>NZ_BDBK01000001.1 GCF_001612945.1 Nocardia inohanensis NBRC 100128
TTTAATCTTTTACCCCGTCGCCAAACGCAACAGTGGCCCGGAACTCAACCAAAGTTCCGGACCACATCAGCCCGCGCTACAAGCCGTTTCAACCAGCCGGATGCACCTTGCGCCAATGCTCGGCAATGTCAATGCGCCGTGTCAGCCACACCTTGTCATGAGACTGGACATAGTCGAGGAAACGCTCCAGGGACTTAGTCCGGGCAGGTTTCCCCACAATCCGGCAGTGGAGCCCCACGGAGAGCATCTTCGGGGCCCCGCCTTCACCTTCGGCGTACAACACATCGAAGGCGTCCTTGAGGTAGCCCAAGAACTCCTCGCCATTAGCGAAGCCGGCGGGAGAGGAGAACCGCATGTCATTGGTCTCGAGCGTATACGGAACCACCAGCTGGTCCTTGTCACCCACCTTCACCCAGTAGGGAAGATCGTCGGCGTAGGAGTCGGAGTCATAGCTGAAACCACCGTGCTCGACCACCAATTCACGCGTCCGAGGCGAATCGCGGCCGGTATACCACCCCTTCGGCGGTTCACCGAAGAGACGGGTGATAATGGCAACCGCTTCCTCCATATGCTTGCGCTCGGTGTCGGCATCGACACTCTGATAGGAGATCCACCGCAAACCGTGGCAAGCGATTTCATGGCCGAGACGTTTGAAGGCCGCAACCGCCTCGGGATTACGTTCCAGAGCGCGAGCCACGCCGAAGATCGTCAACGGGATGTCGCGCTGTTCGAAGAGCCGCAGAACTCGCCACAGTCCCGCGCGCGAGCCGTATTCGTAGATGGTTTCCATCGACATGTGGCGGTCGGGGAAGGACGCGGCGGGGACTATGTCGGAGAGGAAGGTTTCGGAGCCTTCGTCGCCGTCGAGGATGTTGTTCTCGCCGCCTTCTTCGTAGTTGAGGACGAAGTTGACGGCGATGTTGGCGTCACCCGGCCAGTGCGGGTGCGGGGGGTTGGGGCCGTAGCCGACCATGTCCCGCGGATAGGCGAGGTCGAAGTCGCTCATGGGGATTCACGCTTCCTGGTCCGCGCGCAGGCGGGTGCGGGCCGCTTCGGTGAGGGTGCCGGTCAGGCGGAGGCGGGCCAGCCCGCCGTCGGGGTAGGCGTCCAGGCGGACCTGGACGACAGCCGCGTCGGAGGTGATGCCGAAGCGGTGGCGGGTGTCGGGTTGCAGGACGGTACGGGGGAGGAGCTCCACTTCGCTGCCGTCGGCGCGGATTCCGGTGAGGGAGGCGGCGCCCGGGCTGTTGAAGAGGAAGTAGGAGGTGTCGATTTCGGCCATGGTCAGCACGCCCTCTTCGACGAGCTGGACCAGCACCCAGTCGTTGGTGTTCTTGTCGCGGCCGCGCGCGGTCTCCCACCCGTCGCCCATGACGCGGGCGCGGCCGGGCATGAGCACGTTCTGCGGATGCGAGTAGAAGCGGTTGGAGCAGTCGGCGACCAGGCCGCCGTTCTCCAGCGCCGCGAGATCGAAGGGGCCCGAATCGAGCAGGCGCAGATCGGGTTTCGCGATGCCGTGGACACGCAGCCGGGCCACGCCGCCGTCGGGGAACATGCGCAGGCGCACATGGGTCCAGCGGCGGCCGGAATCGACGGTGAAGGGGTTCTTCGAATCGCCTTCGACCTTGGCGCGGTCCACGATGGTGGTCCAGCCGGTCGCGGCGGCCAGCTCGGCGACGGACGGATAACCCTCCACCGCAATGGCTTCCACCGAAACCTCGGGCGGATAGTTCCCCTTGAACCAGGCGGTGTCCACCACCACGCCCTTGATCACACCGGGCACGCCCAGCCGCACGATGGCGGTGTCGCAGTCGTCATCGGCCGGGAAAGCGCCGGAATCCCCACGGCGACGGCGGGTTTCCCACCCGTCGTACACCTGGCCCTTGTGCCCGAAGGTGGCGGGCGAGTATTCGGATTCCTCCGGCCGGATCAGGTTCTCCTTCTCGGCGAAGGATTCGTCATTGGCCCACACCACCGCGCCCCCCAGGGTGCGGACGGCCAGGTCGGGAAGCAGCGTGAAATCGACGTCGCTCATAGAGCCGGAATCTTCCTCTCTCGCAATTGATGCAATACCTCGACGGTGGCTTTGGGGGCGAGGGCGATGACCTCGCCGGCGTCGAACGCGCCGCAATCCAACCCGCGCAACACCACGGTCGCGAGAGCCTGCGCGGTGGCGGGTTCGTCCATGACCGCGCCGCCCTGGCGATCCAGGTACCGGCTGATGCGCGGCGCGGCGACACCGAGCGCATTGCGGAAGAAGTTGAAGGTGGCCAGCCAGCGCGTGACCAGATGCCCGGGACCCATATCCCAGCCCTGGTAGTAGCCGCGCTCCAGTGACCGCGTGACGAGCTGGAAATGCCGCGAAACCGCCGCGCGCACTTCGGAATCGGTGCCGATGGGCAGCACCTGGGTGGACCCGTCGCACACCCAGACCCCGGTCTGCGCGGCCGCGGCCTGCATGACCGCTTTGGCGTGATCGGCCACCGGATGCTCCAGCGACTGGAACTGCGGCGAGATGCCACACGCGGCACTGTAATCGTAAGTGCCGTAATGCAATCCGGTGCAGCGCCCGGCCGACCGGTGAATGGCCTGCGCGACCGGCGCGGTCCCGTCGGCGGCGATGATGGCCTGCGGGCTTTCGATCTGGAGCTCGAACTTCAAGGAACCGGCAGTCAGACCGTGTGCGGATTCCATTGCGTCACAAAGATCGACAGCGATATCCGCCTGCGAGATATGCCGGATCTTGGGCACGGTGAACACGAACCCGTCGGGCACCCCGCCCGCACCTTCGAGGACCTTCTCCAGCGTCCGCACCGCCCGCGCCCACTCCAGCGTGGTGAGCCCCTTCATGCGAATACCCCGCGAAACCACCTCGGCCGGAAGCGCTTTCAATGCCGCCCCCGCCCGCAGCGCATCCGCGTCCTCGACTTCGTCCCCACGCGTCCCGTACCCGTCCTCGAAATCGAAGCGCAGATCCTGGATCGGCCGCTCCCGCAACACGTCCAGCACCCGCGCCACCACTTCGTCCCCGGCCAGCTCGCTCAGCAGCCCGCGTTGCGCCTCGGCCAGCTTCAGCGCCGCCGCACCCCACACCCGCGGCATATCCGGCGCCGCATCGGCACCGCTGATGTACGCGGTGTGGATCGGCTGCCCGGGCCGGTCACCCGGATAGTCCCGCGCCAGCTCCGCGTCCACGCCGTTCAGCCGAGATCCTAACCCGGCCAGCACATCCGGTGACAAGATCACGCCCGATCCTCCTGCTCGTCGATCCCGAATCCGTTCAGCAATCCCACGTACCGTTTGGGCAGCGGAGCCGCGAACTCCCCGCGCCCGGACTTGCGCAAGCCCATGGTCACCAGCGATTGCACGGTCAGCGTGGCGGCGGCGACCCCGTCCACCACCGGCACCCCGACCTCCTCGGTCAAGTATTCGCACAGATCCGCCATGCCGGCGCAGCCCAGCACGATCGCATCGGAATTGTCGGCGTGCACGGCATCACGGCAGGCGTCGGCGATGACGCGGCGCGCTTTGGGATCCTCGAGCTCCAGCACCGGGATCTCGCAGGCGTGCACGCCCGCGCAGAACCGTTGCATGCCATAGCGTTCCGCCAGATCGTGGGCGCGCCCGGCGGTGCGGGCGAGGGTGGTGACCACGCTGAACGAGCGCCCCAGGTGGCTGGCCGCGTACATGGCCGCCTCCGCGATCCCGATGACCGGCCCGCGCGCCAGCTCCCGCGCCGCGTCCAGCCCGGGATCGCCGAAGCACGCGATCACATACCCGTCGACGCCCGCCGCTTCCCCCGCCGCGATCTCCGCGAGCAGGCCGGGCACCGCCATCGCCTCGTCGTAGTGGCTCTCGATCGACGCCGGCCCCATGCTCGGCGTGATCCCCTCGATCAGCACCCCGGGCGCGGCGACAGCTTTCGCGCTCGCCTCGATCAGCGCCGTCATGGCCGCCGTGGTGTTCGGGTTGATGACTCGAATTCGCATGATCCTCACCGATTTCCGGCGACGGACAGCTTCAGCGGTCCGCGCGTGGCCAGCAGGTAATAGCAGATCAATCCCAGCCCGCAGCCGATGAACCAGCTGTATTGCGCGGCGGTGTACATGCCGGTCACGGTGCCGGACGTCAGGACGGGGAACACCGCGGCGGCCGCGGCGACGACGGTCGCGAGCACGGCGGCGGGGTTGTAACCCTTGCGGTACCAGTAGCTTCCGCGCTCGCTCATGGTGAACAGGTCGTCCACGACGATCCGCTGCTTGCGCACCAGGTAGTAGTCGGCGATCAGCACACCGAACAGCGGGCCGATGAACGCGCCCAGCGTCTCCAGGGTGTAGTGGATGACATCGGGATTGTTGTACAGGTTCCACGGCGTGATCACCACGGACCCGACGGCGGCGATCATGCCGCCCATCCGCCACGAGATCTTCTGCGGGTTCACGTTCGAGAAGTCGAACGCGGGGGAGATGAAGTTGGCGACGATATTGATGCCGATGGTCGCGATGGTGAAGGTCAACGCCCCCAGCACGATCGCGAAGGTGTTGTCGATGCGCGCCACGGTGGCGACCGGATCGGTGATCAGCTCCCCGTACACCGGAATCGTCAGCGACGCGGTCACCACCACCAGCAGCGAGAACACCAGGAAGTTCAGCGGCAGCCCGAGCAGATTGCCCTTCTTCACCGCCGCGAAAGACTTGCCGTAGCGCGAGAAGTCACCGAAGTTCAGCATCGGCCCGGAGAAGTACGACACCACCAGCGCGATCGCGCCCAGCATGACCGGCAGCGCCGACCAGCCGCTCAAGGTCGCCTTGCCCAGGTTCAGGTCGATGCCGCTCCAGCCGGCCTTCCAGATCAGGTACCCGCACAGTACGAACATGACCACGTACACCGCGGGCCCGCAGAAGTCGATGAACTTGCGGATCGATTCCATGCCCCGCCAGAACACCGCCGCCTGCAACACCCACAGCAGCAGGTAGCTCGCCCAGCCCAGCGCCGACAGCCCGAGGAACCCGTAATCGCCGACCACCGCGTACTTGGCCAGCCCGGGGAACAGCTTGATCAGTACCACGTCCAGCGCGGCCGAGGCGAGGAAGGTCTGAATCCCGTACCAGGCCACCGCGATCAGCCCGCGGATGATGGCCGGAATGTTCGCGCCGAGCACGCCGAACGAGCTGCGGCACATGACCGGATACGGAACTCCGGTCACCTGCGACGGCTTGGCGACGAGATTGCACAGCCCGTAGACGATGGTGATGCCCACGACCAGGGCCACCAGCACCTGCCAGGAGTGCAGGCCGAGCGCGAAGAGACTGCCCGCGGTTACATATCCGCCGACGCTGTGCACGTCGGACATCCAGAACGCGAAGATGTTGTAGGTGCCCCAGGTCTGCTTGCGCAGCGGAGCCAGATCTTCGTTCGTCAGCCGGGGATCGTAATCCGGCGCGTTGGTCGCCGGCAGCGCTGCCGACGGCGCAACGGTTTCGGTCATCTCGCACATCCGATCTCGTCAGGTCCCGTTCATCGGAAACCAAAGGTGTGCGCGACGCTATCGAGTCGGTATTGCCCGGGTATTGCTGAAACTATATATCTTGTACGTCGTCAGGTTCCGCAAAAAGTCCGGTATCGGTAGGCAGGCGCGACACTACTCCGTTCAAGCGGAGATGGTGCTCATCGGTTGCCAGCAGCAGCGCCTCGGCGTCGCGGGCGAGGAACGCGGCCAGCTGCTTGGAGTGATCGGCGTGCAGCACGATGCGGTCGGCGGTGCTGGCGTGCACCATCGGCTGCACGGGTTCGGTGATGTTCCAGGCGTATTCGAGCATGTGCACCACGCGGGCCATGCCGGACGGGCGGACCAGGGCCAGATGGAAGTTGCGGGTCTCGCGGTGATAGGCGAGCGCGTTCTCGGTCAGGATGGCCTGCTCCAGCAGGGTGTGGGTCTCGCGGGCCAGTTCGTGGTCGGCCGCGGTGGCCCGGTCGACGGCCGCGGCGAGGGCAGCGGATTCCAGTCGCTCGCGGACCACGTACAGCTCCCGTAACTCGCGCGTGGTCAGCAAGGTGACCTGATAGCCGAGGTTGGGCTTGTGCTCGACCAGTCCCTCACCGATCAGCGTCTGCAACGATTCGCGCACCGGAATCGCGCTCACCCCGAAGCTTCGGGCCAGCTCGCCCAGCGGCATACCGGTCCCGGGCGGCAGATTGCCTTCCATGATCAGTCGCCGCAGCTCGTTGAGAATTTCCGCCTGGTGATACCCGCGCCGGGCGTCCAGCGGGGGTGTCAGAGCAGGTAGGCGGGGAAGCCGGGGTCGAGAAGGCACGTGCACACGGTAGCGGTTCGCGGGCCGGGCGCAACGGGCAATCCGGACCGGCGGGTTGGTTACGGTTCGAGGTCGCCGAGCTCGTATCCGAGCGCTTTGAGTGAAAGTTCGTGCAGCTGGGCCCGTTCCGCGGGGGTCAGGCGGTGCAGCAGTACCTCGGTGGTGGCGGCGACCTTCGCGTCCGTCTCCGCTCGCACCCGATTCCCGGCCGCGGTGATCACGAGGCAGTTCTTGCGGCGGTCGGCGGGATCGCGCTGCCGGCTGACCAAGCCCGCCTTCTCCAGGCTGTCGACCAGCCGTACCACTTCGCTGCGATCGATCTCCATGGCATCGGCCATGGTCTGCTGCGAGATCTCGCCCTGTTCGGCGAGGTAGGTCAGCACCCAGTGTTCGCGCAGGTTGGAGTCGATTTCGTTATGCAACTTCTTGTGCAGCTTGCCGAGTGCGTACGTGGGGAAACGCAGCAGGCCCCGGGGGTGATACTCGCGGTCTTCGGTCACCCGTTGATTATATCTATTGTTGAGTGACTCAATCATTGTTACCCTCAGCAATTGTAGTGCTCAACAACAACTGAAGGAGGGGTCCGATGGCGCAGACGCGCACGGACGACGCAACCCCCGTCATCTCGAAACCCGTCGAATCCGACAAGATCCCCGCTCACGTCTGGCGCACCGCCGGTGTCGTCGTGTTCGGCGCGGTCATGGGCATGCTCGACACCTCGCTGGTGAATATCGGGCTGCACACCATCGGGGCCGACCTGAATGCTTCACTGGCCACGATTCAATGGGTGGCCAGCGGTTACCTGCTCGCCCTCGGCGTTTCGCTGACCGTCGTCGGCTGGCTGGCCCGCCGCGTCGGGGTGGGGCGGCTCTGGGTGCTGGCGCTGGCCGCCTTCACCATCGTCTCGGCGGCCTGCGCCTTCGCGCCGACCGCGAATTGGCTTATCGCCCTGCGGATTCTGCAAGGGCTCGCCGCCGGGCTGATGATTCCGGCGGGGCAGACCATCCTCGGGCAGGCGGCCGGGCCGCAGCGCATGGGCCGGGTGATGGGCGTGGTCGGCATCGCCGTGGTGGGCGCGCCCGCCCTCGGCCCGACCATCGGCGGGCTCATGCTCGCGCACTGGAGCTGGGAGTGGTTGTTCCTGATCAACATCCCGCTCGGGGTGATCGGCCTGGCACTGGGGCTGCGCTATCTGCCGATGGATCGCGGCACCGCGACGCAACCGCTGGACGTGGCCGGTGTGGTGCTCGGCGGCGGTGGCGTCTCGGCCGTGGTCTACGGACTGTCCGAGATCGGTGAGAAGGGCTCCGCCACAGCGCTTTCGGTGTGGTTGCCGATCCTGCTGGGCCTGGCGGGCATCATCGGGTTCGTGCTGCGCGGGGTGCGTATGACCAACCCGCTGCTGGATCTGCGGCTCTTCGCCAATCGCGCCTTCGCCACCGCGAACACCGCCGGCTTCTTCGCGGGCGGCTCCATGTTCGGTGCGATGGTGTTGCTGCCCTTGTACTTCCAGGTCCTGCACGGGGACGGCCTGATCCGCACCGGCGTGGAGCTGATCGCCTTCGGCGCCGGCGGCGTGGTCATGCTGCCGCTGGGCGGGCGGCTCGCCGACCGGTTCGGCGGCGGCCGGGTCGCCATCGCCGGGAATCTCCTTGTCGCAGTGGCCTTCCTGCCGTTCGTGTTCCTTCCCGTGAACGCGAACGCGGCGCTGGTCGAGGTGCTGTTGTTCCTGGCGGGACTGGCGACCGGGGTGGCCGCCATGCCGCTGGTCTCGGCGGCTTACGCCTCCGTGCGGCGCGAGCAACTGCCCGACGCCACCGCGTTCGTCAATATCGTGCAGCGCATCGGCGGCGCGGTGGGGGTCGCGGGCATCGCGGTGATCCTGTCCCGCGCAACGGCTTCGGGCTGGGATCCGGCCTCCGGATATCAGCTCGCCTTCGCCGGGATCACCGCGCTGTCCTTGGTCGCGGCGGTCCTGTCGGTTCTGCTCAGGAACGCGTCCGCGCGGTGAGATCGTCGAGCAGGATCATCACCTCGCCCTGGGTCTTGACCACTTCCGTGATCCGGATGGTGAAGCCCGTGAGCACGGCATCGGTGACCGGATCGGGCAGCTCCGCTTCGAGCTGCTTCCACTCCGGTTCGCCGGAAACCTTGCCCAGCAGCACATCTCGCGAGGCCCCGGCGGCATCGCGCAGGTGCGCGTGAACCAGGAGCGCGGCGTGCGGTGAACGGATCCACAGGTTCACCGCCGCCAGGTCACCGGCGATCGGGAAGGCCGCGTCCGGTTTGCGGACGAGCTCCACCTCGAATTCGTCGGTGGCCGAACGCACGAGCAGCACCAGAGCCCGGATGTCACGCCCGGCAACACCATCCGCGTAGACTCCGGGCTCTTTGTTCGGCGCACCCTCCATGAAAGTGGTGAGATGCGTACGGGCCGCGCCCGTACCCGCGATCTCCCAGTTGTCCTTGTTCTCGAAGTCGTCCAGAAGCACTTCGAAACGGTAGCGCAGAGCGCGCCGTTCAGACCTCGAGATCCTCTTCGATGGTCTTGAGCCGATGCCGGGCCAGCGCCAGATTCGCCCGGTCCCGGTCCAGCGCCAAGTACAGGAACAGGCCCTTGGACTTGCGCCCGGTCATCGGGCGGATGATGTGGTACTGGTTGGAGAGGGTGATGAGCATGTCCTCGATGGCCTCGCCCAGTCCGAGCTGTTCGATGGTGCGCATCTTGGCCCGCACCACCTCGGTATTGCCGGCGGCGGCGACCTGTAGGTCGAGCTGCTTGGAGCTGCCGAGCATCCCCAGCGCCATGCCGCTGTTGTAGTCGACGACGGCCGCGCCTATCGAGCCGTCGATCACCATCATGTCCTTCAGCGCGATATCCATGTTGGACATGCGTTTTCCTTTCATTCGGTTTTCGTTGCCGGGTCCTTGGTGCCGTTCTTGGCGGTGACGGCCAGATGGTCGGCGATGGCGCGGGCCACCGGGCGCGACTCCAGATGCAGACGGCCGATATTGATCTCGGGTTCGGCGAGCACGGTCAGCGAGGTCCAGCCGGCCGCGTAGATGACGACGTGGCCGCCGGTGCCGCGCACCACCACCTCGTGGAAGCCGCCGCCGTGCGCGGTGACCGTGAGCCGGTGCGAGAGTGAGAGATGCGCGGCCGTCATGGCGGCCATCCCTGTCGGTTCGATTTGCGTGGGCAGATCGTGCGCGATGAGCAGTCCGTCATTGGACGCCACCAGCGACCCCGTCACCCGGGGTACCCGCTCCCGCAAGGCTTTCAGCTCCGCCAACACCTGTGCGTTGGGTTCGGGCATCGCCACCTTGGTCAACCTTCCCATCAATCCGAGCCTTTTCTTCCGCGTGTTCACGCGAGCTCCTCCAAAGCCGCACGCAGGCGGACGAGTATGTCCCGATCCACCGGTTCCCACAGGTCCGGCACCGGCAGCGGCGCGGGGGCCGCGATGGCGGTCGCGCGCCCGCGCCTGCGGGGCAGCGGCACCGGTCCGGTGACGGCGGGGGCGACCACCGGTTCGGTGACCATCGACTCGGTCATCACGACGGGGGTGTGCGGGGCGGGTGGTTCGATGAGGCCCGCCGCGGTCAGGTCGCGGACGGCCACCAGGCAGCCGTAGGCGGTGCGGCCCAGGTCACGGGCGATGACGGCGATACTGCGGCGGGCATCGGCGGCGGCGAGCACCTCGGCCTGACCGCCGGTGAGCACCACGCGCTTTCGCCTGGTCCGGCGCACCGGGACGACGGGGACACGGTCCACCAGGCCCGCCGACCAGGGGCCCTGATCGCCGCGGCGGGCACACTCGTGCACCAGGGCGCGGGGCGGGATATGGCAGACGCCGGCCAGCCAGTGCGGGGGAGCGGGCTGAAATTCGGCCAGCGCGGGAGCGGACAGCAGGAAGTAGGCGGCGTCGAAAACCGACAGCACGGCAAGGGCTTCCAGGCGCGGGCGCTCCAGCACGTGTCCCGCGTCGCCGGTGACGGCACGCCGCCAGTCCTCGGCGGTCGCCACCCCGGCCTCGATCACCATGCGATCCAGGCCGGGAGTGCGGCGGCAGTCCGCGCCGACGATGGCGCCCTCGATGAGGTGGAAGGCGCCGTCGCCGGTGCGTAGTACTCCGGTTAGCCGTTCGGATTCCAGGCGAGCCAACTCGACCGCCAGTTCACCGCGCATGACGGCCCTCAGCAAATTCCGATGGGCCGCCAGCAAATTCCGCAAGAATGGTGCGGAGCTGGAATCTGGCAATGGCCAGATTTCCGCTGTCCTCGTCGAAGAGCACATGCACGAACAAGCGTCCGTCGAAGTCGCCGTCGATCAAATTCAGAAGGTGGTAACCGCGTGGCCCGCACACGATGATCTCGCTGATCTCATCGCCGTCCCCGCTGGCCAGCGCCGGGCAGGCCAGCACGGCGCGCACCACATCCGTTGTGGCAGCGGCATCTTCGTCCGGGTCCACCAGTTCGTGCCGACCGGTCGCCGCTATCGCCAGGCCACTCGCGCCATCTACCAGTGTCACGCTGCGTGCACCGGGAATTTCGCCGATGCGTTTCAAGCAGCCGTCAATACCGAGCACCACGCCACCACTTGTTCATAAGAGTTCTCGAGCAAGCCCGACGCTACACACGCTTCATGATCGATGTGCGGCGTTTGCCCGAGAATTCCGCGCACCCAATGTGTTTCCTGGGGAATGCCGGAAAGAATACCTATTGGTATTCAAAGGGTGGCACGGAATGACAGTGCGGAGCCCGCTGCGGTACGCAAATTCGCTGTCGGTCCGGCGGTCGCGCCGGTAGCATTCCGGGCGGGAACCCGTCCGCGCAGACCCTCGCCATGATGCCCCGCTCCAGGGGCCACTGACGCTGCGCGACAACCGTTTCGAGGCCCTGACCACCGGGGCCTCGATTCGTGTTCGGGGTCGGAGCCCCTGCCGTCTTTCCGGAGGATCCGATGACCACCTACATCACCACCACCCTGCCGTTCGTCAACGCGCGCCCGCACCTGGGGTTCGCGCTGGAACTGGTGCAGGCCGATGTGCTCGCGCGCTATCTGCGCGGGCGCGGCGAGCAGGTCCGGCTGCACACCGGCACCGACGACAATTCGCTGAAGAACGTACTGGCGGCGGAGGCCGCGGGGATCGGCGTCCAGGAGTTCGTGGACGCCAACGCGGCGGCCTTCACCGCACTGGCGCAGCCGCTTTCACTCTCCATCGACTCGGTGATCCGCACCAGCAGCGATCCCCGGCATCGGGCGGGGGTCGAGAAGCTGTGGCGGGCAAGCGCGGCCGCCGGCGATCTCTACCGACCCAGGTCGTCTATGTCTGGTGAGACGCCCTTGCCAACTACCTCACCGCCCTCGGCAACACCATCGACCCCGCCGCCCTGGCCGAAACCTACGGCCCCGACGCCGTCCGCTGGTGGCTGCTGCGCGAACCACCCCGCCTCGGCGACGCCGACTTCACCGAAGCCCGCCTCGTCCACCGCGCCATCGTCGATGCCGCCAACCGCTACATCAACGACAGCCGCCCCTGGGAATCACCGTCCGAAAACCCGGATCTGGACCGGATCCTGGCCACCCTCCTGCACACCGGCCAGGCCGTCGCCCGTCACCTCACACCGTTCCTCCCCGATCTGTCCGCCCGCATCGCCACCCAATGCGCCGTCACCGCCTCCGGACAACTCCCGCCATCTCGGCCGGTGCAACCCAGGCGCTGACCGCCCACGCGAAAGCCTCCGGAAGCGAGTTCCGGAGGCTTCGTTCCCGCGAATCAGCCCGCTAGTAGGAAAGGTTCGACTGCTTGTCGATGACCTGGCCCCGGATCAGCAGATTGCCGTCCGAATCCAGCACGGCGAGAACCACCTTCTCGGTCCCGCGATAGGTGGTGAAGAAGATCTTGTCAGCCTCCTGCGTATTGCTGAAGTTGGTGTTCACCGACAACTCGATGCCGTTCGGCCCGCTGATCGTCACATCGCGCTTTGGCGTATTCGGATAGATCTTGCTCGGAGTCAGGCGCATCCGGCCGTGCGTATCGCCCTCTTCCCAGTCGCTGGCCACGCCGAGATCGATGTCAGTCATCGCATTCTCACAATCGGTAATCAACAAGTCGGACAAGGTATTTCGGGTTTCAGTATGTGCCCTCGACCTGTGTCACGAGGATGCTCATCCGTGCCAATATCCGATCCGTCAGGAGTGTTGCGAGACCTCTCCGTTCGTTGCCGGCGTTTCGAGTTTCAGTGCGGGCAGCAGGGATTCGCGGGCCATCGAGGTGAGGGTGCCGGCCTGCTGGATGATTTCGGCCAGTGCCGAGGTGACGCCCTGCGCGCCGTTGAGGACGGTGAACTGGCCGACATGCTCGAAGGGTTTCGCGGCGGCGGCCACGATCTCGGGGAGGTTCTCGGCCAGCTGCTGGGCGATGACGGCCTCCTGGTTCTTGCTCATGGCCTCGGCGCGCTGCTGGATGCCGGCCGCCTCCGCCGCCATCCGGGCGCGCACGGATTCGGCTTCGGCCAGGCCGCGCGCTTGGATGGCGTCGGCCTCGGCTTGACCGGCCAGGCGGGTCGCTTCGGCTTGTGCGGCGGCGCGCATGCGAATGGCCTCCGCTTCGGCTTGGGCCTGCATTTTGGTCTGTGCCGCAGCGGCTTCGGCGCGCAACCGGGTTTCCTGGGCGTCGGCCTCGGCCTGGCTGATGCGGGCGTCGCGGGCGGCGGTGGCCAGGGTGGTCTGCCGATACGCCTCGGCGTCGGCGGGTTTGCGGATATCGACCTGGAGTTGTTGTTCCTTCTGCTGCGCCTCCAGTTGCGCGACCTTGGTCGCCACCTCGACCACCGCCTGCCGGGCCGTCGCCTCGGCGAGCGGTCCCTGCTGCTGCGCGTCTTTGGTGGCCCGGTCCACCTCGGCCTGGTAACCGGCCTTCTTGATCTGGGTGTCGCGCACCGACAAAGCGATCTGCGCCTGCGCGGACTGCTCCTGGGCGATGGCCTCACGTTCGGCATTGGCGCGGGCGATGCGGGCATGCTGCTCCACCTGCGCCTGATGCGGAATCGCCAGGTTGGCAATGTAATTCGATTCGCTGGCGATGGATTGGATCTGGAACGAGTCGATGACCAGGCCGAACGACTCCATCTCCTGCGAGCACCGATCCCGCACCTGCTCGGAGAACTTGTCCTGATCGCTGATCATGTCCTCGACGGTCATCGATCCGGCGATGGCCCGCAGATGCCCGATGAAAACGTTCTGCACCTTGGTCTCCAGCTCGTCCGCCGGTCGATCCAGGAAGCGCCGGGCCGCGTTGGCGATCGAGGGATAGTCGTCGCCGACCTTGTACATCACCACGCCGGTGAGCGCGAGATTGATCTTCTGGCAGCTGACGCACGGCACCACGATCTGAGATTCGTGCGCCTCCAACGAGATCCGGCGCACCTTGGTCAGCCCCGGCGCGACCAGGCAGCCGCGTCCGGTGACGATCCGGAACCCCATGCTCTCACCCGACCCACCCGGCCCGGTACCGGCCCGGAATCCCGAAATGATCAGCGCCTCATCGGGTTCGGCGACCCGCCAGGCGAGACGAAACAGGACAACCGCCAATGCCACTACGACAAACGCGATCCCGACCACGACATAGACCAGGGCGTCCACGATGTACCTTCATTTCAAAGCAACAACTTCAACGGTGCGACCACCCAGGCTCCCGACCACGAGCACCTGGGTGTGCTTGGGAATCGTCGCGTCACCCTCGGCGGCACGCGCCAGAAACCGCTCGGTCCCCGCCCGCACCTCGATCAAGACCTCCCCGAGGCGCCCCGGCTTGATAGCAGCCGTAACCCGCCCGTACTTCCCGACCACGTCCGCCGCCATCAACCTCACCCCCCGAAGCCGCCGGTACCCGACCAGATCACGCTATGCCCGCCCCATCCCCCCGAGCCACTTCTTTACGAAAATCATACGGCCGCAACCCTGTCACCCCCACCGTTTAACCTCGGCCTCGTGACGGACAGTTTCATGGTGGCGGCCAGGATCCCGATGAGCCGCAACGGATTCGAAGAATGGCTGGACACGCCCGTGCCCGGCCCGCAAGCCATCGCGAACCCCGAGGACCTCTTCACCGGCTGGTTCTGGGACGGTAAACAGCCCGCCTGGTCCCGAGCCGAAGTCGGCGTGACACCGAGGGAGTTCTTCGGCGGCCGGCGCGCGGTGGGCCGCGAGGGACTACCCGTTCTGACGGTGCTGACGCATCGTGACGAGGCGTTACACGCGTACATGTTCGACCTCGGCTATATCGAATCCGAAGTACATACGGCCCTACTGGTATTCGCGGCCGCCGGCCGCCACAAGACCTGGGATGCGCCGGACACCGTCCTGTTCTGGGCGGAAACCAGCGGCGGACTCTGCGACGCGAAATGGGACGGCTGGCTGGCGGCACTCGAGGTCGGTCGCGACAGCGCGCGGTTCGTGGCGGGAGTGGACCTGACGCGGACCATCGAGGGGCTGCGGGTGGGGGAGGCGATGTTCTACGAGCAATTGGAACGCGGGCTCGCGGGCGACGAGTCCTTCGACTGGGAGCGATGACGACCTAGGCTCGGGGACGTGCCGAAACTGCTGTTGATTCATCACACTCCGTCGCCGCATACGCAGGAGATGTTCGAGGCGGTGGTGGCGGGAGCCACCGATCCGGAGATCGAAGGGGTCGAGTTGGTGCGGCGGGCGGCGTTGGCCGTTACGGCCTCCGATGTGCTGGAGGCGGATGGGTATCTGCTCGGGTCGCCGGCGAATCTGGGTTATATGTCGGGGGCTTTGAAGCATGCGTTCGACACGTTCTATTACCCGGTGCTGGATTCCACGAAGGGGCGGCCGTTCGGGTATTACCTGCACGGGAATCAGGGGACCGAGGGGGCTGAGCGGGGGATCGAGAGTATTGCTACCGGGTTGGGGTGGGAGAAGACGGCTGCGGCGGTGATTGTTTCGGGGGCGCCGAGTAAGGGCGATGTCGAGCGGTGCTGGGAATTGGGGGCCACGGTGGCGGCTCGGCTGATGGAGTAGGCCCTGAATTCTGGTGGCTGACCGTAGGGGGCCGCGCACCGGCATACTGCTTGGCAAGTGATTCGTGGAGTGTGGGAAGAGGTGACGGCCGCCGTGGAGGTGCAAGAGTTGGGGATTCGCCGTATCGGGCTGGTCGAGGACCATGAGTCTGTCGCTATCGGGTTGAGCGCGATGTTGGCGCCCGAGGCGGATTTGGAGTTGGTGACCACCGCGGGGACGGTGGGGGAGTTGCTGGCCGCGGCGCCGCGGCTGGATTTGGTGGTGCTGGATTTGCGGCTCGCGGACGGGTCTTCGCCGGAGGACAACGTGCGGGCGTTGCGGGAGCGGGGGATCGAGGTTCTGGTGTTCACCGGGGCCGATAATCCGTTCATGGTGCGGGCCGCGGCCCGGGCGGGCGTGCTGGGGGTGGTACGCAAGTCCGAGGATGCGAAGACCGTGGTCAGCGCGGTGCGGCGGGCTGCCGGTGGCGAGCAGGTGGTGACCACCGATTGGGCGGCCGCCATCGATGGGGATCCGCAGTTGTCGAATGTGGGGTTGAGTCCGCGGCAGCAGCAGGTTTTGCAGCTGTACGCGTCGGGGGAGAAGGCTTCGCGGGTGGCCCGGATGACCGGGCTGTCCGAGCAGACGGTCAATGATTATCTGGGGCGGATCCGGCAGAAGTACGCGGACGCGGGACGGCCCGCACCGACCAAGACCGATCTGTACAAGCGTGCGGTCGAGGACGGGTGGCTGCCCGTTCCCGAGCGGCACCCGCGCGCATGACCGCATCGAGCGCCCTCGACACCGCGCCGGTTCGGCGCTCGCTGCCCGCCGTGCACCAGTTCGTCCAGCGTTTGACCGGTGGGCTGGCGATGGCCGACGACCCGGCCACCGCGGCCTACGACCGGATCATGCGGCGGCTCGGCATCTCGGTCGGCATCGCCGGAATCCTGGTGTGCTGCTTCGAATTGCCGGAGATCGCCGAACAGGGCCGGCTCGCCGCGCCCTGGTGGCCGGCGGTCTCCATGCTGCTGGCCTTCGGCTGGTATCCGATCATCGCGGTGGTGTCGGCGTTCGCCGGATCCAAGTACGTGCGCGTGGTATGCGGTTGTGCCGCAATAAGTTTCCTCGGCGCGCTCGCCACCGTCCCGTTCGCCCTGGATCTGCACAGCATCGATGCCACCACCGTGTGGCCCTACCGGGTGACCGCTTTGGCGGTGACCACGGCGGTGCTGGCCTGGCCGACCCGGCTGTCGGTGGCGTATCTGTTGGTCGCCACCGGCTCGGCCGCACTCTCCACCGTCTACACGGTCGCCCACGTGACGCCGCTGCTGGTGGTCGAGAACTTCTTGCGCGCAGCCGGTTTGGCGGCCCTGTTCGTCTGGTGCGGCACCGCCGCCACCGGCGCCGCCGCCCGTGTGGACCGCGAATCCGCCATCGCCAGCCGGCGCGCCGCCGCGGCCGCCGCCGCCCAGGCCCGCGACCGCGAACACGCCCGCTTCGCCGCGCTCATTCACGACGCGGTGCTCTCCACCCTGCTCGAAGCCTCCCGCGCGGGCGCGCAATCGGATGTGCTGCGCCGCCAATCCGAGCGCACCCTCGAACAACTCGACGGCTACAGCACCGAACGCGATCCGGACCTGCTCGACGCCCGCTCGGCCGTGCTGTTCCTGCGCACCGCCGTGCACGAGATCAATCCGAGCATCCGTTTCGCCACCCGCACCTGGCCGGGCTACGACGATCTGCGCATGCCCGTGCACACCGCCAGCACCATCGCCGCCGCGCTCAGCGAAGCAGTCCGCAACAGCCTGCGCCACGCGCACGTGCCCGGACGCGAAGTGCGGCGCACCGTCACCGCCACCGTGTCGGCGGGCAGCATCCGTCTCGTCTTCAACGATGACGGCGCGGGCTTCGACCTCGCGGCCGTCTCGGCGGACCGGCTCGGGGTGTCGATGAGCATTCTCGGGCGAATGCGGCAACTGGCGGGCGGTTCCGGATTCGTGGAGTCCGCGCCGGGCGAAGGCACCACCGTGACATTGGTCTGGGGTGGCGATGGTTCCCGTTGATTCCCGCGTGCCGGAACTGGATCCGCGGTTCGGGCTGCGGGATCTGCTGGGCCTGCGCGGCCGGGCCGCCTGGCTGTTCCTGGTGATCTTGCAGGCGACCATCGTGCTCTACATGGTCCGCAATTTCGGTGAATCGCCGACCTGGGCCGCACTGCTCGGCACCCTGCTCATGCTGGGCGCGGCGGCATTGCTGCTGGTGGTCCCGGTGGATCCGCTGCCGCTGCCGATCGCGATCTTCACGGCGGCCGCGCCACCGGTGGCGACCGCCCTGACCACCATGTTCCCGGTACATCCGCACGGCCAGCAGTCGGTGTGGTCGGCGTTCGCCTCTTCCTATGTATTCGCGGTGCTGGTGTTGCGCGGCCGGGTGCGCACCGCGTGGGTCGGCGTGCTGGCCACCGCGGGTGTGCTGCTGGCGGCCGGGCTCGGTGACAATCTCGAATCCCGCACCATCGTCGGATCGTTGATTCCGGTCGGCACGGTCACCGCCATCACCGTGTTCGCCGCGGTCATGCGGCCCATGCAGCGCTCCCTGCGACTGCTGCGCGAGGACGCCATGCTGCGCGCCGCCGCCGAAGCCACCATGGCGGCCGCCGATAACGAACGCACCCGCCAGCTTTCGCGATTGGACCGGGTGGCGCGGCCGATCCTGGAACGCATCGCCGAGGGCGCGGAACTCTCCGCGGTCGAACGCGAGGAATGCCGCCTGCTGGAAGCCGAACTGCGTGACGGCCTGCGCGCACCGCAACTGGTCACCGACGAGCTCAGCGGCGCGGCGCGCGGTGCCCGTTCGCGCGGCGTCACCGTGGTGCTGCTGGATGACGGCGGTTTCGCGGGCGTGCCGGAATGGGTGCGCAAACGTGTGATCGATGCCGCCACCAGGGAACTGGACGCGGCCAATTCGGGATCCATCACGGTCCGGGTGCTGCCGCTGGGCCGCCGCGTGCTGGCCACGATCATGGCCGACGCGCCCGACAACGACCACCGCACCGAGATCGATACCGACGGCCGGGTCACCGTCATCGACTGACGGCTGGGCCTACTCGCCGGAGCCGGGCTTGTCCTTGTCCCAGTTGTTCGGCCGATCCCAGCGGGGCCCGCCCGCGCGCTTCATCTGATCGCGCAGCGCGCCCTGCACGGCCGCGCCGAGCCAGGAGTTCAGGCTCTGCCCGGACTGTGCCGCCGCTTCCTCGGCGCGCGATTTGATCTGCTCGACCAGGCGCAGGGTGACGCGGCTGATATCGCCGGTCATCTCCTCGAAGGTCGGCTGCGCTTCGTCATCGCCGGCGGCCTTGCGCACATCCACGTGCGCGTCGGTGCCGTCGACGGAGACGTGCACGGTGCGATCGGGCAGTGTGGCACTGACTTCGGTCGCCAGATCGGAGAGCGCGGCCAGCAGGACCAGCCGGGCCGAGTGCTCGGTGGCGGCGCCCAGGGCGGCCGCGGTGGCTTGGGTTTTCTCATCGCCCAGCGCGGCGGCCGCGATCAGGTTCTCGCGCAGCTGGGTGGTGTATTTGTCGAGGTTCATGACACCAGTGTGCTGTCATTCGTGACGTCATACAAGGCGCAGTTTGGCGTCATCGACAGGCGCGTCGCGCGAATCACCGTCGCCGGTGGCACGGTTCGGGTATAACGGTGCAAAAGTCGTTCCAGTGACGCTGTAGCCTTTCTGACTATGACGAACGGTGAATCGACGCGAATCGAGCTGCACGCGTCCGGCACAGTAGGTGTCGCGATGGTGACCCCCTTTACCGCCGAAGGCAAGCTCGACGTCGATGCCGGTGTCGCCCTCGCTGCTCGCCTGATCGACGGCGGCGTCGACCTGCTCGCCATCTCCGGCACCACCGGTGAATCGCCCACCACCACCGAGTCCGAGAAGTCCGATCTGCTGCGCGCCGTCGTCGACGCAGTCGGGGACCGCGCCACCGTCATCGCCGGGGTCGGCACCTACGACACCGCGCACAGCATCGAGCTCGCGCGCGGAGCCCAGCGCGCCGGGGCGCACGGCCTGCTCGTCGTCACGCCGTACTACTCGCGCCCCACCCAGGACGGGCTGTTCGCGCACTTCACCGCCATCGCGGACGCGACCGAGCTGCCGGTCACCCTGTACGACATCCCGCCGCGTTCGGTGGTCGCCATCGCCCCGGACACCATTCGCCGGCTCGCCGAGCATCCGCGCATCGTCGCGGTCAAGGACGCCAAGGGCGACCTGAACGCCGGCGCGGAACTCATCGCCGAAACCGGCCTCTCCTTCTACTCCGGTGACGATGTGCTCAACCTGCCGTGGCTGTCGGTCGGCGCGACCGGATTCATCTCCGTCGTCGGTCATCTCGTGCCGGATCGGCTGCGCGCTCTCGTCGACGCCTACCAGGCGGGCGATGTGCGGCGCGCTCGTGAGATCAATGTCAGCATGATTCCGCTCAACAGGGCGATGGCCCGCCTGGGAGGTGTCGCAATGACCAAGGGCGCACTGCGTCTGCTCGGCATCGAAACCGGGGAACCCCGTCTGCCACAAGTGATGCCGACACCGGATCAACTCGATGAACTCGCGGTGGACCTCCGCGCTGCCGGGGTGCTTGCATGAGCGACCCAGTAGCCCGCCGTCCCCGTCGTACCGCTTCCCGTGCCGCGGGTGCGCCCGAACCGGCGCCCGCGCAGCCCGTCACCCCGGTGACGCAGCCGGAAGCCGCGCCCGCCGCGGCGCCCGCCGCCCAGGCTCCCGCCGCGCAGCCGGAAACCGCTGCCGCGCAGTCGGGTTCGAGCCGCACCGCGCGTGGTGACCGCCGCAACGGCACCACCGGCGGCCGAGGCGCTCGCGCCGCCGCCGCTCAGTCCGAGGAAGCGCCCGCCGCCCGCCCGGACGAGTCCCGTTCGCGTTCCGAGGATTCCGGCTCCGGGCGCCCGCGTCAGGACCGTAATCGCCGCGGTGGCGGTGGTGGCCGTGGCCGTCAGCAGGATGCCCCGATCCGTCGCGATCCGCACGCCATGGGCACCCCGCCCGCCGCGCCCAAGGGCGGCCTGCGGGTGTTCGCGCTCGGCGGCATCGGCGAAATCGGCCGCAATATGACCGTTTTCGAGTACGGCGGCAAGCTGCTGATCATCGACTGCGGTGTGCTGTTCCCCGAGGACCAGCAGCCCGGCGTCGACCTGATCCTGCCCGACTTCGGTCCCATCGAGGACCGCATGGACGATGTCGCGGCCGTCATCCTCACCCACGGGCACGAGGATCACATCGGCGCGGTGCCGTTCCTGCTGCGCCTGCGCCGGGACATCCCGGTGATCGGCGCCAAGTTCACCCTCGCGCTGGTCGCGGCCAAGTGCCGTGAGCATCGCTTGCAGCCCAAGCTGATCGAGGTCATCGAGGGGCAGCGCACCCAGCACGGGCCGTTCGACTGCGAGTACTTCGCGGTCAACCACTCCATCCCGGATGCGCTCGCGGTCGCGATCCGCACGCCCGCGGGTATCGCACTGCACACCGGTGACATCAAGCTCGACCAGCTGCCGCTGGACGGCCGCCTCACCGACCTGGCCGGTTTCTCCCGCCTGGGCGACGAGGGCGTGGATCTGTTCCTGGTGGACTCCACCAATGCCGAGGTGCCCGGGTTCGTCACGCCCGAACGCGAGATCGGCCCGGTGCTGGACAGCGTGATCGGCAAGGCCAAGGGCCGCGTCATCGTGGCGTCCTTCGCTTCGCACGTGCACCGTATTCAGCAGGTGGTGGATGTGGCTTCGCGCTATGACCGCCGCATCTGCTTCGTCGGCCGGTCCATGGTGCGCAATATGCAGATCGCGCAGGATCTCGGGTACCTGAACATTCCGGACGGCCTGGAGGTCGATCTGGATCAGGCCGCGAACCTGCCGGTGCACAAGCTGGTGCTGATCTCGACGGGTTCGCAGGGCGAGCCACTCTCGGCGCTGTCGCGGATGGCGCGCGGGGACCATCGCCAGATCAATATTCGGGAAGACGATCTGGTGGTGCTGGCCTCCTCGCTCATCCCGGGCAATGAGAACGCGGTCTTCACCGTGGTCAACGGCCTGGCGCGGCTGGGCGCGACCGTGGTGACGCAGCAGAGCGCGAAAGTCCATGTGTCGGGCCATGCTTCGGCCGGTGAGCTGCTGTACCTGTACAACGCGGTGCGCCCGACCAATGCCATGCCGGTGCACGGCGAGTGGCGGCATCTGCGGGCCAACGGCGCGCTGGCGGTTGCCACCGGTGTGCCGGAGGAGCGGGTGGTGCTCGCGGAGAACGGCGTCGTGGTCGATCTGGTGGACGGCATCGCGACCATCACCGGGCGGATGCCGGTCGGTCAGGTCTACGTCGACGGCCTCTCGGTCGGCGATGTCGGCGAGTCCACGCTCTCGGATCGCCTGGTGCTCGGCGAGGGCGGTTTCATCTCCATCACCGTCGCCGTCGACTCCTCCACCGGTAAGGCCGTCAGTTCGCCGGAGGTCCACGGTCGCGGTTTCTCCGACGATCCCGACGCCCTGTCGGCGGCGCAGCAGCTGGTGGAATCGGAACTGCATCGCCTGGCGGTCGAGGGTGTCACCGACACCCACCGCATCGCGCAAAGCGTGCGCCGTGTGGTCGGCCGCTGGGTGGCGGATGTGTACCGCCGCCGCCCGATGATCATCCCGACGGTGATCGGCGTCTGAAAACTGACGAACAAGGAGCGCCCCGCAGCAGTAGCTGCGGGGCGCTCGTTCGTTGGGGGGCGGAACGCGAAGCGGCCCAGGCGATTCGGGCTGCGAGCGCGCTTACCCACTTATGCAAAGTGCCCCGCGGCGTCGAGCCGCGGGGCACTCGAGACCTGGCCTCAGTCCTGGCAGGCGGCCGAGTCGAGCTTGGCGGTCTTGACGATGCTGCACGCGTAGTTGTGGTCGATCTTCCAGTCGGTGCCGGAGGCTACGAAGGTGACCTTGGCGTCGTCGACGTTGCTGCCGTCCATGGTGACCTTGGCCTTGGCTACCAGCTTGCCGTCCGACGGCTCGCCGACCTCGGTGATCTGGATCTTGACCTTGTTCGCCTTGGCCGCGTCGACCAGTTTGACGGCCAGGTTAGGGTCCAGGTCGACGTTCTCGATCATGGCGGCCTTGGACTTGGCGTCCACGGACGGATCGAACGCCTTGGTGATCTTGTCGTTCAACTCCTGCACGGTGGGCTTGGGCAGGTTCGGGACGGTGGTGGTGGTCGGCGGCTCGCCCTCGGCGTTCTCACCGCCGGCGCTCTCGAACTTGGCGGCGCTGGTTGAGGTTGCGGCGGACTTGCCGGACTCGGCCTCACTGGAGCTACAGGCGACCATGGCGAATGCCGAGGCGGCCAGCGCGAGTGCGGCGGTGGCGCGGAAAACGGTGTGCTTCAACGAATTTCTCCCCGTGATTTCGGAATACCCGGCTTATACCGCGTGATTGGACGTGCACGCCCATTTGACGATGGTGGCGTCATTGCCCCGGTTCGCGGCCGTCGCCGCCGACCGTGCCGCACGCACCGTCGCCGCGGCCCCGCCGGTGTACTGGCGAGCGGAGCGCGAGTAGGCGACCGCGCCGCAGCCGTTGGACCACGAGGCCAGCGTCTTGCAATCGCCGGGACCGCAGGTCTGCTGGGAATTGCTGCGCGCCTCACCCATCGACAAGTAGTCCAGGCTGGTGCCGATATTGCCGGTCGAGGGCGATACCGAGATCGCGCCGAAATAGACCGGAGCCGCGCTCGCCGAACCCGCGCTGACCAAAAGTGAACCGACGGTCGCAGCGATCGCGACGGCGCCGGTGACGAACTTCTTCAATTTGATGCCCTTCATGTGCACACGGCCCACGACCCGATGGACCGACTGATCAAGCTACCGATACAAATTGGTTGACGCCAATCCGAAACGTCTCGCACAAAAGAGGTTTCGTACCCGCATTTCCATCCGGAATCATGCGGACCGGCGAGGGGTACTGTGCACGGCCGGTAATGTCCGATTAGGGTGACCTCATGAGCATGGCCCAACGGGAACGCCAAGCATTGGTGCAGGCGATGGCCGCCGCCGGTCCGGATGCCCCCACCCTCTGCGGTGAGTGGACGACCCGCGACCTGGCCGCCCACCTGATCGTCCGGGAACGCCGCCCCGATGCCTCCGCGGGCATTCTCGTCAAACCCCTCGCGTCCTACCTGGACGGCGTGCAGAGCCGCGTCGCCCAGCGCCCCTACCCGCAGCTGCTGGACGTGGTGCGCAACGGCCCGCCCTGGTACCTGCGCCCGATCGACGCGCTGCTGAACACCACCGAGATGTTCGTGCACCACGAGGACGTGCGCCGGGGCGCGCCCGGCTGGGAACCGCGCGAACTGCCCGCCGCCGATGAGGATCAGCTCTGGAAAGTGCTGAAGGGCTTGGCGCGCATGGCATATCGCAAATCACCGGTTACCGTCGAGCTGGCTGCCCCCGACGGCCGCCGCACGGTCGCGCACCGCGCCGGCGAGCGCACCGTCGTGCTCACCGGGCCGCCCTCGGAACTGCTGCTGCACGCCTTCGGGCGCAACGAGGTCCGCTTGACCGCCACCGGTGATCCGGCCGACGTGAACGCCGTGCACGCGCTCGACCGCAGCGTCTGACCGTCCACCTGACGGGATCGGGTTCCCAATCCGGTTGGCGGCGCCGCTGCCGATCATGAAACGATCACGCGACGAGCGGTAGCTTTCGTGATCGGCAGAGAGCCCGTGTGTGATGAGGTGGTCGCAATGTCTTGGCAACTGACGGTTCTCGGACCGGTCGAGTTGAGGTGTGCGGGCGCGCCGGCCGCGCCCATGCCGCCCAAGCAACAGGCCGCCCTGGTCATGCTGGCGTGGGCGCGCGGGCGCACGGTATCGGTCGAGGAACTGGTCGACGGCATCTGGGGTGCGGATCGGCCGTCCTCGGCGGTGGGGGCGCTGCGCAATTACGCGTGGGCGCTGCGCAAGCAGCTGGCCGTGCGCCCGGGGACGCTCGAATTGACCTCCGAGACCCGGGGTTACCGGCTGTGCGGGCCCGTCGAACTCGATATCGACCGGGTCGAGAGCTTCCGCGCCGAGGTCGAACACACCCGCGCCGCAGGGCATCTCGAACATACCGAGGCAGCGGTGCGGGCCGCGCTCGAGCAATGGCGGGGCGATCCGCTGACCGGGGTGCCGGGTCCGTGGGCGGCCGCCGAACGCGCCCGGCTGCGGCGCTTGCGGCTGACCCTGGAAGAGGATCTGCTCGAGATCACCGTGCAGCGCGGCGACTATTCGCGCGCCGTCGCCGATCTGACCGCGTTGATCACCGCCGATCCGCACAGTGAACGCTTGCGCGCACTGCTGATGACCGCGCTGTACCGGGCCGGGCGGCGGACCGAGGCGCTCGAGGAGTATCAGCGCATCCGGCGGGTGCTGGTGTCGGAGCAGGGCATCGAACCCGGACCGGTGCTGCTGGAATTGCATCGGCAGATCCTGGCCGACGAGCTGCCCGGGACCGATACGGTCCCGTTGGCGGTGGCCGCGCCCAAACCGGCCCAATTGCCGCCCGACGCAGCCGATTTCACCGGACGCCAGGAGATGGTGCGGGAACTCTGCGCCCTGCTGTCGGGCGTATCCGCTCGTCCCGCCGCGCTCGTCGACGCCGGTGATCACGGGGCCGGTCGCGTGGACGGTGGTCAGGGCGAGAGCGCTCCGCCGCTGCTGGCCCTCTCCGGAATGGGCGGCGTCGGCAAGACCACCCTGGCACTGCATGTGGCGCACCGGATCCGGGATCACTATCCGGACGGTCAGCTGTATGTGGACCTCTACGGCGCGGGGGAGGAACCGGCCGACCCGGAACACGTCCTGGGGGCGTTCCTGCGTGCGCTCGGGGTGCCGCAGCGTGAAGTCCCGGCCGGGGCCGCCGAGCGCGCCGCGCTGTTCCGATCCGCCATGAGCGGCCGCCGCATGCTGATCCTTCTGGATAATGCCGCCGACGCGGCCCAGGTGGTGCCGCTGCTGCCGGGTGAGCCCGGATGCGCGGTGCTGGTCACCGCGCGCCGGCCGCTGACCGCGCTGCCCGGGGTGCGCACGGCGGCGCTCAAGGTGCTCGATATCGCCGAAGCCGTAGCGCTTTTCACCCGGATCGTGGGCACGGACCGGGTCGCGGCCGAACCCGTGGCCGCCCGCCGCATCGTCGAACTCTGTGGTCTGCTGCCGATGGCGGTGCGGATCGTGGCCGCGCGAGTGGCGGCCCGGCCGCAGTGGACGCTGATCTCCGAGGCCGATCGCCTGGCCGCCGACCGGCACGACTTGGACCGCTTCCGCGTCGGTGACCTGGCGCTGACGGCGGCCTTCCGGGCCGGATACGCCCAACTCCCCGCCGATGCCGCCCGCGCCTTCCGCCTGCTCGCCATGGCGGATCTGCCCGATCTGTCCCTGGCCGCGACCTCCGCCGTACTCGACACCACCGAGCCCATGGCCGAGGACCTGTGCGAGGAGCTGGTGGATCGCGGCATGCTCGAGACGGTGGGGCGCGGCCGCTACCACTACCACGATCTGATGCGCCTGTTCGCGCTCGGCCACCGCGCGGAGGCCGGCGTGGATGTCACCGCGCGCCTGCTCGACTACTACCTGGCCACCATGAAAGCCGTGCTGCGCGTACGGCATCCGGGTCTGCGGCTGCGGCTGGCCCCGACCGGGCATCCGGGCACCCGTGTGATCGGGTTGGACGTCACCTGCGATTTCCTGCATGTCGAGCGCCGCAATCTGGTGGCGCTGTACCGGCTGGCCGCGGCCGGCGAGCCGCATCACCGCACCGTCGCCGCGGATCTCGCGCTGGCCGTGGGGGAGACCATGCTGGCCGGGGATTCGACCGTCGATATCGAGAGAGCCCTGGAAGAGCTGATCCGCGCCGCCGAACTCGACGGCAATGCGGTGGCCGCGCAGCGAGCCCGGCTGGCTCTGGTCTTCGCCCTGGTCGCCGAGTTCGGTGCACCGGACCGCGCGGCCGTGCACGTGCAGCGGCTGCTGGACGAGGTCGATCCCGAGGCCGAACCCTGGGTCGCGGGCTGCGCGCACCTGTTCGCCGGCGTGGTCGCCCTGCATCAACGCGATCCGAAGCGGGCCGCCACGCATTCCGCCGCCGCGCTGCGTCATTACCGCGCCGGCGCCAGCCCCGAATGCGTGCGTGTCGCGTATTCGTTCCTCGCCCAGGCGTATTCGGCCGCCGGCCGCCACCGCGATTCGCTGGCCGCCGCCGCACGGGCCGTGGTCGGCGACAGCCATCCGGGCACCCGCCGCAATGTCATGTGGGCGCTGACCGAAGCCGCGTGGGTGATGAGCAGCGAAGGCGAAGCCGAACTCGGCACCTATCTCTTCGATCTGGCCCTGCACGCCGCCCAGCGCACCGGCAGCTCCCGCTTCGAATCCACCATCCACACCCGCGCCGCCCTCGCCCACCTCAGCGCGGGCCGGCTGTCCCAAGCCGCCGAACAGGCCGAACGCGCCGAAGCCACCCGCGATTCCGGCCGCATCGACAACCTGCACACCTACAACATGCTGGTCCGCTATACCGCCCTGCGCCGCCTCGGCCGCAATGTCGATGCCGCCGAATGCTATCGGGCCGCCACCGACGAGATCCCCGACTTCGATGCGGCCCTCAGCCGGTGGTCGGCTATCGCCCGCAGTCCCAAAACCCAACCGGCTCCCCGCCTCCCGGCCATCCACTGACCGGTCTTCTCGGCATCCGCTGCCGGGCGATCTCGTCATCTCGCAGTCTTCACGGCCGCCCCATCTCGCCCGCCGAAGTGGGATTCCGGCCGGGCGCGCGCCGGGATGACGAATTTGGTGCACGCCCGAACGGCGGAGTCGGTGCACGCCGGAAGGGCCGGTGCTGCGCTGGTCACCCATGACGTGATCACTGATTTACGGCCGGTCGCGCGGCTATCGATGTGGCCTGTTCGACAGTGTCTGAAATGGGTGGGTCGGGTGTTGCGGATGGTCCGCATGGTGCCGTTGCGGCTAGCCTGGACCGCATGGCAGGTAAGGCCCGCGGCACCGCAACGTCACGTTCGCGCGGGGGATCGGCGCGGGCTAAGGCTCCGGCACGGTCCCAGGCGCGGGCTCCCCGTACACCCGCACCGCGCAAGCGGGCCCCGGCGGCGGGGCGGCCGGCGCCGGCGCGCAGGCGGCCCGCGGCGCGGCGGCAGTCCGATACCGCGCCGCTGGCGGTGGTCCGGCGGGGCGTGAGCAGTGGCTGGAACATGCTGGCGCGCGGGCTGGGCGCCAGTACTCGCGCGGTGAGCCGGGCGGGGGATATCGAGCACGGGCATCGGCGGGACGGGATCGCGCTGGGGCTGGTGGCTTTCGCGGTGGTGATCGCGGCGGCGGTGTGGTGCTCGGCGGGCGGCCCGGTCGGCGGCTGGGTGGATACCGTGGTGCGCGCGATCGCCGGATCCGCTTCGGCGGGGCTGCCTTTCGTGGCGGTGACCATCGCGGTGATCTTGATGCGCACCGAACCGCAGCCGGAGATCCGGCCGCGCTTGATACTCGGCGGTCTGCTGATGGGCCTGCCGGTGCTCGGCCTGTGGCATCTGGCAGCGGGCGCACCCACCGACGCGCACGGGCGCGCACACGCCGCCGGTTTCGTCGGCTTCGTGATGGGCGGTCCACTACGCGACGGGCTCAGCGGCTGGCTGGCGGTGCCATTGCTGCTGCTGGCAGTCGGTTTCGGCATTCTGCTGGTCACCGGCACCACGGTGCGCGAGGTGCCGGACGCGCTGCGTGAGATCTTCGGAACCGGTGCGGGCGGCGACGAATACGAGAGCTACTCCGACGAGCCCGGCCTCTACGATCCCGCCAACTACGACGCGGACGGTTTCCCGCTGCATCGCCCCGAGGCGCGCAAGCGCGGGCGCACGCCGAAGGAGAACTATCCGCCGGACGAGTTCGGCGGCTCCGACGCGGCCACCGAGGTCATCGGCGAACCGCCTTTGCAGGACGCCAAATCCATTGTCAAGGAGACGGAGCCGGAGCCTCCGAAACCCAAGCCGCGCAAGGCCCCGAAGGTCGTCGATCAGACTCCGCCGCCGCCGGAACCGCAGCAGCTGGAGTTCGTCACCGAGCGCGAGGTGGAGGGCGACTACCAGCTGCCCCCGCTGACCCTGCTCACCGATGGCGATCCGCCCAAGAAGCGCAGCGCCGCCAACGAATCCATGATCGAGGCCATTACCGAGGTCCTGGTGCAGTTCAAGATCGACGCCGCGGTCACCGGTTTCGTGCGCGGCCCGACGGTCACCCGCTACGAGGTCGAGCTCGGCCCGGGCGTGAAGGTCGAGAAGATCACCGCGCTGGCCCGCAATATCGCCTATGCCGTCGCCACCGAGAACGTCCGCCTGCTCGCCCCCATCCCGGGCAAGTCGGCGGTCGGCATCGAGGTCCCCAACTCCGATCGCGAACTGGTGCGCCTGGCCGATGTGCTCAAGGCCCCGTCCACCCGGAACGACCATCACCCCTTGGTGATCGGCCTCGGCAAGAACATCGAGGGCGAGTTCGTCTGCGCCAACCTGGCCAAGATGCCGCACCTGCTGGTGGCGGGCTCCACCGGCTCGGGTAAGTCGAGTTTCGTGAACTCCATGCTGGTTTCGCTGTTGCAGCGCGCGACGCCGGACGAGGTGCGGATGATCCTCATCGACCCCAAGATGGTGGAACTCACCCCCTACGAAGGCATTCCGCACCTCATCACCCCCATCATCACCCAGCCCAAGAAGGCCGCCGCCGCGCTGGCCTGGCTGGTGGAGGAGATGGAACAGCGGTACATGGACATGCAGGCCAACAAGGTCCGCCATATCGACGACTTCAACCGCAAGGTCAAGTCGGGGCAGATCACCGCGCCGCTGGGCAGTGAACGGGTGTACAAGCCGTACCCGTACATTCTGGCCATCGTCGACGAGCTCGCCGACCTGATGATGACCGCCCCGCGCGATGTCGAGGACGCCATCGTCCGCATCACCCAGAAGGCGCGTGCGGCCGGTATCCACCTGGTGCTGGCCACCCAGCGGCCGTCGGTGGACGTGGTCACCGGCCTGATCAAGACCAATGTCCCGTCCCGGTTGGCCTTCGCCACTTCGTCTTTGACCGACTCGCGGGTCATTCTCGATCAGCCGGGCGCGGAGAAGCTGATCGGTATGGGCGACGGCCTGTTCCTGCCGATGGGCGCGAACAAGCCGACCCGACTTCAGGGCGCGTTCATCTCCGACGAGGAGATCCACGCCATCGTCGAATTCACCAAGGAGCAGAAGGAACCCGACTATCAGGAGGGCGTCACCGCCGCCAAGGCGGGGGAGAAGAAGGACGTCGACGCCGATATCGGCGACGATCTGGACCTGCTGCTCCAGGCCACCGAACTGGTGGTCACCTCCCAGTTCGGCTCCACCTCCATGTTGCAGCGCAAGCTGCGCGTCGGCTTCGCCAAGGCCGGCCGCCTGATGGATCTGATGGAGACCCGCGGCGTGGTCGGCCCGAGCGAAGGCTCCAAGGCGCGTGATGTGCTGATCAAACCCGATGAGCTGGACGGGATCCTGTGGTCGATCCGCGGGGGCGGTGGCGAACCGCCCGCCGGGGACGACGAGGACTGACCGGGGCGCTCAGTCCTCCAGCGCGAGGGCCTGCCGGATGCTGATGCGGCCCTGGGTCTGCATGAGCGAACGGCGGTAGATCTTCTCGGCCAGCACGACCGTGCCGTAGGTGGCGGCCCCCATGATGGCGAGCGCGATCAGCGGCTCCCACCAGTTCGCGGTACCGGCGGCGAGGCGGCTGGGCATGGCCACCACCGAGACGATCGGCACATACGAGGCGATGGTCAAGGCGGTGCCGGACAGGAAGATTCCGGCGAACAGCACCGCCATCAGGAACATGGTCAGCGGTGTCGAGGTCGCTTGCAGATCCTCGTTGCGGGTGGCCACCGCGCCCGCCACCGCCCACAGGCTGGCCAGAGCCAGGAAGCCGACGACGAAGAACACCACGAACCAGCCCGCGGCCCCGCCGATCTGGCTGATCTGGTCGCCCTTGCCGGTGGCGGCGAGCCCGGCCAGGCCCGCGCCGACGAACAGCAGCAACTGCCCGAACGCCATCACCGCATTGCCGAGCACCTTGCCGATCAGCAACTGCCGCAGGGGAATCGCGCTGGCCAGGATCTCCACGATGCGGTTCTGCTTCTCCTCCACCACACTCTGCGCGATGGACAACCCGAACAGGATCGAGGCCAGGTAGAACAGGAACCCGAAGACCACCGCCGCGATCTTGGCGAGCCCTTCGTCCACCGAATCCGGTTCCAGCACCACGTAATTCACCGTCGCGCCCTGCCCGAGCTGTTCGAGCGAGAGCCCGGCCGCCGCGGCATTGCGCGCGATGGCGAGCTGGCGGACCGCCGCGCCCACATAGGTGTTCACCGCGTCGTTCTCACCGGTCTTGCCCAGCAGCTGCCAGCCGCCCGGTTGCGCCGGCACCAGTCCGGCCTCGGCGCTGTCGTCGCGCACCTGCTGCTCGACGGCGGCGGTATTGCCGAGCTCGTGGACGGCGAAGGACTTCTTGGCATCGGCCTGCTCGGCCAGCTGACCCGCCAGCTCGATCACCTCCGTCGCGCCCTGACCGGTGACGGCGATATCCACGGTTTCGGTCCGGCCGCCGACGAGTGCGCTCACCACCAGCGAGGCGATCAGCAGCAGCATGGTGATGCCGGTGGAGATGAGGAAGTTACGGTCCCGCAGTTTCACCAGGATCTCGCGCTGTGCGACGATCCGCCAGACGCCGTGCCGGGTAGCCGTGTCGTTCATGCCGTCACCTCGCGGTAGATGTCCGAGACCGTCGGCCGTATCTCGGCCAGTTCCCGAACCGATCCGAAAGCCATTGCCTTGGTGAGTAATTCGTCGGTCGATGCCCCGGTCAGCTCCAGCAGGGCGGTGCCGCCGCCGAGCTCGGCGACCGCCACGCCCGGGAAGGACCGCAGCCATTCGAGGTCGCCGTCCAGCCGCAGCCGGTAGTGCTGCGGTCCGCCGGCGGTCAGCTCCGCCGCCGAACCCGACGCCACTACCTTGCCCTTGGCCAGGATGACCAGCTGATCGCAGAGCCGCTCGACCAGATCCAGCTGATGCGAGGAGAACAGGATCGGCACGCCCTGCGCCGCGAACTCCTGCAACAGCGACGCCATCGAATCGACCGCGCCGGGGTCGAGCCCGGAGAACGGCTCGTCCAGGATCAGCAGCTCCGGTTGCGCCATTACCGCCGCGGCGATCTGCACCCGCTGCTGATTGCCCAGCGACAGCGATTCCAGCTTATCCTTGCCCCGCGCCCCGAGTTCGAACCGATCCAGCAGCTCCTGCGCCCGGGTCTTGGCGGCCGCGGCGCTCATCCCGCGCAATCGCGCCAGGTAGACCAGCTGATCCGCGACCGGCTGCTTGGGATACAGCCCGCGCTCCTCGGGCATGTACCCGAAGCGCCGCCGATCCTCGACCGTCACCGGCCGCCCGCCCCAGCGCACCTGCCCGCCGTGCACCGCCAGCACCCCCATGATCATCCGCATGGTGGTGGTCTTGCCGGCCCCGTTCCCGCCGACGAACCCGGTCATGGCTCCGTCCGGCACCGTGAACGACACATCGTCCACCGCCGTCTTGGCACCGAACCTGCGCACCAGATGCGCGACTTCCAGCATCGAACCTCCCCTGAACCCGGACAATCCAAGGCCCATCTTGCCCCAGCGCGCCCCGTTTGCCCGGTAGGCGACCGCGCGCTCGGATGGCCACAATGGGGCATGGGCGCAATACGTTTCGCATGCTGGGTCCCGCTCGCCGTCTTGCTGGCTTCGACCGGGTGTGCTTCGCCCGGCGAATCCGCGCAGGGCCCGATCGCCTCGGCCACGACTGCATCGGCCACGACTGCATCGGCCACGACCGCATCGACCACGAACACGCCGGTGGCCGCCGAGCTGGGCGCCCGCATCACCCTCGCCCCCGGCGTCCCGGTCGGGCTGGACGACGACCACCTCATCCTGCGGCTGAGCGAAGTCCCCTCCGACAGCCGCTGCCCGGTCGACGTCACCTGTGTCTGGGCGGGTGAGGCGACGGTCGTGCTGACCGCCACCGTCGCGGGCGCCGACGCCCGCGTCGAACTCCACAGTCCCGCCGCGGCCACCCCGATCGCGACGGCCGGCGGCTATGCGATCCAGTTGCTCGCCCTGAATCCCCTCCCGCGTTCCCAACACCCGATCGAGCCATCGGAATACCGCGTCGAGCTGCTCGTCACCCGCTCCTGACCGGCCTGTGTGGCCCGGTGCTCGGTTACCGGCCCCGATGGCTCTAGGCTCCATACCATGCTGATCGCTACCGACAAGGTCGTTTCCATCGACTACACGTTGACCAACGACGATGAGGAAGTGCTCGACACCTCGGTCGGCGAAGCCCCGCTCGTCTACCTGCACGGCGCCGAGAACATCGTCCCCGGTCTGGAGCAGGCCCTCGAGGGCAAGACCACCGGAGACGAGCTCGAGGTCGTCATCGATCCCGAGGACGGTTACGGCGAATACCTGGCCGAACTGGTCAGCACCGTCGACCGTGAGATGTTCGAGGGCGTCGACGAGCTGGAGCCGGGTATGGAGTTCCACGCCGAGGCCCCCGACGGCGAATCCCAGATCGTGACGGTAGTGCAGGTGGACGGCGACGAGGTCACCATCGACGCCAATCACCCGCTCGCCGGCCAGCGCCTGCACTTCAAGGTCAAGGTCGTGGAGATCCGCGATGCCAGCGAGGAGGAGCTCGCGCACGGGCATCCGCACGGGGAAGACGACGACGAGCACTGAGTATCGGCATGCCCGGGAGGAATCGAACCTCCAGCCTTCTCATTCGTAGTGAGGCGCTCTATCCGTTGAGCTACGGGCATTCGAAACCCCGCGCGGATGTCGGCGCTGACATCTACTCGGCACTGAGGTGCGCGGGGTTTGCTTGGGGGAGTTGATGATTCGGCGACGGCCGAGAGATGTCAGCGCAGGCTCCGGAAACCGGCGCGGACGCGGCCGACGATGTCGCGTGTGAACGGGAGCTGTACGAGCTCGGTCACGGGGCCGCCTTTCCTGTCGTCGGTGAGCTGGTGAAATCACGGTAGCAGCGGGTTCCGTACCGGTAAAACGATTTACGGCCGCGCCGCGGCGGTCGAGCGGGCAATCGCTTTGGCGGCCAACGGGAACAGCAGCACCGTGGTCGCGCCCGCCGCCACCAGGGTCGAGGCCAGGGCATCGCTCATCAGGCCGGCGCCGGTGGCCACCTGGGTGACCGCGACGATGATCGGCAGGCCGGTGGCGGCGTAGAGCGCCAGCTGGGCCCGCTCGTGCGCGGATTCGAGATTCTCGCCGTGCGCGACGAAGCGTTCGCCGGCCCATACCGGCAGCCCGCGCGCGAGGGCGATGGCGAGCACGAACACGATCCACATGACCGGGTTGCGCGCCACCGCCGCGGGGTCGATGCCCATGCCCGACACCACGAAGAAGATCGGGATGAGCAGCCCGAAACCGATTGTCTCCAGGGAGTGTTCGATCTCCGGATGGGTTTCGGCGATCAGGCTGCGCAGGATCAGGCCCGCCGCGAACGCGCCCAGCACGATATCGAGGTCGAAGGTCTCGGCGACGGCCATCAGGATCAGCAGCAGCAGGAACACCAGCCGGACCGGCAATTGCGTGGTGCCCGCCCACATCTCGGCGAAGAACCCGCCGCTGCCCGCGAATCGGTCCAGCAGGCGGCGCGGCACCACCGCGATCACGCCCGCCGCGGCCAGGAACAGCGCGAGCACCACCACGGCCGCCACCGGACTGCGGCTGGTCAGCAGCACCGACATGGCCAGCACCGGACCGAGCTCGCCGACCGCGCCGTGGGCGAGCACCGCCCGGCCCAACGGCTGATCCAGCACCCCGTCCTGTTTGACGATCGGCAGCAGGGTGCCCAGCGCCGTGGAGGTCAGCGCGATCGCCACCGCCACCAGCGCCGTGAAACTGTCGCCGCGCGCCACCAGCCACACCATCCCGAGCGCCAGCAGCAGCCCCGCCAGCCAGGTCAGCCACGCCACCCGCCCGGGTTTGCCGCCCAGCAGCCGTGGATCGAGTTCGTAGCCCGCCAGCAGGAACAGCATGCCGAGGCCGAGTTCGCTGAGCAGGTCGACCCCGCCCGCGGTCCCGGTGATGCCGATACCGTTCGGGCCCAGCAGCATTCCCAGCACCAGCAGGATCACCACGGCCGGTATGAAGCCACGCAGCAAACGTGAAGCGATCGGTGCGAGGACCGCGACGACCGCTATCCAGAACAGCGAGACGATCGCCGAAGGTGAATCGGAGAGGGCTTCCGCGGAGAGCGTCATCGAATCATCGTGTCATGCGGCAACCGCTCCGTTATTCGATGACACGGGCCGCTTCTCGGCGCTGTAGGGTAGGAACAGCGTTGATCTCGAACCGGCACCACTCCGCGCGGACTCGAGGAGCACACCCTGACCGACTACGGGCACGAACTGCAATTCGGGTGCTACGTGCGGCCCGCGGCGAATCAGGCGCAGCGGATCGTGGCGCTGGCGCGGTTGATGGAGGCCGACGGCCTGGATCTGCTGGCCGTAAGCGATCATCCGCACGATCCCGCCTCGCTGGAGAGCTGGACGCTGCTCACCTATCTGGCGTCGCAGACCGGGCATCTGACCTTCGTTCCGGCCGTGGCGAATCTGGGGCTGCGGGCACCGGCGCTGCTGGCGCGCAGCGCCGCCACCCTCGACATCCTCACGCGCGGGCGCATCGAAATAGGTTTGGGCGCAGGGGGTTTCGGGGACGATCTGGCGGCCATGGGCGGGCCGGTACGCACTCCGGAGCAGGCTCTGGACGCGGTGGCCGAGGCGATCGAGGTGATGCGCGCGCTCTGGAGCGATGCCCCGTCCGTCGAGTTCGACGGCGAGTACTACGCACTGCGCGGCGCGCGGCCCGGCCCGAAACCCGCGCATCCCATCGGTATCTGGCTCGGCGCGTACGGTCCGCGCTTCCTGCGCATGACCGGGCGGCTGGCCGACGGCTGGCTCGGTGACGCGACCCGCGGCGAACCGGAACAGCTGCCCGCATTCATGCGGGCGATCGACGAGGCGGCGACCGCGGCCGGACGAGAGCCGGCGCGGATCCGCCGCGTCTACATCGTGGACGCGGCCATGACCGCCGCGCAATTGACCGATCTGGCGCTGTCTGAGGGCATCAGCGGATTCCTGCTGCCGGTGCTCCCGGACGCCGAGGCCGAAGCCGCCCGCTTCGCCACCGAAACCGCCCCTGCGGTTCGGAGCGCGGTCGCCGCGGCGCGTGGCGAATCCGCTCCGTAGCGCGGTCTCGAGCAGCGACCCTGGGATCCCTCGAAAACCTCTGGCACAGTGGGGAAACGGAGGGAGGATCCGAACATGGTCGATCGCACGGACGGGCATATCGGTGAGGGAGCGGGGGAGAACGGCGCGGGGGTGAACCGGGGGTCCCCGCCGCACGCGCTCGCGGTGGCGGACGCGCTGCTGGCGCGCTGCGCCGAGTACCGGTACGAACCCTCGGAGAACGCGGCGGTGTCGGCGCTCGCGCTGGCGGTGGGGGCGAATCTGCCGGTGCTGCTGTGGGGTGAGCCGGGGATCGGCAAGACCGCGGCGCTGCTCCAGCTGGGGGCGGGGCTGGGGGTGCGGGTCGAGACGGTGATCGCGAGTGTGCATGAGCCGTCGGACTTTTCGGGCCTGCCGATCGTCGGCGCGGATCCCACGGTGAACGGTGTCCCGATGGCGCCCCCGGATTGGGCGGTCCGGCTGGCGCGGGCGGGGCACGGTCTGCTGTTCCTGGACGAGCTGTCCTCCGCGCCGCCCGCGGTCCAGGCCGCGCTGCTGCGCGTGGTGCTGGAGCGGCGGGTCGGGAGTCTGGAGCTGCCGCCGCCGGTGCGGATCGTGGCCGCGGCGAATCCGGCGGCGAGCGCGGCCGACGGCTGGCATTTGAGTCCGCCGCTGGCGAATCGCTTCGTGCATCTGGATTGGATGCACGATCCGGCGGTGGTGTCGCGGGGGCTGGCGGGCACCTGGCCGGCGGTGACGGTGCCGCGGGTGGATCCGGCGGCGGGGCCCTCGGCGGTCGCCCGGGCGCGCGGCCTGGTATCCGGATTCCTTTCCGCGCGACCGGCATTGGCGCATCGGCTGCCGCCCGATACCGAGGACCGGGGCCGCGCCTGGCCGTCCCCGCGCACCTGGGAGATGGTGGTGCGGCTGCTCGCGTTCGGTTTCGCCGCCGGGGCGGACCGGCACGCGGTCACCCTCGCCGTCTCCGGTGCGGTCGGGCCGGGCGCGGGCCTGGAGCTGCTCGCGTTCATCGACGAACTGGATCTGCCCGATCCGGAGGCCGTGCTCGCCGATCCGGAGGCCTTCGCGCTACCGGCCCGCGGCGACCGGCAGCTGGCCTTCCTCACCGCCGTGGTCGCGGCCGTGCAGGGCCGGGTGACCCGGGAGCGCTGGGAGGCGGGCTGGGAGGTGCTGGGTAAGGCGGTGCACGCGGGTTCGCCGGATGTGGCGGCCCGCGCGGCCTTCGATCTGGCGGCCCTGCGCGCCGGAAAGGATTGGCCCGCACCGCCGGTGCTCGACGCCTTCATCGAGGTGCTGCGCCTCGCCGGCCGAATGCCGTCCCGGCCGTGAGCCTCGCGCCCGAGGTGGATCGAACCAAGTTGCTGGCGGCCCGATTTCGCGCCGCCACCGATCGCCCATATCTGGCCACCGCGCTCTACGCCCTCACCTTCGTGCCCACCGGCCTGGTGCCGACGCTGGCGGTGGATGCCCGCTGGCGCTGCTATGTGGGACCGGAATTCGTTGCGCGCAACGAGGTTCCGGCGTTGGCGGGCGCTCTCATCCACGAGGTGTCGCATCTGCTGCGCGCGCATTTCGAACGCGCCGAACGGCTGGCCGAGCCCGCGCATCCGCTGCTGGTGAACATCGCCCAGGATTGCGAGATCAACGACGATCTGGTGGCCGATGAACTGGTGCTGCCGGCGGGCGCGCTGCTGCCCGCCACCTTCGAGCTGCCCGAGGGACGCATGTTCGAGGAGTACGTGCGATCGATCCGAGCGGAGCTGGAGCGGCAGTCCGGTTCCGGCGCAGGCGGTTTCGGCGACAACGAGCTGCCGCAGCGGCTGGCGGAGCGCTATGGCTTCGATATCGGCGCTCCACCCGACTGCGGTGCGACGCCGGGCGGTCGCGGCTGGGAGGCCGAGGCCGGTCGCGACACGCCCGCCGTCCATCCCGCCGAGGCCGCCGCGCTGCGCAAGACCACCGCCGAGGCGGTCCGCGCCCACGATCGCACCGCCGGCTCGGTGCCCGAGGGCTGGCGGCGCTGGGCCGATCACACCCTCGAACCGGTTGTCGACTGGCGTATCAAACTGGGAGGTGGTCTGCGCGAAGCGATCTCGTGGGCAGGCGGCGCGGTCGACTACACTCGCCGCCGCCCCGCCCGGCGCGGCGCCGCCGTACCCGAGGTGGTGCTGCCCGCGCTGGCCCGTCCGCTGCCGCGGGTGGCCGTGGTGATCGACACCTCCGCGTCCATGGGCGCCGACGATCTGGCGGTCGCCTTCGCCGAGATCACCGGCATCCTGCGCGGCGTCGGCCTGGGCGCCGAACGCGTCACGGTACTCACCTGCGATGCCGCCGTGCACACGGTGCGCCGGATCACCCGCATCGAGGAGATCGAGTTACGTGGCGGCGGCGGAACGGATCTCACCATCGGCATCGAGGCCGCGCTGCGCCTGCCGCACCGCCCGCAGGTGATCGTGGTGCTCACCGACGGCTACACCGACTGGCCCACCGCCGCGCCCGGAGCGCGCGTGATCGCCGTCCTCATCGGCGAGTCCCCGCCCGCACCGCCCGCCTGGATCGAATCGGTCGAGATCGAAACCCGTTCCGGCTGAACGGCATCAGCACAACCACACCACCAGATCGAAATGCGCGTGCGCCATCGCCTCCTGCCACGGCGTCTCCCCCCGCCGGTTCGGCCGATCCCGATCCGCGCCCGCCGCGATCAGGAACTGCACCACGCCCGCTTTGCCATTGGCGGCCGCCACGTGCAGTGCCGTCCGCCCCGCCGCATCCGCGTGATCGACCTCGACTCCCGCGTACAGCAGGATCCCCACGATCTCGGCGAACCCGTGCGCGGCCGCGACCCGCAACGACCGCGCCGCATTCGCCCGCGGATTCGCCCCCAACCGCAGCAGCGCGCGCACGGTCTCCGAATGCCCTGCCGCACAGGCCACTTCGAGCGGCGTGTAGCCGTCCAGTGCGGACCGGGTCTCCAGTCCGCCACCGCATCGCAACAGGTCGATCAGCTCCTGGACCGACCCCGGTCCACTGCCGCGCCGGCCGGCCATCACCTCCTGCATGCGCTGCTGAATCCACTCCTGGTACGCCCCGAAGAGCTGCTCGAAGCACCCGCTCGCCGTCCCGCCGAACGCGACCAGCGCCTGTTCCCGCTCGATCTCGGTGCTTTCGTGCGCGGGCGCGCACAGTTCGCCGTTCAGATATCCCACCGCGTGCTCCGCGCCCCCGCACCGAACCGATCTCGGCAACAACAACATGGTCTTCGCTCCCCTGGACCAGAGTTCCGGTATCCATGATCTCTCGTGCGGCGCCGCGCGGGTCATCATCGGACGGGATGCGAAGGGCTGCCCATGAAACCGGGGGCGGAACGAACTTCCCCCGGAACACGACGTGCTCGGTAGGACTGACGGAAGGGGAATTCGATGAAGAGGTTCGTCGGCATCATCATGGCGGTCGCCGCGCTGACCTTGGCGACGGCCTGCCAGGACGACGGAACGACGCAGCCGCCGGGGACGTCGACGACCTCGAGCTCCGCCGGTACCGGCGCGCCGTCATCCGGCGGGTCCTCGGGCGAGAGTTCCGGTGCGCAGCAGCCACCGGCCACCGCACCCGCCGGTGACAAGGCGCCCGCCACCGCCGGAAACGGCAAATGCGTGGACTTGAACTCCGCGGTGGTGACGGCCGCGCTCGGCAAGCTGGGCGCGAATGTCGGCGGCGAAGGCTTCTACGCCGACAGCGGCACCGATGCCGCCGTCGGCTCGTGCCCGGCCCTGCTCTGGGTGCTCGCCGGCACTCCGCACGGCACCGCCAGCTCACCCTGGCACGTGCTGCTCTTCAACCACTCCGGCTATCTGGGCACCGCCACCAAGAAGTCGACCTCCTACACCGCCGTCGTCGGCTCCTCCGATCGCAGCGTCCAGGTCCGATACCGTTGGCTCGCAGGCCAGGACTCCAGCTGCTGCCCCTCGGGCGGCCCGGTCGTGGTCACCCTGACCCTGGGCTCCGACGATCACACGGTGACCCCGGACCGCGACTTCCCCACCCAGGCAACCGATCCGAGCCCCGGCAGCACCTCGGTGTGCCCGGTCACCAAAGCCGTACTGCTGGAGGCGTTGAAGGGCACCGACGTCGAGTCGCGGCTGGCCAAGCCGATCGAGCTGGAGGACAGCATCAACTGCGCGGGCGATTGGGCCTTGGCGCACAGCGGCACTCACAACAACACCGTCAACCGCGCCCAGGTGCTGTTCCACTATGTCGCGGCCAATGGCGGCTGGCGGCCCGTCGACCTCGGCAGTGCCCTGCGCTGCACCGAGCTCGGCGTGCCCGCCGACGTCGCGGACAAGATCTGCCACTGACCGCCTAGGGCTGGTTCGCGATGTGCTGAATCTCCATCGCGTCGCGAACCGGCAGCAGCCGCGGGCGTTTGGCGATGCGACCGTCACCGGAGGACCGGCCGGTGAGCCGTCGCCCCAGCCAGGGACCGAGAAAGGTCGCGACCCAGTGCAATTCGGTCCGGATCGTCTCGGCCCTACCCCGGGGTGGCAGGATCGGCCACAACGGCTCGGTCCAACTACTGTCCGCGCCAGGCAGATTCAATGCCTGGGCGAGAGCGTCCGCGATCCGCTGATGTCCGATCGGACCGGCGTGCAGGCGGTCCCGGCTCCAGATCCGCGGATCGGTGACGACGGCGTGGTGCGCGGTTTCGGCGACGATCACCCCGTGCCGTGCGGCCGATTCGCGGACGCGCTGATTGAGCGCGTTGACCCGTCCGCTGAGCGGCCGGGCCAGCGGCGTGATGCGGGCGATGTCGGGAACGGTCGCCGTGGCCACCACCGCGCCGATCGAGGTCAGCGCGCCGAACATGGCATCGAGGTGCCCGCCGACCTCATCGGCGTCGAAACCCGGCCGCAGCAGATCGTTGACCCCCGCCATGACGGTGGCCAGATCGGGCCGCAATGCCATTGCGGCGTCGAGCTGTTCGGCACGCACCTGATGAGCGAGCTTGCCGCGCACCGCGAGGTTCGCATACTGAACGCCGGGGTCGACCGCGGCCAGCTTTTCGGCGAGCCGGTCGGCCCAGCCGCGTACGCCGGTCAGATCATCGCCGTCGCCCACGCCCTCGGTCTGACTGTCGCCGAGCGCGACGTAGCGGGTGTAAACGCCTGCGGCGCCGGGCTGATCGGCGGCGGAGTCGCTCACGCCCCGGCCGCCTCGCGCTGAAGTTGTTCGGTGGCTTCGGTTTTGATGCGTTCGAATTGGTCGGCCATGCGGGCCGCGAGGGCTTGCGCGGCCGAGAGCGGCCGCACCATCACGGTGAATTCGTCGATCTTGCCGTCCGCGTCGAAGTGCAGGAAGTCGCAGCCGGACAACTGTTTTCCGTCGACGGTGGCCTCGAAGACCAGGGCGTGGTCGCGGCCGCCGGCATCGGCGATCTCCCGGACGTACCGGAAGTCCTCGAATACGCGGATGACCGCGCGCAGGATGGCCGCGGTGATCGGCTTGCCGGGATACGGCTTGAACGCCACGGGGCTGGTGAACACCACATTGTCGGCCAGCAGGGCCTCGATGGCCGCCTCGTCACGGGCCTCGACGGCTGCGCGGAAAGGATGCATAGTTCACCTCTCGTACTCAATTAGTTGACTATCTGTATCGAACCGTAGCCCTGCTCGTGAACCATGTCCACCCTCGGTTGGACAAGAAATTGATTAATCACTCCGGGTGTTAGGCTGACCGCATGGCGCTACGCAACGCGGTCCTGGCCGCCCTGCTGGAAGGCGAGGCTTCCGGCTACGACCTGGCGAAGGGCTTCGACGCGTCGGTCGCCAATTTCTGGCTGGCCACCCCGCAGCAGCTCTACAAGGAGCTCGAACGCATGGCCGCCGACGGTCTCATCGAGACCCGGGTGGTGCAGCAGGAGCGCCGGCCCAACAAGCGGCTGCACGCCATCACCCCGGCCGGCCGGGCGACGCTGCACGAATTCATTGCCGCCCAGCCCAAACCCACCGCCATCCGCGACGAGCTGATGGTGCAGGTCCAGGCCATGGAAGCCGAGGACGCACCGGCCGTGCGCGCCACCCTGGCCGGCAAACTGGAGTGGTCGAAGACGAAACTCGCCCGGTACGAACGCTTGCGGGCGCGGCTGCTGGACGGCCGCAGTGAACAGGCGTACCTGGTCGAGGCCGAACGCATCGGGCCGTATCTGACGTTGTTGCGCGGCATCGCCTTCGAGCAGGAGAACATTCGCTGGGCGGAGTTCGCGCTGTCGGTCATCGACCGGCGCGCGGCCGCGGGCGGCTAGTGGGACCGGCGCTTTCGGGTTCCGGCCGGTTATGCGAGCATGCGGCGATGGCTGGTGGTACCCGAATGTGGCCGGTTGTCGATCTGACCGACCTGCTCGACGCACTCGATCTCACCGATGCCGGCGCGGGCCGTTTCCGCGCCCGCAACGTGACCTCGACGCTGCCGACGACCCTGGGCAGTCAGACGCTGGCGCAAGCCGTGGTCGCCGCCGAACTCACGGTGCCGCACATGGGCGTGCAATCCCTGCACGGCGTGTTCCCGCGCGGCGGGCGGGCCGATCGCGAGGTCGAGGTGGAGGTCGAGGTCGTCCAGTCGGGCCGCGCGCTGGCGACCGTGCAGGTCTCGTTCCGTCAGGAGGGCCGCGAACACGCCCGCGTGCTGGCGATGCTCAGCACCGACGAGCCGGACTTCCTCACTCACGATGCCGATCTGCCCGCCGATGTGCCCGGCCCGGAGGAGTGTGCGGAACTTCCATGTGCCTTGCTGCCGTGGGAGGTTCGCACGCTCGGCGGGGCCGATGCCCTAGCTCCCGAGCTCGCGGGTCCGCCGTCCTTGGATGTCTGGATGCGCTGCGACAAGTCGCCCGACCGCCCCGCCATCGCTCGCGCGCTGCTGGCCCACGCCAGCGAAGCCTTCCTGGGCCCGGTCGCGCTGCGCCCCTATCCCGAGGCCGAGATCGCCCGCCGCGGCGGCCGTGGAATCTCGGCCATGCTCGCCCAGACGGTCACCATCCATCGCCCGTTCACGCTGCGCGAGTGGCTGCTGCTGCGCTGCGAGAGCCCGTTCGCCGGTCGCGGCCGCATGTACGGGCGGATCGAGATATTCACGCGGACAGGCGATCTGGTGGCCTCGGCGAACGCGCACGGCCTGATGCGCAAATCCGGCTGAGCTGCCGGCGCCGGCTTGACCTCAACCGCACTCGAGCTTCTACGGTGGGGTGCATGCCATTCACCGAAGTGGAACGTAAATACCTCGCGGGCCAGCGGCTCGCCCGGCTCGCGACCGTCACCAAGGACAATCGCCCCAATATCGTGGCGGTCGGTTTCCGGCTCAATGCCGACGGGACCATCGATATCGGCGGGCCGAACCCGAACGCGCAGCGGTATCGCAATGTGAAGGCCAACGAGTACGTGAGCCTGGTGGTCGACGATATGACCCCGGACGAGCCGGGCGCGGTCAAGCCGGGCTGGGGGCGCGGCATCGAGATTCGCGGGCGGGCGGAGATCATTACCGTCGAGGACATCCCGGTGGCTCCGGAGTGGTTCTCGCACGAGATCATCCGCATTCATCCGCAGCGCGTCCACCAGTGGCATCTCGATCCCGCCGACCCGGATGGGGGAGCGCGCAACCTGTAGCCCGTCGTCGTGTCGGCCGGGGTTGGCGGGCATCGGGAGGCAGAATGTGGCGCGTGCGGACATTTGCCCGATTGTCGCAAGCTGTCGTCGTCGCTGCGCTGGTCGTCGTGGTCGGTCAGGGTGTCACCGCCGCGCCGGCGGTGAGCGCCCCGCTGATCCCCCTGCCCTGGGTCGGTTCCGAACCGGAAGGAGTGCGGGCGCCGGGCGCGGCGCTGGCGGACGGGGTCACCGGCACCATGCTGTGGTCGCGGGAGCTGCATACCCAGGTCCCCATCGCCAGCATCGCGAAGGTGATGACGGCCCTGGTCGTGATCAATACCGGTGACTTCGACCGGGCGATCACCGTGCCGCCGGAGAGCATCGCCTACTGCGTGCGGAACGACGGCAGCACCGCCGGGCTGTCCGCCGGTGAGGTGCTGACCACGCGTCAGCTCCTCTACGCCATGATGCTGCCCTCGGGCTGCGACGCCGCGTACACCCTCGCCGAGGCGTTCGGTCCCGGCCAGGACGGGTTCATCGGCAAGATGAACGACACCGCCCGTCAGATGGGTTTGGGCGCAACCTATTTCGCCGATCCGAGCGGCCTGCCCGTGCCCGACGACTACGCCACCTACTCCACCCCGGCGGACCTGATCACCCTCGGCCTGCGCGCGATGATCCTGCCGGTCTTCCGTGAGGTCGCCGGTGCGCGCAGCTACCACCTGCCCGCGGGGCCGGCCAATCGCGATCACCTCTGGGAGACCACGAACCAGCTGCTGCACCAATACCCCGGGGCGATCGGCATCAAGACCGGATCCACCGATGCCGCCGGAGCCTGCCTGCTGTTCGAAACCGTCAGGGCCGGAATTCCATTGATCGGGGTGGTGCTGCACAGCTCCTCCGGCAGCGGTGCGGCCGCCAGGGACGACGCCGAACGCATGCTCGGCTGGGCCTACGGTCCGATCCTCACGGCACTGCCGGTCGGCTGAGGCTGCCGGCGGGAGCGCGGGACTCTCGCCGATCCGGGTCCGGGGGCCGTCGGCTTGCCTATACTGGGCGCCAGCTTGACGACCGTCCAGGAGGAACGTGTGGGGGGCGAATGGCTGCTAGGGGTCGCGTTCGAGACGACGGCTACGGCTGCGGCGAGTATGGATCTGGTTGCGCGGCAAGCGGTTCCGCTGGCGCTGCCGCGGGAAGTGGTCGCGATACCGCCGGATCCCGAGGCGGCGATATTCGCCCTGCGTGCGGCGCTGGACGCCGGCCGGGTCGATCGAGGCGTGCAGCCGCCGTCGGGCTTGGTGCTGGCGTATCCGGATAACTGGCTACCCCATCAGGCCGGACTGCTCACCCATGCGGCGGCGGCCGTCGGATATCCGGCGAATGTGCTTCGGCTGCTTCCGGTTTCGGCGGCCGCCGCGCACGATACGATGCCCTTTCCCGGCGACGGGCCCGGCTCGTCGGCGGCGCGCGGCGCCTTGCTCGCCGTGGTCGGCCCGGCGCCCGCCCCGATTCCGCGGCAACCGGCTCCGCCATGGAATGCACCCCTGGACGATCTCGAACCGCCTGCCTCGCGAAAAGCGCCCGTCTGGGCCGCGATCCTGGCGCTCGTGGTCGTAATCGCCGGTGCGGCAACGGCGGCCGCCGTGCTGGTCGATCGCGACAATGAAACAGCCGCTGCCGCAACAACTAGCGCCTCGACCACGCAACCGGTCACCACCACGACGACGACCGCCGCGCCCTCCACCACCGCGGTCCCGTCGCTGCCCGCGACCACCATCCCGGTGGTGGCCGCGCCCCCGCCCGAACCCGCACCACCTACCCCCGAACGCCCGCCGAGTACGACGGTGCGCCCCGCGCCGACCACCACGAAACCCCGTGAGCCCGAACCGGAACCCGCCCCACCCGCCGCCACCGCGCCCCCGAGAGACATGCACGACGCCGCCATCCGCGGATACTGTCAGGGACTGCTCAACCAGGAGAACAAGTTTCCCGGCGGTCTCCCGGCGATGCGGGCGCAAGTGCCGCCGCCGGCGTTCACCCCCGCATCCGATTGGGCCGAGGCATTCGATCGCGCCGCCACCGGATCCTGCCAGTAGTCACCCGCGAATCACCCGGCGTCGTCGAGCCCCAGCCTGATGGCTCGTTCCACGGGTGACCGGCCGTGCTCGATATCGAGCGCGCCGGCCGGTTCCAGCGCCGGCTGCGCCAGGAACCGTGGTGTCTCACCATGATTGGCCTGCGCGGCGTGGATCAGGAACGGATGGCACAGGTAGACATCGCCCGCGTGCCCGGTCGCGTAGGCGATCGGCGATCCGGCGGTCGCCTCCAGCACCCCGGTCTCCCCGATCCGCGTCGCGTCCACCCCGTCGTCGCCGTAGGGGAGTAGCCGAGCGGGCACCGCCCGATGCGAGCCGACCCGGATCCGGGTCGGTGCGTCCCGCTCGCCGACATCGGTGAACAAGTACAACATCAGCAGCGCCCGTCCCCGGGACCGGAAGTTGGTCAGCGAGTGCCCCGCCCAGCCCGCCGGCACATAACTGCCCTCGAAGTGCCAATAGTCGTCATCCGGCGGCTCGGGATTCGGAAAACGGACCGCACAGGGACCGATCCCGGACCTGCGAACCCACCGCCCGCGCCCGGCCAATTGATCGAATGCCCGCTCCAGCACTGGCATTCGGGCGACCGTGCGAAACGGCTCCGTGTCATAGCCGGGCAATCGAACGAGTGGCCGTGTCCAGGTCGCGGGATCGCCCGGTGCACATCCGGTATCCGCCCACATGATCTCGACGCATCGCCGCGCGATTTCCCGCGGGAATGCCGCTGTGATGCACACGAATCCGTCTTCGATGAACTTGGTGACCTGACCGGCATCGAGCGTCACCTCACGATTCTACAGGCGGGGCAGCCTGCTGATTTCGGCCATCCTCTGGCTCGCGGTGGGCGTCGCCGTGCTCGCTCTGTCGCTGGATGCGTCTTCCCGCATTCCACGAAAACTACTGTGGCGCAACAACAGAAACGACCGGTCTCCTTGTTTTTATCGGAAATTCGCCGCCTGATGTATCCGAAATCCACCATGCGGTGAGTTAGCCAAAGAATTGCTGATTATGTCGAAAAGTCCGAAATGCGAGGTATGTCCAGCTGAATAATGGTGGGCTTCTTGGGAATTCGCGGCCGAGAAACTTCGCGCCACGCCGAGTGTCAGCCTGTTCGATCTGCCGGAAATCTGTGTAAGGTCTGGGTCGCTCGCCGAGCTGGTTCTTCTTCTACCTGCGGCGAAGCCGTACCAATCGGAAGTGTTTTCTCCTCCCATCATTGCGCGCCGGTTTCGCCGGTGCCGACTGAAAGGTGTATCTATACATGTGGATCCGGAAGTTCGTTGCTACCTCGTTGCTGGCTGTCGCTGCGACGGGACTGGCATCGGCCACGGCTCACGGTGAACCCGCCGTCGCGGCCCCCGTGTTCAGCGGGCCCACCATGACCGGAACCGAACACGGCATGGACTTCACCACCGGCGCCTCCGCGGACGGCACCGGCATCACCGCGCAGCTGGTCGGCGGGCGTTTCGAGGTCACCCCCGACGGCACCACGGTCAACGTCACCAGCGCGGACGGCACCCTGGTCGAGAGCATGCCGACCGTCTACGCCGGCCCGCAGCACATCGTGCGCCTGACCACCGAGGTCAGCGCCGACGGCAGCACCCTCACCATGCACCCGACCGCCGTGGAGAAGACCGCCTCGGTCACCGACGCGCAGGATATCGGCCTGGTCGGTGGCACCGCGGGCATGGTCGTCGGCTTCTTCGCGGGCGCCGTCGCGGGCTGCATGATCGGCCTGGCCGGCCTGATCGTCGGCTGTGTCCCGATGATCTTCGTGGGCGCCATCGCGGGCGCCATCCTCGGCGCGATCGCCGGTGCCGTAGTTCTCTGATCGATCCGGCGTGTGTGGGGCCGTGGCGCGAGCCGCGGCCCCACACTGCTTTCGGCCCGCGGCCGATGTGGTCAGGGGCTGATCGGATCGGCCACACCACTGATCGGTTCGGCCCGCGCCCTCGGCCGGCCGCCGTTTCCGGCGTTCAATTCCGGCATGCCGTGATGCACGGCAAGGGATTGAAATCGCTTGGAAGGAACGGGAAATGACCGAGTTCGTAACGCTCGAGCATGGACGGATCGCGTGTGACGTGGCCGGGGACGGGCCCCTGGTGGTGCTGTCGCACGGAATGGGGACCTGGCGGCAGGACTTCCGGCATTTGGTCGCGCCACTGGTGGCCGCCGGGTACCGGGTGGTGAATGCCGATATGCGCGGGCACGGTGAGTCCACGCTCGGCTGGCCCTCGGTGACCGGTAAGAGCGCGATCAGCCGCACCGACGTGGCGCACGACTTGCTCGGCGTGATCCGGCATTTCGGGGGTCCGGCCGTGATCGTCGGGCATTCGCTCTCCGGCGGTTCGGCTACCATCGCGGCCGCCGAGGCGCCGCAAGAGGTGTCGGCCATCGTCGAGATCAACCCGTTCACGCTGAAATACGACGTCGACTTCGGCGGGCTGCTGACCATCCGGCGCTATCGGCGCGGAATGCTGGAACTGGTCGGCACGCAGTCATTGAGCTCGCCCCGCTTGTGGTTCCGGTACCTGGGCGGCGTGGCCTACCCGACCGCGCCTGCCGATCAAGAGGGCTACCTGCTCGGGTTGCGGAACCTGCTGCGGCAGCCCGGCCGGTGGGACGAGTTCATGAAGACCGGCAAGACGACCCCCGCGGACGCGCACGCCCGGGTGGCCGAAGTTCGTTGCCCCGCACTGGTGATCATGGGTTCGGCGGATCCGGACTATGCCCACCCCGAGGCGGAGGGCCGCCGGATCGTCGCCGCGCTCGCGCCCGGACTCGGCCGGGTTGCCATGGTGGACGACGCCGGCCACTATCCGCACGCCCAATTCCCCGACCGGGTGGCCGCGCTGCTGATCCCGTTCCTCGACCGCCACACCACCCGCGATGCGGCGGGATCGATCAGCAATTGACCGTGGCAGCCGAACGCATGGACTGCGATGATGGCGTGGTGCCCGCGTCTCGCACCATCGTTTTCGTTGTCTTCCAAGGCATGCAGATCTCCGAATTGGCCGGGCCGCTCGATGTTTTCGCGCTGCTCAACGGCATCGCCGAGCGGCCCGCGCAGCAGCTGCCACCGGAGCTGCGATGGCGGGCGGACGAGGCGGACGGCGCTCCGGCCGCCTCGGAACCGCCCTACCGCCTGCTGACGGCCTCGCCCGGCGGCCGTCCGATCCAGGCCGCCGGCGGTCTGACGCTCGCGGTCTCCCACTCGCTGCGGGACATCGCCGCCGGCGCCGACTTCGACACCCTGATCGTCGTCGGTGGTGACGTCTCCGGTCCCGGCGCCGCGGAAGTGGTTCCGGAGCTGCCCGCCCTGGCCCGCAAGGCGCGCCGGGTGACATCGGTCTGTGCGGGCGCGCTGCTGCTGGCCGCCGCCGGACTGCTGGACGGCTACCGGGCCACCACGCACTGGGCCTCGACCGGCGTGCTGGCCCAGCGGTTTCCGCGGGTCACCGTCGAACCGGATGGGATCTACGTCCGCGATCGCAACCGCTGGACCTCGGCGGGCATGTCCGCGGGCGTCGATCTGGCCTTGGCGCTGGTCGAGGACGACCACGGTCGCGAAACCGCCGCCATGATCGCGCGCGTATACGTGGTCTTCACCCGCCGCCCCGGCGGCCAGGCTCAGTTCAGCGCCCAGCTGCGCGCCCAACCGGCCAGAACGCCCGCCATCCACGCCGTGCAGCAATGGCTTCCCGACCATCTCGGCGAGGACCTCGCCGTCGCGGCTCTGGCCCGCCGCGCCGGCATGAGCGAACGCAACTTCGCCCGCGCTTTCCGCGCCGAAACCGGCAGCACCCCGGCGGCTTTCATCGAAGACCTGCGTATCGAGTCCGCGCGCCGCCTGCTGGAATCCACCGAACTGACCATCGCCGCGATCGCCCGCCAGGTCGGTTACCGCCACGGCGAAACCCTGCACCGGCTGTTCACCCGGCGCCTGGGCACCACCCCCGAGCGCTATCGCCAGCATTTCGCGACCGGCGCGGTCACTGTCGGGTAGGCGTCGGTTACGGGGATAATCGGAGCGTGAATTCACCGACTGACCAGCCCGGCGATTCGGCCGCCTCGGCCGAGGCGCCGCGCTCCGGGCCCGCGACGGGCAGCTTCCGGTTCTGGTTCGCCACCCGGCGCTGGGACTGGTCGCCCGAGGTGTACCGGATGCACGGTTACGAACCCGGGCAGGTCGAGCCGACGACGGAACTGTTGCTGGCGCACAAGCATCCCGATGATCGCGAGAACGTGGCCGCGGCCATCGCCCGCTCGATCACCGAGGGCGTGCCGTTCTCGAGCCGGCACCGGTTCATCGATATTCACGGCGCCGAGCATCAGGTGATGGTGGTGGCGGACCGCATCGACGGCCGCGACGGCGACCCGGTCGGTACCGCCGGGTTCTATATCGACCTGTCGGCGACCCTCGCCGACGCCGAACGCGAAGCGCTGTCTCAGCAACTTCCCGTGCTGGTGGATGCGCGCGCGGTCATCGAGCAGGCCAAGGGCGTGCTCATGCGCATGTACCGGATCAGCGCGGACCAGGCGTTCAAGGTCCTGGTGTGGCGATCGCAGGAAACCAACGTCAAACTGCGCGACCTGGCCGAGCAACTCATCGCGGAATTGCCGTCGGTGCCCCCGGCCCCGCCCGAAACCGTCGCCGCATTCGATCACATTCTGCTGACGTTGCACGAACGTCGGCCCCGCGGCGCATAACAACCGGTCGCCCGGGATATGGCCATGGTGAGGAGTGGTTGAGAAGACAGCCTCGCCTCGTCGCGCCGAGGCGGAGACTGACGCGTTCTCGCCCCGGTCTTCACCTCGGCCGACCCGAACCGGCCCGGTTCCTTCACAAACACCAATACAAATCCGCCGACCCCGGCATCGGAATCGTGAAACAGATACCCACCGATCCGTCCACCGGCGTGGCTTGCGGTGCACGCGCCTCCGCGGTGGACGCCCCGATAACGCCGAGGGACAGTACGAATGCGGTAACAGCTGCCGAACCGATAAATCTCGCGATCATTTTCATCAACTCCTGTTCCGTGAATTCTCTCCTCCGAGAAGGCTTTATCTCACGGTAGGCGTCCGCCCCTGCCGCCCGTAACCACGCCGGCACACCCGGATAAGTGGCGGGCACTCACCGGTACCCCCACCGGATATCCCGGGGTTGCCGCAATTCGAATCGGCACAGCCGGTTCACGGCGTGACAGGCAGAATGGGTGGCAGGTATTCGAATGTCATGCCCAGCAGCTGAACGAGGAGCAGGACTACCGGCAGGTGAATGATGAACTGTAGGAAGGTGAATCCGACTAGGTCACGCGCCCGCAGTCGCAATACCGCCAGCAGCGGCACCATGAAGAACGGGTTGATGAGGTTCGGCAGGGCCTCGGCCGCATTGTAGATTTGTACCGTCCAGCCGAGATTCATCCCGACATCGGTCGAGGACTGCATCACGAACGGGGCTTCGATCAGCCATTTCCCGCCGCCCGAGGGGATGAAGACGCCCAGTATCACCGTGTACAGGGCGAGGACGACGGCGAAGCTGCCGCCGCCGCTGATATGGGTGAAGATCTGGGTGAGCTGGTCGGAAACGGTATGTCCGCCGCGCCCTTTCGCCCGGGCGAGAATGGCGGCTATTGCCGCGTACAGCGGGTATTGGACGAGAATTCCGGCGGTGACGGGTACCGCCAGGGAGACGGCGTGCAGGAACTTCTTCGGCGTTCCGTGCAATGCCAGGCCGAGCATCAAGGAGACCAGCAGATAGCAGTTGAGGCTGCTGACGACCGTGAGCACCGGTTTGCTGATCAGCTGGGAGATCAGCCAGCCCGCCGTCAGGAGGACGGCCAGGATCGGCAGAATGCGGCTGTATTCGAGCCATTCTCCCGGACGTGAGCGCGGCGGTATTTCGGTCGGTACGTCATCGACGTCGACGTGCATTTCCTGTGCCGTCTCGATCGCCGCCCCGGTGGGTGCGGAGAAGTACGCGATCGCCACGGTGAGCGCCATGAGGACGGCGCACATGAACAGTGATTGCCAGGTGAAGATCGTGTGCCCGAAGTCGAGCACGCCGGTGACCTTCAGCAACGCGGGCGGCAATGACGTGGCCGTGGCTTCCAATTGAGCCGCCGAGGAGGAGATGCCCAGCGCCCACACCGACCCGATTCCCATGAACGCGGCCGCGCCGAGCGCGCGGTAGTCGACACGCAGATCGGTCCGGCGCGCCACCGCCCGGGCCAGCAGGCCGCCGAGTATCAGGCTCAGCCCCCAGTTCAGCAGGGACACCGACATCGACAGCAGCGCAACGAAACTCACGGCGCCGGCGGCGGTGCCCGGTACGGTGGCCAACCGGTTGATCAGCCGCGTGACCGGTGGCGAGGTGGCCACGACGTATCCGGTCAGCACCACCATGGCCATTTGCAGTGTGAACGCCGTCAGATCCCAGAAGCCGTCACCGAACGCGTCCGCGACAGCGCGCGGCGACGAGCCGTTGAGCACGGCCGCGACGGCCACCAGAACCAATCCCGCGAGCGCGACGACATAGGCGTCCGGAAACCATTTCTCGGTCCACCGGGCGAGCGCCTGCGCGATGCGCGCGAGCCCCTTCTCGGGGCTGGTTTCCATGGTCGGTGTCGCCATCCGGGTGTCCCTCTTCTTCAACGCGTTTCGGGAGCCGAACTATGACACGCCGGCGGGCAGGGTGCTCTTCGGCTACCCGGATCGGTCAGCGGCCGAGGTCCGCGGGATCGGTGTTGGCTCCGCACAGCACGATTCCGATCCGCTCCCCGGGCTGGGGCCGGTAGGCGCCGGCCAGCAGGGCCGCCAGCGCGGTAGCCGAACCGTGCTCGACGGCCAGGCGATGGCGCCGCCACAGCTGTAACCGTGCGTCGATGATCGCGGCGTCGCCGACCACGACCGAGCGGGTGCCCGCGGTCTTCGCCCAGTTCAGGGCGGCGGGCGAAACCCGGGGCGCGCCCAGGGAATCGGCGGCGATGGAATCGTTCACGACCTCCCGCACGGTGTCGGCGGCGAGGGCGGCATGCAGCGCCTGGCTGCCCTCCGGTTCGGCCGCGACCACCCGGATGCTCGTTTTCGCGGCGACGGCGGCGATTCCGGAGAACATGCCGCCGGCGCCGACCGCGCAGACCACGGTGTCCAGGTCCGGTCGCGCCGCGGCGAGCTCCAGCAGGATGGTGCCGGCCCCGGCCGAGGTCAAGACGTCGTCGTAGGTGTAGGCGTCGATGGCGCCGGTGTCGTCCTGGAACAGCTGTGCCGCCCGCTGGGCCGCGGCCTTTGTCGCGCCGGTCACCCGCACCTGCGCGCCCAGATCACGCAGGCATCGCACCTTGTCCGGGGCTGCCGAACGACTGAGGAACACCGTCGCCGGGACGCCGAAACGCTTGGCGGCCCAAGCGAATCCGATGTCGGCGTTGCCGCCGGTGGCCGAGACCAGGCCCGCGCGCGGCATCCGGCCCGTCTCCAGCAGCGCGGCCACCAGGTTCGCCGAGCCTCTGGCCTTGAAAGAGCCGGTGTGTTGCAGGAATTCGAGCGCCAGGCTGATCCCGCCGGTCGGGGCGAGCTCGGTATCGGCGTCGATCACGGTGAGGGGCCGGACGATTCCCGCTATTCGCCGGGAGGCCGCCATGACGTCGTCGAATACCGGCGCCCACGGACCCATCACTCCTCCTCGTGCCCGCCGCGAACTCGGACATGGCGGGCCGGGGGATGGTATCAGCGCTCGGACTCGGTATCCCCGCTCCGCTCGCTGTGCCGCACCAGCGGCCAATCGATCGGCACCCGCCCGGCCAGGGAGAGGTAGGAGTCGAATACCGCGAGCGCGATCTCGGCCACGACGTCGACGAACTCGGCGTCGGTCAATGCGGCGCGGGCCGCGCTCACCTCCGCGTCGGTGACCGCGCCACGACGGCGGACCAGGGCCGCCGCCCAGGCCAGCACCTGAGCTTGCCTCGGGTCGGCCGCCGAGCCGGAGCGCGCGTCGGTGATCGCCTGCTCGCTCAATCCGCCGACCCGCGCGGCGAGGAAGCTGTGCGCCGACAGCACGTAATCGCAGCCGTGTTCCTGCGCCAGCAGCAGACCCAGGCGGGTGCGGGTGTCCGAGTCCAGAGTGCTTTCCGCGCAGAGGGAATCGGCGAGCGCGAGGTAACCGCGCATCGCCGCCGGACTGTGCGCCAATACCTTGGCGATATTCGGTGTGATGCCGAACAGCTGCTGAGCGGCGTCGAAGAGGTTTCGGGTCACGCCGGTGGCGGCCTCCGGCTCGATCAGCGGCAGCGGTGGTAGCTCGGTCATCAGGCCAGGATGGCGGTGCGCGTTGATACTTTTGCGATGCGCCCGCGATGGGTGTTGTATGTGACACGACAATGGATGTACGTTTCTCGATTCTCGGGCCGGTCGAAGTCAGGATCGGCGATCAGGTCGCGACCCTCGCGCCGCGCCACCGCGGGGTACTCGCCTACCTGCTCCTCAATGCCGATCGCGTCTGCACGATCGACCGGCTCATCGAGGCGGTCTGGGGGCTCGACGAGCCCGATACCGCGCGGGCTCAGATCCACGCCTCGCTCACCGCGATCCGGCGGGTGCTGCGCGCGGGCGATGCGGTGCAGACCATCCAGACCCGTGCGGCCGGTTATGTCGCGTATCCGGCATCGGCCCGGTTCGATCTCACCGACTTCACCGATCATGTCGCCGCCGCCGAACGCGCGGCGGACCCCCGGGACGCGATCGCGGAACTGCGCGCGGGACTGGCGGTTTGGCGCGGTGACGCACTGGGCGACCTGACCGCCGCCTATGTCGCCGCTGCCCGCGCCCGGTTGCACGAACAGCGGCTGACCGCGCTCGAGCGCCTGATGGAGCTGGAACTGTCGCTGGGGCGGCACCGGCAATTGCTGGATGAGTTGATCGCCCAGGTCGCCGAGAATCCGTTGCGGGAGCGGCTCACCGGGCAACTGGTGCTGGCGCTGTACCGCGCGGGACGGCAACGCGACGCGCTGGCCAGTGCCCGCGCGCTGCGCACCGCACTCGTCGAACAGCACGGGCTGGACCCGGGACCGGCGTTCATCGAGCTGGAACAGGCTGTACTGCGGGGCGATCCGGAGTTGCTGTTTCCCGCGGAACCCATACACCCGGAACTGCACCGGGCCCCGCCGCCACATTCGGCACAGCAACCGGAGCAAGCTCAGCTGCCGGACCATGCCCTGCGACCGGACCACGCTCAGCTGCCGGACCACGCCTTGCGACCGGACCACGCTCGGCTGCCGGACCACGCCTTGCGACCGGACCACGCGCAGCTGCTGGACAATGCCTTACGACCGGAACACGTGCAGCGGCTGGACCATGCCCTGCGACCGGAACACGCTCAGCGGCTGGACCACGCGCGTCGGCTGGATCCAGTTCAGCGACTGGAACCGGCTCAGCCGATCGGTACGTCCCAGCCGCCGCAGTGGTCCCAGGCAACGGCCGCGGCATCGCTGGAGGTCTCGCCGGCCGGCGCGAACTTCCTGCCCTACGACATTCCCGATTTCGCAGGCCGCACAGCCGAGTTGGATCGGCTGGGCGTACCCGATGAGGCGGGGCCGGGCGGGATCGTCGCCATCGACGGCATGGCCGGGGTGGGCAAGACCGCGTTGGCCGTTCATGCCGCGCATCGCCTCGCCGAGCGGTATCCGGACGGCCGGCTGTTCGTCGACTTGCAGGCGTACACGGCCGAACGCGTCGCGGTGCCCCCGGCTGCCGCGCTGGAAATACTGTTGCGGCAGCTGGGTATTCCAGCTGATCGCATCCCGGTCGGCGAGGCCGACCGCAGCGCGCTCTGGCGCAGCGAGCTGGCTCGACGCCGGATCGTCGTGGTCCTCGACAACGCCGCCGACGCCGATCATGTGCGCCCGCTGCTGCCCGCCATCACCGAGAGCCTGATCCTGATCACCAGCCGCCGGCGCATGATCGATCTCGATGGCGTGCACGCGGTGTCGATGCCGGTCCTGCCGCCGCGTGACGCGGTCGCGCTGTTCGAACGGATCGTCGGCGCCCGCGCGATCGCCGAGCCGGTGGCGGCGCTGGATGTATTGCAGCTGTGCGGGTTCCTGCCACTGGCGGTGCGGATCGCGGCGGCGCGGCTGCTGCATCGACCGCAGTGGAGTGTGGGCTATCTGGCGGGCCGGCTGCGCAACGAGCGCCGCCGGCTGGTCGAACTGACCACCGCCGAACGTGGTGTGGCGGCGGCCTTCTCGCTCTCCTACGGGCAGCTCGCCCCGGCGCAGCAGCGCCTGTTCCGGCTGCTCGGCCTGCATCCCGGCCGCGATATCGATCCCGTCGCCGCCGCCGCGCTCGCCGATCTGCCGCACGCCGACGACGCCGAAGTGCTGCTCGAGGAACTGCTGGATGTGCACGTCGTCGCCCAGCACGAACCCGGGCGCTACCTGCTGCACGATCTGCTGCGCGCCCACGCCACCGCGATCGTGGCGGCCGACGAATCCGACATCGCCCGGCAGGCCGCCCTGTCACGGCTGTTCGACCACTATCTGCACACCGCGCGCGCCGCGGTGGACCTGCTGTTTCCGCACAGCGCGACCGATCGCCGAACGCTGCCGCCCGCAACGAGCCCGGTCACCGGCGTCGACGATCCGGACGACGCGGTGCAGTGGTTGCACGCCGAGCGGGCCAACCTGCTGGCGGTGATCGGCTACGCGGCCGATCACGAGCGACCCGAATTCGTGCGCGATGCGGCGGCGACGCTGCGACCGTACCTGGACGGCTATTTCCACCACACCGACGCCGCCCGCCTGCATGCGATCGCGCTGGTGGCCGGGCGCCGGCTGGGTGATCGTTCCGGCGAAGCGCGGGCGCTGGCCGACCTCGGCTGGACGCATTGGCGGCGCGGCGAATACGCGGACGCGACAAGGTATTCCGAGCATGCGCTGTCGGTGGCCCGGGCGAACGGGGACCGCTTCGAGGAGGCCCGCGCGCTCAACACCCTCGGCAATGTTCGTTGGCGGCAACACGATCCCGACGCGGCTCGCGAATACTTCCGCGGCGCACTGTCGATCGCCCGGGAGATCGGCAACCGCAGCGGTGAGGCGCACGTCCTGGGCAATCTGGCCTTGGTCCTCGGCGACGACCGCCATGACCAGGCCCGCGAATATCTCGAGCGCGCACTGGATCTGCATCGACAGGTCGGCAACGCGCGCGGGGAGGCGCTGGTGCTGAACAAGCTCGGCACGCTGTACCGATGGTGTGGACGGACGGATCGGGCTCGCGAGCATCATGGCGAAGCACTCGAGCTGTATCGCTCACTCGGTACCCGTGGTGACGAGGCCGCCGCCTGGAACGGGTTGGGGCATACCGCCCGCGCCGACGGTGATGCGGCACAGGCGATCTCAGAGCATGCCACCGCACTCGACCTCGCGGAGCAGACCGGCAATCTGCCCGAGGCAGCCGACGCCCACGAGGGCCTGGCCCGCGCGTATCAGCTGTGCGGGCAGCCGGACCGGGCGCGCGAACACGCCGAACTGGCGCTGAAGCAGTACCGGGCACTCGGCCTTCCGGTGGCCGGCGGTATGCCGGAATTCCTGGCCACACTGTCCTAGCCGGCCCACGACTCATCGGCGATGCGTTCTGCTCGCCGATCCCCATAGCGACCGCATCGGCGAAGTATCAACCCGCCGCAGGACGCTTCTGTGGTGCGAAACGCGAACCGAATCTCCACCGGTCCGACGCACACCACAGGAAGGGAATCACCATGTCGAACACTGCCACCACCGCGCAGCAGACCGGCTCACGCCTGCCCAACCCGGCGCAGCTCGTCCCGGAGATGGGCGCGGTCGTCGGTGCACTGTTCAAGGCCACCGGCAACGGTTCGGTCCCGCAGACCACGATCAGCCTGATCCAGTTGCGCGCCGGTCAGATCGTCGGCAGCACCTACCTGGTGCTGCTGCACGTGGGCAGCCTGAGCAAAGCCGGCGAGTCGCAGGAGCGCATCGCGGCCGTGGCCACCTGGCAGGACGCGCCCTACTTCAGTGAGGCCGAACGCGCCGCACTCGCTCTGGTGGAAGCGGTCCTGCAACCCTCGACCGACGGCGAGCGGGTCTCCGACGAGCTGTACGCGCAAGCGAGCGCCCATTACGACGACAAGGCCCTGGCCACCCTCGCGCTGGCCATCGGCCAGGTGAACTTCTTCGTCCCGCTCGCGCTCATCGGCAAGCCGATCCCCGGAGTGTCCCCCGCCGCGCAGTGGACGCCTGTCGCAGCGCACTGAAACCCGTCCCGGACAAGAGAATTCGCAGAAACTAGGAGTTTGGAATGCATACCGCCTTTATCGTCGTCACCATCGTCGCCGCCGCCTGGGTCGGGTTCTCGGCGTTCTCGCTGTTGCGGCGAGCGTCGTTCGTAACCGATCCACTGGTGGAATACGGTGTGCCGCAGAGCTGGTGGACCATGCTGGGCGTCCTGAAGGCCGCGGGCGCGATCGGAATGATCGTCGGCCTGTTCATCCCGATCATCGGCATCGCCGCCGCGATCGGATTGATCCTGTACTTCGCGGGCGCGGTGATCACCATCCTGCGGGCGCGCTCGTACAAGACCGTCGCCTTCCCGCTGCTGTATCTCATCCCGGTTGCGGTGGCATTGGGATTGGGTGCCGCAGCCTAAACCGTCACAAGAGCTAGACCATCCTGTTACCTTGCCCATGAAAGCAATTGAGGGACAGGTGATTCAGTTTGTCACTGCACATACGGCGTTGCGCCGCACTACTGTTCGCGACCATCACGGCGACCACCCTGGCCGGAGCCGCAGCTCCGGCCACCGCCGAGCCAGACGGCGTCGGCGTGGAAATCCAGGACGAGCAGCTGCCGGAACCATCGGCAGCTTGCTCCACCGCCGACACCGCGGGCAAGCGCATCCCCATGACCACCGCCGACGGCCGGCCGTACCTGGTGTACGTCCCCAAGGGCTTGACCGGCCCCGCACCCCTGATCGTGGCGGTGCACGGCGGAATGAGCTCACCGGACAAATTCGCCGGTGAGACCGGATTCGACGGCTACGCCGAAAGCAAGAAGTTCATCGTCGCCTACCCGCGCGGCCCCAAGCAGGAGACCGGCGGCTACGGCGGCTGGGACTGGGCCAAAGGCTCAGCGGACGTCACCTTCCTGCGCAACGTGATCACCGGCGTAGCGAACACCTACTGTGTGAACCCGAAACGCGTGCACATGGTCGGCCACTCCAACGGCGGCCAGATAACCTCCCGCATGGCCTGCGACTCCGCGGGCACCATCGCCTCCGCCGCAACCTTCGCCTCCTACTTCCCCGGCGGCTACGACTGCACCCCCAGCCGCAAAATCTCCTTCGCCGTCATGCTCTCCGCCAACGACGTCCTGACCTGGCAGGCCGGCGCCGAATCCAACCGCGACATGTGGCGCATGCACGACGCCTGCGGCGCCAAAACCACCGAAACCGGCTACCAGGTCAAGAACGGCGAAAGCTACGCCTGCGCAGACGGTTCCGAAGTCGTCTACCGCCTCTACCAAGACCAACCCTCCCCGGACCAAGCCCACAACTGGCCCACCCCCACCGGAAACCCGAGCTGGAACGCCGACATCTTCAACCGCATGTGGAAGCTGTTCGTAGACAACCAACTCTGAGTGACTCTCACACCCGAGGGACCCTTCGAGGACCACCGATCGGTGGACCCTGCGTTCCACCGGTAGCGGCTGTCGGTGAGTCCGTGCGGTGAACAGGATTCATTGCATGCGTAATCGCTCGATTGGTTTGGCTCGTTGGAGTATTCGGCGCCCGTGGTGCGCGATCGTGTGCTGGTTGCTGTTCGTGGTGCTGTGTCTGGGGATCGGGCTCGCGATCGGTGGGAGGGCCGCGGGCACCGAGGATTTCCGGGTGGGGGAGGCCGGGCGCGGCGAGGCGATGGCCGCGCAAGGGGGACTGCAACAACGGGCCCTGGAGCGAGTGCTCGTCACGGGGCGGTCCGGGAGTGAGCCGGATTCGGCTGCCGTCACGGCGGCGGTGGGTGCGATCGGCGATCGGATGCGGGCGTTGCCCGAGGTGGAATCGGTTGGTGCACCGCGGTATTCGCGCGACGGAGCGGCGGTGCGTGTCGATGTCGTCATGAAGGGCGTCGAACTCGACGGTAAGAAACATGTCGCGCCGTTGCGCGCGCAGACCGCGCAGGTGCAGGCCGCGTACCCGCAGCTGCTGGTGGAGGAGACCGGTGGTCCCTCGATCAGTCAGGGAGTGGAAGCGCTGCGGGGCCGGGACCTCTCGCGCACCGAGATGATCGCGCTGCCACTCACATTGCTCACGCTGCTGGTCGTGTTCCGCTCGGTGACCCTGGCCTTGGTGCCGGTACTACTGGCTATTTCGGCGATCGCCGCGACCATCGGATTGTCCATGCCCGCATCGCATCTGGTGCCCGACAACGGCGTGGGCACCAATATCGTTCTGCTGATCGGGATGGCGGTGGGCGTTGACTACACCCTGTTCTATCTGAAGCGGGAACGCGAAGAACGCGCCCGCGCGCACGGCGGACTGGATGCGCGGGCCGTGGTCGAGCTGGCCGCGGCCACCTCGGGCCGGGCGGTCGTGATCTCCGGGTTCGCGGTGGCGATCTCCGGTGCGGCAATGTTTCTCGCCGACGATGTGATCTTCTCCTCGATCGCTACCGCCACGATTCTCGTCACCCTCGTCGCCGTGCTCGGCTCGTTGACAGTGCTACCCGGACTGCTGGTAGTGCTCGGCGCGCGGTTCGATCGGCGTGGGCGTCATGAGACCGGCAACCGCTGGAATCGTCCGGGCCGGATCACCGGAACGCTGCTTCGGTTCGTCGCTCGAAATCCCGCCGCGGCCTCCGCGGTTTCCGTGCTGGCCCTGCTCGGGGCGACGGCTCCGCTGCTCGGACTCGAGCTGTCCGATATGGGCCGGGAGACCCATCCGCGCGGCATCGCGGCCATGCGGACCTTCGACCGGCTGAATCAGGCGTTCCCCGAACTGAAGTCGATGCATCAGGTGGTCGTGGTCGCCCCCGCCGAGAGGTTCGACGAGGTGACGGCCGCACTGTCCGCGTTGACTCGTCGCGCGCAGGCGGATCCGGCACTGGCCGGTACCGCCGAGTTGCGGTCTTCGCCCGATCGTCGCGTCAGCCTGCTGGAACTCGCGGTGCCGCACTATGTGAGCGACCCGGCGGCTCTGGCGTCACTGGATCGGCTGCGCGAGGTTTACCTACCGGCGACCGTCGGCGCACTCCCGGACGTCGAATCGGCGGTGACCGGTGATGTTGCCCGCTATGCCGACTATCCCGAGCATCAGAAACGACAACTGCCGTGGGTCATCGGTGCTCTCCTATTGGCTACCTGTGCGCTGACGATATGGGCGTTCCGTTCGGTCGTCCTCGGGCTCGTCGGTGTCGTCCTCAACCTGCTGTCGGCCGGGGCCTCGCTCGGTTTGCTCACTCTGACGTTCCAGCACACCTGGGCCGAGCGCCTGCTCGGCTTTCATTCGACCGGAACGATCGGCTCCCGGGTGCCGCTGCTGCTGCTGGTCATCCTGTTCGGGCTCTCGATGGACTACCAGGTGTTCGTGATCAGCCGCATCGAAGAAGCCAGGCGGAGTGGGGTGCCGACGCATCGGGCCGTCCTCGACGGCATCGGGGGGTCGGCGAGCGTGGTCACCAGCGCCGCCTTCGTCATGGCGACGGTATTCGCGGCCTTCATTCCATTGCACATCATGGAGATGAAGCAGATGGGATTCGCCCTCGCGATCGCAGTCCTGCTGGACGCCTTCGTCATCAGGATCCTGCTGCTGCCCGCGCTACTGTTGCTGCTCGGCGATCGAACGTGGTGGCCGTCGCGGCCGGCCCGGCGCACGCGCGGCCTGGAGGACCCCGCACCGCAGAAAGTAGGCTGATCGCAATGGATCAACCGCAGTCCGACGACCGGTTCCGAACACGGATCCTGCATCGGTGGTATATGGCCCTGTGGACGGCGTTCGGCCTCATCCCGCCGCTGATCGCGGTGTGGGACCGCGATGGGGCAACGAAGTACGCGACAGCGACGCTGATGTTCGTGCTCGCCGTCGCCTGGATATCGGCATGCGGGCGTAATCCGTTGTTGCGTCCCGAACTATTCCTCGGACTGCTGATTCCGGTGCTCGGTGTGATGTCGTTTCTGTTGCACGGCGGGGCCGCACTGTTCATCGTCTCCCTGCCGCAGTTCTGGATTCACGCCGCCGGCGCCCGGCGCGCGGTCGGCTTCACCCTCGCCGGGGGAGCGGCCAGCCTCACCGGGCCGCTGGTCCGACAGGAATTCTGGAGCGGCAATGTCGTTTTCACCGTGCTCGGCTGTGCCGGCGGCGTCCTGGTCGGGTTGCTGCTGCATCGCATCGTCCGGTACAGCGACGAGCGCGCGCGGCGGCTGGCTGCCGAATTGGAATGTGCCCAGAGCGAATTGGCCAGGGCGCATCAGCGACAGGGTGCCGTGGACGAACGCGAGCGGATCGCCCGCGAAATCCATGACACCTTGGCGCAAGGTTTCGCTTCCATCATCGTGCTCGCGCAGGCGGCTCGCGACAACCTCGGTGCGGATCGGGACAGAGCTGCCGAGCAGTTGCGCTCCATCGAGCGCACCGCGCGTGAAAACCTCACGGAGGCACGGATACTCGTCGGCTCCGATCCGCATCGCAACCTCGCGGCGGTCGCGCTCGCGGATATGCTGCGCCGCACGGTGGGCAGGTTCGGCGAAGACACCGGGCTAAGCGTCGATTCCGAACTCCCGGATCTGGACTGTGATCAGCCGACGCGGATCGCTCTGTTGCGCTGCACGCAGGAGTCGTTGGCGAACGTGCGCAAGCATGCGAGCGCGGGCGCGGTCGGGGTCGTGCTCGCCCGGCAGCCCGACCGTATCGAGCTCGAAATCACCGACGATGGAAGGGGTTTCGACCCCGCGCAGGTGCGCGGCTTCGGACTCGTCGGCATGCGCAAGCGGCTGGCCGAACTCGGCGGTGAACTCACCATCACCAGCACGCCGGGCGAGGGGACCCGAGTGCTGGCGACGATTCCCGTGAATGCGCAGGTGTGACATGACCGAAGTACCGATTCGTCTGGTGATCGCCGACGATCATGCGGTGCTGCGCGCCGGTGTTGTCGCGCTACTGGAATCCGAGCCGACCGTGGAGATCGTCGGCGAAGCCGATGACGGTCGCGCCGCGATCGAGCTCGTCGAGCAGGTGAATCCCGATGTGGCACTGCTGGATCTGCGCATGCCCAACCTCGACGGGGTGGCTGCCACCGCCGCGATCGCCGCGCGCACCACCACCCGCGTGCTGATCCTCACCACCTATGACACCGACGCCGACATCGAGCGAGCCATCGAAGCCGGAGCCATCGGTTACCTGCTCAAGGACACCTCACGCGATCAACTGGTCGACGCCGTGCACGCCGCCGCCCGCGGCGAGACGGTGCTCGCGCCCCGCGTCGCCCAGCGGCTGGTATCCCGCATGCGCAGACCTGCGCACATCGCATTGACTGCCCGCGAGAAGGACGTCCTGGAGGCGGTGGCCGATGGCCTGTCCAACGCCGAAATCGGCAGGCGGCTGGTGATCGGCGAGGCGACGGTCAAAACCCACCTGCTGCGGGTGTTCGCCAAACTCGATGCCAGGGACCGCACGCACGCGGTCGTCGTCGCACTCGACCAGGGTTTGATCTCCCGCCCGAAGCTCACTCGAGGGTAGCCATCGGTCGCTCTATTCGGAGTGCCGGCTTTGGAAGGTGGTTCGATAGTTCGCGGGTGAGGTGCCGACATGGCGGTGGAACGCGGCACGGAACGCGGCCGGGCTGCCCAAACCGCTGAGGCCGGCGATCTGTTCGACCGAGGCGGTGGTGGTCTCCAATAGCTCACGGGCCCAATCGATGCGCGCGGCCGTCAGCCAGGCCATCGGCGAGGTGAGTGTCTCCTGCTGGAAGCGGCGGATGAACGTCCGGCGCGACAGGTGTGCACGGTGGGCGAGTTCGTCGACGCTGTGGCGGTGAGTGAGGTTGTCGAGCATCCAGGTGCGGATCCCGGCGAGGTCTTCCCCGTGGGTCGGGGGACGGAATCGCTCGATGAACTGGGCTTGCCCGCCGGGGCGGTGCGGCGGGGCGACCAGTGCCCGTGCGCGAGCATTGGCGGCCGCGACGCCATGATCACTGCGAATTATGTGCAGGCACAAGTCGATACCCGCGGTGACGCCGGCCGAGGTGAGGATGTCACCGTCATCGACGTAGAGGTGATTGGGCTGAACATCGATCCGGGGGTACAGGTGTCGGAGCAGGCCGGCCTGCTGCCAGTGGGTCGTCGCGGAGCGTCCGTCCAGCAGCCCGGCCGCGGCCAGCGCGAATGCCCCCGTGCAAATCGACACCAGCCGTGCCCCGCGGGCATGTGCGTCGCGCAGTGCCCGCAACGCGGTCTCGGGAATCGCGGCGTCGGCAGGCTCGAAGCCGGGAACGATGATGGTGTCGGCCGCATCCAGTTCCTCCACCCCGGCGGGAGCGGAGACGGTGAACCCGCCGCTGCCACTGTGCACGAGTCCGGCCGACGGATCGACGCAGACGGTGACGCGGTAGTTGCGGTCCGCGCCGAATGCCTGCACCGGGATGCCTAGATCGAGCGGTAGCACACCCGGAAGAGCCAGCACCGCGATCCGGTGCACACGACCATTCGACATGGCACAATCCTAGCGATACAAGGCACCAGTGCCACTGTTGTGCAGCCGAACCGGTTCGTAGCCTGCTCATATGGATGTTTCGCTCGACCTGCCTTCCGGACCTGTCGCCGCCGCGGTGCTCACCACCGTCCGTTCCTCGCTGACCCCATCGCTGGTCAACCACAGCATGCGCAGCTACTTCTTCGCCCAGATCCTGGCCGCTCACGAAGGATGCCTCCAGGACGCCGCCTACGATCGCGATCTCTTGTTCGCCGCGACCGTCATGCACGATCTGGGCACCGGCACCCTGGCGAAAGGCGAAGCTCGATTCGAGGTCGAAGGCGCCGACCTGGCGGCGGATGTGTTGCGGCAGCACCACTTCCCCGAAGCGGACATCGATCGAGTATGGGAGGCAATCGCCGTGCACGCCTCAGCCGGTATCGCCGAGCGCCGCGGCCTGCTCTCCTACCTCACCCGCGGCGGAATCGGCATCGATTTCGGACAGAATGCCGAGATCGTCACCGAATGGGAAAAGCAGATCCACGCCCAGTACCCCCGCCTGAACATGGAACGTTCCCTCGTCGATGCGATCGTCGAGCACGCCGCCCGGTCCGCCGCCGCAGGCTCCCCCTACTCCCTCGGCGGCACACTGCTGCGCGAACGCCAGGCGAACGAAGTCACCGCCATGGAACTCGCCGCCGCATCATCGCCGTGGGGCGAGTGATCAGCCGATCGAAAGTTGTTATGCCCTTGGGTCGGCAGACGGCGACGGGAGACCCCCTTGACTTTCCTAGCAGGAAACTGGATCCTTACTTTCCAGGAAGGAAAGTGAAGCTGTTGCCGAACAGGAGCCCTCGACATGGGAATCTTCCGCAAGACCAAGCGCGACCCCGACGACCGGACCGACGCGCAAGCCTCGGAACCCCCTCCTCCCGACAAGCAGAAGAAGCGCCGCCGCACTCGCCGCCGACTGCTCGGCGGCGCTTACACCGGCGGCTGGAGCGGAAGCTGAAGCGCCAGGATTCGAACCTGGACTGACGGTTTCAGAGACCGACGTGCTGCCGTTACACCACGCTTCATCGAAAGTTGGTATGCCCGGGAGGATTCGAACCCCCAGCCGGCTCCTTCGAAGGGAGTTGCTCTGTCCGGTTGAGCTACGGGCATTCGGTTCCCTCGGTGAGATTCGAACTCACACTGGACGCCTTCTGAGGACGCCGCCTCTACCGAATTGGGCTACGAGGGAATGGAATGAAAAAGGGCCGCTCCGTGGCTGATTCGCCGGAGAGCGGCCCTGAGGGGTCTATGGGTTAGACCCGGGGACCGCCGCGGGGGCGCAGGCGGGGGAGCGAGGTGAGGGAAAAGGCGGGCTGGGTGCGGGCGGCGACGAGCCGGCGTTGCCGCTGGTTCTGTAGCTGTCCGGTCATTGCTCGTACCTTCCTCGGGTGTTCGTTGTGATGACGGTAGCAGGGGGAATTCGGGTGGGAAACCGAATTATCGGGTGCTGTCAGTTCACGTAGGCGGCTAGGCCGGCGAGGGTGGCTCGGGTGGCTTCGCAGGGTTCGGGTGCGTCGGATTTCAGGTTTCTGGTGACGAGGTAGGTTTGGCCGCCGCGCACCGAAAAGCCTATGTAGCAACCGGTTTTGTTGCCGTCTTGGGCCGCGCGGTAGCGGAAGGCGTCGTGGCCGGCGACTTGGATCGGGCTGAAGTCGACGTAGCGGCCGGACTGTTTGAAGTCCTCTACGGACTGGTGGGTGGAGCCGATCGAGATCTCGGACTTGCCGGTGGTCGATTGCCAGCGGCAGCTGGGTTCGCTGTCGGAGCCGAGGACCTGCTTGCTGTCGGCGCGGAAGCCGAGCCGGGTCATGTCCGCGTCGGCGATCCCGCAGGGGTTCCAGAGGGTGGCCGGTGTTCCCGCTTTGGATTCCGGAGCGCTGGACGGGGCCTGGGTGGGCTCCGGTGCGACCGTCGGGGTGCCGGGGCCGGGGGTCGGGACTTCGTCGTTGCCGCCGGTATTCGGGCTGCCGCCGGGGGCTGTCGTGGCTGTCGCCGATCCCGTCGCGGAGGCCGTTGTCGTGGTGCCCCCGTTCGTGTCCTTGTCGCTGGATGTCGTGGTGCATCCGGTGAATATGAGCGCTGCTCCGAGTACGGAAACCAAAGCGCGCGCCGACTTCGTCTTACTCATCACTCGTGAAACCCCAATCGCTGCTGCGTGTTTCGGATGTCCATGATCCGACCCGTATATCTCGTGCCACTGGAGAACGTTACGCAGATAAGAATCTGCGGATTGGAACGGAGCGGTCGTGAGGGTTTGCAATCCGCGTTTGCGGCAATATGCTGCCTTTCGTGACGAACTTGCGGATCAGTGAGGCGGCTGCGCTGCTCGGGGTCAGTGATGACACCGTGCGCCGCTGGATCGATCAGGGGCGGCTGGCGTCGATCAAGCTGGAGAACGGCCGGATGGGCGTGCGGGGCGCGGATCTGGCCGAGGTGCTGCGCACCAATAACAGCGAGGCGCCGGAGCCGGGGGTCACCGTGGCGGCCTCGGCGCGCAATCGCATGCGCGGGATCGTGACTCGGATTCTGAAGGACACCGTCATGGCCCAGGTGGAGATGCAGGCGGGCCCGTTCCGGCTGGTGTCGCTGCTGAGCCGGGAATCGGTGGATGAGCTCGGGCTGGAGGTGGGCAGTATCGCCGTCGCCTCGGTCAAGTCGACCCATGTCGTGGTCGAGATACCGGAAAGTTGATGACGATGAAGATGTTTCGCTCGCTCGGCCCGGTCGCGGCGGTCCTCGCGGTGACCGCCGGGCTCGCCGGATGCGGTGGCCAGGACAAGGGCACGCCGGACGGGAAGGTCGGCGGCACGGTCACGGTGTTCGCGGCGGCCTCGCTGACCGAGACCTTCACCAAGCTGGGCAAGGAGTTCGAGGCCGCGCATCCGGGCGTGAAGGTGGTGTACAGCTTCGGGGCCAGCTCCGCGTTGGCCGAGCAGATCAAGCAGGGCGCGCCCGCCGACGTCTTCGCCTCCGCCGCGCCGGCCAATATGCAACAGGTGGTGGATGCGGGCGACGTCACGGGGCAGCCCGCCACCTTTGTCAGCAATCGACTGGAAATCGTTGTGCCCAAGGGTAATCCGGGGCACATCGCCGCACTCCAGGACTTCGGCAGGACCGAACCCAAGCTGGCCCTGTGCGCCGAGCAGGTGCCGTGTGGCGCCGCCGCCAAGAAGATGTTCGAGGCGGCGGGCATCACCCCGCAGCCCGATACTCGCGAGCAGGACGTGAAGGCGGTGCTCACCAAGGTCACGCTCGGTGAGGTGGACGGCGCGCTGGTGTATCGCACCGACGTGCAGGCCGCAGGCGACAAGGTGGAGGGCATCGACTTCCCCGAATCGGCCAAGGCGGTCAACGCCTATCCGATCGCGCCGCTCGCCAAGGCTCCCAATGCCGCCGCCGCGACGGCTTTCGTCGAGTTCATCAAGTCCGATCAGGCCAAGCGGGTCTTCGCCGCCGCCGGATTCGAAACCCCATGAGCCACCGGGTGCGACGGCGGGCAGCGCGCGGCCGGCGGCCGATCGTGCTGGTACTGCCCGCCCTGTGCGCCCTGGCCTTCCTGATCGCACCCCTGATCGGCCTGCTGGTGCGCGCCCCCTGGCCGACACTCACCGACCGGCTCTTCAGCCCGGAAGTCGGTCAGGCCCTGCGCCTTTCGCTGCTCTGCGCCACCCTGGCCACCGGCATCTGCCTGGTGCTGGGCATTCCCCTGGCCTGGCTGCTGGCCCGCGCGCAGGTGCCGGGGCGCGGGCTCATCCGGGCACTGGTCACCGTGCCGCTGGTGCTGCCGCCGGTCGTCGGCGGCGTCGCGCTGCTGCTGGTCTTCGGCCGCCGCGGCCTGTTCGGCCAGTACCTCTACGACTGGTTCGGCATCTCCCTGCCCTTCACCACCACCGGCGTGGTCATCGCGGAAGCCTTTGTGGCGATGCCCTTTCTGGTGATCTCGGTGGAGGGCGCACTGCGCGCCGCCGACACCCGATACGAAGAGGCGGCCGCCACCCTGGGCGCCTCCGCCTGGTACACCTTCCGCCGCGTCACCCTGCCCTCGGTGCTGCCGGGCGTCATCGCCGGCGCGGTGCTGTGCTGGGCGCGCGCCCTCGGCGAATTCGGCGCCACCATCACCTTCGCCGGCAACTTCCCCGGTAAGACCACCACCATGCCCCTGGCCGTCTACCTCGCTCTCGAAACCGATCCGGATGCCGCGATCGTGCTCAGCCTGGTGCTGCTGGTGGTCTCGGTCGGTGTCCTGGTCGCCTTGCGCGAGCGCTGGATTCGCGGATCGCGAGGAGCGCTGTGACCCTGCATGCCGAATTGCGCGTCGAGCGCGGCGATTTCCGCCTCGATATCGATGTCACCGCCGAGCCCGGGGAGGTAGTGGCCCTGCTCGGCCCCAATGGCGCGGGCAAATCCACCGCCCTGCGCGCCCTGGCCGGATTGCTCCCGCTCACCGGCGGCCGCATCACCGTCGCCGACCGGGTCTGGGACGCGCCCCCGGCGGTCTTCGTCCCCGCCGAACGACGGCAGGCGGGGGTCGTATTCCAGGATTACCTACTGTTCCAACACCTTTCGGCCCTGGAGAACGTGGCTTTCGGTCTCCGCGCCCGTGGCATGCGCCGCGCTCCCGCCCGGGCCCGCGCGGCGACCTGGCTCGAGCGCGTCGGCCTCGCCGACCACATGAACCGCACCCCGCGCGCCCTCTCCGGCGGCCAAGCCCAACGCGTCGCCCTGGCCCGCGCCCTGGCCACCGAACCCCAGCTGCTGCTGCTCGACGAGCCCCTCGCCGCCCTCGACGCGAGCACCCGCCTTCAGGTCCGCGCCGATCTTGCCCACCATCTGAGCGATTACCCCGGCCACACCATCCTGGTCACCCACGATCCCCTGGACGCCATGGTCCTCGCCGACCGCCTGGTCATCCTCGAACAGGGCACTGTCGTGCAGCAGGGCGCCCCCGCCGAGATCGCCCGCCGCCCCCGCTCCGAATACGTCGCGAACCTGGTCGGCCTCAACCTCTTCCGAGGCGCAGCCGAAGGCACCACCGTCACCATCGACACCGGTGGCACCCTCACCGCCGCCGGCGCCTCCACCGGCCCGGTCTTCCTCGCCTTCCCGCCCACCGCCGTCAGCCTGCACCCCGAACAACCCTCCGGCAGCCCCCGCAACACCTGGCCTGTCACCGTCACCGGCCTGGAACAGCACGCCAACACCACCCGCGTCCGCCTCGACGGCGCACCCCCGGTCCTGGCCGACATCACCCCCGCGGCCGTGGCCGATCTCCGCCTGCATCCGGGCATGCGCCTGTGGGCCGCGGTGAAGGCCACCGAGATCCACAGCTATCCGGCCTGACCCCGGCGGAGACCGTCACCACAGGTGGTTATAGTTGCGCTATGCAACACCAACCCGGGCGGTCCGCCGAGATCGCCGCCGTGCACGACGAGCTGACGCAGATCGTGCGCGAGATCATCGCGGGGCGTCCCGCGGTCGAGGGCGTGCCGTCGTTCACCCAGCAGTCGACGCTGTCGTTCATCGATAGGCATCCCGGCTGCAAGGCCAACGCGATCGCGGAGGCGTTCGGGGTGCATCGCTCGACGGTGTCGCGGCAGCTGCGCGGCTGTGTGGAGGCGGGCTGGGTGGCGGCCGGGGAGGGCAGTTTGCACGGGGGTTATCCATTGACTTTGACCGCCGCGGGGCGTCGTGCCCTCGCCGCGGCGGCCGGACGTGATCTGATTCAGCTCGGCGAGCGCATGGCCGACTGGACGCCCCGGGAAATCGCCGAGTTCGCCGAGGCGCTGAAGCGATTCCGTCACCCCGATTCGACGACTGGAGATGACCATGCGTGAGTACGCCGCGGCGGACACGTTCACCATCGACGCGGACGAGACCATCGTCCGATCGGTGTTCAGCCAGGCCGAGCAGACGCCGGAGCGGGTGCTGTTCTCGCGGCCGGTCGGCGACCGCTGGACCGATGTCACCGCCGAGCAGTTCGCGCGGCTGGTCTCCGACGTCGCGAAAGGGCTGATCGCCAACGGTGTGCAGCCGGGCGACCGGGTGGTGCTGCTGTCGGCGACCCGGTTCGAGTGGACGCTGCTCGACTTCGCGATCTGGGCCGCGGGCGCGGTGACCGTGCCCGTCTACGACTCGTCCTCCGCCGAGCAGGTGCGCTGGATCCTGGAGGATTCCGGGGCCGCGCTCGCGATCGTGGAGAAGGTGCGGCAGAAGGAATTGCTCGCGGGCGCACCGGAATCGCTGCGGCGATCACTGGTCATCGATGACGACGCCGAAGGCATCCTGATCGCCGATGGCGCGAGCGTCGCCGACGAGCTGCTGCGCGAGCGCGTCGACGGCCTGCGCGCCGATAGCCTCGCCTCGCTGGTCTATACCTCCGGCACCACCGGCCGCCCCAAGGGCTGCATGCTCACCCACCGCAACTTCCTCTCCGAGGTGCGCGGCATCCTGACCGCCAGCATCGGCGAGGTCGCGCGGCCCGGACAGCGGATGCTGACCTTCCTGCCGCTCGCGCACGTGCTGGCCCGCGCGGTGTCCCTCGCCGCGTTCGAAGGCGGTATGACGCAAGCGCATTGGGCCGACTTCAAGACCATTACCGGGCAGTTCGCCCGCTTCGCGCCGCACACCATTCTCGGCGTGCCCCGGGTGTTCGAGAAGGTGCGCGACGGCGCCGACAAGAAGGCCCGCGAGGGCGGCAAGGTCAAGGGCGCGATCTTCCGATTCGCCGAGCGGACCGCCATCGAGTGGAGCGAAAACCTCGACCACACCGGTGGATTCGTGCGTAAGCCGGCGCCGCTGCTGCGGGCGCGGTACGCGCTCTGTGATCGCCTGGTGTACACGCCGTTGCGGGCCGCGCTGGGCGGGCACTGCGAGTTCGCCATCTCCGGCGGCGGCGCGCTGGCGCCCCGGCTGGGCCACTTCTTCCGCGGCCTCGGCGTCCCGATCTACGAGGGCTACGGCCTGACCGAATCCACCGCCGCGCACTGCGTCAACGTGCCCGGCGCGATCAAGATCGGTTCGGTCGGAAAACCGCTGGGCGGCAACGCGGTCCGGATCGCCGCGGATGGTGAGATCGAACTCGCCGGCGGCGTGGTCTTCGCCGGCTACTGGCACAACGACGACGCCACCGCCGCCGCCGTGACCGACGGCTGGTTGCGCACCGGCGATATCGGCGAGCTCGACGCCGACGGCTTCCTGTCCATCACCGGCCGTAAGAAGGACCTGCTGGTCACCGCCGGCGGCAAGAACGTCTCACCCGGCCCGATGGAGGACCGGATCCGCTCGCATACCCTGATCTCGCAGGCCGTGGTGCTCGGCGACGGCCGTCCGTTCATCACCGCGCTGATCACCATCGACCCGGAGGTGTTCGAGTCGTGGAAGGCCGAGCACGGCAGCCCGGCGAGCGCGACCATCGCCGACCTGCGCGAGGACCCCGCTCTCCTGGCCGATGTGCAGCAGGCGATCGACGACGCCAACAGCGCTGTCTCCCATGCCGAGTCGATCAAGAAGTTCGTCGTCCTCGACCGCGACCTGACCGAGGAATCCGGGGAACTCACCGCCACGTTGAAGGTCAAGCGGCATGTGGTTTCGGAGCGGTTCGCCGACGAGATCGAGGGCATGTACCGGCACTGAGCCCCGGATCCGGCTGCGAAACACGATTATTGGGCCGGTGATCACCTGCGGGTCATCTGCCGGTGACACCGTGGTGGCGTGCGGATCGAGACAGCGACCATCCCGGCCGGCGCCTCGCGCCCGGTGCGGTGGTTTCACCGTTTCTGTGCGCGGTTGACCGCACTGCTGCCGTTCGGCCTGTCCGCGGTGGTGGCGCCGACTTTCGTGGGTTATCTGCTGTTGAGCGCGTGCACGTTCAGTCTGGATCTGATCGTGCTCACCGTGCTGCACGGCGGGCTGGGGTTGCCGGTGCCGGTCGCGGTGACGGTGGCGTACGTCGGTGCGTTCGCCACCAGCTTCCTGCTGAACCGGACCTTGAACTTCGTCTCGCACGCGGCGGTCGGACCGCAGCTGGTGGTGTATGTGCTGGTCGTGGTGGTGAATTACATCGTCTTCATCCTGGGCGTGACCAGCGGTCTGGCGGCGCTGGGCGTCGACTATCGCCTCGCCCGGGTTGCCGCCGGGCTCGGCGAGGGTCTCTATCTCTACGCGTCGATGCGCTGGCTGGTCTTTCGCCGGGCGTGATCGGCGAGCGCGGGGGCGACCCAGGTGGTGAGGTAGGCGCGCAACTCCGGCCCGCGTCGCGGAGGACGGCCGGGGTCGATGACGAAGGACTGCACGATGCGCAGCATGTGCTCGACGAGCTGATCCAGATCGGCTTCGAAGATCCCGGCGGCGGCCCAGTCCACCGAGAAGCGTTGCAGTAGCGAGCGGCCGAAAGCCAGTGCGGTATCGGAGGTTACGCCCGCGCTGAACGCGCTGGCCCGGCCCGGTGCGAGCAATAGGCCGAGGTACTTCTCCTCGGGGAGCCGCTCGAGGGTGAACGCGATGCCCTCCACGACGGCGGTCGCCGGGTCGTGGATCGGGTTCAGGTGTGCGGCGAGCACATCGAGGAAGTGTGTGGTCTGCGCGATGGCGGTCGCGGTCAGCAGTGCGTCGGTATTGGGGAAGTAGCGGTACACGGTCTGCCGCGTGACGCCGAGGTCCCGGGCGATCTGCGCGATGCTGAAATCGCTGCCGGACAGGTCGATTGCCTGCCGCGCGGCGGTCAGGATGCGGTCGACGGCCTCCGCGTCGTCCGCGGGTGTGGTCCCGGACCACCCGTGCGTGCGCACCGAACAGCTCCTTCCCGCGCGTGGTATTCCGGCCGAGGTTACCGCGTGACCCTTGACCATACATATGGATGGAGATGTATGGTCTGGCGCATGACGACCGTACCGCCCCGCCCCAAGCAGCTCGACTCGCCGATGCTGCCCAAGATCTTCAAATACGTTGGCAAGGCCCAGGTTTGGGTCTACCGGCGCACCGGCGGCCGGATCGGCGGCAAGTGGCGCATCGGCGCGGGATTCCGCAAGCCGGTGCCGACGCTGCTGCTCGAGCATCGTGGCCGGAAATCGGGTGCGGTCTACACCACGCCCTTGCTCTACCTCGCCGACGGCGCCGACACGGTGATCGTGGCCTCGCAGGGCGGCCTGCCCAAAGACCCGCAGTGGTACCGCAATCTGCGCGCCGACCCGGAGGCCCACATCCAGATCGGCCGCAATCGCATTGCCGTGCGGGCGATCACGGCCGATCCCGCGCAGCGCGCCCGGCTCTGGCCGCTGCTCGTCGATCTCTACGCCGACTTCGACACCTACCAGGCCTGGACCGAGCGCGAGATCCCGGTGGTGATCCTGCGGCCCACCGCAGCTCAGAGCTGATTTCGGGGGCGAGGATCGGATGACGTAGTCGGCGACTACGTCATGGTCGGCGTCAGTTGACAGATGTGGCGGCGGGCCCGTGCGGACGAAGGTGAGAACCGCACAACCGCTTCCTCGAAAGGACAACGACATGGCCGACATTCGACGCCCCCGCATCCGCCGCACCGGCCGGGCGATCGCGGCGATCACGGCCGCGGTGGCCGCCGGCAGCCTCGCGGTGGCCTGCACCGCGAGCAAGACCACCAACGCCGGGCCGATCGAGGACGCGCCGCGGCCGACCATCGTGCTCGTGCACGGGGCCTTCGCCGACGGATCGAGCTGGAACGATGTCATCGAAAAGCTGCGCAAGGACAAGTATCCCGTGGTGGCGGCGGCGAATCCGCTGCGCGGACCGGCCTCCGACGCGACCGCGCTGAAGAGCCTGATCAGCCACATCAACGGCCCGGTCGTCCTGGTCGGGCACTCCTACGGCGGATCGGTGATCAGCAATGCCGCGGCCGGGAGCGATCAGGTGAAGGCCCTGGTCTACGTCGCGGCGTTCCTGCCCGCGGTCGGCGAGACCGCGCTCGAACTCACCGGAAAATACCCCGGCTCCACGCTGCCCGCCGCCCTGGACCCGGTCCCGTTCACCAACCCGGACGGCAGCGCGGGCACCGATCTCTATATTCAGCAGGCCAAGTTCCGCGACCAGTTCGCCGCCGACGTGCCCGAGGCTCAGGCCGCCCTGGCTGCCGCCGCCCAGCGCCCGATTCTGCAAGCCGCCCTGGAGGAGAAGGCCACCGTCGCCGCGTGGACCGACAAGCCCAGCTGGGATGTGGTCACCACCAAGGACCTCAATATCCCGGTCGCCGCCCAGCGCTTCATGGCCGAGCGGGCGCACGCGCAGGTCACCGAGGTCGATGCCTCGCATTCGGTGGCGGTCTCGCATCCCGATCTGGTGGCCGGTGTGATCGAGCAGGCCGCCCGCTCCACCGCCGCCCACTGACGGTTTCGCGAAAGTCGCTGAAGGAGAACACATCATGGATCTGAAACTGGAAGTCATCGTGCTGCCCGTCGCGGATGTGGACCGCGCCAAGGCGTTCTACGTCGATCGGCTCGGTTTCCGGCTGGACGCCGATTTCCCCGTGGACGAGGGTTATCGCGTCGTGCAGGTGACCCCGCCCGGGTCGGAATGCTCGATCATCTTCGGCACCGGCGTCACCGCCGCCGCACCCGGCACCCTGGACGGCCTGCACCTGATCGTCACCGATATCGAGCAGACGGTCGCCGAGCTCACCGCGCGCGGCCTCACCGTCGACGGCCCGTTCCGTGACGAGACCGGCGTCTTCCATCACGCCGGTGCGAAAAGCCGTGTCCCCGGGGCGGATCCGCAGCGCCGCAGCTACGGCTCGTTCGCCGCGTTCACCGATCCGGACGGCAACGGCTGGTTCCTCCAGGAAATCACCCAGCGCGCGCCCGGCCGCTGAGCTGCGAGAAGGTGAAGGCATGTCCGACAAAGAAATGCGTACCTACGACGTCGTGGTGATCGGCGCCGGGCCGGTCGGTGAGAATGTCGCCGACCGCACCCGGGCCGCCGGGCTCAGCACCGTGATCGTCGAATCGGAGCTGGTGGGCGGCGAATGCTCGTACTGGGCTTGCGAACCCAGCAAGGCACTGCTGCGACCGGCGCTGCTCTATCGCGAAGCGGCTCGGTTCCCGGGCGTGGCGAGCGCGGTCACCGGCCCGCTCGACGCGGGCGCGGTGTTGAAACATCGCGACCGGATGGTGGCCGAGTGGAACGACCAGGATCAGGTGGCTTGGCTCGATTCCGTTGACGTCGAACTCATCCGGGGCCACAGCCGGCTCGATGGGCCGCGGCGGGTGACGGTGCATACCCCCGGCGGCGAGACCATCCGGCTCGCCGCCCGGCACGCGGTGGCGGTCTGCACCGGTACCACCGCCGCACTGCCGCCGCTGCCCGGCCTGGATGCGGTGCGGCCGTGGACGAGTCGCGAGGCCACCAGCGCCCGCGAAGTGCCGGGCCGGCTGGCCGTGCTGGGGGCGGGTGTGGTCGCCACCGAAATGGCCGCCGCCTGGCAGGCTTTGGGTGCGCGGGTGACGCTCATCGCCCGCGAACCGCGATTGCTGGGCCGGGTGGAGGACTTCGCCGCCGACCTGGTCGCGCAGCGGCTCCGGGAAGCCGGGGTGGAGTTGCGTTTCGAGACCACCATCACCGCGGCCGAACGCGCCGGTGGACCCGATGACGGCATCCACCTCACCCTCGCCGACGGCACCCGGCTGGTCGCCGATGAACTCCTGCTCGCCACCGGCCGTGCGCCGCGCACCGCGGACATCGGCCTGGAGACGATCGGCCTGACGCCGGGGGAGTGGCTCGGTACCGACGACACCTTCACTGTGACCGCCGTCGCGGGCGACTGGTTGTACGCGGTCGGGGACGTGAATCACCGTGCGCTGCTCACCCATCAGGGCAAGTATCAGGCCCGCATCGCCGGATCGGTGATCGCCGACCGGGCGCGCGGGATGGTCCTCGACACCGGCCGCTGGGGCCGCCACGCCGGGACCGCCGATACCGAGGCGGTGCCGCAGGTGGTGTTCGCCGATCCGGAGATCGCGGCCGTGGGCCTCACCACCGAGGATGCCGCGCGGGCCGGAATCGAGGTGGACGTGGTCGATTACGAGATCGGCCGGGTCGCCGGTGCGATCCAATACGACCCCGCCTATCGGGGCCGCGCCCGCGTACTGATCGATCCGCGGCGCCGGGTGATCGTCGGCGCCACCTTCGCCGGACCGGGCGTGGCGGAACTGCTGCACTCGGCCACCATCGCCATCACCGGCGAGGTGCCGATCGAACGGCTCTGGCATGCGGTCCCGGCGTTCCCGACCATCAGCGAAGTGTGGCTGCGGCTGCTGGAAACCTATCGCGACCGACAGCACCGGACCGGCGACGCGGTGCCGCGGGCCGGTCGGTAGGCTGGAGGGGTGATCATGGAGGAAGTCGACAGACTGTAGCCGCCCGGTCGAAGGCGGCGTATCGATCGCACTCGCTCATCCATGCCTTCGTCCGGCTCCGCGACTTCCGAATTCACTTGTGCCCGCTCGTGCGCGAGCAGGAAAGAGTCGACGAACCATGTCCACATCCATGCAATCAGCGATCATCTTGCAGAATTTGTCCTTCGAATGGCCGGACGGGAGCATCGCGCTCGCCGGGGTCGATGGGACGTTGAATACCGGGCGAACCGGTTTGGTGGGCCGTAACGGGGTCGGGAAATCGACACTGTTGCGGCTCGTCGCCGGAGTGCTGACGCCGACCTCCGGGCGGATCGAAACCAGCGGTGAGGTGGGATATCTGCCGCAGACGCTCACGCTCGGGCGGGATGAGACCATCGCGCAATTGCTCGGCATCTCGGGCGAACTCGCCGCCCTGCGGGCGATCGAGTCGGGGCAGACCGACGAGCGGTATTTCGAGACGATCGGCGACGACTGGGACATCGAAGCCCGGGCCGATGAGGCGCTGCACGAGATCGGTTTCAGCGCGGCCGATCTCGACCGCCGGGTGGGGGAGATCTCGGGCGGTGAGGCCGTGCTGGTGGCCATTACGGGGCTGCGGGTGCGGCGCACGCCGATCACGCTGCTCGACGAGCCAACCAATAACCTCGATCGCGAAACCCGGGCCAAGCTGGCCGGATTCGTGGATTCGTGGCCCGGGACGCTGGTGGTGGTGAGCCACGATCTCGAACTGCTCAAGCATATGGACGCCACCGCCGAACTGCACGCCGGGAACCTGGAGGTGTTCGGCGGGCCGTACAGCGAATGGCGGCGCTATGTCGAGCAGGAGCAGGCGGCGGCCGCGCAGGCGGCGCGCACCGCCGAGCAGGCGTTGAAGGTCGAGAAGCGGCAGCGCATCGAGGCCGAGACCAAGCTGGCCCGGCGGGAGCGCACCGCACGCTCGACGCAGAAGGACGGCGGGATTCCGCGGATTCTGGCGGGCAATCGCGCCAGCCGGGCGCAGGGGTCCGCCGGGGCGATGCGCACCACCCTGGATGCGAAAGTCGTTGCGGCCCAGGATGTGCTGGCCGCCGCGGCGGCTCGGGTGCGGCGGGAGGAACACATTCACCTGGAGTTGCCCGACCCGGATGTGCCGCGCAGCCGGCGCATCGCGGAGCTGCGCGACGGTGACCGGAGCATCGTCATCCAGGGGCCGGAGCGGGTCGCGCTGGTGGGCCGGAACGGTGCGGGGAAATCGACGCTGATCGAGCAACTGATCGACGGCCGGCATCCGGAACGCGGCAGCCTGCTGACCGATCGGGTGGGGTATCTTCCGCAGCGGCTGGACAATCTGGACGAGCAGGCCAGTGCGCTCGACAATGTTCACTCGGTGGCGGTCACCACCCCGCCCGCCGCCATCCGCAATCAGCTGGCCCGCCTGCTGTTGCGTGGTAGCAGCGTCGAACGTCCGGTCAGCACGTTATCGGGTGGTGAGCGATTCCGGGTTGCCCTGGCGCGCTTGCTGCTTGCCGACCCGCCCGCGCAATTGCTGATCCTCGACGAGCCCACCAACAATCTCGATATCGCCAGCGTCGACCAACTCGTGGAAGCCCTGGGCGACTATCGCGGTGCGATCCTGGTCATCAGCCACGACTATGTGTTCCTGCGCCGGATCGGTATCGACACCGTGCTCGAACTCGATCCGGACGGTGGGATCCAGCAGCGCGGCACGCTGTAATCCGTTCTCGGGCATGAAGAAAGCCGTTGGGCTGGTATTCGATACCAGCCCAACGGCTTTCGTGCGTTAGAGGTGATCGGCGTCGATGATCGCCTGGGCGAACGGTCGCGGAGCCTCCTGCGGGACATTGTGCCCGATGCCGTCCAGGACGCGGTGCTCGTACTTCCCGGTGTACTTGCCCCGGTACGGCTTTCCGTCCTTGGCCGCGCCGTCGAAATCGCTCGCCATGGTGATGGCCGGCACGGTGATCACCGGCCCGGACGCGAGCCGCTGCTCGTACCCGTCGTACTGCGGTTCACCCGGCGCCAGGCTCAACCGCCACCGGTAGTTCGAGATGACGATATCGACATGGTCCGGATTGTCGAACGCGGCGGCGCTGCGATCGAAGGTGGCGTCGTCGAAATTCCAAGTGGGAGAAGCCTTCTTCCAAATCAGCTTGTTGAAGTCGTGCCGATTCCTGGTGTACCCGGCGCGCCCCCGCTCGGTCGCGAAATAGTACTGATACCACCAGCCGAGCTCGGCCTCCGGTGACAGCGGCTGCTGCTGCGCCGCCTGCTGGGTGACGATGTAGCCGCTCACCGCCACCATCGCCTTGACCCGCTCCGGCCACAGCGCGGCGATGATATCGACGGTGCGTGCGCCCCAATCGAATCCGCCCAGCACCGCCTTGTCGATGCGCAGCGCGTCCATGAAGTCCACGATGTCCCGCGCGATCGCCGACTGCTGGCCGTTTCGAACCGTCTGCGCCGACCGGAAAGTCGTCGACCCGTACCCGCGCAGGAACGGCACCAGCACCCGATATCCCGCATCGGCGAGGATCGGCCCCACATCGGCGTAGCTGTACGGGTCGTAGGGCCACCCGTGCAGCAAGATCACCGGCTGCCCCGTGCCCGGACCGAATTCGGCATACCCGACATTCAGCACCCCGGCGTCGATCTGCTTGATGGTCCCCAACGAGGTATTCGCCCCCGCCCCCGCCCCCGCCCGGAACCCCTCTCCGCCCGCCGTCACCGGCACGGCCGAGGTGGGCGAATCCGCCGAGCACCCGCTCAGCGAAGCCGCCGCCAAGCTCGCCGCGCCCGCCGCCAGCGCACCACCGAAAAACCGTCTGCTGATGTCCATCTGTACTCCTGCGAAGCTCTCGTCCAAGGGCCGGAACGGTGAGGATCTCGTCTCTCACCGACCCTCCCGACGTTAGGCAGCGCACCTGCCCCGCCACGACCGTCGAATGACGTAACCGGTGACTGCCGGGGTACGTCAGCGCATCGGTCGAATACGTCAATCCAGCGTCATCTGACCGATTCGGCGCCCCGCCCCCGGCGGCGAAGGTATTTCCATGGCTACCCCGACCACTGACACCGCACCGCTCGCACCGGGCGTCCACGTCTTCGATTCCGACGGCATCACCCAGCGCTATCACGTCCACGGCACCGGCCCGGTCTGCCTCGCGCACCCGGGCGGCCCCGGCATCTTCTGGGAATACCTGCGCATGCCGGCCCTGGAGCAGCACCTGACCATGGTGTACGTCGAGGCGCTCGGCACCGGCGAATCCGGCCGCCTGCCCACGCATCCGAACGGATACACCCGGGAGCGTTACAGCCTTGCGCTGCAACGGATCATCGAGAACCTGGGAGTGCCCGAGGTATACCTGCTCGGCCATTCACACGGTGCGTTCGTCACCGCCCACCACGCGATCCACCGCCCGGAACGCCTAGCCGGCATCGTTCTTTACGAGGGCGCCCCCGTCACCGGCCCCGAACACGGCGCGGAGGCCGCGCGCCGCGTCCAGGAGTTCGCCGCCGCCAACGCCGATCGCCCCGAACTGGCCGAGGTGCTCGCGGTATTCGCTGCGATGCAAGACATTTCGACCGATGAGCAGACCGTCGCGGTAGCTCGCGGCATCCTGCCGTCCTACCTCGCCGACTACTGGGCCGACGAGCAGCGCTGGGCCCCGCTCCGGGAAAGCATCCGGGCGAACTACATCTCGGGCCTGGACGCGGACGGCACCCCCGATCTCATCGACGACCGCGCGGACCTGCCGAACCTGACCGTCCCGGCCCTGGTGATCGTAGGCCGCCACGACATCATCTGCGGCCCGCGCTGGGCATCCGAACTGCACCGACTGATCCCGGATTCGCAACTGCTCGTCCTGGAGCACAGCGGCCATATGGGCCATCTGGAGGAGCCCGGCCGCTTCGCCGACGCTGTCCGGAAATTCGTACTGTCGCAGGAAAGGTAACCGCCATGCCCTCGCTTCGTGCCCTCCGGAACCGCGATCGGCCCGATGTGGCAACGCTTTTCACAGGCCCGGCGGCGCTGTGGCTCTGGGCCGAGCTCGCGCTCCTGCACGGGCGAGGGCCCTCCGCCCGGGAGCTGCTCGGTTAGCGGTCGGGAGTCGGATCGGATGGGCCGACCGGCCGCAGCAGGGCCCACAACCAGAAGATCGCGGCGACTGCCAGTAGGGCGGCGCCGGTCCAGAGGTTGATGTTCCAGCCGCCGGTGCGCATCCGGTCGGCGGCGGTGTCGTGGACGGCGGCGGTGATGAGCAGGATCAGCCCGTAGGTTCCGAGCAAGGTGCCGACGATGGTTCGGATATCGAAAAGCATGGTGTCGGTCCTCATCCGATGGTGATGTTCAGGGCGATGACGGCGGCGAGGGCGATGCCCGCCAGCAGGACAGGCCGCTGGTACCAGGGCAGGGTCTCGGCATCGGGGTCGGTGAGCTGGTCTTTCGGCGTCTCGGAATAGACCAGGCCGACCAATTCCGCGGCGGGTTTGGGTGTGGTGCGCAGGCTGACCAGGACACTGACCACGATGTCCACCAGGAAGGCCGCGCCGGCGGCTACGAAACTGACGCCCTGGCCGGACAAATGCAGAACTCCGGTTTCGTTCAGCACGAATACTGTCGCCGCACTGAGAGTTCCGGAGACCAGGCCGACCCAGCCCGCGGTAGGCGTCATCGACTTCCAGAACATGCCGAGAATGAAGGTGGCGAACAGGGGTGCGTTGAAGAACGAGAAGAGCGTTTGCAGATAGTCCATCATGTTGGAGAAGCTGCCCGCGATGAATGCCGTGCCGATGGCGATGACGGTCGCGCCCACGGTCGCCAGGCGGCCGACGGTCAGGTAGTAGCCGTCCGGCTTGTCCTTGACGATGTACTGCTGCCACAGGTCGAAGCTGAAGACCGTATTGAACGCGGAGATATTGGCGGCCATGCCCGCCATGAACGCGGCCAGCAGTCCGGCGATGGCCACTCCGAGCAAGCCGTTGGGCAGTACTTCCTTCATGAGATACAGCAGCGCCTGGTTATAGGTGGCGTCGCTGTTTCCGGTGGTTCGCAACTCGGCGATCTGCGGGATCAGCAGGGCGCTGATCATGCCCGGCACCACGACCAGGAAGGGAATGAACATCTTCGGGAACGCGCCGATGATCGGAGTGCGGCGCGCGGCCGAAATCGAATGGGTGGCCAGTGCGCGCTGCACCTCGACGAAATTGGTTGTCCAGTAACCGAATGACAGTACGAAACCCAGCCCGAGCACGATACCCGCCACGGACAGCGCGCTATCGGTGAAGCCGCTGAGCTCATTGCCAGGCCAGGAATGCAATTGCGCCTCGGACCCGGGCGACAGGGCCGAAACTTTCTCGGTCAGGCCGCTCACCCCGCCGACCCGATGCAGCCCGACCAGGGTGAGCGGCAGCAGCGCCGCGACGATAACGAAGAATTGCAGCACCTCGTTGTAGATCGCGGCCGACAATCCGCCGAGGGTGATGTAGGACAGCACGATCGCCGCCGCGACGATCACCGACACCCACAGCGGCCAGCCCAGCAGCACATTCACGATGGTGCCGAGCAGATAGAGGTTGACGCCCGCGATCAGGACCTGCGCCACCGCGAAGCTGAGCGCGTTCACCAGGTGCGCACCGGTCCCGAAGCGCCGCCGCATGAATTCGGGCACGCTGCGCACCTTGGATCCGTAATAGAACGGCATCATCACCACGCCGAGGAACAGCATGGCCGGAATCGCGCCGATCCAGAAGTAATGCATGGTCGGCATGCCGTACTGCGCGCCGTTGGCGGACATGCCCATGATCTCGACCGCGCCGAGATTGGCGGAGATGAAGGCCAGGCCGGTCACCCAGGCGGGCAGTGAACGGCCGGAGAGGAAGAAGTCGACGCTCGACGAAATGCGTTGTCGCGCCAGCCATCCGATGCCCAGGACGAACACGAAGTAGATGGCGACGATGGCATAGTCGACCGGTGCGGCGTCGAGCCGGAGCGGGGAGCCCGCGATCATGGGGATTTCCTGTCGAGAAGAGGTGGAGCGAGAAGGAGATTCAGGCGGGCGGACGGCATTCGTACCCGTCCGGGGTCCGCTCGATGCGGGAGAAGAACGCCCAGGCGGCTGCCGAGGAGTCCGGACCGCGCGGATCGGTGAAGGGCGCGGAGGCCGGATCGGGGGATCCGCCGAACCAGGTGTGGCCCGCGCCGTGCACGGTCCACGACTGCGATACCGGGCATTCGGCGGTGGGGGAGTCCCAGGTCCGGACGGTGAACGGGTAGCCGTCCGGGACCGCGGTGACGCCGTGCGCGGTCGCTGTCGGCTCGGCGGGAATTCGGTCCGGAATTCCCTGTGCGGCAAGGGTCATATTGTTCGTCACGCGCCACTGCTCGACGGCCTGCTGCCCGCATTCGCCGGGCACCACCGTGTCGGCGTCGCCGTGGAAAGCGATCACCGGGACAACCCGCCGGTACCGCGCCGCTGCCGAGAAAGCCTGCTCGGCAAGGTATTCCGTGCTGGCCGTCGGTAGCGGCGGGCCCAGGCAGCCGAGCGCACCGTGGCCGAAGGCGGCCCCCGAATGCAGGCCGATGGCGGCGTACAGGTCCGGGAAGTATCCGCCGAGCAGCGCCGTTTCGAAAGCGCCCGAGGACATTCCGAGGGCGTAGATGCGGCGCGGATCGACGTGATAGCGCGCGGCCGCGAGCCGGGTCATGCCCGCGATGGCCGCGGCATCACCCGAGGTTCGTGATTCGCCGCCCGGCGCCAGCAGTCCCGACCAGCATTGGCGCTGGAGCTGGTTGAGCGGGCTGCCGTCGACGTACAGCACGATGAAACCGGCTTGCCGGGCAAGAGGATCGAGTCGATTGGCCTGCCGCTGCTGTGCGGCGGTGGTGTTGCAGCCGTGGATCATGACCAGCAGCGCCGGGGAGTCCGGCAGCGTTGCGGGCACGAAGGTCTCATAGCTGTAGGTGAGCCCCGCCGAGGTGAAGTCGCCGGTGTCGAGGCGATCGGGCTCGGCCGGGCCCGCGGCGGCGGTACCGGCGGCGAGCAGCATCCCCGTGAGCACGCCGAACAGCACCCGGCGTGCGGTGTTATCGAGTAGTGGCATAGCTCAACGGCTTTCAGCGAGCGGCCGGTGCCGTGGCGGCGAAGCGCTCCAGCAGGAAGTCCTGCGCTTCGGGCATGTGCCGGACGCCGTCGAGGCCGTGTTCACCGAGCGGGTGGCGGACGGCGACCACCGTTGCGCCGCCCGCCCGCCACTGCGCCACCAGGCCGTCCCCCTGGCTGACCGGGACGATCTCGTCGGTCATCAGGTGATAGTTGTAGATCGGCATGGTCGGGGCGGTCGCGCCGAGGGAGTTGGCGCGCAACAGGTCCGCGAGCCGGGGATCACGCAGGGGGTCGGGGACGACGCTGTGATCGGAGAGGCGGCGGAAGGCGAAGCGGTGCAGGTTGTCGTCCACGCAGGAGTTGTCGGCCGCGGTCAGCAGGGCGCGGCCGCGATCGTTGAGCAGGGTGTCGAGGGCAGCCTCCGGGAACTCGCGGTGGAAGGAGACCAGCAGGCCCGCGTTGAAGCCGGAGAAGAGACCGCCGTCGAAATAGCTGGTGAGCGCGGGCAGGTCGGCCGGTACGCCGCCGAGCGCGGCCCCGGCGAAGGTGAGCTCCGGAGCATAGGTGGGGTGCAGTTGCGCGGCCCAGCCGGTCGCGGCCGCGCCCCCGGAGTAGCCGTCCAGCGCCCAGACCGCATTCGGGCCGACGCCCGCCGGAGCGAATTGCGCGACCGCCCGAACCCCGTCGAGGATGGCGTGCCCCGATTGCGGCCCGGTCAGGAAGGCCGATTTGGGTCCTTCGAAGTCCGGTACCGCCACGATCCAGCCGCGCGCCAGCATCTGCTCCACCGGTTCACCGGATTTCAAACCGCCCGTGGCGATTCCGTACGAGGGCGCGCACCGGGTGCCGGTGGAATCCTCCGGTATCTGCTCGGAGACGACGGGGCGTTGCCCGGGCCCGGTCCACGGTGCGGTCGGCACCAGCACGGTCGTCACGGCCAGCTCGGGTGCGTCATGCGAATCGTTGGTGCGATAAGACACCTGCCAGGCCCGCACCGGGGTAGCGAACGCGGCGGTGACTTCGCGGCTCGCCACCGGTTGCCCGTTGGCATAGGACGCCAGGTCGGCGGGGGCCGAATAGAACGAATCCGCGTCGGGCACAGCGGAACCCGCGACGATGGGTGGAGTGCCGGCCGCGGCGGGGACGACAGCGGTGCAGGCGGCGGCCAGGAGCGCGGCGGCCGCGTATCGAACGATCATTGCGGGTCCTCCTCGGGAAAGCGGATCAGCCGGCGGGACGCAGGCAGCTGGCGGGCGCGTCGACCAGCGAGCACCGGGTAGCCGGATGCACCGGCCGGTACTCGCCGGGCACCCCGCCCTGCGCGATGACCCTCCGATAGGCGTCGACGGCCGGAGTGGGGACGCGAGCGAGGCTCGGATCGTTCTTGACATCCACCGTGTAGAGCCCGAAACGCGGTGTGTAACTGCCCCATTCGTAATTGTCGGTGAGGCTCCAATAGTTGTATCCGATGACGTTCATGCCGTCGTGGACCGCGCGCTGCACCCAGTACACGCTGTCGGCGAGATGGTCCGTGCGCTGATATCCGTCCGGCCGGGTCGCCCCGTTCTCGGTCGGCATGCCGTTCTCCACGACGTACAGCGGCAGCCGGGGATAGGTCTCGGCGTAATGCCGCAGCGCGTAGTACAGCCCGTCGGGCGCGGCGCTCGCCCGCCATGGTTCGGAGAAGACATTCGCGTAGCTGAGGTCGGCCGGCGACATCGAGTAGTAGTAGTCCAGCCCGAGGAAGTCGAGCTTGTCGGCGATCCGATCCAGGAAGGTGGTGTCCACGGCGGATTCGGCGACCGGGAAGTAGGCCACGTTGGACGAGACCAGCGCATCGGGGCGCACGGTGTGGATGTAGTCGTAGATCTCCCGGTGCACGCTCACCCACCGATCCATGGCGGCGGGCAGTTCCGCCGGCCCCAGCCCGCCCACCTGCATCTCCTGGAACGCGTAGGCGGACGGCTCGTTGATGGTGATCCACAGCGGATCGAACCGGGCGTAGCGGTCCACCACGCGGCGGGCGTTCGCCAGCCAGTCGGCGCTCATCTCCGCGCGCCGCCAGCCGCCCTGCTCGAAGGCCCAGCCCGGATACACCCAGTGATCGAGGGTGATCATCGGCCGCATCCCGGCCGCGCGCACGGCATCGATCACCTCGTCGTAGAAGGCCCAGGCAGCCGGATCCTGTTGTCCCGGAGCGGGTTCCAGTCGCGCCCATTCGACGCTCATCCGGAAGACACCGGCGCCCAGCTCGCGGGCCCGGGTGATGTCCTCGCGGTAGCGGTGCAGGAAGTCGACCGAGGTGCCGATCGGATCGCGGGTCTTCCCCGAGGCCGCGTAACGCGACCAGTTGCTGTCGGGTGACGTGCCCTCGGATTGGAAGCCCGAGCCTGATACACCCCACAGGAAGCCGCCGGGTAGCGCTCCCACTGGCGTCTCGCCCGGGGGCGCGGCGGTCGCGGGCGGCGCGGAGAGCATGGCCAAACCCAATGCGACAGCGGCTATTCCGGCTCTGCGGTGCATGAACGCTCCTGAATTTCGATCGGCCACCCGCGGTGGCGGAAGAGACTGCGGGCGATAGTAGCTGACCGATTAGTTGGTCGGCCAGCCCGAGCCGGAAAATCGCCTAGGCTTCGACCTCATGGCGACCACCGACTCCTCCCAGCGCTCCGGCGAACTGGCCCGCGCGAAGATCATCGACATCGCGTTCGAGCACTTCGCCCGGGACGGCTACCGGGGCAGCTCGCTGGGGCGGATCGCCGGCGCGGCCGGCATCTCCCAATCGGGCCTGCTGCACCACTTTCCGAGCAAGGCCGCGCTGCTGCAAGCGGTGCTCGCCACTCGCGACGTGCGCGATATGGAGTCCACCGGATCCGCGCCGGAGAATCTGGCCGAGATGGATTTCGCGGCGCTGCTGGAGTTGTTCGAGCAGGTCGTCCGGCACAATGCGGCCAATCGCGACCTGGTCCGGCTGGCTCACCTCACCGCCGCCGAGGCGGTGGGCGCCGACCATCCCGCGCACGAGTGGGTGACCGGCCGGCAACGGTTCCTGCACTCGCTGATCGAGGCCGCGCTGACGCGGGATGCCGCGGCGGGCAGCGTCCGGCCGGATGTGGAGGTGCGCACCGTGACCGATCTGCTGATCGCCGCCATGGAGGGGCTCGAGAATCAGTGGCTGCTCGACCCCGAGGTCGATATGGTCGGATCCTTCCGGCGTTTCTGCGCCCATCTCCGGGTCGTGGTCGCGCCCGCCCCCTGATCTGAATTTCCGCACCGGGAGTCCCGGGGAAAATTGCGCGATTCGCTGACCGACCGACTAATCGGTCGGTACGCTAGCCGCGATCACGAGCCGCTCGATCGGCGATGGTGTGGCACCGCCCGCAGCGGATCGGCATCACTCGTGATCTCCCAACGAAAACCGAGGAATCCCATGAAAAGTCGTCGCACCGGCATGATCGCGGCGTGCTTCGCCGCGGGCGTCGTCACCACCGTCACCGCTGCCGCCACCGCGAACGCCGCTCCCGAACCAGCTGTCTCACCGGTCAGCTACCACGCCTCCGTCGCCGAGGGCACCGTGGTGGTGAGCCTGGAACACGGCAGCTTCACCCGCACCGAGGCCGCGGACGCGGTACGGATCCGGGATGCCGCCGGCGCGGAGCTGGATTCGCTACCGCTGACCTATCTGCTCGACGAACAACGGCTGCCGATCCGGGACGAGATCTCCGCCGACGGCCGAACCCTGCGCCTGACACCGGATCTGGCCACGCTCGACCGGCGCGAGCTGCACCCGGTCGCCTCGCCGCTGGAGAACCAGCTCGCCATGAACGATCTCATCAACGCGGTCAGTATCGGCACCTCGGTGGGCAGCCTGATCGGCACCGCCATCGGCGCGGTGCTCGGCGTGGGCGTCGGATTCGCGGTGGCGGGTGCGTCCTGCCTGGTCCTGAGCCTGGGCTGTGTGGTCGCGGTACTGCCCATCGTCAGCCTGGTCGGCGGTGTGGGCGGGCTGGCCGGACTGGTCCTGGGCGGCGGGCCCACCGCCGCCTACGCCCTCTACCAGTACGTCACGGCCCTCAATGCCGCACCCGGGCAGAGCATCTACGCCCAGCACGTGCAGGGCAAGCCCGGCGTGCCCGCCGCGGCCGGGAACTGACCCGGCGATCCGCGAGAGAGTACGAAATGAAGCTTCGCTCAACACTTTCCGTCGCATCGCTGGCGGTATGCGCGATCACCGCGACCACCGGAACCGCCGTCGGCGAACCCGCGGTGGAACCCGCAGTCAGCGCGGCGGTGGCCGGTGACTCCGTCATCGCGCTGCTCGATCACGCGCTCTTCGCCACCGCCGCCGACGGGCAGTCCGTCGATATCCGCACCCTCGACGGCCGGACCGCCCTCAACCTGCCCGCGGGCTTCCTGCTCGACGGTCAACGGCATCCGATCCGGTATCGGATCATGGACTCCGGGCGAGCGCTCGCGCTCACCCCCGATACCGGGTTGCATCCGATCGCCTCGCCGATGGAAGAACAGCTGGCGCTCAACGATTTCGCCACCGATATGACCCGGGTGCCCCTGGGCGCGATAGCGGGCACGGTGATCGGCGCATTGGCCGGCGCGGTCATCGGTCTCGGGTCGTGCCTGGTGGTCGGTCCCGCCTGCCTGGCCACCGCGCCCGCCGCGATCGCCGCGTTCGCCGGTGCGGGCGGACTGGCGGGCACGCTCGTCGTCGGCGGCGCACTGCTGGCCGACGGGTTGTGGAAGTACCTGACCACCGTGCAATCCGCGCCCGGGGAGAGCGCCTACGCCGGGCGCGGCGGCATGCTCGATCCGAACGGCACCGGCGTCCCCGACGCGAACCTGCGCCTCCCCGGCGGGCTCTCGTCGGGCAGCAGCTCCGGTTCCGGTAGCGGGTCCGCCTCCGGGTCGGGCGGCAACTGACTCCTCGAAAGAGGCAGCGCGGGACGGGTTTTCATCCCGGCCGGATCCTCATCTCCGGTTGGTATGAAGCCCGGCCCGTGGCTGCCGCTCGCGAGATCAGGCTTCGCGTGCGGTCGGCCTGCGCGCCGCGCTCAGGAAATCGCGCACCGATGCCGCGAAGCGATCCGGCGTTTCGACATTGGGACTGTGCCCGGCCGTATCGATGATCTCGACCCGCGCTCCGGCCGCGGCATAGCGGTCCCGGGTCTCGGCCCAGTCGTAGAGCTGGTCCAGCCGGCCGTGGATCGCCAGCGCGGGCAGCCCGAGATCGCGCAGCTGCTTGTCGAGGGGGTTGGCGGCGAGGATTTTGCGGCGATCGACCAGCACCGCTCGGTACGCCCGCCACGACATGACCCGATGATCGAGCAGCATCTGCTCGAAACCCGGCACCGAACCGGACATATCGAACCGGGGTGCGAAACCGCCGCGCAGAGCTCGGCGCACCACGGCCGCGGGACCGAACCGCTGTGCGAACCGGGCGACCGGACCGAACGCGAACAACCGGGTCGCGCGCGGCATCCGCAGGTAGCTCAGATCGGGCGCTTGGTCGAGGATGATCACCTCGCTGACCCGATCCGATGCCGCCGCCACCGCGAGCGCGGCATCCGCACCCCAGGAGTGGCCGGCCACCGCCACCTCGCGCACCTCCAGCGCGGCCAGCACCGCGCTCAGCATCTCGCCCTGGCTGCGCGGATCGAAGCCGGAATCGCCCCCGGTGCAACCGAATCCGAGCAGATCCACCCGAATCACCCGGTACGTGTCGGCCAGCAGCGGGGTCACCGCATCCCACCAGTGCACCGAGCCCTCGAACCCGTGCAGCAACAGCACCGGCTTCCCGTCGACCGGTCCGTCCTGGCGCACGTGCACCGTGCCCGCCGGCACGGTGAGCAGATCGCCGATCCGTCTCCGCCCGCCCGCCGTCGATCGCCCCGCTGTTCCCACCATCCACCTCTTCCGTCGGCGGCCATCCTCTCACTCCCGGTTCCGGCCCGAGTCGCGCCCCGCGACCGGTTTGCCCGCTTCGGTGCCGGGTACCGCGATCCATAGGCCGGGGGATCACTCCAGGAAAGGGCAGGACGATGGGCATCTACGACGAACGGCGAGTACGAGGCGGCCGCACGCGCATCGGCGGACTGGTGATGCTGCTCGTGCTCGCGTGGCTGATCATCGGCGCGATCGCCGCCGGACAACGGCACTACTTCGACAGCGCGCCCACCAATTGCGCCGGGGCGGGCACCATCGCGGTCACCGTCATCGCCGGCCCGCTCAACTACGCCGGGGTGAATCCCAAGATCGACGACTGCAACGTCGACGTGCCGCAGCCCAGCCAGTAGCGGGGCTGCCCGCCGGGCGCACGTGATCGCCGGAAACGACCGGGAGACGGTGGTTTCCGGCGATCGCCGCGCGGAGCTGACTAGGCCGGCCGGACGGCGGCGGCCAGCTCGGCGGTGCGGGCCCGGACCGCTGACAGTCCGGCCGCCGTATCGGGTGCCTCGAGCATGGCCCGGACCAGGCTCGAGCCCACGATCACGCCGTCGGCGAAGCTCGCCACCTGGGCGGCTTGCGCTGCGTCGGAGATGCCGATGCCGACGCAGACCGGGAGATCGGTCAGTGTTTGGATGCGGTGCACCAGGGTGCGGGCCGCCTCGTCCAGGGTGGTGCGGGCTCCGGTGACGCCCATGGTCGAGGCGGCGTAGACGAAACCGGTTCCGGCCGAGGTGATTTCGGCGAGCCGCTCGGTGGTGCTGCTCGGCGCGACCACGAAGACCGTGGCCAGGTCGTGCCGGGCGGCCAGCTCGCGCCAGGGCGCGGACTCCTGGACCGGGAGGTCGGGCAGGATGCAGCCCGCGCCGCCCGCCGCGGCCAGTTCGGCGGCGAAGCGTTCGATGCCGTAGCGCTCGACGGGATTCCAGTAGGTCATCACCAGTACCGGTTTGCCGGTGGCCCGGTGTGCTTCGCGCACGGTGCGCAGGACGTCGGCGATGCGGACGCCGTTGCGCAGGGCCTGACCGGACGCGGTCTGCACGACCGGGCCGTCGATGACCGGATCGCTGTGCGGCAGGCCGACTTCCACGATGTCCGCGCCATTGCCGAGCATGGTCTCGAGGGTGGTGATGCCGTCTTCGACGGTGGGGTAGCCCGCCGGGAGGTAGGTGATCAGCGCGGCCCGGCGCTCGGCGCGCACCGTGGCGAAGGTGTCGGTCAGCAGTCGCAGGTTGCCGCTCATTTCGCCGCCTCCGTGGCCTCGTGGCGCGCGAAATAGGTTGCGGCCGTTTCCATATCCTTGTCGCCGCGGCCCGAGAGGTTGACCAGGATCAGTCCCTCCGGTCCGAGCTCCCGGCCGACTTCGAGGGCCCCGGCCAGGGCGTGCGCGCTCTCGATGGCGGGAATGATGCCCTCGGTTCGTGACAGCAGCCGGAAGGCGTCCATGGCGGCCGCATCGGTGATCGGCCGGTACTCGCCGCGCCCGCTGTCGTGCAGATACGAGTGTTCGGGCCCGATACCCGGATAGTCCAGCCCCGCCGAGATGGAGCACGCCTCGATGATCTGGCCCTCGTCGTCCTGGAGGACATAGGACCGCGAACCGTGCAGGATGCCCGGCGTACCGGCGGTCAGCGAGGCCGCGTGCTCCCCGCTCTCGATGCCGTGACCGGCCGCTTCACAACCGATGAGGCGCACCGACGGATCATCGAGGAAGGGATGGAACAGGCCGATCGCATTCGATCCGCCGCCCACGCACGCGATGGCCGCATCGGGCAGCCGCCCGGTCCGCTCCAGCAGCTGAGCGCGGGCCTCCACGCCGATGACCCGCTGGAAATCGCGGATCATGCTCGGAAACGGATGCGGCCCGGCCACCGTCCCGAAGATGTAATGGGTGGTGTCCACATTCGCGACCCAGTCCCGGAACGTCTCGTTGATGGCGTCCTTGAGGGTGCGCGAACCCGAGGTCACCGGAACGACCTCGGCCCCCAGCATTTTCATCCGCGCCACGTTCAATGCCTGCCGCTCGGTGTCGACCTCACCCATATAGATGGTGCACTCCAAACCGAACAGCGCGCACGCGGTCGCCGTCGCCACCCCGTGCGAGCCCGCGCCGGTCTCCGCGATCACCCGCGGCTTGCCCATGCGCTTGGTGAGCAGCGCCTGCCCCAGCACATTGTTGACCTTGTGCGAGCCGGTGTGATTGAGATCCTCGCGTTTGAGGAAAACCCGTGCGCCACCGGCATATTCGGCAAAGCGCGGCACCTCGGTCAAGGCGCTGGGCCGCCCCGCGTAATCGGCGAGCAGGCCCTCGAACTCGGCGACGAACGCGGGATCGGCCTTCGCCTTGTCATAGGCGGCGGCGACCTCGTCCACGGCCGCGACCAGCGCTTCCGGAATGAACTTGCCGCCGAACCGGCCGAAATAGCCGCGTGGATCGGGTAATTGGCCCTCGAGGGCCGGAATGAAGAATTGACTGGTCATCTGTCGACTCACTGTGCGCCGGGGCTGCACCCCGGAAACCGGACTGGGACGGTCACGAGCGCGCACGCGCGGCCCACACACCGCCGCGGGCGTACGGACGCACCGCGGCAACGGCATTCATCATGCGGGGAACGACGAGATCGGGAAGCGGGCAGCTTCCTCAGGCACCTCGTCCGGCGCGTGGCGCGCCGAGCCATCGCATCCCATTGACCTGACCGGGTTCGGAGCCGATCACATACCGCACCCGGCGGCCGTGCACCCGTCGCGCCGGGGCGCGGCAGCCACGCGGGCGGCACCCACGGGCGAGGCGGACGGCGATCGACATGACCGCACTATAGCCGCTGCGCGCGGGAGGGCCCGGGCGCGGGTTCCGGCCGGGGTGAATGCCGCTGGGCGGCAACGAAACCGGCGGTCTTTCCGCTGGCCACGCGCCCGTTACCGAACCGGGCTAAGATCCGCGCACCACCCGGATCGCGCCAGGCTTCGCACCGCTCTGCCGCATGTAAGAGAAGGGAGCGCCGTCATAGCGCTTCGGATTTGGCTGAGCAGCGCCGGCGCGGCATCTGCCCAGGTTATGCGGTTGTTGCGGGAGAATCCCGATCGGGTCGAGGTCACCGTCTATGCCAGCAATGTGGATCCGGGCGCGGTGGCGCTCTCGGTCTGCGATGTGGCGGAGCTGGAACCACGGCATGTCAGCGATGCGGAGTACGCCCGGTTCGCGCTGGACTTCTGCCGCCGCCATCGCATCGACGTGATGATCCCGCCGCGCCGCCTCGGGGCGCTCGCCGGCCGGGAACTGGATTTCGCGGCGGCCGGCACCGCCGTCATGTGCTCACCGCCCGCGGCGATCGAAGCGCTGACCAGCAAGGTCCGCACCTACGAAAGCGCGGGTGCGGCCGGGATTCCGGTGCCGCCCTGGCGCGTGGTCTCCGATCCGGCGGCGTTCTACGCGGCTGTCGAAGAGCTCTCGCTCACCGATGACAAGCTCTGCATCAAACCCAGCGGCGAGTACTCGGCCTTCGGCTTCCGTATTCTCGACGACCGCCCCCTGAGCATGTCCACCCTGCTGGCCCCGCCGGTCCCGGTGGCCTCGATCGACGCGGTGGCCGGGGCATTGCGGCGCGCGGTGGAGCAGGGCGGCCCGGTCCCGGAACTGCTCGTCATGCCCTTTCTCGACGGGCCCGAGATCAGCATCGACTGCCTGTCGGCCCCCGGAGGCGAACTGCTGGTCGGTATTCCGCGCTCCAAGCAGGGCCGCTTCCGTATGCTGCTCGACAATCCCGTCGCGGTCGACATCGCCCGCCGCCTGGTCGGGCACTTCGAACTGGCCTACCTGACCAACGTGCAACTACGGCACCGCCAAGGCGAACCCGTACTGCTGGAAGCCAATCCGCGCCCCGCCGCCGGACTGTTCCAAAGCGCCTTCGCCGGCCTCAACCTGCCCTGGGCGGCGGTTCGCCTGCTCCTGCAAGGAGATTCCGGCCTGCATCACCCGCCGCGCCTGGATGTCTGTCTCGCGGTGGCGGAGGCGGTGATGGAGGTCCCGGGCCGCGTGGTCGAACCGGAGCTCACGCCCGCGCGCCTGCTCATCGGCTGAAGTGCCGCCGCCCACGGACTCAATTAGAACCTGTTCTATATTCGGGGTAACCGTTCCGGCGATCCCTCGGGAGTTCAGTACATGTACCAGTGGTCCGACGAAGACCTGATGTTCCGTGACGCGGTACGCGGTTTCATCGACAAGGAGATCAAGCCTCACGTCGAGCAGCTGGAGAGCGGGGCGCTGCCGCCGTTCGGCATCATCCGCAAGCTGTACGCCACCTTCGGGCTGGACGAGATGGCTCGCGAAGGACTGGAGAAGGCGTTCGCCAAGGAGGAGGCCGGGACCACCGGCAAGTCCGGCGGCGGGTTCAGCGGGTCGGGCAGCATGGGCGTCATCCTCAACAGCGAACTGGCCGGGGTCAGCCTCGGCCTGGTCGCCTCGATGGGCGTGAGCCTCGGCCTCACCGTCGGCACCATCCGCACCCGCGGCACCCTCGCGCAGAAGAAGCGCTGGCTGCCCGAGCTGGTCACCATGGAGAAGGTCGGCGCCTGGGCCATCACCGAACCCGACTCCGGGTCGGACGCCTTCGGCGGGATGAAGTCCTATGTGCGCCGGGACGGTGAGGACTACATCCTCAACGGCCGCAAGACCTTCATCACCAACGGCCCGCACGCCGATGTCACCGTCGTGTACGCCAAGCTCGACGAGGAGGACGGCACCGATCGCCGCGACCGCAAGGTGCTGACCTTCGTACTGGACAAGGGCATGCCCGGTTTCGCGCAGAGCCCCGCCTTCAAGAAGATGGGCATGAACTCCTCGCCCACCGGCGAACTGTTCTTCGACAATGTCCGCATCACCCCCGACCGGCTGCTCGGCGAAACCGAGAACCCGGCCAAGGGCGATGGAAAGGACAGCGCCAAGGAGTCTTTCGCCGCCGAGCGCATCGGCATCGCCTCGCTGGCCCTCGGCATCATCAACGAATGCCACCGGCTCAGCGTCGATTACGCGAAATCCCGCAAGCTGTGGGGTAAGGAGATCGCTCAGTTCCAGCTCATCCAGCTCAAATTGGCCGAGATGGAGATCGCACGGATCAACGTGCAGAACATGGTCTTCAATGCCATCGAACGCACCGCCGCGGGCGAAAAGGTCTCCCTCGCCGAGGCTTCGGCCATGAAGCTGTACTCCTCGCGCGCCGCCACCGAAGTCGCCATGGAGGCGGTCCAGCTCTTCGGCGGCAACGGTTACATGGCCGAATACAAGGTGGAGCAGCTTGCGCGCGACGCCAAGTCGCTGATGATCTACGCGGGCAGCAATGAAATCCAGGTCACCCACATCGCCAAGGGCCTGCTCGCGCGCTAGCGGTTCAGCCGCAACTGGTGCCGTTCGCCGCGTCCTTCACCCCGGCGATGGTGGCCTCGCGCTCGGATTCCGGGGTGGACGCCCAGGTGGGGGACTGCCGCATGCTGCCGAGCAGTTCCTCGGCCCCCTTCTCCGGCGTCCAGCCCGAACCGGAACTCTGGGCTTGTTCGCGCAGCGAGGTGAAGAAGGCCGAGAACTGCTGGCAGGCTTTGGTGCGCGCGGGTGATGCCGCCACGGCCGCGGTGGGGCCGCCCGCCGTGGTGGATTTGGCTTCCTGGGTGGCGGAGCTGCATCCGGTGAGTGCGGCGGCGAGCAGCAGGGTGGCGACGAGCCTGGTCATTTTCGGTCTATCCCTCTCTGGAGCGTGCGCGGATCACGAGGCTGATCACGCCGGAACAGCTTGCGGCGCAGTAGGTGACGGTTGATGGTCATTGCGTTTCCGGCGCGTTTCGATGCGTTGCAATTGTTTTTCCGGCGACGGTGAGCGAAGTGGTCATTCGCCCAGTAGTTGGGGCCGGTGGGCATTTCCATAACCACTGGTAGCGACAAAATTCACTCCGGCGTCGGCGGCCTCATCGAGTGGCTACGTTCCGGCAATTGCCAAGCGTGCTTAACCGGGTGGGATAGGTGCTGCCTGCCCCCGGCGCGGGGATCTGTGGTCTCATATGTGCCGAACGCCCCATGATCGATGTCTTCTCGACCGTCGGTTTTCGTGTCAATACGGCGCAACCAGCGGGCTTTGGATGAGAGGACCGCAGGAACCGGATGGATAGGGCACGTCGTACCGTTCGGGAACGTGGTCGTCGTAAGCCGGGTAACCCGCTGCTGGTTCAGTTACTGACCGGCACGGTGGAGTCGGCGGCGGGTTCGATTGCCGTCAGCTATAACTCGACGGGGCGGCCGGCGGATCGGCGCGAGCTGACCTATCGGGAACTGGACGAGTTCTCGTCGCGGCTGGCGCGGGAACTGATCGCCCGCGGCGTGGGGCCCGGGGATGTGGTGGCCGTCGGCTTCGCTCGCTCGATCGAGTCCGTGGCGGCGGTATGGGCGGTGGCCAAGACCGGTGCGGCGTATGTACCGGTCGATCCGGGCCTACCGGCGGAGCGGGGTGCGTTCATCGCCGCCGACTCCGGGGCCGTGCTGGGGCTCACCGACTCCACCCAGCGAGCCCGGCTCGCCGACAGCATCGAATGGCTCGAGCTGGACGAGGCGGAACTCACCGAACGGATCGCGGCGCGGCCCGCGCACCCCATCTCGTATCTCGATCGGGTGCGGGCGCTCAACGATCAGCATGCGGCCTATGTCATCTACACCTCGGGCTCGACCGGCCGGCCCAAGGGCGTCGTGGTCACCCACGCGGGTCTGGCGGCGCTGGTCGCGGCGACGCGCGAGCGGTACGGCGTGGACGGCGGCGCGCGGGTGCTGCACGTCTGTTCGCCCAACTTCGACGTCTCGGTGCTGGAACTGCTGCTGGCGTTCGGCGCCGGCGCGACGCTGGTGATCTCGCCGCCGACCGTCTTCGGCGGGCCCGAACTGGCCGAGCTGCTGCGCCGCGAACGCGTCACGCACCTGCTGATCACCCCGGCCGCACTGGAGTCGGTGGACCCGGCCGGGCTCGACGAGCTGCGGGTCGTGGTCGTCGCGGGCGACGCGTTCGGTCCCGGGCTGGTCGAACGCTGGTCGGCCGGGCGGTCCTTCTTCAACGGCTACGGCCCCACCGAGGCCACGATCCTGGCGACCTCCAGCGCGGAAATGACTGCGGGAGAGCCGATCACGATGGGCGGCGCGCTGCCCGGCATCGGCGCGATGGTGCTGGATACGCGCTTGCGGCCGGTGCCGGCGGGCGTCATCGGGGAGCTGTACCTCTCCGGTCCGGCACTGGCGCAAGGGTATCTGGGCCGGCCGGGTCTCACCGCGGAGCGGTTCGTGGCGGATCCGCACGGCGGTTCGGCGCGCATGTATCGCACGGGCGATCTGGTGCGGCGCCGGCCGGACGGCGCGCTCGAGTATCTGGGGCGCTCGGATTTCCAGGTGAAGGTCCGCGGGTTCCGGATCGAGCTGGGCGAGATCGACGCCGTGCTGAGCGGGCATCCCGATATCGAATTCGCGGCCACACTCGGCAAGACCGCGCCCTCGGGTGCGACCGTGCTCGTCTCGTATGTGTTGCCACGCAACGGGACAGCCGTCGATGCCGAGGAGCTCACGCGGCACGCGGGGGCCTCGCTCCCCGGTCACATGGTGCCGTCCGTGATCATCGCGCTCGATGCGATCCCCTTGACCCCCAACGGCAAACTCGATCGGCAGGCACTGCCCGAGCCGGTGTTCGAGGCTACCGTCTCGCGAGCCCCGGCCGGTGCGGTCGAAACCCGGCTCGCGGAACTGTTCACGCAGATCCTCGGCGTCGAGGTCGGGGCCGAGGACTCGTTCTTCGCCGCGGGCGGGGACAGCATCCTCTCCATTCAGCTGGTGTCGCGGGCGCGGGCGGCGGGCATCCTGTTCACGCCCAAGGACGTATTCGAGCATCGCACCGTGGCCGGGCTGGCGCGGGTCGCGACAATCGGCGGTGAGCAGGAGATCCTGGCCGAGCTGGCGGGCGGCGGCGTCGGCGCGATTCCGCTGACACCGGTGCTGGCGGCCCATCTGGACGCGGGGCGTTCGTTCGGCCGATTCACCCAGCAGATGGTCCTGGCCCTACCCGAGCGCATCGACCGGGCGCAGGTGGCGGCCGTGCTCGCCGCGGTGGTGGATCACCATGACATGCTGCGCGCCCGGCTGCGGTTCGCGCAGGACCGGTGGGAACTGATTGCCCTGCCGCCGGGCGCGGTCGATGTGGAAACGCTGCTCGTGCACACTTCGGCGCCGGCCGGGCTATCGGTGGACGAGCTGTGCGAACTGGCGAGCGCCGCAATGGATTCCGCCGTCGCGACGCTGGACCCGGCAGCCGCGCGCATGATCGCTTTCGGCTGGCTGTCCCGCCCGGACGGCCGGGACGCGCTGGTCGTGGCGGCGAATCACTATGTGATCGACGGTGTTTCGTGGCGGGTGCTGATCTCGGATCTGGTGACCGCGTGGGCGCAGCTCGGCAACGGTCAGCCGATCGCGCTGCCCGCCGTCGGCACCTCCTTCCGGCGCTGGGCGCACGGTCTGCGTGAGGCGGACCGCTCCGCCGAACGCCCGTTCTGGCAGCGGGTACTGGCCGTCGCCGATCCGCCGCTGGGCGCACGCGCCCTCGATCCCGCCGTCGATACCGCTGCCACCGTGCGGCAATTCAGCGTCGCCGTCTCGCCCGAGACCACCCAGGCGGTGCTGAGCGAATTGCCCGCGCTCTACCGCGGCGGGGTCAACGACGGCCTGCTCGCGGCGCTGGCGCTGGCGGTGCGCGCATGGCGAGCGGACCGCGGCATCGATGCGGCGGCGACGCGAATCCGGCTCGAGGGACACGGTCGCGAGGAGCAGGCGGTGTCCGGCGCGGACCTCACCCGCACCGTCGGCTGGTTCACCACCATGTATCCGGTGGCGCTCGATCTGACCGGCATCGACGCCGGGACCGCATGGAGCGGCGGCACGGGGACGGCCGCGGTGCTCAAGACGGTGAAGGAGCAGTTGCTCGCGGTGCCCGACAACGGCATCGGCTTCGGCATCCTGCGGCATCTGGACGCCGCGGGTACCGGCGCACTCGACGGCGCGCTGGGGCAGATCGGGTTCAACTACCTCGGCCGGATCTCCACGGGTGACCTGCCGGAGACGCTGGCCGACGGCGGCTGGCTGCCCACCGGCGAATGGGGTGAGCCGGCGGCCGCCCAGGATCCGGCGTTGCCCGCCTCCGCCGTGCTGGACATCAACGCGGTCGTCACCGATACCGACTCGGGCCCGAGGCTTTCCGCGTCTTTCGCCTACGCGGGCGAGATCCTGTCCGAGGCCGAAGCGCGGGAATTGGCGGACCACTGGGTGGCCGCGCTGTCCCTGCTCGCCGCGCACGTGCACGATCCGGCCGCCGGTGGCCTGACGCCCGCCGATGTGCCGCTGGTGCGGACCACACAGGGGGAGCTGGACCGCTGGCATGCGGAGTATCCGGGGCTGGCCGATGTGCTGCCGCTCTCGCCGCTCCAGTCCGGATTGCTGTTCCTGGCACAGGTTTCCGAGGATTCCGACCCCTACCTGCTCCAATGGGCGATGGAGCTGTCCGGTGCGATCGACCTCGACCGGTTGCGGCGGGCCGCGCAGGCCGTACTGGATCGGCACGCGATCCTGCGCACCGCCTTCGGTGCCACCGCCGACGGCACCCCGGTCCAGCTCGTCACCGCCACGGCGAGGGTGCCGTGGCAGGTCATCGATATCCCGGATACCGATCCCGCCCCGCTGCTCGCTGCTCAACTGCACCGCGGCTTCGATCTCACGGTGGGCCCGCTGCTGCGATTCACGGTGTACCGCACCGCATCCGGGCGCACCCATCTGGCCTTGACCGTGCATCACCTGCTGCTCGACGGCTGGTCCATGCCGTTGCTGATGAAGGAAGTCCTGCTTTCCTATGCGGCGGAGGGTGATTCGTGGTCGCTGCCGCGCACCCGGCCCTATCGCGACTATCTGGCCTGGCTGGCGCGGCAGGATCGCGATGCGGCGCTGGACAAATGGCGCGAGTCGCTCGCCGGGGTCGGCCCGACCCGGCTGGCCACCGCGCTCGCGCCGCCCGCACTGCCCGGCACCGGGCACGGGGTGCACACCACCCGGCTCTCGGCCGACGAGACGACCGCGCTGCTCGCCTTCGCCACCGCGGCCGAGGTCACCGTCAATACGGTTGTCCAGGCGGCCTGGGGGCTGACCCTGGCGGCCTGCACCGGGAGCGACGACGTGGTCTTCGGTGCGGTCGTATCCGGGCGGCCGCCGATGCTCGACGGAATCGACGACATGGTCGGTCTCTTCGCGAACACCATCCCGGTCCGGGTGCGGTTCGACAATGCTGAGCCGGTGCGGCAGTTGGTGAAACATCTTCAGCGGGAACAGGTTTCCCTGCTCGACTGTCATCACCTCGGCCTCGCCGACATCCAGCGCCTGGCCGGTGCGGGCGAACTGTTCGACACCATGCTGGCCTTCGATTCCTATCCCGTCGACCACGACGGCCTCAGCCGGGCGTACGGCAGCATCGACGGCCTGGAAATCGGTGCGATCCAAACCGTCAACTTCACCCACTACCCGGTAGCCGTCGAAGTCGAACTCGTTGCGCAACTGCGGATTTCGGTGCAGTACAAACGCGATGCCGTCACCCCGGACACCGCGGCGGCGCTCGCCGAACGCATGCGATTGCTGATCGGTGAACTCACGGCCGCGCCGGAGCGCACCCCCGCCGACCTCGGCGCGCTCCTCGACGCTCGCAACGACGTGATCGCCCAGACCCGCTATTGGCGAAACACGCTGGCGGACATGCCCGCCGAACTGAACCTGCCTACCGGTCGCACACGGCGCACCGTCCCCGGCCGCGGTGTCGCGCCGGTCGATTACGTCGCGTTCGAGATCGGTGCGGAGCTGTATGCGCGGGCGTATGCCTACGCGCAGAGCGCAAGCTCGAGCGTATTCGTGGTTGCGCATTCGGTATTCGCGGTGCTGCTGGCGCGGCTCTCGGGTACCGGCGACATTGCGGTCGGCACCGATTCCGGGGCAGCGAACACGTTGGTGTTGCGTCTGGCCGTCGCAGGTGAAACCTCGTTCGGCGATCTGGTCGCGCAGGCGGACGAGGTCGGCCGGCAGGCATTCGCACGCGCCGATCTGCCGTTCGACGAGCTGGCGGGGCTGCTGGAGCCGAGCCGGTCGCCCGGGCGGCATCCGCTGGTGCGGGTCATGCTGACGGTGGGGGAGCGTCCTCCCGCGGACCGCGACCGGTTCGAGCTGTCGCTGCACATCCATTCCGCCAGCGGCGCAGCGGATTTCGGCTTCTCGGTGGAGATGTTCGACCGGCACACCGTGGAGATGTTCGCCGCGCGATTCCGCCGGCTGCTGGCGGACGCGCTGCACTGTCCGGACCAGCCCGTCGGTGACCTGCGGTTGCTCACCGACGACGAGCTTGCCGCGCTCACGCTGGTTCATCCCGATGCCGTCATGGCCACCGGCGTGCTGCCCGACCTGCTGACTCGCGGGGTCGCGCTGGGTGCTGATCGAGTCGCGGTGCGGTATCGCGGCCGGCCGATCAGCTACGGCGAACTCGACTCGCGCAGTTCACAATTGGCGCGGGTGCTGATTCAGCGCGGCGTCGGCCCGGAAACCCTGGTCGCCGTCGGGCTGCCGCGCTCCTACGATCTGGTGCTGGCGGTTCTCGCCATCGCGAAAGCCGGTGGCGCGCACGTGCCGATCGATCCGGGTTATCCCGCCGAGCGTATGCGGCACATGGTCGCGGACTCGGGTGCGACGCTCGGCATCACCGTCGCGGAGTACGCCGAGCGGCTACCCGACGGAGCGCAATGGCTGTTGCTCGACGAGGCCGGGACGGAAGAACTGTGTGACGCTCAGCCGTCCACGCCTGTCACCGACTCGGAACGGCCTGCGTCCCTGCGCATTCAGCATCCGGCCTACGTCATCTACACGTCGGGTTCGACGGGGCTGCCGAAGGGCGTCACCGTCACCCACGGCGGCCTGGGTGGGCTGCTGGCCGAGGCAGTCGGCCGCTATCGGCTCGAACCGCATCATCGGTTCCTGCACATCTGCTCGCCCAGCTTCGATCCGTCGGTGCTGGAATGGCTTTGCGCGTTCGCCACCGGCGCGACGCTGGTCATCGTGCCCCCGGCGATCGTCGGCGGTGCGGAACTCGGTGACCTGCTGCGCGACGAGGCGGTCACGCACGCCATCATCACCCCGGCGGTGCTCGGGACCGTCGACCCGGCCGGGCTGGACGCTATCGAGGTCGTCTCCGTCGGCGGCGACGTCACCACGCCGGAACTGCTGTCGCGCTGGCAGCCGGGGCGCAGCTACTTCAACGCCTACGGGCCGACCGAGACCACCATCATCTCGACCTATGCGGAATTGACCGCGGGGCAGCCGATTACGATCGGCGTACCGGTCACCGGCATGTCGGCGCTGGTTTTGGATGCCCGCCTGCACCCGGTGCCGCCCGGTGTCGCGGGCGAGCTGTATCTCGCGGGTGGCGGGCTGGCGCGCGGCTACCGGAACCGGGCCGGACTGACCGCCGAACGGTTCGTCGCCAACCCCTGGGGTGAGCCGGGCGCGCGTATGTACCGCACCGGCGATCTGGTGCGCTGGTCCGTCACGGGCACGAATACCGGTGCGCCGACAGCAGAGCTGGACTATGTGGGCCGTACCGACGCCCAGGTGAAGGTGCGCGGCTTCCGCGTGGAACTCGGCGAGATCGACGCGGTATTGAGCGGGCATCGCGACGTCGATTTCGCGGTCACGCTCGGTACGACACTGCCGTCCGGAGCAGCGGTGCTGGTGTCGTATGTGCTCGAGGCGCCGGGAAGTACCGTCGACCCGGCCGCGCTCACGCGCTACGCCGAAGGCATCCTGCCCGCGCACATGGTGCCGTCCGCCATCATCGTTCTCGATGAGCTGCCGCTGACCGCCAACGGCAAGCTGGATCGAAAAGCCTTGCCGGAACCGGTTTTCGCGACGACGGTGACGCGCGCGCCGCAGGGCGCGGTGGAATCGGCACTGGCCGAGCTGTTCGCGCAGGTACTCGGCGTGCAGACCGTCGGGGTCGACGATTCGTTCTTCGCCATCGGCGGCGACAGCATCATGTCGATCCAGCTGGTCTCGCGCGCCAAAGCGGCCGGAATCGTGTTCACCGCACGTGACGTCTTCGAACAGCGGACCGTCGCCGCACTGGCCAGGATCGCGACGACCGGTGGCGCGGTGGCCCCGATCATCTTGGCGGAGTTGCCCGGTGGCGGCATCGGCGAGGTTCCGCTGACGCCCGTCCACGCCGAATTCCTCGCCACCGGATCCTCCGACCGGTTCGCCCAGACCATGGTGCTGGCACTACCCGAAGGCATCGATCGCGCCGGACTGCTCACCACGCTCTCCGCCGTCCTCGACCGGCACGAAGCGCTGAATTCGCGGGTATGGCTGGACGCGGGACAGTGGCGTTTCGAGGTCCTGCCGCGCGGTGCGGTCGGCACCGCTGAGCTGGTCACCGAGGTCGAGATCGCCGAGGGCGTGACCGGAGCGGAACTGGCCCGAATCGGCAGTACCGCAATGGACTCCGCGCTCGACCGGCTCGACCCCGCGAACGGCCGGATGATCGCCTTCACCTGGCTGCGCCGGCCCGATGCGCGCGATGTGCTGGTCGTGGCCGCCCACCACTATGTGATCGATGGCGTGTCCTGGCGAATCGTGATTCCCGACCTGGCCGTGGCCTGGGCGCAGCACGCGGCGGGACAGCCGATCGCCTTGCCGCCGGTCGGAACCTCGTTCCGGCGCTGGGCACACGGCCTGGCCGAGCTGGCCGGGCAACGCAGCGGCGAGATCGGCTACTGGCAGCGAGTGCTGGCCACGCCGGACCCGCGTCTCGGCGCGCGTGAGCTCGATCCCGTTCTCGACACCCACTCGACCGTGCGGTCGATCTCGGTGCGCATCCCCGTAGCCGAGACCGAGGCCGTGCTGACGGCCCTGCCCGCACTGTATCGCGGCGGCGTCAACGACGGACTGCTCGCGGCTCTCGCACTGGCCGTGCGTAATTGGCGGTCCCGGCGTGGAATCGACGCCCCGGTCACCCGGATCCGGCTCGAAGGACACGGCCGCGAGGAAGCCCTGCTGCCGGGAGCCGATCTGACGCGCACCCTCGGCTGGTTCACCAGCATCCACCCCGTAGCGATCGACCTGACGGCCGGACCCGGCGCGGTGCGGCAGCCGGCCGACGACACGGACCATGAAGCCATTGCGGCCCTGCTGAAGTCGGTCAAGGAGCAACTACTCGCCGTGCCGGACAAGGGCATCGGATTCGGCCTGCTGCGCCACCTGATCCCCGATTCCCCGCTCACCGGCGCGATCGCGCAGATCGGTTTCAACTATCTCGGCCGCGCGGGCGTACCCGCCGACCTGCGCGACCAGAGTTGGCTGCCCACAGCCGATCTGGGCGACCTGGACTTCGAGCACGACCCCGCGCTGCCCGTCGGCACGGTGGTCGACATCAACGCGATCACCGCCGATACACCCGCCGGGCCGCAGCTGGAACTGTCGTTCAGCTACGCGAGCGGAATCCTCGACGAACCGTCCGTACAGGAACTCGCCGACGATTTCACGGCCGCCCTGACCGCGCTCGCCGCCCACACCCGGCATCCGCGGGCGGGCGGCCTGACCCCCTCGGACGTGCCCCTGGTCCGGGTATCGCAATCCGAGCTGAATGCTTGGCGGCGAACCCATCCCACGGTGACGGACGTACTGCCGCTGTCCCCGCTCCAGGATTCCCTGCGCGTGCTCACCGAGCTGCTCGACGGCTCCGTCGACGCCTACATCATCCAACTGGTAGCCCAGCTCACCGGCGACCTCGATATCGGCCGATTGCGCCGTGCCGCACGAACTCTGCTCGACCGCCATGCCAACCTCCGCACCGCCTTCGTTCCCACCGCAGACGGCAGCGCCGTGCAACTGGTGCTGGACCGGATCGATATGCCGATGCGCATGGTCGAGGTCCCCGAGGCCGAACCGGGGGAGATCGCCGCCGCCGAACAGCGCCGAAGCTTCGACCTGACAGTCGCGCCGCTGCTTCGAATGACCGTGTGCCGCACCGGTTCCGGTCGTGTCGAAATCATCCTCACCGGCCATCACATGCTGCTCGACGGCTGGTCCATGCCCCTGCTGATGCGCGAGCTGCTGGTGCTGTACGCGACCGGGGGCGACGCCTCGCCGTTGCCCGCCGTCAGGCCGTATCGCGACTACCTGCAATGGCTTTCGCAGCAGGACCGGGACGCCGCCGCCCGGGCGTGGTCGGCCGTTCTCGCCGACGCGGCACCGACCATGCTCGCCCCGTCGCTGGCTTGGCCGGCGCCCACCGGTAACGGCTTCGGCCGCTGCGACTTCGAGCTCTCGCCCGCGCAGACCTCGGAGCTCACCGCCTACGCGGCGGCGGCGGAGGTCACCGCCAACACGCTCATCCAGGCGGCCTGGGGCCTGACGCTCGCCGCGAGCACCGGCCGTGCCGACGTCGTCTTCGGCGCGACCATCTCCGGCCGCCCCGCCCAGCTCGACGGTATCGGCGAGATGATCGGCCTCTTCGTCGACGCCATCCCGGTGCGAGTCCGGTTCGACGCCCACACCAGCACCCGCGACCTGATCGCCGGCCTGCAAACCGAGCAGGCATCGCTACTGGACCACCATCACCTCGGTCTCGGAGCCATCCAGCGCGTCGCCGGTCAAGGCGAACTCTTCGACACCATGCTGGTTTTCGAGTCCTACCCGGTGGACGCCGAAGGGCTGCGCCAGGCCGGCGGCGCGATCGACGGCCTCCGGATCGACGGCGTGCGCGGCGACGACTCCACCCACTACCCGATCACCGTCATGGTTTTCCTCAACGCCACCCTGCTGGTCCAGGTCAAGTACCGTCGCGACCTGGTGGCCGACGAGACGGCCCGGGCCGTCGCCGAACGGCTCCAGCGCGCGCTCGCGGAACTCCTCGGAACACCCGACCGCCCAGCGGGCGATATCGCGCAGCGGCTCGACACCGAATCCGACGACTCGATCACCCGCACGCGGTACTGGCGAACCGCTTTGGCGGGTCTACCCGATCGCCTGGAACTACCGACCGACAGCTCCCGCGGCGCGCGATCGGATACCCCGGGCAGAGACGCGAGCATCGCCTTCCGGATGCCGGAGGAGCTACGCGATGCCCTGCACCGCCTCGCGGATGCCGAAGGCGTGACCTGGACGTCGGTGGTGCGCACCGCACTGGCAGTGCTGCTCGCGCGGCTGTCCGGCAGCGATGACATCGCGATCGGCGCGGCCGCACCTGGCGGCACCCGACCCGAAGTCGTGCTGCGGACACGCGTGAGGCAACACGCCCGCTTCCGCGACCTGCTGCCCGAAGCGCACCGCACCGAACAGCGCGGATTCGCCCACGCCGGAATCCCCTTGCACGATCTGGCGGTGTTGCTCGGCGTACTGCCGAACCCGGATCGCCACCCCCTGTTCGAGGTGGCACTGACCTTCGACCGTGCGTCGGACGACGTCGAGAAGCCAGTACCCGCTGTCTCCACCGGAGCTGACAAGTCGCTCGGCCTGATCGATGAGTCGCCGACCGCGCGAACGGCCTTCGATGCAGATCCAGCACCGGCTGTTTCGGTTGCGGAGGATGGTTCGGAGCGGCTGTGCGGCGCGGTGTCGTTCGCGCGTGGGGTGTTCGACGACGATGCGCGGCGGATGTTCGTGCGGCGATTCGTTCGGGTGCTGGCGGCGGTCGCGGAGCGGCCGGAGACGCGAGTGGACGAGCTGCCGCTGCTGGGGGCGGACGAGTATCACCGGCTCACCCGGATGGGGGGTGGATTGCCGGTGGCGGTGGGGCTGTTGCCGGATTTGCTCACCCGCGGAGTCGAATTCGGGCGCGATCGCGTCGCTGTTCGCGATGGCGGGCGGGCCTTCACCTACGGTGAGCTGGAGGAGTTCTCGAACCGCCTCGCGCGGGTACTGATCGAACGCGGCGTCGGGCCGGAGACGGTGGTCGCGCTGGCCATGCGGCGCTCCTACGAGATGGTGGCCGCCATCTGGGCGGTCGCGAAAACAGGCGGCGCGTATCTGCCGATCGACCCGGCCTATCCGATCGAGCGTGTGCGGTATCTGCTCGCCGATTCGGCTGCGGCGGTCGGGATCACCCTCAGCGGGCACGCGGAGACGCTGTCGGCCGGGGCGGAGTGGCTGTTGCTGGACGGGCCCGAACTGCTCGCCGCCTGCACCGCGCTGTCCCCGGATCCTGTGAGCGATGCGGATCGGATTGCGCCGCTGCGTATCTCGCATCCGGCCTATGTCATCTACACGTCGGGCTCGACCGGTATGCCGAAGGGCGTCACGGTCACGCACGCCGGTCTCGGCGGGCTGGTTTCGTACTCGGCCGACCTGCTGCGGCTGGAGCCGGAATCGCGGATGCTGCATGTGTGTTCGCCGAGCTTCGATCAGTCGATCGAGGAGATCGCGACCACGTTCTACAGCGGTGCGACGCTGGTTGTCGCCGATCCCGATATCGTCGGCGGCGTCGAACTGCACGAACTGTTGCGTACCGAGCGGGTGACGCACACCATCATCACGCCGGCGCTGCTGGGGACCATCGAACCGAGCGGGCTGGACGATCTCGCGGTCGTGTCCGCGGGCGGTGAGGCGAGTACGCCGGAGCTGCTCGCGCGGTGGCAGCCGGGGCGTCGGTTCATCAACGGGTACGGCCCCACCGAGGCGACGATCGGGGCCACCTACACGACTCTGGTTGCGGGGCAACGGGTAACGATCGGCCGGCCGGTGCCGGGTGTTTGGGCCTATGTGCTCGACGCACGGTTGCGGCCGGTTCCGGCGGGTGTCGTGGGTGAGCTGTATCTTTCGGGCCCGGCGCTCGCGCGGGGTTATCACCGGCGCTTCCACACGACTTCGGAACGGTTTGTCGCCAATCCGTGGGGGCCGCCCGGCGATCGCATGTATCGCACCGGTGACCTGGTTCGGTGGGTCGGGGTTCCGGCCGATGGGGTGGCGGGCGGCTCGCTGGAATATCTGGGCCGCACCGACTTCCAGGTCAAGATTCGCGGATTCCGGATCGAGCTCGGCGAGATCGACGCGGTCCTGGTGGCGCATCCCGAGGTAGACCACGTGGTGACCATCGGGCGCGAAAACCCCAGCGGTGTCACGGTTTTGGTGTCCTACGTCGTCGGGACGAAACCCGATCCGGACGAGCTGACGCGATGGGCCGCGCGCACGCTGCCGTCGCATATGGTGCCCGCCGCCGTGGTGGTGCTGGACGCCATGCCGTTGACCGCCGTCGGCAAGCTGGACCGGAAGGCTTTGCCCGCACCGGAATTCGCGGTGCGGGCCTTCCGGGAACCGTCCACGGAGGCCGAGCGGACCGTCGCCGGTGTCTTCGCCGATGTGCTCGGTCTCGAACTCGTCGGCGCGGACGATGACTTCTTCGAACTGGGCGGCAATTCGCTGCTCGCCACCCGGGTGACCGCGCGCCTCGGTATGGCGATCGACGCGCAAGTGCCGGTACGGACGCTGTTCGCCGCACCCACCGTCGCGGGATTGGCCTGTGAGATGGCGAAACTCGCGGGGGAGCGGGCGCGTCCGGCGCTGATCGCTGGCGCGCGGCCGGAGCGGATTCCGCTGTCGCCCGCCCAGCAGCGGATGTGGTTCCTCAACCGCTTCGACACCACCTCGACCGCGTACAACATTCCGGTCGCCATCCGTTTGACGGGTGAATTCGACGTCGAGGCGATGCGGCAGGCGTTCGCCGATCTCGTCGCGCGACACGAGATCCTGCGCACCGTGTACCCGCAGACCGCGGACGGGCCGGTGCAGGTGGTGCTGCCGCCCACCGACCCCGGCGTGCCGGCACTGGCGGTGGGCATCGTCGCCGAGGTGGAATCGGCGGTGACGGAACTCGCGTCGACCGTCTTCGACGTCACCGCCGAAGTGCCGGTGCGGGCCGCGCTGTGGCGGATCGCCGACAATGATTTCGTCCTGGCCATGGCGGTCCACCACATCTGCGCGGACGGCTACTCCGGCGGGCCGATGACCCGGGACCTGGTGTCCGCGTACCTGTCCCGCGCCGCGGGCTCCGCCCCCGCGTGGGCTCCGCTGCCCGTGCAGTACGCCGACTACGCGCTCTGGCAGCACACACTGCTCGGCGACGAGGAACATCCGGGGTCGATCGCGGCCGCGCAGATCGCCTACTGGCGGGAAGCGCTCGCCGACCTTCCCGATCAGCTGGAACTGCCGCGCGACCGGCCGCGGCCGCCGGTGCAGTCCTATGCGGGCGGGCAGGTGGAGTTGGGCATCGACGCGCCCACCCACGCGGCGCTGGTGGAATCGGCTCGGGCACACGGTGCGACGCTGTTCATGGCGGTACACACCGCGTTCGCGATCACCCTGGCGCGACTGTCGGGGACCGGCGATATCGCCATCGGCACGCCCATGGCGGGGCGCGGCGCGGCGGAACTGGACGACCTGATCGGCATGTTCGTCAACACCCTGGTGTTCCGCACCCGCGTGGACGCGGCGACGGGATTCTCGGAACACCTGCTGCGCCAGCGCGATACCGACCTCCAGGCGTTCGCGCACGCCGACGTGCCGTTCGAGCGTCTGGTCGAAATCCTGAACCCGGCGCGCTCGACGGCGCGGCATCCCCTGTTCCAGGTCGGACTGTCCTTCCAGAACCTGGCCCCGGTCGCCCTCGATCTGCCCGGCCTGAGCGTGACGGGGCTGGCGCTGGATCGGCAGCTCTCGCAGTTCGATCTGCACCTGATCGTGGCCGACACCTATGACGAGCAGGGCGCGCCGGCCGGAATCGGCGGCTTCCTGACCTACGCGACCGATCTGTTCGACGAGTCGACGGTGCGCGGCTTCGCCGAGCGGTTCCAGCGGGTGCTGGCCGCCGTCATCGCCGATCCGGAGCAGCCGGTCGGCGCGATCGAGCTGCTCTCGCCCACGGAGCGCGATCGAATCCTGCTGGCTTGGAACGACACCGCACACCCTGTATCGCCTCCCGCCGCGACCATATTGGAGCCCAGGTCTGCTGCGACCACGGTCGAGACCGGGCCTGCTGCGACCACGGTCGAGACCGGGCCTGCTGCGACCACGGTCGAGACCGGGCCTGCTGCGACCACGGTCGAGACCGGGCCTGCTGCGACCACGGTCGAGACCGGGCCTGCCGCGACCGTCGCCGAGATCGGGTCCGCCGCGACCGCCGTCGAGATCGGGTCTGCTGCGACCACGGCCGAGTCCCGGCCCGCCGCGACCACGCTGGTGTCTCTGCTGGACGCGACCGTCGCGGCCACACCCGATGCGGTGGCGCTGGTGGCTCCTGACGGGCACCGCCTGACCTACGCCGAGCTGGATGCCCGGGTCAATCGCCTTGCTCGCGCCCTGATCGCGATGGGCGTCGGGCCGGAAACGCCTGTCGCGCTGGCTATTCGGCGCTCGGTGGAGCTGGTTGTCGCCATGTATGCGGTGAGCCGGGCCGGGGGCGCGTACGTGCCGGTCGATCCCGATCAGCCCGCGCAGCGTTCGGACTACATTCTGGAGACGGTGGCGCCGGTCTGTGTACTGACCGATGCCGCAACGGATTTCGTCACCTCCGCTGCGCCCGTGATGCACGTGGATCGACCCCATCCGTCCGCGACGAGCGCTGCCGCGATCACCGACGCCGAGCGCCTCGCACCGCTCCGCGCCGACCATGCGGCGTACGTGATCTTCACCTCCGGCTCGACCGGCCGCCCGAAGGGCGTCGCCGTCTCGCACGGCGCGATCGTGAATCAATTGCTCTGGAAGACAGCGCGATTCGATCTCTCCGGCGATGACGCGGTGCTGCTCAAGACGGCGGCGACCTTCGACCTCTCGGTGTGGGAGTTCTGGTCGGCCGCGGTCTGCGGCGGTCGTCTGGTGATCGCCGCACCCGACGGGCACCGCGATCCGGCCTACCTGAACGCCTTGATGGCCCGCGAATCGGTGACCACACTGCACGCCGTGCCGTCGATGCTGGACGCCTTGCTGACCGGGCGGCTACCGGGCTCGCTGCGCCGGGTCCTCGCCATCGGCGAAGCGCTGCCCGCCGCGCTGGCTGACCGTTTCATCGCGGCCGCGCCGCATACGGAACTGTTCAACCTGTACGGCCCGACCGAGGCCGCGGTGTCGATCACGTCCCACCGTGTGTCCGGCACCGGCGCGGCCTCGGTATCGATCGGCGGCCCGGTCTGGAACAGCCAGGTCTACGTCCTGGACGCCCGGTTACGGCCGGTCCCGGCCGGCGTCGCGGGGGAGCTGTACCTGTCCGGTGTCCAGCTGGCGCGCGGCTATTTCGACCGCTCCGACCTCACGGCGGATCGCTTCGTCGCCAACCCCTTCCGGCCCGGTGAACGCATGTACCGCACCGGCGACGTGGTCGCCTGGAACGCCGACGGCACCCTCGACTACCGCGGCCGCACCGACTTCCAGGTGAAGATCCGCGGCTTCCGCATCGAACTGGGCGAGATCGACGCCGCCCTGGCCGCCCACTCGTCGGTCGATTTCGCCGTCACCGTCGGCCGTGAGAACAGCGCGGGCGCAACGGTTCTGGTGTCCTATGTGGTGGCCACGCCGGATTCGACGACCGACTGCGATCGCCTGCTCGAGCACGCGGCCCGGGCGCTGCCCTCGCACATGGTGCCCAGCGCGATCGTCTTCCTCGACGCCGTCCCATTGACCTCGGTCGGCAAACTGGACCGCGCCGCGCTGCCCGCACCCGCCTTGGCGGAGCACTGCTATCGGGCCCCGCGCACCAGTCTGGAAACCGCGGTCTGCGATATCTTCGCCGAAGTCCTGTGCCTGGACCGAATCGGCTTGGACGACAACTTCTTCGAGCACGGCGGCAACTCGCTGCTGGCCACCAAACTGGTGGCGCGCTTCAGCGAGGCGATCGCCGAGACCGTGCCGGTCATGTGGGTCTTCACCGCCCCCACCCCGGCCGCCATCGTGGCCGAGCTGCGCACCCGTGGCTCCGTGACCACCGGCCCCGCAGCGGCTTTCGACATCCTGCTGCCGCTGCGCACCGGTGACCGCGCCACCGCGCCACTGTTCTGCGTCCATCCGATCGGTGGCATGGCCTGGTCCTTCGCGGGACTGGCCGCCCACCTCGATCCGGGCCGCCCGCTCTACGGTCTGCAATCCCCGGCGTTGAGTTCGGATGCGCCGCTACCGGATTCGATCGAGGACTGGGCGCGCCTGTACGTGCGGCACGTCCGCTCGGTCCAACCCGAAGGCCCCTACCACCTGCTCGGCTGGTCGCTCGGCGGCGTGCTGGCCCACGCCATGGCGGTCCAGCTTCAGGACGAGGGCGAAGAGGTGGCGCTGCTGGCCATGCTGGACAGCCGCCTGGAATATCCCGGCGCGGGTGCCACCCCGGGTGCCGCGACCTCGGTCACGGTCGCCGACCTGCTCGGCGGACTGCTGGGCGAGCAGGCCACCGCCTTCGGCCTGGACGACATCACCGACCTCACCCAGCTGCCCCAGCGTTTGAGTGCGCTCCCGGAACCGTTCGCCTCCTTCGGCGCGGCGCGCATCGAACGCGTGGTGTCGGCCGCGATCGCCTCGGCCGCACTCCTCACCACCTACCGCGCCCGCCCCTTCGCCGGCGATCTCGTCTATTTCACCGCGACGCGAGACGATCCGACGGCAGGCGTGAACGCCGGCACCTGGACGGCGGCGGTCACGGGAATCGTCGAGAACCATCCGGTCGGCGCCACGCACTGGGAGATGACCACCGATTCCGCACTGCGCGACATCGCCCGGGTGGTGAACGCGCAACCCGCCATCGACAGCTGACCGGTCACTCGCCGGGCAGCCACGCCGCCCGCACACCGCGCGGGACCCGCCCGTTCGGTCCGGCCGAGATCATCGTCCAGCGCAGTGCCGCCAGATCGGCTTGCAGAATGCGGTACAACCCGAACGACGCCGCGAACACGATCGCGCCGATGGCTGTCAGCGCCAGCACCGCGCCGATCACCCGGTGCAGATCCTCCTGATTCAGGAAGATCGCACCGGCGACCGCGGCCAACGGCGGAATCAGCGCCGCCGCCAGCAGCTTCCGGGTCGCACGCCGCGACAGGGCGGCCAGCTGCTCGGCGTCGGAGTCGCGGCTGGTCCCGTACAGCAGCAGCCCGGGGTAGTACCAGCGGACGACATGGAACGTGACGAGGAAATAGGGGAAGATCGCCGCCACCAGCCCGCTCACCAGATGCGAGGCGAAAATATCGGCCAGCAGCAGCGGCGGCAGCTCGCCGAGCACCAGGACCGCGCCACCCATCGGCAGCAGCGCCAGCGCCCAGCCGATCACCACGAGCATCGCGATCTGATCGCCGCAGCGCAATGTCAGTGCGCGCGTACGGTTCACCCGCGCCGGGTCGTAGCGGATCCCCCTGCGCATACCGCGCGGCACGATGATCACATCCCGCGCGAAATACAGGATGAGCGTGGTGAACACCGCCTGGAGGATGCTGCCGGCGGCGAACGCGAACGGCATGTAGACGCGCTGCTGCTCGCCGGTCATATGGGCGTTCAGCAAGGTCTGATTGTGCGCGTACAGGTACAGCACCGCCAGCAGCTGCCCGGCCACGATCGCCGCGCTCGCGATCGGCAAGAGCGCCAAGCGTTCCCGCGCACTGCCGGGCGGCGGATCGACCAGATCACGCGCCCGCGGATCCAGGCACAGCTCGAACTGCTGGACCAGCTCCGCGCTGCTCGCCCACCGATCCTCGCGATGCGGCGCCAGGCAGGTGCGCAGGATGCGGCGCAGGGTCGCGGGACAGTCCGGCGGCAGCTCGGCGAAGGCTTCGGCATCGAGCCCCTGATGCCGTCGCCGCAGCATGCCGTCGAGCGAGTTGGCGGTATCGCCGGCGGTGATCTCGTCGGCGAAAGGTCTATGGCCGGTGAGCAATTCCCACAGCAGCACGCCCAGGGCGTAGATATCGCTGCGCTGATCCAATTCCTCGGCCTGCTCGGGCAGATGCGGATGGCAGGCCGCCAATTGCTCGGGCGACATGTAGGCCAGTGAACCGCCGAAATACGCGATCGGGCTGACCCCCGCGATGTGATTGCTGAACCCGACATTGAAGTCGGCCAGTTTCGGCACGCCCTCGGCGGTCAGCAGCACGTTCGCGGGCTTGATATCCCGGTGCAGGATGCCGTGGCGAGCCGAATAGTCCAGCGCGTCGGCCAGCCCGCGCCCCAGCCAGGCCACGGTCTCGGGCCAGGACAGGGCGGCCAGCTCGGCACGCACCCCCGTATCGGCCGGGTGCACGCCCTTCTCGCCCAGCACCTCGTCGATCGCGGCCAGCAGCGTGCGCCCGTCCCGCCGTTCCGGCGGAGTGTCCGAGCATTGCCGCAGCACATCCAGCAGCGTCCCGCCCGCCACGTACTCCATGTACATGAGCTTGAGGTCGCGGTCCGCCAGCAGCCGCATGTCGTACACCCGCACGATATGCGGGTGATCGAGCTGGGCCAGGATCTGCGGTTCGACGCCGTGATTGTGTGAGATCTTCAGCGCGACCAGGCGTTCCATCGATCGCTGCCGGGCCAGGAACACGCGCGCGAAGGCCCCGGAACCCAGCATCAGCAGAAGTTCGAAGTCGTCGACGTGCTCCCCGGCCGCCAGCTGCTCCAGTTCCCCGAAGGCCCGGGGTTGCGAGATCAGGGTGCTGCGATAGTGGCCGGTGGCGAGATCGATCCGGATCGATTCCTCGTACTGCGCCGCATCGACGGTCACCCCGCTGTGCAGCAGGCAGTAGTACTCCTCGTACAGCAGATCCGGCGGCAGTGAAATCTCTTGCAGCTCAGGAAATTCCGTGACATAGGCGGAGAGGCGTTTGACCTCGCCCGTCCGCCGCCAGCGATGCTGCAAATCCACCTTGATCAGCTCGATCAGCACCGCGGTGCGCAACTCCGCCGTCTCCGGCAGGAACGCCGCCGGATCCGGGGGTTCGATACCCGTCTCCCACGCCTCCGCGTACCGCGCCACGGCGACGGCCAGCCCGGCTCGCGCGCTCAGAACCCCCTGGTCCGCGCGTTCCGGAGCCTGTCGCCGTGCCACTGTTCGCCCTCCCCTCGTGGGTGGAGTCCATGGTAGGAGCCCGGCGACCGAATAGCGGCGGTTTCCGATCGGCTACCAGGGCAGCGGACCGGCGGCCGCGAAGTATCCGCCGGTCGGACCGTCCTTCGGCACTTGGGCCAGGCGCACGATGATCTCCGCGCCCTCCTCGACGGTCTGCCGCCCGGCATGGGCGTTGAGGTCGGTCGCGGTGTAGCCGGGCTCGACCGCGTTGATCCGCATATCCGGCAGCGCCTTCGCGTACTGCACAGTGGTCCGGTTGACCGCGGTCTTCGAGGCGGGATAGGTCAGCCCGGGGTAGGCGTGCGCATTGGTGCCCGCGGTGGTGCTGAGCGTCAGCGAGGCCAGTGAACTGCTGACGTTCACGATGACCGGGGCGGGGGACCGCCGCAGCAGGGGCAGGAAGGCATGGGTGACGCGGACGACGCCGAAGACGTTGGTGTCGAAGACCGTTCGCATCATCTCGGCGGTGATATCGGAGATGTCCACCGCGCCATTGCCTTCCACATCGATACCGGCATTGTTGACCAGCACGTCGAGACCGCCTTGCGCCGCAACGAGCTTCGCCGCCGACTGGACCGAGGCGTCGTCGGTGACATCCAGCCGCACCGAGCGCACGCCGAGCCGTTCGGCGGCGACACGGCCACGTTCGGCATCGCGGCTGCCGATATAGACGGTGTGCCCGGCCTCGGCCAGCCGCCGCGCGGTTTCGAATCCCAGGCCCTTGTTCGCGCCGGTGATGAGTGTCGTCGTCATGACCTCAGATTCACGCCGGGCGAGGGGATCAACCAGTCGACTGATCTTCCTGGGACCGCCGATACCAGGAAGCGGGGGCCGACGCCGCGCGGGCAGAATGAAACCCATGGCGACCTCGGAATTCGGAATCGCGCTGCGGCGCTGGCGTGATCAAGCCTCGCCCGGCGATTCCGGAGTAGCGGCGGGCGGTCCGCGGCGGGCGCCCGGCCTGCGGCGGGAGGAATTGGCGCTGCTGGCGGGCATCTCGGTGGATTACGTGACCAGGCTCGAGCAGGGCCGGGCCGCCAATCCGTCGGCGCAGGTGGTCGAGGCGCTGGCGCGGGCATTGCGGCTGACCACCGACGAGCGCGCGCGGCTGTACCGGCTCGCGGGATTGGCATTGCCCGAGCCCGGGACCGTGCCCTCGGAGATCCCGGCCGCCGTACAGCGCATGCTCGATCACCTGGTCGGCATCCCGGTCGCGGTATTCGACGCGTCCTGGACTCTGCTCCAGGCGAATTCGTCCTGCGCGGCGCTGCTGGGGGATCTGCCGAGCTGGCAGGGGAACGCGCGCAATCGCGTCTGGCGGCACTTCGTCGCCCCCGGCTCCGTCGGCCGCTACACCGCGGAAACCCTGGTCGACCTCGAGACCGCTCTCGTCTCGGACCTGCGCGCGAGCGAACTGCGCTACCCCGCCGACCGGCGACTACGGCAGCTCATCGCGGATCTGCGCGCCGAGAGCACCCGCTTCGCCGAATTGTGGGAGGCCGATGCGGTCGCCGGCTACGAGATCACCGTCAAGACCATCGATCACCCGATCGCGGGCGAGTTGACCCTGGACTGCGCGGTGCTCATGGTCGCCGGCTGCGACCTGCGCATCATGATCGATACCGCCGAGCCGGGCAGTGCGGACGCCGAACGCCTCGCACGGCTCACCGCACTCGGAACCACGGTCGGCTGACCGGGCTCACTCCTCGGAGAAGGTCCCCATCACCGGCAGCCATTCGACCACGCGCTTGTCCTCGATCAGCCCGAGCTGCGCGAACGGATCCTCCGGCAGCAGCTTCTCGACCGTCTCGATGTTCTCGGCGCGGAACAGGATGAGCGCGCCGGTGCCGTCGGTGTAGGGACCGCTGGTCAGGATGGTGCCCTCGTCGACGAGATTATTGAGGAAGGCGCGATGGGCCGGACGGTTCTCCTGACGAGCCGGGAAGGTCTCGTGGGTGTAGGTGTAATGGACGGCGAAGATCGGCACGATGCGAACTTTCTGATCGATGGGGTGATGCGAAGTGGTCAGAGCGTCAACAGCATTCGAGTATTCCCGAGGGTGTTGGGCTTGACGTAGCTCAGATCCAGGAACTCCGCGATACCGGTGTCGTAGGAGCGGCACATCTCGGCGTAGACCTCGGCGGTCACCGGCGTGCCCTCGATCTCCACGAAACCGTGCCGGGAGAAGAAATCGACCTCGAAGGTGAGCACGAACAGCCGCTTCAACTCCAGTTCGCGCGCGACCGCGACCAGCTGCTCCACGATCAGGCGGCCCGCGCCGGTGCCCTTGATCTCCGGATGCACCGCGACGGTGCGCACCTCGCCGAGGTCGGCCCACAGCACGTGCAGCGCACCGCAACCGACCAGCACGCCGTCCTTCTCCGCGACCCAGAACTCCTGCACCGCCTCGTAGAGGGTGACCAGGTTCTTCTCCAGCAGGATCTTGCCGGCGTAGATGTCGATGAGGTGCTTGATCTGGGGCACATCCGAGGTTCGCGCGCGGCGCACGAGCGGCTGTGCCGTCGTCTCGCCGTCCGCTGAACCGCTGTGAGGTGCCCGTGTTGTCATGGGGTGCACAGTAGTCGGCCCCGGTACCGATAGGCTTGGTGGTGTGTCGTACATCCAGTCCCCTCGCATGCCGGAATGGTCCGGGAACCATGGCCGGTGCCGCGGCCGGTGGGGGCGCTGGTGACGGTGCAGCGTGACGAGGTGGAGGGTCGCTGGGCCGATGCCGGTCCGAGCGGATCGGAGTTCGCGCCGGGGACGAGCGCCGAGCAGACCCATCGGGTCGAATCGGCCCTGCTGCATCAGGTCGAACCGGCGGCGGTGCCGCTGATGAACATCGCCAATGTGCTCACCGTGCTGCGCATTCTGATCGTCCCCATCTTCCTGATGGCGTTGTTCGCCGGCGGCGGGCACGATCCGGGGTGGCGCTGGGGCGCGGCCGCGCTGTTCGGCATCGCCGCCATCACCGATCGCATCGACGGTCAGCTGGCCCGGAAATACGGTCTGGTCACCGATTTCGGCAAGCTGATGGATCCGATCGCGGACAAGGCGCTGATCGGGGCCGCGCTGATCGGGCTGTCCATGCTCGGCGATCTGCCGTGGTGGATCACCCTGGTCATCATCGCCCGCGAACTGGGCGTGACGCTGCTGCGGCTGGCCGTGGTGCGCCGGGGCGTGATCCCGGCCGGGCGCGGCGGCAAGCTCAAGACCCTGGTGCAATCGGTGGCGATCGCCGCGCTGTTGCTGCCGCTCTCCGGCGGATTCGCCACGGCCGGAATGGCATTGATGTACGTGGCGGTGGTGCTGACCGTCGGCACCGGGCTGGACTATGTCGGCCAGGCCGCCCGGCTGTGGTTCGGTTCGCCGGGTGGGCGCCGTGCCGCCTGAACAGGTCCCCGCCCCGCACATGGCGACCGCACCGGACGCCAGGCAGCTACCTGTTCACCGTGACCCGCTCATCGACGATGTGCCCGAAGTGGCGGATCTGGTCGCCGCGCTGAAGGCCGCGGGCCAGACCGTCGCCACCGCCGAATCGCTGACCGCCGGGCTGCTGGCCGCGACCATCGCGGGAATTCCGGGGGCGAGCGCGGTGTTGCGGGGTGGACTGATCGTCTACGCCACCGACTTGAAAAGCACCCTCGCCGATGTGAGTGCGGACACGCTGACCAGCGACGGAGCGGTGGCCCCGAGTACCGCCGAACAACTGGCGGTGGGTGCCCGCAATCGCTGCGGCGCGGACTGGGGATTGGGACTCACCGGCGTGGCCGGACCCGAACCTCAGGACGAACGCCCGGTCGGCACGGTATTTCTGGGTATAGCCGGACCCGAGGGCACCGAGGTGATCCGGTTGAAACTGTCGGGAGACCGGTGGACGATCAGGGTGAGTGCGGTCCGTGCCGCGGTCACCGAGCTCGTCCGGGGAATTCGGGGCGGGTGAGCAGGCCGGGAACGCGCGGCCGACGCCGGACGTTGTCGTGGCAGACGCTGGGTCCGGCGAGACGAAGTGTGAGGAGAACGAGATGACGCTGCTGCGAGAAGCGATCGGTGAAAGTCTGCGGCGCGCTCGGGTCGCCCAGAGCCGGACCCTGCGTGAGGTCTCCACCTCGGCACGCGTGAGTCTGGGATACCTGTCCGAGGTGGAACGAGGCCGCAAGGAAGCCTCCAGCGAACTGCTGGCCGCCATCTGCCAGGCCCTGGACGTCCCGCTGGCGCAGGTGCTGTTCGACGTGAGCGCGGCCATGGCCGATGCCGACCGCAAGGCGAATGCCGCTGCGGCCAAGGCGAGTACGCCCGCCGTCGCGGCGCTGGCCACCGCCGGTGCGGGGGCCACCCCGAAGGGCGGGGACGGTGACCTGGCACGGGCCGGCGATGCGGCTTTCGGGCCCCGCATCGTCATTCCGGCGCCCAAGTCGGACCGGCTGGTGCTGGTGGCTGCCAAGTGAGCGCTGTGCGGTGGAGCCGAAAGGGATAAATTCTCTGTAGGCTTCGTGCCGGAGACGTCGTGCAGCCGCAAGGTCTCCGGCACGGCTGCTGAGCAACAGTTGGACCAGGACAACAGGGATGCGTGAGGGTCGCGCATCATGTCGCGCACCACGACGGGGCGTGGCACGTCACATGGAGGCGGGATCAATCGATGGCTAATCCGTTCGTCAAGGCCTGGAAGTACATGATGGCCCTCTTCGATTCCAAGATCGAAGAGCACGCGGATCCGAAGGTGCAGATCCAGCAGGCCATCGAGGAGGCCCAGCGCCAGCACCAGGCCCTGTCGCAGCAGGCCGCATCGGTCATCGGCAACCAGCGGCAGCTGGAGATGAAGCTGAACCGCCAGCTGGACGAGGTCGAGAAGCTCAATGCCAATGCGCGCCAGGCGGTCATGCTGGCCGACCAGGCCGCCGGCGCCGGCGACACCGAGAAGGCGATCCAGTACACCAATGCCGCCGAGGCTTTCGCCGCGCAGCTGGTCACCGCCGAGCAGGCCGTCGAGGACCTGAAGGTGCTGCACGACCAGTCGCTGCAAGCCGCCGCGCAGGCCAAGAAGGCCGTCGAGCAGAACGCCATGCTGTTGCAGCAGAAGGTCGCCGAGCGCACCAAGCTGCTCTCCCAGCTGGAGCAGGCCAAGATGCAGGAGCAGGTCTCGGCCTCCCTCCAGCAGATGGACTCCACCCTCTCGGCCCCCGGCACCACCCCCAGCCTGGACGCGGTGCGCGAGAAGATCGAACGCCGTTACGCCAACGCGCTCGGCGCCGCCGAACTCGCCCAGAACTCGGTGCAGGGCCGCATGATGGAAGTCCAGCAGGCCAGCATCCAGATGGCCGGCCACAGCCGCCTCGAGCAGATCCGCGCCTCCATGCGCGGCGACACCCTGCCCGCCGCCGGTAACCAGCAGCAGCTGAACCAGGGCCAGACCGCCGCCAACCCGGCCCAGCCCCAGTTCGACAAGGGCCAGGCCGCCCAGCAGTAGATCTCGGCAGTTTCTCGAAAGGCGTTGCACTGATGGGGAGATCGCGGGCCGACAACGACCCCGCGGTCTCCCGTGCGCGTTTCCGCCGCAAACCCCCCGCCGAAGCGCAACGCCCCGAGCCGATCCCCGGCTTCCCCTACCCGTTCCCACCGCAGCCCGGAACCGATACCGCCGCAACCGCTCCCGCACCCCTTCCGCACCCCGCAGGCAATTCGGGAACCCCGCCCCCCGGCTTTTCTGTCGTACCCCCGCGCGATACTGCCCGCATGCCCGCGGACCCGACCCGCCAGCCGAACCCCACCGAGCCGCTCCACAACCCGGCCAATCCCACCGAGCCGCTCCGGAATCCAGCCGACCCCGCCGAGCCGCTCCTGAACCCGCAGCACCTCACCGCACGGGCCCGGCGACCGGTGAACCGAGCCGAGCCGGTGCCGGGCCAGCCCCGGCGCCCGCGTCAGTCAACCGAGCCGGGGTGGACCGAGGCGGCGCGAAAGCCGCAGGCTTCGAAGGCATCTCAGGCCGGCAAGCGGGGGCGGGCTACACAGGCGGTGCGGGAGATGCTGGCGCCCACCGGAGTCGAGCCGGAGGAATTGGCGCGGCGGGTGCCGGACACCTTGCGCGAGGTGGGCGAGCAAGCGCTGGTGGCCGTGCGTAAGTGGGCCGATCCGCGGGAGCGGGAGTTGCGCAAGCGGCGGCGGACACGGCGGCGAAGCCTGCGACTCGGGACCGCGGGCGGCCTGACCACCGCCGGAACCGTTGGGCTGGTGCTGATCTCGGCCCCCGCGTGGGCGGTGATCGTGGTCGGTGGCGGCGCGGTGGCGCTGGTTACCGGGACCGCGGTGACGGCCAAGCGCTACCTACAGCTACGCAAGGAACCCTTGCCGCAGGCGTCGTTCGCGCCCCGGAAATTGCCGCCGCTACGGTCGGCCGCGCGAGCCTCCATCGCGCGCTTGGTGCGCGCCGAACGCGCCTTGCACGGCCTCGGCGATCAGATCGCCAGATCGGGCAGGCTGCCCGAGGACGACCTGAACGACACCCTCGAAACGGCGGCGTCCGGCGCGGCCGCACTGCACGCGCTGGCGGCCGACATGGTCGCCATGGAGCGTGCCGCAGGCGCACTGGGCTCCCGCGACTCGATCCTGATCGGTCACGTCGAAGCCGTAGCCACCCGCCTGGACGGCGGCGTAGCCGAGTTCGAAGGCATGGTCGCCGCTGCCGCCCGCGTCCTCGCGGTCCCCGAAAGCGCCGCCATCGCAGACGATCTCGGCTGGGCCATGATCCACCTCCGCGACGCCGCCGACCGCCTCGACGGCTGGGCACAGGCCCTGACCGACCTCGCCGACAACCGCTTCCGCCCCTGAACCCCAACCCCCATAGGCATTTTCAAGATCAGTGTCACATCACTGCGGCGACACGCCGACAACCCCCACACTCATGTGCCACTCAACCCCGGCGACCTTCGTTGAAAGGCGACGACGGCCGGAACGACGCCGGTAGGCGAGGTGACGGCAGCGGGCTGGGGGACCACAGCCGGGTACGGCAGGCGAGGTGACCCCACTGTCTAGTCGGGCTCTGCCCGCCCGGGCCAGGCAATTCGACGCAGTCTCGTTCGGGGCCAGGGAGTTGAGGGCAGTTCCCTCAGGGGCGCAGGGCAGCCCGGAGCGGCCCCTCAGGGTCTACCCTGAACTTTCCCGGATATCGGTGCTGACCTGGTGATTTCCTGGGCGTGACCGGTCAGGATGGTAAGTGTCGGATCGGGCGAACGCCGGTTCGGGAACCTTCGGGAGGATTGACATGCTGTGGAAGATCATCGGCGTCGTTGCGGTCGTCTGGATCGCGCTGGCGATCATCGGCGCACTGATCAAGGGTCTGTTCCCGATCCTGGTCATCAGCGCCATCGTCTTCGGTCTGTACCTGCTGTACAAGGCGCTGTCCGGCTCGGACAAGTCGCCGATCAGCAAGCTGTAGCGCACGCCGCGCGACCGTACGGAAGAGCTCGGGCCGCCCACTCGAAGGTGGGGGTGCCCGGGCTTTTTGCGGTGCGGCCGAAACCGGTGCGGCGGGCCGGGAATCGGATCGGAGCCCGGTATGTTGTCGGCGCTATGGCTACTGCTGTTGTCGCCACCTCCTACGGTGGCCCGGAAGTGTTGTCCCTGATCGAGGTCGAGGTGCCCGAACCCGGCCCGGGTCAGGTCACCGTCGAGGTACGGGCGGCGGGCGTGAACCCGTTCGACTACAAGCGCTACAGCGGCGCGTTCGGCACCGACCCGAACGCCCTGCCGATCCGGCTCGGACTGGAGTTCTCGGGTGTGGTGACCGCCGTCGGTCCCGATGCCGAGGGCCCGGCGGGGCCGGTGCGCGTCGGCGACGAGGTGATCGGCCGCGCCGAGGGCGGCTACGCGACCGCGATCACGCTCCCGGCCGCGCGCACCGTGCCCAAACCGGCCGAGTTGAGCTGGGAAGTGGCGTCCGGCCTGCTCAGCACCGGCGGCACCGCGGTGCATCTGCTCGCGGCGACGAGCGTCGGCGCGGGTGACACCGTGCTGGTGCACGGTGCGGCGGGCAGTGTCGGATCGCTGGCCGCGCAACTCGCGGTGGCGCGCGGCGCCCGGGTGATCGGTACGGCTTCGGCGGGACGGCACGAGCGCCTGCGCGGCTACGGAGTGGAGCCGGTCGAGTACGGACCCGGTCTGGCCGATCGCGTTCGGGCCTTGGCGCCCAATGGAATCGACGCCGCCCTCGACACGGTCGGCGGTGACGAGGCCGTGGATGTCTCCCTGGATCTGGTCGCCAACCGCTCCCGGATCGCCTCCATCGTCGCCTTCGGCCGCGCCGACACCGGGATTCGCCTGCTCGGCGGCGGCCCCGGCGCCGATCCGGGCACCGAGATCCGCGGCAATGCCTGGCGCGAACTGGTGCCGCTGGCCGCCGCGGGCAAGCTCGATGTGGTGATCGCGGCGACCTATCCGCTGAGCGAGGTCACCGCCGCGCACGAATTCGTCCGCGACGGCCACGCCGGTGGAAAGGTCGTTCTACTGCCGAAGCGGGCATAAGCGAAGCGAATTCGGTGAATCGTCCCATCCGGGGTGACCGGTTCACATATGTTGTCGGGCACAACATATTGGACGGTGTGCGGCCGCAAGCCGGTGGCCGCCGCTCGAAAGGTCACCCTGATGAGGACGAAAACCCCCTTCACACAGCATGATTCCGCCCGCACCCGGCGCGGCACGCTGTTCGCCGGCTGCGCGCTGGCACTCACCGGCCTGCTGACGCTCAGCGCCTGCGGCTCCAACTCCAGCAATAACGACACACCCGGCACGACCTCCGGTGGGGGAGGCGGGAAGGGCACGGTCGGCGTCATCCTGCCCGAGACCGCCACCTCGGCCCGCTGGGAATCCTTCGACAAGCCCATGCTCCAGGAAGCCCTGCGCGCCGAGGGTTTCGACGCCGACGTGCAGAACGCGCAGGGCGATGTGCAGAAGTTCAGCACCCTCGCCGACGGCATGATCGCCAAGGGGGTGAAGGTGCTGGTCATCGCCTCGATCAACAGCGAGGTGGGCAGCGCCGTCGCGGCCAAGGCGAAGAAGTCCGGCATCCCGACCATCGATTACGACCGGCTCAATCTGGGCGGATCGTCGGACTACTACGTGTCTTTCGACAATGTGAAGGTCGGTGAACTCCAGGGGACGGCGCTGGCCACCGCCCTGAAGGACAAGCCGGCCGCCTCGGTGATCGAGATCGAGGGCGCGCCGACCGACAACAATGCCACGCTGTTCCATCAGGGCCAGCAGAAGATCTTGCAGCCGCTCTACGATTCGGGCGCGCTGAAACTGGTGCGCAGCCAGCCCATCGACGGCTGGGACAACCAGAAGGGCGGCAACACCTTCGAGCAGATCCTGACCGGCAACGGCGGCAAGGTCGACGGTGTGGTGGCCGCCAACGACGGCCTGGCCGGTGCGGTGATCACCGTGCTGAAGAAGAACGGCCTCAACGGCAAGGTGCCGGTCACCGGCCAGGACGCCACCGCCGACGGCCTCAAGGCGGTGCTGCGCGGTGACCAGTACATGACGGTGTTCAAGCCGATCCGCGACGAAGCGCAGGCGGCCGCGAAACTCGCCGGCGCGCTGGCCAAGGGCGACAAGTCCGCCGCGGATGCCTTGGCGCAGGGCGTGAGCCAGGATCCCAAGGGCAAGCGGGACGTGAAATCGGTGCTGCTGCCGCCGCAGACGATCCTGCGCGCCGACGTCAAGACGGTCACCGACGCCGGTTTCGTGAAGGCCGGCGATCTGTGCACGGGCGACGTCAAGACCGCCTGCACCGAGCTCGGCATTTCCTGAGAGGTAGGGCGATGAGCGAGCCGCTGCTGCGCATCACCGGACTGAACAAGAGCTTCGGTCCGGTGCACGTGCTGCACGATGTGGATTTCACCGTGCCCGCCGGGCAGGTCACCGCGCTGGTCGGCGATAATGGCGCGGGCAAGACCACCTTGGTGAAATGTGTTGCCGGAATTCATGATTCGGACTCCGGGGAGGTGCTGTTCCGGGGTGAACCGGCGCACCTGCGCGGGCCGAAGGACGCGGCGGCGCTCGGGATCGAGGTGGTCTACCAGGATCTGGCGCTGGCCGACAACCTCGACATCGTGGCCAATATGTTCCTCGGCCGCGAACGCGGGAAACCGTGGCTGCTGGACGAGGCGAGCATGGAGGAGGCAGCGCGGCGCACCCTGGCCTCGCTCGGGGTGCGCACCGTGAAATCGGTGCGCACACCCGTCGCCGCGCTCTCCGGCGGGCAGCGCCAGACCGTGGCGATCGCCAAAGCCGTGCTCTGGAACAGCAATCTGGTGCTGCTCGACGAACCCACCGCGGCGCTGGGCGTCGCGCAGACCCGCCAGGTCCTGGACCTGGTGCGGCGGCTCGCCGAACAGGGGCTCGGGGTGGTGTTGATCAGCCACAACCTGGCCGACGTGTTCGAGGTCGCCGACCGGATCGCGGTGCTGTACCTGGGGCGCATGGCCGCCGAGGTGCGCACCGCCGACGTGACGCATTCGCAGGTGGTCGAGCTCATCACCGCCGGCCGCTCCGGTGAGCTCGGTCTGGCCCGGCCCGAGGCGGTGGTGTTGTGAGCGAGGACATCACGAGCGGGAAAGGCGCTGAGGTGAAAGACGATTCGCAAGTATCCGGTAGTGCTCCGGCTCCCGATGCGGGTGCGGCTCCGGCCGCGGCGGTTGCCGCCGGTTCGGAACCTGTACCGGGCGATCCGGGGACGTCGGCCCACGCGGACTCGCCGGGCCGGGGTGCGCCCGCGGGATCGGCGGTGGCGGATTTCGGGATCGACACCACGACCTTGTCGACCCGGGAAGCGTTGCGCGACTACGTGATGCGGTTGCGCGGCGGGGAGATCGGGTCGCTGCCCGCCCTGCTCGGACTGGTCGCGCTGGTGGTGCTGTTCTCGGTGCTGTCGGATGTGTTCTTCTCGCTCAACAACATCGCGAATCTGCTCGCCCAGGGCGCGGGGCAGACGATCATCGCCATCGGGATCGTCTACGTGCTGTTGATCGGGGAGATCGATCTGTCGGCGGGGACCGCGTCCGGGGTGGCGGGGGCGGTGCTGGCCATGCATTACGTGAAGGACGGAAACCTGCTGTCGGGCATGGGATCCACGGTGTTCTTCATCTTCAACGCGCTGCTGGTGCTGGGGGCCGTGCTGGCGGCGCTGTTGCGGATCTGGCCCGGGGTGGCGTTGTCGTTGCTCGGGGTGGCGGTGACGCTCATCGGGTTCAAGGCGAATCCGTGGGTGGAGATGCTGCTGGCGGTGTGCGTGGGCGCGGCCATCGGATGCATTACCGGGTTCTTGATCGCCAAGATCGGGATGCCGTCGTTCGTGGTGACGCTGGCCCTGTTCCTGACCTGGCAGGGCGTGATTCTCCAATTGATCGGGGAGGGCGGGGTTTTGGGCATCAGCTCCTCGCACGTACTCGATCAGGTGGCGAACGGCAATCTGTCCACGGTCGGCAGTTGGGTGCTGTGCGTGGTCGCGGCGGGCGGCTACACGGCGGTCACGCTGGGCGGGCATCTGCTGCGGCGCAAGCGCGGGCTGGTCACCTCGCCGACTCCACTGATAGTGGCGAAAGTGGTGGCGCTCAGCGGTTTCGCGATCGTGGTGACGGCGCTGCTCACCGTGAACCGGTCACCGAATTCGCTCATCGAGATCTCCGGCGTCCCGTACGTGGTGCCGATCGTGCTGGCATTGCTGGTGGCGGGCACGTACGTGCTCAACCGCACCACCTACGGCCGCCACATCTACGCGGTCGGCGGCAATATGGAGGCCGCTCGGCGCGCGGGTATCGACGTGACGCGTTTGCGTGCAAGCGTTTTCGTCATCTCCTCGTCCTGTGCGGCGCTCGGTGCGATCGTCTACTCGTCGAAGGTCGGCTCCGTCGATCCGCAGGCGGGCGGGTTGAACACGCTGCTGTTCGCGGTCGGTGCGGCGGTGATCGGCGGTACCTCGCTGTTCGGTGGACGCGGCCGGGTGGCGGACGCGGTGATCGGCGGCGCGGTGCTGGCGGTGGTCTCCAACGGTCTCGGCCTGCTCTCGCAACCGGCGGCCGTGGTGTCCATCGTGACCGGCTTGGTGCTGTTGCTGGCCGCCACGGTCGACGCGCTCTCGAGACGCCGCGCGGCGATTGCGCAATCGTGAGCGCCGCAATGGTATTCCTGAGTCCATGACCGTCCCGCTGCACTCATGACCGTCGCACGTCCGGACGAGGTTCGCCGCTTCAATCGCTCCAGCCTGCTGCGCCTGCTGCACGCGGGCGGCCCTGCCACCCGGGCCGCCCTCGCCACCGAACTGGGCTTGAACCGCTCGACCATCAAAATGCTGGTGGACGGGCTGGCCGAGGCCGGACTGGTGGAGGAGAAGGTGCCGCGCCTGTCCGGCGGCGCGGGCCGCCCCTCGCTGCTGGTGCTGCCCCAGCCCCAGGCCGCGGTGGTGCTGGCGGTGGATGTGCAGGCCGAACACGCCGGTATCGCACTGGTCGGGTTCGGCGGCCAGATCCTGGGCCGCAACAGCTGGAATCTGCACGGCCGCCAACGCGAACCCGAAGAGGTCATCACCCACGTGGCGGAATCGGCGGCCCTGCTGACGGGGGATCTGGGCTTGCGGCCGGTGGCGGTCGGCGTCTCGGTACCCGGCGTGGTGCGGCGTGCCGACGGCCTGGTCCACACCGCCGCCAACCTCAGCTGGGGTGATGTGGCGCTCGGTCAGCGCATGCGCGCCGTGCTCGGCATCCCCGTCGTGGTGGGCAACGATGCCGAATTGGGTGCGCTCGCAGAGCATTTGCGCGGCGCGGGCCAGGGCGCGGCCGATGCCGTCTATGTGACCGCCGATATCGGTGTCGGCGGCGGCCTCATCGCCCAGGGCTCGCCGTTGCGCGGATCCGCCGGTTATCTGGGCGAAGTCGGCCACATGACGGTTCGTCCCGGCGGCCGCCCCTGCCATTGCGGCAATGTCGGCTGCTGGGAAACCGAAGTGGGCCAGGCCGCCCTGAGCCGCGCCCTCGGCCTGCCCGAACACGCGCCGCGCGGTGCGATAGTCGCCGAACTGCGCACCCTCCGAGGCGATTTCAGCCCTCAGCTCGCCGACTACCTCGAATGGGTCACCCTCGGCCTGGTCAATGTCGTCAATATCCTCGGCCCCGAACTGCTGGTCCTGGGCGACCTCTTCGCCGCCCTGCCCGATGCCGCCATCACCCGGATCGCCGACGAGGTCCGCCGCCGCAGCATGGTCAGCCGCGCCCTCGGCGGCATCCGCCTGGAGAAGTCCACCCTCGGCCCCGACCTGAAACTGCTCGGCGCCGCCGAAGCCGCTTTCGAAGACGTCCTCGGCATGCTCTGACCGCCGCCAGGATGGGGTACCGCCGCACCGGGTGGTGTTGAATTCCGGTATGGAGCAGCTCCCCGAGGACTGGCAGCGCGGCTTGATCATCGTCGCGCACCCCGACGACATCGAATACGGCGCGGCCGCCGCGGTAGCCCGCTGGACCCAGCAGGGCAAGGACATTCGCTACCTGCTCGCCACCCGCGGCGAGGCCGGCATCGCCGGAATGCACCCGGCCGAAGCCGCACCACTGCGCGAAGCCGAAGAACTCGCCAGCGCCGAGATCGTCGGCGTCAGCCAGGTCGAATTTCTCGACTACCCCGACGGCCGCATCGAGGAGAGCCTGGCCCTGCGCCGCGACCTCGCCGCCGCCATCCGCCGCCATCGCCCGGAAATGGTGGTGCTCTTCAACTTCGGCGACGTCTGGGCTCGCGGCTACGCCAACAGCGCCGACCACCGCGCCGTCGGCCGCGCCGCCCTGGACGCCGTCTCCGACGCCGGCAACGAATGGATCCACCCCGAACTCGCCGACCTCCCACCCCATTCCCCGCGCTGGGCCGCCGTCTACGGCGTCCCCGACGGCAGCCACGCCGTAGACGTCTCCGCCACCATCGACACCGCCGTCGAATCCCTCACCGCCCACCGCCGCTACCTGGAAGCCCTCAGCGACGAACCCGTCGAATCCCAAGCCCGCGCCGTCATCTCCATGAGCGCAGGCCCGAAGCAAGGCTTCGAAGCCCCCAACGCAATCGCCTTCGAGCTCTACTACTTCAACGGCTGACCGACCCGCCCGCCCCGCATCCCTGAAGGCAACGGCATCAAGTCGCCCGCCGAAGTCGCCGACAGGCGGAGAACGCGACAACTGATCTGGTGAGATGGGGGTAACTCACCGGGTACGCCCAAAATAGTTTCCGCTCCCAACCGCCGGCCCGCATGCCCAACTGGCGACGGCACCTGAGCCGCGCGCTGAAGTCGCGGAGAGGCGGATTAGTGTGGCGGGGTGCGTGTAGCTGTGGTGGCCGGGCCTGATCCGGGACATGCCTTTCCGGCGATCGCGTTGTGCCTGCGGTTTCTTCAGGCGGGCGATGATCCGGTGCTGTTCACCAGTCCGCGCTGGTTCGATGCGGCGCGCGATGCCGGGATCGGGGTGCGGCGGCTGAAGGGGCTGGCTCCGCGCGCCGAGGATGACGATGCCGATGCGGGTGCGCGGATTCATCAACGCGCGGCGCATATTTCGACGGAGATCCTGCCCGATTTGAGCGCTATGCTCCCCGAGTTGGTGGTCTCCGATGTGCTGACCGCCGGTGGCGGGATGGCGGCGGAGCGGCTCGGTGTGCCGTGGGTGGAGCTGTCCCCGCATCCGCTGTATATCCAGTCGAAGGCGTTGCCGCCCATCGGGAGTGGGCTCGCGGCGGGGGAGGGGGTGCGTGGCCGCGCCCGCGATTCCGTACTGCGTGGTCTGTCCGCGCGGGCGGTGCGCCGCGGCGAATTGCAGCGCGAGCAGGCCCGCCTGAGCATCGGTCTCCCCGCCGAGGACCCCGGCCCCACCGCCCGCCTGGTCGCCACCCTGCCCGCCCTCGAAGTCCCGCGCCCGGACTGGCCCGAGAACGCGCACCTGGTCGGCCCGCTGCTCTGGGAGCCCACCGATCACATTCTCGACCTCCCGCCCGGCGACGCCCCCCTCGTCATGGTCGCCCCGTCGACCGCGCACACCGGCGTCACCGGCATGGTCGAACTGGTCCTGGCGGCCCTCGACGGCGCGGACGTCCGAGTGGCCGTCTCCTCCCTCGACACGCCGCCCGCCGACCTTCCGCCCTGGGCCACAGCCGGTTTGGGCCGCCAAGACGAACTGCTCCGCCACACCGACGTGGTGATCGGCGGCGGCGGCCACGGCCTGCTCGCCAAATCCCTGCTGCACGGCGTCCCCATCGTCACCATCCCCGGCGGCGGCGACCAATGGGAGCTGGCGAATCGCGCAGCCCGCCAAGGCAGTTCCCTTTACGTCCGCCCCCTGACCCCCGAAGCGGTTCGCGAGGCGGTAACCCGAATCCTCACCGAGGACTCCTTCACTGCCGCCGCCCGCTCCGCCGCCGCCACCGCCTCGGTAGTCTCCGACCCCATCCAAATCTGCCACGAAGCCCGAACCGCCACCCGCACCAGCTGATCGAGTGGCACACCACCGTGGGGGATTCGGGCATATCCCCTCGGTAATGTGCCACTCGACGGTCGGTACGGCCGGTGGCGTAGGCTCGCGGCCGTGCGATTGACCGTTTTTCAGGAGTTGTTGCATAGCGAGTTCGGTACGGCGCGGGGGGATGCGCTGCTGAGCGATCATGTGTTGCCGTCGATCGGGAAGACGGGGGCGGCGGCTATCGAGGCGGGGGTTGATCCGCGGGATGTGTGGCGGGCCCTGTGCGCGGAATTCGATGTGCCGCAGTCGCGCTGGTAGGTCAGGTGTTGCGCGCGTAGTGGCGGGCCGCCTTGGCGCGGTTGCCGCAGGTGGCCATGGAGTGCCAGCGGCGGGCGCCGTTTTTCGAGGTGTCGTGGAACCAGAGCACGCAGTTGGGGTGCGCGCACTGTTTGATGCGGTCGGGGGCGTCGGCCAGCAGTTTCAGCAGGTCGCCGGCGGCCAGCCAGCCTGGTAGCCATTCGGGGCGCTGGACGTCGGGGGTGTCGGCGGGCCCGGCGGGGGTCAGGGTGCGGCGGATGCGGCCGTGGTCGAGTACGGCATTCAGTTCGTCGATGGATTCGCCGCGGATCGCGCGCAGGATCGCCTCGCGGGCGGTGATCACCGCGCGCAGGGTCCGGTCGTCGGCGGGCAGCTCGAGGTTGTTGTCGGCCAGCCAGGTGGCCAGTCCCTCGGTGCCGGTGAGCAGATCCTGCGGTCCCTCCGCGGATATCCAGCGGGTGTTGAGTAGATCCAGGGCGAGTGGTTCGCCGAGGTGGGGGCGTGGATCGGGCACGCCTGAGGGTAACTGTCGCGGGCTCGGCATCGGCGCCTCACCTCCTCTCTAACCTGGAAAACAAAAATGCTGGTTATATCTTCCCGGCGGGTCGTGCGGGTGACGGCACCGCGAATGCCCGCCGGGGGACAGCTCCTCCGGCGGGCAGTCCGGGCGGCGCTAACCGACCATCGCCGGCCTTTGCGGTGTCTCGTCGGCCCGCGTGCGGGGGCGGCGCAGCAGGGCGAAGGAGGCCAGGCCGAAGGCGATGCCGACCGCGCCCGCCACCATAACGGCGGCGTCGAGGCCGCGCACGAAATCGGGGAGCGGCAGCGGCTGGGACTCACCGGCCACATCGCGGAATACGGTGCCCAGCACCGCGACTCCGAGAGCGATCCCCAGCTGCCGGGCCGTGTTGACCGCACCGGCCGCGACCCCGGACTGCCGCGGTTCGACCGCCGCCATGCCGGTGGAGACCAGGGCCGGGGCATTGACGCCGATGCCGGCGCCGATCACCACGAAGCCGGGAACGATTGCCGCCCAGGAGGATCCGGGGCCGATGAAAGTCAGCAGCACCGAACCCGCGCCGACCACCACCAGGCCCAGGCCGACGGTGAAGGCGGCGGGCACATCGTGCAGGAAGCGACCGGCCAAGCCCGACACCAGGAATGCGGTCAAGGCCATCGGCAGCATGGCCAGGCCCGCGCGCAGCGGTGACAGGTGCAGCTGCTGCTGCAACCACAGCGACAGCAGCGGCGAGGACGCGAAGGCGGCGAAGGTCTGCCCGGAGGCATTGAGCAGGGTGCCGCCGAAGACCCGATTGCGCAGCAGGGCGAGCGGGAACATCGGTGCGGTGCTGCGAGATTCGATCACCACGAAGAGGACGGCGGCCGATGCGCCCGCCGCCAGGGCGGTCAGGGCGCCGGCCTCGCTCCAGCCGTGCTCGCCCGCGCGGATGATGCCGAAGGTGACGCCGGTCGCGGCGGCGGCGAAGGCCAGCATGCCGGGCAGATCCACCCGGCTGCCCGCATGCCGCGGCGAGGCCGGGAACACCAAGGCGGACAAGGTGATCGTCACCGCGGCCAGCGGCAGGTTGACGAAGAAGATCCAGCGCCAGGACAGCAGATCGGTGAGCACGCCGCCGAGCACCGTGCCCAAACCCGCTGCGACCCCGGCGATCGCGCCCCACGCGCCGAACGCCACACCGCGATCGCGGCCGGTGTAGGTGGCGTGCAGCAGTGAGAGCGTGGTCGCGAACATGGCCGCGCCGCCGACGCCCTGCGCGATCCGGGAGATTACGAGAACGCTTGCGTCACCGGCTGTTCCGCAGGCCAGCGAGGCGGCGGTGAAGACCGCCAGCCCGGCCAGGTAGACCGGTTTCGCGCCGACCCGGTCGGCGAGCGAGCCGAGGACCAGCAGCAGCGCCGCCAGCGCGAGGGCGTATCCGTCCACGATCCACTGCAATCCGGACAAGCCGGTGCCGAGATCGCGGGCGATATCGGGCAGCGCGACATTCACGATGGTGACGTCGATGAGCAACATCAGCGTGCCCAGGCACGCGGCGAAGAGGGGGAGCCATTTCCGCACGGGAACCTCCGACAGAGACGAACGATTTCGTCACCAAGCTTCGAACGTGCGGTGGTATCCACATAGCCGGACGGCGCTTCGCGGTAGATTCCTCCTATGGTCGGCAACAGTGCGGATGATTCCGCCATCATGGATCTGCTCGACAAACAGATCGTGCACGGCCTGGTCGTCGACGCTCGCATCCCGTTCGCCCGGTTGGGGGCCATCCTCGGCGTCTCCGAGCAGACCGTCGCGCGGCGCTACCGGTCGCTGCGGCAGCGCGGCATCATCCACGTGTCGGGGCAGGTGAACATGACCCCGCTCGGGCAGGCGCGCTGGCTGCTGCGGATTCGCACCACGCCCAGCCGGGCGGTCGCCTTGGCCGAATCCCTCGCGCGGGTACCGGATTTGAGCTGGGTGTCGCTGCTGTCCACCGGGTTCGAGGTGACCTGCGTGGGGCGGCCGCGCTCGATCGAACGCCGCGACGAGTTGCTGCTGCGCATGGTGCCCAACGCCGGGCAGGTGCAGAACATGAACATCTACGAGGTGATGCGGGTGTTCCCCTTCGCGGAGGAATGGCCGCGCTACGGGCGGTTGCTCAGTGCCGAGCAGTTGCGGGAACTCGGTCCGCCGCAGCCGTCCCGGCGGGAGCCCGACGGACCGGACGCGCCGGTCACGCTCTCCCGGGAGGACGAGGCCATGCTGGCGTTGCTGGCCCGCGACGGCCGGGCGCCCTACGCGCAGATCGCGGCCGTCACGGGGTGGAGCGCGAACCGGGCCGCGCGCCGGATGCACGAGCTCACCGCGGCCGGGGTGCTGTACTTCGATCTCGATTTCGCCTTGGAGCGCATGGGATTTCAGACGCGCGGGATGCTGTGGTTGCGGGTGCGGCCGGCGCATCTGGAGGCGGTCGGGATCGCGATCTCCCGGCATCAGGAGGTGGCGTTCGTGGCGGCCACCACCGGGGTGGCCAACATGATCGTGTCGGTGGAGTGCGTGGACATCGCGCATCTGTACCGCTATGTGACCGAGTCGCTGGGGGCGCTCGAAGGCATCGAGGACATCGAGGTGACGCTCGCGCTGCGGGTGTTCAAACAGCAGCAGACCCTGCTGACCTCGAAGCGGATCGCGGTGGGGCGCTGACCCCGGAATCGCCGCGTGTCACGGGTTGGCCCGCGTGTCGTAGGGCGGGTCGCTTGCCTCGAACACGTGTTCGTTTATGCTCGTCGTCGGAACTTGTCGGTGCGGCCCTCTAACGTGGGCGCCAACCACAGCACGAGACACACCCGTCGAGAAGGGGAACCAGCGATGGCACCACAGGCTTTCGATCGCGACAAGGCGCTCGAACTGGCATTGGCGCAGGTCGAGAAGAGCTTCGGCAAGGGCGCCGTGATGCGTCTCGGCGAAGAGGCCCGCCAGCCCATTTCGGTCATTCCGACCGGCTCCATCGCGCTCGACGTCGCGCTCGGCCTGGGCGGTCTGCCGCGCGGCCGCGTTGTCGAGATCTACGGCCCGGAATCCTCCGGTAAGACCACCGTCGCCCTGCACGCGGTCGCGAACGCGCAGGCCGCCGGCGGTGTCGCCGCCTTCATCGACGCCGAGCACGCGCTCGACCCGGACTACGCCCGCAAGCTCGGCGTGGACACCGACGCGCTGCTGGTCTCGCAGCCGGACACCGGTGAGCAGGCCCTCGAAATCGCCGACATGCTGGTGCGTTCCGGCGCCATCGACATCGTCGTCATCGACTCCGTGGCCGCCCTGGTGCCGCGCGCGGAAATCGAAGGCGAGATGGGTGACAGCCACGTCGGCCTCCAGGCCCGCCTGATGAGCCAGGCGCTGCGCAAGATGACCTCGGCGCTGAACAACTCCGGCACCACCGCCATCTTCATCAACCAGCTGCGCGAGAAGATCGGCGTCATGTTCGGTTCGCCCGAGACCACGACCGGTGGTAAAGCGCTGAAGTTCTACGCCTCGGTGCGTCTGGACGTGCGCCGCATCGAGACCCTGAAGGACGGCTCCGACGCGGTCGGTAACCGCACCCGCGTCAAGGTCGTCAAGAACAAGGTCGCGCCGCCGTTCAAGCAGGCCGAGTTCGACATCCTCTACGGCGTCGGCATCTCCAAGGAGGGGTCGATCATCGATATGGGTGTCGACCAGGGCTTCATCCGCAAGTCGGGCTCCTGGTACACCTACGAGGGCGACCAGCTGGGCCAGGGCAAGGAGAACGCCCGCAAGTTCCTGCTGGAGAACACCGACGTGCGCGACGAGATCGAGAAGAAGATCAAGGAAAAGCTCGGCATCGGTGCCGACGTCACCGCCGGCGCCGAGGCCGCCGACTTCTAACCGATGACAGCTCGGGAAACCGAAGGGCCCCGGCAGGATCCGCCGGGGCCCGCCCCCCAACTCGAAGCGGTCGAACGCCTCCGCCGCCAACTCGACGCCCTGGAGTCGAAAAGCCGCCGCCGCGCCGAACCGCGCGCCCCGCGCAGCTCCGGTCGTCAAACCGACTCGACCCAGCTGTTCGGCGCCGACCCGTACGCCAAGGCGTCCTACGATTCCCACGCGAACGCCCCGCGCGACAGCTGGTCGAGTCCATCCGCGGACTACGGCTCGTCCCGCAGCGTCTACGGCAGCCGCTTCGGCGACCACGACGAAGCTCCGTCGCCCGGTGACTCCGAATCCGGATGGGGCTACGGGGACCACACCTCGTCGGACGACCCGTACGAGAGCCGCTCCACCCTCCGGCGTCGCCGGTCCGCCGCCGCTGGCGACGCATCCGAGGACGCCCTCGAGACCGAAGGCGTCGCCGAATCGGACGATGCTGCGGACTTCGACGAATCAGCTTCGAAACCCGTTCGCGCCCCACGTAGTTCAGCGCGAACTCAAGGTGTCGCACCGCCCGACCGAGGCCGGTCGTCATGGGGTCGGCGGCGGGAGGAAGCGCCGCCGTCCCCCACCGGCGAGACCGACGCCGAGCTGTCGGAGGTCGCCGAACCGCGCCGTGGACACTCGCCCGCACTCGGGACATACCGGGAGGAGGCGGGCGGTGCCGCGCCTGCGGCGGAGCGACGTAGCTTCAACCCGCTGTCGGATTCCGAAGCGCGGGGCCCGGACTCGGATGATGAGTCCCGACCCGGGACCGGTCGGCGGGGACGCGGCAGGCCCGGACGTCGCGGGTATCGCGCGGCTGACGGTGAATCCGCGGATCCGGGTTCGGGAGCGGGTGGACGTGGTCGCCGGGGCCATCGTTCGTCGGGTGCCGGCTCCGCTGACAGCGGACTGCCAGGGGGTGGGACCGAGGCCCAGGCGAAGGATGTGTGCTTGCGGCTGCTGACCGATCGGGCACGGAGCCGGTCCGAGCTGGCGACCAAGTTGGCGGACAAAGGGTATTCGGAGGCGATCGCGAACAAGGTGCTCGATCGGCTGGCCGAGGTCGGGCTGATCGACGATGCCGCGTTCGCGCAGCAGTGGGTGCAATCGCGTCATACCTACTCCGGCAAGGGCAAACGGGCGCTGGCGCAGGAGCTCAAGCGGAAAGGGGTGGCGCAGGAGGATGCCGAGGAGGCGTTGTCCGCCATCTCCTCCGATGACGAGCATGCCCGGGCGACCGATCTGGTGCGGCGGAAGCTGCGCACGCTGCCGCGCGATCTGGATCGGGAGAAGGCGATTCGCCGGCTGGTCGGCATGCTGGCTCGGCGTGGCTACAACTCCGGGACGGCCTACGCGGTGGTGAAGGCCGAGCTGGCGGGCGCCGGAAACGATTTCGACGCTTCCGAACTCGACTGACAGGATCGAGGGGTGGACCCGGCGATCGCGGAGGCGCTGACCGAGCTGGGCCGGGTTTTCGCGGTATATCCGCGTCGCCCGGTGCTGGAGCGGTGCCCGCATTGCGGTCCACCCATCCGGGTCGACGAGTTCGACCTGTTCTCGCTCACCCTGAAACTGGGCAACACCATCGGGGATCGATCCGATGTGAAGGCGTTGCTCCCCATGCTGCTCGAATGCCTGGTCAACTCCACGGAATTGGATACCGACCTCGTTTTCGGCAAACTGCCGCAAGAGGACTGGCGGTCCTGGCCGGACCGGGAACAGCGCGCCATCGAACACTATTGTGATGCGGTGTGGCAGTCCATTCTGGCCGAATTCCCGTGCAGGCTGGGCGCTTTCGCGCAGGTGGAGGACTTTCTTCGGCCCGTGGCCGCGGCGGGCATACCCCTCGATCGGTATCTGGCGGCGTGGGACGAGCGCGCCGGCAGCGCCGCGGACCGGCATCTGGCGGCGCTGGTGACCGGACCGCTTCCGGCGGATCGAGCCGCGGATACGGTGCGCGCCTGGCTGGCCCGGGATGCGTTGCGGCAGCGGCTCTTCCGTGCCTACGAACGCGATCACGACCGGCCGTGGGCCGATGACCTGGCGCTGGCTCACGATATCGCGAGCCTCTGGTGACGGGTGCCGGTGTCTGATCGCCGGGTGTCAGTTCGGGCGGGTCGTCCACCAGGGTGCGGTCTCATCGGCTTGCGATCCGGTCGCGGAATCGAGGTAGTCGAAGAGTTCGAGTTCTCGATGCTCGTCGTAGGACTCGGCGGAGGAGCGGACGGGACGGTCGATCTCGACGTACGCGCCGCGCAGCGTGGACACCGGTATCGACGAGGTTCCGGTGGCGAGCGCGGTCAGGTGGACGGCGGAACGCCGGGGCGTCGAAACGCCGGGCACCATCCGCATGGCGGGCAGCAGGTACTTCCAGCCGAAGCGCTCGATCGCGCCGCGGTCGCGTGCCAGGCCGGTGCCGGGCATCATGCCGGGGTCGTAGCAGGTCACCTGGATGGATTCCGGTGCGCGCCGAGCGAGTTCGTGGACCAGATAGAGCGTGCCGAGCTTGCTCGTGGAGTAGGCGCGAATGCCGTCGCCGGGCCGCGGCCGGGCGAGGGCCCCGGGGTGCTCCCAGCGCGGTGCGGGCACCATGCCGTAGGAGCGGCGGAACTTGCCGTAATGCGTTCCGGAACCGGTCCACAGCACGCGGGCCGGACCGGTGAGCTCCGGAGTGAGCAATGCCAGCAGCAGATGCGGTCCGGCCAGGTTGGTGCCGAAGGTGAGTTCGAAACCGTCGACGGTCGCCGCATCGGTCGAACCGGTTTGGATGCCCGCATTGAGAATGATGCCGCGCAGGGGTGGAATCTCCTGCGCGGCAAGCAGTTCACGGATCCGAGCGGCGGCCTTCCGCACCTCGGTGAGGTCCGCTTGATCACCGGCGACGTATCGGAAATTGACCGGATCGCCCAGCATCCCCCGCAGCGCCTCGCCGCGATCGCGGGACCGCACCATGGCCACGACCGTCCACTCGGCGGAACCGGCCAGCAGCTTCGCCACTTCCAGACCCAGCCCCGAGGTGGCGCCCGTCAACAGCAGGGTGCCACCGTTCCCCTTCGGATCCATGATCGCCATCTTGGCAGGCGATCGGGCCGAAGGTGTTGCGGGTGACCGGTTCCCGCTACCGGGCCGCACCCGCGGCATCGAGTGCGGCCAGATAGCCGAAGACCAGCGCCGGGCCGATGGTCGCGCCGGGGCCGGCATAGGTGTACCCCATCACCGGCGAACTGGTGTTGCCCGCGGCGTACAGCCCTTCGATGACCGAACCGTCCGCGCGCAGCGCACGGGCGTGGACATCGGTGTCTATGCCGCCCTTGGTTCCCAGGTCGCCCGGAACCATGCGGGCGGCGTAGAAGGGCGCTTTGGTGAGTTCACCGAGGCTGGGGTTGGGCTTGTTGGCGAGATCGCCGTAATAGTGGTCGTAGGCGCTTTCACCCCGGCCGAAATCGGGATCGCTACCGCTGCGGGCGAATTCGTTGAACCGGGTGACCGTGCCGTTGAGCGCCTCGGCCGGAACGCCGATCTGATTCGCCAGGTCGGTGAGGGTCGCGGCGGTGACGATCGCGCCGGAGCGGATCCAGGAGCGCGGAAGGCGCTGGCGCGGTGCGACTCCGGCGAAGACGTACCGGTTGCGATAGGTCTGGTCGAAGATGAGCCAGGCGGGGAGATTCTCGGCCGGACCGTCGCCGATGCCGTGCTCGCCGCCGAACATGCGGTGGGTGGCTTCGACGTAGGGGAGCGATTCGTTCATGAATCGGACGCCGCGATCGTTGACGATGAGGCTGCGCGGCAGGGAGCGTTCGGAGAGCGCGAACCAGGGTCCCTTGGGCATGGGAATCGACGGCGCCCACCAGGCATCGGTCATGAAAGAGACTGTGGCGCCCAAGCGTTGGGCCGCCGTGATGCCGTCGCCGGTATTGGTGGGCGCGCCCAGGCTCAGGTCCGCGGTTACCGGTGCGCGATGGTATTTCTCGCGCATCTCGGGGTTGTGATCGAAGCCGCCGCTGGCGAGCACCACGCCCCGCCGGGCGCGCAGCGTGGATCGAATACCGTTGTGCTCCACGATGATCCCGTTGACCCGATCGCCTTCCAGGAGCAGTTCGGTCATGCCGGTGCTCAACCGCACCGGCACCCCCGCCGCCCGCACGCCGAGCATGAGCGGCCCCATCAGCGCGGCCCCGAGCCCGAGCAGCTTCTTGCCCCGGATCCGGCCCAGCGCAGTCCGCAATCCCACCCGCAGAATCCGGTGTGGCCCGCGCCAATTGCGCAATCCGGTGCTCATCCAGCGATATTCGCCCTGTTTGAACACCACGCCCGCCGGTCCCGCGGCATACGGCGGATGCAATGTCTCCAGGTCGGCCCCCAGCGCTCGCCCGTCGAACGGCAGTGGTTCACACGATCGCCCACTCGCCCGCCCGCCCGGTGCTTCGGGGAGATAATCCGAATACCCGTCCACCCATTCGAGTTTCAGCGGCGAGTTGGCGAGCAGGAACTCCAGCGCCTCGGGCCCGCGATCGAGGTAGGTGTCGATCCGTTCGGACGACACGTCATCGCCGATGATCGCCGCCAGATACCGCCGCGCCTCCTCGATATCGTCCGCCGGTGCCTCCCGCCGCAATATCGAATTGCCGGGAATCCACACCCCGCCGCCCGATCGCGCCGAGGACCCGCCCCAATACCGCGACTTCTCCACGATGACGGTGGTGAGCCCGTGCCGCGCGGCGGTGATCGCCGCGGCCATCCCGGCCGCCCCCGACCCCACCACGATCAGATCGAAGATTTCCGCATTGTCGTTGCCGTACTGCATTTTTCACTCCAGTGTGCTGTTGTGGGCGCGGCGATCAGCCCCGCCAGCGCTCCCCGCGCACCGCGTCCACCGCGCCTTCGACGCAGACGCGCAGCGACGCTCCCGGCTGATCGGGCCGACGCAGCCATTGCAGATAGCCGAATTCGGCCGCGGCCAGCATGAGATGCACCAGCAGCCCGGGATTGCCGTCCTGCTCCGGATCCCGCGACATCCGCTGCGAAACCAGCTCGACCAGCCGTTCCCGATGCTCCGCGGTCACCAGCGCCACCCGGTCCAGCAGATGCGGCGCGGTCCGGAAAGCCGCCCGCCACTGCTCCAGATCCGCCGGCGTCAACGCGGCCGATCGCGCCAGAATCGCCTCTGCCAGTGCGATATCCGCGGCTTCCGCGGCCGGCCGCTCCTCCAGCAGCACCGCCAGCCCGGCCCCGCCCTCGCGCACCGGATCCAGCAGCAGATCCTCCTTGCTGCGCACATGCCGGAAGTAGGTGCTCGCCGAAACCCCGGCCGCCGCCGCGATCTGCTCGGTGGTCACCTCGTCGAATCCGGCCCGTGCGAACAGCTCGAATGCCGCCCGCTGAATCTCGGCCCTGATCTGCTGCCGCTGTCGCGCACGCAGAGACATAGACCCTCCCTCTCGTAATACGAACGCGCGGAGCCCGTCTCGGGCTGCCGCCACGCTTGTGGAGAGTGTCTATCTATGTGACAGTAACTGTCAAGAAGGTAGGCGCAATCGACCGCGGGAGGGCGATGCGAACGAGTTCAGTGCGAGCGGAAGATCTCGCCGAGCCACGGCGCGCGCCGGTGATGCGGCCGAATGCGTTCCGCCCAGCGCGGATTGGATTCGTCGCGGCGGTACACCGCGATCCGCCCCGCCATCGAATACCGCAGCCGCGTGGCCTTGCCGACCACCTCACCGTCGGTGGCCAGGGCTTCCGGAGCGGGCAATTGCACTGCCAGCTCCGGCATTTGGCGTTCGCCGTACACCTTGCTGTGCCCGATGGCGGACAGCAGCAGCGCCACCACCGCGCGCGTGCGCGACCAGCGCACATCGGCGCGCAGCCAGCGCACGTCCAGCAGGCCCGAATCGAGGCGGTCCCGGAACGCGGGCACCGCGCCGTGCGGGTGGTAAGGCCCGTTGCCGACGAACAGGAACCACACCCGCTGCCAGCGCCCGTCGATCGAGATCTCGACCGGTTCGGCGCGCCGCAGCGTCACCACCAGCGCGGCGGCGAAGGCGGGCCATTTGCCCCAGCGACCCTGCCACTGCTCCCGCAACTGCACCAGGTCCGGATAGGTGCCCAGACTGGAGGTATTGATCAGATGCCGGGTGCGCGAACCGGTTCCGTCATCGAACTCGACGCACGCGATATCGACCGCGACGGCCTCGCCGGCCCCGGCCGCGTCGATCACCTCTTGCAGGTCGTACACCCCGAGATCGCGCGCGAAGTGATTGAGCGTGCCCGTCGGCACCACCACCAGCGGCAAATTGTGCCGCAGCGCCACGGCCGCGACCGCCGCCACCGTCCCGTCCCCGCCCGCGACGCCCAATGCCAGCACCGTCTCGGCGGGATGGGCCAGCAGCCCCTCCAACTGCTCGGTCACATCGATATCCGGCCGGGTCCGCAGCACGGTGGCGGCGGGCAGCGCGGCGGCGATATCGAAGGTCGGATCGTAATTCGGGTCTCCCGAAACCGGATTCACCATCATGAGCAGGCCCTTGCCGTCCACCATGGCGGGCGCTTCGCGGGCCGGGCGCGCGAGCGCCTCATCCGATTCCCGCACCGGCCACCAGCGCCGGGTCGCCAGCGCGACGCCCGACCCGACCGCCGCCCCGACCAGCACATCCGAAGTCCAATGCGCCCCGGTGTGAATCCGCGAGTAGGCGACCGTGGCCGCCAGCGGCGCGATCGCCAATGCGCTGCGCGGACTTTCGAGCGCCACCGCGGTCACGAACGCCGCCGCGCACGCCGCATGCCCCGACGGGAACGACGACGAAGTCGGCACCGGCACCAGCTGCCGATACCCCGGCAGCACCTCCGCCGCCGGCCGCCGCCGCGCCACCAACGACTTGAGCCCCGCGTTCACCACCAGGCTCGCGCCCCCGACCGAGACCGCGCCCCGCAGCCCCGCCCGCCGCAGCGTGCCCTTCCTGGTCGCCAGTCCCGCCGCGATAGCCAGCCACAGCGCACTGTAATTCGCGCTGGTGGTGAGCCGCAGCAACCCCTGATCGAGCACCGTCTCCGGCAGCCCGCCGACCCCCCGCTCGATCGCCCGATCGAACCGACCGACCCGCTGAAACTTCCGCCGTACCCAGCCACTCACCCCATCGACCCTACCCACAATCCCTCCGATCCCAACCGCCCCACCACTTTTCGCCCCACCCGGAAACGACGAGTGGCACACCACCGTGGAATTCGTCCGAATTCTCCACGCTGATGTGCCACTCGATGGTCGGCACGTTATGGGGCCGGGGTGGTGAGGGCCATGCCGGGCGGGGGAGTCACATCGGTTGCGGGGACGACTGTTCGGCCGCCGCGTTTGCGGGTGCGCAGCCAGCGCTCCACCACTGTGGCCACCACGCTGAGGGTGTAATTGAGCGCGATCATGAGCGCCGCGATCACCAGCAGGGCGGGGATGGTGTTCTGTTCGGACGCGCCGAGCTGTTTACCGGCGCGCACCACTTCGGGATAGGTGATGGCGTAGCCCAGCGCGGAATCCTTGAGCGCCACCACCATCTGCGAGATCAACGCCGGGAGCATCGCCGTAATGGCCTGGGGGAGCAGGATGAGCCGCATCAGCTGGCCCTTGCGCATGCCCAGCGCCACCGCGGCTTCGGACTGCCCGCGCGGCAGCGACCGGATGCCCGAGCGCACGATCTCCGCGATCACCGACCCGTTGTAGATGGTCAGCGCCGTCACCACCGCCGCGAGCGCGAGCTGATCGGAGGGAAAGACGTTGTACTGCGCGTAGATCGAGAACAGGAAGATCATCAGGATCAGCACGGGAATCGCCCGCGCCACTTCGATGACGGTGCCCGCGACCGCCCGCACCACCCGGTGCTCGGAGAGTCGCAGAATGCCGAAGACCATGCCGATCACCAGGGCGAACACGATCGACAGCAGCGCCGCGACCACCGTCCCGCGCAGACCGGGCAGCAGGTAGGTGGTCCAGATCTGCCCTTCCAGGAACGGCTTCCACTTCTCGGCGGTGAACTGTCCCTTGTCGGCCAGCCCGTCGTAGAGCTTCCACCCCAGCGCCAGCAGCGCCACCACCACCAGCACCGTGTACAGCAGGTACCGCAGTCGCGCCTTCGGCCCGGGTGCGTCGTAGAGAACCGAAGCCGAGCTCATCGCGCCACCTCGTATCGTTTGGCCAGCCAGCCGAAGAGCAGACCGGTGGGCAGGGTCAGGATGACGAAGCCGGCGGCGAAGATGGCGCCGATGGCCAGCGGCATGGCCTCGTTCTCGGTCATGGTGTCCATCAGCAGCGCGGCCTCGGCCACACCGATCACCGAGGCGACCGTGGAGTTCTTGGTCAAGGCGATGAGCACGCTGCCCAGCGGGCCGATCACGGCGCGAAACGCCTGCGGCAGCACCACCATTCGCAGATTCTGGCCGAAGGTCAGGCCCAGCGAGCGGCCCGCCTCGGATTGCCCCATCGGCACCGTATTGATGCCCGAGCGCAGCGATTCACAGACGAAAGCCGCGGTGTAGACGCTCAATCCGATGACCGCGAACCGGAAGTTGTTCTCCGCCAGGTCGTTCGGGCCCGCGGGCGCGAGCCGCAGCCCGAGGGTCTGGTACAGGCCCAGCGAGCAGAACACGATGATCAGCGTCAGCGGCGTATTGCGGAAGATCGTGACGTACGCCGTGCCGACCCACCGCGCCACCGGCACCGGCGACACCCGCATGGCGGCCACCACGGTGCCCAGGATCAGCGCCAGCAGCCCCGAATAGAGCGTCAGTTTGATGGTCACCCAGAACGCGTCGAGCAGCTGGGTGTGATAGTTCGAAAGCAAGTCGGTCACGGCGAACGCGTCCCTCCGATCGAAATGCGAAGCGCGCCGGGTTCGAACACCCGGCGCGCCCCGTCAACTCAGTTCCGGTCCACCTGCGGCGGCGCGGGGATCTCGAAGCCCGTGCCGGCGAAGTTCTTCTCCAGCGCGGCCTTCCAGGCGCCGGAGGTGATCATGGCCTCGATCGCGTCGTTGATCTTGCCGCGCGATTCGGAATCACCCTTCTTCAGGCCGATGCCGTACTTCTCGGTGGAGAACGGAGCGCCGACCACCTTCAGCGCGCCCGGCGACTGCGCCGCGTAACCACGCAGAATGATGTCGTCGGTGGTGACCGCGTCCACCGAACCGGACTTCAGCGCCTCCACGCACAGCGAGTAGGTGTCGTACTCCTGGAGCTGAACGTCCTTGGCGTACTTGTCCTTCACGTTCTGCGCCGGGGTGGAGCCCTTCACCGAGCACAGCTTCTTGTTGCCGTTCAGCGATTCCACGCCGGTGATATCGGTGTTGTCCGAACGCACCAGCAGCGACTGCCCGGTCTGGTAGTACGGGCCCGCGAAATCGACCTTCTCCTTGCGCTTGTCGGTGATCGAGTAGGTGGCGACGATGAAATCGACCTGCCCGTTCTGGATCAGCGTCTCACGCTGCCCCGACGGCGACTCCTTGAACACGATGGCGTCCGGCTTCACGCCCAGCTTCTCGCCCACGTACTTGGCGACATCCACATCGAAACCGCTGTAGGAGCCGTCCTTGTTGCGCAGCCCCAGACCCGGCTGATCGAACTTGATGCCGACCGTCAGCTTGCCGTCGGCGGCGTGCTGGCTGGCGGTCTTGTCGCTGCCGCCACCGCAACCGCTGGCGACCACGGCCAGCGCGACCGCTCCGACAGCGACGCGTAGCGCCTTGTTGAACCTCATCGGGAGTCCCTCTTCTCTCGTGAAAATCGGATGTCAGTGGCTCAGGATCTTGCCGAGGAAATCCTTGGCGCGATCGGATTTCGGGGCGGTGAAGAAGGCGTCCGGATCGGTGTCCTCGACGATCTGGCCGTCGGCCATGAACAGCACCCGATTGCCGGCGCGGCGCGCGAAGCCCATCTCGTGGGTGACCACGACCATGGTCATGCCGTCCTTGGCCAGCTGCACCATCACCTCCAGCACCTCCGACACCATCTCCGGGTCGAGGGCGGAGGTGGGCTCGTCGAAGAGCATCACCTTCGGATTCATGGCCAGCGCGCGGGCGATCGCCACGCGCTGCTGCTGACCACCGGACAACTGCGCCGGATATTTGTCCGCCTGATTGGCGATGCCGACCCGCTCCAGCAATTGCATGGCCTGCTCGCGGGCCTTGGCCTTGTCGGTCTTGCGCACCTTGATCGGGGCGAGCATGACGTTCTCGACAATGGTCTTGTGCGCGAACAGGTTGAAGGACTGGAACACCATGCCCACATCGGCGCGCAATTTCGCCAGGGCCTTGCCTTCGGCGGGCAGGGTCACCCCGTCGATGGCGATCTCTCCGGAATCGATGGTCTCCAACCGGTTGATGGTGCGGCACAGGGTCGACTTGCCGGATCCGGACGGTCCCACCACGATCACGACCTGCCCCTTGGGCACTTCGAGATTGATGTCACGCAGAACGTGCAGCGAGCCGAAGTGCTTGTCCACATTCCGCATCGAGATCATCGGCGCGGACTTGTCCATGGATACGGCAGCGTCGGTCATGACCAGTGAACTTAGCCGCACTGTGCCCGAAATGCTCGTCTTTGGTCTCAGCCGGGGCTACTGTGCCGCCACTCGACACCCGCCTGTAACCGGGGATTGACGATGTGGTGACGCCCGAGACCCAGGTCACCGGAGACCCATGGGGTGGGCAGGCGCTCCGGGCGAGCCATTACCCTGGTTGGGTGAATTCGTCAGGGCAGGTTTCAGCACGTAGCGCGGTGGACGAGCGCGGTATCGGCGGCGCGGCCCGGACCTACGAGGTCCGCACCTACGGCTGTCAGATGAACGTGCACGACTCCGAACGGCTGTCGGGCCTGCTCGAGGATGCCGGATACACCCGGGCCGTACCCGGCGCGACCGCGGATCTGGTGGTTTTCAACACCTGCGCGGTGCGCGAGAACGCCGACAACAAGCTGTACGGGACGCTCGGGCATCTCGCGCCCATCAAGGCGGACCGCCCCGGCATGCAGATCGCGGTCGGCGGGTGCCTGGCGCAGAAGGATCGCGACACCGTCGTGAAGAAGGCGCCGTGGGTGGATGTGGTGTTCGGCACCCACAACATCGGATCGCTGCCGGTGCTGCTGGAACGCGCGCGGCACAATGCCGAGGCGCAGGTCGAGATCATCGAATCGCTGGAGGCGTTCCCGTCCACGCTGCCCGCCAAGCGTGAATCCGCCTACGCCGGTTGGGTGTCGATCTCGGTGGGCTGCAACAACACCTGCACGTTCTGCATCGTGCCGTCGCTGCGCGGCAAGGAGGTCGACCGGCGTCCCGGGGACGTGCTGGCCGAGGTGCAGGCGCTGGTCGATCAGGGCGTCAGCGAGGTGACGCTGCTCGGGCAGAACGTCAACTCCTACGGCGTCTCCTTCGCCGACCCCACCGCGGAGCGGGACCGCGGCGCGTTCGCGAAACTGCTGCGGGCGTGCGGCAATATCGAAGGGCTCGAGCGGGTGCGATTCACCTCCCCGCATCCGGCCGAATTCACCGACGATGTCATCGAGGCGATGGCCGAGACGCCGAACGTGTGCCCGCAGCTGCACATGCCGTTGCAGTCCGGCTCCGATCGGGTGCTGAAGGCGATGCGGCGCTCCTACCGCTCCGCGAAGTTCCTCGGCATCATCGAGAAGGTGCGGGCCGCCATGCCGCACGCGGCAATCACCACCGACATCATCGTCGGCTTCCCCGGCGAGACCGAAGAAGACTTCCAAGCCACCCTCGATGTGGTCCGGCAGGCGCGCTTCACCAGCGCCTTCACCTTCCAATACTCCATCCGCCCAGGCACTCCCGCGGCCACCATGCCCGACCAGCTGCCCAAGGCGGTCGTGCAGGAACGCTACGACCGGCTCATCGAACTCCAGGAGCAGGTCTCCCTGGAGGGCAACCAGGCGCTGATCGGCACCACCGTCGAACTGCTGGTCGCCGAGGGCGCTGGCAAGAAGAACGCCGCTACCGCGCGCATGTCCGGCCGCGCCCGCGACGGCCGCCTGGTGCATTTCCGCCCGCCCGCCGACCCGGTTCCCGGCAGCGAGATCCGTCCCGGCGATGTCGTCACCATCGATATCACCGGCGCGGCCCCGCACTATTTGATCGCCGACGGCGCTGTGCTGTCCCACCGCCGCACCCGCGCCGGCGACGCGCACGAGAAGGGCATCACCCCGAAAACCGCCCCCATCGGCGTCGGCCTCGGCCTGCCGAGCATCGGCGCGCCCACCCCCGCCCCCGTCGCAACCGGTTGCGACGTAGGCTGCGGGGCATGAGCGATCCGGACAACGTAGATCGCGCACGCCCCGGCGAGGATTCGCCGCAGCCGCGTGCCGCTCATGAACCCGCCGACCCCGGCGCGGCTGATAACGCCGCTGCGCCAGGCGAATCCGGTGTGGACGGAAAGCTGATCGGTAGCGGCGAGCCCGGGGCGGCGGGTAAGGCTGCCCCGGGATCCGAGGCCGATGACCGTGCGGATGCGGGTGGCTCCGCCGAGTCGGTGAACCGGTCCGCCACGGACGGCTCCAGCCCGAATGATGGTTCCCGTGCCACTCCGGGCAGTGGCGCGGAGTCCGAAAATGTAGCGGGACAAGACGGTACGGAGCGCGAAGCGGCGACTCCCGAAGCGAACGAGGAGAGTATGAAGGCGGCCGAGCACGACAGTCAGGACTTCGAGCAGTTCCGCACCGAGCTCGAGGCCGTGGAGCGCAAGATCGCCGGAGAGATCGATCCGGGCGTGCGCGCCATGGTCGTCGCCGGATCGGTGTTCCTGCTGCTGCTTTCGCTGGTCCTGCCGCATGCCGGCACCGCGCGCGGCTTCGATGTGCTGCTCTACGACGCCGCCGCCCAGACCGAGCACATCGGCCTGCCCTCACGCGTCTTCGAATGGTTCGTGGTCGTCTTCGGCATCGGCTTCTCGCTCGCTGCCCTGATCACCCGCCGCTGGGCGCTGGCCTGGATCGCCGTCGCCGGCTCCGCCATCGCCAGCGTGTTCGGCGTCTTCTCCATCTGGCACCGCCAGACCCCCGGCCTCGGCAACTACGAAGGCGCGGGCCCCGGCGTCGGCCTCATCCTCGCCACCGTCGCCGTCATGGTCCTGACCTTCCACTGGATCCGTGTCGTCTGGAGCCGCACCGCCGTCCACCTCGCCGCCGAGGAACAGCGCCGCATCAATGCCGCCCAGGCCGAGGAAGCCGACCGCAAGCGACTCTTCGGCGACAAGTAGCTCCGCCGCGTCAGGCGCGTCCGAGGATGTACCGGCCGAGCAGGTCGTACTCCTCGGGTTCGATGCCGTCGTCGATGGGGACCGCCACCGCTACGGTGCCTTCTTCTTCGCCGACGAACAGCGCGGGGTCGTTGCAGTCGGCGAAACCGATCGCGTCGATGCCGGCGTAGGCGGCTCCGCCGCACCAACCGTGGTCTGCGACAACGAGATCCGGCATCGGTTCGCCGGCCTTCTCCAAGGCGGCCAGGGCCAGGCGGATCGCTTTGGGGGAGTGGGTGTGGATGGATCCGCCCGCGTCGGCGACGGTGTGCACGCCCTGGAAGAAATCGATTTCCAGCTGCTGGCGGCCGAATTTGGTGTGGCCTTCATAGGTTTCGCCGACACCCGATTCGATCACGGTGCCCCCGGCCGCGGTCAATGCGGCGGCCAGTTGCGAATACAGCCGGGCCAGGGTGCGCGGATGGCCGGTCGCGAAGAATACGCGCTGCTTTTCGCGGAGCGCTTTGTCGAAACGGGCCGCGTAACGATCCAGTGCGGCGGCCGTGCATTCCGGATCGATGGTGTCCACGCCGAAACGGAAATCGAGCTGGGGGCTCACCCCGACTTTGCGAGCCATCAAATCGAGAATCGCGTCGTGAGTCCATTGCGGGCCCGGATTCAACCCGAACATGTAGTGCGGTTCCCGCTGGGCCAGGCGGCGGTAATGCTCGAGGTTGTTCTCGCGCGGCGTCGCCACCTGCCCCGCCATTCGGGTCGCCATCAGGTGCTCGATCAGGTCTTCCCGGCTCGGTCCCATGCATGGACATTAACCGCGACGGACGACATCCGCCGGTCCGTTTGCGCCGCAAGCGAACCCGGCCCCGCCGCGGTGGCGGGGCCGGAGAGCCGGCTCAGCGCTGGCTGACCGCGCCTTCGGCGGCCTCGGCCCATTCGCGCCACTGCTTGGCCTGCTCCAGTGCCTTCTCGGCATCGCGAGTCTTGCCCGCCGCCTGGGCTTTCGCGGCCTGCTCCTCGAATTGCGCTACACGCTCACGGAACTGGGCCGCGCGCGCCATCGCCTCGGGATCGCTGCGCCGCCACTGCGCGTCCACGGCCTCGCGCACCCGCTTCTCGATGGCGCGCAGGCGCGCTTCCAGATCGTGGATGCGCTCGCGCGGCACCTTGCCGATGGCATCCCACTTCTCCTGCAATTCGCGCAGTGCCGTGCGCGCCGCGTCGAGTCCGGCCTCCGGATCGATGTTCTCGTAGGCCAGCAGCAGTTCTTCCTTGGCGGTGGCATTGTGCTCGAACTCCGCGTCCCGCTCCGAAGCGGCCGAATTGCGGGCGGCGAAGAACACGTCCTGCGCGGCCTTGAAGCGCCGCCACAGCTGCTCGTCCGCCTCGCGCGGGGCGCGACCTGCGGCCTTCCAATCGTTCAGCAGGTCACGGAAGACTGCCGCGGTGCCGGACCAGTCGGTGGAGCCGGAGAGCTCCTCGGCCCGCACGCACAGTTCTTCCTTGCGCGTCTTGGCCGATGCCCGTTCCCGGTCGAGTTCGGCGAAGTGCGCGCCCCGGCGGCGGTTGAACGCCTCGCGCGCCTTGGAGAAGCGCCGCCACAGCGCGTCGTCGACCTTGCGATCCACGCCGCGAATGGTCTTCCACTCGTCGAGGATCTCGCGCAGCCGATCGCCCGCGGCCTTCCACTGGGTGGATTCGGCGGCGATCTGCTCGGCCTCGGCGGCCAGGGCTTCCTTGCGCTCGGTCTGCTCGTGCCGGGTGCGTTCCTTCTCCTCCTTGGCGTGCGCGGCCGCCTCGTCGGAGTGCTCGATGATCGCCCGCAAACGCGCGGTCAAACCATCCAGATCACCGATCACCGCGGCGGTCGGCAATGTCTCGGCAAGCGCGGTGGCCGCGGCCTTGGTCTTGCGGGCGTCGGTGCCGGCGGCCAGCCTGGCCTCCAGCAGCGCCACCTCGGTGGCCAGATCGTCGAAGCGGCGGCCGAAGTGCGCGAGCCCTTCGGCGGCATCGCCGGCCTGCCAGGAGCCGATCTCGCGTTCGCCCTCGGCGGTCTTCACCCACGCCGTGCCGTCCTCGTCGACCCGGCCCCACTGGCTGGGGTCGCTCACGGTGGGGACCACCACCGGATGCGGGTGCGGGGTGGCCGGGCCGGGTGCGGGTTTGACGGCGTGTGGTTTGGGAGCCTCCGGTTTCCGCCCCGGAGCACCCGGACGGGGCCCGGCGGCGGCTGCCGGTGACGGGCGCTGGGCGGCGGCTGCCGGTGACGGACGCTCGGTGGCCGCTGGGGTCGTCGACTCCGGCTGGGTGGCCTTCTCGGTTCCGTTGTTGTCGGTCATTGCTCCTCGTCCCTGCCGCGCGTCACGGCTGCCTGGTTACGCCCTAGCTCATCGGTCTAGCTGCATCCCATTCAACCAGGCTGGGATGGGAAATGCTGTCTTTGAGCCAGCTTCGGCGGCGCGGCGACCCAGGTGGGGTGGGGCTGGTGAGGTGCGTTAGCGCTACGGTTGACGGCGTGTTCTGTGTTGCGTCGCTGGTCCCCTCGCCGCCCGTGCTGGTACCCGAGCTCGGTGGTGCCGCGGGTGCGGCGGTATCGGGCGAGGTGGCGGGGTTGCGGGCCGCGGTGCTGGGGGCCGCCGGGGCGCTGGCGGACCGGGCGGCGCGGTGGGTCGTGGTGGGGGTCGATGCGGAGGTGACCTCGGAATTCGTACTGGTCGGTGTGTCCGCCGCGTCGGATGGGACTGCGGCCGGAGCGTCCGGTGCGGGGGCGGTCCGCGCTTTCGGTCCGGAGACGGTCGGTTCGTTCCGGGGATACGGCGTGGATGTGCGCGTCGGGCTGTCCGGAATATCGGATCGTGAGCCCAGCAAACAATCCGCCAATGCCGCGCCAACACCGGCGGGCGATAGTGACGGGGTGATCGCGGACCCGACCTTGCCCTTGCCGGTACTGATCGGTGGCTGGTTGCGGGAAACGGTGGCACCGGAAGCCGTCGCCGAAGCGCGCGTTCTTTGTGCCGATGCCGCGCCCGCGGACTGCCTGGAATTCGGCAGGCGACTACGCGCCGAACTGGATGCGCGACCCGAACCTTGCGGCGTGCTGGTCGTCGCCGACGGCGCCGCCACACTCTCGCTCGCCGCGCCGCGCTATTTCGACGAGCGCGCACAAGATGTACAGGCCGGGATCGATCGCGCATTGGACGCCGGGGACCGGTCCGCGCTCGCCGCACTGGACAGTGCGTTGTGTGCCGAGCTCGCGGTCGGTGGCCGGGCGGCCTACCAGGTGCTGGCCGGGCTGTTCGTCGCCGATGTCGCTGACCCGCGGGTCGAAACCCGTTATGCCGCTGCGCCGTTCGGGGTCGGCTACCACGCGAGCGTCTGGCTGCCGGGGGAGCGCACATGATCACGCCCATTGCCGTGGTCGGGCCCACCGCCACCGGGAAATCCGATCTCGCACTGGAGCTGGCCGAGCGCCTGCACGGCGAGATCGTGAACATCGATGCCATGCAGCTGTATCGCGGCATGGATATCGGCACCGCGAAGCTGCCTCCGGCGCAACGGCGCGGGATTCCGCACCATCAACTCGATGTTCTCGATGTCACCGAGACCGCCACGGTCGCGTCGTATCAGAGCGCGGCGCGCGCGGATGTGGAGGCGATTATGGCGCGCGGGCACACGCCGGTCATCGTCGGTGGTTCGATGATGTATGTGCAAGCGCTGCTTGATGATTGGGACTTCCCGGCCACCGACCCGTCGGTTCGCGCCAAATGGGAGGCGGTCCTCGACGAACGCGGTGTGGTGGCCGTGCACGAGGCCCTGAAGGCGGCCGATCCGGTCGCCGCCGCCACCATCCTGCCCACCGACGGCCGGCGCATGGTGCGCGCGCTGGAGGTCGTCGAGATCACCGGGCAGCCGTTCGCCGCCTCCGCCCCGCAGATCGGTGAACCGCGCTGGGGGACCCGGATCATCGGCGTCGACCGCGAGACCGCCGAACTCGATGCCCGCATCGAACTACGCACCTCGCTCATGTTCGAATCCGGTCTCGTCGACGAGGTGCAGGCGCTGATCGGCCAGGGCCTGCGCGACGGCCAAACCGCCCGCCGCGCTATCGGTTACGCACAAGTCCTCGACTATCTCGACAACGAATACGACCTGAACGAAGCGCAGGAGCGCACGTTCATCGGCACCCGCCGCTATGTCCGGCGGCAACGCTCGTGGTTCCGGCGGGATCGGCGGGTGCGCTGGGTGAACGGCGCGGACCCGGAACTGGTGACGACCACGCTGTCGCTCATCGGCTCCCCGACGACGAGGGACGAACAGGAAGTCGGCTGAGTGACACGCCGCGTGAACACCCGCACCGCCGCGGTTCAGGTATGGCAGGCATATCTCAACAATCGCGCCACCCGTCTGCGAGACGGCCGTTTCCTGGTGCACGGCCGCCATGCCATCGCCCGCGCGCTCGAATGCCGTTGGCCCCTGGAGACTCTCGTCTATCGGCTCGGTGCGCCGGAGCCGTCGCCGTGGGCGCGTGAAGTGCTCGACTCCAGCGGGGTGCCCAGTGTCGGCCTGGTCCCCGAGGTGATGGCCGAGCTGGCCGAACCCGTCGGCGGGGTGCCCGAATTGGTGGCGGTGGCCGTCACCCGCCGCATGGAACTCGACGATTTCGCGCCCGGCACCCCCGTGGAACCGGTCCCCGTGGTCGTCATCGACCGCCCGACCTCGCCCGCGCGCCTCGGCGCCCTGATCCGCTCGGCCGTCGCCTTCGGCGCGGGCGGCGTCATCGTGACCGGTACCGGCGCAGACCATTACGACCCGCAGAGCGTGCGCGCCTCCGGCGGCGCCCTCTTCGCCGTCCCGGTGCTGCGCGCCCCCGGCCCCGCCGCCGTCAGCGCTTTCCGAACCCGCCAGCAGGCCCGCGGTATCCCCACCCGTATCGTCGGCAGTGACGATCACGGCGGCATCGCCATCGACGAGCTCGACTTCGACGGCGCCACCGTCCTGGTCGTCGGCGACGACAGCGAATCACTCGCCCCCACCTGGCGACAGGTCTGCGACGAGCTGGTCTGCATCCCGACCGACGGCACCCTCGGTGCCCCCTCGGCGGCGGCGGTGGCCCTGTACGAAATAGCCCGGCAACGCCGGGCGTTGCGGTGAGGACTATGACGCGCATGGACAACGGCACGGTATCCGACGGCTCCCCCCTGACCGGTGCGGCCGATATCGAATACACCAAGGGTCACGGCACCCAGAACGATTTCGTCATCCTCCCCGATGCCGACGCCTGGCTCCAGCTCACCGAGTCCCGCGTAGCCGCCCTCTGCGACCGCCAGCGCGGCCTCGGCGCCGACGGCGTCCTGCGCGTAGCCAAAGCCGCCGCCCTGCTCGAAACCGGTGTCCTGCAATCCCTCCCGGAAGGCGTAAGCGCCACCGACTGGTTCATGGACTACCGCAACGCCGACGGCTCCATCGCCGAGATGTGCGGCAACGGCGTCCGAGTCTTCGCCCACTACCTCGCGGCCACCGGCCTCGAAGAGCGCACCGAATTCGTCGTAGGCTCCCGAGCCGGCGCCCGCCCCGTAACCGTCCACCACGCCGACCCCGTCCACGGCGAAGTAACCGTAGCCATGGGCCGCGTCCGCGTCCTCGGCGAATCCACCGGCTCCATCGACAACCGCCAATTCACCGGCCTCGGCATCGACGTAGGCAACCCCCACCTGGCCTGCGTAGCACCGTCCCTCACCCGAGAATCCCTCGAAGCCCTCGATTTCACCCAACCCCCCGGCTTCGACCACACCCTCTTCCCCCACGGCGTGAACCTCGAAATCCTCACCCCCCTCCACGTAGACCCCGACGGCCAAAGGGCCGTAAACATGCGAGTCTACGAACGAGGCGTAGGCGAAACCCGTTCCTGCGGAACCGGAACCGTAGCCGCCGCCGCCTCCGCCCTGGCCTCCACCGGCTTCGACCTCACCACCGACACCGGCCACCTCCAAGTCCACATCCCCGGCGGCACAGTCACAGTCACCATCACCCAAGGCACCGCCACCCTCCGCGGCCCCTCCACCTTGGTCGCCACCGGCCGCATCGCCGCCAAATGGTGGCAGGACGCCTGACCTACTCGGTCCAGATCGCAGTTCTATCGAGCGAAGATCGTCTCCGGATAGCATGTGATCACGTCGAGCTGCCGGACCAACGATTCCGGCACTTCCTCTATGCGCGGATGTTCGAAGTGCTGAAAAACTCTGCCGTCTACGGTCGTGACGCACGCCGCCTGATCTCGAAGGTCTTGGCCGAGCTGAATGAGCTCGGATAGCGGCGATTGCCGCTGTGCTGCGGTGCGTGTGTCGCCGTGGGAAATTCGGTGGGATTCGCGGTGGTGAAGAAGGATACTTCGGGCGTCCGCGGGGATGGGAGAGGTGCGCGATGAGTGACCGGAGTGATCTGCTGTTGGAGGGTGTGGTGGGGAGCCATGCTTATGGGTTGGCTACGCCTGCAAGTGATTTCGATTATCTCGGGGTTTATGTGGAGCCGACTCGGACGTTTCTCGGGTTGCATCCGCCTTCGAGGGATCGGGGGACTCGGCAGGGGCGGGACGGGGCGGATGCTACCTATCATGAGGTGGGGAAGGTGATGGGGTTGATTTTGTCTTGTAATCCGACTGCCAGTGAGATTTTGTGGTTGGAGGAGTACACGGTTGCGACGGAGTTCGGGCGGGAATTGATTTCGTTGCGGTCGGAGTTTCTTTCGGCGGAGCGGGTTCGGCATTCTTACTTCGGGTATGCGATGGCGCAGTTTCGGCGGATGTTGCATCGGCGGGAGACGCAGGGGTTGGGGGATGTGCGGCTGGCCAAGCATGCGCGGCATGTGCGGCGGCTTTTGTGGCAGGGGTATGAGCTTTATACGACGGGGGTGCTGCCCATTCGGTTGCCGGATCCGGAGCCTTATTTCGAGTTCGGGCGGCAGATGATGGAGGAGTCGGGGGAGGCTGCGGCGAAGGCGTTGATCGCGGAGTACGAGGCTAAGTTCGATGCTGCTACGAGTGCTTTGCCGAAGCGGGCGAATGAGGCTCCGCTGGAGGAGTTCTTGCAGCGGGTGCGGCGGGCCAATCTGGATTGACGGTGCGGGTCAGCGGTCGCCGATGCTGGGTTCCAGTGCGGCGGCCGCGGATTGCGCGGCGGCGCAGGCGTCGGTGGTGTGATCGTTGACCATGATGGTGAGGACGCTGGTGGCGGTGCGGAGGTTGGTGGCGCAGCCGAGGAAGTCCTGGGGGCCGGTGTAGGCGTCGCGGTTGTTGATTTTGGTGATGGCGGGGGTGGCGCCGCGGGATTTGGCTGCGGCCAGGGCGTAGTCGTAGGTGAATCCCGCGGGGGCGGAGGCGTTGGGGTGTTCGAGCATCAAGGTTCCGCCGGCACCGGAGAGGGTGCAGCGGACGGCGTGGCCGTTGGGAGATGCGGTGGTCTGCTTCGACTTCGGGTCGAAGTGCGCGTCTTGCAGGGCGCGGTCGGAGATCTCCGTGCACGGGTTGAAGGGGCCCGTCGGGGTGGCGGAGGTGGAGCAACCGGTGATGGTGAATGCGGCCACGGTGATGACTAGGCCGGCGATGTGCGCCCGCATGAACAGTTCCCCTACAGCTCAGTGATCGGTCGGTGTGAGCCGAGCCGTCGTCACTGTAGCGAGATCCCGCGGGCGGGCGCACCTCGGCGAAACGGTCATACGGTGGCCAGGTCCAGGACCGGGTAGTCGGTGTAACCCTCGGGGCCGCCGGTGTACATGAGGTGGGCGTCGCGGACCGGGTTGAGCGGGGCCGCGCTGCGCAGCCGCTCGATCAGGTCGGGGTTGGCGAGGAAGGAACGGCCCAGGGACACCAGGTCGGCGCCCGCCGCCAGCAGCGCTTCGGCCGCCGCCCGGCCACCGTCCACGGGCAGCGGCACCCCCCAGCCGAGGTTCGGATTGGCGATGAGCGTGCCGGTCCACAGCGCCCGGAGCCGGTGGAACAGTGCGCTTTCCGGGTCGGCGAAGACCAGGTGCAGATAGGCGAGATCCCGTTCGGCCAGGGCGGCGACCAGGACCGGGTACAGCGCTTCGGTGTCGCCCTCGGCGATGCCGTTGGCGGTGACTCCGGGGGACAGGCGGATGCCGACCCGCTCCGCCCCGATCGCGGCGACCACCGCATCCACCACCGCGAGGGTGAACCGGATGCGATTGGCGATGCTGCCGCCGTATTCATCACTGCGCCGATTGGTGTTGTCGGACAGGAACTGGTGCAGCAGATACCCATTGGCGCTGTGGATTTCGACACCCTCGAATCCGGCCGCGATGGCATTGCGGGCGGCGACAGCGAAATCGGCGACGGTGGCCTCGATTTCGGCCGCGTCCATTTCTTTCGGCACCACGGAATCCTGATGCCCGGCCGGAGTGTGAATGCCTTCGGGCAGCGGAATGGGTGAGGGTGCGACCGGAGTCAGACCGCTGTTCGCCGGATGCCCGACCCGCCCGCCGTGTTGAAGCTGCACGAACATCCGCCCGCCGGCTTCCCGCACCGATCCGGTGACCCGCCGCCACCCTTGGACCTGCGAGTCGGTGTACAGCCCGGGGATATCGGTGTAGGTCTGCCCGACCCGGCTGGGCGTGGTCGCCTCGGCGATGATCAAACCCGCCCCGGCCCGCTGCGTGTAGTACTCCCGCATCAACTCGGTGGGAGTCCCGTCCGCGGCCGCCCGGTTACGGGTCATGGGAGCCATCACGAGCCGATGCGAGAGTTCCTGGTCACCGAGCCGGTAGGTGCTGAAGACCGCTGCTGAATTCGTCATGCCGGTAAGGTAAAACCTGACATCGATGTGAGGTGCAAGTCCTGAGTTGCGGAGTCCCCCATGCGAATCGGTGAGCTGGCCAAACGCACCGGTGTGAGCGAACGCTCGCTGCGGTACTACGAGGAGCAGCACCTGCTGGTCGCCGCGCGCACGCCCGGCGGGCAGCGCGACTACCCTGAGATGGCGGTGGATCGCGTGATCCACATTCAAGAGCTCTTCGCGGCGGGCCTGAACAGCAAGAAGATCTTCCAGATCCTGCCGTGCATGCGCGATACCGACGGCGGCGCGAACGAGCGCGCCACACCCGAACTGGTCGACGAATTGCGGTTCGAACGCGATCGCATCGATCGCACCATCGCCGACCTGCTGCGCTCGCGCGAAGTCCTCGATGATGTGATCGTCCGGGCGGGCGAGCGCTTCGCCGGGAAATAACCGAATGCGGGCGCTTGGCGGTCCGTGGGACCATGGAGGCGTATGAGTAAACAAGAAACCTACGAGTTCACTCCCGCCGGGGAGTTCGACGACGACGATGCGCAGGACGCCGCGCGAGCCGCAGCACAGAACGGCGCGCAAGACGACGCGCAGGACGGCTGGTCCGCCGCGCCGACCGTCGGTGAGTTGCAGCTCGAGGAGCGTGCTTCGCTGCGCCGCCAAGCCGGTCTCTCCACCGAGCTGGAGGACGTCACCGAGGTCGAGTACCGGCAGCTGCGACTCGAAAGAGTGGTACTGGTCGGTGTCTGGACCGAGGGCACGGCCGCACAGGCCGAGGCGAGTATGGCCGAGCTGACCGCGCTGGCCGAGACCGCCGGTTCCGAGGTGCTCGATTCGCTGGTGCAGCGGCGCGACAAACCGGACAAGGCCACCTACATCGGTTCCGGCAAGACCGAGGAACTGCGCGCCATCGTCCTGGAGACGGGCGCGGACACGGTGATCGCCGACGGTGAACTCTCGCCCGCGCAGCTGACCGCGCTGGAGAAGGTCGTCAAGGTGAAGGTCATCGACCGCACCGCCTTGATCCTGGATATCTTCGCCCAGCACGCCACCTCGCGTGAGGGCAAGGCGCAGGTCTCGCTGGCGCAAATGGAGTACATGATGCCGCGGCTGCGCGGCTGGGGTGAGTCCATGTCCCGGCAGGCCGGTGGCCGGGCCGGTAGCAATGGCGGCGTGGGTCTGCGTGGTCCCGGTGAGACGAAGATCGAAACCGATCGCCGTCGCATTCGTGAGCGAATGGCCAAGCTGCGCCGCGAGATTCGCGAGATGAAGACTGCCCGCGACACCAAACGCGCCCGCCGCACCTCCAGCGGTATTCCGCAGGTCGCCATCGTCGGCTACACCAACGCCGGCAAGTCGAGCCTGATGAACGCGCTGACCGGCGCCGGAATCCTGGTGCAGGACGCCCTGTTCGCAACCTTGGATCCGACCACCCGCAAGGCCGCCCTGGAAGACGGCCGCGAGGTCGTCTTCACCGACACCGTCGGTTTCGTGCGCCACCTACCCACCCAGCTGGTCGAGGCGTTCCGCTCCACCTTGGAAGAGGTGACCGGCGCGGACCTGCTGCTGCATGTGGTGGACGGTTCCGACCCGCTCCCGGATCAGCAGATCAAGGCGGTCCGCGAGGTCATCACGGACGTGCTGCGCGAAACCAAGACCCCGGCCCCGCCGGAACTGCTGGTAGTCAACAAGATCGACGCCCTCGATCCCATGGAGCTGACCCAGCTGCGCGGCTGGCTGCCCGACGCCGTCTTCGTCTCCGCGCAGACCGGCCAGGGTCTCGACGACCTGAAGGCTCGCTTGGACACGGTGCTCGGCGGCCTGGATGTCGAGGTCAGCGTCCTGCTGCCCTACACCCGCGGCGACCTGCTCGCTCGCATCCACGCGGACGGCAAGATCCTGAGCGAGGAGCACGAGGAGACCGGCACCCGCGTCCGCGCCCGGGTCCCGAATGCGCTGGCAGGCCAGCTCACCGAATTCGCGCACGCTGGAAGCGCTGCCACCGAGCAGTGATTCGGCCCGAGCCGCATTCCGGCCGGGGATCCACCGCCAAGGTTTCGAGGCAGTGGATCCCCGGCCGGGAACTTTCATCCCGCCCAGCCGGATGATTCCGCCGAACACCCCCGCACGGCCGCACTCCTTGGCACTCTGATCGGACAGTTCCGCCGGAGTGAGGTTGTTGTGAGTGAGCGTGCGCCGAGCCACGATTCGATGCGTCTGTCGGCCCTGGGCTCCGACCCGGCATCGGTCCTGCGTCTCATCGGCTACTTCGACCGCCTCGACGAATCCGCCGCCGACCCCGGCACGGTGATTCGCGGCGCGGCGGTCCTGGCCGAATGCCCCGTCACCGCGACCTGGCCCAACGGCACCGTCATCCGCTACGACGCCGGTGGCGAGCCCATGCCGCGGCCGGTACGGCGGACACCAGGCTCGCCTCGGATCGGTTCGCCGTCGCGAACCACGGCGCAGCGGGATACGAACGCCACCGGCGGTCCGATCCCGGGTAAGGATGCGCAGGCCCACGCGGCGTCCGGTACCGAACCGCTTTCGCGGACGGAGTTGGGGCCGCGCAAGGTGCGGGTTACCGATATCGAGCCGGGGCTGACCGATACCGAGCGCGACAATTCAGGTGGGGAGTCGCGGTCGCGCACCGGTTCTCGATCGCGTGCCGATGTCGAGGCCGGGTCGTGCGACCCGGGTACCCGCGCTGAATCGCGGACGGCCCCGGAAACCGTTGGGGAGCCGAGGGTCTGGCTGGAACGTTGTGGCGGCGAGCATCCCCTGGATGCGGTGCTGCTGGATCGGTTGCGTCACTGTCTGCGGGTACTGGCCGCGCGGCAGGCGGCGGATGGTCCCCTGGGATTGGGCGATCCGGCGCTGCTGGAGGTCGTGCTGTCGGAGAAGGAGCGGTGCGAGGATCGGGCGCGGGCCATGCGGCTGCTCGGGCTGGATCAGGCGCGAGAGGTGCGGGTGCTGGCGGTCACCGGGCCGTGCGCGCAGGACGCGGTGCGGATGGTGGCCGAGCGGGTGCCGGTGTGCCGGGTCGCGGTGATCGGTGAGATCACCGCGGTGCTGACGCAGGACTGGCTGGACGGCCGCGCCTTCTCCGACACCGTGAATGCCGCTATCGCCGAGGCGTTTCCGGCTTCGCGTTCGGGCGGCGGCGGCCCGTGGATGGGCATCGGCGCGCGCGTGCCCGCGCCGGCCGCACCCACCTCGTGGGATCAAGCCTGCCGTGCGTTGCGGTTCGCCTGCTCGACCTGGCACGGCCGCCGCGCGGTGGCTTTCGACCGGCTCGGCTCACTGGAACTGCTCGCGGATCTGCCGGTAGAGCGCCTGCTAGCGACTCCGGATGTGTTGCGGCTCAACGAATTCGCTGCCACCGAATCGGGTGCGCTCGCGGTCGACACGCTGGAAGCGTTCTGCGTCTACGGTTCGCTGCGCCGCACCGCCACCGAACTGCACCTGCATCACAGCACCGTGGCCGCCCGCATCGCACAGGTGGAAACGCTGATGGGCTGGGATATCGACGAGGCACTGGATCGTTTCCTGGCCACGCTCGTGCTGACGGTCCGGCGGATCGCGTTGTCCTCGTCCGAGCTGGAACGCCTGGCGATCACCACGCCCGGTCGAGGTCACCAAGCTGTCCCGTGATCAGCTGCCCGCCGCCTGTATCGACATCGTGCACGCGTGACCATACTGGAACCTTTCGGGGAGAGGCGGAATCGATATGACCGACCGGCGCACGGATATCGCGACCATGTTGCTCGACCGCCGCGGCGACGACCGGCTCGGGCTGCGCACGCGGGAGCGGGATTGGACCTGGGACGAGGTGGTGCGCGAGTCGGCGGCGCGGGCGGCGCTGGCCCGGAAGTTGCGGCGGGACGGGCCGTTCCATATCGGGGTGCTGCTGGAGAACGTGCCGGATTTCGTGTTCTGGCTGGGCGGTGCGGCGCTGGCCGGGGCCACCGTGGTCGGCATCAATCCCACGCGCGGTGACGCCCAGCTGGCGGCCGATATCGAATACACCGACTGCCAGCTGATCGTCACCGACGCGCCCGGGCGGGAACGGTTGCGGGCGCTCGACCTCACGCTGGACCCGGAACGTGTACTGCTGGTGGACGATCCGGTTTACCTCGCGCTGCTGGACGACCATTCCGAACCGGTGACGGTGACCGCCGGACCGGAATCGCTGCTCCTGCTGCTGTTCACCTCCGGCACCACCGGCACCTCCAAGGCGGTCAAGTGCACGCAGCAGCGCCTGGCCTTCATCGCCTACGGTGCGACCGACAAATTCGGGCATGTGCGCGAGGACGTGGACTACTGCTGCATGCCGCTGTTCCACGGCAATGCCATCATGGCGCTGTGGGCTCCGGCGCTGGCCAATGGCGCGACGATCTGCCTCACCCCGAAATTCTCGGCCTCGCAATTCCTTCCGGACATCCGGTACTTCGGCGCGACCTTCTTTACCTATGTCGGCAAGGCGCTGGGTTATCTGCTCGCCACCCCGGAGACCGAACTGGATTCCGACAACCGCCTCACTCGCGGCTTCGGCACCGAGGCGTCGGTGGAGGATCAGGCCGAATTCCGCAGGCGTTTCGGCGCGCCGCTCTTCGAGGGCTACGGCTCCAGCGAGGGCTCGGGTTTGGTGGCCCTGGCCCCCGACGCGCCGCCCGCCGCGCTCGGCCGTCCCGCGCATCCGGGTGTCGCCGTGGTGAATTCCGACACCCTCGCCGATTGTGCTCGGGCGGTGCTGGATGAGCACGGACGGGTGCTGAATCCGGACGAGGCCATCGGTGAAATGGTCGACAAGGCCGGGGCGCTGATCTTCGAGGGCTACTACAAGAACGACGCCGCCGACGCCGAACGGCTGCGCAACGGCTGGTACTGGACGGGGGATCTCGGCTATATCGATACCGAGGGGTTCATCTATTTCGCGGGCCGCCAGGGCGATTGGATTCGGGTGGACGGCGAGAACATCTCCGCGCTGGTGATCGAACGGGTGCTGCGCCGGTACCCGGAAGTGGTGGCGGCCGCGGTCTATGCGGTACCCGATCCGCGCTCGGGTGACCGGGTGATGGCGGCTGTCGAAATTGCTGATCCGGCCGCTTTCGACGTTGCCAAGTTCACCGAATTCCTGTGCGACCGAGCCGATCTCGGTGTCAAGGACGTCCCCCGCCTGCTGCGCGTTTCGGCGAGCCTGCCGGTCACCGGCTCCAACAAGGTGCTGAAGCGGGAATTGCGCGAACAAGGATGGCGAACCGACGAGTCAGTCTATATCTGGGCCGGGCGCGGAATCCCGGACTACCGGCTCATGACTGAAACAGACAAAGCGGACTTGGAAGCGGAATTCTCCAGTCACGGCCGGCACCGCTTGCTGTGAGTTGCCTGCTCCAGCGGCCGGGCATCGCCGCGCCGCCGGGGCAAGACCCGCGCCCGGTGACCGGAACTGAAACTCGTTACGATGTCGTTATCGCAATTCTGGCAGGGAGGGTTGTCTTGTCTCGTCATGGCACGAACAGTTCCGAAAACGATGTACTCACCGACGGTGCACCGCTGCACGTCGACTTGACCGATACCGATCGCCGCGTCATCGATCTCCTCGTCGCGCCGCAGCGCGCCTGGTTCAGCCCGCGCTTCTACGGCCTGGACAATCTGCCCGCCGACGGTCCGGTGCTGATGGTCGGCAATCACACCTTGGCCGGTGGCACCGACGCCCCGGTGCTGGCCCATGAAATCCTGGTCAAGCGTGACCGCCTGGTGCGCGGGCTGGCCGAGAACGTGCTCATCGACGTGCCCGTGCTGCGAGATGCCTTGCACCGCTTGGGAATCGTGCGCGGCAACCGGCACAACTGCCAGACCCTGCTGCGCAAGGGCGAAGCGGTCGCGGTGTTCCCCGGCGGCGGGCGGGAGGCCATGCGCGGCAAGGGGCAGAAGTATCAGCTGGTGTGGGAGGGGCGAACCGGGTTCGCGCGCATGGCGATCGAGACCGGGGCGACCATCGTGCCCATGGCCATGGTCGGCGGGGACGACATCTTCGACATCGTCTTCGACGGCGACCATCCGGTCATGACGCCGCTGCGCAAGGCCGTGACCGGTCTGGGCCTGCGCGAGAACCTGACCCCGCCGCTGATTCGCGGTGTCGGCCCGACGCTGCTGCCCAAGCCCGAACGCTTCTACTACTCCCTCGGCAAGCCGATCGACACCTCCGAGTGGCAGGACGCCGACGATATCGAGGCCGCCGCGAGCGAATTGCAGATCGTGGTGAAGAAGGAGCTCGAGGGCGAGCTGGACTTCCTGCTGGGCGAGCGGGAGCAGGATCGCGGCCGCAGCCTGCGCGGTCGGGTATTGGGCGCGCTGGGGCTCTGACTTATCGGTAACGTTCACCCGGGTTCATCTGGTCCGTTCGGCGGCATATCCGCAGAGTGCCGCAGTTCGGGCCAGTTTTCCGGGGCTGGAAGTTAACAGCGATTCGACTTCGGGGTACTGTGTTGAGCACAGGCGATGTGCCGATGTGGTCACTCATGGAGGTTGGCGTGGAACGCACCCTTTTCGAACCCGAACACGAGCTGTTCCGGGAGTCGTTCCGAAAGTTTCTCGATCAGCACGTGGCGCCCCACCACGAGGAGTGGGAGAAGCAGGGCATCGTCGACCGCTCGGTCTGGCTCGAGGCCGGCAAGCAGGGGTTCCTGGGGATGGCCGTGCCGGAGGAGCTCGGCGGCGGCGGGGTGAAGGACTTCCGCTACAACGCGATCGTCACCGAAGAGGTCACCAAGGGCTTCTACTCGGGTCTGGGTTTCGGCCTGCACAACGACGTGATCGCGCCGTACCTGCTGGACCTGGCGAACGATGAGCAGAAGGCGCGCTGGCTGCCCGGCTTCTGCTCCGGCGAGATCATCACCGCCATCGCCATGACCGAGCCCGGCACCGGCTCCGACCTCCAGGGCATCAAGACCCGTGCGGTGCGCGATGGTGACGACTGGATCCTCAACGGCTCCAAGACTTTCATCACCAACGGCATCAATGCCGACATCATCATCGTGGTGGCCCAGACCGATCCCGAGAAGGGTGCGATGGGCTTCTCGCTGCTCGTCGTGGAGCGCGGCATGGCGGGCTTCGAGCGCGGGCGCAACCTGGACAAGATCGGCCTCAAGGCGCAGGACACCGCCGAGCTGAACTTCGTCGACGTCCGCGTCCCCGGCAAGAACCTGCTCGGCACCGAGGGCCAGGGCTTCATCCACCTGATGCAGAACCTCCCCCAGGAGCGCCTCTCCATCGCCGTCATGGCCGCCGCCGCCATGGAGGGCTGCCTCGACCTGACCTGCCAGTACGTCCGCGACCGCAAGGCATTCGGCAAGCCCATCGGCGCCCTTCAGAACACCCGCTTCGTGCTGGCCGAACTCGCCACCAAAACCACCGCCGTCCGGGTCTTCGTCGACAAGTGCATCGAATTGCTCAATGTCGAAAAGCTTTCCGTCGAAGACGCCGCCAAAGCCAAATGGTGGAGCACCGAAGAACAGCTCGACCTCATCAACCGCTGCCTGCAACTGCACGGCGGCTACGGCTACATGCGCGAATACCCGATCGCCAAGGCGTACATGGACGCCCGCATCCAGACCATCTACGGCGGCACCACCGAGATCATGAAGGAAATCATCGGGCGCAGCCTGAAACTCTCCTGATCGGAACGGTTTTCGGGGCGGGAGTCCTCGGCGTCCGCGGCCCGGTCCGGGTCGCGGACACCGCCCCGGTCCGGGGCGGGACGGGGCGGGACGGCTCACGAGCTGTGGGCCGAGGATCTCGAAGAGAGCCGGGCGGCCCGCTCGGTGGTGGGCTCCTTCGACGAATGCGCCCCGGGCGTGGTGTTGTCGAAGCTGAGAATGCCGTCTTCCAAAGGGGATTCCCGCAGCAGAGTGCGGTCCTGGAAGTAGTTGTCGCAGACCTGCCATGGGGCGCGGGTGCCTTGACGGGGCATCACCGCATCTCCGCGCCGGATGTAGCCGGAGGTCAGCACGTCACCCATCAGTGAGTGGCCGGAGCGATCGCCGGCCGTGGCGACGGCCGTCACCCGGGTGTAGCCGTGGGCCTTCATGTGGTTGAGGAGGCGGCAGAAGTACTCGGCGGCCAGGTCCGCTTTGAGTGTCCACGACGCGTTGGTGTAGCCGAGCACTACCATCGCATTGGGTACGCCGTCGACCAGAGTGCCCTTGTAGAGCACCTTTTCGCGAGTATCGACGGGCTCGTCGTCGACGCTCAGGGTGGCGCCGCCGAGCATCTGCACGGTGAGTCCGGTCGCGGTGATCACGATATCAGCGGGCAGTTCCCGGCCGGACGCGAGCCGGATACCCGATTCGGTGAACCGGTCGATGCGGTCGGTGACGATCTCGGCTTTGCCGCCGCGCAGCGCTTCGAACAGATCGCCGTCCGGCACGACACACAGCCGCTGATCCCACGGCTGGTAATCGGGGGTGAAGTCACGCCTGTCGGCGGTCGAACCGAGCTGCCGCCGGACCGCGGCGAGCAGTAGCACCCGCATCAGCCCGGGATGGTTGCGCGAGAGCTGGTAGGTGGCGCGTTGCAGCGCGATATTGCGCCACCGGGCGGCTCGATGGGCCGCTGCGGCGGGTAGTTTCAGTCGCTTCATCACGACCGCGACCGGGTCGTCGGCGGGCAGCGAGGCGATATAGGTGGGCGATCGCTGCAACATGGTGATGTGCGAGGCGTCCGGGCTCATCGCGGGGACCAACGTGATCGCGGTCGCGCCGCTGCCGATCACGACGACGCGCTTGCCCCGGTAGTCCAGGTCTTCGGGCCAATGCTGGGGATGCACGATGGTTCCGCGAAAGTCGTTCTCGCCGGAGAACTCCGGGCGATAGCCGTGGTCGTAGTCGTAGTAGCCGGTGCAGCCGACGAGGAAGTCCGCGGTGTAGCTCTCGGTCTCGCCCGTCTGTTCGTCGATCGCGGTGACCGTCCAGACGCCTTGTGCACCAGACCAGTTCGCGCTGATGACCTTGCGCCCGAACCGGATATGCGGTGTCACACCGTATTCGGTCGCGGTGTCCTCGATGTATTCGCGCAGGTGCGAGCCGTCGGCGAGCACCTTGGTGCCGGTCCACGGCCGGAAGTCGTAGCCGTAGGTGGCCACGTCGGAGTCGGAGCGAATGCCGGGATAGCGGAACAGATCCCAGGTGCCGCCGATGGCGGTGCGGCGCTCCAGGATGAGGTAGCTGCGCCCGGTCCGCTCGCGGGTGAGATGGCAGGCCATCCCGATTCCGGACAGGCCCGCGCCGATGATCAGTACGTCGACATGCCGCGTCATCGATATCTCGTTTCGTCGGGTTCGACCGGGCGTCCTCGTCCCGGTTCGCCTTCGGAAGTTATCTGTGAACAACAGTTACGTATAGTGACTTACGGCCCTATTCCAGCCCCCGCGTCGAGACGGACGCTTACGCCGTGCCCGTCGTGAACTCTTTCGAGGTCTCACGATGTGGCGCACCGCCCTGGATACCTGGAATCAGAGAGGCCGTGATGGTGATGTCCACCGCCGCAACTCCCGAAGTCGACCCCGTGGTCGCCGCCGCCGGCGAATACGCCCGGAAACTGCTTGTGCTGTCGGAAGGGTCGGTGCACAAGCATTTCGATCCGTTCGTCGATATCGATTGGGAGAACCCGGATTTCGACGCCGCCGCCGATCCGCGGCGTTGGATCCTGCCCGCGGCGGCGGATCCCCTCGGCCGCCACCCTTGGTATCTGGCCCAGTCCGAGGAACGGCGAATCGCGATCGGAAAGTACCGGCAGGCCAATATCGCCAAGGTCGGTCTGCAATTCGAATCCATTCTGATCAGCGGTATGCAGCAGTACGTCTTCGGTTTGCCGAACGGTTCGCCCGAATTCCGCTACTGCTCACACGAGATGATCGAGGAGCACAACCACACCTTGATGTTCCAGGAGATGGTCAACCGGATCGGCATCGATGTCCCGGGCATGAGCCCGCTGGTGCGGCAACTGCGTCACCTCGCGGTGCCGGTCGCGGTGTCGTTCCCGAGCCTGTTCTTCATGGCGGTACTGGCGGGGGAGGAGCCGATCGACCACGTGCAGAAGGATGTCCTGCGGTCGGGCGCCGAGGTGCATCCGATCATGCGGGGCGTCATGGCCATCCATGTCGCGGAGGAGGCGCGCCACATTTCCTTCGCCCACGAATTCCTCAAACGCCATGTGCCCGAACGTTCCCGGGCGAGCCGATGGGCACTCTCGATCGCCATGCCGGTGGTGATGTGGATCCTGGGCCGCTCCATCGTCATCCCGCCCCGGTCGTTCTTCGCCGAGTTCGAAATCCCCGACCGGGTCCGCAAGGAACTGTTCTTCGGCTCGAAGGAAGCGAAACAGGTCTTCAGCGACTACTTCGTCGACGTACGCGCGCTGGCCCAGGAACTCGGGCTGATGAACCCGGTGGCCCAACGGGTCTGGAAGTTCCTGGGCATCGACGGCCCCGCCAGCCGATACCGCTCGCAACCCATCCGCACCGCCGCGCACGGCACAGCCTGACCACCGTTGGGGGGTGATGCAGTCGGAAACATCGTCGTCGCCGGGCATCGTGCGGTTCAGCGCGCGAGGTGGGTCAGCAGAATCATGCCCGCGATGAGGAGCAGGCCGGTCAGCGCGGCGACGGCTCCGGGCGGGAGCTGGAGGATGCGGAAGGTCGAGAGCTGTTGGGGGCGAGTCATTTCGGCTCCGGAAGCGGGGTCTTCTCGGTTACGGTGTGGGCTTTCGCGCCCCAGCCGACGTGGGCTTCGGCGCGCATGCGCTCGACCATGTGCGGGTAGTGCAGTTCGAAAGCGGGGCGCTCGGAGCGGATTCGGGGCAGCTCGTAGAAGTTGTGGCGCGGGGGTGGGCAGGTGGTGGCCCACTCGAGGGAGTTGCCGTAGCCCCAGGGGTCGTCCACGGTGACGACTTCGCCGTAGCGGTAGGACTTGAAGACGTTCCACAGGAAGGGAATCATCGACGCGCCCAGCACGAACGAACCGACGGTCGAGACCTGGTTCAACAGGGTGAAGCCGTCCGAGGGCAGGTAGTCGGCGTAGCGGCGCGGCATGCCGGCGTTGCCGAGCCAGTGCTGGGCCAGGAAGGTCAGGTGGAAGCCCAGAAACGTGGTCCAGAAGTGCCACTTGCCGAGGCGTTCGTCCAGCATGCGTCCGGTGATCTTGGGGAACCAGAAGTAGATGCCGGCGAAGGTCGCGAAAACCACTGTGCCGAACAGGGTGTAGTGGAAGTGCGCCACCACGAAATAGGTGTCGGACACATGGAAATCCAATGGCGGGGCGGCGAGCACGACGCCGGACAGGCCGCCGAACAGGAAGGTCACCAGGAATCCGAGCGAGAACAGCATCGGGGTTTCGAAGGTGAGCTGGCCCTTCCACAGCGTGCCGATCCAGTTGAAGAACTTCACGCCCGTCGGGACCGCGATGAGGAAGGTCATGAACGAGAAGTACGGCAGCAGTACGGCTCCGGTGGCGTACATGTGGTGCGCCCACACCGCGATGGACAGCGCGGCGATGCCCAGGGTCGCGTAGACCATGCCGGTGTAGCCGAACAATGGTTTGCGGGCGAAGACGGGGAAGATCTCGGAGACGATGCCGAAGAACGGCAAGGCGATGACGTAGACCTCGGGGTGGCCGAAGAACCAGAACAGGTGCTGGAACAGCATCACCCCGCCGGAGGCCGGATCGTAGATGTGCCCGCCCAGGTGCCGGTCGTAGAACAGGGCCAGGGCCGCCGCGGTGAGCAGCGGAAACACCAGCAGGATAAGGAAACTGGCGACGACGACGTTCCAGGTGAAGATCGGCATCCGGAACATGGTCATGCCCGGGCAGCGCAGGCACACCACCGTGGTGAGCATATTGACCGCGCCGAGGATGGTGCCCAGACCCGAAACGCCCACGCCCAGAATCCACAGATCCGCGCCGACGCCGGGGGAGTGCACGATATCGGTCAACGGCACGTAAGCCGTCCACCCGAAATCGGCCGCGCCGCCGGGGGTGATGAATCCGGCGGTGGCCATGGTCGCGCCGAACAGATACAGCCAGTACGACAGGGCGTTCAGCCGGGGAAAGGCGACGTCGGGTGCGCCGATCTGCAAGGGCAACAGGATGTTCGCGAATCCGAAGATGATCGCGGTGGCGTAGAACAGCAGCATGATGGTGCCGTGCATGGTGAACAGCTGGTTGAACTGTTCGGGCGAGAGGAACTGCATGCCCGGATGCGCCAGCTCGCCGCGCATCAGCAACGCCATCAAGCCCGCGATCAGGAAGAACGACATCGAAGTCACCAGGTACATCTGGCCCAGCACCTTCGGGTCGGTGGTGGTGACCAGCTTGTGAACCAGTGCTCCCTTGGGTGCCTGCCGCGCGGGATACGGGCGCTCGGCCTGTAGCGGTAGTTCGGGTTTCGGTGATACTGCGGTCACCAACATCCTCCTTGCCTGGGGCTCGCGGGCGGTTCTCCGCCTCGCGAGCACCCGGTCGACCAGCTCGAACCAGGCGCACGCTACTGAGCGATATCGAGGCTGAGAATGCCTGGCAGACCGGTCGTGACTTCCGGCTGGAGATAGATGACCTTGGTCCCCGGGAAGCGGGGACCAGCTTCGACGGGCGTCAGCTCACACTCGCCGGCCGCGCCGCCTCGGCCGCCCGCTTGCCGCGGAGATTCTCGGCTACTTCGGCTTCCCACGCTTCGTTGGCCTTGGATGTGTCGACCTCGAATTCGAAGCGCTGCCGCGATTTCGGATCGATATCGGCGACGTTCACATAGAACTGCTCGTACCAGCGGCGCAGTTGATAGACGGGTCCGTCCTCGTCGCACAGCAGCGGGTTCTCGATTTTGGACTTGTGTTTCCAGATCTCCACGTCCTGTAGGAACCCGACGCCGATGCCCTCGACCATCTTGGCGGCCAGCCGATTCGCCGCCGCGTCCGACAGGCCCGTGGGCTTCTCCAGGGTGATCCCGTATTGCAGCACGAAGGAATCCTGGGTCACCGGATAGTGGCAGTTGATCAGCACGCTGTCGACCTCGAACCCGCCGTAATTGTGGCGCAGCGGGTTGATCATGTAGGACGGGCCGAAATAGGAGGCTTCCGACTCCAGCAGCGTGTCACCGTATTTCGCGGCGGCGCCGATATCGGGGCGGCCCTTGGTTTTCAGGTACTGGGTCGCGATATGGCCTTCGAAGACATTCTTGAAAAAGGTCGGGAAGGCGTAGTGGATGTAGAAGAAGTGTGCCATGTCCACGATATTGTCGATGATCTCGCGGCAGTTGGAGCCTTCGATGAGGATCGAGTTCCAGGTCCACGGCGTCCAGTCGGGGTGGTGCGCGTCGGTGGGGTTGCCGTCGCGGTCGGAGTACGGTCCCTCGATGGAGGGGATGGTCACCTCGGGTGGGGGCGGGTTGCCTTCGTGGTCGTGCCACACGAACAATTGCCCGTTGCGCTCCAAGGTTTTCCACGCTCGCGTGCGTGCGAGCGGGGGCACCCGGCGGGCGTAGGGGATGTCCGTGCATTTGCCGTCGCCGCCCCAGCGCCAGTCGTGGAACGGGCAGGCGACGGCGCCGTCCTTGACCGCGCCCATGGACAGGTCGCCGCCGAGATGGCGGCAGTAGGCGTCGAGCACTCGCAATGCTCCGGTGCTGTCGGCCCAGACGACGAGCTTGGTGCCGAAAGCCTGGACGGAGTGCGGTTTTCCGTCCCGGAAGGTCGAAGCCAGGCCCAGGCAGTGCCAACCCCGGGCGTAGCGGGTGGGCGCGGCGCCCACGTCGATCTCGCGGACCTGCCGGGTACGCGCCGCAGGAGTCGTCACCATCATTCCCTCCCGATTAGTTGCTAGAACACGTTGCAGAACTGTGTCAGATTCGGGTATGAGGCCCGCCCGGCGCAATGGTCCAAAGTCCTCATACTTGGTTATTTTCGTCCGGTGTTGATCCAGCCAGGAGCGGCGATAGTTGCTGCAACACGTTCTAGTCTTGTGATTGCCGGAGCCGGCGGTCACCGACCAGTCAGGAGCAACCGGCGAGATGACCCGTGAAACCCTCGACCGCGTGGCGGCGCTGCTGCCCGCGCTGCGTGACCGAGCCCGAGCCACCGAAGACCTTCGCCGCATCCCCGACGAGTCGATCAAGGATCTACAGCAGGCGGGATTCTTCAGGCTGATGCAGCCGCGTCAGTGGGGCGGCCACGCAGCCGATCCGGTGATCTTCTACGACACGGTCCGCAAGCTCGCGAGCGCCTGCGGCTCCACCGGCTGGGTCGCGGGCATCCTCGGTATCCACAACTGGCATCTGGCGTTGTTCGATCAGCATGCGCAGGAAGATGTCTGGGGTACCGACCCCGACGTCCGAATCGCCTCGTCCTACGCGCCGATGGGTGCGGGCACGGTGACCGGTGGCGGTTATCTGGTGAACGGCACCTGGGCCTGGTCCTCCGGCTGTGACCACGCCGACTGGGTGGTGGTGGGCGGCCCGGTGATCAGGAACGGCAAGCCCGTCGACTTCGGCTCGTTCCTCGTCCCCCGCACCGACTATCGCATCGATGACGTGTGGAACGTGGTCGGGCTGCGCGGCACCGGCTCCAACACCATCGTGATCGAGAACGTCTTCGTGCCCGCACACCGGTTCCTGAGCTTCCGGGCCATGAACGAAATGAAAGCCCCCGGCCTGCACCGCAACACCGATCCGGTCTACAAGATGCCGTGGGGCACCATCCATCCCACCACCATCTCGACCCCGATCGTGGGCATGGCCTACGGCGCACTCGAGGCGCACATCGAACACCAGGGCAAGCGTGTACGCGCCGCCTACGCCGGTGAGAACGCCAAGGACGATCCGTTCGGCAAGGTCCGCATCGCCGAGGCCGCCAGCGATATCGACGCCGCCTGGCGTCAACTGTCGGGCAACGTGGCCGACGAATACGCCTACCTCGTCGCGGGCAAGGACGTTCCGTTCGAGGTGCGGGCCGCCGCGCGCCGCGACCAGGTGCGCGCGACCGGCCGCGCCATCGCCTCGGTCGACCGGCTCTTCGAGGCCGCCGGCGCCACCGCGCTGACCAATGGCACTCCGTTGCAGCGCTTCTGGCGGGACGCGCACGCCGGCCGCGTGCACGCCGCCAACGATGCCGAACGCGCCTACGTCATGTACGGCACGCACGCGTTCGGTCTCCCGACCACCGACACGATGGTGTAGCGGCGAGGGCGGTGTTCGTCAGCGGCGACCTGATGCATCGGCTGGGGATTGAACTGTGGCGGAGGGTTGTACGTGGATGTGGTGGGGGTTCTCGTAGGAGGAAACGATGCGCATCACATCCGGGGTCCGGGTTCGCCGTTCCGCAGTCGGCTGGTTGCTGGCGTTGTTGTTGCTGGTCGCGACTGTCGCGTGTGGTGGTTCGGATAGTGGGGACGGTGGCGGCACGACTGCCGCGCGGGCCGGGGCTGGGCAAATCGTTATGAGCGGCAACAAATTTCAGGTGCCGGTGACGGTTGCGCCTGGTGCGACGGTGACTTTGGTCAACAAGGACAAGGTGGAGCACAGTGTTACCTCTACGCAGGCCGGGCTGTTCGATGTGGAGGTCGAAGGGGGCGAGTCGAAGACGTTCACCGTGCCGGCGAACGCGGGGAGCTACTCCATCTATTGCCGGTATCACTCGGGGATGACCGGGACGCTGGTCGTCGGGTAGTGGTTCGGGCGGGTCGGTGGGGAGTGACCCTTGCCACAGTTGGTACACGAGCGTACCGTGAGGGCGGTACATAGGGGTACCAGGCTGGGAGTGGCTGATGACCACAGTGAAATTGCCGGAGGGGCCTTCGACGCCCGGATTCGTTCAGGCCGTGGAGATCTTGACGGGGCGGACGCGGGCTTGGCGGCGGATGCATCGGAAGTACGGGTCGGCGTTCATGATCCGGATGCCTCGGTTCGGGCCGACGGTGGTGATTTCGGAGCCGTCCGAGGTGCGGACGTTGTTCACGGCGGGGAGTGATGTCGCGGACAATATCGATGCCAATTTGGGGCAATTCCTCGGGCCCGGTTCGCTTTTCGCGTTGCGGGGGGATGAGCACAAGAAGGAGCGCAAGCTGCTGGCGCCGCCGTTTCATGGGCGGCGGCTGGCGGTGTACGAGGAATTGATCGAGGAGGAGGCCGTCAAGGAGATGGCTTCCTGGCCGTCGGGGCGCGAGTTCTCGACGATGGACTCGATGATGCGGATCACCCTGAATGTGATTCTGCGGGCCGTGTTCGGGGCCGAGGGGGCGGAATTCGAGCGATTGCGGGAGCTGCTGCCGAAGCTGGTGCTGGTCGGGTCGGCGCTGGCGGCCGTTCCGGTGCCGCGAAAGTTCCTGGGGCGGTACGGGCCTTGGGGGCGGTTCGCGGAGTATCGGCGGCAGTACGACGAGATCGTGGCGGGGTTGATCGGGCGGGGAGCGCAGGATCCCGCGCTGAGCGAGCGCCACGATGTGCTGGCCATGCTTTTGCAGGCGCGCTACGACGACGGCTCCGCCATGACCCATCAGGAGATCGCCGACGAGCTGCTGACACTTCTCACGGCCGGGCACGAGACGACGGCCACCTCCCTGGCTTGGACCGTCGAACGCCTGCGGCGGCATCCGCAGATCCTGGAACGCCTTGTCGCGGAAGTCGATTCGGGCGGTTCGGCGCTGCGCGAGGCCACCCTGCTGGAGGTGCAGCGGGTGCGGCCGGTCATCGACGCCACGGCGCGCAAGGTGCGCGCGGAGACCATGCAATTGGGTCGCTGGAGCATCCCGCGCGGACAGCACGTGATGGTCAGCATCCGGCTCATGCACGACAACGAAGAACTGTTCCCGAACGCCCGCACCTTCGATCCGGATCGATTCGTGGGCGTACGGCCCGGCACGTTCAGCTGGATCCCGTTCGGCGGCGGCGCGCGACGGTGCATCGGCGCGGCCTTCGCGACCATGGAGATGAATATCGTATTGCGCACGCTACTGCGGGATTTCACGCTGGAGCCCACCGACGCACCGGACGAGCGCACCCATTTCCGCGGCGTCGCACTGGTTCCCGCGAAGAAGGGCCGCGCGGTGGTCTACCGGCGCACACCGAAACCTTTGACAGACACCGGAACTCGCGCCGAACAGGTGAACGCATGACCGCCGATCGCCATGCCGAGGTCGGCGGCGGCATCACCCTGGCCTATGAGCAACTGGGCGACGACGACGGCACCCCGCTACTGCTCATCGCCGGACTCGGGCAGCAACGCCACGAATGGCACGACGGCCTGGTGCGGCTGCTCACCGCCCGCGGCTACCAGGTCGTCCGCTTCGACAATCGCGATGTGGGCGCATCCACCCATGCCACGTTCCGGCCGCCGGGCCCGGTGGATCTGCTCCGGAAACGCTGGCACCCGGAGCAATACGACCTCGGTTCGATGGCCGCCGACACCACCGGACTGCTGGACGCGCTGGGCTGGGAATCGGCGCATCTGGTCGGCATGTCCATGGGCGGCATGATCGCGCAGACCGTGGCCGCCCGCGCACCGCACCGGGTGCGCTCGCTGACCTCGATCTTCTCCACCTCCGGCGCGGCCAGGGTGGGGCGGCCCGCGCTCTCCACCTGGATGCGCATGTTCGCCGCACCCGCCCGCACCCGGGACGAGCACATCGCGGCCGCGGTGCGCATGTACCGCCATATCGGTTCCGCCGGTTACCCGTTCGACGAAGCACTGGTCGCCGCGGTCGCGGGCCGGACCTGGGATCGCGACCCGCGCCCCGCCGCCGGCGTGGGCCGCCAGCTCGCCGGAATCCTGAAATCCGGCGATCGAACCCGGGAACTCCGCACCATCACCGCGCCTACGCTGGTCTTACACGGCGATCGGGATCGAATGGTCAACCCGACCGGCGGAAGCGTTACCGCCCAGGCTGTTCCGGGTGCGCGGCTGCACACCCTGGCCGGTATGGGCCACGATCTGCCGGCCGCGCTGTGGCCGACGCTCGCGGACCTCGTCGACACCCACATCCGCACCGCCGAATCCAGGAGCACCGATGCCCCGAACCTCTAGGCCCCTCTCCGGCCACCCGGTCATGATCACCGGCGCGGCCTCCGGCATCGGGCGCGGCCTCGCCCGATTGCTCTCGGGGCGCGGATCGCCGGTGGCTATCGCCGATATCGATGCCGACGGTCTGAAGCAGACCGCCGCCTCGCTCACCGGCCCGGTGCTGACCCGCGTGCTCGATGTGCGCGACGCCGCCGAACAGGTCGCCTTCGCCGACGAGGTGCGCGAATGGCTGACCGCGCCGCTGGCGGCGGTATTCAACAATGCCGGGGTCGCGGTGGCCTCCTCGGTGATCGACAGCGTGCCCGCCGACGACGAATGGCTGCGGCAGATCAACTTCGACGGCGTGGTGAACGGCACCCGGGCCTTCCTGCCGATCCTGGTGGAGCAGGGCAGCGGCGCGATCGTCAACACCTCCAGCGTGTACGGTCTGGCGGGGATGCCGTACCAAAGTGCCTACTGCGCGGCGAAATTCGCGGTGCGCGGGTTCACCGAGGCACTGCGGCAGGAGCTGCGGGGAACCGGGGTGTCGGCGGTGACCGTGCACCCCGGCGGCATCACCACCAATATCGCGCGCAATGCCCGCATCCGGAAGGATCCGGAGGGCCGGGGCCGCACCAAGGATCAGCTGGCCGACGAATTCGAGGCCATCACCATGACCTCGCCGGACAAGGCGGCCGAAATCATCTGCCGCGGAGTCGAAAAGGGCAAAGCGAGGATTCTGGTCGGCCCCGACGCCTACCTGTTCGACATTCTCACCCGGGTGAGCCCCACCCACTATTTCGACGTGCTCGCCTTCGTCATGGAGCGAGCGCGCGGCCGGGCGGCGAAGGGAACCTCGAAGTGACCGAACATCTGGACGTGGTGATCGTCGGCGCCGGGCTCTCGGGCATCGGGGCGGCGCATCACCTTCAGCAGGCGTTCCCGCGGCGCACCTACGTCATCCTGGAGGCGCGCGAAACCAGCGGCGGCACTTGGGATCTGTTCCGGTACCCGGGTGTGCGCTCGGACTCCGACATGCACACCCTCGGCTATCGATTCCGGCCGTGGGTGGCGGCGGAGGCCATCGCGAACGGGCCCGCGATCCTGGATTACATTCGCGAGACCGCCGCCGACGGGGGCATCGACAAGCGAATCAGATTCGGGCACAAGGTGACCCGGGCTTCCTGGTCGAGCCAGGACGCGCGCTGGACGGTGCGGTTCGACCACGGCGGCACCGCTTCGGAGATCACCTGCTCGTTCCTGTACGTGTGCAGCGGCTACTACCGGTACGACCGCGGATTCACCCCCGAATTCGACGGAATCAATGATTTCCGTGGGCAAGTCGTGCACCCGCAGCAGTGGCCGGAGGACCTGGACTACGCCGGTAAACGGGTCGTGGTGATCGGCAGCGGAGCCACCGCCGTCACCTTGGTCCCGGCCATGGCCGAGCAGGCCGCACAGGTCACCATGTTGCAGCGCTCGCCGACCTACATCATGTCGCTGCCCAGCGTCGACGCCGTCGCCACCCGGCTGCGCGAACTGCTCGGCCCGCGCCGCGCCTACGCCATCACCCGGTGGAAGAACGTCGCGGTCAGCACGCTCATCTATCAGCTGAGCCAGCGCCGACCGGCCATGATGCGCAAGTTCATTCGCGATCAGACGGTGAAGCAGCTACCGGACGGGTACGACGTGGACACCCATTTCAACCCCGTCTACGACCCGTGGGATCAGCGACTGTGCCTGGTGCCGGACGCGGATCTGTTCAAGGCCATCCGCGCGGGCAAGGCCGGGGTGGTCACCGATCGCATCGACCGGTTCACCCCGACCGGACTGCGCCTGGAATCGGGTGCGGAGCTCGAGGCCGACATCATCGTGACGGCCACCGGGCTGGACATGCTGGCCTTCGGCGGGATGACCCTCGAGGTGGACGGCCGGACCATCGAGTTGCCGGACACCATGGCCTACAAGGGCATGATGCTCAGCGGCGTCCCGAATTTCGCCTTCACCATCGGCTACACCAATGCCTCCTGGACGTTGAAGGCCGACCTGGTCGCCGAATTCGTCTGCCGCATGCTGCGGCACCTGGACCGCAACGGCTACAGCTACTTCACGCCGTGGCCCGACCCCGGCGTGACCCCGTCCCCGCTGATGGACTTCCAGGCCGGATACGTGTTGCGCGCCATCGACCGCTTCCCCAAGGCCGGATCGCGGGCCCCGTGGCGACTGGGCATGAACTACGCGCAGGACGTGCTCACCCTGCGGCACGGGCGGATCGAGGACGGCACGATTCGCTTCGCACACCGGACAGTCGCGGCGGAAAGGGAGAAACTACCCTGGTCGTCGTGACCCGAGCCGAGCCGACCAGCAGCGCCGTCGCCGAATCCGCGTTCCGGCGGCGGCTGTTGGAGGGCATGGCCGAGGCGGTGCGCGAACGCGGCTACAAGGACGCCACGGTCGCCGATGTGGTGCGGGCCGCCCGCACCTCGCGACGCACCTTCTACGAGCACTTCGCCGACAAGCAGGCGTGCTTCATCGCGCTGCTGAGCGAACGCAACAACGACACGGTGCGGGAGATCTACGCGGCGGTGGATGCCTCGGCGTCCTGGCGGGTTCAGGTGCAGCAGGCGGTGCAGGCATGGATCGCGGCGTCCAAACAGGACACCTCGATCACTCTGGCCTGGATTCGCGACACCCCGGCGCTCGGTGAGCGGGCCAGCCAACTGCATCACGATGCCGCCGACGCGTTCATCGACCTGATCCAGAACCTGACCGCCACACCGGCTTTCCATTCCGCCGGCCTGCACCCGCCCACCCGCCAGATGGCGACCATTCTGTACGGCGGCTTCCGCGAACTCATCGCCTCCACCGTGGAGGCGGGACGCGACGTGGACGAGATCATCCCCGTCGCGGTGGAGACCGCCATCGCACTGGTCGGCCCGCGCTACGAATAGCGCGTGCCGCGCCGGTGCCCGACTTTCCAGCGGAGACCCGGAGATTCGCGACGCTGCGATCGAATCGCCGACTCCGGCTACCGATTTGGGTTTCGAGATTCGGCATTCGTCACCGGCACGCTGGTGCCAGCCTGATGGAACCGGGCCGAACGGGAACCCGCGCGTGAGGAGACGACGATGAGGTACGACGAATACCGCGCCCACGATGCCGTCGGATTGGCCGAACTGGTCGCCCGCGGCGAGGTGCACCCCACCGAACTACTGCAAGTGGCGCTGGACCGGCACGCGCAGGTCGGTCCCGCCATCAATGCGGTGAGCCTGCTCATGGACCGGGTGGGCAAGGAACTCGCCGATCGGCCGGATCGGTCCGGGCCGTTCGCGGGGGTGCCGTTCCTGATCAAGGACCTGATGCAGGACTTCGCCGGGTATCCGACCTCGGCGGGAACCGGTCCGCTGCGCCGGATTCCGGCCGAAAGGCACAGTATCGCGGTGCGGCGGTGGCTGGACGCGGGACTGGTCGTGTTCGGGAAGACCGCGACGCCGGAGTTCGGCAGCAAGGGCATCACCGAGACCCGGACCTTCGGGGCCACCCGCAATCCGTGGGATCTGGGGCGCACGCCGGGTGGTTCGTCCGGTGGTTCGGCGGCGGCGGTGGCGGCCGGGATCGTGCCGGTGGCCGGAGCCAGTGACGGCGGCGGCTCGATTCGAATTCCCGCCGCGCACACCGGATTGTTCGGGCTCAAGCCCGGCCGCGGCCTGGTGTCCAGCGGCCCGGAGCTGGGCGATCCGCTCTTCGGCGCGGCCTCGGAGGGCGTACTCTCGCGCTCGGTGCGCGATACCGCCCGCATGCTCGATGTTCTCGCGGTACCGGATGCCGCCGCGCCGTTCCACATCGAGCGCCCCGACCGCCCCTACTTCGATGCCGTCACCGATGCGCCCCGCCGGCTGCGCATCGGGTTCAGCCACGAATCACCCTTGGGCACACCGGTGCACGCGGAAGCCGTTCGCGCCGTGGAGGATGCGGCCGAGCTGCTCGAATCCCTGGGGCATCGCGTCGAATCCGGGGCGCCCGCGATCGACGGCAAGCAGATGGCGATGGACTTCATGACCGTGTGGACCGCCGTCGCCGCCGCCGAACTCGCCGAAGCCTGCCGTCGCACCGGCGCGCGGCCCGGCGAATTCGATATCGACACCCAGGTTCTCGCGGCGGTGGGGCGGTCGGTGTCCGCACCGCAGCTGGTCGGGGCGCAGGCGCGGTGGAACATCTACACCCGGGCGCTGGCGGAGTTCCACGAGCAGTACGACCTGTTACTGACCCCGACCCTGGCCGAACCGCCGCTACGTATCGGCCAGAACCGCACGCCGCCGGCGCTGGAACGCGCCCTGCCGCCGCTGCTCAAGCTGGGGGCCGGAAATATGCTCCCGCGCACCGACTTCTATCGCGAGCTGGTGACCTCGAACCTCTCGGCGATACCCTTCACCCAGCTGGCCAATATCACCGGCCGCCCCGCCATGAGCGTCCCCACCCATTGGACGGCCGCGGGCCTGCCGCTCGGCACCCAGTTCGTGGGCCCGCCCGGGAGCGAATATCTGCTGCTGCAATTGGCCGCCGAGCTCGAAACGGCGGTGCCGTGGGCGGATCGGGAACCGCCGCTCACGCATCGTTGAGCGGCACACCGTGTTCGAGGTAGCCGGTCGTGCCGCGCTCGGCCGCTGCGAACGCCTGCCGTAACCGGCGCGCCAGGCGTGGAATCACGTAATCCTCGATCTCGTCGATCGACGTCCACGCCCAGTCGTCCAATTCGGCGGCTTGCAGGACGATCGCCTGTTCGTCTTCGATTGCGCCGCAGTCGAAGACGAACAGGATCCGGTCGCGTTCGGTGTCGGTGGGCGCCCAGTCCTGCACCAGCAGGCGGCGCGGTGCGTGATCCAGGCCGAGCTCCTCGAGCACCTCGCGATGGCAGGCGCGGGAGGGGGATTCACCGGGCTCCACATACCCGCCCGGAATATCCCAGCCGTTGCCGTAGGTCTTGTGCACCAGGAACACCTCGCGCTCGCGGGTGAAGAGCGCACCGGCGGCCATCCGAGCACGGGCGAAGAGCGGTTCGACGGTCATCGGCTGATTCTCACCGAGCCGGTACGAGTTCACCGGCTTCCGCGATCCGTTTCCGATCGCGCCGGTGCTGGCGGTAGGTCCAGCCGCCCAGAATCGCCAGCACGATCAGTTCCAGCAGTGGCGATACCCCGGCCGCGACCGGGATCGGGAGCAGGAACACCAGCGCCGCGCGCAGGGCCGATTCGCCGGTGAGCACCGCGCCCCAGAGCCCGGTCCGCCGCCGATGCCCGCGAATCTCGCTGAGGGACAAGGTTTCCACGCCGTGCAGGCGTTGCGCGAGGTACGCCGTGACCGGGACCGCCGTGCGGGCACTGGCCAGGAAGATCAGGCCGGTGATGGCGCTGATCGCCGGATCGCGCAGCAGCACCAGGCGCGGGTCGCGGGTGGCCAGGGCCATGGCCAGCATCAGCGCATAGGTGACGATCATGGTGAGCGCGACCGCATCGAGCTGACGGGTCCGGACGGTCCCCACGGCCAGCCACAGGGTCGCCACCGTCGCGGCGGTGATCAGGGCCCGCACCACGCCGAACCCGGCGGCCTGGGTGAGGTAGAAGGCGGCGGGGGAGACGCCGATATCCAATGCGAGCCAGAGGATTCGGAGACCTTTGCGGGGCACGGGAAGCGTCATGATCGGCTCGGATCGGGTCGGGGACCTGTCGGGTCGCACAGTGGATATTGCCGCCGCCCGGCAGCAGTTCGCGGGCAGGGGAGATAGCAGGCGTGGTGGGGCTCCCATGCGGCTGGTCTCCGGAATCCGTCGGCGGCGGAGGTGGTGGCGAGATCGGCGTTCATGGGAGTTCCGTTCGGTTCGGGTCCGCTCTCTTGAAATGACGGTACCATACGAGTGTATGACTTGTTAAGGTGCAGTTATTCTGCTATATAATACGAATGTATTAGGGTGATCGTGTTCAGAATGCTTCCCGCCGCACGCAGAGGGGCCGAAATGGTCGATAGCCGCACCGACAGCACGGATCGGCGCAATCAACTGCTGGACCGGCTGGCGGACGCCATTGCCGAGGGCGGCATCGAGGGGGTCAGCATCCGCGATCTGGCGCAGCGCGCGGGCGTCTCCATCGGGACCGTGCAGTACTACTTCTCGACCAAGACCGATCTGCTCACGGCGGCTTGGTATCACGTGCGGGATCAGGCCGTCGAACGGTTCCGGCAATCCGGGATCGGCGAGCTCGAACCGGGTGAACAACTGCTCGGGGTGACCGAACTGCTGCTCACCCCGACGCCCGAGCACCGGCTGTCGCGCATGTGGCTGGCGCTGGTCGCGCGGGCCGCTCACGATCCCGGTATCGCCGCGCTGCATCGTGAGCAGTGGGCCGATACCGCGGAGCTGCTGGCTCGTCTGCTGGCAGCGGCCAATCCGGTGCGCGCCGCCGAATCCGCCGATGCCGCAACCGAACTGCTGGGGCTGCTGGACGGGCTCTCGATCGCGGTGCTCACCGAACCCGATCGGGTATCGCCCGAGCGCGGGCGGCGCATCGCTCGGGGCTGGGTGCGGCGCTGGCTGGACTGAGGCGGCTCAGATCAGGGCCGGCTGGATCAGCGTCACCGCGGCGGTGAGCGCGGATTCGGCGTCGGCCCAAGGGGTTTCGACCGGCTGGGTGGTGAGGATGACGACGGCGTAGCGCAGCGGTTGACCGGCGGCGGGGGCCACCAGACCGGTGGTGGCCAGGGTGAGGGAGTCGTCGAGATACATCCAGCCCTGCTTGACCGCCCACCGATGGCCGGGCAGGGCGTCGGGGATGCCGAAGAACTGGTCGGTGCCGTCGGCGGACACCTGTTCGGTGTCGCGCATCGCGGTGAGGATGAGATCGCGCGCCGCGGCCGGGGCACGGGTGCTGAGATAGGTGAGTACGGTGACGACATCCCTTGGGGTGGTACGAGTTTCGCCCCATTGATCGAGGTCGTCGGGCGGTATGGTGCCGGGTAATCCGATGAGGCCGGTCATCCGTTCGATGATCTCGCCGCGGCCGCCCTCGTCCCAGAGCGCGTCGGCGATATCGTCGTCACTGGTCGAGAGCATGGCGGTGAGCAGGTCGGCGGCGGCCGAATCCGGCTGCCAGTCGGCGCTTTTCAGTGCATCCAGGGCGATCAGCAGCTTCACCACCGAGGCCGTGTAGAACTGGGCGCTCGCATCGAGGGACGCGATCACGGTGCCGCCGGCCAGGTCGACCACATCGATGCCGACCGCCGCGCCGGGGCAGGCGGTCCGGATCGCCTCCCGCATCCGCTGGGCCAATTCGGTGGCCGCCGGTGCGGCCGGGGCGATGGTTGCCGGCGGTTTGATCATCAATGGAATCGGCCCGGTCGGGTTGTTCTCCGTCGCGGCCGCCTTCGCCGCGAGTAGCGCGACGATCGCGGCGGCCGCCAGCCACAGCCACCGCACATACGGTGATCGGGGCCGCCTCGGGGTCATCTGTCAACTATCGCCGGGCCCGCCGCCGTGTGGTGTGCCATGAAGTTGCCTATCCGGTCTCGATTCGGTTTCGGGCCGGTTCGATGCATCGCGCGCGATCTACTATCGCGATGGGTCGGGGACATCCGATGGAGGCCCCAGATGCACATGTTTTCTGAGTTTCTCCGGAACACGCTCGCCAGGTGTGTGCTCCCGCTCGCGCTCGGCGCAATCCTCATATCCCTACCGGTCGCCATGCCCGCCGCGCACGCCGATGCGGACTATGGCGGCGGGTGCGCGCTCTATACCGGCAATCGCGCCGCGACCATCGACGCGCTCCGCTTCCGTTGCTCGAATGCCCAGCAGGACAATATCTTCCGAGACGCCCCGCGCGGCGCGGTGCCGATGGGCATCAAGGACGGCTGGGTGGCGCGGGGTGACGTCAAGCCGATCGCACCGGCACTGTGGATCGGCAAGACCTTCTTCACCGGACCGGACGGCGGGTATCTGCTCAACCGGCTGACACCGGCCGGCATCGAGGCGATACCGGCCGACGTCTACTCCGGAGCGGCCATTCTGGACGGCGGGCCGGTGTGGGCGCTCAACTACGCGCCGTCGCCGTTCCCACAGGTCTACGACGAGATACGCGAAGTCACGCCGGGCGTGTGGTTCGGGTACTCGTGGTGGCGTGACGGGGGTGGGATCTCGCAGATGCTGATGTTCATCCTCGCCTGAGCCGCCTGAAGTATCAGGCCAGCCGGCCGCCACCGTCCACGTGCAGGGTGGTGCCGGTGAGGAACGGATTGGTCAGAGCCAGCAGGGCGGCCGCGGAGATATCGGCGGTGGTGCCGACGCGACGGGCCGGATTGCGGGCCGCCACGGCTTCGAAGAACGCGGCCTTGCCCGGGCCGTCCCATGCGCCGGAGTCGATGATGCCGGGGGAGAGGGCATTCACCCGCAGCGGCGCGAGTTCGACCGCCAGGGCCTCGGCCAGGGTCGCGGCGGCGGCATTGGTGGCGGCCATGACCGAGCGGCCCGGAGCGGGCCGCCAGGCGGCGACGCCGGAGAACAGCAGGATCGACCCGCCCGGGCGGAAGCGCGGGGCGAAGTGCTTGGCCAGCAGGATCGGGCCGATCACCTTGGCGTCGAAGGCGCGGTGCACGGCGTCGCGGTCGAGTTCGGTGACGGGGCCGTTGGCGTGGTCAGCGGCGAGGGAGACCAGGTGATCGAGCTCGCCGACGCGGGCGGCCAGGGCGCGAATCGAATCCTCATCGGTCAGATCCACTTCCGGGCGGCCGACCGAAATAACCTCTGCGCCTGCCGCTTTCGCATCGTGGGCCAGCTGCTGGGCGATGCCGGAGTGCGCGCCGATGATGAGAATCTTCTGGTTCTGCAAAGTTGTCATGACATCGTCAGCGTTCGCGGCCCGCCGTCTCATCCCGTCGTGATGCGAATGTTTTCGATGAAAGCCATAGAATCACCGAATGCCTACCCTGCGTGCGCTCGAATGCCTGGTCGCGGTGCTGGATGCCGGATCGATCACGGAAGCGGCGGCGGCGCTGCACATGTCGCAGCCCGCGCTGTCGCATCAACTGGCGGCGCTGGAGAAGGAGATCGGTGCGCCCGTGGTGGAACGGCTGCCGCGTGGGGTGCGAGCCACACCGGTCGGCCGCGCCGTCGAAGCCGATGCGCGGGCCGCGCTGGCGGCGGCGGACCGGGTGGTGGGCACCGGGAAGGCGACCGCCCGGGGCGCGGGCGGGCAATTACGGGTGGCCTGCGCGGAAAGCATGACGGCGGGGTTGCTCGCGCCGGTCCTGCGCACCTGGCTGCGCCGAAACCCCCTGGTCCGCCTCCAGCTCACCGAGGCGACCAGCGCCGACGAACTGGCGCGGCTGGTGGAATCCGGCGCCGCGGATGTCGCGATCGGCCCGCGCCCGACGCGCTGGGCCGGACCTGCCGAGATCATCGGAACCGAAGAGATCGTCGCCGTACTTCCCACCGGTCACCCGCTCGCCGAACGCAAACGGGTGACCCTCGCACAGCTCTGCGACGAACCGCTCGTCCACTACGACCCCGCCAACGGCCTCGCCCAGTGGCTCGATGCCGAGACCACGCGCCGCGGACTGACCCCGGCGATCGCCATGCGCACCCGCCAAGCGGTCACCGCCGCTCAGCTCGCCGCGGCCGGTCTCGGTCCCGCCCTGGTCCCCACCACCGCGATTCCCGGCGGTCTCGCTGCCGTCCTGCGCCGCCTCACGCCGCCGATCGAACGGGACTTGATGTGCCTCTTGGGCAATCCCAGCGATCCACTGGTCCGCCGCTTCACCACCGATGTCGCCAAACGCGGCGTCGGTGTCCCCGCATCCGTGACGGCGAAGCTCGACCAGCAAGCCTGAACCCACCGGCTCACGATCCCACCGGCTCGGCTGCACGCACGGGGCGGAGGGACGGTGAGCTGCTCCGGAAAACGGGGGAGTGCGCCGGCCTGGACGTCAGGCGGCGCGGGCGACCTTGCGGGCGGTGGTGATCATCGGGATTTGCAGCGGAAGGCGAAGCAGCGCACCGGCTTTGAGCGGGAGGGGGCGATTGCTGGTGAGCCAATCCCGCGCCATCTGGACATTACCGGGGAAGACGATGATGAGCAGCAGCATGGCCAGGCGGGCGCCGAGGCGACGGGTGCGGGGCACCGCGATCAGCGCGCCGATGCCGAGTTCGGCCGCACCGGAGACATAGGTGTAGGTGCGCGGCTCGCCGGGGAGCTCCGGCGGAATGAGAGCGTCGTAGAACTTCGGGGCGGCGAAGTGCGTCGCGCCCGCGCCGAGCATGCCGGCAGCGAGTAAGAGCGCGCGGCCGCGGCCGGGCGGGGTGATAGTCGTCATGGTCGCAGCTTATGCGGACCGGTCGTGTTGTGGGATTTCCTCAGGCCGCGCCTAACCCTCGTTGGGCGGGGGTCGTCGTTGATAGACGTGGACCTCGTTGCCTGCGAAAGGGATTCGATGACCACCGAAATTGAACGTGCCCCCGCCTGGGCTCCGACCGGGCGGACCGTCGGGGCCGTATGTGCGGTCGGGATTCTGGTGGTGGGCCAGTTGTATGTGGTGCTGCCGGTATTGAACCGGCTGGCGCAGGACTGGGGGACCACGAAGTCTGCGGCGACCTGGACCACGACGGCGTTCGGGCTGGCGTACGGGGCGGGGTTTCTGGTGACCGGGCCGCTGTCGGATCGGTGGGGGCGGCGGCCGGTGATCGTGGGCGGGCTGCTCGCGACCGTGGTCAGTTCGCTGGTCGTCGCACTCGCGCCGGGGTTGGGGAGTGGGCTGGCGGCGCGGATCTTGCAGGGGCTGACCGCGTCGTTCTTCGCGCCCGCGGCCTTCGCGTATCTCGGCGAGCGCATCGCGCCCGAACGCCGGGTCTTCGCGCTGACCTGCTTGACGAGTTCGTTCCTCGCGGCCGGTGTGGTGGCGCAGGTGCTGGCGCAGTTGATCGGCAATGCGCTCGGCTGGCACGCCATCTTCGTCGCGGGCGCGATCGCGTTCGCCCTGTCGGCGGTCCTGCTGCGGGTGGTGCTGCAAGGCGGCCGCCCCGAGAACGCGCAATCGGCCCCGACGGTGCGGGCGGTGTTCGCACCGTTCGCGCGATTGCTCCGGCAGCCGCAGCTGGTGCTGCTGTACCTGAGCTGCCTGGCGGTGCTGGGTTCGTTCGTCGGCATCTACACCGGCATCCAACTGTCGCCGCCGGACGGGATCGGCTCCGGCAGCGGCGCCCTGCTGGCCCTGCGCGCCAGCGCGATTCCCGCCATGATCGCGGTCCCCGTGCTGGCGAGCCGCCTGGCGCTGATCGAACCCAGCCGCCGCCTGATCGCCGCCCTGGCGACCGCCGGTGTGGCAGCGGCGATCACCGCGGTGCCCCTGGGCGGGATCTGGGTCGCGGTCTGGTTGTTCGTGGTCGTCGCGGCTATCGCCGTCGCCGCCCCGGCGGCCGTGCAAGCCATTGCCGCGCAGGCGGGTCCGGCGCGCGGCGCGGCTACGGCGCTGTACACCTTCGCGCTGTTCGTCGGTGCGAGCGCGGGGCCGCAGATCGCGAATCTGGTGGCGCATCACGGGTATTCGGCCGTCGCGGCGGCCATCGCGGCGCTCGCGCTGGCAGGTGCGGCGCTGGCCTACACCTCCACCCGGCGAGTTTTCTCCACCGTGGTTTGAACTGTTGTTCGTAAACCCCTGTCCCGCATAACTTTCCGATCACGGTCATGAGTTCCAGCGTCAAGCCCCGGCTGGCTGGGCGGCAACCCTCCACGACGGCGGGGTGCTCCGGGTGACGACCGGATGGCGGCGAACGCGTCGCCATAAGCGTCTTTCTCGCGGAGGAATCAATGTCTGTAGCCCAACTCTCTTCGGCGTACCCGGTGACGGAAGCCCCGGCGATCAGCGAACTGCTGCTGGTCGCCGACCGCTTCCGGGGCATTGCCGTGGACGACCGGGCCTTCACCGTGTCCGGGCTGGTGGCCGCCTTGCGCGGCGGCCGGTTCCGGGGCGCCGAGCAGCCGGTGACCGTGCTGCTCGGGCAGGGTGTGACCCGCCACGACCTCGATTACCTCGAGCATGTGGCGGCCATTCACGCCCCGGCGGGATTGCGGGTGTCGGGGGAGGTGGCCGAGCCCGCGCCGCGCCACCAGGTACACAAGTATCAGCACTCGAATGTGTTGCTGGCCAACTTGATTCAGGAGTCGGCCACCGAGTTCTCGGCGGATCTGCGGATTCACGGCGACAACGAGCTGCTGCTGGATCATCAGACCGGCGAGCACGTGCAGGGCATCGTGATCGTGGAGGCGGTGCGGCAGCTGTTCCTGGGCGCGTTCGAGCTGGAGTACGGCCGGCGCTGGCCGGAGCAGCACTTCTACATCGTCTGGAACAGCATCGAATTGGAGTTCAAGTCGTTCCTGTTCCCGTTGCCCGCGACCGTGCACGCGGTGCTGACGCCGGTGTCGATCGAGGATCCGGCCAAGCTGGAATTCGGTATCGAGGTCCAGGTGCGGCAGGCCGGGAATGTGGTGGCGACCACGCGAATTTCCTACGCCGCGTTGCCGAACGAGCGCATCTCGCAGATCGAACGGCACAAGGCGGCCAAGGCGATCGCGGCGTACCTGGGTACGGCGGCATGAGCGGCGCGGCCTTCTTCGATGTCGACGAAACGCTGATCACGGTCAAGAGCATGTTCTCGTTCCTGCGATTCTGGCTCGCCGGAAACGGTGACGACGGAACGGAATACGCGCGGCTGACCGCGGAGATCAAACAGCGGGCGGCGGCGGGGACTCCACGCGAGGAGGTGAATCGGCTGTACTACCGCAACTATCGGGGTGTGCGCGCCGATGAACTGGCCGCGGCGGGGGAGCGGTGGTTCGCGGAGTTCGCGGCGAGTGGTGCGGCCTATTATGCGGATGCGGTGGAAGCGCTCAGGGCGCATCGTGATTCGGGCCGCGCCACCGTACTGCTCTCCGGTTCCTTCGCCGCGGCGATCGCCCCCGTCACGTCGGCTCTCGGCGCGGATCACGTCATCGCCACGGAGCCGGTGGTGGACGAGCGCGGTGTCCTGACCGGCGAGGTGCGGCGGCCCATGATCGGCGCGGCCAAGGCGGGCGCGGTCACCGAATACCTGCGTGAGCACGCCATCGCCTACGAAAACACCTACGGCTACGGCGATCACGCCAGCGATCTGCCTTTCCTGGAAGCCGTCGCTCATCCCGCCTTCCGCGGCGACGACCCGGTACTCACCGCGCGTTCCGCCGGCCGCTGGCCGCACCTGTCCGACCGGGTCGCCGCCACTCCCGGCGCTCCCGGCCGCATCCTGACCGAGAAAGAGGCTGTCTCCGTATGGTGAACCAGCGCTACGACCTGACCCCTACCACGCAGGGCCCGCTCTACCCGCCGAGCGAAGCCGTCGACGCGGCAGGCAATTTCATCGTCGTCGGCTTCCTCAACGAGCCCGGCCCCGACGGCGCGGTGACTCGCCGCTGGGGCAATGCCCTGGTCGCCGCCGACACCCCGCTACCCAAGTTCGGCGAGAACCTGCCGTACACGATCGTGCGCGACCTGGGCGAGGAACTCTCCGCCGCGGACGCCGCCACCGAGCTGTACACCCTCCCACTGCCCTTGCCCGCCAACAACTATCCGATCGTCTTCGCCCCCGATCAGGCGCCCGACGCCCACTCGGTGCGGCGCCCCAGCTATCCCTTCCACGCCACCCCCATCCCCGACCTGCGCCCCGAAGACGGCCGCAAACTCACCACCCCGGTGACCCTCGGCGACTGGCTGAAGGCCCGCGGCACCCTCGAGGTCACCGTCGCCGAGGACGCCCGCTCCGCCGAATTCCGTTTCGAGTTCACCGATCTCATCCCCGATTCCCTATACACGGTAATGTCCCTGCGCGCCAAGGACCTCGACCCCGACGCCCCCACCCGCCCCGGCCCGCTCGGCGTCCCGAACGTCTTCGTCACCGACGAAACCGGCACCGCCACCTACCGATCCGTCCTCCCCAACCCCTTCCCCGATCCCGCGCTCCCGGGTGCGAATCGAGTGATCAGCGTCGTCGTGCTCTGGCAGAGCTACCAGCAGAACTACGGCGGCGCCATCGCCCACCACGGGCTGGGCGGTGATATCCACGCCCAGTTGAAAATCCCGACCCCCGCCTTCGCCGAGTTCGTGACCCACGACTGAGCCCCGCAAAGTACCGGTGCCGCCGTCCCGTCGGGCCTACCATCTACCGCATGTCGGACCCACGGGACGGCTCCACCATGATCGAGGGCCGAGTAGTCCACTCGCTCACGAACGCCCTGCGAATAACCTTCCGCAGCGCCCCCGGCGACCCCCTCGCCACCGCCGTCCAAGGCGCCGGCGACGGCTTCACCGCCAAACTCGGCACCCTCTTCGGCTTCAAGAACGGCGGCACCGGCCGCCACCGCCTCACCTACGCCGACGGTTCCGCCCTCTGGATCCACTCCAAAGACAGCGCCCCCACCGTACTGACCCGCCCCGACGGCTCGCCGATCGCCACCATCCAGCGCGCCGACACCTCCACCGCGGTCGGCGCCACCGCGGGCACCCTCTTCCACTTCGTGCCCATGCCCGACGGCGCGCACACCCCGGACCTGTACCGCCTGCGCATCCTGGACCGGATGGGCGAGGAAGCCGGCCGGCTCGACGTCATCCGCACCCCCGGCGGCTGGACCCCGGCCCGCATCGCCGGCGAACTCACCGACACCTACATCTGGTGGGACCGAGCCGGACAACCCCTGCCCGTCCCCCTCCTCGGCACCCGCCTGATGGCCCGCCGCCCCCTCGACCGGATAGAACGCGACGTCCTACTCGGCGTCTGCGTGGACATCACCCTCGGCCTGCGCCCCTACATCGCGGTCATGAAGCACTGACGGGGCTCAGTCGGCGATCTTGATGACCAGCTTTCCGAGGTTCTTGCCGGTGAGGAGGCCGCGGAAGGCCTCCACGGTGTTGTCGAGGCCGTCGACTACGTCTTCCAGGTAGGTGATGCGGCCTTCGGCGATCCAGGTGCCGACGGCGGCCTGGAATTCGTCGGATTGGTCGAGGAATTCGGTTTGGATGAAGCCGCGCAGCTGGAGGCTCTTGCGGAGGATGAGGGACATGAGCAGGGGCATGCGGTCGGGGCCGGGTGGGAGCTCGGTGTCGTTGTATTGGGCTACCAAGCCGCACACCGGGATTCGGGCGAATTTGTTGAGGCGGGGGAGGACGGCGTCGAAGACCGGGCCGCCGACGTTCTCGAAATAGACGTCGATGCCGTCGGGAGTGGCGGCGGCCAGTTGGTCGGGGAAGTCGGGGGCGCGGTGATCGAGGGCTACGTCGAAGCCGAAGCGGTCGCGGAGCAGGGCCACTTTTTCGGGGCCGCCGGCGATGCCTACCGCGCGGGCGCCCTTGATTTTGGCGATCTGGCCGACTGTCGCGCCGACCGGTCCGGTGGCCGCGGCGACCACTACCGTCTCGCCGGGCTGGGGGCGGCCGATGGTGAGCAGACCCGAGTACGCGGTGAAGCCGGGCATGCCGAGAACGCCGAGGGCGGTGGTGAGCGGAGCGACGCCGGGATCCAGTGTGCGCAGGTAGCTGGTGTGCTCGACCGAATGGGTTTGCCAGCCGCCGTAACCCAGCACGTAGTCGCCGGGTTTCAAGGCGGGGTCGGTCGATTCGACCACCCGGGAGACCGTTGCCCCGCACATGGTGTCGTTCACTTCGACCGGCGGCGCGTAGGAGGGGGCATCGCTCATGCGGCCGCGCATGTACGGATCGAGGGAGAGGTAGAGGGTCTGGAGCAGGACCTCACCGGGTTTCGGTGCGGGCAATTCGACCGTTTCGGTGCGGAAGTTCTCCTGCTCGGGCATACCGGTCGGACGGGAGGCCAGCACGATGCGGGTGCTCTTCATCGGCGGTGCAACCTTTCGGTGGGCGACCGTCACATTGTGGAACACGGTCGGTTCTTGCCCACGGTATTCGGGACCGTGTCCCACTCAATGAGGTACCGGCCGGGATCCGCCCGCCGCCCGACCGCTTGCGACTTCCGGCCAACGGGTGCATTCCGGTGGCGGAAAACCGGTGGCAGGGTGACAATTTCGGCGTCGGCATCGGGGCGCCGGTAGCGGTGCAGGTCAGGCCGGATCGACGATGGGTCGTGCGATGCTGGAACGGGTGCGGGCGGGCGGAATCCTCGGGGTGCTGCGCGATATCGGGTATGTGAGCCTGGGGAAGTACGGGCAGTATCTGGTGACCGCGGTGACGGTGCCGTTGACGGCGCGGGTGCTGGGGGTCGGCGGGGTGGGGTTGCTGGCCATCGGGATGTCGGCGTATTTCATCGGGTCGCTGCTGGTCGATCTGGGGATCAATGCGTTCATGGCGGCGCTGCTCGAGGAAGACGGCTTGGATGAGTTGCGCGGCAGCTACTGCGCGGTCCGCGCCTGTGGGCTCGGCGTGCTCGCGGTGGTGCTCGGGGCCGGGTGGTCGTTCCGGTTGGGCACCCATCTCTGGATGATGCTGCTGGGCCTGTTCGTCGGCGGGTTCCTGTCCATGTCGGAGGATTGGCTGCTGATCGGCCAGGGCCGGTTCGCCGCGTCCATGTCGTATCAGATCGCCGGGCGGGTGACCTATCTCGGGCTGCTGGTCGCGCTGCTCTCGAAGTTCCCGAGCCCGACCACCGTGCTGCTGTGCCTGCTCACCTCCTCGGCGGTGACGGTAACCCTGACCTGGTGGGATGCCTTGCGCCACTTCGGCAATCCGGGCCGCCCGACGCGTGTGCGGCTCATCCTGCGCAAGGGCGCGCCGATTCTCGCCTCCCGGCTGCTGGTGACCAGTTACGGCCAGGGCACCGCCACCGTCTACTCCTCGGTACTCGACGCCGCCTCGCTCGGGTTGTATTCGGCCGGAGACAAATTGGTCCGCGCCGTGCAATCGCTCCTCGACCCGATCGGCCTGGCGCTGCTGCCGCGCATGGCGCACGAACGCGCCGACGCCAAATTCTGGCGGCACGAGATCACCGCCCTCGCAGCCTGTGTCACGGTGGCGGCGGTCGCGGTCGCCGGCATCTGGGTGGCCGCGCCGTTCGCGGTGCACCTCATCTACGACGACGATTTCGCCGGCGTGGTCCCGCTGCTGCGCGTGGAGGTGTTCATCCTGTTCGCCACCGCCACCACGTCTTTCGTCACCACCGCGATCCTGCCGGTGCGCCAGGACACCGCCGGCATCATGGTCGGCGCGATCATCGGCACCGCCGTGGCCGCCACGGCGCTGGCCCTGACCCTGCGCACGCATTCGGTGTGGACCCTGGTCTGGGGCACCGTCGCGGCCGAATTCGCCGTCGCCGCCTGGTATCTCGCGCGCACCGCCCAACTGGCCGCCCGCGAACGCGCCCGCCCACCGGTGGCGGTCGCCTGATCTACCGCAGCGCGCTCCCCGCGGTCCACTGATCCCACGGCACACTCCAGTCGCCGTTCTGCCACACCTCGAGGGGCGCGCCGCCGGTATTGCGCACCTCCACCACATCCCCGGGCAGCACGAAATCGAAGAACCAGCGCGCGTTCTCGGTACTCAGGTTCAGGCACCCGTGCGACACATCGGTGCTGCCCTGCGCCCAGATGGTGGAATCCAGTGCGTGCAAATAGATTCCGTCGGTGCTGATCCGCGTGGCCCACCCGATGGCCTCCTTGTACCCCAGCCGCGAATTGACCGGCAGCCCATAGGTGGAGGAGTCCATGATCACCGGATTGGCCTTGTCCATCACCGTGTACACCCCGGGCTGGGTCCAGAAGGTGATGGTCTTGCCCCCGACGGTGGTGCTGCCGCCCATCCCCATCGAAGTCGGCATGGTGCGCACCAGGTTCCCGTTCTCGAAAACGTCGACCTGATGGGTGTTGTCATCGGCGATCGCCACATGCGAATCCCCGATCACGAACGAGACCCGGCTGTCCTCCTGCCCGTACAGCCCCGGCCCGACCGCCTGCCCGAACACATTGGCCGCCACCGTGACTCGCGTCCCGGGCCGGTAGTACTCGCGTGGCCGCCAGTGCGCGTTGCGATCGTCCATCCAGTACCAGGCGCCCTCCACCTTCGGTTCGGTGGTGACGACCAGTCGCTTCTCCGCCGCGGCCCGGTCCGGAATGTTCTCGTCGAAATGCGCGGCCACCACGGTCCCGACCCCGTAGGTGCCGCCCTCTGCCAGTGCCGCGCCGCCCGTGGTGTTCAGATACACCTTGGTCTGATTGAACGGCGTGAGCGTGCTGAAACTGCTGGTCACCGGCCCGGTCGTACCGGTCATCCCGACGCCTTCGGCGGTGACGGTGTAGGTGTGGCCGTACCCGAGCGGGATATTCGGCTGCCACGCGCTCTTGTCCGGTGTGAGGCTGCCGTCGATGACCCGCCCCTCCTCGTTGGTCATGGTGACCGTGCTGAGAATGCCGCTGCTGGTCTTGACCTGGACGGGTGCGGCCGGATCGACGTCGGCGGCGCCCGGCGCGGGGCTCACGCTGATCACGGGTGCGGCGGGCGTGGACTTCCCCGGCTCCCCGCCGGTGCCGGAGGAGGACGAACAGGCGGTCACCACCAGCACCAGTATCGCGAACAGGCTCGTGGCGGCGGCTGATCGAAAACGGCAGGGTGACATAGGCTTTCCCTCCTGTATCCACCGTGCGCCGCGCTGCTGCACACCATCGTGTTACTGCCCAGGTTAGTAGGTTACCGCCATTTCCGGGCGAAACGTGGTTGCGCCGTTTCGCATTGCTATCTACTATCTACGGACGTAGATAGTAGATCTTGCGCCGGTCGACCACCCCGGCGCGGGCGTCACCTGCCTCATCGGGTGACGAGCTCAGGGAAACTGGGGCGTGCCTCCCCCTCATCGGCACGCCCCAGTGTGGGTCTCGCGGAAGTCTCCGGTTATCCGCGCACCCGCAGCAGATCGCCGTGCAGCACACCGTGAACGGTCTTGCCCGCCACGATCACGAAGGCCCCGACCAGCAATCCGTACAGCGCCACCGCGACCACGGCGAACAGATCGGCCCCGGTGCGGGCGAACAGCGCGCTGCTGCCGGTGACGCAGGTGCCCAGGGGGAAGGTGAAGCCCCACCAGGTCATATTGAAGGGCATCTCGCGGCGGAAGTGCCAGGTCACGGCAATGGCCAGGGCCAGCCACAGCATGGCGAAACCCCAGGTGGGAATGCCGAACAGCACCGAGAAGACCTCGAAGCCGGCGGCATAGCGCTCGGGCACGGCGCCGGGAGCCACATTGGCCAGCGCACCGGCGGCGGTCACCGACTGGCCGAGCGGGCCCAGCACCAGCCATACGGTGGCGACCATGCCCATGGGCAGCGGATCGTGGTGCAGCAGCCGCGACCACAGGATGGTGATCAGCACGAACGCGGCGATCAGGCTCAGGCCGAACATGGCCAGGCAGGCGACCAGCATGGTGAGCCGGGGCTGACCGGCGGGCAGGTGGGGGATCAGCAGCGCGCCGAGGGCGGCGGAAACCATCGGGGGCACGACGGGCATGAGCCAGCCGCCGAACGCGGCATCCTGCTCGAAGCTGTGCCGGGTGAACATGCGGTAGGGAATCGCGGCGGCGGTGAGCAGGCCGAGCACGGTACCGGCCGACCACAGCGCCCAGTCGATCGCGACCGCGGCCCGCAACCCGATCACCTCGGAGCCGAACAGCAGTGCGCCCGCGCCGATGGTCATCAGGGCCATGGGGGGAGCGCCGTAGAACTGCATCATGATCGGATTCATGCCGTGGGCGCGCGCTTGGTCTGGGTAGCGCCGCCAGTGCAGCACCCAGGCGACGGCCAGCACGGCCAGCAAGGCGGCGGCCACGGCCCACACCAGGGTGGCCGCACCCCGCATGCCGGGGAACTGAAGGGGCAGGGTCGCCGCGGCATTGGCCACGATCCCGGTGCCCATGACCACGGCGAACCAGTTCGGGGCCAGCTTGGCGAGGCTGTTCGAACCGATCGACTCACCCCGGGGTGAATCGGCGCGCCGCAACGCCGCCGACGTCCCGCTACCCGATCGCGAGGATTCGGTGTGGTTGCGGAAGGTCAATGTGGTCATGCATCCAGCATCGCGATCTCACAGTGCCCCCGGTAGCCATTGTGAGCCGATGGGTGCATAGAACCGTTCTATGACCGAAAACCGGGGCTCGACCGGCGCGACCTCAGCTGACCACGGAGAACCGGCGGCCCGGCGCGACGGTGCGGGCCTGCCGCGCGATGGCCAGATCGGTGGGCTGCCCGTGCCGGGCGTCGAAGCGTTCGAAGACCGCCGCCAGTTCGGGGGCCCAATGCGCGACCTCGCCGCGGATCGGCCCTTCGGTCTCCAGCTGGCACAGCACGGCCAGCCCGGTGAGGAAGGCCCGCGAGAACGGGGTGATGTAGGCGGGCAGCCCCACCTGCCGGTGCACGTTCGACAGGCGCGGAGCCAGCACATACCGGACCCGTCCGCGCAGCCATTCGGTGGTGAGCCGGAAAGTGGGCTGCGCCAAGGGTTCACAGGCGATGGCCAGGCCCTCGGCCAGGGCTTCGACATCGTAGGCGCGCCCCGGCTGCACGATCCCGTGCTCGCGGACGGCGGCATCGAGGGCCGGAATGCCGCCGTTGAGCGCGGCATCCATCAGATCGACCATGAGGTTCTCGAACCCGGCCTCCGGCCACGGCACGCACGCGCCGAAATCGACTGTGCCCAAACGTCCGTCGGGCAGGATCCGGAAATTGCCCGGATGCGGATCGCAGTAGAGCAGCTCGGTGCGCTCCCAGGTGGAGACGATGAAGCGCAGGATCTGCATGCCGACGCGGCTGCGCTCCTCCGGCGCCCCCGACTCTATGATGCGGGAAACCGGTGTGCCGGTGAGCCATTCGCTGACGATTACGTCCTCGCACTGATGGATCACCGCGGGCACCACGAACTCCGGATCGCCGGCGTAGGCGGCGGCGAACACCCGCTGGTGCCGCGCCTCGGCCGCGTAATCGAGCTCCTCCGCGACGCACTTGCACAGCGCCTCGGTCACCGCGGGCACATCGGTGCCGGGAGCGAATACGCTGGCCAGCACCGAGATTCGGCGCAGCTGCGCGAGATCGTCGAGTACCGCGGCCCGGCCGCCCGGATACATCACCTTCACCGCCACCTGCCGCCCGTCGTGCCAGGTCGCGCGATGCACCTGACCGATGCTGGCGGCCGCGGCGCGCCGATCGTCGAATTCCAGGAAGCAGCGCCGCCAGTCGGGCCCCATCGACGCCGCCATGGCCGTGTGCACGGCGCCGGGCATCATGATCGGCGCGGAATCCTGCAACTGGGTCAATGCGGTCCGGTACGGCTGCGCCAAGTCCTTGGGCAGCGCGAGTTCGTAGAGCGAGAGGATCTGCCCGAGCTTGGTGGCGCAGCCCTTCAACTCCCCGAGCACCTCGAAAATATGCTGTGCCGTGCGCATTTGGATCTCGAGATCGACCTCGGCGGCGGACCGGCCGAGCGCGCGCTTGCCCACTCCGGCCGCCTGCCGTCCGGCATAGGCGATCGGCAGGCCGGCGAGCTTGGCATTGCGGACGGCCCGCCCCACCGGCGGCGTGCCCCCGCTGTCCCCCGTGCGACCCCCGACTCGCCGTCTAGCCATTGCTCACCTCATTGTGCAGTGCGCCACGTGCAGTTTGGCATACCAGAGCTTAAACTGTCTGGGACGTATCCGATAGTTGTCGAAAGGTGACGGGATGGGCGCCCAGACGGTCGTGGCCGACGTCGCCGACGAGCTCGCTCGCCGGGTCGTGACCGGTGAGTACGCGCCGGGCGATCTCATGCCTTCGGTCCGGCAGGTCGCCGAGGAATTCGACATTAACCGCGCCACCGCCCAATTGGTGCTGGGACGCCTCGAGTCCTACGGGTTCGTGGACGCGCATCGCGGCCGCGGCTTCACCGTGCGGGATGTCCGGCATGCCGGGGGATTGGACGTCTACCGCCGCATGTTCCGGCTCTCCATGCCCTCGCCGCAGCTGGCGGCGGACATGTTCCGCAATATCGTGGCCGCGGAGCGGGCCATCGTGCTCGAGGCGCTGCTGGACTTCACCGACACCGAGCCTGCGGTCGAGCTCGACATGCTGCGCGCCGCGGTGGACGAGCTCGAAACCCTGGCGCGTGCCGCGGAACCCGCGCTCGCGCGCATGCTGGAGATCGAGATCGAGGTGGTGCGAACGCTGCTCGGCGCGCTCGGGCACACCATGCAGCGCGCGGTGCTGAACTCGGTGGGGGACATGCTGTTCGAGGTGCCGGAAGCGGTGCGGGCGTACTTCGCGGCCTCGCCCGATCTGCACGTGCTGGTCTGGCGGGCGCTGCTGGCGGTGTGGGAATCCGAGAGCGGTCCGTCGGCGGCGCAGCTGTCGCTGTTCGAGGATCTGTTCGCGCTCTACCACGAGAAGGTGGTGGCGCGCTTCGGCGAACTGGTCGGAATCGAGGACGAGGAGTCCGGGGACCGCGGTATCGCCACCGCCTGATCGATTGCCTCACAGCGCGATTGACGCACTGTCTGAGACAATCTAGTTTCAGGGTGTGCCCACTCGGGCACCCGGAACGAAGCGAGGCACACCATGGCGGGGAAGAGGCGTACGGGCCTGGCGCGATCGGCGAAACTGGCCGCATTGCCGATGGGGATCATGGCGCGGCGGATGACCGCCACCGGCAAGGCGATCCTCACGGGGGCCGAGCGCGGCGCCGTCGACGAGGCGCTGATCGACAAGGCCGCCGAGGAGGTCTTCCGGGTACTGGGCGAGCTCAAGGGGGGTGCGATGAAACTCGGCCAGGCGCTGAGCGTCGCCGAGGCCGCGGTCCCGCCGAAGTTCGCCGACCGCTATCGGGATGCGCTGGTGCGCTTGCAGAATCAGGCCCCGCCGATGCCGACCCGGCAGGCGTATCGGGTGCTGGACGAGCAGCTCGGCACCCGCTGGCGTGACCGTTTCGCCAGTTTCGAGGAGCAGCCGGTCGCCGCCGCCAGCATCGGCCAGGTGCACAGGGCGGTCTGGAAGGACGGCCGCGTGGTCGCGGTGAAGATCCAGTATCCGGGCGCGGACGTGGCCTTGATGTCGGATCTCAAACTGCTGCAAATGCTGTCGGGCACCTTCGGCGTCTTCATGCCCGGCGTGGATGTGAAGGCGCTGATCGAGGAGTTCGTCGAGCGCACCGCCGATGAGCTCGACTATCGCATCGAGGCCGCCAACCAGCGCCGCTTCGCCGCCGCGTTCGCCGATGATCCCCGCTTCTTCGTCCCGAAGGTGGTGGCGAGCGCGCCCAAGGTGATGGTGACCGAATGGATGGATGCCACGCCGCTCGCGCGCGTCATCGCGGCGGGTACGGCGGCGCAGCGGGATCTGGCGGGTAGCCTGCTGGCCGAATTCGCGCTCAGCTCACCGAGACTGGTCGGTTTGATGCACTGCGATCCGCATCCCGGCAACTATCAGCTGCTCGCCGACGGCCGCCTGGGCATCATCGACTTCGGCGCGTGCATCGCACTGCCGGACGGGCTGCCGCCGGTGGTGGGAGAACTGGCCCGCTACGCCGTCGAGGAGGAGTGGGACCTGCTGCTGAACTGCCTGCGCGCCAACGGCTTCGTGCGGCCCGGCCACGAACTCGACCTGGATCCGATCAAGAACCTGGTCGCCCCGGTCGTCGCGGAGTTCGCCGGCGATCGCCTGCACGTGAGCCGGAGGTTCTTGCAGGAGAACATGGTTCGCGCCATGGACACCAAGAACATGTCGCTGAACAACACGTTCGCGGTTCGTATCCCGCCGGAATTGCCCGATCTGGTGATGCTGGGCCGCGTCCTGGGCGGAATCGTCGGGGTGGCGGCGCAATTGGATGCCGATATCGAGATCCTGCACCTGGCCCGCTGCTGGCTGCCCGGCTACCGCGTCGAAGGCGAGGCCGCCTGAGCCGTCGCCCGCCCCTAGCCGCCCACCATCATGCTCGTCGCGACCAGCGTGCCGATGATGGCCAGCGCCATCATGGCGAGGATCAACAGGTTCTTGCCGGTGGGTGGTTCGGCGGGGGTGGGCCGTTGCTCGTCCATCGGTTCATCTCCTCAACGGTATGGGTGGTGGTGGCGGGTCGTCGTATTCCGGTGGTTCCCAATAGGTTTGCAGACCCGGTCGCTGTGGCATGCGTTCGGCCGCCTCCCGTGCGATGCCGATGACGGCCGGATGGTCGATCACGAACCGCACTACTTTCTCTACTTCCGGGCCGGTGGTCAACCGCATGACCGTGCGGCTGGTGCGTGGGAAGGCTCGCGTCAGGTGGTAGACCAGCCAGGATTCGAATCGCAAGGGCAGCAATGCGCGATTGCGCGCCGCCGCGTCGAGGATCCGGCGCGCCGCCTTGTCCGGGTGCATGCCGAACAGCGTCATGGCCTTGACCACGATCTTGCGGGTGATGGCCACCTGTTCGCCGCTGAGCGAGGCCAGGGTGGCGGTGGCGGCCAGATTGGTGGCGATCAACCCGGGGCAGATCACGGTGACGCCGATGCCCTCGGAAGCCAGTTCGAGGCGCAGGGTTTCGCTGAGATGCTTCACCCCCGCGGCCGTGAAGTTGTAGGGCACGCCCAGGCGCATGGGGGAGAAGGCGGCGATGGAGGAGACATTGACCAGCTGTCCGCCGCGGCCGCGCTCGACCATCTGCGCACCGAACAGCCGGCAGCCGTGCACGACCGCCATCAGGTTCACATCCACGATGCGCCGCAGATCGCCCGCGCGGATGTCGAAAAAGGGCCCGCCGACCACGATTCCGGCATTGTTGACCACTATGTCCGGAACCCCGTGCGCGGTCTTCACGTAGTCGGCGAAGGACTCCATGGACGGCAGGTCGCCGACGTCCACGGCGTACGGGTGGGCCGAGCCGCCCGCCGAACGGATCAGCGCCACGGTGTCTTTCGCGGTGGCGAAGTTGATATCGGCGACGATCACCTCCGCGCCGCGGGCCGCCAGCGCCTTGGCCAGCCCGCGCCCGATACCGCTGCCCGCGCCGGTCACCACGGCGATCTCCGGATGGAAGGGTTTCATCCCGGGTCCGCTCCTCCCTCTGGAGAGACAGAGTGTACACTGTCTGGGACAGTAAGGGTCAACCATAAGAGTACAGCGTCGCAGCCGCGGAATCAGGGGATACCTCATGGCAGGCTTCGAGAACGACGTCGTCGTCATCACCGGCGCCGGCGGCGGTATCGGGCGGGCGGTGGCGCAACGCTTCGCGCGCAAGCGGGCCATTGTCATCGCCGCGGACATCGACAAGCTGCGGGCGCAACAGACCGTCGAGACGATCGAGGAATTCGGCGGCGACGCAACGCCTTTCGCGGTGGATGTGGCCGACGCGGCGGCGATGGAGAGCTTCGCCGAGGATGTGCACGCCGAATTCGGCGCGCCCCGGGTGCTGGTCAACAATGCCGGATACACCACGGCCGGGCCGTTTCTCGAGCACACGCCCGAGGATTGGGAGAAGCTGATGGGGGTGAACGTGTGGGGGCTGGTGCACGGGTCGACGTATTTCGGGCGGCAGATGGTGGATTCGGGGCGCGGCGGGCGGATCATCAATGTCACCTCCGTGGCGGCCTTCACGCCGATACCGATGAGCACGCCGTACTGCACCACCAAGGCCGCGGCCCAGATGCTCACCGAGGGACTGCGATTGGAGTTCGCGGGGACCGGTGTGGGGGTGACCGCCATCTGCCCCTCGCTGGTGGCCACCGGGCTCTACGAGGACGGTGAGGTGGACGGGGAGGACGCCGCGGCGGCCGCGCGCACGCTGAGCGTCACCGCGCTGGCGGAGCGGTTCGTGGCGCACGGCCCGGACAGCATCGCGCGCACCATCGTCCGGGTGGCGGGGCGCAATCCCGCCGTCGTGCCGACGCCCATCGAGGCGCGCGCGTGGTATCTGGCCACGCGGGTGTCGCCGGGCGGGGCGCGATTGGCGGCGCGCGTGCTGAAGCCGCACCGGCTGACCGCATTCCGGGAGCAGGTGACCAGGCCGGGGGCGCTGACCCGCATCGACGACTATCTGGCGCGGAAGCTGGAGAAGTACGAAGGAGGGTGAGGCTTTCCGTGGATCCCGAGTTGGGGGGATCCACGGAAATCGCTCAGTAGCGGCCGAACAGTACGGCGGCATTGTGACCGCCGAAACCGAACGAATTGTTCAGCGCGAACTCGACCTCGCCCTGGCGCGGCTTGTTGTGCACCACGTCGAGATCCACCTCGGGGTCGAGGTTTTCGAGGTTGAGCGTCGGCGGAATCACCTGATCCCGCAGGGAGAGCACCGAGATGATGGCCTCCAGCGCGCCGACCGCGCCCACCGAATGCCCGAGTGCGCCCTTGGGCGCGTAGACGGAGGGATGGTTGCCCACCGCGGCCGCGATGCCCTTGGCCTCGGCCAGATCCCCGATCGAGGTGCCGGTGGCGTGCGCGTTGACGTGATCGACCTCCGAGGCGCTCACCCCGGCGGTCTGGATGGCCCGGCGCATGGCCCGCGCGCAGCCCAGACCCTCGGGATCCGGTGCGACCATGTGGTATCCGTCGGCGGTCAGGCCCGCCCCGAGCAGCCTGGCGATGGGTTTCGCGCCGCGCGCCAGGGCGTGGTCCTCGGCTTCGATCAGCAACAGTGCCGCGGCTTCACCGAATACGAAACCGTCGCGGTCCTTGTCGAACGGGCGGGAGGCGCGCTCCGGTTCGTCACCGCGGGTGCTGAGCGCGCGGGCCATGGAGAATCCGGCGATCGCGACGGGATTGATGTAACCCTCCACGCCACCGGCCACCACCATGTCGGCGTCGCCGAGAATGATGGAGCGCCAGGCGTGTACGAGCGCCTCGTTGCCGGACGCGCAGGCCGAGACCGGGGTGACCAGGCTCGCGCGGGCGCCGATATCCAAGCCGACCACGCCGGATACGCCGTTCGGCATGCTCATCGGCACCGCGAACGGCGACACCTTGCGATAGCCGTGATCACGCATGGCGTCATTGGCGTCGACGATGCTGTCCGCACCGCCCAGTCCGGTGCCGATGCACACGCCCAGCCGATCCTTGTCGACCTCGGGCGCACCCGCGGTCTCCCACAGGCGTTTTCCCATGACATACGCCATTTGCTGCACGTAACACATGCGGCGCTTCTTGACCCGATCCACCTCGAGAGTCGGATCGGCGACCAGTTTGCCGCCGATGGTGACCGGTAGTCCGAGTCGCGTGATCTCCGGGTCGGTCAGGGTTTTGATGCCGCTGGCTCCGGAAAGCAGTCCCTGCCAGGTGCCTTCGGTATCCGGTGCGATGGACGTGGTCATTTCCACGGCCGTCACCACCACATTGCGGAATCCGCCGGTGCGAGTGGAGAAGCTTTCGAGCGTATGCACTTATTCATCCTTTTCGACCAATTTGCAAGCACTGGTGAGAAATTGGGAAGCGCCTGCGAGGCTAGCCCGAAAGTGCCGGCGGGATCGGACGACACTCAGATGCGGGCCGCCAATCCCTTCAGAGCCAGGCGGGCGAATGGGCGTGCGAACGGAGCCGCCCAGTGCAGTGGTAAGAAGGTGCCGACGCGGGGGCGGGCGGCAATGGTCCAGGTCAGCAGGGTGCCGCCCGCGGTCTCGGTGAGCCGGTAGTCCTCGGCGAAGGAGCGAATCAGGAAGGGAATCGAAATGTGGGTGCCGGTTACGGTGAGCCGGGAATTCCGGTCCTGCGCAATGACTCGTTCCTCGGCGGCGGCCAGCACACCGTCGAGGGTGCGCAGGGCGCCCGCGCGGCGGTCGCCGTCGCGGTAGCGAACGCCATTGACCAGCGGAATCCAGGAGAACATGCCGTCGAGCTGCAAGGCATCCCATACCCGGTGGGCCGGATAGGGGAATTCGCGGCCGACGGTCACCGTGAATGTGGCGTCCTTTTCGAGGAATTCGTCCACATTCGCGGCGGTCAGTGGTCGAACTTCGAAACCCTTGCCGGCCAGCACTTCCCCGGCCCATTTGCGCGCGATCAGGGCGCCGATCGCGGCACCGATCGCGCCGAGGACCAGCAGCACGGCCGCGATGATGATGATTGTGGTGAGCATGGCTCGGCTTCCTCGTTCAGAATCCGGCTGCGCCGCTGCGGGTTCCGCGCAGGTAAGTGCGGGCCGTCGTGCCCGCGTAGGCCGCGCCGGCGACGGTGGCGCGGACGGTCCGCATCTTGTAGAGCTGCCACAGGGCCAGCAGGGCGGCGATACCGGCCGGAATCAGCATGCCGGCGGCGGTGATCAGCAGCGCGGCCCAGTGCGGCAGGCGCATATCCAGCAGATCCACCAGGAACGAGAAGAAGTAAGCGAGGCCGTAAGCGGCGGCGATCACCGCGAAAACCAGGGCCGCCACCGCGATCGCGCCGCGCACGAACTCCTTGAACAGCAAGCGCGCCGCCCGCTCGACCTTCGGTCCGAGCCAGGCCATGAGTTGTGCGCCCAGATGGCGCAGCAGGCGCTCGAAGGCGCCGGGCCGGGTGTCGACCGCTGTGCTGTAACCGTTTCGGTAGCTCGCCACTCGCGGCCCCCTCGTTCGCTCTCGGATACGGCAGCCGACGGCTGCCGGAACTGTCGCATCCTAACACGATCGCGTAGATTGTCTCAGACGGCAATCGCAACCCGAGGAGCGTGCCCGGATGTCCCAGCCGACACCGAATTCCAGCCCGATCATTCCGCGCCGCTGGACCGCCGCCGACATTCCCGACCAGTCCGGGAAGACGGCGGTGGTGACCGGAGCCAATAGTGGATTGGGGTTGCGGACCGCCGAAGCATTGGCGGCCAAAGGCGCGTACGTGCTGATGGCGTGCCGCAACGAAGTCAAAGCCGCAGCCGCGCTGGAACAGGTGCGGGCGGCGGCCGCCGGGCCCAAACCCGAAGTGGTGCCGCTGGATCTGGCCGATCTGACCTCGATTCACCGGGCGGCCGATCATCTCGACGTGCGGGGGACAGGGATCGACCTGCTCGTGAACAATGCCGGAGTGATGGCGTTGCCACGGAATTCGCGGACCGCGGACGGATTCGACGGGCAGTTCGGGACAAACCATCTGGGTCACTACGCACTCACCGGTCTGTTGCTGCCCGCCCTGCTGCGCTCCGGCGCGCCGCGGGTGGTGACCGTCTCCTCGATCGCCGCCTGGGGTGGGGCGATCAACTGGCTCGATCCCAATTGGAATGTGGTCTACCAGCGGTGGCTCGCCTACAGCCAGTCGAAGCTCGCGAACCTGTTGTTCACCGCCGAACTCGATCGCCGGGCGCGGACGGCCGGAACCGTGCTGACCGCGGTGGCGGCGCACCCCGGGCTCTCCGACACCAACCTCTACAACTCCGACGGCGAGAAAGGGCCGGCTGCCCGGCTGGCCGCCGTGCAGCAGCGCATGATCCACTCCATGTCGCAATCGGACCGGATGGGCGCGCTGCCGCAGCTGTACGCCGCCACCATGCCCGACCTGCCGGGGAACGCCTACTTCGGGCCCGGCTTCGAAACCTTCGGGTACCCGCGCCGCACGCTGCGGAATCCCTTGGCCTACAGCCGGTTCCAGGCGTCCAATCTATGGCGGTTGAGCGAGCGGCTCACCGGCGTCGTCTACGGCTGGCCGCGGCAGCGAGTATCGACGGTCTAGCTGATTCGCGAAAGGGGCGCCGGTTCACCTGCGCCGCAGCAGCACCCCGCGCACGAACGCGGCCTGCCCCGAGTGCTGGATATCGTCATCCACCACGCTGATCAACCGCACCCCCAGCGTCACCGGCGGATCCCATCGCGTATCCACGATCCGGGGCAGGTCGGCATCGGTCAGCCCGGATACGTACTCGATCGTCTGCGCATGCACCGCGTCGAAGTATCCGAGCAGCAGCTCCGCCGAAACGCCACCCAGATCGGCCACTTCCGCCGACCCGTGCCCGTACCCGGTGGCGGCATCATCGAACGGCAGCTCGAACCGCTCGGCCCACCCCGCCGCGGTCCACACCTGTTCGAGCCCCGCCACCTCCGCGACATGGTCATCCTGCACCCGGGTCAAATGCCAGATCAGCCAGGCGATCGAATTGGCCCCGGGCTCCACCCGAGCCCCCAACTCCTCCTGGCTCAACCCCGCCACCGCCCCGTGCACGTTCTCCCGTACCCGCCCGAAGGCATCCACCAACAGCTCAGCACTGGTCATACCGTCCTCCAATCCATCCGCGATCGGGTCTATTCCACCTTGCCCGAAGTCGCGCCCTACCCGATGGAATAGCTCGGCACGGTTGCGTGTTGTCGAAGTTGGCGCTACCGTTGGAGCGGTATCCAGCTTGTGGATGTAGGTGAAGACTCCCTCCCACGAGAATCCAGTTCATCACCACGGTTCAGTGTCGTGGTCTCTTTCATTCGGTACGGCTCCGGGCGGATACCGGGCGTACATCATCCCGGCTCGTGTTGCGGGCCGGACTCTTCCCGAGGGGGAAAAATCATGCAGGACAAGACTATTCATAATCAGGCAGATCCGGTCGAGGGTGGGTCGGGGACTGCGGTCACCGGCATCCTCGACATCAAGGACAACCACGCTGTTTTGCGGGTCGACGGGTACCTCGCCGGGCCCGGGGATGCCCATGTACCGACCCGGTTGGTGCGGGAGTTCGGGTTGCGGCGGGGCGATACCGTCACCGGGACAATGGGATTCAGGAAGGACGGGGTCAAGATGGCTCCGTTGGTGACGGTTGACGCCGTCAATGGCATGGCGCCCGGTAAAGCGCTGGAGCGGGCGCGGTTTCAGGATCTGGTGCCGATCTATCCGCAGGAGCGGTTGCGGCTCGAGACCGAGACGCATGAGTTGATCACTCGCGCTACGGATTTGGTGATGCCGGTCGGGAAAGGGCAGCGGGCTTTGATCGTCGCGCCGCCCAAGGCGGGCAAAACCTCTGTATTGCAGGCTATTTCGCACGGGATCGCGAAGAATCACCCGGAATGCCAGTTGATGCTGGTGCTGGTGGGGGAGCGGCCGGAGGAAGTGACCGAGCTGGCTCGGGCGGTGCCGGCGGAGATCGCCGCGGCGACCTTCGATCAGCCCGCGCACGAGCATATCGCGGTGGCGGAATTGGCCATCGAGCGTGCCAAGCGGCTGGTCGAGGCGGGCCGCGACGTGGTGGTGCTGCTGGATTCGCTGACCCGGCTGGCGCGGGCTTACAACCTGGCGGCCGCCGGATCGGGCCGGATCCTCTCCGGCGGCGTCGACGCCGGAGCCCTGGCTCCGCCGAAGAAGTTCCTCGGTGCGGCCCGCAATATCGAAGGCGGCGGATCGCTCACGATCATCGCCACCGCCCTCGTCGAGACCGGTTCGCTCGCGGACACGGTGATCTTCGAGGAGTACAAGGGCACGGGTAATGCCGAGCTGAAGCTGGACCGGCACTGCGCGGACCGGCGCATCTTCCCGGCGATCGACATCGACAAATCCAGCACCCGGAAGGACGAGCTGCTGCTCACCGCCGAGGAGCAGGCCGCGACCCGGTCGCTGCGCAAAACCCTCGCGGGACGTGAACCGCAGCATTCGCTCGAACTGCTGCTGACCGGTCTGCGGCAGACCGAGACCAACCAGGAATTCCTCACCCAGATTCGCGGCGCGGCCAAGTAGGGTGGCCGGGTGGCCGAGACGACCCTGGACCAGGTGCTGGCCGAACTGGCCGCACTCGAGGAACCGAAGATCCGCGCGGTGAACGAGAAGCACGGCGACGATCACGGCGTGAACCTGACCAAGCTGCGGGCGCTCGCGAAACAGCTGAAAACCCAGCCGGAACTGGCCCGGCAGCTGTGGCGCACCGATGACAGCGCGGCCAAGCTGCTGGCATTGCTGATCTGCAAGCCCAAGGCATTCGAGCGCACGGAGCTGGATGCCATGGTGCGCGCCGCCCGCACCCCCAAAGTCCTCGACTGGCTGATCGGCTACGTGGTGAAGAAGAACCCGCATGCCGAGGAATTACGGCAAGCCTGGTTCGCCGATCCCGACCCGGTGGTCGCGAGCGCCGGCTGGGCGCTGACCGCTGATCGCGTGGCGAAGAATCCCGAAGGACTCGACCTCGCCGGTCTGCTGGAGCTGATCGAGAAACACATGAAGGACGCACCGGAGCGGTTGCAATGGGCGATGAACACCACCCTCGCCCAGATCGGCATCGCCCACCCCGAATACCGGGCCCGCGCTCTCGATATCGGCGAGCGCCTGGAAGTCCTGAAGGACTACCCGACCCCGCCTAACTGCACCTCACCCTTCGCCCCGATCTGGATCACCGAGATGGTGCGGCGGCAGGGCTAGAGGCTGAAGGCGACCGCCCGCAGCACCAGCACGACGATGAATACGGCCGTGAACGCCAGATCGATGGAGACATCGCCGACGCGGATGGGCCGCAGCACTTTTCGCACCGGGCCGATCACCGGTTCGGTGAGCCGGTACACGACCGGGCGCACGCGATCGGCCCAGGCGGGCGTATTACCGAGCACCCCGATCCAATCGAGGATGAGCCGGACCAGCAGCACCAGCAGGAACAGCGTCAGGGCGTAACCGAGGATGAGGCCGATGAGGTGCAAGAGGACTCCTTCGTGGGCGTCGACTCCAACGTACCGGCGCGCCGCCCACCCCGGAGCGCAGCAGCGGCAAGATCGTGCGAGTGTCGCGCGGGACCGCCACGGCCATGCGAGAATCTGGCGCTATCGGCCCGCTCACCAAAGATTAGGAGCTGTTGTGCGTTCGAGGTTCTTGCTTGGCTTGCCCGTCGCCGTCATGGCGATGGCCCCGATGTACGCGGTGGCGGCCGCGCCCGCCCAGGCGGGAGTACAGACCTTCACCTGCACCGCGGAGACCTGGGCGGGGGAGGCCCTGCCCGCGGTGACGGTGAACGCGCCCAAGGGCAAGCGGCAGGCTGCCGGTGTCGCGCAGACCGAATGGCGCGGTGTCGCCAAGTTCGCCACCATCGACTGCAAGAAGAACTGACCGGGTTCACGCGTCGGCGCGCACCCGCTCGACCGGGCCGGTACCGCGCCGACGACGACCGGTCAGGACCACGCCTAGCGCAGCGGTCGTGAAAACGACGCTGCACCACCACGCCGTGGCGGGGTGGCCGGTGTGATCGACGGCCAGACCAGCGGAGACCGGGCCGAGCACCGCCCCGATATTGAAGGCGGTGGTCGCCAAGGCGCCGGCGATACGCGGTGCGGCCGGCGCGGCGGTCCGCACAATCGTCGCGATCAGCGTCGACCCGATCCCGAATGCGAGGGCCCCGGTCACCACCGACATCACCATCACCGCGATCAGTGAGTGCGCGGTCAGCGCTGCCAGCAGCCAAACCCCTACGAGCACAACCGTTCCGGCGGTGATGATGCCGCGGCGATGGCTGTCGCTGAAGCGGCCGGTCAGCGTGACGCCGGCGAACGATCCGATACCGAACAAGGCCAGTACGAGCGGCACCCACCGGGCATTCCCGGCGGCGCCGACCGTGATGGTGCCGAGGTAGGTGAACCCGGCGAAGGTGGCGGCGTTGACCAGGATGCCCGCGATCACGGCGACCCGAACCGGCGGCCTCACCACTACGGCCCATTCCCGCCACATCGAAAGCGCTTGCGGCCGATCATCGTTACGCGCATCGCGACCGAGCATCACCCACACCGGCACGAGCACCGCCGCGCTGATGACGGCAACCGCCCAGAACGTCGAGCGCCAACCCCAAACCTGCCCCAGCCAGGTCCCCGCGGGAACACCGGCGATGCAGGCGACAGTCACCCCCGACACCACCACCGAAGTCGCTCGGCCGATCAACGCCGGGCCGACCAGCCCCGGCAGCGCGGCCAATACGATCGCCAAGAACCCGGCATTGGCAACCGCCGCGACGACGCGAGTCACGAGCAATACCCCGAACCCGGTCGCGACAGCGCCGACGATATGAGCGGCACAGAACAATGCCAGGAACGCGGCGACCGAATACCTGACCGGCAAGCGGCCCGCCGCCATCGCCATCAATGGCGCACCCAACACCATCCCGGCCGCGAACAGCGAGGTCAGTAATCCAGCGGTACCGAGCGAAACACCGACATCGCTCGAAATCCGTTCCAGCAATCCCGACACCATGAACTCGGACGTGCCCTGCGCGAACACCGCGACAGCCAGCACGAACACCACAACGGGCATAAGAGAGAACTCCCCGGAAAAAAGAGCGCCGCTGACCTGGCGACACCCTGAACGGTTGCGGAATCGAGCGATTCATCGCCCGACAGCAAGAAGCGACCCTTCCGGCATTGCGAATGCTCGAATGCCGCCGGTCGCTGGGCAACCCGCGGGAACCACACTCACAACGCCGCCCGGCACTCAGGCCGAGCGGCTACCGTTCGGACGCCTCCGGAGAACTCACATCGCCACCTTAACAACACACCGCCTCGAACCGAAGCGGTGACTACGACACCCTGCCCCGTGACGCCTAGATCGCTCGCCGATGGCTCAGCCAGGCGAAAGAGGCTACGCCGAGCGGGATTTGGCACCAGAAGGTGAGCAGGCGGAAGCCGAGTGCGGCGGCGACGGCCACGCCCGCGGAGAGCCCGGCCACGGCGGTGAGTCCGGCGGCAATGGTGATCTCCTTGCTGCCGACGCCGTTCGGTGAGGGCAGCAGCGGCGCCAGCGCGACCGTGACCAGCTCGACCACGAAGGTGTCGGCGAGGCTCAGATCCGTGCCGACCGCGTGCAGCACCGCCCACAGGGCGATCACCATGAGCAGCGGTTGCGCGAGCGCGCACAACCAGAGTGCGGCGGCGCGGCGCGGGCGGAAGGCGGTACCCGCCACCGATTTCCAGGCGGAGGTGGCATCGCGGCGCGTGCGGCGCAGGCGGGCCGGCAGCGCCCGCCACCCACCCTGCGCGGCGATCCGCCGGCGCAGCATCAGCGCACCGGCCGTGACCAGCCCGGTCACGATCACCGCCCCCGCCGCGCCGATCGCCGCTGTGTGCCAAGGGTTGTCGATCACCGCATGCCAGATTCCGGCCGGCTTCGAACCCAAATCGTGCCAGGGGGCTTGCGCGCCCGTGCGATCGATGAGCGCGGGAGTAGCCAGCAACGCCACCACGACCAGCGGAATCCGCACCGCGAACGCCGCGAACCCGAACAGCGTCATCGACGCCACCGCCGTCGTATGACTGAGCCCCGCCTTGCGCAGGAACCGCAACCGGATGAGCAGCGCCGCCGCCGGAATCAACCCGATCGCCGGCACCGCCAGTTGCAGCGCGAACAGCCGCCGCGAACAGGTCTGCGCGGGAATCGACCCGCGCAGCATGAGCACCGAGGTGGGCCACAACCCGAGCGTCGCCAGCAACGCCACCGCCAGCCACTTCGGATCGGCGGTGAGCAACGTATGAATACCGGTCTCGACGGCCTCCCGCTGCCACACCACCGCCGCGGCGATGATGCCGGTGCACACCACGGTGGGCAGCGCTCTGCGGACCACTCCGGGCCCGGCACCGTCCCCACCGGGAACTTCGATACCGGAAACGTCACTCCCGGGAACAGGATCGGCGGAGACTGCCGCCATCAACTCTCCTTGAATCGCGGACCTACTGACATCCGCGACGATGCGGATCGATTGAGATGTGAATCGCGAACACGCAGATCGACATTAACCGGAATTCCGAGGAGACGACCCGCGTTCCGAGACTACAGGGGGCAGGCGTCGGGCAACAGGAGAGTGGGGCGGGTCGCCTCGGAGGGCAGGACTCCCCCGGTGGGTACACCACGGGGGAGTGGCCGGGGTTGGGGTATCGGTGTCTCAGGCGGATTGCAAGATTTCTCGGACGGTGTCGGAGCGGAAGAACGGTGCTACTCGCCGGCGGATCAATCCGGCCAGCACTCCGTCCTGTTTCGCCAATTCGATTACCGGCGGGGCGTAGCGTACGAATTCGTCGCGCAGGAGTTCCGGGGTGACGCCGACTTCCTTCCAGAGGCCGGCCACCGTGTAATCGCCGTAGTATCCCAGCAGGATTCGGGTCGCGTCGCCGATCAATTCGGCTAGGTAGTCGCGATTCTTCACGGTGGTCACCAGGTCGAAGGTCGCGCCGATGAGGGCGCGCAATTCCTCCACTTCGATGAATTCGCGCAGATCGCTGACGGGTTCGTTGGCGAACAGGTCGTAGACTTCCAGGGCCGCCTCGTTCAGCGGCGTCTCTTTGATGACGGTCAGGATGGCGTGGTTGGTGCGCTTCACCGCGTACTGCGCGGCCGCGGCGCCGGCCTCCCCGAGGCGCTCGCCGAATGCCCGGTCGCCGGCATTGAGCATCTTGCCGACCGTCCGATCACCAAGGGAGAGTGCGGATTTCACGACCGGGATCTTCTCGGCGCGGGTGCGGGCGGCATCGGCCGCGCCCGCGACGATGCGATTGACGAAGGTGGCGGCGACGGTGCCGACCAGGGGACTCTGGGCGAACCGGTCGAGACCGCGCTCGAACATGGTGTGCATGCCGAGCACGGTCGCGATCAGGGTGGCGACACCCTCGCGGTCCACCACCTCGCCCAGCCGGAATTCGTCATTGGCGGACAGGTCGTAGAGGGCATCCGCCAGTGCTTCGAACAACTGCCGGTTCAGTGCGCTGCTGTTCAGCAATTCGATGATCGACAATGCGGTCTGCTGCACCGATTCCGGAGCCAGCACTTCGGAGACCTTCATGGTCTCGGCGACCGCGAAGGTATCGCGCAGAATCGAATCCGCGTGTTCGACGAGCGCCTCGCCGGTGACCTGGTCGACGATATACGCGACCGCCGCTTCGAGTAGGCGGTCGCTGATCGCGTCCGCGTCGATTCCGTTCTCCGCCACCTGTTTCGCCATCGCATCTCCCCTTTTCCCGCTCGTCCGCGACGAGCACCGAGAAAAGTGTCCCAGACGGTTTGGGTCGGCGCAAAGCGAAGCTACCGGCCGACCGCCCGGTCTCGTTGCTCCCGGATCTGCCGCTGCCGTTCGGTCAGGTCGTTCTGCTGGAACTCGGTGTAGCCCAGCACCTGGTAGGTCACCACCCGCTGATCCGCGCCGCAGTCCCGCGACAGACGCAGGGTGGAACCGGCCGCGATGTAGTTGCCGGGTTCGTCGAACACGATCTGCCGATCGAAATCCAGGGGTGTGCTGCACACGTAGAACACGTCCACCACGCCCGCCGACGAATCATTGTTGTAGCAGCTGACTTCCAGCCACGACCCGTCGGTACGGGTCGCCTTGCAGTCGATCGTCGCGGTGGAGCCGGGCGCGGCTGCGACGGGAGCGTCGAGCAGACCTCCCGCGACGAGCAGCGCCGCCGACAATGCGAACCATCCGGTGTATTTCATACCGTCACTTCCTGTGCGGTCGTTTCCGCGTCGGGGGCATCCCCGCCGGTCTCGTACTCCGCCATCCCGATCCGGGCCTGTAGCCGTTTCGCCCACGCCGGAGCCCACCAGCAGCGATCGCCCAGAATCCGCATGATCGACGGCACCAGCAGCAGGCGAATCACGCTGGCGTCCAAGATCAGAGCGACGATCATCCCGTAGGCGATGTACTTCATGAGCACCAGATCCGAGAGCCCGAACGCCCCCGTCACCACGATCAGCACCAGGGCCGCCGCGGTGATGATGCCGCCGGTGTGCGCGGTCCCGTACCGGATGGCCTCCGGGGTGTCCGCGCCCTTGGCCCGCGCCTCGGCCATCCGCGACATCAGGAAGATCTCGTAGTCGGTGGAGAGCCCGAAGATGATGGCGACGATGATCACCAGCACCGGGAAGCTCAACGGCTGCGGCGTGAAGTCCAGCAGCCCGGCCCCGTGCCCGTCGTAGAAGACGAACGACAGGAAACCGAGCGTGGCGGTGAGGCTCAGCGCGCTCACCACTACCGCCTTGAGCGGCAGCACGAACGAGCCGAAGGCCAGGAACATCATCAGGAACGAGGCCAGCACCAGAACGGCGAGCAGCCAGGGCAATCGGTCGATCACGCCGTGAATCGAATCCCTTTCCAGCACCGGCAGACCCGTGACATACATGCTCACCCCGGCGGGCGGATCGATGGCCCGCAATCCGGCGATCACCGCATCGGCGTTCTTCGGATCGGCCAGCCCGGATTGATAGACCTTGATGTTCACCCCGTCCTTGGCCACCCCATTGGAGAACGGCTTCTCGAAATTCCCCGTCCGTCCCGGCACCTTGTTCGCCGCCTCGATGATCGCGCCGACGGTGGCCCGATCCGCGCCCTCGATCACCAGCTTCACCGGCGACACCCGCTCCTTGGGGAACACCGCATCGAAATCCTGCTGCGCCGAACGGGTTTCGTTCCCCGGCGGCAGATACTTCTCGGTCAGCCCCGCGAACTCCACGTGCGTGAACGGCAGGATCAACCCGAGCAGCACCAGCATGATCGGGTACGCCAGCAGCGACGGCCGCCGCATCGCCCAGCTCGCCAGCCGCGACCAGAACGAGGCATCGATCTGCGCGCTGGTCCTGGTGCGCGAGAACCGTTCGAAGCCGAAGGCGTCCACGCGCTTACCGAGCACCGCGAGCATGGCCGGCGGCACCGTGATGGAGAGCAATGCGGCCAGCACCACCGCCGTCAGCGCCCCCAGCGCCACCGAGCGCAGGAAGGTCATCGGGAAGATCAGCACCCCCGCCACGCACACCACGATGATGGTCGCCGAGAACACGATGGTCCGCCCGGCGGTCGAAACCGTCACGCGCACAGCTTCTTCGGTGGATTTGCCCTCCGCGATCTCCTCCCGGAACCGGCTCACCACGAACAATCCGTAGTCGATGGCCAGCCCCAGCCCGATCAGCGAGATCACCGCGTCGGCGAATTGATGCACCTGCATCACCCCGGTGAGCACCTTCATCACCCCCCACGCCCCGGCGATGGTGAGCCCGCCCACGATCATCGGCAGCGAGGCCGCGATCACCCCGCCGAAGACGAACAACAGCACAATGGCCACCACCGGCAACGCGATCAAGTGCATGCGATCGATATCGGCCTGCATGGTCAGCCCGACCGCGTCCGCCACCGGCACCCGCCCCGCGATCTGCACCGACAGCCCGGGAATGCCGAGCTTGTCCGCGATCCGGTGGTAGTGGCCGACGCTGTCCTGATCGCCCTCGCCCTGTAATCCGATGGACAGGAACGCCCGGGTCTTGGATTCGTCGATGAACCGGGTCTTGCCCAGGCTCCCGTTCCAATATCCGCTGACGTCCTTGATCTGCGTCCGGTAATCGGTGAGCAGCGTCTGCGTGAGCCGCTTGCCCGCCTCTTCGATATCAGGATCGGTGATGTGCTTCCCGGCCGGCGCGGTGTACAGCGCGATCACATCGCCGTCGAAGTCCCGCCCGAAGGTGTCGTCGGCCAATTCGGTCCCGGCCACCGATTCACTGCTGTCGTCGAAGAACCCCTGCGCGGTCAGCTCGTCCTGATATCCGAGCCCGAAAATCCCCGAAACCCCCATCAGCGCAACGAATCCGGCGATGACGGCGTAGCGGGCGCGATAGGTCCAGCGCCCCATCCATTGGAACACGATCGGATCTCCCCTCCGAAAAGCCCGGGCCTAGGAGGTGCAGGCCGGGGACTTGTAATCGGTCTGGGCGAGAATTCCGCAGATCTCGCTGACCGGAATCTTCCACTCCCCGTTGACCGGGGTCAGATTCAGCGGCGCGGATCGCCGATTGCCATTGCCGTCCTTGTCCAGCCAGAACTCGGCCTCCAGCACCTCGCCGTTGATCACCACGGACCCGGCGACCACGCCGAACGCGGCATTCGGGTTCTCCGACAGCGCCTTCGACAGTTCCGGCAGATCCGAGCGGAACTTCTCGCCGCCCGCCACGATGGCGAGCCGCTGATCATCGGAGACCTGTTTGCCCTTGCCGAACAGGTCCTGCAACTTCTTGTCCAGCTGTTCGGCGGTGAGGGCCGCGGGAATTCCGGCGGCGGTTGTCGCGCCGGTGCCGGTGGTGGGCGCAACGGTAATGGTGACATCGCTGCTGCGTACATTGCTGCCACCGCACCCGGTCAGTGTCAGAGACAGTGCTGCTGCGGCGGCCGCTATCGAAATAGCCGCTCTCATATGTATTTTCATGGCCCCTCCGCGTGATCGTGATCGCAATTTGCGTTTGCCTAGGTGATGGGTCACAGTATGCTAACAACTGTCTCAGTCGGTGTGTATCAAATCTCCAGGGAGGGCCGGTGGAAGGCTCGCGCAAGCCGCCGGGGCCGAGGTTCGCCTACGCGTCCGCATTGCTGATCGCCGCCGCGTCGGTCGCCGGGGGAGGCGGCCTGGCGATGTGGTTCCGGACCCATCCGGGCGCGCCGCCGCCGATCATCGTGGTGGCGGAAGCGCCCGCCGCGAGCTCCTCCCCGGTGCCCACCACACATGCCGAGCAGACCACCGCACCCAAGGCGGCGCGGCCGGCCGAGCCGGTGTTCCCGACTCTCCCGGATGACGCCGCCTATACCGCGGCGCCGCCGAGCGCGCGCCCCGGCTTCGCCGACAAATCGGCGAATCAATACGGCTGGTTCAGTGGTGACGGCAGGTCAGCGCGGTGCGACGAATGGAATCGGGCCACGGTGGTGGGCTCCACCGCGCAGACTCTCTTCGTCGTGTGCGGATCGTATTTCAAGGCTTACGAATTGGCCACCGGCACCCCGATCCGGATCGGGATCTCCGGCGGCGGCGGGGCCTGGGTGGGCGCGGGCACAACGATTTCGGTGCATCTCACCATTGGCGAATTGACCATGGTGCGCGACGGTGACCCTGTCGTGCAGCCGGTGGTCGAGTGGTGGCAACCCTAGCCGCCCGAGCTTGATCGAAACGGCGGACAGCGCGGTCCGCGGCTAGTAGAGTCGGTGACCTGTCTGTCTCAGACAGTAAAGCCGGAGGGGAAACGATGCACGTTTGCGCTGTTCGAAAAGGGCTCTTATGAATGCGATGGCGGTTCAGATGCCTGAATCCGAACGGGAACACGACAATCCGGATCAGGATCCCGAAGCGGCCGAACTCGACCCCGAATCCGGGCCCGCCCTGCGTGATTCGGTGCCGCCGGTGCTGCACCCGCTGGTCGGGCTGGTGCTGTGGGCCTGGACCACGCTGCTGGGCTCCATCGGCACCTTCGGCCGATTCGTGCTGCTGGCCGGTGATTCGGTGTACGGGCTGGTGCGCGACGCGGCGAAACTCCGGCACCCGTGGCGCGAAACGCTCACCCAGGCGTGGTTCATGATGAGCGTGTCGGGCTGGCCCGCCATCCTCATCTCGGTCCCGCTCGGGGCGATCATTCAGATCCAGGCGGGGTCGCTCGCCGCGCAGGTCGGCGCGACCTCACAGGCCGGCGCGGCGGGCGGTTTGGGCGTCATTCGCCAAGCGGCCCCGATGATTTCGGGCATTCTCATGGGCGGCGCGGTGGGTGCGGCGGTCGCCGCCGACCTGGGGGCGCGCAAGATCCGCGAGGAGATCGACGCCATTCGCACGCTGGGCATCAATCCCAATCACCGGCTGGTGGCGCCGCGTCTGGCCGCCATGTTCCTGGTCGGTCCGCTGATGTGCATTCTGGTGGTCTTCGTCGGCATGTCGACGATCTACACCATGACCCTTGTGCAGGGCGGGGTGCCGGGGGCCTTCTTCAATTCCTTCGCCGCGTTCTCCAGCACCACCGACCTGATCATCGCCGTCATCAAGACGACGGTCTTCGGAATTCTGGTGGTACTGGTGGCGAGTCAGCGCGGATTCGAGGCGTCCGGCGGCCCCAAGGGCGTCGCCGACTGCGTGAACGCCACCGTCGTGCTGGGCGTGATGATCACCTTCGCCGCGAACGTGCTCATCACCCAATTGCTCACCATCTGGTTCCCGGAGAGCGGGGGTATCTGATGGTCATTCCGTCCAAATACCGTGCGCTGGGCCTGCATTCGGCCCAACGCGCCGCGAATGTGGCCACCCCGCTGGTCGGGCTCGGGCACCAATTCGCCTTCGCCTACCACGTACTGCGCGCCGTACCGCGCACCCTGCATCGCTATCGCCGCCAGATCGGCGTGGTGTTCATGGATATCGGCTGGGGCAACGGCCGCGTCATCGTCGGCGGCGGCACCGTGGGCGTGGTGGTCTTCATGGGCTTGATGACCGGGGCGATGATCGGCATCGAAGCCTTCCGGCTGCTGGACATGATGGCCATGGGCCCGCTCACCGGCTTCATCTCCTCCTTCGCCAATACCCGCGAGCTGGCGCCGCTCATCGCGGCCATCGCCTTCGCGGCGCAGGCCGGCTGCCGGATCACCGCCGAGATCGGCTCCATGCGCATCTCCGAGGAGATCGACGCGCTGGAAGCCACTGCGGTGGAACCGATTCCGTTCGTGGTCACCACTCGCGTCATCGCCGGCGTGCTCATCGTGATCCCGGTGTACCTGGCGTCACTGGCGTGCAGCTACTTCGCGACGGCGTTCTTCATCAAGGTGGTGCACGGGCAGGCGGGCGGCACCTACGACCACTACTTCCAAGCCTTCCTGAACCCGAAGGACGTCTTCCTCTCGCTGTTCAAGGCGGTGGTGTTCGTCATCGTCATCATCCTGGTGCACTCCTATTACGGCTTCTACGCCTCGGGCGGCCCGGAGGGCGTCGGGGTGGCCTCCGGGCGCGCCATTCGCGCCAGCCTGGTGCTGATCATCATTCTGGATCTGACGCTGACCACCGCACTGTGGGGAATGCTCGTCAGCGATATACGAATTACGGGTTAGCGCATGGGAATCGGGAAATACCAGGCGATCAACGGGCGCGGCCCCAAACCGTGGCAGCTGCTGATCACCGGGGTGGTGGGCGGTGCCGTGCTGATGACGGTGTCGCTGCTGTTCACCACCTATGTGAAGGGCGGTTTCACGCCCGAGTTCATTGTGAACATCGCGGCCGAGCAGGTCGGTGAGGGCATTGTCGAGGGCGCCGACGTGAAAATGGACGGGCTGCGCATCGGACAGGTCAGCAAGATCGAAACCCGGGGCGCGGACAGCCAATTCGTGCGGCTCTCGCTGGAACCGCAGAACGCGAAATTCCTCGCCGACAATGTCAAGGCCCGCTTCGTCTCCTCCAATACCCTCGGCATGACCGCGCTGGAGCTGTTCTATCTCGGTCCGCGCGGCAAACAGCTGAGCAACGGGGCCACCGTCACGCTGCCCCGGGACAGCCAGACCGTCACCGTCACCACCGTGGTCCGCACCGTCGGTGAGCAATTCGGCAAGATCGACGCCGAACCGATCGGGCGCATCGGCAAGGTGCTGAACTTCGAGGGCAGTGCCGACGGCATCGGCAAGATGATCTCCACCGCCATCGATATCGGCCGGATGAAGGTCGGCGACGAGATGCTGGTCGGATTGGACGCGCGACCGAGCCTGCAACAGGGGGCCGCCGCCAGCGGTGATCTGGTGCGCGTCTCCCACGATGTGCTGGTCGGATTTCGTGCGCAGGCCGCGCGGCTGGCCTTCCTCACCGGGCATCACGACGACCTCGAGGCCGTCGCGACATTGATCGCCCAGGTCATCGGCGACGCCTTGCAGATCTTCCCGCAGCCCGGCTTCTCCTCGGTGGTCGACGCCCTGATCAGCGTGCTCGACCCGATCGGCGGTGCGGCCGGCGGACTCACCAGCTTCTACACCAGGATTCCGCAATTGCTCGATCAGATCGACAAATCCTTCGTCGCCAATCCCGATGGGACGGTGTCGATGAAGATCCAGCTGCTCCTGGCCGGATTGCCTTATCTCGCAGGTGATCCCAAGTCGGTCGCGGCCGGCCCGGCGGCGACCGGCCCGCAGCTCCCCGGGGTCGGGGCGCTGCCGCAGATTCCCGGCCTGCCGATTCCGGCGGGGCTCTTCGGCGGCGAGGGGGGTCAACGGTGAAAAACGTTCGTACCGCGGCCATTCGGCTCACCGTCGTCGGCATCGTGATCGCACTCATGGGCGCGATGATCTGGACCGCGCTGCAAACACCGGTGAAGGGCGCCACCCGGAGCTTCGCCGCGCACATCGCCGATGTCTCCGGTCTGAAGCAGGGTTCGGACGTGCGCATGGCGGGCGTACAGGTCGGCAAGATCACCACCATCGCCCTCGACGGCACCGTCGCCTACGTGGAGTTCACCGTCGCCGAGGGACAGGAGGTGTACGACAACACCGAGGCGTCGGTGCTGTTCTCCTCGCTCATCGGCGACCGCTACCTGGCCCTGCAACAGAAGGTCGCGCCCGGCCGGAAGCTGGCCGCGGGCAGCACGATTCCCATCGAACGCACGCACGGGGCCTTCGACATCTCCGAGCTCTTCGATGCCGTCCGGCCCATCTTCGAGACGCTCTCCTCCGGGTCGGTGGACAAGTTCCTGGAGAACCTGCTGCTGGTGGCCTCCGGCGACGGGCGCGGGCTGGGGCCGGTGATGGACAGCCTGGACAAGATCATCGCGGTGGCCTCGGGTCAGGAACCGGTGGTCATGCTGCTGGCGGACAATATGTCCGGGCTGCTCAACCGGTTCGAAGGGCAGTCACCCAAGATCGACCGCATGCTCGACCAGGTGCTCGGGTTGGTCGACAGCGTGTACGGCAAACTCGATGCGCTGAACAGCCTGATCGAGAAGGCGATTCCGGGCCTGAACGCCGCCATGCCGATGCTGGACCGGCTCGCCGGGGTCTACTACGACAACTTCCCGGGCATGGAACGCCTGTACAACACCCTGCTCGGCCCCGACATGGTGACCTTCATCCGGCAGGTGCTGGCCGCCGTGCCGACCGCCGCGCAGACCATGAACAGCCTCATCCTCGAGCCCGAGGCGGGCGACAAGTGGAGCTGCCTGAGCGGACTGCCCATCCCGGTCACCGTCGTCATGGGCATCGAGCGGATGGAGAGCTGCAAATGAACCTGCCCACTCCGAACTTCGCCTTCGAAAGGCTTTCGGTCCCGCGGATCCGGCTGCCGCGCATGACTATTCGCAGCACCGCGGCGCAGAGCAAGTTCGAATTCCGGATCGGCATCGCGGCCATTCTGGTGACGGTCGCGGCCCTGGTCGCCGCGGTCGGAGCCTTCGTCATCCCGTTCGGGGAGACGGTGTACCGGGCCGAGTTCGCCAACTCCGGCGATGTGCGGACCGGTGACGATGTGCGGGTCGCGGGGATCTCCATCGGCAAGGTGCGCAGTGTGACCCTGGTGGGTGATCATGCCGAGATCGCGTTCGGCCTCGACTCCAAAGTGCATGTGGGCGTGGATTCCCGGGTGACGATCCGGCTGCTGACTCCGATCGGCGGCCGCTTCGTCACGGTGGAACCGGCCGGCGCCGGAACCGCCGCGGGCAAGGTGATTCCGCGCGAACGCACCCGCACGCCCTATGACCTGTCCTCGGCGCTGGAGCAGGCGACCCCGGCGCTGACCGCGCTGGACGCGGGCAAACTACGCGAGACCATCGCCAAATTGGCGGGGGCTTTCGAACAGCAGCCCGACGCGCTGAACGGCATCCTGAACAGCGTCAACAGCCTTTCGACCATTATCGTGCAGCGCCGCAGCGAATTCGCGCGCACCCTCGATGTGGCCAAGGAATACCTTGAGATGCTGATGAACAAGCTGGACCGGTTGCAGCTGGCCGGACAGCATGTGCTGGATCTGTACCGCGTCATCGCGAGCAATCGGGACGGGCTCATCAATATGGTCGCCCAGCTGCGGCGCGCATACGACTATGTCACACCGATTTTCGACGCCGCGGACAAACAGCTGGGCCCGGCGTTGCTGCCGCTCTACGACTCCATCGACAAATCCGTCGCCGACTTGCTGAACAACAAGGACGCGCTGGCGGGGATGAATCAGAACCTGGCCAAGTTGCTGGAGTGGTTCGCCCGCAACAGCGACAACCCCTACGTCAAGATCGACCATTCGGGAGCCGTCATCACCGATACGCCGCTCTGCCCGGCCGGGAAGCCGGGGTGCTGAGCCGTGCCGAATCCATTGCGCGCCTTTCGCGGTCGCATTCTTCCCCGCACCCGCAAGGGCAGGCTCACCGCCGGGGTCGGCGCGGTGGCGCTGGTCATGGGGCTGGTCGTCGCCGTCACCGGTAAGGAGTACTACGACACCAATCAGGCGCCACTGAGCATCTGTGCCGAATTCCGGGACGCGGTCGGGCTCTACGAGGGCAACAAGGTCACCATGCTGGGCATCCAGATCGGGAACGTGGAGTCCATCGAACCCCGTGACGACGGGGTGCTGGTGCGGATGACGGTGGACCGCAAGGTGCGGCTGCCGCAGAAACTGGGCGCGGTCACCATCGCCAATTCCATCGTCACCGACCGGCGGGTGGAACTCGGACCGGCCTACAACGGCGGCGGGACCTTCGATTACCGCAACTGTATTCCCAAGGACCGCACCAAGACTCCGGTCGGTTTCACCGAGGCCATGCGGGCGGTGGCGAACCTCTCCGAGGACCTCACCGGCAAATCGCACGACGCTCCGATGCAGGAGGCCGCGCCGAATGTGCTGGGCGACTCGCTGGCGCGAATCGCCCAGCAGGTCAGCGACAATGCGGTGCCGTTGAACGGGGCCATCCGCAATGTGTCGGAGATCTTGGGGGATTCGGCGGCGGGCGCGAACTATCTGCTCGGGGCGATCCTCAAGGAGTTCCGCAAGATCAGCCAGAATTTGGATCAGGGGGTCTCGGATTCGGAATTCCTGCTCGACGCCGCCACCGACGCCCTGAATATCGCCAACCGGATGCTGCCCGATGTCAGCGCCATCCTGCACGACATCGCGATCTGGGTGCCGCCGATCGCCAATCTGCTGGCGTACAAATGGATTCGGGTCATCATGGCCGGGCTCGACGGGGCCATGCCGACCGTCTTCCAGATCCTCGACCACACCGGCGATTTCGTCGACTTCCTGAAGACCGTGCCGGACGGGGTGCAGGGCGCGGCGAACCTGTTCGATCAGAACCTCGGCATGGGCAAGATCCAATACATTCCGCCGAGCTTCCGGATCGACCCGTCACTGGCGCGGGACGTGTGCTCGATGGTCAAACCCTGGTATCAGCCGTGCGATCGCGACTTCAGCGACGGCGGATCGATGGATCTGGGACTGGTCCAGCTGCTGCTCGCGACCGGGGGGAAGTGAGAATCATGCGGAACTATTGGCGCACAGCCACTCTCGGCATGCTGACGGTGGCGACGGTATCGGGTTGCGCGGTCCGGCCGCTGGATATGCCGTTGCCGGGCACGCAATACGGCAAACCCACCTATCAGGTGCGGGTGGAGTTCGGCAATGTGCTGTCGCTGCCCCTGAAGACCAAGGTGGAGCTCAACGGCGCGCAGGTGGGGGTGGTCGAATCGGTGAGCGTGCGGCCGCGGCCGGACGCCACCGTGCCGTCGCTGCCGGCCGACCAGCAGCCCTACTATCAGCCGACCGCGGTGCTGGTCATCGACCAGGATGTGAAGCTGCCCGCCGAGACCGAGGTCGAGATGGCGCAGACCACGCTCTTCGGTGACACCTTCGTCAAACTCACCATCCCGGCCCAGCATTCGGGGCGGACGCTGGGGCAGGGCGGGGTCATCCCGATCACCCAGACCAAACAGGCCAGCACCGTCGAGCAGTACATGTCGGCCGTGGTCAGCTGGGTCACCGGCGGCAATATTCCGTTCGTGCAGAGCTTCGTGACCAGCGTGAACCAGGCGTTCCCGGCCGATCCGGGGAACTTCCAGGACTTCATGGCCAAGCTGTCGGTCTCCATCGAGCGCATCGGGCAGAGCACCGGGCAGCTGTCCACCATCCTCAATAACGCCACCGCCGCGCTGGATACCTTCCGGCAGGCGGAGGACGTGTGGAAGTTCCTGTTCGACGATGCGCCGGTGCTGCTGGCCATCGTGGAGAAGGTGCTGCCGGACGTCATGTACTTCATCGAATCCATTCGTGATGTCGCGGCGTGGGCGGGGGAGTACCTGATCGATCCCGCCAACCCGAAATCCAAGACGCGGGTGCAGAGCCTGTACCGCTTCCTGGATGTGTGGACGCCGCTGGCGCAGGCGCTGATGGCCGCGCCGGATCAGGTGCCGCGCACGCTGGAGTCGGTGAACGCGCTACTGGGCAACAAGATCGTGCCGTTCCTCTCGGCGCGCGGGCGCATCGAACTCTCCGATGTCGCGCCGCAGACGCCCGCGAGCGCGTTGACCGGGGACGCGGAGACCGACGCCCGCATCGTCGCGGCCAACGAGCAGGCATTCCGCGACCGGGTGAATCCGGTCCTGAAACTGGTGGGGTTGATGCGATGACCCGCAAGATCATGGTCTCGGGGCTGGCGATGGTGCTCATGGCGGTCAGCGCCACGCTCTACCTCACCTACGGGGTCTTCGGCTTCAAACCCGGTGCGCGGGTATATGGGATCAGCGTGGTGCTGCCCAATTCCGGTGGGCTCATGCAGACTTCGCCGGTCACGCTCAACGGGTTGCAGGTCGGGAAGGTGCAGGCGCTGCTCAAGGCGGAGAACGGGGTGCTGGCGCGGCTGACGGTGGAATCGGAGCACCGGATTCCGATGGACGCGCAGGTCACCGTCGCGAACCTCTCCGCGGTGGGGGAGCAGTACATCAACTTCGCGCCCAAATCGACTGCGGGGCCGTACTTCTCGGATGGCGCGATGGTGCCCGCCGCGCAGGTGACGCAGCCGCTGACCATCGGCCGGGCGCTGGGTGGGATCCAGGGCGTGATGGCGCAGATCAATCCCGATCACATCAATACCATTCTGCACGGGGCGGATACGGCCATCGCTGGGGTGGGGCCGAGCATCGAGAAGCTGGTGAACTCCGGCTCCATGTTCTCCACCACGCTGCGGCAGAACCGGGAGCTGATTCAGCGGCTGCTCGGATTCGTGGCGGGCGCGGCGCAGGAATCGCAGGGGGAGAAGCTGACCCTGCTGCGCTCCTCGGCCGAGCGGCTGGCCACCACCATGGCGCCGGAACTGCCCGCGCTGCTCGACACCTTCATCGGCATCACTGTGGATTCCGGTGGCACCCAGGTGATTCCGTTCATTCCGTTGCTCAAACGGTTGATGGGCTACCTCCAGGTGCTCATGCAGAAGGGCGGGCCCGCGCTGGAGATCATCCGGCCGTACCTGCTCGATCCGCTGGAGCACTCCGATGTCGATCTGGGCAAGACCATGGACGGCCTGCTCGCCGCGTTCCCCGAGGGCAAGGGGTTCCGGTTGCTGGTCGACATTCCGCACTGATCCGACTTCGGGAAGGGTACAGATGAAGTCACGCTGGATAGAGGTGGACGAGGGGGGAATCCGGATTCCCCTGCTCGGCCTGGCGACGGCCGTGCTGGTCGTCGCGACCGTGCTGGGGGTGATGGGGTACCGGAACTGGGACCTGTCGGCGCGCGGTGATGATCTCGGGGGCTCGCTGGCGGATTACCGTCGCAAGGAGGCCGATTGCACGGCCGCCATCAAAGCGGGCACCGATTTCCTGTTGGCGGCCAACAACTTCGACTATCGCAAGCCGGAGGAGTGGACGGCGCGCATGGCCGCGCTGACCGCCGGGCCGGTGCACGACTATTTCGCCACCGACAAAGTGGCGCAGGATAATTCGGAGCTGATCAAAGCCGGGAAGCTGCGTAAGAGCAGCACCGTGGCCGATGCGGCGTGCGCCACCCAGACCGGCAAGGGGGTGCGGGTGATCGCGCAGCTGGAGGAGAGCACGCAGAACTTCCAGACCGCCGACGCCGTCAAGACCACCTCGGCGGTGTGGGTGGAGCTGGGATATATCGACGGGGCATGGAAGGCCATCGACTCGGGGCGCGGGGATCAGGCGCTCAAAGGGGATCTGACCGCCACCCAGCCGCCCGGGCCCACCACCGTCGAACAGCCGCGATAGGAGGCGTTGCGCAATGAACAAGAAGACGAATCGGTCCTGGCGGGAGCGGGAGATCGTGCTGAACGCGCGACGCCGGCTGGCGGCGGGAATCGCGGCGGCGGTACTGCTGGGCGGAATCGGTTCCGGCCTGGGGTATTTCGCCTACGAACACGGCAAAGCCGCCGATACTGTGGCGGCGGCGCAGGCGCTCGCGGGTGACCGGGACGCGGCATCCAAGGCCGGGTCGGAGTTCCTCACCACCATGTTCACCGTCAACGACGGCAGCCTGGATCGGTGGGAGAGCGCGGTGCTGGCGAGCACCACCGACTCCATGCACGATCAGCTCGGGCAATGGAAAAACGTGCTCCAGAAACTGATTTCGGCACACATGGAGATGAGCAGCACCGTCAAGGACGTGGGCGTGGTGTCGCAGGCCGAGGATGCGGTGACTCTGCTGGCGGTCATCGAATCGACCGGCCGCACCAGCCCCGACAGCGCGGCCCCGAGCGTCACCTCCAGCTCGGCGGTGATCGACCTGCGCAAGATCGACGGCAAATGGAAGATCCAGGGCTACGGCCCGGCCGGCGGAACCCCGCCCGCCGCCCCGGCCACCGGCACCGCCGCCCCCGCACCCGACCAGACCCCACGCTGACTGCGAAAGACCTGAACTGATGCAGACCGAAGAAGACAAGACCGAGGCGTCCGGCGACCGGGTGCGGATGCCCGTCGTGGTCGCCATCGCCGCCGCGATTGCCGTGATAGCCGCCGGATCGGGTTTCGGCGCATGGCATTTCGCCGCCGCGCGCGACGATCTCGCGCAGACCGCGAGCGGATACCGCGCGCAGGCCGACGACCGGGATGCCGCGCTGAAAGCCGGTGCGAGCTTTCTCGCCACCGCCTACACGGTGGATGCGGTCAACGACAAAGGCATGGCGAAATGGAATACCGCCATGACGGCCGCCACCACCGATACGTTGAAAGAGCAGGTGCGGCAGACCAAAGCGTTGCTGAGCTTGCTCACCGAGGCGAACGCCAGCATGACCGGCAGCGTCGCCGATTCGGCGGTGATCAGCCAGAACGACAATCTGATCCGCGTGCTCGCGGTGGTGAAGCTGACCGGTAATGCTCCCGGGCAAGGCGAACCCACCACCGGATCGGTCACCGAGTACGTCGACCTGATGAAGGTGGACGGACAGTGGAAGGTGTTCAGCTACAAGGACATCGGAAGCAAGACGGGGACCGGCGAGCCGACCGCAGGGCTGCCGGGCCTGCCCGCCACCCAGCCCGCCAAGTAGGTGTGACCGCGTCGGCGAGGTCGGTCGGGGGCCCGCCGCCATGAGTCGTGCGGAACGGTCGTCTTGTTTCGGGCGCGAGCTATCGGCCGGACAACGCGAGTAGGCTCGCGAACAGGGATTCAGCCGTCGACGTGAAGGTAGGACACGACCGTGGCGAAGACCATGACCCCCGCGCAGATACTGCACGAACTCGAGCCGGTCGCCGCAGCCAACCTGAACCGGCACCTGTCCCTGGCCAAGGACTGGCATCCACACGATTACGTGCCCTGGAACGAGGGCCGCAATTTCGCCGCCATGGGTGGAATCGACTGGAGCCCGGAACAATCCGGGCTCTCCGAGGTCGCCCGCGCGGCCGTGGTCACCAACCTGCTCACCGAGGACAATCTGCCCTCCTACCATCGGCTGATCTCCGACGCCTTCTCCCGTGACGGGGCCTGGCGCACCTGGGTGGACCGCTGGACCGCCGAGGAGAATCGCCACGGCATCGCGCTGCGCGACTACCTGGTCGTCACCCGCGGCGTCGACCCCGTCGCCCTGGAACAGGCCCGCATGGCCTGCATGGGCCAGGGCGTGGACAATCCCAACGGCACCGGCGACCACACCGTGCTGCCCGGCGTCGCCTACGTGACCTTCCAGGAGCTGGCCACCCGGGTCTCGCACCGCAATACCGGCCGGGTCTGCGCGGACCCGATCGCCGACCGGCTGCTGTCCCGCATCGCCGCCGACGAGAACCTGCACATGGTCTTCTACCGCAATATCTGCGGTGCGGCCCTCGACCTCGTCCCCGACGCCGCGCTGGCCGCCATCGCCGCGGTCATCCGCAACTTCCGCATGCCCGGCGCCGGCATGCCCGACTTCCGCCGCAACAGCGTGCTCATCGCCAAACACGGCATCTACGACCTGCGCCAGCACCTCGACGAGGTAATCCTGCCCGTCCTGCGCAAATGGAACATCTTCGAGCGCAACGACTTCAGCGCCGCCGGCGAACAGACCCGCGACGACTTGGCCGCCCATCTCGATTCGCTCGCCAAGGACGTCATCCGCTTCGAGGAACAACGCGACCGCGCCCTGGCCCGCGACGCCGCCCGCCGATCCAGCTGACCTGTGCATACCCCAGAAGTTATGCACACCAGCGCTTCCCGCCCTGCCGGCCCGCCTCCCGGCGGCTAATCTGCGAGCAGAAAGGGGGCTCGCATGGGGGACATGCTGCACACCGACCTGGACGCCTTACGAATACTGGCGGCCCGCGTCCGAAACGAAGCCGACACCATCACCGCCATCGACCCGGTGGCCCTGATCGCCGAAGCCGCCGGCGCCATGCCCAACTCGGCCATCGGCGCGGCCGCGTCAGGAGCCGGAGCACCCCTCCGCACCCTGCTGCACCACATGGCCGGCCGCCTCGAAACCATGGCCGCCACCACCGAATCCGGCACGCGCACCTACGAGGAAGCCGACCACGCCTACCGCACCCAACTCGACAACTACCTGACCGGGACGGCATGAAACTGTCGCTGCTCCGCGGGCAGGAGCGATCGAGGTGCGGATAGCGTGGCGCTGAACTGTGCGAGGCCGGCGGGGAGGGGGCAGAGGTGGGGCGGGCGCTTGTTTCCCAAGTGCTGGGTTGGCATCCGGAGGACGCGGGGCCGGCGAGTGCGGCGGTGGTGGTGGCGGGCCGGGAGTTTCGCGGGGCCATGGCGAGAGTTGGGCAATGGGTGCAGGAGACGGTCGCCGGGTGGCAAGGGGAGGCCGGTGCGGCGGCGGCGTTGCGGGCGTTGGAGATGCAGTTGGCGGGGAACCATATCGGGGCGGTGTTGGTGGAGGTCGCGGACGCGCTCGCCGACGCCGCCGCCTTGAGTGAGGTGTGTGCGTTGGTGCGGGGGATCGGCGGGGAGGCGGCCGCCAACGGGTGTGTGGTCGAGGAGGACGGGACGGTGCGGCCGCCGCGGGTCGACACCGGGAATGCGGCGGCGGATCTCGCTTTGCAATGGCATTTCGATTCGGTGGCGGTTGGTTTGCAGGCGCGGTTAGCTCCGTTGTTGCAGGTGGCAGGGGATACCGACCGGAAGGTTGGGGATCGGCTCGCAGCCGCGGTCGCGGAGCTGGAGTACCTGGACGGCGAGCCGCAGGGGAGGGCGCCCGGGGCCGATGTGCGTGCGGTGCTCGACGGCGAGGCCATGCTGCCCGAGGAGCCGAAAGCCTTGTGCGCATGGTGGGAATCGCTGACGCCGGAGGAGCACGACGCGCTCTTCGCCTTCGACCCGGCCATCGGGAATCGGGACGGGCTGCCGGTGGTGGCGCGGGACTACTACAACCGCGCCGACCTCGAGCGGCTGCGCACCACTGCCGCCGGCGATCTCGCGGGGCTCGATGTCCAGCACCCCGGATGGGCGAGCCGGGAGGCGCTGCCCGACACGGTGCGCGAATGGAATCATCTGCGGCGCTGGGAATCTCAGCGAGCAGCGGTTCGGCAGCGAATCGATGACTATCGGTCGGTCGCCGCCGCACTCGGACCGCAGACCGGTAACTCCTATCTGCTCGCGGTCGATGATCGCGGGCATGGGGCGATCGCGATGAACAACCCCGATGCCGCGCGCAATATCGCGACCTTCGTCCCCGGCACCGCCTCTCCGCTGCGCGACATCGGCCGGGGCACCGCTCACGCGGCGGCGCTGTTGTCCGCTGCCGAGCGGGCCGCACCCGCGCGCGCGGCCGTGATCGCCTGGTACGGGTACGACGCGCCACCGGATCTCGGTGCGGCGACCCGGGATCGCTACGCGGAAGACGGCGCTCCGCTGCTCGACCACTTCCAGGACGGTCTGCGCGCAACCCACGACGGGCTGCCATCCCGCAATACCGTGGTCGGGCATTCCTACGGCACCACCCTCATCGGCGTGGCGGCAGGCAACGGCGGGGTGGCGGCGGGCGAGCCCGGGGCCGGTTCGCTCGCGGTGGACGCGGTCGTCTTCGCGGGTAGCCCGGGCGTCGAGGTCGAGCGGGCCACCGGACTGCACCTCGACGGCGTGCCGAGCGACCGCGTGCCCGAGCGCGTGTTCGCCACCGCCGATCCCGCGGATCCGGTGCCGGGGGTGGGGCAGTACGTGCACGGGCCCGACCCGACGGGCCCGGTTTTCGGGGCGCGGGTTTTCCAATCCTCCGCACCGACGCTCGATCTGCCGTTGCTACGCGGCGTCCCGCTCGATCCATGGGTGCACGGAAGATATTGGGAATCGGGCAATCCGGGCTTGGATGCGCAGGGGCGAATCATTGCCGGAACCTATGACCGCTGAATACGCGTGCCGCGGAGGGTGACTGCCCGTAGTCCGCCTATGGGTAACGGGTTCTTTGCGGGACGCGCTGTAGCACTAAATTGAGCGCTGGATCAACGTGGTTTGAAACGGTTGGCTTCATGCTACTGTTCGGTGAACAGAGGTTGGGAAGTCGGAGATTAATGCGCACAGAGAACATCAATAGGAAGTTCAAACTGCATGACGAGCGCAGGTTAGCCGCCCAACTTCCGGAGCAATTGCAGGGTCTCGACGTTGTCGGTTTCGTGCGGATCGATGAGTTTCCGGAAGAGTTGCTGAACTCCTTCGACGAATTCGCGTCCGGCTCGATCGCCCCGCACGCCCGGATCTACCGCAACGCTCAGCCCAATAGCATCGACGCGTGGGTGCTGGACCTGTTGCGCCAGGCTGACATCAGCGATCGCTTCTACCTGCGGACCGGGCTGGAGTATTTCCCCTGGGCGGATTGCCGGGTTCTGGACCATCGCTGGCTGGAATCGCTGCGCCGCGTGATCGGCCCGAACCAGGGCTTCATCTCCCAGGACAAGTCCACCGCCGCGCTGACCATCGGAGCTCAGTACGAGGTGCTCGGGTTCGTGGCCCCCGCGAACCTCGCCCCGCTGACGCCCGCGCCGGCCCCGGCCGAGCAGCCGGCGTTCGAGGACGAGCCGTTCGAGGGTGAAGCGCCGACCCGTCGCATCGTGCACAATGCGCCGACGGTGTCCGAACCCGGTCCCACGCGTCCGGCTCCGGCCGACGACGACGCCCCGACCCGCCTCATCCAGCGGATCGTGGAGCCGAACCCCGCGGCCGAACCGGCGCGCCCGTCCGAATCCAGCGATCGGTAGTCGTCAGTACCCGATGGTGAAGCGGCGCTGGACGAATCGAGGCAGTTCCACCTCGTCGACCAGCGCCACCGCCGCGTCGGCATAGGAGACGCGGCTCAGGCCATCGGCATCGCGGACCGGCTGGTCACCGCCGATGCGGAAGCGTCCGGTGCGCTCGCCCGGGCCGATCATCTCCGCCGGGCTGAGGTAGGTCCACAGCCGATTCGAGGTGCGCAGCACCTCCAGCCCCGCTTGTCCGCCCTTGACGGCGACCGCGTATTCCCTTGGCAGGCCGACCTGTTGGATCCAGTCCTCGAGTTCGTCGAGGTCCAGGTCGGCGCGCGTGCGCCCGGGTTCGAATTCGAGGCTGCCCGCCCCGCCCACCACGATCAACCGGGTGCGCGGTTGGGTGTGGAGCGCCGTCACCAGTGACCGTGCCACCCGCGCGTACGAAGTCGGATCGGCGGACGACATCGCCACCGTCGCGGCGAAATCCTTTGCCGCATTGCCGGGTTGATAGCAGCTGATCAGTACATCGAGTCCGGGTAGTGCGGCCGCGACCGCATCGCTGTCGAAAACGTCGAGGGCGTGCCATTCGACATTGGGCTGTTCCTCCCGGGCGTGCGCGAGGTCGCGAGTGAAAGCGCGCACGTGATGTCCGCGCCCCACCGCTTCGGCGAGCACCCGGCTGCCGATATTGCCGGTGGCGCCGATGATTCCGATGAACATGGTTCCTCCTGAAGCCTGAAGTAATGCGGTGTGAGAAACCTATACGGTGTGAAGTTTTGTGACAACGTTGAGTAATCTCACACTGTTGTAGAGTTGCGGCCGTGAGCAATGCGGTGCCGACCAGACGGGAGCGACGGCGTTCGGAGACGACGGCCGAGATCAAGGAGACCGCGCTGCGACTGATGGCCGAGGGCGGTCCCGGGGCGATCACCTTGCGCGCCATCGCCCGGGAGATGGGCATGACCGCCAATGCCGTCTACAGCTACTTCGCCACCCGCGACGACCTGGTGACGGCGCTGATCGCGGACGTCTACGGGCAGCTGGCCGATGCGGTGGAGGCGGCTCGCGACGCCCGGCCCGCCGACGATGCCGCCGGTCGAATCCTGGCCTGGGCCTGCGCCTTCCGGGAATGGTCACTGGCCAACGAGCAGGGCTTCCGCCTGATCTACGGTGATCCCGTCCCCGGTTATCAGCCCCCTGCCGCCGGTCCCGCGCCCGAGGCCGAGCGGCGCGCCTGCACGGGGCTGACCGGTTTGGTCGCCGGGGCTTGGCCGGCCGCCGAGGCTTATGCCGAAAGTGACTTCGACTGGGCGGATTTCGGACCGGAACTGGTCGCGGCCGTGCGCGCGGAATTCCCCGGCCTGCCGCCGGCGGCGGTCGCGATCGCCCTGCGCCTCTGGGGTCGCATGCACGGATTGGTCTCGCTGGAAGTTATGGGCCGCCTGCGCACGCAGATCGTGAACGCCGACAAGCTGTATCGCGCCGAGATCACCCATCTCATCCGTTCGATGGGGCTGAACCCGCCGCACTGATCCGCTGATCGGGCGTGCGACCCGCGCGCCTTCCCGTGTCATCGCTGCCGGGAGGACGCGTCCGGCGCGGAGTTACCGGTGTCCGAGCAGGCCGGGCGGTGCGTGTGTCAGGTCCGATCGGGCGTCTGCTCAGTCTTGTCGCGCGCCCGGTCGATGCACTGTGGCCCTGCCCGGCGCGACCTTCAGCTGGTTCGGCGGGATCACCGTCGAACCGGCGAGGCCCGGCTTACGTTCTTCTTGGTATCGCGCGGAGCGAGGGAACGAGGGTGCCGAAGTGTCGACTCTGAACGGACTGCCGGCGCATGTGCTGCTGGTGCACGCCATGGTGGTGCTGGTGCCGCTGACAGCGCTGTTGTTGATCGTCAGCGCGGTGTGGCCGGCGGCGCGGCGCAGGTTGATCTGGCCGGCGGCGGTGCTCGCGGTGGTGGTGACGGCATTGACGCCGCTGACCACGGAGGCGGGGGAGTGGCTCGAGCAGCGGCTCGGGGCGAGTCCGGCCATCGAGAAGCATGCCGAATTGGGCGATCAGATGCTGAACTATGTGCTGGCGCTGTTGTTCACGGCGGTCATGCTGGTGATCGTGCATGTGACCGAAGGGCGGGGCCGGCCGGTGCCGCGCTTCATGCTCGCGATCGTCGCCGTGCTGGTGGTGGCGGCGAGCGTCTCGGCTACCGTGCAGACCTATCGGGTCGGCGATTCCGGCGCGCAAGCGGTATGGGGCGGCATCGGCGGGTGACGTTGCGCGGCAACGCAGTTCGAGGTCCCGGCCGTGCGAGGCCCCGGCCGTTCGAGAACCGGACCGTTCGAGAACCCGGCCGTTGAACTCTATGACTGTCGTGACCCGACGCCCGGTCTGCGGGCGGCCGCCGGGTCACGACAGTCCCCGGCACGGTCAGATCTTGCGGATGACCGTGACGACCTTGCCGAGAATCTGGGCGTCATTACCCGGAATCGGCTCGAACAGGGGGTTGTGCGGCATCAGCCACACCTGGGAACCGGTGTGCTTGAACGTCTTCACGGTGGCCTCGCCGTCCAGCATGGCCGCCACGATGTCACCGTTCTCGGCCACATTCTGCTGGCGCACCACGACCCAGTCGCCGTCGCAGATGGCGGCGTCGATCATGGACTGGCCGACCACCTTCAGCAGGAACAGCGAACCCTCACCGACCAGTTCGCGCGGTAGCGGGAACACGTCCTCCACCGCCTGCTCGGCCAGGATCGGCCCACCGGCGGCGATGCGGCCGAGGACCGGGACATAGGTGGGGACGGGGTGCTCGGCACCGTCGGTATCGGTGTCGACCGCTCTCAGCTTGGTCACGCCGCCGGTGGCGCGCATCGCGGTCTCGTCCAGGCCGCGGACGTCCACCGCGCGCGGGCGGTTCGGGTCCCGGCGCAGGTAGCCCTTGCGCTCCAAGGCGCGGAGCTGGTGTGCCACAGAGGAAGTCGAGGTGAGCCCGACGGCGTCCCCGATCTCCCGGATGCTGGGCGGATAGCCGCGATCACTCACCGATGTGCGGATGACCTCCAGTACCCTGCGCTGGCGGACCGTGAGATCCGTCCCGGCGCCGGAGGTTTCGGTGCCCTCTCCGGGCAGGCCGAGCGGCCCGTTCTCACCGTCCACGCCACCGTGTTCGCTCACCGCCGCTGTCCTCCCGTTCACTGCTGTGCCTCACCGGAATTCGTTCCCGGGGCGATAGCTGATCGGTGTCGATCACGCCTCCGGTGAACTCGTGCCTCGACTGTAGTCCGCGCCGGCGCTGTGATCAAACATCTGTTCGACGCATGTCGGCGTGGCGGATGACATTGTCGGTGGGCCGTGGTAAAAATTCGAACATCAGTTCTTCGAACACATGAGCGAGTCAATCGTCCAGCGTCATCCGGTCAGTCCTACTTGGAGGTTTGTTCGATGCGTACGGTGGTCAGCGAATTCGATGCCCTGGGAAGCGATCTCGCCTTCGACAGCATCCCCCGGGAGCTGCGTGGCGGTCGTCGCACCGGACCCGTCGCGGGTTCGTCCTGGCAGCCGGCGGGTCATCGCCGCCCGTGCCGGAGTCGCGTGCAGTCCGCGCCGCGCCCTCGCGCGGGTGTTCGAACCGGCCACGTGGTGGCGCGTCGCGTCGCGGGACACGCCGGGGGTGCGCATCCGCTGAACCGCGTGCAGCGCGCCCAGCTGGGTTTCGCCGCCCTCGCGCTGAGCGCCCTGCTCACCGCCCTGGCGGTGGCCGGTCTCATCGCCCTCGCGCAGCTGCGCGCCGGTGACTTCGGCGCCGAAACCACCCCGCCCGCAGTCGAAATGGTGCACGCCACCGCTCCGGTTCCCGTGCCCGTGCGATAGCCGGGACTTAGCGGATTCGTCCGAACCCGGTGACCGGCCGACTGCGGCCGGAAATGTTGATTGAAAACTGAAACGCGTTGCTAGCGTGCCCGAGTTGTGACAGTGGGAACAGTCGCGCCGGTCCCGAATGGGTCGGCGCGCTTCGCAACAGGGGGCGCGATGGCGCAGGGCAGGAACCGGCGCGGCATCGCAAGCCGGATCATCGGTACGGCCGCGGTGGTGACCGGCCTGATATTCGCGACGGTCTCGGTACCGGTCGTGCAAGCCGAAGCGGCCTACACCGCATACCTCGATCTCCCGTCGCTCAACGGCGACGGGTCCGGCGGCGGATTGAATCCGGCCTTGCCGCTGGACCAGGCGGAATTGCGCACGGCCTTGGACCAGGCGCGAGCCGCGGGCGTCGCCCCGCGCCGGTACGCGACACTGCTGCACCAGTATTGGCTGGTGACGGCGACCCGCAATGCCGAGATCGACTTGGCGGGCTGGGACCCGGCCCGCGGCGTCGCCGCCAACTCCGCCACCTTCATCCAGGTCTATGTGAACTACCTGCGCCTGAACAATCAGCATCCCGACTTCTACTGGGTCGGCCTGGCCGGTCTGGCGGGCGGCTCCTTCGCCTCGGGCTTCTTCGATATGGGCGACGTGGGCGGCATCATCAGCGTCCCGGGCGTCCATCAATTGGGCAGCGCGGTCGCCGACCTCATGCGCGGCACCCCGGCCGAACTGCTGAACATCCTCCCCGCGGACATCCGCCTGCTCGGCACCGAAGGCGAACGCCTCACCACCGAGGACCTGACCTGGTACCAGACCCGGCTGCTGATCATGCAGAAGCACATCTTCATCGACCAGGTCCCCATGCACGAGGCTTATGTATCGGCGGGCCTGGCCGGAGTGGAGGAGATGTACCAGGCCGGCGTGCTGGACGAGAACGCCGTCACCGCCTGGCGGGAGATCGCCGCGGGCGCCCCGGACGGCCTGGCCGACGCCGCGGTCCGGATGACCGACCGTGAACAGAACCAGATCATCGCCGACCAATGGGATGTCACCTCGCACGGCCGCGGCGTCATGGGCCGGGTCATGACCTATGTCAGCACGGTGGCCGGCAAGGCGGCGGTCCCCGGGGTGCGCGCCCCCGGCGTCTTCGCCCCCACCGTCCTGACCGCGGGCGGCATGTCGCTGCGTACCCCACTACCCAACTTCAACTGGGCCGACCGCGACACCCGCTGGAACTACATCACCAACGATCTGCTGCCCCGCTATCTGGAACTCTCGGCGAACCAAGCCGTCGCCAGACCCGTTCTGGCCGAACCGTTCTCGGATAAACTGGCGCACGGCCGGCTGCTCGCGCGGCTCCCGGATCTGCTCGCCGACCTGACCGCCGAGTGGCAGCTGACGAACTGAACCGGCACCCATTGACGGCCCGAATCGAGCCTGGTATCCGGGCGGCCGCAACCGAACTGCGGCCGCCCCGGTATCCTTGTGGTTGCTGAGGAGCTCGAGGCATCGACGAAGGATTCCGGATGCATTGCCCGTACTGTCGCCATCCCGATTCGAGGGTGGTCGACTCGCGTGAAGCCGAGGAAGGCACCGCCATCAGGAGGCGGCGTGCCTGTCCGGAGTGTGGGCGACGGTTCACCACGGTCGAGAACGCGATCCTGTCGGTCGTGAAGCGCAGTGGCGTGACCGAACCGTTCAGCCGTGAGAAGGTCATCCGCGGTGTGAGCCGTGCCTGTCAGGGCCGCGAGGTGGATTCGGACGCCCTGAACCTGCTCGCCCAGCAGGTGGAGGATGCGGTGCGCGCCAAGGGTTCCCCCGAGGTGCCCAGCCACGAGGTCGGCTTGGCCATTCTCGGGCCGCTGCGGGATCTGGACGAGGTGGCGTACCTGCGCTTCGCCTCGGTCTACCGCTCCTTCTCCTCCGCCGAGGATTTCGAACGCGAGATCGCCGAGCTGCGCAAGCATCGCGAGGAGAACGCGGTCGGGGCCACCGCCGAATAGGACGTTCACCGAGACTTACGGCCCGGCAGCGCGGAGATCGCGATGCCGGGCCGTTTTCGTCGAGTCGATCAGCGGCGCTGCTGCTGCTGTGGTGGGCGGCGCGCCGCGTCGATGGCCTTCTCGATGCGCTTGGCCGACACCGGGAACGGCGTCCCGAGCTGCTGTGCGAACAGGCTGACCCGCAATTCCTCGATCATCCACCAGATTTCGACCACATCGCGCCCGCCCTTGCGCCCCTCGGGCAACTGCTCGACGAGCCGGTCGTAGGCGGCGTGCACCCGATCCAGCTCGACCATGCCCGCCTGATCACGGTTGGCGGAGGCGGGTAGCGTCTCCAAGCGCAGCCGGGCCGCCTCCAGATACCGTGGCAGTTCCCGCAATCGGGCGCTGCCCCATTCGGAGATGAAGCCCGCGAACACCAGATCGTCGAGCTGATGCCGGACATCGGAGACCGCGTCGGCAGCGCGGGTCTCGGTGAGCGCGGCCCGCACCCGATGCGCTTCGGCCAGCACCGGCACCACCGTGCGCACCACATTCGCCACCGCCGTGGTGAATTGCGGCCGCACCTTCTCGACCAATGCCTTGAACTGGTCGGGACTGCGCACCGGCCCGCCGTTGGCCGCGATCAGCTCATCGGCGGCGCAGGCCCGGCAATCCTCCACCAGCGCGTCCAGGGAGCCGTACGGATTCTGGCTCAGCGCAAGCCGATCCGTCGGCTTCAGGCTGGCGGTGACCGCGCGCGGGCTGGTCTGGATCGCATTGAGCAGCAGCGTCCGGGTGCCGACCCGCATGGCCGCCGCCTGCGCGCCCGGCGAGCTCAGCACGCGCACCGCCACCCCGCCGGACTCGGCGACCAGCGCCGGGTATCCGGTAATGGTCTGCCCGCCGACCTGGCGTTTCACCGAATTCTCCAGGGTGCCCAGCGATTCGGAGGTCCAGACCGTGGCCGGCGCGCGTTCGGCCGCGTTGTTCGCCCGCGCCACCGACTTCGAGACCTGCGTGGCCAGCTTGGTTTTCAGCTCGGCGAGATCCTTGCTGCGCGCCACGATCTCCCCGGCCGCGTCGACGGCGGCGTAGGTCATCCGCAGATGGTCGGGGAGCCCGGCCGGATCCAGCTGACCGGCGGTGATCGTCACCGAACCGAGCTGCGAGAGCTCCCGCGCCAGCCCGATGCGCAGCGGTTCCGCGCGCGGCGTCAACCGGGCCAGGGCCGCCTGCGCGAAGTCCGGCGCGGGCACCACCATGCGCCGCAACTGCTTCGGCAGCGTCTTGATCAGCGCCGCCGCCAGCTCTTCGCGCATTCCGGGCACCAGCCAGTCGAACCCGACCGCCCGCACGTGCGCCAGCTGCGCGATCGGAATATGCACGGTCACACCGTCATCGGCCTGACCGGGTTCGAATTGGTAGGTGAGCGGGAAGGTCAGCTCGCCCTGCCGCCAGCTGTCCGGGTACGCGGTCGGATCCAGCAGCGCCGCATCCTCGTTCACGATGGTGGAGGCGGTGAAGTCCAGCAGCGCGGGATCGGTGCGCTGCGCCTTCTTCCACCAGCTGTCGAAATGCCGCACCGACACCACATCGGCCGGAATTCGCTTGTCGTAGAACTCGAACAGCACCTCGTCGTCGACCAGGATGTCGCGGCGGCGGGCGCGATGCTCCAGATCGGCCACGTCTTCGAGCAATTCGCGATTGCGGGCGAAGAACTCGTGCCGCGTCTGCCATTCGCCCTGCACCAGGGCGTGGCGCAGGAACAGCTCGCGCGAAAGCTCCGGATCGATCCGCCCGAAATCCACGCGCCGCTGCGTCACCAGGGGAATTCCGTACAGGGTGACCCGCTCGTAGGCCAGCGCCGCACCGCGCTTGGACGACCAATGCGGTTCGGAGTAGGTGCGTTTCACCAGATCCCCGGCGAGGCGTTCGGCCCATTCCGGTTCGATGCGCGCCGCGGTGCGACCCCACAGCCGCGAGGTCTCCACCAGTTCGGCGGCCATCACCCAGCGTGGGGGCTTCTTGGCCAGCGAGGAGCCGGGGAAGATCATGAACTTGGCATTGCGCGCGCCCAGGAACTCCCGCGTCTCGGCCTCCCGCACGCCGATATGCGAGAGCATGCCCGCCAGCAGCGCCTGATGGATCGAGGTGATATCCCAAGGCAGCGAATCGGAATCGAGGGTGGAGCGTTCGGTATTGGAGCTGTCGGTGTGCCAGCCCAGCCCGCGGGTGATGGTGCGTAGCTGCCCGTGCAGGTCCTGCCATTCGCGAATGCGCAGGTAGTGCAGGAATTCGTCCCGGCACATGCGCCGGAACTGGTTGGACGACAAGGCTTTGCGCTGATCGCCCAGATAGTCCCAGAGACGCAGGTAGGCCAGGAAATCCGAGCCCTCGACGGTGAACCGCGCGTGCTTGGTGTCGGCGGCCTGCTGATGCTCGACCGGTCGTTCGCGCACATCCTGGATGGACAGCGCCGCGACGATGACCAGCACCTCGGCCAGGCAGCCGCCGCGCTGCGCCTCCACCAGCATGCGGGCCATCCGCGGATCCACCGGCAGCTGCGCCATTTCGCGGCCGATGGGCGTGAGAACCAGCCCGGCGTCGGGAAGGTCGGCCCGGTCGTCGTCCTTGCGGCCCAGTGCGCCGAGCTCCTCGAGCAGCGCGATGCCATCGCGAATGGCGCGGTTGTCCGGCGCCTCCACGAACGGGAAGCTCTCGATATCGCCGAGCCCGAGCGCGGTCATCTGGAGAATGACCGCGGCCAGATTGGTGCGCAGGATCTCCGGTTCGGTGAACTGCGGACGCGATTCGAAGTCGTCCTCGGAGTACAACCGGATGGCGATACCGTCCGCGACGCGACCGCAGCGACCCGAGCGCTGCCGCGCCGAAGCCTGCGACACCGGTTCGATGGGCAGCCGCTGCACCTTGGTGCGCATGGAGTAGCGGGAGATGCGCGCGGTGCCCGGATCGATGACGTAGCGGATGCCGGGCACGGTCAGCGAGGTCTCGGCCACGTTCGTCGCGAGCACCACGCGCCGGCCGGTGTGCGCCTCGAACACCCGGTGCTGTTCGGCGGCGGACAGCCGCGCGTACAGCGGGACGATTTCGGTGCGCGGCAAACGCAAGTCGCGCAGCGAATCCGCGGTGTCGCGGATCTCGCGCTCGCCCGAGAGGAAAACCAGGATGTCCCCGTCGCCCTCGGCCTGGAGCTCGCGCACCGAATCGGCGATGGCGTCGGTGGGATCGCGGTCGACGATCTCGGTGTCCTCGTCGTCGGGATCCTCCGAGGTGACCGGAAGCTCCAACGACAGTGGGCGATACCGGATCTCCACCGGATACGAGCGCCCGGAAACCTCGACAATCGGTGCGGGCGAACCCTTTTCATCGCAGAAGTGCCGCGCGAACAACTCCGGATCGATGGTCGCCGAGGTGATGATCACCTTCAGGTCCGGCCGCTTCGGCAGCAGCTGCTTCAGATATCCGAGCAGGAAGTCGATATTGAGACTGCGTTCGTGCGCCTCGTCGATGATGATCGTGTCGTAGCGCCGCAGCATTCGATCGCGCTGGATCTCGGCCAGCAGAATGCCGTCGGTCATCAGCTTGACCAGCGTGCGATCCGACGCCTGATCGGTGAAGCGCACCGTATAGCCGACCACATCGCCCAGTTCGGTGCCCAGCTCCTCGGCGATCCGCTCGGCCACCGTGCGGGCCGCCAATCGCCGCGGCTGGGTATGCCCGATGGTGCCGCGGATCCCGCGCCCCAGCTCCAGGCAGATCTTGGGAATCTGCGTCGTCTTACCCGAGCCGGTCTCACCGGCCACGATCACGACCTGGTGCGCGGCGATCGCCTCGGCGATGTCGTCCCGGCGCGCCGAGACCGGCAGCTGTTCGGGATAGCTGATGGCGGGCACGGCGGCGCGCCGGTGCTGCACGCGCTGCGCGGCGGCATCGATTTCGCCTTCGAGCTGGGTGAGGTCGGAGCCGCGGGCCTTGTCGAGCCGCCGACGCAAACGGTGTTCGTCGCGGATCGAGAGATCGGCCAGGCGGGTACGAAGGTCGCGAAAAGTGGCGGCGGTCCTGGTCATTGCATCGTCAAGCCTAGCGAAGCCGCGGCCCGGCCGGTCCGCCCGGTGGCCGACACCACGCCGGACCGCGATTCGCCGAAAGTTCGCCACCGTATGCGACCATCGGCTGCATGAGCGAGGTTGCGGTCCATCCGCTGTGGGGCCGGGCGCTGTTGTTCGCCGCCGCCGTCCTGGATATCGCGGCCACCGTCTGGACCGCCACGCATCTGGCCGCGGGCGGCACCATCGGTAACTTCTTCAGCTACTTCACCATCCAGTCGAACCTGATCGCGATCGCGGTGCTGCTGGTCATCGCCCTGCGCGATCCGCAGGGCCGGCGCTGGCAGCTGATTCGCGGCGCGGGCACGCTGTACATAGTCATCACCGGCATCGTCTACGCCCTGCTCTTGCAGAACGTGGCCGTGGGCGTCATGCATCAGTGGACCGATGACGTCCTGCATCGGGTGATGCCGCTGGTGCTCTTCATCGACTGGGTGCTGGTGCCGGTGAGCCTGGGTGTGACGGCGCGGCTGGCCGGAGTCTGGCTGGCCTATCCCATCGCCTACGGGGTGTACACGCTGATCCGCGGGCCGATCGTGGATTGGTATCCGTATCCGTTCATCGATCCCCGCACCCAGGGCTATCTGTCCATGACCATCGGACTGGTCGTGCTGGTGGTCGCGTTCGTGGTGCTGACCATCGCCGTCATCGCCCTGGGTGACCTGGCGAAACGCTGGCGGGACCGCCGCAGCGCCGCGGCCTGATCAGGGCAGCGTCCGGCTCATGAACACACTGTGCGGGTCCTCGGCGTAGTCGCCGAACGGCCCGGAGTGCTCGAACCCGTACCGCTCGTACAACCGGATCGCGGGCTGATAGAACTCCGCAGCGCCGGTCTCCAAGCTGACTCGCTGGTATCCCAGATCCCGGGCCTGCTCCAGAATGTGCCGCAGCAACAGCGATGCCACCCCTCGCCCTCGGAAGCTCTCGGCAGTCCGCATCGACTTGATCTCCGCGTGCGTGGGATCCAATTCCTTCAAGGCCCCGCACCCGGCCAGCTCGTCACCGTCCCAAGCCGACCAGAACGTGATCTCCGGCTTCCGCAACTCCGCCACCTCGAGCGCGTGCATGCTCTCCTCGGGTGAGTTCGCCAGCATCTCCGCCACGTGGGTTTCGAGCAGCGCGATAACCTCCGGTCCGCTCAGATCGTCGAGCACGATACGCATGCCGTCAGGTTAACGGGGACCTTGCCCGAGCTCGCGGCGAGCAGCTTCGCGGACGGCGGGATCGGCTTCGAATCTGCTCACCGATCGGTGAAAGGCACCGGGCAGCCGGGGGTTTCGCGGCACTCCAGCAGATCGTCGCAACCGGCTTCCAGGGCGGCGCGCAGGGTGTCGCGCACGGCGGTCAGCTCGGCGAGCTTCGCGTCGATCTCGGCGAGTTTGGTTCTGGCGCTGACCTGCAAGCCCGGGGTGGGGGAGCGGCGAGCGGCGAACCGGCCCGTTTCGAGCAGGTCCGCGACTTCGTCGAGGGTGAAGCCGAGGCGCTGGGCGGCTTTGATGGTGCGCAGCAAGCCCACGGCCTGCTCCGGATAGAGCCGATGGCCGCCGAGTGAGCGTTCCGGCGCGGCGAGCAGGCCGCGCCGCTCGTAGTAGCGCAGGGTTTGAATGTTCACGCCCGCGGCCGCCGCCAGCTGACCGCTCCGCAGCCCGCTCATCAGGGCATCCCCGCCGCGGTGCGCGTCGCCAAAGCATCGAGTACCGCCGTGCGGGCGGCCGGTACCTCGATCTCCATCCATATCGAACCCGCTGGGCCGGTGCTGAATTCGAAGGTGAAGAACGAGCAGCACGCGGTCTCGCGGCCCGCCAGTTGCCGGGCCTCGGACTCCGCCGCGGCGTCGAGCCGCAGTCGCAGCCGGGTCGGGGAGACCCGCTGCACGGCGCGCAGCGCGTTCGCGAACAGCTCGTCGAATTCGGCGACTCGCAGCGGTTGCGCCGCGCTCGGCAGGGTGCACGCATCGACCGCCACCCAGTTCGCCGCACCCGTCTCACCGGTCATGACCTGCACCTCCGCCTTGCTCGCCCCTTTGTCTTCCGATGCTAAGCCCGTACCCGGGTACCGGATGCAAACCGAAAATCGCTGGCGGGCATTCCGGCCGGATCCCTACCCTGAACGCACCTGGTCGAAGCTGGAAGGAAGCGTTTGGAAGCGACTGTCGCGGTGACCCCGGATCAGTTGCCGGAGTTGCTGTTGCATGTTGCGGTGGTGCGGCCGGTATTTCTGTGGGGGGCTCCCGGAATCGGAAAGAGTTCGCTGGTGCGGGCATTCGCCGATGCGCTCGGATTGGAGTGCGTGACCCTGCTGGGAACGCAGCTCGCGCCGGAGGATCTCATCGGGGTGCCGCAGATCGTGGCCGATCGCAGCCGGTTCGCGCCGCCGGAGATGATCGCCCGGGCCGAACCGTACGTGCTGTTCCTGGACGAGTTGAATGCCGCGCCCGCCGAGGTGCAGAAGTCGTTCTATTCGCTGATCCTGGATCGCCGGGTGGGGAATTACGAATTGCCCGCCGGGTCGGTGGTGATCGGCGCGGGAAACCGGGCCACCGATAATGCGCTGGCGCGGCCGATGGCCTCCGCGCTGGTGAATCGCATGGTGCACGTGCATCTGCGCGCCGATGTCGACGATTGGCTGAAATGGGCCGCGGGCAACGACATTCACCCCTGGGTGATCGAATACATCGTGCAGCGCCCCGACCACCTGTGGTCCGCGCCGCCCAAGACCGAGCAGCCGTTCTCCACCCCGCGCGGCTGGCACATGCTCTCCGACGCCCTGCACTCCTACGGCGACGGCGTCGACGACACCGCCCTGTGGGTGCTGGCATCCGGAACCCTCAGCACCGCACACGCTTCCGCGTTCCGGGCGTTCGTGAAGACGGTGCGGCACGCCTTCGATCTGGAGGCGGTCATCAAGGGCGACGCGTCCTGGCCGCGTGAGCCCGCCGACCGGGATCTGCTGTACTTCCTGTCCGAGACCTTCCGCGCGCGACTGATCAAGGAGCTGCCCGCGTCCCGTGAACACGTCTCGGCCGGCCTGAAACGCTTTGTGCTGCGGTCGAAGACGATGCTCACCGAGCTCGCCGAGATCTCGGTGGAGTGCGCGCAGCTGGTCATCGCCTCCGATGACGACGGCATGCCGGTGCTGCCGTCCTGGTTCCTGGTCGAGGTCACCCGCGATCTGCCGCGGCTGGCGGCTCGGCGGTAGACGTGGCTGGACGTTCCACGCGTAAACGCCGGGCGGCCGACCCGTGGGTGGAGAACCGGCGGGCCGGTTGGGATCTGGTGCACGGCAACCCGATCTTCCGGCAGCTGCGCAACGGCACCTACGAGGTGGAGGAGCTGCCGCCGCAGGTGTGGGCGGTGATACACCCGGCCGGGTCCATCATGGTCAACCCGAAAATCCGTGGCACGAGCGAGGATTGGGCCTGGGTCTTCGCACATCTGCTGCTGCACGCGGGATTCGGGCACTTGGATCCGCGTGGGATTCCGGAGCGGGTGCTGGCCGAGAACACCCATGCGCGCAGCCGGCTGCACGCACCCCGGCAGCCGCATGCGATCTACCGGGCGGCCTGCTGCGCGCTGATCGACCAGTATCTGCTGACCTTGAAACTGGGCCGCCCGCCGGTGCCGCTGCCGCCGCCGCCGGGCGGAACGGACGAGCTCGCCCTGACCGAACGTTGGTGGAACACAGACGTTCCCGAGGCGTACCGCTGCGACGCGTACCCGGACTTCTTCATCGGGACCCCCGAGACCGCCAAGCACGCCGACCATCGCACCCGCTTCGCCACCGGTATCGGCGAGGCCGCTCGCGCTGCCCTGGCAGCCGCGGGTCGCGATGTCACCCGCGGTAAGCAGCAGCACCTGGGGATCTGGGATCGCGCGCTGAACTGGTTCGTCTCCTCGTATCCGCTGCTGGGCGGATTGGCCGCCGGCATGAAGATCGTCGCCGATCCGGATGTGGCGCGCGGCTGGGATATTTCGATCGCCGCCGTCAATGCCGAGGCCGCCGAGATCTACATCAACCCGTACGCCGGCCTCTCGGATGAGGAATGGCGTTTCGTGCTCGCCCACGAAATGCTGCACGCCGCATTGCGGCACGGCGAACGCGCGGGCTGGCGCGACCACTACCTTTTCAATGTCGCCTGCGATTACGTGGTCAATGGCTGGCTGGTCGAGATGGGCGTCGGCGAGCTGCCGTCCGGGTTGCTCTACGACCCGGAGCTGAAAGGTCTCTCCGCCGAACAGATCTACGACCGCATCGCCGGTGACCTGCGCCGGTTGCGCAAGCTCGCCACCCTGCGCGGTCGCGGTCGCGGCGATATCTTCGGCGAACCGCTGCCGCACGGCGACGCGCCCGGCCGCTATCTGAACCTGGATGACTACTACCGCAATGCGCTCGCCACCGGGCTGGCCTACCACCAGTCCGGCGGCCGCGGCCTGCTGCCCGCCGGTCTGGAGCAGGAGATCCGTGCCCTCGATCAGCCGCCGCTGCCGTGGGATGCGCAGCTGGCGCAGTGGTTCGACGAACACGTCCCCGCTGTCGAAAAGCATCGCAGCTACGCCCGCGCTTCCCGTCGTCAGTCGTCCACGCCGGATATTCCGCGCCCCGCCTGGACGCGCCCCGAGGAGTCGGTCCGCCTGCCGACCTTCGGGGTCGTCCTCGACACCTCCGGCTCGATGTCGGCGGAGCTGATGGGCAAGGGGCTGGGCGCGATCGCCGCCTATGCCCGCGCCCGTGACGTGCCGCGCGCCCGGGTCGTCTTCTGCGATGCCGCCGCCCACGACGCCGGGTACCTTCCGGTCGACGAAATCGCCTCCCGCGTAAGGGTTCGCGGGCGCGGCGGCACCATCCTGCAACCCGGTATCCGGCTGCTCGAGCGCGCCGACGATTTTCCCGCCGACGCTCCCGTGCTGGTCATCACCGACGGCATGTGCGATGTGGTGCGCATCCGCCGCGAGCACGCCTTCCTGATCCCGGCCGGTGCCGGGCTACCCTTCCGCCCCCACGGCCCGGTCTTCCGTATGCGCTGAATCCGCCAGGTAGGCAGCGGGATCGGTGCGATATCGCCGCATCCCGGCCCACGAGTCCGGGAGATAGCGCAAGCGCTCCGGCGCGAGCTCCCAGCCGATTCGCACCGTGCGCCGGAACACCTCGAAGGCGGCTTGATCCAGGCGAGACCACTTCCAGCCCAGTATCTTCCGGGCCTCGGGCGGCATGGTGGCGTTGGAGATCCACACGCCGATGCCCATCACCGGTAAGCGCATCACCCTCCAGATTGCATGCGGAATCCCCTTCGGTGCAGGGACTTTCGCCAGGTGAATCCCGGCGGCGAACTTCGTCGTGGCATTGCGCTCCAATACCTCTCGCCACATGAACTCCCAATACCGCCGGTAATTCTCCGCATCTCCGAAGGCCGGGCGTTCGCTCATGCCGTACAGCCGCCACCAGGTCAGCCCCTCCGCGATCAGCTGCTCCTGCTCCGCCGCGCTCAATGGCGTCCCGAAGAACTCCTGGGTGGCGATGATCGACTCGTAGAAGGTCACGTGCGTCCACCAGAACACGTCCGGATCCAGCGCGTGATACCGCCCGCCGCGTTCGTCCGCACCCTTGATCGGCTTGTGGAAATCGCGCACGGTGGCGGCATTCTCACTCGCTCGCGGCTGGTAGATCATGGCGTGGATCGGTTTGATCGACCGATCGAACCGGTCCATCGGGTCGGTGAAGAAATTCGAATGCTCCCGCAGCGCCTGATCCAGCACCGGATGCATATTCTGCAAGGTGCCCGCTCGCCCCAGGATCAGCATCGACCGGATATCCCCGAAATGCTTCCAGGTCAACGATTCCGGCCCCAGGGGCGCGGCCGTGTTCCACCCGTCCCGCTTTCCGAATCCACTCATGCTGCCGAGCTCCCTCCCGCGATGGCGATGCCGCTCGACCGTATCTGGAAATTGTCCCTACCAGTTCAACAAATCCGGCCAGGCGGGTCGTTCGCGAGACCTACGGCACGGGTTCCGGTTCGGTGGGCATGACCAGGGTGGTGAGGTCGCCGTGGTCGGCGGAGCGGATGGTGGCCGGCCGGTCCGGGCCGCGCAGGTCGATCATCACGTCCGGGCCCAGGGCGGTGCTGATCGCGGGATACAGCGTGATCACCTCGAACCACACGTCGTGGTCCGGGAGCGGGCGGACGCGGTCGCCGGAATGCCCTTCGAGGGCGCGCAGCAGGAGGTCCTTGGAAAGCGTTGCGCGAGTGGTGACTTCGGGGAGGGCGGCGAGCATCGCGCGATAATCCGGGAAGGTCTCCGGTAGCAGGCGGCAGTGCTGCACGGCACGGTTTTCCGGTCGCAGGACGATGCCGTGGCGGTTCGTTTCGAGATGAACCACTGTGGCGCGGCGGATTTCGGGGATCGCGTCGCGCAGATCTCGCCCGTCGATGGTCGCCGACCAGGAGCGATCGGCGGGTTCGATCGGGACCAGGGTCCGGGTGGCGAGGCGGAAGCGGTCCGTCGCGGTCAAGGTGATCGCTTCGGGCGTGGCCTCCAGCAGCAATCCGCCGAGGACCGGGAATTCGGCGTCGGCCGCCGTGGCGGTCAGCACCTGTTCGACGGCGGCGGCCAGGATCGGGCCCTTGAGGGCGGCGAGGGGTTGCGTGTGGTCCGGTGCGAGACCGGCTTTGACGGCGGCGGCCGTGCGATGCGCCCGCGCGGCATCCTCGGCGACTTTGGCGAGGTGTTCGTCGATCAGCCGGATCGCCTCGCCGGGGCCGGTGTCGAGGACCGTCTCGACCGCCGCGAGGGGCATATCGATCGCGCGGAGACGGCGCAGGGTGACAGCCCGCTCGACCTGGTCGGGGCTGTAGTAGCGGTACCCGGAGACCTCGTCGGTCGCGGCGGGTGGGAGCAGACCGGAGTCCGCGTAGAAGCGCAGGGCGCTCGCGGTCAGCCCGCTGCGCTGGGCGAACGAACCGATCGGCATCAACTCGGAATTGGGCACCCGGTCATGATCGGGCTTCGAGCAGGTTGAAGGTCAAGTCCGGTCGGGCAGGTCGCCGGTCTTGGCCTCCAGGGCGCGCAGCCGGGCATCGAAGGCGCGCATCTCCTGCAAGATGCCCTTCATCGTCGAATTCGCGGCGTCCACCGAGAAACGCAGCAGGTCGAGGCCGGCTCTCAGTTCGGTCAACGGGTCGGCTGGATCGTGGGTCACAAGACCGAAGGCTTGCAAGGGTTTCCGGGGCGCGAATCGGTCGTCTTATCCGTCACGGCCGGCGCCACCGTCTCGCCGGGGCGGAAACCGGGCCCGGTAGTGGCGGTGTCACGGAGTGCTTTCGGCAGGGAAAAGGCGGGCCCCGCCGGCGGTGGCGATGCGAGCATGGAGGGGGTGTCCGGTCACCGCGCTGAGAGGTGGTGGGTGTGGCGGTATTCCTACAGGAGTACGGGATGGTGCGCTGGGTGGCGGTCGCCGCCTTCGGTTTCGCGGCGATGATCGTGCTGGCGCGCTTGGCGGCGGTGCGGGTGAGCGATCGGGAATCCGATGCGGCACACCTGATGATGTGCCTGGTGATGGTGGCGATGCTGGTGTTTCCGGCCACGGCGGACCCGCACGCGGTGCGCGGGGTGCTGACCGCCATGACCGTGGTGTACGGGATGCTGTTGCTGGGTCGGATCGTGCAGTGGCGCAACGAGGTTCGAATGCCGGGAGCTGGGGTTGCGGCATTCGGCTACCACGTGCTGGCGGCTGCCGTCATGTGGTACGCCATGAGCGGGCACGGCGCGCACGGGCATTCCGGCGGGCCCGCACCCGGCGTCATGCTGGCGCTGGCGGGCGTGTTCGCGGTGGACGCGGTGGTGATGGCGGTGCCCGGTGCGCGACGGGCACTGCGCCACCTGTTCCCGCACCCGGTCGGCGCGGGTCCGCTGGCCGTGGTGCCGCACGTCGTCATGGACCTGGGCACGGCGCTCATGCTCGTCGCGGTCGCGGCGGGGTGAATCGTATTACGGCGTAGCGGGCGGTGACGGCGGTCGTGTGGCGGGTACGGCGTGGTCGCGGCCGTTTCCCGAGGCGCGGGCGGGACCTGCGAAGTCGGGGGTCGTTCGCGCTGCTCACGGTTGTGATGGTGTGATGGAGGGAGGTCGGCTCGCGTGACAGGGCGGGCTGGTGTCGGTGTGACGGAGGTGCGGGATGGGTTCGCTGTGGCATGGCTTCGCGGATATGGGTGCGGTGGAGCGCGATGGCGCGTTCGTGGTGGCGCGCGGTGACGGCGCGTATATCTGGGACGAGGCGGGCACCCGCTACCTGGATGCCACCGCCGGTCTGTGGTTCACCAATGTCGGGCACGGCCGCCGCGAGATCGCCGATGCGGTCGCGGCGCAGCTGACGAATATCGCCCACTACTCCAACTTCGGCGACCTGGCCTCCCCGGTGCTGCGTGACCTGGCCGAGCGGCTCGCCGGGATCGCCCCCGTGCCCGGCAGCAAGGTGCTGTTCACCTCCGGCGGCTCCGACGGCATCGATACCGCCGCCAAGCTGGCGCGCCGCTACTGGAACGAATTGGGCAAGCCGGAGAAGACCCTGATCGTGGGCCGGCAGAAGGCGTACCACGGCATGCATGTCGCGGGCACCGCGCTGGCCGGCATCCCGGTCAACCGTGAGGGCTACACCGGCGAGTTCATGGCCGATGCCCGCACCGTGGCGTGGGATGACGCGGCCTCGTTGCAGGCGCTCATCGACGAGGTGGGCGCGGGCCGGATCGCCGCGTTCTTCGCCGAGCCGATCATCGGCGCGGGCGGCGTCTATCTGCCGCCGCAGGGCTACCTGACCGAGGTGCGCCGCATCTGCCGCGAGAACGACATCCTGTTCGTGGCCGACGAGGTCGTCACCGGTTTCGGCCGCATCGGCGGATCCTGGTTCGCCTCTTCGCGATTCGACCTCGAACCGGATCTGATGACCACCGCCAAGGGCCTCACCTCCGGATACGTCCCGATGGGCGCGGTCTTCGTGGCCCCGCGCGTGGCCGAGCCGTTCTACTCCGGCGGCGTCTGGTTCCGGCACGGCTACACCTACGGCGGGCACGCCGGCGCGGCCGCCGCGGCCATGGCGAACCTCGACATCATCGAGCGTGAGCACCTCCTGGATGCCAGCAAGAACCTGGAATCGCTGCTGCACGAGCACTTCTCGCCGCTCGCCGCGCACCCGCGCGTCGCCGAGGTCCGCAGCGGTCTGGGCGCGGTCGCCGCGGTCCAGCTCGCCGATCCGGCCGCAGCGCTGCCCATGGTGAAAACCCTGCGCGCCCACGGCATCTCCACTCGCGCCGCCGGTCAGGGCGCATTGCAGATCTCCCCGACCTTCGTCATCACCGAGGAGCAGGTCGCCGAGATGGCGGCCGGTTTCGCCCGCGCCCTCGACGCGTAGGCGCGAATCAGCCGGTGCGGCGGCCCGGACACGATGTGTCCGGGCCGCTTTCGTACCCCAGGTGAGGGCCCGCTACTGGTGGTCGTGCGCGCCGGATAGCTCCCCGGCCGGGATCTGCCGCAGCTTGGCCACGGCCAGGACCGCGATGACCAGAGCCGCCGCGGCCGCGATACCGGCGGTGATGTGCACGCCGTGCATGAAGGCTGCGCGGGCGGCCTGAAGCACCGCCGAGCCGAGTGGGCCGGGCAGGGTGCCCGCTGTTTCCACGGCGGAACCCAAAGTGTCGCGAATGGATTCCGCACCGGGTAGCCCGTGCGGCAGCGTGTCGTTCAGATCTGATCGATAGATGGCGATGCTGATGCTGCCCAGGATCGAGATACCCAGCGCCCCACCGAGTTCCGCCCCGGTCTCGGACAGTCCCGACGCCGCCCCCGCCTGCTCCGGCGGAGCGGAACCGACGACCAGCTCGGTGGTGATCCCGAACACCGGGGCCATCCCCAGGGCCACCAGCAGTGACGCCGCGATCGCCAACGTCGGCGTCCCGTGCACGGATAGTCCCGTCAGCAGCGCCAATCCGATTGCCGCGACGGTCATTCCGATCCCGATCAGATACCCCGGGCGGATCACCCGCACCAGCCGCGGCGCGGCCTGCGATCCCACGATGAACCCCGCACTCGACGGCGCCATCGCCAATCCGGCCTGCGTGGGCGACATCTCGAGCACCAGCTGGAAGTACTGCGCGACGAACAGGAAGTACCCGAACATCACGAAGACCGCGATCACATTGATCGACAACCCGGTCCGGAAGGTGCTCAGCCGGAACAACCGCAGATCGAGCATAGGGTCGGCCCGGTGCAGCTGCCGCCGCACGAACAGCGTCCCCGCCACCGCACCCACGACCACCGCCAGCAGCGGCACCATCCCGAACCCGTCCTGCGCCACCTTCTTCATGGCCAGCACCAACGCGACCATCGTCACCACACTCAATGCGGCACCGGTCAAATCGAGCCGCCCGGCATTATCGTCCCGGAACTCCGGCAGCACCCGCGGCCCGAGCACCAGCAGCAGCACCATGACCGGCACGGCCAGCAGGAACACCGACCCCCACCAGAAGTGCTCCAGCATCAGCCCGCCCAGCAGCGGCCCCACCACCCCACCGGCGGAGAACGCGGTGACCCAGGTGCCGACCGCGAGCGAACGTTGCCGCGCGTCACGGAACATATTGAAGATCAATGACAGGGTGGACGGCGCGATGGTCGCCCCCGCGATCCCGAGCAGCGCCCGGCAAGCGATCAGCGTCTCCGCGCTCGGTGCGAAGGCCGCCAGCACCGACACCGCCCCGAACAGCGCGGCCCCGATCATCAGTAGTCGCCGTCGCCCGATCCGGTCACCGAGGGTGCCCATGGTGATCAGCAGACCCGCCAGCATGAACCCGTAGACATCGATGATCCACAGCAATTCGGTGCCGGTGGGGTGCAAGGTTGCGCTGATCTGCGGAACGGCCAGGTGCAGCACGGTCAGGTCCATGGCATAGACCAGGCACGCCAGAGCGAGCACACCTAACCCGATCCACTCTCGCCGCCCGGCGAGGGGTCCGGTGGAAAGCCCGGACACAGCGGGTCCGGTAGTGGTTTCCACGGCAGATTTCCTTCCGATCGGGAATACGGGCAACTGCCGATGAAGACGTCGCGGTACCCAGAATCTCATCGCCCACCGACAGAAACGGCAACCGATTTTCCGCCCGCAACCATCCCGCGTACCCGCGTTTCCATATCCCCGCCGAACCGTTATGAACCTTCCGGTCCGCTCGCCGAGACCGATGGCACTGTGGATTTCGGGGGGATTGCTCATGTTTCGATCTCGACGAAGATCAGTACGCCGCCGCCGGCTCGCCGGCTATCGAATGTCGTTGCGGATACGCGGATTTCTCTCGGCGACACTCGCCCTGCCGATGGCGCTGCCCGCCGCCGCACTCACCGTTCTGGTCATCCTGCGGATCGGCGACCGCTACGGTCACCGCGTCGCGTACGCGCTCTTCGGTCTGTGGGCCGTCGCCGCCGTGGCACTGCTGCTGCTGAATTCAAGCACCGCCGCCCGGCTGTTCCTGCGCCCACCCGGCGACGAAGACCCGGCCAAACTGGCCAGGATCTGGCCGGAAGTGCTTGCCGCGGCCGGCCTGACCCCGACCCGGCGAAACTCGCTGTGGGTCAACGAACACGAACGCGGCGGCACCGAAGCCTTCGTCGTCGGCGGCGTGGTCGCGGTTGACCGCGAGGCCGCCCGCACCCTCAGTACCCGGGCCCTGCGCGGCGTGCTGGCGCACGAACTCGGCCACTACCTCGCCCGCACCGGCGATCGGCTGCGCCTGCTCGCATCCGCTCTCAGCTTCCCGGTGAGAATGACTGCGGCATTGGCTGTTTCGTGCATAGGATGGCTGGAACGGCTGTACCTGCTGCCGGACGCCGGCTGCTACGCGATCGAAGTCCGAATGTTCCGCAAGGCAGGTCTCTGCGCCCTTCTCACCGGCGTGGTGGCCCACATCCTCGGCGTCTCGCTCGCCTGCACCCTGATCACCCTGGCCGCCCTGGAACCGATCCTGCGCCATGCCCTGCACCGGCACGGCGAAACCGTGGCCGACCGGGTCGCCGCGGACCTCGGCTACGGCCCGGATCTATTGGTCTATCTGCGTTTTCGCGCCGAGGACCCGCCCGGCTCGCCCTGGCCGCCCATCCACACCGGCGGCCTGACCGGCCGCTTTCTCCGCCTGTGCGAGCTGGCGACGGCGACCCATCCGCAACCGGAAATGCGCACAGCGGCCGTCGAAGCTCGAATTCGCCTGCGCGAGTCCAGATCCGACCGAGGCCCGCAGTCATGACCCCGCCCCGGCTCGAATCGGCGAGCCCGGCTCGTCGTGCCGTCTACCGATGGTGGGTAGGTCTGCGCGGCCTGCTGCTCACGATCGTCGTCGTCGCCGCCAATCTGCCCGCAGCGGTACTCAACGTGCTGCTGTTGCGCTGGCTCGACCATCACCTCGGCCGCATCGTGGTGCTGGTGCTGATCGTGCTGTGGTCGCTGGTTGTGCTCTGGCTGTTGTTCCTCGCCATGCTCTTCGGAGCCGGTCGCCACCTGCCGGAGCTACCCGCGGGGTCCACCCTGGCACTGGACGAAGCCTGGCGGGATGTCCGACAGCTCACCGGCATTCGCCCGCGGGCCGCGCCGGGGCTGATGGTGACGGACGAGGACCGGGTGACGGCGGCGGCGAACGGTGGCCTGGTCACGATCTCGCGCAAGGCCGTCCGCACGCTGTCACCCGATGCGATGCGGGCGGTCCTGGCTCATGAACTCGGGCACTACTTCGACCGGCACGGTCACCGGCTGCGGACCCTCAGCAGGGCGACGGCGTTCCCGCTGTGGGCGGTGCTGGCCCTACCCGGTATACCCGTCCTGTGGTTGGGGAGGCTGTTCGGAAAGGATTTCGACGACCCGATCGCGTGGCTACCGCCGGCATTCGTGCAATGGTCGGCGCTGGCATACCTCGCCTGCCTGGTCGGACAGCCGGTCGGGACCGGAACGGCGTTGCTGCTCGCGGCGCTCGCGGCCGTATCCCCGATCATCCGGCAGGTCACTCATAGACGCCTGGAATCCATCTCGGACCAGGTGACGGTGGATGTCGGATACGGACCCGCGTTGAGCAAGCATCTCGAATACTCCGAGCTGCCGGTGGAGCGAGAATTCTTGAACGAGCCGGGTCTGGAGCGGTACCTCGCGCGGCTGCTGCACCCGTTGCAGGGGACGCATCCGCTTGCCGGGAAACGGATCGCCGCGATCGAGCGGCGAATAAGGCGTCGCGAGCTGACGCACCGCTGAGTACCGTCGGGGCGGTTCGGAACGCGATGGGGGTTGGGTGTGGGCGGGCGACTGGTGCGCGGGCTGCTGCGGGGTTGTGGACTGGTGGTGACGCTGGCCGTGCTCGTCGCGGCCACACGGTTCCTGTGGCCCCAGCCCGGAACGGATGAGCAGCCGGCGGGGACCTGGCGGCAATTGTCTTTCCTGCGTTCGGCATTGGACGACGGCGCGGGGGAATCGGCGCAGACGCAGTTTCCCGAGGGGTACTTCTTCGCGCACGCGCTCTACGGCCTGGCTTGGGTACAGGCCGGAGCGTCCGCGGAGCATCGGGAGGAGGCATTGCGGGAAGCGCGGTGGGCGCTGGACCGGCTCGAATCCGACCGGGGGCGTGCGCCTTTCAGTGCGCGGCTGCAACCCGCCTACGGGGTGTTCTGGGCGGGATGGACGAACTGGCTGCGCGGGGGAGTCGTATCGCTCTCCGGGGCAAGCGATGCCGAGGAGGTGCGGCGGTTCGGCGAAACGAGCGCCGAAATCGCGGCGGCGTTCACCGGATCTACGAAAACGCCCTTCCTACAGGCGTATCCGGGGCAAGCCTGGCCGGTGGACTCGACCGTCGCGATTGCCTCGCTTCGGCTGCACGACCATCTGCTCACGCCGCGATTCGATTCGGTGACGAGGTCCTGGCTCGATGCCGTCAAGGCTCGGCTCGATCCGGATACCGGTCTTGTGCCGCACCGGGTTTCGGCGGACGAGGGGAGGCTGCTGGAGGGTGCGCGGGCGACTTCGCTGGCGGTGATCGATCGTTTCCTGCCCGACATCGACACTGAGTTCGCCCGCGCGCAGTACGCCGGCTTCCGCGACCGATTCCTCTCCTACCCGGCAGGTTTCGGTCCCGCCGTGCGCGAATATCCGGAGGGGAACCAAGGCTCCGGTGACATCGACTCCGGCCCGCTGGTGGCGGGCATCAGCCTGTCGTCCACCGTGGTGGCGCTCGGCACGGCGCGCGTCAACGGCGACGGAAGTCTCGCTGCCGCACTGGGTTCCGAAGGCGAGCTGCTCGGTCTGCCGATCACCCTGCCGGGCAGTAAGCGCTATGCCTTCGGCCTGCTGCCCATCGGCGATGCGTTCGTGGCGTGGTCCGCCACCGCCCGCCCGTTCACCACCGCACCGCTGACCCCGATGGAGTCGGGCGTGCGCTGGTGGTGGCGGCTGCCCTGGCTGGTTCTCTTGTTGCTGGGCGGGTTCGCGCCCTGGTCGATCCCGCTGATCCGCCGGTTCAGAGCACGACCGGATGGTCGGCGACCACTCGCCCGCCCAGGCGCACCCAGCCGTCCGAGTCCCATTGGGTGAAGATCTGCGAGCCCAGCCCCTGCGTGATGTGCAGTCCGCGCCGGAGCCGCGCCGTAAGCGCGATGGCCGCCGCACCCGTGGCCTGGTCCTCGGCGATTCCCATGGCGGGAGCGAACATTCGGGTCCGGACCGCGCTGCGCGATTCATCGGTCCAGGTCCACACATAGTGCGCACCCTCCGGGAAATCGGCCGGATCCAGGGTCGCCATCTCGTCACCGTCGGCGAATTCGTGGAACTCGAACGCGGGCGCCCATTCGGCGCGGGCCCGGGCCCAGGTCAGCCCGCTGTCGTCGATCTCGACCTCGACCGGTCCGGCGGGCACGTCGAGCACGCGCACCGGGGTCCGCTGATCGCTGAGCCACCACGCGGCGCCGACGCTCGGATGCCCGGCGAAGGGCAGCTCCACGGTCGGGGTGTAGATGCGCATGCGGGCGCGGTCGTCGGCGGGCGGATCCACCACCACGGTCTCGCTGTGTCCGACGCGGGCGGCCAGCGCCTGATGATCGACATCGGCCACCTCGCTCGCGCGGGCGATGCCCAGTGGATTGCCGAACCGTCCGGCCGGATCGGTGAACACGCGAACCACTTCGACCTGTGCGCCGTCGCTTTCGGGTAAGCCCATGGGTCCCGAGCTTACCCATGGTTACCGGATCGCGCGCGGGGTGCAGCTGTCGAGCATCTCCGCCAGGGCGCTCTTCTCGGTGGGTTGCACGGTGAGCTGCCAGCGCGCCTTCACCGCGACCCAGCGGCGGGCGTAATCGCACCAGTAGGCCTCCCGCGGCCGCCACTGGTCCGGGGTCTTCGAGCCTTTGTCCTGGTTCGCCTGCTTCTGCACGGCCAGCAGATTTCCGAGGTCGTTGGCGAAGCTCTCGCGTTGCCCGGCGCTCCAGCCCGACGCGCCCGAACGCCAGGCGTCACCCAGGGCCACCACGTGATCGATCTCGATATCCGATGCCTTGAACCGGTTGTAGGGCAGCCGTTCACCGCTGTACGGATCGAGCAGCGTGCCCGAGAGCACCAGGCACGAATTGCTCTCCGCCAGCCGGACTTCCGTGAGATCCCGCTTCATCACGTCCTCGCGCGCGGTGCACCCGTTCGCCAGTTCCGGTTCCCCGCCCCGCCCGGACCAGCCGGGGCCGAAGGCATTGCGATCATAGGATTCCCAATTGCGATTCCAAGCGACGGTGAGCCGGTCCAGATCGGCGCGGGCGCGCTCGGTATCGGGCAGTGGGGTACCGGTCGGATCGGCGGCGGGCGGCTGCTCGGTGCGGCGCGGTTCGGTGTGATTCAGCCACAGCCCCATTCCGGTCGCACCGATCGCGATCAAGACCACCGCGGTGGCGAAGAGCTTGTTCCAGCGGCGACGGGAAGCGGTCCGGGAACGCGGCATGCGGGGGAGTCTATGGGCGTAATCCGGACGATCCGGGCATTGTTGCCGACCGGTGACCCGATTGCCGCTAACCATTGGCTAATGCACGAAAAGGGCCGTGCACCGATTCCGGTGCACGGCCCCTGACGGCTCAGCGCAGGCTCAGACCGCCGCGGTGGCGAGCGCCTCGGTCGAGGCGACAGCCTGACCCACACCCGCCACGATGGCGGCCACGCGCAGCGATTCGAAGATCACCTCACGCGAAACGCCCGCTTCCCGCAGCGTGTTCTCGTGCGCCTCCAGGCAGTGCTGGCAGCCGTTTATCGAGGAGACCGCGAAGGACCACAACTCGAAATCGGCCTTGTCGATACCGGGATTGCCGATGATGTTCATCCGCAGTCCGGCACGCAGGTCGTCGTAGCGACCGCCCAGGAACGCCTTGCCGCGGTAGAACACATTGTTCATGCCCATGATCGAGGCCGCGCCCAGGGCGGCGTTGTACGCCTCCGCCGACAGCGTGTCGGCGGCCTCTTCCGCGATCTCCCGCAGCGTGGTCGCCGACTTGGTGGCGGCGGCCGACGCGAGCAGGGTGCCCCACAGCTGCTGTTCGTTCAGCACGGTGGTGCGCGCGATCGAGGACAGGTTGAGCTTGAGGTCCTTGGCGTACTCGGGTAGCGAGTTCTTCAGGTTCTCGATGGTCACAGCGAAACAGCTCCTCTTAGAACGGGACTCAGACCGACGCGGTCAGCAGTTCGCCGGCGTTGATGGTCGGGTCGCCCTTCTTCCAGTTGCAGGCGCACAACTCGTCGGATTGCAGGGCGTCGAGCACGCGCAGCACCTCGTCCACATTGCGGCCCACCGAACCCGCGGTCACGGACACGAACTGGATCTCGTTGTTCGGGTCGATGATGAAGGTGGCACGGTCGGCGACGCCGTCGGCGTTCAGCACGCCGGTGGCGGTGGCCAGTTCCCGCTTCAGGTCCGACAGCATCGGGAAGGGGAGGGTCTTCAGGTCCTCGTGCTGTGCGCGCCACTGGAAGTGCACGAACTCGTTGTCCACGGACGCACCCAGGACCTGGGCGTCACGATCTTCGAACTCGTCGTTCAGCTTGCCGAACGCGGCGATCTCGGTCGGGCAGACGAAGGTGAAGTCCTTCGGCCAGAAGAACACGATGCGCCACTTGCCGGCGTAGTCGTCGCTCGAGATCTGGGTGAAGTAGTCGTCGGGCTGCTGAGCGTTCACCTTCGAGAGATCACCGCCGATGACAGCCTTCAGGTTGTAGGCGGGGAACTGGTCGCCGATGGTCAGCAGGGCCATGCTTGCTCCTCTTCGTAGTCGTGTCGATCGTGTCGTGACTTCTGCAAACGATCATGCCTATACCTCGGTAAAAGGTAAAGGTGATCGGTCGCACTATACTGATAGGCGTGACTGATCAAACTTATCAGCCGACCCTGTCGCAGCTGCGTGCGTTCGTAGCGATCGCGGAATACCGGCACTTCGGTACCGCTGCGGCCCGGCTGAGCGTGAGCCAGCCCACGTTATCGCAGGCTCTGGCATCACTGGAAAACGGACTCGGGCTTCAGTTGATCGAACGCAGCACGCGAAGGGTATTGGTCACGCCCGCCGGGAAACGGCTTCTGCCGCAAGCGATGGCGACCCTCGAAGCCGCTGACCGTTTTGTCGCGTCCGCGGCGGGGTCCGGGCTGGGTGGAACGCTGCGCATGGGCATCATCCCCACCGTCGCCCCCTACGTGCTGCCCGCCCTGCTCCCGGAACTGCGCACCCAGCTGCCCGCCTTGGTGCCGCATGTCATCGAGGACCAGACCGCCCGGCTGCTCGACGGCCTGCGCTCCGGGGTGCTCGACGTAGCCCTGCTGGCGTTGCCCACCGACGCCTCCGGCCTCGTCGAAATCCCGCTCTACACCGAGGAATTCGTCCTCGTCGTCCCGCGCGGCCACCAGCTCGCCGGACGCGACGACCTGAAAGCCGCCGACCTCGACACCCTCCCGCTGCTGCTCCTGGATGAGGGCCACTGCCTGCGCGACCAGACCCTCGAGCTGTGCCGCTCCAACGACGCCCACCCCAGCACCGTCGGCGACACCCGCGCCGCCTCCCTCGCCACCGTGGTGCAGTGCGTGGCAGGCGATCTCGGCGTCACCCTCATCCCCGAAATGGCGGTCGCCGCCGAAACCTCGCGCGGCACTCTGGAAGTCGCCCGCTTCGCCGCCCCCGCCCCCGGCCGCACCCTCGGCCTCGCCTTCCGGGCCTCCACCGCCCGCACCGAGGACTATGAGCACCTCGCCACCATCTTCCGCGCCAACCGGCCGCAGTGAGTGGTGAAGGGGCGACGCTCTCCACGCACTCTCTGCGCAGTTGGGGCTCAGGGGCAACGCCCCTGAGAGTCCACGAGAGTTCCGGTAACGCCCTGTGAGAGTTCCGGTGAATTGACCGGTTCAGCACCTTCTGAGACGCTCGGGCCATGCGGATTCACCATCTGAACTGCGGCACCATGTCCTTCGGCGTGTGCGATCACTGCCTGCTCATCGAGACCCGTGACGAACTCGTCCTGGTGGACACCGGGTTCGGACTGGGCTGCGTGCGGCAGCCCGGAAAGATGCTGGGCCCGAGCCGTTTCCTGATGGGCGCGAAACTCTCCGAGGAGCAGACCGCGATCCGGCAGATCGAAGCGCTCGGCTACGACCCGCGCGATGTGCGGCATATCTTGCTGACCCATCTCGATCTCGATCACTCCGGCGGCCTGGCGGACTTCCCCGAGGCGACGGTGCACGTGCACGGGTCGGAGTTCCGCGCGGCCACCGCCACTCCGTCGCTGTCGGAGAAGACGCGCTATCGGGCCGCGCACTGGGGTCACGGACCCAAGTGGATGGTGAACGAGGTCGCCGGCGGCGAGGAATGGTTCGGTTTCCGGGCCGTGCGCGATCTGCCCGGATTGCCGCCGGAGATCCTGGTCATCCCGCTGCCCGGCCACACGCGCGGGCACGCCGGTGTGGCCGTGGATACCGGCGACGGCTGGCTGCTGCACGCGGGTGACGCGTTCTTCGTGGAGAGCTCCATCGATCCGGTGCGGCCGCGCACACCGTTCTGGTGGCGGGTGTACGAGACCAATGCGGTACTGGGGGAGACCTATCGGGAGAATCAGCGGCGGCTGAGCGAGCTCAAACGGTCGCACGGCCATCAGATCGAGATCATCAACTCGCACGACGGGGCGATCCTGGCGCGGTCGGTGGACAGGTGACCTCGGATCGACGCTGGGGACGCCGGCTGCCGCACGCGCAGGACGCGCTGTTCGTCTACGGGACCCTGCAATTCCCGAAGGTGCTCGTCGAATTGCTCGGGCGCGCACCCGATCTCACCCCGGCGGTGCTGCCGGGACGGCGGGCGGCGGCCTTGCCAGGCCGGGCGTATCCGGGACTCGTGTCGGCTTCGAGCGGGTCGACGGCGGGCTTCCTGCTGACCGGTCTCACCGCCGGCGAATGGCGGGTGCTCGACGCGTTCGAGGACGACGAATACGACCTGATTCCGGTCTCGGTGCACGCGGGCGACCGCGAGGTGTACGCGTGGACCTACTCCTGGATCGCCGAGGTACTGCCCGAGGATTGGTCGGCGGTCGCCTTCGCCGCCGATCACCTGCCCCGATACGCCGAGAAGTGCGCGGCCTGGCGGCGGGATCTGGTCTTGCTGACCGGGACTTTATGACACGGGACACATTCGTGCGGTAGAACGTGATCGCATGGACAACGCCGTGCCTTCCGATCCCACCAGTACCGTCGCGGCCGCGCGCCGCCAGTCCCTCGGGGATCTGTTGCGGCGCAGCGCCGCCCGGCAACCGGAGAAAACCGCGCTGGTCTGGCGGGACCGGCGCGAAACCTTCGCCGAGCTGGACGCCGCCGTCAACCGGGTCGCGCACAGCCTCGCCGATCGCGGTGTGACACAGGGCGATCGGGTCGCCCTCTACTCGCACAATTGCCGCGAGTTCGTGCTGCTGTACTTCGCACTGGCCCGGCTCGGCGCGATCTCGGTGCCGATCAACTTCATGCTCACCGCCGACGAGGTCGCCTACATCCTCCAGCACTCCGGCGCGATCGCCCTGGTCGCCGAGGACGCGCTGGCCGCCGAAGCCGAAGCGGCGCTGAAACAGCTGGACGGCAATACCGTTCGACTACGCGGCTGGATCGCCCTGTCCGGCGCGCCCGCCGCCGCGAACTGGGAAGACGTGTCGGCCTGGGAAACCCACCCCGATGCCTCGGAACCGGCAGTGCACGTCGGTGACGACGACCCGATCCAGATCATGTACACCTCCGGCACCGAGTCCCGCCCCAAGGGCGCGACCCTCTCCAGCCGCAGCCTCATCTCCCAATACGTCACCACCGTCATCGACGGCCGAATGACCGCCGACGACATCGAAATCCACGCCCTCCCGCTCTACCACTGCGCCCAGCTGCACTGCTTCCTCACCCCCGACATCTACCTGGGCGCGACCAGCATCGTGCTGCAAGGCCCCGACCCCGCGACCATCCTGCGCACCGTGCAGACCGAACGCGCCACCAAACTCTTCTGCCCGCCCACGGTCTGGGTCTCCCTGCTCCGCCACCCCGACTTCGACACCTACGACCTGTCGTCCCTGCGCAAGGGCTACTACGGCGCGAGCATCATGCCGGTCGAAGTCCTCCAGGAACTGGCCCAGCGCCTCCCCGGCGTCGCTCTCACCAACTTCTACGGCCAAACCGAACTGGCCCCGCTCGCAACGATTCTCGCCCCCGAAGACCAGCTCACCAAACCCGGATCCGCCGGACGCGCGGGCCTGAACGTAGAAACCCGCGTGGTCGACGACGATGATGTGCCCCTCGCCCCCGGCGTGGTCGGCGAGATCGTGCACCGCTCACCGCACGCCATGCTCGGCTACTGGAACGACCCGGAGAAGACGGCGGAAGCCTTCCGCAACGGCTGGTTCCACAGCGGCGACCTCGGCGTCCTCGACACCGACGGCTACCTCAGCGTCGTGGACCGCAAAAAGGACATGATCAAAACCGGCGGCGAGAACGTGGCCAGCCGCGAGGTCGAGGAAATCCTCTACCAGCACCCCGACGTCTCCGAGGCCGCCGTGGTCGGCCTCCCGCACCCGCACTGGATCGAGGCCGTCACCGCGATCATCGTCCCGCGCGCCGGCACCCAGCCCACCACGGAATCCGTTCTCGCCCACTGCAAACAGCGCATGGCCGGCTACAAGGTCCCCAAACACATCGCCTTCGCGACAGCGCTGCCCAAGAACCCGAGCGGCAAAATCCTCAAACGCGAACTACGCACCGAATACGCGCACCTCGCCCAGGATTGACGACTCCTCGCCGCCACTAACCGATCCCGTCGACATGCGCGATATTCGCGGCATCGACGGGATCGGTGCTCGGCGTACCCGCGAACCAGGCATCGAGGATCTCGCCCAATTGAGCCCGTGACGTCAGCCGCAGGCTCAAAGCAAGCACATTCGCATCGTTCCACTTTCGTGCCCCGCCCGCGGTATAGCCATCGACGCACAGCGCTGCCCGCACCCCCGGAACCTTATTGGCCGCAATGGATGCACCGGTGCCCGTCCAGCAGCACACCACGGCCTGCTCTGCCCGGCCTTCAGCCACGTCCCGCGCCGCGAGCTCGCTCGCCCACGCCCAGTCGTCGCGTTCACCAGGAGCCAATGCACCGTGCACAATCACCTCGTGCCCGCGCTCCCGTAGCTCCGCCACGACCGCCCCCGCCACACCGGCGTCCTCGTCCGCCGCAACCGAAATCCGCATGCCCGCGATACTCCAACCCCGTCAGGCGAATACTTCCGCGATGGATTCGGCAACCGCCGCCCGCCTGGTCCACCGCTCCAATTCGGCCACGTCGGAGCAGCCTTCGATGTGGTAACGCAACTCACGCTGAGACGTGGTCATCATTGCCTCCAATGCGGAACGGGCGGTACCGGACAGCGTTGACCACACGAGGTCGTAGTACATGTTAGCCCGCTCTGACCAGCGGCTACCCGGTTCCGGGGCCAGTTCGTCGAGAGCGGCAAGCAGACCGGCCATACCCAGGGCTGCGCCGAGGTCGGCGCGGTTACTTTCCGGCCGCGCGGGCGAGCTCCTCCGGATACCGCGCGCCGGCCACCGAATCGGCGGGGGCGGCGGCCTCGATTCGGGCGAGATCCTCAGTTGTGAGGGTGATTTCGGTGGCTGCGGTGTTCTGCTCCAGGTAGGTGCGGCGTTTGGTGCCCGGGATCGGGACCACGTCGTCGCCTCGGCTCTGGACCCAGGCCAGGGCCAATTGACCTGCGGTGACGCCTTTTTCCTCGGCTAGGGTGCGCAGGGTTTCGACGATGGCGAGGTTCTGGTCGAGGTTGCCGTCGGCGAAGCGGGGGAGGCGACGGCGCATGTCGTCTTCGGGGAGGTCTGCGGCTGAGGTGATCGCGCCGGTGAGGAAGCCGCGGCCGAGGGGTGAGAAGGGGACGATGCCGATGCCCAATTCGCGGCAGGCGGGGACGATTTCGGTTTCGATGTCGCGGGTCCAGAGGGACCATTCGGATTGCAGGGCCGTCACCGGATGGACGGCATGGGCACGGCGGATGGTGTCCGCGGACGCTTCGGAGATTCCCAGGTAGCGGACCTTTCCGGCTTGTACCAGCTCGGACAGTGCGCCCCAGGTTTCCTCGACGGGCACATTCGGGTCGACTCGGTGCTGGTAGAAGAGGTCGATATGGTCGACGCCCAGCCGGGAGAGGGATTCGTCGGCGCATTGCTTCACGTAGGCCGCGTCGCCGCGGGCGCCCATGGAACCGCCTTCGCCCCAGACGATTCCGAATTTGGTGGCCAGTACCACTTCGTCGCGGCGGTCCGCGATCGCACGTCCCACCAGTCGCTCATTGGTTTCCGGGCCGTACACGTTGGCCGTATCCAGCAGTGTCACACCGAGATCCAGTGCGCGATGGATGGTGGCGATCGATTCGTCGTCGTTGTCGTGCACGCCGTACGCGGAGCTCATGCCCATGCATCCGAGTCCCTGCGCGCCCACGGTCAGTTTGCCGAGTTTCCTGGTCGCGATCATTCGAGGGTCCTCCTGGTAGTGCCGGAATGCTTGCCGTGAGCCGTGCTCACCCGATCGACGCTACGACTTGGAGCGCACTCCAAGTCAACCCTCGGGCGACGACGGCCCATGGAGTTTTGCTCCACTAAACCCTGCCTGCGATCACTTTTCTGACGGAAGAGCGGTCGGAGTGGAGCAAAACTCCGATTCCCGGGGTAAGCGTCTCGGGCATGATGCCGAGCGAATCGCACATTGGAACGCTCGGGCGCGCGGCTTAGCGTTGGTGGCGAATCAACGGCTCGTGAAAGCGGAGGCAATCGTGGTAGTTCGGATCGGCGTATTTCTGCCCACTTCGGGACCTGATGCGGCTGCGTCCGGTGGGCGGGAGGTGCGGGACAGCGCGCGGGCGGCCGAGGCCGGCGGGCTCGAATCCTTGTGGGTCACAGATCATCTCGTGGCGAGTGCGCCGATGCTCGACAGTGTGGTCGCGCTCGCCGCGGCCGCGGCGGTGACCGACCGGGTTCGGGTCGGATTCCTCTCCATGCTGGTGGCGTTGCGACCGGTCGCGTGGGCGGCGAAGGAGATCGCCACGCTGCAACAGATTTCGGATGGGCGGCTGTTGCTGGGGGTCGGAACCGGGAATCCCGCGCACGGTGATATCGGCTGGCGCGCAGCGGGTGTGCCGTTCGAGGAGCGCGGGGTTCGGACCGATCGTGCGCTGGCGATTCTGCCGGAACTGGTTGGCGGTAAGACGGTTACGCTCGACAGCGGAGTGGAGGTCGCATTGTCGCCGGGTGCGCCGATGCCGCCGGTGCTGATCGCGGGGAACAGTGCGCGGGCGCGGCGTCGGGCCGCCGCCTACGGTGATGCGTGGATGCCGATCAATCCGGGTCTGGACCAGCTACCGGGCCTCATGAGCGAGTTGCGTGAACTCGCTGAGCGGCACCGGCGGCCTGCGCCGGCGGTCAGCGTTGTCGCCCCGGCATTGTCGCCGGATCCGCGGCAGGCCGCGGAGGAACTGGCCGCGTACGAGGCTGCCGGAGTCGAAAGGGTCGTGCTCGCTCCGACCGGCCAGGATTGGCGGCGGGACTACGCGTTCGCGGCTGAGCTGCGCGCTGCGCAGTAGCGCCGATCGCCCGGCTATGCGCGCCGGCCGGCTTCGGCGACCTCGCGGAGCCGGTGCAGTGAACGGGACATGTTCGCCAGGGCGAGATTGTCGCGCGGCTTGCCGATCGGCCCCGACCAGCGCAGCATCTTGGCCAGCAAGGACGAGTCCGGCCAATCCCGGTACTCGGTGACCAGCGTGCCGCCGTCCACCGCCCGCAGCCGGTACCCCCACCACGTGCCGATCCCGTACACCCGGAACTCGAACTGCCGCGGCGCATCGACCACCGTCACCTCGCACGGGGTAACCCACGGCACCGGCCCGATGCGATTCAACCCGAGGAACCAGCTCCCCGGCAGCGGTTCCGTGCGTCCCGTAATACGCAGCGCCCCACGGTTTTCCGGACTCCATCCGCCGGTGCGCGTGACATCGGAGATCATCTCCCACACCGTTCCCACGGGCGCGTGGACCAGCACCGAGCACTCGTCCCGAATCCCCCACTCCATCCGAGCCCGCAAAACATCCCCCGGCCGCCGCGCCAATGTCCGCCACATGAAGAGAATTGTCCCAGACAGTGACGCCGACGACCAGGGGAGACTCATGCCCATCCGGCCTACGCCTGGATGACCTCGACGTTCACCAGCGCGCCGAGCGAATCGCAGCTGGCCCACGACTGGTTCTGCCCGTACTGGATCGGGCCGTACTTCCAGTAGGTGAACGGCACCGGCCAGGCAACGCACGTGAGCTTCACCTGATGCCAAGTGGGCAGCTCGCAATTGGCCATCCCGCCGGTATTGAAGATGTTGTACACGTGACAGTTGGCTTGCCACACCGGTACGTCGGCCTGGGCCGACCCGCCACCGGCAAGCATGCCACCCGCGGTCGCGGTGGCAACGAAGACGCTGGCAGCAATCCGCTTCGCAGATAGCATTTCGACCTCCTGAGTAGGTGTTGTTCTGGGTCGATTATCGCGCCTGCGTCCCACTCGTTACTTTCGAGCAAATCAAATCGTGACCGGGGAGTCGAATTTCCCGGCACCGGCCGCCGCCACGAAGGAATCCCGATCCGCCGGAGTGCAGGCCGATCCGGGCCCGTGCCGTACCCGACCGTGGTTCATCCGATTTTCCTGATGGTTCGCATGGGTGAAAAGCGCAGCGCCCCACACGAATTCGTGCGGGGCGCTGCGGGGGAACGGTATCGACTAGGCGTTGACGCCGACGCGCAGGGCGTGCGGTTCGATGGCGCCGCGGACCAGGGCCCGCTCGTCGATGGTCTCGGCCTTGTAGGGCAGGGTCGAGAGGGTGGTGGTCATCTTGGCGACCGGGTCCTCGAGGGCCTTCGGGGTGCCGAAGATGAAGGTCCACTCGTGCTCGTCCGAGACGTAGGGGACGACGGTTTCGAAGAGGTTGTGGAAGCGGGTCCACGAACGCTTCAGGGTCTCGTTGCGCCACATGGTCTGACAGCCGGCCTGGGCGGCGAGGACGCCACCTTCGGACAGCAGGGCCTTACAGCGGTTGAGGAAGTCGTCCTCGTAGAGACGGTTGTGCTGGGCGTCTTCGACGCGCTCATCGGGCAGGTCGATGCAGATGAGGTCGTAGCGGACCCCGGCTGCCTCGGCCTTGGCGAGGAAGTCCCAGCCGTCGGCGTAGTGCATCTTGATCGGGCCGGTCTGCGCGACCGCCTCGGCCAGGTCGGCCTGGGTGTAGCCGTAGGGGAGGTGCTCGGCGCACAGCTCCACCTCCAGCTGGTCGATGTCGACGTGGTCGACGAGCGAAGCGCCCGCGGCCACCGACATCTGGGAGGCGACGCCCTCACCGGAGCCGATGATGAGGACCTTCTCCAGCTTCTCGGCCAGCGCGTACCCCGGGACCAGCATGGCCTCGTGGTAGGTGAGCTGCGAGAACTCGGTGGACTGGCGGTCGTCGTCGGAGAACAGGGACCGGCCCTGCTCGGTCTCCGCGATCACCATGTGCTGGTACGGGGTGTTGGTGTCGACGATGACGTCGGACATGTTCCACACCCGGGTCAGGCCCTCGCCGACCGGCTCGTGGATCCGGCGAGCGTTGTGGCCGCGCTGGATGACCTCCATGTTCACCGACTTCGGCGACAGCTCGTCCTTGAGCAGTTCGACGGCCTTGGTAGCGCCGGCGCCGATGCTGCCGCAGGTGAACACGTCGACGAAGATGTCACCCGATTCCGGGTAGGTGTGAATCGAGGCGTGCGACTCCGACAGTAGAGCCAGGATGGTGGCACCCTGCGGCTCGAACTTCTTGCGCACGACATCGCAGATGGTCACCCCCGCGGCGACCAACGATTTTCGAAGCGCGGTTTCGAGTCGTTCGATGTCGTCGCAGAGATCAGCGTCGACACCACCGAACTCGGCCAGCACATGCCAGCCGGTGAATTCTGCCGTCATGGCTAAACTCACTCTCGCTCAGCGCCAATGACATGAACAGTCAGAGGCGGAAAACCGTTGAAGGACACCGACGAATAGCTCGCCGTATAAGCACCGGTTTCGAGGATTCGAATTGAATCACCGGCTCGCAACGTGGTCGGAAGAAGGACCCGTGTGCGTTGATACAGTACATCGTCGCCGTCACAGGTCGGCCCGGCGACTACCGCTTCGTCCATCGGATCGTCATCGCGATCGGTCTGGAAACGGTATGCGATGTACTCGTTCTCGGTTTCGGCCATGCCGTTGTAGCGGCCGATATCGAGGTATATCCAGCGCCGCCCGTCCGGCGCTCGGCGAACATTCACCACTTCGCCGTGAATCACACCGGTATTGCCCACCAGGGCGCGACCGGGTTCCACGACGAGCGCAGTGTGTTCCGGGAGATGGGCGGCGGCCGCTGCCGCGATCACCGCACCGAGTTCGCCGACACCGGGAGCCGGGTCGGCGTACGAAATGGGAAGGCCGCCACCGATATTCACGGAGGTGACCGGAATGTCCTTGACCGCCAACGCTTCCGAGATGGCCCCGGCCTGCTCGATGCCGATCTGCCAGGCGATGGGATCGAGTTGCTGCGATCCCACGTGGAAGTACGGCCCGGCGACCTGCAACCCGAGATCGCGCGCCCGCACCAGCAGGTGCACGGCTTCGCCCGGCGCGCAACCGAACTTGGTCCCGAACGGCGTCTGCGATTGCGGCGCGGAAGCCAGGAACCGGCACTCCACCTCGGACCCGGGCGCGTGCTCGGCGATGCGCTGCACGTCGTCCTCGGTATCGAAGGCGAAGCGCCGCACACCCAGCGCATAAGCGGTGGCGATCTGCGCGGCCTTCTTGATGGGATTGCCGTAGCACATGACGGCCGGGTCGACGCCCTGCGCGAGGCAGAGTTCGATCTCTCCGATGGACGCGACGTCGAACTCCGCGCCCTCGTCATCGAGTAGCCGAATGATCTCCGGTAGCGGACTGGCCTTGACGGCGAAGCGAATTCGCGCTTGCGGCAGCGCGGCTTGCAGGGCGCGGTAGTTCGCGCGCACCCGGTCCAGGTCGACGACGAGGCAGGGCGATTCGGGCAGGTTTCGGCCGGTCAATCTAAGGGAACTCTTTTCGATCGGGCGCTGAGGCGGCGATAGGCAACAGGGGGCGACACTACACGTGCCGGGCCGCGGAAAACTAACCGACGGCCGGTCGACTTCGTCACGGTACCGCCCGGACGGTGCAGTAATCCGGTGCTGGATCTGACGAAAGCGTGAACGCGCAGCGCCGCCCCGGTGGGACGGCGCTGTGGTGGAACCGGGCGAATCAGCCCGCGGTGATGCTCAGTTCGTCGAAGACCACTTCGCCCGCCGCATCGGATTCGGCCAGGTCGACGATGGCGTTCAGGGACCAGCCGTGATCACCGGCGGGATCGTCGAGCACCTGGCGCACATGCCAGAAGCCGGGGCGTTGCTCGACCTGGAACAGCTTCGGGCCGCGCGCGTTCGGTCCGGTGCCGATGGCGTCGTACTCGGCGAAATAAGGAGCCAGGTCGGTTTCCCAGTCCAGGTTGTCCTCGTACTCGTCCAAGGCCGCCCAGCGTTGCAGCGCGGCCAGCTCGACGCGGCGGAACATGGCGTTGCGCACCAGGACCCGGAAGGCGCGCTCGTTGGCGGAGATGGGCCGGACCGTCTCCGCGCCGAAAGCGACCTGCTGATCGTCGGATTCCGCGCCCGGATTGGTGAGCTGCTCCCATTCGTCGAGGAGGCTCGAGTCGACCTGGCGGATGAGCTCGCCCAGCCATTCGGTGATGTCGTCGAGTTCTTCGGTGCGGGCCTGCTCCGGCACAGTCCGGCGCAGCGCGCGATAGGCGTCGGCGAGATAGCGCAGCACCACGCCTTCGGAGCGCGCCAGCTCGTATTGCGAGACCAACTCGGCGAAGGTCAGCGAGCGCTCCACCATTTCCCGCACCACGGACTTGGGGGAGGGCTCGAATTCCGAGACCCAGGGATGCCCGCCCTTATATGTCTCGAAGGCGGGTTCGATGAGTTCGGCCAGGGGTTTGGGCCAGGTGACCTCTTCGAGGAGTTCCATGCGCTCCTCGTATTCGATGCCGTCGGCCTTCATTTCCGCGACCGCCACCCCGCGCGCCTTGTGCTGCTGGGCCATGAGCAGCTGGCGCGGATCTTCCAGGGTGGATTCGATCAGCGAGATGACATCGAGGGTGTAGGTCGGCGATTCCTTGTCCAGGAGTTCGAAGGCCGCCAAAGCGAAGGGGGACAGTGGCTGATCCAGCGCGAAATCGCGTTGCAGATCCACCATGAGCCGGGCGTGCCGGCCGAATTCGTCGGGCTCGTCGAGCTGCTGCACCACACCCGCGTCCCGCAGCGCGCGATACAGCCGGATCGCTTTGAGAATGTGTTTGCGCTGCGCGGCGCGCGGTTCATGATTCTCTTCGAGGAGATGCCGCATGGCGTAGAAGCAATTGCCTTTGCGCGCAATCACATTCAGCAGCATGGCGTTGGTGACGTTGAATCGCGACTGCATCGGCTCGGGCGAGGCCGCGACCAGGCGATCGAAGGTCTCCTCCGACCAGGACACGAAACCCTCGGGCGGCTTGCGCTTCTGGACTTTCTTCAGCTTCTTGGGATCGTCACCGGCTCTGGCGATGAGCCGGGCGTTCTCCACCTCGTGCTCGGGAGCCTGCACCACCACGGTGCCCAAAGTGTCGTATCCGGCGCGGCCTGCCCGCCCCGAGATCTGATGGAATTCACGGGCGTTCAATCGCCGCGTGCGCACCCCGTCGTATTTGGTCAGCCCGGTCAGCAGCACCGTGCGAATGGGCACATTGATACCCACCCCCAAGGTGTCTGTGCCGCACACCACTTTCAGCAGCCCGTCCTGCGCGAGTTTCTCCACCAGCCGCCGGTACTTGGGCAGCATGCCCGCGTGGTGCACGCCGATACCGTGCCGGATGAACCGTGAGAGCGTCTTACCGAATCCGGTGGCGAACCGGAATTCGCCCAGCGCCTCGGCGATCGCCTCCTTCTCGGCTTTGGAGGACATGTTCACGCTCATCAGCGCCTGCGCGCGTTCCATCGCGGCGGCCTGGGTGAAATGCACGACGTACACCGGCGCGAGACTGGTGGTGACCAGATCCTCGAGGGTCTCGGTGATCTGGGTGCGAACGTAGGAAAAGCTCAGCGGCACGGGACGTTCCGTACCCGAGACGATCGCGGTGGACCGCCCGGTGCGCTCAGTCAGGTCCTCGGCGAAGAAGTCGACCTCGCCGAGAGTGGCCGACATGAGCAGGAATTGGGCATTGGGCAATTCGATCAGCGGCGTCTGCCAGGCCCAGCCGCGATCCGGATCGGCGTAATAGTGGAACTCGTCCATGATCACCTGGCCGACGGGCGCGTTCGCGCCCTCGCGCAAGGCCAGGTTCGCCAGGATCTCGGCGGTCGCGCAGATGATCGGCGCGTCCGGGTTCACCGCCGCGTCGCCGGTCACCATGCCGACCTTGTCCGCGCCGAACACCTCGCACAGCGCGAAGAACTTCTCGCTGACCAGGGCCTTGATCGGTGCGGTGTAGTAGCTGCGGATGCCCTTGTTGAGCGCCACGAAATGCGCGCCCAGGGCGACCATCGATTTACCCGAACCGGTCGGGGTGTTGAGGATGACGTTCGCCCCGGTCACCAGCTCGAGCAGCGCTTCTTCCTGGGCCGGGTAGAGCGAGAAGCCCTCGCCCTCGGCCCATTCCGCGAATGTCTCGTACAGCCAGTCGGGATCCACATCGGGCACGGCACGGTCGGGAACCAATTCGGACAGCTGCACGTCGCCCAACGTTACCGGGCCGCCGATCAGCGGCCGGTATCGGTGCGCTGCGCGTCCGGCTAGCGCAGGGGCGCGTCGCCTTCGCCGTCGTTGAAGCCGGCCTGCTCGGCGAGGAACTTCTCGAACTCCGCGCCCAGTTCGTCACCGGTGGGCAGTTCGTTCTCGCTGGCCAGCAGGCTGGACTGGCGTTCCTGCGCGGTGACGAAGCTGTCGTACTGGCGTTCCAGGGCAGCCACCACGGTCTCGACCTCGGAATTGCCGGCGATGTGCTCGTTGACCTGTTCGCGCACCTTCGCGGCCTCCTGGGTCAGCGCGGCCAGGGGCAGTTCCAGGCCCGCGTTCTCGGCCACGTTCTCCAGCAGCGTCTGCGCGGCCTCGGGGTAGGCGGTCTGGGTGAGGTAGTGCGGGACATGCACGGAGAAGCCGACCGATTCGTGGCCGTGCTGAGCCATCCGGTACTCCAGCAGCGACGATGCGCTGCCCGGCACCTGAAGCTCACCCGGCCAGCGCTGATGCTCGCCGATCAGGTCGCTGTCGCTGGCGTGCGCGGTCACCCCGAGCGGGCGGGTGTGCGGAATCGCCATGGGGATCGCGCTCAAACCGATGGTCCGGCGCACCCCGAGCTGTTCGGACAGCAGCCGCACCGCGGTGACGAACTTCTCCCACCGCAGATCCGGTTCCAGCCCGGACAGTAGCAGGAACGGGGTTCCGGCGGTGTCCTTGAGCGCCCACAGATTGAGCTCGGGCTCGGTGTAATCGGAGAAGTGATCGGTCTTGAACATCATCAGCGGACGCCGCGACCGGTAGTCGAGCAGCTCGTCCATGTCGAAGGAGGCGACCAGCTCGGCCTCCAAGCTCTCCCGCAGATGAGTGGTGGCCAGGCGCACCGCGTGACCCGCGTCGGTGAAACCCTCCAGGCCGTGCACCAGCACCGGGCCGGCGCCGTCCTCGGACGACAATTGGGGAGCCGGGAACTCCAGCTCATACATGCGCGACTCGTAGTCCGCCATCGCGTACTCCTCTCCTGCGTGGTCCGCCTCGCGGTGCGAGGAACGCGGCGACCCATCTGCCGCGACTGCCTACTCGCTCTCGGCGCGGTACCGGACCATTCATATTGTCCCTCATGCCTCGGCAGCTCGTGCACTGCCCGCACCACGGCTGCAACACACCGGTGGGGTACCCGCATTCCCGGGTGTTGCGAGCCCGCATTCCGAAGACTCGCCGCGCGGCGTGGCATTCGGTGTGAACAGCCGAAATTCGGCATAGTGGACACGTGATCGCGCCGGATTCGCCGGGTCCGCGGCTGGTCTCAGTGCTCGCGCCGAGGTGCTCCGCGCCCGCGCCGGCAGCCAGCCGCACACCCGCTCGCAGCCTGTCCCGCAAACCCGTACGCGCAGTGGGAGCCGCCGTGCTCGGGTGTCTGCTCGCCGCCTGCGGGACCGAGGTGTCGGGACAGCCGGTGTCGGCGCGCGGGCCGGTGACCGCCGCGCAGGTGGATGATTCGCTGGCTCGATTGCTGCCGGACGCTTCGAAATTCCCGAAGCGGTACCCCGCGGTCACCCTGACCGCCGAAACCGCCACGCAGGCGGCCAATGATCTGGACGGCGTACTGCCGGGGGCGCAGGTGGATCCGAGTACGTGCGCGCCGGCCGCGCCGGCCGCCGGGCCCGCCGTGATGGTCGGCACCGATGACGCGACCCGGGCCACGCTCACCGTCGAACTGACCCGCAGCGACCAGTCGCTGTCGGGGCTGCGAGATCAATTGCAGCGCTGTGGAACCGTGCAGGTGGGGCACTCGGGAACCAGCGCCACCATCACCACCGAACTCGATCCGCCGCCGCCGCTGGATGCCGACGACACCATCGCGCTGCGCCGCACCGTACGCTCCGGCGGCGGCTCGGCGGGCACCACGCGCAGCATGCAGACGCTGCTGGGGCAGGTCGGGGATGTGCGGATCAATGTCACCTACATGTCCTTCAGCGACGGCAAAAGCGATGCCGAAGCGCTGGATTCGCTGTTCACCACCGCGGTGAGCAAGGTGCGCAAGGGCTGAGATCGCGCGGAAGGGAGCCGACCCCTGTTCACCCTCTCGGCTCCCGGTCACCCGACTAGCAGGCCGAGCCGCTGGACGAACCCGTGTTCACCGATCCACTGGACGAACCCGAGCCCGCGGAACCGCTACCGCCCGAACCCGATCCGGCCGAACCGGTGCCCGCCGAGCCCGGCATCGAGGATCCGCTCGGCATCCACCAGCAGCCGCCGGTGCTGCCGTTGCCCTTGCCCACGAGATACGTGATGGTCGAGATCGACCCGCTCTGCTTGACCTGCACCGTGTACATCTTGGACTCGGTGGGGTTCCACGCCTTGGTTGCCGTGGTCTTGCCGAGCAGGTCCGTGACGGCGGGCGCGGTGCCGAGCGAGACGCCGTCGACCAGGAATTCCGCGTCGGAGTACTTCGAGGAGCCGCTGAGCTCGACGACGATGGAGCAACCGCCGCTGTCGGTCTTGCACCAGGAACCCGGCGAGGTGCCGGTGACCGCGATGCTTTCGATGCTGGCCGAAGCCGGGGCGGCGGCGAGCGCCGAAGCGGCCAGCGCGCCGAGAATGCTCGCGCCCAGGGTGAATAGGGACTTCGTCATTACCTACTTCCTTCCGGCGCCGGGGAGGGGCGCCGGGGCGGACGGTACCAGCGCCGGACCAGGCATTTTGGTGAATTCGAAAGTGCTGCAAGGTGATTCGGTTCTGATATGAATAGGCAGCGTTAGCGGCGTGGGTCACCGGCCGCAAGCCGATGGAATCATTGGCAAGGAAACCGGTGGTCAGCGGCGTGCGGACGGGTGCCGGAGCGTGGCTGCGGCTCAGCTCGGCCGGTAGCGTGCGACGAGTTCGGCACCGAGCCGGGCCAGTTCGGCACGCACCGAATCCGGACCGGTCACCTCCAGCGCCGCACCCCAGCCCGCGAGTTGCTGGGCGATCATGGTCGGTGTCGGGGCGGTGATACGAGCCAGGATTCGCCCGTCCGGGATCGGACCGTCGACTTCGCAATGGCGGCCCTGCTGATGGCGCAGCACGGGCAGCAACTCCGGCGGGACCAGCACGCTCGCCGCGAGCGTGGATCGATGCCGCTCGACCTCCTCGACTACCGCCGACCACGCCGTGGAGAGGTCGAATTCGGCCGGGCGCCGGGCGGTTTCGCCCGTCACCTCGACCGCCGTCATTCGATCGACCCGGAAGGTCCGCTGCCCGCGCTCGGTACCGGCGACCAAATACCAGATGCCGTCCTTGTCGACCAGGCCCCACGGATCGGCGACCCGACCGACAGATCCCTCGCCGACCCGGTGCTCGTCCTGACTCCGCTGGTCGCGGCGGGCTGCTCGATAGTCGAAGCGGATCTTGCGGCGGCGCACCACGGCTCGTTGTAATTCGGCGACCAGCGGCGGCGGCTGGTCGTCGCGTTCACCCCAGCGGGCGGGATCGACCACGACGGCGTCGGCGGCGGCCTGGGCTTCGTCGCGGAAGGTTTGGGGTAAGGCGCGCAGGAGCTTTCGCAGGGCGGATTTGGTAGCCGGGGCGGCGGTGGTCACCGGGCCGAGCAGCAGGAACAGGGCTTGTGCTTCGTCGGCGTTGAGGCCGCTCAGGTCGGTGCGCGCACCACCCACCAGCTGCCAGCCGCCGCCTCGGCCGGGCTGCGGATACACCGGAATCCCGGCGGTGGACAGGGCTTCCAGGTCGCGGCGGGCCGTCGCGACCGATATCTCCAGCTCCGCGGCGACCTCGGCCGCTGTCACGCGTCCGCGCTGCTGCATGAACAGCAGCGTCGCCACCAATCGATCCGCTCGCATACTCGGGAATTCTGCCGGTAAAAGTGCTCATTCGTTGCGCACTTTAAGCGCGAGACTGGATACATCCACAGCGGAAGAGCTTGAAGGAGAACGACGATGTTGCGTGGCATGGCGACCGTGAACTACTACGCCGACGACCTCGAGGCGGCCAAGGACTGGTATGCCGAATTGCTGGGCGTGCCGCCGTATTTCCAGGTGCCGGGCGGTTACTACGAGTTCCGCATCGGCGACTATCAGGCCGAATTGGGCATCATCAACCGCAAGTACGCGCCGAGCCGGCCGGATCTGCCGGGCGGTCAGATCCTGAACTGGCACGTCGATGACATCGAGGTCGCGTTCGCGCGGCTGCTGGAGTCGGGCGCGAAGGAATTCGAACCGATCACCGAGCGCGGCGCGGGGACCGGCTTCGTCACCGCATCGGTGGTGGATCCGTTCGGGAATGTGCTGGGCATCATGACCAACCCGCACTATCTGGAGATGCTCGCGCAGGCCCGCCCCGCCTAGGGGTGGCGATCGGGGAGCGGGATGCGAAGGCAGGGCCCGGGGTACGCGGAACTCGGGCTCTGCCCAGCCCGGTTCCGGCGGGACTCAGCCCAGCCCGAACGATCCGGTCGAAGGCGCGGCCGGCCGCTTCAGCTCGTAATTCACCGACGCGGACGAACTACCCTGCCGCGCCACGATCGTGAAATTCCCGTAATCCGACGGCACCCAGGTGACCTCGGCGGTCGCCGCCCCGGTGTCCCAGGTCTCCTGCGCCGGCACGGCATAACCGATGACAGTGCCGTTCACCGTGATGGTGACATCGTCGAGCCGGTTGTCGCCGGTCAGGCGCACCCGCACATAGCAGGCCTTGCCCACCGCGCAGGTCTCGCCGGCGGAGACATTGTCGACCCGGACCTGTTCGGTGGTGGCCGAAGCCGCAGGGGCCAGGGCGACGGGCACGGCTACCGCTGCCAGGGCGGCGGCCGCGACGCCGGTGAATGTGGTGCTCTTCATCTGCGTGTACTACTTCCTTCCGGTACTCCCGATGAGTACCTCGGCGGACTCTAACAGCGCGGCACCGACCGGTCGGCAGAAATGAAAACCGTTGCATAGCCATGCATTTCACGCATGACGTGGGGCTATCGCCGAGCGCGCAAGATAACACCGCCCACCGACAAACACCGGCCTCGAAGCTTGACGCCACACCGATTTGTCCCCGGCGCGCCGAACTCTCCACAGCCGCAACAAAATCCCAGGTCACCCTCGCAGTCGGCCGCCGGGCCCGGCGCACCCTCGATGCCATGACGACACCGACCGAACCCACGCCCCCGGCCCCCGGCTCGCAGCCCATCCTCGGCCCGCCCGACCTGCCTGGCCCGTCACCCCGTGATCTCGAACCGCGGTTGCGGGATCCGGGGGAGTTCATCGCGGCGGTGCCGGCGATGCTGGGATTCATGCCGGAGCGGTCGCTGGTGGTGACCGTGCTGCGCACCGAAATCGACGGCGGCCCTGCGTCGGCCGTGGATGTGGTGGCCCGGATGGATCTCGAGAGCCAGGGGCGGGTCGCCACGGCGGAGATGGTGGATCGAGTGGCGCGGCTGTGTGCACAGCGGCAAGCCGTCTCGGCGATCGCGCTGATCGTCGATGATCGGGCCACGGTGCCGGGGCGGCGGCATCGGGGAGTGCGGGCACGGCAGCACGGGAATCTGATTGCGGCGCTGGAGCATCGGCTGGATGCCGACGGAGTGCCGCTCGCCGGGGCATGGGCGGTGCGGGAGATCGGTGCCGAGCAGGCGTGGTGGAGTGTGAACGGGCCCGGACGGCGGGGCACACAACCGGATCCGGCGGCATCGCTGGTCACCCTGCGGCAGGTGCTGGAGGGACGGCCGATGCGCGGGTCGCGGGATGAGCTGACCGCGTCGGTGGCGGTGGATGCCGAATTGCGGGAAAGGGTTTCGCGGGAGCTGGCGCGGGAGGAGGAGACCGCGGCCGCGCGAACGGCCGGGGCGCTGCGGTGCGCTGATCCCGAGCGGTTCACGCGCGATGCGCTGCGGCGGGTGGTGCAGGCGATCGCCGCGATGGCGGCCGGCGCGCTGCCGGGGGCGGCCGAGCTCGCCGAAGTGGCTGTGGCGCTGCGGGATTCGACGGTGCGGGATGTCATGTTCGCGCTCATCGAGGATCCGCACGCCGATGCCGCGGAAGCGCTCTGGCTGCAACTCACCCGGGCATTACCGGATGCGGATCGGGTTTATGCCGCGACGCTGCTCGCCTATCACGCCTATGCGCGCGGGGACGGTCCGCTGGCGGGCGTGGCCCTCGAGGCGGCGCTGAGCTGCGATCCGGCCCACAAAGTGGCGGTGCTGCTGGATGCCGGTCTGCAATCGGGTATGCGGCCGCACCGATTGCGCCGGCTGGCCGAATCCGGTCGCGAGGCCGCCGCCGATCTCGGCGTCAACCTCGCGACCTGCTTCGACAGCAAACGCTCGGGATGACTCAGCGGGCGCTGTGCGCGCGGTCGCCGAGCAGGCGCAGGAAATCCCAGGCGTCGGAGACGATCTCGTCGAGATCGGTGTGCTCCGGCCGCCAGCCCAGCTCGGTGGTGGCGCGCTCACTGGAGGCCACCAGCACCGCCGGATCACCCGGGCGGCGGGGCGCGTCGACCGAGGCGATGGGCAGGCCCGTCACCCGGCGGCACGCCGAAATGACCTCGCGCACCGAGAAACCGGTGCCGCTGCCCAGATTGAAGATGCGATGCGTACCCGGCTGCGACTGCGCGAGCGCGAGCAGATGCGCCTGCGCCAGATCACGAATGTGGATGTAGTCGCGCACCGCCGAACCATCCGGCGTCGGGTAGTCGGTGCCGAAGACCGAGATCGACTCACGATGGCCCAGCGCCGTCTGCAAGACGAGGGGGATGAGATGGGTTTCCACCACACGGTTCTCGCCGAGCCCGGCGTAAGCGCCGGCCACATTGAAGTAGCGCAGGCTGGTCGCCGCCAGCCCGTGCGCCGCCGCGTACGAGGTGATGGCATAGTCGATCGACAGCTTCGAAGCGCCGTAGGGGTTGGTCGGCAGCTTCGGCGCGGTCTCGACGATCGGCACCTGCTCCGGCTCGCCGTACACCGCGGCGGTGGAGGAGAACACCAGCCTCGGGGTGCCGGCGGCGCGCATGGCCTCCAGCAGCGCCAAGGTCTTGACCACATTGCCGTGCCAGTACTTCTCCGGCGCCACCACCGACTCTCCCACCAGCGACTGCGCCGCGAAATGCAGTACCCCGTCGAAGTTTTCGGCCTCGATGAGCTCGACGCCCGCGGTGGCGATATCGCCCTCCACGAACTTCGCCCCGGCGGGCACGCCGTCGGCGTTGCCGGTGCTGAGATCATCGACGACCACGACCTCGTGGCCTTCTTCGAGCAGGACCTGTGCGCAGACGCCACCGACGTAGCCCGCGCCTCCGGTAACCAGCAGCTTCACGTATCAGACCAACTTCACCTGGACGGCGTGCGCCATCTCGTCGGACAGTTCGAACCCGTCGTGACCGGGCACCGAGATGATCACCGCACCCGGCTTGGTCTCGACGGTCACACGCGCGTCCGGCACTACACCGGCCTCACGCAGCTGATTGATGACCTCGGGGTCGGTCTGGATGTGCTCCGAGAGCCGGCGCACCACGACCGCCACGGTCTGCCCCGCGGGCAGATCCGACAGCCGCACCAGCTTCTCCTCGCCGCTCGCGCTGGCGACCACGCCCAGCTCGTCCAGCCCCGGAATGGGATTGCCGTACGGAGAGGTGGTGGGGTTGTTCAGCACCTGGATCAAGCGGCGCTCCACCTCCTCGCTCATCACGTGCTCCCAGCGGCACGCCTCGGCGTGCACGTTCTGCCAGTCCAATCCGATGATGTCGACCAGCAGGCGCTCGGCGAGCCGATGCTTGCGCATGACGGCGACCGCCATGGCCCGGCCCTTGTCGGTCAGTTCGAGATGGCGATCACCGGCAACGGTCAGCAAACCGTCACGTTCCATCCGCGCCACCGTCTGGCTGACCGTCGGCCCGCTCTGCTCCAGACGCTCGGCGATACGGGCGCGCAACGGCGTGACGCCCTCCTCCTCGAGGTCGTAGATGGTACGGAGATACATCTCCGTGGTGTCGACCAGATCCTTCACCTGTTAACCCCTTCGTCGGCACGAATTCTACCCATGCACGGCGGCTGCACCGGGCGACAGCATATTTCGCGAACACGGAGACAACACCGAGGACGGGCTGCGTGTTCCCCTCGGGTTTCTCGGGTCACAGCGCCTTCGCCCCGGTATGACGGCGTCGCGGTGTCACTAGAGTACGAGCGCCCGGTACGCACTAGCGTGGCAGGTATGGCTGGCGCGGTGGGTCGAGACGGAACCGTAGTGTGGACCGACAGGTTCCTGGACTACACCTGGACGCCGGAGCATCCGATGCGCCCGGTGCGATTGCAGTTCACCATGGCTTTGGCGCGCGGGCTGGGGCTGCTCGACGGGGTGGAGACGCTCGCGCCGGCGGCGGCCGGGGATTCCGAACTGTTGCGGGTGCACACCCACGATTACGTGGAGGCGGTCAAGCACGCGGTGCCGCCGAACGGCGCGGTGCCGTTGAATCCGCCCTACGGGCTGGGGTCGGCCGACAATCCGGTGTTCCCGCACATGCACGAGGCGGCCTCGGTCATCGTGGGCGGAACCCTGGCGGCCGCGCAGGAGATCGCGGCGGGGCGGACTCGGCGGGCGGTGAGCATCGGCGGGGGCATGCATCACGCCATGCCGGACAGCGCGGCCGGGTTCTGCGTGTACAACGATGTGGCGGTGGCGATCTCGTGGCTACTGGAGAACGGTTTCGACCGCATCGCCTACCTCGATGTGGACGTGCACCACGGTGACGGCGTGCAGCGCATGTTCTACGGAGACCCACGGGTGCTGACCCTTTCGATCCATCAGCATCCGGCGACCCTGTGGCCCAACACCGGATGGCCGGAGGAGACCGGCGGCGGCAAGGCCGAAGGCACCAAGATCAACCTCCCGATCATGCCGGGTACCCGGGACCAGTTGTGGCTGCGCGGCTTCCACGCGATCGCGCCCGGCGCGCTGGCGGCGTTCCGCCCGCAGATCGTGATCAGCCAGTGCGGCGTCGACACCCATCGCGAGGACCCGCTGGCGGATCTGGAACTGAGCGTGGACGGTCAGCGGGCGGCCTTCATCGCCATGCGCGACCTCGCCGATCGCTACGCCGAAGGCCGCTGGCTCGCCGTCGGCGGCGGTGGCTACGGGCTCATCCGCGTCGTCCCCCGCGCCTGGACCCACCTGCTCGCCGCCGCCCTGGACAGCGATATCGACCCCGACACCCCCATCCCCCCGGACTGGACCGACCAGGTCACCGCCTATGCCCCCACCATCGCGCCGCCCCGCACCATGGGCGACGGCGCACCCGTGGACTTCGACCGCTGGGACGGCCCCGGCGGCGGCCGCGAAACCGGCGACGACCGCGCCGACCGCGCGCGCCGCGCCCTCGACACATCCGTATTGGCAACGCGCCGAGCGACTTTCGGTCTGCTCGGCCTGGATCCGGAGGATCCCCGTGACTGACCCCACCCGCCCGCCCGGCGATGGCGCGCCCACCGGCGGCAGCACGCCCGCGAACCCCAGTGGTCCGGCGGCCGAGCCCGGCCCCCGTCCTGCCGGGGCGGTGTCCGCCGCGGGGAGCCTTGTTCCCACGGTGGATCTGCCGGGGACGCCGGTGAATCCGCCTCCGCCGCCGGAGCATTGGTTCGCGGATGTGCTGGCCTCCGACGGCGGGGTGGTGCGTTTGCGGCCGATCACTCCCGATGACGCAGCAGGGATGGAGCGGTTCCATTCCCGGCTCTCGGATCGGACGCGCTATCTGCGGTACTTCGGGCCGTATCCGCGGATGACGCCGAAGGATCTGTATCGCACCACGCACGTGGATTATCGGGATCGGGTCGGGCTGGTCATCGAGCTCGGCGACGACATCATCGCGGTGGGGCGCTACGAGTTCCTGGCGGAACGGCCCGGGCCGCGCGCCGCCGAGGTGGCGTTCGTGGTGGCCGACGAGCACCAGGGGCGCGGGCTGGGATCGATCCTGCTGGAGCATCTCAACGGTGCGGCGGCGGAGAACGATATCGAGAGCTTCGTGGCCGAGGTGCTGGCCGAGAACAACGCCATGGTGCAGGTGTTCCGGGATGCCGGATATCAGGTGGAGCGCAGCCGCGACGGCTCGGTGCTGCATCTGGAATTCGCGATCGACCCCACCGAAGCCTTGCAGTCCGTGCGGGATTCGCGGGAGCGCGCCTCCGAGGCGCGCAGTGTGGGGAATCTGCTCGCGCCGAAATCGGTGGCGGTCATCGGCGCGACGCCGTCCACGGGGCGGGTGGGCGGCGCGGTGCTGGCCAACCTGCTCTCCGGATCGTTTCCGGGACCGGTGTTTCCGGTGAACCGCAATCGCACCTCGGTACGGGGCGTGCGGGCGTACCCGACGGTGCGCGATATCCCGGACGAGGTCGATCTGGCGGTGATCGCGGTGCCCGCCACCGAGATCGGCTCGGTGCTCGACGACTGTATGGCCAAGGGCGTCAAGGGTTTGGTGGTGCTCACCGCCGGATTCTCCGAGACCGGGCCGCGCGGCTGGGCCGCCGAACGGGAACTCGTCGACGCCGCCCGCGCCCACGGCATGCGGGTGGTGGGCCCCAGCGCGCTCGGCATCGCCAATACCGATCCGGCGGTCGCCATCAACGCCACCCTCGCGCCGGTACTGCCGGGGCGCGGGCGCATCGGATTCTTCTGCCAGTCCGGGCCTTTGGGCGCGGCCATCCTCGGCGAGGCCGCCGCCCGCCAGCTCGGCCTGTCCACCTTCGTCTCGGCCGGTAACCGCGCCGACGTCTCCGGCAACGACCTGCTCCAGTACTGGGACAACGATCCCGACACCGATGTGGTGCTGCTCTACCTGGAGACCTTCGGCAACCCGCGCAAGTTCTCCCGCATCGCGCGCCGGGTCGCGCACTCCAAACCCATTGTGGCCGTGAACAGCGGCCGCCACGGGGGCCGCGTGGACGGCGAACCGGACCTGGATCGCGCACTGGTGCGCAACCTGTTCGCGCAGGCGGGCATCATCCAGGTCGATTCCATCACCGAGCTCTTCGACTGCGCCATGCTGCTCGCCTATCAACCCCTGCCGGCCGGCCGCCGCGCCGCGGTGATCGGCAACAGCGCCGCGCTGAGCTGGCTCGCGGTGGACGCGGCGCGCGGTGAGGGACTCGAGGTCGGCGAGCCCATCGACCTCGGCCCGCAGGGCAGCCCCGCCGACTATCTGACGGCGGTGGCCGCGGCGGTCTCCGACCCGGACGTGGACGCGGTCATCGTCATCTACTCACCCCCGGTGCCCACCGCGGTCGCCTCCTTCGCCGAAGCGATCCGCGCCGGCGCGCTGACCGACCCCGCCACACCGGTGCTCACCACCTTCGTCGCCGACCAGGGCATGCCGAACCTGCTCGCCACCCGCGGGCCGGGCGGCATGCTGGAACGCGGCTCCATCCCGGCCTTCGGCGACCCCGAGCGCGCGGCCCGCACCCTGGCCCGGGTGCGTCGCTACGCCGACTGGCGCACCCGCCCCATCTCCCCGGTCGCCCGCCCGGACGGCCTCGACACCGCGCGCGCCCGGGAACTGGTGGGGGAGTGGATGTCCGAGGACGCCGCGCACTGGCTCACCGATCTCCAGGCGGCGGAACTGCTGGGCTGCTACGGCATCGGCATCGTGGAATTCCGGGAGGCCCGCGACGCCGACGCCGCCGTGGCCGCCGCCGAGGATCTCGGCTTCCCGGTGGCCGCCAAGGCGACGGGGGAGATGTGGCGCAATCGCCCCGACCTCACCGGGGTGCGCCTGGACCTGTGGCGTTCGGACGAGGTCCGGCGCGCGTACACCGACCTGGCCCAGATCTCCGGCAACCCGGTGCACATTCAGCGCATGGCCACCAAGGGCGTCGGCTGTATGTTCCGCGTCCAGGACGATCCGTCCTTCGGTTCGGTGATCAGTTTCGGCCTCTCCGGCACCATCATCGATCTGCTCGGCGACCGGGTGTACCGGGCGCTGCCGCTGACCGAGGCCGAATCGGCGGAGCTGATCGACGCACCGCGCGCGGCCCCGTTGCTCTCGGGCACGGTCGCGGGCCGCGAGCTCGGCAAACCGGTGGACCGGGCCGCGCTGGCCGAACTGGCGCAACGGATTTCGGCGCTCTGCGACGACCTGCCCGAGGTGCGCGAGCTGCTGTGCGAACCGATCATGGCCGCCCCGGAAGGTGCGGCGGTGCTGTACGGCCGGGTGCGGATCGGCCCGGAACCCAGCCGGTTCGACATCGGTCCGCGCCGGATGGGCTGAGAGATCCGCCACCTGGGCCGTCACACGCCCACAGGTGTTGAGACAGTGGAAGTTCCGCCGGTATGGAGAGGCGATGGGATTGCGAGAAGAGCAGATCGAGACGGCCACCGCGCCGCTGCGCGACGATATCCGGTTCCTGGGCGGCATTCTCGGCGACACCATTCGTGATCATGAGGGCGCGGATGTCTTCGACCTCATCGAACGCGTGCGCATCGAGGCGTTCAAGGTACGACGCTCGGAGGTGGATCGCAGCGCCGTGGCCGACATGCTGCGCGATGTGGACATCCGCACCGCCATCCCGGTGATCCGGGCGTTCAGCCACTTCCTGCTACTGGCCAATCTGGCCGAGGACCTGCAACGGGACCGGCGGCGGGCGGTGCACGTGGCGGCGGGGGAGCCGCCGCAGGACTCCAGCCTCGCGGCCACCTACCGGAAGCTGGACGCGGCCGGACCGGACGGGCACAAGGTGGCGGAGCTGCTGGCCGACGCGCTGGTCTCACCGGTCATCACCGCGCATCCGACCGAGACGCGGCGGCGCACCATCTTCGATGTGCAGTCACGGATCGCGGAACTCATGCGGCGACGGCAGCGCTATGGCGAGCACGAACCCGAGTTCGCCGAGATCGAGACCGACATCCGGCGGCAGGTGCTCGCGCTGTGGCGGGCGGCGCTGATCCGGTTGGCGCGCTTGCGCATTCAGGACGAGATCGAGGTCGGGCTGCGGTACTACGACCTCACCCTCTTCGATGTGATCCCGCGGATCAACGGTCAGGTGCGGGCGGCGTTGCGCGACCGCTGGCCCACCCACGAACTGCTGGCCCGGCCGATCCTGCGCCCCGGATCGTGGATCGGCGGCGACCGCGACGGGAATCCTTTCGTCACCGCCGAAGTGGTGCACCGCGCCACCCATCGCGCGGGGACGGTGGCCTTCGAACGCTACCTGAAAATGCTGGTGGACCTGGAGAAATCGCTCGCCCAATCGGCGCGGCTGGTGCCGGTCACGCCGGAACTGGCGGCGCTGGCCGATGCCGGCTTCGACGATTCCCCGCAGCGCGCCGACGAGCCGTACCGGCGGGCCATTCGCGGCATCCGGGCGCGGTTGAGCGCCTCGGCGCGGCAGTCGCTCGGCGAGACCCTGCCCGGTGGTATCGATGTCGCCGCCGAACCTTATGCGGGGCCGGAGGAATTCCTCGCGGACCTGAATATCGTCGACGCGTCAATGCGAGCTTCCGGCGACGGACTGCTCGCCGACGATCAGCTGGCGGCGCTGCGCGGCGCGGTGGAAACCTTCGGATTCCATTTGCAGGGCCTGGACATGCGGCAGAACTCGGAGATGCACGAGCAGGTGGTGGCCGAGCTGTTCGCCTGGGCCGGAGTGCATTCCGACTACGCGTCGCTGGACGAGGCGCAGCGCGTCGAACTGCTCGCCGCCGAACTGACCACGCGCCGGCCGCTGGTCGGACCCAATGCGAAGCTGAGCGAACTGGCCGCCAAGGAACTCGGGGTGGTGCGGGCCGCCAAGGCCGCGCTGGACGACCTCGGGCCGGACACCGTGCCGAACTACATCATCAGCATGTGCACCTCCGTCAGCGATATGCTCGAAGCCGCACTGCTTTTGAAGGAAGCGGGCATTCTCGATCCAGGCGACGGCGAGACCGCGCCGTCGAGCCCGGTGGGTGTGGTGCCGCTCTTCGAAACCATCGACGATCTGCGGCACGGCGCCGAAATCCTCTCCGCCGCACTGGAAGTCCCCGCCTATCAGCGGCTGGTGCACGCGCGCGGCATGCAGCAGGAGGTCATGCTCGGCTACTCGGACTCCAACAAGGACGGCGGGTATCTGGCCGCCAACTGGGCGCTGTACCGCGCCGAACTCGACCTGGTCGACGCCGCCCGCAAGACCGGAATTCGCTTGCGGCTCTTCCACGGTCGCGGCGGCACCGTCGGCCGTGGCGGCGGTCGCAGCTACGACGCCATCCTGGCCCAGCCCGCCGGAGCCGTGCGGGGTTCGCTGCGGTTGACCGAACAGGGCGAGGTCATCTCGACCAAGTACGCCGACCCGGGCACCGCGTTCCGCAATCTGGAGGCGCTGGTCGCGGGCACCCTGGAATCCACCCTGCTGGATGTGGAGGGCCTCGGTGACGATGCCGAACCCGCGTACGCGGTGCTGGACGAGCTGGCCGAGCTTGCCCGCCAAGCGTATTCGCGGCTGGTGCACGAAACCCCGGGCTTCGTCGAGTATTTCCGGGCCTCCACGCCCATCGCCGAAGTGGCGGACCTGAATCTGGGCAGCCGCCCCGCCTCGCGTAAGCCCACCAATTCCGTCTACGACCTGCGCGCCATCCCCTGGGTGATGGCCTGGAGCCAGTCCCGGGTCATGCTGCCCGGCTGGTACGGCACCGGTTCCGCGTTCGAGGAATGGATCGGCGACGATCCGGACCGGCTGGCCACCCTCGCCGACCTCTACCGGCGCTGGCCGTTCTTCCGGACCGTCATGTCCAACCTGGCGCAGGTCATGGCCAAGGCGGATATGGATATCGCCTCCTACTATGCCGAACTGGTGCCCGATGAAGCCTTGCGCGCCAAGGTATTCGGCATGATCTGCGCGGAGTTCACCCGGACCGCCCGCATGTACGCGGCGATCACCGGCGCGGACGAGCTGCTCGCCGACAACCCGGCGCTGGCCGAGTCCATTCACAACCGCTTCCCCTACCTCGAACCCATCAACCAGCTCCAGGTCGAACTACTGCGCCGCCGGCGCGCCGGGGACGACTCCGAATTGGTGGAGCGCGGCATTCTGCTCACCATGAACGGCCTGGCCACCGCTCTGCGCAACTCCGGCTAGCCCCGCTGCGGGCCGCGCGGCATATCGCCGCGCGGCTCCCTTCTCATAGAAAGGTAGGAAAATGCCTACGGTTGACAGGTAGGGCAATTCCTACCTATTCTCGAACGCATGCCGTACCGCTTGAAATCCGGCACCGCCGACAAGGTGTTCGGGGCGCTGTCCAATCCCACCCGGCGCGACATCCTCGAACTGCTGCTCGAGGACGAGCAATCGGTGCAGGTCATCGCCGAACGTTTCGATATGGCCAGGCCGAGCGTCTCCGAGCACCTCAAAGTGCTGCGGGACGCCGGCCTGGTCGCCGAGGAGAAGCGCGGCAGACAGCGCTTCTACCGGGTCGAACCCGAACCGCTGCACGAATTGCAGTCCTGGCTCGATCCGTTCGAGCGCTACTGGCGGAAACGGCTGCGCGCCCTGGGCGAGGTGCTCGACGCCATGCCCGACGAAACCCGCGAACCCGACGACAAGGATCCCCGATGACCGACGACCTGACCGCCATCGAACTCGACCACTACTACCCGCACCCGCCCGAGAAGGTGTGGCGGGCGATCACCACTCCCGAACTCATGGGCCGGTGGATGATGGAGCCCATCGGCTTCGAACCCGTGGCGGGCAACGTCTTCGAGATGAAGACCCAGCCAATGCCCGGCCAGCAGTTCTCCGGCCAGATCCGCGGCACCGTCCTGGAAGCCGTTGCGCCCGAACGGCTCAGCGTCAGCTGGGACGATGCCCAGGCCGCCGCCCCGACCGGCTGGGTGGTCACCTGGACCCTGCGCCCGGAGGGGCGCGGCACCCGAATGCTGTTCAGCCACACCGGATTCGACCCCGACAATGCGGTCATGCAGCGCTCGCGCAGCATTATGGGCAGCGGCTGGGCAGCCATGCTCGACCGCCTAGCCGTGATCGCCGAAGCGGCCTGACCGGTCAGCCCGCGTTCACCGTCACACCGGTGAACGCGGCCGCGTGATCGCGCACCCACTCGGCGTAGGTGCGCGGCGCGCGGCCCAGCACCTCCTCGACATCACCGGTCACGATGGCATTGCCACCCGCCCGCACGAAGGCCTGCCCGGCGAGCGAGCCGTCGGTGTACTCCTCGGACATGCCTGCGCCGAGCATGAATTCGCGAGCCTGCCGCTCTGCGATATCGAAAACGTCGATGGTGCGGCCGGTGGCGTCGGCCAGCGCCGCGACCTGATCCGCGGTGCCGAGCAACTCCGGTCCGGTGAGGGTGTAGACGCGTCCGGCGTGCGCGTCCGACAGCAGCGCCTCGGCCGCCACGGCGGACACGTCGCGCGGATCGATCACGCCCTGGGTACCGGTGCCGGTCATATTCGGCACCGCTTGCCCGGCCAGGATCATCGCGGCCCAGCTCAATGTGTTCGACGCGAAACTGCTCGGCCGCAGGATCGTCCACTCCACGCCGCTGTCCCGCACCGCCTGTTCGCCGGGCACATGCCAGGTCCCCACCCGCCCCAATTCCGGATCGCCGGTCCCGATGGCCGACAGCTTCACCAGCCGCCGCACACCCGCCGCCCGCGCGGACTCGATCAGCGCCTGCTCGGTCTCGATGAACTCCGGCCCGAGCAGCCCCACCAGGAAGGCGGCCTCGGCGCCCGCGAAAGCCGCTGTCAGGGAAGCGGTGTCGGTGTAGTCGCCACGCACCACCTCCACGTTCTCCGGGAACACGGCCGCCTCGGGATTCCGCGTAACCGCTCGCACCGCCACACCCCGCGCGGCCAGGATTCGAACCACTTCGCTGCCGATGGTGCCCGTGGCACCCGTAATCACGATCATGCCGACAACCCTGCCGCCGCCACCCCGTCGCGATATAGGAAAAACCGGCACAGACACCGGCCGTCCGGGCTGCCTACAGTGAACCGGTGACCCCCGCGCTCGATCAGGCCCCCGACACCGCCGACCATTTCGAGCGCCCGCTCGCGCCGCCGGAGTCGCTGCGGCCGTGGATCACCGACATCGGTCACATCTCCACCCTGCGTGAACTGCCACCCTCGTTCACTCATCTGCCGCGTGCGGTCACCACCGTCGTGCTGCGCACCGAACTCTCCGGCCGCCGGGACGCGCTGGTGCTCGGTCCGTATACCCAGGCCAATTACGCCGCGCCGACCGAACCCGCGGGGTGCCTGCGGTTGCGGCTGGCTCCCGGCGCGGCCCCCGCGCTGCTGGGCGTCCCCGCCGCCGAGCTCACCGATCGCATCCTGCGCCTGGCTGATCTGCCGGGCCCGGCCGCGGCGCTGGCGGATCACCTCACCGAACTCGCCCCGGAGGACGTGCTCCCGTTCCTGGAAGCCGTACTCCCACAGCAGCTCTCGGACGATCCCACCCGTCGTGAGCACCGTCGCCTGCTCGATGCCGCCGTCACGACGCTCACCACCAAGCCCGCCTCCATCCAGTCCTTGGCCGCCACGCTCGCCGTCAGTGAACGTCAGCTCCGCAATCTGTTCACCACCGGAATCGGCGTCTCGCCCAAGCACTTCGCGCGCATCACCCGGGTCCGCCAGATCCTCACCGCCGCCGCCAACACCCCCTGGGCGGACCGGGCCACCGCCGCGGGCTATTACGACCAGTCGCATCTCGCCGCCGATTTCCGGGCCCTGATGGGCACCACGCCCGCCCGGTTCGCCAAGGGCGCTCTCCCTACTCCCACGCCTTGCCAGGCCCTCGCCTCGATCGGCTGAGAGACCGGAGTGTCGAGGGCCTCGACCGCGTGCGGATCCGTCCGGCCGATGCCGAGCCCGCCCCGATGAGCTACGCACACACAGCAAGACGCCGGTTGGTTCGTGCATTCCGCAGGGGGACATGGAATGCGAGAACCAACCGGCGTCTGTGATCGGGCCGGCGCCTCGAGACGGCCCGATGTTCCGGGACGGTCCGAGACCGGTCAGCTGGCGTAGGCGCGCAGGCGGTCGGCGCGCTCGCCCTTGCGGAGCTTGGACATGACTTCGCGTTCGATCTGGCGGACGCGCTCGCGGGAGAGCCCGAAGAGCTTGCCGATCTGGTCGAGGGTGCGCGGCTGGCCGTCGTCGAGGCCGTAGCGCAGGCGGATGACCTGCTGTTCGCGCTCGTCCAGGGTGGCCAGGACGGTGCGGACGTCGCGGTGCAGAAGTCCGGCGATCACGGCGGATTCGGCGGAGGTGGCCTCCGAATCCTCGATGAAGTCGCCGAGCGGGGCCTCTTCGTCATTGCCGACCGGCATGTCCAGGCTTACCGGGTCGCGGCTGTGGTCCAGCAGGTCGGCGATCTTCTCGACCGGGATGCCGGACTCGCGGGCCAGTTCCGCGTCGGTGGCCTCACGCCCGAGCTGCTGATGCAGTTCGCGCTTGATGCGGGCCAGCTTGTTGACCTGTTCGACGAGGTGCACGGGGAGGCGAATGGTGCGCGATTGGTCGGCCATGCCGCGGGTGATCGCCTGACGAATCCACCAGGTGGCGTACGTCGAGAACTTGAAACCCTTGGTGTAGTCGAACTTCTCCATGGCGCGAATCAGACCCAGATTGCCTTCCTGGATCAGGTCCAGCAGCGGCATGCCGCGGCCGGTGTACCGCTTGGCCAGGGAGACCACGAGGCGGAGGTTCGCTTCGAGCAGATGCTGACGCGCGGCCTGACCCTCACGCACGATGATCGCGAGGTCTTTCTTCTTGGCCGCGGCGATGCGCTTGTTCGTCTCCAGCACATGCTGCGCGTAGAGGCCCGCCTCGATGCGCTTGGCCAGCTCGACCTCGTCGGCAGCCGTGAGCAGCGCCGTCTTGCCGATCCCATTCAGGTACACGCGTACCAGGTCGGCGGCGGGGCTCTGGGCGTCGAGGTCCTGTTCGCTGATGCGCACGTCAGTGGTGGCGGGGCTTGTCATGACTTGCCTCCTGTCGGTGGTGTCTCGCTCCGTTCAACGGACCCGACATCAGGAAAGTTCCCCGCCTGAGCTTTCATAAACCGCTTCTGAGCTGCGGTTTTTACGGCGCACGGCTGAGAAGTTCCTGAGAAGCGCGTATCCTGCGGATCACGCGCAGCCGGCGAGCGGGCCTCGGTGTCCGGGTGGTTGCCACCGCCGGCGTCGAACTTCGGTTCACGGCAATCGATTACGTCTTATCGGGTCTCTGCCCTGCCGTATATCCGTTCGAGTGCTGGTGTAACGAGGGAATGCCCCGTGGGATTCCGGGTACAAACACGGCCACCGGTCCAGAGTGACCGGTATCACATTCAAAGAACCGCCGGACACTGGAGATGTCCGGCGGTTCGGTCGATTCGGAGAGGTGTTCCGCGGCGATCCGGTGAGTCGGTCAGCGGGGGTGAATCAGCCCGTGCCGCACCAAGCCGACCACCACGCCCAGCACCGCGGCCTCGAATTCCGGGGTGGCGGCATCGCCGGTCTCACCGAAGGCGAGCAGCTCCACCAGCTCTCGCAGCGGCAGGCCGTCCGGGCGCATTCCGGCGAGCAGCGCGGCGGTGGTGTCGTCGACCTCGTGCTGCCAGCGCGGGCCGTCGCCGCGATGCAACCGGGCCACGCGCTGCTCCCAGCCTGCCGCGCCGGGCAGGTACACGCGCTCGAGCGCGGTCGCCGGATCGACCTCGAAGCGGCTCGCGAGGATGAGCTCCGGATCGGTCGCCACGGCGCGCAGCCACGCCGAGCGCTCGAAGTATCGAATCGCCTCATCGCCGAGCGGATCGTCGAAACCGTGGGTGAGGTCCTCTGCCAGCAATTCGGTCGGGCCGTCGATGGCGCGCAGATAGACGAAGCCGAAGCCGACGCCCGCCACCTTGTCGGCGGCGAAGGCATCGAGCCAGGCCGCGGCGCGGGCCTGGGCGGCCTCCTCGCGCGGATCCAATCCGGCGTCGCGCAGCCAGGTTCCGACGTACAGGGCGGGATCGGCGACATCGCGCTGCACGATCCAGGCATCGATGCCGTGATCGGGCAGCCAGCTCGCGACGCGGCTGCGCCAGTCCTCGCCTTCGATATGTACCCAGGACGCGAGCAGTGCCGCGGTGCCGCCCGGGGCGAGGAGCTCCGGAATCCCGGAGATGACCAATTCACTGGCGCCGTCGAGGTGCAGGCCGGAGTCCCGGTAGGTGTGCTCGACGCGGGCGGGGCCGACCACGAACGGGGGATTGGCGACGATCTGATCGAACACGCGGCCGGCGACGGGTTCGAACCAGGAACCCTCGAGGAATTCGATATCCATCTCGTTCAGCGCGGCGGACGCCCGCGCCAGCCACAGGGCGCGCTCGTTCACGTCGGTGCCGGTGACGACCCGCCCGTAAGACATGGCGTGCACCGCCTGCACCCCGCAGCCGGTGCCGAGATCGAGCACGGTGCCGGTGGCGCGGGTGGGGGTGGCGCGCAGCAGCGACAGCGACGCCTGGCCGACACCGAGGACGTGATCGGTATCGAGGGCGCGGCGGCGCATGGAGTCGTCGAGGTCCGAGAACACCCAGCGGGTGCCCTGGCCGAGGTCGAGCGGGCGCAGGTCCAGGGCGGCGCGGATCGCGTCACCGTCACGCTCGAGCAGTCCGGCGGTGACGGCGCGGCCGATATCGACCGGCGAAAGCGCGGCCGCCACTGCGTCTTCCGGCATGGGATCGCCGAGCAGCAGCAGGCGCACCAGGGTGCCGAGCTCGCCGAGCCCGGCGGCGGCGCGGCGCACCGGCACCGGTTCGCCGCGGCCGAGGGCGGCGTGCGCGTCGTCGCCGAGCGCTGCCAGGAGCGTGTCGGCGTTGTAGCCGACCCGGATCAGCGCGGCGCGTAGGTCCGGGGCCAGCTCGGCGAGCGGGGAGGCGGTGGTCGGCGAGCGCAGATCCAGGGAGCGATTCGTCGGCATGAGAGCGAACTCTGCCAAAGCAACCTTCCGGCATTCGGCGGCGGGGCGGTTTCGGCGGCCCGCGGTGGCGGGAAACCGATCGGTTGCTGGGCGTGCGCCCTGTGAACCGAGCCTCACTTCGCCGCTGAATCGCGGCCCCACCTGCGGTTATTTCGCCCGTTCGGAAGCGTGATCGTTGCTACTGTGACCTGGCTCACGAGGAGGTATCGCAGTTGACTACCGAAACCGAAACCGGCGGGCCGGCTCCCGACTGGTCACCCACCTACGACAGCCCCGAATTCCAGCGACTCCGCCGCCGATTCCGCGTCTTCGTCTTTCCGATGACCGCGTTCTTCCTGGCCTGGTACGCCCTGTATGTACTGCTCGCCGACTACGCGCACGAGTTCATGTCCGAAAAGCTCTTCGGCAATATCACGGTCGGGCTGGTGCTCGGCCTGCTCCAGTTCGTCTCGACCTTCGTCATCACCGGCCTGTACGTGCGCTACGCGGATCGGCGGCTGGACCCGATCGCGGACGAGTTGCGTACCGATCTGGAAGGACCGGTCCGATGAACGCACCGCTCGCCGCCGCCGTCGAAGGCAGCCGCCCGCTGCTCAATATCTCCATCTTCGCGGCCTTCGTGGTGGTCACGCTGGTGATCGTGTTCCGGGCCAGCCGCGATACCCGCACGGCCGCAGACTATTACGCCGCCGGCCGGGCCTTCTCCGGACCGCAGAACGGGATCGCCATCTCCGGCGACTACCTGTCGGCGGCCAGCTTCCTGGGCATCGCGGGAGCCATCGCGTTGTACGGGTACGACGGCTTCCTCTACTCGATCGGCTTCCTGGTGGCGTGGCTGGTGGCGCTGCTGCTGGTGGCCGAATTGCTCAGGAACACCGGCAAATTCACGCTCGGGGATGTGCTGGCCTTCCGGATGAAGCAGCGCCCGGTACGGGCGGCCGCGGCCACTTCCACGCTGGCGGTCAGCCTCTTCTACCTGCTGGCGCAGATGGCCGGTGCGGGGGTGCTGGTCTCGCTGCTGCTGGGCGTATCCGGTACTGCCGGACAGAATCTGGTGATCGCGGTGGTCGGCGCGATCATGATCGTCTACGTGCTCGTGGGCGGGATGAAGGGCACCACCTGGGTGCAGATCGTCAAGGCGGTGCTGCTCATCGGCGCGGCCGGGGCGATGACCTTGTGGGTGCTCGCGCGGTACGGGTTCAATTTGTCCAGTCTGTTGCAGGCCGCGGTCGATCACGGCGGCAAGGTGGGGGAGCGGTTGCTCGAACCCGGCGTGCGCTACGGCAAGAACGAGACCACCAAGCTCGACTTCCTTTCTCTCGCATTGGCTCTGGTGCTGGGCACGGCGGGGCTGCCGCATGTGCTGATGCGGTTCTATACCGTGCCGACGGCCAAGGACGCGCGGCGCTCGGTGGTGTGGGCGATCGGGCTGATCGGAGTGTTCTATCTGTTCACGCTGGTGCTCGGGTACGGCGCGGGGGCGCTGGTCGGACCGGAGAAGATCGCCAAAGCGCCGGGGAAGGAGAACGCTGCCGCACCGTTGCTCGCGCTCGAGCTGGGCGGGCCGGTGCTGCTGGGATTCGTTGCGGCCGTTGCCTTCGCGACGATTCTGGCGGTGGTGGCGGGGCTGACCATCACGGCTTCGGCGTCGTTCGCGCACGACGTGTACGCCAATGTGATCAAGAAGGGCAGTGGTGAGGGTAAGGACAGCGAGGTGCGGGTCGCGCGTATCACCGCGGTGGTGATCGGCGCGCTGGCCATCGTGGGCGGGATCCTGGCCAAGAACCAGAACGTGGCTTTCCTGGTGGCCCTTGCCTTTGCGGTGGCGGCGTCGGCAAACCTACCGACCATTCTGTATTCATTGTTCTGGCGGCGCTTCAATACCGCCGGAGCGCTGTGGAGTATCTACGGCGGGCTGGCCATCACCATCGTACTGATCGTGTTCTCGCCGGCGGTCTCGGGCGCACCCACCTCCATGCTCAAAACCGTTGACTTCCATTGGTTCCCGCTGTCCAACCCGGGGCTGGTCTCCATCCCCGCCTCGTTCGCGCTGGGGTGGCTGGGCACCCTGTTGTCCAGGGAGCGAAACGACGCCAAGTACGAAGAGATGCAGGTGCGATCGCTGACCGGCGCGGGCGCGGAAAAGGCTGTCCAGCACTGATATCGGAAAATTGTCGCGGAAAATTAACTGAATGATCTTGATAAATATCAAGATCAAAGATTTGAAGATCAGAATTATTGCCGCGCAACGTGGTTGGGCTGTGTATGCTATTGATCATGCACGGCCCCACTACGAGGTGGGATGAGGGCGAGGCGGTGTCGTAAGTGGACGTCAACAGGCTCCGAATGCGCCGCGCGACTGCAATTGCACTCGCGGTAGGCGTACTGGCGTTGATGGCTGCTGGAGTGTTCGATCGATTGTTGCTGGGTGTTTTCATAAGCGCCGGTTTAGGACTCGGCTGGCTGAATGCCCAGATAACCTGGATGTCCATTGTGCGCATCACCGATTCGGAAACACCCAGCAAGCAGAAGATGGCGCTGTCGTCTGCCTCCCGTTTGCTGCTGCTGACCGGCCTGGCCATCGTGGTCGCCATGTTCACGCGGCCCTACGGCATCGGAATCTTCTTCGGCTTAGCGCTATTTCAGATCATCCTGGTACTCCACACCGTGGTGCCCGAGGTGAAAGGGCTTCGGCAATCCTCATGACGCTTCCCATTGCTTCGTTAGCTCAGACGACTTTTTCCACGACTCTGGCCGCCGAAGGGGACTCGGAGCCGAAGATCCATGTGGGCGAACACGCCGTCGCCGAGCTGTGGGGTCTCGAGTTCAATATCGACACCATCGTCTCGACCTCGGTGGCCGCGCTCATCGTGCTGGCCCTGGCCTTCTACCTGCGGATCAAGCTGACCTCGGGCGTGCCCAACGGTGTCCAGCTGTTCTTCGAATCGGTCACGGTCGCTATGCGAAACCAGGTCGAGGGCGCCATCGGCATGAAGGTCGCGCCGTTCGCGCTGCCCCTGGCGGTCACCCTGTTCACCTTCATCCTGCTGTCCAACTGGCTCTCCATCCTGCCGGTGCAGTACGGCGACGGCGAACTCATCGCACCGCCCGCCTCGGACGTCAATTTCGTCTACGCGCTGGCGCTGTTCGTGTTCCTGTTCTACCAAGGCGCGGGCATCTGGCGGCGCGGCGCGGGCAATCACGCCAAACAATTGCTCAAGGGCCACACCGGTTGGGGCCCCATGATTTTCATCAATGTGATCGAGGAGATCGCCAAACCGCTGTCGCTGTCCCTGCGACTCTTCGGCAATATGTTCGCCGGCGGTGTGATGGTCGCCGTCATCACCTTGTTCCCGTTCTGGATCAGCTGGGGTCCGAATGCCGTCTGGAAACTCTTCGACCTCTTCGTCGGAGCCATTCAGGCATTCATCTTCTCCCTGCTGACCGTCCTGTACTTCAGCCAGTCGATGTCGCTGGAGCATGAGAAACACTGAACGACACTGTCGTTCGGGCAATAATTCCGATAAGGAAGTGAAAAATGGCAGCAGATCCGGCAATCGTCCAGGGCGCTCTCATCGGCGGCGGCATCATCCTGGCGGGCGGTGCCATCGGCGCGGGAATCGGTGACGGCCTGGCCGGCGCCGCGTTGATCAACGGCGTCACCCGGCAACCCGAAGCCGAAGGCAAGCTGCGCGGCAACTTCTTCCTGACCGTCGGTCTGGTGGAAGCCGCGTACTTCATCAACCTGGCGTTCATGGCATTGTTCGTATTCGCCACTCCCGGCGCATAGGCGAAATCATGTCTCCAAGAACAGATGTCGAAGCCTCGGGGAACTTCCTGATCCCCAACGGCACCTTCTTCGCCGAGCTGGCGATCTTCCTGATCGTGCTCGGAGTCATCTGGTTCTTCGTCGTCCCGCCGATCCGGAAGGTATTGGCGGAACGGGAGGCACGGGTCGAACGCACGACGGCGACCGCCAAGGAAGCCAACGAGATATTCGGCGACGCGCAAGAGCGCTATCAGACCGCCATGGAGAAGGCCCGATCCGAGGCCGCCGAGATACGCAATCAAGCGCGTGCCGAAGGCCGGGCCATCCTCGAGGAATTGCGCGCCGAAGCGCAGCAGGAAGCGGACAGCATCGTGGCCGAGTCCACGGCACACCTACGTGCCGAGGCCGACCAGGTCGCCGCCGAACTACGCGAATCAGTCGAACCGCTCGCCCAGAATTTGGCCGATCGGATGCTCGGCGTGAACGACCGTGCCCGGACCAGTGCCGGCCACCAGAGAGGACGGGGGTCATCGTGATCCTCACCGACGGCATACTCGCCGCCGAAGGACTGTACGACATCACCTTCGATTGGCCCGTCTTCCTGAGTCAGCTATTCGGGTTCGTAGTGATCGTCTGGTTCATCGTGAAATACATTGCGCCATACGTGAAGACGATCATGACCAAGGCTCAGGACACCGTCCGCAAACAGCTCGAGGAGAGCGAACAGGCGGCGACCCGGCTGGAGAACGCCAAAGCGGCGTACGACAGCGCCATGTCCGAAGCCCAGAGCGAACTCGAGCGCATGCGCGAGGAAGCCCGCGTCGACGCCGACCGCATCATCGCTCAGATGCGCGAGGCCGCCGCCGCGGAGGTCGAACGGGTGCGCCGCCAGGGCCGCGATCAGATCCTGCAATTCCGCAGGCAGCTGATCCGGGACCTGGAGGTCGATCTCTCGGCCGCCATGCTGGCGCTCACCGAGGAGAAGGTGCGCGAGCACATCAGCACCCCGCAGGCGCGCTCGGAGAGCATCGAGAAGTTCCTCGAAGATCTCGAAGCCCTCGCCAACTCCGCTCCCGCCCCGGCCGTGCCGCGTCAGCCACAGCCGAAGCGCAACTGAATCATCGAGCGTCAGGCCGGTTCCCGGCCGGTCAGGCAGTACGGCTGACCGGCCGGGTCGGTCATGACCAGCCACCCCTGCCCGCGCTCCACGCGGCGCGCGCCCAGCTTTTCGTGCCAGGCGGCGGTGGCCTCGAAATCGGTGCAGGCCAGATCCAGATGCGCCGAGGTCGGCCGGTCTTCCTCGAGGCGTTGCAGCAGTAGGCCGATGGGCAGTGCCGGATCGGCGGTGAGCCGGGAGTATTCGGGCAGACTGCCCTGTCTCCAGTGCCAGCCGGTGAGTTCGGTCCAGAACCGCACCTCGTCCTCGTGGTCCGACGCGCCGATATCCACGCACACCTGATCCAGCCGGCTGCGATCACCGTCCGGCCCGGTCACGGTCGGCGCGAGTTCGCCCGTGCTCGGGCTCGCCGGGGTAAGGCAGAACGTCATGCCGTGCGGCGATTTCAGGACCATGTAGTCGGGATGTTCGAGCACCAGCGTCGCGCCCAGCCTCGTCGCTCGCTCGGTCTCGGCCGCGACATCGTCGACATCCAGATCGAGGTGCACCCGCGCGTGATCGGGCACCGCCTGCATTTTCAGCGTCGGCGCACCGGAATCCGGTAGCAGCGTGACGAATTCGGAGTTCTCGCCGCGCTTGGCCGAGAGCGTGGTGCCGGTCACCGCCGACCAGAACTCCGCGCATTCGTCGAACTGCGTTGCGGGACGGTCGAGAAACGCCCAGATCCATCGAATCGTCATGCTGTCTCCCATCATTCGCGAACTGCGATATCGACGCTAACGGTCACGGAAGGTCTTGCGGTAGACCTGCGGTGAGACCCCGACCTCGGCGCGCATGTGGTGACGCAGCGAGGCGGCGGTGCCCATACCCGCCGACCGCGCCACCGCATCGACCGCCAGATCGGTGGATTCCAGCAGGTGCCGCGCGTGCCGCAGTCGCTGTTGCAATACCCACGCGCCCGGGGCCATACCCGTTTCGGCCTTGAACCGGCGCGTGAAGGTGCGCACGCTCATACACGCGTGCCCGGCCAGCGAGTTCAAGTCCAGTTCGTGATCGAGGTGACGCAGCGCCCACATACGGGTGGGTGCGGTGCCGTCGGCTCCCGGTTCGGGCAGATGCCGTTCGATGAACTGCGACTGCCCGCCCTCCCGCCACGGCGGCACCACGCAGTAGCGGGCCACGCGATTGGCCACCGCGCTGCCGTGATCGGAGCGGATCAGGTGCATGCACAGGTCGATGCCAGCCGCCAAACCCGCTGCGGTCCAGACATTTCCGTCCTGCACGAACAACTGGTTCTCGTCCAGTCGCACCCGCGGATACAGCGAGCGGAACATGTCGGCGAACTTCCAGTGCGTGGTGGCGCTGCGATCGTCGAGCAATCCGGCCGCGCCCAGCACGAACGCACCCGTGCAAATGGAGACCACCCGCGCATCGGGGCGGATGGTGGCCAGCGCCGCGCCCAACTCCGGCGGCAGCACGCCCTGGGTGCGCGGGCCCGGGATCTGGGTGCCGGGAATGATCACCGTGTCCGCCCGGGCCAGCAGTTCCGGCCCGAACTCCGGCATCACCCCGTATCCGGTGGTGGAGCGGACCAGATCCTGGCTCACCCCGCAGATGTGCACGCTGTAAAGCGGATTCCCGTCGGCGTCCTTGGCCGAGCCGAGCACGGTGGGCGGGATCGCCATATCGAAGCCGACGATGGGTTCCAGCGCCAGCACGGCCACCAGATGCGGCATCACCACGACTCCTCCTCGCAATTGGCCAGATATTGACGCATTGTGGCATTCAGGCCACTCGATCGCCAGCCGCTGATCCGTCACGCTCTAGCGGTGAGCGAACTACGGACCGATCCCACCCCCGAATCACCGGCCCGCACAGCGTCATCGACCGACAGCGCCGCAACGCCACCGGCCGGGACCACATCGCACCCGCCCGGCGTGGACGGTCGACCGGAGGGGTCCGTGTTGCCGAGCCGCCGAGTGCATCCGGCATGGATCGTCGCCGCCGTCGGCTTCGTCGCGTTGATCGGCGCGGCCGGGTTCCGTTCCGTGCCCAGCGTGCTGATGGATCCGCTGCACCGCGAATTCGGCTGGTCGCACGGCACGATCGGCGCGGCGGTATCGGTGAATGTGCTGCTCTACGGCCTGATCTCGCCCTTCGCGGCGGCGCTCATGGACCGCTTCGGCATTCGCCGGGTGGTGGCGTGCGCGCTGCTGCTCATCGCGGCGGGTAGCGGGCTCACCGTCTTCATGACCCAGCCCTGGCAACTGATGGCCACCTGGGGCCTGCTGGTCGGTCTCGGCGTCGGTTCCATGTCGATGCCGTTCGTGGCGACCATCACCGGCCGCTGGTTCGTGAAGCAACGCGGCCTGGTCACCGGTGTGCTCACCGCGGCGGGCGCGACCGGACAGCTGGTCTTTCTGCCGTTGGTGGCACGGCTGGCCGATGAGCACGGCTGGCGCACACCGGCTCTCGTGGTGGCGGGCCTGGCGCTGGCGGTGGTCCCGCTGGTGCTCTTGTTCATTCGCGATTTCCCGAGCGATGTCGGTGTCACGGCCTACGGTGCCGAACCCGGCAGCCAAGTGGGGGTGCGCACGCCCGCCAAGGGCGGCGCCGCCCGTGCCCTGACCGTCCTGTTCACGGTCGCCCGCAAGCCCGTGTTCTGGTTCCTGGCAGGCGGTTTCGCCATCTGCGGCATGACCACCAACGGCCTGATCGGCACCCATTTCGTCAGTGCCGCCCACGATCACGGCATGCCCGCCACCACCGCCGCCGGATTGCTCGCCCTGGTCGGCATTTTCGATGTGGCCGGCACCATCGCCTCGGGCTGGCTCACCGACCGCGTCGATTCCCGCTACCTGCTGGTCGGCTATTACACCCTGCGCGGCCTGTCCCTGCTGGTCCTGCCCGCCCTCTTCGCCCCGGATGTGCAACCGAGCATGTGGGCGTTCATCATCTTCTACGGCCTGGACTGGATCGCCACCGTCCCGCCCACCGTCGCCCTGTGCCGCGAGCACTTCGGCGACGACGGCCCGGTCGCCTTCGGCTGGGTCTTCGCCTCCCACCAGGTGGGCGCGGCCATCGCGGCCTTCGGCGCGGGCGTCATCCGCGACCTGAACGGCAGCTACACCCTGGCCTGGTACATCGCCGGCGCACTCTGCGCCCTGGCCGCCCTCATGTCCGCGAGCATCCGCCGCAAGCCCGCCGAACCGGCCTCACCCGTCGATAGCCCGATGCGGGCGTGACTCCAATTCCTTCTGATTCCGCCGCCCATCCCACCGGCTGGGCTCGTCCTTGGTCCGCGGCGGCCGATCGTTCGCGATCAGCACCGCGATCCAAGGCAGCGGAATCGACACCCCGATGATCAGCAGCGAGATCACCCAGTTACCCCACACGCTGTAGGCCACCGCCGACAACACCAGGCAGGGAATCCGGAACGCCATAATGATCGTGTACCGCTTCACCCGATTGCGATGCTGCTGCTCCAGCGACGTCTGCGCCTCGGTGATCAGCGCCGGATGATCTTTCTCACCCGGAAAATACCCCTGAGCGGGCCGCTCAGGCTTAGGAACCGAACCAGCCGGCCGGAACTCGAACTGCGGGCGATCTCCGCCGCCTGGTACCTCGGCCTGGGATTCGCCGTCACCTTGCATACCCCGAGTCTTCCACTACAACACGTAGGACGCACATCCCGCCGCCGACCGATCCCCATTTGGCATCATGTACTGGTGAGCACAGACACCCTCGTACGCCCGGACACGACCACCGACGAGTCGACCGACAACGACACCCCCAAGGTCTTCCACTACGTCAAGAAGAACAAAATCGCCGAATCGGCCGTCATGGGCACCCATGTCGTCGCCCTCTGCGGTGAGGTCTTCCCCGTGACGAAGTCCCCCAAGCCCGGCTCCCCGGTCTGCCAGGAGTGCAAGCGCATCTACGAGATGATGAAGAAGGACTAGTCCTCGCCGCTGATCACACGTCTATCGGAGCCTCTGATCAGGGCGAGTAACTCTGTCTGAACGGTTGGTGCCGCAGCGATGGTGTCGACCGATTCCAGGGTGTGGTCCAACCCTCGGGAGTCGGTCACCAGCGCGCCGCTCTCGCGCGCTATGAGGACGCCCGCCGAGGTATCCCATGGCTTGTTGGACAGGATGACGCAGGCGTCGATCCTGCCTTCCGCCACCCATGCGAGGTCCAGAGCGGCCGATCCGAACATTCGAACCCGTTCGGTCGAGGCCGCCAGGGCGGCTGTGAGCGCGACGCGGCGCCGGTTCTTTCTATCCGCGTCGGTCCCGACGGCGTAGTCCCCGAAAGCGACGATCGATTCGCTCAGTGAGCTCGGTCTCGCACACGTCATCGGGCGGCCGTTGGCGAAGGCTCCGAGCCCGGTTGTCGCGTGATAGTCGAGTCCCAGGAACGGGGCGATTATCACACCGACGGTCGGGCTGCGTTTCTCGACCAGGGCGAGCGATATCGCCGAAAGTGGCAGCCCGTGAATGAAATTCGAGGTGCCGTCGATGGGATCGAGCACCCAGATCGCCTCGCCCGAATCGAGCGCCGGGTGGGTGCCGTGCTCCTCCTCGCCGAGAAATCCGATATCGGGCGTCTCTTTCTCGAGGTGGCTGCGAACCGCGCCTTCGATGCGAAGGTCCAGATCGGTAACGAAGTCGCGATCGCTTTTCCGCTGTACCGCACCCCGTTCTCCGGTGGTCATCAGGCCGGCTCCGATGGCAGCCGCCTGGCGGGCGATCGCAAGCATCGCAGCGGAATCGACTGTCATTGCGCGCCAACCTCTTTCCCGGTCGCCCAGTCGGTTTCGAACACTTGATTGAAGGTATCGAACAGTCCCGCGTGATCGCTGCGGCGTGCCACGAGGGTCGGCGAGTCCACGCCCCGAGCCCTGGGGAGATAGGGCTGCACGATGCAGGTCTGCTTGTCGATGATCGTGATGTTGAAACTGATGCGTGAGCCCGTCGCGGAGCAGGGCGGTGTCTGGAAGTCCTCGGGTGTCTTTCGTTCGGAACCAAATGCTTCGAAGGCTCGATAGTGCCTGTCGACCTCGTGCGACTTATGGACGTGATCACCGTCCGTCCGGAATGTACCTACGCCCGCTGGTCGACAGGCTATGTCGAACTCATGCGATGACCGCCGATGCCCTGGCGGCAACGGAGGGTGTCACTTCGTCGTACTCGACGGAGAGCTGGGATCAGCCGCAGGGGAGAGTCGCGGGGCTGCTCGGGTCCAGTGCTTTCTCGACGATGTAGGCCACTGTCGGGGATTTCGGGAGATCGCCGTGGGGGGTGGTGTCGTTCGAGCAGATGTCTTGGACCCAGAGGTTGTCGACGGTGGCGCCGGGGACCGCGGTGAGGAAGGTTGCTTCGGGTGGGGTGGAGGTCTTGTCGACGTGGGTGGCGATGACGGTGTAGTCGATGCCGGGGAGAGTGTCGCCTCCGGCATTGAGGGCAGTGATGAATTCGCTGCCCACCAGCTGCTGGGTGGAGGCCAGGCCGAAGACCGCGCCGATCGGGCCGCCGGCCAGGCCGGAACTGCCGCTGCTGGAGCCCGCGGCGCTGCCGGATGCGCTGCCGGTGGCCTGGGTGATGAGGCCGTTCATGGTGGTGCCGTGGTTGGTGGCTGCGATGGTGATCATTTTGCTTACCTTCGCCGCGCCGCCGTCGAAGCGGAGGTATTGGCGGGACATGGTGCCGCCCTGTGAATGTCCCACCAGGTCGACCTTGGTGGCGCCGGTCGAGGCGAGCACGCGGTCGACGAAGTCGGAGAGTTCCTCGGCGGATTCGCGGATGTCACCGTTGCCGTAGGAGCCAGGCTTGGCGCCCATGACGCTGGTGACGTCTTTGCCGTAGTTGAGCGAAAACACGCAGTAGCCTTCGGTTTTCAGCTGCGGTGCGAGTACGTCCCAGGCGTTCTGATTGCCCCAGGTGCCGTGGACCAGGACGACGGGCCGTGGGTGGGCCGCGCTCGGTCGGCAGCCGAAGTCGTTGGCGCCGGGTGGGGCGGTGCTGCCGTCGGGGCCGTCGGCGGTGCTGCCCGAGGCCGACCCGGAGCGAGATCCGTTGTCGGCGATCGTGTTCGCGCTCGGGGGCTCGATGGCCGGCGGGTCCGCCAGCGCGGTGCCGCACAGGGGCGAGGCGCTGAGCGTCAGGGTGAGCAGCGTTGTGTTCGCGACCGTCCGAGCGCGACGGCGCGCATGATCAGCAGACAAAAGAGAGAAATTCCTTTCACTTCCGAGCCCCCGAGCTCATCACCGGCTATCTCTGGTGCACCCAGCCCCAAAACCGTACAGCACTCTGTTTTCGCGGCCACTACCCGTGGTGGACGGTCATCGCTGCTCTATCCGGCCGCCGACGGTGTGCACGACGATGACGCGCGGATGCCACGGCACCACCGCGTCGACCTTCCGTTGCAGATCGGCGAGCGCGGGCAGCTCGTCGGGGGCGAGCACGCGCACCGTGGCGGTATCGCTGTGCAAGGTCACCTCGTCCACCTGGGCGCCGGGGATGCCGGTCAACCAGGCGCGGGTCGCGTTCGCGATGCGGTCGGCCCACAGTGACGACAGCGAGTTCACCACCATCGGGACCGCGACCAGGATCAGCGCGGTCGCGAGGACGGCGTAGGCGCGCACACGCCGGGGCGCCGCGCCCGCGTCGCGGGCGTAGCCGGTCGATACCAGAACGACGGTGGCGGTGATGACCATGGCGACCACATTCGAGGCGAACAGCACGAACGCGCCCAGCGCCAGTTCGGGCGCGTTCGAACCGAGGCAGACGCCGACCACGGCCAGCGGCGGAACCAGCGAGATGGCGATGGCGACACCGGGCAGCACATCGCCGACATCGCGGCGGATCATCGCTACGACACCGACCAGCCCGGTGGCCAGCGCGGCGGTGAGATCCATGAGCTTGGGTGAAGTCCGGCCCAGCACTTGGGAATTGGACAGCACATTGGCCGGGTTGGGCAGGAATTGCGCGAACAGATAGCCGATGGTGATGACCAGGACCACCCCCGCCGCCACCAGCAGCAGGCTGCGCCCGATGAGGGCGGCCCGGCCGGTGGCGATGCCGAGGGCGATTCCGAGGATCGGCACCGACAGCGGCGCCACGATCATCGCTCCGATCACCGTGGCGGTGGAGTCGCCGATGATTCCGGAGATCGCTATCACGCCGGACAGTGTCAGCATGATCCAGAATGCCGACCGTTTCGCACCGGTGTCGCCGGCCCGGAAATCGAGCCGGTCGACCAGTTCGTCCAGGGTTCGCCGTTGGCCGGCGGGCGCCAGCAGGTGCATCATCCTCACCTCAGTTCGGTAGTTGACGCATTTCCACGAGCGTGAGCCCGAGATTGTCGATGCGGGCGAGGATGCCGCGCATGGCGGTGGGACCGGCGACCGCACCGAACAGCACCGTCATGCCCTGGCGTGCGGGTGCCGTGGAGAGTTCGGGAAACGCGGCCAGCGCTCGCTCCGACAGTTCCCCGTCGACCACGAATTGGTATCTCGTCGACATCGTCAGAGTCTGTGCCGGAGCGCCGGCGCCGACTTCATCCGGTGCGGGTGAAAAGCGTGGGATCAGAGCAGGCCGCTGCGGCGGGCCTCGGCCAGTACGTCGGTGCGCGAGCGCGTCCCGAGTTTCGAATAGATTCCCCGGAGATGGGTTTTCACGGTGTTGACCGAGACGCCCAGATTGTCGGCGATCTGCTGGGCGGTGTGTCCGGACGGCAGGTTCCGCAGTACTTTGAGCTCGGTCCTGGTCAGGGTGGGATGGCGAGAACGCCTGCGCACCAGCGGATGTCGGCGCAGGGTCGCGGCGAACGCGTCGTGGCGGCCGAAGCTGCCGGTGAACTGATCCAGCAGCGCCAGCGCCCCGGGCACGTCCAGGAACGGGCGGACGATCCGTTCGGCGGCGGCCTCCCGCAAACCGTTCTCGATCCCCTGCCTGGCCTTGACGGTGCTGCCCAGTTCGTGATGGGCGCACGCGTGCAGCAGCCACCCGGTGACCAGGTGGGTGGGGTGCGGCGGGGGAGTGGCGGTGAGCAGCGGGTCGACGAGGTCCAGGACGGTCCGCGATTTGCCCGCGTCCGCCGCGAGCGCGGCCTGCGCGATGACGATCTCCGGGGGCTCGCCCAGAACGGCGCGGGCCTGCTCGACGAGCAATTGCGCCTCGTAGGTTTCCCGCACCCACAGCAGATCCCACACCACCAGCGGCAGCAGTCCGCCGTTGAGTGCCGCCGGATGGGTGTCGAGCAGCCGGGAGAATCCGTGCCGCAGGTGCTCGGCGGCCGTGTTCTTGTCCGCGGTGGCGTCGAACGCGGACAGGATCCCGATCATGTGGGTCGGCCAGCCGCCGGTCGGTGCGAGCGATCCGTCGAGTAACCGATGCTCACCGAGAAGCATTGCGCTCGAATCGATTTCGTATGGATCGCCCTGGAGGTAGGCGCCCAGCGCGGACACCGCGGCCGCGTGCACGGCTTCGGCCGTCTCGCCCAGCTCGTGAGCGCCGGCGAATTCCATTGCGGCGTGGGCACGTTGGCGCATGGTGGTGAGCGTTCCGATGACCCCGGCCGCCATCGCGAGCCGGGTCAGCGCCCGCAGGCGCAGCCGGGGGTGGGCGTGCATGCCCGCCACGGCCAGACCCGCCCGCAGGCGCTGCTCGCCCTCGGTCAGCTCACCCCGCGCGAGCAGCGCGGTGGCGGATTCGACGGCGACATAGCAGTCCAGGTCGGAGTGCCCGGTCGCCGGCGGCAGCTCGGCGGGGTCGGTATCGGTGGAAATCCCGGTGGCAGCGGCCATTTCGCTGTCCACGGCGATGGCGAGGGCGGTGAGGACTTCGCCGGAGACCAGCGCGCTGGCCGGCTCGGCTCCCATGTCGATGGTGCCGTAGCAGGCCGTGGCCGCGGCGAGATCGATGCGGCTGAGCGCGTCCACCACGTGTAGCAGGCGCAGGAACGGGTCGGTCGCCGGCGTGTCGTCCAGTGCGGCCAGGCCGTCGAACAGCACCGCGCCCTGGCCGTCCAGCGTCATGCTCAGGGCATGTTCGGCGAGGAAGTCCGCCAGCGCCTGCCGGTTTCGCACGTTCAGGACGTGCGGGAGCGCCGTGGCCGGTCGTCCGATCGAGCGCAGGTAGAGCGAGGTGCGCAGGTGTAGTTCCGCGGTGATCTCGGAACCGAGGCGGTTGAGTTCGGCGAGGAAATACGCGCGCAGCATCGGGTGATAGGTGAACCAGATCTCCCCGTCGCGCACGATGCTGGTGAGTGGATAGCTCGCGCGCGTGAGCTCGTGCATCCAGTGCCCGGCCCCGCCGCCGATCAGATCGTCGGCGAGTTGTTCGGTGAACTCGGCGGGCACGCTGGTGTAGGTCAGGAACAGCCGGAGCCCGGGCGGCAGGGTGTCGATGAGCTCCCCGGCGAACAGGTCCGAGACCGAACTCGGCAGCCGGGCCAGGGCGGTGAGCGCCGCGGCCGGCTCCTCGGGCCGGCCCGACAGGTAGATGGCCGCGATGCGGACCAGCGCGGGCCAGCCCCGCGTCAGGTTCATCAGCAGGGTGATCTCGGATTCCTCGAGGGCACAACCTTGTTCGCGGCAGACCTGTCCGATCTCGGTGGGGGAGAACGCCAATTCCTCGGCGTCCCACCGCCGCAGTTGCGAGCTCAGCTCGAGCAGATGCCAGCGCAGCGGAGGTTCGAATCGTGCGGCGACGACGGTGGTCACGCAGGCGGGCGCGTGCAGCAGGAAGTGTTCCAGTGCGGTCAGTATCGCCGGGTCGGTGGCCAGGTGCGCGTCGTCGATGATGAGCAGGGTCCGCTGCGCGCGCTCGGCCAGGGCTTCCGCGAGGTCGGCGGCTTCGGTCTGTGGCGAGGCGAGCGGGCCGCGAGGAGCGGGCGGTAGCTCCAGCGAGGTCCGCAGTCGCTGCCAGGGGTTCGCGGTCCGCGGGTCGTCCGTCATGGTCAGCCACGCCAGTCCACCGGGGAAGGTGCGGGCATCGTGCCGGGCGGCCCATTCGGTCAACAGCACCGTTTTTCCCGTTCCTACGGGAGAGCAAATCAGCAGCACACCGCCGTGTGCATTGGTTGCCGATTCGTCCAATGCGGCGACGAGATGAGTGCGTGGCAGTGGGGTGAATGCCAATCGTGGAATTCCGTCGCGGATTGTCGATGATTCGCCATGGCGCCCTGACGGATTCAGCGGCGGCGAAACGGTCATCGTGGCTCCTGCGGCGATCCGAAAGCGGGCTACCTGCTCTGAAGGCGGACTTTACCGGAGCGAACTGCTCGTTTTGTGCAATGAGAGCGACCCTTTTGCAGACATCGCCCGAAACGGGTGAACGATCTCGAGAACCCTGAGCCTAGGGCGTTGGCATCGGCGCGTCCGATTTTCCGGTGATTCGATACCGAAGAGTTCACCCAACCGCATGGGTGACCGCGTCAGGTCGATCCGGTGGGCATGTCGCAAACACTGCGCTATCGCTAGCGGTCCTGCGTCTCGGCTCGTGCTCTCCTTCACCCGGATCGGGTGATCCCGCGACATCGCGCACCGAAATACGGTCACGGCAGTCGTCACGCTTCCGGGGCGACAGTCCGTCCGAGCAATCGAGGTGCACCATGTCGTTCTGGGAAGTGCTCTGGCTCATCCTGGTGAGCTTCGCCTTCGTCGCCTATCTGCTGTTGCTTTTCTACATCATCGGCGATCTGTTCCGCGATCGGGAAACCTCCGGCTGGGTGAAGGCGGTCTGGATCGTCTTCCTCATCTTCTTGCCGCTGATCACCTCGCTGGTGTACTTGATCGTGCGCGGCACCGGGATGCAGCAACGCTCCGCGAGCGAAGCGAAGCAACTGCGGGCAGCCCAGGCCGACTACATCCGCGACACCGCCGGCACCAATCCGGCCGCCCAGATCGCCGACGCCAAACTGCTGCTCGCCGAAGGCACCATCACCCAGCAGGAATTCGATCAATTGAAAGCGAAGGCTCTGGCATGACCACGACACCGAAACCGGCCTCCGCCTCCGTTGCCCGGCAGCATCGGGCGTTGCTCGAGCGGCTGCCCTTCTCCGACACCCAGGATTTCACCGACGCCACCCGGGGCCTGATCGCCCGGCGGACGCCGAACGCGGTCACCGCCGCGGACGGAAAGGTGTTGTGGGACAACGACACCTACTCCTTCCTCGACGGTGACGCACCGGATACGGTCAACCCGAGCCTGTGGCGGCAGTCCAGGCTCGCGGCGATCGACGGCTTGTTCGAGGTCGTCCCGGGCATCTATCAGGTACGCGGCCTGGATCTGTCGAACACGTCCTTCATCGAAGGCGACGAGGGGGTCATCGTGATCGACACCCTGCTCTCGGCCGAAACCGGCCGTGCCGCACTGGAACTGTATCGGCAGCACCGCGGCGATCGCCCGATCAAGGCCATCGTCTACACCCATTCGCATGCCGACCATTTCGGCGGCGTGAAGGGTTTCGTCTCCCAGCAGGAGGTCGACGACGGGCGGGTGCGGATCTTCGCGCCGGAAGGTTTCGTCGAGCATTCGGTCTCGGAGAACGTCTATGCCGGAACCGCGATGAACCGGCGGGCGGCGTACATGTACGGCGCCGCGCTCGCCCGCGGCCCGCGCGGTCACGTCGGCGCCGGGCTGGGGCAGACGGTGTCGATCGGCACCGTCTCGCTCATCGCACCGACCGACTTCATCACCACCACCGGCCACGAGGAGACCGTCGACGGTGTGCGCCTGGTGTTCCAGATGGCGCCCGACACCGAGGCGCCCTCGGAAATGCTGATCTACCTACCGGATTTCAAGGCTTTGTGCGCTGCCGAGGACGCCACCCACACCTTCCACAATCTGCTGACCCTGCGTGGCGCGGTGGTGCGCGACCCGCACGGCTGGGCCAACTACATCACCGAGACCATCGACCTGTTCGGTGCTGACGTCGAGGTCGTCTTCGCCTCCCACCACTGGCCGGTCTGGGAGAACGAACGGGTGCGGGCGTTCCTGTCCACCCAGCGTGATCTGTACGCCTACGTGCACGACCAGACCCTGCGATTGCTGAACAAGGGGCTCACCGGTCCGGAGATCGCGGAGGAGATCGAACTGCCGCCGGCGCTGGAGAACGCGTGGAGCGCGCGCGGCTATTACGGCTCGGTCAGTCACAACGTCAAAGCGGTCTATCAACGCTATCTGGGCTGGTTCGACGGCAACCCGGCGAGCCTGTGGGAACACACTCCGGTGGAGCAGTCCAAACGGTATGTGGAATTCATGGGCGGGGCAGACGCGGTGGTCGACAAGGCGCGCGAATCGTTCGAGGCCGGCGATTTCCGTTGGGTCGCACAGGTTGTCAATCATGTCGTCTTCGCGCAACCGGATCACGTCCAGGCCCGCGAACTGCTCGCGGACACCTACGAACAGCTCGGCTACGGCTCCGAGAACGGGACCTGGCGCAGCTTCTATCTCTCGGGCGCGACCGAGCTGCGAGAGGGCCAATTCGGCACCCCGACCGAGACCACCGCACCCGATGTCGTCAACCAGCTCTCGCCGACCATGCTGTTCGACGCCATCGCCATTCAGGTGAACGGGCCGAAGGCGTGGGATGAGAACCTGTCGATCGACGTGGTGCTCACCGATACCGATCAGCGTTACCGGCTGCGGCTGGCCAACGGCGTCCTCACCTACAGCGGTCACCCGCAACGAGATTCGGCCGACGCGACCCTGACCACCACGAGCCGCGGTCTGCCGGCACTGGTACTCGGCGGATTGACCGCCGAGGGGATCGCGAAGTCGGGCAGCGACCTCGCCGGCGACGGCTCGGCCCTCCAGCGACTTGTCGCGGTACTGGACCCCGGCGACAAGAACTTCGCCATCGTCACCCCCGACTAGGTGTGGCTCAGGAGCACCGACGCAGTCATGTGGCCAGGCCGCGCAGGGTGAATAATGCGCCGAAGCCGAACAGCACGCCCAGCGACAGCATGCGGCTGTGGCGCAGCATCCACGCCTGCACGGTGTCGAGGCCGGTGCGGGCGCGTTCCCCGAGCGCGGCGTAGATGCCCATCGGGATGAGGAAGTCCAGCGAGGCGGCGAGCAGTAGCAACAGGGTGGTCAGGAGTGCGGCGGCGACGCCGGTGTCGGAGCTCGAGATCGCGCTCATCCCGGCCATCATGATGAACAGATTCGGGTTGATCACGCCCAGCGCGATGCCGATGACGAATGCTTTTCGGGGACCGGCGGTTTCGAGTTCGCTCAGCAGGCGCGGCCGTTGGGTGACCGGTCGTGGCCGGCGCAGCGCCATCCAGCAGCCGAGCGCCAGGAACAACAGTCCGACCACGAGCCCGGCGCCGTGCGAGACGTCGGGGGAGGTGGAACCGGGTTCGGACGCGCCGCCCAGCAGCGCCGATATCGCGATCATCGAATACACGACCACGAATCCGCCGCCGAACGACGCGGCGTTGGGCAGCGGGCGCTGTGATTGCAGCAGCAGCACGCAGCCGATCACCGCGCCGGGCGTGATCAGCAGCCCCGCCAGTTCGGGCAGTAGTTGCATCAGCAGCTCACCCATGCTCGGCTCCTCGGGTCGCAATCGGCGTCGAAACCTCAGGCGTCGCTTTCGGTTCCAGTGTTCGCGGGCAGGTCGGCGATGGCGGCGCTGATGGTCGGGTACACCGGGATCGCCTGGTTTCCGGTTGCCGAACCCAATTCGTCGCCGAACTGGCCGATCGACCTGGCGACGCGGAAGTCGATGCGGCGCCGCGCGAGTCCGGCCCGCAGTTCGGTGAGCATGGCCGCGGCGCTGACATCGATGGTCGGTGAGGTTTCGGCGTCGAGCACTACCAGGCGGGTGCGGTCGGTGCACAGTTGCTCGATGCGCTCGCGCACGTAGTCGGCGTTGGCGAAGAACAGCCCGGATTCCACGCGCACGACCAGCAGCTCCGGTCGCCGCGGCAAGTCGGGGTGGCGGTCGGCGTCCAGCCACAGCGTCCCTTGGTGGGCCAGTGCCGCGACATGCGGTTGAGAGGCCCGGTAGACCAGCAGCACCATGGAGATCCCGATCCCGATCAGCAAGCCGGGCAGGGTGTCGAAGAGCAGGACGCCCGCCATGGCCGCCAGCGCGGCGGTGAAATCGGCGCGCGCCGCCCGGCCGTAGATTTTGCCGAGGCGTTCGGTCCAGACGTGATAGAGCCGGCGCAGCGCCGCGATATCGACCAGTTCGATCACCGCGGCGATGACCACCCCGGCCAGGGTGGCCTCGGGCAGTTTCTCGAACAGGCCCGTCAGGAACAGCAGGGTCACCGCGGTCAGCGCGGCGACGATCAACCCGCTCAGCTGAGTTCGCGCGCCCGCCGAGCCGTTGACCGCGGTTTTGGACAGGCTGCCGTTGACGACCATGCCCGAGGCGAGGCCCGAACCCAGGTTGGCCGCGCCCAGCCCGAACAGCTCCCGATTGGCGTCGACGGTGTAACCCGCTTCGGCGGCATAGGTTTTCGCCGCGCCCAGCCCTTCGGCGAAGCCGATCAGCAGCACTCCGACCGCGGGGCCGAGCAGGTCGAGGTAGTCGTGGAACCCCAGGCCCGCGGGCAGTCCCCCGGTGGGCAGGCCCGCGTCGATGTGCCCGACGATCTCGACGCCGTGCTCGTCCAGATGTAGTGCGGCGACCGCGAGGATGCCGAGCAGCACCGCCAGCAGCGATCCGGGCACCAGCGGCAGCCAGCGCCGCGATCCGAGCACTATCGCGAGCGCGACCGCGCCGACCAGCGCTGTGCGCCAATTCGTTTCGCCCAGGTGCGTCAGGACGCCCCAGGCTTGTTCGAAGAAGTTGCCGGGGTGTTTGTCGATGCCCAGCAGCTTGGGCACCTGGCCGATGACGATCGTCAGCGCCAACCCGACGATGAACCCCTTCAGCACGGGTTCGGAGATGAAGGCGGCGATGAACCCCAGGCGAATCAGCCCGGCGAGCAAGCCCGCCAGTCCGGTCGCGATCGCCAGTGCGGTGGTCAGCGCCACGTAGCGCCCGCCGTCGGCTCCGGCCAGGGGCGTGACGATCGCCGCCGACAGCGCCGCCGTCGCCGACATCGGCCCGACCACCAGGTGGCGGGAACTACCCGCCAGCGCGTACAGCACGAGCGCCGGGAGCGCCGCGTAGAGTCCCACCACCGGTGGTACGCCCGCGATCGACGCGTAGGCCAGCGCCTCGGGCACCATCACCGCCCAAACGGTCAGTCCCGCAACCACATCGGCGCGCAACCACTGCGATCGGTACCCCTGCAAGGATTGAAACACCGGCCAGGCCATGGCTGCCATCCGTTCCCGTGCGAGCGTCGAACCGCGTTACAGTCCGCCGATGCCTTTGCCGATCACGGCCGCGCCCATCACCAGCAGCACGATCGCCATCACGGCATGGTTATTGGCTTGCAGCCATTGCCGCGTCGTGTCGAGTGTGCCGCGCAACCGGTCGGCGGCCACCGCGTAGCCGAGCGCCACCGCGAGCACGCTCCCCGCGGCGAGCACGGTGAAAACGGCCACGGCGAGCGCCTTTCCGCCGGGGCTCAGGTCGCCGGCGCCGATCGTCACGCCCGCCGAGGCGCACAACAGCAGGTTCTTGGGATTCACCGCCGACAGCGCAGCGCCCAGACCGAGAGCCTTCATCGTGGTGAAGTCGTCGATGGCTCGCATCCAGCCCGGCGGTTCCGCATCGGCTCGCCGCCGCCATTGGGCCCCGGCCAGCACCAGCAGCGCCGCCCCCAGTGCGATCTTGATCCAGGAGCCGGCAACCGTGGTCTCGCGCTCGCCCGCGTCCAGCGCCCCGGACAGCAGCACGATCACCGTGGTCGCGACCGCGATGCCGGCCACCCAGCCGACGGCGAACCCCGTGCCGGACCCGGATGCGTTGCGCGACAGGATCATCAGAATGGCGGCGACGATCGGGACGGGCGAGAGCGCCACACCCACCGCCAGCGGAAGGAGATCTCCCAGAACACTGCCCATCAGGGCACGATATGGCGGGGGAGCGGGCCTGCTGTTCACCTGATCCGGGTGAATTCGACCGCGCGCAGCCAGCACATCGCGTTCGGTCATTCGGTCGCGCGGTATGAGCGCCGAGCCGGCGCGCGGAACGGGGCACCGGAATCGAATCCGCCTGATCGCCCGACGGTATCGCCGTGCGGCGCTCCTTCCACGAATCGCGGCGCTTGTTGCGTCCGGATCGTCGGCGTCATCGCGGCGGCGCACTTCATCCGATTCGGGTGAGTTGGATCCATCCTCGCCACCGCACCATGGGGCGCATGGCCGAAACATCATCGAAGCTGGGACCGGTGGAACTGGTCGTTCTCACCTTTCCCGGGATCCGGGTGGACGCGAAAGTCCGGGCGGCGCTGAGCGAAGTCGTCGACCGCGGCTACGTCACCGTGCTCGATCTGATCTATCTGTCCAAGGACGCCAACGGCTATCTGACCGAAGTGGAGATGATCGACGAGCCGCTCGAGGACATCGGCCTGGCCGGATTGGCCGTCGACGCCCGCGAACTGCTCAACGACGAGGATCTGGAGCTGGCTCGCGAGGCGATGCGTCCGGGGACCTCGGCACTGGTCGTGGTCTACGAGCAGACCTGGGCGCGCCGGCTCGCCGACACCGTGGGCAGCGCGGGCGGCGAGGTCGCTCTGCACGTCCAGGTGCCCCGCGACAATGTCGAAGCCGTTCTGGCCGCCACGTAGCGAAAGGTTGCAGCGCATGGTAATTCGCAGAGGAAGAATCGGCCGCCCGGGACTGCTCGGCACCATTGCCCGTACCGCCGTTGTCACGGGCACGGCCAGCGCCACCGCCAATGCGGTCAACCGGCATTCCCGGCAACGCGCCGCGGAACAGCAGGCCTACGCCGTGCAGCAGGCCCCGCCTCCGCCGCAGCAGGCCCCGCCGCCTCCGCCGCCGCAGGTCCCGGCGGCCGCTGCCGGCGATGATCTGGTTTCCCGGCTCGAGAAGCTCGGTCGCCTGCACGCCTCCGGCGCCTTGTCGGATGCGGAATTCGCCGCGGCCAAGGCGCAGTTGCTCGGCTGATCCAGCCCGCCTCGCGCTATCGAGAGGAGTCCGCAGTGCACGGGATCGTGGTCGCTCTGGTCGGAGTGCTGTTGTGCTTCTACGGAATTCGCTCCGTCCACCTGGGAATCCTCGCGATCGGTTTCGGCCTCGGCTGGCTGATCGCCGATCTGTTCGACGCCTCCTTCACCTGGTTGTTGCTGATCGCGCTGATCGGCGCGGTGTCGGCGTGGGTGGTGACCTCGCTGGTGTTCCGGTTTGCGGCCTATTTCATCGGCGGTCTCACCGGCGCGATGATCGGCACCAAGCTGGCCACGGTGCTGCAACCCGGTGACAAGAACTGGGCCCTGAGCATGATCGTGGCGCTCGCGATGTGCGTATCGGGTGCGTTCCTGGCGAACAGATTCCGGGCCCGCGCCCTGCTGTGGCTGACCTCGATCGGCGGCGCGAGCATGGTGCTCAGCGGCCTCGGCCGGATGTCCGATTCGCTGGCCTTCCTGCGCAATCCCGACCCGGGCTGGGAGCAGGCCACCGCCACCCTCGCCTGGATCGCCCTCTCGGTGCTGGGCTGGATCACCCAGCGCCACCTGTTCGCCGAGAAACTGGGTATCGAGCGCCTGGCCACGGACCGCGCCGACAAGAGCCGTTACAACGGCGGCTGGCCGGCGGGCTAGCGATACGGCGCCGGGCTAGCCGGTGGCCTTGCTGACCTCCGGCGGGGTCCAGCGGCGGGTGCGGTCGTTGGCGATTCCGAAGTCGGGTTTGAGGTCTTCGGGGATGGCGTAGTGCATGATGCGGCCGCGGGTGAGGGAGCTGAGTTCGAAGCGGCTGGTGAGGTTGCCGAGGCGGTCCAGGGCCCATTCGCCCAATGGTGAACTGTCCTCGATGGTTTCGAGGATGCCGAGTACGGCGGGGACGGTTTTGACGGCGGTGTCCCAGGCGGTGCGGGGGACTTGGAGCCAGTCGGCGCAGGTGTCGCCGACGAGGTAGCGGATGAGGGCGGAGACCAGGGGGTCGAGCAGGGTGCCGGGAACTACGTCTTCGTAGAGGTCGATGAGCTGGCGGGTGAGGTGGACGCCTTCGGGGCTGGGGCCCATGTGGCGGGTCAGGTAGAGGTCGAGGAATCGGCGGGCCGATTCGACATCGCGGGGTGCGTGCTGTTGATCCACGCCGAGCATGGCGCCGACTACGCGCCAGGCGTAGAAGTAGGATTCCGCGCCGTCCACGCTCATGTGAATGTTCAAGCGGTGCAGGCTGTCCAGGACCAGCAGGGAGAACAGCAGCTGGCCGCCGATCATGTCTTCCTGGCAGATCGGGGTGCCCAATTTCTCGGTATCCCAGCGGTTCTCGCGGGCGAGGTGGTGTCTGATGGAGGCGTGCAGCAGGCGCACCTTCTGGACGGCGGGGATGAACCGGCTGCCGGATTCGAAGGCGTCGGGGCGCATCAGGTAGACGGTGAATTGGCCGGTCTCGGCCATGCGCCGGGAGGGGTACTCCAGGGAATGGGTGGCGGACAACAGCTTCGCGATGTGCGGGACCACGTAGCAGGCGGGCATGGCGGCGAAGGAGAGGGCGGTGGAGATGTGCACGTCGTTGTCGATGAAGAACAGGCGGGCCTTCTCCATCTCGTCCCAATCCACCCAGTCCGGTGGGGCGGCGGTGACGTGCAGGTATTCGCGGGCGACGTCGGGCAGTCCGTCGGGGAGCGGCGCGCCCGCGGTGGCGACGTAGCGCATCAGGGTGTTGAACTTGCCCACCTCGCCCCGTTCGAACAGGGTGGCCACGGTCGCGTCGGCGAGTTCGTCGCCGTACCGGCGCAGCGCGTCCATCGATGCTGGGGTGTAGGTCATCGGGACTCCTTGTGTCGGTGGCGGATTCGGCTCCGTGCGCATCAGTGTCGGCGCGCGGTCGAGCACCGGGCGAGTTCGGTCAGGGCGCGCGCCGCCGGGGCGGGCATACCCGTGAGGGCGTGGGTCGCGGCTGCGACGCGGTCGTCGATCATGCGCTCGATTCGTGCCGGGGTGCCGAGGCTGGTCATCAGGGCGCGTACTTCGCCGAGGTCGGCATCGTCGGCATCATCCTTGGCGAGCAACTGTTTCAAGCGTTGCCGTTGCGACCAGTCGGCGGCTCGCCAGGTGTCGGCGAGCAGCGCCGTGGGGCGGCGGCCGCGCAGATCGTCGAGGCTCGCCTTGCCGGTGCGCGCGGGATCGCCGAACAGGCCCAGCAGATCGTCGCGGAGTTGGAACGCCTCGCCCAGCGGCAGACCGTACGCGGAGAACCGGCGCTGTAGTCGTTCGGGTGCGCCGCCGAGCGCGCCGCCGATGAGCAGTGGCTGTTCGACGGTGTACTTGGCGGTCTTGTAGCGAATCACCTTCAGCGACTCGGCGATATCGGGTTCGGCGCCGGTGCTCAGGATCTCCAGGCATTCACCGGCGATCAGTTCGCGCGCCAGATCGGCCCACAGCGACCGCGCCCGCGACAGGTAGGCCGCGGGCAGCCCGCTCTCGATGAACAGCTGACCGGCCAACGCCATCAGCAGATCACCGACCAGCATGGCGAGCGCGCGCCCGGCCTGCCCGGATTCCGGCGGGCGCCCCAGCGCGATATGCACGGTCGGCACGCCGTGCCGCAGGGGACTGTCGTCGATGATGTCGTCGTGGACGCTCGCGGCCGCGTGCACCAGTTCCAAAGCCGTTGCGGCCCGGACGAGTTCAGCGCTGTCGGGCTGCCCGGCCGCCCGCCAGCCCCAATAGCAGAACGCCGCTCGCAACCGTTTTCCCCGCGCCGTGGCCACGACCAGCTGATCGGCCACCGGGCGCAGCCGCGGGTCGATGTCGAGCAGCCGCTCGCGTTCGCTCCCGACGAATTGCTCGAGCACCGCATCGACGCGGGCCTTGAAGACGTCGGTGTCGTGTCGCTCAGGCATCGTCGGTTCCGGCGCGCCGCGCCAAGACCTGCTTGGCGAGCAACTCCAGATGCGCCGGAGGTACGGGCGCGTTGCGTCCCAGCGCCAATCGCCCGCGCGCCTTCAAATCCCGCTCGGCGTCCGCTGCCATCCCGAGCAGATCGGAGCGCCGCAAAAGTCCGAAAGCCTTGTCCACCACGGGAACCAGTCGGCTGAAGGCAAGATCCGCCAGCCCCGCGGCCAGCAGGACCGCATCCTCGCCCCTGGACCCCGAATGATTCGATCCCTGTGACATACGAGCAGCTCCTGTCCACTCGTCCGCGATCGCGGAGCGGTCGGAAATACGCTGAACCAACCCGGCGACAAGTGTGGCATCGCTGCTCGGCGGACACGCCGAAGATCGCCGATCCGGTGGATGTCTCGGTCATACAGTGCAAATCGGTCACGCCGGGCCCGGCCTTTGACGTAAAGGTAATTAGGTGCCATATTAGATTTGTGACCATCGATCCGAAAGCCCTCGACGCGCCCACTTTGGGGCAGGCGCGGTCGCAGTTGCGGCGCTACGGGCTGGAATCGGAGATCGATCCGCAGGCGGTGCTCGTCGCGGTGCGGCTGCTGGCCGTGGGGGCGCGCCTCGGGCAGGCGAGCGAGACGCACTTCGCGCGGTTCGGGCTCTCCACCGGACGGTATCGGCTGCTGGCGGACCTCGAGGACGCGGACGGTGAGAAGTCGCCATCGCAATTGGCGGCGAGCCTCGGGGTCACGCGCGCAACGGTTACCGGGTTGATCGACGGCTTGGAGCAGCAGGGGCTGGTGTGCCGCCGCGCTTCGGCCGAGGACGGCCGCGCCGTGGTGGTGGTGCTCACCGCGCGCGGCGCACAGCAGCTGCGCGATATGGCGGCCGACCACTTCGGGCGCTTGCAGGCGATGGTCGGCGGATTGACGCACAGGGAGCGTGCGGTCTTCCTGGACCTGCTCGCGCGCATCGGCGACGGTATGGGCGCGCTCACGGCGGACTGATCACCGGCATGCTCGTCAGGGCTTCGGCATGGCCATATAGTTAGGGACCTAATCACATGAATGCGACTACCGCACCCGCCCGGTTCGTACTGTGGCAAGAGGTGCTGTTCGCCTATCTGGCACCGGCGATCTGCGCCGGCACGGGCGGATTGATCACCGGACAGGCGAACCTGGTGCGCGCCGCGGTCACCTCGATCGCCGGCACTTCCGCGCTCATCGCACTACTGCTCGGAATCGCTTTGCAATACAGCGGAATTCGAAACAGCCGGTTGAGCGGGGTATCGCCATACATCCTCGTGCCGGGCTTCGGGCTCGGCGCGGCGGCGGGCGCGGCGGGAGTGGCTCGAATGCTGGCCGCCACCATGTCGTTCCCCGATCGCATCCGCTACGACTTCCCGATCGCCGCGGCCCTGGCCGCTGTCATCATCACGTGGCGCTGGTGCGCCGTTCAACGAAAGGCACACGCATGATCGCGGTTATGGGGGCCACCGGCGCGGTGGGCAACGCACTGCTGACCCGCCTGCTCGAGCTCGGGCTGCCCTGCCGGGCGCTGAGCCGCGAGCCGGATCGCCTGCGTCACCTCGCGCACCGAGCTGACATTCGCTATGCCGATGCGGCGGATCCCGCCGCACTCCGCGCGGCGTTCGACGGCGCGACCCAACTGTTCCTCACCATGAGCAACAGTCCTGCGCAGATCGAACTCGAAACGCGCGCAATCGAAATCGCCGCGGTGAGCGGTATCGAACACGTGGTCAAGCTCTCGGCGCCGGCGGTCGCCGCGGACTCGCCGGTGGCCGTCGCCCGCTGGCATCACGCGATCGAAGAGGTGCTGCGCGCCTCCTGCCTGGCGCACACCATCCTGCGTCCCTACGCCTTCATGCAGAAACTGCTGCTGCTCGGCCCCGAAGTGGCGGCGCAGCACACCATCGTCGGCGCTATGGGTGCGGCGCCCTGCAACTACATCGACTGCCGGGACATCGCCGACGTCGCCGCAGCGGCCCTCACCCGCGCCGAGATTGCTGGTGGCGCATACATTCTCACGGGATCGCAGACCTACAGCTACCCACGATTGGCCGCGCTGCTGAGCTCGTTGCTCGGCACCCCGATCCGCTACCTCGACCTGTCGCCCGCCGACTTCCGCCGGCATCTGACCGAACGCCCCGGCCTACCGGCCTGGCTGGCCGATCACATCGTGGAAATCCAGCAACTGACCATCGCGCGACCGGAGCACCCGACCGGCACCGTGGCACGCGTTCTCGGCAGACCGCCACGCACCCTCGAGTCCTTCCTGGCCGAGAACCTCGGCAGCTTCAGCGGGTAGCGCGGGGTGCGCCCGGCCCCGGATCGATCCGGTACGGACCGGATGCGGACGGCGTGATCGGGAAATCGAAAATCGCGGTCGGAATGTACACGGTGGCACAGGAATTGGGGATATCGACGACCCCGGAGAAGCGGCCTTCGATCGGAGCGGCGCCCAGCAGCAGATACGCCTGTTCGGGGGTGTACCCGAACTTGGTGAGGTAGTCGATGGCGTGCAGGCAGGCGCGTTCGAAGGAGAGCTGGGAGTCCAGGTAGCGCTGCTCGCCGGAGAGGGTGACCGAGGTGCCCGAGAAGGCCAGGTACTCGGTGTAATTGGGGCCCTCGTTGCCGGGCATGAAGATGGCGTTCTCGCTCACGCCGTACAACTCCATGCCGTTCTTGATCAGATCCACGCGCAGGTCGATGAAACCGCCCATCTCGATCGCGCCGCAGAAGGTGATCTCACCGTCGCCCTGGGAGAAGTGCAGGTCGCCGACGGAGAGTTTGGCCCCGTCCACGAAGACCGGGTAGAAGACGCGGCTGCCGCGGGTCAGGTTCTTGATGTCCTGATTGCCGCCGTTCTCGCGTGGGGGCGCGGTACGTGCGGCTTCGGCTGCGGCACGGTCGAACTCGCTGCCGGTGAGCGCGCCGAGAATGGCGTCCCGCGGCTCCGGCGGCAGTGCCAGCGGCGGCACCCGCAGCGGATCGGTGGCGATGAGCGCGCCCTCGCGAGCATTCCATTTCGACAGCAGGGTCGCCGACGGCGCGGTGCCCATCAGCCCCGGATGCATGATGCCGGTGAACTTCACCCGGGGCACATGCCTGGAAGTGGCGGTGTGGCCGCTGAAATCCCAGATGGCCTTGTAGGCGTCGGGGAAGTGCTCGGTGAGGAAGCCGCCGCCGTTGTCGGTCGGGAAGATGCCGGTGTACCCCCAGCCCTGACCGGCGAGCGGACCCGAATCCTCCTGCGGGATGGGGCCGATGTCCAGGATGTCGACGATCAGCAGATCGCCGGGGCGCGCGCCCTCCACCGCGAACGGGCCGGAGAGGCAGTGCACCGTGCTCAGCGGCGCGTTGAGCACATCCTCGGCGGAGTCGTCGTTGTGGATGGCGCCGTCGAACCATTCGCGCACGTGCACCCGGAACTCGTCGCCGGGCTTGACCGTCACCGGTGCCGGGATATCCGGATGCCAGCGATTGTGTCCGACGAACTGCTGCTCGGTGAACTTCTTGCGGGAATCGAGCGGGAACAACAACTCGGGCATGAGTGCCCTCCTTCGATATCAGGGGCGGGGAAGCTTGCGGTGCAACGGATTCCGGGTGACCGGGGCGCTCACGCGGCCCTTCGGCGCACCCACCACGGCGGGTTCGCTCGCGGTCCGGCGGGTGGCCTCGATGAGCCGTGCGGCGGCCGAGCCCGGCCGTACGAACGCGCCGCCGCCCACCTGCCGGCGGCTCGCGGCCGCGCAGCCGGGGCACTCCGTCAGGTCCGGCACCGCGGCCATGCTGAAGCTGCGATCGAAGCTGCCGCAGTCGCGGCAGCGGAACTCGTAGAGGGGCACGCTCTCACCTCATTTATTTTCATACGGATATATTCCGTATGGAGACGATACAAAGGCACGGGTGTCTCCGCGGCGAAACCTCCTGATGAAATTCGTATTACGCGAGTTGCCGGGTCAGCCGTGCAGTTCGGCGAGCACGCTGAACCGCAGGGCATCGGCGTCGGCGAGGAAGACCGGCTGGGTGGTGTGCGCGCCGCGCACCCGCACCTCACCGCGCGGCCCGGCGTAACCGACCTGTGCCGCATGCCTTTCGATCAGCTGCGGATCCAGGCTGCGGGCGGTCTCGGCGAGGGCGGCGAACAGCAGCATGCCCTCGTAGCAGGATTCGCCGATATTGTTCAGCGCCGGTGCGAAGGTGCCGAAACGGCGGGTGTAGCGGCTGCCGAAGTCCATGCCCTCCGGGCTGATCACGCTCTCGAAATAGCCCGAGGCGGTGTACAACCCGCGGGTGCTGCCCGCGCCGCCCGCGTACAGCACGTCCTCACCGATCATCATCGACAGCCTCAGCCGGCTCTCGTCCAGCCCGGCACGGGCGAAGGTGCGATTGAATGCCGCGCAATCCGCGCCGACCATGAACAGCAGCACGCCCTGCGCGGGGGAGTCGCGGATGAGGTCGAGCGCCCGGCGGAAATCGCGGCCGCCCAGCGGCACATAGGTCTCCCCGACGATGGAGATATCGGTACCGGCGGTGAATTCCCTTGTCGCACGCGCTGTCTCGCGCGGCCAGACATAATCGTTGCCGACCACGCACCAGCGCCGCAGCCCGGACTCCGCGCGCAGCCAGCGCAGCGCCGGGAACAATTGCTGATCGGGCGTCTCGCCGACCATGTAGACGCCGTCGGCGTTCTCGCCGCCCTCGTAGAAAGTGGTGTACACGTACGGCACCCGGCCCGCGGTCTGCGGCGTGATGACCTTGCGCGCGTTCGACAGATGCCAGCCCACCACGCCGTCGATCTCGCCGCGATCCACCATCCGCCCGATCTGCGCGGCCAAACGCGGCAGCGGCGCACCGGAATCGACGGGATGCAGGCGCACCGGGCGATCCAGGATGCCGCCCATGGCATTGATCTCCTCGGCGGCCAGGGTGGCGCACGCCTCGGAGGACGGCCCGAACATGCCCGCGGAACCGCTCAGCGGAATGACCAGAGCGATATCGACCGTCGCCCGGCCGTCACGAGAATTCAAGGGGCGCATGGAAATCTCCACCACGTATTTCCATTTGAATCTTTACCATCCGGCCTTGTATATAGTGCTGACGTGGACGATAGCACCGCTGCCGCCGCGCTGGCGGAGCTGGCGCGACTGATACGCCGGACCTCGCAGGAATTGGATCGCGCCATCGCGGGCTGTATCGGGGAGAATTCGGTCGGCCGCTGGCACGTGCTGACCGCCGTCGTCTCCAGCGAAGGCCGCTCCATGTCCGAACTCGCCGAGGCCACCCTGCTCACCGGGGCCAACCTGACCCGTCTGGTCGATGCGATGATCTCCGACAACCTGGTTCATCGCCGGGTCGACGAGGCCGATCGCCGCCGGGTACTGGTCTTTCCCACCCGCCGCGGCCGGCTGAGCCATCAGGTGATGAGCGCCGCCATCGAAGAAAGCGGCCTGGACCTGCTCGCCACCGGCAACCCCCGCCTGGCCAAGACGCTGACGCGGTTCATCGAGCGTATCCAGGACGCCGGAATTCCAGCCGAATCCGCGGCCGACTAGTCGGCTCGCGGGGCGGTTTCGTGATCCGCGGGGTCGAAGCCGCCTATGCCGGAGGCGAATTCGCGGATTCGCAGGTGGCCGCTCGCGCTGCGCGCCAGTGCGGGGGTGTCGATATCGGCGGCCGTGCGGACGCCGTCGATCACCTCGCGTACGGCGTCCAGTGAGCTGAAACGCGGATTCCAGCCCAGCTCGTCGCGGGCGCGGGTGGTATCCATCACCGGTAGCCGCAGGAAGGCGTCGAGCAGTTGGGGTGGGACGGGGGTCAGATGCAGATGCCAGGCCACCGCGGCGGCCGACCGCAGCAGCCGGGGTGGGACGCGCAGGGGGCGGGCGTCGAAGAGTTCCGCCAGCAGGTGGGCGTCGAGGACCGGGTCGGCCGCGATATTGAACGGGCCCGAGACATCGCGCAGGATGGCGAGCCGGCACGCCTCGGCCACGTCGTCGGCGTGGACCGCTTGCAGCCGGAGTTTCGGGGTGGCCGGAACGAACGGGATCAGGCGGGGGCGCACCAGCCGGTTCGGCAGCAGCGGGCCGGCGAACATGCGTCGTTGTTCGGTGGCGGCGCCGCGCTGGAAGACGAACGGCGGACGGAGGCGCACCACCCGGCACTGCGGGTTGGCGGGCGCGAATTGGTCCAATACGCGCTCGATGTACGCCTTCTCGCGGGTGTACCCGGCTTCGGGCCAGCCGTCGGTGGGCCAGGTCTCCGGCACCGGTCGCGTATCGCGGCGCGGCGAATAGGCTCCGGCTGACGATGCGTAGATCAAGGCCGGAATCTGCGCTGTGGCAACGGCTTTCAAGAGGCGCTTGGTTCCGGTGATATTCGTCCGCCACGTTTCCAGGGGCCGGCGCATCGGCTGGATCGACCAGGCCAGATCGACGACGGCGTCCGCCCCGCGGAACGGCAGTTCCAGCTCGTCGGACCGGATGTCGGCCGCCGCCCAGTCGACCTTGTCGACGCGGAGCGCGGGCGGCCGGCGCGCGAGGCCCAGTATGGATGTGACCGCCGGGTCCGCGGCGAGCGCCCGCACCACCGCGGTTCCGATATTGCCGGTGGCGCCGACCACGACGACTCGCATGAGCACTCCTCCGTGAGATCTTTCCGGCGCTATACCCCCGCGCCGGGCGATCACACCGCAAACTCGGCACGCCGTGAGCAGGCTGCTGACCGGCGCGGCGCTTGAAGTCCCGTTTGCCGGGTATCCGAGGAATGTTCGACCGTACGGCTTGTTCGGGCTTGGAGAATACCGAGAACCGGCGCGACGCCACGTACACCGTCAACGGCGACGGAGGACCTCAACGGCGAGGACAGGTGCGGGTAGTCGGCCACCGGATCTTGGCGTTACGGTATCGATTTCGCAGGCCGCAGGGTCAGAGGAAACGACCCAGCTGGGTTGCGGCTTCTACCGGGTGCCGGGCCGAGATGCCCTCGTTGATCCCACGGAACTCCCAGGTTCCCGTGGCGCGGAACAGTCCACCCATGATGAAGCCGGTGCCCGCGACGGAAGAGATGTCGTAGCGCGCCAGTTCGGTGGTGGACGCGGTGTCCACGATCCGGCAGAAGGCGTTCTCCACTACGGACAAATCCTGTCCGGTGTAGCAGGTGACGATGAAAAGCATTGCCGTGACCGCGGAATCGACGCGGGAAAGGTCGACGGTGATGATCTCGTCGTCGCCGGGCCCTTCGCCGGTGAGATTGTCACCGTGCAGCTGAACCGATCGGTCCGCCGCGAGCATCTGCTCGTGATAGACGACATCGGTGAGACCGGCGGCGGTGTAGATCATCGCCGCGACATTCAGATCGATCTCCGATTGTCTGCCCCAGCGCCGGCGGCGCGCCGGATCCCAGCCCAAACCCACTCGGAGATAAACGATCTCGGCACCCTGCGCGTCGTGCAGCGGAATAGTCACGAACCGCAAGATGCCGCATGGAACACGAGTCCGCAACACAGCGCGCGAAGGCGGTCGCCGGAAAACGCGTGGAGCAGCCTCGATCTCGCCGGGTCACCGCTGCTGGTAGCCGGCGGTGACGAGGTCGGAGAGGCGGGAGAGGGATTCCTTGTTGCGGGGCTTCAGCATTGCGGTTTCGAGGAGGCCGGGGAGTAGGCGGGCCGGGCCTTGGTCGACGGTTTCGACCATGCGGACTTCGGTGGTGTGCGCGGTGGTGGGGGTGAGTTCCAGGCCGATCCAGGCTTGACCGAACGGCCAGAGGCGGGCGTGTAGTTCGAGTTTGTGCGGGGGGTCGCAGGCTAGGACGACGGTGGAGTCTTCGACGGTCAATGGCCAGAGGCCGACGCTGTGGTGGATTTTGGATCCGACTCGGGGCCAGTCGGCGTCCACGGCGCGCATGTGGCTGGCGCCTACTACCCAGTGGGCGTAGGACCAGCCGTCGGCCAGGACGGCGAAGACCTCTTCCGGAGATCGGGGGATCTCTGCTCTGACTTCGGTCATCGGGTTCCGATCGCGGTCGGGCCGCTGTGCGGGGGATGCCAGCGTGGTCTAGGCGAGCTACCCGCGGATCAGGGGGCTAAACCTGGTCGGCAAACGATCGGCAGCTGGTGTGACCGGTGCGGGATGCGTGGTGGTCGATCTCGGTTTCGGGGGTGCGGATAATGCCGGCGGACCGGGGTATGCGGGACCAAAATGGAGGCGTTCATGGAGGATTCGCTCGATCTGTCGGGAATCGAATTCGCGGACAGACTTTTACGGGCCGCCGCGGACCCGGGACGGATCGCGACGCTGATCGCGGCGGTCATCGGGGACACCATCGAGGTCGGTCCGCTGCCGCTGGCTCCCGGCGGGCTGGTTTCGGCGGCCGCGGTCGGGCGGGCGCGGGAGGTCCGGGTGATTCCGGCCGCCGACGACTACCGGGTGATGGCGGTGCGGGCGCCCATTCTGCTGGGGCTGCGGGTGCAGCTGCTGGGGATGGTCGCCCGATACTCGGCGATCGTCAGCGTATCGACCGAGATCCGGTTGATTCCCCGGCTGCCGTGCGCGCTCTCGGTGGAGATCGCACCCGTACGGGGCGAGCAGATCACGACCCGGCTGTACGCGCGCGACGCGCTGGCGAAGGTCATCCGATACGCGGTGCCTGTCGAAGCGCTCATCGAGTCGCATGTCGCGCGCTACGTCAACACGGTGCTGGAGGGGCCGGAGGTGCTGGGCCTGCGGCATATCGATGTGGCGGAGGCGATCGAACGCGCCTGGGACTCGGGTCTGCTTCTGAGCCGGCCGACCGGGTAGTCGAGGAACAGACTCCGAATCGAAGGGTGGACCGATGACCGGATCGAATGTGCTCGCGCGGTATGCGGACAAGGCCAAAGGGCAGGTGGGCGGCCTGGTGGCGAAGGTGGCCGGGTCCGGCTCCGGCGCGGCGGCCGCGCGCACGCTGACCATCGGCGCACCGCGCGCCGAGGTCGAGCGGTTCTGGCGGGATCCCGAGCGACTGTCGGCGGTACTCGACGGGCTGGGCGTCGTTCGGATGAGCGCACCCGGCCGGTACGAGTGGACGGTGCGCCCAGCGGAGAGCGAACCGGTCACCTGGCAGACCACCCTCACCGAAACCGAGGACGGGCTGCGCTACGCCGGCGACTCCGACGCGCCGCGAATCGAGCTGGTGTTCCGCGACGCCCCGGCCGACCTCGGCACCGAGGTGACCTTGCGGGCGAGCACCGCCCTGCCCGAATTCCTCACCGGCGCAGCCGCTTACGCGGCGCTCTACCGGGCGCGCGCCCTGCTGCAAACCGGTGAGCTGCCCACGCTCGAACCCCTCGCGAGTGCGCGGACCGGCGCACACGGCAAAGGAGAATAAGATGCGCGCGCTCTGCTGGAACGGTGTCAACGACCTCGCGGTGGAGACCGTCGACGATCCCGCGCTGATCAACCCGCACGATGTGATCGTGGCCGTCGGCCTGAGCACCACCTGCGGTTCGGATCTGCACTTCATCGACGGCTACCTGCCGGGCATGCGCGCGGGCGATGTGATCGGCCACGAATTCATGGGTGAGATCGTGGAGACCGGCTCCGAGGTCACCGCCCGACGGGTGGGCGAGCGGGTGGTGGTGCCGTCGTTCATCGGCTGCGCGTCCTGCTGGTACTGCGCGCACGACATGTGGTCGCTCTGCGATACGACCAACCCGAATGCCGCCGCGCAGCAACCGATGCTGGGGGAACCCACGGGAGGCATCTACGGATATACGCACCCCTTCGGCGGCTATGCGGGCTCGCACGCGCAGTACATCCGGGTGCCGTTCGGCGACGTCAACTGTTTCCCCGTTCCCGACGGCGTGACCGATACGCAAGCGGTGTTCCTTTCCGACGCGGTCCCGACCGGCCTGATGGGCGCGGAGTTCTGCGATATCTCCCCCGGCGACACGGTCGCGGTGTGGGGCAGCGGCGGCGTCGGCCTGATGGCCGCGCAGAGCGCCCACCTGCTCGGCGCCGGACGCACCATCGTCATCGACCGCATTCCGGAACGACTCGAGCTGGCGCGCAAGCACTTCGGCGCGGAGACCATCGACTACAGCGCCGTCGACAGCGTCGAGGAAGTGCTGCGTGAGACCACCGGCGGCCGCGGCCCCGACGCCTGCATCGACGCCGTCGGCATGGAGGGGCACGGCACCGGCGTCCAGCAGATCTACGACCGCGTCAAGCAACTGCTGCGCCTCGAGACCGACCGCGCGACCTCGCTACGCCAGGCGATTCACGCCTGCCGGAAGGGCGGCGTCGTCTCGGTCCTCGGCATCTACGGCCTGACCGACAAATTCCCGATGGGCCTGGTCACCAACAAGAGCCTCACCATCCGCACCTCCCAGCAGCAGGGCCAGCGGCACATGTCACGGATGTTCGACTACATCCAGCAGGGCGACCTCGACCCGTCGTACCTGATCACCCACGACCTGCCGCTCGAGGACGCGGTGCACGGTTACGACGTCTTCAAGAACAAGGAAGAAGGCTGCGTCCGAGCCGTTTTCCGCCCCTGAGCGCCGATCCCCGCGCGCCGCGAGGTGCGGAACATCCGAGCCAGTAATAGGGCGATCGGCACCGAACACACCATCCAGATGGTCAGGATCGTCAGCAGTATCGCCATGGCGGGGACTTTCGTTCGTGCGGGTGTATTCGCTCAGCAAACTCCTGGTGGCCGGGTGCCGGACAGGGCCGAAGGGCCGTTCTCCGGGCCGTTTGGCCCGAACGGGGCAAATCGTGCGCGGGAAGCTACCGTTCGTCGAAGTCGATGCGGATCATGTCGCGTGCGATGGCGGACAGGTCCGCCGCGGTCGGGTCGTAGCCGCGAGCGACCTTCAACCCCAGCTCGAAAGGTGTCGCGCCGTGGTCGAAGGCTTGCCGCAGCGCCGCGCCCAGCTGGTCCGGGGCGGCGTGCACCAGCACGGCCCGGCCGTGCCGGATCCGGCCCTGCTGGGTGACGGTGACCGGTATCGGGTCGGTGAAGTTGAGTCGCCAGGGACGCTCGGTGAATACCGTCGGCACGCCGTCGATCGTGTGCAGGCAGATCGGTATTCGCAGGGGTCTCCCGCTGCGCCTGCCGGTGAATTCCAGCAGCGCTTGCAGGTGGATGCGCCGGCCGAGGCGCGGATCGGTGAGGATCCGGCGAACCAGCGGGTTGATCATGCGCATGAGGGCCGGGGGAGGCGGGGCCAGCCGGACCCTGGTGGTCGTTGTCGTCATCGCGGACTCCTAGGTTCTGATATCGATCACGCTAGGAATCCGTGGACCTGCGCGTAATACCAGAAAAGTGGCATTTCCGCGGGGCGGCACGGGTCGTACGGTGGGGTCATGAGCGCGGATACCTGGCAGCGCGCCGCGGACAAGATCACTCGGTTGTGCGCCGAGCCGCATGATCTGGTGGCGCTGTGGGAGGCGTCGGCCGAGGTGCTCGCGGAGGTCGTCCCGCACTACTGGACGCCGTGCTTCTACACCCTGGACCCGGCCTCGCTGCTGATGACCAGTCATTTCCATCGCGGGCTGGACGAGTTCCCGGGCGATTGGCTGGTCAGCGAGTACTACGACGAGGACGTCAATCAGCTTGCGGACGTGGCCCGTTCGGCATCGGGGATCTCCACCCTGCACGAGGCGACCCACGGTAATCCGTCCAGCAGCCCGCGCTGGCATCGCAATATGACGATGGGCGGCGACCAGGAACTCGTCACCCGCCTGCGCACCCGCTCCGGCGAGGTGTGGGGTGCGCTCGCGCTCTACCGTGAACCCGACCGCCCCCTGTTCAGCACGGCCGAGCAGAGCTTCGTGCGATCGGTGGCGCCCACGCTCGCCGAGGGGGCCCGCGCCGCGCTGCTGCTGGGCCAGGCGCGGCAGCCCGACTTCGCCGATTCGCCCGGTCTGCTCATCCTCGACGGCGACGGCAGGGTGGAATCGGCTACGCCCGGCGTCGAGCGCCGGCTCGCGGAACTGCCTGACGGCGACCAGGATTCGGGGCGGCTGCCGTCCGCGGTGCTCGCCCTGGCCGGACGTACCTTGCGCGCGGCCGACCATCCGGATCGCGGGGAGGTCAGCGTGGTGCGGGTGCTGTCACGCACCGGCACTTGGATCGTGCTGCACGGCGCGTGCCTGAACTCGACCGGCGCCCGGCGCGTCGCGGTCATCATCGAGCCCGCCCACCCCGGCCGCCTCTACCCGCTGCTGATGTCCGCCTACGGCTTGACCGAACGCGAGAAGGACCTCACCCGGCTCGTCCTCCAGGGCGCCTCGACCTCCCAAATCGCCACGGAGCTGGTGCTTTCCGCGCACACCGTGCAGCAACACCTGAAGAGCATCTTCGACAAGACCGGCGTCCGCAGCCGCCGCGATCTCGTCGGCAAGGTCTTCTTCGCCCACTACGAGCCGCGGGTGCGGGACAACGAGCGCCGCGCCCTGGACGACCGGCCGTTGCGCGGCGAACCCTGGCTGGGAGCGGCGGCGCCTCAGCTGTGATCGCGGTCTCGCGCCCGGGTATCGTGAGCGGCTGATCGTGGTTGTGAAGGGTAGAGGGATTTTCGCGTGGCACTGGGGTGGGCGGCCGATCGGACCGAAGCGGACCGATCGGCGACAGGAGTCGAAGCGGGAGTCGCGCCGGAAACGGTGCGGGCCGGGCGTATTCGGGGGCGGCCGGCGGGGCGAATGCGTTCGGCGCGTGCCGATCTCATCGTTGCCGGTGGCTATCTGTCGCTCGCGGTGTTCGTACTCGCGGGGCTGTGGCGTCATCCGCGGAGCGGTTATCTGATCGACAGCGATCAGGATCAGACGTTGTACGAGTGGTACTTCGCGATCACGGCGCACAAGGTCACCCACTTGGAGAGTCTGTTCAGCACGTCGTTGCAGAACTATCCCGACGGGGTGAACCTGATCGCCAATACCCTGATGTACGGTGTCGGCGTACCGCTTACGCCCGTCACCCTGCTGTTCGGGCCGAGCGTCACCTTTCTCATCGCGCTGACCCTGGGCTTGTCCGGGACCGCGTTCGCCTGGTACCTGGTGTTCTCGCGCGAGCTGGTGGAGTCCAGAATCGCTGCGGCGCTCGGTGGTTTGTTCTGCGGTTTCGCACCGGCCATGATCTCCCATGCCAACGGCCACCCGAATTTCATTGTGCTGGGGCTGCTTCCGTTCATCGCCATGCGGGTCATCAAGATCGCACGGCGGGCGGAGGGCGACGCGCAGCCGGACCCGGCGGCGCAGCGGCGCGATGCCATCGTGCTGGGCCTGCTGGTCGCCATGCAGCTCATGCTGGGCGAGGAGCCGCTGCTGATCTTCGCCCTGGCGTTCGCGGTCTTCGCCCTGGCCTACCTGCGCTCCCGGGACGCTATCCGGCGCACCGTGCGCGCCGTCGCGCGGCCGGTGCTGCTCGCGGCGGTGATCACGCTGGCGCTCACCGCGATTCCGCTGTGGTACCAGTTCCTCGGCCCGCAGTCGTATGAATTCGGCGGTATCGGCCGGGTGGGCAACGACCTGCTGGCGCCGTTCCAGTTCGCGCCGCAATCGGCCGGCAGCGGGCTGTCGTTCGGCCCGGACGTGAGCATCAATCCGACCGAGAACAACTCCTACTTCGGCTGGCCGCTGCTGCTGCTCATCGCCGCGACGGTGTTCCTGCTGTGGCGCGAGCGCATCGTGCGGGCCGCCCTGATCACGGGGATGGCGTTCGCGGCGCTGTCGCTGGGCATCGTGCTCTCCGCCGGCGGCAATATCACCATGGTGCCGATGCCGTGGCTGGCATTCGCCTGGATTCATCCCCTGAACGGCATCATCGAAACGCGGTTCAGCATGGTGGCGATCCCGGCCATCGCGATCGTCCTGACCCTGGGCGCCCAGCGGGCGATCGACCATTGGCGCGGCTCCACCGCCAAGTGGCAGCCGGTCGCCTGGTTCGCGGCCCTGGCCTGCGCGCTGCTGCCCATCGCACCGACCGGGCTGCCGGTGGTGGAGCGCACCCCGACGCCCGCCTTCTTCGCCGACGGCACTGTGCGGCAGTACGTTTCGGAAGGCTCCGTGGTGATCGTGCCGCCGTCCACCGCGGTGGAGGCGGACGCGCTGCGGTGGCAGCTCGACGCCGACTTCGGCTTCCCGCTGGTGGGCGGCTACTTCGTCGGGCCCACCGGCACCGACAAGACGGCCCGCTACGGTCCCGTCGACCGGCCCACCGGAAACCTGCTCGCCCTGGTCCGGACCTTCGGCACGGCCCCGGAGATCGACGGGACGCGTCGCGATCAGGCCCGCGCCGACCTGCGTTACTGGCGGGCCGATGTGCTGGTGCTGCCGCCCACGGTCAACAGTGAGCTGCTGCGCCGCACCGTGGACGACCTGCTGGGCGTGCCCGGGCAGCCGGTGGACGGTGTGTGGGTGTGGGACGTGCGCGCCCTGGTTTGAGCGGATGGACCCGCGGGCGGCGACATATAGTGGGAATTCGAGCGTTTCAGTCGCACCGGATGGGATGTATTGGGCTGTGAAACACCAGTTCGAAGTGACACAGGAGATTCCCGATCCGTGGTCGAGCCACCGCGTCGCGCCGCATTGGATTCCGGCGCGCGGCTTGAGCAACGGGCTGGACGCCCGCGCCTGGGCGGTGCTGGCGGACCTGGACGAATCTCAGGTCTACCGCGTGCTTTTCGCGCTCTCCGACGCGCGCATCGCGGGGTATGTGCTGCCGGTGCGCGCGACCGTCCTCGAAGCCGGTGATCCCGAGGTCGTCTGGCGGCTGCGGGTCGACCTGCGGCAGTATCGCGCCGCCGAGGATCGGTTGATGGAGGTGCTGCGCTACGGCCGCCCGCGCCGCGCTCCGCAACCGCCGCGCGGCACCCGCCGCCGCCTGCGAGTGCCGCTGGTCCGTAAGGCGCGCTGAAGCGGCGTCGCGCTCCGCGATCGGCTATCAGCTGATATCGATGGTTCCGTCGAACACCATCGGGGTGGCGCCCGGCATGCAGTCGGTGAACGAACTCGTCGGCATCGGAATGCCGTAGCCGATCATGTTCGGTGCGCCGTCCCGGCCCTTGGTGACGGTGATCTGGATGGCCATCGCGTCCGGAGCGAAGATCATCACCGGTTTGGCCGTCGTGATCGGATACACCAGCGACACCGTGTCGCCCTGCACCCGCAGACAGGTGACCGGACCGGTGACCTGCACCGGCAGGTTCATGCCCCCGAGTTGCCCGGTCGCGGTATAGGTTCCGGTGGCCGGCCCGTCACCGGACCCTCGCGCATCGACATGCAGGATATTCATGCCCATCACCTGCATGCTGCCGTTGATCGTCACCGCGGCCGGCGCCGCCGTGGCCTGTCCCGCGCCGGCGATCGCCGCCGCTCCCGCGATTGCTACACATGCGCTGAAACGAGTGAGCCCTGTCATGGCAAAACCTCCGATGTGATCGTTCTGTCCGTGTGTGCGCCGTGTACCCGGGGTTCAGCCGGCTACACGGCACATCCCGCGCCCGGGTCGCCGGTGCAGCAACCGCCGCCGGACCATTTGCGACGATTCGTGGCCGATGACCGGGGTATGCGATGGAGAGCGCAGCAGGGTATCCGCCATCGAACATGAGGTGAGAGGCAATGATCCACACAGCAGAAAATTCCACGGAGGCCACTGCGGTACCCGTGCGGCCGGACAAGCGCTCCGTGGCCGAACTGATCGACGACGCCACCGCCCAGGTGTCCCGCCTGGTTCGCGATGAAATACGGCTGGCCAAATTCGAGATGCAGGACAAGAGCAAGGGCATCGCCAAAGGCGCGGGCATCGCGGGCGCGGGCGGCGTACTGACCCTCTACGGCGGTGTCGCACTGATGATCTCGGCGATCCTGGCCCTGGACCTGGTGGTGCCCGGCTGGGCGGCGGCGCTGATCGTGGCGGCGGTGCTACTCGTGCTCGGCGCGGTCTCGGCATTGATCGGCAAGAAGACCATGGGCTCGGCGGCGCCGCCGGTGCCGAACGAGGCGATCCAGGGTGTCCGCCAGGACATCGAAACGGTCGAGGCGGGGGTCCGGCGATGAACGACACCGCATCCGGCGACGCCGAAAACGTCCGGCACGACCGCGATCAGGCCAGGCAGGAGCTGGGCCGGACGGTCACGGAACTGGCCGACAAATTCGATGTCCGCGCCCGTGCCGAGGACAAGGTGCACGAAACCGCGGACACCGCACGCGAGATGACGAGCCAAGTGCGCGCGCGGGCCGCGCATCTCGCCGATCAGGTCGCCGCCAAGACTCCCGCGCCGGTGCGCGATCGAGGCGGGCAGGCCGTCGACGCGGCGCGCCGGCATCGCGTAACCGTCACGGTCGCAACCGTTTCCGCGATCGGTCTGACCTGGTGGGCACTGCGACGGAGGAAGGCATGAACGCGCTCTACAAACCTGTCGGCATGCTCGTCGGCGTCCTGGGCGGCGTCGCGGCCAATATCGTATTCACCCAGGTGTGGCGGCGCGTGAGCGGCGAGGACGAAGCGCCGAGCGCGACGGCGCGCGACTACAGCTGGCGTGAGGTGCTGGTGGCGGCGGCCCTGCAAGGCGCGATCTTCGGTCTGGTGAAAGCCTCCATCGACCGCGCGGGTGCGTCGGGATATCAGCGGCTGACCGGGACCTGGCCCGGCAAATGAACGGTCGCGGGCCGGCTGGAAGCATCGGGCGATGACGCTGCTGATCGGCACCTCCGGATGGCAGTACGCCGATTGGCGTGGGGTCTTCTACCCGAAGGGCGTCGCCCAGCGGCGATGGCTGGAGCATTACGCCCGGTCCTTCTCGACGGTGGAGTTGAATGCCGCGTTCTACCGCCCGGTGCTGCGCAGCACTTTCGAGGGCTGGCGGGAGCGCACGCCGGACGATTTCGTGATGGCGGTGAAGGGCAGCCGCGTGCTCACGCACTATCGGCGGCTGTCGGATCCGGAGATCCCGCTGGAACGCTCGCTCGAGGCCGCGCGCGGGCTCGGCGGCAAGCTGGGCCCACTGCTACTCCAGTTGCCGCCCAACCTGCCCGCCGAGCCCGACCGCCTGCGCGCGGTACTGCGGCTGGTGCCGGCGGATATTCGCGTGGTGGTCGAGCCGCGACACGAATCCTGGTGGAGCCCGCAGGTTCGCGAGGTGCTCGCGGCGCACAATGCGGCGCTGTGCTGGGCCGACCGGCTGGATCAGCCCGTCGCGCCGCTGTGGCGCACCGCGGACTGGGGTTACCTGCGATTCCACGAGGGCACCGGCGAGCCGTCGCCGAGCTATCGCGACGAGGTGCTGGCGGAGTGGGTGACGCGGATCGGCGCAGCGTGGGGCCACGACCGAGATGTCTTCGTGTACTTCAACAACGACCCGGGCGGCGCGGCCGTGCTGGACGCGATCCGCTTCGCCGAGTTCGCCCGTGCCGCCGGTCACCCGGTCGCTCGCATTCCCCGCCTCGCGGAGGTGCCGGACCTGAATCCGGCTGGGCCGCTGGGGAAATGGGCGCCCTGGTGACCGGCACGGTCGCGGGCCGCTCCCACCCGGTCCGGTCGGCGGTTTACCCGTAGCGGGCCGGGGCACCACGGGACCGAGCGTGAATCCCGTTGTGCGCACGAATGAACGAGTATCCGAGTGAGGTAAACCGTGAAGGCCACAGACCACCCGAGCCCGACCGCGACCGGAGCCCGACCCGACCTGGATCCGGACAATCCCGACAGCCCCGCCGAATTGTCGAAACCCTCGCTGATCGCGGTGGTCCGGCGCGCGGCCCGGGAATTCAAGCGCGACAACCTGACCGACCTGGCCGCGGCCCTCACCTACTACGGGGTGCTGTCGATCGTGCCCGGCCTGATCGTGATGGTCTCGCTGCTGGGCCTGCTCGGACCCGACGCCACCGGCGAAGTGATGAACCAGGTGCAGCAGATCGCGCCCGGCTCCAGCGCCGAGTTCGTGCACAACCTCATCACCCAGGCCCAGTCCAGCCGGAGCGGGGCGGGCCTCGGGGCGATTCTGGGCCTGGCGATCGCACTGTGGTCGGCGTCCGGATACGTGGCGGCCTTCATGCGCGCCTCCAATGTGGTCTACGGGATCGGTGAGGGCCGGCCGATCTGGAAGACCGCGCCGATCCGGCTCGGAGTCACCATCGTCGCGGTGATCCTGCTGGTGCTCAGCGCCATCATCGTGGTGGTGAGCGGGCCGGTCGCCCGGCAGCTCGGCGACTTCCTGAACCTGGGCGATACCGCGGTGCTGGTGTGGAGCATCGCCAAGTGGCCGGTGCTTTTCGTGCTGGTGACGGTGCTGCTGGCGATCCTGTTCTGGGCCAGCCCGAACGCCAAACAGGGCGGGGTGAAATGGGTCAGCCCCGGCGGAGTCGTGGCCGTCCTCATCTGGCTGATCATCTCCGGCGGGTTCGCGCTCTACGTCGCCAACTTCTCCTCCTACGACAAGACCTACGGATCGCTCGCGGGCGTGGTCATCTTCCTGGTGTGGCTGTGGCTGAGCAATATCGCGCTGCTGCTGGGCGCGGAGATCAATGCCGAACTCGACCACGGCAAGGCCATCGCGGAAGGGCTGCCCGAGGACGTGACCCCCTTCGCCGAGCCCCGCGATACCCGCAAGCTCGATCCGCAGGACCGGAACGCGATCGAGGCGGCGCGGTTGGGGCGCTCCAACCCGGGTACGCAGGAGTAACGACGAGTTCGCGCGTCCTCGTGAAGGGAGATTTCGCATGATGACTGGTCGAGAAACCATGAACCGGTTCCCGGGTGAGCCGCAGCCGCGGCGCTGGCGCAGGCCGCGCCGCCATGCCGGTGAAGGCATCGAGGACGGCATCAATGTGGTGGGCGCGGTGCTGGCCGGTCTGGGCATCGTCGCGCTGGCGCTGGCCTTGGTCGCGGCCGGGTACGGTTTCGCCGGATGGGCCACGGTCGCCGGTATCGCCTGCGTGGTGTTGTTCCTGGCCGGCGTGACGGTGATCTATCTCGAATGGCGTCGCCGCCGGGCGCAGGAGGGTCCCGAGACCGAAGAGCGGCAGGGACATTGACCGGAGCGCCCGCCATCACCGCACCGGCGTCCATCCGCTCGCGCCGCCGACGTATTCGAGCAGCCCGAGACGGGTGAACTCGTCCAGCCAGCCGCGCATCGGCCAGACGCCCCAGCGGCGGTAGAAGATCCGGGCGTTGGCCAGGATGTCGGGCAGGTGTTCGACAGGCGGGTCCGAGACGGGGTGGTGCTGATGGTAGGCATGCGCCCCGCCGACCCAATGCATGCCGACACCGGCTGCCGCGGCGCGGTAGGCGAAATCGGTGTCCTCGGCACCGTAGCCGCGATATCCGGTGTCGAATCCGCCCGTCCTGCGCCAGGTTCCGGAATCGACGGCGAACGACAGCGACCAGAAGAGGTTGTGATCGGCGCCGGTGAGCACCCGATCGTCGGCGGGCGCGGGGCGGCCGGGGTGCGGATTGCGGTGGTGGGGCAGGGCGCGGACGTCGTATCCGGTGGGCGGGGGCGGCGGCAGATAGGTGACGGGCCCGCACAGCAGGGCGGCGGTCTCCCGGTCGCCGGCGCTCACCTCGTGGTAGCGCTCGATGGCCCCCGGGTCGGGCATACAGTCCACGTCCAGGAAGATCAATAGCTCGGCGTCGCGCCGAAGCGCCTGTCGCGCACCGAGATTGCGGGCGGCGGCCAGCGGCAGTGGGGCAGGGGCGGACATCGGTACGCCGCGGGCGGGGCCGTCGCGGACCGCGTCGAGGACGTCGGGGTCGTTCATCGCCACCACGATGTAGTCGTCGGGCATGCGGGTGCCCAGCGTCACTGCCTCTATCTGCTTGCGGAGGTGGGGGATTCGCCGGGCGGCGATGGTGATGAGCGCTGTCTTCATCGCGCCGCCCGCGCGGTGCGGCGGACACCGTCGATGACCGCGGCGGCCCGCTCGGCCGCGCCATCGGTTTCCCACTCCCGCCACCGTCGGTCGTCGAAATTCGCGGCCCGCTCGAACAGTTCGGGCCATTCGGCGAGCGCCGGCCAGCTCCTGGAAACCGTTGCCAGGCCGGCGGTTTCGAGGGTGTGCGCGGTCGCCTGCTGTTCCCCGAACGGGCGCGCCGCGGGGATCACCAGCGCGGGCCGCGCCGCGGCGGCGATATCGGCGATGGCTCCCTGCCCCGCATGGCTGACGACGAGATGGGACGTGCACAGTCGCGGCCACAGATCGTCGATCCAGTTCGCCGAACCCGCTGTGTGCCAGCGATAGTCGGGGTAGCGGTGCGCGCAGTCCCGGACCGCGGCATCGGTGAAGGCATCGCCGCCCGCACCCGACAAGATCGTGATCGTCTTACGGTCCGCTGCGCGGCGCGGGATCCCCGGCCCGGTGAAGCGGGTGATTCCTCCGACATAGTGTGTTTTGTGCTCGTATCGCCGTAGCCATTCCGGTCGGTAGTGCTGGCGGGGCCAGGCCGCGATCAGCGCGTCCGCCAGCTCGTGCAGCATGCGGTGGGGATGGTCGGTGCGGGTGCCGGGCAGCACCATGGTGATCACCGGGATGCCGTGCAAGCGCGCCAGCAGGGCGACTTCGACGGAGACGTCGGCCACCACCGCCTCGGGTTCCTCGGCGGCGATCCACGCCGCGATGGCGGCCATTCGCGCGCGCAGACCGGGATCCTGCCGCGGCACCCAGTGCAGCGTGCCCGAGGCCGTCGCGTCCTGCGGGTCCGCCGCCGCGTCATCGGCCGGGAGCCGCAGCACGCGCCGGAACGGTCCGGTCGCATCGGGTAGGGAGGTCAGCGCGGTGACCGGTACGTCGAGGTGGGCGCAGACCGCGCGGGCCCGCATCAGATGCCCGCGGCCCTGATGGTGGATGTAATAGCCGATCATGCGAGCGCCGCCCGCGCCGCATCCGCCAGCTCCAGATAGCGGCGAATGTAGGCGTCGGTCGCGCGCCGGTGCCCGCAGACCTCGACCGCGCGCCGGCGCACCTGCTGTCGCGGCAGGCGGGCCGCCGCGCCGACCGCGTTCGCCATCGCCGCGGTGTCGCCGGGCTCCACCAGCCGCCCGCAGCTGTCGTCGACGATCTCGGGGATGCCGCCGCGTGCGAACGCCAGTACCGGAGTTCCGCACGCCAGCGCCTCGGCCACCACCAAGCCGTACGGTTCGTCCCACACCGGCGTCACCAATGCCGCCGCGCACGAACCCAGCAGTGCCGCAAGCGGTCCGGACCGCAGATGCCCGTGGTATCGCACCTGCGAACTCAACCGCGGCGCGACCGCGTCCCGGAAATAGCGGGCGTCACCGACCGGTCCGGCCAGGTGCAGGCGGCGCCCGGCCAGTCGCGCGGCCTCGATCGCCAGATGCGTGCCCTTCTCCGGCACGATCCGCCCGAACCAGATCAGGTCGCCGCCACCGGAACCCAGCGGCCACGCGGTGAGGTCGATGCCGTTGCTGATGATGTCCACGGCCGGCAGCAGATGACGCCAGGAATCGGCGGTATGCCGGCTGACCGCGACGAATTGTGAACCGGCGCCGCCGGTTACGGTGACCGCCGATTCCAGCCACGGCGTCGGCGGCGTGTGCAGCGTGGTCAGCATCGGCACGGTCAGCGACGGGGCCATCGCGACCGGCAGATAGTGCAGGCTGTGATTGTGGATCACGTCGAAGCGGCGGCCGTCGTCGGCGACGAGTTCCATCATCAGCTCGAGATAGGCGTGATGGTCGGCCAGGAACGCCCGCGGGGGCATCGAGACGTCACCGGCGGCGGCCTCGCTGACCCGGATGGTCTGCACCGGTGGCGATTCCGTGCCCAGCTGCGGGTCGCTGCCCGCGCCCGCGAACAGGGTGACCCGGTGCCCGTCGCGATGCAGGGCCCGTGTCAGATGCCAGACGTGGGACTCCAGCCCGCCCGCGAACGGCTGCACGATCGGATGCCGGTTCGAGGCCACCACCGCGATGCGCAGCCCGCGGCGCGACCGCCCGGTCACCGCAGCAGGCTCTCGTAGAGGCGCCGGTGCGCGAGCGCGATGGACTCGCGTTCGGCCCGGCGGTCCGGCCACTTCGCGCGCGGTGCCCGCGAACGGTAGGTGTCGAGGATCGCCCGCCGCAGCGAACCGGGGTCGAAGCGCCGCTCGTCGAATCGGTAGACGGCGCAACGCCGTTGCTGGTGATAGAAGCCGCAGTCGGGCGCGACCACGGCGGTGCCCAGATCGTGACAGGCCTCCAGCCAGCCGGAGTGGGTGCCGAAGCGATAGGGCAGCACCGAGACGGTCAGCGACGAAAGGTATTGCCACAGTTCGTCATCGGTGAAGTACGGGTGCACGCGAACCCGGACCCCGGGCCGGTCGCCCAGCGCGGTCAGCGTGTCACCGGTGTGCGGGTCGTACCAGTGGTTGCCGGGTTCGAACAGTTCGTCGTGCAGGTCGATGCGCAATTCGGCATCGGGCAGCGCGGGCACCACCTCGCACAGCGTCTCCAGCACCGGCAGCGGATCCATGTTCGCGCGCAGGCTTTTCACGTGCACGCCCACCACGAACCGTTGCTCGCGAGGCCGGGGCGCCCGCATCAAATCGGGTTCGACCACGTGCGGGTGGGCCAGGACATGGGCCGTGCGGTCCCACCGCTCGGCGATGGCCCGGGCAGCGCCGGGCGTGAGGGTGATCAACGCGTCGGCGGCCGGCACCAGGGTATCGAGCAGGCGATTGTGGGTGGCCGGATCCGGCTGGTGCGGGTTGCGCAGATCGTGCACGGTGTAGACGAGGGGTTTGCCGTGTTCGCGCAACAGCTCCACGATCTCGCGCAAGGTGTGCGGCGGCACCGCGTCGAACCCGAAATGGATATGGAACAGGTCGAATTCGTGGTGATGCGCGCGAATCCAGGCGGGGTCGAGCATGACCGGCGGCCACCAGCCGCCCGGCACCTTGCGGCCGTCCGCGGGCACCGGATCGTCCAGGCGCAGCACCGCGTCCGTTCCGTCCACCGGCGCGAGATGCCGCACGTACACGTGCGACGCCGGTACCGATGCCACACGGATCACGGTGGTCGATTCGAGCACCGACATGTCGCCCCTTTCGTTGTGAATTGTCCGGTCCGATCCCGATCTTGTGCATGCGAGCTACCCGTGCAGCCGGGGAGCAAACGGAGCCGGAACGAGAACGCCGTGCCGCGCGAGCTTCTCGCCGATTGCCGGTTGAAGTGCGGCGCCCGGGGTAGCTCCGCGGTGAGGTGCGGGTTTGCGCGTCGCCGCGGGCGATCCGCGGTGGTCGTTCCCGAGCCGGTGGATCACTGGACGGAGGAGAAATGCGGCAGCGCAAGGCAGAGCGCGGTGAAGCGGACGCCGAGGGGCGCCTCCGGCAACCGTGGGGCGATCGAACGCCGTACGCGCGCGGTGCGCAATGGCCCGCCCGGGTCGACCTGCAACTGGCGGACGGTATCGCGGTCGAGGAGGTGGAGCGCTGGGTGCCGTCCGCGTCGGTCCTGCACTCCAACGGCGACGCGTTCGATATCGCGGTGCGCGCGGGCCGGATCGTCGGCGTGCGCGGGCGCGGCCGGGACCGCGTCAACCGGGGCCGGCTCGACCCCAAGGACCTGTTCGGATGGCAGGCCACCGCCTCACCCGACCGGTTGCACACACCCCAGATGCGGGTGGACGGCCGGTTGACGCCGGTGGACTGGGACACCGCCATGAATCGAATCGTCGCTCGCACAAGGGAATTGCTGCACGGACCCGGGCCGGACGCGATCGGCTTCTACACCAGCGGGCAGCTGTTCCTGGAGGAGTACTACACGCTCGCCGTCATCGCGCGCGGCGGCATCGGCACCAATCATCTGGACGGCAACACCAGGCTGTGCACCGCCACGGCCGGCGAGAGCCTCAAGGAATCCTTCGGCTGCGACGGCCAGCCCGGCACCTACACCGATATCGATCACGCCGACGTCATCGCGTTGTACGGGCACAATGCCGCCGAGAACCAGAGTGTGCTGTGGTCACGCATATTGGACCGGCTCGACGGCCCGCAGCCGCCCGAGTTGCTGTGCGTGGATCCTCGCCCGACCCCTGTCGCCCAGCGCGCGACCATTCATCTCGCGCCGCTGCCGGGCACCAATATGGCCGTGATGAACGCGCTGCTGCACGAGTTGATCGAGCACGACTGGATCGACCACCGGTATATCGACGCCCACACGATCGGATTCGCGGACCTCGCCGCGACGGTGGCGGATTGGACCCCGGAGTCGGCCGCGGCCGTCTGCGGTATCGACGCCGCCCTGCTGCGCCGGGCCGCCCGGATGCTCGGTACCGCCGAAAATCTGGTCTCGACCGTGCTGCAAGGGTTCTATCAAGCCCATCAAGCGACCGCCGCCGCGGTACAGGTCAACAACATTCATCTGCTGCGCGGCATGCTCGGCGCGCCCGGCCGCGGCGTGTTGCAGATGAACGGCCAGCCGACCGCCCAGAACACCCGCGAATGCGGCGCGAACGGGGACCTGCCCGGATTCCGCAACTGGGCCAATCGTGCGCACGTCGAGGAACTCGCCCGGTTGTGGAACATCGAACCGGACACCCTCGGCCATGACGCTCCACCCACCGACGCGATGAAGATGATCAGCCTGGCCGAGACCGGGCAGCTGCGCATGTTGTGGGTCTCGGCCACCAATCCCGCGGTGTCGCTGCCGGAGCTGGCGCGCATCCGCCGAATCCTCGCTAGCGACAACCTGTTTCTGGTCGTCCAGGACATCTTCCCCACCGAGACAACCGAACTCGCCGACGTCGTACTGCCGGCCGCGGCGTGGGGCGAGAAGACGGGCACCTTCACCAACGCCGATCGCACCGTGCACCTGTCCGAGCGCGCGGTCTCCCCACCGGGGTCGGCCCGCCCGGATCTGGAGATCTTCCTGGACTTCGCGCGCCGGCTGGACCTGCGTGATCGCTCCGGCGACCCACTGCCGTCGTGGACCGACGCGGCGGGCGCGTTCGCGGCCTGGCAGCGATGCAGCGCCGGGCGTCCCTGCGACTACACCGGCCTGAGCTATGCCGCATTGCGCGAACAGGGCATCCAATGGCCCTGTGACACAGCGGATTCCATCGGGACCGAGCGCCTGTATCGGGACGGTGAATTCTTCGCGGACCCCGATACCTGCGAAAGCTTCGGCAAGGATCTGTGCACCGGCGAGCCGATCGGTGCGGACGAATACCGCGCCCGGAATCCGGACGGCCGCGCGATGCTGAAGGCGGCCCCCTACCTGGAACCGGCCGAATCGCCGTCGCCGGATTATCCGCTGGCTTTGATCACCGGCCGCACCATCTATCACTTCCACACCCGCACCAAGACCGGCCGCACCCCGCAGTTGCAGGCCGCGGCGCCGGAGGTGTGGGTCGAGATCTCCGAGGCCGACGCCCGCGCCCATGGGATCGCCCAGGGAGATCACGTGCGGCTCACGACCCGGCGCGGCAGCGTGGTGGCGCGGGCACGACTCTCGGGCATCCGCCCCGGCGTCGTCTTCGTCCCGTTCCATTACGGCTACTGGGATGCGCCCGGCCGCCCCCATACCCGAGCGGCCAACGAACTCACCCGCACCGACTGGGATCCCGTCTCCAAACAGCCACTGTTCAAATCCGGTGCGGCTCGGCTGACGAAGCATTCGCCTCCGCCGCGCCGGTGATGTTGCGCAGCATGCCGCCGAAGATGACGTTGTGGAACGGCGCGATCGCCTTCCAGTAGGCATGGCCCGACAGGCCGTGCGGTTCGAAGATCGCGCGCTGCCGGTAGAGCGTGCCGCCGCCCGGTTCGGGTGTGGCAGACAGCTCCAGCCAGGCGTTGCCGGGCACGCGCATCTCGGCCCGCAGTCGCAGCAGTCGTGGCCGTTCCAGGTGCTCCACCCGCCACCAGTCCAGCGCCTCGCCGGTGTGGAGCCGATGCGGGTCGCGGCGGCCGCGGCGCAGTCCGGCGCCGCCGGCGATCTTGTCGATCCAGCCGCGGATCGACCAGGCCAGCGGGAACGAGTACCAGCCGTGCTCGCCGCCGATGGATTCGATGACCCGCCAGACGGTTTCGGGGTCGGCGTCGGTATGGCGCTCGCGGAAATCCTGATACAGCGAGCCGCCGGACCACTCCGGGTCGCTCGGCAGCGGATCCGACGGCGCGCCCGGGGTGCCGGCATCGGACCAGCGGGTGGAGACGTCGGCGCTGCGGATTCGGGACAGCGCCAGGCGCACGGCGGGTTCGAAGCCGGTCAGCCCGCCCGCGGGATCGGGAATGTAGTCGGCGATGTCGTGCTCGTGACAGACCACCTCGTGAATCAGCGACTCCACCAAGGGCACCGCGATGGCGCGCGGCACCGGGGTCACCAGGTTGACCCACTGCGCCGACAGCCACGGGGTCAGGATCGGCACCGGGACGACGGCTCGCCGCGGCAATCCGGCGATCGTGGCGTAGCGGCGCAGCATGTCGAGGTAGGTCAGCACATCGGGGCCGCCGATATCGAAGGGCCGGTTCACGGTGGCGGGCAGGGCGGTGGCGTGGGTGAGGTAGTGCAGCACATCGCGGATGGCGATCGGCTGGATGCGGTTGCGCACCCAGCGCGGCGTGATCATGGCGGGCAGTCGTTCGGAGAGGTAGCGCAGCATTTCGAAACTGGCGGAACCGGATCCGATGATCACCGCCGCCCGGAACTCGACGGTCGGCACGCCCGAGGCGAGCAGGATCTCACCCACCTCGGTGCGCGAGGACAGATGCGGCGAGAGCCGTTCGCCCTCGGGTTTGATGCCGCCCAGGTACACGATTCGGGACAGGCCCGCCGCCCGCGCGGCCGCCGCGACCGTGCTCGCGGCCTGCCTGTCGATATCGACGAAGTCGTGCCGGGCCAGTGAATGCACCAGGTAGTAGAGAACGTCGGTATCGGCGAGTGCGGCCGCGACCGCTTCGGGATCGGTGACGTCCCCGGCGACGATCTCGACCCGCTCGCGCCAGGGCGCCTCGGTGAGTTTGCCGGGATTGCGGGCCAGTATCCGCACCGTATGGCCCGCGTCCAGCAGTTCGGGGACCAGCCGGCCGCCGATATATCCGGTCGCACCGAGCACCACACACCGCATACGCAGCCTCCTGCTCGCAGGGACGTGGCCGGGCGCCGCGCCGGCGGCGCGGGTTCGACCGGCGATTCCGGGGTACCGCTCCAACCGTACAGATTTCGGACAACGGCTGACGTGGCGCGAGAGCAAACTTTCAGCAATGATCGAAAAGACCGCTCACCCCACGGTGAAAGGATCGAGTATGGCTGGCCATCTGTGTTCCCGCGGGACGATATCGGCGGCTGCGATGCTGATCGCGGCGACGCTGGCGCTCGGCGCCTGTGACAAGGCCGAGGAAGTCGTCAACAAGGGCGGCGACACGCCCTGCAATGAATTCATCGCACAGGATCACGACAAGCAGCAGGTCACCGTGCGTAAGTATCTGGAGAACGATACGCAGGCCGAGACGCCGGCCCCGGAAACCGTCGACGGGGCCATCACCGCGATCGATTTGATGTGCCGGGCGCAATCCAATGCGGAGACGCCCATTCGCAATGCCGATCTGACCGGAATTCTGATCCCCAAGAAGTAGGTGCGGAGGAGGAGCATGTCCGATCGAAGCGACTATACGACCGATGATGCCGGGATTCCGGTACCCAGCGACGAGCATTCGCTGACCGTCGGGCCCGACGGGCCCATTCTGTTGCACGATGCCTATCTCATCGAGAAGATGGCGCAATTCAACCGTGAGCGGGTGCCCGAACGGCAGCCGCATGCCAAGGGCGGCGGGGCGTTCGGCGTCTTCGAGGTGACGCGCGACGTGAGCGCCTACACCCGCGCCGATGTCTTCCAGCCCGGGAAGAAGACCGAGGTGCTGGCCCGGTTCTCCACCGTGGCGGGCGAGCGAGGCAGCCCGGACACCTGGCGGGACCCGCGCGGATTCGCGCTCAAGTTCTACACCGAGCAGGGCAATTTCGACATGGTCGGCAACAACACCCCGGTGTTCTTCGTCCGTGACCCGATGAAGTTCCAGGACTTCATCCGATCGCAGAAACGGCGCGCCGACAACAACTTACGCGATCACGATATGCAGTGGGACTTCTGGACGCTGTCTCCGGAATCAGCGCATCAGGTGACCTGGCTGATGGGGGACCGCGGTATTCCGCGGACCTGGCGGCATATGAACGGGTACTCCAGCCACACCTATCTCTGGTATAACGCTGCCGGAGAACGGTTCTGGGTGAAATACCATTTCAAAACCGATCAGGGCGTCGAGTTCTTCACCCAGGACGAAGGCGACCAGATGGCCGCCATGGATACCGACTATCACACCCGGGACCTGTTCGAGCATATCGCCGGCGGCGAATTCCCCAGCTGGACACTGCATATGCAGATCATGCCGTTCGAGGAGGCCAAGACCTACCGGTTCAACCCGTTCGACCTGACCAAGGTGTGGCCGCACGGGGACTATCCGCTCATCGAGGTGGGGCGGCTGACGTTGAACCGGAACCCCTCGGACTATCACACCGAGATCGAGCAGGCGGCGTTCGAACCCAGCAACGCGGTGCCGGGCACCGGGCCCAGCCCCGACAAGATGCTGCTGGGCCGCTGGTTCTCCTACCCGGACGCGCACCGGCATCGGATCGGGGCGAATTACAAACTGCTGCCGGTGAATTCGCCGCACGCCGCGCCCGTGCACTCGTACTCCAAGGACGGGCAGATGCGCTACACCAATATCTCCGATCCGGTGTACGTGCCCAACTCCAAGGGCGGACCGCACGCCGATCCGGAGGTCTCCGGGCCGGTGATCGGCTGGCACACCGACGGCGAAATGGTGCGCACCGCATACACTTCGCGCCCCGATGACGACGACTGGGGTCAGGCGCGCACCATGGTCCGCGACGTCCTCGACGATGCCGCCCGCGCGCGGCTCGTGGACAATATCGTCGGGCATCTGCTCAACGGTGTCAGCCCGCCGGTGCTAACCCGCGCCTTCGAATACTGGCGCAATGTCGACAAGGAACTCGGCGACCGGGTCGAGGCGGGCGTGCGGGCCAAACAGGGCGAGCTGGATCCGAAGGCGGCGGCGCAATCGAATCCGGCGCGCTCGTCGGCGCAGCGCAAGGCATGAGCATCAGCCCGCGGTCAGCGCCTCGGTGATGGCGTCGACGAAATCGGGTAGGTCGCCGGGATTGCGTGAGGTGATCAGCGACCACCCGTTTTCGTCGTCGCGCACCACCGATTCATCGGCCCACACCCCACCGGCATTGCTGATGTCGGTACGCAGCGACGGGTACGAGGTCAGGGTTTTGCCCGCGACCACCGCCGTCTCGACCAGCAGCCACGGCCCGTGGCAGATGGCGGCGATGGGTTTCCCCGCGCTGGAAACCGCGTGCACCAGGGCGCGCGCGTAGGGGTCCATGCGCAGCTTGTCCGCGTTGACCGTGCCGCCCGGTATGACGAGCAGGTCGATGTCGCCCGGGTCGATATCGGCGAGTGCGGCGTCGGGGTCGACGACGTCGGCGGGTTCCAGGTCGTGCCGATAGGTGTGCACCGGTTCGGCCTTCACGGCCACATGCCGCACCTCGGCGCCGCGTTCGCGCAGCCGGTCCCGGGGCACGATCAGTTCATCGCGCTCCACGCCGCTGTTCGAGGTGGCGATCACCACTTTCTTTCCGGCCAGTTGTCCGGGCATAGCTCCTCCTGTCGCTCGCGCTGCACTGTCCTGTGCGGATGCCCGATGATCGATCGCCGAAACCGCCGGCGGCGGTCGAATCCCGCCTGACCTCGCCCGACGGGCCGGCTCGCCCGGCGTCTATATCCTGGTCCGCGCGGGGGTTCGGACGGTACCGCGCAAGGGATTTCGGCGATGAGGAGCATCTGTGTCTGCTGGTCGTGTTCGATTGCTCGACCCGAGTGAACGGTTCTTCGCCGTGGCGGGGGCGTATATCGGCTATTCGGTGGTGGTGCGCGGCGAACTGGATGTGGTCGCGCTCTCCGGGGCCTTCGCGGCGCTGCGGCGGCGGTATCCGGTGCTGGCGGCGGCCTTGGCCGTGGACGAGGACGGGTTCGCGATCGTCGAGCGGTCCGGTGCGTTGCCGGGCGTCCTCGTCAGCGTGGGGGAGCTCGACACGCCGGTCCCCGATATCTGCGCGGATCAGGAACGGGTGCTGTCCGGGTTGCAGGTGATCCGGGACGGTGACCGCGCGGCGGTCACGCTCTTCACCCATCACAGCGTGGCCGACGGGTATCACTCACTGACCCTGCTGGCCGAGCTGTGGTCGATGTACACCGACATGGTGGCGGGACAGCCGGTGGACGACACGGTGCACGGGTACCCGCAATCCCTCGAGCAGGTGCTCGCCGATCGGGGAATCGTCAAGGAAGGCAACGACACTCCCGCGGCAGCGCCCCCGTGGGGTGGTACGGACCGGCCCAGACAGCGCGAAGGGCATCGCGAGTTCCACGTCGCGGCGACCCGCTGCCGGCTCAGCCCGGAGACGACCCGCGGCCTGCTGGATTTCGCGCGCCGGAACGAGACCACACTCAACGGCCTGATCTCGGCATTGGTACTGCGCGTGGAGGCCGAATTCGCCGGTGTACGGCCGCAGCGAATCGACTACAGCTATCCGGTGAACCTACGCACCCGGATCTCGCCGCCGGTGGCGAACACCGCGGCCACCGACCCCCTGGGATTCGCCCGCTACATCCCCACCGGCGACCTCGACGACACCGCCGCGGTCGCCCGCGACATCACCGGCAACTTGCGAAAAGACTTGGACACCAAGGCGGTACACCAGGCGGGCCTGAAATTCTATGACAACATGACCTCCCGGATCGACGAGTTCCTCCGGATGCCGGAGGCGGAGCGGCCCCTCGGGGTCATCTCCACCAATTGGGGCGTGCTGCCCGAACTCCGGGCCCCCGAGAGACTCGAATTCGAAGACTTCCGCACCCTGATGTTCGAAGCGGCGGTCGATCCCGAGGCCAAGTTCGGTCCCCCCGCCACCTATATCCTCTCCACCTTCCAGAACCGGCTGGCCCTCGAACTACGCGCGGCCCGAGTGCCGGAGGAAAACCACAAACGCATGGCCGCGCTCGAATTGGCCCTGCTCGAATTGCTCTGAGTCGTACGATCGAGATCGTTTCGCTCATGGGGGGTGCGTGAGGAGGTCTGGCGATGATCGGTACGGCTGCACCCCTGACCGTCAGCTAACCGTCAGCAGCCGGTTTTCTCCGTTTCGAAAATGGAGCGGGGGCGAAGGTGTTTGACTGAGCGGAGCAGTTGCCCGGCGTTCCGGACTAGGTACGCGGAGGTGCATGATGCTCGGTCGTCTCATGGGTGCCACCGGTGTGATCGGTGCGGTGGGCGCGATGCTGGTGATTGCCGGAACCGGCCAGGTCGGGGCTCGGGGCGGCGGGGTCGTGCTCGGCGGCGGTTCGGGAATCGCGATCGGCGATGACGTTCCGGGCGGGTTGTGGCTGTGCACGCTGACCGCGGTCGGGCATGATCGCGACGGTCGTGCGGTGGGTATCACGGCCGGTCACTGCGGCGATCCGGGGGATCAGGTGCGTGCCGAGACCGCACTGGGCGCGGGGGAGGTGGGTCGCATCGTCGACAGCGACCACTACTGGGATTGGGCGGTCATCGAATTCGATGCGGCGAAGGTGGAGTTGGTGCGGGCCGTCGGACCGGCGGTCGTCGCGGGGATCGGGGCGCCGCCGGGGCCGCTTCAGATGGTCTGCAAGAACGGCCGCACCACCGGGTTCACCTGCGGCCCGGTCTGGGAGAACCTGAGCGGCGGCTTCTCCAGCCACGTCTGCGCCGACTACGGCGACTCCGGCTCGCCGGTGCTGGCCGGGGACCGATTGGTGGGCATGATCGTCTCGGGTGACCCCTACATCCTGGGCAGCCTCACCGCTTGGATGCCGTCCTGCGCCAACCCCGCCGATCCGGTCCACGAACCGGACCTGGCCACCGATATCACCGCCGTCCTGGATGACATCAACGCGCACAACGGGATCGGTGCGGGCTTCCGGCCGATCTGACGACACCGGAGCAGATCACGGGGGGTTATCGACTACAGCGGGGGTCGAGCGGGTAACGTCACCGGTAGCCGAAGTCGATTATCGGCCGCCACCTGCGGCGGGCCGGGGTCGGGCATCGGCCCTCGATCGCAGGCATTCGGTATTCGGTCGGGGCTACCGGCAAGGAGCCTTCATGACCACAGCTCACAGCGACCGTTCCGCCTATCCGGTCAGCGCGTTCGCGGATGCCCGCGCCGCCGAGAAGGTAGCGGACCTCGAGCGCAACGCGCTGGCCGCGAAAACGGTCGCCGACCACGCTCAGGACGCCGCGGACTGCGTGAACCTGCTGGCCATGCTCGGCCTGGATTTGTCCGAATTGAAGTGAGTCGCCGCCGCACGCTTGCGCGCATGTGACATGCTGGGGGGTGGGTACGGGTTGTTGACGTGATCGCCCGGCCCACAACAGGAAGTAACAAGACAAAATATGTCGCAAGGCAGTGTGAAGTGGTTCAACGGCGAAAAGGGCTTCGGGTTCATCGCGCAAGACGGTGGCGGGCCTGATCTTTTCGTCCATTACTCCGAGATTTCCGGCTCCGGCTTCAAGTCTCTCGATGAGGGACAGCGTGTCGAGTTCGAGATCGGTCAGGGCCAGAAGGGTCCGCAGGCTCAGAGCGTCCGCGCGATCTAACAGCCGGCAGCATGAAACCCGCGCCGACGGCGCGGGTTTCATGGTTCTCGAGTCCCCTACAACAAAGCGAGAGAACCAATCGTGAGTGACGAACAACCCCTCCGGTCCCAGCTCTTCAGCCACGAGGACCAGATTCACGACAACGCCCCGCCCGCTCCGTCCCGCGCCGTACAGCGGCCGACATTCCTTGCGGTGCCGGACAATTCGGCCGGCAACGGCTCGCACCCGGCCTCGAGCCCGGACGCGTAGCGACCTCGGCCGGCGCTGACGCCCAGCGTCCGCGGCCGGCGCTCGGCGGGAACGACGACGCCATCGGAGTGTCGTTGGGCGAGCGTATGTTCGAGATCATGGCTACGCATCTCACCCATTGGGGGGCGTTCGAGGCGAGCAGTGACGGCACCCGGCTGACCGAGGTGCGGCCTTGGCGGGGCGATCCGGAACCGACGCCGCTCATTTCGAATGTCGCTTCGGCACAGCATCATCCGACCCGGATCGATCAGCCCCATGTCCGCAAGGGCTGGCTGGCGGACGGGCCCGGGGCCGCGCCGCGCGGGTCCGACGAGTTCGTGCCGGTGTCGTGGGAGACGGCGCTGGACCTGCTGAGCGGGGAATTGGCGCGGGTCTACCGCGAGTACGGCGCGCCGGCGGTCTACGGCGGCTCCTACGGATGGGCCAGCGCGGGACGGTTCCATCACGCGCAGAGTCAGGTGCATCGGTTCCTGAACTGCCTGGGTGGCTATGTGTCGCACCGGAACAGCTACAGCCTCGGCGCTTCGACGGTGCTGTTACCGCACATCCTCGCCGATATGGGAACGATCATGGCGCGGGCGACCACCAAGTCGGTGCTGGCCGCGCATTCGGAACTGATCGTCGCCTTCGGCGGCTTGTCGCCCAAGAACTCCGCGGTCTCGCCCGGCGGGGTATCGCGGCACAATGCGCGCGGCTGGATCGAGACCGCGCGGGCCAACGGCTGCCGGTTCATCTCCATCAGCCCACTGCGCGATGACATTCCGCAGGAGGCGCGGGCCGAATGGATCGCCCCGCGCCCCGGCAGCGACGCCGCGCTCATGCTGGCGCTGGCCCAGGTGCTGGACGCGGAAGGGCTGGCGGACAACGAGTTTCTCGACACCCACACGGTCGGCTACCCGCGTTTCGCCGAGTACCTGCGCGGCGGCGCGGACGGCCGGGTGAAGGATCCGGAGTGGGCCGAACCCATCACCGGCATTCCCGCGCAACGAATTCGGCTGCTCGCGCGTGAGATGGCGAGCAGCCGCACGTTCATCGCGGTGAGCTGGTCGCTACAGCGGGCGCGCTACGGTGAACAGCCGCTCTGGCTCGGGGTGGTGCTGGCCGCCATGCTCGGCCAGATCGGCCTGCCCGGTGGCGGATTCGGCCACGGCTACGGTTCGGCCGCGAACGTGGGTCAGGCCGTCCGGCTGACCTCGCCGCCGCGGCTGCCGCAGGGCGCCAATGCCGTGGACGACTACATCCCGGTCGCGCGCATCGCCGATATGCTGCTGAATCCCGGTGCGGCCTACGAGTACAACGGCGAACAGCGCAGCTATCCGGATATCAAGCTCGTCTACTGGGCGGGCGGCAACCCCTTCCATCACCATCAGAATCTGGCCCGGCTGCGCAGCGCCTTCGCCCGCCCCGACACCGTGGTGGTGCACGACCCGTTCTGGTCGGCCACCGCCCGCCACGCGGATATCGTGCTGCCCGCCACCATGACCATCGAGCGCGACGACTACGGCGCCGGCGAAGGCGACCGCTTCTTCTTCCCGATGCCCGCCCTCACCACCCCGCACGGCCAGGCCCGCGACGACTACTGGATCTTCGGTGAACTGGCCGAAAGGCTCGGCGTCGGAAAGGAATTCACCGGCGGCCGCACCGTCCGGGAATGGCTGAGCTACCTCTACGAGGAATGGCGTGTGCGCCTGCTCGCCGGCAACGGCCACGAACTCCCCGATTTCGACACCTTCTGGGCGGGCGAGGCGATCGAACTACCGCTCGAGGCCGAGGAACACATCGCCTTCGCCGACTTCCGCGCCGACCCGTCCGCACACCCCCTGGTCACCCCGAGCGGCCGCATCGAGATCTACTCCGAGACCATCGCGGGCTTCGGCTACGACGACTGCCCCGGCCACCCGGTCTGGCGGGAACCCGAGGAATGGCTGGGCAGCCCCGAAGCGGCCCGCTTCCCGATCCAATTGGTAGCCAACCAGCCTCGCGCCAAACTCCACAGCCAACTCGACGTCGGGGCCCACAGCCGATCCACCAAAATCAGCGACCGCGAACCGGTCCGTCTGCACCCCGCCGACGCCGCCACCCGCAACCTCGCCGCCGGCGACATCGTCCGCATCTACAACGACCGCGGCAGCTGCCTGGCCGGCCTCGTCATCGACGAAGCCGTCCGCCCCGGCGTAGCCCAATTGTCCACGGGCGCATGGTACGACCCCGACCCCGCCGATCCGACCCACTGCCGCCACGGCAACCCCAATGCCGTCACCGCCGACCGCGGCGCCTCCCGCCTCACCCAGGGCTGCACCGGCCAGCTGTCCCTGGTCGAGATCGAACGCCACACCGGCCCGATCCCGGACCTGACCGTCACCGGGCCGCCGCCCATCACGCGGGCGAAGGCGAGCCGAATCCCACCGGATCGGCTGTGAAATGATTCAGGTGATCTTGATTTCGCTGGTAAGGGGAGGACAGCCATGCTCGAGGTATGGGGGCGGCGGACCGTCATCCGATACGGGGGCGGGCGGCTGGTCACCCAGCCGCTGCAAGCCGACGACGATATCGCCCTCGATATACCCGTCGCCGAGCTGAGCCGGATCCGGGTCGCCGCCACCGACGACGACCGGATCGCGGTGCTGCTGTACTTCCGGTCGCCGGGGTTCGTGGTGAACGGGGTTGCCACCGAACATCATCCGGTCCCGATCTTCCTGGAGGCAGAGCAGAAAGATCGTGCCCTCGAACTGGTCCGCGACGTGAAACGGGAGTTGCTGGCCGCCCGCCGCGTGCTCCCGCCGCGCCCGGACTTCACGCCGCCGCCGCTGGTGCCCTCGGCGCACGGTCCGATGCGCAGCGATGTCACCTGGGCGGCGCAGCGAATGCGGTTCGCGGGCAACTCGATTCGAGAGATCACGGCATTGCAGACGCTGGCCCGCAGCGATGAGTACGTAATGGAGCTGGCTCAGGCCGGTCATTGCGGAACGCCGGGTTTGATCGCCATGACGACTTTACGGTTGCTGTTCGTCGGGGCCGCCGTCGTGTACGAGCTGCCCGTCGCGGCCGTCGATGGGGTCGAGGTGGTGAATCCGCCTGCGCAGGGTGCGGTGGCGACCTTGAGGATTCATGCCGGTCCCACCGAACTCGAGTTCATCGATTGGGCGCCGGTGGATTTCGAGCGGCTCGCCGCGGCCCTACGCCTCGCCCAGGAGATCCAGCATGTCGACGGCGGCATCGCGCCGGCGCGGCCGTCCTCGCTGGATCTGTTCGCCGAGTGGCAATTGCTGGTGGAGCGGCGGCGACTCGGCATGGTCGAGGAGGAGCCGTTCCAACGGCAGGCCCTCGGGATCCTGGTGGCGCTGCCGGGCTGATCTCGGCTACGTCCCGCCCGATTCCGCCGCCCGGAGCACCGGTGTACCGGGGTGCAGAGCGACCCGTCGCCACGGGCTCGACGGGCGGGTGTGCAAGCCGTGCAGCTTGTGCCGGCGCTGGTCGATCTGTTCCTTCGCGGCCGCGAGGTCCCGGGTCGCGGCCCAGTAGATCGCGCCGGTGAGAAAGCCCGATCCGAACTGCCGCCAGTTGGGGTAGTGCTCCTGCGCGAGGGCCAGGCCCGCCAGCATGTGCTCCCAGGCCTCGTCCTCGTCGAGGTATCCGGCGCTGTGCGCGCAGCGGGAGATGAAGACCACGCGGGCCAGATCCCATGCCGTGGCATCGGTATTCAACGGTTGCGGCAGGCCGGCGGTGATACCCAGTTTGATGGCTTGCAGCCAGGCGTCGTAGTCGCGGTCGAGTCCGGCCGTGCCGTCATAGCCGCGGAACTTCGACAAGGTGTGTAAGAAATCGCGGTGCTCCGAGGCGATGCTGGTGCGGTCGGGGCGGAAGGACTCTCCGGCGGCCGCCGACGCGAGTGGATGAATCAAGGTGAACAGCGGTGCGTGCATGCCCGCGAGCAGCCTCCGGATGGTGTCGCGGGCATCGTCGGCATTGTCGACGCCCCACGCCGAGTGCAGCGCGTCGATCGTCGCTTCGCGAGTCGTGCCCGAACGATCGGGGATCGGCGGTTCGAAGGCGACGGTATCGCAGTAGGCGCCCCAACTGCGGCCGTAGTACGCGCCGACGGCCAGCGCCCGGATCTGATCGTCGGAAATCCCTGCCCCGGACCACAGATCGGGACTGGCGATTGCCTTCGTCGTCGGAAATCCGGTGACTCGCAACAGACTTCCCGGTGTACCTTCGCCCACTCTCGATGCCCCCTGGTGCTGTACGGGGATGGATCCCCCGCAACAAATCGTACCGACCGGCCTTGTATGTGCCATCGCCGCGTAGAGCGGGCGCCCGCTGGAGTTCGGGAGGGCTCGGATCGGTGGCAGATGATTCGAGGGCTTCCGAATGCGATCTCGGGTTAGGGGATTTCGAGGTGCAGGATTAGGGGGTTATGCGAACGTCCAGTTTGGAACGCGCTGACGTTGCCAGGGTTTTCGCGATGCGGGGTGACTTGTCGGTAACGCGAGGCGGTCCGGGACCGACGGCAAAGCATCGAACTACATCTCCTGGAAGCGAAATCATGATGTCGGCAAGGACATTCCCGGCTGCGGTGGTCGTCGCGGCCGCATTTGCTCTCTGTGCGCCGTCGGCGGCCGCGGACCCCGCCACGACGACGACACCGGCGCCCGGCGTCGGACTCGGGGTCGATGTCGGTGGGGGCGCGACGGTCGGGGGTAATACCGGCGGCGGCGGGCTCGGGGTCGGCGTCGATGTGCAGGCCGGTGTGAACGGCGGTGCCTCGGCACAGCCGAGCGTGGGTGCGGGCGGCACCGTCGGCGGCGGAGCCCAAGTCGGCGGAAACGCCGGGGGCGGCGGCACCGTGGGTGGCGATGCGCAGACCGGTGGGAACGTCGGGGTCGGCGGGACCGTGGGCGGCGGGGCGCAGACCGGCGGAAATGTGGGTGTCGGCGGCACCGTCGGCGGTGATGCGCAGACCGGCGGCAACGTGGGTGTCGGCGGCACCGCGGGCGGTGGCGCGCAGACCGGTGGGAATGTCGGGGTCGGCGGGACCGTCGGTGGCGATGCGCAGACCGGCGGAAATGTCGGCGTCGGTGGCACGGTCGGTGGCGATGCGCAGACCGGTGGGAATGTCGGCGTCGGTGGCACCGTGGGCGGCGGGGCGCAGACCGGCGGCAATGTCGGCGTCGGCGGCACCGTCGGCGGTGGAGCGCAGACCGGCGGCAATGTGGGTGTCGGCGGGACTGTGGGTGGTGGCGCGCAGACCGGTGGGAACGTGGGTGTCGGTGGCACCGTCGGTGGTGGAGTCCAGACCGGCGGCAGCGGCGGCATCGATGTGCTGGGCGGCGTCAACCTGGTGACCGCCGGAGCCGGTGCGGCCGGCGCGGATGTGGTGCACGGCATGACCATTCCGGTCGGCGCGAGCATCGGCATCGCGGGTGGTCCGACGGTCACCGACCGGGTTCCCGCGGGCGGCTACGTGATTCCCAAGGGCGCGCCCGAAACCGGCGCGGGCGGGATGGCCTGCGTGGTGCGCGCGAAGTGAGCATCACGCACGGAAACCCCATGAGCGCCAGGCGAATTCGCCGGCCGCGGCTGGGTGTCCTCACCGCCGCGGTCGCGATCGCGCTGTCGCTCGTCGCCGGGTGCGGCTCCTCCGGCGGCGATTCGGCCGCCGGCACCTCCGCGGCGGTCCCCAGCTCCGGTGTGAAAACCGCCGCCGCGATCGGCCGGTCCACGCCGGTGTCGTTCACCATCTCCTCGATCCAGACCTCCGGATCGCTGATCGCGGTGGGCCTCAATGCCGATGGCACGGTCCAGGTACCCGCCGACTACAAGCAGGCCGCCTGGTATCAGCAGGGCCCGGCCCCGGGTGAGCAGGGCTCGGCCGTCATCCTCGGCCATGTCGACTCCTACCAGGGCGAGGGCGTGTTCTTCGCGCTCAAGAAGGTCAAGCCGAACGACATGATCGATGTGGCCCGCGCGGACGGCAAGACCGCGCACTTCAAGGTCACCGACGTCCGCATGTACCAGAAATCCCAATTCCCCGGCCAGCTCGTCTACGGCTCCCGCGGCGGCGCCACCCTCCAGGTGGTCACCTGCGGCGGCGATTTCGACCAGGCCGCCAAGAGCTACCAATCCAATGTGGTCGTCTTCTCGTCCCTCGACTCGGTGAGCTGAGTAGCGCCGCATCCATCCCCGTGGTGGACGGATGATTCGATCGGTCGTCGCGGTGGCGGCGGCCGATTCGTATAGGTTGCAAGGGTGTCGATGATGAAGGGCGCCAATGTTCCGGTGCCGACGAATTCTGTTCGCGTCGAACTGGGGTGGCAGTCGGGGCCGGGGGTTCCGGATGCGGATGGGTCCGCGTTGTTGCTCGTCGGGGGGAAGGTCCGGTCCGACAACGACTTCGTGTTCTACAACCAGCCCGTGCATCCCTCCGGAGCGGTCCGGTACGAGGGGAAACAGCGCGGACCCTGGGTGCTCGACGGGCTCGCGGTGGATTTGGCGCGGGTGGAACCGCAGATCGAGACCATCGTGATCGCGGCCTCCGCGGACGGCGGGAACTTCGGGCAGTTCCGGGGTTTGTATGTGCGGGTGCTGGATGCGGTGAGCGGCGCGGAGGTGGCGCGGTTCGAGCCGACCGGAGCCAGTGTGGAGACCGCGTTCGTGCTGGGTGAATTGTATCGGCGGCAGGGGGCGTGGAAGTTCCGGGCGGTCGGGCAGGGCTACAGCAGCGGATTGGCCGGGCTGGCTACCGATTTCGGCATTTCCGTGGATGATGCGCCGGCGCCTGCCCCGCAGCACACGCCGCCGCAGCAGCACACGCCGCCCCCGCCCCCGCCGCAGCAGTTCGCGCCCCAGCCGCCGCAGCAGCAGATGCCGCCTCCCGCACAGCAATTCACGCCGCCGCAGCAGCCGTACACATCGCCTTCGCAACCGCAGTACCCGCCGCCTCCGCCGCAATTCGCGCCTCAGCAGCAGCAATTCACGCCGCCGCCACCCACGCCGCAGCAGCCCTACACGCCGCCGGTCGCGCCGCCCCCGACCGCTCCGGTCAACCTGTCCAAGATCTCCCTGACCAAGGAAGCCCCCACCGTCTCGCTGACCAAGTCGGGCGCGACCGGCGGCACCATGCGGTTCAACCTGAACTGGACCACCAACAAGCGCGGCCTGTTCGGCGGCCGCAGGGCCGGTAACGGCGGCATCGACCTGGACCTGTGCTGCTTCTACGAATTGGCCAACGGCGCAATCGGTTCCGTGCGCGCCCTGGACCGCCGCTTCGGCGACCTGCACAATCCGCCGTTCATCCAGCTCGATCACGACGACCGCACCGGCGCCAGCGCGAACGGCGAAAACCTGGACATCAACCTGGATTTCACCAAGTTCTTCAAGCGCATCCTGATCTTCACCTCGATCTACGAGGGCGCCCGGGATTTCCGCGGCGTCCAGGCCACCGCCACCCTGTTCCCGATCAACAGCCTGCCCATCGAGATGACACTCGATGGCTGCGTGGACGATTCGCGCGACGCGGTGCTGGCGATGATCGAGAACGTCAACGGCGAGATGGTGGTGCGCCGCGAGTGCACCTTCATCCGCCCGCCCGCCGGTCAGCCCGGTGCGGGCGTCGCCGAGATCTCCCGCCGATACAACTGGGGCTTCGAGATCCGGGCCGGTCGCGGCAAGGACTAATCCGCGGCCAGCCGGTCCAGGGCCGCGGCCGCCAGCGCCCGGCCCTGGGCGATGATCGGTCCGGCGCGATGGAAATCCATGGTGCCGCACACGTTCTGCGGGATCTCCACCACCAGGTCCGGCGGGTGCGCGGCCACATGCTGGCGGGTGAGCGCGGCCAGCATCAGATCGATGGAGCGCTGCGCCACATCGGTCGCGCGAATGCTGGTGAGCGCCTGCGGCTGCGCGCTGGACCGCCACCATTGCCGGAACCAGTTCGTGCGCGGCTGCTCACGGTCGTAGACCGGATCCGGAGCCCCCGACAGATCCACCCCGATGGTCAGATCCGCCGGCCCCAGCGCCAGCGTGGCCACCACCGGCAGCGGATCGAGCACCCCGCCGTCGACCAGCACATGACCGTCGACCAGCACCGGGGTGATGAACCCCGGAATCGAGATGGACGCCCGGATGGCGCTGTCCAGGTCTCCGCTGCGGAACCAGACGCTCCGGCCGACGGACAGATCCGTGGCCACCGCCAGATACGGGATCGGCAACTCCTCGATGCGCAGATCGCCGAGCATGACGCGAATCCGGTCGAGGATCTTGGCGGCCCGGATCACCCCGGGCTCGGTGAGCGACGGATCGAGCAGCCGCACCACCTCGAACTGCCCGAGCGTGGTTGCCCAGGCGGTGAATTCGTCCAACCGCCCGGCCGCGAACAACCCACCCACGAGCGCACCCATCGACGATCCCGCCACCCCGACGATCTCGTAACCGCGCTCCTGAAGTTCGGCGATCACCCCGATATGCGCGTAACCGCGCGCACCGCCGCTGCCGAGCGCAAGTTTCACCCGTTTGCCGGTAGCCATGCTGCCCACCCTAGCTGTCACCCGGGGCACTCCAGCGTGACGACCTACGAAGGGTTTTCAAGGCCGGCAGCACAGTTGCTGATTCTTTGCGTGCCCTGCCGCCGCTATCGCGCTTCGAACAGTCCGGGCTCGGAATCGCTGTACGGCACCATCGAGTACATGTACCAGTCGCGGCGCGGGAGTTCGCAGCGCAGCAGGTGGACGTGCATGTTCTGCCATTCGCCGCCGCCGTCGGCCGCCCGGATGCGCAGTGGGCGCCAATCCATTTCGGCGGGGTCGATATCGGTGGACCAGAGGCGCTCCCAGTGCGGGGAGCCCGCGCATTTGGCGATGATCTCCTCGATGCGTTCCGGTGCGATCAGTCCGGGGCCCATGTGCCGGAACGCCTGGATCATCCGGTGCGCTTCCCGCTCCCAGCTCTCGAATGCCAAGGGCGCGCGCGGATCCCGCAGGAACCATTCGATGATGTTGGCCCCGCGCACCAGCCCGGGAAACGCGCGCCGGTAGGCGGCGTTGGTGGCGACCAGATCCATGGCCGGCGCGGTCTGGAAGCAGGCCGGATGCGGGAAGCTCTCCAGGAAGTTCAGTTCCGCCCGGGTCGGTTCCGGGATGGCGGTGGTGATGGTGGTGAGCTGGGGTTGCAGCACGGTGGCGGCGTATTCGCGGTACATCAGCGGGACTTCCAGGGCCTGGAAGAGCGCGGCGAGCGCGGTGGGGGTGGGCGGCCGGGTGCCCTGTTCGAGTTTCTGGATCAGCCCCTCCGAGACGCCGGCCTTGCGGGCGAGTTCGGCGCGGGTCAGGCGCATCGAGTTGCGGCGTTCCCGCAGGTAGCCCGCGATCGCCAAATACGACTCGTCCACCTGCGACCTCCAGCACTCCCGATCCGACTGGGAGAAAGCTAGTCGATGATCAGCGACCGCTCGGTATGTGGAACGGTTTCGGGTCGCACCGGGATCATGGTGTAGAGGCACCATTCCCGGCGCGGAACCTCACAGCGCAGGATGTGGACGTTCATGGCCGTCCACTCGCCGCCTGCCAGTGGACGGATACGAACCGGCCGGAACTCCATCAGCTCGGTCGGCAGATCGGTCGACCACAGCCGCTGCCACTCCGGGGACGGCTCGCACAACCGGATGATCTCCTCGATCCGATCCGGCGCGACGATACCGGGAGCCATATGCCGGAACGCCTGCACCAGCACGTGCACCTCGCGCTGCCAGTTCTCCACCACCAGGCGCGAACGCGGATCCTTCAGGAACCATTCGATGATGTTGCGGCCCGGCTCGAGTCCCGGGAACGCGCGGGCATAGGCGGCATTGGCGGCGATCAGATCCATCGCGGGCGCGTGCTGATAACAGGCCGGATGGGGCAGCGAAGCCAGCAGATCCAGTTCCGACGCGGTCGGTTCGATGCCGTTGGCGACCGCGGTCAGCTCCGGCTGCAACACCAGCGCGGCGTATTCGCGATACACCGGCGGCACGTCCAGGGCCTGGAAGAGCGCGTGCAATGCGGTCGGGGTCGGCGGCCGGGTGCCCTGTTCGAGCTTCTGGATCAGCGCCTCGGAAACGCCTGCCTTGCGGGCGAGTTCGGCCCGGGTGAGGCGGGCCGCCATCCGGCGTTCCCGCAGGAAACGCGCTATGGCCAGATGTGCCTCGTCCACCCTCGCTACCTCCGATCGCTCCCGGTTACGCGATGAAACTAGTCGAGACCTGTGACTGTCTGCGACGAGCCAGCCAGAGCCGGATCTGGGAGAGCCGGGTGGCGCGCGCGGGCCAGAATTCTTGCACGCTGGCATTGAATTCCGCCCCGAGGATCACCGCGAACCCGAGGAAGAACGTGAACAGCAGGAACGCGATGGGCGTGGCGAGCGCCCCGTAGCTGATGCCGGTCCGGGTGACCCAGGTCAGATACCGCCGCAGCCCCTCGCTGGCCGCCATGAAGAACACACCCGCCACCAAGGCCCCGCCGAACAGCCGATGCCAGGGCAGCGTCCGGTGCAGCGCCAGCTTGTACAGCGTGGTCAGCCCGATGATCAGCAGGAATCCGGTGCCCGGATAGTAGAACGCGTCGATCAGCCGCAGCCCGGGTTCGCGCCAGCCCGAAGGCAATACGCGCCCGAACAGGCTAGGGCCCAGAGCCACCAGCGGCAGGATGAGTACCGCCGCGACCAGGAATCCGACGTAGAGCAGCAGTGCGAAGATCCGCTGCCAGACCGGATGCCGCGCGGTCGCCTGCCCGTGCGCGGCGGTGATGGCATCGACGAAGGTGGCCATCGCCGAGGATCCGGCCCACAGCGAGAGCACGAAACCCACCGACACCACGCCGCCGTGCCCGCGTTGCAGCACATCCACGACGGTCGGCCCGACCAGGTCGTCGACCACGCTGGGACTGAACAGCTTCCGGGCGAAGGCGATGATCTTGGTTTCCACGATGTTCACCGTGTTCGGCCCGAACCAGTGCCCGACATAGCCGAGACTGCCGAGCAGCCCGAGCAACAACGGAGCCAGCGACAGCGTCTGCCAGAAGGCCGCGGCGGCCGACTTCGCGAATATCGAATCGTCCCAAGCCTTCACCGCGACGTGCGCGATCAGCTCCCAGCCGCGCTGCCCGGCATGGCGCAAACGTGTGACTATGCGCACGCTGGGCGCGTCCGGCGCCGGTGCGTCGGGAAGTCGGGGCGGGTGGTCGTGCTCGTTCATGGTGGCTACAGCATCGCGTACCAGGGTTTCGAATGGGCGTGGACCCGCGCTGTGTTGTGGCGCACTTGTGCCGTATGTGTCGTGGCGCACTACAACAGGCTGTGTCGGATTGGAAAGCAGTCGGTCCCGGTGGCTAATCTCTACCGAGTGACTTCGGGTGGTGGCGGTTCGTTACGTGCATGGCAGCGCAGGGCACTTACCAAGTATCTGACGACCAAGCCTCGCGATTTCCTCGCCGTCGCTACGCCAGGTGCCGGTAAGACGACCTTCGCGCTGCGAGTGGCGGCAGAGTTGTTGGCGGACCGCACCGTGGACCAGATCACGGTGGTGGCCCCGACCGAGCATCTCAAGCATCAGTGGGCGGCGTCGGCGGCGCGCAACGGGATTCAGCTGGATTCGAACTTCTCCAATTCGACCGGCTCGACCTCCTCGGACTATCACGGTGTGGTCGTCACCTACGCGCAGGTCGCCTCGCATCCGTTCAAGCACCGGGTGCGCACCGAGAACCGGCGCACGCTGGTGATCATGGACGAGGTCCATCACGCCGGTGACGCCAAGAGCTGGGGTGAGGCGGTCGAGGAAGCCTTCGGGGATGCCACCCGGCGGCTGTCGCTGACCGGTACGCCGTTCCGGTCCGACGATTCCAAGATCCCGTTCATCATCTACGAACCCGACGAGTCGGGTTTCGAGAAGTCGCGCGCCGACCACACCTACGGCTACTCCGAGGCCCTCGCGGACGGCGTGGTCCGTCCGGTGGTCTTCCTCGCCTACTCCGGTGAGGCGCATTGGCGCGACAGCGCGGGGGAGGAGTACTCCGCGCGCCTCGGCGAGCCGCTGGACGCCGCGCAGACCGCCCGCGCCTGGCGCACCGCGCTGGATCCGGCCGGTGACTGGATGTCGAAGGTGCTGACCGCCGCCGATACTCGCCTGCGTCAGCTGCGCGCCACCGGTATGCCCGATGCGGGCGGCCTGGTCATCGCCACCGATCAGGAGAAGGCGCGCGACTACGCCGAACTGCTGGAACACATTTCGGGCAGCAAACCGACCGTCGTGCTCTCCGATGATCCGGGCTCCTCCGATCGCATCGAGGAGTTCAGCAGGAGCACCGACCCGTGGATGGTCGCCGTGCGCATGGTCTCCGAAGGCGTCGATGTGCCGCGCCTGGCCGTCGGCGTCTACGCCACCAGCGCCTCCACCCCCCTCTACTTCGCACAGGCCATCGGCCGGTTCGTGCGTGCCCGCAAATCGGGTGAGACCGCCAGCGTCTTCCTGCCGTCGGTCCCGGTGCTGCTCGATCTGGCCGCCCAGCTCGAGGTCCAGCGCGACCACGTGATCGGCAAGCCGCATCGCGAGAAGAGCGACCTGGACGACGAACTCCTCAACGACGCCAACAAGCAGAAGGACGAACCCGGCGAAGAAGAGAAGAAGTTCGTAGCCCTCGCCGCCGACGCCGAACTCGACCAGGTCATCTACGACGGCGACTCCTTCGGTACCGCCACCTTTGCCGGCAGCGACGAGGAGGCCGACTATCTCGGCATCCCCGGCCTGCTCGACGCCGGCCAGATGCGCGCCCTGCTCAACGAACGCCAGGCCCGCCAGATTCAGGACCGCAGCGCCCGCCCCGTCGAGGCGGGCCCCCAGGTAGCGGCCGCCGCCGAACGCGCCGCCACCTCCGACCGCCTCGGCGAACTCCGCCGCGAACTCAACTCCCTGGTCGCCATGCACCACCACCGCACCGGCAAACCGCACGGCGTCATCCACGGCGACCTACGCCGCGAATGCGGCGGCCCCCCAACAGCTCTCGCCACCGCGGACCAGCTCACCGAACGCATAGCGGCCCTGCGCCGACTCTGACCCCCCGAGGGAATCGCCGTCAGACGATCGACAGCTCGACCGCCACCCGGTCGCCCGCGGCGATCCCCTCGGCAACCCGCACCGGCTTCTTCACCGGCAGCACATAGGTCGCCCGTTTGCGATCCGGGAACAGCGAAGTGGCCCACCGGCTCGCACCGATGACCACCCGCACCCGGACCGACCCGAACCCACCGGCCTGCTTGCCGTACAACTCCTCGATCTCATCGGCGATCGCCTCCGGCAAGCTCAGGAAATGCCAGGACGCCGGCCCGTCGTGCTCCCAGACCTCAGCGGAGAAGGAGTATCGCGCAGTCGCCATGACAGCGACGTTAGCCCGAGGGTCCGACAGGCATGATCGCCGCCGATCGGCCACGGTGCTGTCGCGCAGCCGCTTTCACTTCTGGCAGGCGATCCCGTCGCCGGCGCGGTCGAGATTCGAGCTGTAGCCGGGGTCGCCGCGGTGCAACGGGGCGCGCCGGCTACGGCATCGGCACACGACTTGTAGCTCACCGAGCCCTGGCGCGCGGTCGTCTGCGGCGCGGGCGCGGCGGCCGGAACGGTAACCCCTGCGGCGCACCGAGTCCCGGCGGCAACCCGAGGTTGGCACGGAATGTCGGTCGCAACACCGGCAATTGCGACGGATCGGCAGTCCAGCTCCGGTGCGGCGGGTGAATCTCACCGTGCGAAATAACGGCCCGGAGTGGTGCCGACATCGCGGCGGAAGGCGGCCACGTACGCGCTGGGGGTGGCGTAGCCGACCCGCTCGGCGATCCGGGCGATGGGTCGGCCCTCGGCCAGCAGCGGCAGGGAGGCCGCCAGGCGGATCTGGGTTCGCCAGTGGCCGAAGGTGATTCCGGTGTCGGTGACGAATGCGCGGGCCAGGGTGCGCGGGCCGGCGGTGGCGGTTCGGGCGAAATCGTCGAGGGTGCGGGGGTCGGCCGGGTCGGCGAGCAGGGCCTCGGCGACGTGTCGGGCGCGCGGATCGGTGGGCATGGGTGCGCCGATGGGGATCACGTCGACCGGGTCGAGCAGATCGAAGACGACCGCTTCGGCGCGGGTGCGCTGCGCTGGGGTGGTGGTGTCGGCGGTGAGGTGGTCGAAGAGTTCGTGCAGCAGGGCGCTGACCCGCAGCATGGTCGGTGCGGGGAAGGACAGGGGCGTGCGGGCCGGATCGAGGTAGATGCCGCGCATGGTCGCGCCGCCGGTGGTGCCGGTGCGGTGCCGGGTGCCGCCGGGGATCCACAGCGCCCGGGTGGGCGGTAGCACCCACTGTCCACCGGCCGCTTCGACCAGAATCACTCCCCGTGCGGCCCAGGCGATTTGATGCTGTGGGTGCTGGTGGGCGTCGAACCAGTGGCCGGCGGGCAGGGTGCCCGCGCCGAAGACCATGGCGGTGGGGCCGGCGGGTGCGGAGAGCACCATGGCTTGACCGTTCGGCGACATGATTTGTCAGTGTAGTCTCTCGCGGTCACCGGACGAGCTGCCTAGCGTTGAGGGCATGGGGATGAACTACTTTCACCAGTTGCTCTGTCGCTCCAGCGTGTGGGAGAAGGCAAGCGCCACCCGTATCGTGCCGTGGGCGTTGAAGGATTTGGAACTCGGCGACAACGCCCTCGAGGTCGGTCCGGGTTACGGCGCGAATGTCGCCACCCTGCGCGAACGGGTCCCGGTGCTCTCCGGCCTCGAGATCGACCCCGCCCTGGCGGCCCGGCTGCGCGAGCGCCGCAACGGCCAGATGCGTGTCGTCGACGGCGACGGCACCGCAATGCCCCTGCCGGACAAGGAATTCAGCGCGGTCGTGTGCTTCACCATGCTGCACCATGTGCCCTCGCCGCCCCAGCAGGACGAACTCTTCGCCGAAGCCTTCCGGGTGCTGCGCCCGGACGGCGTCTTCGCGGGCAGCGACGGACTGGACAGCCTGGCCTTCCGCCTCATGCATTTGGGTGACACCTGCGTCCCGGTGCCGCCCGCCACCCTCACCGAGCGTCTCACCCGCATCGGCTTCACCGATATCGAAGTCGACACCGCCGCTACCATGTTCCGCTTCCGGGCCCGCCGACCATGATCATGCGCGAGCGATACCCGCTCGCGCCGGAATGACGGGGGAGGGGATCGGCTCAATCGCCGAAGTACGCCACCGGATCCAGGGTGTCGATCGGCGTCCAGCGCGGCGCGGCTATCGCTTCCTCGCCGTCGGCCTCGGCCACGCCGCCGCTGCGATAGCCCTGGAGATCCAATGCCAGCCACGGGTTTTCGTCCACCCGCAGCACGATGGCGTAGAGCGCGGCGTACAGGTGCAGGCAGCGGGCATTGCGGGCGCGGCAGGAGCAATCCGATGCGACCAGCTCGGGCGTGACCTTGATCCCGGCGGCGCTCACGGCCTCGCGCAGTTCGTCGCCCAGGGTGAGCGCGCCGGCCGGGATCACCGCGTGCAGCGCTTCGACGGTGGCGTGGCCGAACGGCGCGAATTCCAGGTGGGTGACCGAGGCTTCCGAGCCGCGATGCAGGTTGGCGCGCACCGTGTTCCCGTCGATCACCAGCTGCACCGCGCCGTTGCGGGCGATGCTGCGGGCGCGCGGGAGCAGCGGTTCGGGCTTGCTCTGTTTCAGCGGCTCGGCCAGCCGCACCCAGTCCTTGCCCCAGCGGGTGTAACCGAAGTCGCTGTCGGGCATATCAGTTGCCTCGCTTCCGGCGCAGGAGTTCCATCAGGCGTTCGTCGTCGAGGTGCGCGAGTTCGGCCACCCCGGCGGTATCGGACAGGTCGGTGAGCGCCGACTTGCGGTCGTGCATGCCCGCGATGTGCTCCTCGATGGTGGTGCCCGAGGTCAGCGTGGTGACGGTGACGGTGCGGGTCTGCCCGATCCGGTGCGCGCGATCCGAGGCCTGCGCCTCCACGGCCGGATTCCACCAGCGATCGAAGTGGATGACGTCGGCCGCGCGGGTGAGCGTGAGCCCGGTGCCCGCCGCGCGCAGGCTGAGCACCAGAACCGGTGGGCCGCCGGGGGATTGGAAGGCGGTGACGATCTCGGTGCGCTGGGCCTGGTTCAGCCCGCCGTGGAAGAACGGCGCCTGCACCCCGAACTCCTGCGCGCACAGCCGTACCAGCAGTTCACCGGTGCGCCGGTACTGCGTGAACACCAGCGTGGGCGCGTCCGCCTCCAGATTGTTGGCGAGGATATCGGCACACACATCGAATTTGCCCGAACGCCCCAGCAATTCGTCCAGCTCACCGGTGATCAATCCGGGGTGATTGCACACCTGCTTGAGCTCGGTGAGCACCGCCAGCACCCGGGTATGCCGTTGCGCGCCACTGCCGAAGCCCTCGGCCTCCGCGCGCTCGAGCAGCCGGTCGTAGAGCCGCTCCTGCTCGGCGGTGAGGTCGCAGACCAGATCGGCGTGGATCTTGGGCGGCAGCGCGGCCGCGACCTGGGCTTTGCGCCGGGCCAGCAGGATCGGCTCCAGCGCGTCCCGCAGCCGGACCACCGCCGCGGCCGACCCCTCGTGAATGGGTCGCACGAACCGCCGCCGGAATTGCGCCTTGTGCGTGAACGCCTGCGGCACCACGAGATTCAGCAGCGCCCACAATTCGTCGAGATGGTTCTCCACCGGCGTACCCGTCAACGCGACCCGCGCGTCGGCGGCAATGGCCCGCGCCGCCTTCGACACCTGGGTGCGCGGGTTCTTCAATACCTGTGCCTCGTCGAACACCGCACTCGTCCAGCGCTTGCCCGCCAGCAGCTGCCCGTGCCCGCGCAAGGTCGGGTACCCGGTCACCACCACGGTCCCCGCCTCGGCCCGCGGTAGCTCTCCGCCCCGCCAGGCCACGGCCCGCAGTCCCGGTGCGAAGCGCCCGATCTCGTGCACCCAGTTGCCGACCAGCGAGGTCGGGCACACCACGATTTGCGCGCCGTCCGCCGCGCGCCCGAGTAGATATCCGATCGCCTGCACGGTCTTGCCGAGGCCCATCTCATCGGCGAGCACCGCCCCGCCGTGCGCGTCCACGGTCTCGCGCAACCAGGTGATGCCGCGCGCTTGGTAAGGCCGCAGCTCGGCCTTCAATCCCGACCGCAGCTCCGCGCCGAGCGCGAGGGTGTCGCGCAGCGTCCGCACCGCCCGCGCCGCGGACACGATGGCGGTCCCGGCGGCATTCGGCACCGCGTGCGCCGCGGCCGGCAGGTCGTCCGCGTCGATCTCCCCGTCGAAGGCGTTTCGCCACAGGCGAACCGACTCCCCGGCATCGGGCAGCGTCAGCGCCGGGAACCGATCCGCTTCCACGAGTGCGCATTCGACCTCGCGCACCGAAATCCCGTCCGATGCCGGGACCGCCAAGGCGATGGAATCCCGCTCACCGAGACCCTCCGGCGCCTTCCCCGGCTCGTGCCCGGTCCAGCTCCACAGCGCGAACATATGACGATCGGGCAGGTAGGTGGCGTTCAGGGTGGTGGGCACGCACCCTTTGTATCCAAATGGAAGCGCCTCGCGCACATAGCCTGTGGGCCGTGTCACACCGGCGTGGCTCGGCGGCTGCCGGAAACGCAACAGCGGGCGACCTATTGGTCGCCCGCTGCCGGGTTTTCTGTTGGGAAGATTCAATTGTCGGGCGGGCACTCGAGGTCCTGACTACCGATGAACGGTCTCCTCGAGCTTGGAGGAGCTGTTAAAGCGCCGGTGCCGACTCCGTGTCGATCACGGCCTCGAGCTCACGGAGTCGATCCATGTGCTCATTGGCGTGATGCTGGCAGAAGAGCAACTCGCCACCCGCGGGAAGGGTTGCACGCACGCGTGCAGCCGCACCGCAGCGGTCGCAACGATCGACCGCGGTCAGTGGGGTGCTTGTCAGGGTTCCTGGCATGACTCCTCCGTCCTGGCTCCTGGTGCTCGCACACCATTCGCCTGGTGTGGGGGTTCGCGATCCACTTCGCGAACCTCGCTACCGCTACTTCCCAGCAGTGGTTGATGACTACCCTGTCAGACGTTCGGCGCGCGGTCTTTGTTCCCGTGGAGTTTCCCGTGTGTTTTCTGTAACACGACCTGGGATTTCGCTGAAAGCGAACAGGCCCGGGCAATTACCCCGTGGAGCCTCGCTTGGCTCCCGCACCGGCACGCTGATCGAGTTGTCTATCGGGAGACTACCCGTGACCCCCGACACTCACACTCCGATTCGACAGTGTGACCTTGGCGCCAGCAAACCGTAATCAAGGGCGCTGGACCCATGTACCTGGTTCGCCGATCTTCCCGCTTGCGTTACGTGGCCCGGCTAAATACGGTAGGGGGGTAGGGTTTGAGGCGCGGGCCGAGGGGCGCCGCGGAAAGGGGTTCGCGATGAGTACCACCGTCACTGTCACCGGCATGACCTGCGGTTGTTGCGCCGACAAGGTGCGCGCGGAGGTCGGCAGGGTGGCCGGCGTGACCGAGATCGAAATCGATGTGCCGAGCGGTGTGGTGACCGCGCGCGGGGTCGAGAATCGGGCCGCGGTGACCGGCGCGGTGATAGCGGCGGGCTATGAAGTCACCGCCTGAGCGAGTCTGATTTCGCGCAGCGCGAACACCGAACGGCCCGAGAGTCACTGGCTCCCGGGCCGTTTCGGTTGTTTGTGAACTTCGCTCGACGAAATGGGTACCGCCTGGTCTGAATCCGGCCGGTGCGCTCGTAGGCTTGGGCGGTATGACGGTCGACGAGATCGCGAACGAGCTGTACGGGATACCCCCCGCCGAGTTCGTGGCGGTGCGCACCGAGCGGGCAAAACAGGCCCGTGACGCCGGGGACAAGGCCCTGGCCGCGGCCATCGGCAAGCTGCGGCGGCCGACCGTGGCGGCGTGGGCGGTGAACCTGCTCGCCCGCACCGCCCCCGACGCGGTCCGCGGGCTGCTGGATCTCGGCGACGCGCTGCGCGCGGCCCAGCAGCGCCTGTCGGGGGAGCAGCTGCGCGCCCTCACCACGCAGCGGCAGCAGGTGATCAACGCGCTGACCCGGCAGGCCGCCACCGCCGCCGCGAGTCACGGACAGCAGCTCAACGAATCCACCCTGCGGGACGTCGGCTCCACTTTGCAAGCGGCCCTGGCTGATCCGTCCGTCGCCGAGCAGGTCCGCACCGGGACCGTCACCGTCGCGGCCAGCTATGAAGGTTTCGGCCCGCCCATCCTGGTCGCCGTCCCCGACGAATCCGACTCCGGCGCAATCGAAGCCGGAGGTCCCACGACCTCGCGGACGGGATCCGCCTCCCGGAGGGATGAAGACGGCGGTAAGGACACGAATGCCGAGCGGGATGCCGCAGCCGTGAAGGACGCACCTGCCGGGAAGGGCGCGGCCCGCGGGAAGAAAGCATCTTCGGGGAAACAGGGGGCGGCCGCATCGCAGCCTGTCGTCGATCCGCACGCGGAGACGCGGCGCGACCTCGAGGCGACGCTCGCCGAGCTCGAATCCGCTCGTGCCGAACTGACTTCGGTGGAAGCCGAGCACGACCGCGCGGCGGCGGAACTGTCCGAACTGGATTCGCGCCTTGCCTCGCTGCGCACCGAGCTGGCCCATACCGAGGATCGCCGCCGGTTCACTTCGGCCACCGAACGCGGCACCCGGGAAACCGCCCGGCGCGCCCGTCAGCAGGTGGCGGCGCTGGAACGCCGTGCGGAGACCTTCCGGAATCAGCTGTCCTCCAGCTGATTCCGGCCACCTTCTTCGGCTACGCGGCGTCGCCGGTCTCGGTGACGTAGAACCGGTTGCCGTCCGGATCCCGGAATGAGAACATCAACGGCACGTTCTCCCAGTCCAGCAGCTCGCCGACGGTACAGCCGAGATCGGCGATGATGGCGTGCGCGGCGCGCGCGTCGGGCGTCTCCAACCGGATCCCGGTGTCGATGCCGGTCGGCAGTTGCGGCCCGGTGCGCACCAGCGACAGCGTCGCGCCGCCGCCCGGCAGCGCCAGCTCCAGCCAGCGGAAGCCCGGCTGTAGTTCGGTGTCGAGCCGGGTCTCCAGCCCGAGCTGTTCGAGCAGCGCTTTGGTGCGGTCCTGGTCGGTCACGGGTACGGCGACGGTGAGCACGCCGGTGAGAATTGTTTTGGTCATGACATTGGAGACGATTTCAATGCACAGGACTCATCGGCGTTTGACCCAGAGCATGCCGCGACCGGATTCCCGGGGTGCGCGGAGCTCGCGCGGTTCGATGCGTTCGAGCTGATAGCCGAGCCGGCGGGCGACGGCGGCACTGCGTTCGTTGGCCGCATCGCAGCGGATCTCGACCTGTTCGATACCGGGCAGCTCCAAGGCGATCCGGGTCAAGGCCGCCGCGCTGCGGGTCACCACGCCGCGCCCGGTATGCGCGACATGACACCAGTACCCGATTTCCAAGGTCGCGGGTCCGACCCGGTCGTGCAGCCCGATCGCGCCCAGCAGCGCCCCGCCGGTATCGAAGATGCCGTAGAGGAATCCCCCGTCCGCGGTCGGCCAGCCCGCCAGGGTCCGTTCACCGACCTCCCGCTGCCGTTCCAGTGTCATCGGCTCGGGGAGCCACTCCATCCATGCATGCAGGTGTTCGAAGGAGGCCGTGACGGCCTCGAACCGCGCCATCAGATCCTGCGGCTGCCAGCGCCGGATCAGCAGGTCGCCCAACTCGATTCGCTGCGGCGGGCACACCCCCGCCGCGAGCGCCGGGGGCGGCGCGTCGTTCGGTTCGGCGCTCACAGCCAGGCCGGGTCCAGGTCGAGGGTGGTGCGGTCGCCGGAGTTCAGCAGATCGAATTGGGGGCCGGTCTTGGGCAGTTCCCAGGCGAAGAAGTAGCGGGCGGCCGCGCGCTTGCCCTGGCGGAAAGCGGGATCGCGGTCCGCGGGCAGGGCGTCGGCGGTGACGGCCTGCGCCAGCCAGATCCAGGCGAGCACGACGTGACCGAAGGCTTCGAGGTAGGCGGCGGAATTGGCCAGGGCGGCCTGCGGATCGCCCTGGCTCCAGAGACCGGCGGTGGTGGCGACCAGCCGGTTCACGGCGGCTTCGAGAGCCGCGGCGAAGGATGCGAGTTCCTGATCATCGGCCGCACGGGCTTCGGCGATGGTGGCCGCGATGGTCTCCACCAGCAACGCCAGCGCCGCACCGTGGTCGAGCACGACCTGCCGGCCCAGCAGATCCAGGCTCTGAATCCCGTGCGTCCCTTCGTGAATGGGGTTGAGCCGATTGTCGCGATAGTGCTGTTCGACGTCGTAATCCCGCGTGTACCCCGCCCCGCCGTGCACCTGAATGGCGAGATCGTTGGCGGCCAGGCACCACTGGCTGGGCCAGGATTTGGCGATGGGCGTGAGCACCCGCAGCAGGGTGGCGGCGCGCTCCCGGTCGGATTCCTCCGGCGCGGTGCGGTGTTCGTCGACCAGCTTGCCGCAGTACAACTGGAGCGCCAGCGCGCCTTCGGCGTACGCCTTCTGCGCCAGCAACATCCGCCGCACATCGGGATGCTCCACCAGGGGTACCTGCACCCCGCCGCGCGCCCCGATCGGCCGCCCCTGCGGACGATTGCGCGCGTAGTCGAGGGCCTTGAGGTATCCGGTGTAACCGAGCGCGGTGGCCGCCAGCCCGACGCCGATGCGGGCCTCGTTCATCATGGTGAACATCTGTGCCAGACCGTGATTCGGCTCGCCCACCAGATAGCCGACCGCACCCGCCTGCCCGCCCGGGGTGTAGCGCCCGTCGCCGAAAACCGGTGCGGTATTGACCGTTCCGCGCCAGCCCATCTTGTGATTGATTCCGGCCAGCACCACGTCGTTGCGGACGGTCGCCGCGCCCTGCTCGTCGGGCAGGAATTTCGGCACGATGAACAGCGAGATGCCCCGCGTCCCCTCCGGCGCGCCCGGAATCCGGGCCAGCACCAGGTGCACGATGTTCTCCGAAAGATCGTGATCCGCACCCGAAATCCACATCTTGTGGCCGAATACGCGATAGCTGCCGTCGTCCTGCGGGACCGCGCGGGTGGTGATGTCGGCCAGGCTGGAGCCGGCCTGCGGCTCGGAGAGCGCCATGGTCCCGAAGTACCGGCCCTCCAGCATCGGCTTGACGTAGGCGTCGATCTGCTCGGGACTGCCGTGCGCGGCAAGCAGATTGGCATTGCCGGTGGTGAGCAGCGGGTAGGAGGCGGTGGCCACATTGGCGGCGTGGAACCAGGACATGCAGGCGGTGTAGACCGCGTGCGGCAGCTGCTGGCCGCCGATCTCGTAATCCATGGCCGCGCCGATCATTCCGGCGTCCCCGAAGGCCCGCAGCGCCTTGCCGACCGCGGGGATGATGTGCACGTTCTCGCCGTCGAAGGTGGGTTCGTGCAGGTCGTTCTCGCGATTGTGCGGCGCGAAGTAGGTGGTGGCCAGGTCCTGGCACAGTCGCAGCACCTGGTCGAAGGTCTCCCGCGAATGATCGGCGAACCGTTCCCGGGTGGTCAGCGCGGGCACGTCGAGCCAGTCGTAGAGCAGGAACTCGATATCGCGGGCGGACATGATCACGGACGGGTTCATGGTTCCTCGAACGGTCGGGTGCGGCTGGGGTACCAGCCGGTCTACCAGATCCCGCCACGCCGAGGGGAGCGGAGGTCAGGAACGCACGGTCGCGCGACCCCGGTGCAGACGTCCGAAATGTCCGGGTGACTGGCCCTTCCAGGTGCGGAAGGCCGAGGCGAAGGCGGAGGTGCTGGCGTAGCCGAGGCGTTCGGCGGCCTGCTCCACGGTGAGCCCGGCGATGAGCAGCTCCTCGGCCAGCATGCCGACCGTCTCGGTGCTGAGCTCGCGGAAGGTGGTGCCCTCCTCGGAGAGCCGGCGGCGCAGGGTGCGCACGCTGACATCCAGGTCGGCGGCGATGCGGGCCTGGTCGGCGGAGCCGCCGTGGCGGATGAGTAGCTGGCGCACCCGGCCGCTGAGACCGCTGCGGCTGCGGCGGGATTCCATCAGGTCGTTGCATTGCTGTTCGTAGAACCGGGCGGTCGACATATTCGATTGCGGGAGCGGGGTTTCCAGGGTGACGGCCTGGAAACCGATCCGCGACACCGGCTGCGAGAAGACGACCTCCTCGACGCCGAAGACCGCGCCGAACATCTCGTAGATGGGATGGGCCTCCACGTACAGCTCCACGCGCACGGCCGGCAGCCGGATGGGGATGAGGTCCTGCTGGATGGTGGCGATGGCGGCCAGATCGCGTTCCAGGGCGAAGCGGCGGATATCGGCGGGCAGCGCGGTGTCGTCGCGCACCACCCACACCACCTCGCCCTTGTCCTCGAGGTAGTGGTGCGCGGTGCTGAACGACAGATCGGCGTAGCGCAGTGCGATATCCATGGCGTGCCGCAGGTTCGCGCTGCTCATCAACGCGAAGCCGAGCACGCCCAGCGACGGCGGATGGCAGAGCAGTCCGGCCAGCAGGCCGAGGCCCGGTTCGTCCTTGATGCCCTCCACCACATTGCGCATGACCAGGCATTCCTGGATCCAGGTGATCTCACAGGACGGGTCGCGCAGGTCCAGCTCCCGGATCCCGCTGTCCCGCAGGACGCTTCGCATCTCCAGCCCGCGGCCGAGGGCGAAATCGGCGAGGAGAGCCGTGCTGGTGATGGAACGCAGTTGCGCCAACTCTTCCGTCACTCAGGCAGTCTCGCAAACTTTCGGCGTTCGCATGGCCGTTACCGGCGGGTAGGTTGCCTGGCGGCGGCCCATATTCGGTGATTGATGGCCTATTGCGGACTGTTCGCTCGAAACCCTCAGCCATACGGTGTGATTCATGCGCAGCGCGCAACCAACACAGACCCGGGACTCGGTTTCCGGAAAGGTCCATCCAGCGATGCTCACCGTGATCGCACCCGCCGACGGCCGGGTGCTCGACACCATTGCCACGGATTCGCCTGCCCAGGTACACCGTACGGTGGAACGGCTGCGGGACAATGCGGCGCTATGGCGGTCGCTGGGCGTGGTCGGGCGGGTGCACTGGATCGGGGCCTTCCGAAACTGGTTGCTGGACAATCGGGATGAGATCATCGCGCTGCTCGGGCGGGAAACCGGTAAGGCGGAATCGGAGACCGAGGCGGAGTTCCTGCTCGCCCTCGAAGCCGTCGACCACTTCCGCACGCACGCAGCCGAATTCCTGGGCGGGCGGCAGATCCCGGAATCACCGCGGCCGGGCGCGAGTATGCAACTGGCCATCGCCAATCACTCGTGCGAGGTGGTGGGGGTGATCGGCCCGTGGACCTACCCGCTCGCGCTCGCCATGTTCGATGCCATGCCCGCGCTCATGGCCGGTGCGGCGGTGGTGGTGAAACCCTCCTCGGCGACCCCGCTCACCCTGCGCGCGGTCACCGCCGGCTGGGCGAGGCTCGGCGCCCCAGCGGTTTTCGAGACCGTGGCCGGGCACGACGCCGGGCCCGCGGTGCTGGACAGCGTGGACTACGTGCGCTTCACCGGGAGCATGGAGACCGGCAAGGTGGTGGCGCTGCGCGCGGCCGCCCGGCTCATCCCCTGCTGCCTGGACCTGGGCGGAAAATCGACCGCCATCGTGCTCGCCGACGCCGACCTCGATCAGGCGGCGGCCTGTATCGCTCTGGGTGGGCTGGCGAACAACGGGCAAAGCTGCAATTGCATCGAACGGGTGTATGTCGAGACCGACGTCTACGACAGGTTCCTCGGCAAACTGGCAGCCGAGGCCGCCGCCTTCGGGCCGATCGCCGACGACGAGGCCGGAACCGGGGTGATGACCTCCGCCGCCCAGGTCGCCCTCATCCGCGATCAAGTCCGCGACGCCTTGCTCAAGGGTGCGACGCTGCACTGCGGCGGCACCGGAGGCGGTAACTACTTCGAACCCACCGTGCTCGGCGACGCCGACGCCACCATGACGGTGCTGACCCATCAGACCCTCGGCCCCGTGCTGCCCGTGGTTCGCGTCGCCGACGCGCGCGAGGCATTCGACCTCGCGCTCCGCACACCCACCGGTCCCTCGGTGAGCATCTGGACCACCGACGTCACCGCCGGCGCCGGAGCCGTCTCCCGCTTCGCCCCCGCCCGTGTCGGCATCAACGACGTGTCGGTGCACGTGGCGCGGCCCAGCCTGCACTGAAAAGCTGTGCCGGACAAAGATTCGAGCGGTAGGCCGGGCGGTAACGACACGCCGCCACGCGGGCTGCTCTAGTTTGGATCGAATGGAGACCTCAGCACAGACGCCGAATGCGCTGGTACACATCTGCACTCGTGCGGAGTGGGAGGCGGCGCGGCCGACGGGGGAGTACCGCGCGCCCTCGCTGGCGGAGGTCGGGTTCATTCACCTGTCCGCGCCGTATCAAGCCCATTTCCCGGCGAACCGGATCTTCGCGGGGCGGCAGGATCTGGTGCTGCTGCACCTGGATCCGACTCGGCTCGAATCGCCGGTGAAGTGGGAGCCGGGGGTGCCGACCGATCCGCAGTCGATGCTCTTCCCGCACCTGTACGGGCCGTTGCCGGTGGCCGCCGTCATCGAGGTGACCGAGTTCCGGCCCGGTCCGGACGGCACTTTCGCCCCGCTGCCGACCGCCTGAATTGTCCGGTGCGCCCCCCGTGTTCCACCGGCATGTGAGCGCGGTGTCTTAGGCTGGACGAGTGAACGTCGATGTGACAGCGCTGCCCGGGATCGGTGTGCGGAAGGACTTCGAGGTGCGGTCCGGTCGCCGGATCGGTGTGGTGGCGCACCGGGACGGGGCGATCGATCTGATCATCTCGCAGCGGGACGATCCGGACGCTTGCCTGGCGCAGGTGCCGCTGACCACCGACGAGGCCGCGGTGTTGGCCAATCTACTGGGCGCTCCGCAATTGGTGGAGCGGCTCAAGGACGAACACTCCGACCTACCCGGGATCACCACCCGGCAGCTGCCCATCGGTGGTGATTCCCCCTATCGCGGGCGCATGCTCGGCGAGACCGGGATGCGTACCCGCACCAAGGCGTCGATCGTCGCGGTCATGCGGGCCGGGCAGTTACATCCTTCGCCGGGACCGGACTTCGTGCTCGACTCCGGGGATCTGCTGGTCGTTGTCGGTACCCCGCACGGCCTGGACGCGGCCGCGCGGCTCCTGGCCGACGGCTGAGCGCGGTGGATTCAGCCGGCCTAGCCCTGATCGAACTCGGCGCGATCTTGTTCGTGCTCGGCATGATGGGGCGGGTCGCGGGACGCTTCGGCATGTCCCCGATCCCGCTCTATCTGCTGGGCGGATTGTTCTTCGGCACCGGCGGCGTGGTCGAGATGCGCGCCGCCGCCGACTTCGGCCATCTGGCCGGTGAGATCGGCGTGGTGCTGCTGCTCCTGCTGCTCGGATTGGAGTACACCGCAGCCGAATTGGTGACCGGGCTGCGGCGTTCGTGGCTGGCGGGCCTGCTGGATATCGTCGCCAATGCCACGCCGGGCGCACTGGTGGCGCTGCTGCTGGGCTGGGGCCCGGTCGGTGCGGTCACCATGGCGGGCGTCACCTACATCTCCTCCTCGGGCATCGTCGCCAAGGTCCTCAACGACCTCGGCCGCCTGGGTAACCGCGAAACTCCGGTCATCCTGTCGATCCTGGTCTTCGAGGATCTGGCCATGGCCCTCTATCTGCCGATCCTCACCATGGTGCTGGCGGGCGTCGGCTTCCTGGCCGGGATGAAATCGCTCGGCATCGCCCTGCTCGCCATCACCGTCGTGCTCGTGGTCGCCTTGCGCTACGGCCGCTACGTTTCCGCGCTGGTGGACAGCAACGATCCGGAAGTGTTCCTGCTCAAGCTGCTCGGCGCGGCGCTGCTGGTCTCGGGCGTGGCGTCGGCGCTGAACGTGTCGGCGGGCGTGGGCGCCTTCCTGCTCGGCATCGCCATCTCGGGATCGACCGCGCACGAGGCCGCGAAACTACTGGAACCGCTGCGAGATCTGTTCGCCGCCATCTTCTTCGTGGCCTTCGGGCTCAATACCGATCCGAAGGCGATTCCGCCCGTGCTCGCCTGGGCGGTGGCCCTGGCGCTGATCACCGCGCTCACCAAGATCGGCACGGGCTGGTGGGCGGCGCAGCGCCAGGGCATCCGCCGCATGGGCCGCGCGCGAGCCGGAGCCGCCCTGGTGGCGCGCGGCGAGTTCTCCATCGTCATTGCCGCGCTGGCGGTTTCGAAGGGCGTGGACGAGGAGCTGGCCGCGCTGGCCTCGGCCTACGTGCTATTGATGGCCATTATCGGCCCGATCGCCGCCCGGCTGGTCGAGCCGGCTGTCCGGTTCGTCCAGCGCACCCCGCCCAGCCCGGACCCGGTCGGGCGCTGAGCTCGCCAGCCGCCGCGACACCTTCACCGCGATCGCGCCCGTCACGAAACCGATGACGAGCGCGAAGAAATGGCCGTAATCGGTGAAGGTGCGCCCGTGCCACAGCGCGTAGGCGTAGTAGCAGACCAGCCCGCCCGCCCAGATCCAGCGGGCCGGGCCGCGCAACCGGAACGCCAGCACGGCCAGCATCGCCGAAATGCCGTAGCTGGGACCCACATCCGAGGCGAAGGCCACCCGCACCGGAATCAGATCCCGGTCGATGCGCCGTGAGATACCCACCACGGTCAGCACGGTCGCGCCGATATGCCCGATCGCCACCACCAGCATCCAGCGCAGCGAACCCAGCCAGCGTTCGGCCAGCGCCAGCAGCGTGAGCAGGATGAGAATGTCGCCCCACGGGAAGCCGCCATCGGTCCAGAAGGCGGAGGCGACCAGCACCTGGATCGGATCCCGCTGCATATTGCGCAGATTCGTGGAGGCCGACAGGATCAGCCGCCGCCCGACCATGTCGCTCGCGCCCCGCAGCGTCCACCAGGTGACGAAGAGGGTGAAGGCGTAGGCGATGCTGGCGGGCGCCACGGCCAGCACATCGCGATACTCGGCGACGGCCCGGCGCAGTCGCCGCGGACGTCCCCACCAAGCGCGCAGCGCATGGAATTCGGTGCGCGGATCGACGGTGCGCAGCCAGGGTGGCTGATAGCCGGCCAATGCCATCGGTCGATCGTATCGCGAGGTCAAAAGCGTGCTGTGCAAGCGCGATCGGCTCGTCAGACGTAACGCGCGTTAATCCCCGGGGAAAACCTCGGTTACCTCCGAGCAACATGAGTGCGGAGGATCGGGGAGGTAACCCTTTCCTGGGCGCTTGCTCAGGTCGAGTGCGAGGAGTGCCACCCACCTCATGACGACCGCGACCCGAACGGCCCCGGCCCCCGACGACTATCTCGCCAAGCGCACGCTGCGGACCGGATCGGCCGGGTGGTTACTGCTCGCCGGGCTCGGCGTCAGCTATGTGATCTCCGGGGATTACTCGGGATGGAATTTCGGTCTCGCCCAAGGCGGATTCGGCGGGATGCTCATCGCCACCGTGCTCATCGCGGGCATGTACCTGGCCATGGTGCTCGGGATGGCCGAGCTGTCGGCGGCGCTGCCCGCGGCCGGCGGCGGTTACACCTTCGCGCGGCGGGCGCTCGGACCGTGGGGCGGATTCGCCACGGGCGCGGCCGTTCTCATCGAATACGCGATCGCGCCGGCGGCCATCGCCACCTTCATCGGCGGCTATGTGGAGTCGCTGCACCTGTTCGGGATCACCGACGGCTGGTGGGTGTACCTGGCGGTGTACGCGGTGTTCATCGCGATCCATCTGACCGGGGCGGGGGAGGCGTTGAAGGTGATGTGCGCCATCACCGTGGTCGCCCTGCTCGGGCTCGGAGTGTTCGCGGTCGCGGCGTGGGGCGAGTTCGATCTCGCCAACCTCACCGATATCCCCGCCGACCCGAATGCCGTTGGCAGCTCGTCGTTCCTGCCGTCCGGCGCGTTCGGGATCTGGGCGGCGGTGCCGTTCGCCATCTGGTTCTTCCTCGCCGTCGAAGGCGTGCCGCTGGCCGCGGAGGAGGCGCGGGAACCGGAGAAGAACGTGCCCAAGGGGATCATCGCGGCCATGCTGGTGCTGCTGGTGACATCGGGCACGGTGCTGGTGCTCTCCACCGGAGCGCTCGGCGCGGACCAGCTTTCGCGGTCGGGGAACCCGCTGGTGGAGGCGCTGGGCAGTTCCGGCGCGGCCACGGTCGTGAACTACATCGGGCTGGCGGGGCTGGTAGCGAGCTTCTTCTCGATCGTGTACGCCTACTCGCGGCAGACCTTCGCGCTGTCGCGCGCGGGATATCTGCCGACCAGCCTGTCGGTGACCAATGCGCGCAAGGCTCCCGTGCTCGCGCTGATCGTGCCGGGCGTCATCGGATTCGGGCTCTCGCTCACCGGTGAAGGCGCGATGCTGTTGAACATGGCCGTGTTCGGCGCGGCCGTCAGCTACGTGCTGATAATGGTCAGCCACATCGTGCTGCGGGTCCGGGAACCGGGCATGAAGCGGCCGTACCGCACCCCCGGCGGCATTGCGACCACCGGATTCGCCCTGGTCGTCGCGTGCGTCGCGGTGGTCGCCACCTTCCTGGTCGATCCGGTCGCCGCCGCTTGGACGCTCGCCGCGTTCTGCGCGTTCATGCTCTATTTCGGCCTGTACAGCCGGCACCGGCTGGTCGCCAACTCGCCCGACGAGGAGTTCGCCGTGCTGGCCCGAGCCGAGGAGGAACTCGAATGACGATGTACCACCAGCGCATCGGCGGCACCAACTACACCTTCGACGGGTTGGTCGACCTGCTGGCCAAGGCCACCCCGCTGCGCAGCGGCGACGAATTGGCCGGGTGCGCAGCGCATTCCGATGCCGAACGGGCCGCGGCGCAGTGGGCGCTCGCGGAGGTGCCGTTGAGCACCTTCCTCGAGGATCCGGTGGTGCCGTACGAGACCGACGAGGTCACGCGGTTGATCATCGATACCCACGATCGGCTTGCGTTCCAGGCGGTTTCGCATCTCACCGTGGGTGGCTTGCGGGACTGGCTGCTCGCGGCGGCCGCCGCGGGTGACGCGCGGTCGCTGGCTGCGGTATCGCCCGGGCTCACGCCCGAAATGGTCGCCGCCGTAAGCAAACTCATGCGCAACCAGGACCTGATCGCGGTCGCCAAGGCCATCCGGGTCCAGGCCGCGTTCCGCACCACCGTCGGCCTGCCCGGCACCCTGGCCACGCGGCTGCAACCCAACCATCCCACCGATGATCCGCGCGGTATCGCCGCGGCGGTGCTGGACGGACTGCTGCTCGGCTGCGGGGACGCGGTGATCGGCATCAACCCGGCCACCGATTCCCCCTCCGCCACAGCGGATCTGCTGCATCTGCTCGACGAGGTACGGCAGCGTTTCGACATCCCCACCCAATCGTGTGTGCTCTCGCACGTCACCACCACCATGGGATTGATCGAGGCCGGCGCCCCGGTGGATCTGGTCTTCCAATCCATCGCGGGCACCGAAGGCGCGAATTCCGGCTTCGGCGTGAACATCTCACTGCTGCGGGAAGCCAACGAAGCCGGGCGCTCGCTGCGTCGCGGCACCGTCGGCGACAATGTCATGTACCTGGAAACCGGCCAGGGCTCGGCCCTCTCGGCCGGCGCGCACCTGGGCACCGGCGGCATACCGGTAGATCAGCAAACCCTGGAAACCCGTGCCTACGCAGTGGCCCGCGACCTCGAACCGCTGCTGGTCAACACGGTCGTCGGCTTCATCGGCCCCGAATACCTCTACGACGGAAAGCAAATCATCCGAGCCGGCCTCGAAGACCACTTCTGCGGCAAGCTCCTCGGGCTCCCCATGGGCGTCGACGTCTGCTACACCAACCACGCCGAAGCCGACCAGGACGATATGGACACCCTGCTCACCCTGCTGGGTGCGGCCGGCTGCGCCTTCGTCATCGCCGTCCCCGGCGCCGACGACATCATGCTCGGCTACCAGAGCCTCGCCTACCACGACGCCCTCTACGCCCGCCAAGTCCTCGGCCTGCGCCCCGCCCCCGAATTCGCCGCCTGGCTGGAGCAGCTCGGCATGCTCGCCCCCGACGGCCGCATCCTGCCCGTCGAACCCCTCACCTCACCCCTGCGCGCCTTGACGAGCACCCGGTGAACCGCGCATCCCCGCCCTGCCCTGCGGTTCTCGCGCCCGCTTCCAAGACCGCCGGCCGCCGCGCCGACCGCGTCGCGGCCCGCCGCTACCTGCGCGCCGCCCATCTGCTGGACAGCGGCTGCGCGATGCACGCGACGCCCGCCGAGGAAGGACCCCTCGAATGAACCCTCGTTCCGCCGCTCCGGCGACCGACGCCGCTGAATCCCTTGCCGTCCAGGACTTCTGGGCCGGTCTGCGTCATACCACCCAGGCGCGGATCGGTTTGGGCCGGACCGGGGACGCGCTGCCCACCCGCGAGGTCCTGGAACTGCGCGCGGCGCACGCGGCGGCCCGGGACGCGGTCCACAACCCGTTGGACGTGGGATCCTTCGCCGCCGAAATCGCGGCGCTCGGGCTGGGTAACCCGGTCCATGTGCGCAGCCGGGCAGCGGATCGGTCGGAGTACCTGCGGCGGCCCGATCTCGGGCGACTACCTGCCGACTCGAGGCCGGTCGGATCCGCAAGCAACGCGGAACCCTTTGGCGTGCCCCGGATTCCACCCCATGCCGGTGACGTCGCGCGGACCGGTGCGCCGCATCCGGCGGTCGGCGCGTCCAACGGCGCCGACGGTGTGGCGGAGGAGATGGAAGGTGCGTCCGCGGGAGCACTCTCGGCGATACCTGCGACGCACGCCGATATCGGTGTGGTGCTGGCGGATGGGCTCTCGCCCCGGGCGCTGACCGAACACGGCGTGCCCATGCTCGCCGCTCTCGTCGAAATGCTCGGTGAGCGTTACACTTTCGCGCCGCCGGTGATCGCTACGCAAGCGCGGGTCGCGCTCGGCGACCATATCGGCGCGGCGCTCGGTGTGCGGACCGTGCTGGTGCTGATCGGCGAGCGTCCGGGGTTGTCGGTGGCCGACAGTCTGGGGATCTATCTCACGCATCTGCCGCGACCTGGGCGCGCCGACTCCGAAAGGAATTGCGTATCGAATATTCACCCGCCGGAGGGGCTCGGATACCGGCGGGCCGCGCAGGTGGTCGCCGGGCTGGTCGCCGGGGCGCGGCGGCTCGGACGATCCGGGGTGGATCTCAAAGACACGTCGGGCGAATCCGCGCTGGTCGCCGCCGACATGATGGAGTTGGCAGAACCTGCCTGAGGGTAGTTTCGCCCGGGCCGCCGGCGGTCGGCCCACAGCGCCGACCGCCGGCCATGCCGATTCGCGGCGGGTCGATCTCCCGAACCCGATGATCAGGGCCGGACTCGAAGCGGACTGCCATGGCACGGAGCGGTGGCGGCGGGGCGACCTTCCGGACCCGATGATCAGGGCCGGTCCCGAAGGGGACTGCCACGGCACGGAGTGGTGGCGGCGAGGCGACCTTCCGGACCCGATGATCAGGGCCGGACCCGAAGCGGGCAGCACGGGACGGAGCGGTGGCGGCATTCGGTGTGGGTACCGGATTCGGGACGGGCGGTGGCTAGGGTCGGGGTGTGCGTTGCTTGAAATGCGCTGCGGCGGGTGAATCGGGCTCGATCATGAACCGGCGGGCCGGCGATGGGCCGGGTCGGGTGGCGGGCGGGCGGCTACGGTGAGCGCCGTGCATCTGCTGCTCATCGTCGGTGCGGCGCTGGCGCTCTGGGGTGCGGTGCGGGTGGTTCGCGAACCGCGCCGGATGATCTCGACCGGGCTGATCCTGGTGGCCGCCACGGCGCTGTTGACGCTGTGGGCGGTGATCGCGCTGCATGCGGTGGATCCGGGGGTGGCCACCCTGGTCGGGGTGGTGTTGTTCCTGTTGCTGCCGCCGGTGTCGCTGCTGGCGGCGGGGATCGGGTTGCTGGCCAATGGGGTGGTGCTGACCCGTAAGGAGGGCCTGCGGGTCGCCACGGCGGTCGCGCCCATTGCGGGGATCGGGCTGATCGCCTTGCCGCTGTTGGTGTTTCTGTGGTTCGACCCGGACACCGACACCCGGCTGTGGCAATCGGCGTTGCTGCTCTGGCTCACCGTGCTGAGCGTGCTGGTGCTGGTGCAGTTGGTGGCGTTCACCGGGTATGCGGTGCTGTACGCGCGATTGCCGCAGCAGCCGGGAGCGGATGCCGTCGTGGTGCTCGGGTGCGGGTTGCGCGGCGCTGCCGTGACCCCGTTGCTGGCTTCGCGATTGGATCGCGCCATCGACGTCTATCACGAGGAGTGCGCTCAGGGCGGTTCGCCGCTGCTGGTCGTTTCCGGCGGCAAGGGGCCGGGTGAATCCGTCGCCGAGGCCGACGCCATGGCGGATTACCTGGCGGCGAAGGGGATTCCGGCCGACCGTATCGTGCGCGAGAACCGGTCCCGCAATACCGACGAGAACCTGCGCTTCACCGGCCGGGAACTGACCGCGCACGGTCTCGACCCGGCCGAAGCGCGAATGACGGTGGTGACCAGTGACTTCCACGTCCTGCGCACCGCCGGCCTGACCCGCCGCCACGGCCTGCGCGCCCAGGTCACCGGGGCGCGGACCGCCCGCTACTTCGTGCCCGCCGCGTTCCTGCGCGAGTTCGTGGCGGTGCTGGTCACCCATCGCAGCGTGAATCTGATCATCGGCGGATTGTGGACGGCCGCCGTGGCGGCGCTGCTGATCATCGCGTATCTGCCGATCGGCGACCCGGGGCAGTGAATTCGTCTGCGCCGCAGCGGTTCACCGGCGCAGATCGAGGCGGCGCATGACGCGATCCACCACATCGGGTGGGATGCCGGGCTCGCGGCGGGCGGCCAGGGCTTCGGTGCGGCCCGCATCCAGGACCTCGTTGGTGATGGCGCGCATATGCTTGGTGAGCGCGAGCGTGCGATCGGTGTTGAGGCGGGCGTTCTTCTCCGCCGCCTCCGGATCGGCTTGGGCGAGACGGCGTTCGAAGCCGTCGCGCATGCGTTCGTAAACCTCCTCGGGCAGCTGCTCGGTGGTCGAGATCTCCTTCAGCCGCGCCAGTTCGGCCTCCAGCACCCGCTTCCACAGGGCGCGTTCCATATCGCGTTCGAGACCGGTGTCGGCGTGCACGCCGGTGGCGCGCACCACCAGCGGCAGCGTGGGACCTTGCAGCAGCAGCGTGAACAGCACCACCGCGAAGGCGGTGAAGAGGATCTCGTTGCGGCCGGGGAACGGCGCGCCGGTGTCGGTGGTGAACGGAATGGCCAGTGCCAGCGCGACGCTCGCCACCCCGCGCATCCCCGCCCACCAGGTGACCAGGGTCTCCCGCCAGGTGTAGGGCTCATCGACGTCGCGATGCCGCCACCAGCCTTGGAACAGGGCCGTGGTGAACAGCAGCCAGATCAGCCGCAACCCCACCACCACGCCGATCACCGCACCCGCCCCGCCCAGGAATCTCGGCCAATCGGGGCCCGCCTCGCGCAGCACGGTGCTGAGCTCCAGCCCGATCAGCCCGAATGCGAAACCGGTGACCAGCATCTCGGTGATCTCCCAGAAGGAATCACCGACCAGCCGATAGTCGCTGTCGCTGAAATCGGTTGCGGCATCGGTGAGATAGAGCGAGCAGACCAGCACCGACAGCACCGCCGACCCGCCGCGCGCCTCCGACACCCCGTAGGCGGCGAAGGGCAGCAGCAGGCCCAGCGCGACCTGCCAGGGCGCTTCGCTCAGCCGCTGCATGAGTTTGCTTCCGGCCCAGCCCAATACCAGTCCGACACCGACGCCGACCACGGCGGAGACGGCGAAATCGCCGATCGCGCGCCAGGTGGAGAAGGAGCCGGTGACCACCGCCTGCACCGCCGCCGAATAGACGACGATCGCGGTCACATCGTTGAACAGGCCCTCGCCCTCGAGCACCGCGACCAGGCGGCGCGGCAGCCCGAGCTTGCCCGCCAGCGCCGAGACCGCGACCGGATCCGGCGGCGCCACCACCGCGCCCAGGGCGACGGCCGCGGCCAGCGGGATCGCGGGATACCAGGCGTGGAAGACCACGGCCACCGCCGCCGCGGTCACCACCACCAGCACCACCGCGCGCATGCTGATCGCGCCCCAGTTCTCCGCGAACTGCCGCCACGAGGTGCGGCGGGCGGCCGCGTACAACAGCGGCGGCAGCACCAGCGGCAGGATCAGCTCGGGATCGATGCGGATCTCGGGGACCGAGGGGATCAACGCCAGGACCACACCGAATGCCGTCATGAGCACGGCAGGCGCCTGGCCCAGCCGCTTACCGAGCGGCTGAGCCAGGATGGTCGCGAACAGGACCAGGAAGATCAGCTCCAGCTGGTGGTGCACGCCAGCCAGTTAACTGCCGATATGCCGGAATGTCGAACACCGAGCCCGGCTTCTCAGGGATCCGAGTCTTCTCTCAGGATGCCGAACGGTTGCCGCGGCGCTGCTCGAAATCACCGGGCGACCTGCGCGGGAGCGGACCTCGCTCGGCGGCCGCCGGGCCGTACTGCGGGTGGCCGTAACCGGGCAGGTTCTCAGCCGCGCCCAGATTGCGCTGGGCCGGACCGCCGTAGCCGCCGGGGACCACCACGCCGGGTGCGCTCCGATTCGGCTGCGGCGCAGCCTGATCCGGGGCGAAGGCCCAGGCTTCGCGCTGCGCGGGCTCGGGGCGGGTCGATTCGACGACCATGCTGGCCTCGTCCACCTCGGTCAGGCCGACGTGGATGAGCAGCACCATGGTCACCATGCTGACCGAGATCATCAGGGGCGCCAGCAGTTCCATCGCGCCCGCGCCGGCGGGGACGACGCCGCTGTGGCTGGAGTGGTGGGCGCTCATCGAGGCCATACCGGTGTAATGCATGCCGCATACCGCCACGCCCATGATCAGCGCCGCGCCGATGGTGGCGAGGATCCCGTTGATGTGCAGGGTGAACCACAGCGCCACCGTCGAGGCCACCACCGCGATGACCATCGACAGGGTCACCAGCCAGGGGTCGTAATTGATGACCGCGTCGGATTTCATGGCGTACATGCCCGAGTAGTGCATGGCGCCCACGCCGAGTCCGGTGACCGCGCCGCCCACCGGCAGCGACCAGCCGCCCCAGTGCCCGCGCGCCACGATGGACAGGCCCAGCCACACCACCACCATCGAGATGGCGGCGCTGAGCAGGGTGATCGGCACGTTGTAGCGGATCGACGCGCCGTGGATCGAGAAGCCCAGCATGGCGATGAAGTGCATGACCCAGATGCCGGTGCCGCCGATCGCGACGGCAGCCGCGATGAGCCAGCCCTTGCGGCCGTCACCCGAGCGGGCGCGAGCGGTGCAACGCAGACCGAGCAGGGATCCGGTCACCGACATGATGTAGGCCACGATGGGGGTGACCCATCCATAGCTGAAGTGGTGAATTTCCAGCACTCGAACTCCATTGCCAGAACAGGGGTTTCGCAAATCGCATGCCGCGATACGCAATACGCGGAAGCGACGAGCGCACACTACCGGGCGGTTGACCGGATGGGAAATTGAAAGGGGATCTTTCCGGCAAAATACTTCCGGCTGGGTTAATAGGATGTCCAACTAGTCGAGTATGCCCCGGTCATCAAGTCCGCGAAGGGTTTTCACGCCATGCGGAGGCGGAATATCGGCGGGCGCTCGGTACGGCATCGTTCGAACAGAACGGTTTGTAATCAGCGGGGCCGGGGTCCGCCGCCGACCGCGGAGGTTCGTGGGATGTTTGCTCGCGTGCTGCCCGTAACCTTCTTCGCCGGAAGGTCTTTCGAGAAGGCGGTCTGCGCTACATTTTCCGGGGCCGCCGCGCGATTCCGGGTGCGGCCGGCTGCGTGCCGGGGAGGATGATCGTGAGTTTGCAGCCGGGGACGGTGTTCGCCGGATTCGCCATCGAGCGACTACTCGGTGTGGGCGGGATGGGCGCCGTCTACCTGGCCGCGCATCCCCGCCTGCCCCGGCAGGTCGCGCTGAAGGTGCTCACCGGCAACTTCGGCGCGGACCTCAAGACCCGCACCGCCTTCGAACGCGAAGCCACGCTCGCCGCCGGCCTCGACCACCCCAATATCGTTCCCGTCTACGACCGCAGCAGCGCCGACGACGACGCCCTGTGGCTGGCCATGCGCTACATCGACGGCGGTGACGCGGCGGCCCTGCTGACCGAGCAACCCGCCGGCCTGGACCCCGCCCGCGCCATCCGCCTGGTCGCCGACGCCGCCCACGCCCTCGACTACGCGCACGCCCGCGGCGTCCTGCACCGCGACGTCAAACCCGCGAACCTGCTCATCGACACCGCCGGCCGCGCCGGCGAACGCGCGGTCCTCACCGACTTCGGCATCGCCCGCACCCTCGACGACACCGTCACCCTCTCCGGCATCGCCGCCACCTTCGCCTACGCGGCGCCCGAACGCTTCAGCGACGACCCCGCCGACCATCGCGCCGACATCTACTCCCTGGGCTGCACTCTCTACCAAATGCTGACCGGTCGGCCGCCCTTCCCGCGCAAAGACCAAGCAGCCGTCATCGGCGCACATCTGACCGCGCCGCCACCCCTTCCGAGTGCGGTGCGGCCGGATCTGCCCATCGCGCTGGATGCCGTGATCGCGACCGCCCTGGCCAAGTCGCCGCAGGACCGGTACCCCAGCTGCGCCGCCCTGGCGGAAGCGGCGGCCGCGGCATTGCCTCGTGAGGTCGATCCGGAGGATACGGAGTCCATGCCGTCGGCCGCGGAACGCCCACGGCCGGTGACAGTTTCGGGAGGCACAATCCCGGAGTCGGAGCGCCCGACCGATATTCACCCTCCGGTACGGCTACCGGAAGCTGTCGAGCGAAGCGTGGAGGCCGGGCGGGGTGAGCTACCGAATCCGGATGAGGCGCTCGAGCCTGCCGAGCAGGTGCCGCCCGCCACGGCAGCGAGCGCCGGGCAGGTTCAGCCGGGTGGTGCGCCGGCGGGCGTCGTGCGGGCGGAACCGAGTAGTGCGCCGGCGGGCATCGTGCGGGCGGAACCGAATGGTGCGCTGGAGGAGGTTCGGCCGGCGAAGCCGGACGACGTGCCTGGGCAGGTCCGGCGGTTGCCGGCGGGCGGCATCATCGAGCCGGGGCGTGTCGCCGGTGGGCCGAGGAGCCGGCGACGGATGGTGACGGTGTCGGCGCTGCTGCTCGCGGGTGTGAGTGTGGCCGTGGTCGCGGCGTTCGCGGTGCGTGACAACTCGGGATCGCCCGTGCCGACGACGCCGCCCACGTCCTCGTCCGTGGTTGTGTCGCAACAACTTACGCCTAGCACCGTGAGCCGGACCTCCGAAGTGACCACGGCGCCACCACCGATCGAAATACCGCCGTCCCCGGAGACCGAAACCGCGATCACCGCCGCGCCGCCGGTCGAGCAGGCGCAGCCTCGGATCACCGTCCAGCAGCAGGCGAACCCCGCACCCGAGGTGCCCGCGGTGGTTCCGCAGACCCGTGTTCACCAGTGGCCGGGATAACCGGTCCGATTCGTGATGTGTCGCTCCGGAGCGGTGTCTGAAATATCCGATTCCATATCGCTATGACTCGACTCGGCACGGCGGGATGGGGAGCTCTCCTCGTGATCGCGGTGACCGCGCTGCCGGGCTGGGACGGAACTGCCCGCGCGCAGGACGCATCCACCTGCCTGACCGGGTCATTGACCTACACCCGGCCCGATGCCGAAGCCGGCCCGAGCCTACCGATGGTGACCTCGCCCGCGCGAAACGCGAACTGGGCGTTGTTCGATCACGATCACCCCGGATTCGGGGACCGGCCGCTCTCGGCCGGACTCACCGATAACGACGGCACGTTCGACGCGTGCGCCGACGGTGACTCCGGGCGGACCCTGTACCTGGTCTTCGAGGCCGAGAGTTCGACACTGTGGCAGGTGCTCACCAGCGATCAGGGCGTCGAACAGCCCTACACCTTCACCATCCCGGTGGCGGCGGGCACGCACGACCTGGGCGCGGTCGCGGTCCCGGAATCCATGGCCGGCGCGTGGAAGATCCTCGACACCATGAACCTGCTGTGGTGGAAACGCCCGGCCGGCGCCGGGTCCTGCTGGACCTCCCGGCCCCCTCGCGATGCGTGCACCCCGATCTCGTTCGTCTGGCCCTTGACCGGCGACCGATCCGGCGTCTCCTACTTCTCCACCGCCGGACTCGTCTACCTCACCGACGCCGACGCCGACACCCGCCACATCACACTGCACGAGGCCGGGCACAACTATCAATGGCTGTGGCAGGGCGAGCGGTGGGCCCATGCCACCCATTGCAGTCCGCACTACGTCAACCTCGCCTCGTCCCCGTCCTGCGCCTTCACCGAAGGCTTCGCCACCGCGGTAGCCGATCACGCCCTCGGCGACCATCGCTTCGTCTGGGCCAACGGCCAATCCGAAAGCCTCCCAACCGATCCCGCCACCCCCAACTGGGACACCGGCGATTCGGTCGAAGGCCGTGTCAGCGCCGCCCTGCTCGACCTGTGGGACGGCCCCGACGGCGGCTGGGACAAAACGCTCGACATCCTCACGCACACCATCCCCGCCGACTTCCACGACTACTTCTACAACCAGCGCCCCACGGTCGGCCTGCCGATCACCGGCCAGGCGGCGGCCATCGTGCACACCCACACCGTCGACCGCCCCAGCCCGAGCGCCGACCCCCGCAACATCGATCAACCCCACAACACCCCCCTCGGCCCACCCGGCTCCGACGGCGGAGTGAAGCACGAACCCAAACCCGAGTGGAGAGACCGGCATCCGCACTGGGTCAGCCGTCCGCCCCACCCCCGCCCATCGACGTGACATCCGTGCCGAAACCCGCCCGCGCACCGCCACCACACCGAGTCCTGCCCTCACACTGGACCCATGGAGATCACATCCGCAGTAGGCGCCATCCTCGGCGCCTTCGGCCTATCCGGCGCCGCGGGCCTCAACGCCTGGCTTCCCCTGCTCGCGGTAGGCATCGCCGACCGATTCGGCTGGATCGACCTCGGCGACTCCTACCACTGGCTCTCCTCCACCCCCGCCCTGATCGCCATCGGCATCGTCTTCATCCTCGACCTGATCGGCGACAAGATCCCCGCCCTGGACTCCGTCCTGCACGGCATCGGCACCCTCATCGCCCCCGCCTCCGGCGCCATCCTCTTCACCGCCGAAACCAGCATCTCCTCCCACCTTCCACCCGCGGTAGCCGCCATCCTCGGCGCCATAACCGCGGGCAGCATCCACGCCGGCCGCACCGTAGCCCGCCCCTTCGTCACCGGCACCACCGCGGGCATAGGCAACCCGGTCGTCTCCACCGCCGAAGACGGAACCTCGCTAGCCCTCACCATCCTCGCCCTAGCGGTACCGGTCCTCGCCTTCATAGCAATCCTGATCGTGCTGGCAGCCCTGGGCTGGGTGGCATTCCGCGCCACCCGCCGCCTCCGCTCGAAGCGCGCGAAAAACGAACCCGACCGCAGCCTGGAACAATAGGTCGATACGGCTTGCTGAACTGCGCGGGCGACTTCTTACCGAACTGTGAACTGATCGCCTCGCCCGCCGTGTCGGTTCGTCCTGCACCGCCGCCGCGCGCAATCGTGGACCTCGTTTCGAAATCGACACGAGGAGACATGAATGGGTGGGGAGAACGTCCCGCTAAGACCGAACCGGCGCACACTGCTGAGCGCGGCTCTGGTCGGAGGTGCGGGAGTGGTCAGCATCGGGGGATTCCTGTTCGCCGCGAACGAGATCGGCCCGGTCCGGTTGACTGCCCGGCGCATTGTCGACGGCTTGCAGGAGGCTAACGGGTTCGTGCCAGGCTATCGCCGCAACCATGCCAAGGGCATCGCGGTGGCTGGACGATTCGACAGCACCGGTGGCGGCGTCGAACTGTCGGCCGCCTCGGTGTTCCGGCCGGGAACCTATCCGCTCACCGGCCGATTCTCGCTCGCCGGAGGCAAGCCCTTCGCGCCCGACACCGCCGCCGCGCGCCGTGGACTCGGCCTGCGTATCGCTTTGCCGGCGCAGGAGGAGTGGCGGTTGGCGCTGCTCGATATCCCCGTCTTCACCGATGCCTCGGCCCAGGATTTCCACGATCGCACTGCCGCGTACGCTCCGGACCCGTCGACCGGAAAGCCGGATCCAGCGCGGGTGCGGGAGTACGTGGCGACGCACCCGAAAACCGCTGCGGCCCTGGCGATTATCGAACAGCATCCGCCCACCGCGAGCTTCGCCACCTCGACCTTCCACAGCCTCAACGCGTTCGAATGCGTCGACGCGCATGGACGCAAGACACCGGTGCGGTGGCAACTGGACCCCGAAATCGCCGACGCCACCACCGCATCCGGAGACGATCAACTCTTCACGAGCCTGGTCCGCGACATCCGCCGCGCACCGGTGCGCTGGAAACTCGTTGCCGTGGTGGGTATCCGAGGCACGGACCCCACCGATGACCCGACCGTAGCCTGGCCTGCGGACCGCCGCCGCATCGAACTGGGCACCATTGTGATAACCGCTGTCTCCACCGAAACCGCCGCCAATGTTCGAGATGTGAACTTCGACCCCCTGGTCCTCCCGAACGGCCTGGCCGTCTCCGATGACCCACTCCTGCAAGCCCGTTCAGCCGCCTACGCCGAATCATTCCGTCGCCGCGCCGGTGAAACAGCCCCCCGCCAGCCATTGCGAGCGGAGGACTTGGCATGACCGATCCGCTCGAACAATCCACTGTCACCGCCCCACACACCGAACCCGACCACACGGATCACCCTGAACCCCAGGAAGCTTCACCCGAGCCGAACGGCCAACCCACCTACGACCTTCTGGCCCAGTTCCTGCACTGGCTGATGGCCGTGCTGATCGTCGCCATGCTGTTCCTGGGTGCCGCCATGATCGGCACAATCGGCAATTACGGTGTGCTGCTGAGTATCCACCGCACCGTTGGCCTGGCGATCCTGGCTCTAGCCGTAATACGCGTGGCCAATCGGCTGCTGCGACATGCTCCCGCCCCGGCCGCAGCCCTCCCGCGTGCGGAACGCCTGGCCGCGGCCGCCTCGGAACTGACGCTGTACCTACTGTTCCTCATCCAGCCACTTATCGGGTGGGCATTGGTGTCGGCGTCAGGCATGCCGGTCCGGCTCGCGGGCGGCCTGCGACTGCCCGCGCTGGCGCCCGAGAGCGCACGGCTCTACGCCGCACTACATCTCACCCATACCTGGCTGGCATACCTCCTGCTCGCACTGTTCACCGCCCACATGTGCGCGGTGCTCTGGCACACTCTCGCCCTGCACGACGGGCTGCTACGCCGCATGCTCCCGCCCCGTGAGCCCGCACTCCTACCGGATACTGATCGTCTGGAGATCGCTGCCGACGATCACCCGGCCCCCGTAACCCTGCTGGGCCCACTGCGTCCACCGGTCCGCGTCGACGGTCGCGGTGGGGCCGAAGTCGGCGATATGGGACAGCACGAGGGTAGCGACGTCGGCTCGCTCCGCGATGGTGCCAACCTGCTGCACCGCCGTATGTGATTCCGTCATATGCGACTGCGCCGCCGCCGACAGATTGCCGCCCTCGGTATTGATCGCCTCGTGCACGAGAATCTGTGAACCGCGGGCGAGTTCGACGAGATTGTCGGAGTTCGTGGTGTCACCGGAGAAGGTGACGGCGCCGTATTCGGTCTCGAACCGGAACGCGAAGGACGGGAACACCGGACCGTGCGGCACCAGGGTGGCGGTCACCCGCACCCGGTCGTCGCTCATCACCGGAAACGGGGCGGTCGCCGGAGCGGTGTTGGTGTAGCTCGCCCCGATCGCCGGCAGCGCGATCTCATGAACCTCCGCGATAGCACCGGTGTCCTGTAATCCGGTGTCGCGCATCAGCACATTGTCGCTGTACGCGAACGCCTCGTTGCACCGCCGCGTGAGCTCGGCCAGCCCCGGCGCCGGGTTATCGGGTTGGGCCACAGCCGGATTCGCAGTGCCGAACGCCACCGGCAGCCCGCCCGCCGAGCCCGGCCCGTACACCTGGATCGGCGGCGACACACCGTCGGTGGTGCTGGTATCGGTGGAGCCGCCCAGCATGAAGAAGTTGTTGTAATCCGCGACATGATCGGAGTGCAGGTGCGTGACGAAGATGTTCTTCAAAACAGCGAACTTCAACCCCGCCCGGTGGTACTGCCACACCGAAGACTGGCCGCAATCCACCAGATACACCCGCCCGTCGACCACCAGCGCACTCGAGATCCCGGTCCGATCACCCTGCACATAGGGCCCCGCCCGCGTCCCCAGCAGCACGAGCCCCAACTTCGTCGACCCCGGCAACGCCGCCCCCGTCGAACTACCGGATGTGGTGCGCGACTCCGTACTCGACGAACCACAGGCAGCCACCCCCAGCACCGCGGCCACCCCACCGATCCCGGCCAACAACGACCGCCGATTCACTCCCTGATTTCCGTTCGAGCCGTGCTGGCTCCCACCCGAAATACACATGCCGATGACTCCTCAGGCACGGGCCATCCACATCACGAACGGAGAATCTCGACGAAAGACTTCGACCCATCCCCGGGGGCGGCGAACAACACCCGCACCAGCGGCGGCCCCACGATATGCACGAATACTGCGGGCTGACCGCATCCCAGGAATATTTCATGATCAGATTACCGCCGCCGACTCCCCGCTTCGGCCGGAATGACCGATCCGCATGCTCCGGCAAGTGCGGTCATGCTTGCCGCCACCGCAGCCGCGAATCGGTCGCGCTGGTCTCACACACCATGAGCTTGCCCGTCTTGGTGTAACCGGTCGCACCGGCCGAACTACAGAACGCGCCGGGAGTCACTCCCGTCCGCGGCGCCGATTCCGACGGAGCGGGCGCGACTGCCGGAACCTCGACAGGAAGCGGTGCCGCCACCGCCACGCTGGTGGATATCGGCGGCTGGACCGGCGCGGCCGCCGGGGGAGGAGGCGCGGGCGCATCGGTCGTCGACATGACGGCTGCCGGCACGGAAACGAGGGGAACCGGAGCGGCCACTGTCGTCGTCATGACCGTCGTCGTGAACGCCGGTGCCGATGTGGCAGCGGCAGTACCGAGCCCAGCACCCTGACCTTGCGCGGCAGGCGCCGAATCCTGTTTCGGCGCAACCACTCCGATCAGAATGAAAACCAGCATAGATGCGCCCAACACCCACCCCGCGGCCTTCCTGCTACCGATCCGCGCCCAGCGCACCCGCCCGCGAACCAGCCCGATCGCACCGACAATAACCATGCCGATCCAAACAAACACGATCATGGTGGCCAAGAATTGCATGAGCTCTTCCCCCTCGGTGCGACGCTGCTACAAGATCCATTCGACCTTCGAACAGCCGACACCAGAAGAGTCGTAAGCCCTCGCAAGACGTTACCGATACCCGAAACAACGGGCCTTTCCTACATAAAACCTGTACGGGAAGCGTGTCCGAATGATCCGCATTCCAAAACTGTTGCGCCGTACCGGGATTGGTCGTCAAACGAGAATCGGCCCCGGAGCCGTAGCTCCGGGGCCGATCATCAGGTCGAACTAGTCCAGATAGTCGCGCACTAGGAATGGCTGTGCGCTGTGCGGGTACGTGGTCACCGAGGTAGCTGATGAGCGTGACACCCTCCGATATATTTGACTGAGCTGTCCGCAACGCCCCGCGCGCAGAGACGGGAGCAGGTCGTCGAGAGCTTGGCCGACACCGGCGCGCCGCCCCCGTTCTCGGGAGGCGGCGAAACGGGAGGTACCTCATCTCGGGGTGGTGATCACGTTCCTGGGCAGAGCGGTGTTGTGCGTGGAGGGTGAGTTGGCGCGGGTTGTCGGACACGGCGACCCAGATGGGTTATGTCCGAACGGTTGGCAGGTCAGAGTAAAGGCGACCGGCCATTATCGTCCCGCTTGGAAGTTACCCAATGCTGTGCTGTGGAGAGAATTCTTCGACTGTTCGATCTCTCAACCAGGTATGGGACTTGCGTCACATCCCGCTAATTGGGTACCGATACTGTGAGGCTACTAAGTCGACGGATGTTGAGTACCGATTGAGAAACATGTTAGCTGTAAACAATTTCCCACGAGGGGTTATGTACTCCATGATTTGGCGGTACGCCGTTGGTTCCCTAGACGAGGAATAGCTTTGTGGGACACCGTCCTCGATCAGCCAGATACGTTGTTCGTTGGCGGGTGAGAATTCGAATGGATTCTGTCCGATCGTCTCAAGTAGGACATATTTGAGCCCGAGATGGCGAAGTAGGATCTCATCCTTGACCCATCCCACTCCGGAGATATTGTGAATATGCCACTCGATTGTGTCGCGATATGTGAGTTGAAATGCATCGAGGATGTCTCGTCCCCAGCCGTTCCAGATCAGTGTGCCTCTTATGTATCGCACCTTGTCCGAACCTATCTCGGCGAAGCCAATGATGCTCGGTAGGAAGTTGTCCATTTTGTTTGGCCAGCCGTAGACCAGTCCGCCGAGCAGGTCGCATGGGTTATATACCTGGATTGCAACTGTACCTTCATCCGTATCTATCTCTGCTTCCTTGAGCCACTCGTTGACAAGGAGAGTCCAATCTGTATTGCCAACGAGGCTGCCCTCTACCTCTGCAAGGAAGCTCTTCCATCTTGTCTTTAGTGCAGGGCTAGCTGCTCCTCGGAACTGGACTTGATTATCGCCTCGGTCCTCGCCGGTTAGGAATTGGTATAGGTCGTCTTCTTCGTAGGCGTCTGTATTGCTGAAGGCTCCAGACCCAAGGTATCGCTGAAGTTTCCAGTTCTTGTCGGAAGAAATGTTTCCCAATAGTCCAGGGTAAGCACTTTCGGTTATGTTGTTGTATCTGTGATACAAATCTGCAATATAATTGCATAGATGGCACAATGTTAGATATTCGACTGGATATTCTGCTGCGAAGGGTTCAGGTCCGTCGTATCCGCGCAAGATTATCGGGGATGCAATGCTCGTGTTGATTCGGCCGATGGCAAGATATAGTCCAAAATGGTTGGGTATGTTATCGGGGGCTGCGATGCGATCGAATTCAACACCAAGTAAATCTTCGGCGCCGATATTCCTGGCCTCTTTTGCGAGCCTGGACCAAGCATCTGCTCGGTCATTTTCGGACTTGAAGAAGTACATGATATGAATTGGAGTGATCCTGGATTCAAAAGCCTCGGCCAGTAACCTCACGCGGTTTGCGGATATCGGCGTACCAGTTTGGTCGACGACAAGTTGATAGCCCCGTAGATCGTGATTCCAATCCCGGGCCATATTGCTTACGGGGACCAGTAGTTCAGACCAATCAGTAGAAACGATAATCGTCCTAATCCGGTCAGGTGCTAGATGGTTCTCCCTGCACAGGAGTTCTGTATATTTAGTGACCTCATGAAGTGCTTGGCGGGATGTTGTCTTGGACCGTTTCAACTCGATCACAACCCACATGTTGTGTCGATCGCGAGCAAGTATGTCAATGCTGCCGCGCGTCCCGTTGGCGTTTGAGAGCCGGAACTCTTCCAGCTGCGCCGGGCGTAGGCCGGGCTCGATCAAGTGGAGGTTCTGGACGAGGTGGCGACGAAGCTGATGCTCTGAAGGCGGCTGCATATCGTCAAAATATATTGTGGCACTGACAGATTCGCACGGCGATTCGCCACGGCACCCGTGTGGCGTCCGATGGTTCCCAGCAGGTGGCCGAGTCCGTGGGGGCGATTTTCCGCCCGGAAAGGTTGTGCGCGTGTGTGTCTGAGTGCAAGCTGTTGAGGCACGTTGTCGTTATGTGGTCTGAGGTTCACGTCTTCACAAGTTCGTTGCAACGGTGGAGCAGGTGGCAGCTGGCCTACTGTGTGGGGTGTGAGCGTGACTGCCGACTTACGTATCTGGGCCGCCGACATCGCGCGGGTGCAGCTTGTAGGTCTCCCGCGCCGTTGGAAGCACACACAGGGTGTCGCCCGGCAGGCCGAGCGGGTGAGCGCGTTAGTCGATGATCCAGATCTGCTCGTAGCTTCGGCATGGCTTCATGATGTGGGCTACGCGGAGCATCTGGCACATACTGGATTCCATCCGCTCGACGGTGCGCGCTTCCTCGCCGCGATCGGAGCCTACGAGCGGATATGCGGGTTGGTTGCTCACCATTCGTGCGCGTGCGTCGAGGCACGGAACCGAAATCTGATGATCGATTGGGCTGACGAGCGAACCGCGTTGCGGGACGCACTGTGGTGGGCGGACATGACGACCACTCCGACCGGAGGGATCACGGACGTGTCCAGCCGGATCGAGGAGGTGCTCCAGCGGTATGGGCCCGATCATGTGGTCGCGCGGTCGGTCTTGGAGTCGAGGAGTGAGCTCCTTGCTGCGGCCGAGCGGACCGAGCAAATGATCTTCGATCAGGCTCAGGTGTAGTACGGCTCGGACTGTTCTTCGAGACTGCGCTCGATACGGAGCCAAATCGATGGATGGATTCGGAGGTTCACGAGTTCTTCGGGATCCGTCCATTCGACCGCTTTGGATTCAGAACTGGTCTGCAAGTCTCCGCCGACCGGATCTGCCGTGAAGCAGATCGAGAACTCCTGACGGACTTCGCCATCGTCGTAGGCGATCACGTGATCGGGGTTCGAGAAGATCCCAACCAGGTGCGTGACTGTGACGTCGATGCCGGTCTCTTCCTTCACCTCCCGGATGACCGCCTGTGCCGGCGTCTCGCCGAACTCCATGCCGCCGCCAGGGATCGAGTACATGTCGTTGTCAGTACGATGGATCATGAGAATCTGCCCGTGCTCGTTCCGGACCACCGCGCTGACCGCCACCTTGAGGCTGTTCGCCTTCGGCGCGTTCGGGTCCTGGTAGTGGTCGGTGCGCGTCATACCCTGATCCTGGAGAAGTCGGCGGCTTCGGAAATTGACCAAACATGTTCCAAGCTGGTCATGTACGTCTCGAACAAGTCGCCCGCGGGCAGTCTGCGTAGATGCATCGCTGGTGCGTATGCCCCCGGCTGACCGAAGACGTGCATGTTCACGATCATTTCATCATCGAATCTGAAGATCGAGTTGTAGAGGGTCGTGCCGTGGAATCGGATGTCGACTCCGTCGATGTCGCTGAGCGTTTCGACCAATGCCAGCGCGTTCCTGATCCGCGCTGGCACGGTGCCAGTGGCGAGCCGTTCCTCTCCGCTGCGCTTCGCCGCCTCGTCGGCCAACGGATCTCCGAACAGCATCCTGGCGGAGAGTCCCTGCTGAGTCTTGACCTTGACTGTTTTCGTGAACGCCGGTTCTTCGGCCAGGAAAAGGCCAGCCAGAACCAAGACGTCCATCCGCTCGGAGCACTCCTGTAGGAGACGAGTCCACAGGTCTGCGGGAATCAAACTCCGGTGCGGATAGACCTTGACGACTTCCGCCTGAGCGACTTCGGTTCGCCGCTCCGGTGCAATCGCGTCCGGCCAGAGGTACGTCTCGGACTCATGAACTAGCGCCGCGAGTGCGCGACGGTGCTTCGGGTATGGAATCCGGCCGGTATTGATCCATCGCTCAACAGTTTTCGCATCGACGCCTAGGGAATCGGCTGCGCTACTTGGATCAAAACCGCTGCGCAGCAAGGCATCTTGAAGGCGGTCATTCGACACTGCCCTTACCTCCATGAGGACTTCCTGGGACGAGTTTATGGCCCTGGAGACGTCCGAACAAGTCCCGTTCAGGTCTGATGCCGTCCATGCCGGATCGAGTTCCCTTGTGACACAGGCGAGTACAGCGCTCGCTGAAAAGTCGCTCAAGGAACTGATCGGAGGCATTCGAAGTGGTGCAGAACAGAGGTGATCGTGTGCTGCAAGCCAGGATTGCGGCGCACGCATCGTGGGCAAGGACGGAGGATCGCTCCGCCAGGACGGCGAAAGCGCGTCGTGCCTTGCTAGATAAATTCGAACGCGCTGTGGACCCGGATGGTCTGCTCACCCCCGCAGAAAGGGCGTTTCGCGCAGGTCATGCGCGCAAAGCGTTCTACCTGGGGCTCAGCCGGAAGTCCGCGCAGGTGCGTCGGCGGCGCAACTGCCGTCGCAAGCACAACGGCGGTGATGCGGCATGATGCGCGCACTGCTGATCGGCTTCGGGCTTCTCGTTGTCGGTGCATCCATCCCGGGCTTGGCTGCCATCACCTTCCCGATCGTGCTGTTGATCGGGATTGCGTGGGTTGTGCTCTGGCACTTGAAGTCGTCCTACATCCGTCGGTGGTGGGGTGGTCGGCGATGAACGAGTACTTGCTCACCGGCCGCAATGACCACGTAGCCGTGCCGATGTCTGCCCCTGCCATCGGGGCGCTGGTACTCGCCGCGTTCGTGTTCGCAGCGGGAATGTATCTGGGCGTACTGCTGTTCGGTACCCGCGCGAAGCTGCCTTCGACTGTGGTGGTGTGCCCCGCGCCCGGGACTGCCCAGGTGGCGGCGTGGCCGAAGGAATGCCCGCGTGAGGCGGTGACCCCGTGAGCGCGAAGGAGATTCGACTTCAGCCGCACGAGACCCGGTTTCTGGAGTTCGCGGCGCAGGAACGTGGCATGGCGTTGTCGGTGATGGCCGAGGCGTTGGGGCGGAGCCTGCGGGGAGCGCGGGAGACGGCGTGGCGCTTGAAGCAGGCGGGGCAGATCGAGGTGACCCGGTTGGACTACGGGTCGCCGGGACCATGGCGTCGGTCGCGTTTCGATAGCCCGGAGTCCGACACCAGTGGTCCGCTCTGGATCTACGTGCTCCGGGAAATCGTCTGGAGCTATATCGATTTCGACCCTGGTCCGTGGCAGCCGCGGTCATCGACGGCCGCGCACATGACCGCAGTCACCCGGTTGCGGTTGGCGTTGACGGGCATGGATACCGATCCGGAGGCGTGGACCAGCGAGCGCCTGCTCTACCACCAGCTCAAGAACGGCGGCGCGGGCGGCGGCCACGTGCATGACGCCTGGTTCCGGGATTTCGCCGATCCGGATCAGGTTTGGGCGATCGAGGTTGAACTCTCCCGCAAACGCGGCGCGGGCCGCCTACTCGCAGCCATGAGCGGCGCGGTCGAGGTGGCCGAGCGGGAGGGCTTGGCAGGGGTTCTGTATTTCGTGCGCGGCGAAGCACTGCGGCGCGCGGTCGAAGCCACGGCACAGCGGCTGGCGCACAAGCGCGGCGTCGAGTCACTGCCGAACCTCGAAATCCATGACTTGGACGCGACTTTGGCGCGCAAGGAGGTGAACCGGCCATGAGCGACTGTGTCCCGTTGATCACTCCCGCTGACTGCGGCCCTGTGATCGCCACCATGCCCGCCACCTCGATACCGGTGACCCCGATGCCTCCGGTGACCACGATCGAACCCACCACTGCGCCGACGCCGACGTCGGAGCTGTTCGACAACCAAACCCTCCCGAACGGCTGGCACGCCCCGAACTGGCATCTGCCCGAGATCAGCGTTGCCAGCGCTTTCTCGGCGACGGGTACTGCGGTGGCCGGCATCGTGTTCGTGCTGTTGCTGATCGTGGGCATGAATCTGCTTGCTGTGCACCGGCGTTGGGATGCCCGGCAGGTCCGCAACTTCGCACTCGGGACGCTGGTGTTGCCACTGGGGGCAATGTGGACCGCGGATTCCTGGCTCGCGCCGCTGGTGTTGTGGTGGCAGGGCAGTGCCGTACTGATTCGATCCGGTCCGGGTTCGGGAGCCTTGGTCGCGATGACCGCAGGATGCCTGCCTTTCGCCTGGGGCGCGGCTGCACTGTATCGGGCGCGATTCCTTGCCCGGTTGGGTACCGAAGGGTTGGAGTCGCCCTGGAAGACGCGCCGGTTGCAGCGCCGTCAGCAGCACGGCAAAGCCGCTGCCGCCCGTCGTGCCGCCCGCTATGGCGCGCCGTTGGTGACTGGCTGGTGGAAGTCGATTGCGGTGTTGGGCACTCTGTCCGAGCGCACCGACGCCACTCAGCCGACCACGATCACCCAGCTGATTAACGGGTCCGGGTCAAAATTCGAGATCCCGATCGAGGGCCTGGGACACATGGTGGTGCTGGGCATGTCGCAGAAGGCGGGAAAGACGACCCTGCTCGTGCGGTTCGCCACCGCCCTCTATACGGCGTTCTGGCACCGGTATGTGCGCACGGGGGAGAAGCGTCCGCTGTTGATCTTCGTGGACTGCAAGGGCGGTAAGCAGGGCTTACAAACCGGCCGCCAGGTGGTGAAGATCGCCGCCCGTCTCGGGGTGCATCCGAGCCGGATCGCGTTGTGGCCCATCACCAATCGACTCGATCTGTGGTCGATGGATGCCGAGGACATGTGCGCCACGTTGGAGACCATGATCAACCCGGTCCAGGCTGCGGAGTCGGGATCGGAGCATTTCAAGCAGAACCGCATCCGGGTAACCAAGCTCGCGGTGGATGCCCCGTGCGGGCCGCCGCGGTCGAAGCAGGAGTTTCTGGACCGGCTCACCCCCAACGCTCTTCAAAAGTTGTGGGCAGGCCACGAGGCGATCGAGAACGAGATCGATGCGCTGGAGAAGAACAAGCCGCCCGCCATCGGCGACGTCTCGGGCAAATTCCGCAACATCTTCGCCGCGATCGGTGAGGGATTCGACGGCGGCCGACCCCTCGATTCCTTCGACGTCATTTGTGCGACTGTGCCCGGCACCGTCCCCGGGGAATACGCCCGCGCCCAAGTCGCGGCCTTGAACACCCTGGTGGAGCAGTTCGCCGCAGGCGATCACAACCGGCAGATCATCCTGATCGAGGACGAGGTCTCGGCGGTCGCGGACAAGACCGGCGGCATCTCCCAAATCAACATCGCCGAACGGCTTTTGGGCATGGGCGTGATCGCGATCTTCGCCGCCCAGAACCAGTACGGACTAGGTCAAACCCCCGACGAACGACGCCGTCTTTTGGAAGCCTGCCCGTCCGGTGCGCTGCTGATGAAGCAGGAAGGCGGAGGCAAGGTCTCGGAAGTGTTCGGGTCGCGCCCGGTCACCGAGAACACCCGCCGCGCCACCAAGGGCAAGGTCGGCGACGAAGGCACCCTGGGCAACCGGGAAACGTTCTTCATCGATCCGAACCGTTTGGCGGAGTTCGGAATCGGGGACGTGGTGTGGGTCCATGCATTGAAAGCCCAATGGGGTCATGTGGTTCCGGTCGAGCTGGACGAGATCGCGTCGCTACCGGTAGACCCGCACCCGGAACAGTGGGTGACCAACACCGTGCCCCGCGTTCCGCTGCGGCGGATACGGGACCTGGATTCCGGGCGGGCGCGGCGTGCTGATCTCGGTTTCGACGGGGAAAGCGGTGGGGTCGCATGACCGACTATCTGCGCCCGATGGCGGCCTACGTCGCCAGTCAGAGCGAACACCACCAGCGTAATGACCACCCCGGACACCCTGCGCCCGTTCGGGTGTCCACCCCGGACATCAAGCCGGACACGACCCACCAGGACGTAGTCAGCGGAGCGGACAGGGGGTGGACACGATGACCGCCACCGAGCAGATCCGCGGGCGCGCAGTCGCGCAGGCAGGTTTCGTATTCGGGTCACTGACCTCGATCGCGGCCAACGTCCTGCACACCTATCTACCCACTGTCCACATGCCCGAAGGACTGCTGCTCGGACTGGCGGCGCGACTCGGGGCCGCGATCTGGCCGATCGGGTTGCTGCTGAGCATCGAAGTCCTGGCCCGGGTGTCCTGGCGGCGCGGGCCCGCGTGGCGGATTGCGCGCTTCGGCGGTGCCGGCGCGGTCGCAGTGGGGTCGGCGATCATCTCCTACGGCCACGTCCGGGAAGTCCTGTTGGCCTGGGGATATGGGCATCCTGCCGCCGAATTCGGGCCGCTCACCTTGGACGGGCTCATGGTGGTGTGCGGGTTCGCGTTGCTGTCGATGACCCCGCATGGTGAGCAGGCGGCTGCGGGTCGAGTTCGGCAACTGCCGGAGCGGGCCGAGGAACGCCGCCCGTCACCGAATCACCGCTTGGCGCACGAAGTGTCACTGGCGACCCAGGTCGAACATCTAGCACCGGTCACCCTTCCGCACGCGAACACCGTGGACACCGCGTCCGGACACGACTCCGATGCGGATGTCGTCCAGGTGGACACGGCCAACGTGCCGAAGGACAGCACCGTTGAAGAGGCGGACACCGGGGCGGACATGCGCCGCGAGCGGGCACAGGAATTGCATGCCCAGGGGTGGACACATCGACAGATCGCGACCGAGCTCGGTGTCAGCAAGCGCACCGTCCAGCGCTACCTGTCCACCGGCGCGGACACCGAACCGGACGGCGGCGTCACCGGCGACATGACCGTGGACACCGATCCCGCCGCCATCACCTCCAAGGAGCCGGTCACGGACTGGCTCTCGACTCTCGGCACGACCCACCCCAGCACGAACGGAGTACACGCATGACCGGCAATCACGGGATCGATTGGGACGGTGAGCTGCAAGCGCTCATGGAGTCCTCCGGCATCGACCCGACCACCGCCCAGCGCCCACCCTGGAAAACTCGCGCACGTCACAAACTCGCCCGCGCCCGCGCCGCCGGAATCGCGATCGCGGTCATAGTGCCGGCACTTTGGCTGACCGCGTCGTCGGGGGCACCGGCCGCGGCCACGACGCCGCTGCGGATATGGCTGACGGGTTGGATCGGCTACGCGATCTGGATCAGCTTGGGCCGCCCGGACTGGACCACAACATGGCACACCACCCGCGAATTCGGCATCGGTACTGCACAAACCGTGTCCCGATTCGTCTTCGCCCGGACCCGACCACTGCGGGCGCGCTGGCGGGCACACCGTCTGGCCCGTCGCCCAGTAACCGTCACTGTCTGAATCTTCGGAAGGAACCCGAACCCCATGTCCGACAACACCGTTGACGAAACCAACCGCAGCTTCTACCAGCTGCTCCAACTGATCCTGCGCCTGTCACACGAGTACCAACAGAAGTTCCCGCGCAGCCTGAAGCTCTCACGCACGGAGTACAAGGAGTTTCAGCGGCAACTGGAAGAACGCATTCGCCTCGAAGAACACCAGCAAGCCGCCACCGTGGCCTGGTACGAGGCCCGGGTCGCCGACTACCGGCGTGAGCGCGCTGATCTCGCCGCCCGGCACGAGGCAGGCACGCTCACCGACGAAGAGCGAATGAAGGCCACCGCCTACTTGGACGGGATGCGGGCGGGCATCGAGAACACCGTCCACACGGTCAATCTGACCCCCGAACAGCGCGGGCAAGTAGTCCAAGCGCTGGACGCGGTCGAGGCTGATCCGCGGATGCGGATGCCGCACGGTGTGTTCGGGCCGATGACCCACCGCGAAAAGGCGGTGGCCCGTGGGCGGGCAGCGGAATCGGAAGCCGAAGCCATCGCCCACGACGAGCAGCGCATCGCCCGCCAGGCCGCGACCGAACAGCCGGTCCCCACTGGCGGCCTGCGCACGGTGATCCAGCTGGAACGCGCCAATGCCGTTCTGCAACAGCAAGTCCAGACCCTGACCACCGACAACGCCACCCTCACCGATCAGGTCAACAAGCTCCAAGCCCAACTCTCGGCGACAGCGCACGCATCGACCAACGGGCACGCCGTTCATGCCGACCAGCAGGCCGAGCAGGACGCGGCGGCCGAGGCCGACCTGCAAGCCGAGCCGCCCGATCCAGGATCCGCCGCGCAGATGGAAGCCGAAGCCTAATCGGCTGCATCCCAAGGGTTTTAACAACAACACAGAAATGGAGGTAACCGCTACGACAGCTGACAGTCAGTGATCCATCCGGATCACGCCTTACGAGGCTTGGACAACCTCACCGAGAACTCGATTTTCGGGAAACCCATTCTATTTCAACGAAGTTCAGGAGTAACTGACATGTCCGGAGAGACAACTCTCACCATTATCGGCAACCTCACCGACGACCCCAAGATCCGCTACTTCGGCGACACGGGGGACGCGGTGGTCAATTTCACCGTCGCTTCGACACCGCGGGTATTCGACGCCAAGACGAAGCAGTGGAAAGACGGTCCGGCGTTGTTCATGCGCTGCACCCAGTGGCGCGAAGCCGCCGAACACCTCGCCAACTCCCTCACCAAGGGCGCGCGCGTGGTGGTGGTCGGCAAGTTGCAGCAGCGCACCTACGACGACCGGGAAGGCAACAAGCGCACCGTCATGGAAATCGTTGCCGACGAAGTGGGGGTTTCGCTGAAATACGCTGTCGCCAAACCGGTCCGCCAGTCCACCCGCAAGAACGGCGGGCAGAGCGGAAACACCGGCCGGGCCGCGGGCGGAGTCGGCGACGACCCGTACGCAGGCTTCACGCCCGAGCCGGAGGAGGTGGCCTGATCATGGCATGTGTCATCAGCCGGGCCGAGAACCCCAACGGCGGCAGCGAAAAGATCACCGTCCATTGGCATGAACTGCTTACCCAAATGATGCTGGAAATCGGCAAGGGTGAGCCGTCCATCGCCATCATGTGGCAGCCCGACTCGGACACCGGGGTGCAGACCCACCTCAGTGTCGAGGAGGCCGCCGCTTTGGCCGAAGCGCTGATCACGGCGCTGGAGCGACTCGCGGAATTCACCAACGGCATTGGTTCGATACCGGACTGGCTGCCGCCGGACTTCGGCCAGACCCAGTGGCCGCAGGCAGGTGAGTTCTGATGCGCAACGAATACGGCGACCACGTCAGCGGCCAGGACGACGACGTGTGCACCAACATCCGGGTGTTCGGATCCTTCGAGGTCCGCTACTTCGGGCACATCGATCGGGTGTGCGTCGAGGTTCGCGGCAAGCAGGGATGGGCCAGGATGAGCATGCAGCTCACCCTGGAACAGGCCCAGCTGTTGCGGGACCTGGTCGATGCCGGGATCACGGACGCGGTGGCGGCGAAAGCTGTTCCCGTACAGCCGGAACCGGTGCGCATCGATCCGGGTCTGGCGTTGCTCAACGAAGTGGTGACGCCGAAGGTGGCACCGCTCCTCGGGCACGTCGGAACGTTCAACGGCCCCAGCTCGAAGGATGCGGCCGATGCGTAATCCATTCCGACGCAGCCATGTTCACTTCGATGGCGAGGTGACGCCGTTCGTGGCCAAGCACCTGCTGTTCTCGGCGTACTACGACCCGAACCTCGACATGATCGTGGTCGGTGTCCGCGCGCTGGGCTCGGCGGGAGGTCCTGAAGTCGCGTTGCCATTGTGGGACGCGGTCAACCTGCAAGACATGATCGGCGCCGCAGTCCAGGACGCCGTCACCTCCAATGACGGGACGGTCCAGTAATGGCGTTCATCAGTAGCGAAGCCCACATCCCCAACGGGGAAGGCGACTTCCTCAAAGGCGGCTACGGATCCTCGGTGTTGTACTGGCACAACATGCCGCTGGCCAAGGTCACGAACCTGCCCGCGGACGACTGCCGGGGCGACATCGAAATCCAATGGCTGATCGGCCTCTCCAAGGGCGTACGGGTATGCATGCGCGTTGACGAGGCGGATTCGCTTGCGGGTCTGCTGTGCTCGGCGATTACCACCCACGTATTCGGCAACGACAACGACGTCGCGGCCCCCGAACCCGTCAACGACGACGGCCCGGGCTCCGAGCCGAAGGAGTGCTGGTGATGAGCACGAACCCCAACACCGGCCGCCGGAATACCCAGCGGGACAAGGCCGTCGCGATCGAGATCAGCGAGCTGATCCGCGAGCGTGACGAACTCCAGGACCAGAACAGGGAACTGCTCGATCAGGTGCAGTGCCTGCAATGGGACCTGGGCGCACTCCAGCAGCAGCACGACCTGTGCCCGCCACAGGCCGCGGCAAGGAGGCGGTAATGGACCCGGACAAGGCCCTGGAACGCATCCGCGATCTCGTCTACGACGCTGATCGGCGCCGCCCGCATCTCGACGGCAATGAAGCCGCTCGGGTCCTGTATGCCCTCACCGAAGTCGTTGAGGGACTGGACCGCTGGCTGACCGACGGTGGAGTCTTTCCCCTGGAATGGCTCGGGGACCGAGTGGTGCTGGTGCTGGCATGAAGGCCGATCTCGAATGCTGCGACGAGCGCATGAGTCTGGTGCCGGCTCCGTCCAAGGACTGGCCGATCACCCAGCTCATGCACTGCTACCAATGTGGGCACTTCGAACCCTACGATCCCGAACCGGTATCGCCGGAGTCGACCGCGCCGAGCTGCCTGTGCGGCACCGGGATGGTCGATCTTCCACCGGCACAATGGGACCGCACACGGTTCAAGATCGCTCACTGCCCGGGGTGCGGCAACTACGAGACGTGGGGCATCGCCGGACTGCGCCGCGACGACGGTAACCAACCGCCGGAGCGTGCGTCATGACCCGCGATTCGACCTACCGGTTCTGCGGCTGCCAGGACTGTTTCGACATCGTCGTCGGAACCGTGCGGGCACTGACCCTGTGTAGCGACTGCGAAGAGGCAGGCTGCGAGATCGGGGACGGTGAGTGCCAACGCCTCGACGCCTACGACAACGACTGTTGTTGAAGTGGGTGTTGATCATGGCGAAAGCGAAGAAGCCAATGAGCCGCCGCACCGAATTGCGGTTGGGAAAGGAGTTCCAGGAACGGTACGACCGCGGAGACAACTGGTCCGTGATCGCCGTCGACTACGACATGTCGCAGGCGAAGGTGAAACGACTGGCCAAGATCTACCAGGTCGACTGTGACCGGAAAGCCCACCAGCATCAGCTGACCCTGTTCCGCTGAGCTGCCGGGCACAACTGAACATCAACTGAATACCGAGAAAGCGGAGTCCGTGCCTGTCACAACCAGGCACGGGCTCCGCCCCTTTTTCTATCAGGTTCGCCGGCACCGGGGACACCACCCGCACAGGAGTGTCAGCGGCATCCGAAGGTGCGGGGTGGGGCGCGCGGTTACAGCGGGCAGGCCCTGCGCCTGCCCGGTACCTGCCCGCCAAGGGGCCGCAGAGGCTCCAGATTCAAGGGGCCGCGCCGACCGAATTTCTGCACCCGACCGCACCATGATTGCGTGACGGCAACGAAATTCGGTCGCTGCGTGTCCCCTTGAATCGTTGGAGGGGCGGCCCCGCATCATCCCGAGCGCCCCGCCCCGCTACCGGTCGTTACGGGCGCTCGAACGGCCTGTTCGCACCGGAGTCTGCCGCGTCGCCGGACTGTGCGACACGCCGATCGCGACGCCAGAGCCGTTGGCGCATGAACCCAGTAACGAACGAGTACGAACGCTGACCCTCACTGGTCGAACGCCTGTTATTCGGCGACCCTGAACGTAAAGCGCGAGTAGCAGCGGTGACCCTGGAGGTCGGTGTCGGGCAGGCGTGTCTCCCGCCTGCCCGCCCCGTGACCTGCGTAAAGGCGCTTCTTGCTCAGAGGACACCAAATACACCCATCAGTGTGTATTTGGTGTCCTCTGAGCAAGAAGCAATGAAGAGAAGTGGGCGGGCAGGCGGGAGACAGGAAGTAGGAAATGAGATTTGGGTGGGTGGTTGGAGGAGTGGGTTGCGTTGGGAGATAAGCGTTGCGGTTGTGTGCTGGGTTGCCTGGGTAACGAAGGCGCGAATGTGACGGCGGGGCGAGTGGTCCGGTCAGGCGGGTGGTGACGTCTGGTGCGAATTGGCGGGTGCCCTGGGCCGAGCATGTGCATTGCCTGGCGGTCGTGCCGCCGTGGGTGGTGTGCCCCGACAGTGCGGAAATGGCCGTGATGGTCGGGACGCGCGCCGCAGGATAGCCGCGCCGCCCCTCCGCGAGACAAGGACGAATTTCCTTGCGGCGGACCGGTCTGACGGCTGCGGTGGGGTGAGCGGAAATTCGTCCTTGTCCGGGAGCCTCTACGGCGCGGCGGGCAGGTGATGCGGGCAGGCCACGGGCGGCCTGCCCCTGGCAGCGCGGCGCGCGCCCCGACCCTCCCCGAGCTGCCGGATTCCATTCCGTTGACACGTACGTGTCAAAACCGCTGGGCCGCCGGTTGATACGTACGTGTCAAGAGATCTCGAGAGGGACCGGAGATCATGACCGACTCCGACACCATTACCGGACTACTCGTCTCCGCTCTGGAAACCACCTGGGCCGCAATCCGATCCCATCACCCGGATGTTCCCGATGTGGTGCTGACCGTTGGCTCCGGATCGATGGGCAACGACCTCACTCTCGGGCACTTCGCGCCGAACCGGTGGGTGCGCGGCGAATACGAACTCCACGAGCTGTTCGTGGGAGGGGAGGGGTTACTGTGCGGCGCGGTCGATGTGTTCGGCACTCTGCTACACGAAGCTGCCCATGGCGTCGCGGTGACGCGTGGGATCAAGGACACTAGCCGTCAAGGCCGCTGGCACAACGAGCGATTTCGCTCACTCGGAACGGAACTCGGTCTCACCTTGGAACATAACGACAAAATCGGATGGTCAATCAGCACTGTTCCGGATGGCACCCGTCAGCTCTATCGAGAAGAACTGGAGGAGTTGGCCTTCGCTCTGGTTGCCTACCGCCGGCGCGAGCCAAACCGGCGCAGCGGACGCAAGTCTAGCAATAACGGGCTAAGCGCAGCGTGCAAATGCGGTCGCAGGATCCGGGTCTCGCGCAGTGCCTACGAGGCTGGTCTCATCTTGTGCGAGGTCTGTGGAAGGCCCTTCATCGGATGCTAGACAGGACTGTCGAATCCGGCGATCTTCTCATTTCGAGAGCGCGGCCAATTTTGTCGGTGGTGTATGGCATTGTCATCGTCACTGTCCACCAGGAGGATTCGGTGCTTGCCCGATGTGAAGATTGCTCCAAGCGGTTTGACTCTCGACCAACGGGTCACGGACCCTCCCGGCTTCGATGCGAGGCTTGTCGCGATCTTCGTAAGAAGGAGCTCATGCGAGCACGCGATCTGCAACGTCGTGCTGCACAGTGGGGTGTTTTTGCGGAACTTGTTCTTGTTCGAAAAGTATTTGAGAGAGATCGTTGGGTGTGTCATATTTGCGGTGATTTGATCCCCGAACATCTGAGGGTTACTCGCACTTTGGGTGGTTCAATTGACCCACTGTCACCTGTACTTGATCATGTCATTCCCTTTTCGAAGGGCGGCCCGCATATATACGAAAATTGCCGTGCGGCGCATTCAACATGTAATGCAAAGAAATACAATAACGAAGACTATGTGCCCAATATCGTGGCAGGAAGTGTAGTAGCTACTTCGAGTAGCTCTGATGTGGCTGTTGATGGTCAACTCGAGACTGAACCTGCAGAGCGGGTAGTGGATGGAAAAAAATTGGGCCGACCAAGGGTTGTGAATATCGGTTTGTGTAAGGTTGTGGGCTGCGGCGATCCTTCTCAAATTGCTGGCATGTGCCGATCTCACCGGTACCGTGATCGACACTTCGGTGACCCTTTGAAGCAGGTTTGTGGCTGTGGCTGTCGGCAACTTGTCGAGGTTGACGCAAACTCCCGGGGAATAAAGTACATCGACGGACATGGTGTGCAATCGAATGCAATTACTGGCGAAGAAAGTCTGTGGTCTAGGCTTCAGCCTCAAGCGGTTTCGGAGTATGGGGTGACAACACATGGATTCACCGATGACTGTCTTATTTGGACTGGTTCTGTTAGGCCACACGGGTATGGATAAATGTATATCAAGATTTCCGGTGTAAAGCGGAAGGGAATCTCCGTGCAACCGCACAGATTTGCCTACGAACTAGTTCATGGCGTGGGTTCCGCTAGCAACTTAACAATTGACCATCTGTGCGGTGTGCCACTGTGCTGCAATGTTAATCATTTAGAAGCGGTGTCGATCGCGGAAAATCTAAAGAGAGCGGCGTTGCGAATCCAGGAATGTCCGTTAGGTCATCCATATACCGAGGAGAACACCTTGGTGAGTCCAGAGGGGCACAGGCGCTGTCGTCAATGTTTCAACGATGGAACCCATATTCCAAGCTTTGGTCACTCGTTCGTTAACGATCCGATGAATCCAAGCTCGACACGTCGGAGATGTCTTATATGTCGTATCCTGCGAGAACGTCAAGAGCATGTGAAAAAGTTCGGCCACAAATTTGAAGGCGAATTCTTGGGTGTTGTCGAACAGGATCGCTGCCTTATTTGTGAATACATTCAGAATATGATGGCATGATCTAGATCCAAGCCTGTCAATCAGTGCTCGATATTTCAATCCCTCTATGGTCGGGCATTGTCAAACGAACTAGTCATCGGGTGTGATCCGACTATGGTGCGACCATGTTCGTTCGCATTATTCACCTTGTAGATCTGTAATAAGCTGAGGCTCCCGAAGGGCGGCGACCAGGATTCTCTGGACAATCGATCGCAGGTAGCTGTACTCATGATCCCAAAAAGTCCATCCAGTGGGCCTTCGATCATTCAGCCACTTGAGCGGCTCATCGGTGTTGCCTCCATGGGCTGCTGCGCTGCGTATTGAGTAGAGCTTGCCTATTATTTGATCAGCTGTAGCGTTTCTGGTGAATTTATCAAATCCGAGATTCTCCTCGGGCGGCATCCTGTGGTCCAATAGTTTGAGGTTGCGCCTAAGCTGGCGTGTAATGGAGTCGAGAGAGTCGTTCAAGGCGGGATTGTGACTCAGGAGGCTTTCGAGGACTGAAAAATGGGCGAGAAACTTTGTATCGGAGAGATCCCGAAGTTCATCATATTGTGCAAATAGTGTGAGTGCGCGCGCAATTCGTGGATACTTGCTTTCATCTAGTGCGCTTCGTAACTCAAATATTTCCTTCGTGCGACGGAAATCAGGGACGGATGGAACATGATTGGTGAGTATTCGACGCATGTAGTGAACGCATTCCGGTACATTCAGTGCAACGGTCTTTTTGCTAGAACTCGATGTCCATTCCACCCATCCGGCGATTCGAATGTCGCAGGGCGCTATCCGGAGGGCTTGATCGAGCTTGTGACGCTCAGTAGGAGATTCATCTCTTGACCGCACAACCGTATAGCGCCACTGATGGGGTGTAAGGTCCCAACTGAAGCCAACGGCTTGATGCTGATCGGCATCAATACTTGCCTCATAGGGCAATCCACTCCGGAAGGGTGCTCCTAGTTTGCGAAGTTCTTCGAGTTGTGGACGAAAGACCTCCACCTCGGATAACGATGCTCGATCTATTGTCCAACCTGCACCCAACTCAAACGGAAAGTCTGCTTCATTGGCGATATCGTTCAATACAACGCCGTACTGTCCACCGGCCGAAGCCAACTCGCTTGGTGAGGTCACGCTGGTCGAGTGTAGTGGGCCGATTAGCCTCATGGTGGTAGGTGTCCCGGACCAACGGCAGATGTACCTGTGAAAAATGTCTGGGCACGTTCGAGTGTTCGACCGACCGAGTTCCGTTGTGTGCTGTTGTGCCCAACTACAGGTCACCGAGGTTAAGGCCGCGGGCCTCTTCAGCTGCACGGGCAGCGGCGGTGGATTTGGTGTAGCGGTCGATCATGTCTCGTGTGCTCCATCCGGCGACGGCCATGAGGCCGCCTTCGGTTCCGCCTGCGTCAAGCCAGCGGGATGCGCCGGTATGTCTGAGGATGTGGGGATGGAAGCCTTCGATGCCTGCTAGCTCAGCTCGGTACGTGAGGGTGTCGTAGAGGGCCCAGTAGGTGAAGCCCTTGCTGCGTTCGCCGAGCCAGAGTTTGGGAGAGTCAGCCAGGCGGTGGGTGCGGCGGGCGCGGAGGTAGCGGTCGAGGGATCGGCTGGTTTGGAGGCCGAAGGGGACGATGCGGCCTTTGCCGCCTTTGCCGCGGCGGACCGTGACTAGGCCGCGGCGGATATCCAGGTCTGCTAGGTCGATGTCGGCGCATTCGCCGGCGCGCATGGCGGTTTCGAGCATCAGGCGGATGATGGCGTCGTCTCGGCGATCGCGGAAGTCCTTGCCCTGGCAGGCTTTGATCAATCCCTGGATCTGCTCGTCGGTGAGGGAGGGGACGACCTTCTCATCGAGTTTGGGCGGCTTCAGGCCGAGGAGGGGGTTGGAATCCAGCTCGTCTTCTTCGACTAGCCATACCGAAAAGCGCCGGAGCGCAAGCTGTCTCGCTCGGGCGGTCGTCGGTTCGAGGCCGGATGTGAGGAGTCCTGCTACGAAGGCGTTGACCTGGTTTCTGTCGAGCTCGGGTGGGTGGCCGTTCGCTGCGCACCAGTCGAGGTAGAGGCGGACGCCGTACAGGTAGGAGTTCACCGTGTGGTCGGATTTGCGTTCGGCTCGCAGTGCTAGCTCCCAGGAGGGCAACAGCATGGCGAGATCGATCGTATGTTCGATCGCCATTCCACTATCTTGACTGAGAGCGTTGTGCACGTCCAGAAAACAGAGATTGGGCCCCGAAGCTGCTGCTCAGGGGCCCAATCTCGGTTGACGCTTAGTCCAGGTAGTCGCGCAAGACCTGCGAGCGGCTGGGGTGGCGCAGCTTGCTCATGGTCTTGGATTCGATCTGGCGGATGCGTTCGCGGGTTACTCCGTAGACCTGGCCGATTTCGTCCAGGGTGCGGGGCTGGCCGTCGGTGAGGCCGAAGCGCAGGCGGACGACGCCGGCTTCACGCTCGGACAGGGTTTCCAGTACGGACTGGAGTTGGTCCTGCAAGAGGGTGAAGGAGACTGCGTCTACGGCTACTACCGCTTCGGAGTCTTCGATGAAGTCGCCGAGTTGGGAGTCGCCTTCGTCGCCGATGGTCTGGTCCAGGGAGATGGGTTCGCGCGCGTACTGCTGGATTTCCAGCACCTTTTCGGGCGTGATGTCCATTTCCTTGGCGAGCTCTTCGGGGGTGGGCTCGCGGCCCAGGTCCTGGAGGAGTTCGCGCTGGATGCGGCCGAGCTTGTTGATGACTTCGACCATGTGCACCGGGATGCGGATGGTGCGGGCCTGGTCGGCCATGGCGCGGGTGATGGCCTGACGGATCCACCAGGTCGCGTAGGTCGAGAACTTGTAGCCCTTGGTGTAGTCGAACTTCTCGACGGCACGGATCAGACCGAGGTTGCCTTCCTGGATGAGGTCCAGGAACGCCATGCCGCGGCCGGTGTAGCGCTTGGCGAGCGAAACCACCAGGCGGAGGTTGGCTTCCAGCAGGTGGTTCTTGGCGCGATTGCCGTCGCGCATGATCCATTGCAGGTCGCGGCGGCCCTGGACGGGCAGCTTCTCACCCTTGTCGGCGAACTCGCGCAGCTTCTCCGTGGCGTAGAGACCGGCCTCGATGCGCTTGGCGAGCTCGACCTCCTCCTCGGCGTTGAGCAGCGCGACCTTGCCGATCTGCTTGAGGTAGGCGCGGACCGAGTCGGCCGAAGCGGTGAGCTCGGCGTCCTTGCGGGCCTGGCGCAGAGCCTCGGATTCCTCTTCGTCCCAGACGAAGTCGCCGGAGGCCTTGTCCTTCTCGGTGGGCTCCTCGGCCTCTTCGGCCTCCTCGCCTTCCGGTGCGGCGACCGCCTCTTCCTCGGCGTCTTCCTCGTCGACGATCTCTTCGTCGTCGGCGAGTTCTTCCTCGTCGACCTCGAGGTCGCCCAGGTCGTCGAGTTCCAACGACTCGTCGTCGACGACTTCGTCGACTTCGCCCTCGGCGCCGGGCTCGCCGGCCTTCTTCGGGGAAGCCTTCTTGGCCGCCGTCTTCTTGGCGGTGGCCTTCGCGGCCTTCTTGGCCGGGGCCTTCTTGGCCGCGACCTTCTTCGCCGCGGCCTTCTTGGCCGGGGCCTTCTTGGCGGCAGCCTTCTTGACCGGCCGTGCTTCAGTGGTGTCTGCTGAGTCGGCGGCGTCGGCCGATTCGGCGGTCTCCTGGGTATTCGTGGCTACCACGTACGCCCTTTCGTGACGGTCTCGTGCGGCGTCACGCCAGAAGTGATCATCCGGCGGAGCGGGTTTTGTCGGGGGGCAAACCGGCTCTCGTGCCGGTGTCGTTTTTCCGGCTTACCGCCGGGCTTGTTCCATTGTAACGATCGAACCGAGCTGCCTACGGCGCGATACCGGCAGACACGGCCATGGCCGCTCCGACGATGCCCGCGGTGTTCTTCAGATCGGCGGCCACCACGGGGGTTCTGTTGGTGAGCAACGGAATCCATTCCTGGTAGTCGCGACTGATTCCGCCACCGGCCACGAACACATTCGGCCAGAACAGGTTTTCCAAGGTGACCAGCACTTTGGAGACCTCGGCGGCCCACTCCGGATAGCTCAGGCCGAGCTTGTCCTTGATCGATGCGGCGGCCCGGTGCTCGGCCTCGCGACCGTCCACCTCGATGTGCCCCAGTTCGCTGTTGGGCATCAGCACACCGTGGTACATCACCGCCGATCCGATACCGGTACCGAAGGTGAGCAGCATTACCAAACCACTGAGATCCTTTGCCGCGCCGTAGCGGTCCTCGGCGAGTCCCGCCGCGTCGGCGTCGTTGAGGACGGTCACCTCGCGGCCGCCGAGCGCGGTGGAGAACAGTGCGCGCGCGTCGGTGCCGATCCACGCCTTGTCGATATTGGCAGCGGTGCGGATCAATCCGCCGATGACGACGCTCGGCATGGTGATGCCGACCGGCCCGTCCCATCCGGCTTGCGCCACCACCTTCGCGACCGCTTCCGCCACCGCGTGCGGCGTGGACGGCTGCGGCGTCGGCACCTTGATGCGCTCTTGGACCAACTCGCCGGTAGCCAGATCGACAGCGGCGCCCTTGACGCCACTACCACCGATATCGATACCGAACGCGTGCCCTCGAGCGGACATGACGACTCCTCGTTCTCCCGTATTGCCGGTGGTGCTCCTGTGTTGTGCACGACAAGCCTAATGCGCGCTACGCCGGATCTGTGCTGCGATGGTTGTCGTGCCGGAATCCGATTTCACTTTCACCGCATCGAACACCACACCGAGCGCCGAGAAGACCGATATCGCCGAACTACGGCGCGTAGCGGTGCATCTCGCGGAAACCGCCGCCGCTCATGTGCGCGCCCGCCGGCCGGAGGTGTTCGGCGCGGAGGCCACCGAACTCGACGCCGTGCAGTCCAAGAGCACCCCGACCGATCCGGTGACCGTCGTCGACACCGAGACCGAGCAGCTGGTCCGCAAGCTGGTCGCCGAATCGCGCCCCGGCGAGCAGGTGCTGGGGGAGGAGAACGGCGGCACCCTGCTCGATGATCCCGACGCCGTGCAGTGGGTGGTCGATCCCATCGACGGCACGGTCAATTTCGTCTATGGCATCCCCGCCTACTCGGTGTCGGTGGCCGCGGTCCGCGGCGGGCGCTCGGTGGCGGGCGCGGTCGCCGATGTCGCGCACGGGGTCACCTACAGTGCCGGGCTCGGGCTGGGCGCGCATCGCAGCGAAGCGGGCCGGGAGCCGATCGCCTTGCGCTGCAACGCCGTCGAGTCGGTGAGCATGGCGCTGGTCGCCACCGGATTCGCCTACGCCACCCCGCGCCGCGCCCGGCAGGGGCAACTGGTCGCCGAATTGTTGCCGCACATTCGCGATATCCGCCGGGTCGGTTCCGCGGCATTGGATCTGTGCATGGTCGCCGAGGGGCGGGTGGACGCGCATTACGAGCACGGCCTGAACCTGTGGGATTGGGCGGCGGGGGCGCTCATCGCCGCGGAGGCGGGCGCGCGGCTGATCCTCCCGGCTCCGACCAGCCCGGGCCAGGACGGCGAGCTGGTGGTCGCCGCCGCCCCGGGCATCGCGGCGGAACTGGGCAGTCTGCTCGACCGGCTGGGCGTCACCACCCCTATCCCGATTTCCGGATAGCCGGATAGACAGATCGCCGCGCCCGGAAAGGCGCGGCGATCGTCGTAACGGTATGGGCCCGAACGGTTTTCAGGGCCTCAGCACTTGGCGTGCCGCGCCGCCTCCAGCAACTTCGGATCGATGGCCGCCGACGTGGTGCCCGGCGCCGGATTCTTCAACGCCTTCAGCACCTCCTCGGCGTCGGTGCTGGGCCGGATATCGCGGAACAGCGACCCCAGCACGAAATCCACCGTGTTGTCCTCGCGCTTGTCCTCGATGAGCTCCGCGCACGGCGCCACCAACTGCACCGCTGCCGCCGCCGGGCGACCGTTCACGCCGAACCGGATCTGACCCGTGCACTCCAGATCGCCGTTGACGTAGACCGGGTCGTTGCCGATCTGCACATCGGGCGCGCTGGCGAAGCCGAGATCGCTCAGCTCCGAAGCCACGTGCGCGGCCTGACCGCGCTGGCCGTTGGCATTGAACACCCGCACATGCGACTGCGACAGCGCCGCCGGATCCACATCCCGCAATCGCGAGGGGGAGAACCTGGACCCGAGGGTCGCGGGCGCGGCGGCGGAGGTGCTGGTGCTCGAGGCGGGGCTCGGCGAATTGCACGCCATCGCAGCGTGATCGCCCTCGGTCGTGGTGAGCGCCTTCCACCACACCAGAACGCCGATCAGCGCGACCACGCCGACCATCGCCGCCCAGGGTTCCCAGCGACGACGAAGGAACGGCCGGCCTGCCGGATCGGACGAGTTGCCTTGGGTGATCAGTGAAACCACGGCTCACACTCTACGAAAGCCGGTGCGGCACTGCGCGCAAGCCACCGGTGAGTCCGGGCCGCGCCGGTGCGTCGGACAAGATCGATACAGGTCGGCGCCCGCGGCGTGCCGGATCGTGAGTGAGCGGCGTCTCAGATCTCGGTATGGACAACCCCACCGCTATGGCCCCGTTCACGTGTGACGATTGCCCCTCAGTTTCGAATCGCCTGTGTTTTGATTGCGACTTTTGCGCTGGGGTCCGCTATTGTCTGGCGGCCCAGATCGTACAGCCCAGGTGAATCGGGGGTTCGATTTCGGGAACAACAAGGGCATGTCCTGCGTTGACCGAGCGCGATCCGGTGCGGATCAGGAAAATCCGCCCGATCGGTGAACGGTGTACGCGTGACGTACACCACGGGCGGGACGGCGTCCCCCCGACCGATTCCCCCGGGAATCGGGTCGGGAGCGCCGGTCCGGGATATACGGAGTAAGGACGAGGGGAAGACGACATGGCAACCGACTATGACGCACCGCGGCGCAGTGAAACCGACGAACCGTCGGAGGACTCGCTCGAGGAGCTGAAGGCTCGTCGCAACGAGGCCGCGTCCGCCGTCGTGGATATCGACGAATCCGATACCGCGGAGTCGTTCGAGCTTCCCGGCGCGGACCTTTCCGAGGAGGTGCTCTCGGTTCGGGTCATCCCGAAGCAGGCCGACGAGTTCACCTGCTCGAGCTGTTTCCTGGTGCACCACCGAAGCCGGCTCGCTGACGAGTCCGGCGGGCAGCTCATCTGCATGGACTGCGCGGCCTAGGCTGCACGGTCCTGAACGGGGATGACGGTCAGTCCGCGCTCGGTTCGCCGAGCGCGGCCAAGACCTTGTTCGGCTATTTGCCGAGCGCGGACAGAATCTTCTCCGGATGGCGCGTACTGACCAGCCAGTACGGCGTCGGATCATCCGGATCATCGAGCACGAGCAGCACCATCGGGCCCACCCAGGCCCGATGCTGGACATACGCGGCCGGATCGAGCTGACGGCCCAGCGCCGCACTCTTCGCACTGGCCGGAACCCCCGCGCCCCGCGACACGAACGTCGCCGGCAGATGCGCGCGATCCACCTTCAATTCCGGGGTGCCGGATGCGTCCGCCACCACCTCCACCCGATGCCGCGAGAACCACAGCAGCACCCAGACCGGGATCGGGATCAACAGCACGTACGGCAGCCACGCCCGGATTCCCGGTGCGCCCATATGGATTTCGGCCGCCAGCAGACCCGTCACCACGAGCGCTACCGGCCACCACCACAGCGGCACCCAGAGGCGCTCGGTGTAGAGGGGTGCGGCGGGCTGCTGATCAGGTTCCATGGCTACCTGTGGGGGCTGGTCGGACACGACATCAGACTAGGTCAATGAGTACGGGGTCGAACGCGTAGGCTCGGCGTACGTGACCGGTATTCCACCTATTCCCCTGCTGCGGCTCGATCCCGGCATCCCCGTACCCGCGCGTGCTCACGAGGGCGACGCGGGCGTGGACCTGTGCACCACCGAGGACGTCATCATCGAACCCGGGGAGCGGAAGCTCGTCGGCACCGGCATCGCCGTGGCGCTGCCGCTCGGCACCGTCGGATTGATCCATCCGAGATCGGGACTCGCCGCCAAGCACGGTCTTTCCGTGGTAAATACCCCGGGCACGATCGATGCCGGGTACCGCGGTGAGATCAAGGTGTGCCTGATCAATCATGATCTCCGCACACCCGTCGAACTGCGTCGCGGCGATCGCATCGCGCAGCTGGTGGTGCAGAAGGTGGAACTGGTCGATTTCACAGAGGTCGACTCGCTCGACGAAACCGCCCGGGGCGCGGGCGGTTACGGCTCCAGCGGCGGACACGCCAGCCTGGGGTCGTCGGTGGGTCAGGTGACCGGCAAGGAGGCATGACGATGGTGTTCGGACGCAAGAAGAACAAGGGTGGCGGCGGAGACGCGCCGCAGCACGACGAGGAGTACGTCGAATACGACGAGTACGAGGAGTACGACGACTTCGACGAGGTCGCCGAATCCGAGTACGACACCGACGCTTACGCCGTCCAGGCCGCCGCGTCCGGTGACCGCACCGGGCCCTACGACTACGAGGACGTCGCCGACCGGCTCGAGACCGTCGCGGATCAGCGGCTGGATCTCGGCTCGGTGATCGTGCCGGTGCCGCCGGGCGGGCAGCTCCAGGTCGAGATGACCCCCGAGGGCGCGCCGCAGGCGGTGCATCTGGCCACCCAGCACGGCCGAATCACCGTGGCCGCCTACGCCGCTCCCAAATCGCCGGGCCAATGGCGTGCGGTGGCAGCCGATCTCGCCGAGACGCTGCGCAAGGACGGCGCCCAGGTATCGGTGCAGAACGGTCCGTGGGGACGCGAACTGCACGCCGTCACCGAGGGCGCGGATCTGCGCTTCATCGGCGTCGACGGCCACCGCTGGATGGTGCGCCTGGTCGCGGCCGGGCCCTCGGGCGCGGCCGATGAGAACAGCCCGCTGGTCGCGGCCGCTCGCGCCATCATGGGCGAGACCGTGGTGCGGCGTGGCGACGAGCCACTACCCGTGCGGGAACCCCTCCCGGTGGTCCTACCCCAGGAGCTGGCCGATCAACTCGCCGCCGCACACCAGCAGCAGCTGGCCGCGCAGCAGCAGGCGATGGCGCAACAGCTCGCCGCCATGCAAGGTGGACAGCCCTTCCAGGGCCTCCCCACCGCGGAGGACAACCAGCCGCGCCGCGGCGCCGAGGGTTCGGCCATGCAGCAGCTGGGCCAGAACTAGTCACCACGCGCAAGGGGTCCATCGCGATGACCGCGATGCACCCCTTTCACGTATCTGGGCGGTGCAGCCGGATGCGACTGCTGCACACTGCCCCGTGTCGCGCACTTCGTGGCGGCTCGATATCACGCACAAGAGTGGTGTTGTCCGCAGACGCCGGTGTCGCTCGCTCAGGAAGGGCTGCCACGAGTGCGGCGGCGTTGCGCAAAGCGGGTGGCGGGTCGCCCACGGGCCCACAGCGGGAGGCGGTGTCACTGCGGGCCGGCGTCGCATACTCAGGAGACGGTGTTGCGGCTCATGGGGGTTCGCAGTAGCGGGGTGATGCCGCGTTCGCCGAGGACGGCGGGGTCCGCGCCGAGTTCGTCGAGGGTGATGCGGTGGAGTTCGGCGTGGGGGATGAGCGCGGTCCACTCTTCGGCCACGGCGATCGGGTGCACGGGATCGTCGGTCGCGCCGACGATCGCGACCGGGGTGGTGACCTGGGCGAGCAGGTCGGGTTCGGGCCAGGCGTAGGAGGCGGCTTCGTCCAGTGCGGCGGGCAGGTCCGGCCATTGGGAGCGCCAGGACCGGGTCAATGCCTCGGCCAGCCAGGCGGGACTGGAGGCGCGCATTACCTCGATCACGGTCTCGAGGCCGTCGGCGCGCAGGGCCGAGGCGGTGGCGGCGGCGCTCAGGGCGGCGGGACAGCCGGTGGTGTCGGCGCCGGTCCAGGCGGGCAGGGCCGCTACTACTCCCGCAACGGATTCCGGGTTCCGGGCCGCCCATTCGATCGCGACGGCCGCGCCGAGTGAGATTCCCGCCACCAGGACCGGTCCGGAGCGGGCGGCGGCATCGAGTGCCGTGCGATAGCTGTCGATGACGCGCCGGGGATCGGGGTCCACCGCGTGGAACGGGAGATCCAGTGCGGCACAAGCGGATCCGAAGGCTCTACCGGCGAAATGAGCATCGGAACCGGTTCCGGGCAGGGCGACGGCGACCGCCGGACGGGGAAGATCTGGCACCCGCCGAGCGTACTGGGGTGGGCGCGCGTGGCGAGGGCTGCCCGTCCCATCTACAGTGGCGATGTACGGCCACAGCCGGTCGCGTGGGAACACCCATCAGGCGTGTGGGAAGACCAACGACGTGAGACCCACGCCGTCTGCTCTACAGGAGAGCGTGCGAAATGCCATCCCAGGGTGGGAAGGACACAACCCCCTCAGGTTACTTCCGGCGACTGAGTCGCCGGCTCACCGCGGACCTGGACAGCCTGGATGCCGAGGAGCTCGCCGAGAGCGCCGAAGCGTCGGGCGCGTGCCGGGCCTCGGAGTGCCGGCGCGGTGAGGAAGTCACCATGCTGGGGAGATTGCGCAGCGTGGAGGCGTGCCCGAAGACCGGGGGCGCCGAGGTCGAAGCGGAATTCTTCGACGGGACCGACAGCGTGGCGCTGGTCTGGATCGGGCGGCGTCGCATCCCGGGTATCGAGCCCGGGCGTCGTATCCTGGTGCGCGGCCGCGTCGGACAGCGCGAGGGCGGCAAGGTCATCTACAACCCCTACTACGAACTTCGTGAGAATTCCTGAGGCATGCCGATTCCCACCAGCAGCAACGACGAGGGCCGCTGGCCCGCTGACCAGGATCAGCTGAGCGCCCCCGGCGAGCTGGCGAGTGATACGGCGTGGGCCGAGGAGGTCTCCGTCGAGGAGACCGTTCTGGTCTTCGACGAGGAACTCGGCGAATGGCAGCGGATGGCGGTCGATCCCGCGGCGGCGCAGGAGGCCGCCGACGAGGAGCGCGAAGAGGAGATCGAGCAGACCCTGCTCGAGCAGATGGGCGGATTCAGCGGCCTGATCTACTCCTCGCTGCCGGTGCTGGTGTTCGTGCCGGTGAACACGCTGCGCGGGCTCACCGCGGCGGTCTGGGCGGCGCTGGGCGTCGCGACCGCCATCCTGATCTGGCGGCTGCTGCGCAAAGGCCCGGTGCAACCGGCCATCTCCGGTTTCCTCGGGGTCGGCGTGTGCGCGCTCATCGCCTACCGCATGGGTGAGGCGAAGGGGTTCTTCCTCTTCGGCATCTACGCCAGCCTCGTTTACGCGGGCGCTTTCGTGCTCTCCCTGGTGGTGCGCTGGCCGCTGGCGGGCGTGATCTGGGGTGTGCTGAACGGCCATGGCACCGAATGGCGTTCGGATCGCCGCGCCATGCGTCTCTACGATCTGGCGACCGTGGTGTGGGCGGTGGTGTTCGGCGCCCGCTATCTGGTGCAGAACCATCTCTACGCGGCCGACAGCACCGGCCTGCTGGCGGTGGCGCGCATCGCCATGGGCTGGCCGCTGACCGGGGTGGCGCTGCTGATCACGATCTGGGCCGTGCGCAAAGCCGGTCATCTGCCCAAGTCTTCGGTCAAGTCCGAGGAATCCGCCGCACAGTAGGCGCGACCAGGGCCTTATCGCGGTAATCGCGCCTCGCGCAACACCTTCGGGGATCACGTAGGGGTAAAGGGGGGCCTCACCCCACCCCTGGGGTATCTATTTCGCCGGTCCCGTTCGTCGGACGATCTTTTCATCGGATAACGGCGAAAGGATCCGGAGTGGATACCGACGGCAAGGCAGTGGCAACGTCGCAGGACCGTGGCGAGGGGCGCGGCGCGGCGGTGGCACCGAATGCCTCGCGCCGGCAACACCAGGCGGGGCGGGGAACCAAAGGCACGACCGCGGCGACGTCGGAATCCCGGCGCGCGGCCGCGGAATTGGAGAAGTTGATCGGTCCGGCGGCCGGAGGTGACCGCGACGCTGTCTCGGAGATCCTCCGCATCGTCTACCCGCTGGTGCGGCGCTACTGCGCGGCCCGGATGAGCGGCGCCGGGCACCTGCACGTGACCGCCGACGACGTGGCCCAGGAGATCTGCCTGGCCACCGTCCAGGCTATCCCGCGCTACCGTGACCAGGGCAAGTCGTTCCTGGCCTTCGTCTACGGCATCTCGGCCAACAAGGTCGCCGACGCTTTCCGCCGCGCCCAGACGCACCCGGCCTACCCGGTGGCGGAATTCCCCGACGCGCCCGGCGTCGAGGCGGGCCCGGAAGAACGCGCCCTGGCGACCGAAACCCGTGAAGCCACCCGCGAACTCATGAAGGTGCTCGCCCCCACCCATCGCGAGGTACTGGTGATGCGCATCGTGCTCGGCTGGACCGCCGCCCAAACCGCCGAAGCCATCGGCACCAGCCCCGGCGTGGTCCGCGTCATGCAGCACCGCGCCCTCAACCGGCTCCGCGCCGAATTGCGAGCCGCGTCATAACGTTTCAGCTCAACGAGGGGCCGAGTGCGGGGGTGTGCGCTCGGCCCCTCCTCGTCCGGACTCAGGCGGGGGTGGGGACGGCGCTGCCGAAGCCGTTCACGCCGAGGGCTTTTCGGAGGTCGTCCTCGGATTCGACGGAGGCTACGAAGAGGAGTTCGTCGGCGCCTTCGAGGGGGTCGTCGCCCTGGGGGACGATTACGCGGCCGCCGCGGAGGATGGCTACCAGGGCGGCGTCGCGGGGGAGCATCAGGGTGCGAACTGCCCTGCCTGCCAAGGGGGTATCGCCGGGGAGGGTGATCTCGACGAGGTTGGCTTGGCCTTGGCGGAGGGTCATCAGGCGGACCAGGTCGCCTACCGAGACGGCTTCCTCGACGAGGGAGGCGAGCAGGCGGGGGGTGGAGACCGCTACGTCCACGCCCCAGGAGGAGTCGAAGAGCCATTCGTTGCGGGGGTCGTTGACGCGGGCCACGACGCGCTGGACGCCGAATTCGGTCTTGGCGAGCAGGCTGAAGACCAGGTTGACCTTGTCGTCACCGGTGGCGGCGATGACCACGTCGTAGGTTTCCAGTCCGGCTTCTTCGAGGGTCGCCAGCTCGCAGGCGTCGGCGTGGGTCCACACCGCGGTGGGGGCGATGGTGGGGTCGATGTGGTCGAGGCGGCGTTCGAGCAGCATCACCTGATGGCCGCCGCGCAATAGCTCCTGGGCGATGGATCGGCCGACCGCGCCGGCTCCCGCAATGGCTACCTTCATGATCAGTCCTCGCTCGCGGGCGGATTACCGGCCAGGGCGACGGCCTCGCCCACGGTGCCGGAGGTGGCTGCGATGTAGACGGTGTCGTCGGCTTGCAGCATGGTCTTGCCGCCGGGCAGCATGCCCTGGCCGAAGCGGATCAGGAACGCCACCCGCGCGCCGATGGCGCTCTCGAGCGAGTTCACGGTGCGGCCGTACCAATCCTCGTGCAGGACCAGTTCGGTGACCGCGACGGTGCCGGTGGGGTCGCGCCAGGTGGTGGTGCTCTGATCGGCCACCAGCGTGCGCAGGAACCGGTCGGTGGTCCAGGGGACTGTCGCGATGGTCGGGATGCCCAGCCGCTCGTACACGGCGGCCCGCTTGGCGTCGTAGATGCGTGCCACCACACGCTCCACGCCGAAGGTTTCGCGCGCCACCCGCGCGGAGATGATGTTGGAGTTGTCGCCGGAGGAGACCGCCGCGAAGGCCCCTGCCTTCTCGATTCCCGCACGAGTCAGCACATCCCGGTCGAATCCGACACCGGTGATGCACAGGCCCGGGAAATCCCGCCCCAGCCGCAGGAAGGCGCTCGAATTCTGATCGATCACCGCGACCTCGTGGCCGATCCGGACCAGGGCGCGCGCGAGTGAGGATCCCACTCGTCCACACCCCATGATCACTACGTACACCGTGCGAACCCCATTCCCGAAAACCGTGGTGTGCGGTCTGGTTGCTCTTGTCCGGGTGGCAACCGTACCGCTCGAGTTTTTCCCGAGGCACTTTCCCCCTCCGGTCTTGCTTCAAACGCAATCGGAAAAAGCTCACATCGCGCACGGGCCACCTTACGACCCGGAAACCGAACGCGCCGCGCCGTGGACGCGACATGACATCGACTGCCTTATGCTCGCAGGAGTGTCGAAGTTGACGACGGCCGCCAAACGCATGCTGGTTGGCCGCCCATTCCGTAGCGATTCGCTCGGCCATACCCTGTTGCCGAAGCGAATCGCGCTCCCGGTCTTCGCGTCCGACGCGCTGTCGTCGGTGGCGTACGCGCCCGAGGAGATCTTCCTCGTGCTCTCGGTCTCGGGGCTGTCCGCTTACGCCTACGCGCCCTGGGTGGGTGTGGCGGTGGCGCTGGTCATGGCGGTGGTGGTTGCCAGCTACCGGCAGAACGTGCACGCCTACCCCTCCGGCGGCGGTGACTACGAGGTGGCGACCAAGAACCTCGGGCCCACCGCGGGCCTGACGGTGGGCAGTGCGCTGCTGGTGGATTACGTACTCACCGTGGCGGTGTCGATTTCCTCGGCGGCCTCGAATATCGGTTCGGCGGTGCCGTTCGTCTCCACGCACAAGGTGTTGTTCGCGGTCGCCGCGATCGTGATCCTCACCGCAATCAATCTGCGGGGTGTGCGGGAATCGGGTACCGCGTTCGCGATTCCCACCTACGCCTTCATGGTCGGCATGTTCGTCATGCTGCTGTGGGGATTCACCCGGATCGGGATTCTCGGCGAGCAGGTGCACGCCGAGTCCTACGGATTCGGGTTGAAGGCCGAGGAAGAGCATCTGGCCGGTATCGCCTTCGTATTCCTGATCGCCCGCGCGTTCTCCTCCGGATGTGCCGCGCTGACGGGTGTGGAAGCCATCAGCAATGGCGTACCCGCATTCCGGAAACCCAAGTCGCGCAATGCCGCAACGACTCTGTTGCTGCTCGGCACAATTGCCGTCACGCTTTTCATGGGCATGATCGTGCTCACCCAGAAGGTGGGCATCGTGTACGCCCACAACACCGACGACCTGATCGGCGCGCCGGCCGGATACGAGCAGAAGACGCTGGTCGCGCAGCTCGCGGGCGCGGTGTTCGACGGGTTCCCGGCCGGGTTCTACTTCATCACGATCGTCACCGCGCTGATCCTGGTGCTGGCCGCCAATACCGCCTTCAACGGCTTCCCGGTGCTCGGCTCGATCCTGGCGCAGGACCGGTTCCTGCCGCGCCAGCTGCACACTCGCGGTGACCGGCTGGCGTTCTCCAACGGCATCATCTTCCTGGCGGGTGCGGCGATCGCGTTCGTGGTGCTGTTCGGGGCCGAGGTGACCAAGCTCATCCAGCTCTACATCGTCGGCGTGTTCGTGTCGTTCGTGCTGAGCCAGACCGGCATGCTGCGGCATTGGACGCGACTGCTGCGCACCGAGACCGATCCGGCGCAGCGCTCGCGGATGAAGCGGTCGCGGGTGATCAACGCCATCGGGTTGACCATGACGGCGACCGTGCTGGTGATCGTGCTGGTGACCAAGTTCCTGGCGGGCGCGTGGATCGCCATCGTGACCATGCTGGCCATCTTCGCGATCATGAAGTTGATTCACCGGCATTACGACACGGTGGCGCGCGAGCTCGACGAAACCGATTGGGACGGTGTGCTGCCCAGCCGCACGCACTCCATCGTGCTGGTGTCGAAGCTGCATCTGCCGACCAAGCGGGCGCTGGCGTACGCGCGTGCGACGCGGCCGGACACGCTCGAGGCCATCACGGTGAACGTGGACGAGCCCGATACCCGGTCGCTGGTGCGGGAATGGGAGCGCAGCGATATCGCGGTGCCGCTCAAGGTGATCGAATCGCCCTACCGTGAGATCACCAAGCCGGTGGTGGATTACGTGAAGCGGCTGCGCAAGGACGCGCCGCGCGACATCGTCACCGTGTTCATCCCCGAATACGTGGTCGGGCACTGGTGGGAGCAGCTGCTGCACAACCAGAGTGCGCTGCGGTTGAAGGGGCGATTGCTGTTCGAGCCCGGTGTAATGGTGACCAGCGTGCCGTGGCAGCTGAGCTCGTCGGTGCGGGCCGCCAAACCGCGTTCGGTGATCGCGCCCGGGTCGGTGCGGCGTGGTTTCGGAGACGAAGGGTGAGCCGGTCCGGAAGCGACTGGTACGGGGAGATTTTCGAGGTTCGCCTCGGGCCGCCCGGGCACGGTGGGTTCTGCGTGGCCCGGCATGAAGGCCGCGTGCTGTTCGTCCGCCACGGCCTGCCCGGCGAACTCGTCCGCGCCCAGGTGACCGAGGATCGCGGCGGCTCCTTCTGCCGCGCCGAGGCGATCGAGATCCTGGAAGCCTCGCCCGACCGCATTCCCGCCACCTGCCCGGTCTCCGGTCCCGGCGGCGCGGGCTGCTGCGATTTCGCCTTCGCGACCCCGGTGGCGCAGCGGGCGCTGAAAGCATCCGTTGTCTCCGAGCAGCTCCGGCGGCTGGCCGGCTGGGAACCCGAGATCACCGTCGAATCGATCGGCCCGGCAGCCGAATTCGGCGGCTGGCGCTCACGGGTTCGCCTGGCTGTCGATGCCCAGGGCCGCGCCGGCGTGCACGCCTTCCGCAGCACGGACGTGATCGCGGACCTGCGCTGCCCGCAGCCCATGCCCGGTGCGATGGCGGGCATCGCCGAACGGACCTGGACGCCGGGCGCGGAACTGGTGATCGCCGTCGACGGTGACGGCACCCGGCATTTGATCGAACTAGCGCCCGCCGAACCCGATTCCGGCGGCCGTGGGCGTGGTGGCGATCGGCACGCAAACTCCGGACGGCACGGAGATTCGGGGCGCGCCGGTGGTTCCATCCGCACCGCTTCCGGCCGCGCCGGTGGCGCGGGCCGCGCCGGTGGCCGTCGCGGCGATGACCGGCGTGGCGGGGACCGGCGCAGCACAGCCGCCCGCCGCGCCGCCGCCCACAGCGAACGGGCGGAACGCATCGTCGAAGGTGACGGCCGCGCCGTCCAGTACGTCGGCGGCAGACGCTGGGAGCTGTCCGTCACGGGATTCTGGCAGCCGCATTACGGTGCGGCACAGCGCTATTCCGATGTGGTGGCCGACTGGTCCGACGCCGCTCCCGGTGCTCTTACCTGGGATCTCTACTGCGGCGTCGGCGTTTTCGCCGCACGTCTGGGCGAGCAGGTCGGCGCGGGTGGCGAGGTGCATGGCGTCGAGTTCGCCCGCTCCGCCGTAGCCGACGGCAAGGCATCGCTACGCGACCTCCGGCAGGTCGAGTTGCGAGCCGAGCGCGTCGAACGCTGGATCACCGAACAGCCCGCCGTCGCACCGGATGTCGTAGTCCTCGACCCCCCGCGCGCCGGCGCGGGCAAGGACGTCGTCAACGCGCTGACCGAACGCGGCCCGCGCCGAATCATCCACATCGGCTGCGACCCGGCCTCTTTCGCCCGCGACCTCGGCCTCTACCAGGCCGCCGGTTACGCCCCGGCCGCCCTGCGCGTCTTCGACGCCTTCCCCTCCACCCACCACGTGGAGTGCGTCGCACTGTTGGAACGCTGAGCCGGCGCGGACGCCGTACCGGCTGGCCTGCCGGCGCCACCGGAATGGGCGTACCGTGCCGAGGGGCCGGGCCGGCAGGTCGCGGCGGGGGATTTCGGGGGTGGACGCCGGGCGCTTCTGAACACTGTCTAGTTTGTGAAGCATGTCGACCGACGCTGCTCCGACGCATCCCTTCGATACCGCCGTCGCGCTCAAGTCCGGGACGCCCGGTGTCTTTGCGGGGCGGACCACGCCGGATTACGGCAATATGGTCGGGCCGTTCGGCGGGATCACGGCGGCTACGTTGTTGCAGGCGGTGCTCGATCATCCCGAGCGCTTGGGTGATCCGATCTCGTTGACGGTGAACTTCGCGGGCCCCATCGCCGAGGGGGAATTCGAGATTCTCGCCGAACCGGTGCGGACCAACCGCAGCACCCAGCACTGGGTGCTGTCGCTGCGGCAGGGTGCGGAGACGAACGCGACCGCCACCGTCGTGACCGGTACGCGCCGCGACAGCTGGGCGGCTACCGAACGCGAGATGCCGGTGGTCGCCGCCGCCGAATCGCTGCCGGTGCAGGTGGTGCCGGAAGGGTTCATCGCGTGGTTGCGCAACTACGAGATGCGGTTCGTGGAGGGTGGTATGGACGCGATCGCCGCCGGGGAGCCGGCCGGTTCGCAGACCACGCTCTGGATCCGCGATACTCCTGCCCGGGCTTTGGATTTCGGGGCGCTCACCGCCATGTCCGACGCTTTCTTCCCCCGCGTCTTCGTGCGACTGGGCCGAATGGTGCCCGCGAGCACCGTCTCCTTGACCGTCTACTTCCACGCCGACGCCGAACTGCTTGCGGCACAGGCGGACCGGCCCCTGCTCGCTTCGGCCCGCGCGGCCCGCTTCGGCGGCGGCTACTTCGACCAGTCGGGTGAATTGTGGGCCGCTGGCGGCGAACTGCTCGCGACCACCCATCAGATGGTGTATTTCAAAGCCTGACAGCTGATTTCAGCCCGTCGATCGGCCACCTCGCCGATCCCCGAGATTCGGTGTCTTGGCGGCCCGTCGCGCCGAGCCCAGAATCAGGGGATTCGGGAGGGAGCGGGCGATGGAAGTTCTTGCGGCGAAGCCCATCACGTATGGGACGGCTTGGTTTCTGGCGGGCGTCGTGCCCGTGCTGTTCATGATCAGCGTGCTGTTCTATTCGGTCGCCTGGAACAAGGACTGGAAGGATCGGCTGCAAGGCGGCTGGGAGTGCGGCTGGGCTCCGCTGCTGAACTATGACGGCGAGGGGGATCCGAACCTGTTCGTCTGGTTCATCTGGCATGTCATCGCGGTGTCGGGCATGGTGCTCGCCGCCGTGCTCAGCCCGGCGACCGATATCGGCGGCACGGCGCTGTTCGCGGCGGAGCTGTCGCTGGGCGTGCTGATCGTGCTGGCGGTGCTGGTGATGCTGGACGGCATGCCTTGGCGGCTCGCGGCGGCACATGCCGGATTGTGGTTCGTCCGGATTCAGCTGGTGCTGTTCGTGGTCGGCTACGCGCTGGCGCATCCGGACGATTTCACGACGTCGGACGCGTAGCGCGGGAGGCGACCCGCGCCGGATCAGTTCAATTGCCAGGTGACCTGAATGGTGGCCGACAGTTCGCTTTCCCCGAGCTCGACCGGCACCGGGGAGGCGCCCGCCGGACCGGATTTGGCGGCGAAGGCGATACTGCGGACCACCGGAACCGGTGTGGCGGCGGCGTTTTCGGTGATGTCGAGGACCGCGCCGAGGGAGCGGCCCGCGCGCGCGGCGTAGCGCTCGGCTTTGGCGAGAGCATCGTCCCAGGCGGCATCGCGGGCGGTGGCGATCAGTGCGGCTTCGTCGGCGACCGCGAGGGTCAAGCCGCCGAGGCGCACATCGTCGCCGCCGGCATCCACGGCATGGGCGATGATGGCGGCCGGGCCCTGATCGGATTTGGCTGCGGCGGTGCCGATATCGCGCAGGGTGACGGTGAGCGAGGTACTGGCCAGATAGCCGATCACCCGCTCGCGGTTACCGTCCGTCCACACCGTTTCGGTGCGTACGGACAGCCCGCTGGTGGCGATGTCCCGGCTCTGGACGGCGTCGGCGCGCAGGGCCGCGGTGATGGCCTCGGTGCGTTCGCCGGCGCGCGCGTAGGCGGCGGACACGGTTTCGGCGCGGCTCTCGACCGACACCGTCACTCGCATCAGGTCCGGTGTGGCGGTGGCGCTGCCGGAACCGGACATCGTAATGGTCCCGGTGGTGTCAGTGCTGCTCACAAGTCCTCCTCGATCGATCCCGGCGCGTCCGGGCCGATGCTACCGACGCCCGGCGAATGCCCAGGTCCGCCGCGCCTGGACGGCCGGTCCGGGATACGCGTCCGGCCACGCGGATCGGATGGCGACCGGCGGACGCGCCCTGCGGCGCGGGCAGCGCTCCGGCCGCGTGCGGCAGTGGTCTTACCCGCTACGGGCTCAGCCGGCGGCCCGCAATTGCGCCACGGCGCGGACGTCGCCTTCGACGGAGAACCAGAGGGTGAGCGCGTCGGGGGTGCGGCGAGTGTGGATGTCGAGTTGCTGGCCGTAGCGGATGGGCTTGTTGTATTCGAGCACGAAGCGGTGCGGACCATCGGTGAACTGCGTTGCGTCGGCGGTGAATTCGTGCACGGCATGCCAGTAGGCGGTGTTGGTGACATGCCCGAAGTGGTCGATATCGGTGCGGCGCAACGGGAATCCGATGCCGTGTCCGGCGGGCAGCGGCTCGGTCAGCCACTGCTTCCAGCGCAACCGCTGCTCATCGGTGGTGGTGCACATGAGGTCGAAGAACTCGTCCGCCACCCGTGACGGGCTCATCGTCTCCTTGTTCATGTGAATCCAGAAGCCCTCGGTCTCGACCAGTCCGCCGTTGTCGGCGTCGATGCGCACCCGCATGGTGCACCAGCGTGGTGAGATCCCCGAACACCAACGGCGCAAACGCAATTGGGCGGGCCAGGTGATCGGGCGGATCACGTCGATGACGGTGCGCCGCACGATCCAATGCGGATGCGATTCCAGCGCATCGCAGTGCACCAGGTGGTCGACGCCCGCGTCCTGGATGTGCCGGGCGATGCCGTCGATCCGCAGTCCTTGATTCTCGTCCATGTCGACGGTCCCGAGCCGGCGGGTGACGTCGAAGATATGCCCGGTGGACGGGACCGGCGCGAGCGGCTGCCGGGCCGGTTCGAGTCCGGCGCTGAGCAGCGGTGGAGCGACTAGCTGGTTCATCGGCAGACCTCCGGAAATCCGTACGGGAGCGGGGTTGCGCTGAGCTGGCGACGCTATCGCCCCCGAGAGTAGTACGGCTGGCGACCGGTTCCGGGTTCGGCCGCGGGGCGGGTCGCTAGCGGAGCCCGCCGAAAAAGCTCTGCAAATGGAAGGCATTGAGCCGCTCTTCCTGTGCCCGCCAATCGGGCCGATCATCGTCCGCCCGCCCGGACGGTGGTCGCCGGCGGCCGGTCGTCGGTGCCGTTCGTCCCCGCCGGCCGATCGAATGCCGCACCGCTGGCGATGTCGAACAGGGTGAAGTCGGTCAGCGCATCGGGCGTGCCCGTCACGACCAGCACCGCCGCCGCATCGAAACCGGCCCAGAAACGCCCCGAATACACGGCCTTGTACCCGACCGAAGTCGATATCGTCAGCGGTGAGCCGCTCCGATCGCGCATCCGTGGCACCCCGTGCGCGTCCACGAGCACCGAAGTGCCCCGCTGCAACACGGTTTCGAACGGAGTGACCTTCCCCTCCCGATATTCATGATCGGTGACCCGGATATCCAGGCGCAGCACCACCGGCGTCAAGCCGCGCAGATAACCACCCAGATCTGCGTCCGAGAGCCCCGAGCCCCCACCCCGTTCGACCCCCGGATCGCCGGTGAGAGTGCGGACCACGGCCCGGCGTTCATCCACATGATCAGCGAAGAAGGCGACCAGAGCATCCACACCCCCGGTCGGCTGATCCCGCAGCCCGCCGTACACCCCCGGCTCACCGCCCGAGACCTGAATCCCCCCTGCGGTTTTCCCCCCGGATCGAACCGGAGTCACCGGTGCCCCCGCAACCGGTCGGCCGACGGCCGCAGCGGGCGCAACCGCCAGGAACGGATGAATGCCATCGAAATCCGCTGCCTGGTAAAGGACCCCAGCCAGCGTTTCGTCCGTGCTGATCATCCGGTAAACGCCGATGACCCCCAGCATCACCAATCCGAGGCCGATCACAACCGCGCCGAGCCACCGTATGTGCTTACCCATAACTCATCCTGTCGCCCGCCCCGGCCACACGCATGCCGCGAAATCCACGGGCCCGCATCGGAAGAAGTCAGTCGGCGGGCTCCGGGTCGGTGAGGGGGGTTGCGCCGGTGGCGATCTCGATGGCCTCGGAGAGGGTGAGGCGTAGTTCGCGGTCGGGGGCGGGGGCCGGGCCGTCGTGGTGGGTGATGCCCTTGTCGGTGATGACGTAGTGGAGGGCGGTGTCGCCGATGTGGGTGGTGATGGTGCCGGGGCCGTATTTGTCGGTGAGGGCGCGGCCGAGGGGGAGGGCGAACCAGTGGGCGCGGACGGCGTCGGTGGTGCGGCGTTCGCCGAGTAGGGGAGTGCCCCAGGTGGAGAGGGTGTCGAGGACGGGGCGCAGGGCTGCTCCGGTGTCGGTGAGTTGATAGACGGCGGTGGTGGCGCGGGGGCCGGCTTTGCGGCGGGTGAGGATGCCGTCGCGTTCGAGTTCCTTGAGGCGGGTGGCGAGCATGTCGGTGCTGATGCCGGGGAGGTCGGCGAACAGGTCGCTGTAGCGGCGTGGGCCGGAACTCAATTCGCGGACCACCAGCAGGCTCCAGCGGTCGCCGATGACGTCCAGGGCTCGGCTGACGGCGCAGTAGTGGTCGTAGGTGCGGCGCGGCATGTCACTACTGTAGCTTTCGACTTGGAAAATCCAAGTGCATTCTTGGGAATTCCAAGTAGAGTGTGCGGCAACGTATCCGGAAGGGGATGTCCATGCAGGTCAAGCAGTCGAGCAAGCTCGCGGGAGTGTCGTACGAGATTCGCGGCCCGGTCGCCGAGCATGCGGCGCGGCTGGAGGCCGAGGGGCATCACGTGGTGAAGCTGAACACCGGCAATCCGCTGCCGTTCGGATTCGAAGCGCCGGCGGCGATCTTGCAGGACATGGTCCGGAATCTGCCTGCCTCGAGCGGATATTCGTCGTCGAAGGGATTGCTGTCGGCGCGGCGCGCGGTGGTGCAGTACTACGAGACGCTGGGCGTGAACGAGGTGGACGTGGAGGAGGTGTTCCTCGGCAACGGCGTCTCCGAGCTGATCATGATGGCCATGACGGCGCTGCTGGAGAACGGGGACGAGGTGCTCATCCCCGCGCCGGACTTCCCGCTGTGGACCGCCGCGACCGCGTTGAACGGCGGGCGGCCGGTGCATTACCTCTGCGACGAGGGCGCGGATTGGGCTCCGGACATCGCCGATATCGAATCCAAGATCAGTGACCGGACCCGGGCCATCGTCATCATCAACCCGAACAATCCCACCGGAGCGGTCTATTCACCCGAGGTGCTGCGCGCCATCCTCGAGGTCGCCCGCCGCCACAACCTGGTCGTCTTCTCCGACGAGATCTACGACAAGATCCTCTACGACGGCCTCACCCACACCGCGACCGCCTCCCTCGCCCCGGACCTGCTCTGCCTGACCTTCTCCGGTCTCTCGAAGTCCTACCGCGCGGCCGGATTCCGCGGCGGCTGGCTGGTCGTCTCCGGCCCGACCGAGCACGCCGAGAACTACCTCGAGGGCCTCACCATGCTCGCGGGCCTGCGCCTGTGCGCGAATGTGCCCGCGCAGCAGGCGATTCAGGCCGCGCTAGGCGGTCACCAGAGCATCTACGATCTCACCGGTCCGGGCGGCCGGCTGCTGGATCAGCGCGACCGCACCTGGGAGGCGCTCAATGCCATCCCCGGCATCTCCTGCGTGAAACCCGAAGGCGCGCTCTACGCTTTCCCGCGCATCGACCTGAACGTCTACCCGATCCACAGCGACGAGAAGTTCGTGCTGGATCTGCTGTTGCAGGAGAAGATCCACATCGTCCAGGGCACGGGGTTCAATTGGCCGCGCCCGGACCACTTCCGCATCGTCACCCTGCCGCACGCCGATGATCTGGAGGCGATCATCGAGCGCATCGGCAGGTTCCTGGCGACCTACCGCCAGTAGTTACGCGATGCCGGGCAGGCGCACGACCTGTCCGGCATAGGCCAGGCCCGCGCCGAAGCCGAGCAGCAGCGCGGTGTCGCCCTTCTTTGCCCCGCCCGAGCGGATCAGCTCCTCCATCGCCATCGGGATGGAGGCGGCGCTGGTATTACCGGTCTCGACGATATCCTTTGCGACAGCGACGTTCTCGGGGATGTGCAGCGCCCGCACCAGTGCCTCGGTGATCCGGATATTGGCCTGATGCGGCACGAACGCGTCCAGGTCGGCGACGCTCACGCCCGCCTTGTCCAGCGCGTCCCGGCACGCCTTCTCCAAAAACGTGACGGCCCAGCGGAATACGGCGGTGCCGTTCATCCGGATGTAGGGCCGCACCGTGGTCCCGCCGGTGCGCTCGGCCTCGGCGACCTCGGCGAAGTACTGCTGAAAGTCCTTGTCCTGCTTGATGGCCGCGGTCTGGCTGCCATCCGAGCCCCAGGCCACCGGGCCGATGCCCTCCTCCTCGGACGGGCCCACCACGACCGCGCCCGCGCCGTCGGCGAAGATGAACGCGCAGGTGCGGTCGGAGGTGTCGAGCAGGTCCGAGAGCCGCTCCACGCCGATCACCAGCACGTAGCGCGACTGCCCCGAGCGCACCAGGGCGGCGGCATCGCCGAGCGCGTAGCAGAAGCCCGCGCAGCCCGCCGAGACATCGAAAGCGGCGGTGTCGTGCATGCCGAGCTCGGTGGCGACGACGGCTCCGGCGGAGGGTCCCAGCACCATCTGCGAGGAGGTGGCCAGGACCACGGTGTCGATCTGTTCGGCGGTGATGCCGGCCGCGGTGAGCGCGTCCCGGGCGGCGGCGGTGCTCATGGAGACGATGGTTTCGTCGGCGTCGGCCCAGCGGCGGGCGGCGATGCCCGAGCGGGTCTTGATCCACTCGTCGGAGGAGTCGATGCGATCGATGATCTCGGCATTGGGCACCACCCGGCGCGGGCGGTATGCGCCCAGGCCGAGGATGGCGGCGTGCGTGACCGGGGCTGCGGTGGCGATGGTCGCGGGCATGGCTTCCTCTCGTGTGTGAACCGATCGGTTCACAGGGATAACGTCTAACATGGACCGATCGGTTCACACAAGGGCTGGAGGATTTTTGACAGCGGGACCCCGGGCGCGCCTGATCTCGAGCACCATCGCGGCGGTGCAAGAGCACGGCGTGCACGCTGCCGGCCTGAGTGAGCTGCTCAAACGCAGCAATGCCTCGCGCAATTCGCTGTATCAGCACTTCCCGGCGGGCAAGGGCGAGCTGATCGAGACCGCCGCGAAAATCGTCTCCCGGCTGGTCTACAACCATCTGAGCCGCATGGCCGACGCCCTCGCCGCCGCCCCCTCCATCGACGGCTGGCTCGAGGACCTGTTCGCCTTCTGGCGCACCCAGCTCGAGACCACCGACTACCGCGCCGGCTCCTTCATGATGGCCGCCGCCCTCGACGTCGACCCGCCCGTGCAATCCGCCGCGGCCCAGGCGTTCGCCGAATGGACCGACCGCCTCGCCGAAGGCCTGGCCGCCGCCGGCCTCGACCGCGCCACCGCCCGCGCCCTGGCCGGCCTGCTGGTCTCGGTCATCGAAGGCGCGATCGTGCAGAGCCGCGCCCTCAAATCCTCCCGCCCCTTCGAAGACGCCCGCACCCAACTAGGCATCCTGCTCACCCATCACCTACCCGCCCGATGACCCCCATGCGCCGCATCCTGGTCTCCGGCATCTCCGGCGCCGGAAAAACCACCCTGGCCACGAAACTAGCTGAGCGCCTGCACCTTCCGCGCTACGAGCTGGACGCCCTCCATCACGGCCCCGGCTGGATCAAACGCCCCGAATTCGAAGCCGAAGTCGAGCGGTTCGCTCGCACCGACAGCTGGGTGACCGAAGACCAGTACTACCGCACCCTCGGCGGTCTCCTCTGGTCCCGCGCCGACACCCTGATCTGGCTCGACCTCCCGCGCTCCACCGTCATGCCCCGCGTCATCCGCCGCTCCGCGCTCCGCACCCTGACCCGCCGTGAACTCTGGAACGGCAACCGCGAATCCGCCCGCAACTGGCTCCAACCCGACCACCCGATGCGCTGGGCCTGGTCCCAGCACGCGACCCGCCGCGCCCACACCGAAGCCCGCATCCCCGACTTCCCCCACCTGACCGTGATCCGCCTGCGCACCGCCGCCGAAGCCGACGCCTGGTTACGCCAACTCCCGTGATCCGCGCCCTTTCCGCGATTCCGGCATGCTCTCAGCCGGAATCCGGGATGCCCGCCCCAGGTGGATCCCGGTTGAGAGCACGCCGGGACGACGATGCGGACGAGTTGAAACTTGTCAGCGGGTGCGGCTGAAGATTCTTCGCCACCAGTGGGATCCGCGCTGCTCGTCAGTTGTGTCCCGAACCGTACGCGGCTTCGTGGCCTCGACCCGTGCGGCCCCACGTTCCGCCGTCCACTGCGCGACAACCTCCTCCAGTTTCACCGGCGCGATCGGCACCGGCGGCCCGCTCGGCATCCGCAGCCATCGCACAATCCGATCGTTGAGTTCGGAAACGGCTTCGCGCACTTCCCGTTCGGACCGCATCCCCCGCACGGTGTCGAGTAACCGCTCCCGATCCCGCCGCAGCACGATCGACTCCGGAAGCAGCGCGTCGGCACTGAGCCCTTCGCGTTTCAACGCGGACCGCAGCCACCAGTCCTCATCCGCCGCCCCCGGCGGTATGGGTTGCCCGGCCCCGGGCAGATTCTCGAATTCGCCCCGCTCGGTCGATTCCCGGATCTGCTTGTCGATCCATGACTCGAAGGTGAGATCGGGCGGTTTGCGCTCGGTCACACCACCGAGGCTACCGAAACCACAGGTCGGTGTGGCGGGGTCGACTCCGGTAGTGTCCTGTCCGATTTCGACGTCGTGGGGGCGACGAGGTCATCGCTCGCGCCATGGCGAAGGAGCGCGCCGATCGATTCGCGTGAAGTTGCTCGCTCGCTTGCTGAAACCTGTTCGGCACGGCTAGCTTTCGGCGGGTGGAAAAGATCACCAGGCGAACTCTGTTGGCGGCGAGCACGATCGCGGCGGGCGGGTTGTTGGGGGCGGGGGCCGCGGGGGCGGAACCTTCGGCGGCGGGCGGGGCGTTCGATGCGGAGTTCCGGACGGTGGCCAAGGCGGCGGGTGGACGGTGGCATGCGTATGTGACCGAGCTGGGGTCGGGGGAGCGGACCGCTGTTGTCGATCAGGATGCGGATTTTCTGATCGAGGGGGCGAGTGTGCAGAAGCTGGCCGTCATGGCGGGGGTGCTGGCCGAGGTGGATGCGGGGCGGGTGCGGCTCACGGACACAACGACTCTGGATGAGGCGAGCGTTATGGAGGGGAGTGGGATCTATTTGAATCAGGCGGCGTTCGGGGATCAGTTGACGGTCGCCAGTCTGCTCACCTCCATGTTGCAGGTGTCGGATAACACGGCGGTGCGGTTGTTGTCGCGGTTCGTTTCGGGGGAGACGATCAATACGAATCTGGACAAGCTCGGGTTCGAAAAGACTCGGGTGGAGCCGATTCCGGGGGAGGACCGGTTCTATCTCGGGGTGACTACGCCCCGGGAGAACAACGAGCTGTTGTATCGGCTGGCATCGGGGACGCTGCTGTCCAAGTCGTCGACGCAGGCGATCATGCGCGTCATGACCTGGTCCGGGGTCGGTTACACCGATGGCGTCCGGCGCTACATGTCCTCGGAAGAACGCTCCCGCTTCGCCACCAAATTCGGTGCGGCCGAGGATCGCCGGCACGAGACCGGTGTGATGCTCGACGAGAACGGCGCACCGCTGGTGGTGTTCTCGTTCTTCGCCGATCAAGCGCCCGACTCCGGCAATTACGGCGGCACCAACCCGATCGTCGCGGCGCATGCGGCCCTGGGACGCTTCATGATCGACACCTACAAGGGGCTGTCACCATTGCGCAGTTACGTGAATCCGAAGGTGATCGCCCGGGGCCACTGACCTCAGATACCGCCGTGCGCCGCCAGCGCGCGGACGGCGGCATCGGCTTGCGCGTAGGCCGCGGCCGCCAGGCGTTCCAGCAGTGCCAGTTTCACTTCGGGCGCCTGACTGGCGAGCAGATCGAACTTCCCGGGCGGCAGCACGGCCAGCCGCACCGTCGATTCCGCGTACACGTCATTGGCGAACCGCACCCCGGCCAGCATCGACATCTCCCCGAACGACATGCCCGAGGTCAGCGTGACCAGGCGATGCCGTCGATGCTCGCGATCGTCGAAGGTGAACCGCACCCGCCCCGACAGGATCAGGAACAACCCGCAGCGCGGACTGTCGTGCGCCACGATCAACTCCCCGCGCGCCACCGTCCGGGTCTCGAATTCCTTGGCCAGCACCCGCCGTTCGTCCTCGGGCATGGCCGCCAGCGCCGGATGCTCGTCCACGCTGTACGCGGCCGGCGTCCGCTGCTCGGGCGGCGTGTGCCGATCCAGAATGAGCTGCTCACACCACTCCGTCGCCGCATCGCGGTCGATGAACACCCGCCCGTGCGGATCGGCCGGATCCAGGCTGGAGACCATCCGCCCGAGCTTGGCGTCCGGATCGACCAGCGCCACCCGCGTCCCCGCGCCCGCCAGCTCCGATTGCAGATCGTCGAGCATCCGGATGGCGATCGCGCTCACCTCGCCGACCTCCCGCAGATCCAGTACCAGCGCCGCCAATTCGCCCGGCGTCTGCTCGACCGCGCGCACCGTGGATTCGGCGCCCGCGAAGAACAGGTCGCCGTGCAATTCGAAAATCTGTGCCCGATCCCCGAATTCGCGCAGTACCGCCAGCTCTTCGGGCTCCCGGCGCAGCCGTGACGGCGCTTCGGCCACCGAATACGCGGTCCGGATCGCGGTGCGCGCGGCCCGCGTCACATGCAGGAAGTGCAGTCCCAGCCGCGTCGAGAGTTCCCGGCACGCTTTCACCCCGCGCACGCTGCTGCCGTGCTGGTCCAGGCGCGGCGAGTACACCGCGATCCCGATCTGCCCCGGCAGCACCGCCAGAATCCCGCCGCCCACACCGCTTTTCGCGGGCAGCCCGACGGTGGTCACCCAGTCGCCGGCCGCGTCGTACATACCGCAGGTGGTCATCACCGACAGCACCTGCTCGACCAGCGGCCCCGACAGCGCGCGTTCGCGGGTGAGCGGATTCACCCCGCTGTTGGCCAGCGTCGCCGCCATCACGGCCAGATCGCGACAGGTGACGTCGATGGAGCACTGCCGGAAATACCGGTCGACCGCTTCGTCCGGATCGATATCGATGATCCCGGCCCCGCGCAGCAGATACCCGATGGCCCGATTGCGATACCCGGTCCGCGCCTCGGAGGCGTACACCTCCTCGTTCAACCGCAGCTCCCGCCCCGCGAATCGGCTGTAACTGCGCCGGATTCGCGTGAACCGATCCGCGGCATCACGCCCGGTGATCAGCGAAGCAGCGGTGATCGCCCCGGCATTGATCATCGGATTGCGTGGCCGCTGCGTCTTCGGGTCGAGGCTGATCTCGTTGAACGGTTCCCCGGACGGCTCCACATCGATGCGTTCGCCGACCGCGTCCAGTCCCCGATCCGCCAGCGCCAGCGCGTAGGTGAACGGTTTCGAGATCGACTGAATCGTGAAGCAGGTGTCCAGATCTCCGCTGCCGTACACCCGCCCGTCCGCCGTCGCCAGGCAGATGCCGAACGAATCCGGTTGCACCGCCGCCAGTTCCGGGATGTAGTCGGCCAGCGTTCCGGAGGTATCCGAACGGCACAATTCGTACACTTCGTCGATCAAGCGGGCGACAACACCGCTGGTAGCGAGCCCGGAGCCGGCGCTGATCGATGCGGAAGGGGCCACCGCGCCACTGTATCCGGGTAGTGTGTGTGGAGCCTCACATTCCTTACGGATGTCGCAGGTGGGTTTCGTTCCTGGCGTCTGAGGTCGGGCGGGGCTCCGTAGACTGTTGCAAACACAGGAGACATCCGGAGGGAGCAATAGCCGTGGGAGTGCTTTCCCGGGTCGACACGCCCGAGGACTTGCGCCGGCTGTCGGTACCGGAGCTGCGTGAGCTGGCGGAGGAGATCCGCGAGTTCCTGGTGCGCAAAGTCGCGGCGACGGGCGGGCATCTGGGGCCGAACCTCGGCGTCGTCGAGCTCACCATCGCGCTGCACCGCGTATTCGACTCGCCCGCCGACCCGATCATCTTCGACACCGGGCACCAGTCCTATGTCCACAAGATCCTGACCGGTCGCAAGGACGGCTTCGACACGCTGCGCAAGCAGGGCGGTCTGTCCGGATATCCGTGCCGCGCCGAGAGCGCGCACGACTGGGTGGAGTCCTCGCACGCGTCGGCCTCGCTGTCCTACGCCGACGGTCTGGCCAAGGCGTTCGATCTGACCCGGCAGAAGCGGTCGGTGGTGGCGGTCGTCGGTGACGGCGCGCTCACCGGCGGCATGTGCTGGGAGGCGTTGAACAATATCGCCGCCGGGCAGGATCGCTCGGTGGTGATCGTGGTCAACGACAACGGCCGGTCCTATGCCCCGACCATCGGCGGTCTGGCCGATCGGCTCGCCGGTCTGCGCATGCAGCCCGCCTACGAGCATGCCCTCGATGCCACCAAACGGATCGTGCAGAGCATTCCGCGCGTGGGGGATTCGGCGTATTCGATGCTGCACGCCATCAAGACCGGCATCAAGGATGCCGTCGCGCCGCAGGAGCTGTTCGGCGATATCGGGCTGAAGTACGTGGGCCCGGTGGACGGTCACGACACGGTCGCCCTCGAGGGTGCGCTGCGGCGCGCCAAGGACTTCGGCGGTCCGGTGGTGGTGCATGTCGTGACTCAGAAGGGCCGCGGCTACAAGCCCGCCGAGGATCACGAAGCCGATCAGATGCATGCCGTGGGCCGGATCGATCCGGAAACCGGTGAGCCGGTGGGCAGTTCGTCCGGGGCCAGCTGGACTTCGGTGTTCTCCAAGGAATTGATCGCGCAGGCCGAGCAGCGGGACGACATCGTGGCGATTACCGCCGCCATGCCAGGACCGACCGGTCTGTCGGCGTTCGGTGATCGTTTCCCCGAGCGCATGTTCGACGTGGGCATCGCCGAACAGCACGCCATCACCTCCGCGGCCGGGATGGCGCTGGGCGGGCTGCATCCGGTGGTCGCCATCTACTCCACCTTCCTGAACCGCGCCTTCGACCAGCTGCTCATGGATGTGGCACTGCTGAAGCTGCCCGTGACGCTGGTCCTGGACCGCGCGGGCATCACCGGTGACGACGGCGCTTCGCACAACGGCATGTGGGATCTGTCGGTGCTGGGCATCATTCCGGGCATCCGGGTGGCCGCCCCGCGCGATGCCGCCACGCTGCGTGACGAACTCGGCGAAGCGCTGCACATCAGCGACGGCCCCACCGCGATCCGCTTCCCGAAGGGCACTGTCGCCGAGGAGATCTCGGCCGTCGAGCGCGTCGAAGGCGTGGACGTGCTGCGGCTGCCCGAAGCGGCCGGTGCTTCCGCGCAATCGGTGCGCGGCGATGTGCTGCTCGTCGCGGTCGGCGCGTTCGCGGACCTGGCCTTGCGGGTCGCGGATCTGCTGTCGGCCGAAGGCGTTTCGGTCACCGTCATCGACCCGCGCTGGGTGCTGCCGGTCTCCGACACCGTGGTGAAGCTGGCCGAGAACTACCGCCTGGTCGTCACTCTGGAGGACAGCGGCCTGCACGGCGGTATCGGCAGCACGGTCTCGGCGCGCATGCGCGAATCCGGCGTGGATGTGCCGACCCGCGATATCGGTGTCCCGCAGCGCTTCCTGGATCACGCGTCGATCCCGCAGGTCCGTCAGGAACTCGGCCTCACCCCCGGCGATATCGCCCGCCGCGTGCACGGCTGGCTCGGCGACAGCGCCGAAGCGGACAAGGCGATGGCGGAAGCGGAAATCGGCTCCGTCGCCGACCCTGCCGAACGCGCGCTGGCGGAGTAAGTTCGCGAGCCACGCTCGCGTAGTAGCCGGCTGCGGTCGCCGCGCCTCGCAGGAGCGGCGGGGTTCCTCGGCTCGGCCCGGTCACGTCGGCCGTCCGGGTCGCGCAGCAACTCGGCCTCGACCCGCAACGGGCGGCACCCTCGGGGTGCTGCCCGTTTTCGTATACGCCGCAGCCGTTCTCGCGTAGATTCTGTAACCGGTTACAGTTTTCCGGTCAGGAGTCCGCATGACATTCGTCCTCGTAGACAAGCCGCGCCCGGGCATCGCCCTGGTCACCCTCAACCGCCCCGAGCGGATGAACGCCATGGCATTCGATGTGATGGTGCCGCTGCGCGAAACCCTCGAAGCGGTCGCGGCGGACAACGAGGTGCGCGCGGTGGTGCTGACCGGCGCGGGCCACGGCTTCTGCTCCGGCGCGGACCTCACGCACGCGGGCAAGGTCCCCGGGGTGGAGGGGTTGACCAAGACCACCGTCGCCCGCCGCTCGATGGAACTGCTCAACAACGTCATGCTGACCATCCGCCGCATGCACCAGCCGGTCATCTCGGCCATCAACGGCGCGGCCATCGGCGGCGGCTTCTGCCTGGCCATGGGCACCGATATCCGGATCGCCGCCGAGGACGCCTACTTCCGGGCGGCCGGCATCAACAACGGCCTCACCTCGGCCGAACTGGGCATCAGTTATCTGCTGCCGCGCGCCATCGGCATCACCCGGGCCTACGAGATCATGCTCACCGGCCGCGACGTCGACTCCACCGAAGCCGAGCGCATCGGCATCGTGTCCAAGGTCGTTCCCGGCGACAAACTCCTCGAATCCGCCTACGACACCGCCGACCAGATCCTGCGCTGGAGCCGCGTCGGCGCGGAGCTGACGAAGCGCATGCTCTGGAGCGGCCTGGAGGCGGGCAGCTTCGAATCCCACATGCAGCACGAAGGCACCGCCCAGCTCTACGTCCGCCTCACCACCGACAATTTCGACGAGGCCATCCGCGCCCGCAAGGACCGCCGCCCACCCCACTTCGAGCACTAGCTATCCACGCGCACAACGGTTTCCGCCCAATAGCGAAGTGCGTCGGTTCCTGCGCGGCAGCGAGGTGTGTCGGTTCCTGCAAGGCAACGGGGTGTGTCGGTTCCTGCGCGGCAGCGAGGTGTGCCGAGTCCTGCGCGGCAGCGGGGTGCGTCGGTTCCCGCACGACAGCGGGGGTGCGTCGCCGCTTTCGTCATCCCGGCGTGTTCACCGGCCGGGATCTCACCGATCGAAGTGAGATTGCGGCCGACAGCACGCCGGAATGCCGGGGGAGGGCGCGTCGCTCGCGGCGATCAGGCTTTGGGGGCGGGATAGAGAGCGGCGGCGAGCCGCGGGACCGCGAGCTCGCGCTGCCAGGGGCGCGCGCCGCCCGCGGTGAGGAAGGCGTCGATGAGCGCGGGGCCGTCGCCGTTGGTGACGGTCAGGGGCAGACCGTCCCAGCACATGCGGCGGAGCAGGTCCGGGGTGAGCAGGTTCTCGACCGGGATCGAGACCTCGTTGGACAGCTCGGTCATGGCGGCGCGAGCGCTGGCCAGCCGGGCGGCGGCCGCCGGGTCGCGGCGTTCCCAGCGGTTGACCGGGGGCGGGCCGTCGAAGGGCTGGGTCAGCGGGGGCAGTTCGCTGTCCGGCAGGGCTCTGGCGCGTTCGACCGCGCCGAGCCATTCGCGGGAGTAGCGGCGCTGGCGCGGACCGCCGAAGATCGGCAGGGCACGCAGCTGGGCGATGGTTTTGGGTTCGCCGGTCGCGGCCGACACGATCGCGGAGTCGGGCAGGATGCGGGCGGGCGCGACATCGCGCAGGCGGGCCAGGCGGTCGCGGGTGGTCCACAGTTCGCGGACGATGGCGAGCTGGCGGGTGCGCCGCAGCGTATGGATGCCGGAGGTGCGACGCCAGCGTTCGGCCTTGGGTGCGGAGGGTTCGGCGCGGCGCACATGCTCGAATTCCTGGGCCGCCCAATCGGTTTTGCCCTGATGCTCGAGCTCGACCGCGACCGCGTCCCGCAGTTCGAGCAGCAGCTCCACATCGAGCGCCGCGTAGTTGAGCCATTCATCGGGCAGCGGCCGGGTGGACCAGTCCGCGGCCCCGTGCCCCTTGCGGAGTTCGCGCCCGAGCAGTCGTTCCACCATGGCGGCGAGCCCGACACGCTCGTACCCGGCGAGCCGCCCGCCCAGTTCGGTGTCGAACAGTCGCGCCGGATACAGCCCGAGTTCCGCCAGGCCCGGCAGATCCTGATCGGCGGAGTGCAGCACCCATTCCAGCCCGTTGATGGCGTCCGCGAGCGGCGTGAGCGCCTCGTCCACCGGCACCGGATCGATGAGGAAACTGCCCGCACCCGCACGCCGCAACTGAATCAGATACGCGCGATTGGAGTACCGGAATCCGGAGGCGCGCTCGGCATCGACCGCCAGCGGACCCGTCCCGCCGGCCAACCGGCGCGCGGCCTCGGCGATTTCGGCAGGGGTGTCCAATACCGGCGGCACACCGTCCACTGGCGCGAGCAAGGGGACCGCGGCAGTGGTTTCGGGTTCTTCTGGTACGGACATGGTCTTGAACTTTACGGGTAGGACGGGGATGGACCCGCGTCCCGTCGTGATTCCGCCGACCGGTACGCGGCTGTGCGCTGCTCGGAATCGTACGTCGCCCCCGCTGATTTCGTTGCGGTACAGAAGTTCTGATCGGGTGATTGCCGCCCTGGCACAGAGGGCAATATCACACTGACCACCGCAGATGCCCGGGTGCGGCGGCAAACCCGCCCCCTACGGACTCTGTTCGCGCCATCCCGGCACGCATTCGGCGGGGAGCTCACGGGCAGCGGGATTCGGGTTGCGGCCTACCTGGTTCGCGGATGCCGACATGCCGGCCGAGGACGGCGGGGGAGCGTCCAGGCGTACCGATCTACTCGTCGTCCGCGTCGCCGCGCCGGATATCCAGTCGCGTCACGCCCGCGGGCGGCAGTCCCGCCGCGTAGGCGAGCACCTCACCGAAGGCTTCCACATGCGGCCGCATCTCGGAGTCGCCGACCGTCCAGGACGCGCGGAGTTCGAGTTGATGCGCCCGCGGCGGTCCCGCGATATCGCCGTACCGGACCGAACTGGTGGAGGTCACCGTCCCGCCGAGCGCGGTGAACCCGGTGCGCGATTCGAGCGCGTCGACCAGCCAGCTCCACGCTACCTCGGGTAGCAGCGGGTCGGCGGCGAGCGCGGAGTCGATATCGGCCTGGATGTAGGCCACCAGCCGGAACACCCCGTGCCAGGCTTCTTGCCCGTTCGGGTCGTGCAGCAGGATGAGCCGGCCGAACGCGTCCCCGTCGGAGTCGACGGGCACCACGTTGGTGTCGGGTCGCGTGACTTCCGCACCTAACGCGTAGGAGTAGGGAGCCAGGCGCTGGGGCGGGCGGATCGGAGCGAGCTCGATCCGAGGATGCACGGTTGCGGTTCCCATCGCATCGACCGCGGCGCGAAACCTTGGGGGTTCTTCGGGTTCCGGGGTCGGTGCGGCGCCGTCGCGGAAGTCGAGCGGTGTCACGGGAGGCAACGGTAGACCGCCGGGGGCCGGAGTCGTGCGAGGCGCGCCGTCACACCCCTTTACGATGGCTCTCGATGAGCACTCACAGCCGCCGCCAGTTGACCGATGCACCCTTCCTCGTCGCCGCGAAGGGTGGCGTTCCGCATCGGCGTCCGGTGTGGTTCATGAGACAGGCCGGTCGGTCCCTTCCGGAGTACCGGGAACTGCGCGCCGGAATCGGCATGCTGCAATCCTGCTTCGATCCGGAGCTGGTCTGCGAGATCACCATGCAGCCGATCCGCCGCCACGATATGGACGCGGCAATCCTGTTCTCCGACATCGTGGTTCCGCTCAAGGCGGCGGGCATCGACCTCGATATCGTCCCCGGCGTCGGCCCGGTGGTGGCCAATCCGGTGCGCACGGTCGCCGACGTACGCGCCCTGCCGCGCCTGCGCGCCGAAGAGGTGGGCGCCGTCACCGCCGGCATCAAACTCCTGCTGGACGCCCTGGATCAGGTTCCGCTGATCGGTTTCGCCGGAGCGCCTTTCACCCTCGCCTCCTATCTGGTCGAGGGCGGCCCGTCGAAGAATCACGAACGCACCAAGGCGATGATGCTCGCCGACCCCGACACCTGGCATCAACTGCTCGGCGTCCTCACCGACATCACCATCGAATTCCTGCGCGCCCAGATCGACGCCGGCGTAGACGCCATGCAGCTCTTCGATTCCTGGGCCGGCGCCCTCTCCCTGGCCCAGTACCGCGAATACGTGCTCCCGCACTCCGAACGCATCTTCACCGAACTGGCCGACGCCGGCATCCCGCGCATCCACTTCGGCGTCGGCACCGGAGAACTGCTGGGCGCCATGGGCGAAGCCGGCGCGGACGTCGTAGGCGTCGACTGGCGTATTCCCCTCACCGACGCCATCCGACGCGTCGGCCCCGGAAAAGCCTTGCAGGGCAACCTCGATCCGGCCGTCCTCTTCGCCGGCCCCGCCGCCATCGAGGCCGAAGTCCGTCGTATCGCCCACGAAGCCGACGAAGCCATCACCCTCGGCGCCACCGGCCACATCTTCAACCTCGGCCACGGCGTCCTGCCCGCCACCGACCCCACCGTCATCACCGACACCGTCGCCCTCATCCACAGCCTCCCCGCCCCCCTCTAACCACCCCCGCCGCAAACCACCCCTAATCCCTCTCCACAAACCGCCCGCCCGCACTCACCAGATCGCTTGTCTCCAACGCGGGCGCAGACCAACTCGCGCCGACGCGGGCGTGTGACGCGGACGCAGCTCACATCTCGGGCGGGAGTAGGTTGGCCGGTATAGCGGCTCGACGTGAGGTGCGGGCTGTGGCGCTGTGGCCTGGCGGTGCTGGAAGTCGGCGGGTTGTGGTGGTCGCTGAGTGACGGGAGTGGTCGATGCGGATCGCGGTGGTCGGTGGCGGGATCAGTGGGCTGGTTGCCGCGTATCGATTGCGACAGGCGTTGGGGCCGGCGGCGGACCTGGTGCTGGTCGAGCGGCGGGGACGCGTCGGCGGCATTTTGCGGACCGGTGAACTGGCCGGTGATCCGGTGGATCTGGGTGCGGAGGCGTTCGTCGGGCGCCGTCCTGAAATCCCTTCGCTCATGCGCGAATTGGGGATCGAGGATCAGCTGGTGTACCCCGCCGGGCGGCGTCCTCTGATCTGGTCGAACGGCGGCACCCATCCGCTGCCGGCGGGCACGCTCATGGGTATCCCGGCCGGACCGGAAGCGGTGACCGGACTGGTCGATGCCGAAACCCTGACTCGCATAGCGACGGAACCTCAACACCCCCTGCATTGGTCGCCCGGCGACGATATGTCCGTAGCGGCGCTGGTCGGAGATCGCTTCGGCGATCAGGTGGTTCATCGCAGCGTCGACCCGCTGCTCGGCGGAGTGTATGCGGGACTTGCGAATACGATCGGGGTCCGCGCGGCCCTGCCGACCCTCGCCGCCGCCCTCGACAACGGCGCGCCCAGCCTGACGGCGGCCGTCGCCGCCGCCCTGCCTGCCCCCTCCGCCGCCCCGGTCTTCGGCGGCATCCGTGACGGTTACGGCGTCCTCCTCGACGCCCTCCGCGCCGCCGCCGCAGTGAAGATCGAAACCGGTACCCCCGCAACCAAACTGCTGCGCACTGCCACCGGCTGGGACCTGGACCCGATCGGCGCGGTGGACGCCGTGATCCTGGCCGTTCCGGCCGACGAGGCAGCCGAACTCCTCACCGAGATCGCCCCCGCCGCAGCCGAACTCGCCGCCGGAATCGAACTGGCCTCCTCCGCGGTGGTGGCCATGGCCCTCCCCGCCGACGCCGCTCTCCCCGACAACTCCGGCATCCTGGTAGCCACCGGAGAACCCCTGCGCGCCAAGGCATTCACCCTCTCCAGCCGCAAATGGCCGCACCTGGCCGCCCGCGAAGTGGCCGTCGTCCGAGCCTCCTTCGGCCGCTACGGCGCCGCCGCCCCCCTAACCTGGTCCGACGAAGAGCTGATCACTGCCGCCAGAGCCGACCTGGCCACCGTCACCGGCGCAACCATCCACCCGCGCCAAGCGATCGTCCAACGTTGGCCCCGCGGCCTCCCGCAATACGCCCCCGGCCACACCACCCGAATCGCCGACCTCCGCACCGCCACAGCCGATCTCCCCGCCCTGGCCCTGGCCGGCTCCTACCTCGACGGCGTAGGCGTCCCTGCCTGCGCCGCCTCCGGCACCGCCGCCGCCACCCGAATCCTCAACCACCTCACCTAGCCCACGAAGACCACAGCGCCGGCCCCGCCATGATCGACGGCACACGGCGCACGTTGATCATGAAACGGCTAGGCGGTGAGGTCGCTGGGGTCGGTGTTTCCGCCGCAGAGCACGATCGCGACGCGTTCGCCGGGACGCGGGACGTAGGCGCCGAAGCGCAGCGCGGCCAATGCCGTTGCGGCGGCGTGTTCCACCGGCAGCCGGCGGTTGGTCCACAAGAGCCGGCGAGCGGCGCTGATCTGTTCGTCGGTCACGAGTACCGAGCGCGTATCGGCGAGAGCTGCTGCGGCCAGCGCCATTTCGGAGGTGCGGCTCGCCCCGAGGGAATCGGCGGCGATGGAGTCCACCGGCACATCGACCGGTTTGCCTTCGGCGAGTCCGGCATTGAAGGCCCGGCAGTTTTCGGGTTCGACGGCGACCACTCGCACGCCGTGGTGCGCGGCGGCGACGGCCATCCCGGTGAAGAGCCCGCCGCCGCCGACCGACACGACCACGGTGTCCAAAGTCGGTAACTGAGCGACGATTTCGTCGAGCAGCGTGCCCGCGCCCGCTGCGATGTAGGGATCGTCGTAGGCGTGCGAGCGCAGCGCCCCGGTGGCGGCGGCGTACCGCTCGCAGTCGGCGGCGGCCTCGGCGTAGCTGCTGCCGCCCGACATGACTTGCGCGCCGAGGGATTTCAGCCGCTCGACCTTCACCGCGGGCGCGGAGGCGGGCAGGAAGACGGTGGCGGCGGCATCGGCCAGTCCCGCCGCCCAGGCGCAGGCCACGCCCGCGTTCCCACCGGAGGCGATGGTCACCCCGACCTTCGGCAGCTCACCGCTTTCCTGATGCGCGAGGATGAAATTCGCGGCCCCGCGCGCCTTGAAGCTCCCGCTGTATTGCAGATGCTCCAACGCGAACCACACCTGTCCGCCGCCGGGTGCGGGCACGGTTCCCGGGTCGGCAGGCGCGAGCACCACCGGGCGGGTGTACCCCGCGATTCGGTCGGCGGCCGCTGTCACGTCTGCGTAAGTCGGTTGCACTGCACTTCCTTCGCCTTCGATGCCGGATTTCGGACGATACAGACACACCCAGCAACACGCCCAGGTTCGATTCGCCGGATAATTACACTGTAACTTACGCTGGACGAATGCCCAGGAAGTCGAAATCGCTCGACGAAGCCACGCCGGAGGCGATCGCGCGCGCCGGACTGGCGATCATCAGCGAAAAGGGCGGATCCGAGCTGAGTTTCCGCGCCATCGCGAACTATCTCGAGGTGTCGCACACCACGGTGGTGCGCCGGGGTGGCGGAGACTTCGCCGGCCTGCTCGATCTGCTCGCCGACCACCTCGCCGACAGCCTCCCGGTGATCCCCGCGGGCTCCGGCGAATGGGCCGAGCTGACCGAACGCCGTTTCACCGCACTCTACGAACTGCTCGGCACCAGACCGGGATTGGTGCTGCTCAGAGGGTCGCGTTCGTGGTTCGGCCCGCGCATCCTGTCCCGGCTGACCGAACCGCAACTGGCCGACAATCTCGCGCTCGGCCTCACCGTCGACGACGCCCTGCTGGCATATCGCGAGATGTACCTCTACACCCTGGGCTGCGCGGCGCTGATCGAGCACCGCGACCGCAAAACGGTTCGGCTGCGCACCCGTTCGGCCCTCGCGGCGCTGGATCCGGAGGAGTTCCCGGTGCTGGGCACCCATCTGGAGACGGTGGCGCAGCTGACCGTCAGCGACGACATCTTCTGCGATGGCCTGCGCCGTCTGATCACCTCCTGGGCTGCCGCGCCGAAATCCTGAACCTCCGCGATGCCGGTCCGTAACCCGGCACTGTGAACGCCCCTGCGCCCCTGCGCGATATCGCTCTAAACGACTGCTGGGCGCCGAACCGGCGCCGGGGGAGGAGAGCGATGAGCCTGCGGCCGGCCGATGCCGTACCGGAGTCCCGGGGCGCGACCGGGTGGGAACCGAACCGTTTCTGCGCATCGGAAGCGACGCGCCTCGCCGCGCTGCGTCCCGCGTGCCTGTGGGCCGTGAAGCTGTGGGCGGTGGCGGCATCGGTCTTCCCGCTGCTCTATGTCATCGAATGGACGGTGCTGCTCTACGGTCTGCTCCTGCTCGAACGCCTCGGCATCCTGGCCGGCGGCTCCCGCCTGTTGCTCCTGATGGTGCTGCTGCCGGTGCTGAACGCCGTTGCGGCCCTGCTGTATCGACGCCCGCGCGGGGACCGGCGCGGGGTGGCCGGGGTGCGCCGCCGGGCCCGCTCACCCAAAGTGGCACGATGGGCCCATGGCGCGACTCGACTACAAGGCCCTCAACGACACCATCCGCTACCTCATGTTCTCGGTGTTCCAGGTGGAGCCCGGCGTGCTCGGTGACGACCGCGCGGCCGCCATCAAGGAGGCCCGGGAGTTCTTCGACGGTCTGGAAGAGCGCGGCGTGGTCGTGCGCGGTATCTACGATGTCGCCGGCATGCGCGCCGACGCCGATTTCATGATCTGGTGGCACGCCGAGAAGATCGAGGAGATCCAGGCCGCCTACGCCGATTTCCGCCGCACCACCGAGCTGGGCCAGGCCTCGAACCCGGTGTGGTCCAATGCCGCCCTGCATCGCCCGGCCGAGTTCAACAAGTCCCACATCCCCGCGTTCCTGGCGGGCGAGGAGCCGGGCAACTACATCTGCGTGTACCCGTTCGTGCGCTCCTACGAGTGGTACCTGCTGCCCGACGAGGAGCGTCGCAAGATGCTCGCCGATCACGGCAAGGCCGCGCGCGGCTACCCCGATGTGCGCGCCAATACGGTCTCGTCCTTCGCGCTCGGCGATTACGAGTGGCTGCTCGCCTTCGAGGCCCCCGAACTGCATCGCATCGTGGACCTGATGCGTGATCTGCGCGCCACCGAGGCGAGGTTGCATGTGCGCGAGGAGATCCCGTTCTTCACCGGCCCGCGTGTCGAGATCGAGCAGCTGATCGCGGCGTTGCCGTAGGAAACTCCCCGCCTGCCCAGACAATTCGGGGCATGCGGGGAATCCGGCTCGCTCCGTAGGCTTCCTGCGACCTACTTCGTTGCCTCGTCCGAGGGGTGCAGGCGCAGCGAAATGGAGTTGATGCAGTAGCGCTTGTCCGTGGGCGTGGGGTAACCCTCGCCCTCGAACACGTGCCCCAGGTGACTGTGACAGTTGGGGCACAGCACTTCCACGCGTCGCATGCCGAGCGAATCGTCGGTCTTCAGGATCACCGCGTCGGAGTTCGACGGATCGAAGAACGACGGCCAGCCGCAGTGCGAATGGAATTTCTCTGTGCTGCGGAACAATTCGGCCCCACAGGCGCGGCAGGCATAGACGCCCTCGGTCTCGGTATCGGTGTATTCACCCGTGAAAGCCCGCTCGGTGCCCGCTTCCCGCAGCACCGCGTACTCCTCGGGACTCAGCTTGGCCCGCCATTCCTGCGGTGTCAGCTGTATTCGCGGTTGCGAAGTATCGGCATCGGAACTCATGTTCCCCACGCTAGTACTTCGCCGCGATCAGTGTCCGGTGCCCTGCACGACCGGTTCGGCATGGGGCGCACGGCCATTGCGCGCGACCGGTGCCTCCACCGGGTCCGGGTGCATCCACGCCGGATCCAGGGATTTGCCCGCCTGCAACCGGCCTTCGCGCTTCGCGGTCAGGTACCGCTCGCCGAGGACACAGAAGATGACGATGAGCAGCAGCCCCCACCCGAAGGTGACGCGCAGGTACTCCAGGGTCCGTCCGGTCGACTGCCAGCGATCCGAGAGCCACTTGTCGTAGGACATGAACCCGAAGACCGCCACCCACGCCGGCCAGTTCCGCAGCGTCGAATTCTTCAGCACCACGGTCATCAACAGCGGGAACAGGAACATCGAGTAGTACATCTGCCCCAGCGAACCCACCAGCAGCACACCCGCGATCAGCACGCCGGAGGTGGTGCAGATGAAGAACACTTCGTCATCGAGGTAGTACCGGTACAGCATCCACAGAATGGCCAGCACCATCACACCCATGACGATCCGGATGGTCCAGGTCAGCCAATCCGCGACGCCGTAGTACCCGGCATTGCCGACGATGGCGCTGTTGAAGTAGTCCCGCGACTCCATGATGTACGGCCAGGTGTGCGACCAGAACTGCTTGTAATCCACGATCAACGGCCACGCCGCCAGATTCAGCAGCACCGGAATGCCGAGGGCGGTGATGAACACCTTCCACTGCCCGCGCACCAGCGGAATGAACAGCAGTGGCGCGAGCAATGGCCCCTTGACCGCGATGGTCAACCCCAAAGCCGCACCGGCCCATAGGTCTTTGCGCTTGAGCAGCAGATGGAAATACCCGACCATCGCCAGCAGCAGGCACCCGTTGATATTGGTGAAGACCAGCGTGTTCGTCACGGTCTCGGACATGAACATGGCCAGCAGCAGGGCGGGCGCGGCCACCGAATTCAGCGTGAAGTTGAACAGCCGCAACAGCAAATACCCGGCCAGGATGATGGCCGCCGCGTTCACCAGGATGAACAGCCACCGCGACTTCTCCGGATCCACGATGGCCAGCGGCGCGATCAACAGCGTCCCACTGGGCGGATACAGGTAGTGCGGGTCGGTGGAGTTGAAGTTCGCCCCGTACACCGCGCGATGGTTGAGGAAATTCAACGACGCGTCGTAGACGGGGCGGAAGTCATTGGTGATGTACCCGTTGACAGCCTTGATGAACACCCGGTTGATCACGGTCAGGATCGCGAACGGCCACAGGGCGAAGTTCAGGACCTCGGCGGTGGTGCGAGCGGTGCGGGGCTCGAGCTGGCGAAGGAACACTCGGGCACGGTACACCGGAAACCGCGCCCGAGGTTGCGCGGACCCGCCGAAAACGTGCCGTGGCGCACACCCGCGCGCCCCGGTCGCGTCAGGTTCCCGGGGTGACCGGATAACTCAGGCCGGGCAGGCGGTTCCGTCGGCGGGCAGCTTGGCGTCCTTCAGGTATTCGACCATGGCCTGCTGCACGCAGCTCGAGCGCGAGAAACTCGGGTGCCCCCAGCCCTGCCAGACGACGGTGGAGGTGCGAGCGCCGGCGGTGCCGAGCGCGCCGCTGACCGAGGGCCGGCCGTCCTGTCCGGTGACCGGGTCGGCATTGCCGCCCAGCACCAGGACCGTCTTCTCGAACTTCTCCGGCAGTGGCATGACCGCGGCGGCGGGCCAGGCCGAGCAGGCCATCAGGTCGATGGCCGCGACCTTGCCGAACGCCGGGTACTGGTTGCCCCAGGCGCCTTCGAGTTCCTTGGCGCGCGCCGAGGAGGCGGGCTGGGAGTTGTCGCTGCACCGGTTCACGTACTCGCCGTCGCTCGCGATCGCCGAATTGGCCCGCAGCACATACGGCGTGATGGGCCCCCGATCCCCGCGCCCCAAAGCGGCCAGCACATCGGCGAATTCGGTGATGGTGTTGTTCTGCGCGGCCACCGGATTGCCGAGGTAGCCGTTCAGGGTGGTCACCAGCGCCGCCGCCGACAGATCGCCGAATTCGCCGTTCCCGGCCCGCTTCACCAGTTCGGTGACGGCGGCCCGCGGATCGCCGCCCAGCGCGCATTTCAGGGCCGTGCAACGCTGCGCGTACGCGGCGAGCGCCGCTTCGGCCCCCTTGACCTTCAGCTCGGCGCGCCCGACCGCGTCCAGCCCGACGGCCTGCGGCGAATCCAGCATCAGCCGCGCCACGTGGTCGCCGTATTTGCGCGCGTAACTGAGCGCCACGTTGCCGCCGCTGCCGGTGCCCAGCAGCGCGATGTGCTCGACCTGCCATTGCTTGCGCAGCTGCTCGATATCGTCGGCGGCGTGCGCGGCGTCGAAGGTCTGCTGGGCGGGGGAGAGGAAGTCCAGGCAGGCGATGGTGGCGTCCTGGCTGGCCTCGGCCACCGCGTCCACGGGATCGGTTGCGCCGCGCGTGAATTGACCCTGTTCGTTGATGACCTTGCGAATCTCGCTGGTCATGCAGTTGACCGCCTGCGAACTGCCGATGCCGCGCCGATCCACCGCCACCACGGGCCGCGAGGTCAGCAGCGCGGACGCCGGGCCGGCCGCCAGCCCGGCCAGGGTGGCCGTGGACGCGCGATCATTGCCGGAGGTGAGCACCAGCGGCGCGGCGTCCTTGGGTGTCTTGTCGTTCCGGGCTCGCATGGCCGCGGTGCGGAAATTGCCCGCGACGGTGCCGGCGATATCGACCTGGGTCGAGTACTCCGCGCACTCCAGCGCCACTCCGGCGGGCGGCGTGCCCAGCGACAGCAGGTTGAATGTCGGCGTGGTGCAGTCGTGCCAGTTCAGTTCGGTCTTGGGCACTTCGGGCGCGGGCTGCTCCGGTTTCGGCGGCGTGCCGGGGGTCTCGACGGCCCCGGCCTGATGCGGGCGTTCCACCGCGACGGCGGGACGGTCCGAGGGTCCGGCACCACAGCCGGTGGTCACCAGGATCGAAAGTGTCGACGCCAGCAGAGCGGCCCGAGTCCAGCGCATGCGCTACAGCCTGCCAGGTCCGGCAAGCGGTTTCAGCTCTGGGTGTGGGCGCGTTCCCATCGGGTGAGCACGGTGCCGTCGGCGTCGACGAGCAGATGGCGGCAGTTCATGGGGGTGGGCGCGGCGTTGGGGGACACCGCGATTCGCCGTTCGGTGCCGCCGACCAGCAGCGGGGAGGTGGTGAGGCAGAGTTCGTCGACGGCGTGCGCGGTGAGCAGTTCGCCGAAGAGCGCGGGCCCGCCTTCGCACAGCACCCGGCGCAGACCGCGTGCGGCGAGGGCGTCGCGGATGGCGGTGACGGTGCAGGAGGTCTCGCCCGCTTCGACCACTTCGGCCCCGGCGTCGGTCAGTATCCGTTTGCGTTCGGCGGGCGCGGCGGCGGTGGTGATGATGATCGGCCGGGCTCCGGTATCGGTGAACAACCGGCTTTCGGGATCGAGCGCCCCGCTGGCCGTCACCACCGCGATGCGCGGGGGCGCGCCGTCGGGGTCACCGCCGAAACCGTGGTGGTACAGCCGGGTTCGCAAGTGCTGATCGGTGTGCGCCGCCCCGTAGTTCTCCGCGCGCGCGGTTCCGGCTCCGACCAGCACCACATCGGCCAGATCGCGCAGTAATCGGAACACCGTCTTGTCCGCGGGAGTCCCCAATCCGCCCGACCGCCCGTCGATGCTGACGGCCCCGTCGATGCTGGTCACGAAGTTGATCCGGATCCAGGGCGCGGACAGCGTGGTGGGGTAGGCGTACAGCCGCACCAGATCGTCGTGGCCGAGATCTGTGAGCTGGGTCGCAATTGGCATACGCTGCATGAGAAGCCACTACACCACGTCTCTAGGCTGTTCGGGTGCAACAACGCCTCGTCGATCGCCACCCGGAGGTTCCGGCTGACCAGCTGGTGGCCCAGATGGTTCCCCCGCCCACCTTCGACGAGGTGAGCTTCGCTTCGTACATCCCGGATCCCAAGGAGCCCACCCAGGCTGCCGCGGTGAAGAAGGCCGAGGAGTTCGCGCACCAGGTCGCCAAGCTGCGCAAGGCCGCGGACAAGAAGGGCCTCTTCGGTAAGAAGAAGCCGGTTTCGGGTATCGGCCTGTATCTGGACGGTGGCTTCGGTGTGGGCAAGACCCACCTGCTGGCCTCGATCTTCCACGCCGTGCCCGGTCCCAAGACCTTCGGCACCTTCGGCGAGGTCACCAATCTGGTGGGCGCGCTGGGCTTCAACAATGCCGTCGAGCGGCTCTCGTCCAACAGTGTGCTGTGCATCGACGAATTCGAGCTCGACGATCCGGGCGACACCATGCTGGTCTCGCGGCTGCTCACCGAACTGACCGCGCGCGGCGTCTCCATCGTGGCCACCTCCAACACCCTGCCCGGTCAGCTGGGCGAGGGCCGCTTCGCCGCGCAGGACTTCCTGCGCGAGATCAAGAAGCTGGGTTCGCTGTTCGAGACCATCCGCGTCGACGGCCCCGACTACCGCCACCGTGACCTGCCGCCCGCCCCGGAGCCGACCGCGCCCGAGCTGCTGGTCGAGAAGGCCGCCGCCACACCGGATTCCACGCTCGACGATTTCGACGAGCTGCTGAAGCATCTGGGCACCCTGCATCCGTCCCGCTACGGCGCGCTCATCAACGGCGTCTCCGCGGTCTACATCTCGGGCCTGCACACCGTCCCCGATCAGGTCGCGGCCCTGCGCGTGGTGGTGCTGGCCGACCGCCTCTACGACGCCGGCACCCCGGTCACCGTCTCGGGCGCGAAGCTGGATCAGATCTTCACCCAGGAAATGCTGGACGGCGGCTACAAGAAGAAGTACCTGCGCGCCATCTCCCGCCTGCTGGCCCTGTCCCGCTTCGAGGTCCCGGCGGCCACCGCTTCCTGAGCACGACCGTCATAACTGCACTCGTCATCCCGGCAGGCTCTCAGCCGGGATCCACACCGCACCGTGTGGATTCCGGCCACAAGCACGCCGGAATGACGTAAGGGGGGAACCGAGTTTCGCGTTCCGTGATCGTCGCGGGGCGTCTGCCCGGCGCACCCCGCCGGGCATTTGTTGAAGGGAGTTCGCGTGATTCGACCCCGCATGCTCGGGGCCTCGGTGGTCATGGCCGCCGCCCTGTCCTTCGGTGCGTCCCCCGCGCTGGTTTTCGCCGCCGAGCCGCCCGCCGCCACCAGCGGCGTGCTGGTGAACACCGACGGTCGCGCGCTGGCCTTGCAGGGCGTGGTGAACGCCCGCGACGCCGGTGGTTACCGCACCGTCGACGGTCACACCGTCCGCACCGGATCGGTCTACCGCACCGGCGAATTGAGCAAGGCCACCGAATCCGATCTGGCCGCGCTGACCGCCAAGCACATCCGCTCGGTGCACGATCTGCGCACCTCCTACGAGCAGCAGCTGATGGGCCAGGACAAGATCCCGGCCGGCGCCACCGCCTTCCACGATGACGTGATCGGCCAGGCCCCGCCGCAGGTCATGGCATCGACCCTGTCCGCGGGCAGCGACCTCTACCGCGCCTTCATCACCGCTCCCGGCGCGAACGAGGCGTTCGCATCGGTGCTGCGCGATATCGCCCACAACGACGGCGCGGTGCTGTTCCACTGCACCGCGGGCAAGGACCGCACCGGCTGGACCTCGGCGGTATTGCTGAGCATTCTCGGAGTCGATAAGGACACCGTCTACTACGACTTCATGCTCTCCAACTACTACCGTGACGCCAAGGACGGCGACGCCATGAACGGCGTGGTCTCCTCGGCCCTGGACGCCGCCTTCGATCAGGCCACCAAGAGCTACGGCAGCTTCGACAGCTATGTCCGCGAGGGCCTGAAGCTGACCGACGCGGACATCACTGCGTTGCGGGCGAAACTGCTTTCCTGAGCGCCTATTTCGCGCGCTGCTCGGCCTCCCAACGGTCGAGCAGCGCGGGCAGTTCCTTGCCCATCCACACGAAGAATTCGTGCATATCGCGCACCCGGGCGGCGTCCTCGCCGTTCGGATCGTCGAACAGTGCCAGCCCGCGCGAGGTCATCTCGGTGAGGCTGTCGTACATGCCGCTCTGCCGCTTGGTGAGCTCGGGCAGGATGCCGGCCCGCACCGAGTAGTAGTCGCGCCGATCGCCGGGCCGGGTGGTCTTGTCCACCCAGTGCATGGTGGTGAGCGTCTTCAATGCGCTGGAGATGGATCCTTTGGATGCCTGCAAGGCTGCGGCGATCTGATTGAACGTCTGCTGCGGCGGATCGCAGACCAGCAGCCACCCCACCGCGCGACCGACCATGCGCACCAGGCCCATTCGTTCCAGGACGAGCGCGAAATCCTCCACGAAAGCCAGTTGGGCGTCGGTGGGCGCGGGCTGCTCGGGGATTGCGCCGGTCATGGCTGAAGTATTCCTTCCTCGCCCATCGGCGAGCGCGAACGTAGGTGCGATCTGTTCAGCATGAACTGAATATGCAGAACATGTCAATCGCCGATTGTGACGTGAATTGCGGTTGACGCCCCCTCGCACGCGGGATAACTTCGTAAACCTCATGGGAACTTTGTTGATGTAATCCGGTCGCCGCGTTGAGCTTTGCTCCGCGTCGATCCGTCATCCCACGCAAACCGCCTGTCGGCGTGTGTCTTTCGCGTGGACTCCCCATCCATCCGGCAGCGGCCGCGAATCCTTGCGTTCCGGCATGCCGAGAACAGGAGGCTCCCTTGCTTACCCTCCCGCCCACCACCGTCTCCCAGCTCACCCTCGCCGAGGTCACCCGGCGTTTCGACGAGCGCATCGTGCTCGATGCGGTCTCGCTGTCCATCCGGCCGGGGGAGAAGGTCGGCGTCGTCGGCGACAACGGCTCCGGCAAATCCACCCTGCTCCGCCTGATCGCGGGGCAGGACCGGCCCGACAACGGCGAGTTGATCGTGCGGTTCCCGGACGGTATCGGCTACCTGGCCCAAACCTTGGAATTGCCACCGGCCGCCACCGTCGCGGATGCGATCGACTTGGCGCTGAAGGACATTCGCGAGCTGGAGCTCCAGTTGCGCGAAGCCGAACAGGCACTGGTCGCACCCGGTCCGCTGGCTTCCCGGCTCGCCGTCTACGACCGCCTGCTCGAACGCTTCGAGGCCCGGGGCGGATATCAGGCCGAGGCGCGGGTGGAGGCCGCGCTGCACGGCCTGGGCCTGCCGGGACTGGACCGCACCCGCACTCTTGCCACGCTCTCCGGTGGTGAACGCCGCCGCCTGGCCCTCGCGGGCGTGCTGGCCTCCGCCCCCGAACTGCTACTGCTCGACGAGCCCACCAACGACCTCGACGACACCGCGGTCGAATGGCTGGAACGCCAACTGCGTTCGCATCGCGGCACCGTCGTCGCGGTCACTCACGATCGGGTGTTCCTGGACCGGATCACCTCGATCGTGCTGGAAGTGGCGGACGGCCGGGTCTCCCGGCACGGCAACGGCTACGCGGGCTACCTGACCGCCAAGGCCGCCGAACGCCGCAGGCAGCAAATGGAATTCGAGCGCTGGCGGGCCGAACTGGCCCGTAGCAAGCGTCTCGCCGAGTCGAATGTGGCCCGGCTGGACGCGATTCCGCGCAAGCTGCCCCTGGCGGTGTTCGCGGCCGGGCCGTTCCGGGCGCGCGGCCGCGACCACGGGGCGATGGGCCGGATCCGCAATGCCAAGGAGCGGGTGGCGCGTTTGACCGCCGAACCCGTTGCGCCACCGGCGGATCCGCTGCGCTTCGGGGTTTCGATTCCGGTGACCAGACCCGCCGCAACATCCGATGCGGACTCGGATGCGGCAATGGTCACGGGGTTCGCCGCTGAAGCGGAGCCGATCGCGGAGCTGTCCGCCGTCACCGTCGATTCCCGCCTGCGGCTCGACGCGCTGCGGGTGGGCACATCCGACCGGCTGCTGGTGACAGGGCCGAACGGTGCGGGCAAGACGACCTTGCTCAAATTGCTGTCCGGCGAACTCGGCCCGCATGCGGGCACGGTCACGGTACGCGGCCGGGTCGGTCATCTACGTCAGGAGGAATCACCTTGGCCGGCAACGCTTACCGTGCTGGAAGCCTTCGCCTCCGGCAAGGTCGGCTATCCGGATGAGCACGCCGAGGCGCTGCTCGCCCTGGGGCTGTTCCGCCCGGCGGAGCTGTCGCTCCGAATCGGTGAACTCTCCTACGGGCAACGCCGCCGCATCGAATTGGCAAGGCTGGTAACCGATCCCGCCGACCTGCTGCTGCTCGACGAACCCACCAACCACCTGTCTCCGGCCTTGGTGGAGGACCTCGAGCAGGCTCTGGAAAACTATCCGGGCGCGGTGATCCTGGTCACCCACGACCGCCGCATGCGGGCGCGTTTCCAGGGCCGCCACCTCGAATTGCGGGACGGCCGAATCGAATCCACCGGAGCGCTCAGAACTCCCGCTGCATGACGTAGTCCTCGCAGAGCCGGGAACCGACCAGGAAGGTCTTGGTGCCGACCACATCGAAACCGTGTTTGCCGTAGTACCGCTGGGCGCGAGCGTTCTCCTGATTCACGCCCAGCCACACTCCGGCACTCCCGGCCTGCCGCGCCTGCTCCAGGGCGGCCCGCATGAGCGACCCGGACACCCCGTTCCCGTGGTGTCCGGGCAGCACGTACATCTTGCTGAGCTCGGTCACCGGACGCGGTGTGATCACCGCCGCGACAGCGGGATCAGCTGGTTCCCCGGCGACCAGCAGCGCGTACCCGACGATCTCCCCGTCCGCGACGGCCTTCAGCACCGTCCGCCCCGGATCGGCGAGATACTCCTCGAACCGCTCCTTGGACAGCGTCTTCGCGATGAACGCCGCACTGTCCTCGGGCGGCATCCACGACGGGCAGGCCAGCGGAAACGTAGCGGCGGCGACTTCGCTCAGGGCCGCCGCGTCATGCGGCTCGGCCCGTTCGACGGTGACGGGAAGTTGGCTCACTCGACCCAGTCAAGCAGATCCTCCGCCGCGCCCGCCCGTCATCCCGCCGACGCCACCGCTCGCCGGAACAACGGGGGAGGCCTGGCGGCCTCAGGCGAGTTCGGCGCTGGATCGTGGTGCGATCTCCGCCGCCCCGGCCCGGTTGTGGAAGATCCGCGCGAACCCGATCAGGATCACCGCGAAGGCGAGGGGAATGGCAAACCCCGCACGCATATTCGCCGCATCGGCGACCGCCCCCACCACCGCGCCACCGACCAGGGTGCCCGCGTAATTGAACAGGTTGAGCCGCGCGATGAGCGCATCCAGCCCACGCCCGCTGGTCAATTGCCCGGCCTCGCTGAAGCACAGCGGTGCGATGATCGGCAGCCCGATACCGGCGATACCGAACCCGATGATGGCCGCCACCGGACCGGGCGCGCCCACCACCAGGGCGATGCCGAGCGATCCGACCACGGCGGCCACGCGCACCACCAGGCGCGGCCCGAACCGCCGCACCCACAGGTCGCCACTGAGCCGCCCGATCAGCGATGCGCCTTGATATGCGGCGAGCGCGAGGGCCGCCATCCAAGAAGAGGAGAGCAGTTCGTCCTTGAGATACAGCGCCGACCAGTTCCCCACCGCGAGGTCGATGGCGAACGCCAGCGCGATCACCACACCGAATACCAGGAAGATCTTGGTTGGCACCGCCCCGGCCGGTTCCGCTTCCGCGGGTGAAGCTTCCGCCTCATCCGAGCCCAGCAGTCGCGGTCCGGCCGCGAAAGCCCCGATCGCGACCACGGCCGCCGCAGCCAGAATCGACGCCCACAGCGCCGCATCCACGGCTTCGAGCGCGGACACGAACAGCGCCCCGGCAATCGACCCGGCACTCCACGCCGCGTAGAACGACGACAGCACGAACCTGCCATAGCCGTGTTGAATGAATACGGCCTGCATGTTCGTCCCCGCGTCGACGATACCGACCGCCACGCCGTACACCGCGAGTCCCGCGTACAGCGCGGCTTGGTTGGGCGCGAACGCGATTCCCACGCCCGCCGCCGCGATCAATCCCAGTCCGATCCGCAGCGCGGTCCGGCTCGACCAGCGCAAAGCGATCCGCTCCGCGGTGAGGCTGCCCGCGCCCGCCAGCAGCGAGATCACCGCCACCGCTACCACGATCAGCGTGTCGGTGAGCCCGAATTCGTCCTTCTGCTGCGGCAGTTCGGTGAGGACCACGGCCAGGAAGAAGCCTTGCAGGGCGAACGCCACCGAGTTGGCGGCGCGCGCCGCGCGGAGCTGCGGGTTCGGGGCTTGCGCGTCGAGCATCCCGAAAGGGTAGCCGCGCCAATGCGGCCCGGCATCTCGGGCCACCATTACAAACCGCCCCGGCCTTGATTACGTACCGCTCGCGATCGGGTAACGAATCTTGCTGCTTTCATGCATAGTTCCCTGGGTGCTGCGGCACTCTGGAAGTAATGCGTGGGCGTGGTGGTTTCCGGAGTCATCGGAGGCGGCCCATGGTGAAGTGGCTGGGGCGGTGATCGTGTGAGCACGAGGCGAGTGGAAGTTCCGCGCGGGCAGTCGGTGGCTCTCGCCGATCCGAGTCCGAATCGAGCGGCGGTGGTGGCGGATTCGCGCGGCCACGCGCCCGGTGACTGCTGTCGCGAGCCGGGCTGCCCGGATTGCCGCTGGGATGTGCTGGCCTTCAAATACTGGCTGCGCGGCCGGCTGCTGGCGGCCGGCGTGGTGGACGCCCAGGTCGATATCGACGTCGGACCGTACACTTCGGATCTGTTGTGGCGCAAGGGTGATCGCGTCTGCGCCATCCAAGTGACCAGTGCCGCACCGGAATTGGCGCGCGCCCGCGACCTCACCGCGCAATTGCGTAACAACGGTTGTACCGAAGTACTTTGGATCTGCCCGCCCGGGTTCTGGACCTCGCAGCTGCCCGCGCTGGCCGTGGTGGATTTCGCGCCGGAGGCGTGCGAATACCGTGTGGTGGGCGGCCTGCTGACGGCCGGTCCCGGCGGTGTCGTGACCGCCCGGGAAGGCAGCCTGGAACTGCGCGAATTCATTATCGGCTGGGCCGCGGAGGAGCTGGCGTACGGTTTCCGCGACGAACACACGGGAGGTTGGGCGACGGTGACCGATTGGGAACGTCACACCCGCACCCAGGCGGCCGTCATCGCACGGCAGCGCCAGGAGCTCATGAACCAGCGCACCGCTCTCGCGCTGGCCCGCAAGACCACCCGCGACAAGTCCAAGCAATTGCTGCGCATGACACACCGGCTGGAACGCGCCGAGCAGTCGGCCGAGGATCAGGCGGACGATATCGCCCAGATGCGCCGCCGGCTGGCCGATCACGACCGCGTGGACGCCACCCTGCGCCTGACCGTGCGCGGTCAGCAGGCCGCGATCATGCACTGGCAGTTGATCTCCTGGTTCGCGCTGCTGGTGATCGTCACCTTCATTGCCGCGGGGTTGCTGCTGCGCTGAGCCTGAGCAGCCCGGCCAATTCACCGCCGGCGGAGAGCAACGCGAGCGAGCGTGTCTCGATGCCGGCCGCACGGGTGCCGAGGGCGGCCAGCGCGCTGTCCTTGTCACGCGCTGCGCGCAGTTCCGGCATGAGAATCCGCAGGGCGGTGATCCCGTATCCGGCGCGCCGGAGCTGATGCACGATGCGCGCCTCCCGCACCCGAGCGGGCGTATAGCTGCGCGCCGAGCGGGCGGCGGCACGGTCGGGTGTCACGAGTTCCATTGCGTCCCAATGCCGCAGGGTCGAAGTGCGCACCCCCAGCGCATCCGCCAATTCGGTGATGCTCATCGAATCCTGCGGCCGCACCTCGCCGATGGTCTCCGCCGAGATCGCCCGCACCGCCGCCACGGCGATCCCGACGTCCCGCCGTTCGTCGTCGAGCCGGGCATGCGCGGCATCGATCAGCGCGAGCAATCCCGATACCGGCTTTACATGCGCCGCCCGCATGATCCGCTTCGCATCCACCGGCCCGGCCCCCGCCGCCAGGTCCCGATAAGCCCGAGCCGCCCGCACGTGCGCGTCCCCATAGGTCCGGTACCCGGAGCCGGTGCGCTGCGCCGGCGGCAATACGCCGTCCCGCTCGAGATTGCGGATCTGCTGCACCGAGTATCCCGACAGCCGAGCGACATCGGCCGTCCGCAGCTCCGCACAGTTGCGACTTCCCACACACTCACCTGGCCTTATCGGTCCGGAAGTCTCCACAAGCACTTCAATGTAACTCTTGAACTCATGAGCATCGAAGAGATCATCGGCTACCTCGAAGCCCTCGGCGGCGTCCACACGCTCCGCCCGGCCCCCGGGGACGGTTCCCCCGAAATCGCCTGGGGCGACGTCTTCTTCTACTACGCCCCCGACGGCCAGGTCCCCGCCCGAACCCAGCCCTTCGCCACCATCATCACCAAGGACTACCCCGGCGACACCGCCTCCGGCCTGAACCGCCCCGGCGCCTTCCGCCTGAACATCCACGCCGGAAAGTCCGCTTTCACCACCGCGATGGGCCACTCACCCCGCGAATCCACCCCCGGCGACCCGAGCGAACCCGACGCCCTCCACCCCCACCCGACCTATGCCGCCGCAGGCTGGCTGGCCGTCGTAAACCCCGGCCCGCGCACCGACGCCCTTCTCCGCGACCTCCTCCGCACCGCCCACGACCAGGCCCGCAGCCGCTACAACCGCGCTTGATCCCCGTCGGTTTGTAGCAAGATAGGTCCGCCGTCCGATACCCCTCCGAACGTTTCGATTCCTAAGTTCAGGTCATCCAGCCATCAGGCCGGCCGACCCGGCACGCATTTCGAACCGAAGGAGCTTCATGAGCAAGTCACTGGGTATCGCCGCAAGCGTCGCAGCCATGAGCATCTCGGGATTGGGTTTCGCGGCCGTCGCCGCTCCGGGCACCGCCCAAGCCGCCCCGCAAGACTGCACCGTCTCCCGGGGCGTCTTCGACGCCACCGCCACCTGCGCCCCCGACGGCGGCTCCAACTACGTCCTCCACCTCGACTGCGTCGGCCTCTACGCCAGCGGCCCCTTCCCCATGTACGCCATCGGCCCCTACAAGGTCCTCAGCTACCCCTTCACCCCCTCGGGCCAGAACATCACAGCGGCCTGCACCGGCATGGGCCCCGGCGTCTTCGCAGTAGCCACCAACGCCTATGTGGAGATCTACAACCCGTAGCGCCCCATACGTTTTCGGGAGGGGCCGGTGGGGTCGATCACCCCACCGGCCCCTCCGTCATCCGGTGCTACACCGCCGGAAAACGCGTTGATGGCGATGCCGCCGCGCCACTACCGTTGCCCGCGTTATGAATCAGTACGAGATCCGCGCCGATTTCGACCGCGAAACCATCGTCGTCTACCAAGCCTTCAACGCGGCCATCGCCACCGCCGCGGTCACCGCCCAGCGTTTCGTGGACCCCTTCTCCCTCAACCGCATGACCTGGATCAAGCCTTCCTACCGATGGCTGATGCATCGCAGCAACTGGGCCCGAAAACCCGGCCAGGAGCGCATTCTCGCCGTCCGCATCACCCGCACCGGATGGGAGGAAGCGCTCTCCCATGCGGTCCTCACCAGCCCCGAACGCCGCGTCTATTCCGATGCCGCGCAATGGAAGAAGCAGTTCGCCATCACCCCCGTCCACGTGCAATGGGATCCGGAGTACTCGATCCGCGGCGCGAAGCTAGACCACCGCAGCATCCAAATCGGCCTGTCCCGCAACATCATCGAACGCTACGTCGACGACTGGACCGTGGAAATCCGCGACCTCACCCCACTGACCCACACCATCTCCCGCCACCTGCGCGAGGGCCGGATCGACCGCGCGAAGAACCTTCTTCCCCCGGAAAAGCAGTACCCACTCCCCGAACCATTGGCAAAACGGATAGGCGCGGCATGAAACCCATTCCAGGGCAGTCAATCCACCGGCCCTGGAGCAGTAGCTCGACCCCACTCCACGCCGAATTCGATGCCATTAATGACAAGCAACGCAGCCGCCGACAACGCCGCCCGCCCGATCCCGAACCGGCAGTGCACGCCGACATGTGCCCCGCCACCGCCCGCACACTCATCTGCGCCTCGACGAACTGGAGGCCGAACTGGACGCAATCCCGAGCGCCTCGACGCCCCCACTGAAAGATTTTGGACGACGCCGGGGAACTCAACTCCGCCCCCAGCTATAGATCCAGGAACTTCCCCGCGTCGCGGCGCCCACTCTAACGAGACCCGCCACCGCCCGCCACCCATTTAATTCGCTTCGAGTGGCCGGCACCGTCGTCGACGTTCGTTGGACAGTGCCGCTGCCCATCGAGCGCCGTCGTCGAATTCAGGCGGGCCGCAACATTCCCCGGAGTGTAGCTCCGTTCTCGAGGACCAGTTCCTGCGTCGTATGGAATCCAGCATGTTCGGCCATGGCGGCGCTGACCGGGTTCGTCGCCACCACGAAGACATCGATATCAGCAGCGTCGATTCGGGCCCTGACCAGCCGGGAGGTCACGCCTTTGCCGCGTGCGCGCGGCAAAGCGGCCCCGACCGCCAGGTACAGGTGTGGCGTCGCGGGCCGCAAACTCTCGATCCGGCGGGAGGCCGCGAGCGCACGTGGAGCGGCCGCCCCCAGCGCTCGGATCAAGCTGACCGGCTCGGCCATTGGAACGGAACATCCTGGCCGTTCCCACAACAGGACGGTCGTCACGCCTTCACCGTCTGATGCGGTGTCGACGATCCCGGCGCGTCGCCTGGCTTCGACGCGAGAATGCCAGAACAACGGCAGCGCTCGTTGGCGGCGCTTCGGCTCCGGCCAGAAGTACGCCATCAAGGGGTCGTCGATGAACGCCTCGGCGAGAACTCGCGCTTCCGGTGTCATGGAGTCGAGCGTAGGTGGTCCGTCGCGGGTGATGGCAGACTCGTGCGATGACAGGTGCCCGGCGCGACCGCTACCGGAGACTGTCGGCTCTTCTGGCTTCCCGCAGCGAGATTGAGCTTGCTCGGCTGGTGGGTGCGGGGCAGCGCGAGAATGTGGGCGTGGGTGGGGGATCGGCGGTTCTCGGGGTGGGTGGGGTGCCGGTGTTCGTCAAGCGCATTCCGTTGACCGATCTCGAGCTGGCTCACCCGGGGTCTACCGCGAACCTGTATGACCTGCCGCTGTTCTGTCAGTACGGGGTCGGCGGGCCGAGTTTCAATGCGTGGCGGGAGCTGGCCGCGAATGTTGTTGTTACCGAAGGAGTTTTGGCGGGGCGGGTGCAGGCGTTTCCTTTGCTTTATCACTGGCGGGTGCTGCCTGGCCGTTCGCCGGTCGCGGATGAACACGCTGATATCGATGCGGTGGTGGCTGCTCTGGGTGGGAGTCCGGCTGTGCGGGCTCGGCTCGATGCGTTGGCTGCCGCATCGTCGAGTCTTGTGCTGTTCTGCGAGTACGTTCCGCTTTCGATGTCGGAATGGTTGGGTGTGGATCCGATCGGCAAGGCTGACATAGTTGCGCAACAGTTTTCGGAAATTGTGACGTTTCTCGGGGACGGTGTGCTGCTGCATATGGATGGCCATTTCGGCAATCTGCGCAGTGATGGTCGGCGGATGTATCTGTGCGACTTCGGGCTTGCGACTTCGACGCGCTTCGAACTGTCGACTGCCGAACGGGATTTCGTCGAGCGGCACGCCATGCATGACGCCGACTATGCCGCGATGCGTCTGGTCAACTGGCTGGTGACCGATGTCTGCGGAGTGCCGACCCCGGACATGGCCAGTTACGTTGCCCGCAACGAGTACGTAAACCATTGTGCCGCTGGTCATATCCCGGCAGACGTGCCGCCGGAGGTGGCCGCCATCCTGACTCGGCATGCGCCTGCTGCCGCGAAGATGAACGCCTTCTACTGGAAGATGTTCGGCGGCGATATCCACGCGGAGTACCCGGATAACCCTGCCGGAGCGCTCATAAGGCCGCCTGCACGGCCCCGAGGAGATCATTGACGGGCTGAGTGAGCGGCCCGAGCGCATTGGGGGTGAGGGGCGGCATCGCGTCGATCGCGGTGCGCAGCGAGGTGACCGCCGCGTCGGCTTCGGTGCTGACCGCGGCGATGGCATCAGCGGCAACCGGCTCGGGTGTCGTCGAATCGGATTGACCAGCAAGGGTGTTCACGATGGGTAACGCCGCATCGACCGGACCTCCGCCCGCCCCCAGCGCCCCGCCGGCGGCCCCGCCGATGACCGCCCCGCCGACCAGCCCCGCCACATCCACCGGGATGGCGACCGCCAGCCCACCGAGCAGGCAGCCCGCCACTCCGCCCACCGCCGCACCGACCGGAGCCCCCGCTCCGACGGTGGGCAGCGCGCCGATGACCCCGCCCGCGATCGCCCCCGCCACCGCCCCGACCCCGCACCCCACGATCTCCAGCGGGAACACCACGACCTTCCCGACCGCGGCCCCGATGATTCCGCCGGCCACCGTAGCGGCATTACGCCGATCGGATTCGTTGCGAGAGAACCCCATATTGTCGAAGGTGGTGGCGATCCGCCCCTGCACCCCATCCAAATAGGCTTGCGCCTGTTCCCTCAGCCCAGGATCGATCCCCCCGGGCAACTGCACCGTCTCGGAACCGACCCGCAACGAGTTGGAATCCCCTGCGGCAACCGGCGATCCGGCCGCCTCGGCAGCAGCGTTCCCGGTCCCCAACACCACCAGCGCAGGCACCGCGGTCAACGCCGCACAAGTGCGCAGAACGGCCATGAACCCATCCCTCGATCCGGCGAACCACCGTCGAGCCTCTCGGGAGCGGACCCGAACCTGCGATGGCCACGCTGCGCCCTGATCTTACTCCGAACGCCGTGCCCGGCAGCACGATTCGCGCCGATCACTCACCCGCGCAGCCCGAAAACCCGTGGCCCTCAGGGTCGCTCGCCGATGCCTCGAGTCGCCCCAGTCCGCGGTTCGTGGCGGCGAGGATGCCGTACACGTGGTGCATGGTCAGGGCATTCACTGCGCCAACCGAGTGGTCCCGGCCCACGACGGCCCCCGTCGCGGCATCCACCCACAGCACCCCGGTGCCGAGTCCGATCGCGAGTAGCGTCCCGTCGGGTGTGTATGCGAGGGTCGCCGATTCGGCTTGCCCAGGCGCACCGGCGATGTCGTTGTCGACGAGTAGCTGCCAGACCCGGTCTCCGGTGCGGGTCAAGGTCACGACCACAAGTCCCCGGTAACCGTTGGGCAGGCCCCGTCCGAAGTCGGGCCGGACCCAGGTCGCGAATGTGTCGCCGCCGGGGGAGAACACCAGATCGGAGATGATCTCCGCGCACCGCCGCCCGGGCAGGTCGTAATCTTCCCGGGCATAACGCCGGCACAGCATCCCGTTGTCGGCCACGTCGAGAACTTCGAGCCACCAACTGCCCTGCATCGAATTGCCGACGGCCAAGATCTTTCCGTCGGGCGAGAATCGCGGTTCGACGCTCCAATCACCGAATCCCCATGGCTCGCAGACCACAACGTTGCGTTCGAGATCGATCAGGTGCAGTCGCTCGCACGAGGTGGCCACGAGAAATCGCCCGTCGGGTGAGAGCACCGCACTGCGGTACATGTCCTCGGGCAGCAGTTCCGGATCGACCTCCCGGTACCGACGAGGCGCCGACCAGTTGTGCAATTGGATCTCTCGATCTCCGCTGAGCGCCAGCACCGCGGCCGCGGTGCTGCCGGGCGACCCCCACCGTTCGTCGCTTCGACTGATCCGAATGACCTCCAACGGGTAGAGGATCGGCCCCAGTCGCCATCGCACCAGCACGGTGCCGGAGAACATGATGCTCAACGCCTCGGGCCGCTCGGGATGCGCCGCGACCGAATGATGTGGCAGCAGAACCACTTCCGCCGGCCCAAGTCCGGTCGCCCGTCCGCTCGCCCGGAGCATCGAAATCATGCGAGAGTGCAGTTCCCGAACGCCAGGTATGTGCATGTCCCCGCGCTGGCGAAGGACATCCGAAGGCAGCGCACCGAAATTGTCTCGGACGCCGGGATCGGCCCCCCGATCGAGCAGCATTTCGGCGATGGACACCCACTCCTCATCGGCCCTGCTGCCGACCGCGCGATGCAGTAACCGTCCCAGTTCCGCAGCCGATGGGGTCGCATCGGCCTCGAACAACAGTTTCACCATTTCCCTCAACTGAGTTCCGATGGCAGCCCCCGGTCGTAGACGGTGAGGATGTCGGTGGTCTCCAGCAGGGTGTCGACGACGATTCGGGCTGGGGCGCGGTGAAGTTCGGGATAGTCGATCTCACCGAGCCGGGGGTCGATCGGGAATGCCAGTCGTTCCTCGTCGACTGAGAACTCAGCCGATATGTCCGCACGGTTACCGGGCGGGTCTTGTCGATGCCAGGCCCCGTCGACGTGTACCGCGACCAGGCCGTGGAGGGTATGTCCGTCTCCGTGCACCAGGCGCTGGTAACACAGCGCCGTTGGGATCCCGTTTCCGCGGAGCAGCGCCGCGAGCAGATGGGATTTCGCGTAGCAGAGGCCGACTCGGTGTTCGAGCACCTCCGATGCTCGCAGCGTCACGCGCCGATCGTGTGCGTCGTAGGAGTGTGCGACATTGTCCCGCACCCATTCGAATGACATTCGTGCACAATCGATCTCACTGTCGGAGCGGGAGCGCAGCTCTTCGCCGAGGGCTCGGACGGCCGGGTGGTCGACCTCGATGATCGGATCGCCTGTCAGATAGGTGGCCGGAGCCAACGCTGACACTGGTGAAAACGACATAGGCAAACTGTAGAGCCGGCCCGCTGACATGGCCGGTGCGGCAAACCTTCCATCTGGTTGCGCTGGCATCACCTGTCCGCAGCGCGGCAGCTTCTGTCCTCCTGTCCGAGTCCCGCCGAGTTCTACGTTCGTAGTCAGCGGTCGAGACCATCTCTCCGTGAACGGGTTTCAGCATCCCGGACTACCGGGTGGTCCGGGCGGCGTATGCGCAGGCCGCCGCCACCCAGATTCACGAGAGCGATGTGGCGGCCGTGGCGGCGGCGGTGCTGCCCGGCGCGCATGCCGGTCGCGTCTACCAGCTCACGGGGTTGGAATCGTTGACTCAGGTCGAGCAGGTCGAAATCCTGGGGCGGGTGCTCGGCCGGTCGCTCACTTTCGAGGAGCTCGACGATGCCCCGGTGCGGGAACAGATGGCGCAGTTCATGGATCCGGAATTCATCAATGCGCTGTTCGACCTGATGGCGGCCTCGGTCGGCAAGCCGGCGCCGGTCAACACCGTGGTCGAGGACCTGACCGGCCACGCCCCGCGCAGCTACGCCCAGTGGGTCGGCGACCGTGTCGCAGACTTCTCCTGATCCTCGTGATAACGACTGCTCCAACGGCATTGGGGGCCGGCCTCGTGCCCGGCTGTCGGTCGAACAGATGATGTCGCGCACCCCTGACAAGTGCACATACTGATCGGACGACTCGCGGGACAGCCGGGGTCATGAAACACCCCGCACGAGGCCGGCATGTATCAGGACGATCCGCAGCAGCCGCCATCCCAGCCGGTGTCGGGCCAGCAGCCCGTACCGTATGGTCCGCCGCAATGGCCGGGTGGATATCCGGCGCCGGTCCGCCCGGGCACGAACGGCATGGCGATCGCGGCATTGGTCGCGTCGCTGATCTTCGCGCCGCTGGGAATCCTGTTCGGCCACATCGCCTTGGTGCAGATCAACCGCACGAGGGAGGACGGGCGGGGCCTGGCGATCGCGGGCTTGGCCATCGGCTATTCATTCACCGCGATCGCCATCGTGGCTTGGTCCACGCTCGCCCTGTGGATCGCGGCGATCACCGACGATATGAACGCCGACCGCTACTCCACCTACACCCCGTACATCACCACCCAGTCCTATACGACGACCAGGCTGACCAGCACCGCGCCGCGCACCAAGGTGACAACGGTATCGCCGACCGCGGGTGAGGATTCCACCGCCGAGGTGATCCGCAACGCCACGGTCGGCAGCTGCCTGCACCGCGTCGAAGGCGCCAGTCAAGGCAACGGCGTCAGCGACGTCACCGTCTCCGCCGCCACCTGTGGGACCAGCTATTCCACCCACCGCGTCGTGCAGCGCACCACCGACACCAGTAACTGCTCCACCAAAACCTGGGTCCGGACCACCGGCAGCGCCGGAACGGTCGTCCTGTGCCTGGTAGCCGATTGAATTACCGAGTGCCGCTGGACGCTCCGGAGATGAGCAGCGTGCCCGGCTCGTCGGTACCCGTCCAATGGGCGGGTGCGGGCCCGAAGGTGTTGCGCGCGTTGGTGACAACGCTCTTGGCCATCGCCCGGTTACCGACCCCGCCGATGACCGCGCCGATGCCGGCCGGCAGGGTCTTGCCGAACAGCAGCACCACGCGTTTGGCCAGGAAGGACACGATGAACTTGCGCGCCATCGCATTATCGATATTGCGGATGACCGGCAGCCGGTCGGCAACCACCCCGGCCCAATCACGCGCGGATTGACTGGCGTTCTTGCCCAGCATCTCCGCCCCGCTCTCGCCCAGCACCACCCCCACCACGAGGGCGCGCCGCTGCTTGGGGGAGAGGTTCTCGATGCCGTGCACCGTGCCCGCCGACACCGCGTACATCGCCGAAGCTTCGAGGAAGAACACCGATTCGACGCCACTGACCGCGAGCCCGATCAGCGTCCCGATCCCGGGCACCGCGGCACTCAACCCGGCGAGCGCGCCGCTGATGGTCACCACGGTCAGGTATCGAGTCTCGAGCCCGCCCGCGATATCGGCCGGGGTGCGATCCGGATGCCGTCGCCGCAGCCGCCCCACATATTTGGCCGCGAGCGGCACCTGCACGGTCGTGCCGCCGCGCAACACGAGCTCGACGGATTTCTGCAAAGCCTTCTCGAACATCACCAGCCCCTTCCCTCGGACCCGTCCGACCCTAGGTGCGGACCCCTCCTTCGATACCCGCACGACACCGAGATTAGCCAGTTCGTTACTGACATCACGTCGATGCCCATATTTCCGGGGGGCGCCGAGACGATTTGAAGCGAATCCATTTCAACTATGCTCCCGCCATGATTCACAGCTCTCTCCGCCTGACCGTCGTCTCCCTGGCTCTCGCGGGCGCGATCAGCGCCGGAATCGGCACGGCGACAGCCGATGTCGAGGCACTGCCCGCCGAAACCACGCTCGCGTCATCCATTGCCGGCGGCACCGGCTCCTCGGACCTGGCGACCGGCAGCGGGCAGTACATCTTCGGACCGCTCACCAAGGCCCTCGCAGCGGTGTACTGCGCCGTCGTCCCCGGCAGCGCTCAATCCGCCTTGTGCGTGTAGTGGCCGGCCCGCGGCCGAACCTTTTCCGGCCGCAGCGAAGCGAGAGTGTCGACGCCCTCTGTCACGATCCTTGATGAGCCCGGGTGTCCGGCACGCCCGCGTAGTCGGGGAGTTCGACGCCGTTGATCGCGCGCTCGATCAGTTCGCCGAACCATTCGCCGCTGAAATCGGGGGCGGGTTCGGCATCTGGGCCGGGGATGTCGCGGCTGCGGGCGTTCAGTTGGGCGATCTCCTGGTTGGCTTCGACGAACGGGCGCATCCGGCGTTCGTAGGCGGCGAACCCGGCCGCCGGATCCCATCCGGCGGCGGCCAGCTCTCCGGCCAGCAGATACGCGCCGACCAGGGCCAGTCCGGTGCCCTGCCCGGACATCGGGGACGAACTGAACGCCGCGTCCCCGAGCAATGCCACCCGTCCGTTGGACCAGCGCTCCATCATCACCTGGGCGACCTGATCGAGATAGAAGTCGGGGGTGTCGTCCAGGTGCGCGAGGATGCCCTCGGTCAACCAGCCGAACCCGGCCATCCGCTCTCGCAGCAGGCGTTTCTGGGCGTCGATATCGCGGTAGTCGACATCGAGATCGGTTGCGGGGAAAGAGAACATGGCCATCGCGCGGGTGGCGTCCTGGATCGGCCGCAAGCCGGCCGAACGCCCGCCTTCCTGATATTCGATCAACCACTTGTCGAGCCCGAACTCGTTGGGCACGCTGTAGAAGGCCAGCGCATGTCCGAGGTGGCGGACGAACTGTTCGTGCGGCCCGAAAACCATTGCGCGCAGCGCGGAATGGAGCCCGTCGGCTCCGATCACCAGCTCGAACCGCCGCTTGCCGCCGCTCGCGAACACCACGTCGACCCCGTCGGCGTCCTGGCTGAGCTCGGCGATCCGATCGCCGAAAATGTATTCGACCCCGTCGCGAGTGTCGTCGTAGAGCACCTGCGACAGATCCCCGCGCAGAATCTCGATCTCCGCGATGAACCCGTCACCGCCGTCGTCCTCCACGTGGAAAGCGTTGAGCACGTTGCCATCCGAGTCCACCGTGCGTGCGCCGATGGTCTGGGTGCAGGCCGCCCGCACCTCCGCATCTAACCCCATCCGCCGGATGACCTCCTTGGTCACCCCGCGCGCATCCACCGCCTGCCCACCGGGCCGCAGCTCGGGCGCCCGCTCCACCACGGTCACCTCGGCCCCCCGCCGGCGCAGCCAGTGCGCCAGCGCGGGCCCCGCGATGCTCGCCCCCGCCACCAACACTCTGATACCGCTCATCGCGCCCTCCGCTCACCCGCCGGATCCTGTCCGGACCGATTGTTTCCGCTCTGACCCACCACTGCCGGTGTATCCAGACGTTTGGACGAGGCACCCACCCGAAATTCATCGACGCGGCCGAGATCATCTCAATGCTCCTGCGCGCCACCGAATATAGCAACGCTAGACAACGTAGCGACTCGATGTTACCGTTGCTCCAGTTCCTAACGCTGCTAGATCAGGAGTAACCGAGATGACCTTCACCAGCAACGAACAGCAGTTCCTCGCCGAGGCCGGCATCGGCCGCCTGGCCACCGTCTCGCCCGACGGTGTCGTCCAGAACAACCCCACCAACTACCGCGTGAACCCCGACGGCACCATCGATATCGGCGGCATGCGCATGCGAGCCAGCCGCAAATACCGCAACGTCGAAGCGGGCAGCCGAGTGTCCTTCGTCATCGACCAGCAGGTCTCCCTGGACCCCTACGTGATTCGCGGCATCGAGGTGCGCGGCAAAGCCGAAGCCCTCGAGGACCAGGAGCCGCCGTTCCCGCCCCAGGAACGCGCCATCATCCGAATCCGCCCCGACCGGGTCATCTCCTGGGGCATCGACAGCGGCTCCTTCGAATTCACCAGCCGCGCAGCGGAATAGCGGACCGTGGCGGCAGGTCCGATCCGGCTGGGCCTTCCGCAAGTCGCCCCGGGTCGGAACGGCCCCGCCCATCCCGTTCGGGCCGGGCGGCATCCATCATCGACCCGGAATTTGCTGGCTCCACGCTCAGCGAACTTGGCGCTACAGTCGACCCGGAACTCAACGGGCCGCCGAGTTCTCGAATTTTCCCAGGTTCCGGGGGGATTCGAAGAGTTGATCGATCGAGGATTGTGGTGACTGCGGGCAGATCTCGTGCCGCGAACGATGGCACTGTCGCTTCCAGCTTGGCCCGCCTGGTTTCGGGCGTTGTGCAGGACTTGGGTATGAATCGCGGTCAGTTCGCGCATTTGCCGGATCTGCGGCCGGAGGTGCTGGCCGATGATCTGGCGCGGGTGTCGACGCCGACGATGATCGCGTTGTGGGAGCAGCTCACGCTCAGCGATGCGGGTACCGCGATCGGTGTGCATGTCGCGGAACAGGCGCCGGTGGGCACGCTCGGGTTGTGGGATTACCTGTACACGACCGGTGCGAGCTTGATCGAGACGACACCGCAGGCACTGAACTATCTGGATGTGATCGGCGATCCGGGTGCCGATCGGACGCGAGTGTTGCAGAGCGGCAGTCAGTTCGTGGTCGGGCACGCGACCGGTCCCGCGGTGCCAGATGTGGTCGAGGCGATCGAGATCTTCGTACTGGCACTGTTTCTGAAGCGTTCCCGCGAAGCCACCGGCCGCCCGATCGTCCCGCTGCGGGTCAGCCTGTCTCATCGCGCGCCTCGCGAACATCGCCGGCTGGTCGAATTCTTCGGCACCACTCGCATCGACTATGAAGCGCCGGTCAATTCGATCACCCTGCTCGAGGAGGACGCCCACGCCCCGCTCCCGCAATCCCAGCCCGGCCTGGGCAAAATCCTGCAACACCACGCCGAGCTGACCCTGGCCGCCGCCAAACCGGTCCTGCGCTGGTACGACGCCTTCCGAGTCGCACTCGACATCGTCTTCGAGGCGAACATCGTCTCGCTGGAAGCGGTGGCCGAGCGCTTGGCGATGAGCCCGCGCACCCTGCAACGCCGCCTCGCCGAACACGACACCAGCTGGCGCACCGAGGTCGAGCAAGCCCGCCAGGCCCGCGCCCTCGCCCTGCTACGCGACCCCGAACTACCGATGCGCTCCATCGCCCGCCGTGTCGGCTACAGCGACGAACGGGCCCTGCGCCGCGCAATCCGGCGCTGGCACGGTGTGCCCCCCTTGGCCGTTCGCGACGGGCTCGTCGCGGGCTGAAGAAAAGAGGAGACGGCGCCACCTCCCTCACGTAATCGCCACAATTCCAGCGCATTTCGCGCACTTCGCCGCGCTAGGTTGCTGGGGTGTTCGCGAAAGAGCTGCGGTCGTATGTTGTGCCCGCGTCCGCCTTGGTGTTGGCCGTGATCTTGCTCCTTGTGACGCTGCATCGCGGTTGGATCGTCACGCAGTTCTGGATTCTGGCGCTGCCGTTGCTGCTGGGGGTGTTCGTGGTGGTATCGGCTTTGCTCATGGTGATGGTTTGGCTGGCCGGTCGCGACGGGCGATGGTGGTCGCTGGTGGCTACGGTGCTGCTGGCGGTGGTCGGGGTCGGGGGTTCGGTTTTCCTGTTCTTCGATTTGAAAGCTTTTGTGTGGACCAAGTTTTGGCTCGAACGTCCGGCGTTCACCGCGATCGCCGCGATGGAGCTGCCGGAGCGTGACCGCATCGGGTACTACGGTGTCGACCTGCCCGCGTACCTGTGCTTCGTTTCGGCCAATTGCAAGGTGGCGGTGATCGGCACCAGTGGTGGAGAGCCGGTGCGGTTCGTACCCGACTTCCTCGGGATCCCCGATGATGCCGAGGGCTATGCGCATTTCGTGGGCACACCGGAGCCGGGTCCGTACGACGGCTTCGGTGAATCGATCTGCCCGACAGTGGAATTGGGGGGCGGATGGTGGTGGCTCGGCTCCTGCTCCGCGCTCTCGCATCCGTAATGACCGGAATCGCCTAGCTGAGGTCGGTTTCGCGCGGCGGAGGCGTGGCGGGACTAACGTTGTCCGGCATGGCAAGTAGGGATGTGGTGGTGACGGTGGGTGAGGACGACTGGCTCCTCTTGAGTGATGCGGCCGAGTGTGCGGGGATGAGCGTGGAGGCTTACGTCTCGTGGGGAGTGCGGATTCTGGCGATGCAGGCCCGTCCGGGCGGGGCGAAGCAGGGTGGGCGGGCGGGGAGCAGCCCCGAGGACACGGGAACCGAATACGGGGTCGCCGAGGAGTCGGAGTCGGCCGCGTGGACCGAAACCTTCTCCGAACGGCTCTCCCACCGAGCCCATCGACGCCGGGAGAATTGAGGTCGATGGCTCAGGCGGCGAGCGCGCGGCCCGCGTAGACGGCGCCCACCGTCCCGCCGAGCGCGCAGCTGGTGACGATCGACCAGGCGACCGGTCCAGCGCCACGCAGCCGAAGAAGCGGTTCACGCCGGGCGTCATGATGATGCCGGCCAGCAGGGCGGCGCTGCCGGCCGCGGTGACCCAGACCAGGGGGCTGTGCCGGCCGATCACCAGGGTTTGACCGAGTTGGGTGGAGACCAGGGCCGCCAGCGCCATGGTGGCGGCGCGGCGCTGGGTTCCGGTGGCCCGGCCCAGCAACCAGGCCGCCCCGGCGCCCGCCGTGGTGCAAGCGCCGCGCACGGCGACGGTGCGCAGGAAGTCGCCGCCGAGTTCGGGCCGGGGGAGTTCACCCAATTCGGTTCCGGTGTCGGCGGGTTCGGTGTGGTGTTCGCCGGTGCGCGAACCGGACAGGGCTACCGCCATGGCGGGGCCGAGATCGGTCAGCAGGTTCACCAGCAGGAATTGGCGGGTGCCGATCGGGGCGCGCCCCGCCAGCAAGGTGCCGAGCACGGTGAAGGTCACTTCGCCCGCGTTACCACCGACCAGGACGCCGATCGCGTCGCGCACGCGCTGCCACATGCCGCGGCCTTCGACGAGCGCGTCGAGCAGCACGGTCAGATCGAGATCGCCTGCGGGATCGGCGGATTCGGCGGAACCGGTGATGATGAGGTCGGCGGCTTCACGAGCGGCCACCGATCCGCGGGCCGCCAGGCCGATGCCGATGTCGGCGCTGCGGATGGCGGCGGCGTCGTTGCTGCCGTCGCCGGTCATGGCGACCACGTGGCCGCGGCGTTGGAGCGAGGTGACGATGCGGACCTTGTGTTCGGGCGTCACCCGGGCGAAAACGGTTGCCCGGTCGATCAATTCGGCCTGTTCGTCTTCGTCCAGCCCGTCGATGTCCGCGCCGGTGGCCACCTGGTCGGCGGGGATCCCGAGTTGCCGGGCGACGGCGCGCGCGGTGACCGGATGATCGCCGGTGATCATGCGCACGCTGATGTCGTTACGCGCCAACTGCCGCACCAGATCCGGGGTTTGCGGGCGCGGGGTATCGGCGAGGCCGATGAAGCCGAGCAGCGTCAACTGCTCGATCTCGTCGGCGACATCCGCGGGCTCGCGCGGGAAGTCGCGGCGCGCCACCACCAGTACCCGCAGCCCGCGCTCGGCGAGGCGTTGCACCGCTGCTTCGGCGTCGGCGCGCTGCCCGGCATCGAACGCGGTGACGGACCGATCACCGTTTCCATTGGCGCGCAACACTTGTGTGCAACGCGGCAGCACCACTTCCGGTGCCCCCTTCACCGCCAGCCGGATGTGATGAGCGGTGTGCCCCACGGCTGCCGCATATCCCCGGTTGCTCTCGAACGGCACCTCTTCGATGGGATCCCAGATGTGCACCGCCCTGGCCCCGAGATGCCGGTCCGCGGCCTCCACCACGGCCCGGTCGGTGGCGTGCACCGGCGCGTCGTCGCCGTGTGGGCAGGCTCGGGCGGCAGCGCGCAGCAGTCGCCGCGATTGCGGTGAGTCCGCGGCGTTTTCGGTATCCCAGGTGTCGTCCGCGTCGGCCAGCGCGTCGAGATGCAGTCGACCGGCGGTGAGGGTGCCCGTCTTGTCGAAGCACACGGTATCCAACCGCCCCAGCGCTTCGATGGTGCGGCTCGAGCGCACCAGCACACCGTGCCGCGAGAGCCGCCGGGTCGCCGCCAGCTGCGCCACCGTGGCGACCAGCGGTAGTCCCTCCGGTACGGCCGCCACCGCGACCGCCAGCCCATCGGCCAAGGCGGGGCGCAATGGCAGCCCGCGCAGGAAGCTGGCCGCCGTCACCACACTCCCGCCGCCCAGCGTGAGCGGAAGAACCTGCGCCGAAAGCGATTTCAACTGCTCCTGCACGCCACCACCACGCGGCGCCCCGGCCGCCGCCAACGCCCGGCCCGCTTCGGTCGCGGCCCCGGTCGCCACCACCACGGCGCGCGCCTGCCCATTGACCACGACACCGCCCTCGAACACCATGCAACTCCGATCACCCAGCGCCGCACCGGGAGTCGCACCGACCTCCTTCTCCACCGTCACCGATTCCCCGGTCAACCCCGACTCGTCCACTTCGAGCCCCTCCACCATCAGCAACCGCGCATCCGCCGGCACCACATCCCCGGCCCGCAACCCGATGACATCCCCCACCCGCAAGACATCCGCCCCGACTTCGCGCTCCTCGTGCCCCTTTTCACTCGCACCCTCGCCGAGTCCGCGGTCCGTCGTTGGGCTGGTGTCGCCGTGGGGTCCACGGCCCGCCGTGCCGCTCGCATCGCCGAGTCCACGGCCCGTCGTTCGGCTGGTGTCGCTGTGGGGTCCTTGGTCCGCTGTGCCGCTTGCGTCGTCGTCGAGTCCGCGGTCCGTCGTTGGGCTGGTGTCGCTGTGGGGTCCTTGGTCCGCTGTGCTGCTCGCGTCGTCGCCGAGTCCGCGGTCTGTCGTTGTACTGGCGTCGCTGTGGGGTCCACGGTCCGCCATACCGCTCGCGACGTCGCCCAGCCAGGAGTTCGCTCTTTCGCGTGTGCTGTCGCGGAGCTGGGAATTCGTGCTGTGGCGCTCGTGAGGATTTTCGATGCGGCGCGCGATGAGCCGCTCACCGACCAGCAGGCGATGCAGCGACTGGCCCGCGCGGCGGCGCTGGAGCGCGGACACCACCGCATTGAGGCCGAGCACCGAACCCACCAGCACGGCGTCGGTGGGGGAGCCCAACAGCGCCGATGCCACCGCGCCCACGGCGAGCAGCGGGGTCAGCGGATCGGCCAGCTCGCGGCGCACTTGAGCGGCTAGATCGGTCAAAGTCGTTGCGGGAGTGGCGAACCAGCGGGCGGTGCGGATCGCGCCGGTAGCGACGGCGCCGTGCGGCGCGGGAGCCTGTGGGGGAGCGGGCAGGCGGGCCAGTACTTCGTCGGGTTCGAGCGCATGCCACGGCACCAGCGGCACCGGCGTGGCCTCCGTCCCGCGTCCGGCGCTGCGCCCCGCCATAAGTCCGCTCGCGAAGCTGAGCAGCGTGGCGCTGGACAGCGGTGCGGTGGCGGCTACCGGCCGAGCCCCGGTGGGCCCGGATGCCAGCAGTAACCCGGTCAGCGTGGCCGCCGACAGGGTCAGCACCCGCCCCCGCTCGCTCACGGCGCGGGCCGGCCCGACCGCCGCGATAATCCTTCGCGCACACTCCAAATCCGGGCACACCACATCCGCCTGCCACGGCACATGAACCTGCTCGCCTTCCCGCTCGACGAGCCCGATCCCCAGATCCGCAGCCCCCAAAGCCTGATGCGCCCGGCCACTCAGCACGGCCACCACGTAACCCTGCTCTTGCAGCCTGCGCACCAGAGCGGTCTCCGACCCGCCCGCGGCCACGAATTCGTCAGCGCTGCGCCGCAATTCCCCCATCGACTCGTCCCCGATCAACACCACCCGCAACCCGGCTCGCCGCGCCGCCGCCAGCAACCCGACCGCCTCGGGATGCGCTTCCCGCCCGATCAATGCCCGTCCGACGACGTCCTCCCCGTCATACAGCCGATGCCACAACGGATCTCCGCTACCCGCCCCGCGGGAACTCTCGTTTTCCAGCCGCAGGGTTGCGCGATGGCGGCCACGCGGCGGGGGTATCGGCAATTCGGACCCGTTGCGCCACAGCAGGCGCTGTGCCGCGCTCCACACCTGCTCGACGCTCCACCCGGAATTCTGTGCTTCGGCCGCGAGCACCACGGCCCGGTCGCCGCGCAGCGCGTGCCGATCCACCACCAGCGCCGAAGCCCGGTCGAGCCGCCGCCACAATCGGGGATCGATGGTCAGGACCCCGCGCCGCGCCATGAGCGTGGAGAGGATGCCCGCGAACGTTTCACGCCCGGCGCGAGCGGCGCGCGGCACCCCCGCGGCGAGCGCGCCGGCGGCATCGGAGGAACCGCGGCGCCCGGTGAGCGTGGCCAGCGAGGCCGCTGCCGCACCGGTCCCGACCTGCGCCGCACACCGTTCGATCGGCCCGGCGGGCAGGACGACGGGCCGTGGTGCGGGGGAGCGGTATTCGGCGACGCCCGGCTGGTGCGGGGAGCCGAGCAGATCGTCCCAGCGCCGCCATTGCCCGTAGCGCGCGCCCGCTTCCACCAATCGAACCGCGCGCTGCAAGGTGTCGCCGAGCAGTGCGCTCAGCTGCGAGTCGAGCGCCTGCCCGAACGCATTGCCGAGCGCGAGCACCGTATCGGCCCGGTGCACCCCCAACTGCCGCTCCAGCAGCACCCGCAACTGCGGCTGCCCGTCGATGAGCGATACGGTCGCGCGCATCAGGTCGGTAGCGCCCGAGGCCGGTATCACTTTGCCCGCCAATGCGAGTCCGATGCCGACCACATCCCCGGCCAGCTGCGCCGCACTGGTGAACACCGGTTCCTGATCCGACGGATCGGCCAGCTGCCGGCTCCACGGAATGTCTTCGGTGCCGGCCTTGCGCTCGAGTTCGGCGAGCTCCGCATCCAATTCGTCCGCCCCGAACCGTTCCGGTTCGAACTGCACCGTGACCCGCCCGCTGACCGCGTTGACCCGATGCCACCGCACCCCGTCGAGCTGCCCGAGCCGATCGCGCACCAGCGCGCCGACCTCCGGCGCCCGTTCGCCCCGCAACCCTTTCACCTCGGCGTGAATCCGATCCCCCCGCACCGCGATCCGCCGTTGCCGCCGCTGCGCGCGCGGATCGAACAGCGCCGTCGCCTCCCGCGCGAAGCCGTCGATCAACTCACCGACCGCGTCGGGCGCGGCGGCCCGCACCACTGCCGTGCCGCGCGCTGCCACCGCCGCGGCGGCGAGCAGCGGAAGCCGCACCGGCGCGGTCACGAGTCCGCGCAGCGCGGGCCTCATTCGCCCGCCCCGCTGAGGGTGCCCGCCGCCGCTGCCGTATCGCCCACTGTGTTCGCCGTGCCGGATGCAATACACATGATCGTTCTCCGGATGTTGGATGTTGGTAGACGTGATGGCCTTGCCCAGCGGAGCGCATCGCAAACTCCCGGATTCGGCGATGCGGGATGGGTTCGCCGGCAGTGGATTCCGCGTCGACGGCCGTGAATCGATATGTGAATGTTCGGTGGGGCGAATGTGGCGAAACCTTCGAATTCGCTTATGGTACCGAATCTTCGGATGTATGCCGGGAGTCTGCTCGTACGATTGGCGCGGGGACGGCAACCGGAAGGACAATTACGATGCAACAGATTCCCGGTGCTGGCGCGATCGGATCCGGATTCAATATCCTGGGCGATTACAGTATTCGATCACTCACGCAGCAAATCATCGATCTAGGTCCGGATGGTAAGGACTGGTCGTATCCGCCGACGGGCATCACCTACTCGGTGCCCACGAATGTCCAGCCGATCGAGTACACCAACACCACCGGTTCCTCTTTCGTATACAGCACCGTCGAACAGTTTCAGTCGCATTTCGCCACGAAGGCCAGTGCTTCGGCTTCGTACGGGGCGTTCAGCGGCCAGTTCAATGTCGCGTACAGCCGCACCGTAAATACCGACCAGTCATACTATTACGGCATTTACGAGTCGGATTTCACGGCGTGGCAACTGAATCTGCACCACTCGTCGGATGAATGGGTGAGCAAGGACTTCCGCGAGGATCCCGACATCCGAGACCTGCCGACCTCCTTCACTCCGCAGAATCAAGAACAGTTCTTCGCCGTATTCCGCAAGTGGGGAACGCATTACGTGGGCCAGGTCGTGGTCGGCGGCAGTCTCGACTACTACGAGGCCGTGCAGACCTCGTACTCGATGAACCAACAGCAGGTCAGCGCCAATATTCAGCTCGAGTACAAGGCGGTGTTCACCTCCGCCAAGGCCGAATCCAAGACGCAATGGGACGAACTGGGCCGCACCTGGTCCGACAGCCGCATCGTGACCGTGGACGCCACCGGCGGCGACAACGGCCTGCTGAACTCGCTCAATCCCGCCTACGGCGACAACCACGCCGGAATATTCGATCAATGGTCCTCCCAGGTGATGAAGAACCCGTCGGTGGTGGAGTTCTCGCTGAGCCCGCTGAACAACCTGTTCCACGGCAATCAAGCGGTCGCGGTGGCGCAGGCGCTGGAGGCATACACCAATGGCGCGATCCTCTGCTACGCCGGCACCGATTACACCCCGAACGGCGCTCCCGGTGGCGGCAATGTCAGCACTTCGTGGGGCATCATCACCAATGGCAATGTGGCGATGCCGAATCCGCCGGTGACCCCTCCCCAGCCCACCGTCATCGCCCCCGGACAAGCGGCCCCCGTCGGTGGCTACCAGCTCGCACTATACGATCCGGTCAGTTTCGAACCCGTCATGTCGCACCTGTATTACCAAACCTACGAACCACATTCACTGGTCCCCGACCCCTCGATCTACACCGCCATGATGAACGATCTCGATGCGGTCAGCAGTCGCGGATATATAGCGGCCGTCAGCGGTTTCGCCATCGACCTACTGAACTATCCCTCCCAAGATTTCTCGCACTGGTTGATGAGCATCGGCGCCACCATGGCGGCCTGGAAGAAATTCATCGGCTACCCCGACAAGGGCGGCTCGGCCTGCTACATCGTCCTGGGCCGCCAAGGCGCCGCCCCCGGCAAAGCCCTGGAAGTCCTGCAAGCCGTCTATTCCCCCAGCGACTGGTTGCAGGAACCCTCCCTCTTCAACATGAATCCCTCCGCCCTCGGCCTCACCTACGGCCGCACCGCCGTCATCACCGCCGGCCAGCACATCCACGGCTCCCTCGCCGCGCTGGGGCAGCCTGAGCAGCCGAAGCCCCCGAAAGTCCAACCGCCCAAAAAGAACTCGCACCACCACTAGCGGGCACTAGCCCTACCGAAGCACTGTTGGCTTTTTGCTCCACTTTCGGCCTTTTTCCGACCGGGGGACCTCGAAAGTGGAGCAAAAGGCCGCCCGGCAGTCGCAGTCGGCACACCCCGTGGCGCGATCAGCGGGAGAGGCGGAACGGCCCGCGGTCCCAGCGCCATTGGTGGCGCAGGGTCAGGGCGGCCAGATCCAAGGGTTCGAGGCCGGTTTCGGTGCGCAGGGTGCGGAGTTCGGGCCAGTCGAGGGGACCGGAGGTCAGGCGGTTGCGGAGGATGTTCTCGGTGCGGGGGTCGACCTGGCGCTGGGCGAGGTCGGTGACGCCGTGGCGGCTGCCGGTCCAGACCAGCCAGCCCCAACCCTGACGGTGGGCGTAGGCGCGGCCCGCGGTGGCTTTCGTACGGTTTGCGTGGAATGCGGTGTGGGCGAGGGGGATTACGTCGATCAGGACGGTGCGGTCGTCGGTGAAGCGGGCGGCGACGGTGGGGTGGTGGAGGCGTTCGCTGCCGTCGATGTCGTAGGTGACGGCGGCGGGGAACTCCTGGAAGGTCTCGACCCGTTCGCTACCGTCGAGGAGACGCAGGAGGCGGGCTTGCAGGCCGGTGTCGAAAGTCAGTTCGCGGCCTAGTTTTTCGGAGTACATGCGGCCGCGGCCGTCGTCCGTCAGGTCGGCGGTGCGGGCGGGTTCGGCGGGGAGGGCAGCAGGTGTTCCCGCTCCCCATTCGACTCGGTGCAGCCACGGATTCCATACGCCCGCAGGGACTTCCTCGGGTTGCAGGGGTGGCAGGAGGTGCCAGCGGCCCTTCTGCTGCCAGCCGGCGATACGCTGGAAGACGAAGCCGGCGATGCGTTTGCACTCTTGGAGGTCGTGGCCCGCCAGGCGCAGTTTCAGATAGGCCCAGTCCTGGGCGGCGATATCGGTGTCGGTGGCATAGGTTTCGGCCAGCAGCGTGCGAACCAGCCACTCGTCTCCGCGGCCTACGGGGTAGCGCTGTGCGAAGACATCCAGATCGGGGTGGCCGGTCAGCTGGGTTTGGCGGACCAGGTTGCCGACCGAGCGGGTGTAGAGCTGGCGGGCTCGGTCCCGGGAGACGCCGAAGCGGGAACCGAGGACGGTCAGCGTTTCGGGGGGCTCGCCGTCCAGACCCAGCCGGCAGGTGATGAGCTCGCCGTCGCGTGGGCGTTCCACGGCCTGTTCGGCCACCAGTTCGGCCACCACCTGGTTGACGTCCTCGAACCCGAAGGTCACGCCGTCACCCAGGTCGCCGTAAAGGTCGGCGCGTGTCTCACTGCTCGTCAAGGCGGCCCCTACTTCGTTCGCCAGTCTGTTCGACGAGCCTAGCGCCGGGTACCGACAGCACGGCGCAACCGCGACGCACCCTCGGTCATGCCGGTGGCGTCGCGGTGTGTCCCGCGGGCGATCAGGACCCGATCGCCGCGTTCATGATGGTTCCCGCGCTGGTCGCGATGATCCCGCCGATCATCGCCCCCGCCACCATCTTCGGCGAGGCGAGTCCACTGCCGGACCACTTCTCCCAGGCGAACCGGCCGCCGGCGTAGGTGATCGCCAGGACCCCCGACAGCAGGATGAACCAGGTGAAGTAGCGGACCAGCTTCAGCAGCTTGTCCGCCACCGGCGGGGTTTCGGGCGTGGGGTTGCCCAACTGGGCCAGGGTGTCACCGAGCCCGGAGCTGTGGAGGAGCACAGTGTCTTGGAGAGCGCTGAGCATGATCGTCACCACACGAAGGTACCGCCATTTCGGCCATACCGGCATCGGAACCTGTGTGAGATGTCCTGTGCCCCTGCTGGTTTCACAGCGTGTCGCGGCGGGTGGCGAGATCGTGTCCCGAAACGACGAAACCCCGGTCCAGCCGAATGGCCGTTCCGGGGTTTCGTTGGAGCGGATGACGAGATTCGAACTCGCGACCCTCACCTTGGCAAGGTGATGCGCTACCAGCTGCGCTACATCCGCAAACCGCTCACCTGGGCGTTTCCGTCCGTGGCTTGCGAGAGAGAACATTAGCCCACGACATGCGGAAGTTCCAAAACGCCTGCGTAATGCCGGTATTTGCCCGGAATCCGGCGTGCCGCCCGTACTACCGCGGCGTGTTGTCCTCGAGCGGCACGATGGCACTGATCAAGGTGCGATCCCCGGACGTCACGGTCAGCACCAGCTGCGGCGGCCAGGTCTTCTTGGTCGAATCGGGATGCGTCTCGTTCACCACCATGACGTGCTGCCCGTCGAACGGCCCCGGCACGATCTGCACGCAGTAGGTGGTCCCGGCCGGTATCGAGTCGATCCCCGCCTGGATCTGCGCCACGCTCGGCGCGGCCGCGTCCGGCGCGTACATCTCCCGCACCTTGGCCCCGGATCGATCCACGTAGTACCGGTTCTGAAGCGCGAGGATGACCTCCGGCCCGGATCGCGTACTGCCCGGCCCGTTCCCGCGCACATGCCCCCCGCTGACCTCGCTCGCACAGCTCCCCGCTGCCGCCGCTGCCGGTTCGGCCGAGGTCGTGGTCGTGGTCGCCGAGACCACCGCCGGAACCGTAGCCACCGCTGTCGGATGCTCTTGCGACCCCGTGATTTTCGACACCTGCACCGCGATGGCCGCCACCACCGCGAGCACGCCGAGTATCCCCAGCACCGGCACCATCCACGCCCGCCCGGGTTCACTGCGCCGATGCACCCCGACCCGCCGCGCCGGTGCGGGCTCGTCGTAGTCATCGTCGTAGTCGTCGTAGTCGTCCTCCGGATACCGGCTGTCGTAATCCCGGTAAACCCCTCGCGCCCGAACGGGTTCCGGCGCGGGTTCGATCCAATCGGCCCAGCTCCCGCTGTACGCCCCGTCGCCCGCCGGCTCGGGGTCCGGCGGCTCGGATTCGCGAGTGTTCATAGCACTGCCCGTAATTCGCGCCGGACGCCGTAATGCCTGCTCATCACGCCCCCTGTCCTCATTTCGAGACCTGCGGCTGGGTCCCGGGAACGATCGGATTCCCACCGGTCGGTCCGCTACTCGGTGCACCGGAACTCTCGAACAACGGCACCCCGCTGGACGACGGACTCGTGGTCCCGAACAACCCCGGCGTGCTGGGCGCACTACCCGTCGTCGTCGCCCCGCCCCCGAGCGGGAACCCGGGCATCGCACTGGTGGTCACCGTCGTGCTCCCCTGGAAATCGAACCCGCCGGTCGGCTTGTCGCTACCCCCGCTCGGCATCGTCCCGCTGCCCGCGACCCCCGACAGATCCTGCGCGATGGCCGCGAACCATCGCCCGGCGTACTGCGTCGCGCTCTCCCCGAAGTCGGCCCCCGGCGCGACGGTGTAATCATGCTTCTGCGCCATGTTCCAGTACCGCGACCAGGTGGTCACGTCGAGCAGATCCTTGTTGTCGGTGATATTGGTCGACACCGCCGTGAACGCCTGCGTCACCAGATTGCTGACCGTCGTCGGCGGCACCAAATTCGTGACCGCACTGACCAGTTTGGTCCCCAGCACCGCCAGCCCCGCGATCGGATTCGCCAGCCCGGCCGTCGCGATCTCGGCGATATTGGTGGCCGTGAGCACCGACTTCACCACCGACACCACGGAATTGAGCGCCAGCGTCCCGATCTTGATGAGCGCCTGGAACGCCGACCCCACATCCACTGTGGTCTGCGGATTCGACGCCTCGGCGATCCGCTCGGAGATCGACTTCTTCGGCTCGTAGGACAGGTTCGCGATCGACTCGCCCTTGACGTCGTTGTTCACCACCGAGGTGAAGGTCTTGATCGAGGTGTAGGCCAGCGCCTCCGCCACCGATTTCAGCGAGGCGATCGGATCCCCGCCCGAAATCTCCACCTGCGAGGCGATATTGGCGACCGCCCGCACGATCGGCGACCCACTGGGCGCGTCACAGGCCAGGTCCCCGCTGGAGCAGAAGCTGGCGACCCGCCCGGCGAGACTGCCGAAACTGACCGCCGCGTTCTTGTCGTTGCCCATCCCGGATCCGGTGGCGCCCATCGAATACTGCGGCGGATCCTCCAGCGCGGCAACGGCGGTCCCGCTGGTCCCGGGCGCGGCATCGGGTTTGGACTTGCCGGGCGAGCTGGGGAACAGCCCCGCCCCCGCATTGCGGGTGGGGTCGCCGAAGAGCGCCACCGCCACCACCTTGTCGGCCGGCACCACCCCCTTGCCCGCCCCGACCTCCTGCGCGAACAGCGAAGCCACATGCGCGCCTTGCGAATACCCGGTGATGGCGATCCGCGTGCTCGGGCACCGCTCGCTCACCTGCTTGACCATCGACTTCAGGGTGTCCACGCCCTTGGTCACCGATTGCAGATACGGCGTGGTCCCGGTGGCCACCGCCCCGCCGAACGAGGCGTCGTAGGGCACGTACGCCCGCGACACCAGTTCGGTGGCATCGGCCATCATGGGCCGGAAGACCGTGGACAGCATCCCGGTGTCGGTGGTGATGGCCGCGTCCGGCGACGACTCCCCGGTCCCTTGAACCCCGAACGCGAACAACGCCGGGCATTTGTCGAGCGATATCTGCGTACTGGGCGTATCCCCGCGCGCCCCGCCCACGGCCACCGCCGCGACGGCGCATACGGCCGCCGTGATCAGCGCCGAGTTCCGGATCGCTCCCGTGGACAACAGTTTCCGATGCACATCGCACCTCGTTTTAGTTCATGGGCTCGCGGAGGGCGCGTCCGGGGACACGCGTGCGGTGATCCTCGCGCCGGCCTGCCGGGCGGCGATGAGGATCTGCTCGGCGAGAAGCCGAACCGGTTGCGGTGGTGTGCGGGTGGGATCCCCGTCGTCGAGCGGCGAAATGCCTTGTGCGGGCGTCCACGCCGCCAGTTCGTGTGGTTCCAGGGCGCGCCAGGGCTCCAGCCAGCCGAGCCGCCAGGTGCGCGCGCCGAGTTCGTGGGCCAGCGCCTCGGCCTGTTCGCGCCGGGTGGCGACCGGAGCGGGCAGCGGGCGTGCGGAATCGGCGACGGTGAGGATCCCCACGACCTGACTCCCGGCCGGGGTGGCCTGCCGCTGATGCGCCAGCAGCGCGCGCTGCAACGTGTTGATGCCCCGCATATGCGATCGCGCCACCAGCACCACCAGCGGCGAATCCATATCCGCGCCCAGCCCGATGCGCGCCGGCCAGCGTTGCCCCGCGTCCCCGGCCCAGCTCATGCTCGCCGCGAGACTGCTCACCCCGGCCCCGCCGTGCACCCCGACCAGCCACAACAGTGGCGGCGGCCCAGTGGGATTGGGCACCGCCCGATGCCACATCGGGACCGGCGGCGTCGAAAGCGCAGGCGGCCCAGCCGGATCGGGTGACTCCGTGCCGCCGGATGCGCGTCGACCGGCCACCGCACCGAGCCCCGATTTCCGAGCGTCGCCCGCATCGTCGGATAACCCGGCCTCGTCCGCCGAACCCGTATGGAACCCCGCGGCCGATTCGTCGAGCCCGGCGGTCGTAGTGTCGTCCGCACCGCCACGCGATAAATGCCAGGGCCGCACAGCATCCAAGCGTTCGCCGGCCGTGCGTTCCCCTGCCGATGACAGTGCGGGGCCGGAGACCCGAGCGCCGAGGCGCGGCGTCGAGCGCGTTGCCCGGTGCGGAAGATCGTGCTCGTCGGCCCAGGGGGAGGCGGGGCGCTCGCGGAAGGTGGTCATCGCAGCGCCCCCAGCAGGGAGAGGTACGCGTCGCGGGTCTCGGCGGTGAGGCGATGCCAGGAAATGACCCCGCCCCCGGCGAGGTGAATGTCGAAGGGCACCTTCACTACTTCACGCACCCAGGACCCGAGATGGGTGCGCACATGATCGACGACCGCCGCCGCGGATCCGGGCACCTGTTCGGTCAGCACGATCACCGCGTCGCCGACCACGAACTCGCTGTAGTTCTCGTCCAGCCATTGCAGCGCCGGTTGCAGCCGGTTGATGGCATCCGCCCGCGCCGCCACCGTCAGCACCAGCCCGACGCGCGGATCGGCCAGCAGCGGCGCGGCCAGCCGGCTGGTCACCGGCGCGCCCGCATCGAAAACCGCCAGCAGCCCGGCGGTTTCGAGATGCCGGGCCACCGAGACCAGGGATTCCCGCCGCGGCAGGGCATCCGGGCTGCGGCTGAGCACCCGCACCCCCGTGCTGGTCTGGCCCGCGTACGCGCCGACCATCGAGGCCAGCTCGGGATGCGGTGCGTCCAGCCATTTCTGGAGCGTGCCCGCCGGTTTCGACAGATCACAGCCGCGCAGCGCGAGATCGCCCCCGCCGAGCGTGGCATCCACCGCTACCGGCCACACCTCACCTTCGCTGTCGACCGCCGCCGCGGCCGCCAGCCCGAGCGCCGTCGTCGAGGCCCCCGACGACCCGGAACCGCCCAGCACCAGCATCGACGGCACCGCCGCGCGCAGCAGCCGCCCCTGCCCGCCACGCAAAGGCACCGGGTCCGTGGGTGATCCGGCGGCCGCGGGCTGCGACAGTACCGGCGGTTCGGTCTCCTGCCGGACGCGATCCTCCAGGCCGCGCAGGAAGTCGTCGATCTGCGTCATCAGTCACCTCCCGCTCCGGGCGGTGTGCTGCGGCGGCGGGCGCTCATCAATTGCCTCCCGCCAGAATGGCGCTGATCCGCGCCTGCCCACCCGACACGGTGGTGATCATGATCTGCTGCCAGGACGGCCGGGAACCGTCGGGCCGCAGCTCGTCCACGTTCACATTCCAGCGATCCGAGCCCAGCGGCGTGATGGTCACGCAATGCTGCGTCCCGGCCGGCGTCCCGGAAATGGCGGTGCGCGTGGCCTGTTCGCTGGCGGCCTGCGCGTCCGGGGTGAGCAGCGCGCGCACCGCCACCGGATCGCGCAGCACATACCAGGCGTACTCGAGCTGCATGATGGCGCCGGGACCGGAGCCGGGATCACCCGCGCCGGAACCGATCACCCGATCCGGGGTGTTGACCACCGGGCACCAGACGTTCAGTCCGGGTTGGGCGTTCGCGGGCGCGGTCTCGGAAGTCGATGGGGGAGTGGCGAGCGGCTCGTCCGCTTCCGGCGTGAAGGTCAGCCAGATGCCGGCCCCGGCCACGACCAGCACCAGCAGCGCCACGCCGGCGATCAGGAACCGATCGCGCAGCAGCCGCCGCCGCTGGGTCTGGGCCGCGCGCCGCCGGGCTTCGAGGACCAGCGGGGCCATCGGATCCTCGGCGAGCAGTTCGGTTGCGCTGAGCCGGGATTCCCGGTCGCCGACCGGTTCGGCCGGGGCGGCACTCTCGTCCAGCCATTGCGCCCAGCCCGGAGCCGCCGCGGCGGTCTCCGATTCGCTCGCTACCGGGTCGAGCGCGGGCAGCGGCGGGCGCGCCGATAGGGCATCGTCCTGTTCGATCACGGCGTCTCCCGTGCCGTTCCGGTCACGCACCCGGCGCGGGTGCGATCGCGGCCAGGAAGGCTTCGGGGGTCAGCGCGGGCATGTTCTCCACCGCGCTGCGGAACGAATCGACCTGGTGCGTGGCGTCTTCCACCACCTGCTGCACCACGGGGACGACCTGCTGCTCGACCACTTGATTGACCTGGGTGACGGCATTGTCGACCGCGGTGTAGACCTGCTCGGCGACGGGTTCGATGGCTTGGGCGACGGGAGCGGGGGCGATCTGCGCGACTGCTTCGACGATGGGGGCCGAAACCTGTGCTGGGGCAGGGTTGATCGTCGCGGCGGCGTTGACCGTGGCAGGGTCTGCGGGTGCTGGTTGGCTGGCGTTGCCGCCGCTGAGGGCACCGCCCGCCAGAGCGGCGAGTGCGCCGCCGGCCACTACCAGCGGGACAGCGGCCATGCCGCCGAGCGAGCCGCCGCCAACACATCCGGCAATGCCGCCGACGATTGCACCAGCGGGTGCCCCAACTCCAGCAGTCGGAATGCCGCCGATCAAGCCACCCGCGACAGCGCCCACAACGGCGCCGACACCACACCCGATCGGCACCAAAGCCGCTGGTGCTGCGACACCTACGGTGCCTGCCCCCAAGAGCGCGCCCATCGAGCTGGTGGCGGCCATGCGGTCGGAGTCGGTGCGCGAGAAGCCCATGCTGTCGTAGAAGGCGGCGATCTGCCACTCCGTCATGTCCAGGTACGCCTGGGCCTTGTTACGCGACTTCTCATCGACGAAGTCCGGCAACTCAACCGAACTCGTCCCCACCCGCAGCTTGTGCGGATCGGTTGACAACACCGCAGGTGCAGGCGTTTCCGGCTGAGTCGCTTCGGCTTCCCCGCCGCCCGACTGCTCCTGCTGCACCTTCGGCTGCACATACGTATCCATCTGCGGATTCGTCTGCTGGCTCGGCCGTGGCCGCGACGGCGCCGCCACCGGCGGGTCCGGAATGTAATCCGCCGGGCTCGGCGTATTCACCGCGGGCTGGTTGGGTGTGGTGAGCCCCGGCTGCCCTTCACCCGGCACCGCCAGCCCGGGCTGCCCGGGCGCGGCGGCGCTGACGCCCTGGCTCATCACCAGCGCGACCGGCAGCATCGACAATGCGATGGAAGTTAATCTCTTGGTCATTTCCCATTCCCGTTCCCCGAATGGACAGCGGCGGGCCGCGTCGCCCGAATCCCCCTGGACACCATGGCATTCCACACCACCGGCCCGCATCGCGTGTGGTTCACCCGAATATCCTCGAAATGTCCCATGATGAATCCCCACCACCGTGCGATGATCATCTTGCGGTCCAGATCTTACTCGTAACCCGTCTTCGGACAACCGGATACGAGCCAGTCGGCACGAATTCTTAAGAACGGCACTTAAGTGCTCGTAGGATCGGCCGCACCCCGGGGAACCATCCTGCGCCCCAATATCTCTCGCCCGCCCGCATTCTTCGAGGGGGAAATCCGATGCGCGCTCGCACAGCACATTCAGAGCAACTAGCCCTGGTCCTGTTCGCCGCTTTCGTCCTGACCGCTTGTGGCAGTGCAGAGCCCGCCGAGATCGCGGTGACCACCCAGCCGCCGGATCCGTCGCGCGCGCCGGCCGAGCTGCGCTGGGAGAACTACCAGGGCGTCCAGTTACCCATCGGCGGCAAGGACGGCCCGACCAAACTGGCCAGCGTCCCCATCGGCTACACCCATACCCCGCAGGGCGCGGCGCTGGCCGCCATCAATCACAGCGCCCGGCTGTCGCTGGCCCCCGATTCGGTCTGGCCCGCGCTGGCCGCCAACGTCCTTCAGCCCGGTCCGGGCAAGGACGCCTGGGTGCTGGCGCGTGTGCAGCTGTCCATCACGGCCGCGACCGATCCGGCCGTGGCTCCGCACTTCACGGCCTACAAGATCACCACCTACGATCCGGCCCGCACCACCCTGACCGTGTACGCCACCTACTCCGACGCCAGCATCACCGCCACCGACACCACGGTGACATGGTCCGCCGAGGACTGGCGGCTGCTGCTCCCCGACCCGGCCGCCAAGACGGTGACGGTGCACTCGGTCAAAAGCGTCCCCGCCGACGCGGTCGCACTGGCCGCGGCCAAATAGCTACTTGGCGATCTTCAACCCCCAGGGCTGAACCACCTTGGCGGTCTTGGACTCCGCACTGAACAGCGTGTAGGTGCCATCGGTCGGCGGAACCAGGCTCAGCCGGCACTCGTACATCTTGGTGCGCGCATCCCTGATCTCGACGGCAGTCTCACTCAGCTGGAACGCCAGCGAGTCCGCGTTCCTCACCAGCCGCCCCCGCACCAGTCCCTCCTGCCCCGACGGCCAGCTCCCGATCGGATACGCGCCCTCGAACCAGCTGCCCGCCCCGGCCGCCGACTCGTAACCGACCACCCAGAACCGCAACTCGCGCACCTCGCTCGTGATCGCCCCCTGGAACTCGTGCAATACCGCCCGATTCTTCTCACCCACGAAGAACGACAGGTGGATCGGATCCGCCGCGGCCCCACTCCACTGCAAGCTCTCCAGCACCCCGCAAGAACTCACCGTCTTACCGGCCGCTTCATAAGCGCCCGCCAGCCCCGGATAGCTCCCGTGCGGATCGGTGTACACCGCCGGCGTATGCAGGTCCGCCCCGAGCTTGGCCGAGGAGCCCAGCGTCAGCCCGAGCAGATACCCGCACGCCCGCGGCGTCCGGTGCTGATCGGGCGCGATGGTGAACTGCCAGTCGAAAGAGTAGTCATACATCTGCGCTATTCTCCGCGCATCACTCCCGCGAAACGCCGAAAACCTTGCGCCGCAAGCCCACTGAACCCGATCGGGTCAGACGATGCCGAGGAACCGATCCCACTCCGCGCCGGAGAACACGAGCGCAGGACCTCCGGGGTCCTTCGAATCCCGCACCCCGACGTGCGCGGCCTCCGCGCCGAGGAAGGCGACTTCGACGCATTCGTTGGCGTTGGCGGAGCGGGAAGACTTGAACCACTGGGCACCGGATAGATCTGCACTCACGACAGAAACTCCTTCGCACGGGACGACATCAGATCTCTGGTGTCGTTCTCGCTCAATGCTACTCGCTGCATGTTCGTAATCGCCTGCCGGAATCGGGCGATCACATCGGTGCGCTCCAGATAGAGAGCACCCTCTGCGCCGTCGATGTACACGATCGGCGGGTCGACCAAATTGATTGTCAGGTGCGGAAATCCGAGCAATGTGAACGACTGCACCCCCAGGCCGCGGTGCGCACTCGCGGTGAAGGGCACCACGCGGATGGACACATTGTCGCTGGTGCCGACGTCCATCAGGTACCGCAGCTGATCGACCATCACAGCCGGATCACCCGGCTGGTGCATCAAAACCGCCTCCGACAGCAGAGCCGCTACGTGGAAACCAGGCTCGGCCAAGCGTTCTCGTCGCCTGGCTGTCAGTTCGAGGCGGCGCTCGATGTCGGCGGCGGGCAGGTCCGGCTCCTGCACCCCGACGAGCGCCCGGCGGTAGGCGGGCGTTTGCAGCAGGCCGGGTACGAGTACGAGCTGATGCGAAACCATCTTGTTCGCTCCGGCTTCGAGCCGCAGGTAGTGGTCGAAATGCGGCGCGTATTGATCCGAATACGCCTGCCACCACCCTTTGTAACTGCCGTCGAGCTTCGCGGTCTTGGCCTGCTGCCGCACCTGATGCCACAGCTCGAGTGCCTGCGCGTACACCGCCGGACCTACCCGATACAGGTCGAGCAACGACTTCAATTGCGGCGTAGAGATTTTCGTCGGCTGACCGCCCTCCAACCGGAGGATTGTTTGCTTGGAAGTGTCTATGGCCAATCCGGCTGCCAATAGCGACGTTCCGGACTGCTCGCGAAGCCCATTGAGAAACCGACCGAATGCCCTACTGGGCACCGTGGACCCGACCATTTCGTTAGCCTCTCTATCTGGGGATACCCCACCACGGACCGGCCAATGGTGGAACGCCAACAGCTTTCGGAAAACGCCTTCCCCTCCTGCCCCGCAATCGTCAAAGTGGTATCACCAAGTATTTGCCCCGGAAAGTATTCAGCGCAAGCATGTTTCGTCGGAAGGCATCGAAATGTCCTGGGAAATCTGCGCACTGCTGTCCATAACCGCCCTCTGCGTAACGGTAATCGCCCGCTCATGGTGGGATTTCCACCGCGAAGCGCACTCCACCACACCCTCCGTAGTCCACCTACCCCTGCTCACCGGCGGACACCTCGAAGTCCCCCGCACCAACAACCGCTCACCCGGCCGCCACCGCCCCCTCCGAACGAAAGCCCAACCCCTCCAATGACTCCCGCCGAAATAGCAGTCCTCCGCGTCCTCCGCCCCGGCGCCGCCCGCACCCTCCGGGAAATCCAGCAAGCCTCCACCCTCACCCCCTGGCGAACCCGAAACGCCATCTCCCACCTGACTTCTCGCGGCCTCATCACCCCCGCCCCCGGGAACCGCCACCGCATCACCCCGCGCGGCCGCGCCGCCCTCGCCACCAAAGCCGCCCGCTTCGCCTGACCGGTACCCTGTACACCGTGGACAGCACGCACCCACCGGTGCAGCCCCGACCCGATCTGGTTCAGCGCGCGGCCCCTTTCCTCCCCGAGGCCGCCGAAATCCGCCAGGCGTTCATCGCCCAATCCGCCCCGAACTTCACCTACTTCCTCATCACCTACCTAACCGGCCTAACCCTCTTTCTCAACAAATACCGTTGCGTAGCAATAACTCCAACCGCCATCCACATCCTGGAAAGCACCAAACTCTCCGGTGGCAGCCGCCCCCGCCACCTCCTCGGCACCATGCCCCGCACCACCCGCCTCGGCCCGCCATCCGGCCGCTGGACCCAGGTAACCCTGCTCGGCGAGCGCCACTGGGTCCACAAAAGATTCCATGACCAGATAGCCGCCGCCGACCGCGAGGCCGGTTAGCGCATCGACTGGCCGCGGTCCCCGAAGTGAAAGCCTTGTGCTGCCGCCGCACATTTTCGACCGCGACGCGCCCGGACACGCCGGGCGCGGGTTGCGAACCGGTGCCCTATATGTTCGATGAGTATTGCCGGAGCCGGTCGGAGCAGAAATAGAGGTCGGATGCACTGGGACCAGATGACCGCCACACCCGAGGACCTACGTACCAGCGTCACCCGGCTGCGCCGGGGCGTCGGCCAGCTCGAGGTTCTCGATTCGATCATCGTCACAGCTGAGGGGCCGTGGCTGGGCGTTATCGACGCTGACGGCCGCGGTACCGCTGAACTCCGTATGCATCTCGCGGGGATCTACCGACTCACGGTCACCGTCACGAGCGCGGGCAAACTCACCCGCGCTCATATGGTCTCGCCGCGCGACGGCGACCAGGTGCTTTCCACCAAACCCGCGGACCGGCGCGGCTGGGAATCGCATGCCGACACTCCCAAGCCGCCGGACTTTCTCGACCACGTCCTCACCTGGGTGCACTCCGCCAGCACGGATGTGGATCGCCACGCCGTCATCGCCTGGCGGATGAAAGGGGCCGACCAGAAGCTGGCGTCGCTCGAGGACACCATCGCCTCGCTGCGCGACAGCCTCCGCGAGCGCGAACTCCTGCGTGACGAGCTCATCGCCGAAGTGGCCGCCCTCCGCACCGAACTCGCCGCCACCCCCGCCGAGCCCATCGTCGAGCGGCACACCAGTGCGGGAAATCCGGACGAAATCCACGGTGGTGTGCCACTCGCCGGTTCATCGTCTGCGGATGGCGAGGGCGGTGCCGAGGGTGGCGGCGAGGCCGCCGATGCCGGCGACGAGGAACGCGGTACGGGGGCCGGTGAGGTCGAGCAGGATGCCGCCGCCGAGGTAGGAGAGGGCGGCGGCGATGCCGATCGCGCCGTAGAGGGTGCCGAAGACGCGGCCGAGCAGATCGGCGGGGACGGTGCGCTGGACGAGGGTGTTGGTGGCGACATCCATGCCGGCGATGCCGAGTCCGCGCACGGCTTGGACGGCGAAGGCGGCGGCGACGGCTCCGACCAGGCCGGTGAGCAGGTTGCCGGCGCTGCTGACGGCGAAGCCCGCGATGAGCAGTACGGGTATGGACAGGCGCGGGTAGGGCCGAGCGAGTAGGGCGTACCCGGCCAGCAGGCCGATGCCTACCGCCGCGAGCAGGATCGCTACCGCTGAATCGCCGCCGTGCAGAGTGTCTTTCGCGAGGAAGACCAGCGCCACATCGTCGATGCCGTTGCAGGCGACGACCGCGAAGAAGCCGAGGCCGAGGGCGCGGAGTAGGGGAGTGGTCGCGATATAGCGCAGGCCCGCCTTGGTTTCGGTCAGCAGTGAACCGCGAGATTCGTTGTCTTCCTTGGGGGTTGCGGGCAGGAAGATCAACAGTGCGGCCGAGAGCAGGAAGCTGGCGGCGTCCAGCAGGAATACGCCTCGCACGCCGATGAACGGCAGCAGAGCCGCCGCCACCAACGGGCCCAGCGCTTCACCGCCATTGGTGCCGAATCCCACTGCGGCATTGGCGCTTTCGAGATCCTCGTCCCGCACCAGCCCCGGCACCACCGCGCGGGATGCGGGCTGGAAGATCTGCCCGGCGATGGCCCGCACACCCACCAGCACCAGCAGCGGGCCCAGCGACGGCAGCCAGAGCGCGACGACCACCATCACGACCGCCTGCGCCAGTTCGCAACTCACCATCACCCGCCGCCGCTCGAACCGATCGGCCAGCGCGCCGGTCAACGGTCCGAGCAGCGCGGGGGTGAAGTCACCCACCAGCAAAAGCGCGGCAACCGCCAACGCCTGCCCGGTCTCGCCCGCTACATAGAGCATCAGCGCGACCAGGCTCAGCGAATCCCCGAGGAACGACACCGTGCGTGCCGTCCACAACAGCCGGAACGGCCGATTGCCCAACACCAGTTGCATCGGCCTATTGTTGCCGGTGCACCGCCTTGATGATCGCCGAATGCATGCCGTCGGCGACCGCATGCGTCGCGGTGATCTCGATATCGTCGAACCCGGCTGCCGCCAAGTGATTTCGATACTCGTCGAACGACAACGCGCCCGCGATGCACCCGACGTAGTCGCCGCGTTCACCGCGCTGTGCGGGTGTAAGTGCGTCATCGGCAACGACATCGGCGATTCCGATTCGCCCGCCCGGAACCAGAACTCGTGCCATTTCAGCGAACACGGCCGGTTTATCGGTCGAAAGATTGATCACGCAATTCGAGATGATCACGTCGATCGAGTTGGCGGGCAAGGGAATCGACTCGATGGTGCCCTTCAGGAATTCCACATTGCCGACCCCGGCCTTGCTCGCGTTCGCACGCGCCAACGCCAGCATCTCGTCGGTCATATCGACCCCGAACGCCCGCCCGGCCGGGCCGACGCGTCGCGCCGACAGCAGCACGTCGATGCCGCCCCCGGACCCCAGATCCAAAACCCGTTCGCCTGCCCGCAACTCGGCCACCGCGGTCGGATTCCCGCAGCCCAGTGATGCCGCGACGGCCTGCACCGGCAACTGGTCCCGGTCCTCGGCCCCGTAGAGGCCGGCCCCGAAGTCGGTGTCGATGTCGACCGCGCCGCTCGCGCAGCATTCGGTCCCACAGCACTCGGCGGCTGTCTCGTCGACCGCTTCGGTCGTGCAGCATTCGGCCCCGCAGCAATCCGTGGCGACCGCACCGCCGGCGACGGCGGTGGCGGCTGCCGCGTATCGCGCCCGCACGGTCTCTCTCAGCTCGTCCTTCTGCATGGAACTCACGACCTTCCTGAAATGCCAGACCCCCACGAACCACTCGCTTGAGCTGGCTGTATCGAAATCTATCTATACAAGCTTGGCGCATTGATTCGACATCTGTCAATATAGAGAGGTGTCGAAACAGGATCTCCCGCTCATCGCCTCGGCGGACTGCTGCAACACCACGCTGTCCGCCCCGCTGAGCGCCGAAGCCGCCGGCGGTCTCGCGGCGGGTTTCAAAGCCCTCGCCGACCCGGTCCGGCTGCGGCTGCTCTCGCTCATCGCCGCGGCGGGCGGCGCGGAGGTCTGCGTCTGCGAACTGACCCCGGCCTTCGACCTGTCGCAGCCCACCATCTCCCACCATCTCAAGGTGCTGCGGGAAGCGGGCCTGCTCACCTCCGAGCGCCGGGGGACCTGGGTGTACTACCGGGTCATTCCCGAAGCCCTGCAACGACTCTCGGACGTGCTGCGCCCGTCGTCGCTGTCCCCGGCTGTGCCCCGGTGAGCGCCGAGATACCGCTGCCGCGCCGGCTGGCCGCCGAATTCCTCGGCACGGCCGCGCTGGTCGCCATCGTCGTCGGATCCGGTATCGCCGCCCAGCAGCTGTCCCCGGACAATGTCGGACTCCAGCTGCTGGAGAACTCCACCGCCACCGTATTCGGCCTGGCGGTGCTGATTCTCGTACTCGGACCGGTCTCCGGAGCCCACTTCAATCCCGCTGTCTCCCTGGCTGATTGGCTGGCCGGGCGTCAGGAAGGAGTGGGCCTGACCGGCTCCGGCGTGCTCGCGTACACCCTCGCGCAAACCGGCGGCGCGATCGTCGGCGCGGTACTCGCCAACGCCATGTTCGACCAGGCCGCACTCCAGGTTTCGACACATCACCGCATTACCAGCGGCCACCTGATCGGCGAATTCATCGCCACCGCGGGACTTCTCGCCGTCATCTTCGCCCTGGTGCGCACCGGCCGAGCCGCCTTCGCCCCGCTCGCGGTCGCCGCGTGGATCGGCGCGGCCTACTGGTTCACCAGCTCCACCTCTTTCGCCAACCCCGCCGTCACCGTCGGCCGGGTCTTCACCGACACCTTCGCGGGCATCGCCCCGTCCTCCGCCCCCGCCTACATCGCGGCCCAATTCGCCGGAGCCCTGGCGGGTCTCGCCCTGATCGGCGTCCTCTACCCCACTCGAGTGAAAGACCGCCTGCCGCAATGACCTCCACCAAGCCCAGCGTCCTGTTCGTCTGCGTGCACAATGCCGGCCGCTCGCAAATGGCCCAGGGCTTCCTCGCTCAGCTAGCGGGCGATGCCGTCGAAGTCCGTTCCGCCGGAACAGCTCCCGCCGATGCGATCAACCCGGCCGCCATCGAGGCGATGGCCGAACTCGGCATCGATATCACCGGCCAATCCCCGAAGATCCTCACCCCCGAAACCGTCGAATCCTCCACCGTCGTGGTCACCATGGGCTGCGGCGACACCTGCCCCTACTTCCCGGGCGTCACCTACCTCGACTGGGTCCTGGACGACCCGGCAGGCCGCGACGTGGAGTCCGTGCGGCCCATCCGGGACCGCATCGAACGCCATGTCCGCGACCTGCTCGCCACCCTCGGCGTCCCGATCGGCGCAGACCGCGCGTAGACGTGCTCTACGCCGGACCGGTCGCGGCGTGCTCACCGAAGAAAAGCATCAAACCGGTGGCCGCCGCGATCCCGGCGAGTAGCCAGAAACGAATGGTCACAGTCGTTTCGGGCCAACTGCTGAGCTCGAAATGGTGATGGAACGGCGCGAGCCGGAACAGTCGGCGTCCGGTACTGCGAAACACGATGATCTGCAACAACACCGACAGGATCTCGGCGCAGAACAGCGCGCCGACAACCACCATCAGCAGCTCGGTGCGGGTGGTGATCGACAGGCCCGCCAGCAGCCCGCCCAGCGCGAGTGAACCGGTGTCGCCCATGAAGATTCGGGCCGGAGCCGCGTTCCACCACAGGAATCCGATGCATGCCGCCCCGGCCGCGGCGCAGACGACCGCCAGATCCAATGGATCGCGCACCGCGTAGCAACCGGGGTCCGGTCGGGTAGCGCAGGCGTGCGTGTACTGCCAGCACGTGATCAGCACGTATGCGCCCAACGTCAAACCCATCGAACCGGCGGCCAGGCCATCCAGCCCGTCGGTGATGTTGACGGCGTTCGACCACGCGACCACCAGGAAGCAGACCGCGAGCAGAAAGACGACCGGCAGCAGCGAAAACCAGCCGAGGTCACGAAGAACGGACACGTGCCGGCTACCCGGAGTCAGCCCCACGCTGTTCGGGAACCGCAACACCAGCACCCCGAAAACGATTGCCGCCCCGACCTGCCCGACGTATTTCCCGGTCGCCGTCAGCCCGAGATTCCGCCGCTTGTACAGCTTGATGAAGTCGTCGAGAAACCCGACCACCCCCATCGCGGTGGCCAGCCCGAGCACCAGCAGGCCGGACGCGGACATCCCCGGCCCGCCGAACCACAACCCACCCAGGTGCGCCCCGAGATACCCGGCCCACATCCCCGCCAGGATCGCGATCCCGCCCATGGTGGGCGTCCCCCGCTTCACCTGATGACTCCGCGGCCCGTCCTCGCGAATCTCCTGCCCGAGCTGGGCCCGCGTGAACACCCGAATCAGCGTCGGCGTCAACGTGATGGACACCGCCACCGCGACCAGCGCCGCGAAAAGAATCTGCCTCATCCGCTCCCCCTGGAATTGCCTCCGGCAGTCCGCCCGACGCTACCCATCCTGCCGGAATTTCAGCGAGGCGCACGATACCGCTCAGGGGCGCGGATACGGGTCGATGTCGCGCAGCCGCTCGCGGTGGATGCGTTGCAGTTCGCCCGCGCGGTTGAGGAAGCCCGCGATCAATTCGAGTTCGGCGGGGTCGTACCAGGTGAGCATCATTTTGGCGCCCTCGTCGAGCAGGGACGAAATGAGTTCGTGCACACGGCGAGCCGCGAGATCGGTGGCCACGACGATCACGCGGCGGCGATCGCCGGGGTGCAGGGAGCGCGTGATATAGCCCTGCTTCTCCAGGCGATTGAGCATGACGGTGGCCCCCGCCGCGGTGAGCCCGAGGCGTTCGGCCAGCATGCCGGGAGTCGTGGATTTGTCGTCCCCGAGCAGGACGATTTCCAAAGCGCGCCGGTCTGTTTCGTTCACGCCGAGCAATCGGATCAATTCGCGGGAGACATCCTCGAGGGTGCCGTGATAGAACTCCAGCGCCTTTCTGAGCTCGACCGTGATCCGATCGGGTTCGGTTGACATCGGACGCCCATGCCTCTCAACACAATTCACGATCGCGCGCGGGCGATACGATAGTCTGCATCCCCCGAGTCCGGGGTGGAACCTGAACTGGGCTGGTGCTGACAGCCCAGTCCAGGCTCACCGGCTCAGCTGACGGTGGTGCTGGTGAGGGTCGGCGACGGATTCGGATAGCACGCGGTCGCCACATTGCCGACGAACGCGACCTTGGTCGTCATGGTCATGCCCGGGTTGGCGTAACTGGTGCCCGCGTATTGGCTGGTGATCGGTGTGCCGGGACTACCCGCCGTGACATTGATGGTCACCGCGGGCGGCGTGAAGCTGGTGCCGCCCGCGATCGGACCCGGAACCGTCAGCACGATATTCCCGCCCGAGGTGCTGACGGTGCCCGCCACGGTCCCGCCGGAAACGCTCGCCGAAACCAGCGTCGAATTCGCCGGCGTAGGCCAGGTCATCTTCAAATTGCTGATGTTCGTCACGCTGAACCCGGACGCCGAACTCGGCACCGACGAAGCCCCGGGCGTCAGCGTGATGGCAACCGCCGAGCCGGCAGCCGCCGAAGCCGGCGCGGCCCCTGTCACCGACGTGGACATACTCGAGGTCTGCCCAATCCCGAAGATCGTGCCCTGACAACTCCAGTTCAAGCTGACGGCAGCGGCATTCGCGGGCGCCGCCAAAGCGAACACCGTGGCAAGCGCGACCGGAGTAACAACACCGGCACGAAGCAGCGCGGAAGCGATCGGTCTCATAACTATCTCCAAAAACGTGAAGCATCGGCACGACCCGGAATGCAAGTCGTCACCGTAAGGGGTCTAAAATGTAACCTGTTCACATCTGGAGTGTGGGCGAAATCGGAAATAACGTTTCCGCATCGACAGCCCGCTGAGCAGGCGGTTCGGTATGTACTTAACTCGAATTAAATATTCACCCTGGAAAGTTAATTACACCAAGACTCATCCGTATGAGCGATATCCATAACCCACGCGATTCCAAATCCATTGCCCGATACCCCCGGCGGTATCATGAGCCACAGGTCATGACGTCGGGAACGGAAGGGATAGACCATGTGGGGCATTAACCGTACTGCTTGGGCCATACCAGCGGCCGCGGCCACCGCGCTCGCACTGGCCTCGTCCCCGGCCGCGGCCGACGCCCCACCCGTCCTCCAACTCGGCTTCCACAACGGCTACTGCTCCACAACCGAGCTGTCGGTCCCCGCCGGCACCCCCTTCTTCATCGACCTCGACACCACCAACCAATTCACCGACCAGTCCGAGTTCCGCATCCCATCCCTCGGCATCCGCACCATCCTCCCCAGCGCCTACTTCAACCCCCACGCCCGAGTCGAAGTCCCCGCCCAGCCAACAGGATCCATCCCCTTCGAACTCATGACCCCCACGGTGTCCGGCAGCGCCGGCAAGGGGTGCTGGGGAACCATCCACGTCTGGTAGGCCGATACTGAAGCCGCAGTCGTCGAGGTGTAGGCCGAGTCGGATTCACCCTTCGCCCGCGAACCTGTCTCAGCTCAGTGGGTCGTCCTCACCACTGCGGCGCGCAGTAGAACTCCTCGCCCAGATCCCCATTGAGCGTGCACGTCCGCCTATCGAGTTCGACCATGTCGAAAACCGCGCACCCCCTATCCGGCCAGTAAATGGGTTGGCATCCACTCCAGAAGGCACCCGGCTCTTGAACGGCCTGAAGGTCGGCGGCGACCGAGGAGGGTCCGGCGGCCGATGCCGCAGGCGCAGTTACGGCCAACAGCGCCGCAGTCGTCAGGAGCAGCCCGGAAAAACCGTGTGCACGTAGTCGAAAGCTCATTCCAACCTCCAGCGCGAGTTGTCGTCGGCGGCCTACATACGTGGTCGTGGCAATGGCAACGGCCTGGAGTCATTGTGGCTGAGCAGGAGCCGGCGGGGTCTGGTTATGGCTTCTTCGACAAGTTGATGCCATTCCAACCGTTCTGGCACTCGCTGCTGTCGTATCTCCCGTCGCGCATGCGGGGCAACTCGCTGTCGTGGAACTGCTCTGGCGCCTTGGCTGTAATCCGCACCTTGTAGTCCGGGGTGATACAGGCTCCGACGATCCGCCAGCTCTCGGTGTCGGCAGTGTCAGGAGTAGGTTGGCCGGGGCTGGTACTGACGTATGTCCCTTCCAGGATCTCCGGCATCCACGACCCTGACGACAGCAATTCGCGTGCGGCGGCAACGGTGTTTCCGATGAGCTGGTCGCGGGTGACGACGATATCTCCCGGGCTCGACGATATGGGGCGGTAGACGGGCGGTGACCAGGCAACCGTGGTCTGCACTGCCGGCGTCGTCGGCGCTGCACTGACTGGCGTCGCCGGGTCTGTCGAGCTGCACGCTGCAAGAAGCAGAACAGTCGCCGCGCCGGCGAGGCCCGCAACCATCCGCGGCGCTCTCACTCTGAAAACATTCGCGCACAAACGATTCCGTGGACCGATCATCAGCATTCCGATCACCTACCTGGAGGAGTGCAGTTAGCGGGACTTTCGAACGCGCCGTAGCTGTCGGGTTCGGCTATATAGGTGTGCCCGTCCGTCACCTTCTCGTGGGAATACTTCTGGACGATCTCCCACGAAACATCGGTGTACTGGGTATACACGGTCAGTTCTTTGCCCGGCGCGACGGTGAACTCCTTCGAGCTCGAATCGGTCAGGGTCTGCTGCTGGGTGTTCGTGTCGATCCAGGTGGTATCGGTCTTCTGCTGGTTTTGGTAATTGCCTTCGACCGTTGCCTTGATACTGCCGATGAGCGGCACGCCGCCCTCGCCTTCGACTTTGACACTACCGCCGACGGTGTTCTGGGTGGATTCCATCTTGCTGTTGGTGTTGGTGATAGTCGATGAACTCGTCCATGTTTCGTTCTTGGTCCACTTCGCCGGGCTCGATGTGCAGTTCTTCTGCCGCGTCTTGGGCTGTGAGCCTTCGGGTACCACGCCGGGTGTGATGCTCAGGACCCCGAAGCAGAGGTTTCCCTGAATGCTGTATCCGGGCGGGCATTCTTGAATGTTGGCGCACGGTGGCCCATTCCAGCCGTTGCCGCAACTCCCTTCGTCCGACACATCGTCAGCCGGTTTGCGCACGGGTCGAGTGGTCACCGGCGGCGAGGGGCGCGTTGCGGGCTGCGTCAGGGACGGGGATGTGGGTCCGGGAACGATGTCGGTGCCATCGCCTTGCGGCAGGCTGCCCGGTGCGTTGCCCGCCTGTCCCTGCACACCGGCTCCCGGAGCTTGTGTGGGCTGGAGTCCAGGTGCAGTCGGCGGTGGTGTCGAGGTCGTGGTGGTCGGCTCGCCCGGATCGTGGCAGACATACGGTACCGGTGGTGGTGGCGGCGGTCCGGTGTTTCCGGGATTGCTTGCGCGCCAAGTAGATTCCCATGTCGCGTTGTAGGCGGAAGTCTCGCGAGCGCAGCGTTCGGCCGGCGTCTCACCGGTGGCGGTGCCGGCGCTGCCAACCAGTACCGTCGCCGCCACCGTCACCAGTGACACGATGGCGGCGACTGATCTCCCTCGCCGTCGAGGCCGGTTCTGCTCCATGGCATGCCCCATGACGTCCTCCAGGGTCAGATGGTGGTCGGGTCGGAGTAGACCGTGACCGTGGTGTCGGCGACGTGGGTGGACATCGAGAACTGGGTGTAGACGCGCACGCTGACCGGCCGAGACAGTTGTCCACATGCACCTGGATGCCGGTCAGATCCGACGCGCCGACCGCGCCCTCGAGCACACGCTCCGATAGCGGGATCGTGGTGACCGCACCGGGTTTGATCGTGGTCTGTAGCGAAGGAGAAACCGTCGCGCTACCACCGACAGGCCGTGGCGGTCCAGCCGTTCACGGTCGTTTTGGTGATCACGTGATCAGGACTGCGGACCAGCTCCGCCGCAGCCGGTCCCGAACCCGCGAAGCCAATAGCTAGCAAACTAATTGGAACTACGGAAACCCTCGTCTTCATAGCAAGCCCACCCCGAGATATTTTCGCGTGCAGAGCTTTTGACAGCTTGACCCAATCGGAACCACCAGAACGTTGGCAATCTTCTGGCAAACATTGTGTTGGAGGTCACGCACGCGGTCGGGTCATGGGTGGGTCAGAACGGCAGAAAGGCCCGGTCGAAACCGGGCCTGAGCTGATCTTTCGTGGTGCGCGATACTGGGATTGAACCAGTGACCTCTTCCGTGTCAGGGAAGCGCTCTCCCGCTGAGCTAATCGCGCGGGCTTTATGTAAATCCCCCTCAGAGCGGATGACGAGATTCGAACTCGCGACCCTCACCTTGGCAAGGTGATGCGCTACCAGCTGCGCTACATCCGCATTTGCTCGCTTGGGCTTTCGCTTCGGCTTGCGGAAGAGAACATTAGCGGATGGGTGGGCAAAATACGCAAACCTGCACTATGCGATGGGTTTCCAAGCGCGGCCGCGGTCGTCCACCATGGCGGCGCGGGCACCACCGCGGCGGTTGCCGCGAGTGGTACACCGCGAGTGGTGGTTCCGCAGATGTTCGATCAGTACTGCCGGGCTGCTCAGGTCGAGCGCTTGGGTATCGGTGTGGCCCATGCCTCCCGGCAGCCAACCGTCGAATCACTGACCGCCGCAGTGGCGCGAGTCCTATCCCCGCGGGTCTGGTTCACCGCCCGCACCATCGGCCCGCAGATCGATACCGATGGGGCTGCTCGCGCGGCCCGTCGGGTGCTTGGAGCGGAAAGAGTCTGAGCCGGTGCCGATCGCTGGCGTCCGCGAGATTGCAGCAAACTCGCGGTGTTCGCGACTCTTCTGGAAGTTCATGCGAAGTGCCTCTTCTCCGATGGTGCGAAATGCTGATTTTAGAAGGGAATAGACCGCTCGGGCTGCAATTGGCGCATCGCGATTCGATCTCGATTGCGGCGGAGGGCCTTTGAGGGCAAACGTTGAGCATCGCTAAATTTCGAGGTGATCGGGCTTCCGCTGCCGAATGTCGTAGGGCTCTCGTAAAGTGGCAGGCAGCAGCAGCGGTGTGGGGAGGAGCGTCCTTTGTCATCGACTCTCGTCAAGGGGCAGAACGGGCCGGTCACGGTCGGCGACGTGGTGATCGCCGTACAGGTCGGCGCGCCCGCTGATCTATCGGCCTTGCTGGTCACCGAGCGCGGGAAGGTGCGCTCCGACGCCGACTTCGTGTTCTTCAACCAGCCGTCCGGGCCGGGCGTGCGGTTGCAGCCGTCCGGGGCGGGGCAGCCTGCGGCGCTGGCGGTCTCGCTGGCGCAGGTGCCCGCGGATATCGACCAGATTCGCGCGGTCATCACCCTCGACGACCCGCGTGCCAACTTCGGACGGATACCCGCGCCGGTCGCGACCGTGTCCGACGGGTCCGGAAACCGGTTGTACGAGTACCGGATCGATGGATTGCAGACCGAATCCATTGTCATCGCACTGGAGCTGTACCGGCGCGGCGGTGCGTGGAAGGTGCGCGCCGTCGGGCAGGGGTACGCGGGCGGATTCGCCGCGCTGGTCACCGATCACGGCGTCAGCGTCGAGGAATCGCCGCGCTCGGCACCGCAACCCGCGCCTTCTCCCGCTCCCACTTATCAAGCGCCCTCGAACTATCCGCCGCCCGCGCCCGCGATGCCGCCGCCGATGAGCCCGGCGTACTCGCCGCAGCCGCCCGCGACTCCGGCGTACTCGCCGCCGCCCGCGTCCCCGCCCTATCCGCCGCCGACCCAGTCATACCCGCCGACCACCCCGTCGTTCTCGCCGCCGACAGCCCCGCTGCCGCCGTCGTATTCCCCACCCCCGCCGCCGAATCCGCAGCCGACCCAGGAAGTCGGTCTGGCCAAAGGCCGCCCGGTCAACCTGTCCAAAGGCCAGCGCGTCACCCTCCGCAAGGAAGGCGGCGTCGCCCTCACCTACATCCGCATGGGCCTGGGCTGGGATCCGGTGAAGAAATCCGGTCTGTTCGGCAGCCGCGCCATCGACATCGACCTCGACGCCTGGGTGGCCATGTTCGCCGGCCCCCAGCTCACCGATGTCGCGTACTACGGCCAGCTCACCTCCAAAGACGGCTCGATCCGTCATCAGGGCGACAACCTCACCGGCGCGGGCGAGGGCGACGACGAGGTCATCCTGGTCGACCTCACCCGTATCCCCGCGCACGTCACCACGCTGCTGTTCATCGTCACCTCGTATCAGGGCCAGACTTTCGAACGCGTCAGCAACGCCTACTGCCGCCTGGTCGACGACACCACCGGTGCGGAACTGGCCAGGTACGCCCTCACCGGCGGCATGCCGTTCACCGCACTCGCGATGGCGAAAGTCTTTCGCGCGGGCGGAGATTGGAAGCTACAGGCGATCGGGGAGGGCTTCCAAGCCAAACATCCGGGTGAAGCGCGCCCCCAACTGGGCCGGTTCGTGACCAACGGCTGATCGTGCCGAACCTTCGAATCCGATTCCTCGGCACCCGAACCGCCACGCCCGAAACGACTATGGTCGAGAACGGCACCGGTCGCCGGAACCCCGGCGGCCCGGAACCTGAGATCCGCGAACCACAGGTACGAAAGGAAACTCGATGAGCGTCAGTCTGGCCAAGGGCGGGAATGTCTCACTGTCGAAGCAAGCCCCGAATCTGACCGCCGTCAGCGTCGGTTTGGGCTGGGATGTGCGCTCCACCACCGGCGCCGACTTCGACCTCGATGCCAGCGCGCTGGCCACCGGCGCCGACCAGCGCGTGCTGTCCGACCAGCACTTCGTCTTCTACAACAACCTGCGTTCGCCCGAAGGCTCCATCGAGCACACCGGCGACAACCTGACCGGTGAAGGTGAAGGCGACGACGAGACCATCAACGTCGACCTCGCGGGCACCCCCGCCACCATCACCAACATCTTCTTCCCGGTCTCCATCCACGACGCGCAGGCCCGCCAGCAGTCCTTCGGCCAGGTCCGCAACGCCTACATCCGCGTCGTCGACCGCAACACGGGCGCCGAACTGGCCCGCTACGACCTCACCGAGGATGCCTCCACCGAGACCGCCATGGTCTTCGGCGAGCTGTACCGCAACGGCGCCGAGTGGAAGTTCCGCGCCATCGGCCAGGGCTATGCCTCCGGCCTGGCCGGCATCGCCCGCGACTACGGCGTCAACATCTGACCTCGTCGCACCTGTCGAAGGCCCGGTCCCAGACCGGGCCTTCGTCGTATCGGCGGTACGGATCCCGGTCCCCAGCACCACAATTCAGGCTATGGCCGTCGTAGCGTTGGCCGCCCGCATCGCCCACCCGGATCCGGCCCGCCGCCCGAAGTCTCCTCCGCATAGATCCGCATCCCCTCCGCGATCTTCCCGGCCGCATGCTCCAACTGCTCCGGAGTGATGTACTTCCCCCAAGCCGCTGCATCAAGCAGCTGCCTGCGCACCTGATCGAGATTCATACGAGCCCATTCGAGGCGAGACAACTCCGGCATGGCCCGGAACGATACCTCGAGTCGAACAAACTTTCGAGTCTAGGCGGGGGGTCCGACAAACTGTGCGGACGACGAACCGGGCCGAGCTCCGGCACTGGATTTCGAAGGCCCGGCATGAGCTTTTGCGGTTTGGGCACATCAGTTGTCGTCGGTGCGCAACCAGATTCGGCTGTCGCCGTCGGGGTCGGTGGTGGCTAGCAGGAGGCGGTCGGGGAGGGAGCCGAGGAATGCCTTCGGGGCTGTGGTGGGGAGTGGGACGTTGCGGATGTGGGTGCAGTCGCGGTTGGCGGTGAGTAGGTGGGATGTGTTGTCGATGCGGGTGCTGATGAGGAGTTCGGTGGGGCGGAGGAGGGCTTGGTCGATGTCGAGGGCGGCGCCGTCCGGGCCGGAGTGGGATGTCGATGGTGTGGGCCAGCAGCGCAGTTGGGGGCGGGTGCCGACCGTGCGCCCTACCGTCACGCACGCGGTCCGGTCGCAGGCCACCCGGCTGGCAACGCCGGTACCGGACAGGGGGATTCGTTGCCAGGTGTGGCCGTCGGGGGAGGTCCATTGAAGTGGGTGGTAGTCCACGCCTTGGATGGAGTTGCCTGCGATCACGAAGCCGTTCGGGCCGGCTGTTACTCCGGAGGCCCCTGTCACCTCGCCGGCGCCGGCCGACAGAGCTGGATCATCCGCTTGCCGAGTCCAGTTCGCTCCGTCGGTGGAGAGCCAGATCGTCGCCCCGTAGCGGCCGCTGGTGGCATCCCAGGCGCCGACCAGTAGGTCTGTTCCGGCTGACGATGCCGCTCCGCTGACTCCGATTGCGTGTGGGCCGCCGAACTGTTCGAAGCTTTGCGGGAACTCCTCGAGACCTGAGGTGGTGCCCGACCATATCGTCATGCGGGGATTGAAGTGCGAGCCGCCGAACGCCTGGCCCAAGGCGATCACCCGGTCACCGATTGCGCCGGAAATCAATTCTGCGACAAAGGCGTAGCCGCTGTGCGGGGTCATTGTCAGGGTGTTCCAGTGCTGACCGTCGGTGGTGGTCCAGGCGGCGGGGGAGCGGCCGTCGGGACTCGGAACCGATCCGAGCAGCAGTAACCCGTCCGCGGTCGGCGTGATCGAGAGAACCCGTGCGCCTGTGGCCGGAGCGGGCAGAGCAACCCAGCCGGGATCGGGGTCCTCGCTCGGACTCCCACTGCATGCGGTGAGTGCGGCCAGTATCGCCACCAATATCAACCGCACTCGCATGGCGTGACTTTCAGCGTCGCGGCTTGCGGGCGGCGATGAACAGATCCCGTTCCGGAATCGCGTCCGGGTAGTCGGGCAGGAACTCGACTATGCGGTCGCGCACGATTTCCAGACCGGCTTCGGTGAGCCGCCGCTGGAACTCCTCCCGCGGATAGCTGCTGACCGTGACCGGCTGCCCCATGAAGATGATGTCCATACCCTCGATATCGGCGGGCACGGTCGCCAGCAGCAGGTACCCGCCCGGGGCCAGCCAATCCGCGAATTTAACCAGGGCGGAGGCGATTTCGGCGCGGCTCATCTGTAACAGCGGGAAGAACGCCACCACCGCGTCCCAGCTGCCCGGCGGATAGTTCAGCGTCCGCAGATCCGCCGACTCGAACCGGGCGGACGGCACCTGCTCGCGGGCGATGTCGAGCATGCGCGCCGACACATCGCATCCGGTGACCTGATGCCCGGCCGTCGCGAGCAGCTCGGCCACCGGCCGTCCCGTCCCGCACCCGACATCCAGTACCCGCGCCCCGCCGGGCAATCGGGTGAGCAGCCAGTCGATCTCCTCGCGCTGTGCGCTCAGCCCGGCGAACGCCTTCTCGTAGTCCCTACCTAATGCGTCGAACACTTCAGCAGCGGAAAGCCCCATGCCCCAAGCTAATCCACGACCGTCATCGTCGCGACGGCAATCGCCGGATCAGCCCGGTACGCAGTCGGTTTGGAACGGATAGCACGGTTTGACGGGGGTGGTCTGGACCGGTTCGGCGGTGGGACCGACGACTCGGGCCGGCGGTGCGGCGGGCGCGGGGGAGCCGGAGGGGCGTACGAACATGAGCAATGCGAGCACGAGCAGCGGCAGCACCGTGATCACGACCGCCGCCAGGATCAGCGGCCAGAGTCCGAAGCGCATGATGCCGCGCCGCTTCGGTGGCTGCGGCGCGGCGTATCGACCGTTGGGGATGTTCCCGCGAACCTGACCCGTCATGCCCACAGTGTCGCATCCGGCGGTCCCGGCGGGCGTTACTTGCGTTTCGGTTCGCGCAGCACGTGGGACCGCAATCGCGAGATGCCTTTGACTCGCACACTGCGCAGATGGCGAATGGAGAAATCGTGGTCGTCACCCAGGGCCGCGGCCGCGCCGTCGTCCAGCAGTACCGTGCCCGGCCGCGCCACACCGGTCAGGCGGGCGGCGACATTGACCACGGTGCCGAACAGGTCGCCGAATCGGGTCAGCACCGGACCGTATGCCAGGCCGATCCGCAGCTGCGGCATATCCGGAATGGCTTGCGCCGCACGCTCGATCGCGGTGTGCAGGGCCAGCGCGATGCGGGCGCCGTCCGCGGCGGTCTCGGCGGCGAACATCACTTCGTCACCGACATTCTTGATCACCCAGCCGCCGTTGGCGGTTATCGCCTCGGTGGTGGCGTCTTCGAAGCTGTCGAGCAGATCGGTCAGCTCGCCCAGGTCGAGATGGCGTGAAAGCCGGGTGTAGCCCACCATATCCGCGAACCCGACCAGCAATTGCCTTGTGGTGCCGTCGGATTCGATCGAACGGCTGAGCGCGGCCGCCAAATGCCGTCGCCAGGCGTACTCCTGCAATTCGGTGAGCACCTCGATGGTCCGGGTGGTGACCTCCGCCGCCTGCCCGCCCGCCCGCTCGCCGATCTCCCGGCCGATCAGATCCGCCTGCCATTCGGCCAAGCGCGCCATCGCCTGCCCGAGCGTGCGAGCGGCCGCGATCTGGCTCTGCTCGCTGGCGCCCGCCACCGAATCCATCGTGGTGAACGCGCGCACCGCCTCGACATCGGCATCGGTGAACGCCGGTTCGTCATCGCTGGCCGTGGCCGGGAACCCCAACGCCACCCACAGCTTCCGCGCCCGATCGACCGGCACCCCGGAAAGCTCGGCCACCTGTGCCCGCGTGTACCGCCGCGGACCGCCGAGCAACGACTGTTCGACCACCGCGTCCACAACGCCGGGCGGCCTGCCGGATTCGATCACTCCGCCAGTACAACACATCGAGCCCGGACCGGTGACACCGCGAATATCCGGCTGTACCAACGCGAAAAGGCCCGGCTTTCGCCGGGCCTTTTCACTGACTGGTGCGCGATACTGGGATTGAACCAGTGACCTCTTCCGTGTCAGGGAAGCGCTCTCCCGCTGAGCTAATCGCGCGAGTCTTTCCTCTTGCAAGCAAGAGGCGGCGACGGGAATCGAACCCGTGTGCACGGCTTTGCAGGCCGTTGCCTCACCACTCGGCCACACCGCCAACCAAGGCCGGTTGGCCTTCGAGCGGATGACGGGATTCGAACCCGCGACCCTCACCTTGGCAAGGTGATGCGCTACCAGCTGCGCTACATCCGCATTTCGTCCCCGGCGCCTTGGCGGCTGTCCGGCTGACGAGAGAGAACATTAGCCGACTATCTGCGCAGACAACAAATCGCCTGGTTAATGGGGGTAAATGTGAACTACAGGGGTGTGATTCCGTGACGGGGCGATGAACGGGTGGCGAGATGCCGCGAGAACGCCCCGAACCGGGCGCGAAGCCGGACACTGGAGGGATGACCCGACCCACGGAATTCTGGGACAGCGCCTATGACGACGGCACCGCGCCGTGGGTGATCGGCGAACCGCAACCGGCCGTCGTCGAGCTCGAGGCGGCGGGCTGGGTTCGCGGCACCGTGCTCGATATCGGTTGCGGCACCGGCGAACACGCCATCTTTCTGGCCGAACGCGGTTACGAGGTGTGCGGGCTGGATGTCTCGCCCAGCGCGATCCGCCAGGCTCGCGAGAACGCCGAACGGCATGGCGTCACCGCCCGCTTCGAGGTCGCCGACGCCCTGAACCTGGATCCCGGCCTGAGCTTCGACACCATCATCGATGTCGGCCTCTTCCACGTCTTCGCCTCCACCCACGGTGATGTCGCCGGCTACGTCCGCAACTTGCGCACCGCCTGTGCCCTCGGTGGGCGCATCTACATCCTGGCTTTCTCCGATGCCGAACCGGGCTTCGGCCCGCGCATCCCGCGCGCCGCCATCGAAGACGCTTTCGGTACCGGCTGGCTGCTCGAGGACCTGCGCCCCACCCGCTGCCGCGCCCGCATCCCCGCCGATTTCACCGATCCTATGGGCCGCCCCGAAGGCACGCCCACCGACGAATCGGCCTGGCTGGCCCGCGTCCGCCGCACCGATTCCTGACACGCCGCCACCCCCGCCCTTCACCCCGCTCACACCCGCCTTTCATCCCCGTGTCCACGCGATTTGGCGTGCGGTCCCCGCTATGTGTAATGTTCTTTCTCGTTCGAGCGGCACAAAAACCGCCCCGAACAGCCACTCAGGTGGCGAGCTATGGTTCTATAGCTCAGCGGGAGAGCACTCGCCTCACACGCGAGGGGTCGCTGGTTCGAACCCAGCTAGAACCACTCGAACGGCCGGTCCATCAGTGATGGACCGGCCGTTTCGCATTCGGCCGAACAGGGCCATATACCGACCGGCCCGTTTCTATCGGTCTACCCTGGGTGTGCATGCAAATGACTACCGAGACGTTCGGAGGCATACATGACCACGATGGAAATGCCGCACGTCAGCGAGTGCACGGTCAGCAATTGCTCCTATAACCACGATGGTTGCCACGCCTACGCGATCAATGTCGCCGACCATGACGGCGGGGCCGACTGCGGAACCTTCATCGCGTTGTCGACGAAGGGTGGCCTGGATACCGTCACCAGCATGGTCGGCGCTTGTCAGCGCGTCGATTGCGCGCACAACCAGGGGCTCGAGTGCGCGGCCGGTGGTATTCGCGTCGGCCCGGGTACGGGGGAGCACGCGGCCCGCTGTCTCACCTACAGTTCGCGCTGATCCGCTTCGCTCAGGCGGGGCGGTTCACTTCTGCTTCTGGGCGTCGGCCTTGTCCAGGGCCTCGGTCGCGCCCTGGACGACGCTGCGCAGGAACTCGAACTGCGCGGTAATGAGCTTGTCGGACAATTCCAATCCGGCCTCCACGATGGTTCTGCGCAGCTCGTGCAGCGCCGAGTCCTCGCGGATCGCTTCCCGGCGCTCCCGGATCGCCGCGTCGACGGTATCGATGAACTTGTGCACGGCCGCGCCGGCGGCGTGCTGCCCCGCCTTGGCCGAGACCAGGACCTCGTCGGAGAGCCGCTCGGGGGCCTGGGTGTCCGCGGCCGGCTGCTGGGTGGTCGATGTCATGATCTGGCTCCTGGAATCGATGTACTCGAACGGCTGCCGATCGGATCGGCAACGTGCAACAGCATCGCCCGGCGAAGCGGTCGGTTCGTAGGGCCGATGGTCACTCCGGACGCCGCGATGGTCTCGGTTCGTTTGGGGCCGAAGGGAACTCGGGTGAGGTCGGCATCCGGCCGGTGACCTTCTGCCCTGCCGATCAAGGGGTCGATGGGGTCACAGTGAGGTGCGGCCTGGTGCGGGCGGCGACGACGGACGGTACGGGCAATGGCATCACTCGACTCCCATATGACACAGTCGGACCTTTTCACCTGGAGCATGGAGCAGGATCCGAACCTGCGGTCCACGATCGTTTCGGTGCTGCTGCTGGACACCGAACCGGACTGGGATCGCCTGCTGCGCATGATCGATCGCGGGACGCTCGCCGTGCCGCGCTTCCGGCATCGGCTGGCGCCGGTGCCGCTGGGGCTGGCGCCGCCGCGCTGGATCCGGGACCCGGATTTCGACTTGGCTTGGCATGTAAGGCATTTCGAACCCGCGGCGCCTGCGCGGCTGGAGTCGGTGCTGGAGTTCGCGCGCACCGAGGCGATGGCCGCCTTCGACCCGGCCCGGCCGCTGTGGCGGTTCACCGTGCTGAGCGGTCTCGAGGGTGGCAAGAGCGCGCTCGTCCTGAAGGTTCATCACAGTCTCACCGACGGCATAGGCGGTATCCAGATCGCCGGGGAGATACTCGATTTCGACCGCGCCGGAACCGAACGCGCGCAGGTCCCGCAGGGGGCCGACGGCGGCGAGCGGGGGATGGTCGGCGATATTCTGGCCTGGAACTGGAGTGCCGGAACGGATTTGGTGCGTGGCGGCATGGCCACCGCGCTGCCGTTGGCCCGGCGGACGGTAACCGATCCGATCGGATTGGTCAAAGAGGGTGTGGCGCTAGCGGGTTCCCTGTTCCGCCTCGCCCACCCCGTCACCACCACCCTGTCTCCGCTGATGACCCGGCGCAGCTTGGGCCGGGAGCTGACCTTGCTCGAGGTGCCGTTGGCGGACCTGCGGCGCAGCGCGCATCGCGTGGGCTGCACGGTCAACGACGCTTTCCTGGCCGCGACACTGATCGGACTGCGCGCCTATCACGATCGGCACGGGGCGAAGGTCGATCAGCTGCGTGTGGCAATGCCGATCAGCCTGCGCAGGGCTACCGATCCCATCGGCGGCAACCGGATCACGCTGGCGCGCTTCGCGGTTCCGGCCGACACAACGGGCGCGTTGGACCTCATGCGCGCACTCGACCACACCATCGAAGGCTGGAAACGGGAACCGGCGCTCCCGTACTCGCATGCCGTCGCGGCGACCTTCAACCGGTTGCCCGCGGGTCTGCTCACCGACATGTTCAAACACGTCGACTTCGTCGCCTCGGACGTTCCGGGTTCCCCGGTGCACCTGTACTTCGCGGGTGCGAAGGTCGAGCGCATCTACCCCTTCGGCCCCACCACCGGCACCGCCTTCAACATCACCCTGATCTCACATGTCGACACCTGTTGCATCGGAATCAATTCCGATACCGGCGCGATCCCCGATCCGGCGCAACTGACCGACTGCATCGCCCAGGGCATGCGCGCGGTGACCGATCTCGACGCGGTCGATGGACCGGAGGACGCTACCGACCCAGAACGCGTCGCAGCCAACCGTTCTCGCCGCGGTCCTGATGTCCCGGGCACCATTGCCCGGCCGGGGTCGCGGCTTTGACCTGGTCGATGTGCTGACCACATCCGGACCAGGTGGTTTTTCCGCAGGTCTTGCAGCGCACGGGATTGCACATGGTGGGATTCCTTTCCGGATCAGGCCGGGTCTTGGCCGTTGTCGACGGCGTCGGCGAATTCGCAGAACGCTTCGTAGGCGCGAGCGCCGTGGATGGTGGCGGGGCCACCGTGCATGAGGAAGGTGACGCCGATGGCCTCGGCCGCTTCCGCGAGGGTGGCTCCGGCGCGGGCGGCGGCTTGGCCGTGTGAGGCGATGCAGCCGTCGCAGCCCTCGACCACGCCGATGGCGAAGGCGATGAGTTCCTTGGTCTTGCGATCGAGCGCGCCAGGGGCGAAGGCGGCCTTGCTCAGTTCGCCGAAGCCCTTGTAGACCTCGGGGATGGCGCGGCGCAGTTCGCGGTGCTGCGGTGCGAGTTCACGGAGCACTTCGGTGCCGTGCCGGGAAGTGTGCACCTGCTCGGTGGTCGATGTCATCGGTTTCCTTCCGTCTGTTCCCCGGAGGAGGGCTCCGGTCCGCCGTTCGCATCCCCCCGGGGGGATGTACCACCGAGGTTAGCATCCCCCCGGGGGGATATGATCGAGTGTGAGCGGCCGCATCCGGCCGCCGTGAACAGGAGGACGCCGATGCGACTGGAATCCGATGAGATGAAGCTCGTGATCACCCGGATGAAGCGCGCGCACGGCCACCTGGCCGGTGTGATTCGCATGATGGAGGAGGGCGCGGAATGCGAGGACGTGCTCACCCAGCTGGCCGCGGTCAACAAAGCCTTGAGCCGCAGCGGTTTCGCGTTGGTTACCACCGGACTCCAGCAATGCCTCGCTACCGGCGGACCCGACAGCGTCGACACCAAGAAGCTGGAAAAGTTGTTCCTCGCGCTGGCCTGAGCGGCTCGCACGACGGTTTCGCCGTTCCGGTGTACGCGCGGGTACCCGCTACTCTCGAATTGCGGAGTCCGGATCGGGATATGCGATATAGCATTTCGCACCATCGGGTGCGGCACTAGGTGTGGAGGTGCGATGGGGACCGATCAGACGATGTTGCACCGCTTCGTGCTGCGCCAATTGGAAAAGGCGGGGCTGGACCGGAAGCGACTGATTCGCGAGTGCGGGGTGCCGGAGTGGGCGCTGAGCGGCGATGGGGTTCATGTGCCGAGCGAGAGCTTCGGGCGGTTGTGGGAGTTGGGGGCGCGGTGGCTGGATGATCCGGACGTGGCGTTGCGGGTGGCGAGCCGGTACGAGTTGAAAGCGACTCGGCTGTATGACTATTTGTTCACGAGTGCGCCGACAGTGGGGGCGGGGCTGGCGACCTGTGGGCCTTACGTGTCGGTGGTCACCACCAATCATCGGTTCGATCTGGTCGATGGGACGACGCTGCGGCTGGACATGATCGATGGGGAGGGGGCGGCGCGGGACCTCACTCAGCTATGGGGGTTGACCGCGGTGCTGACCAGGGCGCGGCGGGTGGTGGACGCGCCGTTGAATCCGACGGTGGTGTCGTTGCGGCAACGCGCGCCGAGGCGGCTCGACGCGTTCCGTGACGTGTTCGGTGACGCCACTATCGAATTCGGGGCCGAGCTGGACGCGATGACTTTTCCGGCCGGGGATATGGATTTGCCGCTCACCACCGCTGATCCGGTGCTGGCGGCGGTGTTGCGGCCGCTGGCCGAGGCGCTGCCGCCGCCTCCGCCGTTGCCGACCGCGTGGCCGGAGCGGGTGGCGGTGACCATTGCCGAACTGCTGGAACATGGTGAGGCGTCACTGGATTCGGTGGCGCGGCGGCTGGCCACCAGTCCTCGGACCTTGCAGCGCCGGCTGGCGGAGGCGGGGACCACGTGGCGGCAGGAGCTGGATCGGGCGCGGCATGCCCGGCTGGCGACGGCGGCGGCCGCGGGGCCGTTGGGGCGCAACCGGCAGGCTCATCTGCTCGGGTATGCCGATGCCACCTCGGTGCGGCGGGCGTCGTTGCGCTGGGCTGTTGCCGCGCAGGTGCATCGGAGTTCGGCGCTAGACCTTCAGGTTGCTGGCGGCGATATTCCAGAACAGTGACCGGCGCATACCGGCCAGGTCCCAGCTGCCGCCGATCGCTCGGGCCGTGGCGACGATGCTCGGTACGTCGAAGTCGTCGCGGGTCGCTGTGCCCTTGGACTCCAATGCCGAGATCACGTACGCGATAGCGGCTTCGCGGGAGTTCTGCACAGCATCTCCAATCAGACGTCGGGACGGTACGGCCATCGTGCGCGGCACGGGCTGAGACCCAGTCTCGTGCGAACGGTCTGTTTTCGGACAGGGCGGAAGGCGTCAACACCTGGCAAACACGCCAAGTTCACCGAAGGCCGGCCCGGCGTGGCGCGTCGGGTCGCCACCGAATGTGTTTGCAGTTGGGGTTTCATCTGTTGTTTGCATTCGCAGTGTCGAGGACTTGCTGTGCCTTCGTTCGGACTTGTTGTGCCAGAAACGGATTCGGACGGGTAAAGTTCGTTTGTCGATATGACACTTTGAACACGGTCCGAAGTTGAAATATCAACGGGCCGTTGTCCATTCCGCCGTGCACCCGTCGAAGGAACGGGGCCGGCTTCGACGGTATGCACATGGAGGCGAGACCAGAGCATGACGGCGCCCGAAGAGGAGCGGCAGATCAGCGAGCTCGTGGCCCGGTTGACCGATAAATTCCCTCACCTCGCCCCGCGCGTGGTCGGCGAGGAAGTGCGCGGAATTCATCGCGAGTTCGACACCCACCGGGTGCGGGAATTCATTCCCTTGCTGGTAGAGCGCATCGCCGAACGGCAGCTGCGGAGAGCGCGGACCGACTGGGCGGCAGCCGGTTCCCGGGCCCCGGGTGGCCGGGAGCGGCGCGGGACTATATGATCTACGCGATGACGACTTCTTCTGATCGCAGATTGGGGGTCCCGTTCAACTCAGGTGAGTGCTGATGCTCACCGAGATCACGAACGAGGACACTTCCCGCCATTCCTTCTGGCCGCGCGTGCGTGAATTCGCGGTGCCGCCATCCATGATCGAGATCGCGACCGCCCGGCGTCAGGCCGGGGATTGGGCGGGGGCCTGCGCCGCCGCGGGGTTCGATGTCGATATCGACTTACGTTGGCTGGCACGGGTTTACGGGCGCGAGCTCGGAAATCGGGTGCGGGGCGATCTCCGGCATTTGGCTCCGGATCTGTTGCGGTGGCATCTGCCGCGGATCGCTCCGGACGGGCTGTTGCGGCCCGGATTGACCATCGCGCTGGCTCGATACGCCGCCGAAAAGATCGGAAACGACTGCGGCAGAGCCGGTTCCGTCCATCTGGTGGCTCGCACCGCTCCCGTCTGGGCGGACGCGGGCCAGCGGATCGAACTCGCGCTATGGGACGGATCCGGTCCCGCGAACAGCCTGCATCCGCATCCCCGGCCCGATCGGCGGTTCCGGCTGGATCTGCATCGACACCTGTGGGATGCGCGCCGGGCCGGTGAGCTTCGCGGGCGCGGCGGTGCCCGGGAACCCGCCGCGCGCTGGGCGGCCGAAGCGCGCATTCTGCTCGATGCCGAAGGGCGGCAGGCGAATACCTTCCTTTTGCGGACGGGTGCCCGGCAACGGACCGTGCTCGAACTGGTCGAGGACGACGGCCCGCCCACGGTGCGGCTGGTAGGAGATCACCCGGCGGGCGGCATCTCCGCCCTGCCGGTCCTGCCCGATGCCGCGATCTGGGAGCCGCCCGATTCGAAACTGCTTCGGAGCGGCATGATCTCGGCCGACCGGCTGCATCCGCTGGTCGCCTCGGCGCTGGCGCCGGACTACACACCGGATGAAACAGCCCGGGCGCGAGTCGATTCGGCGCGGCGACCCCTCGTAGCCTGTCGCGGAGAACAGCACCGCATCGGGCTGGTCGACGGTGTGCTGACCGCGCTGGACCACGACCCGGACGAGATACGGCGCGAGGAACTGCTGGTCGCGCTGACCCGCACCCCGATGCTGCCCTGCTTGCGGGTCATCGACCAGGCGCACCGGAACCCCGAGTGTCTCAACGGTGTTCGGGAACGCCTGCACCACGGTGATACGGCGGGCGCGCTCGCCATCATCGAAGGTCTCCTCGGACCCGGGGCGCACCTGCGGGACGGCGCGCTGCGGGATGAACTGGACGCCTGCGCGCACCAGCGAATCATCTACGGGCTGTATCGAGCCGTATTGGCTCGTCCCTTGCACGGCGGTCCCAGCCGTCCGCGTCCGCGCAGTCGCCGCGGCCACCCGCGCAACGCGACTGTCTGACCTCGCGGTCGCCCGCTGTCACACCTGCAACGCCATTCGCGTACTTCGTCACTTCTACTGACCCACAAGGTGATTCACACATGTCTATCGACACCAATGCCCACATCCACGCCCCCGATACCACCCAGCTCGACATCGCCGGTGATCTGCTGGCGCTGCTGGGCGAGACGACCACCGAGCCCCGCGCGGACAATCAACTCGAGGCGCTCACCCTGGCCGTGGCCGCCGACCTGCCGGTGCTGCTGTGGGGTGAACCGGGTATCGGCAAGACCGCCGCGCTGACCCAGCTGGCCGAGACCTTGGACCTGCCGTTGACCACGGTGATCGCGAGCGTCCATGAGCCGTCCGACTTTTCGGGCCTGCCCATCATCGGCGACGATCCCGCCGAACAGGGCGTCCCGATGGCCCCGCCGGATTGGGCGGTCCGGCTGGTCCGCGCCGGCCGGGGCCTGCTGTTCCTCGACGAGCTCTCCACCGCCCCGCCCGCCGTGCAGGCCGCACTGCTGCGCCTGGTGCTGGAACGCCGGATCGGCGCGCTGAAACTCCCACCCGGCGTGCGCATCGTGGCCGCCGCCAACCCGCGCTCCTCGGCCGCGGACGGCTGGGAACTGAGCCCGCCGCTGGCCAACCGATTCGTGCACCTGTACTGGACCCACGATCACGACGTGGTCGTGCGCGGCCTGGGCGGAGTGTGGCCGCGCGCCACCCTGCCGCGGTTGGATCCGGAAAAGCTCACGGAGGCAGTGGCTTTCGCCCGCCGCGCCGTATGTGTGCTGCTCGCGGCCCGCCCCAAGCTGGTACACCAGCTGCCCTCCACCGAAACCCGGCGCGGCGGGGCCTGGGCCTCACCGCGCAGCTGGGATATGGCGTTGCGGCTGATCGCCTTCGCCACCGCGGCCGGCTCTTCGCGGGACGTGCTGTCGCTGCTGATCCGCGGCACGGTGGGCGACGGCCCGGGTTTCGAACTGCTGACCAGCCTGGACCGGATGGACCTGCCGGATCCCGAAGTGCTGCTGGCGGACCCGGATTCCGCCGTCCTGCCCGAGCGCGGCGATCTGCGGCAAGCCGTCCTCGACGGGGTGGTGGCGGCGGTCCGCAAGCGCCCGGACCAGGCGCGCTGGGATGCGGCCTGGACGCTGCTGGTGCGCGCGGCCGAAACCGGCGCCCCGGACCTGGTCGTGGTCCCCGCGACCACGCTCGCCACCCTGCGCCAGGGCAATTGGTCCGTTCCGGCCGCGATCGACCGGCTGGCCGGGGTGGTGTCGGTATCCCAGCGCGCCGATCGCGCCGCCGACCTCGTACAGGCGGCCCGATGAGCGTGAACGCCCCCGCCGCACTGGATCTCGGCAAACTCTTCGCCGCCCGCCTGTATGCGGTCCGGGTCCGCCCGTATCTGGCGACCGCGCTGTTCGCGCTGAACATCGTCGAATCCCGGCGCGTCCCGACCATGAGCGTGGACAAGCATTGGCGCTGCTACGTCTCACCGGCCTTCGTGGATCGCATGCCCGTCGAGGAATTGGCGGGCGTGCTCGTGCACGAGGTCTCTCACCTGCTGCGTGACCATCACAGCCGCGGTGAACGTTTCGCCCGTGAGCACGAACTGACCGGCCCGGCGGAGGCCCTGCGCCGCAATATCGCCGCCGACTTCGAGATCAACGACGACATCTACGGCGATGGCCTGGTCCGCCCCGAAGGCGCGATCATGCCCACCGACATCGACCTGCCCGAGGGCCTGCTCATGGAGGAGTACCTGCGCGAATTCCAGTCCAGCGCATACACCCCCGCGATGGCCTGGCTCGACTGCGGCAGCGGTGCGGACGGCCGCGAACGCGACTGGGAGCTCGGCCCCGACGGCGCGGACGGTCTCAGCGAACAGCAACGCGACGCGGTCCGATTCCGGGTGGCGCAGGGCATCATCGGCCGCCCCGGCAACACTCCCGAAGCCTGGCGGCGCTGGGCCGAGGAGGTCTTCCACCCCACGCAGCCCTGGCGCGACCTGCTCGGCGCGGCACTGCGCGCCGCCGTCTCGGCCCCCGGCGCGGGCGAGGACTACACCTACGGCCGCCCGGCCCGCCGCTCGGTCAGCCTGCCCGGCGTAGTGCTGCCGAGCCTGCGCCGCACCCCGCCCCGGGTCACCGTCATCATCGATACCTCCGGCTCGGTCAGCGATACCGAATTGGGCAGCGCCCTACTGGAAGTCACCGCCATCTCCCGTGCGATCGGCGGCCGCCGCGACCTGGTCACGGTGCTGTCCTGCGATGCCGCCGCCCGCATCGCGCACCCGCTGTGCGAGGCCGAAGGCATACCGCTGATGGGTGGCGGCGGCACCGATCTGCGCGCGGGCTTCGCCAAGGCCCTGCGCGCCCAGCCTCGCCCGGACGCCGTCGTCGTGCTGACCGACGGCCAAACCCCCTGGCCGGCCGCCAAACCATCGTGCCGGACGGTGGTGGGCCTGTTCCGGCGTGGCAACTCCTACAGCGAACACAACCCCGACTACGTCCCCGATGCCCCGCCCGTCTGGGCCCGCGTCGTCGACATCGGATGAGGGCTGTGCGAGCGGTCCTACATGCAGTTCTTTCGGCCACTTTGCGTTGTTCGCGACACGTGTACGATACGCACGTATTGTCTGTTGATCGGAGGTCGCGACGTTGCTACCCCTCACTGGAGTCCGGGTCGTCTCGCTGGCGGTGAATCTGCCCGGTCCGCTGGCCGCGGCGCGGCTGGCCGAACTGGGTGCGAGCGTGGTGAAGGTGGAGCCGCCGGCCGGGGATCCGCTCGCGGCCGCGGCACCGGACTGGTATCGGATGCTGATCGAGCATCAGGAAGTCGTCACGCTCGATGTGAAGCAGGATGCCGATCGGGGCAAGCTCGACGAGCTGCTCGCCGATGCCGATCTGCTCATCACCTCCATGCGCCCGACCGCGCTCGCCCGGCTCGGGCTCGCGCGACCGCAGGACCGGTTCCCGAAGCTGTCGCTGATCGAAATCGTCGGGCACGCGGCGGATCCCGAGGTGCCCGGTCATGATCTGAACTATCAGGCCGTACACGGCACGCTGACCCCGCCGCAGATGCCGACGGTGCCGATCGCCGACATGCTGGGTGCGGAGCGGACCGTCTCCACGGCGCTGGCCGCGCTGGTGCGACGGGCGGAAACCGGTGGGGGAGAGCCCTATCGGGTCGCGCTGGAAGACGCGGCCGCGCGCGCCGGGGATGCCGTCCGTTACCGGCTGATGGGCAAGGACGCGATCCTCGGCGGCGCGTTCCCCGGCTACGGCATCTACGAATGCGCGGACGGTCACGTCGCGCTGGGCGCGGTCGAACCGCACTTCTTCATGCGCACCCTGGAAGTCTTCGGCGCGGACGGCAGCCACGAGAGCCTGCGCGCAGCCTTCGCCGGCAGGACCATTGCCGAACTCGAGGCGATCGCGGCGGATAAAGACCTGCCCCTCAACGGAATTCGCTCCTGAACGGAAAGTAGAACAACGATGTCCGAACTTTTCCCTGATTACCGGCCCACTTGGGAAACCGATCAGCATCGCGAGCTGCGCAAGCACGCCGCCGAATTCTTCCGCAAGGAGATCACGCCCAATCGCGAACGCTGGACCAAACAGCACGCGGTCGACCGGGAATTCTGGAACAAGGCCGGTGACGCGGGGCTGCTCGGCCTGGATCTGCCCGAGGAATTCGGTGGCGCGGGCGGCGATTTCGGCCTCCAGGCCGTCGTGCAGGAGGAACTGGTCTACGCGCACGACAACGGTTTCGGCTTCTCGGTGCATTCGCCGATCGTGTCGCACTACGTCCACCGTTACGGCAATGCCGAGCAGCGTGCCAAATGGCTGCCGGGCATTATCAGCGGTGAGCTGGTGCTGGCCATCGCCATGACCGAACCCGGCACCGGATCGGACCTGCAATCGGTGCGCACCACCGCCGTGCGCGAGGGCGACCATTACGTCATCAACGGCTCGAAGACGTTCATCTCCAATGGAACCCACTGCGATCTGCTGGTGATCGTCGCCAAGACCGACCCGTCCCAGGGCGCGGCCGGTGTCTCGCTCATTGTCGCCGAAACCGAGGATCTGCCGGGCTTCGAACGCGGCCGGGTGCTGGAGAAGATGGGCCAGCACGCGCAGGACACCCGCGAACTGTTCTTCTCCGATATGCGGGTACCGGTCGCGAACCTGCTCGGCGAGCAGGAGGGTCTGGGCTTCTATCAGCTGATGGAGCAGCTGGCCCGCGAGCGGTTGATCATCGCCAGCCTGTGCTCGGCCCTGGCCGAAGCCGCCGTGCTGGAGGCGCTGCGGTATTCGAAGGAACGCGAGGCCTTCGGCCGTCCCATCGGCAAATTCCAGCACAACGCCTTCACCCTGGCCGAGTGCAAGACCGAGGCGCTCGCCATCAAAACCCTTGTCGACTACGCGATTCAGCAGTACATCGACGGCAAGAACGACCCGTCGACGGCCTCCATGGCCAAACTGTTCGCCGCCGAGACCTCCGACAAGGTCATCGACAAGTGCTTGCAGCTGTTCGGCGGCTACGGATACATGATGGAGTACCCGATCGCGAACATGTACACCGGTTCGCGCGTGAACCGCATCTACGGCGGCACCAGTGAGATCATGAAGGAGATCATCTCCCGCTCCCTCTGAAGGGGTGCAGCGAAATTCGATTGATGGGCGCGGGTGCTGAGCTGGTGCCCGGTCCACCTTGGACCGGGTACCGCCGAGCCCTCGCGCTGCTCGCCCATTCGCGCCGCCTCGCCGCCGTCGCCTGACCTCTGATTGTTGCCGAGCGGACGGTGATCTCGCGGCGAGTCATGGAGTGGCGGAAGTCAATTCGCGTTCATGATGTGACCGCTGATGGCGTCGTCTATCGGCCGGCGGCCCGTGCAGGATTCGGGGGCGTCGATGCCGTCGAAGATCGCGTCGAGGATCTCGGCGCGATCCAGCGTGGTGGGGAAGATGCGGGTGGCGCGGGCGCTGAGGATTACCGCGTGCAGGACCGTGGCATAAATTTGCGTGCGGGGCACGGTCAGTCGCCAGCCGTAGCGTTCATGATCGCGTAGGCGGGCTTCGACGGCGTCGAGAACGTCTACGAGGACCTGGAATTCGATCTTGTCGTCATCGCCGCTCATCACCGGTACCTCCCTGTCGTTGCCATGGATATCAGGACAGCACCGAAATGTGTTCGGTTGCAGTAGAATCGGTTACCCGATTCAGATTCGTCCGAATAGCCATGAAGCAATCCGAAAACCTCGTGAACTGCACCCGATTTCGTGACCGGCTCGACCCGATTTCGATTTTGATGGGAACACGACATGACCAGCACGCACGAAGACGTCGCTGAGGTCCCGCTGAGTTCGACCCTGCCGCGACGGCAACTCGGCCGGTTCCTGCGGGAGTGGCGGGAAGCGAACGGCTTTACAATTGCCGCCGCCGCGAAGCTGGCGGATCTGTCCGCGTCGGCCTTGCAGCGGATCGAGGCGGGGCAGACTCAGAAGGTGCGCAAGCAGGATGTGCGCGCACTGTGCGAAGTCTTCGGCGTCGCAACGGCTGAGACGCGCGCGGCTATCGAGCTGGCCGAGGTCGCGAGGACGCAAAGCTGGTATCACGCCTACGGTGGTCTGTATTCCGAAGCGTTCAATATGTACACCGGGCTCGAAGCCGCCGCGCAGCGGTTGATCACCTACCACGAGCATGTCCCCGGTCTGCTGCAAACCGCTGATTATGCCCGCGCGGTCATCGGTGCCTACCCCGGATTCACCGACGGCGTCGACATCGATCGTCGCGTGGAACACCGAATGAAGCGGCAGGCCATCGTCACTCGCAAGACCAGACCGGTCGTGCTGACGGTGCTGCTGCACGAATCGGCGCTGCATCGGGTGATCGGCGGTCCGCGCGTCATGGCCGCGCAACTGCGCCACCTCGCCGAGATCTCGAAACTGCCGAACGTCTCGGTGCGCATTCACCCGTTCTCGGCCGGGCTTACGTGGGGGATGCCACGCGGATCCTTCACCATCCTGGAGTTCGGGCAGGCCGCCGCCGACGAAGTCGCAGAACCGCCGATCGTGTACATCGAGGGTGGTCCGACGCAGGATGTGTATCTGGAGAAGCCCGACGAGGTCCGGCTCTACAGTGAGCTCGCCTCGGCGATCGAAAGTGCTGCGCTGGAAGATGATCCGTCCCGGGAGCTGATTCGCCGGGTGACGAAGGAGTTCGAACATGACAAACAGTGACCTATCCGGACCCGCTTGGTTCAAGAGCAGCTACAGCGGTAGCCAGGGCGACTGCGTCGAGATCGCTTGGCTGCCGGAAGGCCATGTCGGCGTTCGTGATTCGAAGAACCCGACCGGCCCGGCCCTGGTCCTCTCTCCAGGCGAATGGGACGCTTTCATCGACGGGGTCCGGAAATGCGGGTGACGGTTGATCGGCGGACGCGCTAATGTGGCGGCTGCCAACAGATCCAGGGGGAGACAGATGCGTTCAGTTCGGAATTCAGTGATCGTTTGCGCGGTGGCGGTCGCCGCGGTGCTCACCGGTTCGGTGGTCGCTTCCGCCGATCCCGGCGGGGTCAAGCCCGGTCAGCCGTGCGGTAATGCCGACGCCGTGACCAAAGGGGCTGATGGCCGCACGCTTTACTGCAATCCGACCGTGAACGGTCGCGGCGCAGGCAATCTCGTCTGGCAGTTGCTGCCGTAGTTCGGGCGACCACGGCCCTCACCATCGGATGTCGATGGTGGGGGCCGTTTTCATGCCGCGAGCCGACTGGGGCCCGCACCGGAAAGGGGCTGCCCTTCTTCAGGGCAGGCACTGGCCAGTGTTAGCCCGCATCCGGGCGAAGCGGGCAGGTTTACGGGCGTGTTGCGTTGTGTTTACGGTGGTTAGGCGAATCGGAGGCAATCCCGATGTAGTGATTGCGTAGTTCGATTCGAATTCTGCGGCAATGAATTTCGCGGATGTGATTTCCAGCCCGCCTTGTGCCGCGTCGTCCGGCGGTAACCACTGCCTCACGGGGAGAAATGCGTTCTACGGAGCAGGAGGATCGATTCCGATGCGTACGAGGACTTTCGACGGTGGCGTGAGTGTTGTTCCGGTGGTTCCGGATAACGTTGTGGCATCCGATGGCGGGTTTCGATTGACCTATTCGGATCTCGACGTCTGGTCTAATCGGCTGGCCCGCATGCTGTTGCGGCGCGGAGTCGGGCCGGGCTGTCTCGTCGCGATCGCCGCGGTGCCCGGATTCGAGGCGGTCGCGGTGCGATACGCACTGGTCAAACTGGGTGCGACGGCGTGGCGGGTGCGCGATGGGATGTTCACTCCGGCAGCCACCGCGGGCGTGACCGTGCGGGACCGGCATCCCGGATCGAGCGATTCGGTGCGCTGGCTGGTACTCGATGACCGGGCCGCGCTGCGCGAATATCTGAGTACCTCCGGCGCCCCGTTGACCGCGGCCGAATCGGGTATGCACCGCCACGCCGGCTGATCCCCGGAGCAGGAATCGAAATCCCATTTCGCAGACAGGAAAACCATGCTCCGATCCGCCGTGGGTGAGAACGTATCAACCGCCGAAGCATTCGAACTATCCGCCGCGCAACGGGGAATCTGGTTCGCTCAGCAGGTCGCCGGCGCCACCCCGATTTCCATTGCGCAATATGTCGAATTCTCCGGTGATGTCGATATCGCGGTGCTGGCGCGGGCGGTCCGGCAAGCGGGAAGTGAATTCGGTACCGGCGGGCTGCGATTGATCGACACCGGCGGCGTGCCGATGCAGGTGGTCGATCCGGGGCGCGACACCGACGTCGAGGTGATCGACCTGTGCGGCAGACGCGACGCGAAGGCCGCCGCCCGCGCCTGGATGCGCGCCGAATACGCGCAGCCATTGGACCTGTACACCGATCGGCTGATCCGGGTCGTCCTGCTGCGCTTGGACGCCGAATCCTGGTTCCTGTACTCCCGCATGCACCACATCGTCATCGACGGCGCGGGCGCGATGACCATGATGCAGCGCACCAGCGAAATCTACGACGCCATCAGCTCCGGGACGCCGATCCCGGCCGCCCGGGCCGCCGCACTGCGGGACATCGTGGACGACGACCTCGCCTACCGCGATTCCGCCCGCATGCGCTCGGACCGGGAGTACTGGCACGACCACCTCGCCGGGCTTGCCGAACCGGTGACCCTGGCGGGCAGGACCGGCGGGGTGGCCGCGCAACCCAATCTGGTCTCCGGCGAAATACCGGCCGCCACAGCCGAATCGCTGGAGCGGCTGGCAGCGGCCGAATCGACGAGTATCGCGCCGATCGTGGTCGCCGCCTTCGCCGCCTACCTGGGCGCGATGAGCGACGCGCCGGAGCAGACCCTCGGCCTGCCGGTATCGGGCCGCACCACCGCCGCCCTGCGCCGATCCGGCGGCATGGTCGCCAATGTGGTTCCGCTGCGGCTGGCCCGCGATCCGCGGATGACGGTCGGCCAGCTGATCGCCGCCACCCAGCGCGAGCTGACCGGAGCGTTGCGGCGGCAGCGGTACCGGCAGGAGGACATCTTCCGCGACCTCGGCCACACCATGGATATCGCCACCTCGTTCGGGCCGACCGTGAATTTGATGATGTTCGACAACCGGATTCACCTCGGCCCGGTGGTCGGGCGGCTGCACGTGCTCATTTCGGGGCTGATCGACGACATGTTCGTCAACGTGTATCCGGGCATCGGCGGGCAGAGCACACACCTGGATTTGCAGGCCAATCCGAACCTGTACAGCGAAGCCGAACTGGGTGCGCATCATCGGCGGTTCCTGGCGTTCCTGGGGCGATTCCTGGATGCGGGCGCGGCGGGGGTGGTGTCGCGAATACCGGTGATCTCGGCGGACGAACGCCGGGCGCTGGTGCCGGCACGGGGGCGGGCATCGGCCGCGCCGTGCACGCTGCCCGAAATCCTGGCCACGGGAGCCGCTTCGGATCCGTCCGCGACCGCGCTGGTCTTCGGGGACGAGACGCTGACCTATGCGGAGCTGGATGCGCGGTCGAACCGGCTGGCGCGGGTGTTGTTGCGGCGGGGGATCGGGCGTGAGCGGTTCGTGGTGCTGGCGCTGACCCGGTCCATCGAAGCGCAGGTGGCGTTATGGGCGGTCGCCAAGACGGGTGCGGCGTTCCTGCCGGTGGACCCGGATCATCCGATCGATCGGATCGAGCACGTGCTGTCGGATTCGCGAGCGGCGCTCGGAATCACGGTGCGCGCCATCGGTGAACGGTTGCCCGGCCTGGTCGACTGGCTGCTGCTCGATGACCCCGCCACCGTGCGGGAGAGTTCGGAGCTGCCCGAGACGCCGGTGACCGACCGCGAGCGCGGGGGACCCATCGAGCTGGAGCAGATCGCCTACCTGATCTACACCTCCGGTTCCACGGGGAAACCGAAGGCCGTGCAGGTCAACCACCACGGGCTGGCGAACTTCATCGCCGAGCACCGGGAAACCATGCGGCTGGACGAGCACGCCCGGATGCTGCATGTGGCCTCGCCCGGCTTCGACGCGTCGATATTGGAGGCGCTGTTCGCTTTCGGGGCCGGGGCCACGCTGGTCATCGCGGCGTCGGATGCCTACAGCGGGTCGGCGCTGGAAGGCGTGATCCGCGAGCAGCGGGTGACCCATGCGCTGATCACCCCGTCGGTGCTGGCCACCATGCATCCGCACGATCTGCCGGAGCTGCGGAGTCTCGCGGTGGGTGGTGAGGCGGTGAGCGCGGATCTGGTGGCGCAATGGTCGCCGGGGCGGCATTTGGTCAATCTGTACGGGCCGAACGAAACCACGATCGTGGCAACCGGATTCACGGGGTTGGGCGCGGATCGGCCGATCGCTCTCGGTGGACCGGTGCGCGGGTTCTCGGTGCTGGTGCTCGACAGCTGGTTGCAGCCGGTGCCGCCGGGAGTGACCGGTGAGCTCTATCTTTCCGGTCCCGCATTGGCTCGCGGCTACCTGCGGCAATTCGGCCTGACCTCCGGACGGTTCGTCGCGAATCCCTATGGGGCACAGGGTGAACGCATGTATCGCACCGGCGACCTGGTGCGGTGGAGCACCGGCGGCGAGCCGCTGCTGGAGTATCAGGGCCGGTCCGACTTCCAGATCAAGATCCGTGGGCAGCGCATCGAATTGGGGGAGATCGACGCGGTGCTCGCCGGTGCGCCCGGCGTGGAGTACGCCGTCACCCTCGGCGTGCAGACCCCCGCCGGCAAGCCCGCGCTGGCCTCCTACGTGGTTCCCGGCTCCGCGGCCCCCGAAATCGGTTATCTGCGTGCCTATCTGGCGCAGCAGCTGCCCGCGTACATGGTGCCCGCGGCCATCGTCCTGGTCGATGCCATCCCATTGACGCCGGTCGGCAAGCTCGACCGCAAGGCGCTGCCCGAACCGGTATTCGCCGACGAGACAACCGCATACCGGGCACCGGGCAATCCGGTGGAGCAGGAGCTCGCGGAACTGTTCGCGGAATTGCTCGGTCGCGAGCGGATCGGCGTCGACGACTCCTTCTTCGCGATCGGCGGCGACAGCATCATCGCCCTCCAGCTGGTATCGCGGGCCCGCGCGGCCGGACATGCCTTCACCGCCCGCGACGTCTTCGACCACAAGACCGTGGCGGGGTTGGCGGCCGTCGCGACCAGCGTGGCGCCGGAAGCCGAGACCGCGCCGGTCGAACCGTTCTCGCTGGTACCGGTCTCCGATGTGGAGCGCTGGCGGCAGGCGTACCCGAGCCTGGTCGATGTGTGGCCGCTGTCGCCGCTTCAACAGGGCATGTACTTCCACACCCAGTTCGATCCGGTCGTCATCGACCGCTATCTGATTCAAACCCGTGCCGCACTGGCGGGGTCGATCGATGCCGCACGTTTGCGAGCCGCCGCACAGGCGGTGATCGATCGGCATGACAGCCTGCGGGTGGCCTTCGTCGATTCCCCGGACGGACCGCGGCAGATTGTGCTGGGCCATGCCGAAGTCGCTTGGCATGAAGTGGATCTCACCCGGATCCCCGGCGATCACGCCCGCGCGGACGAGCTACGCCGGGTGGCCGACGAGGACGCTCGCACCCGCTTCGACCTGACCCGGCCGCCGCTGATGCGCTTGACCCTGATCCGGCGCGGCTCCGACACCTGGACCCTGCTCATCACCAGCCACCATCTCATTCTCGACGGCTGGTCGATGCCGTTGCTGATCCGCGAACTGCTCACCGGATACTTCACCGGGACAACGGAACTCGCCGAAGCCCAGCGCCCCGCACACTCGTACGCCGAATTCCTGTCCTGGCTCACGGCCGACGACAGTGCCGGAATCGACACCTGGACGGAGGTTCTGCGCGATCTCGACGCCGCCACCCTGGTCCTGCCCGCGCCCGCCGAACCGGGGCCGATCGGCTCGGGCACCGTATCGGTCGAGTTGCCCGCCGACACCACCGCGCGATTGGAATCGGTGGTGCGGGAGGCCGGTGCGACCGTCAATACCGCACTGCAATTGGCCTGGTCACTGCTGCTTTCGACGCAAACCGGGCGGACCGATGTGGTATTCGGCGCGACGGTCTCCGGGCGGCCTCCGCAATTGCCCGGGGTCGAGGAGATGATCGGCTTGTTCATCAACACGCTGCCGGTGCGAGTCTGTCTGGATCCGGCCGAACGCGTCACCGAGGCGCTGGCCCGGATGCAGTCCGAACAGGTCCGGCTGCTCGATTGCCAGCACATCGGGCTCGCCGAGATCCATCGTGCGGTGGGGATGCCGGAACTGTTCGACACCATCACGGTGTACGAATCGGTGCCGATCGACCGCGAACGGTTGAACACCGCCCTCGCGCGGGCGGGGATGCGGGTGCTGGACGTCTCCGATATCGAGACAGCGCCATATCCGTTGAGCCTCAAAGTCGTTCCCGGACCCGGGCCGGATGGGCACAACAGGCTTCAGATCGCCATCAACTATTGGACTTCCCGCCTGGACGACGGGCGCGCGGGGGCGCTGCTGGAGCGTTTCGTGCGGCTGCTGACCGGCCTCGCCACCGAACCCGGGCGGAGTGTCTCGCATCTGACGGCCGTCACCGAGCGGGAAGAGCTCGCGCTCGCGCCGCTGCGTGGGTCCGAATCCGCGATGCCTCGCACCCTGCACGAAATCTTCACGGCGGGAGCGGCTTCGAACCCGGACGCGACCGCGATCGTCAGCGGTGCGCGGACCATGACCTACCGGGATCTGCTGGCGGAATCCGAGCGGGTCGCCCGGCTCCTGGCGGCGGCCGGCGCGGGGCCGGAAACGCTGGTGGCACTGTTGCTGCCGCGTTCGGCGGAGCTGATCATCGGGGTGTGGGCGGTCGCCGCGTCGGGTGCCGCGTTCCTGCCCATCGATCCGGGGCAGCCCGCCGAGCGCATCGAGTTGATACTGGCGGATTCCGGCGCGACGCTCGGGCTCACCGAGAACAGCCGGGATGCGCGGCCGGGCGGCGTCGAATGGTTCGCGATCGACGATCGCACGCTGAATGCGCCCGGCCCGGTCGAGCTCCGCCCGCCGCGGCTCGAGCATGCCGCGTGGATGATCTACACCTCCGGGTCGACCGGGCTGCCCAAGGGCGTGCTCATCTCCCATCGAGGAATCGCCGATCTGGTTGCCTCGCAACAGGGTTCGTTCGGTGTGGACCGGGACTCGCGGGTATTGCAGGTCGCCTCGCCCAGCTTCGACTCCTTCGTCTCCGAACAGACCCTGGCGTTCGCGGGCGGCGGCACCGCCGTGGTCGCGCCACCGGAGGTCTACAGCGGTGACCAGCTGGCCGGGCTACTGCGGGAACAGCGGGTCACGCACGCCATCATCACGCCGTCCGTGGTCGCGACCATGAAACCCCAGGATCTGCCCGAGTTGCGTTTCCTCGCGGTCGCGGGTGAGGCCGTCAGCGCGGACCTGGTGGCGCAATGGTCGCCGGGCCGGCGCATGGTCAATCTCTACGGACCCACCGAAACGACCATCTGGGCCACCGGGCCCGCCGAACTGGTTGCGGGACAACCGGTCACGCTCGGGCAGCCGATTCGCGGCATGGCCGCCCTGGTACTGGATTCCTGGATGCGACCGGTACCGCCCGGCGTCACCGGTGAGCTGTACCTCGCCGGTCCGGCCCTGGCGCGCGGTTACTTCGGCCGATCAGGCCGCACCGCGACGCAATTCGTGGCCGACCCGTTCGGTGCGCCCGGTGAACGGATGTATCGCACCGGCGATCTCGTGCGCTGGACCGAGGAATCCGCGCCCCGGATCGAATACCAGGGGCGCACCGACTTCCAGGTCAAGATACGCGGGCAGCGCATCGAACTCGGGGAGATCGACGCCGCCCTCATCGACGCGCCCGGCGTGGAATTCGCCGTCACCCTCGGGGTGCGCGGTCCCGCCGGAGCGCCCGCGCTGGCCGCCTATGTGGTGCCCGCCGCGTCCGGTCCGGTGCCCGTGGACAGCGAGTTGCGCGCATACCTGAGCGCGCGGCTGCCCGCCGTCATGGTGCCCGCCGCCTTCGTCATCGTCGATGCCATCCCCCTGACACCGGTGGGAAAGCTCGACCGCAAGGCGCTGCCCGAACCTGTATTCACCGACAGCGCAGCCGAATACCGGGCACCCGGCACTCTCGTGGAGCGGAAACTCGCCGCGCTGTTCGCCGAAGTGCTGGGGCGGGAACGCGTCGGAATCGACGACTCGTTCTTCGCGCTCGGCGGTGACAGCATCATCGCCCTTCAGCTCGTATCCCGTGCGCGCACCGCCGGTTTGGGGTTCTCCGCCCGCGATGTATTCGACCACAAGACCGTGGCCGGGCTCGCCGCCGTCACCCTCATCGTCGCGGCCGAGCAGCCGAGTGCGCCGATCGAACCGTTCAGCTTGGTTCCCCTGACGGATGCCGAGCTGGAACGCTGGCGGGCGGACTACCCGCGTTTGATCGATGTGTGGCCGTTGTCGCCGCTCCAGCAGGGCATGTACTTCCACACTCAGTTCGACCCGGGCGCGATGGACCATTACCTGCTGCAAACCAAAGCCGAGTTGCGGGGCTTCATCGATTCGGCCCGGTTGCGCTCCGCCGCACAGCGTTTGGTGGATCGGCACGATATTCTGCGCGCGGTATTCGCCGAGAGCGAAGGCGGACCGCGGCAGCTCGTGCTCGCCTCGGCCGAAATCTGCTGGCGGGAAATCGATCTCACTCAGCTGACCGGGCAGGATCGAGACAGTGAGCTGGAGCGCCTGCTCGCGCAGGACGCGCGCACCCGCTTCGACCTCACCCGCGCACCACTGCTGCGCTTGACCCTCATCCGCACCACGGCGGACACCTGGACCGTGGTCATCACCAGTCACCACCTGGTGCTCGACGGCTGGTCCATGCCATTGCTCATCCGCGAACTGCTCACCGGATACCTCACCGGCACAGCGGATCTCGATGCGAGCGCGCCGCACTCCTACGCGGAGTTCCTGTCATGGCTCACCGGCGGGGCCGACACCGCCATCGAAGCCTGGACCGAGGCGCTGCACGGCATCGACGCGCCGACCCTGGCGCTCCCGGCGGCGGCCGATGCCGCAACCGCCACGCCGCGCACGGTATCGAGGAAACTGTCCGCCGACTTCACCGCCGAGCTGAACGAGGTCGTCGGGACTGCCGGCTCGACCGTCAATACCGCGCTGCAACTGGCCTGGTCACTGCTGCTGTCCACGCTCACCGGGCGCACCGATGTGGTGTTCGGCGCGACGGTTTCGGGGCGGCCGCCGCAACTGCCCGGCGTCGAGGACATGATCGGCTTGTTCATCAATACCCTGCCGGTGCGCGTCAGCCTCGATCCGGGCGAACGCATCGGAGATGTGCTGGCGCGCATGGTGTCCGAGCAGGCGCGGCTGCTGGATCACCAGCACATCGGGCTGGCCGATATTCACCGGGCCGTGGATCTGCCGGCGCTGTTCGACACCATCACGGTCTACGAATCGGTCCCCGTCGACCGTGCGGGGCTCGACGCGGCGCTCACGCACGCGGGCATGGGGCTGCTCGACATCGCGGACACCGAATCAGCGCCGTATCCGTTGATACTCAAGGTCACTCCGCAATCCGACGGCGGCAGTCTGCGGGTCACCGTCAACTATTGGAGCGAGTATCTCGATGCCGGGGGAGCGCGGGCGCTGCTCGACCGGTTCGTGCGGCTGCTCACCGAAATCACCGCCCATCCCGAGCGGACCGTCGCGCAACTCCCCGCCGCCACCGAGCAGGAACTGACCGACCTCGCGCCGGTACGAGGCGCGGGCTCCACCGGAGCCCGGACGCTGCACGAAATACTCGGTGCGGGAGCAGGTTTGGAACCGGAAGCGACCGCGATCGTGGCCGGAGCGCAGTCCATGACCTATGCGGAACTCGATGCCTGGTCGAACCGTTTCGCTCGCATTCTGCTGCGGCACGGGGTCGGCCGGGAAGTATTCGTGGTGCTGGCATTGACCCGGTCGCTGGAATCGCTGGTCGCGTTGTGGGCGGTCGCCAAGACCGGCGCGGCGTTCCTGCCGGTGGACCCGAACCATCCCCTCGATCGGATCGAGCATGTGCTGGCCGACTCCCGGGCCCCGATCGGGATCACGGTGCGCGAGATCGGCGATCAGCTGCCGGACACCGTCGACTGGCTGGTGCTCGACGATCTGCTCACCCTCCGGCACGCCATGACCGTGCCCGAAGGACCGGTGACCGACCTCGAACGGGGCGGGCCGATCACGCTCGATCAGATCGCGTACCTGATCTACACCTCCGGATCCACCGGCAAACCCAAGGCCGTGCTGCTCGAGCATCACGGGCTGGCGAATTTCGTTGCCGAGCAGATCGAGATCATGCGGCTCGACCGGGATGCGCGGGTGCTGCACGTGGCCTCGCCCGGATTCGACGCGTCGATCCTGGAAATGCTGTACGCCTTCGGTTCCGGAGCCACCCTCGCGGTAGCACCACCGGATGCCTACAGCGGTTCGGAACTGGCTGCCGTGCTGCGCGATCAAGAGGTGACGCACGCGTTCGTCACGCCGTCGGTGCTGGCGACCATGCATCCCGGGGAGCTGCCCGCGGTGCGGCATCTGGCCGTCGGCGGAGAGCCGGTCGGGGCGGAGCTGGTGGCGCAGTGGGCACCGGGGCAGCACCTGGTGAATCTGTACGGGCCCACCGAAACCACCATCGTGGCAACCAGATCCGTGGGGCTGCGAGCGGAGCTGCCGGTCACGCTGGGCGGTCCGGTGCAGGGGAGTGAGCTGCTCGTCTTGGATTCGTGGTTGCGGCCCGTCCCGGCGGGCGTGGTCGGTGAGCTGTATGTGACCGGGTCGGCGCTGGCGCGTGGATACTTCAACCGGTTCGGGCTGACGGCCGGTCGGTTCGTCGCCAATCCGTACGGCGGGCCGGGTGAACGCATGTACCGGACCGGTGACCTCGTGCGCTGGACCGCCGCCGACGATCCGGAGCTGGAGTACCTGGGGCGGACCGACTTCCAGGTCAAGATCCGGGGGCAGCGCATCGAATTGGGGGAGATCGACGCGGTGCTCGCGGGCGCGCCCGGGGTGGAGTTCGCGGTCACCCTCGGTGTGCGGACTCCCGCCGGGAAGCCGGCGCTCGCCGCCTATGTGGTGCCGGACGGCACCGGCGCGGCCCCCTCGGCCGGGGAGCTGCGCGGCTATCTCGCCGAACGGCTGCCCGCGTACATGGTGCCCGCGGCGCTGGTCGTCGTCGATGCCATTCCCTTGACGCCGGTGGGGAAGCTGGACCGAAAAGCGTTGCCCGAACCCGTATTCAGTGACGATACGGTCGAATACCGGGCACCGAGCAGCCCGGCGGAGAAGGAGCTGGCTGACTTGTTCGCCGAACTGCTGGGGCGCGACCGGATCGGTATCGACGACTCGTTCTTCGCGCTCGGCGGGGACAGTATCGTCGCACTCCAGCTCGTGTCGCGCGCACGTGCTCGCGGGATCGCGCTGACGCCGGCGCTGGTGTTCCAGCATCGCACCGTCGCCGCATTGGCCGCGCTCGTGGAGAACGGGACCGGCATCGGCGACAGTGCGGCACTGGGCCTGGAGGTGCTGTTGCCGATCCGGCGCGGCGGGGATGAACCAGCGTTGTTCTGCATTCACCCGGCCTCCGGAATCGCCTGGCCCTTCATGGGCTTCGCCGAGACGCTACAACCGGGGCGGCCGATCTATGGGCTGCAAGCACCCGAGCTGTCGGGGGAGGAGACGATCGGATCCATTGCCGGGTTCGCTGAACGGTATGCGCGCGAGCTGCGGGCGGTGCAGCCGGAAGGGCCGTATCACCTGCTGGGCTGGTCGTTCGGCGGGATCATCGCGCATGCGGTGGCGGCGCGGCTGCGGGACGAGGGAGCCGAGGTCGGGGTGGTGGCGCTGATGGACGCGGACGCCTCCAACGGTGAGTTCGCCGATGCCGGCGCGTCCGACGAACTGGCGGTCGGGGCGCTGCTCAACGAATTCGGCGAACTGTTCGGGCTGACGGACATTCCCGCGGACATCGATGCGGAGGCGGCCGCCGAGCTGATCCGCGAACGGCTCGGTGCTGGGTCGATGGTGACGGCGGAACTCCTGGAACGGCTCACCGGGTCCTACAACGCGGCCATTCGCCTCATGTCCGGGTATCGAAGACCTTTCATCGACGGCGATGTTCTGTTTTTCCGTGCTACCCAAGGCATTTCGCAGATCGCCGAGCCGGAAGCATGGCAGCCCCACGTCGGCGGCGAGATCACCGTGTACGACATCGATGCCGAGCACAGCCGGATGAGCGCGCCGGAAGCGTTGGCGCGCATCGCATCATTGCTCGACCGCCACCTGACCGGGCGGCCGGATACCGCCGGGTCCGACGATACGGCTGCCGCATGAGCACGGGTTCCGGTGGGGTGATCGTCGAGGGCATCGAGAAGTCGTTCGGCGGGGTATCCGCCCTGCGCGGAATCGATTTCGTGGCCGAACCCGGGGAGATCCTCGGGCTGCTCGGACCCAACGGGGCGGGCAAGACCACCACCGTCGATATCCTCTCCACCTTGCTCGCACCCGACAGCGGGCGCGCGTCGGTCGCCGGTCACGATGTCGTTCACGCTGCGGCGGCGGTGCGCCGGTCCATCATGCTGACCGGACAATTCGCCGCGCTCGACGGATTGCTCTCCGGCTACGAGAACCTGGTGCTGTTCGGACGTCTACAAGGTTTGAGCAAGCGGGCGGCCAAGGCTCGCGCCGACGAACTGCTCGACGTCGTCGAACTCACCGACGTCGGGTCGCGGCGGGTCGGCACCTACTCCGGGGGCATGCGGCGCCGGATCGATATCGCCTGCGGGCTGGTGGTGCGGCCGGAAGTGGTGTTCCTGGACGAACCGACCACGGGGCTGGATCCGCGCAGCCGGCAAGGGGTTTGGGATCTGGTGCGGACCTTCCGGGAAGACGGGATCACCACCCTGCTCACCACGCAGTATCTGGAAGAGGCGGATGCGCTGTGCGATCGCATCGTGGTGATCGACCACGGCGCGGTAGTGGCCGAGGGCACCGCCGACGAGCTCAAGGCGCGCACCGGCGCCAGCTACTGCGAGATCGTTCCCCTGCACGCCGAGGAGCTTTCGATCATGGAGGCGGTGCTCGAACCGTTTGCCTCACAACGGCATTCGTCACCGTCCGCGGTCATCGACCGGCTCAGCGTCCCCGCACCCGACGGCGCGAAAACCGTCGCCGAGGTGCTGCGACTGCTCGACAGCGCCGGAATCGAACTGGCCGATATCGCTTTGCGCCGCCCATCGCTGGACGATGTGTTCCTCTCGCTCACCGCACGCCCCGGACGCCATGCCGCGCCCGAACCGGACGCACCGCGCAAGAAGGTGCACCCGTGACCGCCGCGGTGCGCTTCGACCCGGTGCGGCCCACACCCACCGCCGTACGGCAATGGTGGGCGCTGAGCGGCCGACTGGTCGTGCCCGCCGTGCGCTCCGGCGAAGTGCTGACCTCCGTGCTCGCCCCCGCCGTGTTCACCGCCGGCTTCTACATCCCGCTGAAGATCGTGATGTCCTTCGCCGGAACCGGTTTCAGCAGTTACGCCCAGTACATGATGCCGCTGGTGATCCTTCAAGCGAGCGCCTTCACCGCCATCTCGGCGGCCATGCGCGCGGCCACCGACGCGGTCTCCGGATTGGATCGCCGCTTCCACGCCATGCCGGTGCGCCCACTGGTCCCGGTGGCCGCGCGCATGTCGGGATCGCTGCTGCGCCTGTGTATCGCGCTGACGGCGGCGCTGGCGTGCGGGCATCTCATCGGCTTCCGCTTCCGGCTGGACGCGATGCACACGCTCGGCTTCCTGATCTTCGCCCTGTGTATCGGGATGGTGTTCACCCTCGGCGCCGATGTGGTCGGCACCGCCTCGCGAAGCCCCGAATCGATCACCCAAATCCTCGGGCTGCCACCATTGATCCTCGGCCTGCTCTCCACCGGCCTGGCCCCGGCGGCTCAATTCCCGGAATGGATACAGCCCTTCGTCCGCAACCAACCCGTCTCCCAATTCGCCGCCGTACTAAGGTCATTCGCCGGCGACCTCGGCGGCCGAACCCCCGCCGTCACCCTCGCGCTGATCGGCCCCTCCCTGTGCTGGATAACCGGCCTGATCGCCCTCTGCATCCCATTGGCCTGGCGCCTGAACACCCGGCGGCCCGCATGACCCTGCTCCGCGACACCACAATCCAAACCCAGCGCCTCCTACTGCGCTGGACCCGCCACCCCGTCACCCTCCTCGAAACCCTCCTCATCCCCTGCCTGCTGCTGTTCGTCCTCAACACCGTCATCGGCAACCAGGTAACCCGCTTCTCCGGCCACAGCGCCCTCTACGGCTCGGTCCCCATGGTCGCCGTCATCGGCGCCCTCTCCGGCGCGGTCGCCAGCGGCGCAATGCTCTGGCGCGAACGAGAATCCGGCCTGCTGGCCAGATTCTGGATCCTGCCCGTCCACCGCGCCTCCGGCCCCCTCTCCCGAATCCTCGCCGAAGGCACCCGAATCCTCCTCGGCACCCTCATGATCATCGCCTTCGCCCACCTCCTCGGCTTCCGCTTCCACCAAGGCGTCCTGGCCGCCACCACCTTCACCCTCATCCCGGTCCTGTTCGGCCTGGCCTTCGCCACCGCGATCACCGCCATCGCATCCGTCGCCCCCAAAGCCACACTGGTGGAAAGCATCACCATCCTCACCTCCCTCCTGATGTTCTTCAGCACCGGCTTCGTCCCCACCACCGCCTACCCCACCTGGATCCGCCCCCTCGTAGCCCACCAACCCATCTCGGTAACCATCGACGCCATGCGAGCCCTCTCCGAAGGCGGCCCCCTGACCCGCCCCCTCCTCCTAACCCTCACCTGGTCCCTGACCACCCTGTTCCTCTTCGCGATCCCCGCGGCCCTCGGCTACCGCCGCGCCAGCCGCTCCCACCCAGCCCCAACCTGACATAAACCGCTGGTAGCGCAGTCGATTTGGTGTGACAGCAGGGGAACAGGCTAAAGTTCTCCCAGCCGCTCCAAGCGGACCCGGTTCTATAGCTCAGCGGGAGAGCACTCGCTTCACACGCGAGGGGTCGCTGGTTCGATCCCAGCTAGAACCACAACATGTCGACGCCGCAGGTCAGATGGCCTGCGGCGTCGCTGCATTCGAGTATCAATCCGAACCGTGTTCGGCTATGCGCTGCTGAACCGGCAGCGCTGGAAGACCAGGATCGAGCTGGCCAACGCGATCAAGATGATGCAACGGCCCACCCGGCTGTGGGCCTAGAGTCCAGCATCCCGACTCCGCGAAAATCGTGTACATCAATTTCTCCTGACAACCCGGGGTAGCTTTCAGCCGTGACGTGTCCCGCGGCAGTCGCAGTGGCTTGGGACGTACCGAAGGGCGGGCGGAGGCGTTGCTCGACCAATTGGTGGTCACGTTCGGGGCGGTACCAGAGCAGATTGTCGGAATGGTGCGAGGGGCCGATTGCGCGTGGTTGCGGGTGTGGGGAGCGCGGGTGCTCACCGCCGGAACGGACGATGAAGTGTTCACTGAGTAGCGGACGGCGCCGCTGGGTTGGGGATCAAGGACTGACCAGCGGTGTCGGGCAGTGATTCGTCGTGGCGGGTGCGGAGGCGGCGAGGTCTTTGATGAGGGCGGTTTCGGCGGAGCGGCGCCAGATCAGGGCCCAGCGGGCGGGTGGGACTTCGGGCATGGGGATGTAGGTGACATCGGGTCTGGAGTAGTAGCGGGCGGCGTGGGCGTGCACCGGGGTGATGGCCTTGCCTGCGGCCACGAGCAGGATGAGGTCTTGGAAGTTGGCGGCTTGAGCGACGCGGGGGATGCGGCGGCCGCTGGGGGTGAAGAACGGGACGACGGCGGCGGTCCAGTAGTCGGGGGGTGAGTTCACCGGGTCGGTCGAGGGTACTCCGAAGACACCGTGGTCGGCCAGGTCCTCGTAGGAGGCCGATTCTCGTTGTGCCAGTGGATGATCCGCGCCGACGAGGAGCATGAACGGTTCCTCGTGCAGGGTCGGGCCCACCACCAGGTCGGGTTCTTCGATCGGCAGCCAGCTCACCAGCGCGTCGATGTCGTCGCCGCGCAACGCGCCGAAGGGGTTGCCGAAATGGACGTGTTCGACGTGCACGGTGCAGTCGGGATGGCGGGATTGGAAGGTGTTCAACAGGGGGCGGATGTCGTCGAGGCTGCTGCTGGTGATTCCCAGGCGCAGGATGCCGGCCTCGCCGTAGCGGGCGGCGCGGGCCGCGCGGCCGAGGCTGGCCGTCAGGTCGCGATAGTTGGCCTGTAGGTCGTCCCGCAGCCGTAACCCGATCGGGGTCGAAGTCACTGTGCGACTGGTTCGTTCGAAGAGTTTGCTGCCGATGCGGCGTTCCAGTTTTCCGATCACCTGGCTGACTCGCGCCGGGGAGAGGTGCAATCGTTCGGCGGTCCGGCCGAAATGCAGCTCCGTGGACAACATCAGGAAGATCTCGATGTCGCGCAAATCCAGATCGCGCAGGTCCATGCGGTCTTCCTATCAATCACGGTGGCTTAACGCATCATACGCAGTTCCTCGTTGATCAATTCGCACCGCGAACCGAGGCTGAGCGCATGCCAACGATTCCGTGGATGACAGTCAGCGCTCCCACCACCCCCGAGGTGCAATGCATGGCCTCCCGCCTCGAGGTGAACTCGTGGCGCCACGCGCCCGGGTTTCTGCTCGCATCGCTGACATTGTGGTGGCAGGCCCGCCGCTCGGCGGGAGTGCTCGGGCTGACGCTGAAGGCGGAGATGCTGAAAGGTGTCTTCTGGACCTACTCGGCGTGGGACGACAAGGCAGCGATCTATGCCTACGCGCGCTCCGAACCGCACCGGTCGACGGTGGTGCGCAAGCGAAAGGTCATGCGGGACGCGACATTCGTGTTCTTCACCGCACCGGCGGACGAGCTGCGCCTGTCCTGGGACGAGATCAGCGGCCGGCTTGCCGAGCAGCGCGGCTCCACGACCGATGCGACCGATCGGACCAGGCCCGCCAGCTGATATAAGGCAAGCCTAAGCTACTATTTGCGCGGCGTTCGCGCACCGGCTCACGAGGCAGGGATAACGGTTCGCCTTCGGTACACCTCGAGAATCCAGGCAGAAGGGCGAATACACGTGCGAAAAACAGTTCGAAGAGCGGGCATCGTTGCTGCCGTGATCGTGGTGGCGGCTTCGCTGGCGGCTTGCGGTGCTTCCGAGCAGGTCACGGCGAGCGCGGCCGGCGCGGGTGAAGGTCGCACGGCGTACCCGCTGACTCTCGAGAACTGTGGGCAGACGATCACCGTCGCCGCGCCGCCGCAGCGAGTGGTTTCCCTGGATCAGAACTCGACCGAGATCCTGCTGTCCCTGGGCCTGGCCGATCGGATCGTCGGCACCGCGTCCTGGACGGATCCGATTCGCGACAACCTCGCCGCGGCCAATGCGTCGGTGACCCGGCTCGCGGACAACGCGCCCAGCTACGAGGTGGTGCTGGGCGCCGATCCGGATTTCGTCACCGCGTCGTTCGGCCGGCACTTCAAGCAGGGCGGCGTCGCCGAGCGGGCGCGATTCCTGGAAACCGGTGCGGCGTCCTATCTTTCGCCGACCGACTGCGACAACGGCCGCAGCGTGAACGGTGGCAACAAGCGCACGACCGCTTTGACCATGGATGCGCTGTACCGGGAGATCACCGAGCTCGCGACCATTTTCGATGTGAGTGAGCGGGGTGCGCAGTACGTCGCCGAGCTCCGCGTGCGCATGACCGCGGCCACCGAGAAGCTCGGGAAATCCGGTGTGTCGATGGCGTTCTGGTTCGCCGACACCAAGAGCCCCTATATGGCAGGCGGATTGGGGTCGGCCAATCTGCTGGCCACGACCGTCGGCGTGGCCAACGTCTACTCGGCGGCCGTCGACGACTGGCCCGCGGTGGGCTGGGAGACGCTGGTCGATCATGACCCGACGGTGCTCGTACTGGGCGATCTGGCCCGCGATCGATTTCCTGGGGACCGGCTCGCGGACAAGATGGCCTTCCTGGAATCCGATCCGCTGACCAAGACCATGCAGGCGGTCCGGAACAAGCGCTACATCGCATTGCGCGGGGCGGAGTTGAACCCGTCCATCCGCGCCGTCGACGGTGTCGAGAAGCTGGCGGCGGGTCTTCGCGAGCTGGGACTGAGCTCCTGACCGCGTCGGCCGCCGACGTCCGGGAAGCGCCGAAACAGCGGGATCCCAACGGAGGGAAGCGGATTCGTCTCACCGTGCTGCTCGCGGTCGGCATCGGGCTGCTGGTGGTGTCGGTGCTGGTCGCGATCACGCTCGGTCCCGCGGATGTGTCGCTGGTGAATGTTCGCGACGTGGTCCTGAATCACCTGGGCCTGGCCGATGTTCCGGTGCGGGCGTCCAAGGAAGCGATCGTGTGGCAGGAACGACTCCCGCGTACGCTCGTCGCCGCGGCCTGTGGTGTCGGGCTCGGGATCTGCGGTGTCATCATGCAATCGCTGCTGCGCAACCCCCTGGCCGATCCCTTCGTGCTCGGCATCTCCTCCGGCGCGTCCACCGGCGCCGTCGTCGTCGGTGTACTTGGAATCGGCAGCGCCGCATTCGGATTGGCCGGTGGCGCGTTCGTCGGTGCGTTGCTCGCATTCGGTCTGGTACTGCTGCTGGCGCAGCTGACCGGCGGCAGCAACGAACGGGTCCTGCTGGCGGGAGTGGCCGCGACGCAGCTCTTTTCAGCGCTCACCTCGTTCGTGATCTTCGCTTTCGCCGATTCCGACGAAACGCGCGGCGTGATGTTCTGGCTGCTCGGATCGCTGGAAGGCGTGCGCTGGAACGACGTCGCCCTGTGCGCGAGCGTGGTCGCGGTGGGGACGGTGATCTGCTTCCACTACGCCCATGTCCTGGATGCTTTCGCCTTCGGCGACGAGGTCGCGGCCTCACTCGGCATCAATGTTCGGAATGCCCGGATCGTGCTGCTGGTCGTCACGGCATTGATCGCCGCGACGCTGGTCAGCGTGGCGGGCGCGATCGGTTTCGTGGGCCTGGTGCTGCCGCACGCCGCGCGCTTCCTGGTGGGAACGCGCCACGGCCGGCTCATCCCGGTGACCGCGTTGATCGGCGCGATCTTCATGGTGTGGGTGGACGCGATATCGCGGGTGGCGTTCGCACCCACCCCGCTTCCGGTAGGGGTGGGCACCGCGCTCGTCGGCGTCCCGGCGTTCATTCTCATCCTGGCGCGGCGAAGGAAGATCCAATGACATTGCAAGCCCGTGATATTCGCTGGCAACGCGGTGGGGCGCTGGTCGTCGACGGGGTATCCCTGGAGCCGAAGCCGGGGGAGATGGTGGGGTTGCTCGGACCGAACGGTTCCGGGAAATCCTCACTGCTGCACGTGATGAACGGCATCGCGCGCCCCACCGCCGGCATCGTGACCCTCGACGGCGCCGAGCTGTCCACGCTCAGGCGCAAAGACATAGCGCGCGCGGTGGCGGTCGTCGGCCAGCACGCCGACACCGATATCGACATCACCATCCGCGATGTCGTTCGCCTCGGCCGGATTCCGCACCGCGGAGCCTTCGGGGGAGACGCGCGCGCCGATGCGGCGGCCGTCGAGGCGGCGCTGCGCCACACCGGACTCACCGCCAAGGCCGACAGCCTGTGGCACACCCTGTCCGGCGGCGAACGCCAGCGCGCGCAGATCGCCCGGGCGCTCGCCCAGGAACCCCGCGAATTGCTGCTGGACGAGCCGACGAACCATCTCGACATCCGGCACCAGCTCGAAATCCTCGGACTGGTGGCGAGACTGCCGATCACCAGCATCGTCGCGCTGCACGACCTCAACCTGGCCGCGCTGTTCTGCGATCGACTGCTCGTGCTGAAGGCCGGGCGAGTGGTCGCGGCCGGCACTCCGGAAGAAGTTCTCACCGAATCGCTGATCGCCGAGGTCTACGGTGTCCGGGCGCACGTCAGTATCGAGGGACCGCAGCGCCGGCTCTCGGTTCGCTTCGAACCCGATGCGGTCTCCGTTCCGGAGTTGTAGTGCGACAGTCCGATACGGCCTCGCTCGTGTCCGCACTGACCGAAGCGACGCCGGTGGTCCGGTTGCTGGCGCTGACCCAACTCGCGTTCAATATCGGCTTCTTCATGGTCGTCCCGTACCTCGCGGTGCACCTGAGCCAGGACTTGGGCTTATCGGCAGCGGTTGTGGGCGCGGTACTGGGCTTGCGGACCTTCGCCCAGCAAGGCATGTTCTTCATCGGCGGTCTGCTCGCCGACCGCTGGGGCGTCCGTCCCACCGTGCTGGCGGGCTGCGCCCTGCGCATCGGTGGATTCGTCGGCCTAGCCGGTGCCGAATCGCTCGAAATGGTCCTCGTGGCAGCAGCTTTCACCGGATTCGCGGCGGCCCTGTTCTCGCCCGCGGTGGAATCCGCCGTCGCGGTCGAGGCCGGCGAAAGCGAACGGGCCGGTGGGCAGACCAGAATTGCCGCGTTCGCGCTCTTCAACGTGTGCGGACAGATCGGCAGTTTCACCGGCCCCCTGCTCGGCTCGGCGCTGCTGCTCGTCGACTTCCGCGCGGCCTGCCTCACCGCTGCCGCGGTGTTCGGCTTCATCCTGGCCGCCCACTACCGTTGGCTGCCATCGGCAACGGCCGCGCCCGAACCTTTGACGGCAGGCATCCGAGATGTGCTGGCAGACAGGCGCTTTCTTGCCTTCGCCTGTCTCGCCGGCACCCAGCTGATCGCCTACAACCAGCTCTACCTGCTGCTGCCGCTGGAAGTCGAGCGCGTATGGCGGTCCCAATCACCGGTCGCCTAGCTTTTCGCGCTGTCAGCGATTCTCGTGGTCACCGTTCAATTGCCGATCACCGAGCGTCTACGAGCGGTCGCCGCGCATCGCGTTATCCCGCTGGGCTACGCCCTGATCGGATCCGGCTTCGTCCTGGTAGCGGCGGCCCAGCCCTTCGCCCTCACCGGAGTCCTCGGTCTGCTCCCGGTCACTCTGTTCGTCATCGCCCTCACCACCGGCCAGATGATCGCGATGCCCGCGGTCCGAGACCAGATCTCGAGAATGTCGCACGGCCGCCGGCCGGGCGCCTACTTCGGATTCTTCGCCTCCGTAGGCGGCGTCGGAGTGCTGGTGGGCACCATCGTCCTCGGCCGGATTATCGACTTCGCCCCGCCCGCATCCACCCACGCCGTCCTCCCGTGGATCGTGGCCGCCGCCCTGCCGTTCGCCGGAGCGATCGGACTCCGCCTTGCAATCCGAGGCTTCCCTCTAGAAAAGGAACTCGATGAGTAACGAACCTGTGGTGCGCGGAGGTCGTCGGCCGCGTGGGTTCAGTTCGGCCGTGGCAGGGGTGGGAGCTCCAGGTTTTCCCGGAAGGTGGTGGTGTGCGGGCCGTTACCGGCGATGCCGCGGCGGCGGAGCTCCGGGAGCAGGCCGTTGAGGAGGAAGTCGCGGGTGCGGGGGTCGTCCAGGCCGCCGAGGCCGATGAGGTCGAGAACGCCTGCGGTGTAGCGTTCTTCGATCGCGTCGGCGAGCTGTTCGGGGGTGCCCGCGGCGGCCCAGTGGCCGGTGTCCTTGGCCGCGATGATCAACTCGCGCAGCGTTTTTCCGGATCGGGCAAGGTCGGCGAAGATCTGGACCCGGCCGCGGCGGCGGTTGACCGAAGCCGGTTCGGGCAGTCGATGGTCGGGAATCGGCTTGTCCAGGGGGAGATCCGACAGGTCCACCTCGCCGCCGAGCATGTCTTCGAGTAGCCGCCGCCCGGTTTCGAAGTCGGTGGCCTCCGCGCGCTCGCGCACCAGTCGCCGCACCTCGCACTCCGACGCGCCATAGGTGGCGTGCAGTGAGCTGAATATCAGCGGGAGCCCGTCGGGGCGTCCCAGTTCGGCGGCGCGGGCCCGAATTCGCTTGGTGTAGGTGACCGCGTCCTCGAGCGTCGCGAGTGAGGTGAAGACGACTTCGGCGTGCCGCGCGCCGAGTTCGAGCCCGCCCTCGGACTGCCCGGCCTGGAACTGCACCGGTCGCCGCTGCGGCAGCGGCGGAATGTTCAGCGGACCGCGCACGGTGAAGAACCGCCCCGCGTGCTCGATGGGCCGCACCGAGTCCGCGTCGAGGACGACCTCACCGTGTGCGCCGGTGGTCAGCGCGCCCGGTCGCCAGCTGTCGAACAGCGCGTTGACCACCTCGATCGATTCGGCGGCGCGCGCGTAGCGTTCCTCGGGACTGGGCAGGTCCTGATCGCCGTAGTTCTCCTCGCCCACCGACGAGGTCACCGCATTCCACGCCGCGCGACCGTTGCTGACGTGGTCGAGCGTGCCGAACAAGCGCGCCAGGTTGTACGGGTGATGAAAGGTGGTCGTGACCGTCGCGATCAGGCCCAGGCGTTCGGTGACCGCGCTCAGCGCCGACAGATATATCAACGGCTCCTGCGCGCCGATCGCCCCCTGCGCCCCGAAGCTCAGCAGGTCGGCGGCGAACAGCGCATCGAACCCGTTGGCCTCCGCGACCTCGGCGATGGCGACCGCATCGGCGAGAGTGGACCGCGACGGGTCGAGCGCCGCGGCATACACGCCCGGCGATCCACTCACTCCCGTAACGATTTTCAGCTTGCGGCGGTTTCCGGAGATGTCGGCCATTCCGCCGACGCTAACCGGCCCGCCGCCGCTGATCACCGGTTGTAATCAGCGAGAGCTGAGTCAGCACGCATCGACCGCTCCGCTCGCGGCTGTTCTGCGCGATGGTTGGCGATCCGAACCGGCTGTCAGGACGGGGAAGTCGCTCCGGTGGGCTGCGCGGAGCGCGACCTTGTCGATTTTGCCGACCGCGTTCTTGGGGATGGCGTCGACGACGATGAACGAAGTCGGGCGTTTGTAGGGGGTGAGGTGCCGGCCGCACGCGTCCTTCAGCGCCGCCGGATCGATGGTCGTGCCCGGCTTCGGTTGCAGGTATGCGACGACGATCTCGCCCCACTTTTCGTCGGGGACGCCGATCACCGCGGCCTCCAGGACCGACGGATCGCCGGCCAGGACATCCTCGATTTCCTTGGGGTAGATGTTCTCTCCGCCACGGATGATCATGTCTTTCGAACGTCCGACGATGGTCAGGTAGCCGTCCGCGTCGAGGTGGCCGATATCGCCGGTGTGCAGCCAGCCGTCGACGATGACGCGGGCGGTGTCCTCGGGGCGGCCGAGATAGCCGCGCATGACGTTGGGGCCGCGCACCACGACCTCCCCGTCGGCTCCGGTCGCCATTTCGGCTCCGGACTCGTCGACGATACGAATCTCCTGGCCGGGGAAGGCGATTCCCACCGTCCCGGCGCGCCGAGGTCCGTCGAGCGGGTTGAGGGTTGAGCCGCAGGTGCCCTCGGAGAGTCCGTAACCTTCGACGAGCGGGAACCCGAACCGGGCTTCGAAGCGGTTCAGCAATTCGGCCGAGGCCGGTGCCGCGCCGCAGATCGCGAATCGCAATGATGTGGTGTCGGGCCGGATTTCGGGCGGGAGCGCGGCGAGCATGCGGTAGATCGTCGGTACGCCGCTGAAGAAGGTGGGGCGCTCTCGCTCGACGAGGTCGAAGAAGGTGTGCGGATCGAACCGGCCGGCAATTACGACGCTGGCTCCGGCCAGCAGTGGCGTGAGGATGCTGACTACGATGCCGTTGACGTGGAACAGCGGCAGGATCAGCAGGCCACGATCGTGCTGTTTCATATCCAGGGCCGCGATCCCCATGGCCGTCATCGCGTCGAGATTGGCGTGGTCGAGCATCACGCCCTTCGGTACGCCGGTCGTGCCGCTGGTGTAGATGAGCAGGGCCAGCGCGGACGAATCCGATTGCGGCTCATAGTCTTCCCTGGGTACAACAGTCGAGAGGTCGTGCGCCGCCAGAGCGGGCACACCACCCACCGAGAGGACGTCATCCTCGACGACGATCAAGCGGGCGCCGGAATCGTCGAGCTGGCGCAGCACCTCGGTGTCGGTCAGGCTCGGGTTCACCGGTGTGACGGCGGCGCCGAGCCGCCAAGCCGCGAACAGCAGAACCACGAACTCGACGCGATTCTGCAACCGGAGCGCCACGACGTCACCGGGGCCGATTGCGAACTGCACCAGATGATGAGCGGCGGCCCGAACACGCTCCAGCAGTTGGATATTGGTGAGCGACTGCGAACGGTCGGCGACCGCGGGACCGTGCGGGTCCAGGTCCGCGCGGTGGTCGGGGAGCGAGGCAAATTTCATCGCGGGATCTACCTACTTCGATTCGACCCGATTCGACGATGAGCCGACCGGTGTGAGTGGCCTGGTGAGGTGACGGGTCAGGAACTCGATCTGATCGGTGACCAAAGCCTCGAAGGCATCGCCGAGGTAGAAATCGAAATGACCGGCGTCGTAGGTTTTGATCTCGCCCCGTGGTGCGGGTTTCGCGTATCGGAGCGTCTGCGCGGGTGGTGTGACGCTATCGGTGTTGCTGACGCAGAAGAGGATCGGGATGGTGACCTTCTTCGCCGACCGCCCCGGCCGATATGCGGCGATGGTCGGAATGACCCGCGCCGCGGCCTCGTTCACGAACGTCATCCCGGCGGGAATCAACGCCTGATAGCCGGGCAGCGCGTCGGGTGCGTGCATCAAGGCCAGCGAACCAGGGGAGCCGGCCAGCGGAATCGTCACCGGGGCACGGCCCAGCAGCATCGCCGTCAGGTCGCGTGCGAGTACCGGAGCCAGTTTGAGCGTGGCGACCGGGCCGAGCGCGACCGCGGAGGCCAGGCCGTCGGTGAACGGGCACTGAGCGACGGCCGCCCGCAGTTCCGGATGGCGCGACGCGACCGTGATGGCATGGCCACCACCGAATGAACTGCCCCACACCGCGATCCGGGTGCCGTCGACGTCACGACGGGCCCGCACATAGTCGATCGCGGCATCCCAGTCGGCCAGCTGCCGCTTGATCGACAGCAGCTGGCGTGGTTCGCCGCCGCTGTCACCGAAGTGCCGGTAGGTGAAGGCCAGACAGGCGATGCCGGCCTGAGCGAAACGCTCGGCGAAGGCATCCAGGCGCATCTCGCGGGTCGCGCCGAGACCATGTCCGAGCACCACGACCGGTGGGGCGACGACGCCGGTGGGAAGGTAAAGCCATGCGGCGCAATGGGTATCGCCGGAAGTGAAGAAGACGTCCTGACGGGAGAAGGACTTCGCACCAGTCATAGCTGTTTCACCTACCGCTTGTCGAGCGACGCCCGGGAACGATGCCGTCTTCGAGCGCTTGCTTGTAGATATCGGGGTTGTAGAGGGGGAGTTCACCGTCGGCCTCGGTGCTCGCCAGGTAGTCGAGCATCAGCTGCTGGCCTTCCCGCGACAGCGCGGTGCCGAGAAACTCGGTGCGCTCGACGTGCAGGCCCTCGGTCAGCGACATCGACCCGCCGAAATACACCGCGCGCTTGATGGCTTCGACCGATCTCTTCGTCCGGGAGCCGAAATGCGCTGCGAGTTCGACCGCCCGCTCGATGACCTGGTCCTGGGGGACGACGTCGTCGACGGCTCCGTTGGCCAAAGCCTGCGCCGGCGTGAACGGCTTACCTTCGAGGATCGCGACCAGGGACCGGTGTGTTCCGATCAGTCGCGTCAGGCGCTGGGTGCCGCCGCCGCCCGGCATGATGCCCAGGAGTACTTCCGGTTGGCCGATGAAGTAGTCGCCATCGGCCATCACCCGAATATCGTTGGCCCAGGCGAACTCCGCGCCGAGGCCGAGGGCCGAACCGTTGAGGGCGGCGACGAAGACGACGCCGCTGCGGTTCATCCGCACGAAGGTGGAGTGCAACCGCTCGAGCTCGACCGCGGGCCCGAGCGGGGTGCGGTTCACCAGTGGCTCGAGGACCCGGGCCCGGTCCACGTTCTTGGCCGTCCGGGCGACGACGGCGGCGCCGAACCGGTTGACCGGTGGCACCGCCGCGCCGCCCTCCTGGAGCCAGCGCACATCGGCGTGACTCACGAACCGCCCCGGACGCGCGCCGGTGAAGACGACGGCGTGCACGTTCGGGTCGCGGTCCGCGCGATCGACCAGTGCCTCCAGCTGGTTGGAGATCTCGAGCCCGAACAGGCTGTGCGGACCGCCGTCGACGCGTGCGATCAGAACGGAGCCGCGGTCCTCGATATCGAGATGCCCTTTGGTGTGTTGTCTCATCGCTCTGCCTCCGGGGTGAGCATTCTTGGAATCGGCGGGCCGAGCGAGGGCCGGCCGTGCTGATAATAACGAAGTTACAGAACAAGCATAACGAAGTTACAGGAAGTATGGCAATAGCCGGGGTGATACCGCGGCCGTCAATCCCGAGGTGCTGCTCCCGGCAGGAGTTGCTCCTGTCGACCCAGTGCGTCGATCTCTCGTTCCAAAGTCGGAACCGACTTGGCCGCAAAGCGTTTCGTCCAAGGCCACGCCATCGGTGAATTCAGGATTTCTTTCGCGAAGTTGGTGGCGGCCGCGGCTCGCGGTACGTACACGCGGCTGCGGCGGCGTGCGAGTGCTTGCTCGCGCCGTAGGGGGACATGCCGGGCAACGGCAGGAACGACAGGGCCGATGGGACCACCGGGACGTGCCCGCGGGTGTGATCGAGGTGGGGCGTCGCGTGCTGGCAAGAGTGTCTCGCGAGCACCCTTCCGATCGAGTGCCGGCGTGCTATGCCGTGACGTTGCCGCCCAGGCCGACAAGCAGATTCACCGTCATGGGCTGCAAGATCTGGGTTACGGGATTGGGAATCTGGGCGAAATGATCGCCCGCTTCCAGCATGATGAAACCGTGCACGCAGCTCCAGAGCTGGGTGGCGATGGACTCCGGATCCTGTTCGCGGCGGACGCGGCCGCTGTCGACGAGTCGAGCGCAGGCGTCGACCAAATGCGTATAGGCCGCTTGAAAGTCGGGGGACCGTCCGCTCGCCCCCGCATGTGAGGTTTGCAGCGGGCGATAGCTGCCGCGCGTCGAGAGTCCGAACATCAGGTCGTACAAGTGCGGATTGTCTTGTGCGAAGCGGCGATAGGTCAGCGCCATGGCGAAGAGGTCGGCGACCGGATCCTCGCTCGGGGGCGTCGCGACCAGGGCTCGGCCGAGGTCTCGGAACCCTTGATCGACCACGGCTTGGAACAGCTCCGGCAATCCGCCGAGGTGGTAGTAGACCGCCATGGTCGACATCCCGGCGGCCTCGGCGACGGCTCGTGCCTTGATCTGCGTCGGCCCTTGCTCCGCGAGCATCTTCGTGGCCGCCGCGACCAGCCGTTCGACGATCTGCTCCGGAGTCAATCGGGCTGACGGTTCCTTGCTGGGCTTCGGCATGGAACGGGCACCTCCGTCTTCGAACGATCAGATATCTGAAACGAGGTTATAGGCCGCCTTGCGCGCCGCGAGATAACGAAGTTATAGTAATGCTGGTCGGCACTCCGAGGAAGGGACGGACATGAAGGCATTCGTCGTCGCGAAGTACGGCAAAGACGGCCTCCGCGCGGCCGAGATCGCCGAGCCGCAGGTCGGCGCGAACGACGTCCTGGTCCGGGTGCGGGCCGCGAGTATCAACCCGCTGGACAAAATGGTCCGCGACGGTGAGTTCAAACAGCTGCTGAAGTACAAGACCCCCTTCGTGCTCGGCCACGATGTCGCCGGTGTGGTGACCGAGGTCGGTGCGGGCGTCCGAGACTTCGAGGTCGGCGACGAGGTGTACGCCCGCCCGCGCGATCTGCGCATCGGCACTTTTGCCGAGTACATCGCCATCGACGAGAGCGACGTCGCGCCGAAACCGGCGTCGCTCACCGCGCACGAAGCCGCCGCCGTCCCCTTGGTCGCGCTCGCCGCCTGGCAGATCCTGGTCGAGCAGGCTCAGCTCCAGCCCGGACAGAAGGTTCTCGTGCACGCGGGCGCCGGCGGCCTCGGATCGACCGTGATCCAGCTCGCCAAATACCTTGGGGCGCAGGTGGCGACCACCGCGAGCGGCGCCCGCGCGGAACTCGTCAGCGATCTCGGTGCCGACATCGTCATCGACTACACCAAGCAGGACTTCTCACAAATCCTCTCCGGCTACGATCTCGTGCTGGATTCGCTCGGCGGCGAGAACCTGTTGAAATCGCTCACCGTGCTGAAGCCCGGCGGCCTGGCGATCGGCGTCACGGGCCCGCCCGATTCCCGATTCGCCGAGCAGCTCGGCGCCCCCGCGCCCTTCAAGCTCGTGATGTCGTTCCTGAGCCGAAAGGTACGCGGGGCTGCGAAGAAACTCGGTGTGCGCTACTCGTTCTTCTTCATGCGGGCCAGTGGCGCTCAGCTGCGCGAGCTGGGCGCCCTCTACGACGCGGGCCATCTCCGTCCGGTCCTCGACTCGACCTTCCCGTTCGATCGAACCCTCGACGCGATGGCTCATGTCGAGAGCGGAAAAGTCAAGGCCGGCAAGGTCGTAGTCACGCTCGACTGAGGTGAATGCGGTAGCTTGCTGCCGAATCGCCGGTTATGACCTACCACCCATAGGTCACGACCTCCCATCGCAGCAGTGTGCCCGGGGTATCGCAGTGCGCCCAGGACTGCTGAGCGCCCCACGCCTCCGGACCGCGGCGTTCGTAGGTGGCCCAGCTGCTGCCGAACCATCCCCACCAATACCGGCACTCGATCTTCACGTGGTGCCACCCGAACCAGTAGCACGCCGAGTAAGCCGAAGTGTTGTTGACCGGATACGCGGCGCATTCCGGCTGCCACGGCTGCGCTTGCGCGGGCGCGGCGCCCATCACGATTCCGGAGCCGAGCAGCGTAGCTGCCGACAGGCTCACCAGCATTTTCTTGAACGAACCCATCACGACCTCCAGCGTGGGGCTCGAAGCCCCCGACCCTGACAGGCCCACGCACAATTCGAAATTCGGCAGGACGCGGCGCGCCGCCACGCACCACCCTTACGTGATGTAAGTCACAATCCGATGGTTTCGCGTTACAGGCCGGCTATCGGCGATGTGCGGCCCGGTAGCGGCTGGGTGCCATGCCGTGATAGCGGCTGAAGGCTTTGGACAGGGCGAATTCCGAGGTATAGCCGACGGTTTCGGCGATCGCGGAGAGGGAGTCGCCGGAATCTCGAAGCTTGCGGGCGGTGATCTCCATGCGCCAGCGAGTGAGGTAGGTCAGCGGCGGTTCGCCGACCAGGAGGGTGAAACGCCGGTACAGGGTTGCCCGCGAGAGGCCGCACTCCTTCGCGAGGAGAGCCACGGTCCATGCTCGTTCGGGCGATCGGTGCATCAGGCTGACCGCGGCCGCGACGGGTTCGTCAGCCAAGGCGTGCAGCCACGCGGGTCCGCCGAGCGTGACGCCGTCACCGGCTGCCCAATGCCGAAGGATATGAACGAAGAGTATGTCGACGAGGCGATCGGCGATGGTCAGTGCGCCCGGGTGCGGGTCGCTGAGTTCGGTGGTGAGCATGCGCAGCACCTCGGCGACGTCGCGTCGTTGGGTGGCGAGGTCTTCAAGCCAGAGCACGGGCGGCAGCCGCACCATGGGGTGGGACGAATGCGCATCGAAGCGATATCCGCCGCAGACGATCCGCACTGTCGGTCCCGGACCGGGCAGATCCATGACAACGGCCGGGCCGGAGCCGAATTCTTCCGCGAGCACATCGAACTCGGTGGTCGGCCCACTCGGATGACTCGCCATGACATGGCCCGCGCCCTGGGGGAGCAGCACGAGATCACCCGCGCTGAGCAGTAGTGGCGGCCGGCCCTCCCGCCGCAACCAGCATTCGCCCTCGACGACGTAATGGAAAGCGGCGATGGGCAATTCGGGAAAACGGATGCCCCAGGCGCGACCTGCGCGGACCACCGCGGCAACCGTGCCGCCCATCTTCGTTGCGGCAAGCACGTCGGCAAGGACATCCACAGCGGCACCTTACCCCCGCGGTGAGACGAACGAGCATGAAAGTAGAACACACAGGTATGTTCGTCTCACCTTGGGCCGGAATAGCGTGTGGACATGCGTTCAACCACCGTGTTTTCGCTGCCGGCCGTCGGCAAGCGGACCGTCAATTCCTTTCTCCTGCAAGGAGAACGCCCAGTCCTGATCGACACCGGTGTGCCCGGCACCGGCCCCAAGATCCTGGAGCGGGCCGCAGCGCTCGGCATCCGCCCCTCCGACATCGCCGCGATCGTCGTCACCCACGGCCACATCGACCACTTCGGTTCGGCGGCGTTCCTGCACCGAACGACCAATGCGCCGATCATCGCCCATTCCGGCGATCTCGGCGCCTACCAGCAGGGCCGCATCGCCAAACCGTTGGTGCCGACCGGCCCCTTCGGCTGGCTGTTCGGGAAAACCCCTGTGCCGCACGCCCACACCGAGCCCTTCGTCCCCCACGTGATCCTCGACGGCCCCACGACACTCCGAGAGTACGGAGTCGCCGCACGGATCCTGCCCACGCCCGGGCACACCCCGGGCTCGATCTCGGTGCTCACCGACGACGGCGACCTGATCGCCGCCGACCTGATCGCGGGCCGTTTCCTCGGCCTGCTCAGCGCACCGGCCAACCCACCCTTCCACGACGACCGCGGCCGCAACCTGGCAAGCCTCAACGCCATGCTCGACCTCGGCCCGACCACGGTATACGTCGGCCACGGTGCACCGCTGCCCGCAGCTCGAGTCCGCCGATGGGCGCGCCGCGAGCAACGCCGCCTCGACAGGCTCCCGGCCCGTGACCGCCCGGAGGTCCGACGGGCTGACGCGACCGAGCCGCGTTCTCGATCATAAAATTCCCGGCAAGGAGTTACATGACTACACTCGCGACCGCTTCGCCCGCCTGAAGCGCCTTACCTTCGCCTGAACAGCATGCTCGGCTCGCGGGCCCGCTCACCAGGTTACGAATTGCTGTCGGAGGCACGGAGTTTCGCCAGCAGGGGTGCGGCGGTTTCGGACAGGAACTGCTCTTGGAGTTCGTCGCCGACCTGGACGAGGGCGATGTCGGTGAAGCCTGCTTCCTGGTAGGGGCGGACGGCGGACACGATGGCGTCCAGGTCCGGGCCGCAGGGGATCGATTCGGCGACGTCCTGGGGGCGGACGAACTGGGTGGCGGCGGCGAACGCGGCGGGGGTGGGGAGGTTCGAGTTGACATCCCAGCCGCCGGAGGACCAGCGGAATTGTTCGTGGGCGCGCTGGATTGCCTTGTCGCGGTCGGTGTCCCAGCTGATCGGGAGCTGGCCGGTCACGCGAGACGACGCCGGTTGATCGGGGCGGGCCTGGTGCCAGGATCGGACGAGATCCGGTTCGGGGTCGGTGGCGATCATTTGGTCCGCCAGCGGGGCGAATCGGGTTATCGAGCGCGGGCCGGATACGGCTACGGCGATGGGCACCGGGTGGTCGGGCAGGTCCCAGATCTTGGCGGCGTCGACGCGGTACCAGTGGCCGTGGCGGCTCACCGTGCCGCCGGACAGCAGGTCGCGGATGATCTCGATCGCTTCGGCGAGGCGGTCCTGGCGTTCGTCGAGTCCGGGCCAGCCGGCGCCGATGACGTGCTCGTTCAGGCTTTCGCCGCTGCCCAGGCCCAGGGTGAAACGGCCTTCGGACAGGATCTGGAGGGTCGCGGCCTGCTGGGCCACCACGGCGGGGTGGTATCGCATGGTCGGGCAGGTCACGTAGGTCATCATCGGGATGTGGCTGGTCGCGTGGGCGACGGCGCCGAGAGTGGTCCAGGCGTGCGGGGCGTGGCCTTGTTCCTCGAGCCAGGGCGAGTAGTGGTCGCTGCTGACCAGGAAATCGAAGCCGGCGGCTTCGGCGGCGACCGCGTAGGAGACGAGTTCTCGGGGGCCGCTCTGCTCGGTCATCAGGGTGTATCCGAATCGGGTCACTGGGGCGTCCTTCCGGTCGGTCGGGCAGATACTTCTCGGCTACCCGTCTTCGGCCGAGTTATCGGGGTGAGCGCGAAGCGTGTCGGCGGCGGCTTCCGATCGTGTTGCGGCGCGGGGCGGGCCTTACGGAGGGATGATCGTGCGCATGGTCTTTTCACGATCGGACGTGCGGCTCATCGGTTTGGCCGGGGTGGTGGTGGCGGGAGCCGCGGTCACCAACTATGCGGAGGTCGGGGGAACGGTCGTGCCGTTCGCCGCCTCCGGGGTCGCGCTGGCGCTGCTGGCCGCGTTGGTGGGGCGCAGTGTCGAGCAGGTGGGGGAGCGGCTGGGGGCCGGAGCCACGGGGGTGGTGCAGAGCGCGCTGGGGAATCTGCCGGAGCTGTTCGTGGTGCTGTTCGCGTTGAAGAGCGGGCTGTACGAGGTGGCGACGGCGACGATCGTCGGTTCGATCCTCGCCAACGTGCTGCTGGTGCTGGGGCTGGCGTTCATCGCGGGTGGCGTGAAGAACGGGGTTCAGCGTTTCGACAGCGCCGCGGCCCGCCGGCTTTCCCTGATGTTGACGCTTTCCGTTGCGGCCCTGGTGATTCCGGCGCTCACCGCCTTACTGCACACGCCCGCCGCCGGCCATGAGCGCACCCTGTCGATCGCGGTCTCGGTGCTGCTGCTGCTCCTGTTCGGCCTGTCGTTGCCCGCCGCGATGAAACGCCAGGAACAACCCGCGCCCGACGCCGCCGAGTCCGAAAAGCCTGCGCCCCCGCAACATTCGGAGCCGCGCTGGCCGCTGTGGCTGGCGGGCACCATGCTCGCCGTCACCGGAGTCGCGGCCGCCTTCGTATCGGATTGGTTCGTCGCCGCCCTCACCCCGGCCATGGATTCCTTGCACATCTCCCAAGCCTTCGCCGGTCTGGTGATCGTCGCCATCGCCGGCAACGCGGTGGAGAACGTGGTCGGCATCCAGCTCGCCTACCGCAACCAGCCCGACCACGCCCTGTCGGTCATCCTCCAGAGCCCGATCCAGATCGCCATGATGGTCGCCCCCGCCTTGGTCCTGCTGTCTCCACTCGTCGGCGCCTCCTTCACCCTCGTTCTACCGCCGTTGCTCCTGGTGTCCCTGCTGCTGGCGGTGGTAGTGACCGTGGTGGTGGTCCTCGACGGCGACTCCAACTGGCTCGAAGGCGCGGCCCTGGTCACCTTGTACGCGATCACGGCGACGGCATTCTGGTGGGGCTGACCGGCGATGCAGCCGAAGAATTGCTGTGACGGTGGGTAGCAGAAACAGCGGTGGTGTGACACGCTGAACCGGTATTGCAGCGACCACTGAAGGTGCGGGTGTCGACGATGACCGATGTATCCGTTCGCGAGCCGGATGGGGTGTCGAGCGATCCGGGCCGGATCACCGCGTTCCGGCGCGGTGACCTGGTTTTTCCGGTGCTCGACACCGGGCCGCTCGATGGCACGCCGGTCTTGCTGTTGCACGGGTGGCCGCAGGATTCGCGCAGCTGGGCGGAGGTCGCGGAGCTGCTGAACGAAGCCGGGTACCGGACCTTCGCGCCCGATCTGCGCGGAGCGAGCGCCACGGCGTCCCCGCGCTCACGCTGGGCGTACCGGCTCGAGGAACTCGCCGGTGACGTGCTGGCGATGGTCGAGCAGATCGGCCGGCCGGTGCACGTGGTCGGCCACGATTGGGGCGCGGCCGCGGGCTGGGCGGCCGCGACGGCCGGACACTCCGGAATGCTTTCGCTCGCAGCGCTTTCGGTACCGCATCCGGGCGCGTTCGCGCGGGCCATGGTCACCACTCGGCAGTCGATGGCGTCCTGGTACATGTACGTCTTCCAGCTGCCCGTACTGCCCGAACTGATGGTGCGCACCGGGCTGTTCCGCCGGATGCTGAAGCAGACCGGGCAATCCCCGGCAGTGGCGCTGCGTGACTCGGATCGCTTGCGCGACAGGGTGATCGCGCGCGGCGGCCTCAATTGGTATCGAGGCATGCCGATCTCCTCACCTCGGATGCTGCGCGCCCGGGTCGCGGTACCGGTACTACAGCTCTGGAGCGACGGCGATACCGCGGTGCTCGAACACGGTCCGCGGCTCACGGGCCGTTATGTCGACGGCCCGTTCCGCTTCGAGGTGGTTCCGGGTGTCTCGCACTGGCTGCCGGACGAAGCGCCCGCGCCGGTCGCCGCCCTGCTGATCGAGCATTTCGCGGCGAGCGGCGCGGCGGGCGACTGACCCGAAACCTGGCCGACTCCGCATGTCGCGCTGCGATAAGCGAACTACACGGTCGTTCTTAAGGTCCCGCACCTACGGTCGGCGCACGGCGTGCGCGAGGTGGGGAGGATCCGATGGCGGAGACGGGTGTGGCCGAGGTGGCCGAGTCGTCGGACGACACGACACCGCAACCCGGCGGGCAGGAGGGTGCCGAAGGGTGGCGGCCGGCGACTCGTATCGGATTTCGTTTCGGAGTCTGCTATTTCGGGCTCTTCGGAGTGGCCGGGGTGCTGGGGATGGTGCCGATTCTGTTGGCGGGGATGGGGATCGACGCGGGGTGGGCGTCGGTGCTGGATGTGCTGACCTCGGCGCGGACGCCGATCGAGTGGGCGGCCACTCATGTGCTGGGGTTGCGGGTGACGAGTACGCAGGTGGGGAGCGACAGCGCGTATCAGTGGACGGCGCTGTTTCTGATTGTGGTGATCGCGGTGGCGGCCACGGGGGTGTGGTCGGTGCTGGATCGGCGGCGGCTGCGGTATACGCGGCTGTACGGGTGGTCGCGGGTGGGGTTCCGGTTCGTGCTGGCGATCGCGATGTTCTATTTCGGGATGGCCAAGGCGATTCCGACGCAGATGCCGTTCGTGTTGAACAGGCTGGTGGAGCCGTTCGGGAATTTCAGTCCGGAGGGGGTGCTGTGGTCGCAGGTGAGTGTGTCCACGCCGTATCAGATCTCACTCGGGGTGGCGGAATTGCTGGCGGGGGTGCTGTTGGTGGTGCCGCGGGCGGCTACGGCGGGAGCGCTGCTCTGTGCGGTGGATATGACGCAGGTGTTCCTGCTCAACATGACCTACGACATTCGGTTGAAGACGGTGTCGGCGCAGTTTCTGCTGTTGAGCCTGTTTCTGCTGGCGCCGCATGCCAGACGGTTGTCCGTGGTGTTGTTCTCCGACCGCGCCGCGCCCGCGATCCGGTCGTATCCGCTGTTCGATTCCGCGCGGGCTGACCGGATCGCGCTGATCGCTCAACTGGTGGTGGGGGTGACGCTGTTCGGTTTGATCGGTGCGCAGAACTGGCGGCAGTGGCGTAACCCGGTGCCCGAGCTGTACGGGATCTATCAGGTGGATGGCTTCTCTTCGGAGGGTTATGCCCGCGATCCGCTGCTGACCGATGAATTGCGTTGGCGGCGAGTCGTTGTCGATCGGCCCTTCCATGTCTCCGATCCGGTGGTGCTCACCATTCAGCACATGGATGATTCGTTCGAGATGTACGGCGGCACCATCGATCCGAAGCGGCACTTCATCGACCTGCATCACCGGATCGCCCTGGGCACCTACGAGGAGACGCCGGTGCATGTGCGGCTCACCTATTGGTGGCCCGGTCCCGGCCGCATCATCATCGATGCCGACGACTACGACGGGCATCGCATCCACGCCTCCTTCACCGAGCTCGATACCGAGTCGTTCCCGCTGTTGGAGCGCGGGTTCAGCTGGGTGCAGGAGCAGCCCTACAATCGCTGAACTAGGTTGCGTCGAGCACGCTTACGGCGACCCCGTAGGGCAGGAACCGCACCCGCCGGGTCGCGTCCGTATTGTCGCGGTGCGCGCGCAGGGCCTCGAGTTCGCTCGGGAAGACCTGATCCACCCTGGCCCCGCCGTCCTCGTCGAGGGTGTAGATCGCCCATACCCCGCTGCCGGTCTCGCCGGCGGTGTCACCCTCGGGCTTGGCCGTGCGCGGCCGTTCCGGCTGCACGAACTGCCCCAGCAGCCCGGCGAGGGTGTTCAGGCTGGTGCGGTCGACGTATTCGGCGGCTTTGCCGAGCAGGTCCCGCATCTCGATTCCGGCCTCGCGCAGTGCGCGTTCGAAATCCTCCGGGTCGATTCCGAAAGGTCCATTGGTTGCCATCGCATCTTCTTCCCGCGGCCGAATCCAGCGTTCGCCCCCAGTGTCCTCGCGCGGTCGGCCCCGCGCCACGTTCGCGTCGCGCCGGATGGGACGAATGCGGCGTCGAATCGCGGTGGCGCGCCGACACTCGGGCAAGATCCGGGATTCTCGCGAACATGTGGCAACCTATCCGGTGCTTCAGCGAAGGCTGGATTTGTGGATCGAGGAGCGGTGTATGGCGAAAATGGGTAGGCGGAAGCGGTCCAGGCTCATCACTCAGGGTCTGCTGACTTCCGGTAAGACGCGTCCCGAGGGTAAGAAGCAGCCGGAACCGGTGGCCGCGAAGCCGGCGGAGGCGCCGAAGCCGGTGGCCGCAGCGGTCGCTCCGGCGGCTGCGGGCGAGCCGGATATCAAGGCGCTGGCGGAGCGGGTGAAGGCGCGCCGTAAGGAAAACGGCTGGACGCAGGCGGATGTGGCGCGCAAGGGCGGTCCGGCCGCCGGCGCGATCAGCCAGATCGAACGCTGCCTGATGGAGTCCCCGGCCGCGGATGTGCTGGAGAAGCTGGATACGGCGCTGGAATGGCCGGCCGGTACCGCCGACAGCATCCTGAAGGGTACGGCGGCCACACTGGTCGGCGCCGCGGGCTGACGGTGTGGAACAAGGCCCCGGCCGGAATCCCGTTCGGGGCCTTGTGAATTGCTACGTGTGTGCCGCGCCGTCGATGCGGATCTCGGTGCCGCTGATGAAGCGGCCGTCGTCGGAGACCAGCATGGCGATGACGCCCGCCACGTTCTCGGGTCCGGCCAATTCCTCCGGATTGTCCTGCGGCAGTACCGCGATCAGGCGACCGAACAACGACCAGTCGGAATCCTGGGGGAGGTAGCCGGGGGTCGCATCGGTGATGCCGGACTTGATGCCGCCCGGCGCGACGCTCACCGCGCGCAGCCCCTGCTTGCCGTACTCCAAGGCCAGCACATGGGTCAGCGTCTGAATGCCGCCCTTGCTCGCCGAGTACGCCGCCATGTACGGGTGCGCGAAATTGGCGGAGGTGGAGCTGAAGTTGACGACGGTGCTGCGCGGGTTGGCCAGCAGCGCCGGCAGCGCCTCGCGGATCACCAGGAAGGTACCGGTGAGGTTGACGTTGATGATCTGGTTCCACAGTTCCAGGGACGTTTCGTGAGTGTGCGCGGCCCGCAGGATGCCCGCCGCGTTCACCAATGCGTCCAGCCCGCCGAGCGATTCGATGGCGCTCGCCACGCCCGCGACCACCTCGGCCTCGGCGCCGATATTCATTTCCAGGGTGGTCAGCCGCCCGTCGGTGCCCGCCTCGGCCGCCTGCTTGCGGGTCAACTCGAGGCCCTCGGTATTGACGTCGGCGCCGGCGACGATCGCGCCTTCGGACAGCAGTCGGAGAACGGTGGCCTGGCCGATGCCGGATCCGGCGCCGGTTACCAGAATGCGGCGCTGTTCGAGACGGTTCATGGATCACTTCCTGATCGGTGGAGCTAGTTTCTGTCACACTATGCCAAAAATGGCACTCCGCGCCATCAAATGTTTTCGCCCTCGGTACAGTGCCCGGATGAGCAGCGAGCGAAATCGCGCCGGGCGTCCGGCGCTGAGCGAGACCCGCCGCGCCGCCACCCGCCGGCAGGTGGCGATGGTCGCGGCGCACCTGTTCATCGAAAACGGCTACACCGCAACGACTGTCGAGGAGATCGCGGCGGCCGCGGGGATGGGGCTGCGCACCTTCTACCGCTACTTCGCCGGCAAGGAGGATGTGGTCGCGCCGCTGCTGGCCATCGGCACCCAGGCGTGGGCGGACGAACTGGCCGCGTGCCCGCCCGAACTTCCACTGCGCGAGGCGCTGGGCCGGTCCTATCGCACCGCCACCGCGGGCGCGCTGGCCGCGGAGGGTATCGCGGAGAACCGATTGCGCCCGCTGGTCCGGGCCGCCACCCAGCTTCCCGCGCTGCGCGCGACTTGGCTACGCGTGCAACACGATTGCGAAACCCAGCTGATCCCCATCATCGCCGCCCGCACCGGCCGCCCCGCCGACGATCTCGATGTCGCGCTCGCCGCCGCCATGGCCAATACGGCCGTCCGCCTGGCCACCGAGCTCTGGGCGGCGGGCGATCGAGCCGGCTCCGCCGCGGACGTCGTCGATACCTGCCTCGCCCGGATCACCTCGACCTGGTGACCTCGTCCGCCGGCTACTGCTCGACGCGCTCGTGGATAGTGAGCAGCAGGTGGTCGAAGAACGACACGATCTCCGGGGCGGCGGCGGGCACGGTCGGCAGTTCGCGGATCAATTGTTCGGCGAGCGTGCGCAATTTGACGTTGGTCTCCTGCGAGCGCCAGGTCAGGATCTTGAACGCCTGATTGGCATTGATGCCGTACATGCGCATCAGCACGCCCTTGGCCTGTTCGATGACCGCGCGCGCCGCGATCAGATCCGGCAGGCGTTGATCGAGCACATCGCGTTCGGCGTCGGCGATGGTGCCCGACAGGTCGATATAGAAACCGGTGGTGCCGACGGGGTTTCCGACCTCGTCCAGAATGCGGTCGGCGACCACCATGACGGTGTGCTCGGTACCGACCGCGTCGAGGAAGCGGTGCCGGCTGGAGAACGGTTCGCCATGATCGATCGAACGGGCGATGGCCGCCGCGACGTGCTCGCGGTCGTCCGGATGTTTGTGTGCCAGCAGCAGTTCGGTGGTCGGCTCGATCTCGTCGGGCAGATACCCGTGCATCCGGTACAGCTCCGGCGACCACTCCCAGCGCCGGGACTCGAACCAGAAACGGAAGCTTCCGGTCTGCGTGCGGGTCATCGCCTGCCCCTCGGTTAGGATATCTATGCCCAAAAGAACAGATTTCTTATAGCACCACCGAAAGATGGGTGCAAGACTGTGAGTGGAGTCTGTTCGGATCGAGGAAGGATCGGTGGTGTCGGGATCGCAGCAACGTTCACATGAGAAGGGGTCACCACCCGACGCGACGCGCGGGGTCTACAGCATTTCGGTGGTGGCCGAACTGACCGGCATCGGCGCTCAGACCCTGCGGCTGTACGAACAACACGGCCTGCTCGCCCCCGCCCGCAGCGCCGGCGGCACCCGCCGCTACAGCGGTGACGACCTGGCCCGGGTGCGGCGCATCGGCCGATTGGTCGAGCAAGGGGTCAATCTGGCCGCGATCGGCCGCATTCTCGAGCTCGAAGACGCCAATTCCGAGCTGCACGCGGACAATCGGCGACTGGAAGCCGACAACCAGCGCTTACGGCGAGAAAATTGAATAGCACCGGCACGCCGGAGGTGTGAACCGGGCCGGAAACGGGCACTCTTCCGACAGGGTCGAGCAGTCTGCCCAGTCTCGCGGATGCACCGTGGAGGCGTTTCGTCGGCGTACGGCCGCGTGCCGGGCGCCACACATGGGCTGAGGTCCTGATCATGACCGATTTCCGAAGTACCAGTCGAGTGTCCGCCACCGGCGCCACCCCGACCTGCGTGATCGCCGGTGAAATCGATATCCGGACCGTCGAAGGGTTCCGGAGCACGCTCCTGGGCGCGCTACGCTCCGGCGAGCCCGCCATCGTCGACCTGACCCGGGTCACCTTCTTCGGCGTCGCGGGTCTGCGGGCCCTGGTCGAGGCGCGCGATTACGCTGCCGCGCAGCAGATTTCGATGTGGATCATCGGATCGCACTGCGTCGAGCGGCTGCTCGTGGTCGCGGGCTTGGGCGACGATTTCGGCATCCGGCGGTAATCGGCGCGGATCCCGCCCGCTCCCGCAGATCGCGCAGGATGCGGGCGAGGATCCGCGAGATCTGCATCTGTGAAATTCCCAGTACCGCGGCGATTTCGGTCTGCGTCTTGTCCTGGCCGTAGCGCATCACCAGGATGGCGCGATCGCGTGGCGGCAGGTCCGCGAGCAACGGCCCCGCGATGATCGACTCCTCCATCAGGTCGTAGCCGGGATCCTCGACGGCGAGGCCGTCCACCGGCGCCAGCGGCTTGTCGGCCTCGTCATCGAAGGCGGCCCGGGTGTCCAGGGATTCGGTGGTGTAGCTGTTGGCGGCGATCAGCGCCTGGGTGATCTCGGTCAGCTCGGCGCCGGTCGCCTCCGACAGCTCCCGGGCGGTCGGCTGCCGGCCCAGTTGCTGCGACATATCGGGGATCACCGTGGTCAGCCGCTGCTGGAGCTCCTTGAGCCGCCGCGGTACCCGCACCGCCCAGGTGCTGTCGCGGAAATAGCGTTTGACCTCGCCCATGATGGTGGGAATGGCATACGCCAGGAAGGTCGCGCCGTTGCCCGGATCGAACCGGTCGACCGCCAGCACCACCCCGACCGCCGCGATCTGATTCAGATCCTCGAATTCGACGCCGCGCCCGGCATAGCGGCGCGCGATGTGCGCGCCCAGCGGCATGCACTTGCCGATGACCTCCGCCCGCAGCCGCGTGTGCTCGGCGCTGCCCGCCTCCAGGGCGGCGAGTTTGTCCAGCCAGGGCTCGATATTGTCGTACGAATCGCCGCCTCTTCGACGTTCGGTGCTGCCGGACACTGCTGCGTTCTCATGCGACATATCGTTTTCCTCAACCGGGACAATGAAATTGGCGTACCTCGGCCAATACCCAGGCCGCCCGGAAGGAAACCCGTGGCGGCCGGTCAGGAGCGGCCCAGCGCTCGCGCGAGCTGGGCTTTGTTCATCTTCGACCGGCCTTCGATATTGCGTTGCCGGGCCTCGTTGTAGAGCTGATCGCGGGTCAGGCCCTTGGGACCGCTTTTCCCGGAGCGCTGCCCGCCGCGCTGTTGCGGCGACTTGTCCTTGATGGAGCTGCGGCTGGCGGTCTTGGTCTGGCCCTGCTGGGCGCGGTTCTTGTTGACGGTGCGAGCGGCGATCTCCTCGGCCCGGTCGGTGTTCTCCCCGCGCTCCTCGGCCGAATCCTTGATGTGCTTGTACTGCCGTTCCTGTTTGGCTGTCCATTCCTTCGGCATGACGTGCCTCCTGATGGTTGTACGGCGTTATCGCGGCGGTACCCGGCCGTGCGGTCGGCAAACTCGCAGCGTGGGCCGGGATTAACCAGGCCGTTTTCGGCTATGTGCCGGAGTGTTCACCGCAGGCATCGGAAAGGAGCACAGTCATGGGGTTCGACGAACGCAAACAGGAACCGCCCGGAGTGCAGGAGCAGATGCGCCAGGTCCCCGACTGCGGTGAGGACAGCTATCGCGGTTCGGGGAAATTGACCGGCAAGATCGCGGTGATCACCGGCGGCGACAGCGGGATCGGCCGGGCCGTCGCGATCGCCTATGCCCGCGAGGGCGCCGATATCGTGCTGTCGTATCTGAACGAGCACGCCGACGCCGAGGCCGTTCGCAAGCTGGTGGAGGACGCGGGGCGGCGCATCGTGCTGGCGCCGGGGGACCTGTCCGATGCCGCGGTGTGCAGGGCGCTGATCGATACGGCGGTACGGGAATTCGGGCGGGTCGACATCCTGGTCAGCAATGCGGCCTATCAGATGACCCACGAGGACCTCGACGAGATCTCCGACGAGGAATTCGACTACACCTTCAAAGTCAATGTGTCGGCGTACTTCACGCTGGTGAAGGCGGCGCTGCCGCATATGGGGGCGGGCGGGTCGATCATCGCCAGTTCGTCGGTCAATTCGGATATGCCCTCGCCGACGCTGGCGCCCTATGCCGCCACCAAGGCCGCCATCGCGAATCTCTCGGCCAGTTTGGCGCAGTTGCTGGGGCCGCGGGGCATTCGCGTGAACAGTGTTGCGCCGGGGCCGATCTGGACGCCGCTGATCCCATCGACCATGCCGGAGAAGAAGGTCGAATCCTTCGGTGACGACACCCCGCTGGGGCGGGCCGGGCAGCCGGCCGAACTCGCGCCCGCGTATGTGCTTTTGGCAAGTGACGAAGGCAGTTACATGTCCGGCGCGCGGGTGGCGGTTACCGGCGGGCGGCCTATTCTCTGAGCCGGTTTCCGCCGGTCAACGCCGGGTATGTCATGGGCAGCGCGGAGGTGGGCCCATGGCACGACGGATATCAGGTCCGACAGATATGCCCGGGCGGCGTTGGGGCGAGGCGGCGAAGCGCGTGCTGTGGGGAGTGTGGACCGATCGGCTCACCGATTGGGCCGCGGCACTGACCTACTACAGCATGCTGTCATTGTTTCCGGCGATTCTGGTTCTGATCGCCGTACTCGGTTTGCTGGGGCCCGACGCGACCGGTTCGTTGATCTCGACGGTCCGGGAGATCGGGCCCGGCAACGGGACCGCGCTCATCGTCGACGGCATCCAACGATTGCAGGACGCCCGATCCTATTCCGGGCCTTTGGCATTCGTGGGTCTGGGCACGGCGGTCTGGACCTCTTCGGGATATATCGGCGCGTTCATCCGGGCCGCGAACTCGCTGTACGAGGTGGATGAGGGACGCTCGATCTGGAAGACGCTGCCGCTGCGGATCGGGCTGACCTTCGCCACCGTGTCGATCGTGGCGGTGTCGGCGGTGGGGGTGTTGTTCACCGGGCGGCTCGCGCAGCGGGCGGGGGAGTGGCTCGGGGTGGGCGATTCCGCGGTGGGGTTGTGGGGCGTGCTCAAATGGCCGGTGCTGGCGCTGCTGGTGAGTTTGGTTTGCGCGCTGCTGTATTGGGCGGCTCCGAATGTTCAGCAGCCCGGATTTCGTTGGCTCACACCGGGAAGCGCGCTCGCCGTAGTGGTCTGGATCGCGGCTTCGGCCGGATTCACCGTCTATGTCACGCATTTCGGTTCCTTCAATCAGGTGTACGGGTCGCTGGGCGGTGCGGTGGTGTTCCTGATCTGGTTGTGGCTGACCAATCTGGCCGTGCTGCTGGGCGCGGCGTTCGATGCCGAACTGGCGCGCGGGCGGGGGATCGAGCAGGGGCGGCCCGCCGAGCAGAAGCCGATTCTGCCGCCCCGGGACGAGCCCGAGGACACGGACTAGGCCGATGCCGCCGCCGGGCGATGCCGGGCGGCGGCTGTTAGCGTCTGCGCTGATCGGAGTCGGATGCCGGGTGCGGAGTGAGGGAGTGCGAGTGTGAGTGCCGATGGCGGCAAGCCGGCGGGCGGTGATGCCGCGCCGGTGAGCCTGGGGACGATCGCGCGCGAGTGGGGGCGGATCGGGTGTATCGGATTCGGCGGACCGCCAACCCATATCGCGCTGCTGCGGCGGTTGTGCGTGGAGCGGCGAGGGTGGATCGAGGCTACCGAGTTCGAGGACGCGATCGCGACGACGAATCTGCTGCCGGGGCCGGCGTCCACGCAGTTGGCCATCTACTGCGCGTGGCGGTTACGGGGGACCCCCGGGGCGCTCGTGGGCGGGGTGTGTTTCATCGTGCCGGGGCTGGTGCTGATTCTGGGGCTGGCGGCGTTCTTCCTCTCCGGTGATCTGCCGTCGTGGGCGGCGGGCGCGGCGGCCGGGGCGGGTGCGGCGGTGGCGGCGGTCGCGGTGCAGGCGGGGACGGGCCTGTTGCCCGCCAGTTGGCAGCGGGCGGGGGCGCAGCGGTCGGCGCGGGCGCGCTGGATCGGGTATCTGATCGTGGGGGCGCTCGCCGCCGCGTTGATCGGCCCGTGGCTGGTATTGGTGCTCGTCGCAGCGGGATTGGTGGAGATCGTGGTGCGCGGGGCGGTGCCGCGCCGCTCCGGAGCGGCGGTGGGGCCACTGCCGCTGGCGGTCGGTGTGCCCGCGCTGGGTGGGCTCGCGGCGGTCGCCTGGGTGGCGTTGAAGGTGGGTGCGCTGTCCTACGGCGGCGGGTTCGTGATCATCCCGCTCATGCAATCCGATGCGGTGGACCGGTATCACTGGATGAGCCCGGGGCAATTCCTCAATGCTGTTGCGCTGGGGCAGATCACGCCGGGGCCGGTGGTGCAGACTGTGGCGGTGGTCGGCTATGCGGCGGCCGGGGTGTTCGGCGGATTGCTGGCCGCCGTGGTCGCTTTCACGCCTTCGTTCCTGTTCATCATCTTCGGGGGACGGCATTTCGATCGGCTGCGGGCCGACCGCACCATCCAGGCGTTCCTATCCGGTGCCGGGCCCGCGGTGATCGGGGCGATCATCGGTTCCGCGTTTCCGCTCGCGATGGCGTTGCGACACGGCTGGCAGTACGCGATCCTGGCCGCCGCCGCAGTGTGGTTGCTGATCGCGCGCCGCGGGGTGGTCAGCGCTCTGCTCGGGGCGGGCGCGCTCGGTGTGGCGGCTGCGCTGGCCGGGCTTCCCATCGGCTGACCAGCTCATATCAATCACTGTTGATTCCGGGCATCCTTGCCCGGTAGCTTCATATCAACGATCGTAAGGATGTTGATATGACCTCGGACGCCGTCGACTCGTGCGACCTGCTCTGCCTGGATCTCCCGCACGCCGAACGCATCCGCGCGAGCCTGCCCGCCGCCGCGCAGGTGGAACCGGCCGCCCAGGCCGCGCGGGCACTCGGCGATCCCACCCGGCTGACCATCGCGACGGCCCTGAACTCCGGTGACGCGCTCTGTGTTTGCGATCTGGCGTGGGTGGTCGGGCAAGCCCAGAACCTGGTCTCACATCATCTACGGCAACTCAAGATCGCCGGGCTGGTCGCGGCCCGCCGCCAGGGCCGCCTGGTCATGTACCGCCTGACCCCGCGCGGCCACGCCCTCGTCGAGGCTGTCACCGCACTGTCCGCAACCGCCTAGGCAGACCATGTCCGACGCCTGCTGTGGCAGCGAAAAGCGTTCGGCCGCAAATCAGATCGAGTCAGAGAACTGCTGTGGGACGGAGAAGCCTGCCGTGGCGCTGCCGACCATCGGTGATGCCTGCTGTTCGGGAGCGGCCCCGCACGCGGAGCAAAGGTCACTGCCGGCTATACCTGTCGATAGCTGCTGTTCGTTCGAAACAAGCCCGGCGACCGGCGAATCGGAGGCAGCGCCGCTGCGGGTATGGCAGGTGCGGCAGCTGCGTTATGCGGTCGTCGCTGCTGTATTGCTTTGCGGTGGTTGGCCGGTGGGGTGTTTCGGGTTCGCGCGCGGTGCTGACCTGTTCGCACTCGGCGCGGCGGCGGTCGGGGCAATGTCGTTCGCGCCCGGAGCGATCCGGGGTCTGCGGCATCGGCGGATCGGGGTCGGCACGCTGATGACGATCGCGGCCGTCGGCGCGGTCGCGCTCGGGCAGTTCACCGAGGCGGCGATGCTCGGGGTGCTGTTCTCGGTCGCCGAGGGGCTCGAGCATTACGCCATTGTGCGTACGCGGCGTGGGCTGCGGGCGCTGCTCTCGCTGGTGCCCCCGGTCGTCACTGTTCTTCGGAACGGGCGCGAAACAAAGGTCGCGCCGAGTGAATTGGTGATCGATGACGTGATCGTGCTGCGTCCGGGGGAACGTGCGGCCACCGACGGCGTCATCACGGCGGGGCGTACCAGCTTGGATCTGTCGGCCATCACGGGGGAGTCGATGCCGGTGGAAGCCGGCGTGGGGGAGGTCGTCAGCGCGGGAGTCATCAACGGCGGCGGCGCGATCGAGGTGCGGGTGACCGCCGCGGCCTCCGACAGTTCGCTGGCGCGGATCGTGCATCTGGTGGAGGAGGCGCAGGAGCGCAAGGGATCCGGGCAGCGGATGGCCGATCGGGTCGCGCGGCCGCTGGTGCCGGCCATTCTGGTGCTCGCGGCAGCCGTCGCGGGAATCGGTGCGCTGCTGGGGGATCCGCTGCTGTGGCTGGAGCGGGCGCTGGTGGTGCTGGTCGCCGCTTCGCCGTGCGCACTGGCCATTTCGATCCCGCTGACCGTGGTCGCGGCCGTGGGGGCGGCCAGTCGGCAAGGAGCGCTCGTCAAAGGCGGTGCGGCGGTGGAGGAGCTGGGGCGGATCCGGGTGGTCGCGCTGGACAAGACCGGGACTCTCACGCGGAACGCGCCCGAGGTGATCGCGGTCGTCGCCGACGACGAGCGGTCCGCGCTGGCGGTCGCCGCCGCTTTGGAGGCGCGCAGCGAACACCCGCTGGCGCGGGCTGTGCTCGCCGCTGCGGGGCCGGAAGTGGCTGCCGCGCAGAATGTCACCGCCGTCGCCGGGAACGGTTTGACGGGGACCCTGGAGGGTCGGTGGTTGCGGTTGGGTAAGCCGGGCTGGATCGAACCCGGTCGCTTCGCCGCCGACGTCGAGCACTGGCAGGGGGAGGGGGCGACCGTCGTGCTGCTGGAGTGCGACGGCGCGGTCACCGCCGCTATCGCCGTGCGGGACGAATTGCGGCCGGAGGCAGCCGAATCCGTGCGGCTGCTGCGTGCGCTGGGTATCGAGGTCGCCATGCTCACCGGCGACAATCGCCGCACCGCAGTGGCTTTGGGTGCGGCGGCCGGTATCTCGGCCGTGTATGCCGATCTGCTGCCCGCGGACAAGGCCCGTCTCGTCACCGAACTCGGGGGCGGCCACCGCATCGCCATGGTCGGTGACGGTGTGAACGATGCGCCCGCTCTGGCCACCGCAGATATCGGAATCGCCATGGGCGCCATGGGAACCGACGTCGCCATCGAGACCGCCGATGTCGCGCTGATGGGTGAGGATCTGCGGCAGCTGCCGCAACTGCTGGAGCGATCGCGGCGGACCCGCCGCATCATGGTGCAGAACATCGCGCTGTCGCTGGCGATCATCGCCGGGCTCATCCCGCTCGCCGCGGCAGGTGTGCTCGGCCTTGCCCCGGTGGTCTTTCTGCACGAGTTCGCCGAGATTCTGGTGATAGTCAATGCGATTCGCGCGGCCCGTTCTCCTGCCAACCTCCCGCAAGCACTCGCCGCGCCCCGGATGATGCCCTCCGACATTGCGTTACGGCAAACGGATCCGAGCCATATGTAACTGTTTCGACAGAAGTCAAGAACACCAGCTATCGCTGGGTACATAGTGCGCAAGCCGGGCCGGACCCGGAGGCAAGTTATATAGAAAGTTACGACCATGCGTAGAGCAACGGCGCTCTTCGCCGCATTATTGTTGGCCCTCCTCCTCTCCATCACTTCCGCAACCGGTTCGCAGGCGCACGCCGATGACTGTACGGGTGTGTGGGCCATCGGAATCGGCGGTTTCGGGGACAACACCTCGTCGGTGTTCACCCCGTTCGTCAATCAGCCCGTCGGATACAACTCCGCCGACCCGATGTCGGGGTTGAACGAAATCGACCGGCTGTTCTGGCAGCATCGCGGGCAGTGCCCGGGTGACCACATCAAGCTGATCGGCCACAGTGAGGGTGCGGGGCTGCTGCACGCCTGGGTGACCAATCATCAGGATGTCGGCGATGCCAATGCCATTCTGCTGGCGGATCCCAAGCGTGCCGCGGGACCCGGCTGGGCGGGTTTGTCCTCGACTCCCGGTAATGGCCTGATCGGCTATCCGCTTGCCGGAGTTGACGATTGGTTCGGCGGTTTCCCCACCCTGACCGTCTGCAACAGTGACGACCAGGTGTGCGATACCTCCGCTGGCTGGTGGGGTTACCTCTTCGGCGGTGCGCACAGCCGCTACGATTTCAACGTCTGGGATTACGGCGATTGGGATTCCGGCGTCTGGTACCGGTAGTAAACGTGTCATGGGGATCAGTAGCCGTACGGCTCCGGTCCCCATTGACCGAATCCATGCCCCATCGAACTACACACGGCCGCACCCTTGAAGGTGATTTGGCAAGTGGCCCCGGCGTGTGTCACGAAATACTGCGGATCGTAATAATTCACGCCCGAAATCCGCTCCAGCGCCGGGTTCCCACCCGGCAGCGTATGACTCCCATTCGAGTTCCACTGCGGATGCGCCGGCAGCGCCGTCGAATCGATAACTATCGCAGGCACATTCGGCACCGGCACCTGCATTCCCACATACAGCACCTGCATCACCGAAGCCGGCACCGCGAGATCGCACCCGACCGCCCCGTCCGCCCCGATAGAACAGTTCCACCCACCCATAGCGAAATAAGCAGTCCCGTCCACGACAACCGCCCCACCCCCCACATCCGCCTGCGCGCCCCCCGCCGCCCCGAACAGACACGCAACCATCCCGAATACCGTCCCGCAAACCCCCGCCGCAGTAACTCTCGCAACCCTGAACACGGCATCTCCCTCGATGCGCCAATGACTGTCAGACCGAATCGGTCATAGAGAAAAACTATCACTTTACGGCGCAAAGGCAAGAATTCTGTACACCCCCCTTACGCAACAAACCGCCTGGTCCTAGGGCTATTTCAGACCCCTCGGAAACCCCCTTTATGCCAAGCAACGGTTGATCAGCGCGCCATCGAACACGCCACCCCCGAACGTCGCACACCGAGGATCCCCGAACCCGTTGCGCGTCAACGCATTAAGCTGACCGCGAGAGTTCGATGACCGGCGGAGGGGAAAATCCATGGCTTTCGATCCGGCTCGGGTGAGCGCCTATGACAGCATCGCCGAGGGCTATGCGGCCGAGAACGAGTCCGGTCTGCTGCACGCGTACTACAACCGGCCCGCGATCCTGGAACTCGCCGGGGATGTGACCGGGCGGCGGATCCTCGACGTCGGCTGCGGCCCCGGCGCACTGTTCGCCGCCCTGCGTGATGCCGGCGCCGTGATGACCGGAATCGACTCGAGCGCGGGGATGCTGGAGCAGGCCCGCCGACGCCTCGGCGACGACGCGGACCTGCGCCTCGCCGACCTGGCCGACCCCCTCGACTTTCCGGACGCCGCATTCGATGACATCGTCGCCTCCCTGGTGCTGCACTACCTACAAGACTGGGGCCCCGCGTTAGCCGAGTTGCGGCGCCTGCTGGTCACCGGAGGACGGCTCGTCGTTTCGGTCGAACACCCCTTCGCGAATTTCCTCGGCCGGCACTTGTCCGGAGACCCAGTCAACTATTTCCAGATCCGAAACCGAACCGACGAATGGACCATGTCCGGCCAGACCGCCAAGATGAGCTTCTGGGACCGGCCCTTGCACGCCATGACCGACGCCTTCACCGCGGCAGGCTTCCGAATCAGCGTCATCAGCGAACCGCCTGCGCTACCCGCAGCCCGCGAACTGATCCCCGAGGTGCTCGGCGAGAGCCCCGACAACAGATTCCTCTGCTTCCTGTTCTTCGTCCTGCACGCGGACTGACCGGCGTCGCACGACGGACGGCTTCTCACGGGGTGGTCGACAGGGCGATCAGTCGGTGCGGTGTGCGGTGCTGACCGGCATACGTCGGGAGGGAAAACTGTGGTCTACCAAGCTTGGAGATTCATGACCTGCACCGACTCGTAGCCGACGATTGTCGGGAGGACCTTCCGCTCCAGGGGCAAGCGCTCTGGGCAGGCTCGGTGTCGGTCACTGGTGTTCGTGCCAGTCGGCGTCTTGGATCTCGTCGATCTGGGTCTGAACTACTTCGGCGCGTTCTTCCAGTTCGACGCGGTCGGGCTCGGTCAGGCTCTCGGCGCCTAGCTTCTCGAAAACGCATGAGAGGGTTGACCGTAGGTCCTCGAGCTTGATGTTCGGCTCCACGGGCCTCACTTTACGTCCGGACTCGGCGAGCTTGCAGGAGCAGGGCGGAGCTGTTCGGGGGGCGGTGGGAGGGATGGCGACACACCAGCGGTGGTGCGGCTGCGGGGTGGGGGTCGGGTCATCGCGCATGCTGGGGGGCGGACTGTCCGGCGATCAGGGAAGAGGTCACCGTGCGTGTTGCCATGACGCAGGAGTTGACGGGTATCGATGGTGTCGCTGTCACCGATTGGCCGGGTCCGCCTGAGCCGTCGGCCGGACAGGTGCTGGTGCGGGTTCAGTGTGCGGGCGTCGGTCCGTGGGATGTGGGGATGGTGGGTGGCGGTTTTCCCGGGCTGACGGCGCCGTTCGTTCCTGGGCAAGAGCTGGCGGGTGTGGTCGAGGCGGTTGGGCTGGACGCCGATGTGCAACCGGGGCAACGGGTTTACGCGACCACGTTCCCAGGTGGGGGTGGGTTCGCCGAGTTCGCGCTCGTGGATTCCGATCGGGTGGCCGCGATGCCTGCCGAGATGGATTTCGCCGCAGCGGCGGCGTTGGTGATCGGGGCGGGGACCGCGTATGAGGGGCTTATCGATCGAGGCAAGCTGGAGGCCGGTGACACCGTTCTGATCACCGCGGCTTCGGGTGGGGTCGGGAGTTGCGCGGTGCAGATCGCGGCCGCGGTGGGCGCTCGGGTGTTGGGGGTGGCCAGCCCTGCCAACCACGATTATTTGCGAAACCTGGGTGCGGCGAACGTGTTCGACTATCACGATCCCGAGTGGGCCGGGCAGGTGCTTGCCGCGGTGCCGGGTGGGGTGGACACGCTGTTCGACGGGGCCGGTGGGCAAACCCGCGACCGGGCGCTCACCGCGGTCCGAGACGGCGGCCGGGCTGTTTCGATCATCGCCCAGGAGCCGCTCGGCGAGTTGGAGCGCGGGATCAGCGGGCAGACGTTCGCCGCACATGTCGACCGGCAGCGGCTCGACGCGCTCACCCAGCTGGTCGAGGCGGGCAAGCTGCGCCCGACCATCGAGGAAGTCTTCCCGCTGGATGGGGCCCGCGATGCGCTCGCGCGGGTCGCGGACGGCCATACGCGCGGCAAGATCGTGGTGCGGATCGGGTGACCGATGAATCGGGTGCGGTGCGGCGGTAGGTACTCGTGAGCCGCGTTGGGCGGCCGCGATCAGAGGAGAAATCATGTCCGATACCGCCGTACGCACCGACCGGGAAGCCGTGCTCACCGTGTTGAGCGACCTCTACCGCGCGTGGACCGCCAATGATGCCGACGCGTTCGTCGCCGATTACGACCCGGAAGCGACCTCTATCCTGCGCGGGGTGGTCAATAACGGTGCCGATGCCACCCGGGCCCATATGGCCGCCGGTTTCGCGGGCCCGCTACGGGGCTCGACGACTATCGACGAACCGCAGTCGGTGCGATTCCCGGCCCCCGGCACCGCCGTCGTGGTCAGCCGCAGCGCCGTGGTGATGGCGGGGGAGACCGAACCGCCCGCCGACCGCTGGGTGCTGGCGACCTGGACGTTGGTCCGCCGGGAAGGCCGCTGGCTCATCACCGCTTACCACAACTGCCCGGCCCAATAGGGTGGACTTCGACCTTCCGGGCGGTGTGTCCGCCCGGAAGGCGGGTGGTCAGTGCAGGTGCAGCCACTGCCCGATCGAGGGCACACCGTCGTTGCCGACCACGAACACCAGATACCAGCCGGGCGGGGCGAGCGCCGGATTGTCGGGCATGGTAAGAGTCAGCGAATCCGGTGTGCCACTGGTGTATTCGAGGTCGATGAGGCGTTGTTCGTTGTCGCAGGAGTGGGTGCACGCGCCGGGGTGGAACAGGGAGGCTTCGCGGATCGGCCCGTCGGTGACCGCGGTGAGGACACCGCCATAATCCGCGGCCGCTGAACTCAGCGTGAGGGCGGGCCGGGAGCCTTGGAAGAGGTAAGGGGGCCAATAGATTTCGATGCGCAGCTCTTCGGTCTTGCGTGCCGGATTGGAGCCCGCGGTGATCACCTTGCCGTCGGGAGTGAGCAGCGCGATCGAATGGTAGAGGCGGGGGACTCGGCACGGGGCGGTGTGCATCCAGGATTCGGTGACCGGGTCGAAGATCTCGGCGTGCGCGGGTGCGGCGTGCGCCATCTCCTCCATGCCGGAGCCGCCGGTGGCCAGCACGGTGCGGTCGGGGAGCAGCACGGCGCTCAGGTGCATGCGAGCGTGATCCATCGGTTGCACGCCCTGGTACGCCGGTTGCGCGGCGGTGGTGTCGACGATCCTGGCGTCGGCGAGAGCCGGTGCGGGACTGTGCATGTCGAAGCCCCCGCCGCCGAGCAATAGCACGCGCTGGTGCTGGGCGGGCGGAAGCAGGACGCTGGCGGATTGATTGCGCGAACCCGGATCGGTGAGGCCGGTGACCTCGGTGGTGGCGCCGGTGAGCGGATCCCAGATCGATGGGCGCATACCGTTGTTGCCGCCGTACTGGCCGCCGGTGTAGAACAGGCGGCCGTCGGCGAGCAACAGCAGATGGCCGTACATGGGAATCGGACCGGGAACCGGTAGCGCGGACCAGGTTTCGGTCTCGGGGTCGAACAGCTCCGGAACGACGGAGAGGAAATTGTCGGCGCCCAGCCCGGACACGGCCACCACCTTGCCGCTGGGCAGGGTGGCCAGGGAGGGATACCAGCGCCCGAATTCCATGTCCGGCACCCGATTCCAGGTCAGATCGGCCGGATCGAAGATCAATGCGTCACGCAGCCCGTAGAACGGGTCGTAGCGTTCGGTGCCGCCCGCGGCGAGCAATCGGCCATCGGGCAGGAAGGCTTGACCGACGCAGAACAGGTCGATCGGAGTGTCCGGCGCGGCCAGTCCCGGGTTCGGGTAATGCCATACGCGCGTGCGGAATTCGTGTGCGTCATGCCGGTCGGGGTCGTTGCCGGACCCGGCGAAGAACAGCACGTCACCGGTGTGCAGCAGCGCGGCGTGCACCGGGTTGATCTCGGTGCCGAAATCCAGGATCCGCCACAGCCCCAGGTGCGCCGCGTGCATGAGATCGGTCTCGAGTTCCAGGACCTTCAGATAGCCGGCATTGCGACCCGGCGGAGCGTCGACGGCGCACACCACCAACTCCGGTTCCCTGCCCGGCTCTTCGAGGAAAGCGACTGCCGCGCCTTGGTTTTCGACGAAATCCCAGGGCGTTGCCGTCCACCCGCTCCACCCGTCGAGCGCATGCCCGGAGCCGTCCAGGCCCCAGCCGATGGTGTAGACCCCGGAGTTGGCGCCGCCGGGATTGTCGATCGCGCACACCAGCAGTTCGGGCCGCCCGTCGCCGTCCAGGTCGGCGGCGGTGATGCCCGCGCCTTGGTTCTCCCACCCGTACCAGTCGGGCACGGCCACCCACTCCGTCCACTCGGCGACGGTGCCGTCCGCGCCGAATCCCTTTGCGAGCCGGAATTGTCCGGAGTTCGGCCCGGGTGGATTGTCGACCGTCAGCACCACCAGCGCGTGCTGTCCGTCGATGCGAGTCAGGCAGATATCCGCGCCTTGATTCTCCCACCCGAACCAGTCGGGCACAGCCAGCCACGGCGTCCAGCCACCGGTCACCGTCCCGTCCGCGGCGAGATCTCGCCCGACCCGGTAGTAGCCCTGGTTCTGGCCCGGCGGATTGTCCACCACGAACATCACCAGATCGAGTTGCCCGTTCCCGTTCAGGTCCGCGAGCGCGAGCCCGGCTCCTTGGTTCTCCCACCCGAACCAGTCCGGCACGGCCTGCCACGGCCCCCAATCGCGGACCGACCCATCGGTCGCGAACCCCGAGCCCATCCGATACCACCCGGCGTTCTGTCCCTCCGGGTCATCGACCATGAGCACCACCACTTCCGGCGCCCCGTCACCGTCGATATCCCCGATCGCCAGCCCGCAATCCTGGTTCTCCCACGCGAACCAGTCCGGTACCGCTACGAATTCACCAGCCACATCTAGATCGTCGTCCCTCGCAGCCAATCCGGCCACGGAATGCTCCAATCCCCGTTCTGCCAGATGTCGAGGGGTTCGCCGCCGGTATTGCGGACCTCGATGACATCGCCGGGGATCACGAAGTCGAAGAACCAGGCGGCGTCGGCGGGCGACAGGTTCAGGCAGCCGTGCGAGACGTTCGTATTACCTTGCGCCCAAACGCTTTCCGCCAGTGCGTGCACGAAGATCCCGTCATGGCTGATCCGCACCGCGTGCGCGATGCTGGTTTTGTAGCCGAGCCGCGAATTCACCGGCAGCCCATAGCTGGAGGAGTCCATGATCACCGGATTCTGCCGGTCCAGCACCGTGTAGGTGCCCGGCCGCGTCCAGAACGACAGCAGCCGCCCGCCCACCACCGCCGAACCGCCCATGCCCATCGAGGTCGGCATGGTGCGCACCAGGTTCCCGTTCTCGAAGACCTCGATCATCTTGGTGTTGTCGTCGGCGATCGCCACGTGCGCGGGACCGATCACCACCGAGACCCGCTGATCCCGCAGCCCGTACGCGCCGTCACCCAGTGCGGCGCCGAACAATTCGGCCGCCACCGTGATGCGGGTGCCCGGGGCGTAATACCGTTCCGGCCGCCAGTGCGCGTTCTTGTCGTCGAGCCAGAACCAGGCGCCGGGCACCGCGGGTTCGGTGCTGACCTTTAGATGCTGTTGCGCGGCGGCCCGGTCGACGGGTTCGTCGAAGTGCGCCACGAGTACGAAACCCACACCGTACGTATCGTTTTCGGTGAGTTCGACCATGGTGGCCGAGCGCAGCGAGACGTCGACGAGCCGGTCGGGCGTCACCGTCGTACAGTTCGTGGTCGCCGTGATGTCCCCGGTCGCACCGTGCGCCACCGCCTTGGCGGTGTAGGTGTGGCCGTAGCCGAGCGGTTCGCTGCTGGTCCAGCCGCGCTGATCGGGTGTCAGCGTCCCCGGCAGCGGGCGGCCGGTCTCGTCGATCCACTCCACACTGCGCAGCGTCCCGTCGGTGACCGTGACCCGGCCCGGCTGCCGGGCACTCACCTCGCGCGCGTCGAGCCCGGGATCGAAACGGAGTGCGGCCGGTCCGGGTGGCGGCGGCGCCGATTCCTCGTGCCGCGCACAGCCCGCGAGGGTGAGCCCACCCGCGCCCGCCAAGCCGAACAGCAGCTCTCGACGTCGCAAAGCCACCGCATCTCTCCTTTCGCCCGGCCGACGGCCACGGTCAGCATGCGTTCACACCGTGCATCCGACACGCCGACGAGCCACATCTCCACCGATCCGTCGCGTAACCGACACCGGATAGATTCGTTTCCCGGCGCACCCCGGATCGCATCCCGGCCCGGAGCGGTGCTTGCCGAGGGTGTCACCGCGGTTGCCGCGCTGCGCACCCCAACATTCTGGGGCAGGTCACGCGGGGTATCCGTCGGTACGGTGAGGGCAGCTCGGATATTGCCGCCGGAGGGGAGATTCGGCCGCGGGGGTTCGTTTTGTGCTGCGCAGGAAAGGCTTTCATCGACCATGCCGGAGAGAATTCCGCTGACCGCGGCCCAGATCGCGATCTGGCAGTACTGCCAGCTCAATCCCGCTGTGCCGATGAACATTACGTCGTACGTGGACCTCGAAGGCGATCTCGACCTCGCGGTATTGCGCCAGGCCAGCCTGGACACCGGGCGTGAGCTCAGTTCCGGATTCGTGCGGTTGGAGCAAGACGCCGACCGGCTGTGGCAGGTGGTGGAGCCGAGCCGGGAAGCGCTCGAATACCTCGATCTGCGGGCGGAAGCAGATCCGGAGCAGGCGGCGCGCGCATGGATGCGGGACGAAACCGCGCGCCGGCTGGATATTTTCACCGACCGGCTGGTGAGCATGGCGGTGCTGCGGATCGGGGAGCGGCGGTGGTTCTGGTTCCTGCGCGCGCATCACATCGTGATGGATGGATACGCGGCGATGAACCTGCTGACGCGGGCCGCCGCGCATTACTCGGCGTCGACGGCCGGGCGGCCGGTGCCCGAATCCGCCGCGGACCTGCGCGGATTGGTGGAGTACGACCTGGCCTATCCGGGCAGCAGCCGGTTCCGCACCGATCGTGCGTACTGGCTGGCGCAGCTCGACGGGTACGGCGAACCGGTGAGCCTGGGCCGGCGGAGTGCGCCTCCGGCCGCGGTGAGCACGGTGATCGGTGTCGAATTATCGGCGCGGGATTCGGGATTGGCGGCGGCGGCCGAACGGCTGGCGACATCGGACTCGGTGCTGTGCATCGCGGCGTTCGCGGTGTATCTGGCGCAGTTGACCGGGACCACCGAGGTCACCCTGAGCCTGCCGGTGGCGGCGCGGACGACGGCGGTGCTGCGCCGATCGGCGGGCATGGTGTCGAATGTGGTGCCGTTGCGGCTGCGCATCGGGTATGACGCGACCGTCGCGGAGGTGCTGCGTGAGGTGCGGGTGGCGGTGAGCGGGGCGCTGCGGCATCAGCGGTACCGGTCCGAGGACATTCGGCGCGATACCACCGGGCCCGGCAATTTCGGGCCACTGATCAATGTGTCGCCGCTGGACGGGGAGATTCGGCTGGGCGAGGCGACCGGGCAGGTGCAGGTGCTGTCCACGGGTCCGGTGGACGATCTGGTGGCGAGCTTCTACCGGGTGGCGGGGGAGCGGTATCGGATCGTGTTCGAAACCAATCCGGAGGTCTACACCGAGAGCGCGGCGCGGCGGCAGCACGGGCGGTTCCTGGAGTTCTTCGGGCGCATGCTGGCGGCGGCCGGTGACGAGCCGGTGTGGGAGGTGCCGCTGACGGATGCGCGGGAACGTGAGCGCATGCTCATCGACTGGAACGCAACCGATTTCGTGCTGCCCGAGGTGCTGCTGCCCGCATTGCTGGACGAGCAGGCCGGGCGAACCCCGGATGCGATCGCGGTGCGGGCCGGTGAGTCGGCGCTGACCTATGGCGAGCTGGCGCAGCGGGCGAATCGGCTGGCGCGGTATCTGATCGCGGCCGGGGTCGGACCGGAATCGCCTGTCGCGCTGGGGATGCGGCGCACGCTCGACGCGGTGATCGCCATGCACGCCGTCATACGGGCCGGTGGGGCGTGGGTGCCGATCGATCCGGACCATCCGGCCGAACGCATCGCGTACGTGGTGCGCAGCGCGAAACCTGCACTTGCACTGGCTTCTTCGGCAGATCGACTGGAGCTTCCGGATACCGTGAGCCGAGTCGACATCGACACGCTCACCCTGGATGGGTACTCCGGCGCAACACTTTCCGATGCCGAGCGGCTTACGCCATTGCGTGGCAGCAATATCGCCTATGTGCTGTTCACCTCGGGTTCGACCGGCACCCCCAAGGGCGTCGCGGTCACGCACGCGGGGCTGGCAAATCAACTGCGCTGGATGGTGAACGCGTTCGCCATCGACGCGAGCGATGTCATCCTGCACAAGACGCCCATGACCTTCGACGTGTCGTTCTGGGCGGGGTTCCTGCCATTGCTGGTGGGGGCCGAGCAGATTCTGGCCACCGACACCGAATATCAGGACCCGGCGCGGGTGGCGGCTCTCGTATCACGGCACGAGGTCACCATCACCGATTTCGTGCCGTCGGTGCTGGATGTGTTCTGCACGGTGGCCCAGGCCGGACAGTGCCGGACGCTGCGACAGGTGTTCATAGCCGGTGAAGCGCTGCCGGGCCATACGGTCGCGGCCTTCCGGGCGCTGAGTTCGGCCCGGCTGCACAACCTGTACGGGCCGACCGAGGCGACGGTCACCTGCACCCACTGGCCGATCGCCGCGGCGGACACCGCGACCGTACCGATCGGGGTGCCGCACTGGAACAACCGTGTCTACGTGCTGGATTCACGATTGCGGCCGGTGCCCGTCGGGGTCGCGGGTGAGTTGTATCTGGCCGGTGCGCAATTGGCGCGCGGATATCTGGGCCGGGCCGACCTCACCGCGGACCGATTCGTCGCCGGCCCGTTCGGTACCGGTGAACGCATGTACCGCACCGGGGATCTGGTGCGGTGGCGGGAGATCGACGGCGGCGGCGTGCTCGAATATCTGGGCCGCACCGATTTCCAGGTCAAGCTGCACGGCCTGCGCATCGAGCTGGGCGAGATCGAATCCGCACTGCTGGACACGCCCGGTGTGCGGCAGGCGGCCGCGGCGGTGGTGTCCTCGGCGATCGGTGACCGGCTGGTCGCCTACGTGGTGCCCGAAACCGGGCAGCAGGTCGATGACGACCTGCGTGAGGGGTTGGCGAAAACCCTGCCCGCCTACATGGTTCCGTCCTCCGTCATGCGGCTGGACGCACTGCCGTTGACCGCGAGCGGCAAGCTGAACCGGGGCGCGTTGCCGACACCGGTGTTCGACCGACCGGCATTCCGTGCCCCGTCGTCAGCGGCCGAGCGCAGCATTGCCGAGATCTTCGGTGCGGTACTCGGAGTGGAACGCGTCGGCGCGGACGACGACTTCTTCGACCTCGGCGGCGATTCCCTGGCGGCGACCCGGGTGGCGGCCAGAGCGGAAGCGGCACTGGGTGTTCCGGTGCCCGCGCGCCTGCTGTTCGACGCGCACACGGTGGCCGGCCTCGCGACGGCGCTGGCGGTCACCGGCCCACAGGATTCCGTGCGACCGGCCCTCACCGCCGGTCCCCGGCCCGACCGGCTGCCGCTGTCGTACGCGCAGCAGCGGATGTGGCTGATCGACCGGTTCGATCCCGGCTCGGCGGCCTACAACATCCCGATCGTGCTGCGGCTGTCCGGTGCGCTGGATATCGTCGCGCTGCGCCGGGCCGCCGCCGAACTCGTTGCACGGCACGAGGTTCTGCGCACCATGTACCCGCTACCCGAGCCGGACGCGACGGGACCGGTGCAAGTCGTCCTCGACGCGGGAGAGGTGACATGGGATCTGTCGCCGGTGCCCATTCCGGCCGAGCGCGTCGCGGACGAAGTGCGTCGTTTCGCCGCCTCCGGTTTCGATGTCACCGGCGGAGTGCCCCTGCGCACCAAGCTCTTCCAGGTCGGCGATGCCGAGTTCGTGCTCGCTCTGGTAGTCCATCACATCGCCATGGACGGCTGGTCGCTGGGCCCGCTCAGCCGCGATCTGGTCCTCGCCTACACCGCGCACAGCGGCGGGCAATCACCGCAATGGATTCCGCTGCCCCTGCAATACCCCGATTTCGCGCTCTGGCAACGGGACCTGCTCGGATCCGGCAAGGATCCGAACTCACTTGCCGGGCAACAACTGTCGTACTGGCGCGCGGTTTTGTCCGGGCTACCCGACCAGCTCGACCTGCCCGTCGACCGGCCCCGTCCGCCGGCGCAAACCTTCGCGGGCGGACGCATCGACTTCACCGTGCCCGCGGCTGTCCACACGGCACTCGCCCGCCTGGCCCGCACCGCTGACGCCACCCTGTTCATGGTCCTGCACGCCGCCTTCGCCGCCCTGCTGGCCCGCCTGGCCGGTACCGGCGACATCGTGATCGGCACCCCGGTAGCGGGCCGGGGCCGACCCGAACTCGACGACCTCATCGGCATGTTCGTCAACACCCTCGTCCTGCGCACCCGCGTGCGCCCCGAAACCGCCTTCACCCAACTGCTCTCCACCGCCCGCGAAACCGATCTACAAGCGTTCGCCCATTCGGACCTCCCCTTCGAATGGCTGGTCGAGGATCTGGACCCGCCGCGTTCGGCCGCCCTGCACCCGCTGTTCCAGGTCATGCTGACCCTGGACAGCTTCAGCGGCACCACCGTCGAACTGCCCGAGCTGACGATCACCGTCCTGGAACCGGAGGATCAACCGGCGAAATTCGATCTGGCGCTGAGCATTCGGGAACGAACGGCGCCGGATGGGGAACCGGCCGGCTTGGACGGCGCCTTCGTATTCGCCCGCGACCTGTTCGACGACGACACCGTGCGGGGCTTCGCCCAGAGGTTCACGTGCCTGCTCGCCGCGATCGCCGCGCACCCGGATCGGCCGGTGGGCGACCTCGAGTTGCTGACCCGAGCCGAATACGACCGCTTGACGGCGGCGCCGGTTGCGAACAGCAGCCCGCCGGAAGCGTCGCAGCCCGACGCCGGACTGCTGCCGGTCTTGCTGACCCGGGGCGTCGCGCTCGGTCGTGAGCGCATCGCGATCCGCTACCGGGGACACTCGACGACCTACGGTGAGCTGGACGACTATTCGTCGCGGCTGGCACGGGAACTGATCGACCACGGTGTGGGACCGGAGCGTGTCGTCGCCGTCGCGCTACCCCGGTCGCGTGAGATGGTGACCGCCGCCTTCGCCGTCGCCAAGGCCGGTGGCGCGCCGGTGCCGGTCGACCCCGGCTATCCCGCCGATCGGGTGCGGCACATGATGTCCGATTCCGGTGCCGTCGTCGGTGTTGCCACCGCCGCGTACGTCGACGGCCTGCCCGCCACCGTCGAGTGGCTGGTGCTGGATGACGCGGCCACCGCCGACCGCATCGCAGACCGCTCACCCGAGCCGATCACCGACGCTGATCGGCTTGCCCCGCTCCATGATTCACACGCGGCATATGTGATCTACACATCGGGATCCACCGGTAAACCGAAAGGCGTGTGTGTGACGCACGCCGGTCTGCGCGGGGTGGTGGAGTACACGGCCGGACTGCACCGCCTCGCTGCCGGCGATCGATTCCTGCACGTTTGCAGCCCGAGCTTCGATCCGTCGGTGCTGGAGTGGTTGTGCGCGTTCACCGTCGGCGCGACCCTGGTGATCGTGCCGCCGGAGATCATCGGCGGCACCGAATTGACCGAGTTGCTGCGCGCCGAGGCGGTCACCAACGCCATCGTCCCGACCGCCGTATTGAGCACGATGGATCCGGCGGGTCTCGACCGGCTGGCGGTGGTCCAGGTGGGCGGCGATGTCACGACCCCCGAGATGCTCGCGAAATGGCAGCCGGGCCGCCGGTACTTCAATGCCTACGGCCCCACCGAGGCGACCGTGTTCGTGTCGATGGCGGAATTGACGGCGGGACGGCGGATTACGATCGGCACACCGATGCCGGGCATCGCGATGTACGTGCTCGACGCACGGTTGCGGCCGGTACCGCCGGGCGTGGTGGGGGAGCTGTACCTCGCGGGCGCGGGCCTGGCGCGCGGGTACCAGGACCGTGCCGGCCTGACCGCGCAGCGTTTCGTCGCCGGTCCGTGGGGCGAGCCCGGGTCGCGCATGTACCGCACCGGCGACTTGGCGCGCTGGGTCGCGGCGGGTGAGCGCCGGGACGGCGGCACCGGAACACCGGACCTGGCGCTCGAGTTCGTGGGCCGCACCGACTTCCAGGTGAAGATCCGTGGATTCCGCATCGAACTCGGCGAGATCGACGCCGTCTTGGGCGCGCACCCGGAGGTGGACTTCGCGGTCACTATCGGCCGCGAAACCGGTTCGGAGGCGGCACGATTGGTGTCGTACGTGCTCCCGGCAGCGGGTCGCGCGCCGGCGCCCGCCGCGTTGATCACACACGCGGCCCGCACGCTACCCGCGCATATGGTGCCCGCGGCGGTGGTCGTGCTCGATGAGATCCCGCTGACGCCGGTCGGCAAACTGGATCGCGCCGCCCTGCCGGAACCCGCGTTCACCACGGCGGCGTTCCGTGCGCCGTCGACACCATTGGAGTGGACGGTCGCGCAGGCGTTCGCCGAGGTTCTCGCCACCGAGCCCATCGGCGCGGATGACGACTTCTTCGCGCTCGGCGGCAATTCCGTGCTGGCGGCCCGGTTGCTGGCGCGCATCGGCGCGGCCACCGGAACCCGGCTGCCGATACGGCTGCTGTTCGAGGCATCGACGGTGGCGTTGCTCGCCGAACGAGTGGCCCGGCAGCACCGGGGCGACCGCGTCGCCTTGGTCGCCGGTCCACGCCCCGACCCGCTTCCGCTCTCGGCGGCCCAGCAGCGGATGTGGCTGCTGGGCCAGGTCGATCCGGCGGGCGGGCTGTACAACATTCCCGTAGCCGTGCGGCTCACCGGCGAACTCGACACCGCCGCCTTGCGATCGGCGGTCGTCGATGTGATGACCCGGCACGAGGTGCTGCGCACCAGCTATCCGCCCGACCCCGCCGGTCTCGCCCGTCAGGAGATCCTGCCGATCGAGCAGGCGGCCGTCGCGCTGACACCCGAGATCATCGCGGCCGAGGAGCTGCCCGCCCGCCTCACCGAGCTCGCGGTGCGCGGCTTCGATGTCACCTGCGAAATACCTTTGCGTGCGGCGCTTCTGGAGATCAGCTCGGCCGGGCATGCCGCCAGCGAGTACATCCTGATGTTCGTGGCGCACCACATCAGCGCCGACGGCTGGTCCATGGGGCCGCTCACCCGGGATGTCATGCGCGCCTACGCCGCCCGGGCCGCCGGTCGCGCACCCGAATGGGAGCCGCTGGCGGTGCAGTACGCCGACTACACGCGCTGGCATCACGAAACACTGGGCAGCGCAGACGATCCCGGTTCGCAAGCCGCCGTCCAGCTCGGCTACTGGCGCGCGGCGCTGGCGGAGCTGCCGGTGGAATCCACCTTCCCCGGTGATCGCGACCGGCCGCGCGTGCTCTCGACCGCCGGTGGCAGCATTCGCTTCAAGATCGACACCGAGATCGCACGGGGATTGGACGCGGTCGCCGCGGCGCACGGCGTCACCGTGTTCATGGTCGTACACGCCGCCCTGGCGGTGCTGCTCGCCCGGCTCTCGGGAGCTGCGGACATCGCCATCGGCACACCCGTCGCGGGGCGCGGTGAGGCCGAACTCGACGATCTGATCGGCATGTTCGTCAATACCGTGGTGCTGCGCTCCCGCATCGACCCGGCGGAGTCCTTCGCCGCGCTGCTGTCCCGGCAACGCGATACGGACCTGGCGGCCTTCGCGCACGCCGATCTCCCGTTCGACGATGTGGTGGACGGCGTAGCGCCCGAGCGTTCGACCGCCCGCACCCCGCTGTTCCAGGTGGCCTTGGCTTTCCAGAACCTGCCCGAGACCGGTTTCGAACTGCCCGGACTGCGAGCCGACGTCGTGGAGCTGCCCCGGACCTCGGAGAAGTTCGATATGACCGTCACCATCACCGGTACCGGCGATGCGATGGCCGGTGAAATCTCCTATGCCACCGACCTGTTCGACGAGGACACCGCGCGCCGGATCGGTGACCGCCTGCTCCGGGTGCTGGCCGGTGTCGCCGCCGACCCGGAGGTGATGGTCGGCGATATCGACACCTTGCTGGACGGCGAACGGGAAACCCTGCTCGCGGCGGCGCAGCGCCCCGGTATCGAACCAACGGGCAGCACGCTCACCGATCTCGTCGATGCGCGATGCCGAGCGTATCCGGACGCGATCGCCATCCGCGCCGGGAATACCGCCCTCACCTACGGGCAGCTGTCGCGGCGGGCCGATCGCACCGCGCGCCGCCTGGTCGAGCAGGGCATCGGACCGGGCTCGCTGGTCGCGGTCGCACTCGAACGCACGGTGGAGATGCCGGTGGCGCTGCTGGCGGTATTGCGTGCCGGGGCGGCCTATCTCCCGATCGACCCGGCGTACCCGGCGGGCCGCATCGAATTCGTGCTCACCGACGCCGCCCCGGGTTGCGTGCTGACGACGGACCGGCTCCGCACCGCCCTGCCGATCGGGGATATCCCGGTCGTGGTCGTCGAATCCGCGGACAGCGCGGTGGAATTCACGGCTCGAAAGCCGCTGCCGGACGATCCGGCCTACGTCATCTACACCTCGGGCTCCACGGGCCTGCCCAAGGGCGTCGAGGTCAGCCACCGCAATGTGGTGCAGCTGCTGGCGAACACGGTGCCGTTGTTCGAGCTCGGCCCCGCCGACGTGTGGACCGTATTCCACTCCTTCGCCTTCGATTTCGCGGTCTGGGAGCTGTGGGGCGCACTCGCCACCGGCGGCTCGGCGGTGATCGTCGACCAGATGACCTCGCGGTCCCCGGATCGCTTCCGCGACTTGCTGATCCGCGAACACGTCACCGTGCTGAGCCAGACCCCGTCGGCGTTCCATCAGCTCGATGCGGCCGACCGTGACGCCGGAGCGGGTGAGCTGGGACTGCGGTATGTGATCTTCGGCGGGGAAGCCCTGCATGCCCGGCAACTCGCCGACTGGTTCCGCCGGTACCCGCCCGGCAGGCCGCGGCTGATCAATATGTACGGCATCACCGAGACCACCGTGCACGTGACGGTGCAGCCGATCGACGGCGCGGATTCGCCCGCGAGCGTGATCGGGCACGGATTGCCCGGTGTCGGAGTTCTCCTGCTGGACAACCGGCTTCAGCCGGTCCCGGCGAACGTGACCGGAGAGATCCAGGTGGCCGGAGCGCAGCTGGCGCGCGGCTACCGGGGCCGGCCCGGACTGACCGCGACGCGGTTCGTGGCCAACCCGTACGGCCCGCCCGGATCGCGCATGTACCGGTCGGGTGACCTCGGCCGCAACCGGCGAGGCGAGCTCGAATACATGGGGCGCGCCGACCATCAGGTCCAATTGCGGGGATTCCGAATCGAATTGGGTGAGATCGAAGCGGTGCTGGCCGAGGCGACAGGCGTCGCCGAAGCCAGGGTGATCGTGCGTCAGGATCGTCTGCTCGCCTACATTCGAGCCACGGGTGAAACCGGAGACCTGTACGAAGGGCTCGCGCTGCGGCTGCCGCAGCACATGATTCCGGCCGCGATCACGCCGGTCGACAGCTGGCCGCTCACCGTCAACGGCAAGCTCGACATCCAAGCGCTTCCGGCCCCGGACTTCACGGCGCGATCCACCGGCCGTGCACCGCGCACCGACCGCGAGATCGCCTTCGCCGCCGTCTTCGCGGAGGTGCTCGCCCTGCCGGCGATCGGCGCGGACGACGACTTCTTCGGCATGGGCGGCGATTCCCTGGGCGCGGTACGCCTGCGGTCCCGGATTCGTGAAGTGCTGGGCGAGGAAGTCACCGTGCAGGAGGTGTTCGAGGCCCGCACCGTCGCCGCCCTCGCCGCACTGCCGGCGCGCCGAGCCGAGCTGCCCACCCGTGCCGCGACCCGCCTCGCCGACACCGTTCCGCTGTCGTATCCGCAGCGAAGACTGCTGGAGCTCAACGCATCCGAGCGCCAGGCCACCGGTCCCGGCCGCGTATACGTCTTCTCGCTGCGAGTGTCCGGCCCGATACACCCGGAGAACGTCCGGCAGGCCGTCACCGATCTAGCGGGCCGCCACGAAATCCTGCGCACTGTCTTCCCCGGTCGGCAGGTCGTATTGCCCAGCGGGACAATCGATTACGAAGTCGTGCGGACCGGAGACACGCAGGCGGCCGTCATCGCCTGCGCGAACCGGCCCTTCGATGTGCGGACCGAGGTTCCGCTGCGCGTCCGGCTGTACCCGATCGACGCCGACAGCGCCCACCTGCTGATCATGCTGCATCACATGGCCGCCGACGGCTGGTCGGCCGCACCGCTGATCCAGGACCTCGCCACCGCCCTGCCGGCCCGCGCTTCGGGCACCGCGCCGGAGTGGCAGCCGATCCCCATCCAGTACTCCGCGCACGCCACCTGGCAGCAGCGGCTGGTCGACGGCCTCGGTCACACCCCGCCGATCGATCGCCAATTCGCCTACTGGACAGCGCAGCTCGAAAACCTTCCCGAAGCCCCGGCCCTCCTGCACCGCCCGGATTCCGCGCCGCACCCGACGGCGGGCCGGATCCACCTCGGGCTCGGCGAACCCCGCTATCGCAGCTTGGAAGCCACCGCCGCCGCACACGACGCCAGCGTCTACATGCTCGTCCACACCGCATTCGCATTGACGCTCAGCGAATTCGGGCTGGGAAACGATCTCGCCATCTGCGCGCCCACCGCGGGCCGCACCGAGCCGGGCATGGAATCGGCCATCGGGCGCTTCACCAACTTCCTGGTTCTGCGCACCGACCTCACCGGCGACCCGGCTTTCCCCGAGCTGCTGGGCCGAGTTCGCCGAATCACCCTGTCCGCCCTCGACAATCAGGACATCCCCTTCGAATTCCTCACCGATCACCCGGATATCCGCCGGCGCCTGCGTATCCGGCTGGCTTTCCAGAACATCCCCACCGCCGACCTGGACCGCTCCGGCCTGCCCGCGCAGTGGGATCCGCTACCCGTCACCGCCCCGGCCGATTTCGACCTCTCGCTGATCCTGTTCGAGGTCCCCGATGACGCCGGCCGCACCCGATCGCTCTACGGCCAGCTGGAGTACGCCACCGATGTCCTCGATGCCGAGACCGTCACCAGGATGCGGAACCGGTTCGAGGAGATCCTCGCCGCCGTCAGCTGATATCGAGGTCGGCGAAGACCGCGGCATGGTCCGAGGCGGCCTGCTGCGGTCCCTCGATGGTGTCGAAGTGCGGGAACAGGGTGCCGTGCACGCCGCCCCAGACACCCTTGCGGAAGATGCCCCCGCCACGGGCCCGCGCGAACAGGCTGGGCGACAACAGGATGTAGTCGATCTTCTGGTGGGCGGTGCCATTGCCCAGGGTGCCGGGCCGTCCGCCGTCGTCGAAGCCGTGGACCGCACTGATATCGGTGAGGTCGGTGGCGGCCAGCAGCGGCTGCAACGGGTCACTGTCGGGGGTGTCGTTGAAATCGCCCAGCACCACCACGTGCTCGACGCCCTCGTCCCGCAGCCGGTGATAGATCTTCGCCACCTGCTCGGCCTGCTGCTTGCGGCGCTGGTCGCTGGCGGACTGGTGGCCGCCGAACTTGCTCTTGAGATGGTTCACCAGAATCACGAACGACTCACCCGCCAGCCCACTGTCGGCCGGGAACCGGAAACGATATTCGGGGCAGTCGCGGCTGAAGACGCGATCCTCGATCGGCCCGTCGTCCACATGGGAGCGAATGTCCTGCAACGGATACCGGTCGGTGCAGACGATACCGACGTCGATGCCGCGCTTGTCATTGCCGTCGATCAGCATGACGTGCGGATACCGGGGGTCGCCGTTGTCATCGCGGATCAGGGTGAACCCGAACCGTTGCAGCGTATTCCGGTCCTCGGCCTCCACCACGCCCACGATGTCCGCGCCGATCTCGGTGAAGACCCGCGCGGTATTAGCCATGGCGGTCGAATCGGTGCGGTCCTTGATCAGCTCGACCCAGCCCACCCAGTCCTGGCGGCCGTCGGCCACCACGAAGATGTCGTCCGCGCCGCCGTCCCGGGGGCGTTTCAGCAGCTGCCCGCGGATCCGGCGCAGCACCGCGAAGGTGTCCGGGCGCTCCACATCGCCGTCGTCGAGCAGCAGTTTCAATACTTTCAGCAGGCGCAGGATCTCGTCCTTGTCGGCCGCCGAATAGGTTTCGTGCTCGAACAGTTCATTGACCCTGGTGTAGGCGTCCAGCACCGGATCCGCGACCCCGGGCGGCGCGCCCAGCACCCGCGCCCGGGAGAAGAGGTTCTCCACATTGAAGGAGGCGATTCGAATTCGGTCGGTAGCCATGGCAGCGCTCCACCGGTCGCAGGGCTCGAGCATGATCGCTCGACACCCAGTCTGACACCGCCACGCGGGTGCCGAGCGAGTAGCGGGCTACTCGAAAACGCGGCCGGTGGCACGCGGGTCAGCGTGAACTCACGCCGCGCCCGCCACGAGTTCGGAGCGGGCCGCGGTCACCATCGCGCGAATGGCGGGCGGCAGGGTGTGCTCGGGGTCGGGGGCGAAGCGCGGGGAGTGATTGGCGGGGAAGCGTTCCGGCAGGGTGTGCTCGGTGAGCATGAGCTGCTGGTCGGCTTCGGTGAAGCGAGCCGGGTCGACGCCGCCGATATGCCAGAACACCGACGGGCAGCCGGCCGCGGTGCCGAACAGGCCGAAATCCTCGCTGCCGGTGAGCGGATTGGTCAACGGCAGGGTCGGTACGCCGCCGGCGGTGAGGGTCGCGATCAGGCGATCGGTGTCCTCGGGGGTGTTCACGGTGACCGGGAAAGCGTCGTAGAACTCGACTTTCGCGGGCTGCGGCGCACCGGCGGCCTCGGCCTCGGCGGCGGTGACGCGTTCGATGGCATCGAGCATGCGCCGGCGGGTGGTGGGGGAGAAGGTGCGCAGGGTCAGCAGCAGTTCGGCCGATTCGGCGATGATGTTCGGGCGGGTGCCCACATGCAGTGCACCCGGGGTGAGGATCGGGGAATTGGGCAGCGAAGACTGCTGGGCCGCCAGGGCTTGCAGGCGCAGCACCAGCGAGGCTGCCATGACGAGCGGGTTCACCGCGGCGTGCGGCATGGAGCCGTGACCACCGGAACCGGTGAGCAGCACGCGGATCGAATCGGAGGCGGCCATCAGGACACCGCCGCGGGTGACCGCCAGACCGGCGGGCATCGGTCCGACGTGCTGGCCGAGCACGATGCGCGGGGCCGGGAAGCGGTCGAGCAGACCATCGTTCAGCATGCCCTGGGCGCCCGCGCCGGTCTCCTCGGCGGGCTGGAAGATCGCCACCACGGTGCCGGGCAGAGCGGGACCGGCGGCCAGTTCGGCGCAGGCGGCCAGCAGGGCGGTGACGTGCACATCGTGGCCGCAGGCGTGCATGACGCCCGGATTGCGGGAGGCGTAGTCGAGATCGGTCTGCTCCTGCACCGGGAGCGCGTCCATATCGGCACGCAGCCACACCACCGGTCCCGGACCGCCGTGCAGTACACCCACCACGCCGGTGCCGCCGACGCCCGGGGTGACCTCCCAGCCCGGCATGGCGCGGAGTTCGTCCGCGACCAGCCGCGCGGTGGCGTGCTCCTGGCCGGACAGCTCGGGATGGGCGTGCAGTTGGCGGTACACCTGCTGCCAGTGCGTGTGCTCCGGGTTCGGCTGGTTCATGACGAGATCTCCTTTTCGATGGTGGGGGACGGGGGAGTAGTGGTGACCGGCAAGGGATTTCGTGCCTCGACGGCGGCGCGGAACGCTTCGGCGGACTGCGGCACCAGCAGCGCGGCCACGATCGCCAGCAGCGGACCGACGGCCATCACCTCGAAAGCCGTTGTGTAGGAGACGTGATCGGTCACCACGCCGAAGACCAGGGGGCTGATCACACCGGCGAGCTGACCGCCGAAGATGATCACGCCGGCGGCCACGCCCAGGAAACCGCTGGGCAGCGCGCGCAGCGGCACCGCGAACGCGGGCATGTAGCAGAGCGACGCCACCAGGCCCATCACCGAAGCCAGGGCGATGAACAGCGGGAACGACTCCACCCGGGGTAGCGCGAAAAGCATTGCGGCGACCGCGATCATGGCGGGGACCACGATCAGGCGGGCCTGGCCGCCGAGGCGATCGGACAGGCGCGCACCCAGCACCACGCCGACCGCGCCGGCGGCGGTCGAGGGCAGCGAGGCCAGCGCGATCACGCTCATCTCGATGCCGCGCGTCTCGTGCAGATAGGTGGGCGACCACGCGGTCACGCCCCACACCAGCACGTCGTAACCGAAGAACATGACGGCGAAGCCCAGCAGCGCGGGCGAGCGCAGCACCGCGCGGCGGGCGGCGGGATCCAGCAGCGGGGCCTTGATCTCCTGCTGGGACAACGGCTCCGGCATCCAGCGCCGCCACGCCAGCACCACCGCGACACCCAGGACCGAGATGACGGCGAACATGACGCGCCATCCGGCGGTCGGCAACAGCACGCCGGCGATCAACGACGCGAACAGGATGCCGACCGCATTCGAGGAGTTCACCCAGCCGGTCGCGGTGGTGCGCTGCTCCGGCAGGCTGCGCTCGGCCAGGGCCTTGAGCGCGGCCGCCGGGAACACGCCCTGCACCAGGCCGAACAGGAAGCGCATGGCCAGCAGCACGCTGAAAGACCAAGCCAGCGCGGTCAATCCGGTGAAGACCGACCAGGCCAGCAGGCCGACGCCGCCCACGGTCAGCGCGCCGTACCGGTCGGCGAGCAGTCCGCCCGGGACCTGCATGAACGCGTAGGCCAGGAAGAAGACCGAGACCAGCATGCCCTGCTGGGTGTGGTCGAGGCCGAGATCGTCGCCGATGGACGGCAGGGCGAAATTGATGACGATGCGGTCGATGTAGTCGACCACCCATGCCGCGAACAGCAGCATGACGGTGATTCGGGTGGTGCGCGGCATCGGCTGGCGAACCCTTTCGCGGGCGGGACATGTAACTGATGCCACAATGGCTGGCATGGCGAATAAGACGGCCGAATCGCCGGATATCGGCACTGAGTCGGAAGATGTGCCGAGATCCGCCAATCCGGTCTTCGGTGAGCGGGATCTGGACCTGGTCAATGCCCTCCAGATCAACCCGCGCGCACCCTGGGGGCGCATCGGCGCATCGCTCGGCATGGACGCCACCACCGCGGCCCGCCGGTGGCGGCGGCTCACCGACAGCGGACTGGCCTGGCTCACCGCCTATGCCCCGGAATTCGCCACCGTCGCCTACATCCGGCTGCGGTGCCGTACCGATGCCATCGCGGAGATCTCCGAGCAGCTCTGCGCCTGGCCCTGGGTGGTCAGCGTCGAACGCATCACCGGGCATTACGCGCTGCAACTGACCGTCGCGCTCGAAACACCCACCGCCCTGGACGCTTTCGTCACCGGTCAGCTGGCCGCGCTCCCCGGCATCATCGAGGTGCGGCCCGCGGTCGGTCTGCATACCTATCTGGAGGGCAGCCACTGGCGGCCGCAGGCGCTCGATCCGGTGCAGCGCACCCTGCTCACCGACGCGTCGGACCGCCGGCCACCCGCGCCGGCGCGTCCCCGCCCGGGTGATCTGGATCTGCTGCTCGCGCTGGGGCGGGACGCGCGCCGCAGCAGTATCGACCTGGCCCGCGACACCGGCCTGACCGAATCGACCGTGCGCCGCCGCATCACCGAAATGACGCGCTCGCACCGCCTGCTGTTCCGGTGCGATTTCGCGGAACGCCATGCCGGGTGGCCGGTCATCATGACCTATCGGGCCACTCTCGCCGCCCGCGATTTCGAATCCCTCGCCTCGACCCTGTCCACCTGGCCCGAGCTGCGGCTCTGCGTGAGCACCGCCGACGACGAATCGAATCTGCTGCTGATCGCCTGGCTGCGCACCCCGACCGACAGCATCCGCGTCGAAACCCGTCTGCATCAAGCGTTTCCGCAGCTCCGCATCAACGAGCGCCAGCTCACCGTGCGCACCCTGAAACGCATGGGCAGGCTGCTGGATCCGCACGGGCTGGCCGTCACCCATATTCCGTTCGGCCTGTGGACCGCCGGCGGCGGGTTCCGGCCCGCGCCGGCCTGAGCCATTTCGCTTATGCCGCAGCGTATCCGGTGAATTCGGTGGCGGTGACCGTGAGCATGCGGCCGCCCATGGCTCGCACCGTCGTGGCGAGCCTCGGGTCGCCACTGGGCGGCAGCAGCATCGACCAGGCGGTCGAGCCGTCGGCGGCGTCGACCGCCTGCACGGTGGTGCCGTCGGTGAGGATGAGGTGGACGCCATCGGTCACGCCGTCGATGTGGGAGTAGCGGGACGCGTGCTCGAAAGGCATCGGCTGCTGCCAGAGTTGGTGTCCATCGGTGAGATCGATGCCGGTCAGCGTCGCGGCGTCGAGCGAGCGGACGATCACGCTGTCGTTCACGATGCCCCGGATCGCGATGGTGCGTCCGGCGGTGTCGTTCATGCCGATCAGGGGGTTGGTCCACAGCAGCCGGCCGGTGGTGCGGTCGTAGGCGCTCTCGCCGGTGAGGATCGGCAGCGGCGCGGCGGTCGCGCTCGGATACCAGTCGACCAGGTAACCGGGATTGGCGACTTCGGTGATGGTGTGCCCGGTGCGGTCCAACAGCGTGACCTTGCCCGCGCTGCCGCTGCCCGCGACCACCTGGGTGGCGATGATGCCGCCGTCGAAGAGGTAGCCGACGGGGGCGGTGAACAGCAGGTCACCGGTGCGCAGATCGTAGACGCCGACATTGTTGTCGCGACCCACACGGAAGTAGTCGTGTGCGGAACTGTCGATACGGGGAAGGACGGGGACGCCGGGATTCGGGGTCGGATAGGTGCGCCGCCACGACGCGGCGATATCGGTGGCGGTGCCCCGGGTTACGACGGCGGTCATCCAGTCCGCGGTCCGGCCGGTCACCGTGACGACGCCGTCGCGCACCGCCACATCCATCACCTCGAAATCGGCCGGATGGTCGCCGAGTATCGCGCCGTTCGCGGCATCGACGATCAACACCCGGTGCGCGCCGTAGCAGGCCAGTTGTCCGTCGAATACGGTTTCGCGGCAGCCGTGGAGTTCGCCGACGTCGGTGCTCCACCGCAGCTTTCCGGTATTCGGGTCGATGCCGTGCAGCCGCGCCGGTCCCACCGTGCGGCCGGTGCTCTGGTCGGAGATCGGCGGGCCGGGCACCGCGGTCGCGGCGACGATGGTCGTTCCGGCATCCATCGGCGCGCCGTAGCCGAAGTAGCTGTCCAGGTTCTGCGGCGCTGCCAGCAATACCGCGCCCGGTTCGCCGGACAGGTCGGCGGCGCGCAATGTCCACGCCGGCGCGGGGGTCGAGTCGAGGCGCTCCGAGACCCGGAACTTGCCGCCGACCGAGGTCGCTTCCGGCCGCCGGGCCTGCGGTGATCGGTTCACCCACACGATCACGGCGACGCCCGCGAGCACTGCCACCACCAGGATCGTCAGCCAGATTCGGGGCCTGTTGCGAAAAGCGAACCGCTGCACGGTCGTTCCCATCCCGCAGTCTCCTTCGCGCCCGGGCGGATGCAGCCGCCGGCCGAAACAGGCGAATACGCAAGGTATCAGCCGGGTGGCGGGCGGCAGGCATGATGGGGGGATGGCCGAACAGGTGAGCGCATGCGCGGGTTTCTGATACTGCTGGTGGTGGCAATCGGGCTGGTCGTGGGTGACCGGGTCGGGGTCGCGATGGCGCAGGACGAGATCGCGAGCAAGATCGCCACCGAGTACCACCTGGCCCAGCGGCCGAGCGTGACGATCGGCGGGATTCCGTTTCTGACGCAGGCCGTGCGCGGACGGTACGACGATGTGGAGATCCGGGCCGGGGAATGGAGCGACCAGGGGATCTCCGTGCGCGACCTCGACGTCACGCTGACGGGGGTCTCCGCGCCGTTGGGCGACCTGCTCGCGAGCCGGACCTCGAATCTGGAGGCGAGCACGGCGACCGCGACCGCGCTCGTGCCCTACGACACCGTGAAGGGTTACGCGCCTTCGGGAGTGGAGTCGATCTCCCACAGCCCCGACGGGGTGCGGGTGGCCGGCACGTTCGAAGTGGAGGGCATTCCGGTGCCGGTGCCCGCGACGGTGGTGGTGACGGTGAACCCGACCGCCGACGGCATCGAGGTGGTGCCGGTCTCGGTGCAGTCGGCGATGGGCGGCCCGACGATCTCCCTGGCGTGGCTGCGGCAATCGCTCACCTTCACCGTGCCGTTGCAGAAGCTGCCGCTGGGTGCGCGATTGACGGCGATCGAACCGGAGGCGGACGGGCTGCGGGTGACGGCGGTGGCGCAGGACGTGCGCTTCTCCGACCTGCCCTGACCGGGGCTATGTTGGAACCGTTTGAACGGGTGGCGGTTTCGCGGTCGTCCGGTGAGGAATGGAGCAGGTATGGCTGGCGATGGGGCCGGGCGATTCGAGGGCCGGGTGGCCGTGGTGACCGGGGCGTCCTCCGGGCTGGGGCAGGCGGTGGCGCGGTCGCTGAGCGCGGGCGGGGCGCGGGTATTCGGGGTGGGGCGGGACGAGGAGCGGCTCGGGGCGGCTCTGGACGGGCCCGAAACCGCTTGGATCGCAGCTGATCTCGCTGATCCGGGCGCGGGTGCCGAGGTGGTTCGGGCGTGCGTGGAGCGGTTCGGCGGGGTCGACATCCTGGTCAATGCGGCGGGCGCGCATACGATGCGGCATACCGCGCAGGTCAGCGACGAGGAGTGGCAGCGGGATCTGGCGGTGAATTTGAGCGCGCCGTTCTTCCTGTCCCGGGCGGCGCTGCCGCATCTGCTGGAGTCGGGCGGGTGCATCGTCAATGTGGCGTCGATCGCGGGGCTCGAAGGGCAGGCGTATTCGGCCGGATATTGCGCGGCCAAGCACGGTCTCATCGGGCTGACCCGGGCGATGGCGCTCGAATTCGACGGGCGCGGTATTCGTGTCAACGCGGTCTGCCCGGGCGGTATGACCACGCCGCTGCTGGAGAACTTCACCTTCCCCGAGGATCCGGACTACACGCTGATCATGAAGACCGCCACCGCGCGCGGGTTGATGGATCCGGCTCAGGTCGCGAACGTCATCGCGTTCCTGTGCTCCGAGGAGGCCTCGGCCGTGCACGGGGCCGTCTACACCGTCGACAACGGCAAGATGGCGCTCTGAGCTCAGTGCGCGCCCGGGCGCACGATCATGAGCACCACCACCGCTGCCCACAGCAGGTTGTAAATGCCTGCCAGCATCGATAGTTGGCGCAATCGCGGGCCTTCATCCGGCTGCTCCAAGGCTTGCCGCTGGATCGGATGGATGAAGGCGGCCAGCAGCCCGCCCGCGATGAAGGTGAGCGCCATCGCGACGGTGATCCAGATTTCGCCCATCCGGCCCTGCACCGCCGCCAGCACGATGCCCACCACGGGCACGATCAGCGCCGGCAGTGCGTAGCCGCCGGTGATCCGGTGAAAGGCCTTCGCCACCGCGATATTTCGCTCCGGTGTGGGTTCCGTGCCCGCCGCCAGCGGCGCGTATCGCGGGAACAAGCTCGCGGCGACCGCGGACCCGCCCACGAAGACGATCGCGGCCAGCACATGTATCGACAGCAGCGCACTCTGCATTGCTTCCCTCCACCTTCAGTCAGACTGAAGCATAGCCTTAAGCTTCAGTTTGGTTGAAGGTTGTGGGAAAGCTCACCTCACCTCGAAAACCGGTGCCTCACTCCTGGTTTCGGGCCGTGGTGAACGCGTCCACCACGGCGGCCCCCACCTGCCGCTGCACGGCGTCCGCTCCCGCCCCGAACAACCGCTCATCGACCTGCGCGACCACCGCCTCGGCGGCCCGCAACACCCGCGCGCCCTTGGCCGTCAACGCGATGTTCGAAGCCGACCCGGCCCGCGCCGTCCGATCCCGGACCAGCCCCTCCGCCAGCATCGCCTTGACTCCCGTATGCACGCTCTGCACGCTGATCCCGCCCATCCGCGCCAATTCGCTGAACGAAATCCCCGGCACGCTCGCGATATGCCCCAGCAGAGCCAGCCGCGCGATCGTGAGATCCACCTCCGCCAATGCCGCGCCGAGTTCGGCCTCCACCCGATGCGCCAGCGTCAGCACGAGAACGGAAGCGCTCACCGGCGGCGGTGCGGGACGATCCTCAGCGTTGCTCACCCACCCATTTTCCAGCACCGGCATCGCGCGAGATCACCCAGGCGACCGGCCGTCCGGCCGCCGTGACCGGCCCACGGCGAGATCGCATGGCCTATTGTCGATTTCGAGACCGCCGCACTTCGAAAGGCAAGAATTGATGAATGCCGAGAATCCCCTCACCGCCCAGCCGGACACGGCGTCCTCGGCCGCTTCGGGCGGCGCCGAGCGGGTCGAGGTGTCTCGGTTGATTCCGGCGCCGGCCGAGGCGATTTTCGCGGTGTTGAGCGATCCGCAGGGACATGTGGATATCGATGCTTCGGGGATGCTGATGGACGCCGAGGGGAAGCCGGTGACGGGGGTCGGGGATCGATTCCGGGTGCATATGGATCGAGAGGCGCTGGGGGACTTCGACCTCGGGAAGTATCAGGTCGAGGTGGTGATCACTCGATTCGTGCCCGACGCGGAGATCGCCTGGACCGTGGAGGGGCGGCTGCGCCCGCATGTGCGCCACATCTACGGTTATCGGCTGGAAACGGTGGCGGACGGCACGCTGGTCACCTCGTACTACGACTGGTCCGAGATCGACGAAACCTGGAAGCAGCGGCTGACTTTCCCGATCGTTCCCGCGTCGGCGCTCAAGGCCACGCTCGGGATCCTGGAGCGCACGGTCCGTCGGCGGGCATAGCCGGAGAATAGCTCCTGATCATGTAATCCCTTGGCGCGCAACAGTTTGCGCGGCGGGTGGTCCGATATCCGCGTGTCGTCTCCCCTGAACGCCGACACTGAAATGTATGCGCCGTGCCTGATACAGGCAGCATCCATTCGCTCTCTGGGGAGATGATCGACATGATCAACCTGATCCGTAATCGGAAGACGGCCCTCACCGCCACCCTCTGCGCGGCCGCCGCGGGCCTGCTCTGGACCGCCCCCGACGCCTCCGCCTACGTCAGCAGCGTGGCCGTATCCTCCGGCAGCAGTATCAATCTCGGCGGCGGCAACTACGGGACGAACTGCTCCTACACCGTCACCGTCAACGGCAGCCCGAACGAGTACGTGTGGCTCTACGACAGCGCCACAGCGACCTTCGGCACCCAGCAGTTCTCCCTCGGCTCCGGCGGCACGGGCACCTCCAGCTGGACGCCGACCTCGACCGGCACCCATTACATCCAAGCCTGGACCTACAACGGCTCGCAGTGGGCGGTCGTGCAGGTCGGCACCGGCATCAACCTCGGCAGCGCGTGCGTGGTGAGTTCGTAGGCGTACTTCGCTACCCCCGCTGGTCGAGTGCATCCCAGAGCCAGCGGGGCCCGGCCGTGGTGGCTCCGAGGGCTTCGACCCTGGTGCGCAGGCCGCGGTCGGCGGTCACCACGGTGACGGGGCCGGTCGCGGCGGCTACCACCTCGACTATGGCGTCGTCGCCGGAGGCTTCGGCTTTCACCAATCGCAAAGGCGGGAAATCGGATTCGGCGGCGGCGGAATTTGCGGCGCCTTCGAGAACGACCACGATCCGGGACGCGTCGGGGAGGGTGGTGAGGTCTTGAAGCAGGCGGCGGGCCGCGCCCGGGCGGTCGCGCCACCAGCCGTTGGGTTTGGAGCCGACGACATTGGCGGCGTCCACCACGATCAGGGGGCTGTCCATGGGGTCAGGGTTCCATGAGCCGGTTCATCGGGCGGCGGCGACCTGCTTTTCGGTGCGCCGCCAGGCGTAGGTGAGGAAGGTCAGCAGGGCCAGCAGCGGCAGGCTGCTGATCGCCCAGCTGATTCCCAGTGGGGGACCGGGCTGTTCGAGGACGGGGAGCGAGCGTAGTTCGCCTTCGCCGTGGCCCTGCGGACCGTCGATGGCGAAGCGCAAGGTCCAGTCGCCCTGCTGGTCGAGGGAGCGGACGTCCAGGCCCCAGTCCTCGCGTTTGCGGGGGTGGCGGGAGAGGGGTTCGGAGCGGCGGATCTTGCCGTCGGGCCGGACCTGGGTGAGGGTGCCGGACTTATCGGCGATGCCGCCCTCCGGGACGAAGGTGAAATCCAGGGATTGCATTGCGCGCAAAGGCCATTCGCTGAAGCCGACGGTCAGGTGGTAGGGGCCCGCCTGGACCTGCTCGGTGTGAACGATATCGACCGGTTGATAGGCCGAGGCCGTACCGGTGGTCCCCGCCAGCAGGTAGACGAAGGCGAGAAGGACAGCGGCGCTGGGGAACAGGCGGCGGATCATGCGTGGGCCTCCGCGGTCGGAGCGGTCAGACGGAGCATGGCGCCGAAACGCCAGCCGAGGAAACCGCCGAGCGCGCCGAGTACGGCTCCGGCGACGGTGGTGGCGATGATGATCGTCGCCTGCGGGTAGTGCGCGTTGTAGATGACGACGGTCTGCACGGGGGACAGGCCCGCGATGATCGCGCCGCCGACAGCGCCCGCGACGGCGGGCAGCAGGCGGGCGGCGGGCGCGGCGCGGCGCATCAGCACATCGATGACCAAGCCCACCAGCACGAGGCAGAACGGGATGAGCGCGGGCGTAGCGGGGATATGGCGAATGTGCTCGCGCAGCGGCAATCCCACCGCGTCGGCGTAGGCGTGCGCGGCCCACGGCGCGAACCACCAGAAGACGCCTTGGATCGCGGAGGCGAAAACTGCGGTGAGGGTCGCGCCGCCACGCCGGAAGGCGGCACCGGCGAGCAGCAGCAGCACCGCCATGAACGCGGTCACCGCGACGGTCCAGCGAACCGAGCCGGCGCTGAGCCGCTGCACGGCCAGTGCGGTGACGGTGCTGGAAGTCAGCAGGTGGGCGAGCGCGAACAGCGCGCCGACCCGCCCCCAGAGCTGACTGCGCGCCGCCGCGAACACGATCACGGTGCCGACGGAGATCACCGTGCTGGACAGGAAGAGCCCGATATGGGGCGGGGAGTCGATCACGGCGTCGAAGCCGTACAGGCTGTGCCACCACAGATCCCACAGCCCGTACAGCAGGAACGAGGCCGCGCCGAGCGCGGCGACCATATATCCGAGCGGGGCGGTGAACGTGCGGCCGAACACCCCGATACCCGGCCCGCCGAGTTCGCCGTCCACGCGGCGGCCCGCGCGCCCCGCCGCCGTGGTGGCGAGAATGACCGCGAGACCGGTGAATCCGGCGATGGCCGCGCTCGCGTAGATGAACAGGTGCGGCAGGGTGAAGAAGGTGTCGGGCCCGACGTCACCGTGCCACTGGATATCCCAGGTGGAGCCGACCGCGAAGGTCATGCTGGCGGCGAACAGGATCGACGCGGGCAGCCAGGGCCGCACGGTGATCGGTGTGGATGCGGCGGCGGTGTGCGTATTGGCGGTGAGGTCCATGAGTTGCTCCTGATCCTCTTTCCTTCGATTCAGTTGGCTTGCACGGAGAAGGTGGCGGTGCCCGAGCCCTGCGGGCCCGATACCTGGACGGTGATCTCCCATTGACCGGGCATGGGCAGGTTCACGGTGGCGCGGTAGTGGCCGGGCGTGACGGTGGTGGCGGTGCTCAGGGGCAGGGCATGGCCCATCTGTGGCATGGACGGAGCCAGGGAGACTTTGTCGGGGGACGCGGAATCGCCTTGGGGAGTGGTGATTTCGAGATCGACCGGATTGTCGCCGGTGCGGGGAGCGGTGACGGAGAGCTGGACGCTGTAGGGACCGGCGGCCATACGCGACTCCGGATTCCCGGCCCCGCTGGGCCACAGCCACCAGGCCGCCAGTGCCGCCACTACGAGGACGGCGGCTGCGAGTAGTGCGCGGCGGGCGGTCATCGAATCGCCTCCGCTCGGACGTCGATCGTGGCGGGGACGGTCATCACGGTGTAGCCGCGTTCGGCCTGCACCCAGACCAGATAGCGGCCGGGTCGGGGAAAAGTGAAGGTGAAGGCGACATTCGGGCCGTAGGCCGCGACCGTCTCGTCCGCCGGTTGTGCGCCATTGGGTGGCAGCGGGACCATGGCGTGCGCGTGCGCCCAGATCGGGGCGGTGGCGGCGGCCGTGCCGGTGGAGGTGTTCTCCGGTAGCGGACCGACGGCGATCAGATGGCCGAGCATGCCCAGCCACGGTTGCAGGTCGGCGGACCCGCCGAACTTCGCGGTGAGCGTGGTGGGTTCACCCGCGATCGGGTCGGTGGTGGTGAATTCGGCCGCAGCAGCGCCGGGATTGCTTGCGCTGGACGCGGATTCGCCGAGCCGCAGGGTGGATCGCAGCAACTGCACACCGCCGCCGCGGCGCGCGATCTCGGCGGCGACCGCGTATTCACCGGATTCCGTCCCGGCGAGGTTCACCCGGAACTCCCCGGGCGCGATCCGGACGGGATGCCGATGCCAGAACTTCCCGGCCGGCCCGACCACCATCAGGTGCAGGAAAGCGTCATCGGTCACCAGCAGATCGTCCACCGGACGGCCGGTGGCCGAATCGGTGAGTGACAGGGCGACCTCGCTCGTCGCGGGAGTCGACCGTACGGTCATATTCACCGGCGGCCGTGAGTAATTCGTGGTCAATGGCAAGTCCCGCTCCGGATAAGGGTTGTCGATATTGCCCGAGGTCGGATCCAGCAGACTGCCCGCCGGCCGGGGCGCAGGCGCGCTCGCGGACAGCAACGCACCGGTGACGCCGACCGTCAGCGCCGCGATCAACGCACCCGCGGGCAGCAACGCCACCCACCCGCGCCGGGCGACCAGCGCCGTCCCGATCGCGATCAGCAGCAGCACTCCCGCCGTGAAGAAGCCGCCGTAAGCGGCGCGCTCCCACGGGGTTACGACCCGCGCCGCCACCAGGAACGGAATCCTGGCGGTGCGCTCCCCATCGGAGACGGTCAACTCCCATGGACCGGCGTGATCGACCTTCAGCGTGGCGGGATGAGGCCCCGGCCGATCACCGAGTTCCACCGTGGCCGAGGACGATTCACCACCCCGGTCGGACGGCACCGTGCCGAGCGTCAGCGTCCCCGCCGCGGTTCCGGTGTGCGTGACCACCTCCACCCGCAGCGGGCCGGGCTCGGCGCGCCGCACGATGACCGTCAGCTCCCGATCGCCCAGCGACTGCGCCACCGACACATCACCGCCGCTCACCGCCCCGTCCGCGTGTGCCGCGGGTGCGGTCATCAGGCTCAGCAGTGCGGCGAGCACGCCCAGCAGTAGGCAGGCGCGTAGGCGCGGGGTCGACGGGGGCTGCACCGTATCGAACCTACCGAAAGACCCGGGCGCGGGAATCCCTCCGGAGAGTGATGCCGACGCGCCGCCACCTCAGGGTAGGGTGCGCCGATTTCCACATTGCCCTGCGGTTGGCTCGGGATTACTTCACACTGATCTCCTGGCAAACGCCGTGTGAGGGCGGCGTTTTCACGCGGGAGTTCGAATGACCGAGAACCAGCATCTATCCGCCGACGAACAGCGTCTCGCCGAACTGGGTTACAAACAGGAACTGGCCCGTTCGTGGTCGGGATTCTCCAACTTCGCCATCAGTTTCACCATCGTGTCCATCCTGACCGGCGGGCTCGCGAGTTACGGCATCGGTTTGGCCAATGGCGGGCCGATCACCATGGCGTGGGGGTGGCCGCTGGTGTCGGTGATGGTGTTGTTCGTGGGATTGGCGATGGCGGAATTGGCCTCGGCCTATCCCACGTCCGGTGGATTGTATTGGTGGGCTTCGGAATTGGGCGGGCCGATCTGGGGCTGGTTCACCGGATGGTTCAACCTGATCGGGCAGATCGCGGTGACGGCGGCCATCGATTACGGTGCGGCGATTTTCACCACCGTGGTGCTGAATGTGATCGGCATCGATATCGGAACCGATCGCACCGCAATCTTTTTGGTGTTCGCGGCGATTCTGGTGCTGCACGCGGTACTGAACGCCGTGGGCCCGCACCTGTCGGCCGTCATCAACAATATTTCCGCCTGGTGGCACGTGGGCGGTGTGGCGATCTTCGTCCTGGTGCTGGGAATCGGTGCGGAACACCATCAAAGCGTCGGCTTCGTCTTCACCGAAACGGTAGACAACAGCGCCGTCGGATTCGGCGGCGTGGCATTCAGCTTCCTGCTCGGCCTTTTGCACGCCCAGTACACCTTCACCGGATACGACGCCTCCGCGCACATGTCGGAGGAGACGCACGACGCCTCCCGCATGGCTGCCAAAGGCATCATCAACACCATCATCGTGTCGGCCGTCGCGGGCTACCTGCTCATCATGGCGGTAACCTTCGCCATCCCGAACCTCGACGACGCCCTGGACCCCGCCAAGAACAGCGGCTACCCCGTCATCTACATCCTCGAGAATTCCCTGAATTCCTTCTGGTCCGGCCTCCTGCTCATCATCGCCGCGATAGCCCAATTGTTCTGCGGCTACGCCTCGGTCACCTCCGCCTCCCGAATGCTTTTCGCCTTCAGCCGCGACGGCGCGGTCCCCGGCTCCGCCCTCTGGTCGAAACTCTCCCCCCGCAAAGTCCCGGTAAACGCCGTCCTCTTCATCTCGGTATTCGCCTTCATCCTCCTCATCCCCTCCATGCTGGTCCCCGCCGCCAACGCCCCCACCGCCTACGCCGCCGCCACCTCGGTAGCCACCATCGGCCTCTACATCGCCTACGCCATCCCCATCCTGCTCCGCCAACTCCACGGCACCCGATTCCGCACCGGCCCCTGGCAACTGGGCCCCTGGTACCGCCCCATAGGCATAATCGCCCTCATCTGGACAGCCCTGATCTCCCTCCTCTTCATCCTCCCCCTGGACGACCACGGCTACCCCTGGAACCCCGACTTCACCTGGAACGCAGTAAATTACGCCCCCCTGACCCTGATAGCAGTAGTAGGCGCAATAGCCATCTGGTGGTTCGCCTCCGCCCGCCACTGGTTCACCGGCCCCAAACGCAACGTTCCAGATCTGACACATGATCATTTCTGAATCTGATACGCAGGTGGTCCGGCCGTGATCTAATCGCGCCAACTCGGGTGCATCAGCGCCTCGATGACGATGTCGAGGGGTGCCTGGGGTAGGTGGAGACGACGATGGTGGATAGCAGAATGCAGCGGTCGGCTGGGGCGGTGGCCGCGTTCGCGGTGGCGGCGGGGTTCGCGGTGGCGGCGATGCCCGGGGTGGCTTCGGCTGCGCCGGGGTCGATCACGTGGACCGATGGGAATAGTAAGTTCACTCGGACGGTGTCGAATGTGAATCCTGTTGTGGGGGACACTATTACCGTTACCACGATGTTCGAGCGGACCGGGATTCCGGTGGAGTACATCTACTCGGTGAAGGATTTGCATCCTGCTTGCCTGACGCCGGTTGCGGGGTCGGGGAAGATGGGTGGGGATCAGGTTCAGCTCGATACCTCGTCTTCGGATTGGGTGCGGGCCGAGTTCGGGATCACCAAGTACCCGGTGTATCCGAATATTCAGCCGAAGTCGCAGACGTTCGAGGTGCAGTACAAGGTGGGGGTCAACTGCGCTCGGGATACTCCGCTGCCTACTTCCATGCATTACGGCGGATCGCTCGGTGACGGCACTTACCAGGGCAAGGGGCCGAATATCACGGTGTCGAGTGATGCCGTTTCCACCACCGTGCTCACCGATGTGAGTGGGGCGCAGGTGAATAAGGCGGTCACCTTGGAGGCGACCGTGTCGCCGGCGGCTGCGGGCGGCACCGTTCAGTTCAAGGCCGGCGACAATGTGCTCGGTGATATTCCGGTCAATGCGAACGGTAAGGCGACGTTCGTGTGGACGCCGGGGGCGGCGGGCTCGTACACCATCGGCGCGGTGTTCTCGGGGCGCAGCGGGGTGGCCGGGTCGTCCACCACGAAGGTGGTGACGGTGGCCGAGCAGCCGACCAATCCCGGCGGTGGGACGAGCACCGGGTCCTTCGGATCCTGATCGTCAGGTAAGGGCGGCGACTCCCGGTCCTTCGAGTTCGTCGAGCGCGACGCTTCGACCGGAGACGGCCAGTAACAGGGAGAGCGCGGTCCCGCGCGCCTCCGGGCCGTCTCCGAGCGTCAGATCGAGATCCGTTGCGGTGAGCTGGATTCGGGACATCAGCTCCTTCGCTCCGCCGAACGCGCCCGAGGTGCGGGTTTGCAGGCGCAGTGCCCGGATGACGGCTTCTTCGGGGTAGTTGCGGGTCAATCCGGCTGGGCGGCGGATGTCTTCGCCGTGGACGATCTCCTCGACGAGGCGACTGTCCAGCGGCGCGGGCGGGGTCGATCTCCGCGGGCCCGCCTGCCGCAGCCGTCGCAGTGTTTCCGCGGGGGTGTCGCCACGCCATCGCTGCATGGTGCGCTCGTTCTGTCCGTCGAAGTCGAAACCCGCCCTGATCAGTCCGGCCACGAAGCCGAGACGCGTGGTGTGTGCGACGGCGACCAGGTGGGCGGCCACATCGTGCACCGTCCACCCGTCACACAACGACGGTCGATGCCATTGCGCGTCTTCGAGACCGGCGAGGTCCTCGATCAGGGCGGCGCGTTCGGCATGCACCAGCGTCCAGACTGCGTCGGCCACATCTGCTCCCTTGTTCGGCTACAGACTTCGACGGAGCCGGACGCGGAAACTCATCGCCGGGTCAGGAGCACAGGGCTCGGGTGGCCGGGACGACCTCGCCTATCCAGCGCCGCAGCTGGGTTTCATCCTCGGATTCCGGCCAGTACACGAAGGTGTCGAACCTGGTCTCCGTGGCGAGATCGGCCAGGATGCGCGCCCAGCCGGCGGCGTCGGTGCGGATCGGTTCCTCGCCGCGCAGCGTGACCGATCCCGGAGTCTCGGTGATCGTGCCGACGAGTTGCGCCATGCGGGTGATATCGGAGGGTTTACGTCCCGCATCGATGGCGGAGGCGGAGATGATCTCCTGTGTCGCTTGCCATTTCTCGTACGGCAGGTAGTGCGGAATGGGCGCTGCCCAGCCGTCGGCGATGCGCCCGGTCAGCGCGTTGGCCTTGGGGCCGACACTGCCGAACCAGATCCCGACCGGATGCGCCGGCGCGGGACCGGACTGCACACCGTGCACCTTGTACAGCTCGCCCGCGACTTTCGCCTTGGTCCCCGGCAGCCACATGGCGCGAATGATCGCGGTGGCTTCCTCGAGTGCTTGCAGCGCTTCGGGATTCGATCGCGTCGGCCCGCCCATCGCACCGATCGCGGGCCAGAACGCCCCCGCCCCCAACGCCAGCTCGAACCGCCCGCCGCTGAGCAGATCCAGCGTCGCGGCCTGCTTCCCCAGCATCGCGGGCCCGCGCAACGGCAGGCTCGCCACATCCGGAAACACCCGCAGCCGTTCGGTTTCCGCCAGCACGGTGGCGATCACCGCGAACGTATCGGCCAGCCCGCCCGCATACGGATGGTCCTGAATACCGAGCAGATCCAAGCCTTCGCGATCCGCCACCTTGGCCATCGCCCGCAGCCGCGGCAGCTCGTTCGCCGTCGGCGCCAACTGAATACCGAATCGTAGGTTCACACCGCGATCATGCCAGCGCATCAGCGCGCCTTCGGAATTCGGACGGCGGTCAGGTGCTCAGGCAGCGAACACGGTGCGGACGACGGATTCGTCGCCCTCGATCTCGATCAGTCCCAGGGCGCGGGCGTCGCCCAGGGGGAGGGCGCCGGCGGCTAGGCCCAAAATGCAGGCGGGTTCGGCGCGGACCGTGGCGGCCAGTTCGCGGCCGTCCTGGGCGGTGACTTCGAAACCGGTGGGCGTGGCGCGCAGTTGCAGGGGTGAGCCACCGATATCGAGACCGATTGCCGTCGAAGGCCGGACATCGACGCGGGCGTCGAGGAGTGCGGGGACGGCCAGGGCGAGCCACTCGGGACGGAAAGCATCACCCTCGGGGCCGCGCACCATCAAGGGGGTGGACCAGCGGATCAAGCCCTCGATCGGCTCGCGTAGTTCGGCGCCCCAGGGGGTGAGGGCGTACTCGACCACGCTGCCCGCACCCGTCAGCCGCCGCTCCAGCACGCCCGCCGACTCGAGGTCGCGCAACCGGTCGGCGAGCAGGTTGGTCGCGATGCCGGGCAGGCCGTCGATCAGGTCCCGGTAGCGGGCGGGGGCCATGAGCAGCTGGCGGACGATGAGCAGGTTCCACCGGTCGCCGACCACCTCGAGCGACCGGGCGAGCCCGCAGTACTGGCCGTAGCTACGCATTTCGTCCTTTTGCTTGATGTTCTCAAGTGTGCGTGAAAGACTCAAGTATATCGCAGGACCCGAGCCGAAGAGAGGGCCGACATGGCCGAGATCACCGAGCGTGTGCGGCCCGCCTGGGTCGACGACGACCTGTTCCCGTTCCGGAGCCGCTTCATCGAAATCGACGGGCACAGCGTGCATTACGTCGACGAAGGGTCCGGACCGACACTGCTTTTCCTACACGGCAATCCGACCTGGTCGTTTCTGTGGCGAGAGGTGATCAGCGCGCTGCGCGGCGACTTCCGTTGCATCGCAATGGATTACCCGGGCTTCGGGCTGTCGGAGCCGAAACCCGGCTACCGCTACCTGCCGGAGCAGCACGCGGAGGTGGTCACCGGCTTCGTCGATGCGCTCGGCCTCGAACAGGTGACCCTGGTGGGGCAGGACTGGGGCGCGCTGATCGGCTTGGCCACCGCGCAACGACGGCCCGGCGTCTTCGACCGGCTGGTGCTCGCGAACACCTGGGCCTGGCCGGTCAACGGGGTGCTGCACTTCGAGGCGTTCTCGCACCTCATCGGTAACCCGTTGAGCCGCTTGCTGGTTCGGCAGTTCAACCTCCTCGTGAACGGGTTCATCCCCACCGGGCATCGCAGGCGGAAGCCGACCACGGCAGAGATGAACCATTACCGCCGGGCATTGGATACCCCGGCGCGGCGCCAGGCTTCCGCGGTGCTCCCCACCCGGGTTCTTGCCAGCCGGGAGTTCTTCGCCACGGTCGAGTCCGGCCTGGCCGACCTGGCGCACCTGCCGACCCTGATCGTGTGGGGTGACGCCGACATCGCCTTCCGGCCCCAGGAACGCGAGCGCCTGGAAGCGACCTTCCCCGACCATAAGACGGTGATCGTCGAGGGCGCCGGTACTTACGTCGAGTCCGATGCGCCGGAGGAGTTCGTTGCCGCGATCCGTGACTGGATGGCGTGAGCGTGCCGGATTCCGCTGGGCGGCAACCGTTTCCCGAGAGCGATCCTTATGCGTCGGGCCTGCTCGACGTCGGTGACGGCAATCGGATCTATTGGGAGACCAGTGGGAATCCGCAGGGGCGGGCTGTGCTGGTGGTACACGGCGGTCCCGGTGGCGGTGGGCCGCGTAAGGCTCGTAAGACGTTCGACCCCAAGGTGTTCCGGATCGTGTTGTTCGATCAGCGCGGGTGTGGGGAGAGCGTGCCGCACGCCTCCGATCCGGGTGTGGATATGGCGCACAACACCACTGAACATTTGCTGGCCGATATGGAGCTGCTGCGCGAGCGCCTCGGTATCGAGCGGTGGGTGCTCTACGGCGGGTCATGGGGTTGCACGCTGATCCTCGCCTACGCGCAGCGGCATCCGGATCGGGTCATCGGGATCGTGCTGGTGGGGGTATTCATGTCGCGGCCGAGTGAGATCGACTGGCTTTATCGCGGACTGCGGTTGCTGCTGCCGATCGAATGGGAGCGCTTCCGGGATGGAGCGCCCGCCGAGTACCGGGACGAGAACCTGGTCGAAGGCTATCGGCAGTTGATGGAGCATCCCGATGCCGAGGTGCGCGAGCGGGCCGCGGGGGAGTGGTGTGCTTGGGAGGATGCGGTGATCGCGCACGAAACATCGGGTGCGCCAGGGCAATACAGTGCGAAGGTGGATGCGGCGCGGATGGCGTTCGTCCGGATCTGTACCCACTACTTCGCGAATGCGGTGTGGATCGAGGAAGATCGGCTGTTGCGGGACGCGCATCGGCTCGCCGGGATTCCCGGTGTTCTGATCCATGGTCGTCTCGACCTGTCCGCGCCTTTGCGCACGGCCTGGGAACTCGCGCGGGTCTGGCCCGATGCGCAATTGCGGATCATCGAGGACTCGGGCCACACCGGCAGCCCGGCCATGGTGCAGAGCATCTTCGACGCCGTGGCGCGCTTCGCCGACTGAACGGCTGGGTGCGCGCGGTCGGTGACGACCGCGCGCACCCGCTAGCCGGCAAAGATCACGGCATGCAGCCGCTCTGGCGCAGTTCGGCCGCCATCGCGTCGGATACTTGAACCGAACTGCCGGGTTCTACGGCGGCCAAGCCGGAAACATCGAGGTTGGCCCGGGCCGCACAACCCATCAAATCGGCGGTCAGGGTGATGGTCTGGCCGGCGTGGGTGACGCCGGCGCCGGCCGTCAGCACGGCCGCCAGGATCGCGGCGGCGGCACCCGTCTTGGCGAATCGCATGAGATGTCCTCCTTCGAATCGCAGTGATGTGGCATCGGCAGGACTTCCCCGATTGCGGGAGATTAACCAACGCGCCGTTGGCGGCGCGAAAACCGCAGTAACCAATATGGACGTCCGATCAGGCATTCCGGCGTTGTAGGGTGCGGGAAATCGATCGTGAGAGGACTTTTCAGATGGCTCGGTTCCGGTATCGGATCGAAGAGATGACCGATGACGGTGGGTTTCTCGGGTTGGTCGATCCGCACGCGTACCGGTCGTTCGTGGGGGAGGACTGGACCCTGGAGCTGCTGATGGAGCGGTTCGAATCCGAGATGGGTCGCGGGACGGTGCTGGTGTGGGGTACCGGCGGCGAAGAGCAATGGGAGATAGAGGTTTCCGATGCACCGGTGGATGCCGGGCTTCCGATCTTCCGGCAGGTTACCGGGCCCATCACGGTGACGGGCGGCGAGCTGGTCGTCGTCAACCTGGAGACCGTCACCATGGCCGCGCAGTACGAGGACTCGGCCGTGGGCGACGACAAAGAGACCTACGGCTCCGGCATCGAAGTGCCGAACGGCGAATACCTCTGCACCATCAGCCAACTCACCGACCCCGAGGAGGAGCGGACGCACGATGGCCCCGACTTCCACCTTCAGCTGGTAGCCGGCCACACCGCCCCGTGGGCGGGAGTCCCGTGGTCCGAGCTGTGAATCGCGACCCCGGCCCTGCTGAGCCGGCGGCCGCCCTCGACTTCAGCTTGCCGCAGCCAGCACCCGCCACACCTTCCGGGAACGCGAACGCACCTGCGGCGCAGCGTATTCGATCCGCCGACGCGCCTCCTGCGCACTGATCCGTAGCAGGTCGGTCAATAGTTCGACGGTGTCGCGGTACCCGGTGTCGGTGGCAAGCCCACGGCGCTCGGCCTCGGCGACGGCTGCACGCATGGCGGCGTCCAGTCGCCGACGGCGGCGTTCGGTTTCGACGAGAGTGCGCAGCAAATCGACGTCGGCCAGTTCCGGCCATCCTCGCGCGGGAGCATCCGGTGCCAACGCAGTCGAATGTATGTTCACGCGAGCCACCATACCGCACGATAGAACATATGTTCGAGAATTCGATATCCCGTGCGTCACCGTGAGTCGCGCGCCCGAGCGACCCGGTCGGAGCCCGGCGGAGGGCTCGGGGTAATGGGGAGGTGTGACGCCGCCGGTGGCCGAGGCGACCGGCGGCGGGTGGGGGTTAGAGGGGGGTTACGTAGGCGCCGGAGATGCCGCCGTCTACCAGGAATTGGGAGGCGGTTATGAAGGAGGCGTCGTCGCTGGCGAGGAAGGCTACGGCGGCGGCTATTTCTTCGGGTTCGGCGAAGCGGCCGGTGGGGATGTGGACGAGGCGGCGGGCGGCTCGTTCGGGGTCTTTGGCGAAGAGTTCTTGGAGGAGGGGGGTGTTTACCGGGCCGGGGCAGAGGGCGTTTACGCGGATGTGCTGGCGGGCGAACTGGACTCCGAGTTCTCGGCTCATGGACAGGACGCCGCCTTTGGAGGCGGTGTAGGAGATTTGGGAGGTGGCGGCGCCCATGACGGCTACGAAGGAGGCGGTGTTGATGATGGAGCCTTTGCCGCGGACGAGCATGTGCTCGATGGCGTATTTGCTGCACAGGTAGACCGAGGTGAGGTTGACCTCCTGTACGCGCTTCCAGGCTTCGAGGCCGGTGGTGAGGATCGAATCGTCGTCGGGGGGTGAGATGCCCGCGTTGTTGAAGGCGATGTCGAGGCCGCCGTAGGTGTCGACGGCGGTTTGGAACATCGCCTGGACTTGGGTTTCGTCGGTGACGTCGACCTTGACGTAGAGGCCGTCGACTTCGGCCGCGGCGGCTTCGCCGGTGGTGGCGTCGATGTCGGCGACAACGACTTTCGCGCCTTCGGCCGCGAATCGACGGGCGGTGGCCAGGCCGATGCCACTGCCGCCGCCGGTGATGACCGCGACACGATTCTCTAAGCGCTGCAACGTATCTCCTTCTGGATGGTTAGTCGGTGGCGATGAAGACGTTCTTGGTTTCGGTGAAGGCGCGGGCGGCGTCCGGGCCCAGTTCGCGGCCCAGGCCGGACTGTTTGTAGCCGCCGAAGGGGGTCCAATAGCGCACGGAGGAGTGCGAATTCACCGACAGGTTCCCGGCTTCGACGCCGCGGGCCACACGCAGAGCGCGGCCGACATCGGAGGTCCAGATGGAGCCGGACAGGCCGTATTCGGAGTCGTTGGCGATGCGCAGGGCATCGGCTTCGTCGTCGAAGGGGAGGACGGCGACCACGGGGCCGAAGACCTCCTCGGTCAGGACGCGGTCGGCGGCACCGGCGGGCAGTACAACCGTTGGCGGGAACCAGAATCCAGGGCCTTCGGGGCGGGTGCCGGTGAAGGCGACCTTGGTCGAGGGCTCCAGGAACGAGGCGACGCGTTCGCGGTGCGCGGCCGAGATGAGCGGTCCCATCTCGGTGGATTCGTCGGCGGGGTCGCCGACCTTGACGCCCTGAACGGCCGGTTCGAGCAGTTCCAGGAATCGGTCGAAGATGCTGCGCTGCACCAGGATTCGTGAGCGGGCGCAGCAATCTTGCCCGGCATTGTCGAAGACGCCGTACGGGGCGGTGGCGGCGGCCTTCTCGATATCGGCGTCGGCGAAGACGATATTGGCGCTCTTGCCGCCCAATTCGAGGGTGACCCGCTTCACCTGTTCGGCGCAGCCGGCCATGATCTGCTTACCGACCTCGGTAGAGCCGGTGAAGACCACCTTGCGCACGGCGGGATGGGTGACGAAGCGGGCGCCGACCACGGAACCGCGCCCCGGAATCACCTGAAAGACGTTCTCGGGCAGGCCCGCTTCGAGCGCCAGCTCACCCAGCCGGATGGCCGTCAACGGCGTCAGCTCGGCCGGTTTGAGCACCACCGTGTTCCCGGCCGCCAGCGCGGGCCCGAAACCCCAGGCCGCGATCGGCATCGGGAAATTCCACGGCACGATGATGCCGACCACGCCCAAGGGTTCGCAGAAGGTGATGTCCACACCCCCGGCGACCGGAATCTGATTGCCCAGCAAGCGTTCCGGCAGTCCGGCGCTGTAGTGCAGCACATCGCGCACATTGCCCGCCTCCCACCGCGCATTGCCGATGGTGTGCCCGGCATTGCGCACCTCGAGCTCCGCGAGCCGCTCCAGGTCGGCATCCACGGCCTCGGCGAACCGCCGCAGTAATCGCGCCCGATCGCCCGGTGCGATCGCCTTCCACGCCGGCAGCGCCCGCTGCGCCCGCTCGATGGCGGCATCCGTCGCGGCCGCATCGGCCGATTCGATGGTCGCCACCAGCTCCTCGGTCGCCGGATTGAACACCTGGGTCACCGATTCCGCTCCTCTCCATAGCTTTTCGCCTGCTCCACCAGGGCCAGCATCAGCCGGTGGTCGGTCGTGTTCTCCTCCGGATGCCACTGCACCCCGACCAGGAACGGGCCGTCGCGGGTCTCCGCCGCTTCGACGGTGCCGTCGGGGGCGTGCGCGGAGGCGACGAGTTCGGCCGCGAGCTCGCCGATCGCCTGATGATGGTGGCAGTGGGCGTCCAGCTCGGGCCCGGCGATGGCCGCCACCCGGCTGCCCGCCACGGTCCGCACCGTCGTGACGCCGAAAACGCCCGGTGCACGGCCGTGCCCGGTGTGGCCCAGCACCTCCGGAAGATGTTGCAGCAGTGTGCCGCCCAGCGCGACATTCACCAATTGCAGTCCCCGGCAGACCGCCAGCACCGGCATTCCGGCCTTGCGGGCCAGTTCGAACAGCGAGAACTCGAACTCGTCGCGATCCGGGCGGGTGCCCTTGGTCGCCGGATGCGGCTCGGCCCCGTACCGGGACGGCTCCAGATCCGCCCCGCCGGTCAGCACCAGCCCGTCCAGCCGCTCCACCAGCTCCGCCCGCGCGATCCCGGTGGGCGGCAGCAGCACCGGGATTCCGCCCGCCCGCTCGACCATATCCACGTAGGTGCGCGCGAGCACCGCCGCATCCACCTCCCAATGCCCGAACTTCGTGCGTTCGGAGTATGTCGGCAGCCCGATCACCGGCCGCCGCGTCACCTCAGAGTCGTTCGAACCCACGCACCCGCTCCCAGTCGGTCACGGCGGCGTCGAAGGCATCCAATTCCACCTGCGCCGCATTCCGGTAATGCCGCACCGCTTCCTCGCCGAACGCCTTGTGCGCGACCTTGCTGTCGCCGAACAATTGCGCGGCTTCCCGCAGCGTACGCGGCACGCGCGGGCGTTGCGAGCGATACGCATTGCCGTGGAATTCCGGTTCCAGCGGCAGTTGCTGCTCGATGCCGTGCAATCCGGCGGCGATGGTCGCCGCCACCGCCAGATACGGATTCACATCCCCGCCCGGAACCCGGTTCTCCATTCGCAAGGCCGGTCCGTGCCCGACCACGCGCAGCGCGCAGGTCCGATTGTCCTGGCCCCAGGCGACGGCGGTGGGGGCGAAACTGCCCGCCTGGAATCGTTTGTAGGAGTTGATGTTCGGGGCAAGCAGGTAGGTGAACTCGCGCAGGCAGTCCAGCTGGCCGGCGAGGAAGTGCCGGAACAGCGGCGAGCCGCCGTCCTTTTCGTCTCCGGCGAATACCGGCTCGCCCTGCTCGTTCCGGAGGCTCATATGGATATGGCACGAATTGCCCTCACGCTCATTGTATTTCGCCATGAACGTGATGCTGCGGCCTTCCTGTGCCGCGATCTCCTTGGCCCCGGTTTTGTAAATGCTGTGGTTGTCGCAGGTGACCAGCGCTTCGTCATATCGGAACGCGATCTCGTGCTGCCCCGGATTGCATTCCCCTTTTGCCGATTCCACATACATCCCGGCCCCGGCCATCTCATTGCGGATCCGACGCAGCAATGGCTCGATCCGCGCCGTCCCCAGCATCGAATAATCGACGTTGTACTGATTGGCTGGCTTCAGATCCCGATACCCGTCCCGGAACGCGGCCTCGTAACTGTCGTCGAACACCAGGAATTCGAGCTCGGTCCCCACATACGCGTACAGGCCGTGCTCGGCCAGCCGATCCAGCTGTGCCCGCAGCACCTGCCGCGGCGAGGCCACCACCGGCTTGCCGCCGGACCCCACCTGCTCCACATCGCACAACACCATGGCGGTCCCCGGCCACCAGGGCACCAGCCGCAGCGTGCTCACATCCGGCCGCAGCACGAAATCCCCGTACCCGGTGTCCCACGACGACATCGCGTAGCCGTCGACGGTGGCCATCTCCACATCGACCGCCAGCAGGTAATCACACGCCTCGGTCGCGTGGTTCAGCACCTCTTCCACGAAAAACCGTGCCGAACAACGCTTCCCCTGCAATCTGCCCTGCATGTCGGTCATGGCGACCAGCACCGTGTCCAGCATCCCCGCCTCGACCCGCTGCACCAGATCGGCAACGCTCAGCATCCCGGCTCGCATCAAGACCCCTTCCGACGTCGACTCGCTCACGCTAGGCGAACCGGGGGCGTCGATGTGTCCGAATCCACAAGAGATCATCGGCGCGTCTTCCCGCCGTCGCGCGGCCCCGGAAAGCGCTCGCGACGCGGCCCGGTTCTCACAGGTTGGGGTGGTAGGGTCCAGCACCCGATGAGGGCGAGATGCGGGCCGCCGCGTGTGTGCGACGGGGCATTCGCCGGAGAGTGTGGCGTAGAAGGGTTCGGTTCTGGTGCAGGGCAATGCTTTCCGGGGAGAGCGCACGGGTGCGGGGGATGATCACAGGGTTCGCGCCGGTTCGCGGCGCAGGGGCGCGCATCGCCGGCCTTCGGCGCTGAGCCGATTGCGCGGGCGCGCGGTAATGGCAGCGGTGGCCGCGGGCGCCGCGGTCGCGGCAATCCAGGCCGGACTGCAAGAGCACACCGCGGACGCCGAAATCCACACCGCCGCACAGCAGGTTGCCGGAGTGCCGCAATCGGACGCGGCCGGCACCGACGCACACTTCCCGGAGATCCTCGACGCGGACCCGGCCGACGACCTCGCCCAGTTCCAGGACATCCTGCGCAACGGCGAGCATTTCGCCGCCGACGACCAGGCCCGCGCCGAAGCGGGCTTGCGTCCGCTCTTCACGAAATTCGCCCAGGGCGTGTTCACCTCCGGCTTCGGCGCCCGCTGGGGCGTAGAGCATCTGGGCGTCGACGTCGCCGCACCGATCGGCACCCCCATCTACGCCGTCGAGGACGGCCGCGTGATCAGCGCCGGCCCCGCCTCCGGATTCGGCATGTGGGTCCGGCTGCTACACGACGACGGCACCATCACCGTCTACGGCCACGTCGACACCGCGACCGTGTCGGTAGGCCAGCGCGTGCTGGCCGGCGATCAGATCGCCACCGTCGGCAACCGCGGCTTCTCCACCGGCCCGCACTGCCATTTCGAAGTCTGGCTGAACGGCACCAACAAGATCGACCCCCTACCCTGGCTGGCCAGCCGCGGCATCTCCCTGGGCCCCGAACGCGACTGATCGTCCTACCGGTCGCGATTCGTCTCGGAATTCGCCACTACCACTGATCGTTCCGGGCGATCGTCACCGAGCGATTCGAACACCCGCACAGCGTGCCGTACTGGACGCCCGCCTTTGCTTATGTCGAATTGTCCGCCTTACGGTGTCTATCGCGACTGGGCGGCCGTGGCCTCGTAACCTGCTGCCATGACCTCGATCTCGGTGTCGACGATCACCTTGCCGGACCGGACCCTGGGCCTCGCCGAATACGGTGATCGGTCGGGTGAGCCGGTGATGTTCTGTCACGGGTTGCCCGGATCGCATGTGGAGGCAGCGGCTTTCGATCGGGCGGGGGAGGCGGCGGGTATGCGGATCATCGCTGTCGACCGGCCGGGGATCGGGGCGTCGCCGCTTTCGCCGCGGGGGCGGGTGGGCGATTGGGCGGGGACGGTCGGGGCGGTGGCCGACCGGCTGGGGCTGGATCGGGTTGCGGTGCTGGGGGTTTCCGGGGGAGGGCCGTATGCGCTGGCATGTGCGCATGGATTGGGCGAGCGGGTGACTGCCGCGGTGCTGGTCAGTTCGCCGGCGCCGTTCGAGCACGGTGCGGGTGCGGGTGCGGAGAGTGCGCGGCAGCGGGGCATCGGTTTGCGGTTGCTGCACCGGTTTCCGATCCTGGCGCGGCCGGTGGCGGCGCGGATGCAGACGCTGGTGCGGAAGCCGGGTGGGCTCGCCGCGATGATCGCCCAGATGTCGCCGGTGGACCGGGCGCGGCTCGAAGACGCGGAATTGGCCGCCGAGCTCGAGGCCAATCTCACCGCGGCGTTCGCGAGCGGCAGCCGCGGGGTGGCCGCGGACACGCTGCTGTTGTTCTCGCGGCCGTGGGGGTTCGACCTCGCGGATATCACTGTGCCCGTCCACATCTGGCACGGTGACGCGGACGGCAACGTTCCGGTCGCCGACGCGTACCGGCTGGCCGCCGCGTTGCCCGCCGCGCGCTCGACCATCGTGCCCGGCGCGGGGCATCTGCTGTTCGTCGATCGGCCCGCCGACATCCTGGCATCGATCCGCGCCGCCCACTGAACGAGAACGGCCCGGCGCGGCCACCACGACTCGGGAACGAGCGTGGTGGCCTGCCGGGACCGCTTACCCGCTGTTCATTCGCTGAATCCGCTCGACCAGCCCGTCCATCGCGCTCAGCGACGACCACGGGTCGGCATGGGTGAGCTCGGGATACTCATCGGTCCGGGCCACGAACGCGGCCTGGGTCTCGGACCACCGCACCTCGATGGCGGACAATGCGATTCGATGGCCGCTGTGATCGAGTCGCCGGTCCGGCCGGGCGCCCCGCGCGCTGTGCCGAATTGTCTGTTTCGACATGACTGACATCCGTCTCGGCCGGCCGTCAGAGCGGAATGAACCGGCAGGTGCGGGCGCCGTCCACGAACGCCGTCCATTCATCGACGGTAAAACGCAACACCGGCGCGTGCTCGTCGGCATCGGTATCGAATATCGCGATCGTGCCGTCCGGCAATGGGGCGAAACCCATGCAATTGCCGTGCGGCCCACTGGCTTCGGCCTTGAAAGCGGGAACCCCGGCGATATCTTTCTTACGCATCGAAAAGATGTCCCTTCCGCAGTGATTTCGTTGTGAACGGATCCACCGGGGACTCGGGTGGTAATGCCACGGACCGAACGGTGCTGTTCAGCAGCGCTTTCGATCGGGCTGGGGTTCATGATAGCGCCGTAATCGCGGGTACGGCAGGAAGTTTTCGAGTTAACCGGAATTCGAGGGCTCGGCGTGTCGCGTCATATTGCGGGTACGCCGCAAGGAGATCGACTTCCACCGCGAGGAGGTGTGGCATGACCTATGACAGCGAAGCGCTGCTGAAGGTGCTGGCCCGGTTCGCGCGGTTGCTGCCCGTCGACTACGACGTCGCGACGGCCCTGGACGAACTCGTCGACGGAATCACGGCGGTGCTGGGCGTATCCGGTGTCGGGGTGTCCCTGGAGATGAACGGGCGACTGCGATTCGTGACCGCGCCGGACGAGCGGTCGGCCGCCATCGAACGCTGCCAGGAGGACGCCCAGCAGGGACCGTGCGTGGACGCCTACCGGACCGGAAAACCGATCCTGGTGGCCGATCTCGCGCGCCGGGCGCGAGAATGGCCGCGCTACAGCGTGCTTGCCGCCGAGTATCGGGTGATGGCGGTCGCCGGAATTCCGATGCGGCTGGGGGAGAACAACATCGGCGTGGTCAATCTCTACGATCTGCACCCGCGGTACTGGGCGCCCGACGAAGTGGAGGTCGCCCGATTGCTCTCCGATATCGCCACCGGATATGTCGTGAACGCGAACAAATGGCGCCAGCAGCAGCAGGTCACCGAACAATTGCAATTCGCCCTGCGCTCACGCGTGATTCTCGAGCAGGCCAAGGGCATGATCGCCACCCAGCACGGCATCACCCCCGACGAAGCCTTCGACCTGATCCGCGGCTATGCCCGCCGGAAGCAGGCGCGCCTGCACGCGGTCGCCGGCGCCATCGTCGATGCCGGACTGCGGGTTTGACCCGACCGCGCGGGTGCTACGAGTAGCCGGGCCAGTTCGACAGGGTCCGGTGCAGGGCGTCGACGAGGTGCGGCCAGGTGTCCTCGGGCGACCGGGAGTGCGCGAAGCCCCCGGCGGACTCCAGGGTGGCGAATCCGTGAAAAGTGCTGCGCAGCAAGCGGGCCGCGTCCAAGCCCTCGGTTTCACCCAGGTCGTAACCGCGCAGGATCGCCGAGGTCAGTTCGATACTGCGCAGCAGCGCGGGCTCGCCGGCGACCTCGGCGGGGTCCATCCGAATCTGGGTGGCCGCATAGCGTTCCGGAAATTCGAGCACGTAGGACCGGTAGGCCCCGGCGAACGCCACCAGCGCGTCCTTGCCCGACCGCCCGGCGATGGCCGCGCCGATGCGGTCGTTGAGCTCCGCACTCGCGAGCAATGCCACCCGAACGCGCAGATCGTGCAGATTGCGCACATGCGAGTACAGGCTCGGATCCTTCACGCCGAAGCGGCGGGCGAGCGCCGACAGGGTGAGCTTGTCGAAGCCGATCTCGTCGGCGAGTTCCGCCGCCGCGCTGACCACCCGCTCGGTGGTGAGACCCAATCGGGGCGACATGCCCACCTCCTTCCTTCGGCTACCAGGTTAAACCTAGTACTCCTAGGATCAGGGGTGGTACGGCAGCTCCGGGGACCGCACCCGGATCTCGTTGCGGATATCGATGCGCGGCAGCATCTCCCGCACCAGGTTCTCCATCCGGGCCCGGCGGCAGGGACTGGTCACCTCACCGGCGAGCACGACGACCCGGCCGCGCACCGACACTTCGATCTCGGGCGGCCCGGCGGGCTCGTCCTCGGCGAGCAGCCGGCGCAGGCGGGCCAGCAGGAATGCGGAGCTGCTGTTCATGATCGGGGCGTCATCGCGGCGAGATGGGGGAGAGGGGTTTGGTGGCGGGACCCTCGAGCAGGGTGCCGTCGGCGGCGAAGCGGGAGCCGTGCAGCGGGCAGTCCCAGGACTTCTCGGCGGCGTTCCAGCGCACGATGCCGTAGAGGTGCGGGCACACGGCCGACACCTCGGTGGTGACGCCGCCGACGGTGCAGGTCGCGGTGGGGCGCAGCAGATGCCGTTCCACCCGGCCGCAGCCCTCCGGCGGCGGGACATCGTCGGTGCTGGTGCGGGCCAGGCGCAGCCAGCCCGTCGAAAGGCTCTGGGCCACAGCCGCATTGGTGGAGAGCGCGTGCGGCAGCGAGGCCAGGTCCGAGCGCCGCCAGCTGGCGAGGGCGGGCGACCATTCGGGGGACTTCCCGGTGAGGCGCCCGGTCAGGGCCAAAGCGGCGGCGATCGCGTTGGTCATGCCCCACTTGGCGTAGCCGGTGGCGACCAGGATGCCGCCCACACCGGGCAGGATCGGGCCGACATAGGGCAGCTCGCCGGTGGGCTTGTAATCCTGGGCGGACCAGGTGGTGAGCGGTTCGACGGCGGGGAACCAGCGCTGCGTCCACTCGGTGAGGTCGTCGACGCATGCCTCGGTATGGGTTTCCCGGCCCACCACGTGACCGTTGCCGCCGACCAGCAGGATGTCGCCCTCGGGGTCGGGCACCCGGCGCAGGGAACGGGTCGGTTGCCCGGCGCTGATGTACATGCCCTCGGGGAGCGTCTCGGTGGTGCGGAACGCGGTCAGGTACGAGCGCTGCGGGGTCAGCCGGGCGAAGAAACCGCCGCGATCCAGAATCGGTGTGCCGGTGGCCAATACGACCGTTTCGGCATGCAGCGGACCGTGCTCGGTATCGACCACATGATCGCCGCCGCGGCCGAAACCGACGCCCAGCACCCGGCTCGATTCGTAGATGGGCACGCCGCGGGCCTCGATATCGGCGGCCAGCATCGACAGCAGACCCATCGGATTGAGCTGGGTCTGGCCGGGGAGGCGGACCGCGCCGAACGACGGGAACGGCGTATCGATCCGCTCCAGATACTCGACCGGCAGCCCCACCTCCCGCAATACGTCGTGTTCGGCGCGTACGGTCGCCACCTCGCTTTCGGCCTGCGCGTAGGTGAGCGCGTCGGCCACCTGGAAGGGAATGTCGTTGGCTTCGCAGTAGGTCAGCAGCCACTGCTGGGCCGCGGCGTTGGCGTCCACGTACTGCCGCAGCGCTTCGCTGCTGTGCTGCTCCCGGATCTGCTGAGCTCGAATGCCTTGCAGCAGAGAGACTTTCGCGGTGCTCGCGCCCGTCGTGCCATCCCCGATGCGCCGGGCCTCGACCACTGCCGTCCGGACCCCGTTCTGGGCCAGCAGCAGCGCGGTCGTCAGGCCGGTCAGCCCCGCGCCGATCACGATCACGTCGAATCGGAGTCCCGGCGTGACGGGCAGCCGGGCCGGGGTCGGGGTATCGATCAACCACAGAGACGTCATAGCGAGGCCATAACCATCACGGTGCGTCCGAAACGCCTACCTTGGGTTCATGATCATCGAATACCTCCGTTATCGAATCCCCGCCGAGCAGGCCGCCGACTTCGAAACGGCGTATTCCCGTGCGGCGCAGCACCTCGCCGCGGCCCCCCAATGCGTCGACTACGACCTGGCCCGCTCGGTCGAGGAACCCGAGTGCTACACCCTGCGCATCACCTGGACCTCCGCGGCGGACCATCTGAAGGGTTTCCGCGAAGGCGAGCACTTCCCGCCCTTCTTCGCCGAGGTGAAACCGTATGTATCGAATATCGAGGAGATGCGGCACTACGAGCGCACCCAGGTACACGGCACCGGCGGCTCGGTTCCCACCCTCTACGAATGGGCCGGCGGCGCGGAGGCGTTCGACCGCCTGACCGACGTCTTCTACCGCAAGGTGCACGCCGACGACCTGATCGGACCGCTGTTCGCGCACATGAACCCGAATCACCCGCATTTCGTGGCGCTGTGGCTGGGTGAAGTCCTGGGCGGCCCGGCGGCCTACAGCACCGAACGCGGCGACTACCGGCACATGGTCTCGGCGCACCTGGGCAAGCACATCGCCGAACCGCAGCGCCGCCGCTGGGTCAATCTGCTGATGGACGCCGCCGACGAGGTGGGCCTGCCGCACGACCCGGAATTCCGCGCCGCGTTCGCCTCCTACATCGAATGGGGTACCCGCCTGGCCGTCATCAACTCACAGCCGGGCGTGGCAGCCTACGACGCCCCGATCCCGCACTGGGGCTGGGGCGTGACGCCGCCCTACCGCGGCTGACCTGATTGACTCGGGGGATGAGTCTTTCGGCGCATCTCGAGCAGCTGGGGCTGCCCCTGGTCGAACAGCAGCTCGCCCATCCGACGGTGGCGGGTATCGCCGGGGGCGAGCTGCCGGAGCCGGTTTTCCGGTCCTGGCTGGAACAGGACTATCTGTTCCTGCTCGATTACGTCCGCGTCTTCTCGCGCCTGGCCTGGCAGGCACCGGACGCGCACGTCGGCGATCTGGTCGATCTGGCGCACGCGACCTTCCACGACGAGCTGTCCCTGCACCGCTCGCTGGCCGCCGAATTCGGGGCCGATCTCGAAGGAGCGGTGAAAGGTCGACCGTGCCAGGCGTATACGGCCTTCCTACTCGATGCCGCGGCCTCGTACCCGGATGGTTTGGCGGCGCTGTACCCGTGCATGTGGGGGTACTCCACGCTCGGTATCCGGCTGGCCGGGAAACCGCCGGCGGACCCCCGCTACCGCCGCTGGATCGACACCTACGCCGACCCCGGCTTCGCCGGCCTGACCCGCCGCTGCGCGCAGATGCTCGACGAGTCCGGCGCGGAACCCGCACGCGCGCAACACTTCTTCCTCGAGGGCATGCGCCACGAACTGGCCTTCTGGGACGTCCCCGCCTGACGCGCTACTTCGGGCTGACCCGCACGTAATCGAAGGTGCGGCCCTTGCGGTCCAGCGCCGTGAAGGAGCTCACCACCGAACTGGGGGCATCGCAATGGAAGGTCGTGCTCTTGAAAGCCTGTGTGGCGCTTTCGGGTTGGGGGCCTTCGGTGCCGTGATCGGTCATGGTGACCGCGGACAGGAAGCCGCCGGAGGGGACCACGGCGTAGGGGCCGGTGCCGGTGCCCTCGCTCGCACTGGAGTAGGTGAGGCCGCCGTCGCCGTCGAAGACGAGCGAAGTGGCGGGCTCGCTGCGGATGGTGAACTCGCCGCCGAAATCGGTGAGGCTGGTGCCGCAGGTGAGGGCGGTGGTCGGGGCCATGCCGGTGACGGCGGCGGCCGCGGCGACGATGAAGGCGGTGAGCGCGGCGGTCTTCGGCGCTGGTGCGGAAATCATGTGCGTCCCTCCCGGATCCGAGCAGATGGTCGATTCGGTCGCGCCGAATCACTGAACCGCACCGGGCTCGCGGGCCGGGAGCCGACACGCCGGGTCGTTACCGAGGTGACGGCGTATCGAGGAGCGCGCGGCAGCCGGACGGTTGACCAAACTACTGTGGGGTAGGTCACAGTTCGATAAGGGTTCGCCTCAACTGTTCCGAAAACCCTTTCCAAATTCTTTGCAGTGTCTTTACGATTGTCGACGGTCCGCTACCGCGGATGTTCTCCACAGCGTCGTGCTCTCACAGCCTCGCCCGCCGCTCGCTCTCGATGCCAGTACATGTTGACCGATGAACCGGGCGCACGCCGTCCGGCGAAGGAGAGATATGTCCACCGACACCGATCAGCCTCAACGGACGTCGCTTCCCGGACTCCCGGCTCTGGTGCGCCACGATCTGCCCGCTTCCCTCGTGGTCTTCCTCGTTTCTTTACCTTTGTCGATCGGCATCGCGGTGGCCGCGGGCGCCCCGGTCGCCGCCGGCCTGATCGCCGCCGTGGTGGGCGGGGTGGTGGCCGGCCTGCTCGGCGGATCGACACTCCAGGTCAGCGGGCCCACCGCCAGCCTGACCGTGGTCGTCGCGGAATCCATCAACCAATTCGGCTGGGCGGCCACCTGTTTCATCACCGTGCTGGCCGGCGGCCTCCAGATCGTGTTCGGGCTGAGCCGGATCGCCCGCGGGGCCTTGGCCATCGCTCCGGTGGTGGTGCACGCCATGCTGGCCGGTATCGGCGTGGTGATCGCCTTGCAGCAGGTGCACGTCCTGCTCGGCGGCAACTCGCTGAGCTCCTCGTGGGACAGCATCACCGGGCTGCCGCATCAACTGGCCTCGGTGCGCCCGGGCGACCTGTTCATCGGGCTGCTGGTGATCGCGATCCTGGTCGGCTGGCGGCGACTGCCCGAGCCGGTGCGCATGGTGCCCGCCGCGCTGGTGGCGGTGCTGGCCGCCACCCTGCTAGCACTGGTGCTGCCCACCAGCGTCGAGCACATCACCCTGAACGGATCGCTGCTCGAGGAACTGCGGCTGCCCCGGGTGCCCGGCGGCGGCTGGGCGACGGTGGCGCTGCTGGCGGTCACCATCGCGCTCATCGCCAGTGTGGAGACGCTACTATCGGCCGTCGCGGTGGACCGGCTGCGCCAGAACTCCGCGCGCCGAACGGATTTGGACCGGGAACTGATCGGGCAGGGCGCGGCCAACATGGTCTCCGGCATGATCGGCGGGCTGCCCATCGCGGCGGTCATCGTGCGCAGCATCACCAATGTCAAAGCGGGCGCGCGGGGTAAAGCCTCGACCATGCTGCACGGGTTGTGGATCCTGCTGTTCTCGGTGGCGCTGGTCGGGGTGGTGCGGCAGATCCCGAAGGCGGCGCTGGCCGGACTGCTGATCGTGGTCGGCATTCAGCTGATCAAGCTCGCCCACATCCGATTGGCCAAGCGGACAGGCGATCTCGTGGTGTACGCCGCGACCATCACCGTGGTGGTGTTCTGGAATCTGTTGCTGGGCATGCTGGTCGGGCTCGCACTCGCGGGCGCGCTGCTGCTGTGGCGGGTGGTGCGGGTCTCGGTGACCGCCGAGGCGATCGAGGGTGGGCGGTGGCGGGTGACCGTCGACGGCACCTGCACTTTTCTTGCGCTGCCGCGTCTTTCGGCGGAACTGGCCAAGGTGCCCACGGGCGCGGATGTCACCATCGAGATGACGGTGGACTTCCTCGACCACGCCGCCTGCGATGCCATCGAGGAGTGGGTGCGCCAGCATCGGCTCGACGGCGGCATTGTGCAATTCGTCGAGATGGGCACCGTGCGCATGGCCGGCACCGGCGACGCCCCGCCCGCGCGCGGAGACTCCCGGCACATGCTCAACGAGGTGCTCGGCCCGTGGCGGCGCACCGCCGCCCACGTCGATCCCATTACCGCGGGCATCGCGGCCTATCACCGCAGCCACGCGCACGTCGTGCGCCCGCATCTGGGCGTGCTGCGCGACGGTCAGGAACCGGATTCGCTCTTCGTCACCTGCGCCGACTCCCGCATCGTGCCGAACGTGATCACCAATTCCGGGCCGGGCGATCTGTTCACCGTGCGCAATGTCGGCAATCTGATCCCCGCCGACCGGCAGGACTCCTCGATGGAGGCCGCGCTCATCTACGCCTTGGACAAGCTGGATGTGCGCTCGGTGGTGGTGTGTGGCCATTCCTCTTGCGGCGCAATGGAAGCCCTGCACGGTGAGGCGGTCACCGGCTCCGGGCTCGACGACTGGCTCGCGCTGGCGCGGCCCAGTCTGGAGCGCTTCCGGCTCGGGCATCCGGTGGGGCGCGCCGCGGCGGCGGCCGGGTTCGGGCCGGTCGATCAGCTGGGCATGGTGAATGTGGCGGTGCAGTTGGAGACCCTCTATTCGCATCCGGTGGTGCGGCGCGGCGTCGACGAGCGCGGAGTGGTGTTGTCGGGTCTGTTCTTCGACATCGCTACCGCGCGAGTGGTGGAGGTCACTGTCGACGGAATCGCCGAAATCGATGATCTCCGGCAGCCCGCCGCGGCGCTTCCGGCCTGATGGGAGCCGTTTCCATAGGTTTGCGAAACATGCTTGGCGAGGGTTTCACCGGGGCGTAACATTCAAGCACGGTTTTTCTCAGCCTTTGCTAAGTCTTTACTCTTAGCCTGGCTCCACTCGTCCGGTGAGTTCTGTGGACAGCGCCGTCCACATCCCAATTCGATGCCCGCAGTACATGTTCGACATCTTCCGGAGCCGTCCAACTCCGGAGCAAGGAGCCGAAATGTCTCTCGACACCGATTCACCGCCAGGTAGAGCCAACGGCTGGTCCGCCAATCTCCTGCGCTACGACCTGCCCGCGTCCATCGTGGTGTTCCTGGTCGCCCTGCCCCTCTCGCTCGGAATCGCGGTCGCCTCCGGCGCCCCCATCGCGGCCGGGCTGATCGCCGCCGTGGTCGGCGGCGTCGTGGTCGGACTACTCGGCGGCTCCCCGCTCCAGGTCAGCGGTCCCGCCGCCGGCCTGACCGTGGTGGTCGCCGAAACCATCAACCAATTCGGCTGGAAGACAGCCTGTTTCATCACCGTCGCCGCGGGCGTGCTGCAAATCGTGTTCGGCCTGAGCCGGATCGCGCGCGCCGCCCTGGCCATCGCACCGGTCGTGGTGCACGCCATGCTCGCCGGCATCGGCGTCACCATCGCACTGCAACAGCTGCACGTGCTGCTCGGCGGCGCGTCGCACAGCTCGGCGTGGCAGAACCTGATCCAGCTGCCGGGGGAGCTCACCAGCCTGCACGGTGACGACTTCTTCATCGGCCTGGTGGTCATCGTGATCATGCTGAGCTGGAAGTACGTGCCCGGGAAGGTGCGGGTGCTGCCCGGGCCGCTGGTCGCCATCGTCACCGCCACGCTGCTGTCGCTGGTGCTGCCCGGCAACCCGGAACGAATCGTGTTGAGCGGCTCGCTCTTCGACGCCATCGGCCTGCCGTCGCTGCCCGGCGGAAACTGGGGCGCGGTCGCGCTGGCCGTGCTGACCATCGCGCTCATCGCCAGCGTCGAGAGCCTGCTGTCCGCGGTCGCCGTCGACAAGATGCACACCGGCCCGCGCACCAACTTCGACAAGGAACTGGTCGCCCAGGGCGCGGCCAATATGACCTCCGGCCTGCTCGGCGGCCTGCCCGTCACCGGCGTCATCGTGCGCTCGGCCACCAATGTGCAAGCGGGAGCGCGCAGTCGCGCCTCGGCCTTCCTGCACGGCATCTGGGTCCTGGTCTTCTCGGTCGCGCTCGCCGGGCTGGTGCAGCAGATCCCCAAGTCCGCACTGGCCGGTCTGCTCATCGTGATCGGCATCCAGCTGGTCAAGCTGGCGCACATCCGGCTCGCGCACCGCACCGGCGACCTGGTCGTCTACGTAGTCACCGTGCTCGGCGTGGTTTTCCTGAACCTCCTCGAAGGCGTGCTGGCCGGTCTGCTGCTGGCCTTCGCGATCCTGCTGTGGCGTGTGGTGCGCGTGGTCGTCGTGGCCGCTCCGGTGACCGGAACCGACCGCTGGCTGGTGAGCGTCGACGGCACCTGCACCTTCCTGGCGCTGCCGAAACTCTCCAAGGAACTGGCCAAGGTGCCCGCCGGCGCCACGGTGCTGGTCGAGATGAGCGTCGACTTCCTCGACCACGCCGCCTACGAGGCCATCCACGATTGGGCGCGCCAGCACGAGAGCAACGGCGGCACGGTCGAATTCGTCGAACTCGGCAGCGTCCCCATGGCCGATTCGGTCACCGGCCCGCCGGTGCGCGGCCGCGCCCGCGGCCTGCTCGACGACGTCCTGAGCCCCTTCCGCGAAGGCGACAACCCCGTCACCTCCGGCGTCGCCGCCTTCCACCGCCGCAACGCACACCTGGTGCGCCCGCACCTGGACGAGCTACGCGACGGCCAGAACCCGCACTCGCTCTTCCTCACTTGCGCCGACTCCCGCATCGTCCCGAACGTCATCACCAACTCCGGTCCCGGTGACCTGTTCACCGTCCGCAACGTCGGCAACCTGGTCCCCGAACACGGCCGCGACAGCTCCATCGAAGCCGCCATCTCCTTCGCCATCGACGAACTGGGCGTGGATCACGTGGTGGTATGCGGACATTCGTCCTGCGGCGCCATGAAGGCGCTGCTGGCCGGAGCCCCCAGCGGCCCCGGCCTCGGCGACTGGCTCAAACACGGCCGCTCGTCCCTGGACGCGTTCCGCACCGGACACCCTGTCGCCTCCGCGGCCGCCCGCGAGGGCTTCCAAATCCCCGAACAGCTCGCCATGGTGAACGTGGCCATGCAACTGGAAATCCTGCACGCCCACCCCGTGGTCCGCCGCGCCATGATCGACCGCGGCCTCACCGTCACCGGCCTCTTCTTCGACATCGGCACGGCCCGAGTCCTGGAAGTAACCACCGACGGCCTATCGGAAATCGCCGACGTAGACCTATCGGCCTTGGCCACAGCTCTCCGCTGATCCACCCCCGCCGAGTGCGCGAAGTCCCTCCCGGACTTCGCGCATTCGGCATGTCCGGGAGAAGGGCCGGTCAGAAGTCGGTGCTGCCGGCTGAGGCCGAGCCGGAGACGGTGCAGTCGGGGGATGTTGCGGCGGGTTGGGTGGTGGCGCCGGGGGCGACGGTGACGGTGATGGATTTGGAGCTGGTGCCGTGGGTGGCGGTGATGGTGTGCTGGCCCGCGGTGGTGGGGGTCCATTCGACGTGGGCGAGACCGTTGTTGATCATTGCCGGGCGGGCCTTGCCGATGCAGGTGCCGTTGTCGGTGAAGACAACGGGTGCTTTGAGGAAGCTGGAGCCGGTGGAGAGGCCGGTGCCGGTGCCTTCGGTTTGGGACAGCACCTGGAAGGTGCCGCCTACCTGGGGTTCGCCGTTCTGTTTGGAGACCGCGAGGGTGAGAACGTCGGCGGAGGCGGGGGGTGCGGTCAGGCCGACGGCGGCGAGGCTTGCGATTATGCCTGCGCCCCAAGCGATTCGGCGGTTCAGGTTGGCTTGCGACTGCACTCTCGACTCCCATCGTGGTCCCGATGCCGGGGTTGTCGAACCCTATCGTCACGCGGGTGTGAAGCACTAGAGTTTCATCTCTTTCGGGTGCCCCGAATCCGGGGGGCGGGCGGGGTTGCGGGCGCGCCTGCGGGGCGGGGTCGCGGGCGGGAACTAGCCTGTCCGAGTCGCCGGAGTCGGAGCGGGGTGGTCGGGGGAGCGGCCGGGCGGCGCGGATCGTGACATCGTGGGTAGTGGACAACCCTGTGGTCGGCGGCTGGATCGGAGTGGGATGGAAATGGTTGCGCAGTCCCCGGTTTCGATGAGCGTGGTGCCGGGCACCGTGCTGCTCGATCCGCAATGGCTCACCGAACGCATCGCCGACATGGGTGTTTCGTGGGGGACCGGGGATTCGCGGGTGTCGGGGACGCTGTGGTGGTGCATGGCGGCATCGTCGCTGGTGGATGCCGTGGTCGGGGCGCAGGTGGGGGTGCGGCCGGAGGTGGACCCGGTGCTGGAGCGGATCAGCTGCGAGGTGCGGCCGGACGGCGGGATCGAACGCGTGCTGCCGGTGGACGACGGCGCGCAGGCGGTGGAATCGGTCGGCCACGCCCTGCGGCACACCCTGTCGCGGGTGATTCCGGTGGTGGCGCAGGTGTGCGGGGCCGGGGTCGCCGCGCTGTGGGCGATCGTCGCCGACGCCATCGGCAACCGAGCCCTGGACGCCGGTGACCAGGAGGCCGGTGCACAGCTGGCCAGGGACGTTTCGGGGCGGCTGCCGGTCCCGCGGTTCAGTGATATCGGCGGGCGCACTTTTGTGCGCCGCATCTCCTGCTGCCTGGTTTTCGAGGTGCCCGGCTGCGAAATGTGCACCAGCTGCCCCAAACGACCTGCGGCGCAGCGCGAAGAGTTGCTGGCCGAACTCGCCGCGCGAGGCTGACGCCCGCGTGGGCGCAGCGTAGGACCCTCCCGATAGCATGGTCGCGCCGGGGGTATACCGCCGCGCAAACCAGAACCGGCGGGTAAGTCGCCCGCCTATGACGATGCCAAGGAGTGTCCAGCCGTGACCACCACAGCCGCGAACAGCCCAGTACCCCTGATCAGGGTGCCCGCTGGGACTACCGCGGGCACTGCGGTGCGCGAGGCGGACCTGCCGAACAAGGGGCCCAACGCCGTCATCGTCGTCAAGGACGCCGCGGGCGATCTGCGCGACCTGTCCTGGGCGCCCGAGTTCGACACCGAGGTCCAGGTCGTCACCGCCGATTCCCCGGACGGCCGCAATGTGATCCGGCATTCGGCCGCGCACGTCCTCGCGCAGGCCGTGCAGCAGGAGTTCCCGAACGCCAAGCTCGGCATCGGCCCGTACATCAAGGACGGCTTCTACTACGACTTCCAGGTGGACAAGCCGTTCACCCCGGAGGATCTGACCAAGCTCGAATCGCGGATGAAGAAGATCATCAAAGGCGCGCAGCGGTTTTCGCGCCGGGTGGTCGAGATCGACGAGGCCCGCATCGAACTGGAGAAGGAGCCCTTCAAGCTCGAGCTCATCTCCGACAAGTCGGGCATCGACGATCCTGAGGTCATGGAGGTCGGCGGTAAAGAGCTGACCATCTACGACAACCTGGATCCGCGCACCGGCGAGAAGATCTGGGCCGATCTGTGCCGCGGGCCGCACTGCCCGACCACCAAGTACATTCCGGCGTTCAAGCTGACCCGCTCCTCGGCCGCGTACTGGCGGGGCGACCAGTCCCGCGAGGACTTGCAGCGCATCTACGGCACCGCCTGGGAATCCACCGAGGCGCAGGACGAATACCTGCGGCTGCTCGAGGAAGCCGAGAAGCGTGACCACCGCAAGCTCGGCCTCGAACTCGACCTGTTCTCCTTCCCGGACGAGCTGGGCTCGGGCCTGCCGGTGTTCCACCCCAAGGGCGGCATCATCCGCAAGGAGCTCGAGGACTACTCCCGCCGCCGCCACATCGCAGCCGGATACGAGTTCGTGAACACCCCGCACATCACCAAGGGCCACCTCTTCGAGGTCTCCGGCCACCTGGACTGGTACCGCGAGGGCATGTTCCCGGCGATGCACCTGGACGCCGAACTCAACGAGGACGGCACCGTCCGCAAGCCCGGCCAGGACTACTACGTCAAGCCGATGAACTGCCCGATGCACAACCTGATCTTCCGGTCGCGTGGCCGGTCGTACCGGGAACTGCCGCTGCGCATGTTCGAATTCGGCTCGGTCTACCGCTACGAGAAGTCCGGCGTCGTCCACGGCCTGACCCGCGTGCGCGGCATGACCCAGGACGACGCGCACATCTATTGCACCAAGGAGCAGATGCACGCGGAGCTGACCACCACGCTCCAGTTCGTGCTGTCGCTGCTGCGCGACTACGGTCTCGACGACTTCTACCTCGAGCTCTCCACCAAGGACCCGAAGAAGTTCGTGGGCTCGGACGAGCTGTGGGAAGAGGCCACCGAAACCCTGCGCCAGGTGGCCACCGACTCCGGACTGGACCTGGTGCCGGATCCGGGCGGCGCGGCCTTCTACGGCCCGAAGATCTCCGTGCAGGCCAAGGACGCCCTCGGCCGCACCTGGCAGATGTCCACCATCCAGCTGGACTTCAACCTGCCCGAGCGGTTCGAACTGGAGTACACCGGCCCGGACGGCGCCAAGCATCGCCCGGTCATGATCCACCGTGCGCTCTTCGGCTCCATCGAGCGCTTCTTCGGTGTGCTCACCGAGCACTACGCGGGCGCGTTCCCGGCCTGGCTCTCGCCGGTACAGGTGGTCGGCATCCCGGTCGCCGAAGCCTTCGCCGAGCACCTCGATGCGGTCATCGAGCAGTTGCGCGACAATGACATTCGCGCCGAAGTGGATCGCAGCGATGACCGCATGCAGAAGAAGATCTTCAACCAGACCGCGCAGAAGATTCCCTTCATGCTGCTGGCCGGCGCGCGCGATGTGGAGAACAACGCGGTGTCGTTCCGGTTCCGCGACGGCACCCAGGTCAACGGTGTGCCGGTGGCGGAAGCGGTTTCGATCATCACCGATTGGATCAAGCGCCGCGAGAACGCATCTCCCACCGCGGAGCGCTTCGAGAAGACGAACGGGTTGGCGTGAGTGGTCAGGGCCCGGAGGCGGCAGCTCGCGTAACCACGCAGGGCCCCCAATCACGCCGAAAGGTGACAGCATGACTGAACGTACGGCGTCCGGCGGTCTCACCGAAGCTGCTGCCGGGCAAGAGATTCCGGCACAGCAGATCGTGGACAACGGTGTGGGCGAACCCGATCGCCTGCAACGGCTGTGGACGCCGTACCGGATGTCCTACATCACCGGCGCGGTCGAGGAACGGGATCCGGACGCGCCCAAGAAGACCGGGCATCCCTTCACCGACATCCCGTTGATGTCGGACGAGGACGGCCTGGTGCTGGCGCGCGGGCAGTTCGTGTACGCGGTGCTGAACCTGTACCCGTACAACCCCGGCCACATGATGGTGGTCCCGTACCGCCGCGTCGCCAATCTGGAGGACCTCACGCCCGAGGAGAGCCTCGAACTGATGGCCTTCACCCAGCAGGCCATCCGGGTGATGAAAAGCGTCTCGCGCCCCGAGGGCTTCAATGTCGGATTGAATCTCGGCGGCGTTGCCGGCGGTTCACTCGCCGATCACCTGCATCAACACATCGTGCCGCGCTGGAGTGGAGACGCGAACTTCATTACCGTCATCGGCGGAGTGAAGGTGATGCCGCAGCTGCTCCGGGAGACCCGGGCGCTACTGGCGCAGGCATGGAAGGAATCCGAATAGCGTGCTGAGCTTCTTCGGTCGCGAAACGTTCGCCAAAGCGACTGCGCCCCTGGGCAAAGCATTGGTGAGCACCGGTTTGACCCCGGACGCGATGACGCTCATCGGCACCACCGCCTCGATCGCCGCGGCGGTGACCCTGTTCCCCTCGGACCATTTGTTCTGGGGAACCATGGTGATCTGGCTGTTCGTCATGTTCGACATGCTGGACGGGGCGATGGCGCGGGCGCGCGGCGGCGGCACGAAATACGGTGCGGTGCTGGACGCCACCTGCGACCGGGTCGCCGACGGGGCCATTTTCGCCGGACTGGCCTGGTGGGCTGTCTACCATCAGAACAGCAAGGAACTGTTCGCCGCGACGCTGGTGGTGCTGGTGACCTCGCAGGTCATCTCCTACGCCAAGGCGCGCGCCGAGGCCAGCGGGCTCTCGGCCGACGGCGGGCTCATCGAACGACCGGACCGTTTGATCATCGTGCTGGTCGGGGCCGGATTCACCGGCATCGGCCAGTACTACGGCATCGAATGGTTGTCCTACGCGGTGTACGCGGCCATGTACGCGCTCGCCGTGCTCAGCATCATCACCGTTTTCCAGCGGGTGCTGGCGGTGCGTAATTCCCCGGGTGCGCGCGATGTGCTCGCGCCCGCGGTGAAAGCTCCGGAGGAACCGCAGCGGTGAATACCGATTTCACGTCCGCGATGACCGACAAGGCGTACGCGGCCGGGTGGGCGCTTGTCCGCGCACTGCCGGAAGGGCTGGCGCGCAAGGCATTCGATGCCGGCGCCGATGCGGCGGCGCGGAAAGCCGATCGCGCTGCACAGTCGGGGGAGCCGAATCAATTGCGGCGCAATCTGGCCCGGGTGCTCGGGACCGCACCGCAGCAGGTGCCGGATGCGCTGATCAAGGCGAGCATGCGGTCCTACGCGCGGTATTGGCGTGAGGCGTTCCGATTGCCGACCATGGATCATGTGGCGCTGGGCAAAACGCTGCATGTCGAGGGCACCGAATATCTGGAAGCCGGACTGGCTGCCGGACGCGGTGTGATTCTGGTGCTGCCGCATTCGGGGAACTGGGATATGGCCGGGGTCTGGCTGGTGCAGAACCACGGCGGATTGTCCACGGTGGCCGAACGCTTGCGGCCCGAAGCGCTGTTCGAGCGGTTCATGGCGTATCGGGAGAGCCTCGGGTTCGAGGTGTTTCCGCTGACCGGCGGTGAACAGCCGCCGTTCCCGCAGCTGGCGGATCGGCTGCGCGACAACAAGGTCGTCTGCCTGATGGGCGAGCGCGACCTCACCGGCAAGGGCGTACCGGTCACCTTCTTCGGTGAGACCACCTGGCTGCCCGCCGGCGCGGCCAAACTGGCCATACAGACCGGGGCGGTGCTGCTGCCCGTGCACTGCTGGTTCACCGAGGACGGCGGCGAGGGCTGGGGCATGCAGGTGTTCGCGCCCATCGACGTTTCTCAGGGCGTGCAGCCGGCTACCCAGGCGCTGGCGGATGTTTTCGCCGCCAATATCGCCGCCCATCCCGCCGACTGGCACATGCTGCAACCGCTGTGGGAAGGTGACTTGTCGCAAGCGCGACTGGACCGCATCGCCGCGGCGCAGCAGACACTGGGGTATTCGGAAACGGCGGCGGTCGCCGAATCCGAGGGGGATACGGGAGACGGCGCGCTATGAGAATCGGCATGGTCTGCCCGTATTCGTTCGACGTTCCGGGCGGGGTGCAGTCGCATGTCGTGGAATTGGCGCAGGTATTGATCGAACGCGGGCACAAGGTGAGCGTGCTCGCCCCCGCCGCCGACGACACCCCGCTGCCGGATTTCGTGGTGTCGGCCGGAAAAGCCGTCGCGATTCCCTACAACGGGTCGGTGGCGCGATTGTCGTTCGGGCCCACCGCGTATACGCGTATTCGCCGGTGGATCGCCGACAACGATTTCGATGTGCTGCATATTCACGAGCCGAACGCGCCGAGTCTGTCCATGCTGGCGTTGAAGATCGCCGAAGGGCCGATCGTCGCGACTTTCCATACGTCGACCACGAAATCGTTGGTGCTCAGTACTTTTCAGGGCGTGCTGCGGCCGTACCACGAGAAGATCAGTGGGCGGATCGCGGTGAGCGAGCTGGCGCGGCGCTGGCAGGTGGAGGCGCTCGGCGGGGACGCGGTCGAGATCCCCAACGGGGTGGATGTGCCCGCCTTCGCGCACGCGCCGCTGCTGGACGGATATCCGCGTGCCGGAAAGACCGTGCTGTTCCTGGGGCGTTTCGACGAACCGCGCAAGGGCATGGACATCCTGCTCGGCGCGCTGCCGGAACTGGTGCGCCGCCATCCCGGGCTCCAGGTGCTCATCGTCGGGCGCGGTGACGAGGACCGGCTGCGCCGCGAAGCCGGTGAGAACGCTTCCCACCTGCGATTCCTCGGCCAGGTCACCGATGCCGAGAAGGCGTCCGCGATGCGCAGCGCCGATGTCTACTGCGCCCCCAACCTCGGTGGTGAAAGCTTCGGCATCGTGCTGGTGGAGGCGATGGCCGCCGGAACCGCCGTGGTGGCAAGCGATCTCGACGCCTTCCGGCGGGTGCTGCGCGACGGCACCGCCGGCATGCTGGTCCCGGTCGGCGATTCCGCTCGCCTCGCCACCGCCATCGACGCCATGCTCACCGACGACGACAAGCGGGAAGAGTACATCAGCACCGCCAATCAGGTTGTCGGCGAATACGATTGGCCGGTCGTGGCCGAGCAGATCCTGCGCGTCTACGAGACGGTCACCGTCGGCGACGTTCGAGTCAGGACCGCCGGGTGACCGCGATGCTCACCGCCGATAGGAGCGTCGAATGATCACTTTCTCCGCGACCGGGATTCTGGTCCTCGCGCTCATCGCGGCCGTCGTCATCGCCATCGGCGTCTGGGCGTACACGACGGCGAATCGCCTGGACCGCTTGCACGTTCGTACCGACCAGGCCCGGCACGCGCTGGATGCCGCGCTGGCCCGCCGCGCGGTGGTGGCCCGTTCGGTCGCCACCACGCTGTCCGGGCTCTACGACCCGGCGCTCGTAGAGCATGCCCGCCGCCTCTCCGCGCTCGCCGATCGCGCCGAACGCTCCAACTGGCGCGACCGCGAGACCATCGAGAACCAGCTCGCCGCGGCGCTGTCCTCGGTCGATATCGCCCTGCTCCCACCGCAATTGGTGGCCGAGCTGGCCGACGCCGAAGCCCGCGTGCTCATCGCCCGCCGCTTCCACAACGATGCCGTCCGCGACACCCTCGCGCTGCGCACCCGCCGCCTGGTCCGCATCCTGCACCTCGGCGGTACGGCCCCGATGCCGACCTATTTCGAGATCGCCGAACGCGTGACGCCCGCCGCCTCGACGGGTCTGGAGGTGGATACGGTCCGCACCTCCGCCCGCGTCGTCCTGCTCGATGAACAGGATCGCGTCCTGCTGCTGCGCGGCTGCGACCCCAAGGTCCCCGACGTCCCGTTCTGGTTCACCATCGGCGGCGGCGTCAACCCCGGAGAAACCCTGCGCGAGGCCGCGATTCGCGAACTCTGGGAGGAGACCGGCCTCACCGCCGACTCGTCCCAGCTGCGCGGCCCCCTCTGGCGTCGCGTCGCGGTCTTCCCCTTCAACGGCGAACTCATCCGCTCCGAAGAACTCTTCTTCGCCCTGCGCACCAAGACCTTCGACCCGGAACCCGGCAACCTCGACTACATCGAACGCCGCTCCATCAACGGCAACAAATGGTGCACCCCCACCGACATCGCCCACCTCGACCACTCCGGTGAAACGGTCTACCCGTACCACCTGGACCACCTGCTCCCCGAGGCGATCGCCGCCGCCGACAACGGCACCGACCCCGAGGTCCGCTCCATCCGCTGAGGTGATACCTGCGAAAACGCGGCGGCGGGTTCTCATCGTGTCGAGCGACGCCGTCAACACCGGTCCGATCGATTGCGCGTGGGCATCGTCGACACGGCCGCCGTGGAGCGGGTACGGGACGCGATGGTGGAGTGCGTGAGCGGCGGCTACCCGCCGTATCGAGAACTCGCCTGACGCGGCAGTCCGCTGGGTGGGATGAACCTCGCGAAATCGGCGACGGGCGGGACCACGGCGCTACCGTGAGGTGATCAACGGTGAGCTGTGGCAAGGATTTCGGGTATGAAGCTGATGTACGCCCTGTGGGGTGACGGTCTGGACGAGCGGTTGCACGACGGCGAGTTGCGGCATCGGCTGGCCGCCGCCGGGGCGAGCGAGTTGCAGGTCAATGTGCGGGACAAGGATGTCGCCGACGCGACGGTCAAGCACAGCACCTACCCGGAGGCGATCGCGGCCATCGTCAGTGTGCGGACAGAGGGCGGGCACGAACCGGTGACCGCGGTGCTGGCGTCGGTGGGGACCGAGGTGAACGGGTGGATCGTGGAGGAGCGGACGCCTATCGTGCCGCCGCCGGTGGAGGACGGGGTGCGGGCCGACGCGCTCGCCAACTTCGCGTTGCTGCGGATTCCGGAGGATTTGACGCGGGAGGAGTGGCTGCATCGGTGGCACGACCTGCACACCACGGTGGCCATCGAAACGCAGGACACGTTCGGATACGTGCAGAACACGGTGCGCGAGGCGATCACGCCCGGGAATCGGGTGGACGCGCTTGTCGAGGAGCTGTTTCCGATGGCGGCCATGACCAGTCCGCACGCCTTCTACGGCAGCGGCGGGGACGACGCGGAGTTGCAGCGGCGCGTCACCCGGATGATGGAGAGCGTGGTCAGTTTCGGGGCGCACCTGAACCTGGATCTCGTCCCCACCAGCCGGTACGTGTACCGATTGAGTTGAGGCTCAGCCGAATCGGGAGCTGCGGACCGGGCCGGGGGAGCGTTCGGGAGTGCGTGGGCCGGTCAGCCAGGTGTCGCGGGTGGCGGTGACGAAAGCGCTCAGGGCGGTATCCGGGTCGTCGGGGGTTTCGCCGTCGCCGGGATCGGGAGCAGGATCGGCCGCGATGATGTCGGCGGCGATGTCGTGCTCCGGCCGGGCGTCGGCGGGCAGGTCCTCGGGACCGTCGTCGCCGATGCGGAAGCCGCCGCCCCACGGTTCGACCACGGTCTGCACCAGCAGGCCGACGGCATCGGCGCTCACCGGCGCGGGATCGGTCCAGCAGGACGCGTGCTCGTACAGGACCTGGCCGTCGGCGCGCTCTTTCAACGTGGACAGCAGTTCGCCGTCCACGCCGTTGAGGTCGTACGCGATCACGACCGTGTCGGGGCTGCCGGGCTCGTACTCCCGCGCGGGCAGGCCGAGCAGGTCCGCGGCCGCCAGCCCGAGGATTCGATCCGCCCGGCCGGGCAGCAGCGATACCGAGCGGGGCGCGCGGCCGGCGGCGGCCAGGATGAGGGCGAGCCGGTCGAGTCCACGGCGGCAGTTCTGCACGCTGTCACCCAGATACGCCCAGCGGCCCGACATTCCGGCGGCGAAACCGTAGGGGGAGTAGGTGGCCAGATAACCGCCGGTCAGAGTGAAATGCCAGCCGCGCAGGTCGTGATGGTCCAGCGCCGAAGCGTGCGCCGCCCGGTCGGCCCGGGCCAGCATGCGGCCGACCCGGTCGCGGGCATACAGCCAGCGGTCGTCGTCCGGATCGGGCAGGGCGTCGAATTCGGTTCGCGCGGCAGCGGTCCGGCCCGAGAGCAGCAGGTTGTAGGTGAGCAGGTAGCGCTCCGGCCACGGGCGCAGGATCGGCGTGTGCGCGGCCAGGGTGGCGGCTGCTTCGGCGTGGCGGTGCTCGTCCTCGAGCGCGGTGGTCAACTCGGTCAGCGCGAGGTGCGAATCCGGCCCGCGGCGCAGGGCTTCCCGCAGCACCGGCACCGCCAGGAAGGAGATGCCGCGTTCGATGCATTCGTAGCCGAATACGGTGAGCGACTCGGCATTCGACGGATCGGCGGCGACGGCGGAGGCGGCCTGGGCGAGATCGTCGAAGTCGACGGCCGCGGCCAATTGCGCGGTGAAGGCGGCGAGTTCGGTGAGCGGGGTGGTTTCGGCGAGGGGGCGCAGGGCGCGCACCGCTCCCGGCACATCGCCGTCGGTGAGCAGGGTGCGGGCCTGATCGAGTGCGTTCGTCATCGTGGAAAAGCCTGAACCAGGACGCCGCCGGCCGCAAACGAGTTTCGGCGGCTCACGAGAAGCGGTAGCGCCGCATCCATTTGGTCATGATCCACTTCTCGCCCGCGAGGACCGGCGCTCCGGCATGTTTGGTAGCGGGGTCGAGTTGGCCGAGCCCGTTGAAATACCGGAAGTAGACGGCCTGCCCCCGGCGTGGGGCCACGGTGACCCCAGCGTCCGGGAACAGGGTCTCGCCGCCGTCCGGCACGTCGTTGAGGTAGACGACGAGGGTGGCGGCCCGCTGTCCGCCGTTCGCGACCTGGGTGGCGTGACCGGGCTGATCCGGCGGGAAATAGTCGAAGTGCGAACGGAATTCGTCACCGACGCCGTACCGCAGCACCTGTAATCCCTCGCCGTTCTCCAGCGGCCAGTTCATCAGCGCCGAAATGCGCCGGTCCAGCCGATCGATCAGCGGCGTCTCCGAGATCTGGAACGAGGTGTTCGCGCTGGAGCGGTGGGCCACGACCGTCGACTGCCCGGTCTCCGGATCGACGACCGTGGAGCGTCGCAGCTTCCCTTCGGAGAGAGCGATCACCTGGTCGCACTCCTCCTCGGAGAGCACATTGTCGAACAGCACCAGTTGTGGCCGCTCCAGCCGTAGCAGCGAATAGACCTCTCGGTCATGGGCTTTGATGACCCGGCCCGGTGCGATGGGGCACGCGTCGTACCGGTACGACGATCCCGCGGGCAGCTCGCCGGAGCGCATCGCCCGCACCGCGGCGGCCGCGGCTTCCGGCTCGAAACCGTCCCCGACCATGGCGGCGACCATCGTCTCGGGCGTACAGCCGCGCTCGATATTCTCCTGTAGCCAAGCCCGCCACGAATCATCCAATGCCACAGTCACGTCCGCAGAGCTTAGGGCGACCGCGATCGGCAGGCGACCGTTATCGGGCGCGCGGCCGGGCGTCGAAGGCGTTGGCCGCGAACGAGGTACCGGAGAAGCGGCCGTGCCGCCAGTCAAGCGACGGTACCGGTGAGTGAGATTTCGCACACCGATGCGGGCGGGGTATCGACCCTAGACTGGCTGCCAGTCCGGTCGAGCTTGGGGGCCTCTGAACGGACTTCTCGGTGCGAGTGCCCTCTCTAGGAGTTCGATCCCGTTGAGCAGCGTATTCCGCCGAATTTCGCCCTCCGAACGGCTTTATCTCGCTGCGCGGGAGCTACAGCCGCACTTTCTGATTCAGATGGTCGTCGAAGGGGTGGGTGCGCTCGATCCGCAGCGGTTGCGGGACGCGGTACAGGTCGCCTCGCGGGTGCATCCGGGTGCGCGACTGGTGCGTTCGGGTGCGGACTGGGTGGCGCTGGCGGCGACGCCGCAGGTCCGGGTGCTCCCGAACGCCGTGCTCGATTACGACAATCTGAGCGATGACCCGGTGCTGCACGGTCCGATCGCCCGCCCCGACTACCTGTCGGAAGCGCTGAATTGCGAAGTGCTGCTGCTGCCTTCGGCATCGCCCACGCTGATCTTCCGCGCCTTCCACGGCACGATGGACGCCAAAGGGCTGCAACTGTGGATGGCGGACATCTTCCGCGTCCTGCGCGGCGATGCACCCGAGGGAGCGCCCGATCCGATCTCGGAGCTGGAATTCGGTCTGCGCGTGGGGATCCCGGGCAAACCGACACCGATGCGGTTGAACTATTCCTCCCCGGCCGGGCGTGGTGCGCCGTTGCCGGGCCGTCCCTGGCTGCTGCGGCATCGCACGGTGCCGGTCTCCCGGCCGGCCGTGGTCGCGCGTATCGGTGAAATCATCACCGCGGCAAGTCGATCGACGACCCGCCTGATGTTCCCCGTCGACCTGCGCAGGCACGACCCCGCGGTGCGCTCGACCGCCAACCTGACCTTGCCGCTGCACGTCGACGTCGAACCGGGCGAGACCTGGGAGCAGATCAACGCGCGCCTGCTCGCCGCGCTCATGCGCGGCGACGAACTCAACCAGCTGAACGACCTCACCCTGGCGAAGAGCCCCGCACTGATCCAGAAGGCCGCGCTGCGCTTCATCGAATCCGTCGGCAAGCGCACCGGCCGAAACCTGTACTCGGCCGTCATCTCCCAAGCGGGCAAGGTCGCACTCGCGGAGTTCACCGCCCCCGGCTTCACCCCCACCCGGGTAATCGCGATCCCGGTGCATCTGTCCATCGCACCGCTCAGTTTCGCGATCGTCGAGTCGGAGAACGCCACCGCGATCACGGTGTCCTGCCGCAACGGTGTCGGTGTCGCCGAACGCCTCGGCCAATTGCTCGACACGATCGCGGACGCACTGGCCGCGCCGAATCAGACCGTCGCGACGCACGCGGAGGAAGTCGGCGACGAACTGACACGGTCGAATCCGGCCGGGACCGCGGAAACGAAACCGGTCAGCGGTGCGACCACGGCGTCGAAGCTCGCGGAAGCCGAGGTCGTGGAGCCGGGCAACGCTGCGGGCTCCGCCGTCGGGACGGCGATCGCGGAATCCGGTCTGCTGCAACGGCATCCGGCGACGCTCGTGCAGCTGCTACGGGAACAGGCGGCGGTGCGCCCGGAAGCGGTGGCGATCACCGGGCCGGACGGGACGCTGACCTACGAGCAGCTGGTCGATCGTGCGGCGGGGATCGCGAAGGCATTGCGTGACAACGGTGTTCGCCGCGGCGACATCGTCGGCGTCGTCGCGGGCCGGACGCTGGCGGGGCAGAGCGGGCAGTGGGGCATTCTGGCGGCGGGAGCGGCGTTCTTACCGCTGGATCCGAAGCATCCGCGTGAACGGATCGTGCAGATCCTGCGTGATTCGGGGGTCCGGTTGCGCTTGGTCGAACGGCGGTTCGCCGAGCTGGTCGGGGATGCGGTGCCGGCGCTGGTGCTCGAGGAGTTGCCCGAGCGGGGCGAGATCGTCGATGCGGAGGTCGCGGCCGACGATATCGCCTACGTGATCTACACCTCCGGATCCACCGGGCGGCCCAAGGGCGTGCGGGTCACGCACGACAATGTCATGCACTTCCTGCGGGCGGCCGTGGACTGGTATCAGCTCACTCCGGCGACGCGGTACGGGCACTATCACACGCCCGCAGCGGATTTGGCGTGCATGGCGATGGTGACCCCGATGATCGCGGGCGGCGCGGTGGTGCTGGTGCCGGGCGAGATCAATCACCTCTCGCTGGCGGAGCTGCTCGGCGAGCGCGGCGCGAATACGGTGTTCCTGACCCCGAGTCTCGCGGAAGTGATCGTGCGGCAGGGGATTCCGCAGGTCGGTATGCGGGCCGTCGCGCTCGGCGGCGAACAGGTGAGCCGTGATCTGGCGCGCCGGGTCCACCAATACTTCGGTCCACAGGTGCAGCTGCTCAACAGTTACGGTCCCGCCGAGGTGACCATGGTCTGTGTCTCGCAGGTGCTCACCGAGAGCACACCGGCCGGCGCCTCCTCGGCGCCGATCGGATTTCCCGCGCCCGGCACCACGGTGCATCTGCTCGACGAGTCGAGGCGGCCCGTACCGGACGGTGAGAACGGCGAATTGTATTTGGGCGGACCGCAAGTCGCGGCCGGATACCTGGAGCGGCCGGAGCTGACCGCCGAACGTTTCGTGACGGTCGAGGACGAACGGGTCTACCGCACCGGCGATCTGGTGCGCAGATTGCCCGGCGGCGCACTGGAATTCGTCGGCCGTGTCGACCATCAGGTGAAGATCCGCGGCAACCGCGTGGAACCGGACGAAGTGCGCTGCGTACTGGAAGCACATCCCCAGGTCGCGGCTGCCGCGGTAGTGGGTCGCCGCCGCGAGGATCAGGGCGACTACGTGCTGGACGCCTATCTGGTGCCCGCGACCGGCGCGCCCGAGGGACAGCCCGACGATCGCACCCTGCGCGATTACCTGTCGGACACGCTGCCGGTGTACATGATCCCCGCCGCCTTCCATCGGCGCACCGAACTGCCGCTGACCGACAACGGGAAGATCGACCGTCTCGCGCTCACCGATCCGGGCCCGGCCCGGACGCCGGAAGCCGAGGCGGCCGGGCCCGGCATCGCCGACGACGGCCACGGCGGCGAGGTCAAGGATCGGGTGGCCGAGATCTGGGCCCGGGTGCTGCGTTGCGATGCCGCGGACCTGGTGGCGGACTCCGACTTCTTCGCCCTCGGCGGCGACTCGCTCGCCACCATGGAGATGCTGGCGCAGGTCTCGCGCGAGATCGTCGGCGCGCAGGCGGAACAGCGTTTCGTGGCTCAGCTGGAGGGCCTGTTGCAGCGGCTGACCCTCGACCGGGTGTGCGAAGCCGTGACCGTGGCGCTCGCGGGTGCGGCTCGATGATCTTCATCGGTAGCGGTGCCCTGCTCTGGCGGGCGGTCGATTTCGCCTCCGCCGCAGGCCATCCCGTCGATCTGGTGGTGGTCCCGGCCGGACAGGAGGGTTCGGCCGGTCAGCGGCGGACACCCCTGCTGGCCGCGACCGACGTGAACGCCGAAGCGGATCGATTGGGGCGCGCGTCGACCGACCGGATCGTGTTCTCGATCAACAACCGCGCCATTCCGCGAGAACCCGTGCTGAACAAGGGTTTCCGCATCTACAACATCCACAACGGCCTGCTGCCCTACCATCGCGGACTACCCGAAGCCGCCATCGTCTACGCGATTCTCAACGGCGATAACGGCTATGGCGCGACCCTGCACGAAATCGACGCCGGGATCGACACCGGCCGCATCCTCGACACCGAGCGATTCCCGCTCACCCCGGCCGACGGCTTCCAGGACGTCATGCTGAAGGGCCTGCGCGCCTGCACCCTGCTGTTCGAGCGCAACCTCGCGGCCATCGCCGCCGGTCACGCTACCCCGATGCCCCAATCCGCCGACGGCGGAGGCTATTTCGGCCGCGCGGCACTGATGCGACTGCCTGCCCTTACCGGCCATCCCGAGTTCCGTCGCGCCACCGACCTTGGCATCTTCGCGGCCGTCTATCCGGAACTGGCCGGTGCGGTCCGGGATTCTGAACTAGGGTCGGGTGCGTTCGCCGATCTTGCCGGCGGCGAGCACCGTGTGGAATGAAAGGTTCTCGTGTCCTACCTGCTCTACGATTTTCTGCTCCCCGTGATGGGTCCGTCCGCCGCCGAATACTGGGCAACCGTGTTCGTGATCGGACCGCTGTAGTAGCGGTGCGGTAGCCCTCCAGCTGTGACGCCCGTCATGCTCACCGGGGCGGGCAGTCCAGTCGTGTCCAACTGGCTATGAAGTGGCCTGAAGTGGCAGCCTAGAATCAGGGTGTTCGATTCCGAGCGACCTGATTGGCCCACATGACACAGGAGTTTGCCGTGACTACGCCCGAATCCACCCCCTCGATCGGAACCGCCCGCGTGAAGCGCGGCATGGCCGAGATGCTCAAGGGCGGTGTGATCATGGACGTGGTCACGCCGGAGCAGGCGAAGATCGCGGAAGACGCCGGCGCGGTGGCCGTCATGGCGCTGGAGCGCGTCCCCGCCGATATCCGCGCTCAGGGCGGCGTCTCCCGCATGAGCGACCCGGACATGATCGACGGCATCATCGAGGCGGTCTCCATTCCGGTCATGGCGAAGGCCCGCATCGGCCACTTCGTGGAGGCCCAGGTGCTCCAGTCGCTCGGCGTCGACTACATCGACGAGTCCGAGGTGCTGACCCCCGCCGACTACGCCAACCACATCGACAAGTGGAACTTCACCGTTCCCTTCGTCTGTGGCGCCACCAACCTGGGCGAGGCGCTGCGCCGCATCACCGAGGGCGCGGCCATGATCCGCTCCAAGGGTGAGGCCGGCACCGGCGACGTCTCCAACGCCACCACCCACATGCGCAAGATCCGCTACGAGCTGCGCCGCCTGGCCTCGCTGCCCGAGGACGAGCTGTACGTGGCGGCCAAGGAACTCCAGGCCCCGTACGAGCTGGTGCGCGAGGTCGCCGAGACCGGCAAGCTGCCCGTCGTGTTGTTCACCGCCGGTGGTATCGCCACCCCGGCCGACGCCGCCATGATGATGCAGCTCGGCGCCGAGGGCGTGTTCGTCGGCTCGGGCATCTTCAAGTCCGGCAACCCGGCCCAGCGTGCGGCCGCCATTGTGAAGGCCACCACCTTCTACGACGACCCGGACGTGCTGGCCAAGGTGTCGCGCGGCCTGGGCGAGGCCATGGTCGGCATCAATGTCGACGAGATCCCGCAGCCGCACCGCCTCGCCGAGCGCGGCTGGTAAGCCCCGGGCCCACAGCCTGATTCGAACCGCCGGATGGTCCCGCGAGGATCATCCGGCGGTTTTCGTTTGCCAGGCTCTCGATTTTCGGTGTGCGGCAGGGACTTTCGGCCCTGTCCGTCAAGGGCGGAATACACGAATGCTGGAAGGCGAGTCGGCGTGTCCGCACCACCGGCTACCTGCGCGCATCCGCTCCAGCAAACCCGGCAACATTTCCCGGAATGTAATGCGGCAAATTTACTACCTGCTGATTTCTCGTTAATGTTCGGCGCAACCACCGGTGGGAACAGTCGAAACAAGCGTTCTGGCAAGGAGTCCGCATGCTGGAAATTGACCAGTTCACCTATGGGTGGTTAACCCCGGGCCTGGCCTACATCATGTCCGTCACCGGGTCGTTGCTGGCCCTGCGCTGCATGGTGCGCGCCCGTAGTCAGAACGGGCATCGAGGATGGATCGCCACCGGGGCCATCGCGCTCGGCGGTACCGGGATCTGGGTCATGCATTTCATTGCGATGCTGGGGTTTTCGGTGCACGACGCCACCATCCGGTACAACGTGCCCATCACCGTGCTGTCCGCGATCATCGCCATGGGGGTGGTGTGGCTGGGGCTCTCGATCGTGGTGCATCAGCACGGTGAGGCGTTCGCGCTGATCACCGGCGGGGCGATCACCGGTCTAGGGGTCGGGGCCATGCACTACTCGGGCATGTACGCCATGAAAACCGATGCGTCCGTGCGGTACGACCCCTGGGTGGTGCTGCTCTCCATCGTGATCGCGGTGGTGGCGGCGACCGCGGCGCTCTGGTTCGCACTGCACGTGCAGGGCATTCTCTCCACCATCGGGGCGGCGCTCATCATGGGAATCGCGGTCTGCGGCATGCACTACACGGGCATGTTCGCCATGCGCGCACATGTCGCCGACCACCTGCACAATCCGGCGGGCGCGCAGGCGAACGAACTGCTCACCCCGCTCATCGTCGCGGTCAGCATGGTCACCATGCTCATGCTCTTCCAGGTCGGCATCACCGATGTCGAGGAGCCCGACCTGAGCCGCATTCGCGGCCAGTACGCGAGCCGCTTCTGGCCCAGCCGCGGCGGCGCCGACCGGCGCATCCCGCCCGACGATTTCCCCACCGAGACCTTCGAGGCCCGGCCCCGGCGCTGGTGAACGCTATTTGGTGGCGGTGACGGCGCGGGTGGCGACGATCGGGCTGCCCCACCACATCCGCCACCCCAGCGGGCGGGCGGTGATCTCGCGAGCTCCGGAATCCTTCAGCGTGACAAGATATTCACCGGTCTTGAAGATGTCGGCGATCACGATCCGCCCGCCCGGCCGCAGCACCCGCACGGCCTCCGCGACCGCCGCCGCACGTCTCTTCGCGGTCGGAATATTGTGAATGGCCAGGCTCGACACCACCAGGTCGAAAGTATTGTCGCTGAACGGTAGTCGGGTCATATCGGCGGTATGCAGCTCGACCCGCTCCGCCACCCCTTCGACCACCGCATTGCGGGTGGTGGCGGCGATATCGTTGCCGGACTGGTCGATCGAGCGCCACAAATCGACGCCGTCCACCCGCCCCTGCGGCACGCGCCGCGCCACGGCGATCAGCACCGCCCCGCGCCCGCACCCCAGATCGACCGCCCGTTCGTCCCCGCGCAGTCGCAGCTCGTCCAGGAGTTCCTGCCAGACCGCGAACTTGCCCCGCCGCGAGACGTACAGGCACAGGACGCACTGCGCGCCCAGAACGACACCGGGAATCAGGAACCCCCAGGCGGTCGCCGACCCCGCGGTCGCCGCCATGCCGGCCGCGACCAGAAAAGTCGCCGACACGGCCGCGAAAGTCAGCGCCACCAGCGGCGCGTCGATCCCGTAGGACCCCTTCCGTGCGGCGTCCCGAACCAAGGCCATGCTGAGCCCCCCGTCTCCGGATTCACCTGTGCTCCAGCGTATGCCGGGGGACCGACGAGTGTCAGCGCCACCGGCGCGCCGCCCGGGTGTCGCCCGAGAATCCGCGCGACCCGCCCCGGCGTGCCTACGAGTGCCTCCGCCGACGAACACCGGTTGGCGGTGATACTCGAGCTGCTGAAAGATTTTCGAGAATTCTCGCGGGAGGATGTCGAGAACGTCCGGCCGGCTCCGTCCTAGGGTCGAGAGCACCGGGAGATGGCGCTCGACGACACCGATGAAGGAGCGATCACCATGGAGCAGGCGCGGATCAACGAGATTCTGGAGCGGCCGATCAGCCGGGAGCTGCTGGCCCGGGATCTGACCCGGCTGGCGTATGTGGCCAAGGACGGGACGCCGCGCAGCATTCCGATCGCGTTCACCTGGAACGGGTCGGAGATCGTGCTGTGCACCACCAAGAACGCTCCGAAGCTGCATGCGTTGCGCGAGAATCCGATGGTCGCGCTGACCATCGACACCGAGGTGCATCCGCCGAAGATCCTGCTCATTCGCGGGCGGGCCGAGCTGGATGTGGTCGACGGGATTCCGGCGGAGTACCTCGAGATGAACGGCAGTTATGAGATGAGCGCCGAGCAGCGGGTCGAATGGGAGGCCGAGGTTCGTTCGCTGTACGACGGGATGGTGCGGATCGTCATCACGCCGACCTGGGCCAAGCTGATCGATTTCGAGAACACGCTGCCGTCCGCGGTGGAGGAACTGGTCCGGGAGCGGGCCGAACGGCAGGACGCCTGAGATCGATTCGGCCGTACCCGGTCCAGCACTCCGAGGAGAAGACAATGGCTAAATATCTGCTGCTCAAGCACTATCGCGGTGCGCCGCTGCCCGAGGGCTTCATTCCGATGGACCAGTGGACCCCGGAGGAGGTCACGGCTCATATCCAGTACATGCGGGACTTCGCCACGCGGCTCGAGGCCACCGGTGAGTTCGTCGAACATCAGGCGCTCTCCCCGCAGGGCACCTTCGTGCGCGGGGACGGGGAGGGTCGTCCGCCGGTCACCGACGGGCCGTTCGCGGAGACGAAGGATCTGATCGCCGGGTGGACGGTTATCGACGTCGAATCCTATGAGCGCGCACTGGAATTGGCGGCCGAACTCTCCGCCGCGCCGGGAGCGGGCGGCAAGCCGATCAACGAATGGCTCGAAATCCGGCCGTTCTTCAGCGCGATGCCCACCGTCACCGAGTGAACGAGTCGCTGCTGCGGGAACTCGTCCCCGCGGTGATCGGGATTCTCGTCCGGCGCGGAGCGGACTTCGCGTCGGCCGAGGATGCGGTGCAGGAGGCGCTGATTCGCGCCTTGGAGACCTGGCCGGACGATCCGCCGCGCGACCCCAAGGGCTGGCTGGTGGCGGCCGCTTGGCACAAGTTCCTCGATGCCGCCCGAGCCGAAACCTCGCGGCGCGGAAGGGAACTCGCCGTGGAGGCCGAACCGCTGGCCGATCCGGTGCCGGGCACCGACGACTCGCTCTGGCTCTACTTCCTGTGCGCGCATCCGTCCCTGTCTCCCGGTTCGGCGGTCGCGTTGACTCTGCGGGCGGTCGGCGGCCTGACGACCCGCCAGATCGCCGCCGCCTATCTCGTCCCGGAATCCACCATGGCGCAGCGCATCAGCCGGGCCAAGCGGCGGATCGCCGGTCTGCCGCTCGACCGGCCCGGCGATCCGGCGACCGTGCTGCGCGTCCTCTACCTCGTCTTCAACGAGGGTTACAGCGGTGACATCGACCTGGCGGCCGAAGCGATCCGCCTGACCCGTCAGCTGGCCGCCGCCACCGACGATCCCGAAGCCGCCGGCCTGCTCGCCCTCATGCTGCTGCATCACGCGCGCCGCGCTTCCCGCCTCACCGCCGACGGCCGCCTGGTGCCCCTCGCCGCACAGGACCGATCCCGTTGGGACACCGCGCTCATCGCCGAAGGGGTGACCATTCTGCAAAAGGCCCTGGCCCGCGACCGCTTGGGCGAATATCAAGCCCAAGCCGCGATAGCCGCACTGCACGCCGATGCTCCCGACGCGGCGGAAACCGACTGGGTGCAGATCGTGGAGTGGTACGACGAGCTACTCGCGATCACCGACAGTCAGATAGTGCGACTCAACCGCGCGGTCGCCATCGGCGAGGCCGACGGACCCCGAGCGGGTCTGGCGGAGCTGAACAAGGTCGATCCGGATCTGCCGCGCTACACCGCTGTGCACGCCTACCTGCTCGAACGCGCCGGTGATCTCGCACAGGCCGCCGACCTCTACGCGGCGGCATCCCACGCCGCCACCAGCATTCCCGAGCGCGATCACCTCACCCGTGAGGCGGCGCGGGTGCGGCAGCTCTTGCGTTCTCGATGACTGACCGGATCAAGTCCGGAATGCGTTGTCCCAGTATCGATCCAGGCGGTGACGAGCTTCGGCAATCGGGGGAGCGGCGAGGGTGCCGTCCGCGTTCTCGGTGAGCAGGCCCAGTTCGGTCAGCGTGCGGAGCCCAGCGCGCACCTCGAAGTCGAAGGTGGTGTTCCAGTGCCGGCGGAACCAGGATTCGATCAGCCCGTCCAGGTCAGCGGCGGTCAGTGGATGGGGTGTGGTCCGCAGGAAGTGATAGGCGAGCAGCGCTTCCTTGAATTCGGATTCCTCGGCGGCGTCCAGCAGATGGTGGAACACCCCGGGGCCGTTGTCGAGATTGCGGAAATAGAGATGCTCGGACAGGGTTTTCAACAATTTGATCTTGCGGTTCTTGAATTTGGAGAACTGGCGGATCAGATAGCCGGTGAAAGCGGCGATACCCGCTCCGAGGGTGACCAGGGCGGCTTGATCGAGGCGGACGGACTCGTCACGCAGGCCGAGATAGAAGGCGAGCAGCAGGATCAACAAACCCAGGGAGCCAACCAGTTTGGTGACCAGGACGATGATCCCCGAGACGACCGCGGGTACGCCGATGAGCAGCTTGTCGATGGGCCGCATATGAACTCGCACACTCGGGTACAGCATCTCGAGGTCGTTCTTCGGTACGTTCTGGAACAGTTTCAACAGCACCCTGTCCTTGAACGCCACATACACCAGCACCTTGGAATAGCTGGTGAACTCGATGCTCCGCCGCCGTAAACCGTAGAGCCACTTCACCTGTTCACTGCGCTGAGATACCCCGCGCCGGAAGAACATCACCGTGTCGATCTCGTCGTCCTCGACCTCCAGCCGCACCTTCACCAGCGCGTCTTCGGCGAAAGCACTCGCGATCTCCGCCGCGTCGATCCGAACGAAGTCGGCCTCCTCCGCCAGCGCCACCAACTCGTCCTCCACCACCCGCCGCGCCGCCGCCTTGTCTCCGGCGCTCACGACCCCGACCGACCGCACATCCTGCGCCGGATCGACCACCTGATAGGCGTCCAGCACCGCATCCCCCCGCCGATGAAACCGGTAGTGCGCCACCGCCCCCAGCAACCCCGCGAACGCGGCGAACCCCGCCCGCTCCGCCGCCGGAAGCTCCCCGGCGCACAACGAGATCACCGAGCTCTTGCGGAACGGAAGGAAGTGCTCGACAGCCATCGGGACATGCGATCATGAAACCCCCTCCGCGGCAATGGGTACGGCGCGCGTCAATTCACCGGAACCACATGATGCCGAATGGTGTCGTCCACCGGATTCCGCTCCGCGGCAGCCGAATCCGCCGGTTCGATCCCGTCGAAGATGGCATCGAGAATATCGGCCCGATCCAGCGTGGCCGGGACGATGCACGCGGCCCGCGCACTCAGCATCACCGCGTGCAACACCGTCGCGTAGACCCGCGAACGCGGGACGGTCAGTCGCCAGCCGTGCTGTTCGCGTTCCCGCAACCGGCTCTCGACGATGTCGATGACATCCTGGATGACTTGCAGCTCTATGTCGTCTCGGCTATCGGTGGGCATGCAACCAGCACACCAGCCGATCCCCGCACAGCGCGCGCAAAACTGAAGCTTCAGATCCAAGACCACCAGCTGGTATCACGTGTTCGGAGGACTGTTCAACGACACGTTGGTTCAAGAGCAGCTACAGCGAAAGCAGCGGCGCATGCGTGGAGGTCGCGTGGCTCGGGGGAGGGGAGGTGGGCGTTCGTGATTCGAAGAATCCGACGGGGCCGGCGCTTACCTTCCAACCCGGTGAGTGGGATGCCTTCGTTTCGAGTCTATGAGTAGTCGCGGAAGGTCATGACGAAACCGATCAGGGCGATGGCGAAGAGGGCGATGAACAGCACGATGCGCAACCACGTCACCGACAGGTCCCGGACCCAGAGTCCGGAGATCATGACGAAGAGCAGCATCAGTACGCCGTAGAAGGGCGTGCGCTTCGGGTGGCGGCCCATAAGCCCTGGATACGCGCTATCGGGGGAGTGCGCCACCCGCGCGGGTCACTGCGGTTTGCGGGCCAGGACCGCGAACATGGTTACCGAGAAGTGGTAGTCGCCGGCGGTCATGCCTGCTTCGAGATCGGCCAGTAGCCGGTCGCGTTGCGCCTCGGTGATCGCTCCCGTGGCGACCGCTTTCTCGGCTCCGATGGGCATCATGGCGCGGATGCCCTCGGGCTCCCATACCACCGCGTCCGCGGCGACCTGGTCGACGGCGAGACCGGCGGCGGTGAGCCAGCCGCGCAGCATGCGGCCCGAATGCGGGTGGATGGCGCGGCTCAGGGAGGTCGCGGTCATGGCCGCCACCACTTCGGGGTCGCCGGGGTGAATGATCGTGGTGGACCAATCGCTGTCGACGACCACGGCTCGCCCGCCCGGGCGCAGCACGCGCGCGATTTCGGCGCTGGCCCGATCGGGATGGTCGAGGTGCTGGTAGACGCGCTCGCACCGGACCACATCGAAACTGGCGTCGTCGAAGGGCAGCGCATAGGCATTGCCCGCTACGAAGCGCGCTGTAATCCCGGCCGCCGCAGCGCGTTCCCGTGCCACGGTCAGCATTCCCGGATTCGGGTCGACGCCCACCGCGTCACCGTCCGGTCCGGTCAGCCGCGCCAGCGCGAGCACCTCCGATCCGGTGCCGGAACCGATATCGAGCGCGCTGTCGCCCGGCTGCACGGCGAGCGCGTCCAGAGTCCATTGCCGGAGCCGCCGCACGCCGGGTAGCGCGGCCTGGGAATCGAGAATCCCGACGAGCAGTTCGCGCTGCCCGGCGTCGTCGACCTGGTCGGAGTGGAACGAGGGGCCCAGCCTGTTCTCGGTCATGTCCTCCGTTGTACTCGCGCCGGGCCCGGTGGTGGCGGTCAGGTCGCCCACGCGGTGGCGGCGGTGCCGGTGGTGAGGAAGTTGAAATACAGGTTCAGGGAGTTGTCGATGCGGATCGAGCGCAGCGAGGTGATGCCCAGCTCCCGTGCCCAGTCGATGACGAGGTACGCCACCGGAGAGCCGTTGGGGGAGCCCAGGAACGCATAGTAGGCATTGCTGCCGACCAGATAGTCCTGCGGCTGCACGCTCCCGTCCTGGTCCGGGTTGATGAGCCGCAGATAGTCGTAAATCGGCTGGGTCAGTTCGGAATACGCCTGCTGCTGGCGCAGGCAGCCCAACGGCGGCAACGGGTTGTTCTGCGTCCCGGCGCCCCGGTAGTACTGGAGGAAATACACATCCGAGGGCTTGAGTTCCTCTGCGTCGTCATCTTTTTGGAGCTGCCAGGACAGGATGCGGTGACGGCTGGGCTGGGGGGTGTTCTCGTAATAGGACTCGCCGTCGGTGGCGCGTTTCCAGGTGGTCTTCAACGCCCAGGTGGCGTAGCCGTCCGGATCCTCATGCTTGACCCGGTCGGTGCGGTACTTGGTTTCGAACAACCCCAGCAGCTCGTCCAGGCGTTTCTCCTTGGCCCGCGCCTGCTCGGCATCGGGTGTCGCGCTGAGCGCCAGCGATATTCGCTGTGCCCGCCGGATCCCGTCCGCCCGGCGCGCCATGAATGCCTTCTCCCAGCCCGGAGCCTGCGCGATCACATCTTCGCGCTGGCCGAACGCCACCGTGTCCTCGGTCGTATCCGGCTGCCCCGGATCCCCTTCCGGTTCTTCCATTTTCGGCGCGTCTTCCGCTGTGGTCACCCGAATCACCGTCCTTCACGGCGCGCCCCCGGCTCCAGCGCCGACGGCGTCGCGTTCAGTGTGCGCCGTACGCCCGCAGCGGCCCGCGAATCCCGCGGACCTGGCATCAAAGGTCAGTGATCGCCCGGCTCGACCCGGAGTGCGGGCCGGTCGGGATGGTCCCAGGCGACCACGAAATCGGATTCTTCGGCAGCGCCGGCTTCGTGCTCGCGCAGCGCGGCGAGCGTGAACCACTCCTGCTCGGGCGTCTTGCGGCGCAACGCGGCCGCCGACATGCGCAGCGCGACAGTGAGATCGAACTTCAGCCCGCGCCCCGACAGCATCGGTCCGGCCACGAAGAGCACCGTGTGCGCGGGCATCTGCCGCACCTTGGCCCGCGCCGACCGGTCCGCCCGCTCGTCCCATAACGCGGGCAGCCATCGCCCCCGCTCCCTGATCGCCCGCACCACTTCACGATCCACCGCCCCGTAATCGAACCACGCACTCCGATAGGACATCTCGTCATCGCGCCCGAACTCGTACCGCAGCGAGGCCGGCCGCACGAAGTCGTGCAGATCCACCACTCCCGCAGTCCAGCCGTACTCCACCCCGCGCTCGGCGATCATGCGCGCCAGCGCGACCGGCTCGGCCGCATCCGCGCCGTCCACCGCCACCACGCGGGGCCCCGGCGCGACGAACGCCCGCCGCGCGATCCGATCGGCGAGCGCCTGCGGGGTGAGGGCGATGAACTCCGGCACCGCACCATCTTGCCCGGCACCGTTCGCGTGCCGGAGCGCAGCGGGTTGTTAGCCTGAGCCAGACAATCCGGGAAGGGATGTGCATGGCGACCATCGAAGAGGCCCTCGAGATAGAGCGCATCGAGCGTGACATCTTCCGTGGCGCGTCCACCAAGACGCAGCTGCCGCGGACCTTCGGCGGTCAGGTGGCCGGGCAGTCGCTGGTGGCGGCGGTGCGGACGGTGGATGCGCGGTATCAGGTGCATTCGCTGCACGGGTACTTCCTGCGGCCCGGCAACCCCAAGGAGCCCACCGTCTACCTGGTGGACCGGATCCGGGACGGGCGGTCGTTCTGCACACGGCGGGTGACCGGGGTGCAGAACGGAGAGGCCATCTTCACCATGTCGGCCTCGTTCCACGTGGGGGACGAGGGGCCCGAGCATCAGGACGAGATGCCGGTGGTGCCCGCGCCGCAGGAACTGCCGGACGCCCGCACCAGCATGAGCCCGGAACGGCTGTGGGCCATGCGGGAATGGGAGCACTGGGATATCCGGACCGTCCCGCAGGAGCAGGTCGGGCGGCGGGACGGGCTGGCCGCGCAGCAGCAGGTGTGGTTCAAATACCGGCACGAGCTGCCCAACGATCCGCTGTTCCATGTGTGCACGCTCGCCTACATGAGCGATATGACGCTGCTGGGTTCCTCGAAGGTGATCCACCCGGACGAGCCGACCCAGAACGCCTCCCTCGATCACGCCATGTGGTTCCTGCGTCCGTTCCGCGCCGACGACTGGCTGCTCTATGACCAGCAGTCGCCCTCGGCGGGGCTGGGCCGGGCGCTGACCGCCGGGCGCATCTGGAATCAGCAGGGCGAACTGGTGGCGGTTGTCGTGCAGGAGGGCCTGATTCGCAATCTGCGTGATCCGGGCGAGTCGTTCCCGCCCGGCACCGCGTAGTTCAGGCGGTCTGCACGCGCAGGTGACAGACCACCGTGTCGGGCAGTTTGCGCAGCACCCGCTCCAACTCGTCACTGCGATGGCTGGGCAGCACATGGTTCCAGCCCGCGGGCGGCTCCACTTCGGCGACGACCACCACCTTGCGGCGGCCCGGGAAGTTGTCGCGCACATAGCGGGCGACCGGTCCGCCGACGGTGGCGTCGCCGTCCTCGAGCATGATCAGCCGCACGCCGGGATGCCAGGCTTCCCACTCCTTGGTGAATACGCGCATGTTCTCCTCGGGCAGGCAGACGTGTACGGCGATCACATCGCTGCCCAGGGACATAGCCGCCGACAAGGCTTCCCGGCTCAGCTCCGATACCTCCGACACCGGCACCACGATGGCGGTTTCGGTAGCGCGCGGTGACGCGGGCAGGCAGCCCGCCCCCCGGCAGCCGTCGATTCTGCTGTAGGTCTTGCGGATTCGCTCCATGCCCACCACCAGCAGCGGCAGTACCAGCACGATCAGCCACGCGCCCTCGGTGAACTTCATGGCGGTGGTGACCACGGCCGCCACGAAGGTGAGCAGCGCGCCGAAACCGTTGAGCGCCAACCGCCATCGCCAACCGGGCCGGCGCGTCGCCGGCCAATGCCGGACCATGCCGACCTGGGCGATGGTGAAGCCCACGAACACACCGATCGCGAACAACGGCACCAGGGCGTTCATATTGCCCTCGGAAGCGATCAACAGCACCGCCGCCGAAATGCCCAGGGCGAGCACGCCGAACCGGTACACCTGCCGGGGCGAGCTGACCGCGAACCGGTGCGGCAGGCAATTGTCATCGGCCAGGATCTTGGTCAGCGTTGGCAGCCCGCCATAGGAAGTGTTGGCTGCCAAGGCGAGCAGAATCACCGTCGCGAATTGCACGATGTAGTAACCGATTCCGTGTCCCAGCGCCGCCTCGGTGAGCTGCGACAGCACGGTGGTGCCCGCGATCGGATGGATCTCGAACTTTTCGATCAGCGTTGCCAGCCCGAGCAGCATGACGCCCAGCAGCACGCCCAGCGCCACCTCCGCCCGCTGCGCCCGCCGTACCCTGGGCTGCGCGAAGCTCGGTACCGCGTTCGCGATCGCCTCCACCCCGGTCAGTGCCGCGCACCCGGACGAGAAAGCCTTGAGCAGCAACAGAATTCCGATGGTGTGCGCATCGGTCACCACCGCCGCCCCGGTCGATACGCTCGCTGGTTCCGATCGCAGCAGCCCGCCGATGATCACCGCGCAGATGCCGAGCACGAACACCACCGTCGGCGCCATGAACGCCCGCGCGCTCTCCCGAATCCCGTACAGGTTCAAAGCGGTGACACCCACCAGAATCGCCAGGCAGATCCACACCGTGTACGGCAGCAGCCCGGGGAACGCGGAGGTCAGCGCCGCCACTCCCGCCGCGATCGACACCGCCACATTGAGCACGTAATCCACGATCAGCGACGCCGCGGCAACCAGACTCGTCCGATGCCCGAGCCGCTCCTTCGCCACCGCGTACGCCCCGCCCCCGTCCGGGAACGCCGCGATCACCTGCCGATACGAGGCGATGAGCACCGCCAGCAGCACCACGATGGCCGCCGTCACCGGCAGCGTGAACCCCAGCCCGGCCGTCCCGGCCGCGGCCAGCACCAGCACGATGGCCTCGGGACCATAGGAAACCGATGCCATGGCATCGAGCGAAAGCCCGGCCAAACCGGTCGAAACGGTCAGCCCGTGCCGCGGCGGCGACGCGTCGGCCCGACCACGCGACCCGGGCGAGGTTTGCGGAAGCAGATCAGTCACAGGCGAGAGTGTGCTCCGGAATCGCGAAGTGGACACTCGTCCTAACGCTTCCGCTACGGCCTGGGTGAGCAGGGCCACACCGGCGGCCGAACGTATGCTCGACGGCGTGAAACCGACTATTGGGGTACTGGCATTGCAGGGTGACGTGCGCGAGCACGTGCACGCGCTGACGGCATGCGGCGCCGAGCCGGTGCCGGTGCGGCGCGAATCCGAGCTGGCCGCCGTCGATGGTCTGGTGATCCCCGGCGGCGAATCCACCGCTATCAGCAAGCTGCTGGACGTGTTCGAACTCCTCGAACCGCTGAAGGCGCGCCTGCGCGACGGCCTGCCCGCCTACGGCTCCTGCGCGGGCATGATCCTGCTGGCCTCGGAGGTGCTCGATACCCGCCCGGATATGAAGCCGCTGCACGGCATCGATATGACGGTGCGGCGCAACGCCTTCGGCCGTCAGGTCGACTCCTTCGAAACCGATCTGGAGTTCGAGGGCCTGCACGACGGCCCGGTGCGCGCGGTCTTCATCCGCGCGCCCTGGGTGGAGCGCGCGGGCGACGGCGTCGAGGTGCTGGCAAGGGTGCCCTCCGGTCCGGCGGCCGGTCGTATCGTCGCCGTCCGGCAGGGCAATGTCATCGCCACCTCCTTCCATCCCGAGGTGACCGGCGACCTGCGCGTGCACAAGCTCTTCGTCGACTCCGTGGTGCGTCCCCGCATCGGAGTGTGACGATCGGTGCGAGAGTGTGAAAAACGGCAGCAGTAAACTGGGGCAGTTGTCCGTCCCCGGGCGGGTAGTTTGCCCTGAGACGTACCCAAGCCCCCTGAAACGAGGAAGTAGGGAATGAGCGGCCACTCCAAATGGGCCACCACCAAGCACAAGAAGGCCGGGATCGACGCGAAGCGCGGCAAGCTCTTCGCCAAGTTGATCAAGAACATCGAGGTGGCGGCCCGCACCGGTGGTAGTGACCCGGACGGCAACCCGACCCTTTACGACGCCATTCAGAAGGCGAAGAAGTCGTCGGTGCCCAACGACAATATCGAGCGCGCGCGCAAGCGTGGCGGCGGTGAAGAGGCGGGCGGCGCCGACTGGCAGACCATCATGTACGAGGGTTACGGCCCGAATGGTGTTGCCGTGCTGATCGAATGCCTCACCGACAACCGCAATCGCGCGGCCGGTGAAGTGCGGGTGGCCATGACTCGTAACGGCGGCAATATGGCCGATCCGGGTTCGGTGTCGTACCTGTTCCATCGCAAGGGCATCGTGACCCTGGACAAGAACGGCCTGTCCGAGGACGACGTGCTGATGGCGGTGCTGGACGCCGGCGCCGAAGAGGTCACCGATCTGGGCGAGCAGTTCGAGGTCATTTCCGAGCCGGGCGATCTGATCGCGGTGCGTACCGCGTTGCAGGCGGCGGGCATCGACTACGACTCGGCCGAATCCGGCTTCCAGCCGTCGATGTCGGTGTCGGTGGACGCCGAGGCGGCGCGCAAGGTGTTCAAACTGGTCGACGCCCTCGAGGACAGCGACGACGTGCAGAACGTCTACACCAATGTCGATATCTCCGACGAGGTGCTGGCCGAACTCGACGCCTGAGTTCCCGCCGAACATACGACGGCCGCTCCCGTTCACCGGGAGCGGCCGTATTTCATTGCGTACCGGTCGATTTCGGTTACCGGTCAGCGCGTACCCGGCCCGTGCAGGCTCGGACCCGGCTGCATGGCGCCCGCGGACAGCCGCGGCAGGGTCAGGCCCAGCGCCACCATGGCCACGCCGAGCACGAAGTGCAGCCAATCGTCGGCGGTATTGAGCGGCACGAAATTGGCATCGCTCATCTTGTCGATGACCAGCCCGTACAGCCACAGCACCAAATAGATGACACCGGCCCCGAGCAGGAACGCGCGCGCCCCGTTCACGGTGCGGGCGAGCGCCAGACCGGCCACACCGAAGATCAGGTGCACGATATTGTGCAGCACCGAAACCTGGAACACCCCGAGCAATTCGGTGCTGGTGTGGTGCCCCGCAAAGGTCAGATCATCGAAATTGGTGGTGATCCCGGGAATGAATCCCGCGATCCCCACGATCAGGAACAGCGCTCCCACCACCAGGGATGCCAGCTGCACCGGAGTCCAGCGCACGGTGTTCGTACTACCGAAAGTAGTCATTTCCTTCGCCTTTCCGTGAGCCGGGGCCGGTACGCGGACGTCCGGTCCTCGGTATGCCGTTCGCCTACCCGCCGGATTCCGGACGAAACGACCCCCGGGCCGCCGATCTGCCCGCCGGGAACAGCGGACGCGCCCACCCGGCCCGGTGGCAGAATCCGGGCATGACCGAATTGATCGCGGTACGCGGGGACATCACCGAGCAGGAGGTGGACGCGGTGGTGAACGCCGCGAACTCGTCACTGCTCGGCGGCGGGGGCGTGGACGGGGCGATCCATCGCAAGGGCGGGCCGGAGATCCTGGCGGCCTGCCGGGCGCTGCGTGCCTCGCACTACGGTCGCGGGTTGCCGACCGGAAAGGCGGTGGCGACCACCGCCGGGCGACTGCCCGCGCGCTGGGTGATCCACACCGTCGGGCCGGTCTGGTCCGAGACCGAGGACCGCTCCGAGCTGCTGGCCTCCTGCTATCGCGAATCCCTGCGCGTGGCAGCCGAATTGGGTGCCGAGACAGTGGCGTTCCCGGCCATTTCGACCGGCATCTACCGCTGGCCGATCGACGATGGGGCGCGCATCGCCGTCGAAACCGTGCGCGCCGCCGAGACATCCGTGCGCCAGGTGCGATTCGTCCTGTTCGGTGCCGAGGCGGAGCGGGCTTTTCGTGGCGCGCTGGGGGATATGTGATCCGCATCGACTACACCCGCGCGGCGGTCGACGACGATCGGCACCACTGATCACGCGATAGCCCGTAGGCTGCGGGCATTCGCCGTGTCGATGGCCTGATTCACCGCCGCGGTCCGTTAGACTCTCGAACAGTTGTTCGTCTTCGGTGAGAGGGGTTTCGGTGCGGGTGATGGGCGTCGACCCCGGACTCACCCGGTGCGGGCTGTCCATGGTGGAGAGCACCAACGGCCGCACCGTCAAGATGATCCAGGTCGATGTGGTGCGCACGCCACCGGAAATGGATCTCGCGCAACGACTTCTCGGGGTCTCGGATGCGGCCGAATTGTGGATGGACAACCACAAACCCGAAGTGGTGGCGGTGGAACGCGTGTTCTCGCAACATAATGTGCGCACCGCCATGGCCACCGCGCAGGCCGGCGGGGTCATCGCGCTCGCGGCGGCGCGGCGCGGCATCCCGGTCCATTTCCACACCCCCAGTCAGGTCAAAGCCGCCGTCACCGGTAATGGTTCGGCGGACAAAGCACAGGTGACCGCCATGGTCACCCGTATCCTCGGACTCGCCGTCGCACCCAAGCCCGCCGATGCCGCCGACGCGCTCGCCCTGGCCATCTGCCATTGTTGGCGCGCGCCCATGCTCGAACGCATGGCCAAAGCGGAGGCCCAGGCGGAGCGGATGCGGCGCATGTACGAGGAGAGGCTTGCCCAGCAACGGAAGGCGGTAACGCGGTGATCGCGTCGGTACGCGGCGAGGTGCTCGAGATCGGGCTCGACCATGTGGTGCTGGAGGCGGCCGGGGTCGGCTACCGGCTCAATGCCACCCCCGCCACCCTGGCCGCGCTGACTCGCGGCGAGGACGCCCGCCTCTACACGACCATGATCGTGCGCGAGGACTCCATGACGCTGTTCGGCTTCTCCGACACCGAGGCGCGGGAGCTGTTCGTGCTCTTGCAGACGGTGTCCGGGGTGGGACCGAAGCTGTCCATGGCGATTCTCGCGGTGCTCGAACCGGAGGCTTTGCGCAAGGCCCTGGCCGAAGGCAATGTGGCCGCGCTGACCCGGGTGCCGGGCGTCGGCAAGCGCGGGGCCGAGCGCATGGTGGTGGAGTTGCGGGACAAGGTGGATCTGGTTCCGGTGCAATCGGGTCCGCCCGGATCGGGTCCCGCGCCCATGGTCACCCCGATTCGCGACCAGGTGGTGGAGGCCCTCATCGGTCTCGGCTTCCCGGCGCGGCAGGCCGAACCCGCCGTGGACGTGGTGCTGGTCAACGAACCCGACGCCACCACCTCGGTGGCGTTGCGCGCCGCACTGGGACTGCTGGGCAAGAACCGATAGGCGATCATGACCGACGAACCCGAATTCGACGACTCCTACGACGAATCCACGGTCAGCCCCAGCTATCAGCAGTCCGACGGGGAGATCGAGGCCAGTCTGCGCCCCAAGTCCCTGGACGACTTCATCGGGCAGCCACGGGTGCGCGAACAGCTGGCCCTGGTGCTGCGCGGGGCCAAGCAGCGCGGCGGCACCCCGGATCACGTATTGCTCTCCGGGCCACCGGGATTGGGCAAGACCTCGATGGCGATGATCATCGCGGGGGAGCTGGGCACCGCGCTGCGACTGACCTCCGGTCCGGCGCTGGAGCGCGCCGGTGATCTGGCCGCCATGCTGAGCAATCTGGTCGAGGGCGATGTGCTGTTCATCGACGAGATCCACCGCATGGCCCGGCCCGCCGAGGAGATGCTCTACCTCGCCATGGAGGACTTCCGGGTCGACGTGGTGGTCGGCAAAGGTCCCGGCGCGACCTCGATTCCACTCGATATCGCCCCCTTCACGCTGGTGGGCGCGACCACCCGTTCGGGTGCGCTGACCGGCCCGCTGCGCGACCGGTTCGGCTTCACCGGGCATATGGATTTCTACGAACCCGAAGAGCTGCAACGCATTCTGCTGCGCTCGGCCGGCATCCTCGGGGTCCGCATCGATACCGATGCCGCGACCGAGATCGCCGGTCGCTCGCGCGGCACGCCGCGTATCGCCAACCGCTTGCTGCGCCGGGTGCGCGACTACGCCGAGGTGAAGGCCGACGGTCTGGTCACCAAGGCGATCGCGCATGCGGCGCTGGCGGTGTACGACGTGGACGCGCTCGGGCTGGACCGGCTCGACCGGGCGGTGCTGTCGGCCTTGATCCGCAGCTTCAACGGCGGACCGGTCGGCGTCTCCACCCTCGCGGTCGCGGTGGGGGAGGAGTCGGCGACGGTCGAGGAGGTCTGCGAACCCTTCCTGGTGCGTGCGGGTTTGATCGCGCGCACCCCGCGCGGGCGCGTCGCCACCGCGGCGGCCTGGGAGCATCTGGGGCTGGTGCCGCCGCCGGATCTGGTGTTCGGCTCCATCGAGGTGCGGGCGCGGGAATCCCATCCGGGACTGTTCGATTCGCTCTGATCGAGTCCGTGCGGAGCGTGCTGTTCGGTAGCGAAAACTGTCGCAACCATCCGGTACGCTTCGGCTCGGCGGTCCGAGGTGAGGGATCGCACCGATTCGAAGAGATGAGATATGCGCAAGATTCTCGGAGCCGCCGCCATCGCGGCCGCCGCATTGGTCGCCGTCGCCCCGTCGGCCTCGGCCCAATCCCTGTCCGACGCCGACTTCTTCGGCCTGCTTCAGCAGAAGAACACCAGCTGGGCGGCGCTCCCCAACTCCGCGGACATGATCAGCGCCATCGGTGACGGCGCGCGCGATCTGTGCACGTCGCTGGATGGTTCGCCGAACCGGAGCATGCTCAACAGCTGGATCGGTGGCTTCCAGGGTGAGATGAAGGAGTACCTCAGCCTCGAGGATGTCGGCTTCTACGCGGGCGCGGCCATCATGAACTACTGCCCGAGCCACGAGAACCTGACTCGCTGATTCCAGGCATGCGAAGGGGCGGCGCTTTCGAGCGCCGCCCCTTCGTCTTATCGGCGCCTAGTCCACGGTGAGCACCAATTTGCCTACGGTGCGGGCGGTTTGGCCGAGGGCGTGCGCCTTGGCCGCATCGGCGAGGGGAAAAGTGCCGGCGATGATCGGACGCAGGGTGCCCGCCGCGGCCATGGCGGCCAGCGCGGACATGCCGGTGTGGTCGGCCTCGACCAGCATGATTTCGATACGCACGCCCAGCTTTTCGGCTTCGGCCTTCAGATCGGCCGTCATATTGGCGCGCAGGGAGACCACGATGCCGCCGGGGCGCAGGGTGCGGGCGGAACGGAGGGCATGTTCGCTGTCGATGGGGTCGATCACCACATCGATATCGCTGACAATCTCCGCGAAATCGACCGCGCGATAGTCGATCACCTCGTCCGCGCCGAGTTCGCGCACCACCTCGTGATTGGCGGCGCTCGCAGTGCCGATCACGTACGCGCCGCGCGCCTTGGCGATCTGCACCGCGAAATGTCCGACCCCGCCCGCGGCCGCATGAATCAGAACCCGTTGCCCCGCTCGCAGTTCGGCGGTATCGACCAGCGCCTGCCAGGCCGTCAGCGCCGCCAGCGGGATCGCGGCCGACTGAATGTGGTTCAGGTTGGCCGGTTTCCGGGCGAACGCACGCGCCGGACCGGTGACGAACTCGGCCGCCGCACCGTGCCCGTGCGGATAGGGCAGCATGCCGAACACCTCGTCGCCCGGCTTGAACAGGGTGACTCCGATACCGGTCGCGACCACCTCACCGGACACATCCCAGCCGAGTACGAACGGCGGCGGGGGCAGGAACAGTCCCGCGCGGGCACGATGACCCCAATCGGTCGGGTTGAGGGCGGTGGCGCGCACCCGCACCAGCACTTCGCTCGGTCCCGGCGCGGGCACCGGAACGCTGATCTCGTGCAGCACCTCCGGGCCGCCGAGTTCGTCTTGGCTGATGGCGCGCATGGTGTCCGGGATCGTCTGGTCATTGCTCATGACACCGAGCTTGCCGCCCGCCGAGCCCCCGGAAAATGGCAAGATAGCCATTATTCGATAGAATCCTGCCATGCCCGCTGCCCCGCACCGCGTGGTCGTCCTGGCCCTGGACGGCGTGTACCCCTTCGAACTCGGCATCCCCAACCGGGTCTTCGGCACCGCGGACGGCCGCTACGAAGTGCTCACCTGCTCGCTCGACGGCCGCCCGGTCCGTAGCAACTCCGACTTCGATATCGCCGTCGCCCACGACAGCGGCCTGCTGGAGACCGCGGACACCGTGGTCATCCCGCCCTGCGACGTCGTCGCCATCCTCGAACACGGCCTCCCGCAACAGATCTCGGCCGCCCTCGCCCGCATCCGACCCGGCGCGCGCCTGGTCTCCATCTGCACCGGCGCCATCGTGGTCGCCGCCGCCGGCCTGCTCGACGAGCGCCCCGCCACCACCCACTGGAACTTCTCCGACCGCTTCCGCCGCACCTTCCCCCGCATCCACCTCGACCCCGATGTCCTCTACGTCGACGACGGCGACCTGCTCACCTCCGCGGGCGCCGCCGCCGGCGTCGACCTGTGCCTGCACCTGATCCGCCGCGACCACGGCAGCGAGATCGCCAATATGGTCGCCCGCCGCTGCGTCGTCCCGCCCTGGCGCGAAGGCGGCCAAGCCCAGTTCATCGAACAACCCGTTCCCGCAACGACTTCCACCGGCACCGCCGACGCCCGGCAGTGGGCCCTGGAGCACCTGCACCACCCCCTCACCATGGCCGACCTCGCCACCCGCGCCCGCATGAGCGGCCGCACCTTCGCCCGCCGCTTCCGCGACGAGGTCGGCATGAGCCCCGGCCGCTGGCTCATCGCGCAACGCGTCACCCGCGCCCGCGAACTCCTCGAATCCACCGAACTCCCCGTCGACCGCATCGCCACCGAAGTCGGTTTCGCCACCGGCGCCTCCCTGCGCCAGCACCTGCACGAGGCCATCGGCATCAGCCCCCTGGCCTACCGCCGCGCTTTTCGAGCGGTTCCTGCCACGGAATCGGGCGGGCGTCGGGAAAGATCAACCCTATGAGTGACTGGAATACGAGCATCATCGAGGAATTCCGTGCCAACGAGGGACGAGTCGGCGGGCCGTTCGAAGGCGCGCCCATGATCCTGGTCCATCACCGCGGCCGCAAAACCGGGCGGAACCTGGTCATCCCGCTGATGTACATGCAGGACGAGAACGATCCGGGCACCGTTTATATCTTCGCGTCCAAGGCCGGGGCGCCCACCCATCCGGACTGGTACCACAACCTCATCGCGGCCGGTCAGGCCGAGGCGGAGATCGGGACCGAGACCTTTCCGGTGACCGTCACCGAGGTCACCGGGGCGGATCGGGATCGCATCTACACCGAACAGGCCACGCGGTACCCGGGGTTCGCCGAATACGCGGAGAAGACCGCGGGCATCCGGACCATTCCGGTGCTGGCTCTGCATCGGGTCTGATCCGGGCTCGCTCGGAATCGGCCGCCGGGTAGACGCGCGGGGGCCGGGCCGGTGAATACCGTCCGGGCATGATTCGAATTCGATCCGGTGGGTTCGCCGCGGTTGCGGCAGTCGTGGTTGCGGGGATGCTGTCGGGCTGTGATCCGGCAGCGGGGGAGGCGCTGCCCGGGAGGATCCGGGAACAGGTGATCGCCTGGCACGACTGCCGGACCGGAGCGGAGGACGAAGCCGGTGCGAAGCTGGCCGCGGCCGGGGCGCGGTGCGGAGAATTCCAGGCGCCCTTGAACTATGCCGATCCGGCGGGCGCGAGCATCACCATCGCGGTCGCGCGGCGGGCGGCGACGGATCCGGCGCATCGGCTGGGGACCTTGGTGGTGCAGACCGGTGGGCCGGGGCCGTCGCGGGACGGGGTGAACATGCTGGTCGATGGGCCCGAAGGCGGGCATCCGGCCGCGGCGGAGCTCGGTGCGCGGTTCGACCTGGTCGGGATGGATCCGCGATTCTTCGGCAGCAGCTCACCGCTCGAATGTGGTTGGCCGACAAGTGCTTACCTCGGAATCGCGCAGGCCGCGCCATCCGAGCGGGAAGGATTCGAGCGGACCGTGTCGGCGGCACGAGAGCTGGCCGGCCGGTGCACGCCCTACCGGGAATCGCTGCCGTACGCCTCGACCCGCACCATCGCACGGGATATGGATCTCTTGCGCACGCTGCTCGGCGAATCGACGATGTCGTATCTCGGCTGGTCGTGGGGAACCTATCTGGGTGCGGTCTATCTGGAGATGTTCGGTGACCGGGTCGATCGGATGGTCCTGGACAGCGCCCTGGATCCCGGGGCGCCCGGCCCCGACCTGACCCGGGACACGGCCGCGGCGGATGCGGCGGCACTGGCGGACTGGGTGCGTTGGGCGGCGGACCGGAATGACGAATTCGGTTTGGGCAGTACGGAAAACGCGGTACTCGCGACGGTCGATGCCATGCACCGGGCGATCAGCGCCCACCCGGTGACCCTCGGCGAGGTGACGATCACGGGCGATCTGGTGCCCGGTCTTCTACTGACCGTCGATGATTCGGATGAGTCCTACAGCGCGATGGGCCAGCAGGTGCGGGAGTTGTACGACGCCTCCCGGGGTCTCGCGGTCGAGCCGTCGCCGGTGCTGGCAGGCAAGCTGGCGTTGTACGCCGACACCGCTGTCGCACCCGAATTCGGTTTCAGCGCAACGGTTGCCAATCAATGTGCCGATCGCCCGGCCCGCACCCCCGACGCATACTTCGACGATATGCGCACCCACCTGAACGCCGAACCGTTCTTCGGTCCCCTCGCACGCCACGTCACCCCGTGCGCGGTATGGCCGGTCGGCCCGGCCGAGCCCGCCACCGAAATCGGAAACTCGCACCCGGCCTTGCTCATCGGCGCCTCGGGCGATCCGGTCGCGCCGTTCACCGGGCAGCGGGCGCTGCGGCAGGCGCTGACCGGAGCCCGCTCGGTCACCGTGGCGGGTGCGTTCCGGCACGGCGTCTACCTGAACGAATCGTCACGGTGCGTGGACGGTGCGGTGGAGCGGTATCTGTTGACGGGCGCGCTGCCCAGCACCGATATGACCTGTGCGCGCGAGCACTAGCCTCGGTGGGCCGGACCCTCGTCGCGTTCACGCGGGGCCCGGCCGCACGAGTCCGGCCTCATGGGCGAGGATCACAGCCTGGACGCGATCGCGGACGGCCAGCTTCGTGAGGATATGGCGCACATGGGTTTTCACGGTGCCCTCGCCGATCGACAGGGCCCGCGCTACCTCGGCGTTGGACAGTCCGCGTGCCATCTCCCGCAGCACCGATGTTTCGCGTTCGGTGAGGGTCGCCACCAGGCGCTGCGCGGCCGTGTCGATCGGCGGGGCCAGGCGGCCGAGCAGGCGGCGGGTCGTCGAGGCGGCGAGGACGGCGTCACCGGCGTGCACCGAGCGCAGCGCGGACAGGAACTGTTCCGGCGGTGCGTCTTTGAGCAGGAAGCCGCTCGCACCGGCGCGGACCGCGGCCAATGCGTAGTCATCGAGGTCATAGGTGGTGAGGACCAGTACTCGGGGCGGGTCGGGCGCGGTGAGTATGCGCCGGGTGGCTTCGATCCCGTCGAGTCCCGGCAGGCGCACGTCCATCACCACCACATCGGGAGCAAGGTTCGCGGCCGCGTCGACTCCGGTGGGGCCGTCGCCCGCTTCACCGACCACCCGCATGTCGGGCTGGGAATCCACCACCATTCGGAAACCCGCTCGCACCAACGCCTGATCCTCGACGAGCAAGACGCTGATCACCGGTCGCCCCTGTTCCGGTTCGGAATTGGTGGGGTCAGCCGAGGATCGTTGCGGTCGGGACCGGGTGATTCGAGCTCCGGCGAACGTCCGGTGTGCTGCCGCATCGGGATTCGGGCCGCCAGCAGATGGCCGGGACGGTCGGCGCGACGACGTAGCGCGAGCTCACCGCCGTAAACCTCGACCCGCTCGCGCATACCGATCAACCCGTATCCGCCGCGCCGCGCCGCGCTGTCGCCTTGCCGAGCGTCGAACCGAGCGTCGACGGCCGGCCCGTCGTCACGGACTTCGACATGCAACCACTCCGCCACGTGACGAATCGAAACCTCCACCCGGACACCGGTTCCCGCATGCTTGACGGCATTGGTCAGCCCTTCCTGAACGATCCGGTAAGCCACCAGACCCACGCCCGGATCGAGCGATGCCGCCCGCAGCGCGACGTTCAACTCCACGGCTGCTCCTGCCGCGCGCACATCGGCGACCAGGCGCTCGATATCCGGAATCCCCATTCCCGCAGCTGTATCCGGGTCCGTTCCGGCGTCCTCCCGCAATACGCCTATGGCCCTGCGTGTTTCGGTGAGCGCCCGTCGTCCCTGATCGCCGATCGCCCGCAAGGCCGCGACCGCCTGCTCCGGATCGTTCGGGGCGGCATACCGCCCGCCATCTGCTTGGGCGACGATCACCGCCAGCGAATGGGCGAGAATATCGTGAATATCCCGCGCGATCCGGGTGCGCTCCGACAGCACGGCCAGCCGTGTCCGCTGCTCACGAGTGCTCTCCAGCAATGCGGCTCGCTCGGCCAGCGCCACCAGCTCACCCCGCCGCGCCCGCTGCCACGCCCCACCCAGCCACGCCGCCAGCACCGTCCCCGCCAGGAACCCACCCACGATCACATGCGCCAGCACCGGCATGGGCAGCTGCGGCCAACTCCATCCCCCGAGCCCGGCCCCGATCAGTCCCGCCGCCAACCCGATCCGGCTCCATACGCGATCCCCCCGCTCGGCCAGTGTGTACACGACAACCGGCACCGCGACATCAGCTGGGAGCGCCCCCGTCGTATCCCGCACCATCACCCACTGCGCCACCGCCACCCCGGCCACCGCACCCGCCACGATCTCCGGCCACCGCCGCCGAAAGGCCAACGGCGCAAGCAACCCCAGCGTGAACACGAAATACGCGCGATCGGCGTCCACCAGCACCCCGATCAGTACCCCCGCCACCAGCAATATCCCCGCCGCGACGCCATCCACCAGCGCCGTCCGCCCACGCAACCAGACCACCACCCGCTCATCGGCCACCCGCCCACCCTAGATCGCCCCCACCCCCGCGACCTCTCCCCTCGGAACGACCACCCCTCCACCCAGCGACATACCGCTCAACCGTTGAGTGGCACATCAGTGAGGGGATTTGTCCGGTTCCTCCGCGCTGGTGTGCCACTCGATCTGTTCTCGATTTACGCGGTGGCGCCGCCATCGACTACCAGGTCGTGGCCGACCACGAAGCTGGATTCGTCGGAGGCCAGCCACAATACGGTGGCGGCTACCTCGGCGGGAGTGCTGACTCGGCCGGCGGGGACGGCGGACTGCACGCGGGCGTCGCGGTCGGATCGGGATTCGCCGGGGCGGTAGGACATCGGGGTGTCGCTTGCGCCGGGGCTGATCGCGTTGATTCGGATGCCCTCGCCGATGTGGTCGCGCGCCGCGGTTCGGGTGAGGACGCTGACGGCGGCCTTGGAGGCGGCGTAGGCGGCGAGGCCGGCGCGGCGGCCGTGCGCGCCGATATTGGAGGACATGTTCACGATGATGCCGCCGCCTTGGGTGCGCATCTGGGCGATCTCGTGCTTCATGGCGAGGAAGATGCCGGTCAGGTTGGTGTCCAGGACCGAGCGCCAGATGTCTTCGTCAAGGTCGGCGGCGGGCGAGTTCTTGCCGAAGACGCCCGCGCTGTTGAAGGCGATGTGCAGGGCGCCGTAGCGGCGGACCACTTCGGCGATCGCGGCCGAAAGTTGTGCGCTGTCGGTGACATCCGCTGCGACCCAATCGATTTTGCCGCCATCGGTCGGCAATCCGGCGGCGGCTGCCGCGAGCTTCCGCGGATCGCGGCCCGCCAGTACGACGGTCGCGCCCTGGCCGGCGAACGCCTGTGCGGTCGCGCCCGCGATGGCTCCCGCACCGCCGGTGATGAGGACGACCTTGCCGTCGAAACGCGCGCTCATGTCTGGGTTCCCTTCTGATCTGAATCTGTGGAGTGCTGGTGGACGCTCAACGGCGGCGAATCGCGAACAGGGTCGCGGCGGCTGTTGCGGGTGCGGCGGCCAGGATGAGAATGCCGGTGCGGTAACCGAATCCCTCGGCGAGAGGAGCGATCAGTGCCAGGACCGACGGTGGACCAATCTCCATGGCCGTATTGGCCAGACCGCCCAGCAGCCCGCGATCGGTGTCTCCGGCGGCGGACATGACGATCACCATCGCCGCCGACAGCGTCACGCCGATGCCGATCGCGAAGATCAGCAATCCCGGAATCCTCCCGGCCGGAATCCCGTCCGCCGCAGCGAGAATCAGCAATCCGATCGCGGCGGAGAGGAGCCCGGCGCTCAGTGCGAATGGCGGTGCCAGGCGTGCCAGTACCCGCGCGGCCAATGGGCCGGCGGCCAACACGGCACCGGCTGGAACGAGAAACAGCGACGATATCGCCGCGGGCCCGGATCCGGTCGCGGCCAGGTGCAGGGTCAATACGTAGTAGAGCGCGGCATTGGCCCCGGCGGCGAGCAGGATCGCGAGCAACCCGGCCGCCGTAACCGTGCTCGAGCGCGGCCACAGTGGCGCCGCCGCCCCGCGCTGAGTCAGCGCGAACCCGACCAGCGCCGCCGCTCCAACCCCCGCGATCGGCACGGATGCCGCAGCGAATCCACCAATGAGCAAGATCAACCCGGCTACCCACAGCACCGGTGCGAACCGGCCGACAAGTGCTCCGAGCCTGGGCATTTCCGCCGGGTCGTCTCGAAGCGCCGCGCCCGTCCGTCGCGCCGCGTCCGCCTGCGCCGTCGTTGTTTCCGGTGCGGCCGCGTGGGACGGGACATGCCGCCCGATGACTGCGACGGATAGCAGCGCCGCCAGTGCGATGAACGCGAAAAGCCAGCGCCAGGAGACCAATTCGATCACGAAGCCGGACGCGACCGTGCCCACGCTCGCTCCGGTCACGGCGAGCACGCCCCATATCGCGGTGGCCCGGGTGCGCCGCGCGGGATCGCCGAAAACCGCCGGTATCAATGCCATTGCCGCCGGAACCGCGCAGGCCGCGCCCGCACCTTGGGTGAAGCGCGCGGTCACCAGCATGACCGGTCCGGTCGCCGCGGCCGCCATGGCCGATGCGGCCGCGAACACCAGCAGCCCGATCAGCAGCAATCGCCGGTGTCCGATGCGGTCGCCGAGCCGTCCCGCCACCAGCAGTAGCGCCCCGAAGGTCACGCTGTACGCGGTCGAAATCACCACCAGCACGGTCGAACTCGAACCCCACTGCCGCTGCAATTCCGGCAGCGCGACGGTCAGCATCGTGATCGCGGCGATCGTCATCACCTGCACCGCCGCCAGCGCCGCGAACCCGACGGTTTCGCGTGTCGGTGGAGCTGTGATCGCACCCATGACATCTCCGCTTTCAAGAACAATCAGTCTAGAATTAGTGCGAAATAGGACGCGGAGCCGAATGTGGCTCGCGCTCAGCCGAGTATCGAAACCGCCACCCGCGCCGCGTCTCGCAAGCGCGCTCCGGCATCGGGCGCCCGCTCCAGCACCCGCACGCCTTGGAAGAAGACCAGCAGGAACCGGGCCAGCGCCCGTGGATCCGAATCCGCCGCCAATTCCCCCTGGGCTCGTGCGCGCAGCAGAGCGGAGGTCAACGCCGCTTCCAGCTGGGCCCAACTGGATTCCACCAGCCGCGCCACATCCGGATCCTGCCCGGCGAGCTCGACCGCACTGTTGACCACCATGCATCCGCGTCGCCGCTCATCGTCGACGGCCTCGCTCACATACCGTTCGATCAGCGACTTCACCGCCGGCAGCGCGGGCCCCGGCTGTGACAGCGCACCCACGATGGCCGGATCGGTGATCTCCAGGTATCGCCGCAACGCCTTCGCGTACAGCTCCTGCTTGTTCCCGAACGTCCCGTAGATGCTCGCCTTGGCGATCCCCAGGTGCTCGACCAGATCCGCCATCGACGTCGCTTCGAACCCGCGCTGCCAGAACAGCTCCAGGGCTCGCTGCAACACCGTTTCCGGATCGAACTCCTTCGTCCTCGCCATATCCGCACCCTACGCAAATCAAGACCAATCGGTCAAGAATAAGAGGAGCTGCTCATCCGTCGGCGCGGGTTCCGTGTGTGCGCACCTCTCGCAGATGCTGTTCCATGGCCGCCCCCGCCGCCGGACCGTCATGCCGTGCGACCGCCTCGTAGATGCGCCGATGGCCGTGCAGTGACACCAGCCGGCCCGACCGGGTGCGATGGGCGAGGGTGCGGGTGTGGCGGGTCCATTCGGTGGTCATGGTGCACAGCGTGACCAGCAGTGGATTCTGGGCGGCGTGCGCGAGCAGGGTATGGAATTCGATATCCAGGCGCAGGGATTCGGCGGGGGAGCGCAGCGCGCCCGGGTGCGCCAGGACTGCTTCCAATGCCAGCAGATTCGACTCCACCGAACGGGCCGCGGCCAAGTGCGCGATGCGCGGCTCCACCAGATCACGCAACTCGATGGCATAACCCAGTTCGGCATCGGAGACGGTCAGGCCGTCCGCCAATTCGGCTGCGCCCGGCGGGATTTCGGTGACGGTGCTGCCCCGGCCCTGCCGGCGTTCGATGAGCTTCTTGGACTCGAGCTCGAACATGGCCTGCCGCAGCGAGGAACGGGAGATGTTCATCGAGGCGGCGAGTTCGCGTTCGGGCGGCAGCCGGTCACCGGCGCGCAGCTCACCGGCGATGATGAGGCCCTCCAGGTGGGCCGCCACCTCCGCGCTGACGCTACGCGGGCGGCGGCGGAGCGGGGGAATCGAGGCGGTCATCGGCCCCACTCTAAATCGGTTCCGGAGCAAGCTATTTCGTGCCGGTAAAGCGTTCGTTACTTTCCGCTTCCGTCGCCGCTCACACCGGCCCGCCCCGCTTATGGTCGGCAGATCGGATGGTCCGACCAATATCGGTCGGGGTTGGAGAGGTGCAGTGGTGACGGCGATCGTGCAGGGGAGTGCCCCCGCGTTTCCGGTCTTGCAGCAGGGGGAGGGGATCGGCGGCGAGACGCTGTACGTGCCCGCCGAACCCGGCAAGGTGCTGTGGGGGCGGTTGCCGTGTACCGGGGATGTGCCGATCGCGACGGTCGCGCCGGGACAGCAGGTGGTGGTCGATACCGTCAGCCACGAGGGGATGCTGGAAGACCAGGGCTCGGATCCCCTGGCGTACTTCCGATCTCACGGGGTCGCGGCGGACCAGGTGCTGGTCGACGCCATCGAGATCAATGCCACCCGGAAACGCGATGCGCTGGCCGGACCGCACATCGTGACCGGGCCGATCGCGGTGGCCGGAGCGCGCCCGGGGGACCTGCTGGCCATCCGGATCGACGATCTGGTCATGCGCGCGCCGTACGGGGTGGTCTCCACCCGGCACGCGCGGGGCGTGCTGGCGCACCGGCTCGGATTCGACGGCAATTACGGCCAGTTCTGCGCTGTCGAGCAACGCGACGGGAATTGGTTCGGCACCATGCCGATTCAGGCCGGGAAGGCGCTTCGAGCCGCCTTTCCGCTGGCCCCGTTCCTGGGCATCACCGGTGTCGCGACCGATACCGATACCCGGGTGTCGTCGGTGCCGCCGGGACTGCACGGCGGCAATCTCGATATCCGCCGATTGACTCCCGGCGCGACTCTGTTTCTGCCCGTACAGGTTCCGGAAGCGCTGTTCTACATCGGCGACCCGCACTTCGCGCAAGGCAATGGCGAGGTCGCGCTGACCGCACTGGAAGCGCCGCTGCGGGCCCGGCTGACCGTCGATGTGATTCCGGCCGCCGAGGTGACCGCGGGGCTCGGGCGCAGCGTCGGGCCGTTCGCCGCCGCGCACGGGTTCGTGCTGCCCACCGGCCTGGACGCCGATCTGAACAAGGCCCTCGAACTGTGCGTGCGCAACGCGGTGGAGCTGGTGGTGTCGCTCTTCGACGCCGATCCGCGTCAGGCCTACCTGTATCTCAGTGCCGCAAGCGATTTCAATATCTCGCAGGCGGTGGATCAGGTGCGCGGCGTGCACGGGGAGATCCGTGCCGCCGACTTCGCGCACCGTGCCGAGACCGCGCTGGCCCGGCGGATTCTGGAGCGTCTGCAATGAACCCGGGCGACGATCGCACGGTGTGGCGCGAGTACGGGACGCCACTGGTGGCGGCCACGGCGGCCGGGCCGCTGTCCGGGCAGAGCGTCGCCGTCAAAGACCTGTACGCGGTGGCCGGGTACGCCATCGGCGCGGGGGTGCGTGACTATCCGGAGGCGGTGGAGACCCGGCACGCGCCGGTGGTCGCCGAGCTGCTGGCAGCGGGCGCCGATATCGCCGGGATCGCCCAGACCGACGAATTCGCCTACAGCATCACCGGGGGCAACGGCCGCTACGGGATGCCCGTCAATCCCGCTGCGCCCGACCGGATTCCGGGCGGATCCTCGAGCGGTTCGGCCGTCGCGGTGGCGCGTTCGGAGGCGACCATCGGGCTGGGCACCGATACGGCCGGCTCCATCCGGGTGCCGGCGGCGTATCAGGGGCTGTGGGGTATCCGCACCACGCACGGCCGGATCGACCGGCGCGGGTTGCTGCCGCTCGCGCCCTCCTTCGACGCGGTCGGCTGGCTGGCCCGGGACTCGGAAACCCTGGAAGCGGTCGCCGCGGCCTTGATGCCCGAAGCGGAACCGCGCGAACCGGATTCGCTGGAACTCGTCATCGATCCGGGACTCTGCGAGCTGGCCGATCCGGAGATCGCCGACGCCGTGCTGAGCGCGGGCGCGGCGCTGGACGCGGAACTCGTGGACCTGGACACCGACCCGGCCGCCTGGTTCGCCGCGTTCCGGACCGTACAGGCACACGAAGCCTGGCGCGGGCACGGCCGATGGATCACCGAGCACCCGGGGGCGCTGGAACCGGAAGTGGCACAACGCTTCAGCGTGGCCGCCACCATCACCGAGAGTGCTGCGACGGCCGCGCGAACAATCATCGACGAGGCCGCGAGTTCCCTCCGGGCCGCCCTGTCCGGCCGGGTCCTGCTGTTGCCCGCCACGGCCACCCCGCCACCTCGGCGCATTGCCACGGTGGCGGATCTGGATGCGGGTCGTACCCGCACCCTCACCCTGACCTGTCTGGCATCGCTCGCGGGGCTGCCCGCGCTGAGCGTTCCATTACCCCGCACCGCCCAAGCACCCATAGCCTTGTCGGTGGTCGGGCCTTTCGGCGCGGACCATGCGCTGATCCGGGTTGCCCGGCGCATCGCGGCGGCCGTCGGGGGCTCGCCGGCGCAACCGCGCCGAACTCAGCCGGCCGCCCGGTTATAGCGGGCGGAAGCGGCGGGACCCGCCGGGGCTCGCGGGGCGGCGGAGGTGCTGGCCGGGTCTGGCGGGGGCGGTGGAGGTGCTGGTCGGGTCAGGCGGGTACGGCTGGCAGTAGTTCGCGGGAGCGGACCGTGCGGGCGACGACGCGGCCCGACTTCACCACATAGCAGCGATCGGGGCGATCCAGCAGCACGTCGGCGACCCGATGGGTGGAGAGCACGACCAGGTCGGCGCGGGCGCCGGGACGGATGCCGTAGTGGTCGGCGATACCGACCACGCGCGCGGCCTCGGTGGTGGCCATGGCCAGCACCCGGGACAGATCCTGCGCGCCCGACAGATGGCAGGTCTGGGCCAGGAACAAGCCGATATCGAGCAGATCCGCATTGCCGTAGGGGGTGAAGGCGTTGCGAATGTTGTTGGAGGAGAAGGCCGTTGTGATCCCCGCCGCCCACAGCTCGCGCACCGGGGCGATACCGCGCCGGATATTGGCGGTGTCGGCGCGGCCGCCCAGATGCATATCGGTGGCGGGCAAGGGCACCACGGCGATACCGGCGGCCGCCAGGCGCGCCAGGGTCGCCGCCCGCGCCGCCGGGTCCCGTCCGGCCAGGGATGTCATGTGGCCGAGGGTGACTCGGCCCTGCCGACCGGTGCGCTCGGTGACCTCGGCGATGTAATCCGCCATGGCGAAGCGTGGATCGGTGGCATCGTCGGCGAAATCGGCGTGAATGTCGAGGGGGACATCGAATTCGGCGGCCAGCTCGAAGACCAGGTCGATATGGCGGCGGCAGTCGGCGACATCGCGTTCATTGTAGGAGCAGCCGCCCAGCACATCCGCGCCGCGAAGCAAGCTCTCGCGCAACAGCTCCCAGGTTCCCGGGGCCTGGATGATCCCCTCCTGCGGAAAGGCGACCAGCTGAAGATCGATCCGGCCGCGATACTCCTCCCGCAATTCCAGCAGGGCCTCCACACCGCGCAGACCCACGATGGGATCCACATCCGGGTGGGCGCGAATCACGGTGGTGCCGTTGCCGATCGCCATATCCAGCACCCGGCGGGCGCGGTCGCGAATCGACTCCACCGTGAATCCGCGCTTGAGCTCGGCGGTGACCGAAATCGCCCCGGCGAGCGTCCCGTCCCGGTTGGGGCGTTCGGCATCCAGGAGCGCCTTGTCCAGGTGCACATGGGATTCGATCAACCCGGGGATCACCACCCGGCCCGCGCAATCGATCTCCGCGAGCCCGGTCACGTTCAGCGCGGGCGCGACGGCGACGATCGACCCGTCTCGCACGGCGATATCCACCGGCGCGGCCTCGTCGTCGATCCGCGCCCGCCGCAGTACCAGATCCACCATCTCCGCCTCCCGCAACACTCACCGACACCGTTTGTATACGACGTGAGTGTTTCGCTGCGGCAAGGGAATTGCTGCGCCGATGTTACGAGCGGTCCCGGCGGCGATAGGCGGAGGCGGCATGCGCGATGTGCTCGGCGACCACCGCCGCCGCCCGATCCGGATCCCCGGCCTCCAATGCGGCGCAGATCTCCTCGTGCTCGTGCCACGAGTCACCGGCCCGGCGCGGCAGCTCCACCGCGTACACCCAGGCGATCTTCCAGCTCAACTGGGTGATGAGCTGCGCGAGCAGGGTACTGCCCGAGGCTTCGGCCAGTACCTCGTGGAAACGGCTGTTGAGCCGGGTCAATTCGTCGAGCCGCCCCGAGCGCACCGCGTCCTGGCCGAGCGCGGTCAATTCCTTGAGCCGCCCCAGCTGTTCGGGGGTGCGGCGCACGGCCGCGCGGGAGGCGCACAACGGTTCCAGCCGGGCCCGGATCTCCAGCAGATCGGCCGCCTCGTCCTCGGTCAGCTCCGCCACGAACACCCCGGCATACGGGCGTGACGAGGCGAAACCCTCTGCCTCCAGGGTGCGCAGCGCCTCACGCACCGGAACCCTGGAGACGCCGTAACTCTCGGCCAGCGCCTCCTCGGTCAGGCGCTGACCCGGCGTGAACTCACCCCGGATGATGTCGTCGCGAATGGCGCGGCACAGCTGCTGCGGGGTCATGCGCCGGATAGTGCCGCTCACCGCGGTCTCGCCGGGATCGGAGCGGGGAGGGGTTGCATACGATCCATCGTGGGGCCGCCGGTGCTACCACCGCAAATCGACCGGCGGGTGCGCGCGATCACACCCGTGCCGGCCGGAAGTCGTTGGGCGGCTGCGTGCTCCGTCGCGCGCCCGGCTGACCACCGGCAATGCGTTCGGGTCGCCCGGTCGCGGCCGTTTGTATACGATGCGCCCAATTCAGTCCGGAAGGATTTCATGGATCCCGCGCATCTTCTGCTCTTGCTCGTCGCCGGTTTCGGGGCGGGCGTCTGCAATGCCATCGCCGGTGGTGGCAGCCTGCTCTCGTTTCCCGCACTGCTGGCCGCCGGTTTGCCGCCGGTCACCGCGACGGTCACCAATTCGGTCTCGGTCTGGCCGGGCTACCTCGGCGGCGCGGCGGCGCTGCGGAAACGGCTCGACGAACATCGGGCGCTGGTACCGCGCCTGGTGATCACCGGGGTGGCGGGGGCCGCCGGCGGCGTCATCGCCCTGCTGGCCGCACCGACCGAGGTGTTCGCCGCGCTCGTGCCCTACCTCATCCTGTCGGCGACCGCCCTGTTCGCCGCGCAACCGGTGCTGTCGAAACGGCTGGCCGCCCGCCGCGGCGATTCGCGGACCCTGCTGTTCCTCGGGGTGTTCCTGGGCGCGATGTACGGCGCGTACTTCAACGGCGGCATGGGAATCGTGCTGCTCACCGCGCTGGCGCTCGGCCTGGACGCCTCGGTCAACCTGCTCAACGGGTTGAAAAGCGTGCTCACCCTGACGGTTTCGACGACCGCCATGATCGCGGTGGCACTGTTCGGGCCGGTGCAGTGGGCGGCCGTGCTGGTACTCGCCCCCGCCTGCCTGCTCGGCGGGGTCGCCGGGGCCAAAGTGTCGGATCGGCTGCGGCCCGGCGCGTTCCGGGCGGTGGTGATCGTCTTCGGCGTCGGAGCCGGTACCGCCATGTTGCTGACCTAGCTCACCCGGGATGCCCTCGGGTCATACGAATTCACCGATTCTCCGCGAAAGGCAAACTTGTGAACGATCTTCTGTTGCGTGGCGGCCGGCCCTGGACACCCGGTCAGCCGGTGACGACCGCCGACATCCTGATCCGGGACGGGCGGATCGCCGCGGTCGGACCGCACCTCGCCGGCACCGCTGCCGAAACCATCGATCTGGGTGGCGCGCTGGTGCTTCCGGGCCTGGTCGACACCCACTGCCACCTGGACAAGACCATGTACGGCGGACCGTGGGTGCCGAACACCGGCGGGCGCACCCTCGCGGGGCGGATCGCCAATGGTGAAGGGCGGCGGGACGAGCTCGGACTGCCCAGCGCCGACTACGCGTCGAACCTGCTGGCGGCCATGGTCGCCGGTGGCACCGCGCATGTGCGCAGTCATATCGATATCGATCCCGAGGTGGGGCTGCGCGGCGTGGCGGCGGTGCGGGCCGCGGCCGAACGGCATCGCGATCGCGTGGACGTGCAATTGGTCGCGTTCCCGCAGGGCGGGTTGATGAACCGGCCGGGCACCGGGAAACTCCTGGAAGCCGCGCTCGCCGACGGCGTCGAGGTGATCGGCGGCCTGGATCCGGCGGGCTACGACAACGATCCGACCGGCCAGCTGGACCTGCTCTTCGGTCTCGCCGAGAAGTACGGGGCGGGTATCGACATCCACCTGCACGACCGCGGTGCGCTCGGGGCCTGGCAATACGACCTGATCATCGAACGCACCCGGGCCACCGGGCTGGCCGGCCGGGTCACCATCAGCCACGCCTACGCCATGGGTGAGCTCGCCGAGACCGAGCAGCGGCGGATCGCGGAAGACCTTGCCGAGGCCGGTGTTTCGATGGTCACCTGCGCGGTCGGCGGCGCCCCCGTCGTACCCGTGCGCACCATGCACGAGGCGGGGGCGACGCTGGCGCTGGGCAATGACGGCATCCGGGATCTGTGGACGCCCTACGGTGACGGCGACATGCTGCGCCGGGTCATGACCGTCGCCTTCCGGGACCGCCTGGTCGCCGACCCGGAGATCGAACTCGCGCTCGCCGCCGGAACCCACGGCGGGGCAAAGGTTCTCGGGCTCGACGCGTACGGGCTCGGTGTGGGATCGGCGGCGGATCTGTTCACCGTGCACGCGGAAACCCCCGCCGCGGCCGTGGTCTCGGTGCCCGTGCGCACGCTGGTGATGAAGCGCGGGCGGATCGTGGCCCGCGACGGATCCCTCACTGCCGCTTGATCGTATACGAAACAGGGGTGTAATCGTGCGGACCGCGAACGGCAACGATCCGCCGATAGAACTGTGAGGTATGAGCACCACCGCTTCAGACCGCCACACCGGCCAGGGCCGGACCGAAGATACGGACGCCGCCGACGGCAATGTATACGACGGTCCGGCCCTGGCCTTTCAGCAGCTGTCGCTGACCTTCGAGAACGGCACCCACGCCCTCGACAGCATCGATATCGCCATCGGCGCAGGGGAATTCGTCTCCCTGGTCGGGCCCTCCGGCTGCGGTAAATCGACGCTGCTGCGGCTGGCCGCCGGCTTCGAGGAACCCACCGCGGGCACGGTGCGGGCCGCCACCGGCAAGATCGGCTACGTCTTCCAGGAGGCGACGCTGCTGCCGTGGCGCAGCGTGCTCCGCAATGTGGAGCTGCCCGCCGAACTGGCGGGCGTGGACAAGGCCACCCGGCGCGCGGACGCCCAGGCGGCGCTGGCGCGGGTGGGCTTGACCGGATTCGAGAACCACAAGCCCGCACAGCTTTCCGGCGGGATGCGGATGCGCGCCTCCATCGCCCGCGCCCTCACCGGGTCGCCCGAACTGTTCCTGTTCGACGAACCCTTCGGGGCGCTCGACGAGATCACCCGGCAGCGGTTGAACGAAGAGGTGGGCGGGTTGTATCACCGGTCCGGGTTCACCGGGGTGTTCGTCACCCATTCGGTGGCCGAGGCGGTGTTCATGTCCACCCGGGTGGTGGTGCTGACCGGGCGGCCGGGGCGGGTAGCGGCGGATATCGCGGTGCCGCTGGAGTTTCCGCGCACGCCCGAGCTGCGCTACACGCCCGAGTTCGGGGAGATCGCGGCGCGGGTGTCGGCGGCGTTGCACGCGGCCGAGCAAGGAATGCCGATGACGGAAGGGCGGGCGGCATGACCACCGTGGACATGGCAGCGGTATCGGATCGGACGGGAACCCCCGAAGCCGCTCGGGCTGAGAGGGTCCCATCGGCGGCGGGCGGCGGCTCGGCAGCGCCCCGGCGGCCGCGGCGAATCCCGCACTGGCCCTTCGCGATCAGCCCCGTCCGGGTGTTCGCGCCCATCGCGGTCTTCGTGTTCGTCATGATCGCCTGGACGGTCGCCAGCCATGTCGTCATCCCCGCCGAATCGCGATTCCTGCTGCCCCCACCGGAATCGGTGCTGTCCAAGGGCCTCCTCGACGCCGCCACCCGCGCCGAGATCCTGACCGCGCTCGGCTCCACCGTGCAGATCGCGCTCACCGGCCTGGCCATCGCCATGGCGCTGGGCGTCGCCTTCGCGGTGATCATGAGCCAGGCGCGCTGGGCCGAATACTCGCTCTACCCGTATGCCGTTGTGCTGCAAACCATCCCGGTGCTGGCGGTGGTGCCGCTCTTCGGCTTCTGGTTCGGCTACGAATTCGGCAGCCGGGTCATCGTCTGCGTCATGGTGTCGCTGTTCCCGATCATCACCAATACCCTGTTCGGCCTGAAATCGGTGCAGCCCGCCGAGCACGACCTGTTCACGCTGCACAAGGCGAACCGGTGGCAGCGGCTGCTGAAACTCCAGCTCCCCGCGGCACTGCCGGCCATGATCTCCGGGTTCAAGATCTCCGGCGGGATGGCGGTGATCGGCTCCATCGTCGCCGACTTCTTCTTCCGTCAGGGCGAGCCCGGCATCGGCCGCATGATCGACGTCTACCGCCAGCGCCTGGCCACCGAGGAGCTGCTCACCGCCCTGCTGCTCTCCTCGCTGGTCGGCCTGATCCTGTTCTGGCTCTTCGATTTCCTCGCCGCCCGCGTCGACCGCGCCCACGGCAAACGCGCCTGACCGCACCACCGGTTTCACCCCTCGCAAGAAAACTAGGAATGCCCGTGAAGAAACGCGTCCTCGCCGCCGTCGCCCTGGCCGGCAGCACCCTGCTCACCGCCTGCGGTGGTGGGTCCACCACCCCCGCACCGACCGGAAACGGCGCGCTCGCGGGCGTCTGCCCCGCTACCGTCGTCATCCAGACCGACTGGTACGCCACCCCCGAGCGCGCCGCCGCCTACCAGCTGGTCGGCCCCAACGGCACCGTGGACGTCAAGAAGGGCGCCTACACCGGCCCGCTCGGCGACACCGGCGTGAATGTCGAAGTGCGCCTTGGCGGTCCGTTCCTCGGTGGTCAGCCTGTCCCCGCCCAGATGTATCAGGACACCTCCATCACCCTGGGAATGGTTCCCACCGACGAGCAGGTACGCGCCAAAGCGAAGTTCCCGCTCACCGGCGTCTTCGCCTCCCTCGACATCAACCCCCAGATCGTCATGTGGGATCCGGCCACCTACCCGAATATCAAGTCCTGGCAGGACATCCCGGCCAGCGGGGCCCCGATCCTCTACTCCGAGGGCAAGGTCTACATGGACTATCTGGTAGCCAACGGCTACGTGAAGAAGGACCAGGCCGACGCCTCCTACGACGGCACCCCCGCCCGCTTCGTCGCCGAACACGGCCGCGTCATGCAGCAGGGCTACGTCTCCAACGAACCCTACCGCTGGGAACACGACGTCAAAGGCTGGCAGAAACCCACCGCCCACCTGCTGGTCCACCAATCCGGCTACGAGATCTACCCGCACGCCTGGTCCGTCCGCACCGGTGACCTTCCCTCCCTCACCCCCTGCCTGAAGAAACTCGTCCCCCTGCTCCAGCAAGCCGAAATCGACTACGCCACCAACCCCGACCCCACCAACCAGGCCCTTCTCAAAATCTCCCAGACCATCCCCGACGGCCCGCCCATCACCGCCGCCGGCAACGCCGACTCCGTCCGAGTCCAGCTGGCCGAAAAGATCATCGGCAACGGCCCCGACTCCACCCTCGGCAACTTCGACCCCGCCCGCGTGGACCGCGTGATCGCCGCCGTCACCCCCATCCTCCGCGCCAAGGGTCAGCAGGTGCCTGACGGCCTCACCGCCGCCGACCTGATCACCAACGAATTCATCGACCCCGCAAAGCGCCTCGGACCCCAAGGCTGACCCTCGGCCCGCAGCTCTCGGCATCCCGGTCTATCAGCAGGTAGACCGGGATTCTGGTATTCCGGTACGGACGGATCCGGCGCCATTCGATGTTACGGGCTTGCGTCTCCACCAAGGGGAGGGATGAGGGTAGGGGTATGGACGACGACGCGCTCTTCACTATCGGGGCATTGGCCGAGCGGACCGGGTTGACGGTCAAGACGATTCGGTTCTATGCGGATAAGGGGATCGTGCCGGCGACCACGTACAGCCCCGGTGGGTATCGGCTTTACGACACGGAGGCGCTGGCTCGGCTCGAGCTGGTGCGGACGTTGCGGGAATTGGACGTGGATCTGGCCACGGTGCGTCAGGTTTTGGGGCGGGAGCGGACCTTGGGGGAGGTCGCTGCCGCTCATGCCGATGCGCTGGAGGTGCAGGTTCGGGTGCTGAGACTGCGGCGGGCGGTGTTGCGGGCGGTTGCGCGGCGGGGTTCCGACCCTGAGGAGATGGATTACATGCACAAGCTGGTTCGGATGAGCGATGCGGAGCGGCAGCGGCTCATCGTGGATTTCGTGGAGGACACGTTCGGGCGGGTGGCGGGGAATCCGGCGGTGCTGGAGTTGATCCGGTCCACCATGCCGGAGTTGCCGGAGGATCCCGCGCCGGAGCAGGTGGAGGCCTGGCTGGAATTGTCGGAGTTGGTGGGGGACGGCGACTTCCGGGCGGCGGTACGGCGGATGGCGGAGTATCAGGCCAAGGAGCGGGCGGCCGGCGATGACACCGGGTTGCATCACGAGCTGACCGAGGCGGTGCGGGACGCGACCGGCCGGGCGCTGACCGAAGGGGTTGCGCCGGATTCGGCGCAGGCGGCGGCGATCGTCGGCGAATTGACCGCGCTGTATGCCGAGACCTTCGGCCGGGCCGATGACGCCGGGTTGCGAGCGTGGATTCTGGAGCGGCTCGAGGTCGCCGATGATCCACGGGTGGAACGGTATTGGCGACTGGTGGCCACCATCAACGGCTGGCCGCCCATGCCGGAGCTCGGGCCCGCGTTCCGCTGGTTCGCGGCCGCGCTGCGCCACGGTTAGGCGAAATGGCCGTCCCGGGAATGCTCGAGCTGCCGGGCGACGAGGTCGAGGAAGGCGTCGACCTCGTCGGGGTGGTAGGCGGGCAGGCCGGGGGCGGCCAGATGGAAGGTGGTCTCGCGGACGTCTGCGGCGGTGAGGCCGTTGGGGCCGTGGTGGGCGAGGGTGGCCGCGAGGCGGACCAGGAAAGCGCCCACCTCTTCGGCGATATAGCCGCGTAGCCCGAACGGGGGCGCGGAGAACTGGAGGCGCAGAACATCGTCCGGGGTGAGCGGATCCGATTCGCGCCCGATCGGCAGGCGGGAACGACCGCCGCGCAGGAACTCCAGATCCACGCAGACCTGATCGAGGAAGTCATCCACCTGTTCGCTGTCGTAGCCCATCTGCCCGCGCGGGGGAGCATCGAACTCGACCAGGCGAATTTCGGCCGCGGTGAGGTGATCGCGGCCGGTGAGGGTGTCGGCGATCCGCGCGCAGAACGCGTTGACCTGCACCGAGTTATAGGAGTGGCGCCCGATCGGCGCGGTGCCGAACCTCTTGCGGCGAACGTCTTCGGGGGTCACGCCGGTCAGTGTGCCACTGGCTGCATGTCCGAATCGCTACCGCCCCTTGCGGATACGACCGTTTCGCATCAATCCTTGCGAACACCGTCGATCAGCAGGCGGCGAATGGCCTGCGTGAGCCCCGCGATCGCCTCGGGGCTGGGGTCTCGCAACCCATGCAAGATGGCGGCCAGCAGCATCCCGGTCACCGCCTTCGCGGTGTAGGTGGCGTCCAGATCCTCGCGCAGGTATCCGTGCTCGACGCCGTGTTCGAGATATCCGGCGGTGAGCGCGTCCGCGGTGTCGAGCAGCCCGTACAACCGCGCAGTGAGCTCGGCGTCGATACCGGTGGCCTGGAAGAACAGCAGCTGCGCCACCCGCCGGTCCTCGAGGAAGATGCGGTTGAGCGCATCGCCGATACGGTTCAGCTGCTCCCGGTACTCCTGCAACGACTCCGCCGCGTCCGGCGCGTTCTCGGTCCCCAGCGCCTCGATGATCCGTGCGGCCAGATCGTCGATCACATGGTCGATGATGTCGCGCTTGTTGGTGAAGTACCGATAGAAGGTCCCGTGCCCGATCCCCAGCTCACCGGCGATATCGGCGATGCCGGTGGCGTGATAGCCCTTCTCGGCGAAACAGGCGAACGCGGTATCGATGATCTCCTGGCGGAGCTCGGCCTTACGGCGTTCGATTCTCGAGGATGGCTTCGTCACAGGTGCGATGATACGGTGTTCACAAACGGAATGAGATGTCATTCCGTGACAGATGAATCATTTGCAGGAGGTTCGGCGTGGCACCTCAGTTCGACGCCATCGTGGTCGGGGCCGGTTTCGGCGGTATGGGAGCGGGCATCGAGCTGGATCGGCTCGGCCTGAGCAATTTCGTGATCCTGGAGCGCGAGAACGATCTCGGCGGCACCTGGCACGTGAACCACTACCCGGGCCTGGCCGTGGACATCGCCTCGGTCACCTATTCCTATTCTTTCGAGCCCAACCCGCATTGGACGCGCCTGTTCGCGCCGGGCGCGGAGCTCAAGAAGTACGCCGAGCACGTGGCCGACAAGTACGACCTGCGCCGGCGCATGCGCTTCGACACCACGGTGGGCGGCGCGCGCTGGGACGAGGAGCAGCAGCTGTGGGTGGTGGCGATCGAGGGCGGTGAATCCCTCACGGCGCGTTACCTGATGGCGGCCACCGGGTTCCTGTCCCAGCCCTACACCCCGCCGTTCCCGGGTATCGACACCTTCGCGGGCAAGATCATCCACACCACCGCGTGGGAGGACGATTTCGATCTCACCGGGCGCAAGGCGGCGATCATCGGCACCGGCGCGACCGCCGTGCAGCTGATCCCCGAGGTGGCCAAGCAGGCGCAGGCGCTCACCGTTTTCCAGCGCACCCCGATCTGGGTGGTGCCCAAGGTCGACGCGCCCATCCCGCCGTCGGTGCAGAAGCTCTTCGAGCGAGTTCCGGTGACGCAGAAGGCCGCTCGCCTGGCCAACACCGCCATGCTGGAGGCCCTGATGGTGGTCGGGGTGCTGCACTTCAAGCAGGCCAAGCCGCTCAACAAGGCGGCCGCGATCCTCGCCAAGGCGCATCTGCGGAATCAAGTGAAGGACAAGGAAACCCGCAAGCAGCTCACCCCGGACTACGACTTCGGGTGCAAGCGGCCCACCTTCTCCAATACCTATTTCAAGACTTTCAACCAGCCGCATGTGCGCTTGGAGACCAACTCCATCGATCACATCGAGGCGGACGGCATCGTCACCGCCGACGGGCACAAGACCGAGATCGATACGCTGATCCTGGCGACTGGCTTCAACCTGTGGGATGTGAACTTCCCGGCCATCGAGATCATCGGCCGTGAGGGGCGCAATCTCGGAAAGTTCTGGCGCGACAACCGCTTCCAGGCATACGAGGGCATCACCGTGCCGAAGTTCCCGAACTTCGTGTGCCTCAACAGCCCGTACTCCTACAGCGGCCTGTCCTACTTCACCACCATCGAAGCCCAGATGAAGCATATGGGCCGGCTCTTCGGCGAGATGTTCCGTCGCGGTGAAAAGGTTTTCGAGGTCAGCGAAAAGGCCAATACCGAATTCCTCGACCGCGTCACCGGAAAGCTCGATTCGTCCGTCTTCTACGGCGGCCAGTGCTCGACGGCCCGCAGCTACTACTTCAACCAGCACGGTGAAGCAGCCCTGCTGCGGCCGACCAGCACCGTCAACGCCCACCGGGAAGCCGCGAACTTCCCGCTGGACGATTACGAGTACGGCGCCAAGTCGGCCTGAAAAGCAAGATCCTGGGCCGGGCTGGTAAGCCCGGCCCAGGATCATGCGCGAGAGGTCAGGCGCGCGCGACCGCGTAACGCGCACAGGCCAATTCACCGTTCATGGCGAGCTCGAGCGGTTTCAGCTCGAGCCGCCGGGGGAGTACCGGTGCGCCCGCGCCCAGCGTGACGGGCGCATAGGAGATGATGATCTCGTCGAGCAGTCCGTGATCGGCGAATTGCCCGGCGAGATCTCCACCGCCGACCACCCAGAGGTTCTTGTCCCCGGCGGCGGCCGCCATTTCCGCGTGCAGTTCGGGAATGGGCGTGCTGGTGAACCGGATATCCTTGCCCGGCCGCGCCGGGAACTCCCGATGCGTCACCACCCAGGCGGGCATCTCGTACGGCCACGCCTCGGGATCGTGGTCCAGCAGCCACTGATAGGTGTTGGAGCCCATCACGATCGCCCCGATCCCGGCGATGAACGGGTTGTATCCCATCGGCCCGTCGCCGTCCGCGTCCCGGGTGAGCAGCCAGTCCAGGGAATGCTTCTCATCGGCGATGAAGCCGTCCAGACTGCTGGCGGTGTAATAGGTGGTGCGGGTCATCTCAGCCTCTCTTCCGTAGCCAGGCGATCGGATCGCCGTGGCCGAGTTCCTTTGTCCTGTCCGGTAATTCACTGTTCAGCCACTGCCGCGCCAGCAACCGCCGATGTGCCGCATAGGTCAGCACGTGCGCGATCACGCTGCCCAGCACGAAACTCTCCGGCGGTTCGCACAGCGCGTCGATGAGCGTGTCGTTCCAGCCGCCACGCCGATCGATCTCGCGCACGGTCGCCAGCCAGCGCGGCGCCAGCACTTCCAGCCGCGCCGCCAGCTCACCCGCCTCGTCCCCGCCGCGCTCGGGCGTATCGGTCCCGTCGATCGCGGCCAGCCAGATCTCCTTGGCCCAGATCAGGTTCGACAGCACACTCGCGATCGACCCGTCCTCCCCGTCCCACGGCAGCACCGCCGTCCCCGGCGAGCGCACCCGCCGATACGCCTCCGGGCTCAGCTCGCCCGCCAGCTCCAGCAGCTCCCGCGCATCCGCGAGATCGTGATGCAGCATGACCGCCGTCGGATCCATCTCCGCCCGTCCTTTCGGTGCGCTCTCCACCCACAGCGACATCGGCGGATGAAAGTGAATGCCATTGGCCGACGCCAGCCAGCGCGACGCCGGTTCGCTGCCGGTATTGCTGGGCGGATGCCCGTAAGCCCGCGAATAGGCCCGGCTGAACCCCTCGACCGACTCGTAGCCCGCCGCGAACGCCACCTCGGTGACGCTCTCGCCGCGACTCAATTCCCACGCCGCCCGCTCCAGCAGCACCCGCCGTTTCAGCGCGACCGGTGATTCCCCGGTCCCGCGGCTGAATTGCCGCGAGAAGTGAAAGGGCGAGGCGTAGGCGTCGGACGCCATTTCGCCGAGCGTCGAATTGTCCTCCGCCAGTACCGCGTCCAGCAGCTCCCGGAGCCGATCTCGTCCCATGCGCACCGGACAATTCTGGCCTGCGCGGACGCCGCCACGCTTGACCGAACTTGCTCTGCATACCTCGACGCGCCGGATCTCAGCTTCAGCTGGCAGACTGTCAGGGATACGACCTGACCGACCACTGATTAGGGGTTGACTTCGACGATGGACCTTCTGCTGCCGCTGCTGCTGGTTGCTCTGCTCATCCCGATGTTCCTCGGCGTTCGCCGACAGAAGCGGGAGATGGCGAAGGTGACCGAGATGCGCGACAACCTGAAGGTCGGCGACCGGGTCGTCACCACTTCGGGCATGCTCGGCACCATCACCGAGCTGGACGACTCCACCGTCGATCTGGAGATCGCCGAAGACGTCGTCACCACCTGGGAGCGTCGCGCGATCCTCGAGATCCGCAACGACGAGACCACCGAGATCGAGGATGCGACGGACGAAGCCGTCGACGCGGCCCCGGCCGACACGGTCACCGAGACCGTCGAAGACGCCCCGAAGCTCACCAAGGACTGACACCTTCCCGCGCCGTCGGGCCACCGCGATCCGGTGACCGGCGGCGCGTTGGTGTGTGCCCGCTGCAACCACATTCCGCCTAGGAGATACGAAACAGTGCCACCTTCCCAGGGATCGGCGCACCCGTTGCGCCTGCTCGGTGTATTCGCCGTGCTGGTGGCCGCGATCTACGCGCTGGTGTTCTTCACCGGCGATCGATCGGCGACCCCGAAACTCGGCATCGACCTACAGGGCGGCACCCGCGTCACGCTGACGCCGCGCACGCCCGACGGCGGCAAGCCCAGCCAGGACAGCCTGCGCAAGGCCCAGGACATCATCGAGCAGCGCGTCAACGGGCTCGGTGTCTCCGGCTCCGAGGTCGCCATCGACGGCGACAATCTGGTGATCACCGTGCCGGGTGACGACGGCGGGCAGGCCCGCACGCTGGCCACCACCGCCAAGCTCTTCGTGCGCCCGGTATTGCAGACCATCCCGGCGCAGAAGCAGGGCGGGCAGCAGCCGCAGCAGCCGGGCGGCGTCGCGCCGACCACGACCCCGGCGGTGCCGACCGACAGTGCCGAGCCGACCACGACCGCGCCCGCCGCGCCGACCAGTGAGGCCCCGGCCGCACAGAACCGCGTGTTCCCGGCGCAGAATCCGTCGCCGACCCCGAGCGCGGACACCCCGGAACAGCAGGCGCAGAAGGAGATCGCCGCGGCGAAGGCGCTGCGGCAGAGCAGCGATCAGACCATCCAGCAGACCGCCATGCTCACCATGGACTGCGCCAAGGTCGATCCGCTCGCGGGCAACGACGACCCGAACCTGCCGCTGGTGACCTGCTCGCAGGATCACACCACCGTCTACCTGCTCGACAAGAGCCGGCTCGACGGCCAGGAGATCAAGGACGCCTCGGCCAGCTTCGACCAGAAGGGGTCGCGCTGGGTGGTCAATGTGTCGTTCAAATCCGGCGGCGCCGACACCTGGGGCAAGCTGACCACCGAATACCTCCAGAAGCAGCTGGCCTTCGTGCTCGACTCGCAGGTCTTCAGCGCCCCGCAGGTGCAGTCCGGCGGACAGTACGGCGGCAGCACCGAGATCTCCGGCTCGTTCAACAAGAGCTCGGCCACCGAACTGGCCAACACCCTGAAGTACGGCGCGCTGCCGCTGTCGTTCACCACCTCCGAAGCCGAGACGGTCTCGGCGACCCTGGGCCTGTCCTCGCTGAAGGCGGGCCTGATCGCGGGTGCGGTGGCACTGGTCATCGTGCTGCTGTACTGCCTGCTCTACTACCGCATGCTGGGCCTGATCACCGGTTTCTCCCTGGTCGCATCGGGTATTGCGGTATATGGCTTGATGGTGCTGCTGGGTCGCTGGGTGAACTTCACCCTCGACCTGGCCGGTATCGCGGGTCTGATCATCGGTATCGGTACCACCGCCGACTCGTTCGTGGTGTTCTTCGAACGCATCAAGGACGAGATGCGCGAGGGCCGCAGCTTCCGATCCGCGGTGCCGCGCGGCTGGACTCGCGCGCGCAAGACGATCCTGTCGGGTAACGCGGTCAGCTTCATCGCCGCCGCGATCCTGTACGCGCTGGCGGTCGGCCAGGTGAAGGGCTTCGCCTTCACCCTCGGCTTGACCACCATTCTCGACGTGGTGGTGGTGTTCCTGGTGACCTATCCGCTGGTGCTGCTGGCCTCGCGGACGAACTTCTGGCAGAAGCCGTCCGTCAACGGCCTGGGCGCGATCCAGCAGCTGGCGCGCGAACGCAAGGCCGCGGCCGGAGCCATGGCGGGGAAGGCGTGAACGAGATGACCGAACGTATCGACGAAGAGCCGCAGGAGCTTTCGCTCGAGGCCGAGCGGAACCTGCCCAAGCACAGCTTCTTCTACCGGCTCTACACCGGTACCGGCGCGCTGGACGTGATCGGCAACCGCAAGCGGTGGTACGCCATCACCGGTGTGATCGTGGCGATCGCCATCGTCAGCATGATCGTGCGCGGGTTCACCTTCGGCATCGACTTCGAGGGCGGCTCGCGGATCCAGTTCCCCGCCGAGGGCGCCAGCACCTCCAAGACCGAGCAGGTCTACCACTCGGCCCTGGGCGTCGACCCGGTGTCGGTGCAAACCGTTGGCGTGGGCGGTAATTCGACCATCCTGATCCGCTCCGAGGCCCTGGACCAGGCGCAGGTCGCCAAGTTGCAGTCGGCGCTGTTCGAGGCCTTCCACCCGAAGGACAAGAACGGCAACCCGTCCGCCGCGGCGATCAGCTTCTCCGATGTGAGCGAGACCTGGGGCAGCCAGATCACCGAGAAGGCGCTCTGGGCGCTGCTGGCGTTCCTGGTCGTGGTCGCGCTCTACATCACCATTCGCTACGAACGCGATATGGCGCTGGCCGCGCTGGCGGCGCTCGGCTTCGACCTCGCGGTCACCGCCGGCGTGTATTCGCTGGTCGGCTTCGAGGTCACCCCCGCGACCGTGATCGGCATGCTGACCATTCTGGGCTTCTCGCTCTACGACTCGGTCATCGTGTTCGACAAGGTCGAGGAGAACACCCACGGCATCCTGCACGTCACCCGGCGCACCTACGCCGAGCAGGCCAACCTGGCGTTGAACCAGACCTTCATGCGCTCGATCAACACCTCGCTCATCGGCATGCTGCCGGTGATCGGCCTGCTGGTCATCGCGGTCTGGATGCTGGGCGTCGGCACCCTCAAGGACCTGGCGCTGGTGCAGCTGGTGGGTCTGCTGGTCGGCACCTACTCCTCGATCTTCTTCGCCACGCCGCTGCTGGTGTCGATCAAGGAACGCTGGGGACCGGTGGCCGCGCACACCCGCAAGGTGCTGGCCAAGCGCGCCAACGCCGGTAATGCCCGCGTCGGTGCGGCGGCGGCCCAGCGCGCGGGTGCGGCCGGACGTCAGCTGGCGGCCGCGGCGCCCGGACGGGCACGCACCGGTGAGGCTCCGCGCCCCGGCGCGCGGCCGAGCGGGAAACGAACCAAGAGAAGGCACTGAAAAGGTAAGCAGGGGGCTCGCCAATGAACCGAACAGTGGATGCGCCGGACAGCAGGGACATCGAAGTGCGCCTAGAAACGGAAGACACTGCCGCACCGGACGATTCGGCGGATCGCCGGATCGGGACCGGCGGCGAGCCGCCCACCCCTGAGCCGGAACGGGACGCCGGCGCGGAAACCACCGCGCCACAGGCGGATTCCGCCGGCCGTACCGAATCGGCGCGCGAGCGGCTCGATTCGATGATCGACCGGATGGACGCGGTCATCGACGAGTACGACGCCGAACTGCGGGAAACCGCCGAGGCACGGGCCGAAGCCGCGCACGGGCGCGGCGGGCGCGGTCCCGGCCGCGAGGTCGGCACCCGCGAAGCGGCCACCCGGCCGGGCAGACGACGATCCTGGGACGGCGGATTCACCTTGCGGCGCGGCGGTGTGGTGACCGCGGGCCGCGGGGCGATGGGATGGTGACGGCGCGGCGCGGCGTGACCGCGCTGCTCGCCGGTGTGCTCGCGGCCGGGGCGCTGACCTCGTGCGCGGGCAAGAACCAGGTGCCCTCCATCGGCTACGGCGTGGACGCGGTGGTCGCCAGCTACAACGGCGGCAGCACGCTCGGCGCCAACGGCGGTGCGGCGGCGGTATTCTCGCGGGTGCTGACCGGGTTCTTCTACACCGGGCCCGATGGTCAGCCGATCGCCGACACCGATACCGGGACCGCCAAGGAAGTGCCGGGCGAGGCGCAGACCATCCAGTACCGGATGAACCCGGACGGGGTGTACTCCGACGGCGCGCCCACCGCCTGCGACGACATGGTGCTGACCTGGGCCGCGCGCAGCGGCCGTTTCACCAAGGCGGGTCCGGGTGGGCCGGTGCCCATGTTCGATGCCGCCGGCACCTCCGGGTACAGCGATATCGAGCGGGTGGACTGCCAGCCCGGCTCAAAGGACGCCACCGTGGTGTTCCGGCCGGGCCGCAAGTACACCAATTGGAAGACGCTGTTCACCGCCGCCGAACTGATGCCCGCGCATGTCATCGCGACCGCGGTGAAGGTGCCGAATGTGGTGGCGCCCTTACAATCCGGCGATCAGGCCACGGTGGAGAAGATCGCCGAGTTCTGGAACAACGGCTGGAAGCTGACCCCCGGCAAACTGGATCTGACGGTGCTGCCCTCCTCGGGTCCGTATCGCATCGAGTCGTTCTCCGACAAGGACGGCCTGGTGCTGGTGAAGAACGAGCGCTGGTGGGGCAATGCCGCCAAGACTCCGCGAATCGTGGTGTGGCCCAAGAACTTCGACCTGAAATCCAAGATCGGATCCAAATCGGTGGGCGTGGTCGACATCGGCGCGGGATCCTTCGGCGATATCGGTCTGGGCGGGTTCTCCAAGGAGAACCAGCCCGCGCGCGGCACCGAACAGCTGGTGCTGGCCACCGGCGGAGTCTTCGGTTCCGTCGAGGCCCGCCGTGCCTTCGCCTCGTGTGTGCCGCGGCAGGCGCTCTTCGACAAGCTCGGCCATCCCGGCTACACGGTCAAGTCCGGCCTCGGCTCGGGACCGATGAACTCGCGCACCCAGCAGCAGGATTCGATCTACTACCCGGCCTCCACCGGCGCCGCCGACCGCTACAAGGGCGACGCGGGCGCGGCGAGCCAGGCCGCGCAGTCCGCCGGGCTCAAGGGCCAGACCGTGCGCATCGGCTATGTGCAGCCCGATGAACGCCGGGCGCAGACCGTGGCGATGATCACCGAATCCTGCAAGGCCGCCGGCATCACCGTGGTCGACGCGGGCGCGCCCGATTTCACGGCGTCGCAGCTCACCGAGGGCAAAGTGGACGCCGTGCTGGCCGCCACCGCGTCCATGCCGGGTCCGTCGGGTTCGCTGACCGGTAACGAGGCGACCGCCGCACTGCGCACCGGGCAGGGTCTGAATTTCGGTCGCTTCGGTAATGGCCGCTACGATGCCATCGCTGATCAGCTTGCGGCCGAGCAGGACTCGGGCACGACGCTGAATCTGCTGACCGAGCAGGAGAACCTGCTGTGGAGCGAGATGCCGTCCGTCCCGCTGTTCGCCGAACCGCGCACCATCGCGTTCGGTGACGGTTTGAAGAACGGCGTCACCAGCCCCACCCGGGCGGGTGCGGGCTGGAATATGGATCGCTGGGTACTGGAGCGGTAAAGGACCGCGGTGGCGTGGTGACGAGGAGTGGGTGGAGATGAGCAAGCACGAATTGGTGGACTCGGCCGAGACCGCCGGGCAGCGGACGCAGCGGGCCGCTGAGGCGGTCGAACGCCTGACCCGCTGGCACGACGACTTCCCGACCCCGGGAGTGCGTTTCGCCGACCTGACCCCGGTCTTCGCCGATGCCGAGGGCTTCCGCGCGGTGCTGGACTGCTTCGCGGCCTGCGCCCCCGACGCCGACCTGGTGGCCGGCGTGGACGCGCGCGGCTTCCTGCTCGGCGCGGGCGTGGCCGCCATCCTCGGCACCGGCGTCATCGCCGTCCGCAAGGCCGGCAAGCTGCCCCCGCCGGTGATCTCCCGCGAATACACCCTCGAATACGGTTCCGCCGCACTCGAAATCCCCGCCGACGGCATCGACCTGAAGGGCCGCCGCGTGCTGCTCCTGGACGACGTCCTCGCCACCGGCGGTACCCTCGCCGCCGCGGCCGAACTCTTCAAGGCCGCGGGCGCGGAAGTGGTAGCGGCCGCCGTCGTGCTCGAACTCGGCTTCCTCGGCGGCCGCGACCGCCAGGGCGACTACCCGCTCACTTCGGTCGTCAAGCTCTGAGGGTCACGCCGACTGACCGGTCGGCATCTGAACCAGCGGTGGTGCTGCGGCAGAAAGCCGTGGCGCCACCGTTTTTCGTCATCCGGCACCATGGCTTCTCCGTCATCCCGGCCGGCCTCCAGCTTCCGTCGTCCCGGCCTGCCTCAGCCTTCGTCATCCCGGCATGCTCTCCGCCGGGATCCACACAGCGCGTTGACCCATCGAACCGTGTGGATTCCGGCCAAAAGCACGCCGGAATGACGGGGTCGGTCGTGCCGGAATGACGGGGTCGGTCGTGCCGGAATGACGGGGAAGGGGTTCGGAAGAGGTGGGTTGCCCGGCGCGCCGCCGAAGCTGTTTGTTCGGGTGACAAACCCGGGCCTCGGTGAGACCGTACGGTCCTGCGGTGAACGGCTGTCGTGCAGGCGGATTCGTTCGCGGCCACAATGTGTGGGGTGAGTACCGCAGCAGGGGATCAGACCTCACCGTTGGCCGAGTTTCTCGGTGCGCACGTGAACGAGGTGGCGCGCGAGATGGTGGCGGCCGTGCTCAGCGTCGCCCCGGAGTATCAGCAATTGCCGTACGGCGGTGTCGAACAAGATGTGGTGCGGCGCGCGGAGGACAATCTGCGGTTGTTCTTGCGGCTGCTGGCGGAGGGCCGGGAGCCGCGGCCGGAGGATCTGGAGGCCATGATCGAGGTGGCGGTCCGCCGTGCGCGCGAAGGGGTTTCGCTCGATACCGTGCTGGCGGTGTATCACCGGGCCGCGCTGGCCGCTTGGAATTACCTGGTCGCGGCCGCCCGCACGGAGGCCGACCGGGACGAATTACTGGCCGCGGTGCCGCAACTACTGGGGTATCTGGGTGCGGTGGTGCCGGGGGTGGCGGCCTCGTATCTGCGTGAGCGCCAGGACCTGCACTGGGAACAGCGGGAAGTGAAACGTGCACTGGCACTGGCTTTGTTGCAGGGCAAGCCCGCCGAACTGCTCGCCGATCGATTCGGGATCGCCCTGCACGGTTTTCATGTGCTGGCGCTGCGCACCGCACCCGAGGGTGCGCGTCCGGCGCTGCGGGTCATTCACGGTGAGATCGAAGTCCTGTCACCGCAGGCGCTGACGGTGCTGGACCGCACCGGTGGCTGGGTGCTGCTGCCGGATAGCGAACCGGTCGCCCGCCTCGATGCTGCGGTGGCGCGCATCGCCGCCACCGCGGGATTCCGGATGGTGGCCGGAAGCGCCACCGCGGCAACCGTTTCCGAGATTCCGGCGCGCGCCGAGGAGGCGGCGGAGATCGCCCGGCTGGCGCTCGGCCTGAACCGCCCCACCGGGGTTTACCGCATGGCGGACCTGGCGCTGCAATACCAGTTCGCCCGCCCGGGCCCGGCGCGCGCCTGGTTGCTGGCGCTGCTCGAACCCCTGGCGGGGCAACCGCATCTGATGGACGCGCTGCGGGCCTACCTGGCGCACGACCACAATCGAGTGGCGGCCGCGGAGTCCCTGGTGGTGCACCGCAATACGCTGAATTACCGGCTGGGTCGCATCGCCACGCTGACCGGCTACGACCCGGGCCGTTCCGAGCACACTCCTCTGTTCGCCGCGGCGCTCACCGCGCTGGACCTGTCGGGCGGTGATCTCTAGCGGGTCACCACGCGGGCGATGAATCCGGTGACCAGTAACCAGAAGATCGCGGCCAGACCATAATTGACGACTATGTCCAAATCGCCGTTGCCGGTGTGAAACATGTTCGGGAAGAACACCGCCAGCGGCTCGGCGAACGATTTGATGAACGTGAAAGCGCGATTGGTCTGATCGACGCCGAGCACGAGCATCACGATGTACAGGCCCTCGGTCAGGGCGAACACTGCACCGACCGCGCCGATGATGCGCGCGGCGTGTGCCTCGTTCCGGGTTTGCGGAGGCATACCCGAAAGGTGCCCGATGGGTGCCCCCGGGAAACTGCCTCCGCGGCGTGCCGCCGAACCTGTGATGAACCCGGGTCACAGCGCGTTCGAGTACGTCAGTAGCGGCCTACGATCCGTGCGATGAAGCCGGTCACGACGAGCCAGAAAACCGCTGCCAGACCGTAGTTGATGACGATGTCCAGATCACCGTTGCCGGTGTGGAACAGACCGGGGAAGAACAGCGCGAGCGGTTCGGCCAGGCCCTTGATGAAGGTGAAGAACCGATTGGTTTGGTCGGCGTCGAACACCAGCATCAGGATGTACACGCCCTCGATCAGGGCGAAGAGGCCACCCACGGCCGTGACTACGCGGGCCGCGGTGCCCTCATGGGTGCGATAGAGATAAGGCATATATTCGGGATGCCCGTTGTGCGCTGGTTGAAACGGCGCGCGCGGTCCGTGAAAGTGGGTGTCGGACATGGCATGATGTCCCGGTGATCACCGCGGCGGCCGTGAGCGTCCGGGCGTGAAGCCCAAGGTCCTGATCGGGGCCGCCCTCGGCATCCCGCTGGCGCTGGTCGCCCTGCTGCTGGTGATCATCCTGCCCGCCACCGAATCGAGCTGCGGGGCGGGCACTCCGGCCGTTGCCTCGGCCACCACCGCGCGCACCGAACCCAATTGCGCCGCCACCGGACTCGCCGCGGAGAACGGGTTGCAGGACGGCGCGCTGCGCGCCCTGCGGTGCGTGGTCGCGCGGTTCGGGAGCATGGACGTGCGCGGGGTCATCGCCGACGACACCTACCCGGATCATCGGGAGGGGCGCGCGGTCGAGTTCATCGTGGGAGACGATGCGGCCAAAGGCGATTCCATCGTGGCCTTCCTGCAAGAGAACGCCGCCGCCTTCCGCGTGGACTACGTGATCTGGAAGCAGCGCAGCTGGACGCCCGGCGCGGCCGGCGGGGCGCAGTGGAAGACGCTCGCCGATCGTGGCGACGCGGCCCGCAATCATCTGGACCGGGTGCAGGTCACCATCAAGGCCGCCGCGACCGCCACCTCCTCGGTGCCCCCGCAGGTCGACGTGTCACTGGCCGCCATGCCCGGCACGGTGAACGAGGCGGGTTCGCTCACCGGCGCGGGCCGCCGCCAATATCCTTTGGCCGCAGGTACTTTCACCGTCTCCGATGTGTTCGGCGCGCGCGGTGGCACCCACCTCGGTGTGGACCTGGCCGCCCCCGCCGGCACCCCGATCTACGCCGCCTCGGACGGTCTGGTGGTCGCCGCCGGCGCCGCCTCCGGGTTCGGCGACTGGGTCGTGATCGACTCCCTGGATCAGTCGGGCAAACGCTATTCGACGGTGTACGGCCACATGTATGACAACGGCGTGTTCGTCAAGACCGGCGATATCGTCACCATGGGCCAGCACATCGCCGACGTCGGCTCCAACGGCGAATCCTCCGGCCCGCACCTGCATTTCGAGCTGGTGCCCGGCGGGCGGCTCACCGGCGGCCATCAGGTCGATCCGATGGCGTGGCTCTCCGGCGCCAGCCTGCCCACCGCCACCACCCCCAACTGTGAGAACGGATTCGGCACCGCGGGCGGCAATCTCGCCTCCGGCAAGGTGCCGCCGGAACTCGAGATCTGGTATCGGCGCGCTGGATCGCTGTGCCCGCAGATCAGCGCGTCGCTGCTGGCCGCGCAGGGGCAGGCGGAATCCGGTTTCCAGCGCGGGCTCACCTCGGCGGCGGGTGCGCAGGGCCTGGCGCAGTTCCTGCCCGGTACCGCCGCGGCCCTGGCCCCCGACGGGCAGCCCTATGTCATCGACGCCGACGGCAACGGCAATGCGAGCGTGTGGGACGACGGGGACGCCATCATCGGCCAGGGGCGGTACATGTGCGCGATCGCGCAGACCGTGCAGGGCTGGATGCAGCAGGGCAAGGTCACCGGCGATCTGACCGAGCTCACCATCGCCGCCTACAACGCGGGTGAAGGCGCGGTGCTGGCCTCGGGCGGCATGCCCAGCCAGTACTCGGCGCACTACACCGAGACCCGGCCCTACGTCGCCAAGATCATGGCGGCCGAGGCGAACTTCCGCAGCATGGGCAGTACCGGCCGCTTCACCGCCGATCCGAATGCCGCGCTGGGCCCGCAGATCGCCGAGGCCGGGCACGAATGGGTCGGGACCGCATACGTTTTCGGCGGCGGCGGCACCGCGGGCCCCAGCAACGGCGGCTTCGATCAGCCCGGCCTGACCGCCGCCGCGGTCTTCGCGGGCAGCGGCGGCAAGATCAGCCTGCCGCCCACCGCCGAGCAGCAGTGGGAGCAGGGCATCGAGGTGACGCTGCTCAAGGCCCAGCCCGGTGATCTGGTCTTCGGTGATTTCAGCGCGCGCGGCCCGGCGACCGTCGGCATCTACCTGGGCAGCGGCCGCATGCTGTACGCCGAGCCCGGCGGCAAGGTGAAGGAATCGCCCTTGCAGAACGGTATGAAGGCGCGCCGCCTGTCCCGGTGATCCGGCTCACGGAAATATCCGCTTGCACACCCGCGTTGGGTGTGGATAGCTTGGGAGCGTTCCCTTTCCCGTCCGATCGGAGTCCTGACGTTGATCTTCTGAGGTAGTCGCAGCCGTGGCCCGCATTCGCGCGCCGCATTCTTGCCGCTCACCTTCAGGAGGACTTATGTCAATGTCTGCTGTTTCCCTTTCCGATCTCACCTTCGCGTGGGCCGACGGCACCCCTGTCTTCGATGGTCTCGACGCCATGCTCGGACCCGGTCACATCGGCCTGGTCGGCAGCAACGGCGCGGGCAAATCCACGCTGTTGCGGCTGGTCACCGGCGAATTGCGGCCGCTGCGCGGCTCGGTGAGCGTCACCGGGCGACTGGGCTATCTGCGCCAGGATCTCGGTTTGGCCGCCGGACAGCGGGTGGACGAGGTGCTCGGGATCGACGGCGTGCGAAAAGCCCTGCATCGCATCGAATCCGGCAGCGGCGACGAGGCCGACTTCGACCTCGTCGGCACCCGCTGGGATGTCGAGGGGCACGCGGTGGCGCTGCTCGGCCGACTCGGATTGCACTATGTCGCAAGCGATGTGGGGCAACTCGATCGCCGCCTGGACACCCTCTCCGGCGGTGAGACGGTACTGCTGGGCCTGGTCGCCGAACTGCTGGCCGAACCCGATGTGCTGCTGCTGGACGAACCCACCAACAACCTCGATCAGCCGGCGCGCGAGCGTCTCTACGAGGTGATCGGCCAGTTCACCGGCACCGTGCTGACCGTCAGCCACGACCGGGAACTACTGGAACGGGTGAGCACCGTCGCCGAGCTGCGCGGCGGCGAGATCCGGTTGTTCGGCGGCAATTTCAGCGATTACCAGCGGATCGTCGAAGCCGAGCAGGAGAGCGCGCGGGCCGCCATCCGCGATGCGCGCAGCGATGTGCGCAAGCAGGCCCGGGAGCTGGTCGAGACGCGGATCAAACTGGATCGGCGGCAGCGGTACGGGCAGAAGATGTGGGACCAGAAGCGCGAACCCAAGATCGTGATGGGCAATCGCAAACGCGAAGCCCAGGTCTCGGCCGGCAAGCTGCGCAATACGCATATCGGCAAGCTCGACGATGCCAAGGATCACCTGACCGAGGCGCAGGATCGGTTGCGCGACGATCGGGAGATCCGGGTCGAATTGCCCGGTACCCGTTTGTATCCCGGCCAGGACGTGATCGAACTGGACGAGGTGCGGCTGGCCTGCGGTCCGACGGTGTCGCTGAAGGTCAGCGGGCCCGAACGGATCGCGCTCACCGGACGCAACGGGGTCGGGAAAACGACACTGCTGCACCGGATTCGGGCCGAGGGGCCGAAGGTGCCCTGGCGCATGCTGCCGCAGCGCCTGGACATCTTCGACGAATCCCGCACGGTATTCGAGAATGTCGCGGCCACCGCGCCGCACGCCACACCGGAGCAGATCCGCGCCCAGCTGGCCCGGTTCCTGTTCCGGGGCAGCGACGCGGATGTGGCGGCCGGAGCGCTCTCGGGCGGGGAACGGTTGCGGGCCGCCCTGGCCATGCTGCTGCTGGCCGAACCGGCGCCGAAACTGCTGCTGCTCGACGAGCCGACCAACAATCTCGACCTGCCCAGCCTGCGCCACCTCACCGAGGCGCTGGCCGGGTTCCAGGGTGCGTTGATCGTGGTCAGCCACGATCCGCGCTTCCTGGACGAGATCGGCGTCACCCGCCGCCTGGAGCTCACGGCGGCCGGGCTGAGCGAATGACGAGATTGCGGGGACCGCTGCCGGGCGGTCCCCGCAAACCGATCCGCAGACCCGAAACCGCCCGCCCGCTCGCCACGGCACGATCCGGAATCGATGCGGCCTCGAAAAAGCCGCGGGACCGGGTATTGTTCATCGCTCCGGACCAGTTCGGACGGGCGACGATCACCGTCACGGTAGTTGTCCGATTCCAGGACTAAAGTGGGTGATCTGGGTGGTTGAACGGTCCGATAGGGTATCTCCGACCGAGGCCGGGAGAGGTGGTGGCATGACACAGAATTTGGAGAAGGCGAACGCCGGGCAATCGGGGTCCGACACGCCTTCGACGCCACCTGCCCAGAATCAGCCCAACGGGGCCAATCGAAATGCCCCCGCCGCGGTCCCCACCTCCGCCTCGCGCCGCGTGCGCGCCCGCCTGGCGCGCCGCATGACCGGACAGCGCGGCATCGCCGCCGTCAAACCGGTGCTCGAGCCCCTCGCCACCGTGCACCGCGAGCTGTACCCGAAAGCGAATCTCGCTCTGCTGCAACGGGCTTTCGACGTCGCCGACGAGAAGCACCAGCACCAGTTCCGCAAGTCCGGCGACCCGTACATCACGCACCCGCTGGCCGTGGCGAACATTCTCGCCGAACTCGGTATGGACACCACGACTCTGGTGGCGGCGCTGCTGCACGACACCGTCGAGGACACCGGGTACTCGCTCGAGGAACTGACCAACGAATTCGGTACGGAGGTCGCGCATCTCGTCGATGGCGTGACCAAGCTGGACAAGGTCAACCTGGGTGCGGCGGCCGAAGCCGAGACCATCCGCAAGATGATCATCGCCATGGCGCGGGACCCGCGCGTGCTGGTGATCAAGGTCGCCGACCGGCTGCACAATATGCGCACCATGCGCTTCCTGCCGCCGGAGAAGCAGGCCAAGAAGGCGCGCGAAACCCTCGAGGTCATCGCCCCGCTGGCGCATCGCCTGGGTATGGCGACGGTCAAGTGGGAGTTGGAGGACCTCGCCTTCGCAATCCTGCACCCCAAGAAGTACGACGAGATCGTGCGCCTGGTCGCCGACCGCGCGCCCTCGCGCGACACCTACCTGGCCAAGGTGCGGGCCGAGATCGTCAACACCCTGGCCGCGAGCCGCATCAACGCGGTGGTCGAAGGCCGGCCCAAGCATTACTGGTCGATCTACCAGAAGATGATCGTCAAGGGTAAGGACTTCGACGACATCCACGACCTGGTCGGCATCCGCATCCTCTGCGACGAGGTGCGCGACTGCTACGCGGCGGTCGGCGTCGTGCACTCGCTGTGGCAGCCGATGGCCGGGCGGTTCAAGGACTACATCGCCCAGCCGCGGTACGGCGTCTACCAGTCGCTGCACACCACGGTCGTCGGTCCCGACGGCAAGCCCCTGGAAGTGCAGATCCGCACCCAGGACATGCACCGGACCGCCGAATTCGGTATCGCCGCGCACTGGCGGTACAAGGAGACCAAGGGCAAGCACTCCCAGGACTCCACCGAAGTCGACGATATGGCGTGGATGCGGCAGCTCCTCGACTGGCAGCGCGAAGCCGCGGACCCGGCCGAGTTCCTGGAGTCGCTGCGCTTCGACCTGAAGTCGCCGGAGATCTTCGTGTTCACGCCCAAGGGTGATGTGATCACGCTGCCGCAGAAGTCGACCCCGGTCGATTTCGCGTACGCGGTGCACACCGAGGTCGGGCATCGCTGCATCGGCGCACGCGTCAACGGGCGTCTGGTGGCTTTGGAACGCCAGCTGGAGAACGGTGAAGTCGTCGAGATCTTCACCTCCAAGGCGCAGAACGCGGGACCGTCCCGGGACTGGTCCAACTTCGTGGTCTCCCCGCGCGCCAAGGCCAAGATCCGGCAGTGGTTCGCCAAGGAACGCCGCGAAGAGGCCCTGGAAGCGGGCAAGGACGCCATCTCCAAGGAGGTGCGCCGTTCGGGGCTGCCGTTGCAGCGCCTGATGAGCGTGGACGCCATGAGCGCCCTCGCGCACGAACTGCACTACACCGATATCTCCGCGCTGTACGCGGCCGTCGGCGAGAACCAGGTCTCGGCGCACCATGTGGTGCAGCGGCTCATGGCCCAGCTCGGCGGCGTCGGCGACGTGGAAAACGAACTGGCCGAACGGTCTACGCCGTCGACGGTTCCCTCCCGGCAGCGCGGCACCGGGGACGCGGGCGTCGAAATCCCCGGTGCGCCGGGCACGGTCGCGAAACTGGCCAAATGCTGCACCCCGGTGCCCGGCGACGAGATCATGGGTTTCGTCACCCGCGGCGGCGCGGTCAGCGTGCACCGCACCGACTGCACCAACGCCGATTCGCTGCGCAGCGAACCGGAGCGCATCATCGAGGTCAAATGGGCCCCGTCGCCATCGTCGGTCTTCCTGGTCGCCATCCAGATCGAGGCCCTCGACCGCACCCGCCTGCTGTCGGATGTGACGAAGGTGCTCGCGGACGAGAAGGTGAACATCCTGTCCGCCTCGGTCATGACTTCCGGTGACCGCGTGGCGATTTCGAAGTTCACCTTCGAGATGGGCGACCCCAAGCATCTGGGTCACCTGCTCAATGTGGTCCGCAATGTGGAAGGCGTCTACGACGTCTACCGGGTGACCTCGGCGGCCTGACCGCAACCGATCAGGAGACGACGGAATCGGACTCGGCGGCGGCCCGGGCGGAAAGCGCTCGCGCCGCAACCGATTCCACCGCGCGGGCGTGAGGTGTTTCTTACCCGGTGCTAACCTTCGGTGACGTCGCGGAAACCGCCCGCTCCTACCGTATACACGCATGTCGACAACACTGGCTCCGCGAGCCGGCGGCGCGGGCGGCAGCCTGCGGGACGGGGTGTACACCGCGCTGCGCGCCGAGCTGATGAACGGGGAAATCAAGTTCGGTCAGCGCCTCACCGAACCGAAAATCTGTGCGCGCTTCGGCATTTCGCGCACCCCGGTCCGGGAAGCCCTGGCCATGCTGTGCGTGGACGGCCTGCTGCGCCGCGAGGAGTACGGATTCAGTCCGGTACGGCCGAGCATCCCGCTCATCCGGAACCTCTACGAGCTGCGGATCACCCTGGAACTGAGCGGGATTCAGCGGGCCATCGACAATCCCGCGGTGGTGCACGATCTTTCGGCGCTGACGGCGGAGCGGGAACGATGGCTGGCCCTGCGCGCCGACCCGCCGCCGAAAGAGCCCGGCTTCGTGGTGGTGGACGAGGAATTCCATGTCGCCCTGCTCGACGCCTCCGGCAATTCCGAGCTGACCCGCGCCCTGACCGCCGTCAACGCCCGCATCCGTCACGTCCGCATGTACGACTTCATGGTCAACAACCGGGTAGAGGTCACCATCGCCGAGCACCTCGCGATCCTGGAAGCCGTACTGGCCGGGGACCTCCCGCTCGCCTACGACCTGCTGCGCCGCCACATCGGCGAATCCCTCGACGTGGTGCTCGAGCGCGTCACCAGCGCCATCGTCGCCATGACATTGGACGTCGAACAGGAGTAGGCCCGCAACAATTTCTTAAGGCGCCGAGAAGGTGCAGCCTCCCCGGCCGCAACCGCCGCGGCCTCGGCGCGACCTGCACCGGCCGTCTCGGCGACCACTGGGTCACCGTCGCCGAATACTCCTACGAGTCGACGTCATCCAGCGGTGACAGCACCAGTACCAGCACTATTCGCTACATCGTGACCGTCGTCCACCTCGACCGCCAATACCCGTCCGTCGCCGTCCACCGCCGCGGCGTCTTCTCCCAATTAGGCCGAAACCTCTTCGGTGACAAGCCCACCGCCACCGGCAACGAATATTTCGACGCCCGCTTCCGGATCACCGCCGCCGACCCGGTCTGGGCGAAAGCCCTGGTGACCCCGCCCCTCGTCCACGCCCATCTCACCGCCCAATTACCCGAATGGAGCGTCGTCGGCGCCGAACTGCTCTCCTACCACCATGCCGCAAAGATCCACGACCCGAACCAGATCCCCGCACACGCCGCGCGGCTGCTGCACGTCGCGAATCTGCTGGGCCGCGGAATTCATTGACCCGGCGAGCAATTCCGCCGGGTGGGTCAGGCCACGGGTGCGGCGGTGAGTTCGATGACCTGGGCCGGGCCGGCTCGGAACGCGGGGCTCGCGGCGTCGGCTTCGATCATGTGCGGGGTGAGGTCGTGGGCAGCGAGGGCGGACTCGGACGACCAGTGTTCGATGAGGACGAAACGGTCGGGGTCGCCGGTGACACGGTGCAGGTCGTATTGCAGGCAGCCGGGTTCCGCGCGGACGATGGGCGCCAGGCGGGCGAAGGCGTCGATTTGGTCCTGGCCGCGGCCCGGCTGGGTGGTGATCATGATGAGCAGTCGTACTGGTGTTGACACGTGCAGCAGCCTAGGTCGATAGCCCGGAATTCGCGCGCCGGCCGAATATGGACATGCAGTGCCAACTCGTTGACCCGCTGTGCCGCATGCGGGCGGGGTGGTCCCATTTCCGGCGCCGGGCGGCGACACTCGTTGTGACCGGGAGACATTCACGAGTTCGGGTGGATCGATGCCGGTTTGCTCCAAGCGTTGTGGAGCGGCCCACCAGTTTGCGTCGTTCGGGGAAATGCACCCCCGTCGTGGCTCCGCAGACTCCGGTCGTGACAGCACGCATCACCCGATGATGCAGGCGGGCCGTTGGATACGTGCACGGCGCTCGGAGTACGAGACGGCCCGGAGGCTTGCGCTTCCGGGCCGTTGTCCATTCCCCGGGGTATCAGCGCTCGACCCAGTACCGGTGCAGGCGTTCGGCCAGTTCGACCGGGCGGCTGAGCATTACGCAATGGCCGCCGTCGATCTCGTCCGGGTCGATGCCCAGCCGTTCGCGCACCAGCGGGCGCATGAAATCGGCGGGCAGGAAGCGGTCGTCGCGGCAGAGCAGGAAGCGGGTCGGCACCCGCGGCCAGCTCTCCAGGGGAATCGGGCAGTCCCCGGCGTGCTCGTGTTGTTCGCGCCCGCGCTGCATCGCTTCGGCGGCCAGTTCGGCGGGCACGTCGTGCATGAACGCGTCGATCACCTGCTCTTCGGTATCGATCCGGATGCCGAGCACCTGGTGCCCGCTCGCCGCCCACCAGTCGTCCGGGGCTTGTCCCGGCACCGGAATCATGGCGGTCAGCAGCACCAGCAGTTCGGTATCCATCCGCGCGCTGACCACCGGCGCGACCAAGCCGCCGAACGAATGCCCCACCACGACGACACCGGATCGGTCGCCGACCTCGCTGATCACCGCGTCCGCGTACTCCGAGATCCCGGTGGCCGGATCCTCGATGGGCAGATCCACCTCCACCACCTCGTGCCCGCGCGCTCGAAGCTCCGGCGCCACCAGATGCCAATCCCAGGAACTGCTTCCGCCCCCGTGAATCAGCACGAAGGTCGCCCCGCCGTTCTCCCGCTGCTCATCCACGGTGAGCCTCCTCTCATTCGATTGCTCGCCAAGCACTTTCACGCCCGGAAACTCCCTGCTCCGCCCGATTCTGCCCGCCCGCACCGACAGTTCTCCGCGCAAACCTGAGAGAACTGCAAGGAAACCCTCAGCCTCCCGCAAGTTTCTCCAGCCACTCTGGATATCGACATCCCCGAGACCGTGAGGTGCGAAATGGTTGAGCTGGAAGTCACCGACGGCGCGGTGACGGTGCACGTGGAAGGCATCCACCGAGTCCTGTCCCTGCACGAGCACGTAACCTTCGACCTGTCCCGCGTAACCCGCGTCGCTCTCGCCCCGGTAGACCTGCGCCCCCCGTGGCTGCGCGCCCCCGGCGCCTTCCTGCCCGGCGTCATCGCCGCCGGCACCTTCCGCGGCAAGGGCCGTAAAGAGTTCTGGGACACCCGCTTCGACGGCCAAGCCATCCAGATCGACCTGTCCGGCACCGATTTGACCCGCCTGGTCATCGACGTCCCCGACCCCGACTCCGCCCTGCACACCCTGGTAACCGCCGCCGCGGCTTGATCCGAGCGTTACTGTCGGAACGCATGAGCGCAGCCGACGACACCACTGCCATATCGAATTTGATCGCGAAGTACGCGGAGCTCGTCGACGACGGTGATTTCGCCGGCGTCGGCGCGTTGTTCGCGAGCGGGGTGTTCAAGGGCGGTGGTGCGTCGGTGACCGGCAGCGCGGATATCGAGAAGATGTTGCGCGGCATGGTGATCCGTTACGAGGACGGCACGCCGCGCACCCACCATGTCACGACCAACACCGCCATCGAATTCGATGCGGGAGACGCGACAGCCGTCGCGCGGTCGTATTTCACTGTGTTCCAGGCACTTCCGGGCCTGCCGTTGCAGGCGGTGGTGGCTGGACGCTACCGGGATCGGTTCGAGCGGGTCGAGGGGCAGTGGCGGTTCGCCGAGCGTGAGGTGCAGATCCGTTTGACAGGTGAGCTGAGTGGTCACCTGCGTGCCTCCGCGGGGGAGTGACGGTTCAGTGTCGGCAGGTCGATAACCTGCGGGTTCGCTCCGGACGCGGGGCTTTCGGCGGTAGCATCGGGCTATGGGTGGCCACAGCGGGTCGGGCTCGTGAGCGCGGGCGGCGGGGACGCGTCGTTCACCGGTTCTATCGCCGAGATCTATGACACGTTGCTGGTTCCGATGATTTTCGAGGAACCGGCGCGGGCCCTCGCGGCGGCGGTGGCGGCGACGGGCGGGGTCGAGATTCTCGAAACCGCGGCCGGGACCGGCGCATTGACCAGGGAACTCGATCGGCTGGGCCGGTTCGACATCGTGGCGACCGATTTGAACGCACCGATGGTGGCGGCCGCGGCCGAGCGGTTGGCGTCCGAACGGGTGCGCTGGCAGGTGGCGGACGCTCAGGAACTGCCGTTCCCGGACCGGAGCTTCGACGTGGTGGTCTGTCAGTTCGGGGCCATGTTCCTGTCCGACAAGGTGCGCGGCTACGCGGAGGCCCTGCGGGTGCTGCGACCCGGCGGCACCTTCGCGTTCAATGTGTGGGACCGGATCGAGAACAATGCTGTCGCGCTGGTCATCGCCCGGGCTTTGTGCGCGGCCGCACCGGACGAGCCGCTCGAATTCTTCAGCCGCACCCCGCACGGGTACTTCGATATCGAGCGGATTCGCGGGGAACTCGCGGCGGCGGGGTTCGAGGAGATCAGCGGCGCATACCTCGACGGGACGAGCCGGACGACCGCCGAGGTCGGTGCGGTGGCGCTGTGTCAGGGGACGCCGATGCGGGGCGAGATCGAACGGCATTCGTCGTTCGATCTCGGGTCCGCGACGGCCATCGCGACCGCGGAATTGCGCCGCGAGTACGGGCCGGGCGAGTTCGACGCGCCGACCCGGTGGTTGCAGATGACGGCGCGTCGAGGTGACGGCACTTAGCTAGCCGAGTTCCTCCGCCAGCCCGACGATGATCCCCTCGGGCCCGCGCACATAGCAGAGCCGGAAGATCTGCTCGTACTGCTCGATCTCGCCGACCAGTTCCGCGCCGCGCGTACGCAATCGGGCCACCACATCGTCGATATCGTCCACCGCGAACATGATCCGGCGGATGCCGAGGGTGTTCGCGGGTGCGTGCTTCGGTTCGGGGCTGATCGGCCGCGGGGTGTGGAACATCGCCAGCTCGACCCCGCCGTGCCCGTCCGGGGTGCGCAGCATCGCGACCTCCTGTCGCACATCGTCGACGCCGATGATCCGCTCCACCCAGCGTCCCTCGACCGGGCCCCGATTCTCGAGCGTCATCCCCAGCTCGACGAAGAACTCGATCACGGTGTCGAGGTCCTCGACCACGATGAGGACATTGTCCATGCGCTTGATAGCCATGCCCCAGTCTCTCTCGTGACGCCCGCCGGCGGTGGGCCCGGCCGGTCCGGGCCCACCACCGCACCCGCTAGGGCACCAGTGTCGGCTGGTCCACGGCCCACAGCCACGAGCCGTCCGGCTGGCGGCGGGCGATCTCGACGGTCACCTCGCCGGTGGTGAGCGTGGTCGCGGTCAACGCCAGGTCCTCGCTCACCAGCGAGGGATGCTGGCGGCCCGGTGAGAGCACCGGTGCGGCCGCCACGAACTGTTCGTACACCTTGCGGATCTCCGCGTGCCCCGTCGCCTTGTTGCCGGGCGGGAATTCCAGGACCGCGGTGGGTTCGTACAACGCGACGAGCCCGTCGACGTCACCCGCGTTCGCGCGCTCGATGAAGAATCCGGCCAGGTCGTCAGGGGTGGTGGCAACTTTTCGATTTGTCATGACACAAGCCTCCCAACGAATCATGACATCCTGTGTCAGGTATTCCCGCTAGAGTTTTTCCATGCGCGCCGACCGATTGGTCTCACTGGTGTTGCTGCTGCGCCGGCACGGGCGGATGTCCGCGCCCGAGCTGGCTCGCGAGCTGGAGGTCTCCACCCGGACCGTGCTGCGCGATATCGAGGCGTTGTCCACCGCCGGGGTTCCGGTCTACGCCGAACGCGGCCGGCTCGGCGGTTTCGCCCTGCTCCCCGGTTTCCAAACCGAACTCACCGGACTGAATCACGACGAGGCGCTCGCTCTGCTGGTGGCCGGATCACGCCGCGGCGCACAGGCTTTCGGCCTCGGCTCGGCCCTCGCCTCCGGCATGCGCAAAGTGGTCGATGCCCTACCGGAAAGAAATCGAGCCACCGCCGCCGATGCCGCCGAACGGCTGCTCATCGACCCCGAAACCGACATCCTGGCCCGCTCGACCACCGCCGAGGAGCTGCCCGACACCGTGGTCGCCGAGGTCCGCCGCGCCGTCTTCGCCGGCCACAAACTCCGCATCCACTACGCCGCCATGGATCAGAACCCCAACTGGCGCACCGTCGATCCCATCGGCCTGGTCACCGTCCGCAATCAGGGTTACCTGCTCGCCACCAGATCCGGCGAGGACCGTACCTACCGCCTGTCCCGCATCCTCGCCGCCGAGGAACTCCCCGAACCCGCCCAACGCCCCGCCCGCGTCGACCTCGACCGCGCCTGGCAGGAACGCAGCACCCGTTTCCGCACCAGCGGCGACCAGGTAACCGCACTGATCCGCATAAAACCGTCCGCCCGGGAAGAACTGCTGGCCACCGCCCTCACCGTCCTCTCCGAAACTCCCGACCCCGATACCTGGCTCCGTCTCGAAGTAACCTTCCAAGACCCCCGCCACGCCGAATGGGCCCTCTGGCAACTCGCCACGAACGCGGAAGCCCTTGCCCCCCAATGGCTCCGCACCGCCCTGCACGACCGCGCCGCCGCCATCACCACCCGCTACCGCAATCGCCCGGAAACAGCCGACCCCGAAAGGTGAACGCATGCAGCACGAACCGATGACCCAACCCGACGACCAGGGCCCCTTCTTCCACGGCACGAAAGCAGTCCTGAACCCCGGCGACCTACTGGACCCCGGCTACAGCTCCAACTACGGCCCCGGCAGAAAAGCCAACTTCGTCTATTTCACCGCCACCCTGGACGCCGCCACCTGGGGCGCCGAACTGGCAGCCGGCGACGCCCAGGAACGCATCTACGAAGTAGAACCCACCGGCCCTTTCGAAGACGACCCGAACCTCACCGACAAACGCTTCCCCGGCAACCCCACCAGGTCCTACCGCACCCGCCACCCCCTCCGCGTAAGCGCCGAAGTGCAGAACTGGACAGGCCACTCCCCGGAAGCCTTGCAGCACATGCGAAACCACCTGGCCGAACTCGACCGCCAGGGCGTCGAAGCCATCAACGACTGACCCGGTTTCGCCTCCCAGGCAGGTCTCAGCGTTTCGGGCGGAAGTCCGTCTGACGGCGGTCCGGTGGCCTTTGGCGTTGACGGGCGGCTGAGCGGCGGAACGCACTCACCCCCTGGTAGATGGCTGCGACTCGGTCGGCGGTTAGGCTTGCCTGTCCCCATTACCCCAGGAGAGTTCATGACGACGTTCGAGAATGTCACCGTCACCAAGAAGGCCAATGTCTACTTCGATGGGAAGTGCGTTTCGCACAATATCGAGTTGGCGGATGGGACGAGTAAGTCCGTCGGTGTCATCCTCCCGGCTACGTTGACGTTCAATACGGGTGCGCCGGAGATCATGGAGTTGCTGGAGGGGGAGTGCAAGGTGACTTTGGCGGGGGCCGATGAGACCGTTACCTATAAGGGTGGGGAGTCGTTCTCGGTGCCGGGGAACAGCAGCTTCCAGATCGAGGTCGTGGAGCCGGTGCATTACGTGTGCCACTTCGGCTGAGTCGAATCGGTTGTGAACGCCCGGGTCTCCGTGAGGTCCCGGGCGTTTCGTTTTGTGTAGGGGTGGGCCGGCTCAGCTGGCCAGGGCGGTGCGGGTGGCGGAACGGATTGCGGTGGTGACGGTTTCGGGGGCTTCGAGCATTACCAGGTGGCCGCAGTCGGGGAGGACGATCGCCGAGGTGGGGCGGAGGGCCTTGTCGAGGTGGGCGCCGGCCTTGGCGGACAGGATGCGGTTCTTCGCGCCCCAGATGGTGGTGATGGGCGGGAAGCTGGGGGAGGGGTGGAAGTAGTCGAGGGTTGCCAGGCTCGGGAGGTCGCGGGCGATGGCGGCCGGGGGGAGGAGGCGGCGGGGTTCGGACCAGCGGGTGCGGAGGGCGGCGAAGGTGGTGGGGGTCATGTGGCGGCCTCGGGGGCCGAGTTGTTCGCGGACTACCAGGCGGGCCAGGGGGGCGGGGAGGCGGATGGCGGTGGCGAGGGAGTCGATCTGGAGGTGGGCGAAGGTGCGGGCGGTCCAACCGGTTTGGGTGGGGCGCAACGTGGCGGAGGTCAGGGGGCTGCACAGGACCAGGGCGCGGACGGCGGCCGGGTTGGCGCGGGTGTAGAGCAGGGAGAGGGCGCTGCCGAAGCAGTTGCCTACCAGGGTGACATTGCGCAGGTTGTGGGCAGTGATGAACTCCGCGAGCATGCCGATGTAGTTGTCGACCGTGTAACCGGCGGCCGGAGTGTCGGAGTCGCCGTAGCCGAAGAGGTCGATGGCGTAGACGCTGTGCGTGGCGGACAAGGCTTCGAACTGGCCGGCCCAGATGCGCCGGTCGCCGCCGATATTGTGCAGGAAGATGATGGGATCACCCGATCCGGCCTGATCGTAGGCGACGGACACCCCGTGGTAATCGAATACCGGCATCGGGCGCTCTCCTCGTTGAGTAGCGGTGCTGTACAGCGTCTTCCGACGAGGGCCGTCAGCACCGACATGCCTCTCGCGCGGCTATCCAACCATGCTAGCTGGTACCGCGTGTAACACAAGGTTTCGATCGGGGCGCCCGAGCCCTGGTCAGTGGGTGGTTTCGATACTTTCCTCTCCGCGTCGAAGCCACGTTTTGAGAGCTTCCATACCCGAATCGCGATCTACGACCGGTCGGTATCCGAAGTCTCGGGTGGCCGCCGAGGTGTCGTAGGTGCCGGTGCGCGTCATCACCGCAACCGAGTAGCGCGACAGCGGCGGCGTCCAGTGTTCGGCGAGAAACGGTGCGCGCCTAAGTGTTTCGATCACTTCCACGATGAAGTTCACCAGGCGCGGATCGAGCTTGCGGCCCGGTGACCGGTAGCCCAGCTCGGTGGCGATCTGTGTGAGGAACCGCCAGACGTTCGTCTGTTCGGCATCGGCGATGAAATACGCCTTGCCGCCCACGTTCTCGCCGACTGCCGCCTTGACGCAGGCTTCGACGATATTGTCCACATGGCACAGCGAGGCGTACACCTCGCGTCCGAAGGACAGATCCGGCAGGGTGCCCGCCGCGGCCCGGTCGAGCAGCCGCACGATCGGCCCGGACCGATCCCCGGCACCCCAGATGGCCCGCGGCCGCAGCGCACAGGTGGTGAACTCGCCGTCATCGGCTTTGAGCACCAGCCGTTCCGCCGCCGCCTTCGTCTCGCAATAGTGATTCAAATACTGCTGCGGATACGGAACGGTCTCGTCGATGTTCACCTGATCGCCGCCATCGCGCGCCATCAGCGCACTCGGACTGGACACGAACACGAACCGCCGCGCCGCTCCCGCCTTGGCCGCACCGAGCAGCCGCGCGGTAGCCGCCACGTTCTCGGCCCAGAACTGTGCCCGGGTCCCGCGCTCGTCCACCCGCGCCGCGCTGTGGAACACGATGTCCACACCCTCGACCGCGCGGGCGAGCGAATCGGTATCGGCCAGATCGCCGGTGATCACCTCGACCCGGTCCAGCACCGCGGCGAGATCGCGCAGATTGCTGGTGCGCCGCACCAGAATCGCCACCTGGTAGTCGCCGTCGCGGACCAGCCGCCGGGTGAGCGCACCACCGAGGAACCCGGAGGCCCCCGTCACCAATGCCTTCACGACACCACCCGCAACCGTTTCGATCCGCGATCGGCCGCGGGAAGCTCCGCCCACCGGCTCGCGATTTCATCCAGGGCCATGGTCACCGCGATCTGCGCCACCGCGACCAGGCCGCAGCCCGCGAGCAACCCGCCGACCGCCGAAACCGCCTGCGAAACAGGCTCTTTCATGACGCCTCCCTAGTCGCCGAGCTGCCGGGCCGCCCACACCGCCAGCTTTTCGCGCCCGATCTTGGCGTTGTGGCGGATATCGACCGGGAACTCGGGATGGAACAGGAATGCCCCGACCGCCGCGGCCACCTCGAATTCGTCCCGCCGCCGGGACAATTGCCCCGTCACCACCTGCTCGTCGGCCCCGGCTTCGAGCTCCACGCACAGCACCGGCCGCTGTGCGCCCCGCTCGCCGACCCCGACCAGCGCGGTCCGCGCCACGCCCGGAACGGTATTGAACACTTGCTCGACCTGCACGGTGAACATCGGCCCGCGCGCGGTCTCCAAACGCTGACTCTTGCGCCCGCAGAACCGGATTCGCCCTTCCTCGTCGATCCACGCCAGGTCCCCGGTGCGATGCCACACCCGATCCCCGTCGATGATCTTCCCGGCCGCATTGGCCGCCTCCGGCCAGAAGTACCGGGTGCTGACGTTCGGCCCCGCGACCACCAGCTCCCCGATCCCGCGCGAGACCGCCAGCTGCGCTTCGCGCGCCGCCACGGCCGCCCAGGTCGGCAGCTCGTCATCGGTGATCGCGATGATCCGCGCCTGCACGTGCAGCGCCGGCCGCCCCACGCACACCCCCTTGCCGCGATGCGCCTGCTCCACCAAGTCGCCCAGCAATTCCCGCGATTCGATGGTCGCCATCGGCAGCGCCTCGGTGGCCCCGTACCCGCTGTACACCTTCGCCTCGGCCGGCAGCGCCCTGCGCAGCCCCGCGATGCACCAGTCCGGTACCGGCGCGCCGCCGGAGTAGATGCTCTCCAGGCTCGGCAGCTCCGCCCCGGTGTCCTCGAGCTGCTTCAGTAGCGGAACCAGCACGGCGGGGGAGGCGAACATGGTCTTGACGCCGAACCGCCGGCACGCGTCCACCACGTGCGCCGGATCGGTCGCGCCGACCTTCGACGGAATCAAAGGCGGTATGACGCAACGTGATCCGAGTAGCAGCTCCAGGATTCCGGCGACCGGCGCGGTGATCAGCGAGGTCCCCGGCGGCACGTGCTCGCGCGCCGCGTCCACCTGCTCGATCATGGCGCTCAGATTGCCGTGGGTGAGCACCACCGCCTTGGCCGGTCCGGTGCTGCCGGTGGTGTAGGCGATGAGCAGCGGATCGTCATCGGGCGCGGGTTCCCGAACCGGCAGTGCCGCAGTGGGTTTGCGCCCCCAGCTCGCCAAGGTCGGCCCGCGCCAGAAGCATCGGCCCACGGTCACCGACACCCGCACCTTGCGGAAGTAGGAGCGGAACACGATCCGCACCGCCTGCGCCTCCGAAACCCCCACGAACGCTTCGGCATCGGCGGCTTGCAGGCAGCGCAGCATCTTGAACAGCCCCATGCCCGGATCGATCACCACCGGCACCGACCCGATCTTGAAGAGCCCGTACAGCACCGCGTACAGCTCGGGCCCGGGTTTGACCAGCACGATGGTCCGCATACCCCGCGTCACCCCGGCGGCGGCGAAGTTCTCGGCGATGGCGTCGGACCAGGCGTCGAGCTCGGCATAGCCGATCTCGCTGTACGTCGGCAGTCCGGCGCCGTCGTGGCCGGTGGCGTGGATGACCGCCGCCCGCTCGGGGTGTGCGGCGACGACGGCGGCGAACCGATCCAGCGCACGCCAATAGGTTGCGGTAACGGTCACGACATCACCTCGAGGGAATTCGAGCGCACGGGAATTCGAACCACTTTCGTAATCGCGAGTGCGGAATTAGTGGATGCATATTGCGACACACGTCCCCCTGGAAATGTCGAGGAATGCGATGAGCGGTACCGGGAGGTTACCGCACCTGTCGCGCACCCGCCACCGGTCGTTGTCGAAAACGCCTTGCCGTGCAATGGGTTTGGTGTGAATCACGGTACCGACACCGGTTTCGCCGCAGCCCCTAGCGGACCCCTATGTCAGTACCCCTGGACATTCCCGCCCGTACCCCGTTTTACCAGGTCCTCGAGGTTGGCGTAGCGCGAAATCCTCCTGTTACCAATGGGATTCGTGTGACCACTGTGATGTCCGGTTACCCATTGGTACTGATACCGTCCGATTCGGCATCGGGGCTACTGGATAACGACGGCACCGGCATCGAATAGCGAATGCCGCACGCCGCACCAGAATTCGACCGAACTTCAAAATCTTTCCAGAGAGTAGGGGGCCATGCGTACTCGCTTCGAATCGATCGGTGCGTACACACCCAGCACCGTCCGCTCCACGGAAGACGTGATCAGCAGCCTGTCCGTGCCCAGGGCACTGGATCTGGAGCGCATCACCGGAATCAAGAACCGGCGCGTCTACAATTCCGATCCGGACAACTACGAGTCCTCGTTCGAACTGGCCCGCCAGGCCATCGACGACTGCCTCAGCCACTCCGGCTACGCCGCCGCAGACCTCGACGTCGTCATCTGCGTCTCCATCACCCGCTTCCGCGACGCCGAACACTTCTGTTACGCACCGGCTTTCGCGCTCATGCTGCGCAATGCCATCGGCGCCACCAATGCCCTGCACTTCGATCTGTCCAATGCCTGCGCGGGCATGATCACCGGGGTCAAGCTGCTCGATCGCATGATCAAGACCGGGGTGGTGCGGCGCGGCCTGGTGGTCAGCGGCGAGCAGATCACCCCCATCGCCGAGACCGCGACCCGTGAGATCAGCCAGCCCTACGATCCGCAGTTCGCGGCGCTCACCGTGGGCGACGCCGCGGTGGCGGTGATCGTCGACGACAAGGGCGACGATCACGACGAGATCCACTACATCGAGCTGATGACCACCGCCGCGGGCGCGGAGCACTGCATCGGCATGCCGAGCGAGAAGACCACCGGCATCGCCATGTACACCGACAACCGGGCGCTGGCCAGCGAATCCCGGTATCTCCAGGGCATCAGCCGGATGGCGGATTACCTCGCGGAGACCGGAAGGACCTGGGAGAGCGAGAAATACGACTACTGGGTGCATCACCAGTTCAGCGGGCCGGCCATCGACTACATCAGCCAGCTCACCGAACGGCACTTCGACACCCCGATGCCGCAGCAGCTCAACGTGTACCAGGAGTACGGCAATACCGCCTCCACCTCGCACTTCCTGGTGCTGCACGAGCATCTGGCGCAGCAGAGGATCCCGAAGGGCTCCAAGGTGCTGCTGATTCCCGAAGCGTCCGGCGTGGTGTCCGGGCAGCTCGCCGCGACCATCAGCCGACTGGAGGCGTGAAGCCATGACCACCACCATCGTTTCCGCGGCGGTCTGCACCGATGTGGACAGCAACAGCTACTTCGAACTGGCCGCCCGCGCCGGCCGGGCGGCGCTGGAACAGGCCGGGGTCTCGCCCGATCACATCGGCCTGATCATCAATGCCGGGGTGTTCCGGGACAGCAATATCTCCGAACCGGCCGTGGCCGCGCTGATCCAGAAGCGCCTGGAGGTCGGCCTGGAGTACCGGACCGGCCGGCTCCCCGCTTTCTCCTTCGATCTGCTAAATGGCGGCAACGGCGTGGTGCACAGCCTGATGGCGGCGCAAACCTTCATCGCCGCAGGCGATCTGGAGTACGCGCTGGTGGTCGCCGGTGACACCCATCCGTCGCTGGAGCGTGAGGTCGAGGGCTTCCCGTACACCCCCACCGGTGCGGCCCTGCTACTGCGCCTCTCCGGTGACGCGGGCGGCTTCGGCCGGCTCTACACCGCGCAGGAATCGGGTGCGATCGCCCCCACCGGCTGGGCGGATCTGGTCGGCGCGGGCACCAACGGCCGGGCCGCCATGACCATCGGCCCCGGCAGCGGCGACCCGCTCGAAGCCGCCGCCGAGGCCGTGACGCAGCTGCTGGCCGGAGAGGGGTTGGAGCTCAACGACTTCGCCACCGGGGCGGCCGTATTGCTCACGCCCGCACCGATTCCGGGCTTCCGCGAGCGTCTGGCCTATCGATTGGGTGTGCCGTCGTCGGCGGTGGCCGGGGTCGATCCCGCCGTGGGCGACCCGTATTCGGCCGCCCCCGTGCACGCCTACCTGACCGCGGCGCAGCGCGGCCTGCTCGACGCGGCCCGCGCCGTGGTGTTCCTGGGTGTGGACGACAGCTCGGCGGCCTGCCTGGTCTACCGGCCGCATGCGCTGGCCTCCACTGGGCCCGCATCGGATGGCTGAACGAAATATACTGTCTGGCAATTCGTTTCATCGGTATCCCGCCGACGGCTCCGGGCGCGCCGGCCGGCGGGTACCGGAAACGCCGTGCCCCGGCTGATATCGGTCGCCACCAGGCGGCCACCGCTGCAATGATGCCGCTCCAGCACACCGAAGCTCGCCGTGCCATCCCTTCAGTCGGGCGCATCCGATCGATGAAGGGACTGGAGATGCGGCGGTCGGTCGCGATGGACCGAGAACAGCGGGCGGTGGGCGGAATCCGCCCGGGACCACGACGAGTGGACACTACGGAGGCGCGGCTACGGGCGGCGCTACCCGGCGCGGATCCCGCCGAACTGACTGTCATGCGGGCGCTGGCGGTGCTGGGCGGGGTGGGCACCGCACGGCTGGCCGCGGACCTGATCGATCGCGATATCGCCGAAACCCGCGGTGTGGTAGCGGAATTGGCGGCGGCCGGGCTCGTGCAGGGGGAGCGGTGGGCGCATCGGGAGTACGCCGAGCGGCTGTTGGGCGAGCTACCGGGCGAAGAGCTGCGCGACCTGCACGCGCGGACCGCGGAACTGCTGTACAAGAACGGGTTTCCGGCCGTCTACGTGGCGCGGCATCTGGTGGCGGCGGGGGACGTGCGCGGCACCTGGGCGGCCAGGGTGCTGGTCGCGGCGGCAGACGAAGCGCTGCGGGAGTACGAATTGGACCGGGCCGGGCAGTGTTTGGAGCTGGCGTATCGCGCCAGTCGCCGAGCGCGGGAACGGGCCGCCATCGCCGCGCGGCTGGTATCGGTCGAGTGGTGCACCAACCCCTCCAGCCGGACCCGTAACTTCGGCCGGTTGAAGGCCGCGCTGCGGACCGGCCGGGTGCCGCATCCGGAGCTGCCCGCCACCGTGCTGCACATGCTGTGGCACGGGTACGCGCTGCACGCCGATCACGCACTGACCCGGTTGGACCGGGCCGTGGACGGGGTGCTGCCCGGCGGGCCGCGCTTCGAATTCCTCTGCGCCTGGCTGCGTTACACGCATCCGGTGCAGATGCAGCGATATCAGCGCCTGTTCGAGGGACCGGTCCGCCCCGGATATCCGGCGGAACGGGACACCCCGCACGGCCCGGCCGGTAAGCTGCTGGCGGCGCTGCTGACCCAGCATCCGCCCGCCGAACTTCCCACCGCCGCGCAGCGCATCCTGGCCGGGCATCGGCTCACCCTCGATACGGTCGAGGTGCTGGTGGCGGCCGTGGACTGCCTCATCCACACCGATCGGCTCGACACCGCCGACGCCTGGTGCGTATCGCTGCTGGCCGAGTCGGCGGCCCGGGGCGCGCCCACCTGGCAATCCATCTTCGCGGCCGCTCGGGCGGAAACCCTGTTGCGCAAGGGCAATCTCGCGGGTGCGGCCGAACACGCCGTCCTTGCGCTGAACCTGCTGCCCGCCGACCATCTGGGCGTGTGGGTGGGTCGGCCGCTCGCGGTGCTGGTGCGAGCGCTGACCGCACTCGGCAAGCACGCCGAGGCCGCCGCCCAGCTGCGCCGCCCGGTGCCGCGGGCCATGTTCGATTCCCGTTTCGCCCTGGCCTATCTCAGCGCGCACGGCGATCACTGCCTAGCCACCGGCCGCCCGGAGGAGGCGCTACGCCATTACCGCCGCTGCGGCAATCTCATGCAGGAATGGCAGCTGGACTTCGCCTGGCTCGCACCCTGGCGCAATGACATGGCCGCCGCCAGCCTCGCCGCCGGACAGCACTGGCAGGCACAGGCTTTCGCCTCCATGCACCTGGATCTGATCGGCGGTGCGGACGGTCACCGCACCGGCGGGACCTCGCTGCGCCTGCTGGCCGCCACCAACGACGAACACCGGCGGGTGCCACTGCTGCGCCGGGCGGTGGCCATCGCGCGCGCCGGGGCCGACGAACGCGAATTGGCCACGGCCCTGGTCGATCTGGGCAACTCCTACCGCGCGATGGGCGATGCCGACCGCGCCCGCCCCCTGCTGCGCGAAGCATCCCGGCTCACCGCGGCCTGCGGCGCCGCCGAACCCACCGAACGCCTGGCCGGCGCCCTGCCCGAACCCGCGCTTACCCAGCCCATCCCCGTCACCGGCGGCGGTCGGGACGCGCTCAGCCCCGCCGAACGCCGGGTGGCCGAACTCGCCGCGCTCGGCCAGCGCAATCGCGAGATCGCCGCCGCGCTCGACATCACCACCAGCACCGTGGAACAGCATCTCACCAAGGTCTACCGCAAGCTGTCGGTCGCCCGCCGCGGCGAACTCCGCTTCGCGCTGGTGGAGCAGGCGGCCACGGCCGGAAACGCGGTGGGATAACAACTCTCGTAGCTCACGACGTTCGAAAGGGGTCGGATAATGGGCGCAGAACCGATCGGTGTGATTCCGGCGCGTGCGGAGGTCGATGGACCGGCTGATTGATAAATACCGAACGGTCGGTACATCTGTGCGCTATATCCGAGACCTGCTCGGCGGCCACATCACCCTCGGGCTGCTCGCCGCACCCCTGCTCGAGAACTGGCTCGGGGATCGCTTCGCCGGTCGCCCGATCAGCCCTCGCCGCCGGTCGGCAAACCCAGGAATATCTGCACCTGATTCGGGTAGGGGCCGTAGTTGCCCCGGAACAACTGCACCGCCACCTCCCGCACCTCGCCGGTATCGAGGTCGCGCAATCGCATCAGCGAGCGTTCCCGCCCGTAGGCCACCGCGCCCTCGTCCCACAACTCGCGGAACTGCTCGTACCGGCCGAGTTCGGCGAGCAGATCGGTGGACCAGGCGGTATCGCCGACGGTCGCGATGAGACTGCGCAGCCACTGCACGGTCAGGCGTAGCTCCTCGTCCCACTCCACCATCACCCGCCGGGAGCGTTCGTCGGCCAGGAACCAGCGCAGGATATTCACGTCCTCGCGCAGTCCCGGGAACGCCCGCGCGTAACTCTCGTTGCAGGCCAGCACATTCCAGCGGGTGTCTAGATAGGCGGCCAGGTGCGGTTCGTGCAGGTTCAGCGCATCGCGCATATCCTCGGTGAGCCCGGCTTGCAGCTCCTCGACCGAGGGCACCTCGGGATTGGCCAGCCCCGCCAGATCGAACAGGTGCCGGCGCTCCACCGGCGCCAGCGCGGCCACCCGATCCAGATAGCGCACCAGCGCATCCACCACCTCGTGGGTGGGATGCCCCCGATCGCCCTTCTCCAGATGCGTCACATAACTCGCACTGACCCCGGCATTGAAGGCGAGCCGCTCCCGCGAAACCCCCCGATCCTCACGCAGCCGGCGCAGGAGCTTCCCGAACGACGGCGGACGCAACTGCCCGGAGTCGCGATTGAAGTCCCCATTCAGGCCCACGCCAACATCCTTCTCCAACGAGGTACCACGAACGCGACGAGTAACCGCCGGGGATCGCGCTTTCCGATAGTTCAGTTCTTGACCTATTTCAATACCGTCTCCCCCGGCGAAAGACAAGATCGAAACGCGCTTAGCGAACTACTGGAAAACCTTGGTACGGAAAACATGCTGTCATAGGCCAACACGTTTCCGCTGTATGAGACGAATGTGCCTCGCGGGTAACAATATATCGTCTGCGTCTGGTGAGTCGTGTGTGACTTCCGGGCAAACATGCGCTATGGGCACGGCGAAAAGAGCTGAGGCGCGGTCGAATACGGCTCGGCGGCGGGTGCCGTCAGAGCGAGTCGGCCTTGCTGATCCAACCGACCACCAGGCGATTGAGCCAGGTGGGGGAGAGTTGGGTGGCGGCGGCCAGGAGTTTGGTCTGCGCACCGACCAGGACGTGCGGGCTGGGCAGCAGACGGCGGCCGGTGGCGGTCCGCCATACCGATTCCGCGACGTCGTCGGCGGTCAGGCGGACGCCCAGGGTGCCCGCGGACTTCGCGCCGCGATCGACCTCGGTCATCATGCCGGTGGCGACGAACAGCGGCAGCAGGTCGTGCACCCGGATGCCGTGGTGCCGCCACTCCAGATCCAGGGCTTCGGTGAGGGAGCGGACCGCGGCCTTGGTCGCCCCGTAGACGGCCAAGCCGGGCTGACCGTAGAGGGCGGACGCCGAGGCCAGGTTGATCACCTGGCTGCGCGGGGTGTCGCGCAGGTGGGGGAGGGCGGCGTGGCAGCCGTTGAGGACGCCTTTGACGTTCACATCCACCAGGCGGTGCAGTCGCTCCAGCGGGATGTCCTCGAACGAGCCCGAGTACAGGATGCCCGCATTGTTGACCAGCAGGTCGAGACGGCCGGTGGCGCTGGTGAATTCGGTGAGCGCGCGCTCCCAGCCGGCCGGATCGGTGACATCGAGCGCGCCGGTGAGCGTGGTGCCCTCGATCTCCCGCGCGGTGCGCCCCGCGGCGTCGGCGTCGATGTCGTAGAGGCCGACGGTCCAGCCCGCCGCCGCGAAGCGGGTCGCGATCGCGCGGCCGATGCCCGCCGCCGCCCCGGTGACGAAGACCGCGGGGTGAGACCTGTTGACGGTCATGGACATTCGAGCCTCCCTGCGCGTGGCGGGCCGTGGTCGGCGGGCGCGACCAGCCCGCGCCCCGATCAGGCGACGCTGCGGCCGTCCCGATTCGCCTCGATCATCGCACGATGGAATTCGGCCGCGTCGCGGGCGGCGTCGCGGCCGTCCGCCAGTACGTCCGCGCCGAGATGGATGAGGGTGTGCGGTGCGCTGGGCCGGATCTGCAAACGCAGCGGCACCCGCGCCTCCTCGCACCGGCGCGCGATCTCGAGCGCGTCCGCCAGCAGCATTTCCCGCGATCCGACCTGCACCAGGATCGGCGGCAGCCCGGTGAAGTCGTGATTGACCACCGACCACATCGGATCCAGGACGCCGTCCACGGCGATCCCGCGCCGCACCACCATCTCCGGTCCGGCCGCCGGCAGCACCGCGTCGTACCGCGAGTTCGGGTGCGCGTCCCGGGCCGCGGAGTCGAAGTTCGCCCAGGGGGAGGTGACCGAAAGCCCGGCCGGCAGCGGCAGACCGAGATCGCGCAGCGTCAGCGCCAGCCGCAGGGCCAGCCCGCCGCCCGCCGAATCCCCGGCCACGATCAACTGCTCGGGTGCGAACCCTTCGTCGAGCAGATGGCGGTACGCGGCGAGCGCGTCGGCCAGGCTCTCGTTCGGATGCGCATCGGGCAACTGCCGATAATCCACGCTCAACACCGGCAGTTCGCTGTCGCGGCCCAATCGCGCGGTATGCCGCCGGTAGCTGTTGAGCCCACCGGCGATGAACGCACCCCCGTGGAAGTACAGCATCGCCGCCCCGCGCTGCACCCGCGGATCGGAAACCGGTGCGGTCCAAAGCCATTCGGCCTCGAAATCATCGAAGGAGACCCCGTGTCGCAGCAGGTCCCGGGGCGCGCCCAGGATCCGCGCCGGAGCCTCCGACAGCCGGGTCACCTGGAACACCATGCGTGCGGGCGCATCCCCCAGATCGGCGACCCAGGCGCCCGCCCGCAGGAAAGTCTGCAAGGTGCTCCGCAGCACCGGATGCGCGATCCGCGTCCCGATCCGGGCCCGCCCGATCTCCTCCACGAACACACAACTGCCGGAATCCGAGGTCAGCGGCAACATTGCCACGGGGCGCTCCTGTCCGCGTCCGGCCAGGCCGAGCCGCTACTGCTTCTCTACGACGATGCCGGCGCGCAGCCGAGACCGAAGATCATCTTGACCGTTGTGACGCGGATTGTCATGCCCCAGAGTCAAATTCCCCCGCCGGCACCGAGCTCGTCATCCCCGTCGACAAGCTATCGTCCCCGCACCGCGCAGCGTTTCGCGGCCTGGATCTGCCCGGCCTGCACTACTGTGACCACGTGCTACCTACCGAGTTCGGGCCCGGCGATGTCGTCTACTTCCCCGCGGGGCCGTTCAGTGGGATCTGCGGTGTCGTACTCGAGGTCGATACGCGGAACGCCAAGCTGCGCATCGACTTCGGTGAGGGCCTCGCGCACCGCGAGGGCGGGGTGCTGCGGGAGCGCCGGCACCGGCTGACGGTGGAATTCGACGAGGTCGAGCTGCTCTAGGCGGCCGCCGCGATCATGGGGGTGCGGGGTCAGCCGAGGAAGCGCTCCAACTGGTCGGTGACGAACTGGGGGTTCTCCTCGACCAGCCAATGTCCGGCGTGCGGAACATCCACTGCCTGAACGATATTGGTGATACGTGGGGAGACCGTGGCCCGGATCGCGTCCAGTTGGCCCTGCGCGGTCATGAGCAGCGCCGGGAGCTGGATGGACGGGGCGATGAGGGTATTGCGGACGTCCTGGTCGAGGGCGCGGTAGAGGTCGAACCCGCCGGAGAGCGCCGCTGGACGGGTGTAGGTGCGGGCGAATTCGTCGATTTCGGCGTCGGTGAAGGGGGAACGAGTGGAGGTGCCGCCGAATGCGGTGCCGCCGAAAGCGACCTGCGGGTAGAACATGGCCAGGTAGTCGCGGACGTCGTCGCCGACCACTGCCTCCGGGATCTTGCGTTGGGTGTGGAAGGCGATGTGCCAGCTCAGGGTTCGATAGGTGGCCGCGTCGATGGCGGGACCGGGGAGCGGCAGGTCCAGATAGCCGAGGCGGGTGGTGTCGGCGGGGAACTGGGCGGCGTATTGGAATGCGACGGCAGCGCCGAAATCGTGGCCGATGACGGCGGCATCGCGGATGCCGAGCCGGTCGGCGATCAAGGAGTGCACGTATCGGGCGAGGGTGGCTTTGTCATAGCCGGTCGGGGTGCCGGTGCTGTCACCCAATCCGGGCAGGTCGATGGCGTACACGGTGTGGTGTGGGGCGAGCGCGGGCATGATCGGCCACCAGCCGTACCAGGTTTGCGGCCAGCCGTGGATCAGCACCACCGGGGTGCCGCTGCCACCGGTCACGTAATGCATGCGCACGCCGCCGACTTCGGTGAACTCGTGCCGGAAGGTCTTGCTGAAGGCGGGGTCCTGCTGGGTGATCGCGGCGTAGGGCGCGACGACCGGGCCGGAGTCGCAGGCCGCGCTGACCGAGGTGAGCAGCAGCGCGAAAGCGATGATCACCGCCGCGCGCGCCCTCCGGAGCAGACGGTGCGCGGGTGATCGGGTGGTGTCGGCGCTCATCGGGACCTCTTTCGTCGGTAGGTCCTCAGCTTCACCAACCCGGCCGGTTTCTGGCACGCGATCTTGCGGTTTCGGCAAGATGGGCACATGGACCCGGAAACAGATGATGTCCTCGGCGCGGTGGGCCCCCGGCTGCGTGCCCTGCGCCGCGACCGCGGCATCACCCTGGCCGAACTGGCCGCGACGACCGGTGTCTCGGAGAGCACCTTGTCGCGCTTGGAGAGTGGCCAGCGGCGCGCGACCCTCGAACTGCTGCTGCCGCTGGCCCGCACCTACGGTGTCCCCCTGGACGATCTGGTCGGCGCGCCCAGGACCGGGGACCCCCGCATCCACCTGAAGCCGATCCATCGCGCCGGCATGATCTACCTGCCGCTGTCCCGGCGGCCGGGCGGTGTCCACGCCTTCAAAATGATCATTCCCGCGCGCCCCGAACCACTCACCCCGACCCCGCAGACCCACGATGGGTTCGAGTGGCTGTACGTCCTCAACGGCCGCCTGCGACTGCTGCTCGGCGAACGCGATCTCATCCTTTCCGCCGGCGAGGCGGCCGAATTCGATACCTCCCAATCACATTGGCTGGGCAGCGCCGACGGCGGCGCGGTCGAACTCCTCATCCTGTTCGGTCCGCACGGCCTGCGATCCCACGTGCACGCCGATGCTTCGCAGTGAGCGTCCTCGACTGCGGGAAGTGGTCGCCGACGATCCGGGCCGCTGCGCAATCGGGTGGCCCCCGCTCGAAGCAGCTACTTGGCGTCCCCGTAGCACTCCACGATCGCGGTGGTGAAGGGGAAGCGAACGGGCGTGGGGCCGAAGGCGATTCGGCCCGCGGTCTCGGCGGCGGTAGCGATCGCCGCGGCGACGACGGACGCCTCCTCGGCCGGGCAGTGGACGATGACTTCGTCGTGCTGGAAGAAGACCAGTTCGGCTTTCAGCCCGGCCTGGGCCAGCGCGTGACGGAGGCCCGCGAGCACGAGCAAGGTCCAGTCGGCGGCGCTGCCCTGCACCACGAAATTGCGGGTGAAGCGGCCGCGAGCGCGGGCCCGGGGCGTGCTGCCGAAGGCCGGCGGCGCGTCGTGATCGACCTGGTCGAAGGCGGCTCCGGCCGGAGTGCAGGTGCGGCCGAACCAGGTTCGGACGAGCCTGCCCTGCTCGCCCGCGGCGGCCGCATCATCGACGTAGGCGACGGCGGCGGGGTAGCGGCGGCGGAGTTCGGCCATATGGGTGAGGGCATCGCCGGAGGTCTGGCCGTAGATCGCCCCGAGCATGGCGATCTTGGCTCGGGCGCGGTCGCCGCCGAAAGCGCGCGCGGCCAAGTCGGCGTACAGGTCCTCACCACGGCCCGCGACCTCCATCAGCCCGGGATCGCGGGAGATGGCCGCCAGCACCCGGGGTTCCATCTGGTCGGCGTCGGCCACCACCAGCCGCCAGCCCGGATCCGCGCGGATGGCCCGGCGGACGATCTTCGGAATTTGCAGGGCGCCACCACCATTGGTGGTCCAGCGTCCGGTGACGGTGCCGCCGGGCAGGTACTCGGGACGGAAGCGGCCGTCGTGCACCCAATGCTCGAGCCAGGACCAGCCGTGCGCGGTGTAGAGGCGGTACAGCGATTTGTAGGCCAGCAGCGGCGCGATCGCGGGGTGATCGATCTCCCGGAGCTCCCATTTCCGGGTGGAGGACAGGGTGATCCCGGCGCGCGCGAACGCCTTGATGATGTCCTGCGGCAGATCGGGCCGCACTCGCACGCCCGGACCGAAGGCCCGCGACACCTCCTCGGCCAGCTCCGCCATGCGCCGCGGCTCGGCATCACCCGAAATGCGTTCGCCCAGCATGCTTTCCAGCAGTTCCCGGTGTACATCCGCGCGCCAGGGAATCCCGGCCCGGTGCATCTCGGCCGCCACCAGCATGCCCGCGGATTCGGCGGCCAGCAGCAAACGCATCCGGTCCGGGTATTCGGTTTCGGCCGTGCGAGCCACCTGCCCCGCGTAAACCTCCAGCAGCGCGGTGAATTCGTCGGTGCCGGGCGGCAGCGGTACCGGACCCGACTCGAACAGCGACGGCTGAGTGTCGGCCGCGCGCAGGGGAGCATCCGGCGGCACCGGCAGACGGTGCAGCCGAGCCCAGGCGGCCGCGAGCGAACGCGCCTGCCCCGACTGCCCTTCTTCATGACCGATCAGCAATGATTCGGCGGCCTCCACGTCATAGCAGCGCTCCACCCGCACACCCGCCGACAACAGCCGACGATAGATCTCCGCCGTCGACCGCCACACCCAGCGCTCCACCTCCGGCCGCGACCGCACCGCCTCGGCGAGCGAGGGCTCACGCAGCACCGGCCCGGCCGGCCGGCCGTCGGAGCCGAGCGGGCACAGCCGAGCACCCCCGTCCTCCGTTTCGGCCACCGCCCATCTCATGCCCTGAGTCTGGCAGTGGGCACGGACAACTTCGCCGACGTGCCCGGCCGTGTCCGGTCGCGAGACCGCTACCAGTACTGATGCCGCTTGCCGTCGGTGTCCGCGACGAAGATGACCGCGTCGGTGCCCGCCAGGTCCGCGGGCTGGAGCGGGATGTGGCCTTGCAGCATCGGTTCGCTCGCACCGAGCGAGCGGGGGAGCGCCGCACGCAGATCCGAGGTGCGGAACAGCGCGCGCCGCTCGGTCGCCGCCGCCAGCATGCCCGGGAGGGTGTCCGGTGCGCTGCCGGGGTTGGCGTCGGTGGCCACGAACAGGTAGCGCTCCCCGAGCGTGTGGGCGACGAGAGCGCCCGCGCCGCACCAGTTCACCTCATCGGTGCCGATGGGCATGTTCGAGCTGCCGCGCAGCAGGTGCACATTGTGTGCGAAGGCCAGGCTCGGTCCGCGCCGCCGCTCCCGGTCGAGGATCGCCAGGATGTTCTCGGCCATCATGTCGGCGCGCACGCTCAGCAGCACCGCGATCCGGTCGGGCCCCGGCTCGGCCATGGCCGCGTGATAGCGCAACAGGCCCTGCGCGGTGCGGGCGTGCGCCACGGCGAGGTCGTATCCGGCCGGGTCGGCCGCGTACAGCCCGGGTGCGGCGCGCCGCAACAGGCCGGCCAGGTCATCGGCGATGACGCGCAGTGCGCGAGCGCGTTCGGAGCCGCCGATGGATTCCGCCGCGTCGTACATCGCCGCCGGGTTCGTCCAGTCGGATTCCTCGCCGAGCAACGCGTCGAGCTCGTGCACCGAGCCGGGCCGCAACGCCGCCGGCAACAACTCGACGACCGCCGACAGCGCACGTCGCGGGCTCGGCGCACCGGCGTACTCGACCGGCGCTTCGAAACCGTAGAAGCGCACCCGCTCCGAAGGTTCGCGCCCGGCATTGTGCGCCCGCAACCATGCGACGAGTTCGCGATTGCCCGGCACCGCCCCGAACCGATGGCTGAACCCGGCCTCCAGGACCTGCTCGAGATCTCCCGGACCCCCGTTCACGTACTCGTCGACGACGGCCGCGGCGAAGAAATCGGACTCCAGCATGATCGACCGATATCCCCGCTCGACCAGGAGCGCCAGTATCTCGTTGCGCAGCAATGGAAATGCCACGACTCCGTGGGTCGGCTCGCCGAGTCCGAGCAGGGCGGGCGGTTCGGTGCGCGTGGCGAGCAATTCGTCGAGGACCCGGCTCAGGTTCGCCGAGTCGCCGATTTCGCGGCCGATTTCACGCAGTGATGCTGTCGTAGGCATGGGTAACCCCTTCTCACAGGAACTACCTTCGAGGCTATCGTTGAAGAATCGTGTGAAACTTCCACGCATTCGACCTGCGATCAGGACTTGAAACCCTCAAACGGAGGTGCAACCTGCGACCCGTCGACCTGGCTCGCGAACACGGATTGTCCGCCCAGGCGATCCGCAATTACGACGAAGCGGGCGTCCTGCCGCCGACCGAGCGCAGCGCATCCGGTTATCGCCGCTACACGCCCCTGCACGCCCAGGCATTGCGCGCGTTCCTGGCCCTGCGCGGCGGCCATGGACATCAGCGCGCCGTCGACATCATGCGCGCGGTCAATGGCGGCGACACCGAATTCGCTTACCGGCTGGTCGATTCCACGCACGTGGAGCTGCTCGCCGAACGCGATACCCGCACCGAGGTCGCCGCCGCCCTCGGCGCCCTGTCCACCACCGCCCCCACACCGATCCGCGGCCGGCCGCTGACCGTGGGCGAACTCGCCCGCCGGCTGGGCCTGCACCCGGCGACGCTGCGCACCTGGGAATCGGCGGGCATCCTGCATCCCGAACGCGACCGTGTCACCGGCTACCGGGTGTACGTCCCGGACTGTGTGCGCGATGCCGAGATCGCACAACAGCTTCGGCGCGGCGGCTACACGCTGACCCACGTCGCGCAATTCCTCGATCAGCTGCGCGAAGCGGGCGGAACCGACGCCTTGAGCGCTTTTCTCGCCGCCTGGCAAGCCCGCCTGACCACGCGCAGCCGCGCTCTGCTCGCCGGCGCGGCCCAGCTGGACGCCTACCTCGCCCGGCTCGATCACTCCGCCGCGGCCTCCCAGACGAACCCGTCGGGATCGACGAAAGACCCTGCGCCACCGCCGATCACGATGCGATGAGAACCACTGCCCTCGGGTGCGACCCCGGCATCCTTGGCCGCGGCGCGCCGCCCGTACAGCGCCAGCTTGACCGTCGAACCGGGGGTGGCGAACTCGACGTACTTGCTGCCGAAGCTCTTCGCGACCTCGAGCCCGCGATCGACATAGAACCGCTTGGTGGCCTTCACATCGTCGACGCCGAGCAGCAGCACGAACTCGTCGATCTCCCGGCTGACCGGTGCGGTGTCCTTCTTCTTGGAGGTGGCGATCTTCCAGATCGTGCCGTCCGGAGCCTGGATGACGCCGCTGTAACCCCAGAGGCTCTTCTTCGCGGGCTTGAGCGTGGTGAATCCGGCCTCGAGCGCGGTGCCGATCAGGCTGTCCACGGTGCCCGGCTGGGCGACCACCAGCGAGAGGACGAATCCCCGGAATCCGGCGGCCGGGGCCTGCGCGGCACGGAAGCTCAGTTTGTCGCCGAGCCCGAAGGCGGCGTCGTAGATCGCGGCCGCGGCGGCCGGGTCCTCGACCTCGAGCTGAACGTTGATCTCGGTGCGAATGTCGGTGTTGTTTCCCATGCCAACCACGCTAATTTCCAGGCACCTACCAGCGCTTCTCGATTCCTGATCGATCAATCGCGCGCGTCGTCGCCGGATTCCGGAGGCGATCGCGGGATACCGGCGTTGATTGCCGGCTATCCCAGGCCAATGATGCAGTGACAGTTGACGAAGCGCGATCAGAGGGGAGCGGTGCGACCATCGGCGCCGGTGAGAAATCGATCCAACCGGTCGGTGAAACCCGGTGCCGCAGCGACGAAATGGCCCGCGCCCGGCGCGACGACCCGTTGCGCCCCGAGTGCCGCGGCGAGCCCGTCGCAGATGGATTCCAGGGCCGGAGTATGCGCACCGGAGGCGACCAGCGCGGGCACCGCCGCGGCACGCAATGCGGCCAGCTCCGGCCGGGCTTCGCCGGGCAGGCGCCCACCCAGCGCCCGTCGCACCGAGGACGCCACCTGCGCCGGTAGCTCGCCGCCGCCGATCCCGGGGGCGCCGGAGAGTACGAGGAACTCGCGCAGCGCTTCCGGATCGGAATCCAGGCCCTCGGTGAGCACCATGTCGCCCACGAATTTCAGGCGCGCCACCGCCGGATCATCGGCGGCGAGGTAATACAGCGGCGGTTCGATCAGCGTCAGTGAGCGCACCGTCTCCGGGGCTCGGCCGGCGGCCAGCAGCGTGCCGAGCGTGCCGTAGGAGTGGGCGACCACGTGCGGGCGGCGGGCCCGGAAGATCGCGGCGAGATCCTCGGCATCGACCAGGAAATCCTGTCGTCCGTCCGCGGCCGGTGGGCTCGGGTCGAAGCCACGCCGGTACACCTGCACCAGTTTCCACCGGAAGGTGAGCGAATCCATTCCGGCCCAAGTGGTTTTCGGCCCGGCTCCGCCGTGCACCAGCACCACGTCCGGTCCCTGCCCGCGCTCGAATATCGCGAGAGTGTCCATGAGCTCCAGTGTCGGCCGCCGGACCCGGTCCGGGAACGGCGGCCGGCGATGACATTTGCCACTGGGAGCGCTGATATACGCTGCCGTATGGATGGCGGCAAGGAGAGGAGCGCTGCATGGGTGTGGCTCGCACTCCGCGCGAGACCTGGATCGAACAGGGGTTGCAGACCCTGTCCGCGGGTGGCGTGGATGCCGTGCGCGTCGAGGTATTGGCCAAGGCGCTCGGCGTCACCAAAGGTGGGTTCTACGGCTATTTCGCCGACCGCAACGCCCTGCTCGAGGCGATGCTCGAGACCTGGGAGCGGGAGAGCATCGCTGACGTACTCGCCCGTGTCGCAACGGAATCGGATCCGAAGGTCAAAGTCGTATTGGCCGGACGGCTGACCTTGTCGGGCGATCGCATGCTGGGCATCGACTTGGCGATCCGGGATTGGGCGCGCCGTGACGCCGCCGTCGCCGAGCGCCTGCGCCGGGTGGACGATCAGCGCATGGAGTTGCTGCGCGAAATGATCGGCACCTTCTGCACCGACCCCGACGAGATCGAAGCCCGCAGCCTGCTCGCCTTCTGCCTGGCCATCGGCAATCAGTTTCTCGCGGCGGGCCATCAGGGCCGGACCCGTGCGGAAGTCCGTGCCCGCGCCTCCGCCATCATCCTGAATCGTCCGCCCGGGCAGGATCCGTTTGCCCCGGACTGAAGCGCCCGAATTCCGTTGGCGCAGACCGGTTGTGGCGCGCTGCCGAGCCGAATGCGAAGAGCGGCCGGAGATCCGAGATCTCCGGCCGCTCCCGTACCGCGAATCTAGCGCGGCGCCATACGGATCGCGCCGTCGAGCCGGATGGTCTCACCGTTCAGCATCGGGTTCTCCACGATGTGGCGAACCAGCGCGCCGTACTCGGACGGATCGCCGAGGCGGGCCGGGTGCGGAACCTGCTTGCCCAGCGCCGCGATGGCCTCGTCGGGCAGGGTCGCGAACAGCGGGGTGTGGAACAGGCCCGGCGCGATGGTGCAGACGCGAATCTTGAACGATGCCAGGTCACGTGCCACCGGCAGGGTCAGGCCCACGATGCCGCCCTTGGAGGCGGAGTAGGCGGCCTGGCCGATCTGGCCGTCGAACGCCGCCACCGAGGCGGTGTTGACGATGACGCCGCGCTCGCCGTCGGCCTCCTCGGTCGCGGCGATGCGCTCGGCGGCCAGCCGGATCACGTTGAACGTGCCCACCAAGTTAACGTTGATGATCTTGGTGAACGAGTCCAGCGGGAACGCGCCGGTCTTGCCGACGGTCTTGATCGCATTGCCGATGCCCGCGCAGTTCACCGCGATCCGCAGCGTGCCCAGGGCCTGGGCGGCATCCAGCGCGGCGGTGACATCCGCTTCGCTGGTCACGTCGCCGGGCGAGAACACCACGCGCTCACCGAGTTCCTCGGCGATGGCCTTGCCGTCGGACGAGGGCAGGTCGATGATGACGACCTTCGCGCCGGCCGAGTGCAGTTCGCGCACCGTGGCCAGGCCGAGTCCCGAGGCGCCGCCGGTTACCACCGCGACGATGTCTGCTGTCTTCACAAAACCTCCAAATGCTTGGTCTTGTTAATGTAGATTCTTCGCAGATCGGACTAAAAGGCACCCCCCGGCGTGGCGTGCACAAGCCCGTGACCGGGCTGCTATCGCGCGCACGCGCGGATAACAAGGAGAGCCTTTCGGCGCGTCGAGTCGTTGGAATCCTGCTTATGCGAGAGAATTTCCAGTCGGGACCGTTCTGTCCACGGCGCACCCGGCGACGCGGCGGCGGATCCCGGCTCGAGCAGCAGACGATACGACCGTCCGACACAAACGACCGCCGAGAGGGTCCGCACCATGCAGCGCGATGTGCCTGGGGACACGGGTTCCGGAGGAATGTTGAAGTCGTACAAAAAAGTCTCGCGCTGGTATCCGGCCCTGGAGCCCGCGGGCGAGCAGGCCGCCCGCGTGGCGCTCGACACCGCTTCCGGCGGTACCGAATTCGGTGACGACACCGGTCCGGCCCGCTATCCGCACTACATCCACGACGACGAACCCGAGCTCGACATCCCGCCGGTGCCGGATTCGCTGTTGCGCCGCAACAACTTCAGCGGCGCCTGGTCGGACTGGATGACCGGCCGTGAAACCGACTCGTACGCACCGAGAGTGCGCTACCGCGGGGCCACGGTGGTGGAATTCCCCACCGACACCGGCGAATCCGCCGAACCGGGGTCCGATCGCGCCTCCGCGCTGCTCGACGCCGTCGACGACGATCCGGCCACCCCGCCCGGAACCGGCCGGGGCAAACGACTTCTCGTGCTCGCCTTCCTGATCTTCGCTGTGCTGTTGCTAGCTGTCGCCGGAGGAGTTGCTCTATATGTGCTCAATTCCCACGGTGGCGCCGCGCAATCCCTCGGCACATCCTTGGGGGATGCGCGTTTCGACTCGAGCCGCGCCGTAGCGGCGTACAACGAAATGACGGCCACGATGAAGATCGGCGACCATATTCCTGCCGCGCGCATACCGGCCGGATAAGAGGAGAGCTGAGACTGATGGATCAGGACTGGAGCCGCTGGCTCGACGAAGTGCCCGAAGCGGGTGAATCGTCGAGTCCCGCCGCGCGTTCCAAGGCTCCGGTGGTGCGGCTGCGCAAACGCCGCGGCGACTCCGAGGATGCCGGGCCGGCGCAACGGCCGATCTTGGTGGTGGGTGGGTGCGGCGGCGCCGGTACCACCACCACCGCCCTCGGGCTGGCGGGCGAGATCGCCGCCGCCGGTATCCAAACGGTAGCCGTGGACGGCACTTTCGCGGGCAGTGACCTCGCTTTACGCGGCGCTGACGAGCATTTGAGCCCGATCAGCCTGCAATCGTGGCTCTACGGGCGCGGTGACGACGAACCCGCGCCGCTCAAGGAATGCCTCTCGCAGGCCACCTCCGGAATCGGGCTGCTGTGGCGCGATCCGGCGCCACTGCGTCGCCGCGCAACCTACCTCACGGTCGCGCGCGCCATCGACGAATCCGGATACACGGCTGTATACGACGGCGGCAACCCGATCGCCAGCCGCCATCTGCGCCCGCTGCTCGAGGACTCCGATATCGCTCTGGTGCTGTCGATTCCGGCCCGCGCCGACGCCGCCAACCGCCTGCGCGTCACCCTGGAGTGGCTCGACGATCAGTTCGGCGGGCAGGGCGAGGGGCAGGGCGGCGGAATTGTCGGCGACACCACGATCGTCGTCTCACACCAGTTGCCGGGCAATGATTCTCGGGTCGCTGATCATTTGCGGGAGCATCTGGACGGCTGGGTGGCCGATATTCGCGAGATCCCCTACGACCCACACCTGGCGCGCGGAGAGCTGGTGCGGCACAGCAACCTCGCCGCCGAGACACGCCGCGCGTATCGCCGCCTGCTTGCTGGAGTGGCATCATGACCGCAGCCATGAAGGAACGCCGTAAATCGTCCGAGCACGCCATGGCGGCCGGAGTCGTGCCGCCGCCCGAAACCCGCCGCGCACCCATCTGGGACCGGCCCGTACCCGGCGGTGGCCGCGCACCCCTGGTGTGGCTGCTCGGCGTGCACGGCGGCGCGGGCGCAACGACTCTCGCGCACGTGCTCGCCCCCGCCGCCGACGCCTACCGGCGCTGGCCCGGCGTCTTCGAACGCGAATCACCCTTCGTCGTCCTGATCGCCCGCGAGACCATCGCCGGATTGACCCGCGCCCACGACCTGCTGCGCCAGCATCACGCCGGCCTCGCGGGTTCGTGCGAGGTGCTGGGCCTGGTGACGGTCGCGGCGCGCCCGGGCCGGATGCCCGCCGAGATCCGCCGTTATCGCGATGTGGTCGGGTCATTGGCGGGTCAGGTGTGGCAGGTGCCGTGGCACGAGGAATGGACGCTGGTCGAGGCCGATCAGCTGCCCGTCTGGTCGCCCGGCGACGCCGTGCCGCAGCAGCGCAAGCGGAAAACCGATGCGCTGGCCGAGGTCACCCCCGATATGCGCGAACTGGGCGCGGGCATCGTCGCCGCCGTCCAGGATGCGCTCGACGCGCCCGGGCTCGACGAGCCGGGCCGTCGGGAGTGATCATGTACGGGACTGGAATGCTTTGCGCGCGAACATGTTCCCGGGTTCCGGGACCGGAAGGACCTTTATCTCTAGGAGTTGTCGGGGCCGGTCGGCCGGTGACCGGCGAATTTGTTAATAGCAGTTCGCTTTTGGAGAAGGACAGACAATGAGCATGCTCCTCGCTGCCGCACACGATGTGTACGGCACCATCCTCGCGCAAGCGGGGGTGGGCAATCCGACCCCCGAAGCTCCACCCGCTTCGGAAAAACTACTCAAGCTGGTTCGTTACTTCACCTGGTTCGTGCTTTTGTCGGGCATCTTGGGCATCACCTACGCGGGCGGCCGCTTCGCGTGGGAGAAGTGGACAGGAGGCGGTTTGGAATCCCCGAAGATGGTGGCCGGAGCCATGATCGGCGGAATCGTGGCGACCAGTGCGGGAACCATCATGAATGCCGTGATCACCTAATGTCCGGCACGGTGGTGCTACTCGCCTACAAGCAGATGCCGGCCGACGTGCTGCGGCCCATCATGCAGTTGATCGACTGGCTGCTGTGGTGCGTACTGCTGCTCTGCATGGCCTGGATGATCGTTTCGGCAGGGCGGATGTGGTACACGTTCCGCAATGCCGAATGGGCCGAGAACGACGCCACGCACGGGGTGGTGATGAGCCTGCTGGGCGCGATCATGGCGTCGTCGGCCAGCGGCATCGCACTCGCCCTGCTGCCGACGTAAGGCGCGGTCGCTGCCCTTGACCCCGGAAGCCTTGTTTTCCGACATGCGAACCGAATTTCCCACTGACACAACACCCTTGGAGGCAGGACGATGAGCGAGAAGGAGTCGCCCGAGCGCGACCGCGTCTCGTTCGGCGTCATCGCCTCGGCGGCCGTGGTGGTGCTCATCATCATCGTGGGTGTCGTGATGTTCATCGGGCGTGACGACAGTAAACCCGCGGTGCAGGGCGACGGGTCGGTTTCGGTATCTTCCGATCCCGGCGCCACCGGATTCGCCCCCGCCGACGTGGATCTGTTCGGCCGTCGCGTCGACATTCCCAACAACACCGCCGGGCAGCCGCTGCCGCAGGACCCGTCCCGGCAGCACAAGCCCTCGGACAACGACTGGCTCACCGCCGCCCCCGCCGGGACGACGGAAGCGCACGGCTGGCAGCGGGTCTACGGAGCCTCGGTACCCTTCTCCACCTCCGACGGCCCCGCCCGGCTGGAAAACGGTCTGGCCGTGGGCTATTCGCACACCCCGCAGGGTGCGGTGCTGGCCGCCGCGCAGATCACCTACCGGCTCAACGCCCGTCCCGCCGACCGTGAACTCTACGTGCGGCAGGTGCGGGTCTCCGCGCAACAGGTCACCGCCTACGACCAGGCGCTGGCCGAATCACGGCTGCCGAAACAACAGCCCGAGCGGGTGACCAAATACCTGGTGGCGCCGGACGCCTTCCAGGTCGAGAACTACGCCGACGACATGGCCATCGTGCGGCTCGCCGCGCGCGGGCCGGTGGTGGAGAACCGCCAGCTGTGGGCGGCGGTCCGGCTGATCATGGTGTGGGACGCCGGTGACTGGCGGCTCAAGCCATCGACCTCCAAGTCCTCCCAGACCGACTACGTGGATTCGCTTGCGGGGTGGACGAAATGGTGACAACCGCAACCCGGCGCATCGCGAACCTGAATAACGTGGCATCGCGACCCATCGAGAGGTGGATTACATGCTGAGGCGCATACTCACGATCTTCGCGGTCGTGTTCACCGTCATGCTCGCGACTCCGACGGCGGCCTACGCGCAATACGGCTTCGACTCGGCCTGCAACGAATTACACGACTCGCTCGACGGTCTCGGCATCCCGGGCATCTCGCTCGGCGACGCCGCCTCGGCCGCGTGCAAGGCGGGCAATGTGGCCACCCATCCGGCCCAGGCCGCGGAGACCGTGCGTGACAAGGCCTGGGACTCCACCTTTGGCAAGGTGGTGGACTCGCTGATGAGTGGTCTGGGCGAGGCGCTGATCCTGGCGCTCACCTTCTGGATGAAGGTGCCCAACGAGCGCATCAGTGATACCGGAGCGCTATTCACCAAGATCAACGACTACACCTATCAGGCGCAGATATTGCTCTTGATGGTGTCGGTCATCATCTCCGGAGCCAGACTCGCCGAGGCCAGACGCGGAGCCGCGGTCAACGAGGCGGCCGAATCCTTCCGGATGTTCGCGCGCGTCGTCTTCAGCTCCTGGATGCTGGGCGCGGTCATCGTGGCGGCCACCCAGGCCTCGGACAAGTTCTCCGAATGGGTGATCAACGACGCCACCGACGGCAATGCCAAGGACCTGGCCGAGCTGATGGTGAAAACCTCCAGCCTGCAAGCGTTCTCGCCGGGCCTGGTGCTGATCATCGCCATCGTGGGTCTGCTCGGGGCGCTCGCGCAGATCGTGCTCGCCATCGTGCGGCAGGGGCTGCTGGTCGTCGCCGCGGGCGTACTGCCCTTGGCGGCAGCGGCATCGGGCACCAACACCGGAAAACAGTCCTACCCCAAGCTGATCAGCTGGATCATCGCGTTCATGCTGTGGAAGCCGGTGGCGGCCATCGTCTACATGATCGCCTTCACCACCGCCGGGCACGTGGACAGCCTCACCGAGGCCGGCACCCTGCCCGACGCCGATCAGGCGCAGCGGATGCTGGTGGCGCTGGTGCTGCTGTGCAGCGTCGCGTTCGTACTGCCCGCGCTGATGCGGCTGGCCACGCCGGCGGTCGCCATCGTGGGTAGCGGTGGATCCGGTTTGACCGCCACCACGGGCACTTTGGTGGGTATCGCCGCACTCGGCGCGGTCGGCACCCGCGCGGTCGCCCCGCGCGCCGCGGCCGGCACCGCCGGTTACGTCGGTGGCCCGAACGGGCGCCGCGGACCCGGCGGCGGCGGACCCGGCGGCCGGGGCGGTGGCGGCGGCGGTGGCCGTCCGGTGCCCCCGCCGCGACCGGGCGGTGGCGGCGCCGGTGCGACACCCGCCGGGAATCCCTCCGGCGGTGGCGGCGGCGCAGTACCGTCGGGCGCGGCGCGCGCGGCCAATCGGGTCGCACAGGTGCGGGCCGCGACCGCGAGCCTCAACCGCGCCGACGAACGCATGGGCGATGTCGCCGGAGACCGCTGGGCCAACCGTTCACCCGACCTCGGTAGGAGCACCATCCCGCGATGACCATGACCGACACCTACGAGCGGCGCTCGTACGGCCTGTGGCAGAAGCCCCGCAGCGCAGGACTTTTCGGCCTGCGCTGGGGTGAGACCGTGGTCGGGTTCGCGGTGGTGATCACCGCGCTGCTCACGGCGCTGGTGGCGGGGCCGAAACCGGCCCTGTTCGTCGCGGGCTTCGGTCTGGTCGTGATGGTTCCACTGGTGTGGCGGACCGGGGGCCGCTCCGGCTACGAGACGGGATTGATGATGTTCCATTGGTTGCGCGGGCGAAGCAAAGGCGAGCACGTCTATCGCGGCGGGCGGTTCTCCCGGATTCCGGGCGGGGTGACACGGCTGCCCGGGTTGATGGCGCCGTCGCGGCTGTACGAGGGCGTGGATGCCGGCGGATACCAGTTCGGCATGATCCATCTGCCCCAATTCGGCCAGTACACAGTGGTTTTGCGGGCTTGGCCGCAGGGGCACGAGGCGGTCGATCAGCCGGTCATCGATCGGTGGGTCGGGGCGTGGGGCAACTTCCTGGCCTCGCTCGGGCAGACCTCCGACATCGTGGCCGTGGTGCCGGTGATCGACACCGTGCCCGAGACCGGTAACCGGCTGCTGACCGAGGTCGCGACCATCACCCGGCCCGAAGCGCCGGATCTGGCGCAGCAGGTGATGTACGAGCTGGCGACCGAATTGCCGCAGGAGCGAGTGCAATTGCTGCCGCGGGTGGCGATCACGTTCAAGGCGACCACCGCCGAACGGCGCAAGAACCCCGCCGAGGAAGCGGTCGAGATCGGCCGCCGGCTGCCCGGTATCTGTGCCGCGCTCGCCGAGGCCGGGGTGCGCTGCCAGCCCATGTCGGCCGATGACATCATCTCCTTCATCCGCCGCAGCTACGACCCGGCGGCGCAGGCCGACCTGGAGGTGGCCACCGGTGAACCGGGCGGACACGGGCTGGATTGGGCTGACGCGGGCCCGATCTCGCACGAGGAGCGCTGGGACCACTTCATCCACGACGGCGGCCGCTCGGTCACCTGGGAGATGGACACCGCGCCCGAAGGCGCGGTCGACGAGCGCGTCCTGCAACGCCTGCTGGCCCCCAATCCCGAGGTGCCGCGCAAGCGCATCGCCATCGTCTACCGCCCGCACTCGGCCGGTGACGCCGCGCAGATCGTGGACGACGACTACAAGAACGCCCTGGTGGCACAGCAATCCGAGCGCGGCGTCGTCTCCGCCGCTGCGACCCTGCGCGTGGGCGCCACCCAGCAGGCCCGCGAGGAGCAGGCCCGCGGCCACGGCGTCACCCGCTTCGGCGCACTGGTGACCATCACCGAACCGCTGCGCGGCGACCTGCCCCGCATCGAAGCCATCACCCGGGACCTGTCCACCCAGGCCCGCCTGAAGATCCGCCGCTGCTACCGCTACCAGGGCGCCGCCTTCGCCGCCTCGCTCGGCTGCGGCGTGATCCTCCCCGAACACGCCACCATCCCGAAAGCCCTCGCAGGGTGATCCCCCATGCCACGTGACCTCGAACCCCCGGTCCGCGAACGCGATTCGGCCCCGCCGGCCCGCCGCAACGCCCGCCGCGACATCCCCCCGATCGAGCCCCTCGACGGGTACATCGCCGACCCCGAACCCGCCCGCCCGGCCCCGTCCCGCCTGGTCCGCGACGAGCACCGCCCGCGCAAAGGCACCCTGCCCGACCGCCGCATGCTCCGCCGCGACCCCCTCCCGGAACAGGCCACCCCGGACGAAGCGAAACCGGCGGAGACCGAGCCACGTGGCACCCGCACCGCCGAGCCCGCCCCGGGCCCGGCGGCGCGCGTGAACCCCACCGACACGAACCCGAACACGGCACCCCCGCAAGGCGATTCGCCACCGGCCGCACCCGACCGGAGCTCGCGCACGCCCGGCGGCGACCAAGATCGAACCGGTACCGGCGTCGTGCGCCGCTCCACACCGCGCACCGAGCCCGCACACCCCTACGAACGCACCCGCCGGTCGAACTCCGCGGCAGCTCGACCGGAGCCACCCGGCACGCCCGCGCAACAGTCCCCGGTGGACACCCCGAAAACTCCGCTGCCCCCGGGGATGCGGGGTGCGACCGCGGCCCGACCGGAGCCGACCCGCTCCGCACCCTCCCCGGCGCGTACTGCCGATCACGTTTTCCCGGCTCGGCGACCCCCCGTCGGCGACCCCGGAGACCCGGCACCCGACCCCCGGCTCGAACCCGTCGATAACGGCACTGCCGTCGCGCAACCCATGGCGGTCGCGGCCGAAGCCCTCGCGGCCCTCGTCGATTCCGCCACCCGCCACGAGCCGGCCGCCGTAGAAGCAGCCGGGCCGATCTCCTCGAAAGCCTCATCCACAGTGGGTGATTCGAGCCGGAGCCGCGGCACTGTGCCCGATTCGGCATCGCGGAGCGCGACCGAGCCCCAGAGCGACGAGCGCATTCCGGCGGACGGCGAGTCGCGCGACGCCGCGCCGGGCGAAACTGCTTCGGCCCGGCCGGTGCGGTCGAGCCACGGCGGTATGGGTTCTGCCGGTGCAGTGCAGGACAACTCGGCGAATGCAGGTCCAGATGACGAGGCGTCGCGGGCCGATGGAGACACCGCTGCTCACCGTATGTCGAGGACCACCGAGGTATCGGCGAAAACCAGTTCGGTAGCGGACGGGACGCCATCGGAACGGACCGACCGCTCGGTGGTGTCGGGTCGGAGCAACTCGGCTGCGGCTGACGAATCCGCTGTCCTGCACCGCCCGTCGCCCCGAACCGGCCGCGGTGGTGACGATTCACGGGCCAGTGACGACAGCGCCGATGCGCCTGATCGGCTGCACGATCGGTCGGCGGAGATCGGTCGCGGATTCGAACAAGTGGAGTCCGTTGAGAACGTCTCCGTGGAAGCAGACTCACCGTTGGGCGGTGACGCTGGAGCGGTCAGCGAGCAGCCCGGTGATCCGGTGGAAATCGGTACGGGCGCACTCGATTCGGTGGGCGCCGGTCAGAGCTCGGGAGATCCGCTGACGGCGGGTGTAGGTGTGTCGAGTGATGATGTGCGGGAACGGGGTTCGGAGGTGTCCGGCCGGGTGAGTTCGGCCGATGTGGGTGAATCGGAGCGCGGAGTCGCGCGCCGCGTGGCTCGGGAGCGGGCGCGTGGGTCGGAACTTGCCGAGGGGGAAAGCATGGACCTAGGACGTGGCGCCGGATCCGGTGGGAGCCGGGGCGAGACGGAAAGTGCTGGGGCGGAACGCGGGCGGGAGTCGGATGATCCGCGGGCGGGGCGGGCGCGCCGGGCGGAGACCTTGGTCGAGGAGGGGGGAACGCCGGGTGAGCCGGGGCGTGCACTGGCGCGTCGCGGGGACGTCGCGGAACGCGGGCGGCGGGGGGATGAAACGGCCGATCGGGCGCGGCGCGCGGATGCTACGGGCGGGCGTGGGGAGGCGTCGACGGGGCGGGCGCGGGCTCGCGATGAGGTCGGCGGACGTGGTTCGCGGGGTGAGGATCCGGCGGGGCGGGAACGTCGCGGTGAGGGGACCGGGGCCGAATCGCAGCGTGGGGAAGGCCGGGGACGGCGGACGGAGTATCCGTCGGAGGGGCGGACGCCGGGTGAGCGCGCGCGTGGACGCGGCGAGCGGCCCAGCGGCGCCGAGGGTGAGCACGGAGAAACGCAGCGCGGCAGGGGAACCGGGCGCGGTCGGCCGACGGATGCCGATCCGGTGCATCTGGGTGTGCGCGCCGGGACGCCGGGACGGACGCGGCGGCCGCGGACCGAGGACGAGCCGGGAGAGGGCTCGGCCCGTAATCGGGGCGGGCGAGGTGCGCGGACCGAGCGCGGTGGCGCGGACGAGCGGGCGCGCGGCGGGACGCGCAAGAGCAAGGGGGAGCAGGCCCGGATAGCCAAGGAGCGGGTCGCGCAGGAGCGGGCCGCGAAAAAGGCCGCCGCGGACAAGGCTGCCGCGCGGAAGAAGGCGGAGCGGAAGAAGCAGTCGGGGCCGAAGCTCCTCGATGATGCTTCGCGGGCGAAGCTGGAGGTCATCGCGCGCGAGGGGAGTGGGCTCAAGGCGGCTTGGGCGACCTTCCGGATTCACACCGACGATCTGCGGCGGCGGAACTTCGCGGCGCGGGTCGAGAAGATGGAGTACGGCAGCTTCGACGAATTCGACCGGACCACAGCGCAGCTCACCGACCGCGGGTACACCGGGGCCGGGGGCGGGCGGATGAACGTGGTCGGGCGGCCGGTGGAGTACCGGGCCACCACCGCGCAGGTGGCGGGATTGTGGCCGTGGTCGGTGGGCGCGGGTGCGCCGCTGATCGGTACGCCGCTGGGTTCGCATCTGCATACCGGCGCACCGGTGTGCTTCGACCCGATGAACTGGTTCATGCGCGGCAGCTTCATCACCGCGCCGAGCCTTTTCGTGCTGGGGCTCAACGGTTTCGGTAAGTCGTCGCTGGTGCGGCGAATCGTGCTGGGCGGGGTGGCGCAAGGGATCACGCCGCTGATCCTGGCCGACGTCAAACCCGACTACCGCAAGCTGGTGGAGGTCGTCGGCGGCCAGGTCATCGACTTGGGTTACGGGCACGGCAAATTGAACCCGCTCGCCGCCGGCGTGCTCGGCTCCATCGTGCCGCTGCTCGACGAGCACCCGGTCTTGCAGACCCAGGTCATGCAGGAACTGCGCGCCCGCCAGGTCACCCTGGTCGCGGGTCTGGTGGAACTGGTGCGCGGCGCGCGCGTGCGGGACTTCGAGGAGACCCTGGTCTCCACCGGCCTGCGCATCCTCTACCGCGCGGGCAGCCGGTTCTCCCCGGAGCATCCCCCGATCCTCGAGGACCTGCTCGAGGTCATCGTGGCCGGCGGCGACGAACTCCAACTCGACGCCGGCGCCGACAATCCGGACGAATACCAGAACGCCATCAAGGGCCTGCGCCGCTCGCTGCGCGCCCTCACCCAGGGCCCGTTCGGCGCGGTCTTCAACGGCCACACCACCACCCCCATCGACACCAACTCCACCGCGGTCTGCATCGACGTCTCGCATATCCCCAACGGAGACAAGAAACTCAAGGCCGCCGTCATGCTCGCCTGCTGGGCCGATGGTTTCGCCTCGGTGGAGGCCGCGCACGTGCTCGCCGACGCCGAACTCGGCCCGCAACGCTACTTCCAGGTGGTGATGGACGAGCTGTGGCAGGTCCTGGGCCTGGGCGACTTCATGATCGATCGCGTGGACGAGCTGACCCGCCTCCAGCGCGGTATCGGCACCGCGCTCATCATGATCAGCCACACCATCAAGGACCTGCAAGCGCTCGGCTCCGAAGCCGCCATCGCCAAGGCGCTCGGCTTCCTGGAACGCGCCCGCGCCAAGATCTTCGGAGCCCTGCCGGCCGAGGAGATCTCCCGCCTGGATTCCACGATTCCCTTCACCGCCGCCGAGGAGGAGATGGTGACCAGCTGGTCCGCGCCGCAGGCGCTCACCGGTGAAGCGCTCAAGCCCGGCCAGATCCGGCCGCCCGCCCCGGGTACCGGCAAATTCCTGCTCAAGATCGGTGAGGATCGCCGCCCGGGCATCCCGTTCCACATGGAGTTCACGCTCTCGGAGAAGGAGAGCGGAATCCATGACACCAACTCGCGTTTCAGCGAATTCGGCGGTACCGGAGAGCCGGAGTATGCCGGCGACGGCTCGGACGAGGGGAGTGGCGCATGATGCCGCATCGGTCCTACCGAAGAGTCTCGCCGGAGGTCCGGCAGGCCGCGGTCGAGCAGGTCATCGCGCTGACCGGAAAGCTGCGGTCGGAATCGGAGGCGTGCCGAGTGGTCGCCGACCAGATCGGCGTGCACACCAATTCGGTGCGCAACTGGGTCCGTGCCGCCGAGAGCCCCGGCCTGGAACGCATGGACGCGATCGCCTTGCGCCGCAAGGTGGCCCTGCTGCAACAGCAGCTCGCGGCCGCCGCCGAGATGAACCGCAGCCTGGTGGAGACCATCAACGAAGCCAGTCGCGGCACATGACCCCAGCCCAGCGAAACGGACACGCCGACGAGGGAAACCCGCTGGTATGGCCCGGGTGTCGGCGTGGACGGCTAGCCTGGAGGGGTGGTCCGGCGGCGCTCCGTGAGCATTCGGGACCGGCGAAACGGCGCGTACCGGGCGGATGGAATCCGGCGGTGCAACGCACGAACCTGGTGGTGATGCTGGTGGTGAGCGTCGCGGTACTGGTAACCGCGTGCGGTGGCAGTGGCAGCGATTCGCCGTCTTCGAAATCGGGTGGCGGGCAAGGGGTCCCGACCACCACCCGATTGCTGGAGAATGCCCCCGCCCCCGACCCCGGCAGCGCCGAGGGTGTGGCGGTCGCCGCCTTGCGCGAGATCTACACCTGGAATCCGGCCACCGAAACCCAGGGCTCGTCGCTGACGCGGGCGCGGAAATGGCTGGGTCCCACGCTGATCCGTACACTGGATACACCACCCACCGGCCTCGAAACGCCGAAGCCCACCCTGCAATGGTCCGAATGGGGCAAAGCGGGGGCACATGTCGAGGCGTTCGCGTTCGCGTCCGGTGAGAAAGCGCCGGCCGGTACGGACCCGAACCGCCAGCAGTACAAGATCGGTATCGAGCAGACGGTCGTATACCCCGACGGACGACGCGAAACCCTGCCGCCGGCCACGGTCGTCGCCACCGTCGTGCGCTCCACCGCCGGCGGCTGGCTGTTGGACGAATACCGTTGAGCGGCAACGACACACAGGTCATCCCAGGAGGCTAGCGATGGCGAAGAAGAAGGTGGTGGACCCGGCCGATCCCGGTCCCGACACCCAACTCCACATGATCTACGCGGGGTTCGCGATCTTCGGAACCCTGTGGTTCGCCCTGCAAGTGGGCAACCTGTTGTCGAGTCCGCGCCAGAAGTTCCCGATCAACCCGATCGCCATCGGCGTGGATCTGGCCAAGGGCAAACTGCATTGGCCGATGGCCTCGACCGTCATCGTGGTGCTGGTCGTGCTCGGGTTCGTCATCTGGCAGGTGGTGCGCAGGCGGCGGGCCGCGGCGAAGGCCAAGGGGCGACTACCGGTCGACGACAAGGCCGATTACATGGGCAGCGGCGGCGCCATCAAGGCGCTCACCGAGGAGGGGGTGCGCCAGAAGGCGAAAGACCTCGGAATGCGCTTGGGGCACAACGATATGCCCGGCGTGCCGATCGGTCTCTCGGTCGCCGACGGCCATATGCTCTACGGCTCCTACGAGGATCTCCAGATCGATATCTGGGGCCCCCGCCAGGGCAAGACCACCTCGCGGGTGATCCCGGCCGTGCTCTCGGCCATCGGCCCGGTGATCGTCACCTCCAACAAGCGTGACGTCGTCGACGCCACCCGGGACGTGCGGGCCAAGAAGGGCAGCCCCATCTACGTTTTCGACCCGCAGGGCGTGGCGGTCGACTCGCACGACCTGATCCACCAGGACGAGCCGACCTGGTACTGGGATCCGATGGCGTGGATCGACCCGCGCCGCCCCGGTTACGAGCTGCGCGCCATGAAGCTGGCCGGTCACTTCGCCGACGCCGACGACAATCCGAACGCGGCCGGCAGCAGCGACAGCTACTTCGATCCGGAGGCCGAGGACCTGCTCGCGGGCCTGTTCCTGGCGGCCGCGGTGGCGGACCGGCCCATCACCCAGGTGTGGGACTGGGTCAACAACTGGCAGGACCAGGAACCGGTCGGGCTGCTGCGGCAAGCCGGAATGCATTACATGGCACCGGGTCTGGCCCAGCAGTACAACCTCGACGAGCGCACCCGCAGTGGCATCTTCGGCACCGCCAAATCCATGCTCCGCTGTTTGAAGATGTCGAACATCCACCCGTGGATCACCCCGGGCAACAATCGCAAACCCCTCGACGAACTGGACTTCATCGAACGCAACGGCACCCTGTACAGCCTCTCGCTGGAGGGCCGCGGCTCGGCGGCGCCGCTGGTGGGCGCGCTCACCGAGGCCGTGATCGAGGTGGCCATGCGCAAGGCGTCCCGCTCGCCCGGTGGCCGCCTGGGCATTCCGCTGCTCGCGGTGCTGGACGAGGCCGCGAACGTGGTGCGCTGGAAGGATCTGCCCAAGCAGTACAGCCACTTCGGCTCGCGCGGCATCGTGGTGATGACGGTGTTGCAGTCCTGGGCGCAGGGCGCGCGCTGCTGGGGCGTCGACGGTATGGACGCGCTGTGGGGTGCGGCGAATATCAAGGTGCTGGGTCCCGGCGTGGACGAGGCCAAGTTCCTACAGGAGCGCGCCGAGGCCATCGGCGAGTACGAGAGCATCTCCTCCTCGGTCTCGGAATCCAAAGGCGGCAAGAGCTATTCGCGCTCGCTGGGTTCGTCCAAGACCTTCAACCTGCACGGTTTGGCGACGCTGCCGCGCGGCCGGGCCATCGTCTTCTCCTCGGGCGCGCCGGCGGCGCTGGTGCGCACGGTGCCGTGGTGGGAGGGCGAGTACGCCGAGGAAGTGAAGCAGTCGATCATCAACCATGATCCGTCGCCGCGCACGTCGACGATCAATGACCTGGTCGCCGAGCGGGTGGCCTTGAGCAAGGTCGAGCCCGCGCAGGTTGCCGCGACAATCGAGGAGGTTCGTCCGCTGTGAGCGAGCAGCAGCAACAACCCATGGTCTACGCGAGCGTGGTCGAGTTCGTGGAGAACTACCTGAGCTTGGTGTACCGGCGGCAGGTGACCGACATCAGCGATACCGTGTGGTGCCCCGAGTGGTGGAAGCATGCCGAGGCGGTTGCGCGGCTCGATGCCATGTGGCGGGCGTGGGAGCACTACCGCCTGGATGGCAAAACCGGCCTGTCCGTTTGGTTTTTGGATCACGCCGACGCGCACATGGCGAAGCTCTTCGATCCGAAGGGGCCGTTCAAATATTGCAGCGTGCGCAACGGGCACAAGGACATGCTGACCCCGTTGCCACTGAAATCGCCGCAGCAGGGGCTGTTCAGTGATCCCACGGTGGGGGACTTCCGCATCTAGCGGCGGCTGACATGAATATTGCCCGCGAGCCGGTGCTCGCGGGCAATTTCGTCAGTTGGGGGTGCGAACCCGTTCGCGGGCACGGGCTTCCAGTTCGCGAGCGCGCCGCTGGGCGACCGCCGCTTCCTGTTCCCGGGCTCGGACGGCGTCCTGCGCCGACTGAGCCTGCCCGACCTCCAACAGCATTCGGACGGCCGCGAGTTCGGGGGAGATGCCCATCCGCGAAAGATGCTGAGCCAGAGCGGCTCGGCGCTCCACCGAGTCGTAGCGTACGAGTGACTTGTTGATGGCCGCCTGGGTAGCCGCCATACGCCCGGCCTCGGCCTGCGCGGCGAACTTGTCCTTCTCGAGGGAGAGTCCCTTTTCGAGAGGCGGCTTTTCGAGTATGCGCGTGAGCTCGAGGTTGCGCGGATCCTTGGCCTTGGCATCCGCGGCTTCGCGGAGCTGACGCTCGCGAGCCTCTTTCTGCCGGGCTTCGGTGACCTTGACGCGGGCTTCCGCTTCCTTCTGGCCACGTTCCCGGGTGCGCAGCGCGACAAGTGTCGCGAGCTGCAACATTTGCCTCATCATCGCCGCGGTTTCGCGGCCGATGTCGTCGAGTTCCTCGGCCATTGCCTGCTCCCCGATGCTGCAGTGATCACTATGGATGATTGTGGTGCTTCGTCGTGAACATCGCCACACGAACGGTGGTTCGGATAGCCATGTCCCGCCTGCAAACGTGGACACCGGGAGTAGTGGAGGCGTTGGAGCGGGCCCGGTGGGGGTGACCCGGTGGGCTTTACTACGCCGCTTCGTACTCCGTTCTACGAGGTTACCAGCGAAAACTCGGATACCGCCGTACGCGCGCGTCGCGATCCAGCATATATCGCACAATTCCGGCACGGGGACGAAAACTTCGGATTTTCTTTGGTTAGGAAAGCCTTACACCGGACGTTCACGGGCGGTCTGGACGAGTGTCCGTCGGAAAAGGAACGGGCCCGGCGCTGGTGTGCGCCGGGCCCGAAAAACCATACCGCTCAGTTGATTCCGACCGACTCGATATTCACAACCGCGTTCGGCGAGCCGTCCGCGCCGCCGCCGCGGACGCCCTGGCCCGCCACCTTGTCGAGGGTGGCCAGGCCGGCGTCGTCGATGGTGCCGAAAATCGTGTACTGCGGCGGCAATTGGGAATCGCCGTAGACCAGGAAGAACTGGCTACCGTTGGTGCCCTTGCCATCCGTGCCGGTGGAGCCGACGCCGTAGTTGGCATTGGCCATGGCGATCACGCCGCGCTTGTAGGCGACCGGCGACTGGAGCGCCGGATCCTGCGCAGAGTACTGATCGGTCGGATACTCGTTGTCGAATTCGTAACCCGGACCGCCGTTTCCGGTGCCGGTCGGATCGCCGCACTGGAGCACCTTCAGCCCCTCGCCGGTGGTCAGGCGGTGGCAGCTGGTGCCGTCGAAGAATTTCGCCTTGGCGAGGGTCTCGAAGCTGTTGACCGTGCAAGGGGACGCGGCAGCGTCCAGGGTCAGGCCGATCGCGCCCTGGCTGGTCTGCATGGTGGCCTTCGCCTGCCCGGTGGTCGAGACGTTCTCCGCGCCCGGCTTGGTGACCGGTCGGTCCGCGGGCTGCTGGGAATCGCGGTAACCGCAGTTCACCGCCGCGGGCTTGGCCTTCGCCTTGGGCGGCGCGGACGCCAGCGAAGCCTCGGGGGTGTCCTTGGCAGCGGTCGAGCTGTCGTCACCCTTGGTCAGGAACCAGATGAGGCCACCGGCCGCCACGACGACCACGACGCCCAGTGCCGACGCTGCGATGGTGAGTTGCTTACGCTTGCGCGCCCGCTGGGCCCGGTTGGCCAGTTGACGCTCCAGCTTCCGTTTCGCCGCAGCGCGTCGCTGTTCATTGCTCGGCACTAGCCATTCCCTCCGTATCGGTTGCTTCCGGGGTAAGAGTGTGCCATCACTTCCTGAGACGTTGCCTTATAACCGGGTGTCAATACCGGTTGGACTTGCGGGGCGGCCATCGTGGAAACTGGTTGATCGTGACCAAGACCAGCAGCTTCAGCGCCCCGAGAGGTGTCCCGGACTATCTTCCGCCGACCTCCGCCGAGTTCGTCGCCGTCCGCGACGCGCTCGTACAGACCGCCCGTTTGGCCGGTTACGGGCATGTCGAGCTGCCGGTTTTCGAAGAGACCGCCCTGTTCGCGCGCGGTGTGGGGGAGTCCACCGATGTGGTCTCCAAGGAAATGTGGACCTTCGCCGACCGCAACGGTGAGAGCTTCACGCTGCGGCCCGAAGGCACCGCCGGGGTGATGCGCGCGGTCATCCAGCACGGCCTGGACCGCGGCCAGCTGCCCGTCAAGCTCTGCTACGCGGGGCCGTTCTTCCGGTACGAACGCCCGCAGAAGGGGCGCTACCGGCAGTTGCAGCAGGTCGGCGTGGAGGCCATCGGCATCGATGATCCGGCCCTCGATGCCGAAGTGATCGCCATCGCCGACGCCGGTTTCCGCTCGCTCGGACTGGACGGTTTCCGCTTGGAGATCACCTCGCTCGGCGACGAGACCTGCCGCCCGCAGTATCGAGAACTGTTGCAGGAGTTCCTCTTCAAGCTCCCGCTGGACGAAGAGACCCGCCGCCGTGCCGAGATCAACCCGCTGCGCGTGCTCGACGACAAGCGCCCCGAGGTCAAGGAGATGACCGCCGGCGCGCCGCTCATGATCGACCACCTGTCGGAATCGGCCAAGGCGCACTTCGATCTGGTCCTGGGGTACCTCGATGCCCTCGGCGTGCCGTACGTGGTCAACCCGCGCATGGTGCGCGGCCTCGACTACTACACCAAGACCACCTTCGAATTCGTGCACGACGGCCTCGGTGCGCAATCCGGCATCGGCGGCGGCGGCCGCTACGACGGGCTGATGGCCGAACTCGGCGGACAGCCGCTCTCCGGCATCGGCTTCGGCATCGGCGTCGACCGCACCGTGCTGGCCCTGGAAGCCGAAGGCAAGTCCGCCACCGACGGCACCCGCGTCGACGTCTTCGGCGTCCCGCTCGGCGATGTCGCCAAGCAGCGCTTGGTCGCCGTCGCCGCCGAACTGCGCGCCGCCGGCATCCGCACCGACCTCGCCTACGGCGGCCGCGGCATGAAGGGCGCGATGAAGGCGGCCGACAAGTCGGGGGCCCGCTTCGCCCTCGTCCTCGGCGATCGCGAGGTAGCCGACGGCGAGATCGGCCTGAAGGACCTGAGCAACGGCGAACAGCGCCAGCTGCCCTTGGACGGCATCGTCGCCGAGGTGGCCGCCGCTCTCGCGCAGGGCTGACCGAAACGCCGTGCCCCGGGCGAGTCGTCCGGGGCACCGCCCTGTCCGTGAATCCCGGTGTGCGGGTACCGATCCTGGTAGCGTGCCCTGCGGTGCGTGGGCCGGTGGCTCACACCGGATGTGCACCCATCCCGACCTGGACGAATGTGTGGCCGTGAACGAACAAGGCAAATCCGAGCCCGCCGCCGAGGTCGGGCTCGACCTGATCGCTCCCGAGATGTACGCGCCCGCGCTGCGGCGGCTGGCGCTGGCGGCACTGGGCGTCGGCATCGGGGTGGGGTTGCTGCTGGCGCTGGTGGTGAGCTGGCCGGTGGCCGTCGCGGCCGGAGTGGTGATCGGCGCGCCCACCGCGCTGTACGCGGTGGCGGTGCAGCGGCGGCGAATCCGGTTGGCGGGCACCGAGATTCGGGCGCGGACCTGGACCGGTGAGCATCGCCTGGATTTGGCGGCGGCGACCGGGGTCGAGATCCTGGTCTATCCCGGACGGCTGAGCCGGGTCGTCTTGCGCGCCACCGCCGGGCCCGATGTGCGGATCGTGCCGCTGGCCATGTACACCGACTCCGGCAGCGGGCGCGAACTGCACATCCTCGGGCTGCGCAAGCTCGCCGACGCGCTCTCCTCCTGTGCGCTGGTGCCGGCCTTGGCCGTATCGGAGCTGCTGGTGCGGCAGTTGCGGGCGGAGGCGCGGGACGCGGTCGCCGAGGAACGACCGCTGTATCGCGCGGCGCGGCTGGTGCGGGACCGGGACGCGGTCTCCTCGGTGGTGCTCTCCGATGCCGATATCGCGGAGCTGGTGCGATAGCTCGCGAGCGGGCGAGTGTCTGGTTGCTCACGACGGCTGGGATCCGGCGGTGAGCGGTCGATAGGGTGGTTTACGGAGTGTTCGACCACGCCCGATGCGAGGAGTTCGACGTGAGCAGTGCCGCTCGTCCCGTGACCGTCACCGTGACCGGCGCCGCCGGCCAGATCGCCTACGGATTGCTGTTCCGGATCGCCTCCGGTGCGCTGCTCGGGCCCGATACTCCGGTGAAGTTGCGGCTGTTGGAGATTCCGGCCGCGGTCTCCTCGCTCGAAGGCGTGGCCATGGAGCTCGAGGACGGGGCGTTCCCGCTGCTGGCGGGGATCGATATCTCCGATGATCCGTGGGTGGGGTTCGATGGCGCGAACGTGGCGCTGCTGGTCGGGGCGCGGCCGCGGACCGCGGGCATGGAGCGCGGCGATCTGCTCGCCGCCAACGGGCCGATCTTCACCGATCAGGGCGCGGCCATCAATGCCAATGCGGCCGAGGATGTGAAGGTGCTGGTCGTGGGGAATCCGGCCAACACCAATGCCTACATCGCCATGAGCAATGCGCCGGATGTGCCCGCCGGGCGGTTCACGGCCTTGACCCGCCTGGACCACAATCGCGCGATCGCGCAGGTGGCCAAGCGAACCGGGGCGGCGGCGGCCGATATCCACCGGATCGCGATCTGGGGCAATCACTCGGCCACGCAGTATCCGGATCTGTTCCACGCCACCGTGAACGGCGAGCCCGCGCTCGACCTGATCGGCGACCGGGCCTGGCTGGCAGCGGATTTCATTCCGACCGTGCAGCAGCGCGGCACCGCGATCATCAAGGCGCGCGGCGCTTCCTCGGCGGCCAGCGCGGCGAGCGCGGCCATCGATCACATCCACGATTGGGCCCTGGGCACCGCGCCGGGGGAGTGGGTGTCGATGGCGGTCCCGTCGGACGGGTCCTACGGGGTCCCCGAGGGGCTCATCAGCTCGTTCCCGGTCACCTGCGCGAACGGTGAATACACCATCGTGCCGGATCTGGCGATCGGCGAATTCTCCAGGGCGCGTATCGATCTCAGCGTGGCGGAGCTGGAAGCCGAGCGCGACGCGGTGATCGAGCTCGGCTTCGCCAAGCAGGTCTAGCTCAGTTTGGCGATCACATTGTCGCCGTACCACTTGATCTTGGTGATCTTGTCCTCCAGGGACTCCGTGTCCTGCTCCTTGGCGTAGGAGTTGCGGAACCCGACGATGGCGTCGGTGATGCCCTTCTCCTCCAGGCGCTTGACCCCGTCCGGGGTGTAGGCGTCCAGGGATACGGCGTGGATCTCGAACTCGCCGGGATTGTCACGCTCGCTGCGCAATTCGTTGATCCGGGCCAGGTACTTCTCCAGATCGTCGGCATTGCCGCCGGCGTGCATCCAGCCGTCGCACAGGCGGACCGCGCGCTTGAGCGCGGCATCGCTGTGCCCGCCGATCAGGATCGGCAGCGGCTCGGTCGGAGCCGGGGTCATCTTGATCTTGGGAATGTCATAGAACTCGCCGTGGTACTCGAAGTACTCACCGGTGGAGAGCCCGCGCACGATCTCGATGCACTCGTCCAGGCGCTTACCGCGCTTCTCGAACGGCACGCCCATGATCTGGAAATCCTCCGGCCACGGGCTGATGCCCACGCCGAGCGCGAAACGGTTGTTGCTCAGGCGGGCAAGCGAACTGGCCTGCTTGGCCACCAGCACCGGCGGGCGGATGGGCAGTTTGAGCACGAACGGGGTCAGCCGCAGCGTGGTGGTGGCCGCCGCGATGGCCGCCGACAGTACGAAGGTCTCGATGAACGGCTTGCCGTCGAGGAACTCGCGATTGCCGTCGGCGTTGTACGGATACTTGGAATCCGATTCGGCCGGATAGGCGATGCTGTCGGCGATGGTGATGCTGTGAAAACCCGCGGCCTCGGCAGCCTGCGCCAGCGGGACGTAGTAGTCCGGATTGGTCATCGCCTCGGCGTAGGTGAAGCGCATCGATCGTCCTCTCGACAGTGAGCAGTGCGAAAACTAGAACAGATTCTAGTTGTGCTGCTGATGCTAGCCGCAAGCTCGCGGACCGGCAGCGGAACCTCTGATCCGCGCCCCGGCGCGGTCGAAAGCGCAGGGCGATTTAGACAGTGGTACCGCACACCGGGACCGCCGGGGCGTAGCCGTCCCGCTAACCGAGATCCGCCGCCGACGGGGTTGCTTCGGGATTCTGGATCTTGTTCTATGGGCACATGACGATCGCCATCACGGGCTCGGCCTCGGGTATCGGCGCGGCCACCGCCGCCGCCCTGCGGGCCGCCGGACACGACATCATCGGCATCGATCTGCGCAATGCCGACGTGACCGGTGACCTCACCGATCCCGCCGTGCGCGCGGCGGCCGTCGAGGCGATCCTGGAGCGCTGCGGCGGTGTGCTCGACGGACTGGTGCTCTGCGCCGGTGTCGGCCCGCAGGTACCGGACCCGAACTTCGTCGTGGAGATCAACTACCGGGCCACCGTCGCCCTGCTCGACGCCTTGCTGCCCGCCTTGCAAAAGGGCGAAAACCCTGCGGCAGTGGTGGTTTCGTCGGTCGCCTCCACCCACATCAAATGGGAGGAGAACCCGATCGCCAAGGGCGCCGAGGCCGAAGCCTTCGCCGCCGCCGGCGATTACGCGGGCTCCTACGCCTATGCCGCCTCCAAGAACGCGGTCACCGTCGCGGTGCGTCAGCGCGCCGTCGAATGGGGTGCGGCGGGGGTGCGGCTCAACACCGTCGCGCCCGGATCGGTCGATACGCCTTTGCTGCGAGCCGGTCTCGACGACCCGCGCTACGGCGAGGCCATCCGCAACTTCACCTCACCGATCGGCCGCAATGGCGAACCGGGCGAAATCGCTTCGCTCATCACGTATCTGCTCGGTCCGCAGGCCGGTTTCATTCACGGCGCGCAGTTCGTCATCGACGGCGGCACCGACGCTCAGGCCCGCCCGAGCGCGGTCTGATCGAAAAGTTTTGGTACAACTGAAGACACAGAGATTCGGCGAGCCCGGCACAACCGGGCCCACGAACGGTGGTCGGTAGCCCGCGGGGTGTACATCCGTAGTGTCGGCCCCACTCGATGCCGTGGCGGCGGAGCAGCTACTCCGTTCGCCACGGCATCACTCTTTTCCGGGTCGGTCAGACCTGGTCGGATTCGTAGTCGCCGGTGGCTTCTTCCTCGGGCCGGCCGATCACGCCCGGCGACGCGGCACCGAGATTGCCGGTGAGTTCGCTTTCGCCGGAGACGTTCTGATACGGCTGCACCGAACGGGAGTGCTCCGCATCGGAGCCGCCGCCACGGCCCGCGCCCGCCGCGGCGGGGGAGCCCATGAAGCCCGAGCCGGCCGCGGCTCCCGCACCCGCCATGCCTGGCAATCCGGAGCCGAACGGATTCGCCGCGCCCGCAGCGGCTTTGCCGCCGGGGATGGACGAACCGGGGCCGCCGGGCTGCGAGGACAGCCCGCCGACGCCGCCGATACCGCCGCCGCCACCGCCGCCGCCACCCGCGCCGCCGCCTCCGCCCAGGCCCGCGGCCATGGTGTCGGGATCGGTGCCCGAAGGTTTACCGTCGCCGGTGCCCGTGCCGCCGGCGCCGCCGGACTGGAGGCCGGATTCCAGCAGGCTCTTGGCCTGCTCCAGGATCGGCTGGCCGACGTTCTCGGCGAGGGATTTGGCGACATCCGCCGGGTTGGCGCCGCCCGACTGACCCATCAACTGGCCGATGATGCCGTTGAGTTGCGCTGTGGGAGCGGCGAGTTCGCCACGGGTGGTGTTCACGACCGTGATCGCCGAGGCCAGATGCTCGGTCGCCGAGGCGATGAGCGCGGTCTGCGCGGGCGGGGTCAGGATGACCGGTGCCAGCGCGGTGGCCTGCGCGACGAAGGACTGCACGATGGCGGTGAGCTCGATATTGCCGCGCTGCACGATGGCGGCGGCCTGCTCGGTGAGCGCGGAGAGATCGAAACCGCGCTGGGCGGTCTCCTCGCCGTGGTTCTGCGCCTGCTGCCCGGCGGACTGCGCGCTCTGCGACGCCTTGCCCTGCCAGAGGCTCTCGACGGTCTTGAGCGCGCCGGTGCCGACCGAGACGGCGCTCTCGATGAACTTGGAGCCCTGGCTGAGCAGTGTGGCGGGGTTGAACGAGCCGAGCACGCCGGTGCCGAAACTGTTGAGCAGCTGCTGGAACGGCTGGAACAGCACGTCCATGCCGGGGATCGCGGGGAGGGCGAGGCCCTTCATCAGGTCCCCGACCGGGTCGGCGGAGAGCGCGGGGAGGGTGGGCAGGTTCGCGGCGGCCTGGACCAGCGCCGACTGCGCGGCGGCGAAGGCGGCGGGGGCGTTGTGCAGCGCGGACTGGGCATCGTTCAGCGCCGAATGCGCGTCGCCGAGGACACCCTGGGCGTCGGTGAGGGCCTGCTGGGCCCCGGTGAGCACGCCGTGCGCGCCGTCGAAAGCGCCATCGGAGACCGAGGCCGCGACGGTGTCCGCGCCGCGCGCGCCGCCCGGCATACCGTGCGGGAGGCCGCCGGACAGCGGGGACGATCCCTGCTCGAACTCCTTGCGGGACAAGGCGAATGCGGGCGGTTCGAAGGGTGCTACCGCATCGGGGAGCTGTCCCAGCGGCAGATTCGGGAAGATGCCGGTGGGGTCCAGGACGGCGGCCGGTGCGGCAGGGGCAGGTGCCTGCGCGGGCACCGAGCCGATCACGCCGGATTCACCGATGCTCATGCGAGCTCCCCGAGGCCGCCCGCGACATTGCCCAGCCCGGCGGCGAAATCGCCATCGGTGGCCTCGTACGCCCCGGCGGATCCGAAGGCCGCCTGCCCGATCTCGGCGAAGCGTCCCGAGAGCGCGTTGATGTCCTTGTCGTGCAGCAGCTCGGCCACCGCGAAGCTGGCCAGGAAGTCCGCGCCGATCAGCCCGAAGGCCGGGGTCATCGCGGCCACGTGGGATACGGTGTCCAGGCCGCCCGCGCCCGCGATGTCGGCGGCGACGCCGTCCTGTGCCGCGGCGAAGGTCCGGACCGCTTCGGTATCGACCGACAGATCGGCCATGAGTGCCCCCCAAATCGTCGTGGACATGCGAACAGGGAATATATCGCATCGGGCGTCTACCTCGGCGTGCCGAGTGCGCCACACTCCGTGGCCGAACCGTGGTTGCAAATTAGAACAAGTTCTATATTCTTCATCACATGAAGGTCGCAGTCACCGGCGCCGCCGGCTTCCTTGGCACCAATTTGCTTCGCCTGCTTACGGATCGGGGCCACGAGGTCACCGCCATCGATCGTGTGCAGGGTGCGGCGCAGCCGGGTGTCACCTGGCTCAGCGGCGATGTGCTGGACCCCGCGTCCATGCGCAAGACCCTGGACGGCGCCGAGGTGGTCTACCACCTGGTCGCACTGATCACCCTCGCCCACAAGAACGATCTCGCGTGGCGGGTCAACACCGAGGGCGTGCGCGTGGTCGCCGAGGCCGCCAAGGCGGTCGGCGTGCGGCGCATGGTGCACACCAGTTCCATTCACGCGTTCAACCAGTACAGCTGCGGCGGGCGGATCAACGAGCGTTCGCCGCGATCGGTGAATCCGGATCTGCCGGTGTACGACCGCTCCAAATGGCAGGGCGAGATCGAGCTGCGCAAGGTCATCGAGACCGGTCTGGACGCGGTGATCTGCAACCCGACCGGGGTGTACGGGCCGGTCGACAACACCGACTCGCGCATCAACGTCACCCTGCGCGACGCCGGTCGCGGGCGGGTGCCGGTCATGATCTCCGGCGGCTTCGACCTGGTCGACGTGCGCGATGTGGCGCAGGGCCTGGTGCTCGCGGGCGAGCGCGGCAAGACCGGCGAGAACTACCTGCTCGGTGGGCACTTCACCGAGATGCTGGCGGCCACCCGCCTCGCGGCGACCATCAACGGAAAGCTCAAGCCCGCCTTCGCGATTCCGGCCAAGGTCATCGACGCGCTGATGCCGGTGCTCGAGCCCGCCGCCAAGGCTTTCGGCTCCGACCGCATCTCCAAGGCGTCCATGGGCGCGCTGCTCTCCGCGCCGATCGTCGAACACGACAAGGCCACCGCGGAGCTCGGCTACCGGCCGCGCCCGGCCGAGGAGACCATTCGCGACCTGATGGCCTTCTACAACGGTGCGACCATCACCGCCGACACGCAGAAGATCGCTTGACAGTTCGATAGAACAGATGTTCGACTTGGGTGGTGCGATGGCAAAGCCAGACCCTGGACGCCGATGACGGCGCGCTGCCCGGGCTCGAACGTGCCGGTTTCGTACGCAGCGTACAGACGCCCGAATTCGAGGGCATCACCTTCCACGAGGTGCTGTGTAAGAGCGCGCTGAACAAGATGCCCGACGGGGGTTCACTGCCGTTCAACTGGACGGTGAACCCCATGCGCGGCTGTTCGCACGCCTGCCGGTACTGCTTCGCCCGCCCCACCCACGAGTATCTGGATCTCGACGCGGGCGCGGACTTCGACTCGCAGATCGTGGTCAAGACCAATGTGGTGCCGATCCTGCGCAAGGAGCTGCACAAGCGGTCGTGGCGGCGGGAAACCGTTGCGCTGGGCTCGAATACGGATCCCTACCAGCGCGCCGAGGGGCGCTACCGGTTGATGCCGGGCATCATCGGCGCGCTCGCCGAATCCGGGACCGGGTTCTCGATTCTCACCAAAGGCACGCTCATGCGGCGGGATCTGCCGCTGCTCACCCAGGCCGCGCAGCAGGTGCCGGTGCATTTGGCGGTATCGCTGGCCATGCTCGATGCCGATCTACAGCGCAGTCTCGAACCCGGCACGCCCTCGCCGCGAGCGCGGCTGGACCTGATCAGCTCCCTCGCCGATGCCGGATTCGCCGTGAATGTCATGGTGGCGCCGGTCATTCCGTACCTCACCGATTCGAGCACGCAGCTCGACGAGCTGTTCGGCGCGATCGCCGACGCCGGCGCGGCGAGTGTGGTCGCCTTCCCCATGCACCTGCGCGGTTCCACTCGCGGCTGGTTCCTGAACTGGCTCGCCGAAACCCACCCGGCGCTGCTGCGACGCTACCGGCAACTGTATGGTCGGGGAACTTCGGTCACCCCGGAGTATTCTGCGTGGCTACGCGGCCGTATCGAGCCGTTGCTGGAGAAACACCGCTTGAACCGCGAACGGCCGAACGAGCCCGGAGTTCGTTCCGGCCCATCGCACCCTGACGACCGGCAACTGGCGCTTTTCGCCTGAAACCGGCCGAGATTCCTGCTTCAACCGCTAACTTCGCAGGCGTGTCGCGAATAAGGCGGAGTAGTTTGGCGTTGGTACCTCACACTGACGAGGAAGTGATGCAGGCGCATGGTTTCGCAGCGTGACCACTCGGTGGCGGCCCACGAAAACGGCGGCCCCACCGAGAAATTGGAAAGGGTCGTAATTCGCTTCGCGGGGGATTCGGGTGACGGTATGCAGCTCACCGGTGACCGCTTCACCCACGAGGCCGCCGCATTCGGCAACGATCTCGCCACCCAGCCGAATTTCCCCGCCGAGATCCGAGCGCCCCAGGGCACCCTGCCCGGCGTCTCGTCGTTTCAGATCCAGATCGCCGACTACGACATCCTCACCGCCGGTGACCAGCCCGATGTGCTGGTGGCGATGAATCCGGCGGCACTCAAGGCGAACCTGGAGGATCTCGCGCGCGGGGCCATGGTGATCGTCAATACCGACGAATTCACCAAACGCAATCTGGCCAAGGTCGGGTATGCCGGTGATCCGCTCAGCGATGAGACGCTGACCGATTTCGTGGTGCACCGGGTGCCGATGACATCGCTGACGCTCGGGGCGACCGAACCGACCGGTGTGGGCAAAAAGGATGGGCAGCGGGCGAAGAATATGTTCGCGCTGGGATTGCTGTCCTGGATGTACGGGCGGCCGCTCGGCGGCACCGAACAGTTCATGCGGGAAAAATTCGCGTCGAAACCGGATGTGGCCGAAGCGAATATCCTCGCATTCCGGGCGGGATGGAATTACGGCGAAACCACCGAGGCGTTCGCCACCACCTATGAGGTCGCGCCCGCGACGCTGCCGACGGGGACGTATCGGCAGATCACCGGTAATACCGCCCTCGCCTATGGGATTGTCACCGCCGGGCAATTGTCCGGATTGCCGGTATTTCTGGGGACGTATCCGATCACGCCCGCCTCGGACATCCTGCATGAGCTGAGCAAGCACAAGAACTTCGGTGTGACGACGTTCCAGGCCGAAGACGAGATCGCCGGAATCGGTGCGGCGCTGGGGGCTTCGCTGGGCGGGGCGCTCGGGGTGACCAGCACGTCCGGGCCGGGGCTGGCGCTCAAGAGCGAGACCATCGGGCTGGCGGTGATGACCGAATTGCCGCTGCTGATCATCGATGTGCAGCGCGGCGGGCCCTCGACCGGGCTGCCGACCAAGACCGAGCAGGCCGATCTGTTGCAGGCGTTGTACGGGCGCAACGGTGAATCGCCGGTGCCGGTGCTCGCGCCGCGCTCGCCCGCGGACTGCTTCGATACCGCGGTGGAGGCGGCGCGGATCGCGCTGACCTATCGCACGCCGGTGCTGCTGCTGTCCGACGGATCCATTGCCAACGGTTCGGAGCCGTGGGCGATTCCGCAGGTCACCGACCTGGCGCCGATCGATCCGGCGTTCGAACCCGCTGCCGCCGAAGGGGATTCGTTCCAGCCGTATGCCCGCGATCCCGAGACCCTAGCCCGGCCGCTGGCGGTGCCCGGCACCAAGGGGCGCGCGCATCGCATCGGCGGGCTCGAAAAGGCCGACGGCTCGGGCAATATCTCCTACGAACCGGCCAATCACGAACTCATGGTGCGGTTGCGGCAGGCCAAGATCGACGGGATCGCCGTGCCGGAGCTGGCAGTCGATGATCCGAGCGGGCGCGCCGAACTGCTGCTCATCGGATGGGGGAGTTCCTACGGGCCGATCGGCGAGGCGTGCCGGCGGGCGCGGCGGCGTGGCGTTCCGGTCGCGCAGGCGCATCTGCGGCATCTGAACCCGTTCCCGCCCAACCTCGGTGAGGTGCTCCGCCGCTATCGCACCGTCGTCTGCCCGGAAATGAACGGCGGTCAGCTGGCCATGCTGCTGCGCGCCCGGTATCTCGTCGACGTGCAGCCGTGGACCAAGGTCGCCGGAACCGCCTTCTCCGCACAGGAACTGGTCGGTGTGATCGACGCGGCGCTGGACGGCGATATCGCGGAGATGGAACAGACCAAAGCCTTCACCGCTCGTGCGCGGGCCACCTACCGCACCTCAGGGGGTAAGTGATGACCATTCTCGAAAACCCGCTCGTCGGAACCGATCTCGGGCTCACCGGCCTGTCCGGCGTGCCCACCACCGACCGGCCGCAGAAAGCCAAGGACTACACCACCGATCAAGAGGTGCGCTGGTGCCCCGGCTGCGGTGACTACGTCATCCTCGCCACCGTGCGCGGATTCCTGGCCGAACTCGGCCTCGAACGCGAGAACCTGATGTTCGTCTCCGGGATCGGCTGCTCGAGCCGGTTCCCGTATTACCTGGAGGCGTACGGGATTCACTCGATCCACGGGCGCGCACCGGCCATCGCCACCGGTATGGCGGTGACCCGTCCCGACCTGTCGGTCTGGGTGGTGACCGGTGACGGCGACGCGCTGTCCATCGGCGGCAATCACCTCATCCACGCGCTGCGCCGCAATGTGAACATGACAATCCTGTTGTTCAACAACCGGATCTACGGTCTCACCAAAGGCCAGTACTCACCCACCTCCGAAACCGGCAAGGTCACCAAATCCACCCCCATGGGTTCGGTCGACCACCCCTTCAACACCCTCTCGATCGCCCTGGGCGCCGAAGCCACCTTCGCCGCCCGCGCCCTCGACTCCGACCGCGCCGGCCTCAACGAAGTACTGCGCGCCGCCGCCGAACACCGCGGCACCTCCTTCGTCGAAATCCTCCAGGACTGCCCCATCTTCAACGACGGCTCCTTCGACGCCCTCCGCCGCGAGAACGCCGAATCCCACCTCATCCGCCTGCACCACGGCCGGCCCATCCGCTTCGGCGCCGACAACGAATTCGCCGTCGTCCGAAGCGGTTTCGGCCTCCGCGTAGCAGACACCGGCACCGTCGCCGAATCCGACATCGTCATTCACGACGCCTACAGCGACGACCCCGAATACGCCTACGCCCTCTCCCGCCTCTCCGACCAGGACCTCTCCCGCGTAGTGACGGGCGTCTTCCGCAGTGTCACCCGCCCCACCTACGACGACGGCGTCCGCGCCCAACTCGAAACCGCGGCCGAGGCCGAACCGGTAACCGAGAACTCCCTGCAATCCCTGCTCACCGGCCCCGAAACCTGGACGGTCAGCTGACGTTTCAATTCCGCGGCTACGGTCGGCACGCCGCTCGACGAACGGACCGCACACGATGAAAGTCCCCCGCGGCGAAGGACTGTTCGCGGGCACCGCCTGGCATTACGCGCGCTACCGACCGGGCTACCCGCAAGCCTTCCTCGACGACCTGATCCACCACCTGCATCTCACCGGCCCCAGCCGCCTCCTCGATCTAGGTTGCGGGACAGGCCAATTGACCCTCCCACTCGCACCCCACGTCACCGAAGCGGTCGGCATGGACCCCGAACCTGAAATGCTCAGCGAAGCCGCCCGGCAAGCGAACAACCTCGGCCTCACCAATGTGGTTTGGGTAAAAGGCAATTCAGCCGACCTCCCCGCCGATCCAGCTCACTTCACCCACGTCACCATGGGCCGCTCATTCCACTGGATGCATCGAGACCAAGTCCTCACCGCTCTCGACGAAATGGTCGACCCCGCCGGCACCCTGATCATCGCCAACGACAGCTGCCTGGTCTGCCCGTCCACCCCCTGGCAGCAAGCCATCGAGGACATCCAACGCCGCTTCCTCCCACCGGACCACCAGCACGGACCGGCTCCCACAGCCACTCCCGATCGCACCCACGAACAAGTCCTGGCCGATTCACCCTTCCCCCGCGTGAATCGACGACTCTACGAATTCCAACGCCCCTGGACCCTCGAACAAGCCCTCGGCTACCTCTACTCGACCTCCCTACCCCTCCTCGAACTACTAGGTGACCGTCGCCCCGCCTTCGAAGCCACCCTCACCGACACCCTCCTCACCATCGAACCCACCGGCCACTTCACCGAGCCCGTCACGCTGGAGGTCCTGACAGCCACCAGGACTTGAAGCCGGATCAGCGTCTCGCCGGCCACCCCACCCGGTTGGACGGGGCGCGCACACTGGAGTTATGGACCCTGTCGTCGCTTTGCGTCAGATCGCGTTCTACAAGGATCGTGCCCGGGAGGAGGCCAGGCGGGTTATGGCCTATCGGAACGCTGCCGACATTGTGGAGCGGTTGGATGTGGGGGAGCGGGAGCGGTTGGGGGCTTCCAATGGGTGGCAGTCGTTGCGGGGGATCGGGCCTAAGACGGCGGAGGTGATCGCGCAGGCTTGGGCGGGGCGGGAGCCGGATGTGCTGGTGGCTTTGCGGGGTGCGGCCGGGGATTTGGGGGGTGGGGGGATGCGGGCGGCGCTGAAGGGGGATTTGCATGTTCATTCGAATTGGTCGGATGGGTCGGCGCCGATTGCGGAGATGATGGGGGCGGCCCGTGAGTTGGGGCATGAGTACTGTGCGCTGACCGATCATTCGCCGCGGCTGACGGTGGCCAATGGGTTGTCGCCGCAGCGGCTGCGGGAGCAACTCGAGGTGATCGATGGGTTGCGGGAGCAGTTCGCGCCGATGCGGATTCTTACCGGGATCGAGGTCGACATTCTCGATGACGGGTCGCTCGATCAGGAACCTGAGCTGCTGGAGCGGCTCGACGTCGTGGTGGCTAGCGTGCACTCGAAGTTGAAGATGGATGCGGCTGCGATGACGAAGCGGATGGTTGCGGCGGTGGCGAATCCGCATACGGATGTGCTCGGGCATTGCACGGGGCGGCTGGTGGAGGGGGGCCGGGGGACACGGGCCGAGTCGCAGTTCGATGCGGAGCGGGTGTTCACGGCGTGCCGGGAGTACGGGACGGCTGTGGAGATCAATTCGAGGCCGGAGCGGCGGGATCCGCCGACGCGGTTGCTGAAACTGGCGCTGGAGATCGGGTGCGACTTCGCGATCGACACCGACGCGCACGCGCCGGGGCAGCTCGACTTCCTCGGGTACGGCGCACAGCGGGCCATGGACAACGGGGTGCCGGTCGAACGGGTGGTCAATACCTGGGCGGTGGACGAGCTGCTGGCCTGGACCGCGAGTTGACCGGAATGGTTGGGGCGCAGGGGATTCGCGCCGTCAGGTGACCACTTTGCCGATGAGCGTGATGATCACCAGGATGCCTGCCACGATGACGACGGCTTCATGCCCTGCCGACCGGGCATAGTCGAAAACCGATGCTGTTACGAGAACCGTGATCACCAGGAACAGCAGGTGCTTCACGGGATAACCCTTGACCACCTACCGATTATGGATCACTGATTCGCCTGCGCCCCAAACGATCTCGTGATGTGGCAGGGAACGGCCGCCGCAGGGGCAGTGCATCGGCGGTAGTGTCAGGCGCGCGGTTTCGGACGGGCGAAGCGGCGCATGATCGGCAGGTCGACCCAGTGGTACAGCGCCGCCGCGATCGCGGTCGCGACGACCAGGCTCAGCAACGCGAATCCGGCCCAGCCCAGGATCCCGAACTGCTTGCCGCCGATCAGGTATCGGGTCACCACCACCATGACCGGGAACTGGATCAGGTAGAAGGCGAAGGACACATTGCCCAGCCACACCATGCGCGGATGCGAATTCAGGCCGCGGATGCCCGCCAGGTCACGGGCCGCCAGCGTCGCCACCACCGCCGTCATCGGGGCCAGCAGCAGCACCGACATCTTGTAGTTCACCGGCACCACCCAGGTCGCGGCGTACGCGACGACCAAAGCCAGCAACGGCCAGGTCATGCGCGTATTGCGCCAACGACCCTCGAGCACCATCCGCGCGGCCAGCACGCCCAGGAAGAACTCCGGCAGTCGCGAGAGCGGGAAGGTGTAGCTGAGCCAATACGACAGCGACACCGGGATATTCGGCTGCACGAACCAGGCGGGGGAGGCGTGCAGTTCGTAGTAGGGCGAGTTGTCGCCCGGAACCAGCCGGGGCGCAAAGGCATTCGCGATGCCCTTCGGTCCGTCCACCCACAGGAAGTACGCCGTGTGCAGCGCCACGATACCGAGCATGAGCACGCCCATCGCCAGCAGCAGCCGCCGGGTCGGGATGCGCATGACGAGCGGCAGGATCAGCGGAAAGCTCAGGTAGAAAAGCATTTCCGCGGCCAGTGACCAGGCGGGCACGTTCAGCCCGCCGACGGTGGTCGACTTCGGTACCCAGGTGTGCACCAGCAGCAGGTTCGGCACCCACACGATCAGCCGGGACAGCGGCACGCTCGCCACCACGATGAACGCGGCCGCCGCCAGCAGATGGGTCGGATAGATCTTCAGCACTCGCCGGCGATAGAACCCGGTCACCGACATGCCGGGCTTGAACGACCAGTAGATGATGAACCCGGAAAGCACGAAGAAGAAGGTGACACCCGCCGCGCCCAGCTGCATCGGAATCCACTGGTGGATGTGGCGGAACAGCTCCGACTTCTGGAACGGATAGACCGGCAGGAAAACCAAGGCGTGCAACACGAATACCGCGAACGCCGCCCACCAGCGCGCGCCGGTCAGCGACGGCAGCGCGGGGCGGGACGACGTGGCGGGCCGCTCCGCCGGGGCCACAGTGCTGCGCTGGCCGGCCGATGCGGCCGCCTCGGGAGTGATGGTCATCGCCCATACCGTTCTTCGAGTGCCTTGGCGACCACCGCGTCACCGGCGGGGGAGGGGTGGAAAGGCAGGCCGTCGATCTTGCCGCCCGGCGAGAACACCCCGTTCACCCACGGCTCCGCCGAGCACAGCCCGTGCCCGGCCGTCAGCGCGCGCGCATCGAGGAATTCGAGGTTCAGTCGTTGCGCCGCTTCACGTTGCGCGGCATCGATCCGGTTGAAGGATTCGACGATGGTCCGCCCGCGCGGCTGCACGAACGGCACGAAACCGAAGAAGTCGAGGCAGACCGCGTCCGCGGTGGACTGCACCACCTCCGGGTAGCCGACCAGCACGATGCGCGCATTGGGTGCGTAATACCGGATGTAGGTCACCACATTGCGGATCCGGTCGGCGTAGGCCGCGCCCGAGATGGTGTGCGAGTCGGGCATGCGCCCGGCGCTGACCGCGTCGGTGTCACACCCGTCCTCCAGGTTGAACACGCAGTCCCGCATGGCATCCCACAGCCGCGTCTGACTGCCGCCCCAGTGGTCGTTGAGCCCGAACTGGATGGTCACCAGCTTGGTTTTGGGCCCGAACGCGCCCGCCTGGTCGGCCTCGCGGGCCTCCACGGCGAGGGTGTAGCCGGGGCCGGTGTCGATCGAGGCGCCCACACAGGATCGGTCCGCGACCTGGTCGGTGCCGTGGATGCCCATCAGCCTGCTCAGCTGTGCCGGCCACGCGGTGTCGCCGCGCAGGCAGGTCTGCTGGGCGGCCAGTGGATCCCAGTCGTTGGCGGTGAACGAATCACCCAGTACGACAAGCTCTTTGCCCCCGGCGGGATCGGCCGCCGCACTTACGCCCCCGGACATGGTGGCCGCGATGGCGACCGCCGCGGCGGTGGCGCAGAGCGACCGTCCGCCTCGGGTGTGGAACCTCATCTAACCTCGAATCGCATATTGAACGGCGAGCGTTTCACTTCGCGGGAGTGTACATAGCGCTCGCCGCCCGCGGGCCGAATCCGCACAAGCCGTCAAAGGCCGGGGCATTCGCTGGAATCGAGGGCAGACAGTACGGCCCCGGTCCGATCGGACCGGGGCCATAGGGAGACGGTGTGCTCAGCGCAGCGCGGTCGGATTGTTCAGATCGCGCGCATTATAGGTGTCGCAGGATTTGACCTGGCCGGTCTTGTACCCGGCGAGGAACCACTTCTGCCGCTGCTCGGACGAACCGTGCGTCCAGCCCTCCGGATTCACGCGCCCCGTGGACGCCTTCTGGATGCGGTCGTCGCCCACCGCGGAGGCGGCCGAGAGCGCATCGCGAATATCGTTCTCGGACAACGTCTTCAAGAACGGAGTGTTGCTTCCCGGTGCGGGGAGCTTATCGGCGTAATAGGCCCAGACGCCCGCGTAGCAGTCGGCCTGGAGCTCGGTGCGGACGGCGCCGGACTCCGGTCCCTGCGGATCACGCTGGGCGCGATTGATATCGCCGAGCAGGTTCTGGATGTGATGGCCGAACTCGTGCGCCACCACGTACTCCTGCGCCAGCGGCCCGCCGCTCGCACCGAACCGATCCTTGAGTTCCTGGAAGAAACTCGTATCGAAGTAGGCGGTGGTGTCCGCGGGGCAGTAGAACGGACCGACCGCCGAGGTGGCCCGGCCGCATCCGGTGCTCACCGCGCCGGAGAACAGCACCACCTTCGGATCCACGTATTTGCGATTGGTCTGCTTCGGCAGTTCCGTGCCCCAGACATTGTCGAGGCTCTGCACGGTGAGAATGACGCGGCAGTCGACGTACTTGTTGGCGTCGGCGCCGGTCTTGCAATGATCGGGAGTAGTGGTGCCCTGCTGTGACGTATTGCCGTCGGCCCCGGTGAACTGGCCGAGAATCGAACCCGGGTCGCCGCCGAGCAGCAGGGAGACCACGAGTGCCACCAGACCGAGCGCACCGCCTCCGAGTACCAACCCGCCGCCCATACCCGGTCCGCCACTGCCGCCACTGACCCGGTCCGGGTCGATTTGCAGGCCCTCGTTGAAGGTCATGGCTATCACTGTGACATGGGCGAGTGGATATCGGTTTCCACTCGGGGAACGTGTCTCACTACGATAGGTTCCGCATCCCGCAATCCATCGAAAGGAATACCGTGCTGCGCACCCACTTGGCAGGTTCGCTGCGAAGCGAGCACGCCGGTCAGACCGTCACCCTCACCGGCTGGGTGGCTCGGCGGCGAGACCACGGTGGCGTCATCTTCATCGATTTGCGTGATGCGTCCGGTGTTTCGCAGGCCGTGTTCCGGGAGGGCGTGCCCGCCGAGCAGGCGCACAAGCTGCGCAACGAGTTCGTGGTGAAGGTCACCGGCGTGGTCGAGAACCGCCCGGCCGGTTCCGAGAACCCGAACCTGCCGACCGGCGCCATCGAGGTCAATGTGACCGAGCTCGAGGTGCTGAACGAGGCCGCGCCGCTGCCGTTCCAGCTCGACGACGAACCCGGCGAGGAAGCCCGCCTCAAGTACCGCTACCTGGACCTGCGCCGCGAAGGCCCCGCCCACGCGATCCGGCTGCGCTCCAAGGTCAATGCCGCCGCCCGCGAGGTGCTGGCCAAGCATGCTTTCGTCGAGGTCGAGACCCCGACCATGACGCGCTCCACCCCCGAAGGCGCGCGCGACTTCCTGGTGCCGGCGCGTTTGCAGCCGGGCAAGTTCTACGCCCTGCCGCAGTCGCCGCAGCTGTTCAAGCAGCTGCTGATGGTCGGCGGCATCGAGCGCTACTACCAGATCGCGCGCTGCTACCGCGACGAGGACTTCCGCGCCGACCGGCAGCCCGAGTTCACCCAGCTCGACATCGAGATGAGCTTCGTCGAGCAGGAAGATGTGATCCTGCTGGCCGAGGACATCCTGGCCGCGCTGTGGAAGCTGGTCGGCTACGAGATCAAGACGCCGATCGCGCACATGACCTACGCCGATGCCATGCGGCGCTTCGGTTCCGACAAGCCGGACCTGCGGTTCGGGGTCGAGATCACCGAAATGATGGAGTACTTCAAGGAGACTCCGTTCCGGGTGTTCCAGTCCCCCTACGTCGGCGCGGTCGTGATGCCCGGCGGCGCCTCGCAGCCGCGGCGTCAGCTCGACGCCTGGCAGGACTGGGCCAAGCAGCGCGGCGCGAAGGGCCTGGCCTACATCCTGTTCAACGAGGACGGCACCCTCGGCGGCCCGGTCGCCAAGAACCTGTCCGACACCGAGCGCGAGGGTCTGGCCAAGCAGGTCGGCGCGAACCCCGGCGACTGTGTGTTCTTCGCCGCCGGCGACGCCAAGTCCAGCCGCGCGATCCTGGGCGCGGCGCGTGGTGAGATCGCCCGCAAGTGCGGTCTCATCGACGAGAACGACTGGGCGTTCGTGTGGATCGTCGACGCCCCCATGTTCGAGCCGGCCGCCGACGCCACCGCGAGCGGCGATGTGGCGCTGGGCCATTCGGCCTGGACCGCGGTGCACCACGCGTTCACCTCGCCCAAGCCCGAGCACCTGGACACCTTCGACACCGACCCCGGTTCGGCGCTGGCCTACGCCTACGACATCGTCTGCAACGGCAACGAGATCGGTGGCGGTTCCATCCGTATCCACCGCCGTGACGTGCAGGAACGCGTGTTCAAGGTGATGGGCATCGGCGAAGAGGAGGCTCAGGACAAGTTCGGCTTCCTGCTCGACGCCTTCTCCTTCGGCGCTCCGCCCATGGGCGGCATCGCCTTCGGCTGGGACCGCATCACCGCCCTGCTGGCCGGGGTCGACTCCATCCGCGAGGTCATCGCTTTCCCGAAGTCCGGTGGCGGCGTCGACCCGCTCACCGACGCGCCGACTCCGATCACCTTGCAGCAGCGCAACGAAGCGGGGCTGAACGCCAAGCTCGACGAGAACGGCGTGCCGCTGCCGCTCGAAAAGAAGTAACCACCCACCGGGTTCCGGGTGGCGCGGTCCGCATCTCGCGATGCCGACCGCGCCACACTGGTTTTCGTCCTTTGCGGCCCTGCCGCGTCGCGCTCGGTTTCCGGGCCGCTCGATGTTGCCGCGTCACACTGGTTTTCGGCCTGGTCGCGGCGTTGCCGCACCGCGTCGGCGCTACCCGCCCACGACACCACCGAGTTTCGAGCGTTCCTGATACTTGCTGGTCGGCGGATAGGCTGCACCCTGGTCGATACCGCACGGTATCGACGGGCCGCGACCGAAGGGGAACGGGTGCTGCACATCCGGGTGATCTGCCCGCCGGAATCGACCGATGCCGTGCTGTCCGCGCTGCGCGCCGAAGCCGGAGCGACGCTGGTGACGGTGCAGCGCGGGGCGGCGGTCGAGCCCGCGGGTGATGTCATCGAGGCCGAGGTGGCCCGTGAATCCGGCAATGACGTGCTGCGAATGCTGAAGAGCCACAATGTGGAGCGCACCGGCGGCATCGTGATCGAATCGCCGGGCACGGTGTTGTCGGCGGCGGCGCAACGCGCGGTGAAGGCCGCGCCGGGGGATCCCACCGACGCGGTGGTGTGGGAGGGCCTCGTAGCGCAGACGCACGAGGAATCGACGCTGAACCCGACCTTCCTGGCGTTCATCACCATCGCCTGCCTGCTCGCCGTGGTCGGCGTCGCCACCGACTCCCCGGTCACCGTCGTCGGTGCGATGGTCGTCGGCCCGGAGTTCGGGCCGCTCGCCGCGATCGCGGTCGCTCTGGTACGCAGCGACTTCCGGCTCGCGCGGCGCTCGGCCATCGCGCTGCTGGCCGGGTTCCCGTTCGCCATGGGCATCGCCGCGCTGGCCTCCATGCTCTTCGAACACCTGGGCTGGATCACCGTCAACAGCATCGACGACATCCACAATGTGGACTTCATCTACCAGGTCGGGCCGTTCTCCCTGGTGGTCGCGCTGCTCGCCGGGGCCGCGGGCATGCTGTCGCTGGTGACCTCGAAATCGGCTGCGCTGGTGGGCGTCTTCATCTCCGTCACCACGATTCCGGCGGCCGGATTCGCGGCGGTGGCGGCCACCATCGGCGAATGGGAGAAGGCGTTCATGTCCATCGGCCAGCTGGGCGTGAACATGACCGGGATCGTGATCGCGGGCATCATCGTGTTGCAACTGCGCCCCCGCCACGGGAGCGAGGGCGGGCCACTGCATCGGCTGCGACGGTGGTGGCTGGACCAGAACGACTGAGCGGCAATCGATCTAGTAGTGCGCGATCAGGCCGCCGGTCAGGGTGCGGTAGGCGTAGGTGACCGCGATGGCGCAGACCGGGCCGGCGATCAACAGGCCGAGACCGCAGAGCAGCACGCCGACGAAGGTGATCACCAGGACGGCCAGGGCCAGTAGTGCGACCTGGAAGGCGTTGCGGACGACCAGCTGGGCGCTGGACTTGATGGCGGTCAGCGGGTCCTGGCCCTGATCGATCACGAAATGCAGTGCGAACATGCACAATACGCCGACGATCACGACCGGGAAGACGCACAGCAGGGACGCGATGAGCGCGGCCACGAAGACGATGAGCGCGGTGATCAGCACATTGCCGGCATTCACGAAACCGAAGAAGGCCGGGAAATCCGGTGGGGTGCCGTCGGTTTCGTAGAGGGCGCCGCGGATCATGGCGGCCTGCAACAGCCAGACCACCAGCGCGGCCACCGCGAACAGCAGCAGCACCGCCGACGGCGATTCCACCTGGACCACATTCACCAGCAGGGTGACGACCAGCCAGGCGATCAGGCCGACGAGCACCATGCCGGCCCAGGGGAGTGGGTTGAGCTTGAAGCGATTCCACCCGTAGTAGATGGCGTGGCCGACATCCAGCGTCACGCGTTGCGGGGCGGGCGGCGGCGGTGCGGAGACCTCACCGGGAGCGCCCGGCCGGTAACTGCCCTGCGGCGGAAGATTGCCCGATTGGTCCGATCCAGGCGGCATCGTGCTCTGATACCCGGCACCGGGAGGAGGCGAACCGTATGGTTGCTGGGCGCCGGGGTAACCACCACTGGACGCTCCCGAATGCGGGGGCATGGCCGGCGGCGGTTCCACCGCCTCGCTGCCGTAGTGCGCGGCGCCCGGACCTTCGAACTGCGGGTATCCGGCCAGACCGGGCATTTCGTGCCGACCGGCTCCGGGACCGTGCGCGCCGGCCGCGGAATGCGGTGCGGTCTGGGGGTTTTGGTGCTGCCCCGGAGCGCTCGGATACTGCCTGCCACCCTCCTCTGCGGGCAGGTCGCCGGAGGGGTCCCGTGGTGCTGAGGGCGGCGTGCCAGTCATGGTCACAAGCCTTTCACATTTCCCGGTTTACGGTGTGGCGCACGGCAGTTGAACATGAGACAACTAGACGCTCTAGGTTGTGTCAAGCAACCAGCGCCGCGTGGGCAAACCCTTCACAAAGACACGCCGGACGACGCGCGAAAGGTTGCGCAACCGCTCGCTGAAAGTGACCTGATGCGAGTAACTTGGGATCCGATGACCGCACTATTGGCCGAACGCGCCGCCGAAGTCGTGTCCGCGGCACAACAGTTGCTCACAAAGCGAATGGGTGCTCCGGTAAAGCTGAGCGATCCTATGGAACTCAGCGGCAGTGGTAGGACGACGGTGCTACGCGTCCGTGTTGCAGAGAACGCCTTCTCACTTCCACGCACCTTGATAGTCAAGCAGGTGCGCGGCGCCGCGAAGGATCGACGCACCGGAGGCATGGCACCCGGAGTCGCGAGTATCGACTCCGCTTTCCTCCGGGAAGCGGTGTCCTACCAGTTCACTACCGCACTGGGACGGGACCACCGGCCCGGCGCCTACCTATTGGGCTACAGCCTGCCCGAACGCCTGCTCATCCTGAGCGACCTCGGTGAGAACACCTCACTCACCGCGGTGCTACAGGCCGGAGTCGAGCCCGCCGGGCGCAATGCCCTCATGGCATTCGCGCAGGCACTGGGCCGCATGCACGCCGCAACCGTCGGCCGCGAAGCCGATTTCGTCGCCCTGCTACGCCGGGTCGACGTGGTGCATCGCGTCGACGGCATCGCGCAACAGGCCGAATCCGCGGTCGCCGAAGTGCCGCTCATGCTCGGGCGCGAGATGGGCATCGAGGTGCCGGGTGAGATCGCCGAACGCATCGTGCGCGGCAATCGCCTCTTCTCCGCTGGCCGCTATCGCGCGTTCAGTCCGTCGGACCTGTGCCCGGACAATGTCATCCTCAACGACGAGGGCGCGCGGTTCCTCGACTACGAGTGGGGCGGCTTCCGGGACGCCACCCTCGATATCGCCTATGCGCTGGTGTCGTTCCCGGGGTGCCTGTGCGATTTCGAGCTGTCGCGGGAACGCGCCCGGCAGATGGTGGAGGCGTGGCGCTCGGAAGTGGTCGCGGTCTGGCCCGCGCTCGCCGACGACAATGTGCTCGCCGAACGGATTCTCGAGGCCCGGCTGATCTGGGTGTGGTTGTCCACCTACTGGTTCCTGCCCGCCGACCACACGCGCATCGCCGCGGCCCGCGAACACGGCCTGTCGATTCCGCGCTCGGCCGCGCTGATCAATCGGTGGGCCGCGCTCGCCGAGGACGCGCGCTGCACCGGCGACGACACCCTGGGCGATTTCGCCGAGCACGTGTCGGCCACGCTCGAGGAGCATTGGGAGGAATAGGACGAAACGGAAAGGGCCGGGATCGTATTCGATCCCGGCCCTTCTTCGTGCTGCTCAGACCATCGGGTTCGGGCGCTGCTCGATACGGCCGCCGCGCCGTACCGCGTACGAGACCGCGTGGTACGCACCGCTGTTCGGGTCGGCGACATCGGCGAGGTAGTACCAGTCCATCTGTGCCTGCTCGGCATCGACGTGCAGGACGCCGTAGCCGTGGGAATCCAGCTCGGCGTAGCGGATGTGGCGGTTCACGCCGGTGATGGCGGTCTCCGCGGCCACCGCACCCGTGCGCGGCGGCACCTTCATCATGTCGCCCATGGACTGCGAGGAGACCGACGGCACCACGAACTCCACGCCCGCGGTCCGACCGGCCGGGTAGATGCCGGCGTCCACCGGCACGTCCGAGGCCCAGGAGGTGTGGATGTCGCCGGTCAGGAACACCACGTCCGAGACCTGGTTATCGGTGATGGTGCGCAACAACTTCCGGCGATCGGCGGCGTAACCGTCCCATTGGTCCGCATTCGCGATGATGCCCTCGTTGGGCAGGCCGAGCAGCTGGGTGAGCGCCGCGGAGGCGTTCGGATCCAGGGGCGGGAACTCCAGCGGGGCGATCATGACCGGGTTGCCGATCAGCTTCCAGGTGACAGGGGCGGAGGTCAATCCGGCTGCGAGCCAATCCATCTGGTCCGCGCCGGTGATGGTGCGGTCCGGGCTGTCCACCTGCCGCCAGCCCGGGCCGGCCTTCACCTCCTGGCTGCGGTAGCTGCGCAGATCCAGCATGGACAGTTCGGCCAGGGTGCCGAAACGCAGGCGGCGGTAGATGCGCTTGTCCGTGCCCGAACGCACCGGCATCCATTCCATGTACGCCTGAAGCGCCGCCGCCTTGCGGGTCTGCCAGTCGCCCTCGGTCGCGGGCTGATGGTTGTTCGCGCCGCCGGACCAGGCATTGTCGGCGGTTTCGTGATCGTCCCAGGTGCAGATGAACGGCAGCCGGGTGTGCAGATCGGCCAGATCCGGATCGGTCTTGTACTGCGCGTGGCGGATTCGATAATCGGCCAGCGTCACGATCTCGTGCGCCGGTTCGTGCCAGCGCACCGAACCGTTGCGGCCGCCGTATTCGCCGCGCGGGTATTCGTAGAGGTAATCGCCCAGATGCACGATGGCGTCCAGGTCTCCGCGCGATGCCAGATGGCGGTAGGCGCTGAAGTATCCGGCCTCCCAGTTCGCGCACGAGACCACCCCGAGCCGCACGCGCTCGGGGGTCGCGGAATCGGCGGGTGCGGTGTGGGTGCGGCCCACCGGCGAGGTCTGGCCCGATGCGGTGAACCGGTACCAGTATTCGGTCCCCGCCCGCAGCCCCGAGACGTCGATCTTCACGGTGTGGTCGGAGGCGCTGGTGGCCGTATGGCTACCGGAAGCCGCGACGCTCGCGAAGGATTCGTCGCTCGCCACCTCCCATCGCACCGACACATCCGCGCCCTGCCCCGAACCCGGCGTGGCATCCTCCGACGGTGTAACCCGTGTCCAGATGATCACCCCGCCCGGCGCCGGATCACCCGAGGCGATGCCGTGTCGGAACACCGGCGGGTTCTCGGCTCCCGCCCGCACGGCGGTGCTGATCAGAGTGGCTGCGGCAGCCGCGGTACCGCCCTTGAGGACGGTCCGGCGGGAGGTCACGATCTCATGGAGTGGCACGACGAAGATCACAGCGGATCGGCAGCCGCCAGGCAAACTGGACAGATGAACAGTTCGTAACGGGGGTCGCCGTTGTAACGCGGGACCCGCCGTCCGCCGCAGCCGGCGGGCCGGGTCGGCGAATCTGTCGTGGCCTCCCGGTAGCGTCCCCGGGGTGAGCGATGGGTTGTTCGATGCACCGGGCGCGGAGGCGGTGCCCGAGGAGTTCGTGATGAGCGTGCCGAAGGGAGACGAGCGGTTCGCGCCGCTGGCGGTACGCATGCGCCCGCGCACCCTCGACGAAGTGGTGGGGCAGCAGCATCTGCTCGGCCCGGGCTCGCCGCTACGCCGATTGATCGAAGGATCCGGCGCGGCGTCGGTCCTGCTCTTCGGCCCGCCCGGCACCGGCAAAACCACCCTGGCCTCACTGCTGTCGCAGGCGACCGGCCGCCGCTTCGAAGCCCTCTCGGCGCTGTCGGCCGGCGTGAAGGAAGTGCGCGCGGTCATCGACATCGCGCGCCGCCGCCTGACCCACGGCGAACAGACCGTGCTCTTCATCGACGAGGTGCACCGCTTCTCGAAGACGCAGCAGGACGCCCTGCTGGCCGCCGTCGAGAACCGCATCGTGCTGCTGGTCGCGGCCACCACCGAGAATCCATCGTTCTCCGTGGTCTCCCCGCTGCTGTCGCGCTCCCTTGTCCTGCAACTACAGTCGCTGACCGACGAGGACGTGCGCACCGTCCTGACCCGCGCCGCCGCCGACCCGCGCGGCCTGGCCGGCGAGTACGAGATCACCGACGAGGCGCTCGACCACATCATCCGGATCGCCGGCGGCGACGCCCGCCGCGCTCTGACCGCCCTGGAAGCCTCCGCCGAATCCTCCCTCGACGGCAAGGTCGGGGTCGAACTGGTCGAGGCCAGCGTCGACAAGGCCGCCGTCCGCTACGACCGCGCCGGCGACCAGCATTACGACGTCATCAGCGCCTTCATCAAATCCCTCCGCGGCTCCGACGTCGACGCCGCCGTGCACTACCTGGCCCGCATGCTCAGCGCCGGCGAAGACCCGCGATTCATCGCCCGCCGCTTGATGATCCAAGCCAGCGAGGAAGTCGGCATGGCCGACCCCACCGCCCTGCAAACCGCCGTGGCCGCAGCCCAGGTAGTCCAACTGGTCGGCCTCCCCGAAGCCCAACTGGCCCTCACCCAAGCCACCATCCACATCGCCACCGCCCCCAAATCCGGCTCGGTGGTCAAGGCCATCGGCGCCGCCATGTCCGACATCTCCGCCGGCAAAGCCGGCGCCGTCCCGCCCCACCTACGCGACGGCCACTACAAAGGCGCCGCCGCCCTCGGCAACGCCCAGGGCTACAAATACCCCCACGACCACCCCGACGGCGTTCTCGCCCAGCAATACCCACCAGACGAACTGGTCGGCACCGACTACTACCACCCCACCGACCACGGCTACGAACGCGAAGTCGGCCCCCGCGTCACAAAGCTGCGCCGCATTGTCCGCGGGCGATAGGCCGGTACACAACACTCTGAGTTCGCGCGCGGCGTCCGGAGTGTCGATATGCGATCGTGGTGAAGTCGGCGATTCGTCGGACATCGCGGCGTAGCGTTGCGGTGGATCCACGGTCCGATCGGCAGAGCGGAGGATCGATGACGGCGATGGCGGATCGGCCACAGATGCCCGTCGAGGATTTCGAAAAGCTCGCGCAACTGGCTCAGCAAGCGGGCGAGGGGATCAGGCTCGAATTCATCAACGGCAAGTTGGGGGCGAAGCCGGTGCCGGACGGCGACCATGCCGAGATCGTGCAATGGTTGATGCGCCAGTTCTTTCAGCATCGGCCGGACCTATCGGTGTATCCGGGAACCGAATTGAAGGTGGAGACGTATCGCGGTGGGCGGGCGATCCCGGATGCTGTTGTGGCGCCCCAGCGTTCATTCGCCGGGCAACCACTCTGGAAGAACCCGGACCCAGTACTCATGGTCGTCGAAGTCACCTCGTTCGACTCTGATACCGACCGGCGTGATCGCGTCGAGAAGCCACGTGCCTACGCGGCCACGGGCATTCCCGTCTACCTGCTCATCGATCGTGACCCGTGCGAAGTCCTGGTCTACAGCCGTCCCGTGCACGAGATGTACTCATCGTGTGTGCGGCTGCCCTTCGGCGACCCGGTCGAATTGCCGGATCCGGTCGGCGTCGTTCTCGACACCGAGTCGCTGAAGGATCTGGCCGGGTAGTTCGGCTGTCAGGCGTTCAGGCTTCGAAGAGGCCGTTTTCGCGGGCGATCTTCTCGATCTCGGCGGGGGTGCCGGCCATGATGGCGCGGACGTGCTGGGTGACCAGTTCGACGGGCCAGTTCCACCAGGCGGCGGCCAGGAGGCGGGCTACGTCTTCGTCGGAGTAGCGCTGTTTCACGGGCTGGGCCGGGTTGCCGCCGACGACGGTGTAGGGCGGGACGTCGGTGGTGACGACCGCGCCGGTGGCGATGATGGCGCCGTCGCCGATACGAACGCCGGGCATGATCAGGGTGTTGTAGCCGAACCAGACGTCGTTGCCGACCACGGTGTCGCCTTTGGACGGGATCGAGGTGATGATGTCCATGGTCTCCTCGGCCCAGGTGCCGCCGAAGATGGTGAAGGGGAAGGTGGAGACGCCGGCGGTGGGGTGGTTGGCGCCGGCCATGATGAAGCGGGTGCCGGTGGCGATCGCGCAGTATTTGCCGATGATCAGCTTCTCGGGGCCGAAGGCGTAGAGGACGTTGTTGGTCTCGAACTCCGTCGGAGCGATCGGGTCGTCGAAGTAGGTGTAGTCGCCGACCTCGATATTCGGCGAGGTGACGTGCGGTTTCAGGAAGACGGTGCGGTGTGCGTGGGGGAGCGGGAAGGGCGTGGACGGGTCCGGGATCACAGTCACCCCGGCGATGGTAGCCATCGCCCGGTGGTGGGTGGAAAGTCCCTGGACCGGGACCGGTAGGCTGGATACCTGTGCAGACCCACGAGATTCGACGGCGCTTTCTGGAGCATTTCGTCAAGGCCGGACATACCGAGGTACCGAGTGCTTCGCTGATCCTCGCCGACCCCAACCTGCTCTTCGTCAATGCGGGCATGGTCCAGTTCGTGCCGTACTTCCTCGGTCAGCAGACGCCGCCCTACGCCACCGCGACCAGCGTGCAGAAGTGCGTGCGCACCCTCGATATCGAGAACGTCGGCATCACCACCCGCCACAACACCTTCTTCCAGATGGCGGGCAACTTCTCCTTCGGTGACTACTTCAAGCGCGGCGCCATGGAGCTCGCCTGGTCGTTGCTGACCAACCCGGTGGAGGACGGCGGCTACGGTTTCGACCCCGAACGGCTGTGGGTCACCGTGTATCTGGACGACGACGAGGCCGAGCGGATCTGGCTCGAGCTGGGCGTCCCGTCCGAGCGCATCCAGCGCCGCGGCATGGCCGACAACTACTGGTCGATGGGCATCCCAGGCCCGGCCGGCCCCTGCTCGGAGATCTACTTCGATCGCGGCCCCGAGTTCGGCGTGGAAGGCGGCCCGGAGGCCGACGAGGACCGCTACCTCGAAATCTGGAACCTCGTGTTCATGCAGAACGAGCGTGGCGCCGGTCGCGGCAAGGACGATTTCGAGATCCTGGGCCCGCTGCCCAAGCAGAACATCGACACCGGCATGGGTGTCGAGCGCGTCGCCTTCCTGCTCCAGGGCGTCGACAATGTCTACGAGACCGACCTGCTGCGCCCGATCATCGACAAGGCCGAGGAGCTGACCGGTAGCTCCTACGGTGTCGAGCACACCAGCGATGTGCGCTTCCGTGTCATCGCCGACCACGCCCGCACCGCCGCCATGCTGATCGCCGACGGCGTCAACCCCGGCAACGACGGCCGCGGCTATGTGCTGCGCCGCCTGCTGCGCCGCATCGTGCGCTCGGCCCGCCTGCTGGGCGCGGACAAGCCGGTGATGGCGCAGTTCATGAAGGTCGTCTCGGACCTGATGGCCCCTTCCTACCCGGAGCTGGCCACCGACTTCAAGCGCATCGAAACCGTCGCTGTCGGTGAGGAATCCGCGTTCCTCAAGACCCTCACCACCGGCACCAAGCTCTTCGACGAGACCGTCGACGAGGTCAAGTCCGGCGGCGGCAAGAAGATCAGCGGCACCGACGCCTTCACCCTGCACGACACCTACGGCTTCCCCATCGACCTCACCCTGGAGATGGCCTCCGAGGCCGGGCTCCAGGTCGACGAGGACGGCTTCCGCTCGCTCATGGCCGAGCAGCGCCGCCGCGCCAAGGAGGACGCGCAGTCCCGCAAGCAGGGCCACACCGACCTGACCGTGTACAAGGAATTCGTCGATCGCGGCGAGACCGAGTTCACCGGATTCGACGAATTGTCCACCGAGGCAACGGTGCTGGCCTTGATCAAGGACGGCGTACGGGTGCCGGTCGCCGAGGCGGGCACCGATGTCGAGGTCATCCTCGATCGCACCCCGCTCTACGCCGAGTCCGGCGGCCAGATCGCCGACCGCGGCGCGATCACCTCCTCGCACGGCGCGAAGCTGCGCGTCAACGACGTGCAGAAGATCGCCAAGAAGCTGTGGGTGCACAAGACCACCGTCGAAGCCGGTCAACTCACCGAGGGCGACACCGTGCTCGCGGGCGTCGATCCGGGCTGGCGTCGCGGCGCCACCCAGGGCCACTCCGGCACCCACATGGTGCACGCCGCGCTGCGACAGGTGCTGGGCCCCAACGCCGTTCAGGCCGGTTCGCTCAACAAGCCCGGCTACCTGCGCTTCGACTTCAACTGGCAGGGCGCGCTGTCCGAGCAGCAGAAGAACGAGATCGAAGCCATCTCCAACGATGCCGTCGCCGACGACTTCGCCGTGAACACCTTCATCACCGACCTGCCGTCGGCCAAGAAGATGGGCGCGATGGCGCTGTTCGGCGAGAACTACGGCGACGAGGTCCGCGTCGTGGAGATCGGCGGCCCGTTCTCGATGGAGCTCTGCGGTGGCACCCACGTGCGGCACTCCTCGCAGATCGGCCCGATCACCCTGCTCGGTGAATCCTCGGTCGGCTCGGGTATCCGCCGCGTCGAGGCGTTCGTGGGTCTGGACTCCTACAAGTACCTGGCCAAGGAGCGCGCGCTGCTGGCCGGTGTCGCCTCCTCGCTGAAGGTCCCGAGCGAGGACGTCCCGGCGCGAGTCGAGCAACTCGTCGAACGCTTGAAGGTTGCCGAAAAGGAGCTGGAGCGTACGAAGATGGCCGCGGTGCTGGCCGGCGCGGGCACTTTCGTGGACAACGCCCAGCGCGTCGGCAAGGTGCTGCTGGTCGCCGCGGCCGCGCCGGAGGGTGTGAGCGCGGGCGATCTGCGCACCCTGGTCATGGATATCAAGGGCCGCTTCGGTTCCGAACCCGCCGTGGTCGTGCTGCTCGGCAATGCCGACGGCAAGGTGCCGTTCGTGGTGTCGGTCTCCAAGGCCGCGCAGGAGCTCGGCTTCAAGGCCGGTGATCTGGTGGGCGCCTTCGGTCCGTCGATCGCGGGCCGCGGCGGCGGCAAGCCGGAGCTGGCGCAGGGCGCGGGCACCGACCCGTCGGGCATCGAGGCCGGTCTAGCGGCGGTCCGGGCGCGGGTGGCCGAGCTCGCCGGGTGATGCCCCCCGCCGAACCATCGGACCGCGCGGGCGTTTTCGAAGGCGCCCGCACTCCCGCCGAACCGGACGCGCGGTTCGCGACCGATCGTCCGTCTCCGGCCGACGATCCCGGTCGCGGCCGGCGCCTGGGCATCGATGTCGGCACCGTGCGCATCGGTGTCGCCTCCAGTGATCCCGACGGCGTGCTCGCCACCCCGGTGGAGACGGTGCCGCGCGCGAAGAAGGTCGCACCTGGGACACTAGCGCCCGATTTGGCCCGCATCACCGAATTGGTGCGGGAGTATGAGGCGGTGGAAGTGATCGTCGGCCTGCCGCGCACCCTGCGCGGCGAGAGCGGCTCTTCGGCTAAGCTGGCGGCCACCTTCGCGGGACGTTTGCGGGCACTGATCGATCCGGTGCCGGTGCGGCTTTCCGACGAACGTTTGACTACGGTGTCTGCTGCACGTGCGTTGCGAGACAGCGGAGTTCGCGCTCGCGGGCAGCGGCAGGTCATCGATCAGGCGGCCGCCGTGTCGATCCTGCAAGGATGGTTGGACGAACGGAGTGCGCAATTGAAGCCGCGCGGTGATGGTGATAGTGCATGACCGATCGCTGGACCCGAGCCGAGGAACGCTACCGTCAGAACGCTGAACGGCGTTACCGCCGTGACGATCTGGACTGGTCCGAGGCCGACGACTACGAGGACGACACCACCGTCATCCCTCGCTACGAGGACGACGACGAGGATCTCCACGGCTACGACGACGAGCACGGCTACGTCGACGAACCACCCATCGAACCCGAACCCCGGCGCCGCGCCGCGCCGCAACGCGCCGACAGTGGCCGGCGGCCCGCCTCGCGCGGCAACGACCGCCGCTCCGGGTCGTCGCGTTCGGGCGGTTCGCGCAAGCGTTCTCGGGTGGCCTCGCGCAAGGCGGCCGAACGCAAGCGGCGGCGGCGCAATCTCTGGATCATCTCCGGCGTCTTCGTCGTGATCTTCCTCGGCGCGGCCGGTTTCGCGGCGTGGAAGTTCATCGGCGGGTTCGCCTCGCCCGCCGATTACGCGGCCGGTTCCGCCGGTCCCATCGCGGTGATCCAGGTGAAGTCCGGCGACACCGCCACCGAGATCTCCAAAACCATGGCCGACAAGGGCATCGTCGCCAGCAGTGCCGCGTTCTACGAAGCGGCCGTGCGGAATACGAACATGAACTCCGTACAGCCCGGCTACTACGCGATTCCCAGCCACAGCCCGGCCGCCGAAGCCGTCACCGCCCTGGTGGGCAAGGGATCCCGGGTCGGCAATGTGGTCATCTCCGAGGGCCGGCAGCTGCACGACTCCAGCGATGTGCACACCGGGGCGCGCAAGGACGGCATCTATCGCAAGATCGCCGAAGCCAGCTGTGTCGGAGCCAGTACCGCCGCCAAGTGCGTGACCTACGAGCAGTTGGACGCGGCCGGAACCAATACCGACCCGGCGGCGCTGGGCGTTCCGTCCTGGGCGCTGGAACGAGTCAAGGCGGTGCCGGATCGCAGTCGTCAGCTCGAAGGGCTGATCCGGGCGGGCACCCTGGATTTCGATCCCAGCGGTAATGCCGAGCAGATCCTCAAGCAGCTGGTCACCGACAGCGCGGCCAGCTACGAGGCGACCGGCCTGGTGCAATCCGGCGGCGCGAACGGCCTCAAGCCCTACGACACGCTCATCGGCGCGTCGCTGGTCGAGCGGGAAGCCTTGCCGCAGGACATGTCCAAGGTCGCGCGCGTGATCGTGAACCGGCTCGCGGTGGACCAGCCGCTGCAATTCGACTCCACCGTCAACTACACCCTCGACAAGACCGAGGTCGCCACCACCGACGCCGACCGGGCGCGCAAGACCCCGTGGAACACCTACGCCATGGCCGGTCTGCCCGCGACGCCGATCTCCGCGCCGTCCCTGGATGCCTTGCGCGCCATGGAGAATCCCCTGGCCGGGCCGTGGCTGTACTTCGTGACCGTCGACAAGCAGGGCACCACCTTGTTCACCGAGGACTACAACGAGCACCTGCGCAATATCAAGAAGGCCGAGCAGAGTGGAATTCTCGACAGTGGCCGGTGAGGTTCGCCGGGCCGCCGTACTGGGCAGCCCGATCTCGCACTCCCGATCGCCGCAGCTGCACCTCGCGGCGTATCGGGCGCTGGGGTTGGACTGGACCTACGAGCGCATCGAATGCACGGGCGAGCAACTGCCCGGGCTGGTCGATGGCCTCGGCCCGGAATGGGTCGGGCTGTCGGTGACCATGCCGGGTAAGGTCGCCGCGCTAGCCTACGCCGACGAGCGCACCGACCGCGCCGAACTGGTCGAATCGGCGAACACGCTGGTGCGCACCGATTCCGGCTGGCGCGCGGACTGCACCGATGTGGACGGCGTGCGCGGGGCGTTGCAGGGCGCGGGCGTCGAGGAGATCGAACGCGCCGTGGTGCTCGGTGCGGGCGGAACCGCGCGACCGGCGCTGCTGGCGCTGGCCGAACTCGGTGCGCACACCATCACCATCGTCGCCCGCGACAAGGGGCGTGCCGCCGATACCCTGGAACTGGCTGAGCGCCTTGGTCTTTCGGCCGAGATCATCGATTTCGATCCCGAGGGGCTGGCGTTCGTCTGCGGTGACGTGGACGCGGTGGTCAGTACGGTGCCCGCGGAAGCCGCTGCGGCCGTGGCCGATTCGATCGCACTCGCGCCCGTGGTCCTGGACGCCATCTACAACCCCTGGCCCACCCCGCTCGCCGAAGCCGTTGCGCGCGCGGGCAATACGGTGGTCAGCGGCCTGGAAATGCTGCTGAATCAGGCGTACGGCCAGGTCGAGCTGTTCACCGGCAAGCCCGCCCCGCGTGCGGAAATGGCTGCCGCACTGGCGGAGTAGTCGCCGCATCGATGGCCGGGGCAGCTGGACCTGCCCCGGCTTTTTCGTGCCGTCAGGAGACGCCCTGCGGTTCGAAGGTGTTGCGGAAGGTGAAAGCCGCCGGCGCGGGCCCGTTCTCGCGCAGCCGATGCCAGCGGGTGATGCCCTCTTCGACGCTCGGGAGGTGTCCCTCCGGAATCCACCACAGCACGGCATTGGGGCCGCCGGCCGGGGCGAACCATTCGCGGCGGCGGCGCAGGTACTCCATGTGGCCGCTGCGGTAGACGTAGTCGAAGAGCGCCTCGCGCGATTCCCACACGCTCATGGTCACGATCAGGTCCGGGTCGGCGGTGTCCGGGCGGATCGACATGGCGTTGTTCGACTCGCCGTCGGTGAGCCGCCAGACGAATCCGGGGGAGCGGTCGGCCAGCGCGTTGATCTCATCGAGTCCGGCGAAGAACTCGGCGACGCGCGGATCGCCTTCGGGTGCGATCAGACGCGCGATATTGAGCTGTGCGAGGTGCATGTCAGGACTATAACTAATTCTCACTGGTTTTAGAAAAGGAGACGCAGCAGCGGCCGGGGGCGGGATCCATCCGCGCCTGCCATCCCGCTTCGGCGGCCGGGCCCGCCAGCAGCGCCAGGTTCATGCCGCAGACCAGCGGCGGGAAATCCACCGCGAGACGGTGAAAAGGGCAGTTGCGCAGGCGGATCACGCCGCAGTCGGCATACGGTTCGTACCCGCGCTCGCGCAGCACCTCGACGAGATCGTGCCCGGCCAGCGACGGGCTCTGCGCGGCAGCGGCTTTCGCGATCGCCTCGTCCAACCCGGCGTGCTCGGCCGCCTCGGCCAGCACCGAGGCGAGGGTCGCGTAGTCGCGGGCGGGCAGGGTGACGGCGAATTCCGCCTCGGCGCGCCGATAGAACTTCGCGGGTCTGCCCGCTCCCGGACCCGACTTGCCCTCGGGTCGGCGGAACACCGCGTCCAGCAATCCGGCCTCGGCGAGCTTGTCCAGATGGAAGGCGGCCAGCGGGCGTTTGATATCGGCGGCCGTGGCCGCTTCGTCCCGGCTGACGTCATGATCCGCGCCCGCGACATAGTCGTAGAGACGCCGGCGGATCGGATCCTGTAGCAGCGCGACCGCTTCGATGCTCACCGCCTATTTCTACCTGCGTAGGATGTGGCCGGACGAAACGGATAGAGTTTCTGGAACGGGTTTCAGTTCGGCCATCGGGCCCCGCAGGTTAAGGTGATCAACATGAATGCGTGGGTATTGCGCGCCGTTGCTCTGGGGGCGCTGACCATTGTGCTGCGAACCGTGCTCGGTTTCGCCATGGTGTATTGGCCGACCAATGGTGCCTGGATGCGGCTGCTGGCCCTGCTGGTGCTGCTCGCGGCCGTGATCGCGTGGGGCTTCCTGGACGGTCGCGCCGACCGGCGGGCCAATCCGGAGCCGGAGCACGGCGCGGACCTGACCATGCGCTGGCTCAAAGCCGCCGCGGCGGGCGGGCTGGGCGCCGGACTGGTGGCGTGGCTGCTGGACTTGCTGCCCAAGTTCGACCTCGGCGATCAGGGCCTGCTGTTCGAGATGACCTCGTCGGCGTCGTTCATCATCCTGCTGATCTTCGTGCCCGCCATGATCGGCGTGACCCTCGGTCGCTTCCTGGTCGGTCGTGAGGCCAAGAAGGCGCCGGGCAAGCCGGACGCCGAGGTCAGCCTGAACAAGGAACCGGCCGGAGTCTGAGCCGGGCTGCCGCCCTTGAACGACGAAGCGCCCGTGACCGAATCGGTCACGGGCGCTTCATCTGTCACGGCTAGAGCAGGATGCCGGTGCCGCCGGGGGACTGCTCGCGCGCGATGGTCGAGTAGGCCGCGGCCAGCAGCGACGGGTCCGGGCCCTCGAGCCGGCCCGGCTTGGCCAGACCGTCGAGCACGACGAAACGCACCACGCCGGAACGGGTCTTCTTATCCGTCTGCATGGATTCCAGGAGCTGCGGCAGCGCGTCGGCATCGTAAGTCGTAGGCAGCCCGATGCTTTCGAGCACGGTGCGATGCCGTTCGGCGGTGGCATCGTCGAGACGCCCGGCGAGACGGCCCAATTCGGCCGCGAACACCAGACCGACCGACACGGCCGCACCGTGGCGCCAGCGGTACCGCTCCCGCCGTTCGATGGCATGGCCGAGAGTGTGGCCGTAGTTCAGGATCTCCCGCAGATCCGATTCCTTCAGATCCGCGGCCACCACATCGGCCTTGACCTGGATGGCGCGCCGGATCAGCTCCGGCAGCACGTCCCCGGCCGGATCGAGGGCCGCCTGCGGGTCCTTCTCCACCAGCTCCAGAATCACCGGGTCGGCGATGAACCCCGCCTTGATGATCTCGGCCATGCCGGCCACGATCTCGTTGCGCGGCACCGTTTCCAGGGTCGCCAGGTCCACCATCACCGCGGCCGGCTCGTGGAAGCAGCCGACCAGGTTCTTACCGGCCTCGGTATTGATCCCGGTCTTGCCGCCGACCGCCGCATCGACCATGGCCAGCAGGGTGGTCGGCACATGAATGATGCTCACCCCGCGCATCCACGTCGCGGCCACGAACCCGGCCAGGTCGGTGGCCGCGCCACCACCCAGGCTGATGATCACATCCTTACGGGTGAGCCCGATCCGCCCCAGCACCTCCCAGCAGAACCCCGCCACCTGAAGGTCCTTGCCGGCCTCCGCATCCGGAATCTCCACCCGATGCGCATCGATGCCCTGCTCGACGAGGGCCTTGCGCACCACCTCGGCGGTCTCGGCCAACGGCGGCTGATAGAAGATCGCCACCGTCCGCACCCCGGACCGTCCGGTGACCTCACCGACGAGATCGCCCAACAGCCCACGCCCGATGATCACCGGATACGGATCGGCCGTCCGCACCTCGATACGAGTCGGCTCACTCATCAGCTCTCCTCCAAGGATGGTCCCGCAACTCGGCGGGACAGTCGAACACGTAGTGTGCGGGCGGATTCCAGCACCTTCGCCACCCGGGCCGCCCACGCCGCACCCAGCGGACCGATGCCGGCCGGGCCTGTGAACTCACCCGAATCGATGGACACACCGCCGCCGGTCCGCCGTCCGGCGCGGCTGCCACCGCCTGCGAGGCAAGTCTGCTCGGACCGGCCGATACCGCCGCTCTCCATCTCGATGTCGAGCGAAAACGGTTGCGGCCGAATGGGCTTCGCGGCTCCGGAAGCCGACTTCTCGGAACGCTCGGCGGAATGGATTGCGGTCGCACCGACTCGGTGCGACCGGCTCGCGCGAAGTCCGGCCGTGGCGGGACTCGAGTGGGTCCGGGCAGGCGGGTTACCGGGCCGGCGGTGCCCAGCAACGCCGGAAGCGCGGACTCTGAGCCCGAGGTGCGCGTTCGCTGGTGTGCGGTGAAGATCCGGCGTCGCGGGCGAGCTCCAGGTGCCGGTCATGTCTGCCCCTCGCCGGAGCCGGAAGCAGTCACGGACCGCTCTGCGGCGCTGCTCCCGTCAGGCTGCTGCCTGGCTCTTGCGCGGGCGCGGCGGGCACGGGCGCGGCGCGAGCGCCCCGCGCCGGGCGCTGCGGCCGCGCCAGGGCCTGAATCGGCCTGGGCGGCAGTGGAACCGGAGGGGTGTGCGGGCGGGGCATCCTGGTTGTTCGGTCCGGCGGTTGCTGCGGTTGTGGTGGCGGCTTGCCCGGGCGGCTGTGTTGTGCCGTCGGATGTCGCGTTGCTGCCGGGGGCACCCGCCAGGCGGGAGGCGCGGCGGCGGCGGGCGGAGCGACCGCGGGCCGGGCGGGGCTGTTCGCCGCCCGCGTCGCCGGGCGCGGGGGCGGTGGAATCGGTGGCCGGGGAGCTGCTTCGTGCGGTGTCGGATTCCGTTGTCGCCGAATCGGGCTCGACGCCGTTGGTGGCCGTGGGGTCGTCGCCGGTGCGGCGGCCGCGACGGCGGGAACGACGGTTGCGGCGGGAGCGTTTCGAGGCGTCGGCTGTCGTGGCGTCGACGCCGGCTTTTGTGGTCTCGTCGCCGGTGGAGTCGGAGTTCGATTCGGCGGCGGTCGAATTCGAGGGTGCGGTGGCCTGGTCGCCGCGGCCGCGACCGCGGCGACGTCTGCGGCGGGAGCGGGAACCGGCGGAACTGCTGGGGGTGGGGGCGGGCTCGGTAGCCGGGTCCTCCAGGCGCACCGTGGGTTCGACGCCGAGTTTGGCGAGGATCATGCGGACTACGCGGCCGGGGGAGCGGCCGTCGGTGCGGACGCGGATGGACGCCACCTCGCGGTAGAGGGGGCGGCGGATCTTCATGAGTTCGCGGTACTTCTTGGCGGGGTCGTCGCCGTTGAGCAGGGGGCGGTTGGTGCTGGCGCCGGTGCGGCGAAGTCCTTCGCCGACACTGATTTCCAGGTAGATGACGGTGCGGCCGCGCAGCACTTCGCGGGTGGTGGCGGACAGCACGGAGCCGCCGCCGAGGGAGATGACGCCGTCGCGGTCGAGGACGGCCGCGCGCACGACCTCTTCTTCGATCCGGCGGAATTCGGGTTCGCCGTCGGCGGCGAAGATCTCCGGGATGGTGCGGCCGGTGTTCTCCTCGATGCCGGCGTCGGTGTCGTAGAGATCGACACCGAGCTCGCGGGCGAGCTTGCGGCCGATCGTCGACTTACCCGCGCCGGGCGGGCCGACCAGCACTATCCGCCACGGGGTTTCGCCCGCGGGGGATAGCCGGTCCCCGCCCTCGGACTGCTCGGCGGTGCCGGGCGACCGCTGATCGTCGCCCGGTGTCGAGTCCTGCTCGGGATTCACCGTGACGCGTTGCCCGACGCAATATGCGGGCGCGCGTTGATTCGCTTCAGGTAGGCGTTGATGTTGTCGACGGTCTCCGGCAGCGAATCGCCACCGAACTTCTCCAGCACCGCCTGCGCCACCACCAGCGCCACCATGGCCTCGGCGACCACACCGGCCGCCGGCACCGCGCATACATCCGAACGCTGGTGGATGGCGACGGCCTCGTCACCGGTGGACATGTCGACGGTGGCCAGCGCGCGCGGCACCGTGGAGATCGGCTTCATGGCGGCGCGCACGCGCAGCGCCTCGCCATTGGTCATGCCACCTTCCAGACCGCCCGCGCGGTTGGTGGAGCGCAGCACGCCGTCCGGGCCCGGCTTCATCTCGTCGTGGGCCTGGCTGCCGCGCCGGCGCGCGGTCTCGAAACCGTCACCGACCTCGACACCCTTGATGGCCTGAATGCCCATGAGGGCGGCCGCGAGCCGCGAATCCAGGCGCGCCTCACCGGAAGTGAACGACCCCAGTCCGATCGGCAGTCCTTCGATGACGACCTCGACCACGCCGCCGAGGGTGTCGCCGTCCTTCTTGGCCGCCTCGATCTCGGCGATCATGGCCGCTTCGCCGTCCTTGTCGAAGCAGCGCACCGGCGACTCGTCGATGGCGGCCAGATCGGTCGCGCTGGGCACCACACCGGAGGTGTTGGCGGCCGTGCCGATCGACACCACGTGCGAGATCACCTCGGCGCCCAGGGCCTGACGCAGGAAGTTCTTGGCCACGGTGCCCGCCGCGACCCGCGCCGCGGTCTCACGCGCACTGGCCCGCTCGAGCACATTGCGGGCGTCGTCGAACCCGTACTTGAGCATGCCCGAGTAGTCGGCATGCCCCGGCCGCGGCCGCGTCAACGGCGCATTACGAGCCAACTCGGCCAGCTCCGCCTCGTCCACCGGATCGGCCGACATGACCTGAGTCCACTTGGGCCACTCCGAGTTCGCCACCTCGATGGCGACCGGACCGCCCATGGTGCGCCCGTGCCGCACGCCACCCACCAGGGTGACCACGTCGGCCTCGAACTTCATCCGGGCGCCGCGCCCGTATCCGAGCCGGCGGCGCGCCAACTGCGCGGCAACATCGGCAGAGGTCACCTCGACACCGGCCACCATCCCCTCGAGGATGGTGACGAGAGCAGGGCCATGGGATTCACCGGCAGTTATCCAACGCAACACGGATTACATCTTTCCACGTAGATGAGGCCACTCGGACAAGTGGTCCGGCGCGAGCCGATGTCAGCCCGCCACCACCAACGCCACCAGGCTCGCCAAACACATCCCCGGACCGTGCGCGAGCGTACCGCCCCGGCCACCCCCGGCCCCCGAATCCCGAGGTCGTGACCCGGCTTCCACCTCGCTAACAGTCTCCGCGCCAATAGATACGGACCCACCCCCTCCCGGGTTCGCCCCCGCACCTCGCGACCGCCCGACCGACGTCATCGAAATCACCCGGCGAAGCCGGCCGAGCCGCACCGTATCTCGCGGTTGCCGCGGGTGAGCGGGCGGCGGGCCCGACCCCGGGCAGTCGCCCGGACGCCGCGGCAGCGCATCCCCTCCAGCCCGATCTTCGTCGGCGTCCCAGGTTCGGCGCGGCCCGCGGGCAGCGGTATTGCCGGGACCGCGACTGCGCCACACGCGCCGTGCGAAGAGCAACACCATCCCTCCGGCGCCGCTGAGCAGCGGTGCGCCGAGCGCGGCCCAGACCCAGCATTGCGCGCCGCCGAGCGCGGTCGCCGCCCCGAGCCCGAGCGCGAGCTTCACGTCGCCGGCTCCCAATGCGGCTGGTTCGGCCAGATGGACGAGCAGATATGGCCCGGCCAACAGCAGGGCTCCGGCCACTGCGATCCCCAGCCGCCCGGCTCCGGCCGCGAAGCTGAGGACTGCCACCGCTCCGGGCAGAGTGAGGTTGTTGGGCAATCGCCGATATCGAATATCGATGCAGCTCAGGGCCGCACACCACACCAGCAGTGCGGTCAGGGCGGATGCGGGCAGGGCGGCGGTGGCGGGTGTGACGGCCGCTGCGGTGAGCGTGGGGAGGGCGTCCGAGCTGAGCCCGGGTGACGGGATCGGGCCTGGCGGTGGCGGGTACATGCCATTCACCGTGCCGCTCTTCGCGATTCGACACACCGCCGCGAACCGGAATGTGGATAACCCGACCGGGTGTGAACAACCCCCGTCCCGGCGGGCGCGTCGAGGTGCTGGGTGTCGGTGTTGTGGCGTGTCGGCGGTAACTTTGAACGCATGGCTGATCACGAGTCGGTGCCCGCGCGTCCGAACTACGCACAGCGGCGGGCCGCGTTGCGGAACCTGCTGGTGGAGAACCGGGTCGATGCGCTGCTGGTCACGGATCTGATCAATATCCGGTACCTGACCGGCTTCACCGGATCCAATGCCGCGCTGCTGGTCTACGCCTGGGATTCCAGCGAGGACCGCACCCTCATCTGCACCGACGGCCGCTACACCACCCAGGTCGGCGAGCAGGTGCCGGATCTGCGCGCGGAGATCAACCGCGCCAGCGCGCGCCGGGTGATGGAGATCGCGGGGGAGTGGCAGACCGGGCGGGTGGGTTTCGAGAGCCACATCGTCACCGTCGAACAGCATCAAGGCTTGCGGGCGCTGCACACCGGCCTGGACCTGGTCCCGGTATCCGGCCTGATCGAACAGCTGCGCATGGTCAAGGACGACTACGAGGTCGGCCGCCTGCGCGCCGCCTGCGATGCCGCCGACGCCGCACTGGCGACTCTGCTTGAGCGCGGCGGTATCCGGCCCGGCCGGACCGAACGCCAGGTGGCCCGCGAGCTGGAATGGCTGATGTTCGAGCACGGCGCCGACGCGGTCGCCTTCGAGACCATCGTCGCCGCGGGCCCGAATTCGGCTGTCCCGCACCATCGCCCGACCGGTGCGGTGCTGGCGCAGGGTGACTTCGTGAAGCTCGACTTCGGCGCCATGGTCGACGGCTACCACTCGGACATGACCCGCACCTTCGTGCTCGGGCAGCCGTCGGAATGGCAGCGGGAGGTATACGACCTGGTCAACGCCGCGCAGCGGGCGGGCCGCGAAGCCCTCGCGCCCGGCGTCTCGACCAAAGCGGTGGACGCGGCATCGCGTTCGGTGATCGAGGCCGCGGGCCACGGCGAGCTGTTCGTACACGGTCTCGGCCACGGCGTCGGCCTACAGATCCACGAAGCGCCCGGAATCGCCAAAACCGGCACGGGTACACTGCTGGATGGCGTGGCGGTGACCGTCGAGCCAGGTGTGTATTTCCCCGGCCGCGGCGGAGTCCGGATCGAGGATACGCTCGTGGTTCGCCAGGGGGGCCCGGAACTGCTCACCCACACCAGCAAAGACCTGACCGTCGTCGAGTGACGCGCGGTTTGCCCAACTAGAGGAGATCCGAGGACAGTGGCGGACACCAGCGACTTCAAGAACGGCCTCGTGCTGAAGATCGACAATCAGCTCCAGCAGATTATCGAGTTCCAGCACGTCAAGCCGGGTAAGGGTCCCGCCTTCGTGCGCACCAAGCTGAAGAACGTGGTCTCGGGCAAGGTCGTCGACAAGACCTTCAACGCCGGCGTCAAGGTGGAGACCGCGACCGTCGACCGTCGCGATATGACCTACCTGTACCACGACGGCTCGGACTACATCTTCATGGATGGCGACACCTACGACCAGATCCACCTGAGCGAGCAGCTGCTGGGTCGCAATGCCGGCTTCCTGCTGGAGAACATGGGCGTGCAGATCGCCATGCACGAGGGCGAGGCGCTCTTCGTCGAGCTCCCGGTCGCCATCGACGTCGTCGTCACCCACACCGAGCCGGGCCTGCAAGGTGACCGCTCCTCGGCCGGCACCAAGCCCGCCACCGTGGAGACCGGCGCCGAGGTGCAGGTGCCGCTGTTCATCAACCAGGGTGACAAGCTGCGCATCGACACCCGCGACGGCTCCTACATCAGCCGCGTCAACTCCTGACGCGCGGATAATGGTGACCGTGGCAGACCAGCCAGTAGACAAGAAGCCGGGTTTCAAGAAACTCGGTGCGCGGCACAAGGCGCGCCGCCGGGCCGTGGACCTGCTCTTCGAGGCCGAGGCTCGCGATATCGATCCCGCCGACCTGCTCTCCGAGCGTGTCGCCCTCTCGGTGCGTGACGACTCGGTAGCCCCGGTCAGCCCCTACACCCGGGTCCTGGTCGAAGGCGTCGCCGACGATCTGGACCGGGTGGACGCCACCATCGAGGGATACCTCCAGGATTGGGCCCTGTCGCGGCTGCCCGCCGTCGACCGCGCCATCCTGCGGGTGGCGGTGTGGGAGTTGTTCCACGCCAACGACGTTCCCCCCGTGGTGGCCGTCGACGAAGCGGTGGAGCTCGCCAAGGAGCTGTCCACCGACGATTCCCCGTCGTTCATCAACGGCGTGCTGGGTCAGGTCGTGCAGGTGGCGCCGCAGGTGCGCGCCGCCGCCGCGGCCACCCGCGCCACGCCCGCGAGCGACGAGAAGTAATTCGAAGGAGAAGCGCAGGGTGCGCAAGTATTTGGTGATGGCCATGCGCACCCCGCGCTTCGACTCCTCCGTCGTCACTCCGCACAAGGAATGGCTGGAGGGTGTCCGCTCGAACGGACAGCTGGTGGAGACCGGCAAATTCACCGACGGCAGCGGCGGCGCGTACGTGATCACCGCCGAATCCCTCGATGCCGCACGCGAACTCGTGCACACCGACCCGATTCATACCACGGGCGCTTCGGAACTCACCGTCTTCGAATGGGAGATCACCGGCTGATCCGCCGGGCACCCGTCGCCACGCGCACTCTCAGCGCGAGCGCGTCGAACCAGCTCACAGGACGCGGCATCCATCAGCGATGCAGTCGCGGTGACGGTGACGGTGGGGAAGCTACGCCGGCCCAGAAGTTGTATCGACCTGGAGCCACGCCTACCGGCAACAAGCTATGCAGGCGGAGAATCGACGCCCGAAGAGAAGCAATGCAGGTGGAGAAGCTACGCCCGTAGAAGATGCCCCATGCAGGCGGAGAACCTAGGCACGTAGAAGAAGCCCATGCAGGCGGAGAAGCTATGCCCGTAGACAGAGCTATGCGGGCCGAGAAGCTAGGCCGCCTAGTGAAGCTGCGCGGGCGGAGAAGCTCTACGCGGGCGGCATGGAATCGTCGAGTTCGGCTAGCCGGTGCGCGATCCCGGCGCGTCCGGTGATGCCGAGCTTGCGCAGAATCCGGCCGAGATGATCTTCCACCGTGCGCGGGCTCAGGTACAGCCGGCTCGCGATCTCCTTGTTGCTGAGGCCCTGCGCGGCCAGGTCCGCGACCTCGCGTTCGCGACCGGTCAAGACCGTCGCGCCGCTGACCGGTCGCGACCCGGCCAGCCGTCGTTGCGCCGCCACCGCTTCGGCCACCAATTCGTGCGCCCCGATCGCCTTGAGTTCCGTCCGCGCCGCCGCGATGCGCGCCGTGGCCAGCCCGAAATCGCCTTGCCGACCGGCCAATTGCGCGGCCAGCAGGAGCGCCTGGGCGCGCTGCACCGGCATCTCCGCGGCACTGTACGCATCGACCGCGGTCTGCGCCGCGACCGTGGCGGATTCGATATCGCCCAGCGCCGCATCGTATTCGGCGCGAGCATGGGCGGCAGCGGCCAACTGACCGGGTAGTCCGGATGCGCGGGCGCTCTCCTCCGCGCGCGCGACCAGCTCGGCCGCCTGCTCGGGGTGGCCGTGTGCGAGCGCCGCCCGCGCTCGCACCGCGAGTTCGGTCGGCCGCATCGGATGCCGGGTATCGGCCTGCGCCGCAATCGGGTTCGTGGTCTCGAGCCCGGTCTTGACGCCGTACTCGTCGAGTGCGGCCTCCACCACGCCGCGCCACCACCGCATCACCGGCCGCGGCATGGCATCCACCGCTCGCCACCGTTCCAGCACCGCCGCCCGGGGCGCGGTCACCGCGAGCACCCGCAGTTCCACCGCCCCGGCCAGCGGTGGCACATCGTGATAGCCGAACTGCCCGGCGGTCTCGGCCGCATCCTCGGCCGCCGCCAGCGCTTCGGCGAACCGCCCCAGCTTGGCCAGCGAGTACGCCTGCACCGTATGCAGTTCCGGCAGAATGAAGTTGCGCCCCCGCTGCCGGCTGACCCGGATCGCCCGCTCGATATGGGCCAGCCCGGTGCGCTGATCATCGAGGAAGTAGCTCATCCACCCCAGTGCCGCGACCGCATGCACCCCGTCGAGCAGCTGACTGTCCGATAGCCGCGCGAATTCCTGCTCCGCCGAACGATATTCGCGCCACGCCCTCGGGATATCGGAGGCAGTCAGCCGCCCCATACTCAGCAATGTCGTCGCGGCGGCCCGAATCGCCGGATCCCGCACCGCCCCCGAAGTGAACAGCGCCGCCACCCGCGCCGCCCCCTCGGCATCCCGGTTGTCCTGAATCTCGAGAATCGCCAATTCCAACTGCACCGCCGCTTGCCCGGCTATGGCAGCCGCACTCGGCTGTGCGCCATCCGCGAAAGCGGACGGGAACTCGCGCAGGTTGTTCGACGCTGAGGGCGGGGCGACGTAAGAATCGCTCACCGTTGTGCCGGGGATGGCCGCCGAGGAGTGGGCGGGGTGGGAGCCGCTCACGGACGTGGCGGGGATGGTCGCAGGGGAGTGGGCGGCGTGGGAGTCGCTCATCGACGTGGCGGGGAGGACCTCGGGGGAAGGCGTGGCGGGGATGGTCGCAGGGGAGTGGGCGGCGTGGGAGTCGCTCATCGACGTGGCGGGGAGGACCTCGGGGGAAGGCGTGGCGGGGATGGACGCAGGGGAGTGGGCGGTGTGCGAGTCGCTCACGGATGCGGCGGGGACGGCCGCTGGGGAGGGGGTGGTGTGTGAGTCGCTCACCGACGTGGGCGGGACGATCGCCGCGGCGAGCAGGGCTCGGGCCCGGTCGGCGCGGCCGAGCACCCGCTCGCAGCGAGCTTGCAGCAGAGTCGCTTCGAGTCGCCGCGGACCTGGCTGAACGGCGAGGTCTTCGAGAATTCGGCGGGCGTCCTCGGCCGCGCCGGAGAGCAGCAGTGCCCGCCCGAGCAGTAGCCGTGCCGCATCGGCCGAGGCCGCTTGTGGTGCGGGGGATGGTGCGGCGCGCAGGGCGGCGGCGGCCCAGCGGGCGCTGGTCGCGGGCGCGGAGGCGAGGGCTTCCTCGGCGGCGTGCAGGAGTTCGGTGGCGGCGAGATCGTCTCGGCCGCAGAGCGAGTGCTCGAGGTGACGGGCGCGGTCGAGTAGCGGGGCGCCGACGTCACGCAGGTGGGTGGCGGCGCGGCGGTGGGCGGCGGCGCGGGCGGCAGGGCCCAGCAGTCCGTAGGCGGCGGTACGGATCAGCGGGTGGCGGAACGCGATTCGGGTGTCGCGGGTGGTGAGCCAGCCGCGCCGGGTGAGTTCGTCGAGGGCGGGCGTGAGGGTCGCGACGTCGATATCGGCTGCGGCGCAGAGTAAGTCGAGATCGGCGGTGGGGCCGCAGAGTGCGGCGGCCTGCGCGGTGCGCAGTTCGACGGCGGGTAATTGCGCGAGCTCGGCGCGGAGGGTGCGGTCCAAAGCCGCCGGCTCGGCATCGAGAGCGGGTGAATCGGCTTCGCGGGCAATCGCATTCGAATCCGCTTCGCGGGCAATGGCGTCGAGTTGCGCGAGGGAGTGGTCGGCGAGCAGTAGAAGATACAGCGGATTTCCGTGCGATGCCGCGAGCAGCCGATTTCGCCGGGCGGTGCTGAGCGTGGGCAGCAGGGCGGCGGTATCGGCGTCGGTCAGCGGCGGCACCGCAAGGTGTGCGACCGCGCCGCCCAGGGGCCGGAGCGCGGGGCCGAGCAGGGCGGGGAATTGCCCCTGCCGGTAGGCGAGTACCACCCGGGTGCGTGTTCCGGCGGATTGCCTCGAGAGCAGGGCGAGCACCCGAAGCGATGCGGTGTCGGCCCAGTGCAGGTCATCGACGATCAGGACGGCCGGGTGCAGCTCCAGCCTCGATCGGATGGTTCGGGCGATGGCACGCGGGTCCTCTTCCGGAACTCCGATGTGCGGCAAGGACGTAATGGGCACGCCGCCCGGCGTGTCTTCGGACTGGGCATCGATCGCTGGACCGGAGCCGCCCACGGGTGCGAGCTGTTCGAGCACATCCGTGACCAGCCGCAAGGGTGTGCCCTGCTCGAATTCGGTGGCCGCGACGGCGATGACGCGGCGACGATCGGCAATGCGGCGCGCGAATTCGGCCAGCAGCCGGGTCTTTCCGATACCGGCCGGTCCCTCGACAAGCACGACGCGCGCCCCGCCCGGCTGCGTACAGGCCGCCTCCAGGCTGCTGAGCTGATGGTCGCGGCCGACGAATGCCTCGATCACGCACTCCTCTCCGTGCGGGATGGTAGCTGGAGCCTATCCGTGGGCGATTCGTCCCGATTTTCCGGGATATCCCGTGGTTTCACGGATGCTCCCCGCCGCCGTCCACGGTTGGGTGATGAAGCCGATTCGGGCAAATCACAAGCAAAGGGAGTTCGGTGACAGCGATGCAGGTGAAGGTGGATGCGCGCGGGAAGTCGTGGCGTCTGCCGCTGGCGGTGGCGGCGTGCGCGCTGGCCCTGACCGGGTGCTCGGCGATCGAGAAGGGTACGCAGGCGGTCAAGGACGCCGGCAAATCCGACACCGGTCGCGCGAAGGTCGGTGACTGCATCAACGTCATCAAGGGATCGATGTTCGATTCGAAGACCGAACCGGTCGATTGCGCCTCGGCGAAGGCGGTCTACCAGGTGGCGAAGGTATTCGACAGCAAGGCCGACTGCGCCGCCGACTACACCTCCTACGAGGAGACGCTCAACGGCGGCACCACCGCGTTCCTGTGCCTGGCCCCCAATTTCCAGCAGGGCGCCTGCTACCACGAGAGCATGCTGACCGGATATCAGTTCGCCGATTGCGCCTCCACCGAGGCGAGTTTCCGTGTGCTGGAACGCTTCGACGGTCAATCCGACGAGAACCTGTGTGGCGCGGACACCAACAGCGTGATCACCCTGTCGGATCGCCCCACCACTTTCTGCCTGGGCAAGCCGTAGCGCGGATGCCGGCGCGGGCGACCCCGCCCGCGCCTTCGGTCAGGGTCGCAAGACGAGGGTGCCGAGCGCGGCTCGCTGGTCCAGCCGCCGATGGGCCTGCGCCGCCTGCTCGAGCGGCAGCACCTGATCGGCCAGCACGGTGATCGCGCCCGTCGCCGCCCGCTCCAGCACCGCCGCCCGGGCCGCCGCGACCCCGGCCAGCCACGCCGGTCCGGCGCAGCCGATCAGCGTCAGTCCGCGCCCGATCAGATCCATGGCGCTGATCTGCGCGGGCGCGCCCGACAGCCAGCCGTAGCTGAGCATCCGCCCTTGCACCGGCGTCATGAAATCCAAAAGCGCCGCGGCGGATTCGCCGCCGATCGAATCGAACACCACGTCCACGGTCGTGCCCGCGAGCAGTTCACCCAGCCGTCGCGGCCAGTCCGACGCCCGGTGATCGATCACCTCGTCGGCCCCCAATTCCCGTGCCCGCTCACCCTTCTCGGGCCCGCCCGCCGTGGCGATGACCCGGGCCGCCCCGAACTCCTTGGCCAACTGCACCAGATATCCGCCGATCCCGGTGCCCCCGGCCTCGATCAGCACGGTCTCGGTACCGGTCAAGCTCGCGCGTTCCAGCAGCGGCAAGGCCACCGATCCGCTCATGCCGACCGCCGCCGCGTCGACCGCGGACAACCCCTCGGGCACCGCGACGATCGAGTCGGCGGGGGTGCTCACCTGTTCGGCGTAGGTGCCGAAGGTATTGCTGCTCAGCAGAACTCGCTGCCCGATCGTCGCCGGATCCGCGCCCTCGCCGACCTCGGTCACGATCCCCACCGCCTGCGTGCCGAAGACGAACGGCTTCTCCAAGGGAATGGGGAACATACCGGACCGCAACATGGTCTCGGGGTACAGCACCGGAATCGCTTCCGTCCGCACCAGCACTTCTCCGGCCCGCGGTCGTGGCGCGGGCACGTCGCCCGGCACCAGGACTTCGGGTCCGCCGGTCGCGGTCAATAGGATTGCTCGCATCGAAAAACCTCATAAGTTGACTGACGGTCAAGATGTGCACGCCAACATATTGACCGCCGGTCAAGTTGTCAACGAAAGTGGTGGAATGGACCGCCCCAAGGAACGCGCCGACGCGGCCCGCAATCGCCAGGCAATCCTGCTGGCCACGCGTGCGCTGCTGATGGAACACGGCGCCGAAGCGGTCACCATGGACCGCATAGCGGCCGCCGCCGGAGTCGCCAAAGGCACACTGTTCAGCCGTTTCGGCAGCCGCGCGGGCCTGCTCTACGAGCTCATCGCCGAGGGTGCGTTCGCCCTGATGGAGGCGGTGAAATCGGGCCCGCCCCCACTCGGCCCCGGCGCTCCCGCCAGCGAGCGCCTACTCGCCTACTTCGACGCCATGACCCGCCTGATCGCCGACGACGTCGAGTTGGTCGTCGCCTATCAGGCAATTCCCCCGCATCCCCAGCAGGCGGAACTGCACGCCTTCTGGTCGAACCACATCACGACCCTGCTCCGCGAGGCTCGCCCCGACCTCGACGCCGATACGGTCGGCGCACTACTGCTGGCCCCGCTCGGCGGTGAACTGGTCCCGCGCATGGTGCGGGCGGGGGAGAAGGACCGGCTCCTCGCGGGCGTGCGCGAACTCGTGGAATCGGTGCTCCGGCAACCGGATCAGCCGGAATAGTCGCCGCCCGAAACGCGTCGCCGGATGCGCGTCAGCGCTCCGCGGCGTCGTAGGCCGTGCGGGCCGAAACGACCTCTTCGATATGGGTTTCCGCCCATGCCTTGATGGCCTGCACCACCGGCAGCAGACTGCGGCCGAGCGGGGTGAGTTCGTAGTCGACGCGGACCGGGACCGAGGGGGTGACGGTCCGGGTGACCAAGCCGTCGCGTTCGAGGGTGCGCAGGGTTTGGGTGAGCATTTTCTGGCTGACGCCCGCGACCCTGCGGGACAGGTCGCCGTAGCGTTGCGGGCCGTCGGCGAGCGCATTGAGCAAAAGGCTGACCCACTTGTCGCTGATGCGGTCGAGGAGTTGGCGGGCGGGGCACTCGGCGAGGTAGGCGTCGTAGGCCCGGCGGGCCTCCAGGCGTTGCTGCGCCGCGGTTTTGGTGGCCATGGCTCTCCCGGTCGTGCGATACGCACTCCGAGGTGCGTACTTCCCGGCAGAGAGTAACACTCCCTAGGTTCGTCTCTGGAAGCGAGAAGTCGCACAGCAGAGGAGAGTTCACATGCGCGCCGTCATCGTTCGCAGCTTCGGCGGACCGGAGGTGCTGGAGATCGCGGAGGTTCCGGTACCTGTCCCCGGGCCCGGACAGGTCCGCATCCGGGTCACCGCCGCCACCGTCAACCCGGTGGATCTGCACACCCGCTCGGGCGGCCTGACCGCTGCCGGTTTGCTCCCCGCTCGCGATGTGATCGGCATCGGCTGGGATGTGGCGGGCGTCATCGACGAGATCGGCCCGGGCGTAGCGGGATTCGGATCCGGCGGGCCGACTTCGGGCACACCGGATTCGGGTGAGCCGGGTTCGGTCGGGCCGGATTCAGGTGGACTGGGTTCGGTCGGGCCGGATTCAGGCGAGCAGGGTTCGGCCGGGCCCGATTCGGACACGCTGAGTTCGGCGGGGTCGGATTCGGACATGCTGAGTTCGGCGGGGTCGGATTCGGGCACGCTGACCTCGGCCGGGCCGGATTCGGACATGCTGAGCTCGGCCCCCGGGCCGGATTCGGGCATGCCGCGTTCCTATCTCGTCCCAGCTGCGGGTCCGGCGGGCGGAATCGCATCGGATGCTGAGAGGTTCGCGCTGGGCGACGCGGTGATCGGGCTATCCGATCGGTTGGATGTGCCGCTGGGTGCGCAGGCCGATTACGTGGTGCTGGATGCCGCTGCGGTTGCGCGAGCCCCGCGCACCTGGTCCGCGGTCGAGGCGGCGACCTTGCCGTTGAACGGTCTCACCGCCGCGCAGTCGCTGGACCTGCTCGGTCTCGAACCCGGCCGGACCGTTCTGATCACCGGCGCGGCGGGCGCGGTGGGCGGGTTCGCGGTGGAACTCGCGGTGGCGCGGGGGCTGCGGGTGGTCGCGACCGCGGGAGCCGCGGATGCGGATACGGTGCGATCGCTCGGTGCGGAGTTCTTCGTGCCGCGTGGTGAGCGGCTCGGTGAAGCGGTGCGCGCGCTCGTTCCGGGCGGGGTGGACGGCGCGGTGGACGCGGCCGTGCTCGGTGCCGAGGCGCTCGACGCGGTCCGCAATCGGGGAGCGTTCGCGGCCGTCGTCGGCGGCGCGGAACCGGTTGGTTTGCGGGGAATTCGGGTGCAGAACACCTGGATTCGCGCCGACGGCCACCAACTCGCCGAGCTGGTCCGCTTGGCGGACACCGGCGCACTCACCCCGCGCGTCGCCGACACCCTGCCCCTGGACCGGGTCGCCGAAGCACACAAGCGACTCGCCGAAGGCGGCCTCCGCGGCCGAATCGTCCTCGCGCCCTAACCGACCCGCGGTCACACCCCATTTCCCCGCCGGCGGGCGCCGTGGCGCCGCCCGAGAGTACCTCCGCCGTGCCGCCGCCCCGTGCGATCGACCGTTCACCGGCGACGATGCGCCGAGTGGGACATGGTTGCGGCCGCCACTCGCGAAATGCCGCAACCATTTCCCGCTGATCAACGGTCCAGCTCGGGAGGGTGGCTGCGGTGCGGGAGCGCGGTCGCTGGTTCGGTGGCGTGGGGCGCGTGGCGGTTAGTTGGGAGGGGTGAAGGCCCAGACGGCGGCGGGGCGACCGGTTGCTTTGACGCGCAGGCGATCTCCGGTGCGGTCCAGGCCGGGGATGGCGGCCAGGGTGCGGTTGAGATTGCCCGGGTCGGGGCGGGTGCCGTGCAGGGCGGTGGAGAGTTCGACCGCGCGGGTGGCGGGGAAATGGTCGCCGATGAGGGGGCGGGTGAAACCGAGGTCTTTCCAGAGCATTTCGGCGAGCCGGGTGCGGGCGGCGGCCACGATCTGGTTGTGGTCGAATGCCAGGTGGGGGAGGTTTTCGAAGGGAACCCACTGGGCGTCGCCGGGTGCTCCGACCACCGCCCACATGGCGATGGAGAGGGTCGGGCCGCGCGGATCGCGGTGTGGTTCGTCGAAGGTGGCGACCTGACCGACGGCGGCGATGGCATCCTCGGGCACACCGAGTTTGGTGTGCACGGCGCGCCGGGCCGCGGCGGCCAGGCGTTCTCCGCGATGGAGCAGTACACCGGGCAGCGCGAGTTCACCGGCGAACGGATCCCATTGCCGGGGTGCGATGCCGACGGTGACGGTCGGGTCGTCGCTCCCGTAGCGCAGGGCGATCACATCGATGGACACGGCGGATTGTTGCTCCACAAGTAGTCGATCATGCCGTAGTCGGTACCCGGATCGTGCGATCGGCCCGGTCGGGGCCGTGCGCCGTGAGTACCACCGGCGCCCCGAGCTCGGCCTCCAGGTACCCGGGCACGTCGGCGGGTAGCTCGGCGAGCACCGGCTGCGCCGCGCTCAGCAACTCGGTCAGCTGCGACTGGTGGGCGAGGTCCCGCCAGCGCCCGCACTCGAGCCGATCGACGTAACCGTCGGCGGTGAGATATCCGACCGCGGTCCGGATTTCGCCGTGCGCACCGCTCTGCCCCGAGACGCCGGTCATGGGGGTGCGCGCCCCGCTCTTCGCCGAACGGCCGGGGCCGGCCGCCCGACCTCCGGCCGCTTCGAGCCCGGAGCGACCCGAGATTCCGTCTTTCGGCATGCCGCGCTCGAGGTGAGGTGCGCCGTCGATTTGGTCGAGGTGGTTGACCGCCAATCCGTCGATCCCACCGCAGGCTTCGATCGCATATCGCAGCAGGATCGGGTCGAGGTGGCCGACGCGGAACGCGCCCTGGTAGACGCCGGTTCCATTGTGCGGCTCGGGGATTGCGAGTTCGGGGTCTTCGGTGGGGAACGGGCCCGCGCCGTGGCGGGTCAGGTAGGCGCGGGTGACGCCGAGAACGTAGCCGGGTGCGCCGATGCGGGCCAGCATGGCGCGGGCATTGCGGGGTTCGACGGTCGACCAGGTCGTGTACGGGTGCAGGCCACGCCATTCGTCCAGGAGCGCCCCCTGCGCGCCCTCGAACACCAGTCGGCCGTCGGTGGCGATCCGGCCCAGTTGATCGCCGGGCAGGATCGCCACCGCGCGTGCGAATTCGGTGTACGCCTCGACCAGATCGTCGATGGGATCGTGCCGGTGCCCGCTCCCCGCGAGCAGCGGCCGATAGTGTTCGGCGAGCGCGATCAGCTTGCGCCGCAGCACATCCGGTCGCCGGCAGTCGGCGACGCGCGGCGCGTCGTGTTCGAGCGCGTAACTCGCCGTCTCCCCGATCCCGATGCCGCAGGAGCCGTGCCGGGAAGCACCCCTCGTGTCCTCCCGGCAACGGTTGGCGGCCCCGTGGATCGGGGTGGTGAGCAGTGCGCGTTCGTCCACCGACAGCAGGGACAGCGGGTCCGTGACACCCAGCCCGGCCAGCGCCTGCGCCTCGGCGGCCAGCGCGATGGGCTCGACCAGCATGTGCCGCGACAGCAGGGTCGGCACCCGGGAGAACGTCCCGGAGCCGAACTGCCGGAAGGTGTGATGGCGTCCGCCGGCGACCACATTGTGGGCCGCTTGCGCGCCGCCGTTGAATCGCACCACCGCGGCCACGTCCAGGCCCGCTTCCGGTGAGCACAACCAGTCCACGGTCGCGCCCTTGCCCGCGTCCCCGAATCCGAGGTCGACCACGATCAGGTGGCGATCGCCGAACCTGCTGTCGCTGGACATGTTGTGCCCCTTCCCATTTCCGAACGGATCAGTTCCCGAAGTCGACGTCGTCGTCCGCGCCGGTGGCGGCGGGCAGCGCGCCCGCACTGCGGGTGCGGTGCGCGGCCCCGATGGGCGCGAGGGCCTTGCCGACCGCGTCGGCTTCACCGCCGGATCCGATATCGCGCAGATCGGCCAGCCCCGCCCCGAGATCGATCCGGTCCTCGCCGATGTCGACGGTGAGCGCGATCAGCTCGCACACCGCCGCCGGATCCTCGAGCCGCAGGAACCGTTCTCCGAGCAGTGCCTGCCAGTGCGCGGCGATCTCCGGATCCCCGTAGTAGCTGGACTGATTGGGCAGGATGTAGTGCACGTGCCAGCGGTCGGCCAGCTCCCGGTAGATCGACTCGACCGAAACATCCTGGCGCACATCGTCTCCGATGATGTTGCGAATGTGCCGGGCGCCCAGGCGAGGCTTGTTCAGCTCGTCGCCGACCAGGAACAGATACCCCTTGCGTCCGCGCTTGTCCCAGGCATCGGTGGCGGTGTGCCGGGCCATGAAATACGCGGCCAGCTCATAACTTTCGGACTTCTGCCCGCCTCCGCCGCCTTCCAGGAGGATCAGCCGCAGCTGCTCGTCCATCCGATTGTCGGATTCGAACTGCCCGACCTGCAACGGCACCCGGTCGCTGTCGGCGTCGCCGATGCCGCCGAACATGATCTGCGGGTCGTCGGCGTACCCCTTGCGCCGCAACAGCCCGTGCAGCTTGCCGAGCTTCTCCTGCATGATCCGCGGCACCGCCCCCATCGAGCCGGTGACATCGAACAGCACCGCGATGGGCAGTGAGTTCCCGTGATCGTCGGAGTCGCGCGATTCCCGCGTCGCCACGCCCTTGGGGTCGAGCGAGGGGTGCGCCTTCCACTTGTCATAGGGCACCGACCGCATATCGGCGGTGTAGCCGAAATCGTCGAGGCCGCGAGCGGCGCGGAAGGTGCGGGCGGCGTCGTACGCGCGATCGTCCCAATTGCCGTAACCCATTGCTATCACTGTCCTTTCGGGAGCTCGAAGGGCCGGAAGCGGCGCTGTCCGTAGAGCCGGTCGAGCAGGTCGTCGAATTCGCCGAGCAGGTCCGCGGCGTCGGGCCGCAGGCTCGGTTCGGGCTGGGTGCAGCCCGCCGCGAAGCGGCGCAGAGCGGCGGGCGCGCGGTCGCCGAGCATGTCCAGTAGCAGCCGATGCGCCTGGTACACGTCGGTGGCGGGGGAGACCGCGACGCGGATCTCCGGCGGATAATCGATGGCGCCGAGCGTGGCGGCCGCGGGCAGTCCCGGCCGGGTGGCGAAGGACCAGCCGGCCAGCACCACGCCGTGCAATCGCGGATGGATGAGCACATTGGCCGGGCTGATCGCGGTGTGCACCCAGCCGGCGAGCTGCGCGCCGGCGAGGCAGCGCAGCAGGCGGCGATGCATCCACGCGTAATCCCGCGGATCCAGGCCATCGGGGTATGCGGCCCGAACCTCTTCGAGGGTCACGAATTCCGTGGTCAGCGCACCCAGCACATTGATGGTGCGCGGTTCGCCGGAGTCGGCGTCGTGGTGGTCGGCGGTGTCCGCCAGTTCCGGGAAGTACGGGCGCAACCATCCGTGCTCCCGGCCGACTTCGGCGATGTCCCGCAAGGCATTTCGCTCCCCGGCCAGTAGCCGGTTGGCCGCCGTCCGGCGCGGGATCTTGACGATGTGGCCGGATCCGCTGCGATACAGGTCGGCGATGGATCCCCGGGCGTGCAATCGGCCTACCGCGTATACCCCGTGTGCTCCGGTCACCCGGAAAGCCGCGTCCTCGGTCCGGGTCCATTGCCGGTACAGCTCGGTCAGTCGCGCGAATGCCGTGCGCGCCAGGTCTGCGTCGTCCGCGCCCGCCCGGTCCGGGTGAACGACCGCCGCGAGCCGGTGATACCGCCGCCGCCCGCGCTGCTGGGTCGCGGAATCGCTTGCGGCAGTGCCGAAAAGGTCTTCGGGTCGCCGGGCTTCCCCGATCGCCTTCGCTGTGTCTCCAACCGCCGTCATGTGTTTTAGACTAGATGACTAAAACGGTGAGCGCCAGCGGTCCGGCCCTCTTTTTGTTCTATTGACGAAAACATGTCGGGGATTCCGCCGCCTCGCGGACTCTCTGCATGCGGGCTAGTGTGAGAGAAATTTAGTCGTTCTATCTCAATGAGGAGGTCGGGATGGTGGCCGGGGAGCCGCAAACGGACGAGGCACAGCGCTTGCGGGCGCTGTTGTCCACCGGCGCAACGCCGCAGCAGGCCTGGGAGCTGTTCGATGCGCTGCCGCCGGCGCCGGTCGCCGATATTGTCACCGGCCGCTGGCGCGGCGACGAACTCGACACCGGTCACCCTTGGAAGGGCGTACTCGTCGAATCAGGCTGGTACGGTAAGCAATTCGATGACGCCGACGCTGTCCAGCCGCTGCTGTTCGAAGCCCCCGACGGCTCGATCTTCGCCGTCGATCCGCGCCGCGTGCCGCTGTTCCTGGCGGGCAGGGTGCCGGTATCCACCCTCCGTCCGGTGCGCCGCTCGCTCGGCGTGCTGCGCGCGCTGCTCGAAACCCGTACCCCGCGCGCCCGCCTGCGGGACCTGGAGTTCCGCGGAAAGTCCAGCGCCGCAATGATCTACGACCATCTCCCGATCATCGATGTCTTCCGCCGTGTCGACGCCGACACCCTGCTCGGCGTGATGGATATGCGCGGCCTGTCCGACCCGTACTTCTTCGTGCTCTACCGAGACCGCTAGGTCCGGCGCGCCAACCCGGCTCCGCGACACCGGAATCGGCCTACCATCGAAGTGACGGCGGTAGTCGATTCCGGGAGGGATCCGATGGAACGCACGACCTGTCTCGTCGCCGGCGGTGGCCCCGCGGGCATGTTCGCGGCACTGCTACTGGCCCGCGCCGGAGTGGATGTCACGGTGCTGGAGAAACACGGCGACTTCCTGCGCGACTTCCGCGGCGACACCGTGCACCCCACCACCTTGGAGCTACTCGACGAACTCGGCCTGCGCGAGGATTTCGCGAAACTGCCGCAGCGGCGGGTGAATACGGTGCAGATCCCCATCCACGGACGCATGCAGACCCTCGCCACCTTCGCGCACATACCCGGACCGCACAAGTACATCGCCCTGGTCCCGCAGTGGGATCTGCTCGATCTGCTGGTGCGCGCCGCCGACTCCGAACCGGGTTTCCGGCTGCGGATGAACACCGAGGCCACCGACCTGCTGCGTGCGGAAGGACGGGTGGTGGGCGTTCGATACCGCACCGCGGACGGCCGCGGCGGCGAGATCCGCGCCGACCTCACCCTCGCCTGCGACGGCCGGGATTCGGTGCTGCGCACCGCCGCCGGGCTCGGCTCCCGCCACTGGGCCACCCCGTTCGACGTGTGGTGGTTCCGCATCCCGCGCAACCACACCGATCCGGCCGGGGCCGTCCCGGTCGTCACCGCCGATCGGGTGGCCATCATGCTCGACCGCGGCGACTACTGGCAGTGCGCCACCCTGCTCGCCAAGGGCGGTGATGCGCAACTGCGGCAAGGACATCCGGTCGGCGAGATCGTGCGCGGCATGGCGCAGGTGGTGCCCTGGCTGGCCGATCGCGTCGACGCCGTACGCAGCTGGGACGAGGTGAAGCTCCTCGACGTCAAGCTCGATCGCCTCGACCGCTGGTACACGACGGACTGCTGTGCATCGGCGACGCCGCGCACGCCATGTCACCGGTCGGCGGCGTCGGCATCAACCTCGCCGTCCAAGATGCCGTCGCGGCCGGCCGCCTGCTCGCCCCGAAACTGCTGGCGCACAATGTGACCGCCGCCGACCTGGCCGAAGTGCAACGCCGCCGCACCCTGCCCACCGCTGTCATCCAGGGCCTACAGCGTTTCGCGCACGCCCGCGTGATCGCCCCCGCCGTCGCCGGCGAACTGAACCTCTCCAACGCCCGGCGCGCGCCCGTCAGTGTCCGCATCTTCCGCCGCATACCCGTGCTCCGCAGCCTCCCGCCCTTCCTGGTCGCCCGCGGCATCCGGCCCGAGCATGCTCCAGCATTCGCGCGCCGCCCTCGCTAGCGAACGCCGCGTGGCCGGAATTGAATACTGATTCGGGGGCCGACCGCCCGTCGGGTCTTCGGCACCGCGTGCTCCCAGGTGCGCTGGCAGGAGCCGCCCATGACGATGAGATCGCCGTGGCCCAAGGCGAATCGGATGCTCGCGCCGCCGCCGCGCGGGCGGAGCAGCAGTGAACGCGCCGCGCCCACGGAGACGATAGCGACCATGGTGTCGTGAGTGGCGCCGCGCCCGAAGGTGTCGCCGTGCCAGGCCACGCTGTCGTTCCCGTCGCGGTAGTAGCAGAGCCCGGCCGTGGTGAACGGCTCCCCGAGTTCTTCGGAGTAGTAGGCGCTCAACGCTGCTCGCGCCTGCGCGAGCACCGGGTCGGGTAGCTCTTGCCGGTGTTCGTAGAAGCACAGGAGCCGGGGCACATCCACCACCCGGTCGTACATGGCCCGCCGATCCGCTCGCCACGGCACCTCCGCCGCGAGCCGTTCGAACAGGATGTCGGCCCCGCTCAACCAGCCGGGCAGTACATCGATCCAGGCTCCGTCGCCGAGCACGGTCCGCCGGATTCCGTCCAGCGCCCCGAGTTCGACCTCTCCGAACCCGTCGAGCAGTGATCCCTGCAATGGCGTCGACATAGCGCCGAATGTACCACGCGATCGAACAGGTGTTCGGTAGATGTCGCTGCTCGCGCGACTCGACGACATCGGCGTGCCGGGCGGTGATATGGGCGTACCATGAAGTCTTTCCGTTCCGGCGACGAAGCAGGAGTACCCGGTCACATGCCCCGTTTGGTCGATCACGAGCAGCGGCGCCGCGAGATAACGACGGTCGCCCGCCGGGTCATCGCCGCCGGCGGACTGGAAGCCGCGACCTTCCAGTTCGTCGCCGCCGAAGCCGGGATCTCGGTTCGGCTCATCCAGTACTACTTCGGCAACAAGCGCGAACTCATGCTCGCGACGCTGCAAGCGGTGGTGGTGGACGCGGGACAGCGTTTCGAGCAGCGCATCGCGGCCTTGGGCTCCGACGCCGATCCGCGCGCGGTGATCCGCGCCTTCGCCTCGGTGCTGCTGCCCATGGACGATCAGGCCCGCGAGGACGCGCTGGTGCTGGCGGCCTTCCATGCCGCCGCGCTCACCGGTTCGACGGTCGGCGCGGAAGATACCGCGGGACCTGGCATTTGGCTGATGGGCGCCTTCGCGGATCAGCTCAAGCGCCATCGAGCCTCGGTGCCGGACGGCGAATCACGGGCCGAGGATGTGGATTCCGATGCCGAACTGCTGGTCTTCACCCTCTCCGGCATCACCCAGGGCGTGCTGACCCGGCACAAGACGCCCGAGCAGGCGGCCGCTTTGTTCGACCGCCTGCTCGACCGGCTGCTCTGAGTGTTCAGTCCGCCCGCACGTGCGCGCGGACGAAATCGACCACCACGTCGGTGAATTCGTCATTGGCGTCGCTGGCGGCGGTGTGCGCGGCGGCGCCGATCTCGGCGTATTCGGCGTGCGGCGCGAGCGCGCGGAAGGCGTCCACCCCTTCCTGGCTCACCACGTCCGACAGGGCGCCGCGCACCAGCAGCGTCGGAATAGCGAGGTCGCGCGCGGCATCCTCCAGGGGGCGGGTGTGCAGGTCGAGCGCCTCACCGTCGCCCTTGCCCGAGCCCTGTAGCATGGCCGGATCCCAGTGCCAGTACCAGCGGCCGTCCGCGCGCAGCCGCAGATTACGTTGCAGCCCTTCGGGATTGCGCGGCCGCCGCCGATGCGGCAGGTACGCGGCCACCGCGTCGGCGGCCTCCTCGAGGCTGGCGAAGCCCTCGGCGTTGCTGCCCAGGAAGTTGATCACGCGCTCGACGCCGGCGTGCTCGGGCCGCGGCACCACATCCACCAGCACCAGCCCGGTCATCAACTCCCGCTTGGGGTGTGCGCTGGCGAGCAGCCCGGTGAGGCCGCCCATGCTGGCCCCGACCACGAACCCGGGTTTGCCGAGTTGTTCCAGCACCGCCATCAGGTCTTCGACCATGGCCGCGCGGGTGTAGTCGCCGCCCGGAGCCCAGTCGCTGTCGCCGTGGCCGCGCGCGTCCAGCAGCACCGCGTGCATACCGGCCTTCGCCAGCGCGAGGCCCGAATCCTTCCACGAATGGCGGGTCTGCCCGCCGCCGTGCAGGAACACCACCAGCGGTCCGTCCTGGGGTCCCCAGCTGTCGCCCGCGAGGGTGATGTCGCCGTGGCCGCGGAAGGTGACGCGGGCAGGCTCGGTGAAGTCGGCTTCGTTGCTCACCCTCCGAGCATCGCACATTGCGATTTACGGTGTATGAATCTCGGCCGCCAAGCGGGATTCGAAGTCGTCGCCGCGTCCGAATTCCAGCGTCCGGATCGGGTACGGGATGGCGATGCCCTCCATGCGATAGCGGCGGTGCAGGCTCTTGATGAATTCGCTGACCAGCAGGTATTGGTCCTCGTAATGCCGGGTGCGCAGGACGACCCGGAAGCCGATGCCCGAATCGCCGAAGGTATGGAAGCGCACTCGCGGATCCGCGCCCGCGAAACCGACATCGAGTTCCTTCATCACCTGGTGGGCCACCTCCAGGGTCACCTGCTCGACATGGTCCAGGTCGCTGCCGTAGCCGGTGCTCACCTCGACCGTGACGGCCATATCCTGCTCGGGCCGGTGGTAGTTGGTGAGAATCGATTCGGCGAACTTGCGGTTCGGCACGATGATGAAGTTGCCGGGGAGGTCCTGGATTGCGGTGGTCCGCCAGTTCACATCGCTGACCCATCCGGTCTCGCCGCCTTCGAGTTTCACGAAGTCGCCCGGCTGCACCGTCTTCGAAGCCAGGATATGCACGCCCGCGAACAGATTCGCCAGGGTGCCCTCCAATGCCAGCGCGATGGCCAGCGCGCCGATGCCCAGGGCTCCCAGCAGCGGGGTGATCTGCACGCCCACGGTGTCGAGGGTGATCAGCAGGCCCAGTATGAAGACGATCACCTTGGTGATGGTGGAGAACAGGCTCACCGATCCGGAGACGCCGGTGACGCGGCGGGCCACCGAGGTGACGATCTCCGCCGCCAGCCGTGACACCGCGTAGGTGATGGCCAGCAGCAGCGCGGCCTCGAGGATCTGCTTGACCGTGATCGGCGAGAACGGCAGTCCGGTCGGCAGTGCCAGTGCGATGGTCAGGCCGGCCAGCGATGCGACCGGTACGGCCAGGTCGCGGGCCAGGCCGAAACTCATGCGGTGCACTGATCGTTCGTTCGCCGAGGTCTTGGCGGCGATCCGGTCGATGAGCCGGCGGACGATCACGCCGATCACCGGCCCGGCGATCACGAGCAGGGCGGCGATAGCCCAGATCAGCGGTTTGCTCATGAAGACGTCTCCTGCCTCGGGGCGACGATGGATCCCGGACAATCAAGACAAGCCAAACGAATTGGATCATAAGCCTAAATTTGCTGAAAGATTGCGCAACGATCGATCAGGCGATCGGCGCGGGTGCGGGGTCGCTGAATCGCTCGTTGATCTCCTTGGGGCCGAACGGCCAGGTCTTCTCGACGCGCGCCCAGATCAGGAACGACACCAGGCCGATGCCCACCCAGGCCAGGGACCATTCGATCGGATGCACGCCCGGATTCGCCTTGTCGGCGTACCCGTAGATGACCGCCCAGCCGACGGCCGCCACCACCGCGGGCAGCGGATACAGCAGCATCTTGTACGGCCGCGCCAAAGCGGGCTGCCGGCGGCGCAGCACCACCAGCGCCGCGATCTGCGCGAACGCCTGCACGATCACCATCACCGTGGTCAGCAGGGAGATGAGCACCGCCAGCGGGGGATGGGCCGCCGAGGTGCCGAGGTGCCGCGCGAAGACGAACCCCGCCGCGGTGACCGCGCCCATCACGATCAGTCCGAGCATCGGGAACTGATGCTTGGGATGCAGTCGCCCGAAGGACCGGAAGAACACCCCGTCGCGTGCCGCGTCGAACGGCACTCGCGAACCGCCCAGCAGCCCGGCGAACACCGACGCGAAGGCGGTCACCAGGATCAGCACGGTCACCACCTGCGCGGCTCCCTTGCCGATGGTCGTCTCCAGCACCGCCGAGGCCACTGACTGCGAGGCCACATTGCCCGGATCGAGCAGGTCGTGCCAGTCGATCACGCCCAGCACGCCGATCTGCATGCACAGATAGATGGCCATCACCGCGACGATGGCCGTCACGATGGAGCGCGGCAGCACCCGGCCCGGATCCTTCAGCTCCGCACCGAGATACGCCGAGGTGTTGTATCCGAGGTAGTCGTAGATGCCGATGGTCAGCCCCGAGGCGAAGCCCAGCCAGAAGGTGTTGCTGCCCAGATCGATTGCGCCGGAAGGCCAATCGAAGGCCATGCCCGCATCGAAGTGTGTGAAGGCGGCGAGAATGACCGCCGCCACCGAAACGATCATGACCGCCCACATCACCACGGTGATCCGCCCGATGCTCTCCACCTTGCGCCAGAGCAGCAATACCACCAGCGCCACCACGGCCAGCCCGACGATATCGCCCTGCCCGGTGGTCATGGACGGCCACAGATAGGTCAGGTACTGCACGAGCCCCTGCACTCCGGTCGACATGATCAAGGGAATGAAAAGTATTGCGGTCCAGACGAACAGGAACGGCATCAGCCGTCCGGTGCGGTACTGGAACGCCTCGCGCAGGTACACGTAGGTGCCGCCCGCGCCGGGCATGGCGGCGCCGAGTTCGGCCCAGATCAGCCCGTCGGCGAGGGCGAGTATCGCGCCCGCGACGAAGCCGAGCACGGCGTGCGGTCCGCCGAAGGCGGCGACCATGAGGGGAATCGTGACGAACGGCCCGATGCCGACCATCTGACTCATATTGATGGTGGTGGCCTGGAACAGGCCGATCTTTCTGGGGAGCGTGCTGGGGCCGGTCATGGCTTCCTCCGGTGGCGCTGGGGGGAGGGCATATGGGTTTTGTAAAGTTAAATTCCTTTACTATTTCAGTCAAGGGGTGGGCCCGATTGTCTACAGTCGGCTCCACAGCGGATCGGGATCGGAGGGTTGTGGACGAAGTCCCTTGGAACAGGCAGCGTTTGCGCAGCAACAACGAATGGCTGCTGCTCGAACAGTTGCGCGCCACCGGTGCGGCCTCCCGCGCGCAACTCGCCCGCGATACCGGGCTGTCCAAGCCGACGGTGTCCAGTGCACTGGCGGCGCTCGAAGCGCACGGCCTGGTCCGGGAGATGGGCACCGTCGTGCCCGAACGCGGGCGCACCGCGGTGCTGTACGAGCCGGACCCCACCGCCGGCTATGTGCTCGGCATCGATGTGGGCCGGGCGCGGTTGCGGGCCGCGGTGGCGGACATGTCGGGAAAGGTGCTGTCCCGCATAGACGTTCCCAATCGCGCCCGCAATGCCACCGCGCTCGCGCAGATCGCCGTCGAGGCCGCGCGGGAAACGTTGAGCGAAGCGGAGATTCCCATCGACCGCGTCGTGCACGCCGCTCTAGGCAGCCCGGGCGTGTTCGATCCGCAGGACGGCCGCGTGCACTACGCCGTCAACCTCCCCGGCTGGGGCCGCGCGGGCGTACTCGACGAAATCCGCGACCGGCTCGGCGGACCCGAACTGTCCATGCACAATGACGCCAATCTGGCGGCGCTGGGGGAGTATGCCTTCGGCGGGGGTCAGGGCAGCCGCCTGTTCGTCTATGTCCTGATCGGCACCGGCCTGGGCGTCGGAATCGTCTCGCGCGGAGAGCTTTTCACCGGAGCCCACGGTGCGGCCGGTGAAGTCGGTTTCCTGCCCGCCGCCTTCGGTGACACCAACGCGACCGCCTCGCGGCGCGGCGCGCTGGAAGAAGCTGTCTCCGCCGACGCCGTGGTGCGGGCGGCCCGCGAACGCGGCATGACCGGCCGCCTCACCGCGAAGACTGTTTTCGATGCCGCCCGCAGAGGCGACCCCGTGGCGGTCGAGGTGGTGCGCGCCGAAGGCGAGCGCATCGCCCTGGTGGTCGCCGCGGTCACCGCCGTCCTCGATCCCGACCTGATCATCGTCGGCGGCGGTCTGGGCCACAGCGCCGATCTCCTCCTCGATCAAGTACGCACCACCCTGCAACGCACCACCCCGCTCCGCCCGACCGTGGCCGCCAGTCACCTCGGTGACGACGCCGTCCTGCTGGGCGCGGTGGCCACCGCCCTGCGCATCGCCCGCCCGCTCGTCTTCGACCGCCGCACCCCGGCCGGCTCATGAACGGCGTCGCTTCCAAGCCTTCCGCTGCCCGCGTCAAAACCGGCGCGGGGCTTCCCCCGTCATTCCGGCGGGCGGGCTCCCTTTTGATTCCGGTGCGCGGGCTTCCCCTGTCATTCCGGCGCGGTTTCGGCCGGAATCCACACGGTTCGCTGGGGTGTGGATCCCGGCTGAAAGCATGCCGGGATGACGAAGCGGGGGCGTGAACCTGGCCACAGCGCCCGATGTTGCGCATAGCTGCCCGATAGCGGTTGCTGCCGGTAGGAAGGATTCCTGCTGGTCGTAGCGGCGCTGCGGGACTCGCGGTGGCGCGGTTGCCGAGGGGGTGCGGCGGCGGGCCGGTCCGGCGGCGCTGCTAGGGTGACCACTCGAAAGACATCCTTTAACGGACCGTCCAGTGAGGCGGGGAAGGAGGTCGGCATGGCTGTGCCCGAAGATCGGGCTGCCAAGTCGAGCGCTGCCGAGCATTCGCAGCGGCACGATCCCGAGCAGATCAATGCCGGTCGTGAGCTGCTGTCGGATTCGGATGTCGGCCGCACCATCGCCCGCATGGCGCACCAGATCATCGAGAAGACCGCCGTCGATTCCGCCGATCCGGCTGTCCCGCGCGTCGTGCTCATCGGAATCCCCACGCGCGGAACCACGCTGGCCAATCGACTGGCCGCGAAGATCGAGGAGTTCGCCGGGGTGCGCCCCGCCGTCGGATCCCTGGACATCACCCTTTACCGCGATGACCTGCGCAGCAAGCCGCATCGCCCGCTGGAACGCACCTCGGTGCCGGAGGGCGGGATCGAGGACGCGCTGGTGGTGCTGGTCGACGATGTGCTGTTCTCCGGCCGCACGGTCCGCTCCGCCCTGGACGGACTGCGCGATCTGGGCCGCCCGCGTGCGGTGCAGCTGGCGGTGCTGATCGACCGCGGGCATCGGGAACTGCCGATCCGCGCGGACTACGTAGGCAAGAACGTGCCCACCTCGCGCACCGAGGACATCTCGGTGCTGCTGCGTGAGCACGACGGTCGTGATGGTGTGTACCTGCGTCAGGAGGGCGAACTGTGAGGCATCTGCTGTCGGTCACCGATCTGGACCGCGACACTGCCACCGGTTTGCTGGATGACGCCGAACGGTTCGAGCAGGCGCTGCTGGGCCGGGAGGTCAAGAAGCTGCCGACGCTGCGCGGGCGCACTGTCATGACGGTGTTCTTCGAGAACTCCACCCGCACCCGGGTCTCCTTCGAGGTGGCCGGCAAGTGGATGAGCGCCGACGTCATCAATGTGAGCGCGTCGAGTTCCTCTGTCTCCAAGGGCGAGTCGCTGCGCGATACCGCGCTGACCCTGCACGCGGCGGGCGCGGACGCGCTCATCGTGCGGCATCCGGCCTCCGGTGCGGCGCATCAGATCGCGCGCTGGTTCCACGAGATGAACGACGGCGCAAGCGGTTACGCGGGCCCCGGCCCGGCCATCATCAATGCCGGTGACGGCATGCACGAGCACCCGACCCAGGCGCTGCTTGATGCCCTGACCCTGCGTCAGCGCCTCGGCGACCTGGAGGGCAAGCGGGTGGTGCTGGTCGGCGACATCCTGCACAGCCGGGTCGCGCGCTCGAATGCGTTCCTGCTCAGCACTCTTGGCGCCGAGGTCGTGCTGGTCGCCCCGCGCACCCTGTTGCCGGTCGGTGTCGAAGCGTGGCCGGTGCGCGTCTCCAATTCTCTCGATGCCGAACTGCCGGGCGCGGACGCGGTCATGATGCTGCGTGTGCAGGCCGAGCGCATGAACGGCGGCTTCTTCCCGTCGGCACGCGAATACTCGATCAACTACGGCATGAACGAGCGTCGCCTGAAGATGCTCGACGAGCATGCGGTGGTGTTGCACCCCGGCCCCATGCTGCGCGGTATGGAGATCGCCCCGGCGGTCGCCGATTCGCCGAAAGCCGCTGTGCTGCAACAGGTCAACAATGGTGTCCATATGCGCATGGCGGTGCTCTTCCGCCTGCTGGCCGGAACCGACGAGGTGGTGGCATGAGCAAGATCCTTATTCATAACGTCCGTCTCTACGGTGAGGGCGACCCGGTCGACGTGCTGCTGGCCGACGGAGAGATCGCCGAGATCGGCAGCGGTATCGCGGCCGGTGAGGCCGAGGTCATCGACGCCACCGGACAGGTGCTGCTGCCCGGCTTCATCGACCTGCACACGCACCTGCGCGAGCCGGGCCGGGAAGACACCGAGACCATCGAAAGCGGTTCCGCCGCAGCGGCTCTCGGCGGCTATACCGGCGTGTTCGCCATGGCCAACACCAACCCGGTCGCCGATTCGGTGGTCGTCACCGATCACGTGTGGCGGCGCGGCCAGGAAGTCGGCCTGGTCGACGTGTATCCGGTGGGTGCGGTCACCGTCGGCCTCGAAGGCAAGCAGCTCGCCGAAATGGGCACCATGGCAGCGGGTGTCGGCAACGTCCGCATGTTCTCCGACGACGGCATGTGCGTCTACGACCCGCTGATCATGCGCCGCGCCCTCGAATACGCGAACACCCTGGGCGTGCTCATCGCGCAGCACGCCGAGGAGCCGCGCCTCACCAAGGGTGCTGTGGCGCACGAGGGTCCGAACGCCGCCCGCCTGGGCCTGGCCGGTTGGCCGCGTGCCGCCGAGGAATCCATCGTGGCGCGGGACGCGCTGCTGGCCCGCGATGCCGGGGCGCGCGTGCACATCTGCCACGCCTCCACCGCAGGCACCGTCGAACTCCTGAAATGGGCCAAGGCCCAAGGGATTTCGATCACCGCCGAGGTGACCCCGCACCACCTGCTCCTGGACGACTCGCGCCTGGAGACCTACGACGCGGTGAACCGGGTCAACCCGCCGCTGCGCGAATCCTCCGACGTGGCCGCGCTGCGCCAGGCCCTGGCCGAGGGCGTCATCGACTGTGTCGCCACCGACCACGCCCCGCACGCCGAGCAGGACAAGTGCTGCGAGTTCGCGGCCGCCCGCCCCGGCATGCTCGGCCTGGAGACCGCGCTCTCGATCATCGTGCAGACCATGGTCAACCCGGGCCTGCTCGACTGGCGCGGCGTCGCCCGGGTGATGAGCGAGAACCCGGCACGCATTGTCGGACTCGACGATCAGGGCCGGCCGCTGGCCGTGGGCGAACCCGCCAACCTGACGCTGGTCGATCCGAATGCCGAGTGGACGGTCGAGGCGAAGAACCTGGCCTCGATCTCCCGCAACACCCCCTTCCAGTCGATGACCCTGCCCGCGAAGGTGACCACCACCTTCCTGCGCGGCCGGATCACCGCCCGGGACGGGGTGGCCGCCGCGCCGCGCGGTGGCGACGAGGTCTTCGCCGGTGGCGACCGGCGGGTGGGGAACCGAGGAGGTCCGTAATGGAGCGAACGCTGTGGGTGGTCGGAATGCTCGCACTGTTTGTGCTGAGCATCTGGGGCATGTATCGAGCCTGGAACGGGCGAGCCCAGCGACAGGCGGCGGCGATCGGCGAGCTGCCCGCGGTGCCGGGTGATTGCGGAGCGCAACTGCTCGAACCGACCACCGGGATGTATCTCGGCAGCACCCTGGCCCCCAGCTGGATTCAGCGAATCACGGTGGGCGACCTGGGCTTCCGGGCCACAGCGGAACTCACCCGCTTCGAGCGCGGCATCTTGCTCGAGCGGGACGGGACGGGGCCGATCTGGATTCCCGAGGAATCCATAACGGCGGTCCGCGCCGAACGCGGGCATGCGGGCAAGGTGATGACGGCAGATGGTGTGCTGGTCATTCGCTGGAAATTGCCGACGGGAACCGAGGTGGATACCGGTTTCCGCGGAGACGACAAGACGGTGTACCCGGCCTGGACGGGTGCGATGACGGGAGACGAGGCAGAGGCATGAGCGGCGATAAGGGCGGGCTGGGGGACACCAGTGCCGTGATGGTGCTCGAGGACGGACGCGTTTTCCGCGGCTCGACCTTCGGCGCCGTCGGACAGACTTTGGGTGAAGCGGTTTTCTGCACGGCCATGACCGGCTACCAGGAAACCCTCACCGATCCGAGCTACGACCGGCAGATCGTGGTGGCCACGGCCCCGCAGATCGGCAATACGGGCTGGAACGACGAGGACGACGAATCCTCGAAGATCTGGGTCGCCGGATACGCCGTGCGCGACCCCTCGCGCCGCGTCTCCAACTGGCGCGCCAACCGCAGCTTGCAGACCGAGCTGGAGAACCAGAACGTCGTCGGCATCGCGGGTATCGACACCCGCGCGCTGGTGCGGCACCTGCGCAACTCCGGTTCCATGAAGGCGGGCATCTTCTCCGGTGAGTCCCTCGCCGACTACGAGGAGCTGCTCGCCCGGGTCACCGGCCAGCCTTCGATGCTGGGCGCGGACCTGGCCGGTGAGGTCTCGACCGACGAGATGTACACCATCGACCCGATCGGCGAGCACCGATTCACCGTCGTGGCAGTCGATCTCGGCATCAAGTCCAACACCCCGCGCATGTTCGCCCAGCGCGGCATGCGGGTGCACGTGGTGCCTTCGAACGTGACCCTGGACCAGATCAAGGAACTCAACCCGAACGGCGTGTTCCTGTCCAACGGTCCGGGCGACCCGGCCACCGCCGACGCGCAGGTGGCTTTGACCCAGGGAATCCTGGGTGAGAACCTGCCGCTGTTCGGCATCTGCTTCGGCAACCAGATCCTGGGCCGGGCGCTCGGACGCGGCACCTACAAGATGAAGTTCGGCCACCGCGGCATCAATGTGCCGGTCATCGAACATCATTCGGGCCGCATCTCCATCACCGCGCAGAACCACGGCTTCGCCCTCGAAGGCGAACGCGGCGAGGTCTTCGACACCCCGTTCGGCAAGGCCGAGGTCAGCCACGTCTGCGCCAATGACGGTGTCGTCGAAGGCGTACAGCTGGTCAACGGCCGCGCCTTCTCCGTGCAGTACCACCCCGAGGCCGCGGCCGGACCCCACGACGCCGCCTACCTGTTCGATCGCTTTGCCATGCTGATGGAAGGAGCCTGATGCCACGCCGTACCGACCTCAATCACATCCTGGTGATCGGCTCGGGCCCGATCGTCATCGGCCAGGCTTGTGAGTTCGACTATTCGGGAACCCAGGCGTGTCGCGTCCTGCGGTCGGAGGGCCTGCGCGTGTCGCTGGTCAACTCCAACCCGGCCACCATCATGACCGACCCGGAGTTCGCCGACGCGACGTATGTCGAGCCGATCACCCCGGAATTCGTCGAGAAGGTCATCGCCAAGGAGCGCCCGGACGCGATCCTGGCGACCCTGGGCGGGCAGACCGCGCTCAATGCCGCTGTCGCACTGCACGAGAACGGTGTGCTCGAGAAGTACAACGTCGAGCTGATCGGCGCGGACTTCGAGGCCATCCAGCGCGGTGAGGACCGGCAGAAGTTCAAGGACATCGTCGCCAAGGTCGGCGGCGAGTCGGCGCGCTCCAAGGTCTGCTTCACCATGGCCGAGGTGCGCGAAACCGTTGCGGAACTGGGCTTCCCGGTCGTCGTGCGCCCCTCCTTCACCATGGGCGGCCTGGGCTCCGGCATGGCCTACAACCACGAGGATCTCGATCGCATCGCCGGCGGCGGCCTGGCTGCCTCGCCGACCGCGAACGTGCTCATCGAGGAATCCATCCTGGGCTGGAAGGAATTCGAGCTCGAGCTCATGCGCGACGGCAAGGACAATGTCGTCATCGTCTGCTCGATCGAGAACGTGGACCCGATGGGCGTGCACACCGGTGACTCGGTCACCGTCGCCCCGGCCATGACCCTCACCGACCGCGAATACCAGAAGATGCGCGATCTCGGCATCGCGATTCTGCGCGAGGTCGGCGTCGACACCGGCGGCTGCAATATCCAGTTCGCGGTCGATCCCAAGGACGGTCGCCTGATCGTCATCGAGATGAACCCGCGCGTCTCGCGGTCCTCGGCATTGGCTTCCAAGGCAACGGGTTTCCCGATCGCCAAGATCGCCGCCAAGCTGGCCATCGGCTACACCCTCGACGAGATCGTCAACGACATCACCGGCGAGACCCCGGCCTGCTTCGAGCCCACCCTCGACTACGTCGTGGTCAAGGCTCCGCGCTTCGCCTTCGAGAAGTTCCCGGGCGCCGACACCACGCTGACCACCACCATGAAGTCGGTCGGCGAGGCAATGTCCATGGGCCGCAACTTCTCCGAAGCCCTCGGCAAGGTGCTGCGCTCGCTGGAGACCAAGGCCACCGGCTTCTGGACGCTGCCCGACGGCGAGTGGACCGACGTTCAGGCCGTCCTCGACGACCTGAAGGTGCCCACCGAAGGCCGTATCTACCAGGTGGAGCGGGCGCTGCGCCTGGGCGCGAGCATCGAAGACGTCGCCGCCGCCTCGGGCATCGACCCGTGGTTCGTGGCCGAGGTCGCCGGATTGGTGGAACTGCGCCAGGAGATCATCGACGCCCCGGTGCTGGACGAGTCGCTGCTGCGCAACGCCAAGCACTACGGCCTCTCCGATCGCCAGATCGCCGCGCTGCGACCGGAACTCGCGGGTGAGGCCGGCGTGCGCGAACTGCGCCACCGGCTCGGCATCCGCCCGGTGTACAAGACCGTCGACACCTGCGCCGCCGAGTTCGAGGCCAAGACCCCGTACCACTACTCGGCCTACGAGCTGGACCCCGCCGCGGAATCCGAAGTGGCGCCGCAGCGGGAGCGGGAGAAGGTCATCATCCTGGGCTCCGGCCCGAACCGCATCGGCCAGGGCATCGAGTTCGACTACTCGTGTGTGCATGCGGCGCAGACCCTTTCGGACGCGGGCTACGAGACCATCATGGTCAACTGCAACCCCGAGACCGTCTCCACCGACTACGACACCGCCGATCGTCTCTACTTCGAGCCGCTCACCTTCGAGGACGTGCTCGAGGTGTACCACGCCGAAACCGAGTCGGGCAGCGTCGCGGGCGTCATCTGCCAGCTGGGCGGGCAGACTCCGCTGGGCCTGGCGCAGCGCCTGACCGATGCGGGCGTGCCCGTGGTCGGCACCTCGGCGGCCGCCATCGACCTGGCCGAGGATCGCGGCGAGTTCGGCGATGTGCTTGTCGCAGCCGGTCTTCCGGCCCCCAAGTACGGCACCGCCACCACCTTCCCGCAGGCCAAGAAGATCGCCAACGAGATCGGCTACCCGGTCCTGGTGCGTCCTTCCTATGTGCTCGGCGGGCGCGGCATGGAGATCGTCTACGACGAGCAGTCCCTCGAGGACTACATCTCCCGCGCCACCGAGATCACTCCGGACCACCCGGTGCTGGTCGACCGGTTCCTGGAAGACGCCATCGAGATCGACGTCGACGCGCTCTGCGACGGCGAAGAGGTGTACCTGGGCGGCGTCATGGAGCACATCGAAGAGGCCGGTATCCACTCCGGCGACTCGGCGTGCGCCCTGCCCCCGATCACCCTGGGCCGCAGCGATATCGAGGCCGTGCGCCGCTCCACCGCCGCGCTCGCCAAGGGCATCGGGGTCAAGGGGCTGCTGAACGTGCAGTACGCGCTCAAGGACGACGTGCTCTACGTCCTCGAAGCCAACCCGCGCGCCAGCCGCACCGTGCCGTTCGTCTCCAAGGCCACCGCGGTGTCCCTGGCGAAGGCCGCGGCGCGCATCGCCTTGGGTGCCACCATCGCCGAACTCCGCAAGGAGGGCCTGCTGCTGGCCGAGGGCGACGGCGGCTACGCCCCGTTCGACGCGCCGGTCGCGGTCAAGGAAGCGGTCCTGCCCTTCCACCGCTTCCGCCGCCCCGACGGCACCGGCATCGACTCGCTGCTCTCCCCGGAGATGAAGTCCACCGGTGAGGTCATGGGCATCGACGCCGACTTCGGCACCGCCTTCGCCAAGAGCCAGGCCGCCGCCTACGGTTCGCTGCCGACCGAGGGCACCGCCTTCGTCTCGATCGCCAACCGCGACAAGCGCGCCATGGTCTTCCCGGTGAAGCGCCTGCACGATCTCGGCTTCCGCATCCTGGCCACCGACGGCACCGCGGAGATGCTGCGCCGCAACGGCATTCCGTGCGAGCGGGTGCGCAAGCAGTCCGACGCCGCCACCGATCAGCCCAGCATCGTGGACATGATCAAGGACGGCGACGTCGACATCGTGTTCAACACCCCGTACGGCAACAACGGCCCGCGCGTGGACGGTTACGAGATCCGTACCGCCGCGGTCGGCGCGAACATCCCGTGCATCACCACCGTGCAGGGTGCGGCCGCGGCCGTGCAGGGCATCGAGGCCACCATCAACGGCGGCATCGGCGTGCGGTCCCTGCAAGAACTCCACGCCACCCTGCGAGGCTGAGCATGACGAGTTTCGGTGTGCGGCTGCGGGCAGCGATGCGCGCGCACGGTCCGCTGTGCGTGGGCATCGACCCGCATCCGCCGCTGCTGCGGGCCTGGGGATTGTCCGAGGACGTGACCGGGCTCAAAGCCTTCGCCGACGCCTGCGTCGAAGCGTTCGCGGGCCGGGTCGCGCTGGTCAAACCGCAGGTGGCGTTCTTCGAGACCTACGGTTCCGGCGGAATCATGGTGCTGGAGGAGGCGATCGGCGAACTGCGCGAGGCCGGCACCCTGGTGCTCGCCGACGCCAAGCGCGGCGATATCGGCTCCACCATGGATGCCTACGCGCACGCCTGGCTCGGTGACGGCCCGCTCGGCTCCGACGCGGTGACGGTGTCGCCGTACCTCGGATTCGGTTCCCTCGCACCGGCTCTGGAGCTGGCGCGGGCCAACGGCCGCGGCGTCTTCGTGCTCGCCGCCACCTCCAACCCGGAAGCGGCGGAGCTGCAACGCATCACCGGCCCGGACGGCCGCAGCATCGCCCAGCGCATGGTCGACGACGCGGCGGCGGCCAACGCCGGAACCGAATTCGGTTCCGTCGGTGTGGTCGTCGGCGCGACCCTCACCGAAGCGCCCGACCTGTCGGCGCTCAACGGCCCGATCCTGATGCCGGGCGTCGGCGCACAGGGCGGGGGAGCGGACGACATCCGCAAACTCGTTCCCGCGAGCGACTTGGGCGCGGTGCTGCCCAATGTCTCCCGCGAGGTGCTCAAGGCCGGACCGTCGGTGACCGCGCTCCAGGAGAAAGTGGCCGAACTGGCCGCCGAATTCGCCTTCCTGCAAGGCTGATTCGAAGCTTGTGACGGGGACACGGCCCACGGCGGGCCGTGTCCCCGCCGCATTTCCCGGTGCCGTGCCCGGCCGGGGCGGCGGCGGGTTACAGTGGCGGCATGTCCGATGCGATGCCGCCCAATGGAATTCGTCACGCCCTCGTGCTCGGTGGAGGCGGCGCGGTCGGCCTGAGCTGGATGGCCGGGCTGGTCACGGCCCTGCGCGAGGCCGGGATCGACCTGGGCGCGGCCGACCGCATCATCGGCACCTCGGCCGGTTCCATCGTCGGCACCGTCCTGGCCTGCGGCGGCGATATCGGCCGGGTACTGGCGCCGCCGTCGCCCGACACCCCGTCCATCAACTTCGATATGGCGGCCTTCTCCGAAGTGCTGGGCATTCTCATGACACCGGGAATCCGCGCCTCCGAAGCCTGGCAGCGGGCCGGAGCCCGGGTGCTGGAAATGCCGCTCGGCGACCCGGAAACGCATGTGGCGCGCATGGCCGGGCTCACCGGTGCGACCGAATGGCCGGACCGGGATCTGGTCATCACCGCCATCGACGTCACCGACGGTGAATTCCGCGCGCTGACCAAAGCCGACGGCGTCCCCCTGGACCGGGCCGTCGCCGCCAGCACCTGCGCGCCCGCCGTCTTCCCGCCCATCCCGATCGACGGCCACCATTACATGGACGGCGGCCTGCGCTCGCCCGTCAATGCCGATCTCGCCGCGGGGGCCGAGATGATCGTCATCGTCGAACCGCTCGCCCACCTGTTCCCGCGCTCGCCCAAGGACGCCGAACTCGGCAGCGGCACAGTGTTTTCCATCGTTCCCGATGCGGATGCCATCGGCCCGAACGTCTTCGACCCGGCCCAGCTGATACCGGCCCACGAAGCCGGGGTACGCCAGGGGCACGAGCTCGCCCCGCGCCTGAAGGACATCTGGCCGGCGGCGTAATCCGGAACCCGCTAGCCGGCACCGGGTCTCACTAGGCTGCACAGCAGCAACCAGGTGAAAGGTGTGACCCGTGTCCGATAACGAACTCGGCCTGCTCTCGTACGGCCAAACTCGTGTTCTGGTGGACGATTTCGCCACCAGCTTCCGCTTCTATCGCGACGTCCTGGGCCTGCCGCTCAAGGATGCTCCGGGGGATGCCCCGCGCTCCGACGACGGCCCGTACGCGTGCTTCGCCGTGCAGGGCAACGACCTCGCGTTGTTCACCCGCGCGTACCTGGACGCCGCCATCGGGGCCGAGCACCGGCAGCGGCCGGACGTGGACGGCGTCGTCATCGTGCTGCGCGTGGAGAACGTGGACGCCGCGGCGAAGATCCTGCGCGCCCGCGGCGTCGACCTCGTCTCCGAGCCCGCCGATCAGGCCGCCTGGGGCATGCGCGTGATGCACCTGCGTGCCCCGGAAGGCACCCTGATCGAGCTCTGCGAGTACTGACCGCTCGGTATGAAAATGCGCTGATCGCGGCCCGGATTGTTCGCTCTCCGCGAAATCGGACAAAGCGGCTCCGGGCCGCGGGAAGACCCGTATCGCTCCCGTCTCGCGAACGATCGCTCAGTGCCCCGCTGCCGCCGGGGAGCCCCCGATGCGTCCAGGGAACTACACCGATGTGTTTTCACCCCGTCAGGACCGCTCCAGGCGGCATTTAGCGTGGTCCGGCGGGTAGCCGTACGACCGGTTCGGTGCTCGCCGGCCACCCGCTGTGAAGCGCGACACGCGGTGCAGTTTTTGCGCGACACGCCGATGAATCCAAGAAAGATCCTGGTCGCGTGATTACAGCTCGGTCACGGTTTCCGCACCACCCTCGGCGCACCTCTTCGAACCTGGGTTCGAACGTGAAAAACCGCTGGCCGCAAGGCTATTCGTGGCACCCGGAGTAGGATCGTCGCAGCCGTCCGGGGACAGTCCGCGAGGATGCCCGTTCGGCGGGGTCGTGCCCGGAATCACGCGCTGACCTGGGGGGTGGGTTCGCAATCGACAAGCGTCGTGGGTACGGTCGCTGAGACCACCGGGTTACCGGAGGTAGATCAAGCAATGAACGATGAGACGGAGGAACCGTGGCCCTTCCCCAGCTGACTGACGAGCAGCGCGCCGCTGCTTTGGAGAAGGCGGCTGCCGCTCGCCGCGCTCGGGCGGAGCTCAAGGAGCGCTTGAAGCGTGGCGGTACCGATCTGAAGACGGTCCTTGCCGATGCCGAGAAGGACGAAGTTCTCGGCAAGATGAAGGTGTCGGCTCTGCTCGAGGCTCTGCCGAAGGTAGGCAAGGTCAAGGCGGCCGAAATCATGAGCGAACTGGAGATCGCTCCCACTCGCCGCCTGCGCGGACTGGGCGACCGGCAGCGTAAGGCGCTGCTGGCCCGGTTCGACTTCAGCGCCGAATAATCCGAGGGTGGTCGAACACACTCGGAAGGGTCGACTGGTAGTCCTGGTCGGCCCCTCGGCCGTCGGTAAGTCCACCGTTGTGCGCTGCGTGCGTGAACGGCTGCCCGAATTGGTATTCAGTGTGTCGGCCACCACCCGGGCCCCCCGGCCCGGTGAGGTGGATGGACGCGACTACCGATTCGTGTCCCGTGAGGAATTCGACGCCATGATCACGGCGGACGAGTTGCTCGAATGGGCCGATATCCACGGTGGATTGCAGCGGTCGGGTACTCCGGCCGCACCTGTGCGAGCAGCGCTCGCGTCCGGACACCCGGTTCTGATCGAGGTGGACCTGGAAGGCGCACGCTCGATTCGCAAGTCCATGCCGGAGGCCGCCCTGGTCTTCCTGGCCCCGCCCAGCTGGGATGAGCTGGTGTCCCGCCTGACCTCGCGCGGGACCGAATCGCCCGAGGTCATCGAGCGTCGATTGCAGACGGCTCGGACCGAATTGGCGGCCTGTGACGAGTTCGACATCGTCATCGTGAACGACGAGGTGACCAGCGCCTGCGAGCAGTTGGTATCCTTGTTCGTTAGCTCGAATTCGGGTTCTTGACCCGCATCCCATTCCGAACAACCCCGCAGGAGCCTTCCTAGTGAGTACGGACATCAAGACCGCGCCCGCCTACGACACTCCGGTCGGCCTCACCAACCCGCCGATCGACGAACTGCTGGAGCGGACTTCGTCCAAGTACGCGCTGGTCATCTACGCGGCCAAGCGGGCCCGGCAGATCAACGATTACTACAACCAGCTCGGCGACGGCATTCTCGAATACGTCGGTCCGCTGGTCGAGCCGGGTCTCCAGGAGAAGCCGCTGTCGGTGGCCATGCGCGAGATCCATGCCGACCTGCTCGAGCACTCCGAAGGCGAGTAGTTCCGCGGTGACCCGGATCGTCGTCGGAGTCGGCGGCGGAATCGCCGCTTACAAGAGCTGCAACCTCGTGCGCCGGTTTACCGAAACCGGGCACGAGGTTCGTGTCATTCCCACCGAGTCGGCGCTGGAATTCGTCGGCAAGGCCACCTTCGAAGCGCTTTCGGGGCATCCCGTGCACACCGGTGTCTTCGCCGATGTGCCGCAGGTGCCGCATGTGCGCCTCGGCCAGGAGGCCGACCTGGTCGTCATCGCGCCCGCGACCGCGGACCTCATGGCCCGCGCCGCCCAGGGTCGCGCCGACGATCTCTTGACCGCCACTTTGCTGACCGCGCGATGTCCCGTGCTGTTCGCCCCGGCCATGCACACCGAAATGTGGGAGCATCCGGCCACCCGGGCGAATGTCGCGACGCTGCGGGCGCACGGTGCCGTAGTCATGGAGCCCGCTTCCGGGCGACTGACCGGTACCGATACCGGACCGGGCCGCCTGCCCGAGCCGGAGGAGATCTTCGGATTGGCGCGACTGCTGCTCGAACGCGCCGATGCGCTCCCGCGCGACCTCGAGGGTCGCCGGGTCGTCGTATCGGCCGGCGGCACCCGGGAACTGCTGGATCCCGTTCGCTTCCTGGGCAATCGGAGCTCCGGTAAACAGGGCTACGCATTGGCCCGCCTGGCCGCCCAGCGCGGCGCGACGGTGACGTTGATCGCGGGCAATACCGCCGGACTCGAACCGCCCGCGGCCGTCGAGGTGGTCAATGTGACCACCGCCGAACAGCTCAAGGTCGCGGTCGACAAGCACGCCCTCGGCGCCGACGCGGTCATCATGGCCGCGGCGGTCGCGGATTTCCGCCCGGTGAACGTGGCCGCGGCTAAAATCAAAAAGGGTGCGGGAGAACCGGATTCGATCGCACTCACCAAAACTCCGGACATCCTGGCCGGTCTGGTTCAAGCCCGTCGCGACGGGCAACTACCGGGCACCGCGATCGTCGGCTTCGCCGCCGAGACCGGGGACGAGCACGCCGATGTGCTCACCCACGCCCGCGCCAAACTGGCCCGTAAAGGCTGCGACCTCCTGGTGGTCAATGCCGTCGGCGAAGGCAAAGCCTTCGAAGTCGACACCAACGATGGCTGGCTGCTCGGTGCCGACGGCACCGAGATCGCCTTGGATCATGGATCCAAGGCACTGCTGGCCAGTCGAGTGCTCGATGCACTCGGTCCCTTGCTCCGCTGAAGCCTCGGCATCGCAGGGTTCGGACACGCCGGGAAATCCATCCCGGCAACTGTCTGAGTCACAATCTGTTCGGCATGGGGGCGGCTCGCCCCTGTGACGAACATATTGGAATAGTCTGAGACAAAGGGTTGTGCTGTCGCGCCGACGCGCTACTGTCGCAGCCCGATACGAGAAACCCGTTGAGGGAGAGGGAACAACTGTGCGCACGTCTGGCAGCCGCCTATTCACCAGTGAGTCCGTGACCGAGGGTCACCCGGACAAGATCTGTGATGCCATCAGCGATTCCATCCTCGACGCGTTGCTCGCGGCCGATCCGCGCAGCCGTGTCGCCGTGGAGACCCTGGTGACCACCGGTCAGGTGCACGTGGCCGGTGAGGTCACCACGTCGGCCTACGCCGATATCCCCACCATCGTTCGCGAGAAGGTCCTGGAGATCGGATACGACTCCTCGGCAAAGGGTTTCGACGGCGCGTCCTGCGGCGTGAACGTGGCCATCGGCGCGCAGTCGCCGGATATCGCTCAGGGCGTTGACCATTCGCACGAAGCCCGCGTCGGCGGCGAGGACGACGACATCGCCCGTCAGGGCGCCGGCGACCAGGGCCTGATGTTCGGTTACGCCACCATCGAGACCCCCGAGCTGATGCCGTTGCCGATCTCGTTGGCGCACAAGCTTTCCCGCCGCCTGACCGAGGTCCGCAAGTCCGGCGTGCTGCCGTACCTGCGTCCCGACGGCAAGACCCAGGTCACCATCGAATACGACGGGTCGATCCCGAAGCGCCTCGATACGGTCGTCATCTCGACCCAGCACGCCGCCGATATCGACCTCGACAACCTGCTCACCCCGGACATCCGCGAGAAGGTCGTCGACTCGGTGCTGGCCGAGCTGAAGCTGCCCAACCCCCTGGACACCTCGAACGTGCGCCTGCTGGTCAACCCGACCGGCAAGTTCGTGCTCGGTGGCCCGATGGGTGACGCCGGCCTGACCGGTCGCAAGATCATCGTCGACACCTACGGCGGCATGGCCCGCCACGGCGGCGGCGCCTTCTCCGGCAAGGATCCGTCGAAGGTCGACCGCTCGGCCGCCTACGCCATGCGCTGGGTCGCCAAGAACGTCGTCGCCGCCGGCCTGGCCGAGCGCACCGAGGTCCAGGTCGCCTACGCCATCGGCAAGGCCGCCCCCGTCGGCCTGTTCGTCGAGACCTTCGGCACCGAGCAGATCGACCCGGCCAAGATCTCCGCCGCCATCAGCGAGGTCTTCGACCTGCGCCCCGGCGCCATCATCCGCGATCTGGATCTGCTGCGCCCCATCTACGCCCCGACCGCCGCGTACGGCCACTTCGGCCGCACCGACGTCGACCTGCCCTGGGAGCGCACCGACCGCGCGGACAAGCTGCGTGCCGCCGCCGGGCTGTAATTGACCCACACCGAATCATCGACGGCGGGAGCGGAAACCCTCTGGGACTCCGCTCCCGCCGTCGTCGGTGCTCCCGCCCCGGTCGCGGATGCGGGCCTGTCCCGCCCGATCGCGCGCGTGCTGCCCCTGCTCGAACCCGCCCACCTCGACCGGGATTTCGATTACCTCGTCCCACCCGAAATGGACGAACTCGCCCAGCCCGGCGTCCGTGTCCGGGTGCGATTCTCGGGCCGGCTGGTCGACGGCTACATCCTCGAACGTCTCGAAAAGTCGCCGCACACCGGCAAACTCGTCCGCCTGGACCGCGTCGTCTCGGGCGAACGGGTCCTGACTCCCGAAATTCTGCGCCTGGTCACCGCGGTCGCCGCGCGGTACGCGGGTACCCGAGCCGACGTGCTGCGCTTGGCGATCCCGCCCCGTCACGCCAAGGTCGAAACCGAGGGCATCGAGAAGCCCCCGAAACCCGCCAAGCCGTCGCGTGCCTCGAAGAAGCGCGCCGCCGCATCGGCCACCACCGAATCGCTCGAACCCACCGCCGCGGATTCGCCTGTCGGTGCAGCGAGTTCGGCAGTCACCGCCGAGACCGAACCCACTCGAAATTCGTCACCTGACACGGCGGCGACCGGCGATATGAGTACCGCGGAACCCGCAGCGGTCGACGATATCGCCGCGCCGCTGGATGTGCCCGAGGCGGTTTCGACTGCGGTCGAGGGCCGGGACACCGATCAGGTGGAGTCCGGCGGAATGGCGGACACCCACGCGGCCGGCGACTCAGGGGAATTCAACCTCTCGGGAACGGAAGCGGCTGCCGGACAGTCGATTCCGGAGATGTTTCCGGGGTGGGGGCGGTACGCGCATGGGCATTCGTTCCTGGGGGCGCTGGCGGCGGGCCGGGGGCCGCGGGCCGGGTGGCAGGCCTTGCCGGGGGAGGATTGGGCGCGCCGGCTGGCCGAGATGGCGGCGGTGACGGTGCGGGGTGGGCGCAGCGTGGTGATCACGGTGCCGGATCAGCGGGATCTGGATCGGGTGCTGGCCGAATGTGTTGCGTTGGTGGGGGAGTCGGCGGTCGGGTTGTCGGCCGGGCTGGGGCCTTCGGCGCGGTATCGGCGATGGTTGTCGGTATTGCGGGGGGCGGCGCGGGTGGTGGTCGGTACGCGCAGTGCGGTGTTCGCGCCGGCGCGGGACCTGGGGCTGATCATTATCTGGGATGACGGAGACGACACCTTCGCCGAGCCGCGGTCGCCGTATCCGCATGCCCGGGAAGTCGCGATGTTGCGGGCCCACGAGACGGGGGCGGCGTTCGTGGCGGGCGGGTTCGCGCGCACCGCCGAGGTGCAGGCCATCGTCGAATCCGGTTGGGCGCATGATCTCGTCGCGGATCGGGCCGAGTTGCGGGCGGCGACGCCGCGCATCACTGCGCCGGGGGAGAGCGACACGGCGCTGGAGCGGGATCCCATCGCGAAGGCGATTCGAATTCCCGGTGCGGCTTTCCTGGCCGCCCGGCAGGCGCTGAACGAAGGGCTGCCGGTCCTGGTGCAGGTGCCGCGCCGCGGTTACGTGCCCGCGCTCGCCTGCGCGAAATGCCGCACCCCGGCTCGCTGCCGGCACTGCAACGGGCCGTTGGCCTTGCCCGAGAACGGTTCTCGCGCCGGGGGAGCGCCGGTGACCGGTTCTCGTGCCGACCTGGGCGTCACCGCGAGTCTGCGGCGGGGCGAGGACATCGCGCACAGTCCGCAGTGCCGGTGGTGCGGCATCACCGAGGCGGCGTTCCGGTGCGGGCACTGCGGGTCGCGTGCGCTGCGTGCGGTGGTGATCGGCGCGGCGCGGACCGCGGAAGAGCTGGGGCGGGCGTTTCCCGGTGTGCCGGTACGCGGTTCGGGCGGGTCGTCGATCCTGGATACGGTGCCCGCCGGGCCGCAGGTGGTGGTCGCCACCATCGGGGCCGAACCGCGGGTGCCCGGCGGCTATTCCGTCGCCATGCTGCTCGATGGCTGGGCCCTGCTGGGCCGGGCGGATCTGCGGGCCGCCGAGGATGCGTTGCGGCGCTGGATGTCGGCGGCAGCGCTGGTGCGCGCCAAAGGCCGGGTTTTCGTGATGGCGGATGCCGGACTGGCGACGGTACAGGCGCTGGTGCGGTGGGATCCGGTGGGGCATGCGCGATTCGAGCTCGAAGGTCGCACCGAAGTGCGGTTCCCGCCCGCCGTGCGGTTCGCGGCTGTCGACGGGACCACGGAGTCCATCGCCGAATTGCTGGGCGAGACGAAGCTCCCCGGCAATGTCGAGGTGCTCGGCCCGGTGCCACTGCCGCCGGGTGCGCGAAAGCCGTTCTCGTCCGGGGATTCTCCGGCCGAGGTGGAGCGGATGATCCTGCGGGTGGACAAGGCCGAGGGCGCGGCATTGTCGCGGGCGCTGACCGCCGCGCAGGCGGTGCGCAGCACCCACCGCTCGGACGCTCCGCTGCGCGTCCAGATCGACCCCATCGATATCGGCTGATGCCGGGGCCGGGGCGGCCGGCCGGATACGGGACCAAGGTCCCGGGAACGAGAGTCTTCGTCAACGATCGCTGCCGATCACGACCGGGCATAGTCGCCGACATGAATATCGACGCGATAGCTGTTCCGGCGCCCGACGAGGTCGAACGGCGGATGCTCACCGTCGGCTGCGCGGTGTGGTGGTCCCCGCAGGACGCGGCGTATATCGCGTTCAGCGTGGAGTTCCCCGAACTCGTCTGTGCCGATCACCGTTCGTCCATGGCCGCCCTCGAACGGCTGGAGGCCGAGATCCGCCGCGCGTTGCGGTCCGAATCCGTTGCAGCCTGAGTCACGAAGCGGGCTCGGCGGCAATGGATTACCGGGCTGTCACGCTCAGCGGAAGGCGACTACGGCGCGTCGCGCCCACTCGGCGTAGCCGGTCGCCGGGCGGCCCAGCACGCGTTCGACATCCGGACTGACCCGCAGTTCGTCGCCGGTCGGCGCGCCGAGGATGTCCAAGGTGTGCTCGGCCACCGATTCCGGCATGAAACGCAGCATGTTCGTGAGGGCCTGTGCCCGGGTCAGTTCGAGGAACCGCAACGGCTCCCCGAGCGCGGCCTCGAGCGCGGCCGCCTGCTCCCGTGGCGTGATCACCGCCGGTCCGGTGAGCGTATACACCTGCCCCGCATGCTTTTCGGTGCGCAGCGCCGTCGCCGCGACGGCCGCGATATCGGCCGGATCCACCAGCGGCAGGCCGGTGTCGCCGAACGGCGCGGCGATCATGCGCTCGGTGCGCACGGGTTCGATCCAGGCGTAGGAGTTGGTGAAGAATCCGCCCGGCCGCAGCACGGTCCACTCGAGATCGGAGGCGGCCAGGGCCTTTTCGAACTCCAGGGTGCGGGCGTATCCGTCACTGCCGGCCCGGGTCACCGCACCCTGCGAAGACACGAACACCACGCGCCGAACACCGTTTCGCGCAACGGTTTCCAGCACCTCGGCCGGCGGCGGGCCCATCACCAACTGCGGACCGGTGATGAGCAGGAACAATGCGTCCGCCCCGCTCACCGCCGAGCCCAGGCTGCCGAGGTCGCCGACGTCGCCGCGGCGGTGCTCCACGGCTTCGGGCAGGTCCACGGGCTTTTCGCCCCGCGATACCGCGACCACCTTCTCGCCCGCCGCGGCGAGCTCACGCACCAGCGCGCTGCCGATATTGCCGGTCGCACCCGTTACCACGATCATCTGTCTCACTCCTGAGTTAGTTGGCTGACTAAGAAGAACCATAGGGGTTCGAACCGGGCGTTGTCTATAGTGAGTCGTATGACTAACTCAGGGACTGGCGTGGCGGCCCCGAAAGCTGGTAAACGCGAGCGGCTGGCCGCGGCGGCCGCGCAGGTGTTCTACGAGCGGGGAGTGGAGAAGACGACCATCGCCGATATCGCGCGCGCCGCGCAGGTGCCGGTCGGGAACGTCTACTACTACTTCAAGACCAAGGATCAGCTGATCCAGGCGGCCATCGGCGCGCACGCGCGCACCCTCGAAGAGATCATCGAAGCCCTCGAACGGGTGGATTCACCGGCCGAGCGGCTCAAGGCGCTGGTACGCGGCTGGGTGGACCAGCGCGAGGCCGCCGCCCAATTCGGTTGCCCCTCGGGCACTCTCGCGACCGAGCTGGACAAGCGTGACGACGGCCTGGAACAGGAACTGGCCGTGGTGATGCGTGGATTGGTCGACTGGGTGCAGGCGCAGTTCGCGGCGATGGGACGCGCGGACGCTCGTGAACTGGCGGTCGCGCTGGTGGCGGCGTATCAGGGAATCTCCCTGCTCACCAATACCTTTCGCGATCCGGACATGATGGCCGCCGAAGGCCGACGCCTCGAAGCCTGGATCGATTCGCTGGCCTGAGCGCTCAGTTGTGCACGGAGCGTGCGGCATTCGCGCTCCAGCGGCCGTCCGTGCGGGTGATCCGCACCGGATGATCGAAGGTGGCGCTGATGTGCTCGGTGGTGACCACCTCGTCCACCGGCCCGGCGACCACCGTGCGCCCGTCGCGCAGCAGCAGCGCGTGGGTGGTGCCCGGCGGCAATTCCTCGAGATGATGGGTCACCAGCACCGACGCCAATTCCGGATGGGCGTGCTGCAATTGATCCACGCGCTCCAGAAGTTGTTCGCGCCCGGCGAGATCCAAACCGGTGGCCGGTTCGTCGAGTAGCAGCAGTTGCGGGCTCGGCATCAGCGCTCGCGCGATGAGCGTTCGCCCGCGCTGCCCCTGGGACAGGATGGGCCACTGCGCGTTTCGCCGATGCGCCAGCCCGAGCAGCTCGATGAGCCGGTCGGCCTCGGCCAGTTGCGCGGCGCTCGGCTCCCAGCGTGGCACCAGCGCGGCGGTATTGGTCAGCCCGGTCAGCACCACCTCGTGTACAGTGAGCGGCCGGTCCGGGCGGTGCCGTGGATCGACATGCCCGATGGCCTTGCGCAATTCCCGCATATCGACCCGCCCCAACTGCTTGCCGAGCACCTCGACACTGCCGCGCGTGGGGTGCTCGAAGGCTCCGAGCATGCGCAACAGCGTGGTCTTTCCGGCCCCGTTCGGTCCCAGTAGCGCCCAGTGCTCACCCGGCCGCACCCGCAATGAAACATCTTGCAGGATGGGCTTTCCGTCGCGCACGACGGTGACCGAGCCGACCTCGAGCACGGGGGATTTCGTCATCGATCCACCGTAGCAAACTCCTCAGACAAGTTGAGGAGTGGTGGCGTTTTCCGGGCAGGGTCTTCCGGGCGCTGTGTAGGGTGGCCGGTATGGCGATCGAAGCGGTCCTCTTCGACTACTCCGGCACGTTGTTCCGCTTGGAGGAGGCGGAATTCCACAATGCCGCGCTCACCGACGTCGACGGCCGGCCGCTGGACACCCACGAGGTCACCGAGATCATGCAGGCCATGACCGCGCCGGTCGGGCAGTTGGTGGAGCTCGACGCCGATGGCCAATATGCCTGGGAGCGCAGGGATCTCAGCCCCGAGCTGCATCGCACCGCGTACCTACAGGTGCTCGAGCGCTCCGGGGTGCCGGTCACCGCCGCCCATCAGCTGTACGAACGCCTGCTCGATCCGATGGCGTGGACGCCCTATCCGGACACCGGTGATGTCCTGCGCGCGCTGCACGAAGGCGGTGTCGCGGTCGGCGTCGTCAGCAATATCGCCTTCGACATCCGCCCGGCTTTCGCGGCCCGCGGCTGGGATCGGTATGTCGATTACTTCGCGCTCTCCTTCGAAGTCGGCGCGATGAAGCCGGACCCGCGCATCTTCCGGGCCGCGCTCGACAAGCTGGCCATCGCCCCCGCCAGCGCCCTCATGGTCGGTGACAGCGAGGAAGCCGATGGTGGCGCGACCGCTCTCGGCTGCGAATTCGACCTGGTCGAGCCCCTGGAAACGGTCGACCGCCCGAATGCGCTGCGCGATCTGCTCTTCGCGCGCGGTCTGCCCAACTAACAGTCCGACTGTCCGGTTCGTGTCCCGCATCACTCTTGTCTTGGATAGATTGCCGATATATCGTCGATAGCAGCAAATGCAACGACGAGCCTTCGAAGGAGGCATCACCATGGAACACATGGACAACACCGAACGGGGCCGCGGCCCCTGGCGGCGACTGCGCGCCGAAGAGCAGCAGGGCCCCGAACATCCGCGTATGCGCCGTGGCCGTGGACCGCAGGGTCCGCGCGAACACGGCCGGCACGGCCACGGCCGTGGTTTCGGCCCCGACTTCGGCGGCGGTTTCGGCCCCGGCGGTTTCGGCGGTCCCGGTCCGCACTTCGGTCGCGGTCGCGGTCGCGGTGGACGCGGCCGGCGTGGCGATGTGCGCGCGGCGATCCTGCTGCTCTTGCAGGAACGCCCCATGCACGGCTACGAATTGATCCAGCAGATCCGCGAGCGCAGCCAGGACGTCTGGCGCCCGAGCCCGGGTTCCATCTACCCCGCGCTGTCCCAGCTCGAGGACGAGGGCCTGGTCATCATCGAGAAGGTGGCCGGTCGCAAGACCGCCAAGCTCACCGAGGCGGGCACCGCCTACCTCGAGGAGAACCGCACCGACCTGGGCGATCCGTGGCAGGACGTCAAGGACGGTGTCGGCGATCAGGCGCTCGATCTGCGCGGGCTGATCGGCCAGCTGATGGGCGCGGCCGCTCAGGTCGCGGCCGTCGGCAACAAGGAGCAGGCCGAGAAGGCCGCCGAGGTACTCACCGAGGCGCGCCGGGCGCTCTACCGGATCCTGGCCGAAGACGACACACCCGAAAAGTAATGGGGCGCAAATACGCCACCCCGCCGGGACTTTCGGCAAACTCCCAGGGATGATTCATGACATGGGACAACAGGGCCCCGTGGCGAATTGTGACATGGGACAAGGGAGTCGGACGAAGCGGACGCATTGGCGTCGTTTCGCACCGGCGGGGGTTATGGCGATGGCGGCCGTTTTCGGCGCCGCGGTACTACCGAACGGGGCGGTACCGGCCGGCGCCGAGCCGTCCGCGATCGCCGCGGCGGGGGTGGTGGGGGTGCCGCTCGAACAGGGACCGGCGCAGGCCGATCACCTGGGCGCCTCGAAGTATCTGAAAGAGCATCCGGACGCGGCGCCGCAGGGCGCCAACGACTTCGGATGCAAGCCGAGCGCCGAACATCCGCGCCCGGTGGTGCTGGCGCACGGCACCGACTCCTCGGCCTATTCCGACTGGTCGGCACTCAGCCCGCAACTGAAGCAGGCCGGGTTCTGTGTCTTCGCCATGAACTACGGCGGCAAGGCGGGCAAGACCAGCTACGGCACCGAGGACATCTGGGCCAGTTCGGCGCAGGTCGGTGTATTCGTCGAGCAGGTGCTCGCCGCTACCGGCGCGCCGCAGGTCGATATCGTCGGATTCTCCCAGGGCGCCAGCGTGACTCGCTACTGGATCAACAAACTGGGCGGCGCGCCCAAGGTCGGCCAATGGGTCGGCGTGGCCTCGCCCAGTTACGGCGGCGTCATGTATGGCCTGGTGACCGTGGCCCAGGCCGCGCCCGTCATCTTCACCGTCGTCGAGATCGCCACCTCCACCGCGGCCATTCAGCAGGCCGCGGATTCGCCGTACATCAAGGCCCTCAATGCCGGCGGCGACACCGTTCCGGGTGTGCGTTACACCACCCTCGGCAGCCGGGTGGACGAGATGATCCAACCGTTCGAGAACATCGCGCTCAAGGGTGCCGGCGCCACCAATCTGGTGCTGCAAGATCTCTGCCCGGACGATCTGACCGGTCATTTCCACATGGTCTACGACCCGTTCGTGCAGCGGACCGTGATCAATACCCTCGATCCCGCGCACGCGGTGGCGCCCGCTTGCACGGCGGTGCAGTTGGGCACCGGCATCAAAGAAGTGGTGGAAGCCGCGCACTCCTGATCGGAACGGTTCGGGTTGTCCGTAAAATGAGACGACCGTATTCGTTCATGACCGGGAGTCGCCCGTGACCATCCAGCCTGTCCGCCTGTTCGGCGATCCGATCCTGCGCGCTCGCGCGGCGGAGGTCGAGACCTTCGACAAGGAGGTGCGCCAGCTGGTAGCCGACCTCACCGACACCATGTACGAGACCGGTGGGGTCGGGATGGCGGCGCCGCAGATCGGCGTCGGGCTACGGGTGTTCGTGTACGACACCGGGGACGCGCAGGGGCATCTGGTCAATCCGGTGTTCGAGGTGGTGGGCACGGAGACCCAGACCGGGCCCGAGGGCTGCCTGTCGATTCCCGGTGTGCGCGAGGACGTTACGCGGCCGAACGCCGTGCGGGTGCGCGGCGTGGACATGGACGGCGAGCCGGTCGAGTTCGAGGCCGAGGGCCTGCTGGCACGCTGCGTACAGCACGAGACCGATCACCTGGACGGCGTGCTGTTCCTGCAACGACTCGATCCCGCCCTGCGCAAAGAGGCGATGCGCACGCTGCGCGAATCCTCCTGGTTCACAGCGGGTGTCACGGTGCTGCCGGCCTCGGAGATCAGTGGCCGGCGCAAGGCCGCGGCGCAGGAACGGGGTCGCTGATGCGTCTGGTCTTCGCGGGCACGCCGGAACCGGCGCTGCCGTCGCTGCGGCGGCTCATCGAATCCGGTAATCACGAAGTGGTGGCGGTGCTGACCCGGCCGGACGCGGTCTCCGGGCGCGGTCGCAAGGTCACCCGCTCGCCGATCGGGCAGCTCGCCGACGAGCACGGCATTCCCGTGCTCACCCCGCGCCGCCCGTCCGAGCCCGAATTCATCGCCCAGCTCACCGAATTGGCGCCCGATTGCTGCCCGGTGGTGGCCTACGGCGCGCTGCTGCCCGAATCGGTGCTCTCGATCCCCAAGCACGGCTGGATCAACCTGCATTTCTCGCTGCTGCCCGCCTGGCGTGGCGCGGCCCCGGTGCAGTCGGCCATCCTCGCCGGTGACGAGATCACCGGCGCGTCGACCTTCCGGATCGAGAAGGGCCTGGACACCGGTCCCGTCTACGGCACCATGACCGAGACGATCAAGGTCACCGACACCGCCGGCGTGCTGCTGGATCGCCTCGCCCACAGTGGCGCGGTGCTGCTGGAATCCACCCTCGACGGGGTGGAAGCCGGTGCCCTGCAAGCGGTTCCGCAATCCAACGAAGGCGTCTCCTACGCCCCCAAGGTCGAGGTCGAGGCCGGGCACGTCCGCTGGGACCAGCCCGCCCTCGCCATCTCCCGCCAGATCCGCGCGGTCACTCCGGCCCCTGGCGCCTGGACCGAATTCGACGGCAAGCGTCTCAAACTCGCCCCGGTCGAAATGCTTGAGGAAACCCTCCCCGCCGGCACCGTCGACGTCCGCAAAACCGGCATCTACCTCGGTACCGCCACCACCGCGGTCCGTCTCACCGAAGTCCAGCCCCCCGGCAAACGCATGATGCCCGCCCTCGACTGGGCCCGCGGCGCCCGCCTGCAATCGGGCGCGGTGTTCGAGTGACCCGCCCCGACCGGGGGCGAGAAATCAATTCGCGACGTATCGGCGGCCGCCGTGCCTCCGGTGGCATCCCCACCGGCCACACCGGCGGAGAACCGCGCCGCACCCCCTCCGGCGAACCCCGCCGCGAGGACCGATCCCCTGATCGAGCGAGCCGCCCCGGCGGCCGCACCGAGTGGAAGGCGCTGCGGTGACCCCGATTCGACGCGACAATACGGACCCGGCCGACCGCCGGAACGACAACACCGGCGACCAGGCCCGCGCCTCCGCTCCCCGCAAGGGTTTCGGCGGGGTACGCCCGGCAGCCGCCACCAGCAAAGGCGACGCCGTCGACCGCAATACCGGCCGGGGTGACGACCGTCGCGGGTCCGCCCCGCGCGGCGGCCGCGCCGGTGACTTCGCCGGTGAGCGAAACTCCGGAAACCGCAGCAACTTCGGCGGCGGCTCCGGCTCCGGCACGCGAGGCGATGCCCCCACCCGGGACCGCGGCGCACAATCCGACGGCCGTGACCGGAATACCGGCGACCGCAAGGGCTTCCAGTCGCGCGGTGACGACCGGCGATCGGGTGCGGACCGCTCCGGGTTCGCCCGTAGCAGCGGCCGGGACCGGGACGATCGTCAGGATTTCGAGTCGGGTGGCGGGCGCGGTGCGGGCCGGAACTCCAACGAGGCCAAGGGGTTCGGAGGCCGCGCCGAAGGTGGGCGGGGCAGCGAACGCGCGGGCGTGAGCTCGCGCGGTGGACGTGGCGACGGCGGCGGGTTCGCCGGTGGCGGGCGAGGTCGCGGCGGCGACCGTGATGCCGCTACCAAGGGCGGCCGGGGTGATCGGACGGACGCGGGTAATGCGCGTGGCCGGTCGGCGACCGGTGGGGGAGCGCGGCGTGGGGAACGCGGCGGGCAGGGCGGGGATCCGGTGCGGGGTGTGGCGCGGGATGTGCTGCGGGCGGTGCGGGAGCGGGACGCCTATGCGAATCTCGTTCTGCCGGGGCTGCTGCGGGAGCGGAAGATCAGTGGGCGGGATGCGGCGCTGGCTACCGAATTGACCTACGGGGCTTGCCGGTCGCAGGGATTGCTGGATGCGGTGATCGAGGCGGGGGCCGGGCGGGCGGTCGGCGAGATCGACGGTGAGCTGCTGGATGTGTTGCGGCTGGGGACGTATCAGTTGCTGCGGACTCGGATCGGGGCGCATGCGGCGGTGGACACGTCGGTGGCGTTGGCGCGCGCCGAAGCCGGGCAGGGCAAGGCCGGGTTCGTGAACGCGGTGCTGCGGCGGGTGGCGGAGAAGTCCGAGGCGGAGTGGGTGGAGCAGCTCGCGCCGCGGGATCCGCTGGGGCACTTGGCGTTCGAGTACGCGCATCCGAAGTGGATCGCGCAGGCCTTCTCGGATGCGCTGGGGGAGCGGGCCGGGGAGTTGAAGGAGGTGCTCGAGGCCGATGACGCGCGCCCGGTGGTGCACCTGGTGGCGCGGCCCGGGGAGATCAGTGCCGAGGAGCTCGCCCTGGTGACCGGCGGTGAGGAAGGCCGGTGGTCGCCGTACGCGGTCTACATGGACGGCGGCGATCCGGGCAAGCTGGAACCGGTGCGGGAGGGCATGGCGGCCGTCCAGGACGAGGGCAGTCAGCTTGTCGCGCTGGCGCTTACGCGTGCTCCCCTGGAAGGCGAGGACGGCGGGCGCTGGCTGGACATGTGTGCCGGTCCCGGCGGCAAGACCGCACTGCTGGGCGCGATCGCCGATATCGACGGCTTCCACGTGGATGCCATCGAACCGGCCGAGCATCGTGCGGATCTGGTGCGCCGGACCACCAAGGGCATGCCGGTCGACGTCCACGTTGCCGACGGTCGCGACAGCGGCCTGACGCCCGGGTTCGACCGCATCCTGGTCGATGCCCCGTGCACGGGTCTGGGCGCCCTGCGTCGCCGCCCCGAAGCACGCTGGCGCCGGCAGCCCTCCGACGTCCGGGAACTGGTCGTGCTGCAACGCGAATTGCTCACCGCCGCAATGGAACTGGTCCGCCCCGGCGGTGTAGTCGTCTACTCGACCTGTTCCCCGCACCTGTCGGAAACCGTCTCGGTGGTCGCCGACGTGGCCCGCCGCACCGGCGCGGTCGAACTCGACACCCGTGACCTGGTCCCCGGCGTCCCGGATCTCGGCGACGGCCCCGGCGCTCAGCTGTGGCCGCACCGCCACGGCACCGATGCCATGTTCCTGGCGGCGCTGCGCAAACCCCTCGAAGCCGAGTAGCCGAGGGCGATACCGGCCGCGCCCGGTCCCGTGCGGGACCGGGCGCGTTGCTGTCCGGGGTCGGGTGGTTCAGGCGGCCACCGCTCGACACCTAATCGTCGGGCACGTTGCGGGCCAGTTCGTCCAGCCACGCGGCCGCTGAAGCATCGCTCGGGGCGCGCCAGTCGCCGCGCGGCGAAAGCGACCCGCCGGAGCCGACTTTCGGGGCGTTGGGCAGCGTGGAGCGTTTGAACTGGCTGGTTTGGATGAAGCGGCGCAGGAATTCACCCAGCCAGTGCTTGATGGTCGGCAGGTCGTATTCGTTGCGCAGTTCGGGTGCGATGAGGTCCGGCCAGCTGCCTCGGCTGCGGTCGCCCCAGGTGCGATGAGCCAGATAGGCGATGCGGCTGGGGCGATCGCCGAAGCGGAGCAGGTGATAGAGGTGGAAGTCCTGGAGTTCGTAAGGGCCCACCGTGGCCTCGGAACTCTGGATGGGGGCGTCGGCGTCGCCGGGGATGAGCTCCGGGGAGATCTCGGTGGCCAGCACGGAGCGCAGGACCTGCGAGGCTTTTTCGCCCAGCCCCTCGGTCTCGATGGTCCAGGCGACGAGGTATTTGATCAGGGTCTTCGGCACCGAGGCGTTGACACTGTAGTGCGCCATATGGTCGCCGACGCCGAAAGTGCACCAGCCCAAGGCCAATTCGCTGAGATCGCCGGTCCCGATGACGAGGGCGTTGTGCATATTGGCGAGCCGGAACAGGTGGGAGGTGCGTTCGCCCGCCTGGACGTTCTCGTAGGTGACGTCGTATTGCGGAACACCCTCGGCGGCAGGGTGTTTCAGATCGTGCAGCATCTGGGTGGCCGACGGCCGGATATCGATCTCGTGCGGGGTCGCCCCGACGGCGAGCATGAGTGCGCGCGCGTCGGCGAGAGTACGGTCGCTGGTGCCGAAACCGGGCATGGTGTAGGCGAGGACATTGGCGCGGGCCAGACCGAGCCGGTCCATGGTCTTGGCGGCGACAATGAGCGCGACGGTGGAGTCCAGACCGCCGGAGACGCCGATCACCACGTGCTTCGAACCGGTGGCCCGCAGCCGGGTGGCCAGACCCTCGACCTGGATGCTGTGCACTTCGGCGCAGCGTTCGTTGCGGCTGACCGGATCGGCGGGAACGTATGGGAAGCGCGGGATCTCGCGCTCCAAGACCACCGCCCCGGCCGGAATGGGCAATTCGAGTTCGATGCGCCGGAACCGCGCCAGCCGCTCCCGGTGATCGTGCACATTGTCGGCGAAGCTGGTGGTGCGCAAGCGATCCGCCGCGAGGCGTTGCAGATCGAGGTCCGCGGTGACCAGCTGCGGATGGTCGGCGAAGCGTTCGCCCTCGGCGAGCAGGTTCCCGTTCTCGCAGATCAGCGCCTGCCCGTCCCAGGCCAGGTCGGTGGTCGATTCACCGTGTCCCGCAGCCGAATACAGGTACGCCGCCAGGTACCGGGCGGAGTGACCGGTGCACAGCGCGCGCCGGTAGTCGGCCTTCCCGACCACGATATTGCTCGCCGAGAGGTTCACCAGCACGCTCGCCCCGGCCAGCGCCGCGAAACCGCTGGGCGGCAACGGCACCCACCCGTCCTCGCAGACCTCCAGATGCGCCACGAAGCCGGGCAGATTGGTCGCTGTGAACAGCAGATCGCTCCCGAACGGCACCCGCTGCCCGGCGATCACGATGTGATCGTCGAGCGCTTCCCGCGCCGCCGCGAACTGCCGCTTCTCGTAGAACTCGCGATAGTTCGGCAGATAGCTCTTGGGTGCGGCCCCGAGCACCCGCCCGCCCGCGATCACGATGCCGCAGTTGAACAACCGCCCCTGCGCGCGCACCGGCGCACCCACCGCCAGCACAGTCCCCAGCTGCGCGCTCTCGGCCACGATCCGCGCCAGGGCGTCCTGGACCGCGATATCCAGGGCGTCCTGATGGAACAGATCGTCCGCCGTGTAACTGGACAATCCGAGTTCGGGAAACACCGTCAGCACCGCGCCCGCGTCGGCGGCGCGCCGAGCCAGCTGGATCGTCTGTTCGGCATTGAACGCCGGATCGGCCACCCGCACCGGCGGTACCGCCACCGCGACCCGTGCGAACCCGTGGCGATACAGCGAATCGAACGGCAGTTGCTGCTGGGACAACGCACCGACCCCTTTGCGTTCCGGCGAGGTGATCATGGTTGTTTCGCAATCTACGATACCGACCGCTCGGGCCGCACCGGGCCCGCGCTCGCCGGATCCACCCGGCGAGCGCCCCGGCCTCACTCCCGCGCCGACTGCTCCCGCAGTCGCGCAAGGGTTTTCGCCAGAATCCGCGACACATGCATTTGCGAGATGCCCATCTGCTGCGCGATCTGGGTCTGGGTCATGGATTCGAAGAACCGCATGGTGAGAATCCGCCGCTCTCGTTCGGGCAACCCGGCCAGCAGCGGCCGGATGGCCACGTACTCCTCGACCCGATCGAACTGCGACTCCTCCTCACCGAGGGTGTCGAGCAGCGAAGCCTCGGTGTCCCGCCCCACCGACACCGCGTCGATCGAGCTGGGCTGGTAGGCATTCCCGGCGATGACCGCCTGTGTCACCTCGTCGGCATCGATCCCGAGCTGGGCCGCGATCTCCTTGGCCGTCGGCGAGCGCCCCAACTGCTGCGACAGCGCGTCGATGGCGGCCCCGATGCGCAGATGAGTCTCCTTGACCCGGCGCGGGACTCGCATTGCCCAGGTGTTGTCCCGGAAATACCGGCGGACCTCGCCCATGATGGTCGGCACCGCGAACGACAGGAAGTTGGACCCGCGCCCGACATCGAACCGGTCCACCGCGTGCACCAGACCGACCCGGGCCACCTGGGTGAGATCGTCGAACGGCTCACCGCGCCCGCTGAATTTGCGCGCGATGTGATCGGCGAGCGGAATGCAGCGATGGATCAGCTGCGACCGCAGGGCCGCCCGCCGCGCCGAATTCGGTTCCGACGCCGCCAGTTCCTCGAACAGCTGCGCCACATCGTCGTACCCCGACACACTGCGCGCGACCTCTTCGGCCTCCTCGGTGTCGATGGTCTCCTCGGTGACGTCCTCGGTTTCCTCGCCATTGCCGTTCTCCGGCACGGTTTCGGGGCTGTTCTCGGGCGCGCCGGGCTCCCGGTCCTCGGACCGGTCGGGCTGTGGGGTTTCAGGTGAGGTGAACACGGTGTTCTCGTCGGTCACTACGCCTTCCCCCGGCCCCGCCGGAATGCAACTGTCGTCGGATATCCGGCGACGGCCGGATCGAACTCACCTTGGGTGGCGGTCACTTCGTCGGACAGGGTGCGCAGCACATGCCAGCCGAAACTGCGCTGATCCGGCAGGCCCTCGGCACTCGCGACTCCGCTGACCTGGACCAGTAGTTCGGTATCGCCGACGGTGAACCGGCACTGCAACGTGCTCCCCGGGACGGCCAGTCCGATGACCGTGGAGGCCGCCTCGTCGACGGCGAGCCGGATATCGGCCACCTCGTCGAGGGTGAAATCGCTGAGCAGCACCAAGGTTTCGGCGAGTCCGCGCACGATGGGCAACTGGGAGACGGATGCGGCGACACCGATCTCGACCGGGGTGGCGCGCAATCCTTGTTCCGCCGAAATATTGATCACGCTGATGAGGCTACCCATTCCGGTGCGCGACAATCAGTGCATTGGCCGTGATCGCCTCCGTGCCGCGTGTGCTATCGGGGCCGATACACTTCGGCCTGTGTGCACCTCTTCCTCCCCGTTCACCCGGCCCGCGCCGATGATCGCACCGTCCATCCTGTCCGCGGATTTCGCGCGCCTCGCCGATGAGGTGAAGGCCATCGAAGGGTCGGACTGGGTGCACGTCGATGTGATGGACAACCACTTCGTCCCGAACCTGACGCTGGGCCTGCCGGTGGTCGAAAGCCTGTTGCGGGTCACCGACATTCCGCTCGACTGCCATCTGATGATCACCGAACCGGAGCGCTGGGCGCCCGGCTACGCGGAGGCCGGCGCCTACAACGTCACCTTCCACGCCGAGGCTACCGACGATCCGATCGCGGTGGCGCGCGATATTCGCGCCGCCGGCGCCAAGGCCGGCCTGTCGATCAAGCCGAACACGCCGATCGAGCCGTACCTCGAGATCCTGCGCGAATTCGACACCCTGCTGGTGATGAGCGTCGAACCCGGTTTCGGCGGACAGTCTTTCATTCCGCACGTGCTGGAGAAGGCACGCATCGTGCGCAATCTGGTCGATTCGGGCGAACTGCGCCTGGTGGTCGAAATCGACGGCGGCATCAAGATGGACAATATCGAGCAGGCCGCCGAAGCCGGCGTCGACTGCTTCGTCGCGGGCTCCGCGGTTTACGGAACTCCGGATCCGGCCGCGACCGTGGAAGCGTTGCGGCAGAAGGTGATCGCGGCCGAGGCCGCGACCGCCGAATAAGCCGAAACGTCGAAAGTGACGGCGTCCCCGGCCGCCGGATAGTCCGGTTATCGGCGACCGGGGAGGTCCCCGCCGTCAGCGCCCGAGCAGCGCCTCGACCACCGATTCCAGCGGCGGCACCGCGGCCACGGCCTCGGGCGACTGGATCCAGGTGCGATAACCGGTCCGCTCGTCATCGGCGGAGGGGAGCACGACCTGTGCGCCGGTGCAGGCGACGGTGGCGTAGAGCCGGAACAGGGCGGCGGACACGGATGTGCTGAGCGTGTCCGGGCGGGCCGGGCCGGTGATGAAGGTCCAGCGCCGCGCGCGGGGATGGTGCACGACGGGCCCGGCGAGTTCGGCCTGCGCCAGCCGCCGCTGCACGCGCTCGCCGAGTTCCGCGGGCATGGTGATGGCGCCGTAACGGCTGCCTATGTCGAGCAGGATGTGGCGTGAGGTCGGATCTATCGATGCCGGCAGGTGAAATTCGCGTCGATACTGGACACAGCGAACTTCGAGTGTCGAATCGAGAAGCGTGGTCACGCTGCACTCCCAATTTGTGTTGTGAAGCTGTGTTGTGGAGCGGGAAGTTGAACCGCAGGAATCAGCTGCATAACAATCTTGCGTCCATTTCCGCTGCTGCGCAAGATTTTGGTGTAGGCGAGTCGTGATTGGGTACAACCGCATGGTTGCGCACCGACCGGTTAATTCGCCGAGTCGAGAAATTCCGACATTTCATTCGGCTGATCCGTGTAATTCGGACAATCTTGCATCCGCCGGTTCGGTTCTCGCACTATTGCGTACCTCAAGGTCGTGAACGCTCCAGTGAACAAGGCCGCATGTCGCCTACGACCAGCCGTCGTTAGGCTGGTGGGGACAGCCGCCGTGCCGGGGGAATACCGCCACCGGTGCGGGCTGTTGGCGCAAGCGGCGGGCCCGGTGGTCGGGTCGTGACGACGGAGAGGTTGGGCATGTTCACTGGCATCGTCGAGGAGCTGGGCGAGATCGTCGCCTCCGAGCAGCTGGCCGACGCGGCCCGGCTCACCATTCGCGGGCCCATTGTCACCTCCGATGCCATTCACGGCGCCTCCATCGCGGTGAACGGCGTCTGCCTGACCGTCGTGGACGAAAAGGTGGAGGGCGATACCTTCACCGTCGACGTGATGGCCGAAACCCTGAACCGTTCCAGCATCGGCGGTCTCGGCGTGGGCTCCCAGGTCAATCTGGAGCGCGCCGCCGCCGTCAACTCCCGCCTCGGCGGCCACATCGTGCAGGGCCACGTCGACGGCACCGGCACCGTGCTCTCCCGCACCCCCTCGGAGAACTGGGAGGTCGTGCGAATCTCCTTGCCCGACAACCTCGCTCGTTACGTGGTCGAGAAGGGCTCCATCACCGTCGACGGCATCTCGCTCACCGTCTCCGGCCTCGGCATCGCCGAGGAAGCCGCCGCCGACGGCAGCAAGGACTGGCTCGAGGTCTCCCTCATCCCGACCACCCGCGCCCTGACCACCCTGGGCACCGCCCCGGTCGGCACCACCGTGAACCTGGAGGTGGATGTCATCGCCAAATACGTCGAACGGCTCACCCAGCGCGGTTGATCCGCGCTCGCGCCGGAGGCGGCGCAAAACGGGCAGTGGGACTGCCTTACTGTAGGTAGGCACCTAATTGGAGATGGAGCACAACAGACGTGACCAGGTTCGACACCATCGAGCGCGCAGTCGCCGACATCGCGGCCGGTAAGGCTGTCGTCGTTGTCGACGACGAGGGCCGTGAGAACGAGGGCGACCTCATCTTCGCGGCGGAGAAGGCGACTCCCGAGCTCGTGGCCTTCATGATCCGCTACACCTCCGGTTACATCTGTGTGCCGCTCACCGGCGCGGACTGCGATCGCCTGGGCCTGCCGCCCATGTACGCGGTCAACCAGGACCGCCACGGCACCGCCTACCCCGTCGCCGTCGACGCCCGCGAGGGCATCAGCACCGGTATCTCGGCCGCCGACCGCGCCACCACCATGCGCGTACTGGCCGACCCGGACGCCAAGTCCGACGATCTGACCCGCCCGGGACACGTGGTTCCGTTGCGCGCCAAGGACGGTGGCGTGCTGCGCCGCCCCGGCCACACCGAGGCCGCGGTCGACCTGTCCCGGATGGCCGGGCTCAGCCCCGCCGGCGTCATCTGCGAGATCGTGTCGCAGAAGAACGAGGGCGATATGGCGCGCACCGAGGAGCTGCGCGTCTTCGCCGACGAACACGATCTGGCGCTGATCTCCATCGCCGACATCATCAAATGGCGGCGTCGCCACGAGAAGCATGTCGAGCGGGTCGCCGAAGCCAAGATCCCGACCGAGTACGGCGCCTTCCGGGCCATCGGCTACCGGTCCGAGTACGACGACTCCGAGCACGTCGCCCTGGTCATGGGTGATCTCGCGGGAACCAACGGCAAGGGTGAAAACGTCCTGGTGCGAGTGCATTCCGAATGCCTCACCGGTGACGTGTTCGGTTCGCTGCGCTGCGATTGCGGCCCGCAGCTGAATGCCGCGCTGAAGCTGGTGGCCGACGAGGGCCGCGGCGTGGTGCTCTACATGCGCGGACACGAGGGTCGCGGCATCGGGCTCATGCACAAGCTTCAGGCCTACCAGCTCCAGGACGTCGAGAACCTGGACACGGTGGATGCCAATACCGCCCAGAACCTGCCCGCCGACGCCCGCGACTACGGCACCGGCGCACAGATTCTCGCGGATCTGGGCATCACCTCGATGCGCCTGCTGACCAACAATCCCGACAAGCGCGCGGGTATCGAGGGTTACGGGCTGAGCATCAGCGAGCGGGTGCCGATGCCGGTGCACGCCAACCACCACAACCTGAACTACCTGCGCACCAAGCGGGATCGCATGGGCCACGATCTGGTCGGCCTCGACGATCTCGACCTGGGCGAGACCGCGCACTGATACGCATACCGACAACGACCGGGAAGGGCGGAGACCGATGAGCGGTACCGGCGTACCGACATTCCAGCTCGCCGATGCCAAGGACCTGAAACTGGGTCTGGTCGCCTCGCGCTGGCACACCGAGATCTGTGATGCCATGCTCGCCAACGCGGAGAAGACCGCGCGCGAAGCGGGCGTCGCCGATATCACGGTGGTGCGGGTCGCCGGCGCCATGGAGCTGCCGGTGGTGGCGCAGGCCCTGGCCCGCACCCACGACGCCGTGGTCGCCATGGGCGTCGTGATCCGCGGTGAGACACCGCATTTCGAGTACGTCTGCGATTCGGTGACCGCCGGTCTGACCCGGGTCTCCCTCGACGAGGGCACCCCGGTCACCAATGCCGTTCTGACGGTCAACACCGAACAGCAGGCCCTCGACCGCGCGGGCCTGCCCGGTTCGGTCGAGAACAAGGGCGAGCAGGCCGCCGCGGCCGCCCTGGACGCCGCGCTCACCCTGCGCGAGCTGCGTCAGACCGTCTGAGCAATGCCAGTCGTCCGGATCTGGAAGCGGGACGGCGGCTCCGAGGAGCCGCCCCGCCAGCCTGCCGCCGAAACGAAGGCCGGTGACTCCGAAATGCCAACCGCCGAAACAGCATCCACCCCCGCCGAAGCCGCTGTGGCATCGAACGAGTGGGATCTGGAGATCCGCCCGCACCACTCGGTCCGGACCGCCCGCATCGTGGCCGCCGTGCTCGCGGTCGGCTTCACCCTGGCCGGCGTGTTCCTGCGCGTCGGCTCCACCGGCGTGAACTTCCGGATCTCCGACCAGATCGCCATGGCGGTCTTCGGCTTCCTGCTCGGCGGCGCGGTCCTGCTGCTCACCCGTCCCCGCGTACGAGTCGGCGCCCAAGGCGTCCAGGTCCGAAATATCGCAGGCGACAACCTGTTCCGCTGGCCCGATATCCGCGGCATCTCGTTCCCGGACAAGAAGTCCTGGGCGCGCCTGGAACTGGTGCACGAAGAGTACGTGCCCATGCTCGCCATCCGCCGCAACGACAAACTCCGAGCCGCGGAAGCGATGGACCGCTTCCGCGAACTCGGAGCGAAGTACACCGGGCGCGACTAGCCCTCTCCCTCAGCGGGTGTCGCCGAGCACCGCTCCTTCCCGGCGCGGATCCGCGCCGCCCACCCAGCCGTCGGGTTCGCGGGCCAGGGCGGACAGGCCACTGGATTGCGGTGCCACCGAGACCGTGTGCCCGAGTTTTCGCAGGGCTTGGACCAGGGCATCGTGGTCGCCGTTGTCGGTAGGGTCGATGGCCGGGTGCTCGCCGCCGACATTGGTGGTGGGGGAGTTGCCCGCGCCGAAGGCGACCATCGATACCGCCTGCTGCGGGTTCAGGCCCCAATCCAGCATGGCCACCAGGGTTTTCACCACGAACTGGATGATGACCGAGCCGCCGGGGGAGCCGGTCACATAGGCGAGCCGGCCGCGCGCGCCGTCACCGGAGCGGTCGAAGACCAGGGTGGGGGCCATGGAGCTGCGCGGGCGCTTGCCGGCATCGATGCGATTGGCCACGGGCTGACCGTCTTTGCCCAGGGGTTCGGTGGCGAAGTCGGTGAGCTGGTTGTTGAGCACGAAACCGTCGACGATATGGAAGGAGCCGAAAGCGGATTCGACGGTGGTGGTCATGGAGGCGGCGTTGCCGAAGCTGTCCACGATGGAGATGTGGCTGGTCCCGTGCTCGGGCGGCTGCGGACCGGTGCCGAGCGGGACCGGGCCGAAATCACCGGGCTGGGCGGTGCCCATGCTGCGATTCGGGTCGATCAGCGCCGCCCGCGACTTCAGATAGTTCGGGTCGATCAGCGCCTGCGGTGAGCCTCCAGGCAGCGGAATGAAATCCGAATCCGCGACGTACTTGTCGCGGTCGGCGTAGGCCAGGCGCTCGGCCTCCGAGATCAGGTGCACCGCTTCGGCTTTGGGCTTGCCGCCGTTGCGTGCGGTATCGGAATCGCCGGAGACGTCGTCGGGCGGCATGGCCGACAGGTCGTAATTGGACAGGATGCCGAGAATCGCCGCGACGGCGATACCGCCGGACGACGGATTGGGCATGCCGCAGATCTCGTGCGTGCGGTATGGGGCGCATACCGCGGTGCGCTTTTTCGCCTGATACGACGACAGATCCGCGAGCGAGACCAGCCCGGGGGTGCGGCCGCCGGAGTTGGTGGCCACGGCATCGACGATATCGGCGGCGATGGCCCCGGTGTAGAAGGCGTTCGCGCCGTCGGTGGCGATGGCGCCCAGCGTCTTGGCCAGGGCCGGATTGCTCAGTGTGGTGCCCGCGGTCTTGGCGCTGCCGTCGGCTTGGAGGAAGTACGCCTTGGCGTTCTCGTCCCGTGCCAGATCGGCCGCCGAGTCGGCGATCTGGCCCGCCAGCCGCGGACTGATCTGAAAACCCTGATCCGCCAGGGAGATCGCGGGCCCGAACAGATCCTTCCACGATTGCTTGCCGTGCTCACGATGCGCGAGTTCGAGCAGCCGCAACGCCCCCGGCACTCCGATGGACCGGCCGCTGGCGCGCGCATTCGGTTGCGGCGCAGTGCGATCGGTATCGCTGACCCAGCGCAGGTAGTCGTTGGTGGCGGCCGCCGGGGCGGTCTCGCGCCCGTCGTAGGCGTCGAGGGTCTTGGCGGCCGCGTCGTAGTAGAGCAGGAACGCCCCGCCGCCGATACCCGAAGCCTGCGGCTCCACCAGCCCGAGCACGGTCTGCGCCACGATCAACGCGTCCGCCGCGGTCCCGCCGTCGCGCAGCACCCGGCAGGCCGCCTCGGTGGCGATGGGATTGGCCGTGGAGACCGCGAAGTTGGTGGTGTGCACCGGTTTCATGCCGGTCCGGTATCCCGAGGCGATCTCGGGATGCTGACTCAGATTCGTGGTGGTGGGACCGCCGCCCGAGGCCCGGGCCGTGACGGGCGTGCCGTTCGGGGCGGTCACGCAGGTGCCCTGCGGGGAGTCCGAACCCGACGAGCATGCCGTGGCCAAACCGAGCAGGAGCAGCAGGGCAGCGGCCGAGCCGCCCCAGGTCCGCGTTCGCGAGCGCCTCATGATCGGACTCTAGCGCCGCCGAGCCGCGCGGGCGCGAGTTTGTCTACCCCGACCCGGGGGATGTCCGGTTTCCGCCGGTTCCGGTACCCGGCCGCGGTTCGAGCTTCGGGATAGCTATCTCGCAAAGTGAGATCTCGAGCGCGCTCGACGTGCGTGTACCGCTCGAATGTGGTTCTTACGGAGCGCCGATGTGATCCACAGCAAACGGCAAGGTAGTGTCGAAGCGCCTCAAAACACGATTGCGGAGGAATAACCGGCGTATGACCGAGACCCGGACAGCTGCCACCAGCCTCAATGCCGAGGACGCTGGCTATCACAAGGCCCTCAAGCCACGGCAGTTGCAGATGATCGCCATCGGCGGCGCCATCGGCACCGGTCTTTTCCTCGGTGCGGGCGGTCGCCTCGCCAGCGCCGGACCGGCACTGTTCCTGGTCTATCTGATCTGCGGCATCTTCGTCTTCTTCATTCTGCGCGCGCTCGGCGAACTGGTGCTGCACCGCCCGTCCTCGGGTTCGTTCGTCTCCTACGCGCGCGAATTCTTCGGCGAGAAGGCCGCATTCGTGGCCGGCTGGATGTACTTCCTGAACTGGTCCATGACCGGCATCGTCGACACCACCGCCGTCGCGACCTACCTGCATTACTGGGGCCCGTTCCAGCCCGTGGCGCAGTGGATTCTGGCGCTGGGCGCACTGGTCATCGTGCTCGGCATCAACCTGGCCTCGGTGAAGTGGTTCGGCGAGATGGAATTCTGGGCCGCCATGATCAAGGTGCTGGCCTTGCTCACCTTCCTGGTGGTCGGCACCGTGTTCTTCGCGGGCCGCTTCACCGTCGAAGGCCAGGAGACCGGTTTCCGCATGGTCAGCGATGCCGGCGGCTGGTTCCCGACCGGCATCCTGCCGCTCATCACCGTCACCTCGGGTGTGGTGTTCGCTTACGCCGCAGTCGAAATGGTCGGCATCGCGGCGGGCGAGACCGAGAATCCGGCCAAGATCATGCCGCGCGCCATCAACTCGGTCATCGTGCGGATCGCGGTGTTCTACTGCGGTTCGGTGATCCTGCTGGCACTGCTGCTGCCCTACACCGCCTACAAGGCCGGTGAGAGCCCCTTCGTCACCTTCTTCTCCAAACTCGGTGTGGCGCACATGGGCTCGATCATGAACTTCGTGGTGCTCACCGCCGCGCTGTCCAGCTTGAACGCGGGCCTGTACTCCACCGGCCGCATCCTGCGCTCGATGGCCATGAACGGCAGTGCGCCCAAATTCACCGCCCGCATGTCCAAAGCCGGTGTGCCCTATGGCGGCATCCTGCTGACCAGCACCATCGCGCTGTTCGGCATCTGGCTCAACTACGTGGTGCCGGAGCAGGCGTTCGAGATCGTGCTGAACGTGGCATCGCTGGGCATTCTGGCGTCCTGGGCGACCATCGTGCTGTGCCAGTTGAAGCTGTGGTACTGGTGGAAGAACGGCACCGCCGAGCGTCCGGCCTTCCGGATGTGGGGCGCGCCCTACACCGGAATCGCCACCCTGGTCTTCCTTTTCGCGGTTCTGATCCTGATGGCCTTCGACCGGCCGGTCGGCACCTGGACCGTGGGCAGTCTGGTGATCATCGTGCCCGCCTTGATGATCGGCTGGATGGTGGCCCGCAAACGGGTGCTGGCCATAGCCAAGATGCGTGAGGGCTACACCGGAGAGTTCCCGGTGATCCCGCCGATCCCCCTGGACGACAAGTAATTTCCGGGCGCGGCGCTGTGAGCGGTTTCACTGTTTGCGCCGCTTCCTATCGAGTGTGGCCATGGCCATAACTTCGCCGCGGAGATTGTTCGCGCTCCATTCATCTGGTTAGCGTCATGTCGATGCGTTCGCAGGGGGCGCATCACCGAAGACGCTCGATGAGGAGTGCTGTGAGTTCGCACGCGGCTGTGGTCGACGAGATCGATATCTCGCCGGCCGATGCGGGAAACGGTGTTCCTGCTTCGATTTCCGAGCGAATTGCCGGGCTGGTCCGGATGGTTCGCCGTGATAGTTCCGAGATGGTGCTGCCCGCGCAGGTGCGGGAAACACGCTATGCGGCTTTGGCGGCAATGGGATTCGCGGTGCTGCACGGTCTGCTGGCCGTCACCGACGGGCCGGGCAGCGTGGCGGGGAGCCTGGGGCATTTCGCCGCCGCATTGGTAACCGGGGGAGTGGCATTGCTTTTCGCGGTGCGCTCGCGCTGGGTGTGGGTGGCGGCGCTGGGATTGGCCAGCCTGCAAGCGTTTCTGGGGGTCTTTACCCTGGTCTCCGCCGAAATGCCCACGGGGGTGGGGCCTTTCACGGTGCTGATCGGCGTGATGGCGTCCGGGGTCGTGCTCGCGCTGCTGCTGCGCAAGGACTGCTACCGCTGGTTCGTGGCGGTGTGAGGGTGGTTGCCGCCCGGGTGAAACGCTGAGCGGCAACCGTTTCCGTCACCTCAGGCTGCGTCCCAGTGCCATACCGGCCGCGCGGCCGGAGAAGATGCAGCCGCCCAGGAAGGTGCCTTCCAGCGCGTTGTAGCCGTGCACGCCACCGCCGCCGAATCCGGCCACCTCGCCCGCGGCGTACAGGCCGGGGAACGGGGTGCCGTCGGGGCGCATGACCTGGGAATCCAGGTTGGTCTGCAAGCCGCCCAGCGTCTTGCGGGTCAGGATGTTCAGCCGCACCGCGATCAACGGCCCGTGCTCGGGGTCGAGGATCTTGTGCGGGGTGGCGACCCGGCCCAGTTTGTCGCCCAGGTAGCGGCGGGCATTGCCGATCGCCATCAGCTGCGCGTCCTTGCTGAACTTGTGTTCGGCGTCGCGATCGCGCGCCACGATCTGGCGTTCGATCTCGGCGAAATCCAGCTGCGGGCCGCGCGCGATCTTGTTCATGCCGGCCACCAGGTCGGTCAGATTATCGGCGACCACGAAATCCACGCCGTGCTTCTTGAACGCCTCGACCGGCCCGGGCGCGCCCTTGGCGACGCGGCTGCGCAGCGTGAGTTTCAGGTCCTTGCCGGTGATATCGGGATTCTGCTCCGAACCCGAGAGCGCGAATTCCTTCTCGATGATCGACTGGGTGAGAACGAACCACGAGTAGTCGTAGCCGGTCGCCAGGATCTCCTTCATCGTCGAATTGGTGTCGAAGCCGGGGAAATTCGGTGCGGTCAGCCGCTTGCCGTTGGCGTCGAACCACATCGACGAGGGTCCGGGAATGATCCGGATGGCGTGATCGGGCCAGATCGGATCCCAATTGTGAATGCCCTCGGTGTAGTGCCACATCCGATCCCGGTTCACGATGCGCCCGCCGGCCGCCTCGGTGATGGCCAGCATTCGCCCGTCCACGTGCGCGGGCACCCCGGAGATCATGTGCTCGGGGCACGGGCCGAGGCGATCCACCGGCCAGTTGCGGCGGATCAGGTCGTGGTTGTGGCCGATGCCGCCGGAGGTGACGATCACCGCCCGCGCCCCGAACTCGAACTCGCCCACCGCGTTCCGGGACGAGGCCACCCCGCGCTCGGCATGGCTGGCCTCCAGGATGCTGCCGCGCACCCCGGTGACGGCATCGCCGTCGACGACCAGTTCGTCCACCCGATGCCGGAACGCGAACCCGACCTGCCCGCGCTGCTCGGCCTCCAGTACGGGTTCGAGGAAGACCCGCACCACCTCCGGCCCGGTGCCCCAGGTCAGGTGGAAGCGCGGCACCGAATTGCCGTGCCCGTCCGCGCTCGCGCCGCCACGCTCGGCCCAGCCGACCAGCGGGGTCACCCGCAGTCCGAGGTCGTGGAGGTACTGCCGCTTCTCGGTGGCGGCGAATTCGACGTAGGCCCGCGCCCACTGCCGCGCCCAATGGTCTTCGTCTTCGCGGTCGAAGCCCGCGGAGCCGAGCCAGTCCTGCATCGCCAGCTCCAGCGAGTCCTTCACGCCGAGGCGCCGCTGTTCCGGACTGTCCACGAAGAACAGCCCGCCCAGTGACCAGAAAGCCTGGCCGCCGAGGTTCGCGCGGTTCTCCTGATCCAGCACCAGTACGCGGCGGCCCGCCTTGACCAGCTCGTGAGTGGCGACGAGACCGGCCAGACCGGCGCCGACGACGATGACATCCGGATTCTCGATCATGCCCATTTCCTAGGTTTGTCGTGGTTCGATACATGACTGTATCGAACTTGTCTGTCGGTGGGACATGGCATGGTGCCAGTGTGTCGATTTCTCGCACCGCGACCATGACGGTCGCCGCGGCGCGTCGCACCGCGCTCGCCGCCCAGGGCTTCGCCGCCGCCCGCCCGAGTGCCGCGCCGAATCGGCGCGCCGTGCTCAAGGTCCTAGACAGCACCCGGCTGCTCCAGCTGGATTCGGTGTCGGCGGTGGTGCGCGCCCACTACGCACCGGTGTTCAGCCGGATCGGGGCCTACGATCGCGCGCTGCTGGACGAGGCGGCGTGGACGCACTCCGCGCGCCGCCCGCGCAAGCTCATCGAGTACTGGGCGCACGAGGCCGCACTGCTGCCGGTCGAGGATTGGGCGCTGATGCGCTGGCGCATGGAGGAGTACCGGCACGGGCGCTGGAACGGGATGCGCCAAGTGCTGGAACGCAATCCGGGGCTGAGCGACGAGGTGAAGGGCGTGCTGGCCGAGTTCGGTCCGAGTACCGCCGGTGAGGTGGAGAAACACCTGGAACTGGATCGGCCGCGCGCCAAGGACAATTGGGGCTGGAACTACAGCGACACCAAGGTCGTGTGCGAGGCGCTGTTCGCCGCGGGTGAGGTGACCGTGCCCAAACGGGTTGGCTTCCAGCGGCATTACGACCTCGTCGAGAATGTGATCCCCGCCGAGGTGCGGGAGCGGCGGATCGACGAGACGGACGCCGTGCGGGAACTGGTCCGCCGGGCCGCCGCCGCGCACGGCATCGCCACCGAGACCGATCTGCGCGACTACTACCGGCTCAAGGGCCGCCAGACCGAACCGGCCATCGCCGATCTCCTGGAAACCGGTGAGCTGGAACAGGTCCGGGTGCAGGGCTGGGACAAACCCGCCTACCTGCACGCGCGGGCCCGCACCCCGCGCCGGGTCGCCGGGGCCGCGCTGCTGTGCCCGTTCGACCCGCTCATCTTCTTCCGCGCCCGCACCGAGCGGCTCTTCGACTTCCACTACCGCATCGAGATCTACACCCCGGAACACAAACGCGTGCACGGGTATTACGTCTTCCCGTTCCTGCTGGACGGTGAACTCGTCGCCCGGGTGGACCTGCGCGCCGAGCGCGGTACGGGCCGGTTGCTGGTGCCGGGCGCGTTCGCCGAACCCGGCCGCGATACCCCGCGGGTCGCGGCCGAGCTGGCGGCAGCCCTGCGCGAAATGGCCGATTGGCTGGAACTCGACACCGTCGAAGCGGGCGAACGCGGCGATCTCGCGCCGGCGCTGGGGCGTGAGCTGGACTCACGCCTGAGCGCCTGAGCGGACCGTTAGAACGGGCCTTCGGTCCAGGAGTTGAACACGACGCCCTGCTTGCCGTCGCCGCTGCATTCGATGGTCATCGGCATCAGCGGCCGCGGCGAGTCGCCCACGATGAAGAACGGCGACTGCTGACCGTTGCCGACCTTGCGGGTGCCCAGGCACTGCACGACGGCCGCGTACCAGTGCCCGTCATCGGGGCAGGTGTAGGTGACGGTGTCCAGGGTGCGGTCCATGCGGCAGGCCGCACCCGCCGCTGCCTGGGCGGACGGGGCCGCGACCGCGACCAGCGCGGCCGCGCCGATCCCGAAGGCGGACCCCAGCGCGACCGAGCGGCGGCGCAGGTGGAGATGGGTTATCAATGGTGCTCCGTTCGTAAGCGGACGGGTACGTCCAATGACAGTTCCGTCCCATACTGACCGCGCCCGGCGTCGTGACGCGGTAATTACGCGCCGATCCCTCACCGGGCGTGGCGTGTCGCGCGACCCGCTACGCGCCCAGCGACTTTCGAATCCGACAGGCCGTGCGGGATTGCGTGCGATGCAATGTCGCACGAACTGTCGATCCGGAACCGGGTGGATTCCGGCTGAAAGCCCGCCGGAATGACGAAGGGGTGCGTCGGAATGGCGGGGCGGCAAGGCTTTCCGGATCGGCGGGACCGGGTTCAGGCGAGGAGGGGTGCGTTCGCGGCCTCGCGGGCGGTGCCGACGCAGACGAGGGAGGTGGATTCGTGGACGAGGTAGTCGCCGTACACGAAGACCGAGTCGTCCTCGGATCGCGCCGACGACGGCATGGAGACGCCGACGAGCGCGGCGGCGGCCATCATCAAGGCCGACCAGATCGCGAGCGAGCGGCGGCTGCGACGAAGGCGGATCATGGGGCTCCCATCGTTGTGCACTGATCTTGTGGGTACGTTCGTCGCCGCGGCGCTCGTGGATGCGAATTGCGGCGTGGCGCGTGCACCCGGACGTGTCGCGGGGGCCCGCGGAGGCCGGGGGCGAACCGGCCCGGCGGTCCTGTCGGACCGGGTCGTTAACCTGGTGCCGTGGCAGATCCCGCGACGTACCGGCCCGCGCCGGGCACCATTCCCGTCGAACCCGGTGTGTACAAGTTCCGGGACAAGCACGGGCGGGTCATCTACGTCGGTAAGGCGAAAAGCCTGCGGAGCCGGTTGAACTCGTACTTCGCGGATGTGGCGGGGCTGCACCCGCGTACCCGGCAGATGGTGACGACCGCCGCCGGTGTGGAGTGGACCGTGGTCTCCACCGAAGTGGAAGCGCTACAGCTCGAATACAACTGGATCAAGGAATTCGATCCGCGCTTCAATGTGCGCTACCGCGACGACAAGTCGTATCCGGTGCTGGCGGTCAGCCTCAACGAGGAGTACCCGCGCGTCTTCGTCTATCGCGGCGCGCGCAAGAAGGGCGTCCGGTACTTCGGCCCGTACGCGCACGCCTGGGCCATCCGCGAAACCCTGGACCTGCTGCTGCGCGTCTTTCCGGTGCGCACCTGCTCGGCGGGAGTCTTCAAGCGGCACAACCAGATCGGGCGGCCCTGCCTGCTCGGCTACATCGACAAATGCTCCGCCCCGTGCGTGGGCCGGGTGAACGCGGCCGAGCACCGGCAGATCGTCGACGACTTCTGCGATTTCCTCTCCGGCAAGACCGACCGCCTGGTCAAGCAGCTCGAGAAGCGCATGCTCGAGGCCGCCGACGAACTCGACTTCGAACTCGCCGCCCGGCTGCGCGACGACGTGCAGGCGCTCAAGCGCGCCCTGGAGAAGCAGGCCGTGGTGCTGGGCACCGGCACCGACGCCGATGTCATCGCCTTCGCGCTCGACGACCTCGAGGTCGCGGTGCAGGTCTTCCATGTGCGCGACGGCCGGGTACGCGGTCAGCGCGGCTGGGTGGTCGACAAATCCGGTGATGCCCTCGACATGAGTCGGTCAGGCCCGGAGGCGGCAGCCCGCGTAACCGCGGAGGGGCCCGACTCGCTGGAATCCGGCGGCGAACTGCCCGCCCTGGTCGAGCAGTTCCTCACCCAGTTCTACGGCGAGCAGACCACCGTCGCGGCCCAGTCCGGCGACGAACAGCCCGGCGCGGTGGTCCCGCGCGAGGTGCTGGTCCCGGCGTTGCCGGCCGATGCCGAACAGGTCCAGGACTGGCTGTCGAACCTGCGCGGTTCGGCCGTGCAATTGCGGGTCCCGCAGCGCGGCGACAAGAAAGCCCTGGCCGAGACCGTCGAGCGCAATGCCAAGGAGGCGCTCCAGCAGCACAAGCTCAAGCGCGCCGGCGACCTGACCGCGCGCTCGGCCGCGCTCCAGCAACTCCAGGACGCGCTCGATCTGGACAGCGCTCCGCTGCGCATCGAGTGCGTGGACATCAGTCACGTGCAGGGCACCGATGTGGTCGCCTCGCTGGTGGTGTTCGAGGACGGCCTGGCCCGCAAATCCGAGTACCGGCACTACGCCATCAAGGAGGCCGCGGGCGAGGGCCGCTCCGACGACGTCGGCAGTATCGCCGAGGTGACCCGCCGCCGCTTCGCCAAGCTGCGCCGCGACCTGGATGCCGCCGAGGCCGCCGACCTCGAATCCGATTCCGGGGCAGGCGATCCCGGCCTCCCGGGTATCGACCCCAAGACCGGTAAACCGCGCCGCTTCGCCTACCCGCCCAACCTGTACGTGGTCGACGGCGGCGCGCCCCAGGTCAATGCCGCCGCCGAGGTCCTCGACGAACTCGGCATCACCGACGTCGCGGTCATCGGCCTGGCCAAGCGCTTGGAAGAGGTCTGGGTTCCCAACGAGCCCGATCCGGTGATCATGCCGCGCACCAGCGAATCGCTGTATCTGCTCCAGCGGGTGCGGGATGAGGCCCACCGCTTCGCCATCACCTTCCACCGCAGCAAGCGCTCGCGCCGCATGACCGAATCGGCCCTGGACGCGGTCCCCGGTCTGGGCTCGGCGCGGAAAACGGCACTGGTCACGCATTTCGGGTCCGTCGCCAACCTCAAGCAGGCTACGGTGGAGCAGATCACCGAGGTCCCGGGCATCGGCGTGGCTACCGCCAAAGCGGTGCTCGCGGCGCTTCGGGGCGAGTAGTCCCAGCTTCGAAACCGAGCAGTTCCGTCCATGCCGGTAGAGTGCGACACGCCGAGCAAACATTTTGCGACACGCCGTGTGTGCAGGTGAAGCGCAACAATCACATCTGTATCACTGATAACGCGTGAGCCTGCCGGGTAAACCGGCATCGGTGCAGGATGATCGAGGAAACCCCAGACACGAACCCCCGGTAGGACATGACGCGCGTCGAAGCCAGTAGCAGTGCGGTCGAGAACTCCAATGCGACCGAGATCGGTGATCCCCAGCAGGTCGTCATCGTTACCGGGCTCTCCGGTGCCGGTCGCGGCACCGCCGCCAAAGTGCTCGAGGACCTCGGGTACTACGTGGCCGACAATCTGCCGCCCGAGCTGATCGGGCGCATGGTCGAGCTGGGGGAGAGCGCGGACCCGCCCATCCGGAAACTGGCCCTGGTCATGGATGTACGCAGCCGCTTCTTCACCGGAAATCTCTCGGCGGTCACCGAACAACTACGCACCTCGGGTGTGAGCACCCGGATCCTGTTCCTGGAAGCCAGCGATGACGTGCTGATCCGCCGCTTCGGCTTCGCACGCCGGCGGCATCCCCTACAGAGCGAGAGCGCCGACGGCACCCTCACCGCGGGCATCACCGCGGAGCGTGAGCGGCTGTCCTCGGTGAAGACGGCCGCCGATCTGGTGATCGATACGACGGCGCTGTCCATTCATCAGTTGCACCGCAAGTTGGAGGAGGCATACGGGGGCGCAGCGCCGACCGCGCTCCAATTAACAATCCAGTCGTTCGGTTTCAAGTACGGAGTACCACTCGACGCCGACATGGTGTTGGATTTGCGTTTTCTGCCCAATCCGCATTGGGTGCCCGAACTCCGCGAGAAGACCGGACAGGATGCCCCGGTGAGCGAGTACGTGCTGTCGCGGCCGGGTGCGCAGGACTACCTGGGCACCGCGCGTCACCTCGTCGATCTCACCACCGAGGGCTACCGCCAAGAGGGGAAGCGATACATGACCGTGGCAGTGGGTTGCACGGGTGGCAAACACCGCAGCGTGGCCATAGCGGAAGCATTGGGCGAGGAGTTAGGCACCGGCGCGGACAAGAACGGTTCACGCGATGTGGTGCGCGTGGTACATCGGGATCTGGGGCGAGAATGAGTGGGCGCGAAACCAACCCGGCGATCGTCGCGCTGGGTGGCGGACACGGTCTGTACGCGACGCTCACCGCCATCCGGCGGCTGACCCGCAAGATCACCGCGGTGGTGACGGTCGCCGACGACGGCGGCTCCTCCGGACGGCTACGCGCCGAACTCGGCATCCTGCCGCCCGGTGATCTACGAATGGCGTTGGCGGCCTTGGCCGAGGAATCCGACGGCATCTGGGCGCGGACCTTGCAGCACCGTTTCGGCGGTACCGGAGCCCTCGCCGGTCACTCCGTCGGCAATCTCATCCTGGCCGGACTGACCGAGGAGCTGGGCGATCCCGTCGCCGCCCTCGACGAGGCCGGAAAGATACTGCGCGTCACCGGACGCGTGCTACCCATGTCGCCCATCGCGCTCACCATCGAAGCGGATGTGGCTGGGCTGGAAGGGGATCCGCGCGTCAGCCGCTGCATACGCGGTCAGGTCGCGGTCGCCACCACGCCCGGAAAAGTACGTCGCGTGCGATTGATTCCCTCGGACCCGCCCGCGAGCCCGGAGGCCACCTCGGCCATCGAGCACGCGGACGTGGTGGTGCTGGGTCCGGGCAGCTGGTTCACCAGCGTCATCCCGCACGTGCTCGTGCCCGAATTGCACGAAGCTCTACTTCACACTCGGGCACGGAAAGTGCTGGTGCTCAACCTCGCTGCGGAACCGGGCGAAACGGCCGGATTCTCCGCGGAACGGCACCTGCATGTATTGTCCCAGCACGCACCGGATTTCACGGTGGATCATGTTTTGGTCGATTCCGGTTCCGTACCCGAGGGTAGGGAACGCGAACATGTGGCAAGAGCTGCCGAACAGCTGCGAGCGCGAGTAACCTTCGCTGATGTCGCCGAGGCGGGGACGGACCGGCACCACCCCGGAAAGCTTGCCGCCGCACTGGATCAGGTGATCCGGCAACCTCGGCCGGAATTGGCAGGGCTTCGAGTCGAAGGACGGCATATGAGCCAGAGTGTGCGGTCCGGGTTGGGTGGAAAGGAGCGCGTCTCGTGGCGATGACAGCGGAAGTGAAGGACGAGCTGAGCCGGCTCACCGTTTCACAGGTGAGCTCGCGCAAGGCCGAGTTGTCCGCGCTACTGCGGTTCGCCGGTGGATTGCACATCGTCGGCGGTCGCGTGATCGTCGAGGCCGAGGTGGACATGGGTTCCATCGCGCGCCGGCTGCGCCGCGAGATTTTCGAGCTGTACGGCTACGGCTCGGACGTGCACGTTCTCGGTGCGGGCGGACTCCGGAAAACCTCCCGGTACGTAGTAAGGGTTTCCAAGGAAGGCGAGGCGCTGGCGCGCCAGACCGGGTTGCTCGATGTGCGCGGTCGCCCCGTGCGCGGTTTGCCCGCGCAGGTGGTCGGCGGCAGCATCGGGGATGCGGAAGCGGCTTGGCGCGGAGCGTTTCTCGCGCACGGCTCGCTCACCGAACCCGGCCGCTCGTCGGCCCTAGAGGTGAGCTGCCCCGGACCCGAGGCGGCGCTCGCGCTCGTCGGCGCGGCCCGGCGCATGGGCATCTCGGCCAAAGCGCGCGAAGTACGCGGCACCGACCGCGTGGTCGTGCGTGACGGTGAGGCCATCGGCGCACTGCTCACCCGTATGGGTGCGCAGGACACCCGCCTGACGTGGGAGGAACGGCGCATGCGCCGCGAAGTCCGCGCCACGGCGAACCGCCTCGCCAACTTCGACGACGCGAATCTCCGTCGTTCGGCCCGGGCCGCGGTGGCCGCCGCCGCCCGTGTCGAGCGCGCGCTGGAGATCCTCGCCGACGATGTGCCGGATCATTTGGCCGCCGCAGGAAAACTGCGCGTGCTGCACCGGCAGGCGTCACTGGAGGAGCTCGGCCAGCTGGCCGACCCGCCGATGACGAAAGACGCTGTGGCAGGCCGCATTCGACGCTTGTTGTCGATGGCCGACCGGCGGGCCAAGGAATTGGGCATCCCGGACACCGAATCCGCTGTGACGGCGGAGTTGCTGGAAGAAGCCTGAACCGTCGCGAACCCCCGTGCATCCGATGCCGGGGGTTCGCTGCTGTCCACGCCACGACCCTCGTCATTCCGGCGTGCTTTTGGCCGGAATCTCACTGCCACAAGGGAGATCCCGGCCGAAAGCACGCCGGGATGACGGGAAATAATGCCCACCGAGATCGTTTCGTTACTTACCTGGCGGACTGGTGACACCTGCGTGTCGGTGATGTATCCGGGCAGCGCTAGGGTGGTTGGAGCAACGGAAACGATCCGCTTGAAAGCTGAGGAGCGATAACGTGACTGTCCGGGTAGGCATCAACGGCTTCGGTCGTATCGGACGTAACTTCTTCAGGGCGGTCGCAGCGCAGAAAGCGCTCGGCCAGACTGACATCGAAATCGTCGCGGTCAACGACCTCACCGACAACCAGACCCTTGCCACCCTGCTCAAGTACGACTCGATCCTGGGCCGCCTGCCGCAGGACGTCTCGCTCGACGGCGACGACACCATCGTGGTCGGCGACCAGCGGATCAAGGCCCTGTCCATCAAGGAAGGCCCGGCGGCGCTGCCCTGGGGCGACCTGGGTGTCGACGTGGTCGTCGAATCCACCGGCATCTTCACCGATTCCTCGAAGGCCAAGGGCCACCTGGCCGCGGGCGCCAAGAAGGTCATCATCTCCGCGCCGGCCTCCGGCGAGGACATCACCATCGTGATGGGCGTCAACGACGACAAGTACGACGGTTCGCAGAACATCATCTCGAACGCGTCCTGCACCACCAACTGCCTCGGCCCGATCGCCAAGGTGCTCAACGATTCGTTCGGCATCGAGCGTGGCCTGATGACCACCGTGCACGCGTACACCCAGGACCAGAACCTGCAAGACGCCCCGCACAAGGATCTGCGTCGCGCCCGCGCCGCCGCGCTGAACATCGTGCCCACCGGCACCGGTGCGGCCAAGGCCATCGGCCTGGTGCTGCCCGAACTGCTCGGCAAGCTCAACGGTTACGCGCTGCGCGTGCCGGTTCCGACCGGTTCGCTCACCGACCTCACCGTGGACCTGGCCAAGGCCGCGTCGGTCGACGAGATCAACGCCGCCATGAAGGCCGCCGCGGACGGCCCGATGAAGGGCATCCTGAAGTACAACGTCGATCCGATCGTCTCCTCCGACATCGTGACCGACCCGCACTCCTCCATCTACGACGCGCCGCTGACCCAGGTCATCGACAATCAGGTGAAGGTCGCCTCCTGGTACGACAACGAGTGGGGCTACTCCAACCGCCTGGTCGACCTGACCGGTCTCGTCGGTAAGTCGCTGTAAACCTATGGCGATCAAGACTCTCCAGGATCTGCTGAACGAGGGTGTCGAGGGCCGGGGCGTGCTGGTGCGCTCCGACCTGAACGTGCCCCTCGACAACGGCGTCATCACCGACCCGGGCCGCATCATCGCGTCCGCGCCGACCATCAAGGCCCTCGCCGAGGCGGGCGCCAAGGTCGTCGTGACCGCGCACCTGGGCCGCCCCAAGGGTGAGCCGGATCCGAAGTTCTCCCTCGCGCCCGTCGCACAGCGTCTCGCCGACGAACTGGGCCGCAATGTCCAGCTCGCCGGCGACGTGGTCGGCCAGGACGCGCTCGCGCGCTCCGAGGGCCTCACCGACGGTGATGTGCTGCTGCTGGAGAACATTCGCTTCGATCCGCGCGAAACCTCCAAGGACGAGGCCGATCGCAAGAAGCTGGCCAACGCGCTGGTCGAATTGGTCGGCGACGACGGCGCTTTCGTCTCCGACGGCTTCGGTGTCGTGCACCGCAAGCAGGCGTCGGTCTACGACGTGGCCAAGCTGCTGCCGCATTACGCGGGCGGACTGGTCGCGGCCGAGACCGAGGTGCTCAAGAAGCTGACCGAGGACACCGAGCGGCCGTACGCGGTCGTGCTCGGCGGCTCCAAGGTGTCGGACAAGCTGGCCGTCATCGAGGCGCTGGCCCCCAAGGTCGACACCCTGGTGATCGGCGGCGGCATGTGCTTCACCTTCCTTGCCGCACAGGGCCTTTCGGTCGGCTCCTCGCTGTTGCAGGAAGAGATGATCGACACCTGCAAGAAGCTCCTCGAAACCTACGCCGACGTCATCCACCTGCCGCGCGACATCGTGGTGGCGGACAAGTTCGCGGCCGACGCGGAGTCGAAGGTGGTGGACGCCAACGAGATTCCGGACGGCTGGATGGGCCTGGACATCGGCCCCGAATCCACCGATCGCTTCGCGGCGCTGCTGACCGAGGCCAAGACGGTGTTCTGGAACGGTCCGATGGGCGTGTTCGAGTTCGAGAAGTTCGCCGCGGGCACCCGCGGCGTCGCCGAGGCGATCGCCACGGCCACTTCGAAGGGCGCGTTCACCGTCGTCGGCGGTGGCGATTCCGCTGCGGCCGTTCGCATTCTGGGTCTCCCGGACGAAGGTTTCTCGCACATCTCCACCGGCGGCGGCGCGTCGCTGGAGTACCTGGAGGGCAAGGAACTTCCGGGCATCGCGGTGCTGGAGGACTGAACCATGGCACGTAAGCCTCTCATCGCCGGCAACTGGAAGATGAACCTCAATCACCTCGAGGGCATCGCCCTGGTGCAGAAGATCGCCTTCGCACTGCCGGAGAAGTACTTCGACAAGGTCGATGTGACGGTCATTCCGCCCTTCACCGACCTGCGCAGCGTGCAGACGCTCGTCGAGGGTGATCGCCTGCTGATCACCTATGGCGCGCAGGATGTCTCGACCCACAAAGAGGGCGCGTACACCGGCGAGATCAGCGGTTCCATGCTGGCCAAGCTGGGCTGCTCGTTCGTCGTGGTCGGCCACTCGGAGCGGCGTCAGTACCACAACGAAACCGACTCCATCGTGCTGGAGAAGGCCAAGCGGGCGCTCGAATACGGCATCACCCCGATCGTCTGCATCGGTGAGGGCCTGGGCATCCGCGAATCCAAGACGCACGTGGAGTACAACCTGGAGCAGCTGCGCGGCTCGCTCAAGGGCCTGACCGCCGAAGAGATCTCCAAGGTCGTCATCGCCTACGAGCCGGTGTGGGCCATCGGCACCGGCAAGGTCGCCACCCCGGCCGACGCCCAGGAAGTCTGCGGCGCCATCCGCAAGGAGCTCGCCGAGCTGGCGAATCCCGAAGTGGCCGCGGGCGTTCGCGTCCTGTACGGCGGTTCGGTCAACGCCAAGAACGTGGGCGAACTGGTCGGTCAGACCGATGTCGACGGCGCGCTGGTCGGCGGTGCCTCGCTGAAGGGTGACGAGTTCGCCACCCTGTCCGCGATCGCCGCGGGCGGTCCGCTGCCGTAAGGCGATTCACGTACTCGAGGGCCGGGCATCGTCGGATGCCCGGCCCTCGGTCGTTTCCGGTTCGGCGCACGCCGATTGCAATCAGCGTGATTTCCACGCTGCGGGAACGCGTTTGCTCCGGGGGCGCTCGCCTCCGCACAGTCCTGGGATGACCATCTGCCGGCCCGCCGCCCCGCCCGCGCCGATCTCGCTTCGGCCCCTGCTGTTCACCGTCTATGTCCCGGCCGCCGCCTACGGCATCGGGATGGGAGCTGCCGCGCCGGTGATGACCCTGACCGCGCTCGAGCTGGGCGCGTCACCCGCGGTCGCGGGGGTCACGGTCGCGCTGGTCGGGCTCGGGCAGATCCTGGGCGACATTCCCGCCGGGCAGGTGGTTTCCCGCCTGGGCGAACGGGTTTCGATCATCGGCGCGAGCACCGCGGGCCTGCTCGGAGTGCTGCTGTGCCTGCTCGCCCCGAACGTGCCGGTACTGGGTGTGGGCCTGGTGATCACCGGATTGTCCAATGCCATCTGGGGGTTGGCGCGCCAGAGCTACCTGACCGAGGTGGTGCCGTTCGCACAGCGTGCCCGCGCCATGGCATTGTTCGGCGGGGCCATGCGGCTGGGGTTCTTCCTCGGGCCGCTGCTCGGGGCGGCCGCGATCCTGGCGACCGGTCCGCGCGGCGGATTCCTGGTGCAGGCGGTCGCTATCGCCCTGGCCGGATATCTGATGGCGCGGCTGCCGGATCCGCAGACCGCCGAGTCCGGTACCGATGGGGGCCCGGTACCGTCGCTGCTGGCCATCGGCAAAGCGCACTACGGGCTGCTGTTCACCCTGGGCGCGGGTTCGCTGCTGATGGGCGCGGCCCGCTCGGCCCGGGAGGTGGTGCTGCCGCTGTGGGCCGATCACCTCGGCGCGAGCGCGGCCACCGCGAGCCTGGTCTACGGTATCGGCGCGGGGCTGGACGTGCTGTGCGCCTACCCCGCCGGGCATTTGATGGACCGGTACGGTCGCCGTTTCATCGCGGTGCCGTCGCTGGCGATCCTGGCGGTCGGGTATTGGCTGGTGCCGCTGACGTATTCGCCGCTCACCCTGACCCTCGCGGCGGTGGTGCTGGGCATCGGCAACGGCATCGGCAATGGGGTGATCATGACCATCGGGGCCGATGTCGCGCCTGCCGCCACCCGCGCCGAGTTTCTCGCGGCTTGGCGGCTGACCCACGACAGCGGATCGTTCGTGGGCCCGCTCGTGATCAGCGGGCTGGCCGCGACGGGTCCGCTCGCGGTGGCGGTCGTGGTCATCGGGGCGGCCGCCGCGCTGGGCTCGGCGGCCATGGGCCGCTATATCCCGGTGTACATTCCGTGGCCGGGCGCCGCCGCCCGTGAATCGCGGCTCGCCGAAACGGCCTGAGACGAATTCGGGCCCCGCCGTGGTGGCGAGGCCCGAATTCCCTTGTCACTGTGGTGAGTTCGGATTGTATTTGTTGGTGTAAAGCTTCGACACGTCGAGCGTGCCGGTGATCGCGCCGGTATCGCGCAGCCACGGTTCCCACCGCTGGAAGTCGGCGTCGGTGATCACGCCGTTCTTGGCGGGCACACCGACCGACTGCCAGAACTTCACCGACGACGCATCCTCGCCCGCGCGCTTGCGCTTCTCGATGATCTCGGTGAATTTGGCGACGACCTGGTCCCGCGGCGTGGTCTTCTGCCATTCGATGGCCTTGGCAACCCCATTGACGAACGCCTCGACCACCGCCGCGTTCTTCGCGAGGAAGTCATTGCGGAAAATGTACTGCCCGCCATTGAACGGACCGAACTGCTCGAAGTCGGTGAATACCGGCCGCAATCCGCCATTGGCCAGCGCGCGCTGCTGGAACTGCCCGCTCAGCGCCGCCACATCCACCTGCCCCCGCCGCACCGCATCCTCGGTGTTGGGCGGCGGCAGCACCACCAGCTGCACCTGCTTGATCTGCTGCTCGTCGAGCCCGTTCTTCTTCAGCGCGGTGTGGACATCCGCCTCGGACTGACCGCCCAGGGTATTGACACCGATCTTCTTGCCCACCAGATCCTTCGGCGTCCGGATCGGGCTGTCCTCGGGCACATAAAACCCCGTGAACGTCTTCTCATCGGACCCGTAATAGTTGATAACCGCCGTGATCGGCGCCCCGGCCTGCGCGAGCTTGGCCACCGCCCCGCCGAACGCCCCACCGAAATCGACCTGCCCGGTAGCCGCCGACTGAATATCCTGCGGCCCGCTGATCGTATTACCCTGCCAATCCAATTTCACCTTGCCATCGAAGAATCCGAGATCCTCCGCCAGCTCGGGAATGGTGACCTGGGACGCCCACCCTTGATAACGCAGTACGGGCACACCCCCCGATTCCTTCAAATCCCCGCCACCGCAAGCGGTCAGCAACATGGAAACCGTCGCCGCGACCACCGCGCTCACGAAATATTTGCCACGTCTGCGCATTCGCGCACCTCCTGGAGCCTCTCGCAATGCTTGCTCGCATCGCGTACCGAGAGAGTCGAGGACCCGCGGATTCGAGTCCAGAATTGTCGTCGCGCAGATTCCAACGACGGTCGATCCTTAAGCAGCCCGTAAAGCGCGAGGCTTCCCACCGTTCCCTCGGCGAATCCGTCCACGCATGAGCGCGAGTCAAGCACAGCCGGGGAGGGTTCGGTTCAGGCTGCGGGGAATACCTGACCTATCGCGATGCGGCGGCGACGATACAGACCATGACGCGAACCGCTCTCTCCCCGGCTCAGGTGGTGGCTCAGCGCTACCGCGACACCGAAGCGGCCGAACCCGCCGCTTGGAATCCGGTGCTGCGGGTGCTGCACGAGCATCGTTCGGTGCGCCGCTACCTGGCTGATCCGGTGCCGGATGAGGTGCTGCGCCTGCTGGTTTCGGCCGCGCAGTCCGCGCCGTCTTCGTCGAATCTGCAAGCCTGGAGTGTCGTCGCGGTTCGCGATCCCGAGCGCAAGGCGCGATTGGCGGCCTTGGCCGGCGATCAGGAGCACATTCGCCAGGCCCCGGTGCTGCTGGTCTGGACGGCCGACCTGGCCCGCCTGCGTGGTCTCGCCGCCGAACACGACGCGCCCCTGGACGGCGCCGACTACCTCGAATCCAGTTACGTGGCGTTTCTCGATGCCGCACTGGCCGCCCAGAACGCCCTGGTGGCTGCTGAATCCTTGGGTCTGGGCACCGTCTACATCGGCGCGATCCGCAACAACCCCGAACAGGTCGCTGCCGAATTGGCTTTGCCGCCCGGTGTTTTCGCGGTGGTCGGCCTGGTGGTCGGCACCCCTGATCCGAGCGAGGATGCTCGCGTCAAACCTCGCCTGTCGCAAAGTGCGGTGCTGCACCAGGAGACCTATGACGGTTCCGAATCGGGCGCGCGGATCGCCGAATACGAACAGCGGATCGTCGACTTCTACGCCGAGCAGCAACTCGACCGCTCCTGGATTGCCCAGGTCTTGGCGCGACTGGCCTCGCCGGCGGCGCTGCACGGCCGAGATCGTCTCCGCGAACAGCTTCCAGCACAGGGCTTTCCGCTGCGCTGACCAGTTCGGGCCTACGGCCTCGCGCCCGCCCGACGCCTATCCCGCCGAGCGGTTTCCAGGCCGCATCCCACCTGTCGGGCAGGACTGAGGGCGCCGACGAGGAGTCCGGATCCGCCGAATCCGTAATCCGCTGAATCCCAACCCGCCGACCGGAATGCCGGCCGGACACAAGGAGTAATCGTGACCGTCACCGTTGTGGTCGGCAATCCCAAACCGGCTTCCCGAACCCTCGACGCCGCCACCCGGCTCGCCGCCGCACTGCGCCCGGATGCCGAGCCGCACGTGATCGACCTGGTGAATTTCGGGCCCGCACTGCTGTCGTGGGGTGACCCCGCGGTCGCGGAAGCGGCACGCACCGTGGCGGATTCGGAGCTGGTGGTTTTCGCCAGCCCGACTTTCAAAGCCACCTACACCGGCCTGCTCAAGCTGTTCCTGGAACAGTTCGACGGCGGGACGGGACTGGCGGATGTGGTGGCGGTGCCGCTCATGCTCGGCGCCGGGCCCACCCACGCCCTCGCCCCGGACCTGCTCTTGAAGCCGGTACTGGTGGAGCTCGGCGCGACCGCCGCCCTGCCCGGCCTCTATCTCTCCGACCGGGCCTTCGCCGAGGACGGCGTGCTCGAGGAGTATGCACGGCGCTGGCGACCGGTGGCCGAGGCCCTCGCCGCCCGGCAGGTGCGGCCGTCCTGACCGCCGACGCCGAAACCGGGCGGATGACCCCGTTCTGACCGTCTGCCCACGCCGTGTGCGGGCCCGTGGCAGGATGTCGGGCGTTATCGTCCCGGAGCATTTGATGAAGGAGGCAGTATGGCGCGGCGTGTCTCGCAGCACGAGGGTGATCGAGCGGAACGGCGAAGCGGATTGCGTGGCAACACGCTTCGGTGGACCGGGCTGGTGGTGGCCGGTATGGCGATCGCGGTTCTCGTGAGCGGGCGGGCCGTGGCGGCGCCCCATATCGCGCCGGAGCGGGCGGCCGGGTGCACGGCCGCGAGCGACGGACAGCCCAACGGTAAGCAGTGGCCGCTCGAACCGGGCATGGTCATCGACACCAACGCGAGCTACCGTGCCGCGCTGGAGTCCAACTGCGGCACCATCTCCATCGACCTGGATGCCGCGCGCGCCCCGCGTACGGTGAACTCGTTCGTAATGCTCGCGGGCGAACGCTATTTCGACCACACCAAATGCCACCGGCTGACCACCGAGGGCATCTACGTCCTCCAATGCGGTGACCCGACCGCCACCGGAACCGGCGGCCCGGGTTACAAGTTCGCCGACGAGAACCTCTCCGGCGCGACCTACCCGGCCGGCACCGTGGCCATGGCCAATGCCGGGCCGAACACCAACGGCAGCCAGTTCTTCCTGGTGTACAAGGATTCGCAGCTGCCGCCCAACTACACCCCGTTCGGCAAGATCAGCGGTGGTCTCGACGTGGTGCGCAATATCGCCGCCGCCGGTGTCAAAGGCGGTGGGGGCGACGGGTCTCCGGCCGATGACATCGTCCTCGACGCGGTGACCACCACCCAGGGCTGAGCCCGCGTCCGGCCCGCGCGTGCGTTCACGGCACGCGCGGGCGGACCTGCTCGGCAACGAATCGGACGAAACCGGCGGGGTCGGGTTCGTCGGCGGTCGGCTGGAGGATGACGCTGGTGGCCCCGGCGGCGCTCCAGCGCAGCACCGCATCGGCGATGGCCTGTGCGTCGCCCGCCACCCCGACATCGCCGGAGGTGTCGCGTTCGTTCTCGCGCAGTTCGGCGGCGACCCGGTCGGCGGCACCCGGACCGGTGGCCGCGAGCAGATACACCACCACCGGATACGGCTGGGCCGCAACGGTTTCCGGCCGGGCCGCGTGCACGGTGTCGACGGCGGCGCGGACGCCGTCGGACGACGTGGAGCTGGTCAGGATGACGCCGTCGGCCGCCGCGCCCGCCAATTCGAGCGTGCGCGGACCGGTCGCGGCGGTCAGCACGGCGGGCGCGGCCGCGGGCGGCCAATCCAGGGCCACATCGTCGAGCTGCACATACCGCCCCTTGACCGTGAGCCGCTCCCCGGCGAGCAATCCGCGCAGCGCGTCGAGGTATTCGTGCAGCAGCGTCATGGGGGAGGACACGCGCCCGCCCACCTGACCCATCCAATCCTGCACGCCGTGCCCGACACCCCAGATCGCCCGCCCGGGGAACATCCGCTCCAGCGTGGCGATCTCCATCGCGGTGATGGCCACATTGCGCAGCGGCACCGGCAGCACGCCGACCCCCACCCGCAGCCCTTCGCTCCACGCGAGAGCGGTTGCGGCGGTGGAGATTCCGCCTTCCAGGAAACAGTCCTCCCACAACCAGAGTTCTTCGAGCCCCGAATCCTGTGCCGCGCGCACGACTTCGCGCAGGCGCTCGGGCGGATTCTGCGGACGGAATACGGCACCCAGGGTCGTCATGACTTCATGTCTACCGGAATTCGTTCGTAGCAGTCGTAATTGCGCTGCGCCAGGATCAGTCCGTCCCGGAATTCGAGGAACGTGGCGATATGCGCGCGCAGGGTGGAACCGGCGGGAATGCTGCCGAGCGGGATCGCGGTGGTTCCGGTCCAAAGCACCTCCAGGGCGACCTGATCACCCATCGCCACCGCGTTCAGCACCTCGAAACTCTGACTGCTCAGGGTGCGGCGGCCGGCCTCGGCGGCCGCGCACAGCTCCTGCACATTCCGGATATTGCCGTCCGGGAACAGCGCGTTCGGGTATTCATGATGCGTCGCATCGGGGTGGAAGAAGGCGGCGAGCTCCGCGCCGGCAGTGAATTCGGCGACGGCCTGGTGGTAGCGGATCGCGGTCTCGATATCGGGATGCCGGGCTGCGGTCATGACCACCACGGTAAGCGGGTTCGCCTCAGGCCGCGCCCGCCGTACGCTGTTCGATCTCGGCGGCCGGGAGCCGGGCGGCCTGGAGCGCCGCGTGCACCAGCCGCACCATCAAGGTCATATCGATGGCGCTCCAGCCCAGCGACATTCGATTGTGGACGAAACCGACCGAAATGCCGGAGCCCGGATCGGCCCAGCCCATCGAGCCGAAAGCGCCCATATGCCCGTACCCGCGCGGCGCCCTGGGCGAGGGGAAGCTGTGGTAGCCGAGATGCCAGAACGGCACCACCAGCGTGCGATCCAGTCGATAGGTGCGGATGCGTTCGAGCTCGCGCACGGTACGCGCGGACAGATACAGCCGCCCGTCCACAATGCCGTCGCAGGCCAGCGCGCTGTACATCTTGGCCAGCGCGGGCGCGGTGCAGACGGCATTGCCCGCGGGCAGGGCGGTTTGCAGAATCGGCGGCTGATCACCCCGGAACAGGCTCTCCAGGCCGGGCAGATAGATCGAGTCCAGCGGTGAGCGCACCGGCCGCGGCAAATGCGGCAACAACCCGGTGACCGGTCGCGGAATGGTGCGGTCGGCAAGGGTTTTCAGCGACCCCACCAGATCCGCCGCGATGGTCGGCGATCCGGCCGGTGGGCGGCCCAGATGGATACCGTCCACGCCGAGCGGCTCGGCCACCTCGGTGCGGTACAGCTCGGCCATGTCCTTGCCGGTGATCGCCCGCGCCAGCCCCGCCATCAACCATCCGATGGTGAGCGCGTGATAGATCGGCTTACCCAGCAGGTGATCGGATTTCGCGGCCGCGAGCCGTTCCTCCATCAAGCGATGATCGAGCACCTCCGCCAGCGAAGTCGCCGGCAGCGCGGACAGCCCGGCGCGATGACTCAGCAGCTGCGCCACGGTGATCCGCTGCTTCCCGTTGGCCCCGAACTCCGGCCAGTACTCCGCCACCGGCGCCGCGTAGTCGAGCATTCCGCGATCGGCGAGCCGATGCAGCACGGTGGCCGAGACACCCTTGGATGCCGAGTAGATCATCGCCCCGGTATCGGCGGTCCACGGCGTTCCGGTCGCATCCGCCGACCCCGCCCACACGTCGACGACCGGTTCTCCGTGCAGGTAGACGGCGAGCGCCCCGCCGTTTCCGGTTCGCCCGGCGAAGATGCGCGCGAAAGTCCTTACGGCGGAATCGAATCGGGGATCGGCGGTACCGCTGACTCCCGCGGGAAGCTCGCCCACGCCGGCGGCTCGGTATGCGTTCATCGATCCACGGTAACCGCGACGGAGCGTCTCAGGCAATAGGTGTCTGAGACAGACTTCCGGAGCGTGTTCTGGTCGAATGCCCGGAGGTGAGCAGCGCGCTCCGGCCGCACACCCCGACTGTTACCGTTGCTCATGACCAGCGAGAGCCTGCCGGACCGGCGCGCGCAACTCCGCGACTTCCTGCGCGGGCGCCGCGCGCGAATCAGCCCACCGGAGGCCGGGATTCCGGTGTCGGGGCGGCGGCGGACGCCGGGGCTGCGGCGGGAAGAGGTCGCGGTGCTGGCCGGGGTGGGAGTGTCTTGGTACACCTGGCTGGAGCAGGGGCGCGACATCACGGTGTCGGGGGAGGTGCTCGACGCGGTGGCGCGGGCCTTGCGGCTCAGCGCGGCGGAGCGGGTGCATCTGTATGTACTGGCGGGGTTGAACCCGCCGCCGGTGGACGGGTTGGCGCGAGCGGAGGTCACGCCGGAGATCCGCTCGCTCATCGACGGCTGGGGGCAGCGGCCCGCGGTGCTGCGGGATCGATACTGGAATGTGCTGGCCTACAACGCCACTGCCCGTGCGGTATTCGGATATGACGGCTCCCCGCAGAACTGTCTGATCAACTTCTTCACCAATCCGCGCTACCGGGCGATGGACGAGGTGTGGGCGGCGGCCGCACCCGCCGTGGTCGCGGCCTATCGCGCGGACGCCGCCTACGCCCCCGAGGATCCCGAATTCGGCCGCGTGGTGGCCGATCTCGCCGCGACCTGCCCGGAATTCGCCGAACTCTGGGAGCGGCACGAGGTCGGCGTGCCGGTCAGCGACGTGAACGCGCTCCGCCACCCCGAAGCCGGTGAATTGACCTTCGTCGCAACGACTCTCACCCTGGCGGCGCATCCGGCCTGGCATCTGGTGCTCTACGCCCCGCAGCCGGGCACCGGCACCGAGGCGCGCCTGGACGGCCTGCGGCATCTGCGCCTGGCCGCGCCCGCCTGACCGGTGCCCAGCCTGGTGGTGCCACACCCACCATAAACACGCACTGTTTGCCGTACTCGCGGCTCGGCAAGCTGAAGCCATGACGCACAACAGCACTCGATTCGACGGCAAGATCGCACTCATCACCGGCGGCGCCAGCGGGATGGGCCTGGCCACCGCGCACCGGCTGATCGCCGAGGGCGCGACGGTGATCATCACCGGCCGCGACAAGTCCCGCCTGGATGCGGCGGTGCAGCAGCTGGGGGAGCGGGCGGTCGGAATCCCCGGCGACGCCGCCGATCTCGCCGACCTCGGCAACCTGGTGACCGCCGTCCGAGAGCGCTTCGGCCGCCTCGATGTCGTCTTCGCCAATGCGGGCATCGGCGCGTTCCAGCGTTTCGACACCGTGACCGCGCAGGAGTTCGACCGCGTGGTGGACAGCAACTTCAAATCGGTCTTCTTCACCATCCAGCAGACCCTCCCGCTGCTGCCCGACGAGGCCGCCATCGTCATCAACGCATCCTTCGCCCTGCATCGCGGCGTCCCCGCGGCCGCCCTCTACTCGGCGACCAAAGCGGCGATACACAATCTGACCCGCACGCTCGCGGCGGAATTGGCCCCCAGGCGAATTCGCGTCAACTCCGTCAGCCCCGGCTACACCGACACCCCGGCCTTCCGCGCCGAAACCACCCCCGCCGCCCAAGCGGCCATCGCCACGAAGGTCCCGGCCGCGCGCATCGGCCGATCCGAGGACGTGGCCGCCGCGGTCGCCTTCCTGGCCTCGGCTGAAGCGTCCTACATCAACGGCCAGGACCTGCTGGTGGACGGCGGATTGACCACCGCCACCCCGGCCGAAATGCTTTGACGCCAACGGCGATTCGGCGACGGGATGCGGTCAGCTCAGCCGGTGCTCCTCGACCGATCCGCTGACCCCGGTCCCGTTGACATCGAGGTACATCAGCCGCTCGGTGATCGACAAGGTGACGGTGTTGCGCCGGTCGATCGCCGCCACGGCGTTATCGATGAACTCGCGGTCGAAGCTGTAGACCGGGATCGTCTCCGCACGATGGATCTTCTTCCCGGTCAGCGCCGCGACGACCTTGACCGGATCGCGATGGGTGTAGACGGCCACCCGATCGGCGAGCTTGCTGCCCCGGTGCACCCGGTCCGAATCCGGTGCGCCGACCTCGATCCACCCGGTGATCCGCCCGGTGAGATCCCGCACCAGGACGGCCGGTTCATCGGTTGACGAGACGCCGCCGTCGCTGAAGGTGATGCCCTCCACGTACTCGAGGCAGTAGGCCAGCAGCCGGGTGAGCATGAATTCGGCCGTCTCGGAGGGGTGTCGCGCGACCCGCAGCTCCAGCTCCTCGTAGACACCGCGATCGACGTCGGCGAGGTGGACGGTGAAGTGATGCAGGGTTGCGGAGAGGGCCATAGGAGCAGGAGCTTAGAGCAGCCGCGCCGGCCCTCCGCATCCGGAACATCCACAGGATCCCCACAAAACCGGCACCGGCCGCACCTGGTGAGCCGTCTACCGTGAGGCCGATGCGATGGAAAACGATGCGCTGGAAGCCGATTGCCGCCTGGTCGGCCGTGCTGCCCGGCGCGATCTGGGCCGTGATCAGGATCGCCGGGCTGGACTCCTGGTACCCGATGGTCCAGCTGATCGCCTTCACCCCGTACATCGCCGGTCTCGCGCTGTTCCCGGTGGCATTCACCCTGCTGCTGCGGCAACGCCTGGCCGCGATCGCCGCCGTCGTCACCGTCGTCGCATTGGCCGCGTGTGTCCTGCCGCGCTGGTTCACCGACGGCGACCCCATCAACGGCGCGAAGGGTGCGGACCTGCGCATCATGTCGGCCAATGTCCTCGAGGGCACCGCCGACCCCGATCAGCTGGCCGCCTTGGCCGCCGACGTGGATCTCGTTGCGGTACAGGAACTCACCCCTGATTTCGCGGCCGCCTTCACCAAGCACTTCCCGTACGCGGTCAGCTATCCCGCCCCGGGAGTCGGCGGCTCCGGCATCTTCTCCCGCGTGCCGATCCGCGACGCCGGCCTGCGCCGCAACCCTTGGGGCTTCACCCAGGCCATCGCCGAACTTCCGTCGGGCGTCCTGGTCGAATCCGTGCACCCGGCCGCCCCGTGGGGCCGCGAAGCCGTCGAACCCTGGCGGGAAAGCTATCGCCGCCAGCAGTCCGCGACCCCCGACGGCCCGCCCCGCGTCCTGGTCGGCGACTTCAACGCCACCCTCGACCATTCCACCTTGCGCGGCCTGCTCGCTTCCGGCTACCGGGATGCCGCCGCCGTCCTCGGCAAGGGTTTCACCGGCACCTGGGGCCCGTACGACGGCGACCCCATCCCACCGGTGACCCTCGACCACGTCCTGGCCGACCGTCGCATCGGCATCCGCGACCTCGAGGTGCTCGACCTGCCCACCTCGGACCATCGCCCGCTCCGGGCCGTCCTCGTCCTGCCCTGAAACTCAGCCGGCACTGCGACGCATGGCGGCCTGGGCCTGGGCGCGATCCTCCCGGATACGTTGGCGGCGTTCGGTCATGGCCACGGCGGGGGAGGAGCCGGCGGTGAGCGCCCGATGCACCGCATAAGCGTCCTCGAGCGCATCGCGCGCACCCACCCCCGCTGCGGGCGTGATGGCGTGGTCGGCATCACCGATCAGCAGTATCGAATCCTGCGGTGCGGCAGCGGTTTCGAGGGGAACATTGCGGGCGTTGCTGACATGAACCACCTCCGTCGCGCCCAGGAAGGTCTCCAGCAGCGCCCGATTCGTCGGCGTCGCCGCGAGGATGGCCTCGGCCCATTCGGAGATCGGGCGCAGGCCGAGATCGTCACCGCCGGACAGCGCCGGGCGGGGCAGTCGCACGAACCAGAGCGCGGCGGGATCACCGGGCCGCCAGATGTGGCCGAGCGTGCTGGAAGGCGGTCCGGGCGTGGGCATTTCGGCGAAGAAGTGCAGCGTGGCGGGTGCGGTGGGAAGTTCGACCGGGGTGCTGGTCATGCCGTAGAGCACGACATCGCCCGCGTACTCGGGAACCCGGCCGGGTTCGATGACGGCCCGGACGGTGGAGTCGATGCCGTCCGCGCCGATCACCGTCTCGCCCTCGAACCGCGCGAGATCGCTGACGACGGTGCCGTATTCGGTCTTCACGCCCGAATCCGCGACGAAAGCGCCGAGCATGTCGATGAGTTCGCGCCGCATCCAGAATCGATGCCCCCGCCCGGTGGTGGTTCCGCGCCGCCCGAGACCGTTGGCGTAGGAGAGTCCGCCCGTGACCGGATAGGAAGCGGCCTCGATCGCCTCCTGCGCGACCCCGAGTTCGGTGAGCGCGCGGTGCCCGCGGTCGTCGATGAACAGAAAGGCCCCGCCGCCCGGACCGTTCGGCTGCTGCTCGTACAACGTCACCGGAATGTCCTGCCGCGCAAGCCCGCCCGCGAGCGCCGAGCCGGCGATACCGCCGCCGATGATTACCACCATGCCCAGAACCTCCTTGCTCCACCGAGTAGAGGACAGTCCACTGCCCGCTCCCGGACGAACTACGACAACCGTTCCATCATGCACAGTCGGCGCATCGGCGGAGGCCGGGATCGTGGGGGAGTGGAGGTTCCGGGTCGAGCGGTCAGGACGACATGCTGCTCGATCCGCTACCGAGGCCGCTGGAGCCGGTGGTGGTGGTCGTGGTCAGCTTCCAGGTTCCGCACCCGGCGGTGAAGAACGCGACGTCCGTGGCTTTGACCTCGACGGTGACCTTGCCGTTGACCGCGCCGCCCGCTTGCAGAATCGCACTGGCGTCCTCGGTGACGGCCGAGAGCCGAGCCCACGCGCACACGCTGGCAGCGGTCGTGGTCGTGTAGGTGCCGGGCTTGATGTCGACGCCGACCTTGAAGGTGGCGTCGTGATCCATCACCCCGCTCAGGTCCGCGCTCGCGGTGCCGCCGGTGCCGAGGACGCCGACGGCCACAAGCGCGATGCCATTGAGCCACAGGGATTTACGCATGGTTTCGTACCTTTGCTGCCATTTGAAACGTGAGTGTTTCGCAGGGTAGTGCGTGTACGGCTCGCGCCGGGGCGTTTTCGGGGCGTGGGCGGTTGTCGCGGACGGCAGGCGAATCGGTCCGGACATCCGAAGCCGTCGATTGACATCAGCTTTTGCGGATATTGCGATCTATGCATGAAAGGTCGGTGTGGCCCCGGCTGAGGAAAAACCCAGCCTGAACCAGACCCGCCGGAGCGATCCGGATTCAACGGAAATTCGAAGCGCCGAAACGGGATTCGAAGGCCGCCCGGTTGGCCGATGCGGGGGAGCGGTCCCAGATCGCGAAGGTCACGTGCTCGAAGGCCGCGCCGTGGACGTGCAGCGCTCGCTCGAAGGCGCCGGCGACTTCGGCGGGATCGTTGCGGAAGACGCCGCATCCCCACGCGCCGAGTACGAGCGTGCGTACCCGATGCCGAGCGGCGACGGCGAGCACCCGGGCGGCGCGCTCGATCAAGATTTCGCCGACCGGTACCGGCACGCCGTCGTTGTGCAGCGCCAGCTGGCCCGCATTCGGGGCCGGTGAGGTCAGGAACGACAGCGGGAACGGGTGGGCGACGAGCTCGTTCCGGTCGTCCCGGATGACCGGAACATTCGGTGAATAGATCACGCGGTGGCTGTAGCGGAGATCGTTCGAGGCGCGGTGTGCGGCGTAGTAGTCGGGGGCTTCGATGAGCGACCGATACAGCAGCGCGCTACGGCACAGATCCTCTTCCTGTGCTCGCGCGCCGCGCAGGTAGCCGCCGCCGGGGTTGCGGGCGGAAGCGAAGTTGAGCACGGCGATATCGGGTCGTCCGGTGTCGTGCAGTCGTCGCCCGGCTTCGATGCTGCCCTCCGCGGTGACCTCGATGCCGCCCGCGAAAGGCCCGGTGGCCCCGCCGGATACCTCGTCGTCGGGGGAGTAGGAGATGGTTCCGGCGCATGCGGCGGCGAGGCCGGCGCTGATGTCGACCGGCACTCCGTCGCGGGTGCGATAGTGTCCGGCGTCGGCGATCCGCTCGTTTTCGGTGGCGATTTCCTTTGGGCTGATGGTCATTTCGCAGACCTTACGGCGCGGGGCCGCTGCCGTCACCCGAATTTTAGTCTCAAGTACTAATTCTGGAAGGGCGAGGCCACGTAGTGTGCCCGCCTACGATGACCGGATGGGCACCAGTCAGCGTTTGCGTATCGTCCCGTCGCAGTTCGCGGTCGAGCATCTGCCGAACTCCACCTTCCCCGAGGACGACGACTGGATCGCGCTGGTGCGAGCGCCGGAGGGCCTCACCGTGATTCGCGAGGCGCCGGCGTGGGCCGAGGGCGAGATCTGGAAGGGCTTCTACGGCGACGGCTCGCACGGCCTGGAGCAGTCGGGCATGCTGGCGGCGCTGGTGGGGCCGTTGGCGGCGGAGGGAATCCCGGTCTTCGTCGCCTCGACCTATCACGCGGATCTGGTGCTGGTGCCGGGCCATCGGCTGCCCGATGCCTCGGCGGCGTTGCGCGACGCCGGGCACCGGATCGCGGAGTAGCCGCGGTTGCCGGGTCGCGCTCGCCGGTCCGGTTGCGCCGCACCCACCTCCGAGGCACGATAGTACTGTCTACGTACGTAGAACGTATATGAGGGTATGTTCCGTATCGTAGGCGGCGGCTCGTGCCGGTATGCGCGTCCCCCTATGATCGGTTACCACTACGCACCAGAACGTGGCCCGGGAGCGGAGGCCGGCCGGGTCGTGAGGTGAGGAGACGTGGAACATGGCTGCTGCGCGAGGCTTCGGTGAGCTGGAAACGGTCGTCATCGAACGCATTTGGAACCGGGCCGAGAAGACGACCGTGCGCGAGGTCTTCGACGAACTCGCCGCCGAACGCGATATCGCCTACACGACGGTGATGTCGACCATGGATAACCTGCATCGTAAGGGCTGGCTCGAGCGTGAGCGGGTCGGCAAGGCGTACGCCTACTGGCCGACGCTGACGCGTGAGGAGTACAGCGCCCGGCTCATGCGCGAGGCGCTGGGCGGCGGTGGTCGCTCCGACCTGGTGCTCGCGCATTTCGTCGAACAGATGACGGCGGAGGAATCCGAGGGCCTGCGCGCCGCGCTGCGCCGGATCTCGCGCTCCAAGCGCGGATAGCCTTTCGCCGCATTGTGACTCGCCGGTTCGCGATGGGCCGTACCGGCCTGTCCGTTTCCGGTCGATGACACGCCGGATTTCGTGGACTCGCTCACACGGTTCCAGCCAAGTACGTAGTTGGATAGTAGATTGTGCTTCGGCGGCGCCGACCGGAAGATCGGCACTCTGCGCGCGGGCTACGAAACCGGCTCACGCACACGCGGATTCGATGCGGGAGGTATGAGGTGGCGGCAGGTCGCGGCGGTCTCCGCCGAACCGCGCTCGTCGTCTTCGGCCTGCTGATCGCGGTGCTGCTGGTGGTGTCGGCGATCGCGGATTGTGTGCTGTTACGCGGCGCAGGGCATCCGCACGCTGCCGTTCCGGCCGCCGCGCCGGCGAGTGCCGCCGTTCCGGAGTCGCGTCCGGAGGTTCGGGCGGTCGGCTCGAATGGCCCGGCCGCGCCGGCGAGTCCGACGGGCCCGGCGTTCGCTTCCGAGACCCGTGTGGCGGCGGTAGACGCGGAGATTCAAGCGTCGGCTTCGGACATCCGTGCGGCGGTGGCGGGCGCGGCCGCCGTCATGCGAGGACTCGCCGATACCGAGGACTGCGGCCCGCACCCGTGGCACTGCTCGAAGGCCGCGCTGCCCGGCGAGCTCGCCGCTCATTCCCCCGCTTCGTCGCCGTGGTCGCCGCTCCTGCTGCTTCCCGTGCTCGCGGCCGCTGCGGTGTCCGCTACCGAACGCGGCCCGCCCGGCCTGTTCGCTGCCGTTGTCAGCGGCCGAATGCTGTTGACGCGCTTGTGTATCGCCCGACGCTGATCGGTCAGCGCCAGGCCGGGACGGCATTCGCCGCCGGCCGGTGTCCGCTGCCCGCATACGTCCGACCGCCTGCCCGGCGGTTCGATACAGGAAGCGACAGTCATGGACGAAATTGTTCTCGCCGAACCGGCCGCACTGCCCGGCGGCGATCCGGTGGTCGCCGCGCCCGGCGCGGCCCGCAGGCTCGGCGCATTGGTCGGCAATACCCCGGTGCTGTGGGTGGGTGAGCCGCTCGCGCCCGGCGGTCTGGGCTTCTGGGCGAAGCTCGAGGGCTTCAATCCCGGCGGAATGAAGGACCGGCCCGCCTTGCATATGGTCCGGCGCGCCGAGGAACGCGGTGACCTCGCGCCGGGTGCGCGGATCGTGGAATCCACCAGCGGCACATTGGGTTTGGGGCTCGCACTGGCCGGGCTGGTGTATCGCCATCCGGTGACGGTGGTGACCGATCCGGGCCTGGAACCGATCGTCGCGCGCATGCTCGCCGCCTACGGTGCCCGGGTGGATCTGGTCCGGCAGCCGCATCCCGAGGGCGGCTGGCAGCAGGCGCGCCGGGATCGGGTGGCCGAGTTGCTGGCCGCCGAATCGGATGCCTGGTGCCCCGACCAGTACAGCAATCCGGACAATGTCGAGGGTTACGAATCTCTTGCCCTGGAACTGATTTCGCAACTGGGCGGAGTGGATGTGCTGGTCTGCGCGGTCGGCACCGGCGGGCATTCGGCGGGGGTGGCGCGGGTGCTGCGTGATTTCGAGCCCGGCCTGAAGCTCATCGGCGTGGATACGGTGGCCTCCACCATCTTCGGCCAGCGAGCGGGCACCCGGCTGATGCGCGGGCTGGGATCGAGCATCTATCCGCGCAATGTGGATTACGCCGCGTTCTCCGAAGTGCATTGGGTCGCACCGGCCGAAGCGGTGTGGGCCTGCCGCGCACTGGCGGCCAACTACCACGCCAGTGGCGGCTGGAGCGTGGGAGCGGTAGCGCTGGTCGCCGGTTGGGCGGCGCGCACGCATGCGCCCGGAACCCGGATCGCGGCGGTCTTTCCCGATGGGCCGCACCGCTATTTCGACACCGTCTACAACGACGCGTACTGCGCCGAACACGGATTGCTCGCCGCGGCCGCGCCCACCGAACCGGACATCATCGACCACCCCGGTGCCCGGCAGGTGAGCCGCTGGACGCGCTGCACCACCGTCGTCGATCCCAGCGCGGCCGCCTCGTGAGCGTCTGGGCGCGGTTCCGGGGTTTCGACCCCGTCGCGCGGCTGCTGATGATCAACCAGTTCGGCATCAACCTGGGTTTCTACATGTTGATGCCCTACCTGGCCGGATACCTCTCGGGTCCACTGGGTTTGGCCGCCTGGGCGGTCGGGCTGGTGCTCGGGGTACGCAATTTCTCGCAGCAGGGCATGTTCCTGCTCGGCGGCACCCTCGCCGACCGGCTGGGTTACAAACCGCTCATCGTGGCCGGCTGCCTGTTGCGTACCGGCGGTTTCGCGCTGCTGATCTTCGCCGACACCCTGCCCGGCCTGCTGCTGGCGTCGGCGGCAACGGGATTCGCCGGCGCGCTGTTCAATCCGGCGGTCCGCGCCTACCTGGCGGCGGAGGCGGGTGAACGCCGCGTCGAGGCGTTCGCCGTCTTCAACGTCTTCTACCAGGCGGGCATCCTGGCCGGACCATTGGTCGGACTCGCTTTGCTGGCAGTGGATTTCCGCATCACGGCGGCCGCGGCGGCGGTGGTGTTCGCGATCCTCACGGTGGCGCAGTTGTACGCGTTGCCCGCCCGCCGCGCCGTCACTGCCGGCCGGACGGCTTCGGTACTCGAGGATTGGCGCACCGTGGTCGCGAACCGCCGTTTCATGGCGTTCGCGCTGGCCATGATCGGCTCGTATGTGCTGTCGTTCCAGGTGTATCTGGCGCTGCCGTTGCAAGCCCGATATCTCGCGGGTGCCGATGCGCAGACGCTGACCTCGGCGATCTTCGTCATCTCGGGAGTCGTGGCGGTGGCCGGGCAGCTGCGCATCACCGGGTGGCTGCGCCACCGCTGGGGGACCGGCCGCAGCCTGGTGGTGGGCATGAGCATCCTCGCCCTGTCGTTCCTGCCGCTCGCGATCGTGCCCGGAGCAACGGTTTTCGGTCAGCCGGTGGCGATCGGCGCGCTGCTGCTCTGCGCCGCCCTGCTGGCGGTGGGCACGGCGGCGGTCTTCCCGTTCGAGATGGACACCGTGGTATCGCTCTCCGGAAACCGCCTGGTAGCAACGCATTACGGCTTCTACAACACGGTTGTCGGGATCGGCATTCTGATCGGTAATCTCGCCACCGGTGCCGTGGTGGGCGCGGCCCGGGCCGCCGGTGCCGACTGGGCCGTATGGGCGGGCCTGTGTGTCATCGGCGCCCTCGCCACTGCCGCCTTGTACGGGCTCGACCGGCGCTCGACGGCTGCAACGGATTCGGGTGCTGCCGGGGTCTCGTTCGACCCCGCTACCGATCGCTTCCCCGTCGTGGCGGGCGCGGGCCGGCACCGCCGGGTCGAACCCGATCCGCCGACCCTGCCTGTGGGGCGAATCGTGGATTATCCGACCCGCCACCGGCCTTGAACCGGAAGCAGTGATGGAGCGGGTCCGGCGTCGCCGGACCCGCACTCCGGGCATCGGCAGCTTCCTCAGTCGACCGGAAGTGGTTCGCACACAGCCAATCCGACCGCGATCGACACAATCGAGGCCAGGGGAATGAGGGTGGCGGCTGCCACGGCGGCGATCAGGGTGACGCGGGCGCGGGTGCGCCGCAGGGCCGCCGCCGGGGCCACCAGCCGTTCGAGGCGGGTGGCCAGCGCGGGCGGGACGTGACCCGTGGTCGCCGCGCCCGGTTCCGTCTGGCCCGGGTTGGTCGCGTCGGAGAAATGCAGGAGCGCGGCGAGCACGGTGCGGCGGCCGTGGATTCGGGCCGCCGCGTCGTCGGCGATCATCTCGAGCAGGCGAGCGACCTCGGTGGCGCCGGTAGTGAACAGGCGCAGCCGAGGCGCCACGCCCGCCAGTCCCCGGGTGAGGGCGAGGATGAGGTGGTGGCGGCCGGTGAGGTGGGCGCGTTCGTGCGCGAGCACGGCATCGAGGTGGTGGTCGTCCAGGGCGGTCAGCGCGCCCCGGCTCACCACGACCGTATGTGGTTTGCCCGCAACGTAATACGCGGCGGGCTCGTCCACCTCGAGGACGACGGCATCCAGGCCCGGATGGTGGCGGCCCGCCATGCGGGCCAGGCGCGCGTGTTCATGGGTGGAGCGGCGGGCGCGGGCCAGCGCATGGATCAGCCGGGCCGCGGTCACGAGCGCGGCGGTGGCGGCCGCGCCCGACAACAGCAGCAGTCCCGTTTGGATCGGCCAGCCGTAACCGCCGATCGCGGCATCGTGCAGATGCATCAGGCAGCTGTCGACGAAGCGTTGCGGCACCGAGGACAGCTGATGGGTGAACAGGTCGATGAGCAGGATCGCGAACGCCCCGGCCCACGCCAGCACCGTGGAGCCGATCGCGCTCAACCAGGCCGCGACCGCGAACCGGGGCGCCGCGCCGCCGTGCCCGACCCGGCGCAGCAACCAGGGCGCGAGCACCGCGACCGCGAAGCCGTAGAGCGTGAGACAAGCCGCGACGCTCACCGCTGCACCCCCGGTTCACCAGCGCGTTCGCTCGCCGTGATCGCCGGTGTGTCCGGTCGCATCGATGCTCCTCCCGTAGCCAGTGGTAGAAGCTTACGAAGTTTTCCTGAGGGAACCCTTACCGTCTTGGCAAGCCCGCTCGATACAGCCGATCACCCAGTTCACGGGCGCGGGCACGGAATTCGGCGGGTTCGTCGATACTGAATTCGGCGTCCACGAAGGCGATATTGAGCACCAGCCATTCGAAGGAGTCGACGCGGGTGGTGACCCGGCAGCGGTCGCCGGCGAGGGGTTCGATCTCGCAGTCCTGGAATTTGAGCCGGTCGGCCACGAGTGCGGCGGGTGCGGCGACGGTGAGTACGGTGCGATGGCGGGGCGCGGTGAGTTCGGCGCGCAGATAGTCGGCGCCGGACTGGTCGGGCAGTGGACGGGGCCGGAAAGATGCTGCGGTGGGGCGGATCTCGCCGATGCGGTCGAGCCGGAAGGTGCGCCAGTCCTCCCGCTCCAGATCCCAGGCCAGCAGGTACAAGCGCAGGTGCAGATGCACCTGCCGATACGGCTCGACGCGGCGATGCGAAACCCCGCCGGTGCCGCCGCTGTAGTCGAAGGTGACGATTTCGTGGCGGGTGGCGGCCAGCGCGAGGGTGGCCAGGGCGTCGGGATCGACCACCGGGGTGGGTTGCGGCGCGGCCTCCAGGGTCTCCCGTAGCGCGGAAACCCTGGGGCGCAAGCGTTTCGGCAGGAACTGGTCGACCTTCCCGAAGGCCCGGTCCGCGGCCACCCCGATATCGGCATGCCCCTCCTGCGGTGCCGCGCTGGAGCCGAGCAGGGTGAGCGCGACCAAGGTGGCGACCGCTTCGTCATCGTCGAGGACCAGCGGCGGCAGTGTGCGCCCGGCGGCGAGCTGATAGAAGCCGCTGGGTCCGGGCCGGGTGGTGACCGGGTACCCGTAGTCGCGCAGCCGCTCCACATCGCGGCGCACCGTGCGCGGGCTCACCCCCAGCCGTCCGGCCAGCTCGGCCCCGGCCCAGCGGCGGCCGGTCTGGAGCTGGGTGAGCAGGTCCAGCATGCGTCGAGTGACATCGGGCATGACTCCAGCATGACCGAAATCGCGGTCAGGATGTGGCCGCAATCGGCCCTACCGTCGAGGTATGAGCACTGCACGCAAGCCACACACCCCGCCCGAGCGGGTCATACGCATCCGGGCGGCGCGAACCAACAATCTGCGCGGCGTCGACATCGATGTGCCGCGCAACCGCCTCGTCGTGTTCGTCGGCGTCTCCGGGTCGGGCAAGTCGTCGCTGGTTTTCGACACCATCGCCGCCGAGGCCGGCTATCAGGTGAACGAGACCTATCCGCCGTTCGTGCGCAATCGGCTGCCGCGCTGGAGCCGCCCGGAGGTGGATGTCATCGAGGGACTGTCGCCGGTGGTGGTGATCGATCAGAAGCGCCTGGGCGGCAACGCGCGCTCCACGGTGGGCACCATCACCGATACCTACAGCTATCTGCGGTTGCTGTTCTCGCGCGTGAGCGAGCCGTATGTCGGTGAGTCCAACCACTTCTCGTTCAACGATCCGGCGGGCATGTGCGCGACGTGTTCGGGGCTGGGGGAGACGGTGGCCACCGATGTGGATCGGATCTGGGATCCCGATCGCTCGCTGGCGGACGGGGCGATCCTGTTGCCCGGCTTCGGGAACGGGCAGTACTGGTATCGGCAGTACGCCGATATCGGCAGCTTCGATGTGGATACGCCGCTGCGCGAATGGACCGAGGACGAGCGTCGCGCCCTGTTCCACGGCGGGGAGGCCGCGGCCCGGCTGGGCACCCGGGCGCCGCAGGACTACGAGGGGGTGGTGGAGCGGTTCGAGCGCATCTATCTGCACACCGCCGATCACCTGTCGGAACGTAAACAGGCCGTGCTGCAACGATTCACCCGTGCGCAGCCCTGCCCCGATTGCGGTGGGGAGCGGCTCAACGCGGCCGCACGCACCGCCCGGGTCGCCGGCCACACCATCACCGAGCTGACCCGGATGGAGATCGACGACCTGCTCGCAGTCATCGCCGAGCTCCGCGACGCCACCGTCGAACCGGTGATCTCGGCACTGCGCGAACGGCTTTCGGCGCTGACCGCGATCGGGCTCGGCTATCTGTCGCTGGCTCGCCCCACCGCCACGCTCTCCGGCGGTGAATCCCAGCGCATCAAAACGGTGCGGCACTTGGGCAACAGCCTCACCGAAATGCTGTACGTCTTCGACGAACCCACCGTCGGCCTGCACCCACACGATGTGCGCGCCATGACCGAACTGCTGCATCGCCTGCGCGACAAGGGCAATACGGTGCTGGTCGTCGAACACGATCCCGATGTCATGCGCATCGCCGACCAGATCGTCGAACTGGGTCCGACGGCGGGCGCGGGCGGCGGTGAGGTCGTGTTCCAAGGCCGCTTCGAGGATTTGCAACGCGCCGACACCCTGACCGGGCGCGCGCTGCGGCACCGTCGCCGCGCCCGCCATCCGCGCCCGGCCCGCGGCAAGCTGCGCATCGTGGATGCCACCCGCAACAATCTGGGCGGCATCGGAGTGGACATCCCCGCGGGTGTGCTGACCGCGGTCACGGGTGTGGCGGGCGCGGGCAAATCCAGCCTGATGGCCGAACTGGTGGCCCAGCATCCGGCCACCATCGTCGACCAGCGTCCGGTGACCACCAACCGGCGCTCCACCCCGCTCACCTACACCGGTATCGCCACCGCGGTGCGGAAGCTGTTCGCTCGCCGAAACGGTGTGCGCGCCACCCTGTTCAGCGCCAACTCCGAAGGCGGCTGCCCCGCCTGTCACGGGTTGGGCGTCATCTACACCGATCTGGCGTTCATGGAAGGCCAGGAGCTGGTTTGTGAAACCTGCGCCGGCCGCCGCTTCACCCCCGAAGCTCTCGCTCACACCGTCGACGGCCTGACCATCGCCGATATCGACGAGCTCACCATTTCCCAAGCGGCGCAACGTCTGCCGGATCCGGCCATCGCCCGGGCGCTGCATCAGGTGGACCGGGTCGGGCTCGGCTACCTGCGGCTGGGGCAAGCCTTGACGACCCTGTCCGGCGGTGAATGCCAGCGCCTGAAGATCGCGCGAGAACTCACCGATCAATCCGCTCACAACCTCTACATTCTGGACGAGCCCACCACCGGCCTGCACCTGTCCGATATCGATACGCTGCTGGATGTGCTGGGCACCCTGGTCGAGCACGACAACACCGTGGTCGTGGTCGAACACAACCCCGATGTCATCCGCCGCGCCGACTGGATCATCGACCTGGGCCCGGGTCCCGGCCGTCACGGCGGCCGCATCCTGTTCGAGGGCACTCCCGGCGAACTGGCCGCCCACCCCGACTCGAAAACCGGTCGCGCCCTGCGTGATTAACCGCTCCGCCGACCGGCGACTACCCTCGCCGCCATGAACGTTCCCGAGGGAGACCGCTACGAAATCGACACCGCGCCCGACCGGATCGACGCCGCCCTGGTCCACCACTGGCTCTCCACGGACGCCTACTGGGCGCTCGGGCGAGAACGTGAGGTGGTGGACCGCGCCATCCGGGGCTCGCTCAATTTCGGGGCCTACGATCCCGCCGGCGCCCAGGTCGCGTACGCCCGCGTAGTCACCGACCTGGCCACCTTCGCCTGGCTCTGTGACGTTTACGTAGACCCCGCGCACCGCGGCACCGGTCTGGGCTCGCGCCTGGCCACCGCCGTCCGCGATCACCTGGCCCCCTACAAACTCACACGCATCATGCTCGCCACCCTCGATGCGCACGGTCTCTACGCCAAACTCGGCTTCGTTCCCGTTCCCAATCCGGAAATGTGGATGGTGCTCGCGGCGGAGGGCTGATCGGGGGCGCGACTGTGGGATCACACAACCGAGGCATACCTCTCGGTCCGGTGGGAACGCGGTCAGTGAGACGTTGAGTTACACAGAAAGTTCGGCCGATGAGTGCTCCCATTTCGGTGATCGCGGATGGTTCGGAAGGCGGCGGCGCCGCATTGGACCAGGTCGCGGTGCTGACCGGTTCGGCGATCGTGATCGCGGCAGGTGTGCTGACAGTGGGCTATCTGCACCGCACCCGCCGCATCGGCTGGCTGGCGCGGATCGCCGACGGTCTCGGCCGCTGGTCCAATCGGCCCGGCTGGGTGGCGCTGCCGCTGACCGTCTTCATCACCACCATCCTGACCGCCATGTTCGGTTTCATCTGGGATGTGAGCCTGCACATCGGGCGCGGCCGTGACGAAGGGCCGCTGGCCAATCCGGCGCACTACTTCATCATGATCGGGCTGTTCTTCCTGTTCGTCGCCGGCATGCTGGCGATCCTGCTGCCCTTGGACGAGCGGCCCGGTCCGGCCGCCATCCGCATCACCCGCAATTGGTACGCCCCGGTCGGTGGTGTGCTGATGGCCGCCGCCGGTCTGTACGCGCTGCTCGGCTTCCCGCTCGACGACATCTGGCATCGATTGTTCGGCCAAGACGTAACCCTCTGGGGGCCAACGCATCTCATGCTGATCGGCGGCGCCGGGCTGTCTCTGGTCGCGGTGCTGCTGCTGGAATTCGAGGGCCGTCTCGACCGCCCCGATCCCGATCGCGCCGACGGCATCTGGCTGTGGCTCGCCCGCGCCTTCGCCTTCGGCGGCCTGCTGATCGGGCTCTCGGTTTTTCAGGTCGAATTCGATTTCGGGGTACCGCAGTTCCGGCTCGTCTTCCATCCCGTGCTCATGGCGATCGCGGGCACCATCGCCCTGGTCGCGGCCCGCTACACCCTCGGCCGCGGCGCCGCCCTCGTCGCGACGGTCTTCGCGCTGGTGGTGCGCGGCATCATCGCAATACTGGTCGGCCCGATACTGGGTGCGCCGCACAATGTGTTCCCGCTGTACCTCGGTATCGCCGTGGTCGTCGAACTGATGGGCCTGCTCCCGCTGCTCGGGCGGCCGCTGTGGTGGGGCGCGGTCACCGGCCTCGCGGCCGCCACCCTGGGTCTGTTGCTCGAAAACTTCTGGGTCGCGGCGATGTTCGTGGATACCTGGCCCGCCGCCATGTGGCCCGAACTGCTCGCCATGGCAATCCCCGCCGGCATGGCGAGCGGCGCCGTCGGCGTTCTGCTCGGCACGGTCCTGCGCGGCGAAGCGCTGCCACGACCGGCCCTGCGCCGGGGCATCATGATCGGCGCGGTCCTGATCGCCGCCGCCGCGGTCTTCAACGGCCTGCACACCAAGGTGCCCGAAAACGCGACGGCCACAGTGCATTTGACCGAAGCCCCACCGGTGAACGACGGCCGCATGGTCACCGCCGACATCACCGTATCGCCGCCCGACACCATCGGATCCGACCCCGAATGGATTCAGATCCTCAGCTGGCAGGGCGGCACCGGCTCGGCCAGCCCGGGCCGCGGGCTGGTCGTCGACCAACTTCACCGGGTCGCGCCCGGTCACTACACCAGCACCACGCCCGTGCCCGCCCACGGCGACTGGAAAACCGTACTGCGCCTGCAAGACGGCCGCACCCTGACGTCCCTGCCCGTCTACCTGCCCGACGATCCGGCCATCGACGCCCACGGCGTCCCCGCCCTCACCGACTTCACCCGCCCCTTCGTCGCCGAAGTCACTGTGCTGCAACGGGAACGGACCTTCGACCGCCCCGCCTGGCTCTACACCGCCGCCGGCCTGATCGTCCTGGCCTGCTCCCTGATTCTCATCGGAGCGCTGTCCTGGGGTGCGGCCCGGCTCTCGCTCGCCTATCGCCGCGACGCCCGCAGCGCCGCTCATCCGATGCTCGGGGAGCCGGCGGCCGGCGGGTCCGGTTTGCTTCCCCCTTTCAAGATATAGCGGGCCCCGGGGCTTGCGGCAAGACCCGGGTGGTGCCGCAGAATCATCGATCGAAGTGCTGAGACCTGCCATTTCCCGATCGATACGGAGAAGCGTCGTGGCCGATTTGAAGACTTTTTCCGACCTGGTGACCCTGGATTACGGGCTGAGTGTGGCGGTGACCGTGCGGGGTGACGGCTCGCCGCAGGCCACCGTCGTCAATGCCGGGGTGCTGCCGCATCCGGTGACCGGCGTCGATTCGGTCGGGTTCGTATCGCCCAGTGCCACCGCCAAGCTGGCCAATCTGCGCGCCAACCCCGCCATCGCCCTCACCGTGCGCAGCGGCTGGCAGTGGACCACGGTCGAGGGTTCGGCTCAGCTGATCGGGCCCGACGACGCGCACCCGGATGTCGATGCCGCCCGCCAGCGGCTGCTGATCCGTGAGATCTTCGCCGCCGCCGGGGTGACCCAGGATTGGGACAGCTACGACCAGGCCATGCGTGAGAAGCGCGGCACCGTGGTTTTCGTGACCCCGCACCGCATCTACTCCAATCCCAGCTGAGCGCCGCGGCTATTTCCCGGTGAGCTCGGCGACGACCGGAGCGAACCGTTCGGCGAAGGCGGCGCCGAACACGAAGTAGGAGAAGCCGAGTTCCTCGCGTCGCCGCAGAATCTCCTCGATGGCGGCCGCCGGGTCATCGGGCAGCGCGGTCAGCGCGTCCGCCGCGTGCAAGGCCGCGGTGTCGGTGTCGGGCGGAGCCATATGCGGCGCGACCGTATCCCCGATCACCGGCACCGCCAGCGCCAGCTCGACCTCGCCGCCGCGGAAATCCCGCGCCAGCACCTCCACCTCGTCCCGCGATTGATCCCCCAGTACGAACGTCACCGTATCCGCGACCTCCGCCGCCAGCGCCCTGGCCTTCGGCCCGTACACGGCCATCGTCACCGGCGTCCGCATCTCGCTCCCGTCCAGCTCCCGCAACATCGTCACGGTCTCCCGTATCCGCGCCAGCCGCCGCCCCGGTGCCGGCACCTCCGGCATCCCCTTCTCCAGCAACTCCTGCTCGATCCCCGGCCGCCCGGTCCCGATCCCCATCTCGAACCGCCCCTCGGTCAGCACCGACAGCGAATGCGCCTCCCACGCCGTCAGCCAAGCCGGCCGCAACGGCGACGCGTAAACCCAAGTGCCCACCCGCAAATCGGTCAACGCCGCGACCGTAGCCAACATCGGCGCCGGCGCCGGCTGCGTCTGCGGAAAATCCGCCACCAGCAAAGTCGAATACCCACAATCCGCGATCCGCCGCGCCTGATCCCGCCACGCCGGCACATCACTCCGGAGCGGCGCAACCACCCCGAACCGCATCGGCTTCGTCATATCAGCTCTCCTGTCATCCGAACCATCCAGCCATACCGACGAACCCGCCACCCGAAACTCATCGGTATCAGCTCGATCCAGTTTCGAGGGCTGACCTCGGTCCGGTTGAATGGGCGAACGGCGTTCTGCCGCGCCACCGAGATCTGCGAATGACGGGTACCGCTTGATGTACGGAACGGAAGCTTGCGTCGATGACACGAACAACGTCTTGGTCGCGTCTGCGGTGGTGCGGGAAAGCGAGTCGGTCAAGGACTTTTTCGGAGCCGTGATCATGCCGGAGGAGCTTGCTTCCGGTTCGGTCGATCTCGCGGAGAAGACGGTTTACCTGTGTGGTGAATCGTCGATGATGGATGAGCTTCGGTTGCGTTCGGCTGCAAGGGTGTTCGTCGTTCGTGAGCTGCCGCACGGTTACCGTCCGGGCTCCAGCGCACAGTGGACGGTCATCGACCCCGGGCGAGTTCCCGTTCGGGTGCATGGCGTAGGCGTGTACTACCGGCGCTTCTTCGATCCCGGGGACAACTATTTCGGGCGGATTCGCGCGGAGCACGAGTTCCAGTCGTTGACCGAATCGACCAAGCCGGGGACGGCTCATCGCAGTGGGATCTATTTGACGCCTGTCACGCGGTGCGGTGCGGCACTGCATTTCCGGCTGCTGCGGTGTTCGACTAATTTGTCGGGGCCGACCGAGGGGTTCCGGGCGACCGATGTGAGTATCGTCGAGGCGCTGAATCGGGAAGCGCGCAGCGTTTTTCGCGGTCAGGCGCCGCTCAATCACGTTCTCGCGCAGCTCTATCACAACACCGGAGCCGCGGACGGGCACAAGCAGTCCAAGGCCAAGATCTCGGCCCACGCCGACAAGACCAAGGACATGCCGGGCAACGGCGTCATGGCTTTCTGCACGTTCTACGAGGGACTCGACAAGCTGCGGCCGCTGAGCGGCGATATCTTCGATTACGGGGTGAGGAATGTCAGCGGGTTGACCAGTCTTCGCTTCCGCCTCAAGGATTCGGTGCGGGAGCGTGAAGGGTTGCCGGCGCAGTTCAGCCTGACCCTGTATCCCGGCTCGGTCTTCTTCATGCCGCTCTCCACCAATCGCCTGTACACCCACGAGATCCGGCCTTCGATGCTGGATGCCGAATTGCTGCCGACTCGTTTGGGATATGTGGTGCGCTGTTCGAGCACCGAGGCCGTGCACAAGGACGGGCAAACCTTCCTGGCGAGGGACGGGGAGCTGGTGAAGCTGGGGCCGCCCACGCCGGAGGGGATGGATGAGCTGCGCGGGCTGTACGCCGAGGAGAACAGGACCTCGTTCTTCATCGACTACGGCGACCGATTCCACTTCAGCATGAACAGCGGAGACTATGTTGCGCCTCGGCCCTAGGTTCCCGGACGAGATCGCCTCGTACACACTGCCCACCGAGGAGGATCTCTTCGCGGAGCTCTGCGCGTCGGTTCGCTGGCAGGAGCTGGGAAAAGGCAGGCGCGGCGCGACACTCACCAAATGCGATGCGGCGGCAGGCGTGCCCTTCGTCCGCACCACCACCCGGTACACCAGCCCGGCACAGCACTTCGCGCCGGTGCACGACCGGCTGGCACAGCGGATTCAGGCGCGCGCGGACCTGCCCATCGGCTTCGACAATGCGCTCATCGAGTGCTACACCAACGCCTACGCCACCATGGGCGGTCATTCGGACCAAGCCCTGGATCTGGCCGGCGAGTCGTTCATCGCCGTCTTCTCCTGCTACCGCCACCCGCAGCCGATCCCACCCAGGAAGCTGATCTTCGAACGCAAGAGCTCGGGCGAGAAGTTCGAAATCCCCCTCGCCCACAACGGTTTCGTCGCATTCTCGGTCGCCTCGAATCGACTCTTCAAGCACAAGATCGTCCTGGACACGCCCGCCCAGGCAGCCGACAACCGGTGGCTGGGCGTCACTTTCCGGACTTCGAAGACCCTCGTCCGGTTTCGCGAGGGCCACCCGTACCTGCCCGGGGGCGCGCGCCTGACCTTGGCCGACGATGATCAACAGCGCGAGTTCTATCAACTGCGGCGGCGCGAGAACAACGAAACGGATTTCGTCTATCCAGAGCTGACCTACACCGTCAGCGCGAGCGACTTGATGCCGCCCGTGTGATCGAAGCCGCTGCACCGCCCAAGGTTCACAGCGTGGGGCGGCGGGCGGCCAGGCTCTCCAGGGCTGCCTTGGCGGGTGCGTAGCCGGCGCGAGCGGATTTGCGGTACACGCGTTTGGCCGAGTCGGTGCGGCCGAGGGCATCCCATCGGTCGCCGAGGGCTTTCAACGCGACCACGTCACCGTCTTGCTCCACCTCGCGGTAGAGCAGTTCGGCGCGTTCGTCCTCACCGCGGGCCTCGTGAACCGTTGCCAGGTGGACTTTTCCGAGGATGTGGCCGTGATCGACGTAGCGGCGGTACCAGTAGGCGGCTTGGTTGAGGTCACCGGCCTTCATGCACATATGGCCGAGGGTGAGCATGGAGAGTGTTTCACCGCGTTCGGCGGCTTGCCGGTACCAGCGTTCGGCTTCGGCACGAGCGCCCCGTTTTTCGAGCAGTCGCGCCAGGAAGGACATGGCGAGAGCGTCTTTCGTCGCTGCGGCTTGGCGTAGTAGTCGTTCGGCCTCGCCGATATCACCGCGCTGCTGGTGATCGCGGGCCCGCGCCAGCAGGTGGCCGACCTCGCCGCGGCGGCGGCCGGATTCCGCTGAGCGTGAATTGCCGCCGGGGACTTGGGGTTTGGGGGCCGACGCCGACGGTGTGCGGCCCGTCAGCATGATCATCGCCTCCGAGATGGAAGGGCGCTGCTCGGGCTGCTTTTCCATCAGCCCGGTGAGCAGCCGCCCGAGATGCCCGGCGTGCGCGGGCGGGGGAGCCGCGGCGAACATCACCGCTTTCATGGTCCCGTGAATGGTGTCCCGGCGGAACGGGGACACCCCCTCCACCGCGTGGTAGAGCGTCACACCGAGCGAGTACAGATCACCCGCCGGCGTATCGTCGCCGTCGATCCGTTCGGGCGCCATGTATTCGAACGAACCGATCAGCGTCTGCTTGGCGGTCAGCGTGCGATCGGAGTGATGGCGGGCGGTCCCGAAATCGGTCAGCAGCACCTCGCCGTCATCGGCGAGCAGAATATTGCCCGGCTTCACATCACGATGTACCACCCCGGCCTCGTGGGCGGCCCGCAGCGCCCGCAGCATCGCCGCGGCGACCTTGGTGACCTCCGCAATACCGACCGGCCCGTCGCTGTCGATGCGCTGCTTCAACGACCGCCCCGACACCAGCCGCATCACGATCCACGGCGTCACGCCATCGGTGACCACATCCAGCACCTCGACGATATTCGGATGATCGCGCAGCCGCGCCGCATTCCGCGCCTCCCGCTCGGCGCGCGCGACCCGCTCGGCATGCTCGGCCGCCGACTCCACCTGCGGCAGCAGCACTTCCTTCACCGCCACATCGATCCGCGACCGCTCGTCCCGCGCCTTCCAAACGGTCCCGAACCCCCCACTGCCCAGCTTCTCGATCAACCGATAGCGTCCCGCGAGCACCCAGCCCGGTCGTCCCAGCGCCGACATGAAGGCCCCTAGCGTTCTGCGCCCCAACACCATTCGGAACCAGTAAACCGTACTCGAATACCGGCAACGCCGTCGGCGCTCACAGGTTCCGTCGAACGAACGGCGCGTAGAGGAAACGAACAGCGGCCACAGCCACACCAACTGTCAGGTGTTCGGCCCCACCCGGTCCGGCGCGACACTGATCACGGATTTCACCGGCGATCCCAGCCGATCACGCATGGCGCTGGTGGCCGATATGCCGGGGTGGACCTGGAGCTCTTCCCGCTCTGAAAGCCCGACGCCGCGTGATCGGTCAGCAGACCGGGATGCCCACCGATCCGTTCAGGCTGGTGTGGAACAGGATGCAGACCAGGTGGTTCAGGCTCTGGTAGGCCGATCCGCTGCTCGGGCCGAGGATCCCGGACGCCGAATCGGCCGAGCCCATGGGAATGCCGGAATCGACGGCCTGCAACTCGCCGACCGGAGCTGCCTGGGCGGGCCCGGCCAGCGGCGTGCACAATGCGGCCGTCACGGCGAATGCGCCGACGATCTTCTTCGAATTCATGATGACTCCAAGTCTTCTCGAATCTGGCGCGAGCCAGTATTCAAGGTCCGCCCCGGCTCCGGCAGCCCCGATACTCGAGGCCCCCGGCCTTCGGGGCACGGCCGCTGCGAGCATCATCCGGTGGAAACTGTTCCGATTCGTACAAGCGATCCCGGACTGTCAGCGGCGAAGATCAACACATGATCGAACGCATCCACCCCTATATCGATGGTGACGACCCGGCGGCTTTCACCGAGTTCTACTCCGGTGTCTTCGGGCTCGAGGTCGCCATGGAAAGTCCCGTGCTCGGGCTGTGCGCGCCCGGTAACCCGGCCGCGCAGGTGATCGTGCTCGCGCCCGGAACCGAGACTCCCACACCGCGATTCGGCATCGATCTCGGTGAACCGGCGGCGGTGGACGCGGCCTACGGCGAGGCGCTGCGGCGCGGGGCGAAGATCGTCTACCCGCTCACCGACGAACCCTGGGGCGTGCGCCGGTTCTTCGTCGAGGACCCCGGCGGGACGGTTGTCAATGTGCTCGCCCACCGGAACCGGTGATAGCGTCCGGGGGAACGTGAACGCGTCTAGGGTTCCGCGAGCAGACCGCCGGCAGTGCACACAATCAGGTCTGTGAGGGCTGGTCCGAGCGACGCCACGACCGGATCCAACCGGATGCGGCCGTCATATGAAGGGACAAAAGCCTGGAGTACTCCCATTCGCCTGCCCGCACGACGGGCCGGATGACAGAGAGTACCGCGCCATGGTCGATGTCCTGTTCTCCGCGACGCAAAGCGTTGCCGCACCGAGTGTTTCACCTCGCATCCCCGTACTGGTCCTGCTCGCCACCTTGGTCGCGGCATGCGGGCATGCGGCGTGGAACGCGATCGCGCACTGGGTTCCCGACAAGCTGGTGTCGATCACACTGGTGAACACCGGCGGGTCGCTGTGCGCGATCCCCTTGGTGCTGTGGGCGGCCGCACCCGGCCCGCGCTCCTGGATCTACCTGGGTACCTCGGTGGTGTTGCACATCGCCTACAACTCCCTGCTGATCGCCTCCTACCGGCTCGGCGACCTGAGCCAGACCTACCCGCTCGCACGCGGAACCTCACCCCTGGTGGTCACCGTGGCGGCGGCCCTGCTCTTCCACGAGACTCCGCGTGGCGGCCAGATCGCGGGGGTCCTGCTCATCTCGCTCGGCCTGGCCTGCCTGGTGTTCTGGGGCCGGCGCAAGTCCTCGACCCCACGCGGCGCGGTCGGTGCGGCCCTGCTGACCGGAACCATGATCGCCGCCTACACCACGGTCGACGGCATCGGCGTGCGCGAATCCGGCAGTGTCCTGGGCTATATCGGCTGGCTGCTGCTGCTCGAGGGTCTGGCGGTGCCCCTGTATGCCCTGGCCCGCCGCCGCGGCGCACTCTGGTCGGACCTGCGCCCGGTCTGGCACCTCGGACTGCTCGGCGGCGCCCTCAGCTTCGCCGCCTACGGCCTGATCCTGTGGGCCCAAACCCGCGGCGCCCTGGCCGATATCGCGGCCTTGCGCGAATCGAGCATCATCGTCGGCGCGCTCATCGGCACACTGGTCTTCGGCGAGCGTTTCGGCTTCGCCCGCGTAGCCGCCACGGTCGCGGTCGTGGCCGGTATCGGAACCCTGTATCTCGCTTGAACAAGGAATGCCAACGGCCCGAGCCGAGCTCGGGCCGTTGATCTCCGGAGTGTTCCGCCGCTACTCGACCGAGGCCGCCAGCCGATCGGCGTAGGGGGCGACGAATTTGCCGACGATGGGAAGCTCCGCCCGCACGCCCCCGGTGTTGTTGGCCTGCACCATCGCCATGATCCACACGACGAGCGTGAGCACCCCGAGCGCGAGTCCGGCGAGGCTGAAAACGATCCCCAGGGCTCCGAGCAGCGAGCCGAGGACGCTCAGCGCGATGTTGACCACCGAGACCGCACCGAAGAAGACGATCGATTGCGAGGCATGGAATTTCACGTCGGGATCGTTCTTGCCCACGAACAGGAAGATGATTCCGGTGACCCACCCCAGCGCATAGGACAGGATCGCACCGGTTTTCTTGTCCGTACCGGTGGACTGCGGCTGGTTCGAAGGCATTTGAGAAGATGTCATGCGGTAAGTAAATGTTTCGCGCCCCACCTACCGATCCCAACTTTCGGCTTACCGGTAGCGTGAATCGCGGCCGAGTTCCATACGAGGAGTGCACAGTGACGCAGGTCGGAGGAGTGCGGAGCCTCGAGGATGTACTGGCCGGCGTGCAGTGGCGGTTCGCGGGGCGGGACGAGTTCACGCTGGACGCGGGAGAGTTCGAGTTCATGGCCGAACCCACCGCTCTGATCGTGGTCGATGGTCTGTTCCGCGTCGAAGGGCTCAGCGTGACAGACGATTTGGCCAGCGGTGACTTCTTGTTCGTTCCCGGTGCGGACCGGTTCGCGATCAATGCGCTGGCGCCGGGGCGCGTGTTGCGGGTGCGGCTCGATCCGGTCGGCAGCGGCACTGTCCTGGCCGCGTTGCCGCAGCGGCTGCTGCTGACCGATTTCGCCGAGCACAAGCCGCTCGCGGCGACGATGATGCGCCACCTGGTCGAGCAGTGCCCCGATCCCTTCGGCGTGCAAGGGGATCGGGTCACCACGCTGATCACCTCGATGGCGATCGAATCCTGGCATGCCCGCGGATGCGCGCCGCCGCGCTGGCTGCTGAAGGTGAACGAGCCGGGGATAGCGCAGGCGGTGGCCGCCATGCACGCCGAACCCGGGCGGGAATGGAGTGTCGAGGCGCTGGCGCGGCTCGCGCTGGCCTCGCGGTCGGGGTTCGCCGCACGGTTCCAGGAGGTGACGGGGCTGACGCCGGGCCGGTATCTGACCAAGTTGAGAGTTGAACGGGCACAACGTTTTCTGGCCGAGGATGACGCATCGGTCGCGACCGTCGCCCGGCGTCTGGGGTATCGGTCCGAGACCGCGTTCGGGCGCGCCTTCCGCCGGCATACGGGCCACACGCCGTCACAATGGCGGCGAGTGGCCCGCGAGTCCTCGGCTAGCGCGGCGCCCGAGTGAGCGCGACCCGCATCAGTACGCCGCCGAGAATCGCTGCCAGCGCGGCGATCCCGTAGGTGGCGGTCAGCCCGACGCCGTCCACGCCGCGCCCGCCGACCGCCGACCCCAGAATGATCGCCAGCTGGAAGCCGCCGACGATCAACCCGCCGCCCGCCTCGATGCGATCGGGCAGCATCCGCGATATCCACACCTGCACGAGATTGAGCATGCCGCCGAACGCGCCGCCCCAGACGAGCACGGCCAGGTAGCCCAGCGCCGGAACCGGTTCTGCCGCAATGATTATCAACAGCGAAACCCCGATTGCCGCGGGCACCGCCACCAGCAGCACTCCGAGCCGGCGGTCGGCCAGCGATCCGAGCACGAAATTCCCGACCAGCCCGCCGATCCCGAACAGCGCCAGCAGTATCGGGACCATCGTCGCACCGGCGTGCAGCAGTTCGTCCAGGGCCGGGCGGACGTAGGTGTATCCCGCGAAATGCCCGCCGGCGATCGCGATCACCCCGATCAGCCCGAGCGCTACGCCCGGCGCTCGCAGCGCGGCACCGAGCGCCCCGAATCCGACGCCTTCGCTCGGCGCGATCGGCGGCAACGCCATCCGTACCGCGACCGCCGTCACCACCGTGAGCGCCGCTGTGACAACGAATGTCGTGCGCCAGCCGGCATACGTGCTGAGCAGCACCCCCAACGGCACCCCGGCCACCGTGGCGACGGTCGTGCCCGCATTGACGATCATCATCGCCTTCCCGAGGCGCTCGGCCACCACCAGCTGTGCGGCGATCGCCAGCGCCATCGACCAGAACCCGCCCACGGCCACCCCGAGCAGCAACCGCGCGACGAGCAGCAGCACGATGTTGGGCGCAACCGCCACGACAACATTCGACACCGCCGCCGCAATCGACAACGCGACCAGTAATGTCCGGCGATCCACGGTGGGGAACAGTGATCCCAAAGCCAGCGCGGCAAACAATGCGGTCAGCGCCGTGGCGCTGACCGACAACCCCACCACCCCCTCCTGGGCCCGCAGGTCGTGCGCGAGTGCGGTCAGCACCCCCGGCGGCAGGAACTCCGCGGTCACCAGTGTGAAGCTGCCCAGAAACATGCTCAGCAGGGCGGGCCGAGCGGCGCGGCGCGAAAGCTCCGGCCCCGCAGCGCCGGTCGTCGATATCGTCGTCATACCGGATGCAACATCGCGCACCGCCGGTCCACGCGACTCAAACGCCACGGCGCTCGCCCGGAACGCCAACCTTCAGCCCGCGGTGCGGGCATCCGAACCGCCACCGACGCGACAGGCTCAGCTACATGCCGGCGAGGTCTGGTTGCCGAGCGACAGCAGGTTGCAGATCCACTCCTTCTGAACCTTCCACTTACCGTCTTCGGCGATGAACGGCACGACCGCCTGCTGTGCCGCGCCCCCGTTGATCGCCGCCTGCGCGTCGGCGGTGAGGGTGCCGTTACCGAGATCGGTGACATTGGTGACGACGATCGAAGCGTTGTTCTGCTTGTAGGCGTCGATGATGCGCGAAGGCAGGTTCGGATCGGCCTGCATACCCTGCATCAAGTCCAGCTTCTCGGCGTCCGGAACGCTCGGATCGAGCACCTTCTGCATCGCACTGTTCAGATCGGCAGTGCTGGGAGTGGCCGGATAGGCTTGTGCGGCAGCTGTTTTCGTAGCCGACGCCTTGACCGGCTTGGCCGTCTTCTCACCGCTGCCACATGCCGAAAGACCGAATGCGGTCACAGTGGCCAGTGCCGCGATGGCGATACGTCCACTTCGACGGAGCTTCAAATGCTTATCCTTCAGGTCGAATGCTGTCCTCGTGCGACCCGGTCCAGAGACCGCCGGCAACCGCACGAACCTCGACGGTACCGATGGAATCCGCCGAGAACCTCCACGAATCGACCCGCAGCGCGCTTTCAGTCCAAACCCTCAGAGTCGCCTTCACATTCGGCCACTTCCGGGCATGGGCGTCAGCCCGACGCTATTTACGGACCCGATAGCGCAAATGCAGAACCCCCGGATCCTCGAGCGTGCGCACCAGCTCGAGCTCGATGTGCTCGGGCGCAAGCCCGTCGAAGAGCGGCCGCCCCCGACCGAGCAGCACCGGCCGAAGCTGAATATCGATCAGATCCAAAACCCCGGCCTTCAACGCCTGCTGACCGGTATACGCGCCATGCATCATCACATCCCGCCCCCCGGCGGCCGCCTTGGCCCGCTCCACACACGAAGCAATACCGTCGGTGACGAAATGCACCCGCTCATACGGGTTTTCGTCCGGCGCCTCGTGCGTCGGCACAAATATCGGCACCCCATTGTGATGATCCCCGCCCCAGTAACCAGCGAACTCACCAGTCCGCTTCCCCGCGATCACCGCACCGGTCCCCATCGCCTCGTCGAACACCCTCCGGCTATGGGTGTACTTGGGCCGGAACGCCTCCGGCCCTTCCGCCCCCGATTCAGCGCCGCCCCCGAGCCAGTCCATCAACCGCATCCCACCCGTCCCCGCCGGATTCTCGGCATTGTCATCCGGCCCGGTAATGAACCCGTCGAGTGACATCGCCATGGTCAGAAAAACCTGAGACATTCCGCTGCCCGCCTCGTCATCGAGTCATCGGTCGTGGTCGCTGTGTGAACCACGCTAGCCCAGACACCCGCTCAGCATCATCGGATGCCGAACGTGGGTCAGCCGGCTGGATCGAAGCGATAGACGCGGGATTCGCGGGCCTGGAATCCGAGGCGCTCGTAGAGGCGGTTGGCTGCGGTCCTGGATGCTCGCGAGGTCAAATCGAGTGTTCGCGCGCCGACGGCGGTGGCGCGGGCTTTTGCTTCTTCGATCAACGCCTCGCCGATGCCTTGCCCGCGAGCCGAGTCATCCACGACCACGTCTTCGACCCGTGCTCGAAGCCCGGAGGGAATCGGGAACATCACCAAGCTCAAGGTGCCGACGATCTGTCCACCACTGCGCGCGACCAGAACAATGGTCGATTCCGCGGCGGCCAACCGTGCCAGAGCTTCTCGATCCAGCCGCTCGGCGGTTTGCGACAGCTGGGGGAGCAGCCGGTCGAATGCCTCGACGATCTCGTCGTCGACTTCGGTCATTGTTTCCACGGTGACAGCCACTGCGGCACTGTACTTCAGCGGCCGATTACCGTGTTGTGCCGCAAGTAATCTCGGTCGCCTTCTCGGTGTCGACCCGGGTTGGACCGTCGGCGAATGAGGGCGCTCGACAGATGGATATCCCGAATGCCTTCGTGTCGTCTTTCCGTTGAAGGTCGGACGCTGGGCGCGGGATCGGTAATCCACTGCTGACGCCCGTGAGTGCAGTAAAGTACCAGTCGGTCTGTACGCAATGTCTCCTCCTTCGACAAGGGGCACGCATGCGCAAGGGTCGTGGAACAGTCCGTGCCGGCATTCGGCGCGGGGGGTTCGTATCAGTGGTGTGTGCGGTGTTGATTCTGAGCGACGCCTCCGTAGCAGCGCATGCGGACCGGATCTCCTGGTTCTCGCTGCAACCGGGTGATTGTGCCAACGGCTTTACGGTGGCCGACATCGGTATCAATTCGGGGTGGCCGTCGTTGGTGCCCTGCGTCGTCCCGCACGATGCCGAGGTTGTCGTGAGAATCGATTACAACGGCGAGCCGTGGCCGGGTGAGGCCGAAATACTGAGCCGGGCGTGGACCGCCTGCTCGGACCCTGTGCCGCGACTGGTGTACAACCGCTTCTACCGAGTGACCTGGTCCGCGATCTACCCCAATTCCGAGCGGTGGTGGGCGGCCGATCCCGCCATCGTTTGTGCGGTGGTCGATGCGGGTGGCGGCAAGTTGATCGGCGGCTTTGTCGGGCAACCACAGATTCCGCTGGTGGGTTTCTAGGCCGACGATCCTGGGCGCGCGCCCAGTGGTGACACTGCCGCACCCTGCTATTCGTCTTCGAGATCGCGTTACCGCAATTCGGCATCGACACAATCGGTTACGGAAACGGAGCGGACGATGATCACTGCGGGAAATGTGTTGCGGGAAACGGTATTGCAATCGGCCGGCACTCTGGTTCGCAGTGAAGAGCTCCCGGTTTCGTTCTGGCCCGCACATGCGGTGGCCGGTTATCGCGTCTGGTATCAGGGCATCGGTTATGACGGGTCGGGCCGGATCGTCTCCGGGTCGGTGTTCGTGCCCGCGGGCGAGCCGCCCGCCGGTGGATGGCCGGTGATCAGTTACGCGCACGGCACGACCGGGCTGTCCGACCGGACCGCGCCGTCGGTGGCCGGATTGTCGCGACCGGAGAGCCGGCATGTGGGGATGTGGCTCGACGCCGGATACGTCGTGACCGTCACCGACTACGAGGGGCTGGCTTCGCCCGGACCGCATCCATATTTCAACGGTGAGGCCGCGGCCGACGATGTGGTCGATATCGTTCGCGCCGCGCATCAGCTCGGCCATCCGCTGAGTCCTCGCTGGGCGGCGGTCGGCTTCTCCCAGGGCGGCCATGCCGCACTGTTCACCGGGTTGATGGCCACGAAATACGCCCCGGACCTCGATTTCCGGGGCACGGTGGCACTGGCTCCGCCGGTCGAGGTCCCGACGATCATCGACCTGCAAACGGCCGAGGACGGCGCCGGCGTCACCCTGTTCCTGCCGTATCTGCTCGCCGGACTGCGCACCACACGCGGACTGGACACCCACGAGTTCATGACCGGTCTGGGCCGGCGGCTGATCGAGTTCGCCGAGCACGCGCCGGTGCGCGATATCCACTACGCGGTCACATTGCTGACCAACCAGGACATCGGCACCACCGGACTGAGTGCACGCCCCGGCGTCGAGGAAATGCTGCACGCCTGCCGGGTGCCCTCGGCCCGATTCGATCGGCCGGTACTGCTCGCCGCGAGCACACATGACGATGTGCTGCCCATGGTGGTCGTCACCCGCTTCGCCGACGAAATACGCAGGGCGGGAACCGATATCCATCTGACCACCTGCACCGGAGTCGACCATTCGGGCATGCTGTGCGCGGTGCCGGAGATGCTGGCCTGGGTCGGCGAACGCATGGCCGCGCCGCCGATAGCCGAATCACTCAGTGCCAGACACGGATTCGGGCTGCTCGATATCACCGGCGACGGGTACTTGACCGCAGACGACTACGAGGCGTTCGGCTTGCGGTTGGTTCAGGCGTTCGACGAAGCCCCCGGCTCGCCCCGCGCCCTGGCCGTGCGTTCGGGATACCGGGCACTCTGGCGATCGATGGCGCAGCGGGCGGATGCCGACGGGGACGGGCGCATCACGGTCACCGAGTTTCTGGACTGGCTCGAAAACCACTGGGACAATGAGGGATTCGATCGGGATATCGCCCCGCTGGCGCAAGCGGTCATCGATCTGGCCGACGCCGACCGCAACGGGGTGCTGGACCGAGAGGAACTGATCGAGCTGCTCGTCGGCTGCGAACACACTCCCGCCGAGGCGAGCGTCCTGTTCGACCGGCTCGACCTCGACGGCTCCGGCACCATCAGCACCGACGAGCTCATCACGGCCATCCGAGAGTTCTGCCTGGACCCGGCCCCGGATAAACCGGGCGCGTGGCTGTTCGGGCGGTTCCGATGAAGAGTCCACTACCGACCGCCGTCCTCGGCGGAATCCTGCTGGCAGCCGGTGCGCCCCTGCTGCTGCTCACCCGGTTGACGCTGCTGCTGCCGGGCCTGTCGGAGGCACTGCGAAACAGGGTTCGCCTGCTGTTACTCGGCGCCGCGTTTCTGCTCGTGTACGAGGTCGACGGCCGGTCCGCGGCGGAGGTGCGCCGAACCGGGCGACAGGGTGGGTGTGACCGCCTCGCCGCGCTGAACCGCCGGTTCTACGGGTGGGGGTTCGCGATAGCCGGGATCGAGCTCGATTGTGCTCCACCACCGCGTATTTCGCCCGATCGGCCGGTGATCGTGCTGGCCCGGCACGCCGGAATGTTCAACAGCGCGCTGATGGCGCATCTCATCGCGCGGGATCTGGGCCGGGACACCTACACCATCGCCAAACGGTGCGCGGCCGTCACACCGGGGCTGCGCGCGGCGTACGCGGACTCGGGCGTGGTGTTCTGCCGATTCGATGAAGAAGGCAAAGCCCGTGCCCTGCAACAGCTTCAGCGGCAAGCCACCGGCGCGCTGCCCAGCGATGCGCTGCTGCTGTTCCCCGAGGGAACGAACTATTCGGTGAAGCGCTGGCGGCAAGCCATCGACGATCTGCGCGCCGCGGGCCGAGTCGCGCAGGCCGTCCAAGCCGAACAGTGCCCGCATGTGATGCCGGTTCATCCCACCGGCGCCTGGATGCTCGCCACCAGCGCGCCGACCGCGGACGTGGTCGTGCTCGCGCAGACCGGGCTCGAGGATCTGACCGGAGCCAAAGGGCTGGGCTATCCATCCATCGGCAGCGGCCGGGTGCATGTCGGATGGTGGCATATCCCGGCCGGCGAGGTGCCGCGCGAGCGCGCCGAATTCGCCGCCTGGCTGCGCGGGCAGTGGCGCGAGGTCGATACCTGGATCGCGACCGCCCGCGGCACCCGCATCCCGGAAGCTGTACCACCCGTAGACCTTTCGATGCCCCTTCGTCCTGTCCACTGAACCGGTTCGGGAGCCGCGATCACCATGAGGAACGTCATGACAAACCCACCGCACACCGCCTTCGTCCTGGGCGGCGGCGGCATGCTGGGCGGCTACCAGGTCGGTATGCTGCGAGCGCTCGCCGAGCACGGCGTCACCCCGGATCTCATCGTCGGCACCTCGGTCGGGTCGATTCAGGGCGCGATCCTGGCCGCGCACCGACCCGGCAACACCATCGACGCCCTGACCGAGTTCTGGCATGACGCGCTGACCAACAAGGTCATGGGTGTTCCGCTGCGCTCGCTGCTCACGAACCTGGTGCGGCTGCGGCCCGCGCTCGCCACGCAGGACGCGCTGCGCGAGGTATTGGAACGGCATGTGGGCGCGGACACCCGCATCGAGCAGCTCGCGATTCCATTCCAATGCGCCGCGGCCTCGATCGAACGCGCGACAGCACGATACTTCGATTACGGACCCCTGGTCCCGGCACTGCTGGCCTCCAGCTGCATCCCCGGCTTGTGGCAGCCCCTGCGAATCGGAGCCGAGCACTACATCGACGGGGGAGTGGTGGAGACCGTGCCCTTCACCCGCGCGGTCTCCTTCGGCGCGAAGGAGATCTACGTCCTGCGACTGCGCCAGCGCGAACTACCGTTGAAATCTCCACGCCTGCCTTGGCAATTGGGGCAAACCGTCTTCGAGGTGTCGCGCCGCCACCGGCTCGGGCAGGTGATCAATATGCGTCCGGCCGGAGTGCGGGTCCATCTACTGCCCACCGGCGAGGATCTGCTCGAACCCCCCGACACCGGCCTGTACACCACCGTCCAGCAGCAACTGGAGATCTTCGAACGCCGGGTCACCGCCGGCTACCGGAGCACCGTGGACTACCTGACCGCGACCGAGGAACGCAAAACCGCGATCATCAGGTCACGCACCAGAACTTCAACCCGAATCCCGTTGTCCCCCAACTCCTCCGAATTCGTACGAGCCAAACTGGCCCGCTTCTTCGACCTCTTCGACCACGACGGCGACCAGCGCGTCTCCGGCCGCGAATACGCCCAAGCCGCCGAACGCATCTGCGCCGCCTTCGCCTGCCCACCCGACAGCGGCACCTACACGAAACTTCACCAGGCCCTCGCCGGCTTCTGGTCCGCCCTCTGCCGCGAAGCCGGCACCGACCCGCGCTCACCCCTGGACCGTGACCAATACGTCGACGCCCTGGCCCGCCTCACCACCAACCCCACCGACTACGACCGACACGTCCTGCCCGCCATCGCCGCCATCCTCGCCGCCGCCGACCACGACCGAGACGCCGTCCTCAACATCGACGAACTCCACCACCTCCTCACCGCCCTCGGCGTAGACACCCCCGGCATCCACGCCGTCTCCCTCCGCCTCGACACCAACAACGACGGCGTCCTCAGCCTCGACGAACTGGACGAAGCCTTCGCCGACTTCTTCACCAGCGAAGAACCCGGCGCGCCAGGCAACCACCTGTTCGGCGCGGCCCCGCTCTGCTGACCGCCGGATCGAGTCGAAATGAGCCTGCGCTGAGGCTCTTCACGACCGTGTGTGCGCGATCCCGCCGATGGATCGAGTTCGCGTGTCATCCAGATCCGGTCACCGCGTTCGGGATTCGGGTCGATGCGCCCGCTGCGATCGAAGGGTAGGTCACGGCCGGTTGGATGAACTGGCAATGCTTGCCGAAGAATTGACCGAAGACATTCGGATGGGTGTCTGGGAGTATGTCGTGGGCGGACTTGCGGGGGTCGACACGATCTCGGGGGCGTCTAAGCGGCCGTGCCAGCCGCACAAAGAGATTCGTGCACCGCCACGGGGGAAGCAGTCAGGTTGCTATGAGCGAAGAACCGACCACCGTCGAACTCGACGACGCTGTCCTAACCGGACCGCCCAAGACCCTGGCCGGCGGCCTGATCAAAGCCGTGCGGCCACGCCAGTGGGTGAAGAACGTCCTGGTGCTGGCCGCACCGCTGGCCGCGGGCACGATTCCGGGAACCGACACCTTCGTCCTGTCCGACCTCACCCGCGACTCCCATATCGGTATCGCTTTCGCGGTGTTCTGCCTGGCGGCCTCGGGCATCTATCTGATCAACGACTCGCTCGACGTGGAGGCGGACCGGGCGCATCCGACCAAACGCTTCCGGCCGATCGCCGCCGGTGTGGTGCCGGTGAATCTGGCGTACGCGCTGTCGGTGGTGCTGCTGGGCGCCTCGATCCTGATCTCGTTCGTGGCCGCATGGCAACTGGCGGCGGTGATGGCGGTCTACATCGGTGTCCAGCTCGCCTACTGCTTCGGGCTCAAACATCAAGCGGTGCTCGACATCTGCGTCGTGTCGTCGGGTTTCGTGTTGCGCACGGTCGCCGGTGGTGTGGCGGCGAACATTCATCTGTCGCAATGGTTCCTGTTGATCGCGGCCTCCGGCTCGCTGTTCATGGCAGCGGGCAAACGCTACGCCGAGTTGCGGATCGCGCTCGACACCGGCGCGAAGATCCGCAAGTCGTTGCAGTACTACACGCCCACCTATCTGCGTTTCGTCTGGACCTTGTCCGGTACCGCGGTCGTGGTCTTCTACGGGCTGTGGGCGTTCGAGGCCGATCACCAGAACAACCCGTGGTTCGCGATCTCGATGGTTCCCTTCACGATCGCCGTCCTGCGCTACGCGGTCGACGTCGATGGCGGCGAAGCCGGCGAACCCGAAGAGATCGTGTTGGGCGACCGCACGCTGCAACTACTGGCCGGAGCCTGTCTCGCAGCAGCCGGTGTGGCCGTCTACCTCACCTGAGCAGAGCGATCATCCGAGGTGCATCAGGTCCCCGGAAGTGGAAAAGAGGCTCTTGCCGAGCTTCACGAGGGGGATGCCGACCGGAGCCAGGATGATGGTGGCGGACAGGATGATTCCGATCAACCAGACCAGCGCCGCCACGATGCCCAGTACCGCGCCGAGCACGGCTCCGAGGATGCCCAATATTGCGCCCAACAGTTTGTTCAATGCTCCCATGCTGACCTCCTGAGTCATTGCGGGAGTAACCCGTTGAACGCATCGCACGCAGCCACTGCCGTCAAGGGTCGAGCGGCGTTCTTGCACACCGGTTTGCGGAATGCTCACTCCGCCGTACTGAAGTCGGTCATCGACGGATTGTGTTCACTGCGGTTCTCGGCGTGCACGGCGCCGTCGTTGCAGGCCGGGATGTATGCCTGCGGGGAGTTCGGCGTGCGCGGCGATGCGATGGAGCAGTGGGAGGAGCAGTGCTCGCTCGGGCTCGTCGAGTGGTGCGAGGATTTCCGCTTCCAGTGCGTCGGCCTCGGATTGAATCGCCGCGAGCGCATCTCGTGCTTGATCGGTGAGGTGGACCGCGTGCGCGCGACGGTCGACTGGGTGCGGGCGTCGGGTGACAAGTGCGCGCTTCTCCAGCTCGTCGACGAGTCCGACCATCGCGTTGCGGTGCACGCGAAGTAGGTCCGCGAGTTCCTGCTGACTGCGTCCATCCGCTGTCGCCAGGTGACCCAGGACCGCGAAGTGAGCCGGGTCCAGATCCAACCGCGCTAGCTGCTCGGTGAACCGGTACGCCACGTGATGTCCGATCTGCGACAACAAGAAGACCCCGCGGGAGTCCAACGGCTGGTTCATCATGACCCCACATTAGCAACTCAAGATGATTGCCAGATAACGGTATTGACATCTAAAATGATTGTCACTTACCGTGACAATATGACGCCTACGGCCAAGCTCACCGTTCCCATGAACCCGACAGTCCCTGCCACCGACGCCCCGGTCACCGTGATCAACACGATGTCGGTCCCCGCGGCACAGCGGGACCTGTTCCTGCAACGCTGGCGCGATAGCGCCCAGTACATGGCGGCCGCGGCGGGTTTCCGCCGAACCCGGATGTTCCAAGCCGTCGGCGAAGCGGCCGAGGCGGTGTTCGTCAATGTCGGGGACTGGGACAGCGGCACCGCGCTGGGCAATGCCCTCGGCACGCCGGAATGGCGTGAGCTGACAATGCGGATGCAGGACGGCCTCGACCTCACCGCGCGGCCGATGATCTATCACCTCACCCTCGAGCTGACGGCCGGCGAAATGCTGTCCGCCGATCGCTGACTCGAAGATTCGACACCCGGTCGGCTGCCCGTGCAGCCGACCGGGCATATCCCCGCGGCAGGGCTGAAAGTCCTGCCGGACAACAGATCTCAATCTCGCAGGAGTGCAACCATGTCGCGCAAGACGCTAGATACTGTCCTGGCCACCGCCGTCGTTCTCTTCACCTTCTACCTCGCGATCTCGTTCATCCTGACCCCCGAGAGCGCCGCCCAAGGCTTCGGACTGCCGAACATTCCCGCCGGCGATGGCGGCGGCTTTCTCATCGTGAAAGGCTGCCGCGAACTCGCGATGGGCCTGGGGACGGGCGTCCTGCTGGTGACCGGCCGGCGCCGCGCCCTGGGCTGGGTCGTGCTGATGACCGCCGCCGCGCCGGTCGGCGACATGATCAACGTCCTGGCCCATCATGGCTCCACGGCCACCGCGCTCGGCGTCCATGGCCTGACCGCCGCGCTGATCGCAGTCACCGGCCTATTGCTCCTGCGCGAAACCACGGCGCCCGAAACCCAGCAGTTCGCCGTCCCGGCACCCGCCGCGCAGACCGCCTGACATCGTTACGCCCACAACATATTTCGCTAACGAGGACTCGATGAAACAGCTCTACTGGGCCGCCGTCGGCTACACCACACTGGGCTTGCTGTCAGGCCTGCTCTACCGCGAACTCACCAAAACCCACCAATTCACCGGCAAAACCGAACTCGCCGTGGTCCACACCCATCTACTGACGCTGGGAACACTGTTCTTCCTGATCGTCCTGGTACTCGAACACCAACTCGCCCTGTCCAATACCCGCACCTACCGCTGGTTCTTCACCCTCTACAACGCCGGAGTGCTCTGGATGGTGGCGTGCATGACCCTCATCGGCGCCCGGACCATCCTCGGTGTCGGCGAATACGAGCTGCTGTCGCACCTGTCCGGTGGAGCTCACATCCTGCTGACGATCGGTTTCGTGCTGTTCTTCCTCACCCTCTATCAGGCCATCACAGCACGCGGCAAGGAAGCGGCTTCCGCCTGATCCCAACCTAGTGCGTCTGCTTCCCGGCTATCGATTCCTGGAAGTCGAGAAGTGCTTCTCCGTACGTCTGCGCCCACTCTGTCAGCATCGCTATCGGCTGCTGGAGCGTCCGTCCGAGTGGGGTCAGGCTGTATTCCACTCGTGGGGGCGCTTCGGCATACCGGCGGCGCTCGATGAGGCCGTTGCTTTGCAGGCGGCGCAGGGTTTGGGTCAACACCTTCCGGGAAATTCCGCCGGACAGAGCGACAAGTTCACTGTGTCGCTTGGGCCCGTCTTTCAGTGCGTACAGGGTGACCACGGACCACTTGTTCGCGACGATCTCGATCGCTGTGCGCGCCGGACAGTCGGACATGAACATGATTCCAGCAGGGGAGCTCACGGCCGAAGGTTACCAAAAGGTACCTATCGGATTCCTAGCGTAGCCGCCATGCATATCGCAGCCCTGATCTTGTCCGTTCTGCTCGCTTCGGCGATGCTCCAGTCCGGAGTGATGAAGTTCGTCCGCCCCGCGTGGATACGCCGATTCGCGCAAGCGGTCCATCTCACCGCCTCCCAACTCACCGTCCTGGGGAGCCTACAGATCGCGGCGTCGGTCGGTCTCCTCTGGGGAATCTGGTTCCCGCCCTTCGCTATCGCCGCCGCGATCGGGCTGGTGCTCTACTTCGCCGGCGCGATCATCACCCACTTCCGCACCGGCGACCGAAACATGTTGGGAGCCGCGGTCTTCCTTCTACTCTCGATCACGACGGCAGTCGTGCTGGTTATCGCTGTCGCCTGAACCTCAACCCGCGCTGGCCGATTCGGCCAGCGCGCCATGCGGCATGGATCTGCACCCAGCCCGACCTCGAATCGACGCTTCCTCCTCTGACGTTCGTTCGTTGTTTTCGTGCGAGTTCCCGACAGCCGTCTTACTCCCATGCCTGGCCTGCTTTGGGTGCCTACCCGCTGTGCGGCAATGCTTTTCATATCAACGTCGAGTGGAACCAGCTAAAGAGATGCCGGTAACGATCGGTGCTCCTCTCGGGCGCGCCCACGTGTGATAATCGCGCATGGCCTCGATCAAGTCTCGGCTTGTCTTGCTCCACGGCGTCACCATGTCGGCCCGGCCGACTCGCCCCATCCGTTCGATCAATCCTTTACCCGGATGAAGTCGATACTGGACGTCTCGTTGTCACGTTCGATGAGGAACCGATCAAGCAGATCGAACAGGACCTCGAGGATGTGTGCTTCTTGCTCGGGCGTCAGATCGGTGAGGAACTCCCAGCTGGGGAGCGCGATCTGCTCGATCTGGGCCCACCAGGTGAGGTTCGCACCTACCTGATGGTTGCTCATCAGCCATTCGCGGAAGCCGCTCAAGCCCGCTCCACCGTATCTGCGTGCGGCGTAGTGATAACCGTCAAGGAAACTGGTCACGCCCCGCAGCGAGGTCCGGCCGATGTACATTCCCGGTCTCTTGGCGAACAGCCAAAGGTATTGGCGTTCAGTAAGTTCGCCGTGGTCGGTGACAACCTCCCTGTCCACGGTCAGCTGTAGTTTGGCCGGGTAGGACACGGGGCCGGTGTTGTTCTGCGCCACAGACCTACTCCATCACGGAGACCGAACTTCTGCTATTCCGGACCTGATGCCGCCGCCTTTGCGAAGCACCCGAGGTATCCGCTTCCCTGGCGGCTAGGTTGCGACGTTCTTCACGTCGAACCGGTCCAGCACGGACGACAGGCCACGATCGAGCTACATGCAGGAGCGTCGGACCTTTCGGGCAACGGTGTGTGTGAGGTTTCGGTCGACCAACTCGGAGACATCCCTGCGTAGTCGTGCTGTCCTGAAGGCTCGACCATCGGCATTTGAGTGTGTTCGATCAGGCTCGGATAGCTACGGCCCGTTGATCTTTCGCCGCGACGGCCTGGCTGGTTCGAACCGAGCGATAAGCGGCATGTGAGTGCGTTCGGCGGCAGGTCCGCGTAGCGCGGTTCCGTCATGCCATTCCGAGCCCGTTCTCGAGATAGACAGTTCTGCCTGCGTCGCGCGCTTGGACCGCTGCGGCGACTCGTCGAGCCATCATATCCGGCAGCCGTTTGGTAGCTTCGGTCTCATCGCACCACGCCCAACTCCGAAGCTCTTCGGTCTGAAGGACGATCGCCGATGTCTGGGCGAGATCCAATTCGCCGCCGTCGAAGATGAGCATCAGCCCATCATCGGGATAGAGACCCGGCGGGACCCAGTCGACTACCACCAGCCGTCCGAGAGGCACGTCGAGGCCCAGTTCTTCCCTGACCTCCCGGACAGCGGCGGTGCCAGGCGACTCTCCATCCTCAACGACACCACCCGGTAGTTCCCAATAGGCTTTGTATGTCGGTTCGACCAGCAACACGCGGCTCAGCTCATCGACGAACAGCGCCCCGGCCCCCATCCGTTTACGAGGCAGCCTGGCGATGTATTCAGCTCGTTCGGACTCCATGGGGCACAACACTATCCAGTTGCACGCGCTTCGGCCCGGCTTATGCCGGCCGCTTTGGTCAGCACGGTAGGCGGCATGAGCGGATGTCGCTGGGTGCGGCCCGGTGGTATGCGCCGATGTGGACGAAGCTCCTCCGGACAGCGCCCCACTCCGGTCCGCTGGATCGAAATCCATTGCCTCACATGCTTGAATAACCTGTGACCGACGACTGTTTCCGACTGATCGAACACACTGCGATGGCCGTAGCCATGCCTCGTTGGGTGCCGCACTTTCCCCAGTTCGACACGGTTGTGGGGTATTCGGATCTGGGCCATGTCTTTGTCGCCAATCGCACGACCGGTGACCATGGCGTGTTGTACCCATACGACGCTGCGGGCAAGAACTACGGAGAGTTCCCCACCACGGCAGCGTTCGTCGACACGATCGTGCGCGATTTCTACTTCATGTCGGTCATCCTGCTGTCCGGTCATGTCGAGAAGATCCGAAGAATTCTCGGACCGCTTGATGCCGAACAGGTCTACATCGCCACGCCGTACCCATTCCTGGGCGGTAGCGAGGAGCCGGATACATACGAGACGGGCGATATCTGGGTCTTTCTGGACATCGTCGCGCAGTTCTTGCTCGCGGAGGAGCGCAAGCCGAAGCGGCGCTGGTGGTCACCCCGCGGATGACTCGGCACGGTGCGGCTTCGCCTAACGCTCATCGGCAATTTGGTGTGTTCGGCCAGCGCCAGATCGGCTCGGCCTGTTGGCTTGTCGCGCCCGCGACGGTCAGACCCGCAGGGCCGGTTGATCTTCCAGCAGTGGGCGTTGCGCGGCATACGTGGATGTTCGGATGTCATGTGAGGGATGACGGGCGCCGGTACCTTCCTGCACGCACCAGCCCGCTCGTGGCATGTGCCCATGACGACGATCGGCTGCGCCTTGTTCGTCGCCCATCCCCATCGCTGGCGCGGCGTCTCCGTCAATTGCGTCGTGCCGAGTGCCCGATGCGATCATCCGAGGTGCATCAGGTCTCCTGAGGTGGAGAAGAGGCTTTTCCCGAGCTTCACTAGGGGGATGCCGACCGGGGCCAGGATGATGGTGGCGGACAGGATGATTCCGACCAGCCAGACGAGCGCCGCCACGATGCCCAGTACCGCGCCGAGCACGGCTCCGAGGATGCCCAATATCGCGCCCAACAGTTTGTTCAATGCTCCCATGATGACCTCCTGAGTCATTGTGGGAGTAGCCCGTTGGGCGCATCACACGCAGCTACTGCCGTAACTATTCGGAGGTCTGCGTATCCCTCGCGCCGCCGCGGTCGTGCAGAACGAGGAATCAGCGGCATCATCGTGCGTTTGGTCGGCCGTGACCGGATGGTTGAGGGTGCGGTGGGACCGCTCGGTGCGGAGTTCCGGTCAGGTGGTGTATTCGCCTACGAGATCGCTGTTTTGGCGGGAGGTGGCGTCGTTGACTCCGATGATGTAACCGTCGGGGTCGGCGAAGTAGAACTCGCGGGTGCCGGTGTGGTCGGTCGAGGGACCGCGCAGGATGGCGGTGGCGGCCGAGCAGGTATCGAGCATGCCCTGGAAGTCGTGTACTTCGAGGTAGAACATCCCGGTGAATCCGATTCGCTTACCAGCGAGTTCGGGCAGCCAGTTTTCCAATTGCGCGTTTCGGTAGAGCATTCCGCAGAATTGGCCGTCGAACACGAGCATGTGGATGTCTTCGGGCCCGGTTGCGGTCTGGCTGTCCACGGTGAACCCGAGTTTCTCGTAGAACGCCTTGCTCACGGCTGTGTCTTTCACGCCGAGACAGGGTACGAACGGCATGCGTTTCTCCTTCCGTGCTGCATTGTCGAGCGTTTCAGTTGAGGTGTTTGAGGATGTTGTAGGCGCTGCGAGCCTGAGGTATGTCCACCCGTGTGCCCACCGCGTCCTTCGATCGCACGATTCAAGCATTCACACGATTCAAGCATTCATCAGAAGAGTATTAACCAGCGGGATCGGTGTCGCGCCCGCAAGATGGGTGCGCGGAGCGGAAAACCGCCTTACCGTCGAAGAATTAGCTGGGCGGTTCGGTTGTATCAGTCGAGGGGGTGCTGCATACACCGCGGCGGGCCCCTCGATCGTCGAACTGCTGACCGCCCGCGAGCGAACGCCTGCTCGGCCGAGCCGGCCATCCCGACACCGATGTTATGGACAGATTCCTAGCTGCCGAAAACGCCAAGGACGAATGATGAATGCCCGCCCAGCATGCTGCACCAACAGAAGTGGCCGGGCACGGAGTGACCGAACGCTACGCGATTCGATAGCCGTTCGAGCGAGCACTCGCGAATTGATCCTGGGTTGGATCGGGTACTGCTGCGACGCACTCGCCGGTGTCACCGCTGGGTTCGTTTTGACGGTCTAATGCGTGCTGGCGCTGGTCGGACAGCTGTACCTCCGGGCACTTCCGGTGGGATCTGTTCTCGCGCTGTCGATCTGGGGCGCGACAACCAGCACCTGGACGGGTGGGGCAATCCGTTCATCAGGTGAACTTCGGCTACAGCGGCGGGTCTTGTTAGCTGGCCTCGGATCGATTCAGTCCACCGCCGTAGGAACCGCTTCGGCCCAAGCCTTTTCGAACTCTTCGGCCGTGATCTCGCGGTCTGCCAGGTCTGGATCCCACAGGTCGATCGGCGGATTGAGGGGGAAGTCGTCGAGGCCGGTCCGGATTGCCACACCGTTATCGCGTATCTCGATCTGGCGGGTCCGATAGCCATTGGTGATTTCGGTCAGGTAGTCGGCGGCGGGGACGCCGTCCTCTCCGGTCCAACGCTGGCGCGTGAACAGCACCTCGCGGTCGGCCAGCATTCCGAAACCCGCCCGATTCTTCTGAGCGAGCCGCTTGATGCGAAGGCTGTTCAGCGCGGAATCTGCAAGGCCGTCGATGTCGACTTCGTCCAACTCCCATTCCTGGGCAACCGCCAACCGCTCCCTGTCCTCGATTACCTGGGTCTCAGCGAAAGTCTCCGCGACCTCACGGGCTGAACGCGCTTGCACCCACCACCAAAGACCACCCATCCCGTAGTCATGGCATACGAGGAAACGTTGCTTCGGTGTCTTGTCGGCACTCATGGTCGCGAGAATAGGCAGCAAGCGGGCCGTCGACCTCGGGAGCGCGGGCCGATGCGGTCAGGTGACCTGTGCGGTCACCAGGGTCTCGAAGGTGTAGGGCCGCAGGCCATCGGTACGGCCGGCGAAGTATCGCTGCTGGAGGTCTGCGTGTGCGGGATGGTCCACGACCTTCAGTCCGCATCGGCTGATCAGCCTGTCGATCTCGGATGCCGGCCAGCCGGGCTGGAGCGGCTCGCCGACAGCAGCCGCGATCGGCGTGTAGATACGAGCGAATTCGGTTCCCGCGTCGTCGAGTACGCAGTCCTCGGCGCGGTAGGAGAACACCACCTCGGAGCCGGGGGCAGCCGCTGCGATCGTGCGCAAACCCGATTCGATCGCCAGTGCGGTCAGATAGGGGGCGACGCCCGTCCAGGAGAACATCGCAGGCTGCGACCAGTCGAACCCGGCCTGGCTCAGTGCGTCCTGAACCGGTCCGGCCTCGAAATCAGCGGGCACGAATATCTGCGAGTCGCTGAGCGGTAGACCGAGGTCCCTGACGCGCTCGAGCTTCCAGGCTTGGGAGGCAGGGTGATCGACTTCGAACATGGTCAGCGGGCCGAGGAGATCCGGTCGGCGCCATGCGAAGGAGTCAAGCCCCGCACCGAGGATCACGTACTGCGTGAAGGCGCCGGAGGTCAGTCGGTCCTCGGCGTACCGGGTGCGGGTGCAGACAGCGGCGCGGGATTCGCGACGGACCCGATCGGGGAACATCGGATCGAACCGGTCTCGCAGCTGCTGCCATACCGGGCCGACCAGCACCAGGGCCAGCGCATCGTCGAGTACCCACGGCGGGGCTGTCTCCAGGCGAAACAATCCACGCGAGATGGCCGCAAACATCGCCGTTCTACTCGGCGCGCCTTCCATGCGTTCCTCCTCGCGGGCCAGAACCCGGCATGCCGACCATGCTCGCCCCCTTCACAGGATGCGCCTGAAACGCCCTGACAGCCATACACGTCCGCGTCGATGATCGTCGGTCAGCCCGCAGAACCGGTCGGTACTTGGGAGCGCGGTACTGCGCTGGTGATCGACCACCCCGCGTCGATAGCGGGCGCACTGCACGAGGTATCGAAGCTCACGCTGGAATGCGGGTCGGCCCACCGACTGGTTGGGTAGCTTCTGGTCCAGAAGGCCCGATTGGCGCCGGGGTCGTTGAAGGTCGTGCAACTGACCTGCGCGGAGATCAGATATGCCTCGTCGTTGTCGTTGGTACAGGTGGCCCCCTCGCACCAGACGCCGGGCGCAACATAGACGGCCGCGGAGGCGGACGGTATGATCAAAACAGCTGTGGCACAGGCTATTCCCACGATCGTCAACAGGTTTGCGAATATGCGAGACTTCATGGATTTCCTCCCCTGAGTGAATCCCTACTCCCTGCGACGGTTACATCAGTTCGGCCGAGACGCAATCGAATTATGCTGCGCCTCTCCGAGATACGAAGGATGGCCGCGAACTGGTTCTGTCGTAGTTGGCATCTTCAGAGGATTGCCCACGGGGGGAGGGGCTCTCTGGCGGAAAGCCATTCTGGCGGTATGCCTTTGACGCCGGCCCGGTCCCGATACCGGTTTGCGCGCCCACGATGCCGCCGACGATCGCGGCGGTGGTGTCGGCGTCTCCGCCTGCTTGGATGCAGGCGGTGATCGCGGCGGGGTAGTCGTGTAGGTAGGTGGCGGCGACCCACAGGGTGAACGGGACCGTGTCCTGGGCGCTGACGCGGGTACCGTTTCCGAGTTCGTAGGCGGCTTCGGCGACCGTGTGGCCCAGCAGTTTTCGGGCTCGGCGGATACCTGCGGTGGTTTGTCCGTCGATCAGGTATGGGTCGAGGGCGTCGAGTAGTTCTGTTGGTGTGCAGCCTGTTTCGCGGGCAGCTGCGGCGTGGCTGGCCGCTACGCCCACGGCCATGGCGCCGAGGATCGCCTCGGGATGGCGGTGGGTGATTTCGGCGGACAGGGCTGCTTGAGTGGCGGCCTGGTCCGGGTTTCCGGCGAAATGGGCTCCGAGTGGGGCGACGCGCATCGCGGCGCCGTTGCCCCAGGAACCGTGTCCGTCGAATACGTCCGCGGCTGCTTCGCTCCAGGGACGTCCGTCGCGGATCTGGTGCAGCACAACGACTGTGCCGGGGCCATAGCCACGGTAGGGCTCACAGCGGTCGGCGAACGCGGCCGCGAGTGCGTCGCGATCTATCCGGCCGCGGGTGCGGATCTCGGTGTGCACCGAGCAAGCCATTTCGGTGTCGTCGGTCCAAGGCCACGGACCAGCGGGTGGACGGCCGGCGAGAAGGTCGGGAATCGAATTGCCGGGCACGAAGAATTGGGCGCCGAGTGCGTCCCCTACAGACAGTCCGTCGAGACTGTCACGAGCAATTTCGGATAGATGAGGCATACCGGGGTCATACTGCCAAACGGGAGTGGGCGTCTGCAACGGCCGACAACCACGACACCTTTGAGAGTTCCCGGGCATAGGTCACGGCATCGATCATCGCTGGAACGGGCGATGCGTTCTCGGGGCTCGGCGCGATGACATTGGAGACGGTGATTGTAAGAATCGGGAATCGATTGGGGGATTCGGTATGGGCGACTTCGGGGGCGGGGCGGCGCTGCTCTGGGTGGGGCAGGTTGTTGGGCAGTTGATGGCGGAGAAGGCTTTTGATCGGGCGGTGGAGCGGTATTGGCCGGGGCAGCAGCAGGCGGGGGAGACGGGGTGGGTGCCGGAGCGGCATGACCTGCGGGGTGGGAATGAGCCTACGACCGAGGTGGATATTGTTGTGCGGCATGCGGGGTCGGCTGCGGGGACGCCGGTGTTTCTGACATTTCAGCGGTTTATGGCGAGTGGGCGGGTCTCCGATGGGAGTGACGGGGTTATCTTTCCGATGGTGTTGGGGGAGACGGCCTATGTCACGTTGGCTCGTGCGGAGTATTTGATCGTGGCGTTGGTTGTTGATCTGGCGCGGGGGCGGGGGCGGCGGCCGGTGCTGCGTGGGCTGGGGGTGAGTGATGTGTATGTGGCTTCGAATTTTGGGCATGTGGTGACGATCGATGCCAAGCTTCCGACGCGGGAGCGGGCGGTGGATCTTGGGCTCATCGGTGCCGATGGCAGTGGGCCGTTCGAATTGGCGGCGCGGCCGGCTGCTCCGGTGCGGGCTGCCGGGTTGGCGTTTCCGATGGCGACACGGTCATCGGTTCCTCGGACTTGTCCTGCTCGGACGGTGTTCGGAAACCGTTGTGGGCGGTTCGTGACGGGGTCGGGGAAGACCTTCTGCCGGATACACGAATTTCTGGACGACACCGGGTTCGGGGTCGACCGGTACTGAGTCTGACCCTACGGTGCGTCGAATGTGCCCGCGCCGACCGAGGATACGAAGCTGTCCCACGCCGCCGGGGTGAAAACCAGTACGGGGCTGGTGTTTCCGAGCTTCGAATCGCGGACCGCGACCTTGCCTTCGTTCAGGTGGGCGGCTTCGACGCAGGCTTCGCCGCCGCCGCTGCGGCTGCTTTTGAACCAGCGTGCTTCGCTCAACTCGCTCACGATTCGAACTCCTTCGCTACCTGCCTCAGCAGATGTTTACTGTCTGCCACAGACAACGCTACCCGGGCAAGAGCCTGATGGGCTTGGAGATATCGGTCGACCATCTCCCCGCTGTCGTAGTAGAGGCGTGAACCGTAGGTTTCGACGTAGACCGTTGTCGGCTCCACGGGTTGCCCGGTGCTGAGATCTGTTGGGAAGTGCAGGATTACGAATGGCCCAGGAGCGATGCCGAGTGGAAAGCCGGCACTGAAGGGCACGATGCGGACGCGGACATTCGGATTGGTGTCGGCCAGTTTTCGGAGCTGCGCGGCCATGACGAGAGCATTGCCTGCGACCCGCCGGATGACAGCTTCGTCGATGAGGAGGTCCACTTCGACGGGGGAGAGACGACGGGTGAACGCGGTCTGGCGTTGCATCCGAACCTGTACGCGCTGCTCCAGTTCCATCGGAGTGTCGGAGGCGAAGAAGACACGGTCGAGTGCGCGTGCGTAGTCGGCGGTCTGGACGACGCCGGGCACCACGTCGGATTGGTGCATGATGACCCGTGCGGCAGCGGATTCGAGGCTCACATACGTCTCGAAATCGTCGGGGATGAGGTCTTCGTATCGCTGCCACCAGACCTTTTCGTCCACCGGTCGGGTGCGTTCATCGGCCTGGAGGGCGAGCAGTTTGAGGGTCTCGGTCTTGTCCTCGGCCCCGTACAGCTTGCACAGGGCTTCGATGTCGAGTTGGCGGATCTTGTGGGCTTCGCCCTTCTCGAGTCGCTGTAGCGTTCCCGCTCCTCGTTCGATAAGCCGGGAGGCGTCCGCGATGGAAAGCCCTTTGGCCTGGCGCATTTCACGGAGTTGCCGACCGAGCTGACGGCCGGGAATCGTGGTCGGGTTCCTGCCACTCATGAGCGTTGCTCCCGAAATTTTGGACGGCGGCGGTCTGGTAGCTGGATGCTATTATCCGCGCTTCGTGGATCACGCACTGGGGAAATGGACCAATTGCTGTGGATGGTCCAAAGTCGCTGCGTATCAGCCATATCGGGATATCTACTTGGTGCTGATCGAGCGGAAGGTGTCCATCCCAGGGAGGTGACCGTGAATACCTATGTGAGTCATGAGTTTCCGGAACGGCCCGTGCTGGATCTAGAGGTGGCCAGGCGGGAGCGGGACAAGCACAGGGCGTGTGGGGAGGAGTGTGATGCGAAGCGGTACTTCGGGAAGTTGGTGCCGCAGATGGAGGGGCGGTGTGGGTGGAATATCTGGCGGACCGGCGGGGAGTGACCGGGGTCACGAGAGAGTCGGTGGGCAGGTACTATCTACGTACGTAGAAAGTAGATAAGCCTGGTGTCGTCCCCTCGTCGGCACCGGGGCGCCGACCGGACTGGCGCCTGATGGCGGGCGGGCGCGGTGATCCCCTGGACAGGATCGCCGGGCTCGCTCGTCATTGTCTTTTCAGGGGGCGGCCAGGAGTTTGTCGGCGGCGGATTCTATGCGGGCCTCGTCCAGCAGGACGGTGCTGGCGGCGGGGCCGAGGGGGATGAAGCTGTCTTCGCTGGTTACTCGGGCGATGCGGCCTTCGAAGCCGGCGTCGAGGAGGGCGGCGATCACGGATTCGGAGATGCCGCCGGTGCGGCGGGTTTCGTCGGCGATGAGGACTCGGCCGGTGGCGCGGGCGTTGTCGAGGAGGTCTTCCAGGGGGAGGGGCGACAGCCAGCGCAGGTCGAGGACTCGGGCGTGGATGCCGCGGGCGGCGAGGCGGCGGGCTACGCGCAGGCTCATGGGGACGCCGTTGGCGAAGGTGACGATGGTGAGGTGGGTGCCGATGCCATGGACGCGGGCGCGGCCGATTTCGGCGTGGCGCAGGCCGGATGTTGTTGCGAGCCAGGCGTTGTCGCCGGCGCGGTAGAGGTCTCGGGTGTGGTAGAGGGCGATGGGTTCGAGGAATACGCAGACGCGGCCGTCGGTGCGGGCGGCGGAGACGCAGGTGCGGAGCATGGCGGCGGCGTCGTCGGCGCGGGCGGGGGAGGCGATCACGATGCCGGGGATATCGCGCAGTGCCGCAATGGAATTGTCGTTGTGGAAGTGGCCGCCGAAGCCCTTCTGATAGCCGTAGCCGGCGATGCGCACGACGAGGGGGTTGCGGTACTGGCCGGCGGAGAAGAACGACAGGGTGGCCGCTTCGCCGCGCAACTGGTCCTCGGCGTTGTGGATGTAGGCGAGGTATTGGATCTCGGGGATGGGGACGAAGCCGGCCAGGGCCGCGCCGAGGGCGGTGCCGAGCACGCTCTGTTCGTCGAGCAGGGTGTCGAAGACCCGGCGGATGCCGAATCGCTGCTGCAAACCCTTGGTGACGCCGTACACGCCGCCTTTGCGGCCGACGTCCTCGCCGAAGACCAGGACATCGCGGTCACGGGAGAGCAGTTGTGCCAGAGTGTGATTGACGGCCTGGGCCAGCGTCATCGGCTCGCTGTTGTCACCGGCGTCCGCGCCGGGCGCGACGCCGCGCAGCGCGTCGGTGCGCACCACCGTCGGCCGCGCCGGTGCGAGCGTGGCCATGACCGCGGCCGCGGAGGTGAGTTTCGGTTCCGCACGCAGGCTTTCGGCGGTGGCCGCCACGCGTGCCCCGATATCGTCATAGCGCCGGATGAGTTCGCCGGGCGTCGCCACCCCCGCCGCGATCAGCAGTTCGGCGGTGCGCGTCACCGGATCACGGCGCAGGTCCGCGGCCAGCTCGGCGGGCCGCCGGTACGCCGCTTCCACATCCGAGCCCGCATGCCCGAGCAATCGCACCGTGCGCAATCGCAGGAACGCCGGTTTGCGGTGTGTGCGAACCCATTCGGCGGCTTGACTGGCGGTGCTCAACGCCTCGGCGAGTTCCGAACCGTCCGCGTCGAACCAGCGCAGTCCGGGCCGCGACCCGTAGGCGTGCTCGATCCAGGCGCGCGGCGTCGGCACGCTGATGCCGAGCCCGTTGTCCTCGCACACGAACAGGATCGGCATGGGCACACCGAGATGCGCGGTATGCACCGCCGTATTGATCGCCCCCGCCGCCGTCGAATGATTCGCCGAGGCATCCCCGAAACTGCACACCACCACCGCATCCGAAGGCCAGGGCGACTCCACGCCCAGCCCGGCCGCCCGCTCGATGGCGAACGCCAGCCCGACCGCTCGCGGCAGATGCGAGGCGATGGTCGAGGTCTGCGGAATCACCCCCGCGGCGTGACTGCCGAAAACCTTGTGCCGCCCACCGGAAATCGGATCCGCGGCCGCCGCCACCACCCCCAGCAGCACATCCCGGATCGGGTCGATGCCGCCTACCTGCCGGGTCCGCTGCACGAAGAACGCGGCCGAACGATAGTGCAGCAGCGCGGGATCGGTGGGTCGCAGCGCCGCCGCGACCACCGCATTGCCCTCGTGCCCGGCCGAGCCGATGCTGTAGTACCCGCGTCCGTCCCGCCCGAGCTGCCGGGCGATCAGATCCAGATGGCGCGCGGTGGCCTGGGCGTCGAACAACTCCAGGGCCTGCGCCCCGGTGCACGGCGCATCGGGGGTGAGGGGCTGGTGTCGGGCCCGAGCGGGGCCGGGTCTCGCGGCGGCGACTTCCGCGCGAAACCACTGTTCCAGTTCCGCCTCCCGCTCGTTGATCCGACTCACCTCTCCAATTTGTCCGATATGCCGCTTACGCCGGGTCACCAGCGTAAATGCGGAACACCGATCTCCGTGGCAACTCCGCATTCGTCGGCCCGGCGAACCGGCGAACGCGTAATTCACGGTAGTGCGGAGAGCGTCAGGACGGGAGGCGGTTGGCGCGCAGAAATTCGTCGATGGCGGCGGCCAGCGCGACCGGCTGATCCAGCGGCAGGCAGGTCGCGCTGCCGGAGATCTCCAGAAAAGTGCTGTCGGGGAACGACGCGGCCAGGCGCGGCCCGTGCTCACGGGGCATCAGGCGATCCCGATCGGCCCAGACGACCAGCACCGGGCCCGCGAACGACTCGGCGGCCTTGGCCCAGCGGGCGAGTTCCGCCGCGTCGTAGCTGTCGCGCAGCACCTTGGCCAGATCACCGCGAACCGCGCGGTCGGTGAAACGCAACTGCCATTCGTCGGCCAGATCGGCGGGCAGCGGATGCAGGGCGCTGACATCCGCCGCGCCCATGCGGGCGCGGAACCACTTGGCGCGCATGGGCAGCGCCATGACGTCCAGCGCGCCCGGTACCCGCGCGGCGCGGGCGAACACACGACCCGGACGACCCGGCGGATAGTTGTCGAAGGCTTCGCAGGCGGTCAGCACCAGGCGCTCGAGGCGTTCGCCCTGCCCCTCGGCGAGCATGACCTGCGCCGCGCCCCAATGGTTTTGGATCAGCGTGACCTCGCGCAGATCCAGGGCGGTGAGGAACTCGCCGGTGAGCCGCGCCAGTCCGGCGACGGTCAGGTCGGCGTCGGGCCGCATGGGCAGCCGATGCGCGCCCAGCGGCATGGTCGGGCGGATGCAGCGGTAGGACGGCTCCAGGCGCGCCACCACCTCGCGCCAGACGCGCGCGTCCTTCATCGCCCCGTGCAGGAATACGAGAGTCGGCCCCTCGCCCGAATCGAGGTATTCGATGGGCCCGCAGGCGAGTTCGACGGTCTTGGTCGCGGTCATCGGGGCTCCAGGGCGGTGGTGACGGGCAGGGTGAAACGCATCGGGGCGATGTTCTGGGCCCGCATGATCGGCATCGGCGTGAAGCGCAGGACGGCTTCGCGCACCCGCACGGCCGGAGCCGATTGCAACTGTTCGGCCTTGCTCAAACGGCGCGAACCCGCGACCAGCATGCGGGTGCGGTCGCGGCGCGCGGCTTCGTAGGCGCGCAGCGCCCGCACCGGATCCGGTTCGGTGGCCAGATGGTGGGCCAGCACATACCCGTCCTCGATGGAGGAGCCCGCGCCCTGGCTGAGGCTGGTGAGCATGGCGTGCGCGGCATCCCCGGCCAGGGTGAAACGGCCGGTGCCCCAGCGATCCAGGAAATTCCGGTCCTGCGCCGGGACACTCACGATGGCCTCCTCCGGCGTGACCGCGATGGCCTCGCGGATCTCCGCCGCCCAGCCCTCGAACGCCGTGGCGATACCGGCCTTGCCGCCGGTGTAGGCGCGTGCGGTCTCGACACCGACATTCTTGGTGCCCCACCAGTAGACGCGGCCGCCGCCGATATCCATCAGGCCGAAGCGTTGCCCGCGGCCCCAATAGTGGCGGGCCACCCCATCTTTGATCAGCGGATGGCTGAACGTGGTGGTCGCCAGCCAGCACACGTAGCCGTATTCGTTGATCGGTTCGGCACCGGCGTGCTGGGCGCGTACCGCCGAGCGGATGCCGTCCGCGCCGACCAGCACGTCACCGCTGACCACGCGGCCGTCCTCGAAGGTGGCGGTGATGCCGTGCGCGTCCTGTTCGAAACCGGACAGGCGGGAACCGAAGTGAATCGGCGTCTCGCCGATGGCATTGCGCAGGGCGGCCATCAGATCGTCGCGGCCCACGGTGACGGCGGGATAGCCCAGCTCGTCGGTCATGGACCGGAACGGCAAGGCGCGCAGCACTTTCCCGTCCGGCGCATGGATGAAGAACTGCTCGGTCGTGCGCCCCAGCCCGGCGGCGGTGACGTCGATACCGAGCGCGTCCAGTACGGCCGTGGCATTGCTGAGAATGCCCAGCCCGGTGCCGGTCGATCGCAATTCCGGTGCTGCTTCGAAGATTTCGGCGTCGATACCGTGCCGGCGCAGGGCCGCCGCGGTGCTGAGACCGGCGACACCGGCTCCGATGATCAGAACTTTCATGACAGGCTCCTGGTGAGGGCGAGGTCCAGCAGGCGATCCGGCAGCAGGCGGGCGGCGAGGCTGCCGAGGGCGACATCCCGGCCCACGCGATAGCGGGTACGCGGGCGACGGGCGGTGAGAGCGTGCTCGATGGCGCGGGCCACATCGACCGGCGAGGTCTTGCCGCCGGTCGCGGTGGCGGCGTTGGCCTTCGAGAACTCGGTGAAACGGTCCCGGTACAGGGCGGCGACCGGGCCGGGCGCGTTCTCGAGCAGCCGCGCCGCGGTCTCGGCCTGTTTGCGCCAGATCGGGGTGGCGATCGCGCCCGGTTCGATCACCGACACGCTGACCCGCTGCGGGGCCAGCTCCCGGCGCAGCGCATCCGAGAGCCCTTCCTTGCCGAATTGGCTTGCGGCATAAGCGGTCATGTAGGGCAGCGCCACCCGGCCGACGCCCGAGGTGACGTTCACGATGCGCCCGGACGGGCCGCTGCCGTTCCCGCTGCCGGCCCGCAACTGCGGCAGGAACTGGCGGATCATGGCGGCCACCCCGATCAGGTTGACCTCCAGCTGATACCGCAGCTCCTCGACCGGCACGCATTCCAGGGGTGCGGACACGCTGATCCCCGCATTGTTGACCAGCCCGAGCAGCCCGCCCGTGCCGATCTGCTCACCGATCACCTTGTGCGCCTGCGCGATCGACTCCTCGGAGGTCACATCGAGCTCCACCGGCCGCAGCCGGTCCCCGGCGTCGGCGCGGCCGAGTTCGGCGACGGCCTCCGCGCCGCGAACACCGGCGAACACGGTGAATCCCCGGTCGGCCAGCCACAGTGCGCTCGCCCGGCCCAGGCCGGACGAGCAGCCGGTGATCAGGACGGCATTGCTGGTGTGGGACACGGCTTCTCGCTGTTCGATCGATGGGGCAGCCCGAGGGCGGAGTAGAGCACGGCGAGCGATTCGTCGGCCAGGCGCTCGGCGCGCTCGGCGGCGACGGCGGTCTCGATATAGGTGAAGTTCCAGTGCAAGGCGTCGTGGCTGGTGTTCACGCTCGCCACGAAATTCCCGCTGATGGAGATCCCGGCCACGAACTGCGCGCCGGAGAATCTCCATTCGCCGACGCGGTCGGGGAAGTCGTAGCGGCCGATATTGGACAGGCAGATATTGCCGTTGCCCCGGGTATCGACCAGTTTCACCGCGCGGGCACTGGTGGCGGGCGATGCGGGGCAGATCGCGGGCAGCAGGGCGATCTGCGCCAGATGCTGACGGAATCGCTTGCGCCGCCGCAGTTGCCGATTGACCGACCGCGCGACCGGCCAGAAATCGGCGGCGGGGCCGAAACGCGGCGTCGACGGGACGGTGGCGACATACGCGCCGACCTCGTCGCTCGACACCGGCGGCCGCAAATCGTCGCGGAAGTTCATCGGCGCGCCGATCGTCACCCGGCCCGATTCACCCGCGGCCGCTACGTTTCCGTACGCCTGCGCCATGGCAGCCGTGAGCGCACCGTGCACCGTGACTTCCTCTGCGGCGCAGCGTGCCAGGAGCGCGGCCAGGGTGTCCGCGGCGAGCTCGCGATGCACCAGGCGACTGTGCCGCTCCGTCGCGGTGACCGCCCGCTGCGCGGGAAGCCGGCGAGGGCGCAGCGCCGCACCGGCGATCTGATCCACCAGGCCCGAGCCGAGCGCAGTCAGCACCCCCGGAGCGCCTCGAAACATCGTGGGCAGCATGGCGTCCGGAGCGGGGAGGGCACTTCTGGCCCCGCGCGCCTCGGGAGCGGCCCCGGCATCCCGGGTCCCGGGGTCCGGTCGGTTCCAAGTGGCAGCTGCCGGGAGATCGCCGCCCGCGACGTTGCTATCCGATCCCGGGGAAGCATGCCCGAGCTGCCCCGGGACGGCTGCTGCGAGTTCGATCAGTCGCCGCAGCAGCGTCAATGCCGTGGTCGCGTCCGCGATCACATGCGAGACCGTCAACAGCAGGTCGTGTGTTTCCCCGCCGTCGCCCGTCCGGGTGCGGACGTCGGTGATGCGGGCCAGGGGCCGAATCTCGCTGTCGAGTGCGGTGTTCAGCTCGACCTCGTCGACCCGGCGCTCCCAGGTCGTATCGTCCACGATCGCGATCGGGAGGTGCGGGTCGGCGGCGGGGACGAAGGCCGGGGCGGTGCCGTCGGCCGCGCTGACGATGCTCACCCGCAGCAGCGGATGTTCCGCGGTCAGCGCCTGGGCAGCGGTGCGCAGCGTGTGCTCGGGCAGGTCGCCGTGCAACCGCACCCGCGCCACCACATTCAGTGGTGAGAGCCGGTCGCACACGTGGTACCAGCGTTCACTGGGACTCAGCGGCCGCTGTATCTCGGTATCCATCAATCGTTTCCAGAGCTCGATTCCAAGGCGGGGGTGCGGTTGAGCAGGTCGGCGAGCAGCCGCGCCACGATCGCGATATGGGGTTCGGTCATCATGGTCAGGTGATCGCCGGGGATCTCCCGGATATCCAACCCGAAAGTGGCCCAACGTTCCCAACCGTTGTCGGCGTCACCGAACATGGTGCCCGCCAGGCGATGCGCGGTCTCCAGGCTCGCGGGCAGCCCCTCGGCGGCGCGCAGCAGCGTGAAAGGCCGCTGCACCGGCGACATCCGATAGGCCAGGGCGGCTTGGAAATTGGCGTGGAACACCGAGTACAGGCGGCGCACCAGCTGTGGTGAGGAGTCCTGCGGCAGGATCCCGTGTTCGATGGCCTGGCGCAGGATCGAGTCGAAGAGCTCGTCGCGATCGGTGGCGGAGGTGTCGAACAGGTGCTCGAGGTCGAGCGTGGCGGCCTCGCTGCCCTTGGCGTACCAGAGCAGTTCACCGAAGAACCAGACGATCAGATCCCGCTCGTCCACCTGCTCCGGCGGCACCTCGCGCAAGGCCATGGTGTCCAGCAGCACCAGCTGCTCCACCGCCGAATCACCCAGCTGGCGCGCCACTTCCAGCGCCACGTAGCCGCCGAAGGACCAGCCCGCGATGTGGTAGGGGCCGTGCGGGCGCACCCGGCGGATCGCCGCCACATAGGAGGCGGCCAGCTCCTCGACCGTGGTCAACGGCGTCGTGCCCGGCACCGCCCCCGCGGCCTGCAACCCGTACACCGGGCGATCCCCGCCCATATGCCGGACCAGCGGCACGTAGCAGACGATATTGCCGCCGATGGGGTGAATCAGGAACAGCGGGGTCGCCCCGGAATCCGAATGCCGCAGGGGCACCAGCGGATCGAAGCTCCGTTCCGCTCCGCCCGCCCGCACCACGGCCGCCAACCCTGCCGCGGTCGGTGCGGACACGAAGGTCTCCAGCGGCAACTCCACATTCCAGCGCTTGGCCACCGTCATGGCGACCCGCATGGCGCCGATGGAGGTGCCGCCCGCCGCGAAGAAATCGGTGTCGGCGGCGAACTCGGCGGTGCCGCTGAACTCGGCCAGGATCGCCGCGATCTCCCGCTCCCATTCGTCGGCCGGAGCCCGCCCCGCCGCCACCGCCACGGGCCGCTCCGCCAACCGGCGCAGCGCGGCGTCGTCGCGCTTCCCGCTCGGCGTCAACGGCACCGCATCGATCCAGTGGAATCGGGAAGGCACCATGTGTGCGGGCAGATTCCGTCGCAGTTCTGCCCGCACCGTATCGACCGCCGGGGCCTCGGCGCCGGGAGCGGCGACCAGGAAGGCATCCAGCACCGCGTCGATGCCCGCCAGTCTGCGGGCGACGACGGCCGCCTGCTCCACCCCGGCGATCTCGGCGAGCGCGAACTCCACCTCGGCGCATTCGACGCGATAGCCGCGCACCTTCACCTGCGTATCGGTGCGGCCCAGGCAGACGATCTCACCGCCCGGCAGCGCCACGCCGAGATCGCCCGTGCGGTAACGGATTCCGCCGCCGCTGTCGGCGACGAACCGCTGTGCCGTGAGCTCCGGCCGCCCCTCGTATCCGCGCGCGAGCCCGCTGCCGGACAGATAGATCTCACCGGGTATCCCAGCCGGGACCGGACGCAACCGCTCGTCGAGCAGGTCCACTCCGGCGGCACCGACCACATCGCCGATGGGCGGCAGCCCGGGGAACCTGTCGGGCGACCCGCTCATCGCACAGGCCAGCGCCACATGCGATTCCGTCGGCCCGTATTGGTTCTCCACCACCACACCGGGATTGGCGGCCGCCAGCGCCCGGATCTCGGGCGTGATCCGCAACTGCTCACCGGAGGAGACCAGCGCCCGCAGCGTCGTCGGATAGACCCCGGTCGCCCGCGCCGCCTCGGCCAGCGCCTGCAATGCCACGTACGGCAGATACATGCGCGCCACACCGCTGTCCGCGACGAGCCGCACCAGCGCCGCCGGATCCTTGCGCTGCTCCTCGCTGATCAACCGCAGTGTGCCGCCCTCGGCCAGCGTCGCGAAGATCTCCTGAAACGACACGTCGAACGACAACGGCGCGAACTGCAACGTCACCCCGTCCGGTGCGGCGGTGGCCGAACGCCGCTGCCAGCGCACCAGATTCGCGAGCCCGCGATGCGGCATGGCCACACCCTTCGGCTCGCCGGTCGACCCGGAGGTGAACAGCACGTAGGCGATCGACTCCGGGTGGATCGCGGGCAGCACGCCTTCCGGAACACCTTGCGGCCGCTCGCCAGTGCCTCGGACGTCACGGTCGTCACGACTTTCGGCGGTTCGGCCCGGTGGAGTGGTGTGGCCGTCCGCGTTTCCGCCGGCCGCGAGCAGTTCCGCTGTGCCGGTGAGGATTCGGAACGGCTGGGCCCGGTTGATCATCGCCGCGCGGCGAGCTGCCGGATAGGACGGGTCCAGGGGAACGACGGCCGCACCGGCGCGCAAGACGCCCAGCACGGTCGCGATTTGTTCCGGGGAACGTTCCAGTTGGACCGCGACCCGGGCCTGCGGTGGCAGACCGTCGGCGAGCAGGCGCAGGGCGATCGATTCGGCGGCTCGGTCCAGCTGCTGGTAGGTCCAGCTGCCCGAATCGGCAACCACCGCGGTCGCATTCGGGCGAAGCGCAGCCATTGCCTCGACGAGGTGGACCGCGTCGTCGGCGCGGACTCGGGCATCGAGGCGGTCGTGCGGGTTGCGGACCAGGGCTTCCAGGACGCCGATGAACAGGCGGCCGTACTCCTCGCACTGGGTGTGGCTGAGGGAATCACGGCCGGCACTGATACGCAGGGTGATGTCGTCGGTGCGGGGATCGATGGCCGCGGTCACCAGCAGCGCGAAGTTGGTCTCCTCGCGCATGCGGAAGTCGGTGAGCGCGATGTCTTCCGCCGCCGACATGCCGGTGAAGACGTGGTAGTTCACGAAATTGAAAGCGGTGTCGAACGGGAGCGCGCCGAGGTCGGCGATCATGGCGCGCAGGGGATAACGCCGGTGCGGGTGGCTGTCGCGTTCCTGGGCCGCGATACGGCGGACCGCGTCGAGGAGATCGGACGGGCCCGCGGCGAGGCGCACCGGCAGCGTGTTGAGGAACAGCCCCGCCACCGAATCACCGCCGACGCGAGCGGGTCTCGCATGCGAGACCACACCCGTGGTGATATCGCCCGCACCGGTCATGGCCTGCAAGGTGAGGCAGTGGGCGGTGAGGAGTACCGACTTCAGCGGTACCCGCTCGGTGCTCGCGGTCGCGGCCACTGCCCGGCGCAGCCAGCGGGGGAGCACCGCCGAGAGTTCGACCGGCTCGTCATCGGTGGGCGGCTCGTAGGCGCGGGTGGACGCCAGCGAGGTGGAGGGAGCGCCCGCGAGCAGTGCGGACCAGTAGGCGCGCGAGCGGGTTTCGGATTGAGCGGCCTGCTCGGCGCGGGCGTACTCGGCGAGCAGGGTCGCCGGGTACGGCGTCGCATCGACCGGTTCGAGGCCCAAGCCGAGCAGATGCAGGTAGTCCTGGAGCAGCTCACGCACCAGGTTCGCAACGCTCCAGCCGTCCAGGATGGCGTGGTGGAAGCTGAAGGTGAGTTCGAATTCGTCGCCGCGCGGAACCACCCGCATCCGGTGCAGCGGGGCATGATCCATCACATACGGCGCGGAGTCCTCGGAGTCGCCGATGTACAGCGTATCGGGCACCTCGTGACGCACGATCTGGATCGGAATCGAGCGGCCGGTGAGATCGAAGTCCGAGCGCAGGGCGGGCTGCCGTGCGACCAGACGCGCGTAGGCGGTGCGGAAGTGCTGCTCCTGCCACGGCATTCGTAGTCGATAGGTGAAGACATCCTGGTACAGCGTCGATTCGGCGCGCTCCAGGCTGTGGAAGAGCATGCCCAGCTGCAAGGAGGTGGCCGGGAAGGCGTCCTCCGCGCCGGCGAGCGCACCGCGGTCGATGAGCGGGATCAGTTCCAGGGCCTCGGAAACACCGATATCGGCCACGGTTTCGCCCGCGTCCACGGCGGCGGCCAGATCGGCGATGGTCGGGCGGGCGAAGAACCGGTCGATATCGAACCGCAGCCCGCGCTGTTCGGCGGCGGAACGCAATCGCAGGGCGAGAATGGAATCGCCGCCCACGGTGAAGAAGTCGTCGTCCACGCTGAGCTCACCGGCCTCGACGCCGAGCACCTCCGCCCACGCCTCGGCGATCACCTGCTCCGAATCGGTTTGCGCGGGCCGGGTTTCGGTGCGATGCCGGACCGGCGCGGGCAGCGCCTTGCGATCCGCCTTGCCGCTGCCGGTCAGCGGAATGCGTTCCAGCCGAACGAAATACGACGGCACCATGTAACCGGGCAGGCGCGCGGCCAGCTGGTCGTGGACCTCGGTGTCGCTCGCGGTGCCCGCGTAGTACGCGACCAGCGTCGTGGCCTCGCCGTGCACGCGTGCGTCGATCACCACACCGGCCGTCACCCCGGGGCATTCGGCCAGCGCATTGTCGATCTCGCCCAGCGTGATCCGGTTGCCGCGCACCTTCACCTGGTCGTCCAGGCGGCCCAGGTACTCCAGATTGCCGTCGGCCAGCCAGCGCGCCAGATCGCCGGTGCGGTAGCGGCGGCCGCCCGGTACGCGCTCGTCGGCGACGAACGCGGCGGCGGTCAGATCGGCGCGGCCGTGGTAGCCGCGGCCCACGCCGACACCGGCGATATTCAATTCACCCGCGACACCGACCGGGCAGCGCCGTCCGGCCGGATCCAGCACCAGCAGCGCGATATTGTCGATCGGCTTTCCGATCGGGACACGTGAAACCTCGTCGGTGACTTCGTAATACGAGACATCCACGGTGGCCTCGGTCGGGCCGTACAGGTTTATCAGCCGCACGTGCGGCAGGCCGAGTTCCGCGAAGACCGCCCGGAACCGGTTGGCCAGCGCCGGAGTGAGCGCTTCACCGGAGCAGAAGACCAGCCGCAGCGAGGCCAGCTCCTGCGCCGGAACACCCTGCTCGGTCACATGATCGAGGAACGGCCCCAGCATGGACGGCACGAAGTGCATCACCGAAACCCGGTGCCCGGTAATGGCGGCCGCGATCGCACGTGGATCGCGTTCCCCGCCGTGCGGCAACAGGGCCACCCGTGCGCCGACCAGACCCCACCACATCAGCTCCCACACCGACACATCGAAAGTGGCGGGCGTCTTCTGCAAGATCACGTCGTCGGCGGTGATCGGGTAGGCGTGCTGCATCCAGGACAGCCGGTTGACCACCGAATTGTGTTCGATCATCACACCTTTGGGCTTGCCGGTGGAGCCCGAGGTGTAGATGAGGTAGGCCAGATCGTCCGGTGCGGTGGTGGACGGCACGGCATCATAGGCGGCGGTCTCACTCGGGTCGATCCGGGCGACACCGAGTTCCGTTGCGGTTGCGGAGAATTCGGCACCCGCGATCACCCGTCGGGCTCCACTGTCACCCACGATCGTGGCGATGCGGGCGGCCGGGAAGTCCGGATCTATCGGCACGTACGCGCCTCCGGCCGCGAGCACCGCGTGAATGGCGATCACCAGTTCGGGGGAGCGGCGCAGCAGCAACGGCACCGGTTCCTGCGGCCGCAATCCCGCCGCGCGCAACCGCCCGGCGAGCGCCCGCACCCGGTCCCCGAATTCCCGGTACGACAGGGTGTGTTCGAGGCCGTCGACCGTGGCGAGAAGCGCGGGCGCGTCGGGAGTGCGGTGAATCTGCGCGTCCACCAGCGCATCGATGGTTGCTCGCCGATCCAGCGGCCCCTGCGCCGGCCCTTCGAACCCGGCGATCCGCGCATGCTCGGCCGCGACCAACGTATCGAGTTCGGCCAACGGCGTATCGGGGGCGTCCAGGGCCGCCCGCGTCAACGCGAACACCTGCCCGATCATGTCGTCGATGGGGAAGTCCGCGTCGAACACATCCTCGGCATAGAAGATATCGATCTCGATGGCCCCCTCCCGCCGGAACTCGCGCGCCGCGATATTCAACGCATCCAGCGACGACCCCGTGGACAGCACGGTCATCTCCTCGATGCCGTCGGGCAGCTTGCGGTCCGGCAGCGACATGTACGAGTAGGTGACATCGAACAGGCCGGTTCCGCCCTTGCCCTGCTCCCGCAGCGCGTTCTGAAGATCGCCGAGCGGAAACCGTTGCCGCAGTGTGAGTTCACTGACCGCTTCGGCCGTGCGGGCCGCCTGCTGGGTCAAGGTCAGTGATTCGTCGATGTCGATGGCCAGGGGCAGCATGTTCACCGTGTGCCCGACCAGATACAGGTCTTCCCGGCGGCGATTGAGCAGCGGCACCCCCAGCACGATGTCGCCGTCGCGATGAATCCGGCGCAGATACCAGGCCAGCGCCGTCGCCGTCACCGCGAACACCGATTGCCCGGTGGTGCGCAACCGATCCCGATCCGCCCGCTCCAGCCGCAGCGTGCGCCGCCCCCGCGCCTGCTCCCGTACCGTGGCCCCGCGCGGGAACAACGCGGGCGACAGGTCCGCCACGCGTGCGGTGAGCGCCTCGGCATCCTGGCGGAAGCGGTCCGAATCCCGGTACTCGCCTTCGGCTTTCAGGAATTCGGTGTAACTCTGCGCCGGGATCTCCGTGCTCGGCTCGGCGCCCAGATAATCCTCGCACCAGTGCCGCAGCAGGATGGTCAGCCCCCACAGATCCACCACCGCGTGATGCGCGCAGACGTACAGCAGGAACGATCCACCGCCGTCGACCACGACCGCGGCCCGGATCAACTGCCCGTCCGGCGGCAGCACGGTATCGGTGGCGCGCCGCACCCACTCCAGCGCCGCGGCTCGCGGGTCGGGGGCCGTGCTCACATCGACGAGCTCGATCGAGTCGAGGTCCTCGCTGACCCACTGCGTCATGGCGCTCGCGTCGATGCGCACTCGCATCGCCTCGTGCCGCCGCCCCTCGCGGAGCATGCATTCGCGCACCCGTTCCACCTCCAGCGGCGCGTTGATCCGCACATACCCGGCGATCTGCGCCAGCGGCAGCTCCGGAAACAGTGCCCCCACGGTCACGACATCACGCTGATACCCCGTCAGCGGACGGACTTGCCTGTTCACGGCGGTCATCGCTTCGAAACTCCCTCTGGGCATGCGAAAAGAGGTCGATCGCGATTCCGCGCCGGCGTGACTGGAACGCCGAACGGCCCGACCGGCCCTCGGTTGTGCAGCGGGACAATGGAATTCCCCGGCCGATGGGCACCGGCACAAAAGAGGAACTCGGACTCGACGGCGACTTTGCCTGTAGCCCTACAAGATTCGAATGTAGACGTTCGCTGCGCGTTCGCGCGCTGTGATGATCTCCACAATCCGATCGGTCCGGAAATGCCCGAGGGGGTAATCGGGTGCGGAAGTGCCGGTCACGTGCCCAGTTCGAGTTATTCGCGGGGCGTCAATGGTGAATGCTCACAAACGAACCGCGGGCCGCACCATGGCGAAAGGTGGGGCCCGCGATCGGGGTTCGTGCGAGTATGTTCAGCCGATTTCGCAGGCGGACTGATCGACCGGTCCGGCGACAGCCGGCGGATGGACGCCGACCCGGCTCGGTCATGCCGCGAGCGGCCACTTGCCCGCCCTGATCATGTCGGCGATCAGGGCGGCGATATTCCAGGCATCGTCGCCGCCGCGATGATGGGTGCCCTCGAGCGGCAGCCCGGTCATCGCGAGAGCGCCGGCCATGCCGAAACGCCGGTGCGTGCCGCGGGATTCGGAGAACGCGAGCTTGGCATTGGTGTGGACGGTGCCGAAGGGATAGCGCACACCCGTTGCCGTGCATTGCCGTTCGAACTGTTTGCGGTCGTAATCGCCCCAGCTCGCCCACGGCCGGGAATCGGCCCGGAATTCGCGGCGCAACAGCTCGCACGCCGCCTCGAAGGGGATGCCCGCGGCGACCTGGTCGGCGGTGAGAGTGGTGAGCCGGGTGCAGAATTCGCTGACGGTGGAGCGATCCGGCCGCACCAGGATGGAGTGCTTCTCCACGCGTTCCAGGGTTTCGGTATCCAGCACGCACAGGCCGATCTCGATGATCTCGCTGGGCATGCCGGGCGGACCGGCCTTCTCCCAGCAGGTGGCCTCCACATCCACCACGTTCAGGAATCGTTCGTTCATGCCGCCGGACGGTACCGGCCGGGCGGCATCGGGCGACAACGCTTTTTCCGCGCGGCGTTACTCGGCGCGCAGTTTCAGCCCGGTGCCGTTGCCGCTGTTGCGCAGGGTCAGCTCATCGGAATCGATGGTGGCCGTGGTCTTTCCGTCGAGAGCCGCCAGCACCTGGCGTTCGACGTCCATGACATCCGGGTCGCACATCATCCGGGTGGTGCCCAGCTGGAAGGTGATGTCGTTGCCGGCCACCTCGGCCTTGCCGATCAGCCGATTGCAGCCGGCGGACCCCGAGACCGCGCCATCGGGGGAGATGGTCACTGCGGGGCGCACGGCATCGAGGGTCGCCGAACGGACCTCGGCGTCGGGGCGCAGCAGGCTGGTGACGATCCAGGTGGTGCCGACCAGCGGTTTGTCGGGTTCGGCGACCTTGCGATCCTGGAGCGTGACGGTGACCCGGTTGCCCTGCACGGTCAGCTCCGAGCCGTTCAGTTTCCAGCCGGGGGACGAGCGCAGCAGGCCGTCGAGCCAGCCGTCGGCGCCGCCGCTCTCACCGGGGCAGGCCATCAGGGTGGCGGCCAGGTCGCCGACGGTGAGGGTATTGCCGTCCAGGGTGACGGGGCCGGTCATGGTGTTGCAGCCGGCGCTCGCGGTCAGGCGATTGTTGCGGAAGGTCAGGGTGAGCGGGCCGCCGCCGGGGATGGGGGTGCCCTCCACCTTCGTGGAGAGATACGTCTTGCCCATCAGCTCCGAACCCGATTGCGGGCTGTCGTCGTTGCCGGACGAACAGCCCGCCGCGGCCGCGGTCATGGCGAACAGCGCCGCCCACATGCGAATAGCTGGCATGTAGCCGATCGTACGGGTCAGACCGGCATGCCCAGCGCCGACGCGAGGGTCTGGCCGATGGTGTTGACGAACGCGGCGAGCGCGCCCGGGTCGAGAATGCCGCTGTAGACATCGCGATTGTGGCAACCGGTGGGTACTTCGACGCCATTGAGACGGTCGTTGAGCCACAGCACCGCGCTCGCGGTATTGGAGACCGCGGCGATACCGTGCTCGCTGAGCAGATCCCGGGTGTAGAACACACGCGCCGACGGATCCTGGCAGTAGGTGTCGTAGGTGTTGTTCACCGCGTTGACCGGCATCACCTCATCGAGCGGAGCCTCGTAGATGTAGAGCGGTGCGGTCGGCGTGCCGCGATGGCCGAGGCTCAACTCGTCCAGCACCGGCTGCACCTCCGGCGAGCGCATGGGATCACCGGGATAGTCGAACAGGCCCTTGATGTTCACGAACGGGAACGCCGCGAATTGCAATGTCACGCACTGGTTCTCGTGTACCGCGCGGGTGGCCTTGCCGAGTGGGTTCATGTAGCGGTCGATGAACTGGTTCACCTGCGGGTACTCCCGGGCCACGCCGAACAGCCCGCCCAGGACCGCGCCGCCGAAGGTGGAGGTGCCGTTGTTGTAGTCGATGGCCATCCGGATATCGGCCATCAGGCCGCCGGTGGCGCTGCCGACCAAGTTCAGTTCCGGCGCATAGGTGGGCTGGAGTTCGGCGGCGTGCGCGGTCGGGATCGCGCCGCCCGAGTAGCCCCACAGCGTGACGCGGGTATCGGCGCCGGGGAGCGCCGCGGGTTCGAAGTTCTCGGCCGCGCGAATGCCGTCGAGGGTGATGCGGCCGCCGAGCGGGCCCACCGCGTACGCCGCGTTCGGGCCCTGATGATCGGGCACCACCACCGCGTGCCCGAGTTGCAGCATGGCCTGGACCTCGACGAATTCGGCCTCCATGACCGGGTTCAGCGGGTTGGGCAGCGACCCCATCTGCAAGGAATAGGAGGGTGCGCAGTTGACCGAGAGCGAGTCCTCGGCCATCTGGAACGAGACCAGTCCGCGCTGCCCGGTCGGGGCGGCGCGGTGCGGGACGATGACGGTGGTGACCGCGGCGATCGGCTCGCCGCGCGTATTGGTGCTGCGGAACGAGAGCTGCCAGGCGTTCACATTCAGCGGGATCAGCCACAGGTTCGCGAGATTGACCTGGCGGGCGGCGAGGATCTCACCCGGCTGGGCGGCGGCCACCCGGGCCGGATCCGGTTGATAGAAGCCGGGATCCAGATACGGCGGCGCGGGCGGCACCGGGAACGGCAGCGCGGGCTGCACCGGAACCTCTTGTGCGGTAGCGGTATTCGCCAGCGCCGGGCAGACAGCGACGGTGACCCCCGCCGCCACCGCCAGACACGCCTGAGCCAATGCCGTGGACCCCATTGTCATATCGAACTCCTCCGTGCCGCGCGCGGTGCGGCCGAGCGGTCACTCCCCGAAGATAGAGAGTGTTTGTTTTCTAAGTTGTGGAGCCGACCCTAGAATGCGGCTATGGAATGTGTCAACGGTCACGTAGGACCGTCTGTAGGTTGCGCCCGCCGGGCACGGCAGGATGTTCGGTCGTGAGCGAACAACCCCGCCCGCGCCGCACCCAACAGGAGCGCCGGGCCGCGACCGTGGCCAAACTGGTCGATGCGACGACCGCCGCAATCGGCGAGGTCGGCTATCAACGCACCACCGTGCAGGAGATCTGCGGACGGGCCGGGCTGTCGGCCGGGGCCATGTTCCGGCAGTTCGATACGCGCCTGGACCTGATCGTGCGCACCGCCGAAGAGGTCTTCACCCGGCAGCTGGCGGCCTACCGGGCCGCGATGGAACACCTTGGGGCGCAGGACAATCCCCTCGACACCGCATTGCGTTTCCTGCGGCAGGCACAGCAGTCCAACCTCACCCATGCGCTGCGCGAGATCTATCTGGCGGCACGCTCCGACGCAGAACTGCGCGAACGCATCGCACCGATCGCCGAGACCTACTATCGCGAAATCGGGGTGACGCTCGAGCGCACCGGAGTGCTGGCGAATTTCCCCGCCGAGATTCGCGAATCGTTGTTCTTCATGCTGCTGCACCTGTTCTCCGGTGAGGCGGTGGTGCGGGGGGTCTACCAGCGGCCCGACCTGGACGACTCGGTGCTGAGACTGGTGGAGGACATGCTCGCGGTCTATGCCGCACAGGGGCGACCACCCGAACCCTAGCGTCGCCGCGTCCGGGTTCGCGTGCCGCTCAAATCATCGCGCGCAGAAGCCCTTCCGGCTGGAACCCGAGTCCGCTCAATGACGCGGCGTGATAGACCGTGCCCGGGTTGTGGATGGCGTGGTGCAGTCCGGCGTGCGCGTCTCGCCAGTAGCGCTGCAAGGGGCGGTCCATGCGCAAAGCCGCACCTCCACAGCGGGGATAGATGTCGTCGATCGCGCGGACCGCCTGCCATGCGGCGTTGACCTGATTGCGCCGCCCCGCGGCGCGCCGCTCGAACGACACCTCCTTGCCCGCGTCGACCAGGTCCCGGATGCGTTCCGCATTGGTAATCAAACCTTCACGGGCCGAACGGATTTGCGCGGCGGCATCGGCCATCGCGTACATGGTGTAGGGATCGTCGCGGACCGCGGTTCCTTGCGCGTTGATGCGCTCGCGCTGATAGTTCATCGCCTCGGCGAGCAGCCCTTCACAGATCCCTATGGTGGCGGCGGTGATTCCCAGCGGGAACATGCAGGACCACGGCATTCGGTACAAAGTTTGCGAGAGGCCGGCCTCGCGAACCTGACTGCCGTCGATCAACCGGCTGTACTCCATCACGCGGTACTCCGGGATGAAGGTGTCCTCGATGACCAGATCCTTCGAACCCGTGCCCTTCAATCCCACCACATCCCAGGAATCCTCGATGATCGAGTACTCGCTGCGCGGGACGATCACGTGCAACATGGTCGGCGGGCCTGGAACATTGCCGTCCGCATCGCATTTCATCGCACCCAGGAATGCCCACCGGCAATGGTCGGTGCCCGAGGAAAACCCCCACCGCCCGCTCATCCGATAGCCACCCGCCACCGGAATCGCCCGCCCGTTCGGCATATATGGCGAGGCCACCCACGTACTGTCATCCTCGCCCCAAACCTCTTCCTGCACACGAGGATCCGCCATCGCCAGTTGCCACGGATGCACTCCCACCACCCCGTGCACCCACCCCGCCGGCGGATTGAGCGCCGCCGTGGCCATCACCGCCTCCGCGAACTCCCGCACCCCGACCTCGAGTCCGCCATGCGTCCTCGGCTGCAACATCTTGATCGAGCCCGCCGCCTTCATGATCTCCACGGTCGAATCGGTCAGCCGCCCCAGCCGATCCGCCTCCGGGCCGCCCTTCCTCAGCTCGTCCTGCCCCGCCAAGATCCGATCGAGAACCGATTCCGTCATCTCCAGCTCCAATGCTCGCCAAGAGATTCATCGTGACGCACCACGCCGCCGCCCACGCCCGCTTCGGTCGAGCGAGGGCGGCATGGTGGTCAGGGGGGCGTGTTAGAACCGTCTCAGCCGGTGCGCGAAGGGGCGCAGCCGGTTCCGCGACGACCAGGAGGTCCCATGCCCGCGCTCGACCGCCTCGAGGTGCAAGCATTCGAAACTCACGCAAGCGACGCCGATCTCGACGATCTGCGAATGCGATTGGCGGCGGCGCGGCTGCCGGAGGCCGAGACGGTCCATCGCGGCGCGCCCGGTTCGAGCCGGTGGGAGCAGGGCGTGCCGCTCGCCGACCTCGTCGATGTCGTGAATTACTGGCGTACCGGGTACAACTGGCGATCGTTCGAAGAGCGGCTGAATCGGATCGGGCAATTTCGCACGACCATCGACGGGCTCGGAATTCATTTCCTGCACCGCAGATCCGGGCGTGCGGATGCCACTCCGCTGATCTTGACGCATGGCTGGCCGGGCAGCGTCGCCGAGTTCATCGATATCGTCGACGAGCTGGCGGATCCGAAAGACGTGGCCGCGCCAGCATTCCATGTGGTGGTTCCCTCGCTACCCGGGTTCGGTTACAGCGACAAGCCGGCGACCACCGGGTGGGGAGTCGGAAGGATCGCCGCCGCATGGGTGGAGTTGATGGGAAGGCTCGGCTACGCGAAATTCGCCGCCCACGGCGGTGACTGGGGCGGCGTCATCACCACGGTCCTCGGCGGCAGGTACCCGGAGCAGGTGGTCGGCATCCACACGTTGACTCCGCAGCCGCCGCCGGGAATGACTACCGACGGGCTGTCGGCGGCCGAGCGTGCATGGGCCGAGGAAACCGACGATTTCTGGGGTGGCTCCCGGGCGGCATTCGCCAAGCAGCAGGCCGCCCGGCCGCAAACCATCGGATACTCGCTCGTTGACTCACCGGTGGGGCTGCTCGCCTGGATTCTGGACAAGTTCGCCGAATGGACGGACACCGAAGACAGTCCGTTCGAGACGATTTCTCGAGATCGCGTTCTCGACAACGTCACCCTCTATTGGCTGACGCGGACCGGTGCGTCGTCGGCCCGGATCTATTACGAAAGCCACGGCGGGATCAACTCGTTCGACCCCGAACTCGGGGTGGACGTCCCAGCGGCGCTGACCGTGTATCCCCGCGATATCGAGAAATGCCCGCGTCCATGGGCGCGCGAGCGGTTCCGGCGGATCGTCCGGTGGAACTCGCCCGAAACCGGGGGACATTTCCCGTCGCTGGAAGTACCGGAGTATTTCGTCCAGGACCTGCGCGAGGGGCTTGCGGCGGTGCTGGCCGCCGGCCGGTGAAGAACTCGTCGTTCCGGACCTGTTTCGTAAGCTGGTTCGATGCGGACGCGCGCGTATGTCATTGCCGGGACGCTGATCGTGGTCGTGCTCGTTGCGGCGGTTGCATGGCGGTGTTCGCCCGGGTCGCCTTCGGGCGGGGAATCGGGTTCGGACAGCAGGCTCACCGAAGAGTATGTGGCGCTGGGTGATTCGTTCGCGGCCGGACCTGGTATCTCGCCCACGGTGGCGCATGAACCCTGTTACCGAAGTGGTGTGAACTATCCGCAGCTGGTGGCCACACAGTTGGGTGTCAAGAAGTTTCGTGATGTGACATGCAGTGGGGCGAGGACCGAGAATATCGTGACTACGCCGCAATCGGGGAAGTCACCGGAGAAGACGGTGCCGGTTCAGCTCGACGCCGTCACCCCGGACACCACGCTGGTCACCCTCACCATCGGCGGGAACGATGCCGAATTGATCGGCACCGCGAACCAGTGCGTCAACCGGCAACCCGAGCCCGACGGCGTGTCGTGCCGGGATCGGCTCACCGCCGACGGGGTCGATCGCGGGGCGCAGGCGGTCGACGCGGTCGGGCCGAAACTCGCGGCCGTATTGGACGCCATCCACGCCAAAGCACCACGAGCACGCATCGTGACCACCAGTTACGGGCTCTACACCCGCGACGGAGGCTGTGCGTCGCAGCCGGTCTGGCCCCGCGACGCCACCTACCTACAGGACCTGGTCGATCGCCTGGCCACGCTCACCCGCACCGTCGCCGCCGAACACCATGCCGAATTCGTCGACTTGATCGGGCCGGGCGCGGGGCACGACGGCTGCGAGAAGGTCGACAACTGGGTCAACGGGATCGTCCCCCTGCGGCCCCAGGACGGTGTCGTCCCGTTGCATCCAACGGCCTTGGGGGAAGCCAACTTCGCTCGCCTCATCGTGGCACAGCTCACCGGGGCGTCCGGATAGCGGCCGGCTTCGAAAGGGCTGCGGTGAGAGGCAACTTCACCTGTTGGGTGCTGTGGGAAGAGTAGGAACGAGTAACCAAACCAGTAGCGCCCCAGCCGAAAGGCTGGGGCGGCTTTGTCCTTGATGAAGTGTTAGCCGAACCCGCCAGCCATCCCAATGAGAATCGAGATAACGAAGCCGATGAACATCAAGACGAGGGAGGCATAGATGACACCGCGCATCACTGCCGTCGCGATTTGCTCCACGGGAACGCTGACGATGTAGACCGGCTGGATCGGGCCCTTGATATTGACTGGCTGCCCGTTGACCACCAGGGGGCGGGTACTGACCCGCTCCACCCTTGGCAATCTCGGCTGACCGAGGGGATCGCCGACTGCCGGCGCAGGATAGGCGGGTTGGGCGGCAGGCCCAGAATCATTGATCATGGCGGCTCTCAATCAGCAATCCAGCGGCGAAGGCAGTCTGGGCTGCCGCTCCCCCCGACAGGAGGCGCCGCGCGAGCAATCATTCACACCCGGGGAAGTGCCCACCAGTTACCTGCCAATATCTGGCACAGGATGTCAGAGGAGGGCCACTTCTATCTCCGGTATCGCTGAATGGAATTCAGCGGCGCGAGGATCGAATCAATCCTGATCGTGGCCGGTGAGGTCGCGGACATCGCACTGGAGCGCCCGGGCGAGAGCGTGCAGGGTCTGCCGGGAATCCACTGGACGTTCGCCTGTCTCGTACTTCGCCAGCTTGCTCCGTGACATGCCGGCCAAATCGGCCAGCGTTTGCTAGTCAGGCCGCGCCGCTTACGGATTGCAGCCACCCTGCCGCCCACGTGCCGGGTGCTATCTGCATCGGAAAGCGGTGTGCGAGCCATCTCGAAGCGTCCCTTTCCGGTCGGTACCTCATGCTAGTCACATGAATACGCAGGGAAAGTCGGTGTTGTACGCAATCGTGACGGGTTCGTCCCGGGCGCCGGAGATCTCTGATCTGGTCGACCTTGCGCAGGATGACGGCTGGGAGGTGTGTCTGGTCGCGTCTCCCGCGGCGCGCGGATTCATCGATACCGAACACCTTGAAGCCAAGACAGGTTGGCCGGTGCGTAGCAATTACAAACAGCCCGGTACTCCGGACTTACTGCCGCCGGCCGACGCGATGATCGTAGCGCCACTTACCTGCAACTCGACCACGAAATGGGCGGCAGGCATTTCGGATACTCTTCCGCTCGGCATGCTGATCGAAGCGCTGGGTTACCGGAAACCGATTGTTGCGGTTCCCTATTCGAGCGAAGCTCAGATGAGCTTTCCGCCAATCCAGGAAGCGCTGACCAAACTGGCCACCTATGGCGTAGCGATTGTGCCTAGTCAACAAGGGAATCCGCTGCCCCTGGCGGAAGCATGGAGGGCTCTGCAATCACACCCCTGGTTGGCGGGGCTGGGATAGGCTCCGGGTCTCGTCGTCGCTCAGCTCACCCGGGGGGTCCGCATAGCGGCCGGCTTCGAAGGGATCAGTTGGGGGCCGGCGAATCGGCTTGGGCGAGTAGACCTTCGACGAGGGCGCGCAGGCCCTGAGGGTAGGTGTCGTGGGCGGCGAGGGCGGGCCAGCGTGCGGCGAGGGCGGCCAGGTGGGGTAGCTGGGCGGGGTCGAGGTTGGCGAAGGGGGTGCGGTGGGTGGTGGGGAGGGTGCTGTCGGCGCGGCGGGTGGAGCGGGCGTGGACGAGGATTTCGCCGACCGTGTAGTACCAGATGGTGCGGAAGATGTGGACGGCTTGGTCGGGGGTGCGGCCGGCGTCTTCGGCTGCGGCGATGATGGATTCGACCATCCACAGGGCTGATTCGTCGAGCAGGCCGACGAAGCCGTCGACGGTGAGGACCTCGGCGGCCCAGGGCCAGCCGGCGAGGGTGTCGTGCATGGCGGTGGCCGCGGCGATGATGCGTTCGTGGGGGGTGTCGGGGAGGGTGGGGCGGTCGGCCTGGTCGGCGTAGTGATTGAGCAGCAATACCAGTAGGTCGTCTTTGTCCTGTATGTGGCGGTACAGGGTGGTGGCTCCGATACCGATCTCGGTGGCCAGGCGGCGAATGGTCAGTTTTTCCCAGCCGTCGCGGTCGATCAGCTGCCGGGCGGCCGTCAGGATCTGCGCACGGGAGGTCACGGGCGGGCGGCCGGTGCGGCCGTGCGATGCGGGCGGGCGGGGCATCGTCCCATCATGCCGTCCGGAGGGGCGTGGTCGGGAAAGTGGCGCTCCGGCATTCGTTCTCGACAGGGGAACGTCCCGGGTGCTACTTTCGGAACATGTTCGCAAAGTCGGACCGGGCGGATTTCGGCCGGTCGGCTGCCGATCCTCATCGAGGGTCACCGAGTGAATGGGAGCACTCCATGCGATATTTGGCGTTGGCCGCGCTCATAGCGGTTTCGTCGGCCACCACGGTGGGATCTGTTGCGGCGCAACCACATACCGAGGCGGGTGCGATCGTGTCGTCGCATCCACTGTCGGGCGCCGAGCTGATCGCCGGGGCGGGCGGCGGATATCGGATCGTCTATCGCACCACCGGGCAGAACGGTGATCAGCAGGTCAGCGGCGGGACCGTCTACCTGCCGGCGGGCACGCCCCCGCCGGGCGGCTGGCCGCTGGTGTCGTGGGCGCACGGCACCAGCGGTATGACCGAGGGGTGTGCCCCCAACCTGACCGGCGGAATGGCCGACAAATTCGACGAAACACCGCGGATGGCAAGGTATCTCGCCGATGGATATGCGGTCGCCGCCAGCGACTACATCGGCCTCGGCGCGCCGGGGGACTACGAATATCTGGCCAGCCGGGCGGCCGGGCACGCGGTCCTGGACATCGTGCGCGCCGGTCACACCCTCGATGCCGCGCTCTCGCGGTCGTTCGTGCTGGCGGGGCACTCCATCGGCGGGCAATCGGTGCTCGCCGCGGCCCAGTTGCTACCGGAGTACGCCCCGGAACTCGAACTCCGCGGCACCCTCGCCTACGCGCCGACGAGCAATGTCGAAGACGTGATCACCACCCTGGGCCAGCCCGGGGTGCCCGCGCTGCCCGGCCTCGACGGCCTGCACGCCCGGCTGGTCATGATTCTGGCCGGCCTCGACCATGCCCGCCCCGACCTGCGCGTCACCGACTACCTGAGCGATCGCGGCCGCGATCTGCTCGCGATCGCCCGCACCGGCCAGGACTGTCTGGGCGCACTGGAGGCCGCCGTCGCGGGGCGGCCCGTCGGCGAGCTCTTCTCCGCACCGCTGTCGCCCCTGTCCGCGGCCTTGCGCGACTACCTCACCGTCCCTACCACCGGTCACCAGCGCCCGGTACTGCTGCTGCAAGGGGCATCGGACACGGTGCAGCCGGTGCCCACCACGGTGCTGCTGAATCAGCAACTCCAGCAGGGTGGCGCCGACAGCCAACTGGTCTTGCGCGCCTCAGCCACCCACTTCACGATCCTCGAAGCCGCGGAGCCGGAAGCCCGGGCGTTCCTGGACCGCGTCCTCCCGGCCCGCTGAACCGGATCCGTTGCGGCCGAACCATTCCCGTGCGGTCGGCGGCTTTCCTACGATGAGGTGATGGGCGACACGGGTTGGGATGTGATACGACCGGCGTCTGCGATTCGCTCCATCGACAGCGGTATCGCCGAGTTCAATCGAGCGGTGGTTTCGCTCGACCTGTGCGGGCGGGAGACCGAGCGGATGCGCGAGCGATTGGCCGCGGCCACCTGGGATGCCAGGTTCGGTCTGATGGACGCGTGGCTGGCGCGTTCGGCCCTGGCGGGACCGCCCGCCGATCCGGAGGTGGCGTGGGTGTGGGGGTGGATCGTCGGCGGTGCGGACGGCGGAGTTGGCCGGCGAGGTCGGGTGGCGGCGCACGGATCTGCTCGAACCACTGGCGCGCAAAGTGGGCGGCTGGGCCATCGCCGCCGATTTGACCGATCGAGACTCGATCTTCGAGTCGCTGGCTCGGGCGGGTGCGGTCGATGTGCTCGTGGCCGATGCCGCCCTGCCCGCCATCGGGTTGCTGGACGAATTCCGGCTCGACGAGACCGATCGTGCGCTGGAGGTGAACCTGGGCGCGCCCATCATGATGGCCGAGCTCGTCGCGCTCGACATGATCGCCCGGTGCCGCGGCCACCTGGTCTTCATCTCCTCGCTCTCGGGAATGACCGCCTCTGTCCGGTCCTCTCTGTACAACGCCACCAAGTTCGGACCGCGTGGATTCGCCCTCGGACTGCGCGCGGACCTGCGGCCGCACCATGTCGGCGTATCCATCGTCTTCCCCGGCTACATCAGCGACGCGGGGCATGTTCGCCAATTCCCGTGCGAAGCCCCACCCGGCATCGGCGCCCGCTCGCCACGTGATGTCGCTCGCGCGACCGCCCGAGCCATCGAGCAGAACACCGCCGAAGTCGCGGTCGCCCCGCCGGGTCTGCGCCTGCTCGGCGCCGTCGCTCGCGGCCTCACCGCCGCCATCCAGCGCGGCGTCGGCACCGAACAGGTCACCCGGTAGCTCCCCGACGGTCAACGCCACAAACGCTGACAATCCGGTCGCGCAGTGGCCGGCGAAGCAACGCGGCCGGAGGCGGGGACGATGCGAAGGTCCCGCTGACGACCGCATACACTGTCCGGCATGCGCATGTTTCTGGATATCCTCCTGATCATCACCAGCGTGTTGCTGGTGTTGCTGGTGCTGCTGCACCGCGCCAAGGGTGGGGGTCTGTCCAGTCTTTTCGGTGGCGGCGTGCAGTCGAGCCTGTCCGGGTCCACCGTGGTGGAGAAGAATCTGGACCGCATCACCATTTTCCTCGGCCTGATCTGGCTGATCTCGATCCTCGGGATCGGACTCGAGATCAAGTTCGCCTAACCGCGAACCACAAGTTTCCGCCCGGGCGTCGCAGTCGGACGCCCGGGCGACTTGTGTTGCCATACAGCCGCCCTCGACCCCTACGATGAGCCGGGATCCGCAAGCCACCGGCGCGGCGAAATCGCGGCTGAGCCGCGGCAGTGCGGCGAACGATGGATTCATTCACCGGCACATTGATTTTCGGGTTTCGGTGTGAAGCTGGCGGCTACCCCCGCGCTGAAATCGCTCGCCCCGGCAAACACGCGGCCCTACGCTGCCACCATGTGCATCTACCCGAGCCGGACACATTATGTCTGCCTGCCCTGTCGGGTGTCCTACAAGAACTCGATCGCTCGCGGTCCGGCCCGCTGTCCGCAATGCGACGGTGAATTCATCGATGCGGGACCGGATCTCGCGGTGCCGCGCAAAGGCGATGCGGCGGGGTGGCGGGTGCTGGCGACCGTGCTCGAATCCGGGTTGAACTTCTATGGCGGTTGCTGTGGGAGCGGTCCTGGATATCGGCCGCGTACGGTACGTGAGGTCCGGGAGCGGCTGCTGCTCGCGCGAAGGTCGGGAATTCGGGACGTCGACGCGTTGGCAATGCGGGAGCCGATTCTCTGACCGTGCAGACAGGCTGCTGCGACGGAGGCATTATTGATCGTATGGACTTGGTGAATGCGGTGGCGCCGAGCCTCGCGGGGGTGCTGCATCGCGATCTGGTTTGGATGGTTTGGAATACCGTGCTGGCTTGGATTCCGGTGATTCTGGCTTTGCTGGTTTTTCGGGGTAAGTCGGTGCAGGAGAAGGGGTTACCGTTGTCGCCGGTGTGGTGGGCGGGGGCGGTGTTGTTGTTGCTGTTCTTGCCTAATGCGCCTTATGTGGTGACCGATCTGGTGCATTTGCGGGATGATGTGCGGGCCGTGGGGGATGGGCCGGTGGTGAGTACGGTGCTGCCGGTGTACGGGGCGTTCATTGTGAGCGGGTTTGTTGCGTATTACCTGGTGCTCGCGGAGATCGGGCGATTTCTGGAGCGCAGGGGGCTGGGGGTGTGGCGGATGCCGGTGCATCTGGGGATCCATTTGCTTTGTGCCGTGGGGGTTTTCCTGGGGCGGTGGGTGCGGCTCAATAGTTGGGAGCCGGTGGTGCAGCCGCGGGGCACGTTCGAGCGGATGGTGCTGGCGTTGACTTGGGAGTGGGCGCCGGTGCTGATCGGGGCGGTGTTCCTGGCTACGGCGGTGGGGCACTTCGTGACTCGGGCCGTGGTCGAGGCGGGGGTGGCGAGTGTGCGGCGCGGGGCTCGGCAGATCCGGACCTTGCGGTACGGATCGCCGAGCGCCGGGCAGGCGTGAGCTAGAGGCCCAGGCGTTCCTGGGCGATCAGGCGGACCGCCTTCTTGTCCGGCTTGCCGAGGCCGGTCAGGGGGAGTTCATCGATGACCAGGACGTGCTTGGGGACCTGGACCGAACCCTTGCGCTGCTTGACGGCCGCTTGGATTTCGGCGGTCACGGTCTCGACTGCGGCGGGGTCGTCGGCGGTCGCCTTGTCGAGCACCAGCACCGCGGTGACGGCCTCGCCCCAATGGGCGTCCGGCACGCCGACCACGGCGACGTTCAGCACCTTCGGATGTTCGGAGACAACGTCTTCCACCTCACGCGGGAAGACGTTGAAGCCGCCGGTGACGACCATGTCCTTGGAGCGCCCGACGATGAACAGGAAGCCGTCCTCGTCCTGGCGGGCCAGGTCGCCGGTCCACAGCCAGCCGTTCTTGAACGTATCCGCGGTCACCTCGGGCAGATTCAGGTACCCGGCGGCGAGCAGCGGTCCGGAGACGCAGATTTCACCGACCTCACCGGGCGCGACCTCATTGCCTTCCGGATCGAGCAGCGCCACCCGCAGGATATTGGAGGGCCGCCCGCACGAGGTGAGCCGCTCCTTGTCGTGCTCCTCCTTGCCCAGATAGCTGATGGCCATCGGCGATTCGGACTGTCCGAAGTACTGCGCGAAGATCGGCCCGAAGCGGTCGATGGCCTCCTGCAACCGATTCGGGTCGATGGCGGACGCGCCGTAGTAGACGGTCTCCAGCGAGGACAGGTCACGGGTCTTGGAGTCGGGGTGATCCAGCAGCGCGTAGATCATCGACGGCACCAGCATGGTGGCGCTGATCTTGTGCTCCTCGATCGCCTTCAACACCTCACCGGCGTCGAAGCGCGGCAGCACCACGCACTGGCCGCCGAGCAGCACGGTCGGCACGAAGAACGCCGCACCGGCATGCGAAAGCGGCGTGCAGATCAGGAATTTCGGCCGCTTGGGCCATTCCCACTCCGAGAGCTGGATCTGCGTCATGGTGGACATGGCCAGCGCCGTGCCGATGACACCCTTGGGCTTCCCGGTCGTACCACCGGTGTAGCTGATCGAAATGACATCGTCGGGCCGCAATTCGGCGGCCCGCACCGGCCGCGGCTGGTATTTGTCGGCGGTCGCCAGCAGATCCACGCCCACGTCGGCGAGCGATTCCGGCACCGGCCCCAGCACCAGCACCTTGGTCAGCCCCGGCACCATATCCACCAGTTCGCGCGCCCGCTGCACGAACGCCGGCAGCGGATCGAGTACCAGCGTCGTAATGCCCGCGTCCGACAGCACATACGCGTGATCGTCCAGCCCGCCGATCGGGTGCAGGGCGGTGCGCCGATGCCCCGCCACCTGCCCGGCGGCAATGGTGAACAGCACCTCGGGCCGGTTCAGCGCCAGCACCCCGATCGGGGAGCCGGTGACGATGCCGTGCTCGGCGAAGGCATCGATATAGCGGCTGAGCCCGTCGAGAACGTCACCGCCGGTGAGGATGTGGTCGCCCAGGGTGAGCACCGGCGAGTTCTTGTGCCGCCGCAACCCGGCCAGCAGGCTGTGGCCGTTGTGCACCGGCATCCGCAGCCGGACCTCGGGATCGATTGTGGTCATGGTGTTCTCATTCCGTGCGATCGAAGATGGTCAGAGCGTGCCGGAGCGGTACAGGGTAACGGCCACCGCGCCGCCGAGGCCGAGATTGTGCGCCAGCGCGGTGCGCGCGCCCTGCACCTGGCGTTCGCCCGCGAGTCCGCGCAGCTGCCAGGACAATTCGGTGGCCTGGGCGAGACCGGTCGCGCCCAGCGGATGCCCCTTGGAGATGAGCCCGCCGGACGGGTTGACCACCCAGCGCCCGCCGTAGGTGGTGGCCCCGGACTCGGCCAGCGCCCCGGATTCGCCCTCGCCGCAGAGGCCCAGCGCCTCGTAGGTGATGAGTTCGTTGATCGAGAAGCAGTCGTGCAGCTCGATCACATCCACCTCGTCGATGCCGACGCCCGCGGTCTCGAACACCTTGCGCGCGGCCGCGCGGGTCATGGGCGCGCCCACCACGTCGATCATCGATCCGGTGGAGAAGGAGGTGCCGTCGTCGGTGGCCAGCTCCTGCGCCAGGATCTCGATGGCCTGCGCCTCGAGCCCGTGCGCCTTCACGTACTCCTCGCTGACCACCACGGCCGCGGCCGCGCCATCGGACATGGGGGAGCACTGCGAACGGGTCAGCGGCCCGTGCACCGGCTTGTCACCGAGCACCTGCTCCAGGGTGTACGCATCCTGGAACTGCGCCAACGGATTCCGGGTCGAATGCTGATGGTTCTTGACCGCGACCGCCGCCAGCTGCTCGGGCGTGGTGCCGTACCGCTTCATGTGCTCGATGGCGGCATTGCCGAAGAACTGAGTGGTGATCGGCGCGGCCGAGAACTCGAAGAGTTCGCGATTGACCTTCAGGTGCGCGTCGACGGTGGTGACCTTGGGCTTGGTGGCCGGACCCGCCATCGCCTCCTTGGTCATCTGCTCGAAGCCGACCGCCAGGGCGATATCGGCGATCCCGGCCGCGACCCATTCGCGTGCGAACATCAGCGCGGTGGATCCGGTGGCGCAGTTGTTGTTCACGTTCACGATCGGGATGCCGGTCAGGCCCACGTCGTAGAGCGCGCGCTGCCCGGCCGCGGACGGCTGGAAGACGTAGCCGACGGCGGCGCGCTGCACCTGGTCGTAGGTCACGCCCGCGTCGGCGAGCGCGCCGTTGACGGCTTCGGCGACCATCTGCGGGTAGGTCCACTCGCGCGAACCGATCTTGACGAACGGCGTCATGTTCACACCCACGATGAATGTGCGTCGCATTGCTTTGCTGTACTCCTGTTCTGCGGGAATGTGTTTCGGCGGAGAGTCAGTCGGCGCGCGGGACGCGCCCGTCGAGATCGGTGAAGCCGTACTCCTCGGCCAGGTCGGCGACCTTCCAGGCTTTTCCGGTGCGCGCCTTGCGATTCGAGTCGGCGGCCAGGGCGACCACGGCACGGCCGGGGAAGCGCGGGGATTCGGCGGTGGCCAGATCGAAGGTGCCCTCACCGGGCAGGGTGACCAGGCGGCGGCCCTCGGCATCGGCCGGAACCATTTGCAGCAGTTCGGTATCCACGATGCCGGGCCAGATGGAGACGGCGCTCGCCTCGGTCTCGGCGAGATCGTGCGCGAGGTCGGCGGTGAGCCGGTCCAGCGCGGTCTTACCCACCCCGTAGACGGCGTTGTGCATGTAGCGCACCGCTCCGGGGGAGGACACGTTCACGATCAGCCCACCCGATTCGATCAGCAGCGGAGCGGCGAAAACGCTTGCCACGTAATGTGATCGCACCCCGATGTCGAAGGTCTCGTCCCACGCCTTGGCCGGCACCTCCCAGAACTTGCGGCCCAGCCAGCGGGCCGCGCTCGGCGAGTTGTAGACGTTGTTGACCAGTACATCGAGACGGCCCTGCTCCTCGCGGACCCGCGCGAACAGTTGCTCCACGGCGGCATCGTCCTTGTGGTCGCAGACCACCGCGATCCCGGTCCCGCCCAGTTCGTCGATCTCGGCGGCGGTGGCGTGCACGGTGCCGGGCAGCCGGCCGGGGGCGGTGGTGCGCCCGGTGACGTACACGGTCGCTCCGGCAGCGCCCAGCTCCAGGGCGATGCCCTTGCCGATGCCCCGGCTGGCCCCGGTCACGATCGCCACGCGCCCGGCGAGAATCTTGGGTATTTCGCTCACAACCTCCGGACACTACCGTTAAATGAGAACACGTTCTAGAAATTGGAGTCGGTAGTGGAGTTGACGCATCGTTTCCTGGACGCCAACGGCATCCGGATGCACGTCGCGGAGCAGGGGCAGGGGTATCCGGTCATTTTCTGCCACGGGTTCCCGCACACCTGGTACGTCTGGCATCACCAGATGGCGGAGGTGGCCGCGGCGGGATACCGGGCCATCGCCCCGGACCTGCGCGGGTACGGGCGCACCGAAGCGCCCGCGGAAGTCGAGGCGTACACCAACGAGGCCGTGATCGGCGACCTGCTGGCGCTACTCGACGACATCGGCGCGCCCAAGGCGGTCTTCGTCGGTCTCGATTTCGGCGCGCAACTGGTGTGGGAACTGGCCCTGCGCGCGCCCGAACGCGTCGACGGCGTGGTGGTGCTGAACAATCCGTTCGCGCCGCGCCCGCCGCGCCCGCCGTCGGCGTTCTGGACCAAGGCCGCGCAGCGGCACTTCCTGCACCTGTCGTACTTCCAGGAACCGGGAGTGGCCGATGTGGAGCTGGCCGCCGACACCCGCGGCTTCCTGGCGCGGGTCTACTACTCGCTCTCGGGTGAGTACCACTACCTCGACACCTGGAAGAACCCGCCCGGTCTCGGGTACCTCGATGTGCTGCCGCAGGCCCCGGCGCTGCCCTGGCCGTGGCTGTCGCAGGACGAATTCGACACCCTGGCACAGGATTTCGAACGCACCGGCTTCACCGGCGGGCTCAACTGGTACCGCAACCTGGACCGCAACTGGGAACTGACCGAAGCCTACGCGGACGCCAAGGTGGAGGTGCCGACCTTCTTCCTCTACGGCGAGAACGACCCGGACATGGAGGGATTCAGCGGCCGCGATCCCCTTGCGACCCTGCGGGCGAACGTCGCCGATCTGCGCTCGGTCGTCGAAGTGCCCACCGCCGGGCATCTGGTGCAGCTCGAAAAGCCGGAGATCGTAGGCAAATTCGTGACCACCGCCTTGCGGGAGCTGCACGTGGGCGCCCGCATCGCACCCTGATCAGCCGGCGGCCAGCAGGTATCCGGCGAACCAGCCGGGGAAGGCGCGGCGCAGATCGGCCGGACCGGTCAGCCGGACGGCGTCGGTGCGCAGCAGATGACTCCAGCTGGTCTCGCCCAGCCAATATCGGGTGAGCGCGTCGAGGTCCGCCTCGACGCGCAACGCGATCGGATGGCCGCCGTCCTCATCGCACAAAGTGACCTCGGGGGAGCGGGCGAGCAGGTAGTACGGCTTGGAATCCTGTGCGGGGAAACGCAATTCGACCAGGGTGGGTTCGGCCGGGAGCTGCTCCGGCACCACCCTGCGGCGAATGTCCCAGAGCAGCGAGTCCGAGTCCAGATGCTCGGGCAGCAATCCGCGCTGATCCCATTCGGTCGCCCACATGCCCAGTTCGCGCAGCACCGGCATCAATCCGGTGCCCGCCGCGGTCAGGCGGTAGCCGTCGCCGTCGCGGCTCACCACCCCGGCGCGCTCCAGTTCCTTGAGCCGGATCGAGAGCATCGATTTCGAGATTCGCGGAATCCCGCGGCGAATATCGTTGAACCGCCGCTCGCCCATGAGCAGTTCGCGCACGATGAGCAACGACCAGCGCTCCCCGAGCACCTCCAGCGCACGCGCAATGGCACAGAACTGCCCGTATCCACTCATACTTCGATGCTAGCGGTCCGGATTCACTACCTCGGATGCCGCGAATTCGCTCTAGTGTCGATCCCGTGACCAACGCTCCTACCGAATCCGGCCTCGACATCCTGCGCGCCATCGTCGACGGCCGCCGACCGCAACCGCCCATCTCCGCGACCCTGGATTTCGAACTGGTCGCGGTGGAACCCGGCGCCGCCACCTTCGAAGGGCGGCCCGGCGAATTCCTGTACAACCCGATGGGCACGGTGCACGGCGGTTACCTGAGCACGCTGCTCGATTCCGCGCTCGGATCGGCCGTGATGAGCCGCCTGCCCGCCGGCACCGGATACACCACCGCCCAGCTGAACGTGAACCTGCTGCGGCCGGTCAGCGCCCGCACCGGAAAGCTGCGCGCGGTCGGTCGCGCCATTCACGTCGGGCGGACCATCGCGACCGCCGAAGCACAGCTGCTCGGCGTCGAGGACGGCAAGCTGTACGCCCACGCCACCACCACCTGCGCCGTCTTCCCGATGGGGTGAGCCGGATGATCGCCGCGCGTCCGCGCAATATCGCTGATCGGCTCCGACATGAACTACCGTCGGGTGGGTGACGCCCGCACGGATCGTGATCGTCGGTGGTGGTTTCGCCGGAGTGGAATGCGCTCGCCGGCTCGAACGCAAGCTGCGCCCCGAAGAAGCGGAGATACATCTGGTCGGTCCCAGCGACGGTCAGCTGTATCTGCCGCTGCTGCCGCAGGTGGCCGCGGGCGTGGTGACCTCGCTCGCGGTCGTGGTGTCACTGCGGCGGGTATTGCGCCGGACCGAGGTCGTGCCGGGGCTGGCCGTCGGCGCGGACCCGGCGCGCAATCAGATCGTGGTACGGCAGCCGCCCGGCAGCCATCGCGTGCTCGACTACGACCAGCTCGTCCTCACCCCGGGCTCGATCACCCGCATCATCGACGTCCCCGGCCTGCCCGAGCACGGGTTCGGCATGAAAACCCTTGCGGAAGCGGCATACCTGCGCGATCACGTGCTGCGGCAGCTCGACCTGGCCGCCATCAGCGACGACCCGGACGAGCAGCGTGAACGGCTGACCTTCGTGACCGTCGGGGCCGGCTACGCGGGCACCGAGACCGCCGCCATGCTGGCGCGGCTCACCAAAGCGGCTGCGCGGCAATACTATCCGCGCGTGGATCCGGAGCTGGTGCAGTGGTATCTGGTCACCCACAGCGGCCGGATCATGCCCGAACTGGGGGAGCGGCTGGCCGAACGCGCGAAGCAGATGCTGGCCCGCCGCGATATCGAGCTGATCCCCGGTGCCTCCGCGGCCGAAGTGACCGAACGCTCCGTCACCCTCACCACCGGCCGCGTCATCCCCACCCGCACCGTGCTGTGGACCGCGGGCGTCACCGCCAGTCCACTGGCCGAGCATCTCGGCGCGAACACCGTCAAGGGCCGCATCGCCACCGACGCCGACCTCACCGTCCCCGGCCTGCAAGGGGTCTGGGCGTGCGGTGACGCGGCCGCCGTCCCCGATCTCACCGCCCCGGGCTCGTTCTGCGCCCCCACCGCCCAGCACGCCAGCCGCCAAGGCCGCCACGCCGCCGACAACCTGATCGCCACCCTGCGCGGCCGGCCCCGCGAGCCCTACCGCCACCAGGACCTCGGCATGGTGGTGGACCTCGGCGGCTGGGATGCCCTGGCCCGCCCGCTCGGCATCGGATTACGCGGCGCCCCAGCCCAATTGGTGACCCGCGGCTACCACCTGATGGCCCTGCGCACCTTCAACGCCCGCGCCCGCACCGCCTTCAACTGGCTGCTGCACGGCCTCACCGGCGACGACTTCATCCGCATCGGCCTCATCGACCGCGGCCCGCACACCATCGGCGATTTCGAGGACACCGGCGACTATCTGACCCCCGAACAGGTGCGGGAGATTCTCGGCTGATCAGCGCGGTTCGAGGACCACGATCGGTATGGTCCGATGCTCGGCCTGGCGCTGATAGGAATCGAAGCCCGGGAACAATGCCACGAACTGCGGCCACAACTGCTCTCGCTCAACGGCATTCGCCACCCGCGCCCGGACCTTCCGGACCTCCGAACCCAATTGGATGGTGGTGTCCGGATGCGCCACGAGATTGTGCAGCCAAGCCGGATGCACCGGCTGCCCGCCCTTCGAGGCCGCGATCGCCAAGTTCTCCCCGTCCCGGTGAAACATCACCGGCGAGGTACGACGGATACCCGACTTCGCCCCGACGTGGTCGAGCAGCAGAATACGGGCGTCCGGCCAGCCCGTAACCCGGCCGCCGATTCGGCCTCGCGACCACCGATACAGCGCCACATGCACTTTCGTCGACCGTCGCCCGAGAAAGATTCCCCGCCGCGTGGCTCGATTCGACCCCGAAAGTACGAACCTGCCGAATATCCCCATGCAGTGATTCAACCGGATCGAGGTCCCGTGCGGCTACAAATACGAATGACCGATCTGCCCACCCCGGTCGGGTGAGCGGCCCGCCGGGCCCTGTGGCACAGTGGCGAACCGGTGTTTTGCCGAGGCGGATTCAGGCGGAGGGGTGTGGGATGGCGGAGTTTCCCGAATGGTCGAAGCAGGGCGGGGCCGGAGTGCGTTTCGAATGGGGGCTGGCCGGGGCGCGGGCACTGGGGCCGGAAGTAGCCGCGATGGTCGTGGTGGACGTGTTGTCGTTCACGACCTCGGTATCGGTGGCGGTCGATGCCGGGACGCGGGTGCTGCCGTATCCGTGGCGCGACGGCAATGCCGGGGAATTCGCGGCGGCGCACGATGCGCGGGTCGCGGTGGGCCGCAAGGCCGTAACGGCGGAGCATCCGTGGTCGTTGTCGCCCGCCGCGCTGCGCCGCGCGCCCGTACCTGACCGCCTGGTACTGCCGTCCCCGAACGGCTCGGCCATCTCCGCGGCGGTCAGCGGAATCCCGGTCATCGCTGCCTGTCTGCGCAATGCTGCCGCTGTCGCCGACTGGATCGCCGAACAAGGGTGGGGGACCGAACAGCACCCGCTCGCGGTGATCGCTGCCGGGGAGCACTGGCCCGGGCAGCAGGTGCTGCGCCCCGCTGTCGAAGACTGGCTCGGCGCGGGAGCGGTGATCTCCGCCCTCGCCCGGCACCAGACCGGGCCGCTCGCACCGGAAGCGCGGGCGGCCGAGGCCGGTTACGACGGTATCGGCGATATTCCGGCTCTGATCCGCGATAGCGCCTCCAGCCGGGAACTTGCCGCCATCGGTTTCGCCGACGACGTGGCGATCGCGCTGGAACTCGAATCCAGCAAATCCGTGCCGGTGCTGACCGGCGGTGCTTTCGCCGACGCGCTCAGCAGAACGTGATCAGCGTGTTGTTGGCGATCGAGACGCGCGCGGATTCGTAGAGCAGGAACCAGGTTTCGCGCTCGCGGTAGAACGGATGAAGGTCGCTGTAGTCCGCCAGCCGGGCGGCTTCGGTGTCGGATAGTTCGCCATCGTCCAGTGTGATCCCGATATACGGAGCCACCTCGACGAGTTCGCGCAGCAGGCCCTGACTCGATCCCACCATGCCGCCGGGGATGGCGTCCTCGTCCTGCGGATACAGCACCGCGCCGAAATCGATCGGCACGTAGTACCCCTCGCAGTCCGAGTGGCAGATCAGGTGGGATTCGAACATGCAGGCAACCGTGTCCAGCACCGGATCGTCCGTCGGCTGTTCACCTTCGGCGACCGGGGTCAGCGGCTGGTCCGGATACTCCACGGCCCGGGCGTACGCGCGCCGGAGGTAGTGCACGAAACCATAGGGAACGCCGTTGATCTCCTCACGCGAAGTGGCCGCACCATAGGACTCCGGCTCCTCGTGAGCGGGTAGTCCTTCCGCCGCCAGCAACGCATTGAGCGCCCGCAGATCGGCCCGCATCTCTTCGCGATACTCGGGATCATCATCGTTCGCCAAGTTGTACGCGTAGTTGTGCGTACCCACCGAAAGCCCCATGTGAGCGAGGCTAACGGCGGGGTACGACAATTCGGCAACTCGGTTGCTACGAGGCGTTTTTCAGGAAGGACACGGCATTGGCCGAGCCTGCCACCACGATGTCGGTCTTGCCGTCGCGGTCGAAGTCGGCCAGGACGGGGGTCTGGGGCTGGGAGGTGACGGCGTAGTCCGCGGTGCGGGCCACGGTGCCGTCGCCGTTGCCGGAGAAGATGACCATTTTCGAGTCCAGGACCGCGGACATGGCGGCGTCGAGTTTGCCGTCACGGTCGAAGTCGGCGACCGCGATGGAGGTCGGGCCCAAGCCGGAGAAGGTGATTCGGTTCGTCTTCTTGAAGCCGCCGTTGCCGTCGGAGACCAGGACGGTGGTGGAGAAGGAGAAGGAGTCGGCGGTGATCACATCGTCGATGCCGTCGCCGTCGAAGTCGCCGGCGCGCACGTCTTCGGTGATCAGGCCGCTGGTGCTGGAGCCCTTCTTGGTGAAGCCGCCGTCGCCGTTGCCGGTGAAGACCTCGACCTGCTGGAGCAGATCATTGTTGACGGCGATGTCGATTTTGCTGTCCGCGTTGAACTTTCCGATGGTGAAGGCGGCGGCGGGGCCGGCCATCAGGGTGGAGGGGCCGGATTTGAAGGTGCCGTCGCCGTTGCCGAGCCAGGTTTGCACACCGGCGGGGATGAGGCTGAGCAGGTCGGCTCTGCCGTCGCCGTTGGTGTCGGTGACGATCACTTCCTGCTGCGCGCCTTCGAGGGTGGTGTATTTCTGGCCGACCTTGAAGGTGCCGTCGCCGTTGTTGAGGAAGACGGCGATGGTGGTCCAGGCCTGCGCGACCACGTCGATCTTGCCGTCGCCGTTCAGGTCGCCCGCGCCGACCGCGCCGAAACCGTTGCCGACCGAACCGACCCGGGTGCCGGTGCCGAAGGTGCCGTTGCCCTTGCCCGCCATCATGATCGGGCCGTCGCCACCGAAGTCGGCGGCCACGATATCGGGGATGCCGTCGCCGGTGAAGTCCGCGCCGACGGTGCCGATGGGGGAGGGGCCGGGACCCCAGGACGGGAACGATCCACCGGAGGGGGAATCGACCTTGGGGGAGAACGCGATATGGCCCGCGGCCTGCGCCGTGCCCGGCAGGGCGAGCACGACGGCGGCGGCCGCGACGAGAGCGAAACGGGGACCGGAAATGCGACTGTGCATAGCTGTTCCTCAGTGGGGTGACACCACCGTGCGGTGGTGGCCACGGACTCTAAGGCACCTGTGAACAGGAATTATTCGGGTTCGACGCAATTCGGCCGATTGTCGGTACATGATCGTTCCGATCGTGCAGAGTGCCAGCCCCGGCCACGCCGCCCTGCCGCACCGAGGTGATCAGAGCCGACCGTCACGTACGGGTGTATGCCGCAGCTGCTCCAGCCCGGTGATCGCCAGCACCCGCCGCACGGCCGGTGAGATGCGATCCACCGTCACCGTTTTGGAGTGCCGCTGTGCGGTGTCGTGGAGCCGGGACAGCACGCGCAGCCCGGCCGCGCCGAAGAAGGTCACCCCGGTCAGATCGATCTCCACGGTCTCGGTGGTGTGATCGATGAGAGCGCCGATGACCGCCGAGTAGAGCTGATCGGCGGTGGCGCAATCGATCTCGCCCATGCAGATGGCCGTCGAACGCATGTCCTCGCGCTGGACGAGCACCGAAAGCGAATCCATCGGCCGCATCGACGACCGGTTCGAAGGTTCGGGAAGCTCACGGGAAGAACTCACGGCATCACCTCGTCAGCCGTCCGGAGCGGATCGAAACAGGGGCACATGGGTGCCCCGCGCTGTATCCATCCCATCGAATCCGTGCGGGCGGCGCTAGCGGCGGGAACGAACGGCGCAGGCACGAAAAGCGAACGCCGTGGATCAATCGCCGCGCAGGGTCTGTGCGGGGTATTCGCCATAGGTCGCGAAGTAGTGGGCGGCGAACCGGCTCGGCCGCAGATATCCCCAGCGCGCCGCCACCGCGGTCACGGTGACATGATCGCCCGGCCCCGCCGCCCGCAGCTCCTCGCGCGCCCGATCCAGCCGCACCCGGCGCAGATAGTGCATGGGGGTGGTGTCCAGATGCCGCCGGAAGGTCAGCTGCACGGCGCGCGGGCTGACATTGCAGGCGCGCGCGATATCGGCGACGCTCAGATCCAGATCGGGATTGGTTTCGATGAACACGGTCGCGCGCCGCAGCGTGGAGCGGGTGGCGTCGGTGCGATCGCCGGTCGCCGCCTCCGGCGCTTCGGAGCTGGTGGTGAGCAGGGCGGTGGCCAGCAGCCGGCCCGCATTGCCGACGAGCAGCGCGCCGAGGTCCGAGTCGTCCACTCCGGCAAGCGATTCGGTGAGGTAGTCCACCGAATGCTGCCAGAACCGTGCGGCGGCGGGTGGCAGCCGGCCGTAGTTCAGGCGATCCAGCAGCGCTGCCGGCGGGCCGATGTGGCCGGCAGCCTGCTGTAGCACCGCGACGTCCAAACCGACCACTTGAACATGGGTGCCGTGCAGGGTCGAGGCGTGCGGTTGATGAGGGTGGGCGGCCAGGAACACTTCGCCCGGGCCGTAGTGCATGCGGTGCGTGCCGGTGTCGTACTCCAGGGTGCGGTCCAGGATTCGGCATACGGCCAGGCAGCCGACGGGTTCCTTGCGGTAGCCGGTGGTGAGGGTATGGCGCACGGTGTCGAACCGCACCGGCCCGATGTCGTAGCGGTCGAGCTCGAAACGGAAGGCCGTGGGATCACCCGACACCCGCAGCTCGGTGCCGCCGAACGTCTTCGTGAGGAACTCCCGGGCTTGCTCGGGGTCGGTGGTGCTGAACGCGCTCCGTACCGGCATCCCGGGCATTCCTCTCGATCTCTCGCTGCGTATCCGATCAGTGCCTGTGCAGGGTCTCTTCCGGGTGTTCCCCGAATTGCCGGCGGTACCACACGGCGAACCGGGCGGCGTGCGGAAAACCCCATCGTGCGGCCACTTCGGTGATGTCAACCCCGGTGGTGGGATCGCTCCGGCGTAGTTCGTCGCGGACGGCGGCCAAGCGTATCGAACGCAGATAGGCCATGGGGGTGGTGTCGAGGCGGCGTCGGAAGCCCTGCTGTACCGCGCGGGCGCTCACCCCCGCGGCGGCCGCGATATCGGAGGTGGTGATCGGTTGTGCCGCATGCGATTCGATGAACTCCATGGCGCGCCCGACCGTCGCCGGCGACATCCAGCCCGCGCCCGGGCGATACGAGGCGGTCATGGTGGAGTTCGGGAAGGTCGCCAGTGCCGAACGGGCGATCATCTCCTCGGCCGCCGCCTGGACCAGCGGGTGTGCCAGCGGGGAGTCCTCGAGCAGTAGCTGGCGGTGGGTGAAGCGGGTGAGAGTCCGCCATTGCCTGGCTGTTTCGGCCGAGAGCGGGGCCATGCCGTGGAAACGCAGCGGGCCGGGTGCGCCGGAGTCGGCGGCGACCCGGGCCACGGTCTGGAAAGGGATCTTGACGACGGCGGCCCCGATATCGGCCCAGCTCGCCCACACGCCGGCCTCGGCGGGGAAGCGGGCCACGTCGCCGTGGCGCAGTCGCAACGCCGTGCCGCCGGAATCGAATTCGATACGACCGCAGAGGGTGGTAAGGGCCATGAACCAATCATTGGGCGGCATATGGCCGCGGGTGGCCATGGTGTGCCGCACCTCTGAGGTACCTACCGGTCCGGCTGTTCTGGAACACACGTGAAAAGCAATGCTCGCGGCCGCGCCGATGAAAACGATCGGTTTGTCGGTCGCGTAGATCTGATTCAGCACCCGATGCGCGACGTCGGGGTCGCGTGTGGTGAGCTCCAACGCCTGAACGGACATGCCCGCACCGCGATTCGATCGAATGCCGAATGGGTATCGATAGTGCGAGACCAGGGTGACACATCGTCGTCGCACCCGGCACCGATACGGCGCGGAACAGGGGTTGGTGCAATGCGGTACGACGGGAGTTGGATCGAGGGAACCACGGTGGTCGTCGCTTCTGCGGCCGGCCCCGGACTCGCCTGGCAGCAAGCCATTCGCTACCTGCCCAGTATCGACACGCCCGATATGCGCGACTGGCTCGATCGGCAGGCCGTCGGCCGTGACGGCGCGGTGGTCATGCCGGTCGCCGAAGGCTCCGGACTGCCCGCCGTACCGCACCGCGAAGTCTGTGTGCCCCCACACGAATTCGCCGTCTTCGCCATCGCCGTCACCGACCAGGCCATGGCCACCGCCGCCCTCGGCGACCCGCAACTACGCCCCGACACCGACGGTGCAAGCCCCCAGCGCCGCGCCGGCCTGGATCTCGCCCCCACCGCCGACTGCGCCCAGCGCGCCCGCCGCTTCGTCGACCAGGTCTGCGACGACTGGGGCCTGCCCTGGATGATCGGCCCCGCCCGCCTGGTCGCCACCGAACTGGTCGAGAACGCCTACCTGCACGCCCACTCCGACGACGACATCGGGCTGCGCCTCGAACTCCGCGACCGCGACCTCACCATCGCGGTCACCGACGCCGACTCCTACCCCGCCACCCTGCACGCCGCCGACCCCCGCCGGACCGCCGCCTACGGCCTGCACCTGGTCGACCACCTCGCCGCGGCCTGGGGCTGCACCCGGCAATGGCAAGGCGGCAAGGTGGTGTGGGCGGGGCTGCCCACCCGAGCGGACGCCTGAGCCGTCACGATCTCGCCTTGCGAACGCCGCGCACCGAACGCGGCGACACAGCCGCCACCCAGCCCCCGAGCGAGCCCCGCCGAACCAGGACGCCGAGGTGTGGTCGCATCACTTCGGGAGATCAGGCCGTACGGTAGCGCGAGCAACTGCCCGGGCGAACGGTGTTCGCTGCTACCGAGATTCGGGTGAGACCAGGCTGCGGCCTCGGACAGCGAACGCTGCGGTGGCCGCGAGGACGAGGATCACCGCGGCGATGCCGAAGGCCAGGGAGTAGCCGGAACCGAGCGCTGGGGCCACCACCAGCGGGCCGAGCATCTGGCCGAAACCGTAGACCGCGGTGAGGGTGGCGGCGGCGCGGGCGCCGGCCAGATCGGTGCCGATCTCGATGGACAGCATGGTGATTCCCATGAAGGTCGCGCCGAACAGCGCCGCCGAGACGATCGCGGCACCCGTGCTCGCGGACCACATGGGCAGGGCCGCCGATGCGGCTTGCAGTAGCAGCGCGATCACCAAAGCCGTTCGCGGCGACCAGCGCTGCGCCGCCGCACCCCACAGGACGGTCGCCGGAATCGCCGCTACACCCGCGATCACCCATACGCCGGTACCCAACTGCTGCCCGCCGGTCTCCTTCACCGCCGCCACCAGGAAGGTGCCGATCACGATGTATCCCAGACCTTCCAAGAAGTAGGACACGAGCAGTGCTCGCCATCTGGTTGCGGCGGAAGCGGTCGCGTCCGGTGTCTCGCGCGCCGCATCCGCCCGCGTCCGCCCATCGGCGGATTCCGTTGCGGTGCCGCCGCGTAACTCATGCTTCCGCGAACTGCCGACGTGCCGGGGTTCCGCTGCTGTCCCGCCTGTCCAGGTGCGGGCAGACCCGGTTGTCAAAATGCGGGTACCCGCCGAGCTGCCGGTAGGCGGCGGTGCGGAGCTGCCGAGGAGCGTCGCTGCCGAGCGATGCGGGTCGATCGATGCTCGCGCGTGGTGTGCCGCGTGAGCGGACGCCGTCGACGACGCGCTTTCGGCGGTGGCGGGCCGGACTGTCCGGTAAGCCGGGAACAGGAGGAGGGCCGTAAGGGCCGCCGCGCCGAGCCAGAGGGCGTGCCAGGAGGCGATCGAGTTCAGACTGAGGGCGAGCAGCCCGCTGAGGGCGATGCCCGCGCCAACACCGGCGAAGACGATTCCGGCTGCGCGCCTGCGGTTTTCGTGGCGGGCGGCGACGCCCGCGCAAGCGATGAAGATGATCGCGCTGGCGGCTCCGGCGGCGAAACGGAGCACCGCGAGGACAGCGGAGGGAGCGGGGCAGGCCATGAGAGCTTCACTGAGCACCAGAACCAGGGCGGCGGCGCGGAAGAGGTTGCGGCTGTTCCATTCCGGGCGCCGGGCCAGGGCCACCGCGCCGGCCAGGTAACCCGCGTAGTTGGCAGCGGCGATGACCGCGCCGGTGTGGGCGTCCAGGCGGCCGGCGTCGATGAGAACCGGCAGCAATGGGGTGTAGGCGAAGCGGCCGATGCCCATGGCGGCGGCGAGGCCCGCGGCCGCCGTGTAGGCCGGGGCGAGGCTCTGCCGGCGGACATCTGCGGTGATCATGCCGTTCGACGTTACGACGCGCCGAGGGGGGCGTGAAATGCTTCCTGTGCGGGATGCATACGCTGGACGTATGGATGTGGAGTTGCGGCACCTGCGCGCGTTCATCGCGCTGTGCGATGAGGGCAACTACACGCGCACCGCGCAGCGGCTGCATTTGACCCAGCCGTCGCTGACCCGGACGATTCAGCAGCTCGAACGGATCCTGGATTGCCGGTTGATCGAACGCAGTGCGCGCCGGTTCGAGATCACCGACACCGGGTCGGAGTTTCTGGCGCAGGCGCGGCGGATCGTCGCCGATCTGGATGCCGTGTGCTCGGAGATTCAATTGCGGGCGACGGTGAGGGTGGGCTTCTCATGGCTGTTGCCCGATGCCTGGTTCGCCGCGGCGCGCACCCGGTTCGAGGCGCTGGGCGGGCGGGTGGAGATCCTGCGCGTGGATGATCCGATCGCCGCGCTCGCCGCCCGGACCATCGATATCGCCTTGTACCGCAAACCGATTCGGCTCCCGCGCGGGTTGAACTCACGGCGCATCGCCACCGAGCAGCGGGTACTCGCGGTATCGGCGAACTCGCCACTGGTGCGGGCGCGGGAGTTGTCCTGGAGCGACCTGGCCGAGTATCCGCTGGTGGTCAATACGGTGTCCGGCACCACCGATCAAACATCCTGGCCCACACCGGATCCTGGCCGCCGGATCGTCACCTGCACCAACTTCGACGAGTGGATCGAATTGGTTGCCGCCGATCGCGGCATCGGCGCGGTGCCGGAGCTGGCGCGCAGCCGGGCACCTCATCCGGGCGTCGTCTACCGCGAGGTCCCGGACGCGCCGCCCTCGCACCTGTACCTGGCTTGGCGCACCCAGCCCGCGCCGTCCCGATCGATCCGGGAGTTCCTCGAAACGACCTGAGCCCGGACGGAATCCGGGCTCAGGCGTCGATTCGAGAGGTCAGCGCGGCAGATCCGCCGCCGCACCCTCGTCCAGCAACCACGTCGTGGTCTCGCTGCCGATGGCCCCGGCGGCCGGAATATCCAGCGGCGAAGCACCATTGAGCGCCGCGGCCACCGCGGCCGCCTTCGCCTCGCCGGACACGATCAACATCACGTGCCGCGCCTTGCGAATCGCGGGCAGCGTCAAGGTGATCCGCACGGCCGGCGGCTTGGGTGAATGCGTCTCCGCGACAACGAGTTCGTGCTCCTCGCGGGTGGCATCGGTGTGCGGGAAGAGCGAATTGATATGTCCTTCACCGCCCATGCCCAGCAGATGCACATCGAAGGCCCCGTGCTCGGCGAGATGCGCGTGCACCGTCGCCAGGTACTCGCCCGCCGCTTCCAGCGGATCCGGGTAGTCCCCGCTCGAGGTCTCGGTCGGATGCACTCGCGCCGGATCGACCGGCACATGATCCAGCAGCGCTTCCCGCGCCTGGAGTTCGTTGCGTTCCGGATCCCCGCTCGGCACGAAACGCTCGTCACCCCAGAAGATATCGAGCTTGCCCCAGTCGATATCACCCGGCGCCTTGCGCACCCATTCCAGCAGCCCGATCCCGGTCCCGCCGCCGGTGAGCACCACCGACGCCGACCCGCGCAACCGCTGTGCCTCCACCACCTGCGCGACGAACCGCGCGGCCGCGGCCTGCACGAGCTCCTCCTGGGTGGCGAAGGTTTCGACGGCGGCGTTACTCATAGGTCACCCTTTCGAGTCCGGTGAGCGCCTCGGCATAGATGTCGTCGGCGTCCAGGTGGCGCAGTTCCTCGGCCAGGCAGTCGCGAGTCTCCCTGCGCGCCAGGGCGAATCGCTGATCGGGTTCGCCGGTGCGGGTCAGGGTGGCGGTGCGCCCGTGCTGCGGCCGGGCGATCGAGATCGACACCGTCGGCCGCGACATCTCCACCTTGAGCTCGCCGGTGCGCCGCACCACCGGGCAGTCCAGCCGGGCGGCCAGCCAGCCGGCCAGCATGTCCAGGGCCGGTTCGTCGCGCAGACCCGAGATCGTCACGGACTCGACGGGTTCGAACGGCGCTTCGTCCAATGCCGCCGCCAGCAGCGCCCGCCAATAGGTGATCCGGCTCCACGCCAGATCGGTATCGCCGGGCGCGTACGAGCCACGCCGCTTCTTGATGGTGGATTGCGGATCCGGCGCGAAGGTGGCGTCGGTGATGCGCCGGGTCGCCAGCCGTCCCACCGAATCCTTGGACGGGAAGTCCGGGGCTCCACGCGGCCACCACGCCACCACCGGGGTGTCGGGCAGCAGGAACGGAATCACCACGCTGGATTCGTGCGCGACCAGATCGCCTTGCAACCGCAGCACTATCACCTCGGCCGCACCGGCGTCACCGCCGACCCGGATCTGGGCATCGAGCCGGGTGGCCGACTTGCGGTCCCCACGCGCGAGCACTATGACCCGGCAGGGATGTTCCCGGCTGGCGTCGTTGGCCGCGTCGATGGCGTCTTCGGCCTCGGAGCTGTCCAGGGTGCACACCACCAGGGTGAGCACCCGCCCCATGGTCACCACGCCATTGGCCTCGCGCAGCTGCACCAGCCGCTTGGACACCTCGCGGGTGTCGGTATCGGGCATGTCGATGATCACGGCCGCCGCCATTCCCGCCCGCTGCGCGCGAGCATCTCATCGGCCGATTCCGGGCCCCAGGTGCCCGCCTCGTACGGGTCGGGTCGTCCGTTCTCGGCCCAGTGATCGAGCACGGGATCGAGGATCTGCCAGGACAATTCGACTTCGTCGTTGACCGGGAAGAGCGACGGCACACCCAGCAGCACATCCAGGATGAGCCGCTCGTACGCCTCGGGGGAGTCCTCGGTGAACGCTTCGCCGTAGCTGAAGTCCATGTTCACATCGCGCACCTCCATCGACGACCCGGGCACCTTGGACCCGAATCGCATGGTGATGCCCTCGTCCGGCTGCACTCGGATGACCAGCGCGTTCTGCCCGAGTTCCTCGGTCATGGTCTGGTCGAACGGCAGGTGCGGGGCGCGCTTGAACACCACCGCGATCTCGGTGACGCGGCGGCCCAGCCGTTTTCCGGTGCGCAGATAGAACGGCACACCCGCCCAGCGCCGCGTCTCCACCGCGAGGGTGATGGCGGCGTAGGTCTCGGTCTTGGAGTTGGGATCGAAGCCCTCCTCCTGCAACAGCCCCACCACCGGTTCACTGCCCTGCCAGCCGGTCGTGTACTGACCGCGCGCGGTCGTCTCGTCCAGGGGCGCAACCAGTTTGGTCGCCGAGAGCACCTTGATCTTCTCGATCTGGAGCTGCTTGGGCTGGAAGCTCACCGGTTCTTCCATGGCCGTCAGCGCCAGCAGCTGGAGCAGATGGTTCTGGATGACGTCGCGGGCCGCGCCGATTCCGTCGTAATACCCGGCGCGACCACCCAATCCGATGTCCTCGGCCATGGTGATCTGCACATGATCGACATAGTTGGCGTTCCAGATCGGATCCCACAGCTGGTTGGCGAAGCGCAGCGCCAAGAGGTTCTGCACCGTCTCCTTACCCAGATAGTGGTCGATGCGGAACACCGACCGCTCCGGGAACACCCCGTTCACCAGGGCATTGAGCTCCCGAGCGCTGTCCAGGTCGTGCCCGAACGGCTTCTCGATCACCACGCGCCGCCACGGTTTCGGCTGTCCCGGACCGGTATCGGCGGACTGTGCCAGCCCGTTCTTGGAGAGCTGTTCGAGCACCACCGGGAAGGCGTCCGGCGGAATCGACAGGTAGAAGGCGTGATTGCCGCCCGTCCCGCGATCCCGATCCAGGTCCTTGAGGGTGGTGGCGAGCTTGTGGAAAGCCTCGTCGTCCTCGAAACTGCCCTGCACGAAACGCAATCCCTCACGCAGCTGCTGCCACACCTCGTCCCGGAAGGGGGTGCGGGCCGAACCGCTGATCGATTCGTGCACGAGTGCCGCGAAGTCCTCGTCGGACATATCGCGGCGGGCGAACCCGACCAGTGCGAAGCCTGGGGGCAGCAGCCCCCGGTTCGCCAGGTCATAGATGGCCGGCAGCAGTTTGCGCCGCGACAGGTCACCGGTCACCCCGAATATCACCATGCTGCACGGTCCCGCGATATGGGGAACCCGGCTGTCCCGCCCGTCGCGGAGCGGATTGCCCGTCGTGACCGTTGTCGCCGCGCCGGAAGCCACCGTCAGTTGCCCCCCGCCGCCTGGAGCTGTTCGGTGCTGGCCACGAGCAGCTCGTCCCAGGACTTGACGAACTTGTCGACGCCCTCGGTCTCGAGCACCCCGAACACGTCGTCCAGGTCGATGCCGACCGCCACCAGCTGATCGAAGACCGCCTGCGCCGCCTCGGCCTTGCCGACGGCCGCGTTCGGCACGATCTCGGCGTGGTCGGCGACGGCCTCGAGGGTCTTCTCCGGCAGCGTGTTCACCGTGTTGGGCGCGACCAGTTCGGTCACGTACATGACATCGGAGTACTCGGGGTTCTTCACACCGGTGGAGGCCCACAGCGCGCGCTGCTGGTTGGCCCCGCCCGACGAGCGCAGCTTGGCGTACGTCGAAGTGTGTGCGCCGCCGTCGAATACGTCCTGGTAGGCCGCATAGGCCAACTGCGCGTTGGCGATTCCGGCCTTGCCGCGCAGGGCGAGCGCTTCGTCCGTGCCGATGGCCTCCAGCCGCTTGTCGATCTCGGTGTCCACGCGGGAGACGAAGAACGAAGCGACGGAATGGATCTGGGCCAGATCGTGCCCGGCGACCTGGGCATTGCGCAGGCCATCGAGGTAGGCGCCCATGACCGAGCGGTAGCGGTCCACCGAGAAGATCAGCGTCACGTTCACGCTGATGCCCTCCGCGATCACCCGCGTGATGGCCGGCAGCCCGGCCTCGGTGGCGGGGATCTTGATCAGCAGGTTCGGGCGGTCCACGATCTTCCACAGCTCGATGGCCTGCGCCACCGTGCCGTCGGTGTCGAAGGCCAGCCGCGGATCGACCTCGATGGAGACGCGGCCGTCCACGCCCTTGGACGCGGCGAACACGTCGGCGAACAGATCGCAGGCGTCGCGCACGTCATCGGTGGTGATGGTCTTGACGGCGGTGTCGACGTCCGCGCCCTGCGCGGCCAGCTCGCGCACCTGCGCGTCGTAGTCGTGGCCCTGCGCGAGAGCCCCCTGGAAGATGGTCGGGTTGGTGGTGACGCCGACGACATTGCGGGTGTCGATCAAGCCCTTCAGATTCCCGGACTTGATGCGACCGCGCGAGAGGTCGTCCAGCCACACCGAAACCCCGGCGGCCGACAGGGCCGCGGTGTTCGAGTTCTGGGTCATGGAAATTATCCCTTCACCTTGGCAAGCGATCGGGTGGCAGCGGCGACGACGGCGTCGGTGGTGATGCCGAACTCGCGGAACAGCGTCTTGAAGTCCGCCGAAGCGCCGAAGTGCTCGATGGAGACGTTCTCACCGTTGTCCCCGGTGAAACGCTGCCACGGCATGGCGATTCCGGCTTCGACCGTGACCCGGGCCTTGACCGAGGGTGGCAGCACCTGGTCGCGGTAGGACTGCTCCTGCGCGTCGAACCACTCCACACACGGCATGGACACCACGCGGGTGCCGATGCCCTGTGCCTCGAGCGTAGCGCGCGCCTCGACCGCGAGCTGGAGCTCGGAACCGGTGGCGATCAGGATCACCTGCGGTGTGGCGGTGGAGGATTCGGCCAGGATGTAGCCGCCCTTGGCGACGCCCTCGTAGCTGGTGCCCTCCTGGATCGGCAGGTCCTGCCGGGTCAGGGCCAGCGCGGACGGGCCGTCCTGATGCGGCGGCTCGGAGACCAGGAAGTGCGAATGCCGTTCGGCGCTATCGCGTTCCAGGATGACGCGCCAGGCGTAGGTGGTCTCGTTGGCGTCGCCGGGGCGGACCACGTTCAGGCCCGGGATGGCGCGCAGTGCGGCCAGGTGCTCGATCGGCTGATGCGTCGGGCCGTCCTCGCCCAGGCCGATGGAGTCGTGGGTCCAGACGTAGGTGACCGGGGTGCGCATGAGCGAGCCCAGGCGCACGGCCGGACGCATGTAATCGGAGAACACCAGGAAGGTGCCGCCGTACGGACGGGTCGGTCCGTGCAGCGCGATGCCGTTCATGATCGCGCCCATGGCGTGCTCACGCACACCGAAGTGCAGGGTGCGGCCGTAGGGCTGCGCCTTCCAATGGCCGGTGGAGATCTCCTCCGGGCCGAAGGACGGCTGGTTCGGCATGGTGGTGTTGTTCGACTCCGCGAGGTCGGCCGAGCCGCCCCACAGCTCCGGCAGCACCGGCGCGAGCGCCGCGAGCACCTGACCGGACGCCTTACGGGTGGCCATCGCCTTGCCCGGCTCGTGCACGGGCAGCACATCGGCCCAGCCCGCGGGCAGGCGGCGCTCCTGGAGGCGATCGAAGAGCGCCTTGTGCTCAGGGTTGGCGACGGCCCAGGCGTCGAACTGCTCCTGCCAGGCGGCGCGGGCGGCCTTGGCGCGCTCGGCGGCCTGGTTGCGGGTGTGGCCGATGACCGCGTCGCTGACCTCGAAGGTCTGCTCGGGATCGAAGCCCAGGATCTTCTTGGTGGCCGCGACCTCGTCCGGGCCCAGCGCCGCACCGTGCGAGGCGCCGGTGTTCATCTTGTTCGGGGCCGGGTAGCCGATGATGGTGCGCAGCAGGATGATCGACGGCTTGTCGGTGACGGCCTTCGCCTCGGCGATGGCGGCCTCGATGCCGGCGACGTTCTCGCCGCCCTCGACGACCTGCACATGCCAGTCGTAGGCGCGGTAGCGCGCGGCCACATCCTCGGTGAACGCGATCCGGGTGTCGTCCTCGATGGAGATCCGGTTGTCGTCGTAGAACAGGATCAGGTTGCCCAGCTGCTGGGTGCCGGCCAGCGAGGACGCCTCGGAGGTGACGCCCTCTTCCATATCGCCGTCGGAGGCGATCACGTAGATGAAGTGATCGAACGCGCTCTCACCCTGCGCCGCTTCGGGATCGAACAGACCGCGCTCGCGCCGCGCACCCATCGCCATGCCGACCGCCGACGCCAAACCCTGGCCGAGCGGGCCGGTGGTGATCTCGACACCGTCGGTGTGCCGGTACTCGGGGTGGCCCGGGGTGAGCGAACCCCAGGTGCGCAGGCTCTTCAGATCGTCGAGCTCGAGGCCGATACCCGCCAGGTACAGCTGCACGTACTGGGTGAGGCTGGAGTGCCCGCACGACAGGACGAACCGGTCGCGGCCCACCCACGACGGGTCGCTCGGATCGAAACGCATCACGCGCTGAAAGAGGGTGTACGCCAAGGGCGCAAGGCTCATCGCGGTGCCCGGGTGGCCGTTGCCGACCTTCTGCACCGCGTCGGCGGCGAGCAGCCGGGCCGTGTCGACGGCTCTGGTGTCCAGTTCGGTCCAGTCGGTGGGGTGGTTCGGCTGAGTGAGCGCGCGGATGTCGTCTGTGACTGACACGACCGAGGTTCTCCTGACCTTTTCGGCAACGATGCGGTTGTGGGCGGCGGGGTGATTCGCTGCGGGTGATCTCGGCGCGACACGCGCACCGATCTACCCCACCACCCTAAGGGTGTGTGATTCCCGACCATGCGGGAACCCGTGTTCACCGGCCGTCGTGTCGTATTTCCGTGTCCCGCCGTGTCCTGTTCACGACCGGTTCGTGACTGTTCGGGGGCCGCGCCGCGACACTCCCGGCGGGTGTTGCGCGCGTCACCGCGGGCGTCGGGCTGCCGCCATCGCGAATCATGGCGTGGGCGAATCGAACCCGGGCCTGGTCCGGAGCACCCTCACCGGGGGTCTACCATGCTTTGTAGTAGTGGCCGCGCCGCAGCGTTTCTCACTGAGTAACCGGCAGAGCGCGCCGCTGTTCCAAACCGGATCAGACCTGCGTGGCGTGCGAGGAGAGACAGTGCGAGTTGGGCAACAGCCGGGTGGCGCTCATGGCTCCTCCGGGACGGTGCTGGCCGACCGCGTCACGGGTAGCGGGCCGCTGTCGGTCGCGACGCGGCGGGTCCTGGCCTATATCGCGCTGACCAAACCCCGTGTCATCGAACTGCTGCTGGTCGCGACCATTCCGACCATGCTGCTGGCCGATCGCGGCAATGTCGACATCCGGCTCATCCTGGTCACCCTCTTCGGTGGCTGGATGGGCGCGGCCTCGGCCAACACGCTGAACTGTGTGGCCGACGCCGATATCGACAAGGTGATGAAGCGGACCTCCAAGCGCCCGCTCGCCCGCGAAGCCGTCCCCACCCGCAATGCCTTCGTCTTCGGCGTGACGCTCGGCGTGCTCTCCTTCGCCTGGCTCTGGTGGCAGGCCAACCTGCTCTCCGGTGCGCTGGTCGTGGCGACCATCCTCTTCTACGTCTTCGTCTACACCCTCGGGCTCAAGCGCCGCACCTCCCAGAACGTCATCTGGGGCGGCGCGGCCGGCTGCATGCCCGCCCTGGTCGGCTGGTCCGCGGTCACCGGCAATATCGGCTGGCCCGCCATCGTGCTGTTCCTGGTCATCTTCTTCTGGACGCCGCCGCACACCTGGGCGCTCGCCATGCGCTACAAGGAGGACTACAAGGCCGCGGGCGTCCCCATGCTCCCGGTGGTGGCCACCGAGCAGGTGGTGACCAAGCAGATCGTCATCTATACCTGGCTGACGGTGCTGGCCACGCTCGCCCTGGTTCCCGCCGCCGGCGTCATCTACGCCGCGACCGCTCTGGTGGCGGGCGCGTGGTTCCTGCTCATGGCCCATCAGCTGTACTCGGGTGTGCGCAAGGGCGAATCGGTCAAGCCGCTCCGCTTGTTCCTCCAGTCCAACAACTACCTTGCCGTCGTCTTCTGCGGGCTGGCGGTCGACGCGGTCCTCGGCTGGAACACCATCGGCCACACCGTCTTCGGCTGGAGCTGATCGCACCGGCGTAGTCGCCGGAAAACCGCCGCCCCGTCCTCGAGACGGGGCGGCGGTTTCGTATTCGGGGCCGGCCTATCCGAACGGCGGACGGTTCGGCGGCGGGCAGCTCGGGTCCAGCGGGTAGCAGGCCGGGGCCATGGTGGTCTTCGGGATGGTCGGGTCGGGGGTCTTGGACGGGGTGGCCTTCTGAACCGTGGTCTGCCGGGTTGCCGGATGATGCTTTTCGTTGTCGTCGTCGGCGCCGGTGAGGCTGGTGCACATGACGGCGAGAAGCAGGATCAGGAAGATCAGCACGATGCCGCCGATGATGGGGAGATCGCGGCGGCGGCGCGAACGGCGCATATCGGCCGCGGCGGCGCGTTGGTCGCCTTGGTCGTGCCAGACCGGGAAGCCGGGGGCGGCGGGTTGGGCTTGGCCGGAATAGGCTGCGCGCGGGTCGGATCGGGTGACCTGGGGTTGTTGTTTGCGGCGGCCGAACAGGCCACGCGCGGGTTGTCCGCCCGGGCCGGATCCTTGGGTGCTGCTCGAACCGGCGCGCCCGGCGAACAGGCCGCCCAATCCCGCGAGACCGGCGGTGCGCCCGGCGCGCGGGGATGCCCCGGATCCGGGTGGGGCCACCGACCATCCGCTGGGACCGGGGCCGGTCGGTGCGGACCCGCCGCCGGACCAGTCGGCCGGGGGCTGGCCGGGGCCGCCCTGCGCAGCGGGCGGGAGATAGCCGCCCGCCTGCGAACCGGCCGGACCGGGGGAGCCCCCGGGTTGGCCTGACGAACCGGGGGCTCCGGTCTGACCCGGTGTGCCTGCCGAACCGGGACCGCCCTGACCGCCGGGCCGGCCCGAGGGGCCGCCGGCAGCTGCTGGACCGGACGTCGCGTACTCGCCGGAGCCGTGTCCGCCGGAAGCGCCGTGCTCGCCGGACGAGCCATGAGGGACCGGAGAACCCGGACCACCGGAAGTGCCGGAGCCACCGGAAGTGCCGGAGCCACTGGGATTGTCGGTGTCACTGGGATTGTCGGAGGATCCCGTGACCGCACGGTAGGCCGCCGCTGCGGCGGCTGCCGCGCCCGCGCCCGCCACCGCAGCGGCGGCGGTCCGGCCCTTCCCGGAACCGCCTGAACGCCCGCCGGATTGGCTGCCCGAGGGGTCGTCGCCGGGGCCTTCCGAGCTTCGCTGTCCAGTGCCTGATCGGGTACCGGTTCCGGCTGCGCCCTGCCGCGGATCGGACCGGCTCGCCCTCGGATCTCCCGCACCCGCGGCAGGAGCCGGGGGAGCGGGGGGCTGGACCGGGACCGACGGGACCACCACGGTCGGCGCGGCCGACATCGGCGGTGGGGCGGAGCGGGCGGATTCGGGGACCGGGAAGCCCTCGGAGACCAGATCGGAATAGGTTGCCGCGGCGGCGAATCCGAGTGCTCCGAGGGCTTGGCCGACCTGTCCGGCATCCCAGGACGGATCCGCGCCTTCGGCGATCTTGGTGAAGTAGGCGCGCAGCGAAGAGGGCCCGTCGCCGATCAACACGTCGATACCGGGCGGCATCGCGCCCTTCTCGAGCTTGACCCGGCTGCCGAGCTGGGGGAGCAGCAGCACCAGACCGCTGACCGGCACGTGTTCGCGGCCCGGCGCCGAACGCAATTGGCGTGCCAGTTCGACGGTTTGGCGCCGCACCCGTTCGAGCGGGTTGTCCTCGGCATCGACGGGTGCGGGGTTGCCGTCCACGCCATCGATCGGGGCGGGCTTGCCGTCCACGGTCCACGCTTCGTCCTCGGCGCAGGTCAGCGTGCCCGTCACCCGTTCCGCGAACCCGCGCACGCCGACCACCACGCAGGTCTGCGGCGTCCACACCACCACGTCGGCGCCCTGACATTGCAGGACCGCGATCCCGGGTACCGCGTGCGGCCCGCTCCACGATTTGAGCCAATTCATGACGGTCTGCTCGGTGCCCGACAGCCGCGACGGATCATCGTTGCGGACCTTCACCAACATTCCGAACCACCCTCTGACCAGATGCCTCTACCTGCCGGCCGCCCGGAACGGTCGCCGCAAAACACCTTACGGCGTCGCTATCCCAGGTTACGGCGAATCGTCTTGCGCGGCAGCAAGATCATTCTGCATGGTCGGGAGCGAAGTCGCGCCGTGGGAGCCCCGGTCGCTGGAAACCAGGTCCGTTGAGCGACCGGCCAGGATGGTTTCCAGGCTGTCGCGCAACCCTCCGGTGATCAGCGAACGAGCGCGCCGATATAACCGTCCGGGCGGATCAGCACCCGGGTGCCCGGGGCGGCGGCGTAGTCCCGGAAAGCGTGCCCTTCGGTATCGATCAAGCTGCCGGGGCCGCCCGGAGCGCCCGCACGCCGGACGTTGACGGTTCGGGTGGTGACAGCATCCGCGCCGGTCGCGGCCAGTGTTCGCCCCGGGGCGGCGGGGTCCCCGGTCGCGGGCACGCCGCCGGTCCTGCTGGTGGGTTCGGCGTCCGTATTACTTCCATCGCTCACGGGCTCGGTGTCCTCGAAAACGAGAAGCGTGGCGTGCGGTCCGCGGAGCAGATCGAAGAGGAATACCGATTCTCCGGCGGCATCGGTGAGCGGGGCGTCGGGGGCCCGGTCACCGGCCTGGACGGCGGACGGATCTCCGGACTCGGTGGGCGGCATCAGGTTTCGGTAGGTGAGATCGAGTTGCAGGGCGTGGTCGCGATTCATGGCGTCGGCGTCGCCGTTGACGGTCTTGTCGAGCAGGTCGGAGCTGAGGCCGAGCACCTGGGCGGCGATGGCGCGGCGTTCGGTCTCGTAGGTGTCGAGCAGCGCCTCGGTGGCCGGGCTCGGATCACGTAGTGCCGCTTCGAGTTTCCAGCCCAGGTTGTAGGCATCCTGGATGCCGGTGTTCAGTCCCTGGCCGCCGGTGGGCGGATGCACGTGGGCGGCATCGCCCGCGAGGAACACCCGCCCGTCCCGGAACCGCTGGGCCAGGCGGATATTCGGCCGCCACACGGTGGACCAGCTGAGCTCGGTGAGCACGATATCGGTGCGGTTCGACATCCGGTTCACGATCTGCTGAAGGTCGGCGAGTTCGGCCCCGGAGTCGGCGGTCAAGGGCGCGGCGAACTGGAACTTGCGCCCGCCCGGCAGCGGTGACATGGCGAAACCGTCCATGGGGGAGCCGGCTCCGGCGAACCAGTACCCGAATTCGTGATCGAGCGCGTCGGCCCGCACATCGCCCAGCAGCATGCGGATCGACTCGTCGGTGCTGCCCTCGAACGCGATGCCGAGGGCCTTGCGCACGGTGCTGCGCCCGCCGTCGGCCCCGACCAGGTACTGCGCGCGCACGGTCTCACGAGTGCCGCCGTGCTCCAGCACCGCCGTCACACCGTCGGCATCGGCGCTGAATTCGGCCAGGGCGGTGCCGGATTCGACGCTCACCCCGAATTCGGCCAGGCGGTCCCGCAGGATTCCCTCGGTGTCGGACTGCCCGAGCACCCACGGATTCGGGAACGGCACGTCCGGTGTCGGCTGCCGCCATTCGGTCATCCGCCGCTCCATCACGAACTCGCCGTCGATGTGCACCCGCATGGTCGCCTGCCCGCACCCGGCATCGAACACCCGGTCCAGCACCCCGAGGTCGTGGAACACCTCGAGCGTGCGCGGCTGGATGCCGTCCCCGCGTGATCCGTCGAAGAACTTCCCGGCCTTGTCCACGATCCGCACGGCGACGCCACGCCGGGCCAGATCGATGCCGAGGGTGAGGCCGGTGGGACCCGCGCCCACGATCAGTACCTGCACGTTCATCCTGACTCCCGATAATGAATCAATATTCAGTGAATGTGAATTCAGTATTGAGGGTGATAGCGTCCCGAGTCAAGAGGAGGTGGCGAGATGGCCGGCAAGCGGCAGGAGAAATCGGCGGAGACCGAGCAGGCGCTCAAGGACGCCGCGCGCAAGTTGTTCGCCGAACGCGGCTATCTGAACACCAAGATCACCGACATCACCGCCGCCGCCGGACGGGCCGCGGGCTCGTTCTACAACCACTTCGCGAGCAAGGAAGAACTGCTCCAGTCCCTGCTGAAAGACCTTGCGGTGGAAGGCGATGTGGCCTCCGAGCAGGCCGAGCACAACCCGGACTTCACCGATCCGGACGCGGTGCGCTATCACGTGGCGAGCTACTGGACCTTCGCCCGCAAGAACTGGGCGGTGCTGCGCGCCATGAACCAGGCCGCCCTGGTCAACGAGGAATTCGCGCGCATAGTGAGCGGATACGCCCACGAGCAGCGCCAGGATGTCGCCGACCACCTCGACGGCTTCGCCGCGGCGGGCCTGAAACTGCCCAGCACCGCCGACGCCAGCCTGGCCATGATGTTCCTGGCCGCCACCGGCCTGCTGCAAACCGTCGAGGACGGCGCGGTCGAACTGACGGACGAGCAGGCCATCGACGGGCTCACCCGCTTCATCTACCGCGGCCTCACCGGCCGCGATATCGCCTGAATCGGCCCTTCGCGGTCGACGGCGGGCGCACCCGCCGCTGACCGCCTCCGGGATCAGGGCAGCAGCACGACCGATCCGGTTGTCTTGCGGCCCTCCAGGTCCCGATGCGCCTGCTCGGCCTCGGCCAGCGGATAGGTCGCGCCGATGCGGATCTTCAAGCTGCCGTCGGCGATCGCGCCGAGGATATCGCCTGCCCGCCACAGCAATTCGGCCCGATCGCGGGTGTAGTGCACCAGGGTCGGCCGGGTCACGAACAGCGACCCGGCCGTGCTCAGCCGCTGGAGATCGAACGGCGGCACCGGGCCGCTGGCCCCGCCGAACAGGGCCAGCGTGCCGCGCACCCGCAGGGACGCCAGGCTGGCTTCGAAGGTGGACGCGCCGACCCCGTCGTAGACGGCCGCCACCCCCACGCCGCCGGTGAGTTCCCGGACGCGAGCGGCGATATCGTCCTCGTACCGCAGCACTTCCGCCGCGCCCGCCTCGCGGGAGAGCTTCTCCTTGTCATCGGTGGAGACCGTGGTGATCACCCGGATGCCGCGCGCCGAGAGCAACTGGGTCAGGATCAGCCCGACACCGCCCGCCCCCGCGTGCACCAGCACCGCCTCGCCCGGTGCCGGCTTGTAGATCGACTCGATCAGATAGTGCGCTGTCATCCCCTGCAACAGCGCCGAGGCGGCCACCTCCGCCGGCACCCCCTCCGGCACCGGAACAGCCACGGCCGCAGGCACGATCACCTGTTCGGCATACGACCCCGGCCCCGCCGCCCACGCCACCCGATCGCCCACCGCGAAGTCGGTGACGTCCGGCCCCACGGCCAGAATCACGCCGGTCCCCTCGGAGCCCGGAACATACGGCACCGCCTGCGGATATCGCCCCGTCCGGATATAGGTATCGATGAAGTTGATCCCGATCGCCTCGGTCCGCACCAGCAGCTGCCCCGGACCTGCTTGCAAGTCGGGAACCTCCACGTACCGCAGGACTTCGGGACCACCGTGCTCGGAAACCTGAATGGCGCGCATGTCCTTTTTCTACACCCGGGCCGATGTGACGTACCCGGCGGCTCATGGACTGTGTGCAACGCATGGGTAAACTCCTGGGCATGAGCGCTACCGCCGCCCCGGCACCCGAGAAGTTGTCGCCGTCCATCGTTGATTCGGTGAAGGGATTCATCGCGGATCATGGCGGTTCGGCTACCGCGGTATTGCAGCCCATCGGGCGGATCGGCGTGCGCGTCACCCTGGTCGGCGCGGATGGGGTTCTCGGCGATCGGGTGGTCGGGGATCTGGCCACCGCGAAGCTGCTGTGTGAGACCGTGGATGGGCTGACCGAGGCCGATGAGTGGAACCGGGAGCTGGTTTCCGCGGTCACTCCCGCCAAGGGGCATTGGGCGAAGATGGCCGGGTGGGTGGCCCGGCAGAAGCGATTCCCGAAGGCGCGCAACGAGAAGTGAGACTTCCCGCCGATCGCGGGGGCGACGCGCAGCCGGGGGTGACGTGGCCGGGCGTGTGACCAAGCAGGCGCAATTGCGTTCCGCGCTGACCGCCCTGTGCGCGACGCTGCGCCCCGGGGAGATGCTGCCCAGCGAGCGCCAGTTGTGCGACGACTATCGGGTCAGTCGGATGACGGTGCGAGAAGTGTTGGGGCAGTTGGAATCCGAGGGCGTGATTACCCGTATTCCGGGTAAGGGCACGTTCGTGGCCGAACGGGTGGCGCGTTCGCGGTTGCACATGGCCTCGTTCTCCGACGATATGCGGCGGCTGGGGCGGGTGCCGAGCACCGTGGTGCTGCACACCGATCACGCCGTGCCGCCGCCTTCCACGCAGACCGCATTGGGGCTGGGCGCGAACGAGAAGGCTGTCCATCTGGTGCGATTGCGGCTGGCCGACGGTCTGCCGATGTCTATCGACGATGGCTGGTACCGCGCGGACCTGCTGCCCGGACTGCTGGATCATGAACTGACGCAGTCGCTTTACGCGCTGTTCGCCGACGAATACGGCTGCCCGATCGATCGCGCCGAGCAGAGTGTGCGCGCGGTCGCCGCCGACGAGCGCAACGCGGGCTGGCTGGGCACCGAAACCGGTTCTCCGCTACTGGCTTTCGATCGCATCTCGTACTCGCGTGACCGGGCCGTGGAGCATGCGCAATCCTGGTATCGCGCCGACCGCTACCAGGTGTACATGACCGTCTCGGCCGATCAGGACTGAGCCCCGAACGAAACCGAGCCGCTGCCCGAATCAGGCAGCGGCTCGGTCGTTTTCGGGATCGCTCAGATCGAGTACAGCACGTCGCCGGTGACGACCGGGCCGGTCAGCGCGTGCTGCGCCGAGCCCGGCTGGGTATCCATCACCACGACCGGGACGGCGGCGCTCAGGCCCAGGCGGCGAACGGCGTTGGGGGAGAAGACGATCAGCGGATCGCCCGCGTTCACCCGCTCGCCCTCGGCGGCCTTCACCTCGAACAGGTCCGGCTTGCCGACGGTGTCGATGCCCACGTGCAGCAGCACCCCGGTGCCGGCGTCGGAGACGATGACCGCGGCGTGCGGGTGCAGCTTCACGATGCTGCCGCTGATCGGCGCGACCACCGTGGTTTGCTCATCGGTGTCCAGCGGCTCGATGGCCACCCCCGCGCCCACCATTTCGGCGGCGAAGACGGGGTCGGGAACCTCGGACAGCGGCATGGCGCGCCCGTCCAGGGGCGCGAGGATCTCGGTGCTCATGCTCCGGCTCAGAGCAGATCGTTGATGTCGTCGGCCAGGGCGTCGGCGGTCGGCCCGACCACGACCTGAACGGCGTTGCCCGCCTTGACGACGCCGTGCGCGCCCGCGGCCTTCAGACCCTTCTCGTCGATCTTGCCGGAATCCTTCACCTCGACCCGCAGCCGGGTGATGCACCCTTCGACCTCGACAATGTTGTCCGTGCCACCCAGGCCCGCGACGATCTGATCAACTTTCGACATCTTTCCTCCATGCGTGTCGAGTGGACAAAGCTGGTTATAACCAGTATAGATCTGGTTATAACCAGTCACCATACCGGTGCGTGACGCCATTCACAGACTGAGGGACCCGCTATGGCCGACGCCGCCCAGAGCGTACGTAAGAAGATCGATCTGTCCGGACTCCAGAAACTCGGCCGCAGCCTCATGCTGCCGATTGCCACGCTACCGGCTGCCGGCCTGTTGCTGCGGCTCGGACAGGACGACATGCTGGGCCGCTGGACGGCCATGAAGACCGTCGCCGACGTCCTCGCGGGCGCGGGCGGCGCGCTGCTGGACAATCTGCCGCTGCTGTTCGCGGTCGGCATCGCCATCGGCTGGGCCAAGAAGGCCGACGGCTCCACCGCACTGGCCGCGGTCGTCGGCTACCTCGCGTTCAACGGCGTCACCAAGGCCATGTCGCCGATCGTGCTGGAGGGCAAGACCGACACCAAAGGCGCTCAGCTGCTGGTGAATTTCGGTGTCCTGGGCGGCATCGTGATGGGCCTGACGAGCGCCATTCTGTGGCAGCGCTATCACCGCACGCAGTTGCCGGACTACCTGGGCTTCTTCTCCGGCCGCCGCCTGGTACCGATCCTGACCGCCTGCGCGGCCGTGGTCATCGGTGTGGCGATGTCGTTCATCTACCCGCCGTTCAACTCCGGCCTGACCTGGCTGGGCAATACGGTCGCCGACAACGCGGTCGCGGGCGGCGGCATCTTCGGATTCGCCAACCGGATGCTGATCCCGCTCGGGCTGCACCATATTCTGAATTCCGTGGTCTGGTTCATCATCGGTGACTACGACGGCAAGCACGGCGATATCGCGCGCTTCCTGGCCGGTGACCCCACCGCCGGCACCTTCATGACCGGCTTCTTCCCGATCATGATGTTCGGTTTGCCGGCCGCCGCGCTCGCCATCTGGCGGCATGCGCGCCCCGAGCAGAAGAAGATCGTCGGCGGCATCATGCTCTCCACCGGTCTGACCGCCTTCGTCACCGGCATCACCGAGCCGCTCGAGTTCTCGTTCATCTTCGTGGCCTGGCCGCTGCTGCTCATCCACGCCCTCTTCACCGGTTCGGCGCTGGCGCTGACCAATGCGCTCGGCATCCACGACGGATTCACCTTCTCGGCGGGCGCCATCGACTACCTGCTGAACTTCGGTAAGGCCCAGCATCCGCTCTGGTTGATCCCGATCGGTCTCGGCTACGCCGCCCTGTATTACTTCACCTTCAGTTTCATCATCAAGCGCTGGAATCTGCCGACGCCCGGTCGTGAACCGGAAGCCGACGAGCTGGACAAGGAGAATGTCGCCCAATGATCACCCGTACCGCCGTCGTGGCTTCCAAGACCGGACTGCACGCCCGCCCCGCCGCCCTCTTCGCCAAGGCCGCCGCCGAATCGCCCGTGCCCGTGACCATTTCGGTCGACGGCAAGCCGGGTGTGACCGCCGGTAGCCTGTTGCAGGTGATGACTCTGGGCGTCAAGCAGGGCGATACCGTCACCCTCTCGGCCGAGGACGGGGCCGATGCGGCGCTGGACAAGCTGGTCGAGCTGCTGGAGACCGATCTTGACGGCTGAGGTACGGGGCGTCGCCGCCGCTCCGGGGCTGGCCGTCGGGCCGGTGAAATGGCTGGCGGCAGCGCCGGTCACCAGCCCGGACGACCCGCCCGGGGCGGATGCCGACGCCGAGATCGCCCGGGCCGAAAAGGCTTTCGAGACGGTCGCGGGGCGATACTCCGCGCTGGCGCTCGACGCCACCGGTCCGGCCGCCGACATCCTGTTCATGACCTCGGCGCTGGCCGCCGATCCGGCGCTGCTGGATCAGGTGCGGGCGGGTATCCGCGGCGGCGCACCCACCGCGCACGCGGTCACCGAAGCGGTTTCGCACTTCGCCGAACAGCTTTCGGCCCTGGGCGGATTGATGGCCGAACGCGCCACCGATCTGCGCGATGTCGGGCAGCGGGTAGTGGCGGAGCTGCTCGGTGTCGCCCCGCCCGGAATCCCGTACAGCGACACGCCTTTCGTGCTCGCGGCCCAGGATCTCGCGCCCGCCGACACCGCCACGCTGGATCCGGAGAAGGTGGTCGGGCTGCTGACCATCGCGGGCGGGCCGACCTCGCATACCGCGATTCTGGCCAAGGCCCTGGGCATTCCGGCCGTGGTGGCCTGCCCGGGTGCGGCCGAGATCGCCGAAGGCGCCGAGGTGGTCCTGGACGGTACCGCGGGCACGGTCGACATCGCCCCCGATGCCGCGCGCAAGGCGGCGGTGGCAGCCGAACGCGCCCGCCGGACCGACGCCCCGACCGGGCCCGGCCGCACCGCCGATGGGCACGCGGTACCGCTGCTGGCCAATGTCGGCAGCGCCGCCGACGCCCAGCTGGCCGTCGAACTCGGCGCGGAGGGCGTGGGCCTGTTCCGCACCGAATTCCTGTTCCTGGACCGGAAATCCGCGCCCACCGTGGCAGAACAGACGGCGCAGTACAGCGAGATCTTCCGGATCCTGGGCGATCGCCCGGTCACGGTGCGCACCCTGGACGCCGGATCCGATAAACCGCTGCCGTTCCTGAACCTCCCCGCGGAGGAGAACCCCGCGCTGGGTGTGCGCGGGCTGCGGTTGAGCAGTGTCGATGAGGGGACGCTGCTCGACCAGCTCACCGCGATCGAGCTGGCGCGCGCGAGTACCGGGGCCGTCGTGCAGGTGATGGCTCCGATGGTCGGCACGGCCGAGGAGGCGAATTACTTCGTCGCCAAGGCGCGCGCGGCCGGGCTCGGCGCCTGCGGGATCATGGTCGAAATCCCGGCCGCCGCAATCCGTGCCGGGCGACTGGGCGCGGAGGTGGACTTCTTCTCCATCGGCACCAACGACCTGTCGCAGTATCTGTTCGGCGCGGACCGGATGTCGTCTTCGCTGGCGGCGCTGCACAATCCGTGGCAGCCCGCGCTGGCGGCGACCATCGCCGCGGTGGTGACGGGCGCGCGCACACACGGCGTGAAGGTCGGGGTGTGCGGCGAATCGGCGTCGAATCCCGAATTCGCCTGTGTGCTGGTCGGGCTCGGAGTCGAGACATTGTCGATGGCGCCGAGGTCACTGGCCGGGGTGCGAGCCCAGCTGGCCGGGGTGAGCCTGGATCAGTGCCGGGCCGCCGCCGAGGCGGTGCTGACGGCCAGGACCGCCGAGGATGCCATGACGGCGGCCCGGAAAGCGCTGGGGCGAGATAGTTGACGATCACACTGCGCGGCCGGGTCGTCACCCTCACCGAGGCGGGCGAACTCGCCGACGGTGTGGTGGCGTTCGACGGACCGCGAATCGACTATGCCGGGCCCGCAACGGGATTCGGCGGTGAACTGCCTGAACTGCCGGACGAACCGCCGATCATCCTGCCGGGGCTGATCGACGTGCACTGCCACGGTGGCGGCGGATACGGGTTCCCCGAAACCGATGCCGCCGGGGTGGAGGCGGCCGCGAGATTCCATCGCGGCCGCGGGACCACCACGCTGGTGGCGTCGCTCGTCTCGGCCACCGAGTCCGAATTGCGGGAGCGCATCGACGTATTGGGCAAGTCCGTCGATGCCGGGCTGCTGGCGGGCATTCACCTCGAAGGGCCGTTCATCAGCGAACACCGGCGGGGCGCGCACGACCCCGACCGGATCGTGCCGGGCGACCCGGAGATGCTGGAGCGGCTGCTCGACCATGCGGGCGGACGGATCGTGGCGGTCACGGTCGCGCCGGAGACCGAACGCTTCGACGCGCTCGCCGATGTGCTGGCAGACGCGAATGTGGTGTTGTCCCTGGGGCATACGGTCGCCGGCTACGAGCGGTCGGTGCATGCCATGCGCCGCGGGTGGCGGGTGTCGATCACCCATCTGTTCAATGCCATGCCCGAGCTGGCGCATCGGGACGCCAACTTCCTGACCGCAGCCATGGCCGCGGCCGGACGCGGGGATGTGGTGGCCGAAGTGATCGGGGACGGGGTGCATCTGTCGGATGGGACCGTGCGCATGGTGTTCGACACCATCGGCGCGGACAATCTGGCGTTGATCACCGATGCCATGGCCGCGGCCGGATGCCCCGACGGGCGCTATCACCTGGGCAGCCTGGATGTCGTCGTGCAAGACGGTGTCTCGCGGGTGTACGAACCCGACGGCGAAGGCGCCATCGCGGGCGGCACCGCCACGGCCGCGGATGTGCTGCGCCGCACCGTGTTCCACGCCGGAGTCGATCTCACCTCCGCCGCCACCGCCGCCTGCGCCACCCCGGCCCGCCTGCTCGGCATGGCCGACAGTATCGGCGCCCTGCACCCCGGCATGCGCGCCGACGTGCTCGTCACCGACCATCGACTGAACCCATTGACCGTGTACAAGGACGGATCCCCATGGAACTCGTGATCACCGACAATGCCGCCGAAGCCGGCGTGCTGGCCGGCCGCATCATGGCCGACCATGTGCGCCGCGGCGCCCGCGCCATCGGCCTGGCCACCGGCTCCTCGCCCCTGGGCGCGTACCGGGAACTCATCCGCCGGCACCGCGAAGACGGCCTGAGCTTCCACAATGTGAAGGCGTTCCTGCTGGACGAGTACATCGGCCTGCCGCCCGGTCATCCGCAGTCCTACCGCCAGTTCATTCGTGACGAGTTCACCTCGCACGTCGACTTCCAGGACTGGAACGTGCATTGCCCGGACGGCCAGGCGGACGACATCCCGGCCGCCGCCGCACGATACGAGACCATGATCGCCGAGGACGGCCCGATCTCGGTGCAGATCCTCGGCATCGGAGCCAACGGGCATCTCGGTTTCAACGAGCCGGGATCGTCGCTGCGCTCACGCACCCGCGTCAAAACCCTCACCCCGAAGACCCGGGAAGACAACGCCCGGTTCTTCGAGGACGACCTGAGCCAGGTGCCCACCCACGTGCTCACCCAGGGCCTCGGAACCATCAGCGACGCAGACCATCTCGTCATGATCGCGACCGGCGCCGGCAAGGCCGAAGCGGTGGCCGCCGCCGTCGAAGGCCCGGTCTCGGCGTTCTGCCCGGCATCGATGCTGCAAATGCACCCGCACGTCACCGTGGTCGTCGACCCGGAAGCGGCGGCGAATCTGAAGGCCGCGGACTACTACCGGTTCGCAGTGGCGAACAAGCCCGCCTGGCAGAGCTACTGATCGCGCGAAACACGCAGTCGCACACCGGTTCCGAGTAGTTTGCCGGCCGACAGGCCGAACGTCGTCCGGAACCGGTGTGCCAGATGCGAGGGGGTGGCGAAACCGGATTCGATTGCGGCCGTGGTCAGATCGCATCCGGTGTCCAGCAGCGCGGCGGCGTGCAGGAGTCGGATCCAGACGCGGTAGCGCCGCAGGCTGGTACCCAATTCTCGGCGGAACAGGTGCAGGAATCGCGACTCCGACAGATACAGCCGGGCGGCCAATTCCCCGGCCCCGACGGACCCCGCCGGATCGGCCCGAATCCATTGCGCGGCTTCGGCTATCCGCGGATCGACGGCCCCGGCCGAACCCGGCGCGGCCCGCTCCAGCCAATCACAGGCGAGGTCGTCTCCGCCCTCGCCCGGTTCGGTGGCGAGCAGTCGCGCGCCGAGCCTGATCAACTCCGCTTCCTCGCCGTGCCCGGAGCCGATCGTGTCGCGCCATTGCATCCGGTTCCGGCCCGCCGCGGCGCGGTCCGAAGCCGGATCCAGATAACAGAAGATCATCCGGCCATCCGCGACCAGCTGATGAGTCGTGCGCGGCGGGATCAACGCGCTGCGCGCCACCAGCGGCGCACCGTCCCCGACCCGCACCGTGAACGGCCCGTCCACGCCCACCGCCAAGCACCACACCGATCCGGAATGCGGTGCGAGATCCAGGGCGGCCCCCGCATACAGCGCCTGCCCCGCCCACAACCACACCGTCGGACAGCAGGTTCGTGACAGCGCACCCAGCCCACCAACCGCCATGCTGATCTCCTCTACCTGATCGAATAGGAGGCTACCCATGGTGACCGTCATCGCCGCCGTCATCGCCGCATTCTTCCTCGTGATGGGCTGCGCGGCCCTGATCAGGCCCACCGAGATCCTGCGCCCCTTCGGGATTCGCGTGGATACCGCCGCCGCCCGCTCCGAGGTCCGCGCCGTCTACGGCGGCTTCGGTGTCGCGATGGCCGCCATTCTCGTGGTGGCCGCGGTGCAGGGCGGCGACCTGCGCACCGGCATCACGCTCACCGTGGCCGCCGCCCTGGCCGGCATGGCCGTGGGCCGCCTGGTCTCGGCCCTACTGGACCGGCGCACCGCCTTCTACCCGGTCTGGTTCTACTTCCTGGTGGAAGCCGTGGCCGCCGCGGCCCTCTTCACCTTCCACGGCTGAAGCCGACCCCGGCGTCGACCACCCGGTCTGGTTGGATGGACCCGGTGACCAGCGTCCCCTTCCATCTGATCGCCCCGCTCCGCATCGACCGCGTCATGCCCGCCTGGGCCGAGCACTACCCGCAATACGACACCGTCGTCGGCTACACCGACCTGGGCCACGCCTTCCTCATGAGCACCCGCACCGGCGAATACGCCCTCCTGGACCCCTACTCCCCAGGCGTCAAGCCCTACGGCCCCTTCCCCGACCTCAACGCCTTCGTGGACCGAGTGTTGTTCGACCCCAACGTCATCACCTACGTCCTCCAGCCCCCGCACGTGGCCGCCATCCGCCGCCTGCTCGGCCCCCTGAACGAGGGCGAGGTCTACATCGCCACCCCCTACCCCTTCCTCGGCGGCTCCGAAGCCCCCGAGTCCTACATCAAGGGCGGCATCTGGTCCTTCTTCGACCTGGTGGCACAGGCACAAACCTTCGAATAGCCGCCATCAGGTCCCGTGGGGATCGTTCGCCGCTCACGCTAGGCGATTCCAGGCGTCTTGCAGGGCGGTGCGGAAATGGGTGCGGCAGTCGGCGTCGTCGAGGTCTTCGTATCGGTCGAGTGGGGGATCGGCGAGCAAGGGGTTGACGACGAAGGCCGAGCGGGTGCCTTTGAGGCGGTAGAGCTGTTGGAAGCGGCGTTCGGCGAAGACGACGTCGTGGGGGAGGCCCGAAATGCGGCTGGCGACACGGGTTTCGGGTTCGGAGTCGTATTCGCCGACGACCACGAAGCGGCGGTCGACCAGGAGCAGGCCGGTCGCGGTGGCGGCGTGGTCGCGTTTCACGACGACGTTCTCCACGCCCGCCCGGGTCAATCGCCAGAGTTTGTCCTCATAAGGCCAGATGTCCGAGATGCGGTCCACCACATACACTCTGCGCAGATCCACGCGGTCCGGGCCGGTGCGGGCGGCGATGCGCAGCAGGGCGTCGTGGTAGTCGTCGCCGGCGTCGCCGCTGATGGAGTTGAGGGATGCGGTGTGGATCATGCGGACCGAGCGGGTGGCGTGTTCGACCACGGTGCCCATATCGCGGACGGTGCTCCATTCCCATACCGTCGCGGTGCGTGAAGGTACTTGGGCGAGAACGTCTTCGGCTCGGTCCAGCTGACGCAGCGCGATCTCGCGCAAGGGTTGCGCGTCGTCGGTGCGCGCGGCGTCGATGAGCCGCTCCACCAGGCGGAGCGCTCGCTCGACCGCGGCCGCATCCTCGCCGAGCAGCACATTGAATCGCATTCGGAGCTGGTCGCGCCGGTGATCGATCGACCGGACCGCGCCGGGATGACCATTGGCCGGCAAAGCGGTACCCAATGCCAGGCTGAGCTTTTCGCGCAGCGACAGTTGCGGGAGCCGGGAACCGTTCTCGATCTGCTGAATGAGGCTGCGCGAACACCCGGCCTTCGCGGCCAGCACCGCCTGGGTGAATCCGCGTTCCTTGCGCAGTCTGCGGACCAGCTCGCCGACCGGTTCGTCCAGTCGATCAGCTCGCGTCATCCCACCCCTCCCGCCCGTGCCCAGGGTGTGCCATTCGAGCGTAGTTCGTATCACGTTATGCCACCAGACATCCCATGATCCTGGCCGATGCGAGCGGGTGATCGAAATGCGCAAGCAAATGGCCGGGGCCACGCGCAATTCGATTGCTAGCCGCCGAACCGGCTCGTACCGTCGAATTGAGTCACCAATTGCGGAGGGGGAAGACTATGACACTCCAAATGACCGACGATCTGATAATCAGCGACCGCACTCCGGAATTCGCTGTCCGTATTCCAGCCGACGATATCTGGATGCTCACCTGGCTGCTCGGCCACGCCCTCACGCGCGAACAGGCGATCAGCGCGATGACCCTCGACGAAACCCTCAGCGACCCGGCCATCGCCGCCGGCGACCTGGCCCTGGAACTGGCTGCCATGCACGCCGAGGTGCTCGGGCTCGACCTGCGCGAGGCCGTTCTCCGGCTTTCGGTCAGAATGCTGGAGCGCGAACACCGGAGCGGGCGAATACCGCTGTCGATTTCACGAGGGTCGTGAATCGATTTGCGTGCCGGTCGCACTCGGGCCACGTAGAAACGCTCCGACCCGAGTTTCGTCCAGGGCGAGCGCTTTAACGATCGTCGCCCCGGCCACGATGGCGATCGACACCACGAACAACCAGCTGACCAAGGTGAAGGCGATGCCGAGCGGTCCGAAGTGCTGCTGGGCCGATACCGTGGTGCGCGGCAGCACTATTCGGCCGGCGGTTTGAATCGCCGTCAGGGCCGCACCGGTAAGCATGCCCGTCGTGGTCAGCACGCGCGGGCTCAGCGCGCCCTTGGTGAGCAGCTGCGGCACCCACGCCCAGGTCGCCGACCAGAGCACGAATTCGGCCGCCAGGGTCAGCGGGCCACCGGCGTAAGCGAGCCGCTCGAGGTACCGCGTCTGCCCGACCAGCGCCACCGCCACCGCGATGACCAGCAGGGACGCCATCCACCGCCAGGCGTCGCGCGCACCGAGCGCGGGCACCTCCACCCAGATCGCGGTGTACATGCGGACCAACCCGCGAGCGAAGGCGGTCCCGCTGATCAGCACCATCAGCAAGCCCACCACACCGAACGCGGTGAGCGCCGAATCCGTTTGCGCGGCAGTGGAATCCGGTTCCAGCGTGACGCTCTCGACCCCGAACTTGGTGTTGATGGCATCCAGCGCGGTGTGCCAGCCGCTGAAGGTGGAGGCAGCCATGATCACCGGCAGCATCGAGGTGAAGATGAGCGAGGCCAGCGCCAGCGAGCGATCCACCAGCTGAATCCGCACCATATCGCCGACGATGCGCAACAGGGTGCGGCCGCCGGGTGTGCCCCGCAGCAGCCCGTGCGCGTGTGCGGTGCGGACGGCGACCGCTTCGCGAGCGAGAGCCATCGACAGTTTCGATGGGCGCGCGGGCCTCACCTGGAACCCGCTGAGAGCGGCATGGGAACCCCTTCGCGCGACGCCGATTCGCTTCGAAATTACTGGACACCTACCGGCCGGGCATAGCGAAGGCTCATGCGTGTCGTCACTCGAAGTAACAGCCTCGGGGGAAGAATTGCCGACAATGCGCTGAAATCCGATCCCGCGCCCGCCGGGCCGTCATCCCGAGGAGTCGTCAATGACCGCCAACGGTGCTCCGGCATCCGGAACCACCCGCGAATCGTGGTCGATTCCACGCGGATTGATCGTGCTGCTGGCCACGGCCGCCGCGGTGGTGGCGATCGCCGGGATCAAAGGGTTCGCGGGCATTATCGGCCCGGTCTTCCTGGCCCTCATGCTCACCGTCGCGGTGCAGCCCATCCAGAGCTGGGCGCAACGGCGCGGCTGGCCCGCCTGGCTCGGTATGGCGCTCGCGCTGGTCGGCGTCTACCTGCTGTTGATCGGCCTGGTCGGCGCGCTGGTCGTCTCGGTCGCCCAGCTGGCCACCGAATTGCCCGGCTACGCGCCGCAATTGGACGATCTGCTGGACGGCCTGCGATCGGCCTTGCGTTCGTTCGGCGTCGACGGCGAGCAAATCCACAATATGCTCGGCAATTTGAATATGGGCAAGCTGGTTGATCTGCTCAGCTCGCTGCTCAGCGGATTGACGGGTGTGCTGTCCAACCTCTTCTTCGTGGTCGCCCTGCTGATGTTCATGGTCTTCGACGGCATGACCATGGGCCGCCGCGTGCAGGTGGTGTCGCGGCTGCGACCCGATATCGCTTACGCCCTGGGCGCGTTCGCCACCGGCACCCGCCGATATCTGCTCGTATCCACCGTTTTCGGGTTGATCGTCGCGGTGATCGACGGCGGCCTGCTGTGGTTGCTGGGCGTGCCGCTGCCACTGTTGTGGGCGCTGCTCTCGTTCATCACCAATTACATTCCGAATATCGGCTTCCTGATCGGTCTGGCCCCACCGGCGCTGCTGGCCTTGCTGGAAGGCGGTCCGCGGCTGATGATCTGGGTGATCGTGCTCTACAGCGTGATCAACTTCGTGATCCAGTCGGTGATCCAGCCCAAGTTCGTCGGCGACGCGGTGGGCCTGGGCATCACCGTCACCTTCCTGGCCCTGGTGTTCTGGTCGTGGGTGCTCGGCGCGCTGGGCGCGCTGCTGGCCATTCCGCTGACGCTGCTCGCCAGAGCGCTGCTGCTGGATATCGATCCGGCTACCCGATGGGTGAACGTGCTGATCAGCGAGCGTCCGGAGGAACCGGGCGAGTCCGGCGGGGCGGCACGATAATGGCGGGCATGGCCGAATACAAGGCGAGTCGGACAGCGGTTTTGGTGTGTCAGGGGCGGGCCGTGGCGGACGGGCGGCGGGCGGTGGGGCGGTTCGCGGATCCGGTGGCGCTCCAGCTGCTCGACGCGGCCGAGCGGGTACCGGTCGAGCAGGTGCGGGCGGGCGCTCGCCCGCGCGGGTTCGGGGAGAGCATGGAATGGGAGTTGCTCAGCTCCACGGCGGATGTGATGGCGGCGCGCACGGTCGCCATCGATGACGCGATTCGGGCAGCCGCCAATCCGCAATTGGTGATTCTGGGCGCGGGCTTGGACGCACGCGCCTGGCGCATGACCGAATTGGCGGGCAGCGAGGTGTTCGAGGTGGATCAGCCCGCCTCGCAGCAGGACAAGCGGCGGCGGCTCGGGGAGCTGAAGCCGGCGGCGGCCTCGGTGCGATTCGTCGCGGTCGACTTCGCGCGCGATTCATTGAGCGATCTGCTGGAAGCCTCCGGCCACGACTCGAACCGGCCGACCACCTGGGTGTGGGAGGGCGTGGTGCCCTATCTGACGCCCGAGCAGGTGGCGGCGACCGTGGAATTGGTGGCGCGTCGATGTGCCCCGGGCAGCCGGTTCGTCATCACCTATTCGACGCCGTCGCGGGCGGCCTCGTTCGGGCGGAAAGCCTTGCAGGCGTTACTGAAACTGGCCCGGCGCACCGATCCGCTGGAGCACGAACCGCAGCGGTCGACGTGGCGGCCCGAGCAGTGGCGGGATCTGCTGGGCGACCACGGCTTCGTGATCACCGACGATCAGGACCTGCTGTCGGTGGCCGAACTGCTCGGAATGACCGTGCGCCGGGCGGACTTTCTCCGCCTCGGGCACTACGTCGTCGCCGACCGGAACTGACTCAGGCGGCCTGGCCGACCGGCTTCGACAGCACGTCGGCGGGCACCGGTTCGCGGGTGCGCATGGCTGCCCACAGCGCCGCGGTCGCCGCGACACACGCCGCCGCACCACCCACATGGATGGCGACCAAGGCCGCGGGCACATCGGTGAAGTACTGGATGATGCCGACCATCGCCTGACCGCACACCAGCGCGATCACCACGATCAGGCGGGTGCGAATGGTCTTCGACATGCCCACGGCGGCAAGCCCGAACGCCAAGCCGACCAGCAGCGATAGGTAGGCGACGAGCAGTTCGGCGTGCAGGTGCACGAGCGGGACGATCTCGACTTCCAAGCGCTGCACCGGCTTTTCGAGGCTCTTGTCACCGGCGTGCGGACCCGCGCCGGTGACCAGGGTGCCCGCGATCAGCGTCGCGGACATGGCGACACCGGTGAGCACGGTCAGGATGCGCAACGGTTTCGGCGCCTGCGTGGTTTCGACCCCGTCGTCCGGATCGCCGGTCTTGCTCCAGAGCACCGCGGCCAGCCAGACCATCAGCATCGAGGCGAGCAGGTGGATGGCGACCGTCCACCACAGCAGACCCGACAGCACGGTCATGCCGCCGATGATCGCCTGAAGCACGGTGCCGCCGGGCATCAGCCACGCGTAGATCCGGACCTCGCGCCGGCGCCGCGCCCGCGTCACCGCGATCACCACCGCGGCGGCCGCGAGGGTGACCAGGAACGTCAGCATGCGATTGCTGAACTCGACCGCCTGATGGATCGCGGGCACCTCCGCCACCGCCGTCGGCGTGAAGCTGCCGGGGAAGCACTGCGGCCAGGTCGGGCAGCCGAGACCGGACGCGGTGACGCGAACGATGGCTCCGGTCACCGAGATTCCGGCCTGGGTCAGCACGACCAGAAGAGCGAGGAGTCGCTGTACCCGGAGCGAGGGCATCGGGAACAGGTCTGCGAATCGCTGGAAGGCGCGAGTTAGCACGCAGACGATGGTAGCGGGATGGCATTTCGCCCCGTCGGCCGCCCTACTACATCGTGTCGTCGAGCGAGGCCGCGCGTCAGTCGAAGCGGAAGAAGCGGGTGGCGAGCCAGCCGCTGATGCCACCCCACGCCGCGAGCACCGCGATGCCGTACCAGTCGACGCTGTTACGCATGGCCTGTTCCAGGCACTCCGACAGCGCACCGGACGGGATGATGCGGGCGATCAAGCTCACGGCCGAGGGGATGTCGTCGGACATGAGAACCAGGCTGGCGGTGCCGAGCATGATGAACCAGAGAATGTTGGCCAGTGCGAGGACGATCTCGGCCTTGAGGGTGCCGCCGAGCAGCAGACCCAGCGCGCCGAAGGTGGCGGTGCCGAGGGCGATGACGACCGCGCCGAGCAGCAGACCGGTGAGCGCGGGCCGCCAGCCCAGTGCGACGCCGATCGCGCCCAGCAGGATCGACTGCAATACCACCACGATCAGCACGGCGGCGCATTTGCCCGCCACGATGCCCCAGCGCGGAAGCGGGGTCGCGCCAAGGCGTTTCAGCGCCCCGTAGCGCCGGTCGAAGCCCACGGCGATGGCCTGCCCGGTGAAGGCGGTGGACATGATCGCCACCATCATCACCGCGGGCACCACCCGATCCACCCGGTGCTCGCCGAGTCCGCTCAACGGCAGCAGCGTCAAGCCGACCAGCAGCGTGATCGGGATGAACATGGTGAGCAGCAGCTGTTCCCCGTTGCGCAGCAACAGGATCAGCTCCATGCGCGTCTGCGCCGCCAGCATGCGGGCGCGCGTGGTCGGCCGCGGCGCGGGGGTGAAGGTCCCGGGCGCGAATCGATTGGCGGTGGCGGTCATCCCCGCAGCTCCTTGCCGGTGAGTTCGAGGAAGACGTCTTCCAGGCGGCGCTGGTCGATGCGAATATCGGTGGGCAGCACGTCGATTCGCGCGCACCACGCGGTCATGGTGGCCAGCACCTGCGGGGTGATATCGCCTTGCAGCAGGTAGGAGCCGGGCGCGGTCTCCTTGGGCGTGAACCCTTCCGGCAGTGCGGCTTCCAGCAGCGTCAGGTCGAGTTTCGGGGGAGCGGTGAACGCCAGCCGCCCCTCCGCGCCGTGCGAGGTCACTTCGCTGGGCGTGCCCTGCGCGACGACCTGGCCGTGATCGATGATGACCAGCTGGTCGGCGAGTTGTTCGGCCTCGTCCATCAGATGCGTGGTGAGCAGCACGCTGACGCCGTCGCGGCGCAGCGCATCGATCAGCTCCCACACCAGATGCCGTGCCTGCGCATCCAATCCGGCGGTCGGTTCGTCCAGGAACACGATCTCGGGGCGGCCGACGAGCGCGCAGGCGAGCGCCAGACGTTGCTGCTGACCGCCCGAGAGCCGGCGGTACGGGGTCTTGCGCGCGTCCTTGAGGCCGAGGATGTCGAGCAGCCACGCCGGATCGAGCGGATCGGCGGAGTACGAGGCCACCAGGTCCAGCATCTCCCCGGCCTTGGATCCTGGGTACGCGCCGCCGCCTTGCAGCATGACGCCGATGCGCGGGCGGAGTCGGTCCGAATCGGCGATCGGGTCCAGGCCCAGCACCCGCACGGTCCCGGCGTCGGGGCTGACGAACCCCTCGCACATCTCGGTGGTGGTGGTCTTGCCGGCGCCGTTGGGTCCGAGCAGTGCCAGCACCTGTGCGCGTTCGAGTTCGAAGCTGATGCCGTCGACCGCGGTGGTCTCGCCGTAGCGTTTCACGACGCCGTCGACGACAACGGCGGGTCCGGAGGCTGCGGTCACGAAGAGACACCGTAAGGCGTGGGCCGCTGTGACGGAGCCGACACCCCCGGCTGATTGCGCCACGGGAGCACATTGCGGGTCAGGAAGATCAGCAGCAGTGCCACGATCACCACGGCGACCGCGGATTCGACGATCTGGAAAACGTAGAAGTCGGCGCCGCGCGGCATCAGGATGACGCTCACCACCGCCGAGAAGGCCACGGCGGGAACGCGGAACGCGGGGCGGTTGGCCCAGGCCGCCAAGGGGACGATGGCCCACAGCAGATACCAGGGCTGCACGACCGGGAACAGCAGCACGATCGCGCCGAGCGACACGCCCAGTGCGCCAACGGGATGCAGGCGTCCGGTCCAGGTGGCCACCAGCATGCGGATGGTCACGAATCCCGCGATGGTGCCCGCGATGGGCCGGGTGATGGAGAGCAGAGCGGTGGTGTGATCGCCCAAACCCAGGAGTACACCGCCGAATCCGGTGACGATGCCGACCGCGGTGGGTAGCGACATCCAGCTGCGCACGGCATTGGCGGTGCCGAGGGTGTGGATCCAGCCGAAGCCGAGCCCGCTGGAGAAGCTGATGGTCAGGGTGGTCGCCAGCGCTACCGCGCCCAGCACCGAACCGGCGATCAGGACCTGTTTGAAGCCGCCGCCCCAGCGCCGGGCCAGTGCCATGGTGACGAAGCCGAGCGTGATCAAGGACGTGATCTTGATGGATGACGACATCGTGATCACCACGGCCCCGAACAGCAACAGCGCCCAGGCTTTTCGATCGAACGGATGCGTGTCCTCGATGGCGCGCAGGCAGAACTCCAGTCCCGCCAGCATGAGCCCGAGCATGAGCGCGTCATTGTGCACGCCGCCGACCAGGTGGAACAGCACGAGCGGATTGGCCGCGCCCAGCCACAGCGCGCTCACCGGCGCAACGCCGCAGCGCCGGGACAATCGCGGCAGCGCCCACACGATCAAGGCCACGCCGGCGAGGGCCAGCAATCGGTGCAGCCACACCCCGGCGATGATGTTGTCGCCGGTGATGATGGCGATGCCCTTGCCCATCCACAGGAACAGCGGCCCGTACGGCGCCGGCGTCTCCCGCCAGATATTGGGCACATTGTTGGTCAGCACATTGTTGAGCCCGAGCCCGTCCGCCGGACCCACCACATACGGATCCAGCCCCCGCGCCGCGATCTCGCTCTGCGCCAGATACGAGTACACGTCGTTGGAGAACATGGGCGGCGCGATGCTCAGCGGAATGATCCACAGCAGCAGCGTCCGGTCCAGCTGCGACCGGCTCAGCCGGTGAATCGGATTCCCGCCCCACCCGCCCACCGCGAACCGCCCCAGCAGCAGCCACGCCATCACCACCAGCACCGTGCCGATCATGCACATGGCCAGCGTCGAGGTGTGCGCCCGCGCGAAGAACCCCAGCACCCGCAACCCCGAGGTCGGATTCTGATGCACCGGCTGCGCACCCACCCCCAGCGCCGCCACCGCCATGATCACCGCACCGGTCGCACCCAGCAGCCGGATCCGCATCAGTTGCAGCGTTTCCCGCCGGTCCAGCCCCGGGACCTCACCGTCCACACTGTGCAGGGCCGCGACGGTGTGGTCGGACGGCCGCACGTCCAGGCCGAGGGCCCGGCGTCCGATTTCGATCACTGTGCGCCGCGCGCCGTCCACTACCGCCACGGTCGGAAGCCTAGTAGGGATGGGTGCGGTCGTCGTGGATCGGCCGGGCTATCGGGTCACCTTCGCGCGACCCGAGCGGCGTGTCGCGTGGACCGCTCGCCTCCGCCCCGGCCGGCCGTCGCCCGGCCGCGCCGCGTACGCTGCGGTAGCACACCGGCGCGCGCCGGCGCCGAATCACTTGGCCGCCTCCGGGAATCACCGCGCCGAGGCCCCGGCGAGCTCGGCCCGCAATGCGAATCGACATCCCGGGCAATCGATTTGAAACCAGCGTCGGCCCAGGTCACAGCCGATTCCGGGTGCCGGTGTCGGACCTCGCCCATACGCTGGATGGATGGTTTCGGAGTCAAAGCGTCGAATAGAGGTGGCCGCCGCCGGGCTGCTGGCTCGGCACGGTTATCACGGCTTCGGGTTGAAGAAGCTCAGTGAGGCAGCGGGTTTGCCGTACGGGTCGATCTACCACCACTTTCCCGGCGGCAAGGAGGAGATCGCGGTGTCGGCGGTGGCCGGGACCGGAGTTCTGGTGGGGCGCATGATCAGTCAGGCGCCGGGCGACGTGTTCGGCACCACCGCAACACTCTTCGATTTCATGGCCGCCAAGCTCGCGGGTTCGAACTGGAGCGAGGGCTGCCCCGTGGGAACGCCCGCACTCGACGGCGGCAGCGATGTCGACAATGTGCGCGCCGCATGCGTATCGGCCTTCGAAGCCATGTCCGAAGGATTCACGAACCTCCTGGCCGAGATGGGGCTACCGGAGCGGCAAGCGGGGGAGCTGGCTACCACGGTGGTCGCCGCGTACGAGGGCGCGACCATTCTGGCCCGGGTACGGCGATCGGACGAACCACTACAGACCGTCGCCGCCGCCATGGCCCGGCTCATCCGGCTGAGTTTCGCGGAAGTCGCTGCCGCCGAGGTGAATTCGTCCTAGCGCGGACCCCTTCGCTTTGAAACCGATCGCGGCGGGCTGATTCTCGGCCCGGTGCACGGGTACTCGCCCCGGTAAACAGTCGAATCCGCGAGGAGCGTCATGTTCGAGGACTTCACCGAATTCGATATTCCGGTCGGCGGCACGGTGATTCACGGCCGCCGCGGCGGCTCGGGCCCACCGGTATTGCTGTTGCACGGCATTCCGGAGACCCATGTGATGTGGCATCGGGTGGCGCCGGCCTTGGCGGCCACGCATACGGTCGTCGCCACCGACCTGCGCGGTTTCGGCGGCAGCGGTACACCTGCGAGTGCCCCGGATCATGAGCCCTATGCCATGAGCACGCTGGCCCGCGACCAAGTGGAAGTGATGGCCCACCTCGGATTTACGGAGTTCGCCGTCGCCGGTCACGATCGCGGAGCCCGCTGCGCCTATCGGATGGCCCTCGATCACCCCGCGCAGGTCACCGCGCTCGCCGTCCTGGACATCGTCCCGACCAGCGACACCTTCGACCGATCCGGCCGTGAATTCCTGCTCGGCTTCTGGGTCTGGTCCTTCCTGGCCGCCCCGTATCCGCTCCCCGAAACCCTGATCGCCGCCGCCCCGTCCGCGCTCGTCAACCACATGCTGGACAGTTGGTCAGCCGATCCCGCGGCGATTCCGCCGGAGATCCGAGCCGAGTACATCGCCGCCTTCGCCTCACCCCACACCATCCACGCCATCTGCGAGGAGTACCGCGCCGCCGCCACCCTCGACTACGACCGGGACCGCAAGGACAAGGGGAATCGCCGGATCGAATGCCCGGTACTGGTGCTGTGGGACGAGCACGGCGCGACCGGCACCGGGTTCGATCCGCTGCGCACCTGGCGGGAATGGGCCGGAGACGTCCGCGGAAAACCCTTGCCGGGCGGTCATTTCCTGCCCGAGGAGAACCCCGCGCAGGTGATAACGGAGCTTCAGGACTTCCTCGCCCCGCACCCGTAATTCGAGGCTCGCCGAGCAACCGGCATCGGACACACCGTCACCGAAGATCGCTTCCTCGGGAACGGCGGGCACAATGGCCGGATGGGCGTAGCGGTCGCGTTGTTCACCAGGGACCTGCGGGTTCGGGATAATCCGATGCTGGCCGGGGCGGTACGGGACGGCGATCGGGTGGTGCCGCTGTTCGTGCTCGACGAGGCGATCCTGACTCGGCAGCCGCTCGCGCCCAACCGAATCCGGTTCCTGCTCGCCGCGCTGGCCGAGCTGGATGCCGAATTGCGGGCCGCGGGCGGCCGGCTGATCCTGCGGCGCGGCGCGGTGGTCGAGGAAGTCGCGCGGGTGGTCGGCGAATGCGGCGCGGAGAGCGTGCATATCGCGGCGGATGTCAGCCACTACAGCCTGGAGCGGGAACAACGGCTGCGTGATCGGCTGGCGCGGTCACGCTGCCGGCTGGAGGTGCATCCCGCTTCGGTGACGGTGGTCGACCCGGTCGAACTGCGCCCCGCGACCGGACGAGACCATTTCGCGGTCTTCACACCGTATTTCAACCGATGGGTGGAGATGCCGTTGCGGGCGGCGGTGCGCAAGCCGTCCGGGATCGCGGTGCCCGAGATCGAGAGCGAAGAGGTGCCCGCGTTCGAAGACCTGTGCCCGGAACCGGGTTCGCCGTCGCTGGTGGTCGGTGGCGAGCGCAGCGGCCGGAAGCTGTTGAGCGAGTGGCTCTCCGGGCCGGTCGAACGGTACGAGTCCGACAACGACCTGCTGGCGGTGGCGGGCACTTCGCGGCTCTCGCCGTTTCTGCATTTCGGGTGTTTGTCCCCGGTGGAGGTGGTGCGCCGGACGGATCTGTCGACGCCCGGCGGTCTGGCCTTCGCGCGGCAGCTGGCGTGGCGGGACTTCCATCACCAGCTGCTGGCCGCGCAGCCCGAAACCGCTTGGCGCGATTACCGTCCGCGCGCGGCGGACTGGCGGGAGGATCCGCAGGCCTTCGAGGCCTGGCGGGCCGGGCGCACCGGCTATCCGGTGATCGATGCGGGCATGCGGCAACTGCTGGCCGAAGGGTGGATGCCCGGCCGCGCCCGGCTGATCGCGGCGAGCTTCCTCACCAAGAACCTGCGCATCGATTGGCGGCTCGGCGCAGCGCATTTCCTGCACTGGCTGGTCGACGGCGATATCGCCAACAATCAGCTGAACTGGCAGTGGGCGGCGGGCACCGGAACCGACACCCGCCCGAATCGGGTGCTCAACCCGATCCGGCAAGCCGAACGCTACGACCCGGACGGGGAGTACGTGCGCCGCTGGCTGCCCGAGCTGGCCGAGCTGCCCGGCGCATCGATCCACAAGCCTTGGCGCGCGGGCTTTCTCGCACCGGACTACCCGCCGCCACTGGTCGAGTGCAAGGGCATGTGATCCGGGAGCGCCGCGACTCCCTATTCTCTTCCGAATGGCTGTCCGACCGATTTTGATCGCAGGTGACCCCCGACTGTCCACTCCGGCGGTCCCGGTCACCGAATTCGACGCAGAGCTGGCTGCTTTCGTCGATGACCTGTTCGAAACCAATACCGCCGCCCGGGGAGCCGGCCTGGCCGCGAACCAAATCGGTGATCCGCGAGCGGTATTCGTGTACGACCTGCTCCACGACGGAGAACGACGGCGCGGCTACGTCGTCAATCCGGTGCTCGAAACCTCCGAGATCCCCGAAACCATGCCCGACCCGGACAGCAATGACGAGGGCTGTCTTTCGGTGCCGGGGGAGTGGTTCCCCACCGGCCGCGCCGATTGGGCGAAGGTGACCGGTGTCGATATCCACGGCGAACCGGTCGAGGTGGAGGGGACCGGCTATCTGGCCCGCTGCCTCCAGCACGAGACCGATCACCTGCTCGGCCACCTCTACCTGGACCGCCTCATCGGACGCAATCAGCGCGCGGCCAAGAAGATGATCAAGGCCAATGGCTGGACCGAACCGGGCCGAACCTGGATGCCGGGCCAGGACGCCGACCCGTTCCACGACTGACCGGCCCCGGCCGCAACATCCGGGCTAACGGAAATGGGCGGCGTGCTCGATCGCCCATTCCCTGATGTCGCGGGCCGGAGTTCCGGTGATCTCCTCGACGGTGGTCGTGACCAGCTCCGAGCGCGGCCGGAATTCCGCCATCGCCAGCAGCGTGTCGATGAGCTCCCGCGGCAGACCGGCGGCCGTCATCTGCGTGCGAGCGACATCGAGCGGCAGCGCCTCGAAGCGCAACGGCCGCCCGATCGCCGCCGCGATGGCCTGCACCTGATCGTCGCGCCCGACCACGCGCGGGCCGGTCAAGATATATTTCCGGCCGCTCAGCGTCGGATCGGCCAGCACTTCGGCCGCCACCGCCGCGATATCGTCCTCATGAACAACCGCCGTCGGAGCGACTTCGGTCGCGCGCACCACCCCGGTCTCCCGGATCTGCCCCGCCCACGCCAGCGCATTGGAAGCGATGGTGTCCGCGCGCAACACCGTCCACGCCACCCCGGACGCCTCGATCACCCGCTCCAGTTCGGCATGCCGCTCCGGAATCGGATCCGATTGCGGCCCCGCGTCATTCACCGTCGAGGACGACAGATAAACCACCCGGCGCACCGCCCCGGCCAGCACCTTCAGCAGCTGTTCCGCCCCGGCGGCGGAGTGCAACGGCCAGATCAGGAAGACGGTGCCGACCTCGCTCAGCGCCGCGCCCAAGGACTCGGGCGCGGCCAGATCGCCGGCCACCACCTCCACCCTGTCCGGCAGCCGCGCCGTTTCCGGATCACGCACCAGCGCGCGCACCACGCTCCCGCGCGCGGCGAGACGCTCGGTCACCCGCCGTCCGACGTTCCCGGTCGCCCCGGTCACCAAAATTCTGCTCACCAACCGCGCAACCTCCTGGTGAGCGGCCGAAATTCCGGATGGGGAGTGTGTCAGGTCACACCCGCGCCCATCGCCCCTGGTCGCGAGAAATAGGTCAGGGAACCCTTACTGGAACGCGGAATGGAATTCCGTCACACTTGTGTTGTGAAAACCGTGGGTTTGCGGAATGCGGAAGCAGGCACCGGGCGCCGAAAGGGCGCCCGGGCTGTTGTCGTGCCCGCGCCGGCGGCGGAGGGACATACCCGCGAGGCCGTCGTCAGGCTGCTGCTGGAGGAGGGACCGATCACCGCGACCGCCATCGGCGAGCGGCTCGGCCTGAGCCCGGCGGGAGTGCGGCGACATCTGGACGCGCTGCTGGAGTCGGGGGAGGCGCGTGCCGCCCGCTCGGCGCCGTGGCAGCAGAAGGGCCGCGGCCGACCGGCCAAGCAGTTCCAGCTGACGGCTACCGGACGCGGCAAATTGAGCCACGCCTACGATGACCTCGCCGGTGCCGCCATGCGACAGCTCCGCGAGATCGGCGGCGACAAGGCCATCGTCGAATTCGCTCGCAAGCGGGTCGGCGCGATCGTGGCCGGAGTGGACCGGCTGGCCCGGCACACCCCGGAAGCGGCCGAGGAGAAGGCGGAGGAGCTCGCGGAAGCGTTCACCGATGCCGGGTTCGCCGCCTCCACCCGGAAAGTCGGTGCGGGCGTACAGATCTGCCAGCATCACTGCCCGGTGTCGCATGTGGCCGAGGAATTTCCGGAGTTGTGCGCGGCCGAGCTGGAGGCGTTCCGGGAGATTCTCGGGACGCACGTGCAGCGGCTCGCGACCATCGCCAATGGTGATTGCGCGTGCACCACGCATGTGCCGTTGCTTTTGCCCATGCCCACCGTGGCATCGGAACCGAGTACCGCCGAACCGAATACCGCAGAAAACCCCGTTGCCCAGCCCGCAACGACTTCTACACACGACTCCGGAAGGAGTGCCGAATGACGACGACCGCCGCGGCGAGCCGCGAATCGAATACCGCCCAGGCTCCGGCCCTCACCCAGGAAGAGACCATCGCTTCCCTGGGTAATTACGGGTACGGCTGGGCTGACAAGGATGTCGCCGGTGCCAGTGCCAAGCGCGGTCTGTCCGAGGAGGTCGTCCGCGACATCTCGGCCAAGAAGAGCGAGCCCGAGTGGATGCTCGACTTCCGGCTGAAGGCACTGCGCATCTTCGACAAGAAGCCCATGCCGAACTGGGGTTCCGACCTCGAGGGCATCGACTTCGACAACATCAAGTACTTCGTGCGCTCCTCGGAGAAGCAGGCTGCCACCTGGGAAGACCTGCCCGAAGACATCAAGAACACCTACGACAAGCTCGGCATCCCGGAAGCCGAGAAGCAGCGTCTGGTGTCCGGTGTCGCGGCGCAGTACGAGTCCGAGGTCGTCTACCACTCGATCCGTGAGGATCTCGAGAAGCAGGGCGTCATCTTCCTGGACACCGACACCGCGCTCAAGGAGCACCCGGAGCTGTTCCAGCAGTACTTCGGCACGGTCATCCCGTCCGGTGACAACAAGTTCTCGGCGCTGAATTCGGCCACCTGGTCGGGTGGTTCGTTCATCTACGTGCCGAAGGGCGTGCACGTGGACATTCCGCTCCAGGCCTACTTCCGGATCAATACCGAGAACATGGGCCAGTTCGAGCGGACGCTGATCATCGTCGACGAGGATGCCTACGTGCATTACGTCGAGGGTTGTACCGCCCCGATCTACAGCTCCGACTCGCTGCACTCCGCGGTCGTGGAGATCATCGTGAAGAAGGGTGGCCGCTGCCGGTACACCACCATTCAGAACTGGTCGAACAACGTCTACAACCTGGTCACCAAGCGGGCCAAGGCCGAGGCGGGCGCGACCATGGAATGGGTCGACGGCAATATCGGCTCCAAGGTCACCATGAAGTACCCGGCCGTGTGGATGACCGGTGAGCACGCCAAGGGCGAGGTGCTCTCGATCGCGTTCGCCGGTGCGGGCCAGCACCAGGACACCGGTGCGAAGATGCTGCACCTGGCGCCGCACACCTCCTCGAACATCATCTCCAAGTCGGTGGCGCGCGGCGGCGGTCGCGCCTCGTACCGCGGCCTGGTGCAGGTGAACAAGGGTGCGTACGGCTCGAAGTCGACCGTGAAGTGCGATGCGCTGCTGGTGGACAACATCTCTCGCTCCGACACCTACCCGTACGTGGACATTCGCGAGGACGACGTGACCATGGGTCACGAAGCCACCGTGTCGAAGGTGTCCGAGGACCAGCTGTTCTACCTGATGTCCCGCGGTCTGACCGAGGACGAGGCCATGGCGATGGTGGTGCGCGGCTTCGTGGAGCCGATCGCCAAGGAGCTCCCGATGGAGTACGCCCTGGAGCTGAACCGCCTGATCGAACTTCAGATGGAAGGAGCCGTCGGCTGATGGCCGTGGAGAACGTTGCCGAGGCCGCCGAGGCTCGCACCCCGGCGTTGAACAAGGGCGAGGTTTTCGCCTCGTTCGACGTCAACGCCTTCGAAATCCCGTCGGGTCGGGATGAAGCCTGGCGCTTCACCCCGATGCGGCGGCTGAACGGCCTGCACGACGGCACCGCCGCGCGGGACGGCCAGGCCGCCGTCGAGGCGACCGCGCCCGCCGGCGTCACGGTCGAGACCGTGGACCGCTCCGACGCGCGCCTCGGCCAGGGCGGCACCCCCACCGATCGCGTTGCGGCGCAGGCCTACTCGGGCTTCGAGCAGGCCACCGTCGTCACCGTCGGCGCGGAAACCGAAGTGGCCGAGCCGGTTACGGTGACCATCACCGGTCCGGGCGAGGGCAAGGTCGCCTACGGCCACCTCCAGGTCCGTCTCGGCAATTTCGCTCGCGCCACCGTGGTCATCGACCAGCGCGGCAGCGGCACCTACGCCGAGAACGTCGAGTTCATTCTGGGCGACAGCGCGGCGCTGAACGTTATCGCCGTGCAGGACTGGGCCGATGACGCCGTGCACGTCACCGCACACCACGCCAAGCTGGGCCGCGACGCCACCCTGCGCCACACCAATGTCACCCTCGGCGGCGACCTGGTGCGGCTCATCGGCAATATCCGGTACGCGGGCCCCGGCGGCGACGCCGAACTGCTCGGCGTGTACTTCGCCGACGACGGCCAGTTCTTCGAACAGCGCCTGCTGGTCGATCACTCGCAGCCCAACTGCAAGTCCAACGTGCAGTACAAGGGTGCGCTGCAAGGCGATCCGACCTCCAGCAAGCCCGACGCGCACACCGTCTGGGTGGGCGACGTGCTGATCCGCGCGGCGGCCGAGGGCACCGACACCTACGAGGTGAACCGCAACCTGGTGCTCACCGACGGCGCGCGCGCCGACTCGGTGCCGAACCTGGAGATCGAGACCGGCGAGATCGTCGGCGCCGGACACGCCTCGGCCACCGGTCGTTTCGACGACGAGCAGCTGTTCTACCTGCGTTCGCGCGGCATCCCGGAAGACGTCGCCCGCCGCCTGGTGGTGCGTGGCTTCTTCTTCGAGATCCTCCAGAAGATCACCGTCCCAGAGGTCCGGGAGCGGCTCGAGGCGGCCATCGAGGCCGAACTCGCCGCCGTCGGCGTCTGACACCCAAACTTCCCCTCCCCGCAAAGGAATTCGAATTCGATGACCACCCTGGAAATCAAGGACCTGCACGTCGAGGTCGCCAACCCGGACGAGTCCGGCGAGCCCATCAAGATCCTCAAGGGCGTGAACCTGACCATCAAGTCGGGTGAGACGCACGCGATCATGGGCCCCAACGGTTCCGGCAAGTCGACGCTGTCCTACGCCATCGCCGGTCACCCCAAGTACACCGTCACCCAGGGCACCATCACCCTCGACGGTGAAGACGTGCTCGAGATGTCGGTCGACGAGCGCGCCCGCGCCGGCCTGTTCCTGGCCATGCAGTACCCGGTCGAGGTCCCCGGCGTCTCGGTCTCGAACTTCCTGCGCACCGCCGCCACCGCCATCCGCGGCGAGGCCCCCAAGCTGCGCACCTGGGTCAAGGAAGTCAAGGAGTCGATGTCGGAGCTGGAGATCGATCCGGCCTTCGTCGACCGCTCGGTGAACGAGGGCTTCTCCGGTGGCGAGAAGAAGCGCCAGGAGATCTTGCAGCTGAGCCTGCTCAAGCCGAAGATCGCCATCCTCGACGAGACCGACTCCGGCCTCGACGTGGACGCGCTGCGGATTGTTTCCGAGGGTGTGAATCGTTACAAGGAGCGGGAGACCGGCGGCATCCTGCTGATCACCCACTACACCCGCATCCTGCGTTACATCCAGCCGGACTTCGTTCACGTCTTCGTGAACGGCCGGATCGTGGCCGAGGGCGGCGCTGAACTCGCCGAAGAACTCGACTCGAACGGATACGTGCGCTTCACTTCTGCTGCTGTCGGAGGCTAGACATGACCACCACGGTGCCCGCTCTGGACGTCGCTCGCATCCGCGCCGACTTCCCGATCCTCAGCCGCACGGTGCGCGACGGAAAACCCTTGGTCTACTTGGATTCCGGCGCCACCGCCCAGCGGCCCATGGAGGTGCTGGAGGCTGAACGCGACTTCCTCGTCCAGCGCAATGCGGCGGTGCACCGTGGTGCTCACCAGCTGGCCGAAGAGGCCACCGACGCCTATGAGGACGCGCGCGCCGATATCGCCCGTTTCGTGGGCGTGCACGCGAACGAGATCGTCTTCACCAAGAACGCGACCGAATCGCTGAACCTGGTGACCTACTCGTTCGGGGACAACCGGTTCCCGTACCACGTCGGTCCCGGCGACGAGATCGTCATCACCGAGCTCGAGCATCACGCGAATCTCGTTCCGTGGCAGGAGCTCGCGCGGCGTACCGGTGCGACCTTGAAGTGGTACGGCATCACCGAAGACGGTCGTATCGACCTGGACTCGCTGGTGCTCTCGCCCGCCACCAAGGTGGTCGCGTTCACCCATCAGTCCAATGTCACCGGTGCGATCACCGATGTCGCCGAATTGGTCCGGCGCGCAAAGGAAGTCGGCGCGCTCACCGTGCTCGACGCCTGCCAGTCGGTGCCGCACATGCCGGTGGATTTCCGGGAGCTCGGCGTCGACTTCGCCGCCTTCTCCGGGCACAAGATGCTCGGCCCGTCCGGTGTCGGCGTGCTGTACGGCCGCTATGCGCTGCTGGAAGAGACGCCGCCGTTCATCACCGGCGGGTCGATGATCGAGACCGTCACCATGGAGGCCAGCACCTTCGCGGCCCCGCCGCAGCGATTCGAGGCCGGCGTGCCGATGACCTCGCAGGTCGTCGGATTGGGCGCTGCCGTCCGGTATCTCGAAGCGATCGGCATGGATGCCGTTGCGGCGCACGAGCATTCGCTGGTGTCCGCCGCGCTCGAGGGTCTGAGCAAGATCGACGGCGTGCGGATCGTCGGACCCGTCGAGAACGTGAATCGCGGTGCGGCCGTGTCCTTCGTGGTGGACGGCATCCACGCCCACGACGTCGGCCAGATCCTCGACGACGAGGGCGTCGCCATCCGGGTGGGCCACCACTGCGCCTGGCCGCTGATGCGCCGCCTCGGCATCCCGGCCACCGCCCGCGCCTCGTTCGCCGTCTACAACACCCTCGACGAGGTCGACGCGCTGATCGCCGCGGTGCGGAAGGCCCAGAGCTTCTTCGGAGTTGCATAGACCATGCGCATGGAGCAGATGTACCAGGAAGTCATCCTGGACCACTACAAGCACCCGCACCACCGCGGCCTCCGCGAGCCGTTCGGTGCGGAAGTGCACCACGTCAACCCCACCTGCGGTGACGAGGTGACGCTGCGCGTACAGCTCGACGACAACGGCGACGTCACCGACGTCTCCTACGACGGCCAGGGCTGCTCGATCAGCCAGGCCTCCACCTCGGTCCTCACCGACCAGGTCATCGGCCTGCCGCTACAGCAGGCCATGAAGGTAGTCGAGGCGTTCGACGAGATGATCACCAGCCGCGGCACCCTCGAGGGTGACGAGGACCTGATCGGCGACGGCATCGCCTTCGCCGGTGTGTCGAAGTACCCGGCGCGCGTGAAATGCGCCCTGCTGGGCTGGATGGCGTTCAAGGACGCCGTCGTGCGGATCACCGCCGCCGAAGAGGCCAAGAAGACCATGGGCAACGGGGAGTAAGAGATGAGCGACACCGAACAGCAGACCCCGGCCGCCGAGCCGGCCGAAACCGCTGCGCCGCAGACCGACTCGGCCGCACCGGAAGCCGAACTGACCCCCGAGGAGATCTCCTTCCTCGCCGACCTCGAAGAGGCCATGCGCGACGTGGTCGACCCCGAACTCGGCATCAACGTGGTCGACCTCGGCCTGGTCTACGGCCTCACCGTCGAGAACAACATCGCCAAGCTCGACATGACCCTCACCTCCCCGGCCTGTCCCCTCACCGACGTCATCGAGGACCAGTCCCGCAACGCCCTGGTTCGCAGCGGCCTGGTCGAAGACCTCCAGATCAACTGGGTCTGGATGCCGCCGTGGGGCCCGGACAAGATCACCGAAGACGGCCGCGAGCAGCTGCGCGCCCTCGGCTTCACCGTCTAGCGCCGAACGACTCCGAAAGCGGACCGCCTCCCGGGAGGCGGTCCGCTTTCGTCGTGGAAGGGCGCCGCGGGCGCGCCTCGGACACGTGGTGCCGGGCGGGTGTGGCTTCGGCGGGTAGCGGCCGCTGTGGGTGAGGTGGCGCGCGGAATGGGCAGGTCGACCGTCCGGTGCGGCATGACCGGATAGGTTGGAACGTATGGCATTGCGCACCGTGTTCACCGAACTGCTCGGGGTCCGGCATCCGATCGTCTCCGCGCCCATGGGTGGCGCGGCGGGCGGGGAGCTGGCGGCGGCGGTGTCGAACGGCGGCGGACTGGGACTGGTCGGAGCGAGCCGCGCGGACGCGGACTGGGTCTCCGACGAATTGGCCATCGTCAGCGCGCGCACCGAGAAGCCCTGGGGTGTCGGGTTTCTCAGTTGGGGTGCCGATGTCTCCGCGGTCGAGCGGGCTCTGGAGTTCGAGCCCGACGCGATCATGCTGGGGTTCGGGGACCCGCGGCCGTTCCTGCCCGCCATCCGCGCCACCGATGCCAAGTTGCTGCTTCAGGTCACCGATATGGCCGAAGTCGAGGATGCTCTCGCGGTCGGGGCGGACGTCCTGGTCGTCCAGGGGGCCGAGAGCGGCGGGCACGGTGCGCGGCAAGGGCGCTCGACGCTCACCTTCGTACCGGCGGTGCTGGATCGGGCGGGGACCGTGCCGGTGCTGGCGGCCGGTGGGATCTCCGATGGCCGTGGGCTGGCCGCCGTGCTCGCGCTGGGCGCGGCCGGGGCCATGCTCGGCACCCGCTTCCAGGCCACGCCCGAAGCCACGGTGAACGCCGCGGTGCATGCCGCCGTGGCCGCCGCGACGGGTGCGGACACCGAACGCAGCAGCGTGCTGGACATCATCCGGGACGCGCCGTGGCCCCGGCGCTGGACGGCGCGCACGCTGCGCCATCCGGCACTGGATCGCTGGCGTGACCGGGAGACCGAACTCGCACAGGACAATTCGGCCAAAAGCGACTATCGGGACGCGGTTCGCCGGGGTGATTACCCGGCCGAACCGGTCTGGGCGGGCGAGGCAATCGACAATATCGACGCCGTCGTCCCGGCCCGCGAGCTGGTGGAATCCCTTGCCGCCGAGGCCGAGGCGGCGCTGCTGCGAGCCACGGCCGGTCGCACCGCGGAATAGCCGTTCCCGCACCGTAAGATGCGCGGGTGACCGGATACGACGACTTCGACGGGTTCGAACATCTCGACACCTCCGCCCTGCCGCCGCGACAGCAGCAGATTCTCTGCGCCATTCGCGATTGGGTGCAGCGGCACGGGTATTCGCCCAGTACGCGTGAGATCGGCGACGCGGTGGGGTTGCGGTCCGGTTCGTCGGTTTCCAAGCATTTGAAGGCGCTGGAGGACCGGGGTTTCCTGCGCCGCAGCGAATCGGTCACCCGGCCGATGGATGTGCGGCTGTTCCTCAAGCCGATTGCCGCTCCGCAGCACGAGGATTCGGTCTCGGTGCCCGTGGTGGGCGATATCGCGGCGGGCGTGCCGATCCTCGCCGAGGAGCACACCGACGACGTGCTGTCGCTGCCGCGCGAACTGGTCGGCCGCGGCACCGTTTTCGGGCTGCGCGTGCGCGGTGACTCCATGATCGACGCCGCCATCTGCGACGGCGACATCGTGGTGGTGCGCAAGCAGAACGAGGCGCATTCGGGTGAGATCGTGGCCGCCATGCTGGACGGCGAGGCCACGGTGAAGGTGTACCGGCGCCGCAACGGCCACGTCTACCTCGAACCGCGCAATCCGGCGTACGAGGTCATCGACGGTGACGAAGCGGTGGTGCTGGGCAAGGTAGTCTCTGTCATGCGCCGAGTCTGAATATTTCCAGCTGGACATTCAGTGTGAGGTCGATCATGATTCGACGCGTCATCATCATCCAGCACGGGGAGTAACGAATGTCGTTGTTGCGCAAGGCCGGCCTGGGCCTCGCCGTTACATCGATGGCCGCGATCGGCACCGTGGCAGCCGCGCCCGCCAAGGCCGCGGAGGCCGACGGCCCGGTGTTCACAGCTGCCTCCGGTGACCTGAACGGGTCGCTCGCTCTGTCACGGAGCACCAGGAACGTCGCGTACGCGGTGAACTACACCAAGAGCGGCGACGCCGACGCCGACGCGCTGGCGCAGTGCGGTGGCGGTGACTGCGAGGTCGTCGTGCGGTTCACCAATGCCTGCGCCGCCGTCACCACGGACTCGAACGGGGCTTTCGGCTATGCCTGGGCCGCGACCAAGGTGGAGGCCGAGAAGGCCGCCACCGATGTGCTGGGCAAGAAGTCCTTCCCCGACGTGGGTTCGGCTTCCGGTCGCAACACCAAGGTCGTGGTGTCGATCTGCACGGACAACGCGCACTGAGCGGGTAGTTCCGGCGAGCTCGAGGCGCCGCACCGGTTTCCGGTGCGGCGCATTCTTTTTGCATCCGCAATGTTTGCCGCGCCCGATTTCCCAGCAACACATCCGGTGGCCGGAGATGATGCATGGGTGGACGAGCTCACCTATGAAGGCACTCGGTTCGGATTGCACGCGGCGGCGGAGCTGCTCATCGCGGGGCCGCAGTACAAACGGTTCGGCAGTATTCGCATGCGGGTCGTGCTGGGCGGTTTCGCGGGCGTGAAATGGCCGGTGTCGATCACCGGGGCGGAGCTGGTATGGCCGCAGGGCCGCATCGCGCTGCACGGCACCTACCGGGAGCTGGCCATGCACGCCGGATTCGATGCCGAGGCGCCGCCCGAGGGGTTGTATCGGGACGGCACCCACATGGACCCGGACGAGCCGTTCACCGTCGATGCCGATGCGGCGGCCATCGTGCACGACTGGTTCGCGGTGGGTGATACCGCGCTGCGCCGGTTCGCGCTGGAACAGCCCGTGCTGTGGCCGGAGCACTTCGACCTATCGGTGGCCGTGGACGAAGTGAATTACGGTGTGTCGCCGGGTGATTCGCAGATCCCGCAGCCGTACGCCTATGTCGGCCCGTGGAAGACACGCCAGGGGGAGTTCTGGAACGCGTCCTTCGGCGCCGTGCGCACCCGCGCCGAGGCGGGCACGGTGGAGAGCCTGCTCGATTTCTTCCGGGAGGGGCGGCAGCGCGCCGCCGCGGACAGCTGAACGGCGGCGCACCGGGCCGTCAGGGCTTGGCGCGCCCGTGCCGGCCGTCGCCGGTGATCCGCCCGCGCCGGATGAGATCGCGTTTGGTGCCGGGCCCGAGCGCGATCTGGTCGGCGCCCTCCTCGGCCGATTCGTTCGGGTTCGGCCGCACGAACAGCGTGACCGTGGTGCCTTCGGTGAAGCCGTTCTTGCGCATCATCCCGGCCGAGGCGGTGTTGTGCAGCTCCACATCGGTGACGATTCGGCGCGCCCCGTGCCGGAAGAGCGTGTCGCAGCAGACCGCCATCAGCCGTCCGGCGATGCCGCGCCCCTGCATATCCGGATCGACCGCGATCCACTCCAGATATGCCCAGTCGTCGCGCAGCTCGAATTCCATGGAGGCGAGCACGAATCCGACGACCCGGTCCGAATCCACCGCCACCCAGCAGGACTTGCCGGCACTGTCGAGGTGCTCGGCCACCGAGGTCAGCGACCAGGAGGTGTAGGGCTTGGCGGAGGTGTCGAACACCTGGTAACCGAGGTCGATGACCTGACGCAGATGGCCGAGACCCATCGGGACGACAGCGATGTCCGGTTCGATGGCTGTGTCGGATTCCATGCCGATCAGTTTGCCAGGTGAACGCTGATCAGCTGTGAATCCCGCAGCTCAGGCGCCCTTGCGCGTTGCCGATTTGGCCGCGGCCTTCTTGGCGGTCTTCTTCGCCGGGGTCTTGGCGGCGGCCTTGGTCGCCTTGGCCGTCTTCTTCGCCGGCTCCGCGCTCTTGCCCTTGCGCCCGGAGGCTTCGAGGCTGCGCTGCAACGCGGCCACCAGGTCCACCACCTCGGCATCCATCTCGGGTGCGGCGGCCTCCGGGGCCCGGGTGACCTTGCTGCTCCCGCTCGCGATGGCCTCGTCGAGCATCTTCTTCAATTCGATCTGATACTCGTCCACGTACAGGCTCGGATCGAAATCGTCGGAGAGCGTATCCACCAGCGTCTCGGCCATCTTCAATTCCTGCGCCTTGGGCGCTCCCACCCCGTCGAGCTTGTCGAAGGCCACCGCCCGCACCTCGTCCGGCCACAGCAGCGTCTGCAACACCAGCACCCCGTCCCGCACCCGCAGCGCCCCCAGCCGCGTCTTCTGCCGCAGCGTGAAGTGCACCAGCGCCACCCGATCCACCTCTTCGAGCGTTTTGGCCAGCAGCACATAGGCTTTCGGCGTATTCGAATCCGGTTCCAGGTAATAGCTCTTGTCGTAAAGAATCGGATCGATCTGTTCCGACGGCACGAATTGCAGCACCGGAATCTCGTGTTTCTCGGCGGCGGGAAGTTTGGCGAAATCCTCGTCGGTGAGAATCACCCGATCGCCCTCCGGGGATTCGTACGCCTTGTCGATATCGGCGTACTGCACCGGCTGTCCATCGATGGTGCACAACCGCTCGTACCTGATCCGTCCACCGTCGGCGGCATGCACCTGGTGGAACTTGATGTCATGGTCCTCCGTGGCGGTGTACACCTTCACGGGGACGTTGACCAGCCCGAATGCGATGGAGCCCTTCCAGATGGACCTCATACCGTCCCACTCTACGGACGACCATACGGGTCGGTCGACCGAATCGCCGTTCGAAAAGGAATTGCAAGCGCCTTTCCACACTGTGGAAAATCCGGCCGGTTCAGGATCGGGCTGAGCTGAATCGTTCTGTCGAAGAGGTTGCGCGCCTTACCGTTCCGGGCACCGATCTCCCGGAAGGACCCCTGCGATGACGCTGCAATTGGACCCGCCGGTGTCCGTGCTTCCGGTCGTGCCGGAAGCAACCGCGACACGCGGCGTGTCGCTGAAACCGGCCGTGCGCCGGCTGGCCGGGGTGGCCCGTAAATCGTCCGGATTGGTGCTGGTCCTGGTGTTGTGGCAGCTGGGCGCGCGGTCCTGGCTGGGACCGACCACGCCCGCGCCGACCGAGGTGCTCGAGGCCGGGCGGGAACTGCTGGCCTCCGGCGAGCTGTGGCGGCATCTGGCGGCCTCGTCGCGACGGGTCGGCATCGGGCTGGCCATCGGCATCGCGATCGGGTTGCTGCTGGGCGCGGCCGCGGGACTGTTCCGTCTGGCGGAAGACCTGGTGAACGGGCCGTTGCAGGCGCTGCGCATGCTGCCGACGCTCGCGCTGGTGCCGGTGTTCATCATCTGGTTCGGGATCGGGGATCCGTTCAAGATCGCGTTGATCATCGTCGCGCCGATCTTCCCGATCTATCTGAACGTCCTGGCCGGTATTCGCGGGGTGGACCGCCGCCTGGTCGAGGCCGCCGAATCGCTGGGCCTGGATCGATGGCAGCTGACGGCGCGGATCATCCTGCCGGGCGCGCTGCCGCAGATTTTGGTCGGCCTGCGCCAGGCGCTCGGGCTGGGCTGGCTGACGCTGGTGGTCGCCGAGATGCAGACCACGCCGGTCGGGCTCGGCTTCCTGATGAACGACGCCAAGGAATTCCTGCGCACCGACCAGATCTTCCTGGTGCTGGTGATCTACGCCGTGCTGGGCCTGCTGACCGATCTGTTCGTGCGGGCGCTGGAACGCCGATTCCTGGCCTGGCGCACCGGATTCGAAGGAGAGTAGATGACCACCGCTGTCAGTGCCGCCGTCCGCATTCGGAACGCGACCCGGGTCTTCGCCGGCCGCACCGTCCTGAACGGCGTCGATCTCGATATCGCGCCGGGTGAGTTCGTCGCCCTGCTGGGTGCCAGCGGATCGGGCAAGAGCACCCTGCTACGCGGGCTCGGCGGCCTGGACCGGGGCTTCACCGGCGTGTTCGATGCCCCGCAATCCAAGGCGATCGTCTTCCAGGAGCATCGGCTGATCCCGTGGATGACGGTGTGGCGCAATGTGATTCTGGGCGTGGACGGCGCCCGCAAACCCCGCGCCCTCGAGGCCCTGGCCGAGGTCGGGCTCGCCGCCAAGGCCGACGTCTGGCCCGCCACCCTCTCCGGCGGCGAGGCGCAACGCGTGGCGCTGGCGCGCGCTCTGGTCCGCAATCCCGAACTGCTGCTGCTCGACGAGCCGTTCGGGGCCCTGGATGCCCTGACCCGGCTCAAGGCCCAAGCCCTGGTGGCCCGGTTGTGGTCGCAGCACCGGCAGGCGGTCCTGCTGGTCACCCACGATGTGGAGGAGGCGCTGTTGCTGGCCGATCGCGCCCTCGTCCTGCGCGACGGCCGCATCGCCGAATCCTTCGACGTCACCGTGGCGCGCCCGCGCTCGGTCGTCGACCCCGCCTTCTCCGAACTGCGTCGCCGGCTGCTGCTCGCGCTCGGCGTCGATCCCGAAGCACCGACAGGAGCCGAGCAATGAGTGAACCGTGGCAGATCAGCACCGACGTCCTGGTGATCGGCGGCGGACCCGCCGCCTGCTGGGCCGCCGTGCACGCCCGCGAAACCGGCGCGGACGTGGTGCTGGTGGACAAGGGCTACTGCGGAACCAGCGGCGCGACAGCGCCTTCCGGCACCGGCGTCTGGTACGTCGCGCCCGAAGCGACGGCCCGCGCCAATGCCAAGGCCAGCCGGGAGGCGCTCGGCGGGCACCTGGCCGACCACTATTGGATGGATCGGGTACTGGATCAGACGTACTCGAACATGAACCGGCTCGCCGTCGAAGGCCGCTACCCGTTCCCGGTCGATCCGGTGACCGGCGAGCAGTTGCGGACCGGCGTGCAGGGGCCGGAGTACATGCGGCGCATGCGGGCTTGGGTGAAGCGCCTCGGCGTGCAGATCCTGGATCACTCCCCGGCACTGGAACTGCTCGTCGATGCCGACGGCGTGGTGCGCGGCGCGGCCGGATATCAGCGCCAGGCCGATCGCGACTACCGGGTCGCGGCGGGCGCGGTGGTACTGGCCTCCGGCGGCTGCGCCTTCCTGTCGCGGGCGCTCGGCACCAATGTCGACACCGGTGACGGTGCGCTCATGGCCGCAGAGGTGGGTGCGCGGTTCTCGGGCATGGAGTTCTCCAATGCCTATGCCATCGTGCCCAAGGGCTCGACCATCACCAAGACCGCCTACTACGGTTACGCCACCTTCTTCCACGAGGACGGCCGGGTGCTCGAAGGCGCGGGTTCGACCAAGGGCCGTTCGGTGATCGCGCGAACCCTGTTGTCGGAGAAGGTGTTCGCGCAGCTGGATCGGGCGGACGCGACCGTGCAGGAGCAGATGCGGCTGGGGCAGCCGAACTTCTTCCTCCAGTTCGACCGGCGCGGCATCGACCCGTTCACCGATCGGTTCGAGGTGGATCTGCTCGCCGAGGGCACGGTGCGCGGGACCGGCGGCATCGATATCGTCGACGACGATTGCGCTACCACGGTTCCCGGCCTGTACGCGGCCGGTGACGCCGCCACCCGGGAACGCATCTGCGGCGGCTTCACCGGCGGCGGCAGCCACAATTCGGCGTGGGCCATGTCCTCGGGCAGTTGGGCCGGGCGCGGTGCGGCCGAGTTCGCGCTGCGCGAGCGGCCCGCCGACCATGCCGCGCTGCGCGGGACCGGTCAGGCCGGATTGCGGCCGGAGGCAACGGAATCCGTCACCGCCGAGGAAGCGGTGGCGGCCGCGCAGGCCGAACTGATCCCGTTCGAGAAGAACTACCTGCGCCACGGCGAGCGCATCGAACCCGCCCTGGCCGCGCTCGACGAACTCTGGGACCGCACCGTGCAGGGCCTGGACGGCGGGACGGGGGAGGGGCGGGTGCGTGCCCGCCAGGCCGCCGCCATCACCGCGGTCGGCCGGCTCATGTACCGATCCACCTTGGCCCGCACCGAAACTCGTGGCATGAGCAAGCGCGCCGACCATCCCGGTCTGGATCCCGCCCAGCACCACCACATCCTGTCCGGCGGACTCGGCACGGTGTGGACCGGGACTTCCGAAGCCGCCAACACCACCGTGGCGGTGGCCCGATGATCGAACTCGTCCTGGCGGCCGATTGCATCGGCTGCGACAAATGCGTCGATGTCTGCCCCACCAACGTCTTCGACCGCACCGACTCCGGAATCCCGCTCATCGCCCGCCAATCCGATTGCCAGACCTGCTTCATGTGCGAGGCGTACTGCCCCACCGACGCCCTCTACGTGGCCCCCGACGCGACCCCGCTGCCGGATCCCGGGCTTATCCCCGAGGACCATATCGGCCGCTACCGCAAGGAGATCGGCTGGGGCAAGGGCCGCAGCCCGGGCAGCCTGGTCGCCGTCGGCCCGCGACTCCCGCACGGCGCGCCGCCACCGCGCCTGTCCGAACTCTGAACTCCCCGAAAGCTTTCCATGCGCTCTGTGAAACTGCTCGTCCCCGCCGCCCTGGCCGCACTGCTGGTGTTGCTCACCGGCTGCGGCTCCGGCGGTGACGATTCGGCCACCCGCACCGAGATCAAAACCCTCCGCATCGGTGTCATCGGCACCGGCAATGTCCTGACCGGCCCACTGGGTTTCGCGCATCAGCGCGGCGTGCTGCTGCCGGCGTTGAAACCGCTCGGCGTCGACACCATCGAGGTGTACAGCTTCCCGAACGGACCGGACCTCAATCAGGCGCTGGTCGGCGGTCGCCTGGACGTGGCCACCTATGGCGACACCCCCGCCCTGGTGGCGCGCGGCAGCGGCTTGCAGACCCGGCTGCTGGGGATCGCCTCGGTCGGTTACAACGCCGGGGTGGTCGTCAAGAACTCTGACATTCGTGCCCTGAAAGACCTGTCCGGCAAGAAGATCGGGGTGCAGTCCGGGTCCTATATCGACCGCTACCTGCAAGGCGCGCTGAAGGCGGAGGGCATCCAGGCCCAGCTGATCCACCTGCTGGCCACCGACGCCGAAGCCCCGCTCGCCAATGGCGACGTGGACGCGGTCGCACTGCCCGATGTCAACCCGTCCGCCTCCTTCCGCTCCTTCCTCGCCAAGGGCTTCCGCCAGATCGATTCGATCAAGGACAATCACCCGGAGCTGGCGGGCACCAGCTCCTCGGTGAGCAGCCAGGCGTTCCTGGCCAGCCACGCCGACTTCGGCAAGACCTGGCAGTCGGCGCTCACCGAAGCCAACAAATACGCCAAGGACCATTGGGACGACTACGTGAATTACGAAGTCGGGCAGTCGAAAGCGCCGGAATCGGCGGTCCGCGCGACCGCCCAGCGCGATTACCTGCCCGAGGAGTTGTTCTCCGCCCAGGGCGTCACCCTGCTGACCGGTACCAAGCAATTCCTGGTGGAGCAGAAGAAGATTCGCGAGGACTTCTCTCTCGAGGACTGGTTCTACCGCCCCGACCGCCCCGAACACGGCTGACCGCTACGGACACCGCTCAGCGCACCGCCGGGGCGACACCGCCCGGGAAGGCCGCCCGGGCGGTGTTCGAGTATTCGGCCTGGATCTTGAAGTAGTGGCTGTCCGGTCCGTAGGTCGAATAGAACGTGAACCGCCGGGGCGCGTCCGGATCGGCGAAGGGTGCGGAACTGACGAAGCGGGCCAGCACCGGATCGAGCTCGGCGGGGAAGGTCTCGGCTTCGTGCCGCATCGGGAAACAGATGCGGCGCATGCCGGGGGAGTCCCAGGGGAAGGTGCGGTAGAGGTTGAATGGGCTCGGGAGCGCCGCGAGTTCGGCCGGGGTGGCCGGGTGGAAGTCCAGGTCGGTGAGTATCTCGGTGATGTCGGCGGGCGTGAGGTGGCCCGGCGGCAGCACCTGGGAGTAGAGGTTCATGGTGCGATTGGTGAAATCGACTGCCATGATGCCGATTTCGCCGCCGTACCGTTTCAGGTGTGCCGCGTGGGCGTGCACCGCATCCGGTAGTCCGGGCAGAGAGAGCACCTGGTCCACGCCGAGTACCTGCGGGAAGATGAGCCAGATCTTCTGCAATCCCTTGCTCACCGACAGATCCACCCCGGCTCCGCAGGGAATGGTGGCGACGGCCTCGGTGAGCAGTGTTTCCATGGGATGGCCGCTGAAGCGCAGCAGTCCGGCGGTTCGCAACCGGTCGACGAGTTCGCCCGGTGCGCCCGCGTATTGCACGCGCGCGTTGACTTCCCGCTCCGCGACCGGATGCGTAGTGGTGCGGATACCGACCATCGATGTCGTCCAAGCATCGGCCAGCGCTTCGAGCACCGGATCGACGACCTCGGGCCGATACTGCGCCTCCGCGATTTCCGCGTAGACACGGAAGTCCCGTCGCAGCTGATCGAGCGTGGTGGTGACCGCACTGCACATGGTTACCCCTACCTGGACACGGTGTCCCGATCAGAATAGTCGGCGGTGCGGGCCGCTGCCGGGCGATAACGGAATCCCTCGCCCGACCCACGACCCGCGCACCCCGGTGTGGACGCGATGTCGGTACGGCATGGCACGATTTCACTCGTGACCAGCAGACCCTCTCCGGAGCAGCATCTGCGTGATCTCGCCCGATTGCGCCGGGTGCGCGATCGGATGGACCGTGAATACGCGCAACCCCTGGACGTGGAGGCCCTCGCCCGCGACGCGCACATGTCGGCGGGGCATCTGAGCCGGCAGTTCAAGGCCGCCTACGGCGAATCCCCGTACTCGTATCTCATGACCCGCCGTATCGAACGCGCGATGGCCCTGCTGCGCCGCGGCGATGTGAGCGTCACCGAAGCCTGTTTCGAGGTCGGCTGCTCCTCGCTGGGCACCTTCAGCACCCGATTCACCGAGCTCGTCGGCATGTCGCCCAGCGCCTACAAGAAGGAGATGGAGAACGCCCCCGAGGGCATGCCGTCGCTGGTGGAGAAGCTGGTGACCAGACCGATCAGGAATCGAGAAGCACAGTCCCCGAGCGGACCAATAGCGTGAATGCCATGGACATCAACATTCAATCGAGTTTCCTTCCGCAGGACGACCCGGAAGCCGCCCTGGCCTTCTATCGCGATGCCCTGGGCTTCGAGCTCCGCAAGGATGTCGGCTACAACGGCATGCGCTGGTTGACCGTCGGCCCGGCCGGGCAGCCCGATACCGCCATCGTGCTGCATCCGCCGGCCGTCGACCCGGGCATCACCGACGACGAGCGCCGCATCATCACCGAGATGATGGCCAAGGGCACCTTCGCGAGCATCTTGCTGGGCACCCCGGATGTGGACGCCACCTTCGAGAAGGTGCAGGCCAGCGGGGCCGAGGTGGTGCAGGAGCCGATCGATCAGCCCTACGGTGTGCGTGACTGCGCCTTCCGTGACCCCGCGGGCAATATGGTCCGTATTCAGCAAGTCAACTGATCCAGGAGACAACCAGCATGGCCGTGAGGAAGAAGACGCAGTCCGATCCGCACGAGGCTGACAGCCACGATCTGATCCGCGTGCACGGCGCGCGCGTCAACAACCTCAAGGACATCAGCGTCGAGATCCCGAAGCGCCGGTTGACGGTGTTCACCGGCGTTTCGGGTTCGGGCAAGAGCTCGCTGGTGTTCGGCACCATCGCCGCCGAATCGCAGCGGCTGATCAACGAGACCTACAGCAGTTTCGTGCAGGGCTTCATGCCGTCGATGGCGCGCCCCGACGTGGATGTGCTCGACGGCCTGACCACCGCGATCCTGGTCGATCAGCAGCGGATGGGTTCGGATCCGCGCTCCACCGTCGGCACCGCGACCGACGCGAACGCCATGCTGCGCATCCTGTTCAGCCGCCTGGGCAAGCCGTATATCGGTTCCCCGCAAGCGTTCTCGTTCAATGTCGCCTCGATCAGCGGCGCGGGCGCGGTGACGGTGGAGAAGCACGGCCAGCAGGTGCGTGAGCGCCGCAGCTTCAGCATCACCGGCGGTATGTGCCCGCGCTGTGAGGGCCGGGGTTCGGTCAACGACTTCGACCTGACCGCGCTCTACGACGAGAACAAGTCCCTGAACGGCGGCGCGCTGACCATCCCCGGCTACAGCGTGGACGGCTGGTTCGGCCGGATCTTCAGCGGCGCGGGCTTTTTCGACCCCGACAAGCCGATCAAGAAGTTCACCAAGCGCGAACTCAACGACCTGCTCTACAAGGAACCCACCAAGATCAAGGTCGATGGCATCAACCTCACCTACGAGGGCCTGATCCCCAAGATCCAGAAGTCCATGCTGTCCAAGGACGTCGAGTCCATGCAACCGCACATCCGCGCGTTCGTGGAGCGGGCGATCACCTTCACCACCTGCCCCGAATGCGACGGCACCCGGCTGAGCGAACTGGCTCGGTCCTCCAAGATCAAGAAGATCAGCATCGCCGACGCCTGCGCCATGCAAATCAGCGATCTGGCCGAATGGGTTCGCGCCCTGAAGGAACCGTCGGTCGCGCCCCTGCTCGAGAACCTCCAGCAGACCCTCGACTCCTTCGTCGAGATCGGCCTCGGCTACCTCAGCCTGGCCCGCTCCTCGGGCACCCTCTCCGGTGGTGAAGCCCAGCGCACCAAGATGATCCGCCACCTGGGGTCCTCGCTCACCGACGTCACCTACGTCTTCGACGAACCCACCGCGGGCCTGCACCCCCACGACATCCAGCGTATGAACGACCTGCTGCTGCGCCTGCGCGACAAGGGCAACACGGTGCTGGTGGTCGAGCACAAGCCCGAGGTCATCGCCATCGCCGACCACATCGTGGATCTCGGTCCCGGTGCGGGTTCCGGCGGCGGCACCATCTGCTTCGAAGGCGATGTCGAGGGCCTGCGCAAGAGCGACACCATCACCGGCCGCCACTTCGACGACCGCACCAAGGTCAAGGACAAGGTGCGAAAGCCCAACGGCAAGCTCGGAATTCGTGGTGCGACGGCCAACAACCTGCGCAAGGTGGACGTGGACATTCCGCTCGGCGTCCTGGTCGCCATCACCGGCGTCGCGGGCTCCGGCAAGAGCTCCCTGGTGCACGGTTCCATCCCCGCCTCCGAAGAAGTGGTCTCGATCGACCAGGGCGCGATCAAGGGTTCCCGGCGCAGCAACCCCGCCACCTATACCGGCCTCCTGGACCACATCCGCAAAGCCTTCGCCAAGGCCAACGGCGTGAAACCCGCTCTCTTCAGCCCGAATTCGGAAGGCGCCTGCCCGAACTGCAAGGGCGCGGGCGTCATCTACACCGACCTGGCGGTCATGGCCGGTGTAGCCACCGTCTGCGATGTCTGCGAGGGTAAACGCTTCGACGCCTCCGTCCTCGACTACCACCTCGGCGGTAAGGACATCAGCGAGGTGCTGGCCATGCCCGCCGCCGAAGCCGAACGGTTCTTCGGTTCCGGCGACGCGAAAATCCCTGCCGCCCACAAGATCCTGGACCGTCTGGTGGATGTCGGCCTCGGCTACATCACCATCGGCCAGCCCTTGACCACTCTCTCCGGCGGCGAACGCCAGCGCCTCAAGCTGGCCACCCACATGTCGGAGAAGGGTGGCATCTACATCCTCGACGAGCCCACCACCGGCCTGCACCTGGCCGACGTGGAAAACCTGCTCGGCCTCCTGGACCGTCTCGTCGATTCCGGCAAGTCGGTGATCGTCGTCGAACACCACCAAGCCGTAATGGCCCACTCCGACTGGATCATCGACCTCGGCCCCGGCGCCGGCCACGACGGCGGCCAGATCGTGTTCGAAGGCACCCCCGCCGATCTGGTCGCCGAGCGCTCCACCCTCACCGGCGAGCACCTAGCCGAATACGTCGGAGCCTGAGCCCGGCGGATCGGCCCGCGTGGCCGATCCGCCGTCCGGGTCCTCCACCAGTCGGCGGTGGAGCTCGGTGGTCATCGCATGGATGGCACGAGTGAGTTCGGTATTGGTCTTGAGCTCCAATTCCTGCTCGAGAAAGTCATGATCCGCCTTGGCGTGCTGAAATTCCGCCTGCCGGTTCTGCCCGATCATGACGAAGGTCGACAGGAAGATCGCTTCGAGCGACACGACCAACGTCAGCGTCGGCCACGGACTGCCCTCGAGCAACAGCATCCAAACCAGAAACGCACCCGCGTGCAGATAAACGAACACCATCGAGCCGGCGAACCTGGTGATCGTGTCCGCAATGCGCAACTGGAGGTTGTTCGCGCGCCTGGCCTGGTGGGAGACGACAACGGGATGATGCAGTTGCGGAACTCCTCGCTCGCTCATCGAAAACACACCTACTCGTTCCCGGCCACGGCATCGACCCTGAACACCGGATACCGTTCCGCGATCTTCTCGAATTCCCCGAGGTCCGCATGACGGTCGATCGGAAAGTGCGGCCGCGCTCCCGGCGCGACAGCAAGGTATCGCCGCAATATCGCAGCGCGATCGCCGGCACCGACCTCGACCAGCCGCACCTCTTCCCTGCCCCGCCGGTGCAGCACAGCCCGCCCTCCAGCGGCCCGAACATTGCGAACCCAATTGGCTTCCGGCCCGAGCATCGACACCAGGAACCGCTCGCCCTCGTACTCGGCCACCACGAGCGGCAGCATGATCGGACGGCCACTGGATCGCCCCACGACCTCCAGGGTCACCGCATAGTGCGGAGACAACACCCCCGCCGAGAACTGCCACCGCGAAAGCCAATTCAACCCCCGAGCCACCGCCCCCGGCCTCCCACCCGGATACATCCCGCGCTTGATCGCGTACAGCCTCCGACTCACCGTGTGCCCCAACTCATCTACCGGTCTCATGATTGTCTCGACCGCTGCTTCCGCTGAGCGGAACCGACTTCGGCGTACATGACGCTCTGCCACCAGGAATCCAATGGGCTGGGGTCGGGCCAGACGACCGAGCCCCGGCCTTGTCCCGTGACGCTCCGTGTCGCGGTATCGCTCATGCGGTCCTCCTGTGGGCGCGAACATTTCGAAACAGCGACCACACCGGCGCCGACTCAAAGATCCCCCAGCGCCCCGGTCCCGCACAGGAGCCCAAAGTCCGCCGTCGAGGGCCCGAAGGCCACCGATATCCCGGCAGCCCCGCCCGGATTCGCGCTGGTGGGTGGTCAGCGTGACCACTGCGGGTTCGGCGAACTCGCCGCGGGTGCAGGGGGTGGCGCAAATTGAAATCGATCGGGGCGTTGTACTTGCAGAAGAATTCGACACTCGAGGGAGAACGAGCGATGAGCGGATGGCTGATCGATATCGCAGTCGGTCTCGCGGCGGCCCTGCTGGTGACATGGCTGGCACTCGTCGTAACGCTGGTGGTCGTCCGACCACGTGGTGGGCTGCTACGGGAAGCGATCCGTATTCTGCCGGACACGCTGCGGCTGATCCGCCGCCTGGCCGCCGACCGCGACCTGCCGCGCGGAGTCCGGGTCCGGCTGTGGCTGTTGCTGGCCTACCTGGCGTTCCCACTGGACCTGATCCCGGACTTCATTCCCGTCCTCGGCTATGCCGACGACGCCATCATCGTCACCGCCGTCCTCCGCGGTGTGGTCCACCGCGCCGGAATCGAACCGGTCCGCCGGCACTGGCCCGGCACCGATGACGGTTTCACCGCCCTGACCCGCCTCACCGGCCTGACCGCCACCACGAACCACGACCGCTGACCCGCGACGCGAGCCGGTGAACGCGCGCGACCGATCCCGGCCAGCGCAGGGCCAGGTCGAGGAGGAAGTCCACGCGATCTTCCAGGCAGGATAGATCGCGGTAGGTGAGTTCCTCGATGCGTCGAATGGCCACGCTCACTCCGTACTCGCCCTCGATATCCCGCCGGGCTCGGCATGCCGAAGTCCGCTCACGATCTCGTCGGCCAGCAGCAAGCCGGCCAGGCCGTGGGCGTGCTTCTCCCGGCGCACCAGCGAAACCATGTTGTTGCTGAACGCGTCTCGGACCGGGCGGAAGGCCAGTCGGCCGTCACGCAGTTCCTCGGCGATGTCGAACTCGCTCAGGAAGGCGATGGCATCGCCGGAGGCGGCGAGGCGTTTCATGGTCTCGATGGAGTTGGTGTGGAACGCGGGCTGGACGTCGATGCCGGCCTTGACGAAGGCCTCGGCGACGATGCCGTGGATCACCATGGACCGGTCGGCGAAGATCAGGGGGTACGGCGTGCACTGCGCGAGCGGGATCGTGTCCATCTGGGCGAGTGGGTGATGTTGGGAGACAACGACTCCCAGTTTGGTGTTCATCTGCCAGCACACCTCGAGCTGGGTCGAGGAGGGGACGTTGAACCCGAGGCCCAGGTCCGCCTCGCTGTTCTCGACCGCCCGCAGGATGTCGAGGGTCGTCATGGTGCGGATCGAAATCCGGACCTGCGGATGCCGGAAGTGGAAGGCCGCGGCGGCATTGGCCACGACGCCACTGGCGAGACCGGTCATCGTGGCGATCACGACCTCGCCGTTGCCGAGTGCGTGCAGGTCGCGGATGTCGGCGACCGTCTCGCGGTACTGCTGGAGCGTTCGCCGGATGTGCGCCAGCAGCGCTTCTCCGGCCGGGGTGGGGCGCATGCCGCGCGGTAACCGCTCGAACAGCGGCTGGCCGAGTTCGGCTTCCAGCAGCAGGATTTGGCGGTTGATGGCGGACGGCGCCACATGCAGCTCGGCGCCGGCCGCGCGGATGGAGCCCAGCCGCGCCACCTCGTCGATGTACTGAAGTAATCGCGAATGGAGCACCGGTTTACCTCCCTGACATACCGTACGAAAAAAGAGTACAGGTTGCGCGAAAACGAATGCTTGTCAGCAACGGTCCGCATCGAGTTCTATCAGTGTCAGGTCGGGGAGTTACCGAAAACAGCCTCCCTACCTGCAATTACGTGAGCGCCGAGATGAGGATCCGCCATGCCCGTATTCGAAACGACCGACCAATTCACCACCGCCGCAGCGGTTTCCGCCCAGGACGAGCACGTGCGGACGATCTTCGGGATTCTCCAGGGCGAGCAGGAGGCCGACCTGCTGCTGCGCAATCTCCAGATCCTGGACGTGCACACCGAATCCGTGTATCCCGGATCGCTGTTGATCCACGGCGAGCGCATCATCGCGCTGAATCCGGATGAATCGATCGTGCGTTTCCGCGAAGTCTTCGACGGTGCGGGCCTTTACGCGATCCCGGGCCTGATCGACGCGCACCTGCATTTCGAATCCCAGCTCGCGCACCCGGCGGCTTTCGGCGCGGCGATCGTGCCCAGCGGAACGACCACCGTCTTCGGCGAGACCCTCGATTTCGCCAGCGCGGCCGGCGCGGAGGCCGTCGAGGCCGCGCGAGCGCTGTTCACCGATCACGACAAACTCCCGTACCGGCTCTATGCCTTCGCGCCGGGCAAGAAGACCTCGATCGAGGTCACCGAGGCGATGCTGGGCATGGATCCGGTGATCGGTCTGGGTGAACTCGCGCATCTGTCCTATATGACCGGCAACGCCGACGACTTCCGCAAGTCCGCACTGGGACGAGCGAACGCGGGAGTCGTGAACTGCCACTGGGGAGTCACGGCGCTCTCGGACACGCTGCTGAACTACATGCCCGCGATCGGCGTCGACAACAACCACGACGTCTGGAACGAGGACGACATCGAGAAGAGCGTCCGTTACGGCCTGAACACGCAAATCAAGTTCGGGGTCGGTAGCCCCGAGGTCATTCGAACCATGTTGCGCGCCATCGTGAAACGCCGTTGGCCGGCCGAGAACTTTCAGCTCTGCGCCGACAATATCTCGGTGGACAGGGTGCTGCGGCTGGGCCATATCGACTGGGTCGTCTCGCTGGCCGTCGAGATGGGCATGCCGCCCATCCAGGCGATCAAAATGGGCACGCTCTACACCGCGCGGTCCTTCCACAAGGACCGTGATCTCGGGTCGCTGAGCCCGGGCCGGTTCGCCGATATCGTGCTGACCGACAGCCTCTCCAAAATCAATCCCCGGTATGTGTTCAAGGGCGGCCGGCTGGTCGCCAAGGACCGCGAGCTGATCGGCGCGGTCGAGATCGACTACTCGATGCTGGCCAAGGCGCCGCGGCCCGGACTCGATGGTCTGCGGGCACCACAGCTGGACCTCACCCCGATCGAGCTCTCTCCCGATGGCGCACAGGCGAAAGTTCTGCTCTTCGACGTGTACGGGCGCGGGCATCTCAAGTTCGCACAGGAGATCTGGGTTCCGTTCCGCGACGGTCTGGTCGTGCCGGAATACGAAGGGGCGCGGCTGAACCGGATCTCCGTCGTGCAGCGTTACGCCGACGGCGAGCGGCACGTTGTGAACGGGTTGTTCAAGGGCGTCGCCATCGAAGACGGAGCGGTCTCCACATTCTGGCCCGCGCCTTCGGCCTACTTCGTGGTCGTCGGCAGCGACAGCGGCGAGATGCGCGAGAACCTCGAACGGCTCGACGCTATGGTGGGCGGCTGCATCGTGACCGCGGGCGGAGAGGTGAAAGCCGCTCTGCCGCTGGACTTCTACGGCGTGATGGCCGATATGGACCTCGCCGAACTCGTCGCTGCCACCCGCGAGATCGACGACGCCCTGGCGAAGCTCGGAAACCACAACGAGGGCGAACCGGTCGTCAACAAACTTCTGACGCTTTTCATCTCGCTGGACCGATTCGGGTTCATGAAGTAGCGCCGAGATCTCGCACATCACAGCGCAATTCGTCGCGCAAACAAAAGCAAGGGAATGCGACCGCTATGCTGCACGACCATGACGCGGGAGTCGCCGACACCGGAAACAAGGTGCGCCGCTGGATCATTTACGTCGCCGGAATCTACATCCTGACGCTGGGCTTGAGCCTGGCGATCAGAGCGGGAATCGGCATCTCACCGCAGAGCAGCCTCACCCGCACGATGACCCTGGTGATTCCCACGCTCAGCCAGGGCAATTTCAACCTCGTCCTCGAACTCATCATGCTCGTCCTGACCTACCTGGTCTGGCCCAGCGCCTTCAAAGTCGGCAACCTGCTCTCGATCGTCCCGGCCCTGGTGCTGGCACTGCTGCTCGACTTCAACCTCGCGGCGACCCGCTGGCTCGAAATCGGCCCCTACCCGGCGAAAGTCGTCCTGCTCCTGTTCGCCGACGCAATGCTGGCCCTCGGCCTGTTCCTGATGATCCGCGCCAACCTGGTCCTCATGCCCATCGATCTGTTCGTCAACACGATCCAGCGGAAAACCGGCTGGAAATGGGGAAACATCAAGACCGTCTTCGACTGCACCCTGCTCGCACTGTCGGCGACCATCGGCCTGACCCTGCTCGGCGCCCCGCACTTCATTCGCGAGGGCACGATCATCAACGCAGTTCTGGTCGGTCAGTACATCAAGATGTACTTCTATCTGTACAAGAAATACACGGCACGCAAGGCGGCATCCCCCACGATCGCCGATCCCATCGCCGAGTAAATCCTTCGTCAGCGGAGGGCCAGGGCGAGGAAGAAGTCGACGCGGTCTTCCAGTCGTGAGAGGTCGCGGTTGGTGAGTTCTTCGATGCGTTGGATGCGGTAGCGCAGGGTGTTCACGTGCAGGTGCAGGAGGTCTGCGCATTTGGTCCAGGAGCCGGAGACCTCGAGGAAGGTCTCCAGGGTGTGGACCAGGTCGCTGCGATTGTCCTTGTCGTACACGGCGAGTGGATCCAGCAGCCGCACTCGGAACATGCGGCGGACCTCGTCGGGGACGCTGGCCAGCAGCAGCATGTGGGTGGCGAGTTCGTCGTGACGCACGACGCTGGTGGGGTGGGGGCGTTCGGCGGCCATGCGGCGGGCGTAGCGGGCCTCCTCGACCGCACCGCGCAGGCCTTCGCCGTCGGCCTCGCCGCTGATGCCGACCGCGAGGCGGCTGCCCTGGAGTCCGGGCAGCAGCGCTTCGATCGCGCGATGGATGCTGTCGTCGAGATCGGTGGTTTCGCCCAGCGCCACCAGCACGATGGCTTCGCCGTCCACGACGCCGGCGGCAGGGCTTGCGCCGTAAAGGATTTCGCGCAGTACCGCCCGCAGCTCACCCGGTCGGACCTGGCCGGAATCGGCGGTCGCGGCGACCGCGAGATAGCGGTCCGAGAGGCCCAGACCGGTCAGCTCCAAGCGCGAGATGATCTCGGCGGGCTTGGCATCGGAGACGATGAGTTCGATCAGTTCCTGTGCCAGTCGCCCCTCGGCGCTCTGCCGGTCATCTTGGCGCGCTCGCTCCAATGACACGACCGCTGCGAGTTCGCTGGTGAGGGCCCGGCGTTCCTCGGACCAATCCTTGTGATCGCTTTCGAACACCACGAACCAGTCGGCTATTCGTGAGGTGCGGTCCGGATCGACCGCGAACAGCGAGTATCGGGTGTTCTCGTGGGAAAGCACATGCGGCAGCCGCCGAGCGCTCAGCAGGGCGGCCCGCACCTGGTCGGGGAGGGTTTTCGTAGCACCCGCTACGACGCGTCCGGTGGAGGAGACCACCCAGCAGGGCGTGCCCAGGGTGCGGTGAATCAGATCGAGCACCGAATCCAGGCCGCCGCCCGACACCAGCTGGCGATGCCGGTCCAGGATCGCGGTCAGGTCCGCGGCGCGACCGGTGGAGAGGTTCCGGTTGACCGTCTCGGTGACCGTGGCGAAGGCGATGTGCTCGGGCACCCGGAAGAGCGGGATTCGGTGTTTCCGACAGGCGTCGACGATATCGGCGGGGACCTCGCCGTAGAGTGCGTCACCCGCGGCCAGCCCCGCGACCTTGGCTTTCGCCAATGCCGCCACGAACGTTTCGCTATTGCCGGGCTCGCGTCGCCATTGCATGCCGGTGAGCACGAGTTCCCCGCCGGACAGGTACCGGCTGGGGTCGAGCATGTCGGTGGTGACGACCCATCTGACGAATCGGTCGAGCTCGTCCTCCCCGGTTACGAGCGTCAGGCCCAGATCGGTCATGGCGAGCAGGGAATGCAACCGCATGATTGCTGAGGCTAACAGCGAATGACGGCATGGTTACCGAGCTTGGAGGTTAGTACGAACAGGGGGGTGTGAAGCAGGCCACAGGTTCGGAGGTCTCGTCCCTGCCGCCGGGTGCCGCCGACGGGTGTACTTAGCGGCAGCAAGCAATGGATGGAGGTCGGATGTCGGGTCGCCTGGAATGGCTCGGGTCGCTGCCGTTGGAGGAAGCCGAGACGCAGCTGCTCACCTGCTGCGCATCGCGGGTTTGGGCGCGCAAGATGGTCGCGAACAGGCCCTATGCCGACGAGTCGAGTTTGGTCGAGGCCGCGAAGTCCGGCGTCGGGGAACTGACCTGGATGGATGTGGAGGAAGCGCTGTCGGCGCATCCGCGCATCGGGGAACGGGCGGAAGCGGTTCGGGCGGAAGCGGATTCGGCCGGGCTGTCGGAGCGTGAGGCGAAGTGGTCGCAGCAGGAGCAGTCCGGGGCGGCCGCCGCGGATCCGGCGCTGCTGGCCGAGATCGCGGCCCGGAATCTGGCCTACGAGCAACATTTCGGCCACGTCTTCCTGATCCGGGCGACCGGTCGCAGTGCCGCCGAGATCCTCGAAGCCCTGCACCGCCGCCTGCACAATTCGGTCGAGGACGAAAGAGCCGAAGTGCGAAGCGAACTCGCCGAGATCACCGTGCTGCGCATTCGAAAACTGCTGGGGCTCTTATGAGTTTGTCCACGCACGTGCTGAACGCGGCGACCGGGCGGCCCGCCGAAGGCTTGGCGGTGCGTCTGGAGTCGGCTGGCGGCGAAGTGCTCGTCGAGGCCCGCACCGACGCCGACGGCCGGATCAAGGATCTGCCCGCCCCGGAGGCCGGAGTGCATCGGCTGATCTTCGACACCGGCGAGATCAGCCCTTTCTACCCCACGGTGACCATCGAATTCCGGGTTACCGATCCGGCGGAGCACTATCACGTCCCGCTGCTGCTGAGTCCCTATTCCTTCTCCACCTATCGAGGTAGCTGAACCATGTCGATCAAGCTAGGTCCCAACCGTTACGGCAAGGCGGAGACGCGCGTCGTGCGGGTCACCAAGAACGGTGGGAAGCATCAGATCCGGGATCTGAACGTGGGCGTGGCGCTGTCCGGCGATATGGAGGACGTGCACCTGACCGGCGACAATGCCGCGGTGCTGCCGACCGACACCCAGAAGAACACGGTCTTCGCCTTCGCCAAGCAGCACGGCATCGCCTCGCCGGAGGAGTTCGGGCTGACGCTGGCCGAGCACTTCGTGGATTCGCAGCCGACCATCGATCACGCGCGCATCGAACTCGAGGAGTACGAGTGGGAGCGCAATGTGGTGGGGCTCAACAGTCATCCGCACTCCTTCGTGCGCTCGGGCCGCGAAACCCGTACGGCGCTGGTGCATTACGACGGCAAGAAGGCTTGGGTGGTCAGCGGTCTGAAGGACATGACCGTCCTCAACTCCACCGGGTCGGAATTCACCGGCTACATCAAGGACAAGTACACCACCCTGCGCGAGACCCGCGACCGCGTGCTGGCCACCGAGGTCAACGCGCAGTGGCGGCACTCGGGCGAGAACGCCGAATGGGACAAGACCTACGAGGTCGTGAAGCGCTGCCTGCTCCAGGCTTTCGCCGATACGCACAGCCTGTCGTTGCAGCAGACCCTGTACGCGATGGGGGAGCGGGTCCTCGAGACCGTGCCCGGCATCGTGGAAGTGAAGTTGCAGCTGCCGAACAAGCACCACTTCGAAGTCGATTTGACCCCGTTCGGGCTGATCAACGACAACGAGGTGTTCTGGGCGGCCGACCGTCCCTACGGGCTCATCGAAGGCACGGTGGTGCGCGATGTCCCGTCCGCCGGACCGGCGTGGGACTGACTACGGGAGATATGGCAATGGATTTCCTGCATCCTGCGAGCTGGGCCGATGCGCTCGCATTGAAAGCCGAACGGCCGGAAGCGGTTCCGATTCAAGGCGGCACCGATGTGATGGTGGAGCTGAACTTCGACCGGCACCGGCCGGGCGCGCTGCTGGACCTGAACCCGTGCCGGGAACTGTTCCAGGTCGAGGAACAGGCGGACGGCCGCATCCGGCTCGGCTCCGGCGTGCCGTACGTGAAGATCATCAACCGGTATTCGGATCGGCTGCCCGGCCTGGCGCAGGCTTCGCGCACGGTCGGTTCCCCGCAGATCCGTAACCGCGGCACCGTGGGCGGCAATCTCGGTGGTTGTTCGCCCGCCGGCGACGCGCACCCCGCGCTACTGGCCACCAATGCGGTGGTCGAGGTCGAATCGGCGGCGCGCGGCACCCGAATGATCGATATCGACGACTTCTACGTGTGGGTCAAGAAGAGCTCCCTGGAACCCGACGAGCTGATCCGCGCCATCTGGCTGAAGCCGGCCACCGGACCGCAGTACTTCTCCAAGGTCGGCACCCGCAACGCCATGGTCATCGCGGTCTGCTCGTTCGGCATCGCACTGCACGCCGACACGAAAACCGTCGGTGCGGGGATCGGTTCGGCCGGACCCACCCCCATCCGGCCGGTCGAAGCCCAGGATTTCCTGGCCGCGAACCTGCCCTGGGACAACGCCACCCCGTTGAGCGAGGACCTCCAGCGCGAATTCGGCGCGCTGGCCGCCGCCGCCGCGAAACCCATCGACGATGTGCGCGGCACCGCGGACTACCGCAAACACGCCCTGTCGGTGATGGCGCGCCGCACCCTCGGCTGGGCTTGGAACGACTACATCGCTGAGAGGAGGGCAGCCTGATGCGGGTCGAATTCACCGTCAACGGTTCCCCCGAGATCGCCGACGACGTGTGGGAAGGAGAGAGCCTGCTGTACCTGCTGCGTGAACGCGCGGGACTGCCCGGCTCCAAGAACGCCTGCGAGCAGGGCGAATGTGGTTCCTGCACAGTCTATCTGGATGGCACCCCGGTGTGCTCCTGCCTGGTCGCGGCCGGTCAGGTGCAGGGGCGATCGGTCCGCACCGTGGAGGGCCTGGCGAACGGAGAACGCCTGGACCCCATGCAGCAGGCCTTCGTCGAGGCCGGTGCGGTGCAGTGCGGTTTCTGCACCCCGGGCCTGATCGTGCAGGCGCACGACCTGATCGAACGTGTACCCGACCCCTCCGATGCCGAGATCCGCGAGGCGCTCGCCGGAAACCTCTGCCGCTGCACCGGCTACGAGAAAGTATTGGATGCCGTACGGCTCGCGGCTGCGCGGAAGGCGGCAGGACAATGACCAAGCTCGTAATCGAGAACGCTTACATCGCACCGGTAGTCGGGGACGAGATCCCGGACGGCTACCTGATCGTCGGCGACGACGGTCGCATCGAAGCCCTCGGCGCGGGACCCGCGCCGACGGTGGTGGGAGCCGAACGCCTCTCCGGGACCGGATGCCTGGTGACCCCAGGTCTGGTCAACACCCACCACCACCTCTACCAATGGGCCACCCAGGGCCTGTACCAGGACGCCACCCTGTTCGAATGGCTGACCGGGCTGTACCGCCTGTGGGCGAGCATGGACGCCGAGGTCGTGTACGGCGCTGCCTCGGCCGGTTTGGGCTGGCTGGCGCTGACCGGCACCACCACCTCCACCGATCACCACTACGTGTTCCCCAAGGGGCGTGGCGATCTGTTCGAGGCCGAGGTGCGGGCGGCTCGTGAGATCGGCGTGCGGTTCCATCCGTGCCGCGGGTCCATGGATCGAGGTCAGTCCCAGGGTGGTCTGCCGCCGGACGAGGTCGTCGAGAACCGCGAAGAGATCCTCATCAATACCGAGGAGATCATCCGCAAATACCACGACCCGTCCTTCGATTCCATGCTGCGCGTGGCCGTGGCCCCCTGCTCGCCGTTCTCGGTGAGCGAGCGGCTCATGGTCGAATCGGCCGAACTGGCTCGCCGCCACGGGGTCCGCCTGCACACCCACCTCGCCGAGACCCTCGACGAGGAAGCGCACTGCCTCGAGCAGATGGGCTGCACCCCGGTCGAGTACATGGAGAAGATCGGCTGGCTGGGTGACGACGTGTGGTTCGCGCACGCGGTTCACCTGCACGACAAGGACATTCGCCGTTTCGCCGACACCGGCACCGGGTCGGCGCACTGCCCGAGCTCCAACGCGAGGCTCGGCGCCGGCATCGCCCGGGTGATGGATCTGCTGGCAGCCGGCGCGCCCGTCGGCCTCGGCGTGGACGGCGCGGCCTCCTCCGAGCTCACCTCGATGGCCGGGGAGATGCGGCAGGCCATGCTGTTCCAGCGCGCCGTGCACGGCCCCAAGGCGCTCACCGCGCGCCAGGCCCTGGAGATCGGCACCCTCGGCGGTGCGCGAAACCTGGGCCGTCAGGACGAGATCGGCTCGCTCGAGGTCGGCAAGCTCGCCGATATCGCCGTCTGGAGGGTGGACGGCTTCCGCGCCGCCATCGAGGATCCGGTCTGCTCGCTGGTCTTCGGGCCGCAGCCGCCCCTCGCCAGGCTGCTCGTCGGCGGCAACACGGTCGTGGCGAACGACGAGATCAAGACCGTCGCCCACGACCAGGTCGGCCGCAACGGCGTCGCGGCGCGCAAACGCATCATGGGTCAGGAGGGACGATGACCACCTTTCGTACCACCAACTTCCCGCACGAGGTCGCCGTCCCCGGTAAGGGCGGCGTGGGCGAGAGCCCGCTGCGACCGGACGGCAATCTGAAGGTCAAGGGCGAGTTCGCCTACACCTCGGATCTGTGGATCGACGGAATGCTGTGGGGTGCGACGCTCCGCAGCCCGCACGTGCGCGCCAAGATCCTCAGCATCGATACCTCCAAGGCGCTCGCCCTGACCGGTGTGCACGCCGTCCTCACCCACGAGGACGTGCCGGGTCGCAAGGTGTACGGTCTCGACCACACCTGGGATCAGCCGGTGCTGGCCTTCGGTGAGGTCCGTCATCACGGCGAGCCGATCGCCCTGGTCGCGGCCGATCACCCCGAAATCGCCCGGCGCGCAACCCAGCTCATCGAGATCGAATGGGAACTCCTGGAGCCGATCGTCGATCCGATGGCGGTCATCGCCAACCCGGACGAGCTCAAGGTGCAGGAGCGCGGCGGCATCACCCGCTACCAGCCGGTGCGGCTCGGCGACATCAGCGTCGGCCAGGCCCTGGCCAGCGTCGTGGTGAGCGAGGAGTACGAGGTCGGCATCCAGGACCAGGCCTTCCTGGGCCCGGAATCCGGTCTGGTGATCCCGGCCTCCGACGGCACGCTCGAGTTCTATGTCGCCACCCAATGGCTGCACTGGGACCTCTCGCAGATCCTGCCCTGCCTGGGCCTGCGCGAAGACCAGGTCCGGATGACCATGGCCGGCATCGGCGGCGCTTTCGGCGGCCGCGAGGACATTTCGATGCAGATCCACGCCGGCATGCTGGCCATGCACACCGGCAAGCCGGTCAAAATGAGCTATAACCGGGAAGAGTCGTTCTTCGGGCACGTGCACCGCCATCCGGCGAAGATGCGCTACGAGTACGGCGTCACCGCCACCGGAAAGATCACCTACGCAAAGGTTCTCATCGTTCTGGATGGTGGCGCGTACACCTCGGCCACCCAGAACGTGGTCGGCAACGCGGCCTCGCTCGCCGTCGGCCCGTACGAGATCCCGCACCTGGAGATCGACACCTACGGCGTCTACACCAACAACCCGCCCTGCGGCGCCATGCGCGGATTCGGTGCGGTGCAAGCGTGTTTCGCGCACGAATCCATGATGGACAAGGTCGCCGAGACCCTCGATCTGGATCCGGTGCTGGTGCGCCAGATCAACGCGGTCTCCGAGGGCTCCCGGCTCGCCACCGGTCAGGTGCTGCACGCGCCGACACCGCTCGCGGAGATGCTCGGCACCCTGAAGGAGATGGAACTTCCTGCGGCCGTTGATACTTCGGATATCCGCAATCTGCCCGGCGGCGCGTCGCAGACCACCCACGGCGAGGGCGTGTACCGCGGCATCGGCTACGGCGTCGGCATCAAGAACATCTGTTTCTCCGAAGGTTTCGACGACTACTCCACCGCGCGGGTGCGCCTGGAAGTCATCGGCGGCGAACCGGTCGCACTCGTGCACACCGCGGCCGCCGAAGTCGGCCAGGGCCTGATCACCATCGAGGCGCAGATCGCGCGTACCGAGCTCGGCATCGAACGGGTCGTCATCCATCCGGCCGACAATGCGGTGGGCAGCTCCGGTTCGTCCTCGGCGTCCCGGCAGTCGTACATGACCGGCGGCGCGGTGATGACCGCCTGCCAGGCCGTGCGCGACGAACTGATGGTGCTGGCCCGAAACAAGCTGGGCACCCACGGCTTCCTGCAACTCGTCGGCGGCAAGATCGTCAAGGACAACGGTGAAGTGCTCGCCGCCATCGCCGATGTGCTCGGCGACGAGGTCATCGAGATCACCCGCGAATACCACCATCAACCGACCACTCGAATGGACCCGATCACCGGTCAGGGCGACAGCCACACCCAGCTCGCGGTCTGCGTGCACCGGGCCGTGGTCGACGTAGACACCGAACTGGGATTGGTGAAAGTCGTTGCGCTGGACGCGGTCCAGGACGTCGGCAAGATCATGAACCGGCTCGCGCTCGAAGGTCAGATCCACGGCGGCTCCATCCAGGGCCTCGGTCTGGCAGTTATGGAGGAAATTCAGGTCACCAACGGCAAGGTGCGGAACCCGTCCTTCACGGACTATCTGATCCCCACCATTCTCGACACGCCCCCGCAGCAGCTGGAGATCCTCGAACTGCCCGATCCGCGCGCGCCCTACGGCCTGCGCGGCGCGGGCGAACCGCCGACGCTCTCCTCCACGCCGGCCATCGCCGCGGCCATTCGCGACGCCTGCCGCAAGCGGGGCGGCACCGGGAACATCACCCGGGTGCCGGTACGACCGGAAGACATCATCCGGAACAGTTGATCAACAGGGGCAGACCGCGATTCGTCACGAGCGGATCGCGGTAGGGACCCCACAACAGAACACCGAGTCCGCGCTCGGGAGGTGCAACTCCCGAGCGTAGGTCGGCTACGCCCACAGGAGGGCAGCCATGACCCAAGTTCAGTCCCCGAAGACCGCCACTGATACCACGGCCCCCAGCCGTTCGGCGCTCGATCGCTTCTTCCATCTCAGCGACCGCCGAACCACTGTATCGCGTGAAGTTCGCGGCGGCATAACCACATTCGTCGCTATGGCGTATGTCATACTCCTGGTCCCGCTGATATTGGGCGGCGTGACGGATGTGGACGGCAGCAAACTCAGCATCGCTCAGCTCACCACGGCCACCGCTTTCTCGGCCGGATTGTCCACGGTCCTGATGGGCTTGGTGGGCAATGTTCCCCTCGCATTGGCCGCCGGGCTCGGCGTGGTGCCGGTCGTCGCGTATCAGGCTGCGCCGCACATGACCTGGGCGCAGACCATGGGCTTGGTGGTGCTGATGGGCATCATCATCGTGATCATGGCGGCCACCGGGCTGCGAACCATGATCATCAATGCGATTCCGTTGTCCTTGAAGAACGCCATCGGCGTCGGGATCGGCATGTTCATCGCCATGATCGGCCTGGTCTCCTCGGGCGTGGTCGGGCACGGCGCGGCGGGCGGCCCGCCGGTCACGCTCGGCGTGGACGGGCACCTCCAGGGTTGGCCCGTAGTGGTATTCGCGGTCGGGTTGCTGATCATGCTGGCGCTGTTCATTCGCAGGATCCCGGGCGCGATCCTGATCAGCATCCTGATCTCGACGGTGCTCGCGATCGCCATCAACGCCTGGGCGACCATCGATCCGAAGGCTTGGGGGACAGTCGTTCCCGAGGCCCCCTCGAAGTTCTTCGCGGCACCCGACTTCGGGCTCATGCTGAACATCGACCTGTTCGGCGGGTTCGCTCGCGCCGGCGGGCTGATCGCCAGCGTGGTGCTGTTCACCCTGGTGCTGACCGGGTTCTTCGACGCCATGGGAACGGTTTTCGGCGTCTGTGACGAGGCCGGGCTGACCGATGAGAAGGGCACCGTGCCCGGCATGGGCAAGATCCTGACCGTCGACGGCATCGCGCAGATCATCGGCGGGGCCAGCGGCGGTGCCGGCTCGACCGTGTACGTGGAATCCGCTACGGGTGTCGGTGAGGGCGCTCGCACCGGACTTACCTCGATCGTGACCGGCGGATTGTTCTGTGCGGCAATCTTCTTCACCCCGTTGGCGGCCGTCGTGCCCATTCAGGCGGCGGCTCCGGCGCTGGTGCTGGTCGGCGCGCTGATGATGACCCAGGCCCGCAAGATCGACTGGTCGGATCTGGAGGTCGCGGTGCCGGCCTTCATCACCATCGCCCTCATGCCCTTCACCTACTCCATCACCAATGGCGTGGGCGCGGGCCTCATCGCCTACGTGGTGATCAAGGCGGCGCGGGGCAAATTCCGTGAAATCCATTGGCTGGTAGGCGTGGTGAGCGTGGTCTTCGCCGCCTACTTCGGTATCTCGGCCATCGAACTGGTGCTCGGAGGTTAAATCATGCGCGACATCGCGGCACAACTCCTGGAATGGCATGCGGCACAGAAGTATTACGCCGTAGCCTCGATCATCTCGATCGGCGGCAGCGCGCCCCGGCCGGTCGGCGCGGCGCTGGCCGTCGACACCGACGGCACGGTGGTGGGCAGCATCTCCGGCGGATGCGTCGAGGGGGCCGTCTACGAGCTGTGCCGCGAGGCGCTGCGCACGGGGGAGACCCTGCGCGAAACCTTCGGCTACAGCGATTCCGACGCCTTCGCGGTCGGGCTGACCTGTGGCGGGACCATCGAAGTGCTGGTGCAGCCGGTGACCGCGGTGAACCGGGCGGCCATCGGGGCCATGCTGCGGGCCGAAGGGTCCGCGGCGCTGGTCCGCGATGTTCACACCGGAAAGGCCATGGCGCTAGGGGATTGGTGGACCGAGGGTGAAGCCTTCGACGCCACCGTCATCGCCGAAGCGCGCGCCATGCTCGACGCCGGGACCACCGGTCTGCGGACCATCGGCTGCGACGACGCCGAGATCACCGTCTTCGTCGAATCCTCGGTCCCACCACCCCGCATGATCGTGTTCGGTGCCATCGATTTCGCCGCCGCGGTAGCCCGTATCGGCAAATTCCTCGGCTACCACGTCACCGTCTGCGATGCCCGCCCCATCTTCGCCACCCCCGCCCGCTTCCCCGAAGCGGACGAGGTCGTGGTGGAGTGGCCCGACCGCTACCTCGCACGCACCCGGGTCGACGCCCGCACCGTGCTCTGTGTACTCACCCACGACGCCAAATTCGATGTGCCCCTACTCGAAGTGGCGCTTCGCCTGCCGGTGGCGTTCGTGGGTGCCATGGGTTCGCGCCGCACCCACGAGGATCGCCTCGGCCGGCTGCGCGAAACCGGGTTGACCGAAGCCGAACTGGCGCGGCTGCGTTCACCCATCGGCCTCGATCTCGGCGGTCGTACACCCGAGGAGACAGCCGTCTCCATCGCCGCCGAGATCGTGGCCGTGCGCCGCGGCGGATCCGGAGTGCCGCTGTCGGTCAGCACCACTCCGATTCATCGCGACACCGTGCCCGTTCCCGATCTCCAGGTCCCCGACGCGCTGGAAATGTCCACCACATAACAGTTTTCGGGGACCCGCACCGGTCCTCTCGGCCATATGAGGGGGTCGAGAGGGCCTTCGGGGTTCAGCGGCCGAGTCCGGTCAGTCGCGCGGACAACTCCCACAATCGCGCGGCGGCGACGGGATCCGTGGCGTAATCGCGCACGCCCGCGATCATCTCGGAGCTGTCGGTCGATTCCGCGATATCGCAATCCTCACAGTAGTGGCCACCCATACCGGCCAATCGAGGTGAAGTGGCCGCCCACACCTGCGTCGCCGCGCCCTGTTCGGCGGATTTGAAACTCGGATCGGCGACCTGCCCGTGCTCGTCCACCCAGCCGCGCTCGAGTATCTCCGCCCGGTCCATATGGCGTTGCAGCGGAGTCATGATCGCGCCAGGATGCACGGCGAAGGCGATGATTCCCCGATCCCGCCCACGCCGGTCCAGCTCGACGGCGAACAACGCATTCGCGGTCTTGGACTGCGCGTATGCCAGCCATCGGTCATAACCCGTGTCGAAATGCAAGTCATCCCAACGGATATCGGACAGCTGGTGCCCGGCCGAGGACACGGCCACGACCCGCGCGCCCTCCTCGAGGGCCGGCCACAATCGGTTGACCAGCGCGTAATGGCCGAGGTGATTCACCGCGAAGTGAGCCTCCCAACCGGGGCCGACCCTGGTTTCCGGACACGCCATGACCCCCGCCCCGGCTATGAGAATGTCTATCCCGCAGCCGGATTCGAGGAACCGATCCGAGAACCGGTGCACGCTGCCGAGGTCCGCGAGGTCGAGCGCCGCCACCTCCACTCCATCGATATCCGCCACCGCCGTCCGGCCCACGTCGACGCGCCGCGCGGGAACGATCACCCGGGCGCCGGCCGATGCGAGCGCCCGGGTGGCCTCCAATCCCAGCCCTGAGTAGCCGCCGGTGACGAGGGCGAGCTTGCCGGACAGATCGATCCCCGCGAGCACTTCGGTCGCGGTGCTGAATCTGTCGAATCCCGAGTCGATCTTCCGCTGTGTCATGGTCATGCCGCGAAGTTAGGAGCTAGACCGAGGTCTAGGTCAACCTCCTAGGATCGCGCCCATGACCGACTCCGCACTGACCATCGGACAGGTAGCTGCCCGCACCGGCCTCAGCGTCCACACCCTGCGGCTCTATGAGCGCGAAGGTCTGCTCGCCGGACCGGTCGGGCGCGACAGCGCAGGCCGCCGCACCTATAGCGAAGCCGACCTGCAATGGTTGCTCTACTGCACCAAGTTTCGTGCTTCCGGCATGCCGCTGGCCGTCATTCGCCGGTTCGCGGAGCTGGCGCGGCGTGGGCCCGGAACCGAGGCCGAACGCCTGGATCTCCTGCTCGACCATCAGCGGCAGGTGATATCCAAGATCGCCGAACTGACCGAGTGCCTCGACGTCATCGGGGAAAAGATCGACACCTATCGGGAGCACCTGGCCGGCGGTACGGCAGCGAACCTGTGGCCTGTCCCCGGTATGAAGACCTCCTGACCTGTCTCGCATAAGTTACTTGTGATTCATGCACGATAGCTGACTGTTTGGGTGCTGATCTGGTTTCGGAAATCGTGAACAGATCGACCGTTGGACTGTTAAGTTACTCACCATTCTGGACTCGAACTCAGCGAGGAGTGGTGTCGTGGACGTATTCAACAGGCGTAAAGCGTTGCGGGCCGGTGGGATTCTGGGGGCGGTGGGCGCGCTGGCGATCGCGGCGCCCGCGCGGGCGGAACCGTGGAGCTGGTCGCCGGAAGGATCTGTTGCCGGAACCGGGGCGGGGGTTGATCCGCTGCGGGTGTGGGATCCCGAGGCGGACGAGCTGGTTGCCGGTTTGATCGATCGGGGTGAAGCTCCGCGGGTCAACGAGCTGCTGCGGACCTGGACTCGCAACGGTCAGGCGCTGCCCGCTGAATTGCCGTCGGAGCTACGGGATTTCATGGAGTACGCGCGCCGGCTGCCGCAGTGGACGGAACCGGCGCAGCTGGATGCGGCGATCCGGTTCAATAAGAAGCGCGGGCTGTATCTCGGTGTGCTGTACGGGTTCGCGAGCGGGATGATGAGCACCGTCATTCCCAAGGAAGCGCGGGCAGTGTACTACTCCAAAGGGGGTCAGGATCTCAAGGATCGGATCTCCAAGACGGCGAAGCTCGGTTACGACATCGGCAATGCGAATGCCTATGCCCCCGAAGGGGAAATGATCGTCACCTGTGTCAAGACGCGGCTGGTGCACGCCGCGGTCCGGCACCTGCTCCCGCAATCCCCGCACTGGGTGAACTCCTCCGGCGAGGACATTCCGATCAGCCAGAACGACATCATGGTCACCTGGCACAGCCTGCCCACCACCGTCATGAAGCATCTGACCGCGTGGAACGTGCCGATCCCGGCCGACGAATCGGCGGGCTTCCTGCACTCGTGGCAGGTGGCCGCACATATGCTCGGCGTCCGCGACGAATACATCCCCAACTCGTGGCCGGAAGCCAATTCCCAAGCGGCACAGGTCCTCGCCCCCATCATCGCCGCCACCCCCGAAGGCGCGAAACTCGCCGACCGGCTGCTCGGCCTGGGCGGCAATATCGACCTGGCCATCCTGAGCAAACCGATCCTGGGTTCCTTCACCCGCTTCCTGCTCGGCGACAAACTCGCCGACGACCTGGCGATCCCGCGCGAGCCGCTCTGGGACCCGCTGCTCCAATTCAGTTGGGGCCCTTTCATCGCCGTCCGCGAGGGCCTGCTCACCATCGCACCCCCGATCGGCGACCCGTACTGGCTCTTCGACGAATTCCTCCGCAAAGCCGCCCTCATCTACCTGTCCGAACTGCGCATGCCCATCAGCATCGAGATCCCCACCATGAACCGCGACATGACCCAGCGTCCGCGCTGACCCGCCAAGGACCAGAAATGCGCAATACACTCCCACTCCTGCTCGTCACCCTCACCGCCGCAACAGGTCTCGCCCTCGCACCCCAAGCCGCAGCCGAGCCCGCCCCCATCGCCGGAACCGGTTCTTCCGCAGCCGATTCCGCGACAGCGGCAGCCAACTCCGCGGTCGTACTCGCCCAGCAAGGCGACCTCATCGGCCTGATCGTCCTACTCGGCGTCACCCCCATCCACATGCTCACCGGCGGCCTCTGCGACCTGGTCACCACCGCCGGCTCCTCGAACCCCTGTTCACCCTCCCGCTATCCCGCGGCGCACCCCTCGGGCAGCTGAGACGGGCCTCACCCGCCGAAACCCACCCGCCGGTTTCCCCTCCTCCCGAAGTTTCGGTAAAGTCCCTGACCAGGGCCGTTTCCGGCCGAGGTGGGGATTTCGGCGGCCGGCTGTGCCGCCCGAGCACGAGGAGAATTGGCAATGCCGTACGCGGCCGTCGGACTGATCACGCTGGCATTGTGGATCTTCTGCCTGATCGACATCATCACCTGCCCCGAGACCGGCGTCCGCCACCTCCCCAAGGGCGCCTGGCTCCTCATCGTCCTCCTGGTACCGACCATCGGCGCCCTCCTGTGGCTCATCCTCGGCCGCCCCCTCCACGAGTCCAGCGGCCACCGCCCGACCACCCGCTTCTCCGAATATGACCGCCCCGGCCGCTACGTCCCCCAAGACCCCGCCGCCGACGAAGCATTCCTCCGCGGCCTGCGCGAGCGCGCCGAACAACAACGCGCCGAAGCCCGCCGCCAAGAAGCAGCCCGCCAGCAGGATGCCGACCGCCGCCGCGAACGCGGCGAACAGCTCTGAGCGCACCCCAGCTCCTCCACGCCCCGATACGATCGATCCGGGCCCAGCACATACACCGCCAGGCCCCGCTCCAACCATCTGATCGGGGGACTAAGCCCGCTCCACCGAGCGTGAATGGTTTTGCCGGACAGCCAGCCCTATGTTCCGTCATCCTGCTTGTGGTCGAGATCCTGTACAGCAGAGGGAAACCATGGGCTCACGGCGTGATTACTACAAAGACCCGGACGCACCCGAACCGAACTCGTTGAAGCCCGGAGGTTCAGCTCTGGTGGTGGATGATGCGGGCCGGGTGCTCATGCAACGGCGTGGAGATTCCGGTAACTGGTCATTGCCGGGCGGAATCATGGAAGTCGGTGAGTCCCTGGAGGACTGCGTGGTTCGTGAGACTCGTGAGGAGACGGGGCTGGATATTCGGATCACGGGGCTGCTGGGCATCTACACCGATCCGGAGCATGTCATCGAGTACTCGGACGGGGAGGTGCGGCAAGAGTTCGCGGTCGTGTACTACGGGCGGGTGATCGGTGGGGAAATTCAGGTATCGGATGAATCCACCGAGGTCCGCTTTCTCACCCTCGACGAGCTCGCCGAGCTGCCCGTCCACCCGACCGTGCGACTACGGCTCGACCATCACAGTGAGCAACGACAGCTTCCGTGGCTGGGCTGAATTCTGCGAGAACGCGTGAGCACTCCGAACCAGCATGTCCTTCCGGTCAGCCGCGACCGAGGAGGGTTCCGCCGTTGATTTGGAGGACCTGACCTGTTGTCCAGCCGGCGTCGGGGGAGGCCAGGTGGGCGATGCCTGCGGCGATCTCGTCCGGGGTGCCGGCGCGGCCGAGGGGGACTTGGGAGATGCGTTCGGCTTCTAGGGCGGGGGTCAGGCGGTCGGTCCAGAATTCGGTGGCGGGCACGAAGCCCGGCGCTACCAGATTAACCGTGATGCCTTGTGGGGCAAGCTGTTGTGCGAGACCCATGGACCAGCCGTGGAGGGCGGCCTTGGCGGCGCCGTAGGGGCCGGAGCCGCGCAGTGCGGCGATCGAGCTCACCGAGACGATTCGGCCGCCGGGCTTCGTCAGGTGGGGGACGAGCGCTTCGGTCAACAGGACCGCGGTGATCACGTTGAGGCGGAACGCGTCGGTGTAGGCGGCTGCGATGCCGGTCAGGTCATTGGGGGCTGCCGCCGGGTTACCGCCGGCGTTGTTGATCAGCACGTCGACAGGTTGTGCGGTCGTTATCCGCGCGACGAGTGCCTCGACCTGGTCGGGCTTTTCGATGTCGGCCGATATGGCCGTGACGCGGTCGAACCCGAGTTCGGCATTGAGTTCCGCGGCGGCGGCCTGCAATACGGGGAGCCGGCGGCCGACGATGATTACCGAATCTCCATCGGTGGCCAAGCGGCGGGCGACGGCCTTGCCGATTCCGGTTCCGCCGCCAGTGCACGGATGAAGTTGGAGGCGCAGGATCCAGCCGGTTGTCAGCGCAGGTCTTCGGAGAGGGATCGGCTGACTTGGGTCAGGAGTGGAACGGCTCGATCCAGGAGGTCTTCGGTCATGCGCCCTGCCGGGCCGGAGATCGAAATGGCCAGGCGTGCGGGAGCTTCGGGGACTGCCACGGCGATGCAGCGGACGCCTAGTTCTTGTTCGCCTTCGTCGGTGGCGTAGCCGGTGGCGGCGGCGGTTTCGAGTTGGCGGGCGAATTCGGCCGGGTCGGTGATGGTGTGGTCGGTATAGCGGGGCATTCCGGTGCGGTGCAACAGGTCTCGGACCTTGTCGGCGGGCATCCCGGACAGGATGGCTTTGCCCACCGCGGTGCCGTGGGGGAGGGCGCGGCGGCCTACTTCGGTGAACATGCGCATCGAGTGGCGGGAGGGGACTTGGGCTACGTAGACGATTCGATCCCCGTCGAGCATGGCCATGTTCGCCGACTCGCCGAGTTCGTCGACGAGGAGGGTGAGGTGGGGGCGGGCGGTCAGGCTGAGCATGTGGGCTGAGCTTTCGCCCAATCGGATCAGGCGTGCGCCGAGGGCGTATTGGCGGGATGGTTCCTGGTGGAGGTAGCCCAGGTCGACGAGGGTGCGGACCAGGCGGTGGATGGTGGGGAGGGGGAGGCCGGAGAGGTCGGAGAGTTGGGAGAGGCCGAGCATGCCGCCGTGGTCGGCGAGGATTTCGAGGAGGGTGAAGGCGCGTTCGATGGATTGGACGCTGCCTGAACGGCCGTTGGCGGGGGCTGCCTCGGTCACTGGCCTGCTTTCTCGAAGTTTCCGGATGGCGGAAGTTTACCGGGGTGTCGCGGCGGGGGCGGGTTGTAGCCTGAGGGCCATGCGGCTACGCGCGGAATTCACGACCGAACCCTTCCACGGTGAGGGGGATCCGCCGGCGCATGCCGTCGAGACGTTGCGGGCGCTCGAGAAGGCCGGGCTGGCTTGCGAATTCGGGCCGCTCGGCACTGCGGTGGCGGGGCCGGGTGAGGCTCTGATTCCGGCGATGGGGGAGGTGCTGGCGCTGGCTTTCGCGCACGGCGCGTCTCGGGTGACCTTGCAGGTCGAGCGCGATGACGAGTGACAGTGCGACGGTGGATCCGAGCCACCCGGCGTTGCTGATGGTCGCGCCGCTGCTGGAGCGGGTGGGGGGACGGTTGATACCGGCCGCCGAATGTTTGCCCGACGATGTGCCGCTGGTGTGGGAGGGTGAGCCGCTGGCGGCCGTGCGGTTCGGGAGCGGCGACTCCGAAACCGAGGGCGGGATTCGCCGGCTGTTGAACGACGTCGCGGCCGAGTTCGGTACGCCGCTGGCCGATCTGCCGCGGGCGGAGAAACAGCGGGCGGTGCGATTGCTCGAGGAGCGCGGGGCGTTCAGCTACCGCAAGTCCGCCGAAACGGTGGCCGAGGCGCTGGGTGTCACCCGCTTCACGGTCTACAACTACCTCAACCGCACGCGTTCCTGACCCGATCTCGCACCCCTCCGAATCCCACTGCACAGCAGTGGGATTCGTTGTTTCCGTGCACGTCAGCGCCCATTCGTGCGCTACTTGTCAACAGAACTTCAACAAACTGTTGACGTGCCTTCGTGACCTGTGCCACTATTTCGTTATTCGGAAATGAACTTCCGCGATGCGAAAAGGTGCAGCTCATGGTCACTCTCGACGAGTTCAATGGGATGGCGGGTGATCGCCTGCGGCCCGCCCTGCTGGAGTGCTGCGAGGCACCCGAATGGGTGGACGCGCTGCTGGAGGCCCGGCCCTATTCCGGCTTCGCCGACCTGCTGGCCACCGCCGACAAGCTCGCCGAGGGGTTCACTCCCGCCGAGGTCGATCGGGCCATCGCCGCACACCCGCGCATCGGCGAACGCCGCGACGGTGACGACAACGGTGCGGCCTGGTCGCGTCAGGAACAGCCCGGCGTCGCCGCCGACGTCGAGACCGCGGCCGCCCTGCACTCCGCGAATCGCCTGTACGAGAAGCGATTCGGCCGCGTCTTCCTGATCTGCGCCACCGGCCTCACCAGTGCCGAGATCCTCGGCGCGGTCCTGCTCCGCCTGGGCAACGACGAGGAGACCGAGGCGGCCGTCGTCGCCACCGAACTCCGCAAGATCGCCCTGCTGCGCCTGGGCAAGGTGATCCACGCGTGAGCGCGCTGACCACCCACGTGCTCGACACCGCGCTGGGCCGCCCGGCCGCCGGTGTGGCGGTGCGCCTCGAGCGCCTCCGGGACGGCGAACCCGTCGAGCTCGGCAACGGCATCACCGACGTCGACGGCCGCATCGAGCACCTCGGCCCCGATCACCTCGAAATCACCACGCACCGACTGGTTTTCGACGTCGCGTCATATGCGAGGTCCACCGGCCAGACCTATTTCCTGGCCGCCGTGGACATCACTTTCACCCCCACCGGCGACGGTCGCCTGCATGTCCCGTTGCTGCTCAGCCCCTTCGCCTGTTCCGCCTATCGAGGAAGTTGATCGCCATGGCCATCCAGCTGGGACCCAATCAATACGGCAAGGCCGAGAACCGCATCGTGCGCGTCTACCGCGACACCGACCGGCACCGCATCCGAGACCTGAACGTCTCCAGCTCGCTGCGCGGGCGCTTCGCCGACGCTCACATCACGGGCGATCAGAGCGACATTCTCACCACCGATACACAGAAGAACACCGCCTTCGCCTTCGCGAAGGAGAAGGGCGTGGACGCGATCGAGGACTTCGCGCTCACCCTCGCCGACCATTTCATCGCGCGGTCGCCGGGCGCGGACGGGGCGCGCATCGAGATCGAGGAGTACGGCTGGGACCGCATCCCGGTCGACGGCGCGGGCCACGATCATTCGTTCGTGCGCTCGGAAGCAGGCACCCGCACCGTCGTGGTGAACATGGACGGCGCGGGCCCGAACCGCAAGGCGCACGTCATCTCCGGGCTCAAGGACCTGGTGCTGTTCAAGTCGACCGGTTCGGAATTCCACGGGTTCTTCGAGGACAAGTACACGACCTTGCAGCCCACCAAGGACCGCATCATGGCGACCTCCCTCGTGGCCCGCTGGCGCTACGACCATCTGGATGTGGCGTGGGACAAGTCGTACGCCGCGATCAAGGCGCTGCTGCTGCGCCAGTTCGCGGCCGTCCATTCACTCGCCCTCCAGCAGACCCTCTACAGCATGGGACGCGCTGTGCTGGAACAACATCCGGAGGTCGCCGAGATCAAGTTCTCGGCCCCGAACAAACACCACTTCCTGGTCGACCTGAGCCCTTTCCATGTGGAGAACCGCGGCGAGGTGTTCATCGCCGCCGATCGCCCCTACGGCTTGATCGAGGCCGCCGTGGAACGCGACGACGCCAGCGACCCGGGTTCGGCGTGGCATGCCGTACCGGGATTCTGCTGAGCGGGGCGGTGGCGTGATGAAAATCTTCACCCACCAACGACATTCGGGTCCCGAGGACGAACGCTATCCGCTGCCGCAACTGGTGGCCTACGGCACCCAGCACATTCTCACCATGTACGGCGGGGTGATCGCGCCGCCGCTGATCGTGGGCGGCGCGGCCGGGCTCTCGCCGGGCGAGATGGCGATGCTGGTGACGGCGGGCCTGTTCGTCTCGGGCCTGGCGACCCTGTTACAGACTCTCGGCATCGGCCCGGTTGGCAGCAGATTGCCTATCGTGCAAGGAGTTTCGTTCGCGAGCGTCTCCACCATGGTGTCGATCTCGAACTCCGATGGATTGCAGTCGGTGTACGGGGCGATCATCGTCGCCGGCCTGATCGGCCTGGCACTGTCGTCGGTCTTCGCGCACCTGGTGCGGCTTTTCCCGGCGGTGGTCACCGGCACCATCATCACGGTGATCGGATTGTCGCTGCTGCCGGTCGCCTTGCGCTGGGCCATGGGCAACAACGCCAAGGACCCCGCCTACGGATCGATGGGCAATATCGGCTTCGCCGCTCTGACGCTGGTGGTGATCCTGGTGATCAGCCGCGTCTTCCAGGGCGCGATCTCACGACTGTCGATCCTGATCGGCCTCGTGATCGGCACCGTCACCGCCGCACTCGCGGGCCGCACCGATTTCTCCGCGGTCGGCGACGCGAAAATCGTGGCACTGCCGCCGATCCTGCCGGTGGGCGGACCGACCTTCCAGGCCGGCGCCATCGTCGCCATGACCATCGTGATCCTGGTGATCATGACCGAGACGACCGCCGACATCCTGGCCATCGGCGAGATCGTCGGCACCGGCGTCGACTCGAAACGGGTGGCGGCGGGCCTGCGCGCGGACATGGCATCGACCACCGTCGCGCCGCTCTTCGGCACGTTCCCGTGCAGCGCGTTCGCGCAGAACGTCGGCCTGGTGGCCCTGACCGGCATCAAGAGCCGGTTCGTGGTCGCCGCCGGTGGCGTGGTGCTGGTATTGCTAGGACTGGTACCGGTAATCGGCGCGGTGGTAGCGGCTATCCCATACCCGGTACTAGGCGGCGCGGCGGTCGTGCTGTTCGGATCGGTGGCCGCCAGCGGCATCCGCACCCTGGCCCGCGTCAACTTCCACGACAACCTGAACATGGTCATCGTGGGCGTCGCCCTGGCCGTCGGCATCATTCCCATTGCGGCGCCGACGTTCTGGGACGCGTTCCCCGAATGGCTGGGCACCATCATGCATTCCGGCATCAGCGCCACCGCCCTGGTCGCCATCGTGCTCAACCTGCTGTTCAACGAAGTCACCCTCGGCAACAGGCACGGCGCGTCGGTCTTCGCCGCCGCCGAGGACGCCGGCGATCACCTCGGTGAACGACTCGACGACGACATCCGCGACTGACCGCGCTGGATGAATCTACGAAATAGGCAGCGAATCGATTCCACCGATTGGTGTTGATCGTCGCTATCGGCAACGGCGCCGCCACCAACATAATTCGACCCAACGGGGAGGAAGGAACTTTCGATGCCCCTTATTTTCCTGAACGGCGGCGCCATGCGCGGCGGACCGCTCAACCACCTGCTGGCGGGCGCGCCGTTCGCCGGCGAAGTGACCACCGCGGCGCAATACCGGTTCTATTCGGTCGGTGACCGATTCCCGGGCCTGCACCCGGTATCCGACGGCGGCGCGCCGATTACCGGCGAACTGTTCGACGTGCCCATGGAGGTGCTGCGCACCAGCCTGCTGCCCGCCGAACCGCCGGAATTGGAGCTCGGCGTCATCGAACTCGATGACCAGCGGTCCGTGCTCTCCATGGTGCTGCGCCGTCCGCCCGTCTCCTATCCGCAGCTGATCGACATCACCGAATTCGGCAGCTGGACGACCTATCGCGAAGGAAAGCAATGACATTCCCGGCCGGGGGAGCTTCCCGGAAATTCGACGTCAATCTTTCGATCCTGTTCACCGATCTGCCACTGCTCGAACGTCCTGCCGCGGCCAAGGCGGCCGGATTCGACGCCGTGGAATTCTGGTGGCCGTTCGGTGATGATCCGACGCCCGCGGATCGGGATATCGACGAGTTCGTGAACGCGATCTCCGATGCCGGTGTACAGCTGGTCGGATTGAATTTCATCGACCTCATTCCGGCGGGCCGCGGCCTGGTCTCGGTGCCGGGACAGGAACAGCGATTCCGCGACAATATCGATTACGCCGTCGGGATCGCCGAACGCACCGGCTGCAAGGCGCTGAACGCGCTGTACGGCAACCGGATCGCCGGTGAGGACCCGGACAAGCAGGACGCGCTCGCGCTGGAGAACCTGCGCCTGGCCGCCCGCGCCGCCGACCGGATCGGTGCGACCGTGCTGCTCGAAGCGCTGAATGCCTATGAGTCGCAGGACTATCCGATCGTCTCCGCCGCTCACGCCGTGCGCATCGTCGAAGAGGTCGGGGAGCCCAATGTGCGGTTCCTGTGCGACCTCTACCACCTGGCCCGGATGGGCGAGAACCTGACCGGCGTCATCGATGCCTACGCCCGCTATATCGGGCACGTGCAGATCGCCGACTCACCCGGTCGCGGCCGGCCCGGCACCGGCGTCCTGGACTTCGCGGAGCTGTACGCCGCGCTCGACGCCGCGGGCTACGAGGGCTACATCGGCCTGGAATACAAAGACCCTGAACTGGATTGGGAGTGGATCAAGTGAGCAGCATTGGTTTCGTCGGCCTCGGCATCATGGGTGGCCCGATGGCCGGGCATCTGGCCGGGGCCGGGCACGAGGTCACCGGTTTCGATCTCAACCCCGCCGGGCTGGAGAAGCTGAAGGCGGCCGGGGGAGCGGCGGCGGGCAGCGTGGCCGAGGCGGTGCGCGACCGCGACATCGTGATCACCATGCTGCCGCAGGACGAGCACGTGGAGGCGGTCTTCGCCGACATCCTCGAGCACGCCGCGCCCGGCACCCTCTACATCGACTTCTCCACCATCACCCCGCGCACCTCGGAATGGACCGCGCGCGAAGGCGAGAAGAAGCGGCTGCGGGTCCTCGACGCACCCGTCAGCGGCGGCGAACCCGGTGCGATCAATGCCACGCTGTCCATCATGGTGGGCGGCGCGCAGGCCGACTTCGACGCCGCCACACCGGTTTTCGAGACCGTGGGCAAGACCTTCGCGCTGGTTGGGCCGAACGGCGCGGGCCAGGTCGTGAAGGCCGCCAACCAGCTCGTGGTGGGCGGCACCTACGCCCTCATCGCCGAGGCCATCCTGCTGATGGAGAACCTGGGCGCGGACGCCGAGCAGGGCCTCGACGTGCTGGCCGGCGGCCTCGCGGGCAGCAAGATCCTGGAGCTGAAGCGAAAGACCATGCTGGAGCGCAGTTTCCAGCCCGGCTTCCGGATCGACCTGCACCACAAGGACATGGGCATCATCCTGGCCGCCGCCCGCCAGGCCGACGTCTCGATCCCGATGGGCGCGCTCACCGCCCAGCTGATCGCCGCCGCCAAGGCCATGGGCCACGGCTCCCTGGACCATTCCGCGTTGCTGCTGGTCGCCGAGGCACTGGCCGGTAAGGGCCGCGGGTGAGCCCGCACGGGCCACGCATGGCCGGCGGGCACGGTGTGTGCGCCGTCGGCGTGCCCACCGGCTGGGTGGTGGAGCGGGTGACCGTGCAAGCCCGGAACCAGCCCGCCGCCCGATCGACCGACAAGACCCTCGTGCTGGTGAGGGAGAGGATCTGACATGGCACGCATGCGCACCGTGGACGCCGCGGTACTCATTCTCGAAAAGGAAGGCGCGACACAGGCTTTCGGCCTGCCCGGCGCGGCCATCAACCCGTTCTACAGCGCCATGCGGGCGCACGGCGGCATCAAGCATGTGCTGGCGCGGCACGTGGAGGCCGCCTCGCATATGGCCGAGGGGTACACCCGCGCCGTGGCCGGGAACATCGGGATCTGCATCGGCACCTCCGGTCCGGCCGGCACCGACATGATCACCGGGTTGTATTCGGCGAGCGCGGATTCCATTCCGATCCTGTGCATCACCGGTCAGGCGCCGGTCGCCAAGCTGCACAAGGAGGACTTCCAGGCCGTAGATATCGCCTCGATCGCCGCTCCGGTCAGCAAGTGGGCGGTCACCGTGATGGAGCCCGCGCAGGTGCCGGGCACCTTCCAGAAGGCGTTCCAGCTCATGCGATCCGGGCGGCCCGGCCCGGTGCTCGTCGACCTGCCGATCGATGTGCAGCTGACCGAGATCGAATTCGATATCGACACCTACGAGCCGCTCGAGGTGCACCGCCCCGCCGCCAGCCGGGCGCAGGCCGAGAAGGTGCTGTCGATGCTGGCCGCCGCGCAACGGCCGCTGATCGTGGCCGGCGGCGGCATCGTGAACGCCGAAGCGGCCGACCTGCTGCTGGAATTCGCGGAGCTGACCGGTGTTCCGGTGGTGCCGACGCTGATGGGCTGGGGCACCATCGCCGACGATCATCCGCTGCACGCGGGCATGGTCGGCTTGCAGACCTCGCACCGCTACGGCAATGCCACCATGCTCGAAGCCGACTTCGTGCTGGGCATCGGCAACCGGTGGGCCAACCGGCACACCGGCGGCGTCGAAACCTACACCAAGGGACGCACTTTCGTGCACGTCGACGTCGAACCCACGCAGATCGGCCGGGTCTTCGCGCCCGACTACGGCATCGTCTCCGATGCCGGGGCCGCCCTCGCCGCCTTCCTCGAGGTCGCCCACGATCGCGCCCAGGACGGCGGGCTGCCCGATCGCGGCGAATGGGCCGCCAAATGCCGGGCGCGCAAGCGAACCATGTTGCGCAAGACCGACTTCGACGCGGTGCCGATCAAACCGCAGCGGGTGTATCAGGAGATGAACCGCGCCTTCGGGCCCGACACCCGCTACGTCACCACCATCGGGCTGTCGCAGATCCAGGCCGCGCAGCTGCTGCACGTGTACAAGCCGCGGCATTGGATCAATGCCGGACAGGCCGGGCCGCTGGGCTGGACCCTGCCCGCCGCCCTCGGTGTCGCCACCGCCGATCCCGGCGGCACCGTGGTCGCGCTCTCGGGCGACTACGACTTCCAGTTCCTCATCGAGGAGTTGGCGGTCGGCGCGCAGTTCAACATCCCGTACATCCACGTGGTCGTGAACAACTCGTACCTGGGGCTGATCCGTCAGGCGCAGCGCGCGTTCGACATGGACTACTACGTGCAGCTGTCCTTCGACAACATCAACAGCCCCGAACTCGGCGGCTACGGCGTCGACCACCTCAAGGTGGCGGAAGGACTGGGCTGCAAGGCGATTCGCGTGCTGGACCCCAATGATCTGGGCTCCGCGTTCGATCGCGCCAAGCAGCTGGCCGCCGAACATCAGGTGCCGGTGCTGGTGGAGGTCATCCTGGAACGCGTCACCAACGTCTCGATGGGCCTCGAGATCGACAATGTGAACGAATTCGAGGACCTCGCGGACTCCTTCGACGACGCGCCCACCGCCATCGCGGCCCAGCCCGCGTACGAAACGGCGGGGAGCGCACGGTGATCCAGGTGCGCGGCGGCGGACGCAAAGGGTGGCAGGAAGGCCATGTGCTGATCGCCCCCGACAAGTTCAAGGGGTCGCTGACGGCCCCGCAGGTCGCCGCGCACCTGGCGGCCGGACTCCGGCAGGTGCGGCCGGAGCTGCCGGTGGTGGCCGTGCCCGTCGCCGACGGCGGCGACGGCACCGTGGACGCCATGGTGGCGGCGGGCTACACCCGGCTGCAAACCACGGTGACCGGGCCGCTGGGGGAGAAGGTGGTCGCCTCGTTCGCGATGCGGGACGAGACCGCGGTCATCGAACTCGCCGAAGCCTCCGGGCTGCGGCGGCTCCCCGGCCGGCCCACCTCGGTGTCCGCGCTCACCGCCACCAGCGCGGGCACCGGGGAGCTCATCCGCACCGCCGTCGCGGGCGGGGCGAAACGAATCGTGCTGGGGCTCGGCGGGAGTGCCTGCACCGACGGCGGGGCGGGCCTGCTCAGCGGGCTCGGGGCGCGACTGCTCGACGCGTCCGGCCAGCCCATTCCGCCGGGCGGGACCGGACTGCGTTATCTCTCGCGGATCGACACCTCCGCCATGCTGCGGGTGCCGGTCATCGTCGCCTCGGATGTGGACAATCCACTGCTCGGCCCGCGCGGTGCGGCCGCGGTGTACGGCCCGCAGAAGGGCGCTGGGGCCGGGACCGTGCGCGAATTGGAGACCGGGCTCGCTCGTTTCGCTGAAATCGCCCGGCGGGATCTGCGTGCGGATCCGCTCGCCGGTGATATCGCGGCGCAGGCCGGAGCGGGCGCGGCGGGTGGTGTCGGCTTCGCGGCGCTGGCGTTCCTGGGCGCACGTATCGAACCCGGTATTCGAATCCTGTTGGAAGAATTGGATTTCGATCGCCTGCTCGCCGGAGCGCGCCTGGTCGTCACCGGCGAAGGCTCCCTGGACGAGCAGTCACTGCACGGCAAGGCCCCCATCGGGGTGGCGCGGGCGGCGGCGCGGGCCGAAGTTCCGGTGGTCGCGGTATGCGGCCGGCGCGAGCTGTCGCGAGAGACGCTGCGCCGCTCCGGGATCGAGGACGCGTACGCGCTGACCGATATCGAACCCGATCCCGAAGTGTGCATGGCCCAGGCCGCGCCGCTGCTCGAACAACTCGGCGCCCAGCTGGCGGGCACCCGCCATTTCGCCGAGCTATCCCGTAACCCGAAGTGAGAGAGGCTATGTCGGATTTCACCAACCTTCCGGATCTGGCGCTGCGCAGCTACCGCGGCAGCGTGATCGCCGCCAGCGACGAATCGTTCGAAGAGCGCGAGAACCTGATTCAGCCGTGGCAGCCGCGCTTCTCACCGGACACCTTCGGGCCCAAGGGACAGGAGTACGACGGCTGGGAAACCCGGCGCCGGCGTACGCCCGGAAACGACTGGGCGCTGATCCGTTTGGGGCTGCCCGGCATCGTGCGCGGGGTCGTGATCGACACCGCCTGGTTCAAGGGCAACTACCCGCCCTTCGCCTCGGTCGAGGCGACCCGGGTCGAGGGTTATCCCGCTGCCGCCGAACTGGATTCGGCGGAGTGGGTCGAGATCGTGCCGCGCAGTGCGCTGGGTGGCGACGCGCGCCACGAGTTCCCGGTCGCTGCCGACGGCGTCTTCACCCATGTGCGGCTGAATATGTTCCCGGACGGCGGCATCGCGCGCCTGCGCGTACACGGTGAGGTAGTGCCCGACCCTGCGCTGCTCACCGGTTTGACCATCGACCTGGCCGCACTGGAGAACGGTGCGCGAGTCACGGCCTGCTCCAACGAGTTCTACTCGGTGCCGGACAATATGCTCGCCCCCGGCCTGGCCCGCAATCAGGCCGAAGGCTGGGAGACCGCCCGCCGCCGCGACGACGGCAACGACTGGGCCGTCGTGGAGCTCGCCGCCCAGGGCGTACCGCAGCTCATCGAAATCGACACCACCAACCTGGTTTTCAACTCCCCAGGCCAGGTGCGGGTACTCGGCATCGATCACAGCGGCGACGAACCGCTCCCGGCGCCCGGCGACCCCGCCTGGTTCGAACTCCTCCCGGCCATCCCGGTGCAGCCCGATACGCCGCACCGCTTCCGACTCGCCGACGCCACGCGGCCGGTGACGCATGTCCGGGTGGACATCTACCCGGACGGCGGCATCGCGCGGCTGCGGGTGCTGGGATCGCTCACCGCTGCGGGTGAGCGCGATCTGGCCGCCCGCTGGTCGGCGAACTGAGGCCCGGAAGACAGCCCGCGCGTAGCCGTTAGCGCGGCTACGCGCGCTTTCGTGGCCTCCCCACCGCAGCCGCCATGACGCGCCGCGTCCGCCAGGGCAGGGCAGCGAAGAGCGCCATCATGGCGGCTGCGGTACCGGGGAGATCGTCGCGCCCGGAGAGATAAGCGCGCTGCGACGCCACCGGGAGCGCGAAGAAGGCGTCGAAGAAGGCCGGGAGGTCCTGCGGGGGCAGGGCCAGCAGCGCCCGCAACCCGGCCGAGCGCAGGGCGTGCACGGCTCGCGCGGGGGCGGGCCACAGCGAGTCACCGCGCACCATGGCATCGGCCGTGTCGAGCGCGGTGGCCACGCTGTATCCGGTGGCGGGGTGCATGAGTGCGCCCGCGGTGCCGAAGGTCAGGTGGCCGGGGTGGCCGCCCTCGACCGGGAAACGCACCCGTTCGATCTCCTCCGCGCCGGTGAGTTCGATTCCGCGCGAACGCAATCGATGCTTCAGGCGATCGTGCAGGACGCGCGGGTCCAGGGCGGGGCGGCCCGCGAGGCAGGTCTCCTCCAGGAGCATGCGATCCTCGTCCAAGGGGACCGCGTACAGGAATGACGGCGGCTCATCGGGTTCCGCGCCATTATCGGTGCGCCAGTCCATGAAGAACGTGTCCTCGGGCCAGCGCTCCCGCTCCACGATCACCCCGAAAGCGGTCTGTTCGGCGCGGGCGGGGGAGCGCCGCACGCCCCGGGCATCCACGACACGCCCGGCCGCCATCACCTTTCCCGAGGCGAGCCGCACTGACGGCAGATCCAGGCCCCGCGTGCCCCACCGGGTCGGCGGCACGATCTGTGCCACCCGGTCGGTGACGATGTGCGCGCCGGACAGGTCCAGCGAATCCCGCAGCCGGTCGGTATCGAATACGACGTAGGGGCGATCCAGCACGGCGCGCCGGGTACCCCAGGCGGCCGGGCGGTCGACGGTCGCGGCGATCACCTCGGGCGCGAGCCATTCGGGCAGCTCATCCGCCCACGCCGCATACGTTGCGGTCCAGCGCCGTTGCGGTTGCGGTTCGATCACAGCCACCGATAAACCGTGGGAGAGCGCACGATGAGCAAGAGCCCGACCGGCGGGTCCCGCGCCGCAGATGAGGAGATCGGAGGTCACCGGGTGATTGGATCATGAAGCGTGACCGTCATACGCTTCGGTAACGACTGTCGGTTCGGGAGCGGCCCGGCACGGCGCGAAAGGTTGTGCACATGACGTATCCACCAGGACCGCCGTCCGGTCCCGGTTACGGCGGCGATCCGCAGGGCGGTTACGGCCAGCAGCAACCCGATCCGCAATGGTGGGGACAGCCGGGGCCGCCGGCTGATCAGTCCAATCAGCCCACCTGGACCGGGCAGCCCGTCGACCCGAATTGGCAGCAGCCCAATACCGGCCAGCCGCAAGGGAATTGGGGCGGGGATCCCGGATATCAGCAGCAGGGTTACGGGCAGCAGCCGGGCTTTCCGCCGCCGGGATACCCGCAACAGCCCGGATATCCGCAGCAACCGGGGTATCCGCCGCCGAAGAAGTCCAACACCGGGCTGATCGTGGGCATCGTGCTCGGGCTGGTGGCGGTGCTGGCGGTGGCGGTCGGCGCGATCGTATTCGTCACCCGCGGCGACGATTCGGATCAGGCGGGCGGGGAATCGAGCAGCCTGGTGCCCGCCACCAGCGCACCCACCAGTTCGCGGCCCAGCCCGAGCGCTACCACCACCAGCAAGCCGCAGACTGCGGGCAAGAAGTTCACCTACACCGAATACGGGCAGAACTGGAACTTCCGGTTCGGTGATGTGGCGTTGCAGGCGGATTGGGTCACGGGGCAGGACTTCACCAGCTGCCAGCCCGTCGCGGACGGACCGAAGCTGATCGAGCTCGGCTGCCAGTACGGTTCCTCGCTGAGCTGGAAGGCCGAGAACGGCGCGCTGATGATGAGCCAGCTCATCCTCACCATGGGAGATTCCGCGAAAGCCACTGCGGCCGAAGACAATTTCGACGACAAGGACTTCCAGGTCCCGCCCGGCACGTACATCGCCGATTGGGAGTACGGGAAGTGGCGGGACGGCAGCTCCAAGGAGTTCCTGGTGATCACCCTGGTCACCGCGACGGCCGCCATCGACGCCGCGACGGCCGACAAGTATCTGCGCTACCGCAGCAGCGATACCATCGCGGCGCTCGGCTTCCGCTGACCGTTACGCCGGCGAATCCGATTCGCCGGCGGTCACGCGGCCCTCGTCGATCGCGGCCAGCAGCCGATCATGGTCTGCGACAGTCTGATCCGCGTATGCGAGCGCGAATTCGGCCAGGGCGCGGTCGAATCCGTCACCGCTGCCCAGGTAGGCGGCGATGGCCACCCGATCGCCCGAACGGGCGTGCCCGCGGGCGAGGGTGTGACCGCACAGGGCGGCGTATTGGCGCAGCTGCTCGGCCGACATGTCCTCGATGGTCAACGAGCCCTTCATGTCTCGCAGTTGCCGCCAGTAGTAGAACAAGCCGTTCGGCCCGGTCGCCCAGCCCAGGAAGATATCGCCCGCCGCCTGGGTGAGCCGCTGCCCGTGCACCACCCGATGCCCCTGGTGCTGCTGCGGGCTGCCGCCCAGATGCGGTGCGAGCACCGAATCCTCGGCCTGTTTGACCTGGAGGAACAGGGGATCGCCGGTGGTGCGGCCGGTCAGCAGCGCGATGAAACAGCGCGTACCGACACTGCCCACCCCAACCACCTTCACGGCGGTGTCTTGCAGCTCGTACCGGTCCAGCAGCACTCGCCGTTCCTCGGGCAGCGTGGCGCGATAGTCGGCCAGCACCGCATCCAACCCGGATCGAACGTCGATCGGAATCGGTTGCACCAGAGGCGGATCGGGCTTGATACGCAATCGGCCGTCGGGCCCGGTTTCGGTGAGCTTGTCCAGCGCCTGCAAACTGGTGCGCGACCGCGCCTTGTTGATCACCTTCGTGGCCAGCTTGCGGTTCTGCGCGGTGAGCAGCGACTGCACTCGTTCGGCATCCACCATCTCGTACCAGACATCGGTCTCGCCGAGCTCGGCCAGCCGAATCATGGCCTCGCGATAAGCGCTCGCCGCGGCGGCCGCGGCTGCACCGGCGGCCGTGTCATCGCAACCGTTGGCGCGCGCCGCCACCGCCACACTGGCCGCCAGCCGCTTCACATCCCATTCGAACGGTCCCGGCAGCGTCTCGTCGAAGTCGTTGAGGTCGAACACGAGCGCGCGCTCGGGCGAGGCGAACAGGCCGAAATTCGACAGATGGGCATCGCCGCACAACTGCACCCGCAACCCCGTATCCGGCCCGGCCGCGAGATCAGCCGCCATGATCGCCGGAGCGCCGCGATAGAACGGGAAATGCCCCGCCGCCATCCGCGCGTATCTGATCGGCACCAGCTCCGGTACCCGCGTCCGCGCCTGCCGCTCGAGCACGGCAACGGGATCCTCGCGATCGCCCGCCGGCCGCCACGCCCCCAAGGCCGAGCGCGCCACCCGCTTCCGCGCCGCCTTCCCGACCCGGGCCGACGTCATCCCCGCGGTCCCGCCAGCTGTCACCATGATCGGACTCTAATCCCTGACCCCCGCGGATCGGTGCAGCTCGGCACGGCGTTCCGGACACACAGCGGGCCCGGCACCGAACCCCGGTGCCGGGCCCGCCCTTTCCGAACTCAGATGCCGCCGGTAGCGAGCAGCCCGCCATCCACCCGCACGGTCGTACCCGTGATCCACGAGGACTCCGCCGAAGCCAGGAACCCGATCAGCGCCGCCACATCCTCCGGCGACCCCAGCCGCTTCATCGGATAAACACCCGCCGCAGCCTCCTCGTCAGCCGAATACAACGCATCCGCGAACTTGGTCTTCACCACCCCCGGCGCCACCGCATTCACCCGAATCTTCGGCCCCAACTGCCAAGCCAGCTCCTCGGTCAACCGAATCAACGCCGCCTTCGAAGCCCCATAAGCCGCGATCACACCGGTCGACCGCAACCCCGCCACGCTGGCCACATTGACAACGGCCCCACCATGCTCACCCATCCACGCCTTGTACGCCTCCTGCACATACCCCAGCGCCGCAACGACATTCACATCGAAGATCTTCCGCACAGCATCCAGATCCGCCTCCATCAGCGACCCGTACACCGGATTGATCCCCGTATTGTTGATCAGCACATCGATCGACCCGAACTGCGCCACCACAGCCGCAACCTGCTCCGCCCGCGACGCGGCATCCCCCGCGTTCCCGGCGACCGCGACAACCTTCCCCGCATACCCCAGCCCCCGCAACTCCTCCGCCGCGGCCTCCAGCGGCTCCGGCTTCCGAGCCGAAATAACCACATTAGCCCCGCGCCGCAGCAGTTCCCCCGCCACCGCGAACCCGATACCCCGGCTCGCCCCGGTAACCAACGCACTCTTGCCGATCAGATCATCGCTCATGTGACGGCACGCTACTTCAGTCACAGATCCTGATCGAATTTGCCCCAAAAGGCGTTCATGCCGTCACGCGATACCAGAGGCCGGGCGGCTCTCGACGCACCATTCGGAGCGTTTCTGGTATCGGCCGTGCTCACCGGCGACAACTATGCCGGAGCGGGAGCTGGTCCGGCTCGCCGACTTCTCGGTTTACCAGCTCCATCAGCACAGGCTGAGCGATTGCGGCGGGCTGCGCCGCTCGGCTGATCCCTGTGCGAGCCCGATCTCGATCGGCCGGGCTCGCAGAGCATGCGGAAACTATTCAGCGGCAACCACTTTGCCGAGGTTGTCCAGCTCGTTCGCGCGTCCGGCGATGATCCGCTGGGTCCATTCCTCGTCATGCATCGGCTCGATGGTCATGGTGACCCGAACGCCGCCGGTAATCGGGGCGATGTCGACGGTGGTCAGGTGGTCGTAGGCTGCATGGCCGGGAACGAAGTCGATGTGCGAGGTGTACGACAGTCGCCGGACCGGTTCGACCTCGGTGAAGGTCTTTCGTGATTGTGTCGACAGCGGCAGACCCGCGGAGTTCATGAATTCGACCTGCTCGGGCCCGGTGGCGGTCATCGTGTAGACCAGTCCGCCCCCGATTCGCACGTCGATTTCCTCGACACGCACCTCGAAACCGTCCGGGGCCCACCAGGCGGGGATCCCCTCGGCGGTCGTCCAGAGGGCCCAGATCTGCTCGGCCGTCGTGGGGTACGTGCGCTCGAGGGTGAGGGCGTCGGTCATGTCATGCTCCAGTCCACGCGTAACTTTACGATCTTCGACGGTCGTCGGGACCGAAACTCATCGGTCCGGCCGCCCGGTGCCGTCCATAGCGGAAGTCGTGACCGCTCGAACGCGCCACCCGTCAAACTGTGCGGTGACGTCGGTTTTCGCGATACGGTCCAGGGGGACGCGCAGAGATCCCGTGGCTGATCCTTGCAGGAACAGCCACGGGTCTACAGGTAGGGGTGACTCCTATCGTGGATACTGCGGGTGGCTCGGTGGGGTAACGGGTTTCGGGCTGACCAGGCGCTAGTCGCTTGCGGTCTCGGGCTGGTTGAGGGTGGAGTTGCGGTAGCCGTAGGCGGCGTAGAGGGCGAGGCCGATCAGCAGCCAGATGATGAAGCGCAGCCAGGTGATCGCGTCGAGGTGGCTGATCAGCCAGATGGAGAAGGCGATGCCGATCAGTGGGACGACCGGGACCCAGGGGGTGCGGAAGGCGCGGTCGGCGTCAGGGCGGGTGCGGCGCAGGCGCATGACGCCGAGGGCTACCACGATGAAGGCCATGAGGATGCCGACGTTGGTGAGTTCGGCGGCTTCGCGGATGGGGAGGAAGCCGGCGATGAGGGCGGAGACGATGCCGACGGGCCAGATGACGCGGGTGGGGACCTTGCGGCGTTCGCTGCATTTGCCGAAGTAGGTGGGGAGCAGGCCGTCTCGGCTCATGGCGAAGCCGACGCGGGTGACGGCGAGCATGTTGGCGAAGGCGGAGGTGGTGACGCCGACGACCGCGCCGACCGCGATGACCAGGCCGAGGATGCCCATGCCGACGGTGTCGAAGGCGCTGGAGAACGGTGCGGCCACATCGATTTCGGTGAAGTTCACCATGCCGACGATGACCAGGCAGACCAGCAGGTAGACGATCGAGGCGATGCCGAGGCTGATCAGGATGGCCTTGGGCAGCAGTTTCTTACCGTCCTTGGATTCCTCGGCGGCGGCGCTCATGGCGTCGTAGCCGTAGACGGCGAAGAAGGCCAGTGCCGCACCCGAGACCGCGCCGCCGACGCCGAACGGGAAGAACGGCGTGTAATTGCCCGCCTTGATGTGGAAGGCGCCGGCGATCACGACGATGGCGACGATCACCATCTTCACCGCGACGAGACCGGTTTGCACACGGGCGGATTCGCGGGTGCCGCGCGAGAGCAGGAACGCCAGCAGCAGGCATAACAGGACGGCGAACAGGTCGATCTTGCGACCGTCACCGGTGCCGGGCGCGCCCAGCGCCCAGGTCGGCAGGTCGAATCCGATGTAGTGGGTGATGTAGTTGAGGTAGCCGGAGACCGCGATCGCCACCACCGACACGATGGCGGTGTACTCGAGCAGCAGATCCCAGCCGATCATGAAGCCGATGATTTCGCCCAGTGCCACATACGAATACGTGTAGGCGGAACCGGCTTTGGGCACCATGCCCGCGAACTCGGCGTAACACAGTCCCGCCGCGCCGGAGGCGATGACGGCGATGGCGAACGAGATCAGCACGGCGGGTCCGGCCACCTCGTTGGCCACCACACCGGCGAGCGAGAACACGCCGGCCCCGACCAGGCCGCCCAGGCTCAGCGCGACCAATTGCCATAGGCCCATGCTCTTGGTGAAATCGCCGGTGTCGGAATCGGTTACGGGCATTCGCCGCAGGACTCCGCGCAGGGTCATGGGTGGGCGTGGGCGGCGGGTGACGACAGACATTGTCGCGCCTTTCAGGTGGTGATATTTCAACTAGGGGTGGTGGATAGTGGGGGAGCGAGGTCAGAAGACGAAGCCCTCGGGGAACGGATCGGCCGGGTCGAGCAGGTAGCTCGCGGTGCCGGTCAGCCAGGCGCGGCCGGTGATCTCCGGTATGACGGCGGGGTGTCCGGCGACCGTGACGGTGTCGACCGCGCGGGCATGGAAGGTGGTGCCGATGAACGAATCGTTGCGCAGCACTTGGTCATCGGATAGCAAGCCGCGTGCGTGCTGACGGGCCAGCAGCGCGGAGGTGCCGGTGCCGCAGGGGGAGCGGTCGAACCAGCCCGGGTGGATGGCCATGGCATTGCGGGTGTGGGTGGGTTCGGAGGCCGGATCCAGGAACAGCACATGCTTGCACCCGCTGATCCGCTCGTCCGCGAGATGTACGGGACGCCGGGATTCATTGATGGACGCCATGATTCGCAGTCCGGCGTCCAGGATCTCGCCTTGGCGTGCGCGGTCGAAGGGCAGTCCGAGTTTGCCGAGATCGACGATGGCGTAGAAGTTTCCGCCGTAGGCCATGTCGTAGCGGACTGTTCCGATCCCGGGTACCTCGACGTCATTGTCGAGACTGTCGCAGTAGGCGGGCACATTCCGTAGCGCGACGGAATCAGCGTGCCCCGCAGTGACATTCACGCTGGCCACCACTCGACCGGCGGGGGTGTCCAACCGGATTTCGGTGACCGGTTCGGTGACCGGCACCATGCCCGCTTCCACCAGTGCGGTCGCCACGCCGATAGTCCCGTGCCCGCACATCGGCAGCAATCCGCTCACCTCGATGAACAGCACACCGTAATGCCCGTCGGCGGTGGTGGCGGGTTGCAGGATCGCCCCGCTCATGGCGGCGTGCCCGCGCGGTTCGTTGACCAGGAATTTCCGCAGGCCGTCGAGGTTCTCGCGGAAGTAGTCGCGTCGATCGGCCATGGTGGCGCCGGGGATGGTGCCGACTCCGCCGGTCACCACGCGAGTCGGCATGCCCTCGGTGTGGGTGTCGATGGCGGAGATGATTCTGCTGCTGTGCATCAGGACGGTCCTTCGGTGTCGAGTTCGGCGAGTTCGCGCAGTCGGACGACGGCGGCCAGCGGGCGCGCGGCGGGGGTCGCGGCGGCCAGTCCGATGGGAGCGCAACCGGCGGTGTCGCATCGTCCGCCGGGCGCCTCGTCGGCCGTTTCCGAGGGCACCGCATCATGGGCCGCCCGCGGGTGTGTGGCATCGTCGGTCGCGCCCGAGTGCGCCGCGCGCAGGTCGGCGACGGCCGCCCCGCACATACGGCCCTGGCAGGGGCCGAGTCCGGCGCGGGTGGCGAGCTTGGCGGCGCGATAGCTGGTGCCCGCCACGCCCGTCCAGGTCGTGGTCAATTCGGCCCGGGTGGTGTTCTCGCACCGGCAGATCACGGTGTCGGGCCGGGACCAGTCCGTCGCACCGGCGCCGATCGGGTGTGCGGCGGCGAGCCGGGCGACGAACTGCCCGGCGGTGTGATGCCGGGCGGTCAGGCCGCGTTCGTGGCTCGGGTCGCCGCCCGCCGCCGCGATTCCGGCGACCGTGCCTTCGACGGCGGCGACCTGTGCTCCGCCGATCCCGGTGAGTTCGCCTGCGGCCCAAACGGATTCGACAGTGGTGCGTTGTCTTTGATCGACACTGACGAATCCGCTGTCGGTCAGCCGCGCACCGGCGGCGATGGCGAGCTCGAGCTGTGGCGTGAACCCGTGCGATACGGCGACCGCGTCCACGGCCACGGTGGTGTGCGAGCCCGGGATCGGTGACCAGTGTTCGTCGAGCCGGGCCACGGTCGCTTCCTCCACCCGCCCGTCACCGGCGACCGCGACCACCGCCGTCGAGGGACGCAGCGGAATCCGATGGCGCAGACCGGAACTCGCGTACTCGAGCAACTCCGCGGCTTTGCCCGCGCTGTGCCGCAACTCCCACGGCCGGGCAGCCCAGTGCCGCAGGATCCGCCGGGCCGGGTTGGCCTCGAGCACCGCCCGCACCTGTGCGCCGCCCAGCGCCAGCGAGTGGGCGACCGGCAACAGGAACGGCCCCGTCCCCGATACCAGCACAGATCGCCCTATCAGCAGGCGCTGCGTTTTCACCAAAGTCTGTGCGGCCCCGGCGGTGTAGACGCCGGGCAGATCCCAGCCGGGGAACGGGCACACCCGGTCATAGGCTCCGGTCGCGATGATCAGCGCATCGCCGCGAACCTCGCGATGGATGCGCCGCTCACCTTCCACCCCGATCAGCAATCGCACGGTGGGACAACCACCTTCGGGATGCCGCTCGAGGTGAAACACCGCCGCGCGGGAAAGATATTCGCAGCGCGGATGCTCGTGCAGCAGTCGCGCCCGGCGCTCGGCCGCCGCGTATCCGTGCCCGATGGCCAAGGGCCGCCGCACGCCGTAATCGGCCGGTATCCGGCGGTTGTATTGACCACCGAGCGCCTCGTTGGCATCGATCAGCGTCACCGTCGCGCCGTGTCGCAGTGCGGCTGCGGCCGCGGCCGTGCCCGCCGGTCCACCGCCGATCACCACCACGTGCCGGTTCATCGCTCGCTCCGTGCGGCGCGGCTCTGGCTGGTGACGGTGTCGCCGTCGCGGGCGGGACGACGGCACAGCCGCACATCCGGTACCCCGTTTACTGTCGCGACGCAGTCGAAACACATTCCGATACCGCAGAACACGCCGCGCCGGCCGCCGTCGCGGGCGGTCCGCCAGTGGTCGCGGCCCGCGGCGAGCAGCACCGTGGCGAGGGTTTGGCCGTGCACGCCCGGCACGGATACGCCGTCGGCGATGACGGTCAGCGGCCGGTCCGCGCGGCCGATCCGGTCGCGGTCCGCGGGAATCAGGTGTGGGCTCATAGGGATACGTACTCCGTGCTCGAGGTGATGACCGCCGGACGGTCGACGGTGAAAGCCGCCGCGCTCATCGGCGCGCGGGCGCCGGTGAGGGCGGCCGCGACCAGCTGTGCCGTGCCGACCGACAGTCCGATCCCAGCGCCTTCGTGTCCGGTCGCATGCCACAGTCCGGGCAGGCGTGGATCCGGTCCGATGACCGGCAGATGGTCCTCGACATAGGGGCGGAAGCCGCCGTAGGCGCGCATGATCGCGACATCGGCGAGGATCGGGAACAGTCGCAGTGCCTTGCGTGCGATGGCGGCGAGGCTGTCGGGCCGGATGCGGTCGTCGAATCCGATTTGGCGGCGGGAGGATCCGAGCAACAGCGGCCCGCCGCGCGTGGATTCGACCACGGCCGAGGATTGCAGGGCGGCATCCGAACTGCCGACCGCGCCGACATAATCCGCGTCGTAGACCTTGTGGAAGACGGTCGGCGGCAGGGGAGCGGTGATCAGGACGTCGCCGCGGCGCGGTTTGACCGCGATGGGTGCGTCCAGCAGCACCGACACCGGGCCCGACCACGGGCCCGCGGCATTGATCACGACATCGGCGAAGCGGTCGCCGCGGGTGGTGCGCACCCCCAGTATCCGGCCGCCGCTGACGATCGAATCGGTGACCGCGCAACGGGTTTCGATGATCGCGCCGGCCGCGGTGGCGGCCGCGAGCAGCGCGGTGGCCGCACCGACCGGCTGGACCTGTGCGTCTTCGGGATAGTGGACGGCGGCGGTCGTTTCTCTGGTGAGTGCCGGTTCGGCCGCCGCGAGCTGCGTGGCGTCCAAGGCGGTGCAGTCCACCCCGGCCGTGCGCTGACCGTCGGCGAAAGCAGCCAGGGCGGTCGCGCCGGATGCGGTGGTGGCGACGACGATGCCGCCCTTGGGTTCCCATTCGACCGCCGCGACCACGCGCGGCAGCCGTTCACCGATGCGCGCGAGCGTCTCGGGCCACAATCGCCGGGACAGCCGCGCCAGTTCCAGCTCCGGACCCGGCCCTTTGTCCGAGACCAGCACATTGCCCTCGCCGTGCGCGGTGGTGCCCGAGGCAACCGCGCCCGCCTCGCAGACCCGTACCGACAGACCCGCCAGGGTGAGCCGGTCCGCGAGCGCGCAGCCGATCATGCCGGCGCCGATGATCAGCACATCGGTCCCCCTCACGGACGATGTGCCGGACTCGTCGAATCTCATTGCGCGCGTGCCCCGTTCACCGATCGCGGGATGGAAAGGGGGTTGTCGTCGCGCAGTTCGGGCGGCAGCAGCGCCGCGGGCACCGACTGGTACACCACGGGCCGCAGGAAGCGGGCGATCGAGGCGGTCCCGACCGAGGTCGCGGTGGGTGCGGTGGTCGCCGGGTAGGGGCCGCCGTGCTGCTGGGCGTAGGTCACCGACAGCCCGGTGGGCCAGCTGTTCCACAGCACCCGGCCTGCCACGTCCACGCCCCGGGTGAGCAGCGTGCGGGCGATGTCGTCGGTGTCGTCGCCGAAGACCGAGACCGTCAGCTGCCCGCTCACCGCGCGGGCGAGCGCGAAAAGTTCGTCGGCATCGCGATAGGTCACCACCAGTGCCGCCGGGCCGAACATCTCCTGGGTCAAGGCTTCCGGGTCGGCGAGCACGTCCTGGGCGCGGGTGGTCAGCAGCAGGGTGCGCCCGGAAGCGCCGCCGCTGAGGATCCGTACCGCCGGGTGCGCCCGGAGTTGCTCGACGGCGCCGATGAATCCGGCTTCGATCGCGTCGTTGAGCAACTGCCCCGTCGGTTCCGGGGTGGTCCTGGCCAGTTCCTCGAGCAGCGGAGATGGGTCGGGGAGGGCGATCAAACCCGGTTTGGTGCACAGTTGTCCCGCGCTGGCCGACAACGTGGTCAACAATCCGGCGGCGATCTCGTCGGGACGTGACTGCGCTGCCGCGGCGGTGACGAAAACCGGGTTGACCGAACCCAATTCACCGTAGAAGGGAATGGGCTTCGGTCGCGCGTTGGCGATATCGAACAGCGCTCGCCCGCCTCTGGTGGAGCCGGTGAACGCCGCCGCGGTGACGGCCGGATGGGTCAGCACCCGCACGCCCGCATCGACTCCGAAGACGAGGCCGAAAGTGCCACGCGGAGCCCGGTTTTCGTCGAGGACCTCGGTGATGATCGCGCCGGCCGCCCGCGACAGCGCCGGATGCCCCGGGCTGGCCTTGACGATGACGGGGCAACCGGCGGCCAATGCGGCGGCGGTGTCGCCGCCGGGAACGGAGAAGGCGAAGGGGAAGTTGCTCGCCGCGAAATTGACGACCGGGCCGAGCGGAATGTTCATCCGGCGCAGGTCCGGGCGGGGCGCACCCATCGGCCAGTGGTCGTCGGCGGTGTCGATCCGTACATCCAGATACCTGCCGTCACGCACCGTCTCGGCGAACAGGCGCAGTTGAAAGGTGGTGCGCCGCAGTTCACCGGTGAGCCGCGCCTCGGGCAGCCGGGTTTCGTGCCGGGCCAGGGCGAGCAGCTCCGTGGCCCGGCCGTCGAGCCGATCGGCGATGCCCTCGAGCACCCGGGCGCGCCCGGCCGCCCCGAATTCCGCCCAGGCTGGTGCGGCGGTGGCCGCCGCCGCGACCATGGCATCGACCGCTTCGGCCGTGGTGTCGGCGATCGGCTCGGCTGTCGTTTCGATCATCGAGTGGTCCCTCATCTTCCGTATTCGCCCTTGCCGGTGTGGCTTTCGGCTACCGGTAACCCTTGGCCAGCACCGCTTCGGTATCGGCGGTGATCTTGGCGACCAGTTCGGGTGCGAGCGGAATCCGCGGCGGCCGGCAGGCGCCGCCGGGCCGCCCGGCCAGATCCATCGACAATTTGATGGCGTGTACGAATTCGGTCTTGGAATCCCAGCGCAGCAGCGGATGTAGTTCCCGGTACAGCGGTAGCGCCTTGTCCAGGTCCCGGTTCACCGCCGCGTTGTACAGCTCCACGGTCACCTGCGGAATGGCATTGGGGTAGCCCGCGACCCATCCGACCGCGCCAGCGATGCCGAGTTCGAGCACCACGTCGTCGGAGCCGATCAGCACATCGAGTTCCGGTGCGAGTTCTTTGATCTCGTAGAAGCGCCGGACGTCGCCGGTGAACTCCTTGACCCCGACGATCAGCCCTTCGCTGTGCAGCTCGGCCAGCAGGTCCGGGGTCAGGTCGATGCGGGTGTCGATCGGATTGTTGTAGGCCACGATGGGCAGGCCGACCGCGGCCACCGTCCGATAGTGATCCAGCACGACCTCGCGATTGCCGCGATAGATGTTGGGCGGCAACAGCATCACGCACTGCGCACCGGCCTCGGCGGCCTGTTCCGCCCATCTGCGGGCTTGCAGCGCACCGTAGGCCGCGATGCCGGGCATGACCGTGAAGCCCTCCGGCGCGGCCTCGATGGCGGTGGTCACCACGCGGGCGCGTTCGGCGTCGTCGAGGGTTTGGTATTCGCCGAGCGAGCCGTTCGGGCTCACGCCGTGGCAGCCGTTGTCCGCCAGCCAGCGCACGTGCTCGGCGTAGGCCTCGTGGTCGACCGAGAGATCCTCGGTGAACGGCAGGGTGGTCGCGACGATCACCCCGTGCCAGGGCTTGTTCGCCGGGGACGCGGTGGTTTCGGACATGTGAGCCTCCATCAGGTCGAGAGTCAGGGGAGAGCGCCCCAGCCGCCTGTCACCATGTGACGTGTGACATTGCACTGACGGTAAGGGATGGAGTCATGCCCGGTCAACCGCTTGCGTGATCGGGGTCACCATCCTATGGTGCAATGTCACACGACACAGATGAAGGTGGAGCATGACCGCGATCGACGAACCCGCGACGACACAGCAAACCGATTCCCGGGCGAGTGCCCCGGCGGCCGGACTACGCCGGATCGTGGCCGCGGCCATGGCGGGCGCGGTCGCCGAATGGTACGAGTTCTTCCTCTACGGCACGGCCTCCGCGCTCGTCTTCGGGCAGGTCTTCTTCCGCTCCAGCGGCAATGCCATCGACGGCATCATCGCCGCCTTCGCGCTCTACGCGGTCGGCTTCCTGGCCCGGCCCTTCGGCGGAATCCTGTTCGGGCACTTCGGCGATCGCGTCGGACGCAAAGCGCTGCTGCAACTGAGCCTGGTGGCGGTCGGGATCACCACCTTCCTAATGGGCTGCCTGCCGACGTTCGCGGTGATCGGCTATTGGGCGCCCGCGCTGCTGGTCACGCTGCGCCTGATCCAAGGCTTCGCGTTCGGCGGCGAATGGGGCGGGGCGGTGCTGCTGGTCAGCGAGCACAGTCCCGATCACCGGCGCGGGTTCTGGGCCAGTTGGCCGCAGGCCGGCGTCCCGCTGGGCAATGTGCTGGCGACCGTCGTGATGCTGGTGCTTTCGGCGAATCTGTCGGAGGCGCAGTTCCTCTCGTGGGGCTGGCGCATCGGCTTCTGGCTCTCGGCTGTCGTTGTGCTGATCGGCTACTGGGTGCGCTCGAGCGTGGATGACGCGCCGATCTTCCGCGAGGCGCAACAGCGATCCGAGACCGACCGGCGGCATGCGCTCGGCATTGTCGAAGTGCTGCGCTATCACTGGCGGCAGGTGCTGATCGGGATCGGCGCGCGCTTCGCCGAGAACATCCTCTACTACCTGGTGGTGACCTTCTCGATCACCTACCTCAAGCTGGCCGTGCACGTGGACACCGCGCCGATCCTGGCGCTCATGCTGGTCGCGCACCTGCTGCACTTCTTCATGATTCCCGCGGCGGGTCTGCTGTCGGACCTGATCGGACGGCGGCCGGTCTATCTCACCGGGGCCGTGCTCACCGCCGGATGGGGTTTCGTGGCCTTCCCGATGATGGATACCGGGAACTACGCGCTCATCATCGTCGCCATCACCCTCGGCCTGGCGATCGAATCCTGCACCTACGCACCGTATTCCGCGCTCATGACCGAGATGTTTCCGACTCGGGTGCGTTATACGGCACTGTCGTTCTGCTACCAGGTCGCACCGATTCTGGCCGGCTCGCTGGCCCCGCTGATCGCGGTCAGCCTGTTCGACCATTTCCACAGCTCGGTGCCCATCTCGCTGTATCTGGTTGTGGCGGCGACGATCTCGGTGATCGCGGTCGGCCTGGCCAAGGAAACCGCAGGCAAGTCGCTGCGGGCCGTCGATGCCGAGGCCACGCCGTGAGGCTCCGCTCCCGGGCGGCCAGGTATGCCACGTGACATGGCATAGAATGTCGGAAAGTCATGGAGTTCATCGATCGCGGGCAGGGGAGCCGACCACGTGAGTATCGAGCAGTTCACCCAGGTGGAGAAGGTCAGCCTGCGCGACAAGGTGTCACGGGCACTACGCGCGGCCATCATCGCCGGTGAAATGGAGCCCGGCGTGGTGTATTCCGCGCCGACGCTCGGCGCCCGCTTCGGAGTGTCGGCCACCCCCGTCCGCGAGGCCATGCAGGATCTCGCACGCGAGAACCTCATCGCGATCGTCCCCAACAAGGGGTTCCGAGTCATCGAGGTCGCCGAAAAGGATCTCGACGACATCACCCGCATCCGGCTACTGCTCGAGCCTCCGGTCGTCCGCGAAGTCACGCCCCTGATCCCCGACGCGGACTTCCCCCATCTGCGCTCTCTCGCCGAGCAGATCGTCGCGGGCGCCCAGAGCGGCGACCTGGTGGAATACACCGCCGCCGACCAGATCTTCCACCTGACCCTGCTCGGCTACGCCGACAACCCACGCCTCAACGCGCTCGTCTCCGACCTGCGCGACCACACCCGCCTGTTCGGCCTGGCCTCCCTGGCCGAGAAGGGCGAACTCGTCGACGTCGCCCGCGAGCATCTCACCATCGTCGACCTCCTCGAGTCCCGCGACCAGGACCGGGTCGAACAATTCCTGCGCGCCCACATCCGGCAAGCCCGCGGCCGCTGGGCCAAGCCCGACGAGTAGACATCTACCCCTCTGCTCTCGCGACCACGTGTCCTGGCGGGCGGGGCATACTCGGGGCCAGCCGGCCGACGGAGTCACCGACGCCAGATGGTCTGCTGCTCAGGCGAAGAAGGCGAGCAGCAACGGCACGAGCAGTTCGGGTGGTGCAGCACTTCGTGATCGGCACCGGGCAGAACTACTCGCCGCGCGCCGGGAATGGCGGCCGCCAAGGCCTGGTTCGCGGTTTGGATCCAGGGCAGCCACGACGCAGGCCTGCCCGAGTCCCACGCCTAGGGGCGTTGACCGCGTACGCGGCAGGCGAAGACACGGCTGTCGTCGAAGAGCCGAATGGCTGGAATTGGTGGCTAGGCTTTCTGGATGAGCAGCTGGATCGTCGAGGGAGGCGCGGTCGACGATCGGGAGATGGTTCACCTGATCGTGGACGTCGACAATACGGGGGATTGGCGATCCCGTTGCACGGGAAGGCCGGCCAGCCGGGAACCGGTGCCCGGCCGGGCACGCTGCCTGCGGTGCGCGCTCAAAGCCGCTGAGGCTTTCCGGCTCGGAGAGCAGCCTCTGCATGCGGTGAAGGAGTGGATGCGGGTCGACCGCACCGCGTTTCCGTCGCAGACGGTGACCCCTATGCCTGTGCCGCAACGTCGTTCGAGGTCGACGACAGCGATCGAGCCGGACGATAGCGAGAACAGCGAATTGGTTCTCGACCTGACCGACCCGGACTTGCGCTTCGTGATGACCGACGCCCTGTCGAGGTGGGCGGCGCACCAGCGCCGCAAGGCTCGCGCTGAACCGGATGCGACTTTGATCGAAACCCGCAACCGTTGGGCGGATCTCGCCGACGAAGTCCGTATCCGCGCCGAAACCGCGTAAACGGCGACGGGTCGTCGCCGTCTGAGTGCGCCCTGTAATTCCCCAACGCGTATCCGGTCGATGCGCGCAGTACCGAAGTGCGCTCGATGCCGAGCTCTCCGAGGTGGGCGTACCAGACGTCCGAAGCCGCGCGGATAGTGGCCGGTGCGATCGGTTTCGAAACGAGGCCCCGGTCTGCGCACGATGTCTCCCAGACATCCGCCGGCATGCTTCGGCTTCGGTCAGCTCCCTGCTAATTCCTCGTACAGTCCTGCCAAGGCCGTGTGATCGTCCGCGGTGCCGGTGTGCGGAGCTGCGAACCAGCGCATGTACTCGACGATTTCGGATAGCCGCTAGTCGAGCGCGAACAGCTCCGTCATCGCGGGGTCCGGGTGCAGCAGGTCGTTTGCCACGGTGATCAGATCCGCGTAGTCCCGTTCGGGCGGTGCGAGAGCCAGTGACTCCCAATCGACCAACTTCACGCCTTCGGAGGTTATGACCTGGTTGTCATTGTGCGGTTCCCCGTGCGTCGGCACCCACGAGTCCCGTTGGGAGAAAGCGACTTCCGTCAATTCCAAGTAGCGGGCGGTCCAGCGTTCGATTGCGTCGTCATGCGCGGCAATAGCTAACCGTGCCTGCTCTGCCAGCGGGCCGCTCGTCCAAGGCTCGGCCGTGCGAGCTCGCACTTCATCGGCGAACTCGGCACCGACTTGCGGGGTCCACGACCGCAGATCGTCAGGTGGAGCAGCGCGATGCAGCGCGGCCAGCGCGAGCACGACCTCACGGACATGCCGGGGCTCGCGGGCCTCCGCCTCGCTCGGGCTGCGGCCCGCCAGCCACGGCGTCACGCTGAGCGCACCGGCCCCGACGTCCACGGTGAACCGCCCGGACCGGGCAGGCAACGGCGCACACACCACGTCCAACCCAGCGGTGGCCAATGCGGCTGCGCCGGCGTAAGCAGCCTCCAGGGACTTCGCAGTGTGCCTGGGCTCCAACTGGTCCAACGTCACGAACAATGTGGTGCCCCCGCCGGTCACCCGCCAGTGGTGCGCGCCGAAACCCCATGGCAGATAGCTGATATCAACAATTTCTGGCAGCCAGTGGGTAGCGGCCGCCTGCGCGATCGCCTCATCGCTGATGAAAGAGGGGCGGGAAAGCACAAGATCGGATTCTATGATGCATGCGGACACAGGAGCATGCGGTTTTCGGAGCGCGGCCGAGCCCCGGTCAGAACTGCCGAAACACTCTGTCGACCAGGCGATCACCGCGTCGTGCGGGCGAAATCCGGTGCCGACCTTGCTTACGCGGTCACCACCGCGGCGCGGGACCTACCGGTCCTCGGGCGGTGCGGTGGCCGTGTGGTCGATCCGGTCGGCGAGTTCAGCGGCGTCGAAGGCGGCGCGGATACGTTCGGCCAGCGGGTGCCGCGCGGCAGTGTCCAGACCGCGCACCCGGTCGCGTTCGTCGACGAGAGTGTGGTCGAGTTCGCTGCTTGCGGGAACGACGGTGCGCATCGCGGTCTCCTCTCTGACACTGCGGATGGTCCGAGCCCGGACCGGAGCTTGAGGGTGCGGGTGAGCCCGCAAGCCTGCTGCTGAACGGGCCCACCCGTGGACGGAAGAGGTTCGAACGAAACAGTGTGCTGATTGCGGTATTCCGTATGTGGGGCACGGTGCCGCACGGCCGTATGTAATGCCACCTCCGGTGGCCCGGGCGCCGGGCCGCATCGACACAACGTGCGCGGCGCTTCGGCGCGCGAGGAGCACGGTCTCGGCGTCGACACGACGCCGCCCCACACCGGGAATCCGTGGTGAATCTCTGACAGGCATCACCTCACTTCCCACCGAGGACAACGGACGCCAGCGCCAGCGCGCGACCCGCTCGGCACCGGGGCCCGGTTCTTGATCGAACAGCTGTGAGAATATCTGTGTCAAAAGACACAGATAATATATAGCACTCCAGACAGGTGAGTGCAAGAGGCATCAGGAGATAATCTTCGGGGAATGGCCATGAGGGGGAAGGGTGCAGTCGCCGCCGCTCCCCTCCCCGGTGCGGCTCGTCACGGTGGCCTGGCCTGTCGGCGTCGCCTCAGATCAGGCTGCCCGCGACCGGTGCCGGCCCTCGCCGAGCGAAGGCTGCCAGACCGGAAGTTCCTCGGTGACGGGTTCGGCCGCGGCGTGCAAGTGTGCACTGAACGCATCCAGGCTGCCGTAGCGGGCCAGTATCTGCTCGGCCAGAGCGAGCGCGGGGGAGTGGTCAAACATCAAGTGCCTCCTTACGCCCTGAGCATCGAAAGCCGGGATGCTCGGGGCCACATGATCATTCGCCCCGCATTCTGCATGCTCTGCCATCCTGGTGTGGCAATTTCCGGGAAAACCTGTGACCGATCGTGCCGGACATGTCCTGAATCGTGTCAGCGCAGCAGGTTTCACCCCGATTGGCGCGAGCGAGCGGTTAATGTCCAGGGATGGATCGACGGTTCGAGCAAACCGGTCGCGTTGCAACCGCTTCGCGGGCCGCCCCGGTCAGCACGACCAGCGGCATCTCAGGGCGCCGGCTTTGACGGCGACGTCGAACTCTGCCCAGGAAGCACCTGCGGGAACTCGTCCGACCCCGTGACAGAACACCGCTCTCACGCCTGCGTCACTACGTAGTCCTCCGGATTGAAGCGGGCGGTCATGCGGCGCAGGCGACGTGCCGACCAGGGCCAGGAGAAGCCGTTGCGGCCGTTCTTGTCGAAGTAGTAGCTGCGGCATCCGCCCGAGTTGTAGACCGTGTTCCGGAGCGCGGCCTGGACCTCGTTGTTGAACTGCCGCATCACCTTTGCCCGCACTTCCAGCGATACCGCGCCGCTGCGCCGCAGATGCGCCAATGCCTGAACCACCTGCTGCAACTGGGACTCGACGATCAGGAACCCCGATGCGACGGCCGACACGTTCGGCCCGAAAAGGATGTAGAGGTTAGGAAAGCCCGGCACCGTGGTCCCGAGGTAGGCCTGCGGGCTGCCGTCCCAGTGCTCGGCCAGACTGCGCCCGTCGACGCCCCTGACCTTGCCCGCGATCGGCATATCGAGAATCTTGAATCCGGTCGCCAGGATCACGACATCGACTTCGATCTTGGAGTCGTCCTCGCCGATCAGGGTGTTTCCGCGAACGGCGGTCAGCCCGGTCGAGACGACCGAGACGTTCGGGCGGGCGAGCGCCGGGTAGTAATCACTCGACATCAGCAGCCGTTTACAGCCGACCGACCACTCGGGCGTGAGGGCGGCGCGCAACCCGGGGTCGTCGATGGCCGCATGGATATTCCGGCGTCCGAGCCACTTGAATGCGGCCTGCCCCCAGCGATGGTTGAACGCGATATTGGTGAGTTCGAGAATCAGTTCCTCACGCCGACGATTGAATTCGTGCACCCACCGCAGCCGATGCACACCCAGGCGGCGCGCGATGCGGGACCGCGCGGGCTCCAGCTTGGGCACCACCCACTGCGGAGTCCGTTGCAGGACATGGAGTTCGGCCACCTGCTCGGCAATGCTCGGCACCACTTGGATCGCCGAAGCGCCGGTTCCGACGATCGCCACCCGCTGTCCGGTCAGATCGACATCGTGATCCCAGCGCGAAGTGTGGAACACCGGTCCCGGGAAGGAGTCGAGGCCGTCGATATCGGGCAGGCTCGGCTCGTGCCAGGGGCCGGCTGCGGCGACGAGCGAACGGGCACGGATCTCCCCGCCGCTCGTGTCCAGTACCCAGCACCGCCGCGACCCGTCCCAGCTCGCCTCGAACACCTCGACTCCGAGCCGGAGATGCTCGCCGACCCCGAAGCGATCGGCGGTCTCACGCAGATAGGACAGGATCTCCGGCTGCGGCGCGAATTTCCGGCTCCAGCGATCGTGTGGCGCAAAGGAATACGAGTAGGCGATCGAGGGGATATCGACCGCGCACCCCGGATAGGTGTTGTCTCGCCAGACGCCACCGACGCTGTCGGCCTTTTCCAGTACCACGAAATCGGTGATCCCCGCCTCGCGCAGCTTGATCGCGGTGCCGAGACCGGAAATGCCGGCGCCGATCACGGCAACCTCGTGCAGGGGGATCATGCGTTCTCCAGTATCAGTTGGGCGGCGCGCTCGCCGATCATGATCGACGGCGCGTTGGTGTTGCCGCCGGGAATGGAAGGCATCACCGACGCGTCGGCGACTCGCAGCCGCTCGATGCCGCGCACCTTCAAATCGGGGTCCACCACGGCTCGTTCATCCACGCCCATACGACAAGTGCCGGTCGGGTGATAGACGCTCGAAATCCGGCGGCGTGCGTCCTCCCGAACAGCCGCCGGTGTGGTGCCGCTGCGGCCGGGTGCGACTTCGGCGCGGACGTAGGAAGCAGCCCCCGGGTTTGCCATTGCCTCGCGGACGATCTCCACCCCCGCCATCAGCGCGTCGAGATCCGCGGACGCGCTCAGGTAGCGAGGGTCGATCACGGGCTCTAACCGCGGATCGCGCGAGGCCAGCCGAACGGTTCCCGAGCTCTCCGGATAGAGCAGCACCAGATAGACCGTGAAACAGGCGCCGTCGATGTCGGGGTGAACTCCTGGAATCGTGGCGTCGGCGCCGCGGCGACCGAGCGGAGTCGCGAACAACTGGAGATCGGGAACGGTGCCGGCGTACTCCGATCTGATGTGCGCTATGCCTTCCATGTAGGAGCCGGCCAAGAAGGTCGAGTTCGCCCGAATGCGCTCCCTGGCCATCGCGGCCACGAACTTCGCCGGACCGAGAACGGGCCCCTCGGTCACGTTGTAGACCACGGGTACGACGGCGTGGTCCTGCAAGCCCTCACCGACCGGCAGGTCGCCGAGTACCGGAATCCCGTGTTCGGCAAGATGCGCGGCCGGTCCGATTCCGGAGAGCATGAGCAGTTGAGCGGTGCGGAACGAACCGGCACTGACGACGACTTCCTGGTGTGCGACAAGACGTTCCGTGCCTCGCTTGGTGGCGACTTCGACGCCGACGGCGGCGCCTTTGTCGATCAGGATCCGCGTGGCCTGCGCACCTGTCCGCACGTGCAGGTTCGGCGGCGCATCGCGCAGGTACGCCTCCGCCGAGCTCTGGCGACGCCCACCGGCCGCGTTCCATTGAGCGACCGAGACGCCCTCCTGTTCGGCGGCGTTGTAGTCGGCATTGCGGGCGACTCCCGCGGTGGTGGCGAGCGCGTCGAGGAACGCCTCGGTCACCTCGGCGAGATCGCGCGCACGGGTGACACCGATCGGTCCGGAGCCGCCGCGATAGTCGTTCGCGCCGTCCTCGAACGCCTCCATCTGCTTGAAGATCGGGAGCACCTCCGCGTGACTCCAGCCGACGCAACCGGCCGCCGCCCAGTCGTCGTAGTTCCGGTGGTGACCGCGGGACCAGATCATCCCGTTGACAGCGCTGCCGCCACCCAGTCCGCGCCCGTGCATCTGCGATACCCGGCGTCCCGCGGCATGTGGCTGCGGGCTGGTGCGCGGTTGCCAGGTGACACTGCGCTGCAATGCGCCGACCCCGTGCATCGCCCCGACCATGCCCGGAACCCGGACGAGCCGCGAGTCGTTGCGCCCACCGGCTTCGAGCAGCAGGACCTCGGCACCGGCATCGGCGATCCTTCGTGCCACGGCCGCGCCGGCGCTGCCGCCGCCGACCACGATGTAGTCCGCGGATTTTTTGGCCGGGAATTCTCTAGCCACGGGTCATTTCTCCTTGCCGGATCGCTCGATGGCGACGGACGGGTAGTTACGGCGAAGCGCGACAAGGGCATTGCTCAGCTCGATCGCCGCCTGCAATCGGGCGTCCTCGAGTTCCGGTCGCGGCAGCACTTCTCGGAGAACGGCCTCGCCGTCGAACAGGTGCACCAGCGACGTACCCATCAACCGCAGCACCGCGGGATCGACTCCCGCGCCCGACGAAGGCAGCACCGCGAGCTCGTCGACGGCGGCGTACAGCCGTGACGCCACCGGGGTGAGCTGCTCACGCAACTCGGCATCCGTGCGAGCAGCGACGAGCAATTCGAACCAGACCGCGTTGATCTGCGACCGCGACTGCCTCCGCGTCAACGCGAGCATCTCCCCGACGGGCGCGTCACCGAGCGCGAGAAACCCCGCGAGATGTCGTCGCCCGACCTCTTCGGCGACTTCGACGATCAGCGCGAGTCGCGAGTCGAAATGCCGGAACAGCCCACCCTTGGATACCCCTGCCCGAGTGCAGATCTCGCCGAGCGAAGCCCGGTGATAGCCGATCTCGGCGATGGTCTCGATCGTCGCCCCCACAAGCGCCGCCTTCGTGGATGCCGTGCGCTCGGCCTGGGTGCGCCGCACCTGCTGTGTCTCGGTCACACAGCAGATTGCAACCAATCGGTCTCTAAATGTCAATAGGTCGAGAGGTATTGGGGGACAGGAACATTCGAGCAAGTGCCCGTCATGAGCAACTATCCCAGTGGCCGGGACTTCCCCTTGCCGCAACAGATCTCAGTCTCCGTCTACACACGGTCGCGGAGCGCCTCGTCGGCCACCCCGGATCGCGCGGGACGCGGCAATAGCGTGTGTTCGTCCTCCGGTGCCATAGGTTCGCGTCATGAGGGTGCGCATCCAAGCTGGCGACAAGCCGATGACCGTCACATTCGAGATCCAAGGCGACGAGCGAGAACTTGTCGCGGGCGACTACATGATCGTGGAGTACGAGAGCGCCGATGGCCTCACGGACGACGTTCATGTGGAACACGGTGAGCAAGGCGTCGCCATCTACATGCCCTCGAGCAGATGGCGAGTGTGGTCTTCCGCTGGTGACGAGATCACGCCCTAACCTCGCCGCTGGCCGGTACCGGTCAGCGCGCCATGCGGCAAATGAGTGCGTTCGTGTAGGTCCGACGAATCTGATCTTGTGGCGATTACCGTGGCCGAATGACATCAGGCATGCTCGAGCGGGCCTTGACCGACCAACTCGAACTTCCGTTGCGGCCGCTGCCCGATAGTGCTGCGGCGATCGTTCGAGCGCTGGATGCTCCGCCGCGGCTGGCCGCGCACCTGCGTGCGGTCCACGACGTGGCCAGCCAGTTGCTCGATTGGCTGAATTCCGCCTACGGCACAGTACAATTCGACGCCGATGCGGTGCTGTTCGGTGCGGCCATCCACGACATCGGGAAAGTCCTGCATCTTGCCGAGTTGTCTGGCCCCGGCTCAGCGCACGAAGCCGACGGGTACCAACTTCTTCTCGACCATGGAGTGCCCGACAGCCGTGCCCGGTTCGCACGTACCCATGCCGCGTGGACCGATCTCGACATCGGCATGGACGATCTTCTGGTCAGTCTTGCCGACAAGATTTGGAAGGCCAAACGGGTTCCTGAGCTCGAACAGCTCATCGTGCATCGCTTGGCCGTGGTCAGCGGGCAAGAACCCTGGCAGGTCTTCATGACGCTGGACGAAGAACTCGACAGGATCGCGGCCGGCGCTGATCAGCGATTGGCCTTCCAGGCCGCCTTCCCGATCACCACATAGGCTGCATCGCAGACAATCCGCGCTCAACGCGGCAATAGCGGACACGCGCCTACGGCCGGTGCTCGGCCTCATCCGGTAGTACGAACCGATGGATGGCCACTGCGAACTGTCGCAAGGGTGCTGGCTGTTGAGCTGCGGTTTCGTCGTGTGAACGGCGAAAATCTGCGCACTAAGCCGGCCGGTTCTAGGGGTCTGCCCATCGCTTCCCGGTTACGGCTTCAGTGACAAGCCGGGCGTTGTTCGTCGACGAGGTCCGGTCATTCTTCCGGCTGGTCCGCTGATGGTCACCCGTACTCGGTAAGCGGCTGGCTAAAGATCAACAAGTGCCCATCGGGTGTCCGTACGTTGAAGTCGCGCATCCTGTAGGGCCGGTCAGCCAGTGGCTCGACGATGTCGGCGCCACGGGCGCGCAGCTCGTCGTGGCAGGAATCGACGTCGTCGACGACAACCACCACCCTGGCCGGGCCGACAATGCTTTCGGCGTATAGGTGAAACTCGGCGGTGTCGCGGATCACGGCCGCGTAGCTAGGTGGGGTCTCCCAGGTGAATATGGTGTCGAATCCGAGCACGTCCGTGAAGTACGACCGCGCTGCCTGCACATCTCGGCACGGCAGCACGGGAACCGCCACCCGCATGACCATTCCGTCACCTTAGCTGACTTTGGCTTGAGATCGCTGATCTTGGGTAGGGTGCTGGCCGTTAGCGGTTCCTCCCGGTGGTAAGGGGAAGCTCTGCACGTTCACGGTAGCTGCAGAGGCGGGCCGTGCGGTGAACGGAATTTCCGTACCGATCGTGAGATGTGTTGCGCCACAAGATCAATTCCAATGCCGCCTCAGCGAGAATGCTCGCTCATCGGCATGTACGGGGGGGCTGACGCGCTGGTATCCGCGACAGTGGCATCGATAGTTCCTGCGCCGAAAATGCCTCGAGGGCAGTGCGGCGCACTGCCCTCGGGCGGAAGTTCACAGCCCTCAGCGCAGCGCGCCGCGGCGCCCGGTGACGAGCCCGACGAGGAACAGCAGCAGTACCGCGCCCCCCAAGCAGGTGAAGAAGCTGAACCACAGGCCCCCGCCCTCGACGTCGACACCGAGGAGCTTCAGCAGAAACCCACCCAGCAACCCGCCGACGATACCGACGACGATGTTGAGCAGGATCCCTTGCTGAGCATCGGTTTTCATGATCTTGCTACCGATCCAGCCGGCGAGACCGCCGATGATGATCCAGCCGAGGATTCCCAATCCGAGCATCGAATTCTCCGTCCATTCCGCTGCTGCTGCCCGGTACGGCAGCAGCACGAAACGGCTATACCCGCCGACAACACCGTCAACCACCGCACCCGGCGCGGGTCCTAGCTCACCGTCCCGCAACGGCCCTCGCCGCAGTCATCGAAGTGACCCGTGGCGATCTGGACATCGACGGAGCCTGGCAAGCGGGCGAACTGTTCTGGACGGCAACCCCAACCGCTCGAACTGCTACCAGAGGTGTGAGGTGTACTGGGTAACGGACGGGACGCCGAGGTTGCACTCGCATGGTTCAGTGCACATTTGTACACTGAAACGATGGTGGAGTCGATGCGGCAGCGGCGAGCGGAGATACGGGCACTCGCGCGCCTCGCGGGCGATGAACTCGGCGGCGCGATCAATGGGATCGGGGCCACGCACCGGGCGGTCAGCGATCATGTGTTCACGGCGGTGTCGTGGGGAATCGGGCCGGCGGTGCGGCCGGTCAAGGTGGTGCACGATGCCATCACCTCGGGGGTGTATCGGGTGGTCAGTGGTGGCGCGGTCGCGGCCGGGTCGGTGGCCGAACTGGCGGCGGAGCTGCCGGGGCTTCCGATGCCCTCGCGCACGGTGTATGGGTCGGGGTTGATCGCTGCCTTGCAAGGATTGATCGGTGACAGCCTCGAGGAGAAGCGTCCGATCCTGGCCTCGCCTATGACTTTTCGTATCGACGGGGAACCTGTCGGGGCGCGTGAGCTCGGCGCGGTGGTGGCGAATCCGCGCCCGCGCATCGTGGTGTTTCTGCACGGGCTGGTGGAGACCGAGCATGCGTGGCGGTTGGGTGGGCGGCCCAGTTACGCGGAGCGGCTCGATTCCGATCTCGACCGCAGCACGCTCATGGTGCGGTACAACAGTGGTCTGCGCATTGCCGAGAACGCCCGGCAACTCGACATGCTGCTGCGGGAGCTGCACGCGCACTGGCCGGTCGAGGTGGAAGAGATCGCTTTGGTCTGCCACTCGATGGGCGGGCTGATCGCCCGCGGCGCGTGCCATGAAGCCGATGCCGAGGGCCAGGACTGGGTGCGCCGAGTTCGCCAGATCGTCTGCCTTGGTTCCCCGCATCTGGGCGCGCCCCTCGAACAGTTTGTCCACTATGCCTCCGCGGCGCTGAACCAACTGCCCGAAACCCGCCCGTTCGCTCGTCTGCTGCGCCGCCGCAGTGCCGGAATCCGTGATCTGCGCCAGGGCTCGCTGGTGGACGAGGATTGGAGCGAACTCGACGTGGATGCCTTGCGGCGCAGAGCCGTTCAGGAAGTGCCCTTGCTGCCGGGTGCCGACCACTACTTCGTCACGGCGTCCATCGCCCGCAGTCCACGACACCCGCTCGGCCGCATCATCGGCGACGGCCTGGTGCTGCCCAGCAGTGGTTCCGGGCGAAACCGCGTCCGCCGCATCGGATTCGACGATGCCAACGGCCTGCATCTGCCCGGTGCGAACCATTTCAGTTTGCTCAACCACGAGACGGTCTACAACGCTCTGCTCGACTGGCTCGGTGACAAACCAGCGGCCGTACCCGCCGCCGCTCGCCCGGCAGGTGAGGTGCGATAGTCGGGTCAGATCTTGAATCGTCCCGCGAAGGCGCGAAGGGGTAGGTCGGCGCTGGTGATGATGCCCGGTCGGGCGGCGACGACGGAGGCGATCGCGTTGAGGGCGGGCAGGCCGGTGACGCTCATGCCGATGGAGGCGAAATTGGCGGGGTCGGACAGGTCGAAGCCTTTGCGGGGGAAGATCATGTGCTTGCTGTAGATGCTCGGGTCGCCGGTGACCTGGGTGATGTAGCAGCCCTTGATATTCCAGGCCGGGTCGGTGTGCGGGGTCATCTGCCATTCCAGATGGGACTCCACGCGCGGTACTCCGTCGACGAGGCCCTGGTATTTGATGTAGTTCGCGCCCAGCGAGCCCTTCGGCAGGAAATACCAGCCCAGGTCGACGTCCTCGGTACAGGCGCCGAGTTCGTAGCTGAACTTCACTTCGTCGAGTTCGAGGCCGAAGGCGTCGGCCATCAGGTAGACCGAGTCGGCGAAGACCGCGGTGTACTTGTGCAGGGAATCGGGGATGGTGGGGTCGTCGATCGGACGCCCGTAGCCGACCGCTTTCCAGGTTTCGGCGGAATGGTGGCAGGAGACGTCCACCGATTCGGTGACGGTGACGTTTTCGATGTCGGCCACGTCGGCGGTGTGGACGATGCCGAGGATCTGGCACAGGCCCGGGTTCATGCCGGTGCCGTAGAAGGTGGATTGCCCACGCTCACAGGCGCTTCGGATGACGTCGCTGACCTTGCGCCCGGACGGATGGGGATGGTTGGTGTCGCGGTGGTATCCGGTGATCCAATCCGCGGTCGTCACCACGTCGATCCCGGCTTCGAGCACCTGCTCGTACAGGTCCTCGTCGGGGAAGACCCCGTGGAAGGTGAGCACGTCGGGGCGCGCGGCGATGATCTCCTCGATCGAGCCGGTCGCGATCACCCCGATCGGTCCCAGGCCGACGATCTCGCCCGCGTCCCGCCCGATCTTTTCCGGTGTGTAGCAGTGCAATCCGACCAATTCCAGCTCCGGATGGTTGCGGATGCGGCCGATCATCTCGGTACCGAGATTGCCGGTGGCGACCTGGAATACCCGGATCTTGGCGGGAGTGCTCATGGCGCGGGCCTTTCGGGGAGTGCGGCGGCGGGATAGAACTGGCGGGCCCAGGCACGCAGCGCGGTGAACCCGTCGAATTCCTTGCGCGACAACGCGGGTGGGTCGGAGTAACGCTGATGCGCCCAGATCTGGATGTCGGCCTCGAATTGCTCGATGACGAATCCAGCCATGGTGGTCCCGTACCGGTTGATCTCGGGGGAGTCGTCGCCGGGGCGGCGGCCGATCCATACCGTGAAGCGCACATCGCAGGTGTGCTCGTCGACCGGGGTGACCGCGGGCATGGTGCGGTTGTCGATCATGCCCCAGCTCTTGGTGATCGAGCAGCCCAATCCGGCATTGATCGACTCGACGCCGCTGTGCACCTGATCCGCGGCGATCTCGGCGTCGAAGGCGACGGTGAAATCGACGTACGACACCGGCCCGGAGAAGTCGTGGCGGGTGAACTCGGGCACGAACGGGGTTTTGTGCACGAACTTGAAATGCGCGAAGTCGACGCCGTTTTCGAGGACGTACTGCGGATGCAGTTCCAAGGCGGGGCGATACAACGTGGCGGCGGGCACCGGCGGGAAGTAGTCGGCGGCGGTGCGATCGTCGCCGAACGCCTCGAAGATGTCGGGCACCTCGAAATACGGTGCGCGGCCTTCGATGTCGTACCAGATCCACACCGCTTCGTTGCGCTCGACGACGGGATAGCTGCGCATGCGTCGCCCGCGATTGGGGTGGCTCTCGTAGGGGATACAGACATTGCGGCCCTGCCGATTCCACTCCCAGCCGTGGAACGGGCACACCAGGTGCTCGCCCGAAACGTGCCCGCCGTAGCCGAGGTGCGCGCCGAGATGCTCGCAGTAGGCGTCGAATACCGCGATCGCGCCCGAAGCCGAACGCCAGGCCACCATCTCGCGCCCGAAGTACTTCATCCGGTGCACCGCGCCGGCGGTGATCTCGGCGCACCATGCGACTTGGAACCATCCGGTGGGCTCCATCGACAGCGGCGGTTTCGCCATCTCGATCCTCCACGCCTCGACGCGCCGATCCGACTGTGCGGCAACGGCAATCGACTGTTTCGATCACCCCATCGTCCGCGGCGCCCTAACCGTAGAACCCTCCGCGATCAAATACAAGAGGGTTCTGTGAAAATAGAACCCGCAGGTAGCGACGGCTAGAATCGGGCCTCGTGACCGAAGCAGCAGTAAACGGCCGGCGAGCGAACCGGCGCGGCATCCAGTCGCGTGAGAGCATGCTCGACGCCGCGATCATCTCGCTGGCCACCGGCGACCCGGCTGCGGTGTCCGGCAATCGAATCGCCCGCGATATCGGCGCCACCTGGGGTGTGATCAAGTATCAGTTCGGGGATATCGACGGCCTGTGGGCCGCGGTGCTGCGCCACACCGCCGACAAACGTGGTGATCTGCCGGCCGGAATCGCCGGTGCGGGAACGCTGCCCGAACGAGTGAGCGCGCTGATCCACGCCATGGCCGGCGGTCTGCGCCGACCGGAATCCCTGGCGATCGAAACCCTGCGCGCGGCCCTGCCCCGCGGCCACGCCGAACTCGAACGCGACTACCCGCTCACCGCCGCGGAACTGGCCTCCTGGAAACCGGACTGGGACAAGGCATGTCAGCGCATCTTCGCCGACCTGGAACTCGACCCGGTCAAGGTCAGAAAGGTGGCGGCGCTGATCCCGGCCGCCATGCGCGGCATCACCTCCGAACGCACCTTGGGCACCTACGGCGACCTCGATGATGCGCTCGAAGCCCTCATCGGCGGCATCGTCGCCTACCTGCGACCCTGATCCGGGGCCTGGGCATATTTCCGGACACTGTTCCGGATAGCAGTCCAGTCAATATGTTAGCGTGCAGCGCATGAGCCGTGCGAACAGTGATTTCGAACTTGTCGGCAGTTCCGCGGCGACAGCGGACCTCTCACCCGCGACCCGGACTTTGTTCCAAATCGCCGAGCAGGTAACCGGGTTCATGCCGCCGGTGGAAGGCCGCGCGCTCTACGAGGCGGCCCGCGCGCACGCCGCCGACGGGATCATCGTCGAAATCGGCACTTACTGCGGCAAATCGGCCATCTACCTGGGTGCGGCCGCTCGTGAGTGCGGAGCCACCGTGGTGACCGTGGATCACCACTCCGGGTCGGAGGAGCATCAGCCGGGCTGGGAGTATCACGACACTTCTCTCGTCGATCCGGAAACGGGGGTGTTCGATACGGTGACCTCATTCCGCCGCAATCTGATTCGAGCGGATCTGACCGATACCGTGATCGCGATCATCGGCTCCTCGGCGGCGGTCGCCCGCCTCTGGCGGACCCCGGTGCGCATGCTGTTCATCGATGGCGGGCACACCGAGGCCGCCGCCCAGCGCGACTACGACGGTTGGGCCCCATGGGTTTCCGAGGGCGGCGTACTCGCCATCCACGATGTGTTTCCCGATCCGGCCGAGGGCGGGCAGGCCCCCTACCACGTCTATCGGCGGGCGCTCGACTCCGGATGGTTCCGGGAGCTGTCGGTCACCGGCTCGTTACGGATTCTGGAGCGCACCGTCGCTTCGTAGCCGGCGGTGCGGCTCATCGATCGCCGAGCGGATCCCGGAAGATCCCGTTCGCCGGGGTCGCCCGGGAGAGGGCGTCGGCTGCCAGCACGACCGCCGCGGCGGTCCAGGTGGTGCGCTCCTCTGGCCAGCGTTTGCAGTCGGCGAAAACCAGTCCGGTCCAATAGGATCCGTCGGCCTCCCGCAGATGCTGCATATCGCGGAACAACCTGACCGCACGCTCGGTCTCGCCGATCGCGTCGAGCGCCAGCACCAGCTCGCATGTCTCGGCCCCGGTCGCCCACGGCGCGTCGGATACGCACCGGATGCCCATGCCCGGCACGACGAACTCGTCCCAGTGCCGGTCGATCCGCGCGCGGGCGGCCGCACCGCGCACCGCGCCGCCGAGGATCGGGTAGTACCAGTCCATGGAGTAGCGGCTCTTGTCCAGGAACGCTTCCGGATGCTCCCGCAGGGCGCGACCGAGCCTACGGCGACCCATTGCCCAGTGCTCGGCGCGCTGACCGAGACGTTCGGCCAGCGCCAAGGCGCAGCCGAGGCTGTGATAGATGCTGGAGCACCCGGTGAGCAAGGCTTCGCCGGAACTGCCGGAATCACCGGCCGACCAATGGATTTCACCGTGCTCGCCCAGTTGCAGCCCGAGCACGAAGTCGATGCCCGCGCTGACGGCGGGCCACATCTCGCGGGCGAATCCGGTATCGCCGGTGCTCAGTAGGTAGTGCAGCACCCCGGTCGCCAGGTAGGCGCAGAAGTTGGTGTCGGCATCGGGATTCTCCACCGCGCCCCGGCGAATCCGCACGGGCCAGGAGCCGTCCGGGCGCTGGTTCTTCGCCGACCAGATGTAGGCGTCGCGTGCTTCGCGCCACCGCCCGGTCACCGTCAAGGCCATGGCGGATTCGACGTGGTCCCACGGATCGGTGTGCCCGCCGTCGAACCAGGGCAGTGCGCCGTCGGGTTCCTGCGCGGCGGCGATGGATTCACCGGTGCGCCGGATGTCGTCGGCGGTGAGCACGCCGGGCACGGCGGGCAGTTCAGCGGGCGGCATCGCGCACCGCCGGCTTGGTGAAGTACAACGCCACGGACTTGCCGATGAGCGGATCCAAAAGGCGCTCGGCGGTACGGGTGAGCCTGGGCGCGGACATCATGTCCCACACCAGCATCCGGTGATAGGCGGCCACCGCGAAGTGGTCGTCGCGGCGTACGCCCACCGCGCACTTGAGCCACCAGTAGGGGGCGTGCAGTGCATGTGCGTGGTCGCGCCGCAGGAAGCGCAGGCCGCGCGCGGTGATGCGGTCGCGCAGTTCGTCGGCCCGGTAGATGCGGACATGGCCGCCTTCATTGGCGTGATATTCGTCCGACAGCGCCCAGCAGATGCGCTCGGGCAACCAGCGTGGCACCGTGACGGCCAGCATGCCACCGGGCCTGAGTACCCTGATCAGCTCCGCGATGGCTTGCGCGTCGGACGGGATGTGTTCGAGGATCTCCGAGGCGATGACCACATCGAATTCGCCGTCCCCGTAGGGCAGGTCGAGCGCATCGCCGCGTACGGTCTCGGCTTTGGCGTAGCCGGGCGCTTCCCCGGCCTGTGTCATCGCCTCGAACATGGCATCCACGTCGGCCAGGTCGGCGGCGTTCTGATCGAAGGCCACGATGTCGGCCCCGCGCCGGTATGCCTCGAACGAGTGCCGTCCCGCGCCGCAGCCCACGTCGATCACGCGGGTTCCGGCGCGGACGCCGAGGCGGTCGAAGTCGACGGTCAGCATGAGCTCTCCTGCACGGGGGTCGGGGTAATGGTCTCGGATCGGCGGGTGCCGTGAGCGGCGGCGTTGCGCCGGTCGATCGCCCGCTCGTACACGCTGACGGTGCGTGCGGCGACCGCCGGCCAGCTGAAGGTGTCCAATGCCCGGCGTCGTCCGGCGATACCCAAGTGCCGCAGTCGATCCGGGTCCCGCAGCAATGCGTCGAGGACACGGGTGAGCGCGTGCACGTCGCCGGGCTCGACGAGCTCGGCACAGTCGCCGAGGACCTCGGGCAACGCCCCGGCCCGGCTGGCCACCAGGGGTGTGCCGCTGGCCATGGCCTCCACCGCCGGCAGCGAGAACCCTTCGTACATGGACGGAATGCAGGCGATGTCCGCGGAGGCCAGCAGCCGCGCGAGGTCCTCGTCGGCCAATCCGCTGACGGCGGTGACGATATCGGCCAGGCCGAGTTCGGCGATCAGCTTCTCGGTGGGTCCGTTCGGTTCCAGTCTGGCCACCAGTCGCAGCTCCACTTCGTGCTCGGTACGCAGTCGCGCAACAGCTTTCAGTAGATGCGCGATGCCCTTGAGTGGTTTGTCGGCGCTGGCCACGGCGACGATTCGCCCCCGGACTCGCGGCTGCTCCCGCGGCCGGAAAAGCTCGGTGTCCACGCCCAGCGGCACGGTGTGCAACTGCTGTGGCGCCACCCCGAAGTCGGTCGCGATATCGGCGGCCGACGACGCGGAGACGGTGATCAAGTCCGGTATCCGCCGCGCGACCCGCTGTTGCATACCGAGGAATCCGTACCAGCGCCGTACGAAGGGTTTGCGCCGCCACGGCGCGGCGGCCAGGTCCACCGCGCGATCCCGCGTGATCGGGTGGTGGATGGTCGCGACCAGCGGCAGCGTGCGCGCGATCTCGAGCAACCCCGGCCCGAGGCACTGATTGTCGTGAACGACATCGAAATCGTCTGCGCGGGAGCGTAACAGCCGGGCCACGCGCAGGCTGAAGGTGCGTGGTTCGGGAAAGCCCGCCGTCCACATGGTGCCGAGCTCGAGCAGATCGATCCGGTCGCGCAGCTCGCGCGGGTGTGGCGTGCGGAAGGGGTCGTCGTCGCGGTACAGGTCCAGGCTGGGCACCTCGGTCAGCCGTACCCGGGGATCGAGGTGCTCCGGATAGGGCTGCCCGGAGAACACCTCCACCCGGTGGCCGAGTTCGGCCAGTCCCTGACTGAGGTAGCGGACGTAAATGCCTTGTCCGCCACAGTGTGTCTTGCTGCGGTAGGACAGCAGTGCGATGCGCATCAGGCCACCGCGCCGAGGAATTCCGCGCACTTCTCGCCGATCATCATCGCCGGCGCGTTGGTGTTGCCGCCGGTGATGCTGGGCATGATGGAGGCGTCGGCGACCCGCAGTCCCTCGATACCGCGCACTCGCAGTCGCGGATCGACGACGGCCCGCTCGTCGACGCCCATGCGGCAGGTGCCGACCGGATGGTAGACCGAGTGCACCCGGTGGGGCAGCTCGCGCCGCAGCGCGTTCTCGTCGGCGAATTCCGGGCCGGGCGCGTACTCCTTGATCACGTCGGCGGCGATGCTGTTGTGCGCCATGATCTCCCGAACCGTTTTCAGTCCGGCGACGAGGAAGTCCGTGTCCCGCGGATCGGTGAGATAGCCGGGGTCGATGAGCGGTGCGGCGAACGGATTCGTGGAGGCCAGCCGCACCTGCCCGCGGCTGTGCGGGTAGATCAGGCTGGGCAGCACGGTCAGCGCGGGCTGACGTTCGACGAGGTAGATCTTGTCCTCGTCCTGGTTGGGCGTCGGGTAGCTCCAGGGTAGGGCGTGCAGTTGCAGATCCGGGAAATCGCCGGTGGCGTAGTCGGTTTTGACGAAACCGACCGATTCGAACACGGTGCGCCCCATCCACGAGCTGCCCGGCCGCCGGAGCTCACGCAGCAGGGTGCGGGCGAAATACGTCGGAATGCCCCGGTGCACAGCCTTTTTGGAGACGAAGGTCATGGGTACGAACAGGTGGTCGTGCAGATTCTGCCCCACCGGCAGGTCGGCTTCGACGTCGATTCCGAGGGCGCGCAGATGCGCGGCCGGCCCGATGCCCGAGAGCATGAGCAGCTGCGGTGAACCGATCACACCGGCGGAGACGATGACCTCCTTCCCCGCGTGCAGTACCCGCCGCATGCCGCGCTCGTCCGCGATCTCGACGCCGGTGGCGCGGCCGTGCTCGACGATCACGCGGGTGGCGTGCGCGCCGGTGAGCACCGTGAGGCCGTCGCTGCGTCGGTCGGTGAGGTAGCCGCGAGCGGAGCTGTAGCGCAGGCCGTTACGGACACTCTGCTGGAAGACCGAGATCCCTTCCTGCGAGGCCCCGTTGTAGTCCTCGATGATCGGTGCGCCGAGGGTCTCCGAGGCCGCCACCATGAATTGCCGGGAGATGGGGGTCAGATCCTGCTGCCGGGTGACCTCGATGGGTCCGCCCGCACCGCGCAAGTCGCTCGCGCCGTCCTGCCAGTTCTCCAGGCGCTTGTACGCGGGCAGCACCTCCCGGTAGCTCCAGCCTGTATTGCCCGCGGCCGCCCAGGAATCGAAGTTGGCTCGGTTCCCGCGGACGAACAGCATGCCGTTGACGGAGCTGGAACCGCCCAGCACCTTTCCCCGGGTCATCGGGATCGTGCGACCGGCGGCATGCGGTTGCGGAATCGAATACTGCTTCCAGCAGACTCGTTGCTTGAGTCGCGGAATCGTGTGGACCATGGTGATGAGCCCGGGGGTAGTGACCAGTCGAGTGTCGTCGGTGCGCCCTGCTTCCAGCAGGATCACCCGTGCGTTGTGTTCCGCCAGCCGGCTCGCGACCACCGCGCCGGCACTGCCGGCCCCTACGACGATGTAGTCGGCTTCGCTCATTCTTCCGCCTTGTCTGCCGTGTTTGCTGCCCGAGCACCGCCGTGTGCGAGTACTCGTCGTGCGCATGCCGAAAGCAGGTCTGCCACTTCGGAATACGACAGGTGTCCCATCCCGCCCTGGAGCATCGCGCCGGAGTAGAGCAGCTCGAGCATGTCGAGCGTGCTGGGGTCGTTCGAGCCCAATGCGTCGGTGAGCCGGCGGCGAATCTCCGAGCCGATGCGGACGCGCAGGTGCCGTACGTCGGGATCGTCGCCCAGCAGCGCGCTGCTCACCGCACCGGCCAGGGCGGGCTCGTCGGCCACGAGCAGCGACACCTGCCGCAGTACCGCTATCACCCGCGTCGTGCTGTCGGTCTCGCGAGTCACCGGTTCCGGGGTGGCCGCCAGCCGCCGCCAGAACACCTCGGAGATCAGATGTTCCTTGGACGAGAAGTACGTGTAGGCGGTCGCGGTGCCGACGCCCGCCGTGGCCGCGACCATTCGGATCGTGGTGCCGGAATAGCCTGCGCGCGAGAGCACCTCGACAGCGGCGGCGGTCAGCCGGTCGACGGTGTCGGCCTGCTTTTCGGTCAAGCGCCGCCGTGTCGCTTCGATACCGTTGGACGCGGGTTCGGACATGTGTCTGGATAGTACTGTAGTCTCTTGTCCGGGACAATTGATTCGAGTCGTGATCATCGCCGGCCAGATGGCCTCGATACCGACTCTCCGCACCGGAAAGGGACCCGATGTCCGCGATGTACCCATGCCGCCCTGTCGATTCCGCGTTCGTGGACACCGCGCCACACCGCTTCGCCAATACCGTCGAACTCGCGGTGTCGCCGGAGCAGGTGTTCGAGGTGCTCGCCGACGCCGCGTCCTGGCCGCGGTGGGCCTCCGTCATCACCGGTGTGACCTGGACCAGTCCGGAACCGCACGGCATCGGCACCACCCGCACGGTCCGGATGCGTGCGGGCATCGTCGGCAACGAGGAGTTCCTGGCGTGGGAACCGAACACGCACATGGCTTTTCGGTTCAACGAGTGCTCCACCCGCGGCATCACCGCCTTCGCCGAGGACTACCGGATCGTTCCCACGGCGACCGGATGCCGGCTGACCTGGACGCTGGCCATGGATGGCGACCGGCCGACCGGAGTGTCGCTCCGGCTCTTCCGGCCGTTGATGAACGCGACGTTCCGGTGGTTCCTGCGCAACCTGCGCACCTTGACGAACCGCAGATTCGCGACCGCGGCGCGCTGAGCTCGAAACCGTTGTGATAGTCCCGATCCCGTCCGCATGCCGGTCGGGATCGGGACTACCAGAGGTTACGAGTAGCGGACCTGCCAGTGCTTGATGCCGTTGATCCAGCCGTTGCGCAGGCGTTCGGGCTCGGCGAGCTGGGTGATATCGGGCATGGCGTCGGCGATGGCATTGAACATCAGGTCGATTTCCAGGCGCGCGAGGTTCGCTCCGACGCAGAAGTGTGCCCCGGTGCCACCGAACGCCAGGTGCGGATTGGGGTCGCGCAGGATGTCGAAGGCGAAGGGATCCTCGAACGCGTCCTCATCGAAATTGGCCGAGCCGTAGAACAATCCGAGGCGCTCGCCCGCACGAATCGGTTGCCCGCCGAGTTCGGTGTCGGCGGTGGCGGTGCGCTGGAACACCGTCACCGGGGTGGCCCATCGGATGATCTCATCGGCTGCCGTGCGGGGGCGCTGCTGTTTGAACAGCTCCCACTGGCCGGGGTTGTCGATGAACGCCTTCATACCGTGGGTGATGGCATTACGCGTGGTTTCGTTGCCCGCGACCGCGAGCAGGATGACGAAGAAACCGAATTCGTCCGAGCCCAGCGCTTCCCCGTCGAGGTCGGCGTTGACCAGTTGCGTGACGATATCGTCGCCGGGGTCGGCGCGGCGCTGTTCGGCCATGTTCCAGGCGTAGCCGAGGATCTCCACGGACGCGTTGTCCGAGGCGGTGGTGGTGACGGTATCGCCGTATTCGGGATCGTCGTAGTTGATCATCTGATTCGACCAGTCGAAGAGCTTGCGCCGATCCTCCTGTGGCACGCCGAGCAGTTCGGCGATGGCCTGCAACGGCAGTTCGCACGCCACCTGCTCGACGAAGTCGCCGCCGCCGGCCTGCTTGGCCGCGTGCACGATTCGCTGCGCGCGTGCGGTCAGCGCCGCCCGCAATCCTTCCACCGCGCGCGGACTGAACCCCTTGGAGATGATGCGCCTGATCTTGGTGTGCTTGGGCGGGTCCATATTGACCAGCAGCGCGCTGGTCAATTCGATCTGATCGATGGTGACCTGTCCGGGCAGCCGGATGATCGAGCCCTTGCGCTGGGACGAGAACAGCTCGGGGTTGCGCGAGATCTCCTTGATGTCCTCGTGTTTGGTGACCGCCCAATAGCCGCCGTCCCGGAAGCCGCCGGAGTTGTTGTCGGTTTGCGCGTTCCACCAGACCGGTGCGGTGCGGCGCAGTTGCGCGAATTCCTGGACGGGATTGCGGGTTTCCCAGAGTGCGGGATCGGTGAGGTCGAATCCGGTGGGTAGCACGGGCGCGGGCACGGGTTCCTCCTGATAGGCCGACATCGTCGTGGACCTGGATGGGGCGGGGTTCACCGCACGCGGCGGCGGTAGCGGACCCGGCAGGGCTGTTCGAGCTGGACGACCATCTTGGAGTGATCGTTGCGGTAGCTGTCCGAGGGTTGCGCCATCTCGAATTCCCAGTCCCGCAGCAGAATCGAGAAGATCGCCTTGAGCTGCATGAGCGCGAAGGGCGCGCCGACGCAGCGGTGGCGACCGGCGCCGAAAGGGATCCAGTTCCACTTGTGGACCAGGTCCTCCTGGCGCGGATCGAGGTAGCGGTCCGGATCGTAGGAGTCCGGTTCGGGGAAGTCCTCCGGAATCCGGTTGGAGATGGCCGGTGTCGCGGCCACCATGTCCCCGGGGGCGATCCGGTTTCCGCACACTTCGAACTCGCCCTGCGCGATCCGCATCAGGATGATGAGCGGCGGATGCAGCCGCAAGGTTTCCTTGAGGGCCGCCTCGAGCCGCGGAATCTGGCGCAGCGCATGGTGACTCACCGTGGCGCCGTCGGCGAAGAGCTCGTCGAGTTCGGCGACGACGCGGTCGAGCAGGTCCGGATGACGCAGTAGTTCGATAATGGTCCAGGCCGCGGTGCCGGAGGTGGTGTGGTGCCCGGCGAACATCATCGAGATGAAGATGCCGGTGATCTCGCTGGCGCTGAATCGGGGCGCGCCGTCCTCGCCCGGAACCGAGACGAGCACGTCGAGCATGTCGCGATCCTCTTTGCCCTGCGGCGGATTCGCGATGCGGTCGTCCATGATCTCCTGCACCAGCTCGACCAGTTTCGCCCGCGATTCGTCGCGAATGCGGAAGCTCTCGATGGGCGCGTAGGGGTCGACGTAGCAGTAGGCGTCGGTGCCCCGTTCGAGTTCGTGGTACAGGTGCGCGAAGCGCTCGTCGAGCTGATTGCGGAACTTGACGCCGATCAGGCAGGCCGACGAGGTGTAGATGGTCAGTTCGGCGAAGAACTCGAGCAGATCGATCTCGCCCGCGTCGTCCCAGCGGGCCAGCATCTGATCGACTTCGCGCGCAATGGTTTCGGCGTGCCCGCGCATGTGCTCGGCGCGCAGCGCCTGATTGTGCAGCATTTCCCGGCGGCGTTCGGGGCTGGCGTCGAAAACCACGCCCTCGCCGAAGATCGGTTTCATGAACGGGTAGGCCGCGGCCTGGTCCAGGTCCTCGTCGGCGGAACGGAAGAAGAACTCGTTGGCTTCGGCCCCCGACAGCATGATCACATCGCGGCCCGCGAGCTCGAACGATCCGACATCGCCGCATTCGGCGCGGACTCGGCGCATCAGGGCGATGGGATCGGTGCGGAACTCCTCGAGGTGCCCATGTTCGGCTCCGCCACCGGATACGCGCTGCGGCTTGACCAATGTCATTGGAAATCCTTCCCGGAAAAGCTGTCCGGACACATGATGGACATGTGTCCGGACAGTACTACGATGGGTGGTCGGGTACAAGGACCCGTTCTCCTGGTGAAAGGAAACCCCGAATGAAGAAGCGCCTGAACTGTCCCTGTGGCGAGTTCATCAGCGGCACCGACGAGGACGACCTGGTGGTGAAGACGCAGCGGCATCTCGCCGAACGGCATCCGGATCACGACTACTCCCGGGAAGAGATTCTTTTCATCGCCTACTAGCCGGGCCGATCGCCGGGTTTCGTTGCCGCCCTTGCGCTGTGGGCCGTGCGGCTCCGGTTGCCTGTTGCGCTTGGGTAAGAGTCCGAACTATATTCCGAACAGTTGTCCAGACACTTATCGGGAGTCTTTGATGAACGGTCTCGTCCCCGCCGCGGGCACCCTCCTGTTGATCGGCGGCAAGCTGGTCCCCGGTGCGGCGGGAGTCTTCCCGACGGTGAATCCGGCGACCGAGGAAGTGCTCGGGTATGCCGCGAACGCCGCGGCCGACGATCTGGACGCGGCGGTCGCGGCGGCGCGGGCCGCCTTCGACGAAACCGAGTGGTCACGCGATCACGCCTTCCGCGCGCACTGCCTGCGGCAGTTGCGTGACGTCCTGCGGGCGAACCTGGCGGAGCTGCGCGAGATCACCGTTGCCGAAGCGGGTGCGCCGGTCATGCTGACCAGTGGCCCGCACCTGGAAGGACCGATCGCGGATCTGGATTTCGCCGCCGATCTGGCCGAAAGCTACAGCTGGCGAACCGATCTCGGCGAGCGGACGCAGATGGGCATCCCCAGCCGCCGGGAGATCCGGCGCGAGGCGGTGGGCGTCGTCGGCGCCATCACGCCGTGGAATTTCCCGCACCAGATCAATCTGGCGAAGCTGGGCCCGGCGCTGGCGGCGGGAAACACCGTGGTCCTCAAGCCCGCCCCCGACACCCCGTGGTGCGCGGCGGTGCTCGGGCCGCTCATTGTCGAGGGCACCGACATTCCCGCCGGGGTGGTGAATATCGTTACCTCGAACGATCATTCGGTGGGCGCCCGGCTGGTCGAGGATCCGCGGGTCGACATGATCACCTTCACCGGATCCACCCGCACCGGCCGCTCGGTGATGGTCGGCGGGGCGGCGAATCTCAAGCGCACCTTCCTCGAACTCGGCGGCAAGTCCGCGGCGGTCGTGCTCGACGATGCCGATATCGGCGCCGCCGCGAGCTACACCGCGTTCTCGGTCGCCGTGCACGCCGGACAGGGCTGCGCGCTCACCACCCGGCTGCTGGTGCCGCGCGCGGCCTATGCCGATGCCGTCGCCGCGGCCGGCAAGGCGATGGCGGGCCTGCGGCCCGGTGATCCGACGAAACCCGGAACCATTTGCGGCCCACTCATTTCCGCCGCGCAACGCGACCGCGTAGAGGGCTACCTCACCATCGCGCGATCGGAGGGCGGCCGGATCGTCACCGGCGGCGGGCGGCCCGAGGAGCAGCCGCGCGGCTACTTCGTCGAACCCACCGTCATCGCCGATGTCGCCAATACCGATACCGTCGCGCGGGAGGAGATCTTCGGTCCGGTCCTGGTCGTGATCCCGCACGACGGGGACGCCGACGCGGTGCGGCTGGCCAACGAATCGCCCTACGGGCTTTCGGGTTCGGTGTGGGGCGCCGACCCCGAGCGCGTAGACCGGGTGGTGAACGGCGTGCGGACCGGCACTTTGAGCGTCAACGGCGGTCTCTGGTACCACGCCGACGCCCCGTTCGGCGGCTACAAGCAATCCGGGCTCGGCCGCGAGATGGGCGTGGCCGGGTTCGAGGAATACCTGGAAACCAAACTCGTCGCGACTCCCGCCTGACGAACCGACATCACCCCGAATACAAGGAGCTCGAGAAATGGCACGTTTCACCGGACGGGCGGCGATCGTCACCGGCGCCGCGCAGGGCATCGGCGCCGTCTACGCCAAGGCGCTGGCGGCCGAAGGCGCGAAAGTCGTTGTCGCCGACCTGAATACCGATCGCGGCGAGGAAGTCGCCAAGGAGATCGTGGCCGACGGTGGTACCGCTGCCTTCCGGCGCGTCGACGTCGCGGATCCGGATTCCGCCGCGGCGCTGGCCGAGTTCACCGTGGCCGAATTCGGTGCGATCAACCACCTGGTCAACAATGCCGCCATCTACGGCGATATGAAGCTCGACCTGCTGCTGACCGTGCCGTGGGATTACTACAAGAAGTTCATGGGGGTGAACCTCGACGGCGCGCTCAATGTCACCCGTGCGGTGTGGCAGCCGATGGTCGCGGCCGGCGGCGGGTCGATCGTCAACCAATCCTCCACCGCCGCATGGGTTTACTCCGGCTTCTACGGTCTGGCCAAGGTCGGCATCAACGGCCTGACCCAGCAGCTGGCCACCGAATTGGGCGGATCGAAGATCCGGGTCAACGCGATCGCGCCCGGCCCGATCGACACCGAGGCCACCCTGACGGTCACGCCCGGCAGCATTGTCAAGGACATGGTTTCGCGTATCCCGATCAAGCGCATGGGCACCCCCGAGGATCTGGTCGGCGCCTGCCTGTACCTGCTCTCCGACGAGGCGGCCTGGGTGACCGGGCAGATCCTCAATGTCGACGGCGGACAGATCATCCGGTGATGGGCGAGCACGCCACACCCGACCCGGTCGGGTTCATCGGTTTGGGCAATATGGGCGCGCCGATGGCGCGCCGGCTGCTGGAATGGCCCGGCGGGCTCACCGTCTGCGATCTGCGCCCCGATGCGATGCTGCCCTTCATCGACGCGGGCGCGCAATCGGTTTCGACGCCGGCCGAGCTGGCTGAACGGGCTCGGGTCCTCTGCGTCACGGTCATCGACGACGCGCAGGTGCGCGACGTGGTGGCCGGACCGCACGGGGCACTGCGCACGGCGACTCCGGGAACGGTGATCGCTGTGCACTCGACGATCAGCGATCGGACCGCCGAACAACTGGCGGCGCTGTGCGCCGAACGCGATGTCGAATTCGTCGATGCGCCGGTCAGTGGCGGCGCGCCCGGTGCCGCGAAGGGCGCGCTGGCGGTCATGGTCGGCGGCAGCGAGCTCGCGGTGCGCCGCATTCGCGGCCCCTTCGGTTGCTTCTCGAATCTGCTCGTGCACGCCGGCCCGGTCGGTGCCGGAACGCGAATGAAGCTGGCGCGCAACCTACTTCACTTCGTCGCCTTCACCGCGGCCACCGAGGCGCAGCGGCTGGCCGAAGCGGCCGGACTCGATATCGGCACGCTCGGCAAGGTGGTGCGGCATACCGATGCCATCACCGGCGGGCCGGGAGCGATCATGTTGCGGGACACCACGGCCGCGATCGATCCCGACGACTTCTGGCACCCCATCCTGAGCCATGTCCGCGATCTGGGCGAGAAGGACCTCGGCCTCGCCTTGGAACTCGGAACCCGGCTCGATATTCCGCTGCCTCTGGCGGCAGCGGCGCTCGCCCGACTCGGCCGTGGGCTGGGCGTCGCCGCGCGCATCGAACAGGACGCCGGATGACCGATTCGATATTGTCCGGCCGCGCCGCGGTGGTCGTCGGGGGCGGCAGCGGGGTCGGGCGGGCGGTCGCGGAGCTGCTCGGCCGCCACGGTGCCGGGGTCGTGGTCAACTCGCGCACCGGAGCGTCGGTCGATGCGGTGGTGGCGGAGATCGTGCGGGCCGGCGGCGATGCGGTCGGGATCGCCGGGTCCGCGGCGGATGAGACGACGGCCGCGCACCTCGTCTCCGCGTGCGTCGACACCTATGGCGCGGTGGATGTGCTGGTCAATTGCGCGGGCATCGCGGAACCGGCGCGGTCCTCGATTCTCGATGTGAGCGTTGCGGATTGGCGCGCGCAGCTGGACTCGCATCTGACCACGACCTTCAATACCTGCCGCGCGGCGGCGCCGTTGATGGCCGCGGCGCAGCGCGGTTCGATCATCAACACCGGTTCCTTCGCCTATCTCGGCGACTACGGGGGAACCGGCTATCCGGCGGGCAAGGGCGCGGTGACGAGCCTGAGTCTGGCCATGGCCGCGGAGTTGAAAGCGTATGGCGTGCGCGTCAATACGATCTGCCCGGGCGCGAGGACCCGGTTGTCGACGGGGCCGGATTTCGAGGCGCACATTCGCTCACTGGGTGAGCGCGGACTGCTCGACGAGATGACCGTGGCCGCTTCGCTGGACGCGCCACCACCGGAGTACGCCGCTGCCTTGTATCTGTACCTGGCCGGCGATGCCGCGAGCGCCGTCACCGGCGAGGTCTTCATCGCAGCGGGCGGCTTCCTGGGCCGCTTTCCCCGTCCGACGCCTGCGGTGCTCGGATACCGAGATCATCAGCGGTCCGACCCGTGGTCGATCTCCGAGCTGGCAAAGCTGTTCGAATCGCACTGAGCGGCAGTCGTTTTCCAACGAACACATGTTCGGACTCAAATCTGTTCACATTTCCGGAATGATGTCTGGAATGTGGTCTAGGTCATATGGTAGCGTCACCCGCATGGCGCGCGGAGGCGGTGGGCGCGCGGTCGCGAGAGCGAAATGCACTGTGCGGTAAGGATTTCGATGTCCACGAGAGAACTGGCCCTTCCGGTGCCGGAGCGGAATACCGCCGGGGCCGTGCTGCGTCGAAATTTCGCCGATACCGTGTTGTCGAGCCTGGCCACACTGGGTCGTGCGCTCCGTATCGGAACGCAAGCGATTCGAATCGGTGCGGCAGACGCCTTTCGGCTGCGCTTCCAAGTCAGGGAAACCCTTTCTCAGTCCTGGTTTCTCATTCGCGTCACCGCGCTGCCGAGCGTATTGATGGCGATTCCGTTCGGGGTCATCGTTTCCGCGCAGGTCGGCAATATCGTGTCGCAACTCGGCGCCGATTCCATGATCGGCGCGGCCGGTGGACTGGGGGTGATCAAACAGGGCGCCCCGATGGCCACGGCCATGCTGCTCGGCGGTGCGGGAGCCGCCGCGATCGCCGCCGACCTGGGTGCGCGCACCGTGCGCGAAGAGGTCGATGCCATGCGGGTCATGGGTGTCGATCCGGTACAGCGGCTGGTGGTGCCGCGGATAGCGGCCATGATGCTGGTGGCGCCGCTGCTCAATATCCTGATCACGTTCGTGGGCATCGCCTCCGGATTCGCGGTGGCGGTGACCGCGCTGGACGTCACGCCCGGCAGCTACTGGCATTCCTTCGGCTCGTTCACCACCCCGATCGACGTGTGGGTGTCGGTGGTCAAAGCGACCCTCTTCGGCTTCCTGGTCGTGGTGATCGCCTGTCAGCGCGGGCTGGAAGCCAAGGGCGGACCGCGCGGGGTCGCGGACGGCGTGAACGCCGCCGTCGTGATGTCGGTCGCGGCGGTCGTCGTCCTCAATACCGTGATAACGCAGGTGGTTACGATGTTCCTGCCGGTGAGGATGGCGTGATGGCCGCGCCGTACCGCCCGCCCGGACTGCGCTGGGCGCGCCGATTCCCCGCTCTGCTCACGCCCGTCCGGCCGATCGAGTCGATCGGCTTCGTGATCGGATTCTGCTGGCAGGTGCTGTCTTCGGTCGGGTACACGCTCGTGCACTACCGCCGCCAGACCATCGCCGTCATCACCGATATGACCTGGGGTCGCGGATCGGTGATCGTCGGCGGGGGAGTGGTGCCGCTGATGTTGCTGATGGGCGCGGCGATGGGCGCCTCGATCGGCATCGAGGCGTACAGCGCCTTGAACCTGCTGTCGCTGGGTCAGCTCAGCGGCCTCATCTCCGCGTTCGGCGTCACCCGCGAACTAGCGCCGATCGCGGCCGGTGTCGGCTTCGCGGCGCAGGCCGGCTGCCGGATGACGGCCGAGATCGGCTCCATGCGCATTTCCGAGGAAATCGATGCCCTCGAGTCGCTCGGAATCCGTTCCGTCCCGTTCGTGGTGACCACCCGCGTGATCGCCGGAATCATCGCGGTCGCACCGGCATTCGTCGTCGCATTGATTCTCAGCTATTACTCGTGCGAGGTAATCGTGACCGTGGTCCACGGCACGCCGTCGGGCACCTATAAGCACTACTTCGATCAGTTCGTCGTCCCCTGGGATGTGGTAGCCGCGACGATAAAAGTCGTCTTGTTCGCGGTCGCGGTCGTGCTGATCCATTGTTATCAAGGCTTTTTCGCGACGGGCGGCCCGGAGGGCGTCGGTATCGGATCCGGGCGTGCCATTCGGGCGAGTCTGGTATCGATCATCGCGCTCGATATGGTCGCGACAATTCTGCTGTGGGGATTCCGATCTCCCATCGCGTTCACGGGGTGAGGGAATGCCCGAATACGCACTGTCCGGCACGGAAGTCGGACCGCGTCGAGCCCGGATACTCGGCGCGTGCGCACTCGCCGTGGTCACCCTGTTCACCCTCGGTGCGCGGATACTGCCGGATTCCGCTCCCGCCGACCGGATCACCGTCGTCCTGCTCGTCGGTCAGGTCGGCGAAGGCGTGGGCGCGGGAACCGATGTGCGGCTCGACGGTGTCCGGGTCGGTGCGGTGCGCGGTATCGACTTCGCCGGGCAGGGCCGTCGCAAGCTCGAACTGAGCCTGCTCCGCAGCCAATTGTTCGGGCTGTCCGACAGCCTGGCCGTCGACTTCGCACCCGCCAATCTTTTCGGGGTGAGCGCGATCGAATTGCACACCGGCACAGGCGGTGCGGCATTGTCCGACGGCTCCGTCGTCGACCTCACCGGAGCCGGCGCCGACCGGTTACGTGACGCGACGCTGGCGGCACTGCTGAATTCGACCGGCGAGCTCACCCGGGGGGTACTGACCCCGCAACTGGCACAACTGCTGAGCAAGTTCGCCCGCGACCTGGACGCCTTCACGCCGCTGCTACAGGCGATCGGGACCACCGCACGGTCCTACGCCGACACCCGGGAGCTTCCGCCGTCGGTCCTGTTCGAGCGATCGGGTGCGGCGCTGGCGGGCGTCGCACCGATGCTCACCGGCAGTCTGACCCTGCTCTACGCCAGCTACAACAACGGCTACCTGCGCGATGAGGAGCACATCGCGAAGTTCGCGCAATTGTGGCCGGGGGTGCAGAACGAACTGCTGCCGGTGGTGACGCAATTGTTCGGAACCGCGGAACCGTACTTCTCCGGACTGCTGCCGATCGTCACCGTGGTGCTCGACCGGGTGACCGGATCGGTGAGCGATCCGGTCCGTTCGGCCGGCGAATTGCGTGAACTGCTCAGGCGACTCGATGCCGCGTTCCGTGCCGGTCCCGACGGACCGGTGCTGCGCACCCAGGTCGAACTCGACCCGGTGCCCGGGCTGTCGGCACCGCTCGCGGCCGGGCTCGGCGGGCTGCCGACCGCGGGAGGAGACCGATGACGACACGCGCACTGCTGCTGCGGGTCTGCCTGGCGGTGCTGGCCATGTCGGTGGTCCTGATCGGCGTGTTCCGGGTGATAGAGCGCCCGGTCGCCGGTGGAACCGACACCTACACAGCGATGTTCACCGATGCGAACGGCTTGCGTCCCGGTGACGACGTGCGCATGTACGGCGTCCAGGTCGGGAAGGTCGGCGCGGTCGATCTCGACGGCACGCTGGCCCGCGTACGGTTCACGGTTCTCACCTCCCGCCCGCTGTTCACCGATACCAAAGTCGCGGTGCGCTACCAGAACCTCACCGGTTTCCGGTACCTGGAAGTCCGCCAGCCCGACCAGCCCGGAGCGCGGCGCGCCCCCGGCATGAATTTCGGTGTGGAGCAGACGATTTCGGCCTTCGACATCACGACGCTGTTCAACGGTTTGCAGCCGGTGCTGCGGGCCTTGTCGCCGGCGGATCTGAATCAGTTCACCACCGGCCTGCTCGCGGTCGTCGAGGGTGACGGCACCGGTCTCGGCCCGGCGCTGGGCGCGATCGAGAAGTTGAGCCGCTATGCCTCCGATCGGCAGACGGTGCTCTCGACCCTGGTGAGCAACCTGTCGCGGATCGCCGAGCACCTCGGCGGCGACTCGGGGGAGGCGATGAAGCTGCTGGTCAGCCTGACCGATCTGTTCGTGGTCATCACCGACAAGCTGCCCGGGCTGATCGACTTCTCCAACGATATTCCGCCGCTACTGCGGCCACTGCGCAGCCTGCTGACCGTGCTCGGGCTGACCGGCAAGCAGGACAGCGATCTGGACGCACTGCTGAAGCAGGCTTTTCCGCAGCCGGCCGAGGCGGTCGCGGTGTTCGGCCGGCTGCCCGGTCTCATCCAGGCGGTCGCCGCCGCGGTTCCGCAGAGCGGAGCCGGTGCGCGAGCCGGTTGTTCGCACGGCGCCGCGACCGCGCCTGAACCCATTCGAATCCTGATCGCCGGACAAAGGATCGTCCTGTGCAATTCCTGAAATCCCGGCTGCGCCGCACCGGATCCGGACCCCGCAACACCGATCTCGTCTGAGGGATCGGCGGACTGGGCGTGGTGATCGTGCTGGTGGTCGCGATCGGCGTGGTCTACGTGACCGGCACGACGCCGGCACGAACCTATCGAGCGGAGATGACGCAGGCCGGAGCGATCCGGGCCGGTGACGACGTCCGGGTCGCCGGGATCCCGGTCGGCAAGGTCACCTCGCTGACCCTGCTCGCCGATCGCGTGCGCATGGAATTCACCACCGAGGCAGCTGTTTTCGTCGGCGACCAGACCGTGCTCGACATCCGCATGCTCACCGTGGTCGGCGGCTACTACGTCGCGCTGCGACCGGCCGGCGCCGCCGCGCTCGGCTCGGGCGTGATCCCGAAGGAACGGGTGATGCTGCCCTACAACCTCACCCAGGCGTTCCAGGATGCCGCGCAACCGGTGCGCGAGATCGACGGAAATACGCTGCGCCAGAACCTCGCCGTACTGGCGGCCTCGATCGACAAGAGCCCGGAGGCGATCCGGGCGACAGTGCGGGCGGCCTCGGATCTGGTGGCCCTGCTGGAGAAACAGAATGCGGACATCTCGCGCTCGCTCTCCTTCGCCGACGAGTACCTCACCGCGCTGCGCCGTAATGCCGACGTGCTCGCCACGCTGGTGACCAGGCTCGGCACCCTGTCGAACCTGATCCGCAACAACAAGACCCAGGTCGCCGCGGCGCTCAACGATCTGGCGGTGGTGCTCCAGGATCTCGCGCCCCTGGGCACCGCCTGGGACAACGGATTGAAGGAGCGGGCCCAGCCGCTCGCCGACGCGATTCCGCAACTCTCCCAGCTCGATTCCCGCCTCGGCGAATTGCTCGACGCGGTGCGGGCGCTGGAAACCGAGCTGCTGCCGCTGTTGCCCGCCGGCGGCGGGATCACCGTCGATCAATCGGCCGCCACCGTCTCCGTGCCTTCGATCTGCGTGCCGGTACCCGAAGGAGGGTGTTGATGCTCGGGAGAATCCTGGGATCGCGCGCCGTGATGTCGGCGGCGGTGGTCGTGGTCCTCGTGCTGGCGGGGGTGATCGGTTGGCGAATCGCCGAGCCCGCGCTGCCGACTCGGAGCTTTTGTGCCGAAATGCCGGACACCATCGGGCTTTTCGCCGGCAGCGCGGTGACCGTGATGGGCGTGCCGGTCGGCGAGGTGACCGACATCCAGCTCGCCGGCACGAAATCGCGGGTGCGGTTCACGGTGCGCGCCGATCGCAGACTTCCCCTCGACGTCGGCGCGGTCACCCTCAGCGACACCTTGGTCGCGGACCGGAAACTGGCGCTGATCGGCGACGAGCCGACCGGCCCCGGCTTGGATCCCGGGCAGTGCATCACCAAGACCGTGACCCCGAAAAGCATGTCGGAGACCTTCGATGCGCTGGCTCAACTCACCGATCAGCTCAATGCCGCGGGCGATCCCGCACAGCGAAATGCGTTGGGAGCCGGACTGGATGCCCTCGACCGCGCCACCAGCGGATCCGGTGACCAGCTCAACGCCATCATCAACCAGCTCGGCCGGGCGCTGGCCGCTCCCGACGCGGCGATCGGCCATCTCGGCCGGCTGCTGGACGCGGTGGCCGAACTGGCCCACCGCGCCCGCAACGGCTGGCCCCAGGTACGGGATACGGTCACCGGTCTGCCGCAGACCTTCAACGACATCAATGTCATCGCCTTCCCGCCGATCATCGACCTGGTCGATGCGCTGGGCAAACTGCTACCCCAGATCAATGACGTGATCATCATGCTCGGTGCGCCGACCCTGCGGACGCTGAACTCGGTGCCGAACCTGTCGAAGCTGCTGAGCGCTGGCGTCGGCTCGCTCGGTGAGATCCTCGGCATGGCGCCCGTTATCGCCACCGGATTCGCCGACTCCATCGACCCGGTCAGCGGGCTGGTGTCGGTCGGCTACGCCGCACCGAAACTCGTTCTGGCGCCATCGGATAGCCAGTTGATTTGCGCGGCCGTGGAGTCCCTCACGGGACAGCGGTGCCAGACCTCTGGGAGCGGAGCGGTCACCGTGCCCGCGCTGCCCTACCTGCTCGCGGCGGCGAGTGCGCGATGACTCGGGACGGTGCGGCCGCCATGCAACGACTGTCCACTCGTCTGCGCCGCCTCGGCGCGCACACCGCCCTCGTCCTCGCGGTCACCGTGGGCGCGACGGGATGCGACTTCCAGCCGGCCGAGCTGACGGTGCCGGGAGCCGGTGTCGACGGACCGACCTATCACCTGACCATCGAGTTCGCGAACGTGCTCAATCTGCCGCCGGGGGCCAAGGTGTTCGCCGACGGCGTGCGCGTGGGTGAGCTGACCGGGCTGTCGCTGGTCGACCCGGTGCCGGCCACTTCCACGACGCCGGCCCGGCAGGGATACGTGGTGGCCGAGGTCGTGATTCGCTCGTCGGTGCGACTGCCGGAGGGGACGACCGCGGCACTGCGGCAGGAAACGCCCCTGGGGGACGTGCATATCGCGCTGCGGGTGCCACCGGACGGATCGGCGCGGGCACTGGCGTCCGGGGCGCGAATCCCGTTGTCCCGGACCGAGGAATCGGTGCCGATCGAGGATATCTTCGCCGGACTCGCCACCTTCGTCGGCAGTGGCGCGGTGACGGACTTCCAGAGCATCGTCGCGAAACTGAATGCGATCCTGCCGGACGATCCGCGCGAGACCGCCCGGATCGCGGGGACCCTGGGCGCGGACATCTCCGATCTGGGCGATCACCTGAACTCGGTCGACGCCCTGCTCGACGGCATCGGGGCGACCGTGGATCAGGGTGTGCTGCGGAACGTTCCGATGCTCGACGAACTGTTGAGCCCCTACGGTGCGCAGCACACCATCGATACGATCAATGCCGAGATCGGCATCATCTTCGTGCTCACCGCGCTGGGACCGGTCGCGCCGAGCGTGCGCTGGCTCGCGCCGCTGGTGCAGTCGCTCGACGGCACCGCGCGGGCCGTCGTTCCCATGCTGTTCGGCAGCCGTCCCCTCGATATCGGGTCACCGTCGAATCTGAAGCAGGTCGTGGATCTCGTTCAGAACAAGATCATTCCGTTCGTCGAGCGCGGTCCGAAGCTCGACGTCACGGGCGTGTCGACCGGCGCGCGGCAACCGGCCCGGCTCTCGCCCGCGGAACAGACGGACCGCATTGTCGACACCCTGCGCATGATCGGAGTGATCCGTTGAATCCACGTGCGGCAGTGTCGCTTTCGGCCATCCTCGCGGTGCTGGTCTGCGGTGTCGTCTACATGGCGTTCGGGGTGCTGCATTTCGATCCGCGGCGCACCTACATCACCGCCGAGATGCACCTGGACAACTCCGGTGGGCTCGGCGCGCACGCGCCGATCCTGCTCGCCGGGGTGCAGGTCGGCCGGACGGAATCGGTGACCAAGCAGGCCGGTGGCGTACTGGTGCGCCTCCGCATCGAAAGTCGCTATCGGATACCGCTTTCCAGCACCGTCCGCATCGAACAGCTGTCCGCGCTCGGGGAGCCGTACGTGCAGTTCACTCCGCCCACCGCCGCCGGTCCGTATCTGGCCGACGGGCAGGTCGTACCGGCGGAGCGCACTCGGATGCCGATGACCATCACCGAGCTGTCGGGCAAACTGGTGACCCTGCTGGAACAGCTGAAACCCGAGGTCATCGCGAACCTGGTCGGCACCTTCGACCGCGCCTTGGCCGATACCGATCCGGCGATGCAGACCCTGCAACGGTCGACTTCGCTGCTGGCCGCCACCTTGCTCAGCCGCACCCAGACGATCCGGCAGCTCTTCAGCGATATGCAGGCCCTGGGCGGTGACATCGACTGGATGGGGCCGGCGCTGGCCGCGGCCGGGCCGGAGTTCGGCGCCTTCGGCACCACACTCAACAAGATCGTCGAGAACGGTGCGGTGCTGGCCGAAAGCCGCCCGGTGTCTTCCTATTTCACCGGTGACGGACTGGTCCCCTTCCTTCGCGAGCTGACGACCTTCCTCGAGCGGATCGGCCCCACGGCCGCCCAGCTGAGCCCCGTCCTGGCGCCGATGGTGACCGATGCGATGAACCGGACGCCCGCCCTCGACATCAGCGCACTGATCAGCCAAGCGCTCCAAGGGGTCGACGCCGACGGCACCCTCCGCTTCCGAATCACCGTCAAGTAGGCCGGCCACGTGCAACGGCAATCCGTCCGGAAGAGAGACAGGACATGGCAATTCCCACCGACAATGTCACCACCGACGCTGCCCCCGCCCCCGCCGCCCGTGCGGATCATCCGCGCAGCGTGTCGATCCGGCTGTCCACGGTCGGCACCGCGGCGCTGCTCGTCTCGACGGGCGTCCTCGGATTCCTGTATCGCTCGGCCGAATCCGATCTCGCCGAGTTCGATGCCCGTGCCGCCGACACCCGGCACGCGGAACAGGTCGCGTCGAACTACGCGGTCGGCGCGTCCACCATCGACTACAAGGACACCAAGGGCTGGCTCACCCGGCTGAAGGATGGCACCACGCCGCAGCTCGCGGCCAAATTCGACGCCACGGGCGCACAGCTCGAGCAGATCCTGCTGCCGCTGCAATGGAGTTCCAAAGCCACACCGCTGTCGGCCTCGGTCCTGTCCGAATCCGGTGGCATCTACAAGGTGAACGCCTATCTGAACGTGGTGTCGACCAGTGCGCAGACCCCGGACGGCGCGCAAACCACGGTGACCTACTCGCTCACCCTCGACCGCAATGCCGACTGGAAGATCACCGACGTCGGTGGCTTGCAGAACGCACTCCCGGCCAAATAGCCGGGCATTGTTCTGGACTGCTGTCGGTGATACTGTCCAGACACATGTCCAGCCTATCGAATCCGAGGTGCGCGTGATGACTTCGGCCTCCCTGGAGCCCTTCACGTTCGATCCCTACGACTACGAATTTCACGATGATCCGTATCCGACCTACGAGCGGCTGCGCACCGTGGCTCCGCTGTACTACAACGCGGAACTGGACTTCTGGGCACTGTCCCGGCACGCCGACGTGATCGCCGGATTCCGTGACCACGTGCGCCTTTCCAGCGCCAACGGCGTCTCGCTCGACCCCGCGGCCTGGGGGCCGCACGCGCATCGCACCATGTCGTTCCTGGCCATGGACGATCCGCGCCACCTGCGCATGCGGCGGCTGGTGTTCAAGGGCTTCACCCCGCGCCGGGTCACCGAGATGGAAACGCGCATCCTGGAATTGACCCGTGAGCATCTCGAACCGGCGCTGGCTCGCGAATCCTTCGACTGGATCGAGGATTTCGCGGGGAAACTGCCCATGGACGTGATCTCGGAACTGATGGGCGTGCCGGTTCCCGATCGCGCCGAGATCCGCCGGCTGGCCGACCTGGTCGTGCACCGCGAGGACGGGGTGCTCGACGTGCCGCCGGGTGCGATCGACGCGTCGCTGCGGCTGATCACCTATTACGCGGAGATGGTCGCCGCGCGTCGCGTCGCACCCACGCAGGACCTGACCTCCGCGCTGCTGGAGGCCGAGATCGATGGCGATCGGCTCACCGACGAGGAAATCATCGGCTTCATGTTCCTGATGGTGGTCGCCGGCAACGAGACCACCACGAAACTGCTCGGCAACGCCCTGTACTGGGCGGGGCGCACGCCCGGCGAATACGCCAAGGTGGTCGCGGACCCGGAACTGGTGCCGGACTGGGTGGAGGAGACGCTGCGCTTCGACACCTCCAGCCAGATCGTGGCCCGCAGTGCCACCACCGATATCTCGATGCACGGCCGCACCATCCCGGCGGGCGCGAAAGTGTTGCTGCTCATGGGATCGGCCAATCGCGACTCCGATGTCTTCCCCGATGCCGACGTCTTCCGCATCGATCGCGCCGAGAAGGGGGCCCTCGCCAGTTTCGGTGCGGGCGTGCACTTCTGCCTCGGCGCGCACCTGGCGCGGCTCGAAGCCACCATCGCGCTGCGTGAATTCGCCGCTCGGGTACGCGATTACCGGCTCGAGGAGAGCGGCATCGTGCGAGTGCACTCGACCAATGTGCGCGGCTTCGCCGCGTTGCCCATCACCACGGAGGTAGCCTGATGGCCCGCTTCGCCCCCCATCCCGACCGCCGACCGGCGCTGGTCTCCGGCGCATCGTCGGGCATCGGCGCGGCCACCGCCGAAGCCCTGGCCGAACTCGGCCATCCCGTGGTGCTCGGCGCCCGGCGCCTCGAACAGTGCGAGATGCTGGCGGCGAAGATCCGCGACAATGGGGGAGAAGCGCTCGCCCACCGCCTCGACGTCACCGATTCCGCTTCCGTCGACGAGTTCGTAACGGCCGCCGAAGCCACCTTCGGCCCCACCGAGATCCTCGTATCCGGCGCCGGCAATATGGTTTTCGGCCTCATCCACGAATTGTCCGCCGAACAATTCCGGGATCAGGTCGACGTTCACCTGGTCGGCGTGCAACGCCTGGCGCACCGCATCCTGCCCGGCATGCTCGAGCGCGAACGCGGTGACTTCGTCATCATCAGCTCCGAGACCGCCACCGCGCCCCGGCCGCGTTCGGGGGCCTACCCTGCGGCCAAAGCCGGGTTGGAGGCCATGGCGCGCCAATTGGCGATGGAATTGGAGGGCACCGGGGTCCGCGCCTCGGTGGTCCGTCCCGGACCGACCCTGACCGGCATGGGCATGGACACCACCCCCGAGATCATCGGCCCGGTCCTCGAGGATTGGGCCGCATGGGGATTCGCGCGTCACCCCGAGATGTTGCGGGCCGCGAATCTGGCGGCGGCCATCGTCGCCGTCGTCTCCGCGCCGCGGGGTGCGCACATCCAGCTGACCGAAGTGCAGCCCGAAGCACGCGTGCGGGTCGCGGCACGGAGCGACTCGTGAAGATCATCGCCGACCTGGACCTGTGCCAGGGCCACGCCGTCTGCGCCGCCGAAGCCCCCGGGGTGTTCGCCGTCGCGAACCGCGGCCAGGTCGAGATTCTCGACCCGAACCCCGGCCCCGAGGCGCGCGCCGCGGTCACCGACGCCGTCCGCTACTGCCCGACCCAAGCGCTGTCGATCACCGACGGCGATGCGCGCTGACCACGGTCGCGCCGACGAAAGGATCACGAACATGGCTGATTTCGACCGGGCCGAACTCGACGAGATGGTGCGACGCTGGCTCCAGGCGAACAAGGACTGCGAAGCCGCCGGTGACTGGAAACCGCTGGCCGAGTTCTACACCGAGGACGCCACTTACGGCTGGAACTACGGGCCCACCCAGGAATTCATGGCGGTCGGGCGCGACGAGATCCGGGATATCGCCCTCGGTGTCGAGATGGACGGCCTCGAAGGATGGACGTACCCGTACCAGGACGTGGTCGTGGACGACCGCAGCGGCAATGTGATCGGATTGTGGAAGCAGGTCGCCGACGCGACCCGGGCCGACGGCAGCCACTACATCCCGCACGGCATCGGCGGCAGCTGGTTCCGCTACGGTGGCGATTTCCAATGGTCGTGGCAGCGTGACTTCTTCGACTTCGGGAACGTCAGCGCGCTGTTCCTCGAAATGATCACCGCCGATGCGTTGTCGCCCGGCATGAACAAGCGCATCCAGCGCGCCACCTCGGGGGAGAAACTGCCCGGCTGGTATCCGATCGGCACGGCGCCGGTGGTGCTGTGGTGACCGAATCGGCAAGTGCCTACGCCGAATCGACGCGTGCGCAGTTGGCGATCCTGGTGCCCGAACTGTTGTTGAGCGGGCATCTGATCGATCGCTCCGGAATGGCGCACAGCATCGCCGCTTTCGGCCGCGGGGGCATGGCCGCCATCGCCATCGAGGAGTGGCAGGTGGCCAGCCCGGTGTACACCCGGCGCATGCAGCGGGCGCTCGGATTCACCGGCGACAGCGTCGAGACGATCTTCAAAGGGCTGCAACTCGATATCGGCGCACCGCCGCAGTTCATGGATTTCCGCTACCGGGTGACCGACCACGACCACGGCGAGTTCTGGCTCGATCACTGTGGGGCGCTGGCGGATGTGGAGCCGATGGGTGAGGAGTTCGTGCGGTCGATGTGCCACGACATCGAAGACCCCACCTTCGATGCGACCGCGCTGGCCACCAATCCGCGCGCCCAGGTGCGGCCCATCCACCGGCCGCCGCGGGTGCCCGCTGACCGGCATCCGGTCTGCGCGTGGACGGTCGTCATCGACGACTCGCATATCCCGCCGCCGGTGCCGGACAACTTCGACACGGTCGCGGAATCCCGTGCCGCACAACTGGTGCTGGATCCGGTCGACGCGACCGACCCCGGTTATGCCGACTATTCCGGTCCGCTGCTCAGCGATCTGCGCTTCGGTGACTTCTCGCGGTCGGCGCTGATCCGCATGGCCGACGAGGTGTGTCTCCAGCACCATCTGCTCAGCCTCGGCTTCCTCATCGCGGTGCGGGCCCGTACCGATGCCGCCACCGCCGCGGACATCGGCCGCAAACAGTTCGCCGGGATCGCGGGACTGACCGCCGAACGGCTGCGCCTGGCGCTGGGACTCGGCACCGACGATGCCGCACTGGCTCGAGTGCTGCGGCTGCATCCGGCATGGAATCCGCTGGGTTACACCGGGGTTCGAGTGGACCACGCGCCGATCGGGGTGCGGGTGCGCCTCCCCAAGCAGAGCGGTGCGATGACCGATGGCGTGTGGCCGTCGCTGATCGACGCCACGCACCTGACGCCGCTCGAGGCCATGGCACGCGGGGTGAATCCACGCTACGTCGCCCACGTGGTCGCCGACACCGATGACGAACTCGCGGTGGGCTTCCTGCTGGCGGATCAGCCTTTCGCCGAAATGGGTGAGGTGGCGATCACCCGATTCAGCACCGGATCCGACTTCCAATTCACCGACCGGGGCATTCCGCTTCCGCTGACCGTGGTCTGACCGCCTTCCCGAAAGATGAACTGCCCATGGCGTGTAATTTCGCTGACCTGTTCGAGCACGCGGTCGACGCCGTGCCCGAACGCATCGCGCTGATCCACCGCGATCGGCAAATCACCTACCGCGAACTCGATATCCGAGCCAATCGCCTTGCCCACCACCTGCTCTCGATCGGTGTCGGCCCCGGCGTCCACGTCGGCTTCCAGATGCACAACAGCATCGAGACGATGGAGACGCTGATCGCCTGCTTCAAAGTGCGGGCGGTCCCGATCAATATCAACTACCGCTACGGTGCCGAGGAACTCGCCTACCTCTACGACAACGCCGATGTCCACACCCTGGTGTTCCATCGCAGCTATACCGGCGCGGTCGAGCAGGCGCTGACCCGGTCGCCGCGGGTTCGCAATAGCATTGTGGTCGCGGACGACCTCGGCGGCGATCACCCCGAAACCACTGCGGCACAGTACGAAACGATCCTGTCGGACACCGTCACCAGACCGGTGGGGGAGCGCAGCGCCGACGACCTGTTCATCATGTACACCGGCGGCACCACGGGTCAGCCCAAGGGCGTCCTCTGGCGGCAGGAGGACATGTGGCGCGTCCTCGGCGGCGGCATCGACTTCTACACCGGAGAACCCGTCCCCGACGAGTACCAGCAGTCGCGTGTGGGCGCGCAGACCGAACCGAGCCGCTGGCTGATCCTGCCGCCGCTGATTCACGCCGCCGCCATGATGCCCACGTTCAACGCGTTGTGGAGCGGCAATACCCTCGTCTACGAATCCCGGTTCGACCCGGCCGCCATCTGGGCGACGATCGAACGGGTCCGGCCCGCGGTCATGGTGATCACTGGTGACGCCATGGCCCGCCCGCTGCTCGACGCCTATCTCGATACCCGCCCCGACGCGTCGTCGCTGCTGGTGATCGCCTCCGGTGCGGCACTGCTGTCGCAGACAATGAAGAACCAACTGCTCGAACACTTTCCGTCCGCGATCGTCTCCGACTCCATCGGATCCTCCGAAACCGGTTTCGGCGGCATCGGATTCGCGACCAAGGACGACGACCCCGGCCGCGGGCCGCGCGTGCAGACCGGCAGGGGAGCCGTCGTGGTCGACGAATCCGGCCGGCCGGTCGCCGCCGGTGAAGTCGGCTGGCTGGCCAAGCGGGGCTCGGTGCCCCTGGGCTACTACAAGGATGAGGAGAAGTCGCGGCGGTTGTTCAAAACCGTCGACGGTGCCCGGATGGTGGTGACCGACGACCGCGCGCGGGTCGAGAGCGACGGCTCGATCACCCTGATCGGCCGCGGCAATATGGTCATCAATACCGGTGGCGAGAAGGTGTTCGTCGAGGAGGTCGAGAGCGTCCTGAAAGCGCACTCCGCGGTATTCGACGCCGTGGTGATCGGTGTGCCGCACGAGCGCTGGGGCCAGCAGGTCGCGGCGGTCGTATCGCTGTCGGACGGTGCCGAGCTCGATTTCGAATCGCTCACCACGCACGTCCGGGCGCATCTGGCCGGGTACAAGGTCCCGCGTTTGGTGTGGGTGAGTGAAACCGTGACCCGGTCACCCAGCGGCAAGCCCGACTACCGCTGGGCCAGGGAATGCGCCGGTGGTCGCGACCCCGACCATCGGGTGATGAACTCGGTCGGGTGATCCGATGACACGCCGCCGCGGCATCGCACCGGGAATTGTTCCGGACAGCTGTCGGCAGTACATTCGGACATATGTCCATACCTGCTACGAACAATATGGAAGCCACCCGCCGCCGCTTGACCGGCAAGCAAGCCGAGACGGTCGACCGGTTGACCAAGGCGGCGGTCACGGTATTGGGCCGTGAGGGTTTCGCGGGTACGACGATACGTTTGATCGCCGCCGAGGCCGGGATCGGTACGGCGACCGCGTACACCTACTTCTCCTCCAAAGAACACGTCATCGCCGAGGTGTACTGGCGTCGGTTGGCCGGTATGCCGCCGGTGGAACTGCCCGACGGGGATGCCGCGACCCGTGCCATCGCCGTATTGCGGCAGGCCGCCGTGCTGGTGGCGGACGAACCGGCGCTGGCCGCCGCGATCGGCCAGGCCCTGCTCGGCGGCGATCCGGATGTCGCGCATCTGCGGCTGCGGATCGGCAGTGAACTCCGCTCCCGCCTGCTCGAGGCGGTCGGGCCGGAGAACGCCGAGAATCTGTCCTACCTCGAATTGCTGTACTACGGCGCGATGTTGCAGGCGGGCATGGGATACCTGCCCTACGCGGAGGTGGCGGAGCAGCTGGAAGGCGGCACCCGCCGACTGCTGGCCTGAACATCCGGCGGTGCTCGAACTTCAGTCGCCGGGCGAACCACCGAGCAGGTGGCGTAGGGCGGCGTCGAGATCCGTTGTGCGGAAACGATGTTCGGCGGCGAGGAGCCGGGTGGGGGCGACATGCTGGCTGGCGTTGGCGAGTTCACGTGCGCCTTGGGAACCCAGGAGTAGAGCCGGGGCGAAGCTCGGTACCGGGAGCAGGGCGGGGCGATGCAGTGTGGTCGCCAGCGTGGCGGTGTATTCGCTGTTGCGTACCGCGTTCGGTGCGACGGCATTGACCGGGCCGGAAAGGGTTTCGTCCCAGAGTGCGCGGTGATAGATGTCGATGAGGTCGTCGATGGCTATCCAGGAGAGCCATTGGTGGCCGTCGCCGATGCGGCCGCCGAGGCCGAGGGCGAACAGGGGGCGCATCAGGCGCAGGGTGCCGCCTCGGGGGGATTGGACTATGCCGGTGCGGATCTTCACTACTCGGACTCCGCTCTCGGCGGCGGGGCGGGTGGCTTCTTCCCAGTCGGTTACCACTTCGGCGAGGAAGCCGTCGCCGCGTTCGCCGGCTTCGGTGAGGACGGTGTCGCCGCGGTCGTAGCCGTAGAAGCCGATCGCGGAGGCGCTGACGAAGGTGGAGATGCCGGTTTGGGCGGCGAGTTCGGCCAGTTTCCGGGTGGGGGTGATGCGGCTGTCGGCGATCTCGCGGCGGTGCTTGTCGGTGAACCGGCCCGCGATCGATGCGCCGGCCAGGTGGATGACGGCATCTACGCCGGTGAGCAGGTCGTGGTCCGGAGCGGCCGGATTCCATTGGCGTTCACCACTATTGCGTGGGGTGTGGCGGACCAGGCGCACGACGGTGTGACCGCCGGTGCTGAGGAATGCGGTCAGGGCGGAGCCGACCAGGCCGGTGGCGCCGGTGACCGCGATGACCGACGGGGCTAGGCCGTGCTGGGCGGCGCGCCGGTGTGCGGCCAGGTCATCGGTGAGCTGGCGGTAGCGGTAGTCGAAGGTGGCGGCGAGCATCGCCGCGGGAATCGGGGTTTCGACCCGATCGATGACGCGGGTGTGTTCGGCGTCGACGGCTTGGAACTCGTGGGTGTGCCGCCAGCGCACCGCCAGCGCCGCCGGGATGGAGGCGAGGCCGTCGCGGGCGATTTCGTCGACGAAACGATGCGGTGGTTCGTAGCGGGCGGGGTCGTGGCGGGCGACCCAGCGCAATCCGCCGGGCAAGCCGAGCACGGCGCGTCCGCCGGCCAGCGAATCGGTCTCCTCGATCAGCGATATCGGCTGCCACGGCGGGGTGAGCCGGGTGAACGCGCCGGGGCGCGCATACCAGTCGAAGACCTCGGCGAGAGGTGCGGGAACAACGGCCGACCGTTCGATGCCCATAACGGATTCTATTCCGGCCGTACGGTCTGGGACGGTAAGCCCCGGGTGGGATTCAGGAGCCGGTGAGGATGCGAGCGGCCGGGGCGGCCACGAGATTGCCGCCGGTCGCGTCGGGGTAGTCGTCCGCGGTGATCGCACCCGTGACGAAATCGCGGGCCCACGCGAGCGCCAGTGCGCTCAGCGTCGTCGAATTCGTCTGTGCCGGAACGCCACACAGCAGTTCGCCCACCGTATCGGAGCTGGTGCCCTCGGCGTCGGTGTGCACACCCGTGAGTAGCTCGACGCCGACGAAAGCGCGATGCAGGCGGTTGCGCACGGTCAGGGTGCCGAGTCCGAAACTGTTGCACATCGAGGCGGGGGCCGACACTGTCAGCACCGGTAGCGAGGTGGTGTCCAGGCCCGACAGTGCGCGATCCATATTGTCGCCGAGGAAGGAGCGGACCGGATCGAGCAGGATCACGCCCTTGAGCGCGGGCCAGGTGTCGGGATGCAGGGTGCGGAGTTGCTCTGCGACATAGAGGACGGCTTCCGCGCCCGCGGAGTGCCCGATGAAGACGAGATCGTGCGGCAGCCGGGGAATCGGCCGTTGTGCCAGTCGCGCCGCGTCGGCGAGGCCGGCCGCCAGCGGACCGCCGGAGGGCGTGTCGAACAACGTGGCTACCTCGCGCAGGAACGCGGTGTTGTCGCCGAGGTTCTGGAGGGTGCAGCCGGAGAGGTTCAGAAACGGCAGGCTCGGGGTGAAGACGAGGTATCCGGCGTCGGCGAAGGCCGTGGCCAGGGCCGCGACATTGGCGTTGGTGCGCGCGAATCCGTGCTGAATCCATACCAGCCCGATCGGATCGCCCTCCGGCACATACCAATTGGCATCCTGCGTGAGCGTGGTCCCGGCGCAGGGGATACTGACGGACCCGCTGAGTTCGGTGGTGGCCGCGGCGGTCGCGCTGGTGAGCAGGGTGGCGGAGAGCAGGGCCGCCGCGAGGGCGCGGACCGGGCTTCGGTAGAACATGGGGACTCCCGCTACGAATACGTCTGTTTCCCTTGATGGAACGACGTTTCTTTTGTTGGGAGATCATTAGGGGGCATCGGCGAGGACCTGTCAAGCCGAACGCCCGATCAGGTCCCGCGCCGGTGCCGGCGTCGGCGAAACTCCGGACGCCGGTGCATGTTCGGCTATTGGTAGGTGGGGTCGGTCCAAGGCCCGATCGACCGCGAGCGTACCGGCTCGATGAATCGCGGCGACATGCTCTGCGGGAAGTCCGGACCCCAATTGGTGGCGTCACCGGTCATCACGATCTTGGCATTGTCGGTGTACCAGTCGACGAGGTCGGCATCGGAGCGGACGATCCAGCTGCAACCGCGCTCGGCGTCGGCGGTGAAGTCGCCGTGCCGGATGCCCTTGGGGCGCCAGAAATACGTTCCGGGCCACATCTTTCCGTAGTTGTAGTCGAAGCCGCCGTCCAGGCAGTACGCCTCCTCGCTACAGGGGTGATGGGCGAGCGGTTCCTCCCGCCAGCCGGGCTTGGCCTTGATCAGCCGGGTGTAGAAACCGGTCTTCTCATCGCGGTGCAGCAGTTTGATGTAGAGCCCCGGCACGGGTGTGCCGCCCAGATCGAAGCGCATCGGGCTGCCGTCCTTGACATCGATCCACGGCATCGCCGCCGAATCCAGGATCACCAGTTTCTGGTCGGGACGGACGAATTCGCGATCCGCGTCGGCGAGATCGAAGCCCCAGTCGCCGCGTTCCCGGAAGAGCAGGATCTCCGTGCCCGCGGCCACGCTGATCGCCGGCGTCCAGACCCCGGCGGGCGCCATCCAGAAGCCCTCGGGCCCGAGTTCGGTGTCGCCGACGGTCACCCGGCCCTCCAGCACGAACCACTCCGTCTCGGCGCGATGCACACCGGCGGGCCGGGTCCAGTCGCTGGTGAAACGCACCTTGAGCGATGCGGAGCCGTCTTCTTCGTCGTAGCTGAGATTGCGCTGTTCGGCTGTGCCGGTGGCGTTCTGGAACTCGGCGAGATGCCAGATCAGGTCTTTTTCGTCGATGAGTTCTACGTGTGGACGCATGAGGTTCTCCTACGAGGAGCAAGTATTTCCGCTGCAAAATGTACCGCTTACTAATAACCGAAACAAGTTGTATTGTTTACTTCGTGACCCGCCCTGGACGCCCCGCCGGCCCGTCGACCGAGACCGAAGCAGTGGTCCTGACCGCGGCCCTGGAGGTGCTGCTCACCGAAGGCGCCACCGCGCTGACTCCGCAACGGCTGCACCTCATTACGGGCGTCGCGCGCACCACCATCTACCGGCATTGGCCGACACCGCGCGCGTTCCTGTCGGCCCTGATCGACGTCGCGCCGCACCCGCCCGCGCGCCCCTCCGGCGATCCGGTCGCGGACCTGCACGCCGAGGTGGATCTGCTCTGTGATCGGTTGCGGGACAAGCCGGTCGCGGCCTTCCTGCAAGCCTTGGTCACCGCATCGGCCGGCGATCCCGGCTGCGTGGAGCTACGGCATCGCTATGTGATGGACCTGCTGGCCCCGTTCCACCGTGCGGTGCGAGCCATCGGAGTGACCGGCGCGGATCGCGTGGAAGAGGCTGTCATGGCGATCGTTTCACCACTGCTGGTCGATGCCCTGCTGCTGGACCGGCCCGCCGACCGCGAGCGCGCCCAGCGCGCCGTCGACGACTTCCTTGCCCGCGTCGGTTCCTGACCTGTATCGCATCGAATTACCCTGTGCCACCGAGGATCAACGAATGACCAATGCCGTCGGACCCCGCGCCGTCTTCGGCGTGATCGTGCCCAGTACCAATACCGTTGTCGAACACGACTATTGGCGGACCGGCCTGCCCGGCATCGCCTTCCGGGCCGGCTCGATGTACATCCCGAACCCGGTGATGGGCGACGATGCGGACTTCCAGGCTCTGCTCGGTCAGATCCGCGCCTCCATCGACACCGCGGTACGCGACGTGCTCACCGCCGAACCGGATCGCATGGTCATGGGCATGTCCGCCGAAACCTTCTGGGGCGGAGTCGAAGGCAACGCCGCGTTCGAACGACGCCTGCGGGAGCGCACGGGGCTGCCGGTGACCACGGGTGCCAGTTCCTGCCGCGCGGCCTTGCGTGAACTGGGTTGCCGCCGGATCGCGGTCTTCTCGCCCTATCAGCCGATCGCGGACAAGGAGGTCGGCCGCTTCTTCACCGAGGCCGGATTCGATGTCGCGGCCATCACCGGTCTGCGTTGCCCGACCGCGATGGACATCGCCAAGGTCGATGACGCCCGCCTGCGTGAGGTGGTGGCCGAGATCGACGGCCCCGGTGTGGAGGCCATCGTGCAGGTCGGCACGAACCTCTCGTTCGTGGCGCCGGCCGACCGGCTGGAAGGTGAACTCGGCAAACCGGTGATCGCGATCAACGCGGCGACCCTGTGGAATGCGTTGCGCGAGCACGGTTTCGATGATCGCGTGGATCATGCGGGCTCGCTGCTGCGGGAGCATTGATGGGGGAACGGATCGCCCGCTCGGCCCTGTACGTACCGGGCAACAAACCGGAACTGTTCGACAAGGCCGTCGAAGGCCCGGCCGATGTGATCCTGCTCGACCTCGAGGATTCGGTCCCACCGCCCGAGAAGGAAACCGCCCGCGCCACGGTCGCGACGTGGCTGCGCGAAGCCGCACCCGCCGGCCGCCGCCTATGGGTCCGAGTGAACGCCGGCGAGCTGGGATACGAGGACCTGCGTGCGGTCGCCCTACCGGCCACGGCCGCCATCTGCCTCGCCAAAACCGAATCGGCACAACAGATCACCGCGGCGAGCGCATTACTCGACAAAGCCGGCCCACCGGCCGCCGAGATCCGGCTCTGCCCGCTCTTGGAAAGCGCGTCAGCGGTATTCGCCGCCCGCGAGATAGCCGCCGCACCGCGAGTCCTCCGCCTCCAGGTGGGCGAGGCGGACCTGCGCGCCGAACTAGCCATCACCCCCGCGGCCGACGAACGAGAACTCCTGTTCCTCCGAAGCCAAATCGTGCTCGCGTCCGCCGCCGCGGGCATCGTACCCCCACTGGGCCCCGCCCGCACCGACTACCGTGACCTGGACGCCCTGCGAGCATCGACACTGGCGCTGTCCCGCCTGGGCTTCCGAGGCCGCTCCTGCATCCACCCCGCCCAGGTCCCGATCGTCAACAAGGTATTCACCCCCACCGCAGCAGACCTGGAACGGGCACAGAATGTCGTAAACCTTTTCGAAGCGGCAAACGGGGGAGTAGTCCTCGACCCGGAAGGCCGCATGGTGGATCTAGCGGTCATCCGCCACGCCCAACGCCTCCTCGGCGACGGAAAAGCCCACACCGACCCGCCGTGATCCGCGAATCAAATTCCGATGATCGGCTGGGTGGCCGACGGCGCGCGTGGCCGGTAGGAAGGTTGGTGTGGATGGGGAGATGACGAGCGGGTGGTATCGGCGGTTCGCGGAGTTCGAGGCTCGAGGCAATTCAGAGTGTTATGAATTGTGGGCGTTGGGGATTGCCGCGGATCCGGGGCTGTTGTCGCTGATCGATGGCTTGCCACCGGAGAAACGGCAACCGAACCTGGTGTTCACGGCCGCACGCTTCCTCGGGGTGGGTGAGGTGTCGTTCCCCGACTTCCGGATATGGGTGACACGGCACTGGGATGCGCTGTCGCACGTGATCATGGCGCGCCGGACGCAAACCAACGAGGTAGGCCGTGCCGCGGTACTGCTGCCGGTGCTCGCGCAGCTTCCCGGCCCGCTGGCCTTGATCGAGGTCGGTGCGTCGGCTGGATTGTGCCTGTATCCGGATCGATTCGGCTACCACTACGACGAGCGCACCCCACTCGATCCCGCCGGTGGTGTCTCCGACGTCCGGTTGCGGTGCGCCACTTCGGGCAAGCCGCCGATTCCGGATCGTCTACCCGAGGTGGTGTGGCGTGCGGGCGTGGACCTGAACCCCCTCGATGTCACCGACGCCGACCAGATGCGATGGCTGGAGCACCTGGTCTGGCCCGGACAACCCGAACGACTGCAACGACTTCGCGCAGCGGTGACGATCGCGAAGACCGAGCCCGCGCGGATCGTGACCGGCGATCTGAACGAGACTGTGGCAGAACTGGTTTCAGCTGCACCCGCTGATGCGACGGTGGTGGTTTTCCACAGTGCCGTGCTCGCATACCTGAGCGTCCGAGAGCGTGAACGTTTCGAACGAACAGTCCGCGCCCTGCCCTGCCACTGGATATCCAACGAAGGCTGCGGTGTCATCGACTCGATCGCGGACCGACTGCCGCTGCCCGCACACGAGACGCCCGGCCGGTTCGTCGTCGCGCTCGACGGGATTCCGCTGGCTTACGCCGGCGCCCACGGGCAGAGCCTGGACTGGATCCAGCCTGACTAATAGTCGCGCAACAGTGCGCCGGCGCCCTGGATTCGGTCGTCGATTCCGTTGTCGCGTAAGGCCATCCACCAGGTGGCCGCGTTGATGGCGATTACGGGTTTGCCGAGCCAGCGTTCGGCTTCGTCGGCGAGGCGAACCATCGAGAGGTTGGTGCCGCATTGGATGAGGGCGTCGATGTCGTCGCCGTCGACTTCGCGTAGTCCGGCGCGGAGTTCGTCCTCGGTGACGTGGGCGATGGAAACCGCGGTGGGACAGCGTAATCCCTTGATGGACTTGACGTCGAAGCCGAGTTCGCCGAAGAACCGGATCACATTCTCGTCGCCGATGGGCTGGTAGGGGGTTATTACGCCGATACGTTTGGCGTTGTAGAGGGTCAGGGCTCGGCGGCAGGCTTCGGCGCCGGTGGCGACCTGTAGGCCGGTGACGTCGTGGATTTGCTGGACGAATTGGCGGTTGCCTTCGATTCCGCCCCAGAAGGTTTCGGCGGACATGCCCATGACCATGTAGTCGGGTTCGCAGGTGAGGACGCGTTCGCAGGCGGCGACTATCTCGGCGCGGATCTGGGTCAGCAGGCGGTCCATGCCGGCGTCGTCGCTCATGTTCTGGTCGCGAATGTGGATGCGGCTGAAGTGGGCTGTCACGCCGGGGACGGTCATGCGGTAGAAGTCGGGTTCGACGATGGTGTTGGTGGAGGGGGCGATCACGCCGAATTTGCGGCGCCAGCCGAGGGCGTCGGTCATCGGATCATCTCCTTGTCGGGGTCGGCGGGCGCTGGCGCGGGCGCGCGCGGGAGTCGCCAGGCGGCGAGCAGGAAGGCGGCTTGGGCGGCGGTGTTGCACAGTTGCTCGACCCATTGCAGCGCGACCGTCTGGTCGGGTCTCGAAGCGAGCGGGCCGAGAATGAAGAACACCAGCAGCTGGGTGCCGAACAGGGCGGCGGTTGCGGTGTCGCCGCGGGCGCGGGCCAGGGCGATCAGGTGTACTCCGGCGATGGTGGCGAAGACCGTGGTGCTCACCAGCAGGGGGATCGGGTCGGCGGCCAGGATCGCGCCCAGGCCGCAGAGCATGATCAGTCCGGGGACGAGCAGCAGCATCCAGCGCGGTGTCTCGCCGGTGCGTTGCCGGCCCAATGCCAGGCACAGCAGCCCGAAGCCGAGCGACAGCAGCGGAAAAAGCAGGTCGCGCAACCACGGCAGGTCGGGACCACCGGTGGCGGCGATCAGTTTGGCGGTGGCCTTGGCGGATCCGCCCGCGCCGATCAGCGCTGCGGCGGGCACGGCGCGCGCAGGGGTGAGGATCCGAGAGAGCAACAACACTCCGGCGGTGGTGAACAGCACCGGGGCGAAGTCCTCGACCGCCAGCGAGACCGGATAGTCGTAGGTGCTCATTCGGTGAATGGGTGTCGTTTGCGGAATGGTGCGGCGGCGAACCGGCCGATCACCTTGGGGGCGGTCAGCCAGCGCACATGCGCGCCATTGCGGGTGCGGGTGACGGCGCACTCGGCCAGCCACGGCGCGACCGTGTCGACGCGGTCGGCGAGAATGTCGAACACCCTGCGCGCCTTCGCCAATTCGGCCGGGTCGTAGTAACCGTGGGTGAGCAGATCGGTGGTCACCATGCCGGGGCTGAGCAGACCGACCGAGACTCCCGCCGGCACCTCTTTTGCGAGAGCCCGGGTCAGGTAGGTGACGGCCCTCTTGCTGGCCCCGTAGGTGCTCAGTCCGGGGACGGTGCGGCCGTCGCTGCCCAGGCCCTCCATATTCCAGACGTGCCCACCCCCGGCTGCCTTCATGGCGGCGATGGCGACCGCCGAACCATTGAGCACCCCGAGCAGATTGGTGTCGAGCACCTGCCGCGCCGTGGCGACCGGCAACTCCCACAGGGGTTTCCGGTCGTGGGAGATGCCCGCATTGTTGATCCAGACGTCGACGGTCCCGAACCTGCCGGCGGTGTCGTCCCAGAGCTGTTGCAGCTGTGCGCGATCGGTGACGTCGGCGGTCATCACCAGCACCTCGCCGGTGAGTTCGGCCCGCACCTTCGCCACCCGCTCCGCGTCGGTGCCGCACAGGGCGACCCGATGTCCGTTCGCGAGCAGTGCCCGCGCCATCCCGAGCCCGATGCCGCGGGTCCCGCCGGTCAGCACGACGGTGCTCATGCCCGCTCCAGTACGCCGTGCATGACCGCGGTCAAGGTGTTGTGGTCGAACATCTGGTAGACGACGGCGAGGCGGGTCCCCGCACCCATGCCGGGTTCGGCGTCCATCATGAATTCCCGGCCGATCAGGCGGCGGCCGTCGGCGGTGTGCAAGCGTACGAAATTAGCCCGTCCGTAAGAGTTTCCATTGCCCCAGACGTCAGGCCCCTCATGGAAGGAACGCACACCGTCGCGGCGCACCGTGATCCGCGAGCGTGATTCCATCGGCCCCGACATGACCAGCTGATGTTCGGCGACAAGCAGCCCGACCGGATCGATCTCCAGCTCCATGCGCAGGCTACCCAGCGGCTGCTGACCGGCCGACCACAGCTCCAGGTCTCCGGCGTAGCGACTCTTGTCTTTGGTCGGAACGGTGAAAACAACCGCTCCACAGCGTGTTTCGCTGGCAATACGCTCGTCTACGAGCTCCGGATCGCGGGTGTAGACACCGTTGAACACCCCGACCATGGCCGGCCCCTGGTACAGCACCGACGAATACACCTGGGTGTCGCCGAGGGTCTGATTCCAGGTATTCAGTGACACCTGCCAGCCGGGCCCGTAATAGTTGGCGTCGACGAATCCTCCGTAGGGCTGCCCGGATCCGAAGAAGTCCGGCCCGGTGTAGATCCGGTCCGCGTCCGAGTCGCGCACGCCGAAGGCGAACGGCGCACCCAGCGCGAAGCGGCCCGCCAGGTCACCGCCGCCGGTCAGTCCGCCGTCCATGTAATAGGTGGTGGTGCCGTCGGCGAAGACCGAGGATCGGCGGATGTCCTCGAAACCGCGCCAGGTGCCCTGTGCGTCGAAGAGCGAAGGACGCCCGACCCATTCGCCGGCGATCCGCTGCTGGAACTCGCTCGGGGCGCTCACGCGACCAGCTCCCCGCGCACCCGCTCGGACTGTTCGGCCCCGAGCAACCGGGTCACCTGCGCCCACACCGGATCGACCGCCGGGCTGAACAGGTTCGCGCGGTTGGCGCGATCCCGCGCCGCGAGATCCCCCTCGATCGCCGGAACCCCCTTCTCCACCAGCGTGAGCCAGTGCTCGAGGTAGGCGTCCACGGTCGCGGTCAGGGCGGTGAAGGCGTCGGCCCCGGCCCGGCACACCAGCATCCACGGCGACATCAGCGCCCGCTGCCGCGGCCCGATGCCGGCAGGGGAGACGCCCTCGATCCGCCAGGCGTCCTCGAGCAGCGCGGTCAGCGGCAGATAGGCGGCATCGAGGTACTCGAGGTGCACGGCCAGATCGGCGCGCGGAATCAGGTCCAGATGCATGGCGTAGTAGTCGCCGCCGTACACCGAGTCCAGCGTGAAATGCGGTACGGCGGAATCACTTCCGGTGAAGGCGAAGATCATATGGCTGTCCAGCCCGATGGGCGGCAACACCAGATTCACGGTCACCGCCTTGTCGATCGGACCGCCGCGCAGCACCCGCAGCCGCCCCACCGGCTCCGGAGACATCGGACTGGTCAGCGCCACATCCTCCACGGTGTCCAGGTCGAGCGCGGAGCTCAAGGCGGTGAGAGTGCGCGTGCTGAGCGCGGCGGGTAGGCTGCTCGCGCCGGTCGATTCGATTGTGCTCATAGGTCATTGCCTCCGGTGCGGGCCTTGTGCACCCAGGCACTGGCCAGTTCGGGATTGTCGCGACGGGCGGGCGAGGCGATGACGGTGGCGGTGCGCCGCGGAGCGTCACCGGTGACGATGTCGTCGCCCCCGACCCACCAGCCCTGTTTCACGAGTTCGAGCCGCCGCCGCCGATAGGCGACCTGGAGTCCGTCACTGCGCACATGCAACTCGTCGGAGAGGTCGAAGGGCAGCAGCTCGGGGCGCTGAGACTCCACCACCGGCCGGTCCTGCAACAGGATCTTCTCGATTCGCTTGCGCGCGTTGCCGTCCGCCCAGGCGCCGGTGAAGAAGTTGCGGAAGCCCAGAATCTTGACCAGCGTCTTGTCCTGCGACAGCGGAATATTGAAGTCGTAGAGGATCAGGTCGCCGATCGGCAGCCGCACGTGCAGCTTCACGATATTGGGCAGATACCAGGCATTGGTGACGGTGACATACTCGGCATGCGGTCGCCGCCGCGCGAGCAGCCCCCACAATCCCTTGGGCGGCGGCGGGCTGAGCTGGATATCGGCCTCGGCCGACCAATCCGTCTGCCGCACCCGGAAATCGGGGATCTCCGGCTTGTCCGGATTGCCGAAGGCGGTGCCGTGCACGAACGGGGTGTGTGAGGCATCGACCACGTTCTCGAAGGTGCGCTCGTAGTTGGCGTCGATCACCATATCGACCTGTACGGCCCGGAAAGCGGGGTCGTCCCACTGCGGGATCTCGGGGATCGGCGGCCGTTCGGCTTCGGGCAGATCACCCAGGAAGGCCCAGATCATGCCGTGCCGTTCCAGCGTCGGGTAGGCATCCACCCGGGCCTTGCGCGGGATCTTGCGCTCCTCGGCATTGGCCGGGATCTTCACGCATTTGCCCTCGGAGTCGTACTGCCAGCCGTGGTACGGGCAGGTGATGCAGTCACCGGTGACCTTGCCCATCGAGAGCGCGCCGCCGCGATGCACGCACAGGTCCGAAAGGCACACGGCCGCACCGGCTTCGGTGCGGTACAGCACGAAGTCCTGGCCCAGGCAGGTCACCCGGCGCGGCTCCCGCGTCACCCGGTCCGCGAATTCGACCGCGTACCAGAAGTTCTTCAACATCGTTCGGTTACTCCTATCGCCGGATCAGCCGGATGACGGCATCGGACTCGTCCGGCCCGGTATCGGGCTGGGCCAGCTGCGCTTTGGCCGCGGCATCGCCGCACAGGTGGGTGCGCAGGAAGGCCGAGGTGAGACGGGCGAAAGGCGGCAGCGCATCGGTGTCGCCGGGTCCGTCGAGGAAGGCCCGCGCCGCGGTCGGGTCGGCGTCGGCGATGCCGAAATGATTGGCTCCCCGCACTACCGCCAGCAGATGCTCGCCCTCGGGCAACGCCTCGGTGAAGGTGCGGCGCACCGGGTCGGGCCGGTTCGTGCCGTCTTCGCCGTAGCGGTCGGCGCTGCCCTGAATGACACCGTCATTGGTGCCGACCCCCAGTAGCACCGGGCAGCTCACCTGGGCGGGCAGCACGGTGCCCGGCTCCCAGCCCAGCATGGTCGCCACCATGGTGTGCGCGCCCCATGCGAAAACCGCTGAGACGGAAGGGAAGAAGCGCGCCGACTGCAATGCCACGGTCCCGCCGGCGGAGTGTCCGCCGAGGGCGACGCGGTCCAGATCAAGGGCGCCTCGCAGTGGCGGCAGCTCGTTCAATTCGGCCAGCGCATCGAGCACCGCGCCGATGGTGGGGCAGGTGGGACGGGTGCCGTAGGCGTCCGGGCGAGCGGCATCGAGGTCCACGCCGGGCGTCAATCCCTTTTGGCCGCCGAACAATTCGGCGACGCGGTCCATCGTGACCACGACGAAGCCGTGCTCGGCGACCGCGGTCGCGAAGCGGCGATAGGCATCCTGGCCTACGTTCACTCCGGACAGGAATACGACCACCGGGTAGGGCGCGGCCACCGGGTCGGGCGCGAAGACGCCGGTCAGCCGTTCGGCATCGCCGCCGCCGGCCACGGCGGGGTAGTACACCTTGAGATGTGCGGTGTCGAAGGGCGGTTCGCCGTCGGTGCGGACGGACCACCACAGGGATCGGATCAGGCGCATGCGGCCCTGCCTTCCGGGAAACGAGTCACAGCTGAGGACGTGGTAGTTCGCGATCGCCGCCCCACAGGGCGCGAACCAGCCGCTGGGTGAGTTCGGGACCGAAGAGCCGTTCGCCCATCACGTTCGCCGGATCACGCTCGGCGATATTGCGGCGCACCGCGAGATCACGTGCGGCGAGTGCGGCGCGCTCGGGACCGGGCACCGGCTCGGCCTCGGCGACCCAGCCCAGCCATTGATCCACACGCGCGGTGAGCAATTCGGCGACGGTGTCGAGGTTGGGGCGAGTCGGCGGGAACGAATAGCAGTAGGCGGTGGGGGAGAGGCTGGCCCGGATGAAGCCGGTGCGGCTGGTGAACCAGGTGAAGTCCCGATGTTCTTCCTTGAACGCCAGCCAGGCCGGATCGTTCGGCGCGTAATAGCTGTCGTAGTACGCGCCGTCACCGACGAGGTCGCCGCGCGGGATGGCATCGACGTAGAACCAGCCTTCGGGCCAGAGCAGCAATGCCGAACCAAGATGCGGCGCGCGCACCTGCGGTCCGAGCCATGCGGTCAGGTGCAGATTCACGAAACCGGTACGCGGATCACCGATCCAGGAGTGCACCAGCCAGTCGATCTCCGGCCCGGAGTACGCGGCCAGGCTACCGGCCGGGCCGGTGGCCGGATCGCCGTAGGAGTCCAGATCGGCGGTGCTGGGATCGCGGGTGAGCTCGAAGCGCTCCGCGATCCGGGATCGCAACCCGCTCAGCAGTTCTCGCCATTCCTCGAAGGTCTCGGTGACATCGACGCGCGGATTCTCGTCGACCATCTGCTCGACGTGTTGCAGGGTTTCACTCATGATCGCCTCGCTGGGTAGGGGGTTGTCACACGGTCTCTTTCGTCACGGTCATGGCCGCGAGCGGTCCGCGCGGGCGGTTCGCCAGCAGATCGGTGCCGCGCGACACCTGACGGTTGACGGCCTGGGCGGGGCGGATGGCGGCGCGGACGCTGGTCGCTCCCGGGGCCACCGGGGTGACCTCGGGATGGCTGATCACGCCGGTGAACGGTCCCAGCCAGGCGGTCCACAGCGTGAAATCGGCGCTGAGCCCGTGGATTCCGCCGGTCAGCGAGTGACCGGGGGTGAATCCGGCGGCTACCACATTGAGCCGGTTCTCCGCCGCACGCTCGGGCAGTCCGAGGCGCAGTTCCCACTCCTCGGTGGGCGTGTGTGGAACGGCGACCACGTCGGCGTCCTGAATCGCGGCCAGCCGGAACGTTTCCGGGAAGAGCGCGTCGTCGCCGACCACGAGGGCGAGCCGACCCCACGCCAAATCGAATACCTCGAGCTCGTCGCCGGGTTCGGACAGCCATGGGTGCCGGGCGGTGGGATGCAGCTGCGGCTGGCGGCCGACGATACCGTCCGCGTTGATGAGCACGCCGTGATGCGCGCCGCCCTCGCGCCGGGAGGTCACCACGTGACACTGCGTATCGCGCAGTGCGCGAACGATTTCCGGCACGGTCAGGGCGGCCAGTTCGGGCAGGACGATCAGATCGGTGTCCCGGGCCATCCGCGCGATGATGCGGCTGCTGGGCAGGCTGACCGCCGCCATCACATGGTCCGCCCCGGCGGGACGCAGCCGGGCGGCGGTCGTGCGCAGGGGCGCGTACACCGCGGGCCGGCGGGTCGCGAGGATATCGGTGCCGTCCGGACGCCGCTTGTCCTGTGCGGCTTCGATATCGATATCGGCGAACACCACCGCGGCACCGTCGGCCGGAGCGATCGCCACGGTGGTGCCGTCGGGCGCCACGATCTGGCTTTCGCCCGCGCCGTACAGCCGATCCGCCGGCACGCCCAGCCGGGCGGCGATGGCGGGCAACTGTTCGGCGGGCAACAGCGGACCGACCTTGTTCGCCGCCACCACCCACACCTTGTTCTCCGCGGCGCGCACCGGAATGTGCAGGCTCGCTTCATCGGTCGCGAACGAATTGAGGCTGTTGAGCAGCAGCTGCGCGCCCCGCACCGACAGCGAGCGGGTGACCTCGTTGATCACCCCCTCCATGCAGGCGTACATGCCGATCCGGCCCAGCGGGGTGTCGATGACCGGTGAATCGTCGAGTCCGGGATCGAGATGGTCGTTCTCCGCACCCATCAGGATCTGCTTGTCCGATTCGCCGAGCAGCTCGCCGCCGGGCCCGTACAGCAGGCTGGTGCCGGTGGTGCGCCCGTCGTCGCGGGCCAGCGTGACGCCGATCTTCACGTACATGGCATGCCGCGCGGCGCGTTCGGCGATCGCCGTCAGGAACGAATCTCCGATCCGGCAGGCCATTCGATGCGCATGAGCCCGATCGGTATACCACGATAGGTGGTTACAGAACTCCGGTAGCACCACGAGTTCGGCTCGGGCAGCGGCGGCCTCGTCGAGCGCGCGCAGGCACGCGTCGAGGTTGGCCGCGACATCGGTGCCCGCGGCGAGTTGTGCGGCCGCGACTCGTGTCATGCGCCGCCCCCTGTTCCACTCCAAAGTGTTTCGGAGATCGAAACACTGTTTCCAACAAGGCCGATTCTGTACCCGCCGGAGTGATCTGTCCAGGGCTGCCTCCGGATTTCACGTCAGCGAAATACCCGGTAACCGAGATCGATTGCCGCCGTACCGGTTCCCCGGCGTTCGCCTTGACACCCGCAACCGGCGCGGGTTCAATATGGCAATTCCGAAACCGCGTTTCCATGAGAGAAACGCTCTCAGGAGGATGGGCATGACGACCTCCGAATCGTCCTTCCGATTCCGGCGCGACCTGACGCCGGTTCCGCTTCCCCGTCGCACGCGAGGCCACTGAAGTGCCGAGCGCACGAGCCGGTATGGCGGTACTCGCTCCGGCGGGTGTGGCGGCCGGGCCGATGGCGGGCGGCGGGGTAGTGCTGCTGGCCAAGCCTTTCGGTGGTGAAGTGGGCGTACCGGGCGAAGTGATCGGCTACATCGCCATAACCGCGCTGCTGTGCGGCTGCGCCACCGCCGCGTGGAGCGCGCGCTCGAACCACACGTCACGGTGGATCGGCGGCTGGGCCATTCTCGCGCGGGGCGGGCGGTCGAACCGCACGTCGCGGTGGATGGGTGGCTGGGCCATTGTCGCGCGGGGCGGGCGGTCGAACCGCGGGGCACGGTGGATCAGCGGCTGCGCTGTAGTCGCGGGCGCGGCTTGGGTGGTCGCGGGTCTCAGTACGCACATCGGAGTGTTCGTGGCCGCCGTGCTCATCGCGAGTTCGGCGGCGGGGCCGGTGCTCGTCGCGGGACGCACCCTCGCACTCGCCTACGGCGGCCGCCTTCTCGTCGGCTGGCATATCGCGATGTGGGCCGGAATCGCGGCGACGGCGGGGCTCGTGGTGCTGTGCCACACTGCGCCCGGCGTCGGCCTGTGCGCGGCGGGTATCGCCGCGATTCTGCTCGGGTCGATCGGAATGATGCACCCGGCGGCCGACACCACCACCCTCGTTGAAAGTACGGTGCCGCAATCGGTTCCGGACCCTGCGGATCGTGCTGAACCGGCCACCGGCTCGCCCTGGCGGCTGCTCATCGGATACGCCGGTATCGGCCTGGGGCTCGGGGGTACCGTGCTGCCCGCGCTGCATCTGCTGCTGTTCCGATGGAGCGCACTCGACACCGAACAAGCCGAAGTGCTGCTGGTAGCGGTGTTGCCCGCGATCGTGATCGCCGCGCTGCCCGCACCCGCTCTCCCGGCACTCCCCGCGCTCTCGGTGCTGCTCGCCGGGGGAGCGTTACTGGTCGCGACGGCTCCCGGCCACGAGACCGTCACCGTCGGTCTCGCCGTCACCCTCGCCGCCGCGGCCCGCGCCCTGCGTGCACTCGACGACGTTCGGACCGTAGGTGTCGCGAAAGCCGTTGGGCAGGTGCGTGAATCGGCCCAGACTTCCGGCGCGGAGGCATCGGACCCGGCTTCCCGTGCGGAGGCATCGGTCCCGGCTTCCCGTGCGGAACCACCGGGAACCGCACGCGCGGGTGCGTTGCCGACTGCTCTTACGGTCGCGGGCGCGGGGCTGGCCGGGCTGGGACTGGTGGTGGTGACCGGCCGGATCGCAGGCACTGGAACGGGTATGACGCTGCTCGCCTTACTCGTCCTCGCCGCGGCCGTCTGGTGCGCACAGCTGTTTCGGACACCGGAACGCGAACGCGCCGTATCGGTTCTGGAAGGAAAGAATCCGTGATCCACACCGTCTCCGCCCGCGTGATCGCGACGGGCCTGCTCGCTACCGGCTTGTTCGGCCCGGCGGCCGGCGCCGCCGCGGATGCCGATACCCGCGCCGTGATCACAGTGTCGGCCTCCGCCGGATTGACCGAGGGACAGCGAATCACCGTGAACGGTAGCGGTTTTCGCCCGGGTCTCGCTGCCGTGGCGGTGGGTCTGTGCAAACTAGGATTCACCAGCGGCATCAAGCACTGTGATCTGGAGGGCGGCGCGACCTTCGTCAATATCTCCGGCGACGGCACCTTCCCGACCGTGACGCTCACCGCTCATCAGCGCTTCCACGACATCGACTGCGCGCGGCAACAATGCGTGATCGCCGCCGCTCCGCTGCCGGGCAGTGAACCGGACACGATCATCGCGGCCAATTCCTCGGAAATCCCGGTCGCCTTCGCCGGCGCGCAATTGCCCGCTCCGGCACCGGCCGCGCCCGTGGCCGCGCGCCGCTCCGACAACGTATCGGGCCCGTCGACTCCGCTCTGGGCGGCTACCGCCGTCCTGCTGGCCATCGTCTCGGCAGTCGCTCTCACGCGTCGCCGACTGTGAAATCCCTTGAAGGAGAACAAATGAAGCAACGCACCAAGCGGCTGGCTCTACTCGCCGCCACCGCGACGGGCCTGCTCGTCGGCGCTCCGGCCGCCACCGCCGCTCCCCACCTGGAGGCGACCCCGACCTCCGGTCTGTCGGTGGGCCAGTCCGTCACGATCAAGCTCGACGGTCTGCCCGCGAATATGGCCAGTGTGGCTGTCGGCCAATGCAAGCCGCAGATCGTCGCGCCCACCGACTGCAATCTGACCGGCGCACTCATGGGCAAGGCGGACGAGCAGGGCACCTGGCAGGCGGCCACCGGTAACGCGGCCGTCGTCCTGGTGGGCAAGGTCGGCGACACCGACTGCACCGCCGCCCCCGGCGCGTGCACGCTGAGCGTCACCAGCTTGACCAACCCGTCCCAGATCCTCGCCTCGATTCCGCTCAGCTTCGGGAGCGCACCGACGACGGCACCGGCGGCCGCATCGAGTTCGGTGGACGCCGACGACGACAGCGACACCGGCTGGTACATCGGTGGCGGCGTGGTCGCGGTGCTGGTGCTCGCCGCCGTACTGCTGATTGTCTTCCGGCGTCGCGGTGCGAGATGAGCGATTCCGCGCTCACGCATGTGGTGCTGATGAAGTTTTACGTGCGTGCCGATGCGGCGCGAGCCGCCGATCTACTGAGCGCTCTCCCCGGCAAGGTGCCGCATATCCGCTCGTTGACCGTCGCGCTGGACGAACTGGCGACGGCGGTCTCCTACGATCTGTGCCTCACCACGACCCATACCTCATCCACGGAACTCGCCGCGTATCAACAGCATTCGGCGCACCTCGAGGTAGCGGATTGGCTGGTGCCACGCCTCGCCGCCCGCGCTGTGGTGGACTACCGGAATGCATCGATAGTGCATCGCTAATTCGGTCGTTCCGTTCGACCCGGGCTGGGCGTCAGCCGGGTTCGATACCGGCCGCGAGGGCGCAATACCGCCACACCCGGTCGGTGTCGGCCGCCGAGTTCCGAGTGTGCGGGAGATAGTGCTCGGGGCGGACGCGCCGATCGTGCCAGAACCGGCCGGACGGCACGTCCGTCGCGGCCAGCCAGGCCGCGGTATCCGCCCCTTGGGCGGCGGTACGCAACAGCGGCCGCGTGATGCGCCGGAAGGACGGCAGTGCCCCGGCGATGCCCGGTGTATCGACCCATCCCGGGTGCATGCTGTGCACGGAAATGCCCTGGGGCGCATACCGTTCGGCCAATTTCGGGGTCAGCGCCACCTGAATTCGCTTGCTTCGCGCATATGCGGTCGCGCCGCGATAGGAACCCGTGCGGTACTCGATGTCGTCCGGGTGCAGCGCCTGGGTGTACATGCCGCCGGAGGAGACCAGGACAACGCTCGCCGATTCCGCGTCCGCCAGCGCCGGTTCGAGCAGTTCGGTCAGCAGTATCGGGCCGAGTACATGGGTGGCCAGGCAGACCTCGTGCCCTTGTGTGCTCTCGGCCCGTGAGTTCGGCAATACACCCGCGTTGTGCACCAATGCGTCCACCGGCTCGGTTCGCGTATTCAATTCGCGCGCGCATCTCCGTACGTCGTCGAGGTCGGAGATATCGCAGCGGGTGACGCGTGGCGTATTGCGGGTTCGTGCGGCGATCTCGGCGGCGGCAGCTCGGCCGCGTTCGAGGTCGCGGACCACCAACTCGACGGTCGCTCCCAGCCGGGCGAGTTCGGTGGCGATGGCCTTCCCGATGCCGCCATTCGATCCCGTGACCAGCGCTGTCCGTCCCTGCAATGACCCCGCCTCCAGTGGTTGCCAGCCCGGCCGCCGCAGTGCGAACCCGGGCTTGCCGTAGCCCAGCACCACCGACCGGTCGAGCAAGGCATCGAGAAGACCGGGTGAGTAGTTCATTCGGATCGCCACCTCTCATCGCGCCCGGGTGCGAGCACACTTCTCACATTATGCATCGATTATGCATCGTTAGTGTGTTATCGTCGGGCTTCCGAGATCGGGCGACGCCCGCTCCTCGACCACGATCCGCGGAGAAGACCATGACTACTACCGCACTCCGGCGCCGGCTCCGGTTCGCCGCCCTCACCCTCACGCTGGCCGGCGGCATCGTATTCGCGCACCCGGCCGCCGCCGCGCCTCCCGCCCCCGTACCGGCGCTGGATGTCCAGCGCTACCTGGGTACCTGGATCCAATTGGCCGCGATCCCGCAACCGTTCAGCCTGGCCTGCGCCCGCGACACCCGCGCCGAATACAGCGCCGCCCCGGACGGTCTCGTCGTCCGCAACTCCTGCACCACCTGGCTGGGCACCCGGGACGAGCGCTACGGCACCGCCCGCATCGTCGACGCGGAGACCGACGCGCAGCTGGCGGTGGCGTTCGGTCGCGAACCCGACCGCACCCCGAATTACGTGGTCACCGCCTTGGACCCGGAATACCAGTGGGCATTGGTGGTGAATCCGGAGCGGACCGCGGCCTTCGTGCTTTCGCGAACCCCTGCGCCGGACGAAACCCGCTGGGCCGCAGTGCGCGCGGCGGTTGAGGCGGCGGGCATCGACCCGTGCCTGGTGGTGACCTCACCGGTCACCGGCGGGTCCGATCGGATCGTTCCGCTGTGCGCGCGCTGACCGGCGGAACCCGCCGGGTCGCCGTGATCGGCAGCGGAGTCTCCGGGCTCACCGCCGCCTGGGTGCTCGCGCGGGACTGCGAAGTGGTGCTCTACGAGGCGGATTCGCGATTGGGCGGCCACGCGCACACCCACCGGCTGCCCGCCCGCGCCGACGGTTCGGGGCAAGAGCTCGGCGTCGATTCCGGATTCATCGTGCACAACGACCGGACCTACCCCACCCTGCTCCGGCTGTTCGGCGAATTGGGCGTCGCCACACAGGATTCCGATATGTCGATGTCGGTCCGGTGCGACGGTTGCGGGCTCGAATACGCCGGAGCCAAGGGAGCCCGCGGACTGTTCCCCGTCGCCGCGACGCTGCGCCGGGGACAGTATCTGCGCATGCTCGGTGAAATAACCAGATTTCATCGGCTGGCCCGCGCCGAACTGGACCGAGACGGCGACGACACCCGTACTCTCGGCGACTTCCTCGCGGCCGGAGCGTTCACCCCTTATTTCACAACGCATTTCATGGTCCCGCTGGTCGCGGCGGTCTGGTCCTGCCCGCCGAACCTGGCGCTGGACTATCCCGCGCGGTATCTGTTCACCTTTCTCGACCACCACGGCATGCTCACGGTTTTCGGTTCACCGACCTGGCGGACCGTGACCGGCGGATCGGGCACGTACGTGGCCGCGGTCGCGTCGGGATTGCACGAAGTGCGAGCGGGCGTGCCGGTGCGGGCCGTGCACCGGGCCGCCCGCACGGTCGCCGTACGCGACGATGCCGATCGAGTCGACTTCTTCGATGCGGCGGTCATCGCCACGCATCCGGAACAGGCACTGCGCCTGCTGGATTCGCCGACCCTGGCCGAGAGCGAGATACTCGGTGCGCTGCCGTATTCGACGAACCGGACCGTGCTGCACACCGACGATTCGGTGCTGCCCCGAGCCACCGCCGCACGGGCATCGTGGAACTACCGGCTACCCGATTGCGCCGCCGCGCCCGACCGAGTACTGGTCAGCTACGACCTGACCCGGCTGCAACGCCTCACCGCGGCCTCCGATCGCCGGTTTCTGGTCACGCTGGGCGACGAGGAAGCGGTCGCGGCCGATTCCGTGCTGGCGCGCATGACCTACGAACATCCGCAGTACACCCCGGATTCGATGGCGGCCAGGCGGCGGCTACCCAGCATCGGCGACGGGCTGGTGGCCTTCGCGGGCGCCTACCACGGCTGGGGTTTCCACGAGGACGGCGCGCTGTCGGGGCTGCGGGCGGCGGAGCGGGTCGGTGGCAGCTGGGCCGGTGCCGGTGCGCGGGAAGCCGACCTGTCGACGGTCCGGTCATGACGCGCGCACGGCTGGTGCGCACCGAGATCCGGCACACCCGCATTCATCCGCTCCGGCATCACTTCGCCTACCGCGGTTACAGCTGGCTCGTCGACCTCGACGAAATGCCGGTCCTGCCTTGGTATTTGCGTCCCTTCGCGGAATTCCGTGCGCGCGACCGGCTCGGTGCCGATCCGGATTCCATTCGCCGCAATGTCGAGGATCACCTCGCCGCGGCCGGAATCGATCTCGCCGGGGGCCGGGTGCTGATGCTCGCCAACGGCCGCGTGCTCGGCCACGTCTTCGATCCGCTCACGGTGTTCTGGTGTCACCAGCACACCGGCGAATTGCGTTGCGTGATAGCCGAAGTGCACAACACCTACGGTGAACGGCACCGCTACCTGGTGCACGGTGAGTCCGGCGCGATCGCCAAAGAGTTCTACGTCTCACCGTTCAACCCGGTGGCAGGTACCTACCGGGTCAGTCTGCCGGTTCCGTCGGATCGGCTGCGGTTGGCCATCGCGCTCGCGGACACGGACGGCCGCACCATGTTCACCGCCACCGTGGACGGAACGGTGCAGCCCGCCGGAACCGGCGCGCTCGTTCGAGCGCTGGTCGCGCATCCCTTGGAAACCTGGCGGGTCAGCGCCCGGATCCGGATCCAGGGTCTGCGGCTGTGGGCGCGCGGACTGCCGGTCATCCCACGCCCATCACGTGCAAGTCAGGAGGCACTCTCGTGATCACCCCAGTTCGTTCGCCGGACACCGTAGCCGTCGACCTCGAGGATAAGTGGGCGGACCTGTGGCCGCTCCCGCGCGGGGCCCGCGCCACGGTCGGCCGCCCGGTTGTCATGGCTCTGTTCCGCAACGCGGTTCGAGGTCTGCCGATGCGGGTGGAGCTGCCTGACGGACGGGTCCTCGGCGGCGGCGATGCCACGGCGCCCCGCATGATCGTGCACGATACGCGGGCTTTCGCCACCCGCATCGCCGCCCGCGGTCTCATCGGGTTCGGCGAGTCGTACATGACCGGCGACTGGTCCGCGCCGGATCTGCCCGCCGTGCTAACGGTGCTGGCCGCCCGGATCGACAGGCTGATACCCGCTCCACTGCAACCACTTCGAGCGCTGTTGCTGGCGCGGCAACCCCGCGAGACACGCGCGGACCGCGCCGGGGCCCGCGACAACGCCGCCCGCCATTACGACCTGTCCAACGAGTTCTTCGGGCTCTTCCTGGACCCGTCCATGACCTACTCCTCGGCGCTGTTCGACAGCCTCGAGCCGGCCCCGGATTGGAATGACCTCGCCGCGGCGCAGGCCCGCAAAATCGATCGGCTGCTCGACGACGCGGATGTGGGGCCGGGGAGCTCGGTACTCGAAATCGGTACCGGCTGGGGCGAATTGGCCATCCGTGCGGCGCGGCGTGGGGCGCGGGTGCGCTCGGTGACGCTCTCGGCGCAGCAGCAGCGGCTGGCCCGCCGGCGCGTGGCAGCGGCCGGGTTCGCCGATCGGGTCGAGATCGAACTGCTCGATTACCGGGCGGTGCGCGGGCGTTACGACGCGGTCGTGTCGGTGGAGATGATCGAGGCGGTCGGCTACGACTACCTGCCCGAATACCTGTCCGTATTGGACGGACTGGTAGCGCCGGGCGGCCGGATCGCCTTGCAGGCCATCACGATGCCGCACGACCGGATGCGGGTCAGCCGCCGGACGCACACCTGGATCCAGAAGTACATCTTCCCCGGTGGCTTCCTGCCTTCGGAAGTCCTTTTGACGCAACTGCTTTCCGAGCACACCGGCTTGGGTATAGCGGACCGGCGGGCATTGGGGCCGCACTACGCCGAAACGCTGCGGCTGTGGCGGGAACGCTTCGTCGAGGCGGCAGACCAGGTCGGCACCCTCGGCTTCGATGAGGTCTTCCGGCGTATGTGGTTGCTGTATCTGGCCTATTCGGAGGCGGGTTTCCGATCCGGCTACCTGGATGTGGTGCAGCTCGTACTCACGCAACGTGAGGGAGTGGCCACCGTGTGCACCGACCGCGTCCAGGAGACCCTGCCCTCGGCGATCATCGCCGCCGATTCCGGCGATACGGCGGTGGCGTGATGACTGCCGCGCTCCCGCGCCGGGTGCTGGGGGCGGCTACGGCCGCCTACGGTGCGGCCGTAGCCGTGCGCCCCGAGATCCTGTTGCGCCCCAGCGGGCTCGGAGCCGGTGACGAGCCCGCGCTGCGCACCCTGACGCGCCTGGTCGCACTGCGCGACCTCGCCTCGGGGCTGGCGATGGCGGTCGCCTCCGGCCCGCAGGCTCGCCGCGGCGTGGTGGCTGTCCGGCTGGCCTCCGACCTGGCCGACACCCTCGTCTTCGGCCGGGCGCTCGCCGGTCGGCCCGAACGCACGAAAACGCTTGCCGTGACCGGTGGTTGGGGCCTGTTGTGCGCGGCCGCGGCCGGCTACGAGGCATATGCGGACACCCGGCGGCCGAGCACCACCACGCCGGGATCGGGGGTGTGATGCCCGCCCCGCCCGGCGATGCGGAGCCGCGCGGGCTCACCGAATACACGGTGGCCGAGGTGGCGCGACGGCTGGGCCTGCCGGTCGCGACGCTGCGCAGCTGGAACCGGCGCTACGGCATCGGCCCGCTACAGCATCGGCCCGGGCGGCACCGCCACTACACCGAGGACGATCTCGCGGTCGTGACCCGGATGGTCGAATTGGTCCGGGCCGGAGCCGTCCCGGCCAGCGCCGCCCGGGCCGCGCGCGCAATGTCGGGGCCGGTGCCGGCGCTCGGCGACGCCGCAGCGGTCGTGGCCGCGAGCGCGGCAATGGATGTCACCCGGCTGCTGAGCCTGCTGGGCGCACACCTGGCACACCACGGCGTGAACGCCACCTGGAATCTGCTGTGCCGCCCCGCTTTCGACACAATCGTGGCACGGCAACAAGCCGGGCTGGGCTACATCGAAGTCGAGCACCTGCTCACCTGGGCGATCACGGCAAGCCTGCATCGCATCGTGCCCCTGCTGCCGGACGCGCCAGGTCTGCCCGGCGGAGTGGTCCTCGCCTGCACCGACGGCGAACAGCACGTACTACCCCTGGAAGTCCTACGCGCCGGCCTCGCCGAACGCGGCCACGCCGCACTGCTGCTGGGCGCATCGGTGCCGCCGACCGCCCTCGCCGACGCCCTGGTCTCGAACGGCCCACCCGTCACCGTGGTGCTGTGGTCGCATTCGGCGTTCACCGCCGGACCCGCATCGGTGCGAGTGGCGGAGTCGCACGCCGACCGAGTCCTGCTGGCGGGCCCGGGCTGGAACCAGGACAAGCGAGCGCGCCAACACCGGCATCTCACATCACTGGAAGCGGCGCTCGATACCCTCACCAGCCCTTGACCTTCCGCGCCACTCGATTGACTCTATGGGCGAGTGCGTGGTTCGTGCGAGGCTCTATCAGTCGGGGATGGAGGTGAGTTGTTCGACTGCCTCGGCGAGGCCGGTCAGGCGGACTACCGGGGTGGGAAGCAGCAGTGTTTCCCAGCCGGGGCCGCCGAGATAGACGCGGGCGTCGACGTCGAGGCATGCGCGTACCGCCGAGGTCAGTGCCGTGGATTCCTGTTGTGACCACAGGACGACGCTGGCGCGTCCGGACGTGCGGGAGAGGGTTTCGCGGAGGGCGCTCGTCGGTACGTCGGGGCCGAGCATGTGTGCGCCGGTGCCGTGTTCGGCTAGGGCGGCGCGTAGTACTTCCATTGGCAGGGAATGGGTTTCGCCGCTGGTGCAGGCCAGGACCAGGGGTGCGGTGACGCGGGTGGGGAGTGGCGGCGCGGCCCGGTGCATGGTGGTGGTGATGCACCAGGAGAGCAGGTGCTCCACGTCGACGCATCCTTCGCCGCCGAGCTGCCGCGTCACGATGTCGGCGAAAGCCGGGCGGCACAGGCGGTCCCAGGTGTCGACGACGCCGTGGACGCGCACATGTTCGGCGAGCAGCTCGCAGACCGCGGGGGTGTCGAGAGCGAAGGCGGCGTCGAGCAGCGCCGCTGTGTCCAGGCGCTCGAGTGTGGGTCCGCGCACCGCCGCGGCGGCCGCGGCCGGTGAGGATCCGGCGCGAATGAGTTCGAGCATGCGGGTGAGCAGCGCCAGATCCGCTTCGCTGTACAGGCGATGCTGGCCCGGGCGGCCCTGTTCGGGTCCGATGCCGTAGCGCCGGTTCCAGCTCCGCAGCGTCGGGGTGGGTATGCCCAGCCGTTCGGCGACCGTGCCGACCGGATAGCCGGCCTGCGCCGGGACGGATAGCGAGCGGTGAGGCATGGCAATGATTGTGCCCGGCGTCGGCGCGTGGTTCGCGCAGGCCCACAGCGTTCGGCGGGGTCGGGAGGAAAACTCGGCGCGGTTGAGCGGAAATACGCTGTGCGCGGCCCGGAGCAGGCGGACCCCCTGGGGACAGCCGGTGGCATTCGGAAAGCGTCGTGACGCCGAACGAGAACCGGATGACCGCCGGTTGCCCGCTGAGTCGCCATGACCGGCTCCCGGATTCCGGCCGGCGCCCGGGTGTTCCTGCTCAACCTGGCTGCTCGCCGAGCTGGCCGGGGTAGGCGCGGGCGGGCATGCCGGTGCCGCCGGGACGGAAAGCCGCGGGGGCGTGGATGACCGTGGTCTGGAGGTATTCGCGCAGGCCCTCGTCGGCGTACTCACGGCCGAAACCGCTGCGTTTGGTGCCGCCGAAGGGGGCGCGCAGGGACATTCCGGTGCGGTTGTGGGTATTGATGAAGGTGAACCCCGCCTCGACCTGGGCCGCGACAGCGTAGGCGTGGGCTTCGTCGGCGGACCAGACCGAGGCGGCCAAGCCGAGCTCGGAATCATTGGCCCGGGCGATGACTTCGTCCTCGGTGTTGTAGGTGAGCAGGGGGACGAGGGGACCGAATTGCTCGCGGCGCACCAGGTTCGCGTCGTCGGGGAGGTCCAGGGCCAGCGCCGGGGCGATGAAGTAGCCGTCGGTTCCGGTTGGGGCATCCGCGAGCGGGATCAGCCAGCCGCCCCGGTTCCAGCTGTCGGCGATCAGGTCCGTCATGCGGTCGGTGGCGGCGCGGTTCACCAGCGGGCCCATGGTGACCTGCTCGTCGAGCGGATCGCCGACCCGCAGGATGCGTCGCGCCGCGGCCAGATAGGACTCGACGAACTCGTCGAGCCGTGTCTTGGGGACGTACAGGCGTTTGGCGGCCATGCACACCTGGCCGGCGGTGGCGAAGGAGGCGAGTACGAGACGCTCGTAATCGCTTGGGGTGAGCGCGAAGTCGGGCAGGAAGATGGCCGGGTCGTTACCGCCGAGCTCGAGGGTGACCGGGGTGAGGGCGCTTCCGGCCGCCGCGGCGATGCTGCGTCCGGCCTGCTCACCGCCGGTGAAGGCGACCTTGGCGATCAGCGGGTGGGTGATGAGCGCGCCGACGGTATCGGGGCCGCCGTGGATCACGTGGACGCCGGGCAGCAGAGCGGCAGCCTCGGTCACCGCGAGCGGGGCCAGCGGAGAAGGCTTGAGCACCACCGTGTTTCCCGCCGCGAGGGCCGGTCCGAGCTTGAGCATGGCCAGGATGATGGGCGCGTTCCACGGGGTGATGGCGGCGATCACGCCATACGGGGCGGGGATGCGGGACAGGCGGCCCTGCTCGTCGTCGATGACCGCACCGGTCAACACCCTCGGCGCATTATCGCGCACCCAGCGTAGATACGTTGCCGCGAAACGGATTTCGCCTTGGCAATCGGTGACCGGTTTGCCGCTCTCCCGGGCTAGCAGGACCGCGAGCCTGGCGGCCTTCGCCTCCAAAGCCCCCGCCGCCGAGTCGAGCGCCGCGAGCCGCTGCTCCACCGGTGCCTGCGACCACGCCCGAAAATCTCGATGCGCGCGCCGCACCACCACGTCCACCGCGCCCGGGGCGGTCATCGGGACCGAGCCGACGATTTCGGCAGGGCGAGCGGGGTTCTCGCGCCTGATCCGCTCACTCACGACCGCGCCTCCAGCGAATCGAGCAGGCAGGCGCGCCGCAGGTAGGCGCGGGCGGCGACCGGGTCGGCGGGCAATTCCCGCACCTGCTGCCGGAAGCCGTCGTCGTGTCCGCGCAGGCGCTGCCAATTGTCGTGGCTGGTGCGCTGCACATACTCGATCGCCACGGTGCGGCGACGTGTGGCCGCCAGATCGAGGGCGGTCTCGGGTGCGCCGTCGAGAACATCGGCGAGGGTGTTCGCGAGTTCGACGGCATCGTGGATGCCGCTGTTCATGCCCATCCCGCCGAGTGGATTGTTCACGTGCGCGGCATCGCCCATGAGCAGCACGCGGCCGATCCGGAAATGGTCGGTGACGCGCTGATGCACCCGATAGAGGGAGGCGTGCAGCAAACGCCACGGTCGGCCGAGATCGGCTACCGCGGTCAAACGTTCTGGTAGCCGGGACAATTCGAGCTCGTCCGGCGTATCCCCGGGAGTGGGCAGCAGCACCCGCCAGTGTTGTGGGGTGCGCAGCAATACCAGCCACTCATCGGGGTCGAACACGTAGTTGATGGGTGCGATCCCCGGTAGCGCCGCCGCGAGATCCTCGTCGACCGAGGCGACCAGGAAGCGTTCGGGGTAGGTGGTGCCCTCGAAGCGAGCGTCGAGGCCGGTGCGGACCGCCGAATGCGCGCCGTCCGCGCCGATCACCCATTCCGCACGCAGCGGCCCGCGTGAGGTGTGCAGGATGACGCTGTCGTCACCGCGATAGAGGCCCTGCACCGGCTGATCGAAACGCACGTCGGCGTCGAGGGCATCGAGCAGGATCGGGGTGAGTTTGCTCTGCTCGCACTGCACTCGGAACGGATACCGGGTGTCACCGGCCAGCACGCCCAGATCGAGGGTGGCGATCTCGCCGCCGCCGCGTTCCCGATACTGGAAGGTCGAGGCGACGATTCCCTTGTCCAGCAACGGATTCAGCACACCCAGGTCCTCGAGCATCTCGAGGGTGGGCGGATGAAAGGTGGAGGCGCGGGATTCGGTGGCCAGCGTCTTACCGGCCTCCAATACCGTCACGTCGTGACCGCGCCGGTGCAGGGTCAGGGCGGCGGTCAATCCGACCGGTCCGGCCCCGACCACGACGACGCTCACGAGGTGTGCAGGGCAAAGCGGCCCTCGACGCCGAGAACGCGGGTGCCGGTGAAGAACCGGAGGGTCTCCGCGGTGCCTTCCTCACCGAGGCCGGACAGACCCCAGGCCGGGCGCGGAGTCATCAGGTGCAGGCTCATGATCGAGGACCCGTTGACCTTCACTTCTCCGGCTCGAATCCGTTGCGCCACCGACAAAGCCAGCTCTTCGTCGGCCCCGCAGACATAACCCTCGAGCCCGAACGGGCCGGAGTTCGCCAGCCGGACGGCCTCGTCGATGGAGGTGTAGGTGACGACGCCCGCGACCGGGCCGAAGACCTCATCGGTCAGATCATCGTCGAGCAGGGTGGGGGCGAAATAGTTCCCCTGTTCGGGAATCGTCCCGAACGACCGCGACCCGCGCCCCGATACCGCCGTTCGCATGGCGGCCACATGCCGGGAGTGCACCAGGGGCCCGAAGTCGGTTCCAGGGTCGAGCGGGTCGCCGATTCGCAAGTCCGCCAGCCGTTTACCGATGGCTTCCAGCAGGTCTTCGGCATGATCCGCCGGCAGGACGAGTCGCCCCAGTGCCCGGCACCACTGCCCGTTGAGGGTGGTGAGCAGCTCCGCGGCCATCCGGGCGGCCGTCTCGAGGTCCGCGTCCGGTAAGACCACGAGTGGATTGTTGCCGCCCAGTTCCAGCTGACAGGGCCGCAGCAGCGGAGCCGATGCGGTGGCCACGGACCGCCCGCCGGCCAGCCCGCCGGTGAACGACACCGCCCTGATGCGCGGGTCGCCCACCAGCTGCGCCCCGGTTTCCGCGCCGCCGTGCACGAGCTGGAACATGCCGTCGGGGACATGCTCGGCGATCACCCGGGCGAGCGGAATCGAACTGTAGGGGGCGAATTCGCTGACCTTGAGGATGACCGGGCAGCCCGCCGCGAGCGCATTGGCGACCTTGTGCGCGGCCATCGGCGCGGGTGCGTTCCACGGTGTCAGGCACAGCGCGGGCCCGAGTGGCAGCCGGTGCACCTGCACCCCGTCGCGATCGGCGCGCAGCACGCCGTTGCGCAGCTGGTCGGCGGCGAGCCGGAAGGATCCGGAGACGATCACGCCGAGCGGGGCGGTCTGCCGGATCGGGACACCCGTTGCCCGCGAATCCAATTCGGTGATGACGCCCAGTTGCTTGTCGAGATCGTCCGCGATGGCGTCGAGCAGTTCGGCGGTGATCGCGCCCCCGGCACGATCGGCGACCTCGAGTGCGCGTTCCACTCGTTCGGGAGCGGTGGCCATGCCGCGTGCCACCGCCGCGCCGGTCGCCGGATTCTCCAGGTCCAAACCGAGATCGACAGTGGGGCGGCCCCATTGCCCGTCGACGAAATCGAGTATCCCGGGCAGTTCCGCGCTCACCGGACCGCCTCCGCAGCGGATTCCGGTGCGGTGGTGAACAATTCGTTCGCCTTGGCGTCGGTGACGAGCCGTGCCACCTCGAGCATGCCGCGTTCGGCGGGGAAGGTCATCACCAACCCCATGGCGAGATCCCGCAGCGCGCGCCCGGCCGTGCCGTCCATCGAGGCCGCCGAGGTGCCACCGGCTTTGAACGCGCCCAGCGCCACCTGGAAGCACGCCTCGGTGACCGCACCCTTGCCGAGCCGCCACTGCGCGAAGACTTCCTGTTTGGGTTTGATGGGCGGCTCCACCGTCTCGATAGCGAGCTGATAGCGCAGCCACAGATAGGCGGTGTGCAATTGCCGCGTCATCTCACCGATGAGCAGCTGATGCACGGGGGAGGAGGCGATGGGTGCGCCGGTGTCGGCGAAGGTCTTTCGAGTGGTGGCAGCCAGGGTCTCGTCGTAGACCTGCTGCGCGCACCCGGTATAGACGGCCGCGATGGCCAGTTGGTTGCCGACGAAACTGCCTCTGCTCATGGTGAGCATCTTGGTGAACGCCCCCGGCACCGCCAGCGCCTCGTCGTCGGGGATGAACACCTCATCGAGCCGGATGCCGTTGTTGGCGGTGGCGCGCATACCCAGCCCGTCCCACGGCGCGCGCACGCTCACGCCGGTCGCGTCGCGCGGCACGAAGAACGTCGCCAGCCCCTCGGCGGTGTCGTAGCCCTCCAGTTTGGCCGAGGTCAGGTAATAGTCGGCGACGCCGGTCGCACAGCCGAAGGACTTCTCTCCGTTGAGAATCCAGCCGCCGTCCACCTTGCGCGCGGTGGTGGCGATGGTGATGTTGGCCTTGGCGGTCTTCACCGCTTCGGAGGCGAAGTTGGCCAGCCACACCCCCTCGGCCATCCGGGTGAGCACCTTCTCGGCGAAGGCGCGCACCAGCGGGATCTCGTCGTCGGCGAACAATCCGGCGTCGATGGCTTCCAGGGGGAGCAGCCCGCGCGAGGCGCTGGTGTTGTGGAAGAAGAAGGCCAGTGCGGTCGATGGGCATGCCGTGCCCATGGCGAAGGTGGCCGCGGCCAGATCGCGCAGCGTGCCGCCGAGGCCGCCGAACTTCTCCGGCACCACCAGGCCCAGCAGCCCGGCTTCGCGCAGCAGTGCGATATGCGAGGCCGGGAAGGTGGCGGTGCGGTCGGCCTCCGCGGCGGCGGCGCGCAGGGCGGGCAGGACCGACTCGACCCGCCCCGCGCGAGCGCGTTCGGCGTCGGTCATGTCTTCGACGAGTCGTTCGCCGATCATCGGGTCATCCCCTCGTAGTAGGTGCGATCGTGATAGATGAGCGGGGGTGCGGGTCGCGGGGCGGCGGCCTCCTGGACCAGGCCGAGCACGATGGTGTGGTCGCCGGCCGGATGGCAGGCGGCGACCACGCAATCCATCCAGGCCACCGCATCGGCGAGGACGGCCGCGCCGGTGGTCGCGGATGCCCAGCGGCCCAGAGCGAATCGGTCGCCGCGCACCGGCGTCCCGGCGAACCGGCGGCTGATGTGCTCGTGGTCGTGACCGAGCACATTGACCGCGAAGACGCCGCTGTCGCGGATGGATCGGCAGGTGGTGCTCTCGGATGCCAGGCATATCGAGACGAGCGGCGGTTCCAGGGCCACACTGGTGAACGAGCTGGCCGTCATGCCGTGCCGGGTTCCGTTGTCGCGGACAGTCGTGACTATGACGACCCCGGACGCCCACTGGGCCAGCACCGACCGGAGAGCTGTCGGCTCCACGTTCCCCTCCGTTTCGATAGTGGAAACGCTGTTACGCACAAGGTAACGCCAGGGGTGGGGTGGTGCAAGTGGGCGACCGGGAAATCCAGTGCTGGCAGTGGATTCGGGACGTCGTTTCCCATCGGGAAATCGAGTGCTCTAAGCTGGAGCCGTGTCGGACATCGAGGCCGAGAATCAGAGTCGATCCATCGCCGCCGTGGAGCGAGCCATGGATGTGTTGTTGCTGTTCGGCCGGAGCGGGCGGGCGGATCTCGGTGTCACCGAGATCGCCAATGAGCTCGGCCTGACCAAGGCCGCGGTGCACCGCATTCTGACCGCGCTGCGCAATCGCGAGCTGATCGCACTCGAACCGACCACCCGGCGCTACGCGCTCGGCCATGCCGCGATCGCACTGGGGCGCGCGTACCTGGCGCGGACCGATCTGCGGGTGATGGCCGCGCCCGAACTGCGCCGCATGGCCAATATGACCGGCGAGACCGCGACCCTGTCGATCCGCCGCGGTGACACCCGCATGTACGTGGATCAGGTTGTGCCGGAACAGGAATTGCGCATGGAGGTGGCGCTCGGGGTGCCGTATCCGCTGCACGCCGGCAGCTCCTCGAAGGTCATCCTCGCGCACCTGCGCAAGGAGGAGATCGACGAGTACCTCGACCGCCACGAGCTGACCCCGTTCACCGACGCCACCATCACCACCCCGCGCAAGTTGCGCGGGGAACTCGCCACCATCCGCAAGCAGGGGTACGCGATCTCGTTGGGGGAGCGGCAGATCGGCGCGGCCTCGGTGGCGGCGCCGGTGCTCGACCATGACGGTGGGGTGGTGGGCGCGATCAGCGTGTGCGGGCCGCTCTCGCGGTTCGAGCCCCGGATCCCGGAGCTCATCCCGCTGTTGCAGAAGGCCGCCGGCGCGCTCTCGGCCCAGCTGGGGTATTCGGGGTAAATCCGTTACAGCCGCGCGCCGGGCTTGAACACCCCCAACGCTGCCGCGGCCAGTACGCTGCCCCAGATGATCCAGACGTACGGCAGGCAGCCGTCCACGCTGCGGCGCAACGTCCGCTCGATCTGATCGGACGATCCGCTCGTCTGCAATGCGCCGAAGGCGGCACCGAAGGGGCGCAACGTCATTCGGATGCCGAGCCCGGCCGCGATGGCCGCGGTATACAGCAGGATTTTCGCCCCCAGCCACTTCGGATTGGTGGTGACCCCGAACGGTTCGGCCGCGAACAATGCGTACCCGCCCGCGCCCGCCATGGCCGCGATGACGGCGAACCGGATACCGAGGTCGGTGCGTTGCACCAGGGTGATACGCCCGTGAGTGCGGTGCTGAATCACGGTGAGCGCCAACCAGATCGCGGCGAATACCCAGACGGCTGCCACCGACCACCAGGGAAACAGCGCTATCCCGAACAGTGACGCACCGTGCGGCGCGGTCGCCATCAGTGTCACGCCACTGGGCAGGAACAACACCAGGCAGACCTTCGGCCCGAGATCCAACCCGCTCATAATGCCCAGCGCGGTCGCCCGCGCCGCCGGGGTGAGATCCGGATCGATCACGAACCGGCTGGAATAGAACACCCCCAGGTCCCCACCCAGCCAGAACACGAACAACACCAGGTGCAGCAGGATCCACCAGCCGTAGGGGTGCGCTCCCATTCCATCTCCCTGTTCTCTTCTGCGAAACGCTGTTTCGGAGTACGCTCCCGCAAAGTCTCACACCGAAACGCTGTTTCCACAACCGAAACGGGGTCCCATGCGCATCGTGCTGGCCGCCGCCCTGTCCCTGCTATTCCTCACCGCCGCACCGGCATCCGGCGACGACGCCGTCCTCCAGCGGCAAACCCGCGTCGGCTCCGACGCGGCCACCGTCTGGTATCCGGCGCACGCCGACCACCGCCTCCCGATAGCGCTCATGCTCCCCGGAGCCAATATGCGCAGCGAGTACTACGCCCGATTCGCCTCCGCCGTAGCCGATTACGGCTTCATCGTGGTCATCCCCGAACGCTATGCCATGCCCGGCTACAGCCTGCCCAACGAGGAATCGGTCACCGAAGTTCTCACCTGGGCCCGTGAACAGACCGCCGACCCATCCTCCCCGCTCCGGACCCTCGCAGACCCCGAAACCCTGGTCGTTGCCGGCCACTCCTACGGCGGCGCCACCGCCCTGTACGCCGCCGCCGACCGCTGCCAGCCACCCTTCTGCTTCGGACTCTCCTACCACCACCCTCCGCAGTTGAAGGCGATAGTCGGCCACGGCACCAACACCACCATCGGCAATTTCGTCGATGCGGTTGCGGTACAGGGCATTCCGGTCCTCTACATCAACGGGACCGACGACACCATCAGCGAACCCGCCGAGGCTCACGAGAGCTTCGCGAGCCTGACCGGCGCCCCCGCCGCCGAGTTCGTAAACCTGCTGGGCGCCAACCACTTCGGCCTGGCCGACCAGGACAACCCACCCGGTGCCGCCCCCGACTCCCACCCCGGCACCGCCCCCCGCGACCAAACCATCACCACCGCGGCCCGCTGGACCGCCATGTGGTTCCTCGCCCAACTGGGCGACGAGACAGCCCGCTCCTACGTCTACGACATCGGCCCACGCACCGACTCCGCCGTGCGCGTCGAGGCGAGATAGCCGCGGACGGTCAGCGTTCAGCTGACGGCGGTCGTGGCCTCGACGATGATCTTCGCTACGGCGCTGGCCTGCGAGACGGCGAGTGCGTGCGAGGCGCCCTTGATCTCCACGGTGCCGCGAGAGCCCGCCCGTTCGGCCATGAAACGGTGTGCGGCGACCGGAATGTTGTTGTCGGCATCGGGGAAGATGAACCAGGACGGCAGTGTCTTCCAGTTCGGCGTTCCGGATTTGCCGTTGAGGGCGCGGTCGTTGAGGGGGCGCTGGGTCGTGGCGTCGATCACGGCCTGGGATGCGGGTACGTCGGCGGCGAATTGCTGATGGAACTTGGCGGGCTGAATGTAGAGGTCGGTGCTGCCGTCCGGGAGCGCCACTTTGTTCAAGGTGTCGCCGAGCGTGCTGCCGGGGAATTTGCCCGAGAGCTCACCGATGGTTTCGCCTTCTTCGGGGGCGAAGGCCGCGACGTAGACCAGCCCTTTGACCTTGGGGTCGTGAACCTGGGAGATGACCTGGCCGCCATAGGAGTGTCCGACCAGGACAACCGGACCGTTGATGGAGGCCACCACACTGCGTACGGCGTCGGCGTCGCCGGAGACGCTGCGTAGCGGATTGCCCGCGGCGATGCTGGCCAGCCCCTGCTGGTTGAGTTTGTCGATCACGCCGTTCCAGCTGCTGGACTCGGCGAAGGCGCCGTGGACGAGGACGATGGTCGGCTTGGCGGGTGCGGGCTGGGCGCTCGCGCAACCAGCGCTGGCGACCGTGGCGGTGAAGCCCAGCGCGACAGCGGTGAGCTTCATGAGAGTGGTGACACGCATGATGGTTTCCTTCGGGGAGTAGGGGTCGGAGCGGGTCAGTGCGCGAGGAAGGCGAGCAGGTCGGCTTCGAATGCGCTGCGGAATTCGCCGTAAAGGCCGTGCGGCGCACCGGGATACACCCGCAGCGTCGCGTTCTTGATCAGTGCGGCCGACTGCATCGCCGAAGCGTGCAGCGGGACGATCTGGTCGTCGTCGCCGTGGGCGACCAGCACCGGCACGTCGATCGCTTTCAGGTCTTCGGTGAAATCGGTCTCGGAGAACTGGGCGACGCATTCGTAAGCGGCGCGCACCCCCACCTGCATGCCGAGCCGCCAGAACGCCCGGCGCGCACCCTCGGAGCCGACCGTGCCGGGGCGATCGAATCCGTAGAAGGTCTCGCTCAGCTCCCAGTAGAACTGCGAACGATCGGTGGCGACCCCGGCGCGGATGCCGTCGAAGACCTCGATGGGGGTGCCGCCGGGGTTGGTCTCGGATTTGACCATCACGGGCGGCACGGCCCCGAGCAATACCGCCTTGGCAATCCGGCCGCTACCGTGACGTCCCAGATAGCGCGCGACTTCGCCGCCACCGGTGGAGTGGCCGACCAACACCGCGTCGTGCAAGTCCAAGTGCTCGATCAGCTCGGCCAGATCGTCGGCGTAACGGTCCATGGTGTTGCCGTCCCAGGTCTGGCTCGATCGGCCGTGGCCGCGGCGGTCGTGGGCGATGGCCCGGTAGCCGTGCTCGGCGACCAGTCGGGCCTGGTCATCCCAGGCGTCGGCGCTCAGCGGCCAGCCGTGGCTGAAGACGACCGGCGTTCCGGTTCCCCAGTCCTTGAAGAAGATCTCGGCGCCGTCGGAGGTGGTGAAAGTGTTTGTCATGCCGACGAAATTACGAGCGGACCCGCCCCCTGCGAATCAGTCGGATGACTGCATGGATGACTGAATCGTGACGCTGTTCGATGACTCGGTCGGTCCCCGAAGAACGGCGTCTGCCTGCACCGGCGCTTTGTGAAACCATCGGGCTTCTGTCAGAATCCGGCGATGATCGGCGAGATTTCCCAGGCGGAGTTGTTCGGCCGGGAACGGTATTCGGCCATGCTGGCAGACCTGCTGGAGCGGGCGGTCGCGGGTAGCGGCTCGGCGATCATCCTGCGCGGACCCGCGGGCATCGGAAAGTCGGCTCTGCTGAGCTCGATTCGGGAGGTAGCAACCAGCCGGCGTCTGACTGTCCTCGCCGCCGTCGGTGTCGAGAACGAAGCGGGTCTGCCTTTCGCGGCGCTGCACCAGCTCCTGCGCCCCCTGCATGCGGAGATGGCCAAGCTTCCGGTCGCTCAGCAGCGCCCGCTGCGCGCGGCCTTCGGACAGGAAGACGGATCGCCCGACCTGTACGCGGTGGCGTTGGCCGCATTGCAACTGGTCGGCGAGGCCGCTGCGGTTCGTCCCACGGTCCTGATCCTCGACGACCTGCAATGGCTCGACAGCTGTAGCGCCGACGTACTCAGTTTCCTCGCGCGCCGGATCGGCAGTGACGCGGTGCTCGTACTCGGTGCCGCCCGAAGCGAATCCGCTGCCACGCAGTTGGCGGGGCTGCCGGAGGTCGTAGTCGAACCGCTCGATGAAGGAGCCGCCGCCGCGCTGCTCGACGCGCAAGCGCCGACGCTGTCGAGTACGGTGCGGCAACGGCTGCTCGGTCAGGCCGCCGGAAATCCGTTGGCGCTCACCGAGTTGCCGCGGGCGATGCGTCAGACCACGGAGCGGGTGATCGAGGACTTCCCGTTGACCGCTCGCCTCGAAGCCGCCTTCGCCACCCGGTCGGCCGCGCTCAGTGAACCGGCGCGGGTGCTGCTCGTCGTCCTGGCCTCCGATGTCAGCTGCGACGTCGGCAGGCTGCTGCGTGCGGCCACTGTTCTCGCAGGTACACCGGTCGATGCCGCACACCTGCAAGAGATCATCGACGCGGGGCTGGTGGAGATGGCCGAACCGCTGCTGCGGTTCAGGCATCCGCTGATGCGTTCGGCGACCTATGTCCGGGCGCCGCTCACCCAGCGCCTCGGCGCGCATTCGATTCTGGCCGAGGTTCTCTCGGACTTCCCAGACCGGCAACTCTGGCATCGTGCGGCGGCCACCCTCGGTACCGATGACGCCCTCGCCGCGCGGCTCGAAGCCTATGCGCAGCGATCGCGATCGCGTGGCGCCCTGATGGCCGCGGTCGCCGCGCTGGATCGTGCGGCGGAGTTGTCCGAGCGCCCGGATCACACGACCGGACTGCTGTTGCAGGCTGCGGAACTCGCCGCCGAAACCGGTGCGCGCCGCGAGGCCGCGGACCTGTTGGATCGGGCAGACCTCAGCGTTTTGGGCCCGATCGAACGGGCCCGATTGGCGGTCGTCGAGGAAATCGTCGCCTATCAGCGTTACGGCGACTCCGACCCGCGAATCCGGGACCTCGTCGACCTCGCCGCCGACGCACACGCGGCAGGAAATACCGATCTGGCGGCGGAGCTACTGTGGTGCGCCGCCGCACGATGCTCGTCCCAGGACGCCGACGAGACTTCACGCAAATCCATTGCCGCTCAACTGGATTCCCTAGGACTGCCCGCGCATGACCCCCGCGTCCTCGCGGTCGGCGCGCTCAGTCTGCCGTGGGAGCGCGGTCGCGAAACCCTGGCGCAGCTCGCACAACACGATCCGGATCGCACCAACCCGGCGGCCATGAGATTGCTCGGCTACGCCGCGCTGTTCCTCGGCGACTTCCGGCGCGGCACCGCATACATCGACGACGCCGCCGCGATCAGCCGCAGCCAGGGACGACTCGGCCTGCTCTCCGGGATTCTGGGCGCCGGAAACTGGACCCGCATCTGGCTCGGCGACTGGGACAAGGCTCGTGCCGAATCCGAGGAGGCACGCACGTTCGCCGAGGAAAGCGGTCAGGAGTTCTATGCCGTGACCGGGCGCGTCAACCTGGCGATGATCGCCGCGCTGCGCGGCGAAACCGAACTGGCCGACGAGCATTTGCGCGCGGTCGGCGCCAGCCCGCTGGCCACCGGGATGCGGTGTATCCAGATCGCCGCGCAACAGACCCGCGGCCTGCTCCTGTTGTCGGCCGGGCGGGCGGATGACGCCTTCACGGCATTGGCTCGGGTCTTCGATCCGGCCGACCCGGTGAGTCATCCCATGCAGTGCTGGTGGGTCGCCCCCGAACTCGCCGATGCCGCCGCGGCGTCCGAGAACATCGGTGTCGCAAGGGACTTGCTCGCCGACCTGCCGACACTGGCGAAGCGAGTACCCGGATCGATGCTGCTCGTCGTCGACGAATACAGCCGCGCGGTACTCGCCGACGACATCGACGCCGACGCGGCTTACACCGCTGCGCTGCAAGGCCAGTCGGGTGCGTGGCCGCTGTACCGCGCCCGACTGCAACTTCATCAAGGCCGCCGGTTGCGCCGGCAACGCCGCACCTCCGAGGCTCGCGAACCGCTGCGTCAGGCCCGCGACACCTTCGATGCCCTGGGCGCCGGCCCATGGGCGGAAGCCGCACGCAGTGAACTGCGCGCCGCCGGCGAAGCCAGCGCCCGTCGTACCCCCAGCGCCCGCGACCAACTCACCGCCCAGGAATTACAGATCGCCACCCTGGCGGCCGAGGGGCTCACCAACCGCCAGATCGCGGAGAGGCTGTTCCTGTCCCATCGCACCGTGGGCTCGCACCTCTACCGCATCTATCCTCGGCTCGGAATCACGAGCCGAGTCGAACTCGTCGGCGCCATCGCCGCGATCCCAGCGGCCGCGACCCGCTCATCTGTATGAGCATGTTCGAATCCTGAGGAATTTCACGACGGTCTCTTTCGTGCTGACGGTAAATCTGGGCAGGTATCGTCAGGGAGATGGAGTACCCACTGCTGGGCACCGAACCGTTGGCGGTCGAGTTCGCCAACACCCGGTACGAAGACGGCGGCGAGGTCGTGGACTTCCTGGCCACGCCGGAGTTGATGGCGGGATGGTTCGCCGAGCTGGATGTGGTGAGCCGGGCGCGGGTTGTTCCGGCTCGTGATCTGGGCCGGTTGCGGGAGCTGCGTGATCACGTCCGCGCGGTGCTGGCGGCGCTCGCCGAGGGTACGCATCCGGGTGCGGAATCCATCGAGGCGGTCAATGACTGTGCGGCTCAAGCGCATTCCTCGATCCGTATGGAGTGGCCCACGGACAGCACACCACGCTTGCTGACCGATTCGTCGAGCACCGGCACGACCAGGCTGCTGGCCGATTTGGCGTCGGAGACGATCGCGCTCGCGACCGACGGCTCGGTGCTGGCCAGGTGCGCGGGCGCGGATTGCCGGATGCTGTTCGTCCGTCAGCACGGCCGGCGGCGCTTCTGTCACTCCTCCTGTAGCCAGCGTGCCCGGCAAGCGCGCTACCAGCGGCGCCTCGCAACCCGATAGCTTGACGGTAAATGTAATCTTTTACCGTCAGTACAATTGCGAGTCGAGGGAACTCATGACCTTCACATTTCAGCGCCTGACGCGGGCCGAATTTCCCCTGCTCGCAAAGTGGTTGGCCAATTCGCACGTGGCGCGCTGGTGGAATCACGAAACGTCCCCCGAAGCCCTCGAACGCGATTTCGGCGCCGTCGTAGACGGTGCGGAACCGGCCGAGGATCTGCTGGCTTTCCGAAACGGCATACCGCTCGGGCTGATTCAGCGTTGTCGGCTTGCCGACTACCCGGAGTACCTGACCGAACTACAGGCCCTCACCGAGGTACCACCAGAGGCGATGACGATCGACTACCTGATCGGTGAACCCGGCGACACCAACCGCGGCGAGGGGACGGCGATGATCCGCGCCCTGGTAGCCCAGACCTGGACCGACCGTCGTGAAACCGATGCGATCGTGGTCGCCGTCAGTGCAGGCAACACCGCATCCTGGCGGGCGCTGGAACGCGCAGGGTTCCAGCGGGTTTCGGCAGGACCGATGGATCCGGACAACCCCATCGACGATCCGCTGCACTACGTCTACCGAATCGACCGCCCGCAGCCGGCCCGGTAACGCACGACAGCATTTGGGTTTAACGGCCTTTCAACGCAATAGGGCTGTGGCTTGCTTCAGGTCGATTACGTCGGCGTATTTGGCGTTGAGGTCGAAGAGGTTTGCTTCGTGTAGGCGGGGGTCGCGGTCGCCGCAGGCGTCGGCTACTACCTGGGGGCGGAAGCCGTGTTGGAGGGCGTCGGTGGCGGTGGCTCGGACGCAGCCGCTGGTGGTGAGGCCGACGATGAAGACGGTGTCGATGCCTGCCGCGGTGAGGTTGGCGGCGAGGGGGGTGCCGTGGAAGGCGCTTGGGTAGTGTTTGGTGATGATCGAGTCTCCGGGGTGGGGAGCGGGGGTGGGGAGGAACTCGGCCAGGGGGTTGCCTTCTTCGAAGACGTTGAGGTTGGGGATCTTTCGGCGGAAGAGGCCGCCTTCGGTGGAGCCTGGGCGGTAGCTGACTCGGGTGAAGATGATCGGGTGGCCGCCGCGGCGGGCTTGGTCTACCACGTCGGCCGCGGCGCGTACCGCGTCTTCGACCGGTGCGCGCAGGGGGGAGGCGTCGTCGAGGTAGGCCGCGCAGATGTCGATGACCAACACCGCCGGGTGGGCGCCCACGCCGAGGGGGGTGCCGTATCCGGCTCGGCGGGCGTCTTCGTGTAGGTCTGTCATGCGAATGGTCCTCAGATCACGCCGGTTTCGGTGAGTTTGGCCAGTTGGTCGGTGTCCAGGCCGAGTAGGTGGGTGTAGATGTCGGTGTTGTGTTCGCCGAGGGCGGGGCCGGGGTGGCGGACTTGGCCGGGGGTGGCGCTCAGTTTGGGGAAGACGTTCTGCATGGGGAGTTCGCCCAGTTCGGGATGGGTCAGGCGGATGATGGCTTCGCGGGCGGCGAAATGGGGGTCGGTGAACATGTCACGGGCGGTGTAGATGCGGCCGGCGGGTACACCGCCCTCGTGCAGGCGGGTGAGCAGGGTTTCGGCATCCTGCGTGGCGGTCCAAGCGGAGATCAGCTCGTCGAGTTCTTCCATGCGTGCGCCGCGGGCGGTGTGGTTGGAATACCTGTCGTCACTTGCCAATTCGGGGCGGCCCATGAGGTTGGTCAGGCGGGTGAAGACGGAGTCCTGATTGGCGGCGATGAGGATCATTTCGCCGCCGGCGGTGGGGTAGACGTTGCTGGGGGCGACGTTGGGGAGGACCGAGCCGGTGCGTTCGCGCTGGTAGCCGGTGAGGGCGTATTCGGGGAGCAGGGATTCCATCATGGCCAGGACCGCTTCGTAGATGGCGGAGTCGACTATCTGGCCGTGGCCGGTGCGGTCGCGGTGGTGCAGGGCGGACAGGGTGCCGATGGTGGCGAAGACGGCGGCCAGGGAGTCGCCGATGGAGATGCCGGTGCGGGCGGGGCGGTGGTCGGGATCGCCTGTGGTGTAGCGGATTCCGCCCATGGCCTCGCCGATGGAGCCGTAGCCGGCGCGGGGGGCGTAGGGGCCGGTCTGGCCGTAACCGGTGACTCGGACCATGATCAGGCCCGGGTTGGATGCGCGCAGTTGCTCGTAGTCGAGGCCCCAGCGTTCCATGGTGCCGGGGCGGAAATTCTCGATCACGATGTCGGATCGGGCGATCAGGTCGCGGGCCAGACGCTGTCCTTCGGCCTCGCGCAGGTTGCAGGTCACCGATTTCTTGTTGCGCGCCACTACCGGCCACCACAGTGACGCGCCGTTGGATTGTTCACGTCCCCACTGGCGCATGGGATCTCCGTTGCCGGGGGATTCGAGTTTGATCACCTCCGCGCCGAAGTCGCCGAGCAGCTGCCCGCAGAACGGTCCGGCCAGCAACTGGCCCATCTCGATCACGCGGAGATCGGCGAGTGGTCCGGTCTGTGGCGTGTCCTCGGCTGTCATGGGGCTGCTCCGTTCGAGTAAAGTCAAAAGTGGATACACTGTATCCCTGAGAGAAACACTGCGGCAAGGTAAGAGAGACAGGGAGGCTCCGTGGAGGTCACGGTGCTCGAGGTCGCCCCGCGCGACGGCTTGCAGAACGAATCGGAAATGGTTGCGACGCAGGACAAGATCGAGTTGATCGAACGCTCGATCGCGGCCGGGCTGCGGCGCATCGAGGCGGTGAGCTTCGTCAATCCGCGTGCGGTGCCGCAGATGGCCGATGCCGAGGCGGTCATGGCCGGGGTGCCACGACCCGGCGGCGTCTCCTACGCGGGGCTGGTTTTCAACGATCGCGGACTGGACCGGGCGCTGGCGGCGGGCGTACACGAGATCAATGTGGTTGTGGTGGCTACGGATACGTTCAGCGGCCGTAATCAGGGGTGTTCGACCGCCGAGGGGGTGCGGCGCTGGCGTGGCCTGGCCGAGCGGGCCGCCGAGTCCGGGCTGTTGCGCACCGTCACCATCGCCGCCGCTTTCGGCTGCCCGTTCGAAGGGGAGGTCGCCGAATCGACTGTGCTGGAACTGGTTCGGCAGGTCGCCGAGGCCGGTCCGGAGGAGATCGCGCTGGCCGACACCATCGGGGTCGGCACTCCCGACCGGGTGCGCGCGCTGGTTTCCGGAACCGCCGCCCTGGCCCCGGACACGGTGGTGCGCTGCCACTTCCACAACACCCGGAACACCGGTTACGCCAATGCTTTCGCCGCGCTCGAGGCCGGTGCCCGGGTACTCGACGCGAGCACCGGCGGGATCGGCGGCTGCCCGTTCGCGCCCGCCGCTACCGGGAACATCGCCACCGAGGACCTGCTCTATTCGCTCGACCGCATGGGTTATGTCACGGGCGTGCGGATGGAAGAGGTCGGTGCGACCGGTGAATGGCTGGGATCGGTGCTCGGTCAACGGGTTCCCGCGCTGCTGGGCCGGGCCGGGGCATTCCCCGGCCCGGCCGTCCGACTCGAACCTCAGGACAGCGTCTCGATCGTGCCCGCCGACTTCAGCCCTTCGTAATAGCTACCACCGGGGTAGTAGTCGGCGGTCTTGCCGCCGGAGACGAAGTCGCCCGCCCATCCGATCGAAAGGCGTTGCAGCGCTTCGATGTTCTTGGCCTGCGGCGTGCCGCACGCCGTCTTGTCCGGACCGGGTGCGCTCGCGCCCTCCACGTCGATGTGCGCGCCCGAGGTCAGCCGCACGCCCAGGAACGGCCGGTCGAGCTGATCTTGCAGCACCTTGGTGCCCGCGCCGTCGCGATTGCAGCTGTAGGGCGGCGCGGTGACCGCGAGGATGGGCAGGGTGGTGTTGGCGAGATGGTTCAGCGCGCTGCTGAGGTTGTTGCCGATGAAGCTCTTCACCGGGTCGTAGAGGACCATGCCGCGCAGGTTCGCGAAGGCCGCGGGGTAGTCCTCGCGAAGTTCCTGCGTCACATACGGAACCGCTTCACCGCCCGCCGAATGCCCGGCGAACACCCAGGAGGTCGGCAGCGGCAGGCTCGCCCGGCCGGCCTTGGAGCGCGCTTCGGTGAAGCTGCGGCCGAGCTTGTCGTTCAAATCCGCTGATTTGCCGAACAGATCGGCCACATTGTGCAGGAAATCGGTGTTGTTGCCGAGGTTTTCGAGGGTGCAGCCGAGCAGGTTGGCGGTGGGCAGGGTGGGCGCGAACACCAGGAAGCCCTGCGCGGCGAATTTGCGGGCGGTGTCGTCGACCGAGTCGTTGGAGCTGGCGAAGCCGTGCTGTAGCCACACCATCGCCTTGGGATTCTCGCCGGGGAAGTACCAGGCGCTGCTCTGGTGCAAAGTGGTGAAGCTGCACCGGATGTCGACTTTGTTCTCGATCTTCGTGACGGCGGTGTCGGCGGCCGCGTGCGGTGTGGACGGGGCCGTCATGAGGGCGGCGGTACATGCGATCACTGCGGCGAGCAGATGTCTGATTCGCAATGTGGCTCCTAATGTTTCTCATCTCGAAACGGTGTTTCGTTTCTAGCGGTCCATTAGGGGTCCTCGCGGTCTCGTCGTCAAGAGTCTGAAACGAGATTGCGCGACAATAGCTCTGGGGGTGAGAGAATTCGGGCACGCCAATGGACCGGCCCCCTTCAGGGCCGGTCTACGGGCAGGAATGCCTGATTCAGTCCGAGGCGGGCAGTTGTTCGATCAGGGTTTGCACGGTCTCCAGTTCGGCTGTGCTGTAGACGATTTCGCCGAGTAGTTCGGCTTGTTCGGCCGGAAGAGCCGACGCCGCGTTCAGCCGGAACTTCGTTGCCAGCTCCGTGGCCGTCAGCGGGTTGCCCGGCCCGCCGCGATTGACCTCCACACGTTCGGTCAGCGTGCGGCCGTCGTGCAGCTCGGCGGTGAGTACGGCGGGAAATTGATAGGGGAAGATCGCGTCGCATCGCGCATCGGGCACGCATTCGACCTTGGCGGCCAGAGCCAGCCGCCGGGGATCGCGCGCGGCGGCATCGGTGAAATCCTCGTGGAATACCCCGAGACCCCCACCGCCCACCAGCGCCGCCGCCACCGTGTACGGCCCGGAAAACGCAGCGTGGTAACCGGATTCGGGGCTGCGCTTCGCATCGGGTGGCTCGCCGATGGTGCGCAGGACCGGGGCCGGCGCACCGAGCGTCAACCGCACCACATCCTCGGGCGTGACACCCTGCGCACGCAGGCGCAATGCCGCGTCGATCCCCGCATGGGTGAAGTGATTGCACGGATACGGTTTGAAGAACACCCCGGGCAGCTCCCACTGCTCCCCGAGCCCGTGCACGATGCGCTCCGGTACGGCCCGATCCCCGCAGAATGCTTGCAGCAGACCGAATCTGCCCTCCAGTACGGTCGGCGGCCCCGTCAGCCCGTGGCGCGCCAGCTCCGCGGCCGTGACCGCCGCATGCGCCGCCCACCCGCAGTGCACGCGCTTCACCGTGCCCCCGGTCCGATTCGCCTCCAGCAGACCCGAACCCATACTCGCCGCGATCCCGAGCGCGTGCGCGATGCGCGGCGCGTCCAGCCCGGAGAGCATGCCGGCCGCCGCCGCGCCGCCCACCGCCCCGCAGATGGCGGTGGCGTGCAACCCGCGCTCGAAGAACACCGAATTGCCCAATTCCGCGTCGTACCCGGCCATTCCGACCCGCACCGCGATCTCCACCCCCACCGCGATGGCATCCAGCAACGCCGCACCACTCGCGCCCACCGCCTCGGCCACCGCCAACGCGGTAGGCACCACCGTCGCGGACGGATGCAACACCGAAGGCAGGTGCGTGTCGTCGAAATCCAGCGCATGCGCCAGGGTTCCGCCCAACAACGCCGCACTCGCCGCCGGATATCGGCCGGGCAACCCGAGCGCGGTGGCCACGGGCCGCCCGCCCCACTCGCCCACCAACGCTCGCACGGCCGCCGCCGCGGGCGTCCGCCGCGCCGCCAGGCTGTTCCCGAGCACATCGAGCAGACGTCGTGCGGCGTCGGCGCGCAGCGGGCCGCCCACCCCACGCCGCCGATGCCCCTCCGCGAAGTCCGCGAGCTGCTGCACGAGGGTGTGGTCACTCACCGCGTCACCGCCGCGAACGGGCGTACCGGCGATCCGGTACCGCCGACTATGCGCAGCGGTGCGAGCAGGAAAGCGAACTCGCGAAGTTCTTCCGTGGCAAGGGTTTCCAAATCCAGGTGCTCCATGATGTAGATGCCGGAGTCGACCAGCAGCACTCGATGTACCGGCAGCACACTGTGACCGGCGCCCGGGGCCAGGCATTCGTAGGCGGTGGTGTCGGCCCCGGTGGCGGCGATGCCGTGCGCGGCCAGCCAGCGCGCGCCGTCGACGCCGATGCCGGGTACGCCGGAGTCGGAGCCCAAGTAGGCGGGGGCGTGCTCGTAGAGTCGCGCCCAGCCGGTTCGGATCAGGACCACGTCGCCGCGTTCGATGCGGATCCCGGCCCGCTGCGCTGCCCGTTCGAGGTCCTCGACGGTGATCTCGTATCCGCCGCTGAGCGTTCGGGTCTCGTGCAGCCCGGCGATATCGAGAAGCACGCCGCGGCACAGGAATCCGGGTAGATGTTCGGCTCCGTGCGCCGTGAACGCGCCGCCGCGCTGCGCCTCGGCCGCATCGATGCCGCCGTGCAGTTTGCCCTCGTGGCTGACGTGGCTGAGCGCGTCGATATGGGTGCCCACGTGCCCGCCGGTCACGATGATCTCGCTGGCCGCCGATCCGCCGTCCGGGCGCACCAGGTCGCCGTGGCGGCGGGACAGGGTCATGCGAAAGCCCGGATGGTTCGGGGAGCAGGGCATGCCGGTGACGTAGGGCCGCCCGAGTTCGATCAGCCGGACGCCGCCGCATACCAGGTCTACCAAGGGATCTCGCGTCATCGAACCACTCCGGCCGTCCGCAGCCGGGTCAGTGCCGCGTCGTCGACGCCGTATCGCTTCAGCACTTCGGCGGTGTGCGCGCCCAGCGGCGGCCCGGTCCAGCGGATGCGGCCCGGGGTCTCGGAGAGCCGGAACAGGATGTTCTGCATGCGTATCGGTCCCAATTCGTCGTCGTGGAGGTGGGCGATGGTGCCCAGCGCGCGGAACTGCGGGTCGGCCAGGACGTCGGCGGCGGTGTAGATGGGCGCGACCGCCGCTTCGGCCCGCTCGAATTCGCGCACCACCTCGTCGGCGTCCCGTGCCGCGATCCACCCGCCGACCGCCGCGTCGAGTTCGTCGGCGTGCCGGGCTCGTTCGGCTCCGGAGGCGAACCAGGGCTGTGCGGTGAGATCGGCGCGCCCGACCAGCCGGAGCACTCGTTCGGCGATCGATTGGGTGCTGGTCGAGACCGCCACCCAGCGGTTGTCGGCGGTGCGGTAGGTATTGCGCGGCGCGTTGTTGCTGGATCGATTGCCCATGCGCTGCTGTACTTCGCCGAGCTGGTCGTAGGCGATGAGCTGCGGCCCGAGCAGGGTGAGGATCGGTTCGATGATGGCCAGGTCGATCTGCTGGCCCTTGCCGTCCGTGTCGCGGGCGCGCAGCGCGGTCATGATCGCGAAAGCCGTGGTGAGCGCGGTGATTCCATCGGCCAGTCCGAACGGCGGCAGGGTCGGCGGTCCGTCCGGTTCGCCGGTGACGGCCGCGAAGCCGCTCATGGCCTCGGCGAGGGTGCCGAATCCGGGCCGGTGCGCGTAGGGCCCGATCTGCCCGAAGCCGGTGACCCGCGCGAGCACCAGACCCGGATTGTGCTCGCGCAGCGCGGAATACCCCAGACCCCAGCGTTCCAGGGTGCCGGGGCGGAAGTTCTCGATCACCACATCGGCCTCGGCGGCCATCCGCCGAAATATCTCCTGGCCCTCCGGCGCGCCGAGATACAGCGTGACCGACTTCTTGCCGCGCCCGAGCATCTTCCACCACAGGCCCACCCCGTCGCGTTGCGCGCCGTGGGTGCGGGCCGGATCCCCGCGCGGATGCTCGATCTTGATCACCTCCGCGCCGAAATCGGCCAGCAGTGTCGCCGCCAACGGCCCGGCGAACAGGGTCGCCGCATCCAGCACCCGGATTCCCGACAGCGGTCCGTCCATGGTGCGCTCCTCCCTTGCCGCCCGCAGTGTTTCGCTGAAGGAAACATGAATATTGCTGAGCCGCATTGACTGTCAGCGCATACTACTGCGAAGATCGCCGCATTGGTAAAGCTGTTTCGCACAGAGAAACTGGAGTGGATGATGGCGGCAACCGATCTGCTGATCCGGAACGCACGGGTGGTGCGGCCCGGCGCAACCGCGGGCGATGATCCGGAACCGGTCGATATCGCGGTCGCGGACGGCGTCATCACCGAGGTCGGACCGCGCTTGCCCGCGACCGGGGCGAACCGGGTGGTCGATGCCGACGGCCGGCTCGCCTTCCCCGGCGTGATCGATGCCCATCAGCACTGGGGCATCTACCGGGAACTGGCCTCCGACACCGAAACCGAGAGCCGCGCCTGCGCCCAGGGCGGCGTGACCACGTCCCTGAGCTATCTGCGCACCGGCAGGTACTACCTGAACAAGGGCGGGGCCTACCGCGACTTCGTACCCGAGGCGCTGGATCGGATGGCCGGGCGCGCCTTCGTCGACCACGCCTTGCACCTGGCTCCCATGACCGCCGAGCACATCGCCGAAATCCCGTCGCTGGTCCAGGATTTCGGCATCACCTCGTTCAAGATCTTCATGTTCTACGGCGGCCACGGCCTGCACGGCCGCTCCGCGGACCAAGCCGACTTCCTGATGATCGGCCCCGAAGAGCGCTACGACCTGGCGCATTTCGAATTCGTCATGCGCGCCGTGCAGCGGGCCCGGCAGCAGCTGGGTGATCGCATCTCGCTGTCGCTGCACTGCGAGACCGCCGAGATCATGGCCGCCTACACCGCGCTCGTCGAACGCGAAGGCGACCTCACCGGCCTGCGGGCCTACAGCGCCTCCCGCCCACCGCACTCCGAGGGCCTGGCCATCACCATGGCCGCCTACCTGGCGCACGAGACCGGGCTGGCCAATATCAACCTGCTGCACCTGTCCTCGGCCAAAGCCGTCGAAGCCGCCCTCACCATGGCGGGTGCGTTCCCGCGCGTGGACTTCCGCCGCGAGGTCACCATCGGCCACTTGCTCGCCGACGTGGACACCGCGCACGGCCTGGGCGGCAAGGTGAATCCGCCGCTGCGCGAACGAGCCGACGTCGAAGCGCTGTGGCGGCATCTGCTCGCCGGTGAGATCGACTGGGTGGTCAGCGATCACGCCTGCTGCCGCGACGAACAGAAGTTCGGCGCCGATCGCGACGACGTGTTCGCCGCGAAATCCGGTTTCGGCGGCGCGGAGTACCTGCTGCCCGGTCTGGTGGGGGAGGGGCTGAAACGTGGTCTGCCGCTGGGGCGCATCGCGGAACTCACCGCCTGGAATCCCGCGCAGCGCTACGGTTTGCCGGGCAAGGGCGATCTCGCGCCCGGCTTCGACGCCGATATCGCGCTGGTCGACCCGCACGCTCGCTGGACCGTCCGCGCCGCCGACTCCGAATCCGCCCAGGAGTACACCCCTTTCGAGGGGTTCGAGATGAGCGCTCGCGTCACCGATGTGTTCCTGCGCGGTCAGCAGGTCTGCGCGGACGGGCGCGTCCAGGGCGATCCGCGCGGCCGCTACCTGCACCGCGCTCCGGCATGATCGAATCGACGAGTTGCTCGGTATCGATAGGCGGGAACGGGATTCGGACGGTATGTGGTCGGTAGTACTGCTGGTAGCGGCCGCCTTCGACCTCGGCTGCCTGGTGTACCTCCTGCGCTCGCCCGGGTCCGATTCGATGCGCACCGCAGTGCTCGTGGTAGTCGGTCTCGGACTCGCCTACGATGCGGCGGTTTTCGGGTCGGGCACCTTGGTAGGTGAGGGTGCGGCACTGCACGCGGCGAGTATCGGGCGCTTCCTCGGCCATGCGGTGTGCACGCCCCTGCTGTTGTTGTGGGCCGCTGATGCGCTCCCCGGACGCCCGGTCCGCCGCTGCTGGGCAGCCGTCGCGGCGGGCGCGCTCGTGGTGTGGGGCCTGGCCGACCTATCCGGTTTGCGGCTGGTGCCGAAGCATTTCGCCGATACGCTGCGCTACTCCGCCGAATCACCTTCCGGTCCACCGATTCCCGCGCTGCTCGTCACCGCGGCCCTGCTGGTCGTCGGCCTCTCGCGGTGGCGTGCCGGTGACGGGCCATGGCTCACGGCGGGCGTGCTCGCCTTGGTTCTCGCGTCCGGTGCGGCGATCGCATGCCCGCCGCTCGGCAATCTCGGTGAATCGATACTGCTGGCCGCACTCGTCACGCACGGCGCTGCCGGCTTGCTGAGGTACGTGATAATGAGCAGGTGAGTCAGAGCAGAAGAGGTCGTACCGGCCCGGGTCGCCCGGCCGGGATCGACAGCGTCGAGACCCGCCAGCGCGTGGTCGACGCGGCGATCGTGTGTTTCGCGCAGCACGGCTACGGTCCGGCGACCAACAGCACCATCGCGAGCATGGCCGGTATCACCGCGGGGGCGGTGTACTACCACTTCGGCACCAAGAGCCAGCTTTTCGAAGCCGCCTGCGCGGAGGTGTACGGCCGGATCCAGGAACGCGCGGCCGTCGCGATCGCGGGCGCGCTGTCGGTGCGCGGACTGCTCAAGGCGGTGCTGGGGGTGTCGATGCAGATCAACCACGAGTTCCCGAGTCTGGCCGGGTTCGTGGCGACCGCGCCGATCGACGCGCGCCGGCACACCGAGTTGTCTGAAGCCTTCAGTGCGGTGAGCAAGGGCATGGTGGAGGGGATCGCGGACGCGGTCGTACGCGGGCAGGACGCGGGATTGATTCCGGCGGAACTGAATCCGGTGCAGGTGGCGCGCCTGGTGCTGGCCGTGGTCGACGGTTTCGCGCATGCCGCGGCGGCCAGCGATCCGATCCAGATGGATATTCTCGACGACCTGTTCGAGCGGCTGCTGCTGGACGCGGCCTGAATGGTCCGGCTCGGTCTTCCGGTCATTGACACTGGAAAGCGGCGCGTGTTACCAATTAATTATCGGACCAACTAATACCTGGTGCTGGTTGGGATCGACACCGCCGCAAGCGTTTAGGAGAGACCGTGGCGACAGCTCGCTATCGGGAAAGCCGCTTCCTCACCGGGCACCACCAGCCCAATCGGATGGAGGTGGACGCGCCCGACCTGTTCGTCGAGGGCGAGCTGCCGGCCGATCTTGCGGGGGTGTTCTATCGCAACGGTGCCGAACCGCTGTACCCGCCCACCGAAGAGGACTATCACTGGTTCGACGGGGACGGCATGGTCTACGCCTTCTTCCTCGGCGACGGGCGGGTCTCGATGCGGAACCGCTGGGTGCGCACCGACAAGCTGATGCTCGAATTGAAAGAGGGCAGAAGGCTTTTCGGGGTGCACGGCAACCCGGTCACGACCGATCCGCGGGCGGCGGGGACGCGGTACAACACGGCCAACACCAACGTGATCATTCACGGCGGCAAGCTGCTGGCGCTGATGGAGGGTGCGCCGCCGGTCGAATTGGACCCGCGCACCCTCGACACGCTCGGCGAGGAGCATTACGGCGGGGTGGTCACCACCACCTTCTCCGCGCACCCGAAGGTCGACCACCGGACCGGCGAGCTGATCAATATCGGCGTCATCGCGCGGAACAAGGGCAGGTCGCCCGAGATTCGTTACGACATCATCGATTTCGAGGGGCGGCCGACCAAGACGGAGGTCATTCCGGTGCCGCACCAGAGCATGATGCACACCTTCTTCGTCACCGAGAACTACGTGGTGTTCCCGGTGACGCCGCTGGATGTGAGCATCCGCCGCGCCATGAGCGGCGGGCCGATGGTGGCCTGGGATCCGGATCGCCCGACCGAGCTCGGGCTGATGCCGCGCACCGGCACCGCCGCGCAGGTGCGCTGGTTCGAGGCCGCGCCCCGGCAGATGATGCACGAGGCGAACGTGTGGGAACAGGACGGGCGGATCATCGCCGACGTCGCGGCCGCGGACGGCACGGCGCTCTTCCCGGATATTCACGGCCACCGGCGTTCTCACGCCGAGACCCGGCAGAGCCTGCGACGCTGGACCATCGACCCGGCGGCGGGGACGGATGTGGTGCGCGAGGAGATCCTCAACGACCGCGATATCCAATTCCCGCGCCCGGACGACCGGCTCATGACCCGGCGCAGCGATCACGCGTTCGCCAACAGCAACCTGCACTCCAGCGACGGGCGGGCCGACGGCATGGATTCGGTGCTGCGGGTGGACACCCGCACCGGTGCCGAGGACCTCTACCATTTCGGCCCGGGCGCGGCCGCCGGTGAGCTGATCTTCGCACCGCGCGTGGGCAGCACCGGCGAACTCGACGGTTACGCCTTGACTCTCGTGCATCGCGATGGGGCCGCCGAGACCGAACTGGTGGTGTTCGACGCGGGCGACCTCGCCGCCGGACCGCTGGCGCGAGTACTGATCCCGTTCCGGATTCCCAGTGGATTCCACTGCAACTACTACAGCGTGGACAGTCCGCTCTACCGCCAGGCCATGGCATGAGCACGCCGGGTGCGGAGATCGAGGTGCGCAATCCCGCCGACGGGCGGGTGGTGGGGCGGGTCCGTGATCACACGGTGAGCGAAGTGGCCGCGGCGGTGACGGAGCTGCGCCGCCACCAACCCGCCTGGGCCGCCCTCGCGGTGCGCGAGCGCGCGGAATGGGTTATGCGTCTCCAGGATTGGCTGGTCGATCACGCGGCGCGCCTGACCGACGTGGTGCAATCCGAGACCGGCAAGACCCGGTTCGATGCCGAGATCGAAGTACCGTGCTCGATCGACCTGGCCCGATACTGGGCGCGTCACGCCGCGGCCTTCCTCGCCGATGAGCACCCCGCCCCGCACAGCCCGATCGGGCAGACGAAGCGACTGGTCACCACCTTCCGGCCGTATCCGGTGGTCGGCATCATCACGCCGTGGAATCTGCCGCTGATGAACCCGTGCTTCGACGCGTTCGCCGCGCTCTTGGCCGGCGCCGCGGTGGTGGTGAAGCCCTCCGAGATCACCCCGCTCAGCGCGCTGGAGTTGGCGCGCGGCTGGACGGAAATCGGTGCGCCGCCGGTGTTCACGGTGCTGACCGGCGGCGGCGAGACCGGGCGCGCCGTAGTCGGCGAGGTCGACTACGTACAGTTCACCGGATCCACCCGGACCGGCCGGGCGATCGCGGTGGCCTGCGGGGAACGTCTCATGCCCTACAGTCTGGAACTGGGCGGTAAGGATCCGGCTATCGTGCTCGCCGACGCGGACGTGGACCGCGCCGCGGCGGGCATCGTCTACGGCGGCCTGTTCAATTCCGGTCAGGCGTGTATCTCGGTAGAGCGCGTGTATGTCGAAGCGCCCGTTTACGATCGCTTCGTTTCCACCCTGACCGCTCAGGTCGAACGCCTGCGCCAAGGCCACGACGATCGCGGCTTCCGCTACGACATCGGGGCGATGGCCACCTTCGCGCAACGCGATATCGTGCAGCGCCACATCGGCGAAGCCGTCGCCGCCGGTGCGCGAATACTCAACGGCGGCAAGGCAACCGGCGTCGGCACCTTCTTCCCGCCCACCGTGCTGGTGGACGTCGACCACTCCATGTCCTGCATGACCGAGGAGACCTTCGGCCCCACCCTTCCGGTGATGCGGGTCGCCGACGAAGACGAAGCCGTGCGCCTCGCCAACGACTCGGCCTACGGATTGTCGGCCACGGTATGGACCGGCGATCGCGCCCGCGGCGAGCGGGTGGCACGCCGGCTGGAAGTGGGTGCGGTCAACATCAACGACGCCTTCGCCAACCTGGTCAATTTCGCGCTGCCCATGGGCGGTTGGAAGGAGTCCGGGATCGGGGCGCGCTGGGGCGGAGCCGCCGGCATCCGCAAATACTGCCGCGGGCAAGCCATTACGATTCCGCGCGGCCCGGAATTGCCGCGGGAACCCCTGTGGTACCCGGCCTCCCGCTTCCGCTCGCGGCTGGTGACCACACTGATGCGGGCCGTCGACGCCCGCGGCCTCCGCAAACTACCGATTCGGCTGCGGGGCTAGCTGTTTCGCTGAGCATCGCACGAATCACGGCGCGGGTGTTCTTCGCCGCACGGAACGGTTCAGCGGTAGGCGACGGCGCGGGTGGGTGCGCAGGAGCGCAGGAACGGATTGCGGGCGTGCGGGTGGCGCGGGTCGGGTGATCGGGGGACGGCGGGGTCGGCGGGCATGGCGGAGGCCATGATCGACTCCCACCACGGCCGTAGTGGGCTGGGGTCGGGCCAGCGCACCACCGTGTTGTCGGGTTCCTCGTGCGTGGCGGTGCGGTGTCGTTCGGTGCCGGTGGGCGTGGCGGTAGTAGTCATCGTCGTCATCGCGGTCGTGTCCGGTGCGAAGGGCCGGGTGAGCCCGCAAGCCTGGTCCTGCTGAACGGGCCCACCCGTCGGGTAAGAGATTCGGATGTGACTGTTTTCGTCGTGCGAACCGGACCGGTCAGGCGTTGATGGCCTGGCGGTCGTGGTCGCGAGTGATCTCGATCTTGCGGGGCTTGGCCTTCTCCGCGACCGGCACGGTCAGGCGCAGCACGCCGTTGCGGTATTCGGCCTGGATTCGATCGGTGTCGAGGTTCTCGCCCAGGAACAGCTGGCGGGAGAAGACGCCGCGGGTGCGTTCGGCGGCGATCATCGACCGGCTCTGATCCAGTTGCGGGCGTGCGGCTTTCACGGTCACCACGTTGCGTTCGACATCGAGGTCGAGGGAGTCCGGGTCGATGCCGGGCAGATCGAACTCCACGAAGAACTCGTCGCCCTCACGCCAGGCGTCCATCGGCATGGCTGCCGGGCGCGCGGGTGTACCGAAGACCTGCTGCGTCAGGCGATCCAGGTCACGGAAGGGATCGGTACGCATCAGCATGGTCGCCACCTCCTGCTCACTCCATTCTCGATAGAAGGAAACTCAGATTTTCTAAGTCATCTGACAGAGATAATTTTTAGCACTCGACTCCCGCGAGTGCAAGTAGGCGGCGGAGGTAATCTCAGTCCGGATGACCATGAACGAGATACGGGAGAGCGGTCGGATGCCAGGACGCGAGCACGGCCATCTGCCGGGTGCCGCACACGCGGTGTATGCGATCTCGGTCGCCGCCGAACTCGCCGGCGTCGGCGTGCACACGCTGCGCCTGTACGAGCAGCAGGGGCTTGTCACCCCGGTCCGCAGTAGCGGCGGCACCCGCCGCTACAGCGGTGACGATCTCGCCCGGCTGGCCCGCATCGTCGCCTTGGCCGGGCAGGGGATCAACCTGGCCGGGATCGCGCGGATTCTGGATCTCGAGGATGCCAACGCCGCACTTCGGGCGAGCAACGACGCCCTCATCGCGGAGCTGGGTCACACTCCGCGCCCGCGGGCGCCCCGCTCGTAACCGGCTCCCCGAGACCGAAGAGGCTGCGGGGGAGGCGTTCACCGCCGCCGCCCAACCGGCCGCCAACGGCAAACGCGCCCTCGTACCGGCGGCCGACCTATTCCGTCGTGATGCGGTTGTGGCCGGTGAGCAGGACGTGGTCGAGTCGGGTGCGCAGGCCGATGTCCGCGGCGGGGAGGGTGCCGAGGTCGGCGATGAGTTGCGCGGCTAGGTCGCGCAGTTTGAGATTCGTTGTCTGAGAACGCCAGACGAGCACCCGGAAGGCTTGTTCGGCGGTGAGGCCGTAGCCGAGCATCAGGACGCCCTTGGCCTGTTCGATGGTGGCCCGCTGTTCGATGACGGTGGGCAGCAGCTCTTCGAGCAGTTCGTCGCGATGGGTGGCCATGGCGTCGGTGATGTCCACGTAGTAGCCGAGGGTGCCGATCACCTTGTCGTTCTCGTCGGTCACCGAATCGGAGACGACGATGACGGGGTGCTCCCGGCCGGCGGTGTCGATGATGCGGTGGCGGCTCGAGAACGGTGCGTGATCGCGGACGGAGGTGACGATCGCGGCCTCCACCCTTTCCCGGTCCTCGGGATGCTGGTGCGAGAGCAGCAGTTCGGTCGTGGGCGTGACCGTGCCGGGACGGTAGCCGAACATCTCGGCCACCTCGTCCGACCATTCCCAGCGTTCGTCGGCGAACCAGAAGCGGAACCAGCCGACGGTCTGGGGGTCACCGGCTCCGACCACGCCCTCGGCGGCGAGGGGCGCGGACGGGTCGATGTCATCTGCGGAGAGCATGCAGTCAGTATCGCGCCGGCGCGCCCGAATCAGTGCGCCGCCCGTCAGGTTCATCCCCGCGGGGTGAAGTTGCCGTGGAAGGTCAGGGGCAGGTGGTGACGCAGGCTGCCCACGTACAGCGGGTCGGCCTCGAGGTGTGCCGCGTCCAGGACACGCAGGTGTGCCAGTGCGTTGGGGCGGTCCTGGGTGGCGACCAGCAGGTAGCCGTCGTCCTCGGCGGTCGCCCCGGGGCGCGGGGTGAAGATGGCTTCGTGGGCGAAATGGTAGGGCGGCAGCCGGTGCAGTTCTTGCCGGCCGGAGATGTTGTCCACCTTGGCGATCGCGTTCGGATAGGAGTGCCCGTCCACGCCGACCGCCAGGTAGGTGTAGCGGTTCTGCCGGCTGGTGTAGCCGAGGTTGAAGGTGGGGAAGTCGCCGCGCAGGTCGGAGAGGTCCTCGTGGATCACCCGGTCGGACTTGGTGATTCGCAGCCGCAGCAGCGAACCGCCGTAGCCGAGTGCGGCGTCGGACAGGCCGTTCTGCGCGCCGCTGAGCTGGCCGTTGAGCTGTTCCCAGCTGGCGTGATAGTTGACCAGTTCGACGACGGTGTCGGTGCCGTCCTCGTAGGAGTTGCTCAGGTGCAGGTGCATGAGCGGATCGGTGTGCAGGATGCGGGGTTTGCCGCCGTAACGGGGTAGCAGCGCGATCATGGTGCCGCGCGCGGCCTCGTACTCGATGGCCTCGATGTAGTTGCGCAGGCCCAGGCCCGCGGCCGCAATCTTGCCGATCGGGAAGACCAGCGGCGCGACCGCGAAGACCAGGTGTTTCGGGGTGAGGCCGAAGTCGTGATTGAACATGGGCCGGGGCAGCGGCACCCGGCCCACCTTGGTGAGTTTGCCGTGGCGATCGACCCGATAGCAGACCAGTCCGGGATTGGGGACCATGGCCAGGCCGAAGTTGTACATGTCGCCGGTGGCGTGATCCCACTTCGGGTGCGCGGAGAACGCGCCGAGCCATTTCAGCGCGCCGTCGAAACGGTGGACGCCGAGCGTGCCGAGATCGTCGGGATCGATCTCGGTGGGCGGCCCGCCTTCCCAGAGCGCCAGCAGTTTCCCGGCGTGCATGACCACTCCCGTGTTGGCGACATTCGCCGGGAATTGCATGGCGTTGGTGAGGACGCCGCCGGGGCGCAGGGTGCCGAGGGCGCGGTAGGGTGCGCCCTTCGTCGCGGTGAGTGACTTGTGATAGTGCTTGGTGCGCACGAATCGATTGCGGAAGTGCACTTTTCCGTCGGTGATGGCGAATTTGGAGATCATGCCGTCGCCGTCGAACAGGTGGCCCAGTTGCTGGCCGCCCGCGTCGAGTTTGCCGGGCCCGTTGCGGTACAGCGCACCGCGCAGGTCGGCCGGGATGGCGCCCTCGAATTCGTCGATCTCGTAGTCGTATTCGTCGTACAGCGGGATGTAGTCGCGATAGGTGTCTTCTTTGACCGGGCTGGACACAGCCCCTCCTGACAGGTGATGGGATCGATTCAGACGGCGGCGGCCGGATGGACGCGCAGGGTGCAGGACAGTCCGGGCAGGTGCGGCTCGAACTCGAGCGGCATGGGGGAGGAGGCGTCGAAGACGCTCTCGCAGGCGGCCTTGCAGCCCATCAGGCACGAATTCTGCTGCGCTACACCAGTACCCGTGGCGGTGTGCATGGCGCATTCGGGGATCTCGTAGACCAGGGTGCCGTCGGCCTCCACCCCGGTGCGATGAATCGGCCCGACCAGGAAGGCGGCGACGGCGACCCCGGTATCCATGACCTGCGGGTAGATCGAGCGCGGCACCAGCCCGACCGATCCGAAGGCGGGCAGTACGAAACGCAGCCAGCGGCGCAGGCGGCCCGAGACCGCGGTGGCGACCAGTTCGGTGACGTCCTCGCTGGGCAGGTGCTTGACCAATTCCCCGGCGGTCCACTCCAGTTCGCTGACGAACTGGCCGTAGCGTCGCTGCCAGGAGCGTCGCGGCGACTCCAGGGCCAGGCCCCGCACCCGGTGCGCGGTCAGCGCGGTCCAGCCGGCGTCGACCGCGGCGCGATCGTCGGTGACCATGCGCAGCACCGGCAGCAGCACGCCCTCGGGGATATCGCCCACGCGCCGGAGCATGGAGCGCATGATGAGATCGTCGCGCAGCGCGGCGACGGGGCCGGTTTCGTGGCTCGTATCGTCTTGTCGGGTAATCATTTTCACTTCTTCCCCCCGTGGCGGAATGTCACGGGATGTCGACCTTGGCGGCCTTCCACTGGCCGTCGACGTTCTGCATGGTCATCACGATGCGGCTGTGATCGATGCGCGGATCCGGCATCTCGGTGTTGGAGACGGTCTGATCGACGAAGAGCAGCACCACGACCTCGTGCTCGGAGGCCGATTTCACCGCCGCCTGGAGCACGACGCCGTGCCCGGTGGCCTTGTGGTCGATGAGCAGCTGGCGCAGCTGGGAGCTGGATTTGGTGTAGACGTCACGGAATTCACCGGTGGAGCCCGCGAGCACGGCGGTGAAGTTGGCGTCGAGATTGCCGGTGTCCACCGAGGTGAGCGTGACCGCGTAGTCGGTGGCGGCCCGCAGTGCCGCCGCCCCGGCGGCGTCGATGTCACGCTGCCGCTGGTATTTCCAGCCGAGCACACCGGTGGTGGCGGCCAGGACGACCAGCAGGATCAGCGCCAGGGCGGGCAGCGCGCGCCGGGTCGCGCGCAGTGCGGTTCGCCCACTCGTGGCGAGCCGGGCTCGCACGGACGGAGTGGGCTCGGGTTCCGGCGCGGCGGATTCGGAGTTGCTCGCCGCGACATCGGACTCCGCCGGTGGGGCGGTCTCGGAGTTCGGATCTTCGGATGTGCCGGTGCCGCTCTCGTCGGAGTCGACCTCGTCGTCGACCGCGGCGTCGGTTTCGTTCAGTTCCTTCGCCTGTTGATCTGGCATGGTTTCCTCCTCGGGTCGGGTGCTGCCACCGCTAGTTGCCCTGCCTGGTCGGCTCGGATTCCGGCGGCATGGCCGGACCGCCGTAGGGCAGCGGAATGGTGTGCGGGCCTTCCGGTGTCGGGTTGGTGCGCTGCATGGGGTCGAAGCCCGCGGGCGGTCCGGCGGTGTCGTCGCCGGGCGGGCGCGGGGCATTGCGGGCGCCGCGCACCAGCAGGGCGGGATCGTCGCTGAGGCAGTAGGTGTTGACGAACGGCTCCGGATAGCTGGGGTCGAACGGCACGTCGCGCGGGTGCGGATAGTCGCAGAAGTGCCGGAAATAGAGGCTCGCCACCGCCCAGACCCCGCCGTCGTGCATGATCGACTGCACCGCTTCCAGCAGCGAGCCGCGATCGTCGCGGAACAGTTGCCGCAGCGCGGGCACCCGGACGTAGGACAGCTGCGCGACGGTGGTCAGGTTCCCGAGCAGCTGCACCATGGTCGGCGAGTTCTCGGCGATGATCTCGTCCATCCCTCGCAGCAGCTGCGGCGTGGTGTCGAGGAGTGTGCGCAGACCGCCATCCTTGGCACCCACCCCGGCCAGGGTCGCGGTGAGATTGTCTGCGGTAGTCCGCAATCCGGCGGCTTTGTCGCCGAGCAGTTGGAAGACCGGGCGGCTTTCGCGCAGCAGTGCGGTGGTCTGCGGCAGCACGCCGTCGAGAGTGGAGAACAGCAGTTGCATGCTGGACAGCAGCTCGCGCAGCTTCTGCGGGCCCCGATCGCTGACGCCCAGTTCGTCCACGATGCCGCGCAACTGCTCCGGATTCGCCTGCGCCAGTAGCCCGTCCACATTGCCGAGTACTCGCCACAGCGGAATCGGCGTGGTGGTCTGGTTCTGGTCGATGACGCCGCCGTCGCCGAGCAGCGGACCGTCGCTGCCGGTGGGCTGGAAATCCAGGTACTGCTCGCCGGCGGGGGAGAGCGCCGACACCCGGACCAGGGTGTCACGCGGAATTCGGGCCGTGGCGTCGATGCGGACGGTGGCCTCGACGCCGTGCTCGCGCAGCCGCACCGCCTGCACCCGGCCGATGGGTACGCCGCGCAGCGTGACGTCCTGATTGGCCAGCAGCCCACCGGATTCGGCCAGTCGCACGTGCAGCAGCATGTGCTCGGCGAAGGGATCGGTGCGCAGCGAGCCGAACACCAGGTACGCGACGCCGACGACCACCAGGGTGACCTGCGCCAGCGTAGAGAGCAGGAGTTTGCGCGCCACTCCGAATCGGACGGTGCGCACCAGTGCGCGGGCCGGGAGCTCGATCAGGTTCATCGGCCCGGCCCCATCACGCGGGTGCCCAATTGGTTGAGCACGAAAGCCAGCGAGCCCACGAAGTTGGCCCAGTCGGCCGATTCGGGCCAGTGGAAGGCCGGGTCGGCCAGATGCGCCGGATCGTCGATGGGCCCGACCACGACCTGCCGCAACTCCACATCCGCGTGTGCGGCATTGGAGCTGAAGAACTTCAGGGTGGGCGGCAGGATCCGGATCAGGTTCGCCATGGTGACGCGCGGATCGGTGGCGGGCTCGTTGAACGAGGCCGACAGCTTGTTCAGATCCTGGATCAGGCTGCGATCGTCGGTGCCCGCGATGGACGGGAACTTCTCGAGCTGCCGGGTGATGGCCGCGAGTTGGTCGGCCAATCCGGCGATCCGGGAGGTGTTGTCCGCGATCACCGCCAGCGCCGGAGCGGTGCTGGTGAGTATGTCGTCCAGCGCTTCCCGGCGAGCGCTCAAATCCGCGGCGAGAGCGGCGGTTTGGGCCAGGACCCCGTGCAGGTCGCCGGTGCGGTTCGACAAGGTGGTGAGCAGGTCCCGGGATTGCCGGATGAGGTCGGTGAGCCGGTGCCCGTCATCGCCCATGGCGGTGCCCACGCCATTGAGCACCTGCGTGAGATTGCGGATGACCCCGCCGTTGACCAGCAGTGAGGTGGAGGTGAGGACGTCCTCGACGGTGGCCGCGGCCAGCGTGTCGGCGAGCGCGATGGTGTCGCCGTCGCGCAGCGCCGGACCCGATCCGGTGTCGCCCTGCGGCGGGCGCAGCGAGACGAACACATCGCCCAGCGGTGTGGCCGAACGCAATTCGGCCGTGGTGCCCACCGGCAGGCGGACGGTGTCGAGCACACGCAGCGAGACCACGGCCGTGTAATCGCGCACGGCCATGGATTCCACTTCGCCGACATCCGCGCCGACGACCCGTACCTTGGCGCGGTCGGGCAGGTTCAGTGCGTTGGAGAACACCGCGGTCACGTGATAGCTGGGCCCGCTCACCCCGGGCGCGGGCAGCGGCAGATCCTCGAGGGTGACCGAGCAGCCGGCCAGTACCAGCGCGGCCGACAGGATGACCGGCGCGCGGCGCCGGCGGCTCACCGGTTCATCCTCGTCATGGCCTCCAGCACCGAGGTGATGCCGAAGTCGGGTCCCATATCGCGCAATTGCCCGGTGTTGCAGCCCAATTGGCGCAGGCCGAGGATATTGCAGACCTCCTTGGTCATGGAGCTGTCGAAGAACACATTGTCGAAATGCGCTCCGACGCGCAGGTATCCGTTCTTCTGATCGATCGCCTCGTAGACGTTGTCCACCGCCAGCGGCGCGAGGTCGAAAACCTCCGACAGTTCCCGCCGATAGTCGACCAGCGCCTGAGTGAACGAGGTGCTGCTGGCGACGGTGGCCTTCAGGTTGTCGCCCTGGGTGGCCAGTAGCGTATTGAGTTGCTCCAGTACGGCATTGAGCCGCCGACCGGTGTCGCCTTGGCCCAAACCCTCGGCGGCGAGCAGATCGGAGAGTTGCCCGACGCCGGTCCCGAATTCGGTGATGGTCTCCTGATTGCGGGCCGCCGCCTCGGTCATCCGGCTGAGGTCGGTCACGATGGTGGTGAGGTTCTGGCGGGTCGCCGCACCGTTGTCGTCTCCGGTTCGCAGGGCTTCCGCCAAGGCGGACAGCGCCGTTTTGAGTTGTTCGCCATCGGTTTTCGCGACGTCCGCCGTCGCGGTGAGCACATCCGCCATCGGACCGCCGCCGTGCCCGTCCCCGCGCATGGCGGTGCCGAGTTTGTCGACCATGCCGATGACGCGATCGATTTCGATGGGGGTGCGGGTGCGATCCAATCCGAGGACCGCGCCGTCGGCGAGGGTGGGACCGGCAGTGTAGGCGGGCGTGAGCTCGACGTGGCGGTCGGTGAGGATCGAGGTGCCGACGGTGACGGCCTGGGCGTCGGCCGGAACTCGCACTCCCGCATCGACTTTCATCCGCACCTCGACATACCCGCCGCGTACGGTGATCCGTTCGACGGTGCCCACCGGCATACCCAGCACGGCGACGGTATTGCCTTCGTAGAGCCCGATCGCATTGTCGAATTGCGCGGTGAGGTGCAGTGCGTCATCCACGCCGGTCGGCAGCAACCGGTATCCGGCCCCCGCCGCGGCCAGTACGAGCAGGACGGCCGCGATGCGCGCCATCCGCCCCCGGGTTCGGCGGCGCGGGCCGCCCGGGCTTCGCGAGAGGGGATTCTTCACTGGCAGTCCTTGAAATACTGGAAGTGCTCGGGCCAATTCTGTTGGGCGGCTTGCTTACTGATGGCGCACATCCAGGAGTCGATCATCAATCCGCCGGGCAGCAGGAAGTCCAGGAACGGGCCCGACCCCGTGGCATTGGCGATATTGCGCAGCGCGACCGGCATCACCTCGAAGGTGCTGCGCAGCAGTGCGTCGTGGTCGCCGAGCATGGCGGTCAGCCGGCGGATATTCGCCAGCATCTGATCGAGTTCGCCACGATTGGTGGTGAGCACGCCGTCGGCGGTGGTCACCAGCCGGCTGGCGGCGTCGAGCAACCGGACCACGGCGTCGCGGCGCGTGAGGATTTCGCGTAGCAGGCTGTTGCCCTGCCCGATCAGCGCGCCGACACTGGATTGCTGATTGCCGAGAATGGTGGCGATCCGCGCGGTGTTGCGCAGCAGCCCGCCGATCTGGTCGCGGCGTTCGGAGATCACCCGGGACAGGTTCTGGATATTGGTCAGTGCCTCCGGCAGGACCTCGGGCGTGCCCTTCAATTGCCCGGCCAGGGCCTGCATGGAGCGCGCGAATTGTTCGGCGTCGACCTGTTCGAAGGTGGTCGTCGAGTCCTGGAGGAGTTTCTGTAGATCGTAGGGAACGGTGGTGTGGTCCAGGGTGATCCGGTGGCCGGGCAGCGTGCCCGCGCCCGCCGGTTTGATCACCACCTCGCGGGAGCCCAGCACCGAGGTCAGCTTGATCGCGGCGGTGGAGGCCGCGCCGACGGCCACGCCCTTGCGGATCTTCATGGTCATGACGACCCGGTCCCCGGCCAGCCGGGTGCGCTCGACGGTGCCGACCGGTACCCCGGCGACGGTGACCTGCTCGCCGCCGCGAATCCCGGCGGCCTGCGCGAACTCGGCCGTGAAGGTGAGCTGGCCCAGATGCAGCTGGGTGACCGCCGTGGTGGCCGCGACGAGCACGGCGATCACCGCCAGCGAAATTCCGCCCAGCCACGCCTTGTTCATCGATTCCAATGCCCGCCCGCGGCGGAACACGCGCTTCAGCATGCCGATTCACCTACACATCGCGGAATATTGCCGGTGGCCGCCGGGTGTCGCCGCGTTCACGATCGCCGGGACGATCGGCGTGAGGAAGTCGGCGATCGTGAAATTGAAGTCGCAGGCCTGCGCGCTCATGGCGGTGCTGTCGCCGGTGACGCGAGCCAAACCTTTGAACACCGCCGGAATATTCGCGCCGAGCGTGGCCATCCCGTCCGGATCGGCCACGATGGTCGCCAAGAATCCGGGTTGCCGTCCGAGCAGGGCGCTCAGGTCCGGGGCGACGGCGGTGAAGATGGCCGAGAGCCGGCCCACCACAGTGGATATCGCCCCGACCGAGGAGACCAGTTGATCGCGCCGCTCGTTGAGCCCCGTCACCACCGTGCGGACCTGGGTGAGAGTGGATTCGAGCGCGCCGCCCTGGGCCGCGAGGGTTCGCATCACCTCGTCCAAGCTGGTGATCACTCGTGCCAGCAGCTCGTCGGGCCCGGCGAGAGTCTGTGCCAGCCGCGAGGTTTCGGTGATCAGGGTGGTGATCGCGGCGGTATCGCCCTGTAATGCCTTGATCAGCGCGTTCGACATATTGCCGCGATTGCTCGCATCCAGCAGCGTGAACAGCGGTTCGAAGCCGTTGAGCAGTGCGGTGACATCGAAGGACGGCTCGGTGCGTTCCACCGGAATCACCGCGCCGCCGGGCAGGCGTTCGGGATGGCCGAACTGGCCCAGCGAGAGCCCGAGATACCGTTGCCCGACCAGATTCTGGTACACCACGGCCGCTTTGGTGTTGCCGTAGACGGGCTGGTCACGCTGGACGCGGAACTCGACGCGCGCCTGCGCGCCATCGAGATCCACCGCGTCCACCCGGCCGACCCGGACGCCCGCCATTCGCACATCCGAACCGGCTTTGAGCCCGGACACATCGGTGAACACGGCCGTGTAGCTGTCGGTCGGCCCGGCCACATCCCGGCGCAGCGTCACCAGGATCATCCAGGTCAGGGCGAGGCATACGGCGAGGAAGACGCTGAGCCACACCACTTGCCGTCGGTATGCGGTGATCATCGCGGCCCCTCCTGACCGCTGGTCAATGGCGCGAAAACCGGTGGCAGCGACGGCAATTGCAGCGGGCCGAGCAGTATCTGATCAGCCGGGTTCTGCGCCGTGGGCAGCGCGACGGTGCCCGGTGGCGGCACGTAATTGCGCATGTCCGGGATGCCGACGGTCTCGGGTATCGGGGTGGTTTCGGGCGCGGTGTCGCAACTGGGGCCGCGCAATTCGCCGTAGACGGGGCAGTCGGCGCGGGCGTAGAGCCGCAGCGGGGTGAGCGAGACGACCAGGCGGAAGGTGAAGGCGAGCTTGTTTCCGGTGCGCGTCCAGAGTTCCTGGAAGAACTTGTCGACGGTGCTGTTGAGCCGCACCATGACCGCCGGGTATTTGGCGTGATTGTCGGCCAGCACGCCGATGACCGGCGTGAGGTCGGTGGTGATGCCGACCAGCTGATCGATGTGGTTGTCGATCGCGGTGCCCATGGTGCCGAGGGTGCCTTGCGCTCCGGTCAGCAAATCGACCAGCTGCGTTCGCTTCTCGGTGACGGTCCGCATCGGAGCGACGGTGGCGTGCAGCGCATCGACCAGCTCGGGGGCGGTGCCGCGCAGTGCGGTGATGGCCGATTCCCAGGTGCGCAGGGTGGCCGGGCCGTTGTCGTCGGCGCTGAGCGCGTTGAGTTCCGCAGTGACCCGATTCAGTCCGTCGACGGCATTCGTCAGTGTCGCGCCCTGTCCGGCCGTGGCTTCGGAGAGGGTGCGGATCAGGCCCAGCGTCTGCGCGGATCCCGGGCGCGCCACCGCGGCCACCAGTTCCCGCACCTTCGCCAGGGTGGTCTGGAACAGCTGGGTGGGCAGCGTGTGATCCTCGGTGATGCGCGCGCCGTCGCGCAGCGGTGCGGCCTCGCCGTTGTCGACCAGCTGCACCGAGGAGACCGCGAAGGCATTGCTGGGCACGATGCGCGCGGTCACGGTGTTCGGAATCGATTGCGCGTGTCCGGGTTTCAGATCGATGTCGACGATATTCGGTGCGCCGTCGCGGGCCGGTGTCACCGCGCGCACCATCCCGACGAGCATGCCCCGGAACTTCACATCCGATTTGACGGGCAGCCCGTCGCCGACCGAGGTCAACGCCGCGGTGACCTGCACGCGTTCGTCCAAGCTGCCATTGGATTCGGCGACCAGCAGCCAGGTGAACAGCGCGCACACCACCACGAACGCGGTCCCCGTCAGCAGCAACGCGGGCGTGGACGGGCCCCGGCCGTCGAGTTCGAAATCATTGGCCACGTACTCAACCCCCGAGCCTTCCGCCGGCGTCGATCCCCCAGAACGCCATGGTCAAAAGCATGTTCAAAATGGTCATGATGGTGATGCTGGCGCGCATGGCCCGCCCGGCCGCGATACCGACCCCGCGCGGACCGCCGGTGGCGTAGAAGCCGTAATAGCACTGGATGGTGGCCATGATGGCGACGAAGATGGCCACCTTGATCACCGCGAACACCATGTCGCGCCCGCTCAGCATGAGCGTGAAGTAGTGCAGGTAGCTGCCCGAGGGCTGACCGCTGGAGAATCCGACAACCGCTTGGCAGACCAGGAAATTCAGGGCCAGGCAGACCACGAACAGCGGGACCACCGCCAGTGCGGAGGCGAGCACGCGGGTGGTCACCAGATAGGGGATGGGCCGGATGGCGACCGACTCGAGCGCGTCGATCTCCTCGGCGATCCGCATGGCCCCCAGCTGCGCGGTGAACCGGCAGCCGGCCTGGATGCCGAAGGCCAGGGCCGCCATCAACGGCGCGAGCTCACGCACCGCCGCCAGCGCGGTGATCAGCCCGGTGGCGGGTCCGAGCCCGAGCAGGCTGAGCGCGTTGTAGCCCTCCAGCCCGACCACCGCCCCGCCGGCCGCGCCGACGATCAGCACCACGCCCGCGGTGCCGCCGCCGACCACGACCGAACCGTTGCCCCAGGTGACATCGGAGAGCATTTGCAGGAACTCACGCCGATAGCGCGTGAGCACCAGCGGAATTCCCGCGAGCGCGCGGAAGAAGAACGCCACCATATGCCCCACCCGCGACAGCTGGTAGGCCAGCGGCCGCACGGTCACGGCGACCGGGCGCAGTCCCAAGGGTGAGTAGGTGGCGGCCATCTCAGAAGCTCGCTTTGGGGAACAGGATCAGATACATCTGCGTGAACAGCACATTGACGACCATGAGCAGCAGAATCGACTGCACGACAGCGGCATTCACCGAATTGGCCACGCCCGCCGCGCCGTCGCGGGTGTCCAGGCCCTTGTAGCAGGCCACGATGGCCACGATCACCCCGAACACCACCGCTTTGATCAAGGTGAGGATCAGATCGTTCACGGTGGCGAAGGAGGAGAAGGTGGCGGTGTAGCTGCCGGGGGTGCCGCCCTGTAGGACGACGGTGAAGGCGTAACCGGCGAGAAAGCCGATGAAGCAGGTGAATCCGGTCAATGCCACCGCCACCACGATGCTCGCCACCAGGCGCGGCACCACCAGCCGGCGGATGACCGACACCCCCATCACCTCCATGGCCGCGGTCTCCTCGCGGATGGTGCGCGAGCCGAGGTCGGCGCTGATGGCCGAACCGACCGCCGCCGCCATCAGGATCGCCGCGACTAGGGGTGCGCCCTGCCGGATGGTGGCCAGCCCGTTGGCCGCGCCCGCCATCGAGGTCGCGCCCAATTGCCCGGCGAGCAAACCGAATTGGATCGAGAGGGTGACGCTGATCGGCACCGTGACGAACAGGGTGGGCACCACCGCGGTGCGTGCCATGAAGGTGGCCTGCTCGACGAATTCACCGAACGGGAAGCGCCGGCGCACGATATCGACGCCCAGGTATTGGAAGGCGCGCACCCCGAGCACCACCTGTCCGCCGACCGTGCGCAGTGCGGCCACGGGATGGCGATCGGCGTAGCCGCGTGACCATGCGATGACCTCGGCGGCGGCCGGGCTCGGCATGGGGGAGGGGGTGGGGCCTGGCGCGGTCACCGTGGCTCGCCCTCGTCGAAAATTATCGACAGGCGCTGGAATCCGCGCAGCATGAAGCTGGGCTCGTAGGCGAAATCGTTCTCCTCGGCCAGGCGGACCGAGCCGAAGCGGGCGGCCAGCTCCTCGAGGGCGATTCGGCTCTCCAGTCGGGCCAGGGGTGCGCCCAGGCAGGCGTGGATGCCCGCACCGAAGGCCAGGTGCGCTTTGGCATTGCTGCGGTCGGGATCGAATTCATCGGGGCGGGAGAACAATTCGTCGTCCCGGTTGGCCGAGCCGAACACCAGCACCACCAATTGCCCGGCCGGGATGGTGTAGTCGCCGAGCCTCGCCTCGGCTTTGGTGATCCGGAACATCGACTGCACGGGGCTGAGGAAGCGCAGGCCCTCCTCGATGATGTCGGCGGCGCGTTCGGCGGGCTGTTCGCGCAGCCGCTTCCACAGCTTCGGTTCGTTCGCCAGCTCGTGCAGCACGCCGGAGAGCAATTTGGTGGAGGTCTCGTTGCCGGCGATGAGCAACTGCACGATGATATTGAGAATCGCTCCGGTGCCGAGTGGTTCGTCATCGGCGTCGATGCTGTGCGCGGTGACCAGCCCGCTGAGCAGATCATCGCGCGGGTGTGCGCGGCGATCGTCGAGCTGGGCGGCGAAGTACTTCTGAAACTCCACCATGTTCCGGGCTTGCTCCAGCAGGCCCGCGTCGTCGAGCTGACCGCCGACGGTGGCGGTGAACTGATCCGACCAGCGTTTGAAATCGTCGATCCGGTCGTCGGGCACATTGAGCACCTTGGCGATCACCCGCAGCGGCAGGGGTGCGGCGAACCCGCGCACCACCTCCACCGGACTGCCCGCCGGCAACGATTCAGCCAATTCCCGTGCAATGGCGCGGATCTCGGGTTCCAGCTGCGCGATGAAGCGGGGCGTGAACGCCTTGGCCAGCATGCGCCGGTAGTAGTGGTGCTCCGGCGGATCGGCGGTGAGCAGGGTGGGTACCGGCGGCCAGCCCTCGGCCTGGATCGCCTCGACCTCGGCTTTGATGGAATCCGGAATCGGCAGCTGTGGCAAGCCGAATGCCGAGGAGAAGGTGCAGTGATCGGCGAGCGCCTTGGCGACCAGTGCGCGCGAAGTCACGAACCACATACCCCGGCTCGCCACGAAATGCACCGGCGCTTCGGCCCGCAGCCGCCGATGCCAGGGGTAGGGGCATTGCAGGGTTTGCGGATCCAAGGGATCGAAGGCGGCGACGGAGTGCGTCGGGGTCGAGGTCACAGTGGCCTCCAAAGATGTTGATGTCCAGAAGATTTCGGGACCGTGGAGCCGAGCGGCTCGTTCTTGACTAATTAGCTGGACAATATAATAGTGATACGGGTCATAGGGCAAGCGGGTGTGAATGGCCCGAGATCGGAGGATTCGCGTGCAAGCTCTGGTGACAGGCGCCGGTAATGGCATCGGCCGGGCGATCGCGCACCGGCTGGCAGGGGAGGGGGCCGAGGTCATCGCGGTCGACCTGGACGGGGAGGCCGCCGCGAAGACCGCTGAAGCGATCGGCGGGCGCGCTGTGCGTTGCGATGTCTCCGACGAGGGTTCGGTAGCGGCGCTCGCGGAAACCGTTAGCTCCCTTGACATCCTGGTGAACAATGCGGGCATCTGGCGTTCCCGCACGCTCGCCGACAGCACGCTGTCGGAGGTCGATCAGGTGTTGCGCACCAATGTGATCGGCAGCTGGCTGATGGCGCGGGCGCTGGTGCCGAAGTTCGGTCCGGGCGGCGGCGCGATCGTGAACCTCACCTCGGTGCTGGCCGAGACCGGCGGCGAGGGGCGGGGCGCGTATCCGGCGTCGAAGGCCGCGGTGGTGGCGTTGACCAAGCAGATGGCCTCGGAGTACGCGGGATTGGGCATTCGGGTGAACGCGGTCGGGCCCGGGCTGGTGCTCACCGAGGGCACCAGTGGCGAATTCGGGGATCCGGGGGTGCGGCAGGCCATCGGCGCGGCCATGCCGCTGGGCCGGCTCGGTGAACCCGATGACATCGCCTCGGTGGTCGCGTTCTTCGCCTCGCCCGCCTCGGCCTACGTCACCGGTCAGGTGCTCTACGTCGACGGCGGCTGGACCGTCAACGGTTCGGCGTTCATCGCCAATGCCGCCCAGCGCTATGTCGAACAGCTGATGGCCGCCTCGTAACCGGGCCGCCGGCAACGAAATTCACGAAAGACGGAGAGATCCATGACCGACATCCAGACGCCCGGCGAGGTCGCGCCGGGGCAAGCCCGCTCGTCCGGTCCGAGCGTGCAGAGCCTGCTGGCCACCGATACCCGCGAGGTGCCGCCGCCGCTGCTCGAAGAGTCCTACGAATACCTCGGTTCCGAGGACATCGACAAGGACCGCTACCTGAGCCAGGAGTTCCATCGCCGCGAAGTCGAGAAGGTGTGGAAGAAGACCTGGCAGATGGCGTGCCGTGAGGAGGACATTCCGGCGGCGGGGGATTACATCGTCTACGACATCGCCGATATCTCCCTGATCGTGGTGCGCACCGAGAGCGGCGCGATCAAGGCGTACCACAATGCCTGCCTGCATCGCGGGACCCGGCTCTGTGACGACACCGGTCATGCCGCGCAATTGCGTTGCCCGTTCCACGGTTTCACCTGGAGCCTGAACGGCGACCTGACCGATGTGCCGGGGCGCTGGGATTTCCCGCACGTCCGAGACGCCGATTTCGCGCTGCCCGAAGCGCTGACCGGAGTGTGGGCGGGCTATGTGTTCGTCAACCCGGATCGCGAGGCGGTGCCGCTGGCCACCTATCTCGGCGGCGTGGACAAACATCTCGCGCACTACAAGCTCGAGGACCGCTTCAAGGCGGTGCACGTGGCGAAGGTCGTGGACTGCAACTGGAAGGTGGCCCTGGAAGCGTTCATCGAGTCCTATCACGTCATCGCCACCCACCCGCAGCTGCTGGATTACCTGGGCGACAGCAATACCCAATACGACATCTACACCCGCGACGACGGGCTGCCCGGCTTCAACCGGATGATCACCCCGCAGGCCACCAGCAGCCCGAACCTGGGCGAACAACTCGATCCGCAGGACGTGCTCGAGGCGATGTTCCGCGATTTCTATCCCGAGGGCATCGGCAGTTTCCAGGTGCCCGAGGGCGGTTCGGTGCGGGCCACCGTCGCCGGCGCGCTGCGCGATCGGCTGGCGCAGGTCACCGGGGCCGATCTCTCCGGCACCAGCGATTCCGAAATCCTGGACGCCATCGAATATTTCGTGTTCCCCAACTTCGTGCCGTGGGCGGGCGTGGGAGCGCCGCTGACCTATCGGTTCCGGCCCTACGGCAACGACCCGGACCGGTGCGTCTTCGACATCATGATGCTCTACCCGCTGCCGGCCGGGGTGCCCAAGCCCAAGGCCGGGCCGATCCACTGGCTGGGCCCGGACGAGGACTTCAGTGCCGCACCGGAATTGAACGGTCTCGCGCCGGTGTTCAACCAGGATCTGTCGAACCTGCCCAAGGTGCAGCGTGGGTTGAAGGCGCTGACCAAACCCGGTGTGACCCTGGCTGATTACCAGGAAGTGCGGATCCGGCAGTTCCATCGTGACCTCGACGCGCAGCTGGGCTCCTGAGCCGTATTAATTGATCGACTGACTAATAGTGAGGACTGCTGTGGATCAGACCACCGCGCCCGCCGATATCGGCCCGGAAACCCTCCTCGAGGTGTTCACCCTCGCCACCCGAATCAAGAAGTGCGACGAGAAGTTTCGCGCACTGGTGCTCGCCGGTCAGGTGAGCGCCCAGTACTACTCGCCGCGCGGGCAGGAAATCGTGTCCGCCTCGGTCGGGGCGCTGCTACGGCCCGACGACTACGTGGTCACCACCTATCGCGGGCTGCACGATCAGCTGGCCAAAGGGGTTCCGCTGCGCGAGCTGTGGGCCGAGTTCTTCGGCAAGGCCACCGGATTGTGCAAAGGCAAGGGCGGGCCGATGCACATCACCCATCCCGAATCCGGGCTGATGGTCACCACCGGCATCGTCGGCAGCGGGCTGCCCATCGGGGCGGGCCTGGCCCTGGCCGCCCAGTTGCGCGGTACCGATCAGGTGACCGTGGTGAATTTCGGGGACGGGGCCAGCAATATCGGCGCGTTCCACGAAGCCTGCAATCTGGCCGGCTTGTGGCGGCTGCCGGTGGTGTTCTGCTGCCACAACAACCTCTACGCCGAGCACACCGCCTACGCCGACGGTACCAGCGTGGCGCGTATCGCCGATCGTGCTGCCTCGTACGGCTTTCCGGGCGTGCGGGTGGACGGCAATGATCCGGTCGCCATGCACCGGGCCGCGAAGCAGGCCATCGAGCGGGCGCGGGCGGGGGAAGGGCCGACGCTCCTGGAAGCCATGACGTTCCGGTTCTACGGGCATCAGATGTCGGATCAGAACGAGTACATGCGGCCCGGTGAGCTCGCCGCGGCCCGGGCCGCCGACCCGGTGGTGCGGATGCGGGAATGGCTGGGCCGGACCGCGATCGCCACCGAAGAGCAGCTGGCCGGGATCGAGGCCGAGATCAAGAGCGCGGTCGAGGACGCCTACCGGTTCGCCGTGGACAGCCCCGTGGCCGATCCGGGCGAGGCGCTCACCGATGTGTACGAGGAGGCGCTGGTATGAGCGACGTGACCGAGCAGGCCGTCCCCGCGACGGCCGCCGAAACCCAGCCGATGCTGGGCTTCCAGGCGCTGGGCAGCGCGTTGGACGATGCGCTGGAGCGTGATCCGGCGGTATTCCTGCTGGGGGAGGACATCGCCGATCCGGGCGGCGGGGTGTTCAAGGTGAGCGCGGGATTGTCCACCAAATACGGTGCGCATCGGGTGCGGGCCACGCCGATCAGCGAACAGGCGATCATGGGCGCGGCCATCGGCGCGGCGGTGGCGGGTATGCGGCCGGTCGCGGAGATCATGCTGATGGATTTCCTGGCCGTGTGCATGGACCAGCTGTCCAACCATGCCGCCAAATTGCGCTACATGTCCGGCGGGCAGACCAGCGTTCCGCTCACCGTGCGCTGCGCGGCCGGGGCCGGAATGCAGTTCGGTGCCCAGCATTCGGAGATGCTGGAAGCCTGGCTCACCCATGTGCCCGGGCTCAAGGTGGTGGTGCCGAGCAATCCCGCCGACGCCAAGGGGCTGCTCACCGCGGCCATCTTCGATCCGGATCCGGTGGTGGTGATCGAACAGAGCCTGCTGTATTTCGCGCCGCCGCAACCGGTTCCGGTCGGGCATCACGTGGTGCCGCTCGGAGTGGCGGCGACGCCGCGACCGGGGCGCGACATCACGCTGATCTCCTACGGGCGGCAGGTGCACGACGCCCTGGCCGCCGCGCAGGTGCTGGCCGCGGACGGGATCGAGGCCGAGGTCATCGATCTGCGTTCGCTGGTGCCCCTCGACGAGCGGGCGGTGCTGGAATCGGTGGCGCGCACCCGGCACGCGGTGGTGGTGCACGAAGCGGTGCGCCGCACTGGTTTCGGCGCGGAGCTGGCTGCTCTGATCAGCGAACAGCTCTTCGACGAGCTGGGTGCGCCGGTGGCGCGGGTGACGGGCGCGAATACGCCGGTCCCGTACGCCAAGCCCTTGGAAGACGCCTTCCTGCCGAATCCGGATGCCATCGTGGCGGCGGTGCGGGCCACGCTGGCGCGCTCACGCGTGCGCGTGGCGGGCTGAGGGAGACCGGCGTTGGCATATGGTCTGGCAGCGGCCGCGCTCCGAGACCCGGCCGGTGTCGCCGTCACCGACGGCGACACCGAATGGACTTGGCCGCAATTGAATTCGATGGTGAACCGGCTGGCGGGCTGGTTGCTCACCGCCGGCATCGGCGACGGGCAGCGGGTCGCGGTGATGGCGGAGAACAGCACCTTCACCGCACTCGCGCACCTGGCCGTCACCTTCGCGGGCAAATCCGTGGTGCCGGTGAATTTCCAGCTGACCCCCGATGAAGTGCGGCATCTGCTCACCGATGGTGACGTGCACACTGTCCTGTGCAGCGCTCGGACGGCGCCGATCGCCCGCGCGGCCTCGGCGAAGGTCCGTGTGATCGCCTGGGGGACAACCGGTGTCGCGGGGGATGCGAGCCGGGGCATCGAACCGCTGGAAGCGGTTCTCGAGAACCGGCCCGACAGTGAGATCTCCGAACTGATCGCTCCGGCTCCGCCGCTGTACTACACCTCGGGCACCACCGGCCTGCCCAAAGGCGTGCAACTGCCGGAACAGATGTTCCCCGGCGGCGATTCGATGGCCGAGCACGTGCGCCGCATCGAGCAGTCGCCGGTGCGGCCGGCCGGCAAACACCTCATCGTCGGCCCCATGCACCACACGGGACCGATCGGCGGCGTGCGCGGGCTCTGCGCAGGAACGCCTTTGGTCATCCTGCGCAAGTTCGACGCCGAGGAACTGCTGCGGCTGATCGAGCAGCATCGCGTAGAGAGCACCATGATGGTGCCCACCCACTTCGCGCGCCTACTGGCGCTGCCCGAGGCGACCCGCGCCCGCTACGACATTTCGAGCGTGACCTCCATCGTGCACACCGGCGCACCCTGTCCGATCCACATCAAACGCGCCATGATCGACTGGTTCGGCCCGGTCGTGCGAGAAGCCTACGGCTCCACCGAAGTCGGCACCGTCACCTTCATCTCCGCCGAGGAATGGCTGGCGCACCCCGGTTCGGTCGGGCAGGTGCTGCCCGGCTACGAACTGACCATTCGCGACGAATCCGGTGCGGTGCTGCCCGCCGGTGAAGCCGGACTGGTGTGCGTGCGCTCCACCATCGGCGCACATCCCGAGTATCACAACGACCCGGACAAAACGCGGCGCAGCTACATCGCCGAGGACGTCTTCGTGATCGGCGAAATCGGCCATCTCGACGCGGACGGCTACCTCTACCTGACCGACCGTGCCTCGGACATGGTGGTCAGCGGCGGCGTCAACATCTACCCGGCGGAGTCGGAGGCGGTCCTGCGCACCCATCCCGGCGTCGCCGACGTAGCGGTGATCGGCATTCCCGACACCGACCTGGGTGAGCGGCTGTGCGCGTTGGTGGTGCCCGCCCGGCCCACCTCGCTCCCGGCCGAATCCCGCCCGACCGCTGACGAACTCGTGGCGTGGTGCCGGGACCGGCTCGCGCACTACAAGTGCCCGAGCCTGATCGAGTTCGTCGACACCGACATCCGCACCGCCATGGGCAAAGTCGACAAGCGGCGACTCCGCGAGCGGTACCTGATCGCGCACCCCATGCCCGCCAACAGCTCGGGAGCCCCACGATGATCGATGCGCCACCGCTGTTCGAATTCGCCGCCGAGCATCGCGCCCTGCGCGAGCTATTGCGGCAATGCTTCACCACGACCGGCGAAGCCGAGCCGGTCGGCTGGCGACGGATCGCCGCGTCCGTCGGCGTCGGTGAACTCCTGTTCGGCACCGATGGCGGTGAATACCTGGGCACCGCAATAGATCTCGCGATCCTTGCGGAGGAAGCGGGTGCGGCGCTGTATTCGGGTCCGCTGCTGTCGGCGGCGATCGCAGGCGCGCTCGCCGAGGCGGTGGGCGACGAGGGGTGGCCCGCCGTCTCCGCATTACGCTCCGGCGCGGTCGGTGCGGCCGTGGCCGGGGGGCTGATCGTCGGGGAGGAAATGCCGGTGGCCACACTCCACGGTTTCGCGGAAACCGCGCGGATGAGCGGCCGTATCGACCCCATCTGGGATTGCGGCGAGCGCACACTGTTGCTCTGCGCGGTGCACCCCCCTCTGGGCCGCCCCAGCGACGAGATGAGGCCCGGCGGAGCTTCGATGCCGCACAACCGCTGTGGCCGGGACGAGCCCGGTGCCCCATCGCAGCCGAAGATAACGACGGCGGCATCGGGTCGGCCACCACTGAGCCCTGCCCGAGGCATGCCCCGATTCGGATCGACTACGCGAGAGCATGAGCCGGGCGGTGATTCGGCAGCACTCGCCGCGCAAGCTGACGCCATGTGCGCGCCGCGAACCGCGTCGGGAACGCCAGCAGGCCGAATCGGACACGGGCCGAAGGGCCACCACGGTGATGAATTCACCGACCCGGCCGGTGGCTTCGCGGTGGCGGTGATCGACACGGCGGCAGCGGGTATCGCGGTCGCTCGACATGCGGGGCTGGATTTGTCTCGGACGTTCGGGCGGGCCGAGTGCTCGGGAGTTGAACCTGAGTTGGTGATCACCGGCGAGGCGGCTGACCGGGCGCTGGCGGCCATGCGTACCCGAGCCGAGTTGATGCTGGCCGCGGAATCGCTCGGGGTTGCGCAGCAGGTGTTGGACCGGACGGTCGAATACGTCGGTGGGCGTGTGCAATTCGGGCGCAGTATCGGCTCGTTTCAGGCGGTCAAGCATCGGCTGGCGGATTTGGTTTCGCAGGTGGAATTGGCACGGTCGGCGGTATACGGGACGGCGTGGGCGCTCACCGCGGATCCCGGGGCGGTGGAGACCCGGATCGATTCGGCGGTGGCGGCGGGGTTGGCCGGCGACGCGGCGGTCAGCGTTACGAAGGCGGCGGTGCAGTTGCACGGAGGTATAGCCATTACCTGGGAGCATTGGGCGCATCGGTACTTTCGGCGGGCGCATTCGGTGGCCGCGATGACCGGCGGCGGTGCGCGGTATCGGCGGCAGGTGGCCGAGCTGGTCGATCGACGGGATGGCCGGTCGTGAGCGGCGGGATGCTCGCGGAATTCGAGCGCGAGGTCGAACGGTGGGTGCGTGGCAAGCTGCCACCGAAGTGGTTGGCGGCCATCGAGTCCGGTGATTCCGATGCCGAGCCGGCGCTCGGCGACCCGGGGGCCGCGCGCGACTGGTTCGAGGCATTGGGTGCGCGCGGCTGGACGGTGCCGCATTGGGCGGTCGAGGACGGTGGGGCGGGGCTGGATGCGGACCGGGCCGGGGTGGTGGGTGCCGTGCTGGCGCGCTATCGGGCCGACTTGCCGGCGCATCATTTCGTGCCGATCACCTTGGTGGGGCCGGGCATCAGGAGTTGGGGTACGGCCGAACAGCGGGCGCGATATCTGCCGGGGATCGTCTCGGGCGCGGATATGTGGTGTCAGTTGTTCAGTGAACCCGGCGCGGGTTCGGATCTGGCGTCGCTGTCCACGCGGGCGGTGGCCACCGATGACGGGCATTGGATTGTCAACGGGCAGAAGGTGTGGAGTTCGTTCGCGAACCTCTCGCGGTACGGGCTGCTGCTGGCGCGCACCGATCCGGATCGGCCCAAGAATGCCGGGATCACGTGCTTCCTGCTGGATATGCGGCTGCCCGGGGTGACCGTGCGGCCACTGCGGCAGATCACCGGGGGCGCGCATTTCTGCGAAGTGTTCCTCGATGACGTGATCGTGCCCGACAGTGCCCGGCTGGGGCCGTTGCACGAGGGCTGGCGGGTGGCGTTGTCGGCGTTGAACTCCGAACGCTCGGGGCTGTCCGGGGGCTCCGAGGTGGGCGGTCTCGCGCTCGAACCGGTGCTCGAACTGGCTCGCGTCTCCGGGCAGTGGCGGCGGGAATCGGTGCGGGACCGGTTGGCCGGGATGATCGCCACGGAACGGGCGCTGGCGCTGACCAACCTTCGATTGCGCGCCGAGGCAACGCATTCCGGTGCCGGAGTGAAAGGGTCGATCACCAAGCTCGTGCAATCGGAGCTGTCGCAGCGGCTGGCCGAGATCCGTTTCGAGCTCGCCGGCCCGGGCGCGGCGTACTGGAGCGACGACGAGGCCGTGGTCGCCGCCGACCCCGGAGCCGAGCCGATGGGGCCGGAAGCCTTCGGGCTGTTGGACAGCCGACGGTTCACCATCGCCGGCGGTACCTCGGAGATCCAGCGCAACATCATCGCCGAACGCGTGCTCGGTCTGGATCGTGAGCCCGACCCCGATCGGGGCCGCCCGTGGCGAGAGCTGCGCCGTGGCTGACTCGACAGCGGATGGAACCGCCATGAACGCGGCTGTAGCGCAGGCGAACTCGCGGCGCTGTCACACCGTGACGGTGCGGCCCTCCGGTATCCGGTTCTCCGCCCGCCCGGGGCAACCGATCATGACCGCCGGGGTGGCGGCGGGCTATCGCTGGCCGACCGTCTGCGGCGGCAAGGGGGATTGCCGGGTGTGCTTCGTCGAGGTACTCGAACATCCAGAATGCCTGTCGGCCCCCGAAGCCATCGAGGCACAAGCCATTACCGAACTGAGCGCCACCCTCGGCCGCAGATCCGGACCGGTCCGGCTGGCATGCCAAGCCGCGGTGTACGGCGACGTGGTGGTGCACAAACGCGGGGTTCGTCCCGCACCCCGCAATGACAGTGGAGGAGGTGACCGGTCATGACAGCCAGGCCGATCGATCCGGAAATCATGGAACTGGACGAGAACGGGCTCCGATTGCTCGGCTGCCGATGCGCCACCTGCGGCGAAACGAACTTCCCGCCCCAGGACTCGTGCCGGCGGTGCGGCGGAACCGACACCGGCACAGTGCGTCTGGCGACCGAAGGAGTGCTCTGGAGCTGGACGGTACAGCGGTTTCAGCCACCGAGCCCACCGTATGTCCGGCGCGCCGAGGAGTTCGCGGCGTTCGGGGTGGGCTATGTGGAGCTGCCCGGCGAGGTGATCGTCGAAGCCCTGCTGACCGAAGCCGACGCCGCGAAACTGCGGATCGGCATGCCGATGCGGGTGACCGCGCTCGAAGTGCTCACGCACTGTGGCGAACCGGCGACCACCTTCGCCTTCGCTCCCGTCCCGGAAGGAGGTCGGTGATGGTGAACGAGGTCGCCGTGATCGGCATCGGGTGCACCCCGTTCGGGCGCTACCAGGACACCACCGTGCGGCGCGAAGCCGTGCGAGCCATCGGGCTGGCGCTCGCGGACGCCTCGGTGGCATGGCGCGATATCGACTACGCGGTCGGCGGCAGCATGTCCGCCGGACCCGCCGACACCCTGGTTTCGGAGCTGGGGCTGACCGGGGTGCCGTTCCTCAACGTGTTCAACGGTTGTGCCACGGGCAGTAGTTCGCTGAGTTCCGCCGTGCACGCGATCGCGGCCGGTGTCGCGGAACTGGCGCTGGTCGTCGGATTCGATTCCCATCCGCGCGGCGCGTTCGCCATCCGGGCCGAGGAGATGGGATTGGGTCAATGGTACGGCGCCACCGGCCTGGCCATGACATCCCAGTTCTTCGCATTGAAGATCCAGCGCTACCTGCACGAGCACGCGCTGCCGCCCCGGTTGCTGACCACGGTGGCGGCCAAGGCATTCCGCAACGGCTCGTCGAACCCGAACGCGTGGCGGCGTAAGGCGTTGTCGGAGCAGGAAATCGACAATTCGCTGCTGCTGAGTGACCCGCTGCGCCAGTACATGCTGTGCTCGCCCGGTGACGGTGCGACCGCGCTGGTGCTCTGTAATGCCGAACACGCCAGGCGATATCGGCCGGACCCGGTCTATGTGGCCGCGACCGCGGTGCGTACCCGCAAGCCGGGATCGTTCGAGGTGCTCAGCCCGTCGCTGTCGATCGAGCGCGGCGACAGCCCGACGGTGGACGCCGCCCGGGCCGCGTTCGAGCTGGCCGGAATCGGTCCCGCCGACGTCGATGTCGCACAACTCCAGGACACAGACGCGGGCGCGGAACTCATTCATATGGCCGAGACCGGTTTGTGCGCGCACGGGGAGCAGACCGAACTGATCGACAACGGCGTCACCGAGATCGGCGGGGCGCTGCCGGTCAATACCGACGGCGGCTGCCTGGCCAACGGGGAACCCATCGGCGCGTCGGGGCTGCGGCAGATCCACGAGAACGTGCTGCAACTGCGCGGCGCCGCGGGGGCGCGCCAGGTGCCCGGCCGGCCCGCGGTCGCGTTCTCCCACGTCTACGGTGCGCCCGGGCTCAGCGGCTGCACGGTGCTCACCCGGTGAGCGGACCGGTGGCGAGGGAAGTGGCGGTGGATCGCGAACTCTGTGTCGGGCACGGCATCTGCGAATCGCTCGCCGCCGAGCTGTTCACCGTCGGCGATGACGGCACCGTGCACACGCCGGGCGGTGCGATCCCGCCGGAACTCACCGGCGCGGCGGAGGCGGCGGTGGCTGGTTGCCCGAGCCGGGCACTGCGCCTGGTTCCTGGAAAAACTCGGTAAGGAAAGCGAATTCGATGGAAATCAAGATGCCCAAGCTCGACGTGTCGATGACCGAGGGCACCTTCATGGGCTGGCTGGTGCCCGACGGCGGCAGCGTCGAAGCGGGGGAGCCGCTGTACTCGGTCGGCACCGACAAAGTCGAGACCGAGATCCCCTCCCCGGCCGACGGCGTGCTGCGCTACGGCGCCGCCGAGCAGGACACCGACTATCCCGTCGGCACCACGCTGGGCGTCCTCGATCTGTAAGTCCCGCGGTCGATCCGGGCCGCGGTAGCGAGAAGGAAAGTTCGACATGGATCTGAATCTCAAAGGCAAGCGCGCTCTCATCACCGGCGGCAGCCGGGGTATCGGGCTCGCGATCGCCAAAACATTACTGGCAGAGGGCGCGTCGGTGAGTATCTGCGCGCGGGACGCCGAAGCGCTCGACGCGGTGGCCACGCAATTGAGCGCGCAGGGCGGGACGGTCTTCCACCAGGCCCTCGATGTCGCAGACGCCGCCGCATTGACCGCGTTCGTCGGAGAGACCGCCGAAGCGCTCGGCGGGGTGGACATCGTGGTGGCCAATGCCTCGGCCTCGGTCGGCGAAGGACCCGATGCGTGGGCCGCCAATTTCCGGACCGATCTGATGAGCCTGGTCACGCTCATCGAAGCCGCGACTCCCGCGCTCGCGTCCGGTGGGCACGGGGCCGTGGTCGCGGTCGCCAGCACCTCGGCTCTGGAAGCCGGCATCCTGCCGACCGCCAACAGCTTCGGCGCGTTGAAAGCGGCCATGCTGCAACATGTTTCGGCGCAGGCTCGGCAGCTCGGGCCCCAAGGCATCCGTGTGAACGCGGTGTCGCCGGGCCCGGTGTTCTTCGAAGGCGGGGTGTGGGACAGCATCCGCACCTCGATCCCACCGCTGTTCGAGGGCGCGGTCGCAGCCAGCGCGCTGGGCAAGCTGGCCACGGCCGAGGACGTCGCCAACGCGGTCACCTACCTGGCCTCACCGATCGCGGGGCATGTCACCGGCGTCAACCTGGTGATCGACGGCGGCTTCACCAACCGCTTCGACTACTGAACCGCGAGAACCGAGGAATACCACCATGTCCGGACCCGCGGGCCGTACCGACGCCGTCCTGGTGTGCGGTGGCCGCTGGCACGACTTCGACTACGCCAGACTGCGATTGCTGACCGAACTCGCGGCTTACGAGCAGGTCCGGACCCGGGTGTACGAAGACTACGACTGCGCCGACGCCCTCGCGGGTGCGGACCTGCTGATCACCTACACCTGCAACATCGTGCCCACGGCCGTGGAACGAAAAGCGCTGTCCGAGTTCCTCGCTCGCGGTGGGCGCTGGCTGGCGCTGCACGGCACCAACTCCGCGATCGAACCCATCGGGCCCAACCGATTCGCCACGCCGCGCACCCTCGGCGAATTGCCGCGGCTGCTGGGTAGCCAGTTCCTCGGGCACCCGCCGATCGCCCCCTATCTGGTGGAGCCGACCGAACCGGGCCACCCCTTCCTCGCGGGCATCGACGCGTTCGAGGTCGCCGACGAGCTCTACATCAGCGAACTGCATCCACCGCTGCGGGTCCTGGCGCACACCCGATTCGTCGGCGAGGCACCAGGATTCGAGGAGGGACACACCAGCATCGACGAGCCCCGGCCGGTGCTGTATCTCAAGGAACACGAAGCCGGCACGGTCTGCTACTTCACGCTCGGGCACTGTCGCGGCCGCTACGACCTGCAAGATCTCGGCGTCGATGATCTGGGACAGGTGGATCTGGGGAGTTGGACGGTGCCCGCGTATCGCGCCATCCTGCGCCGGTGCGTGCGCTGGGCGGTCACGGGGCAGATGACCGGCGGCACCGGCGATTTCGACAGGAGCACTCCATCATGACCGAGCGCGCACACCCGCTGATCGAGTTGCGGCAGTACCTCACCCAGCCCGGCGCATGCGACGAACTCGTCACCTTGTTCGACGGCGAGTTCCTGGAATCGCAAGAGGCAGAGGGGATCAGCGTACTGGGCCAGTTCCGTGACGAGGATGATCCGGACCGATTCGCCTGGCTGCGCTCGTTTCCCGACATGACACGTCGGGCCGCAGCGCTGACCGCCTTCTATGTCGACAGCGCGGCTTGGCGAGCCCACGGCGCGCACGCCACCGGCCTGCTCCGTGACGTGAGCGACGTGCTGCTGCTGCGCCCGCTGACCGCGGACTCCGGATTCCCCGGCCTCGCTCCGCGGCCGGACCCGGGGGCCACCGAACTCCCGGATACGCGGCTGCTGGTCACCGTCTACCCGCTGCGGGATTCCGGTGCCGGATTCGCGGACTTCTTCGCCTCCCGGCTGCAACCGGTGCTGCGCAAGGCCGGAGCCGACCCGATCGCGGTCTATGTGACCGAGCAGACGCCGAACGAGTTCCCGATGCCGGTGCGTACCGGTCACACCCTGACCTGGTTCGCCCGCTTCGAGAACACCGACCAGTTGCAATCGCATCTGAATGAACTGGAAGGCGCACCGGAATGGGCGCGCGAACTGCTGCCTGAGCTGCACGATCGGCTCAGCGGGCCCATCGAGCAACGACGGCTGGCGCCGACCGCGCGCTCGGCATTTCGCTGACCCCGCGCGGCGCGCACGGCCGACGCTTGCCCGACTCCCGATGCCACGGGACGGTACTGTCTGGAATGTTGGGGTTCGAGGCGGGCGTGGGGCAGGCGGGAGACCAGGATGGGCGATGTTCGACCGGTTCTCGTGCCCGGCGAGACCTGCTGGCAGCTCGCCCGAGCGGACCGACTGGCCTGCATCGTCGACGCGGCCGACTACTTCCGGCACGTCAAATCCGCGATGTTGCAGGCGCGCAAGCGAATCGTGCTGATCGGCTGGGACTTCGACACCAGGATCAAATTCGAACCGCAGGGCAAGACCCTGTCGGGGCCCGAGACACTGGGCAGGTTTCTGGCCTGGTTGCCCAGGCGCCGGCCGGATCTCGACATCTACCTGCTGAAGTGGAATATCGGGGCGTTCGCGGCGATCGGGCGGGGCATGACGCCGATCTTCGTGATCAATTGGATGACCGATCGCCGGTTGCATCTCGAGATCGACGGCGCGCATCCGATCGGATCGGCGCATCATCAGAAGATCGTGGTGATCGACGACGCGCTGGCGTTCTGCGGCGGTATCGACATGACCGTGGATCGTTGGGACACAAGCGATCACCGTGATGTGAACCACTATCGCACCGAGCCCAACGGTAATTCCTACGGGCCCTGGCATGACGCGACCACCGCCGTCGACGGTGCCGCGGCGCGCGCCATGGGCGACCTGGCTCGTGCCCGCTGGCAGGCCGCGACGGGAGAAGTACTCGAACCCGTCGGCGAGATCGGCGGGGTTCCGTGGCCGCGCGGCCTCGAGCCGACCATGCGCGCCGTCGACGTCGGCATCGCCAGAACCCTTCCCGCGCATGCCGACCGGATCGAAGTCCGGGAGATCGAAGCGTTCTACCTGGCGGTCATCGCGAACGCCACCCGCTCGCTCTACATCGAGAGCCAATACCTGGCCTCCCGCACCCTGGCCGAGGCGCTCGCCGCCCGCCTGCGCGAACCCGAAGGCCCGCAAGTGGTTCTGGTACTGCCCCGGCACGCCGACGGCTGGCTCGAACAGCAGGCGATGGACGGCGCCCGCCGCCGGCTGCTGCACCTGCTCTGGGAAGCCGACACCGGAAACCGGCTCGGCGTCTACTACCCCGTCACCGAGGGCGGCGCGCCCGTCTACGTCCACGCCAAGGTACTGGTGATGGACGACCGCGTCCTGCGGGTCGGCTCCTCCAACCTGAACAACCGCTCGATGGGGTTCGACACCGAGTGCGATCTGATCGTGGAGGTCACCGACGCCACCCCCGACGCCGCCGAACTCCGCGAAACCATCCTCGATATCCGCAGGCAGCTGCTGTGTGAACACCTGGACGTCGCACCCGCCGCATTCGACGAAACCCTCTCCGCCACAGGCTCACTGCTCGAAACCGTCGAAGCCCTGCGCAAGCCCGGCCGCAGCCTCGTGCGTTTCGACCCGGAGACCGTCGAGGACGAGGACAGCCCGCTGGCGGAGAACGAACTGATCGACCCGCGGCGCACACCCCAGAGCCTCTGGAACCTCACCCTGCTGCAACGAGGTCTGCGCCGCTTCCGGGCTTCGGCGGTCGCGCCGGAGGGCTAGAACTGGAGCGGGATCGAAGCGACGAGCGTGGCAGCGGTGAGCGCGGAGCCACCGGCGAGCGCGGCCAGCCGGGCCTGCGCGCGTACGAGACGGTCGTCCCGGCGCCGAGTGAACGACGCGTCGACGCCCGGCAGCGAGCGCGATCCGAAGGTCCGACTGGTGAGAGCCTCGTGTGTCACGGTCATGATCGCTTTTTACCCCGCCTGTCGCGAGTGAAACCGGGGCCGCGTCCGATGCGGGTCAGGGCAGCCGGCTCGCGGAGGTGGAGTATCTGACGCCGGTGTCCGCGCAGATCACATCCGCGATCTTGATCAGGGCCGGGATATCGCCGTCCTCGAAGTGATCGATGCTCGGCGCGATGATCTGACCGACGTCCGCGTTGTAGGCGAGGTTCATCAGGCGATTGATCACCCGGCCGCCGGGACGGTCCGAATCACCCTGGTAGACCAGGGTCACCGACCATCCGTGCTCGGCAGCGAAACCGTAGAGGCGGGTCTGGTCCCGCGCCCACGATGCGCCCGACACGTCCTTGCGAAGAAACCCGATCACCCGGCCGGTCATGAATGCGCTCCGATGTACTCGCGATACACCGGCCGGGTGATCGCGATACGCCCACGCGCCGTACTGCACCACCCCACCGGACCCTCACGAGTCCCCACCGCGAGCCCAGTTCTGGACAGCCGCAACAGAGCTCGGTGAATCGAGGTCTCGGGCAGCCCGGTCGCGCGACGCAGCTGCGGAACGGACAATGTGCACGCCGGTCCCAGAACCGACAGTGCATCAAGAACTTTCGCCTCGGACTCAGTGAAAGCCATGGGTTACCACCTTGGGCTTATCGGCGAATCTCCACGCGGCGTTTCAGCCGGCGGACGCGCGCCTGGATCTGCGTCGGGCCATTCGAAGGTAAGTCCGGGCGCGGCGGGCGAGGTGGCACCGAGGGTGTTACTCCTACGCCGCCGGATCGGTACGCTCGAAGCCGGGGGACCAGCCGAAGGAACCAGGAATGGAAGAATCACTCGGCGAACGCATCAAGCGCCGACGCGGTAGGGCACTCACACAAGGCGAACTCGCCGAACTGGTCGGTATCAGCAAGTCGATGGTCTCGCAGATCGAACAGGACCGGAAGACGCCCTCGATCCCGGTCTTGCAGCGGATCGCGAGAGCGCTCGACGTCGACCTGCGGGATCTGCTCGGTACCAAGAACAGTCTTCCCTCCGCCGATCCGGATGCCGGCATCGTCGCCATCCGCCGCGCGCTGACGCCGGTCGGCGATCTGATGCCCGGATCGGACGAGGACCCTCCGGTGTCGCTGTCCGACGCACAGCGGACCGTCGAGAGGGCCTGGGGCGCATACTCGTTCGGCAGGTTCGAACTACTGGCCGGGTTGCTGCCGTCGGGCATATCGGAGGTACGCGCCGCCGCGCACGCCGCGCAGGGCAACGAGATCGCCTCGGCTCATGAGCAACTCGCGCGCATCAACTGGGTCGCGGGTTGCGCACTGGTGCACTTCGGCCAGCCGGACCTGGCCTCGATCGCGATCCGCGACGCGTTGAAAGCAGCCGAAAAAGGCAACGACGAGTTGTTGCTCGCGGCACTGCGCGGCAGTGTCTCCTGGCAACTGCTGGTCTCCGGCCGGCACGAGGAAGCGCACGCGGTCGCACTGAAGGCTGCCGCGTCGATCGAACCCCGTGGCGCGGTGTCAGAACAGGATCTGGCTGTCCACGGCGCCCTGCTGCTTCAGGGTGCGACCGCGGCCGGGCGAGCACAGAAGGTCCATGAGGCATTGGCACTGACCGAGGAAGCCGGTGCCGTCGCCGAACGGATCGGCCGCGACACCAAATGGTACGAATCGGATTTCGGCCCGAGCCAGCAAGTCATGCAGACGGTCGACATCAATATCTCCAACGACCGCTTCGCCGAAGCACTGAACGCCGCGAAGGCGATGCCCAACCGCGGAATCGGCCTCACCCCGGTCGCCCAGGGCCGCCATCTGGTGGACAAGGCCGCCGCAGCAGTGCAATTGGGCCAGTATCAGCTCGCCCTCGACATGCTGCTGACCGCGGAACGCGTCGTAGGCAAAGAATGGGTCCGCTACCAAACCCTGCTGCGCACCGTAGTCGGCGTGCTCTTGCAGCACGATCGCCGAAACACCCTCAGGGAGTTCGCCCACCGCGTAGGCGTGTCCGCGTAAGCAGCTCAGTTCTGTTCCGGGGCGGCGGAGTCCTTGTCGAGGAACGAGAGGATGGCGGCGGCGACTTCGTCGGGGAATTGGCCGTGCGGGTAGTGGCCGGCGTCGGGGATCATGACGATCTGCGGGGCGGGGAGTAGGGCGGCGATGGCTGTGGCCTCGGCGGCGGGGTCGGGGAAGTCCGAGTCGAGGGTGCCCATGATGATGAGGGCCGGTTGGGTTACGCGGGGGAGGGCGTCTACGGCGGTGCGGGATTGGAGTGCCATGGCCATGCCGGCTGCGGCGGCCATGCGGCCGGGTTGGGACATTGTGGTTACCAGTTTTTCGAGGTATTGGTCGAAGTCGTCCGGGCGGTGGGTGGCGTAGGCGACATCGCGCATGAAGCGGCGCAGCAACTTCGGGCTGCGGAGGCCGATGGTGGCTGCTACCAGCATCATTCCGCGCAGGTGGCCGGGGCGGAGCATGGCGCGGGTGGGGCGGACCGGGCGGGTGGCGGGGCCGAGGTGGATGACGGCGTTCACCAGTTCGGGGCGGTCGGCGGCCAGGATTGCCGCGGCGCCGGCGGAGAAGGACGAGCCGGCGACGGCCGCGGGTGCGCCGAGGTGGTCTATGAGTGCGGCGATGTCGTCGGCGGTGTCGGCCTGGGTGTAGGTGTCCCACTTCGGCGTCGAATCGCCGTGTCCGCGTAGATCTATGGTGGCGACTCGGTAACCGGCCTTGACGAGTAGTGGCGTGAGGTGGCGGAACGTGTCGCGGGAGTCGGCGAGTCCGTGTGAAAGCACGATGGTGGGGCCGGTGCCGGTCACTTCGTAGCCCAGCTGCCGTGTTCCACGTCGCAGGAATTCGACCATCATGTGTCTCCCCTCGAGTGCGCTCAGCTACGCAATCGTAGAGGTGATCCGCCGGACCGGTGGGCTTTCGGCCGGCCTGCTCGGCTGAGCATCGTCACGCTTCCCGGCGCTGAGGAAAACCCATGGGCTGCACCGAAACCCTCCCGCGCAGCGCCGGGGCGAAGGCGGGCGGGTCAACGGCGGCACACTCGGCGTCAGTGTTGTGCGGCGATTTCCGCGAGCGCCCGGGTGTCGAAATCGATCGAGTTGACCCGGCCGAGCCGGTTCAGCGGCATGCTCAGCAACATCTCATAGCGGCCGGGGTCGAGCTGCGGGTTGTCGAGCAGGGCGCCGACCAGGCCGTCTGCGGCCTCGGCGAGTACCGCGCGCACCCGGGGACCGGCCTGGGGGTCGGTGAGCCACGCTCCCGTCGGGGATGTCGCGGTGAGCGTGCGGCGCAACGGTTCGCCATCGAGCCGAATGGGCTGCGACAGCCGGATATCCGCGCTGGACGCGCCGACCTCGATAGTGAATTCACCGCTCTCCACCAGCCAGTCGGCGCGGTCGGGGTGCCAGTAGGCGAATGCGCGGCGGTCGAGTTCGACGGTGACCCGGCGGGACGCACCTGGTTCGAGATGGGTGCGTGCGAACCCTTTGAGCTCGTGAACCGGGCGCGGCAGATCGGATTCCGGGTCGGCCACATAGATTTGGGTGATCTCGGCGGCGGCCGTCGATCCGGTATTTGTGATGGTGAAGGCGACGGTGGCCGTGGCGGCGGCGGAATCGACGGTGATGTCGAGATCGGAGTACGCGAAAGTGGTGTAGGTGAGCCCGTGCCCGAACGGGAAAGCGGTCGGCAGACCGTGGGCTTCGTACCAGCGATAGCCGATGAAGATGCCCTCGTGGTAGCCGACCGTGCTGCCGTTGCCCGGAAAATTGGTGTGCGCCGGGGTGTTTCGCAGATCGAGGGGTAGCGTCTCGGCCAGCTTGCCGGAAGGGGAGTGCGCACCTGACAGCAGGTCCGCGAGGGCGGAGCCACCGGCCTGCCCGCCCAGCCAGGCGAACAGGATCGCGTCCGCGTGCGCGGCGAACGGCATCGTCACCGCGGCACCCGCCTGCACCACTACCGTCAGGCGGCCGCGACGTTCGCGGACCCGGTCGAGGAAAGCCGTTTGGTCTTCGGGCAATTCGAGAGTCGTGCGGTCGAAACCCTCCGACTCGGCCTGCTCGGGCAGGCCCGCGAAGACGATGGCGTCCGCCGCACCCGCGACGGCGACGGCCGCCTGTGCGTCGTAGTCGGCGAAGTAGTCGATGCGGCGATCTGGGAACGCGGCACGCAGGGCGGCCAGGGGAGTGTCCAGGCGGTTCGGCACCACCCGCGAGCTGCCCGCACCCTGGAACCGCGGCGTCTCCGCGAACGGCCCGACCACGACCAGCGGCGCACCGCCGGCCGCCAGCGGCAGCGCTCCTGAATTCTGAAGCAGCACAGCGGATTCCCGGGCCGCCGCGCGAGCGAGTTCATGATGGGCGTCAACATCGACCGCGCTCGGACCGGTCGCGGCGCTCGCCCGGTCGATGAGTTCCAGCACCCGCGACACCGCACGGTCGAGATCGGCGCGATCCAGCTCACCGGATTCCAAGGCCGCGAGGACCCGGGCGGGACCGTCGGGGCTGTGCGGCATCTCCAGATCGAGCCCGGCCGCGATCCCGGCCGCCCGGTCGTTCACGGCGAGCCAGTCCGACACGACCAGGCCGTCGAAACCCCACTCCGCGCGCAGCACCTCGCTGAGCAGCCAGTGGTTCTCCGCGCAGTAGGTGCCGTTGATCCGGTTGTAGGCGCACATCACCGTCCACGGCGCGGCCTCGCGGATCACGGTTTCGAAAGCGGGCAAATAGATTTCGCGCAGGGTGCGTTCATCGACCTCGGCCGACACCGTCATGCGATGGGATTCCTGGTTATTGGCGGCGAAATGCTTCACCGAAGCGCCGACCCCGCCGCCCTGCACGCCGCGCACGAAGGCGGCCCCGAGCTTGCCCGCCAGGTACGGGTCCTCGGAGAAGTACTCGAAGTTACGCCCGCACAAGGGGGTTCGCTTCATGTTCACCCCCGGACCGAGCAGGACCGACACCCCTTCCGCGCGCGCCTCGACCGCCAGCGCCGCGCCGACGCGTTCGAGCAGGGCGCTATCGAAGCTGGAGGCCATGGCGGCGGCGGTCGGGAAGCAGGTGGCCGGCTTGGATTCGGCGATACCGAGATTGTCGACGATCCGGTCCTGTTTACGGAGTCCATGGGGACCGTCGGCCACCGAGATACTCGGCACGCCGAGCCGTGGCACGCCCATCAGCTCCCAGAAGCTCGCGCCGGTACACAGCGCGGCCTTCTCTGCGTCGGTCAGTTCCGTGACCAGAGGATGCGAAGTCATGAATTCCCTTTCGATGAACGGCTACCGCACCGAGCGGACCGGCAGGACACACAGCCCGCCCAGGAGAGCCAGGACGGCGGCGAGCGGGAAGAACGCGGTGTATCCGCCGCCGAAGTTGATGACCACACCGGCCAGTGCGGGCGCGGCCGCATTCGAGATATTGGTGGCCAGATGCGCGGTGCCGAGATGTTGTGCCGCCGATTCCCGCGACGGCAGCACCAGCGAGACCAAGGCTTCGTCGAGCGCGCGGAAAACGCCGTACCCGACCGACAACACCACGACACAGCCCAGCATGGCCGGAATCGACCTGGCGAACCCCGCCGAGAGCAGACCACCCGCGATCACGATCGCGGACCAGAACACGAACGGTATGCGCCGTCCCACCCGGTCGGACCAGATGCCCGCGAGGACAAGCGAAACCACGACGGTGACAACGCTCACCGCGGAAACCGCCGGCAGCTGCCGTAGCGCCTCGTCGGAACCCAGGTGCAGATGATCGGCCAGGATGTACAGCAGATAGCTGTTGACCATGAAGAAGCCGGTGAGCGTGCACAGCCGGCTGGCGAAGACCCACGCGAAATCCGGGTGCCGCCGCGGATCGACCCACAGTGAGCGCAATGAGAAGCGTTGCGTGACAGTCGTGTTCGGGGCCGGCTCGGGGGAGAACAGCACGAACACCGCCGCCGTGCCTGCGAAGACGAGCGCCACCACCGCGTACGGGAGCAGGTACCCGCCGCCCGCTAGCTTCGAGATCAGGATCTGACCGCAGAGCGCGCCGAGAATACCGCCCAGCCCGGCGATCGCCGCGAAGATTCCGCGCGCGGATTCCGGAACCCGGTCGGGGAGTGCGGACATCAGGGTGGCGTTGGTGGCGGTGAAGGCCGCCGACGTCCCGCACCAGGCGATGATCAAGCCCAGGAAGTCATCGGTCACCGCCAGCGACAGCAATCCGACGCCGGAGAGCAGCGCGCCGCCCAGGATGTACGGGGAGCGGCGGCCGTATCGGGTGCGGGTGCGATCGGAGAGTGCGCCCCACAGCGGCTGGGCCACGCTCACCACCAGGGCCGCGACGGCGGTGGCGATGCCCAGCCGTAGTTCCTTACCGCGCGGATCGAGGTCGGCGATCTGCATGGCCAGCAGCACGTGGGGCACCGAGTGCACCACCATTTGGAGGCCGAAGTTGGCCCCGCCCAGCGTGATTCCGAATCGCGCGCCCAAGCCGGTGGGTGCGGTGCGGGTGGTCATCGAGGTGCCCTGCTCGCGTGATCGAGCCGATGCCGGCGTCGGTCGCCGAGGCGAATATGGGACATGGACGTTCCTTTGCGGTTCGGCTGGGAGATGAACACCAGCGACGGTCAATCTAACTGACTTAATGATTAGTAAGCCAGTTTGGGTATAGGTCGGCCCCAATTGCAGACCGCCGCAGCCCTACCGGAGGCCCGGCGCCTCCGGCAGGCCGAGGTCGACCGCGAGCATGCGCGCGAACGCCCGCATACCGCCGACCATGTCGAAGTTCTCATCGGCGAGCCACTGATGCTCGAGCCCGACGAAGGCCGCCGTCACCAGCGAAGCCAGGTGCTCGATATCGACATCGGCGGACAACTCCCCGCGCTCCTTGGCTCGAACGCCGAGCAGGACGATGTCGGTGCGCATGCGGGCCAAGCGGGTGCGGGCCCACTCCGAGGCCACTTCGGCACTGTCGCCCGGCGTCAGCGCGCAGACGTGCTCGAGCCGGATGACCTCGCGATTGCTCAGATTGCGCTCGGCGGTGCGCACCATGTACTCCAGCGCTTCCGCCACGGTGCGATCGCCGTAACCCTCCGGCTCGTCGCGATCCCGATCGTGCTGTTCACCGCTTTCGAGGACCGCGATCAGCAGGGCGCGCTTATCGCCGAAATGGTGCAGCACTCCCGGCGCGGAGAGCCCGGCCCGCTTGGCGACGGCCGCGATGGAGGTGCCCGCGTATCCGCGTTCGGCGAACAACTCCAGCGCCGCGCGCAGAATACGCTCGCGGGCCAGGTGCCCAGCCTGATCGGCCCCTAGCGTCCGGGCCACCCTGTACCCCCTTCGTACCGTCGATTCGAGCTGACTTTACCGGTGCCGCCGCCGTGCGATCGGCAGGCCGGTTCGAAAGCGGCTGCCGCGCAACGACCGATCAGGCGACGATCGGCCGTTGCGACGGAAGGCGCTGGGCCCGGACCCGATCAGTGGGAGGAGCCGCCGGACGAACCGGCCTTCAGACCACTCGCGGAGCCGCTGGGCAAGCGCAGATTGGCGTCCGGCACGCCGGTGCCGTTCGGGTCGAGCAACCCGTCCTGCTGGGCGTAGGCGCTCGCTCCCGGGGCGGCTTGCAGCGTGGTCAGGTACTTCCACGCGCCATCGGCCAGGGCCGCGCCGCCGGCGACGAGGGTTCCGGCCAGGCCGCCCGCGCCGGCGAACGCGGCAATCGCGGCCGGTGTGGTGGCCAGGCAGCCCGGGCCCACCAGCAGGCAGGAACCGAGGCCGATGGCGGCGCCGACGAGCGCCCCGATCACGGTCCCGGCGATGGTGCCGATCAACGGTCCCTTGGACATATTGCTCGCGAAATCATTGAGCGCCAGCTGATTCTCCATCGGCGAGGCGACCGGCTTCAGCCCCAGATCGGGGGTGAGAACCAGCGTTCGGCCCGCGTCGACGATGCGGTGCGCGATCGGATGCGGTGTGCCGTCGAGTTCGAAGGCGAGCGGCAGTGCCATCACCTGCTGTCCGGCGCTGTCGCGGACCAGCACCGACCGCGCGTCGGGGGCGAGGGCGAAGGTCGCCTCCTCCAGGGTGGCCACCACCGACTCACCCACCACACCGGCGCGGTACGCGGCCTCGGGGGCGGTGTCGGCACCGGCGGGCGCCGCCGCGACGGTGACCGCGCCGGCTGCCAGTAGCGCCGCCAAAGTTGTTGCGCGAACGTTCATTTCAACAGCTCTCTCGTCGATTGCCGGATCAGCGGGGCGCGTCGGTGGCGGCGGCCGGGATGCCCGGCTTGCCCTGTAGGTTCGCCGCGTACTTGCTCTGACCCGGATCGGCGCGCAGCGTCGAGACGTACTCGTAGAGGCCGTACGCGGCGGTCGGGCCACCGGCGATGACCAGGCCCGCGAGTCCGCCGGCCGCCCCGACCAGGCTGACGATCGGCAGTACCGCGACCACGCAGCCGATGCTGAGCACCAGGCAGGAGGCGCCGGCCACCGCGAAGCCGACGCCGATGCCGACAGCGGCGCCGATGGCGGTGCCGATCAGGCTGCCGATCGAGGTGCCGAGGCTGACCGCGTTGATCAGATCGTTCATGGCCAGCTGGTTCTCCAGCGGCGAGGCGACCGGCTTCAGCGCCGTGCGGTCGATGGCGCTGACATCCGGGGTCAGCCGCAGGGTGCGCCCGTCCTCGGAGACCTGCGACCGAATCGGCAACTGCTGCCCGTCGAGGCTGAGTGAGAGCGGCAAGGCATCGAGTACCTGTCCGGCGATATCGACGACGGCCACCGAGCGCTGGTCCTCGGCGAGGGTGAAGCGGCCGTGGTCGAGGGTGGTGACGACCGACCGGTCCTCCAGGCCCGCGTGGTAGGTGACGGCTTCCGGCTCGGATTGCGGTGTGGCACCGGCGGTCGCGGTCGTGGTGACGATGCTCGTCGCGAGGAGTGCGGCGGTGAGCGTCGCTCGACGAATGTTCATGTGAGTTCCTCATCTTCGTGATGCCGTCCGGGTGGACGGCGGCGGGCCGTCGCATGACGGCGGCCTTGCCCGCGTGTGCGGGCGGGGGACAGGACGGCGGAGCGAGGCTGTCGTCGCCGCATGCGCGGAGTCGTTGTGACGTACGCCCCGATCGCCGGTCGCTGTGATCAGGCACACTAGCTTACTTAATGGATGGTAAGCTAGCCCCGGACTGAAAATCCCAGTGGAGCACCGGTCGGCACCGGTGCAGCAGATTCACGACCGCATGCACTGCACCTGTGCACGGTCGGCAATGCGAAGGCAGGTAAATGAAGCACGAGTCCCTGGTATCGGCGGGAAAGTTGACTCGCCGCAACGTCCTGGGTGCGGCGGTCGCGGGCGTCGCGACGGGGGTCCTCGGATTCTCCGCCCGCGCCGGTGCGACACCCGCCGCGGCAAGCGGTGTGGTCTCGTTGCCCGACGCCGCGCAGATCCGCGCCGACTACGGGTTCATGGCCGATCTCGGGCCACGGCTCGCCGGATATCCGGGACTCGACCGGTTCTGCGATTGGATCGAAGGCGAATTCCGTTCGGCCGGACTGCAACTGCTGCCCAGCGACCTGTACTCGCATCGGAGTTGGATGGCGGGGGCGTTCGGGCTCGAGGTGCTCGGCGGCTCGATGCCGGGGCCGGTCTCGGTGGGAACGACCATGGTCGGGGCGGCGGCGACGCCTCCCGGCGGTGTCACCGGTCCGCTGGTGCACGCCGGGCGAGTGCCGCTGCCGAGCGTGAACGGCACCGACCCCGGCGCGCTGACCGCCGCCCTCGCCGAGTATCCGGCCGTCCTCGACTCCTGGGTCCGAGCCCGGATCGCCGAGCTGGGCTCGGCTTTGGACGGAGCCATACTGGTATTGGACGCGATGGCGCCGCTACCGCTGGTCGGCGGCGTGTTCCTGCCGCAGGCCGACTATCTGCACTGGCCGGGGCACTCGCAGCTCGACTGGGCGCAGATCGACTACAAGCGGCTGTGGATGTCGTCGTTCCCGGCGCTCGACGAGTTCGCGGCGCGCGGCGTCGAAGGCGTGGTGCTGGTGCAGGACGTCTCGGCGGAACTATTGCGCGGGAACTACTCCCCGCATCGTGGTGGCCCACAGGAACTTCCGGTCCTCGTGGTCGATCGCGACACCGGCAATTCGCTGCGCCGGGCCTGCGCGGAGAAGGCCACCGCCCGGCTCACCCTCGAAGTCGAATACCGTGACACCACAGTGCGTTCGGTGACGGCCGTGCTACCAGGTGAGAGCGATGAAGTGGTGGTCGTGCACACCCACACCGACGGTCAGAACGCCTTCGAGGAGAACGGCGCCGTGGCGCTGGTGCACCTGGCGCGGCACTTCGCCTCCCTGCCGGATTCCCAGCGCTACCGGCGAACCCTGGTGTTCGCCGCATGGCCCGGGCACATGACCCACGACCTGCCCGAGGCCGGGGGCTGGATCGACAGCCACCCCGATATCGTCGCCCGCACCGCCGTGGCGGTGTCGATCGAACATCTGGGCGCCACCGAATGGATCGACAGTATCGACCGGGGCTACCACGCCACCGGCGAGAACGAGATGTACGCGATCTGGACGACGGGCGGCGTGCTGCTCGACATCAGCAAGGCCGCCCTCGGCCACCATGACCTGACCCGGCACGCCTTACTGCACGGTCCGCGCGAGATCACGCCCGGAAATGCCTTCGCCCGCCCCGCGATTCCCCGCGTCAGCGGCATCGCCGGCCCCACCTACCTGGTGCGCATTTCGCCCGATGCCGATATCGACAAACTCGACGCCGGCCTCGCATCACGGCAGACCGCGTTCTACGCCGATGTCATCCGCGGCTTCGAGTCCCACTCCTACAACGACTTCCGCGACACCGCCAACCAATGGCTCGGCGTGGGACACGAACCCAGCAAGTCCTGAGCCGGGCGCGCGGCTCAGGACTGCGGGGTGTCGGGAACCTTCGCCCGCGGCTCGGGCGCCGCCAGCCGAACACCGGAGAGACCGGTCCAGCACAGTGCCGCCGTCGTGGCGATGGCCTCATGTTTGGGCAACGGCTTGCCGGTGACCACCCAGTCCCGGGCGCACGATTGCGCGATCGCAACCAGTTCCGCCGTGATCAACCAGCCGCGCTCGGCGCGCGGTAACGGGTAGCGGGACAGGGCTTCTCCGAGCGCATCGGCGCACATCCGCGCGGCCTGTTGCGCCACCCGCTGCGCGGACGGCTCATCCACCGCGGCGGCGCCGGCCAGCAGGGCGGCGCTGCGCGGATGGGCATCGGCGAAGTCGAACAACGCGGTCACCGTCGCCACCACGATCGACCGCATTTCCTGGGCGGGCGCCAGCGCCGCGGTGAGCGTCTCGTTCAGTACTTGCAACGCGTCGTGCAGCACCACCAGATACAGCTCGAGCTTGCTCGAAAACGATTTGTACAGCACCGGTTTGCTGATCCCGGCCCGGCAGGCGATCTCTTCCATACTCGCCGCCCGATACCCGCAGGCGGCGAACAAACCCGCCGCGGCGGCCACGACAGCGCGCTGCCGCTCCTGCCTGACCTGCGTCATTCTCCCGCGCACGCTCCGACCACCTCCTGGGCACTCACAGTACCTAATGGGTCCCGAGGTGTTGCGACCCCTGAGAAACACCCCGACTGCCCGCGGAAACTCCGCCGATCATCTTCTCGATCAGGTCGGCTGCGCGGGGAGTCCCACCCTCGGCGATGGTCGCGGCGCGCAGCTGCGCGGAGCGGAGAGCGACTTCCGGGTCGGAGATCAGTTCGTCGAGTGCCTGCCGGAGGTTTTCGGGGGTGGCTTGCGGGGTGTCGACGCGACGGGCAACGCCGAGTTCGACGAGCCGGTCGGCGTTCATGAATTGTTCGGCGGCTTGCGGAACGGCGATCATCGGCACGCCCGCGAGCAGGCCCTCGCCGGATCCGCCCATCCCCGCGTGGGTGACGAAAGCGTCGGCCTGCGCCAGGATCGCACGTTGCGGGACCCATTGGTGTACTTCGACGTTGGCGGGAATATCGCCGAGTTCGGTCGGGTCGGTGTACTTGCCGATCTGAAGGACCACATGCCAGCCGGGTAGGTCGCCGAACGCGCGCAGACAGTGCCGGTAGAACTCGGGCCGGTGGGTGTAGGCCGAGCCGAGCGAGATCAGCAGGACCTTCTCCGCGTCGCCCGGCCGTATCCATTCGCCGGGATGCGGGGCGAGGCAGGGGCCGACGAAGGTCACCGTGCCGGTGTCGACGCGATTGCCGTGGGGTTGCATGGCGCGCGGAATCAGGGCAAGGGCCCGGCCGGGCGGCCCGGAGAACTCGTCCACATCGGTTGTCGTCGTGCCGGTTTCGGTGAGCCACCGCGCGAATTTGGATCGGTGTTCGTCGGCGCCGGGCAGCTGCCGGAGTTGCGCGGCCACTTCCTGCTCGTAGCCCTGCCAGGCCACGAAAGTGGGCGACAGCTGTAGCAGCGGCCGGCCCTGTGTCTCGGCCAGGGCGCGCGCGGCGTAGGCGCCGATGTCGTACAGGTAGAGGTCGGGACGGTCGCGGTCATAGGCCCTTCGCAGTTGCGGCAGGGCCTGAATCGCGTTGTCCAGGAACAGATCCATGGCCGCGATGGGATCGTCGGGCCAATTGTTGTCCGCGACCGGCAGCGTGGAGGTGCACGCGCGGATTTCCGCGCCGGTGTCGGTGATCAGCTCGGCGACGGCCGGATCGTTGGCGTAGGTCACCCGATGGCCGCGGGTCACCAGCTCGCGGATGACCTCGAGGCTCGGCAGGACGTGACTCACGGCGGGGATGCCGATCATCGCGATATGGGCAGGGCGAGAACGCATTCAGCTCATTTCTTACACGAAATTCAGCACGCCCTGACCGAACAGCCGTCGATCGCGGTAGCGCTGATCGCGGTGTCGTTTCGCTCCGAAGCGGCCGCGCGCGCCCTGCGCAGACTGTGGGAGAGCCGATACTCCCAGTCCGAGATCATCGTCCGGCGCGCGATCGAGCGCGGGGAACTGTCGGCGCACACCGACGCGCGCGCCTTGCTTGTCGCCGCCACCGCTCCGCTCTACCAGGAACTGGTGCTCCTGCGCACCCCGCCGGACCCGGGCCTGCCCGGCCGTGCGGCGCTGGCCGCGGCGTCGGCCGCGCGCGCGGGCGCGTTCGTCAACCGGCCGTCAAGCGCGGGCGAGGTAGATGCGCAGGGTGGTGCCGGCCGGGCCGGTGTGCAGGCGGACCAGTTCGGCGAGCTGGTTGATGAGTAGCAGGCCGCGGCCGCCGAGCGAGCGGGCGGGTGGGGGCAGGCGGCCGGCGAGGGGATCGGTGATGTGGCCGGAATCGGTTATCTGGCAGCACAGGTGGGGGCCGTCGGGCCACAGGGTGAGGGTTCCGCCACCGCCGCCGTGCACCACCGAATTGGCGGTGGACTCGCCGATGATCAGTTCCAGATCGATGACCCGGTCCGGGCTGACGCCGGATCGGCGGGCGAAGTCGACCGCGCGGTGGCGGGCACGGGAGAGGGTGGTGGCGTCGAAGGGCAGGTGCAGCGCCGTGCCGGGGGGAGCCGGCAGGGGACGATTGTAGGAGGCGACGATGCGGTCGGGATCGTAGGCGGTGCTGGGGGTTTCGCTGCCCCGGTCGATGACGGTGGGGTGGGTCGCGTAGGCGTCCTCGGTCATCTCGGGCGGGAGCGCGGTGATGTCGTAGGGGCACAGGATGGTCACTTCGCGGCCGGCGAAGGCGGCGTTGATCAGGGCTTCGTGCTGGACGCAGGCCGGGTACTCCAGCGCGGATCGGGTGGCCCAGATCGGTTCACCGATGATGCGCACGCGCTCGTTCGGATGTTTGTCGGCGAAAGCGCGCAGCACGCCGGGGATGATCCGGCCGGGATTGCGGCCCTCGACCGTCATGTCCAGCAATCGCACCGCCGCGGCGTCGGATCCGAGTTCGGTGCGTAGCAGGGCCAGCTGCTCGGTCGGCACCGAGACCGCGACCGGCTCGCCCCGCTCCAGCCCCTCGCGGATGAATTCCACCGTCCCCGCCAGGTATTCGGCCGCATCGCGATAAAAGAGCGCCGGATGTAGGAATCCGGCGGTCGAATCCGCGTCGGCGGTATGAGTCATAGGCGAAAGGACCTCGAGCGTAGACGGAGACGGCCGGAAGTGCGTGCGAGGCCGACCGCCGACCATCTTACGTGCCCCGGATTCGGCGGCCGCATCCGAAAGGTTGAACAGCCGATTCGGCGTGCGGTGTTTCGAGCGTGCCGGTGCGGGTAGGAAAGGCAGTACGGCAGTGGAACTCCCCTGGACCCACAGTGAGGTAGAGCAATGTCAGATGAACACGCGGCTCGGTCGGAAACGACGGTCGACGGCAAGGGCAGTGGCGATTCATACGACAATATCGAGCCGTGGCTGAAGCAGCTGGCCACGCTCGCGGACGACAGCGACGAGTACGCGCGGCTGCGCGACGAGATCATCCGCCGGTGCCTGCCGCTGGGCGAGCACATCGCGCGCCGCTACACCGGCCGCGGCGTCGAGTACGAGGATCTGGCGCAGATCGCCGCCGTCGGCGTGGTGCTGGCCGTGGACCGGTTCGATCCGGCCAATGGCGCCAGCTTCCTCTCCTTCGCGATCCCGACGGTCACCGGCGAGGTCAAGCGGTACTTCCGTGACAGCACCTGGGCGGTGCGGGTGCCGCGCCGGATCAAGGAGATCCAGCAGCGGCTGACCACCGTGGTCCCGGAACTGGCGCAGCGGCTGGGGCATCAGCCCACCGCGCGCGAGCTGGCCGCGCATCTGGAGGTCGATCTGTTCGAGATCACCCAGGCGCTCATCGCGAGCAACTGCTACACCACCGATTCCCTCGACGCCCCCGCGGCGACGAGCGGCGAGCAGACCCTGGCGCCCATCGACCGGATGGCCACCGAGGATCCCGGCTACGCACTCATCGAGGACAGCATGGCGGCCGGTCCGCTGCTGGCTACGCTCGGCGAACGCGAGCGCACCATGTTGATCATGCGGTACGGCCAGAACAAGACTCAATCCGAGATCGCCAGGGTGCTCGGCGTCTCGCAGATGCATGTCTCCCGGCTGCTCGCGCGAACCCTGGTCGAGATCCGTGAACGCGCACTGCAATCGGAGGGACGGGTGTACGCCGCTTGAGTAGAGGAAGGACGCGGGAGACTCCGGGCGATACCGTCGTGGGGAACGTACGGGTCGCGGGTGCGAGGCTGCGGCGAATCAGTGAGGTGAGGATGGCGGTCGACGAGATGGTGGATGTGGGGGCGCGGCGGGATATCGAGCGGTTCGGTGTGTGGATACCCGCGGACGTGCGGCAATTGTCGTTACTGCGCGCCGTGGCCGAAACCGTCCTGCTGACAGTCGATTTCACGCTCGATGTGGTGACCGATGTCCGCGTCGCGCTCGACGAGGTGATCACCGCCATGATCCTGGCGGCGGCGCCGGGGCAGCGCATCGAATGTGAATTCGGTTACGACCCGACCCGGGTGGAGGTCATCATGTCGGTGCTGGCGCACCGGGATGCCTTCGAGCTCAGCGCCTTCGGCGGGCATCTGCTCGAAAGCCTCACCGATTCGATCGAGATCGACCGTGCGCCCGCCGGGGACGGCTCGGCCGCGGAGGCGCTGACCGTGCGCTTCAGCCGCCGCGCGCACGGTGGTGAGCGCCGGTGAGCCGGGGGAGGCAAGCGTCATGATCGGGGTATCCGCGCGGTGCGCCGCCGCGTTCGGTACCGTCTTGCTCGGTGGCTTGTACGTCTGTCACCGCGCCTGGCCGATACCTTTGCGAGGCACGAGTATTCGAGCGAGGCGTGTGAGCCCGGGTGGGCCGGAGGGAACCGGCCGGCCGCAGGTGGAGGGAGTGATCGTGACCGACAGCGAAGTTTCGCGTCTGCTGACGGTGTCGCAGCGCCGAGTCGATGGCATCGCGGTGGTGACCGCGGTGGGCGAGATCGACATCAACTCGGCGCCCGAGCTGCGCACCGTGCTCGACGCGGCCGTCGGACCGGCCTCGGACACCATCGTGGACCTGTCCGGCGTGCAATTCCTGGGTTCGGTGGGGCTGAGCGTGCTGCTGGCCGCGGTGGAACAGGCGGACCCGGGGCGGGTGCGCGTGGTCGCGTCCCTGCAAGCGCGCCGGCCGATCGAGGTGACCGGCCTGGATCAGGTGCTGGATCTGTACGACACCGTCGAATCGGCGCTGGCCGCGAGCTGAGCGCTCAGCGGTTCGGCGGCAGTCGGACGATCTGCACGAAGAATTCGTCGATCTGCTTGATGGCCTGCACGAAATGGTCCAGCTCGACCGGTTTGGTGACGTAGGCGTTCGCGTGCAGCTGGTAGCTGCGCAGGATGTCCTCCTCCGCGGCCGAGGTGGTGAGCACCACCACCGGGATCGAGGCCAGCTCCGGATCCGCCTTGATCTGCGCCAGCACCTCGCGCCCATCGTATTTGGGCAGGTTCAGGTCCAGCAGGATGAGATCCGGGCGGCAGGCATCGGTGTGCGCGCCGCGCTGGTACAGGAAGTCCAGCGCCTCCCCGCCATCGCGGCAGACATGCAGCGTATTGCCGATCTTGTTGTCCTCGAACGCCTCCCGGGTCATCAACTCGTCGGCGGGGTCGTCTTCGACCAGGAGGATGTCGACCGGTCGGCCGGATACGGTCATGGCTGAACTCCTTCGGTGGAAATGTCGTAGTCGGCAGGAGTGGCGGGCAACCCGGCCAGGGTGAACAGCACCCGGGTCCCGCCGGTGTACTCGGTGTCGATCCAGATCCGGCCGCCGTGCTGTTCGACGATCTTCTTGGTCAACGCCAAGCCGATGCCGGTACCGGTGTACTCGCCGCGGCCGTGCAGGCGCTGGAAGATGACGAAGACCTTCTCGGCGAATTCGGGTTCGATGCCGATCCCGTTGTCGCGCACCGAGAACAGCCAGCCCGCACCCTCGGGCTCGCAGTCGATCACGATCTCCGGGGCGCGGTCGGGGGCCCGGAACTTGATGGCATTGCCGATCAGGTTCTGCCACAGCATGGTCAGCAGCACCGGCTCCCCGGTCAGCCGCGGCAGCTCCGGCGGCCGGATCACCCGCGCGTCGCTGTCCTCGATCGCGGCGGCCAGATTGGCCAGGGCGCGATCCAGCGGCAGCGCCAGATCCACCGGCTCGCCGCCGTCACCGCTGCGCCCGACGCGGGAGAAGGTGAGTAGATCGTTGATCAGCGTCTGCATGCGTTTGGCGCCGTCGACCGCGTAGGCGATGTACTGGGTCGCCCGCTCGTCGAGCTGCCCGGAGTAGCGCTTCTCCAGCAGCTGGCAGAACGAGGCGATCTTGCGCAGGGGTTCCTGTAGATCGTGGGAGGCGACATAGGCGAACTGTTCGAGTTCGGCGTTGGAGCGGCGCAATTCGACGGCGCCGGCATCCAGGGCCAGCTTCTGTTCGTGCAGCAGCGCACCCTGCTCGCGGGACGCCTCCAGCTCCGCCACGATGCGCCGGCGCATAGCCTCGACGGCCGCGGCGACCGCGCGGACATCGGCGGGGCCGCGCGCTTCGATGTGATGGGTGAATTCGCCGCCGGCCACCCGCAGCGAGGAGTCGGCGAGATCGCGCAGCGGCCGTTCGACCAGCCGGCGCACCACCGCCATCAGGATGGCTCCGGTGGCGAGGAAGATGACCAGGAACCCGATCAGCACGCTGTCGCGCACGGTGCGGGCGTGGTAGAGGTGATCGGTGTCCGCGGTGACCTCATCGGTCAGGTGCCGGTTCTGGGTCGTGAACTGCGTGCGCAGCTGATCGAAGAGCTGCTTGCCCGCGTCTGCGGTCCGATCACCTTGCGCCTGAGCGAGATTCGGTGCCGACAGCAGTGGATCGACGGCGGCGGTCCGCCAAGCCGAGGCGGTGCGCTCGATCTCATCCAGGTCGCCGGTCAGCTGAGTGCTCTTGTCCCCCAGCAGTTCCCGGAGCTTCTCGGCGGACTGCCGAGCGGTGGTCACGCCCGCGTCGTAGGGCTGGAGGAACTGCCGGTCGCCGGTGAGGGCGAAGCCGCGGATCCCGGTTTCCTGGTCCCGCAGCGCGGTCTGGAGTTCCAAGGCCGCGCGCTGGGCGGGCAGCGACGAGTCGATCAACCGGTTGGTGGCGGCGGCCGTGGTGCCGATGACATGCGCGCCCACGATGGCGCCGATCGTGATCACCAGCACCATCGAGCCGAGAATAATCCGGAACCAGCCGCGGGTGGTGAGGCCCGTGGGCGCGCGCAACGCGGTGCGTGCTGCCGTTCTCATGTCCTTGCCTTCCAGCGCAGATACAGGATCGCGATATCGTCGTCGAGCCCGCCCGAAGGGGTGGCGAGCTGGTCGACGCGGGCGATCAGTTCGTCGACGAACCGGTGCGGGTGGTCGGTCCGGATATCGCGGGCCAAGGCCAGCAGTCCGTGCTCGCCGAGCCGATTGCGGTCGGGGTCGACCGGACCTTCGAACAAACCGTCGCTGAACACCGCCAGCGCGGCGTCACCGGCGAATTCGACGGTGGCCTCGGGCCATTGCGCCCGGCCCGGCCGGAACCCCAGGGCGGGACCGCCCGGCACCTCCGCCCAATCCCAATGCCCGCCGGAACGCAGCAGTACGCCGGGGTGTCCGGCACGTCGCAGCCGGGCGCTGCGGTCGGCCGGTGACAGGGTGAGCGTGGTCGCGGTGGCGAAGGTGCTGCGATCGGAGCGTTCGGCCAGCAGTACCTCCTCCATGACGCGCAGCTGCCGGTTTCCGGTCACACCGCCCAAAACCAATGTGCGCCAGGCCAATCGGAGCGCCACGCCGATCGCGGCGGCCTCCGGGCCGTGCCCGGAAACATCGCCGACCACCGCGTGGACGAGCCCGTCCGCATCCTCGACCACGTCGTAGAAGTCGCCGCCGAGCAAGGCGTGCGCCCGGCCGGGCAGATAGCGGGGCACCACCTCGACCGCGCTGTCCGGGCGCAGCAGCGGCGTGGGCAACAGCCCCCGCTCCAGCCGCGCGTTCTCCGCGGCTCGCAACTGACTGGCCTGCAACGCCGCCGTGGTGCGTTCGGCCTGCCGGCGCTGGATCGCATACCGCACGGCACGTCCGAGCAGGTCCGGGGTCACCTGTCCCTTGACCAGGTAATCCTGTGCGCCCGCGGCCATCGCGGACGCACCGGCCAGCTTCTCGTCCAATCCGGTGAGCACCACGACCGCGGCATCGGTCGCGGTACGAACCCGCGCCAGCGCCTCCAAGCCGTGGGCATCGGAGAGGTTCAGGTCCAGCAGCACACAATCGGGGCGACTGACCCGCAGCAGGTCGGTCGCGTCCGCCAGCGAAGACACCCACTGGAGCCGGATGCCCAGCGGACCGTCCTCGACCAGGGCCTCCACCAGCAGTGCGTCAGCGGCGTCGTCCTCGATCAGTAGTACATCTGCGTGGGTCGTGTCGGCCGGAAACAGCTGACTACCCAAGGGATTCCGGGAATCAGGCGCCACAGGCACCACGATGATCGTTGCGCGTCAACGCGGGTACTCCTCGCTACGTTGCGCGGAGCGCAACCACCCGCTGCCCAGCCGGTTGTTGGACCGGGCAACGTTCCGATGTTAGTTGAACATCCGGTGCAGCGCGGAATTCACCAGGTTCGAGCCGGTCGCCTGGCGAGGTCGCGCCCAGCCGCGGGCGGGCCCGTCACCGCTCGGATCTGTCGAAGGCCACCGCCGCGGTAGCCACGGCCACCAAGGCGGTGAGTTGCGCACCGGCGGTCCAGGCGATGCCGACGGGGATGGTCGAGCCGACCACGGGAGCGGCGATCAGGCGATGCCATGCGTGCGGCAGTCCGAGAATCCGGCGGAACAAGAACTGGCCGCAAAAATACAGTGCCACACCGCCCGACAGCGCGGTGGCCGCGGTGACGGTCGCGGACCGGCCGCCGTGCGCGATGCTCATCGACAATCCGGCCGCGGTCATGATGATGCCGATGAGAAGCGGATACAGCGCGAAGCCGTACGCGGTGACCGCGGGGGTGGCGCGTGTGGGCCGGGGGATGGCGGCCAGCGCGCGGGCGCCGCGCTCGTCATCGGACCCGAAGTAGGCCCACCACAGCACAAAGGCCAGAGCCAAAGCCATCGCGAGGGTTGCGACGAGCGGGAAGGTGATCGGCTCGCCCGTCAGCCCGACCCCGATCGCGATGATCGACTCGCCGATCGCGATGATGATGATCAACCCGTGGCGTTCGCACAGATGACCGGCCCTGATCACGAAATCGCGGCTGTCGATCAGATACGGGCTGACCAGCTGGATCGCGAATGCCAGGCTCCAGCACAGATACCGGAGCCGATCGGGCGCCAGCCCACCCGCCAGCACGAACCCCGCCGACAAGGCATTGAGCGGAGCGATCCGCAGAATCGCCCGGGCCGCCGAAGGCCCGCCGTTGGCGTGGAACAACGCGGTATGCACGGCCGTGACCAGCACATAGGCCAGCCCGAATGCGGCACCGGTGTCATGGAATGCCTCGGGTATCGCCAACGCCAGGATGAAGAAGCCGAACATTCCCACCAGCAACCAGCCGCGGCGGACCGAATTGTTCGGCGCCACTTCATTGGTCAGCCAGACGTAGCCGCTGTACATCCACCAGATCAGCCCGAACACCAGCGCGATCCGCAGCACCGCCGGCCAGCCCGGATGCTCGGTGAACGCGTGGGTCAGCTGGGTGATCGTGAACACGAAGACCAGATCGAAGAACAGCTCGAGAGTCGAGGCGCGGCGCTCAGTCGTGTCCGCGTCCGCTGAACCAACCATCCTTCGAGCCTAAGACGATGTGCGAGAACATGATCCGATTCGGGAGCGCGACCCTGCCCTGTGGTGAGGGCAGGGTCGCAGACCCCGGGGTGGTGCTGAACCGGGCCTGCGTGCGGCGAGATATCAGTTCAGGCCGGTGATCTCCGGTGCGATGGTCGCCAGCCGGGCCTGGGCGGCCGAGACGACGCCTTGGCGCTTCTTGTGCGCCTCCTCGTAGGCGAGGGTGGCGCGGATATCGGAGGGCGAGTTGAGGTCCTTGATCGCGGCGACCGTCTGGGAGACGTTCAGGTCGTCGTAGTCGTCGATCGGCAACTCGCCCGGTTCCAGGACGCCGGTGGCGGTCCGGAGGGAGTGCAGGGCTCTGGAGGTGCCGTCGGCGCCTTCCCGTCGGGTGACCTGCTCGGCGGTTTGCAGGGCGGCGTCGGTGGAGGCGCCGAAGGTCTTCGCGGCGACTTCGCCGGCGTGCGCGCCACGGGCGAGCAGCTCGTTCAGGGCGGGCGGCACCGAGCGGAAGGCGTCCAGGGCGCGATCCACGGCCTGTGTCGTCCAGGTGATCGGGATATTGGCCAGCTTCACCGTCGTTCCGGTCGCCAGCTGCAACGGGGTGCGGCGCAGCGCGGACGGGCCGCCGAGCGCGTCCTCGGTGAGTACGGTGGTGAGCCATTCCACGGTCGCCGAATGGGCGTTGATCAGCCGGTCGGCCAAGGCCGCGATATCGGACTGCTCGCCGTCGGTGGCGAGCGCCTTGACGTAGCGGGCCCGATCGAGCAGCCTCCGCTCGAGCGACAAGTCCGCGAGCAGCGCCTCTTCGAAGGGGCGGGCCTGTTCGGCCACGGTCTTGAAGACGGCGGTGGCGCGGCCCAGGAACGGTCCGACCACCGCCGGCACGCCACCCAGTTCACGGATCGCGGACTCGATCGCCTCGGCCCGGCGGCGAGCCTGTTCCGCGTTGTCGATCAGCTCGCGGCGCACCGCGTCGGTCCGGGCCTGCGCGGTCCGGGTCTCCGCGATCTGGATTTCGGTGGCGGTCAGCTCACGCAGCGTACGCAGCTGGGCCAGCAGGGTTGTGGTGTCACGGGTGCTCATGTGAATCGATCCTTCGTCGGGGACGAGTGGTCGGCGCGACGCTGCACCATCTCCCGACTTACCCCGCACGGCGGTATGAAACCCTGCGCTGCAAGTGATTTCGACTTCCCGACCGGCTGATCAGGCCGGTCGCTCCCGGATCGGGTTCAGGCGGGATGGCCGGGCGTCATGCCCTCGGTGTCGCGCAGGCGCAGCGGAACGGTGCCCTCCGGAGGCGATTTCGAGTCGGTCGGAGCGATCAGGAAGCCGACGTGATCACCGAAATCGTCGCGCCGAATGATCTCACCCGCGAACCAGCCGGCGGCAGCGGTGAGAATCGGCAGAGCGTGCGGACCTTCCTGCCAGTCGCAGTGGTCGAATTTGTTTATCTCAGTGCCGGTTTCGCCGCCGAACAACTGGGCGAGAGCGAGCGCGTTCGCGGGCACCAGATGGACGGCGAGATGCGTGGCTCGCTCGGCCACCGGAAAGGTGTGGTTCTGTTTGGAGAGACAGGCCAGGAACCGGCGCGGCTCGATACTGACCTGCGTGCCGAAGCCCACCAGGCAACCGGCGCGCTCCCCATCGGCAACGGTGGTGACGATCCACAGCGCGTTGTCCGCGGCGGCGACGACGAGGTCGAAGCCGCGCTGTACGCGTGGTGCCGCATTCTTCATTGCCACCTCGTATTCGGCGAACCGGATTGAGATCGATTTCCCAGGGTAGGCGGGTGAATGCACCCTGTCATCGTCGGGAGGAGTTTGTCATGGGTACGCCCGCCGTGGTGAAAGGCGAGCGGAAAAGGCCGCTTCCGCAACCCGCCGGTGAACTGTCGGCCGCCGTCGGCGAGACATTGCGGCGATCCGCCGGCTCCGCGGTCCCGACCGGTCTGCAATTCGGCGACCCCTACGGCCGCGATCTGCAATTGGCGCTGCACACCTGCTACGCGCTGCATTACGACGGCCTGGACGGGGTGGACGAGGCGTGGGAATGGGATCCGGGATTGCTCGGCCTGCGCGCGCGGCTGGAACAGGCGTTTCTCGAGGTTTTACGGGCCGAGACCGAACCGGGACCCGACCTCGAGACCGAACTCGACGAATTGCTGATCGCACCCGACGGCGATGCCGGGATCGGCGCATTCCTCCGCGACGAGGGAAAGCCCTGGCAGGTGCGCGAATACTTCGTGCACCGCTCGATCCTGCACCATCAGGAGGCCGACCCGTACGCATGGCTGATCCCGCGGCTGCGCGGCCCCGCCAAAGCCGCCCTGGTCGCCGTCGAATTCGATGAATTCGGCGGCGGGCACGGGGAGCGAATTCATCAGCGCCTGTATGCGGATCTGCTGGCCGGCGCGGGGCTGGATCCGTCGTATCTGGCCTATTTGGATGTGGTGCCGGCGCCGATGCTCGCATTGGTGAACATGATGACGCTGTTCGGTTTGCATCGGGAATGGCGCGGTGCGGGCGTCGGGAATTTCGCCTCCGTGGAGATCACCTCGTCGCCGGCGTCGCGGCGCATGGTCGAGGCGTTGGAACGCCTGGATGCCGACCCGGCCTGCGTGTTCTTCTACCGCGAGCATGTCGAAGCCGATGCGGTGCACGAGCAGTTGATGCGCCGCGGCGTTATCGGCGACCTGATGGCGACCGAACCCGGGCTGAGCGATTCGATCGCCTTCGGGATCCGGGCCACCGCCCACCTGGAGGATCGCTTCGCCGATCAGCTGCTGAGCTGCTGGCGCGAGGACCGCACCTCGCTGCTCACCGAACTGCCGGGTGCGGGGCGGCAGCAGAATTCGATGGCCGCCGGAGGGTTGAGAAGCGAATCCACGGCTATTGCCGACACGTGATGTTGATCCGCATGCCCGGGGTGTATCGGCCCCAATCCGACACCAGGCTGCTCGCTCGCGCCCTGTCCGAGGCCGGCGTTCCGCCGGGCAGCCGAATACTCGACGCGTGCACCGGAACCGGAGCCGTGGCCATCGCGGCGGCCCGCCTGCCCGGAGCTTCGGTTGCCGCCGTGGACATCTCACGGTCCGCACTGGCCTCGGCCTGGCTGAACTGCCGCCTGCGCGGACTTCGGGTCGAGCTGCTGCACGGCGACTTCCGATCCGCGGTGCGGGGCCGGAAATTCGATGTGCTGGTATCGAATCCACCGTATGTGCCGTCCGGTGCGGACGGACCGCCCCGGGGCGCGGCCCGCTCCTGGGACGCGGGCATCGACGGTCGCGCCGCGATCGACTCGCTGTGCCAGCTCGCGCCCGAACTGCTCTCCAGCACCGGGCTGATGCTGATGGTGCAATCCAGCCTCTCGGGTGTCGACCGGACCTTGAATCAGCTGCGCGCCAACGGTTTGAAGGCCGCCACGGTCGCACGCGCGATCATCCCGTTCGGCCCGGTGCTGCGCCGGCGCGCCGACTGGCTGACCGCCCGCGGCCTGACCGGGCCGGGGCAGTGCGAGGAGGAGTTGGTGGTGATCCGTGCCGACCGACCCCGGAAATGACCGCCGGACAATCACTTACACCCATGAAGGCCCCGCACTGATCGAGGGCCCACTCGACGTGGTGACCGCGGACGGGCGCACCCTGCACTGCGACCGCTGCGTGGTGGCGCTGTGCCTGTGCCGCCGCTCCTCGATCTATCCGCTCTGCGACACCAGCCACCGTAAACGCCGCCGGAAGCCCGAGCCGGACACGCCTGCGTGAGCCGGAAGGTAGCTGGACGGGTGTATTCGGGGGCGGGGCGGGTACGCGAGAATCGTGGACCAATCGAAAGCGCCGATTCTGGATGCCCTCGCCGACTATCACCGGCTCGATCGGTACGGCTTCACCCCGCCCGGCCACCGGCAGGGGCGCGGCGCGGACCCGCGGGTACGGGCGGTGCTCGGGGATGCGCTGCGCGCCGATGTGCTGGCCGCGAGCGGACTGGACGACCGGCTCTCCCGCAACGGTTACCTGTCGGACGCGGAGAAATTGATGGCCGACGCGGTCGGGGCCGAGATGGCCTTCTTCTCCACCTGCGGCAGTTCACTGTCGGTGAAGGCGGCCATGATGGCGGTGGCCGGCGGCGACCGCGGCGGACTCCTGGTGGGCCGCGACAGCCATAAATCGATCGTCGCCGGGCTGATCTTCTCCGGGGTGCAGCCGTATTGGATCGCTCCGCGCTGGGACGCCGAGCGGCATCTGTCGCATCCGCCGTCACCGGAGCAGGTCGAGGAGAGCTGGGCGCAGCACCCGGACGCGGCCGGGGCGCTGATCGTCAGTCCGAGCCCGTACGGCACCTGCGCGGACCTGGCGGGCATCGCCGAGGTGTGTCATCGCCGCGGCAAGCCGCTCATCGTCGACGAGGCGTGGGGCGCGCATCTGCCGTTCCATCGCGAATTGCCCACCTGGGCAATGGATGCCGGCGCCGACGTCTGCGTGGTGAGCGTGCACAAGATGGGCGCCGGCTTCGAACAGGGTTCGGTCTTCCACGCCCAGGGCGACCTGGTCGATTTCGCGCATTTGAGCGCCTGCGCGGACCTGCTCATGACCACCAGCCCCAATGTGCTGCTGTATGCGGCGATGGACGGCTGGCGCCGGCAGATGGCGCAGCACGGGCATGAATTGCTCGGTGACGCACTGCGGCTGGCGGATCGGGTGCGCGCGAGCTGCGCTCGCATCGACGGCATCGAGGTCATGGAGAAGGAGCTGCTCGGCGTCGAAGCCTCTCACGATCTGGACCGGCTGCAAGTCCTGATGGACGTATCGGCCACCGGCGCAACCGGTTACGACGCGGCGGATTGGTTACGGCAGCACCGCCGCATCGATATCGGCCTGAGTGACCATCGCCGCATCCTGGCCACCTTCTCCTTCGCCGATGACGACGCCACCGCGGACCGGCTCACCACCGCGCTCACCGAATGGGTCGCCCAGCTCAAAGACCCTCAGCCCCACCATATTCGGCTGCCCAGCCCCGAGGATCTGCAACTCGAATCGGTGATGCTGCCCCGGGACGCGTTCTTCGGGCCGGTGGAAGCGGTGCCGCTGGACCAGGCGCCGGGCCGGATAGCGGCCGAACAGGTGACCCCCTACCCGCCCGGCATCCCCGCGATCGTCCCCGGTGAGCTGATCGAGCGCGGCGTCATCGAGTACCTGCGCACCGCGCACGCGGCCGGGATGAACGTCCCCGACCCCGCCGACCCCGACCTGCGCACCCTGCGCGTCGTCGCCCGCTGAGCAGGCGCGAGACGATGGCCGGAATCGAGGAGGGCGCGGACCGGGTGGCCGAGCTGGCGAAGAGCTCCGGCCGCACGATCGCCGTCGCCGAATCATTGACCTGCGGAAAGCTTTCGGCGGCGCTCGGCGCGGCCCCCGATTCCTCGCAATGGCTGCGCGGCGCGGTGGTCGCCTACAGCTCCCACGTCAAACATCAGGTGCTCGGCGTGCCCGATGTCCCGGTGGTTTCGGAGACCGCGGCCCGGGCGATGGCGGCCGGGGTGCGCGCGCTGCTCGGCGCGGACCTCGCGGTCGCGGTCACCGGCGTCGGCGGACCCGATCCGCAAGACGGCGAACCCGCGGGATCGGTCTGGCTAGCGGTCGAAGGGCCCGCCGGAACCCGCACGCGCCATGAGCATTTCGACGGCGACCCGACGGAGGTGCTCCGGCAGACCGTAGAGGTCGCCTTCGACATGTTGCTGGCAGCACTCGACCACTGATCGACGCCGCCGAGATTCACGGAGCAGTCAGCGCGACCTGTTCGAGTCGCCGGGTCAGTTCGTCTGCGGGTGGCGCGCCGGCACCGAGCGGCGAACCCATAGCCAGCTGATCGCCAGCATGACGACGAGGGCGGGTTTGCCGAGGATCACAGTGACCGAACCGAGCAACACCACTTTGTTGGCCAGGTAGAGCGGAACCATCAGCACCAGATGTGCGGCCCAGAAGACGAACCAGGCCAGCGTAACCCGACGATGCAGGCACAGCCAGGTGGCGGGATCAGCTCCCGCGACCGGCTCTCGACCCAGCGCCCGTCCAAGGTGCACCCGGGAATCCTCGCCCAATGTGACAACCTCGCGTCGATGAAGATGACCTCACCGGTGGACCTGGAAGAACTCAACACCTATGTCGGATACGCACCGGAGTACCGCTGCGCTGACTTCGGGTACGTGGCTCGGCCGGATTCTGGCCGGTCGGATCGGGTGCCGGCTGCGGCCGCGAAACACGCCGTCCCGCAGCCCTATTGACGGACTGCGGGCGGTTCGTGCGAGATGGTCAGTCGACGTCGGCGGTCATTTGTGCTTCGGCTGCCCGGTTGGCGAGGTTCTGGGCGACTTCGGCTTCCCAGGCTTGGTTGGCCTTGCTGGTGTCGACCTCGAACTCCAAGCGCTGCACCGACTTCGGGTCGATGTCGGCGACGTCCACGTAGAACTGCTCGTACCAGCGGCGCAGGTGGTAGACCGGGCCGTCTTCCTCGCAGAGCAGCGGGTTTTCGATCTTGGACTTGTGCTTCCAGATCTCGACGTCCTGGAGGAAGCCGACGCTGATGCCCTCCTCCATCTTCTCCACCAGCATGTCCGCGGCCTCGTCGGGCAGCCCGGTGGGCTTGTGCAGCGTCATACCCCATTGCAGGACGAACGAGTCGTGGCTGACCGGGTAGTGGCAGTTGATCAGGACGCTTTCGATCTCGAAGCCGCCGAAGCTGTTGCGCAGCGGGTTGATCATGTAGGACGGCCCGAAGTAGGACGCCTCCGAAACCAGTAGCGTGTCACCGTATTCGGCGGCGAAGCCGATATCGGGGCGGGGCTTGGTCTGGAGGTACTGGGTGGCGACGTGGCCCTCGAAGACGTTCTTGAAGAAAGTCGGGAAGGCGTAGTGGATGTAGAAGAAGTGCGCCATGTCCACGACATTGTCGATGATCTCGCGGCAGTGCGCGCCCTCGACCAGCATCGTGTTCCAGGTCCACGGCGTCCATTCGTCGCTGTGTGAGCCGTCTGCGGAGAACGGCCCCTCGATCACCGGAATGGTGACCTCCGGCGGCGGCGGATTGCCTTCGTGGTCGTGCCAGACGAACAGCTGACCATTGCGTTCGAGCGTCGTCCAGGCCCGGGTGCGCGCCAGCGGCGGCACTCGCCGCGCATACGGGATCTCGGAGCATTTCCCCGCCCCGTTCCATCGCCAATCATGGAACGGGCACGCGATATCCCCGTTCTTGACCGTCCCCTTGGACAGATCGGCGCCCATATGCCGGCAGTAGGCGTCGAGCACCCTCAGCTCACCGGCGTCATCGACCCACACGACCAGCTTGGTGCCGAAAGCCTCGACCGCGTGCGGCTTCCCATCGCGGAAAGGCGCCGCCAAACCCAGGCAGTGCCAGCCGCGCGCGAACCGACTGGGCGCGTTGCCCACATCGATCTCACGAACGCTGCGACCCTGCTTCGGTGGAGTTGTAACCATCGTTTTGTCTACCTGCCCAGTGCAACAACGTATTCGGAACCGACTAAGCTTTGGGCCCGATCGTTACCCGCGCAAATCGCCGAACCCCCGCCACGCTGCCCCCGATCGGCATCGCCCGTGGCAGAACGCATTTCGCGAAACCCCGCAGTGTCGGACCTCACTCGCCGGCCGGATCGGGAACGATCGAGACGCACGGGCCGACCCGCTCAGGGACGACGCGGCCGGTGCGGAAGCCCGGAGCCGAGGGTTCCCGGAGGTATCGTGCGGTCGTTTCGGGATGTCGATCGCACGACCTACTGGGCAGCGAGGTGAGATGGCGGAGCGGACGGGTGCGCCGGGGTGGCGGGAGCTGCCACCGGCCGCGGGGGCGTATGTCATGGCCACCGGCATCGTGTCGATCGGATTGCATCTCACCGGGTTCGAGGTGCTGTCGGTGGTCGCGCTGGTCCTGGCGGCGGTGGTGTGGGTGCTGCTGGGCATCGATTTCGTGACGCGATTGTTGCGGGAGCGCTCGCGCTGGGAGTCGGAGGCGGGCACGCCGCCGGGACTGACCGGTGTCGCGGCCACCACCGTGCTGGGCACCCGGGTCGCGCTGCTCGGGTGGGATTTCGTGGCGGCGGGCGCATTGGTGCTGGCGGCGCTGTGGTGGCCGGTGCTGCTTTTCGCGGTGATGCGGCGGTGGACACGCAGCATGCCGGGGTCGGAGTTTCTGGTGTGCGTCGCCACGCAGGGTTCCGCCGTGCTGGCGGCGACCCTGGCCGCGGAAACCGGGACGGCGTGGCTGGTGTGGGTCGCGCTCGGCGGATTCTGTTCGGGGGTGATGCTGTATCTGGTGGCGCTCACCCATTTCGATCTCCAGCAGATCTGGCGGGGTGCGGGTGATCAATGGGTCTGCACCGGCGCGCTCGCGATCTCGGCATTGGCGGCCGCCAAGATACTCGCCGCGCACCGACTGTCAGGCTCGATGCATACCGGCCTGCTGGTCATCCTGTGGGCGCTGCTGGCCTGCAACTGGGCCCTGTACATCGTGCTGGCCCTCGCCGAGATCGCCCGCCCGCGACCGGATTACGACATTCGCCGCTGGGCGACCGTCTTCCCGCTCGGGATGACCGCCGTCGCCACGCTGACCGCGGGCACCGTCACCGGTGTCGGCGCGCTGGGCACCGCGGGACGCGTACTGCTGGTGATCGCCATCGCCGTCTGGCTCATCACCCTCGTGAAAGCGGTCGCCTCCGCCGATCTCGGCGGGCGGATCAGGGCGGCGCGGGGCGGGCGGCTCGGCCTCCGGCATTGAGCACAATTCGCTGGTTAGAGTCGAAAGTGATGATCAAACAGGAGGAGTTCGATCGGCGCCGGGCCGGCGTAGCTCGGGACCGCGCGGAATTGTCGCGGCTGGAGCGCGCCCACGAGTTCGGGAAGCGGGTGCGGGCGGCGCGGCAGTCGCGGGGCTGGACGGTCGATGGTTTGGCCCGGCGCGCGCGGGTGATGCGCGGTGAGGTCGCGGCCGTCGAATCCGGTCACCCGATGCCAGCAACGGTCGCGGGACGAATCGCCGCGACCGCCGGTATCGATCCCGAAATCGAATAGTTCGCCGTGGCGGCTAGTCGGCGCCCCAATGCTGTTCCATCAGAATGCCTTTGGCGGCCAGCCAGGAGACCGGATCGATCTTGGTGCCGGACTCGTCCCAGATCTCCAGGTGCAGGTGCGGGCCGGTGGAGTTGCCGCGGCTGCCGACCGAAGCGATCACATCGCCGGCGTTCACGCGTTCGCCCGCCGAGACATACATATCGTTGACGTGGCCGTAGACCGCGATGGTGCCGTCGTCCTGCTGGACGCGGATCCATTGCCCGAAGCCCGAAGCCGGGCCGGCTTCGAGCACCGTACCGCCGAGCGCGGAGTGGATCGGGGTGCCGATCGGGTCGGCGATATCGACGCCGTAATGGAATTCGCCCCAGCGGCTACCGAATCCGGAGCTGATCACACCCGCGACCGGCAGCACGGCGGGGGCCTGCTGGAAAACCGGGGTGGCGGGGGCCGGGGCGGTGACCTCGGGAAGCTGCGGGGCCTGCGGCAACTGCTTCTGGATGTCCTTGATCGCCTGCTCGGCCTGCGCCAGCGGACCGGCGATCTCCACCGGCAGCCCGGTGAGCCCGAAAGGCGTCAGCGCGGCAACGGGTTCGACCGCGGGCGCTTCGACGGCGATATCGGCGGGCTCGTTTTCGGCGGCATCGCCGGGGGCCTCGGTGTGGGGTGCGGCTTGGGCGATCGCGGGCGCGAGCAGCCCGGTGGTGCTGAGGAGGGTTCCGGCGGCGACGGCAGCGCCGGTGAGGGCGCGCATCCGGCCGGTCACGGGTGGTTCGGCGCGATGTCGGCGAGGGATGGCGGCGGTGTGACCCACCAGTTCTTTCACGGACAGGGACCCGGCGGCGTGGCGGTGCTGCGACATACTACGTCCTGGCGTCGATCAACAGTTGCCGTCGACAGCTCGGCTCGCGGCGAAGTCGATATTGATCCGAGGCTGCGGCGTGACGAAAACTGTACCGCGCCATGAGGACTCGCGATGATCGTTTCGCCGAGCGGTCTCGGTTCGGACGCGCGAAATTCAGCCCGCGTTCGCACCGGTTCGTTCCCAAATGTTCGCTGTATCGAGATAATTGCCCCTGAACAGCAAAAATGGTGATTGCTGATCGGTTCGGCGTGGGGCATCGTTGAGGGGTGCGGCGACTGCGGCGTGCGCTGGAGACAGCGACTGTGGGTGTGGCGGCGGCGGTGGCCGGGCTGACCGTCATGGTGCCGATCGATCCGACGGTCGGCGTATCGCAGGAATCCTCGGCCTGGGTGGACCTGGCGGTGTTCAACGTGCCGCGCGCGACCCTGGCCGCGGCCTTCGTGACGGTGCTGGCGGCGGTCTGCATCGTGATGGCCAGCGATGCGGTCGGCTGGGTGGTGGTGGCGCTCGGCGCGGGCGGCCTGCTGATCGATCAGGTGCTGTGGAGCAACGAGGTCGGCTCGCAATCGCTGCTCACCTGGATCGACTCGGTGCTGGCCGGCATGCTGATGGGCACCGTCGGCACCCTGGCCTGGCATCGGAGATCCACCGCGAGCGCCTTCCTGTTCGGCGCCATGAGCGGCATTCTGGTCGGCGATTTCACCCCGGCTCCGGCCCCGGGTCACGCGCCTTCGCGACTCGATCGCTTCCTGCTGGACACGCCGACCATCGGGCTGACCGCACTGCTGGTCGTCGCGGCGGGCGTCTGCGCGCTGGGGCTGCGGCATCGAGCCGCGGTGGTGCGCAAGCTGGTCGATGTGATCCCGCTGCGGCCGGTGGTGGTCGCGGGCATCGTGTTCCCGACGATCCTGCTCACCTCGGAGTGGTTCGCGCGCAACGGCCGCGACCTGCGGGTGCTGATCCTGGGGGTGCTGGTGCTCGTCCTGGTATCGGTGGTCGGCGCGTTCATCCTGCCGGGCCGCGACGGGGTGCTCCTGCTGCTGCTGGTCGCCTACGCCGCCGCCGGGAGCACGCCGGTGACCGTGCCCCGGCCGGATTGGGCGGTGCTGCTTTTCGTCGCCATGGTGGGATCGGGCCTGGCCACCGGATACCGGCGCGGTCTGCCGCTGATCGCGGCGGGATTGACCGCGCTGCTGGCCGCGGCATCCATCGTGACCGTGCTGACCGGCGCGCACGGGACGTTCACCGCCGTGGTGAGCGGCATGGCGGTGGCGTTCGTGGGCGGTTACTGTCTCGGTGCGGCGACCCCGCTGTTCCCCTCGGTTCCGCCGCTGTGCATCGCCGTGCTGTTCGTGCCGTCGGCGGCGGTTGCCTTGTGGGGCAGGGATTTCGACCGAATCGCTTATTCGCCGAGCTGGTACCGGCCCGCCGAACCCGCCCATGCCATCGCGCCCGGTCTGGTCGCGCTGGCGATCACCGTGGGCTGCGCCGCCGGTATCGCGCTGGTGTGCCGGGTGCGGCCGCGCACCAAGGAGGCGATTCGCGACCGCTGGGCCCGCATGCAGGCGGATTCGGTGCATCCCGGCGCGATGACCTTCGCTGACGGCCGGTTGCCGGCCTACCTGACGCCGAGGCGGGATGCGGCCAGCTGGACGAGAAGGTCCAGGGTGTAATCGAATTCGCGATCGCGGTCGAAGCGCGCCAGATGCGGTGCGGCGCGGGCGATCTGCGGCAGCCCCGAGTCCTCCAGGGTGCGGCGGCGCTGGGCGATGCCGGCGGTGTCGCCGGTGCCGAAGGTCGGTCCCGCCGAGACCTCCCGCAGCAGGGTGCCGATCAGCGCGGCCAGCAGGGTGCGCAGCAGATGCACGGCCTCCTCGGGGGAACCGCCGTGCGCGCACAGCACCGACAGCACGGCCTCGGTGGGCGCGAGTCCGCCGGACGAGGCCAGTTGCCGGGTCAGCACCAAGGTCGCGGCCTCGGGGTGGGCGAGGGTGACGCGGCGGAATTCCTGCGCCAGCGCGCGCAGGTCGGCATCGAGAGACCCTGTCGGCGTTGGCATTCGGAGCTGTTCGAGGAGGTGCTCGGCGACGGCGTCGAGCAGATCGTCCTTGCCGTCCACGTGGTGGTAGAGGCTCTTGGCGTCCACACCGAGCACCCGGCTCACCGACCGCATGCTCACCGCCGCAATGCCTTCGGCGTCGATCACCGCGAGCGCGGCGGCCTGAATCGCGGCGCGGGACAGCTGCGCTTCGGCTTTGGGGGGCCGCCCGCGGCGCGGGGGAGAGGCGACGGGACCGGTCATGGCGTTCATTCTTCACCACCCTTGCTTATTTCCACGGTGTGGGTTTACTCTACCGAATATTCCCACGCCGTGGGTTTATTAGTCGAGTGCTCCGGAGTCCGCCATGACCGACCGTTTCGCCATTCCGTCCGCCGAGGTGCTGCATGCCCGGGAGCGGCTGGTCCTGGACCATTTCCACGACGAGGTGCGGCAGGATTGGGACGATGTGCTCGCGACCTTCCCGCATCCGCACTACGAGATCATTCCGACGCTGACGGTCCACGACGGCGACCGCGCGGTCCGCGAGTATTACCACGACACCCGCGTCGCCTTCCCGGATCAGGACCACGAGATCATCGCGCTGCGGCACAGCGCGGACGCGGTCATCGTCGAATTCTGGCTGCTGGGCACACATTTGGGCCCGCTGGGGCAGATCCCGGCCACCGGCGGCCGCCATCGCACCCGGATGACCGCGTACTTCGTGTTCGACGAGAACGAGAACCTCACCGTCGAACGCATCTACTTCGACACCCTCTCGATGCTCAAACAACTCATCGGCGGGCTGAACCTGCGCGACCCGCGCACCTGGCCGCTGGCGATCCGAGCACTCCGCGGATTGCTCGCCATGTCCAGCACGCCCGACCCGCTGCTGGTGAACACGCCGGTCGCCGGATGAAGATCCATCACCTCAACTGCGGCACCATGCATCCGCCCGCCACACCCGGCGGCCTGGTGTGCCATGTGCTGCTGGTGGAGACCGGAAACGGACTGGCACTGGTCGATTCGGGCCTCGGCCTGCGCGATGCCGAAACCCCGGCCTCGCGCTTCGGTCCCGCACGGCATTACGTCCGCCCTGTATTCGATCCGGCCGAGGCGGCGATCAACCGGGTCCGCGAACTCGGCTACGACCCGCGCGACGTCCGGCACATCGTGCTCACCCACTTCGATGCCGACCATGTCGGTGGCCTCGCCGACTTCCCTTGGGCCCAAGTGCATCTCACCGGCGCGGAGGCGTCGGCGGCCCGGCGGCCCCGCACCTTCGCCGAGCGCGCCCGGTACCTGCCCGCGTCCCGGGCGCACGGGCCGCGGCTCGTCGAATACGAACCGGCGGCGGGGGAGTCGTGGCGTGGATTCCCGCGCGCCGCGGAGCTCACCGGTATCGCCGCCGGCATCGTGCTGATCAGCCTGCCCGGCCACAGCCGCGGCCATGCCGCCGTCGCGGTGGACGCCGGCGAGCGCTGGATCCTGCACGCCGGCGACGCGTTCGATCACCACGGCCAGCTCGACGGCACCGGTTGCGCGCCCAGGGCGCTCACCGCGATGGAGCGCCTCGTCGCCTCCGACTGGTCACTGGTGGAGGCCAATCACGCACGGCTGAAAGAGATCTGGGCCGCGGCCGACCCTGATCTGCTGCTGGTGAACGCGCACGACCCCTATTTGTTCTCGGCCGCTTCGGAGTCCGGCGTGCGGCGATAGGGCGCGGCGATCTCCGGGCTGAGCGGCGGTGTGCCACCCGCCTCCCGTCGCTGCACGGCCGCGGCCGCCTCGGGTTCGTTATTGGCGGTGAGGCGGTAGACCGCGCGCTCGAGGATCGGCAGCACCTGGGCTACTCGGAGGGTGCCGTCGGCGCACTGGCCCAGTAGCGAGAAGGTCATGTTCGACAGCACGACCGCGATGTCCTGGAGATACTGCGGATCGGCCCCGCCCAGTACCGCGGCCGCGATGGGCAGCACCGCATCGAGGCCGTGATTGTCGAGGCGCTGTGATCCCGGGCCGACGCGTGCCCGGTGGTACGCCTCGAGCATGATCGGATGCCGTTCCCACGGCTCGAACACGTGCCGCGTCACCCGCATCAGGCCCGCGTACACCGTCTCGCCCGGCGGCGGGGATTCCATTGCCACATAGATGTTCTCCTCCATCCACCGCTCGATCGCCGACACGATCAATTCGTCGCGCGTCGGGAACAGCTTGTAGATGGTGGTCAGCGAAACCCGTGCCCGCCGGGCCACTTCGCGCAGTTGCACGGCGTCGTAGCCGTCGGCTTCGAGCAGCGCGCGCACCACATCGATGATCCGGGCGCGCAAAGCCTCTTCCGTCTCCCTGCTCATCCCGCTACAGTAACGCCGTTACTTGAGTAACCGAGTTACTCATCGTGCCTCGCCGGGTGTCGCCGGGCGAGTTCGCAGAGAAAGAACACGATGCCTGGACAGCAGAATCGGTCCCTGCCGCGCCGGCGGCCGATCGCCCGCGCGTGGACGCTGGCCGCCACGATCGGCCTCGCGATCGCCGCCACCTGTGCGGCGGTCGCGCCGGTGAGCGGCGAACCGGTCGACGACTTCTATCAGCCGCCGGCCCAATTCGATACCGCGCCCGGTGCGGTGATCAAGACGGCGAGCATGCCGGTGTACACCGCACAGCCGGGTTCCGACGGGGCCTGGCCGATTCCGGCGCAGCGGGTCATGTACACCTCCCGCACCCAGGACGACAGCCCGGTGGCGGTGACCGGCACCTTCATCGACGCGAGCCAGCCGTGGCGGGGGTCGGGGCCGCGCCCGACCGTGCTCATCGCGCCCGGCACCGTCGGGCAGGGGGATCAGTGCGCGCTGTCGCTGGCCTTCTCGACCGGGATTTACGCCGCGGTGACGCCACCGACCTTCTCGGCGAATCAGGAAGCGCTGGCGGCGGTGGCGTGGAATTCGCTCGGCGCGCGCGTTTTCGTCACCGACTACATCGGGATGGGGACCCCGGGCATCCACACCTATGCCAACCGGATCGAGGAGGCGCACGCCGTGCTCGATGCCGCGCGGGCAGCGAATGCGTTGTCCGGCACCGGGAATGACACCCCGCTCGCGTTCTGGGGGTACTCGCAGGGTGGCGGCGCGAGTGCCGCGGCGGCCGAGATGCAGCCGAGCTATGCGCCGGAACTGAATCTGAAGGGGACCTGGGCGGGAGCGCCGACCGCCGATCTGTCGGCGATCCTGGATCGTATCGAGGGCAGCCTGATCGGGGGAGCGGTCGGGTACGCGCTCAACGGTTTCCTGGCGCGCTATCCGGAATTGCACGGCGAGTTCGACGCGCGGATCAACGCGGCGGGGCGCGGCCTGCTCGACGAGCTGGCCAACGGCTGTATCGGCGACATGATCCTGAAGCACCCGTTCCTGCGCACGCCCGCGTTCACCGCCGATCAGCGGCCGCTGGTGGATCACATGCGTGAAATCCCGGCTGTCGGAAAGATATTGGCGCAGCAGCGGACCGGATCGCTGACTCCCGCCAGCCCGGTGCTGATCACCAGCGGCAGCAATGACGACACCGTCCCGTACGCGCAGGCCCGGCAACTCGCGACCGACTGGTGCGGCGCCGGTGCCACCGTCACCTTCCGCACCAACGAGCTGCCGCCGATCCTCTACGGCACCACCATCCCGAACCATTTCGGCCCGGAGCTGATCGACGGGTTCGGAACCAACAGTGCGGTCAGGTATCTCGTGGACCGGCTCGACGGGAAGCCCGTGCAGGGCTGCACCTTCGACTGACCCGTCCCGCTCGAATCTCGAAGGTCTCACATGTCAGATATTTCGCGCCGCTCGCTGCTGACCGGCGTCGCGGCCTCCGCCGCACTGCTCGCCGGTACCCGGCTCGGTAATTCCCGGCCCGGAATCGCGGCGCGGGTCAACGATATTCCGCTCACCCGGGAAGAGCATCGGGTCGTGGTCGTCGGGTCCGGATTCGGCGGCGGCGTAGCGGCTTTGCGACTGGCCGAGGCGGGTGTGCCCGTGCTGCTGCTCGAACGCGGCATGCGCTGGCCGACCGGCCCGAATTCCCGGACCTTCCCGAAGGCCACGGACCCGGACAAGCGCATGCTGTGGCATCGGTCGAGTCCCGAACTGTTCGGCAGGCCGGTGGTCTTCGAACCGTACGCCGGTCTGGTCGAGGCCGTTCCGGGCGAGAACATGACCGCCTTGTGCGCGGCGGGGCTGGGCGGCGGATCCCTTGTCTATCAAGGCATGTCGCTACAACCCTCGGAGGAGGTCTTCGCCGCGCACTTCCCGGCCGGCCTGGACTGGGCCTCGATGGACAGCGTGTACTACCCCCGCGTGGCGCGCATGCTGGGCCTGGCCGTCGCCCCCGACGAGCTCGTCGACTCCGAGAACTACCGTGTGGCACGGGTTTTCGCCGAGCATGTGCGGCGCGCGGGCCTGCCGCTGTCGAAGATCCCCATGCCCATCGACTGGAATTTCGCGCTGGCGGAATTGCGCGGCGAGATGACTCCGTCCTACACCAACGGTGACGGTTCACTGGGCGTGAACAACGGCGGCAAACACACCGTCGACGTCACCTATATCGCCGCCGCCGAGGCCACCGGCCGGGTCACCGTCGAAACCCTGCACGAGGTCACCGATATCGAGCGCGCGCCGGACGGCCGCTGGATCGTGCACGTCGACCGCACCGACGCGTCCGGCGCCGTGCTGGAGAACAAGATCCTCACCACCGGCACGCTCATCCTCGCCGCCGGCAGCCTCAACACCACCCGCCTGCTGGTCCGTGCGCAAGGCCGCGGCCGAATCCCCGACCTCCCGGACGAACTGGGCCGCAACTGGGGCACCAACGCCGACCGCATCTACGTCTGGACCAGCCCGGCGGACGAATTCGGTTCCGCCCAAGGCGGTCCCGTCGTCTACGGCAGCAAGAACTGGTCCGATCCGCACGCCGCCCACACCGTCATCCAAGCCTCCATCCCACCCCTGTCCATGGACGCGAAATCCACCATGCTCGTCGGCTACGGCGTCAGCGCCGGGCGCGGTGAATTCCGCTACGACACCGCCACCGGCAACGCCACCCTGCACTGGCCCGCCGACGGCGACTCCTACATCCAGGACAACCACATCGGCCCGGCCGTGCGCCGTATCGCCGGCGACAGCAGCGCCCTCCTGGACACCAATACGCTCTTCCCGTCGACCTGGCATCCGCTGGGCGGCGCGAGCATGGGCACGGTCTGCGATCTCGACGGCCGGGTGCTCGGCCAGCGCGGGCTGTACGTCCTGGACGGCGCCCTCATGCCCGGCAACACCGCCGCCTGCAATCCGTCGATGACCATCGCCGCGGTCGCCGAACGCGCTCTCGGCCAACTGGTTTCGCAGGATGTGGGCCGCTCGATCTGACCGCGTCGCCGCCTATCCGGTCATCCGGCAGTCCTGCCCCGCGGACTGCGCCGCGACGCCGGTGGCCGGCGCAACGGTGGTGGCCGGAGTGGACGGGGCGGCGCTCGGCGGAGCCGCCTGATGTCCCGCGGACGACGCCTGCTCGCAGGGCGGGAGCAGTTCCTTCTCGACAAGGGAGCGGATCTGCTTCAGGGCGTCTTCACGCGAGCCCCGCGGCAGACCCTTGCCGATCGCATACTGGCCGGTGGCGCGCAGATCGGTGATCTTCAGTTCCTTGCATCCGCTCGGAAACTCGGAGGCCGGTGTGACGAGCTGTAGTTCGCCCGCACGGGTGACGCAGCCGATCTGCTCCACCTCGCGGCTCGAAAAGCCCAGGACCGAACCCGGCAGGCCACGCAGTATCACCACGCGGCTGTGGTCGGTGCCGACATAGTAGTTGCCGCGAATCACGCCGTAACCGACGAGCAGACCCACGGGAATACCGACGACCAGCAGCGCGGCGGCCGCGATCGTCAACCGCCGACGCCGGGATCTTCCGCGCTCGGGAGGCTGCGGATCCGATTGCCGCATAGCAGTTTTCGGGTGCGGCGCGACGGGTGCACGCACGGTGTCCGCCGGCGTGGCCGCACCCGTCCGTGCTGAGGCAGGTACGTTCGCCGGCGCCTCGATCGGCACCGGCGGCGGCGCGGGTGGCGCGAGGGCGCGGGTCAGGTCGGCGATCAGTGCTGCGCAGGTCGGATACCTGTCACCGGGGTTCTTGGCCAGCGCGGTGGCGATCACGGCGTCGACTCCGGCCGGCAGCTCCCGGCGCAGTGCCCGGGTCGCGGGCGGCGGTTCCATCAGATGGGCGCCGATCACCGCGGCCTGGTCGGCGCGTGCGAAAGGCGTTCGACCGGTGAGGAATTGGAACAGCGTGCAGCCGAGCGAGTAGATGTCGGCGCGATGGTCGGCGGGCTTGGCGGTGAACCGCTCGGGCGCGGCGTACGCGAAGGTGGCGCAGACACCGGAGAGGGTGACGGTGTCGTCGAGGGTGCGGGCGATACCGAAATCGGTGAGCACCGCGCGCCTGCCGTGCCGCGGATCGTGTTCGATCAGCAGGTTGGCGGGTTTGACATCGCGATGCTGGACGCCGCTGCGGTGTGCGTAGTCGAGGGCGTGCGCGGCATCGGCGATCAGGCTCACGGCCAGGTCGACCGGGAGACCGCCGGGCGCGTCGGCGAGTAGCCGGAGCGTGTCGCCGCCCGGAATGTGGCGCATGGACAACCAGAGCGCGCGATCGCCGGGCTCGCTGCGGTCGTAGACGGCCACGATGTTCGGATGCTCGAGCCGCGCCGCGACGGCCGCCTCCCGATCGAAGGCGGTGCGGCTGCGCGGATCGGCGGCGAGCGCGTCGTTGAGGACCTTCAGCGCGACCTCGCGGTCGAGCCGGGGATGGCGGGCCAGATACACCGTCCCCATCCCGCCCGACCCGAGCGGCCGCACGATGGTGAATCCCGCGAACTCCGACCCCGACGGCAACTCCACGATTACTCCCCCTGTGCACCTCCCCCGAGCCGGCCCTCGACCGGGGGGCGAAGCGAGAAGGATTCTCGCAGGGAATAACGTTCAGGTCGTGGTTTTCGTGAAGGTGTGCGGATTGAGTACGGTCGGCGACGTCGAGACCGCGGTGGACGCCGGGGCCGACGCGGTCGGGTTCGTGATGAGCCGGACCAGTGTGCGGGCCGTCGAGCGCGGATTGGCCGCGGAATTGGTCAAGGGTGTTCCGGCGCAGGTGGATTCGGTGCTGGTGGTGCACGATGTGACCGCCGAGGAGGGGGCGCGGGCGGCGCTCGAGATCGGCGTCGATGTGCTGCAACTGCACGGGGACTATACGAAGGCGGATTTCGAGGCGGCGGCCGCGCTGGGGGTGCGATTGTGGCGGGCGGTGTCGTTACGGGACAAGCCCGATCTGCGGGTGGGGGCGTACGGCGAGGAGATGCTGTTGCTGGATTCGCCGAAGGCCGGCTCGGGTGAGCGGTGGGACCTTTCGGCGCTGACCGAGGAACGACCGACCGGTCGGTGGCTGTTGGCGGGTGGGCTGGCACCGGGCAATGTGCGGGAGGCGATCGCGCAGGCGCGACCGTGGGGAGTGGATGTGTCCAGCGGGGTGGAATCGAGTCCGGGGGTCAAGGACCACGGGCTGATTCGCGCCTTCCTCACTGCGGCGCGCGCCCGGTAGCGGGTTCGCGGCCCGCGGCGCGCCGGGTATTGGCGGTAATGACCTCGACCAGCGCCTGTTCCGGATCGGAGAGCCGGGTGCGCCGGTGCATGAGCACGAAATCGAGGTCGCCCAATTCCGGTAGGCGCGGGTCGGTGAGCGGGACCAGATCGTCGGGCAGCACGCCCCGCGCGTGCACGAACACGCCGAGCCCCGCCAGTGCGGCCGCGCGGATGCCGAGCAGGCTGTCGCTGACACAGCTGATCCGGTAGGTGCGTCCGGCGTGCCGCAGTGCGCGCAGGGCCAGATCGCGGGTGAGGCTCGGTTCGGGGTAGGTGATCAGCGGGACCGGATCCTCGAATTCCATTGCGGCCGAACGGCCCGCCCACACCAGGCGATCGCGCCAGAGCAACCGGCCGTGACGTTCCCCGGGCAGGCGTTTGCCGAAGACCAGATCCAGTTCGCCCGCGGTCATCCGGGTTTTCAGGTTCTCGCTCAGGCCGACGGTCAGTTCCAGATCCACGCCCGGATGGGTGCGCTGGAATTCGACCAGGATGTCGGGCAACTCGTGGGCCATCAGATCGTCGGAGGCGCCGAGCCGGATGAGGCCGGTGAGGGTGGATTCGGAGAAGTAGCGCTCGGCTCGAGCCTGGGCGTCCAGGATCCGGCGGGCGAAGCCGATCATGGCCGCGCCGTCGGCGGTCAGCGCCAGATTGCGGGTGTCGCGCCGGAACAACTCGCGCCCGGCCGCCTGCTCGAGGCGGGCGATATGACCGCTGACGGTGGATTGCCGCAGGCCCAGCAGGCGGCCCGCGGCGGTGAAGCCACCGGCGCGCTCGACCGCGAGAAAGGTGCGCAACAGGTCCGGTTCGAACACCACCGAATTATCGCATTATCCGTTCGGAGTTATCGGATCCAACGCCTATCGCGATCGGTCGCCGGGCTCATACCGTTCGAAGAGTGACTCTCGTGGCCAAGCTCCGCATCGATCCGTTCCTGCTCGGCATCCTCACCACCGTGGCCTGCGCGGCCGTGCTGCCCGCGCGCGGCGAGGTAGCGGACCTGCTCGGCTGGGCCACCAAGATCGCCATCGCGGTGCTGTTCCTGCTCTACGGCGCCCGCCTCGAGCCCCGGGAAGCGCTGGCGGGCCTGCGGCACTGGCGGCTCCATTCCGGCGTGCTGGCGGCGACTTTCGTGCTCTTCCCGCTGCTCGGGCTGGCGCTGCGGGTGCTGGTGCCGTCGGTGCTGAGCGAGGACATCTACACCGGGGTGCTGTTCCTGTGCCTGGTGCCGTCCACGGTGCAGTCCTCGATCGCCTTCACCTCGATCGCGCGCGGCAATGTGGCGGGCGCGGTGGTCAGCGCGTCGCTGTCGAACCTGGCCGGGGTGTTCCTGACGCCGCTGCTGGTGATCCTGCTGTTGAACACCACCGGTGAGGTGCGGGTTTCGGCATCGGCGGTGCTGGCCATCGTCGTGCAATTGCTGCTGCCGTTCCTGGCCGGGCAACTGTTGCGCCCGCGTCTGGGATGGGTGCTGCGGCGACCGGCGCTGCTGACGGCGGTGGATCGGGGCTCGGTGTATCTGGTCGTCTACGCGGCATTCAGTGCGGGAATGGTCCAAGGCATCTGGAAGGGATTGTCGCCCAAGGATCTACTGGCCACCGTCGCGGTGTGCGCGGCGCTGCTCGCGGTGGTGCTGGGCGCGACCAGCCTGGGCAGCCGATGGCTGGGTTTCGAGCGCCCGGATCGCATCGTGATGACCTTCTGCGGATCCAAGAAGAGCCTCGCCACCGGCCTGCCGATGGCGTCGGTGCTCTTCGCCGGGCATCCGGTGGGCCTGATCGTGCTGCCGCTCATGCTCTTCCACCAGATCCAGCTGATCACCTGCGCCGCGCTGGCACGCCGGTACGCTCGCGCCGAGCAGCGACCGGCCGGTCTGGTGGCCGCGCACTGATCAGCGGCGGAACTCCTCGACGGGCTGGAATTCGGCGTGCCGGTCGCCCATCTCGTTGCGGTACCACTGCTCGCGGCGCGCACGCTGCACCCGGTCGGCGATCGCGTCCAGGCCGGGCACCACCCGGCGCGCCGTCTCCGCCCCGAAGATCAAGGGCGCCTGCACGACCGGATGCAGCACCCAGGGGAATCGATTCGGCATGGTGTGGCGGGCATAGGTGGCCGGGGGCAGCCACACCCCGGTGTAGCCGATCTGCACCCGATAGTTGAGCTCGTCGCGAATCCGCTTGTGCCACGGCGTATCCGGCTTCGGAGCGAAGGCGGGCAGATACGATTCGACCAGCTCCGCGCCGTCCGCCCCGGCCGTGTGCGCGCGCTTGACGAAGGCGGCGAACATCAGCCGCACCGAATCCCGGAAGTCCCGCGGATACCACTGCGGCTGCACACCGAGCAGATGACCGACATATCGCCAGAAGTGCAGTGTCGCTTCGATTTCCCGGATGGTGGTCTGATAGCCGAGGCTCCACAGTGCCAGCCCCGGCACCACGCTGCCGCCCATCAGGGTGAGGGTGGCGTCGCCGACGCTGATCGGCACACCCCAGGCGGCGTGATCCCATTCCGGGCGCTGGGTCAGCTTGCGGCGGATGAACACGTGCATGATCCGCACCCGCATGGCGGTCTGCCGGCCCCGTGCGCCGGGATCCAGACCGCCGGGCTCGGACACGTCGATCCAGAATCGCACCGTCTCCAATTGCCGTTTGTGCGCCCGCGCGCCGGTATAGCCGCCGGTGTAGGCGAGCGGTTTGGCGATCGAACTCTCCGAATACATTTCGAGCGTGCTGGTGGTGGCGAAGCTGAAAACCGAAGTGCCCCAGCGCCGGAACACCCGCGCCCCCAATTCGGCGAGCTCGGGATCCAGCCAGTCGGGCGGGGTCTCGTATTCGCGGAACAGGCGTACCAGGGACGGCGGGGCGTCGGGTACCGCCTCGATGCCGTGCGTGAGCGCGCGATCGAGCATGGCGCGTCCGGCCTTCGGCCCGATCTCGCCGAGGTACACCTCGTCCACGAATGCCTCGGCCACCGGATCGGCCTCGTAGTAGGCGGCGGCGAAGGACCGCACCAGCTCGTCGGAGGGTTGCGGATCGAAGCGGAACACCCGCTCCCACAGCCGTCGTGCGCGCTGCACGCGTGGATCGTAAACCTTGTCCCAGTAGCGGAATTCGCTGGGAGCCGGGGGTGCCGGCGAGGCGGCCGCGGTGCTCATACCGAAACTGTAAAGTGAGTTGGTGCTCACCTTCTACTCCAGTTTCACGCCGTCTGGCAGGGGCGTCGGTTATGGCGTCTGAACAGCGGAGAAGCCCGAAACAGCAGCGCGCGCAGGACTCGCGGGAGCGGGTCGTCGAGGCGGCCGCTCAACTTTTCGCCGAACGCGGGATCGCGGATACCTCGACCAATCGGATCGCCGCGCACGCGGGCATGAGCATCGGCACGCTGTACCGCTATTTCGCCGACCGCGAGGAGATCGTGGCCGTGCTGCGCGCCCGCTTCCTCGCCGAGATCGAGGAGCGATTCACCACCGCGGTGCTGGGCACCCTCGCCGGACCGCCGCGCGTCGCGGTCGCCGCCAGCCTGCGCGCCATCGCCGATACCCTTGCCGCGCAGGAAGGTCTGGCCCGTGCGCTGGTCGCGCAGATCCCGCTCAGCGCGCTCGAATTGACCGACCTGGAACGCCGGCTGCTCGTGCTGACCCGCGCCTACCTGCTGCATCAATGGGGTCCGCGCGACGAGCTGGACCTGGATGGGAAGGCCCTGGTCATGATGAACACCGGCCTGGCCGCCAGCTTCCGGATCGCTTTCTCGCCCAAGGGGATCGACCGCGATCGGCTGATCGACGACACCGCCGCCATGATCGGGGACTGGATCGAGGGGGAACGAGACCGGGCGTGAGAATCCGCGCGCCCGGTCTCGCCGTCAGCGCACGACGCTGTAGTAGTCGGTATCGAAATCCATGGCGTCCTTGGCCGTTTCGACCACGGCCGTGATCCGGATGAGGGATCCGGCCAGCACCCCGGAGAAGCCGCGCCGCCCGTCGGCCGCCTCGCGTGCACTGGTCGATTCGGACAGCTCGAGCGCGCTCGCCCACGCCAGCAGTGCGGCTTCGGCCTCGGGCCCGGATAGGTCCAGATGGATGGTCCCGAGAAACTCCGGACGGCCCGCGCCGGGCGTGGCGAGGCGGGCGCAGCTGTCCCAGGTCCAGGTGACGCGCGGCAGATCGGCGCCGGTGGCCTCGACGGCAGTCGAATTCACCAGTTCCGACACCGTGTCCATGGCAGCGAGCATGAGGGAATCGGTCACGGCGGGCAGCGTCTCACCCGTCCGCCGCCGGATACCTGTGACGCGCGGGTGCGTGTGTCGAGATGGCCGGAATTGCAATAGTCGTGTCATTGACGCCATGGGGTAGCGGTCGCAGGCTGTAGGCATGCGGGTGGTGCTGATGGTGGTGTTCGACGGGTTCCAATTGCTGGACCTCGCCGGGCCCGCCGATGTGTTCAGCGCGGCCGCCGCACTGGGGGCCGCGCCCGGATACCGGCTGGAGATCGCGGCGACGCCCGCCGGGCCGGTGCGGTCCTCGAGCGGGGTCGAAGTCATCGCCCGGCATGATCTGGCCACCTGGTCGGAGCCGGTGGACACGCTGCTGGTGGCCGGGGGCCTGTCGTCCTGGACCGCCAGCGAGGACGCGGCGCTGGTGGGTTCGATCGAACGGGTGTCGCGGTCGGCTACCCGGACCGGTTCGGTGTGCTCGGGGGCGTTCCTGCTGGCGCGAGCGGGATTGCTGGACGGCCGGCGGGCCACCACGCACTGGGCGGGCGGGGAGTCGCTGGCCCGTGAATTCCCGCGTGTGCGAACCGAACCCGACCGGATCTATGTGCAGGACGGGCCGATCTGGACCTCGGCCGGGGTGACCGCGGGAATCGATCTGGCGCTGGCCATCGTGGCCGCCGATCACGGGCACGAGCTGGCGCGGGAAGTGGCGCGGTGGCTGGTGGTCTACCTGCATCGGCCCGGCGGGCAGAGCCAGTTCAGCACACCTATCGCGGCCGATCCGCCGAAGCGGGATTCGCTGCGCGCCCTACAGGTCTGGCTGGAGGAGAACCTGGCCGCGGATCTGTCACTGCCCGCACTGGCCGCGCGGACCGGCATGAGCACCCGGCATTTCTCGCGGGTGTTCGCGGGGGAGACCGGTCTGACCCCGGCCCGCTATGTGGAGCGGGTGCGGATCGGTGCGGCACGCCGGCTGCTGGAGACCACCGACCAGCCCCTGGATCGGGTGGCCGCCGCCGTCGGGCTGGGCAGTCCGGAAACGCTGTACCGAATCTTCCACCGCCACTTGGGCATACCGCCGGGCGAGTATCGCGCCCGGTTCACTCGATGCTGAAAGAGAGTTCCCTCCATGACCTTCCAGATCGCCATCGTGCTGTATCCGGGGCTCACCGTGCTGGATGCCATCGGCCCCTACGAGATCCTGCGCAATCTGCCCGACAGTGAATTGCGGTTCGTCTCGGGCGAAGTCGGGCCGATCGTGTCCGACAGCGGCGTGCTGGTGCTCGGGGCCACCCACACCTTCGCCGAGACGCCCGCCCCCGATCTGGTGCTGGTGCCCGGATCCGGGTCCGCCACCACCGAGGCGATGGCCGATCGGGAACTGGTGGAATGGTTGCGCGCCGTCCATCCGAACACCAGCTGGACCACCTCGGTGTGCAGCGGTGCGCTGGTACTGGCCGCCGCCGACATCCTGCGCGGGCATCCCGCCACCACGCACTGGTCGGCGCAGCCCATGCTGGCGGCCTTCGGTGCGCGGTCCCGCCCGCACGATCGCATCGTGCGCAGCGGCAAGATCGTCACCGCCGCGGGCGTATCGGCCGGGATCGATCTGGGGTTGTGGCTGGCCGGTGAGATCGCGGGCGTCGAGGCCGCCCAGCTGATTCAGCTGGCCATCGAATACGATCCGCAGCCGCCGTTCGACACCGGCCACCCCGACAAGGCCCCGGCCGAACTGCTCCGCAAGGCCCGCCTGGAGATGACGAAAGTGGCGGCCTCCCCGCGCGTTCCGCTCGATGTGGCCACCGCGCTGTGGCGGCTGACCCTGAACCGGGTCCGGGGCCACAAGGTCCGGGCCGCGATCTGAGACGGTAAGTCCGCCAATCGAATCCGCTGCCGCGAGGTAACGTCGAGCCATGAGTGAGCGCCTCGACGAAGGGTTCTTCGCGGACCCGCACGCCTATTACCGGCAATGGCGGCAGGAGGGCCCGGTCCGGTGCGTCGATTTCGGGGACGGGCTGAACCGCTGGCTCGTCTTCGGCTACACCGAGGGCCGGGCCCTGCTCACCGATCCGCGCCTGTGCAAGGACATCGATTACCTGAGCAAGCTGGTGCCCGACAAACGCGGTGCGCCGCAACCATATTCGCCGCCCGATCCGGGTATGCGGCACATGCTCAACTTCGACGCGCCCGACCACACCCGGCTGCGCAAAGTGGTGAGCAAAGCCTTCACCGCCCGGCGGATAGCGGCGCTGCGCCCGCTCATCGAGCGCACCGCCGATGAACTCCTGACCGGCATGGCCGCCGCGGACGAGGTCGATCTCCTGGACGCGTTCGCCGTCCCGCTGCCGGTCGCCGTCATCTGCGATCTGCTCGATGTCGCCATCGACGACCATGAGGCGTTCCGCGAATGGACCAAGATCCTCGTCGGCTCGCTGACCCCCGAGGCCGACCGCGCTCGCGCGGGATACGAGATGGTCGAGTTCCTGCGGAAGATGCTGCAACACAAGCGGTCCCATCCGGGCGACGATCTGCTCTCGATCCTCGTAGCCGACGACGAAGCCCGGCTCGACGAATCCGAACTCATCGGCATGGCATTGCTGCTGCTGGTCGCGGGCCACGAGACGACGGTGAATCTGATCGGCAACGGCACCCTGGCACTGCTGCGCGATCGCGCCCGCTGGGACCGGCTCCGCGCCGACCCCGCCGCCATCCCCGCGGCGATCGAGGAATTCCTCCGCCTCGACGGCCCGGTCAACCTCGCCACCACGCGCTACACCACGGAGCCGATTGCCGTCGGCGACACCGTGATTCCCGCCGGTGAACTCGTCTACATCGCCCTGGCCGCCGCCAACCGCGACCCCGATCAGTACCCCGCGCCCGCCGATTTCGCTCCCGAACAGAACCACACCGCGCACCTGGCCTTCGGGCACGGCATCCACTTCTGTCTCGGCGCGCCGCTGGCCCGCTTGGAAGGCGCGATCGCGTTTACCGCCCTCCTCGAGCGCTACCCGAATCTCCATCTGGCCGTGCCGGAATCGGAGCTCCGCTGGTACCCCAACCCGATCATCCGCGGCCTGGCCGCGCTCCCGGTCCGATTGCACTGATACTTCAGGTCGATGCGGTGTAGTACCACAGTCCAATGTGCTTGTGGGCGTGGGATTCCTACGGTCGGCTCATGCGTCTGAGAGCCCTCGCCTTCCCGGTCTTCACCGCCGTCCTGCTCGTATCCGCCTGCCCGGCCGCTCCGGCCGAGCCCGCACCGGCGCCCGCAAGCATGCGCGGCGCAAAGGTGCGGGGCGACCTGGACGAGCTGGTCCGCTCGGGCGCGGTCGGCGCGCTGGCGACCCTCACCGATGCCGGCGGCGACACGGTGCTGACCGCCGGTGCCGCCGATCTCGCATCGGGTACTCCGGTCCGCGCCGACGTGCCCGAATACGTGCGGGTCGGCAGCATCACCAAGACCTTCACCGCAACGATCGTCTTGCAACTGGCGGCCGAACACCGCATCGACCTGGACCAGCCGATCGACACCTACCTGCCCGGACTGCTGATCGGTGAGGGCATCGACGGCCGCGCCATCACCGTCGGTCACATCCTGGGCCACCGCAGCGGATTGCCCGAACCGGCCGCATCCCCGGAGACCAGCGAATATCAGGCGGCGTTGTCCGGCCGGACCTACACACCCGCCCAGGAGATTGCCATCGCGCTGCGAAGCCCCGCCCGGTTCGCCCCGGGCACCGGCTTCGCATACTCGAACATCAACTACATCGTCGCTGGCATGCTCATCGAAAAGGTCACCGGGCGAGCATATTCCGACGAATTGCAGGCGCGCATCCTCACTCCGCTCGCCCTGTCCCACACCTATCTTCCGGCGACCGGCGAAACCGGGCTGCGCACACCGCATCTCACCGGTTACAGCAGCATCGACGGCGTCCGCACCGACACCACCCGCATGGAGCCGTCCCTCCCGTGGACTTCGGGCGCGCTGGTGAGCACCGGCGCGGACCTGAACCGTTTCTACACCGCCCTCACCGCGGGCGACCTGCTGCCGCGATCCGAACTGCACCGGATGCTCGACGGTGTGGACATGGGCAACGGCGACGGCATGTTCTACGGTCTCGGTGTCGGCTACACCGAACTCCCGTGCGGCACGAAATTCGTCGGCCATGTCGGCGGCGTCGAAGGCTTCACGGCCGTCTCCGGCGCGGCCGCCGGGCGAGCGGTCACCTATTCTTTCACCGGCAGCCCCCGCACCGCGGACATCGGCGGCCTGCTCACCCACGCCTTGTGTGATTGAGACAGGCGATGTTTCAGGCGAACTTGCCCGGGTTGGCGGCCACGGCGCGGGGCAGGGTGGGGCGGTTGGCGCGGTAGGCGTCCACCACCGAGGCGAGTTCGTGCGGGCTCGCCCCGTGCATGATCACCGAATGGCAGCCGAGGTCGTATTCGCGGGAGATCTTCTCGACGCACTGTTTCGGCGTGCCGTAGGCGGCCGAGGCGAGCCATTCGTCGGGGATCAGGGCATCGAACTGCTCCAGGACTTCGACCGAGGCGGAGGCGTCGATGGGGCCCGCCGCGGCGGCGTCCTGGAAGAGCTGGGTGGCGCGGATTCGCTCCCACACCTGCGGATCCCAGCCGTTGGCGCTGATCAAGATGTCGGCGTAAGCCTGAAGATAGGTGACCAGGCGGCCGGTGCGGCGGCGCAGCTGGTCCTCCGGTGAGAGCGCGTCACTGGCCGTGGCCAGGCAGGACCAGATGCGGACGCTGTCGGGATCCTTACCCGCGCGTTCGGCGCCGCGGCGCACCGCGGCAACGGAATTGGCGGTGGCCTCGTCCGAGAAGAAGGTGTGCAGCACGACGAAGTCACCGATCTCGCCGGCGAGTTCGAGAGTCTTCGGGCCGACCGCGACGAAGCCGATCGGGGGTGCGTCGTCGAGGCCGTTCTGGTGGTAGAGGACGGGCCATTTCCCGGCGGGGCCATCATGATTCAGGATGGTCTCGCCCGCCCAGAGCCGGCGCAGGATGCCGACGAAATCGCGCAGCTGGGCTTCGGTGACCGGCGGCAGGCCGATCGCCTTCCAGTTCGCCGCCATGCCGCGCCCGAAGGCCATGGCGTAGCGGCCCTCGGTGATGGCCTGCATGGTCGAGCCCATGGTGGCGGTCACCATCGGATGCCGGGTGTGGTGATTCGTTGCGGCGGCGGCGATGCCGAGGTCGGTGGTGCAGCCGGCCAGGCCGCCGGACAGGACCGCGGAGTCCTTGACGGTCATGCGCTCGCCGATCATGCACGAGCCGAGGCCGAGGCGCTCCGCGTCGCGGGCCTCGGGCAGCAGGACGCGGGCATCGGCGGGGTGCCGGGTGATGCAGTAGTAGGCGAGTTCGTTCAATCGATCGGTCACGAGAGTGGTTCTTCCCCGGTAGTTTTCGGAACGGTGCAGGTCAGGCGCCGAGATCGGCGAGCAGTTCTTCGACGATCGCGCGGTGATGCAGCAGCACCTCGATATCGTCCGGCCGTGCCATCTCGCCGAAATGGATTTGGCGGCCACCAGCGCGCAGGAAGACGATGCTGTAGTTCAAAGCGGCGTACATCGTGTACCAGGTGAGGTCGGCCAGCTGTACGCCCGAATGCCGCGCGTAGGCCGCCACCACGTCGTCGACGCGCATGAAGTCCGGCATGCCGGGGAATCCGAAGTTCTCGGCGATCGCGTGAAAGACGCGGTGCCCGAAGGTAATCCAAGCCACGTCGAGTTCGCGGGGACCGATGGTCGCCATCTCCCAGTCCAGCACCGCGACCGGTTCGAAATCCCGGTACATGCAGTTGCCGAGGCGCGCATCGCCCCACGACAGCACGGTCGTATCGGTCTCGGGGATATTGTCGGTGAGCCACTTCAGGATTCGCTCCACCAACGGCGACGGACCGATGTCGCGGGCCGCGAACTCGTACCAGGCGCGGGCGCGATTCAGGTTCTTCTCCAGCAATCCGGAACCGGGCTGTTGCGGTTCGAGGAATGCGAAAGTGTTTGCCGCGTCCGGGATTCCGTGCAGCTTCGCGAGCATTTCGATGGTGCTGTCCTGTACCCGGCGCTGCTGTTCGGGGGTCGCGTCGAAGAGCCAGTTGCCGCCGAAGGTGTAGGGCATGACATCGGGCGGCACCAGACCCTCGACGCGGTCCATCAGCAGAAACGGCGTGCCCAGCACGTCGCCGGTCGGTTCGAGGAAACGGACCCGGGGGACCGGTACTTCGCCGCCTTCGGCCACGGTGCGCATCACGTCGAATTGCGCCGGCAGATCGTAGTTCTCGTAGACGGGGAAGTCGCCGGGCGCGGGCACCATCCGGGCGATCAGGTCGGCGGCCTGCGGATCTCCGCTCTCCCGCCAGCGCAGGGTGAGGGTCAACGTCTCCGCCGACATGCCGTTGCTGTCGATACCGGATCCCAGCGTGAGCTCCGGTCCGGCCCCGTCGGGCAGCTGGGTGGCCAGCCATGCGGTGAGGCGCGGGATCAGGGCGGCGGTGTCACGGCTGCTGCGTTGCAGGCGCATGCCCTGATCATCGGGGGACGGAGACATGGATCACTCCTCACTGAATTGCGAAAGCTGGGGGTAACAGTGGACCTCCCCTCCGCAATTGTCAACGAGGGTTCTCAAAGAATGTAAGTCATTGCAGGTAAAGGGCTATCGCGTCGACGAGGCAGTGGCGGGCTTCGGTCAGTTCGGCGGGGGAGGAGAGCCGGCGCTCGTTATTGATGCCGCGCATGGCCATCGGGATCAGCGCCTGCACGTGGCGCACCTTCGCCGGAGCGATGGACAGGTCCGCCAGGAAGTACTCGAAAGCCCGCAGCCAGGCATCCTCGTAACCCGCCATCGCCGCCGCGGTCCGCGGGTAGAGCTCGAGCCGCTCCTGCTGACCATTGGGCAGACCGCCCCGCAGCGTCTCGACCGCTCGCCCCTCCGGGCTGTCGAGAATGGTCCAGATGGCCTCGACCACCTCCCACACCCGCTCCCGGATCGACCCGCTCACCGCCGGCCAGATTTCGGGACTGTTCGCTCCGGTGCGATCGGTCAACTCGATGAGCACGGCCGCCCACAAGCCGTCGATATCGCCGAACTGATGCTTCAAAGTGCCCCAGCTGACCCCGGCCTCGCGGGCAACCCGGTTGGCGGACAACGGTTCCCCGGAGCCTTGCGCGAGACAGCCGATGGCGATGTCCAGCAGCCGCTGCCTGGTCTCGCGCCCCTTGCGATTGAGGCGAGTTCCGGCCGCGGACTGCATTGTCGAACTCGCTTCGGTCATCGCTGCTTCCGTTCCGCACATCCCGAGATTCGGAATCCCATTGTCGCTCCGACGATAGCGGCATGTTCGTCGGAGCCCGCAACCGCTGCACGAAAGTGAGCGGCTTTCTCGGATTACCGCCGCCGCGCTCAGCGGAGGACCGGGAGGTCCGGGCGAACGCGCAGGTAGATCGTGCTATTCGAGGCGCTCCGCGAGATCGTGCGAAACGAGTAGAAGGTGAGCGAACGACCACTTTAGAGTTCGATTTCACCGATTGGTGCGATAGATCGCGAGGAGTCGACGATGACGACTGACGGAGCATCACGTGTGGGATTGACCGTCTCCGGCCGCCCGATGTCCACGCCCCTGCAAGATGTGCGGGCGGTATCGCGGCAGCTGGTGGGGCACTTCGTCGACAAGGTCATTCCATGCCGCACACTGCCCGGGGACCTGATCGCCGGTGACGTCACGACGGTGACGCGGGTGTGCCTGGAGCTCGCGGTGAGCATGCTCGACGGTGGCGACATTCCGGAGAAGACCGGGAAGCTGGCCGATGCGGCGGCGGGCTGGGCGCGCGAGGGCGTGCCCATCGACATCGTGCTGCACTCGATTCACGAAGGGTTCCAGGTCGGGCTGGACCGGGTGGTGTCGACGGCGACGGTGCGCGATTACGACAGCATCGTCGACGGCGCGAAACTGGTGGTGAGCATGCTGGACACCATCAGCGCCACGGTGGCGCGCGCGTATGTGCGCGAGCACAAGGCGGTGGTGGGGGAGCATCACACGGCCGTGCACACGCTCACCTCGGCGCTGCTCGGCGGGAAGTCCACCTCCACCATGGCGCGCGAATGCGGGATCGATATCGCCGCCGAGTACGCGGTGCTGGCGCTGGCGATTCCCCAGCATCCCGATGAACGGCATCCCATGCTGGACGGCAAGGTGGTCGCGCGCCGCAAACTGCGCCGGGTGCAGGCCGAACTCGCCACGCGCTGTGGGGAATCCGCGCTCGCCCTGCTCAGTGTCGACGGCGGCACCGTGCTGGTGCCGACCGCCGTGGTGTCCGACGAGCGGCTGGGGTCGCTGGTGACGCAGCTGTCGGCCGCCGCGCACGTGCCCGTCACCGCGGCCGCGGTGCTCGCGACGCCCGCCGAAGTGCCGGATGCGGCCGATCGCGCCCACGAACTGCTCGATATGGTGCAGCGGCTGGAATGTGTTCCGGGGCTTTATCGATTCACCGATATGGCGTTGGAGTACCAGCTGACCCGGCCGGGGCCGGGGCGCGAAACTCTGGGCTCGTTACTGGAGCCGCTGGCGGATCATCCGGAATTGCTCGAGACGCTGCAATGCCATATCGGGAACAATCTGAATCGGCAGCGCACGGCTCGGCTCATGCATATCCACGCCAATACCGTGGATTACCGGCTGAAGAAGATCAGTCAGCTCACCGGATTGGATCCGACCGCGACCATGGGACTGTGGCAATTGCGTTCCGCGCTCATCGCGCGCACCTTCAACGAGCACAAGAGTCCAGCGTGAAAGGTGGTGCGAAAGCCACTTCGGCGCTGGCATATCCGAACAGTTTGCGGCCTTGGGAGCGGGCGTCGAGGGCGACGGTCGCGGTGCGGGCCGCCGGGTCGACGGTGAGGACACGGCCCCGGAACTCGAGTTCGGCGACCTCGGTGCGCGGGACCGCCAGATAGTGCACCTGATGGGCGAATTCGGCCCGCAGTTTGGTGATCGCCGCCGGATCGTGCGTCCACGACGTGAGGTATCCGGTGGCCAGGGCGAGCATCAGCATGCCCGGGGCGATCGGACCGGGCGGGTCGGCCGGCAGTGCGCGGCCGGGCAGGCTGTCGAGCGAATCGCCCACGACGCGGGCGTAATCGGTGATGTCGCGGGCGGTCACGGTGGTGCGGGCGCGGGGGAGTTCCGCACCCTCGGTGAGGCGGTCCGGCTCGATACGGGTACGAGGCAGACGGTGCAGACGGGGTGCTGCCGGGATTCCGGGGACTGACGGATCGTCCGGCTGGGCGGTGTTCGCGGGCGGCGTCGGCCCGACACTGGCCAGCAGCGCGGTCGAAATGGTCTGCACGGGAACGCCGTCCCGGTCGGAGAGCACGCCGGTCACGGTGATGACGTCGAAAGACCTGAACTGCCGGAACGATTCGAAGAATACATCGCAGGTGAGCTCGTCACCGGCGAGCAGCGGCCGGCCGATATCGAGGGTCTGGTCCACGTGCACCACCCGGTCCACGCGGTAACCGCTGATCAGTTCGTCCAGGATTTCGCGGCGCGCCTGCCGCCACACCAGCGCCGCGAAGGCCGGAGGCGCGATCACCGCGTCGAAACCCAGTCGCGCCGCGGCCGCCTCCTCCCAGTGCGCGGGATGGAAAGCCTGTACCGCACGGGCGAATTCGCGGATCCGGCCGCGCTCCACCCGGAACGGGCGAGCGCAACGGTAGCGGTGACCGACCAGCGCCCGAGCCTGGTCCGCGCCCAGGATTCCGTGTGTCATGGGTTCTCCTCACGAAAGATGCGGTGCCGCAGATTTCGATCATGCCCGGGCGGGCGGGGATTACCGGAATTCGCTGCGATAACTGGAGATTTCACGGCGGGACGGGGCGGGAATTTGTGAATCGGGTTCTCGCGGTGGCGTTGTCATCGTTCACCGAACGCGCATGCGGTGGTGGTGATCGGTTCCAGTGATCCGCGTGAGTGCCTATCCGCGTCTCGTGCCGCCTCTAGCGTGAGCGCGAATTCGGTACCGGAAGTTCTGTGCGGCACCGGATTCGAATTCTGTGAACTTAGGAGATTCGAATGAGAAGAAGGAAGCGCGTCCGGGCATCGGTGCTGGCGGGAGCGTCGATGCTGGCGCTCGGATTCGCCTGTTCCGGGGCCGAAGCGGCGCCGGACGCGGCGCCCACCGAACAGCAATTGGCCGATTACATCGCGGCGGGTGTGCAGCGCGGGGAACCCGTGGCGGGCACCGGATCCGCCTGCACCTCCGGCAGCGGCGCCGGCTCGGGGAACGGATCCGGTGACTGCTACGGGGGTTCGGGGTCCAGCTCCGGATCCTCGGGCGGCCGGTCCTCCGACACCGTGGGGTACGGGCCGAGCATGACGTCGTGGGTGGCGGCCTTCGGCTATGGCGTGGCTAATCCGGATGCCACCCCGCCCGGCGCGAACGATTGGAACTGCAAGCCGACGGCCGAACATCCGCGGCCGGTGGTGCTGGTGCACGGCACCTGGATGAACGCCTACAACGGATTCGCCTATATGGGCCAGCCCATCAAGGACGCCGGGTTCTGCACCTTCACCCTCAACTACGGTCGCTCCGACCTGATCCAGGGCGGCGGGCTGGGGTCGATCCTGCCCGGCACCATGGGCACCGGATACATCCAGGATTCGGCGAAACAGCTGTCCGCCTTCGTCGATCGCGTGCTCGCCGCCACCGGGGCCGGGCAGGTCGATATCGTGGCGCACTCGCAGGGCGGGCCGATGTCGGGCTGGTACACCAAGTACGAGGGCGGTGCGGCCAAGGTGCACAACATGATCACCTTCGGGGCGACCAACCACGGCACCTCGCTCGACGGGATCGGGGCGCTGGGACGGGCCATCAACAATCTCGGGATCGATGTGCTCGGGCTGGTCGAGATCTTCGTGGGGCACGCCGGAATTCAGCAGACCATCGGCTCGGACTTCATCAACCAGCTCAATGCCAAGGGTGACACCGTGCCCGGGATCGACTACACGGTCGTCGGCACCCGCTACGACGAGATCACCAATCCGATGGAGCTGACCTTCCTCACCGCGGGGCCGGGCGCGCACGTGAACAATATTCTGCTGCAAGACGGTTGCGAGCAGGACGTGTCCGACCACCTCACCATGATGTACTCGCCGCGGGCGCTGTCCATCGCGTTGCGGGCGCTGGATCCGGCCAAGTTCAGCCAGTTGCAGTGCACCTTCAACCCGTGGGTGGTGGGCGGCGGCGGGTCGCTCTAACCGGCTCGCAGTTCCCGGGCTTCGGCCTCGATCCAGGCGCTGATCATCCGCGCCGTGGTCTCGATCGCCTCCGCGCGCTCGCGGCTGTCCACCTCGAGCGCCGAGGCCCGCAGCACGCTCGCGAAACCGGTATTGATCAGGACGAAGGTCATCACGTCGTAGCGGTGATCGTGGCCCGGGCCGAGGAGCTGGATGAGCAGCACCTTCACCAGCAGGCGCAGGCGCGGTTCGAATTCGGGCAGGCCGCTGCTGTAGAACTGCACGCCCGCCACCAGCGCTCGCACCAGGCGCGCGTTGGCGACCAGTTCATCGGTGAACAGTTGCAACAGCTCGGTGATGATCTGGCGGGTCGGCATATTGCCGTGGGACGCCGAAACCCCCGACACCCAATGGGTGAAGTTGCGTTCGATATTCGCCAGCATGCGGCCCAGCAGTTCGTCCACGATGACGCTGCGATCGGCGAAATAGCGGTACAGCGTGCCGATACTGACCCCCGCCTCGGCCGCGATCCGGTTGGTGGAGGTGTCGGCGATGCCGCGCTCACCGAACAGGCGGGCGGCGGTGTCGAGAATGTGTTCCCGGGTCGCCTTGGAGCGTTCCTGGGTGGGTCGTCGGCGTTGGCGGACAGCCTTCGTCGGCACCACAGCCTCCTTGCCGAAGTGAAGATGAGCAATGCTCAGCTTAGCTGTTACTCGCCGTTACGTGTGCTGTATCTTCGTGCGCTACAAGGTCACAGGAGGTTGGCATGAGCGGGCGGGTGCCCACGGGCCGGATCGCGCGCGGAACGCGACTGGGCCGGCTCGCCGCCGGGCAGGCGGTGCGCGAGGCCGGCACCCGGCTGGCGATGGTGGGGCGCACCGAACAGGCGCGGCGGATCCTGGCGCAACGCTCGGCCATGCAGGCGGCCCAGCAACTGGTCACCGTGCTGGGCAGTATGAAGGGCGCGGCCATGAAGCTCGGGCAGATGCTGTCCGTGCTCGACCTGGATCTGGTGCCGGCCGAACACCGGGAAATGTTCCGGGACAAGCTGGCCGAACTGCGCGACCGCGCGCCCGTCGTGGAGTTCGCGCGCATGCGGCAGGTCATCGAAGCCGATCTGGGGCCGCTGGCACGGGTATTCGCCGATTTCGACGAGACGCCGGTCGCGGCGGCCTCCATCGGGCAGGTGTATCGGGCCCGGCTGCGGGACGGCCGCCCGGTCGCGGTGAAGGTGAAGTATCCCGGCGTGGACGCGGCCGTACACGCCGACATGCGCAACCTCGCCATGCTCAGCGGACTGCTCCGCAATATCCTGCCCAGCGCCGGGGACGCATCGGTACTGGAGGAGATCTCCCGCAATATCGGCGGCGAACTCGACTATGTGCGTGAGGCTTCCACCCAGCATCGGATCGCGGCCCGCTACCGCGGACACCCGTTCCTGACCGTCCCCGACAGCATCCAGCAGTACTGCACACACCATGTCCTGGTCACCGACTACATCGACGGCCGCCCCTTCGAACAGATCCGCACGCTACCCGACGCCGACCGCAACGCCATCGGCGAAATCATCTACCGCTTCTACATCACGCCCCTCTTCACCGACTACGAATTCTGCGGCGACCCCCACCCCGGCAACATCCTCCTCGCCGCGGACGGCAAACTCGCCTTCGTCGACTTCGGCCTCTACACCCGAATGGACCCCGTAGACGTCGAATTCGAACGCACCGGCCTGCGCGCCGCCTGCGAACTCCGCGCCGACGACCTCCACACCCACTGGTCGGCCCGCGGCATCCTCGACCCCGCCACCGTCACCCCCCTCGAATGCCTCGAATACGTCTGGGCCGCCACCGGCTGGCACTTCCTCGACGAACCCCTCACCATCACCCCCGAACTGGCCACCGGCGCGGTAATCCTCGCCATGGACCCCCGAGCCTCCGAACACCGCGGCATGCGCAACCAACTCCTACCCCCCGAACACGTCTTCTCCCGCCGCGCCGACCTCTTCACCTTCGCCGCCCTCGGCCAACTCCACACCACCAACAACTGGCACACCCTCGCCCGCGAATGGCTCTACCACGAACCCCCGATCACCGACATCGGCCGCGCGACAGCACACTGGCGCACCGCCACCACCTGACCCCTCCCATTCGAACAATCTGCGCCGCAATACGATTCGACCCGCATTTCCAGGTAACCCCTCCCGATGTAGCCCCAACCCCGGGCCCCCGCACCCCATTTCGTGCGGCACAGGAAAGGTTCCCGCGATGACCACCCCCCACCCCACCGCCCCCCGAAACCTGAACATCCTGGCCCTCACAACCCTGATAACCGGCTTCATAGGCTTCTGCTGCCTCCCCCTACTCCTAGGCCCCCTCGCCCTCCTCCAAATCCGAGACACCGGCGAACGAGGCCGCGGCCTCGCCATCACCGGCATGCTCACCACCCTGGCCTGGCTGACCGGCCTGACCCTGATCACCTAGCCCGGCAGAGGTTTTCGGTCACCCCGCCCGAGACCAGCTCGCCACGAAGCGCCCCGCCTCGCTGGACCTTGCATCGGACAGCAGCTCTCCCGTGAACCGCGAGCCTTCCGCAGCCCCGGCAAGTACCTGCCACGGTGCACGTCCGGAGGCGCTCGCGGTCCACGCCGAGTCGGACCCGAGCCGACCGATGCCGTGGACATCGGCACTGGCGAGACACCGTGCAAGCCCGCGGTTATGCGTCGCCGCCTGAGCCACGTCAGCACCGGCGAAATGACCGCCGCCGATACCCTCCCCAACCACCAGCATCACGACTCGTTCACCCTGTGCGGCCAACTCACGACCCAGCGCCGAGCACTCCTGCGGTGACGCATCGTACGAAACCGATTGATAGGCAAACTCTTTGATAAAACACCCGCTCGGTCTCATCCCCGATCTTCGGAAATCTCAGCCGCCGAACCGATTCGACACAACCCCTGCGCAAACCGTCCCACTCCGCCCCCTCGACCCCCGCCACCTCGGGTATCAACATCGGCGATTGTGGACACAAAGCTGCTGCGATCAACGGCACGAATCCTCCTGAAGCTGTTGTTCTCCAACCACATTGGCACAGCCTGGCCTAACGCGCCGGACCACCCACGCGAGCGATGTAGGCGATCGCACGTGCCCAGGGGTCATGCAGGTACTCGGCGCGGGTGCGATGCCAATGGCGGGCACAGAATTCATCCAGCCCCATGCGGAGACGCCTGGCCCGATAGTCGGATGCGGGTTCGCAGGCGCGGGTGACGGCCAGCAATTCGGCCTCGAGAGTCCAGCCGCAATGGTCGAACGCCCATGTTCCATCGCTGATGTAGACGTGAGCGGGGTCGGTTTCACCGACAGCCCAGAGCCCTGTCGGGAGGTAACCGCGCGGATGGGTGTGCAGGAAGGCGTAAGTGAGGATGTGGCAGGCGCCTGCGGCGAAGAACCATTGATCGTCGCGATGCCAGGACAGGTCGGGGTCGGAACGCTCCAGCGGAGTGCGACGGTAGGCGGAGCACGGAACGTACACGCTGCCAGCGTAATCCGCTCACGTTGGTGTATGTCAGCAGTAGCTTCGGGGGTCGATGCGTTCGGCTATCGGCCAAGCTGCGGGTTCGAGGGCGGCGTGACCGGCGACTGCGCGAACGGCTTCGTCGATGGTGCAGGCCGAGCAGATGTAGATGTCGTGGGTGACGGTGACGCGGGTGCGTGCGGGTGAGAATCGGCCCCAGGGTTGAGCGCAGCGCGGGCATCGGGGCGCGACCATTCCTACTCCGTAGGTGCGGCCGAAGGTGGGCTTGTCGAGGCGCTGATCAGGTTGGTGCGCAACGGGATAGGGGGCGATTCCCATTGCCCACATGGCGGCAGCGGGATCGGCTACCGAGACCGTGACCGCGCGGCCGCTCGTCAGGCGCAGGCGTAGTGCGGGGCCACTTCTCGGGGTCAGGAACCAGCCGCGCTTTCGCAGCCAGAACACGCCCTGGGAACTCCGGGCCGTGAACGGCAGAAATGTGATTTCGGCGTGGGTGATGTTCGCTCGGGTAATCGTGAATCGCGGGTGACCGAACAGGCCGCAGCGGACGGTCAGGCCGGTGGGGTTGGCGCTGACGCGCTGGCTTGCTTCCAGCACGGCTTTTACGAACGCGATGGGTAGGACGATGGCGTTGACGACGAGGAGCCAGCCTCCGGTCACCATTACGACGTTGTACATCGTCACCGCTGAGGTCAAGCCGTTGAACCCCAGCATCATCCAGTTCGTGACGCGGCAGGTGTAGACCGTCGACACGGGCATTACATCAGCTCCTCGATCATGCCGAGAACCTCGGCCTTGCTGTAACCGTTCGCGCGTGCGCAGTCGATCAGTTGACGGGCGGCCTGTTCCATCGGAGCCGCGGAGGGCGCCTTCGCGGTCACGCGAACTCCGCGCCCGCGCCGGAAATCCACCACCCCCTCTCCCCGTAGCCGCCGGTAGGCAGCCAGGACGGTGTTGCGGTCGACAGCGAGCGCGAGCGCCAATTCCGTTGCGGGCGGGAGCTGTTCGTTGACGGACAACTCACCGGTGCTGACCGCACGCCGGACGCACGCTGCAATCTGGTCTTGCAGCGACACCCTCGATGTCTGGTCGATCTGCCACAGCATGGTGCTAATGAAAGTAGCACCATCGACTCGATTTTGCGTGTCGAGCAGCTAGGAAATCCTCGGCTTCAGGTGAGGTTCAGTCGAGCGAGTAGAGCTGTCAACCCGCTGTGCACCATGTCGTCATCACCGGTGTCGAGGCCGTTCATCGGAGAATCCCACCTGTCCACGTTATGGCACGCGATCGTGCGCCGTCGTATGCGAGCTATTTCGCAGTGGCTACTTTGTCGACGGCGGCGGTGAAGATCTTGTCGAAGGCTTGTTTGTCGATTTCGGAGTCCAGGGTGACGGCGGAGAGGTAGACGGTCATGCCCCGGAGGGTGGCGATGGCATCCAATTTGATGGTGGTGGAGGAGCTGCCGCCGGTGCTGTAGGCGACGGCTTGGGTGGTTTTCAGGGCGGTGGGCAGGGGGACCTCGGTGAATTTGTACTCGTAGTCGCTGTTTTTGTCGTGGACCTTCACGTTCGCGCATTGGCGGAGGAGTCGGTCTTTGATCTTCGCGATATTCACGGTGGAGTCGATGACCGCTTCGACGTAGATCACGTTGTGGGTATCGTCGGTGGCACCCAGTATGGACATGCTGTTGTCGGCGATGCCTTCCAGCGGATTCCGGGCGTTCTCGGTACAGGCAGCGGGCGTGACGGACTCGTGGGTTCCGCTGGTTGTCTCGTCGGGGGAGTCCGGAGGATCGGTTTCCGTTTGGGTTCCGGCCGGGAAGTCCGATGCCGTCAGCAGTAGCTCCACACGGGGAGTGCTCGGCTTCGGCTGGGAGGGCGTGGTTTCGGTCCCCGAGTCGGTGCAACCGGCCGACATTGTTACGACGATCGCCGCGGCGGCCGTAATTACTCCCCATCGCATTCGCTGAGGATAGTCGTACGGCGGGAATCGCGGAATCGATTGTGCTGCTTAGGCTCTCGCGAGTTCGGAGAATTCGATGTTTATTCAAAACTTATCGATGACAGGTAAAAGGCCCGGAAGCGGGGATGTTTCCGGGCCTTTCGCTATTCGGGTGGATCAGCCGCGACGGCGGTTACCGCCGCCGGTGCGGGAGAAGCCTGCGAGGCCGCCGGTGCTGCCGGCCGGGGCCGCCGAACCGCGGCCGGAGGTGCGGCCGCCGGCGGAGGCGCCGCGGGTCGAGCCGCCGGAGGCGCCGGTGGTGCGGGCGTTGTCACGGGCGCCGCCGGTGCGGCCGTTGCCCGCGTCGGCGTTCTTGCGGCCGGTGCCGGAGCCGTTGTGGCCGTTGGACTTGCGCGGTTCCGCGGTGGCCGCGGACTGGGTGCCGCGGGCGGGACGCTTGCGGGCGGTGGGGGCGCCGGCGGGGCTGTGCGCGGGCTGGCGGGTGCGCGATTGGCCCTGGGCCGCACCGCGATTGCGGGGGCGGCGGGCGCCGGCGGCGCGGTGGTGGTCGTCCGAGGTGGGCTCGGGGCGGAAGTCGGTTTGGGCGACCAGGGGGGCGACGGTGCCGACCAGGGCGATGACGGCGGGGGAGGCGGCGGTCACCGTCTGCGGCTTGACGTCGATCTTGGCCTTGCGCATGAGGGCGGTGAGGTCGCCGCGCTGATCGGGGAGGATCAGGGTGATGACGTCACCGGCGCTGCCGGCGCGCGCGGTGCGGCCGGAGCGGTGCAGGTAGGCCTTGTGCTCGGCGGGCGGGTCGACGTGCACGACCAGTTCGACGCCGTCGACGTGCACGCCGCGGGCGGCGACGTCGGTGGCGACCAGGACCTTGGCCGAACCTTCGGAGAAGATGGCCAGGTTGCGGTCACGGGCGGGCTGGGAGAGGTTGCCGTGCAGGTCGACCGCGGGGATGCCGGAGGTGGTGAGCTGCTTGGCGAGCTTGCGCGCCTGATGCTTGGTGCGGGTGAACAGGATTCGGCGGCCGGTGCCCGAAGCCAGACGCTCCACCACCGCCCGCTTGACGTCCGCGCCCTTGACCTCGAATACGTGATGGGTCATGGCGGCGACGGGCGAGTTGGCCTCGTCCACGGAGTGCAGAACCGCTTGCGGGAGGAAGCGTTTCACGAGCTTGTTCACGCCGTTGTCGAGCGTGGCGGAGAACAGCAGCCGCTGACCGTGCTCGGGCGTGGCGGCCAGAATACGGGTAACGGCGGGCAGGAAGCCCAGGTCGGCCATGTGGTCGGCCTCGTCGATGACGGTGACCTCGACCGCGTCCAAGCTGATCAGGCCCTGCTTCATCAGGTCCTCGAGGCGGCCCGGGCAGGCGACGACGATATCGACGCCGCGCTTGAGCGCCTGCACCTGACGATGCTGGGAAACCCCGCCGAAAATGGTGGTGACGGTCATCCGGTAGGCCCCGGCCAGCGGTTCGATGGCGGCCGCGATCTGGGTCGCGAGCTCACGAGTCGGCGCGAGAATCAGCCCGACCGGGCGATTCGGCACGCGCCGGCCGGCCAGCTCACCGGCCAGCCGATCGACCATGGGAATGGAGAAGGCGAGCGTCTTACCGCTGCCGGTCTTGCCGCGTCCGAGCACATCGCGCCCGTTCAGCGAATCGGGCAGGGTGTCGGCCTGGATGGGGAAGGGAGCGGTGATCCCGGCGGCGTCGAGCGCACGCACGAGCGGCTCCTTCACACCGAGGGACGCGAAGGTGGCAGGTGTGGAATTCATAGGTGTAGCGGTGCCTTTCGGGCATCGGGTGGTGCCCGAGCCGTGCTGCGGACTTCACGTCCGCGCCGGGGGCACGGATGGCGAGATTGCCGATGGGCAAAATCGATCGCCGTAAGGAAAGCTTGCCGCGCAGTTGGGGCTGCTTGCGAAATGGTAGCGATCTACGACGCTGGATGTGACCATGTCACATCCATGATCAAATATCTTGGTCGTCGCCGAGTCTAGCCGACTTGTGGCTCCGCAAGTCAAACGGGTGATCGAGATCGCGTCTCGGACGGCCGGGCGCGGCCAGTGCGAGCACCGCGCCGGCGGCGGCGATTACCGCCAGGACCAGGGTCGCTCGGGTGTTTCCGTGCACGAAGGACTCTTTGGCGAAATCGGCGAGCGGCCGGGCCGCGGGTCCGGCGTGGTCGGCGACGGCGAGCGCGGCGGCCAGCGAATCAGCGACCGGTTCGCGGACCGCTTCGGGCAGTCGCGGCAGGGCGGGCCGAATCCGGTCGCGATAACCGGCGGCTAACAGACTGCCCGCGAGCGCGATGCCGATGGCCGCGCCGATCTCGCGGGTGGCATCGTTCACCGCGGCGGCGACACCGTGCTTCTCGACGGGCGTGTCGGCGACGATGGCGGCGGTGGCCGGAGTCGCGCACAACCCCAGCCCGATACCGCTGATCAGCATGGGCCACAGCACGCCGAGGTAACCGGTGTGCACGGTGATGCGGGTCATCAGCGCCAATCCGGCGGCGAGGATCGACATTCCGGTGCAGGTCATCAACCGCAGCCCGAGCCGATCGGTGAGCCACGGCGCGACGATGGCGAGCGTGACCACGGGCAGCATCATCGGGATGAGCGCCGCCGCCGACTTCAGCGGCGAATAGCCGAGAATCAGTTGCAGATGCTGGACCAGCAGCAGGAACACCCCGAAGGTGACCAGGAATTGCAGTGTCAGCGAGACGATTCCGCTGGAGAAACCGCGCCGCGCGAACAATCGAATGGGCAGCAGCGGATGGCTCACCCGCAGTTCGGCGAGCACGAACAGCCCGAGCGCGACCGACGCGCCACCGCACAAGCCGAGCGTCAGCGGATCGAGCCAGCTCCGGTGCGGCGCTTCGGTGATCGCGGCGACGAACAATCCGACCGCCGCCGCGGAGGTCGCCGCGCCCGCGAAATCGATACGCGGGCGGGTGTAGTCGCGCGACTCGGGGATGCGGACGGCCGCGACCGCCAGCACCGCGGCACCGGCGGCCAGCCCGATGAAGATGGCGGGCCAATCCCAGCGCTGCATGATCAGCCCGGAACCCAGCAGCCCCGCACCGCCACCCGCGCCCGCCACCCCCGCCCAGAGTCCGATCGCCCTGCTGCGCAAGTGCTCCGGGAACCCCGCCGTCAGCATCGACAGCGTGGAGGGCATGACCAGCGCCGCCCCGGCTCCGGACACCGCGCGGGCCGCGATCAGCCACAACGGATCCCGTAAGAGCAACGGCAGCGCCGCGCCCAGACAGAAGACCACCAACCCCGCGATCAGCACTCCACGCCGCCCGTACCGATCCCCGAGCGCCCCGCCCGGCAGCACCAGGCAGGCCAGGGCAAGCGTGTAACCATCCACCACCCAGGTCAATTGCGCCTGCGTCGCACCGGTCGACACGGCGATCTGCGGCAGCGCGGTATAGAGCGCCGCCATCGACGCGATCACCAGGGCGACCGCCGCACAGGACACCGTCAACGTCCAGCGCAGCGCGCGAGCCGAGGGCGGCGCGGAGTGAATGTCGGTGTGCGGGGCCGTCATCGGACCTCCAGGAAACGCTACTGAAAGTAGCGCAACGCTACCGCCGGTAGCGTAACTCGAATACCCTTGATCACGAAAGGTTTTGGATGCGGCATGATGCTCGGATGAACGATTCCGCGCGCGGCGACGAGGACGAGCGCATCGACCCGCGCCGGCGGCGTTCACGCGACCGATTGCTGGATGCCGCAACGCAATTGCTGATCTCCGGCGGGGTGCAGGCGGTGACTGTGGAGGCGGTCACCACCGTGTCGAAGGTCGCCCGGACCACGCTGTACCGAAATTTCGGCAACAGCGCCGGTTTGATCGCTGCCGCTTTCGAACGCCTGCTGCCGCAGATCGAACCGCCGGATCCGGGGGATTCGGTGCGCCGCCAGCTGATCGATCTACTGCTGCGCCAGGCCGCGGTCATCGACCAGGTGCCGGTGCATGTCACCACGCTCGCCTGGCTGGGCCTGGGCAGCACCGGCGGCCCGGACACCGGCCGGTCCACTGCCCCCGATTCCCTGCGCGCCCGCGTGATCGAACGCTACCGCCAACCCTTCGACCGGGTCCTGGACAGCCCCGCCGCCCGCGTCGAACTCGGCGACTTCGACCGCACACTGGGACTCGCCCAGCTGCTCGGCCCCATCGTCTTCCTGCGTCTGGTGGAATTGCGTCCCACCACCCGCGCCGACTGCGAACGCATCGTCGACGACTTCCTGGCCACCCATTCCGCACCCGAAGGCACCGCATGAGAATCCGCATGGGCATCAGCACTCCCGTGGTGCTGGAGATCCCCGGCCGCACCCCCGAATGGGAGCGGACGGCAGGTATCGCCGAGATCGCCCGGATCGCCGAGACCGCCGATCGGCTCGGCTTCGACCATCTCACCTGTAGCGAGCATGTCGCGGTCGCGGCGCACTCCGAATCGGCCATGCTGGGCGGATCGCGCGGTACACGCTATTGGGACCCGCTGTCCACGCTGTCGTACCTGGCGGCGCGCACGACGCGAATTCGGTTGTGCCCCAGTGTTTTAGTGCTCGGGTATCACCATCCGCTGGCGATCGCGAAACGCTACGGAACCCTCGATGTGATCAGTGCGGGCCGCGTGGTGCTGGGTGTCGGCGTCGGCACGGCCCGCGAGGAATTCGAGTTGCTCGGTGCGCCGTTCACCGATCGCGGGCGTCGCGCCGACGAGTCGATCACGGCCTTGCGGGCGGCGCTGGGGCAGCGAGTGCCGGAATTCTCGGGCCGCTACTACCGATTCGAGGGTTTGGTCGTGGACCCGCACGCCGTGCAGGAGCGCATGCCGATCTGGGTCGGCGGATCCAGCGACGCGGCCGTACGCCGGGCAACCGCGCTCGGTGACGGCTGGATCCCGGCCGGCGTCACGCCCGAACTCCTGCGTGACAGGCTGTCCCGATACCAGCCCGCGGCAAAGGATTTCGAGGTGGTGGTCGGCACGGCGCAATCGATCGACCCGATATCCGAGCCCGCCCGGGCAGCGGATGTGATCGGCGCGCTGGCGGCGGCCGGGGCGACCATCGTGCAGCCGCGGGTCCGCCACGAATCACTCGACCACTATCTCGACCAGCTCACCGCGCTATCGGAGCTGAGCTGCTTCGAACCCTTCACTCCCGCAGCAGATCGATGACCTTGTTCTCACTCAGCTCCCCGGCACCGCTCTGCACGAGCCGCGCGAAGATATCGAGTGCGGTATGCCCCAAGGCGATCGGAGCCCCGACACTCTCGGCCGATTCGACGCCGATGCGCGTGTCCTTCAACCGCAGAGCGCCCGTGAACGCGATATCCCGATCGTGACCGCCCGCGAGCATGCCATCGGCGACGCGAATGACCGTCGGGCTGGCCGCCACACTGCGCGAAAGCGTATCCACCACCGTCGGCAGATCCAGCCCCGCCAGCTCGGCGGTACGCAACGCCTCGGCCGTCGCCGCGATCTGGATGGAGCCGAGAAGGTTCTGCACCAGCTTGTACGCCGTCCCCGCCCCTACCTCGCCGAACCGGACGACCCTGGTGCACAGCGGTGCCAGCAGCGGCCGAGCGTCCGCGAGGTCTTCGGTCCCGCCGCCGACGAAAAGCACCAGTTCACCCGCCGCAGCCGCCGCCGGCAAGCCGGTCACGGGGCAATCGAGATATCGAAGTTCCCGCGCCGCAGCGTGTTTCGCCAACTCCAGCACCCACGGACGCGACAATGTCGAGCATTCGACGGCAAAGGCTCCCGACTCTGCCCCCGCCAGCGCCCCCTCGGCACCGAGCCAAACCGCCTCGGAAGCGGCATCATCGGCCACCATCGAGATGATCATCTCCGCGCCCCGCGCAGCCGCCCACGGTGACTCCGCCACCACCGCCCCCCGCGCCGCCAGATCCGCGGCCTTCCCCGCCGACCGATTGAACACGGTCACGTCATGCCCCGCGTCCATCAACCGCCCCGCCATGCCCGCACCCATTCGGCCCAACCCGAGAAACCCGATCTTCGCCACGCCGGAACCCTACCCCCGCGGCGTGGCTGGTGAATTCCGCACCACCAGCGGCAAATAGGGTCAGCCACGGGGCCGCGGCATCACCGGACTGATCCTGCGACTGCGCCAGGAATTCCGCGGCTCCACCCGCGGCCGCGAGCAACTCGCGCAGGGTTGCCGAGTTGGATCGGCTGTCGCATACGTCGGCCTCGAGCCGGAACTCGAATGACGGGGAATTGCCGCAGCATCCGCTGCTTTTCCCGTTCGAGTCGAACGAGTTCGCGCACTCGCAGTCGCGGACCGCCGAAAACCGCACTGCCACAATCGGAACCTATTCGCATACGGTGGTGATTCCGGATGTGGAGCAGGCCGAGGTGCTGGATCGGATCCGGTCTTGTTTGCGGAGCCGGCCGGAGACCGGTGGCGGGGAATTCGAATTGCCCTTGCGTACCAGGGTGATTCGCGCCGTTGTGAAATGAGGGTGGTGGGAACTGGGCGGTCGCACTGATAGATCCGTTTCCGACACGCGCACCGTGCGGTGACAGGCATTCCGGGGTCGGTGATGTGATGGTGGGAGGCATGACGGGTTCAATCACTGACGCGGATACGGTCCTGCTCACCAGGGAAGCGGCCGACGCGGTCTCCGGTGCGGTGAACGCGCGGGCCGAGAGCGAGGCCGGGATGGCTTTGCCGCCGCTGGTGTGGGTGTGGAATCGCGGGGTGTTCGCGCTGCCGGACTCCGAGGGTGCGGAGGTGGAGTTCCGGGGGCGGGTGGAACCGGGAGGGTATCCGGCGGGGGCGCACGAGCAATTGCTGGCTTGGGCGGCGGCGCTCGGACTGACCGAGATCACCACGCGGGTGGAGCGCGAGCACGGGCGGCGCACCTATTCGGGACTGCTGGCGGGATCGCGCATCCGGATCAGTGGACGCACCGATGAATTCGGCGCCGACGGGGCGTCGGTACGGATATGACGACCCATACCCTCGAACTGCCGGATGCCGATCTCGTGTACGACGTGCACGGACCGCTGCCCACCGCCGACGGCCGCCCGCCGTTGCTGCTGATCGGGCAGCCGATGTGCGCCGAAGGGTTCGCCGCCCTGGTGGCCCAGTTCCCGGATCGCACCGTGGTCACCTACGACCCGCGCGGGCTCGGTCGCAGCGAGCGCAGGGACGGCAAGGTCGAGAACACGCCGCAGGGCCAGGCCGAGGATCTGCACGCGCTGATCGCGGCGCTCGGAGCGGGACCGGTGGAGGTGTTCGGCAGCAGCGGCGGCGCGGTCACCGGGCTGGCGCTGGTTACCGCGCACCCGGGCGATGTGCGCACGCTGGTCGCGCACGAACCGCCGATCATCCCCGTGCTGCCCGATGCCGCGGCCGCTGAACGGGCGCGCGCCGGCACCCGGGAAGCCTACGAGGCCAAGGGCTTCGGGGCGGGCATGGCGGACTTCATCGCCATGACCTCGTGGCAGGGCGAGTACACCGACGACTACTTCGCCCAGCCCGCACCCGATCCGGCCATGTTCGGCCTGCCCACCGAGGACGACGGCAAGCGTGACGATCCGCTGCTCTCCGACCACTCCTGGGCGGTCAGCGGCTACCGGCCCGACGCCGCCGCCCTGACCGCCGCACCCACCCGCGTGGTCATCGCGGTGGGCGAGGAATCCGCGGGCACCTTCTGCGCGCGCACCGCGGCGGCCACAGCCGAACTGATCGGACAGCAGGCCACCGTATTCCCCAGCCATCACGGCGGTTTCATGGGTGGCGAGTACGGTTACGCCGGTCAACCGGAAGCCTTCGGCCGCAGGCTGCGCGAGGTGCTCGACAGCCAGGGCTGATCGGCCGGGGTTCGCGGCGGGGAAGCCGCGCGGGCCACGGTCCGTGCGGAGTCCGCGAACTCCTAGGCCGGACGTGAGGGCCGGTGTTCCCGCGGGAGCGGGGGCAGCGGCCGCGCGTAGAGCCAGCCGTCCCAGAGCGGGCGCAGCGATCCGGCACTGTAATGCCCGGCCAGATCGGTGAATTCGTCGGTGGTGACCGAGGCGTGCCGGTAGCGGGCGGTCCATTCGCGCAGCAGATCGAAGAAGGCGCGATCACCCAGTTCGAGACGCAGGGCGTGCAAGGTCAGCGCGCCGCGCTTGTAGACGCGATCGTCGAACATGAACTTCGGACCGGGATCGGCGAGCGTCAGATCCTGGGGGAGACGGGCGAGGACGGCGTGCGCCGCGCGGGCCTGCTGATCCGCGCTGGGCCCGCCGGACGCCTCGGACCAGATCCACTCCGCGTAGCAGGCGAAGCCCTCGTGCAGCCAGATATCGCGCCAGCGCCGGATGGTGAGGCTGTTGCCGAACCACTGGTGCGCCAGCTCGTGTGCGACCAGCCGCTCCGAACCCCGATGCCCGTCACAGTGATTCGCGCCGAAGGTCGAGATGCCCTGTGCCTCGATGGGGATTTCGAGCTCGTCGTCGGTGACCACCACGGTGTATCCCTCGAACGGGTACGGCCCGAACTTCTCGGTGAACACCTCCATCATGCGCGGCTGCCGGGCGAAGTCGTGCTCGAACTCGACGCGCAGCCGCGGCGGCAGAATCGCCTGCATCGGCACCGATCCGCGCGGCGCGTCGATCCGCTGCTTACGATATTGCCCGATCTGAATGGTCGCCAGATAGCTGGCCATCGGCTCGGATTGCTCGTACACCCAGGTGGTTTGGCTGGCCTTGGTCTGCTTGCGCATGAGGGTGCCGTTGGCCAGCGCGTAGTACGGCGAATCGGTGGTGATCGAAATCCGGTAGCTGGCTTTGGAACTCGGGTGGTCGTCGCACGGGAACCAGGAGGCCGCGCCATTGGGCTGACTGGCCACCAGCGCGCCGTCGGTCAGCTCCTCCCAGCCGACCTCGCCCCACAATCCGCGAATCGGCTTGGGCGGGCCCGCGTACTGCACGACCAGCGCCAGCACGCCGCCCGCCGGAATCCGCTGCTGCGGGGTGACGGTCAGCTTGCCGCGCTGATGGGTGAAGCGCGCGGCCTTGACGCCGTTGACGAAAACCTTGGATACCGCCAGGGATTGGGACAGGTCCAGCGCGAAGCGATCGCGCACCTCGGTGGTGACCGCGGTGATCTCGGCGCGCGCGGCCAGCCGGTTCGCCGCCACCTTGTAGACCAGCTCCAGGTCGTAGCGCGAGACCCGGTAGCCGCGGTTCCCGTTCTGCGGCAGGTAGTCGTCGATGGGCGTGTCGGCACCCTTGCCCGGCATCAGCGGCTCACCTCCGCGCGATCGGTCCACGGTGCGATGGGATTGCCCCACCAGCGGCTCGAGGGCGGCACCGTATCGCCGCGCATGACCAGCGACGCCGGGCCGATGGTCGCGCCCGCGCCGATGCTCGCGGCCGGCAGCGCCACACAGTGCGGGCCCAAAGTGGCTCCCGCGCCGAGGGTCACGGTGTCCATGGCCATGATCCGGTCGTGGAAGAGATGCGTCTGCACCACACACCCCCGTTCCACGGTCGCGCCGTCGCCGAGGGTCACCAGGTCGGCCTCCGGCAGCCAATAGGATTCGCACCATACCCCGCGGCCGATCTTCGCGCCGAGCCCGCGCAGCCAGAGGTTCAGTACCGGCGTACCCGTCGCGGCGCGCGCGAACCAGGGTGCGGCGACGTGTTCGACGAAGGTGTCGGCGACCTCGTTGCGCCACACGAACGAACTCCACAGCGGATGCTCCTCGGCGCGGATACGCCCCACGAGCAGCCATTTCGCGATCACCGAGGTGGCGCCGGCGATCGCCCCGGCGGCCAGCAGCACCAGACCGCTGAGCAGCGCGGTCGCCAGATGCCCGAGGGTCTGGGCCAGCCAGGCCAGGGTGAACAGCACGCCCAGTCCGATGCCGAAGGTCACCATGACGGGGATCAGCCGGCAGGTCTCCACCACCGCGCGCGCCACCTTCAACCGCCACGGCGGATCGAAAGTGCGGGCGGTGTCGGTGGTTTCGGCGGCACGGCGCAGGCGGATCGGCGGGCTGCCCAGCCACGACGATCCGGCCTTGGACTTGGATGGCGCGGCCGAAAGCACCGCCACCAGGCCGTTCTTGGGCACGCGGCGACCGGGCGCGGTCATACCGGAATTGCCGAGGAAAGCGCGCTTGCCGACCTTGGATTCGCCGATGCGCAGCCAGCCGCCGCCCAATTCGTAACTGGCGACCATGGTGTCGTCGGCCAGGAACGCGCCGTCGGCGACGGTGGTGAATTTCGGCAGCAGCAGCACGGTGGAGGCTTCCACGCTCTTGCCGATCTTCGCGCCCAGCAGGCGCAGCCAGCCCGGGGTGAGCAGGCTGGCGTAGAGCGGGAACAGGAAGGTGCGGGCCGAATCCAGCAGGCGTTCGGTGGCCCAGGCCTGCCAGCCCGCACGGCTGCGCACCGGATGATGGCCTTCGACCAGGCCGATGCTCAGCAGTCGCACCAGCACGATGGTGACCACCGCGTACACACCCAGGCTCACCAGCATGGCCACCGGCAGGATGGCGAAGGCGCGCCCGAGACCGGCGGTGAGGGTGGTGGTGTCGCGAATCCACCAGGCGATGAGCGCGCCGCCGGAACCCAAGCCCAGGATGGGGACGGCGGCCAGCAGCATGGAGCTGATGCCGAAGATGGCGACCCAGTGCGGGGCGCGGGCGGGCGTCCAGGCGGGCCAGCGGTGCTGGGCCTTACCGACTTTCACGGCGGGGGAGCCGGCCCATTCCTGTTCGGCCTTCACCTTCCCCGAGACCGCGGAGCCGGGAGCGATCTCGGCATTGCGGCCGATTCGGGTGCCGGGCAGCAGGATCGAACGTGCGCCGACCACGGCTCCCGGGCCGATGACGATCGGTCCGATGTGGACAGTGTCGCCGTCGATCCAGTAGCCGGACAGGTCCACTTCGGGTTCGACGCTGCATCCGTCGCCGAGTTCCAGCAGGCCGGTCACCGGCGGCAGGGTGTGCAGGTCGACGCCCTTGCCGACGCGTGCGCCCAGCGCCCGCGCGAACGGGACCATCCACGGTGCGCCGGAGAGGTTCTCGGCACCGCTGGCCTCCGAGAGCCGGACCGCCGCCCAGAGCCGCAGATGCACGGATCCGCCGCGCGGATGGCTGCCCGCTTCGACGGTGCTGAGCAGCAATCGGGAACCGGCCACGCACAATGCCATGCGGCCGGGCGGGGAGATGAACAGTACGAACGCCAGCAGCGTCCACCACCACGACAGGTGCGGCAGCCACGGCAGCGAGCCCGACCAGGCGGCGATATTGCCGACGATGGCCAGCCAGGTCAGCCACTGCAAACCGGTGAGCGTGGTGAGCGGAATGGTGGCGAGCACCTGGAACACCTGGGCGGGCAACGGAACCGGAGCCACCCGCCGTTCCTGCACCGCCACGCTCGGCGCGCTCGCGTCCATGAAGGCGGCGAGGGCGCCCAGGCGGGGATGGTCGTAGAGGTCGGCGACCGCGATGGTGGGCTGACGCTCGCGCAATGCCGTCACCAGCTGCGCCGCGGCCAGAGAGCCGCCGCCGAGGTCGAAGAAGTCGGCGTTCGGGTCGTTGACCTCGGCCCCGAGAATCGAATCCCAGAGTCCGGCAACCCATTGCTCGGTCGGCGAGAGCCCGGCTTCGGCGGTCGCCGCGGTTGCCTTGGGCAGCGGCCACGGTAGGGCATCGCGGTCCACCTTGCCCGAAGTCCGGGTGGGCATATCGGCGACGACAGCGAGGCGGGGGACCAGCGGAGCCGGAAGTTGTTCCGCCAGGATCGCTCTGGCGGCGGCCAGGTCGTACCCGGCTTCGGGTCCGGTCAGGTATCCGACCAGGATCTTGTTGCCCGCCTTGGTGCTTCGGATGGCGGCGGCCGCGCCCGTCACACCCGGCAGATGCTGGAGCGCATTGTCGATCTCGCCCAATTCGATACGACGCCCGCCGAGCTTGATCTGATCGTCGGCACGCCCCAGGAACACCAGGCCCGCGCTGTCGTTGCGCACCAGATCGCCACTGCGATAGGCCCGTTCCCACCCCACCGACGGCAGCGGCGCGTACTTCTCGGCATCCTTGGCCGGATCCAGATAGCGCGCCAGCCCGACGCCGCCGATCACCAGCTCACCGGATTCGCCCTCGCCCACCGGATTTCCGCCGGCATCGATGACGGTGAGATCCCAGCCGTCCAGCGGCAGCCCGATCCGGATCGGGAAGCTGCCGTCCAGCAGCGCCGCGCAGGCGACCACGGTCGCCTCGGTCGGCCCGTAGGTGTTCCACACCTCGCGCTCGGAATCCTGATTGCCCGCCAGCCGCTCCGCCAGCTCCGGCGGTACCGCCTCGCCGCCGAAGATGAGCAGCCGCACCGCTTCCAGCGCCTCGGCGGGCCAGGTCGCCGCCAGCGTCGGCACCGTGGAGACGATGCTGATCTCCCGCCGGATGAGCCACGGCCCCAGATCCGCGCCGGTCCGAACCAGCGCGCGCGGCGCGGGCACCAGGCACGCCCCGTGCCGCCACGCCAGCCACATCTCCTCGCACGAGGCATCGAACGCGACCGACAAGCCGGCCAGCACCCGATCCCCGGGCCCGATCGGAGCCTGCCGCAAGAACAGCTCCGCCTCGGCATCCACGAACGCCGCCGCGTTCAGATGCGTGACCGCAACACCTTTCGGCGTGCCGGTCGAGCCGGAGGTGAAGATGATCCACGCGTCATCGCCGGTGTCGGGCAGCCGCGCGTCGCGTGTGGCGGCGGCCACGTCGAGCGAATCGAACTCGGCCGCCAGGCTTGCCGTGCTCTCCGCCGAGCCCGGAGCCGCTGCGGCGCGCGGGGTTTCGATACCGTCCGCGGTCACCATCGCGGTGACCTTCGCCTCGCCGAAGACCAGGCGGGCGCGCTCGTCCGGGTCGTCGGCGTCGACGGGGACGTAGGCGGCGCCGGCGTGCAGGACGGCGAGGATGGTGATGTAGAGGGCGCGGGTGCCCGACGGCATGCGGACGCCGACGCGGTCGCCGCGGCGCACCCCGGCGGCGGTGAGCGCGCTCACCACCCGGTCGATTTCGGTGCGCAGCTCGGCATAGGTGAGGACGATCTCGCCGTCGTCGATGGCCGGGGCATCGGGGTAGGCCGACGTGGTCGCGGTGAGGATGTCGACCAGGGTGCGGGCCGGGGGCGCCAGCGCGGCCCGCAACAGCGGGGACGCGTCGGGGGAGATATCGGCCTGCGGTTGCGGCATCGGGTACAGCCCACCTCTCATCGAACGGCCCTGCGCTTCGGCGTTCGTTGTTTCATATGAGGGTTACCAATTGGCAAACACTTGGGTGGCCACCCGCTCACGGTACCCGTGTTTCAGAAGTCGCCTTCGCCCGGTTCCGCGGTGTGTCATGCCAGACTGGGGGCGTGAGCGAGCCGTCGAAGCAAACGGATACCGACCGGACCGGCAATCCCGCACCGCCCGACCGTGGCGCGGTCATCGGGCGCGGAATGCTGTGGCTCGCAAAGTGGTCGCTCTGCCTGGTCGCCATCGCGGCCGGCGCCTGGGTCCTGGACTATCTGCTGGCCAAGTTCTGGGTCGCGGTGCTGCCCATGGCCTTGGCACTGGTCGTGGCCACGGTGCTGTGGCCGCCGACCCGCTGGCTGACCCAGCACGGGTTGCGGCCCGCGCTGGCCGCCTCCATCACCACGCTCGGGCTGCTCGGCATCCTGGCCGGGGTGATCGCGCTGATCGTGCCGTCGGTGGTGGACCAGGCGCCGGATCTGGCGGCGCAATCCACCAAGGGCGTCAATCAGGTCCGCGATTGGTTGCAGGGGCCGCCGCTGAACATCCGCCAGGAGCAATTGGATTCGGCGGTCGATGCCATCGTGACCCGGTTGCAGTCCAGCGCCGAACGCATCGCCACCGGCGTGTTCACCGGCGTCAGCACCGCCACCTCGGCGATCGTCACCCTGTTCCTGGTGCTCATGCTGGCGTTCTTCTTCGTCAAGGACGGGCCGAAGCTGCTGCCGTGGCTGCACACCCACCTCGGCAGCCCGAGCGGCCGCCATATCGAAGAGGTGCTCAATCGGATCTGGGTCACCCTCGGCGGCTTCATCCGCACCCAGGCGCTGGTCAGTTTGATCGACGCGGTGCTGATCGGCGGCGGGCTGGTGATCCTAGGGGTGCCGCTGGCCTCGGTGCTGACGGTGCTGACCTTCCTCGGCGGCTTCGTGCCCATCGTCGGTGCGTTCGTGGCGGGCGCGCTGGCGGTACTGGTCGCGCTGGTGGCCAAGGGGCTCACCACCGCGCTCATCGTGCTGGCCATCATCGTGGTGGTGCAGCAACTGGAAGGCAATGTGCTGCAACCGGTATTGCAGAGCCGCAGTATGCAGTTGCACGCGGTGGTCGTGCTGCTGGCCATCACCGTCGGCGGTTCGCTGTACGGGATCGTGGGCGCGTTCCTGGCGGTGCCGGTGGTGGCGGTCATCGCGGTCGTATTCCGTTATGTCAGTGAGCAGATCGATCTCGCTACCGCGCCGGCGCCCGCCGAGCCGGAGCCGGAGCCCGATCCCGCCGCCTGAACGCGCGTGATACCCACGGGCTCAACGCAACTGGTTCCGGTAAACCAGTCGGTCCGGTGACCTGCAATCCTTCCGCAAAGGTGGGCGACCCGCCCGCGTGCTGCTAATCTGGCCCCCGCCGCCGAGGTGCAGCGCGCCGGCCGGGTTCGCTCGCCGCCGCGCCGCCTTCGAAACCGGCTGTCGGACAAGGATTGTGAGGTTGGCAGTTGACCCAGGGGATGAACACGCAGATGTCCGCCGGACCGGCACTGGGCGGCTGCCCGGTGCGACACGCTTCGCCGAACTCCGTGGAGGGTCCCCGAATCCTGCTGGGCACCGAGGAATTCGCCGCCGACCCGCACGCCGCCTATCGGGAGATGCGCCGCCGGTACGGGTCCATGGTGCCCATCGAGCTGGCGCCGGACGTGCCCGCCACGCTGGTCATCGACTACCAGACGGCGCTGCGCATCCTCAATGATCCGGACCATTTCCCGGCCGATCCGCGCGCCTGGCAGCAGACCATTCCGGAGGACTCGCCGGTCCGGCCGATGATGCAGTGGTACCCGAACGCGCTGCGCAATTCCGGCGCCGCGCACGCCCGCTACCGGGGCGCGTACTCCGCGGCCATCGACGGAATCGATTTGCACGCGGTGCATTCCACGGTCGAGCGGATCGCCGCCCCGCTCATCGAAGCCTTCGCCACCGAGGGCTCCGCGGACCTGGTGTCGCAGTACGCGCTGCCGCTGGTGTTCCAGGTACTCAATGAAATGGTCGGCTGCTCGGCGGAATTGGGGCATCGCGTCGCCACCGGCATGGCCGCGCTCTTCGACACCGTCAACGCCGCCTGGGGCATGCAGACGCTCAGCGAGGCGCTGCTGGAGCTGATCGCACTGCGGCGCGCCCAGCCCGGTGACGACGTGACCTCCCGGATGGCGCACCACTCCTCGGCGCTCACCGACGAGGAGATGCTGTATCAGCTGGTCAGCTTCTACGGCGCGGGCATCGAGCCGATGCAGAACCTGATCAGCAATACGCTGCTGCTCATGCTCACCGACGATCGCTTCGGCGGCGATGTGCTCGGCGGCAGTCTCTCCACCCGCGACGCGCTCGACGAAGTGCTCTTCAACGATCCGCCGATGGCCAACTTCTCCATCAGCTTTCCGCGCCAGCCCATCCTGATCGACAATGCCTGGCTGCCCGCGCACCAGCCCGTCCTGATCAGCCTGGCGGCCTGCAACAACGACCCGGCCATCGCCGGCGGCGACCGTACCGGCAATCGCTCGCATCTGGCCTGGAGCGCGGGCCCGCACGCCTGCCCCGCGCGGTCGGTGGCGTACGTGGTGGTGCAGAACGCGATCGATCAGCTCCTGGATATCCTGCCCGACCTGCGGCTGGGTGTGGCGAAGAGCGAGATCTCGTGGCGGCCCGGGCCGTTCCACCGGGCCATGGTGGCGCTGCCGGTGGTCTTCCCCGCAAGCTCCGCGCCAGCCCGCGCGGTATAGAGGAGCGCTACAAGATGGAACAGACACCCCTCGTACTGGACACCTCCGGTGCGGACATCCAAGGTGAATCGGCCCGAATTCGCGAACGCGGACCCGTCACGCCGGTCGAGCTGCCCGGCGGCGTGATCGCGTGGTCGGTCACCGACCAGGCAATTCTCAAGAGTCTGCTGGCCGATCCGCGCGTGTCGAAGGATCCGCGGCAGCACTGGAACGCCTTCCGCAACGGCGAGATCACCGAAACTTGGCCGCTGCTGCCGTGGGTGGTGGCGGAGAACATGTTCACCGCCTACGGAACCGACCACCGCCGGCTGCGCAAGCTGGTGTCGCCGGCCTTCACCGCGCGCCGCACCGGCGCCATGCGCGAACGCATCGAGAAGATCGTCAGCGATCTGCTCGAGGACCTGGCCGCCACCCCGGCGGGCGAATCGGTCGATCTGCGGCAGCGTTTCGCCTACCCCGTGCCGATTCAGGTGATCAGCGGGCTGATCGGCATTCCCGAACACCTCGACGGGCCGATCCACAAGTGCGTCGACGGGTTCTTCGACGGATCCTTCACCGCCGAGCAGTCGATGGCCAACTATCTCGAAATGGGCCGCCTGATCGGTGAACTCGTGGCCTACCGCCGCGACAATCCCGGTGACGACATCACCACCGTGATCATCGCCGAGCGGGACGACGACGGTTCGGCGCTGACCGACGCCGAACTCGTCGACACCCTGATGCTCGTCATCAACGCCGGGCACGAGACCACCGTCAACCTCCTCGATCAGGCCGTGACGGCGCTGCTCACCCATCCCGAGCAGCTGAAAGCCGTTGCCGGGGGAGAGGTGCCGTGGTCCGACGTGATCGAGGAGGCGCTGCGCTACCAGGCTCCGGTCGCGCATCTGCCGCTGCGCTACGCGGTCGAGGACATCGAGATCGCGGGCCATCGCATCCCCCAGGGCGAGGCCATCCTCGCGTCCTACGCCGGTGCCAGCCGCGACCCGAAGGTGCACGGCGACACCACCGACGAGTTCGATATCCATCGCGCCACCAAAGACCAGCATCTGGCCTTCGGCCACGGCGCGCACCACTGCATCGGCGCACCGCTGGCCCGCCTGGAAGCTGCCATCGCCCTGCCCGCGCTGTTCGCCAAGTTCCCGAATCTCCGTTTCGCCACGGACCCGGCCGAACTGACCCCGATCGGCAGCTTCATCTCCAACGGCCACACCGCGTTGCCGGTGTACCTCGACGCGGCGGAGTAGCACCGCGCCGGCGAGTTGTGAACAGCGGCGGCCTGATCGGCGCGAGCGCCCTCAGGCCGCCGGTGTGAGCAGCCCGTAATGCCCGTCGTAACGGTGGTAGAGGACGCGGCCGCGGTCGCCGTCGCGGAAGAAGACGAACGGCCACCCGGTCAATTCCAGTCGTTCGATCGCGCCCGCGACCGTCGTCACCGGCGCGGCGGCCGGGCTGATGGTGAAGGGCACGCTGCCCCGCAGCACGGCTTCGGGCCGGGATTCCAACTGCGCGAGCCGGTATCCGCCGGACTCCCGGTACAGCACGCTGTCGATACCGCTGCCGGATTCGGTGAACAGGTGGAAGTCGTAGTCCAGCAGCTCCATATCGAACGCGGCTTCCTCACAGGTCTCCTCGGCCAGCGCGTACGCCTTGTGCCGCACCACTTCCCGCTGTTCGGTGACCCGCGGGAAGTAGGGCAGTGCCGACCGTGGCGGGGTGCCGCGCCGCCATTCGTGCGGTCCGGCCGCCGGGAAGCGACCGCGCACGGCCTCCCAATGCCGGGCCAGCCGCTCGAACCTGGTCTCCAACCGGGCCTCGAGCAGATCGACGGCCGCCCTGGTGGTCGGGGCGGCGACCTGGACCCGCACCGTGCGCCCGGCCATATGCACATTCGCCTGGGCCACAATCGGATTCCGGACCGCCGGGTCGCGATGCCCGCTCAGGCGCACCCGCGCGGAGAGGACCGGTGCGGGAGCGAAGGCCAGCGCCCGCCCGACCTTCTCGCGGGCATATTCGGGTCCGCCGGCCGAGACGTGGTGACCGGTCGAAATTTGCAGAACGGATTCGGATTCCGTGACATGTCGTGCTGGCATTCCCGGAGTCTGGCATCGGAGCGGGCCGGGTCTTCAGAGCCGAAAGTCCCCATCGGGCCGCTGATCGTCCACTCGATCGACGCATCCATGGCCGGCAGTGGCGCACGATTCACGGTGCGAGCGTGAGCGCGAGGCCGAGCAGGGCAATGACTTTGGCGATTTCCAGGCCCACATACCAGTAGTGGGCGTGCGAACGCGGCAGCACCTCACCCGCGAGTACGCGATCGGAGCGCCGGGTCAGCGGCGGGCGCACCGCCAGGAGTTGGACGGCAAGGATGACGGCCGCCGCGCCCAGCCACCACCAGGCGGCAGCGCCCGGCGCGGCCGTGGCGGCGGCCGCCAGCAGGGTGGCCGCGAGCATCACCTCGACGGTGTTCAAAGCGCGGAATACGATGCGGCCGATACCCAGACCCAGGGGCAGGGTGATGCCGGGCGCCCGGAACTTGAGCGGCGCTTCCAGGAACGAGATGGCCAAGACCATGCCGAGCCAGAGCATCGGGAGCAGCCAGAGCAGATGTTGGGCGAGGGATCTCATGATGTCGAGCGTCGGCGGCGCGGGTACTCCGCGCCAGGGCCTTACGTCCTGATCTCGGTGGCGTCGAATGCGGGAATCAGTGCAGGCCGGTGCAGAAGTCAGCGATCGGCCGGCGGGGTGTGGGTGGCGGTCGGTGCGGATCCGCCGGTGCGGTGCCGACGCGGATCAGCACCTGTGGCAGCGCGGTGCGGTTGATGCAGGCGGCCAGCAGATCGCGGCCCGCGGGCACTTCGGCGAGATGGGTGAGTGAGCAGGTGGCCAGGCCCGCGGTCGTGCATTCGAGCAGCACTTCCGAGAGCGCCTCGCCGGTGCGCAGCCAGTCGAGGACCGAGTCGGCCGCGGTGCTGAGCATCAGCAGGCGGGCGTGATCGGCGAGTCCGGGGCGGCGGGTGGAGGGCGCGATGGTGGGGAACGCGCGGCCGATGCCGACGCGCGCCGATTCGGCCTCCGACACCAGAGCCGACGCCGGAATACCGTCCACGCCACCGGAATGCCCCGCCCACCAATGCAACTCGGCCTCGTGGAGCAGATCGTGACCGCGCACGGCCGCGATCTCCCGGGAGGCGGCGGCCAGTCGCGGGCGCGCCGATTCGGCGAGCACATCGAGTTCGGTGTGATGCCGGGCGGCGCTCTGGAACAGCGTGGGCAGCAGCGCGTCCAGGCCCGGCGCGGCCCGGAACGGCAGGCGGTCGCTGTACCGGCCGACGATCGCCCGCACCCGCGCGTGCACCCACTCCGGCGGCAACAGCCAGGGCCGGAATGTGAGCGCCGCCAAGGTATCCGGACGTTTGGCATCCGGCACCCGTACGACGTCGGTATGCCAGCCCAGACCGGCGAAAGCCGTGCGCACATGATGCAACATCGCTCCGCAGCTGATCACCATCTGCCGGCCCACCGGATCGATCGAGGGCAACAGCCGGTCGGCATCCAGGGTCAGGGTCAGCCGCCCGTCGGCGAACCGCCACAGCCACGGCTGCGTGTTGTGCACCGAGGGCGCACGGGCAGCCAGCCGCATCGCCTCCACCATGGTCGCGCGATCGGGTACGTGGGCGGTTCGCACATCGCCGTCGATGTTCATACCCGAAGTGTGCGCACCGCCGCGCCGGGCTGATAGCGGCATTCCTACCGGCTCACAGGGCATTACGTCACCCTCCGGGCATGAGATACCGACCGGGCGGTGGCGCGGATCGTGGCCCATAGTCACCTCGACCGGTATCCGGCGACCCTGCCGCGCGCCCGCTCGCCCGCGCGACCATCGGCGGGTACGAGTCTCCGTCGCAAAGGAATTCGATGATGAAGGGCTTGATTCTGGTCGCCTACGAAAGCCCGCACGGTTCGACCGCGGAGGTCGCCCAGCGCATCGCCGCCGAACTGCGGGCGTCGGGCTTCGAGGTGGACTGCCGCGCCATGCGCGAAGTGCGTTCGATCGGCGACTATCGCGCGATCGTGGTCGGTGCGCCGTTCTACTTCGGGCGCTGGCCGCGAGCCGCGCGCAGGTTCCTGGGCCGCTTCGGCCCGGACCTGGTCCATCGGCAGGTCGCCTTGTTCGCCACCGGTCAGGTCGACGCGCGGCAACCGGTGGAGCAGATCACCGGTCAGCTCGACACGATGCTGCGGCGGTACGACTGGCTGCATCCGGTGAGCGTCGGAATGTTCGGCGGGCGCTGGGATCCCGACGGCCTCGACGGTGTGCACCGCTGGCTCAATAAGCTGCCCGCTTCACCGCTGCGCGTATTGCCGGTAGCGGATCTGCGGAGCTGGCCGGATATCGACAAATGGGCGGGTGAGGTCGGCCGGCGGTTCGAAGCCGCTGCCGCGCAACCGCATCCGGTCCAAACGCGAGCGCCGAGCCTGTCCCGGGCCGCCGCACCGTTCACGGTGATCCGCGAGTATCTGGGCGATCAGCAGCTGCCGTCGCGTCTGCGGAAACCCCGGTGAGCCAGGGGGACTGCGGTCGGCGTGCCCTTGGTAATCGGCGCCGATGGCCATCGGCACTGCCGCGGCGGTGGCCCGCCGGCGCACGCTGACGGTATACCCCCGCAACGCGTCTCGGCGGGGACCGATCGTCAGGAGGAAGACCGTGATGTTCTGGTACGACCACGGCATGAACGGGTGGGGATACGCCTGGATGGGCCTTGGCATGGTGGTGTTCTGGGCGCTGCTGATCGGCGGGCTGGTGCTGGTCGTGCGGCTCGTCGCGGGCGACCGGGACCGGTCGCCGTGGCCGCCCGGACCGACGGCCGAGCAGCTGCTCGCGCAGCGGTTCGCGCGTGGCGAGATCGACGAGCGGGAGTTCGCCGGCCGGATCGCCGCCCTGCGCGAGCACAATCCGTCGTAGCGGGCGGGTAACACCTTGGTGGGGATCGGCACCACCTCGGGCGGTGTTGATCGACTCCTCGGGGCTCTGCTGCCGGGCCCGGGTGTGGCGAACACTGAGAACACCAACCCGCCGAACCCCGGAGCATCCGATGACCGTCAGCACCCTCGACCACTCGATGCGGCGGCGCACGACGGTTCGCACCGCGGACGGCGTGGAGCTGACGGTTCGTGAATTCGGCCGCCGCGACGCGGCGCTCACCGTCGTGTTGTTGCACGGGCATTGCCAGCACACGGAGTCGTGGGTGTACGTCCGCGAGGCGCTGACCCGGCAATATCCCGAGGCGCGGGTGGTCTGCTACGACCATCGCGGGCACGGTGCTTCCGGCCGCGCTGCCCGGCACACCTACCATCTGGAGCAGCTCGCCGACGATCTGCACGATGTGCTCGACGCGATCGTCCCGAGCGGTCCGGTGATCCTGGCCGGGCATTCGATGGGCGGCATGGCGGTATTGACCTACGCCGGCCGGTACCCGCACGAGATCGGTACCCGGGTCCTGGGGGTCGCCCTGATCGCGTCCGCCGCGAACGGTCTCACCGAATCGGGGTTCGGGCGGTTGCTGCGCAATCCGGCGATCACTCTCTTCCAAGCCGCAGTGCGTGTCGCTCCGCACACCATGCAACGCGCGAAACTGCTGGCGTGCAAAGTGTTCGCGCCGGTGGTCCGGCTCGCCGAATTCGGTGACCGCAAGGTCAATCCACGCGTGCTGGCCCTCGCCAACGCCATGCGCAATCAAACCTCTATCGTGACCATGGCGAGCTTCCTCGGCGCTTTCGCCGAGTACGACCGCACCGCCGCGCTCGCCGTGCTTTCCCGCATCCCCACCCTGGTGCTGTGCGGATCCGCCGATCTGATGACACCGCAATCTCATTCGATCGCCATGGCCGCCGGCGTCGACTACGCCGACCTCGTCCTGATCGAGGGCGCCGGCCATTCGGTCATCCTCGAAGAGCCGGAAAGCATCGCCGCGGCCCTCACCCGCTTGATCGTCCGCGCCGGGGCGCACACCGTCCGCGGTTCACACGGCCGCCGACTCCGCGTCGCTGCGTAACTCGCACCGCATTTCCCCTGGCATTGCCGGCGCCGAGTCGCTCGCGGCAGCAAGTGCTGACCGGCTAGGCCGGAGACGCGCTGTCTAGGCGCTGGGCGCGGGCGGTCAGATAGCGGCGTTGCGGGAGGCTCCCTGTGAGTTCGGCTGCCCGCCGGTAGTCGGCGAGGGCTGCGGTGTGGTCGCCGGTCATCTCCGAAAGTTGGGCTCGCACGGCGTAGAAGCGGTGATCGGTTGCGAGCCGGGCGTCGTGGGCCAGGTCGGCCAGCCGAGCCAATCCGGCGGCCGGATGATCGGCCATGGCGATGGCCACGGCGCGATTCAGGGCGACCACCGGATTGTCGGTGAGCGTGGTCAACGCCGTGTAGAGCGCGGCGATCTGGGGCCAATCGGTGTCCTCGGCGTGGCTCGCCTCGTCGTGAACGGCGGCGATGGCGGCTTGCAGTTGATATGGGCCGGGCGGGCCGCCGCGGGGTAGGGCCGCGGTGATCAATGCGATGCCCTCGGCGATGAGTTCGGTATCCCAGCGGGTGCGGTCCTGTTCGGCCATGGGAATCAGCTCGCCGGTGGGGCCGGTGCGGGCGGGGCGGCGGGCATCGGTGAGCAGCATGAGCGCGAGCAATCCGGCGACCTCGTCGTCCTCGGGGAGCAGCCGGAACATGATGCGGGTCAAGCGGATCGCCTCGGCGGACAGGTCGCGGCGATAGAGAGCGGGGCCGGTGGTGGCGGCGTAGCCCTCGGTGAAGATCAGGTAGAGCACGTGCAGCACCGCTGCCGTGCGGGCGTCGCGTTCGGTGGGGCCGGGCATGCGAAAAGCCGTGCCCGCGGCCTTGATCGCCTGTTTGGCCCGGGTGATGCGCCGGGTCATGGTGGCCTCGGGAACCAGGAACGCGCGCGCGATCTCCACCGTCGTCAGGCCGCCGACCGCACGCAACGTCAGTGCGATCTGCGAGGCGGGGGACAGGGCCGGATGACAGCACAGGAACAACAGGATCAAGGTGTCGTCGGCATCCGCGGCCCGCTCCGCCGGTGCGCCCGAACTCCACCGATCGGCTGGAACCTGCTGCGCCACCGTGTCTTCGCGGCGCCGCCTGGCCTGTTCGGCGCGCAGCATATCGGTGAGCCGCCGGGCCGCCACGGTCAGCAGCCAGGCTTTCGGATCCTCCGGCATGCCGCGCTCCGGCCATTGCGTGGCGGCGGCCAGCAGTGCTTCCTGAACCGCGTCCTCGGCGGTATCGAAGTGCCCGTACCGGCGCACCAGCGCGCCGAGCACCTGCGGCGCGAGGGCGCGCAGCAGATCCTCGGCGGCGGTGGGCATCAAGAGTTCAGCTGGTCCGCGCACTCGCCGACAGGCCGCACATCCGCGTAGGCGCGGGCGGCGACGGCGCGCGGGGCCGGACAATCGGCCAGCCGGATCGCGATCTCGGTGGCGCGATCGAAACTGTCGCACTCCACGATCCAATACCCGGCCAGCACCTCCTGCGTCTCGGCGTACGGCCCGTCGGTCACCACCACCGGCACCCCCGCCCGGTTGCTGCCGCTGACCCGGCGGGTGTGCACCGGCGCGGGCAACCCCTGGGTGTCCACCAGTTCGCCCGACGCCTCCAGCTCGGCGCTGAACTTGCGCATGAACTCGGTCATGGCCGCGAAATCCTCCGGCGTCCACGCCTCGTCACCCGTGGCCGCGCCCGCCATGCCGTCGTAGTCGCGCTGGCTGCCATAGGACAGGATCATGTATTTCATCGATCTCACCTCCGTGCTCGGGCGTCCCGTTGACGCCTTCATCCGGAACGTCGAAACCGTCCGAGGGATCCGGACATCCTGTTCGCAGGATATTTCCCGCGCGCCGGATTCACAGCAGATCGAGCAGGCGCAGATCCTCCACGTATTTGCCGATGAGCTCCCGCGACAGGTGCGGAATGGTGCCGGTGGGCCCGATCCGCGCCGCTTTCACGGCGGCCTGGAAGTGCTCGGCGGGCAGGGCCGCGCCCGGTAACGGCATTGCCGGGCGGCGGTAGGCGTGCAGCAGGGGCAGCACCGAATGCCGGCGCCGGCGTTCCGGGAGCGCGCGCAGGGCGGTTTCGAACCGGGCGAACCATTCGGCGTAGTCGTCGATGCGTTCGATGGGGTGACCGGCCGCGATCAGCCAATCGACGAAGGTGTCGAGGGAGATGCCGTCGCGGTGCGGGTTGATCACGTCGTAGGTGGCGAAACCGGCGGCGCATTTCGCACCCAGCACGGTGATGGCGGTGGCGGTGAAGTCGGCGGGCAGGCCGTCGTAATGCGCGGGACGGCGGTTGCCGTGGGCATCGGTGGCGTAGAACGATTTCGGGGCGATGCCGGTGGCGAGCAGGCTGAGCATCAGGCGGGTGAACATATCGGGGAGATTGAACTGGCCGCGGAAACGGCTGTGCGCCAGGATCATGTCCGAACGGAAGACGGCCACCGGCAGGCCGAACCGGTCGTGGGCGTCGCGCAGCAGCACCTCGCCCGCCCATTTGCTGTTGCCGTAGCCATTGGCGTAACCGTCGTCGACGGAGCGAACGGCGCTGAACTCGCGCACATCGCCGTCCTCTTCGAAGGCGTCCGGGCTGACCTGCGCGGCGACCGCGACCGTCGAGAGATAGGTGACCGGTTTGCGGCGAGCGGTGAGGGCGAGCCGGATCACCTCGGCGGTGCCGACCACATTGGGGCCGAAGAGCTGGTTGTAGGGGAGTACGTGGTTGACCAGCGCGGCCGGATGCACGATGAGATCTACGGTGGTGGCCAGGCGGCGCCAATCATCCTGGCTCAGACCGAGATTCGGCTCCCCGATATCCCCGGCCAGCACCTCCAGCCGGCGGGCGGCCAGCTCCCGGTAGTGCGCGAGCAGCTCCGGATCGCCGCTGTCGAAGACCGAGTCCAGGCGTGCGCGGGCGGCCTCGGCATCGCTGCCGCGCACCACGCAGATCACCCGGCCGTCGACCTGGTCCATGCGTTCGAGCCATTCCAGGCAGAGGAATCGGCCCAGATAACCGTTGGCTCCGGTCAGCAGCACCGTGCGCGGCTCCTGCGCGGCGTCGGGCAATGATGTTGCCGCGTCCAGGGTTTCGGCATCGATGAACTTGTCCAGGGTCAACTCCGATGCGCGGATCACGCTCGGGTCGGCGTGCACCGAGGCGGCGGTGGGCCGGGTGCGATGGCGTTCGGTCTCGATGTACTCGGCCAGCCCCCGCAGCTCGGTGGCCGGGCCGACGATCAACCCGACCGGCACCTCCACCTCGAAGTAGTCCTGCAACAGGGTCGAAAACGACAGCGCGGACAGCGAATCCCCGCCCAGGTCGATGAAGCGCGCGTCGAGGGGCGGTTCGACCGTGCCGCCGAGCACCGCCCGCGCCGCCCGCACCACGGTCTCACCGACGGGCCGGGTGGCGGCCCCGCTCCACAGCTCCCGCATCTCACTGCGCTGCTGTTGCTCCAGCTCGTCGTAGAGCGCGTGCAGCCGGGTGCCGAAATGCTCTTTCAGCTTGGGCCGCAGCAGTTTTCCGATACCGGACAGCAGTCCGTTGGCCGCGGTGAACGGCTCCGGTTCGATCAGGAACCCGCGCGGCACCTCGTAGGACTCCAGCTGATTGTCCTTCGCGATGGCGTGCAGTGAATCGGTCAGCGCCGCAGGCAATTCCGCCGCATCCAGTTCCAGTGCCCGCGCGGTCGGGACGATCACCGCGAGCAAATACGCCCGCTCACTGGCGCCGTAGACGAAGATCTGCCGGATCAGCGGACTCGTGACGTACAGCGCCTCCAGCTTGGCTACCGCGACGAACTCACCCTGCGACAGCTTGAGCACGTTATTGCGGCGATCGAGATAGATCAGCCGGTCGGGTTCGAGCTCGGCCACGATATCGCCGGTCCGGTAGAACCCGTCGGCATCGAAGATCTCCGCGGTCACTTCGGGCCGTTTGAAGTACCCGGGAATCATCTGCGTCGTCTTGACCAGGAGTTCCCCGCGCGGATGCGGTTGATCGGTGGTGAAGTAGCCCAGCTCGGGCACATCGGCCAGCCGATAATCCAGCACCGGCGGCCGGCGCACCTGGCCATCGAGGATGAGCCCGCCGCCGGCCTCGGTCGAGCCGTAGCCGTCGTGCAACTCCTGCTCCAGCACCGATTCGATGAACGCCTTCATCTCCGCCGACACCGGCGCGCTGCCGACCATCGCCCGCACCACCCGGCCACCCAGGAAGCGCTGCCGCAGTTCGGTTTTCACCGCGGCTTCGGCGTCCGCCGGTGCGGTCCCGTGCTCGACCAGCCGCCGCAGTTCCCGCTGATAATGCTGGAAAACCATGTCGCACAGGCGCGGCACGAAGAAGATCTCGGTGGGCCGTACCTGCGCGATATCGGCGAACAGCATCGACAGATCGCTTTCGGCGGTGAAGTAGGTGGTGCCGCCGCGCGCCAGCGCACCCGCCAGCACCAGCCGCCCGGCCACATGACTCATCGGCATATAGCCGACATTCACCACCGGGACCGGGATCTCGGTCGGCCCGGCCCACATGTTGGTCACCAAGCGTTCGGTGTACATGGCCCCCTTCGGGGTGCCGGTGCTGCCCGAGGTGTAGATGAGCAGGGCGAGCGCCTCCGCACCGCCGGTGACCGGAGTGGCGACCGGTGGCAGCGCCCGGCCGCGTTCCAGCGCGTCGCCGAGCGTTTCGAGCCGTACCGCGCTCGCCGAAAGCCGTTGCCGTGCTTGGTCGAAGTTCTTGGACTGGTAGTCGTCGGCGGGTTCGTAGTCGAAGACCAGGACGGTCTCGACCGGTCCGCCGCCCAGTACACAATCCACCGCCGCATCCAGCAGCTCCAGGCTGACCGCGAGCACCCGGGATCCGGTCTCCGCCAGGATCGAATGCCATTGCGCGGGTGCGGCACTCGCCTGAAGCGGTACCGCGACCGCGCCCGATCGGATGCAGCCGAGATCGAGAATCGTGGTGTCGAGCCCGGCGAAGCCGAGAACGGCCACGAAATCGCCGGTGCGAATGGGTGTTTCGGGATCGTGCAGCCAGGCCGCCGCGAGCTCACCAGCACGCCGCCAGAGCTCGCCGTAGGTGATGGTCTCGAACCCCGGCAGCAGCTGCCGTGCTCGCCGCCCCGAGGCATCGGCCACCACCGCATCGGCCCGCCATCCGATGGCGGGTCGGTCGGCGTAGTGCTCCATGATCGTGGCGACCGTCCCGGCCAGCCCCAATCCCGGCTGCCGAACCGCCGCCGCTACCTCGGGTTCGGGCCGCGCCGCCGAGAGTTGCTCGTCGGCCAGCAATTCGGCCAGCAGCTCGGCGTATCGGACGGCGCGCGCGTCCTCCCGGGTAGCTTCGGTCATAACCGCCCCTCCTGCTTCATCGCAAGGCGCAGCCCGGAGTGGCATTCACTACCGATTAGCTACGCTAACTATTACACGATGGGCTGTGAGCAGCCACAAGTCAAGAGTCCGGGCGGTCTCGATCGCGCGACTACAGCAGCCGGCGCAGCAGACGCGACTTCAGCGCGGTGAACGGGGGATAGGCGACGCGCAGGGTATCCAGGCGCAGCGGCTTGTCGAGCACCGCCTTGGCGTGACTGAAGGTTTCGATCGAGAACGCGCCGTGATAGCGGCCCATGCCACTCTCGCCGACTCCGCCGAACGGCAATCCCGCCACCGCGAGATGCGCGTTCGTGACGCCGAAAGCCAGCGCGCCGGAGGATGTTTCCGCGGACAGGCGCTGTTTGGACGCCTCCGATGCGAGGAAGCCGTACAGGGCGAGCGGCTTGTCGCGCGCGGTGATGAAGGCGATCGCCTCGGTCAGGTCGCGGACTCGCACGATGGGCAGGATCGGGCCGAAGATCTCCTCGCGCATGACCGGCGACTCCGGATCCACATCGGCGAGCACGGTCGGCGCGATGTAGCGGCTCGCGCGATCGGTGTCGCCACCGGTGACGATGCGGCCGTCGGCCAGCAGGCCCGCGAGCCGATCGAAGTGGCGTTCGCTGACGATCCGGCCGTAATCCTCGCTCTGGCGCGGGTTTTCGCCGTACATATCCTGCACGGCCCGGGCGAGCAGCGGTTCGAGCTCGCGCGCGGTATCGCCGATGGCGAGCACGTAGTCGGGCGCGACGCAGGTCTGCCCGGCGTTCATGAACTTGCCCCAGACCAGGCGGCGCGCGGTGGCCGCCAGATCGGCGCTGGGTTCGACGACGGCGGGACTCTTGCCGCCCAGCTCCAGGGTGACCGGCGTCAGGTGGCGGGCCGCGGCGGTCATCACAATGCGCCCGACCGTGCCGTTGCCGGTGTAGAAGATGTGGTCGAAGCGCTGTTCCAGCAGTTCGGTGGTCTCCCGCACCGCGCCCTCCACAACCGCGATCGCGTCCCGGTCGAGGTACTCCGGCACCCATTTCGCGATCGCCGCCGCGGTGGCCGGGGCGAGTTCGCTGGGCTTGAGGACCGCGCAGTTCCCGGCGGCCAGCGCGCCGACCAGCGGTGCGAGGGCCAGCTGCAACGGGTAATTCCACGGGGCGATGATCAGCACCGTGCCCAGCGGTTCCAGCACGGTGCGGGCGCGAGCGGGGGCCAGCGCCTGCGGCACCCGGGCGCGCCGCGGCCGCAGCCATCGATCCAGATGCTTTACCGCATGGTCGATCTCGTTGATCGTGAAGCCGATCTCGGTGGTGTACGCCTCGATGGCGCTCTTGCCGAGATCAGCTCGCAGTGCGGCCGCGAACTCGTCCTCCCGCTCCACCAGCAGGCGCTTCAACGCGCCCAGCTGCGCCTTGCGCCACTCGATCGGACGGGTTCGGCCATCGTCGAAGGTACGGCGCAGGCGGGCAACGGTGCCCGCCGCGTCCACGGTCTCGGCGAGTACTGCGATGTCGGTCATGCCGACCACCATATACGAAACGAAAGGATTTAGTTTCGTAATTATGAGGGTTCCGTTGCCGTCCCGGCCACGCAGTACGCTGACGCCATGACAGCAGAGGCCACCGCGCGCCGCGGACGTCCCCGGGACGCCGCGCGGGATCAAGCGATCCTGGACGCGACCCTCGCGGTCCTCGCCGAAACCGGCTACGGCGGCCTCACCACCGCGGCCGTGGCCACCCGGGCCGGCGTCTCCACCGCCACCCTCTACCGCCGCTGGTCCTCCAAGGAAGCCCTGGTGGTCGCGGCCGCCGCCACCTACGGCTCACACGTCGGCGACACGCCCGACACCGGCAGCCTCGAAGGTGATCTGCGAACCATCCTGCGCGCCAAGGCGGTTGTCTCCACCGGCCCGAGCGGCATGCTGCTGCGAGCCCTCATCGGCGAGGCTTCCCACAACGGGGTCCTCGCGCAAGCGCTGGCGGGGGCATTCCTCCAGCCCGTGCGCGAGCGGGTGGCCGAGGCCGTCCGCCGCGCTACCGACCGCGGCGAAATCGCCCCCGTCGAAACCCCCGACCTGATCGGCGATCTCGTGATCGGGCCCGTGATGAGCCGCTTCTTCTTCACTACCTCGACCCCGGACGCCTTCGATGCCACCGATGCCGAACGCACCGCAGACGCCTTGCTGCCCTTGGTTTTACGGGCGCTCGGAGCCACACCCTCCGGGTAGTCTGGGATGACGCGAATCCGGAGGGGGACATCATGTCGTCGAACGATCAGCCCGAGCAGTCCGATGACCCGCGCGCCAAGTGGCGCCGGCTACCCGCCGAACCCGCGCACTACGTCGAGGAAACCCATATCGACGGGGACGCATCGGGCTACACGGTGCCCGCTGTCGACCCCGGCGCGGACTTCACTCGAAACTACGGCGGCTAGGCGGCCGAGCTCGAGCCGGTCTCGAGCCGGTCTATCCGGTGATTATCGGGACGACGTATTTCCGCGCGTAATCGGCCAGTTCGGCATCGGTTCGAAGCTCGATCGCGCCGCGCGGCACCAGGATCAGCGAATGGACCACGCGGCAGGCCATTTCGGTGCGGGTGGGCAGGTCTTCGGCGGCGGTGAACAGTCCGCGCTCGGCCGCGTCCGCGAGGATCTGGGTGGTGGCGGCTACCGAGAGGGCGAAGGTGCCGTTGTCCTCGGCGGTGAGCTTCATGATCACGCGTTCGGGTTCGACGGTGAGCAGGCGTTCCACCAGAGGGTGTGCGCGCCAGCGGGTTACGACGGTGGTGAAGACCTCGGCGATGAGGTCTGCGATGTCGGCGTGGCGGGAGGGCATCGGGGCCAGCTCGCCCAACAGGCGTTCCACTTCGCGGCGGACCACGGCCTGCACGAGGTCGTCCCGGGAGCCGATGCGGCGGTAGACGGTCACCCGGTCGACGCCCGCCTGCTTGGCCACATCCTCGATGGTCGATTTCTTGACGCCGACCTTCTGGAACTGGACGAGGGCCGCGTCGAGGATGCGGTGCTCGATGTCGTCGGCCGCGTCGGTGCGGGTCGCAGGGGGTTTCGAGGCGGCGGTCACGGGCTCAACGCTAGCAGCACGGGTGTGTTCTGCAACAAATCCTCCTGATTTGTGTCTGCAACATTGCAATGCGATTTGTTGCGCTGTACGGTCGGCTCATGGCTGAGAAGGTCGGCGCGACGAGGCGCCACTACAGCGACGAAGCCCATGCGATCAATCCCCGAGCGGTGCGGTTCGACTTCACGTCGGTGCCCATGCACTACATTCCCGGCGAGGTCCTGGCCACCCACATCGTCAATGTCATGCATCTGGTGCTGCCCGAAGGGGAACGGGCGATGGCGCAGGCGCTTTCGGAAGCGCTGCCGTATATCCGGGACGAGCGGCTGCGGGAGGAGGTGACCGGGTTCATCGGGCAGGAATCCATGCATGCCGGCAGTCATGAGGCGGCGCGCGAGCATTTGCAGGCGATCGGGCTGGACGTGGCGGGGTACGTGAGCCGGGTCGCGTGGCTGGTCGATCGGATTCTCGGGGATCACGGGCTGAGCGGGCGGGCGCGCGAGCAGTGGCTCAAGGAGCGGCTCGGATTGTTCGCGGGGATGGAGCATTACACCGCTGTACTGGGTGAATGGCTGCTGAATGCCGATGTGCTGGAGCACAAGGGGATGCATCCGGCCATGCTCGATCTGGTGCGATGGCACGGGGCGGAGGAGGTCGAGCATCGCAGCGTGGTCTACGACGCGTACATGTATCTCGATGGGGGATACGCGCGTAAGGCCCGGACGGCGGTGCTGGCCAGCGCGACGCTGCTGCCGCTGTTCATCGTGTCCACGGCGCATCTGTTCCGCAAGGACCCCTCGGCCGACAGGGGGCGGTTCTGGGGCGCGCAGTTCCTCGATGCCACCCGGCGCGGGGTGATTCCGAGTTGGACGGTGTTCTTCAGCGAATTGCCGCGGTACCTGCGGCCGGGATTCCATCCCTCGCAATTGGGCCCGATGGACAAGGCATTGCGGTATCTCGCGCATTCGCCCGCGGCACGGGCGGCGGGAGAGTGAGCGTGGTCGAGCAGCAGCCTGCCGGCTTGCGCGTACTCGGCGGGGTGATGGACGCCTACAAGCGGGTGTTCGTCTCCGGCCGCGCCGCCGGACTGCTGTCGCCGCCGAACCCGGTGCGGCACAGCGGGTTCGAACTGTTCGTCACCGTCGGCCGGATCGATCGGGTGGCGCCGGACGTGATCGCGCTGACGCTGCGGTCGGCGACCGGCGGAGTGCTGCCGGCATGGCGGCCCGGCGCGCATATCGATGTGTTCCTGCCGTCGGGCCGGCAACGGCAGTACTCGCTCTGTGGCGACCCGGCCAACCAGTGGCGGTACCGGATCGCGGTGCGCGCGATCCCGGGCGGCATCGGGTCACGTGAGATACACGAATCGGTGCGGGCCGGGCAGCGGCTGCGAATTCGCGGTCCGCGCAATGCCTTCGCCCTCGTCGACGCGCCGTCCTACCTGTTCCTCGCGGGCGGCATCGGGATCACGCCGATCCTGCCGATGGCGCAGGCCGCCGGGGCCCGCGGACGGCTGGTGTACCTGGGGCGATCGCGGGCCTCCATGCCGTTCCTGCACGAGCTGCCCGGCGCGGAGATCCGGCCCGACGACGAATACGGGATCAGCGATATCGCCGAACTGATCGCGAGTGCGGAACCCGGTGCGGCCGTGTATGTCTGCGGCCCTCCGCCCATGCTGGCGGCGGCGCAGCGCTGCCGGTTCCGGCTGGATCCGACCGGTTCGCTGCACACCGAACGGTTCTCGGCGCCGCCGGTGACCGATGGGACCGCCTTCGACATCACCCTCGCGCGCAGCGGGACCACCGTCCGGGTCGGACCCGAGGAGACCGCGCTCGCGGCGATCCGGCGGCGGCTGCCCGATATCGGATACTCCTGCCAGCAGGGGTTCTGCGGTACCTGCAAGGTGCGGGTGCTGGCGGGCGCCGTCGAACATCGCGATCGCGCGCTCACCGAATCCGAACGAGCCGAGCAGATGCTGATCTGCGTGTCCCGCGCCGCGGGCGACGGCCTCGTCCTCGATCTCTGATCATTCCCTGGAGAACTGACTGATGCCTGGTAGTACCGAGCATGCCCACATCGTGGTCGTCGGCGCCGGATTCGGCGGCATCGGCCTCGCGATCAAGCTGCGCGAGGCCGGATTTCACGATCTGGTGATCCTGGAACGCGCCGCCGATCTGGGCGGCACCTGGCAGGCCAACACCTACCCCGGGTGTGCCTGCGATGTGCCGTCACAGCTGTACAGCTACTCGTTCGCGCCCAATCCGGACTGGTCGCGCACGTACGGGACGCAGCCCGAGATACTTTCGTACCTGCGGCGGGTGGCGACCGAACACGATGTGGTGCGGCACATTCGATTCGGAGCCGAGGTCCTGGATGCCCACTGGGACGACGACCGAACGGTATGGGAGATCGAGTATGCGGGCGGGCATCTCACCGCCGACATCCTGATCTCGGCGACCGGAGTCTTCGCCGACGCGAAATACCCGAACCTGCCCGGCCTGGAGTCCTTCCAAGGCAAGAGCTTTCACTCCCTGCACTGGGACCACGAGCACGACCTGACCGGGGAACGAGTGGCGGTGATCGGCACCGGGGCCTCCGCGGTGCAGTTCGTACCCGAGATTCAGCCGCGGGTCGGCAACCTGCTGTTGTTCCAGCGCTCCGCGCCCTGGATCGTGCCGCGCCTGGACCGCGCCACCTCCAGCCTGGAGCGATTCCTGCTGCGCCGGGTCCCGCTCACCCAGAAGGCGATCCGCGGCGGCTGGTACGCGGCGATCGAGGGCTTCGGCCTGATCTCCCTGGTGGACCAGCGTTTCCGGCACCCCTACGAGGCGCTGGGACGGTGGCAGCTGCTACGTCAGGTCCGCGATGCGCGTCTGCGCGACACCCTGACACCGGACTATGTGATCGGGTGCAAACGCGCCATCTTCTCCGATGCGTACCTGCCCGCACTGGATCAACCCAATGTCGAGGTCGTGACGCAGGGCATCGCCGAGGTCCGGGCGCACTCGATCCTGCTGCGCGACGGCACCGAGCACGAGGTCGACACCATCATCTTCGGCACCGGCTTCACCGCCATCCCCACCGCTTTCGAACGCTTCAAAGGCCGTCACGGCCGCTCCATCGCCGACCTGTACCGCGAACACCCGCAGAGCTACCTCGGCGCGACCATCGCCGGATTCCCCAACTTCTTCTGCACCCTCGGCCCCTTCGGCGCGGCCGGTAACCAATCCGCCATCTACATGATCGAATCCCAGATCGCCTACATCGTGGATGCCGTGAAAACTCTGCGCGACAACGGAACCCGCCGCATCGAACTACGCCGCCGGGTCCAGGACGCGTTCTTGTCCGAAATGGCGCGCCGCAGCTCCACCAGCGTCTGGCTCACCGGCGGCTGCCAGAGCTACTACACCACCCCCGACGGCCGCAATGCCGGGCTGTACCCCAACTGGAGCTTCGAATACCGCAGACGCACCAGGCGATTCGATGCCGCGTCCTATGAAATGAGCAACTGATGGGCATGACGAAACCGCCCTACCCCATCCGGAACCGTGTCGTCCTCATCACCGGCGCGGGCCAGGGCATCGGCCGCGAATTGGCCGGCCTGTTGCACCGGCGCGGAGCCGAGATCGCCGTCCTCGACATCGACCCGGCCGCTGCCGAATCCGCCGCGAAACAGCTGGGGGAGCGCGCTTTTGCGATCGCCGCCGACGTCGCCGACCGCGCGGCGATGTCGGCAGCCATCGACCAGGTCGTCAACCGATTCGGGCAACTGGACGTCGTGGTCGCCAACGCCGGTGTGGTCCCCGCACCGGCCACCCTGCGCACCATCGACGCCCGCGCCTTCGACCGGGTCATCGACATCAACCTCACCGGCGTCTTCAACACCGTGCAGCCCGCCCTCGACCACGTGATCCGCGCCCGCGGCCACGTCGTGGTCGTATCCTCCTGCGCCGCATTCGCTCCCGGCATGGGCGGCGCGCCCTACATGATCAGCAAAGCCGGTGTGGAACAACTCGGCCGCGCCCTGCGAGTGGAACTCGCACCGCACAGCGCCACGGCGGGCATCGCCTATTTCGGCATCGTCGACACCGCCATGACCCGGAACACCCTCGACGACAACGACATCGGCCGCCGCCTCGACAACCTGCTGCCCTGGCCGCTGAACCTGCGCATCACCGCCGCCCAGGCCGCCCGCACCATCGCCGACGGCATCGAACGCCGCGCGGCCCGCACCATCGCCCCCGCGGGCTGGCAGCCCTACGCCCTGCTGCGCGGCCTGATCAATACCGTCCTGGATTCCGCCCTCACCGCGGACCCTCGCGTTCACGCCCTGCTGCGTGAGGTCGAACGGCGCACCGTGACACCGAGCCGATGAGGCCGGGTGCTCATCCCGGCTGTCATCCGAGGGAATGACAGCCGTTCCATCCCCGCGCCGGTGGATCTAGGCTGGCCGCAGCGGCTTTCGGTCGTCCGGGGCCACAGGGGAGAGTGCGGATCCATGGCTGATTCACGAAATTCGTTCGGAGCGGCGCCGTTCGGCCGGCAGGTGGCGGGCTGGGCAATCGACTTCGCGATCCTGCTGGGCGTGGCGGCGATCCTGACCTGGGTGACGCACTATCGGATCGCCGACTACCTGACCAGCGTCCCGGATCTGGCGCAGACGGGCGCGTGGGATGTGCTCGGCGCGCACGGCGACTGGGGCGGCGCGGGGAAGGCGTTCGGTCGGGACGTCGTCGATCAGGTGCTCTCCGATGTCATCGAGGCGTTCGCGGCGCTGATCCTGATCGCCGGCGCGTACCGCTTCGTGAGCCTGGCATGGAAGGACCGGACGGCGGGGCAGATGCTGCTCGATCTGCGAGTAGGACCGCGGTTCGAACCCGAACGCGCACTGGATATCCGGCGCTCGATGGTGCGGGCCACCGTGAGCACGGTGATCGATGTCGGGCTGTACTCGGTGGCGTGCATCGCGCTGCTGGAAGGGGAGTTCGCACTCTCCTTCGTGCTGTGGCTGGCCGCCGTGGTGGTGCTGCTGGTCAACGCCGTGCTGCTGGCTCGCGGCCGGTCCCTGTCGGACCGGATCGCGGGAACCGTGGTGCTGCCGGCCGGGCTGTATGAGCGGTCGTGGGCGGCGGCCAAGGACAATGCCGTGGTGCAGCGCGGGATCGACCGCGCGCAGACCGGATACGTACAGGCGCAACAGGTCACGCAGGCGATGCGTTCCACCGCGGCGCAACTGGGCGACCCGGCCGCATTGCAGCAGTTGCGCGAGTCCGAGCAGGCCAGGCAACTGCTCGATCGCGCCCAGGACGCGGGCCGGCGCGGCGTGGCCGCGGCCCGGCAGGCGGCCGCCTCCGATGCCAGCAAGCAGGCACAGCAGGCGGCCCGGAAACTGGGTGCCAGCGCATTGAACGCGTACAACAAGCGGCGGCCGGGCGGCGACGAGTTCGAAAACCGATGAGCATGGTGGGGCGGAGTCAGATCCAGCGCCGGACGGCAGTGCGATAGTCGAGGTACTCGCGGTCGAATCGTGCTGTCAGGTAACGCTCTTCGGGCCGGATTACCAGGAAAGTGATCAGTACCAGTGTGACCGGTAGCAGCAGTATCGGCCACCAGGTGCCCATCAGTAGCGCGCAGCCGGTGACCGCGACGGCCAGCCCGGTGTACATCGGGTTGCGGGAGAGGCGGTAGACGCCGGTCGTGATCAGATGCGCGACCGGTCGGTGCGGAACGATCGTGGTGCGGTGGCGGATCACCGCGGCGACTCCGGAGAAGGTGAACGCCAATCCCAGCGCGGCCGCCACGCCTCCGATGATCGCGGTCGCGGGCCGACCGCCGACCGGCAGGGCGATGACCTGGTCGAGCAGCGCCCCGCCGGCCAGGGCGGCGGCGTAGTACAGCGGAGGCGGAATGAATACGACGCGGGCGCCGCGTTCGGCAAGAGAATCGCGCGTCATCGAGGGCCTACTTTCGGTAGAGGAGAACTCTATCCAATATATGATTACACTACCGAAGTGGTTGTCAAGAGGCGATATGAATCCGTGCACCGCCAGGACCAGGCGCGACAGACCCGGCTGGCGGTTCTTGAGGGGGCCCGAAAGCTCTTCGTGGCGTCCGGTTACGGCGGCACCACCCTCGCGGCGATCGCGGCCGAAGCGGGCGTATCGGTCCAGACGGTGTACAAGATCTTCGGAAACAAGCAGACCCTGCTCTCCGAATTGGTGGATCTCACCATCGCGGGCGACGACGAACCGGTCGCTCTGGCTCAGCGGCAGTTCGTAGCCGATATCCGGGCCCTCGGCACCGCCCGCGCCAAGCTGGCGCGTTACGCGTCCCATCTCGTCCTCACCCTTTCCCGCCAGCACGACGTCATGCTCGCGGTCGCCGGCGCGGCCGCCGTGGACCGTGACGCGGCCGCCATCTGGGAGAAGAACGTCACCGAACGGCGAAACGGGATGTCGATGTTCGCCGCCGAACTGGCCACCACCGGCGAACTGCGCGAGGACTACTCGTCGGAGATGGTCGTCGACGTCCTGTGGCTGGCCATGGACCTCCGCAACTTCGACTGGCTGGTACGGCAACGCGGTTGGAGCACCAGCCAATTCGAAGAGTGGTATGTCGATTCGGTGGCGGCGTCGATTCTCCGCCCGTCCTCCGATCACGCAGCGGCTTCGCCCGGCTGATAGTCGTCCCCGCGCCCGATGCCCGCATCCCCGGACCGGATCACGGCGATGACCGCCGCCAGGAAAGCGGCCAGCGCGCAAGCGGTTCGGGCGAAGTGGAACTGCTCCCAATGGCGCAGCATCTCGGCGTAGTCGCTCGGGGCGCCACTCACCGCCCAGACCTTGATGTGCTGGTTGATGGGGACATTGCCGAGACGGGTGATGAGGAACGAGGCGACGGCGAGGGCGGCCAGCGCCCGTACCTGGCCGGTGGACCGCACCGCCAGGGCCGAGGTGCTGAGGATGGTCAGGGCCATGAGGGCTTGCATGACCGGTCCGTTCACCTGCATGAGAGCGGTGTGAAAGGTGAACCGGACGTCCAGGGGGCGGATCGCGACGCGTCGATCGCCGATGCCCTGGGCGAAACCGTCTCCGCGGATATGAGGATTCCCGACACCGGTTCGATCGAAGACGATCTGCGGGAACTGGCGCGCGGGCTGGTCGAATGGGTGAAAAGCCCCGGGAGACAGGCGGTTCTGGCCGTGCTGCTCGCGGAACGCACCGGGTCCGCGCGGCCGCCGGACGCCGTGCGGCACATCTTCCGCGACCGCATCCGGCAGGCCCTGCCGGTGGTGGCGCGGGCGGTGGACCGGGGCGAACTCCCGCCCGGCGTCGATGCCGCCGAGCTGGTGAAAGCCGTTGTCGCACCGATCTACTTCCGTGCCTTGATAACTCGCGAGCAGCTGACCGGCACGATCGCGGAGAAAGCCGTCCAGCTGGCGCTGACCGGTGCGCGTGCGGGCGTTTTCGGGTGACAGCAGGGCGTTTCGCGTGGTGCTGGAACATCCCCGGCTGTCGGCGCGGTTTCAATGATGCGGGGCGCTGACGGCTCGGTGTGCGGCGGCCGGGTGTGATCCTGCGCCCCTGACCTCGGCGTCCGCTGGGGGTTGAAGTAAAATCGGTGCTTCTTGTGTGTTCAGCGACGCACAATCGCTCAGTTATTGCCTGGCAGCCGCTCTTACCGAGGAGACTTTTGTGATCACCGCGACCGACCTGGAGGTCCGGGCCGGAGTCCGCACCCTGCTGACGGCGCCCGGTTCGGCGTTGCGGGTACAGGCCGGTGACCGGATCGGGCTGGTCGGTCGGAACGGCGCGGGCAAGACCACCACGTTGCGGATTCTGGCCGGTGAGGGTGAACCTTACGCGGGCAAGGTCATCCGGTCGGGGGAAATCGGGTATTTGCCGCAGGATCCCAAGGAAGGCAATCTCGACGTACTCGGGCGCGATCGGGTGCTGTCGGCGCGCGGACTGGACACGCTGCTGCGGGAGATGGAGAAGCAGCAGGCGCTGATGGCCGAGGTGGCCGACGAGGCCGCCCGGGACAAGGCGATCCGCAAGTACGGGCAGCTCGAGGATCGGTTCTCGGCGCTGGGCGGGTATGTCGCCGAGAGCGAGGCGGCGCGCATCTGCAACAGCCTGGGGCTGCCGGATCGGGTGCTGGGGCAGGCGCTGCGCACCCTCTCGGGCGGTCAGCGGCGCCGAATCGAGTTGGCGCGCATCCTTTTCGCGGCCTCCGACGGCAGCGGCGGCAAATCCGACACCGTGCTGCTGCTGGACGAGCCCACCAACCACCTCGACGCCGACTCCATCACCTGGCTGCGCGGGTTCCTCCAGAACCACGACGGCGGGCTCATCGTGATCTCGCACGATGTGGACCTGCTGGCCGACGTGGTGAACAAGGTCTGGTTCCTGGACGCGGTGCGCGGCGAGGCCGACATCTACAACATGACCTGGCACAAGTACCTCGACGCCCGCGCCACCGACGAACAGCGCCGCCGCCGCGAACGCGCCAATGCCGAGAAGAAGGCGAGCGCGCTCAAGGTGCAGGCCGCCAAGATGGGCGCCAAGGCCACCAAAGCCGTTGCGGCACAGAACATGCTCAAGCGAGCCGAGCGCATGCTGTCGGAGGTCGACGAGATCCGCGTGTCGGACCGGGTGGCGCGGATCCGCTTCCCGGAGCCCGCCTCCTGCGGCAAGACGCCGCTGATGGCCAAGAACCTCACCAAGATGTACGGCTCGCTGGAGATCTTCGCGGGCGTGGACCTGGCCATCGACAAGGGCAGTCGGGTGGTGGTGCTCGGCCTCAACGGCGCGGGTAAGACGACGCTGCTGCGCCTGCTGGCCGGTGTCGAACAGCTCACCGCCGGCGGCATCGAACCCGGATACGGTTTGAAGGTCGGCTATTTCGCGCAGGAGCACGACACCCTCGACGACAATGCGACGGTGTGGGAGAACATCCGCCACGCCGCCCCCGACGCCGGCGAGCAGGAGCTGCGCAGCCTGCTGGGCGCGTTCATGTTCTCCGGCCCGCAGCTGGAGCAGCCCGCGGGCACGCTCTCCGGCGGTGAGAAGACCCGTCTGGCGCTGGCCGGCCTGGTGTCCTCCGCGGCGAACGTGCTGCTGCTCGACGAGCCGACCAACAACCTGGACCCGGTCTCGCGCGAGCAGGTCCTCGATGCGCTGCGGTCCTACGCCGGCGCTGTCGTGCTGGTGACGCACGATCCCGGCGCGGCCGAGGCGCTGAACCCCGAGCGCGTCATCATGCTCCCGGACGGCACCGAAGATCACTGGTCGCAGGATTATCTGGAGCTCATCCAGCTGGCCTGAGCGCGGTCCGGCTCCCTCCGAGTCGCGGGAATCGAAGCCCCGCAACGAGATCCACGCGCCATTCCAGACGGTTTGATACCCAACAGGTTTCGACCGTTCGGTCTGTCGCGCGGCCGAATTCGGTGCGGATTGACCGATCTGTCGAGATTGCGTGATTCCGATCACACCGATTCATTGATCACGGCCGCTCGAGTCTCTAACCTGGAATGAGGCGCCCACGGCGACTCGGAGGAAGTCATGAGTGACAGGCCCGCACAGGGTAAAGCCGCATTGGGTAAGGGCACGCGCGTCACCGGAAAGTCTCGGGACCGCTTGCAATCCCAGCTCAAGAAGCAGTACGAGGCGGGCGCGAGTATTCGCTCGCTGGCTCGGGAAACCGGGCGTTCGTACGGCTTCATCCACAACGTGCTAGTGGAGTCGCATGTGCAACTCCGGAGCCGGGGTGGCGCGAATCGGCGTAAAGCCGGTAAGGCCACCAGCAAATAACCTGGGGGTGATAGTCGCCGGTCGAGCGGTGAAAGCCGCTCGACCACTTGCGATTTCGTACGGCTCCGGCCGGTAGCGCTGCGGTTCGCCCGCAAGCATCCGGCCCGGCTGCGTCGCCGGTCAGCGACCGTTGACGGTGCCGTCGCCGTACACCAGCAGGTTCGACAGGCTCTCGAAGATCGGCAGCCCGGTCTTGATCTCCAGGTAGGCGAACTGGCCCTGCGGGTTCACCTCCAGGAACCAGAACTCGCCGTCCCGGCCGACCCGCAGATCCAGCACGCCGAAAGCCAGCCCCAGCGCGCCCATCAGCGTGGTCAGGGACTTGCTCACCGACGCGGGCAAGCGGTCGGCGGTGAACGCCACCGTGGTGTCCAGGCGCGAATCCACCCGCCCCACACCGGATTGCGAGTCGATGCGCACCACCCACTCGATGCCGTCCACCCACACGATGCGCAGATCGCATTCGGCGTGCACGTAATCCTGGAAGATGGTGGGCGAATCGCTGATCGTCGTCAACCGGGGCAGATCCGCCGCCGTCACGATGCGCGTCTCGGTGAACGCGCCGCGCCCGGTACCGGTGCGCTTGTAAACCACTGGGCCGGGCCGGGATTCGATGAAGCCCAGCGCCTCGTCCGGATCATTGGTGATGAGGGTCTCCGGCACCGCGAAACCGGCGCGATGGGCCGTCTCCAGCTGCACGATCTTACGGCTGGCGGTGCGATCGGCCCCGGGATCGTTGACCCACAGCGCCGGCATGGACCACAGCAGGCCCTGGAGGAACCCGTCGCATTCGGCGCGGCGGTAGGCGTCGTCCTCGGCGCGCGCGCTCGCCGGGACCACACACGGATGGGGGCGCCGCCACCAGACCGAGGTGACGTCGTCCAGGCCCAGCACATGGGACAGGGAACGGGCGGTGCCGTCGCGGCCGAGCCGGAAAGTGCCGTGCTCGCGCGGGAAGTCGCGCATATCGAGGCGAATCGCGGTGTGCGCGTGGTGTTTCCGCAGGGTGGCGGCGAGCGCGTCGCCATGCAGGTCTTCGGCTTCGGTGACGATGAGCACCGACCCCGTGCTGCGGGGGGTCATGCGTGGAACCGTCAATCCAGGCTGTCGCAGGCGACGCCGTCGTCGCTGCCGTTGTGTGAGCGGGTCTGGCAGCAGGTCATGGTGGCCCCGCCGATGCCGGGTGCGGGCGCGAGTTCGAGTCCGCGGGCCCAGATTTCGGTGAGCCGCCGCAATTCGTCGTCGCCGCGGGCGGGGGAGTACTGCTGGGGCAGGGTCAGCGGGCGCTCGGTCCGCTCGATGCGACGGCGCTGCGTGAAATCGGCTGTGACGCCGTCACGCACCCGCACCAGCACCGGACGGCCCTCGCAAGAGCCCTGCGCCACCGCAATATCCCAGTCGGTGACATCGACGATATCGCTCCACCGGAAGGTCCAGGTGCCGTCGGAGACGCGCACACTGACATGACGATCGGTGGCTGCTACAAGGTAGCCGGATAGCGGTGGCGCGGTGGCCCCGAGCGGGGCCGAAGTGCTGCGGTGGAGGGCGCCGGTCATGCTGAACTCCGATCTGCTCGGGATTTGCTGCGGGGCCGAGCGTGATCTGAATCATATCCCGCGCGGCCCGTGGATCGGTCCGCATCGAAAGATTTCCGCGCGCCCGGCAAACTTTGCCGGGCGCGCGGAATCCACTTGGGCCTAAAGATTTTCGCCGCGCGCGGGGGTGTACCCGCAGGCGGTCAGCGACTGCTCAGAGACCGAGTACCTCGGGCGATTCGGCGATCTCGCGCATTGCCGCGCCCGGATCCGCAACAAGTTTGCGGGCCTTCAGATCCATCACGCCCCCGACCACGTCGATCTGCGCGGACACCGTCCCGTCCAGCTTGGTGACGAACTGGCGCATCTTGAAAACCTTGCCGCCCGCCCACTCGAACTCGCAGCTCACCGTGACTTCGTCGCCGCCGTGCAGCTCACGGAAGTACTTGATGTTGTTCTCCAGCACGATCGGCCCGATCCCCGAGGCGATCATCTTCTCCTCCTGGATGCCCGCCGCCCGCAACAACTCCCACCGGGCGTGCTCGGCGTACTGGAGGTAGACGGCCTGGTTCAGATGGCCGTTGATGTCGAGCTCATAGCCGCGGACGGTGACGGGAACGGAGAAAGCCATATAACGGACAACCACCACCGGAACCCTCTTCATCCGGTATACGGCGTGGTCTACCGCACATTCGTGGCGATTGCCGAGCTATTCACCCGAGCGCCGGGCGGCGGTCCATTAGCCGGGCTGACGTGACCGGTCGGTCTCAGCGGCGGCCGGCATTGCGCTCGGCCCACCAATCCTGGCGGTCCACGAAATGGTTGTCGTAGTCTTCGCCGGCCTGCGCCAGCTCGGTGAAGTCGGCTTCGCCCTTGGAGATTCGATCCAGCAGCCGGAAGTAGCCGAAGCGCTCGACGCCGGGCATCAGGGCGATCATGATGCGCGCGCCGCTGTCCGGGGTGGCGCCGAAGGCGTGCGGCATCAGCTTGGGCACGATGATCGACCCGCCTGCCCCGACCGTGACGATCTCATCCCCGGCCAGCAGCTGCAATTCGCCGTCCGCGACGTAGAACAGTTCGTCGGAGCGGGTGTGGAAGTGCGGCGCGGCCCCGTCGGCGCCCTGCTTCATGGTGACCTCGAGGGTGCTGACCGCGCCGTGCGCCTCGCCGGCGTCGATCAGCAGTCGCATGGTGACGTCGGGTGTCACCAGCACCTCGCCCTCCTGCGGCTGACGGATGATGACCGGTCGCGACGTGGTGTTCATGGCAAGCTCCGAACTATTCGGTGATTTATAATTCGCTACCGAACTATATAGCAGCGAATAGAATCCTGTCCATGGGTGAGATGAAAGAGGACGCGGTGGACGTCATCGCGGCACAGTGGCATCGGGAACGACCGGACCTCGACCTCGAGGCGATGGGCATCATCGGCCGCCTGGGCCGGCTCTCCATCGTGGCGGGACGCCGGGTCGAGCAGGTGTTCACCGCACACGGATTGCAGCGCGGCGAGTTCGATGTGATTGCGGCACTACGCCGTTCGGGAAACCCCTACGAACTCAACCCGTCGGTGCTCGCGGATACCCTGATGCTCTCGCGCGCGGGCATGACCGGTCGGCTGGACCGGCTCGAATCGGCGGGCCTGGTGCGCCGGATCGCCGACGCGGGGGACCGGCGGGCGGTGAAGGTGGGTCTGACCGACCGCGGCCTCGAGCTCATCGATCTGGTGATCACCGAGCACACCGAGAACGAGACCCGGCTGCTGTCGGTGCTGTCCGCACAGGATCGCAAGGACCTCGACCGGATCGCGAGAATCCTGCTGGCGGACCTGGAGGCTTGAGCGCTACTGCTTGCGGCGGACCGAAGCCTCGACCAGATCGAGGACGGCTTCGAGGTTGTCGTTGGCGTGCCCGGAGGCGATCCGGGCGATCAAACCGTCGAGTACGAGATCGAGGTAGCCCAGCAGCACCTCGGTCGGCACATCGTCACGCAGCGCCCCGGCGGCCTTGCGGCGCTCCAGGCGGGCGACGGTGGCGGCGGTCAACTCGACCGAGCGCTCTTCCCAATTGGCCCGGAAATCGGGGTCGTTGCGCAGCCGGCGGGCGATCTCCAGGCGGGTGCCCAGCCAGTCGAAGTCCTCGGGGTGGGCGAGCATATCGCGCATGACCTGGATCAGACCCTGATTGGCGGCGACCTCGGCCATCCGCCCGGCGTCCTCCTGGGCCAGCGCGAGGAACAGCGCGTCCTTGTCACGGAAGTGATGGAAGATCGCGCCGCGGGACAGGCCGGTGGCCTCTTCGAGGCGACGCACGGTCGCGCCCTCGTAGCCGAACTCGGCGAAGCAGCTACGGGCTCCGTCGAGGATCTGGCTGCGCCGGGCGGCGAGGTGGTCGTCACTGACCTTGGGCACTGGACTCCTCCGAAACGTGTTGTGCGGGATCTCCATACCGATCTTGCGACCGGGACGGAGATCCCGCACTAGCGACGAGCGAAGCGATCCGGGCGGATCGCGCGGCGGGCAACGGTGAAAACCGGTGCCCGCCACCACAACTCGGCGGTGAAACAGCCCTTCACAGCCGAGTGGCGGACATCCTAGCCGCGAATCATGTTGCGCAGCACGAACTGGAGGATGCCACCGTTGCGGTAGTAGTCGGCCTCACCGGGGGTGTCGATGCGGACGACCGCGTCGAACTCGATCTTCTCGCCGTTTTCCTTGGTGGCGGTCACCTTCAGAGTCTTCGGAGTCACACCCTCGTTCAGCTTGGTGATGCCCTCGATGTCGAAGGTTTCGGTGCCGTCCAGGCCCAGCGACGCGGCCGACTGGCCGGCCGGGAACTGGAGCGGGACGACGCCCATGCCGATCAGGTTGGAGCGGTGGATGCGCTCGAACGATTCGACGATGACGGCCTTGACGCCCAGCAGGCTGGTGCCCTTGGCGGCCCAGTCACGCGAGGAACCCGAGCCGTACTCCTTGCCGCCCAGCACGACCAGCGGGATGCCCGCGGCCTGGTAGTTCTGCGAGGCGTCGTAGATGAACGCCTGCGGGCCACCGGGCTGGGTGAAGTCGCGGGTGTAACCACCCGAGACGTCATCGAGCAGCTGGTTGCGCAGCCGGATGTTGGCGAAGGTGCCGCGGATCATGACCTCGTGGTTGCCACGACGCGAACCGAGCGAGTTGTAGTCCTTGCGCTCCACGCCGTGCGCGTCCAGGTACTGCGCGGCCGGGGTGCCCGGCTTGATCGGACCGGCGGGGGAGATGTGGTCGGTGGTGACCGAGTCGCCCAGCAGCGCCAGCACGCGAGCGCCCTTGATGTCGCTGACCGGGGTCGGCTCCATCTGCATGCCGTCGAAGTACGGCGCCTTGCGGACGTAGGTCGAGTTCTCGTCCCACGCGAAGGTGTCGCCCTCGGGGGTGTTCAGGCCCTGCCAGCGCTCGTCACCGTCGAACACGGTGGCGTAGGACTTGGTGAACATGTCCCGGCTGATCGCCGACTTGATGGTGTCGTCGATCTCCTGCGCGGACGGCCAGATGTCCTTCAGGAAGACGTCGTTGCCGTCGGTGTCCTGACCCAGGGCGTCGGTCTCGAAGTCGAAGTCCATGGTGCCGGCCAGGGCGTAGGCGATGACCAGCGGCGGGGAGGCCAGGTAGTTCATCTTCACATCGGGGGAGATACGACCCTCGAAGTTACGGTTGCCCGACAGCACGGCGGTGACCGAGAGGTCGTTGTCGTTGATCGCGGCCGAGATCTCCTCGGGCAGCGGGCCGGTGTTGCCGATGCAGGTGGTGCAGCCGAAGCCACCCACGTAGAAGCCGAGCTTCTCGAGGTACGGCCACAGGCCGGCCTTCTCGTAGTAGTCGGCGACGACCTGCGAGCCCGGGGCCATGTTGGTCTTCACCCACGGCTTGGAGGACAGGCCCTTCTCCACCGCGTTGCGGGCCAGCAGGGCCGCGCCCAGCATGACCGACGGGTTGGAGGTGTTGGTGCAGGAGGTGATACCCGCGACCACGACGGCGCCGTGATCGAGGACGAAGTCACCGCGCTCGGCGCTCTTGACCGTGACCGGCTTGGACGGACGGCCCTTGGCGCCGTTCGCGGCCGACTGCACCTGCACGGCGTCGTCGGCGAAGTCCAGTTCGGCCGGGTCGCTGGCCGGGAAGGATTCGGCGATGGCCTCGTCCAGCTGGGTGTGCGGGGTGGCGTCGCCGGTGTAGCTCAGGATGTCCTTACGGAAGGCTTCCTTGCTCTCCGACAACAGGATTCGGTCCTGCGGGCGCTTCGGGCCGGCGATGGACGGCACCACGGTGCCCAGGTCCAGCTCCAGGTACTCCGAGTACTGCGGCTCCTTGTCGGCGTCGTGCCACAGACCCTGTTCCTTGGCGTACGCCTCGACCAGCGCGAGCTGCTCGTCGCTGCGGCCGGTGAGGCGCAGGTAGTTGATGGTCTCCTCGTCGATCGGGAAGATCGCGGCGGTGGAGCCGAATTCGGGGGACATGTTGCCCAGGGTGGCGCGGTTGGCCAGCGGCACCTCGGCGACGCCCTTGCCGTAGAACTCGACGAACTTGCCGACCACACCGTGCTTGCGCAGCATGTCGGTGACGGTGAGCACCACGTCGGTGGCGGTGACGCCGGGCTTGATCTCACCGGTCAGCTTGAAGCCGACGACGCGCGGGATCAGCATGGAGACCGGCTGGCCCAGCATGGCGGCCTCGGCCTCGATGCCGCCGACGCCCCAGCCCAGCACGCCCAGGCCGTTGACCATGGTGGTGTGCGAGTCGGTGCCGACGCAGGTGTCGGGGTAGGCCTGGCCGTTGCGGACCATGACGGTGGGGGCCAGGTATTCGATGTTCACCTGGTGCACGATGCCGACGCCCGGCGGGACGACCTTGAAGTCGTCGAAGGCGCCCTGGCCCCAGCGCAGGAACTGGTAGCGCTCGCCGTTGCGCTGGTACTCCAGGTCGACGTTGCGCTCGAGGGCATCGGCGCGGCCGAAGACGTCGAGGATGACCGAGTGGTCGATGACCATGTCGGCGGGGGAGAGCGGGTTGACCTTGTTCGGGTCGCCGCCGAGGGTGGTGACGGCCTCGCGCATGGTGGCGAGGTCGACGATGCAGGGCACGCCGGTGAAGTCCTGCATGATCACGCGGGCGGGCGTGAACTGGATCTCGGTGTCCGGCTGGGCGTTCGGGTCCCAGTTGGCCAGGGCGCGGATCTGGTCGGCGGTGATGTTCGCGCCGTCTTCGGTGCGAAGCAGGTTCTCCGCCAGCACCTTCAGGGCGTAGGGCAGCTTCTCGGTGCCGGGCACGGCCGCGAGGCGGAAGATCTCGTAAGAGTTGCTTCCGACCTCGAGGGTGCCTTTGGCGCCGAAGGTATCGATACTCGTCACGTTCAGCTCCACTCGTCTGTGAATGGGGGCCACCGGCGGGGCTGTGCCGATGGCTCGTCGAGGCGCGGGCCTCGTCCGGTTTCCAACCCTAACAGTACGCTTGTCCTGTGAACGCATCGGGGAGGTCCCCGGGCATCGCAAGCAGCTTACGGCGTGCCGTGGTGAGGTGATGTGACAAGCGGTCGCGTACTGTGCGTTCGTGACCGTCTCGCGCAACTCGGTTTTCACTCCGCTGAAGGCGGAGCTACCGCCGAACACCGACCTGAAGTCGATCCGCCTGGATCTGGCCGACAATCATGTCGCCGCGCCCAAGGGGCGCGAGCAGGATGGGCTGGCGGCCATCGCCGCCGACGCGCGAGATCACGGCATCGACCTGAACATCATTGTGGTGCAGGGCAATCCCGGTATCGAGGCGAATCTGCGCGATCTCGCCACCGAGGTGGGGACGCAGCAGCACGGCACGGTGCTGGTGCTCTCCGACGATTGGATCGGCACCTACAGCGACACCTTCACCCGGGCGCGCCTGGAGTGGGCCGAGGACAAGGCCAAGTACCGCGGGCCCGAGCACACCGAGGAGGCGGCGCGGGTCTTCGTCGACCGGCTCGAGCAGCCCGAGGGGATTTCCTGGACGGTCATCACGCTGATCGTGCTGGCGGGTCTGATCGCGGTCATCGGCGGGCTGTATGTGGTCAAGTCCAAGCGCGCCAAGTCCGATCCGCCCGCCGAGCGGCCGCTCACCCCGGTCGGCTGAAGCACCGATCGCTGCCCCTCTCGTCCTGAACACGCCGAACCGCCGGAAAACCTTCCGGCAGTTCGGCGTTTCGTTTTTGTCGGGATCAACCGCCTGATCAGGCAAATTGTCAGCAACGTGTGAATTACACGTTTGTCATTGCCGCGTGGCTGAGCCAACCGCTAATCGAAGTGACGTACGGTTTCGCGATGGCACGGTTGGGGATGAAGTGCCGGATGGGACTCCAGGGAGGTGTGATGCGACGACCGGCGAAGGCGTGGACGCGCCCGGTGCATGTCGCCACAGAGTTGCTGGTCGCGCTGACCGTACTCGCGGTCGGCATCGGCACCGGGCATGCGGCGCCGCCCCCACCCAACCCGAGCGACAGCGAGATCGCCGACGCCGGTGCGCAAGTGGACGCGGGCGTGGGCCAGGTCGGGGCGCTCATCAACCAGGTCGCCTCGGCCGAACAGCAATTGCGCCTCCTGGACGATGCCGTCGCCATCCGCCGCGAAGCCGTCAACAAGGCCCTCGCCGATCTCCAGATCGCCCGCGATGCCGCCGACGCCGCCCGCCGCGCCGTGGCGCAATGCCAAGCCGATCTCACCGACGCCGGCACCAAAGTCGATGCCGCCCACGGCGATTTCGACAGGTACGTCACCCAGGTCTACCTGCGCCCCGGCTCCAACTCGCTGGTCAACTACCTGGCCGCCCCGACCCCCGAGATCGCCCTGGACCGCGCCCAGATCCTCACCATCAAGTCCCTGAACCAGCAGCAGGTGGTGAACGGGCTGCGCCGCGCCCAGGTCGACCAGGCCAACAAGACCGCCACCGCCCGCCAGGCCCAGCAGAGCGCCGATGCCGCCGCGGCCGACGCCGAATCGAAGAAGACCGAAGCCCAGAACGCTGTCACCACCGCCCAAGCCGAACTGGCCCAGCAGGCCTCCCTGCGCAACAACCTGGTCTCCCAACGCGATTCGGCCCAGCAGCGCCTCGACGCCGCCCGCGCCGCCGTCACCGGCCTGCAATCCCAGCGCGACGCCTACCTGGCCTGGGACGAGCAGCGCCGCCGCGACGAAGCCGCCGCCCGCGCCGCCGCCTCCGAGGCCGCCGCCCGCGTCAACGCCGACCATCGCGCCAACGGCCTGGCCACCGATGCCGCCGCCGGCCACCGTCCGCACTCCCTCATCGACAATTCCCCCGCCCCCTCCCGCTCCGGCCAGCAGGCCACCCGCCCCTCCGGCTCCCGCTCCCAACTGATCGAAGTGGTCGTGGACCGCGCCATGTCCCAGCTCGGCGAGGACTACGCCTGGGGCGGCGGCGACGAATCCGGCCCCACCCTCGGTATCCGCGACGGCGGCGTCGCCGACTCCTACGGCGACTACGCCAAATCCGGCTTCGACTGCTCCGGCCTGATGATCTACGCCTTCGCCGGCATCGGAGTCTCCCTCCCGCACTACAGCGGCTACCAATACACCATGGGCACCCGCGTCCCCGTCTCCGAACGCGAACGCGGCGACATGCTCTTCTGGGGCCCCGGCGGCAGCCAGCACGTAGCTCTCTACATGGGCAACGGCAAAATGGTCGAAGCCCCGCAATCCGGTGAGGTAGTTCGGGTTTCGCCGGTCCGCGAGGACGGCATCATGCCCTACGCGGTCCGCATCGTCGCTTGATCGGTGAAAGCCGGTCATCTCTTGGGTGGAGGAATCGGGGTCTGCCGCTCGAGGTTCGGCCGTACATAGCATCGGCGCATGCTTGTTGGCGGGAGCCGGATCAGGGCGGGGCTTTTGGATCGGCCCAAGTCGCTGGAGGAGTTGGGCGGGCCGGATCTGGGGCGGCTGCGCGATTCGGCGGTGACGCGGCACGCGTTCGCGGATGCGGTGCTGGATGTGGAGTTGGAGCCGGGGGAGTCGCGATCGGGTGAGATCGAGACGGTGTTGCTCACCGGTGCTACCGGATTCCTCGGTGCGTATCTGGTGCATGAGCTGGTGAGCCGGCTCGGGGTGCGGGTGCGGTGTCTGGTGCGGGCGCCCTCGCCGGCGATGGCGCGGCGGCGGGTGGAGGAGGCGTTGCGGCGGCATCGGTTATGGAGTGAATCGATCATGCGGTCCGTCGAGGTGGTGCCCGGGGATCTCGCGATGCCGCGGCTCGGTCTCACCCTTGCCGAGTACGAGCGCCTGGCCGCCACGACCGATGCCATCGTGCACAACGGGGCGCGGGTCAATCACGCCGAATCCTATACGCGGCTGCGTGCCGCCAACGTGGTCGGCACGATGTCGATGCTACGGCTGGCTTGCGAAACCGCCGCTATTCCAATGCATCTCGTCTCGACCACCTCGGTCGCGACGCGCCAGCACGGTCCGGCCCGGGAGATCGTGCCCAGCCGTCCCGGCAGTGTGGACGGGTACGTGCTCAGTAAATGGGTCTCCGAAGTGCTGGTGTCGCAGGCGGCCGCACGCGGTCTGCCGGCGGTCATCCACCGCCCCGATCGCATCTGCGGCGGCTCGACGACCGGCGCCACCGGCACCGACGATGCCTTCTGGACCTTCGTGCGCGCCATCGCGCGCCTCGGCCTGGCTCCGCCGATCGCCGACGCGGTCGTGAGCCTGGTCCCCGCCGATTTCGTCGCCGCCGCCATCGCGCATACGGTCGGCGCCCCGCCCGCTGGCCGCGTACCGGTGCATCACCTGGTCAACCAAACCGCCATCGACATGGGCACCGTACTGGATCGCTTGCGTATCAACGGTTTTCCCGTCGAGGTCACCGAACCGCAGCACTTCCTCGCCCGGTTGGCCGAGGCCGCCGGCACCGACATCGGCATGGCCCGCGCGCTCATCCTGAGCCAGATGATCGGCGACCTGTCGAACGACTGGAACGACACCAACGCCCGCAACGCCCTCTCCGGCTCCGGAATCGCCTGCCCGCCAATGACACCCGCCCTGATCGACAGCCACCTCGACCACCTGATCGACCGCGGCTTCCTGCGCGTCAACCCTTGACTGAAGACCAGCCCGCGTCGATCAGCATCTCGGCCGAATCGTCGGCGGAAAACCGTCCGCCATCGGCGCGATGACACCGCCCCCGCCCAGAACAATCGAACGCCCAACAGCCTCACCGGTCGTTCGATCGATACCGCGACTCTCGCGTGCCGCAATCCTCACGACGTGAAAGCGCCTCTGGCGCTAATACTACGAAGCGTAGTACGTTGATCGCAGACGGCTCGCATGAGAGCTCGGAGAGGAACCTGTGACGGAATATCCTGGGCGCGTTGGGATTAACGACGACACCGCGCACGAAACCGTGCCGGCCTCGGAGCAGGAGATCCGCCCAATCGAAGCGCGCGCGAGCCCGCTCTCGCGCGCCTCGGATCGTCGCTGGGGCAGACCCGGCCTCGGGTGGTTGTTCGCGTGAGCTCAACGCGACAACCAGGTGACCGGAGCCGATGCTGCGTGGACAGCGTCATTGATATCCACTGCGGCACTCCGTTGTGTCGAGCGCCGGCTTCCGGTGTGCCAACAGCTTCTCTCGTGAGATGGTTGCCGCGCGACCGGGAAAATACGTAGCAAATACTTATCTTGCTCTGTAAAGCCGCTAGCTGACCTGCATGATCCGGTGAGTGGCCGCGCACCGGACTCGCAATCGTCGAGGCATTCGATTGCGCGGGTGTGGGCGAAATTCGGCGTCGAACGGCTCAAAGAGACCGCGCAAAGCCGCCGGAGGTACGAGTAGACGGTGTCCTCGAAGATCTGGTCGACGGTCGTGGCTCCGGCCGAATGATTCAAGCGGCCTAGCGCGGTGACCAGCTCGCATTGGTCATAGATGTAGTCGTTGCCGCAGCGCACGGCTTCGGTCAGGAACTCGAGCAACCTTGGGGCATCGGATGTTTCGGCGAGACCGGCGAACAAGGACAGCGCGGTGGATCCGACGGCGTCGTCAAAGTTCGCGTTCGCTCGGGCCCACGTCAATGCGCGGGGAGTGCGTAGTTCGCGTAGGCATCTGCGTACAGCGATACGTGTGGAGGCCGGGGTTTCCCGGCTCTTCAGAAGTTCTGGCGCAGTGGAATATGCGTTCACGCTCCGCCGCGACCCGTGATTCTCGTGCACGGGTGGCCGAAGCCGAGCGCATCCGGGCACCCCGCGATCGATCGGTCCTCGACCACGCCGCGACTTTAGAGTCGCGGCGCCGTGGGCAGCGACCGTATTTTCCGGTTGAGGTGGGTCGGGCAGTGGTCTTCCGCCGTCTTCGATTCGATGATAGCTTGACATCGGACAGGTAAGTTACTGGCGGGTAACAATGGATAGTGGTGCCGCTCAGTGCATTTCGTGTACGGGGGTATGGCGTTGAATGCTGTGACGATCACGCTGGGGATTATTGGATCGATCATCACCTTGTTCTGCTGGGGGACTTTTTTCGGCGGGGTGGGGCGGATGGTTCGGGTCTTTCGGGCCGGGCAGCGGGATGGGTCGCGGTTGCGGCCGGTGGTGCCGCGCGTGAAAACCGTTGTGGTCGAGGTGGTTGCGCATACGCGGATGAACAAGTTCCGGAGTGTGGGGTGGGCGCACTGGCTGGTTATGGTCGGGTTCCTGCTGGGGATGGTGTTCTACTTCGAGTCGTATGGGCAGACTTTCGATCCGGAGTTCGGGTGGCCGGTGGTGAGCGACACCTTCGGGTATCACCTGCTGGAGGAGGTTCTCAGTGTTACGACGATCGTCGGGATCGCGGTGCTGATCACCATTCGGCAGTTGAATCATCCGCGCAGGCCGGAGCGGCTGTCGCGGTTTGCCGGGTCCAACTTCCGGGCCGCGTACGTCATCGAGGCGATCGTGGTTACTCACGGTGTCGGTGATGTGCTGGTCAAGGCCGGGCGGATCGCCACTTACGGTGGTGGGCACATGGCTTCGGATCTGATCACCATGCAGGTGGCGCGGTTGCTTCCGGCCAGTCCGGTGTTGATGTCGGGCTTCGCACTCGTCAAAATGCTTGCGGGCGGGGTGTTCCTGTATCTCATCGGCCGATATCTGACTTGGGGTGTTGCGTGGCATCGGATTTCGGCGTTCTTCAATATCTACTTCAAGCGTGAGGATGATGGCGGGGTTGCGCTCGGAGCGGCCAAGCCGTTGATGTCCGGTGGCAAGGTGCTGGATTTGGAGAGCGCCGATCCCGATGTCGATGCGTTCGGGGCGGGAAAGGTCGAGGACTTCACTTGGAAGGCGTTGCTGGACTTCACTACCTGCACCGAGTGCGGAAGGTGTCAGAGTCAGTGCCCGGCGTGGAATACCGGAAAGCCGTTGTCTCCCAAGCTGCTTATTACTTCATTGCGTGATCACACCTATGCCAAAGCGCCGTACCTGCTCGCCGGCGGCGACGAGAAGAAGCTGGGCAAGCTGTCGGAATCCGAACGCGCGGAAGGGGAGCGGCCGCTCGTCGCGCCTTCGGAAGGTAACTCCGGCGGCATCATCGATCCCGAGGTGTTGTGGTCGTGCACGACCTGTGGTGCGTGTGTGGAGCAGTGCCCGGTCGATATCGAGCATGTCGATCACATCATCGATATGCGCCGCTACCAGGTGTTGATCGAGTCGGAGTTCCCGTCCGAGCTGGCGGGGTTGTT
>NZ_BDBK01000002.1 GCF_001612945.1 Nocardia inohanensis NBRC 100128
AGACCAATTGGGTTTACACCCAAGCGATCTGGCTCTCTGTGTCTAGTTTCATAGAGTTACGGCGGCTATAGCGGTGGGGAAACGCCCGGTCCCATTCCGAACCCGGAAGCTAAGGCCACCTGCGCCGATGGTACTGCACTCGACAGGGTGTGGGAGAGTAGGACACCGCCGGAACATCCTTCGCGAAACCCCCTGACTTCGGTCAGGGGGTTTCTGCGTTTCCGGGCACAAACCGGCGTGGCAGGGAACAAGCCGTGCGCGCGTCGCCGTTGTGCAGTTCATGGATTCGGCTGTGCGAGAGCCGGGTACGGCCCGGCCCAGGTTGCGGGTGACGCTCGGTTACCTGCTGCTCCTCGCACTCTCCACGATCCTGCTCACCGTCCTGAGCGATTCCGCCGAAACCAAAGTCGTTCTGCACGCGAGCACGAACCTGCACAACCTGCTCCGCGGCCACCTCGGCACCCTCTTCTCCAGCGCGCTGATCATCGGCGGCGGCACGGTCGCCTGGGGTGTGCTGCTCATGTTCGGCGCTCTGCTCGCCTTGTCCGAGTTGCGATTCGGCGGTCGCAGGCTGCTCGCCGTCTTTCTCGCCGGCCACATCGGCGCCACGCTGCTGGTCGCCGCCGGCCTTTGGATCGGCGTCCACGAGGATTGGCTGCCGCACAGCATCACCCTCGCCGAGGACGTCGGAATCAGCTACGGCGCTATGGCTTTGGTCGGCGCACTCGTCGCCTCCCTCCCCAGCGATTTCCGATTCCTCTGGGCAGCAGGCTGGTCCGCGCTGGCGGTCGACGCCGTCCTCTCCGGCCGCACCTTCACCAATGTCGGCCACCTGCTGGCGCTCACCATCGGCCTGGCGCTCGGCTATCGCATGCTGAAAGCCGCCGACACCCCGCATCGCCGCCTGACTTGGGTCGAAGGTGCGCTTCTCGTGATGGCGGTACTTCTGTCGGGTGCGCTCCTCATCGGCTGATCGAGGCGATCGCTTGCCCGCGGGGTGCTTTCGCGGAAAATCCCGGTGACTTGATCCCGGCCCGACTGCTACCTTGGGGACCTCAGGAAGGGAGCCGGTCATGCGTTCGTACGCTACTGTCGTGGCTCGCCCTCGCTTCGAGGTGATCCTGGTGTCTTCGCCGGCTCGGTGCCGGCTGCGCGGCCGGTACTGAGTACCCGGACCTGTTCGACCCCGTAATTCCCGGTCCGGGAATCGCGCTGTTCTGTCCAAGATCAGCACGAAGGACATATGACCGTGCGTACCAACAATTCTCGACAATCCCTTGCCGCCGTTCGTAATCTCGGCATCCTCGCGCACGTGGACGCGGGCAAAACCACCGTCACCGAGCGGATGCTGTACCTCACCGGCATGATCCACAAGCGGGGCGAGGTGCACGACGGCACCACCGTCACCGATTTCGATCCGCAGGAACGCGATCGCGGCATCACCATTTTCGCGGCGGCCGTGAGCTGCGAATGGAACGGCCACCGGCTCACCGTCATCGATACACCGGGGCACGTCGACTTCTCCGACGAGGTCGAACGGTCCCTGCGCGTATTAGACGGTGCCGTAGCGGTTTTCGATGCCGTCGCGGGCGTGGAGCCGCAGAGCGAATCGGTGTGGCGCCGGGCGGACCGGTATGCCGTGCCGCGCATCGCGTTCGTCAACAAGATGGATCGCGCGGGTGCGGATCTGGACGCGGCCGTGGCGTCGATTCGCGAACGGTTGCACCCGGTTCCGTTGCTCACCCAGTTGCCGATCGGCAGCGAAGGCGAGTTCACCGGGGTGGTGGATCTGGTGGGCATGCGTGCACTGGTCTGGGCGGCAGGGCAGGACGGCCCGGCCGAGCTGCCTATTCCGGAGCCGCTCACCGAACTCGCCCGGCAGCGTCGTCATGAGCTGGAAGAGGCTGTGGCCGAACGTGACTCCGTCGCGTTCGAGGAGTTCTGCGAACGTTCCGAGCTGTCCGCGGAAACGCTCGCCGCCGCATTGCGCGCGCTGACCCTCTCGGGGGAAGCGGTTGTGGTGCTGTGCGGTGCGGCCTACCGCAATGTCGGCATCGAACCGCTGCTGGATGCCGTCACCACCTACCTGCCCTCGCCGCTGGATCGTCCACCGGTAGCCGACCGCACGCCCGATGCCGCGGAATCGCTTGCGGCACTGGTGTTCAAGGTGCATGTCGCGCCCACCGGCCGGCTCACCTTCGTGCGCCTGTACGCGGGCGAACTGCGCAAGGGCGACGCCGTGCTGGACGCGGGCCCGGGCCGCCGCGAGCGGGTCGGCCGCATCCTGCGCGTGCAGGCGGATCGGCACGAGGAACTGGAGGTGGCGCAGGCGGGCGATATCGTCGCGCTGATCGGGCCGAAGCAGGCCCGCGTCGGTTCGACGCTGTGCGCGCCGGACGCTCCGGTACTGCTGGAGCCGCCGAACCCGACGGAACCGGTGATTTCGGTGGCGGTCGAGGCACGGAACAATGCCGACGCGGAGAAGCTGGCCGTGGCGCTGTCCCGGCTGGTGGAAGAGGACCCGTCCTTGGTGGTTCGCACGGACCCCGAGACGGGCCAGACCCTGCTGGCCGGGCTGGGCGAGCTGCACCTGGAGGTGGTGGTGGAGAAGCTGCGCCTGGAGCGCGGACTCCTGGTGACGGTCGGCAAACCGCAGGTCGCCTACCGTGAGACCGTGCTGCGCGGCGTCACCGGGTTCACCTACCGGCACGTCAAGCAGGACGGCGGGTCCGGGCAGTGGGCGCACATCGTGCTCGATGTGCGGCCGCTCGATGGTGTCGAGTCGCGGGCGGAGGTTGCCGACGGGTCTGGTGCTGGGCGGCGCGACGGTGCGCCCACCGGCACCGGCACCGGCACCGCCACCACAGCCACCACCACCACCACCGCAGCCGCCACCGCAGCTACCACCGCACCCGCAGCTACCACCGCAGCGGCAGCTACCACCGCAGCCGCAGCTACCACCGCAGCCGCAGCTACCCCCGCAGCCGCAGCCGCAGCCGCGGGTGCCGGGGGTGGAGGCTACGGCTCTGCCGCAGTCGGTTTCGAGTTCGCCTCGACGGTCGTCGGCGGCCGGGTTCCGGCGGAGTTCGTGCGCGCCGTGGAGGCCGGTTGCCGCGATGCGCTGGCAGCGGGTCCGTTGGCGGGTCATCCGGTGACCGGGCTGCGCGTGACGCTGGTCGACGGCGCGACGCACAGCAAGGACTCCTCGGAGCTGGCCTTCCGCACGGCGGCTCGGCTCGGTCTCCGGGATGCCTTGCGCGCCAGTGCGATGACGACGCTGGAGCCGGTGGTGGAACTGACCGTCACCGTCCCGGAGGAGTATGTCGGCGCGGTGCTGGGTGACCTGGCCGCCCGGCGCGGCCGGGTCTCCGGTTCGGCGACCCGTACCGGCACGGTGGTCGTCACGGCCGCCGTGCCGCTGGCCGAATTGTTCGGCTACGCAACCCGTTTGCGCAGCCGCACGCAGGGACGTGGCACCTTCACCACGCGCCCGCTCGGCTACGCCGCCGCCCCGTGATCGTCGGCGAAAACTGAATGTGGGAACCGGCTGTGGCGGCCTCTCGCCCGATACCGCAGCCGGTTCCCACCTTCCGTTGGGATTGATTGTTGTCGCGACTACGGTTACTGTTGCTGCAACAACATTTCGTTCCGATTCGGGCAGGTAGCCATGATGTACTCGTTCTCCGAGCAGGCCGTGATCAAGGGCGATGTCGAGAAGATCTGGGCGGTGGCCACGGATGTGGCGCGCTGGGCGGAGTGGGATCCGCACGAGGAGAAGTCGCGGATCGACGGTGAGTTCGCGGCGGGAACCAAGGGGTGGGTGAAGCCGAAGGGCGCCCCGGCAGGACCGTTCACGATCACCGCCGTGGTGCCGGGCGAATCCTGGACCAGCGAGGCGGGGTTGCCGTTCGGGAAGCTGCGCGGGCACCGGACCTATGAGCCGCTGGGGGATGGCACCGTGCGGGTGGCGGAGCAGGTGGAGGTGCACGGGCCGATGGGGCCGCTGTTCCGGTTGATCTGGGAGAAGGGGATGCGGGCCGACATGCCGCTGACGTTCGCGGCACTGGAGCGGGAGGCGCTGCGGCGTGGGTGAATCAGTGGCGACTCCGCGCGGGCCGCTCATGAGTCCGGGGTTCTGGCTGCATCACGCCGCATTGGAGTGGCGGGCGACGCTGGAACGTAATTTGCGGCCGCTCGGGCTCACCCCGACGCAGTTCAATCTGCTGGCATCGGCGGGGTGGCTGGGGCGGCAGGGTGAATTGCCGACCCAGCAGCAGATCGCCGATATGTCGGGGGCCGATCGGATGATGGCGTCCAAGGTGATTCGCGCGCTCGAGGAGCGGGGACTGCTGCTGCGGCATACCGATCCGGGGAACGCCCGGATACTGCGGGTCGAGGTCACCGATGCGGGAAAGGCTCTGGCCCGCAAGGCGATCAGGGTCGCCGTCGACACCGATGAGCAGCTCTTCGGGACCGCAGGAGAGCAGCTGCGGGAACAGTTGCGCCCCATTGCCGCTCATCGCCTGCCGTGGTGATCAGGACTTGACCAGCATGGCGCGCGGATAGAGCAGCGCGAACCCCTTGGCCTGGGCATTCTGCTGAGATTTCGAGGCGGGCTGGGTGGTGAGGGTGGCGATATCGCAGCCGGCGGCGACGGCATCGGCCAGGCGGGTGGTGAGCAGCGCCGATTGCACGCCGCGCCGTCGATGCGCGGGAATCGTTGCGGCCCCGGTCAATTGGGCCACGCCTTCGGCAAGGCGCAGGCTCGCGCCGCCGGCCGGAACACCGTCGTGGTGGGCCAGATAGTGGAGGACTCCAGCGGCGCCGGCAAGGTCGCGCACCGCGTTGGCGATGATCTCGGCCGGGAACTCCTCATGAGACGCGAGGCCCTGGGTGTCGGGGTGGGAGAACCCGTCCGCGACCAGACCCAGCCAGGTGTCGAATTCGCTTTCGCCACTGCGGGATACGACTACATCGGCCGGCAGAGAAGTCGCACTGAACCCGGCGAGGGCCAGGCCGAGCACGTTCTCGTAGCCGAGCAACCGGTATCCGCGCCCGGTGAGCAGCTCACCGATGGCGGGGTCGGCCAGATGCGACAGCTCGACCTGAACGGGCGTATCCCGTTTCGCGAACTGGGTTTCGATCTCATCGAGCTCGGATTCGCTCGGTACGCCGTCGAATCCGAGCCCCGCCACCTTGTTCAACGGTGACCCGGGTTCGGCGTAGCTGGCCATCCCGCCCGCGACCGGAATCAGGAACCCGCTGCCGTCTCCCCGGCGCAGGTGCGCGGCCGCCGCACCCTTGGCGACCAGATCCGTCTCGACGCGTTCGATCCGTGCGCCGAGCTCGATACCGCAGAACAGCGTGCCCCGATCCGTCATGGCTGCGAGCCTAGTTCGCGCCCGAGCCCTGCCGCCTCCGGTTTTCCGCCCGGTCCGTAGGGTCGAGCCGTGGCTGTTGATCATTCGACCGGGCTGGTGGTCGGCTTCGACCTGGACATGACCCTGATCGATTCCCGGCCGGGCATCGCCGCCGTCTGGGATGCGGTGGCGGCCGAGACCGGCGTGCCGATCGATTCCGCGCTGGCGGTCTCGCGCCTCGGCCCGCCCTTGCAGATCGAGGCCGCGCACTGGTTTCCCGAAGACCAGGTTCCGGCGGTGGTCGCGCGTTATCGCGAGCTGTACCCCGGCCTGGCCATCGAACCGAGCCGGCATCTGCCCGGGGCGGACGATGCGCTCGCGGCCGTGCACAAGGCCGGCGGCAAGGTGCTGGTGATCACCGCCAAGAACCAGCCGCAGGCCCAGCTGCATGTGGATCACCTGGGGATGGATGTGGATGATCTCGTCGGCGGGGTGTGGGCGGAGGAGAAGGGCGTGGTGCTGCGCGAGCACGGCGCGCGGATCTTCGTCGGCGACCATCTCGGCGATGTGCGCGGTGCGAAGGCGGCCGGTGCGGTCGCGGTGGCCGTGACGACCGGCCCGTACTCCGCCGAGGAGCTGTCGGCCGCGGGCGCCGATGTGGTGTTGCGGGATCTCACCGAATTCCCGGCCTGGCTGGCCGGCCATCTGAACGACTGAAAGCCCGGCGCGACAGCGCGTTCGGCACCGCGGCACCCGGCTTTGGCGTCAGGGTGATTCGAACGGTGTCGATGTCGCCGACCTCTCATTACTCTCTGCCGCACGGTCACGAGTATCAGCATGTTCGAGCCCCGGCTCGCTGATCGGCAACCCTCGCGCGGCGGTGGGGTGCCCCGGGTGACGACCAGGCGGTGTCCGACCGGGCATCGCAAGCGCTTTCATGCCCTGCCGTCGCGCGGGTGAGTCACAGAGGGACAAGATGAGCAAGCAGTGGTCCGGGTCGCGTCGGCTCCGGCTGGTGGTGGGTGTCGCGTCGGCGGCATTGGTGGCGGGACTGGTCGCGGCGTGCTCGAACGGCACGTCCGGCGACAAGGGGACGGTGTACTTCGGGGTGTCGGGCCCGAAGACGGGGGCTTCGGCGGAGTACGGGCGGCTCTGGCAGCAGGGGTTCGACCTGGCGTTGGACGAGATCAACGCGGCGGGCGGGATCGACGGCAAGAAGGTCGAATTGAAGTGGGAGGATTCGCAATCCGACCCGAAGCAGACGGTGCCGATCGCCACCAAGTTCGTGGGGGACTCCTCGATCATCGCGGAGTTGGGTGACTTCTCCTCGCCCGCTTCGATCGCGGCGTCGCCGGTGTACAACCGAGGCAAGCTGGTGCAGTACGGCTTCACCAACTCCTCGACCGATTTCACCAAGGGCGGCGACTATTCGTGGAGCCCGTCGATCACCCTGGATGTGTTCCAGGAGCGCAATGCGCAGTGGGTGTCGGCGAAAGCCAAGAAGGTTTCCGTGGTGTACCTCGAAACCGACTGGGGTAAGCAGGCTTTCAAGTTCTTCGAGCAGTACGCGAAGGAGAAGGGCATCGAGATCGCCTACTCCTCGCCGATCCTGCCGGACTCGCAGGACTTCCGGCCGGTGCTGATCAAGGGGCGCGATGCCAACCCGGATGCGTTCGTGCACTTGGGTTATGGGCCCGATGGCGCACTCGTGGTGAAGCAGCTGCGGGATGTGGGCTTCAGCGGCCAGTTCTTCGGCGGGCAGAACACGCCGCAGTTCATTTCGCTGGCGGGCACCGCGGCCGAGGGCGACATCGTCAACGGCGTCTTCTCCGCATCGGATACCAACCCGAAGATCCAGGCGTTCGTCGGCAAGTTCAAGGCCAAGTTCGGCACCGATCCGGGCGACTTCAACGTCTACGCCTACGACGCGCTCAATGTGCTGGTGAAGGCCGCCAAGCAGGGCGGGGCAAGCCGTGAAGGCGTCCTGAAGGGCCTGCGGGAGATCAAGGACTTCGACGGAATCGGCTTGGGCACTTTCGCTTTCGATCAGACCACGCGGCGTCCGAGCGGTGTGAAGCCGATCGAGCTGGTGCTGAAGAACGGGCAGTTCGTGCCCACCGGGAACAAGTAGATGTTCGACACGCTCATCGCGGGTCTGGTCCACGGCAATGCGTACGCGCTCATTGCCGTGGGCATCACGCTGATCTTCGGCGTCAGCAATGTCATCAACTTCGCGCACGGGGCGATCTTCGCGTTCGGGTCGGTGTTCGGCTGGTGGCTGATCGCCGAGCACGGATTGCCGCTGTGGGCGGCGCTGATCCTGGTGGTGGGGGCGACCGCGCTGGTCGGGGTGGCCATCGACGTGCTGGCGGTGCGGCCGCTGCGGCGCGCGCCCGCCATCGCGGCGTTGCTGGCGACGGTGGCGGTCGGGCTGATCATCGAGAACGTGGTGGCCATCGTGTTCGGGCCGGACACCCGGCCGTTCCCGCAGGTGTTGTCCACCAATAACTTCCAGGTCGGTGGGGTGCGGTTCGGCACCTCCGACGTGGCCATGTTCGCCATCACCATCGCCGTGATGGCCGGGCTGTGGGCGTTCCTGCGCTACAGCCGGCACGGGCTGGCCATTCGCGCCACCGCACAGGATCCCGATGCCGCCGCGCAGATGGGCATCGGGGTGGGGCGGGTGCAGTCGCTGGCCTTCGCCATCGCGTCCGGGCTGGGCGGGCTGGCGGGTATCTTCGTCGGGCTCTACAACTCGAATATCTCGCCGACCAGCGGCGGGGTGGTCGGCATGACCGGGTTCGTGGCGGCCACCATCGGCGGGCTCGGGTCGATTCCCGGGGCCGTGGTGGGTGGTTTCGTGCTCGGGCTGGTGGAGGCGTTCGGCGTCTACACCTTCGGCGACGGATACCGGGACCTGATCACCTTCGGGCTGCTGGTGGTGTTCCTGGTGCTGCGGCCGGGCGGGCTGCTGGCCCGGCCGCCGGCCATCGAATCGGAGCCGTTGACGGGGACGTTCCTGGGTTCGGGGCGGCAATTGCGGGTGCGCTGGTGGCATGCGCTGATCGCGTTCGGTGTTGCGGGACTGGTGATTCCGGCGGTATCCAACGATTACGGGATCTCGGTCGGGACGCAGATCGTGGCGTACGCGATCATCGCGGTGTCCATGACGCTGGTGGCCGGATCGGCCGGGCAGCTGGCCATCGGGCAGGCGGGGCCGATCGCGATCGGGGCGTACACCTCCGCTGTGCTGACCACCTCGCACGGCTGGTCGTTCCTGCCCGCCGTCGTGCTCGCGGGAATCGTCGCGGCCGTGCTGTCTTCGGTGCTGGCCGCGCCGCTGTGGCGGCTGGGCGGGCACTATGTGGCGATCGCGACCCTCGGAATCGGCATCGTGACGGTGGCGTTGATTCGCAACTGGGAGCCGGTCACTCGCGGCAGCTACGGCATCTTCGGAATCCCCGCGCCCTCGCTCTTCGGCTACGAATTCACCACGCACACACAGATATTCCAGCTGGAACTGGTGGTGCTGGCGATCGTGCTGGCGGTGATCGTGGGCGTGCAGCGGTCCCGGCTGGGGACCGTGCTGAAGTCGATCGGCGCGGATGAGGTGGCGGCCCGGTCGGCGGGCGTGCCGGTGCGCGACTACAAGGCGCTGGCCTTCGCGATCGCGGCGTTCTTCTCCGGGATCGGCGGGGCGCTGCTCGCGCACCAGTACTCGTACATCGATCCCACCGTCTTCAACCTGCCCATGTCGCTGCTCGTGGTGACCATTCTGGTGCTCGGCGGGACCGCGTCGCCGTACGGCGCGGTGCTCGGCGCGGTGATTCTGATCGGCGCGCCCGAGGCGCTGCGTCTCGCCCCCGAGCTGCGAATCGTGTTGTACGGCTTGGTCTTGCTGCTCGTGGTGCGATTCCGCCCGCAGGGCATCCTGGTGAGGAGGGAACGTGTCCCCGTCAACGCCTGAACCCGTCCTGAAGGTGACCGGGCTACGGCGCTCGTTCGGCGGCGTGCACGCCGTGGACGGCATCGACCTGACCGTCGCGCCCGGCGAATTCGTCGCGATCATCGGCCCGAACGGTTCCGGAAAATCGACCACCATCAATCTCATCTCCGGCGTCCTGAAACCGGATGCCGGTGAAGTATCGGTGCACGGCAAGCGGATTCGCCCCGGCAAGCCCGAAGCCGCGGCCGCCGCCGGTCTGGCGCGCACCTTCCAGAACGGTCGCGTCTTCGGCAACCTGACCGTCCGCGAGAATGTCGATGTCGGCCTCCAGACCACTCTCACGGCCGCGCGCCCCCTGCGCTCCCTGGCGAATCTGCCGGTGCTGCGCTGGGTCTCGCTGCTGGCGGAACTGGCGGTCGCCCTGGTGCCGACCCCGGCCGCGCGCGCCGAACGCCAGGCCACGGAGGCGCGCATCGACGCCCAGCTGGCCCGTTTCGAAGAGCGCCTGACCCCGCGCGCCGAGAACCCCGCGTACACGCTCTCCTACGCCAACCGGCGCCGCACGGAGATCGCCCGCGCCCTTGCCCTGGAACCCGACCTGTTGCTCCTGGACGAGCCAGCGGCCGGCATGAACCAGACCGAGACCGCCGAAATCGGCAGGCAGCTGGCCGAACTGAAGGCCCAGGGCCAGACCGTCCTGCTGGTCGAGCACAAGATGGACATCGTCCACGATCTCTCCGACCGTGTCCTGGTGCTGGACGAAGGCCGCGTCATCGCCGAGGGCACCCCGGACGAAGTGCTCAACGACCCACGCGTCATCGAGGCGTATCTGGGTCGCAGCCGTGCGGGGCACACCGCGCCGGAGGCATCTCCCGCGGCCGGCGAGGAAGGGGACGACCTGGCCGGAGCGGATGGGTCTGCCGATTCCTCGACTGACCGGGTCACCGCGCCTTCGGCGGATGTCGGCGCGGGCGGAGTTCCGGGCCGGGCTGGGACGGGCGGCGCTTCGGCGGCGCGCAGCGCAGGGAAGGTGACGGCGGATGCCTGAGAACGAGGCCACGCCGCTGCTCGAATTCGAGCGCGTCGTGGTGCATTACGGGCCGTCGAAGGCGCTTGATGAAGTGTCTCTGAAGGTCCACCCGGGTGAGATCGTGTCGTTGCTCGGTGGCAATGCGTCCGGCAAGTCGACCACCATGAAAACGGCGCTGGGGCTGTTGAAGCCGACCTCTGGCGCGGTGCGGATCGACGGGGTGGATGTGAGCAGGACGCCGCCGTCGGCGCGGATCGCGGCGGGGCTGGCGTCGGTGCCGGAGGCGCGCAGGGTGTTTCCGGCCATGACCGTGGAGGAGAACCTCTATGTGGGCGGGTATATCCGGAAGGAACGCCGCGCCGTGCTGGGGGCGCGCGCGGCGGAGATGTTCGAGCATTTCCCGCGATTGGCGGAGCGGCGCAAGCAGCGGGCGGGCACATTATCGGGCGGGGAGCAGCAGATGCTGGCCTTTGCTCGAGCGCTGATGAGCAAGCCGCGGTTGATCTGCATGGACGAGCCGACCATGGGGTTGTCGCCGTTGTTCGTGGATCGCGTGCTCGACGAGATCGCGCGGCTGAACAAGGAACTCGGGCTGGCGATCCTGATCGTGGAGCAGCAGGCGGAGTTGGCCTTGAGCATCGCGCACACGGCGAACGTGCTGCGGACCGGGAAGATCGTATTGCACGGTCCGGCAGCGGAATTGGTGGGTGATCCGGCGGTGCGGGACGCGTATCTGGGGAAGGTGACGGTATGAGTGTGCAGGGCACCGAGATCCGGCGGCTGGGGTTCTTCACCCGGCTGGTGCGCGCCGATGCGAGCGAGGACTCGGCGCAGGTGTATCGGGAGGCGCTCGAACAGTTCGACCTGGCGGAACAGCTCGGGTACGACACCGCGTGGGTGGCGCAGCACCACCTGGATCCGGCGGAGGGCGGGTTGCCGTCGCCGTTCGTGTTCCTGGCGCATGCGGCGGCGCGCAATCCGCGGTTGCGGCTGGGGACGGCCATTGTGACGCTGGCGCTGGAGGATCCGGTCCGGGTGGCCGAGGACGCGGCGGTGCTGGATGTGCTCAGCGGCGGTCGCCTCGAATTGGGTTTCGGGGCAGGCGGTTCCAAGCATGCCTTCGAACTGTTCGGGCTCGGCGATGCGGATCGGCAACACATCTATGCGGACAAGCTCGCGAAAGTCGTCGCGGCACTGGATGGTGCACCGCTGGTCGACGGACGCGTCCTGAACCCACCGGCCGGCGGGCTTCGGCATCGGCTGTGGCAGGCCACCTTCTCGGCGAACGGTGCGGAGCGGGCGGGACGGGCCGGTGACGGCTTGCTGCTGTCCAAGGCGCAGCCGCGTGATCCGGCGAACGCCGAGGCCACGCTGTGGGAGATCCAGCAGCCGTTGGTGGAGGCGTACCTGGCGGCCTTGCCGGCGGGCGCGGAGCCCCGAATCGGCGCTTCCCGAGGCGTTTTCGTGGCCGACGACCATGACGCGGCTGCCGAGTTCGCCGAGCGCGGCGCGGAGCGGTTCCTGGAACAGTTGCGCCGCAACCACGTTCCGGACCTGGCGACCACGGTCGAGGAGGTGCTGCGGGACTCCTACTTCGGCACCCCCGACGAAGTGGCCGAGCAGCTCTCCGCCGACACCGCGCTGCTGCGCTCGACCGATTTCATCGTGCAGGTGCACCCGGTCGATCCCGGCCATGCGGCGACCCTGCGCTCCATCGAACTCATCGCCACCAAGGTTGCGCCGCAACTGGGTTGGCGAGCCGACGAAAGGAACCAGCAGTGAGCGAGACGACTGCCGTCGCGCCGGCCGGCGACACCGGCGCGGCCGGGACCACCGCATTCACGCGGCCGGTGGGCGCTCGGCCCGCCGATGTGATCGACGCGGTGCTGGGCGACCGCGCGGCCGCGGTGCGCGAACTGCGGCAGGCGCGCCCCGCCGTGGTCGAGCACACCCAGGGTGTCTACGACGCGCTCTTCGACGGTCCCGGTGCGGCCGCCGTCGGCCGGGAACGCTTGATCGCGGCCGCCGTGGCCGTCGCGGAACTGGCGGGCGCGCCCGAATTGGCCGCGCACTACGCCGGTCTCGGCACCACCCCGGTGGCGGGTGATCCGGTGCTGGCCGCCATCCTGCGGCACGCCGCCCGCGTCACCAGCGCCCCGGCCGCCGTCACCCGCGCCGATATCGACGCACTGACCGCCGCCGGACTTTCCGAGAGCGACATCGTGACCGTCGCCCAGCTCATCGGATTCGTGCACTACCAGGTCCGGCTGCTGGCCGGCCTCAGCCTGATCGGAGCATCGCATGAGTGAGGTGCGCAGCGTCGAAATCGACCGGCGGCCAACGGGGTTCACCCAGGAGCAGCTGGATTGGGTGCCGTGGGTGGAACCCATCCGGCTGGCGGACGCCGATGAGGCGCAGCGGCCGTTGCTGGAGGGTGACCGCGGCATCGGGCCGTACTTCCGTTTGCTGGCGCGCAATGCCGAAGTGCTGAGGCATCGCAGCGCCAACGACAAAGAGATCTTCTACGGCCGGACCGGGCTGGGGCGCGCGGAACGAGAACTCGCCGCCACCATCACATCTCGCCATAACGGCTGTGAATACTGTGCGTCGGTGCATTCCCGATTCACCACCGCGCTGTCCAAGCGCGGCGCCGATGTGCAGCGTTTGCTGGATGAGGGCAACGGGGTGCGGATCGATGAGAAGTGGGATGCGGTAATCGATTTCGTGGACGCGCTGGCGGCCAATCCGCCGCGTGCGGAACAGGCGCATCTGGAACGGCTGCGCGCACTCGGATTCGGCGACACCGAAATTCACGATCTGGTGCTCTCCACGGCCTCGTTCTCCTGGGCGAATCGGCTCATGCTCACCCTCGGAGAACCGGAGGTCCCGCGGCCCGCCGCGGACTGAAAACACCTTTCCAGCCATTTTCCGGCGCTCCGGTATCGCACGCGCGGTACCGGAGCGCCGTGCTGCAACAAGGGTTGTCCACGAGCTGATCGCGGCCGGATTCACGAGTCCGCGGGCGAAGTAGCCACGGCGATGCCACCTTTCGGCCGCTGCGCGGGAGTGGAGTTGGTGGCGATGGGCCCGGCCCCGATACGGGGGTCGGGCCCTTTGTCATGTCCGGGGGACGGGAGTGGTTCCGGGGCTGGTCGCCACGCGCGTCGCGGCGACTCGCGGAATAAGTTCTAAAAATATCCTAGAAAAGTATTCCGTCCAGTTCGTCCGCTCTGTATCGTGTGGAACGGCAAACGATCAGTGACTTTCGGGTCTTTGCGACATCGGACCGCGTGTCTCCCCCCGGACCCGCGTTCCGAACCCGGGACAGTTCCCCTGCCTATACCCGCTGTCCCGGGTACGTCGCGGGACCCGAAGTCATTGAGCCATCTTTCGGCAAACGCGCGGTATGTCGGAGGAACAAACGAAGGGCCCGATCCATGACGAGGGGATCGGGCCCTTCGGTATTGTCTGGCGCAATGTCACAGGAAACGAACGCGGGAAGAATGTACGCCGGGCAGCCCGTAGAAGACCGGCAGCGGCAGCGTCGTGCGCGTTTTCTGGAGTCCGGGCTGACGGTGTTCGCGCGAGACGGCTACGCCAACAGCTCCGTCGGCGCGATTTGCAAGGACGCCGGTCTCTCCTCACGGCAGTTCTACGAGGAGTTCACCGGTCGCGAATCGCTGCTGCTGGAACTCTACGAACAGATCGACCGGGAATCGCGGGAAGCGGTGGCGGCCACCATCGCCGAGCAATCCGAGGCCAGCGCCGTGGACGTCATCGACGCCGCGGTCCGCGCCTACATCGAGTCGATCGGCCGCGACCCACGCAAAGCCAGAGTCGCCCTCGTCGAAGTCGTCGGCGCGGGCCCCAAGGTCGAGAAGTTCCGGCTGGAACTGCGCCGGGCCTGGGGCGCGCTGCTCGCCTCCGCCGCCGAGGACGCCGCCATGCACGGCGAAATCCCGCCCGGGGATTACGAAATGCGCGTGCTAGCCATCATCGGCGCGGTCAACTACGTGGTCGACGCCTGGAGCGGCTCCGAACCCCGGCCCCCGCTGGACGAGGTCATCGCCGTCCTGCGCCGCATCATCATGGGCGCGGTCAGCGCCTGAAAACCTCGCCGAATCCGGCATCCACCACAGCGAATTCGCACCCGTTTCCCCTGCCCGGGGACGGGTGCGAACCAGTTCCGGCGGGTAGCGTGCGGCGGATGGAGACTGTGCCGATCCAGATGCCGGACGGGACCGCGGTGAAGGTCCGGCTTATTCCGGCCAAAGGGGCGCACCGGCATCCGATCACGCCCGATGCCCCGCGCCCGGTGGTGGTGATGGTGCCGGGGCTGGGCGTGCCGGGGGAGTACTACTCGCTGTTCGGATTGCCCTTGGCCGCACGCGGGTTCGACGTGGCGCTGCTCGAGCTGCGCGGGAACGGGGGCGGCGGTGCGGAACTCACCTCCGCCCACGGGTATCAGGAACTGGTGGCGGTGGATTTCCCGGCCATGTTCGAGGTGGTGCGGGAACGGTTCCCCGACAGCACCCCGTATCTGCTGGGGCACAGCATGGGCGGGCAGCTGGGGGTCATGTACGCCTCGCGGATTCGCGGGCGGCTGGGCGGGCTGATCCTGATCGCCTCCGGGACGCCGTATCACCGCGGCTATCGCGGGCTGGCCGCGCCGGGACTGCGGCTGGGCAGCGCGGCCATCTCGCTGACCGCGAGCCTGGCCGGGTTCTGGCCCGGGAACACCCTGCCCGCCGGGGGATTCGGCCGGCAGTCCAAGCAGCTGATCGCCGACTGGGCGCGTTTGGCGCGCACGGGCAAGTTCCAGCCCGCCGGAGCCGATATCGACTACGAGGAGCGCATCGGGAGGCTGAAACTGCCCGTCCTGTCGATCACGCTGACCGGCGACGAGCTGACGCCGCCGAATTCGGCCCGGCAGCTGCTGGAAAAACTGCCCAACGCGCGGATCACCACCTGGCACAACCCGGCTCCGCTGGGGCACAACGGGTGGATCAGCGATCCCGAGTCGACCCTCGACTATGTCGAAAAGTGGCTGCGGGACCGCTGATTCGCGGGCCGATCGTGCCCGTGCGGGCGCTTGTCGTTCAGGGGGTGGTTCGGTCGATCAGCGTCTGCGTGAAGAATTCGTAGATCAGCGCGGCTTGGAAGGCCGACTGCTTGTTGTCCGCGGCGCCGCCGTGACCGCCCTCGATGTTCTCGTGGTACCAGATCGGATGGCCCTGAGACTCCAAGAGCGCGGCCATCTTCCGGGCGTGACCGGGGTGCACCCGGTCGTCGCGAGTCGAAGTGGTGAGCAGGATCGGCGGGTACTTCGCCTCGGGGTCGGTGTTCTGGTACGGGGAGTACTTGGAGATGAACTCCCACTCCTCCGGCTTGTCCGGGTCGCCGTACTCGGCGATCCAGGACGCACCGGCCAGCAGCAGGTGATAGCGCTTCATATCGAGCAGGGGCACCTGGCAGACGATGGCCCCGAAGAGTTCCGGGTACCGGGTGAGCATGACGCCCATGAGCAGACCGCCATTGCTGCCGCCGACCGCGCCCAGCTGATCGTGGGTGGTGATGCCGCGCTCGACCAGGTCCCGGGCGATCGCCGCGAAGTCCTCGTAAGCCTTGTGACGGTTCGCTTTCAGCACGGAGGTATGCCACTCCGGCCCGTACTCGCCGCCGCCGCGGATGTTCGTCATCACCCAGGTGCCGCCACGCTCCAGCCAGCCCATGCCGGAGGCCCCGGAGTAGGCGGGCGTGCGCGAGACCTCGAACCCGCCGTAACCCGACATGATGGTCGGCCCGGGCGCGCCCTTGCGATCGCGATGCCGGATCACGAAGTACGGCACCATGGTTCCGTCGTCCGACCGCGCGAAGAACTGCTCGGTCTCCACACCCTCGGCATCGAAGAACTCGGGCTCGCGCTTCAGCACCGCCGTGGCCCCGCCCACCGACGCCGACATCAGCGTGGTCGGACTGGTGAAACCACTGGTGGAGAGCATGAATTCGTCGCCACCCTCGAGCGGATCGAGGTTCATCACGCTGGTGGTGGCCATCGGCGGCGCGTCCGCCAGCGGCTCGCGCACCCAGCCGTCCGGTCCCGGGGTGAGCACGTGCAGTTCGGTCTGCACATCGGCCAGGGTGATGAGCAGCAGGTGGTTCTCGGTCCACCCGTAACCGTGCAGCGAGGTGTGCGCGTCCGGGGTGAACAGGACCTCGAAATCCCGTCCGCCCGCGAGGAATTCCTCGAAGTTCATACCCAGCAGCGCGCCCGCCGGATAGTTGCTGCCGCCGACCTCCCACGGCGACTTCAACCGCACCAGGAACCAATCCTTGTACCAGGATTCGGAGGCGTCGGTGGGCACGTCGATATGGCGCAGCGAACCGTCGGCTTCCAGCAGGTAGACCTCTTCGTTGAAGAAGTCGGTGGCGCGGCCCACGAAATGCCGTTCGTAACCGGGGGTGCGGTCGTATCCGGCCGATACCGCCACATCGGAGATCTCACCCTCGAAAACGGTTTCCGCTGCCGCCAAAGGGGTTCCGCGCCGCCAGCGCTTGGCGATGCGCGGATATCCGGAATCGGTCAGCGAGCCGTCACCGAAATCCGTTCCGACATAGACATTGTCGTCGTCGATCCAGCGGATCTCGGATTTCGCCTCGGGGAGATAGAAGCCATTGTCCGCCGGTTCGATGAAAGCCTTTGCCTCGATATCGAATTCGCGCACCACCTTGGCATCGGCGCCGCCGCGCGACAGGCTGATCAAAGCCCGGCGCTGCTCCGGCCGCAATACCGCGGCCCCGCCCCACACCCAGTTCTCGTCCTCTTGCAGCGCGAGCGCGTCGAGGTCGATCAGCACCTCCCACGCCGGATCCGCCTTCGCGTATTCGGCGAAGGTGGTGCGCCGCCACAGGCCCTTGGGATGCGCGGCGTCACGCCAGAAGTTGTAGAGCCACCGGCCGCGCCGGCCCGGGTAGGCGATGCGGGTGTCGGTATCGAGCATGGCGAGGATGCGGGACTCCAGCCCGCCGAACCGGTCCGACGAGGCGAACCGCTCGACGACCACGGCATTGTGCGCCCGCGCCCAATCCAGCGCGCGGTCGCTCGTCACTTCTTCCAGCCACAGGTACGGATCTGCCACGCTCTCTCCAACACCGGTCATGCCCACATTCTTGCCCAGCACCCCGTTCGCCGGTCGCGAACCCACCGCACCCGAGCCGAACGCCGGTTCGCGCACCGGTCAGTACGATTGCGGATTCGAAGCTCATTCCGCGAGGAGGTCCGGGTTGTCGCTTCCGGAGGTCGTCATGCCCCGGCTGTGGGAGCAGCACTGCTGCCCGCCGCTGTTGCCCACCGCCGATATTCGCGATCTGGCTCGATATCCGCTCGGTTCGTACCTGTCGATCAATATCGGGTACGCCCCGCATACCGCCGCCGACGCGCGCGCCCTGGCCGATCAATTCACCCGGGACGCGCTGGCGGACGGGCGATTCCGCATGGTGACCACCGTCGAGGACGCCTGTCCGGAGCCGGGAACGGACTATGCCGACGACACCAGCGTGCTGGCCTTCGACCTCGAGGATTCCAATCCGCTCGACGGTGATCTCGACAATGTGGACGCCTTCCACGCGCTCGGGCTGCGTTCCCTGCTGCCGACCTACAACACCGCCAATGCGGCGGGCTGCGGTTGCCTCGATACCGAGGACACCGGGCTGACCGGGTACGGGCGGGACCTGATCCGGGTGCTCAACGAGGTCGGGGTGTTCGCCGACGGCTCGCACTGCTCGGTGCGGACCGGGTTGGACATCGCCCGCGTCAGCACCGTGCCGATGATCTACAGTCACTCCAATTTCGCTGCCCTGCACGCCCATCCGCGCAATATCACCGATGATCAGGCCCGGGCCTGCGCCGAGACCGGCGGTGTGATCGGCATCAATGGCGTCGGGATCTTCCTGGGCTTCAACGCACCTCACCAAGGCGCCGAGCGGGTGCGCGCCATGGCCGATCACATCGCCTACGGTGCGGACCTGGTCGGCATCGAGCACATCGGGTTCGGCTCGGACTACTCCTTCGACGCCGACGAATTCAATGCCATGCTCGCCGACTCACCGGAGAATTTCTCCGAGGAGTACACCCGCTACGGCCAACTGCAATGGACACCCCCGGAGGACTTTCTCGGACTGTCCGGCTTCCCCGGCCTGAACGAGGTACTGGCCGAGCGCGGCTTCTCCGCGGCCGATCGCGAGGCGGTCTTCGGCGGCAATTTCGCACGGGTCGCCCGCAAGGTCTGGCACTAGGAGCCGAGTTCACGCTGTTCGACGGACTGATCAGTCGGTTCGAGACCGGGCAAGCCTGAGTCCCGCTGTGTTCGCGCTCTCACCGAGGCGGGGGATGGCTGAGTGAGCGCGCGGGAACAGCGCTAGGCTCGGTGCCGTGACTTCCCACTACGATGTCGTCGTTCTCGGCGCTGGTCCCGGCGGTTACGTCGCCGCGATCCGTGCCGCTCAACTCGGCCTGCGAACAGCGATCGTCGAGCAGAAATACTGGGGTGGCGTGTGCCTGAACGTGGGCTGCATTCCCTCCAAGGCACTGCTGCGTAACGCCGAACTGGCCCATATTTTCACCAAGGAAGCCAAGACCTTCGGCATTTCCGGCCAGGCGAGCTTCGACTTCGGCGCGGCGTTCGACCGCAGCCGCAAGGTGGCGGACGGCCGCGTCAAGGGCGTCCACTTCCTGATGAAGAAGAACAAGATCGACGAGTTCGACGGTGCGGGCACCTTCGTCGATGCCAACACCATCTCCGTGGCGCTGAGCAAGGGCGGGTCCGAGACCATCACGTTCGACAACGTGATCATCGCGACCGGCACCGTCACCAAGCTGCTGCCCGGCACCTCGCTCTCGGCCAACGTGGTCACCTACGAGGAGCAGATCCTCACCCGTGACCTGCCCGGCTCGATCCTGATCGTCGGCGCCGGCGCCATCGGCATGGAGTTCGGTTACGTCCTCAAGAACTACGGCGTGGACGTCCGCATCGTCGAATTCCTCGACCGCGCACTGCCGAACGAGGACGCCGACGTCTCCAAGGAGATCACCAAGGCTTACAAGAAGCTCGGCATCACCATCACCACCGGTGCGGCCGTGCAGTCCATCGACGACGACGGCTCCAAGGTCACCGTCGCCATCAAGGACAACAAGAGCGGGTCCATCGAGACCGTCACCGTCGACAAGGTGCTTCAGGCCGTCGGCTTCGCGCCCCGCATCGACGGCTACGGCCTGGACAAGACCGGCGTGCAGCTGACCGATCGCGGCGCCATCGCCATCGACGACTTCATGCGCACCAATGTCCCGAACATCTACGCCATCGGCGACGTCACCGCGAAGCTCCAGCTCGCCCACGTCGCGGAGGCGCAGGGCGTGGTGGCCGCGGAGACTATCGCGGGCGCGGAGACCATGCCGCTGGGCGACTACCGCATGATGCCGCGCGCGACCTTCTGCCAGCCGCAGGTCGCCTCCTTCGGTCTCACCGAAGAGCAGGCCCGGGCCGAGGGTTACGACGTCAAGGTCGCCACCTTCCCGTTCACCGCGAACGGCAAGGCGCACGGCCTCGGCGACGCCCAGGGCTTCGTCAAGCTCATCTCCGATGCCAAGTACGGCGAGCTCATCGGCGGCCACCTGATCGGCCCCGACGTCTCGGAGCTGCTGCCCGAGCTGACCCTGGCCCAGAAGTGGGACCTCACGGTCAACGAACTGGCCCGCAACGTCCACACCCACCCGACGTTGAGCGAAGCCCTCCAGGAAGCCATCCACGGCCTCGCCGGCCACATGATCAACTTCTGATCCGGCGGCCCGGAGCTCACGGCCCGGTGCCAGCGAAACCCGCTGGCACCGGGCTGTTTTCGTGACTCACCGATTCAGAAGGATTCGTCGAAGCGGTACCAGGGACCTTCGATCCGCACGTAGGAGATGCCGTCGTCGTCGGCCGGCGGTGCGGCACCCGGAAAATAGGCGAACCCCGAGAGGGTCGGGAAGCCGCCGCTGATCTGGATCAAGCAGCCGTCCCGGCGTTTCTCGATCGCGGTGACGCGGTAGACGCCCACACGGGTTCCCGTTGTGGGACTACAGGTTACGGCCGTGCGTTCGAGTGCGTCCCGCGACAGCGTCCATCCGAAGTGGGCCGGGAATCCGGACCATGTCACGGCCAGGGTCAGCAGCACCACCAGCGGGGCGAGCAGGCTCGGGAGCCAGGCTCGGTAGCGGATCACACCTATTGCCGCGGTTATCAGCCAGAGCAGGCCGGTGAGGCCGAGCATCAGCAGGGTGAGCGGAAGCGATCCGGCCGATTCTCTCGACAGCTCGACCCAGAGGACGGTCAGACAGAGGATCGCGGTCGCGCCGGCGATCGCGCGAGAAGTGTATTTCCAGCTCCGGTACGAGAGTTGGGCAGCCACCCCCGGATCCTATGGGGTGAGACGGTGACCGCTGCCGGACCCGCCGGGCGTCAGGCCGGCTGATGCAAACGGCGGTGCAGGGCGTAGACCTGCTCGGTCAGGGCCGGGAAGGGGCCCGAGACAGCGATATTCGGGGCCACGGCCTGGATGGGCAGCGGATTCACCGGCCCGGGGGAGACACCGAATTCGGCGAGCCAGGCGGAAAGTTGCGCGGTCGATGCCGCGTAGACGATGGGGCCGAGACCGACCCAGGCATGGGCGGCCGAGCACATCGGGCAGTGTTCGCCGGAGGTGTAGACCGTGGCGGTCGCGCGTTCGGCCGGGGTCAGGTTCTCGGCGGCCCAGCGGGCCAGTTCGAATTCCGGATGACGGGTGTGGTCGCCGCCCGCGACGCGATTGCGGTCCTCGGCGAGGACGGTGCCGTCGGCCGCCACCAGTACCGAGCCGAAGGGCTCGTCGCCCGCGTCCAGAGCTGCGGCCGCGAGTTCGAGGCATCGCTCCAAGTGACGTATATCGGTCTCGGTGGACATGCGGCGTCTCCGTTCTCGGGGTTTCGGGGCGAAGCCCCGAGAGTACGAGAGTTGTCCCGCTCAGTCGCGGTGGTACGCGTCCTGGGCCGCTTTGATGGTTCCGATATTGCTCTCGAGGACCACGATCAGGGCTTCGAGATGGTCGGCTACTTTCGCGCCCAGGTCGGTGAGGGTGTATTCGACGTGCGGCGGGATGGATTGCTGGACTTCGCGATTGATCATGCCGTCGCGTTCCAGGGTTTGCAGGGTCTGGGAGAGCATGCGTTCGCTGATGCCGTCGACGCGGCGGCGCAGGGCGCTGAAGCGGTGGGGGCCCGCGCGCAGGGCGACGAGGGCCAGTACGCCCCAGCGGCTGGCGACGTCTTGCAGGACCGGGCGGGATTGGCAGTTCCGGGCGAAGACGTCGGCTTCCAGGGTGGGGTCGTCGGTGTCGACCGGGTCGGCGGGCCGCGTGCTCATGGGATCGAGATTACCTAACTTCGGGGTAGCGGTTCCGGAATAGAGTGTGCTTACTATTAGTTAGTACAGTCCGATCGAGTAGTTCATTCCCTGGAGTCTTGGAGGAAGTCATGACCGTCGCCGTAACCGGAGCCACAGGTCAGCTGGGGCGTCTCGTGGTCGAGGCGCTGTTGGAGAAGAACGCGGGGCCGGTGGTCGCGCTGGTTCGTGATCCCGCGAAGGCGGCGGATCTGGCCGCGAAGGGCGTGGACGTGCGGCAGGCGAGCTATGACGATCCGGAGGCGCTGGATCGCGCGCTGGCGGGGGTGGACCGGGTGCTGCTGGTCTCCGGCAACGAATTCGGGGCGCGAGTCGCCCAGCACACCAATGTGATTCGCGCCGCCGAGCGGGCGGGCGTGGAGTTGCTGGCGTACACCAGCATTCCGGTCGCCGATCGCAATCCGATGATCCTGGCTCAGGAGCACGCGGGCACCGAGGCGGTGCTGGCGGAGGCGACCGTGCCGTATGTGCTGCTGCGCAACGGCTGGTACTGGGAGAACTACGCCAACGGGCTGGCGCACGCCGTCGAGAGCGGCGTTTTCGCGGGCGCGGCCGGGTCGGGCAAGGTGGCGGGCGCGGCGCGCGCCGACTACGCCGAGGTCGCCGCGAACGTGCTGACCACCGACGGTCACGACGGGCAGGTCTACGAACTGGGCGGCGACGCACTGCTCACCTATGCCGAAGTCGCGCAGGCGATTTCGGATGCCGCCGGTAAGCCGGTGCGTTACCGGGATCTGCCGGAGGCCGAGTACGCCGCCGCGCTCGTCGGTGCGGGCCTGCCCGAGGGGTTCGCCGCGGCCCTGGCCGACGCGGACGCGGCCGTCGCCAAGGGCGGCCTGCTCGATGTGAGCAGCGGCCACTTGCAGAAGCTGCTGGGCCGCCCGTCCACTCCGGCCGTCGAGGTGTTCCGCGCGGCGCTGCGCTGAATCAATACCAGTGGTTGGCCTGCCAGAACTCCCAGGCCGCGTTGGGGCTGCCGTACCGCTGCACCATGTAGCGGTACGCCCAGCGCAATTGCGTCATCGGGTTGACCAGCCAGTCCACGCCTTCGGAACTCATCTTGTGCGCGGGCAGCGCCTGGGCCAGCCCGTACGCACCCGAGGACGGATTGACCGCGAACACCCGCCAACTGCTCTCATGGCTGATGATCTGGTCGAACGCCGGGAACTGATCGAGCGGAACGACGGTCAGCGCCATGGTCTTCAGCGCCGGTTTGGGATACACCATCGATGGTTCGATGACACTCGAAGCGATGGTCAGCCCCGGTATCAAGGCCAGATCCACCAGTCCGGAGGACAGTGTCGCGTCGACGATTTTGGACGAGAGGTCTATCAGCAGCGCGGCATCCGTTTCGGGAGCCGCCTGCGCCGCGGGGCTGACACCGGTAACCACCGGCATTGCCGCGGCCAGGAGCAGTCCGAGTACTCCCACCCGGATTGCCCGACGCTTCGACTTATTCGATCCGTTGGCAATCACGACTAACAGAACAACCCGCGACCCTACGCCGCCCGCACCGGCGGACCGGGGACCCGCGCGGCGTGTCGCGAAACCGACTTCCGAACTGTTCGCGCAGGTGAAGGCGCTGCCACCGCGACCCGCGGGACCTGCCGCACGCGCAGTCCGGTGTGCTGATCGCCGCGACTGCCCCGGCTCCCCGCCACGATGGATCAGGCACGAGGCGCCCCCGAGCCGGGCCCGGCGGCGCGGTATGCGCGTTCGCGCAGGAGGTGGTAGCCGTCGAGCTCACCGGAGACTTTGTCCGCCAGTTCCAGTCCGGCGGCGGGGCCGTGCAACTTGCTCACGGCGACTGCGCGATTGAGCTCCACGATCGGCGACGGAAAGCGCTGGGACAGTGCGGCATACAGTCCGGCGATGCGCCGCCAATCGGTGTCGGCGGCGGTCGGGGCCAGAGCGTGCACGGCGGCGATGACCTCCAGCACCGAGCCCAGGCGGGCCGCCAGCTCCGGACCGGCGGGCACCTCGAAGGGCACCCGCTCGGCGGCGATGGTGCGTTTGGCGCGCACGATGCGCTGCGCCACCGTGGATTTCGCGACGAGATACGCCCGCCCTACGCGACCTCCTCGGCCAGCCCGATATCGCCGACCATGCGGGTCGGGCCGGCGACCAGCCGCGGCCACTCGATCCGCCAGGCCGCTTCCACGGCCTGGCGGGCCCGCTGCTCGGGTGACCGGCCGGAGCTCATTCCTGATGGTCGGGGCGTCGCATTTCGACCTCGATATCCCACTTCGGCCCGTGCACGCGCAGGAACCTCCGCGCCCATTCGGCCGCTTCGTCATCGGATCGGGTCTGCAACATCAGGTATCCGCCGACGATCTCCCTGGCCTCGGTGTACGGCCCGTCGATCACGGTCTGCTTACCGTCGGCCTGCGGGTTTTTCATCTACTCCTCGAACGGGACGACGCGGAATCGACATCGGCGGCGAATATTTTCAAACCCACTGCACGAGCTGGATCACGATGCCGTTGGGGTCGACGGTCTGGAAGTAGCGTTCGCCCCACGGCTCGGTCTCGATGGGTGTCACGATCGGCACGCCTTCGCCCTGTACCCGTTCGTATTCGGCGTCGATGTCCTCGACCACGAACGCCACCAGCAGGCCCTGGCCGGCGTCACCGGCGATGCGTTCCGGTTTGAAGCTGCCCAGCCCGGTGCGCAGGTAGACGATATTGAAGCCGGCGTCCTCGCGGGCCAGCGAGATGAATCCGTCGGCCGACATCTGCTCGGTGAAGCCGAAGTGGTCGATGAGGAACCGCGCCGAGGCGGTCGGGTCGGGCACGTTCAGGGAGATGACGGAAGCGGTGATCTTCATGGGTCCTCCTGGTCGGCAAGTAACTCTGTACTATGTACGCTATACTTTGTACGGAAATTTCCGATGGCCTGCCATGTGACGGTCGTCACGTCGCTACGATCGTCGTGGAGGTGAGCCGATGGCCGAACGCAGCAGTGCCGGAGATCCGGTCCGCACATTGGAATTGCTCTGGCGGGTGCCCGGCACCGGCGGGCCCGCGCGCGGGCCGAAGCAGCGCACCACCCTGGATGCCGTGATCGCGGCCGCGCTGGAGATCGCGGACAGCGCGGGGCTCGCGGCGCTGACCATGCGCTCGGTCGCGGCGAAACTCGGCATCACGCCCATGGCCACCTACACCTACGTGCCGGGCAAGGCCGAACTGCTGGATCTCATGCTGGACACCGTCTATCAGCGCATGGAGCGCCACGATCTGACCGGAATGCCCTGGCGGGAGCGGGTTTCCGCGATCGCCGCCGAGAATCGCGCCATGCTCGCCGCGCACCCCTGGGTCGCCTACCTGCCCACCACCCGCCCGCCGCTGGGCCCCGGCGTGGCCGCCAAATACGACCATGAACTGCGCGCCTTCGACGGCCTCGGCCTCACCGACCTCGAAATGGATGCCGCGCTCACCTATCTGCTCGGCTTCGTCACCTCGGTCGCGCAGCTCGCCATCGACTCCGCGCGGGCGGCGACGGAGAGCGCCGCGAGCGATCACGAATGGTGGGAGCGCGCCGCACCGCTGCTGGAGCGGGTCTTCGACGCCGAACGTTTCCCGCTCGCGGCCCGGGTGGGCGCGGCGGCCGGTCAGGCGCACGACGGTGCCTACAGCGCGGAGCACGCCTACGACTTCGGCTTGGCGCGCCTGCTCGACGGCCTCGCCGCGCTCGTCGAATCCCGTTCGAACTGACCTGGATTCGTGCACGGACTGCCCGCGCCGCGCTCGGGTAGTAGCGTGACGGCATGGTGCGGCGGGTTCGTTTCTCGGTGGGCGCGGTCCAGCACTGGCGGGAGTTCGCGGACGACGGGACCCTGTCGCGCTGCGTCGAATTCGATACCGGCCGGCCGAATCCGGTCCCCGAAGAGCTGCACGAGGGCGAGTTCGCGGCCGCCATGGTGGCCTATTCGTCCGCCGAGCTCGCGGGGGTGCGGGCGCGCTACGGCGATATCGGCGCGTGGCTCTACGAATCGGTGCGCGGGGAACCGGATATCGCGGCGGTCCCCGAATCGGCGGAGCCGGTCACCGCGCAGGAGTTCGAGCACTGCTGGAAAGCCGCTGTCCAGCACCGTAATTTCACGCCGCAGGAGTCCGGTCCGCTACCGCAGGGCGCCTATGTGTCGGGGCGGGTGGAGGCCCTGCCCTGGGGCGTCGGCCTGACCGGTCTGTTCGTCGATATCGGAATACCCGTGCAGGCGTTCGTGGATGTGGAGCACCTGCCCAGCGATCATGCACATTGGCCGGCGGTCGGCGACAGCGGCCGCTTCGAGGTGGTTCGGGTGGTGTTCAATTGGTGGGAAGACACCGCGCGGCTACAGATCCGCCTGAAGCCGATCGCGCCTTTCGTCCGCCGCTGACCGGGACGATAGTGCCATTCGGCTCACCCCCGGCCGGGGGCGCGGGCAGAATTCCAGCTATGCCGCGATCCGCCTCGGCACTCGTCTCCGCCGAAACCTTCACCAAGGCAGCCCAGCCGGTGATCCCCGCCGGCGAGGGCCTGGTGCTGCGGCCGTGGCTGCGCCGCGACGCGCCCGAGGTGTACGCGGCCTTCCAGGATCCGGCCATCAGCCGCTGGCATGTGCGGACCGTCGACTCCGAGGACGAGGCCGAGGAGTGGGTGGATGCCTGGGCCCGCACCTGGAAGCGCGGGCTGGACGCGAATTGGGCGGTGGCGGACAGCGGGACCGGGCGGGTGCTGGGGCGGGCATCGTTGCAGCACATGGTGTTGTCGCAGGGGATGGCGGCGGTGGCGTACTGGGTGGTGCCGCAGGCGCGCGGGCGCGGGGTGGCGCCGCGGGCGGTGGAGGCGCTCACCGGGTGGGCGTTCGAGGGCGCCGGATTCCATCGCCTGGAATTACGGCATTCCGTACATAATTCGCCGTCCTGCCGGGTGGCGGTGAAGGCCGGGTTCGGGTTGGAGGGGGTGAACCGCAGCGCCGGACTGCATGCCGACGGCTGGCACGACATGCATCTGCACGCCCGCGTGCACGGCGACGAGGTGGACGCCGCGACGAGTGAGATCCCCACCGCCCGCGTGTTCCGCCGCTGACGGGGCGCGGCTAGGGGCTCCCACGGAACACCCGGGCTTGTTAGCGTGACCACATGGTGTCAACGCAGCCACGTATCGCCCCCGGCCGTTTGCGGGAGCTCGGACCGGTCAATTGGGTTGTCTGGCAGGTGCTCTCCCGGGCCGCGGGGACCGATGACGCGCATCTGTTCAGCACGCTCGGGCGCACGGGCGGGCTGTTCCGGGGCTGGCTGCACTTCTCGGGGCGGTTGATGCCGGGCGGGAAGCTGCCGCGCTACGAGACCGAGCTGGTGATCATCCGGGTCGCCCACCTGCGGGGCTGTGCGTACGAGATGGACCATCACATCCGATTGGGCAAGCGGGCGGGCGTGAACCAGCAGGTGCTGGAGTGGTTGCGGGAAGGGCCTGCCGCGCCGGGCTGGACGGACAAGGAGCGCGCGCTCCTCACCGCCGTGGACCAACTGGTCGGCACCCGGGACCTCGACGATGCCGCCTGGCGGGAACTCGCCGTCCACTACGACGAGCGCCGCCTCATCGAAATCGTCCTGCTCACCAACCAATACGAGGGCCTGGCCAGCACGATCACCGCCCTGCGCATCCAAACCGACCACTGACCCCAGGGGGTCATTCGCGCACAGCTTGACCGAGTTTGGTGAGTTCCAATGCCCGCCGGGCGCGGGTGAGGACGTGGGCGCGGGAGCTGGTGAGGTGGGCGAGCAGCAGGCGCAGCGCGGCGTCGAGGTCGTCGGCCAGCAGCAGTTCGGCGATGGCGATGTGATCCTCGGTCATGGCCGCGATGCGTTCCGGGGTCGGCAGATCCAGCGAACGGACCGGCCGGACCCGGGCGTAGACGGTCGCCAGCGCATCGGCGAGGGCGGTGTTCCCGGCCGCCGTCAGCAGCGTCAGATGGAATCGCTCGTCGACGGCGATCAGTTCGGCTCCCGGCTCCGGCGGGTCGTCGCGCAGGAGCCGCCAGCTGTCGAGCTCCTTCTCCACCGCTGCCGTATCGTGCCGATGCGAGCGGTCGGCTTGGCGTTGAATCCCCCTGGATTCCAGCACGATCCGCAGTTCGTACAGGTCACCCAGCTCCTCGACCCGCGGCCGGTACGGGTACAGCCCGTCGGGATGCCGCTCCAGCAGCCCGTCCGCGTAGAGCCGGGCCAGCGCCTCGCGGACGGGGGTGCGCGATACCCCGTAATTCTCGGCCAGGCGTTCCTCGCCCAGCCGCTCGGTCGATACCAGCACCCCCGTCGCGAGATCCCGCTGTAGTTCCCGGTACACCCGCTCCGACAACGGGATTCGCCCCCTGCGCGCCATGACGGAACGTCCGCTCAGATCGCCATCGCCAGGCGTACCGCGGATTCCGCGCCCCGCCCGCCCGCGCCCGAGGAGGTGACGCGGCCCGATTGCAGCACGTAGTACTGGCCGGCGGCTTGCAGCGCGAAGCCGATGTGCTGTTCGACCAGCAGCACGCTCAATCCACCGCGATTGGTGAGATCGATGATGGTGCGTTCGATCTCGGCCACCACCGACGGCTGGATGCCCTCGGTCGGCTCGTCCAGGATCAGCAGCTTCGGTTCGGTGATGAGCGCCCGCGCGATGGCCAGCTGCTGGCGTTGACCGCCGGAGAGCAGTCCGGCCTTGCGGGTCAGCAGTTCCTTCAATGCCGGGAACAGATCCAGGGATTCGGCGATCAGTTCCTTGCCGCGCTTGCGCCCGTCCGCCACCACCTGGAGGTTCTCCATGGCGGACAGCTGCGGGAACGACTGCTGTCCCTGCGGCACATAGGCGATGCCGCGCTTGACTCGCCGCGACGGGGCCAGCTTGGTGATGTCCTCGCCGTCGAAGCGGATCTTGCCGGATTTGGCGGGCAGCAGCCCCACCGCGGCGCGCAGCAGCGAGGTCTTCCCGGCCCCGTTGTGGCCCATGACCGCGACCACGCCGTCATCCGGAACCGTCAGGGACACACCGTGAATCACCTGGGTGCGGCCGTAGGCCGTGTGCAGGTCAACGAGCTCCAGCATCGGCGGCCTCCTCCTTCTTGTCGGATCCCCCGGTAGCGCCGGCTGTTTCGCCGACCGGCTGATCGGGTTCGGCTGCTGTACTGCCTGTTTCGACCGGCGGCAGGTCACCGGCCGCCGCGGTGCCCAGGTAGACCTGCTGCACCTTCGGGTCGGCCTGGACTTCTTCGACGCTGCCCTCGCTGAGCACCCGCCCACCGGCCAGCACCGTCACCGAGTTGGCGAAGGCGCGCATGAAGTCCATATCGTGTTCGACCACGATGACGACCCGGTTGCCGCCGATGCGGCGCAACAGGTTTCCGGTCTCCTCGCGCTCCTCGGCGCTCATGCCCGCGACGGGTTCGTCGAGCAACAGCACCGAGGCGTTCTGCACCAGCAGCATGCCGATCTCCAGCCATTGCTTCTGGCCGTGCGCGAGCACTCCGGCGGGCTTGTCGCGCAACTCGGTGAGGCCGATGGTCTCCAGGGCCTCCTCGATGGCGGGCAGCACCGATTTGCGCCTGCGCAGCAGGGTGAGCGCGGAACGCCCCGCGCCGGCGGCGATATCGAGGTTCTGCAAGACGGTGAGCTGCTCGAAGACGCTCGCGGTCTGGAAGGTGCGGCCGACGCCCAGCCGGGCGATCTGATGCACCTTCTTGCCGATCAGTTCACTGCCGGACTTCTGGGCCGAGCCGGTGGCGGCGGCCAGGCCGGTGATGGCGTCGATGAGCGTGGTCTTGCCCGCCCCGTTGGGCCCGATCAAGAAGCGCAGATCCCCTTGCAGGACGGTGAGATCCACGTCGGTGACGGCCTTGAAGCCGTCGAAACTCACCGACAGGCCCCGGATTTCGAGGTATTCGCTGCTCATCGCGCTTCCACCTTGTCTTCGTCGGCCGGGGCTCCGGTGGACAGCACCGAGGCGACGATGGCCTCCGACGCCGGGGTGACCGGGAGCGCCTGGTTCGCGGATTTCGCGGGCCGGACGCGTTCCAGCAATTGCTTTGCCAGCGGCCCGAATCCGGCCAGGCCGGCGGGGAGGAATCCGACCACCACGATGAAGAGCGCGCCTTGCAGGTACGTCCACCCGGACGGGAACTCCTCGGAGAACGAGGTCTGCGCCCAGGCCACGCCGATCGCGCCGAGCGCCGGGCCCAGCAGCGTGGTGCGCCCGCCGATGGCCACCCCGATCAGGAAGGCGATGGAGGGCACCACGCCGATATCCGCGGGCGAGATGATGCCGACGATGGGCGTGAACAGCGCCCCGGCGATACCGGCGAAGAAGGCCGCCACCACATAGGCGACGATCTTGATATTGGCCGGGTCGTAACCCAGGAACCGCACCCGCTCTTCCTGATCACGCACGGCGACAAGGAGTTCCCCGTACCGCGAATGCATCAGCTGCCGCGCGATGGCCATCACGATGAGCAGGGTGGCGGCCGCGATGAAGAACAGCATGCGCCGGTTCACCGGATCCGAGAGCCGGAAACCGAAGAAGGACTTGAAATCCGAGAGCCCGGTGAAGCCGCCGATGGATTGCTGCCCGATGAGCAGAATGGCGAGCGCGGCCGCGAGCGCCTGGCTCAGGATGGCGAAGTACGCGCCCTTGACCCGGCGCTTGAACACCCCGAAGCCGAGCACGGCGGCCATGGCGGCGGGCAACACCAGAATGCCGATGATCGCCACCGGCGCGGAGGCGAAAGGCTGCCAGTACGAAGGCAATTCGTTGATGCCGGAGATCGTCATGAACTCCGGCACATCCTCGTGCCGTTTGGCGGCGTCGGCCATCTGGAGATGCATGCCCATGATGTAGGCGCCGATGCCGAAGAACACGCCCTGCCCGAGGGTGAGCATGCCGCCGCGCCCCCAGGCCAGGCCGATGCCGACCGCCACGATGGCGAAGCACAGGAACTTGGCGAGCAGGCCGAGCCGGAAATCGCTGAGCATGGCGGGCGCGACCGCGAACAACAGCACCGCGCCGAACGCGAAGCCGCCCAAGGCTTTCAAGGATGAGTGTGCGTCGAGACGCTGGACGAGGCTCATGCTGTGTCCTTTCGCGCATGATCGGAGCCCTGCGTGGTTACGCTGCGCTGCCGCCTCCGGGCTTGACCGATCATGCGAGGCTCCTCGTGCGAACGGTGAACAGACCCTGCGGGCGCACTTGCAGGAAGATCACGATCACGACGAAGACGATCACCTTGGCGACCGAGGCCGTGGTCGAGTACTCGATGAAGGAGTTCAGCAGCCCCATGGCGAAGGCCGCGATGACGGTGCCCTTGATCTGGCCGAGGCCGCCGATCACCACCACCAGGAAGGCGTCCACGAGATAGGACTGCCCGATGGTGGGTGAGGTGGAGCCGATCAGGGTGAGCGCCACCCCGGCGACCGCGGCCAATCCGGAGCCGATGAAGAAGGTGCTGATATCGGTGAGACGCGAAGAGACGCCGGAGGTTTCGGCCAGGCTGCGGTTCTGCACCACGGCGCGGATGCGGCGGCCCAGCGGGGTGACCTTGAGCGCGGTGGCCAGCGCGATCACCGCGGAGATGGCCAGCACCATGATGAAGATGCGGGTCTTGGGCACCACCGCCCCGGCAATGCTGATGCCGCCGGTCAGCCACTCCGGCGCGACCACGTTCTTGGCGGGCGCGCCGAAGATATTGCGCGCGGCCTGCTGCAACACCAGGCCGACGCCGAAGGTGACCAGCAGGGTGTCGAGCGGCCGGTCGTACATCCAGCGGATCAGCCCGGCTTCCAATGCCGCGCCGAGCAGTCCGCCGACGATGAACCCGGCGAACAAGGAGACGATCAGCGCCACCCCCGTCGCGGAAATAAGCTGCTGCACAACGAATGTGGTGTAACAACCGGCCATGATGAACTCGCCGTGAGCCATATTGATGACGCCCATCTGACCGAAGGTCAGGGCCAGGCCCAGCGCGGCGAGCAGCAGAATCGAACCCAGACTCAGGCCCGCGAACAGCTGTCCGACTGCGACTTCCATTGTGAATTACCTCTGTAGTTCTCTCGCGTCGGTGGATGACTGCCGATGCGGCCGGTGCGGTTGCCCACACCGGCCGCCCCTCATTCGGCGGTTACCGACTTACTTCAGGCCCTTGGCCCAGTCGTAGGAGTTCAGGTACGGGTCCGGGTTGACCGGCTTGCCCGAATCCCACACGGTGTAGATGAGTCCGTCCGGCCGGATCTCACCGATGCGCGCGGTCTTGGTGATGTGGTGGTTCGCGCCGTTGACGACGACGGTGCCCTCCGGCGCGTCGAAGCTGACGCCGTCGGCCGCGGCCTGAATATCGGCCACCGCGAACGACTTCGCCTTCTCGACGGTGTTCTTCCACAGGAAGACCGAGGCGTAGGCGGCCTCCATCGGGTCGGAGGTGGGCTTGTCCGCGCCGAAGGCGGCCTTGTACGCGGCGACGAACGCCTTGTTGGCCGGGGAATCGACGGTCTGGTAGTAGTTCCAGGCGGTCAGCTGGCCGGTGATGTTCTGCACGCCGATGCCGCCGACCTCCTCTTCGGCGATGGAGACCGAGACCACCGGCATATCGGCGGCCTTCAGGCCCGCGTTGGCGTACTCGCGGAAGAACGCGACGTTGGAGTCGCCGTTCAGGGTGTTGAAGACCGCGCCCGCCTTGGAATTACGCACCTTGTTGACGATTGTGGAGAAATCGGTGGAGCCCAGCGGAGCCAGGTCCTCGCCCTTGATCTCGATGCCGTTGGCGGCGGCGTACGCCTTGATCTCGCGGTTGGCGGTCTGCGGGAAGACGTAGTCCGAACCGACCAGGTAGAGGGACTTGACGCCCTTCTGCTTCAGGTAGTCCAGCGCCGGCACGATCTGCTGGTTGGTGGTCGCACCCGTGTAGAAGATGTTCTTGGAATCTTCCAGGCCCTCGTACTGAACGGGGTAGTAGAGCAGCGAGTTCAGCGATTCGAACTTCGGCTTCATGGCCTTGCGCGAGGAGGAGGTCCAGCCGCCGAACACCGCTGCGACGCAGTCCGAGGAGATCAGCTTCTCGGCCTTCTCCGCGAACGTCTTCGGGTCGGAAGCGCCGTCCTCCAGCACGATTTCGAGCTTCTTGCCGTTCACGCCGCCCGCGGCGTTGATCTGATCGACCGCCAGCTTGGTGGCGTTGGCGACGGTCACCTCCGAGATCGCCATGGTGCCGGTGAGCGAGTGCAACGACCCGATCTTGATGGTGTCCTTGGAGGTGTCCAGGCAGGACTTGGCGTTCGATCCCCCGGCCGTATCGCTGTCACGCGAACCGCAACCGGCGACCAGCACGGCGGATAGCGCCAGCGCGGTCGGAATGGTGATCGCCTTCATCAGACGCCGATTGCGATCTCGGCGGTGGGAATCTTGCATGGGGCGGGCCCTTCTCACTCACGGTCTACCCGCGACGCCACTGCGTCGCTTGCGAATACCGGTGCGTATACAGCGCCTGTATTCGTGGGCAGAACGGTAAACGGGAAGTATTGCGCCGGAATGACTCTCGATGAATGTCCGATTTCGTATGTTGCCGCAACGTGAATTTCAGCTCACCGCACCGGGACCGAAGTTGATCGGTCTCGGTGTCTGCGCAGGTGAGAACGTATTTACTGAATCACATAGGGCGAGATGGAGCTTCGATGCTCGCTGATGTCGAGCGACTTGCCCAGGGGCGGGAAGGCGCGCTGCGGGCAGTTGGAGCGTTCGCACACCCGGCAGCCCGCGCCGATCGGTGTCGCCTTGGGGTCGTTGAGGTCCAGGCCGTCGGCGTAGACGACGCGGCCGGCGTGGCGCAGTTCGCAGCCGAGGCCGATGGCGAAGATCTTGGAGGGTTCGCCGTAGCGGGTGGCGCGGCGTTCCACGGTGCGGGCGATCCACAGGTACTTGCGGCCGTCGGGCATCTGGGCGATCTGCGTCATGATCTTGGCCGGGTAGGCGAAGGTCTCGTAGACGTTCCACAGCGGGCAGGTGCCGCCGCTGGAGGAGAAGTGAAAACCCGTGGCGGACTGGCGTTTCGACATATTTCCGGCACGGTCCACGCGGACGAAGGAGAACGGCACGCCCCGCAGTTCGGTGCGTTGCAGGGTGGACAGGCGGTGGCAGATGGTTTCGTAGCTCTGCGCGAAGAAGGCCGACAGCCGCTCGATGTCGTAGCGGAAGGTCTCGGCCACTTCGTGAAAGTGCGTGTAGGGCAATACGGTAGCGGCGGCGAAGTAGTTCGCCAGGCCGAGTTTCGCCAGCACGCGCGACTCCGGCGAGGAGAAGTTCCCCTCGGCGACCAGCTTCTCGATCAGCTCACCGCACTCCAGATAGGCCAGCTCGGCGGCCAATTTGAAGACCCGCTGCCCGCCCGAGAGATGCGGGGCGATCTCCAAGCGCATCTGCTCCGGATCGAATCGGTGCAGCAACCCGTCACCCAGATCGATGCGCTCCACGATCTGCACACCGTGCGTCGCGGTGAGCCGCCGCGGAATCTCCCGCTTCAAATCCCCGCCGTGGAATCGCATTCGATTGGCGAGTTCCTCGGCCGCGGTATCCAATTCGTGAATGTAGTTCTGCCGCTGATAGAAGTAGTCCCGAACCTCTTCGTGCGGCTTCGAAATAGCCCCCGACCCGCTCCCGTCGGAGAACCGGTCCTCGGTCGCCGCCGCCAGCTGCGCCGTCGTATTCCGGTAGCGCCGATGCATGTTCACCATCGCCCGCGCCAAACCGGGATGCGCCGAAACCATCTCGGCGATCTCCTGCGCATCCGCCTCGATCCCGAGCTCCTGGTCCATCACGACCTCTTGCAGCTCCGCGATCAACCGCGTGTCGTCCTGCGACGAGAAGAACCCCGTATCCACCCCGAACACTTCGCTGATCCGCAGCAACACCGGTACGGTGAGCGGGCGCACGTCATGCTCGATCTGATTCAAATAGCTGGCCGATATCTCCAGCTTCTTGGCCAGCGACACCTGACTCAGCCCGCGCTCGGTACGCAACTGCCGCAGCCGCGCGCCGACAAATGTCTTGGCCATTCGCCCAGTTTAAGAGCCCTTTCGCAACCCTGCCAACGAAAAATTAGCAACCCTTGCTGAGTCTTGCGTCACACGGCTGCGAAAGGGGCGGCTCATTACTTGCCGTCGGCGGTCAGGCGGCCGGCGGTGCCCCAGCTGTCGGCGGGGGTTTCGTGGATCCAGACCTGGACGGTTTCGGCGGGGAGTTGGTAGGCATCCACGAAGGCGTCGGTGATGCGGCGGACGAGTTCCCGCTTGAGTTCGATGGTGCGGGGGCCCTGCTGGACGGTGACGATGGGCATTGCCTTCTCCTGAGGTGAAAGTGGTTGGGTTACAAGCCTTGTCGAGCAATCCGGAGTTCGGTTCCGGGTTGTTCGGCGGCCTGAGAACAGTTCACCGGAGATGTGAGGTGTGGCCAATGGGCAGGTTGTGCTCGCAGCGATAACGAATGCTTATCGTCGGTCAGGCGGCGCTGAGTAGGGCGGCGAGCAGGCGCAGGGTCGGTGAGGCGGCATCCGCTCGAACCGCCAGGGCGATCGGTAAGGCCATGCCCGGGTCGGCGAAGGGGCGGAAGGCCACCCGCCGGTTGTTCACCTGGAGGGCGTTGGAGCCGTAGACCACCGTCCACATGGGCGATCCCGAACCGACCGCCGCGAGGGTGTCTTGCAGGGTCGTCGATGTCGGTGCGGGGACCGGTTCGAATCCTGCCCGGACGCAGGCCGACAGCACCAGGTCGACCAGGGCCGGATGGTTCCGCCGTTCGGTCAATCGCAACGGTATTGCTGCCAGGTCCGCGAGCTGGACCGAATCCTGCTGTGCCAGGGGATGTTTGGCTGGGAGGGCTGCTACCAGTGGGTCCTCCCAAGCGGGCAGGAAATCCAGGTCCGGGCTCTCCTGGGGTTCGGGCGCGCGCACGAAGGCCGCGTCGAGCCGCCCGTCGCCGACTCGTGCCATGCGCTCCCGCACCGGCAGGGCCACCAACTCGACCTGTACCTGTGGCAGCTGCTCGGCGAACGCGTCCAGTACCGCGTCCAAGCGCTCACCCAGGCCGGTGACGGTGCCGAGCCGGAATACCTCGGCCCGCTCCCCGGCCAGCTCGGCCACGGTCGCGCGCGCCTCCTCCGTGGCCGCCAGTACCTTTCGCGCGGCGGGCAGGAAGCGCAATCCGGCCTCGGTGAGCCGCACCCGGCGCGGCGTCCGGTCCAGCAATCGGACCTTCAGTTCCCGTTCGAGCCGGAGCACCTGCTGACTGACGGCCGGCTGGGCGATATGCAAGCGCTCCGCCGCCCGCCCGAAGTGCAATTCCTCGGCGACCGTGACGAAATAGCGCAATTGGCGCAGCTCCACGGTGGTGCTCCTCGGTACGGCGAACAGGCGACTCGCAGCTCACCGTATCGGCTGCCGGGCGGTCGCTTCCGTGCGGATGGCGCCGGTTTGTCGGTCTGCGGGGTTACCGTCTTAGGCGTGCTCTTGTCGGATGTGGTGCGAGCGTCGCAGGCCGTGCGTGAGACTTCCGCGCGGAAGAACAAGATCCAGATTTTCGCCGAGCTGCTGGGGCGGGCCGCGCCGGGGGAGCTGGCGCAGGTGGTGGCTTGGATATCGGGGGAGCTACCGCAGGGGCGGATCGGTACGGGGTGGCGGACGCTGACGAACATGGACGTGGTGCCCGCCGCCACGGAGACGCTGAGCGTGGATGCGGTGGACGGGGTGTTCACCGAGCTCGCCGCGGTGAGTGGGAAGGGGTCGGCCGAGCGGCGGCGGGAGCTGCTGGGCGGATTGCTCGGGGCGGCGACCAATGCGGAGCACGATTTTCTGTTGCGGCTGCTCACGGGGGAGATGCGGCAGGGGGCGCTGACCGCGATCGTGGCCGAAGCGGTCGCGGTGGCGTTCGAGGTGCCGATCGATACGGTGCGGCGGGCGCACATGTTGTCCGGGCGGCTGCCGGTGACGGCCCTGGCCGCGCGCACGGGCGGGGTCGCTGCCCTGGCCGCTTTCCGGCTGGAGATCGGACGGCCGATTCAGCCCATGCTGGCCTCGCCGGGCGGTGCCTTGGACGAGGTGATGGCCGAGTTCGACGGCGAGGTGACCGTCGAGCACAAGATGGACGGCGCTCGGATCCAGGTGCATCGCGACGGGGACCGGGTGTGGGTTTTCACGCGCACATTGCGCGACATCACCTCCGGCGTACCCGAATTGGTGGAACTGGTCAGGCAATTGGAGTGCACCAGCGTGGTGCTGGACGGGGAGACCCTGGCGCTCGACGATTCCGGGCGGCCGCGACCGTTCCAGGAGACCATGAGCCGGTTCGCGGCCGATCCGGCGCTGGTGGAGACGGTGGCCGCCGCGAGTTCCACCCGGGACCTGCTGCTGCGGCCGTACTTCTTCGATTGCCTGCACCTGGACGGCGTGGATCTGCTCGACGCACCGTTGCGGGAGCGGCGGGTGGCGCTCACCAGAGTCGCTGGGTCGCACAGCATTCCGGCCCTCATCGCGCCCGACCCGGAGATCGCGGCCGAATACTTCGACGGCGCACTGGCTTCCGGGCACGAGGGCATCATGATCAAGTCCCTCGACGCGCCCTATGCGGCCGGCCGGCGCGGGCGAGCCTGGCAGAAGATCAAACCCACGCACACCCTCGATCTGGTGGTGCTCGGCGCGGAGTGGGGATACGGGCGGCGCACCGGGTACCTGTCCAATCTGCACCTGGGAGCCCGGGACCCCGAGGGCGGTGATCCGGTGATGGTCGGGAAGACCTTCAAGGGCCTCACCGACGCGCTACTGCATTGGCAGACAGTGGAATTCCCGCGCCACGAGATCCGGCAGGACGGCAATACCGTGTACCTGCGCCCCGAGCTGGTGGTGGAGATCGCCATCGACGGCGTGCAGGTCAGCCCGCGTTATCCGGGCGGCGTGGCGTTGCGGTTCGCGCGCGTGGTGCGGTACCGGCCGGACAAGGAAGCCGCGCAGGCCGACACCATCGATCGGGTGCGGGAACTGCTACCGGGCGGCGTCGCAATACAACTCGGGGCCGATACTGTGCACAGCTAGCTCGAGACTCACAGCAGACTCACAGCTGAGCGGACGCACTCCTCGAGTATTACCGGGCAGTATTCAAGTGTCGATGCATCGGAACCAGCGGTTGTCAGGTGACGGTGTTCGGGTACTGCCCCGCCTCCACACGCGGATTTTCCCGGACGCCGAGTCGCGGGGCCGGTAAGTCGGCGGTGGACTGCGCATGGTCCATCTGTGCTGTCGACGGCACGCCCCGCCCCCTCGCCGGGCGTGCCGCCGACCCTTCCCTATTCAGTATTCGTATTCGCGGTTTCCGGTCAGATTGGGTAGCCGCCGCCGGCCCTTGGCCAGATCCCCGGCCAGATGTTCGTAGGCGACCGCCAATTCGGTGAGCCGCTGCGCCGCTTCGTCTACCGCGTCGTCGGGCGCGGTGGCCAAGGTCAGATAGGCCAGCGCCGAGAACTGGGCGAGCCGATCCACCACGGTGCCCACGGTTTCGGTGTGCAGATGCGCGTCCCGATCGGCGCGCGGCAGCTCCGCCGCCACCCAGCGGTCGATATCCAGGACCAGCCGGGCGCGATCGTGGTCGATGGGGCCGGTGGCGCCGCTCACCGCCGTCAATCGGCGCTCGTGCAGGTCCGCGAGTAGTCCCGCTCTGCGCAAGAGCGGATGGTCGTCAGGGGGCAGGCCACGGCAAGCCTGCAACAGCAGGTGTTTCGGTGGGAGCGGATGCACGCGGTCATCCTGCTACGCCAATATATCTAAACGGCAACGTTATTCGAGGCCGCCGGAGCAACTGGGGCTTGCATCCGGTGCCGCGCCGTGCAGAGTGGTACTGGTGATCCTCACCGTGACCATGAACCCGGCCTACGACATGACCTATCGGGTCGAGCATTTCGAGCGCGGCCGGGCGCATCGGGTGCGGTCGGTGGATCAGCGGCTGGGCGGGCGCGGCATCAATGTGACCCGGGTGCTGAACCAGCTGGGCAAGTACGCGCGCGCCACCGGCTTCGCCGATCACTCCTTCGCCGCCGCGGCGGAGCTCGAGATGCCGGTGGATTTCGTGCACGCGCTGCCGTGGGTCCGGCGCACCGTGGTGATCAGCGAATCCGATGACGGGACGGCGACCGCGCTGTGGGAGCCGGGCCCGCGGATCAGTGAACCGCACGCCGTCGACCAGCTGCGGGTGCGGGTGCGCGGGATGCTCTCGGCCATGAGCGGCATGGTCATCGCCGGCTCGCTGCCCGGCGGAGTGGGACCGGACATTCCAGCCGAGCTGGCCCGCACCGCGATTGCCGCCGGGGTGCCGACCATCTGCGATCTCGACGGCCCCGCGCTGGAGTTGGCGGCCCGGGTGCCCGGCATCGTGCTCACCCCGAACGACGAGGAACTGGAGCGGCTCACCGGTCGTCCCACGGAAACCGTCCCGGAGATCCTGGCGGCCGTGGAACCCCTCATCGCCGAGGGCGTGGCGGCCGTCATCGTCACCCGGGGCGGCGCGGGCATGATCGCGGTGACGCCGACGCGAGCCTGGTCGGCGGCATTGCCGCAACCGCTGGCGGGCAATCCGACCGGTGCGGGCGACGCCGCCGTGGCGGCGATCATCGCGGCGCTGGCCGTCGAGCCGGTCCCGGACTGGCCCGCCCTCCTGGTCGATGCCGTCGCGACTTCCGCTGCGGCCGTGGTGATTCCGGTCGCGGGCGAGATCGACCGGGTGCTGCGTGACCGCCTGTCACCGACCGTGCGAGTGCGAGAACTCGAGTTGGTCGCGGCCCGCCCGGCGGGCCTGGGCTGAGACCGGTCGGCCACCGTCCATCTCTCGTCAGCCCGCGCTCGGTCCTCGTCATCCCGGCGTGCTTTCGGCTGGGATCTCACCGGTAGCCGTGAGATTCCGGCCGAAAGCACGCCGGAATGACGGCATTGCGGCTGCCGGTGGAGCGGGCGTGCGTGGTAGGCGGGACGGTGCGTGCCTGAAATGTCCGTGTTGTGACGGCGGCGTGGTGGCATCGAACCGACCGTTCGCCCGCGTATGGTCGGGGAGATGTCGGAGCTACGGATGCCGCCCGATCCAGGGTCGGGGGTAGACGACAGTTATCGGATGCCGCGCACGGTGCGCGCGGCACAGTTCTTCGCGGTGGGGTTGGCCCTGGTGGGCGTGGTGTGCACGGGTTCCTCGGGGTGGCTGCTGGGGACCGAGGCGGCGATCTGGACGGCGGTGCCGTTCGTGCCCGCGTGGTTGCTGGGTCTGGTGGCGCTGACGTTCGGCTCGGTCGGGCAGTCCATCCGGATCGGCGCGATTCTGCTGGCCGCCATGAACATGTTGTGGACCGTGCCGTCGATCACCGACGGGCATCCACCCGGCCCGCTGGGGCCGATCGTGTCGCTGATCGTGATCGTCCTGCTGTTCCGCCCCGAGGCGCGGGACTGGTTCGAACCCGACCCGTGGTGAGCATTCGGTAGCCGGATCGGTCCCCTCGAAGTAACGAACGCGAAACCTCGTCTGCCGATTCGCAATCTGCGTGCAATTCCGGGCGCTTACCGTGACCCTATGAGTTCGGAAGTCGCGGCGGGCACGGGCATTCACATCAGCGGATTGAGCAAGACCTTCCGTTCCGGCCGGCGCACGGTGCAGGCACTGGACACGGTCGATCTGCACACCAAGGAGGGGGCGTTCCTTTCGCTGCTGGGTCCCTCCGGCTGCGGGAAATCCACCATTCTGCGCATCCTCGCGGGATTGGACACCCCCACCACGGGCACGGCCTCGATCAATGGCGAAAGCCCGGCGGAACTGCGCCGCCGGCACGAGTTCGGCATCGCCTTCCAGGATTCGGCGCTGCTGCCCTGGCGCAGTGTGGAATCCAATATCAAACTGCCATTGCAGGTGGCGGGCCTGCCGGTGGACTCGAAGCTGATCGCCGATCTGATCGAGCTGGTCGGCCTGGAGGGTTTCGAGAAGGCCAAACCCGCGCAGCTCTCCGGCGGTATGCGGCAACGGGTTTCGATCGCCCGCGCCCTGGTGGTGAAGCCCAAGGTGCTGCTGCTGGACGAACCCTTCGGCGCGCTCGACGATATGACCCGCCAGCGCCTCAACCTCGAGCTGCTGCGCATCTGGACCGAGAAACCCGCCACCACCCTGATGGTCACGCACGGCATCGCCGAGGCCGTCTTCCTCTCCGACGTGGTGGCCGTCATGAGCCCGCGCCCCGGCCGGGTGGTGGAGCTGGTCGATATCGATCTGCCCCGCCCGCGCACCCCGGAAATGATGCGCACCAGCGAATTCCACAAACTGCACGACTATCTCTCGGAGCTGCTCTTCGGCCGCAGCGGACAGGGCGGGGTGACGGCGGAATGAACCTGCGCGCGCAATTCTCGCTACCACGATTGGGCGGCCTGGCCGGAATTCTCGCCCTGCTGGCGGTCTGGGAACTACTGGCCGCCCTGCATGTCGCGGGCGGCACCGTGCCGGGCCCGTGGACGGTACTGCACACCATGTACACCGACGGCTGGGCGCTGTACGGCCCCAACTTCCGGATCACGGCCTGGGGTGCGCTGCAAGGCTTTCTGTGGGGGAATGCGCTGGCCATCGCGCTGGCGCTGCTGGTGGTGCTGATCCCGCCCATCGAAATGCTGGTCACCCAGCTGGCCATTCTCAGCTACTGCACCCCGCTGCTGGCGCTCGGCCCGATCATCCTGGTGGTCTTCGGCGGCCGCATGCCCACCGTGTTCCTGGCCGCCATGTACTGCTTCTTCCCGACCATGGTCGGCGTGGTGTCCGGACTGCGTTCGGCCGATGGCACCAGCCTCGATCTGGTCCGGGCCTACGGTGGCGGGCGCTGGCAGCAATTACGCCGGGTCCAGTTGATCGCGGCGCTGCCGAATACCTTGGCGGCGTTGAAGATCGCCGCGCCCTCGGCGGTGCTGGGCGCGATCATCGGCGAGTATCTGGGCGGCGTGGACAGCGGTATCGGCGTCGCGCTGACCGCCGCGCAGACCGCCTACAACGTGCCGCGCACCTGGGGCATGGCCCTGGCCGCCGCCGCGCTCGCCGGGCTCGGGTACGCGCTGGTGGCCGCGGTGGCGCGGTTCGCGGTGCCGTGGACCCGGGCGGAGGCGTGATGAGAACCCTCGACGTATTGCGACCCATCGGCAAATTCCTTTTGCCGCTTGCGATTTCGCTGATCCTGCTGGTCGCCATCTGGTACGGCTTCCTCCAGCTGTATCCCCAGGTCGGATTGGTGGGCAAGACGCCCGGCGAGGTCTGGACCTATCTGGTGACGGGGCCCGATGCCGACGGCGCGCGCCGGGTCATCTTCGACGAAATGCGAATCACCCTGCGCGACGCCACCGTCGGCTTCGGCGCGGGTATGGGTGCGGCGCTGCTGGTCGCCGCCCTGTTCGTCGGCGTACCCGCGGTCTCGGCGGCCTTCATGCCGGTGGCCACGCTGCTGCGCTCGGTGCCGCTGGTGGTGCTGACGCCGATCATCGTGCTGGTCTTCGGCCGCGGCACCCTGGGCGTGGCCGTGATGGCGGCGATCGTGGTGTTCTTCCCCGCCCTCGTCATGATCATGACCGGTTTGCAGACCGCACCCCGGCAGGCCATGGAACTGGTTGCCGCGTACGGCGGTTCGCGCTGGACCGGCCTGCGCATGGTCGCCGTCCCCGCCGCCCTGCCCTCGGTGTTCGCCGCCGCCCGCGTGTCGGTCCCCGGCGCGCTGATCGGCGCATTGCTCGGCGAATGGCTGGGCAGCGGCACCGGATTGGGCGCCGGCCTCATCCGCGCCATCCCCACTTTCCAATACAACCGGCTGTGGGCCTCGATCGCGCTGGTCACCGTGGTATCCGTGCTCGCCTACGCGATAGTCGGCGTGCTGGAGAACCTGGTCCTGGCCCGCTTCGCACCCGAACGGGGCCGGGATCGCTGAATTAGTTAACGCCTCGCACACAATTCGCTCCGCGAAAGCAAAATATCCGAAACGGAAACCTCCTAGATTCGGCGCATGAGTCGTATGTCCAGGCCGCGCCCGGCCACGCAGTTTTCCATGGATCGCCGATCCTTCCTCCGCTACGCCGGGCTCACCGGCGCGGTGGTCGGCGGGGCCGGGGTGCTCGCCGCCTGCGGCAAGGATTCCTCGGGTTCCGGCAACGGCACCACCCAGGACGGTTCGAAGTTCGGCACCGTCGCGGTGCAGCTGTCCTGGCTCAAGAACATCGAATTCGCGGGTGAGTACTTCGCCGACGCCCGGGGATATTTCAAGGAAGCCGGCTTCGGCTCGGTGAATCTCATCGCGGGCGGTGCCGCCAGCACCTCGGTGGAGGCCGGGCTGGGCACCGGCAAGATCTGGATCGGGCTGTCCGCGCCGCAGACCACCGCGCCCGCCGTGCTGGAGGGGTTGAACGCCAAGATCGTCGGCACCACGTATCAGAAGAACCCGTTCTGCATCGTCAGCTCCGCGGGCAAGCCGATCACCAGCCCGGCGGATATGAAGGGCCGCAAGATCGGCGTGCAGGACACCAATCAGCTGATCTTCAATGCCCTGCTCGCGGCCAACAATATGACGCCGAAGGACGTCACCATCGTGCCCGCGCAGTACGATCCGACGCCGCTGGCCAACGGTGAGGTGGACGGGTGGGTCAGCTATCTGACCAATGAGCCGATCACCTTGAGCGCCAAGGGATTCGCCAATACCAATTTCCTGTTCGCCGATTACGGGCTGCCGCTGGTGGCGGAGACCATGACGGTGAGCCAGCAGACCATCGACAAGGAGCGGGACAAGCTGAAGGCGTTCCTGGCCGCCGAGATCAAGGGCTGGCGGGACGCGGTGGCGAATCCGGCGGAAGCGGCGCGGCTGGCGGTGGAGGTCTACGGCAAGGATCAGCGGCTCGACTTGGAGGAGCAGAAGAAGGAGGCCGCCGCGCAGAACGGGCTGGTGGTTTCCCCGGACACCGTTGTCAACGGGTTGTTCACCATGACCGACGAACTCGTCGCCGCGAATATTTCGGCGCTGGCCAAAGCGAAGATCGATATCAAGGCCGAGCGGTTGTTCGATTTGTCGGTGCTGAAAGAGGTGTACGCCGAGCATCCGGAGCTGAAACAGCCCGCGGCATAGTCACGGCGGGGGTGCCCGCGGCTCGCCTAGCGGACGAGGGTGGGGCGGCGGATAGCGGAATGCATTGCGGCCGAATGGGATACGCCGGATGCGTCATTGCGCACCGCCACCAGTTCCGCCGCGATGGCGAGCGCGGTCTCGGCCGGGGTGCGGGCGCCCAGGTCGAGACCGGCGGGGGAGTGCAGGCGGGACAGGGTGGCGGCGTCGAAACCGCCGGCCTGCAAGGCTTCCAGCCGATGCGTATGCGCTGAGCCCGAGCCGAAGGCGGCCAGGTAACCCAGCTCGGGTAGTCGCAGTGCGATGGTGAGCAGCGGTATCTCGAACTTGGCGTCGTGCGAGAGCACCACCAGCGAAGTGTCGGAACCGATCTCACCGGCGGAGGCGAGAGTGTTCAGGTAGCGGTGCGGCCAGTCGACCACCACCTCGCAGCCCGGGTACGCCTCGGGATTGGCGAAGGTGGGGCGGGCGTCGACGACCGTCACCCGGTAGCCCAGCAGCAGCAATTGGGTGGCGAGCGCGGACGCGAAAGCATTGGCGCCCACCAGGATTACCCGCGGCGGGCGGGTGAAGGACGCCACGAACACATCCGAATCCGGCAGTGACACCAATTCGGTGCCGTGCTTGCGATCGGTGACGAGATGCTGCCCGATCACCTCCGGATCCGAATGCCACACCACCGTGAAAACGGTGACCTGACGCTGTGCCGCGATATCGGCCGCCACATTCGGGAATTCCGGGAAATGCCGCCGCGAGAACGGTTCCGCGAACACGTCCAGCATGCCGCCGCAGTCCATGCCCGCGTCGAGCCCGCTGCCCGGACCGAAGCGCTGCAAGCCGCGCCGGCCGGTGCGCGCCGCCTCCACCGCCGCCTCGTAGGCCGCGGCCTCCGCGCAGCCCGCCGACACCGAACCGAATGCCCGCCCGTCGGCGTCCACCACCATGGCGGCCCCGATCGGAACGGGCGCCGACCCTTGCGTCCGCACCAGCGTGGCCAATCCGGCCGTGCGCCCGCTGTGCCAAATCCGCAAAAGGTCGTCGACGATTTCCCGCATCACCAGCTCCAGATCATCGTGCGCCGCTGCGCGGATAGTCCTGATCCAACCCCGTCGCGAGGTCGTCGCACGTGACGCACACCATATCCGCTCGTTGCCGCAAATAACTACCGGCCCCTGAATTTCCATGAGCCGCAGCCGAAACCCCCGCCCAGTGCCCCCGGCCGAGTACCACCGGATGCCCCGGCATGCCCCCGAAGACCGCTCGCGCCAGCCCGCTCTCGGCCTCCCGCGCGGCCGCGATCACCCGCGCGACCACATCGCCGCCCACGTCCGGCGTATCCACCGGCATGATCGCCACGAACTCCGCGATGGCCGAATCGTTCACTTCCGGTATTGCGAGCCGCGGGGTCGATGACAGTTGTTCGCGTTGCGAACTGGAACTACCGGCCGCAGCATTCCGCGTGGCAGCAATCCCCGGGTCAGTATTCCGCTCGGTGTCTTTCCGTGCCGCAAATGATGGCTTCCGCCCGGTGGCGGCCGCATTCGCGGCGGCGACGGCGGCGAGGCCCGCGCGCATCGAGGCGCTGAGGCCGGTTGCCCAGTCCGCCGCCCAGACCGGAATCACGCCGTCCGGGAGCGCGATACGCGGGTTTCGGGAGACCACCCAGCGTGGTTCGGACCCGGCTTCGGCGGGCTGGGCGGGGCCGGTCGCGCCGAGCACCACGAAGACCCGTCCGCAGCCGCCGTCGCGTAGGGCACGCACCGCCGACTCCACCCACGCGCCGTCTTCGGCCAGCACTTTCGGCATCCCGTAGCGGGTGCCCGCACCGGCCGCGAGCACGATTCCGTCGCAGCGTAGGGGGGTCATGCGGGCAGGGTAACTCCGTGCCGGACAGTTCGCTTACCGAGCCCGCCGAGACTGTGCGGACTCACAGCTCCGGCCGCGAAATGCTGCGCGTTCGCCGAGGCGATCCGGTCGCGTCGGCTGGCGGCGGCGGTTGCCATGGCCGATGCTGGAGAGGATGGCTGACACAGGAATCGGGATATCGGAATTCGACGCGCTGCCGGAACCCGCGGCCGTCGCACAGTTGCTCACTTGCTGCGCAGCGCCGGACTGGGCGCGGGCGGTGGCGGCGAAACGTCCGTACGGAACCGCGGAAGCACTGTTCGAAGCGGCCGACGCGGCTCTGGCCGGGGTGGACGAGGCACAGATCGAACTGGCCATGGCCGGGCATCCCCGAATCGGCGAGCGGCCGGACAATGCGAACTCGGCTCGTGAGCAGGCCGGGATGGCGAGCGCCGGGGACGCGGTGCGCGCGGCCATCGCGGACGGGAATCGAGAGTACGAGGCCAAGTTCGGGCATGTCTACCTGGTGTGTGCCACCGGGCTGACCCCGGAACGGCTGCTGGCAATTCTCACCGAGCGGCTCGGGAACACCGCTGCTGACGAAAGGCGAATCGTGCGAACGGAATTGGCGAAGATCAACCGGATCCGGCTGGGCCGCATGATCGGCGCGGACGCATGAGCTCGCTCAGCACCCACGTGCTGGACGCGGTCCGGGGCGCACCGGCGACTGGGGTCGCGGTGACGCTGTTCGATTCGGGCGGAAACGAATTGGCCTCCGGCAGCACCGACGCGGACGGCCGCGTCGGAGCACTGGGACCCGACCTGTCGCCGGGCATCCATCGGCTGGTCTTCGGCACCGCCGACTACTTCGCGGCACAGGGCGTAGACGCCTTCTATCCGGAAGTGAGCATCGCGTTCACGGTGGGCTCGGAGCGGCACTATCACGTGCCATTGCTGTTGTCCCCCTTCGCGTACTCCACCTACCGGGGCAGCTGATCCCATGGGCGACGGCATCGCCCTGGTTATCGAAGGCTGCGCCGGGGGGGCTTACCCGGTGGGACTCGTGGCCGCGCCCTCGGCATCGAGTTCGTCGAGTTCCCTCCGGACCTGCTCGGCGACCTTGACGCCCATGCCCTCGTAGAGCGTCAGGGCGCGTTGCAGGAAATCGCGGGCCCGGGGATGGTGTTTGCGGCCGAAGGCCAGAGCGTTGTGCGCCAGCGCTCGCCAGGCATCGGCCTCACCGTGCGGGTCACCGTAGCGGCGGGCGACGGCCAGGGATTCGGAGTAGAAGCCCTGGGCGGCGTCCAGGTCCTTGCGATCGCGTTCGATATGCCCCATGCCGCGCAGCGCGTCGGCTTGCAGCAGGCTGTCCTGGATCTCCCGGGCGATTTCGAGCGCTTCATCGAATTGCGCACGCGCCGTGTCGAAGTCGGCCAGTTTGCGGTGGATGTCGCCGATGCCCCAGAGTGACCAGCCGCGGCTGTAGGAGTCGTCGATCTCTAGTGCGATGGCCAGCGCCGCGTCGTAGTAGATGCGCGCGGTGTCCTTGTCGCCGCCGGTCCGCTCCAGATGGCCGAGACCGCGCAGGGCATCGCCCTCGAATTTCGGGTTCTCCAATTGGCGGGCGATGGCGAGCACATCGGCGTAGGCGTCGCGGGCGTGCGGGTAGTCGCCGATGTGCCGGGTCACTTCGGCGTATCCCCACAGCGCGGAGGCCATGCGCAGTGGGTCCGAGGTGGCCGAGGCGATGGCGTGCGCTTCCTTGAAACAGCGTGAGGCGATGTCGTAATCGCAGGCCAGGCGGTGCACCGTGCCCAGGCCGTACAGCACATCGCACTGCTCGACCCGGTCGCCGGTGCCGCGCGTGATGTCCAGTGCGCGCACGAACAACCAGCGGGCGTCGGTCCAGTGCCCCAGCCCGGACAGGTGGGAGGCCAAAAGCCTTGCCAGCTTCCCGGTTTCGGCTCCGGAACCCGCGGCCCGTACGCAGCCGAGCAGCATCTCCCGCTCGCGGGTGAGCCAGGTGCGCGCCTCCCGCAGCTTGGCGTCGTCGTCCGCGTTCAATGGATTGGGGAAGGTGCCGGCCAGGTCGAAAGGTCGTGGTGCGCCCACCATTCCGGCTATTCGCAGGCTGTAGCGAATCAGTCGCCCGATCGCCGCGGCATGATCGCCGGGCAGATCCTCCAGCGCCGCCTGGGTGCGCGCGAACAGCCTCGTCACATCGTGGATGCGATAGCGCGGCCCGCGCGGCCCGGATTCGGCCGGATCCAGCAGTCCGACCTCGAAGATGCGGCGGATCAGCACATTCGCGTTCGCCACCGACATATCGCCGATGGCGGCCAGGGTTTCCGCGCTGATCTCCGAACCGGGGAACCAGCCCAGCAACCGCACCGCCCGGCGCAGCTCGGCGTCCGGCAGCCGCTGATACGACAATTCGAAAGCGGCACGCAGGGTTTCGCCCTCGGCCGAGAAACGCGCCAGAATATCCGCCGCCGGTGATTCCTCCGCGGCCGACGCCCGCCGCAGCCGATCGGAGAGCTCCTGGAAATCCTGGTCGGCGGCCGCGAGCATATCCGCGCCACCGTGCGCGAGCTGACCGGCGATCAAACGCAAGGCCAGCGGCAGCCGCCCCGCCGTCTCCAGAATCCGCCGCACCGCCTGCACGTCGTAATCCGGCGGCAGGTGGCTCAGCGTCACCAGCAGCTCCTCCGCCTCGGCGCGCGGCATGGCATCCAATTGCAGCGGCGGTGCGGCGCCGGTGAGCCCGGTCAGCTTGTGCCGGCTGGTGATCAGCACGAAACAGCCCGGCGCGTTCGGGATCAGATCGCGAATCTGCTTGCTCTCCAGCACATTGTCGAAAACGATCAGCATCCGCTTGTCGCGCATCTCCTCCTGCCAGCGCTCCGCACGCCGGGTGAGATCGGCTTCGATGGTCTCCGGGTGCACGCCGCGCCGCAGCAACAACTGCTCCAGCACCCCCGTCGGCGTCCGGGGCGCGCGCCCCTCGGAATGCCCGCGCAGATCCTCCCAGATGCACCCGTCCGGATACGCGCCCGCGAACTCCTCGATCAACCTGCGAACCAGCGCGGTCTTGCCCGTCCCGGCCAGCCCGTTCACCACCTGCACCACCGGCCGATTCGACGCCAGCTGTTCCCGCACCCGCTGCCCCAGCACCGCCAGCTCATGTTGCCGCCCGATGAAAATCATGGCGGCGGAAGGCATCCCGTGCCCCCGCGGCGAAGCCGTGCACCGCTCGGCCACCGCATCCCGATACGACAGCACCTCCCCGCTGGGCATCGCGACCAGATCCATGGTGTCCACCAACTGATCCCAGCTGGTCCGATAGATCGTGGCCAGATACCGCAGCACCTCCACCGTCGGCCGCGGCCGATTCCGCGCCGCCCCCCGCACCCCCGGCCACGACTCGTACTCCGAGATCCGGCTGGCCTTCATCGGCGCACTCGGTTTCCCGGTCAGCCGATTGAACTCATCCGCCACCTCCTGCTGCGTCAACTCGTTCGCCAGCCGCCACGCCTTCCGCGGCCGGCACCCCCGCGCCCGCAGCTCCGTCGCCAACGGCTCCAGCAACTCGTTCTCCCGCAGCCCCGTCGCCACCAGAATCCGCCGCAACTCCTTGCGTGCGTCCGCGCCATGAACGTCGGAATCACCATTCACTGCCACGGTGCGCCTCCCGAGCCCGGCGGCCGTACGGAATCGGTCGCCCCCCGATGTGAATATTTCCTTGGTACCGCGCATGTTTCAGCAGTTCAAGGCGGTTCGGGGGTGATATAGCTGTGGGAGGCCGCCTTACGAAGTGCTGTCGTCGAAGCGGTAGGTCAGTTTGTTGCCCTCGGTCCGCCACACGACCACTTTCGGTGGGGTCTGGAGTTCGTGGAAGGCTGATTCATTGCTGTCCATCTGGTAGCCGGCCGTGTTCAGGTACATGAGGAGATCACCCGTTTCGGCACGACGGCCGAGCGGAATACGCCGACGGCTGAGCATGTCGGACTCCAGGCAGGTCGCACCACCGACGCAGGTGGGCACGGCAGCTGCAGATTCGATCGATAATGGCCACAGGACCGGATCAGGCAAGAACTCACTCTCGAACCACTGCTCGGAGAGGCTGAGGCTGGTGCCGTTCACAGTGAGTATGTCGTACGGAAAGTCATGGGCCTGACGTGTTTTCCTGCCCTGAACCTGAAACACAGTGCTACCCGCGCCTGCCAGCAAGGCACGGCCGGGTTCGATCACCAGGTGGATCTGTTCCATGCGGAGTCGATGCTCGAGATCGTTGTGTTCGAGGATGGCCCGCAGCATGTCCGGGCCGGGTGTCTCGCAATGGTAGGGGTAGTAGGAATCCAACGTAGGTCCGCGGTCGCCGTGAAACCACAACCGGCTGTAGTTCGTCGAGAACTCAGACCAGTCGTCCTTGGAAACGTAGCCGACACTGAAGCCGCCGCCGATAGAGATGACGCTGGCTGGATGTCCCTGCTCACGTGCGCGCAGGCAGCGATCGATGAGGTTGTGTGCCAGTTCGGCTCGGGGCGCAGGGTCGTAACCCGGAAGATGGAAGCTGAACCCGTTCAGCTGCACCGACTCGTTATCGATTTTTTCGAGTGCCACTGCGATTTCATGGTTGGTCATTCCGAATCGGCTGTTGGATTCCGGCGGGAGGACACGAAGCACGATCCGCGTTGGGCTCGAAGCGTCATCCGCACGTTCGCGCTGGGCCAGGTGCGAGATTTCGTCGAGGTGGTCGATGGCGATCACTGCGCCATGGTGGGCGGCGAGTTCGAGCAACTCATGGGACTTGGCGGGTCCGGTAACCATGAGGTTCTCGCCGAGTACACCGCCTGCCAGAGCAGCCTTCAGCTCACCTACGCTGGAAACGTCGACGCCCGCATCGGTTTGCGCGCAGGCAGTCACCGCGCACGCGGCCTTGTTTGCCTTCTTTCCGTAGCGTATGAGACCGGTAACGCCCTTGTCTGCGAACACCTTCTGAAACCCGCGAATATTGTCGGCGATCTGTTCCGGGAACATGATGTGGAATGGCCCGCCGACCTTATCGGCGATAGCCCGCAATAGATCGTTGTCGCGCAGTAGCTGGTCTTCCCAGTCGGTGCGGAGAGCCCGCATCTGTCGAGCGGTGATGGGAGTTTTTGCCACAGGGTTGGCGGTAGCGACCGGTGACTGCACGGGGGGCGGATTCCTCTCCACGCTTGCGCGTGCGTTAATTGTCCGAATTTGTCTTTTTGTGGTCCGTCGTACAGGCCGAGATTTTGTAGCCGAAGACTAACTGGCAATCGACGATGTCGTGTCACTTCGGCTCAATGATCTTGCAGGTAGGCCTTTCCGGCCAAGATCGAACTCGCGTATCCGTTGAGAAGTGTTGTACCGCAACCGATTTAGTGCCCAAATCGGCTTCGGGCGACCATGAGTATGGCATGTTGTAGCAGGTTATGCCAGTCTTGCCTAAGTTCGAATTTCTGGGTATCTGTCTAGCTAGTCCGGCCCGCCGCGAGCCGTACATCCAGCTCGTTCAAGATCCGTCGTATCGCGTCGTAAGATACTGCGTCCACTCCTTCATGCAGCGCCAGAGCTCTATTCAGGTACAGCAATGCGCCAGATTTGTCCCGAGCTCTGATTGCAAGCATGCCGAGTGCACGGTAAGCGTCGGCCTCACCCTCGATATCGGAGGTCTTCTCCGCCAGCCCGAGGGACTCCAGGTATCGAAGCCTGGCCTCCTCGAACATCAAGAGGTCTCGCCGTACATGTCCGAAGCCACGCAGCACATCCACGTTCAGGAGGGTGTCGCAGATGTCTCGCGCAATTCCCAGCGCTTCTTCGAGATTGCGTTGTGCGGTAATGAATTCCCCGCGACCACGGGCATTGCCGGCCAGACCCCACATTGCCCAGCCCTGGCTGTACGGATCGTGGAGCTGTAGCGATAGCGAGTAGGACTCGGCATAGCGGTCGCGGCTGGAGTCGAACTGCCGCGTAATGCGATCCAGATGCCCGAGTTCCCGCAGCGTATCGCACAGACACAGTGGATGATCCAAGGTGCGGGCGATGTCGAGCACTTCCTGTGACTCGGAGCGTGAGAGCTCGTACTGGCCTTGATGGCGCGCGATCACCGCTTTGCCGAGGAGCGCGGAGGCGGCTCGCGCTCGATCGCGCAACGCGACCGCGACCTTGTATGCGCGGTCGAAACAGTCAGCGGCGCGATCGTATTCGCGGACCAGCTTCCACACATGGCCCAGGCAGTGCAGGGCATCGCACTCTGCTTCCCGATCACCCAGAGCCGCGTTGATCCGGCATGCACGCTCCGCCAAGTCCTGTGCGTCGGTCCATTTGCCTAGCATCGAGAACTGCGCGGCCAGCAGATCAGCCAGTTCGGCCGTGTCGGAGTCTTGATCTGCGACGCTGACACAGCTCAACAAAGTGTGGCGTTCCTCGTCGAACCAATGCTGCATGCGAAACACGGCGGCATTCGGATTCACCGGCGATTGGGTTGGCGAGTCACGGTGCGTATCGAACGGCCGGGGCTTTCCGATCTTCCGGGCCACCGTGAGGTAGTGCTGACGGAGCCTATCGATTGCGGCGGTGCGCTCACCCGTGTTGGAGGCATCGGCACGACCACGTGCATAGAGCTGCGGCAGATCGTGAATGCGATAACGCTGGGGCTGGCCTGGACGACTGTCTACCTCGTCCAGGAGACCGGCGTCCCGCAATTGCTGCATCAACCCTGCGACGACTTTGGGTGGCTGCTGCGCCATGGCGGCGAACGCATCGAGTGTGATCACCGGACTTGGGAACCAACCCACCAGTCTTAGGATCCGTCGTGAATCCTCATTAGGCAGACGTTGATATGACAGATCGAATGCGGCGCAAACGGTCTCGTGTTCCGATGAGAATCTGTCGAGAATGAGGTTGGCGGTGCTCTCTCCGGCTGGTAGCTCGCTGATCGGGCGCGCCAGTTGCTCGATTTTCTCGGCGAATTCCGCCGAAATCGCAGTCAGCATATGGGGTCCGTAATGTGCCAGCTGGCCTGCCAGCAGGCGTATCGGCAGCGGCAGGCCATCCGCGATCCGCAGGATCCGCTGCACTGCTTCGTGATCCGAGTCCGGCCCCAGACGGCCGAGGGTGCGCAACAATTCCTCGGCTTCGTCGTAGTCCAGGGGCTCGAGATGCAGCGGCTTCACACCGACCCGGCCCGCTAGATTCGTCAGGCGATGGCGGCTGGTGACTACCACGACGCTTCCCGACGTATCGGGAAGCAAGGGACGCACCTGTTTGCTGTCGAGAGCGTTGTCGAAAACGATCAGCATCCGCCGGTCAGCGGTTTCCTTGCGCCAGCGTTCGGAATACCGCGCCTGATCCGCAGGAATAGGTGGTGTCAGACCTCGGTGCACTAGAAGTTCTTCCAAGGCTTGGACTGGATGGCTCGGCTCGCGGTCGGGATCGTGGCCGTGCAGGTCTTGCCAGATGACGCCACCCTCGAAGTTGTCGGCGAAGTCCCGGACCAGGCGGCGCGCCAACGTAGTTTTGCCGACTCCGGCTAGCCCACTGATCAGAATGATTTGCGGGGCATCGCCCGACGCGGTCGCGAGATGCCGGCGGACCGCCGCCAGCGCCTCACGTCGACCGACAAAGGGCGCCCCGCCGATCACTACGTTCTCGACCGGTCCGGTGATGACAGTAGGAGTGCGGGCTCGGCCGGCCGCTGCGAGATACGCGTCCCGCACCGGGGCCGACATGTGTTGTAGATCGTCGAAATCGACGAGATGATCCCAGGTGGTGCCGTATATGTGCGCGAGCAACTGCCACTCGCGGACGGATGGCTCAGGATTGCACTTGCCGCCCGCAGTGCGCGCGGGCCACGTCTCGATCTCCGATAGCCGTGGCCCTTTCATTCGCGGGTTGCCCTGAACCGCAGACGAATCGAACATGTCGAGCGCAGAATTGTATTGCTCGGCGGCCTCGACCTGACTCAGCCGGAAGGCCTTACGCCAAGCCGTACGGGGCCGGCAGCCACGACGGATCAGCTCGAATGCCAAGGGCCACTTCGATGCCTGGTCGTTGAGACCGAGGGCCTGCAACGAGTCCTCGAGTCGACGGATCTCACGTGCGGTGACATCACCGGAACCGGCCAGTTCCGTCCGGACGCCGCGTTCTGGCATGGGGACCTCCCGCTCCGTCCCGCCATACGTGACCTCGACCCCGGACCATGTATCTCATTGGTAGACACTGGAATTTGAGATCGCAAGGCCAGATCGCGAAGTGTCTTGTCCGATTTGAACCCGGGACCGGAACGGGAGCGAATCGTTGCCGGGAACGACTGCGGCCAGAGGGTATTCAGTGCGGCGTTGACCGTGCCGTGACCTGGTTCGTCGTCCGTCCTGGATCGGGCATGTAGATCCTGCGCCAATGGGCTAAGAAACCGGCCGCATGTCGGATGTACTCGCAGGTCAGGGCAGGTGTGACGCGCCAAGAAATCGCTTGTGCAGCAGGAAGAATCGTGACCGCAGAATCGTGTTTCATTGACTACAGCGGGTGCGCCGCGAACGAAGCAAACCCTCATAACTCGTGCACCTAGTACAGAGACAGGTTCACGAGAAGACGAAAGATCGAGCAGATGGCAATCACAATCTCGGAATGGTTGATAACCAGTGACATAGCGTGCGAGGCGGCGTATCGCGTCGACGTACCCGAACCGGAGCGGGGTCGGTGGGTGCTGTCCTATCTGCCGACCGGCATACGACTCTCCCGGGAGCAGGCCTTGGCCGGCGTGGTGCTGGCCGAGCTCATCATGCTCGAATTGCTCGGGCCGGAAGGCGGATTCGACAGCGAGATGGCGGTGCTGCACGCCGGAGTCCTCGGCATGTCGCTCACCGACGTCATGTGTTTGCTCGCGCTGCGCTGCCGGGTCGCCGACACCGACGACGAGGAGACGGCTTTGCTGCCTACCGTTTACGTCGGAGAAGCGAGCAGCTGATGTTCGAATTCTTCGATATCGGCCCTGTCATTTTCGTCCTGCCGTTCCGTCGGGTGAGCGCCGCCTGGTTCTTCGGATTGTTCGCGGCGGTGCTCGGATTCGGGGTGCTGGTCTTGCTGGTCGTGGCGACGGGTTGCGGAGGGGGCAGCACCGCGGATCTCGAGCAGCGCGGCGTCTCGCAGACACGGGTAGCCGGGGAGTGCTACCCGTTCTGCGGGACGACCCCGACCCGGCTACTTTCTTCGGAAGAGTAACGGGTTTGAAACAGGTGCGGGGATTTCCGCAATCCCCGCGCAACCCAGCCCTTCTAGGCTGGAAACATCCCATCTCTCGGGGCTATCGGGGCGTCGGTCCCGAAGCCCGGGAGGTGCGGAACGTGGGTGAGAGCGGGTGACGGTTATGGATCTGGATACGGTCCGTGAAGTGGTGGTGGCGCGTGATCGGGCCGATCTGGGCCGGATCGGGGCGGGTACGGCGGTGCTGGCGGGTGGGACCTGGCTGTACTCGGAGCCGCAGGCCGGGGTGGAGCGGCTGGTGGATATCACGGGGCTGGGGTGGACCGCGCTGAGTATCGATGATGCGGGGCTGGAGATCGCCGCGACCTGCACGCTCGCCGAGCTTGCCGGGGGTGTTTATCCGGCTCGGTGGAGCGGGGTCGCGTTGTTCGAGCAGGGGTGTTCGGCGTTGGTGGCCTCGTACAAGATTCGGCGGATGGCGACGGTGGGCGGGAATGTCTGCTTGGCGTTGCCGGCGGGGGCGGTGCTGGCGGCGCTGGTGGCGCTCGGGGGTTCCGCTCAGGTCTGGGGGCCGGGCGGGGATCGGCGAATTCCCCTGTCGCGGTTCGTGGTCGGGGCCGGGCGGCACGTGCTGACACCGGGGGAGGTGGTGCGGTCGATTCGGGTTCCGGAGGCGAATCTGCGGGCGCGCACGGCGTTTCGGAAGATCGCGTTGAGTTCGCTGGGGCGCTCGGGGGCGGTGGTGATGGGGCGGCACGATTCGGACGGCAGTTGCCATCTCACGCTCAGCGCCGCCACCACGCGGCCCGTCGTTCTGTCGTTTCCGGAGTTGCCGGGGATGAGCGAACTGTCGGCAACTATTGCGGGATTGGATCCGGCGCTCTGGTTCGACGATCCGCACGGCGCTCCCGACTGGCGGCGGCATGTCACCGGTCTGCTGGCGGCCGAAGTCGTGGCCGAGCTGGACGGGGGCCGGTTGTGAAATTTCGGGTGGACGGCGTAACCGTGGAAACCGAGCCGCGGCCGGGGCAGTGCCTGCGCACATTGCTGCGTGACAACGGCCGGCTGGCACCGAAGAAGGGGTGCGATGCGGGGGACTGCGGAGCCTGCACGGTGCTGGTCGACGGGGCGGCCGTGCACTCCTGCGTCTATCCGGCCCATCGCGTCGAAGGACGTGCCGTCACCACCGCGACCGGGCTCGGCACACCGGCCGCACCGAGTCGCCTGCAACGCGAATTCGTCGATCGCGCGGCATTTCAATGTGGCTTCTGCACCGCCGGAATGCTGGTCACCGCAACCGATCTCGACAGCGCGGGCCGGCTGAACGCGGCGACCCTGCCGGAAACGCTGAAGGGCAACCTGTGCCGGTGCACCGGCTACCGGGCCATTGCCGAAGCCCTCACCGGAGCGCGGGAAACGGGTGACGACGGGCCGGGCGCTCTCGCCGGTCCCCGAATCGTCAGCGGCACCGAACCTTTCACCATGGACGCCCCGTGCCGGAATGCCGATTCCTCGATGGAGCAGCGCCCGGAGAACCTGCCGCCGGAACCGCCGCTGCACCTCGAAGTGCTGCGCAGCCCACACGCCCATGCGCGCATTCTGGCCATCGATACCGCTGCGGCAGAGGCGATTCCGGGTGTGCGAGCCGTATTGACCTACGCCGACGCGCCCGCGGTGGCCTTCTCCACCGCCCGGCACGAGATCCGCGAGGACGATCCCGACGACACCGTCGTACTCGATCGGGTACTGCGCTTCCGGGGGCAGCGGGTGGCGGCCGTGGTCGCCGATTCGCTGACCGCCGCCCGCGCCGGCTGCCGCGCCCTGCGGGTCGAATACGAGGTGCTGCCGGCGGTTTTCGCGCCCGCCGAGGCGATGGCGCCGGCCGCGCCGAAGCTGCACGCGGACAAGCCGGTAGCGGCCCGGATCGCCGATCCGGGGCACAATCTCGTCGCCGAGGTGCACGGCCGCACCGGCGATATCGCCGCCGGATTGCGCGCCGCCGCCGAAGTCGTGCACGGGGTGTGGGAAACCCAGCGGGTACAGCACGTGCACCTGGAGACGCACGGCAGTATCGGCTGGCTGGATGCGGACGGCCGCCTGGTGCTGCGCACCAGCACCCAGGTCCCGTTCCTGGTCCGGGACGAGATCGGCCGCATCTTCGGGCTGGAGCGCGAGCGCGTGCGGGTGTTCGCGGCCCGGGTGGGCGGCGGATTCGGTGGCAAACAGGAGATGTTCACCGAAGACCTGGTCGCGCTCGCGGTGCTGAAGACCGGAAAAGCGGTGCGGTACGAGCTCACCCGATCCGACGAATTCCTCACCACGGTTCGCCATCCCATGCGGGTGGAGGTGACCGCCGGAGCCGACGCCGACGGCACCCTCACCGCGCTGGCCGTGCAGGTGCTCTCGGACGCGGGTGCGTACGGAAACCACAGTGCCGGAGTGCTTTTCCACGGACTGACCGAATCCGTCGCCCTGTACCGGTGCGAGCACAAGCGGGTCGACGGTCGCGCCGTCTACACCAACAATGTGCCCTCCGGCGCCTTCCGCGGCTACGGCCTCGGCCAGGTCATGTTCGGCATCGAATCCGCCCTGGACGAACTGGCCCGCCGAATCGGCGTAGACCCCTTCGAATTCCGCCGCCGCAATGTGGTCCGGCCCGGTGACGATCTGATCGGTGGATTCTGCCATCGGGAGGCCGATCTCTCGATCGTGAGTTACGGCCTGGACCAGTGCCTGGACCTGACCGAGCGGGCGCTGCGCCGCGGCAACGGCGTCGCCGCCCCCGGGCCGGACTGGCTGGTGGGGGAGGGCATGGCCGCCGCCATGATCGCCACCATTCCGCCGCGCGGCCATCACTCCACCGCGCATGCCGCGCTGCTCCCGGACGGCAACTACGAAATCCGGGTCGGCACCGCCGAATTCGGCAACGGCACCACCACCGTGCACGTCCAGATAGCGGCCGCCGCGCTCGGCGTCGGCCTCGACCGAATCCAGGTCCGGCACGCGGACACCGATGTGACCGGCCACGACACCGGCGCGTTCGGCTCCACCGGCATCACGGTGGCGGGCCGCGCCACCCACGCCGCCTGCCTGGCGCTGCGCGAGCAACTGCGCACCGGCGGCCCGCGGCACGCCACCGCCACTCACGACGGCACGCCCCGCACGGTCGCCTTCAATGTGCACGCCTGCCGCGTCGCCGTGCATCCACCCACCGGCCGGGTCCGCATCCTGCAATCGATTCAGGCCGCCGATGCCGGTACGGTGCTGAACCCCGCGCAGTGCCGGGGCCAGATCGAGGGCGGCGTGGGCCAGGCCATCGGCAGCGCCCTTTACGAGGAGGTCCGGGTCGCCTCGGGTGAAGTGGCCACAAAAACTCTGCGCCACTATCACATTCCGCAATTCGCGGATCTTCCCGAGACCGAGGTCTATTTCGCCGAGACCACCGATCCGCTCGGCCCGCTCGGCGCGAAATCGATGAGCGAATCCCCCTATAACCCGGTCGCGCCCGCGCTGGCCAATGCCATTCGCGATGCCACAGGCGTTCGCCCGCAACGGCTTCCGATGTCCGCCGATCGAATCTGGCGCGACCTGCGAGATTCGGCGGTATCCGAAAAAGAATTTGTGTGATCCCGTCGTGATGATATGGTCCGTCGCGGGGTGGGGACTCCGAGCTGGTTTCCATTCACGACCAAATGCTTTCTCGGAACAGAGGATTCGCTATGAACAACACCGTTTCTCGTCGTCGTGCCGCCGGATTCGCCGGTCTGGTCGCCGCGGCGGCCGCCACGCTGAGCATTGTCGCGCCGTCGGCCACCGCGGAGGGCCTCGAGCTCACCGAGGCCCCGGCCGTCTCCGCCGAGGTCGCCACCGCCGACCCGGTGTGCGCCGTGGTTTCCGACAATGTCGACCTCTCCGGCCTCTGCACCGATGTGCGCCATCACCACCACCACTCGGGTTCGGCGCGCTGACCCGCGACCCGCGAACACGTGAAAGCCCCGCACTCGGAGTGCGGGGCTTTCACGTATCCGGCCGATTCAGAACAGGGCCAGCGCGGCGCACAGCCCGGCGATGGCGATGCCCTGCAAACCGATGCGCACCCAGATGATGCTGTCCCACTTGTCTTGCAGCGCACGCGCGTTCGGCGGAATGATGCCCGACATCGCGGCGGCCTTCTGCGCATTGTTGACCGGCTTGGCCACCCGCACGTAAAGCCCCAGCCACACGAACAGCGCGACCACCGCGATCCCGGCCCCGACGGCCGCGCCGGCCTGCCCGGCCAGCACCGCGATCACCAGGGTGAGCACCGCCGTGACGGCGCCGCCCGCCCCGAAGATGGGCATGCGCTTGTCGCCGTAGTAGTGGCCCCACCCGGCACTCACGGTCACCGTGGCGTCGTCGAGCCGCTTGTAGACCGAGCGCATGATGAGCCCCGCGCAGGCGTCGGTGCCGTAGATGACGCCATTGCCGAGGACGGCGAGAGCGGCGGTGATCGTGCCGAGGGTGATGAGCATTTCCGAACCTCTTCTTCGATATCTAGCATCGCTAGGAACTGAAGCAAAGATAGCAGCGCTAGAGCTCGCTTGTCTAGCGCTGCTAGAAATTAGTCCGGATCGGACTCGTTGATCACCCGAAGAGGTTGCGCACGAACGGAACCGAGTCCACCAGCGATGCGTTCACCGCACCACTGTGATCGGTCGGATAGGTGCGCAGCGTGACCGGCTCCCCGGCCGCCTGCAATTTGGCGGCGAAGGCCAGCGTCGCGGGCGTGAGCACATCGGTGTCGTACAGCCCCTGGCCCATGAACACCGGCCTGTCGTAACCGGATTCGGGCACCCCCATATACCGGGTCAGCAGCCCTTGGAGATCGGGGATCTGCGCCAGCGGCCGCGCGAACAGATCGCCGATGACCACATTCCCGGCGGCGAGCTCCGTCCCGAACGATTCCAGGCACGACTGGTTCGCCCGGTTCAGCCAGTCCCGGCCCGAATCCGTCAGATACGACTCGATATTCAGCTCCGGATAGGTGGTGCGCAGCCCGGCGAGGATGTACAGCACGTAGGCGGTGGTGTGCGATCCCAGTTTGAACGGCGGCACCTGCGGGCCCACGGCCAGCAGCGCGTCCTCGATATAGGCCGGTACGCCCGTGCCGACCGCACCCCGGTAATCCAGCTCCGGGCCGCCGAATTCGGTCGCGTAGCGCGCGGTGGTCACCGCCGCCCCGCCGCCCTGCGACTGCCCGATCACCGCCCACTTCTTCGACAGCGACGGGTAGTGCCGGGTAGCCGCCTTGACCGAGTCGACCACATTGTGGGCCTCGACCGTGCCGTTCAGGTAGGGATGGTCACCGGGCGTGCCCAGCCCCGCGTAGTCGGCGGCAACGATCGCGTACCCCTGACTCAGCCAGGTGCCGAGGTAGGCCCAATCCCGTTCGCGCGCGGCGGGTCCGTCGATCGAATACGCGCATCGATCACCGAGTCCGATGGTGCCGTGCGCCCAGGCGATCACCGGCCAGCCGCCCGCCGGAGCGGGGCCGGGCGGGAAGTAAACCGCGGCACTCGCGGTTGTCCCCTGCTCGCGGGCCGTGGTGGTGGAGTAGAGGAAACGCTCGGAATTCACCGAGCCGGGTGGGGTGGCGACGGCCGCGAGCGGTGCGGTCGAGGTGACCGTGCCGACCTCGCCGGCGGGGTCGGCCAGCGCGGTCGTACCGCCGCTGATCAGCGCCGCAGTGGTGGTCAGGGTGAGCGCCGCCGAGGCAGCCCATCGTGTCCGCATCGATATCTCCCGGGGTGTGGTGCCGCGACATCCAGCGCGAAGACTGCTGAAAGACTGGACGTTCGCTCAGCGTAGGCGTTGGCTATCGACCGACGGCGGAGTGGCACGGCCCACATCACCGCCGAGAGTTTTGCTTGTGAAGGTGCTCACACCACCCCGGCGCCCGGCGTGTCGGCCGGCGGTGGCCGCGATCACGCAAACAGTACGCGCGTTATGCAAAACCGCATGTCAGAGCTACTGGCAAGTAGATTGCCCGGCTGCTATTAACAAGCAAATTTCGCACGATTAGCAAAAGGTCCGCGAAAGCTAGCCGGGATTCACACTTGCAACAGGTAGACGCACATTTTTTCCTGTGCCATCGTGTGGAAGTACACCTCGCGGGCCTAGCAAGTCTGCAAATTGCCGCTCCAGCAGTGTCCGAATCATCGCGAGAGATTCAGGACCGGCGGGGCTACCGAGACCGAACGAAGAAGTGGAGTCAAAGATGTCGAACGTCGGCACCCCGAAGACCGCTGCGGAGCTCCAGCAGGACTGGGACACCAACCCGCGTTGGAAGGGCGTTACCCGTAACTACACGGCCGACCAGGTCGTGAAGTTGCAGGGCACCGTTGTCGAGGAGCACACCCTCGCCCGTCGTGGTGCCGAGATCCTGTGGGATCTCGTCAACAACGAGGACTACATCAACTCCCTGGGCGCCCTCACCGGCAACCAGGCCGTGCAGCAGGTCCGCGCCGGCCTGAAGGCCATCTACCTGTCCGGTTGGCAGGTCGCCGGTGACGCGAACCTGTCCGGCCACACCTACCCGGACCAGTCGCTGTACCCGGCCAACTCGGTTCCGGCCGTGGTGCGCCGCATCAACAACGCGCTGCTGCGCGCCGACGAGATCGCCAAGGTCGAGGGTGACACCTCGGTCGCCAACTGGCTGGCCCCGATCGTCGCCGACGCCGAGGCCGGCTTCGGTGGCGCGCTGAACGCCTACGAGTTGCAGAAGGCCATGATCGCCTCCGGTGCGGCCGGCGTGCACTGGGAGGACCAGCTGGCCTCCGAGAAGAAGTGCGGCCACCTGGGCGGCAAGGTGCTGATCCCCACCCAGCAGCACATCCGCACCCTGACCTCGGCTCGCCTCGCGGCCGACGTCGCCGGTGTCCCCTCGGTCATCATCGCGCGCACCGACGCCGAGGCCGCCACCCTCATCACCTCCGATGTGGACGAGCGCGACCGCCCGTTCCTGGACGGCACCCGCACCGCCGAGGGCTTCTTCGGCACCAAGAACGGCATCGAGCCCTGCATCGCGCGTGCCAAGGCCTACGCCCCCTACGCCGACCTGATCTGGATGGAGACCGGCGTGCCGGACCTCGAGGTCGCGCGCAAGTTCGCCGAGTCGGTTCGCAGCGAGTTCCCGGACCAGCTGCTGGCCTACAACTGCTCGCCGTCCTTCAACTGGAAGGCGCACCTGGACGACGCCACCATCGCGAAGTTCCAGCGTGAGCTGGGCGCCATGGGCTTCAAGTTCCAGTTCATCACCCTGGCCGGCTTCCACTCGCTGAACTACGGCATGTTCGACCTGGCGTACGGCTACGCCCGTGAGGGCATGACCGCCTTCGTCGACCTGCAGGAGCGCGAGTTCAAGGCCGCCGCCGAGCGTGGCTTCACCGCCGTCAAGCACCAGCGCGAGGTCGGCGCCGGCTACTTCGACACCATCGCCACCACGGTTGACCCCAACACCTCCACCGCTGCGCTGAAGGGTTCCACCGAAGAGGGCCAGTTCCACTGAGCCGCAATCGGTTCTGAGGATCCAACCCCGGCGCGGTAGTCGCATCACACCTTCCGCCGCGCCGGGCCTCGAACCCGTCGAGAGGGGAGCGATTCCCTCTCGACGGTGTTCACCACCCTTCCCGTCGACAGCCCCGGCGGGGAGGGTTTTTTCCTATAGCTTCGAAATCAAGACCTTAAGAAGGCGCAGGGTCACCAGTCAGTCCGACGCCTTCACCCACGAGCCACGACGGCCAACAACCAGCAGGAGCGGGACGTGAGCAGCGAAAAGATTCAGCGCGTCGGAATCATCGGCGCGGGACAGATGGGTGCGGGCATCGCGGAGGTCTGCGCCCGGGCACATGTCGATGTACTCGTCTTCGAGCAGACTCGTGAACTCGCCGCCGCCGGTCGCGCCCGCATCCTGCGGTCGCTGGATCGTGGCGTGTCGAGCGGCAAGATCACCGAGCGTGAGCGCGAGCAGACCGCCTGGCGGCTCCGGTTCACCTCGGACCTGGGCGATTTCGCCGATCGCCAGCTGGTCGTCGAGGCCGTCGTCGAGAACGAAGATGTGAAGACCGCCATCTTCGCCGAGCTCGACAAGGTCGTCACCGATCCCAATGCGGTGCTGGCCTCCAACACCTCCTCCATCCCGATCATGAAGATCGCCGTGGCCACCAACAACCCCGAGCGGGTCGTGGGCATGCACTTCTTCAACCCGGTCCCGGTGCTGCCGCTGGTCGAGCTGGTCACCACGCTCAAGACCACCGACGTCGTCACCAAGCGCGCCGAGCAGTTCGCCGCCGACGTCCTGGGCAAGCAGGTCGTGCGCTCCGCCGACCGCTCCGGCTTCGTGGTCAACGCGCTGCTGGTGCCGTACCTGCTCTCCTCCATCCGCATGGTCGAATCCGGTTTCGCCACCAAGGAAGACGTCGACAAGGCGATGGTGCTGGGCTGCGCCCACCCGATGGGGCCGCTGGCTCTGACCGACCTGGTCGGCCTCGACACCGTGAAGTCCATCGCCGACTCCATGTACGCGGAGTTCAAGGAGCCGCTGTACTCCGCCCCGCCGCTGCTGATGCGCATGGTCGAGGCCGGACTGCTCGGAAAGAAGACCGGCGCGGGCTTCTACCAGTACTCTTCCGCCTCTCCGCGTACTTAGCGGGTGGCAGAGAGCCGTCGGCGTCGGGCACCCGTGCCGGCGGCTGGGTGCCAAACCGATTGTGGGCGTCCCCGGTGAGTTACCCCGATCTCGCGAGATCAGATGTTGCGTTTCGGGGACTCGCCGGGCATAGCCCGGGCGCTGGAGAGCGCTGACCATTCTTTACCCAAGGTGCACGTTGCCGGGCATGTGGTGGCGTCCATCTTCACCGGGCATAAGCTGCAAACAGGTCGAGTCGGACCGGCAGCTCGGAAAGGGAGTGTCCCGCACATGGTCAATGTCAGTGACGGCTTCGGGTCCAGCATTCTGGGCTACCCGAGGATCGGACAGCACCGGGAACTCAAGCGTGCTTTGGAGTCCTATTGGCACGGCACGCTTTCGCGCGACGAGCTGATTGCCGTCGGACGCGAGATTCAGGAGAGCCAGTACCTGGAATTGGCCGCCACCGGTCTCACCCAGGTTCCCGGTAACACCTTCTCCTTCTACGACCACATTCTGGACAACGCGCTGCTGTTCGGCGCGGTCCCGAAGCGGTTCGAGGCGGAGCGAGAAGGCTTGCACCCCTTGGACTTCTACTTCCTGATGGCGCGCGGCCGTCCCGACCTGCCGCCGCTGGAGCTGGTGCGCCTGCTCAATACCCCGTACCACTACCGGCAGCCGGAGCTGGCGACCGATACCGAGTTCTCGCTGCATCCCGAGGCGCTGCTCGACGAATTCGATCGCGCCAAGGCCGCCGGTATCGAGCTGCGTCCGGTGGTGCTCGGGCCGCTGTCGCTGCTGCTGCTGTCCAAGACCGGGCACGTCCCGGGCGAGACCGAGTTCGACAAGCTGAAGCTGCTCGACAAGCTGCTGCCGGTGTACGAGCAGCTGTTCGAGGTGCTCGCCAAGCGCGGCGCGACCTGCGTGCAGCTGGACGAACCGTGCTTCACCAGCGACCGGTCGCCCTCCACCATCGAGTTGTTCGAGAAGGCGTACCAGCGGCTTTCGAAGGCTCCGCTGCGGCCGCGGCTGCTCGTCACCGGGCAGTACGGTGACTTCGGCGAGGCGCTCGCGGTGCTGGCGCGATCCAATGTCGAGGCCATCGGGCTCGATCTGGCCAGCCATCGGATCGACCCGGCGGACCTGGCCGAGATCCCCGGCATCAAGCGGAAGCGCTTGTACGCGGGCGTGATCAGCGGCACCAACGTGTGGCGCGCCGACCGCCACCGGACCCTGGACTACCTGCACAAACTGGCCCAGGTCTGCCCGGACATGGTGGTCTCCACCGGTTCCACGCTGCTGCACGTGCCCTACGACACCCTCGTCGAGTACGAGCTCGAGGAGAACGTCGCCGACCGCCTCGCCTTCGCCAAACAGAAGGTGCTGGAAGTGGTTTCGCTCGCCAAAGCGCTCACCGAGGGGCCCTCGGAGAAGTGGCGCAAGGTGCCGACCGCGGTGCACTTCAAGCAGAAGCACGCGGTGCGGCAGCGGGTGTACGCGGTCACGCCGCAGATGCGCGAACGCGAACCCTACGAGACCCGCCGGGCCGCGCAGCAGGCCAAGCTGAACCTGCCGCTGGTGCCCGCCACCACGCTCGGCTCGTTCCCGCAGACCTTCACCGCGCGCCAGGCCCGCTACGACCTCGGTCAGGGGCGGCTCTCCTACGACGAGTACCGCAAGCGCATCGAAGCCGAGATCGAGTCCACCATCCGCTTGCAGGAGGACATCGGCCTGGATGTGCTGGTGCACGGCGAGCACGAGCGCAACGACATGATCCAGTACTTCGCGGAGCTGCTCGACGGCTTCGCCACCACTCACTTCGGCTGGGTGCAGGTGTACGGATCCCGTTGCGTGCGGCCGCCGATCGTGTACGGCGACGTGTCCCGGCCCAAGGCCATGTCGGTGGAGTGGACCGCCTACGCGCAGTCGCTCACCGACAAGCCGGTCAAGGGCATGGTCACCGGGCCGGTCACCATGCTGGCGCGCTCGTTCGTGCGGCAGGACCAGCCGCTGTACGAGACGGCGGATCAGGTGGCCCTCGCGGTGCGCGACGAGGTCGTGGACCTGGAGAAGGCGGGCATCCCCATCATCCAGGTGGACGAGCCCTCCATTCGCGAGCTGCTACCCCTGCGCAAGAAGGGGCAGGCCGAGTATCTGCGCTGGGCGGTCGGGGCGTTCAAGCTGGCCACCTCCGGGGTCAAGCCGGAGACCCAGATCCACACGCACATCGGCTATTCCAGCCGCGGCGACGTGGTGCAGGCCATCGAGGAGCTGGACGCCGATGTCACCGCCATCGTCGCCACCCGCTCCATCGAATGGGTGCTGGAATCGCTGAAGGACGACTGCGCGGAAGGCCGCGGACTCACCCACGGTGTCGGCCCGGGCGTGTACGAGTCCCGTTCGGCGCGTATCCCGGACATCGACGAGCTCGACGAATTGCTCACCGCCGCAGCGGAAGCCGTCACCCCGCAGCGGTTGTGGGCCAACCCGGACGGCGGGCTCAAGACCCGCCATCACTGGCAGCTCGACCCGTCGCTGCGCAATATGGTCGCGGCCGCGCGCCGCGTCCGCCGCCGGGCCGAAGCGGCCGAACGCGGCGAATAGCGTTACCCGGCAAGGGGCGGCGCGGACTTCGGTCCGCGCCGCCCCTTCGTCATCAATCGGTCACGGAGCGCGAAATAACCTGTCGACGACCATTTTTCGAGGAGGAGGCCGGAATGGACCCGACGGGTAAGGGCGATCAGCCGGAGCTGGAGCCGGAACGGGCCAAGCAGTACAACGAGAGCTACGACGAGAAGGGCGACCGGGTTCCGCCCGAAACGCCGTGGAAGACCTCGGGTTAGCCGAAGGGTTACTCTGGGCGGGTTCGTTTCGAGATGGGAGTGGAACCGTGGGTCTGTTCGACAACTTGAAGGATGCCGCCGGGAAGGCCGCCGAACTGGCGGGACAGCACGCGGACAAACTGGATCCGCTGGTGGACAAGGTCGGCGACGTCGTGGACGAGCGGACCGAGGGTAAATTCGCCGAGCACGTCGACAAGGTGCAGGACGCGGCCAAGAAGGCGTTGCACGAACAGGCGGGGCAGCAGTAGCGGGTACTCGTCGTCGAGCGGCCGGCGGCTACGCTGCCGCCGGTTCGCTACTGCCGCAGCGCCTTTCGTGGCCGGTAAGGCCACGCTCCCCGGGGGAGGTTCACCAGCTGCGGCCGTGATCGTGGCTGCCGTGCTCGGACTGCCAGCGATCCTTGTAATGGCTCCAGCAGTAGTTCCAGTCGTAGCCGCGGCTGTCGCGATCGCAGTAGTAGTGGTAGTAGTCGTCGTTGTTCGCGGCGGCGACGCCCGCGCCCACCGGGAGGGCGAAGGCGGCCGCGACCAGGACGGTGGCGATGCGCTTGGCGGTGGTCTTCATCTGATGAACTCCTATTGCCTTGGGATCCGGGGTGTTTCCCTTGCAAGCAATAGTGCTGGTCAGCGTGGATATTCTCTGTTCGCCCGTTGACGCAGGAAGTGTGTTCGCCCCGACAGTCGGCGGGCGGGGTGGTCAGCGCAGTTCCGCTACCCGCCAGAGCCGCACGGTGGCATCGGCGCTGCCGGTGGCCAGCAGCTTCCCGTCGGGACTGAAGGCCAGCGTGTGCACGGGAGAAGTGTGGCCGGTCAGCGGATTTCCGATGGGCTCCCGGGTGGCGACGCTCCACAACCGTGCGGTGCCGTCGCGGCTGCCGCTGGCCAGCAGCGTGCCGTCGGGGCTGAAACCCAGGCTCAGAATGGGTTCGGCGTGGCCGCTGAGCGGTTTGCCCGAGGCCGCGCGGTCGGCCCAGAGCCGGATGGTGGCGTCGTCGCCGCCGGAGGCGAGCAGTTTCCCGTCGGCGCTGTAGGTGACCGTGCGGATCTGCCCGTTGTGACCGGTCAGCGTGGCCACTCCGGCGCGGGACTGCACCGACCACAGCCGCACCGTGGTGTCGGCGCTGCCGGTGGCGAGCGTGGCGCCGTCCGGGTGAAAGGCCACGCCCCGCACCGCGCCGGTGTGCCCGGTGAACGGCGCGCCCGCCGGCTGCCGGGATCGCACCGTCCACAATTGCGCGGTGGTGTCTTCCGATGCCGTCGCGAGCAGGTTGTTGTCGGGCGAGAACGCCAGTGCGCGAATGGCATTGGTCTGTGAGGTGAGCGGACCGCCGACCGGCTGGCGGGTGTGCGCATCCCACAGGCGCACGCTCATGTCCTCGCTGCCGGTGGCCAGCAGCGTGCCGTCGGGGCTGATCGCTACGGCGCGAATCGAATTGCTGTGCCCGGAAAGCGGAGTGCCGACTTCCTTGCCCGAGGCGACCTCGAAGAAGCGGGCGGTATTGTCCTTGCCCCCGGTGACCAGCATGCCCCCGTCCGGGGTGAAGGTCAGCGCCAGCACCTGGGACGTAAGCGACAGCAGCGCAGGGGTTTTCGGTGCGGCGACCTGGGAGCCGGCGTCCTTCTGGTCGGAGCGATCCGAGTCCCGGCCGGTCAGCGTCACCGCGGCGGCCGCGACGGCCGCGCTCACCCCCGCCGCGGCCCCGCCGATGAGCAGGCGGCGACGGGTGATCAGGCGGCGCGGGGGTGCTGCTTCGGTTGGAAGAGGTGGTGCCGCAATGCCTTCGGGTGCGGTCGGGGTACGCCGTTCCGGCTGGTAGAAGCCGATCGAAGGCCCGGAGGGATTCGATCCCGGGGGGCGGCCCGGCGGGGGAGTGCCCGGCTCGTGCGGCGGCGTGGTGATGGTGTCCTCGTCCGCGGCGGGCACGTAGCGCCGGGTCTCGGTATTCCCCGAGGGCATGGTGACCAGGGCCGCATGCGCCGCGCGCGCCATGCTGGTGCAGTCGGGGTAGCGATCGTCGGGATGCTTGGCCAGCACCGTGGCGAACACTTCGTCCAGTGCGACAGGCAGATCCGGATATCGATCGGAGGGGCGCGGCGGCGGCGAGTATAGGTGCGCGGCCATGATCGCTGCCTCGTCGGGACGCGGGTACGGGGCCTCGCCGGTGAGGAGTTTGTAGAGCGTGCAGCCGAGGGAGTAGATGTCGGCGCGATGGTCGACGGGGTTGCTGCTGAAGCGTTCCGGGGCGGCGTAGGCGACGGTCGCCGAGACCCGCGAACCGGTTTCGGTGTCGTCGAGGCTGCGTGCGATGCCGAAGTCGGTGACCAGGGTGCGTTCGTAATCCTCTTGTTCGACAAGGAGATTCGCGGGCTTCACATCGCGATGCAGGATGCCGTAGCGGTGCGCGTGGTCGAGCGCGGCGGCGGCATCGCCGATCATGCGGACCGCGCGGGTCACCGGGATCCGGCCGCCGGAGGTGTGCAGCAGTCCGGAGGCGTCGCCGCCCTCGATGTACTTCATGGAAATCCAGAGCACATCGTCGTCGGGCGAATTGCGGTCGTAGATGGGGACGATATTGGGATGGTCCAGCGCCGTGATCATCGACGCCTCGCGCTCGAACCGGGCGCGCGCCTTCTCGTCGTCGGCGAAGCTCTCGTTCAGAACTTTGAGGGCGACCAGTCTCTCCAAACGCGGATGCCGCGCCAGATACACCACACCCATTCCGCCCGCACCCAATTGGCGTTCGATGGTGTAGCCCGCGAACCTCGCTCCCGGCCGGAACCGCATCGGGCACCTACCTCCCCTGATACACGCGCCGTGCCGTTACAGTACGCCGCCGCCCGGCCTTCGGCCGAACAAAAAGGGGGTGCGGAGGCGGCACCCCCACACCCCCTCGCCGCGGTAATACGCGCCGGGCCGGCGACGGGTTCAGGAGGACGGGGCGCGCAGCCGATTCCGCAGCGATTTCCGCCGCCTGCCTTGCGGTTTCACGGCATCCGGGGGCACCACCTCGTAGCGGCGGATGTACGCGCCGATGAACGCCTGCGCGGTCGCCGTCACCGGGATCGCCAGCAGCGCGCCCGTCGCCCCGAACAGGGCCGCACCCGCCAGCACCGCCCCGAAGGCCACCGCCGGATGCATATCGAGCGTGGTCGCGGTGATCCGCGGTTGCAGCACATAGTTCTCGAACTGCTGATAGACCACGATGAACGCCAGAATCCACAGCGCGTCCCGCGGCTGCTGCGCCAGCGCCACCACCACCGGCAGCGCCCCGGCCAGATAGGTGCCGACCGTCGGAATGAACTGCGAGACCACGCCCACCCACAGCGCCAACGCGAACGCCGACGGAATCCCGATGATCCGCATGGCCGCGTAGTGCGCGATCGTCGAGCAGAGTGCCAGCAGCGCACGGGAATACAGATATCCGCCGGTCTTCTCCACCGCGATATCCCAGGCCCGCAGCACCGGCACCTGCCGCTGCGGCGGCAGCAGTGAGCAGACGGCATTACGGAAGCGCGGACCGTCGGCGGCGAAGTAGTAGGTGAACAGCAGCACGCCCAAACCCTGGAAGATCACCCCGATGGCGGTGGTGCCGATACCCCACACATCACCGGCCAGCCCCACCACGTACCCCTCCAGCGAGGAGCTCACCTCCCCGGCCCGCTCGGTGATGTCGGCGGCCGAAAGATCGGTGTGGAAGGTCGAATTGATCCAATCCACGGTGTCGTCGGCATAGCGCGGGGCATTGCGCACCAGCGAGGTCACCTGATTCACGACCAGCTCGCCCAGCGTCCATACGAAACTGACCAGCACCACCAGTACGCCCGCGAACACCGCTCCGGTCGCGGGCCCGCGTTTCCAGCCCTTGCTCGCCAGCCAGTTCACCGCCGGTTCGATGGCGAAGGCCAGGAACAGCGACACCACCAGCACGGTCAGCAATCCGCGCAATTGCAGCAACACCCAGAAGGTGATGATCACCGCCGCCACCGTGACGGCCGCGAGCAGATACGCCCGCGGTAGCCAGGGCGGCAGCATCGACGAGACCGGAACCGGCTCGCGGGCTATCTCTTCCTCGGGTACACGATCATCCTCGGACACACGGGCAAACGTAGTCGGCGACGGCCTTCACGCTGGGATCGGCGCGCGCAGGGCCGCGGCCCGTCCCCGATCCCGGGGGTTCGGGGACGAAGCCCCTGAGAGCTCCGAGAGTTGTCCCTACTACATGGTCGCCGCGTCGATGACGAAGCGGTAGCGCACGTCGCTGGCGACCACGCGTTCGTAGGCTTCGTCGATGCGGTCGGCCGAGATGACCTCGATCTCCGCGCCGATGCCGTGCTCGGCGCAGAAGTCCAGCATGGCCTGGGTCTGGGCGATGCCGCCGATCATCGAACCGGCGAGCGAGCGACGGTAGCCGGCCAGGGTGAAAGGCTTTACCGCCAAAGGCTTTTCGGGCAGACCCAGAATCACCAGGGTGCCGTTCAGAGCCAGCAGCTTCATATAGCTGTCGATGGGCAGATCGGCGGAGACGGTATTGAGGATCAGATCGAACTCCCCGCGCAGATCCTTGAAGGTCTGCTTGTCGGCCGTCGCGTAATAGTGCGCCGCCCCGAACTTCTTGCCGTCCTCCTGCTTGGACAGCGACTGCGACAGCACCGTCACCTCGGCTCCCATGGCCGCGGCGAGCTTCACCCCGATATGCCCGAGCCCGCCCATCCCGATAATGGCGACCTTCTTGCCCGGCCCGGCGTTCCAATGCCGCAGCGGCGAGAACAGGGTGACGCCCGCGCACAGCAGCGGCGCGGCCACATCCAGCCCGATCCCCTCCGGAATCGACACCACGAAGCCCTCGGTCACCACGACCTGCGTGGAGTAACCGCCCATGGTGTACCCGTTCACCTGCAACTCCGCCGTGACCGGCGAGTTGTAGGTCATGGTCGCGCCCGGCTCGCAGTACTGCTCCTCACCGGCCAGGCACGGCCCGCATTTGCCGCACGAATCGACCATGCAGCCCACCCCGACCCGATCGCCGACCTGGTGCCGGGTCACCTCGGCGCCGACCCCGGCCACGATCCCCGCGATCTCGTGCCCGGGCACGCACGGATACCGGGTCCCGCCCCATTCGTCGCGGGCGGTGTGGATATCGGAGTGGCAGATCCCGGCGTACTTCACGTCGATCAAAACGTCGTGCGGCCCCAGCTCACGGCGCTCGACGGCGACCTTCTCGAACGGCCCCTCGGGGCTGGATACGGCATACGCGGCAGCAGTGCTCATGGATTCCAGCATGGCACGCGGTGTGGCGTGCCGCCGGACCGGCAACCGCTCGGCATGCTGGATCGATGGCCATCCTGCTGTCCCTGCTCTCGATGGGCGCGACGCTCATCGGCGGCCTGCTGGCGGTCCGGATCGGAGAGCGCAAACGCCTGGTCCTGGGGCTGGCCGCGGGCGTCATGCTCGGCGTGGTCGCCTTCGACCTGATGCCGGAGGCCCTGGAAGCGGAGACGGGCATCGCGCTCGGAGTGCCGATTCCGTTGCTGGCCGCGGTGGTCGGCTTCTTCACCGTGCACATCATCGAGCGGACGGTGGCGCTGCACACCGGCTACGAGAACGAATTCGGTTCGCACCAGCACGATTTCGCTTCGGTCGGCATGCTGGCCGGCGCGGGGCTGGTGTTCCATTCGACACTGGACGGCCTGAGCATCGGGTTCGGGTTCCAGGCGAGTTCGGCGATCGGCGCGGCGGTGGCCATCGCGGTCATCTGCCACGACTTCGCCGACGGCTTCAATACCTTCACCATCACCACGCTCTACGGCAATGCCCGCAAACGCGGCCTGATCATGCTCGGCCTGGACGCCCTCGCACCGGTGGCCGGCGCGATCATCGGCACCCTGGTGAAGGTGCCGACCGAACTGGTCGGGCTGTATCTCGGCTACTTCGCGGGCTTCCTGCTCTACCTCGCCACCGCCGACATTCTGCCCGAGGCACATGCCGGCAAACCTTCGAAAGGACCGCTGTTCTGCACGCTGGCCGGGGTGATCTTCATGCTCGGGATCGCCGCACTCAGCCACTGAAAAACTGGTACACCAGTAGATGACAGATGCTCGAGCCCGCGGGCGAACGGCAGTCGGGAGGGTCCATGTACGACGACTCGCGCCGGACGCGACCCAGCTGGGCCGGGCGCGTCCTGGCCCTGATCGTCGCAGCCGTGCTCGCCGGCACCGCCTTCCTCGGCTATCACGGCGAACTCTCCCACTGGTCGCTGCGCGCCGACTCCGGCACCGCCAGCCTGGTCGGGCCGCCGCTGCCACCGCTGAACACCGAGGTGGTCGCCGGCGAGGTGGAGCCCGCGCTGGTGAACATCACCGCGGGCCTGCGGCCGTACGGGCTGGGCGCGGCCGGGTCGGGCATCGTGCTCACCGCCGACGGGCAGGTGCTGACCAGCCATCACGTCATCAAAGGCGCGGAGACCGTATCGGTTTCGGATATCGGCACCGGGGCGGTGTATCAGGCCACCGTGCTCGGTTACGACTCCGGCGCGGATATCGCGCTGCTGGAACTCGCCGGCGCCAGTGGCCTGCCGGTGGCGCGGATCGGCAGTTCCGCGCCCTTGCGATTGGGGGATGAGGTGCTGGCCATCGGGAACGCGGGCGGCACCGGATCGCCGACCGCGGTGGGCGGGAGCATCACCGGGCTGGATTCCTCCATCGTGGCGCGCGATTCGGCCGACCTGTCGCGAAAAGCCTTGCGCGGCATGATCGAAGTGGCGGCGCGGGTGGCGGCGGGGCAGTCCGGCGGGGCGCTGGTGGATCGCTACGGGGCGGTGGTCGGCGTGGTCACGGCCGCCTCGGGAGAATTGCAGAAAGCGCTGGGGCACGGGCCGAACGGTTACGCGGTGCCGATCGACGCCGCCATGAGCGTGGTCCGCCAGATCCGTTCCGGCACACCGACCGACAGCGTGCACGTGGGGCCGACCGCCACCCTGGGCATCGTCACCTCGGATGCCAAACCGGCGGGCGCGCGCATAGACGTCGCGGTCTTCGGGCAGCCCGCATATTCGGCGGGACTGACCGAAGGGGAAGTGATCACCGCCGTCGACGGCCGCGCGATCGCGAGCACCCAGGCCCTGAAATCCGCATTGAACCTGCACAAGCCCGAAGATGCTGTCCGACTGGATATTTCGGAACCCGGCGGGACGCAGCGGACGGTGAGCGTGACGCTCACCGTCGGCCCGCCCAACTAGAGCTTGTCGCGCCAGTAATCCTGGAACTGGATGTAGACGATCAGAATCACCACGGCGTAGTAGACCGCGACCACGGTCCAGCGCCATTCCATGATGACCTGCAAGACACCCTTGGATCGTCCCCACAGCTGACCCGTCACGATCGCCAGCAGCGCCGGGGTCACCGCCCACACCACCATGCACCACGGGCACAGCGCGTGAATCTGGAAGACCGCCTGATAGATCAGCCAGCCGATGAACCCCATCCCCGCGACCAGGCCGATCCACAGCCCGCCCCAGATCCAGGTCGGAAAACCGATGTTCGCCACCGCGAGCACCCCGAGCGTCACCACCACCGAGAACCCGACCACCCCGATGATCGGATTCGGGAACCCGAACGCCGCCGCCTGATCCGATTCCATGATGGTCGTACAGGCCACCACCTGATCGATGCTGCACAGCGGCTTGAACCCGGGTTCGGTGAAGAGCTTGAACTTGTCGACCAGCAACGTCACCGACGCCAGCCAGCCGACCAGTCCGCCCAGCAGCAAGGGCCAGGCGGACTTGGGGGGAGCCGCGGTGATCACTGCTTCGCCGCGGCCTCGATGACCGGCTTCAAACCACCCTGGCTCATCAGCGCCTGACCGTCGGTGACCTGCTTACCCGCCACGTACACGCTCGGCGTGGACTTCAGGCCGGTGCCGAAGACAGCGGTGGTCTCGTCCTTGACGTACTGGGCGTAGACATTGCCGCGAATCGCGTCGGCGATGGCGGGATCGGTGTACCCGGCCTCGGTGGCGATCTGGATCAGCTGGTCGTCGGTCATGCCGTTGCCGCCCTCCTTGGGCTGCTTGGCGAACATGGTGGCCAGCCAATTCTGGAACTTGGCCGGGTCCGCGGAGCCGACCACATAGGCGGCATTGGCCGCGCGGCTCGAGTACTGGTTGCCGTTGGAGGCGCGATCCAGGAACGAGATGATGTTGTACTCGACGGAGGCGGTGCCATTGGCCACCTCCTCCTCGAGGGTCTTGGCATTGGCCTGCTCGAACATCTGGCAGGCCGGGCACTGGAGGTCGGCGACGACCTGGACCCGCACCTTGGCATCGGCCTTGCCGAGCCGGATCGCGCCGCCCGCGGTGACATTCGCCGGAATCGCGCCCGAACTGGTGACGGTCGGGGCGAAGGCGCTGGTGGCGTCACCGCCGGAGTCCTTGTCGGACTTGCGCATCGCCAATCCGATGCCGATGGCGGCCACCAATCCGATCAGGACGACGGCCACGCCGACCTGAATCAGAATCTTGCGATTGCGGTCGGCCTGCGCCGCCTTGGCCAGCGGATTATTGCCGGAATTCTTGTTCACCTGAGCGCTCACCACGCCTTCCGTCGTGTCACGTCCTGCGGGCCCATCTTTGCCCGCAAACCTGAGAGATTGCTGTATCTATTGCCCTCCGCTGCGCTCCGGGCGGGTTCGCGGCCCCCTAGGTCTCGTTCTTCCCTCCCTCCGCTCCTCCGCTGCGCTCCCCCGCTCCACTCAGTCCAGAACGAGACGGGCCGCGAACCGGGCGCTGGCGGTCACCTTGATGTGGCCGTGTAGAAGTGGCACGAATCACGCCTGGGCAAGCCGCCGTTTCTGCTCTTCGATATCGAATGCGGCGGGCGGCCAGTCCAGCTTCAAGCCTTGCAATGCGTCGATCAGCAATTCGGTGACGGCCAGGCGGGCGTACCACTTGGAATCGCAGGGCAGCACGAACCACGGGGCGTAGTCGGTATTGGTGCGATCCAGAACCGCTTGGTACGCCTCTTGATACGCGGGCCAGTACGCCCGCTCGTCGATATCGGCCGGATTGAACTTCCAGTATTTGTCCGTGCGTTCCAGCCGCTGGGCCAGCCGCTTCTTCTGCTCGTCGAGCGAGACGAACATGGCCACCTTCACGATGGTGGTGCCCTCGTCGGTCAGCTTGCGCTCGAACTTGTTGATCTCGTCGTAGCGTTTGCCCCACACCTCGGGCGGGACCATATCGTGCACCCGCACCACCAGCACGTCCTCGTAGTGCGAGCGATCGAAGACGCCGATCTGCCCACCTCTGGGCAGCTGCTTGCGAATTCGCCACAGGAAGTGGTGCTTCTTCTCCTCCGCGGTCGGCACCCCGAAGGCCGCGTGGTCCACGCCCTGCGGATCGACCGAGCCGATCACGTGCCGCACGATGCCGCCCTTGCCGGCGGTGTCCATGCCCTGCAACACCAGCAGCACATTGCGGTTGTCGCCGGATCGGCCGTTGGCGTAAAGCTTTTCCTGGAGATCCGAGAGCACCTCGCGGCGTTCCTCGAGGAATTTCTCCCCGGCCTTCTTATCGCCCTTGAATCCCGGGGTTGCCGCGGTGTTCAAATCCTCGACCCGCACGCCGTCGGCGCGCAGGGCTTTCGAAACCGGTTTCGACCAGGTAGTCGCTTTCGCCATCCTCCATGGTTAACACGAGGTGCCGGTTCGCGTAGGCAACCTCGCCGAATCAGACTCGGGCCAGCCGGACCAGATGATCGGCCAACTCCTCGTCGCTGACCGGGGCCAGGGTCAGATCCGCGGCGGTGGTCAGCAGATAGCGGCCGTCGCCGGAGAAATCGAGCCAGGTGCGATGCCGGGTCGGCGGGGAGAGCGGATTCGCCGGTTCCACCGAGACGGTGATGAATCCGCGGCCGTCCACCGGATCGCGGAGCTTGCTGCGGAAGCGATCGGCCCCGTCCGGACCCTCGGCGGGATCGGGTTGCAGTACCGCGCTCTGGGCCTCCTGCATGGGGGCGAGCCGGCCGGGCGGTGCCGAGCCGATGATCTCCACCAGTTCCCGGCCCAGCTGATCGGCCGGGCAGACCGAGACGGTCACGGTATCGGGCAGGCCGACCAGAATGCCCGCGCGCTGCTGGGCCACGGCGGCGAAGGCCAGGATGCGGCGCGATTCGGGGCTGGTGCGCTCGCCGTAGAGGGTGACCGTGGTGGTGTCGCTGCGGGCGCACAGGGCCAGCGCGGCGGCCAGGTCCGGATCGGTGCGGCGCAGGTAGCGGTGCGCCAATCGCGGTGTGGCGGCGGGGTTCTCCGGGACGGGCGGCGTCGTGTCGAGCGGATAGGGGTGGCGATCACGCTGCGTTTCACGGGTCCAGACCAGTGCGAACTCATCAGGGGTCAGGATCCATTTCACTGTGGCCGGCCTCCAGCGGAGGCGGGGCCAGTCGAACCTGACCCGATGTCCGAAGTGGACATATCGGGTGTCCCCCCTTTCCGTGTACGACCCTCCGTCCCGATCGCGACCCTACCCGAGCGTCGGTCCGGTCGCGCTGCGTCGGACCGGCCGCTCCGATCCGGCGAATGCCCGGTAGGGTCCCGCCCGGGACGTGCGGATCGAGCCCGTCCGGTCGATTGACCAGGAGTTGTGTGGCCTTGCGCCACAAGCGGAAACCCGGAGGTGGCGATGGCGACCGCCCGCATGTGGATGGCACGATTTGTCGGTGCCGGCGTCGTAATTGTCAGCTCCGGGACAGCTCTCGCGGCCGCGGTGCCCATTCCGGCCGTACCGGCCGCCGGATCCGAGTTCCTCGGGACGCCCGCCGTGGCCCGGCCCGTCACCGGTGTGCCCGCGGTGCCGCAGCATCCGGGACTGGCGGGCAACGGTGACTCCGGCATCCACAACGACGGCTGGATGAGCGACACCTACACCCGGCCCGGACCCCTGGGGCGTGACACCCGGGTGGATTCGCTGCTGCTCGGCAGCGAATGCGGATCGATCGCGTTCGATCGCGCCGGGCGCATCGTCGCCACCTGCCCGGGACTGAATCCCGGTCTCTACCTTATCGATCCGAGTGCGATGCGGGTGCTGGGCAAGTACCCGTTGCCGGGCCGCGGAGCCGGGGAGTTCCTGAAGCCGGGCGCGTTCACCAATTTCGGCGGAGGCGCGTACTTCTACCTCGACCGGTCCGATCGCGCGGTGGTCGGGGCGAGCACCGGGCACGTCATGGTGCTGGCCGAGAACGCGAGTGCGGACGGTTTCGTCCTCGAACACGACTACGACCTGACCGGCGTGCTACGGGAAGGGGAGACGCTGAATTCGGTGCTGCCGGATTCGGACGGGCGGCTGTGGTTCGTCGCCAAGAACAACGGCGTGGTGGGGACCATCGATCCGGAAAGCGGTGCGGTGCAGGTGATCCGGCTCGGCGCGGGCAGCGAGGGGGAGATCGAGAACTCCTTCGCGGTCGGCGTCGAGGGTGAGGTGTACATCGCCACCGATCGCGAGATGCTGCGCCTGGACGCGGGATCGGACGGTGCGCCCGCGGTCACTTGGCGCGTCACCTACGCCAACAGCGGGCAGCACAAGCCCGGCCAGGTGGACGACGGCACCGGCACCACGCCCACCGTGCTGCCCGGCGGCTACGTGGCCATCACCGACAATGCCGATCCCATGAACGTGGTCGTCTACCGCACCGATCCGGCCGCCGCCCAGCGTGAGGTCTGCGCCGTCCCGGTATTCGCGAAAGGCGCCGGCAATACCGAGAATTCACTGATCGGCGCGGGCAATTCCCTGATCGTCGAGAACAACTACGGCTACACCGGCCCCGAAGCCACGCTGGCGGGCAAAACCACCACCCCCGGCTTCGCCCGCGTCGATATCGACCCCGATGGCAGCGGCTGCCACCTCACCTGGACCAACACCACCGTCGCCGCACCCACCGCGGTGCCGAAACTCTCGCTCGCCACCGGCCTGATCTACACCTACACCAAAGGCAGCGAAGTCACCGACCCGTGGTACTGGACCGCCCTCGACTTCCACACCGGAAACCTGGTGTGGCAGCGACGATCCGGGACCGGCCCGCTGTTCAACAACAACTACGCGGGACTGGCGCTGGGCCCGGACGGCGCCGCCTACCTCGGCGTACTCGGCGGCCTGATCTCCCTGCACGACGGGTCTTGACCAGGCCGCCGACCGGCTCGATCAGGCCGGTTCGACCTCGATGGTGATGTCGGCCTTGCGCAGCCGGTCGGTGAGGGCGTCGCCCATGGCCGAGGCCGGGGTCAGGATGCCCGCGAGCTCCGGGAGCTGATCGAAGGCCAGGCACAGGCCGGCCTGGCCGAGCATGACCGAGGTGGCCTGGTAGCCCGGATCGCCCTTGCCCGCGAAGGTGCACACGTACTTCGCGCCGGAGGTGGTGTTGGCGAAGGTGCGCATGGTGAACCAACCGCTGTTGCGGGCTTTTTCGCTCGGGCCGGTGCCGGGCTTGGGCATGATCCGGTCCAGGAGCTTGCGGCCGAGTTCGACGCGCGACAGCACCGCGCCCGCCGCCATACCCGCCACGATGCCGCCCGCCATACCGGCCGCGACCAGCGGGGCGGTGGGGGAGGAGCCGGCGCTCATGACCTCGCGGTAGCGGAAGTTCTTGCCGTACGGCCAGCCGAGCAGGCCGTTGGAGCGGCGCACGATCTTGGTGTTGTGGGCGGCCATCACGAAGGTCGAGACCCAGCCGTGCAGGCTCGGGTCGATGGCCGAAGCCCGTTGCAGCGCTTGATCGGTCTGGCGGCCGACATCCGGATCCATGGACTTGTCGGGGCTCAGCGAATACGGGTGCGACATGATCGACGCCTTCGACGGGTCGGCCGCGATGGCCTCCATCATGGCGCGGCCGGAATCCACCGTGCCACCGCTGACCCCGCCCTTGAGCCAGGCCACCAGGGTGGTGTCGGTGAGCTCGCCGGTATTGTCCGCGACGCTGCGCCGGTACAGCTGGTACACGCTCAGATCCGACGGAATCGAGTCGTAGCCACAGGAATTCACGATCTTCGCGCCGGTCTGCGTGGCCCGCTCGCCGAAGCGGTCGATGCATTCCCGGATGAACAGCGGCTCACCGGTCAGGTCGGCGTAGTGGGTGCCGTTCTCGGCACACGCCTCCACCAGCGGCAGGCCGTAACGCAGGTACGGCCCGACCGTGGTGACCACGACCTTGGTCCGCGCGGCCAAGGCGTTCAGGCTGGCCTGATCGTTCGAATCCGCCTGCACCAGCGGCCAATCCGCGGCCTGCGGGCCCAGGTCGGCGCGGACGGCGGCCAGCTTCTCCGGCGAGCGGCCCGCCAGCGCGATACGCGCCCCGGCGGGTGCGGCCCCCACCAGATATTCGGCGGTCAACTTGCCGACGAAGCCGGTCGCCCCGAATAGGACGACGTCGAATTCCCTGTCTGCCATGATCTTTCCTCGCCTGCTTCCTGAGATTGGGGTTCAGAGGCGATGCCCCTGAGAGCCCTCGAGAGTTCCGAGGTCTTTCACGCTTTGGCGGCGCGCTTGCGAGCCTTCTTGGCGGTGCCGGCGGGCTCCGGCTTGGGCCGCCCCGCCAGCCATTCGTGATGGGCGCGACCGAGTTCGGTGACGGGCTCGTCGCCGTACAGCCATTCCCGTGCGATGCGATGCCAGTTCCCGGTGGCCTCCAGCTGCCCGAGCATGCCGAAGGTCAGGAAGTCCGCGCGCCGCGAGAACAGATGCTCCGGCGGCAGATTCTGCTGCTTCATCCCGGCGAACTCGCTGGCCCGCGGATCCACCGCCAGCACGAAAGCGCCGGAAGCGAGTTCCGGCGTAATGGTCAGATCCTGGTCGATGAGCGACCATTCGCAGGCCGCGAGCACGTACTCCAGGCACTCCTCCGGCGTGATCTCATCCGCCGATTCGATGACCCCGCGCTGAATCATCAAGTCCCGCAGGTCTTCCGCCCGCTCCTCGGCGGCGGCGCGAATACAGGTGGCCTCGAACTGCACGTGCTCGGGATCCATCAGGTTGTAGAGCCCGAAGTCCAGGAACGCCACCCGCCCGTCCGCGCCGAGCAGCAGATTGCCCGGATGCGGATCGCCGCAGAATTCGTTGAAGGTGAACAGTGAACCCACATAGAACCGGTAGATGATCTCGCCGATCCGATCCCGCTCCGCGTCGGGCAGCTGCCGGATCTCCTCGAAACCCTTGCCCGGGAAGTACTCGCTCACCAGCACCCGCTGGGTGGACAGCTCCGGCATGGTGTCCGGCACGAAGATGAAGGGATGCCCCGCGAACACCTTCGCGATGCGCGCCTGGGTGGTCGCCTCGGCGACGTAATCGAGTTCGCTCTCCAGGTTCAGCCGCAGCTCGTCCAGCACCGCGGGCGTCACCCACGGCATCGCCGATTGCAGGATGCGCCGGAACATGGCCAGGTTCTTCAGGTCCGCGCGCACCGCGGCGTCCACGCCCGGGTACTGCACTTTGACCGCCACCACCCGGCCGTCGGTCAGCGTCGCCTTGTAGACCTGCCCGATGGAGGCGGCGGCGATGGGTTCGGGATCGAATTCGGCGAAGACCTCGGCGAGCGGTTTGCCGTAGTCCTCCTCGATGACCGCCTTCATGGTCTCGAAGGAGACGCTGGGCGCGCTGTCGCGCAGCACCGCCAGCCGGCGCTGGAAGCGCTCGCGATGCTCCGGCGGCACCAGATCCAGGTCGAGCACCGAGAGCATCTGGCCGAGTTTCATGGCGACGCCCTTCATGGTGCCCAGCACCATGACCATCTGCTCGGTGGAGCGCAGCATGGATTCTTCGGCCATCCGGGCGCGCACGGCCTCGGACCTACCCCGCATGGATCGACGAGTCTTCTGCGCGCGCAAAGCATTACCGGCGACGGCCATACCCAGCTTCGTCCCCCGGGCAAGCCTGGATGTAGGCAGCTCTTTCGCCATCACTGACCCTCCATCGGAGTCAAACACCCCCGTTGGTGCCGACGCGGCGGGGCCCCTGGTGCACCCGCCTCGTTCAGCCTAACCACAACCCGATCTTCCAGCCCAGTGCTGGCAGGACGGATTTCATGGCGCAATACGAACTAGTCAGTATTCTCTGGATCCGGCAGCATGTGCTGCTTCGAGTTGAACCAGGTGCGGTCGCCGCCCGCCCGGACCATGCCCTCGATGGCGGACCACGCCATCATGGTCAGATAGTCCAGCATCTCCTCGCTGGACATGGTGCGGTTGGTGATCCACCAGTCGGTGGCCAGCTGCACGCCGCCGACGAGCACATACGCCCACAGCATCGCGCCCTCGGTCTGCACGCCGCGGTCGAAGGCCTTGTCGATGATGACCGCCGACACCACCTGCGCGAACAGCTTCTCGAAGTCCGCCAGCGTCGAAGTGTCGGTGGAGGAGCCGTTGCCCATGATGAAGCGGTAGACGTCGGTGTCCTCGTCCACCGTGTGCACATAGGCGGCCAAAGTATTGCGGACCAGCTGATATTCATCGAGGTCGTCGCTGATGGCCTCGTAGATGCGCGGCATCAGCGTGGTCTCGATGAACCGCTCCATGGTGGCGCGGGTCAGATCCTGCTTGTCCGAGAAGTATCGGTAGAGCACGGTTTTGGAGACGCCGATCTCGGCGGCGATCTCGTCCATGCCCGCGTCGCCCCCGCGTTTGCGGATGGCGGCCAGCGTGCCGTCCACCAGCTCTTCCCGGCGGTCGATCTTGTGCTGTTGCCAGCGGCGCTTGCGGCCGTCCACCCGACCGCCGGTACCGCGGGTGCCTCCGGCGGCGTCGATGGCGGCGCTCACGGTGCCCTTCGTAGTCGACAGGGTGGACTCCTCGTTCGCGGGTTGTGCTGGGCCTATTCAGCTTAAGCCTCGCATGGCGTCGCTGGTCGCCGATCGGGACCGGCCCGGTGGCCGGGAACTTGTCGGAGAAACCAGCAGAATGGAGGTTATGGAGCAACCTGCCGGCAGTGCCGGGGTACTCGAAGCGAAGACGACGAAACCGGTCACCACCTCCGGCGGGGCGTTTGCCGACCTGCTGGACGAAGAGGGCAAGAAGCGCGAACTGTGGCGGATGAAGGCCATCGCCACCGGCTTCTTGGCGGCGGCAACCCTCATTTACCTGTTCTGCGCGTGGTATCAATCGCGCGGGGACGGCGGCGAATGGGTGGGTTATGTCAAAGCCGCATCGGAGGCGGGCATGGTCGGCGCACTCGCCGACTGGTTCGCGGTCACCGCCCTGTTCCGCCATCCGCTCGGTATCCCCATTCCGCACACCGCCATCATCCGTAAGAAGAAAGATCAATTGGGCGCGGGCCTGGGCGATTTCGTGCGCACCAATTTCCTCTCCCCCGATGCGGTGGCGGCGAAATTGAATTCGGCGCAGATCTCCTTCCGGCTCGGCCGCTGGATGGCCGATCCGGCGCACGCCGCGCGGGTGTCGGACGAGAGCTCCACCATCCTGCGCGCGGTCGTCGGAGCGCTGCGGGACGAGGACGTCGAGCAGATCATCGACCAGACCATCGTCAAGCGCATCGCCGAACCGCTGTGGGGACCGCCCATCGGCAAGGTGCTCAACGAGCTCATCGCCGACAACCGGCAGGCGCCGCTACTGGATCTGCTGGCCGAGCGCGCCCATCAGTGGGCGCTGGATTCGCAGGAGACGCTGGACCGCATCGTGAATCGCGACGCGCCGTCCTGGGCTCCGAAATTCGTGAATTCACTCCTCGCCGAACGCATCTACCGCGAGCTGGTGGAATTCACCTGGAAAGTGCGGACCCAGCCCGATCATGAAGTGCGATTGGCCGCCAATCGTTTCCTGGAGGATTTCGCGCACGATCTGCAATTCGACGACGCGATGATCAAAAAGGCCGAAAAGATCAAGACCGAGCTGATGGGCCGCCAGGAGATCACCGGTATGGCGCACGCCACCTGGCGCGCCGGTAAGCGGATGATCCTGGAGTCGGCGGACGACCCGAACTCCACCCTGCGCCGTAAGGTGACGGAGAACGTGCAGCAGCTCGGCGAGCGGCTCTCGGCGGATCCGGAGATGCGCGACAAGGTGGACGGGTGGCTGGAGCGCGGCGTCCGGTACCTGGTCACCAACTACGGCGCCGAGTTCGCGACCCTGGTCAGCGACACGGTTGCCCGCTGGGACGCCGAGGAGGCCAGCAAGAAGATCGAATTGGCGGCCGGCAAGGATCTGCAATTCATTCGCATCAATGGCACGGTGGTGGGTTCCCTGGCGGGCCTCGCGATCTACGCCATTTCACATTTGCTGTTCAATGGCTGATCGATTGTCCAAAATGGCTCGCGGGCGTGGCGCCGGACGTTGGCCGTAATGGTGCTAACAGACTGCTTGCAAGAGTTAGCACCCCCGTTTAGAATTGACCCCACAACCGCCGGAAGGTGAGTGATGACACACGACCCCGAGGTTCCCGAACCGAGCGACGGCACGGAGACGTCCGCTGCCGAAGATCGGCCGGGCCGCGTAGCCAACGCGGCTCACGACATCGGGGGCTTCATCCGGGCGCAACGCGAAGCCGCTCAGGTTTCCTTGCGCCAGCTCGCCGCGCTGGCGGGGGTGAGCAACCCGTATCTCAGTCAGATCGAGAGAGGGCTGCGCAACCCGTCCGCCGAGGTGCTCGCCCAGATCGCGAAGGGTCTGCGGGTCTCCTCGGAGGTCTTGTACATGCGGGCCGGGTACCTCGAGCAGAGGCCGCACGGTCCGGTCCGGGACGCACTGCTGAACGACGAAGGTCTCACCGAACGTCAGAAGCAGGTGCTGCTGGACATCTACGAATCGTTTCGCCGAGAGAACCAGGCGAACGAGAACGAAGGGGACGCGACGGACCACCAAGGGGGCGTTCCCGGGGGGATCCAGGGCGGAAACGCCCTGAGGGACAACGAGGTTCCGCACCGCACGACCGAAGTTCCGCCACGCCAGGAGAACGAAACATCATGACCGAACCCAAGATCAGCACCGCTACCGTGACCAAGCCGATCTACGCCACCGTGGGTGCGGGCGACGCCGTCTACGCCGCCGTCCTCGACGTCTACGCGCAGCTCAAGGACCGCGCGGCCGCCGTGGACGTGAACGGCCGCGTCGAAGAGGCCCGCGAGCGCTTCGCCAACCTGCCGGCCGACGCCCAGGGCCAGTTCGAGACCCTGCGCCAGCGCGTGCAGGCGCTGCCCTCCGAGCTGCCCGAGGACCTGGCCGAGCTGCGCGAGAAGGCCACCCCGGAAGAGCTGCGCAAGCTGGTCGACCAGTACTACCACCAGCTGCTCGACCTGTACGCCGACCTGGCCGCCCGCGGCGAGGAGACCGTCGAGAAGCTGCGCAGCAACCCGGCTTTCGAGGAGCGCTTCGAGCAGGCCGAGGGCCTCTACAACGACCTGCTCGCGCAGACCCAGGACGTGTTCGGCAAGGTGACCGACCAGGTCGCGCCGCTGCTGGGCCGCGCCAAGGAAGAGGCCGAGGAGGTCGTCGAGACCGTCGACGCCGAGGTCGTGGGCGTGACCACCGAGGCCGAGCCGGCCGAGGCCCCCAAGAAGGCCGCGCCGGCCGCCAAGAAGGCCGCTCCGGCCAAGAAGGCTCCGGCCAAGAAGGCTGCCCCGGCCGCCAAGAAGTAACGCGATTTCATCGCTCGAAGCCCCCGTGTGTACCTGGTACCCGGGGGCTTCGCTCGTATGATGGGGCGGGTGAACGCGATTCCGTCCTTGATTCTGTGGGTGCTGCAACTAGCCGCGTTGGCCATGACGGTGTTCGCGCTGGTGCACGCCATCCGGCAGCGCCCGGACGCCTTCACCGCCGTCGACAAGCTGACCAAGCCGATGTGGGTGGGCATTCTCTGTGCCGCGCTGATCGGGCTGCTGCTGGCCCGGACGCCGGTCGGGATCCTCGGCATCGCGGCCATCGTCGCGACCGGTGTGTATCTCGCCGATGTGCGGCCCAAGGTGGACGAGATCCAGCGCGGTCCGCGCTGGTAGTCCCAGCTCGTTTCGGTTTCGGCCGTCGCCCGATTGGGTGGCGGCCGAATTTTTTTGGTGCTTGCTCTAGCAAGCAGGGCGGGTCCGGGGTTACTGTATCGAGCAGTAACACAAAGGAGTGTCCAATGCGCGCAATGCTGCGTAACCATCGGGCTGACCTGCGGACCAGGACGTACGGCACTGCGGACCTGAACCCGCCTGCCGGGCCCTACGAGGTCATCGCGGTGACCACCACCGATGGAGCCCACCTGCGGGTGCACTCCTACGGTCCCGCCGACGGCGACGTCATCGTGCTGGTGCACGGCTGGACCTGCTGCCTCGAGTACTGGAACCCCCAGATCAATGCCTTCGCCGGTGAATACCGTGTGGTCGCCTACGACGTGCGCGGGCACGGCGAGAGCGAGCCGGGCATCGCGCCGCTCACCACCGATCAACTCGCCGACGACCTTTCGGCCGTGCTCGACGCCGCGCTGAAGCCGGGGCAGAAGGCGGTGCTGGTGGGGCACAGCCTGGGCGGCATGACCATTCAAGGCTGGGCCGGACGCTATCCGGAGCAGGTCCAGCAGCGCGCGCACGCGGTGCTGCTGACCAACACCGCCGCAGGGAACCTCATCGCCGAGACCACCGTGGTGCCGTTCTTCAATCGCGGTATCGCCAAGCTGCCCTTCGTGATCGGCCTGCTCGGGCTGAGCGCGCCCATCCTGTTCGCGCCCGTCGCGCCGGTGAAGTGGATCTTCCGGCGGCAGATCATGAGCCTGAGCTCGGTCGGCGATATCGCCGAGTTCGGCCTGAATATCGTGCGGTCCTGCCCGGCGCGGGTGCGCGGCAAGTTCGGCACCCTGCTGTCCTATCTGGACGTGGGCCGGGGCGCGGCGAACCTGACCGTGCCGACCACCGTCATCGCCGGTTCGCTGGATGACATGACGCCCGTGGTGCATTCGGAGCGGATCGTCGAAATGCTGCGCGAGACCGGCAGTCTCGACGGCTATCTGGTCCTGCCGACCGGCCATCTCGGCAATGTCGAGGCGTACGCGGAGTTCAACGGTGAACTCGCGCGAGTTGCCAAGGCGGCGTTCGGGATTGCGACGGCGGTGGGGGCCTGAGCGGGTGGGTTCCGCCCACCCCTTGGGGTCCTTATCCGGGGCATGAATCGGCCCCAAACTGTGTTGTAGATAACAGAAGTCCCCTGGCCCGGCGCGGAAATAGATGAATGCCACTGCGCCGGAACGGGTATTCGGTAATGGCGGGCCGCAACGCCGCAGGATCGAAATATCGTGCCGCTTGCACTAGCAAGCACTGCTGCTAGCGCGGTAGTGTGGCCTGGAACACAAAGGAGTGCTCATGCTGGTAAAGCTGCCTCAGGCGGGCGCCGCCGATTTGCTGACCGCCCCCTTCCGAACCGCACTGCGGTCCCGGACCTACGCGACCGAATCGTTCAACACCCCGGTTCCGGACGCGGTCACCCCCGTCACCACCGCCGATGGCGCGCAGCTGCGTGTGCACGCCTACGGTCCCGCCGACGGCGACGTCATCGTCCTCGTGCACGGCTGGTCCTGCGCCATCGAGTACTGGAATCCCCAGATCAATGCCTTCGCCGGTGAATACCGCGTGGTCGCCTACGATCAGCGCGGCCACGGCGAATCCACCATGGGCACCCGGGCTTTCGGCTCGCAGCAGCTCGCCGACGACTTCGTCGCGGTCCTCGACGCGGTGCTGCGTCCGGGTCAGCGCGCGGTGCTCGCCGGGCACAGCATGGGCGGCATGACCATTCAGGCGTGGGCCAAACACTACCCCGAGCAGGTCGCCCGGCGCGCCTCCGCGGTGCTGCTGGCCACCACCGCCGCCCGGGAGATCCCGGGCCGCGCGACCGTCATCCCGCTGCTCAACGATGTTGTGCCGGCGCCGGATTGGGTCGCCAAGGTCATGTTCGGCACCCCGCTCCCGCTGCCCGGCGGCCGCGCGGTGCACATGGTGGCCAAGAGCCGCCTGATGACCCGCACCGCCACCGCCGACCAGGTCGCCTTCGGCACCTCGATCGTCCGTTCCTGCCGTCCGTCGGCGCGGGCGGCCGTGGCTCGCGGTCTGCTGCGCCTCGACCTGCACGGTGCGGCCGCGAACCTGACGGTCCCGACCACGGTGATCGCCGGATCCGCGGATCGCCTGCTGCCGGAACTGCATTCGCGCGAGATCGCGGACACCCTGGCCGACGCCGGATACCTCGACCGCTACACCATCCTGCCCACCGGGCACCTGGTGAACATCGAGGCCGAGCACGCCTTCAACAACGAGCTCCATCGGGTGATCCGTTCGGGTCGCCGCGGCAGCGTCGCCGTAGCGGGCTGATCGAAAAGATCACCGCCGCAAAAGGAACGCCCTCCGCATCGAAATGCGGAGGGCGTTCCCGTTCCAGGCGCTGTGTTTTCGAACCCGCCTCAGTCGAAAACGACGGTGCGGCGGCCGTGTACAAGTATCCGGCCCTCCAGATGCCAGCGCAGCCCGCGCGCCAGCACCACGCGTTCGATATCCCGGCCTTGGCGCACCATGTCGTGCACGGTGTCCGCGTGATCGATGCGGGTGACGTCCTGCTCGAGGATCGGCCCCGCATCCAGTTCGGCGGTCACGTAGTGGCAGGTCGCGCCGATCAGCTTCACGCCGCGCGCGAAAGCCTGGTGGTACGGCCGCGCGCCGACGAAGGACGGCAGGAAGCTGTGATGGATGTTGATGGCCTTCCCGGCCCAGTGCTCGCACAGCGACTCCGGCAGCACCTGCATGAACCGCGCCAGCACCACCGCGTGCGGATCGTGCGCGTCGACCAGTTCCCGCACCTGCTCGAAGGCCGGGCCGCGCTCGGCCGGATCCGTCGGGAACGGCACATAGTGGAACTTGATGCCGTGCGCCTCGGTCATGCCCGCGAGATCGGGATGGTTACCGATCACGGCCTCGATGGTGGCCGGCAGTTCGCCCGATGCCGCCCGGCCGAGCAGATCGTGCAGGCAGTGCCCGTCCTTGCTGACCAGCAGCACGGCCCGGCGCTTCTCCCCGGTGTCGTGCACCTGCCATTCGGTCTCCGGCCCGAGTTCGGCCGCCACCGCGGTGAAACGGTCGCGCAGCTCGTCCAGCGAGAACGGCACGGTCGCCGCCTTGATCGCCTGCCGGGTGAAGAACCATCCGGTGTCCAGGTCGGAGTGGTATCCGGCCTCGACGATCGACCCCCCGAAGTCGGCGATGAACGAGGTGATGCGGGCGATGATGCCGGGACGGTCCGGGCAGCCCAGGGTGAGCACGAAGCGGCGATCATCGGGGGTGGAACTCATGCCGCCATCCTCCCAGCCCCGATATGCCATCGAATTGCCGGGTCAGCTCCGCTACAGCTCGTAGAACGGGTCGGCGTAGCGGAACTCGCCCTTGATCTCCGAGTCGTAGGCGGCCAGCGGGCGCACCTGGAAGTGCGAGGCCCAGTCGGGCTGGTCGGGGACCACGCCCAGCCGGATGCCCGGCACGAAGCCGAAGCGCGGGTAGTAGTCGAGGTGGCCGAGCAGGCCGACGAGCGGCTCGTCGAGCGCGTCCGCGGCGCCGAGCACGGCGTGCATGAGGGCCGAGCCGACGCCCGCCCCCTGCTGGTCCTCCCGCACCCCGATCGGGCCGAGCGCCAGCACCGGGAAGGGCCCGATACCGGCGCGGGTGAGGCAGACATGGCCGACGACCTGGTCCCGGAATTCGGCGACCATGGAGAGTGTCGGCATCCAGCCGGAGTTGTCGCGTAGCTGCCGGACCAGGCCGGCTTCCGGCGGTTCGATGGCACTCCCCGCAGTATCGCCGTTGCTGCCGGCGTACTGGCGGGCGAATGCGCTGCGGTGCACCGCGTCGATCGCGGCGGCGTCGCCGGGACGTTCACGACGGATCAGCACCCTACGAGTGTGCGGGAGATCGGTGGCGGCTCGCAACGAAATTCGCCACGCATATGCCAAACTCGGTGCTCATGGCTGAGATTTCCCGCCGGGACGTGGCGGCGATGATCGATCACACCCTCCTCGCGCCGGAAGCGACCGCCGCGGATGTTTCGGCATTGATCGAGGAAGCGCGCGAGCTGGGCGTGTACGCGATCTGCGTGTCGCCGTCCATGCTGCCGGTGCGCGCGCCGGCGCTGGTGGTGGCGACCGTCGCGGGTTTTCCCTCCGGCAAACATCATTCGCTGGTGAAGGGCGCGGAGGCGCGGCTCGCGGTCGAGCAGGGCGCGGCCGAGGTGGACATGGTGATCGATGTGGGCGCGGCGCGAGCCGGTGACTACAACGCGGTGCTGAGCGACATCATCGCGGTCCGCGAGGCCGTCGGGGACCGGGCGGTGCTCAAGGTGATCATCGAATCCGCGGCCTTGAGCGACGAGGCGATCGTGGCGGTCTGCCGGGCCGCGGAGCAGGCCGGGGCCGATTTCGTGAAGACCTCCACCGGGTTCCATCCCGCCGGGGGTGCGAGCGCGCACGCGGTGCGGTTGATGGCCGAGACCGTCGGCGGCCGCCTCGGCGTCAAAGCCAGCGGCGGCATTCGCGATGCGGCCGCGGCGGCGGCGATGATCGCGGCCGGGGCCACCCGGCTGGGGCTGTCCCGCAGTCGTGAAGTGCTGGAAGGGTTTCCGGGGTGAACGAAACGGCCCGCCACTTCGAAGTGGCGGGCCGTTGCTGCCGAATCAGCAGCTGACCGAGGTGTTCTTGCCGTCGGCGGACTGGAGTTCGGAGCGTCCGCCCTCCAGATGCACCTTCAGGCCGTCCTTGGTGACCTCGACCTTGGTCGGCTTCATGCCGAGCGGGTAGCTCTGCAAGCTCTCGGTCATGACCTCCACGATGCCCGAGACCAGATCGGTGGGCAGGCCGAAACCGAGCAGCGCGGCCTGGATGGTCTCCACCTCGACCTTGTCGCCGACGATTTTCGGCTTCACCTGCAATTGGGCGAGCCCGCCGAGCACCGCGAAGTCGAGGGTGCCCTTGGCCGGATCGCCTTCGGCGCCGGAGACCAAGCCGCCCAGCGTCTTCACGATGCCGTCGGTGCTCCAGGTGACGTCGGCGGTGGAGCTGCCGATGGTGCCGCCCTGCTTGCCGTTGTCCTTGACCTCGATGTCGTTGAAGGTGGCGTGCACTTCCATGCCCTGTGCCGGGCCGAACTTGCTGTCGTCACTGTCCACCGTCACCGACGACACCTTGTTGTCGAACATGGTGAGCAGCAGGGGTTTCCAGCCGAACGACACATCGATCTTGGAGCCCATCTCCTTCTCGAACTGGGAGCTGATGCAGTTCTCCATCGTCCGCCGGGTGTAGACCTCACCGGCCGCCACCCCGCCCACCGCGAGCAGCGCCACCACCAGGGCGACGATCAGTACCGTGCGCCGGGTGCGCCGCGCCTTGCCCGAACCTCCTTCTCCGCCACCGGTTCCGGTCGGCGGGGGAGTGCCGGGCGGCACGGTGCCGCCGGGACCGGCGGGGTAGGCGGCATCCGGATCGGTGCCGAGCACCTGGGTGGGGTTCGGGCCGGTGGCGCCGAACGCCTGCGTCGGGTGCGACCCGGTGGCGCCCAGCACCTCCGTGGGCTGCGGGCCGCTGAATCCCGGCGCACCGGCCTCCGGCGAGCCGAGGACTTCGGTGGGCTGGGGGCCGCTGAAGCCGGTTGCGCCCGTCTCCCGCGGCCCCAGGACCTCGGTGGGCCGGGTCTCCTCGGTCCCCGGCGTGCCTAGGACCTGGGTGGTGTGTTCCTGTTCGGTGTCCCACCAGTCGGTGGATTTCGTCGCCGCGCCCTCCCCGGGGGCGATTACTTCGGTTTCCGCGCCGGGGTTTTCGGGCCCGTGGCCGCCGGCGCGTACCGTCTGGTCGTCCGAGCCGGGAGTGGTCCCGGGCTGCGGGGGATCGGTCGCGTCGTCCGAGGTCGGTTTCGAACTCATGCCGCCGATTCTTCCCGAGCTTTCTGTGTGAGTTCTGTGCTTCCGGTGAGGGTGTCGCGTCACCCCGCGCGATTGTGACATAACACACAGGAGGCTGGCGTAGCCTGATTGGCATGGCTGGGAAGCCCGCAGCGGAGCCGGACGAGCACGGCTGGCAGGCGCTGCAAGAAGTGGCGGGGCAACACGCGGGGTATTTCACGACCCGCCAAGTGCTGCGCACCGGATGTGAGGCCCGGATCCGGGACGGCCTGCGGGACGGCACCGTGCTGCGCGCGGGGGTGGGTCTGCTCCGGCTGGGCGCCTGGCCGGACGGGCCGCTCGACGAATACGCCATGTGGTCGGCCTGGTTCGACGGCGCGGCGGCTGTCTCCCATCACAGTGCCGCCGAACTGCACGGGCTGGGCCGGCTGCGTCCGCGCTTCGTCCACATGTCCGCCCGGGTCGGCCGCTTTCCGCTATCCCCGCGTCTGGTAGTGCTACGCCGCGCCTTCGCCCGCAACGAGGTCGAATCGGCCGGCACGTTCCTCGTCACCACTCCGCTGCGTACGGTTCTCGACCTGGCCGAAGCGGGCATCGGTCAGGCGGCTCTGGATGAAGTGGTCGCCGACGCGGTCGCGATCCATCGTTGTGCGCGGGCCGAAATACGTTCCGCCAGTGCGGCTCTGCCCCCTCCCACGGCCGCGCGGTTGCATCGGGCGCTGACCCGCGCCTGAGCAGGGAAGGTTGCGGCGAGGCTTCGAAGTGAGGTTTCGAGTTTTGCGGGGGGTGGTTTCGTGGCAGGGTGCTGATCATGGGGACCGTCGGTGATGGGATGTGGGACCTCGTTTTTCCGTCGGGGCCGCCGGATCGGGTTTCCGATATGGTCACCGCCGCGGTTGTCGCTGACGCGGTGCGAGGGGTCGATGCCGATCTGGCGCAGTCCGTGGAGACCTGCCGGGATTGGCGGTACCGCCATCATTGGGTGTTTCGGAGCATGACCGGGCTGGCGGTTACCGCGCCGGAGGTGTCGCTGGAGATCGCGGGGGAGGGTTTGCGGTCCGCGCGGAGCATGCTGCGGTTTGCCTCGGGGCGGGCGGTGACCACGCTCGATGCGCTCGATGTGGAGGCGGAATCCGGTGCGGGGGTGATCGAGACGGGTGAAGTGGCCGGTACGGGGAGGGCGGTCGCCCAGTTGGAGGTGCCCTGGTATGGGCGGGTGCTGACCGGGGAGGCGTTGCGTCGGCAAGTGGCCGCGTGGGAGCGCCGCGGGATCGTCGAGCCCGCCTTCGCTGCCGCTGTAGAGCAGGTGATCGATCATCCGGAATGGTTGCGGCTGCCGGGTTTCCGGCTGATCGCGCTGGGTGCGGCCGCTGAACTCGGCCCGCTGCGCCCGCTGCTGGACTGGGGTGCGGAGGTGGTCGCGGTGGATCGTCCCGGTCGTGCCCGCTGGAATCGACTTCTCGCACAGGCCCGTTCGCGCGCCGGCCGCATGCTCTACCCGATCACCTCGGCCGGCCCCGGCGCGGACATCGCGAGAAGCCTTCCAGCCCTGACCCATTGGCTCGCCGGTCGATCCGACGCCCGCCCGGTGCTCGGCATGTACGCGGGCCTCCCCGGCGCGGGCGCACTCCGTGTAGCGGCCGCCTCCGACGTACTCGCCGAATCCCTCCTCCGCCGCCACCCCGACACCGCCCTGGCCTTCCTCGGTTCCCCCACCGACTGCTACGCCGTCCCCGAACCGGTCTTCACCGCCGCCCGCAACCGCCTGGCCCATCGCGGATTCCGAGGCGCGGCACAAGATCTCCTGCACCGAGTCGCCGCCACCTCCTTCTACAGCCCCAACTACGACAACCCCGTCCTGGACGCGGACGCCAACCCCTGGGGCCTCTTCGACAACCTCCCCCTCCTGTCCGGCGCCGATTACGCCCTGGCCCACCGCCTCCCCCGCTGGCGCGCAGTCCTGGCCCGATCCACCGGCACCACCACCTCCTACACGGTCGCACCCCCCGCCTGGACCGCCGCCGTCCACGAAACCCCTTGGCGCAGAGCCGCATACCGCGCCGTCTCCACCTTCGGGGTAGAAGTCTTCGACCCCGCCACCGCCCGCCCCCTGCTGGCCGCCAAACTCGTGGCGGACCTCGTCGCTCCGCCCCGGGAAGCCCCCTCGAATCCCGAAGCCCTGTTCGCCGAAGGCGCAGCCCACGGCGGCCTATGGCGTCAACCCTTCGCCCCCCGTTCCCTGCTGGCTCCCGCCGCGATATCGGGCTCGGTGCAAGAATTCCGCGATCGCACCCTCGGATTGTTCAGTCGCGCAGCCGAATCGATCACCACTCGCATCTGACCCCCGCCCTGCTCCACAAGCTCCGATGATCCGCGCGCCTACACGCGAATCATCGCAGCCTGCGGTCGGCCGATGCGCCCCGCGAAGGGGCTGGGGTTCGGGGACCGTTGTAAGACAGCGTAGCCCCGTTCCCAATGCCATCCAGGCTCAACCGCTTCCGGGAGCCACCGCGGACCAGGGCACCGTCAACAGGTTGTCGCGCAGCCGCCGGCGATAGGGCCGAAGCGGAAAGCCCTGCTCGCGCAGTAGATCCGCCGCACGCCGCCAGCGCACCCGCGGTCCGTAAGGGGCGAGCGGAGCCGCATGCGACCAGGCGCGATCGGCCGCGGTGAGCAGGGCGTGAATCGGCTCGCCCGGAATATTGCGATGGATCAACGCTTTCGGCAGCCGCTCGGCGATATCGGAGGGCGTAGCGACCGTGAACGGATCCCAGGCGAGGGTCAGTGAGCGCGGCCCGGATCGATCCAACAGCACCCACGCGCACCGCCGTCCGAGCTCATCGCAGGTGCCGTCGAGGAGCAGCCCGTCGGGAGCCAGTCCGGACAGGATGGTGCCCCAGGCATCGGGTACCGCGGACTCCGGGTACTGGCGCAGCACGTTGAAGGCGCGCACCAGGATCGGCCGCAGACCGGCGAGTTCGAAACCGCCGCGCCGGAATTCGACTCCGTCGCGCCCGGGCACCACTCGCTCCGGATCGATTTCGAGGCCGACGACGCGCAGGTCCGGCCGCACGGTGCGCAGTCGCCCCGCCATTTCCAAGGTGGTGACGGGGCTGGCGCCGTAGCCGAGGTCCACTACGAGCGGATCCGAAGCGTTCAGCAAGCGCTGAGTTATCAAGGGGTCGTGCATCATCCACCGGTCTCCGCGCCGCAGGCGGTTGATCCCGGTGGTACCGCGGGTGATCGTCCCGATCGGCTTGTTCAGCCGACGGGATGCTGCTGATCCAGCCAGGACAGCGTCACCTCGGCTTCGGCACGGAACAGGTCGATCAGGTTGACCAGCATCACCTGTTCGAGCTTGCGCCCGAAGAACGGAACGGTCACGGTCGCCTTGGAGGAGGTGCGCAGGGTGCACCCGGTCTCGGTGGGGAACAGTCGCATGGTGCCGCCGAGCGTGCCCGGCCCGCCCGGGATCTCGGCGGTGTATTCGCCGGTCACCTCGGGTCCGAACGGCCCGTAGGTCTCTCGCCGGGTGATCACCATGTCCTTGTGCATGACCAATTGCGCCATCTCCGGCAGCTTCTCGCGCGGCAGCACGTGCCGCGTCTCGATGGCGATGCCGTGATCGCCGGCCTCCAGGCTGACGATGTCGTTCGGCGAGTGTTTCCGCATCTCCTCGATGCGCGCTTCCCAGTGGTCGCGGTTCATCAAGGCCGCGTACACCTCTTTGGTGGTGTGCAGCGGATAGCGTGCGGAGTAGTCCAGTCGGCGGGGCACGATCGCTCAGGTTACTGCCGGGGAGGCCCCGTCAGTGCGAAGTCAGCCAATTGTCGGTGAACTCGGCTTCGCGCTCCAGCAATTCGGTCAGGTGCTGCTGGATCGCGGCCTCGATCTTCTTGCCGAAGAGCGGGATCTTCACCTCGATGGACGCGTCCACCACGAAGGTCGAACCGCTGCCGTCGTCGCTCACGGTCAGCGTGCCGTTCACGTTCGCGGGCGCGCCGTCCACGTGCGCCTCGACGGTGCCGCCGCTGCCGTGCCAGGTCTCGATGCGCGGAATGATCAGGCCCTCGGGCTTGATGGCGGTGATCTGCGCGGGCAGCTCCTCGGGCGAGATGGCCTGCACCATCTCCACCCGTACGTTGTCCCCGGAGATGGAGATGCTGTCGATGCGCGCGCCCGGGCCGCCGACGGCCTCGATGCGGTCTTTCCAATACTGCTCATCGGCGAACGCCGCACGCACCGCGGCCATGGGATGAGTCGAGTGCGCGGTGAAGGCCAGAGGTGTCGCCATGGTGGGACAGGCTACCGTCTGTGGTCGTGCGTACTTCTCGGGTGGTGTCGTTCGACGAACTGCGGGACCTGCTGGCGGCGACCGGGGCGCGGTTGCGCGAGTCGGCGTCGCTGGCGGAGCTGACCACGCTGCGGGTGGGCGGCCCCGCCGTGGTGGCTGATTGTGAGACCACCGAAGCGCTGGTCGCGACGGTCCGGGAGCTGGACGCGGCCGGAATTCCGCTGCTGCTCATCGCCGGTGGCTCGAATCTGCTGATCGCCGACACCGGTTTCGACGGGGTGGTGGTCCGGATCGCCACCGAGGGCGTCGGCATCGTGACCGCGGGCGGTGCCGAGGACGACGAGGACGAGGTGTTCGTGGTCGCGGAGGCCGGCGCGAATTGGGATGCGGTGGTGGCCGAGACGGTCGCCGCCGGGTTCGGCGGCCTCGAATGCCTGTCCGGTATTCCGGGTTCCGCCGGTGCCACCCCGGTCCAGAATGTCGGCGCGTACGGCGTCGAAGTGGCGAGTTTGCTGCGCCGGGTGCGTTTGCTGGACCGCGCCACCGGCGAGATCCGCTGGGTCGAACCGGCGGAGCTCGGATTCGGTTACCGCACTTCGGTTCTCAAGCACAGCGATGCGGGCGTGGTGCTGGCCGTCGAATTCGCGTTGCGCGCGGACGGTTCCAGCGAACCGCTCGGCTACCGCGAGCTGGCCAATGCCCTCGATGCCCGGGAGGGCGAATCGCGGCCCGCCGCCGCCGTGCGCGCGGAGGTGCTGCGGCTGCGCGCGAGCAAGGGCATGGTGCTCGATCCCGCGGACCACGACACCTGGTCGGCGGGCTCCTTCTTCACCAATCCGGTCGTTCCGGACACCGAGGTCCCGGCCGTCCTGGCGGCGATCGCCACACATGTGGGCCCCGATGTGGCCGTCCCCACCTGGCCCGTCGAGGGCGGGGTGAAGTTCTCCGCGGGCTGGCTGATCGAACGCGCCGGTTTCGGCAAGGGCTACCCCGACGCGAACGCCCCGGCGCGGCTGTCCACCAAACACACCCTGGCCCTGACCAATCGGGGCGCCGCCACCGCGGCCGATCTGGCGACGCTGGCGCGCACCGTTCGCCAAGGGGTTGCCGACCGCTTCGGCATCACCCTGGAACCGGAGCCCGTGACCGTGGGTGTGCCCCTGTAATTCGTGTCATGGACCACTTCCGCACAGACCGGGGGACCCGGTTTGCGGGGGTAACGTCGAGGAAGTGAGCAATCGAAGAGTGTCGCGGCGGTCGGCCGCCGCAGTGGCCGCGTTGGTGGCCGTTATCGCGCTGGTGGCCGGATGCACATCCGACAAGGCCGGCTCTTCGGGCAAAGAGGCCGAGCCTGCCGCCAAGGTCACCGTGGATCCCGGCAACGGGACCACCGACGTCAACCCCAAGACCGCCGTCTCGGTCTCCGTGACCGGCGGCCGCATCGACCAGGTCGCGCTGACCAATCCCAACGGCAAGCAGGTCGCCGGCGAATTCACCCCCGACCACACCAAGTTCACGGTGACCGAGCCGCTCGGCTACGGCATCACCTACACCTGGAACGGCACCGCCACCGGCACCGACGGCAAGCCGGTCGCCATCGACTCGAAGTTCAGCACCGTCACCCCCAAGAGCACCGCGACCGCGACTCTCAATATCGGTGACGGTCAGGAGGTCGGCATCGCAGCCCCGATCATCCTGCAATTCAAGGGCCACGTGAGCGACAAGGCCGCGGTCGAACGCGCCCTCACGGTGACCACCACCCCGAACAACGAAGGCGCGTGGGCCTGGCTGCCCGACGACAACGGCGGCTCCCGCGCACACTGGCGGACCCGCGAATACTGGCAGCCCGGCACCAAGGTGCAGGTGGCGGCCAAGCTGTACGGCCTGAACCTGGGCGGCGGCGTGTACGGCGACTCCGACATCACCTCCGACTTCACCATCGGCCGCTCGCAGATCGTGAAGGCCAACGCCCCCAGCCATCGCATGCAGGTGGTTCGTGACGGACAGGTGGTCTTCGACTTCCCGGTTTCCTACGGTGAGGGCAATGAGGACCGCAATGTCACCCGCTCCGGCGTGCACGTGGTGACCGAGAAGTACGAAGACTTCATGATGTCGAATCCGCCGTACTACACCAATGTCCGCGAACGCTGGGCGGTGCGCATCTCCAACAACGGCGAATTCATTCACGCCAACCCGATGTCCTCGGGGGCGCAGGGCAATACGAACGTCACCAACGGTTGCATCAACCTCAGCAACGGTGACGCCTCGTCCTACTTCCCGACCGCCCTCTACGGCGACCCGGTCGAGGTGACCGGCACCCGCATCAACCTGTCGGCCGCCGACGGTGACCTCTACGACTGGACCATCGACTGGAGCACCTGGAAGAGCATGTCCGCGCTCCAGGGCGATCCGTCCCCGGTCGTATCCGCCACTCCGATGCCGCCGCAGGCTCCGGGCGGCACGCGCTGACCGAGCGGGCTGCCGCTTTCCGGGTTATGTTCTTGACGGAACTGGCTTCGGTGGTGAGGAGGCCCGGTGGCGAGTGGGGCGGCAACGGCTGCAACCGGATTCGCGCGGGCTCATCGGGGGTTTGCGCGCCCGCTGAGCCCGGCGGAGCGCTGGTTCTGGATCATCGACGGGATCTCCCCGGCCAATTGTGTTGCGCGCGTGCGGGTGCACGGCGCGCTGCCGCCGGAGCGGCTGGAGCTCGCGGCCGCCGCGCTGGTGGCGGGGAGCCGCCTGCTGCGGGCCGTGGTCCGCGGTCCGGCCGGTGATCCCTGGCTGGCCTCGCTCGCCGATCCGGTGATTCCGGTGCGGCGCGTCGAATCCGATGATCCGGACGCGTGGCAGCATGAGATCGACGCCGAGACCGCCCGGCCGTTCGATGTGCGGGCGGGCCTGTCCCGCATTGCCGTGATCGCCGGGCGGACCGGCACCCCCGCCGAATATCACGACGTCATCCTGACCATGTCACGTCTCATCGGAGACGGTCGTTCGGCGATGGTGGCGCTGCGTGAACTCGTCGAATACGCGGCGGGCGAACCGATGCGCGCCGCCCGCATGCCCATCCCGCCCGCGAACGAGTTGATGCCGATTCCGGCGCGCGGATTCTGGCGCTGCTTCCTCACCAGATCGGACCGGCCGACCAAGGTCGTGTACCGGGTGCTCGATGCGCCGCGGCTGACGGCCCTGCGCGCCGACTGCCATCGGGCGGGCGTCACAGTGCACGGCGCGCTGGTCGAATCGGTGCAGCGCCGGGCGGCCTGGAATATCGCGGTGATCGATCCGGGACGCGTCGAGCTGCCGGAACAGGTTGGCGCGCTGCGGCTTTCGGGACCGGCGCTGGCGGCCTCGAATTCCTGCGTCAGCGCGCTCACCGTCGCCGTCACCATCGCGCACGGTGAGCTGCGCATCGGATTCTGTTATGCGGCAGGCATATTGAGCCGAGCGCAGGCCGAAGCCTTCGCCGACGACACCCTGGCCCGGCTGCTCGAACGCCGCGCCTAGAGCCGCGCCCGCGCCGCCTGATCGGCCAGCAGCGCCCGCAGCAGGGCGCGATCCGGTTTACGCGTCCGCCCGCTCACCGGAATCTCCGCCACCGTCACGATGTCGTCCGGCAGCGCGGAAATATCGATGAGCGCGGGCAATTCGTGCCGCAGCCGCTGTTCGATCCCGCCGGCCCCGGGCTCCGGCACCACCGCGAGCACGATGCGCTCGTCCCCGACCTCGTCCGGAATCCCGACCATGACGGCCTGCCGCACCCCGGCCACCGACGCGATGGCGGGTTCGTACAGCCCCGGATAGATATTGGTCTTGCCGCGGATCATCATGTCCTTCTTGCGGCCCATCAGCACCAGGGTGTCCCCGTCGAACCGCGCCAGATCGCCGGTGGCGATCTCGGTCAGCGGTTCCTCCCCGAGATAGCCGCGGCACAGGTTCGGCCCGGACAGGATCAGTTCCCCGTCGCCGGAAATATGCGCGGTGATGCCGTCCACCGGTGCGCCGAGCGGATCGCCGGAACCTTGGTAGGCGAGTTTCTCCGCGCCCGAAACGACTGCCACGGGCAGGATCTCGGTCATCCCGTAGATGGCGAGGAACTCGCACTCCGGCAGTGCGCGCACCGCCCGTCGCAACAGCGCGGCGGTGACCGGCGCACCGCCGAGCGCGATCTCCCGCAACCGCCCGGGCGCTCGCAGCTTCCCGGATTCCACAGCTGTGAGAACTGTGGATAGATCCGCCGGGGTGAAGAAAGCGTGCGTGGCCGCGCCGAGCGACCGCGCGAACCGCAGCGGATCGATATGCGTCCCGAATCGCGGATACCGCGGCATGGACCACCGCGCGCCCGCCATCAGTGCGGGCAGCCCGAACATCAACTGCTCGGTGTGCAGATGCGAGCCGCGCGCCACACTGCTGCGCCCGCTCATGGCCGCGAGCCCGGCCCCGAGCGAACCCCGGGTGTGCACAACGGCTTTCGGTGCGGCGGTGGTGCCGGAGGTGAAGACTATGAGCGCCTCGGCATCAGGGTTGGCCACCGGACGTGCGACCGGAGCCGGGGCCTCGCGCAGCCATTCGTGCGGAGTCTGCTCCGGCGGCGTCCACGCGTGCGCGAACTGCTCGTCGGGCGAACCTGTCCGGTCACTTGCGGCGGTGTCCCTGCCGCCGTGCGGGCCGACGGCGGTCGCTTCGCCCATCGGTCCGGCCGGACGCGGATTCGGCGCGAGCAGCCACTGCGCCGAGATCGATCCGCCGGGAGTGCCGGGTAGGCGCGGACCGCTGTGGATATGCCGCACAGGTAATTTCGCGAACTCGGGCAGCGACAAGCCGAGTCGCCGCCCGGCTCGTTGCAGGGGTCCGGCAAGTGCGTAGAGCAGCGATTCGGTTGCCGCCCAAGCCGGTCGCGTCAAGGCGATGCGGCGTGCGAAGAGTTCGGGCCCGACACCCGGATCCACGAACACGATGGTGCCGCCCGCCGCGATGGTGCCGAGTATCAGCAAGACCGCGTCCACGCAGGGCCGAATCGAGAAGAGCATGCGGTCCCCGGGCCGGAATCCGCTCTGGTGCAGGCGCTCCGCGACACTGTCGACGCGTTCGGCGAGCTGCGCGTAGGTCAATGCCGGCTGCCCGATCATGCCCAGCGCCGCCGCCAGCGGCTGCTCCCGCCCGCGCTCACGCAGCTGTTCGATGAAGTCCTTGCCGCTCACCGGATATCGACCACTTCCGGCTTGTACCGATGGTCGGCGTACCACTCCAGGGTCCGCCGCACCCCCCACGCCCGCACTCTCCGATTCGACCCGTACACCCGCACATCCCGCCGCAATCCGTAGTCGGTGGTGAGCATACGCACCGCGTTCACCAGCGCCCGATCCTCGTGCAGGTCCTCGATCGCGGTGCGCGGGAATCCGCCTGCCGCTTCGTACAATTCGGCGGTGATGGCCATATTGCAGCCCGGCGTCATCACATACGGCCCGAGATAACGCGGATCCTGATTCCCGGGCCGGAACTTCCCGAACGTCGACGCTACTTCCAGCGCCACCCGGATGACGGTCCGATCCACCCACGACACGTCCTCGTCGGTGCGCGGGATCAACTGCCCGCTGACCAACCGCAGCCCGGAATCGAAGGCGGCGTGTACGCGCTGGGTCCAGTCCGGCGCGGGCAGGCAGTCGGCATCGGTGCGCGCCAAACGCCCGGCCCCGGCGGCGATGGCGTGCCGCATCCCGGTATCGGCGGCCGCGCCGGTGCCCTTCTGCGCCTCGGTCACGATCTCGATCGCCATGGCCGGATGCTGATCCGCGAACTCCCGCACCACTTTCGCGGTCGCGTCGGTCGAATCGTTGTCCACCACGATCAGCGTGAAATCGCGATCGCGTTGCGCCGCCAGCGCTTCCAGCGTCGCCGTGATGCCCTGCTCCTCGTTGTACGCGGGCACCACCACCCAGAGCTTGCTCATGCCACCCCCCTTTCGCCGGATGTTCGCACGTCCCGGGTCCACCGGGATGGGAGCGGCTCTGCTCGCCCGAAGGGGCGCGGCCCGGCGGTGGGCCGCGAACCCGAGTGCCTCACCCGGCCGCCGGCAGGCGGTAGGTGATGGCCGCGGCGGACGGTCCCGCGCCCGCCGCCACGAACAATGCCACGGCGAAGCGTTCCAGGCGACCGCTGTCCCGGGCCGCCAGGTAGGCGACGGGTAACGCGGAGGTGTGGGCGTCGCCGGGGAAGCTCGCGCCGCCGCTGCCCGTCCGGTCGTCGGGGTAGCGGTCGTCGTCGGTGCAGACGGCGTCCGCGGCGATCCCCAGCCGGGCGGCGAGCAGTCCGGGGAACTCCGGGGTGGGTCGCCCGCACAGCAGGAGCACCTCGCAGGGGGAGACGCCGGCGACTTCGAGGGCCTCGGCCGCCGCGTGCTCGGCGTGGTGCAGCAGCTCCTCGACGGGGGTGCCCGAGCGGTCCACGATGATGGATTCGCGCCCGCCGGTCCCCATCTCGGCCAACCGGACGAAGCCGGTCGCGGCGGGCTGCCCGTCGGTGGCGCTGATGTGCAGCGCCCCGAATCCGATCGGCTGCTCGCTCTTTTCGAGCACCAGCGCCGCCCCGACCGGTTTGATCGGGAAGTCGGGCACCGGATGCGGCGACATGGACGGATGCGCGTCGCCCGACACCACCACGACCCGCCGCACCGTCGGCGCTTCCAGCAGGGCCTGGCTCACCTGGATGGCACTGAGCACCCCGGTGGCGCCGTTCATGAGATCGAAGGACAGGCAGGGCGTTTCCCCGCTGCGGTACTCCAGTCCGATGCCCGCGGCCTGCTGGATGAGCGCGGACATGGCCGGTTCCACCATGTTCGAATCGCGATAGACGCCGGTATTGATCAGCGCGTCGATGTGTTCGGGCGTGCTGCCCGCCGCGGCGACGGCCCGCACGGCGGCGGCCGCGGCCTGGTCGATGGAGCTGCCGCCGCCGGTCTCCACCGCTACGGCCGAAATGATGACTGCCATGCTGATCACACCCGAAGTTCGCCGAGAGTCACCGACAGGAACCCGGCCACCACGCCGGAGGCCGCGGGCACCATCAGTACCTTCGAACCGGACGCTATCCGCTGTTGCTGGAGCGCATCGTGCAAAACCACGAAATGCGAGGTGGAGGCGGTGTTTCCGTATCGCTCCAGCACCGCAAGACCGGTCGGCATGGCGGCATCGAATTCGCGCTCCGCTATCTTGCCGATCAATTCCACTGCGGGACCGCTGAATTGGTGATGGATGAGGTAGTCGTAGCCCTCCGCAGCGAAACTGCTACCCCGCGCGGCCAGGAAATCCCGCTGGAAATTGGTCCACAGCAGATAGCGGGATTCATTGTGCATGGCCCGGTTATCGGTATAGAGCGCGATACCCGGACTCCGGTCCGACGGCATTCCCAGGCACAACTGCGCGTACTCGGCGCTGGTATCGAGTTCCACGTAATCGATGCCCTCGGTATCGTTTCCGCGGTCGTCCAGAAGCACCGCCGCCGCCCCGTCCCCGACGGTGAGCGAGGCGAACTGCGGATCGTATTTGCGTGACATCTCCCGCACCGCGGTATCGGCGATGGGCGTGATGTACTCACCCGATACCACCAGCCCGCGCCGCACGATCCCGGCGCGAATCATGCGCTCCAGCACCAGCACTCCGGTCATCATGCCCGCGCAGGCATTGGAGACGTCGAAATGCAGCGCCCCGCGCGCACCGAGTTCATTGCGCAGCATGAGCGCGAAAGAGGGTTCGACACAGAACTCTTCGCCACGAATGCGGGTGATCGAGCAGGAGATGACGATATCCAGCTCGGCCGCCTGGTAACCGGAGTTCGCCAGCGCCGACCGAGCCGCCGCCAGGGCCAGCGTGAACGAATCCTCCCGCTGCCCTTCGGTATCGACGCCGCACCGCCGCCGCTGCCTGACCCCGCTGACCCGTTCCAAGTCGATGGGTGATTCGATTTTCAGCTGCGCGAGCAGCTCCGCCGTCGATACTTCGGTGGCCGGCAGATACGAACCCACCGCCTCGATTCGTGCTCTCGCCATGTGTTCACTCCAGACAGCCCACAGTTTCGGGCGACGCTAGCAGCGCCCCGGAACGTGGTCTGAAAAATGCTTGATTCACACTGTGTGAGGTGAACTACAGTGCGGCGCGGGCGGATTCAGCTACGCCGCGCGAAACGCCCCGCCTCGGCCTGATCGCGCGGCTTGACCACGATGGTGTCCAGATTGACGTGCGGCGGCCGCGACGCCACGAACCCGACGATCTCGGCGATATCCTGCGCCACCAGCGGATCGATGCCCTTGTACACATTCGCCGCCCGATCGGCATCGCCGTCGAAACGCACCAGTGAGAACTCGGTCTCCACCGCGCCCGGCGCGATCTCGGTCAAGCGCACCGGCCGGCCCAGCAGCTCCCCGCGCAGCGTCCGATGCAATACCGCCTGTGCGTGCTTGGCGGTGGTGTAACCCGAGCCGTTGTCGTAAGCCTGGAACGCCGCCACCGAGGTGATGGTGACGATCAGCCCGTCCCCGGACTCGATCAGCTTGGGCAGCAACGCTTTCGTCATGCGCAGCGTGCCGAGCACGTTGGTCTCCCACATCCAGCGCCAATCATCCAGATCGGCCTCGGCGACGGTCGCCAAACCCTTTGCGCCACCGGCATTGTTGACCAGCACATCGCAGCTCTCGACCGCATCGGTGAACGCCCGGACCGACGCTTCGTCGGTGACATCCAGCGCCAGCGCGGTACCGCCGATCTCGGCCGCGAGGGTCGCCAGCCGCTCGACCCGCCGCGCGCCGACGTAGACGTGATACCCCTGCTTGGCGAGTTCGCGGGCGGTGGCCTCCCCGATGCCCGAGCTGGCCCCGGTCACGACGGCGGTACGAGTGCTCATGCAGTGTCCTTTCGCGCATGAACGGAGCCCTGCGTGGTTACGCCGCGCTGCCTCCTCCGGGCTTGACCGTTCATACGCAGAGCTTAAGCACGGCGTATCGGACATGCGTCCCGGGTGGTTAGCCTCACTTACATGGCGATCAAGGAAGTAGCTAGCGCGGACGGCACGAATCTCGTTTACAGCGTCGACGGCCCGGAAGGCGCGCGGCCACTGGTGTTGCTGCACGGCTGGTCCGGCAATCTGCGCTGCTGGGGGCGGGCCGCCGAGGAGCTGGCGCGCACCTTCCGGGTGATCGCGCTGGACCTGCGCGGCCACGGCTACTCCGATGCCCCCGAAACCGGCTACGACGATCCGAAGAACTGGGCCGCCGACGTGGCCGCGGTCCTGGCCGCCGAGCGCATCGGCACCGGCGCGATCCTGCTCGGCTGGTCCTACGGCGGCATCGTGCTCACCGATTACCTCACCGCCTACGGCACCAGCGCGATCGCGGGCGTCGTCTACACCGGCTCGCAGGCGGGTATCGGCCGCGGCGTCCCGGGCGCGGAGCCCGGCCCCGCCATGCAGAAGGCCATCCCCGATGTCTTCGAGGAGAGCGCCGGCCGGGCGAACCGCGGTTTCGCCGCCTTCGGCAATGCCAATACCGGCCCCGGCCGCGATAAGGGCGAGGATGCCCAGCGCCTGTTCGGCGGCAGCCTGGCCACCCGTCCGCGGGTGCGCAAGGCGCTGTTCTATCGCACCGTCGACAACACCGAAACCCTGCGCACCCTCGATGTCCCCGTCTTCGTCATGCACGGCGCCGCCGACCCGGTGGTTCCGATCGAGAACGGCCGCTACATCGCCGACACCGTGCCCACCTCGACCACCTCCTACTGGCCCGATGCCCAGCACGGCCTGTTCGTGGAGGACCCCGATCGCTTCGTGAGCGAACTCACCGCATTCGTGAACTCCCTGGACTGAGCCGCATTACGGCGAGAGTGCTTGTGACTCAGCTCACTTGGTCGGGTAACCCACGTAGGCCGGGTAGCGGGTTGCGTGCACACTGGAGTGGTGAGTCAACGTTCCGATTTACGGCCCGAACGGATTGCCGTGCTGTCGGTGCACACCTCACCTCTCGCTCAGCCGGGGACCGGCGACGCGGGCGGCATGAACGTCTACGTGCTGCAAACCGCCGTCGAACTGGCCCGCCGCGGCACCCAGGTCGAGATCTTCACCCGCGCCACCTCCTCCAATGACGAACCCGTCGTCGAGGCCGCGCCCGGCGTCCTGGTGCGCCACGTGGTGGCCGGACCGTTCGAAGGTCTGGACAAGCACGATCTGCCCACGCAGTTGTGCCCGTTCGCGGCGGAGGTGCTGCGCACCGAGGCTCGCAACCTGCCCGGCCACTACGACCTGATCCACTCCCACTACTGGCTCTCCGGCCAGGTGGGGTGGCTGGCGCGCGATCGCTGGCGGGTACCGATGGTGCACACCGCGCACACCCTGGCTGCGGTCAAGAACGCCTACCTGGCCGAGGGCGATACGCCGGAACCGGCCGCCCGCGAGATCGGCGAGAAGCAGATCGTCGCCGAGGCCGACCGGCTCGTCGCCAATACGGCCGAGGAGGCCCGCCAGCTCGTCGAGCTCTACGGGGCCGATCCGGAGCGCATCGACGTGGTGCTGCCGGGTGCGGACCTGTCCCGCTACAACCCGGGCGACAAGGCCGCGGCGCGCGCCGAATTCGGGCTGCGCGATGACGAGCGCGTCGTCGCGTTCGTGGGCCGCATCCAGCCTTTGAAGGCTCCCGACGTACTGATCCGCGCCGCCGCGCAGATGCTCGCCGACGAGGCCGCACTGCCGGTTCCGCCGCGGCGTCCGCTGCGCGTGGTGATCGTCGGCGGACCCTCCGGCAGCGGGCTGGAACGCCCCGACGCGCTGATCGAATTGGCCAGGGCGCTGGGCATTTCCGATCGCGTCACCTTCCTGCCGCCGCAGCCCCCGCAGCGCCTGGTGCAGGTCTATCGGGCCGCCGATCTGGTGGCCGTGCCCAGCTACAACGAGTCGTTCGGCCTGGTCGCCATCGAAGCGCAGGCCAGCGGCACGCCGGTGCTCGCCGCCGATGTGGGTGGACTGGGAACCGCTGTCCGCGACGGGGTTTCGGGCCTGCTGGTGCCCGGCCATCGCACCCAGGATTGGGCCGACGCGCTGCGCTCGCTGCTGACCGACCCGGCGCGCCTGGATCTCATGGGCGCGGCCGCCGTCGACCACGCCGCCAACTTCTCCTGGGCGCACACCGCCGAGGGCATGCTCGACAGCTATGCCGCCGCCATGGCGCAGACGCGCATCCCGCGGCCCCGCACCGGTAGCCTGCACACCGACAGCAATCACGCCCGATCGCAGTCCCTGTGGCGCCGCCGGATGGGAGCAGTACGCCGATGAGCGAAACCCAACGCCCGCACGAGAGCAGCGGGCAGCTGAACGACGAGACCGCCCGCGCCACAGCGCAACTCATCGACGAGACGCTGCGCGATCGTGAGATCGAGTACTCGCGGGAAGCGGCCAACCTGTTCGTGGTGGTGCTGCCGGGCGAGCGCAAGCTCAAGACCGTTATCGGCGTTTCCGTCGGCAAGCACGGCATTCGCATGGAGTCCTTCGTCTGCCGCAAGCCGGACGAGAACTTCGGAGGCGTCTACAAATTCCTGCTGCGCCGTAATCGCCGGCTCTACGGGGTGGCCTACACCCTCGACAAGGTCGGCGACATCTACCTGGTCGGCCGCATGTCCAACGAACGCGTCACCGCCGACGAACTCGACCGCTGGTTCGGCCAGATCCTCGAGGCCGTGGACGCCGACTTCAACACCCTGCTCGAACTCGGTTTCGCCGAATCGATTCGCCGGGAATGGAAATGGCGGGTCTCGCGCGGCGAATCGCTGAAGAACCTGCGCGCCTTCGAACACCTCGTGGACGCCGAAGACAAATGACCCGGAGCGGTCGTGCCGGTCGCGGCGGTAGCCGCCCGGCGGCCACCTGAGCAATTCCGCCGGTCGGTAACCGGCGTAGATTCGACTCGAACCGAAGTCCCCCTTCGCCGTCCGGCGGTGGGGGACACGTGTATCGGCGGAAGGAGGCGCGGCAATGGTGGCATTGGCCGTGGATATCGGCGGCACGAAATTCGCCGCCGCGCTGGTGGATTCCGAAGACCGGCCGGTCGGCGCGCAGCGCATCGCCGTCCCGCCCGCGCAGGTCTGGGCGGCCTGCCGGGATTTGCTGCTGTCCGTGGCCGGGGATTCCGAGGTCACTTCGATCGGCATCGGATCCGCCGGGCCGGTGGATGTCACCGCCGGGGTGGCGGGTCCGCTGAATATCGCCGAATGGGCCGCCGGATTCCCGATCGTGGAGTCGATCCGGAAGCTGTTCCCCGCCGCCGAGATCCGCTTCGCCATCGACGGGGTGGCGCTCGCGCTGGCCGAACAGCGCTGGGGCGCGGCCCGCGGCGTGCCCGATTTCCTGGCCGTCACGGTGTCCACCGGCATCGGCGGCGGCGTCATGTCCGACGGGCGCGTGGTGACGGGCCGCACCGGAAACGGCGGGCACGTCGGCCATATCGTGGTGCCCGGCAACGAAGAGCCCTGTGCCTGCGGCGGTTTCGGCTGTGTCGAGGCGGTGGCCAGCGGCCCTTCCGCGGTGCGCTGGGCGCGCCGGCGGGGCTGGAGCGGCGGCGACGGCATCGAACTCGCGCGGGCCGCGCACGCCGGTGACGAGATCGCGGTGGCGGCGCTGGCTCGCGCCGGAACCGCGCTCGGGGTCGCCGTCTCCTCGGCGGCCGCACTGCTGGACACCGATCTGGTGGTGATCGGCGGCGGCTTCGCGCAATCCGGCGCACCGCTGTGGGAGCCGCTGCGCGCGAGCGCCGCCCGGCATGCCCGGCTCAGCTTTCTGCGTGGCTTGCGGATCGTCCCCTCCGAGCTCACCGACCAGGCCACCCTGGCCGGTGCGGCCCTGCTGGCGACCCGGTAGGCCCAGTCCTGGGATGAATCCGCACGTGGGAGGATGACGCCATGACGTACACCCTCGTGCTGCTGCGCCACGGCGAGAGCGAATGGAATGCCCTGAATCTTTTCACCGGGTGGGTGGATGTCCGCCTGACCGACAAGGGCGTGGCCGAAGGCAAGCGTGCCGGCGAATTGCTGGCCGAGCACGGGATTCTCCCCGATATCGTCTACACCTCGCTGCTGCGCCGGGCGATCTCCACCGCCAACAATGCCCTCGACGCCTGCGACCGGCATTGGATTCCGGTAGTTCGGGATTGGCGCCTGAACGAACGCCACTACGGTGCGTTGCAGGGCAAGGACAAGGCGCAGATCAAGGAAGAGTTCGGCGACGAGCAGTTCATGCTGTGGCGCCGCAGCTACGACACTCCGCCGCCGCCGATCGAGCTGGGCTCGGAGTACAGCCAGGACGGCGACTCGCGCTACGCCGGCATCGACGTGCCCGCCACCGAATGCCTCAAGGACGTCGTGGCGCGCATGGTGCCGTACTGGGAGGACACCATCTCCACCGATGTCCGCGCCGGCAAGACGGTTCTGGTTGCCGCGCACGGAAATTCGCTGCGGGCGCTGGTGAAGCACCTGGAGAACATCTCCGACGAGGACATCGCCGGGCTGAACATCCCCACCGGCATTCCGCTCAAGTACGAGCTGGACGAGAACCTGCGTCCGATCGGCAAGGGCGAGTACCTGGACCCCGAAGCCGCCGCCGCGGGCGCCGCCGCCGTCGCGAATCAGGGTGCGAAGTAACAACTCTCGTGGCACTCGGGGGTTTCACCCCTGAAACGCCTGGCGAATACTCGGGCCGCGCCCGGTGAAACGAAATACGCGTTGTTGCCGAATTACTCGGCGGCAGCGCGTTTTTCTTTTATCATCATCGTGATGTGAGCTGCATCTCACTACGGTTCCGTAGGGTATTTCTTTCTCTCGCAATCAAATTTGCCGAAGCATTGCTCCTTTAAAAGGAGTACGTGTAACCGGGGTTTGCAACTTACTTCGGAGTAGATATGCTCTGGTCGTTCGACCATTTGCGAGAGGTAGATCACGTTCGATGAGGAACACGCTTCGGGCCACTGTGCTGGCCGCTGCCGCCGCGCTGCTATTACCTGTGACCGGTATCGCGGCTGATGCGGCCCCCACGTCCATCGGTCCGGACGGCGGCGCCGCGGGCGCGGCCTGGACCGCCGCCGAGGACGGGCAACAGCAATACCCGAACGTCTTCATCGAATGGGACGTCCCGATCACCATGAGCGACGGCACCGTCCTCAAGGCGAACGTCTACCACCCCGCCGACGCCTCCGGGCGACCCGTCGACACCCAGACGCCCGCCGTGGTGAACATGACCCCGTACACCAAGCTGGTGTCGAACGTCGCCGACAGCGCGCTCGCCATTCCCGGCCTGGGCGATGCGCTGGTCAACCTGTTCCGCGGCATCAACCTTTCCGGCACACCGATTTCCGGCTTCGGCGAACTGCTGAACGCCGCGGGCAACGGCGAACTCCGCAACTTCTCCGTCGACCGCCAGCTCGTCAAGGCCGGATACACCCAGATCGTCGTCGACGTCCGCGGCACCGGCTTCAGCCAGGGCGCCTGGGACATGCTGCGCACCCGCGAGCAGACCGACACCGTCGAGGTCATCGACTGGGCGTCCAAGCAGGGCTGGTCCACCGGCAAGGTCGGCATGACCGGGATCTCCTACTCGGCCATCAACCAGGTGCAGGCCGCCGAGCAGCAGCCGCCCGCGCTGAAGGCCATCTTCCCGATCGTGCCCGGCAGCGACCTGGTCAACGACGTGCTCGCGCCCGGCGGCGGCTTCGGCTTCAACTTCATCCCGCTGTGGCTGAGCGCCATCAACGGCCTCAAATGGGTGCCGGACCTGGCCGCCGTCGCGCAGGGCAAGTTCGACTTCAAGTGGCTGCAAGATCGCGCCGCCGATCCCTTCACCTACCTCGACGTGCTCATGTCGGCCTACACCAGCACCGATATGAACAGCCTCGACCCGCGCGTGAAGGCCATGCTCAACGACCTGTCCGCGGAACGTCAGGCGTGGCTCGGCGATCCGAGCAAGATCCAGGCCAAGACCTTCGTGGTCGGCGGCTGGCACGACCTGTTCACCTACTCGGAATCCAAGATCTACAACGAGATTCCGGCCGCGCCCGGCGACAAGCAGCTGCTCATGGGCAACGGCTACCACATCACCTCCGGCGCCGAAGCCGGTAAGCCGGGCCTGCCGCCGCGCCTGGACGTGCTCCAGCGCGCCTGGTTCGACAAGTGGCTCAAGGGCATCGACAACGGGATCGACAGCTACGGCCCGGTGACGCTGCGCGAACAGGGCGGCGGCTGGGTGACCAAGGGCGGTTTCGGTGAATCCGCGCCGGCCGAGGAAGCCTCGCGGTACCGCCGGATGTACCTGTCCGGCCAGCGTTCCGGCACCGCCAACAGCCTCTTCGACGGCTCGCTCACCGGCGACGCCAACGGCGACACCGACCGGCTGTCGGTCGCACCCGGCCTGACCACCATCTGCTCCAACGATGCCGCTCAGGCCACCGCGGGCTTCCTGTCGCTGCTCGACTTCTGCGCCAAGGACTCTCGCATCGCCGAGACCAACGCGCTCACCTTCACCAGCGCGCCGGTCGCCGAGGCCACCACCGTCTCCGGCCCGATCGCGGTGCGGCTCAACACCGTTCAGGACGCCACCGACGGCTACTGGACCGTCACCGTCAACGATGTCGCCCCCGATGGCACCTCCACCGTGCTGACCTCCGGGCAGCTGATGGCATCGCTGCGAGAAGTGGACGAGGCCAACAGCTCTCGCTCCGAGAACGGCGACTACACCGACCCGCGCTCGTTCACCTCGCTGGACAAGCAGCAGCCGACCGTGCCCGGTGAGGCCACCACGCTCGATATCGCGCTCTCCGGTACCCAGGCGGTGTTGCAGCCGGGGCATCGCCTGCGGGTGGACGTGTTCGCCGGCAACTTCCCCAAGGGGCTGCCGATCCTGCCCATGCTCAATGACACCGGTCTGAAGAGCCAGCACATCCAGCTGGATCCGAACCGCCCGAGCTTTGTGAATATCCCGGTCCGCGGCAATACCGGTTGGTGAAACCGCCTCGCCGGGAATGAAATCCCCGGATGTGCACAACGGCGTGCGCATCCGGGGTTTTCGCTTTCATCGGCTAGTCGGCGTCCGCGAAAGTCGCCTCCAGCGGCGGGAACATGGCGCGGGCGTCCTGGCCGCCGAACCAGAGCCCGACCACGAAAGCCGACGTGGCCTCCAGATAGCGCGCCCGATGCAGGCCGCCCGCATGCACCGGGCGCAGTTTCAGATCCTCGGCCAGAGCGGCGACCAGCGTGATCGCGTCCGGGTCGTCGCCGCACAGCGGGACCAGTAGCGGGCGGCCCTCGAACTCGCGGGCGGACCCTTCCCACACCTCGGCCGCGCACAGATTGAAGGCCTTCACCACCTTCGCTCCCGGCACGGTCGCCGCGATCCGTTCCGCGACAGCGTCTTCGGAGAGGATGAAGCCGCCGGAGTCCGGGGCGAAGGCATTCGTGCAATCGATGAGCGTGCGGCCGGTGAGCGGCACCGCCGAGATGTCGGCGAGTGCCGACACCGGGACGGCGAGCAATACGGTCTCACCGAATTCGGCTGCCGCCGTGATGGATCCGCTGTGCGCGCCGTGCCCGATGACGGCGGCCGTCTCCGCCGCCTTGCCGAGATCCCTTGCTCCCACCAGGATTTCGTGCCCGGCCGCCGCCCAGCCGCCGCCGAGTGCCCGTGCCATCGCCCCGGCGCCGATGATTCCGATTCGCATGATTGAACTCCTAGGTCGTCGTACTCCTCAGACGCTAGGAATTCCGATAGGCACCCGCGGGTGCGCAACAACGCTGGCAGGCTGGAGCCATGACGCCGCCGCAACCGAACGTGGTGCAGTTTCCCGCCTACGGTGATTACGAATCCGATTGCCCCGCACGCCTGGCGGTCGACATCTTCGGAAACTCGTGGCTCACGGTCATCGTCTATACCTTGCGCGAAGGCCCCATGCGCCCGGTCGAATTGCGGCGCGCCATCGGCGGGATCAGCCAGAAGATGCTCACCCAGACCCTGCGCCGGATGGAGGGCATGGAATTGCTGGAACGTCGCCGCTACGCCGAAGCGCCCCCGCGCGTGGAGTACGCCCTCACCCCGGCGGGCCGCGATCTGCTGATTCCGATTCTCGCCCTGGGGGAGTGGGCCGACCGGCACGGCGACACCGTCCGCGCCGCCCGCTACGGCGATCCCGACGACTGACCCGGCCGCCGGCCCGATCCGCCGGGTCTCGCACTCCCAGCTGGGGTTTCAAGGGCTTGCCCCGGAAGCGTCCCCTTTCCCGCCCGAGGTTCGCGGAAGATTCGCCACGCCGAGTGCGAACAGCACGTGAACGGCGGGATAACGTGTATGGAAGTGCCCGTGACCTGGGTGAAACTTCCAACACCCGGGGTTGGCCCGCGTGTCGGCGACCGTACGATTCAGAATGTGAGCGTTCCACAGGCCGTGCTTCTGGCAGTCCTGGCGGCCGTAGTTGGACTGGCCGTCGGTGGATTGCTCATCCCGTATGTGAATGCCCGGCAGGAGCGGCTGCGCGCCGCGGCCGACCCCGGGCTCACCATGTCGCAGGTCCTGGACCTGATCGTGCTCGCCTCCGAGAGCGGTATCGCGGTGGTCGACCAGTACCGCGACGTGGTGCTGGTGAACCCGCGCGCCGAGGAGCTGGGCGTGGTGCACGACCGTTTGCTCGACGAACGCGCCTGGGCCGCCGTCGAACAGGTGCTCTCGGGCAGCCAGGACGTGGAATTCGAGCTGACCGCCAAGATCCCCATGCCCGGCCGCGCCCGCCTCGCTGTCCGAGGGGTTGCTCGCCCGCTCTCGCAGGAGAACACGAACTTCGTGGTCCTGTTCGCCGACGACGACTCCGAGCAGGCCCGCATGGAGGCCACCCGGCGCGACTTCGTCGCCAACGTGAGCCACGAGCTCAAGACCCCCGTCGGCGCCATGAGCCTGTTGGCCGAGGCGTTGCTGGAATCCGCCGACGATCCGGATTCGGTGCGGCACTTCGGTGAACGCCTGCACGGCGAGGCCCGCCGCATGGGCAAGATGGTCACCGAACTGATCGCGCTGTCCCGGCTGCAAGGCGCGGAGAAGCTGCCCGAACTGGAGGCCGTGGACGTCGATTCCGTGGTCACCCAAGCCCTCGAGCGCTCCCGCAATGTGGCCGAGGCCGCCGGCATCACGGTGAGCACCGACGCCAACAGCGGCCTCGAGGTGCTCGGCGACACCACCCTGCTGGTCACCGCGCTGTCGAACCTGGTGGAGAACGCCATCGCGTACTCGCCGCGCGGTTCGCACGTCTCGGTGAGCCGGTCGCTGCGCGGCGGGTACGTGAACATCGCCGTCACCGACCGCGGTATCGGCATCGCCAAAGAAGATCAGGAACGGGTCTTCGAACGATTCTTCCGGGCCGACAAGGCGCGCTCGCGCGCCACCGGCGGTACCGGGCTCGGGCTGGCTATCGTCAAGCACGTGGCCGCCAACCACAACGGTGAGATCACCCTGTGGAGCAAGCTGGGCACCGGATCCACATTCACCTTGCGGATCCCCGCCCACCCCGCCGACCCGAACGGCGCGGACAAGAAGCTCTCCGCCGGCATTCCGGCGGTGAAGAAGGAAAACGGCACGCGCCCCCTCGGGCGGGCCAGAACCAACGGTGTGGAGGCAACCCGATGACGAGTGTGCTGATCGTCGAGGACGAGGAGTCGCTGGCCGATCCGCTCGCGTTCCTGCTGCGCAAGGAAGGGTTCGAAGTCACCGTGGTCGGTGACGGCCCCTCGGCGCTGTCCGAATTCGATCGTTCCGGCGCGGATATCGTCTTGCTCGATCTCATGCTCCCCGGCATGAGCGGCACCGACGTGTGCAAGCAGCTGCGCGCTCGCGGCAGCGTCCCGGTCATCATGGTGACCGCGCGCGACAGCGAGATCGACAAGGTGGTCGGCCTGGAACTGGGCGCCGACGACTATGTCACCAAGCCCTATTCGTCGCGTGAGCTGATCGCGCGCATCCGCGCCGTGCTGCGCCGCGGCGTGGGCGAGGAGGCCGATCAGGGCGGCGAGACCAGCGTCCTGGAGGCGGGCCCGGTCCGCATGGACGTGGATCGCCACACGGTGCAGGTGAACGGCAAGTCGGTGACGTTGCCGCTCAAGGAGTTCGATCTCCTGGAGTATCTGCTCCGCAACTCCGGCCGTGTGCTGACCCGCGGGCAGCTCATCGACCGGGTCTGGGGCGCGGACTACGTCGGCGACACCAAGACCCTCGATGTGCACGTCAAGCGCCTGCGCTCCAAGATCGAGGCCGATCCGGCCAAGCCGGAGCACCTGGTCACGGTGCGCGGCCTGGGCTACAAGCTGGAAGCGTAAAACCGCCTCGGTGAACACGATTCGAGCCCGCTGCGCCTACGCAGCGGGCTCCGAACACTTTCCCGAGAGGTTCTCGCCGTCCCCCGCACAGAGTTTCGCGCCCGCTTCTACCGAAGCGGGCGCGAACAAGTCTCTTTCACCCCGACCGTCGAATGGTGTTCGTCAGAGCGGCAGCGTGGTCCAGGCCTTGCCCAGCGGGGTGTCGATCTCCTTGAGCGAGACCCAGCCGTAGGCGTCCTCCTGCATGCAGTCGTACCAGGCGACGTCCACGCCGTTGCCGCGGCAGGCGATGGTGCCGTTGACACCGGACGGGCTGACGATGAGCAGCTTGCCGTTGGCCTTGGCGTTCAGCGCGGCCGGATCGTTGTAGGGCACGAAGTCGGCGGTGCGGTCGGAGAACTTGGTCGGATCGACGCTGTCGGCTCCGGCGATCGGGGCGAGGGCGACAGCGGCACCGGCGACCAGAGCGGCGACGGTAAGGGTTTTCTTGATCATGGCCTGGATGTCTAACACGTCCGGGTGAATTCGCAATAGCCGAACGGTGTCACGCATACTTCCGGCTACTCACAGCGCCAGGTCATCAGCCATGAGGCGGCGCGAAAACGGGTTCGGCGCAGCCTGATTGGAAAGGCCGCGCCGAACCCCGGAAATTCACCTGCCGGACACCCGCACTCATGCGGATCGGCTCTAAGACCCCGCGCTGCCGGTGAGCGTGCCCAGAATGCTGCCCAGGCCCTTGCTCGCACTGCCGGTACCGGAGTCGCCGCCCGGCGTGCCCGGATTACCGGGGCTCGACGGATCCACCACATTGATGGTGATGGTCTTGGTGCTCCCGCCCTGCGCGGCGGTCAGCAGATGCTGCCCCGCGGTGGCCGGCTTCCAGCTGATGCTGGACTCACCGACCGGCCACGGCACCTTGCCCGCCGGCGTGAGCTTCTCGCCGTTGTCGGACCAGTACACGAGCAGCCCGATGCCCGCGCCGCTCAGGTTCGCCGTCAGCGTGTACTCGGTATCGATCCGGTACGGCGCGCTGCCCGAGATCGCCACGGCATCGACCGTCGCCTGCGCCTGCGGGGCCGCGATGACCGCCACGGCGGCCGCGGTGGCCACGCCGGCGACGGCCGTGCCCATCCGATGGGAGAAGGTGCTCATGACGCGTCCTGTCACTTGTTGTCGGGCGTGGTGCCGCTGCTGCCGCTACCCAGCGGCCCGCCGGGCCCGAAGCCGCTGCCGCTGGAGGAGCTGCCGGAACCGATCGGCTTGTCCTTCACCTCGACCACCACCGAGCGCGTGAACCCGCCCTGCTCGACCGTGATGGTGTGCTGCCCCGTGGTGCCGGGCGTCCAGGCGATGCTCGACTTGCCCGGCGGCCACGGCACTTTCGGGCTGCCGATGAAGTCCCCGTTGTCGCTGTAGTAGACCAGCAGACCGGCGGCGGCGCCGCTGACGGTGACCGAGATCGTGTATTCCTTGCCGACCGTGTAGCCGGAGCCTTCCACGGTGACCGTGTCGACCGAGGCCAGGGCGGCGGGCGCGGCGAGGACCGCGGCGGCGGCCAGCGCGGCGAAGCCGGTGGCGCCGAGGCCGGCGCGACGCACGCCGGGGCGCGAGGTGATGCGCATGGTGTTGTTCTCCTGTGTTGAAGCAAGCGTCCGCTTGGTTTCGGTGGGCGTGACGAGCCTCAGGGAAAAACTCGTCACGCCCACCTTCCGACTCGCACTGCCCGCGAGCCGCCGTACCGCGCTGCGCCGCAACCTGATTCGGATCCGAGGGGATCGATCCGCCGGGTTGCTGTCGCGGGACGGCTGTCTAGCTGCTGCCGAGCAATCCGCCGAGGATCTTGCCCGCGCTGCCGGAACCGCCTGAGCCGCTGCCCAATCCGCCACTGCCGCTGCTCGGCTTGGTGGTGGTGGTCGGCGGCGTCGTCGGCTCGGTGGTGACCGGCGGCGTGGTGGGCGCCGTCGTCGGGGGCGTGGTGGTCGGCGGCGTGGTGGTGCCCGAGCCGTCGGTCACGAAGACCACGACCGACTTGGTGCTGCCGCCCTGGGACGCGGTGATGACGTGCTGCCCGGTGGTCTTGGGGGTCCAGTCGAAATTGGCCTCGCCGGGCGGCCACGGCACCTTGCCCGCGGGAGTCAGGTTCTCGCCGTTGTCGTTCCAGTAGACGAGCAGACCGACCGACGCACCGCTGAGCGCGGCATGCAGGCTGTAGGTCTGGCCCGCCACCAGCTCGGTGCTGGAAATGCTGATGGTGTCGACGGTGGCCGCGGCCTCCGGCGAATTGCCGACGACGAGCGCGGTGCCCGCGGCGACCGCGAGCCCGGCGATGCCGATGCCGATACGACTGGCCGGCGTGACTTTCATGGTGTTCTCCTGTGCTGCGAGCAGGGGACGATCAGGCGATCAGAGGAAGGGCAGGCCGTCGAAGCTGCCCGAACCGCCGGGTTTGGTGGTGGTCGGCGGCACCGTGGTGGTGGGCGGAACGGTCGTCGTCGGCGGCACCGTTGTGGTCGGGGGGACCGTGGTGGTCGGCGGCTCGGTGGTGGGCGGCACCGTCGTCGTGGGCGGGACGGTCGTCGTCGGCGGCACCGTCGTGGTGGGCGGGACCGTCGTGGTCGGCGGCACGGTCGTGGTGGGCGGCACCGTGGTGGTCGGCGGCGTGGTCGAGCCGTCGGTGACATTCACGACGAGCGATTTGGTGCTGCTGCCCTGTTTGGCCGTGAGCGTGTGCTGCCCAACGGATTTCGGGGTCCAGTCGAAGCTGGCGTTGTAGGGCGGCCACGGCACTTTGCCCGCGGGGGTGAGGTTTTCGCCGTTGTCGCCCCAGTAGACGAGCAGGCCGAAGCTCGCACCGCTGAGATCGGCGTGCAGGGTGTAGGTGCCGCCGACCTTCAGCTCCGATGCCGAGATGGTGATGGTGTCGACGGCGGCGTTCGCCTCCGGGGTCGGCGCGCAGAGCGCCGCGGCGCCCACGCCGGTGGCGACGGCGAGCCCGGCGATGCCGAGGCCGAGATAACGCCGGCCGGGCTTGGTTGTGCTCATGTGTTCTCCTGTGCTGCGACCCACGAGGGGCTATGGGTCTGTCGCACAGTAAGTGAGCAGCTATCTGAAAATACCAGTTTTCAGAAAGTTACCGGCCGGTCAACTCCGGCTATTTCGCCTTGGCCGTACCGACCTTGGCCTTACCGGACTTGGCGGGCGCGCTCGCCGCGGCCGCGGCGGCGGCCTTCTCCCCGGCCACCACGGTCGCCGGATGCACGGCCACGATCCCCAGCCCCTGCCGGCGCCGGCAGTGCCGCGCCAGCTCGTCGTAGGCGGGCTGCCCGAGCAGTTCGATCAATTCCGGCGCGTACGCCTCCCACACCGGCCGGGTGCCGACATGCGCGTCCGGCGATCCGGTGCAGTACCAGTTCAAGTCCAGACCGCCCGGTCCCCAACCCCGCCGGTCGTATTCGGTCACCACGGTGCGCAGGATCTCCACGCCGTCCGGCCGATCCACCCACTCCTGGGTGCGCCGGATCGGCAGCTGCCAGCAGACCTCCGGCTTGACCGTCAGCGGCTCCAGGCCCTTGCGCAAGGCCATGGTGTGCAGCGAGCAGCCGATGCCGTTCGCGAAGCCCGGGCGGTTCAGGAAGATGCACGCGCCATCGACACGCCGGGTGCGCACCGCCGGTTCGTCGTCGAGGTCGTCCTCCTCCAGATACAGCTTCTTGCGCACCTTCCCGGAGTCGTCGGTGGCCTCCGGCATCAGCTGCCAATCCTCGGGTGTGAGCATTTTCACAGCCTTGTGCAGCTTCTTCGCGTCGTCCTCATCGGAGAGGAATGCTCCGTGCGAACAGCAGCCGTCATCGATGCGGCCTTCGATAATTCCCTGGCACGCCGGCGTACCGAATACGCACGTCCAGCGCGACAACAGCCAGGTCAGATCGGCCGCGATCAAATGCTCGTCATTAGCTGGATCCACGAACTCGATCCATTCCCTGGGGAAGTCGAGCTCGACCTCCGGGGCTGGGGCGATCTTCGCCGCTGGTCGAAGCCCGGTCGGCCCGCTCGCCGATGCACCTGCCGTCACACCGCGGAACGCTAACAGTTCAGTCGCCTGGCCTGAAGTCGTGACGCACCCAGTACCGTGTTCTTGTGCGGCTCGGTGTACTCGATGTGGGAAGCAATACCGTCCACCTGCTCGTGGTGGACGCGCATCGCGGTGGCCATCCGCTGCCGATGTCCTCTACGAAGGCGACGCTGCGGCTCGCGGAGAGCATGGACAACCGGGGGCGCATCACGCCCGCCGGGGCCGCCAGGCTCACCGCCACCGTGGCCGAATTCGCCAGTATCGCAAGGACTTCCGGTTGCGTGGAGTTGATGGCCTTCGCCACCTCCGCGGTCCGCGAGGCGACCAATTCCGAAGAGGTGCTCGCCAAGGTGCGCACCGAGACCGGAGTGAACCTGAAGGTGTTGTCCGGGGTTGACGAGGCCCGGTCCACCTTCCTGGCGGTGCGCCGCTGGTACGGGTGGAGCGCCGGGCGGATTCTCAATCTGGATATCGGCGGCGGTTCGCTCGAGTTGAGCAACGGCGCGGACGAGGATCCGGATCTGGCGCTGTCGCTGCAATTGGGCGCGGGCCGGCTCACCAGGGACTGGCTGCGGCACGATCCGCCGGGCAAGCGCCGGGTCGCGGTGCTGCGCGACTGGCTGGACGCGGAATTGGTGGTGCCCGCGAAGCAGATGCTGGAAATCGGCAAACCGGACTTAGCGGTCGGCACCTCCAAGACTTTCCGCTCGCTGGCTCGCCTCACCGGCGCCGCCCCCTCTACCGCGGGCACCCGGGTTCGGCGTACCCTCACCAGTTCCGGCCTGCGGCAGCTGATTGCGTTCATATCGAGAATGACAGCCGCCGACCGGGCAGAATTGGAAGGCGTAAGTTCTGATCGGTCCCAGCAGCTGGTGGCGGGCGCGTTGGTCGCGGAGGCGAGCATGCGGGCCCTGTCGCTCGACACGCTGGAAATCTGTCCCTGGGCTCTCCGGGAGGGATTGATATTGCGAAAACTCGATACCGACCTGGATAGCGAACCGATAGCCGGTGGCCCCAACGGCGCTGCGTCGGGCACGATCGAAACGGTGTCTCGATGACCGAGGATGTAAGTCAGCTCTCCGTTGCCGAGCTATTGGCGCGGAACGGGCAGCAAGCGGCGCCCGCCAACGGCGGCGGTGGGCGCAGAAGGCGAAGCGGCCGCGGGATTTCGGTAGCGGACCTCACCGGGGACATCCCGGTGGTGGAGCGGGGGGCCTCCTCGCACGCCGCGCCGGACGAGGCGGTGGCCGCCGCGGCGCCCGAACCTACGTCCACCGATTCGGACTTTTCCAACTATTCGAACTTCCCGAATTATTCTGACTATTCGAACTTTTCGGATTACTCGGACTTTTCCTCCGGTTCCGCCGATTCGCAGCCGGACTACTCCAACTACTCGGTACCCGATTCGGAACCCGCGTATTCCCCCCTCTCCGGCCCGATTTCGTTCTACGACCCGCTGGCCCCCACCGAGCAGCCCGATTCCGGTTCCCTATCCGAGCCGTCCGGCTACGGCTGGTCCAGCGGCGTCGACTGGCCCCCCGCGCAGACGCCCCCGGCCGCCCCGAACGGCTACGGCGCGAACGGCCAGGGCGCGAACGGCTACGGCGCGAACGGCAATCCCGCGGGCGGTTACAGCGCGAACGGCTATGCCGGCCCGGCCGCCGGTGCGAACGGCTATGCGGGACAGTCCGCCAACGGCTATGCCGCGCCGAACGGCTACCAGTCCCCGGACGACTACGCCGCCCCGTCCCACAACGGATATCAGAACGGGGCGAACGGTTCCTTCGATGCCGCCGCCCTCCTCGAAGGGCAGCCCCCGGCCGCCGGGAAATCGCGCGGTGGTCGCCGCCGCAAGCCCGACCCGCTGGATTCCGACGTCTCTCTCGGCCAACTCGACGGCACCGCTCCCGCGCCGCCGGAAGCCCCTCGCGAGGGCGGCCGCCGACGCCGATTCGATCCGGACGACGAGTCCACCGACGAGGTGCATCCCTTCCGCGGTGAGGCCGCCGGTCGCCTCCAGCACGGCGATGCCGGGCCGTCCTGGTCCGCGCCCGCCGCACCGCCGGCCCCGTTCCGGGATTCGCGCACACCCGGTTTCGATCCGATGCAGTCCGCCGCGCCGGCCCCGGCGCCGATGCCGGCCCCCGCGCCCGCCCCGGCCGCCCCGCCCATGTCGCGCTCCGCCCGCCGCCACGCCGAGGCGCAGCGCCAGGCCGAGGCCGACCGCCAGACCCCGGACCCGCGCTTCGGCCAGGACCCGCGCGGTCTCGACCGAGGCCCCGGATTCGGCGCCCGCAACGGCCGTTCCGGTCGTGACGAGATGGCCGCCCCCGAGGCCCGCAACGGCCGCGGCCCGGCCCGCGATGCGCGCGCGGACGATGCGCGGCGCGGCAAGGGCGCACTGGCCGATTGGACGGCCCGCCGCCGGCAGGCCGAGGCCGAACCGGACGAGCACGACCATCCCGAGGATTCCTGGGCGATGGCCGAGCAGGATCAGCAGCTGCTCTCCGGCGAGACGGTTGCCGGTGATCTGCTCCGCGACGCCCGCGATCGCGAGGACGAACGCGCCGAACGGAATTCGCGACGCGGCGGCAAACGTCGCGCCGGTGGTTCGCGCCGCCGGGGCGCACCCGTGGCCGAGCCCGATCCCGATGATCAGCTCACCGATTTCTACGACCCCATCGACGATTACGACGAAATCCCCGACGACGAACGAACTTCCGTGGTCGGGCGATTGTCGGCGCTGGCGTCGAAGGCCACCCGGAGCACCCGCTCCGCCCCGGCTCGCGGGCGCGGCAACCGCCTCTCCGAGGACGACGAGAATCGCCGGCAGTGGATGGTGCTGGCCGGGCAGAGCGCCGGCGCCGCGGTGGCGGGAATGTTGCTGTTCAAGGGTTTCGAGCGCATGTGGGAATTGCTCCCCTGGGTTGCCCTGGCCTTGGCGATGGTCGTGATTCTCGGTTTGGTCGCGCTCGTGCGGGTGCTGCGCCGCACCGACGATATTTTCAGCACTGTGATTGCCGTCGTCGTGGGCGTCTTTGTGACGCTCGGGCCGCTAGCCTTTCTACTCAGTACTAACTGAGCAGGGAGCAGCAGTGGGGAACAGTGCGCAGGGGGCGACCGAGAACCGGGGCGGGCGAAGGGAAGTCCGGATCGGACTCTCGACCGCGTCGGTCTATCCGGAGAACACCGAGGCCGCGTTCCGCTACGCGGCCGAATTGGGTTACGACGGCGTCGAATTGATGGTCTGGGCGGAACCGGTCAGCCAATCTATTTCGGCGATCCAGCAGTTGATGCATCGCTACGAGATCCCGGTGCTGGCCGTGCACGCGCCGTGTCTGCTGATCTCGCAACGGGTCTGGGGGTCGGACCCGGTAGCCAAGCTCACCCGCAGCGTGCACACCGCCGAGGCGCTCGGCGCGGCCACGGTCGTCGTGCATCCGCCCTTCCGCTGGCAGCGCCGCTACGCCGAGGGCTTCGCCCGCCAGGTGGCCGAGCTCGAGGACGCCGGCCCCATCTCGGTGGCGGTGGAGAACATGTTCCCGATGCGCGCCGACACCCTGTTCCGGGGCAGCTCGGTGCGCCGCCTGGAACGCCGCGGCGGCCCCGGCCCGTCCATCACCACCTTCAGTCCGTCCTACGACCCGACGGATACCGGCTTCCGGCACTACACGCTGGACAGCTCGCACACCGCCACCGCGGGCGTGGATCCGCTGGACCTGGCCGAGCGCATGGGTTCGGGCCTGGCTCACCTGCACCTGGCCGACGGTCGCGGCGCGGCGACCGACGAGCACCTGATCCCCGGCGAGGGTACCCAGCCGCTGACCCAGCTCTGCGAGAAGCTGGTGGCCAACGGTTTCGACGGCCAGGCCGTCATCGAGGTCAACACCCAGATGGCCCGCACCACCATGGATCGCGCCGCCATGCTCAACCGCGCCCTCACCTTCGCCCGCGAGCACTTGAACGGCGTGAGCGTGCCGGAACCCGAACCCTCGGGCGCGCATCGCGGCTGAGCGTCCGCCGTCCCGCGTCGCGTCGGCCCGACGAGGGGTCAGTGATTCATCCCACCACGTGTGCGTTCGATCCGTGACTGGCTTGTACGCTGTACAAACCCCACAGTGGAAGGAAGCAGCGGATGACAACGGAGTTGACCGTCGACCTGGATCCGGCGCGCCTCGCCGACGCCCCGTTCAGCCGCGTCTGCACGCTCGCCGAACTCCCCTCGGACGACCCGGAGCTCGGCCGCTACGCCGGAATCATCGACCCCACCTGGACCATCGGCCCGAAGGTGCACGGCGGCACCATGGTCGCGGGCAGCGCGGCCGCCGCCACCGAATGGCTGCGCAAGACCGCCCCCGAGCACTCCGCCATGTTCCCCATCTCCGCCAGCACCGACTTCCTCGGCGCGCCCGATCCGGGCGAGGTGGAGTACGTCGTCCGCACTCGCAAGATCGGCCGCCAGATCTGCCTGATCGACGCGAGCCTGAGCCAGGGCGGCCGCGTCCTCGTCCACACCGCCTTCACGTTCAGCCACCTGGACGACACGGTTCCGGCCTACTCCGCCGACCACGCCGGCGATATGCCCGCCGCACCCCCGGCCGACGCCCTGCACTACGACACCGAGAACCCCATGGGCAAGCTGGTGCACGTGGCCGAAGGCTCCGCGGTCGCCATCGACCCGAAATGGGCCGCCTTCCTGCGCGGCGAAACCGCCGAACCCCGCCTGCGCCTGTGGATCCGCCCGCGTCCCGGCGACGAACAGGACCCCGACGTGGCCGCCTACTTCGCCATGATGGCCGCCGACATGTCCCCGCCGGTCCCGATGAACCTCGGCCAATTCGGCTGGGCCCCAACGGTCCAACTCACCACCTACCTCCGCCGCCGCCCCGCCCCCGGCTGGCTCCGCGTCATCGCCACCGCCCGCGAAGTGGGCGGCCGCATGTTCGACGAAGACCAACTGGTCATCGATTCCACCGGAGCCATCGTCGCCCAATCCCGGCAGCTAGCCCTGATCCCCCAATCGCGGTAATCGCTTCCCCCGCTAGCCTTGGTTCCCATGACGAGGATTGCGGTAATCGGTGGAGGCCGGATCGGGGAGGCGCTGATTGCCGGCCTGCTCGAATCCGGGCGGGCGAGTAAAGATCTGGTGGTGGTCGAGCCGGTTCCGGCGCGTGCGGAGTTGCTGGGGCAGCGGTTCGGGATTCGCGCTACCGACAGCATCGCCGATGCCACCAAGTCCGCCGATCTGATCGTGATCGCCGTGAAACCGCACGATGTGGACGGCGTCGTCGCGGAGGTCGCGCGCGCGGGGCTGGACGACGAGCGCGATCAGGTGCTGGTTTCGCTGGCCGCGGGCGTCCCGACCACTCGTTTCGAGGCCAAGCTGCCCGCCGGTTTCCCGGTGGTCCGGGTCATGTCGAACACCCCGATGCTGGTCGGCCAGGGCATGAGCGTCATCTCGCCCGGCCGCCACGCTCGCAAGGAGCAACTCCAGCAGGTCAGCGAATTGCTGGAGTCGGTCGGCCAGGTCGCGACCGTCGCCGAATCGCAGATGGACGCCGTCACCGCCGTCTCCGGTTCCGGCCCCGCCTACTTCTTCCTGGTGGTCGAGGCCATGATCGACGCCGCCGTCGGACTGGGCCTGACCCGCGATGTCGCCACCCAGCTGGTGCAGCAGACCATGCTCGGTTCCGCCGCCCTGCTCGAGGAGTCCGGCCAGTCCGCGGTGGAGTTGCGCGCGGCCGTCACCTCGCCCGCCGGAACCACCGCCGCCGCCGTCCGGGAACTGGAGCGCGGCGCACTGCGCTCGTCCTTCTACGAGGCGCTGAATGCCGCAAAACGGCGTTCCGCCGAACAGGGCGCGACCGCCGACTAACGTTGTCGGTAGGCGACAGCTGATGCGCTGGGCGGGGGAGTAGCTGGTTTGCTGCCGGAGGGCGACTCGCCACAGCAAAGGCTGATTTCTCACACCCGTCGCAGCAATCCCACTGGTCCCGCTAAGCTTCAAGGAGCACGTGCGTGTCTGTTCCGCCGGTGGGGAAGCCGGCGGCGCGGACGTGCCGGAGGTCAGTGGCGCAATGATGTCTGGAAACAGTCAAGCGAGGTCCGCAAACACCCCCATCAGCGCAGGAAACGTCATCGGCGGAGGAACCCAGTTCCTGACTGTCGCCGAAGTGGCGAATCTGATGCGGGTATCCAAAATGACGGTGTACCGATTGGTGCATTCGGGAGAGCTGCCCGCGGTGCGGGTCGGCAGATCCTTCCGGGTGCACGCCAAAGCGGTGCACGACTACCTGGAGACGTCCTACTTCGACGCGGGGTAGGCGTCGCGGTAAGTCCCCAGGCCCCGACCCGTTTCGTTCGCCGGAGAGTGGCCCGGTAACATGGACCGGCATCCTGTACGTGCCGGTTGGTGCCGTCGGGTCCGACTCGGCTCGTCTCGGGTAGGGACTGTGCAGGGTCAGTAAGTGTGCTCCCCGCGCAAGTGGGGCGACCCGAGAGAACGCGAGGAACAACCCTATGGGTTCTGTGATCAAGAAGCGCCGCAAGCGCATGTCGAAGAAGAAGCACCGCAAGCTGCTTCGTCGCACACGCGTTCAGCGTCGCAAACTCGGCAAGTAAGCGCTGAGACGTAGCTGAAGCCCGTCACCGATCGGTGGCGGGCTTTCGCTATTTATCAGGTGACCGAACTCATCGTTAGATCCTGGTTAATACCCTTCGGTGACACCAGGTGTGGCAGTTACCCTGGGACACGCGGGAAAACAATAATGATGGGGGCTGGCGAGTTGGGATCCGGCGTGGTGGGTACCCGGGACGGGCAGGCGCCCAAGGTGGTGTTGGTAACCGGTGCGAGCCGGTTCTTCGGCGGCAATGTGGTGGCCCGGCTGGCGGCCGACCCGGCCGTGGAGCGCATCATCGCCGTCGACGCCAAACAGCCCAGCCGGGAACTGCTGCGCCGCATGGGCCGCGCCGAATTCGTCCGCGCCGATATTCGAAATCCGTTGATACGCAAGGTGATCGACGGTAATCAGGTGGACACGGTGGTGCATCCCGCGGCGCTGTCGCGGCCGCCGGCCGGTGGCGGCCGGGCCGCCATGAAAGATATGAACGTGCTCGGCGCCATGCAGTTGTTCGCGGTGTGCCGCAAGGCTTCCAGCGTGCGCCGGGTGGTGGTGCGGTCCTCGTCCGCGGTCTACGGATGCAGTGCCAAGGATCCGGTGAAATTCACCGAGGAGATGAGCGCGCGCACCCCGCCGCGCGGCTGGTTCGCCCGCGACATGATCGAAGTGGAGGGTTTCGTCCGCGGTCTCGCGCGGCGCCGGCCCGATATCTCGGCAGCCATTCTGCGTCTTCCGCCGATCGTGGGACCGCAGCTGGCGAAACGTGGTGTGCAGTATTTCCGTTCGCCGATCACCCCCACCATCCTGGGGCGCGATCCACGCTTGCAGTTCCTGCACGAGGAGGATTCCGTCGCCGCCCTCACCCAGGCCGCTTTGACGGCTCCGGGCGGCACTTTCAATGTGGCCGGGGACGGTGCCATGGCATTGTCGCAGGCCATCCGCCGGGCCGGGCGGATCGAATTACCGGTCCCTTACACGGTTTTCCGTACCGCCGGACGCAGCCTGATGGGTCCGGTGATGCGGGAATTCACCGCCGAACAGATGGATTACTTCCATTTCGGCTGCGGTCTGGACACCACCCGGATGCGCACCGAACTCGGATTTCAGCCGCGCTGGACCACAGTGCAGGCATTCGACGACTTCATAGGGGGCGCAGCGTTGCGGCCCGTGATCGATCCGCATTGGATCGACGCCGCTGAGAACAAACTTCTCGGTCTGCTCGGGGCCGGGACGGGAGCACACCAATGAGTGACGTAGCGAAGGTGATTCGTCTTCACGACGTGGATTTCGAGGCGCGCCATCGGCCGCAGCGGGCCTGGCCCGGCCCCGGCGATTCGGCGCTGACCCCGGTGACCTCGCTGACCGATCGGCTCGCCGAAGTCGAAGCGCGTCAGCCCAAATCCTTCGGCGAGCTGATTCGCGGGGCCGTGGCGGACGGGGTCGGCCGCACCGCCGATTTCGCCCGCCGCCGCTTGACCGGTGACTATCAGGTCGACGAATTCGGCTTGGACGAGCATCTGCTCGAGAACGTCATCCTGCCGCTGCTGCGTCCACTCTCGGACCTCTGGTTCCGGGTGGAAGTGACCGGCACCGAGAACATTCCGGAGGTCGGCGGCGCGCTGCTGGTCGCCAATCACGCCGGCACGGTTCCGCTCGACGGCCTGATGCTCCAGCTCGCCGTGCACGACCGGCATCCCAAACAGCGCGCCCTGCGCATTCTGGCCGCGGATCTCATCTTCGAGACGCCGCTGGTCGGCGGGTGGGCGCGCAAGGCCGGGCACACCCTGGCCTGCCCCGCCGATGCCGAAAGGCTGTTGCGCGCAGGCGAAATCGCGGGCGTCTTCCCCGAGGGTTACAAGGGCATCGGCAAGCCGTTCGGCGATCGCTACAAGTTGCAGCGTTTCGGCCGTGGGGGTTTCGTCTCGGCGGCGGTCCGCACCGGCGTGCCGATCATCCCCGTTTCGATCGTCGGCTCGGAGGAGATCTACCCCAAGCTCGCCGATCTCAAGCCGCTGGCCCGCCTGCTCGGTCTCCCGTATTTCCCGGTGACCCCGCTGTTCCCGCATCTGGGACCGCTGGGCGCGCTGCCGCTGCCGTCCAAGTGGTACATCGAATTCGGCGAGCCGATTTCGACCACCGGCTACGAGCCCACCGATGCCGACGATCCGATGACCATGTTCGAAGTCACCGATCAGGTCCGCGAAACCATTCAGCAGACCCTCTACAAATTGGTGATCAAGCGCCGTAATCCCTTCACGGGATAAGCATTTCGCGCCGTGTGAAAAGAAGAGGCGGCCGGAATTGCCGGGCCACCCGCCTCTTTCACGTGGAAGGGCCCGGTCCGTAAGGACCGGGCCCTCATCATCTTTCGAAGTCTCGCGGGCTAGCTGGCGCGCGCTTCGCGTTTGCGCGAGAGCACGGCCGCGGCCGCACCACCCGCCGCGCCGAGCGCGAGTGCCGTGGGCACGCCGACTTTCGCGGCCTTGCGGCCGGTGCGGAAGTCGCGGATCTCCCAGCCGCGGTTCTTGGCGACCTCGCGCAGATCCGCATCCGGATTGATCGCCACCGCGGTGCCGACCAGTGACAGCATCGGAACGTCATTGTGGCTGTCGGAGTAGGCGGTACAGCGCTTGAGATTCAATCCCTCGCGAATGGCGAGCGCGCGCACCGCGTGCGCCTTGCCCAGCCCGTGCAGGATATCGCCGACCAATCTGCCTGTGAACAGCCCGTTTTCGCTCTCGGCGACGGTGCCGAGCGCTCCGGTGAGCCCCAGCCGCTTGGCGATCACCTGGGCTAGCTCGACCGGCGTCGCGGTCACCAGCCAGACCTGCTGGCCCGCGTCCAGGTGCATCTGCGCCAGCGCGCGGGTGCCCGGCCAGATCTTGTCGGCGATGATCTCGTCGTAGATCTCCTCGCCGAGCGCGGCCAGTTCCGCGGTGGGCCGGCCGGCGATGAAGGACAGCGCCTTCTCCTTGCCGGAGGCCATATCCGAATGCGATTCCTTGCCGGTGATCCGGAATTTGACCTGCTTCCAGGCCATATCGGCGAGGTCGGAGGTCTTGAAGTACTTGCGCGCCGCCAGCCCGCGCGCGAAGTGCACGATCGAGGCGCCCTGCACCATGGTGTTGTCCACATCGAAGAACGCGGCGGCGGTCAGGTCGCGGGGGACCGGCGGCTCGGCGGTGTCCTCGTACAGCGCCAGTTCGGCGTCGTGCAGCGCCAATGCGGCATCGGCGCTGGCCTCGCCGGCCAGGTTGGCGCGGACCTCTTCCTCGCTGGGTCCGAACGGGCTGCGCGTGATCCGGGTGAACTGGTCCTGTAGACCCTCTGCCCAGCGGGCCGGGAATTCCCCGAATCGTCCCGCGATCAATCCAGCCCTCGCCTCTTTAGAACGTTCCGGCACCAGTACCTCCGCCTGTTAGCGCGAACAAGTCCACAGTAACGCCCACCGGTAGACAGCACGTAGACGCTGACTGACATATCAGGAGAGTTGTTAGATGGAGGCTATGAGCGATTCCCCGCACGCGGTGACCCTGTTGACCCGGAACGGCTGTAGCTTCTGCACGGTCGCGCTGACGGAATTGCGTCCCATCTGCGCGGATTTCGGCATCGAGGTCGAGATCGTGGATGTGGACGAGGTCGCGCCGACCAACCCGGAGCTGCGCGCCGAGTTCGGCGATCGATTGCCGGTGGTGCTGCTGGACGGCCGTGAACACAGCTATTTCGATGTGGACGAACCGCGCCTGCGCGCCGATCTGGCCCGCTGAACGGTCCATCCCGAACGGGCGTGTCAGCGTGCCGGATTACCGGCGCGTTGCGTAGCGGGTTCGACCTGATAAGGGTTGAATGACCTTGGGGCTGGAGCCCACCGCAAAGTGACTGAATTCACCGACTTTGTGCAGGGCTTCACAAGCGGTTACGGTGGTGGCACGCAACCCGCCTTTCGGGCAGCGGAAGCGACCCCCTGACTGACTCGACCTCGCCACTACGACCGCCCCGCGACGGTCCGGCTCGGGTCGAGAAATAGAACCCGGACATCTACCCCCGGCCGGACGAGGAGCGCAAGCGACGTGACAGAGCAACACGAGACGCCGACTGCCGGCGTCTCCAAGGCTCTGCAGAAGGACATCCCGCAGGCCACGGTGGCCCGGCTGGCCACATATCTCCGTGTGCTCGCCGTGCTTGCCGACGACGCTGTTGCCATCGTATCGAGTGAGGAACTGGCTGTCGCGGCGGGTGTCGGTTCCGCGAAGTTGCGCAAGGATCTTTCCTTCCTCGGACCCAATGGCGTACGCGGCGTCGGCTACGACGTGATCAAGCTGCGCGACCGCATCGAGGATGTGCTCGGGCTCTCCGAAGGACACCGGGTGGTGCTGGTCGGAGCCGGAAACCTGGGTCGCGCGCTGATCGGTTACGGCGGTTTCCGCCGGCGCGGTTTCGCCATGGTCGGCGTGTTCGACAACGATCCCGCGGTCATCGGCACCGAATTGCCCGGCACCACGGGCGGACTGGTCGTTCGCGATGTGGCCGAATTGGCCGGTGCGATGGCCGCTTTGGAGCCCACCATCGCCGTCATCACCGTTCCGGACCGGGCCGCGCAGGGCGTCTGCGATCTGCTGGTCGCGGCCGGGATGCAGCACATTCTGAGCTTCTCGCCGATCGCGCTGGACGCCCCGTCGCACGTGGAGGTGCGGCGCGTGGACCTCGCGGTGGAAATGCAGCTGCTGTCCTTCGATCGGGCCCGCTCGGCCGAATCGGCCGCGGCCGAACTCGCCGCCGTCGACGAATTGGCCGCCGGGGACACGGTGAGCGTGGTGTCGAGCCGGTTGACCCGGGTGGCACCCCAGACTTCTTCTCACGCGGCAGTTCGCCCGTCGGGCGGCACGGAGGCAACCAGCAAGGGAGCGGTGGTCCAGCCATGAGTGTGCTTCTCGTCGGGATATCGCATCGCAGCGCACCCGTCGCGGTGTTGGAGAAGATCGCCATCACCGAGCACGACCGGCCCAAGCTGACCGACAAGATGCTGGCCTCGACCCACGTCTCCGAGGCGATGATCGTCTCCACCTGCAATCGGGTCGAGATCTACGCGGTGGTCGACGCCTTCCACCCGGCGCTGGGCGAGATCAGCGAATTGCTCACCAAGCATTCGGGTCTGGTGCTGCCGGAACTGACCAAGCACGCCTACGTGCGCTATGCCGAAGCCGCCGCCGAGCATCTGTTCGCGGTGGCCTCGGGCCTGGATTCGATGGTGGTCGGCGAGCAGCAGGTGCTGAGCCAGATCCGCGCCGCCTACGCCGCCTCGGATTCGCAGCAGGCCGCCGGGCGCACCCTGCACGAGCTGGCGCAGACCGCGTTGCGGGTGGGCAAGCGGGTGCATTCGGAGACCGGGATCGACCGCGCGGGCGCCTCGGTGGTGTCGGTGGCGCTGGATCGCGCGCAGCTGGTGCTGGGTCCGCTGGCCGGGCGCACCGCGCTGGTGCTGGGCGCCGGTGCCATGGGCGGCCTGGCCGTCGCGCAGCTCGCCCGTGCCGGGGTCGGCAAGATCCTGGTCGCCAACCGCACCTTCGAACGCGCTGAGCGACTGGCCAATACGGCCGCCACCATGCACGGCGTCGAGGCCGAGGCCGTCGGGATGGAGCGGCTCGCCGAGGCGATGGCCGCCGCCGAAGTGGTCGTCACCTGTACCGGCGCGGTCGGCACCGTGGTGTCGATCGCCGATGTGCACCGCGCGCTGGCGACCAACGGCTCCCACGATCAGCTCGTCATCTGCGATCTGGGCCTGCCCCGCGATGTGGATCACGCGGTGGCCGGGCTGCCCGGCGTCACCGTCATCGACATGGAGACCCTCCAGCGCGATCCGTCGGCCGGCGCGGCCGCCGACGATACCGCCGCCGCGCGCGCCATCGTCGCCGACGAGCTGGCGAAATACCTTGCCGGACAGCGCATGGCCGAGGTCACCCCGACCGTGGCCGCGCTCCGGCAGATGGCCGCGGACGTGGTCGAATCCGAATTGCTACGCCTGGATTCCCGACTACCGGGACTCGCGTCCACCGATCGCGAGGAAGTTGCCCGTACCGTGCGTCGAGTGGTGGACAAGCTGCTGCACGCGCCGACCGTCCGGGTGAAACAGCTGGCCTCCACCCCGGGCGGCGACAGCTACGCCTCCGCCCTGCGCGAATTGTTCGAACTGAAACCCGGTGCGGCCCAAGCGGTCGCCGCGCCGATGGAGATCGCGGCGCCGGCCACCCTGGCCGATGACTTCACCGCCGCCCACCCCGGCGACGAACAGGGGCGAAACGCATGACCACCGATGCCTTGGTGCACGAAACAGAGGACGCTGTGCGCGAGACCACCCAGACCGGAACGACCAAGGGGACCGCCGAGAACCCGTGGCGCATCGGCACTCGCGGCAGTCTGCTGGCGCTGACCCAGGCCGGGACCGTGCGCGACGAGCTGATCGCCAACGGGCAGATCGCGGAGCTGATCATCGTGAAGACCGCCGGTGACCAGAACGCCGTCGACCCGGTGCAGACGATCGGCGTCGGCGTCTTCACCGCCGCGCTGCGCGACGAATTGGCCGCGGGCAGCGTCGATATCGCGGTGCACTCCTACAAGGATCTGCCGACCGCGCAGGACCCGCGCTTCACCATCGCCGCGATCCCGCCGCGGGAGGATCCGCGCGACGCGCTGGTCGCCCGGGACGGACTGGTGCTGGGCGAGCTGCCCGCCGGTTCGGTCATCGGCACCTCCGCGCCGCGGCGCTCCGCGCAGTTGAAGGCGCTCGGCCTCGGGGTCGAGATCGTCCCGCTGCGCGGCAATCTCGACACCAGACTTTCCAAGGTGGCCAAGGGTGAGCTGGACGCCGTGGTGGTGGCGCGGGCGGGGCTGTCCCGCATCGACCGCCTCGACGCCGTCACCGAAGCGCTGGAGCCGGTGCAGATGCTGCCCGCTCCCGCGCAGGGCGCGCTCGCGGTGGAATGCCGCAGCGCGGACACCGAACTCGTGACCATCCTGTCCGCCCTCGACGATGCCGGCACCCGTGCCGCCATCACCGCGGAGCGGGCGCTGCTGGCCGAATTGGAGGCGGGATGCACCGCCCCGATCGGCGCGCTGGCCGAGGTCGTCGAATCCCTCGACGACGACGGCAGAGTGGTGGACGAACTGTCGCTGCGCGGTTGCGCGGCGGCGATCGACGGCTCGGACGTGATCCGGGCATCGGCGGTCGGCTCGCTCGAGAACGCTGAGCAGCTGGGCCGCGCACTGGCGCGTGAGCTCTTGGAGCTGGGGGCGCGTGAACTGCTCAGTGCACCGGAAGCGGCCGGATCATCAGGTGGCTCACCGGAAGTGGAGCGGTCCTCGGCCGCCGTCAATGACAACAGCAGCAGCAATCCCAGCCCAATGGAGAACAATCGATGAGCCGAGCGACGAAGAAGCACCCCGGTCGGATCCTCTTCGTGGGGTCGGGTCCCGGTGATCCGGCGCTGCTCACCGTGCGGGCCCGCGAGGTGCTGGCCCGCGCCGAGCTGGCGTTCACCGATCCGGATGTGGACAAGGGCGTGCTCGCCCTGATCGGCCTCGCCGTGGAACCCGGCCTGGACGGCGAGCGTCCGGTGGACGTGCGCCCCGCGCTGGGCGATGCCGCCGAGGTCGCCAAGACCCTGATCACCGAGGCTCGCAACGGCAACGACGTGGTGCGGCTGGTCTCCGGCGATCCGATGACCACCGATTCGGTCATCCAGGAAGTCAATGCCGTCACCCGTTCGCACATGGTGTTCGAGGTGTTGCCGGGTCTGTCGGCCGGCACCACGGTGCCCGCGTACGCCGGTATCGAGATCGGCTCCAGCCACACCGAGGTCGATGTGCGCGGCGAGGTGGATTGGGCGGCCGTGGCGGCCGCGCCGGGACCGCTGGTGCTGCACGCGACTTCGGGGCATCTGGCCGAAACCGCTTCGGCGCTGGTCGAACACGGGATGGCGCCGCAGACCCCGGTCGCGGTGACCGTGCGCGGCACCACGCGGCAGCAGCGCACCATCGACGCGACGCTGGCGACGCTGAACAATGCCGCCTCCGAGATGGTCGGGCCGCTGGTCGTGACCGTCGGCAAAGAGGTCGAGAAGCGGGCCAAGACCTCCTGGTGGGAGTCGCGTGCGCTGTACGGCTGGACCGTGCTGGTGCCGCGCACCAAGGAGCAGGCCGGTGAGATGAGCGAGAAGCTCGTCATGCACGGCGCTATTCCGATGGAGGTGCCCACCATCGCGGTCGAGCCGCCGCGCTCGCCCGCGCAGATGGAGCGCGCGGTCAAGGGCCTGGTCGACGGCCGCTACCAGTGGGTGGTCTTCACCTCCACCAACGCGGTGCGCGCGGTGTGGGAGAAGTTCGGCGAATTCGGTTTGGACGCACGCGCTTTCAGCGGCGTCAAGATCGCTTGTGTCGGTGAGGCGACCGCCGAGAAGGTGCGCTCCTTCGGCATCAACCCCGAACTGGTGCCCAGCGGTGAGCAGTCCTCCGAGGGCCTGCTGGCCGACTTCCCGCCCTACGACGACGTTTTCGATCCGGTCAACCGGGTGCTGCTGCCGCGCGCGGACATCGCCACCGAGACGCTCGCCGAGGGTCTGCGCGACCGCGGCTGGGAGATCGACGACGTCACCGCGTACCGCACCGTCCGCGCCTCCCCGCCGCCGGCCGAGACCCGCGAGATGATCAAGACCGGTGGTTTCGACGCGGTCCTGTTCACCTCGTCCTCCACGGTCCGCAACCTGGTCGGCATCGCCGGTAAGCCGCACGCCCGCACCATCGTGGCGTGCATCGGCCCCAAGACCGCCGAGACCGCCATCGAATTCGGCCTGCGCGTGGACGTGCAGCCGGAGATCGCCCAGGTCGGCCCGCTCGTCGAAGCCCTCGCCGAGCACGCCGCGCATCTGCGCGCCGAGGGCCTGCTGCCGCCGCCGCGCAAGAAGAGCCGCCGCAGCCGCTAGTCGCCGGTTCTAACGGGCCCCGCATCGATGATGCGGGGCCCGTTCGGTTTTCGGCCGCCGTGGCTGGACACGGAGGCCACTCGCCGCATCGCGAACGACACGGTCGACCCGACCTCTTGAATCCGGCGCGTTGCGGCGACCGCGTGCATCCGCGAAATCGCGGAGCGTTTCCGAGGCGGTGCCCATAGCGGTACCGCCCCTGGAAATTCCGTCGTTTCACGCCGTTTGCCCGCGGATAGCGTTTCCTGCGTCCCGCACCGCGCGGGGCCGAAAGGAATGTGACGTGAAGCGAATGATCGCGAATGCCGTGGCGCTGACCGCGGTTTCGGCGGGGCTGCTGGCGGGCGTCGGTGGCCAGGCCACCGCCGCGCCGACCGCGAATCCGGTGGCAGGCAGTGCCGCCCCGGCCGCCGGGGCGAGCACCGGTTCGGCCGACAGCCTGCTGAAGGTGCTGCTGTGCGCCTTGCAGGGCGGCACCAGCGCCTCCACCGAGACTTCCCCGCAGGTGTGCTCGGTCTGACCTGATGCCGGAATTCCGGTGCTGCGCCACCGGGCCGCTACCGGTGACGGGTCGCGCATCGAATGGTGCGGGGAACGTGGCCGGATCGGATCGGTCCCGGCCCGCTGTGCCGGGACCGATCCGAATTCAGCGCTGCGCCTGCATCATTCGGCGCACCATGCGGCAGGTGGCATCCGAAGGCCAGTGCACCCCGATGACTTCGGCGGTCTCCCTGATCTTTTCGTTGCTCGCCTGATCCGCGGCGAACGCCCCCGAATCCAATAGCGCGATTGCCAGACGCATGGCCTTCAACCGGCGGTTGTGCGAGATGTACCAGGAGCGCGGGCGCCCGGCCGGCAATGGCTGCTTGGCCAGCGGCATCCACGGATGATCGATGACCTCCCCCCGCTTCGGAACTCCTACTGCCTTGTCGGACAAGCTCTTCACTGCTGCGAGCACGACCAATCCTCCCGTCGCGATCCGAGCCGGGCGGTATCCGACCTCCTCGAACACCGCGTCGAACTCTCGAACACATCTTCGATTCTACCGTCCCCCACCGACAAAATCCGCTGCTCACCGGCGCTCCGGCGAATCGTCCGCCCGGGTGCGCGCGGCCGCGCGCACCCGGGAATCCGGACGGGCATATCATGCGTGCATGACCGGAATGGACCGCCCACGGCGGTTGCGCCGTACTCCCGCGCTGCGCCGGCTGGTGGCCGAAACCACGCTCCAGCCACGGCAATTGATTCTCCCCATGTTCGTCGCCGACGGGCTCGCCGAACCGCGCGAGATCTCGTCCATGCCCGGCGTGCAGCAGCATTCGATGGACTCGCTGCGCAAGGCGGCGGTGGAGGCGGTCGCGGCGGGCGTCGGCGGGCTCATGCTGTTCGGCGTGCCCAAGGCCGAGGACAAGGATCCGCTGGGCAGCCAGGCCAGCGATCCGGAGGGCATCCTGAACCGGGGCCTGCGCGCGCTGGCGCACGAGGTCGGTGATTCGACCGTGGTCATGGCCGACACCTGCCTCGACGAGTTCACCTCGCACGGGCATTGCGGCGTGCTGAGCCCCGAGGGCGCGGTCGACAACGACGCCACCCTTCAGCGCTATGTGGATATGGCCTTGGCGCAGGCCGAAACCGGAGCCGACCTGCTCGGCACCAGCGGCATGATGGACGGCCAGGTGGGCGCGATCCGCGCCGGGCTGGACGCCGCCGGCTACACCGACACCGGCATCCTGGCCTACGCCGCCAAGTACGCGTCGGCGTTCTACGGTCCGTTCCGCGAGGCGGTGGGCTCCTCGCTGGAGGGCGATCGCCGTACGTACCAGCAGGATCCGGCCAATCGCCGGGAAGCCGTCCGGGAACTGGAACTGGACCTGGCCGAGGGCGCGGACATCGTCATGGTCAAGCCCGCCATGTCCTACCTCGACATTCTGCGCGATGTGGCGGACCGCTCCACGGTGCCGGTCGCGGCCTATCAGATCTCCGGCGAGTACGCGATGATCACCGCCGCGGCGCAGAACGGCTGGATCGACCGGCGCGGCGCCATTCTGGAGTCGCTGCTCGGAATCCGCCGCGCCGGAGCGGATATGGTGCTCACCTACTGGGCGACCGAAGCCGCACACTGGCTTTCGTGAACTCGGGAACTGCTCAGAAGTGAATCCGATCGTGCCCCCGGCGGGCCCGCGTCCCGTGCCCGAGGATGTCCGCACCGCCGCCCAACTCTGGTGGGCCGCACTGGTTCTGGGTGTCGTGCAATTGAGCGCCACCCTGATCGCTCAGCTGGGCCAGCGCCGTGAACTGGCCGGCAAGATGCTCGAGCAGCTGCGTGATCAGCAGCCCGTCATCACCGAGGCGCAGGTGCAGTTCTGGACGGTGGTGCTGCTGGTGGTGATGGCGCTGTTCTGGCTGATCCTGACCGGTGCGGCGGCCGCGATGGTGTATCTCATGCGGCACGGCAAGAATTGGGCGCGTGCGATTCTCACCGCGCTGGCGGTCTTCCTGACCCTGGGCGCGCTCGGCACCCTGTTCGCACCCGGCAGCGGCATGCCGGGAGTGGTCGGCGCGGTCGCGGGCGGGGCCGGGATCGTGCAGGCGGTGGCGGCCTGCGGTGCCGTATTCCTTTGCTATCGAAAGGAATCCGAGCAGTACTTCCGGCCGGTAGCACACTGAGGGCGCCGGAGTTTGTCCCAGCCCTACCAACCGGTATGGTGAGGGTTGTCACAGAGAATTCCGGAACCGGATACCGGGCGTCGACCGTTGAGGTATAGCGCCTTCGAACCCGGGGTTCTGCCCGAGAGTGGAGGCAACGATGCGAGTGGTGATCCAGCAGCCACACAGCCTGCGGCGCGATGTCATGGCGTTCAGTCTGCTGTTCCTCTTCGGACTGCTCACTCTCGCCGTACTTCTCATTCCAGGTCTCGTCGGCTGACCCGTATGCCCGTAATGTGCGGCCTATGAGTGAGGCTGGAGCCCCCGCGGCCGTACTGTTCGCCGAACCAGGCGCGCGCTGGCGCACCATCGCCTACGGACCGGCGCTGTGCGGGATCATCCTGGTACTGGAGCTGATTCGCGGCGGCGACGTGCACTGGTTCGGATTGGTCTTCTGCGCGGTGCTGCTGGGCGGATTCGTCTGGTTGCAGGTGATCGCCGGGCGGCGTCACATCAGCGTCGAACTCACCGGCGACACGCTGCGTGAAGGCACCGAAGTCGTGTCGCTGAGCACTATCGCCGAGGTGTTGCCGGAACCTGACGAGCAGTCCTGGGATGATGAGGATTGGGAATCGGCGCGGGCGCTCGGTGAACTCACCGGGGTACCGCGGCGGCGCAAGGGCTTCGGGCTGAAGCTGCGGGACGGATCGCTGGTGCAGGCTTGGGCGCGCGATCACCGGACGCTGCGGGCGGAGCTGACCGCGGCGCTGGAACGGCGTGCCGGTGTGCCCGCGGAGAGCGCCGTCGAGTTGGACAAGCCCGGCGGTGACGAGGAGAAGGAGGCGCGGTGATGCGGTGGCTCGCCGTGCTCGCCGAGGTCGTGCTCGTACCGCTGCTGGGGTTCGCGGCGGTGTGGTGCTGGCGCAACGGCATTCATACCGGATGGTTCAAGGCGGCCGGGGAGACACCGGGATTCACCGCGACCCGGTATTCGGGGCCGTGGCTGGCGTTCGCGGCCGTGCTGGTGACGGTGGCCGGGGTGATCTTCATCGATCTGCTGAACCGGGTGTACCGCCTGGCGCGCTGAGCGCCGCGACCGCGACACGCCCGGTCGGGGGACGCGAAGTCGGTGTTTCATCCGGCGCTCGCGGGTGATCGGACGCAGAATAGATCACATGAGGAGCCCGTATCTCGTCCCGATTTCCTGGCTCGACTACCTGCCGCCGCAGCTCAATTGCCTGTTCTCGACCGGCTGGGCGGCATTCTGCCTAGGGGTGCCGCTGTCGTGAGTTCCTGAGCCTCAGTTCCAGCTCTGGTAAACATCCAGCACTCGGCCACCCCGGGTGCCCGGAGCATTGAGGAACATGACCACGGTGCCGTCCGGATGCTGGGCGGCCTCCATGACGACCTGCCGCAGCGAGGCGTGCACGCCGCCGTTGTCGTCCTTGTAGATCTGCGTCTCCTGGTGCAGGCCCGCGCCCATCCGGCTCAAGGGCACGATCATGCTGACCACCGCGGGTGCCGGGCCACCGGCGAAGGCGGCCGTCTCGTCGTGTGACAGCTGCACGCCGATCCGGCCCTGATCGATCTGCACGATCGGCGCTCCCGCTCGCGCCGCACCGGCTCCGATCACGCCCGCGACCGCAACGGCCGCAACCATTCCCACTCCGAAACGCACGACCCGCATACCGTCGCTCCCACTCTCGCCGCCGTCCCCTTCCTGGGCTCGAGATTACGCACCAGCAACCCCTCAGCGATCTATCCCGCGCCATCGTGAATTCCGGCGTGTTGCGTTCTCTCCCACCCTCTCGTCATTCCGGCGCGCCCTCCCTCGTCATTCCGGCGCGGTTTTGGCCGGAATCTCACTTCGGCGGTGAGATCCCGGCCAAAAACATGCCGGGATGACGAGGACGACTCATACCGGGATGACGGGTGGACTGCCGCGCGGGTTGCTCGGAGGCGGGTTCGGATTCGGATGAGATGCGCGGAGCCGCGCGGGGTGCGAGGATGGCGGGTTGCTGTGGGGCAGGACACTCGACTACACCCTGTCGTCGACGGGGGACGGGGCGGCTGAGAGACTGGGTGCCGTGAGTTCTTCTCCGCGTGTGAGCCAGGCATCGGTGCCGGTCTCGGCCCAACTCTTCGAACGCGCCGCGGCGGTGATCCCGGGCGGTGTGAATTCGCCCGTGCGGGCGTTCAATTCCGTGGGCGGGACACCGCGATTCATCGCGTCGGCCCGGGGGTGCACGCTCACCGACGCGGACGGGAACGACTATGTCGATCTCGTGTGTTCGTGGGGACCGATGATTCTCGGTCACGCGCACCCGGCCGTGGTGGAGGCCGTGCGCTCGGCCGCCACCCATGGGCTGTCGTTCGGCGCGCCGACCGAGGCGGAGATCGAACTGGCCGAGGCCATCGCGGCGCGGGTGGATCCGGTGGAGCGGGTGCGGCTGGTGAACTCCGGCACCGAGGCGACCATGAGCGCGGTCCGGCTGGCGCGCGGGTTCACCGGGCGTTCCAAGATCATCAAGTTCAGCGGCTGTTACCACGGGCACGTGGATGCCTTGCTCGCCGACGCCGGATCGGGCGTGGCGACGCTGGGGCTGCCGACCTCGCCGGGCGTGACCGGTGCGCAGGCCGCGGACACCATCGTGCTGCCGTACAACAACCTCGAGGCCGTGGCCGCCGCTTTCGCCGCCAATCCCGGTGAGATCGCGTGCGTCATCACCGAAGCCGCCGCCGGCAATATGGGCGCGGTCGCGCCGGTGCCCGGATTCAATGCCGGACTGCGCGACCTCGCGCACGCGAACGGCGCGCTGCTGATCATGGACGAGGTGATGACCGGCTTCCGCGTCAGCGCCGCGGGTTGGTACGGCGTCGAGGGTGTCGCCGGTGACCTCTACACCTTCGGCAAGGTGATGTCCGGTGGTCTGCCCGCCGCGGCGTTCGGCGGTCGCGCCGACATCATGAACAATCTCGCCCCGCTCGGCCCGGTCTATCAGGCCGGCACCCTCTCCGGAAATCCGGTCGCCGTCGCGGCCGGTCTCGCTACCCTGCGCACCGCCGACGCCGAGGTGTACGCCGCCTTGAATCGCAATTCGGAGCGCCTGGGCAAGCTGCTCGGTTCGGCCCTGGACGCCGAAGGCGTTCCGCACCATGTGCAATTCGCGGGCAATATGGTGAGCGTGTTCTTCGCCGAGAACCCGGTCACCGACTACAGCGCCGCCAAGGCCAGTCAGACCTGGCGTTTCCCCGCTTTCTTCCACGCCCTGCTCGACGGTGGCGTGTACGCGCCCCCGAGCGCGTTCGAAGCCTGGTTCGTCTCCGCCGCTCTCGACGAGAACGCTTTCGATCGCATCGCCGCCGCCCTCCCCGCCGCCGCGCGCGCCGCGGCGGCCGCCACCCCCGAAGGATCCGCCGCGTGAGCTCCACCCAGCAGCCAGACACCGGACTCCCCGCCCCCAGCCCCCACGAGGTTCCGCTTTCCCCCAACGAGGCCGCCCGCCTCCTCGACTCCATCCGCCAGGCCGAAGCCGACCTCGCCGAAACCGGCGAGCAGATCGCCGTCGCCCCGACCGAAACCCCCACCACCGCAACGGATTCCGCCGCCACGAATGCCGAAGCCGACTCGGCCGTGACAGTGAGCGATTCGACCGCAGCCGCCGAAGCGACGAACCACGCGGACGATTCAATGGCCTCCTCGGCCGAAGCGGCAACCGCTGACGGCGCGAGCCACACTGCTGAATCCGGCACAGCCGCGGCCGCCGCCGAGGCCGCTGGCGTGGATGTGGCTGTCGCCGAGGATGCCGGTGAGGGTGTGGCTGTCGCCGAGGACGCTGCCACGGAGAGCGACGCCGCTGTTGCCGACGACGCTGTTGCCGGCGCGGGTGCAGGTGAATCCGCCTTGACCGCAAGTGGTTTCGTCTTGCCCGGTGAGGTCGCGGATGATGTCGAGACCATCGTGCATGTGATGCGGCACGGTGAGGTGCACAATCCGAAGGGGATTCTGTACGGGCGGTTGCCCGGGTTCCAGTTGTCGGTGACGGGGCGGGCGCAGGCGCAGGCTGTGGCGCGGTCGCTGGCCGATCACGACATCGCGCTGGTGGTGGCTTCGCCGTTGCAGCGGGCGCAGGAGACCGCGGAACCGGTTGCGGCGCAGCACGGGGCGATCATCCGGACGGATGAGAACCTGATCGAGGCCGGGAACATTTTCGAGGGGTTGCGGGTGGCCGTGGGGGACGGCGCGCTGCGGCAGCCCCGGCATTGGTGGAAGTTGCGGGATCCGTTCACGCCCTCGTGGGGTGAGCCGTATTTGCAGATCGCGCATCGCATGCTGGCCGCGGTGAACAAGGCGCGCGTCGAGGCGGCGGGGCGCGAGGCCGTGCTGGTCTCGCATCAGCTGCCGGTGTGGACGCTGCGCCGGTTCTTGCAGGGGCAGCGGTTGTGGCACGATCCGCGCAATCGGCAGTGCTCGCTGGCTTCGCTGACTTCGCTGGTCTACCAGGGCGATACGTTGATCGACATCGTGTACTCGGAGCCCGCCGGGGCCTCCGATCCCAAGGTGTCGGGAGCATGAGACGCGCCATCGCGTCCCTGCTGGCGAGCGTCGCTGTCATCGCGGCGTTCGCGGGCTGCTCGACCGCCGGTAAGGACGCGGTGGCGCAGGGCGGCACCTTCGATTTCGTGTCGCCGGGCGGTAAGACCGACATCTTCTACGATCCGCCGGAGTCGCGCGGCACCATCGGCAAGCTCGCCGGCCCGGATCTGATGACCGCGGGCAAGACCACCTCGGTGGACGACTTCCCCGGCAAGGTCGTCGTCATCAACCTGTGGGGCCAATGGTGCGGCCCCTGCCGCGCGGAAGCGCCCGCGCTGGAACAGGTCTACGAGGCGTACAAGGACAAGGGCGTCGCCTTCCTGGGCATCAATGTGCGCGACAACCAGCAGGACAAGGCGCAGGACTTCGTGACCGACAACAAGGTCGGCTACCCGTCCGTCTACGACCCGTCCATGCGCAGCCTGCTCGCGCTCGGCGGCAAATTCCCCACCAGCGTCATCCCCACCACCATCGTGCTGGACAAACAGCATCGCGTCGCCGCGGTGTACCTGCGCTCACTGCTCGCCGAGGACTTGCGCCCGACCCTGGACAAACTGACCCGGGAGCCGGCGTGAACGAGGTGACAGTGCTTGCGAGCGTGGGGGAGTCGTTCCAGCAGACCGCCGCTACCGGCCCGCTGCTGCTCGCGCTCGGTGCCTGCCTGCTGGCGGGCCTGGTCTCCTTCGCCTCCCCGTGCGTGGTGCCGCTGGTCCCCGGTTACCTGTCGTATCTGGCCGGTGTGGTCGGCGCGGAGGCCCCGCCCGCCTCGGTCGAATCCGCCCGGCGCACCAAGGTTCTGGAGCGTCAGGGCCGGATGCGGGTGGCGGGTGCGGCGGGCCTGTTCGTGGCCGGTTTCACCGTCGTCTTCGTGCTCGCGTCCGCGACCGTCTTCGGCGCGATCCAGGCGCTGAACGTCAATCGTGAACTGCTGCAACGCGTCGGCGGCGTGGTGACCATCGTGATGGGCCTGGCCTTCATCGGCCTCATCCCCGCTCTGCAACGCGACACCCGCATGGAGCCGCGACGCCTCTCCGGCCTGGTCGGCGCACCTCTGCTCGGCGCGGTCTTCGCGCTCGGCTGGACCCCCTGCCTGGGCCCCACCCTCTCCGGCGTGATGGCCGTCTCCGCGGGCACCGAGGGCACCACCGCCGCCCGCGGCGTCGCCCTCATCGTGGCCTACTGCCTGGGCCTGGGCCTGCCCTTCGTGATCCTGGCGTTCGGTTCGGCCACCGCACTGCGCGGGGTCGGCTGGCTGCGCCGCAATTCCCGCACCATTCAGGTGATCGGCGGCATCCTGCTGGTGGCCGTCGGTTTCGCCCTGGTGACCGGGGCCTGGGACCAGTTCGTGTCCTGGGTCCGGGACGCCTTCGTCTCGAATGTGACCCTGCCGATCTGATGACCGTGACCACCGAAACCCCCGCCGCCCCGAAACCCGTTCGCCCGCCGCGCCAATCGCCGCCGCGGCGCGCACTGGCCCTGCTGCGCAATGCCTGGCGTGGCTTGACCAGCATGCGCACCGCGCTCATGCTGCTGTTCCTGCTGGCGCTGGCCGCCATCCCCGGCGCACTGCTGCCGCAGCGGAGCCTGAACGCGCAGAAGGTGGATCAGTACATCGCGGACCGCCCGAAGCTGGGCCCGTGGATGGATCGCCTCGAACTGTTCGACGTGTTCTCCAGCTTCTGGTTCACCGCCGTCTATGTGCTGCTGTTCGTTTCGCTGGTCGGCTGCATCCTGCCGCGCGTGCTCGATCACTATCGGGCGCTGCGCACCCCGCCGGTCAAGGCTCCCCGCAATCTTTCCCGCCTGCCGCACCACTTCGAGGGCAGCGACACCGCCACCCCGGACGAGGTGATCGAACGGGTCCGCACGGGTCTGCGTGGCTGGCGCACCGTGGTGCAGCCGGGCAATCGTGAAGGGGAGGTGACCCTTTCGGCGGAGAAGGGTTACAGCCGCGAACTCGGCAACCTGGTCTTCCACCTGGCCCTGGTCGGTCTGCTGGCGGCCATCGCCATCGGCAAGCTGTTCGGCTACGAGGGCAACGTGGTGGTGATCGCCAATGACGGCCCGGGTTTCTGCACCACCTCCCCGGCGGTCTTCGATTCCTTCCGCGCCGGCAATGTCAACGACGGCACCGGCCTGACCCCGATGTGCGTGCGGGTCAAGAACTTCAAGGCCGACTACCTGCCGAACGGCCAGGCCGAGATGTTCACCTCCGACCTCCAGTATCAGGCCGGCGACGACCTGAACACCGGCACCTGGCGCGACACCACCGTGCAGGTGAACCATCCGCTGCGGCTGGCGGGCGATCGAATCTATTTGCAGGGCCACGGTTTCGCGCCCACCTTCACGGTCACCTTCCCCAACGGCCAGACCCGTACCGAGACCATCCAGTGGCGGCCGGACGACGCGACCACCTTCCTGTCCTCGGGCGTGCTGCGCATCGATCCGCCGGGCGGCATGTACCCGACCGAGGCGGAACGCCGTAAGCACCAGGTAGCGATCCAGGGTCTGTTCGCCCCGACCGCCCTGCTGCACGGTTCGCTGCTCACCTCGGCGTATCCGGCCATGAAGGATCCGATGGTCGCCGTCGACATCTATCGCGGTGAGACGGGCCTGGACACCGGCCGCGCCCAGTCGCTGTTCTCCCTCGATCCCGAGATGATCAAGCAGGGCCGCCTGACCAAGGAACAGCGCGTCAACCTGAAGCCCGGCGAGGGCGCGACCCTCGCCGACGGCACCAAGGTCACTTTCGATGGCGCCCAGGAGTTCGTGAACCTCCAGGTCTCGCACGATCCGGCGCAGCAGTGGGTGCTGGTCAGCGCCCTGACCATGATGGCCGGCCTGCTGGGTTCGCTGCTGATCAAGCGCCGCCGCATCTGGCTGCGCGTCTACCCCGCCGCCGAGCCTTCCGAAAAACGACGTACCGTAGTAGAAATGGGCGGACTGGCCCGCACCGACCAAGCCGGTTGGGGCGGCGAATTCGATCGCCTGCGTGAGCGGCTGCTGACCGACAACCCGGGAGAGAAGTAATGCCGATCGACGAGACTCTCGCGTCCTACAGCGATCTCGCCTTCAAGTCGGCCATCGTGATCTACGCGCTGGTCTGCCTGATGCTCATCTGGCAGTTCGCGATCACCCGCACGGTCCCCGAAACCGCCCGCAAGCTGGTCACGGTCGGCGGCGGCAGCGACGAAACCCCGCCGCCCGCCGGCGTACCCGGCAAGGTGGTCCGCACCGAACGCCCGCAGCGCCCGTTCCCGGAACGCCTGGGCAATATGGCCTTCGCGGTGCTGTTCGTCGCCTTCGGCCTGCACGCGGCCTCGATCGTGTTGCGCGGCTTCGCGACTCACCGTTTCCCGCTCGGCAATATGTACGAGTTCGTCAGCATGGCCTGTGCGGCCGCCGTCGGTCTCGGTCTGGTGTTGCTGCGCGATCAGCGTTATCGCGGCATGTGGGCGTTCCTGCTGCTGCCCGTGCTCATCCTGATGTTCCTGGCGGGCACCGTCCTGCACGCCGATGCCGCCCCGGTGGTTCCGGCGCTGAAGTCGTACTGGCTGCCGGTGCACGTCACCGTGGTCTCCATCGGCAGCGGCGTGTTCCTGGTCTCGGGTGTGGCCAGCCTGTTGTTCCTGTTCCGGCTGCGGCAGCCCGCGGGCGAGGAATCAACCGGCGTGCTCGGCAATCTCGCCCGCCGGCTCCCGGACGCCCAGACCCTGGACCGGTTGGCCTACCGCACCACCATCATCGGTTTCCCGATCTTCGGTGCGGGTGTGATCCTGGGTGCGATCTGGGCCGAAGCCGCCTGGGGCCGCTTCTGGGGCTGGGACCCGAAGGAGACGGTCTCCTTCATCGCCTGGGTCCTCTACGCCGCCTACCTGCACGCCCGCGCGACGTCCGGCTGGCGAGACACCAAGGCCGCGTGGATCAATGTGGCAGGTTTCGTAGCCATGCTGTTCAACCTGTTCATCATCAATATCGTGGTGAGCGGTCTGCACAGCTATGCGGGCTTGAACTAGCCCCGGCTACCGGATCACGGATGCTCGGAGGGGCGCCAGCAGGCCAGCGGCGGTCCGGGCGGGTAGAGCAGTGACCAGCCGACGGCCGCGCCGATCGCCGCGCCGAGGGCCGCACCGGGTACGGCGCTGAGGCTGCCGCCGATGACGCCGCCCACCAGCGCGCCGATGATGGCGTTGCACTGGTGCATGACCGGATCGTCGACAGCGGGGTCGTAGACGGGTTCGGCGGCCGGGGGCGCCGGATCCACCGCGACGGGTTCCGCGCCGACCGCTCCGGCGGTGAGAACCGTGGCCGAGATGGCGAGCACGGCGGCTGCTGTGAATCGCTTGATCTTCATCGCTCCTTCTTCCGTGCTGGTTGGAAAACCTGGGAAAAACGAGGAATCAAGATCGAGTATGCCCCCGGGAGAGTTAGCAGAACTCAGGATTGGCGGAAAATGAAACGTCCCCCGGTCAATCCGATGCAGGTCGGATCGGCTGGGGGACGGTCGAAGGTATTGCCAATAGCGGAGCTCGGTCGCGAGCTCTAGCGGTTCATCAGGTCGATTCGCCGTCGCGATGCTCTCGTGAGAGCCGGCGTAGAAATTCCGGATCGTCTTCGGGTCCGATTATTCGGGTACGCCGGGTGGGTGCTGGACCGGTGCCGGCGGATCGCTGGGGCCCGAAAGCTTTCCAGCACAACATCGCGACGGCCACCACCGCGATGAGTGCCAACAGGTACGCCACGTCGCTCACCTCCTGCGAACGAGGGTAGTCGGGTTACGTACCCCTGACACTGTGGAACTGGAAATAGGGGTTACACGCGGGTCGCCTCGGTGGTGAGGGACTTGAGCAATTGCATGACTTCGGATTCGCGGAAGCGGCGGTGACCGCCTGGGGTACGCAAGGAGCCGAGCCGTCCCGCATGTGCCCAGCGGGTAACGGTCTTCGGATCCACATGGAACAGGGCTGCCACTTGGCCCGGGGTGAGCAGGGTGTCCTGGCCGGTGACGGAACCCAATACGCGGGGTACCGCGGTGAACGCAGTCATTCGCAAACCTTTCCGTATCGACAGATCCCTCATCAGTAGCGACATCGTTGCACTGCGACCCCCGAGTGTTCGAACAGTCTCGATTTGGTAAAGGGGAAGTAATAGACAAAACGGATATCCGTTATGTGTTTACGGTCACGGTTTTCCGGGTTGCAGCGAACTTTCAGCGACCTCCAGCAGGAGGGTGCGAGGAATGTGCGGATCGGTGTCACCTAGGCTGAGGGCCGTGTCTGACGCATCCCCGACCCCGAGCGCGGGCCGTCGCCTGGCTCGCAATCTGGCCCTCTACACGGTGGCCCGGCTGGGCCTGGTGGTAGTCATCGCCGCGATCATCCTGGGCGTGGCCGCGCTGGTGCAGGTGTCCATCCCGCTCATCGTCGCGCTGCTGTTCGCGCTGCTCATCGCCATGCCGCTGTCGCTGGTGCTGTTCAAAAAGCTGCGCGCGCAGGTGAACAAGGACATCGCCGCGGTGGACGAGAAGCGCCGCAGGGACCGCGAGCAGCTGATGAAGCGCTTGCAGGGCGGCGACGCGTGAAGCGCTGCGAGCGCTCCACGCCCCGGGCCTGGGCCGACAACGCGGTTCGCCTGATCGATGCCGACACCCAGCGCAGCGCCGACACCCATCTGCTGCGCTATCCGCTGCCGCCGGAGTGGGGCGTTCAGCTGTATCTGAAGGACGAATCCACCCACATCACAGGCAGTCTCAAGCACCGGCTGGCGAGATCGCTTTTCCTGTACGCCATCTGCAACGGCTGGGTGGTCGAAGGCACCACGGTGGTGGAGGCTTCCTCCGGTTCGACCGCGATCTCCGAGGCGTATTTCGCGAAACTGCTGGGCCTGGAGTTCGTGGCGGTGGTGCCGGCCAAGACCTCACCGGAGAAGCTGGCGCTGATCGAGGCGCAGGGCGGGCGTTGCCATCTGGTGCAGAAGGCGCCCGATATCTACGCGGAGGCAGCGCGTTTGGCGGCCGAGTGCGGCGGCCACTACATGGACCAGTTCACCTATGCCGAGCGGGCCACCGACTGGCGCGGGAACAACAACATCGCCGAATCCATCTTCCATCAAATGGAGTTGGAGACCCATCCGGTGCCGGAGTGGGTGGTGGTGGGTGCGGGTACCGGCGGCACCAGCGCGACCATCGGCCGCTACCTGCGCTATCGGCGGCATGCCACCAGGCTCGCGGTGGTGGATCCGGAGAATTCGGCCTTCTACGGCGGCTACGAGCTCGGCGACTACGACTATCAGACCGGAATGCCTTCGCGGATCGAGGGAATCGGGCGGCCGCGGGTGGAGCCGTCCTTCGTCGGTCAGGTCGTGGACTGCATGATCGAGGTGCCGGACGCGGCGTCGATCGCGGCGACGCGGGTGGCCAGTGCGGCGCTCGGGCGGCGGGTGGGCGGTTCGACCGGAACCAACCTGTGGGGGGCATTTGCCCTGATAGCCGACATGATTTCGGAAGGTCGCAGGGGTTCTGTGGTTACCCTGCTGTGTGACGGCGGGGACCGTTATGCCGGAACCTATTTCAATGACGACTGGGTTGCCGGTCAGGGGCTGAGCCTCGCGGAGCCCACCGCGGTCATCTCGGAATTCATCGCTACCGGTCATTGGTCCGGATAGTTTTCGCACGGCACGGCGATCGGGTGAGAACCGTTGATCACCCATCTTCCAGATTGCTGACTATTTGCTGAAGTGGTTGTGTAGGTAGGGGTTCGCGCCCTTCGGGGGTGGGTCGCGGGCGCATTACGAGGGTGTCGGGGCCCTCGGATCTGTTAACAGCCCTTGACGTGTGGGGCCGTTCGCGGAGGACTGGACGCGTGACCGCCATGGGTTGGTCCACGCTCGTGCCGAGCACGAGCATCCAGGATTGCAAGGCGGATTGGGTGCGCCAGATGTTCATCCGGAGTTCGGTGATGGCGAGCGTCTTCGGATTGCGCACCAGTTTGGTCCGATCCGGCCGCTCGTTGGCGACCGCGTCGCCGCGCCACAGGACGGCGAATTCCGGACTCTCCAGGCAGGTCTCGATAATCTGCCGGGTGCGCTCGCTGGGACCGTTGCGCGCCAGCATGATCCGGAAGGACTTGACCGCCTGCTTCGCCTCGCCCATCCAATCGACCAGTACGGTTTTCGAGATGGGGTTGAGCATGATCCACTCGACGTAGTTCGTGCCCGGAACCAATTGCGGGAACGCCTCTTCGTGGGCGGTATTGGCGGCGATGATGTCCATGGCGCCGGTGACGAAGGCCGCGATCTTGGGATTCAGCAGCTCGAGGTACTCGAGGTCGACGGCGGTGGGCTGGTCGGGTTCGATTCGCGGACTTGGTCCTTCGGCCAGGACGAGGGCGTACTCGAATTCGGCGGGCAGTAGTTCCAGTGCGGTGCTGAGGGATTCGACGACCCGCCGGGAGGGGGTGGCGCCGCCTTCGATCTTGGTCAGATAGGGGACCGAGAGGTTGGCGAGCCAGGCGAGTTGGGGGCGGGTCAGGCTGGCGGTCGTGCGCCGTTGGCGAATGAACTCGCCGAACGTTGGAACTCCATTCATTACTTAGGGTGACCTTACTTGTATAGCCGTCTGGTACACGCGCGGTTGGCCGGTGATACACGCACGGTCGCCGCACATGGGGGTGTGCGGTATCCCGTTCTGCTCCAATAGTTTGAAACAACAACAAATCAGGAGTCGAGTTGGGGCAGCATCCGCGATCGGTCATGGACGTCAATGTCACAGTCGGGCCATGGGTCCTCACCTACGGGAATGACCAGACCATCCGGTCGGAATCGGTGGAGTTCGGGCACGCGTGGGAGCCCGTGGCCTGCGGGCTGTACCGCGATCGTGACGGTGATATCTGGGAGCGCGTACCCAGCGGCTGGCTGCTGCGTCTGCAAGGCGGGGTCGAGGTCGATCCGGAGACCGTATGGGGCTGGGTCGATGGGCATGTGTGCGACTACGCACCGTTCACCACCTGGTACTGAGTGGTCCGTACACCTCATTGCGAGGCCCGAGGGGAGTTCCCTTCGGGCCTTCTTTCCGCGCCCGGTGTCAATTTTCGTTGACAGCTCGGGGATGTCAACGTAAATTGACATACATGAGTGAGGCAACGACTCTGGCGGCCGCCGCCGGTAGCCCCGACCCCCAGGTCGGGCTCCGGGCGGTACTCGCACTGCGCCGGTTGCTCGAGCGGCTCGAGGCCATCCAGGTCACCAATGCCCGCAGGCAGGGCTGGTCCTGGCAGGCCATCGCCGACGCGCTCGAGGTCAGCCGGCAGGCGGTCCACCAGAAGTACAACCGGAAGGGCGGTATCCGCTGATGTTCGAAAGATTCGACAAGGCGGCCAAATACGCGATCGTGGTGGCGCAGGAGGAGGCGCGGGAGTTGCGATCGTCATCCATCCAGGTCGAGCACGTGCTGTTGGGGCTGCTGGTCGCGCCGGACCAGGGGCTGCGGGAAGTGCTCGCCGGACAAGGCATCACGGCCGAGGGCGTGCGAGCCGAACTGTGCCGCAAGCGAACCGGGGAGCCGCTGGGGGAGGAGGACGCGGAAGCGTTGCGCTCCATCGGAATCGACCTGGACGCGGTGCGGGAAAGCCTGGAGGCCATGTTCGGGGAGGACGCGCTGGAGCGCGCGGTGCCCGCCGAAAAGGAACGGCGGGGAATCTTCCGCAGCTCGAAAGGCATGAGCACCGGGCACATTCCGTTCACCCGGGACGCCAAGAAGGTGATCGAACTGTCGCTACGCGAGACCATCGCGCGCGGAGACGACCGCATCGAGGCCGGGCATGTGCTGCTGGGGGTGCTGCGCGCGCCCAATGACACCACCCGGCGGCTGCTGGGCGGGGAGACCGGAATCGCGGCGGTGCGCGAGGCCGTGGGGGGCTACCTCGACCACGCGGCCTGATACGCCCGGGGACGCGATTGTGACCGGTCGGCCGGGCGTGATGCCGGGCCCTGGACACGATCGCGCCCTACCATCGCAGCATGACGCTCCTGCTTCGCCTGATCATCAACGGTGTGGCCATCTGGCTCGCCGCCGCCTGGGTGGGCGATATCGATATCGTGACACCCCCGGACAACGACACCACCACCGCCAGGCTGATCGTGGTCGCCATCGCGGCGGTGGTATTCGCCGTCGTCAACGCGGTGGTCAAGCCCATCATCAAGTTGCTGTCGCTGCCGTTGGTGGTCGTGACGCTGGGCCTGTTCCTGCTGGTGATCAATGCCCTGATGCTGTGGCTGACCTCGAAGATCACCGAGACCACCGATTACCAGTTGCACGTCAACGGGTTCTGGGCCGCCGTGCTGGGCGGCATCATCATCTCGCTGGTGAACTGGATTCTCGGGATCCTGGTGCCGGACAACGATTAGGAAAGGGTCAGGACGGCCGCGGTCGCGAGCGACCAGACCAGCAGGGCCAGGCCGGTTCCCGCCAGGGCGGGGATCAGGCCGGGTCCGTTCTTGCCGGTGCGCACCGGTTCGTTGGCTTTGAACGCCAGGGGGAGGGCGATCAGGCCCGCCAGCGCCCACGGGGTGCGGGCCACGAGCGCCAGGCTCATCACGAACGGGACCGTGATCAGCACCAGATGCAGAGTGCGGGTGCGGGTATCGCCGAGCTTGACGGCGAGGGTGGTCTTGCCGGTCACCGAATCGGTGGGGATATCGCGCAGGTTGTTGGTGACCAGCACCGCGCTGGAGAACGAACCCACCGCCACGGCCCCGGCCAGCCCGGCCCAATCGATCTTCCCGGCCTGGACGAACTCGGTGCCGAGCACCGCGACCAGACCGAAGAACACGAAGACCGCGATCTCACCGAAACCGCTGTAGCCGTACGGGTTCCGGCCGCCGGTGTAGAACCAGGCCCCCGCCAGGCAGGCCGCGCCGACGATCAGCAGCCACCAGGCGCTGGTCGCCACCAGCACCAGGCCCACGATCGCGCCGAGCACCAGGCAGCCGATGGCGGCATTGCGTACGGCGGCCGGAGATGCCAGCTTGGAACCGACCAGCCGCAACGGGCCCACTCGATCGTCGTCGGTGCCGCGAATGCCGTCGGAGTAGTCGTTGGCGTAGTTCACGCCGATGATCAGCGCCACCGAAAGCAGCAGGCACAGCGCCGCTTTCCACCAGTTCGCGCCGTCGATCGAGGCCGCCGCCCCCGTGCCGACCAGGACCGGGGCGACCGCGTTCGGAAGTGTGCGCGGCCGCGCGCCCTCGATCCACTGTGCTGCTGTAGCCATGCACCGCAGCCTAGTGCGCGGGGCGAGCCCGGCGCTGCCCCGCGCGAGGTGACGTCGGGATCAGACTTCGGCCGCGGCCTTCAGCTGCGCCAGGCCCTTCTCGAAGTCGTTGCCCACCATGCGATCCATCGGGATGAAACGGCCGAGCAGCGCCATCGGGCCGCTGTGCCGTCCGGTCATGCGCCAGGTCACGGCGGTGGCATCGCCCCGCGGGGCGAATTCGAAGGTGACGTCGTTGGTCGCTTTCCAGGGCTTCTCGAAACGCAGGCGAATACCGATGGCCTCCGAGGTCGCCGAGGTGATCTCCATGTCACCCTTGCCGGCCTTGCGGTTGCCGTTCCAGGAATACCGGGCGCCGATACCGCGATCGGCTCCGCTGTACACGCGCTCCATATTCGGGTCCATGCCCTCCCACGGCGACCACTTCCGCCACTGGTGGAAGTCGTCGATGAGCGCCTGGACCTGCCCGGGATCGGCCTTGATGACCGTTTCCCGCTGGATGTCGAATTCGGCCATGCGCCGAGCCTAGGCGACCGCACCGGCAGATCGGCCGAATCCGGCGACGGCATCGCCGCTCACCTACGATTGGCAAGGAATGTATTCGCAAACAGGCAGTTCTGGTGCCGGGAACACCCGGCCGGTTACCGCGCACCACGCGGTCCTGGTGGCCCTGCTGGGCGAGGTCGCGCTGCGCCGCGACGGCGTGCTCGTACCCGTACCCGGAACTCGCGCGCGCCTGCTGGTCGCCGCCCTCGCCACCCATCCGGGCCGCAGCCGCAATGCCCAGGCACTGATCGACGACGTCTGGGGTGACGAACCGCCACGCGCACCCATGAACGCCCTGCACACCCAGGTCTCGCGACTACGTTCGGCGCTGCCCGAGGGCGTGCTGGAAATCGGGCCCGCCGGGTATCGGCTGGTTCTCGCACCCGAACAGATCGACCTGACCTTGGCCCAGCGGCTGGAAAAGCAGGCCCGCCAAGCCCATTCGGCGGGCGACGACGCCGGCTGCCTCGAATACGTGACCGCCGCCCGCGAGCTGTGGCGCGGCGAACCCGGCGCCGACCTGCCGCCCGGCCCCGTCGCCGACGAGCTGGCCGGTCTCGCCGCGACGCGCGCACGGGCCCTCGACAGCCTCGAACTGGCGGCGCGCGAAACCCTGGGCGATCTCGTCGGCGCGACCGAGCTGGCCCGCCGGACCGCGGCTGCCGACCCCTTCGACGAACCCGCCCACGCCACCCTCATGCGCCTGCTCGCCACCGCCGGCCGCACCAACGAGGCCCTCGACGTATTCGCTTCGCTGCGTACGCGATTGGTAGACCAGCTCGGCGCGGACCCCGGTCCCGCCCTGGTCGCCATGAATACCGCCATCCTGCGCGGCGAACCGCTACCGGGTGCGCTCCCGCCCGCCGATGGTCAGCAGGGCACGGGTGCGCCTTCCGGGGACGCGGCCGGTGTGGGCGAACCCGCGACGGGTCGGGCCCCGGCGGGGTCGTCCGGGGCCGGTGCGACGGGCAAACTCGGCGCGGCGGTATACGGTAACGGGGCGGCGACCGGCTGGGATTCGGATTATCTTGCCGCGCATGATGATACCGGCGTTCCCATGGTGGCGATCGGGTTGCGGGTCGCGCCGAATCCGCTGCTCGGGCGGGAGGCCGATCTCGCGGCGCTGGAGGGATTGCTGCGCCAGGCGCGGGTGACCACGGTGCTGGGCCCGGGTGGGACCGGGAAGACGCGGGTCGCCAATGAGCTGGGGGTTCGCCTTTCGGTGGAGAAGACGGTGGCGCTGGTCGAATTGGCTTCGCTGCGACCGGATCCCGGCGGGGTGGGCGAGACGCGGATCGAGATCGAGGCCGCCATCGCGGCCACGCTCGGGGTGGGGGAGCTGAATCGGGATTCGAATGTATTGCGGCCCAATCGATCCCGGGATATCCGGGTGCGGTTGCGGGAGGCGCTGGCCTCGCGGCCGATGTTGCTGATTCTGGACAACTGTGAGCATCTGGTCGAAGCGGTGGCCGAGGTGGTGGCGGATCTGGTCGGAGTGACCAGCCAGCTGACGGTGCTGACGACCAGCCGGGCTCCACTGGAGATCTCCGCCGAGACCGTTTACCCGTTGCCGCCGTTGCTGATCGATTCGGCCGGATCGCCGGCCACGGAACTGTTCTCGGCGCGGGCGCGGGCGGTGCGGCCGTCGGTGCGGCTGGATCCGGAGGTGGTGGCGCGACTGTGTCACACCCTGGACGGTTTGCCGCTGGCCATCGAGCTCGCGGCGGCACGGGTGCGGACCATGAGCGTGGAGGAGATCGAATCCCGGCTCGATCGCCGATTCACCTTGCTGCGCAGCGGAGATCGTGGTTCGCCGCAGCGGCATCGCACGCTGCACGCGGTGATCGAGTGGAGCTGGAATCTGCTCGACACCGAACAACGGGTGGCCATGCGCCGCCTGTGCCGGTTCCCGGCCGGATTCACGCTCGCGGCCGCGGAAGCCGTCTGCGCCGGAACCGAAATCCTGGACGCCGCAACGGCTGTCGACGGTCTGGTGAGTCAATCACTGCTCTCCGTGATCGGTGAGGATCAGGACGGGGTGGAGAGCACCCGCTACCGGATGCTGGAAACCGTGCGCGAATTCGGTGAGGAACAGCTCGCCTTCGCCGGGGAAGCGGAACTGGTCATGCGCCGGATGTCCGAGTGGGGCATTGCGTTCGCGCTGGAGGCCGCCCGCCGGTATCCGACCGAGGACCAGATTCTGGCGGTGCTGGCCACCGTCGCCGAGATCGACAACCTGGTCGCCGTGCTGCGCTACGCACTCGACCGCGGCGACACGCGCACGGTGCACACGGTGTATCCCTTGCTGGCCGGCCTGTGGGTGATGCGCGGCGCGCACGTGGAATTGCTGAGCTGGGCGCCTCGAATCATGGCCCTGCCCTTGTACATCGGGGTGGAGTCCAACGAGGAAGCCGATCTGCTCATGTTCGGTCAGTTGGTCCTCGGCCTGCACATGATGTTCATCAGCGGCGGGACCGGTGGTCTGCGCGGCGTGGGCACGGTGCGCGCCCGCATCAAGCAGCTGCTGCATTCCGGCCTGCCCTTCACGCCGGTATTCCGGTACCTCGGTGAGCTGGCCACCATGGATGTGCGCGGTGGCTCCTGGGCGCTGGCCCGCAAGCTCTGCACGGGCGCCCGCGCGACCGACCGGGCCAGCCGGGTCGCGGCGCTGCTGTTGCGTGCCAACCTGCGTGAGAACTCCGGGGACGTATACGGATCCATCCGCGATGCCGAGCTCGCCCTGCACGCCGGTATCAGCGCGGACACCTGGGGCACCGCCATGGTCAGCCAGCATCTCGGCAGCATGTACGGCCAGTCGGCGCGCTATGCCGACTCCGTCGACTACTACCGCCGCGCGGCCGACCTCATGAATCGCCTGCACGCGTACGAAGAGAGCGTCGAACTCCGCAGTTATCTGGCGGTCTCGCTGGCCGGTGTCGGAAAGGTGGAACAGGCGCGCCGGGAACTCGAACCGCTGATGGGCATGGTGGGCGTCGCCCGGTCACTGGAACGGTCCAGCCTCGAACCGAATCATCGCCGGGCGGTCGTCACCTCCGGTCTGGCGGAAGTCGAACTGGCCGAAGGGAATATCGAGACCGGGCTGCTGCGGTACCGGCGGGTGCTGGCACTGCTGGATTGGCCCAGCGGCGGGCTCTCGCCCGGACCCGGCGAACTGATGCTCGCCTCCGCGGTGGTCGATGCCTACGTGGTGCACGGGCACGCCGACGAGGTGCACAAGCTGGTCGTGCAGCTGGCCGATCTGGCGGTGGTGCGGCTGGCCCAGTACTGGGACCTGCCGCAGATCGGCGCGGTCTCGTGCGCGATCGGCACCTATCTGCTGGCCATGGGCGAATTTCGCGAGCAGGGTCTCCAGATGATCGCGCTGGCTCCGAGAGTCGTCGCCCGGCAGGATTACCCGTCGATGCGTCTGCAACGGCACCTGGACCTGCACCGTCCGGTGCTCGGCGACGAACGCATCGCGGCGGCCCTGGAATCGACCGCGCACCTGGGGCGTCGCGCCGCCGCCGAGCGAATCATGGAGCTGGTGAACGAATTCCACGCCCGGCAGTAGACCGGCGTTCAGGCGTCCTCGAGCTGTCGTCGCTCCGGGCTTCCGGTCTCCGCTTCGGCCGCGCCGTCGGTGCGGAGCAGCCGCCGAGCCACCGCGCCGAGGGCGACCGCGCCGGCGATCAATAGCACCGTGCTGTCGGAGACTGCCGAGCCGAGCCGCTGCACCGCCGATTCCAGCTGGAATTCGGTGTCCGCGTTCACTATTCCGGGGAGCGCGGACGCACCGTCGAAGAGCAGGAAGACCGCGCCCAGCACGATGAAGAAGCCGCCCGACAGCAGCGAGGTGGTGTGCAGCTGGAGCCTGCCGAGCTGGAAACTGCGGCCGCGCAACCACCCTCGCCTACCCAGACCGTAGCGGTCCCACAGCGATGCCATGACGAACAGCGGAGCGGCCAGGCCGAGAGCGTAGACGGCCAGCAGGATGCCGCCCTGGACCGGTGAGCCGCCGACGGCCGCCACGGCGAGGATCGAACCGAGAATCGGCCCGGCGCAGAAGCCCGCAAGGCCGTAGACCAGGCCGAGCAGGTAGACCGGGCCGGTGCGTTCGGGACGGCCCTGTCGGGCGGCGGCGCGCTGAGCGAAGCCGAAACCGAAACCGCGGCCGCAGATCTGGAGCAGACCCATTGCGATGACGGTCCAGCCGCCGATGGTGATCAGCAGCTCGCGATGCCCCGAAAGCAGCTGTCCGGCAAAGGATCCCGCGATGCCCAGCGGCACCAAGGTGGTGGCCAGGCCGAGGTAGAACACACCGGTGCGGGCCAGTAGCTTGCCTTGCGATTGGAACGAATAGGCGAAGAAGCTGGGCAGCAGCAGTGCGCTGCACGGGCTCAGCAACGCCAGCAGCCCGCCGAGGAAGGCGGCGAAATAGCCGACGGTGCCGCTCATTCCTGACCGTCCCGGGCGGCCAGTTCGATCACAGCCTGGAACTGCTCGATCGGCTGCGCGCCCAGCACCGGGCGGCCGTTGATCAGGAAGGCGGGCGTGGAGGACACACCCAGCGAGTACGCCTCGGTGACATCCCGCTGCACCGCGGCGGCCGCGGCGGGCGAATCCAGATCGGTCCGGAACTTGGCGATATCGGGCACGCCGGCCTGTTCGGCCAGCTCCGCCATGCGATCGGGCGTCAGCGCGCCGGTGTTCTTCTTCTCCGGTGCGTTCGCCATCAGGGTGTCGTGGAATTCCCAGAACTTGCCCTGCTGCCCGGCCGCCCACGCGGCGTGTGCCGCGGTCGTGGACTCCTCGCCGAAGATCGGATAGTTGCGCCATTCGATGCGCAGCACGCCCTTGTCCACATAGTCGGCGATGAGCTGCGGTTCGATCTTGCGGCCGAAGGTGCGGCAGAACGGGCACTGGAAATCGGAGTACTCGACCATCACCACGGGCGCGTCCGCGCGGCCCTGGGCGAGCGGATCGGCGGCGTCGCGCCGGGCCAGCTTCGCCAGTTCCGCGTACCGGGGATCGACCGCGGCAGCGGACTGCTGCGATGCGGCATCGGCTTTCTCGCCATCGCTCATTTGGAACACGGCAATACCGAGCAATACGGCGGCGGCCACCAATGCCGCTCCGCCGAGCCATTTCCGATCGACGCCCGGGGTTTTTCGGGCAGGGGACTTTCGAGCAGCGCTCTTTCGAGACATGGGAATACTCCTGAACGGCGACTATCCGAATCGGGGATGAATGCGCGGACGGCACGGAGAATCGTGCCGGATCATCTAAATGATCAGCACCGTCGTCAGATGGGGAGCCGCCACCGGCACGGCGGGTGCGCGCGGCCGGGCGTCGATCGAAAGTCTTTGCTGCGGGGTGAATTCCGGAACCATGCTGGTGACCGGCGTGATCAGCTGGTCACCGGCCGCCCGCGGCGGTGCGGCGAGGGGTGCGATGGGATCGGCCGCGCCGGGATCGCGCTTACCGCAGGCCGGTGTGGTGTCGAGCACCACATGCGACAGTCCCGAGGAAACCGAGTATTCCCCGGTGCCCATCGAAACCTGTTGGGTGGAACCCCATTCCGCCACCGCCACCAAGAGCCCGAGCACGGTGAGAATTCCGGTGACCAGCACAGCGCGATAGAACCGAACGGACTTTCGGCTCAGCGGGGCGGTGGCGGAATTCACTGGACCGACCATAACAGAACGCCCGCCCACCGATTTCCCGGTGGGCGGGCGTTTCTCGCTCGACGAGCGGGTTTGTCAGGCGCGGCGCATGTAGGCCCGCACCGCGAGCGGCGCGAAGATGGCGATCACCGCGACCGAACCGACCAGCGACCAGAGCAGGTCGGTGCTGTACACGCCGCCGTTCATCAGATCGCGGGCGGTATTGACCATGTAGTAGATCGGATTCACCTTGTTGATGCCCTGCAACCAGCCCGGCATGGTGGAGACCGGAGCGAACGCGCCGGACATGAAGGTGAGCGGGAACATGATCATCATCGACATGCCCTGCACCGCGGGGGCGCTCTTGCCGGTGATGCCGATGAGCGCCCAGATCCAGCTGATGGCGAAGGAGCAGAACACCACGACCAGCCCGGCGACCAGCACCGCGAGCACGCCGCCGTGCGGACGGTAACCGAGGATCAGGCCCATGGTGATGGTGAGCGTGGTGGCCAGGCCGTAGCGCACCATATCGGCGATCAAGGCTCCCGAGAGCGCCGAGATGCGGGCGATGGGCAGGGATTTGAAGCGGTCGAACACGCCCTTGTCCATGTCCTCGCGTAGCTGGGTGCCGGTGACGACCGAGGTCAGCACCACGGTCTGGACCAGGATGCCGGGGATCAGGATGGGCAGGTAGTCGTGCACGTTGCCGCCGATCGACCCACCGAAGATGTAGGCGAACAGCGCGGTGAACAGGATCGGCTGCACGGTGACGTCGAACAGCTGTTCCGGATTGTGCTTGATCTTGAGGATGCCCCGGTAGGCCATGGTGAGCGAGTTCGCCACCGTCTGCTTGAGCGGAACGTGATTGCTCACCTGGGGAATCGGGGTCTGGACGGCTGCGTGCCGTCCGCTGGGGGCGTCGAGTGTCGTGGTCATGCCGCGCTCCGTTCGGTGCTGTCGTTCTCGTCGTCGGCCCCGTGTCCGGTGAGGGCGAAGAACACTTCGTCCAGGGAGGGCTTGGCGACATTGATCTCGTCGATCCGGATGTCGTGCTCGCGCAACCGGATCAGGATGTCGGTGGTGATGGCGGGGTCGGGCAGCGGCGCCGTGATCCGGCCCGCTTCCGGGCTCACGGTCGCCTCGACGACGCGACCTTCGGCGCGGGAGAGGTACTCGCCCACCAGGATTCGCGCCTCGTCGATCTGCGCGCGGTCGGCCAGGGTCAGCTGGAGCGCCGAAAGGCCAACGGACGCTTTGAGTTCGTTCGAGGTGCCGTCGGCGATGACCTTGCCGCGATCGATGACCGCGATCCGGTCGGCCAGCTGATCGGCCTCGTCCAGGTACTGCGTGGTCAGCAGCACCGTGGAACCCTCACGCACCAAGCGGCGGATGGTGTCCCACATCTGGGCGCGGGTGCGCGGATCCAGACCGGTGGTGGGTTCGTCCAGGAACAGCAGCGGCGGGCGCGAGATCAGGCTGGCGGCCAGGTCGAGCCGGCGCCGCATACCACCGGAGAAGTTCTCCAGCGGCTTGTCGGCCGCCTCGGTGAGCCCGAACTCCTCCAGCAGTTCGGCCGACTTGCGCCGGGAATCCGCCTTGGACAGCCCGAGCAGCCGGGAGAAGATGATCAGATTCTCGGTGGCCGAGAGTTTCTCGTCGACCGAGGCGTACTGACCGGTCACGCCGATCAGCGACCGCACCGCGGTCGGTTCGGCCAGCACATCCCGCCCGAAGATCCGGGCGCTGCCGCCGTCGGGCCGCAGCAGGGTGGCGAGCATGCGGATGGTCGTGGTCTTGCCGGCTCCGTTGGGACCGAGCACGCCGTACACAGCCCCCCGCGGAACCGCGAGACTGACGCCGTCGACGGCCCGCTGCTCCCCGAAGACCTTGACCAGTCCGTCCGCCTCGATGGCGAGCGTCTCAGCAGAGGTGAAAGAAGTCATGCCGAGAACTGTGCGTTCCCGGCCTTTCACCGCCCTTGCACGGCGATTGCGTGGATAACGCAAGCGGGCTTGCACGAGCCTCCGCCCCTGTCAGGGCAAGGAAGAGGGAGACGGGGGCAAAGCCCCCAAACCCCCTTCACAAGGGAACGGACCGCCCCGGGCCCTGGGGCTTCAGGGGGCAAAGCCCGTGAGCCCCTTTGAAGAGGGAACGGACCGCCCTGGGCCCTGGGGCTTCAGGGGGCAAAGCCCGTGAGCCCCTTTGAAGAGGGAACGGACCGCCCGGGGCCTGGGGTTTCAGGGGCGAAGCCCCTGAGAGCTACGAGAGTTGTTTAACCCTCAGTGAGCGGAGTCGGCGAGCAGGTGTTCGCGCAGTTTGGCGCGGTCGGGCTTGCCTGGGCCGCGGAGCGGGAGTTCGTCGAGGACGGCTAGTTCGCGGGGGGCCGCGATGGCATCGAGTTCGGCCACCACGTGGTCTCGGAGTTCGTCCAGGGTAGGCGGAGTGACGCCCGCCACGGGGACGATCGCGGTGGCCACGCGCTGGCCGAGGCGGGCATCCGGGAGGCCGAGGACGACCACTTCGGAGACCGCCGGGTGGGTGATGAGGACGGCTTCGACGACCTGGGGGATGACCAGCAGGCCACCCGTCATGATCGCTTCGTCCAAACGGCCCGTGACGGTCAGCACGCCGTCTTCGAGGAAGCCCGCGTCTTCGGTGCGGAACCAGCCGGGTTCGGCGAAGGCGGCGTGGTCGGGTTGGCCGCGGTATCCCATCGCGAGGGTCGCGCCGCCGAGCAGGACGCGTCCGTCATCGATGCGAACTTCGGTGCCCGCCAGAGGTACTCCCTCGTACACACAGCCGCCGCAGGTTTCGCTCATGCCGTAGGTGCGGACGACGTTGATCCCGGCCGCGCGGGCGCGCGCCAAAACCGGTGCGGGCGTGGCGGCTCCGCCGACCAGCACGGCATCGAGACTCGCGAGCGCCTCGCGCCCGATCGGCTCGTCGAGGGCCTTGATCAGCTGCGTCGGCACCAGCGAGGTGTACTTGCGCGGACCCCGCATACCGGCGATCGCGCTGGCCAGTCCCTCGGGGAGGAACCCGCCGGAGACGTCCAGCATGGCCGGTTCGGTCCCGGCCAGAATGCTGCGCAACAGCACCTGGATGCCCGCGATGTGGTGGGTCGGCAAGGCCAGCAACCACTGGCCCGGCCCGCCGAGCCGCTCGTGCGTGGCGTCCCCGCTGGCCCGCAGGGCGGCCGCGGAAAGCATGGCCCCCTTGGGAACTCCGGTGGTCCCGGAGGTGGTCACCACCAGCGCCACCTCGTCGTCGATGGACTCGCCGGGCCGCAGCGAACTCGAGAGGCGTTGCGCCTCACGGCGGTCAGTGGTGGGGATGGGCAGCCAGGCGGGGCCGTTGCCCTCCAAGGCTTCCCGCAGGTGCGGCAATACGTCACCGACGGCTGAGCCGGTGGGCATGGGGAGGGTGCGGAGGGTATTGCTCACGTTCGCGATCGTGCCATTTCGATGGAGGGCGGCGCGCGAGAGGGGCTCGGCGCCCGGATTCGATGGTGGTCGGTCGGTCAGTCGGACGTCGGTGTCGCCAGCGGCCAGCCACCGGCTGCCAGCCGGGAGGCCACCCGAGCGATATCGTCCTCGCCGGGCTGCTCCTTGGCAACTCGGGCGATGGCGGCCTCGATATCGGTGCGCTCGATCTCCGAGGTGGCGACGCGCTCGTTCACCAGCTCCTCCACGATGAGATGCACCTCGTAATCGGTGAGCCGCCGGTGCAGCACCGCGAGCAGCGCCACATAGTCCGACTGCGGAACGCCCTGCGGATATCCGGCTTTCAGCCAGGCCAGCACCTTCTGCGGGACGCCGGCCAGCGGTAGCGAGGGCCGCGCGGGCTCGGCCGGGCGGGCGGGTTCGGCCGAATCGGGGGCGTTCGGCTGTTCCGGATTGCTCATCAGCGTGCCTTTCGGTACGGCGGCGTCACGCGCCGAGCAGATGGATACCCAGTCGGGAGGCGAGGAATGCCCGTGCGATGAAGAGCACACCCACCACCACCGCGATCATGACCACGGCGAAGCAGATCGAGGAGACGGCCAGCGCGATCGATCGGGTGCCGCCGGTCGCGCCCGAATCCACCTGTGCGCGATAGCGAATCCCGATCGCGTAGATGGTGGGCAGGCCCGCGCCGAACAGCAGCGCGGCCAGGGTGACCTGCCACAGATCGGTGAGGTTGTTCAGGAACGTGTGCATGTTCGCGGCCCCTAACCGATTCCGTTGCTGACCGTGCCGCCGTCCTGCCGCAGCGGTGGCACGGCGTTTCCGGCGGCCCCGCCCGATCCCGGACCGGAGTCGCCGGGGCCGGGCGTTCCGCCCTTCCACTCGGCATTGACGTTGTGCGAGTTGACCGCGGTGTGCCGCGAGCGCATCCAGATCATCGCGGCCATGGCGATGAGCAGCGCGAAGACCACCAATACGCCCGCGAGCCCGCCGATTCCGTGCAGCAGCGCCCAGCACAGCGCGCCGACCACACCGGCCAGCGGCAGGGTGAGCACCCAGGCCACGACCATGCGCCCGAGCACCGCCCAGCGCACCTCCGCGCCCGGCCGTCCCAGTCCCGACCCGAGAATGGATCCGGTCACGGTCTGGGTGGTGGAGAGCGGCAGCCCGAAGTGCGCCGAGGTGAGAATGATCGCCGCCGAGGTGGATTCGGCCGCGAAGCCTTGCGGCGGCGCGATATCCACCAGGCCCTTGCCGAGCGTGCGGATAATGCGCCAGCCGCCCAAGCATGTTCCGGCCGCAATGGCGACCGCGCAGGACACGATCACCCACAGCGGCAGCGGATCGCTGGCCTTGGCGGAGCCGTGCGCGATCAGCGCCAGGAAGATGATGCCCATGGTCTTCTGCGCGTCATTGGTGCCGTGCGCGAGCGAGACCAGCGAGGCGGAACCGATCTGCCCCCACCGGAATCCGCGATCCACGGTCTTCTCGTTGCTGCCCCGGGTGATCCGGTACACCACCCACGAGCCGATGGCCGCGACCAGCGCCGCCACCACCGGAGCCAGCAGTGCCGGAATGATGATCTTGGCGAGCACGCCCTTGCTGCCCGCGGTCCAGATCACCCCGTCCCAGCCCAGCGCCGCGATGGTCGCGCCGATCAACCCGCCGAAGAGTGCGTGCGAGGAACTCGACGGCAAACCCAGCAGCCAGGTGAACAGATTCCACAGGATGCCGCCGACCAGTCCCGCGAAGACGATGTCGAGCAGTGACCGCCCGCTGACTTCGGAGAGGTCGACGATGCCCTCCGCCACGGTGGCGGCGACCGCGACGCTGAGGAAGGCTCCGACGAGATTCAGCGCTCCGGAGAGGAGTACGGCCGTACGCGGGGGGAGCGCACCGGTGGCGATCGAGGTGGCCATCGCGTTCGCGGTGTCGTGGAATCCGTTGGTGAAGTCGAACGCCAGCGCAGTGAGAACAACGATCAGCAGAACGAGCAGTTCGGCAGACACACCGTTCAGTTTGCGGCACGCCGTTCACGGCGTGTTAACCGACACCCCCGGACGCATCTCACAGCAACCCGTTTGCTAAGGCTTTCGCGCAACGAGATTCAGTTCGGTTTCGCCCGGCTGTCCCGGCGAATCGGGTGGTCTGCGGGGATCTGCACCAGCACGATCGGCACCCCGTCCGGATCGCGCAGCCACATCTCGATCAGGCCCCACGGCTCCTGCTTCGGGGCCCGATCGATGGGAATGCCGCGCAGCGCCAGCTCGGCCGCCGCGTCCGTGCAGTCGCGCACCTGCAACCAGATCGCGCCGGAGAAGCCCGCGGGAGCGTCGGCGGCGCGTCCGTGACCCGCGACCTCGATGAGCCCCTGCCCGGCGAAGAACACTGTCCCACCGGGATACTCGCGGGCAATGGCCAGCCCCAGCGCATCCCGGTAGAACTCCAGCGTCCGTTCGTAATCGACCGGACGCAGGATCAACCGACTGCTGAGTATCTCCATGAGGCCACCTTGGCAGATGCGAAAAGGGGTTCGGGGGCAAAGCCCCCGAAAACCCCCGAAGGTCTCGGAATATCAGAAGTACCAGGGGTACGGCTTCCAGTCCGGCTTGCGCTTCTCGAGGAACGCGTCGCGCCCTTCGACCGCTTCATCGGTCATGTACGCCAGCCGGGTGGCCTCGCCCGCGAAGAGCTGCTGACCGACCAGTCCGTCATCGGGAAGGTTGAAGGCGTACTTCAACATCCGGATGGCCTGCGGCGACTTGCCGAGAATCTCGGCGCTCCACTCCAGGGCCACATCCTCGAGTTCGGCATGGTCGATGACCGCGTTCACCGCGCCCATCCGATGCATCTCCTCGGCGGTGTACGGCCGTCCCAGGTAGAAGATCTCGCGAGCGAACTTCTGCCCCACCATCTTCGCGAGGTAGGCGCTGCCGTAGCCGGCGTCGAACGAACCCACATCGGCGTCGGTCTGCTTGAACCGGGCGTGCTCGCGCGAGGCCAGAGTGAGGTCGCAGGTGACGTGCAGCGAATGCCCGCCGCCCGCCGCCCAGCCGTTCACCAGCGCGATGACGACCTTCGGCATGAACCGGATCAACCGCTGCACCTCGAGGATGTGCAGTCGTCCGGCGCGCGCCACATCGACGGTGTCGGCGGTATCGCCGGTCGCGTACTGGTATCCGCTGCGCCCGCGAATGCGCTGATCGCCGCCCGAGCAGAAGGCCCAGCCGCCGTCCTTGGGCGAGGGCCCGTTCCCGGTGAGCAGGACCGCGCCCACATCGGAGCTCATGCGGGCGTGATCGAGCGCGTTGTAGAGCTCGTCGACGGTGTGCGGCCGGAAGGCATTACGGACTTCCGGACGATCGAAGGCGATCCGGACGGTGCCCTGCTCGATGTGCCGGTGATACGTGATGTCTGTGAGGTTCTCGAACCCTGGCACGGGCCGCCACAGCGCGGAATTGAAGGTCACGGCCTCGAACATACTGGTGAGCCCGCGCCCGTGGTGCAGCCACACCAGGGTGATTTCGATCCCTGTGTATTTCGCTGGTCGCGGATTTCGGTCGTGCGATAAGGGAGCTGATCGATAGCGGACCGGGTTACCCGAATGACGCTCGCCGGCCTTCGCAGTGTGTGGGAAGTGAACGCCGGTCAAACGAGAGCCGAAAGTGAAACGCTGCCAATCGATTGCGGGTGCTTTACAGTGCTGTTGCTGCCCTGGCAGTGAGACGCATGACGGCATCGTGTGTGCGGGGTCACCGGTGCGTATAGTTGCGTGCGCTCGTTCATCGAAAAACTATCCGGAGGAACCTGAAAGTGGTTGCAGCACTGTCTGAATCCCTGCTCGATGACGCCAAGCGTCCGGCCTTCATCGCCGACGCGCAGAAGGTTCTGGATGAGGAGGTGTCGGACAAGGGCGGCGCGTCGGGCCTCGCCGTGAAGGGTGGCTACGCCGCGATCAAGAAGGTCAGCCCTTCGATCGTGGGTGACGCGCTGGAGTCGTTCGCACCCAAGCTGGTCGCGCAGCTGGATCCGTACTGGGCCGAGTTCCAGGCTTCCGGCGCCGGCTCCTTCGCCGACCTGCTGGTCGCCAAGCAGGACGAGGTTGCCGAGGCGCTGCTCGCGGTGACCGACGCGCGTGCCGAGTCGTCCTCGCGCCCCGCGCTGACCAAGGTCTACAACTCGATGCGCGGTTCGGCGAAGAAGCATGTCGCCGAGGCTCTTCCGCGCGTCGGCGCGCTCATTCAGCGCCACGCGGGTTAACAAACTGACCGGTTCGCGACCCGGTGGGGGTCGCGAACTCGGTTTCATGACGATCGTATGCACGATCGCCCCCGGGATCGATCCCTAGCGGGATCGATCCCGTTTTTTCGAATTCACCCCTGGGCCTTGCCGACTCGCCAGTAACCGGTGAAAACGATGTCGGCCTTCGGGATTTCCCGCTCCTGTGCCAGGTAGCGGCGCACGCTCGCGCACAACTTCTGCTCACCGGCGACGAAGGCGTAAACCCCTCTTGCGGGAATCTCGGCCTGCCGCACCGCATCCGCGCAGAGCGCGCCGGCTTCGGCCTGTGCATCGGTGCGGATCAGCCAATTCACCTCGACGCCCTCCGGCGCATCCAGGTCCTGCTTGTCGTCCGCGCTCGGAATCTCGATGTACGCGGCGCCCTTCAGCTCGCGCGGCGCGGACCGCAGAATCCCGCCGATGGCCGGCAGCGCGCTCTCGTCACCCACCAGCAGCGACCATTCGGTGTGCTCCGGCGCCTGGTACGTGATGCCTTCGTCCAGCAGCCCCACCTTCGCCCCCGGCGTGGCACTGTTCGCCCAGGCGGCGGCGGGGCTGTCCTCGGCGTGCACGGCGAAATCGATATCGAGCTCGGCCGTGCTGCCGAACTCCCCGAAACCGGCAGCGCGGTAATCCCGCACGGTGTAGTTGCGCACCAGCGGCCGGTGCTCCTTGCCCATCATCAAGTACTGCGCGTACCAGCCCAGGCTGGCGGTCGAGGTCGGCAGTTTGAGATTCCCGTCCTTGCCGGGCATGAACAGCCGGAACCACTGGTCGAATCCCATTGCGGTGAAACCGGACAACCCTTCGCCACCGAGCGTGACGCGAACGAAGTTCGGGCTGATCCGCTTGCTAGCCAGCACTTCGGGGGTCAGGATCGCCCGCTGCTCGGGCTTCAGGTACTTGGTGCGCTTCGCCATGCGCTTAGGTTAGCAAACCCTAACTAATACCATAATATTTGCGGCCGTCCCGTTCTGGACCGAGTGGAGCGGGGGAGCGAAGCGGAGGAGCGGAGGGAGGGAAGAACGGGACATAAGGGCCGCAAACCCGCCCGGAGCGAAGCGGAGCGCAGGAAACACTGTGAGCGGGGTGACGCAGCGCGATGATCGACTGTCTGAGAGGCTGGGAGTTGTGAATCCCTCGACAGCACAGGCGCAGGTCGTCGTCGACGAGCTCGCGCGCGGTGGCGTACGCGACGTGGTCCTGTGCCCCGGATCGCGAAACGCGCCGCTGGCCTTCGCCTTACAGGCCGCCGACGCGGCCGGGCGGATCCGGCTGCACATGCGCATCGACGAACGCAGCGCGGGCTTCCTGGCGATCGGCCTGGCGGTGGCCGCCGGCCGGCCGGTGCCCGTGGTCATGACCTCCGGCACCGCCGTCGCCAATCTCGGACCCGCCGTGCTGGAGGCCAACTACGCGCGGATTCCGCTCATCGTGATCAGCGCCAACCGGCCGTACGAGATGCTCGGCACCGGCTCGAATCAGACCGTCGAGCAGTTCGGCCTCTTCGGCAGCCAGGTGCGCGCGGCCATCAGCCTCGGGCTGGCCGAGCAGGAGGACGGCGCGGACCTGTACCCCAAGCAGAACAGCGTGTGGCGTTCGGCGGTGTGCCGGGTGCTGGCCGCCGCGCGCGGTACCCGTTCCGGCAACGCCGGGCCGGTGCAGTTCGACATTCCGCTGCGCGAACCCCTGGTCCCGGACGGCGCGGGCGCGCTGCTGCCCGCGGGGCGCGCGGGCGATCGGCCGTGGACCGCAACGCAATACGCGACCCTGGACGTCCCCCTGGACATCGATCTGACACCGGACACGGTGGTCATCTCCGGGCACGGCGCGGGGCATCGGCCGGAGCTGGCCACGCTGCCGACGGTGGCCGAACCGACCGCCCCCATGCACGGCCCGGCACTGCATCCGCTCGCGCTGCCGCTGCTGAAACCCAAGCAGGCCATCATCACCGGGCGACCGACCCTGCACCGGCCGGTTTCGCGGCTGCTCGCCGACCCCGAGGTCACCGTGTACGCGCTGACCACCGGCCCGCGCTGGCCCGATGTCTCCGGCAATGTGGTCGGCACCGGCACCCGCGCGGTCACCTACGGTGCGCCGCGCCCGCAGTGGCTCGAACACTGCCGCGACCTGAATGCCAAGGCCGTCAAGGTGGTTCGCGACGAACTGGCCGGACACCCGAAGCCGACCGGACTGCATGTGGCGGCCGTGGTGATGGACGCCCTGCACGAGGGCGATCAGCTGCTGCTCGGCGCGTCCAACCCGGTCCGCGACGCCGCCCTGGTCTCGGCCCCGCGCGCCGGGGTGCGGGTGATGTCCAATCGCGGCGTGGCCGGTATCGACGGCACGGTCTCCGCGGCGGTCGGCGCGGCGCTCACCCATCCCGGCCGCACGGTCGCGCTGATGGGCGACCTGACCTTCCTGCACGATGCCTCCGGCCTGCTCATCGGCCCCGGTGAACCGCGCCCGGAGGACCTCACCATCGTGGTCGCCAATGACGACGGCGGCGGCATCTTCGAACTGCTGGAACAGGGCGATCCGCAGTACGCGGGCGTCTTCGAACGCGTCTTCGGCACCCCGCACGGCATGGATCTGGCCGCACTCTGCGCCGCCTACCGCGTGCCGCACCGCCAGGTCGATCCGGCCCAGCTGGCCGTCGAACTCACCGGCAGCGCGCACGGCATCCGGGTGCTCGAGGTCGCGACCGAGCGGTCGAGCCTGCGGGAACTGCACGCCGCCGTGCGCGCGGGCGTCGCGGGCTGAGCCGGGCGGCCGCGCGACCCGGTCGCGCGGCCGCCTTCCCGGAATCAGTCGTCGTCGCCGAGGGATTCGTCGTAGTCGTCGTCGAGGGGCACCGGAATCGCCTGCTCGATGAGATCCGCCTCGTTGGCGCTCCAGCCGAGCTCGCCCTCGGGCAGCGGCGTGATGTCGCCGCCGGATTCGAGCACCGGATCGGCGAGCACATCCCGATCGGGATAGGCGTCGCCGTCGGGATACGGTTCCTCGCCGGGATACGCGGGCGTGCGCTGTTCGACGAAATCGGCTTCGGGCACGGATTCGATGCTGCGATCGGACATCGGATACTCCTCTCTGCCGGGGTCGGCCGGGGCCGGCATGCAGTCGGACATTTCGAGAATGCCCCCGATCGCGGCGAATAGGCAACCTCCTCGCTCACTCGTCCGGCAGGGCCGTGTCCTGGGCCGGATGCTCGACCAGCGCCAGCACCCGGGTCGCCAGGAACCGCGCGATTCGCACCGCACTGCCGGTTCTGGTCACTTCGCTGACCTCGACCACCCCGCGCGCGATGCGGACCTCGACCCGCCGGCCCGCGCGGGTGGCGGTCACTTCGTAATTGCGAGATCCGTCACCGGCGTCGATGACGATCTCCACTCGATCACCCTTCATCTATCAATTCTCCCCGCTACCAGGGCTTTTGGGGGTTCTCGGGGCTAACGATGCGGTTGCGACCGGCCGGTGTAATCGCATTTCGCCGAAAACCGCGATGATTTCCGCCGAACCGGGTAGTCCACATTCGGGAGCAGGCCGCCGCCCCGGCGTCCGCTACTGAACCGGGAGGATCCCGTGCAGCATCCGTCCTTCGACCTGGAGCCCGCCGCTATCGGGCTGGAAACAGTGGTTACCGGCATCGCCGACGAACAACTCGCACTCCCCACCCCGACCGGCGCCAGCGTGCGTGACCTGCTGGCCCACGTCACCATGCTCACCGAGGCGTTCCGGCAGGCCGCCACCAAGGAGGCCGTCGGCAGTTCCGTCCCGCCGACCTCGGTCGCGCCGGTGCTCGGAAACGATTGGCGCACCGTGATTCCCGCTCAGCTCAAGGCGCTGGTCGCGGCCTGGCAGGAACCGGCCGCCTGGACCGGCGACACCGAGGCGGGCGGCGTCACCCTGCCCGCGCCCGCCATGGCCGGTGTGGCCCTGGACGAATTGGTCATTCACGGTTGGGATCTGGCGCGCGCCACCTCGCAGCCCTACGCTCCCGACTCCGATGATCTGGCGATTCTGCTGGAGATGATGAAGGACAACCCGATCGAAGGCACTCCCGGTCTGTTCGGTCCGGTCGTCGCGGTCCCCGACAACGCCTCCTCCCTCGATCGCCTGCTGGGGCTCACCGGCCGCGATCCGGATTGGACCGCCAGCCACGCGTGATCAGGCGAACACGCCCGCGCGGGCGGCCACGGCGGCGGCTTCGGCTGCCGCCGTGACGGTTTCGTCGTCCAGCGGATCGCCGCTGGCCAGCAGGCGGTAGTAGAGCGGGGCCGAGACCGCGGAGAGCACCGCGCGCGGGTCGGTGCCGGGCGGCACTTCACCGCGGGCGATCGCGGCCGCCACGCAGGGCGACCATTCGGTCAGGCGGGTGTCGTAGAAGTTGTGCAGGGCGGTCGCGGCGGTGGCGTCGCTGGTGGCGGCGGCGATGACGGCGCGGAAGAGGCGGCCCTGCCGGTCGTCGGTCAGCGTCTCGGCGACCAGTCGCGCATTGGCGCGCAGATCGCCCGCCAGCGAACCGGTATTGCTGTGGGGGAGTGAGGTTTCCGCCATTTCGACCAGCAGGTCCGCCACCAGTCCGGCCGGGGTGCGCCAGCGGCGGTAGACGGTGGTCTTGCCGACCTCGGCTCGCGCCGCCACCTCCGCCAGGTCCAGGCGCGCGAAGCCCTGTTCGGCGAGCAGATCGCCGGCGGCGCGCAGCACGGCATCGCGGACGCGGGCGGTGCGTCCACCCGGGCGAATCGAGCCGGGTACGGCGGAATCCTGATCCATAACGGGCCTCCAGTTTCATTTGCGGCGATCGGAGTGTAACGTCGGCTGTGTTAATGAAACCGTAGTTCCGTTAGGGGTTGTCATGGAATACCGTCGGCTGGGTGCGTCAGGACTGCTGGTGCCGGCTCTGAGCTTCGGCGCGGGCACCTTCGGTGGTCGCGGCGAACTCTTCTCCGCCTGGGGTGACACCGATGCGCGGGAGGCGCGCGCCATGGTGGACATCGCCCTGGAGGCGGGCGTGACCCTCTTCGACACCGCGGATGTCTACTCCGACGGCGCCTCGGAAGAGGTACTCGGCGCGGCGATCCGGGGCCGTCGCGACGATCTGCTCATCTCCACCAAGGCGTCACTGCCCACCGGTCCCGGCCCGCTCGACGCCGGCTCCGGCCGTTCGCGGCTGATCCGCGCGGTGGAGGGTTCGCTGCGCCGCTTGGGCACCGACCATCTCGATCTGTTCCAGCTGCACGCTTTCGACGCCGGCACTCCGGTCGAGGAGGTCCTCGCGGCGCTGGACGACCTGGTGCGCGCGGGCAAGATCCGTTACGTCGGCGCCTCCAACTTCGCGGGCTGGCAGCTCATGAAATCCCTTGCGGCGGCGGACGAGCACGGCTTCCCGCGCTATGTCGCGCATCAGGTCTACTACTCGCTGGTGGGCCGCGATTACGAATGGGAGCTGATGCCGCTGGCCAGGGATCAGGGCGTCGGCGCGGTGGTCTGGAGCCCGCTCGGCTGGGGCCGGCTGACCGGCAAGATCCGGCGCGGGCAGCCGCTTCCGGCGGGCAGCCGACTGCACAAGACGGCCGAAGCCGGGCCGCCGGTCGATGACGAACTGCTGTACGACGTGGTCGAGGTGCTCGACGAGCTGGCGGAGGAGACCGGCCGCACCGTCCCGCAGATCGCCTTGAACTGGCTGCTGAACCGCCCGACCGTCGCGACCGTGATCGTCGGCGCGCGCAATGCGGAGCAGCTGCGCCAGAACCTCGGCGCGATCGGCTGGAGCCTGGAGGCCGAGCAGATCGCCCGCCTGGACAAGGCGAGCGCGGTCACCCCGCCGTACCCCTACTACCCGTACTACCGGCTCGGGGACTTCGCCCGGCTCAATCCGCCTGCCGTGTAAGCGATCTCAGTACACGTCCCGGACGTAGCGTTTCTCGGCCACCAGCTGCTTCTTGAAGGCCAGCGCTCCGTCCTCGCTCAACTTCCCGTGAATGCGAGCGATCTTCAACAGGGTGTCGTCCACATCCTTGGCCATGCGGGAGGCGTCGCCACAGACGTAGAAGTGGCCGCCCTCCCGCAACCAGGCCCACAGCTCCGCGCCGTGCTCGATCATGCGGTGCTGCACGTAGATCCGCTCGCGCTGATCGCGGGAGAAGGCCAGATCCAGGCGGGTCAGGAAGCCGGAGCGGAACATGTCCTCCAGCTCGGCGCGATAGTAGAAATTGTCCTTGGCGTGCTGATCGCCGAAGAAGAGCCAGTTGCGGCCCTTGCAGCCCAGGGCTTTCCGCTCCTGGAGGAAGCCGCGGAACGGCGCGATACCGGTGCCCGGGCCGACCATGATCATGGGCGCGTTCGGGTCCAGCGGCGGGCGGAAGTGCGGGGACCGCTGGAGGAAGATCGGGATATCGGCATCGGCGCGATCGGCCAGGAAGCTCGAGCACACTCCACCGCGCCGGGCCGCCGAACCGATGGCCGCCGGATCGCCGTAGCGCACCACGCTCACGGTCAACTGCACTTCGTGCGGGCTCACCAGGGGACTGGAGGAGATCGAATACTGGCGCGGTTGCAGCTTTTTCAGCGTGCCGAGCCACTCCACCAGATCGGCCTGCACCGGGAAGTCGCGCAGCACGTCCACGGCCTGCCGGTCCCACAGGTAGCTGTCGAGCTCGTTGCGATTGTCGCGGCGCAGCAGTTTCGCCAGTCGCGCACTGGAATTGCGCTCCGCGATGAAGGCCAGTAGATCCCCGCTCACCTTGGTGATGTCGTAGCGCGTGCGCAGCGCGTCGGACAGCGGCACCTCGCGCTCGTCCAGCTCGATGCCCCGGTGCCCGTCCAGCCCCGTCACCTGCAACCATTCCGCCACCAGCGCATCGCAATTCGTGGGCCGGATACCCAGCGAATCGCCCACCTCGTAGGTGGCCGCACTGCCGCTGAGATCGAACCCGAACTGCCGCACCTCTTTTCCGGAGCCAGGTCGCGAGAGCAGGTCGTTGCGCAGCAATTTGGTGGAGAGCGGCGAGGTGCGGGTGAACTTCGCGGGCGATACCGTCGCGACCGAGGTCCGGGTGCGCACACCCAGATGGCTGCGCACCGGATCGCCCGGCGCGGTGAGCAGGAAGTCGTCCGCGCCGGACGCGTCGGACCGGAAGTCGTTCGCGCCGGGACCGGACGGGAAGCCGCTCGCGCCGGACATGGCGGACTGGAAGTCGTTCGCGCCGGGAGCGGACCGGAAGCCGCCGCCCGGGCGCGCGGACCCGAGGTTCCCCATGCCGGGTGCGGTGGGCCCGTACCCGCTCGAACCGGCGGCCGGGGGCAGGCCGTCGCCCCGCGCCGACCCGCCTGCTGCCGACCCGGTGCCGCCGGCGGCGAGCAAGACATCGGCGATCTCGTCCAGCCACGCCTCGGACAGCTCGTCGTGATCGGGTTCGCTGTCCACCCGGGGCAGCAGCCGGGTCGCACCGCGCTTGGCGAACAGTTCGTCGAGTTTGCGACCGTGCCCGCAGAAGTCGTCGTAGGAGGAGTCGCCGAGTGCGAACACCGCGTACCGCATCCCGATGAGCCGGGTTTCGCTGTCGGACAGCATGGTCCAGAAATCCGCGCCGTTGTCCGGCGGCCCGCCGTCGCCGAAGGTACTGCTGATCACCAGTACATCGCCGGTCAGGTCGGACAGTTCGGCGGAGTTCATATCCAGCAGGCGCGGGACGACTCCCGCGTCGGCGAGCTTGGTGATCGCGGCGGCCGCCAGATCCTCCGCGGTGCCGGTCTGGGAGGCCCACAGCACGGTCACGATCGGCGGCAGTTCGCTCGCCGAGTCCTCGGGATGCCCGCTGCCAGCCGTGACACTCGCCGGAGCGGTCGCCGGTTCGCCCGGCGCGGAGCGGGAATACATGCCGGCGAGCAGCCCGTTCAGCCACATCCGGCTGCGCTCGGTCAGCGGCGCGGTCTCGGGTAGCACCGGTACGCCGCTGATCGGCAGCGACTGCAAGGCCGCGAGATACCCACCGAGGTAGATGGATTCGGTTTCGCTCAGCGTCGGCGTCGAGGTGGCCTGCTCCAACCCGAGCATGACGGCCAGCGGATGCGGTTGGGGCGCGCCCGCTCCGGCCACTGCCGGGAACACCGGCGACGCGGCACCCGCCGGAACCGGCGGCATGGCGGATCCGGCCGGATGCGGGATCGCGGCACCGGCCGGACGCGCGGTCGAGCCACCGGTGCTCGAACTCGGTTCGGCGGCAGCGTTGTTCGGAATCGGTTCGGCCGCCGGAGCATCGGCGCCGCGCATCGCCGCCACCTTGCGCAGCCGCACCGCGCACGCCTTGAACTCCGGTTGCAGCGAATCCGGATCCACGGCGTCATTGGTGACCGCGTTGATGGTCAGGTACTCGCCGTGCTCGTCGTTCCAGTGGAACGGCGCGAAACATTCCCCCGGGCGCACCCGGTCGCTGATCCGCGCGGGCAGCACCGCACGCCCGCGCCGGGAGCCGATCTCGACCTGATCACCCGCGCGGACCTCGAGTTTCGCGGCATCATCGGGGTGGATCTCCAGGAACGGCTGCCCGTTCAGTTTCGTCAACTTGGCCACCTTCCCGGTCTTGGTCATCGTGTGCCACTGGTGTTGCAGGCGACCGGTATTGAGCACGAACGGATGATCGTCATCGGGCATCTCGGCGGGCAGCAGATGCGGGCGCGGCCAGAAAACGGCGCGGCGGTTCGGGGTCGGGAAGGCCAGCCGCGGCTGGTTCCCGTCGGCATCGATGTACGGCTCCGGGCTGACACCGTCGTTGACGTAGCGAATCGGATTGCGCCGCTGCGCCGGATCCGGGCACGGCCACTGCATCGGCCCTTCGGCCAGCGCGGCGTAACTGATACCGCGCAGGTCGTAGCCGGTCACCGGGTTGGTGAAACGCCGGATCTCCTCGAAGATCTCGGCGCTGGAGGCGTAGTCGAAGCCGGGGAAGCCCATGGCCGTGGCGACCTGTGCGATCAGCTGCCAATCCGGCCGCGCCGCACCGACCGGCGGCACCGATTGCCGCAGCAGCGTCATGGTGCGCTCCGAATTCACCATCACCGCATCGGATTCCGCCCACAGGGTCGCGGGCAGCAGCACATCGGCGTAGGTGTTGGTGGCCGTCTCGGTGTACACATCCTGCGCGATCACCAGTTCGGCGGCTTCCAGGCCCGCGATCACCGTCTTGCGATTGGCCACGGTGGCAACGGGATTGGAGCAGATCACCCAGGCGGCTTTGATCTGCCCCTCGGCGAGGCCACGGAACATCTCGATGGTGCCGGGGCCGCCCTCGGCGCGAATACTGCCGGGCTCGAGTCCCCACACCGTCTCCGCGAATTCCCGGTCGGCCGCCGACAGCACGCTGCGCTGGCCGGGCAATCCCGGTCCCATGTAACCCATTTCGCGCCCGCCCATGGCATTGGGCTGACCGGTCAGCGAGAACGGCCCGCTACCGGTGCGGCCGATGGCTCCCGTGGCGAGGTGCAGGTTGCAGATGGCATTGGTGGTCCAGGTGCCGTGCGTGGACTGGTTGACGCCCATGGTCCACAACGACATCCACTCCCCGGCCGCGCCGATCCACTCGGCGGCCGTGCGGATATCCGCCTCGGCCAGCCCGGTGGCCTGGGCGACCAGGTCCGGGGTGTAGCCGGCGAGGAAGTCGGGCATGCCGTCCCAGCCGTCGGTGTGGGCGGCGATGAATTCCGCGTCGATAGCGCCGTTCTCGACCAGCAGGTGCAGCAGGCCGTTCAGCAGCGCCAGATCGGTGCCCGGCTTGATCTGCAAGAACAGGTCCGCACGCGCGGCGGTGTCGGTGCGGCGCGGGTCCACCACGATGAGTTTCGCGCCCGCTTTGAGCCGATCGGCCATGCGCAGGAACAGGATCGGATGGCAGTCGGCCATATTCGCGCCGATCACGAAGAACAGGTCGGCGTGATCGAGATCGTCGTAGGAGCCGGGCGGGGCGTCCGCGCCCAGCGACTGCTTGTAGCCGGTCGCCGCACTCGCCATGCACAGCCGCGAATTGGCCTCCATGTGCACGGTCCGCAGATGACCCTTGGCGAATTTGGTGGCGAGGTATTGGGCTTCGATCGACATCTGCCCGGAGACGTAGAGCGCGATGGCATCCGGTCCATATGTGTCGAGAATCACCCGAAGCCGGTCGGCCGCTTCCTGAATCGCGGCATCCACGGGGAGGGGTTCCGGCGTCGCACCGCGCTCGGGACGGCGATGGGCGGTAGCCATGCGCCCTTCGGTGGCGGCCATCATCTCCGCGTGCGTCGCACCCTTGGTGCATAGTCGCCCAGCGTTAACTGGATGCAGTTTGTCGCCGCTGACCTTCGCGATTACCGGCAACCCGGATGCGTCGGGGCGCGTCTCGACGGTAATTCCGCACCCCACCCCGCAGTACGAGCACTGTGTTCGCGTGCTCGCCTGGGGTTTGGTCGGATCCGCCATGCCCCCGATCTTCCCGACCGGGGATTGCGACGGATTTACCGAAAGTTATCTCCAGATGACATTCCACCTCACAGCCCTATTTTTCGGCTGTGAGTCCCGTCTCTGGGAAAGAAAAGGGGGTCCGGGGGCTTGCCCCGGACCCCCTTTCCAAGGCTCAGCCGAGCTTGAAACCCCGGTGCAGGGCCACCGCGCCACCGCTCAGGTTGCGCCATTTCACCGCAGACCAGCCCGCATCGGCGATGCGCAGAGCCAGCTGGGACTGGGTGGGCCAGGCGCGGATGGACTCGGCGAGGTAGACGTAGGCATCGGGATTACTGGAGACCGCGGTCGCCACCTTGGGGAGCGCCTTCATCAGGTACTCCATGTAGATGGTCCGGAACGGCCCGAACGTCGGGGTCGAGAACTCCGCGACCACGAGGCGTCCACCCGGCTTGGTGACACGCAGCATCTCGCGCAGCGCGAGATCCGGATCGGACACATTGCGCAGTGCGTACGAGATCGTCACCGCGTCGAAGGACTCGTCGGCGAACGGCAACGCCATGGCATCGCCCGCGACCATCGGCACATTCCGGAATCGCCCCGCCTGCAACATGCCCTGCGAGAAGTCGGTGGCAACACACCACGCACCGGACTTACCGAATTCGACCGTGGAAACACCGGTTCCGGCCCCTAGGTCGAGGACCCGTTCACCGGGCCGCAAGCCCAGCGCCTGCCGGGTCGCCCAGCGCCAATACCGGTCCTGCCCCATGGAAATCACCGTATTGGTGAGGTCATACCGCTTCGCGACCCCGTCGAACATCGACGCGACCTCGTGCGGCTGCTTCTCCAACGAGGCCCGAAACGATTCCCGCCGCTCTGTTTTCGCCACGGTGCCCATTCTGCCCTCCGCTTCGCTCCGGGCGGGTTCGCGGCCCCTAAGTCTCGTTCTTCCCTCCCTCTGCTCCTCCGCTTCGCTCCCCCGCTCCACTCGGTCCAGCACGAGCCGGGCCGCGAACCTTGAATGCCCTCTTCAGAGATTCGACAGTGGGGCGGAAGCCGAGCAGGAACAGCAGCGGCAGCGCGATCAGCCAACTCACGAAGATCACCGAGGCGGCCGGGATGACCGCGACGCTGGCATCGCGCCCCGCCACCCGCACCAGATCCGGATCGCTGCGGCGGTATTCGACATTGATGCGCTCGCCGGCGGTCAGTTTGGTCGGATACAGCACGCCGACCTTCGGATTGTGGGTCTGACCGTCCGGGGTCACGTAGATGACCGCCGAGCGCAACCGGCCCGCCGACAGCACCTCGGCGCTGGTCGTGCCCTTGTCGGCGCTGATCAGGTGGTCGTCGCGCCAGGCGGCGAGCACCAGCAGCACCGCCAGCACGCTGAACGCCGTCGCGGTGATCACCACCCCGATCCGGGCGCGCCGCAGGCGATTCGCGCGCCGCTGTGCGGGATCGACACTCCGCAGCGCGGTGCTTGCAGACTGGCTAGTTTCCGACACTTCAGCAGGCTATTCCATGACTGGGCTACCGTTGCCGCCATGTCCCGTAAATTCAGCTTCACCGTGCAGTACAGCGTCCCGGTCGAAGAGCTTCACCGGGCACTTACCAACGACGAGATGTGGCAGGCGCGCTTCGCCGAGGCGACCACCGCCACGCTGGACCTCTCCCACCCGGACGGGCCCGGCACCATTCGCATTCATATGACCGAAAAAGCTCCCGAAGACAAGATTCCCGGCCTGGTCAAGAAGGTGCTCAAGAGCGATCTCATGCTCGAGCGCACCGACACCTGGGGTCCGCTGGAGGGTGACATCGCCAAGGGCACCTTCAAGGGCGCGTCCGGCGGCATCACCACCGAGATGGCGGGCTCCTTCGAATTGCGGCCCACCGCAGAGGGTTCCGAGATCGCCGCCTCCGGCACCATCGACGTGAAGGTGTCGCTGGTCGGCGGCGCCATCGAGCCGCTGGTCGAGAACCTCCTCGAGAAGGTGATGAACAGCGAGCGCAAGTCCGTCGAGGCTTGGTTCGCCGCTCAGAACGCCTGAGCCACAGCACGGCAGCAAAGGGGTCCGGGGGCGTTGCCTCCGGACCCCTTCTTTTCGAATCACGCTTGGTTCGCTTCTCCGAAATTGCGGTGTCGCGGTCAACCCGAACGTAACAAGGGTGAGTATTACGTAACTCGTCGGAAACGGTTCGGAAGCCCGAGATCAACAATCGGACACCAGTCTCGTGAACGTATACAGCAGGTGATGAACCCGAAACGAGGAGTTTGCCGGTGGTTCAGGTCGAATCGCGCACCAACGACGCGGTCACCGCGTCGAAGGAGACGCTGGAGGACTACACGCTGCGGTTCGCGCCGCGCAGTTATCGCAAATGGAGCCCGGCGGTGGTCGGCGTCTCCGCGCTGGGCGGCATCGCCTACCTGGCCGACTTCGCCATCGGCGCGAATATCGGTATCGAGCACGGCACCGGCAACGCGCTGCTGGGCATCGGCATCTTCACGGTCGTGGTGATGCTGACCGGCTTCCCGCTGGCCTATTACGCGGCGCGCTACAACATCGACCTGGATCTGATCACCCGCGGCAGCGGCTTCGGGTACTACGGGTCGGTCATCACCAATATCGTGTTCGCCTCGTTCACCTTCATCTTCTTCGCGCTCGAGGGCTCGATCATGGCGCAGGGCCTGCAACTCGGCCTGCACATACCGCTGCCGATCGGCTATCTGATCTCCACCGTGATGATCTTCCCGCTGGTCATCTACGGCATGAACACGCTGGCGAAACTCCAGGTGTGGACCACCCCGCTGTGGCTGATCCTGATGGTGCTGCCGTTCGCGTTCCTGCTGGTGCGCCACCCCGAATCGGTCGACACCTTCCTGGCCTTCGGCGGCAAGGACGGCGACGGGGTGAGCCTGTCCGGCGCGCTGCTGGCCGCCGGCGTCTGCCTGTCGCTCATCGCCCAGATCGCCGAGCAGATCGACTACCTGCGCTTCATGCCGCCCAAAACCCCGGAGAACAAGGGCAAGTGGTGGGGCTGGATGCTGCTCGCGGGCCCCGGCTGGGTACTCTTCGGCGCCGCCAAGCAGGTCGTGGGTCTGTTCCTCGCGGTCTACCTGATCGCGAATCTGCCCGGCGCGCAGAACATCGCGAATCAGCCGGTGCACCAGTTCCTGGAGATCTACCGCGACATGATGCCGGGCTGGCTGGCCATGACCCTGGCCGTGGTGCTGGTCGTCATCTCGCAGATCAAAATCAATGTGACCAACGCTTATTCGGGTTCGCTGGCGTGGACGAACTCTTTCACCCGCGTCACCAAGACCTATCCGGGCCGCCTGGTCTTCCTGGCTTTGAATCTGGTCATCGCGCTGATCCTGATGGAAGCCAACATGTTCGACTTCCTCAACAATATTCTCGGCTTCTACGCCAACTGCGGCATCGCCTGGATCGTCACCGTCGCAACCGATATCGCGGTCAACAAGTACCTGTTGAAGATCTCGCCCAAGGAACCCGAATTCCGCCGCGGCATGCTCTACGACTTCAATCCGGTCGGCCTGGTGGGCTTCGGTCTCTCGGCGGTGCTGTCGATCATGACCTTCTTCGGGATCTTCGGCGAGACTTTGAAGCCGTACTCGCCCATCGTGGCCGTGGTGGTGTCGTTCGTCGCCACCCCGCTCACCGCGATCCTCACCAAGGGCAAGTACTACCTGCGCCGCACCGACGACGGCATCGACCTGCCGATGTTCGACGAGCACGGGAATCCGTCGGGGGAGACCCTGACCTGTGTCGCCACCGGCATGGAGTTCGAGCGGCCCGACATGATCGCTTCGGCGGTGCCGGGGCCCGAGGGCGAGATCCAGTACATCAGCTCGCTGGCGCTCTCCACGGACAAGGCGGGCGCGCACATCCTGCCGCGCCAGTAAGACCCGCTACCGCAAAGGCTTTCGATCCGAAAGCCCGTGCATGAACACGTAGCAACCAGGGATATGGGGTGCGCCCTCGGCGGCGAACTCGGCCTGATACGCCGAGGGCGACATCCCACCAGCTCGGTGAACTTGCGGCTGAACGAAATTCCGGTCGGCCAGGTCCCGGGCCCGCCGCAGATGCGGCAGTAGGTCTTCCGGGACGGGCCTGGTGGTCACGCGAACGGCTGGAGTTTGTCGAATCGCATGGACGCGCGGCCCGCACCCCGCCACAGTTTGGCGGTCAGGTCCAGATCCTCATCGGTGACCAGATTGCCCATCACCCGGACCGCGGTGCGCTGCAACAGCTTCGAGCGCATGACCGGCGGGCCGCCCAGCGGCACCGTGCGCGGATGGGTGGCCAGCGCGGCCAAGCGCCGGGCCACCGAATAGGTCTTGCCGTAGCGGGCGCGCAGCAGCTCCGGCCAGATCTTGCTCAGATCCGGTTCGTCCAGGATCTCCGAGAGCATGTGCCCGCCCTCGAGCCCGTAGTCGATGCCCTCGCCGTTCAGCGGGTTCACGCAGCCGGCCGCATCACCGATCAGCGCCCAATTGCGCCCGGCCACATTCGACACCGCGCCGCCCATGGGCAGCAGCGCCGACGCCACCGCCCGCGCTTCGCCTTCGAAACCCCATTCGGCGCGGCGCTCCGAAATGTAGTGCTGGATCAGCGGTTTCAACGCGATATGCGACGGCCGCTGCTCGGTGGCGAGCGACCCGACCCCGATATTCACCTCGCCGTTGCCGAGCGGGAACACCCACCCGTAGCCCGGCACCAATTCGCCCTGCGCGTCCCGCAATTCGAGATGCGAGGTGATCCACGGGTCGTCACTGCGCGCGGACTTGATGTAGGCCCGCGCCGCGGTCCCGTACGCGTACTGCCGATGCCAGGTGCGTCCCAGCAGTTTTCCGACGGGGGAGCGCACGCCATCGGCCACGATCAGCGTCTTGCAGGACACCGCCCGCAATCCGGCATCGGTCTTGATGGTCACGCCGGTGACCAGATCGCCGTCGCGCGCCACCTCGATCACCTTGGCCCCGTCGACCATGTGCGCACCCGACTTCACCGCGGTCTCGCGCAGCTTGTCGTCGAGTTCGGTTCGCGGAACGGCGCTTCCGTAGCTCGGGAAGGACCCGTCCGGCCAGGGCAGCAGCGCCTCGCGCCCGAAACCGGCCATCCGCAGACCCTTGTTGACCGTGTGCGTGCGCACCCAATCCCCGAGTCCCAGATGTTCGAGTTCGGCCGTCGCACGCGGCGTCAGGCCGTCGCCGCAGGTCTTGTCGCGCGGGAACACGGCCGAGTCGGTGAGCAATACGTCACGTCCGGCCCGGGCCGCCCAGGCCGCGGCGGCCGAGCCCGCGGGCCCCGCACCGACCACCAGCACCTCGGCGTGCGCAGGCAACACATCCGACGATTTCCCCTGCTCGGGCGCGACATCCGGAGAACCCATGGCCCCAATACTTGCAGCACATCGACATCCGTGTCGATGCGACCCGGCGCACGGGCCGCAGCCGGATGCAGTGTCTGGTGCGTCGCACTACGGTGGTGTCCGTAGGGGGTGATCGACCGAGACGCTAGGTTCTTTAGGCGTGGGGTCGGACGCGGCACTGGGAGATGGAATGAGCGCATCGGCTGTGAGCGATGAGAGCACCGTGGTTGCGGGGGTGGATCTTGGTGATCCCGAGCTCGCTGCGACCGTGCGTAAAGGTCTGGTCGAAGTCGAAGACCTACTGATCACCGAGCTTTCCGACGGTGAGGAGTTCCTTCAGGAAGCCGCGCTGCATCTGGCTCGCGCCGGAGGCAAGCGGTTCCGGCCGCTGTTCACCATCCTGACCGGGCAGCTCGGTCCCGATCCGACCAGTCCCGACCTGGTCACCGCGGGCACCGTCGTGGAGCTCGTGCACCTGGCGACGCTCTACCACGACGACGTCATGGACGAGGCCCCCATGCGGCGCGGTGCGGTCAGCGTCAACTCGCGCTGGGGCAACAGCGTCGCCATCCTCGCCGGCGACTACCTGTTCGCGCACGCCTCCCGCCTGGTCTCCACCCTCGGCCCGGACGCGGTGCGGATCATCGCCGAAACCTTCGCCGAACTGGTCACCGGCCAGATGCGGGAGACCATCGGCGCCAAGCAGTCCCAGGACCCGGTCGAGCACTACCTGCGGGTGGTGTGGGAGAAGACCGGTTCCCTGATCGCCGCCTCGGGGCGTTTCGGCGGCACCTTCTCCGGCGCGGACCGCGAGCACGTGGAACGCCTGGCCCGGCTCGGCGACGCGGTCGGCACCGCTTTCCAGATCTCCGACGACATCATCGACATCTCCTCGGTCTCCGAACAGTCCGGCAAGACCCCCGGCACCGATCTGCGCGAGGGCGTGCACACCCTGCCTGTGCTCTACGCGCTGCGCGACGAGGGCCACGAGGGTGACCGCCTGCGCAAGCTGCTCGCCAAGCCCCTGGAGACCGACGGCGAAGTCGAGGAAGCGCTCGACCTGCTCTCCCGCTCCCGCGGCATGGTGCTGGCCAAGGAGAAACTCCAGGGCTACGCCGATATCGCACACGCCGAACTCTCCGCCCTCCCCGGCGGCCCCGCCAACGAGGCCCTCGAGCGCCTGGTGCGCTACACCATCGAACGCGTCGGCTGATTACCGCAAAGCGGGCGAAGGGAACTTCGCCCGCCCAGGCATCGTTGATCTGCTGTATCGAAAACGGGACTACTGATTTGGTGAGGGTCCGGGTAACTCATCGGGGACGCCCACAACCCGGGTGATTGCTCTCCGTGAGCCCGGTGATCAAGTCTCCCGGCAGTGAACTGCCGGCATGAGTCGCGGAGAGGCGGATATGCACTCGCACGGGTATGCGAACGGGTTGAAGACGTTCGGACTATTGGTCGGTATGTCGGCGCTGATCGTTTTCGCCGGGGCGCTGTTCCGCAGTCCGATGATTCTGCTGCTGTCGGTCGTGCTCGCGATAGGCATGAATGCCTACGCGTATTTCAACAGCGACAAACTCGCGCTGCGGGCCATGCACGCGCAGCCGGTGACCGAGTTGGAAGCGCCGGTCATGTATCGCATCGTGCGTGAATTGGCGACCGCCGCACGGCAGCCGATGCCGCGGCTCTACATCAGCCCCACCAATGCCCCCAATGCCTTTGCCACGGGCCGTAATCCGCGTCATGCGGCAGTGTGCTGCACCACCGGGATTCTCCAGCTGCTGGACGAACGAGAGCTACGTGCGGTGCTGGGGCACGAACTCTCGCACGTCTACAACCGCGACATCCTGATCTCCTCGGTCGCGGGCGCATTGGCCTCGGTGATCTCCGGTTTGGCGAACCTGGCGTTCTTCGCCAGCGCCTTCGGTGGTCGCGGGAATGGCGAAGGACCGAATATCATTGGCGTGCTTCTGGTTTCGCTACTCGGGCCGATCGCCGCATCGCTGATCAAACTGGCCGTTTCGCGCTCTCGCGAGTACCAAGCCGATGCCGATGGAGCCGTCCTGACGGGTGACCCGCTGGCGCTCGCGTCCGCCCTGCGGAAGCTCGAGCGCGGCACCCAGGCGGCGCCCCTGCCGCCCGAGCCGCAGCTCACCGCGCAATCGCATCTGATGATCGCCAACCCCTTCCGGGCCGGCGACAAGATGGCGAAATGGTTCTCGACCCACCCCCCGATGGCGGACCGTATCGCCCGCCTCGAGGAAATGGCAGGCGGTACCCGAAACCTGTGAAAAAAGGGGGTCCGGGACATTGTCCCGGACCCCCTTTTCGTTTCGGGGTGTGAGGCGAAGCCCCACGATCCCGCACGTCAGCGGTAGTTCACGAACTGAAGGGCGATATCCAGATCGGACTTCTTCAGCAGCGCGATGACGGCCTGAAGATCGTCGCGGTTCTTGCTGGTGACCCGGAGCTCTTCACCCTGGATCTGCGCCTTCACGCTCTTGGGACCCTCGTCGCGGATCTTCTTCGCGATCTTCTTGGCGTTCTCGGAGGTGATCCCCTGCACGATGGTGCCTGTGATCTTGTACACCTTGCCGGACTGCTGCGGGTCGCCGGCGTCGAACGCCTTCAGCGAGATGTCCCGGCGAATCAGCTTCTCCTTGAACACGTCCAGCGCGGCCTTGACCCGCTCCTCGGCCTCGGCGGTCAGGATGATCTTGTCCTCGCCGGACCACTCGATGCTCGCGCCGGTGCCACGGAAGTCGTAGCGGGTGGTCAGCTCCTTGGCCGCCTGGTTGAGGGCATTGTCCACCTCCTGGCGGTCGACCTTGCTGACGACATCGAACGACGAATCGGCCACGCTTTGCTCCTGTCGAAGATCGGAAGTTTTCCGAAGGTTCCCCCACCGACGCTAGCCGGTCCGCGACCGCCGTATCCAGCCGGTTTGCATTCGGGGCGTGGGTTCGTTGTATTCTTTCAGCGCACCGAATGCGGCGCACGGCAGATTGCCCGAGCGGCCAATGGGAGCGGACTGTAAATCCGTCGGCGAAAGCCTACGTAGGTTCGAATCCTACATCTGCCACAGAGAAACCCCCGAGGACACAGTCCCCGGGGGTTTCGCCGTCTCTGGAGGCGGAACCGTGTGGATCCCGGCCAAAAACATGCCGGGATGACGAGAGCCACGCCTCCCGCGGGGCGGGGTGGCACCCTTCGTCATTCCAGCGTGTCCTTGGCTGGAATCGCGCAGAAAACCGCCTCTGACCACCCGGTTTGGTATGTGGTCCGGATGTTGTGTAATCTCGTTCAAGTCTTCAGCGCCCCGGTCCTGGACCGGAGCAAGACAGACACGCCCCCTTAGCTCAGTCGGCAGAGCGTTTCCATGGTAAGGAAAAGGTCAACGGTTCGATTCCGTTAGGGGGCTCGCCGGATTGCCGGTGGTGACCGACTCGGCTTCTCGTGCAGGACCCGGGACTTTCCCCGCCGTCTAGTCCGCACATGATGGCGGTGTAGCTCAGTCGGTAGAGCAAACGACTCATAATCGTTGTGTCGCCGGTTCAAGTCCGGCCATCGCTACATATCTGATATTCCCATCAGGCTGTCCGGAAGGAAGGCAAATCGTGGCCGCGAAGTCCACTGATATCCGGCCAAAGATCACCTTGGCCTGCGAGCAGTGCAAGCACCGTAACTACATCACCAAGAAGAACCGGCGTAACGACCCGGACCGCCTGGAGCTGAAGAAGTTCTGCCCCAACTGCGGTACGCACCGGGCGCATCGCGAATCCCGCTAACTTAAACCCGCGCGCTCTACCGCGTGGAAGAAGTGCCGGATCGGTAAGCTGCTTCGTCCCCCACACAAAGGGACAGTGGCCCCGGTCCGGCACTTGGCGTATATAGCGGTGGTTCAGCGCTCCGCCGATTCCGGGTCCGGGATCAGATAAGGGACTTCCTGCCGTGACGATCAACACCGAGATTGACACCGAGGTCGAAATGATCGAAGAAGCCGAAGCGGCTTTCGATCCCGCTGCCCACGCCGCCGCCATGGTCGGCCATCACTACCGAGTCGACGACTACTACGAAGTCGGCCGCGAGAAGGTGCGTGAGTACGCCCGCGCCGTGCAGGACTACCACCCGGTGCACTGGGACGAGAGCATCGCCCGGGAGTACGGCTACGACGGCCTGGTGGCTCCGCTCACCTTCATCTCCCTGGTCGGGATCCTGGCCCAGCGCAAGCTCTTCGAGCAGATCGTCACCGGCTACGACCTGAGCCAGATCATGCAGACCGATCAGATCCTGGAGTTCCACCGCCCCATCAAGGCCGGTGACCAGCTCTCCTGCATCGTCTACCTGCACTCGTTCCGGCAGGCGTTCGGCGGCGACATCATCGTCACCCGCAACGACGTGGTCGCGCAGAACGACGAGCTGGTGCTCACCACCTACACCACCCTCATCGGCCGCAGCGGCGGTGACATCGATCCCAATATCGGTGACGCCGTGCGCAATGTGCTCATGCACGGTGTCGGCCCGGACGAGGCGCCCGCGCACTCCCCGCGCGAGGAGGCCAACCCGGTGACCGCGGATCCGGAACCGGTGAAGCCGAGCACCGGCTCCATCGTGGCGAGCAAGCATGCCGTCCGCTTCGAGGATGTGACCGTCGGCCAGGAGCTGCCCGCGCGTGTGGTGAAGCTGACCCGCGGCGATCTGGTGAACTACGCCGGCGTCTCCGGCGACGCCAACCCGATCCACTGGAGCGACGATGTCGTGAAGCTGGTCGGCCTGGAAAACGTTGTGGCGCACGGCATGCTGACCATGGGCCTGGGCGGCGGCTTCGTCACCTCGTGGCTCGGCGACCCGGGTGCGGTCAAGGAGTACAACGTTCGCTTCACCAGCCCGGTCTACGTCCCGGTGGATCGCCCGGCGGAGATCGAATACACCGGCAAGGTGAAGTCCGTGGACGCCGAGAACCGGACCGCGGTCATCGCCATCGTGGCGAAGTCGGAGGGGCGCAAGATCTTCGGTCGCGCCACCGCCACCGTGCAACTCGGCTGAGACGTCCGTCAGTCAGTCATTCCGGCATGCTTTCAGCCGGAATCCACCGTGGATCCCGGCTGAAAGCATGCCGGGATGACGGAGATGGCCCCGATTCGCGATTGCCGAGTCGTGTACCGTAGACTCGGCAGTCTGGGGTCACCAGCCGATGCGCGCTGCTCCGAGGAGCGGCGCGTATGTTGTGTGAAGACCAGGTTGTATAACTGAATAGAACAGTGGCCGAACCGATCGATGGTTCAGCCGAAGGGGCGTAGCTCAACTGGCAGAGCAGCGGTCTCCAAAACCGCAGGTTGCAGGTTCAAGTCCTGTCGCCCCTGCCCTATGCCGGCGACGAGAGAGGATCGACGTGAGCGACGAGCGGGATACTCGCCACGGCGCGCATGCCGAAGACGGCGATGACACCGCGGTGGCTCGGCCGAGCGGTAAGCGCACCGCCCGGCGGTCACGCACCGCGTCGTCCGCCGCGACTGTCGCGGTAGCCGATCGGCCCTCGTCGACGACGAAGGCAGACAAGAAGTCCGGCAAGGCCGGCCGCAGCGGTACGGGCAATCCGTTCAAGCGCCTGGTGAAGTTCCTCAAGGAAGTTATTTCCGAACTTCGCAAGGTGATCTGGCCCAACCGCAAGCAGATGGTCACCTATACGAGCGTTGTTCTGGTGTTCGTGATCTTCATGGTCGCGTTCATCAGCGGGTTGGATCTGGCGTTCATCAAGGGTGTCAACTGGCTGTTCGGCTAGCTGACCGTCGGCGCTGGTTCACCGTCCCTCGTGCAGAGGCGTAGGGGCGGACCATCCGTCGGGGTGTATTCCCCCGGCGCGCAAAGGATTACGTGACGACAAGGAAGGCGAGTGCCCCAGTGAGCACCCCGGAGAACGGTACGACCGACGAGTTCGAGATCGACGAGACGGTGGCAGAGGCCGCCGCCGACGCCGACGACTTGGTGGACTCCGACGCCTCCGTGGATGCCGAAGAGGACGAGCCCGCACAGCCCGAGGCCGAGCTTTCCGAGCCCGCCGAGCCGCTGGACCCCGTCGCCGAGATGACCGCCGCGCTGCGTCGCGCCCCCGGTGACTGGTACGTCATCCACTCTTACGCCGGTTACGAGAACAAGGTGAAGACCAATCTCGAGACCCGCGTGCAGAACCTCGGTCTCGAGGACTACATCTTCCAGGTCGAGGTGCCGACCGAAGAGGTCACCGAGATCAAGAACGGTCAGCGCAAGAACGTCAACCGCAAGGTGCTGCCGGGCTACATCCTGGTCCGGATGGAGCTGAACGACGAGTCCTGGGGTGCGGTTCGCAACACCCCCGGCGTCACCGGTTTCGTCGGCGCCACCTCGCGTCCGTCGCCGCTGACCATCGCCGATGTGGTGAAGTTCCTGGTCCCGGCCGCGCAGCAGAAGAAGGCCGCCGCGCCGGCCGCCGCTGCCGCCGCGGGTGGCGAGACCTCGGGCGAGACCCCGATCGTGAAGCCGACCATCGAGGTCGATTTCGAGGTCGGCGAGTCCGTGACCGTGATGGACGGCCCGTTCGCGACGCTGCCGGCCAGCATCTCCGAGGTCAATGCCGAGCAGCAGAAGCTCAAGGTGCTGGTCTCGATCTTCGGTCGCGAGACCCCGGTGGAACTCGCGTTCACGCAGGTCGCCAAGATTTAATCGCGTCGAGGCGGTGGCCCGGGTTCGCCCCGGTGTCACCGCCTTTTTCGCGTTCACATAGACTTGTCGGGTTGTGCCTAGGCGCTTTCGGCTCTCGCCGGAGGTCCGGGCGCAAGTCCCTGAGAAGGCTTACGGGATTCCGTAAGGAACCTAAACCAAGGAAGAAAGATGCCCCCGAAGAAGAAGAAGGTCGCTGGGCTCATCAAGCTCCAGATCCAGGCCGGTGCCGCCAACCCGGCTCCGCCCGTGGGTCCGGCGCTGGGTCAGCACGGCGTCAACATCATGGAGTTCTGCAAGGCGTACAACGCGGCGACCGAGTCGCAGCGTGGCAACGTCATCCCGGTCGAGATCACGGTCTACGAAGACCGCTCGTTCGACTTCAAGCTGAAGACGCCGCCCGCCGCGCGTCTGCTGCTGAAGGCCGCCGGTGTGCAGAAGGGCTCCGCCGAGCCGCACCGCAACAAGGTCGCGCAGGTCACCATGGATCAGATCCGTGAGATCGCCAAGACCAAGCAGGAAGACCTCAACGCCAACGACATCGACGCCGCGGCGAAGATCATCGCTGGTACCGCCCGCTCGATGGGTATCACCATCGCGGAGTAAGAGCCTTCCGGCTCTCGTGGGAGGGACGGCCAGTCCCGCACCACTTCTGACTTAGACAAGGACAGAGAATCATGGCAAAACGAAGCAAGGCTTATCTCGAGGCGGCCGCCAAGGTCGACAAGAGCGCGCTGTACGCCCCGCTGGCCGCTGTGCGGCTCGCGAAGGAGACCGCCACCACCAAGACCGACGCGACCGTCGAGGTCGCCGTTCGCCTGGGTGTCGATCCCCGTAAGGCCGACCAGATGGTCCGCGGCACCGTCAACCTGCCGCACGGCACTGGTAAGACCGCCCGCGTCATCGTGTTCGCGGTCGGCGACAAGGCCGCCGAGGCCGAGGCCGCCGGCGCCGACGCCGTGGGCGCCGAGGACCTGATCGAGCGCATCCAGGGCGGCTGGCTGGACTTCGACGCCGCCATCGCCACCCCGGATCAGATGGCCAAGGTCGGTCGTATCGCTCGCGTGCTGGGCCCGCGTGGCCTGATGCCGAACCCGAAGACCGGCACCGTCACCCCCGATGTGACCAAGGCCGTCAACGACATCAAGGGCGGCAAGATCAACTTCCGCGTCGACAAGCAGGCCAACCTGCACTTCGTGATCGGCAAGGCTTCCTTCGACGAGAAGAAGCTGGCCGAGAACTACGGCGCCGCGTTCGACGAGATCCTGCGCGTCAAGCCCTCCACCGCGAAGGGCCGCTACGTCAAGAAGGTGACGTTCTCGACCAACACCGGACCGGGCATCCCGGTGGATCCGAACCGCACCCGCAACTTCGCCGAAGAAGACTGAGAGTCTCTTCGCGACTTGCGTAGCAACGCATAGCAAGAACGAGGGCCGGCACGCTGACGCGTGCCGGCCCTTCGCTTTTCCCGTCTCAGGAACCCGAGCCGAGCTCGGCGCTGCCGCTGGCGAGGCTTTGCAGGGCCAGGCACACCGGCCGGGTATCGGGCTGGCTGCTACCCCAGATACCGCAAATGGCGAGGTAGATGAATCCGATCGGCATGGCCAGCACCTGGCCGGAGCCGGAGCTGGCCACCGGCTGCGGCGCCGACGCCGGTGCGGCCTGGGCCGCGGGCGCCGCCGCGACGCCGGCGATGGCCGCGGAAAGCATCACGGCAGCAAGGGATTTGGTGAGCATTCGGCTCATAGGGGAGCACCTCCATGTCTGATGCGTCGGACCCTACCGAGATATCCCCATTTTGAAATACCTAGATTTTAGAGTCTGTCGTCCCCGAAGATTCGATGGCACGGTGCCGGTCTACGGCTCCACCCGGCTCCAGAACTCCGCCGGAATCCCGGCCTCCTTGTGCAACCAGCGTCCGGGATCGCGAAGTTCGTTGCTGGAGAACGACTCTCGCAGCGCGTCGAGGATGTCCATATCCGTATCCACCCCGAGCCGGGCCTTGATCATCGAGAAGGTGGAGCTGGAAAACGCCCAGGCCCATTCGTATTCGCTGTATGGGCCGCCCAGATCCTGGCCGTCGATGATGAGATCGCCCCGGTCGTTGAGACGAGCGCCCACGAACCAGCCGTTCACCGCGACCAGGCTGACCTTGCGCCCGTTCGGTTCCGTCATTCCGGACTTGTATCACACGTCGCCGCCCGGTGGCGCGGGGTTTCCGGGGCGGGACCCGCGGTGGGGCAGCGGCGTCGGAACCCCCGTTTTGGTGGATAGATGCGGGTCCGCTATATTGGTCGACGGTCATTGATTTCGTTCGGTGATCAACCCAAATCGTTCTACCGAAGACCGTTGGTTGCTGCCCTCCGGGTAGTCGAAGGTCCGGCGATATTGCCGGCGGCCCACGCAGGGAGAGCCGAGGTCGGGAAACCTGCGAGAAATCGCGTTTCTTGTGCGCCCCGGGACCACCTTGCGTCCGGGGCGTTTGCTTTGTCGCCGGCCCCTGTGGCGGAACTCGGTAGTTCATACGAGAACCGACCATCCAGAGAGGAGGCGAAGTATGGCAAAGGCTGAGAAGGTCACCGCGGTTGCGGAGATCACTGAGCAGTTCAAGGCGTCCACGGCGACTGTTGTCACGGAATACCGTGGCCTGTCGGTCGGCAAGATCACTGAACTGCGTCGTGCGCTCGGTGCGAACGCTACCTACTCCGTCGCCAAGAACACCCTGGTCAAGCGTGCCGCCGCTGAGGCGGGCGTGGAAGGCCTGGATGACTTGTTCGTCGGTCCGACCGCCATCACCTTCATTACGGGTGAGCCGGTCGACGCCGCGAAGGCGCTGAAGGCGTTCGCCAAGGACAACAAGGCGCTGATCATCAAGGGCGGCTACATGGACGGCGCTGCGCTGTCCGTGTCCGAGGTCGAGCGCATCGCCGACCTCGAGTCGCGCGAGGTGCTGCTGGCCAAGCTGGCCGGCGCCATGAAGGGCAACCTGTCGAAGGCTGCCGGGCTGTTCGCCGCCCCGGCCTCGCAGATCGCCCGTCTGGCCGCGGCCCTGGAGGAGAAGAAGCGCGCCGAAGGTGGCGCTGCCGAGGCTGCTCCGGCTGCTGTCGACGCCGAGTAATAAACCACCCCAAAACTTTTCGTCGTCGCTCGCGCGAGGATGAACTACCGAAAGGAAATATCAATGGCCAACGTTGATGAGCTGCTCGAGACCTTCGCCGGCATGACCCTGCTGGAGCTGTCCGAGTTCGTGAAGGCGTTCGAGGACAAGTTCGAGGTCACCGCTGCCGCTCCGGTCGCCGTTGCCGTCGCCGGTGGCGCTGCTCCGGCCGAGGCCGCCGAAGAGCAGGACGAGTTCGACGTGATCCTGGAGTCGGCTGGCGACAAGAAGATCCAGGTCATCAAGGTCGTGCGTGAGATCGTCTCCGGCCTGGGCCTGAAGGAAGCCAAGGACCTGGTCGAGGGCGCCCCGAAGCCGATCCTGGAGAAGGTCGCCAAGGATGCCGCCGAGGCCGCCAAGGCGAAGCTCGAAGAGGCCGGCGCCAAGATCACCGTCAAGTAAGACGGTGTGAGCTCAGTCGGGGGCTACGCCCCCGACACCCCCGGACGGGGAGGTTCGTGGGGGCTTCGCCCCCACACCCCCTGGAGGGGGAGGCCCCCGCGGGGCTTTGCCCCGCGACCTGATGTACGAAAAGGCGGTTCCCTTTGGGGGACCGCCTTTTTCGCGTATTCGGGAGTTGTAATCTGCCCGTTATTCGCAACTCGATGCGAATGTTTCTACTGGCGAGTCAGGTCCCGGTGTCCGAGACGGGGCTTATGCGATACAGTGACCGAACCTACTGTGACGCGCCACACCGCGCGTTCAGTTAACGAGTGGTCGCCGCAGTAGTGCGCTCGTCTGAGAATTGTGGAGGTTGGCGTGGGCGTCGAGGTCAGGACCGAGGGCATCACCAAGTCGTTCGGTTCGCAACGAATTTGGCAGGATGTCACTCTGACCCTGCCGTCGGGGGAAGTCAGTGCGTTGCTCGGCCCCTCCGGTACCGGTAAATCCGTGTTCCTGAAGTCTTTGATCGGTCTGCTGCGCCCCGAGAAGGGCTCGATCTACATCGACGGCACCGACATCACCACCTGCTCCAACAAGGAGCTCTACGAGATCCGGAAGCTGTTCGGCGTCCTCTTCCAGGACGGCGCGCTCTTCGGCTCGATGAACCTGTTCGACAATGTGGCCTTCCCGTTGCGCGAGCACACCAAGAAGAGCGAATCCGAGATCAAGAAGATCGTCATGGAGAAGCTCGAGCTGACCGGTCTGCTCGGCGCCGAGGGCAAGCTGCCCGGTGAGATCTCCGGCGGTATGCGCAAGCGTGCCGGCCTGGCCCGCGCGCTGGTGCTGGACCCGCAGATCATCCTCGTCGACGAGCCCGACTCCGGTCTGGATCCCGTTCGTACGACCTATCTTTCGCAGCTGTTGATCGATATCAACGCGCAGATCGACGCGACGATCCTGATCGTCACGCACAACATCAACCTGGCCCGTTCGGTGCCGGACAACATCGGCATGCTGTTCCGCCGGAACCTGGTCATGTTCGGCCCCCGCGAGGTGCTGCTCACCTCGGAGGAGCCGGTGGTCAAGCAGTTCCTCAACGGCCGCATGCAGGGCCCCATCGGTATGTCCGAGGAGAAGGACGAAGCCCAGATGGCCCGCGAGCAGGCCATGTTCGACTCGGGTCACCACGCCGGTGGCGCCGAAGAGGTCGAGGGCATCATCCCGCAGATGCGGGCGCAGCCGGGCATGCCGGTGCGGCAGGCGGTGCACCGTCGCCGTGAGCGCGTGCGCCAGATTCTGCACACCCTGCCGCCCGCCGCGCAGGAGGCGATTCGCGAGTCGATGGAGACCAACGGCGACGACGACACGCAGGTGATTCCCGCCTACCAGGGCTCGTACGACACCACGGTTCGACAGAACCTGACTAACGGGTAACATACGCGGCGTGAATCAAACCCTGACACGACTGCGCACCCCGGTCGAGTCGGGTCTTGCCCAGGCCGGCAACGTCTTCGCACTCCTTCTGGACGTAGTCCGTAAGACGTTCCGCCGGCCCTTCCAGTTCCGTGAGTTCATCGAGCAGTCGTGGTTCATCGCGTCTGTCTCGATCCTCCCGGCCGCGCTGGTGGCAATCCCGTTCGGCGCCGTGGTCGCTTTGCAGACCGGCTCCCTCATCAAGCAGCTCGGCGCCGAGAACTTCACCGGCGCCACCAGTGTTCTCGCAACCGTTCAGCAAGCGGCACCCGTGGTGACCGCTCTGATCATCGCGGGCGCAGCCGGTTCCGCGGTCGCCGCGGATCTCGGCTCGCGCACCATTCGCGAGGAGATCGACGCCATGGAGGTCCTCGGCATCGATCCCATTCAGCGCCTGGTGGTTCCGCGTGTGCTCGGCATGATGCTGGTCGCGCTGCTGCTCAACGGACTCGTCTCCGTGGTCGGCATCATGGGCGGCTACGGCTTCAACGTACTGCTGCAAGGCGGTACTCCCGGTGCGTATCTGGCGTCCTTCTCGGCGCTGGCGCAGCTGCCGGACCTCTGGATCGGCGAGCTGAAGGCTTTGATCTTCGGGCTCGTGGCGGGTGTCATCGCGGCCTATAAGGGGCTGCATCCCAAGGGGGGACCGAAGGGAGTGGGCGACGCGGTGAATCAATCCGTGGTGATCTCGTTCCTTACGCTTTTCTTCCTGAATCTGATCCTGACCCTGATTTATCTTCAGGTCGTCCCCGCAAAGGGCGCGTGATCCATGGTTGTTTCGCAGCGCACCACCGTTATCACCCGGTCGGCGCGCCGGGTGACCGGTGCCCTCAAAGCGCCGGTGCGCCTGGTCGACCGAGCCGGCGACCAGATGTCGTTCTATTCGCGAGCCATCGCCTGGATTCCGCGAACCGTCGTGCATTACCGCAAGGAAGTCATGCGGCTGCTGGCCGAAGTGACTTTCGGTTCGGGTGCCTTGGCGGTCATCGGCGGCACCATCGGCGTGATCGTCTTCATGTCGGCGTCGGTCGGCGTGGTCGTCGGATTGCAGGGCTTCAAGGCCCTCGACGCCCTCGGCTCCGGAGTGCTCACCGGCTTCCTGACCGGGTACATCAATACCCGTGAGCTCGCGCCTCTGGTTGCGGCGCTGGCGCTTTCGGCGACGGTGGGCTGTGGTTTCACCGCCCAGCTGGGCGCGATGCGGATCTCCGAGGAGATCGACGCGCTCGAGGTGATGGCGGTGCCGTCGGTGCCGTTCCTGGTCACCAGCCGCGTCATCGCCGGATTCGTCGCGGTCATTCCGCTGTACGTGGTCGGCCTGCTCGGCACATATGTGGCCTCACGATTGATCAGTATTTATTTCAACGGTCAATCCAGCGGTTCCTACGACCACTATTTCCAACTCTTCCTGCCACCCGAGGACGTCGTCTATTCGTTCCTCAAGGTGCTGGTCTTCGCATTCGTCATCATCCTGGTGCACTGCTACTACGGCTTCAATGCCAGTGGCGGCCCGGCGGGCGTCGGCGTGGCCGTGGGCCGCGCGGTGCGCGCCGCCATCGTGCTGATCAACGTGCTCGATTTCTTCCTGTCCCTGGCCATTTGGGGCACGACCACGACGGTGCGGGTGGCCGGATGACGAACCCCGAGCGCGTGCAGTTCTGGCGCAAGACCGAGAAGCTGCGCAGCCGGACCCTCGGCGTGCTCTTCTTCGTGGTGGTGGCGCTGTTCCTGTGGACCACCATCGCCATCTACAACAAGCAGTTCGTGGACACCGTTCGCGTCAACCTGATCACCGACACCGTCGGCAATGCCCTCACCCGCAATGCGGACGTGAAGGTGCGCGGGGTGAATGTCGGTGAGCTGCGGTCCAGTTCGTACGACGGCAAGAACGTCACGCTGGACCTGGCCATCGATCCGGCCAAGGCCGATCAGATCCCGGCGAACGTCACCGCGCGACTGCTGCCCAAGACGCTCTTCGGTGAGCGCTACATCGACCTGGTGTGGCCGGAGAACCCGAGCGGGCACCTGAGCGCGGGCATGACCCTGCACCAGGACACCACCGGCAATGCCATCGAGGTCAGCCAGCTGCTCGACCACATCCTGCCGCTCTTGCAGGCGATTCCGCCGCAGTATCTCTCCTCCACCCTGGGCGCGCTCTCGCAGGCGTTGCAGGGGCAGGGCGCGGAGCTCGGCAAGACGGTGGACCGGCTGGACGAGATCTTCAAGCAGGTGAACACGGAACTGCCGACGTTGCAGGAGGATCTGCGGCTGTTCGCGGATGTCGCCGACACCTACTCCGATGCCGCCCCGCAGCTGGTGGACGCGCTGGACAACCTGCGCACCACCAATGCCACCATCGTGCAGAAGCGTTCGCAGATCGACACCATGCTCGCGGTGCTGACCCCCAGCTCCGCGACGCTGGCCGACTTCCTGCTCACCAACCGCGACAACATCATCGACGTGGCGGCGGATTCGCGGCCCGCGCTGGAGGCGCTGGCCAAGTACTCGCCCGGCTACACCTGCGCGCTGAAGAACTTCGCGCAGATGAAGCCGCGCATCGACGAATTGTTCGGCAAGGGCACGGATCTGCCGGGTTCGCGGGTGACCGTCGAGATCGTCAATACGCGCGGCCGCTACGTGCCCAATCAGGACGAGCCGCGCTGGTTCGATCCGCGTGGCGCCATGTGCATTCCGGAGTATCCGCTGAATGTCGATCCCGGCCAGTACACCAACGGGTCCGCCAATGACGGCTCCTACCAGCCGCCCAGCCGTACCCCCGGTGACATGGCCATCGGCTTGCAGCCGTCGCCGCAGTACCGGACCTACGGCCCGTACGACGTGACCACCGCCGGATCGAAGCAGGAGCAGCAGACCCTGGGCACCATCTACGGTGCGGCGCACGGTGTTTCGCCACAGCAGGTGCCGAGCTGGATCACCAAGATCGCGGCTCCGGCCTTCCGCGGCAGTGAGGTGAGCGTTCGATGAAGGATCTGCTGCGCGGCCTCGGCGGCACGCTGACCAAGCTGATCGCGTTCATCCTGGTGACGGTCGCCGCCACCACGGTGCTCGCGCTGACCATCGCCAATTACGGCGGCGGCGGCACCAAGTTCAATGCCCGGTTCACCGATGTGACCTCGCTGAACCCCGGTGACGAAGTGCGCATCGCGGGTGTGCGGGTCGGCAAGGTGAGCAAGGTGTCCATCGTGGACAAGCGCCTGGCCAATGTGGAATTCGAGATCACCGACCGCGATTGGCTGCCGGCCTCGACCACCGCGACCATCAAGTACCGGAACCTGGTGGGCCAGCGCTACATCGCGCTGGAGCAGGGCACCGGCCAGCAGGGGCGCAAGATCACCAAGGGCGCCACCATCCCGCTGGAGCGCACCACGCCCGCGCTGAACCTGACGGAGCTGTTCAACGGCTTCCGCCCGCTGTTCCAGACGCTGACGCCGGATGACGTGAACAAGCTGTCCTACAACATCATTCAGGTGTTCCAGGGCGAGTCGGGCACCATCACCGAGCTGGTGCGGAACACGGCCTCGCTGACCAACAAGATCGCCGACAAGGACGCGGTGATCGGTGCGGTCATCAAGAACCTGAATGCCGTGCTCGATGCCATCAACGCACGCGACGGGCAGCTCGACCAGCTCATCGTCAACACCGAGGCGCTGATCACCGGTCTGAACGCCGAGCGCGGCACCATCGGCTCGGCCGTCAGCTCGCTGGGCAATCTGGCCTCGGCCACCGCGGACCTGCTGGTGCCGGTGCGGCCGAACCTACAGGGCGCCATCGCGGGGCTGAACCAGCTGACCGGCACGCTCAACAGCCGCAAGGACGAGGTCGACGAGGGCCTGACCAACCTGCCCATCAAGATGGACAAGCTGGGTCGCGCCGCCTCCTACGGTTCCTGGTTCCAGTTCTATCTGTGCGGCATCGACATCGTCGCCGGGCCGGGCCTGCCGGATGCGCAGGGCCTGAATCTGCCTGCCGCCGTGGCGAATCTGCCGACGGTCAACCAGCCGATCTACACGAACCCGGCGCCGCGCTGCCACGGGAAGGGAGGCCGCTAGATGGACGACCGCATTGTGCTGGGCAAGCGCAGTCCGGCATTCATGGGCGGTATCGGCCTGCTGATGGTGGTGCTGGTGACGGTGTCCGCGTTCAGCCTGGACAAGCTGCCGATCATCGGCGCCGGCACCAAGTACACCGCCGAGTTCTCCGAGGCCGCGGGGCTGAAGAAGGGCAACGAGGTGCGCATCGCCGGCGTCAAGGTCGGCACCGTGCAGGACGTGAGCCTGGACGGCGACAAGGTGCTCGTCGGCTTCCGCACCCAGGACGCCTGGATCGGCGACGAGACCACCGCCTCCATCCAGATCAAGACGCTGCTCGGGCAGAAGTACCTGGCGCTGGATCCCAAGGGTGCGCACGCCGCGAATCCCTCGAAGGCGATTCCGTTGTCGCGCACCGTATCTCCCTACGACGTGGTGGACGCCTTCAGCGATGCCGCCCGCAATGTCGAGGAGACCGACACCGATCAGCTGGCGCAGTCGTTCAAGGTGCTGTCGCAGGCGTTCTCCGGGACGCCGCAGGAGCTGCGCGGCTCCATCGACGGCGTGGCGCGGCTCTCGGAGTCCCTCGCCAAGCGTGACGATCAACTCAAGCAGTTGTTCGCCGCCACCAAGAAGACCTCCAAGGTGCTCGCCGATCGCAATGCCGAATTCGAGCGGCTGCTGGCCAACGGCGGACAGCTGCTGGCCGAGCTGAACGTGCGGCAGTCGGCCATCTCGCAGCTGCTCACCGGCGCGAAAACCATTGCGGCCGAACTGTCCGCGCTGGTCGCCGACAACGAGGAGCAGATCGGCCCGGCGCTGACCAACCTGCGCAAGACCATCGAGATCCTCAACGACCATCAGGCCGATATCTCCAAGACGCTGACCCTCGCCGCCCCGTTCTACGGGCTGTACGCGAACGTGCTGGGCACCGGTCGCTGGTTCGACGCGGTGATCACCAACCTGATTCCGCCCGCGCTGCCCGAGATTCCGGGCGACCGCGCGCCGATTCGCAAGATGGGGAGCTGATCATGGCGAAGAATCCGCTCGCCGCCATGCAGGCGTCCAGCCGGAAGAGCAAGATCACCGCGGGCGTCGTGGCCGTGGCTGTACTGCTCGCCGGCATCGCGTGGTGGGGCTTCGACAAGCTCAACACCACCACCATCACCGCCTACTTCGACAAGTCGGTCGGCATCTACGAGGGTTCGGACGTCCGCATCCTCGGCGTGCCGGTCGGCTCGGTCAAAGAGGTGACGCCCGAGGGCGAACAGGTCAAGGTCGTCATGGATGTGGATCGTCGCTACGACATCCCCGCCGACGCCAAGGCCGCGCAGATCACCCCGTCCGTGGTGTCGGACCGGTACATCCAGCTCGCCCCGGCGTACAAGGGCGGCCCGAAGATGGAGCGCACCGCCACCATCCCCAAGGACCGCACCGCCACGCCCGTCGAGGTGGACCGGCTCTACAAGAGCATCGCCGAACTCTCGGATGCGCTGGGCCCCAACGGCGCCAACAAGGACGGGGCGCTGAACGAACTGGTGCGCACCTCCTCGGCGAACCTGGCCGGCAACGGTGAGGCGCTCGGCAACAGCTTCACCCAGCTCTCCAAAGCCGCCAAGGCGCTGTCGGATTCGCGCACGGACATCTTCGACACGGTGAAGAACCTCAACGAATTCGTCCGCATGCTGAGCGAGAACGACAGCCAGGTACGGGAATTCAACACACAGCTGGCCTCGCTCTCGGGCTTCCTCGCGGGCGAGCGGCAGAACCTCGGCGATGCGCTGAGCCTGCTGTCGGTCGCGCTCGGCGACGTGGCGCGGTTCATCGACAACAACCGGGATCTGGTGGCGTCCAACGCGGAAGCGCTGACCACGCTCACCAAGACCCTCGCCGATCAGCGCGAGGATCTGGCCAAGGCGCTGCCGCTCATCCCGACCGCGCTCAGCAACCTGATCAACGTCCACAACGGTGAGACCGGAACCCTGGACATGCGGCCCAACTTCACCGATTTGCAGGACCCGTTCGGGGTCATCTGCAAGATGCTGGACCTGGGCAAGCTGCGGCCCGGCGATCCCAAGTTCGATGCCATCTCGGCGCAGATGCGGCCCATCCTGGACGCCTGCACCACCATCACCGGTCAGCTCACCGCGGGCGTGAAGACGCCGTCGCTGGTGCTGCCGTTCGGCATCCTCAGCGGCGACAACATCCAGCGCAACGCGGTGCCGGGTTCGGTCCCGGGCACTCCCTCCAACCAGGAAGCGCCGTCGCAGCAGGAAGGTGGACAGCGATGAGCGCCAAGCGCATTCGCACCGTCGCCGTGGCGGCCTCGCTCGGCGCGGTAACCCTGCTCGCGACCGCCTGCGGCAATGGCGCGTACAGCATTCCGCTGCCCGGCGGGCCGAACGTCGGCGACCATCCGATGCACATCAACGTGCAGTTCTCGGATGTGCTGGACCTGGTGCCGCAGTCCACCGTGAAGGTGGACGGCGTCCCGGTCGGGCGGGTCGACAAGATCGAGCTCACCCCGGAGGGCTGGACGGCCGAGGTCAAGACCGTCGTCAACAGCGATGTGAACCTGCCGGCCAATGCCCGCGCCGAGGTGAAGCAGACCAACCTGCTCGGTGAGAAGTTCATCGAACTCTCCGCGCCCTCGCACGATCCCTCCTCGGAGAAGCTGAAGGACGGCTCGACCATCCGGGTCGAGAACACCCGCACCGCCACCGAGACCGAAGAGGTGCTCGGTGCGCTGTCGCTGCTGCTCAACGGCGGCGGCGTGGCGCAATTGCAGCCCATCGTGACCGAGCTGAACAAGACCCTGGACGGGCGCGCCGACAAGGTGCGGTCGCTGCTGGAGCAGGCCAACACCCTGATCGACGGCCTGAACAAGCAGGTCGAGGACATCACCCGGGCGCTCGACGGGCTGGACAAGCTGAGCAGCCGGGTCGGGCAGCAGACCGACAAGATCGCCGGGATCCTCGACGAGCTGCCCCAGGGCATCAAGATCCTCGACGAGCAGCGGCCGGAGCTGATCGCGCTGCTGACGCAGCTGGATCGGGTGGGGCAGGCCGGCTTCGACGTGCTCAACCACTCCAAGGACAACCTGATCACCGATCTGTCCTCGCTGCGGCCCACGCTTCAGGAGCTCGGCAAATCCGCCGACGACCTGGTCACCGCGTTCCCGTTGGTCCCGACCTATCCGTTCCCGGACGAGGCCATCAAGTCGGCGTTCGGCGGGCAGGTCAACACCTGGCTTTCGGTGGACCTGGAGATCGGCACGCTGCTGTCGAATCTCGGTGTGGGCAAACCGAATCCGGTGTACATCCCGCCGAACGGCCGGCAGGTGAACGTGGATCCGACCAACCCGTACTACAACGGCAACGGCCCGCGTGGCGGCTGGCCCACCGTTTCGCTGCTGCCGCTGCCCAATACGGTGGTCGCGCCGGCCGCCGGCATCGGGCCCACCGATCCGCTCGGCTCCATCCTCGAGCAGCTGGGAGTGGCACCGCGATGACCAAACTGGTACGCAACCAGCTGATCGCCTTCGCCGTCATCGCCGTGCTGGGCGTCGCCTTCGTCGGCGCCAAGTACGTGCGGCTGGACAATATGCTCGGCTTCGGCATGTACCACGTGAAGGTACAGATGCCGCAGACCGCGAACCTGTCCAAGGGCGCGGAGGTCACCTACCGCGGCGTGCCCGTCGGACGGGTCGGGGATCTGGAGATCTCCTCCGACGGCGTGGTCGTCACCCTCGACATGGACTCCGGCGCGCCCAAGGTGCCCGCGAGCGCGAAGGCCGTGGTGGCCAACCGATCCGCCATCGGTGAGCAGTACGTGGATCTGCTGCCCGACAACAACAACTCGCCGTATCTCAAGGACGGTTCGGTGATCGTCGGCGCCACGCTGCCGATCCCGGTGGAGGAATTGCTCTCCAGCGTCGACCATTTCGTCGCCACCACCGACCTCGCGGCGCTCAGCACCACGGTGACCGAGCTCGGCAAGGCGTTCAACGGGCAGGGCGACAATCTCAAGGTGCTGGTGGACTCGCTCAACAAGTTCACCCAGACCGGCATCGAGAACCTGCCACAGACCCTGGCCCTGATCCGCAATGCCCGGACCGCGCTGAACACGCAATCCGAGCAGTCCTCGTCCATCCGCACCTTCAGCGACGGCCTGGACAAGCTGACCGCGCAGTTGCGCTCCAACGATCCGGATATCCGGCGGTTGATCGGCACCTCCACCGATGCCGGCGATCAGCTCCAGCGGCTGCTCCAGGAGAGCGGTCCGGCCCTGACCCAGGACCTGACCAACCTGCGCGCCCTGCTGCTCACCGTCTCGCCGAAGTTCTACGCCTTCGGACCGGTGCTCCAGATGCTGCCGCTGCTGTCCATCGGCGCGTCGGCCACCGCTCCCGGTGACGGCACCACCCACTTCGGGCTGGTGCTGGAGACCAACAACCCGCCGGCTTGCACGGTCGGTTACGAGGGCACCCAGGCGATCCTGGCTCAGGAGAAGGCGCGCAACCCCAATTTCGACGATTCGCGCGACGACTTCCCGTTCAATACCGAAGCCAAATGCGCTGTGCCGCAAGGCAGTGAGACCGCCGTCCGCGGCGGCGCGCGCGCCGAACTGGCCGATCCGTCGGTTCCGCAGCCGTGGGACGACAAGCCCAAGTACGACCCCGAGAAGCTGAATCTGAACCCGGTCGCCACCCAGCTGGCGACCCTCATGGGCGTCACCCCGAAGTGATGATGCCCGCAGCCCGAGCGTTACTACGCGGAGAGGACAGTATGGTGGCGGCGTGAGCCAGCAAAAGGACAGCGAACTGGGGGAGAACCCGGATCAGCCGACGGAGACGACGGCGCCCGCGAACGAAACCAGCACCGCCGGACCCGATGCCGAGGCTCAGTCGCAGACGGCCGCGCCGTCCCTGGAGAAGACCGCCGCGCCCGATCCGGCACCCGAGCGGGAGGTCGCGAAGCCGGCCGCAGCCGTAAAGTCCGAATCGGCGAAGTCCGCACCCGCGGCGGGCGCGGTCGATTCCGGCGTCAAGCAGGCCGTCACCATCGGCGCGATCGCGGTGGCCGTGGTCGCCGCCGTCGCCGCCGCCTGGTTCGGCGGCACCTGGATCGTCGGCGGGCTGATGCACGACCGCCCGCGCGCCCAGGCCCGCGACGCCGCGCTCACCGACGCCCGGCAGGCCGCCATCAACCTGATGACCTTCGACCCCAACAATGTCGACGGCTCGCTCCAGAACATGATCTCCTCCACCACCGGTCAGCTGCACGATGAGCAGACCAAGGATCTGGAATCACTGAAGCAGCAGGTCACCGAGGCCAAGACGAATATGCAGTCGACCGTCGAAGGCGCGACGCTGACCTCTTTGAACAGCGAACTCGACCACGCCTCGGCCTATGTCGTGCTGCGCATCAACCGCAGCTGGCCCGGCGGCCAGCCCGCCGCCTTCCGGCAGTCCTGGTCCCTGGACATGGTGAAGGTCGGCGACACCTGGAAGGCCGAGAAGGCCCAGAACCTCGGCAATCCGGTGGCATTGGACTCCGGTGCGCTGCAACAGAACGGCGCGCCCGCCACCCCGGCACCGTCGACCACCGCCAACCCGGCCCCCGGCAACTAGGAGGGAGCGATCCATGGCCAACAAACGACCCGTCAATCGCGTCACCTCCAAGCGCCGCCCGGCCGCCCAGCGCAGCTCCGGCCGCGTCGGCGGAACGACCGCGCGCCCGAACCAGCGGCAGTCCGAGAACACCGCTCCGCAGTCCGCGGGCGCCAAGCTCCGGACGCCGAAGAACGCTTCCCGCCCGGCCGCTCGCCGGCGCTCGTCCGCAAGCTTCTGGCAGACCTGGCGCGTCGCGCTGTGCTGCGGGCTCGCGGCCGTCGCGCTGGCGGTGCTGGCCATCGTCGGCTTCCTGCGCCCCGGCGTGGACGACGGCAATCTGGCCTACGTCGACAACTCCGCCACCGATGAGGTGAAAGCGGCCGCCCAGCACGCCCTGACGACGCTGTACGGCTACAAGGCCAAGGACATCGACAAGTTCAAGGACAGCGCGCGGACGGTCCTCACCGGCCAGATGCTGGCCGATCTGGACAAGTACGCCGACACCGGCCTGGACGTGATCAAGCAGACCTCCACCGACACCCAGGTCACCACCGACCCGCTGGGCGTCACCCTGCTCACCGAAGATCGCGCCGAACTGCTGGTCAACCTCAATATCTCGGCGGTCAAGAACGGCAGTCCGCAGGCCCTGGCCGCGGGTCCGATCGTGCTGCGCATGCAGAAGGTCGACGGCAAGTGGCTGGCCTCGGAGATCGCCGACAAGTAGTCGCCGTCGTGCCCGGTACGAGGGCATTTCGCGACGTCCGCTCGTGATCTTGCACTGGGACAGTGGATCTCGCGTTTTGTCAACTCGGGCCGCCACTTGACGAGTTTCGCTCCAGCCGTCACGCTATTCACAACAGCGGCGGCTGTCACAGGGGACCAGACGCCGACGGTGACTGGGAAGCGCAGCCAGCGGACCCCGGGATCGCGTCGGATTACGGTGTGAAATCCGCCACATAACACCCGGCGCGCCGGTCATTGCAGGTGACGCGAGCGGTGGTACTTTGACACCCCCTGGGGTATGGGTGTAATTTTGGACGTTGCGCTGGCTGCCTCCTGTCCACACCTCGATCGCTACGACGAAAGTTCCACCTTCCGGTGTTACTTCCGCTGTTGCCTGTTCGGGCTTCGTTCGGGTCGTAACCAGCGGAATTCGTAGCAGACAAGCGACGGTCGCGGACCACCACGCGACGCGCGTTAGGTGCTGGAAGGACGCATCTTGGCAGTCTCCACCCAGACCAAGGCCGGTATTCCCGGAGCCCCGAAGCGGGTGTCTTTCGCGAAGATTCGTGAACCTCTGGAGGTTCCCGGTCTTCTCGATCTACAAACCGAATCTTTCGCCTGGCTGGTCGGCTCAGCGGACTGGCGTGAGCGTGCTGCCGCGCGCGGCGACGTCAATCCCGTCGGCGGCCTCGAGGAGGTGCTCGAGGAGCTCTCCCCGATCGAGGACTTCTCCGGCTCCATGTCGCTGTCCTTCTCCGATCCGCGCTTCGAAGAGGTCAAGGCCTCCATCGAGGAGTGCAAGGACAAGGACATGACCTACGCGGCGCCGCTCTTCGTCACCGCGGAGTTCATCAACAACAACACCGGTGAGATCAAGTCTCAGACGGTCTTCATGGGTGATTTCCCGATGATGACCGACAAGGGCACGTTCATCATCAACGGCACCGAGCGCGTCGTCGTCTCGCAGCTGGTCCGTTCGCCGGGCGTGTACTTCGACGACACCATCGACAAGTCGACCGAGAAGACGCTGCACTCCGTGCGCGTCATCCCCTCGCGCGGCGCGTGGCTGGAGTTCGACGTCGACAAGCGCGACACCGTCGGTGTGCGCATCGACCGCAAGCGTCGCCAGCCGGTCACCGTGCTGCTGAAGGCGCTCGGCCTGACCGCCGAGGAGATCACCGAGCGTTTCGGTTTCTCCGAGATCATGATGTCCACCCTGGAGAAGGACAGCACTCCGGGGCAGGACGAGGCGCTGCTCGACATCTACCGCAAGCTGCGCCCGGGCGAGCCGCCGACCAAGGAGTCCGCGCAGACCCTGCTGGAGAACCTGTTCTTCAAGGAGAAGCGCTACGACCTGGCCCGCGTCGGCCGCTACAAGGTCAACAAGAAGCTCGGCCTGAACCTGGACAAGCCGGTTCAGGGCTCGGTGCTGACCAAGGAAGACATCGTCGCCACCATCGAGTACCTGGTGCGTCTGCACCAGGGCGACCGCCTCATGACCGCCCCCGGCGGCTCCGAGGTGCCGGTGAACGTCGACGACATCGACCACTTCGGCAACCGTCGTCTGCGTACCGTGGGCGAGCTGATCCAGAACCAGATCCGGGTCGGCCTCTCGCGTATGGAGCGTGTCGTGCGTGAGCGCATGACCACCCAGGACGTCGAGGCCATCACGCCGCAGACCCTGATCAACATCCGTCCCGTCGTGGCCGCGATCAAGGAGTTCTTCGGAACCTCCCAGCTGTCGCAGTTCATGGACCAGAACAACCCGCTCTCGGGTCTGACCCACAAGCGCCGTCTCTCGGCGCTGGGCCCGGGTGGTCTGTCCCGTGAGCGCGCCGGCCTGGAAGTCCGAGACGTCCACCCGTCGCACTACGGCCGCATGTGCCCGATCGAGACCCCGGAAGGCCCGAACATCGGCCTGATCGGTTCGCTCTCGGTCTACGCCCGCGTGAACCCGTTCGGTTTCATCGAGACCCCGTACCGCAAGGTCGAGAACGGCCGCGTCACCGATGAGGTCAAGTACCTCACCGCCGACGAGGAGGACCGCGAGGTCCGCGCCCAGGCCAACTCGCCGGTCGACCTGGACGGCAACTTCATCGAGGAGCGCGTGCTCGCGCGTCGCGGTGACGAGGAGATGGAGTACGTCGACCGCAACGAGGTCACGTACATGGATGTCTCGCCGCGCCAGATGGTTTCGGTCGCGACCGCCATGATCCCGTTCCTCGAGCACGACGATGCCAACCGTGCCCTGATGGGCGCGAACATGCAGCGTCAGGCCGTGCCGCTGATCCGTTCCGAGTCGCCGCTGGTCGGCACCGGTATGGAGCTGCGCGCCGCCGTCGACGCCGGTGACGTGGTCGTGAACCAGAAGGCCGGTGTGGTGGAAGAGGTTTCGGCCGACTTCATCACCGTCATGCACGACGACGGCACCCGCCGTTCGTACCGCCTGCGTAAGTTCGAGCGCTCCAACCAGGGCACCTGCGCCAACCAGCGTCCGATCGTGGACGAGGGCATGCGCGTGGAGGCCGGGCACGTGCTCGCCGACGGCCCCTGCACCGAGAACGGTGAGATGGCCCTGGGCAAGAACCTGCTCGTGGCGATCATGCCGTGGGAAGGCCACAACTACGAGGACGCGATCATCCTGTCGCAGCGCCTCGTGGAAGACGACGTGCTCACCTCCATTCACATCGAAGAGCACGAAATCGACGCTCGCGACACCAAGCTCGGCGCCGAGGAGATCACCCGGGACATCCCGAACGTCTCCGACGAGGTCCTCGCGGACCTGGACGAGCGTGGCATCGTGCGCATCGGCGCCGAGGTCCGTGACGGCGACATCCTGGTCGGCAAGGTCACCCCGAAGGGTGAGACCGAGCTGACCCCCGAAGAGCGCCTGCTGCGCGCCATCTTCGGTGAGAAGGCGCGCGAAGTTCGCGACACCTCGCTCAAGGTGCCCCACGGTGAGTCCGGCAAGGTCATCGGCGTGCGCGTGTTCTCGCGTGACGACGACGACGATCTGCCCCCCGGCGTGAACGAGCTGGTGCGCGTCTACGTCGCGCAGAAGCGCAAGATCCAGGACGGCGACAAGCTGGCCGGCCGCCACGGCAACAAGGGCGTCATCGGCAAGATCCTGCCGCAGGAAGACATGCCGTTCCTCCCGGACGGCACGCCGGTCGACATCATCCTGAACACCCACGGTGTGCCGCGTCGTATGAACATCGGTCAGGTGCTGGAGACCCATCTGGGTTACATCGCCAAGACCGGCTGGCAGGTCGACGGTTCCCCGGACTGGGCCCGCAACCTGCCCGAAGAGATGATCGGCCAGCCCGCCGACACGAACATCGCCACCCCGGTGTTCGACGGCGCGCGCGAGGAAGAGCTGACCGGCCTGCTCGGTTCGACTCTGCCGAACCGCGACGGCGACAAGATGATCAACGACGACGGCAAGGCCATCCTGCTGGACGGCCGCTCCGGCGAGCCGTTCCCGTACCCGGTCTCGGTCGGCTACATGTACATCCTGAAGCTGCACCACCTGGTCGACGACAAGATCCACGCGCGTTCGACCGGTCCGTACTCGATGATCACGCAGCAGCCGCTGGGTGGTAAGGCGCAGTTCGGTGGCCAGCGCTTCGGTGAAATGGAGTGCTGGGCCATGCAGGCGTACGGCGCGGCCTACACCCTCCAGGAGCTCCTCACCATCAAGTCGGACGACGTGGTCGGCCGCGTGAAGGTGTACGAGGCCATCGTCAAGGGCGAGAACATTCCGGAGCCGGGTATTCCGGAGTCGTTCAAGGTGTTGCTCAAGGAGCTTCAGTCGCTGTGCCTCAACGTGGAGGTGCTGTCCTCGGACGGCGCCGCCATCGAGATGCGCGACGGCGATGACGAAGACCTCGAGCGTGCCGCGGCGAACCTGGGTATCAACCTGTCCCGCAACGAGGCTGCGACGGTCGACGACCTGGCGCAGTAAGAGCGATCGGTCCGGGAAGGCCGTTCACCCTTTACGAACGGCCTTCCCGGGCAACGGATTTAGCGACTTTTGCTCATACTCAACCCGAACAGGGGAAAGGAAGTTACGTGCTAGACGTCAACTTCTTCGATGAACTCCGGATCGGCCTGGCCACCGCTGAAGACATCCGCAACTGGTCTTTCGGTGAGGTCAAGAAGCCGGAGACCATCAACTACCGCACGCTGAAGCCGGAGAAGGACGGCCTCTTCTGCGAGAAGATCTTCGGTCCCACCCGGGACTGGGAGTGCTACTGCGGTAAGTACAAGCGCGTCCGCTTCAAGGGCATCATCTGTGAGCGCTGTGGCGTCGAGGTGACCCGCGCCAAGGTGCGTCGTGAGCGGATGGGCCACATCGAGCTGGCCGCTCCGGTCACTCACATCTGGTACTTCAAGGGCGTGCCTTCGCGCCTGGGCTACCTGCTCGACCTGGCGCCGAAGGATCTCGAGAAGATCATCTACTTCGCCGCCTACGTCATCACCAATGTCGATGACGAACTCCGCCACAACGAGCTCTCCACGCTCGAGGCGGAGATGGAGGTCGAGAAGAAGACCGTCGCCGATCAGCGTGACGCCGACCTGGAGGCCCGCGCCCAGAAGCTCGAGGCCGACCTGGCCGAGCTTGAGGCCGAGGGTGCCAAGTCCGATGTCCGCCGCAAGGTCAAGGACGGCGGCGAGCGCGAAATGCGTCAGCTGCGCGACCGCGCCCAGCGCGAGCTGGATCGTCTCGACGAGATCTGGACCACCTTCACCAAGCTGGCCAAGAAGCAGCTGATCATCGACGAGGTGATCTACCGCGAGTTGCAGGACCGCTACGGCGAATACTTCACGGGCGCAATGGGTGCCGAGGCCATCCAGAAGCTCATGGAGACCTTCGACATCGCGGCCGAGGCCGAGAACCTGCGCGAGACCATTCGGACGGGCAAGGGCCAGAAGAAGCTGCGCGCCCTGAAGCGTCTGAAGGTCGTCGCCGCGTTCCAGACCAACGGCAACTCGCCGATGGGCATGGTCCTCGACGCCGTGCCGGTGATCCCGCCGGAGCTGCGCCCGATGGTGCAGCTGGACGGTGGCCGCTTCGCGACCTCCGACCTGAACGACCTGTACCGCCGCGTCATCAACCGCAACAACCGTTTGAAGCGACTGATCGATCTGGGTGCGCCCGAGATCATCGTGAACAACGAGAAGCGCATGCTTCAGGAGTCGGTCGACGCGCTCTTCGACAACGGCCGTCGTGGCCGGCCGGTCACCGGTCCCGGTAACCGTCCGCTCAAGTCGCTGTCGGATCTGCTCAAGGGCAAGCAGGGTCGTTTCCGTCAGAACCTGCTCGGCAAGCGTGTCGACTACTCCGGCCGTTCGGTCATCGTGGTCGGTCCGCAGCTGAAGCTGCACCAGTGCGGTCTGCCGAAGCTGATGGCGCTCGAGCTGTTCAAGCCGTTCGTCATGAAGCGTCTGGTGGATCTCAACCACGCGCAGAACATCAAGTCCGCCAAGCGGATGGTCGAGCGTCAGCGTCCCCAGGTGTGGGATGTCCTCGAAGAGGTCATCTCCGAGCACCCGGTGCTGCTGAACCGTGCGCCCACCCTGCACCGCCTGGGTATCCAGGCCTTCGAGCCGCTGCTGGTCGAAGGCAAGGCCATCCAGCTGCACCCGCTCGTGTGTGAGGCGTTCAACGCCGACTTCGACGGTGACCAGATGGCCGTGCACCTGCCGCTGTCGGCGGAGGCGCAGGCCGAGGCCCGCATCCTGATGCTGTCCTCGAACAACATCCTGTCGCCGGCGTCGGGTCGTCCGCTCGCCATGCCGCGTCTGGACATGGTGACCGGTCTCTTCTACCTGACCCGCCTGAACGAGGGCGCGGTCGGCGAGTACCGGCCGGCCACCAAGGACGAGGCCGAGTTCGGCGTCTACTCCTCGCCCGCCGAGGCGCAGATGGCGGTCGACCGCGGTGACCTGACCGTGCGTTCGCTCATCAAGATCCGGCTGACCGAGCAGCGCCCGCCGAAGGACATCGAGGCCGAGCTGTTCCCGAACGGCTGGCAGCGGGGCGACGCGTGGACTGCCAAGACCACGCTGGGCCGTGTCATCTTCAACGATCTGCTCCCGGCGGACTACGCGTTCATCGACGAGCCGATGCCGAAGAAGCGTCAGGCGGCGATCATCAACGATCTCGCCGAGCGTTACCCGATGATCGTGGTCGCGCAGACCGTCGACAAGCTGAAGGACTCGGGCTTCTACTGGGCCACGCGTTCCGGCGTCACCGTCTCCATGTCGGACGTGCTCGTGCCGCCGGAGAAGGCGGAGATCATGGGCCGCTACGAGGCGCAGGCCGACCAGATCGAGAAGAAGTACCAGCGTGGTGCTCTGGACCACCAGGAGCGCAACAACGCCCTGGTCAAGATCTGGCAGGAAGCGACGGAAGAGGTCGGTCGCGCGCTGCGTGCGCACTACCCGGCCGACAACCCGATCATCACGATCGTCGACTCCGGCGCCACGGGTAACTTCACCCAGACGCGAACCCTCGCGGGCATGAAGGGTCTGGTGACCAACCCGAAGGGTGAGTTCATCCCGCAGCCGATCAAGTCCTCCTTCCGTGAGGGCCTGACGGTTCTGGAGTACTTCATCAACACCCACGGTGCGCGAAAGGGCCTGGCCGACACCGCGCTTCGTACCGCCGACTCGGGTTACCTGACCCGTCGTCTGGTGGACGTGTCGCAGGACGTCATCGTGCGCGAGACCGACTGTGGCACCGAGCGCGGCATCGTGGTGCCGATCGCGGAGAAGCAGGCCGACGGCTCGCTCATCCGGGACGCCCACGTGGAGACCAGCACCTTCGCTCGTACGCTGGCCACCGACGCGCTCGACGCCAAGGGCAATGTCATCATCGAGAAGGGCCACGACCTGGGCGATCCCGCCCTGGAGGCGCTGCTCGAGGCCGGTATCACCGAGGTGAAGGTCCGCTCCGTGCTGACCTGCACCACCGGCACCGGCGTGTGTGCGACCTGCTACGGCCGCTCGATGGCGACCGGCAAGCTGGTGGACATCGGTGAGGCCGTCGGTATCGTCGCCGCGCAGTCCATCGGTGAGCCCGGTACCCAGCTGACCATGCGTACCTTCCACCAGGGTGGTGTCGCGGGTGACGACATCACGGGTGGTCTGCCCCGTGTGCAGGAGCTCTTCGAAGCTCGTGTGCCCAAGGGCAAGGCGCCCATCGCCGAGGTCTCCGGCCGCGTGCGGCTGGAGGACGACGACCGCTTCTACAAGATCACGATCATCCCGGACGACGGGTCGGACGAGGTCCTGTACGACAAGCTCTCGAAGCGTCAGCGTCTGCGCGTCTACAAGCACGACGACGGTTCCGAGCGGCTCCTGGCCGACGGTGACCACGTCGAGGTGGGCCAGCAGCTGCTCGAGGGCTCGGCCGACCCGCACGAGGTGCTCCGCGTGATGGGCCCGCGTCAGGTGCAGATCCACCTCGTTCACGAGGTCCAGGAGGTGTACCGGTCGCAGGGTGTGTCCATCCACGACAAGCACATCGAGGTGATCGTCCGCCAGATGCTGCGCCGCGTCACCATCATCGATTCGGGTGCGACCGAGTTCCTCCCGGGTTCGCTGGTGGAGCGCGCCGAGTTCGAGTCCGCCAACCGCCGCGTGGTCGCGGAGGGTGGCGAGCCCGCCTCGGGTCGTCCGGTCCTCATGGGTATCACCAAGGCGTCGCTCGCGACCGATTCGTGGCTGTCGGCGGCCTCCTTCCAGGAGACCACCCGCGTGCTCACGGACGCCGCGATCAACTGCCGCTCCGACAAGCTGATCGGCCTGAAGGAGAACGTGATCATCGGTAAGCTCATCCCGGCCGGTACGGGTATCAACCGTTACCGGAACATCCAGGTGCAGCCGACCGAGGAAGCCCGTCAGGCCGCGTACGCGGTGCCGTCCTACGACGACACCTACTACACCCCGGACGGCTTCGGCACCACCACCGGTGCCGCGGTTCCGCTGGACGACTACGGCTTCAGCGACTACCGCTAAGTCATAGCCGGGCAGAAACTTTCGGCCCCCGCTCTTCGGAGCGGGGGCCGTTCGTTTTCCCGGATCCGTTTTCGGCGAGGGCCGGGTGATCGGCGAGTACGCTGCTGGATACCCGAAACGACCTGGTAGTGCCCTCGCCGGAGAGGTGGCGTCATGTCTGCTCGTCACGGTTTGCTGCTGCTCGCGCTGGGTTGCGCGGTATTGCCCGCGGTCGCTCCGGCCGCCGCTTCGCCGGGGCGGGATCTCGGCGGCTGCTATCGCGGGAATGTGCTTACCGGGGAACGGATTCCGGGGACCGGCAGCGCCGGGCAGAGTGTGCGGCGGCAGGGCGATGTGTGGGATTGCGCCGGTCCGGTGTTGGGCGGCGTGACGGGCGGGCGGTTCCGGGTCGAATTGCCTTGGCTCGGTTTCGGAACGGCGACTACGGGGTCCTTCACCTGGTCTGACGGCCGGGTCAGCGCGGTGACGGGATTGCCGAACACGCTGTGGACGGTGACGTCGGGCCCGGGGGAGGGGCATGTGCTGCGCTTCGATCTCGCCATGGAGATGAACGGCGATTGGTATTACACCGACAACTCCATGGCGATCGATTCGCTGACCGTGGTGCGGTGACGGGTCAGGCGGGCGCGGCGCCGGGGGCCAGCGAGACCGCGTACTCCACGGCGGCGTCGATGGCGGGCTGGCCGCCCGCCAGATAGAGCCCGGCGGCAGCGCCGATGAGCGCGCCGAGGACGGTGGTGATCGGGATGGTGATGAAGTCGAGGACGAAACCGCCGGCGGGGAAACCGATCAGGAAGCCGATGGCCGCTCCGATGGCCGCGCCGCCGCCGACCATGGGCAGGTTGGCCTGGACCAGGTCGAAGAACTTCTGCTGGGCGTTGATATCGCGCAGCGGGACGGGGGATTCGCCGACCGGGGTGAGGGTGAGGCGGCGGTTGTCGTCGGCGATCGCCGGGCTGAGGGCGAGGGTCTTGCCCGCGATCTCGTACCGCAGCGGCACGCTGGTGACTTCCAGGCCGGCGTCATCGGTCACCAGGATGGACTGGCCGTCCCAGGTGGCCAGGAACCGTCCGGCATTCAAAGTCGTGACGGCGGAACGCTTGTCGTCGCTGAGGACGGAGCGGTAGGCGACGCCGGTGGCGGCGCCTTCGAGCTGGAGCCCCGGATTTTGCTGGGGCGCAGCGGGTTCGGCGGCGGCGACCCCGGCGGGGAGGGCGGCGCTCAGGCAAAGCAGGACGGGTACAAGCTTTTTGGTGATAGCCATGGTCTGTCTCTCGCTGCGTTCGGACAAGGCCCCCCGGCGTTTGCTGAAAACGTACCGGGGGCCGCGCGAGATCGGAAGCGGTTCGTCCCATATGCGCCGTTCCGGGCGACCGGGTCAGTCGGGTTCGCCGAGCCGGACCACGATGACGCCGGTGAGAATCAGCGCGCCGCCCAGCAACTGGATGGCGCGGGGCGTTTCGCCGAGCAGCAGCCAGGCGAAGACGATGGCCGCGAGCACCTCGGTGAGCGCGGCGAAGGAGGCCAGCCGGGAGCCGAGCAGACGGGTGGCGGCGATGCCGGTCACGTAGGAGAGCGCGGCGGTGACGATGCCGAGCCCGGCCAGCGGCACCCACCACTGGGTGGTGAAGCCCTGGAAAACGATCGGTTCGCTGGTGGTGCGCAGCGGCACGATGCCGATCAGCCCCGCGATCAGAATGCCCAGCCCGCCCACCAGCAGCCCGCCGGTGGCCAGCACGGTGCCGGGCACGGTGTCGCCGCTGTGCGCCGAGAGCAGGAAGTACCCGGCCGCGCCGACCATCGCGCCCAAGGCCCAGGCGATGCCGATCCAGCTGGTCCGCACGCCGGAGGTCAGATCCAGCACGAGCACCAGCCCCGCGATGCCGATGACCGCGCCGAGCACCGTTGCGCGCGTGGGCTTCTGGTCGTGCCGCAGCCACAGGTACCCGACCACCGCGATCGGCGCGGTGTATTCGATGAGCAGTGCCGCCCCGACCTCCATGTGGTTGACGGCGTTGAAATAGCACAGCTGTGCCCCGGCGACGGCGAGCAGCCCGTACCCGATCAGCAGCGGCGCGTTCTGCCGCAACAACTTCCAGTTCCCGCGCAGCTGGTACAGCGCGATCGGCAGCAGTACGACCGCGCCCAGCAGCACCCGCAGGATGACGGTCGAGGCCGGACTCCACCCCGCGTTCATCAGCCCGCGCGCGAGCGGTCCGGAAAGTCCGAAGGAGGCGGCGGACAAACCGGCCGCGAGCAGTCCGGACCGGAGGTTACCCCGCCGCAGTACCGCGGTGTCATGAGTCAACGTCGCCATGACTAATGACGCTAAGTGGTTGTCATGTAATATGTCAACATGCTTTTTGGTGATGACACCGTCGCTTCCATGGCGGCCGCCGTCGATCTGGTGAACTCCGCGGAAGATCCCGACACCATGACCGAGATCGCGCAGCTGGACGAGTTCTTCACCCGCCACGGCTATACCGGCGGCCACGAGCACACCGCCGCCGAACTGGCCGCCGTCCGGGCCCAGCGCGCCCCCATGCGGCGGCTGCTCACCGCCGACCGCGATACCGCCGTCGAGCTGGTGAACGAAATCCTCGCCACCCATCGCGCGGTGCCGCGGCTGGTCCGCCACGACGACCTGGACTATCACATTCACGCGGTCCCGGCGGAGGCGCCGCTGGCGGTGCGGATCGCGGTGGAGACCGCCGTGGCCATGATCGACCTGATTCGTGCCGACGAACTCAGCCGCCTCGCCGTCTGCGCCGACGAAACCTGCGAGGGCATCGTGCTGGACCTGTCCCGCAACAGATCCCGCCGCTATTGCAGCACCACCTGCGGCAACCGCAATGCCGTCGCCGCGTATCGGGCGCGCAACCGCTGAATCCCGCTCGGCGCGGCCATTCGGCGAGCCGGAGCCTCGAATACCGGCGGCACCTGTTCGGTGTTAGCGTGCCCCTACGCTGTACGAGTCCGATGGGGGCATGCAAGTAATGAACACCCAAGCGGCCCTGCGTCCCTACGATGTGGTGCTGGTCGGTGGCGGAATCATGAGCGCCACGCTCGCGATGCTGCTGAAACACCTGGAACCCAGTTGGACCATCGCGGTATTCGAGCGTTTGCCGGAGGTCGGCTCGGAAGCCTCGGCGGCCTGGAACAATTCCGGCACCGGGCACGCCGGATTGTGCGAGATCGACTACACCACCGAATTGCCCGACGGCTCCCTCGATATCACCCGCGCGCTCGAGGTGAACGAACGCTTCCAGCAGACCCGGCAGTTCTGGGCGGCGCTGGTCGAGGCCGGAATTCTGGGGAAACCGGAGACCTTCGTCAATCCGGTGCCGCATATGACCTTCGTACGCGGCGACGACGATGTGAAATTCCTGCGCAAGCGGTACGAAACGCTCAGCGCGCATCCGCTGTTCGGGTCCATGCGATTCAGCGACGAGCATCGGGTCATCGGTGATTGGGCGCCGCTGCTCATCCGGGATCGCGACAGCGGCGAGAGCATTGCCGCCACCCATGACATCACCGGCAGCGATATCGATTTCGGTGAGCTCACCCGGCAGCTGTTCCATCATCTGCGCTGGCAGGACGTGGAGATCCATCGCAATTGCGAAGTGCGCGGGATGCGCCGCAACAATGACGGCACCTGGCAATTGCGCATCGACTGGAATACCGGCAGCGACCACATCACCCGCAAGGTCGATGCCCGTTTCGTCTTCGCCGGCGCGGGCGGCTGGGCGCTGAAAGTGTTGCAGAAGGCGGGAATTCCCGAAGCGCGCGGCTACGGGCTGCTGCCGGTCAGCGGCAGGTTCCTGCGCTGCGACAATCCCGCGGTGGTGGAGCGGCACGTGGCCAAGGTGTACGGCCGTGCGCCCGCCGGCGCACCGTCGATTTCCATGCCGCACTTGGATACTCGCATTGTCGACGGCCGGCGCGCGGTGGTCTTCGGGCCGTATGCGGGCGCGAATCCCCGCTTCCTGAAACAGGGTTCGCTGTTCGATGCTCCGGCTACGCTGCGGCCGCACAATGTGAAGCCGATCTCCGCGGCGATCAAGGACAATCGCGAGCTGATGTGGCTCTTGTTCGGTCAGCTGGCCGGTACCCGCAAGCGAAAGCTGGCCGCCCTGCGGGATTTCGCGCCCGCCGCCGTTTCCGATGATTGGAAAATGGTTACCGCGGGCCAGCGGGCGCAGATCGTGAAGGCGGATCCGGTGCGCGGGGGAGTGCTGCAATTCGGTACCGAAGTCGTTGCCGCGCATGATTGTTCGATCGCCGCGGTGCTGGGTTCCTCGCCCGGGGCCTCGACCGCGCCCGCTATTCTGCTCGAGGTGCTGGAGCGTTGTTTCCCGCGCTATCAGCCGTACTGGCAGCCCAAATTGCGGCAGCTCATCCCGACCCTCGGGCAGAGCCTGATTCGCGATACCCGGCTGGCGAAGCAGACCATCTCGCGCACCGCCGAGACGCTGAACCTGGCCGCGCCGCTGCCCGGCTGAGCACGCGGCAGTTTCCTGCCCCGCCATGGACATCTCCGGCCGCACTCGGTATGAAATTAGAACAAGTTTCAATTTCGTCAGGGTCGACAGGAGACACGATGGACAGCGCCACCATGGGTGATCTGGTGATGGCGGGCTTCAAGAAGCTCGGATTCATCCAGTTCACCGGCATCGAGGCGGTGGAATTCGCCAGCGGCCGCAATGTGGTGAGCATGGCGCCCAAGCCGGAGCACCTCAACCACAACGGGGATATTCACGCGGCGCTGCTCTTCGGCCTGGCCGAGACGGCCGCCATGGGTGCGTCCATCTCCGGCATCGTCGACCTGATGGGCGAGACGTTCATCGTCGCCCGTGACGGCCGCATCGAGTACCTGGCTCGCGCCAAGGGCGAGCTGGGCCCGTTCCTGGCCACTTCGGTGCTGTCGCCGGAACTCATCGAGCAGACCCGCGCCGACATTCAGGGTCAGCGCGAAATCGAACTCGCGGTTCCGGTCGACATCACCGACAGCACCGGAAAGTCGGTAGCCGCAGCGACTTTCACCGCGGTCATCCGCCCGCGCCGTAAGTAGCGTTCACCCCGTCATTCCCGTGTGCTTTTAGCGGGAATCCACACGGTGGGCGTGTGGATCCCGGCAAAAGCGTGCCGGGATGACGATGGGGAAGCCGGGCGGACGCCGGGTCATCGCTCGCTATCGAGCATTGCCATCTGAGCAGTGGCGTAGCGCTCACCGGCGACCTGGTCGACCGGCACCGCGGCCTCGATCGCTGCCAGCTCGTCTTCCGACAGCTTGATATACAGTGCGCCAACGGCTTCCGCCCAGCGCTCGGGCCGGCGCGCGCCGATGATCGGCACGATGTCCTCGCCGCGCGAGAGCACCCAGGCGATCGCCAGCTGTGCCACGCTCACTTCGTGCCGTCCGGCGATCTCGGCCAAGGCGTCCACCAATCGCAGGTTGGCGGTGAGGTTCTCGCCCTGGAAGCGCGGGCTGTGGGCCCGGAAGTCGGTGGCCGCGAACTGCGCGCCGCCGCGCAGGGAATCGCTCAGCAGTCCGCGCGAGAGCACCCCGTAGGCGGTGATGCCGATGCCGAGTTCCCTTGCGGTGGGCAGGATCTCGTCCTCGATTCCGCGCGAGATGAGCGAGTATTCGATCTGTAGATCCACGATCGGGTGTACGGCCGCTGCCCGGCGCAGCGTCTCCGCGCCCACCTCCGAGAGACCGATGTGCCGGATGAAACCGGCCTGCACCATTTCCGCGAGTCCGCCGATGGTCTCCTCGATCGGCACATTCGGATCCAGCCGCGCCGGCCGGTAGATATCGAGGTAATCGGTGCCCAGCCGCTGTAGCGAGTAGGCCAGGAAGTTCTTGGTGGCGGCCGGCCGGGTGTCCACGCCGCCGAAGCTCCCGTCGGGTCCGCGCATCGCCCCGAACTTCACGCTCAGCAGCACATCCTCCCGCTTGCGTTCGGTGAGCGCCCGCCGGATCAGCTGTTCGTTGTGCCCCATCCCGTAGAAATCGCCGGTATCGATGAGATTGGCCCCCGAATCGATGGCCGCGTGCACGGTGGCGATGGAGGTGGCGTCGTCGGAGGCTCCGTACATGCCGGACATGCCCATCGCGCCCAGGCCGATACGGGAAACCGCGGGTCCGGTCGCGCCGAGCCGGACGGTGTCGATGTTCTTCGTCATGCTTCGAGCCTGCGCCGCCGATCCGGGGACCGGGAGAGGATCGCTTATCGGGGGATCACCGATACCAGGCTGATCGCCGCCTCGATCCAGGGCGAACAGCTGCCGTGACCGGGTCGGACGGCCGTGCGGCGCCGACGGGGTGCGAGAGTGGGAGTGCCGGTACCTGGATAGTGCCGGCCGGGCGCGGCAGAGTGGAAGCGTGGATCGAGAAGAGCTGGCCGACTTTCTGCGCCGCCGCCGCGAGCAGCTGCAACCCGGCACCGTCGGGCTGGCTCCGGGTGCGCGCCGCCGCACGCCCGGGTTGCGCCGCGACGAGGTGGCCATGCTCGCGGGCATGTCCACCGACTACTACACCCGGCTCGAGCAGGCGCGTGGCCCGCGCCCATCCACTCAGGTGCTCGCCTCGCTGGCCCGCGCCCTGCGGCTGACCGAGAGCGAACGCGATCACCTCTATCACCTGGCCGGGCAGCAGCCGCCCGCGCGTGGCGGCGACGGTCACGTGGGTCCGGGCATCCTGCACGTGCTGGCCAAACTGGACGACACCCCCGCCTGCGTCATCTCCGATCTGGGTGAGGTGCTGGTCCAAAACCGCATGCACGCACTGCTTTTCGGTGATCTGATGCAACGGCGTGGCCTGGAGCGCAGCATCCCGTGGCGCTGGTTCACCCAGCCGGAGGAGCGGCTGTTGTTCCCCGTCGAGGATCGGGAAGCCTTGGGCCGCAAGCATGTTGCCGATCTGCGTGCCACCGCGGGCCGTCGCTCCGGCGATTCCGATATCACCGAACTGGTGGCCCGGCTGCGAGCTACCAGCCCCGAGTTCGAACGGATGTGGGGTGAGCACGTGGTGGGCACCGGCGCGGGCCATGACAAGCGCATCCAGCATCCGCAGGTCGGAATGCTCGAGATGATCTGCGAACCGCTGCTCACCGCCAGCGCCACCCGCTACCTGCTCGTCTACTACCCGAAGGCGAGTACCGATACCCAGGACAAGCTGGACCTATTGCGCGTCATCGGAACTCAGACGCTCACGAGCGGCTGAGTGCCCCCTTCGTGGAGGGAATCAGAAGCGCCGTTTGCGCGGCTTCAGGTGCAGGCCCGGTAGCGGGGGTGCGGGGATTCGCTGTTCGGGGGTGTGCCCGGCGATGTCGGGGAAGCGTGTGAGATCGCGGTTCTCCCAAGCATTTCGGGCTTCCACGATCTCTTCGTGACTGCGCGCCACGAAGTTCCACCACATGACCAGGTCCTCGCCGAACGGTTCGCCGCCCAGCAACAGGACCTGAGCCCCGGCCGTGCTGGTCAGCACCAATTCGTCGCGATCGCTGCCCAGATAGAGCAGGCCGTCGGATTGCGCGTCGATGCCGGAGACGGCGAGGTCGCCGCTGACCACCAGCACCGCGTACTCGAAGTCCGCGCGCACCGGCAGCGTCACCTCCGCGCCCGCGTCGATGAGCAGGTCCGCGCCCACGATCGGGGTGTACGCGGTGGCCGCCGAGGTGGCGTCACCGAGCGTGCCGATCAGGACGGTGGCGCGCAGGCCCGGCAGCACCAGGACCGGCAGATCCTTGTGCTGCTCGAAATGCGGTGCCACCGAACGGCTTTCGTTCGGCAGGGCGATCCACAATTGGAGGCCCGCGCCGTTCGGATTCCCCGGCACCCGGTACTCCGAATGCGCGATCCCGTGCCCGGAGGTCATCAGGTTCAGCTGCCCCGGCACGATCTCGATATCCGACCCCACGCTGTCGCGATGCCGGATGCGCCCGTCCAAAGGCCAAGTGACGGTTTGCAATCCGATATGCGGATGCGGCTCGATGTCATGGCCTTCGGGCGTGGCCGGCCCGCTGGAGCCGAACTGGTCCAGGAAGCACCAAGCGCCCACCGTCGGCAGATCGCGCTGCGGCAGCGAGCGGTGCACGGTGACCCCGCGCACGCCGCCGAGCGGCACCTCGCGCGCCGGATGGAAATCCGCGCGCGGTCCCGGACGCCCGGAGCACTCGCAGAGCGACTCCTCCGGTTTCGGCTCCAGGTCGCTCATCGCTTGATGCCCTTGCCGACCACGTGCTCGTCGTATTCGGGGTGCTTGTCGAGCCAGCCCTTGATGAACGGGCAGCGCGGCACGATCACATTGCCGCGCGCGATCACATCGGTGATCGCTTCCTGGGCGAGCAGGTTGCCGAGCCCCTTGCCGCTGAATTCGCTGTCCACCTCGGTATGGATGAACACGGTGTCGTTGTCGCGCTCGCGGTATTCGGTGAAACCGGCGAGCGAGCTCCCGTACCACACCTCGTACCGGTGTTGCGCGTCATTACGAACGACGGCGGCCGCCACGGCCTGTTCGCTCATTGTTCAGTTCTCCTTCCGCACCCGCACCGGATGTTTGCTCATGATCGACACGCGGTTGAACGCGCCGATCGTGGTCGCGGCCCAGATCAAAACCGATATCTGGTCATCCGACAAATGTTGCCGCGCAGCAGCATACTCACCATCGGTGATCTCGTCGTCCGGCAGCGAATTCACTGTTTCGGCGAGTTGTAGTGCCGCGCGTTCTTGTTCTGTGAACAAGTAGGGGGCGCGTCGCCAAGCGTCCAGTACCGCCAGTTGCTGGGCGGTGACTCCGGCATCGCGCGCGTATCGGTAATGCAGATCCAGGCAGAAGGCGCAGCGATTGAGCTGGGAGACGCGCACATTCACCAGTTCCATGACCGCGCGGCTCAAACCGGCTGCCGCGGCGGCGGTGCGGACCGCCAGTGCCACGCTGTTGAGCGCGTGGAAGATCTCGGGAGTTTGCTTGTCGAGCCAGACTCGATCGTGCACCGCTGCGGACTGCATAGTGCTGGCATCGTAAGCGTTCAAAGTTAAACCTGCCGTCCAGTCTGAGAATTACCGCGCGCGAAGTCGTTCCGCGCTATTCGGGCTCGCGTAGCCGCCGATTCACTTCCCCCAGCCCATCCGCGATGGCGGTGAGCTGTTCGGCGGTCAGTACATCCGCGAAGAGTTCGCGCACGAGCTCCACATGCCCCGGCGCGGCCGATTCGAGCTTGCGCCGGCCCGCCTCGGTCAGCTTGGCGTACACCGCGCGCAGATCGGCCGGGCAGGAGCGCCGGTGCACCAGCCCGGCGCGTTCCAGCCGATCGATCTGATATGTGAGCTTGCTCTTGGCATCCAGCAACGCCGCCGCCAATTCGCTCATCCGCAGCTCCCCGTCCGGGGCTTCGCTCAGCCGGACCAGGATCTCGTACTGCACATGTGACAGCCCCGCATCCCGCTCCAGCTGCTGGTCCAGCCGCCGGTTCAGCTGCCCGGCCGCGCCGAGTAAGGCCAGCCAGGCGCGCCGCTCCTCCTCGTTCAGCCATCGCGGACCCATAAGCCCAGGTTACCGCCCATAGTTCGAATTGGAATAACCGGGCGGGGTCGGAGGTTCTGGTTGATCGGAACGCGTCCCCATACCCCCCCATGGAGCAGCCATGAGCACCACGAGCATCGCCAGCGCGAGCGTCCGTACCCGCGTGCGCATCCCGCTGACCTTCGCCGACGGCTACTCGACCACCGCCGAGGCGGTCACCTTCGACGGCCTGAGCGACGGACGGGAACACCTCGCCCTGGTGCTCGGCGACTTCTCGACCGAATCCGCGAATGTGCCGTTGGTGCGCCTGCATTCGGAATGCCTCACCGGCGATGTCTTCGGCTCGGCCCGCTGCGACTGCGGCCCGCAATTGCGCGAGGCCGTGGAGCGGATCGCCGAGACCGGTGGCGTGCTCCTCTACCTGCGTCAGGAAGGCCGCGATATCGGGCTGTACAACAAGCTCGACGCTTACGCGCTGCAAGACTCCGGTCTCGATACCTACCAAGCCAATACCGCGCTCGGCCTGCCCGAGGATGCCCGCGACTACACCGCCGCCGCGCAGATGCTGACCGCGCTGGGCATCGGCGAACTGGATCTGCTCAGCAATAACCCCGACAAGTCGCGACAGCTCGCCGGGCTCGGACTGGCGGTCCGCACAACGGTGCCCACCGGTGTGCACGCCACCGCTACCAACCTGCGTTACCTGCGGGCAAAGGTCGAGCACACCGGGCACACCCTGATTCTGGCGGACTCGGCCGCCGCCACCCTGGCGGGCTGAACCGCCACCCTCCGTCGATCCGCCGCGCCGGTCATCGGCCCGCGGCATCGCCGACCGGAAAGGAAAACCCATGTCCGCGACCATGACTCGCGATCCGGCGGCCCGGATGCCGGTGCTGTACCTCAGCCACGGCGCACCGCCGCTGGCCGACGACCCCGTCTGGCCCGGCCAGCTCGCCGCCTGGTCGGCCGAATTGCCCAGGCCCACCGCCATTCTCATGGTCTCCGCGCACTGGGAGGACGCGCCGGTCACCCTCGGCGCGACCACCACGGTGCCGCTGATCTACGACTTCGGCGGCTTCCCGGAGCACTACTACCAGGTTCGATACGCCGCCCCGGGCGCACCCGAACTGGCGGCGAAAGTCCGTGCGCTGCTGGCGAAACCGGGCCAGGCCGTGCACGACGCCCCCGACCGCGGCCTCGACCACGGCGCGTACGTGCCGCTGGTGGAGATGTACCCCGACGCCGATATCCCGGTCCTCCAGGTCTCCCTGCCCACCCTGGATCCAGTGGGCCTCTACGACCTGGGTCGCCGCCTGGCCCCGCTCCGGGACGAGGGCGTGCTCATCGTCGGCAGCGGCTTCTTCACCCACAACCTGCGCGAAGCCGATTTCGGCGCGGCGCCCGACGAGGCCCCGGCCTGGTCGCGCGAATTCGACCACTGGGGAAGCGAAGTCCTGCGTTCCGGCGATATCGACGCCCTGCTGAACTTCCGCCACACCGCCCCCGCCGCCCTCCGCGCCCACCCCCGCACCGAACACTTCGCCCCGCTCTTCGTCACCCTCGGCGCGGGCGAATCCGACCTGTCCGCCCAGCGCACCCCGATCGAAGGCTTCTGGCTGGGCCTGGCGAAACGCTCGATCCAGCTCGGCTGAGCCCGATCGCCAACCCCCGTCATTCCGGCGTGGGTTTGGCCGGAATCCACACGGTTCGCTGGGGTGTGGATCCCGGCTGAAAGCATGCCGGGATGACGGGGTGGCATGCCGGGATGACGGGGTGGCATGCCGGGATGGCAAGGGTGGCAGGGCTATTCGCGGGCGACCGCGGTGAAGTTCATGTCCGCGTAGCGGGTTCCGGCGACCTGCGCGCCGATCGGCTCCAGGGCTGCCAGCTCCTCGGCGGTCAGCTCGACCGTCGCGGCGGCGATGTTCTCCGCCACCCGGGTCCGGCTGCGGGTGCCGGGGATCGGCACCACCGAAAGTCCGTGCACGGCCGAGCGGGCATGCACCCAGGCCAGCGCGATTTGGGCCGGAGTGTGGCCGCGTGCTTCGGCGATCGCCCGCAGCGGGGCCAGCAGGGCCGTGTTCCGATCGGCGTTGTCGCCGGTGAAGCGGGGCATGGTGCGCCGGATATCGCCTTCCGGAAGGTCTCCGACCGGGGCGGCGCCGGTCAGGAAGCCGCGTCCCAGTGGGGAATACGGGACGAACGTGACGCCGAGTTCGGCCGCGGCGGGCACCACGGTGTTCTCCACGTCGCGGGAGAAGAGCGACCATTCCGATTGGACGGCCGCGATCGGGTGCACCGCGTATGCCGCGCGCAGTTCTGCGCCCGTCACTTCGGAGAGCCCGATCTGCCGCACCTTGCCCTGGGCCACGAGTTCGGCGAGCACGCCGACGGTGTCCTCCACCGGGACGCCCGGTTGCTTGCGGTGCATGTAGTAAAGGTCGATCACGTCGATGCCGAGCCGGCGCAGGCTGGCCTCGACCGCTGCCCGGATGTACTCCGGCGAATTGTCGGTGCCGCGGTAGGCCGGATCCTCGGCCTTGCGCACGATCCCGAATTTTGTTGCGAGCACGACGTTCTCGCGGTGGGCGCGCACGAAGTCACGCAGGAATTCCTCGTTGTGCCCCGCGCCGTACACGTCGGCGGTGTCGAACAGCGTCACGCCCAGCTCCAGCGCCCGCTCCAGCGTCGCCCGAGACTCCGCCAGATCGCTGTCCCCGTAGAACTCGCTGATCCCCATGGCCCCGTAACCCTGTGCCCCGACCCGGATTTCGCCGAGTGCGGTGGTGGGAAGAGCCTGTGCCGTGGTCATGCCTGAACCCCTTCGCTAGCAGCCTGTTTCGACACGGTCCGCCAGTCGGCCGCCGGATTGCCCTCGTACAGGGCGATCTTGCAGTCGAGCACGGCGACGGTCTGCTTCAATTCCTCGATCTGGGCGAGTACTTCGGTGCGGGTCTGCCGGAACATCTCCAGCCGCTCCGGAAAGGTCGAATCTCCCTCCCGCACCAGCTCCGCGTAGCGCACCATGTCGGCCACCGACATCCCGGTGCGCCGCAGCCGCCCGATGAGCTCGAGCCAATCCATATCGCGATCGCTGAACCGCCGCTGCCCGGAGTGATCCCGGCCCACGTAGTTCATCAACCCGATCCGCTCGTACCAGCGCAGCGTGTCGCGGGTCAGCCCGCTCCGCTCGGAGACCTCCCCGATCGAATACCGCGGCCGCTCGTAGTCGGCCCCGTGCGGCTGTGTCACTTCCGCTGCTGCTGTCGCGCCCATCGTCTCGCCCCTGTCTCTCGGAACCGCTCAAACGCTAGCCACCTGGAGTGCACTCCAAGCAAGCCTTATTCTCGCGCGGATGCGAAGGCCCTGCCGGGAGCGGGGGTGGACACGCCCGGTGCGCATGGCCGACCATTTCGGCATGTTGCGCACCCGCGAGGTCGACCTCTTCGAAAGCTCCAGGGGCCGCCTGGAGGCGATCGCCTACCGCCTGCTGGGCTCCGCCGGTGACGCCGAGGACGCGGTGCAGGAGACCTATCTGCGCTGGCAGGCCGCCGACCGCGCATACGTGGAGACGCCCGAGGCGTGGCTGACCAAGGTGCTCACCAACTACTGCCTCAACCAGCTCACCTCGGCCCGCGCCCGCCGGGAAACCTATGTGGGGCAATGGCTTCCGGAGCCGGTGCTGGCCGGTGACCGGATGCTCGGCCCGGCCGACACGGTCGAGCAGCGCGAATCGGTGTCGATGGCCATGCTCACGCTGATGGAGCGGCTCACCGCCAAGGAGCGCGTGGTCTACGTGCTGCGCGAGGCTTTCGGCTACTCGCATCAAGAGGTGGCCGAACTGCTGGACATCACCGAAGCCAATTGCCAGCAGGTCTATCGCCGCGCCAAACAGCATCTGGCCACCGAGCGGGCGCGCATCGAGGTGGACGAGGCCGCGGCTCGCCGGATCGTGGAGGAGTTCCTGGTCGCGGCGGTCAGCGGGCAGACGGACATGCTGGTGCAGCTGCTCGCCGACGATGCTTCGATCATCGGCGACGGCGGCGGCTTCATCCCGACGCTGAACCGGCCGCTGGTCGGCGCGGAACGCATCGCCCGGTTCGTCCGCATGGCCATCAAGCCGACGAACGGCACCTGGGACAAGCTCGGCGGCAAGCCCGCCATGTTCGGCGTCATCGCCAACGGCATGCCCGCGCTCGTGCTCGTCACCGGCGATCGGGTGGTCGCGGTGGTGGTCCTGGAGATGAGCGCCGACGGCATCGCGGCCGTGCACGCCCAGGCCAACCCGGAGAAACTGGCGCACGCCACCCGGCAGTGGGCCACCTACGAGCCGGGAGCGCCGCTGCCCGAATTGTGGTGACCCACATCACAGTCCGCCGCTGTCAGCATTCGTGACCCTGTCCGGTTCAGGTACCGAACCCACCGAGACAGGAGCCACACCATGAAGCACCGCATCGTCGTCCTCGGAGCCGGGTACGCCGGAGCCATCGCCGCCGGCCGCCTGGCCAAGCGACTGCACCGCGACGATATCGACATCACCCTGGTCAACGCCGATCCCGATTTCGTCGAGCGGATCCGCCTGCACCAGGTCGCCACCGGTCAGGAAGTGCCGGTGCGCCCGCTGCGGAAGCTGTTCGCGGGCACCGGCGTTCAGGTGCGGATCGCCCGGGTCGAATCGGTCGACGCGGATCGCAAGACCGTGACGCTCGATGGCGAGCAGGGATCCGAGACCCTGGCCTACGACACCCTGGTCTACGCCCTGGGCAGCACCATCGCCGACTACGGCGTCCCCGGCGTCGCCGAGTACGCCCACCATGTGGCGAGCAAGCAGGCCGCGCTGCGATTGCGGGAGCGCTTGGCGGAACTGGGCGTAGGCGAGACCGTGCTGATCGTGGGCGGCGGTTTGACCAGCATCGAAGCCGCCACCGAGATCGCCGAGGCGCGACCGGACCTGAAAGTCGCAATGGCCGCGCGCGGCGGTGTCGGCGACTGGCTCGACGAAAAGGCGCAGGCGCACCTGCACGCCGCGTTCGAACGCTTCGGCATCACCGTGCACGAGCACGCCGACGTCACCCGCGTCACCGCGGACGGTGTGGTCACCGCCGCGGGCGCGGAGATCCCGGCCCGGATGACCGTCTGGACAGCGGGTTTCGCGGTACACGAGATCGCGGCCGCCAGCACGCTCACCGTCTCGGCGGCCGGCCGCATCGTCGTCGATGCCACCCTGCGCTCGGTCTCGCACCCCGACGTCTACGCGCTCGGCGATGCCGCGCACGCCGCCGGAGTGGGCGGCAAGACGCTGCGCATGGGCTGCGCCACCGCCTCGCCGATGGCCTGGCTGGGCGCGGACGCCATCGCCGCCCGGCTGACCGGACGTGCGGTCCCCGACACCCCGATCGGCTACAACAGCCAGTGCATCAGCCTGGGCCGCCGCGACGCCATCGTGCAGAAAGTGACCGAGGAGGATCAGCCGACCTCGAAGGTCGACGTGGGCCGCAAGGCCGCGCGCATCAAGGAACTGATCTGCAAGGGTGCCGCCTGGAGCGTCCGCAACCCGACCCTGATGGTGCCGAGCCGTCGCCGGCGCGTGGTCGCGAACGCCGCGGCGCAGCCCGCCGTCATGGCGAACTGAACCCCGGATCGTGGACCGTGCTCACCACGGTCTGCGCGTCAGAACTGTTGCGGCAGTTCCTGAACGGCCCACTTGTTCCCATCCGGATCGGCGAAGTACGTGAACAGGCCCCAGCCCTCGTCCTTGACCGGCGTCGCCTCGACCCCGGCCGCGATGAGCTGCTGGTAGGCCTGTTCCGCACTCTCCACCACCACCTGCATGCCCTCCACGCTGCCGGGCGCGGCGGAGGTGATGCCCTTCCCGATGCAGATCGAGCACCCCGAACCGGGCGGGGTCAGCTGCACGAAGCGGATATCCGGGCTGGGGGAGTGGTCGTGGTCGGCATTGAAACCGATCTTGACGTAGAAGTCCTTGGCACGATCGACATCGGAGACGGGCAGGGCGACGAGTTCGATTTTCCAATCCATCGTTCGAGGGTCCCACTCGGCACCGGCCGAAACGGGCGGATCGGAAACAAGATTCGCCCGTACCCTGGGGTCATGGCTAAAGAGATCGACCGCGTCCGGGCTCGTTCGGCCCTGGAATCGGTGAAGGAACAGCCGGTCATCGCGGCAATCGCGGCGCTGCCGGTGCTGGTGATCCTCGGCATCGTGGGCGTGGTGGCGGGCTGGGGCTGGGCCCTGCTGCTGCTGATCGCGCTCGGCGGTGTCGCGGTGTGGCGCGGCCGGCTGTTGCGGTAACCCGGGAACGGGTTCAGCGGGGCACGTGGAAGCGGACCAACTCGCCCGTGCCCGGGTCGGCGGCCGCCCAGGGGCGGTCGAATTCCAGCACCGCCAGCGCCGAAGTCGGGAATTTGCGGCTCATCTCCTCGGCCGCGGCGGAGCTGCGATTGGCCGCCAATTCCCATGCGGTCCAGGGCATTCCGGGGGAGTGGCCGACCAGCAGCAGCGTTTCGACGGATTCGTCGGCGAGCTGCACCATTTCGATCAGAGTGTGCGGGGACGCTTCGTAGATCGCGCTCTCGTACGTGACCGGGGCGGTGATGCCGGTGGCGGCGAGGGTTTCCCGGGTGCGGGTGGCGGTGGAGCAGAGCACCGCGTCGATCTTCGGCTGGGTTTCGCGCAGCCAGTCTCCGGCGAGTGCGGCCTCGCGGCGGCCACGCGGCGCGAGCGGGCGTTCATGGTCGTCCACACCCTCCGGATAGCCGGATTTGCCGTGTCGCATGAGGATCAGAGTCCGCACCATACCGATACGTTAAGCGGCGGCGAGTTGACAGGTGGAGGCCGGTGCCACAATGTTCTACTCCGACGCTGCCGAGAGACGACCCTCACACTCGAGGCACACTGAAGGTGGCGTCACACCGGGGCTGGCACGCACCGGAACGCCGCCTATATTAGAACGTGTTCTACCGACCCTGCTCGAACCCGAGCTGAGTAGCACCACGCGACTGTTTCGAGGATCTGCGAGATATGGCCTATGTGATCACGCAGCGTTGTTGCAACGACGCCAGCTGCGTACCCGAGTGTCCGGTCGATTGCATTCGTCCCACTCCGGAGCAACGAGAGTTCGCCACCACCGAACAGCTCTACATCGACCCGGACACCTGCATCGACTGCGGGGCCTGCGTCGACGCCTGCCCGGTCGACGCGATCTTCTCCGAGGACGACCTGAGTGCATCGCTGGCCCGGTTCCGCGACATCAATGCCGCGTACTTCCAGCGGCATCCGCTCGAATCCAACTTCGAGCCCCTCGTCGCCCCGAGCCGCGCGCCCAAGGACCTGGGCACCCTGCGCGTCGCCGTCATCGGCGCCGGCCCGGCCGCCTGCTACGCGGCCGAGGAACTGCTGCGCCGCGCCGACGTCGAGGTCGAGCTGTTCGACCGGCTGCCCACGCCGTACGGCCTGGTGCGCGCCGGCGTCGCGCCCGACCACCCGGGCACCAAGTCGGTGGCCTCGCTCTTCGAGTCCGCGTTCCGGCGCGAGGCGCTGCAATACCGGCTCAATGTCGAGGTGGGCAAGCACATCTCGCACGAAGAGCTGTTGCGGCACCACCACGCGGTGATCTACGCGGTGGGCGCCGCCACCGACCGCAAGCTCGGCGTGCCCGGTGAGGACCTGCCCGGTTCCTACTCCGCCACCGAGTTCGTGGCCTGGTACAACGGGCATCCGGACTTCGCCGATCGCGAATTCGATCTCTCGGGCGAGCGGGCCGTCATCGTCGGCAACGGCAATGTGGCCCTCGATGTGGCGCGCGTGCTCACCGTCTCGCCGGACGAACTCGCCAAGACCGATATCGCCGATCACGCCCTCGATGCGTTGCGCCGCAGCAATATCAAGGAAGTCGTGGTGCTGGGCCGGCGCGGGCCGTTGCAGGCCGCCTACACCTCGTCGGAGTTCCTGGCGCTCGGGCACCTGAAGGGCGTCGACGTGCTCGTCGATCCCGTCGACCTGGAGCTCGATCCCGCCTCGCAGGCCGAGCTGGACGATGCCGAGGTCGAGCCGTCGCTGCGGCTCAAGTACACCCTGGCGCAGGAGTACGCCGCCGGGAAGCGCAACCCGGACCACAAGCGAATCGTGTTCCGCTACCTGGTCTCTCCCACCGCCGTCACCGGCGAGGGCAAGGTCGAGGCGATCGAGTACGTGCACAACGATCTGGTGCAGGAGAACGGGGTCACCCGGGCCGTCGCCTCGGATCGGACCGGCGTGCTGACCACCTCGCTGGTGCTGCGCTCCATCGGCTACAAGGGCGAGCCCGTGGCCGATGTGCCGTTCGACGAGAACCGCGGCGTCATCCCGAACGACAAGGGCCGAGTGCTGCTGGACGGCAACACGGTTCAGGGCGTGTACGTCTCCGGCTGGATCAAGCGCGGGCCGCGCGGCGTCATCGGCTCCAACCGGGTCGATTCGCAGGAGACCGTCGATCAGCTCATCGAGGACTTCACGGCCGGGAAACTGGCTGCGCCGCAGGCGGATCGGGCCGCGCTCGACGCGCTGCTCACCGAACGGCAGCCGGACCAGGTCGGCCGGGACGGCTGGAAGGCCATCGACCAGGCGGAGAAGACCGCGGGCAAGGCCGCCGGTCGCCCCCGCGTGAAGTTCACCAGCCTCGAGGACCTGCTCAAGGCCGCCAAGGGGTAGATACCGGAGAACGAGTGCGGCCCCGCCCTTTCGGACGGGGCCGCACTCGTTCCGTGGCTCAGCTCGCCCGCAGGTCGATGAGCAGGCCGTCCTTGGCGCACATGGACGGGACCGCCGGATCGGGCTGCGCATTGCACTGCCAGCCGTCGACCACCATCACATCGGTATCGCTGATGGTCTGCACATACTTCGTGGCCACATTGATGGCCTCCGTACAGCCGACGCGACCCGCCGGGGTGCCCACCGCGATCACGGTGCGAGTGCCGCCTCCCGCGTCGATGACGGCGCCGCAGTCGGCATCACCGATCCGCTCCGGCGAAGTCGTGGTGCTGGGTGGCGATGTCGTGATCGGATTGGGCGGCAACGGCTTCGGACTCGAAGTCGTGGTCGGCGCCGGCGCCGAGGTGGCGGTGGCGGACGCACCGGTGGTGGTCTTCGCGGCGTCCTTCGAATCCGAGGAGTGACCGCACGCGGTCAGCCCGGCTACCAGTAGTGGCGCGGCGGCCAGCAGGGTGAAATGCGCGAGTCTCATACCGGGCGAGTCTGCCAGGCAAACTTTCAGCGACGGCCATTTCGCCGGGAATGTCGGGCCTGGGGCCGATTCCCGGGCCGGTGCGGGCGCCCGGCGGACTCAGCTCGGCAGCGGCCCGATCCGCACGGCGGTGGTGGTCACGCCGCCGACCACGAACCACAGGCGCAGAGTCGGATGCCCGGTCCGGTCGCCCGGCTCGTACCGGCTGCGCACCGCGATGTGCTGGCGCGCCCACACCGGTGCGATGTACTCGATCACCGCGCGATGCGGTCCGGCCACCAGCTTCGGGTAATCGACCAGATACTGCTCCACGGCCTGCCAGTAGGCGGCGTTGTTCACGTGGTTGTACTGGTCGATATCGGTGGAGCGCACCGGGAACGGCAGATCGGTGTCGTTCTCCGGCGGCGTCTGATCGGTCAGCCACGGCCGCCACCGCAGCCGATGCTCGTCGGTGGTGCGCGACAGCTGGGCCAGCATGTCGTCACTGATCCGGGTCGGCATATTGGTGAACTCGTTGATATTGATCCAGAACCCCTCGGTCTCGATCAATCCGCCGTTCTCGCTGGTGATCCGGACCCGCATATTGGTCCAGCGCGTCGACATGGCCGAACACCAGCGGGTCAGCTGCACCCGGTCCGGCCAGTGGATCGGGCGCACCACATCGATCACCGTGCGGCGCACGATCCACGCCGGATCGGAGACCTCGAAGGCCCCGGAATGCATTTCCTCCCAGGCGATGTCCTGGAGATAGCGGGCCGTGGCGTCGAAACGAAGCCGCTGATAGGGGTCCACATCGCCGGCCCGGACCGGCCACGACGCGGAGAACCCCGAGCCCTCCTGGGGAAGCGGGGCGAGTGGCTGATCGAGTGACACTGGTGCTCCTCGCGCTGCACTGGGTGTGCCGCGTTTCGTGCGGTGCTTGCTGAAACAAGACTTTACGGTGCGGGCGTCGCACACACGCGTCGAGTCGGGTGTACTTGCTCGAGACGTGGAACTCGGCGGCGGCGGGCCGTAGCCTTGCGGGTGACACGGCTGACGACGGGGAGGCGACGGGTGGCCGCAGGCGATCGGGCCGGTGCGCGGTTCGGGCAGTACGAGTTGCGGCGACTGCTCGGCGTCGGCGGCATGGGCGAGGTGTACGAGGCGTACGACACCGTGCGCGATCGCGTGGTGGCGATCAAGCTGCTCGATGTCGAGCTCGCCAAGTCGGCCACCTACGTGGAGCGCTTCCGGCGCGAATCACGGACCGCGGCGCGGTTGCAGGAACCGCATGTCATCCCCGTGCACGACTGGGGTGAGGTCGACGGCGTCCTCTACATCGACATGCGCCTGGTGCGCGGCCGCGACCTGAAGGCGTACATCCACGAAGACGGCCCGATGCCGCCCGCGGACGCCGTCTCGGTGGTCGAACAGGTCGCCGCCGCACTGGACGCCGCCCACGAAACCGGCCTGGTGCACCGCGACATCAAACCGGGCAACATCATTCTCACCGGCGAACTCTTCGCCTACCTGGTCGATTTCGGTATCGCCCACACCGAATCCGACGCCCAGCTGACCAGCACCGGCAGCACCATCGGCTCCTTCGCCTATATGGCCCCCGAACGCTTCGAACACCACGCCGCCGTCGCCCCCGCCTCCGACATCTACGCTCTCGCCTGCGTCCTCTACGAATGCCTCACCGGCACACCCCCTTTCCGCACCGAAAGCAATCTCGGCACCATCCGAGCCCATATGCTCACCCCACCCCCGAGCCCCAGCCGCCACCCCGGCGTCCCCGGCTCCCTCGACCACGTCATCGCCACCGGCATGGCGAAGGACCCCCGCCACCGCTACACCTCCGCCGGCCAGCTCGCCCGCGCCGCGCGCGCTGCCCTGCGCACCGCCCTCCCCGGCGAAGCCGCCCCCACCGCAGTGCCGTACCCGCCCGCCCCGCAACAACATTCACCCGCCCCCGGACCGTGGCCGGGCTCCCCGTCCGCCCCCATCGATGTGCAGGGCAGTCCGGCCGCTTATTCGTCGCAGGGTGGAGGTACCGGCACGCCGGTCGCGGGACCGCAAGGCGCGAGCGCTTCGGGACCGGTGGACTATCCGCCGCAGGGCGGGAGCGGCTCGGGTCCGGTCCATCCGCCGGCGGGTGGATATTCCATTGGCCCGGCCGATTACTCGCCGTCGGCGGGTCATTCATCGGCGCCGGTGGATCATCCGCAGGGCTCGAATCCCACGGGTCCGGGTGGTTATTCGCCGCAGGGTGCGCAATCGCCTGGGACGGGCGGTTATGCGGCTGCGGGCTCGGGGGAGTACGCGCCGACGCGGAGTGGGTATTCGCCGTTGCCGGAGGATCATCCGGGGGCGCGGGGCGGGTATTCGCCGCTGCCCGAAGAGTATGTGGCGACGCAGATCGGCAGGCCGGCCGCGTTCGCCGGGCCGCGTGAACATCCTTCGGCGCCTTTGCCTTTGCCGCCGCGGGAGCGGAGTTCGGTGCCGATGCTGGTGGGGGCGCTGGTGGGGGTGGTGTTGCTGCTGGGCGTGATTCTCGGCTGGGTGCTGGTGTCCGGCAAGTGGAGCGGCAGCGACAGCGCCACGAATTCGGCGGCTTCGGTGACCCGTTCGCACGGCGACCAGGCGGGCGGCAGTTCGGCCGGCGGCGGTACGGCGGGCGGGCGGAGCACCACGGCGGCCGTCACCACCACCCTGGCCCCGTGGGTCGGGAGCGTATCCGGCACGGACACACAGGGTTTCGTCGGCGGACCGCGCTGCAATTCGGACAACCCGGCCATCGCGCTCGGCCGCACCGCCGCGTCCCGCGTGCTCATCTGCCGCACCGGGGTCGGCCGCTACTACTACAAGGGCGTCCGCATCAGCGATGGCGCGGGCATCGAACTCGACGACCCCACCTCCGACGGCAGCGGCGGCTTCACCGTCACCAACCCGCAGGACGGCACCCAGTACCGCATCACCTCCTCGGCCCTCGTCATCACCGAGAAGAGCGGGAAGGTCGCCGCGAACGAGACGATGATCGAGTACGCGCACCGCTGACCCGGCGGGGCATTGGCAACGGACTGGGCGATCGGTTACGTTCGGCTGGTATCCGCAGGTGGATTGATCGGAGTTGATCGGGAATGCGCGCAGCCGTCGTGAGCAAGCTGGAGGGCCCGGAATCCATCGAGTTGCTGGAGGTTCCCGAACCCGCGGCGTATCCGGGTGGGGTGGTCATCGATGTGCACGCGGCGGGTATCGCGTTCCCCGATGTGCTGATGACCCGCGGGCTCTATCAGATGAAGCCGCCGCTGCCGTATGTGGTCGGCTGCGAGGTGGCGGGCATCGTGCGTGAGGCCCCGGCGGATGCGCATGTCGCGCCCGGGGACCGGGTGGTGGCGCTGACCCTGCTCGGCAATGCCGCCGCCGAGGTCGCCGTCGCGCCCGCGCAGATGGTGTTCAAGCTGCCGGACAACGTGTCGCTCGAGTCCGGTGCGGGCGTGCTGTTCAACGACCTCACCGTGCACTTCTGCCTGCGCAATCGCGGCCGCCTGGCCGAGGGCGAGACGGTGCTGGTGCACGGCGCGGCGGGCGGTATCGGCACCTCGACGCTGCGCATGGCGCAGGCGCTCGGTGCGGGCCGCGTCATCGCGGTGGTCAGCACCGAGGCCAAGGCCGAGGTGGCCCGCGACAACGGCGCCACCGATGTGGTGCTCACCGACGGCTGGCTGGACGCGGTCAAGGAACTGACCGGCGGGCGCGGCGTGGACATCGTGCTGGATCCGGTCGGCGGCGACCGCTTCACCGACAGCATCCGTTCGCTGGCCGGCGGCGGCCGCCTGCTGGTGGTCGGCTTCACCGCCGGCGAGATCCCCACCGTGAAGGTGAATCGCCTGCTGCTCAAGAACGTCGAGGTGGTCGGCGCGGCCTGGGGCGAATGGGTGATGTCGCACCCCGGCTACCTCCAGGAACAGTGGGCCGAGGTGGAGCCGCTGCTCGCCAACGGCAAGATCAACCCGCCGGAACCGATCCTCTACACCCTCGCGCACACCGCCGAAGCCGTTGCGGCACTGGATCAGCGCACCGCCACCGGCAAGGTCGTCGTCACCATCCGCTGATCGGCCCGGCGCGCCCCGTGATCACGGGGCGCGACAGTGCCGGCGCGGTGCCGTAGCGTCGCGAACGTGATGCTCTCCACCCGGGTCCTGAACCGCACCCTGCTGGCCCGCCAGCACCTGCTGGAGCGGTCCGAGCTGGGCGTCGCCGACCTGTGCGATCACCTGATCGGGTTGCAGGCGCAGGATATGCTGCCGCCCTTCCTCGCCATGTGGAGCCGCACAACGGATTTCGATCCGGCCGCCATCTCGGCCGGACTCGATGACCGCACCCTGGTGCGAATCACCTTGATGCGCGGCACGATTCACCTGGTCACCCCGCCGGACGCCCTGCGCATCGCCCCGCACATCCAGCCGGAGCTCGAAAAGATCCCGTTCCGTAAGGGATTCAACTACGGCGCGATGGTCGGCCTGGATCCGGACGAGGTCCGCGCCCACGGTGAGAAGGTTTTGGGCGCCGAACCCATGGCCGCCGCCGAACTGCGGGCCCGCGCGGCCGAGATCTACCCGGACCGCGATCCAAGCGCCATCCTGCAAACCTGGCTCTACCAGCTCCCGGTCCTGCAAACCCCGCCGCGCGGCCGCTGGCGCGACAGCAGCCGCCCGGTCTGGTCCCGCGTCGAACCGTGGCTCGGCGCACCTCTGGACCCGGACTATCCCCTGGAGGAACTGCTGCTGCGCTACCTACGCGCCTTCGGCCCGGCGACCACCATGGACATGCAGACCTGGTCCAAGCTCACCAACCTCAAACCGGCGGTGGCGCGCCTGGGCGACCGCGTCCGCACCTACACCGACGAGCGCGGCCGCACCCTCTACGACGCCGCCGACGCCGAGCTCGCCGACCCGGATCTGCCCGCGCCCGTGCGCCTGCTGGGCTGGTACGACAATGCCGTGCTCTCACACCAGGACCGCACCCGCATCGTCCCCGACGGCCTGGCCCCGCCCCTGCGCGCCTTCGCCACCCAGCTCTCCCCGATCCTGGTGGACGGCTTCCTCGCCGGCACCTACAAGATCTTCCCCGAGCGCGGCGCCGCCCGCTTACGCATCACTCCCGGCCGGGACTGGACCCGCACCGAACGCGCCCAGGTCGAAACCGAAGCCCATGCCTTGCTGAGATTCGTGGAACCCGACCGCACCCCCAGCGTGGAGATCCTCGACGTCGGCGCGGACCTGCGGCCCTGAACCGACGATCGCACTCCGCTCCGGCGACCGGCTCGCGGCCGAGCGGCACTCCGCCGATGAGGTGCCCGACCTTTCGCATGCCGGGATAGCGTCGCTCCGCGCACCGGCTACCCGCGATCGGCTACCCGCCACCGAGCTTCGGGCCACTGGGCTTCTGTCCACCCGGGCTTCGGCCACGCGGCGGGGGCTCGGGCTGTCGGCCATCGGGTGCCGGACCGCGCCGGCATGGTCGAGCGGGTGCCGGGGTGCGCAGGGTGTGTGAGGGAACTTTAACGCGCGGGAAATGCGGCGGCGCTAGGCTTTCCGGCACGGCGCTCATGGCTGAAACGGGCGCGGGGCACCATCGGAATACGGTGGGCGAACCAGCCGCATTTCCTGGAGGAATGCCGCATGGTGCGCAATTCGCCGCTGTCCGCCGTCATCGAGTCGGTGACCGTCTACGCCGCCACTCCCGAAGGTCCGCGCTGGTCGTCCGGCCTGGATGTAGTGATCGAGGACGGCCGGATCACCGCGCTCGGGCCGGGTGCCGGTCGTGATCGGGGGCTGCCGCGTACCGACGGCAGCGGCGGGCATCTGATCCCGGGCTTCGTGAACACCCACACCCACCTGCAACAGTCGGTGCTGCGCGGGGCGGGGGAGGGGCTGCCGCTGCTCGAATGGCTGCACTGCGTCGGCGAATTCACCGTCGCCGCCACCCCGGAACAGACCTATCTGGCGGCGCTCGCGGGCGGGCTGGAGCTGTTGCGCAGCGGGGTCACCACCGTGGTGGAGCACATGTGGCCGAACCCGTCGGAGCAGGTGCACGACGCCGCGTTGCGGGCGCTGGACGAACTGGGTATCCGGGTGGTGTTCGGGCGCGGCCTGGCGGACAGATCCGATTCCTCGCGCAAGTGGGGAATGGATCCGCGCCTGCTGCAACCGCTTTCGCAGGTCTTCGAGCATATCGCGGATCTGGATGCGCGCCTGGCGGATTCGCGGATCAGCACCGCGCTCGCAGTGCCGAACCCGCGCTGCCTCACCCCGGACGGCATGGCCGAGGTGCGCGAATTCGCCGCGCGCACCGGCAAGACCCTCTCCATTCATTTGCTGGAGACCACCACCGACGACGACATGTGCCGATTGCATGCAGCCCGTTCGGCCGTCGACTACCTGGACGCGGGCGGCCTGCTCGGCCCGCGCACCCTGGCCGTGCACTGCTGCCACCTCGACGCACCCGGCCGCGAGCGCTTCGCCGAACGCGGAGTCTCGGTGTCCTACAACCCGTTGAGCAATATGCGGTTGGGCAGCGGCGTCGCCCCGGTGCCGGAGATGCTGGCCGCCGGGGTGGGGGTGGGCCTCGGCGTGGACGGCGCGGCCAGCAACGACACCCAGGACATGCTGCTGGCGCTGCGTATCGGCGCGTATCTGCAACGCGTCACGCATCGCCGCGCCGACCTGCTGGATTCCGATGCCATGCTGCGGCTGGCCACCAGGGGCGCGGCCCGCGCGCTCGGCGATCCGGCCACCCACGACGGCCTCGCGGTGGGCGACCGCGCCGACCTCACCCTGCTGCGCTTCGATCGCGATTTCGCCTGCCTGCCGGTGCGCGATCCGGGCGCGAGCCTGCTCACCACCGCCTCGCCGCGGGTGGTGGACACGGTGTGGGTGGACGGCGACGCGGTACTGCGTGACGGCCGCAGCACCCGGATCGACGCCGCGGATCTGGCGAAGCGCCTGAATCACATGCAATGACAGTTAATCAACTGGAAACAGTGACTCGATTGCATGTAATCCCCGTCGATAACACTGGACTCATGCACACAGTGCACGCAATCTGATCGAGAGTAGGTGAGTCCGATGGTCCTGTTGTCCGGACCCGAGACCGGCACCGCCCCGGTGCGAACCACCCCGCCGCCCGTCCGCCCGCAAGCGCCGGCGATCGCCTTCGCCGGCATCGGAAAGCGCTACGGCCGTGACGATTCCGACTCGGTGACCGCGCTGACCGGGATCGACCTGGAGGTGCGCGCCGGCGAATTCGTGGCGGTCGTCGGCCCTTCCGGCTGCGGCAAATCCACCCTGCTGCGACTGGCGGCCGGGCTGGAGACGCCGAGCACGGGAACCATTGCGGTGGAAGCGGATTCGGTCGGCTTCATCTTCCAGGACGCCACCCTGCTGCCCTGGCGCAAGGTACTGCGCAATGTGGAACTCTGCGCCGAACTACAGGGCATCGACCGCGCCACCCGCCGCGCCCGCGCCATCCGCGCCCTGGCGGCCGTCGGCCTCGCCGATTTCGCGGGCAAGCTGCCCGGCCAGCTCTCCGGCGGCATGCGCATGCGCGTATCCCTGGCCCGCGCACTGGCTTTGGAGCCGCGGCTGATGCTGCTGGACGAACCGTTCGGCGCGCTCGACGAGATCACCCGCCTCGATATGCAGGAAGAACTGCTGCGCCTCTACCGCGACAATGCCTTCACCGCGCTGTTCATCACCCATTCGGTCTCGGAGGCGGTATTCCTGGCCGGGCGGGTGGTCGTGATGTCGGCGCGCCCCGGCCGGGTGCACGAGGTGATCGACATCGACCTGCCGTACCCGCGCGACCGCGAACTGCGCTTCGACCCGGCCTTCAACGACCTGGTGTCCCGGGTATCGCACTCGCTACAGGCGGCCTGCCGATGAGCCCGCTCGCCCTGCCGCGCAAAGTCGCGGTGCCGCTGCTCTCGACCGGACTCGCCCTCGGCGCGTGGTACCTGGTGTCGCTGGTGCTGCTCGCCCCCGAGCGCCGCTTCCTGCTGCCGCCGCCGCACACGGTATTCGCCGAATCACTCAGCGACCCCGCCAAACTGGAGACCATGCTGCGCGCCCTGGCCGTCACCGGCCGGATCGCGGTGACCGGTCTGTCGGTCGCCGCGGTACTGGGCATCGCGGTCGGGGTGTTCATGAGCCAGGCCAAGATATTCGAGCGGGTGGTGTACCCGTACGCGGTTGTCCTACAGGCGATCCCGGTGCTCGCGGTGGTACCGCTGATCGGCCTCTGGTTCGGGTACGGACCCACCGCGCGGACCATCGTGTGCGTGCTGATCGCCGTGCACCCGATCATCGCCATGACCCTGTTCGGCATTCAATCGGTCGACCCCAACCTGCGCGAACTCTTCACGCTCGGCCGCGCGAATCGCCTGCGCCGCTTGATATCCCTGGAACTGCCCGCCGCCCTGCCCTCCATCATGACGAGCCTGCGCACCGCCGCCGGCCTCTCGGTGACCGGGGCCGTCATCGGCGACATGTTCTTCGCCAAGGGGCAACCCGGTATCGGCACCCTGCTCGACACCTACCGCGCCCGGCTGCAATCGGAAGACCTGCTGGCCGCGCTGGTGCTGGCCGCACTGTTCGGCGTCACCGTCTTCGCGATCTTCACCGCCGCCCAGCGCCTCACCGTCGGCCGCTGGCACGCCTCCGGCCGCTGATCCCCGCGCTCCGGCGAATTATCAACCCCCTGTGGAGAACTCATGCACACCCTGTTGCGCCGCTGCGGTGTGGCCGCGCTGACCGCGCTCGTGGTCACCGTCGCCACCGCCTGCTCCGGCACCGAAACCGATACCCCCGCGGTCGCTCTCGAACCGGCCGCACCCGAACAGCAACTCGGCGGCGTCTGCCCGGCAACCGTCACCGTCCAGCTGCAATGGGAACCCGAGACCGATTCCGGTCCGATCTTCGGCCTGCTCGGCCCCGGCTATCGCGTCGACGCCGACAACAGCAAGGTCACCGGCCCGCTGGTGGCCGGCGGCAAGGACACCGGCGTGCAACTGGAGATCCGCGCGGGCGGCCCGGCCATCGGCTTCCAGTCGGTGCCGTCGCAGATGTACGTGGACCCCTCGATCACCCTGGGGCTCGCCCATTCCGAGCACGCCATCGCCGCCGCGGCGAAGCAGCCGCTGGTCGCCGTCACCACCCTGCTGCGCTACAGCCCGCAGATGCTGCTGTGGGATCCGAAATCGCATCCGGACTGGCACGGCATCGCCGATATCGGCAAAGCCGGTGCGCCCGTGGTGGTTTCGAAGGGCCAGCTCTATCCGGACTGGCTGGTGGCGCGCGGGCTGGTCAACGCCCGCCAGCTCGACGCCTCCTACGACAACTCACCCTCCCGGTTCGTCACCGATCCGAGCTTCGCCCAGCAGGGCTTCGCCAACTCCGAACCGTACGTCTACGAACACGAGGTGCGGGCCTGGAACAAGCCGATCGCCTACCAGCTGCTGCGTGATGTCGGCTACGAGGGTTACGCCCGCACCGTGAACGTCCGCGCCGACAAACTGAACGAACTGCGCCCCTGCCTGCAACGCCTGGTGCCCATGATCCAAAGGGCCACAGCCGAATTCCGCGCCGACCCGAGTCACGTCGACGATGTGGTGGTCGATGTCGTCGCCAAGTCGCCCAAGTTCACGCCCTACAGCGCCGCCCTGGCCGCCTTCGGCTCCCGGACGCTCATCGACAACGGGCTGGTGGGCCCCGACTCCGACGGCGTGATCGGCAGCTTCGACACCGCCCGGGTGCAGCGGGTCATCGACGAATTCGCGCCCATCCTGCGGCGCGGCGGGGCGGACGTACCCGCCGGGCTCACCGCGAAAGACCTCGTCAACACCGAATTCCTGGACCGCACCGTCACCGCCGGGTGAAAACCCTTCGACCGCAAGGAGATCCGATGACCATCAGCTACGACCTGTCCGAAGTCGCCCGCGAACAGCGCATGGGCGGGGTGGGGGAGGAGACCGACGCCCGCGAGATCCGCGTCATCGACCTCACCGATTTCGAGGAGCGTCGCGCCGAGATCACCGAACAGCTCTGGACCGCCGCCACCGAGATCGGCTTCTTCCAGCTCTCCGGCCACGGCATCCCGCAGGACCGCATCGATGCCGTCTTCGGGCGCACGGCGGACTTCTTCGCCCTCGACGAATCGGTGAAATCGCAGTACCCGCTCGTCAAAGCGAACAACTCGGGCTGGGAAAGCCTGAGCCAGGTGCGGCCTTCGATCGGCGTCCCGGACCAGAAGGAGTCGTACCAGATCACCCGCCCGCACATGACCGGGCTGTGGCCCAGCGAGACCGAACTGCCCGGATTCGTCAGCGCCATACTGGAATTCGAACGCGACTGCTGGACCGTCGCCATGCGGGTGCTCTCCTGCTTCGCCGACCGGCTCGGACTGCCCCGCGACCACTTCACCGCGGCCCACGATCCGGAATCACCCGAATATCAGTCCACCCTGCGCCTGCTGCACTACTTCGCCGTCCCGCCCGAGCTGCGCGACGTACCCGGCCGCTGGCGAGCCGGCGCGCACACCGACTTCGACTGCCTCACACTGCTTTTCCAGCGCGACGGCCAAGGCGGATTGCAGGTGTGCCCCGGCAAGGAGATGGAGAACCAGCAATGGACCTCCATCACCCCGTCGTCCGCGCTCATCACCTGCAATATCGGCGATATGCTCACCCGCTGGAGCGATGACCTGCTGCCCTCCAACTTCCATCGGGTGCGCAGTCCCGGCGCGGACGAATACCAGGGCGACCGCTACTCCATCGCCTACTTCGCCCAAGCCGACCGCGACGCCGTCATCGCGGGCCCGCGCGGGGTGTACCCGCCCGTGACCGCCGCCGACTTCCTCACCCAGCGCGTGCAGGCCAATTACCGGCCGCAAGGGTAATTTCGAACCGATCAGGAAGGATCCCCCATGACCGAACCGGACGGCGAGCTACTCGGCCTCACCGTGCACCGGCAGCTGCGCCAGCTCGTCCTGTCCGGCGAACTCGAACCGGGCGCACCGCTGAGCGTGCTCGCCCTGTCCGCGCGACTCGGCGTGAGCCGCAGCCCCGTTCGCGAAGCGGTCCAGCAACTCATCTACGAGGGCTTGGCCGTGAACGTCCCGCACGCGGGAGCCCGGGTGGCCGTGGTGGACGACGCCCAGATCCGCGAGGTGCTCGCCGTCCGGGCCGTCCTGGACGGACTCGCCGCCGCCGGCGCGGCCACCCGGCTCGCCGAAGCCGACCTCGGCAAGCTCACCACCATGCTCGCCATCCAGGAACAGCACCTGCGCGACAACGCCGACCCCACCCGTGACGCCGCCCTCGACCTGGAATTCCACACCTTCATCCGCGACCATTCCGGAAACCGCACGCTCGCAGACGAACTCGCCCGCCTGGAGGCCCAGGCACACCTCTACCGCGGCGACCTCTGGCAGCACCCCCGCAACCGCACCACCGCCCTGCGCGAACACCGCCGCATTCTCGAAGCCCTCGAATCCGGCCACCCCGCCGACGCCCGCACCGCCGCCGAAGCCCACGTCTGCGGCCTCATCACCCGCATCGACCGCCGCTGAAGCGGGTACGGCCCTCGTCATCCGGCGAACCCTCGTCATCCAGGGAGTCCCCCTCGTCATCCCGGCATGTTTTTGGCCGGGATCTCACCGGTAGCCCGTGAGATTCCGGCCAAGAGCACGCCGGAATGACGAAAGGATCAGTGCGCGGTGCGGTAGGCAGGGGCCTTGCTGGATCCCGCCGGGGTGAGAGTGCGTAACAGGGGCAGGGTGCGCTGCGGCACCACGGTCGAGAGCACGATCACGCTGTGTGAGCGCGTCACCGCCGTACTGCGGTCGATGCTCAGCAGCACACTCTGCAATCCGGCATGCGAGTCCGCCCCGATCCGGCACAGCACATCACCCGAGCCGGTGGTCGCGTACGCCTCCAGCACCCCGGGAATCGCTTCGAGATCGGCCGCCACCGCATCCAGCGCGCCCTGCGCGATCTCCAAGGTCACGAACGCCTGCACGTCGAAACCCGCTGCGGTGACATCTATCTGGGGATCGTAGGAGGAGATCACCCCCGCCTCCTCCATGCGCGCGATGCGCGATTGCACCGTCGCCCGCGCCACCCGCGTCCGCCGGGACAGCTCCAGGATCCCCGCCTTCTGGTAGTCGTGCATGGCCGTCAGAATCGCCAGATCCAGTTCGTCCAGTCTGGCGGGTGTGCGTCCCATGGCGGACCTCCGCTCGCGCTCGATGCTCCTATTCAAATTGTCCAGCACCCAGCGCCTCCAGGTGACGCAATTCACCAGAGTGTCCAGTGAATCTCGGCGATATTGCCTAGTCGCCGCCGCCGGAAGTTTCCTGAGTACATGAGCATCGAGACGCCCGCCGCCCCCCGCTCCGGTGACCTTCCCGGTGACGACGAACTGCGCCGCCTCGTCGGACTGGTGGACCACGATGCCGCCGCCGACCCCTTCCCCGTCCTCGGCTGGGACGCGCTGGTCTGGGCGGTCGGCAACGCCACCCAGACCGCGCACTACCTGCAATCCGCCTTCGGCATGCGGCTGGAGGCGTACTCGGGCCCCGAGACCGGCAACCGCGATCACAAGGCGTTCGTATTGCGCAGCGGCGGAGCCAGATTCGTGGTCAAGGGCGCGGTGAACCCGGACAGCCCGCTGGTCGGGCATCACGATCGGCACGGGGACGGGGTGGTGGACATCGCCCTGGAGGTGCCGGACGTGGACCGGTGCATCGCGCGCGCTCGCGCACAGGGTGCGACCGTGCTCGAAGAACCGCACGACGAATCCGACGAGTACGGCACCGTGCGCTCGGCGGCCATCGCCATTTACGGTGAGACCCGGCACACCCTCGTCGACCGCTCCCGCTACGACGGGCCGTACCTGCCCGGGTATCAGCCGCGCAGCTCGGAATACCGCAACCGGCCCGGCGCACCCACGCGCATCTTCCAGGCCATCGACCATGTGGTCGGCAATGTGGAGCTCGGGCAGATGGACGAATGGGTCGAGTTCTATCGCCGCGTCATGGGATTCGAGAACATGGCCGAATTCGTCGGCGACGACATCGCCACCGACTACTCCGCGCTGATGAGCAAGGTCGTCGCCAACGGCAACCATCGCGTCAAGTTCCCGCTCAACGAACCCGCCCCCAGCCGCAAACGCTCGCAGATCGACGAATACCTGGAGTTCTATCGCGGACCGGGCGTGCAGCACATCGCGCTGGCCACCAACGACATCCTCACCGCCGTCGACGTACTGCGCAGGGAGGGAATCGAATTCCTCGACACCCCCGACACCTATTACGAGGATCCGGAACTGCGCGCCCGCATCGGCCACGTGCGGGTGCCGGTGCACGAACTCCAGCGCCGCGGCATCCTGGTCGATCGCGACGAGGACGGCTACCTGCTCCAGATCTTCTGCAAACCCATCACCGACCGGCCCACGGTCTTCTTCGAGTTGATCGAGCGCCACGGATCCCTGGGCTTCGGCAAAGGCAACTTCAAAGCCCTGTTCCAGGCCATCGAACGCGAACAGGACGCACGCGGAAACCTCTGAGCCCCGCGCCAATTGCCCGGCCAGTAGGGTGGGGGCATGCGGATGACGTCGGCGCTTGTCACGGGGCTCAGCCTCGCGCTGTTGCTGTCGGCCTGCGGGGGGAGCGACGATTCGGGCATGCCGTCCGGGCCGGTGAAAGCCCCGCCGAAGGTCGCGACGCTCGGCCCGTTCGTGGGCGAATGCGGTCACCTCACCGATGACGAGGTGCGCGATCTCGGCGGCCTCGGCAGCGTCTCGCGGGTGTTCAAGAACGCGGTCGGCTGCAACTGGCAGGGCGGCGGCGTCGGCTCCGCCAGCGTCACCTTCGCCTCGTACCGCGGCAGCCCCATCGATCGCGAGAAGGCGTGGGTGAACAGCGTCGGCCGCGATCCGCAGACCATCGAGGTGGGCGGGAAGAAGGGTTTCCAGGCCCTGGACCCGCGCGGCAGCGTCTGCGATCTGGCGGTGCAGCTCGACGACGACTTCTTCGAATGGTCCATGTCCTACGGCGTCTTCGGGGTGAGCAATCAGGGCAATCCCTGTGACCGCACCCGCAAGATGGCGGAACTGACCGTGCAGCGGCTCGGCTCATGAGGGGACGCGATATGCGGCGTAAGGGCGCGGTCGTGCTGGCGGTGCTCGGCCTGACGGCGACGCTGGGGGCCTGCGGCAAGACCGTCCCCGGCACCGCGCTCCCGGCCGGCTCCGGCACCGGCGGCAGTTCCAAGATCAACACCAATTTCGACAAACTGCTGCGCGAATGCGAAGTGGTCTCGCTCGACGAGATCGGTAAGGCGGTCGGCGAAGGCACCTACGTGAACCCCTCCTTCAACGGAGCGGTCTGCATGTGGGATCTGGACGGCGGCAGCATCGGCAGCGGCATGGTGACGCTCAGCTGGTACGAAGAGGGCTCGCTGAGCAACGAGAAGCAGAACAACGATCGGCTCGGTTATGTGACGAACGACATAACCGTGCAGGGCCGCCGATCGCTGGAAACCCGCCGGCCCAACGATGCCGACTCGTGCGGAGTGAGCGCACCGGCCGCCGACACCGGCATCGTCGGATGGTGGATCAACTATCGAGCCGGCTCCAGCCACCCCGACCCCTGCGAAGGGGCCCGGAAGCTGGTGGAATTGACCCTGAACCTGGCCCGATAACGGCTCTACCAGCCGTGCTCGAGGGACCCCTTTTTGCCCCCGAAAACGGCACCGAGTATCGTGGACCGCTGTGCCCGGAAGCATTCGGGCAGGTTTGTGCGCAGTACGTAGGCCAGCGAGAGCGGCTGACCGCTCCAGCGTGCCCTGAAAAGGGTTTATGCGCTGCGTATGACACGCCCGACCTCGTGGACGCGAAATGCCACGTGAACTGGGCGGAACGCTCGAATGACAAAGACATGAAGTTCCAGACACCTGGTTACTAATAAGGAAAGCCGGTCTATGCCAACCATCAACCAGCTGGTCCGCAAGGGTCGCCGCGACAAGGTCGCCAAGACCAAGACTGCGGCCCTCAAGGGGAGTCCGCAGCGTCGTGGCGTGTGCACCCGCGTGTACACCACGACCCCGAACAAGCCGAACTCCGCGCTGCGTAAGGTCGCGCGTGTTCGCCTGACCAGCGCGGTCGAGGTCACGGCTTACATTCCGGGTGAGGGCCACAACCTCCAGGAGCACTCGATGGTGCTCGTGCGCGGCGGTCGTGTGAAGGACCTCCCGGGTGTGCGCTACAAGATCATCCGCGGCTCGCTCGACACCCAGGGTGTCAAGAACCGCAAGCAGGCCCGCAGCCGCTACGGCGCCAAGAAGGAGAAGAGCTAATGCCGCGTAAGGGCCCCGCTCCCAAGCGTCCCCTGATCAACGACCCGGTTTACGGCTCGCCGCTGGTGACGCAGCTCGTCAACAAGATCCTCCTGGACGGCAAGAAGTCCACCGCCGAGCGCATCGTCTACGGTGCCCTCGAGCAGGCTCGTGAGAAGACCGGCACCGATCCGGTCGTGACCCTGAAGCGCGCGCTGGACAACGTCAAGCCCGCCCTCGAGGTCAAGCCGCGCCGCGTCGGTGGCGCCACCTACCAGGTTCCGGTCGAGGTTCGCCCGGGCCGCGCCAACACTCTGGCGCTGCGCTGGCTGGTCAACTACTCCCGCGCTCGTCGCGAGAAGACCATGGTCGAGCGTCTCGCCAACGAGCTGCTGGACGCCAGCAACGGCCTCGGAGCTTCGGTGAAGCGTCGCGAGGACACCCACAAGATGGCCGAGTCGAACCGGGCCTTCGCGCACTACCGCTGGTGACCTGTGGCCCGGCCCTCCGTTCGGAGCTGCCGGGAAACGAGTCACATGTCGGGCGCGGCACTTACGCGCTGCGCCCGACGTTGACACCGATGGCCTCCGGAAAAATCCGGAGCCTTCCCGAGAATCCCAACTAGCTACGAGCGGGGAAGATTTCCGTGGCACAGGAAGTGCTCACCGACCTGAACAAGGTCCGCAACATCGGCATCATGGCCCACATCGACGCGGGCAAGACCACCACCACCGAACGCATCCTGTTCTACACCGGTATCACCTACAAGATCGGTGAAGTTCACGATGGCGCCGCCACCATGGACTGGATGGCGCAGGAGCAGGAACGCGGCATCACCATCACGTCCGCCGCGACGACCTGTTACTGGAACGACAACCAGATCAACATCATCGACACCCCGGGTCACGTCGACTTCACCGTCGAGGTGGAGCGTTCGCTGCGCGTGCTCGATGGCGCTGTCGCGGTGTTCGACGGCAAGGAAGGCGTCGAGCCGCAGTCCGAGCAGGTGTGGCGTCAGGCCGACAAGTACGACGTGCCGCGCATCTGCTTCGTGAACAAGATGGACAAGCTCGGCGCTGACTTCTACTTCACCGTGCAGACCATCAAGGACCGCCTGGGCGCGAAGCCGCTGGTCATCCAGCTGCCGATCGGCGCCGAGGACACCTTCGAGGGCATCGTCGACCTGGTCGAGAACAACGCCAAGGTGTGGCGCGGCGAGACCAAGCTCGGTGAGCAGTACGAGGTCACCGAGATCCCGGCCGAGCTCAAGGAGCGCGCCGAGCAGTACCGCCAGGAGCTGCTCGAGACCGTCGCCGAGTCGGACGAGGCGCTGCTGGAGAAGTTCTTCGGCGGTGAGGAGCTCTCGATCGAGGAGATCAAGGGCGCCATCCGCAAGATGACCGTCAACTCCGAGCTCTACCCGGTGCTGTGCGGTTCGGCGTTCAAGAACAAGGGCGTTCAGCCCATGCTCGACGCCGTCGTCGACTACCTCCCCTCGCCGCTGAACGTGGAGTCGGTTACCGGCCACGTCCCCGGCAAGGAAGAGGAAGTGCTGACCCGCAAGCCGTCCTCGGACGAGCCCTTCGCGGCGCTGGCGTTCAAGATTGCCACGCACCCCTTCTTCGGCAAGCTGACCTACGTCCGTGTGTACTCCGGCAAGGTCGACTCCGGCGCCCAGGTCATCAACGCGACCAAGGGCAAGAAGGAGCGTCTGGGCAAGCTGTTCCAGATGCACTCCAACAAGGAGAACCCGGTTCCCGAGGCCGTGGCCGGCCACATCTACGCGGTCATCGGTCTGAAGGACACCACCACGGGTGACACCCTGTGCGATCCGCAGAACCAGATCGTGCTGGAGTCCATGACCTTCCCGGATCCGGTCATCGAGGTGGCCATCGAGCCGAAGACGAAGGCCGACCAGGAGAAGCTGGGCACCGCGATCCAGAAGTTCGCGGAGGAGGACCCCACCTTCAACGTGAAGCTGGACCAGGAGACCGGCCAGACCGTCATCGGCGGTATGGGTGAGCTCCAGCTCGACATTTACGTCGACCGCATGAAGCGCGAGTTCAAGGTCGAGGCGAACATCGGTAAGCCGCAGGTCGCTTACCGTGAGACCCTCACCAAGACGGTGGACAAGTACGAGTACACCCACAAGAAGCAGACCGGTGGTTCGGGTCAGTTCGCCCGCGTCATCATCTCGCTCGCGCCGCTGGTCGACGCCGAGGACGGCGCTACTTACGAGTTCGAGAACAAGGTCACCGGTGGCCGCGTTCCGCGTGAGTACATCCCCTCGGTCGATGCGGGTATCCAGGACGCCATGCAGTACGGCGTGCTCGCCGGCTTCCCGCTGGTGAACGTGAAGGCCGCCCTGCTCGACGGCGCCTACCACGAGGTCGACTCCTCGGAAATGGCGTTCAAGATCGCGGGTGCGATGGCCCTCAAGGAAGCGGCCCGCAAGGCCGGTCCGGTGATCCTCGAGCCGCTGATGGCGGTCGAGGTCACCACGCCCGAGGACTACATGGGCGAAGTGATCGGCGACCTGAACTCCCGCCGTGGCCAGATCCAGGCCATGGAGGAACGCAGTGGTGCCCGTGTCGTGAAGGCGCTGGTTCCGCTCTCTGAGATGTTCGGCTACATCGGTGACCTGCGGTCCAAGACCCAGGGCCGGGCGAACTTCTCGATGGTGTTCAATTCGTACGCGGAGGTTCCGGCCAACGTGTCGAAGGAGATCATCGCCAAGGCGACCGGCGAGTAATCGCACTCGGGACGGGTTTGCGAGAATCCGTCCCGAATCGGTCGTCGAACGACCCCCTGTAATACAAACCGCACTGCTGCAAAAAAGCACGCACTAACTAGTCCAGGAGGACAACAGTGGCGAAGGCGAAGTTCGAGCGGACGAAGCCCCACGTCAACATCGGCACCATTGGTCACGTCGACCACGGCAAGACCACGCTGACCGCGGCGATTACCAAGGTGCTGGCTGACAAGTACCCGGACCTGAACGCGGCCTTCGCGTTCGACCAGATCGACAAGGCTCCGGAGGAGAAGGCTCGTGGTATCACGATCAACATCTCCCACGTCGAGTACCAGACCGAGAAGCGCCACTACGCCCACGTAGACGCCCCCGGCCACGCCGACTACATCAAGAACATGATCACCGGTGCGGCCCAGATGGACGGCGCCATCCTCGTTGTGGCCGCCACCGACGGCCCGATGCCGCAGACCCGCGAGCACGTGCTGCTCGCCCGTCAGGTCGGCGTGCCCTACATCCTGGTCGCGCTGAACAAGTCGGACATGGTCGACGACGAGGAAATCCTCGAGCTCGTCGAGATGGAGGTCCGCGAACTGCTGGCCGGCCAGGAATTCGACGAGGATGCGCCGGTCGTGCGCGTCTCCGGTCTGAAGGCGCTCGAGGGCGACCCGAAGTGGACCGAGTCGATCATCGAACTGATGAACGCCGTCGACGAGTCGATCCCGGACCCGGTCCGTGAGACCGACAAGCCGTTCCTGATGCCGATCGAGGACGTCTTCACGATCACCGGTCGTGGCACCGTCGTCACCGGTCGTATCGAGCGTGGCATCGTCAACGTGAACGAGGAAGTCGAGATCGTCGGCATCCGCGAGAAGACCACGAAGACCACCATCACCGGCATCGAGATGTTCCGCAAGCTGCTGGACAACGGCCAGGCGGGCGACAACGTCGGTCTGCTGGTCCGTGGCATCAAGCGTGAAGATGTCGAGCGCGGCCAGGTCGTCGTGAAGCCGGGCACCACCACTCCGCACACGGAGTTCGAGGGCCAGGCCTACATCCTGTCGAAGGACGAGGGTGGCCGCCACACCCCGTTCTTCAACAACTACCGCCCGCAGTTCTACTTCCGTACCACGGACGTGACCGGCGTCGTGACCCTCCCCGAGGGCACCGAGATGGTCATGCCCGGCGACAACACCGAGATGAGCGTCAAGCTCATCCAGCCGGTCGCCATGGACGAGGGCCTGCGTTTCGCGATCCGTGAGGGTGGCCGCACCGTTGGTGCCGGTCGCGTCACCAAGATCATCAAGTGATTCGTTGAACCACTTGTGATTCGCTGAATCGCTGTCAGACGGCGTCGCTCCGAAAGGGGCGGCGCCGTTTGCGTTTCAGTTCTCGCGATCGAAAATCGGCTCGCCCTGGTCGTCCACCCAATCGGTGACCGCGGTGCCGGAGACCATGCCGTCGGTGCCGGGCATGACGGTCAGCGGGCGCTCGTCCTTGTAGGACTCGGCCATCTCGTGGGCTTTCTCGCGGTGTTTATCCTCGATTTCCGGCTCCGGGATCATCTGCCGGGCATCATCCTGTTCCGCGGATTCTTCGTGAACCCGTTGTTCCTCTTCACTCATGCGGGGGTGTTGCCCGGGCAGGAGTGGGTTAAACGGGTCACGGCGGCGAAGCGGCGCGCTGTTCCTCAGACAGCCAAGGCGCCGAGCAGTAGTCCCGAATCGAAAGCCGCTGCGGCACTGGGCAATTCACCGGGACGGCCGGAGGAGAGCACTCGTACCGTGCCCGATCCGGCGGTGGGCCGGCCCAGCGCGTCCAGGCGGCGCAGGGTCTGTCCCGCGACGGCTTCGGCGCTGTCGAAGATCCGCACGCCGGGCGGAATCGCGGCCAGGATGGCATCGAGAACCAGCGGGTAATGGGTGCAGCCGAGCACGATGCCTTCGGTGCCCGCCGGGGTGCGCGCGGCCGCGCTGGCAATGGCCTCGGTAATGGTAGGCAGATCCCCACGGTCGATGGCATCGGCGAGCCCATGGCACGCCACGCCGGTGACTTCCGCGTCCCCGCCGAATTTGGCGATGAGATCGGCCTGGTACGCGCTGGCCGTGGTGGCCGCGGTCGCCCAGACGGCAACCTTCCGGCAAGCGGCGGCCGCCGGCTTGATGGCCGGCACCGTGCCGATCACCGGCACCTCCGGCCCGACCTCGGCCCGCACCTGTTCGAGCGCCGTCACACTGGCCGTATTGCAGGGCAACACAATGACTTCCGCCCCTTCGCGCAGGGAGGTGCGCGCGGTCTCGAGGACCCGGTCGACGACCCACTGCTCGGGCTTCGGCCCCCACGGCGCACCGTCGGGATCGGTTTGCAGCAGCAGATCGAGATCGGGCCGCAGCTTCCGCAACCATGCGGCCGTGGGCAGCAGCCCCAGGCCGGAATCGATGAGCGCGACGATCACACCAGTCACGGTAATGAAAGGGCCCGCCCCGACGCGAACCGCGGGTCCCCGAACCCGCCCGGAGCCCCTTTACCCGCGAGGTAATTGGCTCCCGCTCCGCCCGGTCCTACCTTCGAAAAGTCGATCCGACCCCGAGGAGTACCCGTGTCCGCCTACGGTTTCGCCCACCTGCGCACCCGCCGCCCGCATCCGGAGATCATCGAATACATCGAGCGAGTCCAAGACACCCTGGACCCCTTCGGCGCCCGCTTCGTAATCCACGGCCCACCCGCCGAAGTGGTCGAAGGCGACTGGCCCGGCAGCATGGTCCTCATCGAATTCCCCGACCTGGACAGCGCCCGAGCCTGGTACGCCTCACCCGCCTACCGCGAGATCATCCACCTGCGCACCGACCACATAGACGGCGACCTCCTCCTCATCGAAGGCGTCCCACCCGACTACCACCCCCGCGAACGCGCCGCCAAACTCCGCGCCGCGACCAGCCCGCAGCCGGGTGCCGCAAGTTGAGTGGCACACCGTTGACGGGATTCGTCCGAATACACCGCACTGGTGTGCCACTCGACGGGTCAACTGACGGCGGCGGCGACTCCGGCGGCTAGTTGGGCGCGCATTTTCATGACTTTGCCGGTCATGGAGGCGCCGACCACCGCTACCAGGGTGCCGGCGCGGAAGTAGTGGGCGAGGAATTTGCGGCCTTTGTCTTCGATGATCTGGACTTCGTCGGCCAGTGCGGGGATGCCGAGGACCTGGATCTTCATGTCGTACTGGTCGCTCCAGACGTATGGAACCTGTACGCCCGCAGGCATATCCGCACCGAGCAGGGCGGCGGCCAGCAGGGTGGCCTGTTCGCCCGCGTTGGTCCAGTGTTCGACGCGTTTGTTGCGGCCGGTGGCGTGCGGCCAGGAGGCGACGTCGCCGACGGCCCAGACGCCGTCCACGGCGGTGCGCCCGGTTTCGTCGGTGATCACGCCGCCGCCTTCGGCGGGTGCGGCCAGCGGGATGCCGGAGTCGGCGAGCCAGTCGGTGACCGGGATGGACCCGATGCCGATGACCACCAGGTCGGCGTCCACCACGCTGCCGTCGCTGAGCTGCACGCGCGTGACGACCGTGGATTCGGCTGCGTCGCTGTCGTTTCCGGTTGCCGAGGGCGTCGCGGCCGCGCTGGATTCGCCGCCGGTCGGCGCGGTGACGATGCCCGCGACCCCGATGCCGCAGCGCAGGTCCACGCCTTCCTCGCGATGCAGCCGCGCCACCAAACCGCCGATCTCCGTACCGAGGGCGGCGGCCAGGGGAGTGGGCTGGGGTTCGACGAGGGTCACCTCCAGGCCGCGGGCGCGGAAGCTGGCGGTGAGTTCGCAGCCGATGAAACCGCCGCCGACCACGACCGCGTGCGATGCGGTAGCGAGGTGTTCGCGCAGGGCCGCGGCATCGGCGTGGGAGCGCAGCACGTGGACGCCGCGGGCCGCGGGCAGGCCGGGGATGCGGCGCGGGCGCAGGCCGGTGGCGATGACGAGCTGGTCGTAGCCGATGCGCTCGCCGTCGGCCAGCGTCACTTCGCGGGCGGCGGTATCGACACCGGTGGCAGCGGTGCCGAGCCGGAGCGTGATGCGCTGTTCGACGAAGAATTCGGCGGGCCGCAGCGCGGTGTCGTCGGTTTCGCCGCGAACGTACTGTTTGGACAGTGGCGGCCGGTCGTACGGGGGCCGGTCCTCGTCGCCCAGGATGGTGAGTTCGCCCTCGTAACCAGCGCGGCGGAGTTCTTCGGCGGTGCGCAGGCCCGCCAGCCCCGCGCCAACAATTAGAACGTGTTCCACCGACTGTGACATAGCGCAAACCATATCTGTTCATCGTGGCACGCGGCGCTGTGTCCCGCACCACACCCGAGCTGGTGCTGAATCGTAGCCGGGCATTTATTGATCGGGCGGTCAATCAGGAATACAACGGAAGGTAGGACATACCCTCAGCCTTTAAGGAGGCACATCATGTTCACCGAGAGCCGCGCACAGGACGCTGTGGCTGTAGTACTCGGCGCTTTCACCGCCCTGTCCCCCCTCTGGGTCGCGCACAGTGATAAGGCCTGGTGGACCCTCGTGGTCCTGGGCGTGCTCATTGCCGCCACCGGACTCGGCCGCATGGCCAAGGTCCGCTCCGCCACCGCCGATTACGCCCTCGGCCTGCTCGGTGTGCTGTTGTTCGTCTCCCCCTGGGCGATGAGCTTCGATAACTACACTGGTGCCTCGTGGACCGCATGGGTGGTAGGCGCGCTGACAGTGGTGATGGCACTGGCGGCGATGCCGGCGGTGTCGGGTCGTCTGCACGCGGTGACGCATCACTGATGCAGATGCCTCGATCCCCCCGAGCGGGGCGTCGCCGGAGCAAGAAGACCGATGGCGACGCCCGTCAGCTCATCCTGGATGCCGCCGAAACCCTTTTCGCGGCACAGGGGTTCGATGCCACGCCGACCGCGGCCATAGCGACCGCGGCCGGCGTTCCCAAGGGTTTGGTGTTCTATTACTTCCCCACCAAGGATTCGATCCTGTCGGCCTTGATGGTGGAGCGGGTGCCGCCGCAGCCGATCGACGACATTTTCGAGGTGGTCGTCTCGGGTGATCCGGCGAAGAGTCTGGTGAATCTGGATGCCGCGGTGAATCTGCGCGACCATCATTCCTCGGTATTGCGGGTGATCATGTGGCGCGAGGCCGATACCCACCCGGATGTGCGGAAGCAATTGCGCCGTATGCGCGATCAGCTGCTGGATGTGACGGCCCGGGTGTTGCAGGCCAGTGCGCCGGTGCCGGTGCAGCCGGGTACGTTGCGCGCGTGCGCGGCCGCGTGGGTGTCGGCCATGTTCGCCATCGCCAGTACCGATCGCCTGCACGCGCTGGATGGTTTGACGTTGCCGACCGCCGATGAGGTGATGAATGTGGCCCAGGTCGTGGCGGCGGGCATGACGCAGTTGGGCTGAGTACCGGCTCGTTTCACCGATCGGCGCCCCGGCCGCCCTGTTATGGCTGGATACGCGCTTGCGAGGGGAATCAGCACCTATTGAATGCCGATTCGTCAATACCCCAATACCGTTGCTTGTGAATAGCTTTCGTAACATCCCGAGTCGCACCCGACTCGGTGCAACGGTAAGAATGTCGGCCATGGATGCCGATTTCTCGACCAGACTGGGTGAATCCCTGAACGCCCGGCGGGAGACCTACCGCCTCACTCACGGGGACCCCACTGGCCCGGGCACCGCACCGACCCCGCCGCTCACCGGCGCCGATACCGGCTCGAACCGCGCCCTTACCAACGGCTCCACGCCGCGCGCCACCCCGCCCGCCGCCCCAGAGCCGGTGCTGCGCCGCGCCTACACCGGCCGCAACGACACCATCCCCGGCACACCCGTCTCCCGTGGCCTCACCGGCGCCAACGGCAGCGACCCGACGCCGGGGTTCACCGGTCTGAACGGCAGCGACCTGTCGTCGGGCTTCACGGGTCTGAACGGTAGCGACGTGTCGTCGGGCTTCACGGGTGTGAACGGCAGTGACGTGTCGTCGAGCTCGACGGGTTCGAACGGCGGTGGCCCGGCTTCCGGTTCGACCGGCGTGAATAGCGCCGACCTGGTTTCCGGATACGCCGACACGAATTCCGGCGATCCGTTCCGCGGGTACGGGAATCCCGTCGCCTCCGGCTATCCGAGTGTCAATCGTGTCGACTCCGCCTCCGCCTACCCGGGCGTGAACGGATTCGATTCCTCCTCCGCCGATTCGAGTGTGAACGGCGCGGATTCCGCCGCCTCATTCGGCTACCGCTCGCTGGCCGAACAGTCCCATCCGGTCCCGCGCCTGTCCCCGCCGCCCGCGGCGCTGCCGACCCGCACCCCGGGCGAGTTCGCCCCGATCTCGTACGCCCCCATCGGTGAATCGGCTTCCACCGCCACCGGTTCGGCACCCGCGTCCGACCCCACTTTCAATACTTCCCGGGACTTCAGCATCCCCCCGGCAATCTCTCCCGCCGCCGCGCCCCCGGCGACCGCATCGCCCACGGACTCGGATTCCTACCTCCCGCCCGCGGATTCCTCGTCGTCGTCCTACCGTTCCCTGCTGGATTCGGTAGCGGCCGGCCTGATGTCATCGGATGACCCCGAAACCGTCTCCGCCCGCATGGAATCCGCCCTGGCCGCTCATCGCTCGCGCCACGAATCCACCGTCGCCCCGGATCCGGACTTCACCATCGCCCCTTCCGGTCTCACATCTGCTTCCGCTGCTGCGGATCCCGTCGATTCCACTCCTTCGCTGAGCCTTCCGACGGTGGACACCGCTGCGGCCGCCCCTCGCGCGGCATCCGATACCGAGTCCCGTCGTGCCGCGGGTTCCCTCCCGTCCCCGCGCCGAGTGGCGGCGGGAACCGCTTCCGCACCGCGGATCGCCACCGCCGAACTGGAACTCACCGCCTCGCTTCCACCCGCGGATCTGGCGGCGGGATCGCGGCTGCTGTCCGTTGCCGCGCAATCCGGCCGGCCGGGTGAGCGCGCCGATGTCGAACTCGGCGGTGCTTCGTCCGCGGCGGGACAGTCCGAGCCGCAGACCGCGGAATTGGATCTGCGCCGCGGTCTTTCGGCCACGACTCCGGATTCGAACGAAGCGGAGCGGCCCGCCGCATTGCCGGGGCTCCCTTCGCGTGGAAAGCGCGCCGCAGTAGAGCCGGCGGAGGAGGCTGCTTCGCTCGGCACGCCTGCCGATGCGCGTCCGGCGCCTGCCCTCGAGCCGCTCGGTTCACACTCTGCCCCGGAGCCGGTGTCCGCGCCGGATGCCGAAGCAGCCGAGACGTTTTCGTCCAGTCGCGCGGTGGCCTCCGAGCCGCGCCGGGATGCACCGGAGTCCGAGACTTCGCCGGATCGAACGGGAGAATCCGAATTGTCGTCCGAGCGTCTGGTTTCGGAGTCCGCGGCCGTGCCGCGCCGCGCAGCGGGCGATCCGCCCAGGACTCGTCGAGCCGCCAGGGAAAGCGCACGCGCCCAGGAGAATTCGACCCCGCCCCCGTCGCTGACCGAATTCCGCGAGCCGGGTTCGGCCTCGATCGGCCTGCCCGAGATCATGCGCCTGCTGGTCGCCAGCCAGGACCTCGAAGCTGCCGCCCTGCAAGCCGAGGCCGGCGATATCACCGTCTCGGAGCTGGCCCGCGCCGCCCGTCGCACCCGCCACGCCGCGGTGGACCTGGTGACCGCCTGGTACGGCGGCGCCGATCAGATGCGCGTCTTCGGAGAGATGCTGCTACGCGCAGCGGGTGAAACCGCCTGATGCTATTCACTGTTGGCCAGCCAGGAGCAGCGTCGGTCCGGTGGCCCGAGATCACCCGTCTACTCATCGCCAGCCACGAACTGGAAGCCGCGGCCGAACGCGCCGAGGCCGGCGATATCACCGTCTCCGAACTGGCCCGCGCCGCCCGCCGCACCCGCCACGCGGCCGCCGACCTCATCGCCGCCTGCTACGACGGCGACCAGCCGAGATCCGAAACGCCCCCGAAATCGGAGGATATCGCCGAGGCCGGATGAAAAGCCCGCCGCCGCGCCATCTTTCGGCCGATTCCCCCGCAGTGATCCGGACAGCCGTAACCGCCTGTCCCACTTAGGTATCCGTCTTCTCGATGCCATCCAGGGTCAGCCCGACCGGTGCCGGTATCGGCCCTTCGTTCTCTGTGTGCGCACAGCAGATGAAGTCGATTGCGCGTAACCGCGTCTCGCCACTTCCCGGGGGCTACAGCCAGCGGGACACGCCGCCGTGGTGGGAGCAGGTGCCGCTGCGGGTCTGGCTGTAGGAGTAGGTGCCGTCGCCACATTGCGCCGTCGCACCGGGTGGGGCCGCCGCGGCGGTGACGGGATCGTGCACGCAATTGCCACTCGCATTGCGGTAATAGCCACTGCCGCAGCCGGATTGGGTCGCGGTGGGCGGCTCGGCCGGTGCCGGTGGGGTGGTCGTCGTCGACGGTGTGGTCGGCTCCGGGGCGGGTTCGGTGGTGGCGGCCGGAGATTCGGCCGGTTGCGCCGCTGCCGGTTCGGTGGTGGTCGCCGGCGGTTCAGCGGACCGGCCGGCTTCTGTCTCTGCCGCAATGGCTTTCGGTGCGGCGACTACCGGGGGAGCGGTGCTGGGAGCGGCCTGCTCGACGGGTGTGGCCGGTGGCGGCGTGGTCGCCGGATCGGTCGCGATGGGTGGTGCCGCGACCGGAACGATGGTGGTGACGGGTAGGTCCGGCGCCGATGCCGGTTCCAGCGTTGCGGGCGCGGAAGTGGTGGTGGCCCGGGCCGATACGGTCGCGGGGATGGCTCGGCCGGGGGTGGTGTGCGGGGCGCAGCCGGTCAGGGTGATCGCACCGAGAAGGGCGGCGAGGAGGCTGGTGGTGACGCGCCTGCGAGATCGAAGGTGCACTGTCGCTCCAGGTCCGGGGTTGCGCGGGGTGCGCGTCCGATGTCGGGGGCATCGGGACCTGCCGAGGCGGCATTACCGGATGCGGCGTGGCGCGGCGTGGGAGTGCGGGCGTGTCGGTGGGGTGGCCGATCATGGTGGGGTGGAGCAGACGGCGGCCGCGGTGATGGCGGAGTTGGCGAAGGTGTCGGACCCCGCTGATGCGGTGCACTTGCAACGTTTCTTCAAGACGGGACCGGGGGAGTACGGCGCGGGGGACGTGTTCATCGGGGTGCGGGTACCGGCGACCCGGAAGGTCGCGAAAGGCTTTGCGGAGCTGGACCTTTCGGAGATCGACAAGTTGCTGGACAGTGCGGTGCACGAGCATCGGCTGGCGGGGCTGGTGATCCTGAACGCCCGGATGGCGAAGGCGCTCGGCAAGCGCGGCCCGGATCCGGAGTTGCAGCAGCGGATCGTCGATCGGTATCTGGCGGCGGTGCGGCGGGGCCGGGTCAACAACTGGGATCTGGTCGATGCCTCGGCCGAGTTCATCCTCGGCCCCTGGCTGCTCGAGCGCCCTCGCGAGCTGCTGTTCGAGCTGGCGGCGCGGGAGTCGCTGTGGGAGCGGCGGGTGGCCCTGCTGACCACGTTCGCTTTCATCAAGGCGGGCGACACCGGCACCACGCTCGAACTGTGCGAGCTGCTGTTGCCGGATCGGCGCGATCTGATCCAGAAGGCCGTCGGCTGGATGCTGCGCGAGATCGGCAAGCGGGTGGACCGGGCGCAGCTGACCGCGTTCCTGGACGTCCATGCCGCCGAGATGGGCCGGACCGCGCTCAGCTACGCGACCGAGCAGCTGACTGTCGAAGAGCGCACGCACTACCGCGCGAAGTGACCGATCCCGCAGTTATGCGGCAAATGCCTGGTCAATGCACGAATCGAGGCACCAAGCCCTGCTGACACGCCCGGAAACCCCATTTGTTCATCTCGTATTCAGTTTACGTTAACTTTCCGCAATCATTCTGTGATCAGCCCCAGTGGTCATGCGTCCGGCCCCGTGAGTTGTGGCGCGTATGAGCGGTGATCCCCGTCAGCCCCGGATCCCGTTCGCCCACAACCCAATTCACAACCCAGCAGCGTATCGGCGAGCATCGTGGGGTGCCCGCCGCGGGGTCCTGCGCTGCCGAAATGCGCTATGTCTCTGAGAAAACTGCTTGTTCTGCCGTCCTCGGCGTTGATCGCCGCCGCCATCGTCTGCACCACCGGCCAGGCCGCCGCGGAGCTGCCGGGTGTTCCGGTCGAGCTCCAGCAACCTGCCCAGCAGTTCCAGCAAACCGCCGGGCAGTGGCAGCAATCCCTGCCGAAGGGGCAGCAGGATCAGGTCCAGCAACTGGTGCAGCAGCTCCCGGCCCCGTATTCGGGCCTGCTGCCGCCGGTCTTCGGGAACGATCTCGACGGCTGGATTCGCAATGCCATCTACGTGATGAACCAGCGCGCCATTCCGGGCAGCTACGAAGGCATTTTCCGCAACATCATGCGGGAGTCCGGCGGTAACCCGCAGGCGATCAACCTCTACGACTCGAATGCCGCGGCGGGTATCCCGTCCAAGGGTCTACTCCAGGTGATCGACCCGACTTTCCAGGCGTACCACGTCGACGGAACCTCCTGGGACATCTACGATCCCGTAGCGAATATCGCCGCCGCGTGCAACTACGCGGCGCACCGCTACGGGTCGATCGACAACGTCTTCGGCGCTTACTAGAACTGAATCTTGAGGTGGTCGGTCACCGGCCGCGCCTGGCATCCGAGGATGTAGCCGTTGGCGATGTCCTCGGGATCCAGGATTTCGGCGTTCTCCATTTCGACGGTCCCTTCGAGCACGGTGCATGCGCACGAACCGCATTCACCCTCGAGGCAGGAGTAGGGAACGTCGAGCCCCTTGGAGAGCATGATGTCGACCAGCGTCTGACTACGCGGCCAGTTCATTTCGTGCGTCTGCCCGTCGAGTTCGACCTCGACGGTCGCCGCATCGGCCTCTTCCTCGGCGCTGATTTCCGCCGGGGCCACCTCGGCGAACGGATCGCCCGACAGCGAATTGAACACCTCGGCGTGAGTCCGATTGCGCGGCACGCCGTTCTGCGCCAGTGCGTCGTGCACCCGATCCATGAACGGCTTCGGCCCGCACATGAACGCTTCGTATTCGGTGTAGGGCGCGGTCAGCGTCGCCAGGGCGTCGGCGGTCGGCAGCCCCTGCAAATGCTCCAGCCAGTGGATGACGGCCAGCCGCTGCGGATGCTTGTCCGCGAGTTCCCGCAGTTCGGCGGCGAAGATGACATTGTCGTGATCGCGGTTGGCGTACACCACCACGATGCGGCCGTTGCCCCGCGCCAGTGCCGATTTCAGGATCGACATGACCGGCGTGACCCCGCTGCCAGCCGCGAAGAGCAACAGGTTCTCGTCCAGCTTCTTGGGTGTGAAAACCCCTGAGGGCGGCAGTACTTCGAGCTCGTCCCCGGCTTTGACGTTGTCGCACACCCAGTTCGAGGCGTACCCGTCGACGGTCCGCTTGATGGTGACCTTGGGCTTGTCGTCGGTGTGCGGCGAGCTCGCCAGCGAATAGCAGCGTGCCACCGATCCGGTCAGCTCGCTCGGAATCCGCAGCGTCAGGAATTGGCCGGGGGTGTATGCGAAGCGTTCGCGCAGTTCCTCGGGCACGTCGAATACCAGTGAACAGGCGTCGGCCGTCTCGTTGATGACCGCGGAGACCCGCAGCACGGCCGATCGTGAGCTCTGCGGTACGTCGACGGTGGTCATAGTGTCCTCTCGAACCCGGCGTGGCCGGTACGGCTTACCCAAACTAGAACGTGTTCTAGTTTCACTATACGTGGCTGTCTCGCTGCCGGACAAGCTGAGCCTCGAGTCCGGCGATCAGCACATCCATGGAGAAGTCGTAAGAGTATTTCCCACGCAGGTCCGCCATATGTTTGGTGGCCCGCTCCACCGCTTCGGGCAGCACCCGGTCGTGCAGCGCGGTGCGATCGCGCGGGTTCACCTTCGAGCGCCCGAACAGATAGGTGTGGATGGTCGCGTAGGACGCCAGCACATTGCGCTCGTCGAACCCGGCGTCGAAGAGTATCTCCATCACGGCCGCGATCAGATCCAGCTGTTTGCTCAGCAACTGCTCGATCAGCACGTCGCCGAGCCCCGGATGCTTGCGCAATTTCTCGTCGATCTGGTCGATGAGATCCCGCAGCCGCATTTGCCACGAGCCGAATTCCGGTGGGGGCTTGCGGACTCCGGTCAGGGCGGCGGTAGCGACCAGGTCGAGTAGCTCGCGCTTGTCGGCGACGTAGTAATAGGGGGCCATCGGCGAAACTCCGAGTTCGCGGGAGAGCCGGCGCATGGAGAGTTTCTCCACGCCGTCCTGACGAACCACTCGCAGCGCGGCTTCGACGATCTCGGATTCCGAGAGGGTGTTGCCGCCCCCGCTTGTCTGCATACGTCCGACTCCCATGCCACCTCGGCCACCGCGGGGCGGTTTTCCGTCCCTTGCCTGTTCACCTGCTGGATTTCCCACCGAAGTGTAGAGCGCCGCGCCCCGCGCCGGTCCCGCTGCGGGTGCGCTGCCGCGGATTACCGGACGATCCGGATAGCGGGCGGCGCGCCAATCATGATTGCCGCGTGTTGGCTGACCTAGCATTCCAGGAATGCGCCATGATCGCCTTCCCGATGGTTTCGGGGTGCGAATCGATCCCAGGGTGCGCACATACTCCGGTGGACGTTTCCTGGTCGGTGGTTCGCCGACGCGGTTGCTACGCCTCGCTCCGGAAGCTGCGGCCTTGATCGGTGACGGGTACCTCGAGGTGACCGACCCTACGTCGGCCAAGGTAGCCAGACGCCTGCTCGATTCCGGTGTGGCAAACCCGCGTCCGCGTCTGCTGCCCGCCGTGGAGGACGTCACCATCATCGTCCCGGTGTACAACGACACCCCCGGCCTGCATCGATTGCTCTCCGCGCTGCGCGGGCACACCGTGCTCGTGGTGGACGACGGCTCGGACAAACCGGTCAGCGTGCCGTCGGCGCGCGTGAATCGCTGCCGGGTGACGGTGCTGCGCCGCGACCACCGGCACGGCCCGGCGGCGGCCCGCAATTTCGGACTGCGGGCCGCGGCAACCGAATTCGTGGCCTTCCTGGACCCGGATGTGGTGCCGCGCATCGGCTGGCTGGAGGTGATGCTCGGCCATTTCAGCGATCCGAAGGTGGCGCTGGTGGCCCCGCGCATCCTGGCGATGGATCCGGATTCGACCATGCTCGCCCGCTATGAGCACACCCGCGGTTCGCTGCATCGCGGCCGGCGCGAGTCGGCGGTGCAGGCGCACGGCCCGGTGCCGTATGTGCCGAGCACCGCGCTGCTGGTGCGCCGCCAGGCGTTGCTCGGCGCGGGCGGTTTCGACGAATCCATGGGCGCGGGCGGGGATATCGATCTGTGCTGGCGATTGGACAGCGCCGGCTGGCGGCTGCGCTACGAGCCGGCGGCCCGGGTCGCTCACAGCAACCCGGTCTCGTTGCGGAAATGGTTCGCGCACAAGGTGACCCACGGCACCGGCGTCGCGCCGCTCGGCCGGCGGCACGCCGGGATGGCGGCCCCGCTGTCGATGCCGATCTGGACCGCGGTGACCGCGCTGCTCTTCGGCACCCTCACCCGCTGGGGTGCGCTGGGTGGTCTGATCACCCTGGTGGCGACCCTGTTCCGGCTGCGCCGCGTCTTCGCCGAACTGGACAATCCGACCCGGGTCTCCGCCATATATATGGCACGCGGCTTCTCCGGCGGCGTCTGGCGGCTGGCTTCGGCGCTGTGCCGCCACTATTGGCCGGTGACCCTGCTGGGGGTGCTGTGCTCGCGCCGCATTCGCCAGCTGGCTATCACCATGGCGGTGGCGGACGGCTTGGCCGACTGGTTCATTCACCGCGAACAGGGCGGCCTGGATCCGGCCCGGTATCTGCTCTGCAAACGCTTGGACGATGTCGCCTACGGCTCGGGCCTGTGGTGGGGAGCGGCTCGGCTGCGGAGTTTCGCCTCGCTGCGACCGACCTTGCCGCCCAATTGAATCCGCACGTCGGGCACCTTGTCCAAGGCGTGGCCGGAGTAGTTGTGCAGGCGGCACGAGCAGTCAACTGAATCGCTTCTGTTTAAGAAATTGCTGCGTAGCTCACATTTCGTGGGGTTCCCGTCGAGGTGTGACCTGCGGGACAAACGTTCGGCTTCCGCCAATCCGGGGTACCCCCACCGGTACCCTTTGGGGCGGAAAGAAAGGCAAATGGTCAGCAATCTCGCAGGTGGGGGGCACCCGCAGCAAAACGGCGTGGAACCGGGCTCGCAGCTCGGCGCGCTGGAGGCCTATGCCGCTCAAGCCCACGGGTATTTGAGTGTCGGCGGCGAGCAATTGGGACAGCTCGCAGGTTTGCTGCGCCCGATGGTGCTCGAATCGTGGCTGCGCACCCTACGCGGCGGGGTCGATCCCCTGGATGACGGAGACGGTCGCGGACTGCGCGGCGCGGATCTGGAGCGTTATCGCGACGCGCATCCGATCGCGGCGGTGATGCCGTTGGTCGACAAGTTGCTGCTGCGCGATGCCACCAGCACCGGTCTCATCGTCGTCGTCGCCGACCAATTCGGTCGGGTGCTCTCGGTGCACGGCACCGCGGACCGCGTGCAAGCCGCGTCCGATGCCGGGCTGCGCGAGGGCAACGACCTGAGTGAGCGCCGCGTCGGCACCAATGCCGTCGGCCTGGTGGTGCGCACCGGCCGGGCTGCCTGGATCCACGGCCCCGAACACTTCCTGCATCGCATGCACCAGATCACGGGAGCCGCTGCGCCCGTTCACGATCCGGACGGCCGCCTGGTGGGCGTGCTGATGATCGCGGGCGGCGTGCGGGTGGCGCGCCCGGAGATCCTGGCGCTGGTCAAGGCGGCCGCCACCGCGGCGGAGATGGATCTGCTGCTGGCGGCGGTCCGCTCGGGCCAGGATCGGCGTTCCGGCGTCGACGCGCCCGCGCCGGAGCGGCTCGGGCTGGAGGTGCTGGGCCTGGGGCAGCCGCAGCTGACGGTGGCGGGGGAGCGAGTTCCCTTGTCGCAGCGGCACGCCGAGATCCTGCTGCTGCTGGCCGAGCATCCGGAGGGCCTGTCCGCCGATCACCTGGCGCTGCTGCTCGACGACGCCGATCTGGACAACGCCACCATTCGCGCCGCCATGTCCCGGCTCCGGTCGGTGGTGGGCCCGAATGTGTTCGGCTCGCGCCCTTACCGCTTGCGGGTGCCGATCGCCACCGATGTGGAGGCTTTGCGCGCCGCCCTGGATTCCGGTGATGTCGATACCGCCGTGCGCCTGTATTCGGGTCCGGTCCTGCCGCGTTCGAATGCGCCGGGAGTTATAGACATAAGAGATGAATTGCGCGTGCGCCTGCGGACCGCGGTGCTGCGTTCCAGTGACGCTTCGGTATTGAGCCGGTGGACGGCCGGTGCGGAAGGGCGCGACGACGCGGCCGCGTGGGCGGTCTATCGCGCCACCGTTGACCGGGACTCACCCTTGTATGCGCAGATCGAAGCGAAGATTCGCGTGCTCGATCGCCGCCTCGGCGCCGATGCAACGCAGATGCAACGTTTCGACTCATAGTCTGCGCATCAGAAAGTGCGGTCGGTCACACCGCCGCCCTGTCATGTGGTCACACCCACATTTCTCCCGCGTCGGGCGCGCTCCTCTCAACCAACTAGACGCTCGTCCAACTTTTTTTAGGGAAAAAGTTCCGTTTTATTCACCGACCGCCTAGTCTTCGCAATGCATGGACGGCATCCCTGTGATGCAGGCAACACCGGCACGATTTCGGGCCCCGGCCGGGGATCGCGCCGCAGCGGTGAAGTTGGAGGAATTCGGAGCAGCACAACTCGGATGCGGATGGCCCGGAGGCACCCGCATCGCGGTCGGCGCAAGCGAGGGCCCGGCCGGTTTCGCGCACTAGTTTGATCAGCCGCGCGTACGTCTCGGAGGACGTCGCGCATTCGTCGAATCACCCAGGGGCAGTGCGGTTTACCGCGGCCTGGGTGCCGGTCCGCCCGGCACCTCAGGTCTATTTCGTGCTCCCTGAAAACGCTGGGCCACACAGTATTTCGTGAGAGCAAGGGAGGCTCTGGTGCACCGTACCGAGTTGGGGAAGCCCGTTCCGGAAGAGGTTTCGCGGCCGGTCGGCGCACCGCCTACCGGCTCCGTGGCACTCCCGCCGGGTGCTACCGAGCCCTTCCCGCTCGGCCCCGCGCAGGTCGGTCTCTGGTACGCGCAGCTGCTGGAACCGGATGTGCCGGTGAATATGGCCCAGTACGTGGACATTCGGGGCGACTTCGACGTGGAGCTGCTGCTGCGCGTCTCCGAGGAAGGCGTGCAGGTCTGGCGTTCCTCGCAGCTGCGCTTCATCGAGATCGACGGGCAGCCGTTCCAGTACCTGGACGAGTCCGACCAGCGCTCCCACCACGGCTACCTGGACTTGACCGGCGAGGCGGATCCCGTTGCGGCGGCGCATGAATGGATGCGCGCCGAGCTGGCCCGCCCGGTACACCTGCTGACCGATCTGCTCTTCGCGCCCACCTTGATCAAGGTGGCCGAGCAGCGCTGGTTCTGGTTCGTGCGCGCGCATCACATCGTCGGCGACGGCTATGCCGCCATGACGGTCATGCAGTGGACGGCCAAGCGCTACACCGCTTTACAGCGCGGCGAGACGCCCGAGACGGTGAAGGTGGGCACGCCGCAGGAGATCGTGGCGGGCGAGTTCGAGTACCGCGAGAGCACCCGGTTCCAGAGCGATCGCACCTATTGGGCCGAGCGCACCCGCGGCCTGGACGGCTCCACCACCCTCAATACCCGCACCGCGCCGCGCAGCGCGGGCAACCGGGTGTACGGCAGCGCGCTGCCGGCCCGCCTCCAAGAACGCATCGAAGCCGTTGGCGCGCAGAGTGATTCCGGGCTCCCGGTGGTGGTGCTGGCCGGTTTCGCCGCGTACCTGAGCCTGATGACCGGCAAGGACGAGGTGGTGATCAGCCTGCCGGTGACGGCGCGCACCACCGCGGTCATGCGGCGCTCGGTCGGCATGCTCTCCAATATCGTCCCGCTGCGCCTGTCCCTGGATGCCGGCACCAGCTGGGCGGATCTGCTGACGGCCATGCGGGTGGAGGTCTCCGGCGCGCTGCGGCATCAGCGCTACCGGCACGAGGACATTCGCCGCGACGACGCCGAGCGCGAAGGCCGTCCGGCCTCCCGGGCGCTGTACGGGCCGATGGTCAACATCATGCTCTTCCACAATCGCCTGGACTTCGGCGAGATCAGCGGGCGGCTGCACATCATGTCGACCGGGCCCATCGAGGACATGAGCCTCAATGTCTTCTACGGCGACAACGATCGCGTGCACCTGGATTTCGAGGTGAACCCGAATCTGTACAGCGCCAGCGAGCTGACCCGGCATCATTCCCGTTTCCTGCGCTTCCTGGAGCGCCTCGTCGAGCTGGATCCGGCCACGCCCATCGCGAGCCTGGATGTCAGCACCGAGCTGGAACGCGAAGTGGTGCTGCGGCTTTGGAACAGCACCGCCCGTGCGCTGGACACCGGCGCGACGCTGGTCTCGATGTTCGAGGCGCAGGCCGCGCGCACGCCGGAAGCGACCGCGCTGCGGTTCGCAGGTGAACCGGACCTGGACTACGCGGGCCTGTCGGCCCGGGTGAATCAGCTTGCCCGGCATCTGATTTCACAGGGCGTCGGCCCGGAAGACCTGGTCGCGCTGCACCTGCGGCGGTCGCCGGAGCTGGTGGTCGCCATGTACGCCGTGCAGGCCGCCGGTGCGGCCTATGTGCCGCTGGATCCCGATCACCCGGTGGAGCGCACCCGGCATATTCTCGAAACCGCCGCTCCGGCAATGGTTCTGACGGTGACCGCGGATCGTCCCGCGGACACGATTCCGGCGGTATGCCTGGACGAGCTGGACCTGCGTACCCGCTCCGCCGCGCCGATCGCCGCCACCGAGCGCCGGTCCCCGCTGCGCCCGGCGAACACCGCCTACGTCATCTTCACCTCGGGCTCGACCGGTCGTCCCAAGGGCGTGGCGGTCAGCCATGCCGCCATCGTCAACCGCCTGGTCTGGATGCAGCGCACCTACGAGCTGACCGCCGCCGACGTGGTGCTCCAGAAGACCCCCGCCACCTTCGACGTCTCGGTGTGGGAGTTCTGCTGGCCGTTGCAGATCGGCGCGACGCTGGCGCTGGCGCAGCCGGACGGTCATCGCGATCCGGCCTACCTGCGTGCCGCCATCGCCGAGTACGGCGTGACGGTCGCGCATTTCGTGCCGTCCATGCTCGAGGTGTTCCTCACCGGGCTGGATGCCGAGCGCGCCGCTGACCTGGCCTCGCTGCGCCACGTCTTCGCCTCGGGCGAGGCGCTGCCGGGTCCGGCCGCCCAGCGGCTGCGTACGCTGACCGGGGCCAGGCTGCACAATCTCTACGGCCCCACCGAAGCCGCGGTCGATGTCACCTTCCACGAGGTGACGGCCGCCGACACCGGGTCCGTGCCGATCGGCGCGCCGGTGTTCAACACCCGGTTGTACGTGCTCGACGCACGTCTGCGACCGGTTCCCGTGGGTACCCCGGGTGAGCTGTATCTGTCGGGGGTTCAGCTCGCCCGGGGCTACGTGGCGCGACCGGGCCTGACGGCCGAGCGGTTCGTCGCGAATCCGTATGCCGCCGGTGAGCTCATGTACCGCACCGGCGATCTGGTGAGCTGGACCGAGGACGGCGAGCTGGAGTATCTGGGCCGGACCGATTTCCAGGTGAAGGTGCGCGGCCTGCGCATCGAACTCGGTGAGATCGAGTCGGTGCTGGGCGATTTGGCCGAGGTCGAGCGCGCGGTGGTGATCGTGCGGGAAGACCAGCTGGTCGCCTACGTGGTGGCGCACACCCCCGTCGACGACACCCGCCTGCGGGCCATCGCGGCGCGCGCTCTGCCCGCCTACATGGTGCCCAGCGCCTTCGTGGTGCTGGATGCGCTGCCGCTCAATGCCTCCGGCAAGCTGGACCGCGCCGCGCTGCCCGCGCCGGTGCGGGCGGCCGCGCGCTACGAAGAGCCGGAGACGGTGGTCGAGCGCGCCGTGGCCCGGGTATTCGGTGAGACCCTCGAGGCCGAGCGGGTCGGGCGCACCGACGATTTCTTCGCGCTCGGCGGCAACAGCCTGATCGCGACGCAGGTGGCGGCGCGACTTAATGCCGAACTCGGCTGCCGGTTGACCGTGCGCGAGATGTTCGCGGCCACCAGCGTCGCCGAACTCGCCGCCGTCATCGATGCGCAATTCCTGGATGCCGACGCCGCTTCGGATGCGCTGCCGCTGGTGCCGCGGCACGGTGCGGACCGCCCGGAGTTCGTGCCGTTGTCCCCGGCGCAGCAGCGCATCTGGTTCCTGAACCATTTCGACACCACCGATGCCGGTTACAACATGCCGTTCGTGGTCCGCCTGCGCGGCGCGGCGGAGTTGCCGGCGTTGCGCGCGGCGGTCGCGGATGTGCTGGCGCGCCACGAATCTCTGCGCACCGTCTTCCCGTCCGGTGCGGAGGGGCAGCCGTTCCAGCGCGTGCTGCCGATCGCTGAACTGACCGAACAGTTTGATTTGGTATCGCACCGGGTGGTCACCGATGGCCCGGAACTGGAGGCCGCACTGACCGCCCTCGCGGGCCGCGGCTTCGATCTGGCCGCCGAGATCCCGTTCCGGGCGGAGGTTTTCACGGTGCTGGAGGCCGCCCCCGATTTCGTACCGAGTAGTTCCGTTTCGCTCGGGGAACCGCGCTACGCCCTCGCCATGGTGCTGCATCACATTGCCGCCGACGGTCTTTCGCTGCCGATCCTGGCTCGCGATCTCATGCGGGCCTATGTCGCGCGGGCCGCCGGAGAGTCGCCTGCGTGGCCCGCACTGCCGGTGCAATACACCGATTACACACTCTGGCAGCGTGATCGGCTGGGCGAGGCCACCGACTCCGCCTCGCTGCTCGCCACCCAATTGGACTTCTGGCGGCAGACCCTCGCCGGTGCACCCGACCAGCTCGAGCTCAACGGCGACCGCCCGCGTCCGGTGGTGGCCACCGGCCGCGGCGGCAAGCGCCTGCTCGAACTCCCGGCGGAACTGCACGCGCGCATCGCCGAAACCGCCCGGGCCGAGGGTGTTTCGACGTTCATGCTCGTACACGCCGCGTTGGCGGTATTGATTTCCCGCATGTCGGGCGAATCCGACATTGTGATCGGTACTCCGGTCGGCGGCCGCGGCGCGCCCGAACTCGATGACCTCATCGGAATGTTCGTGAACACCCTGCCGCTGCGCACCGAGGTCGACGGCACGCTCGGATTCCGCGAATTCGTGCGCCGGGTCCGCGATATCGATCTCGCCGCATTCGCGCACGCCGACGTCCCCTTCGAACAGCTCGTCGAGACACTGAATCCGCCCCGCTCGCAATCCCGGCACCCGTTGTTCCAAGTTGCCCTGTCGTTCACCGCCTCCGGGAATATCAGTGTCGAACTGCCCGGATTGCTTGCCACGGCGGGTACGCTGGACACCGGAGTGACCAAGTTCGACCTTTCGGTCGCGGTCACCGAAAGCTTCGTCGGTGCCGGTCCCGGGGAAGGTCCGGCACCGGCGGGGATCAACGCGGAGATCGAATTCGCGCTAGATCTGTTCGACCCCGCCACTATTGACGTCTTCGCCGCCCGTTTCGAGCGGTTCCTCACGGTTGTCACGGGTGACCCGGATGTCGTGCTCGATACGCTGCCGCTGCTCTCCGACGCCGAATACGCCGACCTGACTACACGTTCCGGCGGTGCGGTACAGACCGGTGCGGTCCTGCCGGACCTGCTGGCCGCGGCGGTCGCGGCCAATCCCGACGGCATCGCGGTCGTCGACGGCGCCCGCGAGATCAGCTACCGCGAGCTCGACCTGTCCTCGAATCGCCTGGCGCGTTTGCTGATCGAGCGCGGCGTCGGCGCGGACGATCTGGTCGCCGTCGGTATGCCGCGTTCGCTGGAGTGGATTCTGGCGGTGTGGGCGATCACCAAATCGGGAGCCGCCTGGGCGCCGGTCGATCCGGCATATCCGGCCGACCGCATCGAGCGCATGGTCGCCGATTCCGGAGCCGCGTACGGGCTCACCGTGGCCGCCGTGGCGAACGGATTGCCCGCCGCGGTGACCTGGCTGGTGGTCGACGACGCCGAATTCCAGGGTGAGACCGCACGATTCGCCGCCGGCCCGGTCGCGGACGAGGAGCGGGTGCGCCCGCTGCACCCCGCGAACCTGGCCTACTGCATCTACACCTCGGGCTCGACCGGCCTGCCCAAGGGCGTCATGATCACCCACGCCGGCATCCCGTCCTTCGCGGCCGGGCAGACCGAGCACTTCTTCCTCGACCGGACCGCGCGGGTGCTGCACGTGGCCTCGCCCGCGTTCGACATCTCGGTGGGCGAGATCGCCATGGCCATCGATTCGGCGGCCACGCTGGTCATCGCGCCGCCGCACGCGACCATGGGGGCGGAGCTGACGGAAGTGCTGCGCACCCACCGGGTTACGCACGCCTTCATGACCCCGTCGGCGCTCGGCACGGTGGATCCGCTCGAAGCGCCCGATACCCGCGTGGCGATCGTCGGCGGCGAGCCCTGCCCGGTCGAGCTGGCCCGGCGCTGGGCCGCGGCCGGACGCGATTTCGTGAATGTCTACGGGCCCACCGAGACCACCTGCGTATCGCAGGCGGCGAACCCCTACTCGGTCACCGACGAACTGCACATCGGCCCGCCGTTCGCGGGCGTGTACGAGTGGGTGCTCGACGACCGGTTGCGCCCGGTGCCGGTCGGCACGGTCGGCGAGGTGTACATCGGCGGGCCGCAGCTGGCGCGCGGCTACCGCGGCCAGCCCGGTCTGACCGCGGGGCGCTTCGTCGCCTGCCCGTGGGCGCCCGGTGAACTCATGTACCGCTCCGGCGACCTGATGCGCTGGACCGGATTCGGCTCCATGCAGTGCCTGGGCCGCAACGACTTCCAGGTCAAGCTGCGCGGCTACCGGATCGAACTCGGCGAGATCGAATCGGCGCTGGCCGAGCAGCCGCAGGTGCGGCGGGCCGTGGTACTGCTGCACCGGCACGAGCTGCGCGGTGACCAGCTGGTCGCCTACCTGGTCAGCGATGACGCCGACCTGGATGTGGCGGCGGTCAAGGCCGGCCTCGCCGGTCGCCTGGCCCCGTACATGGTGCCCGCCGCCTTCGTGGTGCTCGACGAGATCCCGTTCACCGCCAACGGCAAACTGGATCGGCGGGCGCTGCCCGAGCCGGTGTTCGAAGGAGCGGCCTACCGCCGCCCGGGCACCGTCACCGAGGAACTGGTGGCCGGGGTGTACGCCGAGGTGCTCGGTCTGGACCGGGTCGGCGTGGACGACGACTTCTTCGAGCTCGGTGGCAGCTCGTTGGTGGCCGCCAAGGCGGTGGCCCGCATGGGTTCGCTGCTCGGCACCACCGTCGGCGTGCGCCTGCTCTTCGAAGACGCCACGGTGGGCGGTCTGGCCGCCCGCCTGGATGCCGGCATCGGCGAAACCGCAAGGCCCGCACTGGTCGCGGGGGAGCGCCCGCAGCGGCTGCCGCTCTCGCCCGCGCAGCAGCGCATGTGGTTCATCAACCGTTTCGATCGCGAATCCATCGCCTACAACCTGCCGGTCGCGCTCCGCCTGACCGGCGCGCTGGACGTGGATGCGCTCGATGCCGCCTTCGCCGATGTGCTGGAGCGGCACGAGACGCTGCGCACCGTCTACCCGGAGACCCCGCAGGGACCCGCCCAGGTGATTCTTCCGGTCGCACAGGTCTTCTCGGGCCTGACTGTCACCGAGGTGACCGAACCCGAACTGGCCCAGCGCATCCCGCAGATCCTCACCACCACGTTCGACGTCACCACCCAGGTGCCGGTCCGCGTGGAACTGCTGCGGGTGCTCGACGCTGCCGGTGAGTTCTCTGGCGAACACGTGCTCGCCGGTGTGCTGCACCATATTTCGGCGGACGGCTCCTCGGTGGTCCCGTTCGTGCGTGACTTCATGCTCGCCTACGCCGCCCGCTTGTCCGGCGCCGCACCCGCATGGGCTCCGCTGGCCGTGCAGTACGCCGACTACGCGCTGTGGCAGCACGCCCTGCTCGGCTCCGAGGACGACGACGCCTCCATCGCGGCCCAGCAGCTCGCCTACTGGCGTGAGACCCTCGCCGGGCTGCCGGACCAGCTCGACCTGCCCGCCGACTTCTCGCGCCCGGCGCGGCAGACGCTGCGCGGCAAGCAGATTCACCTGACCGTGGATGGCGGCCTGCACGCCCGGCTCGCCGAGCTCGGCCGGCGCAACGGCGCGACCCTGTTCATGGTGGTGCACGCCGCCTACAGCGCGCTGCTGGCGCGCCTGTCCGGGACCGCCGATATCGCGATCGGCACCCCGATCGCGGGCCGCGGCGACACCGCACTCGACGACGTCATCGGCATGTTCGTCAACACCCTGGCGCTGCGCACCGAAGTCGTTGCCGCGGACCCGTTCACCGCGCTGCTGGCCCGTGTCCGTACCGCGGACATCGCCGCCTTCTCGCACGCCGATGTCCCCTTCGAACGCCTGGTGGAGGTGCTCAACCCGGTCCGCTCCCAGGCCCGCCACCCCCTCTTCCAGGTCGGCCTCTCCTTCCAGAACTACGAGCAGGCCGAACTGCGCCTGCCGGAGCTGACGGTCGCCCCGATCGAATTCGACAACCACATCGCCCAATTCGACCTCCACCTCTTCGCCTGGGACCGCTACACCGAAACCGGCGCCCCCACCGGCCTGGACCTCACCCTCGGCTACGCCACCGACCTCTTCACCGAGTCCACCGCCCGGCAGACCCTCGACGCCTTGGTCCGCGTCCTGGAAACCGTTGCGGCAGCGCCGGAGACCGTCATCGGCGATATCGACCTGCTCGGCGCGGACCAGCGCCACCGCATGCTCGAGGAGTGGAACGCCACCGCGCATCCGGTGCCCGCCGCGACCCTCGCGGATCTGGTCGACGCCCAGGTGGCGAGCACGCCCGACGCTCCCGCTCTCCTGGACGCCCACGGGGAAACCGTGCTCACCTATGCCGATTTCGACGCTCGGGTGAACCGGCTGGCCCGCCGCCTGATCGCCTCCGGCGTCGGCCCCGAAACCGGGGTCGTACTCGCTATGCGTCGCGGGCTCGACCTTGTCATCGCCATGCACGCGATCGTCAAGGCCGGCGGCGCTTACGTCCCCGTCGACCCTGATCACCCGTCCGACCGCATCGCCTACATCCTCGAAACCGCCCGTCCGGCACTGATTCTCACCACATCGGTCGATGGCGTCCCGTTCCTGTCGGCAACGCCCGACGCCGCCGCGCCCGTGCTCGAGGTGGATCGGCTCGAGTTGGGCGGGTTCTCGGCCGCGCCGATCACCGATGCCGAGCGGGTGCGTCCGCTGCGCGAGCAGCATGCGGCGTATGTCATCTTCACCTCCGGATCCACGGGGCAGCCGAAGGGCGTGGCCGTTCCGCACGCCGCGATCGTCAACCAGTTGCAGTGGCTGCGTAGCACTTTCGCGCTGGGATCGGCGGATCGCGCGCTGCTCAAGACCCCCGCCACCTTCGATCTTTCGGTGTGGGAGTTCTGGTCGCCGCTGACCTCCGGTGGCAGCCTGGTGGTCACGGCCGCCGGGGACGAGCGCGATCCGGATCGGCTGCGCGCGGTGATCGAGCGGCACGGCGTCACCGTGCTGCATCCGGTGCCGTCACTGCTGGGCATGCTGCTCGCCGGTGGTGAGCTGCCCGCGTCGGTGCGCGCCGTGCTGGCGATCGGTGAGGCGTTGCCCGCCGCGACCGCCGGTGATTTTCTCGATCGGAGTGCCGAGGGCGCAAAGCTTTTCAATCTGTACGGCCCTACCGAGGCCGCGGTTTCCATCACCTCGTTCGAGGTGCGGGAGCGGCATGCGCAGGCGGTGCCGATCGGTGCTCCGGCGTGGAACAGCCGGGTGTATGTGCTGGACAACCGGCTGCATCCGGTCGCGGTCGGGGTGCCCGGTGAGCTGTATCTGTCGGGTGCGCAGCTGGCGCGCGGCTATCACGGGCGCGCGGCGCTGACGGCCGACCGGTTCGTCGCCGATCCGTTCACCGGTGCGCGCATGTACCGCACCGGGGACATCGTGCGCTGGCTGCCCGACGGCACGCTCGAGTACGTGGAGCGGGCCGACTTCCAGGTGAAGATCGGCGGATTCCGGATCGAACTCGGCGAGGTCGAGACGGCGCTGCGTAAGCAGGCCGGGGTGACCGCGGCGGTCGCGGTCGCGCACACCGCCGGTGATGCGGGTGCCCGGCTGGTCGCCTACGCGGCGGTGCCGGACGTCACCGAAGCACGGCGCGAAGAGCTTTCGGCGATGCTGCGGGCGGCGCTCGCGGCTGAACTGCCGAAGTACATGGTGCCCGCGGCGATCACCGTGCTGGACGCGCTGCCGCTCAATGCCAACGGCAAAGTGGATCGGGCGCGGCTGCCGCGACCCGTCTTCGCCGCCGCGGCCTATCGCGAGCCCGGCACCGAACTCGAGCGCGCGGTCGCCGCCTGCTTCGCCGAAGTCATCGGCATCGGCGATGCGGTCGCGCGGCCGGTCGCCACCCACGCGGCGGCCGCCGGCGGTGTGTCCGACCTCGCCTTCGCAGCAGCCGCCGGTTCTCCCACGGGTGGGCTGATCGGTCTGGACTCGGATTTCTTCGCGCTGGGCGGCAATTCGCTGATGGCGACGCGGCTGGCGGCGCGGCTCGGCTCGGATCTGGGCGTGCGGGTGCCGGTGGCGGCGATCTTCGAAGCGCCGACGGTGGGGGAGCTGGCGCGGTGGCTGGCCACCGCGGATCGTTCCGAACCGCGCCCCGCGCTGACCAAGCGGCAGGACACCGGACCCGCTCCGGTTTCGCTTGCCCAGCAGCGCATGTGGGTGCTGAACCGCCTGCATCCGGAGTCGGGCGCCTACAACGTGCCGGCCGCCATCCGGTTGACCGGTGAGCTGAACCTGCCCGCGCTGGATGCCGCCCTGCGGGACCTGCTGGAGCGGCACGAGATTCTACGCACCCGGTACCCGGAGAAGAACGACGAGCCGGTGCAGCAGGTGCTGGGCGTCGACGAGCTCGACCTGGAGCTGATTCCGGTTCCGGTGTCGGAGAGCGAAATTCACGAGCGGCTGTTCGAAGTCGTCACCGCCGGTTTCGATGTGACCGCCGCGCCGCCGGTGCGGATTCGGTTGTTCCGGTTGGCTCCGGATCAGCACGTGCTGGTCGTGGTGGTGCACCACATCAGCGCCGACGGCTATTCGGTGGTGCCGCTGACCCGGGATCTGATGCTGGCCTACACCTCTCGGGCCGCCAAGCAGGCTCCCGGCTGGCAGCCGCTCGAGGTGCAGTACGGCGACTTCGCCGCTTGGCAGCGCGAGGTGCTCGGCTCCGACACCGATCCGGACAGCCTGCTATCGCGGCAGCTGAAGTTCTGGGTCGACGAATTGGCCGCCGCCCCCGAGGTATTGGCGCTGCCGACCGATCGCCCGCGTCCCGCCCGACGCGATATGCGCGGCGCCACCGTCGATTTCGCGATCGACGATGCCACCGTCGAACGGTTGTCGGCGCTGGCGCGCGAGTACGGCGCGACCCTGTTCGGCGTCGTGCACGCCGCCTTCGCGATCCTGCTGGCCAAGGTTTCCAGCCAGCGCGACATCTCGATGGGTGTCGCGGTCGCCGGTCGCGGCGAACGCGCCCTCGACGACCTGATCGGCATGTTCGTCAACACCGTGGTGCTGCGCACCGAGGTGGACGGCAAACTGTCCTTCCAGGACCTGTTGCGCCAGGTGCGGGATCGCGATCTGGCCGCCTTCGCCAATGCCGATGTGCCGTTCGAGCGCGTGGTGGAGGCGGTGCTGGCGGCCGAGGGCCGGGCCCGGTCCGGTTCGATCACCCCGCTGTTCCAGGTCATGTTCGCTTTCCAGAACATCGCGGCCGGAGCGGTGGAGCTGCCGGGCCTGACCGTGGAGGCCCTGGAAGCCGAGCTCACCGAAGCCAAGTTCGATCTCCAGCTCACCTGCGTCGAACGTCGTGACGACGCCGGCCGGGTGGCCGGGCTGAACCTGCGGTTCGGTTATGCCACCGATATTTTCGGCGCGGACACCGTCAACCTCTTGGCGCGGCGTTTGCTGCTGGTGCTGGAGGCCGTTCTGGCCGATCCCGCGGCTCCGGTGCGCTCCATCGACATCCGGACGGCGGCGGAACGCAACCGCCGCTCCGGTACCGCGGCGGAATCCTCTCCCGCACCGGCGGATGCGGCCGCACAGGCCGACCTGCCCACCCTGATCGCGGCCGCCGCCGCGCTCGCCCCCGAAGCGATCGCCCTCACCCACGGCGATCACACCGTCACCTATCGCGCGCTCGCCGACAAGATCGGCATCACCGCTCGCGCCATGGGTGCCGCGGCCAAGCCGGATGCCCTGGTGAACGTCGCACTCGCCGGATTGGTGCCCGGCATTCTGACCGCCCTCGGCGGGGCCGGTCTGTCTCAGGTGCTGGGCACGCTCGCAGCGCAAGCCCGGCAACTGGTTTCACGTTCGGAAAGCACGTCGGAAGGAATCCTCTGATGCAGTACGCAGAGTCGATCGCTACCACCCGAACCGGCCGCGTCACGGCCTTGCGACGAGCTTACGGAGTCGGCGATCTGCCCGGCCTGGTCCCGCTGGTGGCCGAGCTGGACGCCGGGCGGACCGCGCTCGAGTACGGCGGCGAGACCGTCAGCTACGGGGTGCTGGCCGCCGAGCTCGCGGGCTTGAGCGAGGCGATGGGCGGAGCCCTGGAGCCCGAGGCGCTGGTGCAGGTGGTGGTCTCGGGCCGCTTCCCCGCGCTGATGGACGGCGCGGAGGGCGAATTGACCGCCGTGCTGGAGGGTTTGGTCGATGACGCGGTGCTGGCCGCCTCCGGCATCCTGGATCCGAAGCTGGCCCCGGTCGAGACCCTGATCACCCAGTTCCGCGAGCAGGTGCGGCGCACCCCCGACGCGGTGGCGCTGGAATTCGAAGGCGCGCAACTGACCTACGCCGAGTTCGCGGCCCGCGTCACCGTGCTGGCCCGCCGGCTGCGCGAGCTGGGTGTGGGCCCGGATGTGCTGGTCGGCCTGGCGGTGCGGCGCTCGTTCGAACTGCTCGTCGGCATGTACGCGATCCTGGAGGCGGGCGGCGCGTACGTGCCGATCGATCCCGACCACCCGGCCGATCGCATCTCCTACCTGCTGGAGGTGGCCACGCCGGTAGCGCTGCTCACCACCACCGCCGATCAGCCCGCGATCGACACCGCCCTCCCGGTGCTGCGCATCGACGAATTCGAGCGCACCGCGGGCGAATCCGCGCAGAGCGGCCAGCTGCTGTCGCCCGCCGAGGATCCGGAGCTGGCGCAGCCGGGCGCGGACAACCTGGTCTGCGTGCTGTTCACCTCCGGCTCCACCGGCCGCCCCAAGGGCGTGGCGCTGGCGCACCGCTCGATCACCACCTTCTTCCAATCCGAGCAGCGCCGGCTCCAGCTCTCCGCCTCGGACGCCATGCTCTTCAAGACCCCCATCACCTTCGACGCCTCCGTGTGGGAGGTGTTCTGGACCTTGCAGTCCGGCGCGCGTCTGGTGATCGCGGCCCCGCACGGCCACCGCGATCCCGCGTACCTGCTGCGTCTCATGCGTGACGCGCAGGTCACCGGCGCGTTCTTCGTGCCGTCCATGCTGTCGGTGCTGACCGCGGAGGCCGCGCTGGACCCCGCCGGGATCTCCGATTCCATGCGTTTCGTGTACTCCGGCGGCGAGGCGCTGCCCGCCGCCACCGCCGCTGACTTCCGCAGCGTCAGCGGCGCCACCCTGTACAACATCTACGGCCCGACCGAGGCCACCGTGATGGTCACCATTCACGAGGTGACCGCCGCCGATATCGAGTCGGTGCCGCTCGGCGGACCCGCCGACGAGTGCGAACTGCTGGTGCTGGACGAGGATCTGCGTCCGGTGCCGCCCGGCGTGGTGGGCGAGCTGTATCTGGCCGGCCCGCAGCTGGCCCGTGGCTACTACGGCCGTCCCGACCTCACCGCGGACCGTTTCGTCGCCAATCCCGAAGGCCCGTCCGGTGATCGGATGTATCGCACCGGTGACCTGGTGCGCTGGGCGCCCGCCCGCGAAGGCGGCCCGGATGTGCTGGAGTTCCAGGGCCGCAGCGACTTCCAGGTGAAGCTGCGCGGTCAGCGCATCGAGCTCGGCGAGGTCGAGGCCGCGCTGCTGCAAGCGGCGGCCGTCGCGCAGGCCGCCGTGATCATGCACGCCCGCGACAATGGCGAGCAGGCGCTGGTCGGCTACGTGGTGCCCGCGCGCGGAGCCGAATTCGACGCCGCGGCAGTGCTTTCCGAGGCGCGGGCGCATGTGCCCGCCTATATGGTGCCGTCGCTGCTGGTCGAGCTGGCCGAAATGCCGGTGACCGTGCACGGCAAGCTGGACCGCCGGGCCCTGCCCGCCCCGGTGTTCGCCGATGCGACCGCCGCGTACCGGGCTCCGTCGACACCCGCCGAGATCGAGGTCGCCGCCGTTTTCGCCGAGCTGCTCGGCGTGGAGCGGGTCGGCCTGGACGACGACTTCTTCATGCTCGGCGGCAATTCGCTGATCGCGACCCGGGCCATCGCCCGCATCCGGGACGCGCTGGGCGTGGCGGTGGACGTCCGCGACTTCTTCGAGCGTCCCAGCGTGGCGGCCATCGCCCTACTGGCCGAGAATGCGCCCGCCGCAACGGATTCCGTGCCCGCGCTGTTGTCCGGTCCGCGTCCCGAGGTGATTCCGCTCTCACCCGCGCAGCAGCGCATGTGGTTCCTCAACCACCTGGCCAACTCCGAATCCGGCGCCACCGCAACTGGTTTCGATGCCGCGGCGGTGGACAATGTGGTCGCCGCCATCCGCCTGCGCGGCGCCCTCGACACCGAGGCCCTGGGCGCGGCCATCGCCGATCTGGTGGACCGGCACGAGATTCTGCGCACCTACTACCCCCAGCTGTCCACCGGCCCGGTGCAGCTGATCCGCGCGCTGCCCGAACTCGACGCCGATATGGTCGACCTCGCTCCGGTGGAGATCGACGAGCGGTCGCTGGCCGCGACCGTGCTGGCGGCGGCCGCCCGCGGCTTCGACGTGGCCGCAGAGGTGCCGCTCCGACTACGGCTGCTACGCCTGGGCGCGAACGATCATGTGCTGGTGCTGGTGGTGCATCACATCGCCGCCGACGGCTTCTCGCTCGGACCGCTGGTCCGGGATCTGGTGGTGGCGTACGCGGCACGGCAGGCCGGGAGCGCTCCCGGCTGGGAACCACTCGCGGTGCAGTACGCCGATTACGCGCTGTGGCAGCGCGAACTGCTCGGCGACGAAAGCGATGCCGCCTCCCTCGCGGCCCGTCAGATCGCCTTCTGGACAGCGGAACTCGCCGATCTCCCGGCGCAACTGGAGCTGCCCGCCGATCGTCCGCGCCCGGCCGAGTCGAGCTACCGGGGTGCGAGCTTCTCCACCACCATCTCCACCGAACTGCGGACCGCCGTGGACGCGGTCGCGGCCCGCACCCAGGCCACCCCGTTCATGGTGTTGCATGCCGCGCTCGCGGCGCTGCTGGCCCGCCTCTCCGGCACCACGGACATCGCCATCGGCACCCCGGTCGCCGGTCGCGGCGAGGCGGCGCTGGACGATCTGATCGGCATGTTCGTCAACACCCTGGTGCTGCGCACCGAGGTCCGCGGCGAACAGTCCTTCGCCGAGCTGGTGAGCCATGCCCGGGAACGGGATCTGCGCGCCTTTGCCCACCGCGACGTGCCGTTCGAGCGCCTGGTGGAGGTGCTCAACCCGGTGCGCGCCCGCAACCGGCACCCGCTGTTCCAGGTCGCGCTGTTCATGCAGAACCAGGGCATCCCGGCGATGGCCTTGCCCGGCATGAACGCCGAACTGGTCGACTTCGACCTGGACTTCGCGAAGTTCGACCTGAATCTCGAGGTTACCGAACAGGATTCGGGCTACCGCGTCGACTTCACCTACGCCACCGATCTTTTCGACGAACCGACCGTGCGCGAGTTCGCGGCCAAATTCCTGCGCCTGCTGACCGCCGCCACCGCCGACGCCGACCGCGCCATCGGCGATATCGAGGTGCTGGACTTCGGTGAGCTCGACTACGTGCTGGAGAGCTGGAACGCCACCGGCGCGAAGGTCGCCGACACCCTGCTGCACGCCGGCTTCGACGCCCAGGCGCAGCGCACCCCGAACGCCGTCGCCCTGATCGCCGGCGAGCAGACCCTCACCTACGCGGAGCTTTCCGAGCGCGCCGACCGGCTGGCCCGCCTGCTCATCGCGGCGGGCGTCGGCCCCGAATCCCTGGTCGTGCTCGCCATGGCGCGTTCGGTGGAGCTGGTGGTGGGCATGTACGCGGTGCTGCGCGCCGGTGCGGCCTACGTGCCGGTGGATCCGAGCCATCCGGCCGAGCGCATCGCGAACGTGCTGGAGACCGCCGCCCCGAAGCTGGTGCTCACCACCGCCGCCGACGGCTTCCACACCGATGCCGCGCCGCTGGTCCGGCTGGACGAGGTCGATCTCTCCGGCTATCGGGCGGGCAAGGTCACCGACCGGGAGCGCCTCGCCGCCGTGCACCCCGAGCACCCGGCCTACGTGCTGTTCACCTCCGGCTCCACCGGCAAGCCCAAGGGCGTCGCGGTCAGCCACCGCGCCATCGCCAACCAGATGGCTTGGATGCAGGCCGAATACGGCATCGGCCGTTCGGACGTCTACCTCCAGAAGACCCCCGCCACCTTCGACGTCTCGCTGTGGGGCTACTTCCTGCCGCTGCGGGTCGGCGCGACCCTGGTCCTGGCCACCCCCGACGGCCACCGCGACGCCCGCTACCTGGCGGAAACCATTGCCGCGCACCGTGTCACGCTGACCGACTTCGTCCCCTCCATGCTCGCGGTCTTCACCGAGCATGCCGAACCCGCCGAATTGACCTCGCTGCGTGATGTTTTCGTCGCCGGTGAGGCGTTCCCGGTGGAGACGGTCACCGCTTTCCGCGCCGTCTGCGACGCCACCCTGCACAACCTGTACGGCCCCACCGAGGCGGCCGTCACCGTCACCTACCGTGAGGCCGACGAGCTGTCCCCCGCCGTGCCGATGGGTGAGCCCGAGTGGAACACCCAGGTGTACGTGCTGGATTCGCGCCTGCGCCCGGCCCCGATCGGCGTCCCCGGCGAACTGTATCTGGCCGGCGTGCAGCTGGCGCGCGGCTACTACCGCCGCAGCGACCTCACCTCGGATCGCTTCGTGGCCAATCCTTTCGGCGCGCCCGGCACGCGCCTGTACCGCACCGGCGACCTGGTCAAATGGACCGCCGACGGTGAACTGGCCTACCTGGGCCGCATCGACTTCCAGATCAAGTTCCGCGGCCAGCGCATCGAACTCGCCGATATCGAGAGCGCCCTGCTGACCCTGCCCGAGGTGGCGCGGGCGGCGGTCCGGCTGATCACCGCCGCGACCGGCGACTACCTGGCCGGCTACGTGATCCGCTCGGAGGGAACCGAACTCGACGTCGATGCCGTCCGCGAACGGCTCACCACCCTGCTGCCCCCGTACATGGTGCCGACCGCCGTGGTCGAGCTCGACGAGTTCCCGCTCGGCACCAGCGGCAAGCTGAACCGCGCGGCGCTGCCGGTTCCGGTGTTGTCCGCCAAGCGTTTCCGCGCTCCGGTCGACGCCCGCCAGTTGGTCGTGGCCCGCGTCTTCGGCGAGGTTCTGGGTCTCGAGCAGGTCGGCCTGGACGACGATTTCTTCGCCCTCGGCGGCAGCTCGCTGCTGGCCACCCAGGTGACCGCGCGCGCGGGAGCCGAACTGGGCGTGCGCGTTCCGGTCCGGCTGCTCTTCGACGCCGGCACCGTCGCGGGTTTCGCCGCTGCTCTCGGCTCTCTCGCCGATGCCGCCCCGCGCCCCGCCCTCACCGCCGCCCCGCGCCCGGAACGGTTGCCGCTCTCACCCGCCCAGCAACGGCTGTGGTTCCTGAACCGGCTGGAGAACGAGCAGGACGGCGGCAGCCTCTACAACATGCCGGCGGTGCTGCGCCTGACCGGCGACCTCGACGCGATCGCCCTGGAAGCCGCCGTGCTCGACGTGCTGGCCCGGCACGAATCGCTGCGCACCCTCTACCCCGAGGACGAATCCGGCCCGTACCAGCAGATTCTGGAGGCTTCCGAGGTCGGCCTGAGTCTGAGCCCGCTGCCGGTGCGGCCGGACGAGGTGACCGCGGCGGTCACCGCCCTCGCGACCGCGACCTTCGACGTCACTCGCGAACTGCCCTCCCGCATCGCGCTGCTGGTGGTCGACTCCGGCACGGACGCGCCCGCCGATGAGTACGTCCTGGTCGTGGTGGTGCATCACATCAATGCCGATGCCCTGTCGGTGCGCCCGCTCATCACCGACCTGATGACCGCCTACCACGCCCGCCGCTCCGGCACCGCCCCGGAATGGTCGCCCCTGGAAGTCCAGTACGCCGATTACGCGCTGTGGCAGCGCGCCGTGCTCGGAACCGCCACCACCCCGGGCGATCTCGCGCACCAGCAGCTGGGATTCTGGCGCGACACCCTCGCCGGCGCGCCCGCGCAACTGCCGCTGCCGGTCGATCGGCAGCGCCCCGGCCAGCCCCGCAATACCGGCGCGGCCATCGATTTCACCGTTCCGGCCGAGGTCGCCGACGGCCTGAGCGAACTCGCCCGCACTCAGGGCGCGACCCTGTTCATGGTGGTGCACGCCGCCTTCGCCGCCACCCTGGCCCGGCTGACCGGCACCGGCGACATTCTCATCGGCACCCCGGTGGGCGGCCGCGGTGAACGCGAATTGGACGCGCTCATCGGCATGTTCGTCAACACCCTGACGCTGCGCACCCGCGTCGAGGGCGAACTCGCCTTCACCGATTTCCTGGCCGCCGTCCGCGACACCGACCTGGCCGCCTTCGCCAATGCCGACCTGCCCTTCGAACAGGTCGTGGACGAATTGGTGACCGATCGCGGCACCGGCGCCTCCCCGCTGTTCCAGGTCATGCTCAGCTTCGGCGAGAGCGCCACCACCGCAATGGAATTGCGGCTGCCCGGCCTGACCGTGCAGCCGGTCCCGCTCCCCGATCCGACGGCCAAATTCGATCTGCAACTGGTGGTCGAGGACGGCGCGGACGGCGGACTGGGCGGAGCTCTGCGCTACGCCACCGAACTCTTCGACCCGGAGACCGCCGCCTCGTTCGTGACCCGCTGGCACCGGGTGCTGCGCGCCGTCGCCGCCGACCCCGGGCTGCGCCTGGCCGATATCGACCTGTTCGACGACACCGAACGCGAACGCGTACTGCACACCTGGAACGCGACCGCCGCCATGGTGGACGCCTCCCACACCCTGCTCACCGGTTTCGAAGCCGCCCTCGCCGCCGCCCCCGCCGCGCGCGCCGTCGGCTTCGAGGGCGAATACCTCACCTACGCCGAGTTCTCCGGCCGCGTGCACCGGCTGGCGCGCTACCTGGTCGAGCGTGGCGTCGGCCCGGAAGTGCCGGTGGCGCTGGGTATGCGCCGCTCCCTGGACCTGGTGATCGGCATGTACGCGGTGGTCGCGGCCGGCGGCGCCTACGTGCCGCTGGATCTCGATCATCCGATCGAGCGCACCCGCTACATCGTCGAGACCGCCGCCCCCGCCTGCGTGCTGGTCTCGGGCGAGGATCTGCCCGGGGTCGGCGTCCCGCAGATCCGCATCGACGATCTGGGCGCGGGCGACGGCGCCATGCTGGCCGAGTACTCCGACCGCCCGCTCAGCGACGCGGATCGCATTGCGCCGCTGCGGCCTTCGAACACCGCCTACATCATTTTCACCTCCGGCTCGACGGGCCGCCCCAAGGGCGTCGCGGTCAGCCACGCCGCCATCGTCAACCGCCTGGTCTGGATGCAGGCCGAGTACGGGCTGACCGCCGAAGATGTCGTGCTCCAGAAGACGCCCGCCACCTTCGACGTGTCGGTGTGGGAGTTCTTCTGGCCGTTGCAGATCGGCGCGCGCCTGGTGGTGGCCCGCCCCGACGGCCATCGCGACCCCGCCTACCTGGCCGAGCTGAGCGCTCGCGACGGCGTGACCGTCGCCCACTTCGTCCCTTCCATGCTCGCGGTCTTCGTCGCGGCCCTGGACGCCGGGGTCCGGGACGGCCGGCAATTGCCGCTGCGCCTGGTGTTCGCCTCCGGTGAGGCGCTGCCCGCCGAGCCCGCGCAGCGTCTGCGCCAGTTGACCGGCGCGGAGCTGCACAACCTGTACGGACCGACCGAAGCCGCGGTGGATGTCACCTATCACCGGGTCGTCGACGCGGACGAACTCTCCGTGCCGATCGGCCGCCCGGTCTTCAATACCAGGGTCTACGTACTGGATTCGCGCTTGCGCCCGGTACCCGCCGGGGTGCCCGGCGAGCTTTATCTCGCGGGTTCGCAGCTGGCCACCGGCTATGTTGCCCGGACGGCGCTGACCGCGGATCGCTTCGTGGCCAACCCGTTCGGGGCCAGCGAACGCATGTACCGCACCGGCGACCTGGTGAAGTGGAACAGTGCCGGGGAGCTGGAGTATCTGGGCCGCACCGATTTCCAGGTGAAGCTGCGCGGCCTGCGCATCGAACTGGGCGATATCGAGGCGGCGCTGTCGGCGCTCGACGCGGTCGCCCAGGCCGCCGTGCTGGTACGCGCCGCGGACAGTGCCGGGGAGTCGCTCATCGGCTACCTGGTGCCCGTCCCCTCGGCGCGGATCGACCTGGACGCGGTGCGCGCCCACCTGGCCGAGCGACTACCGGCTTACATGGTGCCCGCCAGCTTCGTGATCCTGGACGCCATGCCGGTCTCCGCGAACGGCAAACTCGATCGCACCGCACTGCCCGCGCCCACCTTCGCGGCCGCCGAATTCATCGCTCCCGCCGGTGATTCCGAGATTCTCGTCGCCGCGGTCTTCGCCGATCTGCTCGGCCTGTCCGAGGTCGGCGCGACCGACAACTTCTTCGTCCGGGGCGGCAATTCGCTGATCGCCACCCAGCTGGTGGCCCGGCTGTCCGAGGCCACCGGGCAGGCCATCCCGCTGCGCACCGTCTTCGACGCCTCCACCGTGCGTGACCTGGCCGCCCGCCTCGACGAGACCGCGAACACCGTGACGGCGCTGCCGCCGGTGACGCCCCAGCAGCGCGGCGATATCGTCCCGCTGTCGATCTCCCAGCAGCGCATGTGGTTCCTGAACCGGTTCGACACCGCGGGCGGCGGCTACAACATGCCCTTCGCCCTGCGCCTGGTCGGCCGGATCGACGTGGACGCGCTGCGGGCCGCGGTCGGCGATGTGATCGATCGGCACGAAACCCTGCGCACCCTCTACCCGGAACAGGACGGGGTGGCCCGGCAGGTGGTGCTGCCCGCCGGCACCCGCCTGGTAGACCTGGAACCACAGCCCGTCCCGGCGGCCGAATTGCTGGCGCTGGCAGCGGGTTTGGCGACCACCGAGTTCGACGTCACCGCCGAGGTGCCGTTGCGCGCCCGGCTGCTGCGCGTCGAGGACGAACCCAACACCCACGTGCTGCTCATCGTGGTGCATCACATCGCCGCCGACGGCTGGTCGCTGGCCCCGCTGGCCCGGGATCTGGCCCAGGCGTACGTGGCGCGCTGCGCCGACACCGCGCCCAAATGGCGGCCGCTGCCGGTGCAGTACGCCGATTACGCCATCTGGCAGCGCAATACGCTCGGCTCGCCCGACGACGCGAACTCGGTGCTGGCCCGCCAGCTGAAGTTCTGGCAGCAGCGGCTGACCGGCGCTCCCGATGTGCTGGCGCTGCCCGTGGACCGGCCGCGCCCGGCGGTCGCCTCCGGCCGCGCCGACGCCCGCACCGCCGTGCTGGACGCCGAATTGCACGCCGCCGTGGTCGAATTCGCGGCCGCCAACCAGGTCACCCCGTTCATGGTGCTGCACACCGCGCTGGCGGTACTGCTGGCGCGGATGTCGGGTACCGCGGACATCGTGGTCGGCACCCCGGTCGCCGGTCGCGGTGATCAGGCGCTGGACGACCTGGTCGGCATGTTCGTCAATACGCTCGCCCTGCGCACCGAGGTCTCCCCGGACGCGCGGCTGTCGGAAGTGCTGGCCCGGGTCCGCGATGCCGACCTCGCGGCCTTCGACAACTCGGCCGTCCCCTTCGAAATGCTGGTGGACGTGCTGAATCCGGTGCGCTCCCAGTCGCATTCGCCGATCTACCAGGTCGGCTTCACCATGCAGAACTTGGCGCAGCCGGACTTCCAGCTGCGTGAGCTGTCCATCACCGGCCTCGACGCCGGGGTGCTGCCGATCCAGTTCGATCAGGACTGGACGCTGACCGACCGCTACGAGGACGGCGCGCCCGCGGGCATCGACGTCCACCTGCACTACGCCACCGACCTTTTCGACGCCGAGACCAGCGCGGACTTCCTGACCCGGTACGAGCGGGTGCTGCGCGCGCTGGTCGGCGACCCGCGCGTCACGGTCGCCGACGTGGAGCTGATGTCGGTGGCCGAACGCGGGCTGCTGCTGGCCGATCGCAATGCCACCGGGCGCGAGCTGCCCGAGGAGACCCTCGCGGATCTGCTGGATCGGCGCGCCGCCACCGACGGCGACCGCGTCGCGGTGGAGCTCGACGGCGCGACGATGACCTGGTCACAGCTCGCCGAGCGGGCGAACCGGTTGGCGCGCTGGATGATTCGCGAAGGCATCGGGCCCGACGACGTGGTCGGCGTCACCGCCGAACGCAGCCTCGACCTGATGGTGGCCCTCTACGCCATCGCGCACGCGGGCGCGGCCTACGTGCCGGTCGATCCGGCGCATCCGGCCGACCGTATCGCCCACGTGCTCACCACCTCCGACGCCTGGCTGGTGCTCGCCGTCGGCGGGGCCACCGTGCCGACCCTGTACGGGGTGCGTACGGTCGCTGTCGCCGAGCTGGATACCGCCGAGTTCTCGCCCGCGCCCATCACCGATGCCGAACGGGTCTGTGCGCTGCGGCCGGACAATCTCGCATACGTGCTGTTCACCTCCGGCTCCACCGGCAAGCCCAAGGGCGTCGGCACCAGCCATCGCGCCATCATGAACCAGCTGCGCTGGCTCGAGTACCGCTACGGCGTGACCGCCGACGACCGGATCATGCAGCGCGCGCCGCTGGCCTTCGACGTCTCGGTGTGGGAGTGCTTCCTGCCCGCGCTGACCGGTGCGCCGCTGGCCCTGCTGCGGCCCGGCGGTCACCAGGACCTCGACTACCTGGCGGCGCGCATGCGCGCGCACGGCGTCACCATCGCCGAGCATGTGCCGTCACTGCTGGCCGCTCTGCTGGCGGAGGGCCACGGCGATGCGCTGCGCTCGTTCCGGCATCTGCACACCGGCGGCGAGGCGCTGCCCGCCGAACTGCTGGGTGCGTTGCGGGCCGAGGTGGGCGGCGCGGTGCACAATGCCTACGGTCCGACCGAGGCCGCCATTTCGGCGATCTATCACGAATTCTCCGATGCCGACCCGGATTACGAGGTCGCCATCGGCCTGCCGAACTGGAACACCCGCGCCTACGTGCTGGACGCCCGCATGCGCCCGGTGCCCACCGGCGTGGTCGGCGAACTGTATCTGGCCGGTGCGCAGCTGGCCCGCGGCTACACCGATCGCGGCGGGCTCACCGCGGAACGTTTCGTCGCCGATCCGTTCGGGGTGCCCGGCGCGCGCATGTACCGCACCGGCGACCTGGTGCGCTGGAACCGCGCCGGTGACCTGGTCTACTTGGGCCGCAACGACTTCCAGGTGAAGCTGCGCGGTCAGCGCGTCGAGCTCGGTGAGATCGAGGCGGCGCTGCTGGCGGGCAATGGCGTCGCCAATGCCGTGGTGGTGCTCGACCGTGACAGCGCCGGCACCGAATGCCTGGTCGGATACGTCTCCGGCACCGAGGTTTCCGGCGACGCCGTGCTCGCGCACGCCCGGACGCTGCTGCCCGCGTACATGGTGCCCGCGCACCTGGTGGTGCTGGCGGATATGCCGCGCACCAGCGTCGGCAAGCTCGACCGCGCGGCCCTGCCGAAGGTCGAATTCACCGCCGCCGCAACGGCATTCCGGGCGCCCCGCCCGGGTGCGGAGGCCATGCTGGCCGCCATGATCGGCGAGCTGCTGGGCGGTGCGCCGATCGGCGCGGACGACGACTTCTTCGATCGCGGCGGCAACTCGCTGCTGGCCATGCGCCTGGTGGCGCGCGTCAACGCCGCCTTCGATCGCGACCTCGGGGTGCGGGCGATCTTCGACGCGCCGACCGTCGCCGCGCTGGCGGCGCTGGTCACCGGGTCCGCGGCGCGCAGCCTGCCGCCACTGGTGGCCGGGGCGCGGCCGGAGCGAATTCCGTTGTCCGCCGCGCAGACTCGCATCTGGCTGCTGAACCGGCTGGATCCGGCCTCGCCCGCCTACAACATGCCGTTCGCGGTGCGGCTCATCGGCGATCTGGACCACGATGCCCTGCGTGCCGCGCTCGCCGACGTCATGGCACGGCACGAGGTGCTGCGCACCGTCTACCCGATGGACGCCGAAGGCGAAGGCCACCAGGTGATCCTGCCGCCGGACACGGTCATCGACCTGCCGGTCGAGACGGTGACCGGCTCGGTGGTGGAGCGCTTCTACGAATTCGCCGCCGCGGGTTTCGACGTCACCAGCGAATTGCCGCTGCGCGCCATGCTGCTGCGCGAATCCGACTCCAGCCACGTGCTGGCGGCGGTGGTGCACCATATCGCCGGCGACGGCGCCTCCACCGATCCGCTGCTGCGCGACGTGGTGCTGGCCTACCTGTCCCGCGCCGCGGGCAGCGCCCCGGCCTGGGAACCGCTGCCGGTGCAGTACGCCGATTACACGCTGTGGCGGGAACAGGTGCTCGACACCGTCGGCGCGGCCGAATTGGAGTACTGGCGGGCGAATCTCACCGGCCTGCCCGATGAGCTGACCTTGCCGATGGACCGGGTGCGGCCGCCCGCGCCGTCCTTCCGGGGCGCGGTGGTGCGCGGCCGGATCGGCGGCGGTGTCGGCGAACGGTTGCGCGAGGTCGCCAAGCGGCATCACGCCACCCCGTTCATGGTGCTGCACGCGGCGCTCTCCACCCTGCTGGCGCGCCTGTCCGGCACCGACGACATCGCCATCGGCACCCCCGTGGTGGGTCGCGACGAGCCGGTGCTGGACGGCCTGGTCGGCATGTTCGTCAATACCCTGGCCCTGCGCACCCGCCCGGCCACCGATCGCACCTTCGCCGAACTGCTGGCCGAGAGCCGCGCGGTCGACCTGGCCGCCTTCGCGCACGCCACGGTGCCGTTCGAGCAGGTCGTGACCGCGCTCGGGGTGCCGGTCGACCAGTCCCGCCACCCGCTGTTCACGGTCACCCTCAACTACCTGGATCTGGAGAACGGCACCCACGCGGTGCCGGGCCTGGTGCTGGAGCCGGTCGAATTCGAGGACACCGTAGCGAAATTCGATCTCACCTTCTCGGTGGGTGAGGAGCTGGACGCGGACGGCAACCTGGTCGTGGAACTGGTCTACGCCACCGATCTCTACGACGAGTCCACCGCGCGGGATCTGCTGCGCCGCTTCGGCCGGGTACTGGGCACCGTCACCGAGGACCCGAGCCGGACCATCGGCAGCGTCGAAGTGCTGTCGCCGGGGGAGCGGTCCGCGATTCTGGCCCGCCGGGGCCCCGAGGCGCTGGCACCGCGGTCGCTGGCCGAGATCCTCACCGCCGCGGTCGATATCGATCCGGCCGCGCCCGCCCTGATCTATCGCGGCGAGCAGGTCAGCTACGCGGAACTCGACGCCCGGTCCTCCCGGATCGCCCGCATGCTCATCGAACTCGGCGTCGGGCCGGAGGATTTCGTGGCGCTGTCGGTGCCGCGCTCGGTGGAATCGGTGGTGGCGCTGTTCGCGGTGGCCAAGACCGGTGCCGCCTTCCTGCCGGTCGACCCCACCTATCCGGCCGACCGCATCGGCTTCATGCTCTCGGATTCCGCTGCGCCCGTGGGCATCACGATCGCCGCGTACACCGACCGCTTGCCCGCCGACACCTGCCACTGGATCGTGCTCGACGATCCGGAGACCGCGCGGCGGCTGGACGAGCTGCCGGCCGGCCGGATCGATCCCGCCGAACTGGTGCGCCCGGTGCACATCGCCAATGCCGCCTGGATGGTCTACACCTCCGGCTCCACCGGCCGCCCCAAGGGCGTGGTGGTCGGCAGCGCGGGCATCATCGGCATCGCGGCCGTGCACCACACGCATTCGCCGACCACCGCCGAATCGCGTGTGCTGCACCGTACTTCGCCGAGCTTCGACGCCAATATCCTGGAAATCCTGATGGCCTTCCCGGTCGGCGCGGCGCTGGTCGTCTCGCCGGTCGAGATCATCGGCGGCGCGGAGCTGAAGCAGCTCATCGAATCCGAGGGCGTCACGCACGGCGTCTTCACCCCGGCCGTGATCAATACCCTCGATCCGGAAACCCTGCGCGGCATGCCGTATCTGATCGTCGGCGGGGAGGGCTTCGGCCAGGATCTGGTGGACCGCTGGGGCGGCACCCGCGAGCTGTACAACGGCTACGGACCGACCGAGATCACCATCATCAGCCACCAGAGCTACCCGCTGCGGCCGGACGGCCGGGTGGTGCTCGGCGATCTGGTGCCCGGCCAATCCGCCGTGGTGCTCGACGCCCGGCTGCGGCCGGTGCCGGACGGGGCCGCCGGTGAGCTGTACCTGCGCGGTCCCGGTCTGGCCCGCGGCTATCACGGGCGCGCGGCATTGAGCGCCGACCGCTTCGTGGCCGACCCGTACGGCGCGCCCGGTGGGCGGATGTACCGCACCGGTGACCTGGTGCGCTGGGTGCGCAATCCCATTGCCGGACAGACCGAGCCGACCATCGAATACCTGGGCCGCACCGACGATCAGGTGAAGGTGCGCGGCCTGCGCATCGAACTCGGCGAGATCGATTCCGCGCTGATCGCCCACGAGAGCGTGGAGTTCGCGGTCACCGTCGGTCACACCGGGCGCAATGGCGACGTCTCGTTGGTCTCCTACGTGGTGCCCGCCGCCGGCGCCGTGGTGGATCCGGAGGAGCTACGCGCCTTCGCGGGCCGCTCGCTCATCGCCTACATGGTGCCCGCGGTGATCATGGTGATCGATGCCATCCCGCTCAACCCGATGGCCAAACTGGATCGGAAAGCGTTGCCGGAACCGATCTTCCGCACCGCGGAGTTCCGTGCCCCGGAGACCGCGATCGAGACGACGGTCGCCGACACCATCGCCGAACTGCTCGGCGCCGAACGCATCGGCCTCGACGACGACTTCTTCGCCCTCGGCGGCAATTCGCTGAGCGCGGTGAAGCTCTCGGCCCGGCTCTCGGCGCGCCTCGGCGTCGAAGTGGCCATGCGGACCGTGTTCGAACACCCGACGGTCGCCGCGCTGGCCGCGACCGTGGACGCCGACGCGGTCTTGTTCGCGGCCGCGCCGCCGCTGGTCCCGCGCACCGGTGACGGCCCCGTGCCGCTGTCGCTCGCGCAGCAGCGGATGTGGTTCCTGAACCGCTTCGACGGTGAATCCTCGGCCTACAACATGCCGATGGCCATCCGGCTCACCGGTGCGCTGGACATTCCCGCGCTGGAGGCCGCGATGGCGGACCTGGTGGCGCGGCACGAGGTGCTGCGCACCGTCTACCCGCTCACCGACTCCGGCCCGGTGCAGGTGATCCTGCCGGTATCGCAGGTGGAGCTCCCGGCGCTCACCCCGGTCCCGGTCGAGACCGCCGAATTGTTCGGCGTCCTCACCGAATTCGTCTCCGCCGGGTTCGACGTGACCGCCGCCGTCCCGCTGCGCGGCCGCCTGTTCGCCCTCGCCGGATCCGCCGACGAGTACGTGCTCGTGGTGGTCGTGCACCACATCGCGGGTGACGGCGCGTCGATGGCCCCGCTGGCCCGCGACGTCATGGTCGCCTACGCCGCCCGTCACGCCGGGCACGCCCCGGAGTGGACGCCGCTGCCGGTGCAGTACGCCGACTACGCGCTCTGGCAGCGGGAACGCCTGGGCAGCGAGGACGATCCGCGCTCGCTGCTCTCCCGGCAGCTGGCGTTCTGGACCGAAACCCTGGCCGGACTCCCCGATCAGCTGGAACTCCCGGCCGATCGGCCCCGCCCGGCGGTGCTCTCCACGGCGGGCGGCGCGGTCGAATTCGACCTCGACCCCGATCTGCATCAGCGCCTGGTCGCGCTCGGACGCAACAGCGGCGCAACCCTTTTCATGGTGATGCATGCCGCCTGGGCGCTGCTGCTGTCCCGCCTGTCCGGCAGCTCCGACATCGCGGTCGGCACCCCGGTGGCGGGGCGCGGCGACGACGCGCTCGACGATCTGGTCGGCATGTTCGTCAACACCCTGGTGCTGCGCACCGTGATCGACCCGGCCGCCGGGTTCGACACCCTGCTGGCCGCGGTGCGCGAAGCCGACCTGGCCGCGCTCTCGCACGCCGACGTCCCCTTCGAGCGCTTGGTCGAAGCCCTCGACCCGGTCCGCTCCACCGCCCGCCATCCGCTGTTCCAGGTCGGCTTCTCCTTCAACAACACCGAGACCGCCGAACTCGAACTCGACGGATTGCGGGTCGGCGCGGCCGATTTCGAGACCACCATCTCCCAATTCGACCTGCACCTGGTGCTGGTGGACCGCTACACCGCCGACGGCACCCCCGACGGCATCTCGGCCCAGCTCACCTACGCCACCGCCCTCTACGACGAGGCCACCGCGGCCGGCTTCACCGAACGCCTCCGCCGCCTGCTGAACGCCGTCGTGGTGGAACCGTCCCTCCCGGTCGGCTCCTACGAACTCCTCGCCACGGCCGAACGCAAACGAATCCTCGGATTCTGGAACCACACCGCGCACGCGGTGGACACCACCGCCACGCTGCCCAGTCTGCTGGAACGCACCTTCGCGGCCGCCGCACCGACCCGCATCGCCCTGGTCGGAGATGGCGGATACCTCCGCGAGCCGATCGGCGACGACGTCCATCGCATCGCCACAGCCGCGCACGAGCGGCAGGCCGCGCCGACTTACGACGGTGAGCACCGGGCCGTATCGACGGCGGGCGAAAGCCATCCGGTCGATTCGGCCCGTGCGGGTGGATACCTGAACCGTTCGGCAAGTGCCGGCGAACTTGCCGAGTCGCGCGTCGAAGTGACATACGGCGAGCTGTCCGCACGGGTGAACCGCCTGGCGCGGCATCTGATCTCGCTCGGCGTCGGCCCGGAGTCGCGGGTCGCGCTGGCCATGCGGCGCTCGGTCGATCTGGTGGTGGCCATGTACGCGGTGTCGGTGGCGGGCGGCGCGTATGTGCCGGTGGATCCCGATCAGCCGGCCGAGCGGATCGAATACATCCTGGCGACGGCGGATCCGGTGACGGTGCTGACCGCCGGGATCGATCTGCCGCTCGATATCGCGCAGGTGCGCATCGATCTGCTGGATCTGATCAGCTACCCCGAGGATCCGGTCACCGACACGGACCGGCGGGCGCCACTGCGGCCGGAACACACGGCGTACGTGATCTTCACGTCCGGTTCCACCGGCCGCCCCAAGGGCGTGGCCGTCCCGCACGCGGCGATCGCCAACCAATTGCAGTGGAAGACGGCGGAATTCGCGCTCAGCGCGGACGACGCGGTGCTGCTCAAGACCGCCGCCACCTTCGACCTGTCGGTGTGGGAGTTCTGGTCGGCGGCGGTATGCGGCGGCCGGCTGGTCATCGCGGACGCCGACGGGCATCGCGATCCGGACTACCTCGGCGACCTCATGGTCCGCGAGGGCGTCACCACCCTGCACGCCGTACCGTCCATGCTGGACGCGCTGCTCACCGCCGGGGCCGATCGCCCCGTCCCGCCGCTGCTGCGCGTGCTCGCCATCGGCGAAGCCCTGCCCGGCGCGCTCGCGCAACGGTTCCGGGCCGCGTACCCGGCGGCCGAGCTGTACAACCTGTACGGCCCGACCGAGGCCGCGGTCTCCATCACCAATCACCGTGTCACGGACGCGGACCGGATCTCCGTGCCGATCGGCGCGCCGGAGTGGAACAGCCGGGTCTACGTGCTCGACGCGCGGTTGCGGCCGGTGCCCGCCGGGGTCTCCGGTGAGCTGTACCTGGCTGGCGCGCAGCTGGCGCGCGGTTACTTCGGGCGGCCCGACCTGACCTCGGATCGCTTCGTGGCCAATCCCTTCGAGCCGGGGCAGCGCATGTACCGCACCGGCGACCTGGTGGCCTGGCGTGCCGACGGAGAGCTGGAGTACCGGGGCCGCACCGACTTCCAGGTGAAGATCCGCGGCTTCCGCATCGAACTCGGCGAGATCGAGGCGGCGCTGCTGGCGCAGCCCGGCGTCGAACGGGTGGCGGTGCTGGCGAAGTCGGACGGCCGCTCCGGGGACCGCCTGGTCGCCTACCTGGTCGGCACCGACCTCGATCCGGCCCGGCTGCGGTCGGCGCTGGCGGACCGGCTGCCCTCCTACATGGTGCCGGCGGCCTACGTGGCGCTCACCGAACTGCCGTTGAACGCCAACGGCAAGCTGGATCGCGGCGCACTGCCCGAACCGGAGTTCGCGCCCCGCGAATTCCGCGCTCCGGAAACCGGATTGGAGACGGCAGTGTGCCGGGCCTTCGCCACGGTGCTGGGCGTGGAGCGGGCCGGCCTCGACGACAACTTCTTCGAGCTCGGCGGCAACTCCCTGATCGCGGTGCGACTGGTCACCGAACTGAGTGCCGAACTCGGACAGCGGATTCCGGTGGTGCTGTTGTTCACCGCCCCGACGCCGGCGAACCTGGTCGCCGAATTGTCGCGGGCAGCAGGTGCACTCGATGCCGGTTCCGCGTTCGACGTGCTGCTTCCGCTGCGCCCCTACGGTTCCGGCGCGCCGCTGTTCTGTATCCACCCGGTCGGCGGCGTCTCCTGGTCCTTCGCGGGCCTGGTCGCCGGCCTGGATCAGGACCGGCCGATCTACGGCCTGCAATCGCCCGCGCTGAAAGCAGATGCGCCACTGCCGGATTCCATCGAATCCTGGGCGCGGCTCTACGCCGCGGAGATCCGCGCGGTGCAACCGGAAGGCCCGTACCATCTGCTGGGCTGGTCGCTGGGCGGCGTCATCGCGCACGCCGTCGCGGTCCAGTTGCAGGAGCAGGGCCAGCAGGTCGCCACCCTGGCGATGCTGGACAGTTCCCTGGAGGTGGACCCGGCCGGCGATCAGGCCGCGCTGCCGGTGGCGGAGCTGCTCGGCGGCCTGCTGCCGGACGCGGCCGGCCTGGATCCGGCGGCCCTGGAACCGGCGGCCCTGGCCGAGCGGCTGGCCGGCCTGCCGGAGCCGTTCGCGTCCATGAGCGCCGAACGGGTCACCCGCATCATCGATTCGGGCGTCGCCTCGCTGCACCTCATCGCGGGCTACGAGCCGCGCCCGTTCAAGGGCGACCTGCTCTATTTCGCGGCGGCCCTGGACGATCCGAGCTCGACGGTCGGTGTCTCGGGCTGGCGTGCGGCCATCGACGGCATGGTGCACAGCTATGCCGTCCCGGCCACCCACTGGCAGATGGCGTCCCCGGATTCACTGGCCCAGGTCACCCGGGTACTGAATGCCCTGCGCCGGCGGGACGAGGAGCGGTAGCCCCGCGATTCGCGGAATGCGATGCGTCCGCGCGAGCCCTGAGGTAGATTCTGAAATACATCGTTTTCACAGTGTGCTGTGTCGGTGAAGAAAGGCAATTCGATGAGCAATCCGTTCGATGACGAAGACGCTCAGTTCTACGTGCTGGTCAATGAGGAAGCGCAGCATTCCCTCTGGCCGGTCTTCGCCGCCGTCCCGGGCGGCTGGACCATTGCCGCCGGACCCGCACGTCGAGCCGAATGCCTCGACTATGTGGAGTCGCACTGGACCGACATGCGACCGGCCTCGCTGGTCGAGGCGATGTCGGAATCCGAATAACCCCTCACGAAAGGAGACGTCATGGAAGGCGTCGACATTGCAGCCATCCTCACCCAGATCCTCGGTTTCCTCTCCAACGGATCGTCGATCAATTACAACCCCCGGGTCGCCTGATCCACTGAAACGCACTGCGCTGTAAAGGAATAAACGCACCATGGATCTCGGTAGCTCCGGTTTCAACACCCTGCTGGCGGCAATCGCCCACCTGCTCACCTCCGGTTCGGGCCTGTCGGTCACCCAGCCCACTCCGACACCCACCCCCACCGTCTGAGGCTCGCCATGCAAAGTGGTAGCGCCGTAGACAACTTCTTGGGAATGCTGGGGAAGATGCTGGGCACCGGCTCGTCGTTCGCGTTCCCCCCGATCACCCTGCCTACGGGATAGATCGATCCGAAGCTTCCGGCCGCCAGGTATTTCACGCCCTGGCGGCCGGGTTTCATTGCTCAGCGCACCGGATAACGGCGGTCGATGACGTCGAACATATTCGGCTGTCCTGCCTTGTACAGCTCGCGATCGACCAATTTCAGCGGCTCCCACAAAGGCATCGTGAAACGCGGGGTGATGGTGGCCTCGGCCTGACCGGACCCCGAGGCGTGCAGCACCGCGTTGGCGGCCAGCCGCCCGCCCTCGTTCGCGCCCTCCATGCAGGCCACATTCATCTGGGTCTTGATCCAGTCACCGGCCAGAAACAGGTTGTCGATGCCGGTCCAGGCGTCGGGCCGGTCGTACCAGGAACCCGGATTCTGTACGAAAATAGGATCGTCGTAGTCGATTTCGGGCGTGCCCGCATTGCTGAGCGCCGGATCGATCATCCAGGAATGCAGCACCTCGTCGGTCAGCTGGATCTCACCGTCGTCGTTCACGTGTGCTTTGATCTGCGCCCAGGTCTCCCGTGCGATTTCCTCGGGGGCGCATTGCTTGGCGGTCTTGCCGTTGAACGTCCCGGGTTCGTCCCATTCGGAAATGATGGCCGACAATACTTCTCGCGCGGTGCCGTCGCCGTAACTCGACACCGGCCGCCGCCAGAATTGCGCCTCGCTGATGGAGGTCAGCCCCCAGGGTGCGTCGTTGTACCCGACGTGGCCGTTCGCCAGATCCACCCGCTGCGTCAGGAAGAATTGGATCCCGACCATCCACGCCGCCTCCAGGTTCCGGATGCGATCCAGCTTCGGATCCGCGGCCGTCATCTCCTCGGACAGCACCCGCGAAACTTTGTCCAGCGGAATGGCGGACACGTAGTAGTCGGCCTCCACCGTCTGCCTGCCGCCGTTCGCATCGGTGACCGTCGCCGAGGTGAGGTGTGCGCCGTCGGTCGCGAATCCGGTGAGCTGATACCCCTGGTGAAAGGTGACGCCGATCGAGCGCAGGTAATCCACCCACGGATTGATCCAGGTCTCGCTGGTCGGCCCGTTCAGCACCCGGTCATTGCCCTTGCCGTCACTGTCATTGTCGAGATTCAGCAGCGACCAGACGTACTCCTCACCCACCAGCCCGATCGAATGCGCACTGCAATTCGCCGATTTGGTGGCCACCAGTTCCCGGATGAACCCGTCCCCGAGAAAGCGGTTGTACTCCGCCGAAGAAGCATCCAACCGGGCGAAATCGGTCCAGGTCATGCGTTCCCACTGCCCGAGTTTCCGTTCACCGCAGCTCGATACGTACACCGCCAGCCGCTCGGCCGCGAAGACCGCCTCGTACAGCGGCAGCCGGAACAGCGTCTCGAATACCGAGGCCACCGAATCGATGAATCCCTTGGGCGTCATGGGGAACTGACTGAACGGCAGCGGAAATGGCAGCGGAACGGTGAGATTGTGCCGGTTCATCCCCGCGATCATGGCGGCGTTCAAGCGCACCAGGTTCTCCCAGACTCCGTGCGAGTTGCCCGGAAAAGGTATGCGCCGCAGCGTATCCGGCAGATTGTGATAGAACCCGAAAGTGCTCCGGAACCCGTGCTCGCCGGGCAGCCCGTCGGGGGAGTAGATACTCCGCGTCTTACCGCCGAAATCACCGAGTTTTTCGAAAACCGTTACGCTGAAACCTCTTTCGGCCAGCTCGTGCGCGACGGTCAGACCCGCCGGTCCCGCCCCGAATACCGCCACCGCGCGCCCCGGCTGCGCGAAGGCGCGGCCACTGGTGGGTGCGAAGGTCAGAGCCGCCGCCACCCCTCCGGCCGCCGCGGTTTTGATGAATTCTCGTCGTGATCGCCGGTGCATGCGAGCCTCCCGCTGTCCGGCCGGCGGCATCGGCGAACAGCCGCCGGCGGCCTTGCCTGACTGGCAGCTATGTTAATGAACATTCTTGCTGACATGTGGGTTTTAAGACTCCATGAGCCACTTTATGTTGGCGCTGGTTCTCCTAAAATCCCGGACTGTCGGTGGCGGGGGCCGGTCGGATCCAGCTCGGGTACCTCGAGTTCGGCGAGCTGGGTGCGCAGACGGCGCATGAGCCGGTCGGCGGCTTCGTGGTGGGCGGCCGCGCGTTCGGTGTCACCGCGGGCCGCGGCGAGCAGGCCGAGCAGGGTGTCCATGGGATCGAAGGTGCAGCCGGTGGCTTCGAAGCCGACGATGGTGCCGGTGTGGGGCGCGAGAATGCGGTAGAGGTCCTCGTACTCCTCGGCCAGACCGAGGCCGAGGGCGAGGTAGGCGCGACCGGCGTACTCGAGGGTGGGGGCGATACCGGGCGGGACGTGCGCGGCTTCGTGGTAAACCGCTCGGGCGCGGTCGATTTCGCCACTCGCCACCAGGGTGAGGCCGTAGAGCGGGGCGCCGACCAACGGGGCCGCCTCGTACATCTGCCGGCAGCGGTCCCGTTCGGTGGCGACCTCGCCGCGCGCCCAGGCCACCGCCAGCAGGTTCACCGTCCGGAAGCTGTTGTTGCTGGGGAACTTCAGCCGATCGGCCTGCCGGTCGAACGCCAGATACAGCCGCTCCGCTTCGTCCACTTCACCGCGCAGCAGGGCGAGCAGGGCGGTGAAGGCGCCGAAGACCAGCATCAGTTGCGGCAGTTCGGAATCGGCGGCCGTGCTCAGGGTGAGATCGATGCGACGGCACGCCTCCGGTAGGTCCAGCGCGGCGAGCGCGCACCGGAACAGGCCGTAGTGCCCGGCGGTCCGGTAGTGATTGAGATCGCTGCGGTCGGCGACGTCGAACAGTTCCCGCAGCAGCGGTCCGTCCTCGGCGACCGAGAAGCGCAGCAGCGTACAGACATTCAAGGCGATGCAGAGCAGTTCGGGATCGCCGGCGTCGCGGGCCAGGGCCAGCGCCTGGCGTGCGTAGCGCTGGCTGGCGAGCGGATCACGATAGTCACCGGCGGTTTCGGCGGCGGCCACGGCCAGCAGGCGAATACGATCGGCATCCGGCAGCGGGCCGTCGAGACAGCTCTGCACGGCCCGCAGCACCCGATGTTCCGGATCGGGCCACTGCGGGGCCGGGTAGAGCATCGGCGCATGCCAGCAGGTGAGCGCCCGGATCAGCAACGACCGATCATCCAGTCCGCGAGCGAGTTTCACCGCGTGCCGGCGCACCGCACTGGCCTCGATCCACCTGCCCTGATAGGCGAGCGCATCCACCAACCGGCAATGCGCGTCCAGCAGGGCGATGCGGTCCCCGCGTGCGGTGTGCTCGCCGACATGCCCGGCCAGTTCATGCAACTCGATGACCGCCTGCCACAGCCGCACCGTATCGCCCGCCATGCCCCGCTCGGTGCTGCGGCGGGCCGCGAGCAGCGCGTATTCGACGGCGCGCATGGCGGTTTCGGGGCGCGCGCCGAGAATGGCGTGATGGGCCAGCATATCCGGATCCCGGGCCAGCCCCGGGAACTCGTCGGCGTGCTGCTCCAGCAATTCCAGTGCGGCCCAATGCATCCGCACCCGGCGCAGCCGCGGAATGCTCAGGTAGACGGCGTCCTGGATGAGCGCGTGATCGAAGGTGATCCGGCCGGTGCGATCGGTGCGCACCAGCGCCGCCACCTCGGCCTCGGCGATCAGATCGATGAGATCGTCCTCGGGGACCGCGCAGGCGCGGCTGAGGATGCGCAGATCCGCCCCATCGCCCCAGATGGCCAGATGTCCCAGTACCGGGACCACTTCGGCGGGCAGCCGCCGCAGCCGGACGGTGATCAGTTCCCGGATCGAGTCCGGGAGTTCGCCGCGGTCATCGCTGCCGTGCCGCGCGGCGAGCAGTTTGGCCAGCTCCCGGACGAACAGCGGATTTCCGCCGGTGCGGCGGTGCAGCAGTTCCACCGCCGCCGCGTCGAACTCGGTTATCCCGCTGTCCCGCACCAGATTCCGGGTGGCTTCCAGATCCAGCCCGGTCAATTCCAGCCATTCCGCCGTGTGATGGGCCAGCGCCGCGGCCGTGCCGTGCAGGTTCGGCCCCGCCTCCGATCCGCGCAGCGTGATCACCAGGAATACCGGCTCTTCGCGCAGCCAGCTCACCACCTGCCGCAGCACCTGCAAGGTCGCGGTATCGGCGCGATGCGCATCCTCGAGCAGCATCGCCACCGGACCGGTCGGGGTGCGCTGGCGGCACAATTCCACCACCGCGCGGGCGATGGTGAAGGCATCGGATCCGCTGAGACCGCCGGCGGTACCCGGCGCCAGTGCGCCCAAGATCTCGGCCCAGGCCCAAGCCGGCGGCGCCCCATCCACTTCCGGACAGCCGCCGCGCACCGTGATCCAGGAATCGTCCCCGAGCGCGGCGAGTGCGGCCTCGGCGGCGGTGGTCTTGCCGGCCCCCGCTTCGCCGGCCAGCCACACCAATTGCAGCCGGCCGCCGCGCGCCTGCGCGGCGGCCGCCCGGATCGCGGCGTGCTCGCGGGTATAGCCGCTGTGCGGTTCGGCCAGCGCCGACCGCCGCACGGCGGGCCCCGCGTGCCGTTCGCCCGTCGCGGCGTCCGGACCACCGCGCGATCGGCCCGGGCCGGTATCCGGTCGGGCCGCGGCGATCCGCACGGGCGCCGGACCGCCCGCGGAATCCGGACCGGCGGCCGGGGCCGGGGGATAGCCGTGGCCGAGGGTCTCGGAGTGCGCGAGGATCGCGGTCTCGAGTTCGCGCAGTGCCGGGCTCGGGTCGATTCCGTATTCCGCGCCGAGATATTCGCGAGAGCGGCGGAGCGTAGCAAGTGCTTGGGCCTGCTGGCCGATGCGATATTGCGCGGTGGCGAGCAGGCGGGCGATTTCCTCGCGTTCGGGATGTTCGTCGAAGAGGGTGCGGAGTTCGATGGCGACTTCGGCGGGCCGATTGAGCCGAAGTTCGATGTCCGCGCGTAATTCGGCGGCGGTGAGGCGTAAATCGGTGAGCCGGTCGGCTTCCTGTGCGGCCCAGCCGAAGGTGGTGAGGCCCTCGTACGCGTCGCCGGTCCAGCAGGCCAGGACCGCGTCCAGCAGGCGGCGGCGTTCGAGCAGGTCGGGAATGCCGCCGGGGGATTGCGCGCGATGGTCGTACTCGCGCAGCAGTGCCTCGAAGCGCCAGGCGTCCACCGAGCCGGGCGCGAGTTTCAGTGCGTAACCGGACGATTCGGACACGAGGTAGCGAGATGGCGCGCGGCGCGGGCGATCCGGTTCGATCAGCCGGCGCAGATTGTGAATGTGCACCTGGAGCACCGAGGCGGCGGTCGGTGGCGGATTGCCTTCCCACAGATCGTCGATGAGACGTTCCGGACCGGTAGCCCGGCCGCCGGCGGCGACCAATCGGGCGAGCACGGCGCGCAACATGGTGGCGCCCAGCCCAACCGGTTGGTCTGCGACACCGAGTTGGATCGGCCCGAGTATCTGGACTTGCGGTTCAGCCATGATCCGCGACATCCTCCCGGCCAATGCGTGATTCGGGCCCGCAGTGTGGTTGTGGAAATCACAGAGATTATTCCACCGCCAGCCGGGCCGTTCGGGCCGAACTCGGTGCCCGAATTCAACTCGCCCCCTGCGCTTCCTGCATCCGCGAATGTTTGGCAAATATATTTGTTCAGAAGAACAGCCTTAATCGCCGCGAAAGAGTCCCGGAAGTGTGAGCGCGAATACTTTTCGTCACCAGCACGACGAAGGGATTGCCAATGGTGACGGCACTGGCGGACACGCTCATCTCCATGGAATCGCTGTGCGATTGCTACTTAGCGGAGAGGAACAGCATGAGCCGGAGTGACACGGTCGAGCCGCACACCATCGGTCTCTACTGGGACCGCGATGGCGACATCTGGCAGCGCGAGGACGCCGGTTGGCGCCTGATCCTCCAGAGCGGCGTCTCTGTCGATCCGATCTCGTTGTGGGACTGGGAAAGCGGACACGTACGGGACTACGCCCCGTTCACCCCCGTGTCCACGATTGCCGCCGCCGGGGGGTAGTAAGTGCCCGATGCCTCCAGCAGACGGGCGGCGGCGGACCGAGCGCCGGGTAACCGGCGCTCGGTTTCCAACCGAGAGAGCAAGACTCGGGCAAGCCCCCGAACCCCCAGCGGTGTCAGTTCTGACGCGGCGCGTTGCCGAAGAGGATGACCTCCATCAGGCGGATCACGCGCTGTTGCGGGCAGATGCGCTGGTCGTCGCCGAAGACCCGGCCGAGGTCGACGACCAGGCCGAACGCGGCCTGGACCAGGATGCGCGCTTCGCCGTCGGAGAGGTCGGGGCGGACCGCGACGAGCAGGCGGACCCATTCGGCGACGATCAGGCGCTGGACATTGCGGAGCATGGTGCGCTCTTCGGCTGAGACATGGCCGAATTCGGCGTAGTAGACGTAGGTGAGCTCGCGTTCGGCGAACGAGCCGGCGACATAGAGGTCGACCAGCTTGGTCAAGGCTTCGGCGGGACTCGACGAGGAGGCCACCGCCGGGCCGATCGCCCCCGACACCCGGTCGGCCGCGCGCCGGAAAGCCGCCGCCAGCAGATCGCCCTTGCTGCGGTAGTAGCGGTAGACCGCCGAGGCCGCCGACAGATCCGCCGCCGCGGCGATGTCCTCCACGCTCACATTCGGATATCCGCGCTGGTGGAACAGCTCCACGGCCTTCTTGAGCAGCAGCTCGTGCTTGAACGAGAGCGGGATCTCCACCGCGCGCGGTGCGTCCGAATTCGTCCCCGGCGGCGGCAGTTCCGCGTCCAGCACCGCATCGCAGGCCGAATGCAGCAGTGCGGTCAGCGTTTTCACCGGCAGCGCCGCATGATGATCGCCGACACTGGAGATCACCGACATCAGGGTGACCGCCCGCACCGCCCGATCGGTCTCCTCCAGCTCCGGCCGCACCGCCGCGATCAGCTTGCGCAGCGAGCTCAGCGCCGCCGCGAACTGTCCGTCGAGGGTCGCCCGGTCGGTCTCGTCGAGATACCGCAGCTCCCACCGCACCAGCGTCACGGTCGCCCGATTCGCGATGGTCTCGGCGATGATCCGATCCAGCACCGCGTCCAACCGCTCGCGCGGCGGCAGCTCCGCGGCCTCCTCGGACGGCGTCGCCGAGGCCACGGTCAGCGCGCCGAGCCGCAGCACTTCCTCCCGGAACAGCGCGTACTTGCTCGGGTAGTGCCGATACAGTGCGGCCGAGGAGATTCCGAGCTTGGCGGCGATGTCCTCCATGCTCACGCCGTGATACCCCAGCGACCCGAACGCGGCGGCCGAAGTGGCGGCGATCTGGGCGCGCCGGTTCTTCGGACGGCGGCGGATCACACGCTGCTGGGGCTCGGCACTCATGTCGGTAATGGTAGTCACCAGGTCTTTTGCGTCCCTGCCGGGTTGGGGACCTCGCGTCACGGGCGGGCCTGCGAAAGCAGCGGCGAGTTCACCTTGTTCACCAGCCACCGATCCCCCTGCCGCTCCAGCCGCATGACCATCGACAACTGCCCCGGCTGCGGTTTGTTCTGGGTACCCAGACTGGTGATGGTCTGCCCGATCACCACAATGGCTTCGGCGGAATCCTGGTCGCCGGTGCGAATCGCGCACTGCACATCCGTGCTGGCGGAGGTCACCTGCCCGGCGGTCAGCACCTCACGCAGATCCTTGCTGGTCGAATCGAACTGCTTGCGCCAATCCCCGGTCGCGCCCTCGAGTACCCCGGCGAAGTACGTGTCCAGATTCTTCGCGTCGTAGGTGGCGAGGACGGGCGCGTATTCACAGGCTGCGGTCCGCGCGGACTCGTGCGCGTCGAGCAACGCCTGCTTGTGCTGGCCCTGCACGAAGAAGAACACGCTGGACCCGATCGCAGCTCCGAGCACGGCCGCCGCCGCGACCCCCACGGCGACCGCCCGGCGCTTGGCCGCGGCCCACCCCATCAACCTGGCCGTCGTCGTCTCCGCCGCTTCGGGTTCGGTTGCCGTGGTCTCGGCCGCTTCGGGTTCGGCTGCCGTCACTTCGACCGCTTCGGGTGCGGCTGTTGCCACTCCTGCCGTTTCGGCCGGCGTTGCTTCGTCCGCGACGTCCTCGCCGGGTTCGTCCGCGACCTGCTTCGTCAGCTCGATCTCACTCATGGTCCGTCGCTCCTATCGCGGCACAGCTGGTTGGGAGAGTTCGTTTCCGGTCACGCCCGGGGGAGCGGTGGCGCCGTTGTCCGGCACATTCGGCCGCGGCGCATTGGCCGACCCACGCATCTGGATCGCCGGATTATTGGTGACGCAGTAGTTGTAGAGCCGCACCCGCTTGTCCACGGTCGCCTCGGTCGGCACCACCGGGATGGTGTCGTATTCGCAGGTCGGCCGGGGCCACGGATCGACCAGGGTGTTGTACCCGCCGTCGTGCGCCGGAATGCCGAGCGCCTCGGAGCCGACCCGTAGCGCGGGGAACAGCGCGGCGATGGCGGGCGCCCGCAGCTTCGCCGCCTTGGTGATGGCCACGAAGTTCGTCACCAGATCGGTGATGGGGTCCTGGGTTTCGCTCAGGAACCCGCTCAGCGTCGCCAGCTGCCCCGGCCCCTGGTTCAGCAGCTTGCGCAATTCCTGATCGGCGGCGGCGAATTGGTTGAACAGCGCGCTCCCCGCCCGCGTCAGCGTCCCCAGATCGGGTTGCGCGTGCGCGGTGGTACCGGCGATGACCTCGAGATTCGCGATGAGCTGCCGTGTCTGCGGCAGCAGATCGGTCAGCCCCGACATGGCCCGGCTGATCCCGGAAACCATATTGCGCAACCGATCCGGCCCACCTGCCAGGGCCTTGTCCAGCTCGTCGATGATCACATCGAGCCGGTCCGGATTCATCCCGCCGATGAAATCGCTGAGGTTGGCGAAGACCGACTGCATGCTCACCGGCACGCTGGTGGCGGCCCGCTCCACCACCGACCCGTCCCGCAGATACGGCCCGCCGTCGGTATCGGGCCGGAAGTCCAGATACTGCTCCCCGGCCGCCGACAACCGCCCCACCGCTACCGTCCCGCCCACCGGAATCCTTGCCGCGTCGTCGATTTCGGCGATGGCGGCCACCCCGTCCCCGGACACCCGCACCTCGTCCACCCGCCCGATCCGGCTGCCCCGGAAGCTCACATCGTTCCCGGCGGCCAGCCCGCCCGATGCCGCCAGCTCCACGGTCACCCGATAGGTGTGCGGAATCGGGTTGAACCGCAACACGTATCCGCCGATATACCCGCTGCCGATGATCAGCACCACGATCAGTCCCACATTCGCGACCGCGATGCGCTGCCGCACAATCCATTGCCACAGTGGCGAATTCACCGTTCACCGCCTTGCTCCGGGCCGCCCGGCGCGGCCGGTGCCGTACCGCCGGGTTGCTGCGGCGGGCTGGTGAGCCGCCCGAACACCTTCTCCAGCACCTGGGTGAGGCTGCCGATGAACTGCCCCGCATCCCCGACCTCGGGCCATCGGCTGCCGCCGGGGTCGGTGAGCGCGCCCACGCTCAGGTACGACACCGTCGCCGCGACGGCCAGCGCCGGCCCCTTCAGACTCGCCATCAGCGACGGATAGATGGTGTGCAGCCCGGTCAGCGCCCCCGTCAGGTTGTCGCCCATCTGCGAGAACCCGGACATGAGCGCCTGAATGCTGCCGAACAGGCTGACGAATTCGGTGCCCGTGGTGTCGCTGAAGTCTCCGAGCGCGCTCATGGTGGTGGAGACCTTGGTCAGCAGATCCACGATCTGCTGATTGTTATCGTTGAACAGCCCGATGAGCGCCGGAAAGGTATCGGCGGCGGTGCCGAGCTCGGCCTTGCGCCGCGCCAATTCCCCGGCCAGCGTGTTCATGCCGCCCAGCATCCGGTCGATGTCACCGGTGCGCTGGTTCAAAGCCGCTATGACACCGGTCATTTCGGTGATCAGGTGTTGTAGCTCCGGCGCGCGCCCCGCGAACATGGAGTCCATCTCCGAGGTGATCCGCGCCGCCTGATTGATCCCGCCGCCGTTGATCAGCAGCGAGATCGACATCATGAGCTGTTCCACCGACGCCCCCGCCGAGGTCCTGTCGGTGCCGAGCGTGTCGCCTTCGCGCAACTCCGCGCCGGCCTCCTGCGTGGCCGGCAGCGTCATGGCCACGAACATGTCGCCCAGCGGCGTCCCCTGCCGCAGCTCCGCGGTGGTGCCGTGCGGCAGCCGAATATCCTCGCGGATGAGCATTTCCACGTCGGCGATGAAGTTGGTGGTCTTGATCCCGGTCACCACGCCGATATCGGTCCCGCCGATCTTCACGTGCGCCCGATCCGGCAGGTTCAGCGCATCGGTGAAGGAGGCGTGAATGGTGTACCCCGGCCCGCCGATGCCCGGCTTGGGCATGGGCATGTTCGACACCGTGACCGAACAGCTGGTCGCCCCGGTGAGCGCGGCGGCTGTCACCAGCGCCGCCATCGCGAAAGTCCGTGTGCTCCTGCTCATTTCGTCCCCGTGATTCCCAGCAGCGCCGCCGTCAGCCCGAAATCGGGTCCGAAGTCGGCGATCTTCCCGGTCCGGCACCCGTCCAGCCGCAACTGAATCCGCTCGCAGAACAGCGCGAGCGCTTCGCCGTCGAGCACGCTCTTGTCCAGCAACCCGTGCAGCCGCAGCGCCTGTTCTTCCCGGCTGGTGGCATTGGACAGGTTCTGGAACATGAGCGGCCCGACATCCACGATCTCGGTGAGCCCTCTGGCATTGGCCCGCATCTGATTGCTGATCGCCACGAACCGGGTCAGCGCGCCCGCCAGCTGATCCTTGTTCTCGCCCACCAGCGTCGCGGTATTGGTGACGAAGTCGTCGAGCTGGGTCAGCACCGCCTGCAACCCCGGCGCCTGCTCACCCATCAGGTTCACCAGCTCGGTGAGCCGCCCGCTGAAGTCCCGCACCGTCTGGTCGTTACCGGCGATGATCTGGGTGATCTCGTTCAATTTGATGATGGTGTTGGCGATCTGGTCCTTGTTGGCGAGGGTCACCTCGAACGCCGACGACAGCGAGTCCAAGGTCTCTCGCAGCCGGTCACCGTTCCCGTTCAACAGCGGGAACAGCACCCGGCTGGCCATCGGCCCGGTGTCGTTGTCCCCCTTCAACGCCGCCCCGAGCTGATCGAAATTCGCCAGAATCCGATCCAGCTCCACCGGAACCCTGGTGCGCTGCAACGGAATATGCGAATTCGGCGCAAGGGTGTCGCCCTGCCCGCTGTAGGCCGGCGCGAGCTCCACGTGCCGGTTGGTGATCAACTGCGGATTCACCAGCGCCGCGATGGCATCGGCCGGTATTCGTACCTCCCGATCCACCGACATCACGACCTCGACGTAACTGCCTCTGGGCGTGACGGATTCGACGGTCCCCACCGGGACCCCCAGCACATCCACCTCATTGCCCGCGTACAGTCCCGCCACATTCTCGAAGTCGGCGCTGATCCGCATCCGATCCCCGAGATACTGCTCCGGCAATGCGGTCAGGCTGCCCGGCAACAGCGAGCACCCCGACCCGATGGTCGCCACGCAGCACAGCGCCGCCATCTTCGCCAGTGCGCGAATCCTGTTCATTGGCACCCCTTTACGGCCTGCGCGAAGCAGAGCCAGTTGTCCGGGAAGATCCACGGCGCGTACACCTCGCCGTAGGGGCCGTTGCCCAGCACGTTGTTGAACTGGCGCAGGGTGACCGGCATGATCTCGTAGAGGCGGGACAGGTTGTCGTTGTTCTTGGTCAGCCCCTCGGACATGGTGTTGAGGTCGCCGATCAAGGGCGCGAGCTGACCCTGGTTCTCCAAGCCCATCTCCTGCAACAGCCGCGAGAGCGAGGCCACGTTGTCGAGCAATTGCCGCAGCAGGGTCTGGCGTTGCTGCACCGCACTGCCGATCGCCTCACCGCGGGTGAGCAGCAGCAGTACGCCGTTCTGATTGTCGGCGGCCAGCTGCGCCACCGTATCCATGCCTTTGAGCAGCGAGTCCACCTCGTCACGCCGCTCATTGATGACCTTGGCCAGCGCGCCCACGCTGTCCAGGGCCTGCACCGCGAGTTCGGGGGAGTCGCCCATCTGCTTGTTCACCAGATCCAGCGCCTGCCGCAGCTTCTGCGCATCGATCCGCTCGATGTGCTCGAAGGACGACTTGTACTTCGGGTCCTGCACCACCTTGCCCAGGTTGTAGGGCACGGTGGTGTTCTCGATCTTGATCTTGTCCCCCGGCAGTCCCTTGCCGTCCCCCGGCGTGAGATCCACGTGCAAGCGACCCAGAATGGTGGACATCTTGATGGCCGCCTTGGCATCCGGCCCCAGGCGCAGATCCTTGCGCACCTTCAGATCCACCCGCACCTTGTCCCCGGCCAGCTTGACCGCCGACACCGTGCCGACCTCGATGCCGGAGACGTCCACCGTTGCGCCGGAACGTAATCCGGCTGCCTGCGCGAACTCCACCTGAACGGTTTTCGACCCCAGCTGGGCCTGCTTGATGGTGGTGGAGCCCACCAGCAGCAGCACCACGAAGCCCGCCGCGAGTACACCCACCCGTAGATACCGATTCCTCATCGGCACACCTCCGATTGCGCCGGGCCGCCCACCTGCGAGAACACTCCCGGCGGCAGGGCCACACCCCACAGCGAGACGTCCAGCCGGCAGATGTAGGCATTGCCGTAGGTCCCGTAACTGCTGAACCGCGCGATGCCGTTCAGCACATCGGGCAGTTCGATCGCCGCCTGATCCAGCGAAGCGCCGTTCAGCAGCAGTAGGGCGATTCCCGCCGTCGCGTCGTTCTGCGCCTGGGCCACACCGGGTTTCACCTGCGCGATAATGTTCACCAGCGAATCCGTGGCGGTGGCGACGTGCGTGACCGCGCCTTTGAGGGCATCGCCCTGCGCGTACAGCGCCTCGGTCAGCGAACGTGCCTGCGTGATAAGCGTTTCCAGCTCACCACTGCGATTGGCCAGCCCGGCGATCACGCTGCTCAGATTGCCGACCACATCCCCGAGGATCTGATCCCGCTGTCCGAACGTCCCGGCCAGTTGCGCCGCCTGCGTGATCAGCGCGCTCAGCGACACCCCGTTGCCCTGCAACGCCTGAATCAGCGTCTCCGACAACGAGTTCACCTGATCCGGCTGCAACACGCTGAACAGCGGCTCGAACCCGGACAGCAGCGCCGACACGTCGAACGACGGCTCGGTGTGCTCGAACGGGATCTCCCCGCCCGCCGCCAGCGTCTGCCCGGCGTCCTTGCCCGGCATCAGCGCCACATACCGCTGCCCGATCAGATTCTGATACCGCACCAGCGCTTTGGTCGTGGTGGTCAGATGCTGATCGGCCTCGATCCGGAAGTCCACCCGGGCCCGGTAGTCGTCGGTGAAGTCGATCTTGTCGACCCGCCCGACCCGCACCCCCGCCATCCGGATGTCGTCCCCGACTCGCAATCCGAGCACGTCGGAGAAGACCGCCGAATAGGTGTCCGTCCGTCCCGGCACCGACCGTTGCAGCGTCGACCAGATGGTGTACGTCAGCAGCACCGCGATCACCGCGAACAACCCGAAGCCCGCCAGGGCCTTTCCCGATCTCAATTGCCACCCCCACCGCAGCGCGGCCCGGCCAGTTCGCCGTAGTGCGGGCAGTCCGCGGCCGTGTACTGCTGGAACGGCGTGAAGGACACGTTCATGCGCCACACCATCTGGTTGTGCGGCCCGAATCCGAACGCGCCCTGCAAGCGTTGCAGCGCGGTGTTCAGGTTGGCCGCCGTGTACGGAATCGCCTGCGGATCCTTGGCGAGGCCGGCGAACAGTTCGTCCAAGCCCGCGACCAGGTACTTGCCGGAATCGGGATTGCGCGCGAAGAGCGCGTTCACCGAATCCACCGCCCCCGAACCGCCGGTGAGCAGGGCGACCAGTTCGGTGCGCCGCTCGGTCAGGGTCCGCGCGGTGGTCACCGAATCCGACAGCACATCCACCAGCTGCGGCGCGGATCGGCTGAGCGCGGTGGCCGCCTGCCCCAGATCGCCCAGCAGGCCGCCGATCCCGGGTATCGCATGCACCTCGGTCAGCCAGGTGTTCAACCGCTCGATGGTGGACCCCGGCACCCGCGACTGCGGATCCAGCGCCGCCGCGAAGGTCCCCAGCACCCGCCCCAGCTTCTCGGGCTGAATATTGTCGATCACCCGGCGCAGCACGTTCAGTGTGGTCTGCAACTGCACGGTCGCGGCGCTGGTGTCCTCCGGAATGGTCGCGCCCGCGCGCAGGGTGGTGCGGGCCGGCGTGGTGTCCACCAGCTCGACCGCGGTGACACCGAAGATATTGTTCGGAATCACCCGCGCGGCCACCGTGTCCGGAATCATCGCCGCCACACCGGGTTTCAAGGCGATGGCCGCCTCCTGCCGCTCACCCTTGGCGACGACCGCGACCTCCTCCACCCGGCCCACCACCATGCCCCGGAACTTCACGTCCGCCCGCGCGGGCAGCCCGTCCCCGGTACTGGTGAGCACCGCGGTGACCGGCACCTTGTCTTCGAAGCGCCCGTTGTAGCGCAGCGCCAGCAGATACAGCAGCAGCGCCACCGCGCTGATCATGGCCAGCCCGGCCAGGGTCAATTGCCGCGCGGTCGCCCCGCGCCCGTTCGGATCGAGAATCATCGCGCCTACCCCGAGATCCGGAAGCCGGGGTCGATGCCCCAAATGGCAAGGGTCATGCAGAGATTGGTGAAGACCATGACGACGATGACCATCTTGATGGCCCGCCCCGCCGCCACCCCCACGCCTTCGGGCCCGCCGGTGGCGACATAGCCGTAGTAGCACTGGATGAACGTCGAGATCATCACGAACAACATGACCTTCAGCAGTGACCAGAACACGTCCGGCCCCAGCAGGAATTGGAAGAAGTAGTGGTCGTAGGTGCCGGCCGTGGTCCCGCCGAGCAGCAGCACCGACAGCTTGGTGGCCAGGTACGCCACCGCCAGCCCCACGCTGTAGAGCGGCACGATGGTCAGCGTCGCCGCGATCATCCGGGTGCTCACCAGGTACGGAAGCGGCCGGATGGCAATGGATTCCAGCGCGTCGATCTCCTCGGAGATGCGCATGGACCCCAGCTGCGCGGTGAACCGGCAGCCGGCCTGAATGGCGAAGGCCAGCGTGGCGATGATCGGCGCGAGCTCCCGCGTGGTCGCGAACCCCGAGATGGCCCCGGTGAGCGGGCTCATGGTGAGCAGGTTCAACGCCGTGAAGGACTCCATCCCCACGGTGATCCCGCCGAACCCGCAGAGCGCGACCACCACGCCGATGGTGCCGCCGCCCACGATGAGCGAGCCGTTGCCCCAGCCGACATCCGCGGTCAGCCGCAGCACCTCCTTGCGATAGTGCTTCAGCACGAACGGGATCGCGATGAGGGCCTGGAAGAACGTGATGGTCTGATGTCCCAGCCGCTGATTGGCCTGAACCGGGACCGCGATCGCATTGCTCACCACCCGAACGGGTTTCAGCGCGGGCGGGGTGTACGTGCTGCCCATCTCAGATCACCTTCGTCGGGAACAGCGTGTTGTACAGCTGGGTGAGAATGATGTTGGTGGCGAAGAGCATGAGCGCCGAGGAGACCACCGCCGAGTTCACCGCATTGGCCACCCCGCCCGGCCCGCCGTGCGCGTGTAATCCGGTGTCGCAGGCGATGATCGCGGTGATCACCCCGAAGATCGCGGCCTTGATCAGCGCGATGACCAGGTCGTTGGCCACCGCGAACGAGGCGAACGAGCCGATGAACGAGCCCGGAGTCCCTTGCTGGGCATACACATTGAACAGATACGCGGTCGCGAACCCCACGAACACGATGAATCCGCACAACAGCATGCTCACCAGCACCGCCGCCACCAGGCGCGGGGTCACCAAGCGCCGCACCGGATCCACGCCCATCACCCGCATGGCGTCGATCTCCTCGCGAATGGTCCGCGACCCCAGATCCGCGGTGATGGCCGACCCGACCGCTCCCGCGATCATCAGCGAGGTGACCAGCGGCGCGCCCTGCCGGATGATGCCCAGTCCCGCGACCGCGCCGATGAAGGTCGTCGCGCCGACCTGATTGACCAGCGCCCCGACCTGGATCGACACCACCACCGCGATCGGGATGGCCACCAGCACCGTCGGCGCGGCCGACACACTGGTCATGAACGCGCACTGCTTGATGAACTCCCGATACGGGAACCGCCGCCGCACCAGCGCCAGCACCAATTGCGCGATGGCCTCCCGCCCCAGCAGCACCTGCCGGCCGAGGGTCTCGAGCGAGCGCTGCGGATGCCGTTTCCACAGCCCGCCCACGCTCTCGGAAATCCTTTGTAGTTCACCATTTTCGATGGTCGCCATGCCTGTCCCCCTAAGCCGGGTCCACGAGCTGCCGCTGCAACAGCACCAATGCGACGCCGAGCACCGCGATACCGGCCGCGACGGTGCTCAGCACCGCGACCCAGAGCGCCACCCGGAAAACGGGATTCACCCGCTTGCGCCCACCGAGCACCTTGATGCCCTCGACGAGCAGGTCGATGAGCCAGACCAGAATCATCATTACGTCATGCACACATTCGAGAAGGTGAGCACCGGCCAGCACACGATCGATCCGAGGAACGAGACGATCACGTCGATCCCGTGCAGCTGTTTCAGGTGCGAGGTGTGGGTGAGCGTCCAGATGACGCCGGCGATCCCGTAGGGGATGCCGAGCAGGATCAGCGTGCCGAGGAACTCGGACACCTTCATCTCGTAACTCAGTATGCGATCGAGTCGTCGGAGCATGGTGACGTATGTTACTCACCATTCTCGTCGGTTCTGAAGGGTTTGCCGAAGTTATTTTGGTACTTGACCCTGCTCGATTAGGGTCCTAAGTTATGGAGAATTCATATTTGGATGCGAATCCGCGCGGCGGTGGGGGCAACGCGGCCGCCGCGCATTCGCGCCCCGATCGGCCGCCGATCTCGTAGGCTGCGCAGAGGTTCGAGCGGGAACGGAACGGAGCCGGTATGCGCACGGTGGTCATCGAACGCACCATCCACGCCCCGCGACCCGATGTCTTCGACTGGTTCACCGATGCCACCAATTACCAACGGGTTCCGTTCGTCCGGCGCGTCACGCTGGTGCGACCGGGTGATGCCAGAAGTCACGGCGCCGGCGCCGTACGGCTCATCGTCACCCCGCTGCTGCGGATCACCGAGGAGATCGTCGAATACTCCCCGCCGGAGCTGATGCGCTACCGCCTGCTGAATTCCGTTCCGCCGCTGCGGCATCAAGAGGGGTACATGTCCTTCACGGAGGTCTCCGGCGGCACCAAGGTGCGCTGGTTCTCCACCTTCGAGATCGCCTCGCCGGTGCTGGCGGGATTCTTCACCGCCGTATTCGCCCCTGCAATTCACGGCGGGTTCGTCATGGTGTTTCGCACCGCGGAGCGTGAGCTCCGCGGTGCGTGAACAGCGCTGTGCGTGACCGGGTTTCGTTCAGACCGACGCCCCGAGTCGCAGGGTGATCACCCCGGCCAGGATGGCTGCGAAGGCAACCAGTTTCGGCGCGGTGATCTTCTCTTTGTAGATGAGCGCTCCCAGCACCACCGTGCCGATCGCTCCGATGCCGGTCCAAACCGTGTATCCCACACCGACATCCAGGGTGCGCAGCGCCAGGCTGAGGGTGAAGATGCCGCCCGCCGCGGCGAGCAGGGTGAAGACCGACGGCCACAGGCGGGTGAAACCCTTGGTGGCGTTCGTGCCGAGTGCGAAGGCGATCTCGAAGACCGCCGCGATCAGAAGCCAGCCCCAAGCCATGATGAACTCCTTTGAAAAATATTGCGGTGAACGAGATTTCAGGCGGCGACGGGCTCGGCCGTTGCGGATTCGGGTTGCGCCAGTTTGTCGGCGATCTTCAACCCGAGCACCCCGCCGATGATCAGTACGAAGGCGAGAGCCTTGACGGCGGTGAAGGTTTCGTGGAACACCACCGAGCCGAACACCACGGTGCCCACCGATCCGATGCCGGTCCACACCGTGTAGCCGACGCCCACGTCGAGCGACTTCAGCGCCAGGCTGAGGAAGAAGATCCCGCCCGCCGCCGCGCCCGCGGTCAGCAGTGACGGTCCCAGCACCGTGAAGCCGTGTGTGGCATTGGTGGCCAGTGCGAACACGATCTCGAAAACGGAAGCGACGAGCAGATATACCCAGGCCATGGGAGACTCCTGAACTGTAGTTGCATGTATATGCAAGTACTTGATGACGAACAAAAGCTTGCATGTACATGTAAGGTGTTGTCAAGAGCGAAGGAGATTTTCGATGGCAACCAAGGTCAGCACTCGCGGCGCGGCGGTCGACACCCGGATGTGGAACAACATCCTGACCCTGCACGCCCACGTCGAAACCCGCCTGGCCACCGCCCTGCAACGCAAGCACGGCCTCGGATTGTCGGAGTACCGCGCCTTGGTCTTCCTCGACGAAGCACCCGACAACGAACTCCGCATGCAGGACCTCGCCGCGAAGGTCGGTCTCAATCAAAGCTCGGTGACCCGTCTGGTCGGCCGCCTCAACTCCGCCGAGCTCACCTACCGAGACCTCTGCCCCGACGACAAACGCGGCGTCTACACCGTGCTCACCGACGCCGGCCGCACCCGCTACCGCGAAGCCCGCCCGACCTATGAATCCACCCTGGCCGCGGCCTTGAGCGAGGTCGCCGAGGGTGATCCGGCGCTGGCTGCCCTGCTCGGGGCCGCTCGCGCCGCCACCGAATGAGGGTGCCGACCCTAATCGGGACATGTACTATCCCTATTCATCGGCGATGGTGCGCGCCCGCGCACCCGGATGGCGAAGAGGGCGAATCATGTTGATGGGCGAAGGCGTCGAATGGAGCCTGCACTGTTGCCTGGCCCTGGCCTGGCTGGAGGACCTCACCCCCATCCCCACCGCCCGCCTGGCGGCCATGTTCGAACTGCCGCCCGAATACCTCAAGAAGCGCCTCCAGCCCCTGGTCCGTGAAGGCATCCTCGAATCACTCCCCGGAGCCCGCGGCGGCTACCGCCTGGCCCGCACCCCCGCCCGCATCACCCTCATGGACGTGGTCGCCGCCATCGAAGGCCGCGAAAACCCCTTCCGCTGCACCGAAATCCGGCAACGCGGCCCGGTGGCCCCCACCAAATCCGACTTCACCAAACCCTGTGGCATCGCCACCGCCATGCGCCGAGCCGACCTCGCCTGGCGTCGTGAACTGACCGCCCAAACCCTCGCCGACCTCATCCGCGACGCCCCCGCCGACGCCCCCCTCCGTGCCCGCCGCACCCACGACCGCGTGAGTTCATAACTCCCGCAACCGCATAACCAGCCCGGCCGGCTCCCCAACCGGGCTTTTTCGAAAGGAGTATCGGGATGTCAAATATCCCGAATATTGCAGCACATCGGCCGGCCTCGACCACGAATACCGTCGGCGATCGCCCCGCCGGACTGCGGCGCATCTTGATCCTGGCCCTGGGAACCTTCGCGGTCGGCACCGACGCCTTCATCCTCGCGGGATTCTTGCCCAACCTGGCGATGTCGCTCCAAGTCTCCACTGCCGCAGCGGGTTACGCGGTGACCGTGTTCGCTGCCGCGTATGCCCTGCTGTCGCCCGTGGTGGCGACACTGACGGCGCGCCTGCCGCGCCGGGCCTTGCTGGTGACCGCGCTCGTGATCTTGGGCGTGGCCAATCTCGCCTCGGCAGCGGCGCCGAACCTGGCGGTTCTGCTCGTCACCCGGGTGCTCGCCGCCGCCGGGGCCGCCGCCTTCACGCCGAACGCGGGCGCGGTGGCGGCGACGCTGGTGCGACCCGAAATACGCGCCCGCGCGCTGGCGGTGGTGATCGGCGGACTGACCGTCGCCACGGCGCTCGGCGTGCCGCTGGGTGATCTGGCGGGGGAGTGGTTCGGCTGGCGCATGGCGCTGGTCGGCGTCGCGGCCCTGTGCGTAATCGCCGCGGCGGGTACGGCGGCATCGCTCCCCGCATTGCCCGGCAGTGCGAGCGTGCCACTGTCGAAACGTCTCTCGGTGCTGCGCGATCGCTCCGTGGCCGCCGTACTGCCGCTGACCGTGCTCGGCATGGGCGCGTCCTACGTCGTCTACGCCTACAGCGTTCCGGCCCTCGCTGCCCTCGGCATCGAAACATCCTCGACCGCATGGCTTCTGCTCCTGTACGGCGTCGGCGCGATCGCCGGCAACCTCTACTCCGGCTACGCGACCGACCGCTGGGGCCCCGTCCGCATCCTGACCCTCGCCTACGCCGTCATGTCCGCGACCTTGGCACTCATGGCCGTGTGCGCCGCCACCCACACCACCCTGCTCCCGGCAACCGCCCTGCTCTGCCTGACCTGGGGCGCATCCACGTGGTCACAGACCCCGGCCCAGCAACATCGCCTGATCGCCGCTGCCCCAGCCGAATCCGGCCTGGTCGTCGCCCTCAACGCGTCCGCCACCTATCTGGGCATCGGCGCGGGCACCATCCTCGGCGGCCTGACGGTCGCCCACCCGGCCTCGATGTTCGCCGTCGCGGCGGCCCTCGCCACCCTGGCCCTCACCTACCTACGCCTCCTCCGCTGACCGACTGCGAACTGCTGTCGCGGGTTACGGCTCCGGCTGTTCCAGCGCGGCGAGGGCCATTCGGCGTAGGACCGGGCGGGCGCGGGTGGCGAGGGCGGCGGGTGCGCTGTGCGGAGTCGAGTTGATGAGGCCGAAGGTGGCGTGCGCCTGTACCCGGGCGGCTGGTTCAGGAAGGTCCGGATGGAGGTCGCGGAGCACGCCGACCCAGAGTTCGACGTATTGACGCTGGGTGCGGCGAACCTGGCGGCGTGCGGATTCGGGGAGGTTTTCGAGGTCTCGGTCCTGGATGCGGATGAGTTCCGGCTCGCCGAAGGCGAAGTCGAGGTGGAAGTCGACCAGGCCGGTGAGCGCCTCGGCGGGGGCGGGGGCGGCGTCGATCACCGCGCGGCCGCCGTCGAGCAGGCGCTGACTGATGCCGACCAGCAGCTCCACCAGCAGGGCTTCCTTGTTGGGGAAGTGGCGGTAGACCGCCGGGCCGGAGATGCCGACCGCCGCGCCCAGGTCGTCCAACCGCACCCCGAGGAAGCCGCGATCGGCGATCAAGCGGGCTCCCGCATCGAGCAGTTGCTCCCGCCGTTGGGCCTTGAGCTGTTCGCGGCGCGTCTGCGTGACGGTATCTGCGCTGCTCACGCGGCTCTCCCTTCGCGGTCCTGGACAACTCAGTTAGTGAAGATTATCTTAAATTCCAGTTATTGGGTATTAACCGAGCGAACTGGGATGGCGGCATGACGCTGACTGGGGACGTGCGCACCGGGAACCGGGCCGCGCATCTCGCGCTGGTCGACGAGTTGCGCGAGAAGCTGGCCAAGGCCGCGCTGGGCGGGCCGGAGAAGGCGCGGGAACGGCATCTGGCGCGGGGCAAGCTATTGCCCCGGCAGCGGGTGGATCAACTGCTGGATCCGGGGTCGCCGTTCCTGGAGCTGTCGCCGCTGGCCGCCGACGGCATGTACGACGACGAGTGCCCGGGCGCCAGCGTGATCGGCGGTATCGGCCGGGTGTCGGGGCGCGAGTGCGTGATCGTGGCGAACGATGCCACGGTCAAGGGCGGCACCTACTACCCGATGACGGTGAAGAAGCATCTGCGCGCGCAGGAAGTGGCGTTGCAGAACAATCTGCCCTGCATCTACCTGGTCGACTCGGGCGGCGCGTTCCTGCCCAAACAGGACGAGGTGTTCCCGGACCGCGAGCACTTCGGGCGCATCTTCTTCAATCAGGCGAACCTGAGCGCCAAGGGAATCGCGCAGATCTCCGCGGTCATGGGCTCGTGCACGGCCGGCGGCGCGTACGTGCCCGCCATGAGCGACGAGACCGTCATCGTGCGTGATCAGGGCACCATCTTCCTGGGCGGTCCGCCGCTGGTGAAGGCCGCCACCGGTGAGATCGTGACGGCCGAGGAGCTGGGCGGCGGCGAATTGCATTCCCGCACTTCCGGTGTCACCGATCACCTGGCCGAGAGCGACCAGGACGCGCTGCGCATCGTGCGCAATATCGTGGCCACGCTCGGCCCGAAGACGCCGACGCCGTGGGAGATCGCGCCCACCGTGGATCCCATTGCCCCGCAAGACGAGTTGTACGACGTGGTGCCGGTGGACCTGCGCACCCCGTACGACGTCCGCGAGGTCATCACCCGCATGGTGGACGGTGGCGAATTCCAGGAGTTCAAGGCCGAATACGGCAAGACCCTGGTCACCGGGTTCGCGCGCATCCACGGCCACCCGGTCGGCATCGTCGCCAACAACGGTGTGCTCTTCGGCGAATCCGCCATGAAGGGCGCGCATTTCATCGAATTGTGCGACAAGCGCACCATCCCGCTGCTGTTCCTCCAGAACATCACCGGCTTCATGGTCGGCCGCGACTACGAGGCCGGCGGCATCGCCAAGCACGGCGCGAAAATGGTCACCGCGGTGGCCTGTGCGCGAGTGCCGAAGCTGACCGTGGTCATCGGCGGCTCCTACGGCGCGGGTAACTACTCCATGTGCGGGCGCGCGTATTCGCCGCGCTTCCTGTGGATGTGGCCGAACGCCCGCATCTCGGTGATGGGCGGCGAGCAGGCCGCGTCGGTGCTGGCGACCGTGCGCGGCGACCAGCTCGACGGCAATGGCAAGCCTTGGTCGGCCGAGGATCAGGAAGCCTTCAAAGCCCCGATCCGCGACCAGTATGAGGCGCAGGGCAACCCGTACTACTCCACCGCCCGCCTCTGGGATGACGGCGTGATCGATCCAGCCGACACCAGAACCGTTGTCGGCCTGGCGCTCTCGGTGTGCGCCCAGGCCCCCGTCGAGCCCGTCTCCTACGGCGTCTTCCGGATGTGATGACAATGACGAACACACCTTTGATGAAGGACGACCAGGCCGTCGCCTTCGACACCGTGCTGGTCGCCAATCGCGGCGAGATCGCGGTGCGGGTCATCCGCACCCTGCGCGCCATGGGGATTCGCTCGGTCGCGGTGTACAGCGATGCCGACGCCGATGCCCGCCACGTGCACGAAGCGGATGTCGCCGTCCGGCTCGGCCCGGCGCCCGCCCGCGAGTCGTACCTGGATATCCACAAGGTTGTGGATGCCTGTGTACGAAGTGGCGCACAGGCCGTGCACCCGGGATACGGCTTCCTGTCGGAGAATTCGGCCTTCGCTGCGGCCCTCGAAGCGGCGGGCATCGTGTTCCTCGGACCGCCCGCACGGGCAATCGAGGTCATGGGCGACAAGATCACCGCCAAGAACGCGGTCTCGGCCTACGGCGTCCCCGTGGTCCCCGGTATCGCCAAACCCGGCCTCACCGATGCCGAATTGATCGACGCCGCAACCGAAATCGGCTACCCGGTGCTGGTCAAGCCATCCGCAGGTGGTGGCGGCAAGGGCATGCGCCGAGTGGAAGACCCGGCCCAGCTGCCCGCCGCCCTCGCCAGTGCCCGGCGTGAAGCCGGTGCGGCCTTCGGTGACGACACCCTGTTCCTGGAGCGATTCGTCAACCGCCCCAGGCATATCGAGGTGCAGATCCTCGCCGACCAGTTCGGCCACGTTCTGCACCTGGGCGAGCGCGAATGCAGCTTGCAGCGCCGCCATCAGAAGGTGATCGAGGAAGCGCCGTCACCGCTCCTGGACGCCGAGACCCGCGCCCGGATCGGCGCGGCGGCCTGCAATACCGCGCGCAGCGTGAACTACGTCGGCGCGGGCACCGTCGAATTCATCGTCTCCGCAGACAATCCCGGCGAGTTCTTCTTCATGGAGATGAACACCCGCCTCCAGGTCGAACACCCGGTGACCGAACTCGTCACCGGCGTGGACCTGGTGGAATGCCAGGTGCGCATCGCCGCCGGTCAGAAACTGACCGCGGACCAGGACGACATCCGCCTCACCGGCCACGCCATCGAGGCACGCGTGTACGCCGAGGATCCGGGCCGCGACTTCCTGCCCACCGGCGGCACCGTGCTCGGCCTGTCCGAGCCGGAAGGTCCCGGCGTCCGGGTGGATTCGGGCCTGCGCATCGGCACCGTGGTCGGCACGGACTACGACCCCATGCTGTCGAAGGTCATCACCCACGCGTCCGATCGCGCCACCGCCATCACGAAACTCGATGCGGCGCTACGGGATACCCAGGTCCTCGGCGTACGCATCAACACCGATTTCCTGCGCTTCCTGCTCGCCGATCCCGACGTCCGCGCCGGACACCTCGATACCGGCCTGCTGGACCGCCGCGTCGTCGATTTCACCTCCACCCCGGTCACCGACGAACAGTTCATCGCGGCCGCCGCGGAACTCTGGCTGCGCAACTGGCCGACGGGCCCCGCCGATCCCTGGCAGGTCCCCACCGGCTGGCGCGTCGGCGCACACGCCCCGACCGTCTTCCGGCTCACCGGGGGAGACCGCACCGCACACGTCGCACTCAGCGGCACGCCCGAAAACGCAGTCGTCCGGGTCGAAGGCGGAGAAACGCGCACGCTCACCGTCGATTTCATCGCCGAACCCCACGTCTCGTCATCCCGGCATGCTTTTGGCCGGGATCTCCCCGCTGGAAATGCCGCTACCGACGTGAGATTCCGGCCGATAGCCCGCCGGAATGACGGGGGTGGGGAGCTGGCGCTGGTGCTGGACGGGGTCCGCAGCCGCTACACCGTCGCTGTCGACGGCGGTCAGCTCTGGGTCGCCGACCGCACGGGCGTCGCCCAGCTCCGCGAGGTCGCCGAAGCCGATACCCGCGGCGGCGGCGCACACGAGGGTGATGCCGAAATCCTCAGCCCCATGCCGGGTTCCGTCATCGCCACGCCGGTCGAATCCGGTGCGCTGGTGGCCGCCGGCGCGCCCATCGTCGTGGTCGAGGCCATGAAGATGGAACACACCCTGACCGCCCCCGTCGCGGGCCGCGTCGAACTGCTCGTCCAGCCGGGCGCACAGGTGAAGCTGGAACAGCCCCTGGCCCGCATCATCGCCGAAACCGCCGACTCGGCCGCCCAGGCCGCTTCCGAGGAGAACCAGCCCGCATGACCGACTTCCTCTCCACCGGGCAGCTGCCCGACGAGTACCGCGAACTCGCCCTCACCGTCCGCGATTTCGCCAACCAGGTGGTGGCCCCGGTCGCCGCCAAGCACGATGCCGAGCACAGCTTCCCGTACGAAGTGATCGCGGGCATGGCGGATATGGGCCTGTTCGGCCTGCCGTTCCCCGAGGAGTTCGGCGGCATGGGCGGCGACTATTTCGCGCTCTGCCTGGCGCTCGAAGAGCTCGGCAAGATCGACCAGAGCGTCGCCATCACCCTCGAGGCCGGTGTGTCGCTCGGCGCCATGCCGATCTACCGCTTCGGCAACGACAAGCAGAAGCAGGAATGGCTGCCGCTGTTGGCGAGCGGCCGGGCGCTGGGCGCGTTCGGGCTCACCGAACCGGGCGCGGGCAGCGATGCGGGCGGCACCCGCACCACCGCCGTGCAGGACGGCGACAGCTGGATCATCAACGGCTCCAAGCAGTTCATCACCAACTCGGGCACCGATATCACCCGTCTGGTCACCGTCACCGCCGTCACCGGCTCGACGGATGGCAAGAAGGAGATCTCGACCATTATCGTGCCCGCCGACACGCCCGGTTTCGTGGCCGAACCCGCCTACAACAAGGTCGGCTGGAACGCCTCCGACACGCACCCGCTGAGCTTCACCGATGTGCGGGTGCCGGCGGAGAACCTGCTCGGCGAGCGCGGGCGCGGCTACGCCAACTTCCTGCGGATTCTGGACGAGGGCCGGATCGCCATCGCGGCGCTGTCGGTCGGCGCGGCGCAGGGCTGTGTGGACGAGAGCGTCAAATACGCCAAGGAGCGTGAGGCATTCGGGCGTCCGATCGGCTCCAACCAGGCCATCGCCTTCAAGATCGCCCGCATGGAGGCGCGCGCTCACGCGGCCCGCACCGCCTACTACGACGCGGCGGCCTTGCTGCTCTCCGGCAAGCCGTTCAAGAAGCAGGCCGCCATCGCCAAACTCGTCGCCTCCGAGGCCGCCATGGACAATGCCCGCGACGCCACCCAGATTTTCGGCGGCTACGGCTTCATGAACGAATATGCTGTGGCCCGGCACTATCGAGACAGCAAGATCCTGGAAATCGGTGAGGGCACCACGGAGGTGCAGTTGATGCTGATCGGGCGGGAGCTGGGCCTGTGACCGACACCCAGCGCCGAGTCGTCCAGCGCGGCTTGTGGTTCGACGAATTCGAGACCGGTGTGGTGTACGAGCACCGGCCCGGCCGAACCATTACCGAAGCCGACAATGTGCTGTTCACGACGCTGACCATGAACACCCAGGCGCTGCACCTGGACGCGGCCTTCGCCGACGCGCTGCCGCCGTTTCATCAGCGGCTGGTGAATTCCATGTTCACGCTTTCCACACTGGTCGGATTGTCGGTGGCGCAGCTGACCCAGGGCACCATCGTCGCCAATCTCGGCTTTTCCGAAATCGCCTTCCCGAAGCCGCTGTTCCACGGTGACACCCTGTACGCGGAGACCGTGGTGACCGAGCTGCGGGAATCCAAGAGCCGCCCGGGAGAGGGCATCGTGACATTCGCGCACACCGGCCGTAATCAGCACGGGGATGTGGTGGCCACGGCCGTCCGCAAAACCCTCGTCCGCAAGGCCCCGGCGGCATGAACTGGGAGATGCCCGGACCGGCCTGGCTGTTCTGCCCGGCCGATCGACCGGAGCGCTACGGCAAGGCCCTCGACGCCGCCGATGTGGTGATCATCGACCTGGAGGACGGGGTCGCCGAGGCGGACAAGGCGAGCGCGCGCAAGGCGCTCATCGACACCCCGCAGGATCCGGACCGCACCGTGGTGCGGGTCAATGCGGCGGGCACCCTGGACCACGTGCTGGATCTGGAAGCGCTGCTGCGCACCGACTACCGGCGCATCATGCTGCCGAAATGCGAGTCGGCGGAGCAGATCACGCGATTGACCGAGTACGAGGTGATCGCGCTCATCGAATCCCCGCTGGGCGCGATGGGCGTGGGCCGGGCCGTGATGGCGCGCAATGCCATCGGCGTCATGTGGGGCGCGGAGGACCTCGTCGCCGCGCTCGGCGGCAACTCCAGCCGGCACGCGGACGGGTCGTATCGGGATGTGGCGCGGCACGTGCGGTCCCAATCCCTGTTGGCGGCAAAGGCTTACGGGAAGTTCGCGCTGGACTCGGTCTTCCTGAACATCCCGGATCTGGATGGTCTGGCGGCTGAGTCGCTGGACGCCGTGGCCGTCGGCTTCGACGCCAAAGTGGCCATTCACCCGTCGCAGGTCCCGGTCATCCGGCGCGCGTACGCCCCGGCGGCTGCCGAAGTCGATTGGGCGCAGCGGCTTTTGGCGGAGGTGCCGAATCATCGCGGCGTCTTCACCTTCGAAGGCCGCATGGTGGATATGCCGGTCATCCGGCACGCCGAGCGCATTGTGGCGCGGGCACTGAGCTAGGAGGTTTGGGCGGTGGAGCCACAATGGGTGCCGAGCGAAGCGGATATCGCGTCGGCGCGGGTGACGGATTTCGCGCGGTTCGTGCAGCGGCGCAACGGGGTACGGACCGACGGCTATCAGGAGCTGTGGCAATGGTCGGTGGACGACCTGCCCGGATTCTGGGGTGCGCTGTGGGACTACTTCGAGCTCGGCGAGCGGGGTGAAGAGGTGCTCGCATCGGCGGAAATGCCGGGCGCGCAGTGGTTCCCGGGTACCCGGCTCAACTTCGTCGACCAGGTGGTGCGGCAGGCGCGCGCCGACCGGCCCGCCCTCATCTCGGTGGACGAGACGGGCGCGCTGACCGAACTGTCCTGGGCGGAGTTGCTCGGCAAGACGAAGGCGTGCGCCGAAACCCTGCGCGGCCTCGGCGTCGAGCCGGGCGACCGGGTGGCGGGCTATCTGCCGAATATTCCCGAAGCCGTCATCGCCTTTCTCGCCACCGCGAGCATCGGGGCCATCTGGAGTGCTTGCGGCATGGACTATTCCGCGCAGGCCGCCCTGGATCGGCTCGGACAGCTCGAACCCAAAGTGCTGGTCACCACCGATGGTTATGTCTTCGGCGGCAAGACTCACGACAAGTCCGCCGATGTGGCCGCGCTGCAAGCCGGTCTGCCCGGCCTGGTCGCCACCGTCACGGCTGCGGAGATCGCCGCCGGTGCGTCCGACGGTGAAATCACCACGGAGCAGGTCGCTTTCGACCATCCGCTCTGGGTGCTCTACTCCTCCGGCACCACCGGCAAACCCAAGGGCATCGTGCACGGCCACGGCGGTGTTCTGCTGGAACATCTGAAAGCCGTTGCCCTGCAATCGGATATCGGTCGGGAAGACACCTTCTTCTGGTACACCAGCCCCAGCTGGATGATGTGGAATTTTCAGCTCTCCGGCCTGCTGGTCGGCGCGACCATCGTCTGCTATCCGGGCAGTCCGTCCGCGCCCACCACGGATGCCCTGTGGTCCATCGCCTCTCGGGTCGGCGCGACCATCGTCGGCACCAGCCCCGGCTACGTGCTCGCCTGCGCCAAAGCGGGTGCCGTCCCGCGTCGCGACCATGATCTTTCGGCCCTGCGTCTGGTCGGCATCACCGGCTCCTCACTGCCACCCTCGTCGTCACTCTGGTTGCGCGACAACGTAGGTGAGCACGTGCCGGTGGCATCCATCAGCGGCGGTACCGATGTGGTCTCCGCCTTCATCGGCGGCGTCCGCACCGTCCCCGTCTGGCCCGGCGAACTCTCCGCCCCCTATCTCGGCGTAGCCCTGGACGCCTGGGACGAGAACGGCAAACCCGTGCGCGGCGAGGTCGGCGAACTGGTCATCACCGAGCCCATGCCGTCCATGCCGGTGCGGTTCTGGAACGACCCCGACGGATCCCGTTACCACGACGCCTATTTCGATATGTTCCCCGGCGTCTGGCGGCACGGCGACTGGATCACCCTGACCGAACACGGCAGCATCGTCGTCCACGGCCGCTCCGACTCGACCTTGAACCGCCACGGCATCCGCATGGGCAGCGCCGACATCTACCAGACCGTAGAGGCGTTGCCCGAGATCGCCGAAGCCCTGGTCCTGGGCGTCGAACAACCCGACGGCGGGTATTGGATGCCACTGTTCGTGGTCCCCGTGCCGGGCGTGGAACTCACCGACGAGCTGAAGAACCGCATCAATACCGCGATTCGCTCCGAGGTCTCACCCCGCCACGTCCCCGACGAGATCATCCAGGCCCCGGGCATTCCCCACACCCGCACCGGCAAGAAACTCGAAGTGCCGCTCAAGAAACTGTTCCAGGGCGCGGACCCGACCACGGTGGTGGCCCGCACCGCCATCGACAATCCGGACCTGCTGGACTGGTTCGCCACGGTTCGCGACTGATCGAGTTCACTTCGCGCGCAGTGCCGCCAGCATGTCCGCGAACTCCTCGTCGTCCCCGGCATCCTCGGGGACGGCGAGGGAAATCCCTTGGCACAGACCGGAATACCACTCACGCAACACCTTCGGCAGCTCCGCGTACGTGCCTTGCGGGACCAGGACGGCCAGCGCTGCATCGTCCAAGAGCCGGGGCAGACTGTCCCAAGCCTTGACCGCCGCAGCGGCGATGAGCCGATCCGCCGTCTCCTGCAATCCCAGCAGATCCAAGGTGCCGCGATAGGCCGGCGTCGAGTACAGGAACGCCAATTCCGAACGGACCGCCTCCCGTTTCACCGCCAAAGCGGCATCATCGCGCCCGGTGATCACCTTCGGCACCACGACCACCCGGGGCCCGCCATCAGCCCGCCCGGCCCCCTCGCACCCGGCCGACAGCGCCGGAAACACCCGCTCCCGCAAGGAAACCGGATGCGATCCGGTCGGATGCGCGACGAACCCGTCCGCGACCCCGCCCGCCAGCTCGCACATCCGCCGATTCACCCCGCCCAGCCAGATCGACGGCGCTCCCACATCCAACGGGCCGGGATCGAAATACGGCTGGAGCCGCGTGAACGTGTAGTGCTCGCCCCGATAATCCAGCGGGCCGCCGTCCTGGAACGCCGCGAAGATCGCCCGCACCGCGCCCACGTAATCGCCCAATCGCGCGACCGGATCCGCCCACTCCACCGAATACCGCCCCACGATATTCCCCCGCACCTGCGAGGCCAGCCCCAACTGAAACCGCCCGCCGGAGAAATGCGCCAAATCCCAAGCCGCACAAGCGGTCACCATCGGACTGCGGGCGAACGCCACCACCATGCTGGTCCGTACCGTCAGCCGCCCGCTGTGCTCCACCGCCAGCGCACACACCGAGAACGGATCCCGCACCGTCTCCGAAACATGCACGGTATCGAACCCGAGCCGCTCGATCCGCCGCACGCCCGCGCCCACCTCGGCGAGCGGCGTCGGTGCCGCCAGCGACGTAACTATCTCCACCCCTCCCACCCTCGCATACCGGTTCGAGGCGTGAGTCCTACGCCCGCAGTGCACCGTTGATGCGTTGGCGTACCGCGTCCAGGGCGGCTCGGAGTTCCGGGGAATCGTGCACTTCGAACGGGACGCCGAGGTCGAGCAGGCGCACCGCCAGCCAGTCCGGGTTGTCTTCGCGGGTCATATCGAGCAGGCAGGAGTCGTTGCCGAGGGCGGTGAGTTCGCCCGGGGCGTCACCCAGTTTGCCGGCGATGCGGCCCGTGGGGGCGGCGATGGTCACGTGAATCCGGATGGCCGGTGCGCCCCAGTCGGTGCGCGCGCCGCCGACGAAAGCGGCGGGATCCGCGGCGGGGAGGTCACGGGGGGTGAAGCGGGCTCCGGTGGGTTGCGGGCGTTCGACACGGTCCACCCGGAAGGTTCGCCAATCGGCGCGGTCGATATCGAAGCCCACCAGATACCAACGGCGGTGCGAGGGAACGAGTCCGACCGGTTCGATATTGCGGCGGGTTTCCTCACCGGTTCCGGAGCGATACGCGAACCGCACCCGTTCGCGATTGGTGATGGCGGCGGCCAGCGCGGTCAGCACCTCGGGATCGACCGGCTCGGCATTCGCGCTGGGCGTCACGGTCGCGATGTTCAGCACCCGCACTCGCCGGCGCAGTTTGGCGGGCAGCACCTGCTCCAGCTTGGTCAGCGCCCGCACCGACGCCTCCTCGATACCGGTCACCGCCGAGCCCGCGGCCGCGCGTAAGCCGACAGCGATAGCCACGGCCTCTTCGTCATCCACCAGCAGCGGCGGCATGGCGGCCCCGGCGACCAGGCGATACCCCCCGGTCGTGCCCATGGTCGCCGCTACCGGATAGCCGAGCTCGCGGAGCCGGTCGATATCGCGGCGCACCGTGCGGTCGGAGACGCCGAGCCGGTCGGCCAGTTCACTGCCCGGCCATTCGCGCGGGGTCTGCAACAGGGACAGCAGGCGTAAGAGCCGTGCGGGGGTATCGCTCATATCGAAAACTCTCCTCCGCAATTAGGACCGAACCTGACCTATATCATTTCTAACGTAGTTCCCATGAGCACAGAGATCCGCCCCTTCCGCATCGCCGTCCCGCAGTCCGATCTCGATGACCTGAACGACCGCCTGGCCCGCACCCGCTGGTCGGCACAGCTGCCCGGCCAGGGCTGGGAGCGCGGCGTGCCGGTGGAAGCGCTGCGCGAACTGGCCGAGTACTGGCGGACCGAATTCGACTGGCGCGCACAGGAAGCCGCGTTGAACGAGTTCCCGCAGTTCATCACCGAGATCGACGGCCTGGACGTGCACTTCCTGCACGTCCGTTCCCCCGAGCCGGACGCACTCCCGCTGATCCTCACCCACGGCTGGCCGAACACTTTCGTCGAATTCACGAAAACCATTCCGCTACTGACGAACCCGCGCGCCCACGGCCTGAACCAGCAGGCATTCCACGTGATCATCCCGTCGGTACCCGGCTTCGCATTCTCCGACGGACCGCGCGAACCGGGCATGAAGCCGCGCATGGTCGCCACCATGTGGATCGAACTCATGGCCCGCCTCGGCTACGACCGCTACGGCGTACAAGGCGGCGACCTCGGCGCATACGTAGTCCAGGAGATGGCCCTAGTCGCCCCGGGCCGCATTGTCGGCGTGCACATCGACGGCGGACTCGGCATGCCGTCCGCATCCGATGTGCCCGACATGAATACGGACGAACTGATCGAATGGGAGATGATGCAGAAGTGGCAGTCCGGCGTGAATCACCACGTCCTGCTGAATGCCGCCCCTCAGACCTTCGCCCACGCCTGGACCGATTCCCCCGTAGGGTTGCTCGCCTGGCTCGTCCACAAATTCAACGAATTCGCCTACTCGGCAGACAATTTCGAAGACGCCTACGACCGCGACCAACTCCTCACCAATGTGGCGCTCTACTGGTTCACAAACACCGCCGCCACCTCCTCCTGGCCCATGTACAACGGCCTCGGCGACAATGGTTTCGCCTGGCCCACCGGCCAAAAACTGGTCCCGGCCGGTGTCTACGCCGGCGGCTCCCCCCTCATGCGCCGCCTGGCCGACCGCGACAATCTCATCGCCTATTGGCCCACCGGAAATACCGGCAACCATTTCCTGGCCATGGACGTTCCACAAGCCCACACCACCGATATCGCAACCTTCTTCACCAAGATCATTTCGTAACAGTTCCCGAAACGAAACCCCCAGTCGCAGAACGGCAGCGGATTGGTTCCGTCCCGGACATTCCCCGGTCATCTCCGCTAACTATCGTGCTCCGAATTAGCTAGTGCGCGGTATGAGGAGCGTTCACCATGCGGGACCCGATGCCAACCAAAAGCCAAGTACTCCGAGCCTGCCGAGGCAGCGGTTTCCCCGGCCACCCCCTACTCCGCGCCGCCCACGACCTAGCCGAAATCCACGAACGCCGCCTATCCGCACCCCCCGACCAGTTCCAAGCCCTAGAACAAATCCGCACCGACCTGGTCCACGAAATAGACGTCTGGATAACCTCCCAACTCCCCCCAAGCCACGGCGGCGCCAGAGTCCACACCGAAACCCTAGGCGCAGTAATAGACCGCCTAGCCGCCCTAACCGCCCACGCCTACGCAGCCTTAGCCAGCGCCACCACCAGAGACCTCACCACCATCTGGCAACACCTAGCCGAGCTGGCCATAGGCTACGAAGACCTAACCTCCGAAGTCCGAACCGGCCGCCGCCGCCTCCCCGGCTGCCACTAACCGCCGAGCGGGAACTGGTTGCGGGGGTTACTCGCGAAATGCCGCAACAGTTTCCCGGTGATCATGCGTCCAGGTGGGCGCCGGCGGCGCGGAGGGCGGAGTGGGCTCGGTCCACGATGATGTGGGGGCGGTTTCGGAGGAGGTCGGCGCCTACTCGGATTACTCGCCAGCCGAGGGATTCGAGTAGGGCGTAGCGGTCTATGTCTCGGGTGCGCTGGGATTTGTCGGTCCAGTGGTGGGCGCCGTCGTATTCGACTGCTACACGCCAGGGTTCCCAGGCCATGTCGACGCGGGCTATGAAGTTCCCGGATGGGTCGCGGATGACGAATTGGGTGGTGGGGGTGGGAAAGCCGCTGTCTATGAGGAGGAGGCGGGTCGTCGATTCCGGGGGTGACTCGGCGCTGCCGTCTATAAGTGGGATTAGTGAGGTTAGGTGCCGGATGCCGCGGGCCCCGATGTGGTGGCGGGTCAGGCTGGATATTTCGTTCGGGTGTAGTCCTGTTGCGGCACAGAGGGAGTCGAGGACTGGGATCGCTTGATCTCGTGGCGTGCGGCGGCCGATGTCGAAGGCGGTGCGGGCAGGAGTGGTTACTCGGAACCCGTCGATATCGCAGGTTTCGTGCGGCGGGATGGTATCGCGTACGGCGCTTATCCCGGCGGGAGGCTTCAGGCGGTTCGGGTGGGCGAGTTCGGCGGGGCGAGTGGGATCGAGCCAGCGGGTGCCGTGCATGGCGGCTGCGGAATGGCCGGTGATGATGGCCGCGCCCTTCGCCCAGTGCGCGGCTGCTCGCGCTCTACCCGCGGCGTCGAGCGAGATGCCTTTCCGCACATAGACATCGGGGAAGATCCGCTCGTAGTCGTGGCGCAGTTCCCATAGCGTCACGACTCCGGCGGCTCGTGCGTATGTTCCCGGGAACGGTTCGTCGAGTACCCCCACCGATCAAGGGTGGGGATGGGATTCGGTGGGGTGCAAGAAAAGTGGGACTTCGCGCGCGACACGCTCAGGCGGCGAGGGTGGCGGGCTCCTCGGTGAGGACGCCGTCGACCATGCGGTGGACGGAGGTCATCTGGTGGAGGTGGGTGCGGTCGTGGGTGACGAGGAGGGTTGCCGCCTGGTGTTCGCGGACGATGCCGACGATGAGGTCGATGATTGCCGCGCCGCGTTCCTGGTCGAGGGCGCTGGTGGGTTCGTCGATGACCAGGAGGGAGGGGTTGTTCATGAGGGCGCGGGCGATGTTCACGCGCTGGCGCTGGCCGCCGGAGAGTTGAGCGGGGCGTTTGGTCGCGTGGTCGGCCAGGCCCACGGCGTCGAGGAGATCGGCGGCACGGGAACGAGTTTCGCGGCGGCGGGCGGGGGAGACGAACCAGGATTGGCCCAGGTGGGACATGGCCTCGAGCTGTTCCAGTGCGGTGAGGGCGGGGATCAGGTTGGACTGCTGGAAGACGATGCCGATGGAGTCGCGGCGGAGGGTGGCGGCGTCTTTGCGGGAGAGGGCGGCGAGGTCGGCTGTGCCGGTGGCGGTTTCGAGTTCCACCTGGCCCGAGTCGGGGCGCAGCAGGGTGGAGGAGACGGCCAGCAGGGTGGATTTGCCGGAGCCGGACGGGCCGGTGATGGCGGCTATCTCGCCGCCGCGGACCTGAAGGTTCACGTGATCGAGGGCGGTGATGCGGTCCGCGCCGTCGGGGAAGGTCAGTACGAGGTCGGCGACCGTGAGCGTGTTGGTCATCGAAAGCTCCTGGGGGAGTGGAGGTTCAGCGCGCCTGGTTGAGGGCGGTGAGCGGGTCGGTGGTGGCGAGGAAGCGCAGGGCGAAGGCCGCGCCGAGCAGGCCGAGCAGGATCAGGGCGGCGGCGGGAACCAGGGTGGTGGCCGCGGTGAGGACGAAAGGCACTGCGTCGCCGATGAACAGGCCCGCCACGGTGGTCGCGCCGACGCCGGCGCCGACGCCCAGGGTGAGGACGATCAGGGCCTGGCTCAAGGCATCTCGGACCAGCGAACCCGTGGTCGCGCCGAGCGCTTTCAGGGTGGCGATGTCGGGTTGGCGTTGCACGGTCCAGACGGTGAAGAACGCGCCGATCACCAAGGCGGAGATGGCGAAGAGCATGACCGTCATGAGGGTGAGTGAACCGTTCTCGGCCTGATAGGAACTCATCGCCGACAACGAACCCTTGGTGGTGGTCGTGGTGGTGTGGGCGGCGGCGTTGACCGCGGAGGTGTCGCTGACGCCGGAGACCGCGAGGATGGTGGCCGCGCCCGCGCGCGGGTTGAGGGTTTGCCAGTCGGTGAGCGTCATCCAGACGACGGGGGTGTGGGCGTACCAGTCGTCGCCGGTCACCCCCTGCACGGTGAAGTTGCCGGAGCCGAGGTCCACGGTGTCACCGGTCTTCGCGTCCAGGTCTTTCGCGGCGGCGCTGCTCAGAATGACTGAACCGGGTTGGGTTGCGGTGCGATTGCCGAAAGGTGTTCCCTCGACGCCGAACAGGGCCACCTGGGTCGGGGAGGCGCCATTGACGGTGGCCCGCGTCCGGCTGATGCCGATCGGATCGACGGTGCCGCCGGCCTGCTGCCAGGTCTGTACCTGATCGATGCCGAGGGTGGAGGAATCGTAGGAGGGTTTGGCGCCGGTGTCGGCGAAGACCACCGTGGAGGTGTGCAACGACTCGATGGCCGAGATGTTCTGATGAGCCAGCCCGGCGGTCAACCCGCTGAGAAAGCTGACCAGCAGCGCGACCAGCGTGACCACCAGGCTGATGAGGAGGAAGCGGCCGCGGGCGGCCCGCAGATCCCGGAGTGCGACGAACATACTTACACCTTGTCGCCGGCGGGCCCGGATTCCATCGCGCCGCCGAACGAAGATCGGCCCAGCCAACGGTGGGTGAGCGTTTACTCCTTTCGATGGATGCCGCTCGAATAGCCGGGCATAAGCTGGTCGGCGTGCATCGATCGCCGCTGACCCCCGTCTTCGCCGCCATGCAGGTGGGCCTGCATGTGCTGCTGGTGGTGCTGACCGCGATCGTGGTCGGGCAGGCCGTCGTATCGGATGAGCATCGCGTGGTGGTGGTGCTGCTGGCGGGCGCGTTCCTCGGGGTCTACTTCGCCGGCACCCGCTTCCGGCGCCGCCTGCTCGCCGCACGGGTGTGGCTGGGCGCGTTGACCGTGCTGTGGCTCGGACTTGTCTGCGTCGCACCGTTCGCCGTCTACCTCGTTTTCGGCCTGTTCTTCCTGTATCTGCATCTACTGCCGCGCGGTTGGGGCCTGCTGGCCGTCACCGCCGCGACCGCGGTTTCGGTGGTGGGGTTCGCGCTGCACAAGGGCTGGACCTTCGGCGGCGTGATCGGCCCGCTGCTGGGCGCGCTCGTCGCGGTCGCGATCGGCCTCGGCTACGAGGCGCTGTTCCGCGAGGCCGCCGACCGCCAGCAGCTCATCGACGAATTGCTGGCCACCAGAACCACTCTCGCCGAACAGGAACGCACCGCCGGCAAGATGGCCGAACGCGAACGCCTGGCCCAGGAGATCCACGACACGGTCGCCCAGGGCCTCAGCAGTATTCAGATGCTGCTGCACGCCGTGGAACGCGCCGCCCCGGAACATCCCGCGCTGGAGAAGATCCGGCTGGCCCGCGAAACCGCCGCCGAGGGCCTGGTCGAAACCCGCAATCTGATAGCCGAACTCACCCCCGCCCCCCTCGACGGCCAATCCCTGACCGAGGCCCTGACCCGCATCGCACAACGCGTCGCCACTCCCGGCCTCGACGCCCAGGTCCTGGTGGAGGGCGAACCACAGCGCCTCCCCATGTCCACCGAGGCCGCCCTGGTCCGCATCGCCCAGAGCGCGGTCTCGAATGTGGAGCGCCACGCCCACGCCGAGGCCATGCGCATCACCCTCACCTACGCCGACGACGCGGTCCACCTGGACGTCGTCGACAATGGCATCGGCATCGCCCCCGCGGTCCTCGACCACGCTCCCTCCGGCAGCTTCGGCCTCACCGCCATGCGCAATCGAGTGGAACAGCAGGGCGGCACCATGAACGTGGAGTCCGAACCCGGCCACACCGCGGTCACCGTCTCCTTCCCCCTGGAGGACCAATGATCCGCATCCTGCTCGCCGACGATCACGCCATCGTCCGCGCGGGCCTGCGCGCCCTCCTGGATTCCGGTGTGGCCGAAAGCGATTCCGCCGACATCGAGGTGATCGGCGAGGTAGCCACCGCCGAAGAAGCCGTAGCCTTCTGCGCCACCACCCCCGTAGACCTGGTCCTGATGGACCTCCGCTTCGGCCCCGGCCAATCGGGCGCGCAAGCGACGGCCGCCGTCCGCGAACTCCCCGCCCCGCCGAATGTCCTGGTGGTCACCAACTATGACACCGACGCCGACATCCTCGGCGCGATCGAGGCGGGCGCATCCGGCTACATCCTGAAGGACACCCCGCCTGCCGAACTCCTGGCGGCGGTGCGTTCGGCCGCGGCGGGAGAAAGTGTCCTATCTCCCTCTGTCGCATCGAAACTCATGACGCGGGTTCGTAAACCCGACACCACATTGAGCCCCCGCGAGATCGAGGTCCTGCGCCTGGTCGCTGACGGTCACTCCAACCGCGAGATCGGCAAGCGCCTCTTCCTGAGTGAGACGACGGTCAAATCCCATCTGGTGCACATCTATTCGAAGCTGGGCGTCAAGTCCCGCACTTCCGCAGTGGCGCGTGCTCGTGAGCGCGGTGCGATCTAGAGCGTCCCCGGCTCGGGAGAAGAGATAAACGAAATAGTGTGGCCACTTCGCCTGCCGTCCCCGACGTTGGTCCCCCCGCCGTGTGCCGTCACCTCGCCTCCCGGCGTCGTTCCGGCCGTTGTCACCTTCTCGAGCGGAAAAACCAAGAACAAAAAACAGACTCATCGGTCAGTGGGAAATGGTTGCGGGGTTTCACGGCGTGTCGCCGCAACCAGTTCCCACTGACCGCCTGGTCTGCTTGAAACCGGGAATCTGCTGCGGCGACACGCCGAAACCACCATTACCAGTTCCCGGTTTCACCTGCGCGCGTGTCGTTTTCGCCCGAAAAGGTGACAACGACCGGAACGACGCCGGAAGGTGAGGTAACGGCACACGGCGGGGGACCAACGTCGGGGACGGCACACGAAGTGGCCACACTATTTCGTTTATCCCGATAGCCAGACCAGCGCGTTGCCTGGAATGCCGGAGTCGGAGCCGTACCGTTTGGCCCATGGCCTCCCTGAGTGATCCCCACGTCCGCGATTTCCTCTCCGAAGGCACCCGCACCGGCAAACTCGCCTTCACCGCCTCCGACGGCCGCCCACTGGTGACCCCCGTCTGGTTCGTGGTCGACGGCGACGCAGTGGTCTTCAACACCGGCCGAACCTCCGCCAAGGGCAAGGCCGCGGTCCGTGACGGCCGCATGGCCCTGCTGGTGGATCTGGAAGCCCCGCCGTACGCCTTCGTCCAGGTCCAAGGCATCGCCGAAGTCTCCGAGGATCTGGACGAACTGGTCCGCACCGCCACCCTCATCGGCGGCCGCTACATGGGCGCGGATCGTGCCGAGGAGTTCGGCAAGCGCAACGGCGTGCCCGGCGAGCTGGTCGTCCGCATCAAGCCGACCAAGGTCATCGCCGACTTCGACGTCACCGGCTAGTCGACTCCCTTTGCGGAACCGTGAGTTCCGTTTCGTGCCAAATTCGGAACTGTGAGTTCCGAATCTACCCCGCGCCCGGGAAGGCCACTCTCGGGCACCCTGGCCCTGCTCGAAGAGGTCGGTTACACCGGGCTGCGGGTCCAGGACGTGGCTGTGCGGGCCGGGGCTCAACCTGCTCGGCGGCGACGGCGATCGAGAACTGATCGACCGGGTCGCCGGCTCCGTGGCCGCGACCTGGCTGCATGGAAACCGGTTCGCCTGAGCCGGTATGCGAGACTCGCGGGCATGACTGTGCACTTCATCGGGGCGGGACCCGGGTCGGCGGGGCTGCTGACCGTGCGGGCGGTGGAGTTGCTGCGGACCTCGCCCGTCTGCCTGTACGCGGGCACGTATCTGGATCCGGAAGTGCTCGCGCACTGCGCGCCCGATGCCGAGCTGATCGACACCCAGGGCCTGGATCTGGACGAGATCATCGAGCACTGTGCCCGTGCGCAGCGGGCCGGCAAAGACGTGGCCCGGCTGTGTTCGGGCGACCCGTCCATTTATTCGGCCCTCACCGAGCAGAAGCGCCGCCTGGACGCCCTCGGCATCCCCTGGGATGTCACCCCCGGCGTCCCCGCCTACGCGGCCGCCGCGGCCGTCCTGGGCGTAGAACTGACCGTCCCCGAGCAAGTGCAGTCGGTCGTGTTGACGCGCACACAGGCCCGCTCCACGGCGATGCCCGAATCGGAGTCGCTCGCCAACTTCGCCCGCACCCGAGCCACTTTGGTATTGCACCTCGCTATCACCCGCATCCGCGGTTTGGCGGAGGAGCTCGCCGCCGACTACGGATCCGACTGCCCGGTCGCCGTCGTCTACCGCGCGAGCCAGCCCGAACAGCTCGTCTTGCGGGGCACTCTCGCCGATATCGCGGACCGCGTCGAGGCCGCCGGATTGCGGCAAGCCGCCGTGATTCTGGTCGGCCGCGCCCTCGCCGAAACCCTCGATTGCGCCCAATCGCACCTCTACGACCCGGGTCGCGACAGGACGCATATCACGCGCTGACTGCGTGAAATGGGGTGATAGCCGAGCCCTATGGCCCTTTCTGGTTCCGGCTTGCACCCGGACGGTAGATTGGACCGAGTGTTCAGCAGCAGGATCGCAACCCAGGCCCCGTCGTGCCCGACGGGTGTGGGCAGGCCCATGTAACGGGAGCATCGGGCTGAACGCTTAGCCAAGAGAACATTTTTGTCTGATTGTTACGTGAAGTGAGCCCCGAACCTCGGACGTCACGCTAAAAGCGGCGTGGCGTCCGGTTCGGGTTTTCGGCGGGGAGCGCTGCGCAGAGTGTTCCGGAAACGAGGTTTGGGTTGGACCGGCTGGATTTCGGCAGCGACGGCAGTGCTGGCAGCGAAATCGCACCGGGCTCGGGGGCGCTCTTCCCGCTGTCGCCTGCGCAGCTCGGCATCTGGTACGCCCAGCACCTGGACCCCCAGGTGCCGATCAATATCGCCCAGTACGTGGAGCTGCGCGGGGAACTCGATATGGAGCTCCTCGAGCGGGCCATGGTCGACGGCTCGATCGAGTTCGGCTCGGGCTTCCTGCGCATAGTCGAGCGCGACGGCGAGCCCATGCAGGTGGTCGACACCTCGCTGGACCGCACCATCTACCACGTCGACGTCAGTGACGCCGAGGATCCGGCCGCCGCGGCCCAGGCGTGGATGCGCGCCGACTACTCCGCGCCGATCGACATCGTCAAGGATCGACTGATCAAGTCGGCCATGGTGAAGCTGGCCGACGGGCACTACTTCTGGTACGCCCGCATCCACCACATCGTGCTCGACGGTTTCGGCGCGATGACCTACATGCAGCGCGTGGCCGAGCTGTACACCGCCTACGTGCGCGGCGAAGAACCCAAGCCCGCCAAGCTGACCGAGCTGCGCACTCTGGTCGAGCAGGAATTCGCCTACCGCGACACCAGCCGTTTCACCGCGGCCAAGGAGTACTGGGCCGAGCGGGTCGCCGGGCTCGAGGACGGCACCAGCCTGGCCGGGCGGTCCGCGCCCCCGGCCGCGCTCAACCGGATCGCCGCCGGCTACCTGAGCAGCGATCAGAACTCGCTGCTGGATGATGCGGTGGCGAAGCATGATTCGTCGCCCGCCGGTCTGCTGCTCGCCGGTTTCGCCGCCTACCTGGCGCAGTGGACCGGCTCCGAGGACGTCATCCTGTCGCTGCCGGTGACCGCGCGCACCACCGCGGCCATGAAGCGGGCGGGCGGCGCGACCTCGAACATCGTGCCGCTGCGCCTGCGCGTCGGCTACGACACCACGGTGCGCGAGCTGCTCGAGTCCGTCGCCGTCGAGGTGTCGGGCGCGCTGCGCCATCAGCGCTACCGGCACGAGGACATTCGCCGCGACAGCGCCGGCGACGGTGTGGTGACCCGGGAGTTCTTCGGTCCCTGGGTCAACATCATGCTGTTCCACAACGAGGTCGTGCTCGGCGATCTCACCGGCGAGTACAGCGTGCTCTCCACCGGTTCCATCGAGGACCTGGGCGTCAACTTCTACCAGTCGGTCAAGGGCACCCGGAATCACATCGATTTCGAGACCAACCCGAACCTGTACACCGAAACCGAGGCGCAGCAGCATCATTCGCGCTTCCTGGAGTTCTTCGATCGCTTCCTGGCGGCGGGGGATCAGCAGCGGGTGTGGGGTCTGCCCATCACCACGGACGCCGAGCGCACCCGAACGGTGCTGGAGTGGAACGAATCCGGGCACGATGTGCCGGTCACGACGCTGCCGGCGTTGCTGGACAAGCAGATTCCGCTCACCCCGGACAACATCGCCGTCGAGTTCGAGGGCGAGCAGCTGACCTACGCCGAGTTCGGTGCGAAGGTCAACCGCTTGGCCCGCTACCTCATCGCCGATGGCGTGGGCCCGGAATCGCTTGTGGCGCTGGGTATGCGCCGTTCGCTGGATCTGGTCGTGGGTATGCACGCGGTGCTGCGCGCCGGTGGCGCGTACGTGCCGATCGACCCGGACCATCCGGCCGATCGCACCGCCTACATCCTCGAGTCCGCGGCACCGGTCTGTGTACTGACCACCACGCGTGACGGCCTGGAGCTGCCGGAGTCGGTGCGGCGCTTGGAGATCGACGTCCTGGACGTGACCGGCTACTCCTCGGAGCCGGTGACCGACGGCGACCGCATCGCCCCGCTGCGCCCGGACAACACCGCCTACGTCATCTACACCTCGGGTTCCACCGGCCGCCCCAAGGGCGTCGCGGTCACCCACCACGCCATCGTCAACCAGGAACTCTGGATGCTCGACGAGTATCCGATGACCGCCGACGACGTATATCTCCAGAAGACCGCGACCACCTTCGACGTGTCGCTCTGGGGTTACTTCATGCCGCTGCTGGTCGGCGCGAAGCTGCTGGTCGCGACCCCCGACGGGCACCGCGACCCGCTGTATGTCGCCGACATGATCGAACGGCACGGCGTCACCGTCACCGACTTCGTGCCGTCCATGCTGACGGTCTTCGTCGCGCACGCCACGCGGGCCCAATGTGCCTCGCTGAAGTACGTTTTCGTGATCGGCGAGGCACTGCCGCCGGAGACCGGCGCGAGCTTCCGTCAGCTCACCGACGCCGGGCTGCACAACCTCTACGGTCCGACCGAGGCCGCGGTCTCGGTGACCTACTGGGAGAACACCGCGGCCGACACCACCACGGTGCCGATCGGTGTGCCCGAGTGGAATGTCGAAGTCTTCGTACTGGATTCGCGCCTGCGCCCGGCCGCCATCGGTGCCTCGGGTGAGCTCTACCTCGGCGGCCGTCAGCTGGCGCGCGGCTACAAGGGCCGCCCGGACCTGACCTCGGATCGTTTCGTCGCCAACCCGTTCGGGACGCACGGCGAACGCATGTACCGCACCGGTGACCTGGTGCGCTGGAACACCGTCGCGGGCGACGAATCAGGCACCGTCGGCGCGCTGGAGTACATCGGCCGTACCGACTTCCAGGTCAAGTTCCGCGGTCAGCGCATCGAGCTGGGCGAGATCGAGACCGATCTGCTCGCCCATCCGGCCGTCAGCCAGGCCGTGGTGCTGGTGATGGACACCGCGACCGGCCAGCAGCTGGTCTCCTACGTGGTCCCGGTCCCCGGCCAGTCCGTCGACCCGGCCGAGCTGACCCGTTTCGTGGCCGAGAAGCTGCCGAGCTACATGGTCCCGGCGGCGATCATGGTGCTGGATGCCTTCCCGCTCAACACCTCCGGCAAGCTCGACCGCAAGGCGCTGCCGGATCCGGTGTTCAGCGTGGACGCCGCCGGCTACCGCGCGCCGCGCACCGCCGCCGAGGAGATCGTGGCGGGCGTCTTCGCCGACGTCCTCGGCCACGAACGCGTCGGCGTCGACGACAACTTCTTCGACCTCGGCGGCAACTCGCTGGTCGCCACCCAGGTGGTAGCCCGCATCTCGGCGGCGTTCAACACCCGCCTGGGTGTGCGCGCACTGTTCGAGACCCCCACCGTCGCCGGTCTCGCCGCGCGCGTGGAAGCCCTTGACGCCTCCGATGTTTCGCGTCCGCCGCTGGTCGCCCAGCCGCGCCCGGAGCGGGTGCCGCTGTCGCTGGCTCAGCAGCGCATGTGGTTCCTCAACCAGTTCGACCCCACCGTCCCCACCTACAACCTGCCGTTCGTGGTGCGCCTGCGCGGTCAGGTCGAGATGGACGCGCTACAGATCGCGCTGACCGATGTGGTGGCGCGGCAGGAATCGCTGCGCACCATCTTCCCCGAATCCGGGGACGGCGGTTTCCAGCGCGTACTGCCCATGTCGGAGGTCGATCTCGGCATCGACGTCGCGGATATCACCGCGGCCGAATTGCCTTCGGCGCTGGCGGCTTTCGCCTCGACCGGCTTCGACGTCTCCACCGAGCTGCCCATCCGGGTGCGGGTCTTCCGCGTCTCCGACGCCGACCTGCCCGCGGGCGAACTCGATCTCGCGGTCGCCTTCGTGGTGCATCACATCGCCGCGGACGGTTTCTCGTTCGGGCCGCTCTCGCGCGATATGACCGCCGCCTACCTGGCGCGCGTCGCCGGCACCGAGCCCGGCTGGGCGCCGCTGCCGGTGCAGTACCAGGACTTCAGCATCTGGCAGCGCGAGGTGCTCGGCTCGGAATCGGATGCCGATTCCATGGCCGCCCGCGAAATCGCCTACTGGAAGGGCGCGCTGGCGGGGCTGCCCGATCAGCTGGACCTGCCCGCCGATCGCCCGCGCCCGCCGGTGCAGTCCTTCCACGGCTCCCGCGTCACCTTCGACATCCCGGCCGAACTGCACGCCCGGCTCGCGGGTCTGGCTCGCGCCCAGGGTGTTTCGCTGTTCATGGTCATGCACTCCGCGCTCGCGGTGCTGCTGGCCCGGCTCTCGGGCACCAGCGATATCGCCATCGGCACCCCGGTCGCCGGTCGTGGTGAGCAGGCCCTGGACGACCTGATCGGCATGTTCGTCAACACCCTGGTGCTGCGCTCGGAAGTCGATGGGGCCGAACGCTTCACCGATTTCCTGGGCCGCACCCGGGAATCGGATCTGGCGGCCTTCGCCAACACCGATGTGCCGTTCGAGCGCCTGGTCGAGGTCATCAACCCGACCCGCTCGCAGGCCCGGCACCCGCTGTTCCAGGTCATGCTGTCGTTCCAGGAGATGTCGCACGGCTCCATGGAGCTGCCCGGTCTCACCGTCTCGGCCGACGAACTCGACGTCGATATCGCCAAGTTCGATCTCCAGTGGACGCTGACCGAGCACCGCGCGTTCAACGGCAGCCCCGACGGCTTGTCCGTGGTGCTGTCCTACGCCACAGATCTGTTCGACGCGCAGACCGTCACCGAATTCGGCAACCGGTACCTGCGGGTCCTGGAAACCGCCGTCGCCGCACCGGAAACCGTGGTGCGCGATATCGACATCCTGGGCGAGGGCGAACGCGCCACCGTCCTGGAGGCGTGGAACGGCACCGCTCGCGCGCTGCCCGCCGCCGCCACCGTGCTGGACCTGTTCGAGCAGCAGGTCCGGGTTCGTCCGCACGGCACCGCCCTGATCTTCGATCCGGGCGAGCGCAGCAGCGGAATCTTCGGCGCGGCAGCGGAACTCAGCTACGCCGAGTTCTCCGCCCGGGTGAATCGCCTGGCGCGCAAGCTGATCGACGAAGGCGTCGGCCCGGAGTCCTTGGTGGCGGTGGGTATTCGCCGCTCGGTGGACATGCTGGTCGCCATCTACGCCACCCTCACCGCGGGCGGCGGCTACGTGCCGGTCGACCCGGATCACCCGGCCGAGCGCACCGACTACGTGCTCGCCAGCGCCCGCCCGGTGGTGCTGCTGACCACCAGCGACGATGACGTGACCAGCCAGGACTGCCCGATGCTGTACCTGGACACCCTGGACCTAGAAGAGTTCGACGCCGCCCCGGTCACCGATGCCGATCGCCTCGCCCCGCTGCGGCCGGCCAACGCCGCCTACGTGCTCTACACCTCGGGCTCGACCGGCCGCCCCAAGGGCGTGGCCGTCTCGCACGCCTCGGTGCTCAACCAGATCGCCTGGATCACCGCCGAATACGGCATCGACGACACCGATGTGATCCTCCAGAAGACCCCCGTCACCTTCGACGTGTCGGTATGGGAGCTCTTCGGATCCCTGGCCGTGGGCGCGCAGCAGGTCATCGCCGCCCCGGACGGGCATCGCGATCCCATCTACCTGTCCGAGGTCATCGGCCGGCACCGGGTCACCATGACCTCCTTCGTGCCGTCCATGCTGAGCGTCTTCGCCTCCAGCGCCTCGGCCGCCGAATGCCTGTCCCTGCGTGCGGTGCTGGTCGCCGGTGAGGCGCTGCCGCCCGCCACCGTGACCGCCTTCCGCAAGTTCTCCACCGCGGCCGTGCACAACCTGTACGGCCCGACCGAGTTCACCGTGCACGCCACCTACGCGCCCATCGACGCGCCCGTGGTCACCTCGGTGCCCATCGGCCGCCCGGTGTGGAACGCGCAGACCTACGTGCTGGACGAGGGCCTGCGCCCGGTGCCCGCCGGCGTGCCCGGTGAGCTGTACCTGGGTGGCGCGCAGGTCGCGCGCGGCTACTACGGCCGCCCCGACCTGAGCGCGGAACGCTTCGTCGCCAACCCGTTCGGCGAGCCGGGCTCGCGCCTGTACCGCACCGGTGACCTGGTGCGCTGGAACCAGAACGATCCCGGCGTCATCGACTACATCGGCCGCACCGACTTCCAGGTGAAGTTCCGCGGACAGCGCATCGAGCTCGGCGAGATCGAGACCGCGCTGCTCGACCATCCGACGGTCAACCAGGCCGTCGTGCTGGTCATCGACACCGTGGCCGGTGACCAGCTGGTCGCCTACCTGGTGCCGAAGGGCCCGATCGACCTGGACAGCGTGAAGACGCTGCTGCATCGCACGCTGCCCGCGTACATGGTGCCCGGCGCGTTCGTGGTGCTGGATGCCTTCCCGCTCAACGCCTCCGGCAAACTCGATCGCAAGGCGCTGCCCGCGCCGCGCTTCGAGGTGCGCGAATTCCGTGCTCCCACAACGCCGATCGAAGAGATCGTCGCCCAGATCTTCGGCGAGGTGCTCGGCATCGCGCGGGTCGGCGTCGACGACGACTTCTTCGAACTGGGCGGCAACTCGCTGATCGCCACCCAGGTCGCCACCCGCCTCGGCACCGCGCTGAACACCCGTGTCCCCGTGCGCATGCTGTTCGAGGCCGCCACCGTGGCCGCGCTCGCGGCCCGCGTGGAATCGCACGCCGGTGACGGTGCGCGCAAGGCCCTCGTCGCTCGCGAGCGGCCCGAGGAGATCCCGCTTTCCCTCGCGCAGCAGCGCATGTGGTTCCTCAACCGCTTCGACACCGCCTCCGCGGTCAACAACATCCCGGTCGCCATCCGCCTCTCGGGTGAACTGGATGTGGCCGCGCTCCAGGTCGCCGTCATCGACGTGATCGATCGGCACGAATCGCTGCGCACCGTGTTCCCCGAACGCGCGCACGGCCCCGTGCAGCAGGTGGAGAGCGCGGCGCAGATCGTGCCGGACCTCACCCCGGTCCCGGTCACCGAGTCCAACCTTCTCGATCACCTGATCGAGCTGGCCTCGATGGCCTTCGACGTGACGCGTGAAGTGCCTTTGCACGCCCGGCTTTTCGAGGTCTCCGAGACCGAGTACGTACTCGGCATGGTGGTGCACCACATCTCCGCCGACGGCTGGTCCATGGGCCCGCTGGCCCGCGACGTCATGGTCGCCTACGCGGCGCGCACCTCGTGGGAGGCCCCGGCGTGGGCCGAACTGCCGGTGCAGTACGCGGATTACGCGCTGTGGCAGCGCGAGGTGCTCGGCTCCGAGGACGATCCGGAATCGCTGATCTCCAAGCAGATTCGCTACTGGGCCGACGAACTCGCCGACCTGCCCGACGAATTGGTGCTCCCCGCCGACCGGCAGCGGCCCGCCGTGGCCAGCTACCGCGGCGGCACCTACCCGTTCGCCATCTCCGCCGAAACCCAGCAGGCGCTGATGGACCTGGGCCGCCGGCACAATGCCTCGCTGTTCATGGTGCTGCACTCGGCGCTGGCCGTACTGCTGGCGCGGCTCTCCGGCACCAGCGATATCGCCATCGGCACCCCGGTGCACGGTCGCGGTGAGGCCGCGCTGGACGACCTGATCGGCATGTTCGTCAACACCCTGGTGCTGCGCACCGAGGTGGAGGCGGAGAAGACCTTCGCCGATATCCTCGCCGAGACCCGCGACACCGACCTGCACGCCTTCGCGCACGCGGATGTGCCGTTCGAGCGGCTGGTCGAGGTGCTCAACCCGGCGCGCTCGCAGGCCCGCCACCCGCTGTTCCAGGTCATGCTGACCTTCCAGAACACCCGGCAGGCCAGCCTGGAACTGCCCGGGCTGTCGGTCAACGGCATCGAATACGATGCCCAGCTGGCCAAGTTCGATCTCCAGCTGACCTTGCAGGAGACCCTGGACGCGCGCGGTGAGAACGCGGGCATGTCCGCCGAGTTCTCCTATGCGCTCGACCTTTTCGACGAGGACACCATCGCGGCGTTCGCGCGCCGGCTGGACCTGATCCTGGCGGCCGTGGTGGCCGACCCGCAGGTGCCGCTCGGCGATATCGACCTGCTGGTCGACGGTGAGCGCGAGCAGGTGCTCACCGGCTGGAACGACACCGCGTTCGAACTGGGTTCGGTACTGCCGCAGGGCATTACGCCGGAGACCGCGAACCTGGTCTCGTTGTTCGAGGCACAGGCGCTGACCAGCCCCGATGCGCCTGCCGTCGAATTCGAGGGGACAGCTCTGCCCTACGCCGAGTTCGCGGCCCGGGTGCACCGCTTGGCCCGCAAGCTCATCGCCCAGGGCGTCGGCGCGGAATCGCTTGTCGCGCTGGCCATCCGCCGCTCCACCGATCTCGTGGTCGCCATGTACGCGGTGCTGGAGGCCGGTGGCGCGTACGTGCCGCTGGACCCGGATCAGCCGATGGAGCGCATCGACTACGTCCTGGATACCGCGCGCCCGGTCGCCATCCTGACCACCGGCCGCGACGACTTCGTCACCGGGCGGAATGTGCCGGTGCTCGAGGTCGACAGCCTCGCGCTCGACGGCTACTCGGCCGCACCGATCACCGATGCGGAACGCGGACAGGCGATCTCGCCCGACCACACCGCGTACGTCATCTTCACCTCCGGTTCGACCGGCCGCCCCAAGGGGGTGGCCGTCGAGCACCGGGCGATCGTCAACCGCCTGCTGTGGATGCAGCACGAATACCCGATCGGCTCCGAAGACGCCGTCCTGCAAAAGACGCCGGCCACCTTCGACGTGTCGGTGTGGGAGTTCTTCTGGCCCTTGCAGACCGGGGCGCGCCTGGTGGTCGCCAAGCCGGACGGGCACCGGGATCCGGTGTACCTGGCGCAGGTGATCGCCGAAACCGGCATCACCACCGCGCATTTCGTGCCCTCGATGCTGTCGGTCTTCGTCGCCACGCTCGGCAGCGAGAACGGCGATTCGACCGCGCCCGCGCCGCGCCTGCGGCAGGTCTTCGCCTCCGGTGAGGCGCTGCCCGCGCCGACCGCGCAGAAGCTGCGTGAGCTGACCGGGGCGCGCCTGCACAACCTGTACGGCCCGACCGAGGCGGCCGTCGACGTCACGTACCACGAGGTGGTCGACGCCGACACCGTGTTCGTGCCGATCGGCCGGCCGGTGTGGAACACCCAGACCTTCGTGCTCGACGCGCGCCTCAACCCGGTCGCGCCGGGTATCGCGGGTGAGCTCTACCTCGCGGGCGATCAGCTGGCGCGTGGTTACCTGGGCCGCCCCGACCTGTCGGCGGATCGCTTCGTGGCGAACCCGTTCGGCGCGGCCGGTGCGCGCATGTACCGCACCGGTGACCTCGTCACCTGGACCGCCGATGGTGAGCTGAATTACCTGGGCCGCACCGACTTCCAGGTCAAGCTGCGTGGTCTGCGCATCGAACTCGGTGAGATCGAGGCCGCGCTGCTGGCCCAGCCGAGCGTGGCGCAGTCGGTCGTGGTCGTGCGCGCCGATGCCCACGCCGGTGATCAGCTGGTCGGCTACGTGGTCCGCGAGCCCGAGGCCGTGGTGGACGTCGACGGGGTGAAGGCCGCGCTGAGCAGCTCGCTGCCCGCCTACATGGTCCCGGCCGCGATCGTGGTCCTGGACGCCTTCCCGGTGAACGCCTCCGGCAAGCTGGACCGCAAGGCGCTGCCCGCGCCGGTCTTCGAGGCCAAGCGTTTCCGGGCGCCGTCCACTCCCATCGAGGAGATCACCGCGCAGATCTTCGCCGACCTGCTCGGCGTCGAACGCGTCGGCGTGGACGACGACTTCTTCGAACTGGGCGGCAACTCGCTCGTCGCCACCCAGGTCGTGGCGCGCCTCTCGGCGGCATTGAACGCCGAGATCGGCGTGCGGGCCCTGTTCGAGGCCCCGACCGTCGCGGCCCTCGCAGCCCGGGTCGAGTCGCACGCGGGAACCGGTGTGCGCCAGGCGCTTACCGTGCAATCGCGCCCCGAGTACCCGCCGCTGTCGCTCGCGCAGCAGCGCATGTGGTTCCTGAACCGCTTCGACACCGATTCGGCCGCCAACAACATCCCGGCCGCCGTAAGGCTCACCGGCGCATTGGATCTCGACGCCATGCGCGGCGCGATCGCCGATGTGATCGCCCGCCACGAATCGCTGCGCACGGTCTACCCGTCGCACGAGGGCGTCGCGTTCCAGAAGGTGCTGCCCACCGCGCGCGCCATCCCGCGGCTGGATGTCGCCGATGTGACCGAGGGTGAGCTGTACGCCGCCGTCTACGCCTTCGCCGGCGCGGGCTTCGACGTCACCGCCGAACCGCCGATCCGCCTGCGCGCCTTCCGATTGGCCGCCGACGATCACGTGCTGGTGCTGGTCGCCCATCACATCGCCGCCGACGGTTTCTCGATGAACCCGCTGGTGCGCGACCTGATGACCGCCTACATCGCGCGCAGCAACGGCGAGGCCCCGGGCTGGCCGGAGCTACCGGTGCAGTACGCGGACTACGCGCTGTGGCAGCGCGAAACCCTCGGCTCCGAAGAAGACCCGCGCTCGCTCGTCGCCGAGCAGCTGGACTACTGGCGCGACACCCTGGGCGGGCTGCCCGACGAGCTGCGGCTGTCGGTCAAGTCGCGTCCGGCGGTGGCCACCTACAACGCCGGGACGCACCGCTTCCAGGTGCCGGGCGAGCTGATCGCCGGATTGAACCGGGTCGCGCAGACCCACGGCACCACGCTGTTCATGGTGGTGCACGGCGCTTTCGCCGCCTTGCTGGCGCGTTTGAGCAACAGCGACGACATCGCCGTCGGCATCCCGGTCGCGGGCCGTGGTGAGCAGGCCCTCGACGACCTGGTCGGCATGTTCGTCAACACCCTGGTGCTGCGGTCGCCGGTCGACACCGGTGCGAGCTTCACCGAACTGCTGAACACCGTGCGCGAGCGCGATCTTCAGGCTTTCGCGCACGCGGACGTGCCGTTCGAGCGCCTGGTCGAGGTGCTGAACCCGGCGCGCTCGCAGGCCCGCCACCCGCTGTTCCAGGTCATGCTGTCGTTCCAGAACCTGGGCCGCACCGCGCTGGAACTGCCGGGCCTGAGCATCGCCGAGCTGGGCATCGATCAGCAGACGGCCAAGTTCGACCTCCAGCTCACGCTGAGCGAGGTCATCGACGGTGACTCGACGATGGAAGCCGAACTCGTCTACGCCACCGACCTTTTCGACACCGAGTTCGCGAATGTGTTCGCGCGCCGCTTCATTCGTGTCCTGACCGCCGTCGCCGAGAACCCGGCCCAGCTGGTCGGCGAGGTCGAGCTGCTGGAGGACGCCGAACGCAACCGGGTGCTGCGCGCCTGGAACGACACCGCGTTCGACCTCGACGCCGCGCTGCCGGTCGTCACCGAAGGCGCTGCCGCGACTCTGGTTTCGCTGTTCGAAGCCCAGGTCGCGCTGACTCCCGCGGCGACCGCGGTCAGCTTCGAGGGGACAAGTCTGTCCTACGCCGAGTTCGCGGCCCGGGTGCACAAGCTCGCGCGGCACCTCGTGGCCGAGGGCGTGGGCCCCGATTCCTTCGTGGCGCTGGGCATGCGCCGCTCGCTGGACCTGCTCGTCGGCATGTACGCCGTCGTGGCGGCCGGTGGCGCGTACGTGCCGCTGGACCCGGACCACCCGATCGAGCGCAACGCCTACGTACTCGAGACCGCACAGCCGGTGGTCGTACTCACCACCGCGCGCGACGATTTCGAGCTCGCCGGTCCCTCGTCATCCCGGCATACTCTTGGCCGGGATCTCACTTCGGATTCGGGAGATTCCGGCCAAAAGCACGCCGGAATGACGGATGCGGGTGCCGGTGTCGACGAGGGCGCGGGCGGTGTCCTGCTAATCGATGAGCTGGATCTGTCCGAGTACTCCGACGCGCCGCTCACCGATGCCGACCGCCGAGCCCCGCTGCGGCCCGAGAACGCCGCGTACGTGATCTTCACGTCCGGTTCCACCGGTCGCCCGAAGGGTGTGGCCGTCTCACACGTCGCCATCGTCAACCGCCTGGTGTGGATGCACGCGCAGTACGGGCTGGCCGCCGACGATGTGGTGTTGCAGAAGACGCCCGCCACCTTCGACGTGTCGGTGTGGGAGTTCTTCTGGCCGTTGCAGGTTGGCGCGACCTTGGTTGTCGCCAAGCCGGACGGGCATCGCGATCCGGCGTACCTGGCCGAGCTGATCGTGCGCGAGGGCGTGACGGTCACCCACTTCGTGCCGTCCATGCTCGCGGTGTTCGTGGCCGAGCCCGCCGCCGCCAATTGCGTGAGCCTGCGCAATGTCTTCGCCTCCGGTGAGGGCCTGCCCGCACCGGTCGCGCAGAAGCTGCGGCAGCTGACCGGTGCGCGCCTGCACAACCTGTACGGCCCGACCGAAGCCGCCGTCGACGTCACCTATCACGAGGTCGTCGACGCCGACATCACGACGGTGCCGATCGGTGCGCCGGTCTTCAATACCCAGGTGTACGTGCTGGATTCGCGGCTGCGGCCGGTTCCGGTGGGTGTCGCGGGTGAGCTCTATCTCGCGGGCGATCAGCTCGCCACCGGTTATGTCGCCCGCCCGGATCTGACCGCGGATCGCTTCGTGGCCAACCCGTTCGGCGCCGGGGCGCGCATGTACCGCACCGGTGACCTCGTGGTCTGGACCCCGGCCGGGGAGCTGGAGTACCTGGGCCGCACCGACTTCCAGGTCAAGCTGCGCGGTCTGCGCATCGAACTGGGCGAGATCGAGTCGGCGCTGTCCGCGCTGCCCGCCGTCGCGCAGTCGGTGGTCGTGGTCCGTCACGACGAGCGCACCGGTGATCAGCTGGTCGCCTACCTGGTCGCCGCCGACGGGCATATCGACGTCGACGCCGTGAAGGACGCACTGGCCGACCAGCTTCCGGCCTACATGGTCCCGGCCGCGTTCATGGTGCTGGAGGCCTTCCCGCTCAATGCCTCCGGCAAGCTGGACCGCAAGGCGCTACCCGCTCCGACCTTCGCCGCCAAGGTGTACCGCGCGCCGGTCACCCCGGTGCAGCAGACCGTCGCGGGCACCATCGCCGATGTGCTGGGTTTGGATCAGGTCGGCCTGGACGACGATTTCTTCGAGCTCGGCGGCAACTCGCTGATCGCCACCCAGGTGATCGCGCGCCTGTCCGCCGCGCTCGACGCCGATATCCCGCTGCGCACGCTCTTCGAAGCCACCACGGTCTCCGCCCTGGCCGCGCACCTGGATTCGCGGGTCGGCACCGGCCAGCGCACCCCGCTGACCGCGCAGGAACGCCCGGCCGCGGTGACGCTGCCGTCCGGTGAGACCGCCGCCCTGGTGCCGCTGTCCCCGGCGCAGCAGCGCATGTGGTTCCTGAACCGCTTCGACAACCGCACCGCCGTCAATAACATCCCGGTGGCGCTGAAGCTCACCGGCACAGTCGATCTCGACGCCTTCCACGCCGCGCTCGGCGATGTGCTGGCCCGGCACGAGGCGCTGCGCACCGTCTACCCCGAGGTCGAGGGCGACGGCTTCCAGCGGGTGCTGCCGCTGTCCGAGGTCAGCTTCGAGGTCGGCACCGAATCGGTGGCGATCGACGAACTGCCCACGCGCATCACGCAACTCGCGTCCGTGTACTTCGACGTCACCCGCGAACTCCCGTTCCGCGCCACCGTGCTGCGGGTCGACGACGACGCCGCGCCCGCCACCCACGTGGTGGTGCTGGTGCTGCACCACATCAGCGCCGACGGTTTCTCGCTGCGCCCGCTGCTGCGGGATGTGGTGGCCGCCTACCTGGATCGCGCCCGCGGCGAGGTCCCGGCCTGGGAGCCGCTGCCGGTCCAGTACGCCGACTACGCGCTGTGGCAGCGCGAGATCCTCGGCGCGGAAACCGATTCCGAATCCCTGGCCGCCCAGCAGATCGCCTACTGGGGTGAGCAGCTGCGCGACCTGCCCGAGCAGATCGAGCTGCCCGCCGACCGCCCGCGCCCCGAGATCGCCACCAATGCCGGTGGGACGTACGACTTCTCGATCGACGCCGAGCTGCATCGCGCGCTGACCGCGGTCGCCCGCGAACACGACGTCACCCTGTTCATGCTGGTCCACGCCGCCTTGGCGACCTGGGCCGCGCGCCTGTCCCGCGCCACCGATATCGCCATCGGCACCCCGATCGCGGGCCGTGGCGAACGCGCGCTCGACGACGTGGTCGGCATGTTCGTCAATACCCTGGTGCTGCGCAACGAGGTTCGCGCCGACACCGCCTTCCGCGACCTGCTCGCCCAGGTCCGCCGTACCGACCTGGCGGCCTTCGCCCACGCCGACGTCCCGTTCGAGCGCCTGGTCGATGTCCTCAGCCCGGTCCGCTCGCAGGCCCACCACCCGCTCTTCCAGGTGGCGCTGACCTTCGAGGCCGCCGCGGCCAAGGACGCCGGCGCGGTCTCGCTGCCCGGCTTGGAGCTCGAGGTCGTCGAATTCGATCCCGGCACCGCCAAGTTCGACGTCCAGCTCACCGTCAGCGAGCGCGCCGACGGCTCGCTGGGCCTGTCCTGGAACTACGCCACCGACCTCTTCGACCCCGAATCGGTCATCGCCTTCGCCGAGCGCCTGGTTCGCATCCTGCGCACCGTCGCCGACGATCCGGCCGCCCTCATCGGCGATATCGACCTGCTGAGCGAGGGCGAGCGTCACAACGTCGCCGAGAACTGGGTCTCGGCGGGTGACGATATCGTCGCCCTCGCCGAATCGGCCCGCGCCACCATCGCGGCCGCGCGCGCCGAGCTGGCCGAGCTCACCGATGCCGCCGGAATCACCGGCGCGGCCTTCGAACCCGGGCAGTCCGGAAGCGGTGACCATGGCGGCCTCGCCGCCGTCGCCGACCTCGCCGATGCGGACGCCGCGGCCGATACCGCCGGCGATCTGGGCGATGCGGCCGCACTGGCCGCCGCCGCCGAGGACCTGGCCACCGCGGCGGCGGAGCTGGAGTCCGCCATCGCGAGCATCGTGCTCGGTGGCGGTTCCGGGCTGAGCGCCGCGGCGGCGGGCACGCTGTCCACGCCGTTCGTGGATTCGAACGCCACGCTGGCGAGCCTGTTCGACGCCGCCGTGGCCGCGAATCCGGAGCGGATCGCGGCGCGCTTCGGCGAAGAGGAGCTGACCTACGCCGATCTGGATCGGCGCGCGAATGTGCTGGCGCGCAGGCTGATCGCCGATGGAGCCGGGCCGGAATCGCTGGTCGCGGTGCTGCTGCCGCGTTCGCTGGATCTGGTGGTCGGCCTGCTCGCGGTCATCAAGACCGGTGCGGGTTACGTGCCGATCGACCCGACCTATCCGGCGGATCGCATCGCCTACGTGCTGTCGGATTCCCGGCCGACCAGCGTGATCATCGATACCACCGCGCAGGTGGAGCTGCCCGCCGAGCTGCCGACGCTGCTCATCGACGGGTTCGCCATGGAAGCCGGCGATATCGAGGACGCCGACGACTCGCCGATCACCGATGCCGACCGCCGCAGCCCGCTGCACCCGGATCATGTCGCCTACGTCATCTACACCTCCGGCTCCACCGGCCGTCCCAAGGGCGTGGCCGTGGCGCACCGGAATGTGGTGCGGCTGATGGCGAACACCGATCGCGAGTTCGGGTTCGGTCCGGACGATGTGTGGACGCTGTTCCACTCCTACGCGTTCGACTTCTCGGTGTGGGAACTGTGGGGCCCGCTGCTCTACGGCGGCACCCTCGTGGTCGTCGACTACTACGTATCACGCTCGCCCGAGCAGTTCCTGGAATTGCTGCGCCGCGAACGGGTTACGGTGCTCAACCAGACGCCGTCGGCGTTCTACCAGCTGGCCGAGGCCGAGCGGATCGCCGGTGCGGCCGGGGCCGAACAGCCGCTGGCGCTGCGCTACGTGATCTTCGGCGGTGAGGCCCTGGAGCTGCGCCGCCTGTCGGATTGGGTGGCCCGCCACGGCGACTCGACCCCGCACCTGGTCAACATGTACGGCATCACCGAGACCACCGTGCACGTGTCGGTACGCTTCCTCGATGCCGAAACCATCGCCGCCGCAACGGGTTCCGTGGTCGGCCGGGCCATCGCGGGGCTGAAGGTCTATGTCCTCGACGATCGCCTGCACCCGGTGCCGGTCGGCGTGGCCGGTGAAATGTATGTCGCCGGTGCGCAATTGGCGCGCGGCTACCTGGGCCGCCCCGATCTGTCGGCCGCTCGCTTCGTCGCGAGCCCGTTCGGCGAGCCGGGCACGCGCCTGTACCGCTCGGGTGACGTGGCCCGCTGGAACCGCTTCGGTGAGCTCGAATACCTGGGCCGCGCCGACGATCAGGTCAAGGTGCGTGGCTTCCGTATCGAGCTCGGCGAGATCGAGGCCGCCGTGCTGGCGCAGCCGGGCGTCGCCCAGGCCGCCGTCATCGTGCGCGAGGACCAGCCGGGCGATCAGCGCATCGTGGCCTACGTGGTGCCGGAGTCCGCGGCCGCCGCGTCGGACGAATGGCAGCTGGCGGTGCGCGACGGGGCGGGTGAACGCCTGCCGTCGTACATGGTCCCGGCCGCCGTCGTGGTGCTGGACGGCATTCCGCTGACCGTCAACGGCAAGCTGGATCGCCGTGCCCTGCCCGCTCCGGCGGTGCAGGCCAGGGCCTTCCGTGCGCCGGAGACCCCGATCCAGGAGACCGTGGCCGGCGTCTTCGCCGATGTGCTCGGCCTGGACCGGGTCGGCCTGGACGACGACTTCTTCGACCTGGGCGGCAACTCGCTCATCGCGACCCGCGTGGTGTCGCGCATCGGTGCGGCCCTGGACACCAATGTCGCGGTCCGCACGCTGTTCGAGGCCACCACGGTGGAGGCCCTCGCGGCCCGCATCGAATCGCATGCCGACGGCGCGTCCCGCGCCAAGCTGGTGCCGCGCCCGCGGCAGGCGGGCGAGCTGGTGCCGCTGTCGTTCGCGCAGCAGCGCATGTGGTTCCTGAACCAGTACGACACCTCCTCAGCGGCCTACAACCTGCCGATGGCGATCCGCCTCACCGGCGAACTCGACACCGCCGCACTGGAATTGGCCGTCGCCGATGTGGTGCGCCGGCACGAGTCGCTGCGCACCCGCTATCCGGAGCACGGCGGCACGCCCATGCAGGTGGTCGTCCCGGCCGAGGAGATCGCGCTCGATCTGCGCCCGGTCACCGTGGCCGCCGAGGAACTCACCGCCGCGGTGACGGCCTTCGCGACGCTGGGCTTCAATGTCGCCGACCAGGTTCCGTTGCGCGCCCGCCTGTTCCGGGTGCCCACCGCGGCCGACGTGGCCGATGCCGACGACGACGCCGACCAGCCGGTCGTGGCTCGCGAGCATGTGCTGGTCGTGGTCGTGCACCACATCGCCGGCGACGGCTTCTCCATGGCCCCGCTGACCCGGGATGTCATGGTGGCCTACACCGCTCGCACCCAGGGCGCGGTGCCCGGCTGGGCGCCGCTGGCCGTGCAGTACGCCGACTTCGCCATCTGGCAGCGCGAAGTGCTCGGCTCCGAAGAGGATTCGTCCTCGCTGATGGCCCGCCAGGTCGGCTACTGGCAGCGCATCCTGGACGGCGTCCCGGACGAGCTGGCGCTGCCGACCGACCGCCCGCGTCCGGCCATCGCCTCGCATCACGGTGCGACGCTGCTGCGGAGCCTGTCGCCCGAGCTCGTCGGCGCGCTGGAAGACGTTGCGCGCCAACGCGGCCTGACCCTGTTCATGGTTATGCACAGTGCCCTCGCGGTGCTGCTGGCCCGCCTGTCCGGCGGCGACGACATCGCCATCGGCACCCCGGTCGCCGGGCGTGGTGAAGCCGCGCTCGACGACCTGGTCGGTATGTTCGTCAACACCCTGGTGCTGCGCAGCGGCATCGACCCGGCCGAATCCTTCGCGGATCTGCTGGATCGGGTGCGCCACACCGACCTGGACGCCTTCGGCAATGCCGATGTGCCGTTCGAGCGTCTGGTGGAGCTGCTCGCACCCGAGCGCTCGCAGGCGCGCAACCCGCTGTTCCAGGTCATGCTGGCCTTCCAGAACCTGGATCGCACCACCCTGGAGCTGCCGGGCCTGACCGTCGGAGCCCTGGATCTCGACGAGAACATCTCCCGCTTCGACCTGCAATTCACGCTCTCGGAGCAGGATTCGGGCATGGCGCTGGCCCTGACCTACGCCACCGATCTGTTCGACGAGTCCACCGCCGCCGGCTTCGCGCAGCGCTGGCTGCGGGTGCTGGAGGCCGTGGCCGCCGATCCGGAGATCAAGGTCGGCACGATCGACATTCTCGATCAGGCCGAACGCGGCGATCTGGTCGCGCGCTTCGGGCTGCCCGCCGTCCCGGCCCGCACCCTGCCCGACCTCATCGCCGAGGCCGTCGCCATCGACTCCGCAGCGACCGCCGTCGTGTTCGAGGGCACGAGTCTGTCCTACGGCGAACTCGATCAGCGCTCGAACCGCTTGGCGCGCTTGCTGATCGAGCGCGGCATCGGCACCGAGGATCTGGTCGCCATCGCCGTCCCGCGTTCGGACGTCTCCTACTTCGCCGAATGGGCGGTCGCCAAGACCGGTGCGGCCTTCGTGCCGGTGGACCCGAACTACCCGGCCGACCGCATCGCCCACATGGTCACCGACTCCGGTTCACCGGTCGGCCTGACCGTGGCGTCGGTGCGCGCCGAGCTGCCGGAATCGGTGGAGTGGCTGGTCCTCGACGACCTCGAGCTGAATGCCTTCGCGGACAACGCGATCGCCGCTGCCGAGCGGGTGCGCCCGCTGCGCCCGGAGCATCCCGCCTACGTCATCTACACCTCGGGCTCGACCGGCCTGCCCAAGGGCGTCGTGGTCACCCACGCCGGTCTCGCCAACTTCACCGTCGAGCAGGCCGAGCGCTACCAGCTCGACTCCGACTCGCGCGCACTGCATTTCGCCTCGCCGTCGTTCGACGCGTCCATGCTGGAGTTCCTGCTCGCCATCGGCGCGGGCGGCACCCTCGTGGTGGTCCCGCCGGGCACCTACGGCGGCGACGAGCTGTCGGAGCTGATCAAGCGCGAGCGGGCCACGCACGCGTTCATCACCCCGGCCGCGCTCTCCACCTTCGGGCCCGCCGGACTGGACAGCCTGCGCGTCCTGGTCGCCGGTGGTGAAGCCGTACCGGCCGATCTGGTCGAGAAGTGGGCGGTTCCGTTGGCCGACGGCACGATTCGTGCCTTCCACAACGGCTATGGTCCGACCGAGACCACCATCATGACCAACATCAGCGATGCGCTGGTGCCCGGTGATCTGGTCACCATCGGTGGCCCGATCCGCGGCATGCAATCGCTGATCCTCGACAACCGGCTGCGCCCCGTGCCGGTCGGTGTCGCGGGTGAGCTCTACCTGTCGGGCATTCAGCTGGCACGCGGTTACCACGCCCGTCCGGGCCTGACCGCCGATCGTTTCGTCGCCAACCCGTATGTGGACGGCGAGCGCATGTACCGCACCGGTGACGTGGTCCGCTGGACCCGTACCGGCGAGGTGGAGTACGTGGGCCGCTCCGACTTCCAGGTGAAGGTGCGCGGTTTCCGTATCGAACTCGGTGAGATCGACGCGGCGCTCGCTTCGCACGAGAGCGTGGACTTCGCGGTCACCGTCGGCCACAAGAACGCCGCCGGCGCGACCTCGCTGGTGTCGTATGTGGTTGCCACGCCGGGCCATTCGATCGATGTGGCGGCCGTGACCGCGCACGTCGAACAGCGCCTCCCGACCTACATGGTCCCGTCCTCGGTCATGATCATCGACCGGGTGCCGCTGACCCCGGTCGGCAAGCTGGACCGCAAGGCCCTGCCCGAACCGGTGTTCGCCACCGAGGTCGTCTTCCGCGCCGCGCGCAATGCGGTGGAGCAGACCATCTCCGAGGTGTTCGCCGAGGTGCTCGGCCTGGAGCGGGTCGGCATCGACGATTCCTTCTTCGCGCTGGGCGGCGACTCCATCGTCTCCATTCAGCTGGTGTCGCGGGCCAAGGCGCGCGGCGTGGTGTTCTCGCCGCGCGACGTGTTCGAGCAGCGCACCGTCTCCGGGCTGGCTGCGGTCGCGGAAACCACCGACGGACAGAGTGATTCGGCTCCCAAGCTGGTCGAGCTGCCCGGCGGCGGGGTGGGCGTCATGCCGCTCACCCCGGTGGTGCGGTTCATGGTCGGACGGCCCGGCAAGATCGGGCGCTTCAACCAGACCATGGCCCTGGAACTGCCGGTCGGCATCGATCGCGCGGGTATCGCCGCCACCGTCGGCGCGGTCATCGATCGCCACGACATGCTGCGGGCGCGCCTGCGCCGGGTGCCGGGCGCGGACTGGATCGTGGAGACGGCCGCCGCCGGTGCCATCGACGTCGACGCGCTCATCGACCGCGTCGAATTCGATGCCTCGGCCACCGATGCCGAACTCGTCGAAATCGCCACCGCCGCACTGGATGCCACCCTCGACAAGCTGGATCCGACCACCGGCGTGGTGATCCGGTTCCTGTGGCTGGCTCCCACCGCTTCGGAGACCCCGCGCGCGGGCCGCCTCGTCGTGGTCGCGCATCACCTCGTGGTGGACGGCGTCACCTGGCGCATCCTGGTGCCGGACTTCGTCACCGCCTGGGGCCGGCTCTCCGCCGGGCAGACCCCCGAACTGGTCGCCCCGGCCACCAGCATGCGGACCTGGGCGCACGCCCTCGAGCGGGAAGCCGCCTCCGAGGAGCGGATGGCCGAACTCGGCTGGTGGCGTGAGGTCGTCGAAGGTCCGGACCCGCTGCTCACCGAGCGCGCGATGGATCCGGCCGTGGATGTCACGGCCACCATCGAGAAGCATCGCGTCGAGGTGTCCGCCGAGGTCACCAAGTCACTGCTCACCACCGTGCCCGCGCTGTTCCACGGCGGCGTCAACGACGGCCTGCTCACCGCGCTGGCCCTCGCCGTCGCGAAGTGGCGTTCCGACAAGGGAATCGGCGCATCCGCGAACGACAGCGTGCTCGTCCGCCTCGAAGGCCACGGCCGCGAGGAAGAGGTCGTGCCCGGCGCGGACCTGTCGCGCACGGTCGGCTGGTTCACCGCCATCTTCCCGGTGCGGTTCGATCTCGCCGGTATCGATGTCGATGCCGCGCTCGCCGGCGGCGAGGCCATGGGCCGCGCCATCAAGGCGGTCAAGGAACAGCTGCTCTCGGTGCCGGACAAGGGCATCGGCTACGGCCTGCTCCGGTACATGAACGCCACCACCGCCGACCAGCTGCCCAAGCAGCAGCCCGGCCAGGTCAGCTTCAACTACCTCGGCCGCGTCAACGAAGGCGATGTGCCGGACGCCCTGCGCGGCTTCGGCTGGATCCCGGCCCCCGAACTGGGCGACCTCGCCGGTGCCTACGACGGCGATATGCCCGCGATGGCCCCGATCGACATCAATGCGATCGTGACCGGCGACAGGCTGACCGCGAACATCGGCTACCCGAGCACGCTGCTCGGCGCGGCCGAGGTCGCCGAATTCGCCGCCGTGTGGACCGGCGCGCTGGAAGCCGTTGCGCACCATGCGGAATCGGCGCAGGCGGGCGGGCACACCCCGTCCGACTTCGGCCTGGTTCGCATCACCCAGCGCGATATCGACGGCTGGGAAGAGCGCTTCGGCGGGCTCACCCAGGTGTGGCCGCTGTCGGCGCTGCAAGCCGGTCTGCTCTTCCACGCCCAGCTGGCCGCCACCTCGGTGGACGTGTACACCGCGCAGGCGGTGCTCACCCTCACCGGACGAGTGGACGGCGACCGCCTGCGCGCGGCCGCCCAAGCCCTGCTCGAGCGTCACGAAATCCTGCGCACCGCCTACGTTTCCGATGCCTCGGGCGTGCCGGTGCAGCTGGTCATCGACGGCGTGCACGTGGCCTGGGCCGAACACGATGTGACCGGCAGCGCCGACCCGGAGGCCGCGGCCGCCGAGCTCATCGATGCCGACCGTATGCAGCGCTTCGACCTGACCGAGCCGCCGCTCATCCGCTACACGCTGGTGCGCGTCGAACAGCACCGCTGGCAGCTGGCCGTGGCCAACCATCACATCCTGCTGGATGGCTGGTCCATGCCGCTGCTCATGCAGGACCTGCTGGTGCTGTACGCCACGCACTCCGACACCAGCGTGCTGCCGCCGGTCCGCTCCTACCGCCACTTCCTGGAATGGGTTGCGGCGCAGGACCGCAGCGCCTCGCTCGAGGCCTGGAAGCAGTCGCTGCGCGGCGTCTCCGAGCCGACCCTGCTGACCCGTCCGGACTCCAGCCGCGAGATCACGGCGCTCTCCGGCGAGCACTTCTTCGAACTGGACGAGACCGCCACCGCGCGCCTCACCGCGCTCGCCGCCGACCTCGGCGTCACCCCGAACACCGTGCTCCAGGTCGCCTGGGGTGTGCTGCTCGGGCGGCTCACCGGTCGCGACGACGTGCTGTTCGGCACCACCGTCTCCGGCCGCCCGGCGCAGCTGGCCGGCGTGGAATCGATGGTGGGTCTGTTCATCAACACCGTGCCGGTGCGGGTCGCCTTCGATCCGGCCGAACCGGTGCGCACCCTGCTCACCCGTACCCAGGGCGAGCAGGCCGACCTCCTCGATCACCATTACATCGGCCTGGCCGACATCCAGTCGGCGGCCGGCATCGGCGGGCTCTTCGACACCCTCGTGGTGTTCGAGTCGTATCCCGTTGACGCGGAAGGCATTCAGGCGCAGGCCGCCGATATCGACGGTATGGCCGTCACCGGCCTGGACGCCGCCGACGCCACCCACTACCCGCTGACGCTCATCGCCCAGCTCGACAGCCGCCTGCGCATTCGCGCCGGATACCTGCGCGACCTGTTCGACCAGCAGACCGTGGAACGCATCGCCGATCGCCTGATCCGCGTGCTGCACGCACTCACCACCGAACCCGATGCGGCCGTGGGCGATATCGAGCTGCTCGATGCCGCCGAACGCGAACTGGTCGTCACCCGCTGGAACGACACCGGCTTCGATGTGGATGCCGTACTGGTGGATTCGACCGACGGCGTCGTGGACTCCACCGGCGCGCAGACCCGTGTGCTCACCGGCACCGGCGACGACGCCGACACCCTGGTCGCGCTGTTCGAGGCGCAGGTCGCCCGCACGCCCGACGCCATCGCCCTCGGCTTCGAGGGGACAAGTCTGACCTATGCCGAGTTCGCCGACCGGGTGCATCGCCTGTCGCGCTGGCTCATCGAACGCGGCGTCGGCGCGGAATCGTTCGTGGCGCTGGGTATGCGGCGCTCGATCGACCTGGTCGTGGGCATGTACGCCGTGACCGTGGCCGGTGGCGCGTACGTACCGCTGGATCCGGATCACCCGGCCGAGCGCATCGAATACATCCTGGCCACCGCTGATCCGGTGACCGTGCTGACCTCCGGTGACGATCTGAAGATCGACACCGCGCAGGTGCGCATCGACCTGCTCGACCTCTCCAGCTACTCGGCGGCTCCGCTGACGGATTCGGAACGCCGTGCGCCGCTGCGCGAGTCGAACAACGCCTACGTCATCTTCACCTCCGGTTCGACCGGCCGCCCGAAGGGTGTGGCGGTGCCGCACTCGGCCATCGTCAACCGCCTGGTGTGGATGCAGACCGAATACGGGCTGACCGCCGACGATGTGGTCTTGCAGAAGACGCCCGCCACCTTCGACGTGTCGGTGTGGGAGTTCTTCTGGCCCTTGCAGATCGGCGCGAAGCTGGTCGTCGCCAAGCCGGAAGGCCACCGCGACCCGGCGTATCTCGCGGAGCTCATCGCCGCCGAAGGCGTGACGGTCACCCACTTCGTGCCCTCCATGCTCGCGGTGTTCGTGGCGGAAGAGGCCGCGGCGCAATGCACCAGCCTGCGCATGGTGTTCGCCTCCGGTGAGGCGCTCTCGCCCAAGCCCGCGCACAAGCTGCGCACGCTGACCGGTGCCGAGCTGCACAACCTCTACGGTCCGACCGAAGCCGCCGTCGACGTCACCTACCACCAGGTCGTGGATGCCGACATCGACTCCGTGCCGATCGGCCGCCCGGTGTTCAACACCCAGGTGTACGTGCTGGATTCGCGCCTGCGCCCCGTTCCGGTGGGTGTCGCGGGTGAGCTGTACCTGGCGGGCGATCAGCTCGCCACCGGGTACGTGGCGCGCCCCGACCTCACCTCCGATCGCTTCGTGGCCAACCCGTTCGGCGAATCCGAGCGCATGTACCGCACCGGTGACCTCGTGGTATGGACCGCCGGCGGCGAACTCGACTACATCGGCCGCACCGACTTCCAGGTCAAGCTGCGCGGTCTGCGCATCGAGCTCGGCGAGATCGAATCCGCTTTGACCGCACTGGATTCCATCGCGCAGGCGGTGGTCGTGGTGCGCGGCGACGTGCACACCGGTGACCAGCTGGTCGCCTACGTCATCCCGGCCGCCGGGCAGAGCGTGAACGTCGAAGCGGTCCGCCTCGAACTGGGCGACGGGCTGCCGTCCTACATGGTGCCGTCGGTCTTCATGGTCCTGGACGAGTTCCCGCTCAACGCCTCCGGCAAGCTGGACCGCAAGGCGCTGCCCGCGCCGGTGTTCGAGGCCGCGGTCTTCCGCGCCCCCGTCACCCCGGTCGAGCAGATTGTGGCCGGGGTGTTCGGTGAGATCCTCGGCCTGGAGCGGGTCGGCCTGGACGACGACTTCTTCGCCCTCGGCGGTAACTCGCTCAGCGCGACCCGGGTCGCGGCTCGCCTGTCGGCCGCGCTCGACACCCAGCTGGGTGTGCGCGAGATCTTCGAAGCGTCCAGCGTCGCGGCCCTGGCCGCGCGTGCCGAAACCCATACGGGTGCGGGTGCTCGTAAGGCGCTGACCGCGCAGGAACGCCCCGAGCGCCTGCCGCTGTCCCTGGCGCAGCAGCGCATGTGGTTCCTCAACCGGTTCGATCCCGAATCGGCCGTGGACAACATTCCGGCGGCCGTGCGCCTGTCGGGTCTGGTCGATCGCCAGGCCCTGCAAATCGCCGTCGCCGACGTGCTGGCCCGCCACGAATCGCTGCGCACCCGGTACCCCGAGGTCGACGGCACCGCCTATCAGGAGATCGTCCCGACCGGGCAGGTCATCCCCGACCTGACCCCGATCGAGGTCACCGAAGCCGAACTGCCGCAGGCGATTTCGGAACTGGTGCTGACCGGGTTCGACGTCACCGCCGAGGTGCCGTTCCGGGCCCGACTGTTCGAGGTCAGCCCCACCGAGCACGTCCTGGCCCTGGTGGTGCACCACATCTCCGCCGACGGTTTCTCCATGGGCCCGCTCACCCGGGATGTCATGACCGCCTACGGCGCTCGCGTCGAAGGCGGCGAACCGGGCTGGCAGGCACTGGAAGTCCAGTACGCCGACTTCGCCCTGTGGCAGCGCGACGTCCTCGGCGACGAGACCGACGCCGAATCGGTGATCGCACAGCAGATCTCGTACTGGGGTGACACCCTGCGCGGGCTGCCCGATCAGCTGGATCTGCCCGCCGACCGGCCGCGTCCGGCCGTGGCATCGGGTCGCGGCGCCACCCACGTCTTCACCATCGACGCCGAAACCCACGGCAAGCTGGCCGAATTGGCCCGCACCCGGGGCGCGACCATGTTCATGGTGGCGCACGCGGCGCTCGCGACCCTGCTGTCGCGTCTGGCCGGGGAATCGGATATCGCGATCGGCACCCCGGTCGCCGGTCGTGGCGAGCGCGCGCTCGACGACCTGATCGGCATGTTCGTCAACACCCTGGTGCTGCGGACCCCGGTCGAGAGCGGCGCGAGCTTCACCGAACTCCTGGATGCGGTGCGCGCCACCGACATCGCCGCCTTCGGGCACGCCGACCTGCCGTTCGAACGCCTGGTGGAGATCCTCAACCCGGCCCGCTCGCAGGCTCGCCACCCGCTCTTCCAGGTCATGCTGTCGTTCCAGAACCAGGGCGTCTCCGAACTGGAGCTGCCCGGCCTGACCGTCAGCGGCGTGGACATGCCGATCGACACCGCCAAGTTCGACCTGCAACTGGTGCTGACCGAGCAGACCTCGGCCACCGACGCGGCGGGCAACGGCCACGGTGCGACCCCGGCCGGCATCACCGCCGAACTCATCTACGCCACCGACCTGTTCGACGCCTCGACCATGACGGCCTTCGGCCGCCGCTTCGCCCGCCTCCTCGAAGGCATTACGGCGCAGCCCGATCTGGCCGTCGGCGACATCGACCTCCTCGATGCCGCCGAGCGCAAGCAGGTCGTGACGCACTGGAACAACACCGCCATCGATATGCGCGCGGCGCTCGTCGCGCTCACCGGCGGCAAGGTGCGCAAGTCGGACAAGTTCGAGAACACGCTGGTCACGGTGTTCGAGGCGCAAGCCGCGCAATCCGCCGACGAGCCGGCTCTCACCTTCGAGGGGACAACTCTGTCCTACGGCGAGTTCGCCGCCCAGGTGCACCGCCTGGCGCGCAAGCTCGTCGAAGCGGGCGTCGGCCCTGACACCCTGGTGGCGCTCGGCATTCGCCGCTCCACCGACCTGGTCGTCGCCATGTACGCGGTCCTGGCCGCCGGTGGCGCGTACGTGCCGCTGGACCTCGACCAGCCCGCCGACCGCATCGCGTATGTGGTCGAGACCGCCCAGCCGGTGGTCGTACTGACCACGGCGCGTGACGGTTTCGCGCTGGCCGACTCCGCTCGGAACGACGTGGACGGTGTGGATTCCGGCCAAAAGCACGCCGGAATGACGGGTGCGGCGGCCGCCGGAGCCGCGGGTGCGGTGTCGAGCACGGTGCTGCGAGTCGATGAGCTGGAGCTGTCGGATTACTCCGGTGCGCCGCTGACCGATGCGGATCGGATTGCGCCGCTGCGCGCTTCGAACGCCGCGTACGTGATCTTCACTTCCGGTTCGACCGGCCGCCCGAAGGGTGTGGCGGTCTCGCATGCCGCGGCCGTGAACCAGATCGCGTGGATCACCAACGAGTACGGTCTCGACACCGATGATGTGGTGTTGTTCAAGACCCCGCAGACCTTCGACGTGTCGGTGTGGGAGCTGTTCGGCCCCATCGCGACCGGTGGCCGCATGGTCATTGCCACGCCGGACGGTCATCGTGATCCGCAGTACCTGGCGGATGTGATCGAGGCCGAGGGTGTCACGCTCACCTCGTTCGTGCCGTCGATGCTCAGCGTGTTCGCGGGCAGTGTGGATGCCGCGCAGCTGACTTCGCTGCGGACCGTGCTCGTCGCGGGTGAAGCTTTCACTTCCGATGTGGTGCATGCCTTCCGCCGGGTCAGCGATGCCGCGCTGCACAACCTGTACGGTCCGACCGAGTTCACCGTGCATGCCACTTACGCGCCGGTCGCGCAGGATGTGCAGGGTGCGGTGCCGATCGGCCGTCCGGTGTGGAATGCGCAGGCGTACGTGCTGGATTCGCGTCTGCACCCGGTGGCCCCGGGTGTCGCGGGTGAGCTGTACCTTGCCGGTGATCAGCTGGCGCGTGGCTATGTCGGCCGCGCTGATCTGACCGCCGACCGCTTCGTCGCCAACCCGCTCGGCAATGGCCAGCGCATGTACCGCACCGGTGACCTCGTGCGTCGTAATGCCGACGGCGACATCGTGTACCTGGGCCGCACCGACTTCCAGGTGAAGCTGCGTGGTCTGCGTATCGAGCTCGGTGAGATCGAATCCGCGCTGACCGCGTTCGATTCGGTCGCGCAAGCGGTCGTGGTCATGAACTCCGATCCGCGCACCGGCGATCGCCTCGTCGGCTACGTGGTACCCACGGCCGGCGCTGCGGTGGACACAGACGAGCTGCGGGCACACCTGGCCGCGCGACTGCCGTCCTACATGGTCCCGGCCGCGCTCGTGGTCCTCGACGTCATGCCGCTCAATGCGAACGGCAAGCTGGATCGGCGCGCGCTGCCCGAACCGGAGTTCGAGGCGCGCGAATTCCGGGCTCCCGCAACGCCGTCCGAAGCGATCGTCGCCTCGGTGTTCGCCGAGGTGCTCGGCACCGATCAGGCGATCGGCCTGGACGACGACTTCTTCGATCTGGGTGGTAACTCGCTCATCGCGACGCAGGTCGTGGCCCGCCTCGGTGCGGCGCTCGACACCCGCATCCCGGTGCGCGTGCTGTTTGAGGCCCCGACCGTCGCGGCGCTGGCCGCCCGTGTGGCCTCCGAGACCGGTACCGGCAGTCGTCCCGCCCTGGTGGCGGGGGAGCGCCCGGACGAGATTCCGCTGTCGCTGGCTCAGCAGCGCATGTGGTTCCTCAACCGTTTCGACACCGCCTCTGCTGTCAACAACATCCCGATGGCGGTTCGCCTCACCGGAGAACTCGACACCGACGCCCTGCTCAGCGCGATCGACGATGTGATCGAACGCCACGAGGTGCTGCGCACCATCTACCCGGAGAACGCGGAAGGCCGTGGCGTGCAGGTGATCCTGCGTGCCGACCAGGTCAACCTCGCCTTCGACCGCACTGCGGCGAACGGTGGCGCTTTCGGTGCGGTGGGCGAAGCCGCCACTGCGGCCGACGCGGGCGACGCTGCCCAGGGTGCGGTGAGCGTCCCGAACCAGCAGCGTGGCCACGGACTCGTGCCGATCGCGGTGTCCGAAGCCGAACTGCGCGAGCGGATCGCGGAGCTGGTGCTGACCGGGTTCGATGTGACGGCCGCGGTTCCGGTGCGCGCGGGCGTGTTCCGGGTGACCGATGCCGGAACGCCCACGCACGTGCTGGTTTTCGTGGTGCACCACATCTCCGGTGACGGCTGGTCGGTGCGGCCGCTGGCGCGCGACATCATGGTCGCGTACGCGGCGCGATCGAACGGTGTCGCGCCGCAGTGGGCTCCGCTGCCGGTGCAGTACGCCGACTTCGCGCTGTGGCAGCGCGAGACCCTGGGCTCGGAGGAAGACGCCGAGTCGCTGATCTCGCAGCAGGTCGCCTACTGGTCGGAGAGCCTCGCGGGGCTGCCGGACCAGATCGATCTGCCCTCGGATCGGCCGCGGCCCGCCGTCGCGTCCAACCGCGGTGGCGTGCACGAGTTCTCGATCGACGCCGAGCTGCTGCGCGGGATGAACGCGCTGGCTCGTGAGCACGGCGCGTCGCTGTTCATGGTGGTGCACGCGGCCTTCGCGGCGCTGCTGGCGCGCCTGAGCAACAGCGACGACATCGCCATCGGCACCGCGGTCGCGGGTCGTGGCGAGGCGGCGCTCGACGACGCCATCGGCATGTTCGTCAATACGCTGGTGCTGCGTACGCCGGTCGCGGCGGGGGAGAGCTTCACCGAGCTGCTCGCCCGCACCAAGAACGCCGACCTGGCCGCCTTCGGGCACGCCGACCTGCCGTTCGAGCGGCTCGTCGAGATCCTGAACCCGGTGCGCTCGCAAGCCCGGCATCCGCTGTTCCAGGTCATGCTGTCGTTCCAGAACACCGGCGAGGCGGTCTTCGCGCTCGACGGGCTGGAGGTCGCGGGCGTACCCCTGGATGTCGTCACGGCCAAGTTCGATCTGCACCTGAACCTGACCGAGCGGATCGGCGCGGACGGCGTCGCCGACGGCATGTCGGCCGAATTCGCCTTCGCCACCGACATGTTCGATGCCGCGACCATCGCCGGGTTCTCCGAGCGTCTGGTGCGGTTCCTGTCGGCCGTCGTCGCCGCACCGGCCGCGCTGGTCGGCGATGTCGAGATGCTGAACGAGGCCGAGCGCCGACAGGTCCTCAAGACCTGGAACGCCACCGAATACGACGTGCTGCGCGTCGTGCGGGCGGGCAAGAAGACCGGCGCGGAGGTCACCCTCGCGTCCATGTTCGAGACCCAGGCCAAGCTGACGCCGAACGCGCCCGCGCTGGCCTTCGAGGGGACGGGTCTGTCCTACGGCGAGTTCGCGGTCCGCGTGAACAAGCTGGCCCGCCACCTCATCGCCGAGGGTGTCGGCCCGGATTCGTATGTGGCGCTGGGCATGCGGCGCTCGCTCGACCTGGTGGTCGGCATGTACGCCGTCATCGTGGCCGGTGGCGCTTACGTGCCCCTCGACCCGGATCACCCGATGGAGCGCAACACCTACGTGCTCGAGACCGCGCGCCCGGTGGTCGTACTCACCACGGCGCGTGACGGTTTCGAGCCGGGCGGCAAGACGCTGCGCATCGACGATCTGGATCTGCTCGAATACGCCGGCGACCCGATCACCGATGCCGAGCGCAATGCCCCGCTGCGCGGCGACAACACCGCCTACGTCATCTTCACGTCCGGTTCCACCGGCCGTCCGAAGGGCGTGGCCGTCACCCACACCGCGATCGTCAACCGCCTGGTGTGGATGCAGACCGAATACGGCCTGTACAACGACGACGTGGTGTTGCAGAAGACGCCCGCCACCTTCGACGTGTCGGTGTGGGAGTTCTTCTGGCCCTTGCAGATCGGCGCGAAGCTGGTCATCGCCAAGCCCGACGGCCATCGCGATCCGGCCTACTTGGCCGAGCTGATCGTGCGGGAAGGCGTCACCACCGCGCACTTCGTGCCGTCCATGCTCTCGGTCTTCGTGGCCGAGGAGAAGGCCGCCGAAGTCACCACGTTGCACCAGGTCTTCGCCTCCGGTGAAGCCCTGCCCGCCCCGACCGCGCACAAGCTGCGTGAGCTGACCGGTGCGCGCCTGCACAACCTGTACGGCCCCACCGAAGCCGCCGTCGACGTCACCTACCACGAGGTGGAGGACACCGACACGCTGTCGGTGCCGATCGGCGCGCCGGTCTTCAATACCCGTGTCTACGTGCTGGATTCGCGTCTGCACCCGGTCGCGCCGGGTGTGGCGGGCGAGCTGTACCTGTCCGGCATCCAGCTGGCGCGCGGCTACGTCGCGCGTCCGGAGCTGACCGCCGACCGGTTCATCGCCGACCCGTTCCACGACGGTGAGCGCATGTACCGCACCGGTGACCTCGTGAAGTGGACCGGCGCGGGCGAGCTGGAGTACTTGGGCCGCACCGACTTCCAGGTCAAGCTGCGCGGTCTGCGCATCGAGCTCGGCGAGATCGAGGCCGCGCTCACCGCACAGGACTCCATCGCGCAGTCCGTCGTCGTGGTCCGCTCCGACGACCGCCTCGGCGATCAGCTGGTGGCCTACGTCATCCCGGCCGCCGGCCACACCGTCGACACCGATGCCGTGCGCACCGCCCTCGCGGGCGACCTGCCCGGCTACATGGTCCCGGCCGCCTACGTGGTCCTGGACGCCTTCCCGCTCAATGCCTCCGGCAAGCTGGATCGCAAGCAGCTGCCCGCTCCGGTCTTCGAGGCCAAGGTGTTCCGCGCCGCCTCCACCCCGATCGAAGAGATCGTGGCGGGCATCTTCTCCGACGTGCTCGGCGTCGGCCGCGTCGGCGCGGACGACGACTTCTTCGAACTCGGCGGCAACTCGCTGATCGCCACCCAGGTCACCGCCCGCCTCGGCGCGGCCCTGGACACCCAGCTGGCGGTGCGCGATCTGTTCGAAGCCTCCAGCGTGTCGGCCCTGGCCGCCCGCGTGGAACGCAATGCCGGTTCCGGCCGCCGCCCGCGCCTGGTCGCCGGTGAGCGCCCGGCACAGCTGCCGCTCTCCCCGGCGCAGCAGCGCTACTGGTTCCTCAACCAGTTCGACACCAGCACTTCGGCCGTCGACAACATCCCCCTGGCCGTGCGCCTCACCGGTGCGCTGGACCTGAAGGCCATGAAGCAGGCCATCGCCGATGTGATCGCCCGCCACGAAGTGCTGCGCACGGTTTACCCGCGCTCGGCCGACGGCCCGCACCAGGTCATCCTGCCCGCCTCGCAGACCGACCTGACGCTGGTCCCGGAGACCGTCACCGAGGCCGAACTGCTCGGCAAGGTCATCGAATTCGCCATGACCACCTTCGATGTCATCGAAGAGGTTCCGCTGGCGGTCAAGATGTTCCGTATCGGCGACGCCGAAACCGAAGAGCACGTACTGGCCTTCACCGTCCACCACGTCTCCGCCGACGGCTCCTCCATGGGCCCGATGGCCCGCGACATCATGGCCGCCTACGTGGCGCGCGCCAATGGTGAAGCGCCGCAATGGGCTCCGCTGCCGGTGCAGTACGCGGACTACGCGCTGTGGCAGCGCGAGGTGCTCGGCTCCGAGGACGATCCGGAGTCGCTGAGCGCACAGCAGGTCGCCTACTGGTCCCGCGCCCTGAACGGGCTCCCGGATCAGCTGGAGCTGCCCACCGACCGGCCGCGCCCGCCCGCGCAGTCGTTCCACGGCAAGGCGCTGCGCTTCGATATCGATCCCGAGCGCCACGCCAAGCTGCACGAGGTGGCGCGCGCCAACAACGCCTCGCTGTTCATGGTCGTGCACGCGGCCCTGGCGGTGCTGCTGGCGCGCCTGTCCGGCACCGACGACATCGCGGTCGGCACCCCGATCGCCGGTCGTGGCGAACGCGAGCTCGACGACCTGATCGGCATGTTCGTCAACACCCTGGTGTTCCGCACCCAGGTGGACGCGGGCGCGACCTTCGCCGGTCTGCTCGCCGAGGTCCGCGAACGCGACCTGGAAGCCTTCGCCAATGCCGACGTGCCGTTCGAGCGCCTGGTGGATGTGCTCAACCCGGTCCGCTCGACCGCGCGCAACCCGCTGTTCCAGGTCGGCCTGTCCTTCCAGAACCTGGCCGAGACCGCGTTCGAACTGCCGGGGCTGCACGTCAGCGCGGTGCAGTTCGAATCGCAGCTGGCCAAGACCGACCTGCACGTGACGCTCTACGACCGGTACGCCGAGGACGGCACCCCGGCCGAGATCCTCACCGAATTCGGTTACGCCACCGACCTGTTCGACGAATCGACCGTGCGGTCGTTCGCGGACCGGTTCGTGCGGGTGCTGGACGCGATCATCGCCGACGGGTCCATCACCGTGGGCGAGATCGACCTCCTGGACGAGGACGAGAACGAGCGCATCCTGAAGCGGTGGAACAACACCGCGCAGCAGCTGGACGCGGTATTCCCGGATGCCGCTGCCGCCACGCTGGTTTCGCTGCTCGACGCTTCCGTGGCCGCCGACCCGAAGGCCGTCGCCCTGGTCGCCGATAACGGCGAAGAGGCCGAACAGCTGACCTACCGGGAGCTCGACGCCCGCGTGAACCAGCTGGCCCGCGAGCTCATCGCCCGCGGCATCGGCGCGGAAGACCGGGTCGCCCTGGCTATTCGCCGGTCGGTGGACCTGATCGTCGCCATGTACGCGGTGGCCAAGTCCGGTGCGGCCTATGTGCCGATCGACCCGGATCAGCCCGCCGAGCGTGTCGGCTACATCCTGGAGACGGCCGCCCCGGCCGCCGTACTGACCACGGCCGCAACCGGTTTCGACACCGAGCTGGCGACCGTGCTGCGCATCGACGAACTGGACCTGTCCGGGCACTCGGACAAGCCGGTCACCGATGCCGACCGCATCCGGAAGCTGACGCCCGCGAACACCGCGTACGTCATCTTCACCTCCGGTTCCACCGGTCGCCCGAAGGGTGTGGCGCTGCCGCACGCCGCCGTGGTCAACCAGTTGCTCTGGAAGGTCACCGAATTCGGCCTCGACCCGGCCGATGCGGTGCTGCTCAAGACCGCCGCCACCTTCGACCTCTCGGTGTGGGAGTTCTGGTCCGGCGCGGCCTGCGGTGGCCGCCTGGTCATCGCCGCGCCCGACGGGCACAAGGATCCGGCGTACCTGAACGAGCTGATGGCGCGGGAATGGGTGACCACCCTGCACGTGGTGCCGTCCATGCTCGACGCCCTGCTCACCGACGGCCTGCCGGATTCGCTGTGGCGGGTCCTGGCCATCGGTGAGGCGCTGCCCGCGCCGCTGGCGCAGCGCATGGTGCGGGAGCATCCGCGCACCGAGCTGTTCAACCTGTACGGCCCGACCGAGGCCGCGGTGTCCATCACCAACCACCGGGTCACCGAGGCCGACGCCCAGACGGTGTCCATCGGCTCGCCCGAATGGAATTCCCAGGTGTACGTGCTGGATTCGCGTCTGCGGCCGGTGCCGGTGGGCGTCTCCGGTGAGCTGTACCTGGCCGGTGCGCAGCTGGCGCGCGGCTACTTCGGTCGCGCCGATCTGACCTCGGATCGGTTCGTCGCGAACCCGTTCGGCGACAACGGTTCCCGGATGTACCGCACCGGTGACCTGGTGGCCTGGCAGGCCAATGGGGAGCTGGAGTACCGGGGCCGCACCGACTTCCAGGTCAAGATCCGCGGCTTCCGCATCGAGCTGGGCGATATCGAATCGGCGCTGCTGCGCCTGCCCGCCATCGCCTCGGCCGCCGTGGTCGCGCACACCGATCCGGTGCTGGGCGATCGCCTGGTCGCCTACGTGGTCGGCCAGGACGGCGACCCCGACAAGCAGCAGTTGCAGTCGGCGCTGGCCGCCGAACTGCCGTCGTACATGGTGCCGTCGGTCTTCGTGCCGCTGCCCGCACTGCCGCTGAACGCCAACGGCAAGCTGGACCGGAAGGCGCTGCCGGAGCCCACCTTCGAGACCGCCGTGTTCCGGGCGCCGGTCACCCCGATCGAGCAGATCGTGGCGGGCGTCTTCGCCGACGTGCTGCGCGTCGAAGCCGGACGCATCGGCCTGGACGACGACTTCTTCCAGTGGGGCGGCAACTCGCTGCTCGCCACCCAGGTGGCCGCGCGCCTCGGCGAGGCGCTCAACACCCGGGTGCCGGTGCGCCTGATGTTCGAGGCTTCCACCGTGGCGGCCTTGGCATCTCGCGTGGAGCAGGATGCCGGCACCGGTGGCCGTAAGGCGCTGGTGGCCGGGCCGCGACCGGAGAACATCCCGCTGTCGCTGGCTCAGCAGCGCATGTGGTTCCTCAACCGCTTCGATTCGCAGTCCGCGGCCTACAACGTGCCCGTCGCGGTGCGCCTGACCGGCCTGCTGGATGTGGAGGCGCTGCGCGCCGCCATCGCGGATGTGGTTGCCCGCCACGAGATCCTGCGCACCATCTACCCGCAGACCGAGGACGGCGCGGTGCAGGTCGTGCTGCCGCCGGCCCAGGCCGTGCCGCAGCTCGAGGTCCGCACCGTGGGCGCCGACGATGTCACCGCGGCCGTGGTGGAGCTGGTCTCCACCCCGTTCGACGTCACCGCCGAGGTGCCGTTGAAGGTGGCGCTGTTCCGCATCGAACCCCCGGCTCCGGAGGTCACCCCGCAATCCAAGGCGGCCGCCCTGGCGGCGGCCTACACCTTCGACGCCGCCGATATCGCGCCCACCGGTCAGTTCCCGATCGTGACCGGTGAGACCGCGCCCGCGGAATACGTGCTGGCCCTGGTCATCCACCACATCTCCGGTGACGGTTCCTCCGTGGCACCGCTGACCCGCGACGTCATGACCGCCTACGCCGCCCGGTCCCTCGGGCAGCAGCCGGGCTGGGCGCCGCTGCCGGTGCAGTACGCCGACTACTCCATCTGGCAGCGCGAACTGCTGGGCGACGAGAACGATGCCGAATCGCTCGCCGCCAAACAGGTCGCCTACTGGCAGCAGGCCCTGGCCGACCTGCCGGATCAGCTGGACCTGCCCTCGGATCGCCCGCGTCCGGCCGTGCAGACCTTCGCCGGCGGCAAGGTCGAGGTGCGCATCGACGGCGAGATCCACAAGGCGCTGGTCGATTTGGCGCGTGCCGAGGGCGCGACGCTGTTCATGGTCGTGCACACCGCCCTCGCGGTGCTGCTCGCGCGGCTGTCCGGCACCGACGACATCGCCATCGGTACGCCCATGGCGGGTCGTGGCGAAGCCGTGCTGGACGACATGATCGGCATGTTCGTCAACACCCTGGTCTTCCGGACCCGGGTGCGGTCGGGCGCGTCCTTCACCGAACTGCTCGCTCGCCAGCGTGAGACCGACATCCAGGCGTTCGCCAATGCCGACGTGCCGTTCGAGCGCCTGGTCGAGGTGCTCAACCCGATGCGTTCCACCGCGCGCCATCCGCTGTTCCAGGTCGGCCTGTCGTTCCAGAACCTGGCTCAGTCCAGCCTGGAGCTGCCGGGCCTGACCGTGGCCGGGCTCGATGTCGACTCCGGGATCTCGCAGTTCGACCTGCACCTGATCGCCACCGACCGGTACGACGCCGCGGGTGAACCGGTGGGCATCACCGGCATCTTCACCTACGCCACCGACCTGTTCGACGGGCCGACCGTGCAGGGCTTCGTGGATCGCTTCGTGCGCCTGCTCGGCGAGATCGTGGCCGAACCCGCCACGGCCGTCGGCGATTACGAGATCCTGGCCCCGGCCGAGCGAGCCGAACTGGTGCTGGCGCGCAATACCACGGCGCACCAGCTCGGCGGGGCCGCGACCCTGCCGGCGCTGCTCGACGCCATGGTCACCGATATCCCGACCGCGGTCGCGCTGATCGGACCCGACGGCGCGGTGCTGTCCTACGGTGAACTCGGCGATCGGGTGAATCGCCTGGCGCGGCACCTGATTTCGATAGGCGTCGGCCCGGACCAGCGGGTGGCGCTGGCCTTCCGCCGTTCGGTGGATCTGGTCGTGGCCATGTACGCGGTGTCCGTCGCGGGCGGTGCGTACGTGCCGATCGATCCGGATCAGCCGGCCGATCGCACCGGCTACATCCTGGAGACCGCCGCGCCGGTCTGCGTGCTCACCAATGCCGAAGCCGGCTTCGCGACCGAGGTCGCGCCGGTGGTGCGGATCGACGAGCTGGACCTGAGCCTGGTCTCGACCTACTCGGTCGCCGACTCCGAACGCCTTGCGCCGCTGCGGGCTTCGAACACCGCCTACGTCATCTTCACCTCCGGCTCCACCGGCCGCCCGAAGGGCGTCGCGGTGCCGCACGCGGCCATCGTCAACCAGTTGCGCTGGAAGACCGCCGAATTCGGGCTCAGCGTCGACGACGCGGTGCTGCTGAAGACCGCGGCCACCTTCGACCTCTCGGTGTGGGAGTTCTGGTCGGCGGCGGTGTCCGGCGGCCGGCTGGTGATCGCCGCGGCCGACGGCCATCGCGATCCGGTGTACCTGAACGAGCTCATCGAGCGCGAGCGGGTCACCACGCTGCACCTGGTGCCGTCCATGCTGGACGCGCTGCTGGTCGCCGCCGCGAACGACGGTGGGGTGCGGTCGCATTCGCTGCGCCGGGTGCTGGCCATCGGTGAGGCGCTGCCCGCCGCGGTGGCGCAGCGCTTCCGCGCCGCCAACCCGGGTGCGCACCTGTTCAACCTGTACGGCCCGACCGAGGCCGCGGTGTCCATCACCACGCACCTGGTCACCGACGCCGATCAGGGTTCGGTCGCCATCGGCCTGCCGCAGTGGAACAGCCGGGTGTACGTGCTCGACGAACGGCTGCGGCCGGTCGCCCCGGGCGTGCCGGGTGAGCTGTACCTCGCCGGTGATCAGCTGGCGCGCGGGTACTTCGGGCGCGCCGACCTCACGGCGGATCGCTTCGTGGCCAACCCGTTCGGCGACTCCGAACGCATGTACCGCACCGGTGACCTGGTGGCCTGGAACGGCAACGGGGAGCTGGAGTACCGGGGTCGTATCGACTTCCAGGTGAAGATCCGCGGCTTCCGTATCGAACTCGGTGAGATCGAGGCCGCGCTGCTGGCGCTGCCGCAGATCGCGCAGACCGCGGTACTGGCCAAGTCGGATCAGCGCACCGGCGACCGCCTGGTCGCCTACCTGGTCGGCACGGATATCGATGTGGCACAGGTGAAGTCGGCGCTGAGCGACGCGCTGCCGTCCTACATGGTGCCGTCGGCCTTCGTGGTTCTGGACGCACTGCCGCTGAACGTCAACGGCAAGCTGGACCGCAAGGCCCTGCCGGAGCCCGAGTTCGAGGCCGCCGCCTTCCGCGCGCCCGCCACCCCGATCGAAGAGATCGTGGCCGGCGTGTTCGCGGACGTGCTCGGTGTCGAACGGGTCGGTGCGGACGACGACTTCTTCTCGCTCGGCGGCAACTCGCTGCTGGCCACCCAGGTCGCCGCCCGGATCGGCGCGGCCCTGGATGCCCGGGTGCCGGTGCGCGCGCTGTTCGAGGCGTCCAGCGTCGCCGGACTCGCCGCCAAGGTGGAGCAGCACGCCGGTGCGGGAGATCGCAAGGCGCTCACCGCCGGACCGCGTCCGGAACGGGTGCCGCTGTCCCTGGCGCAATCGCGCATGTGGTTCCTGAACCAGTTCGATACGGCCTCGGCCGCCTACAACGTGCCCGTCGCGGTGCGCCTCACCGGTGCGCTCGACGTGGACGCGTTGCAGCGGGCCGTCGCCGACGTGATCGGCCGCCACGAGACGCTGCGCACCGTCTACCCGCAGATCGATGGCACCGCCGCACAGGTCATCGTGCCGGTGGCGCAGGCCGTTCCGGATCTGACTCCGATCGCCGTCCCCGCCGAGTCGGTGCGCGACCGGGTCGCGGAACTGATCACCACCGGCTTCGACGTCACCACCGAAGTGCCGTTGCACGCCAAGCTGTTCCGGGTCGAGGACACCGACCAGCCGGAGCACGTGCTGGTCTTCGTCACCCACCACATCACCGCGGACGGCTGGTCCATGGGCCCGCTCACCCGCGACGTGATGATCGCCTACGCCTCGCGTGCCGCCGGCACCGAACCGGGCTGGACGCCGCTGCCGGTGCAGTACGCCGACTTCAGCATCTGGCAGCGCGAGGTGCTCGGTGACGAGGACGACGCCACCAGCCTGATCTCGGCTCAGGCCGAATTCTGGCGCGGCGCACTGGCCGACCTGCCCGACGAGCTGAACCTGCCCTCGGATCGGCCGCGCCCGCTGGCGCAGTCCTTCCGCGGCGGCCGGGTGCTGTTCCCGATCGACAAGGAACTGCACGGCGGTTTGCAGCGCATCGCGCGGGCCAACAACGCCACCATGTTCATGGTCGTGCACACCGCACTGGCCGTGTTCCTGGCGCGCCTGTCCGGCACCACCGATATCGCCATCGGCGCGCCCATCGCGGGACGTGGCGAGGCCGAGGTCGACAACTTGATCGGCATGTTCGTCAACACCCTGGTGCTGCGCACCGAGGTGAACGGGCAGGACGGCTTCACCGAGCTGCTGGCGCGCGCCAAGGACAGCGACCTGAAGGCGTTCGCGCACGCGGACATTCCGTTCGAGCGCCTGGTCGAGCTGCTCAACCCGGAGCGCTCCACCGCGCGGCATCCGCTGTTCCAGGTGGCGCTGTCCTTCGAGAACCTGCCGGACAGCTCCTTCGAGCTGCCCGGGCTGCGGGTCGCGGCGGTCGAGTTCGAGAACGAGATCGCCAAGTTCGATCTCATGCTGACCCTGACCGAAACCGGAGCCGACTCCGATGCGGGCATGTACGCCGAATTCGGTTTCGCGCGTGACCTGTTCGATCAGTCCACCGTCGAAGGATTCGCGCAGCGGTTCCTGCGACTGCTGGGCCAGATCGTGGCCGCGCCGCGCAAGGCCGTCGGTGACCTGGAGATCCTGGAGACCGCCGAGCGCACCGACCTGATCGCCCGCACCGGCGGTCCGGCCATCGAGCCGCGCGTACTGCCCGATCTGCTGGCCGATGCCGTCGCCAACAACCCGGTCGGCGAGGCGGTCGTCTTCGACGGCCAGGCCCTCGGGTACGCCGAACTCGATGCCGCCTCCTCGCGCCTGGCGCGGGTGCTCATCGAGCGCGGCGCCGGACCGGAAACCCGGGTGGCGGTGGCCATCCGGCGCTCGTTCGAATCGGTGCTGGCCATCTGGGCCGTCGCCAAGTCGGGCGCGGCGTTCGTGCCGGTCGATCCGTCCTACCCGGCGGACCGCATCGCGCACATGGTCAACGACTCCGGCGCGGTGCTGGGTCTGACCGTCGACGCCGAGGTCGAAGGGCTGCCGCCGGTCAAGAGCCTGGCGGGCTGGATCTCCCTGGACGATCCCATCGTGCAGGCCGAAATCGCCTCGCACTCGGCCGAACTCGTCACCGACGCGGAACGCTGGGGTGTGGTGCGGCCGGATCACGTGGCCTACGTGATCTACACCTCCGGCACCACGGGCATGCCCAAGGGCGTCGTGGTCACGCACTCCGGTCTGGCCAACTTCAGCACCGAGCAGATCGTGCGCTACCACCTCGACTCCGGTTCGCGCGCACTGCACTTCGCGTCGCCGTCGTTCGACGCGTCGGTGCTGGAGTACCTCCTGGCCATCGGCGCGGGCGGCACCCTGGTCATCGTCCCGCCGGGCATCTACGGCGGTGAGGAGCTCGCCGAGCTGATCAAGCGCGAGCAGGCCACGCACGCGTTCATCACCCCGGCGGCGCTGGCGACCCTGGATCCCAAGGGCCTCGACAGCCTGCGGGTGCTGGTCGCCGGTGGTGAAGCCGTGCCGGCCGATCTGGTGGAGAAGTGGGCTGTTCCGTTGGCGGACCGCACGATTCGTGCGTTCCACAACGGCTATGGTCCGACCGAGACCACCATCATGACCAACATCAGCGATGCGCTGGTGCCGGGTGATCTGGTCACCATCGGTGGCCCGATCCGAGGTATGCGATCGCTGATCCTCGACAGCCGGTTGCGTCCGGTGCCGGTCGGTGTCGCGGGTGAGCTGTACCTGTCGGGTATCCAGCTCTCACGGGGCTACCACGACCGGCCCGGCCTGTCGGCCGAGCGGTTCGTCGCCAACCCGTACGTCGCCGGCGAGCGCATGTACCGCACCGGTGACGTGGTCCGCTGGACCCCCACCGGCGAGGTGGAGTACGTGGGCCGCAACGACTTCCAGGTCAAGGTGCGCGGCTTCCGTATCGAACTCGGTGAGATCGACGCGGCCCTGGCCTCGCACGAGACCGTGGACTTCGCGGTCACCGTCGGCCACAAGACCGAAGCCGGGGCCACCATCCTGGCGGCCTACGTGCTGCCGGTCGCGGGACGCTCCATCGACATCGCGGCCCTGACCGAGCACATCGCCGGGCGTCTGCCGGAGTACATGGTGCCGACGGCCATCACGGTCCTCGACGCCATCCCGCTGACCCCGGTCGGCAAGCTGGACCGCCGGGCGCTGCCCGAACCGGTGTTCACCGCACGCGATTTCCGCGCTCCGGTCACCGAGATGGAGGCCACCCTCGCCGAGGTGTTCGCCGACGTCCTCGGCCTGGAGCAGGTCGGCGCGGACGACTCGTTCTTCGCCCTCGGCGGCGACTCGATCCTGTCGATCCAGCTGGTCTCGCGGGCCAAGGCGCGGGGCGTGGTGTTCTCACCGCGTGACGTGTTCGAACAGCGCACCGTGGCCGGACTGGCCGAAGTCGCCACGCTCGCAGGCGATTCCACGCAGGAGCGCTTGGCCGAGCTGCCCGGCGGCGGGGTCGGCGACATTCCGCTGACGCCGATCATGCACGCGATCCTGTCGAGTGGGTCTTCCTACGAGCGGTTCTCGCAGTCCATGCCGCTGCGGCTGCCGGACGGCATCGATCGGGCCACCCTGGTCGGAGCCATCTCCGCGCTGTACGACCATCACGACGTGCTGCGGTCGCGTCTGCGCGGCAACGCCACGGACGGTTTCGAATTCGAAGCGCTGCCCAAGGGCGCGGTCGACGTCGACGCGCTCGTGCATCGGGTCGAACTGCCCGGCGACATCTCCGACGAGGGCCTGACCAAGGCCGCCAGCGTCGAATTCGATGCGGCTCTGGGTCGCCTCGATCCGGCGAATGCGGCCATGGTGCAGTTCATCTGGTTCGCGTTCGGCGCGACCGAGGACGGCTCCGTCGCTCGCCGCGATGTGCTGCTGATCGTCGCGCACCACATGGTGGTGGACGGCGTCTCCTGGCGCATCCTGATCCCGGACCTCGGTCTGGCCTGGTCGCAGCTGGCGTTCGAGCAGCCGATCAAGCTGCCCGAGACCGGCACCTCCATGCGGCGCTGGGCGCACGCCCTGGTCGAGCAGTCGACCTCGGCCGAACGGGTCGCGGAACTGCCGTTCTGGCAGCGGGTTACGGAGACTCCGGATCCGTTGCTGGGTGCGCGGGCCTTCGATCCGAAGATCGACACCTTCGCCACCGTCGAACGCGTCGAGGTCTCGGTTCCGGCCGAAGTCACCGATGCCGTGCTGACCTCGCTGCCGGGCCTGTACCGGGGCGGCGTCAACGACGGCCTGATGTCGGCGCTGGCCATGGCCGTCGCGCGCTGGCGCGGCGAGACCACGGGCGGTTCGGCGCTGATCAAGCTCGAGGGTCACGGCCGCGAAGAGGAGATCGTGCCGGGCGCGGATCTCTCCCGCACCGTCGGCTGGTTCACCGCCGCCTTCCCGGTCCGCCTGGACCTGAACGGCGCGGACCTGGGCGATGCCTTCGCGGGCGGAAAAGCCTTGGGCGACATCGTGAAATCGGTGAAGGAACAGCTCCTCGCGCTGCCCGACAAGGGTCTGGGCTGGGGCATGCTGCGCCACCTCAACCCGGAGACCGGCGCACAGCTGCGCGATGTCGGCCAGATCAGCTTCAACTACCTCGGTCGCGCGTCCGCGGGGTCGGTGCCCGAGGGCATGGCCGATGTGGGCTGGGTGCCGGTGGACGATCTGGGCCGGCTCGACGGCGAGATGGACACCGACATGCCCGCCAACGCCACCCTCGATATCAATGCCATCGTCACCGACGGTGAGCACGGCCCGCAGCTGGGTGCGTCCTTCGCCTACCCGACCGGGCTGCTCGAGCGCGAGCGGGTGCAGGAGTTCGCGGACCTGTTCGTGGCGGCGCTGACCGCGCTGGCCACCCATGCCCAGCGGCCCGAGGCCGGTGGCTTCACGCCGTCGGATATGAACCTGGTCAAGGTGACCCAGTCCGATATCGAGGTCTGGGAACGGGCCTACCCGAACCTGGCCGACGTGTGGCCGCTCTCGCCGCTCCAGGGCGGTCTGCTGTTCCACGCCATGCTGACCCAGAACACGGTGGACGTCTACACCATTCAGGCGCTGCTGGATCTGGCCGGCACGGTCGACACCGAGCGGCTGCGCAATGCCGCGCAGGCCATCCTGGACCGGTACCCGAGCCTGCGGACCGCCTTCGTCACCGACGCGGACGGGCAGGCGCACCAGGTGGTGCTCGACAATGTCGAAGCGCCGTTCCGGGTGGTGGATCTGACCGATCTGCCCGAGCCCGAACGCAATCCGCGCATGCGGGAACTCATCGAGGCCGACCGGGCGGATCACTTCGATCTGACCGCCGCGCCGCTGATGCGGTTCATCGTGTTCCGGGTGGCCGAGGAACAGTGGCACCTGGTGATCACCACCCACCACATCCTGGTGGACGGCTGGTCCATGCCGCTGCTCATGCGTGACCTGCTGGTGCTGTACGCGGTGCGCGGCGACACCTCCGCACTGCCGCGGGTGGCCTCCTACCGGAACTACCTGGCCTGGCTGGCCGGGCGGAACCGCGAGGAATCCCTCGAGGCGTGGCGGCGCGCGCTGGCCGGGGTCAGCGAGCCGACCACGCTCGCGCCCGCGCCGCGCAAGGACGAGCAGTACGAAATCGGCCGCTACACACTGGATATCGATGCCGAGCGCACGCGTCAGCTCACCAAGCGGGCGCAGGAACTGGGCGTCACGCTGAACACGCTGGTGCAGACCGCGTGGGCGGTGCTCATCGGCCGCCTCACCGGGCGCAGCGATGTGGTGTTCGGCGCGACCGTCTCCGGCCGGCCGGGTGACCTGGCGGGCGTGGAGTCCATGGTGGGTCTGTTCATCAACACGGTGCCGGTGCGCATCCGGGTCGATGATCGCCTCACCATCGGCGGGCTGCTCGAACGCGTCCAGCACGATCAGGCCGATCTGCTCGAGCATCACCACATCGGGTTCAGCGAGATCCAGCGCCTGGCCGGTCCGGGAGCCGAATTCGACACCCTGGTGGTGTTCGAGTCGTACCCGGTCGACAAGGACGCCATCGCCGCGGCCAGCTCCATCGACGGCATGTCCGTCAACGGCGTCGGCATCAACGACAACACCCACTACCCGATGAGCCTGACCGTGATGGCGGGGGCGACCATCGAGATCGCCATGCGGTACCTGGACAGCCGGTTCACCGCCGACGAGGTCGAGATCCTCGCCGCGCGCCTGAACCGGGTGCTCGACACGCTGCTCGGCGATCCCAAGGGCCTGGTCGGGGACATCGACATCCTCGACGAGAACGAGCGGGCCCGGATCCTGGCCGAAAGCACTGTCACCGTTGCCGATTCCGAATCGGCGCGGGTCGGCAACCGGACGGTCGCGAACGTGCTCGCCGAGGTGGTCGAAGAGGATCCGCAGGCTCCGGCGCTGCTGGCCGACGGCGCGGAGGTGGCCTACCACGTCCTCGACCGCCGCAGCTCGCAGCTCGCGCGCCTGCTCATCGATCGCGGTGCGGGCCCCGGTGATGTCGTCGCCGTCGCCCTGCCGCACTCGGTGGATTCGGTCGTCGCGGTCTGGGCCATCCAGAAGGCCGGTGCGGCAGCGTTGTTCGCCGAGGGCATGTCCTTCGGTGAAATCCTCGCCGCCGGAGCCGGTTTCGGTATCGCCGAGGAACCGGCCGCCGGCACGCTGCGCTGGCTGGTGCCGAACGATCCGCAGGTCCAGGCCGACCTGTCGGCGCGTCCGTCGCATCCGGTCTCCTACGCCGACCGCGTGCGCCCGCTCACCGAGGCCGACCCGGCCTTCGTCTACCAGGCCGCCGACGGCTCCTGGGCCACGCTCACCCAAGCCGAAGCCCTCGACCGTGCCACCGCCCTGCGTACCGAGCACGAGATCGATTATGAATCCACCACCTTCACCACGGCGGCCATCGGCCGCCCGGCGGTGGACGAGTTCCTGGTCTCCGCGACGGCGGGCGCACTGTCGGTGCTCCCGAGCGGAGACCTGGCAACCGATCTCGACGAGGGCGAGGTAACCCACTGGTTCGCTACCCCCTCCGACCCGGTTGACCAGGCCGGGGACGAGATTCAGGTGGTAGCTGGCGACTGATCGGCTCGAAATCGATGTATCCGGGTTGCTGCCGTAACCCGGCATGAGCGTATTCGGGCCTGCGGGAAGAAGATTCGCGGCTACTCGGACGAATCGTGCCGGCGTGTGGGGAATCGGGTAGTGGACTACTGCGGCTTTTCGGGCAGTGTCCGACCAGGCTGGGGAGGCGGGCAGATGCCGGGACCGAGCCACCCGGGTCTGCCCGCCTTATCTTTCGGTCAACGGGTTGCGGCGAGACCGGGGCGTGGGGTCAGGGTGAGGGCGGTGAGATCCACCGAGGCGGCGATGGCGTCGTGGCCGGCGTCGTTGAGATGCATTCCGTCGAAATCGAATTCGGGGCGGATGAAGTCCGGGCGTTCGGGATCCTCCACCGCGGCGGCGGGGTCGAAGACGGCGTCGAAGACATCGGTATTCCGCAACCACTCGTTCACCACCCGGCGCACCGGAATGCCCTCGGCCACATTGAGGCCCGGGTAGTACGCGCCGCCGAACGGGCCGATGGTGTTGGCGTACACCGGCAATCCGGCCTCGTGCGCCAACCGGGCCAGCTCGGTGAAGCCCGCGATGAGTGCTGCCGCGGGCGTGGTGGATTCGTCCAGGATCAGATCGTTGATGCCGAAATTGATCCACACCGCCGCCACGCCCGGCACCGCCAGTACATCGCGCTCGAAACGGGCCAGGCCGTGCTCGCCGATCTGATCGGTGAGCAGCCGGTTCCCGCCGGTGCCCTGATTCACCGCCCAGCCCAAGGGGAGTCGCGCGTTCAACCGGTCCACCGAGCGCCGGTTCTCGCCCTGCGTGGAACCCACCCCCTCGAACCAGGAATCACCGAACGCGACCAGTACCGGGGTACCGGCCTCGGCGAGGACGTCGACGCCGGTCAGCACGAAGCGTGACAGATGCTCGGCGGCGTCGGGCAGGGCGATATCGCCGGTCCGGTCGCCATCGGTGATCCAGCTGGTCTCCACCGGCATGTGCGCGAAGGCGGTGTGGCCGGTCCGCTGCGGGAAGTACAGGCTCACAACCAGATCCGTACCCGCCTCGACGGGCAGTTCGATCGGATCGCTGACCGCGTCGCCGTGCGCCGGGATCCGCAGCTCCGCCTCCCCGTCGAAGCGCAGCTCGCGAGCCGTTTCCGGCCGAATGGCATTTCCGCTGTCGCGCACCGCGATCCGCGCCGAACCGATGACGAGCTCGTGCGCCGAGTACCGGTTGGTCAAGCGCACCCGCACCGCCGCACCGCCGCCGGCCAGATGCGCCACCTGCCGCAAGGTCTCCCCATCGAACCCCCGCGGCTCGGCCAGCTGGATCCGGTCCGCCGGATTCACCAGCGGCGCACGGAACCCGGCCACCCACTCCTGCTGCGTGCCGCTCATCGTCACCCTCCATGTTGTTGCTATGCGGAATATTGCGCTGGCAACAATCTACAAGAAATGTTCCGCGTGTCAACTATCCGCACGGAAAGTTCATGGTTTACGCTGGTCAAGTGGATACCAAACAGCTCTTCGACGACCCCCGCCTGACCGCCATCGGCCTGCTGTACGAGGCGCACGACGGCATCCTGGCGAGAATCGAATCCACCTGGAAGGGCAACGGGCTCTCCGCCCTCGACCTCAACGCGCTGATCCGGCTGACCCGCTCGCCGGGCCGCAAACTCCGCATGACCGACCTGGCGAACCAGACCAACCTCTCCACCAGCGGCGTCACCCGCCTCGTGGATCGCCTGGAGCGCAACGGTTTCGTCCGCCGCGAACCCGACCCCACCGACCGCCGCAGCTCCTACGCCGTCCTCACCGCCGCCGGCGCCACCCGGGTAGCGCGCATCCTGCCCGCCTACCTCGAAGGCGTCGACAAATGGTTCACCAGCCTGCTCACGCCCGAGCAGCTGGAAGACCTGCTGGCCGGCCTCCGCATCGTCCGCGACGCTACCCACCCCGAGGCCGCGCAGGTGACAAAGTAGGGATCATGTCGATGCTGCGGGTCGTAGTCAGCCGGGTGATGGAGATCGGCCTCGTGCTCGTGGCCCTGGCCGTGCTGTGGGCCCACGACCCGAACGACTGGCTCCTGTTCTGGAATGTGCTGGCCGGGCTGTATGTCGGCATCTGGGTGATACGCCTGCTGCGAAACAGGCGCGAGGACGACCCCGAAGAATGGGTCGACGAGATCCCGGGCAGCTGGATGGCATCGCTCGCCATCGGTTTGGTCAGTGCCATCGGCCTCGTAGCGGTCGTATCGATAGTCTCCGCCGACGACGAGCGGTTCGGCGGGACCACGAAAATCATTGCCGCCGTTGCGGCACTGCTGGCCTGGTTCCTGCTCCACCTCGGCTTCGCTGAGCAATATGCCCGCACCTACTACTCGCTGCTCCCGGACCGCGCGCTCTCGTTCCCGGGATCCGAGCGGCCGAATCTCCTGGACTTCGCCTACTTCGCCTTCACCATCGGCGTCTCCTTCGCCGTCTCCGACGTGGAGACCCGCCACCGCAGCATTCGCACCCAGGTACTCGTGCACGCGGTGATCGGGTTCTTCTACAACGCCGCGGTGATCGGTGTCGCGGTCGGGGTGGTGACCGGTGGGCGGGGCTAGCGGGCGCGAGCGGTTTACGCGTCGGCGGGCAACGTCCAGGCGCGGGTGGTGGCGCCGATCCGGGTCCAGGTGTTGATAATGGCGATGTGCCAGACCAGTTCGGCGAGCTCCTTCTCCTCGAAGTGCGCGGCGGCCTCGGCCCAAACCTGTTGGCTCACTTCGCTGTCCGCGAGCCGAGTCATCGCCTCGGCCAACTGGAACGCGGCGCGCTCGCGCGGGGTGAAGTACGGGGCCTCACGCCAGACGGGAACCAGGCTGACCCGGCGCTCGAAATCGCCACCGGCCACCGCGTCACGGGTGTGCATGTCGACGCAGTAGACGCAGCCGTTGATCTGGGCGACCCGCAGTTTCACCAGTTCCCGGAGCGGCTGCTCCAGGGTGGTGTCCTGGGCGGCGCGTTCGAGGCCGTTCATGGCCTTCGCGATCTTCGGAGTCAGGCCGTCGATGTCGAGGCGGGTGGTGGGGAGGACGTAAGCGGTGGTGTTCGTTGTCATGGATCGACCGTAACCAGATAATGGACCGATGTTAGGAGCCAATTAGATGGCTGATTATTGGTCCACTTCGGATATCGATCTGCATCTGCCCGTCGATTCGGGATCGGGCCGCCGGACCGGGTTGGAGCGCGCATTGCGTGACGCGATCCGCGACGGACGGCTGAGTCCCGGTGTGCGCCTGCCTTCTTCGCGAACCCTCGCCTCGGAGCTCGGGGTCTCGCGCGGCACCGTCAGCGCCGCCTACGACCAGTTGATCGCCGAGGGTCACCTGGTGACGCGGCAGGGGTCGGGAACCAGAGTGGCCGAGGCCGCGAATTCCCCCGCCGCGATCGACGCCGCCGTCCTGCGCGGCGGTCCGGCCGCACCGCCACGCCATAACCTGCGGTCGGGCAGTCCGGATCTGAGCAGGTTCCCGGTCACCGCTTGGCTGCGAGCCTCCCGGCAGGCGCTGAACAATGCTCCTCGCGACGCCTTCGGGTACGGCGATCCGAGGGGCCGGATCGAACTGCGGTCGGCACTGGCCGAGTATCTCGGGCGAACCCGCGGGGTGCTGGCGACGCCGGACCAGATCATCATCACCACGGGTGCGCAGCAGGCGTTGGTGTTGCTGGGGACGGTGTTGAACGGATCGGGCACGGCGCCGGCGATCGCCATGGAGGATCCCTGCATGCCGCAGTTCCGTGCGGCGGTAAGAACAGCGGGACCCACCGTCGTTCCCTTGCCGGTCGATGGCGAAGGCGCACAAGTGGATCGGCTGATGACGGACGACTACGGCGGGGTATCCGCTGCGGTCGTCACGCCCAGCCACCAGTTTCCGATCGGCTCGACGCTCAGCCCGGCGCGCCGGCTGCACCTGGCCGCCTGGGCGCGGGCCGGACATCTGGTGATCGAAGACGACTACGACGGCGAGTTCCGTTACGACCGGCAGCCGGTCGGCGCGATCCAAGGCATCGCGCCCGACCATGTCGTCTACCTCGGCAGCGCCTCCAAAACCCTCGGCCCCGGATTACGCCTGGCCTGGATGGTGGTGCCGCCGCGGCTGATCGGCCCCATCGCCGAGGCCAAACGCCTCGCCGACCATCACTCCGAGACGCTCGGCCAGCTGACCCTCGCCGAATTGATCACCTCGCACGCCTTCGACCGGCACATCCGCTCGTGCCGACTGCGCTACCGCAAACGCCGTGACCTGCTCGCCGACCGCCTCAAACCCCGGGCCGGCCGCCCCCTGGCCGGGTTCACCCTGAACGGCATCGCCGCCGGCCTGCACACCTTGATCCGCCTCGAACCCGCCGGTCTCACCGAAGCCGAAGTCCTCACCCGCGCCGACGAATACGGCCTCGCGATCGACGGGCTGTCCGGCATGTGGCTCTCCGCGGAGCACCCGCACAACCGCCCCCAAGCCTTGGTCGTCGGCTTCGGATCACCCTCCGACAGTGCCTACCCGGCGGCCCTCGACGCCCTGATCCGAACCCTGTCGTGGACGCGCGGGGTGGGCTGAGTCCCTTGCAGGAGCGGCTATCCGCAGGGATACGGGGTGTCGCCGTCGTAGCAGGTGTGGTTTCCGTGCTGGTTGTAGCTATGGCTCCACGCGTCGATCTGTTTGCCCAGCTGGTACCACCAGGTGCCCTGGTCGGAACCGAAGGGATTGCCGCCGCCCCCGTACGCCCCGCCGAACAAGACGTTGATTCCCCCGTGGATGACGGTGTCCACCCCTTGTGCGCCGTTCCATATCAACTGATTCCAGCTCGCGGCGGCAGGGTGGGTCGAATCGGTGACCACCGCGGGCTCCGCGGCTGCTGTCCCCGCGGTGGACAGCAGCATGCACGCACCGGCGGCCGTGATCATCAAGCAGGAAGTGACGCGATTGACCTTCACAGTTAGTTCAACTCCTTTGAAGCAGTAGGGCTTTCGGGAAACATGAACTGAACGATCTGGTCCGGCCGTGACCTGCCCCCTACGTCGTTCCGGGGCCGCCGGCCGTTAGCGGGATTCGATTTCTCGACCGATTTGTCGGCCTTGTCCTCGAACCGGCCGGCTGACGGGAGACCTACGCTGCTCTCATGAGTCTTGTCAGCTACATCAATCCGGAATCGCTGCCGACCAGTCCGGCTTTCAGCCAGGCGGTGCGGGTGTCGGCGGCGTCCGACACGATCTATGTCGGGGGACAGAACGGGATCGATGCCTCCGGGCAGCTGGTCGGGCCCACCTTGAAAGAGCAAGCGCGGCAGGCGCTTGCGAATGTCCGCGCCTGCTTGAACGCTGCGGGCGCGGACATCGAACATATTGTGAAGTGGACGATTCTGGTTGCCGCCGGGGAGCCGGTGCAGGACGGCTACCAGGCGTTTCTCGAGGTTTGGGGGACGCGGGAGAATCCGCCCGCCATTACGGTGGCGGTGGTGGCGGGCTTCGCCCGGCCGGGGGTGCTCTGCGAGATCGAAGCTATCGCCGCGGTTCCCGCCGGATAGGCCGGGCGTTCAGCGTTGGTGGACTTCCAGGGCGGTGCGGACGGCGCTTTCCAGGGCGCCCTCGATCCAGGCGGGTTTGAGGCTGGTGTGGTCGCCGGCGAAATGGACACGGCCCTCCACGGTTCGGGTGGCGGCGTGGTGTTCGTGCAGCTGGCCGGGGGTGGGGATGACCGCTTCGCCGAGGGCGTAGCGGGCGCGCTGCCAGCTCTGGGACAGTCCGACGCCGGTGAATTCGGTGTCGATGACCGGGCCGAAGAGCTCGCGCATGCCCGCCAGGGCGAAGTGGATGCGTTCGCTGTCGGTGAGCGAATCCCAGCGCTGGGCATCGTCGGACCAGGTGTAGCTGGCCAGGACGACGCCGCCGTCGGATCCTTCGACATGCGAAGGGAAGTAGACGAAGCGGTTCGGGCTGTCGGTGACGCAGCCGCCGCCGCGGAAGCCCTTCGGGCCCTGCTCCCAGAAGCGGGTCTTGAACTCCAGCAGAACCTTGGTGGCGGCATCGTGGTGCAGTTCGACGATGGCGCGGCGTTTGGCGTAGGACAGGGGCGGGTCGAAGGTGCAGAAGCGGGCGGCGGTGAGCGGGATGGCGACGATCGCGTAGTCGGCGTCGAAGGATTCGATGGGGTCGGCCGGGGCGCCGTCGGTGTGTTCGGTGCCGGTTTCGGCGGTGGTCCACACCCGCACGCCGTGCTCGGTCTGCTCCAGGCGGGTCATTCGTTTGCCCTGCCGCACCGCGGGTCCCAGCTTCGCGGTGAGCGCGTCGGTGAGCGAGGCGGTGCCGCCCGCGAGCTCCCAGTAGGTGGCGTCCGGGCGGATCAGGGCGTGGTCGACGAGGGCGCCGATGACGCCGTAGTGCAGCCGCGAGGTGAGGTTCTCCAGGGTGCCGACGGCTTCGATCTGCGGCAGCGACCAGCCCTCCGCCATCAGATAGCGGTGCAGGGAGTAGTCCTCATAGGTGTTGAAGATGTCTGTCCAGCCGTCGATTTGGCGGTCGATCGGATGATCGGCGCGCACGTCGGTCTTGTTCATGATGGCGTCGAGCGCCAGCCGCGACGGCGAGCTGAAGTCCGCGCCGAAAGCCCGATGCACCGCGGCGGGATCACGGGCGTAGTCGGTGCGGCAGATGGTCTGCCCATTGACCCGGATCATGGTCGCCCCGCGCGCTGACGGCGAAACCACTTCGCGCACTGCGCCATTCGACCAGGTGTCGCCGGTGAACGAGCGGTAGATCACCGGAACCGCCGGTGCCGACGGCGCATCCGGCGCCACATCGACATTGTGGAATTGCCGCCGCCGTACGCCGAGCTTGTCGGCCAGCGCCAGCACCATCGGATGCGCGCTCGGCAACCGCATCGCCCCCGCCTCGGCATACAGCGCCGGGTCCGAGAACATCCCACGGAAGGTCTTGACCCGCCCGCCGGTGCGGCTGGCGTTGGCCTCGAGCACGGTCACCTCATGCCCGGCCTCGCTGAGCAGAGTCCCCGCCGTCAACCCGGCCGGCCCCGCCCCAATCACCAGAATTCGCTTGGGCGAAGCGGTTTTCGGCAGCCCGGTGTCGATCAACGTCCGCAGCTGCGCGAGCTTGAGATCGTTGCCCGCCTCGTCGACCTGCAACATCTCCAGCGCCAGCGCACGACTCCCGTCGCGCTCCCGCCGCGCTTCGGCTTCAGGCAACGCCGCCGAGCATCCACTGGCGAGCGCCCCGGTAGCCAGCGCCCCCGCCACCAAGGCCCGCGAAACCAATGCCCGCCGACCGATCACAAGCCCCGCCATGCCCGACCTTTCCCGAACCTGGGATACCGACCTGACCGAACGAACCGTGACGCGCCCCCACCCTAGCAATACCAACCGGTCCGAAACCGCAGGTGAGCAGCACACCGACCAATCGGCGAGCCGCCGCGCGATCCGAGGCGTCCGATGCCGTGGCCGAAAACCGGCACGGGCCGCAACCGCCCGACTTCCGCCTGCGCGTCCGGACATGCGATCGAGTACATTTGCGGCCGCACGTCGTGTTCGGCGTGATGAACTCGATCAGGGGAGTTGCTTTGGTACGGAACGTATTCCGCGTGGGGGTGCTGGCGGCAGCGCTGGTCTCGCTGGGGGTTTCGGGTTCGGGAACGGGTCTTGCGAATACGGGCAGCGCGGCCGCGCCGCAGCCGCCGACAGTAACCCTCATGCCGGGCGGCGTGATCCATGTCGATGCGCCCGCGGACGGTTCGGCGTGGACCTGCAAGGGCATGAGTATCGTCCCGCTGGTCACGCAGCGGGCCTGGATGAGCAAGAAGCAGATGTCGACGGGCTCCGCGATGATGGACTCGGTGCCGTGGACGGAGTCTGTGGATCTCCAGTTCCCCGCCAACGTGACGGTCCTGTGGGAATGCGACAGCTCCGGTAGTGGCAAAACCACCTATAAATCCGAGGGCGTTCTGCAAACCCTGCCCTGAGCGAGCCCGGGCGGGTACCTCGCTGCGCGGATTCATCCGCGCAGCGAGGCCATAGCCCTGCGGAACTTCATGATCGTCTCGTGTTCTTGCCCGCACACCCGGCTCAGGCCGTAGCCTCCCACACGAATCCGTCCGGATCGGTGAACGGACCGATCCCGCTGTCCATGACGATGCGGTGCGATCCGCTGCCCTCCGGGGACATCCCGGCATCCTTGGCGGCGGCCTTGCGCGGGTACATGGCGAGGGTGACCGGTGAGCCGTGGCCCGCGAATTCGGCGTATTTGCCACCGAAGCTCTTTTCGACCGTCAGACCGCGATCGGCGTAGAACTGCTTGCTGGCCTTCACATCCGCCACTCCGAGCAGCAACACCAGGTCGTCGATTTCGCGGGTGAACGGGCCCACGTCCTTCTTCTTGGAGGTGTCGACCTTCCAGATCGTCCCCTCCGGCGCCTGCAAAACCGCCCCGTAACCCCACAGGCTCTTCTTCGCGGGCTTGATCACGGTGAAACCGGCCTCGACCGCGGTGCCGACCAGGCTGTCGACGGTGGAGGGCTGCGAAACCACCAGGGAGAGCAGGAATCCGCGAAATCCGGTGGAGGGGGTCTGGGCGGCCCGGAAGCCGATCCGGCCGCCCAGCCCGAAGGCCGCTTCGTAGATCGCGGCGGCGGCCTGCGGGTCGGCGACCTCGAGCTGAACGTTGATGTCGGTGCGGTTCTTCGTGGTGTTTTCCATGTCCATAAAGGTATTTACGCCGCGCGCCGGTCACATCCGTGCCGAGCACGGAACACACCACTGAGACTTCATAGGTGGCTCGCCACCGAACCCCCGAGCAGCTGTCGGTATCAGCCCACCGCGCCGGCGGCCAGGGCGGCGCGCCAGCTGCCGTATTCGCTGATGTCCTTGGCGGATTCGGCGGCGGCGCCGGCGCAGCTGAAGCCGGTGTGCCAGGTGCCGTCGGCTAGTTCGATGCTGCCCAGTTGCATGGGGGAGGGGAGGGCGGTGAGGAAGCGGCCCAGGGCGGCGGGGGAGAGGAGCCAGCGTTCGCCGGTGATGGAGACGCCGGATTCGGGGGCGGGGACGCGGGTTACGGCGGGTTTGGGTGGGGTGGTGTCCAGGGCGGCCAGGCGGTAGTTCGGGCTGGTTTGGACGGGGCCGGTCCAGCGGGCGCCGAGTTCGATGAGCTGGTGTTCCAGTGGCTGGCCGCGCAGGTGGGCGCCGAAGACTATCAACTCCTGTGGGGCGGTGGACTGTAGCGGCCAGGCGGATTCGGGGGTGGGGGTCGCGGGTGCCGGTGCGGGGATCGTGGTGATCAGGGCGGCGATGTCGAAGGCGACGGCGTCTTCGAAAGGGCGGGCCAGCACCGTTACGCCGAAGTGGGCGTCGCCGGCTTTTCCGGCCGGGATCGCGACGGCGCAGAGGTCGAAGAGGTTGCAGAAGTTGGTGTAGGTGCCGAGTTTCGAGTTCTCGCCGATCGGGTCGGCTGCGACCGCGGCGATGGTGGGGTGGCCGGGAACGGTGGGGGTCAAGAGCACATCGGCATCGGCGAGTGCGGTCATGGCGGCGGCGCGCAGGCGTTCGAGTTCGGTGAGGTCGGAAACCAGGCGGTGAGCGGGGATATCACGGGCCGCGGTGATGATCGCGCCGACGGTAGGGTCCACGGCGGTCGGGTGGGAATCTACGAATTCGCCTACGGCGGCGTATCTTTCGGCGACCAGCGCGCCGTCGTAGAGGAGGCGCGCGGCGGACAGGAAGGGTTCCGGATCTATTTCGATGATGCGGGCTCCGGCATCACGCAGTGCGGCTACGGTTCGCTCGAAGGCGCTGTGCCACAGGGGATCCAGATCCGGCAGCGTGGTGAATACCGCGATGACGGGGTTCGGCGGGGCGGCCAGGCGGACGTCGGCGGGCCAGGGCCGGGCGGGCGCACCGGTCGACATGGCCGCCATGGCTCGGTTCGCCGTCGTCAGGTCGGCGGCGAAGATGGTCACGCAGTCGTAGGAGCGGCAGGCGGGGACGACGCCGGCGGTGGAGATCACGCCGAGGGTCGGTTTGATGCCGACTATGCCGTGCAGGGCGGCTGGAACGCGGCCGGAACCGGCGGTGTCGGTGCCGATGGCGATATCGGCTTCCCCGCTCGCGACGGCGACGGCGGAGCCGGAACTCGAACCGCCCGAGACGTATCCGGGTCGGAGCGCGTTCTCCACGACACCGTAGGGGGAGCGGGTGCCGACCAAGCCGGTGGCGAACTGGTCCAGGTTCGTTTTGCCGACGACCACCGCACCGGCGGAGCGCAGGGCCGCCACGGCCGCCGCGTCGGCTTGCGGGGTGTAGGCGAATTCGGGGCAGCCCGCCGTGGTCGGCAGGCCCGCGACATCCACATTGTCCTTCACGGCGAGCCGCAATCCGGCGAGCGGGCCGGTGGCGCCGGTGGTTTCGGCATCGATCTCACTGTCGGAGCGGCGGTGGATCCACACTGTCATGTGCGTGCCCTTCGGTATGCGGCCCCGGTGCGCGGTTCGGCGTCGGGGCGGTGGTCGGTGGAGGCGGACTTGCGGCGCGCTGAATCAGGCAGGCAGTCAGGGCTTTTCGGCGAACTCGCCGGCCTGCTGCCAGGAAGCGCGTTCGGCGGCAAAGGCTTCGGCTTGCCCGGCGCGGAATCCGGCGATGGAGTCGGCATTGTCGGCGAGGAAGCGCCGGTAGTCGGCGAGCCGGAATTCGCCGTCTTCGGTAGCCGGTTCCCACCGTCCGGCCGCACAATCGGCGCGCAGGTCGCCGAGCTCCTCGGCGGTCACCGGATACCAGCTGATGCGATCGAAATACCTCAGGAGCCAAGGATCTTCGCCGACCCCGGTGGAGCGGTGATTCCACACCTGGGTGGTACGGCCGACGAGCTGATAGCCGCCGGGACCCTCCATGCCGTAGATGCACAGGTACGCACCGCCGATGCCGACCGCGTTCTCCGGCGTCCAGGTGCGGGCCGGATTGTATTTCGTGGTGACCAGCCGGTGACGCGGATCGGTGGGGGTGGCAACCGGCGCACCGAGGTACACGTCACCGAGGCCCAGGACCAGGTATTCGGCGGCGAAGACGGTATCGAAAACATCGTCCACCGAAGGCAATCCGTTCATGCGGCGGATGAATTCGATATTCCACGGGCACCAGGGCGCATCGGAGCGCACGCCGTGCATATAGCGGGTGATCGCCTCCTGGATGGTCGGATCGTCCCAGGAGAGCGGCAGCCGCACGGTGCGGCTGGGCACCACCAGTTCGGCGGCGGCCGGCAGGCCGGTTTCGACCTCGGCCAGCAGATCCAGCAGTCTGCCGGTGGGCAGGCGATCCGCGTCGGTGCGCACCTGGAGCGAGCGCACGCCGGGGGTGAGCTCGGTGATGCCGGGTTCGGCGCGCTCCAGCAAAGCCTGATGCAGGGCGTGCACCCGGGCGCGGAGTTCGAGATCCAAAGTGAGATCGCCGTATTCGACGAGCACACCGTCATCGCCTTGACGGCGATAGGTGACCGCGGTGTCCGTACCGTCGCGGCGGCCCAGCACGCCGTCGTCGCCGTCGCCGCCCGAGGAGAGCACGATCGGCCAGGCGGCGCGGCGTTCGGGGCCGAGTTCGCGGGGCGACGCGGCCCGATCCGCGCGGACCGGCACGAAACGGACGGTGTCGCCGGGGCAGAGCTGGCCGAGCTTCCAGCGTTCGGCGGCGACCACGGTGACCGGGCAGACGAATCCACCCAGGCTGGGGCCGTCGGGACCGAGCAGGATGGGGGTGTCGCCGGTGAAGTCCAGGGCACCGATGGAGTACGCGTTGTCGTGGATGTTGGAAGGGTGCAGACCGGCCTCGCCGCCGTCGGTGCGCGCCCACTGCGGCTGCGGGCCGACCAAACGCACACCGGTCCGATCGGAGTTGAAGTGCACCTCGTAATCGGTGCCGATGATGGTGTCGAAGTCGCTGCGGGTGAAGAACTCCGGCGCCCCGTGCGGTCCTTCGGTGACGGCCAGCTCCCAGCGCCGGGTCAGCACCGGCTGATCGTCGCCGGTGACGCCCGCCGTCACGCGACCGGTCGCCGCGCCCACGGTGAGCACGTCACCGGCGGCCAGCGCCGCACCGGTCCCGCCGCCGAAGCGCCCGAGCGTGAAAGTGGACTTGCTGCCGAGGTATTCGGCCACCTCGATGCCGCCCGCGATCAGGATGTAGCTGCGCATGCCCGGCCCGCGCACCATACCGACATCCAGGATGCCGCCCGCCGGTACCAGCACACTGCGCCACTGCCGGATTTCCGTGCCGTTCACGGTGATCGGCACCGGAGCGCCGGTCACGCACACCCAGGTGGCGGCATCGAACCTCAAGGCCGGTCCGCCGAGCGTGCACTCCAGTCCGGCCGCGCCCTCGGCATTGCCGAGCGCCCGATTGCCGAGCCGGAAGGACAGATCGTCCATCGGCCCCGAAGGCGGCACGCCCACATGCCAGTAGCCGACCCGGCCGGGCCAATCCTGAACGGTCGTCTGCATACCGGGACGCAGCACCGAGACCGCCCTTACCGGATTCGGCTGTGCCACTGCGGTTTCCGAGAGACTCGGCAGCACGGTCGTCATCGCGTCACCACCATCCGCACCGGCGTCGGATCGAAACCGTTGCACGGGTTGTTGATCTGCGGGCAGTTCGAGACCAGCACCAGCGTGTCGATCTCGGCACGCAGCGTGATGGTCTTGCCCGGCGCGGACAGCCCGTCCACGATGCCGAGCGTCCCGTCCGCCTCCACCGGAACGTTCATGAACCAGTTGATGTTCGACACCAGATCCCGCTTCCCGAGACCCCATTTCATGCCCTCGGCCAGGAAGTTCTCCACGCAGGCATGCTGATGCCGGGTGTGATGCCCGTAGCGCAGCGTGTTCGACTCCTGCGAGCACGCCCCCGCGACGGTGTCGTGATTGCCGACCTCGTCGGCGACCACCGTCATGAGCGGCGTCCCCGCATCGGTCAGCAGTACGCTGCCGGTGGTCAGGAAGATATTGCGCTGCGCGGTGACGGTCGCCTGCGCGCTGTAGCGGTCGCCGTGATCCGCTGCCGAATACAGCAGGCAGTCGACGGCCTGATTGCCGTGCAGGTCGATGATCTCCAGTTGTTCCCCGGCCCGCACCACCGCCGACCAGGGCGCGTTGGCGGGCACGGTCTCGTCCAGCACGACGGTGCGGGTAGCGATGCTCATGCGAGGGCCTCCAGAGTGCGTGCGGTCCAGTCCCGTTCGGTGTTCTCGACGGCACGCAGATATTCGGGATCGGAATTGTGCTGGTGCGCGAGGTCTTCCGGCGCGGCCCAGCAGACCAGGTCGAGGTCCGTCACCGGCGTCTCGTCCAGTGGGTGCGCGGCATCGGCGATCAACAGGGTCACCGGCAGGTGGACGAGCAACTCGACCGCCGCGCCCGGTCCCGCGCTGCCGGTGGCGGTGAGCGCCCCGTCGGCCTCGACCCGCACGCCCCGGAAGAAGCTCACGCTCGGCCCGATGTCACGCGGCTCCAAGCCCTGCTTGGACCCGGCCATTCGCAGCTGCTGCCGCGCGGAAAACGAAGGGCCGCAGAGGGTGTCATGATGGCCGGAGGTGTCGCCGACAATGGTCGCCAGCACCCGGCCCTGATCCGACAGCAGCGGATGCCCGGCCCCGAGATACGCCTGCCACGGCACTTTCACGGTGTCGGCGACATTCAGTCGTTCCCACGGTGCGCCGGCACGCAGCAGGAGCAGATGCGCGCATGCCGCACCCAGCGGATCCGACAACCGCACCCGAGTGCCTCGGGCCAGCGTCACGTTGGCATATCCGCCGGCCGGAATCCGCTGAGCGAAAGTAATTTTCGCGCGTTCGATGCCAGCCGGCAGCTCCGGTCCCGAGATCGCGGCGGCGGCCGCCTGGGATCGAGCGTGGGCGCGAGCACTGATGGTGTCGGCGGTGCCGGGCATGCCGGGTGTGCCGTTGGCTGTGCTGATCATTGGGGCTCCCTCCATTGGGTGCGACGGCCGAGCTGCCTGCGGGTGCGCCAGTGCGCATAAGCGCGGCGGAGCAGGTCGTCGAGCAGCATGGCCAGTTCTGGTCTGCCGCGCATGCGGTAGTCGGGGTCGAGCTCGGCCATCGGATGTCCTTGTGTTCGAGGCGCTTACATCGAGATCAGGCGGGTTGCGCGGCGGCCTCGCCGGGTGCGACGGCCGGACCGGGGGTGACCGCGCGATGCACCCCGATGCCGACGAGGATGGTCACGAGCACGAAAAGCGGTGCGGCCCAGAGCATCCACCAGCTGCCGCCGGCGGGGGTGTAGACCTCGGCGCGCGGCCACGCCAGGTTGATCGCCATGGCGATGCCCCAGACGACGGCGACGGCATTGACCGGGATTCCGAAGCGGCCCAGGCTGAACAGGCCCTCGCCCCGGGCGGCCGGGTCGTCGGCGGGCCAGCCCTTGATACGCCGGATCAGCAGCGGCACGGTGACCAGCAGGTAGGCCAGGTACAGAGTGACGATGCAGACCGAGGCCAGGGTGGCGAAGATGGCGGCATTGCCCAGGTTCAGCACCAGCAGGGCGATACCGAGTACGCCGATCGCGACGGCGGGCCAGACCGGGGTGCCGAATCGCGGGTGCACGGCCGACAGCTGCTTGCTGAAGGGCAGGCGGCCGTCGCGGGCCATGGAGAACATCAGGCGCGAGCCGGCGGTCTGAATCGCCAAGGTGCACACCGTGATCGCGCAGGCGACGCAGGCCAGCACCACCTTGCCCGCCGGGCTGTTCAGCTTGGCCTCGATGACGTAGGCCAGGCCGCCGGTGCTCAGCGAGCCGTCGCTCAGGCTGGGTGCGGCCATCAGCGCGCCGATGAGGATCAACCCGCCGCCGAGTGCCGAGACCGACAGGGCGGTGAGGATGGTGCGCGGCGCCACCCGGCGCGGGTTCTTGGTCTCCTCGGAAAGCTCACCGGCGGAGTCGAATCCGACCATCACGTAGGCGGCCATCAGGCCGGAGACCAGGAAGGCGGCCCAGTACGGGCCGGGCGCGGCCTGATCGGTTTCGAGCACCACGCCCGGACCGCGGTCGGTGTGGGTGAAGAACACGGCGATCACCGCGATCACGCCGATGATCTCGATGGTGACGCCGAGCGAATTGATCCGCGCCATCCAGTCGATGCCGACCACATTGATCAAGGTGGTCACCACGAGCAGCACGCTGCCCAGGATCACCGCGTTCACCGCGCCGTCATGCGAGGTCAGTGCGGTGTCGGTGCCGTAGAACTGGAAACCGCTCCAGATCGAGGGCAGCACCACCTGGAGGGCGATGGCGGCCGCGGCGGCGGTGACGATCTGGGCGATGATCATCATCCAGCCCGCGAACCAGCCGGTGAGTTCACCGGCCAGATGCCGCGACCACTGGTAGATACAGCCCGAAATCGGGTATCGGGCAGCGAGTTCCGCGAAATTCAGCGCTACCAGGAACTGGCCGGCGAAGACGATCGGCCAGGTCCAGAAGAAGGCCGCGCCGCCGAAAGAGTAACCGAGACCGAAGAATTGGAAGATGGTGGTGAGGATGGAGACGAAGGAGAACCCGGCCGCGAAGGAGGCGTAGCGGCCCAGTTTGCGGTGCAGGACGGGCTGGTAGCCGAAGCGTTCCAGGTCGGCGCTGTCGGCGGATATCGACGGATCGGGGGCGACGGAGTCCAGGGTGGCGGCCATGGCGGGCCTTTCGGCGAGCGGCGAATATCTATCGCTTGAAAGTTTTGCGCTCCCGATCGCCGGGCCGGTTATGAGGATGTATCCGTTCGATGGCGGGGCGTAACTTCTGCGTTGCGGGGATTTCTATCGCATGACAGGAATCTCACCGCCTGGTCGGAGGCGGTGAGAAGCCGGGGTGGTACAGAATGGGGGCGTGACCCAAGTCGGACCCGGACGTCCTCGCCTGGAACCTCGCCGCCGGGCGGGCCAGACCCCGCGTGCGGAGATCCTCGATGCGGCGGCCGAACTGTTCACCGCCAATGGGTACGGGAATACCTCCACCCGCATGATCGCGGACGCGGTCGGGATCCGGCAGGCGTCGCTGTATCACCACTTCGCGGCCAAGGACGACATCCTGGATGCGCTGCTGGGTGAGACCATCACCGGGGCATTGGAATTGGCGGAGAAGCTGGCGGGGATGCCGGAACCGGCGGTGGTCCGGCTGTATGCGCTGGCCTCCTATGACGTGCGTCAACTCTGCACCGCCCGTTGGAATCTCGGCGCTTTGTACCTGTTGCCGGAACTGCGTGGGGAACGGTTCGCCGTCTTCCGGGAACGCCGCGACGAGCTACGCCGGCATTATGAGAAGTTGTCCGCCGCGGTCATCGCCGAATCCGGGAGCCAGGTCGTCTCCGGCGCCGAGCTACTGCCGTTCCGGATGGTCGAGGCGGTCATCAGCATCCGATCCGATGAGGGCGCCGCGCCCGAATACGCCGAGCGGCTCATACCCGATGCCCTGCTCCAGCTCCTCGGCAGGCAGGGCGATCGGGACGAGATCCGCAGTGCGGCAAGCGCTCTCGTGCCGGACTAGGACTTACCCTTCGAGGTGCCCCACTTCAGGCCCCAGTTGTAGGCCTGATCCACCGCCATCTTGCCCCAGAAGCGGTGACCGTCCGGCGGGCGCACGAACCTGCCCTCACGCCGCACCACCAGCTCGCCGTTCACGTTCTCGATGAGCGCCAGCACCATCTCGCGGGAGTCGTCGTTGCAACCGCTGACCTCCATCTCGATGGGCGGCGAATTGCGCGGGTACAGCGTGGCGGTGGCGTGCACGCCGCGGAAATCCTGCGCGCCCTCGTAGAGCGAGGCGAACACCAGGATGCGCTTGAACTTGGCCGTGTTGTCGAGATTGATGGAGAGGTTCTCACCGGATTGACTCGCGCCGGTCCGATCGTCCTGATCCAGTTCGATGAAGGGGGCGCGATGCAGGTTGCCCATGGTGTCGAGGGGGCTGATGCAGCCCTTCGAACCGTCCGTCAGCTCCCAGAAGCAGCACAGATCCAGATCCAGACCGCCATTGCCGCCGCGCTTGCGGCCGAACAGGCCGCCCGTCGCACCGGGGACCATCCAGTTCAGATTGACCCGCATGATGCCGCCGGTCGCACCCGACTTGGTCAGCGAGACCGCGGGCGCTTCCTTGGTCAGCGAGATCTTGCCCAGGTTCACCGGGGCGCCCGGCGCGCCGGGCGGCGGGACCTGCCCCGGCTGGCCGAACTGCGCCGGCGGGGCAGGGAACTGATTCTGCTGCGCCGGGTTGAAGGGCGGCGGCTGCTGGTTGTAACCCTGCGGTGCGTAATTCGGCTGCGGCGGAGTCGGATACGCCGGTGGCGGCGGGTAGGTCGGCTGCGGCTGACCGTACTGCGGCGGAGGCGGCGGTGCGTTGAAGCCCTGCTGGGGCGGCGGGGGCGGGTTGTAACCCTGTTGCGGCGGGGGAGCGTTGTAGCCCTGCTGCGGGGGCGGCGGCGCGAAGCCCTGTTGCGGCGGCGGACTGAAGCTTTGATCGGGTGCGGGCTGCGCCTGCGTGCCGGGATCATCGACGGTGATGCCGAAATCCGTTGCCAGCCCGGCCAGTCCGGACGCGTAACCCTGGCCGATGGCGCGGAACTTCCACGCGCCTTGGCGGCGGTACAGCTCGCCGAGTACGAACGCGGTCTCCGAAGACGCGTCGGTGCTGTCGAATCGCGCCAGTTCGGCGCCGCTGGCGGCGTCCAGCACGCGCACGTGCAAGCCCTGCAATTGCGCGAAGGTGCCGCCGTCGGCCGAGGCCGCGATGACGATCGCCTCGATCTGCGGCTCCACCTGGGCCAGGTTCACCGTCAGCGCGTCGACGGTCTGCGGGCCCGGCCGCTTACCCTCGTGCCGTACCGCGCCCGAGGCATGCGCGGGCTGGTTGTAGAAGACGAAGTCGCTGTCCGACCGCACCTTCCCGTTCGCCAGCAGCAGCGCCGACGCATCCGCATCGGGCCGTCCGCCGGGGCCGGCCTGCCACCCGAGCTCGACCCGGACCGCAGCCGCCGCCACCGGGACGTTGGAACCCTTCATCATCGACACGCATTCAAACGTAACCGATATGCCCGACTCTCGGGGCTCTCAGGGGCAAGCCCCTGAAACCCCATGGGGATGAAGAGGCGAGGCGCTCTGGCGTAAGCCCTTGAAACCCGTGGGGGCGAGGAGACGAGGCGCTTCGGCGTAAGCCCTTGAAACCCCGTGGGGGTGAGGAGGTGAGGCGCTCTGGCGCAGGCCCTGATCCTCGTTGGCGGGCGTGGGTTTCAGAGCAGGCGGAAGTTGTGGGTGGCGGTGGCGATCACGTCGTCGAGGTCGCCGTGCAGGGTTTGTTTGGCCATGCTGAGGGTGAAGCCTTCCGCGGTTTCCGCGGGGACGTGGCCCGGGAGGGCGAGGGCGTATTTGTCGACGAGGACGTCGAGTACCACCGGTCCCGCTTGGTGCGACACGTGAGGCGTTGGCCATCGACGCCCAGGAGAACGACCCGAACAGGCGCCGATTCGGCCCGTAGTGAATATGCCGCGCCGCCCAGATCACCGCGGTCCCGGTGTCGGCGAAGAACAGCGCGTCGTCGGCCGCCTCCTCGTCGAGGATGGATGCCAGGTATTCCGGCCGGATCGGTTTCAGGTCGGGGCCTTTGGTCACGTAATGCTGCATGCGCTCGACGAAATGCTCGGTCTCCTTGACACATTTCTTCAGAAACCGATCGCTCGACTTTGCCCGCACCAGCGGCAGCAACGCCTGCACGGTGGTCCGCACATCGCCGATAACGGCCAGTTCCAAGGGAATTCGCCGCCCGAGATGCTTGGCATTGCGATCGACCTGAATGGTCTTGACCTTGCTCTGCGGCAGGAAGTTGGCGAACGGGAAGTCGGTGCCCAGCATCAGCAGCGCATCGCAATTGTTCACCGCCCCCGTCACCACCGAAAATGGCGATCTTGCCGCCGGCCTCGATGAGATCGGCCATGGCGCGCAGATCCTCGTCGGCGGCGCGCGGCACCTTGGTCGACGGAACCGCCACGCGCAGCGCGGTTTTCGGTGCGTCGCGGGTCGCCACATCGCCGGGCAGCGAGATCACCGTCGGTCCCCGGTCGGCGATGGCCACCGTCACCGCCGTGCTCACCACCTGGTGCAGCTGGCCGGGGTTCACGATGCGGCCGATGTACAGGGCGGCGGCATCGAAGAACTTGTACGGGTTCAACTCCTCGACGGTGCTGGTGTCCAGGAGGCTGGTCTCGCTGTCGCCCGCGACCGCGATCACCGCCGCGCCCTCCTTGCGGGCATCGAGCAGGCCGTTGATCAGATGGGTGACGCCCGGCCCGGCGGTCCCGCAGACCGCGACCGGCCGCCCGGTGAGGATCGATTCCGCCACGGCCGCGAAAACGCCGTACTCCTCGTGCCGGACATGCACGAATTCGATCTCCCCATTGCGGCGCAGGGCGTCGATGACCGGATTCAGGGCATCGCCCACGATGCCGTAGCAGCGCTGCACCCCGGCGGATACCAGCATTTCCCACATACCGTCGGCGACGTTCTCGACCATGATGCCCCTCTCGTAACGGTCAGAGAGCAAACAATTGGCAGACGCACTGAATGTCGGGTTATCGGTAGACTCTACCGGGTTCCGCGTGCCGTTCTGAGAAGTCGGCGAATGTACAGCACCATAGTTCTGGACGGCTGTCCTCGAGCAGTGGGAGCAAATCGATGACCGAAACAGGGCCCGAAGTCTCGGAGCTCGGGCGCAAGAAGTGGATCGCACTGGGGGTCCTCGCGCTTGGGCTCTCCATGGTGGTGCTGGACGGCACCATCGTCGCGGTGTCACTGCCGGTCATCATCGACGATCTGAGCCTGAATTTCACTCAGGCGCAATGGATCACCAGCATCTACGCGGTGGTGCTGGCGGCGCTGCTGATCACCAGCGGGCGGCTGGGGGACCGGCTGGGGCGGCGCAATATCTTCGCCGTCGGCGTAGTGATCTTCCTCGGCGGCAGCGTGCTCTCGGCCGGCGCGGACGGGGCCTGGACCCTGATCCTGGGCCGGGTGGTACAGGGCATCGGCGCGGCCGGAGTGATGCCGGGGACCCTGGCCACCATGAACGCCATCTTCCGGGGCCGGGATCGGATCATCGCCTTTGCGGTGTGGGGGTCGGTCATCTCCGGCGTGGCCGCCATCGGCCCGCTGCTCGGCGGTTGGCTGACCACCGCCTACACCTGGCCGTGGATCTTCCTGGTGAACATCCCGCTGGGCATCGTCGTCTTGATCGGCCTGCTGCTGTTCGTGCCGGAAACCCGGATGGGCAAAGCCGCCCCCGGCCTCGACGTGGATGGATTCCTGCTCAGCGCAGCCGGTTTCGCGCTGCTCGTCTTCGCGCTCATCGAAGGCCAGACCTACGGCTGGTGGAAACCGTTGCGCGAGTTCCCCTTGGCCGGCTGGACCTGGCCCGATACCGCGCCGCTCTCGCCGATCCCGGTGCTGCTGGCGCTCGGTCTGCTGGCGCTGGTGCTGTTCCTGCGCTGGGAGAAGCACCGCATTCTGATCGGCCGCTCGGCGCTGCTGGACCCCGCGCTGTTCACCATTCCCAGCTTCCGGTGGGGCAATATCACCGCGTTCCTGGTGGCGCTCGGCGAATTCGGCCTGCTGTTCGTGCTGCCGCTGTACATGGTGAACGTGCTCGGATTGTCCACGCTCGGAGCGGGTTACGTGCTCGCGGCGATGGCGGTCGGCGCGTTCCTGGCGGCGGGCGTGGCCGAAGGGCTGGTGCGCAGGTACGGACCGGTGCGGGTGGTGCAGATCGGGCTCGGTTTCGAGGCCGTCGCCGTGGCGCTGGCCGCGCTCTTCGTCACCCCGCATATCTCCGGCTGGTGGCTGGCGCTGCTGCTGTTCGGGTACGGCCTCGGGCTCGGGATGGCGTCCGCGCAGCTCACCGGCACCGTGCTGGCCGATGTGCCACCGCAGAACTCCGGCCAGGGTTCGGCCACCCAGAGCACGGTGCGGCAGGTCGGCTCGGCGTTCGGCACCGCGGTCCTCGGCGCGATGCTGTCCGTGGCGCTCGGTCAGGATCTGGCCGAGCGGCTGGCCGACGTGCCGAATCTGCCGGGCAAGGCCGCCGACGCCGCCGCGACCGCGACCCGGGAATCGGCCGGTGGGGCCATCTCCGCGCTGCGCGACCACGACGGCGCGCCCGCGGTGGTGGACGCGCTGGCCCGGGGTTTCACCGATGCCACCCGCACCACGCTGCTGGCCGCCGCGCTGGTCCTTTTGATCGGCCTGGCCACCGCCACCTGTATCCCGAACAGGGGCCCGGAGGCCCGGGCGGCCGTGGAAAAGCCGGGTGACACGCCGGAGTCCCCGAGCAATACCCCCTGAGGCACAACAGGATTGGCGCGAGTTCGGTACCTTACCTTATGAAGAGGTGGGAGGTACCCGGGTGGACATCGCGAAGCGATCCGGAAAACAGCGTGTGCCGCGGGGCCGGCTGCGCCAGACCGTCACGGTGCTGGCGGCCGCGCTGCTGATGTCGTCGGGCGGCGTGATCGCCAGTGCCGCACCGGTTTACGCGCCGGTCGCGCAGACGCCCGCGGGCGGAACGCAGGACCTGTGGGTGCCGTCCAGCATGGGGAACATCAAGGTCCAGGTGCAGTGGGCGGCGCGCGGCGGCAGCTCGGCCCTGTACGTGCTGGACGGATTGCGCGCACCGGGCGACCACAGCCAGTGGGTCACCGACACCAATGCGCTGCGCCAGTTCGCCGGTGACAATGTGACCCTGGTGTTCCCGGTCGGCGGTCACTCCAGCTTCTATACCGACTGGTACCGGCCCAGCAGCAGCAACGGCCAGGCCACGACGTATCGGTGGGAGACCTTCCTGACCCGGGAATTGCCCGACTACCTGGCGGGTTTCGGCGTCTCGCGCACCCAGAACGCCATCGTGGGCGCGTCCATGGGCGGCAACGCGGCGATGATCCTGGCCGCGTACCACCGCGATCAGTTCAAGTTCGCCGGATCCTTCTCCGGCTACCTGAACCCCACGTTCCCGCTCTGGAACGAGGCGATGCGCGCCGCCATGCGCGACGAGGGCAATTTCAATGTGGACGACATGTGGGGTCCGGCCAGTGATCCGTCGTGGAGCCGCAATGATGCCAGCGCGCAGGTCGAACGGCTGCGCGGCCTGCCCATGTACGTCTGGTCCGGCAACGGTGTGCCGACCGGGCTCGACCTGACCAATTCGGTCGTCAACACCGTGAACGCCATGGCCCTCGAAGCCATGACGCTGACCGCTTCGCAGATCTTCCAGAGCCGGCTCGCGGCGCTGGGCATCGGTGCGAAGGTGGAGCTGGGCGCGGGCACCCACACCTGGCCCTACTGGCAGCAGGCCCTGGCCAATGCGCGCCCGATGATCCTGGACGCGCTGAACGCGCACTGAAACCCGCCGCGCGCGAACCGGATTCGGCTCAGTCGATGAGCGCCAGTTCGTGCAGACGCTGGAACACCAGCAGGGAACCCGGGGCGACGTGTGGCATGTTCGCGTACTCGTCCAGGGTGAACCAGCGCAGTTCGGCGATCTCACCGGAGGGCCGCGGCTCTTCGGTGAGCTCACCCAGATAGCAGGTCATGTGCAGGCGGGTGCCGGGCGCGTGACCGTACGCCTCGGCCTCGAAGATCCCCAGTTCGGTCACCTCGACGGTGCCGACTCCGAGCTCCTCGCGAATCTCGCGGTGCAGGGCCGATTCCGGGGTCTCGCCCGGATCGATCTTCCCGCCTGCCATGTAGAAGACGTCCTTACCGGTGGGCCGGGTCTGCAACAGACGACGGTCCCGGATGTGTGCCAGTGCCGCGGTGCGAATCACCCGGAAGAGTGTAGGCCGCGAGCACCACCGCGATAGCGACCACGTAGCACGCGAGGGTGTACCAGAGGTTCCCGATCGGATCGCCGGCCCGGGTGTGACCGTCGACGGCATCGAGGAAATCGGGTAGTGCGGTGGCCCAGAGCAGCGCGAACACCGCCAGATACAGCGCGCTGTAAGCGAGCATGATCGGGTCGGAGTAGCGGGGGACGTCCCCGGTCTCCCCACGCAGCCGCACCCATTGCCGGTACAGCAGGGGAATCGCCACCACGGTGATGAGGATCAGCTCGGCCGCGTAGAGCACGCCGCGCACGGTATCGCTGCCCGCGCCGAAGACGGTCGCCGGCAGCGGCAGCAGGAAGGTGCCGAGCGAGGCCAGCAGGCCGATCACGATTGTGCGCCAGGTCAATTCGAGCCCGGACATCCGGCGGCCGGTGTCGGCGTGTCGTCCGACCAGCCAATACACGCAGAACGCCAAGGACATCGGCCACAGCGCCGCGAACACCACCACGCTGCCCATCGGCACCGAATCGAACATGGGCTGGTTCAACGGATTCTCGGTCGTCCACTCCCACCAGCGCAGCTGCGGGCCGATGTGATCGAAGATCTCGTAGAACGCGTGATGCACGAACCCGACGCACGCCGCACCGGCCAGCGCGCCGTACTGCCGGAAAACGCCCAGCGCCCGGACGATTTCGTAGGCCACCGTCGCCATGAACGGATAGATGGCCACGATGTAGAGCGGCAGCCGTCCCCACAGGAAGTCCACCGTGAACACATTGTGCGCGAACATGGTGTCCACCTGGTCTTCGATACCGAAGGCCGCCGGAAAGTACAGTGGCGGTTCGATAATGAAGAGGTAGGCGGTCGCGCCGAACCAGAGCGCCAGATTGGTGGGGTCGCCGTGCCGGCGCAGGCGCACGACGGCGAGCGCCAGCGCGAGGATCGAGCCCACGATGATGGTGAGCTCCAGGACCGGCAGCGTCCAGTTCTCCAGCCCGAAGGGATTGCGGAACTCGATCAGCCCGCCCGCCTCTTCACACGAGAAGCCCAGTCGCGCAGTGAGTTCCGCGAACGTTGTCGCGCAATGATCGGCCATTACTTCGCTCCCGAGGCCAGCAGTGCGTCGGTGGCATACCAGTGCGCCACATCGTGACCGGCCGCATAGCGATCGAACCACACGTCGGCCAGGGCGGGCAGGTTCTCGTGCGCCGGATCGTGTTTCGGCAACTGGCTGCGGATGATGCCCTTCAATGCGATCAACTGCTCACGCAGCGGCAGATCGTCGAAGGCCCGCGTCATCGGCCCGTGGTCGGCGGCCTGCATCCAGGGCAGCCACTTGCTCAGCTTCTGCTTGTTGCGGTACGTCCCGAACATCGACAGCGAATCGATCCGCCGATCTGCCAGGGGCACATGCTCGTTGAAGCCCGCGCAGGCGATCCGGATCACCTTCAGCACGTGCGCGAAGATCGACGGCGCCACCCGCATCCGGTACAGATCGCTGCCCACCACGGAATCGAAGATGATCAGCGCCGAGCTGCGATGCTCGACCTCTTCCACGAAATGCCAGATGAACAGTGACGCCACCCGGTCGTCGCCGGGGCGGAACAGGGCGGCCTCGTTGTCGAGCATGAGCTTGAAGACCGAGGTGAAGGTGGCCTCCAGATCCGCGGTGTAGGCGAGCCGGTACTTCAGCGGCATGTTCTCGGTCAGCTTGTCGAACTCGCCGATCACCGCGTCGAGGGTGTCCTGCAAGCCCGGGTACTGCCGGATCAGGGCGCGCACGTGCTGGCGGTGCGCGCCCGAGTGCTGGCCCTCCTGCCGCATGAAAGCGTCCGCCTCGTCGGCGACTTCGGGGTCGGTGATCTGCGGCTTCAGCTCGAGGATCATCTTCACGATCATCTTCTCGAAACCGATGGCCAGGAACGACACCGCGTTGGCCATGCTCGAGAAGGCCGGGTTGGTCTCGTTCCACAGGAACGGCACGTCGTAGTCCTCGAACGCGAAATCCATCTTTCGCACAACAAGATCGGTCATTTTCGGCGATACCTCATCGTCGGGAGCCGGGCTGGATTCCGGTGACCATACAAACATACATTGCTGTGCACAAGTGTATGATTGCAATCGTGCAGGTGATCGGCCGAATCCCAGGCCGGGGCAGGTGGGAAGCGCGTGCTACGGTCGCGCGATGGCACGAAGGCGCGGGTGGGGCGGCAGTCCGCCGGACAGTGACGAAGAGGCGTCACGCCGAATCGTCGCCGCCGCAGTCGAACTCATCGGACGCACGGGGGCGCCGATCAGCATCGCCGATGTCGCCGACTCGCTCGGGGTCATCCGGCAGACGGTGTACCGGTACTTCCCCAGCGCGGACGCCCTCATCCGGGCCTCGGCCATCGCCTCGGTGGCCGGCTTCCTGGATCGGCTCGCCGCGCAGGTGCGGGGCATGGAGGATCCGGCCGATGCCATGACCGAGGCCGCGGTCTTCACCCTCGCCGAAGTGCGCCGCACGCCGCACCTGGGCATTCTGCTCACCACGACCTACACCAAGAACGATCCGGACGGCATGACCTCCGATGAGGCGCAGGCGTTCGGCATGACCATGATCCGGCGCTTCGACGTGGACTGGGAAAGCTACGGATACGACGACGAATCACTGCACGAGCTGGTCGAATACGTATTGCGCACGATGCAGTCGTTCTTCGTCTCGCCGGGGCATCCGCCGCGCAGCGACGACGAACTGCGCCGGTATCTGCGCCGCTGGATGGGCTCGGCGATCCTGGCGCAGGCGACGGTCAGTTAGCCGCGCTGGGCGGCGCGATCCGCCAGTGCCGAACCAGCGCGTCGGCGATCTCCGGGAGAATGGTCACCGGAATCCGCTGCTGCCGCAGAAGATTGCGAATCTCGTTGACCTGTTCGCGTTTGCGCATGTCGTAGGCGTTCGCGATGGGGCGCACCACCGGCGGAATCGACAGCAGCACCAGTTCCTGATGCGGTTCGTCGCCGCCATTGAGATCCAAAGCCAGGGACCAGCGCGACTTTTCGTCGAGGGCGAAGCGGGCGGCCACCACGCGATCCCAATCGATGGTCGAGGCCCGCCACGGCGTGCGCCGTTCGATGCGCTGGTCGGTCAGCACCAGCCCATCGCGGCCGAAGAGCAGGATCAGCAGCGCGCCACCGGCCGCCGCGCCCAGCAGCAGACCCGTGAACACCCGGTTCAGGCCGAACACCGCCACGACCGCGCCGCAGATCAGCGCGGTCGCCAGCACTCCGGCGCACAGGTAGAACACCGTCCGGCGTCCCGACACCACACCCGCACGCACCATTGCCTTACCGCCCTCCCGCACTGTGTTGCGGGACACACCGTACCTGGCGGTGCGTTATGCCTCCAGGGCCGCATGCCTCAACCCGCGTAAGCGAACGGTCCCCGTGCGCGCAGGCGCACGGGGACCGAAAACTTGCTTACGCCTCGAGCGCTACCGCGGCTTCGGCCGTGTAGACGAGGAAGGTCAGCGACTCCTGGAAGTAGAGCTGGACCGATTCCGCATCGTGCGAGAGATAGCCGATGGAGAGATCCTGGCCGATCTGGAGATCGAAATCGCCGCCCCGCGTGGACAATACGAACGCGCCGTCGATGGCGGGCGCCCAGATGATCTCGCCGTCGATGAGCCGCTCGATATGGGTGCGGATCGGGTGGCCGTGGTCGGAGGTCTCCGACACCGCGGTGTAGAGATCCGCGGAGAGCAGCACCGAGTACGGCCCGTCCACGCCCGCCAGCCGCAGCTTGCTCAACGCCTGCGCGACCGCTTCCGGGGCCAGCGTCGGATCGCCGGGCAGCTTGACCGGCTCGCAATCGGTGCTGGCCCGGATACCGGCGATCCCGGCCGCCGCGTAACCCTCGAAAATGGCGCGGTCCTCGGCGAAGGCGATCTTCTTGGCGGCATCCTTCACCGCGTCCAGATCGGCGTCCTGCGCGCCGCGCTCGACATTGTCGAGTTCGTCGCGGGACAGCGTGAACGGCACCCGCAGCTCGACCAGCGGCACCACCACGCGCTGACGCGCCTGCACGCCCTCGGCGGGTGCGGTGATGGCGGCGGTGCGGCCCCGGCCGACGGCGGAGAAGTCCGCGCCGTGCGGGCCGGAGAGATCGACCACGCGGCGACCGGCGATGTGCCGCTTGAAGGTACGCGTCGCCTCTTCCTCGATGGCGGCCCACGCCTCGGAGGTGATCGGCGCCAGTTCACGATGGAGGTTGTTCATGCCTCAGCTCCTTTTCAGTGTGCCGATACCCAGCGATCCGTTGTTCGATGACATACCAACACCATTGGATTCCGAAGATTCCCGCACCGCGGCGGCGGCCGGAGCCGGCGCGTCGGGCAGGTTGTCGAAGAAAGCATTGGGCGGTGTGAAGAACAGCGTTCCCGTGACGGCGGTCGAGAAATCGAGAATGCGGTCGTAGGCGGCCTCGCCGGTGCCCAGGAACATGCGCTCGAGCATGAGTTCGGGAACCGCGGGGGTGGCCGCGTACGCGACGTAGTAGGTGCCGAATTCGCCGCCGGCCACACTGCCGAACGGCATATTGGCGCGCACGATGGTGCCGTTGTCGTCCTGATCGTTCACGGCCACATGCGAATCGGCCGGCTTGTCCGCGTCGGAGAGCTCGAAGTCCTCGAGTTTGGTGCGGCCGATGACCCGCTCCTGCTCGGTGACCGAGAGTGCCCGCCAGGCCTCCAGGTCGTGCAGGTACTTCTGCACGATCACGTAACTGCCGCCGGTGAATTCGGGATCCTCGTCGCCGATCAAACCCACGGCGGCGGCCAGCTGACCTTCGGGATTCTCGGTGCCGTCCACGAAACCGAGCAGATCGCGCTGCTCGAAATAGCGGAAGCCCACCGTCTCGTCGATGATCGTGGCTGCGCCGGAGAGCCTTTCGGCGATCTTCATGGCGAGCTCGAAGACCGCGTCCTGGCCTTCGGCCTTGAGATGGAACAGCAGGTCGCCGGGAGTGGCCGGGGCCTGGTGCTTTTCGCCCTGATAGCCCGGGAACTCGTGCAGTTCAGCGGGTTTGGGGCCACCGAAAAGGCGATCCCACGCTTGTGATCCGATGCTCGTGATGCACGCCAGGCCCGAGCCGGGCAACCGGAAGCCGACCGAACGACGCAGGCCGGGCAGATCCGCCAGCAAGTCGCGTACTACTGCCTCACCACCCTCGTCGATGGTGGCGACCAGGAACATCGCGGCGGGCGAGAGCGGGTCGAGAAGCGGCTGTGGCTCAACCATGGGCTCCAGCCTAGAGGGCTGGACTGACAGACCGCTTGCCCGGTTGCCTCCGTGTTGCCTTCCCCACCGTGTGTGGGTTGACGAATTTCTCCGGTGGTTCGAGGGCGAAGCCCCCGGAAACCCGCTTCTACTTCGCTACGGTGAGGAGAAACGCCACGTCGTCAATGGCTTTCACGCTGTGCCGTGCGTTCGGGATCACGATCAAGTCGCCGGCGGAACCCTTCCACTCGTTCGCGCCGCTGATGAGCGTCAGTACACCGCTCAGCACGAGGAGCGTGGCTTCGCCCGGGTTCTCGTGCTCGGCCAAGCTCTGACCGGCCGTCAGCGCGATCACGGTTTGCCGGAGGCTGTGGGTGTGACCCCCGCAGATCGTCGATGAGCTGCGTCCGCTCGAAGCGGCGGCGGCCAGCTTCAACTGCTGGCGAGCTACCGCGGTCAGCGATTTCTTGTCCATGGACTGCCTTTCGCCGGAATATCGCTGAGTATGCCCGACGAGGTCCGAACCATTCGGCTGTTTCGGAGGTGTGTGTGCAGGATTTGGCGGATGCGCGATGTCCGCGTTATCCGTTCTCCCGTGTATAACGCCGGATGCGATAACGCAGACCCTTGGTGGACTCCCGCCACGGTTCTTCGGGGGCATGCCACTCGGGGCCGATGCCCGGGGCGTGGCAATCGCCGTCGATGTCGGCGTCCACCTCGGTGATTCGCAATTCGGTCGCGAAAGGCATTGCGGCCCGGTAAATTTCGCCGCCGCCCATCACCCAGACGGTGCTGTCGCCGGCCAGGTCGAAGGCTTCCGCCAGGGATCCGGCCCGCTCCGCGCCCGCGGCGGACCAATCGGCCTGCCGGGTCACGACGATATTGCGGCGGCCGTCCAGCGGACGGAAGCGTTCGGGGAGCGAATCCCAGGTGCGCCGGCCCATCACCACGGGATGGCCCCAGGTGACGTCCTTGAAGTGCGCCATATCCTCCGGCACCCGCCAGGGAATGGCATTGTCGAGCCCGATCACACCGTCCGGAGTCTGCGCCCAGATCAGACCAACCGTACGGCTCACACCGCCACCGGAGCCTTGATCGCCGGATGGTGCTGGTAATCCACGATTTCCACATCCTCGTACGCGTAATCGAACAGCGTCGGCGCGGGGCGCAGGTTCAGCTGCGGAAACGGGTACGGCTCCCGGCTCAACTGCTCGCGCACCTGCTCCACATGGTTGTCGTAGATGTGCACATCGCCGCCGGTCCAGATGAAATCACCGGGCAGCAGCTCGGTCTGCTGCGCCACCATCTGGGTCAGCAGGGCATAGCTGGCGATATTGAACGGCACCCCCAGGAACAGGTCCGCGCTGCGCTGATACAGCTGGCAGGAGAGCTTGCCGTCGGCCACATAGAACTGGAAGAAGGCGTGGCAGGGGGCCAGCGCCATCTTGTCCAATTCCGCGACGTTCCACGCCGACACCAGGATCCGGCGCGAATCCGGATCGGTGCGCAGCGTCTGGAGCACCTGGGAGATCTGATCGACATGGGTGCCGTCCGGGGTCGGCCAGGACCGCCACTGCACGCCGTACACCGGACCCAATTCGCCGTCCCGGTCCGCCCATTCGTCCCAGATGCTCACCCCGTGCTCCTGGAGCCACTTCACGTTCGAATCGCCGCGCAGGAACCACAGCAACTCGTACACGATCGACTTCAGGTGCACCTTCTTCGTGGTCACCAGCGGAAAACCCTTGGAAAGGTCGTATCGCAATTGGTGACCGAAGATGCTGCGGGTGCCGGTGCCGGTGCGGTCCGCCTTCGGCGTGCCGTGCTCCAGCACCAGTCGGAGCAGGTCCTCGTACTGGGTGTCTCGGGCGCTCTCCACGCCTGGCAAGCTTACGCACCGTGAGAAAGCTGTTCGTAGTCGGAATCGGAGCGGGGGATCCGGACCAGGTGACGGTGCAGGCCATCAAGGCCATGCGCCAGGTGGACGTGTTCTTCGTGATCGGCAAGGGGGCCGAGAAGCAGGAGCTGGTGGATGTGCGCGCCGCCATCCTCGCCGAGCATGTCGAGCAGCCGTATCGGCTGGTGGAGATCGCCGATCCGCCGCGCGACCGGACGGTGCCGGGCACCGGTGCGGACTCCGCCTACCGGGGCGTGGTCGAGGACTGGCACGAACGCCGCGCCGAGATCCTGGAGCGGGCCTTCGCCGAAATTGAGGGCGTCGGCGGCATTCTCGTCTGGGGCGACCCGTCGCTGTACGACAGCACCCTGCGCATCGTCGAACGGGTGCTCGAGCGCGAACGCCTCAACTTCGACTACGAGGTGATTCCGGGTATCACCAGCGTGCAGGCCCTGGCCGCCGCTCACCGAATGGTCCTGCACGAAATCGGCGAACCCGTGCACATCACCACCGGCCGCCGGCTGCGCGAAGAAGGCTTGGCGGCTGGGCAATCCACTCTCGTCATGCTCGACGGCGACACCTCCTTCACCGAAGTCCCGGGTGACGACCTCTACATCTGGTGGGGCGCGTACCTCGGCATGCCGGACGAGATCATCGTCGAAGGCCCGCTGCGCGTGGTCGAACAGCGCATCGTCCGCCGCCGGGCCGCGCTGCGCGAGCAGAAGGGCTGGATCATGGACATCTATCTGCTGCGCCGCGCCCGGTAGTCAACCTGCCGCGCACCTCTTGACTTGCTACTGGCAGACCGTCAATAGTCGGTCGGAGGTGTAGTGCGGGTCACAACGCGGTGGCCCGCAGCGTCGCAGCGGAGGTACGGCATGACAACCCCGATCCAGCGGGCCGAGCAATTGCGCGCCGAGTACGGCGCTCCGGATGCGAACGCGGCGGTGCTGCTGTGTGACCGGCATCCCGGCGACGCGGTCGCCTTCAGTTTCGTGGCACCCGACCTCTCCGCTGCCGATGTGACCTTCGGTGAATTGCGGGAGCGGTCCGAGCGGGTCGCGGCGGCGCTGCTGGAACTCGGTGTGCGCGAAGGGGATCGGGTCGCCACGCTGATGGGGAAGTCACAGGAGCTGGTGGTGGCGCTGCTCGCCGTCTGGCGGATCGGGGCGGTGCACGTGCCGCTCTTCACCGCCTTCGCGCCCGGGGCGATCGCCATGCGGGTCAACGGGAACGGGACCGTGCTCGTCATCACCGACGGCGCCCAACGCGCGAAACTCGAACCGGGGGAGGATCTTCCGGCCGAACGCGAGTGGCGCGTGGTCACCACCGGCGAGCCGGTCGGCGATGACATCGCCTTCGCCTCGCTACTCGAAAACACCGGCCCCGCACCGGAATCGGTGGCCATCGGCGGTGACGGCGTGCTGGTGGAGCTCTTCACCTCCGGGACGACCGGCACCCCGAAGGCCGTCCCCATGCGCCTGGCCGGCATGGCGGGCGTGGTCATGTACCTCGAATACGGCATCGATTACGCCGACGGCGACGTCTTCTGGAATATCGCCGATCCCGGCTGGGCCTACGGTCTCTACATCGCCATCCTCGCTCCGATGGCGACCGGCCGCCGCAGCCTGCTGCTCTGCGCGCCCTTCGAACCGGCGCTCACCTGGCAGGTCTTGAAAACCTTCGGCGTCACCAACTTCGCCGCCGCCCCCACCGTCTACCGTGCCCTCCGCAATGCGCCCGCCCCCGACGGTCTGGTGCTGCGCCACCTCTCGTCGGCGGGCGAGCCGCTCACCCCCGATGTCATCACCTGGTCGAAACAGGTGCTGGGAGTGGAGATCCGCGACCATTACGGCCAAACCGAAACCGGTATGACGGTGGTCAACGCCTGGCATCCCGACCTCATCGCCGATATCAAGACCGGCTCCATGGGCCACGCCGTGCCCGGCTATACGGTCGAGGTACTCGGCCTGGAATCCGACGATCCGGCTCCCGTGGGCGAGCCCGGCCGTGTCGCCATCGCCACCGACAGCCCGCTGCTGACCTTCCGCGGATACCGAGACGCCCCCGAGCGCTCCGCCGCCCGCTTCACCCCCGACGGCCGCTGGTACCTCACCGGCGACGTCGCCTCCCGGGACGCCGACGGCTACCTGACCTTCGCTTCCCGGGATGACGACGTCATCCTCATGGCGGGCTATCGAATCGGCCCCTTCGAAGTGGAAAGCGTTCTCACCAGCCACGATTCGATCTCCGAAGCCGCCGTGATCGGCGTGCCCGACGAACTGCGCGGCGAGGTCCTGATCGCCATCGCCGTGCCCGCGCCCGGCATCACCCCGGACGCCGGGCTCACCACCGACCTTCAGCGATTGGTCAAACAGAAGCTGGCCGCCCACGTCTATCCACGCCGCATCCACTACCTCCCCGAGCTGCCGAAAACACCCAGCGGCAAGGTCCAGCGCTTCCTGTTGCGCCACCAGTTCGAAAGCGCCGAACCCGTGTAGCCGATCAGCCGGTGACGAAGCGGCCGGCATTGCCGGCCGCCCATTGCGTGAAGGTGGTGGCCGGGCGACCGGTGATGTCCTGGACGCTGGTGACGGGCAGGGACGACGGGTCCGGTTGGTAACCGCCGAGCACGTTGTCCACATACCATTCGGCGTTATCGCCCATGGTGGGAGTCAAGGCCGCGATGGTTTCCGCGCGGGAGGATTCCTCGAACCTGAGGTCGCGGCCCAGCGCCGAGGCGATCCGGTCGAGAAGTTCGGTGCGGCTGAGGACCTCCGGGCCCGCCAGCGGGTAGGCGCGGCCGGAATGGGTGTCCGAGAGCAGGGCGGTGGCGGCCACCGCGGCGATATCGTCCATGGCGACGGGTGCGCTCGCGGCATTCGGCCAGGGTTCGCGGACGGCTCCGGTTTCGCGGATCTGCTGCGACCAGATCAGCGTGTTCTCCATGAAATCGGCCGGCCACAGGTGCGTCCAGTCCAAACCGCTCTCCTCGACCGCCGTGCAGACGGTGCCCCACCAGCTCTCCGGCTCGCCCGACAAGTCCACGACCCGCCGCACCCCCGCCGCCCGGGCCAGGGCCAGCACCTCGGTCACGTTCTCCGGGGCAGGCGCCAGATACATCCGTTCGACCCCTTCGAAGGCCGCGGGCAGCGTGTCCGGCCGGCGCAGGTAGCCCTCGGCCACTTCCACTCCCGCGGGCAGCGCCGCCTTCTTCGGGTCGGTGGTCAACGCGCGAATACTGTTGGCGCCCTGCGCCACCAGCTGATCGACAACTTTCCGTCCGATGTTCGCGGTAGCTCCGGTAACCAGAATCGTCATCCGATCGACACTAGCGCGAGAGTCCTCCCGCCCGCCCATGGCCGCAGCCCGCGGACCGGGGTGTGGTGTTCGGCTGACACCGAAGCGGGGTACTTCGCTTCCCGTTCGTGCCGGGATTTGTCGGTAGGCTGCTTGATGTGCCCGAATTACCGGAAATCGTGGCGCTCGAGCAGTTTCTCGCCGAGCATGCCGTCGGTGCGGTCGTTGGACGGATCGACGTCGCGGCGCTGAGCGTGCTCAAGACCTTCGATCCGCCGGTGACGGCGCTGTCCGGCCGGGATGTCACCGGGGTCGGGCATTGGGGAAAACATCTGGGGATGGATTGCGATGGGATCTGGCTGATCACCCATCTGTCCCGGGGCGGATGGCTGCGGTGGGTGGATGAGCCGAGCGCCGCCGCGCCCAAACCCGGGAAGGGGCCGCTGGCCCTGCGGGTGCACTTCTTCACGCCGGCCGGTTCGACGCCCGCCTTCGATCTGACCGAGGCGGGGACGAAGAAGCGGATGGCGGTGTGGGTGACCAGCGATCCGCTCTCCATCCCGAGCATCGCGAAACTCGGGCCCGATGCGCTGGCGGTGAGCGAGATCGAATTCGGGGAGATCGTGCACAGCACCTCCCAGCGGGTGAAGAACGCCATCACCGACCAGATGCTGATCGCCGGTATCGGCAATGCCTACTCCGACGAGATCCTGCACAAGGCCAAGCTCTCACCCTTCGCCAATGCGGGCAGCCTGGACGCGGAGCAGACGGCGCGCCTCTACAACGCCATGCGCGCCACCCTCTCCGACGCCATCGAGCGCTCGGTGGGTCAGGACGCCGCCCGCCTGAAGGGCGAGAAGCGTTCCGGCTTCCAAGTGCACGCCCGCACCGGCCTGCCCTGCCCGATCTGCGGCGACACCGTCCGCGAAGTCGCCTACGCCGACAAGTCCTTCCAGTACTGCCCCACCTGTCAGACCGGCGGCAAAATCCTCGCCGACCGCCGAATGTCGCGCCTGCTCAAGTAGTTTCGCTAGCGGTTCACGACATCGCAGCGGGCGAGGACGTGGGCGGGGGTCTCGATGCCGGGGGCCAGGTCGTCCGCGGGGACCGGGGCCTCGAAGATCTGCCGCAGCGGCAGCACACCGGCCCAGGCGGAATCCGGTTTGATATCGGCCTCGTCGTCTCGCGGGCCGCCGGCGCGGACCTTCACCGAGGCTTCGGCGAGGTCGACGGCGAGGACCAGGGTGGCGGCCATTTCCTTCTTGCTGGGTGGGCGGACTTCGTCCCACGCGCCGGGGGCGGCCTGCTCGACGATTACGCGCAGGGCATGCAGGCGCTCCTCGGGATCGGTGAGTTCGGTTGGGCGGGCGTGGATTACGGCGGAGCGGTAGTTCATGGAGAAGTGCATGGCGGAGCGGGCGTAGACGATGCCGTCCACATGGGTGACGGCAATGGAGATGTCGCCGAGCATGGCGGCGCGCAGGTTGCCGGCGCCGGTGGAGCCGTGCAGGTAGAGGGTGTCGCCGTCGCGGCCGTAGATGGTGGGGATCACCACCGGAGCCCCGTGCATGACGACGCCCAGATGGCAGAGCAGGCCCGCGTCGAGCGTCTCGTACAGGTCGGCGCGGTCGGTGCGGCCGCGCTCCTTCGAGCGAGTGAGGGTGCTGCGCGGGGTGGCGGACAGCGGGGGCCGGGTCTGGGCTGGCTCGGTCATGAGACCAGCATGGCTAGCGGAGTGGCATTATTGAATAGCCAATTCCCGGTAGATTTCGCAGACCACTTCGGAGGGTATCGATGCAGTCGGCGCGGGCGGTCGCGGTCGAGGATCTGCCCATCGGGATCGATCGGGCGGCAGAGGTGCCGCTCTCGGTGCAGGTCGCGGACGGTCTGCGGCAGGCGGCGGCGGACGGTGCGCTGGCGGTGGGAGACCGGCTGCCCTCGTCTCGCGATCTGGCCGCGCGGCTGGGGGTGAGCCGGAGCGTGGTCACCGCCGCGTACGAGCAATTGCACGCGGAGGGGTGGCTCGGTGGGCGGCATGGGTCGGGGACCTATCTGACGGCGGCTCCGCAGCCGGTGCGGGTACGGGCGGCCGGGGGAAGCCGGCCCGATCCGCTGGCCGGACTGCTGGATTTGGGGGCGGGCGCGCCGTCCGTCGAAACCCTGGACGCGTCGGCTTGGCGGCGGGCCTGGCGGCTGGCTTCGGATCGAACGCCGGTGGTGCGCAGGGATCGGGCGGGGGAGCCGGAGTATCGGGCGGCGGTGGCGGAGCATCTGCTGCGGCATCGCGGGCTGGTGGCCGGCGCGGGGAGCGTGGTGCTCTCCACCGCCGGAACCAGTGCTGCCGTAAGGGAACTCGCCGCGGCGCTGTGGCGGCCGGGTGATGCGGTAGCCATCGAGGATCCGGGGTATGCGCGGGCGGCGGGGGCGTTCCGGGCGGCGGGACTGCGCCTGGTCCCGGTGCCGGTCGATGCCGGCGGATTGCGGGTGGATCTGCTGCCGGACGATGTCAAGGCGGTGTATTGCACTCCCGCGCACCAGTTCCCGCTCGGCGCACGCATGCTCGCCGCACGCCGGGTCGAGCTGATCGAATTCGCGCGCCGCACCGGAGCTCTGGTCATCGAGGACGATTACGACGGCGAATTGCGTTACGACACCGCACCTTTGCCGCTGCTGGCCACTCTCGCCCCGGACCTCGTCGTGCACCTGGGCACCACCAGCAAGATCCTCACCCCGACCCTCGGCGTGGGCTGGCTGGTCGCGGCCCCCGCCATCGCCGATGCCGTGCTCGGCTATCGCGAACTCACCGGCACCTCCCCGGCTCCGGCCGGACAGCTGGTGGTCGCCGAGCTCGCCCGCAACGGCGATCTGGCGCGGCACCTGCGCCGCCTGCGCCGGGAGATGCCGCCGCGCCGCGCCCTGGTGGTCGAGGAGCTCAGGGGCCGCGGCCTCGAGGTGCGCGGCGACGACGCGGGCTCGCACATCGTGGTCCCGCTGGCGTCGCAGGCGCAGGAGGATCGCGCGGTCACCGCGGCCCGCGCCGCCGGTCTGTACCTGGACGCGCTGGGCCGCCACCACATCGGTCCCCGTCATGCCTTCGGAATCGCGCTCGGCTACGCCGCCCTGCCGAGCGCGGACCTGCCGCGTGCGGTCCGGTTGGCCGGGGATGTCCTTTCCCGGGTCGTAGAGTGGACCGGGTGAGCAGGCGGGCCCGGTAGCGATCCGGCGGGGCCCGCGACCGACCTACCGGAGCGGAGGCTGCATGAGCGACCAGGACATTCTCGCGCGCATCAAGGACTTGGTGGACCGCGAGCACGAGCTGCGCTCGAAGACCACCAGCGGGAAGCTCGATCCCGAAACCGAACGCGCCCAGCTCGCCGATCTGGAGGTGCAGCTCGATCAGTGCTGGGATCTGCTGCGCCAGCGTCGCGCCCGGCTCGACCAGGGGCGCAATCCCGATGAGGCGCAGGCCGGCTCGGTCCGGCAGGTCGAGGGTTATCTGCAATAGGCGGAGTGCGCCGGCGCGGCCCGAACGGCAGCGGGCCGCCCGGCACCGGCCGTCCGCCGCACGCCGAAGCTCCGAATTGTCCGGAGCCCGAGGTTTACCATCGATTGATGGTGGCATGGAACCACCACACTCTCAGCACGTCTGATTCCGAGGTCGATGGTGGCAACGACTGATATCAAGACCGCCGACGGTGTCGTCCGCGGTCTCCGTGGCCGCCGCGTTCTGCGCTGGCGGTCCATTCCCTTCGCCGCACCCCCGGTGGGAGAGCTGAGGTTTCGCGCTCCGCAACCGGTCCAGCCGTGGATCGGCGTGCGGGACGCGACCCAATTCGGCTATGCGGCAATGCAGCATCGCAGCGGCGCGCAGCTCGGACCGCGGCGGCAGCAGCCGACGGGCGAGGACTGCCTGACCCTGAATGTGGTGGCGCCCAGCGAGCCGGCTTCGGCGCCGCGTCCGGTCATGGTCTTCATTCACGGCGGCGGATACGTGATCGGCACCTCCGCGCTGGGTTTGTACTCCGGATCGCGGCTGGCGCTGCGCGGCGACGTCATCGTGGTTTCGGTGAACTACCGGCTCGGTGCCTTCGGATACGTGGATTTCAGCGAATTCTCCACGCCCGCACATCAATTCGATGCCAACCTCGGCCTGCGCGATCAAGTGGCGGCGCTGGAATGGGTGCGGCGCAATATCGCCGCGTTCGGCGGCGACCCGGACAATGTCACCATCTTCGGCGAATCCGCCGGGGCGCACGCGGTGCTCGCCCTGCTGGCCACCCCGGCCGCGGCCGGGCTGTTCCATCGCGCCATCTCGCAGAGTCCGCCCGCCGACTGGGGCAGCAGCCGAGCCGATGCGCGCCTGTTCGCGCGGCGCTGCGTGGAACGGCTCGGCGCTGCACCCGGGGAGGAGGCCGCGACCCTGCTCGCCGCGGGCGCGAACGATATCCGCCGCGCCGTGGACCGGACCGTGAACGCGATCCTGCGCGATCAGCCCGGGATCTTCCCGATCGCGCCCACCGTGGACGGCGACTACCTGCCGCAAGCGCCCATCGACGCCATCGTCGGCGGGAACGCGCACCGGGTGCCGCTCATCATCGGCACCAATCGGGACGAGGGCACGCTCTTCAGCCGCCTCGACGACACCCTGCCGACCACCGCCGATCGCATGCATTGGCTGCTGCGGCATCCCGAAGCCGACGGGCCGGGGCGCGAGGACGATTCGGCCTACCCGAATTTCGGTGAGCATCTGCCGACCACGCCCGGCCGGTTGCATCAGGCGCTCGAAGGCAGCGCCGATTCGGTCGAGGCACGCGTGGTGGCGGCGTATCCCGGCTTCCCGGGGAAACGGGTGGCGATCCGCATGGGCGGAGACTTCACCTTCTGGCGGCCCGCGGTACGGATCATGGAGGGGCACAGCCGGTATGCGCCCACCTACGCCTATCGATTCGATTTCGCGCCGCGCGCGATCCGCCTCGCCGGTTTCGGCGCTACCCACGCCTTGGATCTGATCCCGGTCTTCGGCGCGGTCGGCACGCCGATCGGCCGCACCCTCACCGCCATGGGCGGTCACCGTGGTTTTCGCGCGGTATCGGAGCAGTTCCAGGAGAACTGGCTGTCGTTCGCGCGCAAGGGGTCTCCGCTGCCGAACTGGCCCGCCTACACCGAGGCCGACCGGGCGACGATGATCATCGACTATCCGGCGCGGGTGGAGTACGACCCCGAGCGCGCCAAACGCCTTGCCTGGCAGGGGGTGCACATTCCGGCGCTGGTGTGATCACCAGGTGGCGACGGGCGTCAGGCCCAGCTCGGCCAAGGCCCGGCGCGTCAGTTCGGCCAGGTGCGCGGAGCTCGGGACCGCGTCGGGATCCAGGCTGACCAGCGCCAGCGTATAGGTGTCGGCGATACGGGTCAGGTAGCCGGACAGCCGGGTGCGCGGTAGCCGATCCGCCCGCAACCCCGGGTGGATGGCGCGTGCCGCCACCCCGGTGCACGGATGCGGCCCCAGCGACAGCAGCGAATCCGGCAGACTCCCGATATTGCTGCACAGGATGTCTCGCTCGCCCGCGCCCTTGGCCAGCGCGTAGGCCCACCGGTCGGGGACGACCTGGAGGATCTCCTCGGGAATCCCGCCGGGAGCGGTCATTCGATGCTCGTACGCGGCGCGGGCCTTGCGCCGCAGGGTGGCGGGGGTGTCGTCCCGCCCGATCGACACCTCGGTCATGGCCATGTCATTGTCCACGCGCGGCTCGTCGCGGGTATCGACCGGCAGGCTCGCGGCGATGGCGTCCCCGGTGAAGCCGGTGTCCCACAGCAGGTTCGCGATGAAGTGCACGAACAAGCTGTTGGCGGTCCCGCCCCGGGTCACCGCCGCGCGATTCCAGTCCTGTACCGAGATCTGGAGCGCCGCACTGTGCGTCGCCGGGGCGCTGGAGTCCGTGCTCGTCGAACGCGCCCGCCGTTCGATCGCCGGAGCGGGGCGGGGCGGCAGGCCGTGTCGCAGGGCGCGCGCGGTACCGCCGAGCACGGTCCGCCATAGCCGCCGCGCATCGGCCCAATCCGACCGTGGCGCTATGGGGGCCGCGAGCGGAGTGCCCGCCAGCGCGTGATCGACGGCGAGCGCCACCGCGCGGCCGTCGGCCAGCGCGTGCGAACAGGTCAGCGCGACAACGCAGCCGCCGTCGTCCAAGTGCGCGGCCGCCAGCCGCCAGCCCGGACCGGCTTCCGGATTCAGGTCCGCACCCAGCCGGTCGGCCCAATCCAGCAGTGTGGCAACGGGAATCGGCGCCTCGGTCAGCTCCAGCGGATGCGCCTGGGTGTTGATCGCCCAGCGCGGGCGAGCGCCGGGCACCAGGGGCCGCACCACCCGCCGCCCCAACGGCCCGTGCCGCAGCGCGTAGTGCACCCGCGTCAGCAGCTCCGTCTCCACCGGTTCGGCGGTACGCCAAAGTCCCTGCAACACGATCGGGGTTCCCATACCCCGATGCGCCCGCAGGAACATTTCGTCCACCACACTCAACCGATGCATCGCCCAGGCAGCGTACCGGCCGGTACTCGGGAAAACGCGGTCAGGCGGAGGCTCCGTGGCGGCCCGCGCCGGAGGCGAAGCGCGCGGCCCCGTCCAAGGCCCCGTCGGAGAGGGCCTTCAGGCCATGCCGGAGTTCGTTCGCGATGGCCGCCGGTTCCTCCAGGCCGTCCTGTTCGAGGACGGACATGCGGTCCGAGCGCAGGCAGGTTTGCGGGAGGGCGGCGAGTTCGGCGGCGAGTTGTTCGGCGGCGGAGCGGGATTCGCCCGCGGTCACGACACGGGTGACCAGGCCGATCTGGAGGGCTTCGGTGGCGCTGACGGCGCGGCCGGTGAGGATCAGGTCCATGGCGCGGCCGGTGCCGATGATACGGGGCAGCCGGACGGTGCCGCCGTCGATGAGCGGCACACCCCAGCGGCGGCAGAAGACGCCGAAGGTGCTGTCCTGCTCGGCGACTCGCAGATCGCACCAGAGGGCGAGTTCGAGGCCGCCCGCGACCGCGTAACCGGAGACGGCGGCGATGACGGGTTTGGAGAGCCGCATGCGGGTGGGGCCCATGGGGCCGTCGCCGTCCTCGGTGACCTGGTTGGAGCGTTCGGTGCCGAGGGACTTGAGGTCGGCGCCGGCGCAGAAGGTGCCGCCCTCGCCCCAGAGCACGGCCACCGCGGCGGTGGGGTCGGCGTCGAATTCCCGGAAGGCGTCGGCGAGGGCTTGCGCGGTCGGGCCGTCCACGGCATTGCGGGCTTGGGGGCGGTGCAGGATGACGGTGTAGACGGGGCCTTTGCGCTCCACTCGTACGCTCACGAGCTCGACCATACGCCGTAAATCAGGGGTGGCGTCAAGAAATGAATCTATGGTTCACTTCTTTCGTGGCCTACCGGAGAACACCCGCCGTGCAGGCCCGCCTCGACGCCCAGGCGGGGTCGATCGTGCGGGCCGCCATGACCGTGCTCTCCCGCGACGGCTACGCCGGGCTCTCGGTGGCCGCGGTCGCCGCCGAAGCGGGCGTCGCCACCGGCACCGTCTACAAGAGCTTCAGCGGCAAGGCCGAACTGGTCACCGCCGTCTTCCGGGAAGTCGTCACCCGCGAGGTCGCCGCGGTCGCCGCCGCGGGCGGTGGCACCGCTGCGGACCGAGACCCGGAAGCGGCCGCTTCGGAACGCGGTGTGGTCGAACGGGTTACGGCGGCGGTCGAGACGTTCGCGGGCCGCGCGCTGAAGAATCCCAAACTGGCCTACGTCCTGCTCGCCGAACCGGTGGACGCCGCGGTCGACACCGAACGCCTGCGGTTCCGCCGCGCCTTCGCCGAGATCTACGAGCACGCCATCGCCGAGGGCGTGGCAAAAGGTCAACTGCCGCCGCAGAATCCGCGCACCAGCGCCACCGCGCTGGTCGGCGCCATCGGCGAGGTGCTGGTCGGGCCGCTGGCCGAACAATTACAGAGCGAGTCGGTGGTCCCCGAACTCGTCGCTTTCGCGCTGCGCGCACTCGGCGTGCCCGGCGATGACGCCGCGCCGCCTCGGAAATAGGAGTTCCCATGCACACCCATGATGTGTTCAACCAGGTGCCGGACATCGTCCCGTTCGACAATTCCCGCAATCCCGCGCTGATCGAGGGTTTGCACCGGGAAGGCGCGGGGTGGGCCGAGCAGGAGGTCCGGGACCTCGGCGCGCTCGCGGGCGGAGCCATGGCGCAGGAGTGGGGGGTGCTCGCCAACCAGTACCCGCCGGTGCTGCACACCCACGACCGCTTCGGCAATCGCGTCGACGAGGTGGAGTTCCACCCGTATTGGCACGAATTGATGAATGTCGCTGTGGCGCAGGGATTGCACGGTTCCCCGTGGGCCGATGACCGTCCGGGCGCGCACGCCGCCCGCGCCGCCAAGTTCTACACCTGGGGCGTGGTCGACGCCGGCCACATGTGCCCGATCTCCATGACCTACGCGGTGATTCCGGCGCTGCGCCACAATCCGGAACTGTCGGCGCGGTACGAGCCGCTGCTCACCTCCCGCGAATACGACTTCGGCCTGCGTGAACCGTCCACCAAGTCCGGTCTCATCGCGGGCATGTCCATGACCGAGAAGCAGGGCGGCTCCGACGTCCGCGCCAATACCACCACGGCCACACCGCAATCCGACGGCACGTACCGCATCGTCGGCCACAAATGGTTCACCTCGGCCCCGATGTCGGACATGTTCCTGACGCTGGCCCAGGCGCCGGGCGGCCTGTCCTGCTTCCTGCTGCCCCGGGTGCTGCCCGACGGCAGCCGCAATCCCCTTCGCCTGCAACGGCTCAAGGACAAGCTGGGCAACAAGTCCAACGCCTCCTCCGAGATCGAATACGAGAACGCCACCGGCTGGCTGGTCGGCGCGGAGGGCGCGGGCGTCAAGACCATCATCGAGATGGTGAACATGACGCGGCTGGACTGCGTGATCGGATCCGCCACCGGGATGCGCGCCGGTGTGGTGCACGCGGTGCATCACGCCCGGCATCGAAAGGCGTTCGGCAAGAACCTGATCGATCAGCCCGCCATGCGCAATGTGCTGGCCGATCTGGTCATCGAATCCGATGCCGCCACCACCGTCATGATGCGGCTGGCCGGCGCCACCGACCGGGCGTCGAGCGATCCGGCCGAGGCGGCGCTGCGCCGCATCGCGCTGGCGGTCACCAAGTACTGGGTGTGCAAGCGCGCCCCCGCGCACGCCGCCGAAGCCCTGGAATGCCTGGGCGGCAACGGGTATGTGGAGGAATCGGGGATGCCGCGGCTCTACCGCGAGGCCCCGCTCATGTCCATCTGGGAGGGGTCGGGCAATGTGGCGGCGCTGGATGCCCTGCGCGCCATGGGCCGGCAGCCCGAGACGGTCGAAGCCTTCTTCGACGAGGTGAACCTGGCCCGCGGCGCGAACCGCTACCTGGACGAGGCCATCGACCGAATCGGCAAGGAGCTTACCGATTTCGCCGATATCGAATACCGCGCGCGGCGGGTGATCGAGCTGATGGCGCTGGTCTTGCAGGGCGCGCAGCTGGTCCGGCACGGCCACGCGGCCATCGCGGATGCCTTCTGCGGCAGCCGTTTCGGCGGCGACTGGGGTATCGCCTTCGGCACCCTGCCGGTCGGCGTGGACACCGAGGCGATCCTCGAGCGCGCCTACCTTTCCTGAAACAGGCTTTCAGCCCAGGTCGAGACCCTGGGCGGCAAGCTCCTCGCGCAGGATCCGGATGGCTTTGGGCCCGACGCCGTGCAACTCCAGCAGCGCGGCTTCGGGCACGCCGGCCAGCTGCTCCAGACGGGTGTATCCGGCGCCGGTGAGGGCGCGTGTGGCCGGTGCGCCGATACCGCGTGGCAGTGCCGATTCGCTCATGCAGTGAGCCTAGATGCGCGAGCGGAAACCGGGCGACTTGTCGATGGCGGAGCGATTTGCAACGTGTTCTACTTCTGGGAAATCCGCCGAATTCTCAGGGGGTGCCCGAATGGGTGCGACGAAAGGTCCGCTGGACGGGGTCCGGGTCATCGAGCTGGCCAGCATCGGGCCCGGTCCGCACGCGGGCATGATGCTCGCCGATCTCGGTGCGGACGTGGTCCGGGTGCAGCGGCCCGGCGATCGGTCGGGTCACGGTCCGATGCGGGCGCAACTGCGCGGGCGGCGCGTGGTGGAGGCCGATTTCAAGCATCCCGACGATATCGAGAAGGTGCTCGGGCTGGTCGAGAAGGCCGATGTACTGATCGAGGGCTTCCGCCCGGGCGTGGCCGAACGGCTCGGCCTCGGGCCGGAGCAGGCCCAGGCCCGCAACCCGCGGCTCGTCTACGGCCGCATGACCGGCTGGGGTCAGGAGGGCCCGCGCGCGCAGCAGGCCGGGCACGACATCAACTACATCGGGCTCACCGGCGCGCTGCACGGCATCGGCCGCAAGGGGGAACGCCCCGTCCCGCCGATCAACCTGCTCGGCGATTACGGCGGCGGTTCGGTCTTCCTGGTGCTCGGCATCGTCACCGCCCTGTACGAGCGCGAACGCTCCGGACAAGGCCAGATCATCGACGCCGCCATGGTCGACGGCGTGCTGACCATCGCGCACTCCATCTGGGCGCTGAACCAGGGCGGCTACTGGTCCGACGAGCGCGGCAGCAACCTGCTGGACACCGGAATGGCTTGGTACGACACGTACCAGACCTCCGACGGCGAATACCTGGCCGTCGGAGCTTTCGAACCACAGTTCTACGCCGAACTGCTCCGCGTGCTCGAACTGTCCTCGGAATCCCTTCCACACCAAATGGATCCGAACGGCCAAGAGATCCTGCGCAAGATCTTCACCGAGAAGTTCCGCAGCAGAACCCAGGCCGAATGGGCGGAACTCTTCGACGGCGTCGACGCCTGCGTCACCCCGATCCGCAGCTTCGCCGACGCCACCCGAGACGACCATCTGCGCGCCCGCGGCGCCCTCATCGAACTCGACGGCATACTCCAACCCGCTCCCGCCCCGCGCTTCTCGCGCACCGTGCCACCGCTCCCCGCACCCGCGCCGACCGAGATCACCCCGATCGGCGAGGTGTGGGCTCAGCCGCCCGGGCCCGGCACCGCCACGTCGTGAAATGGGGCGGTTGCCCGATACGCTCCGAACCGCCCGCTTCCTAAACTGGCCGATCATGAAAGCACGCGCATTCGCCGGAGCGGCGCTGGCCGCGGTCGCCATGGTCGTGGCCGGCACCGGAACCGCTTCCGCCGAACCCATCGACGTCGATCCCGCGCTGTTCATGGACGGCGACACCGTCTACTTCGCGGACTGGTACAACGCCGCCTACTGCGCCATCCACGCCAATGGCGATGTCGGATGCGACATTCCGGCCGGCGGCACCCTCTGGGGCGTGATCCCGGTCAACGACGTCGTCATCGACATGGCCTTCCTGCCCGCGCACCCCACCTTCGGCCTGGCCGGCCCGCACGGCCGCCCCGGCAGCCGCTGGATCACCGACGTCCCGCGCCCCGACGGCAACGTGTACGACGGCACCCGCATCACCTACGCCGGCGTGACCTGTGTGGGCGGCCGCGCCGGTCGCGGCGGCGGCGGTATCACCTGCGACGCCAAGGGCCACCACTTCCGGACCGCACCCCTGTCCATCAGCTGACGACACACCGGGGCTGAGAGCAAGCCCACGCTTCCCGGCGGGCGGCGCCGCGGATTAGCGTCGGGGCATGCCTCGTACAACGTCGTACTCCCAGTTCATCGCCTTGCCGCCGGAGCGTCTGTGGGCGGTGCTGGGAGATCCGCGGCGGTGGCCGGAGTGGAATCCGGCTGTGGCGGCGGTGAGTTTGCACAGTGAGCCGGCGGTGGAGGCGCGCGGGGATTATCTGCCGCGGGGGCGGGTTTCGAAGGCGGTGCACCGGCGGCTGGCCGAGCCGTTCGTGATCTCGACCTATGTGCCGGGGCGGGAGATCGGCATCGAACAGCCGGAGCCGGTGGGGACGATGCGGATGCGGTGGGTGTTGACGCCGCGGGACGGCGGGACCGAGGTGGTGCAGCAGCTCACCTTCGGTGGGGCGTCGGCTCCGGTCTTCCGGCGGGTTGCCGGGGACGACTTGCAGCGGGACGCGCATACGGCGTTCGCACGGCTGGCGCGGTTGGCCGGGTTGACGCCGGGGGAGGGGGCGCTGTCGGTTGTGATCGCCGGTGGGAGTGGGACTTTGGGGCGGATCCTCGCCGCCGACCTGGCCTGCCGGGGGCATCGGGTGAGCATTCTCACCCGGCGCCGGGATACGGCCTTGCCTTACGAGCAGTACGAGTGGGATGGGCAGACCGTCGGGGATTGGGTTGCGGCGCTGCGGAATCCGGGGCCGACCGCGTTGATCAATCTGGCCGGGAAGTTGGTGGACTGCCGGCCTACCGAGCGGAATATCGCCGAGTTGCGCAACAGCCGGGTGGATTCGACGCGGGCGCTGGTGGAGGCATCCAAGACCCTGGATCGGCCGCTGGACTACTGGATTCAGGCCAGTACCACCGCAATCTGGGCGGATGCGGGGGAGACCCGGTGCACCGAGACGACGCCGCTGCCGGTGCCGGGGTTGCCGCAGATGACCGGGGTGGCCGAGCCTTGGGAGCGGGCGTTCGCGGGGGCGAATACCCGGCATCACACGATCCTTCGCACCTCGATCGTGCTGGATCCGGATGCGCCCGCGTTGAAACGGCTGGCCGCGCTGACCAAGGCCGGGCTGGGCGGCAGCGTCGGCAACGGCAGGCAGTGGTTCTGCTGGATTCACCTCGACGATTGGCTGGCCATCGTGCGGGCGGGGCTCGGACTCGATCCGCGGGTCACGCTTCCGGACGGTGTAGTGGTGGCGGCCACCGAATTCCCGGTCCGGAATCGGGAATTGATGACCACCCTGCGGCGGCAGCTGCATCGGCCCTGGTCACCGCCGACGCCCGCCTGGGCGCTCAGCATCGGCGCGGTGTTCCTGCGCACCGACCCGGCGCTGGGTCTGACCGGTCGGTACGCCACGTCGGAAGTGCTGCGCAAGGCCGGTTTCCGGTTCCGGTACCCCACCCTGGACGAGGCGCTCGCGGATCTGCTCCCGCACTGACGGTTCCGGACCGCCGCTCACGCAATAGGGTCATCTGCCCGATACCCCCGGCCTGCCACGGGAAATAACGTCTTGACCGTGAGCATCAACCATCACGTCGTCGTCCTCGGCGCCGGATACTCGGGAATGACGTGCGCCACCCGCCTGGCGCGCCGCCTGCGCGCACACGACGATGTCTTCATCACGCTCGTCAACCCCTCGCCGCGATTCACCGAGCGGCTGCGGCTGCACTCCCACGCCGCCGGGCACACGCGCGCGGATCTGCTCATCGAGGAGCTGCTGGACGATACCGGCATCGAATTCGTCTGCGGCACAGCCACGAAGATCGATACCGAGACCCGGCGGCTGACCGTCGAAACGCTCGGTCAGGTGCGCGGCATCGAATACGACACCCTGGTGTACGCGCTCGGCAGCCGCACCGACACCTCGACGGTGCCCGGCGCCGATCAGCACGCCTTCACGCTCAACTCGCCACAGGACGCGGCGCGGGTGGCGCGGCGGCTGGCCGAACTTCGCGGCGACAGCCGGATCACCGTCTGCGGCGGCGGCCTCACCGGGGTCGAAGCGGCCACCGAGTTCGCGGAAGCCTATCCGGCGCTGCGGGTTTCACTGGTCACCGATGGCGAACCCGGCGCCATGATGGGCCCCCGGGCGCGCGCCCACATGCACCGGGCCTTCGGCCGCCTCGGGGTGACCGCGCGCAGCGGACGCGTCACCAAGGTGCTGCCGGATGCGGTCGAGATCGGCGGAACCGGCCTGCTGCCTTCGGATCTCACGCTGTGGACCACCGGCGTGAAAGTGCCCGGCCTCGCGGCCGCCTCCGGAATCGGCACGGACGCAAGGGGTGTCATCGCCGTAGATCCCACCCTGCGTGCGCTCACCCATCCCGATATCTACGCGATCGGCGACGCGGCCGCCATTCGCCAAGCCTGGGGCACGCTGCACGGCACCTGCCAGAGCGGCATTCCCAGCGGTGCGCACGCCGCCGACTCGATCGCCCGCGAACTGCGCGGCGGGGTGCCGAAGCCGTTCCGGTTCGGCTACTTCCATCAGCCCGTGAGCCTCGGCCGCAAGGACGCGGTCGTTCAATTCACCCGCTACGACGACACTCCCGGCCGTTTCCTGCTGACCGGCCGCCGGGCGGTCGCCTACAAGGAATGGGTCAGCTCCAGCCCGCCGGTGACCTTCGTGAAGATGAAGGGCCTGTTCGGATTGCTCCGTCCGACCGGCATGTCCAAAGGTGGTCGCGCCACCCGCAAGCCGTACGCGGCCTGAATGAACGCCGTTACGACTCAACCCAAGTCGAGCCTGGCCAGCTCCACTCGATTCGAGACGCCCAGCTTCCGGAAGACCCGCGACAGGTGGTGACCGACCGTCTTGGGGCTGATGAACAGGCGCGCGCCGATCTCCTTGTTGGTCGCGCCCGCCGCCGCGATCCGAGCGACCTGCAATTCCTGCGGGCTGAGGGCCTCCGCCGGCGTGCCCGCGTCGGGGACCGCGGACTCGCCGACCGCCCGCAGTTCGGTGCGGGCCTGATCGGCCCAGGGCCGCGCGCCCAGGCGCTCGAAAGTTTCGAAGGCTTCCCGCAATTCGATGCGGGCCTCCGCCTGCCGGCGCTGTCTGCGCAGCCATTCGCCGTAGCGCAGCCCGGTGCGGGCGCGGTCGAACCAGCGCTCCTGACGGGCGTGCAGTTCCAGCGCGCGCGTGAAGGCGGTCCCATCGCCGGTGATCAGGGCCCGGCCGCGTAGCATGAGCGCCTCGGCCCACGGTTCGTCCAGGGCAGCCGCCCACTTCTCCAATTCCGCCAGCGCCGCCTTCGCCCGCTCGGTCTGCCCGGTGCGCACCGCGGCCTCCACCCGGTCGGCGTGCGCCGGTAGCCATTGGGCGTGACCGCGCATTGGGCCGCGATCGAGTTCCTCCAGGCGGTCCAAGGCGGAATCGTAACGGCCGTAACCCATATCGAGCAGCGCGTGCGCCCATTCGCAGCGCGCGAAATGCATGGCATTGACCTCGGGGGCGTTCGAGGCGCGGACGCTCGCGATCAGCTCGTGGCACGGCAACTCCGCACCGCGCACGGCGGCGGTGAGAGCCAGGATGGAATCGGCCATGGCGACGCGGCCGGGCTGGTCGATATCCAGGGCCAGGCGTTTGCCCTCGACGGTGAGCGCCTCCGCCTCGCGGAAGCCGCCGGCCAGGAATTCGATCAGGGCCGCGGACAATTCGACCGAGGACAACCAGGCCAGGCGGCCCTGCGTGCGGTACTCGTCGGCGATTTCGGTGAGGATGGCGCGGCCCTCGTCGACCGCGCCGACCAGCAGGGCTTGCAGGCCGAGGGAGAAGCGCAGGCTCGGATTGTGGTGGCGCAGCCGGTCGACAGTGGTGAAATTGCCGCGCAGCAGGGCGATTCCGCGGGCCGGGTCCGGTTCGTAGAGACCGAGGGTGCCGTCCACGGCGGCGATCATGACATCACGGTCCAACCCGGGCGGCAGGGCGCGCAGCATCTCCAGCACCGTGCGCAGTCCGTCCAGGTCGCCCAGGGTCCAGGCGGCGCGGCTGGCGTCGAGCAGCAGGACGGCCGCGAATTCCGGTTCCCGGCCGGCGATCCGGGCCGCGCCGTCGACGAAGAGGTGATAGGCGTTGCGCAGGTAGTCGAGGTCGAATTCGATATTGCCCAGCATTTTCGCGATTCGCGACCAGCGCTCCGGCTCGCGGGTGTACGGCTCGGCGGCTGCGGCCAGACGGCGTACGCGCTGGAATCTGCCGGCGTCCCAAGCGGTTTCGATGGCCGACACCAGTCTTCTGCCGCGTTCGGCCGGATCCGGGGTCAATTGCGCGGCCCGTTCCCAGGCGCTCGCGGCGGCCGCGTAGCCGGTGCGGTCGGTGGCCCGGCGAGCAGCGGATTCCAGTGCGGCGGCGACGTTTTCGTCCGGTCGCGTGGTCGCGAAGGCGAGATGCCAGGCGCGACGGTCCGGATCGCCGTCCAGGGCGTCGGCGAGCGCCGCGTGCACCGCGGTCCGGGTGGGTTCCGCGGCCAGGCGATAGGCGGCGGTGCGCACCAGCGGATGCCGGAAGCGCACCGACTGGCCGCTGACGGTGATCATGCCGGTGCGTTCGGCGTCGGCGAGCGGCTCCGCGCCGGAACCCAGCGCCGCCAGTACCCGCAGGACCAGGCCGAGCGACCCGGATTCGTCGGCGGCCGCGATCAGCAGCGCCAGCCGGGTCGATTCCGGCAGATGCGCGATGTGCTCCTGGAAACCCGAGCGCAGGCGTTCGGACAGGGTCGGCGGGCCCACCGGCGGCGCGTCCAGGTTCATGCCCGGAAGCTCCAGCAGCGCCAGCGGATTGCCACCCGACTCCGCGATCACCCGCTCGCGGATCTCGAAGGGCAGGTCGGGGATTCGCTCGGCCAGCAGGGCGCGAGTCTGATCGCCGTCGAGCCGCGGCGGCACCAGCACATCCAAGCCCGGCGCGGTGAATTCCGGGCGGCCCGCGAAGATCATCACCACGCCCTCCGCGTCGAGCCGCCGCGCCGTGAACAGCAGGGCGTCCAGGGAGGCGCGATCCACCCATTGGGCATCGTCGATGAGGCACAGCACGGGGCCGCGCGCCGACACTTCGGCCAGCAGCGACAGCGTCGCCAAGCCCACCAGGAACCGCTCCGGATGTTCCGTCGCACCCAGTCCCAACGCGCTCGACAGCGCCAGTGCCTGCGGCCGCGGCAACCTCGGCAACAACTCCAGCGCCGGTTCGAGCAGCCGCCGCAACCCCGAGTACGGCAGCTCGGCCGCGGATTCCATACCCACGCAACGCAATACGAGCCAAGAGGCATCAGCCGCCGCGGCGGCCCGCTCCAGCAGCACCGACTTCCCGGCCCCCGGTTCACCGACGACCGCCACCGCCCCGCTGCGCCCGCTCGACCCTGCGGCCGACAACCGTGCGATCCACCGCTCTTCCCGATCCCGCCCGTAAAGCCGCACCACGGACTACTCCTCTTCGATCGGCACCAGCCGCGCGAGCTCCACCCGGCTCCGCACCCCCAGCTTCGGGAATGCCCGATACAGGTGATGCCCCACCGTCTTCGGACTGATCGACAACCGCGCCCCGATCTCGTTATTGGTAGCGCCCCGCGCCGCCAAGCGCACCACCTGCGTCTCCTGCGGCGTCAACCCGTCCAGCACCTCGCTTGTTCCAGGTGTGGTGATGCTCGCGTTCCCCCGATCCGGCCCGCCCGCCGTGGTAGAGACGCGTGCGCCGCCGGCCGCGGCGAGCCCGTTCACCGCCGCCCCTGCCCCGCCCGGATCCGGGTTCGAGCGGCAGTCGGCGGAACTCGGGTACCGGCCCGCCACACCGCCTCGATCAGCCGATACGCAGGAACCCTTGGAGTCGGTCCGGTCGCCGGAGCTCCGGAATCGCCGGTCTGTCGTGCGGTGCTGCGCGGAGCCGGCGGCGGAGAGTTCGGCGTTCGCGCGATCGGCCCACGGGCGGGCGCCGAGCCGCTCGAAATCGGCTGCGGCGGAACGCAGGTGGGTGCGCGCGGCCAGCAGGCGGCGGTTGCGGCGTAGCCATTCGCCATAGAGGAGCTGGGTGCGGGCGTGGTCGAAACCGCGGTTGGCGGCGGCGTGCAGGGCGAGGGCCTGTTCGAAGCGGGCGGGGTCGCCGTCGACCAGGGCTCGGCAGCGCAGGCTCAAGGCTCGGATCCAGGTGGTGCCGGTGGCATCGGCGAAAGCGGCCAGCGCGGAGAGGGGTTCGGCCGCGCGGTCCGGGGTACGCAGGCGCACCGCGGCTTCCACACGGTCGGCGAGCAGGTGCGGCCATTGGCCCAGGGGGCGTAGCGGTCCCGTGCCCAGCGTTTCACCGCGGTGCACGGCGGCCTCGAAATTGCCCTGCGCGAGATCCAGGAGCAGTAGCGCCCATTCGCAGTGCGCGGCGTCGATGGTGTTGCGGCCGCGCTCGGCCCGGTGCGCCTGGCGGTCGGTCAGTTCCCGGCAGCGGTCCGCCTCGCCGCGAATCGCCATGAGCACGGCCAGGATCGATTCCGCGTGCAGCACGCGGTTGGGCAGCCCGCCATCCTCGGTGATGCGGGTGACGTCCAGACAGGACGCCTCCGCGGTCTGGGCGGCAATCGAGCAGGAGGTCTCGGCGGCTTCGAAATCGCCGATGAGCAGCTGGGTGGTGGCCAGTGAGGCGTACACGGCGGGCGTCCGGCAGATCATGCCGCGCGCGGTGTAGGACGCCACCACCTCGCGCAGCACATCGTGGGCGTCGTCGGTATCGCCGGTGAGCGCGGCCAGCAGGCCCAGCAGGAAGCGCACCGCCGGATCGGGGAGGTCGTGCCGGGCCGCCACGGCCGCGCGAATGGCCGTCGCGCCCGCCTCGAACTGCCCGGTGAACAACAGGTTCGGGCCCTCGACCGCGGCGAGCAGCGGCTGCCACGACTCATCCAGGTCGAGTCCCCGCATCCGCTCCACCGCCGCCTGCGCGGCAGCCCGGTCACCGGTGGTCCAGGCGGCGCGGGCGGCGTCCATACAGGCCAGTGCGGCCTGTTCGGGATGGGTGGGGGCGAGTTCGTCGGCGGCGCTGGTCGAGAGTTCGTAGGCGGCGGCGATGGAACCGTATTCGAAGGCCAAGCGGGCCCGCAGATTTCGCATGCCGGCGCGGTCCACGGTCGCCAACGCGGCCAAATCGATGCGGTCGGCGGTAGTCAGCGCCTGCTCCGGGCGGCCCGCATCGGCCAGCGCCTCCACCGCGCGAATCCGCCGGGCGCCCCGCCGAATTCGATCCGGACTCAGATTGGCGGCCCGTTCGAAAGCCGAAGCCGCGGCGGCGTACGCGGCCCGGTCGTATGCCCGATCTGCCGCGGATTCCAAAGTGGCGGCGACTTTTTCGTCCGGAGCGGGGGTGGCGAAGGCGAGATGCCAGGCCTGCCGGTCCGGATCGAACGCGAGGGTTTCGGCCAGGGCGGCATGCACGGCCAGCCGCTCGGTGAAGGGCGCCAGCTGGTAGGCGGCCGACCGTTTGAGCGGATGCTGGAAAGCCACCGTATTCCCGGAAACCGTGACCATGCAGGAGTTCTCGGCCTCCACCAGCGCATGGTCGTCCAGGCCGAGCCGCGCCAGGGCTTCCCGCACCACCCGCGCGTCACCGCTCTCCTCCGCCGCAGCGACCAGCAGCGCCACCTGGGCCGCTTTCGACTGCGCGGCAATATGGGCCTGATAGCCCAGCCGCAGCCGCTCCGGCAGCGGCAACGGCCCCACCGGGTACGCGTCGAGATCCATGCGCGGTAATTCCAAGACCGCCAGGGGATTTCCGGCCGCCTCGGCCAGCACCCGCTCCCGCCGCTCCGGCAGCAGCCCGGGGAATCCGTCATCCAGCAGCGCCCGCGACTGCCCGGGATCCAAGGGCGTCAACCGCATACGCTCCGCCACCTGCGGCGGGTAGGGCGGGCGGGCCGCGAACACCAGCAGCGCCGCGTCCCCGCGCAGGCGCTGCGCAGCGAACGACAGCGCGTCCGCCGACGGCCGATCCAGCCATTGCGCGTCGTCGATCAGGCACAGCACCGGCCCGAGCGCCGCCAGCAGCGCCACGGTCGCCCGCCCCACCATGAATCGATCGATGGGCGTGGCGGCACTCAATCCAAGGGCCCGGCGCAGCGTGTCCCGATGCCTGTCCGGGAGCAGGTCCACCCGATCCAGCACCGGGTACAGCAGCAATTGCAGCCCGGCGAACGGCAATTCGGATTCGCTCTCGACCCCGGCGCAACGCAGCACCCGCCACGAACCGTCCACCAGCTCCGAGGTGCGCTGCAAGAGCGCGGATTTCCCCTCGCCCGGATCGCCCAGCACGGCCAGCGCCCCGCCCCGGCCGGCCGCGGCGGCATCGAGCAGATCACCGATCCGCCGCAGCTCCGCTACCCGGCCGTAGAGCATGGTGCTCAAAGCCTTTCGATCATCCCCCGCCGCCGATCCCCCGATTGTCCGGTCCCTCACATTAGGTCATTCGCCCGATACCTCCTGTCACGTTTCACCCCCCAGGATCGTCTGGTGGGTATGAACGCAACGACGCGGGCCGATGCCGCCGATCAGCGTTACCACCGCGCGCCCGGCCGGAAACGCTCCATCGACACGGTCTTTCCGGCTCATCGGCCGGTACCGCCGGGTGAGATCGTCCGGTACGGCTCGACAATCCGCCTGCCCGCCGCCGCCGATCGCGGTGTGCTCGACGTCTCTTCGCAGACCCGCGGCGGATCCCACGAACCGAAGTCATGTGATTCGCAGCCGGCCGATTGGATATGCCTTGCGTGGCTGCCCGGCTCGGCGCGTGCGGTGGCTTCCCTGAGCTGAGCGCTGGTCGGCCGGTCCGGTCCCCTCGCGGTTCCCAACCGCCGCGACCCCGGAACGGCGGGCACCCCCGCAGCGCTCGGGCGGGGTCTCGGAGGCACATCTCTCCGAGACCCCGCGCTTCCCTTTTCGTGTGTCGCAGACCCCAATTCCCGGGTCTTTGTCTGGATTGTCCGAATGACCATTTGCTCGTGTAGAGCCTGCCCCTTAGGTTGTCGAAGTGCTGTACGGTCGGTTTCGCGAAGTGCAGCAGCTCGGAACTCTGCTCCGCGGTGCCGAAGCCGGCCGCAGCGCCGTACTGGCAGTCATCGCCGACGCCGGTGAAGGCAAATCCGCACTGCTGCAATACACCCGGGAGCAGGCCGGCCGAGCCTGGCGAGTGCTGCGCTGTTCCGGCGTCGAAAGCGAATCCGAACTCCCCTTCGCGGGACTTCAGATGCTGCTCGGTCCCGCCCTCGAACGCCTCGGCAACCTGCCCGACCCGCAGCAGCGCGCGCTCGGCGGCGCACTCGGACTGTGCCCCTCCGACGGCGCGGACCGCTTCCTGATCGGCGTCGCCACCCTCACCCTGCTCGCCGAACTCTCCGCCGACGGCCCGGTGCTCTGCCTCATCGACGACGCCCAATGGCTAGACCGCCCCTCCGCCGACGCCCTGCGATTCGCGGCCCGCCGGCTCGGCGCGGAAGGCATCGTCATGCTGCTCGCCGCCCGCCGCGAATTCGACTCCGGGGGACTGCCCGAACTGCGACTCGGCCCCCTCGACGCCATCGCGGCCGCCGATCTGCTGCACGATCGGTGGCCCGGCCTCACCCCCGACCAGCGCGCCCGGGTACTCGCCGAAGCCGCCGGAAACCCCTTGGCGCTGCTGGAATTCCCGCACATGAACCGCGACGCCTCACCCGCCGAACCACTGCCGCTGCCGGTGCGGCTGCAATCGGGCTACGAACAGCAGATCGCGCGGGAGAGCGCCGGCGCGCGGATCGCCATGCTGGTGGTGGCCGCCGAGGAGAGCGGGGACCTGGGCCTGGTGCTGCACGCCCTGCAACTGCTCGGGCACGGCGCCGACGCGCTGGCCCGCGCGGAGCAGGCCGGCATGGTGGTGATCGCGGGGCAGACCGTCACCTTCCGGCATCCGCTGCGGCGCTCCGCCGCCTATCACGCGGCCTCGTTCACCCAGCGGCTGGCCGTGCACGCCGCGCTCGCCACCGTGCTCCGCGATGAGCCGGCCCGGCGCGCTTGGCATCTCGCCGCCGCCAGCACCGGACCCGACGAAACCGCCGCCGCCGCATTGGAAGCCGCCGCCGAACTGGCTCGCGAACGCACCGGGCACGCCTCGGCCGCCATCGCCCTGGAGCGCGCCGCCCGCCTCACCCCCGACCCGGCCACCCGCGCCCGGCGCCTGGTGCTCGCGGTCGAGGCCGCCGCCTACTGCGGCCACACCGATCGCGCGGGACGCCTCGCCGAGGAGGCCGAACGGCTGCCGCTCGGGCGCAGCGAACGCGCCCGCGTGCTGGGCACCCGCGGACTCATCGAATTCGAATACGGGTCGCTGCGCCGCGCCCACCAGCTCATGCTGGAAGCGGCCGCACACGTCGCGGAGGTCGAACCCGCCCGCGCCGCCTGGCTGCTCGTCGAGGCCGGGCGCATCGCCTGGACCGCCGGCGATGCCGCGGGCTGCGTGGTTGCCCACGATCGGCTGGCCGCCCTGCCCGCCGACCAGGTGGAGATACCGATGTCCGCGCTGCGCGGCGGCATGGCCATCCTCGAAGGCGACCTGGCCGAGGGCATCGCGATGATCCGGGCCAATGTCGCGTTCGCCCCGGCGGTACCGCTCGAAATGATCTCGCTGCGCATGGCTTTCGCGCTCCAGGCGGCGCTGATCGGCGATATGGTCAGCGCCCGTGCGCAATTGACCGAACTCTCCGAGCTGGTGCGCGATCGCGGCATGATCGGCTGGTGGCCCACCATCGGCTGCACCCTGGCCACCGCCGAATTCATTCTGGGCCGCTTGCGCGAAGCCGAAGTCATCGCCGCCGAGGTGGTCCGCATCGCCACCGATATCGGCCACCCCAACCGGGTCGCCGGCGCCGAAGCCGTACTCGCGCTCATCGCCGCGCTGCAAGGCGACGAAACCCGCTGCCGCGAACTGGCCGAACGCAATCTGCGCAGCGCGACCGGCGACCACAGCGCCGTCGACGCCACCCATTGCGAATGGGCGCTGGCGCTGCTCGATCTCGGCGCGGGCCGCCACGAACAGGCCCTGGCCCGGCTCGAGGCGCAGCATCAGGTGCCGCTGCAAGCGCGCGGGCATTGGCTGGATCTGCTCTCCGATCTCGTCGAAGCCGCCGTGCGTGCGCGCCGGCCCGAACGCGCCACCGACGCGCTGGCCGAGATGACGGTGTGGGCCGCGGCCATCGACAGTCGATGGGCCGAGGGTCTGCTGCTCAGCTGCCAGGGCATGCTGAAGGGCGACGGCGAGCTGCTCGCCCGCGCGCTGGAACTGCACGCCGCGGCCGAACGCTGGTACGACCACGCCCGCACCGCCCTCGTCTACGGCGAATGGCTGCGCCGCGAACGCCGCATGGGCGAGGCCCGCACGCATCTGCGCAAGGCCCTGGAGACCTTCGACCGGCTCGGCATGATCCCGTGGGCCGACCACGCCCGGATGGAATTGCGTGCCGCCGGTGAGGGATCCGTGCCCGAACCCGAGAACGATGTGGTCGCCCTGCTCACCCCGCAGGAGCTCCAGGTGGTGCGGCTGGCCGCGGTCGGGGCCACCAACAAGGAGATCGCCGCCCAGCTGTTCCTGAGCCCCAAAACCGTGGGCCACCACCTGTATCGGGCCTTCCCGAAGCTCGGGGTCAGCAATCGAGTCGAATTGGCGCGACTGCGGTTGGCCTGAACCGGCTTCACCGCAGGACGATTCGATTCACAATTGATCGGGTAACCCTAGGCACGGTGGTTCCGCATCGCCACCTCGGGGGAGGCCATGGTCACCGCTCACGAAAGTCCCGGCGCCGCCGGTGATTCCGGAACCGTGGTCGATCGGGCCTTCGCCGCCTTACTGGTCTTCTGCGCGACGCTGGCCCTGGCCGAACTGGTCGCCATGTCGGTCGGCGACGCGCAGGACCGCTACCAATCCTGGTACCTCGACGCGTTCGTCTACCTGCCGCCGGGCGTGGCGATCCTGCTGGTGGGTGCGCTGCTGGTAGCGCTGGTGTGGCGCAAGCGATTCCGGCCCGCACTGGTGCGCGGTACCGGCGCGGTCGCCGTCGGGCTGCTGTTCGGCAACGCGCTCTGGGCGTCGCTGAAACTATCGGTGGTGCTGGACGAGAGCCTGCACCTGGATCGGACCGGATTGCTGGTCCGCTTCTGGCTCAGCGTCATCCTGACCGGGGTGTCGGCGCTGGCGGGCGTGGTGGGGGTGCTCTCCGCGGTGGTCGCCCGTCCGCACGCCGCCGCGCGCCATGGCTTCGGTCCGCGGGTGAACCGGCCGGACCGGCTGCTGGGCGCGCTACTGCTGACCGGGGTCGCCGCGGCGCTGGCCGGAACCTTCCTCACCCAGTGCTATCTGAAGACGCGGCTGGAACCCACGCCCTTCGCGGGCGGGGAATTCGACAGTCGCGTCGATGCCTTCACCGCGCTGGACCTGCTGCCCGGTCTGTACATCTACCTGCCCTGGCTGGGAGTGTGGGGCGGGGCCGGGCTGCTGCTCGCCATCGGCAGCCAGTACCGGCTCACCACGCCCCGGCCCGAACTGCGCACCGCCGCACTGCTGCTCGCGGGCATCGGGCTGGGGCCCGCGGTACACGTGCTCGCCGCCGACTGGGCCACCTATCGGGACCGGCACGAATACCTCTACCGGGGTCTGGTCGACGTCGGGCTGGGGCCGGGTTGCACCGCCCTGATCATCGCCGGGGTGCTGCTCGTCGCCGCCCTCGCCATCGGCTTCCGGCTGGTGACGCGCCCGCCACCCGATCCGGATGCGACTGTCGCCGAACCGGATTCGGCGACCCCGGCGGCCGCGACTCCGGCCGTCCCGCCGGCCGCGATCGAGCCGGAGCCGTACTCCATCGACGACTGGTGATCAGTTCCGGTGGTCGCGATACCAGCGGATGAGCGCGTCGGTGGACGAATCCGACTGAGGGGCAGGATCTTCGGCGGAGGTGAGCAGCGGAGCCAGCGCCAGCGCCTGCTGCTTGCCGAGCTCCACGCCCCACTGATCGAAGCTGTCGATGCCCCAGATCGCGCCCTCCACGAACACCTGATGCTCGTACAGGGCGATCAGCTGGCCGAGCACCGACGGCGTCAACTGGGGCGCCAGAATCGCCGTCGAGGGGCGGTTGCCGGGCATCACCTTGTGCGGCACCGTCTCCGGCGGCGTGCCCTCGGCGGCGATCTCCTCGGCGGTCTTGCCGAAGGCCAGCACCTTAGTCTGGGCGAAGAGATTGCTCATCAGGATGTCGTGCATGCTGCCGGTGCCGTCGATGGTCGGCAGATCGTCGGTGGGACGGGCGAATCCGATGAAATCCGCGGGCACCAGCCGGGTGCCCTGATGCAGCAGCTGGTAGAAGGCGTGCTGGCCGTTGGTGCCCGGCTCGCCCCAGAAGATCTCGCCCGTCGGCGAGGTGACCGGGGTGCCGTCGGCGCGCACCGATTTGCCGTTCGACTCCATGGTCAGCTGCTGAAGATAGGCCGGGAAGCGCGCCAGATCGTTCGAATACGGCAGCACCACACGCGATTCCGCGCCGAAGAAGTCCGAGTACCAGAGCCCGAGCAGGCCCAGCAGCACCGGGGCGTTCTCGTGCAGCGGAGCGTTCGCGAAATGCTCGTCCACGGCGTGCATGCCGGCCAGGAACTCGGCGAAACGCTCCTTGCCGATCACCGTCATCACCGACAGGCCGATGGCGGAATCGACCGAGTAGCGCCCGCCCACCCAATCCCAGAAGCCGAACATGTTCGCGGTGTCGATCCCGAAGGCCGCCACCCGATCCGCGTGCGTGGAGACCGCCACGAAGTGCTTGGCCACCGCGTCCTCGCCGAGCGCGGCCACCAGCCAGCGCCTGGCCGCCGTGGCATTGGTGAGGGTCTCCAGGGTGGAGAAGGTCTTGGAGGCCACCACGAACAGGGTGGTGGCGGGATCGAGACCGGCCAGCTTCGAAACCAGGTCGGAGGGATCGACATTCGAGACGAAGCGGGCGGAGATGCCGGCGTCGGCGTAGTGCCGCAGGCCCTGATACACCATGGCGGGCCCCAGATCCGAGCCGCCGATGCCGATGTTCACCACCGTGGCGATGCGCTCCCCGGTCGCTCCGCGCCACTGCCCGGACCGCACCGAATCGGTGAATTCGCCCATGCGCCGGAGCACTTCGTGCACCTCGGCGTCGATCTGCTCGCCATCGACGACCAGATCACCGCCGGACGGACGCCGCAGCCACACGTGGCCGACCGACCGGTCCTCGGAGGTATTGATGCGCGCACCCGCGAACATGGCGTCCCGCCGCTCCGCCACCCCCGCGGTCTCCGCCAATTCGACCAGCAGATCCAGGGTTTCGCGCGTCACCCGATGCTTGGAGTAGTCGATGTGCAGATCGCCGACCCGCACGATCAGCTCACGCCCGCGCTCGGTGTCCTCGGCGAAGAGATCACGCAGATGCCGACCCGCGATGGACGCATGATGGTCGTGCAGTTTCCGCCAGGCCGCCGATGCGGTGATGTCGCTGCTCACGTTCGCCGAGGGTACAACCCTCGCCTGCGACCCGCAGGTAACAACAGGTAACTCGCGGGTCCGCGCGGGGCCGAGACCCAGCTACCGCCGGTAATCGCGGCGAACCCTACAGGAGTGAAGGGTTCCGTGAAACGGACAGGCATAGGCTGGTCGGCATGGTGTCGCAGCGCGAACTACTCGAGTCCATTCCCACGAAACTCTGGATCGGCGGACCCCTGGATGCCACCGGCGGCAAGACCTTCCCGGTGCACAATCCGGCGACGGGGGAGACCCTGGTCGAAGTCGCCGACGCCACTCCCGAAGACGCCGTGCGCGCCCTCGACGCGGCCGCCGCGGCCCAGGCGGATTGGGCCGCCACCCCATCGCGGCAGCGCGGGGAGATCCTGCGCGCCGTCTTCGAGGCCATCACCGCGCGGGCCGAGGAATTCGCGCTGCTGATGACCCTCGAAATGGGCAAGGCGCTGCCCGAGAGCCGCAACGAGGTCAAATACGGCGCGGAGTTCTTCCGCTGGTTCAGCGAGGAGGCCGTGCGGGTGCACGGGCGCTACCAGCACGCGCCCGCCGGGACCGGGCGAATCCTGGTGCACAAGCAGCCCGTCGGACCCTGCCTGGCCATCACGCCGTGGAATTTCCCGCTCGCCATGGGCACCCGCAAGATCGGCCCCGCGCTGGCCGCCGGATGCACCATGATCGTCAAGCCCGCGAGCGAGACGCCGCTGACCATGCTGGCGCTGGCCGAACTGTGCAGCGAGGCGGGGCTGCCCGACGGGGTGCTGTCGGTCATCACCACCAGTCGTTCCGGTGCCGTCACCGCCCCGCTGCTGAACGATCCGCGGCTGCGCAAGCTCACCTTCACCGGATCCACCGGCGTCGGCAAGAAACTGGTCGAAGCCTCCGCGCACGGGCTGCTGCGCACCTCCATGGAGCTCGGCGGCAACGCACCCTTCGTGGTGTTCGACGATGCCGATCTGGATGCCGCCGTCCAGGGGGCACTGCTGGCGAAACTGCGCAACGGCGGCGAAGCCTGTACCGCCGCAAACCGATTCCACGTGCAGAACTCGGTGCGCGCGGAGTTCACCGAGAAGCTGGTGGCGGCCATGTCGGAGTACAGGCTCGGTCCCGGCGCCGAGCCGGCCACCACCCTGGGGCCGCTCATCAACGAAGACCAGCTGAACACCGTCACCGAACTCGTCGACGATGCGGTCGCGGCCGGCGCGGAGGTGAAACTCGGCGGCAAGGCTCCGGGCGGGCCCGGCTGGTTCTATCCGGCCACCGTGCTCAGCGAGCTACCGCCGCAGTCCCGCATCCTGCGTGAGGAAGTGTTCGGACCGGTCGCCCCGATCGTCGGGTTCGATACCGAGGAAGAGGGCCTGGCCGCCGCCAACAACACCGAATTCGGCCTGGTCGCTTACGTTTACACGCAGAGTCTGGATCGCGCGCTGCGAGTGGCCGAGGGCCTGGAGACCGGCATGGTCGGCATCAACCGCGGCGTCATCTCCGATCCCGCCGCTCCCTTCGGCGGCGTGAAGGAATCCGGCTTCGGCCGGGAGGGCGGCTTCGAAGGCATCGAGGAGTACCTCGACACCAAGTACATCGCGCTGCCGTAAGCGATATTCAGCGGCGCGGCCGGGCGGCCGCGCCGCTGTGGTTCCGGTCCGGGAAAAGAAGAACCGCCCCGGGGTTTACACACCCGGGGCGGCCTGGGGCGGGGTACCCGCGCGTCAACGTGAGTACCTCGTGGTCTTTGTGGGTCAGTGACCCAGCCGGCCGCGACCCAATCGCAGCAACAGCATGGCGAGGGTGTGACCCTCCTGGCCCAGTTCGCTGAAGCGCTCCAGCACCTTCATCTCGCGGGAGTGGACCAGCTTCGGGCCGCCATTGGCCATTCGCGTTCGTCCGATGATGCGCGAGACCTCCGTGCGCCGCTTGATGGCGGCCAGGATCTCGGCGTCGAGCTTGTCGATCTCCTTGCGAAGCGTGTCGATCTCCGCTTCGGAGGGCAGGGCGTTGTCCGCCCCGGTGGCAGGCTCGGTTTGTCCCGTAGTCGAGATGCTCATGCTTTCACTCCTCGTGGTCCCGAACATCGATCGGCCGGTAGTCCCGACCCGTTACCGATCGGCTCCTCACCAAGAAACAGACCTGTTGAGTCTTTCATTCTCCCCCCGGATGCCCGCTCGAGTGAATCGCCCCCTCGAGCGCCTGTCCTGGCAACGAGTCTGCCACGTGGGATGGTCAAACCAAAAAGTGTTCGTTTGTGAATCTCCTGAGTATTTTCCCCGCTCGGATTCACCCGATGTTCGCCAGACCGGCATTATTCGGACACCTGTGCGATCCGCTGCGGCGGCTGTCGGTGCTCGTCGGTAACGTGGATGGACGATGAACACGACGGTGGCAGACGCGCAGAAGACCGAGCAGTTGCTCGAAGGGTTGAACCCGCAACAGCGTGCAGCGGTGGTGCATTCGGGGTCTCCGCTTCTCATCGTCGCAGGCGCGGGGTCGGGGAAGACCGCCGTGCTGACGCGGCGCATCGCCTATCTCCTCGCCGCCCGGAATGTCCGACCCGGCGAAATCCTGGCAATCACCTTCACCAACAAGGCCGCGGCCGAGATGCGCGAGCGCGTGGCCGGACTGGTGGGCCCGCGAGCAGCGAGTATGTGGGTCTCCACCTTCCACTCCAGCTGCGTGCGAATCCTGCGAACCCAGGCCGCCCTGGTTCCGGGCCTGAACACCAACTTCTCCATCTACGACGCCGACGACTCGCGCCGCCTGCTCGGCATGATCAGCCGCGACTTCGACATCGACGCCAAGAAGTACACGCCGCGGCTGCTGGCCACCGCCATCTCCAATCTCAAGAACGAACTCGTCGGCCCGGACCAGGCCGCCGCCGACGCCGAGACCGAAGACGCCGAACTGCCGCGCCTGGTCGCCAAGGTCTACGGCGAATACCAGCGCCGGCTGCGCGCCGCCAACGCCCTGGACTTCGACGACCTGATCGGCGAGACCGTAGCCATCCTCCAGAAGCATCCACAGGTCGCCGAGTACTACCGCCGGCGCTTCCGGCACGTCATGGTCGACGAATACCAGGACACCAACCACGCCCAGTACGTACTGGTGCGCGAGCTGGTCGGGTACCACCTGCCCAAGGACTCCGAGGACCGGGTGCCGCCGTCGGAGCTGTGCGTGGTGGGTGACGCGGACCAATCCATCTACGCGTTCCGCGGGGCGACCATCCGCAATATCGAGGAGTTCGAGCGGGACTTCCCGGACTCGGAAACCATTCTGCTGGAACAGAACTACCGGTCCACCCAGCGCATCCTGACCGCCGCCAACGCGGTCATCGCGCGCAACGAGAACCGGCGCGACAAGAAGCTGTGGACCGACCAGGGCGACGGCGATCTGATCGTCGGCTACGTGGCCGACAACGAACACGACGAAGCCTCGTTCGTGGCCCGCGAGATCGATCGCCTGGTGGACGCGGGCGAGGCCAACTACGCCGATGTGGCGGTCTTCTACCGCACCAACAACAACTCCCGGGCCCTGGAAGAGATCTTCATCCGAATGGGGCTGCCCTACAAGGTGGTCGGCGGCGTGCGCTTCTACGAGCGCAAGGAAGTCCGCGATATCGTCGCCTACCTGCGCGTGCTGGCGAACCCGGACGACGCGGTGAGCCTGCGCCGGATTCTCAACACCCCGCGCCGCGGCATCGGCGACCGCGCCGAGGCGTGCGTGGCCGTGCACGCCGAACAGCGCGGCATCGGCTTCGCGCAAGCGCTCCGGGACGCCGGCGAAGGCAAAGTGGCGTTGCTCAATACCCGCTCGCAGCGGGCCATCTCCAACTTCCTCGACATCCTGGCCGATATCCGGGCCGCCGGGGTGCAGGAGGATCTCGACTTCCCCGATGTCGGCAATGTGGTCGAAGCGGTGCTGGATCGCAGCGGCTACCGCGCCGAACTCGAGGCTTCCGACGACCCGCAGGACGGGGCCCGGCTGGACAACCTCAACGAATTGGTCAGCGTCGCCCGCGAATTCAGCTCCGAGGCGCGCAACAATGTCGAGGCCGCCCGCGCCGAGGGCATCCTGCCCGAAGCCGCCGAAGGCGAACCGGACCCGGGCTCCCTCGCCGCCTTCCTGGAGCGCGTCTCCCTGGTGGCCGACGCCGACCAGATCCCCGAAGAGGGCTCCGGTGTGGTCACCATGATGACCCTGCACACCGCCAAGGGCCTGGAATTCCCCGTCGTCTTCGTGACCGGCTGGGAAGACGGCCAATTCCCGCACATGCGCGCCCTGGGCGACCCGACCGAACTGGCCGAGGAACGCCGCCTCGCCTACGTCGGCATCACCCGCGCCCGCAAACGCCTCTACCTCTCCCGCGCCGTCATCCGCTCCGGCTGGGGCCAGCCCGTCTCCAACCCCGAATCCCGCTTCCTGCAAGAAATCCCGGGCCACCTGATGGACTGGCAGCGCCTGGAACCCACCCCCTCCCAATCCCGCGGCTTCCGCCGCCGCGGCGAAGGCGACGGCCTGGAACGCGACTGGACCCGCGGCGAAAGCTGGAACGAACCCCGCCCCGGCGTCCGCGCCGATCGCCGCCCCGCCCCCTCCGGTTTCGGCGCCGCCAAACGCAACAACGACATCGTCCTCGCCGTCGGCGACCGCGTGAACCACGACAAGTACGGCCTCGGCCGCGTCATCGCCGCCGACGGCATCGGCAACCTCTCCACCGCCACCATCGATTTCGGCACCGCCGGCACCATCCGCCTGATGCCCCAGCACGCCCCGCTCACCAAACTCTGAAGCTGAAGTGGGCCGCGCAAAGCCGCTGACATGCGGAGATGCTCGTTGTATTCTCTATCTACGGGTTACGAATGGCTGCTTTCGGCAGCGAGGAACCTAGATGGAGACCTGACCGCCGATGCGGTGATCAGAGCACTTCTGGATGGACGGCGACGTTGGGTTCAGTCGGTGTCCACAAAGAACGGGGCACCCGGACTATCCGTGTGGACTCGAACCCCGGCGGGGCTTCCGATACTGGTTGTGCTTCGGCCGTTGGGCGGGTTCGATCACCAGATCGTCTACGTTGCACAGATGACGCCCGAACAGGTGATTGCGTTCGAGAATTGGGAGGCGAACCAATGAGCGCACAGAACAATGAGTTCCGCGAACTAGCGGAAGCGGAGGAGTTGGCTGCGGCCGCTGCGGCCGGCGAACTCATCGTCGGTGAGGCGATCGACGCAGATTCGGTTCTTCCTCCGCGCCCGGCCACACGAACCTCAGCAGATGACACCCTCGTAGTGACTACGGTTCGGCTCACCATGAGACAACGGCGCCGAGCAGAGGAGATCGCAGCCAAGCGCGGAACTGACCTGGCCTCGCTTGTGCGCAGCTGGGTCGACGAAGGCATTGCCGAAGACGAGCAGGACTATGCGGTATCCGCGGCCGATGTAAAGCGGATGCTCGCGGGCTTGCGCAGAATCGCCTGATTCGTCTGTGCGGACCGCGGGTGCCGGTTCGCCGTTGAACCTCGCTTCGACGCGGCCGCGTCGAGGCCCCTGAACGCGAATGTCCCCGGACTCCGGGGAGTCCGGGGACATTGCCGGTTGTTCGGGGCTAGTCGCGCTGCACGCCGAGGGAGATGCCGCGGGAGGCCAGCCAGGGCAGGGGGTCGATCTTGTCGACGCCGTTCAGCCAGACCTCGAAGTGGCAGTGGGGGCCGGTGGAGAAGCCGCGGTTGCCTACGGTGGCGATCTGGTCGCCTGCCATGACGCGCTGACCCTGCGAGACGGTGGCGGTGTCGATGTGGCCGTAGATGGTGACGGTGCCGTCGTCGTGCAGCAGGCGGACCCACATGCCGAAGCCGGAGGCGGGGCCCGCTTCCAGGACGGTGCCGTCGGCTACCGCGTAGATCGGGGTGCCGATGGGGGCCGCGACGTCGACGCCGAGATGCTGCACGCCCCAGCGGATGCCGTAGCCGGAGGTGTAGTTGCCGCTGGTGAACTTCGTGAACAGCGGGCGCAGCTTGGCGGCTTCCTGTGCGGCCAGGTCGGCGGCGTACTGCTGACCCTTGCGCAGGATGTCGTTGAACTGGTTGATGTCCACGGGGGCGCCGACATTCAGCACCTGCGGCGCGCCGGAGGGAGCGTTGTCGGCGAGACCGATGGTCTCGGCCGAAGCGATCTCCTTGACCTGCGCGGCGGCCTGGTATTCGACGGTGTCGGACTGGGTGCCGGCGGATTCCAGCCCGGTGTGCCCGGCCGCGACCACCGCACCGGCCGCCACCGCTACGACGGCGGCACGGCCCTTGAGGGCGGTCGGGGGAGCGGGCAGGCGGTGCGCGCCACCGGCGGCGCGACGGCGGCCACCGGAACGCGGCGCGGGCGCGTCCGCATCCGTTTCGGGCGCATTGTGATCCAGACGCGCGCCGTCACCGGAGAACTTGAGTTCTTCGCCGGCGGCGGTCCGGAAGCTGTAGACCGGCCGGTAATCACCGGAGGGGCTGGGATCGGCGGAAGGGTCCCAGTTGGAACGCGATTGGGAGGCCCAGGCGTTCGGGTTGGGCGCGGCCCAGCCATTGGCGGTGGTGGTAGTGGTGGCGTTCCAGTCGGAGTGTGAATCGTCCCAACCGGTCTCACCGGCCGTGCCCGAGTTGTCCCAATCGGCGGCGTGGTTGTCCCACTGCCCCTGCGCATCCCATTCGGGCTGCGCGGCCTGGTACTCGGATTGCCCGGCCTGCCAATCGGACTGCTGCTGCCAATCCGCGTCGCCGGCCCAGCCGGCATCGGCCGGAGCGCTCCACGAACTGGCGTCCCACTGATGCGCGGTGGCTTGACCATGGGCGACGGGCGCACCGAAATGCGTTGCGCCGCCATAGTTCTCGGATTCCTCGCGATAACGGTGCCCGTGTTTGGCGCGATTGGGCGAGGGGAAGGAATCGTCGTTCATGCGATCTGTCCCGAGTAGAGCGGTGAGGCCGGCGGTGCGCCTGCGGAGCTGCTCTTCACCTGCGGAGCGCTGTGCTGCGTCAAGCCTGCCGTCCTCCTGTCGTGACCGGGTTGTGACATCGACCGCATCGACGGTAACGAAACGATTGCGGGTCAGCAAGCGATGGGCCCGGTTCGACACGCTGCTGTGACATTCATCACCTTGCGCGCACGAATTTCCTCACTGTGCTCGGGGTAACCAAGTGAGCCATTCCAACTACGTGCCGTAGTACCCCGTATCACCCTTCGGGATTCGTGTGTTCTACCTGGCGCGTGGTCAACAAGCTACTCGTGAGTAGCAAAAACGCGGGCTCTACCAGCACCGGAGACAGTACCGTGACCTGCGCCACTTAGGCTGTATGCGGCTGATTTCGGCTCCGTGTGACTGATTAGAGTCCGACCCGACCCGGCTGACCATTTCGAGCGAGCTGCAAGCAGTCGCTACGGCCAGACGACGGGCCGCCAACCAAGACGTTGTCACAACAACGCAGACGAGACGGTGAGTACATGGATCTCTTCGAATATCAGGCGAAGGAACTCTTCGTGAAGCACGGAGTGCCTTCGTCGGAGGGCCGCGTCACGGACTCGGCCGAGGACGCGCGTGCCATCGCGGAGGAAATCGGCAAGCCTGTGATGATCAAGTCGCAGGTCAAAGTCGGTGGCCGCGGCAAGGCCGGTGGCGTGAAGTACGCCGCCACCCCGGACGACGCCTTCACCCACGCCTCCAACATCCTGGGCCTGGACATCAAGGGTCACATCACCAAGAAGGTGCTGGTCGCCGAGGCCAAGGACATCGCCTCGGAGTACTACATCTCCTTCCTGCTGGATCGCTCCAACCGCACCTACCTGGCCATGTGCTCGGTCGAGGGCGGCATGGAGATCGAAGAGGTCGCGGCCACCAAGCCGGACCGGCTGGCCAAGGTCGCCGTCGACGCCGTCAAGGGCGTGGACCTGGCCTTCGCCCGCAGCATTGCCGAGCAGGGCCACCTGCCCGAGGACATCCTGGATGCCGCGGCGGTCACCATCCAGAAGCTCTGGGAAGTCTTCATCAAGGAAGACGCGACCCTGGTCGAGGTCAACCCGCTGGTCCGCACCCCGGACAACCAGATCCTGGCCCTCGACGGCAAGGTCACCCTGGACGAGAACGCCGAGTTCCGTCACCCCGACCACCTCGAGTTCGCGGATATCGACGCCACCGATCCGCTCGAGCTCAAGGCCAAGGAGAACGACCTCAACTACGTCAAGCTCGACGGTGAGGTCGGCATCATCGGCAACGGCGCGGGTCTGGTCATGTCGACCCTCGACGTGGTCGCCTACGCCGGTGAGAACCACGACGGCGTGAAGCCGGCCAACTTCCTCGACATCGGCGGCGGCGCTTCGGCTGCCGTGATGGCCGCCGGCCTGGACGTCATCCTGGGTGACTCGCAGGTCAAGTCCGTGTTCGTGAACGTCTTCGGTGGCATCACCGCCTGTGACGCGGTCGCGAACGGCATCGTCGGCGCGCTCCAGACTCTCGGTGACGCGGCCTCCAAGCCGCTGGTCGTCCGCCTGGACGGCAACAAGGTCGAAGAGGGCCGCAAGATCCTCGCCGACTTCAACCACCCGCTGGTGACTCTCGCCCAGACCATGGACGAAGGCGCCGACAAGGCCGCCGAACTGGCCGCGGCCAAGTAAAGGACACGAACCAACATGTCTATCTTCCTGAACAAGGACAACAAGGTCATCGTCCAGGGCATCACCGGCGGCGAGGGCACCAAGCACACCGCGCTGATGCTGAAGGCGGGCACCAACGTGGTCGGCGGTGTCAACGCGCGCAAGGCGGGCACCACCGTCACCCACACCGACAAGGACGGCAACACCGTCGAGCTGCCGGTGTTCGCGTCGGTCGCCGAGGCCATGGAGAAGACCGGGGCCGACACCTCGATCGCCTTCGTGCCGCCGGCCTTCTCGAAGGACGCCATCATCGAGGCCATCGACGCGGAGATCCCGCTGCTCGTGGTCATCACCGAGGGCATCCCGGTGCAGGACACCGCCTACGCGTGGGCCTACAACGTGGAGAAGGGTCAGAAGACCCGCATCATCGGCCCGAACTGCCCCGGCATCATCACCCCGGGTGAGTCGCTGGTCGGCATCACCCCGGCCACCATCTCCGGCAAGGGCCCGATCGGCCTGGTCTCCAAGTCCGGCACCCTGACCTACCAGATGATGTTCGAGCTGCGGGACTTCGGTTTCTCCACCGCCATCGGCATCGGCGGCGACCCGGTCATCGGCACCACCCACATCGACGCCATCGAGGCGTTCGAGAAGGACCCCGAGACCAAGCTCATCGTCATGATCGGCGAGATCGGCGGCGACGCCGAAGAGCGGGCCGCGGCCTACATCAAGGCCAACGTGACCAAGCCGGTCGTCGGCTACGTCGCCGGCTTCACCGCCCCCGAGGGCAAGACCATGGGCCACGCCGGCGCCATCGTCTCCGACGGTGCGGGCACCGCGCAGGGCAAGAAGGAGGCCCTCGAGGCCGCGGGCGTGAAGGTCGGCAAGACCCCGTCCGAGACCGCCGCCCTGGCGCGCGAGATCCTGGAGAAGGCGAGCATCTCCGCGTAAGTACTGCGCGCGAAAGCCGAAGGCCGCCTGTCGAATTCGACGGGCGGCCTTTTTCGTCGCGGAAATGGCGTGATCGGAATCCGTTGCGGCGCTGGGACGAGCGTGGTTGTCGCCTGGTGTTCAAACCGTGATATTCGGCGCATTCGAGCCGGTCGCCGCGCGGCGGTTGGTGGTGACCTGCGGCGTCGAGTGCAGTAGCGTCGATGGAGGTTCGTGAACGACTCGATAGGAGACGACGACATGTCATACCCGACCGGGGGCTCGGGATATAACGCGCCCCAGCCGACGCCCTCCGCAGGTTCCGGCTACGGCCAGCCTCCGGCGAGCAGCGCTAGCACCGCGGCGACCGGGACGGGGGATGCGGGCAAGGGCTTGCCGTTCTTCCTGACCATCGGTGTGGCCGCGCTGGGCGTGATCACCTTCCTGTTGGGTCTGCTTCCTTTCGTCAAGGAGAAGAAGAACCTCGAGAACATCGATCTCAGCGCCAGCCTGTTCTCCCAGGGCGGCACCACGGCGCTGGGCCTGGTGCTGCTGGCCGGTCTGATCGCGGGAGTCTCGCTGCTGACCAAGCAGCGCTACACCGCGCTGGCGGCCGCCGCCGCCCTCGCCGGTTTCGTGACCTTGCTGTTCCAGACCTTCTCGCTGCCCGGCTACGTCGAAATGGCCGGTGGCGGTTGGGTTCTGGTCGTCTTCGCCTTCCTCACGGCCGCGGCGGCCGTGGTGTCGCTGCTGTTCGAGCTCGGCATCGTCAAGCCGCCCGCGCCGAAACCGGCTCAGCCGCAGGGTGGTTACGGGCAGCCGTTCAGCCAGACCGGTCCGCAGGGCTACCAGCAGCCGGGCTTCGGCCAGCAGGGCGGCTACGGCCAGCAGCCGGGGCAGACGCCGTCCTTCGGGCAGTCGCCGCAGCCGGGCAGCCAGCCGTCGTACGGCCAGCAGCCGTCCTTCGGGCAGCAGCCGCCGTCCTACGGTCAGCAGCAGCCCGCCGGATACGGCACCGGTTCCCAGCCGACCTACGGTCAGCAGCCCGGATACGGCCAGCAGCCGGGCGGTTTCGGTCAGGCGCCGGGCCAGTCCTACGGCCAGCAGCCGCAGCCGGGTAGCGCCGACGCCACCCAGCACTTCGGCGGCCAGCAGCAGCGTCCCGCGCAGCCGTTCGGCGGCGAGCAGACCTCCGATCCGGCCGCGGACGCCACCCGCGCTTTCCGCCCCGGGCAGGACGACAAGTAATTCCCTACTCGCGTAAGGAGATCCGATGTCGTACCAGGTTCCAGGCTCACCTCCACCGGTTCCCGGAACCGGGTACGGCAGCACTCCTCCACAACAGGCGGGGCCCGGTTTCGGTGCCCCGCCTGTTGCGGGTCGCGGCCCGGCGTTCGGACTGAACATCGGTGTCGCGGTGCTCGGGCTCATCGCCTTCGGGCTCGGATTCGCGCCGTATATGGCGAGCAAGCCCTACGACATCGGCGGTCGCATGACCACCGGCGGCTACAGCTTCTATCTCCTCGATACCCCCGGCGGCGCGGCGCTGCTCGGGCTGGCGCTGGCCGCCGGATTGCTCGCGGTGATTTCGCTGCTGTCCCCGCAGCGGTGGGCCGCGCCGGTCGCGGTGCTCGCGGTGGTCGGCTTCCTCGGCTTCCTCTGCTACGTGCTGAAATCGCTCGACGACGACACCGAGATCAAGTGGGGCGGTTGGCTGCTGATCTTCCTGCTCTTCGTGCAGGCGGTGCTCGCGGTCGTGGTGCTGCTTTTCGAAATGGGCATCATCAAGTCCCCCGCGAAGACCTTCGCCCCGCAGGCGTACGGCGCGCCCAGCTACGGCCAGCCGCCGTACGGCACCCCGTCCCAGCCCCAGCCCTTCGGCTGGACGGGCCCCCAATCTCAGCCCGGCTTCGGCCAATCCGGTCCGCACGCCCAACCGGACTTCGGTCAGTCAGGCTCGCATGAGCAGGGTTTCGGTCAGTCCGGCTCGCACGCCCAGCCCGGCTACGGCCAATCGGGCTCGCACGCCCAGCCCGGTTCCGGTCAATCGGGCTCGCAGGCGCAGCCTTTCGGCCAGCCCGCCACACAATTCGGTGAATCCGGCGCGCCGCCACAGCCTTACGCTCCGCCCGCCCCGCCCTACGGCCACAGCGGTGCGCATCCGCAGCCGGGCCAGCACGATTTCGGCCAGCCGCCCGCCGGTTACGGTGGCCAGCCGGGCTACGGCGATCAGTCAGGTCACGGCGGGCAACCGGGTCACGGTGGCCAGCCGGGTTACGGCGCTCAGCCAGGTCACGGCGGGCAACCGGGTTACGGAGGCCAGCCGGGTTACGGCAGTCAGCCGGGCCACAGCGCCTCGCCCGCACCCGACCAGCGTTCGCCCTACGCCCCGCCGTCCAGCGATGCGCCGAACCCGGCATCCGGTCCGAGTTCGACTTCCGGTTCGGACAACACGTAGCCCGGCGATACGTGGCCGCAGTGCGGCCGCAGATCGCCCTGGAGGGGCACGGCCGCGCCGACGACCTCCTCGCCACCGACACCACCAACACCCTCGGCTGGTTCACCAGCGTCTTCCCCGTCCGCCTCGGCGCGGGCGACGTGCGAGCGGCCGAAGCCCTGCGAGCGGCCCCGGAATACTCCGGGGCCGTTCGCCTTCCAGGCCGCCGGTATCAGTCCGTGCCGCGAGTCGACCGATCGGACTCTCCGGACCGGTGCTGTATGGCGGTGCCGCGTGGCTTTCGCTTCGAAATCCGGATGCGGGCGACTCGGTCCTCTCGCTGTTCGCGAGCGAGTTCGATGCACGGCGTGAATCGCTTGGTCGGCTGCGGCTTCGGCCGTATCTCGTCCCGGACTACGCCGCGTCCGCGAGCACCTCGGCCGCTCCGAGACGCAAGGTTCGCACCGGCTGAGCCGTGTTCCCGCCCGTTCGACGGTCCGTCGCGCCGGCGGTTGCCTATACGCTCGGGTGGGGAGTGAGCCGCGCGACCGGCCGGTTCGCTCGACTGTCCGATCCGCTGTGACGCCGTGCGGACCATCGTTCGGTGCGGCGCGCCTGACCCTTTCGTTTGTGAGATGCTGCCACGCTGGTTTTCCATGAGCTCCTCCAGAACGTCCCTGGTTCGCCTGAGCGACAGCGAGCCGCGTGATCGGCCGCGCGAGCCGGTGCGGGCGAGCGCGGGCGGGGGCGGGTTCGGATCGTTGACGCCGGATCGGGCGCGGGTGCTGCTGTTCGTGGCGGCGCGGGCGTCGGCGGTGACCCTGCTGGTGATCGTGGTGCTGGTGCTGGGGACGCTGTTCGCGGCGGGCAGTTCGATGACGGGGGCCTCGGGGGCGATCGCGGCGAGCTGGCTTGCGGTGCATCAGGTTCCGCTGGTGATCGGCAAGACCGCGGTCGGGCTGTGGCCGCTGGTCCCGACCGGATTCATACTGTGGCTGGTGGCGCGGGACTGCGCACGCGCCGCCGAACCCGATTGCACGCGTGCGGATCTGGGCTGGATCGCGGGCGCGGCGGTGGGCGGCCCGCTGCTCATCACCGCGGTCTGCCTGGCGGTGGCCGACGACGCCTCGGGCGTGATGCCCCTGCAAGCACCGGACACCCTGGTCGCCTTCGCCTGGGTGATCGTCCTGCATCTGATCGCCGCCGCGGCGGGTATCGGTTCCCGGCACTGGCGCGAACTCACCTACCTGCTGCCGATGCCCCTGCCGCACTGGGTGATTCCCGGCGTACAAGCGGGCTTCCGCGCGGTCGGCCGCCTGCTCGCGGTGGCGGGCGCGCTCACGCTGGTCTCGTTCCTGGCCCACTGGTCGCGCATCGGCGATACCTTCCACGCCGCCGGAAACTTCGTCGGCGTAATCGGTTTGATCCTGCTCTCCCTCGCCTACCTGCCGAACGTGCTGATCGACGCGGCGAGCGTGCTGCTCGGCGGCCAGGTGCACATCGGCCCCGGCTCCCTGAGCCTGTTCGCCATCGACGGCGCCCCGGTCCCCGCCGTCCCCATCGTCGCGGCCGTCCCCTCCGGCCCCGTGGCGGTCTGGTGGCTGGCCCTGCTCATCGTCCCCGCGGCCGTCGGCATCCGCACCGGCCTGGATTGCGCACGCGCGAGCGATGATCGCCCCACCGCCCCCTGGGCCACCCTGACCGCGGCCGCCGTGGCGACCGTCCTGCTCGCCGCCCTCGGCGCGGTGGCCGGTGGAGACCTGGGCACCTTCGGCTGGATCGGCCCCGACGTCCTGCTCACCGCCGCCGCCACCTTCGCCTGGCTCGCCATCGCCGGCTACGTCGGCATGTTCGGCGGCCGCTGGTTCCTGCTCCCCGCAGCCGGCGGGGTAATGGGCGGCCTGCTCGGCCGAAAAGCCGCTCGCACCATCCGTTCCGACGACGACTACGACGACACCGATGACGCGTACGACTACGACGACCGCTATGACGACGAGTACGACGACTACACGGGCAACGACGACGCGGACGCTGACTACGCCGACGACGAATACGACGACGACTACGAAGAAGACGCCACCGCAACCTCCGACGACTACGACGACCAATACGACGACTACCCCGATCAGGATCGCGGCGGCGCAATCGAACTGGACGGCGAACTCCTCGACGATGACGACGAGCCGGTAGCGACCCCACGCGGATACACCCCACCCGACGACGCCCCCGACATCGTCGACGCCGAAGTCGTTGAGGGCAGCGAACGCGACAACTGATTTCGCGAGGATCGGGGTAACTCCCCGGGTACGCCCGAAATAGTCTCGGCACCCGACCGCCGGCCCGCATACGAGACGCCCCACGGCTCTCGAGCCGGGCGCTGAATATCCGGAGAGGCGGACGGGCCGGAACAGCGGTCAGGGCGCTTAACTGCGGGAGAGGCGGCACCGTTAGTCTTTAGGGCGATGGCCATGCCCAGGCTGTCTCTTCCGCTCCGACTCACAGGGAGTAGTGCGCTGACGTCCACGCCCGCCCAGCTGCTACCGCCGACCGCGCCCGCGACCGTCGTGGTGCTGGCTTCCGGCACCGGCTCACTGCTGCGTTCGCTGCTCGCCGCGACTCAGGATTCCGGCTATCCGGCCAAGGTCGTCGCCGTGGGCGTGGATCGGGACTGTGCCGCGACCAAGCATGCCGAGGATTTCGGGATCCCGCATTTCAAGACGGCGCTGAGCGATTTCGACGGCCGCGCCGAATGGGATCGGGGCCTGACCGAAGCGGTTTCGAGCTTCGCCCCCGACCTGGTGGTTTCGGCCGGTTTCATGAAGATTCTCGGCCCGGTCTTCCTGGATCGCTTCGGCGGTCGCATCATCAACACCCATCCCGCGCTGCTGCCGGCTTTCCCGGGCGCGCACGGGGTGCGCGACGCGCTGGCGTACGGCGTGCGGGTTACCGGCTCCACCGTGCATCTGGTCGATGCCGGTGTCGATACCGGCCCGATTCTCGCGCAGGAGGCGGTCACCGTGCTGCCCGATGACGACGAGTCGACCCTGCACGAACGCATCAAGGTCGTGGAGCGCCGGCTGCTGGCGGAAACCGTCGCCGCCGTCGCGACCCGAGGCATTGTCTCCGATGGACGAAAGGCAGTTATCCCAGATGAGCGAGTTCTCCGGTGAGTGAACGCAAGCCGATCAAGCGGGCCCTCGTAAGTGTTTACGACAAGACCGGTCTGATCGAACTGGCCACCGGTCTGCACAATGCGGGCGTGGAGCTGGTCTCGACCGGTTCGACCGCCGGCAAGATCGCCGACGCCGGCATCCCGGTCACCAAAGTGGAAGACCTGACCGGTTTCCCGGAGACCCTGGACGGCCGGGTCAAGACGCTGCACCCGCGCGTGCACGCCGGCATCCTCGCCGACACCCGCAAGTCGGAGCATGTCGACCAGCTCGTCGAGCTCGGCGTGGAGGCTTTCCAGCTCGTCGTGGTGAACCTGTACCCGTTCACCCAGACCGTCGCCTCGGGCGCGAGCATCGACGAATCGGTGGAGCAGATCGATATCGGCGGCCCGTCCATGGTGCGCGCCGCCGCCAAGAACCACCCGTCGGTCGCCGTGGTCGTCTCCACCGGTGACTACGACAGTGTGATCGAGTCGGTGAAGTCCGGCGGGTTCACCTTCGCCGAGCGGACCGCCTTGGCCGCCAAGGCTTTCCAGCACACCGCTACCTACGATGTGGCCGTCGCCAGCTGGATGACCAGTGTCGCCGTCCCGGCCGCCGAGGCCGCCGCGGGCGTGGAAACCGAAGCCGCGCAGCGTTTCCCGGAGTGGATCGGCGCGACCTGGAACCGGGACGCGGTGCTGCGCTACGGCGAGAACCCGCATCAGGCCGCCGCGCTGTACACCAGTGAGGGCGGCGCGGCCGGTCTCGCGCAGGCACAGCAGTTGCACGGCAAGGAGATGTCGTACAACAACTACACCGACGCCGATGCCGCCTGGCGCGCCGCCTACGACTTCGACGAGCCGGCCGTGGCGGTCATCAAGCACGCCAATCCGTGCGGCATCGCGGTGGGCGCGGATATCGCCGAGGCGCACCGCAAGGCGCACGCCACCGATCCGGTCTCGGCGTACGGCGGCGTGATCGCGGCCAACCGCGAGGTCTCGGTGGAGATGGCCGAGCAGGTCGCCGAGATCTTCACCGAGGTCATCGTCGCCCCGTCCTACGCCGACGGTGCGGTGGAAGTGTTGCAGCGCAAGAAGAATGTGCGCGTGCTGATCGCCGAGCCCGCCACCCGCAAGGGCCCGGAGCTGCGTCCGGTGAGCGGCGGCGTGCTGCTCCAGGACCGCGACATCCTCGACGCCGAGGGCGACAACCCGGCCAACTGGACCCTCGCCACCGGCGAGGCGGCCGACGCGCAGACCCTCGCCGATCTCGAATTCGCTTGGCGCGCTTGCCGTGCCGTGAAGTCGAACGCGATTCTGCTGGCGAACGACGGCGCGGCCGTCGGCGTCGGCATGGGTCAGGTGAACCGGGTGGACTCCTGCAAGCTGGCCGTGGATCGCGCCGGTGAGCGCGCCAAGGGTGCGGTGGCCGCGTCGGACGCGTTCTTCCCGTTCTCCGACGGCCCGCAGATCCTGGTCGACGCGGGCGTGCGCGCCATCGTGCAGCCGGGCGGGTCGATTCGCGATACCGACACCATCGAGCTGTGCAAGGCGGCCGGCGTCACGCTGTACCTGACCGGTTCCCGGCACTTCGCGCACTGAGTCGTAAGCGCTTGTAGCGCAAGGAAGTTCGAGGCCCGGCGGGATCGTTTCAGGCGATCCCGCCGGGCTTTTCCTATGAGCCGCTGACGACCTGGCGGTTGCCGAGTGGGGACTTCAGCTGGATCTCCAGGCTGCCGAAGACGACGTTCATGGTGCACATCTTGCCGACGGCGTCGGCCCGAGTACCGCCGCGCAGTTCGACTTTGACCGTTTTGTCGGTTTCCGTAGTAGTGGCGTCCACGCCGTAACACTCCGGAATCCCGGTCTGGAAGTTCACCGCGATCTTGTCGTCGGTGATCCGGGTCCAGCTGTCGAAGCTGATGGCATGCGGTTTCACGATGGTCGGGTCGGCGGTGAACATCCGGCCCAGCTGACCGGCGGGGGCCTCCGAGGGCGGGGCGGCCGCGGTGGTCGTGGCGGAGCTGGTATTCGATTGCCCGCCATCGGAATCCGAGCCGCCGCAGGCCGCGGCGGCCAGCAGTAGTGGCAGGGTGACGGCGATAGCGATCTTGTGGCGTCCACGAGTCCCGTACATGGCGATCACCCTAGTCCGCCGACACCGTACAGCCGGTTTCGAGCATTCGAGGTGAGGATGTGGCGAACATCTAGCGACACGCGGCCGAAACTTTGATTCACGCGGCGCGTATCCCTGCGGTGACCGGTCGTTCGTTGGTAATTTTGTGACAGATGTGCGAATGCAGTTCAGTGCCATCGACTTATCTGCTTGATCCCCCTCCGGAAAGGACGCACCGTGGGCGACTCGTTGAAGGCCGGCGAAGAACTCAAATTGGGAGAGTCGCTCAAGGGCGGCGCTTACTCCCTCACCCTGCAAGAGGATGGCAACCTGGTGCTGTCCGAGCCTGACGGCAACGTCGTGTGGGCCGCGGGCACCAATGGTCAGGGCGTGGAACGCGCGACCCTGCAAGACGACGGCAACTTCGTCGTTTACAAGTCCGACGGCGCCGCCTGGTCCACCGAGACCAATGGCAAGTCGGCCGACCGCCTGGTCGTGCAGCCCGACCGCAACGTCGTGCTCTACGGCACCGACGGCTCCGCGCTGTGGAACTCGGGCACCAACACCGACAACCCGCTCCCGGCTCCGGTCGAGGAGGTCCACACCGAGGCCGCCGCGGTCGAGGATGTGCCGCCGCCGCCCCCGGCCGCCCAGACCTACACGGTCGAGTCCGGCGACACCCTGTGGGCCATCGCCGAGCGCTTCTACGGTGACGGCAACCGCTACCCGGAAATCGCCGCCGCCTCCGGCATCGACAACCCGGATGCCATCAACCCGGGCCAGGTTCTGACCATCCCGTAAATCGCGTCAACCGCGGGATGAAAACCGAAGTCCCCCGAGTGCTTCCGCACTCGGGGGACTTTCACGTTTGGGGCGGGCCGAACCCGCGATGCAGTTTCCGGGGCGGGCCGAACCCGTGATCGGGTTTCCGGTGCGGAGCCGCCGCCCGCTGGGTTCCGGTTTCCGGTGCGGAGCCGCCGCCTGCTTGATCAAGGTTCGAGGGGCGGAGCCGCCGCCTGCTTTATTCGGGGTTCGAGGGGCGGAGCCCCTCGGTTCCTCCTACATCAAGTAGGGCCCCCGATGCGTAAGCATCGGGGGCCCTTGGCTTTTCATCCCCGGAGGGGAAGCGTCGCCAGCCCTACCGGCTGGTGAAGGGGAGCAACGCCATCTCTCGGGCGTTCTTCACGGCGACGGCGACCTGGCGCTGCTGCTGCGGGGTCAGGCCCGTCACGCGGCGCGAGCGGATCTTGCCGCGGTCGGAGATGAACGTGCGGAGCAGGTTCACATCCTTGTAGTCGACGGTTTCGACGCCGGCGGAGATCAACGGGTTCTTCTTGGGCCGGCGGGCCTGCTCGGCGCGGACCTTCTTCGACGGTGCTCGCTTCACTGCCATGTCAGCGGTTCCTTACTCACGAGATCGTGGATGCTTACCAGCTCGATTTGTGCACACCGGGCAGTTCTCCCCGGTGAGCCATCTCACGCACGCGCACTCGCGAGAGACCGAACTTCCGGAGATGACCACGCGGGCGTCCGTCCGCGGCGTCCCGATTGCGCAATCGTACCGGACTGGCATCGCGCGGCAGCTTGGCCAGCGCGGACTGTGCGGCGGCCTGTTCCTCGGGGGAGGAGGTGGGCTTGCGGATGATCTCCTTGAGCTCCGCGCGCCGCTCGGCGTAGCGCGCCACGATCCGTTTGCGCTCTTCGTTTTTGGCGATCTTCGACTTCTTGGCCACGTCAGCGGTCCTCGCGGAACTCGACGTGGCGGCGCACCACCGGGTCGTACTTCTTGAGCACCATCCGGTCGGGATCATTGCGCCGGTTCTTGCGGGTCACGTAGGTGTACCCGGTCCCGGCGGTGGACTTGAGTTTGATGACCGGTCGGATATCGGTCGATTTCGATGCCATCCAACGGCTCCCTTCAGAGTTTCTCGCCGCGCGCCCGCAGCCGGGCCACGACCGCTTCGATGCCGTCGCGGTCGATGGTCTTGATGCCCTTGGCCGAGACGTTCAGCGTGATGCGCCGGCCTTCGCTGGGCAGGTAGTAGGTCTTGCGCTGGATATTGGGGTCCCAGCGCCGGTTGGTTCGCTTGTGCGAGTGCGACACGGACTTGCCGAAGCCGGGCTTCCGGCCCGTGACCTGGCAGATGGCCGACATGGGCACTCCCTTCCAGTGTTTCTTACTGCTGATGACAATCGTTTTCGACAACGAATGTATTCCAAGGTACCCTCGGCAACCGGTAAATGAAAATCGTTGTCGAAAGGGGTCCCGGTGGCCATCCGACCCACGCCCGAACCCGAGCGCGACCGCCGCACACCAGTCCTGGTGCTGGCCGGACTCCCGGGCCGCGCCGCCGACGGCGTGGACCGGGCCGCGCGCCTGCTCGGTACCGAACCGGGCACCGTCGTGGTCCGCCACGACCTGTCCGAACTGCGCGAAGGCGTGGTGCGCCGCTCGGTCCAGGCGGACGGCCGGGAAACCGTCAGCGTGCTGGAGCTCGCACACGGCTGCGTCTCCTGCACCCTGCGCGCCGACCTGCTGCCCTACCTGTGCCTGCTGGCGGAGCGAGATTCGGTGCGGCGCATCGTGCTCGCGCTGGACCCGGCCTTCGAGGCGGAGGCGGTGTGCCAGGCCATCACCGATGTGGTGGTGACCGGGGTGGTCGGCCGGGTTGACGGCCCGGCCGGGCGCAGCGTCCGGATCGACGCGGTGCTCACCGGCCTCGATGCCCGCGACTGGCTGGCCGACGCCACCGGTGACGAGACCCTCGCCGACCGCGGGCACGCCACCGCCGACGATGAGCGCACCGTGGCCCAGCTCGCCGTCGGCCAGGTCGAATTCGCCGATGCATTGATCGTTTTCGACGGCGGCGCGGAGCTGCACGACCGCCTGCGCACGTGTGCGGTACTGGCCCGGCTCGCCCCGCAGTCCCCGACGGCCTTCGTCACCACGCCCGAGGCGCTGGACGCGGAGGAGTTGAACCGGCTGCTGCGGCTGATTCCGGAGACCGCGCGCCGCGGCGCGCCCTTCGATCCGCACGCGCCGCTGCTGCGCGGGCAGCCGCCGCTGGACTCGGATTCCGGTGTGACGCTGATGGAATTCGCGACCGACCGCCCGTTCCATCCCGATCGGCTGCATTCGGCCATCGATGTGCTGCTCGACGGCGTGGTCAGCGTACGCGGCCGGGTCTGGCTCGCCACCCAGCCGGCCGAGGTGGTGTGGCTGGAGTCCGCCGGTGGCGGGCTGCGGGTGGGCGGGGCCGGGAAATGGCTGGCGGCAATGAGTTCCGAAGAGCTCGCCGAGGTCGATCCGGAGCGGCGGCTGATGGCGTCGTTGCGCTGGCACGAGAACTTCGGTGACCGCCACACCTCGCTGGTGATCCTGGTCGCCGATGCCGATCCGGAGGAGATCCGCCATGCCTTGCACTGGGCGCTGGTGGACGACGACGAGCTGCGGCAGGTGCGGTTCGCGCCGGAGCGAGTGGCGTTGTGGCAGGACCCATTCGGCGATCAGCACGAAGAGCCTTGTGACAGTACGAAATCCACGCCGGTCAGCGGCGACGGGACTTCCCGCAATAACGAAAGGTGATGTGATGAAACAAGGAATCCATCCCGATTACCACCCGGTGGTCTTCGAAGATGTCAGTACCGGAAAGCGTTTCCTGACCCGGTCGACCGCGGTGTCGACGCGCACGATCGAGTGGGAGGACGGGAATACCTACCCGCTGCTGGTCGTCGATGTCACTTCCGATTCGCACCCCTTCTGGACGGGTAACCAGCGCGTCCTCGATACCGCCGGCCGGGTCGAGAAGTTCGAGCGCCGTTACGGCAAACGGGTGCGGAATTCGGCCACCGGAAAGGAGAACTAGCAATGGCGGTTCCGAAGCGGCGGATGTCGCGAGCCAATACCCACAGTCGCCGTTCCCAGTGGAAGGCGACCCCGGTTGATCTGGTCCCGGTCAAGGTCGACGGCGTCGTCCACCGGGTCCCCCGCAAGCTGGCGCGAGCGGTCGAACGCGGTCTGATCGACCTGGACAAACTCTGAGCAGGCTCCGCTTGCGTGCGGACTCGGGGGTTTGGGGGTTCGCCCCCAAACCCCCTTTTCACCAGGGGATTCGGGGGCGAGGTCCAAGAGGGGCTAACCCTCCTTGGCCGCCAATTCCACCAGGGTGGCGGCGAGCTGGAAGTACTTGTTCTTACCCAGATCGGCGATGGTCTTGATGCCGAGCGCCTCGAGCAGCTGGGTGTCGTGCTTCTCGGTCAGGCCCGCGAGGGCCGACGGGGGAGCGGCGAGGATGTCCTGCAAGGACTTGCTTTCGTAAGCCTTGTCGAGAACCTTGTCGAGTACAACGCTGACGGCCATGTGGGCCTCCTTCGTAGAGCACAAGATCGGACCAGGCCGACGATAGTGGCAATGCCGCTGCCTCACCAGGGATCTGCCTACGTGTTGCGGTGGTATCGCGGATGTCCGGTTTGTGTTCCGGGCGCGAAAAAGTCGTCCCAAAGTTGTGAATTCGTGTCGTACCGGCGGTATTGTCGTCGGCGAGGGCGGGTTCTCCTGAGTATTGGAGAACCCGCTCATCGCCACTTTCGGGGCCGTCAATTCAACTGTCGGAAGCGACAATCCGGCCGTGAGACTCCGACGTTTGCCCGTTTTGTTCGGATTCTTTCCCGTTCGGGCTCGAACCCCACCCGGGCAACGGCAGATCCGGCAGCGCCTGCTCCAGCCGGGCCAGCTGCTCGGCGACCACCGTCGCCGGTCCCTCGATCAGCGAGAACGGCCACGGCCAGTGGTGCCCGGACAGCCGCGCCACCTCGTCCTTCAGATCGGCGGTGGTGGCCTCCAGTTCGCTGATCTCCGTGCGCAATTCGTCGATCTGCGTCAGTGCCGCCGCCAGCCCGTCCACCACGGTCCGGTTGTGCCCCTGCGCGTCGTGCCCCAACTGCGGCCAGCCGGCCAGGCCGGGCCCGCGCAATTGGATCTGCACATCGCGCAGCATCTCGTCCTGTTCGGGTGTCAACTCGGGTTCCTCCTGCACGAAATCCCATTGGCCGAAATCGGCACGGTCACTGGTGTTCACGTCGCATTCGACGCCGTCCACGTACACCTGTTCGCCGGTCTGGAAGATGCTGATCCGCGGATCCACATTCCCGCCCGACCAGGCGATGGTCTGCCACCCCCAGCTGGCCGTCCCCGCGTCCAGGGCCCGGCTCAACGGCCAATACCCGCCGTAGATCCCGACATTCGCCCGCCCCAGCACGCTCGCCGCGCCGTCCAGGTAGGCATTGATGGGCTCCTGCTGCTGCGGGGTGGCGTCGAAATCCGCGGAGAAGTAGATGGGCCGATCGCGCCGCCCGCCGCAGCGCAGCACCTGCGCCAGCGCGGCGCGCGCGTCGGTGACCCCGGCGCCGTACCCGTCCAGCATGCGGGCGGCGGTGGTCTCCCAGTTCGACACGATCGAAATATCGTGTGCGCGAAGATCGTCCGCTTCGTCCGGTGTGAGCAATTTGCCGGGAAGGGTGGGTCCCCCCGAGGAGAGATACCGCACCACGAAGGTGTAACCGGCGGCCCGGATGGCGCTCGCACTGGGTCGACCTGCCGCGTAATCCAGCCCGAAACGCATGTCTACCACTGTAATTCGCAATCCGCACAGCCGCGTCGCATTGCCCGTTTTCGCCCCTCACAACCCCATACATCCAGCGAAAACCCAGCGATCATGGACCGCCTGGTGGTTGACTATGCGCCAAAATACGCCGACGTGACAACTGATTAGGCGCGGTGTGGGTAACTCACCGGGGACGTCCGAAATCGGCTTGGCTCTTAACCGCCGGCACGCATGCATGCCTTTCGACGGCTCGCAGCCGGGCGCTGAAGTCGCGGAGAGGCGGAAAGAGATGACCCCATGCCTGTACGCAGTGAAGCCTGGCCCCCGGGAACACCGTGCTGGGTCGACTGTCAGGTCGACGATCCGGCGAAAGCCGGTGCGTTCTACGCGGAGTTGTTCGGCTGGGATGTTCAGGGCGGCGGGGACGAGAGCGGCGGATACCTGATGGCGCTACGCGACGGGGAGGCCGTCGCGGGGATCGGGCCGAAGCCCGAGTCGAGCATGCCTTCGGTTTGGACGACCTATTTCGCGGTCACCGATGCCGACGCCACCGCCGAGAAGGTGACGGGGGCCGGTGGCAGCCTGCTCGTACCGCCCTTCGACGTCATGGAATTCGGCCGCATGTTCGTCGCCGCCGACGCTTCGGGCGCGCCCTTCGCGGTGTGGGAAGCCCGCGCCCACAACGGCGCGGCCGTGCACAACGAACACGGCGCGTACGTCTGGAACGACCTGCACACCGACGATTTCGAGGGCGCGAAGCGGTTCTACTCGGAGGTCTTCGGCTTCACCTGCACCGAACACGACGACGACTCCATGCGCTACGCCGTCATCACCCCGCCGGGCGGGACGGACCTGGTCGCCGGAATCAACGACGACACCCGGAACGGCGCCGCCCCGGGCCGCCCCTACTGGCTCACCTGGTTCCAATTCGATGATCTGGACACGGGTTTGAAGCGAGCCGAGGAGCTCGGCGCGGCCGTGCTCATGCCCGCCGAGGACGGACCCTTCGGCCGGATGGCGATTCTCGCGGCCCCGCAGGGTGAGCTGTTCGCCCTGCTCGATCCCGCGCGGGCGAGCGGTGAGGTGCCGCCCGGCGAGAGCTGACGACGGAGAGGGGTCAGCGCACCCGCTGCGCGGCCGCGCCGCGCGAGGCGGCGGCCAGCGAAGTGCTGTGCGCGTTACCGGAATCCGGGGCGAGGAACGGCTGCCGCGCCTCGCGCCGGTCCGGGGCGACCAGGATCGCGGTGATCGGCACCGTCAGCGACAGCGAGCCGATGATGAAGAACGGCACGAAGAAGTCGAACAGCTGCTGCCCCTCGGGCGGCGCGGCGCCGGCCGCCACATGCACCTCGACCCCGGTGATGCCGGCGTAGTGCATGGCGATCACCAGCACCGCGAACACCACCGAACCGCCCAGCAGCAGCGGCAGCGATTTCACGGTCAGGCTGAACCAGATGGTCAGCACCGAGATCATCAGCGCGATCACGTACACCGCGATGATCGAGACCAGGCTGCGGTCGACCGAGCCCGGCACGTGAATCGCGGAGAGCAGGAACAGATGCGAGGTGCCCAGACCGCCGGCCATCACCACCGCGCCGATCCCCAGGCGCACCCAGTTCAGCGTGCTGCCCGCGATGAGCAGGGCCACGAACACCGAGATGCCCGAGATCACCGTGGAGACATTGGTCAAAGTGGCTTCGTAGCGCAGGGTCTGGGCGTTTTCCAGCTCCAGCCCGAGCATGAGCATGAACACCGGCATGGCCACGCCGACGCCGCCGATGGACGAGGAGGCCACCAGCACCCACACCAGCCGGAATTTGGCGGTCACCGATTTGGTGGACTGCCGGATGCAGGCCAGCCCGCACGCCACCCCGGCGAACGAGGTGATCAGCGCCAAGCCGACCACCCAGAAACCCATCGAGAAGTAGATCACCCAGAACCCCTGCCTATGTAATCCCAGTCCATTCCGTCGGTTTCCGGCGCGGGCGCGTCCGCGCCGGAAAGACGGTGCGTGCGAGCGCTATCCGCGCTGCGCCGCCATCAGCCGCTCGATCGCGTATTCGGTGACCGCCGCCAGCGCCCGTCGTACCTCACCCGGGTCGCGGGCGTCGATATCGACGATCGGCACGCCTTCGCGCACGCTGAGCGCCTCGCGCAGCTCCGAGACCGGGAAGCGCGGGGCGTCGGGGAAGCGGTTGACCGCGATCAGGAACGGCAGCGATTTGGCTTCGAAGAAGTCGACCGCCGCGAAGCTGTCCTCGATGCGCCGGGTGTCGACCAGCACCACCGCGCCGATGGCGCCCTTGATGAGGTCGTCCCACATGAACCAGAAGCGCCGCTGGCCGGGTGTGCCGAACAGGTACAGCACCAGGTTGCCGGGCAGGATGATGCGCCCGAAATCCATGGCGACCGTGGTGGTTTCCTTGCCGGGCGTGGCGGCCAGGTCGTCGTGGCCCTCGGACATGCCGGTGACCATGGCCTCGGTGCGCAGCGGCACGATCTCCGAGACCGCGCCGACGAAGGTGGTCTTGCCGGCGCCGAAGCCGCCCGCCACCACGATCTTGGTGGAGGCTACCGAGCGCGGTTCCTCGCCCGGTCGCGGCGGGTACACGGGTGCGGCGCCGCCCGGCAGCGGGAGCTGGCCGGTGGTGTACTGGCCTCCGTTCGCGAACTGGCCGGTCGGGTACTGGCCGCCGCTCGCGAATTGCCCAGGTGGGTACTGGTTTCCGCCGGGTTGCGGCCCGCCGGTGTAGCCCCCGCCATCAAAGGGCGCGGAGTCCATGCAGAGTCCTCTCCATCAAAGACCGGCGCTCGTCGAAGGTCGCTTGGTCGCTCAAAGTCGAATGCAGGCGCAGGGTGCCGGCGACGACGAGGTCGCCGATCACCACCCGCACCATGCCCAATGGCCGCTGTAGATGCGCCGCGATCTCCGCGACCGACAGCCGGGCGGTGCCCAGCCGCAGGATCTCCGTGCGGATGTCACCCGCGGGCCAATCGAAATGGGCCGTGTAGGACAGGGTTTCGACGACCGCCTCGAGCGGCAGATCGACTGCCGGCTCGGTGCGGCCGGAGGTCAGCGCGTACGGGCGGACGCGGCTGGTCGGGCGATTGCCGCCGGCACCGTTGGAAATGGTCATCGGCGGGCTCGTCTAGGCAGTACGGGCGGTGGCCTGGACCACGGACCCGACCCGGTCGACCAGCAGCGCCATCTCGTAGCCGATGCGGCCGATGTCGTGCTGCTTGTTGGCCAGCACCGCGAGGTGCGAGCCGTTTCCGACTGTCATGACCAGCAGGTAGCCGCGCTGCATCTCCACGATGGACTGCATCACCTTGCCGCCCTCGAAAAGCTGTGCGGCGCCGGTGGAGAGGCTGGCCAGGCCGGCCGTCACCGCGGCCAGTTGCTCGCCCCGATCGGACGGCAGGTGCGGGCTGGTGGCCTGCAACAGGCCGTCGGCGGAGACCAGAACCGCGTGCGAGACCCCCGGGACCTCCCGGGTGAACCGCGTGACCAGCCAGTTCAGGTTCTCGTCGGTCGTGGTGCGCTGTGCGTCGGTCATGCATGCCCTCCGTCTGTGTACTGCGTATCGGCCCGCCCGGAGCGGACGCCGCTGAGGTGCCTGGTCAAGCTGTTACGAATCTCTTCCGGATTGCGGGCGCTGCCGTCGTCCTCCTGTGCGGCCGCACCGGGCACCAGCTGTGCCCCCGGCCGCCGGATCGGCAGACCGCCCTGCGTCCGCCCGCCCCCTTGCGGATTGGCGGCCTCCTCGGCCGCGGCCCAGCCGGCATCGGCCTCCGAAGACCACACGGACTCGTTCGGCTCACCCGCCGCCGGTTCCACCAGCCACTCCGAGACCATCCGCTGGAAGATCGGCGAATCATGCTGCGGCCGAGGCGCAGCCGCCTCCCCCGCAGCCGCGATATCGCTCAACGCATGCGATCCCGTGGTGGTAGCCGCATCAGCACCGGCCGAACCCCGGTCGCCGCCACCGAACTCGGTGACCGCCCCGCTCGCCCCATTCCCGAACGACCCGCCGCCGTTCCCACGCTCCGGCGCAATGCCATCGGCCGCGTTGCCCTCAGCACCGCCCCCGAAGCCGCCAGTGCGGTCAGCCGCGTTCCCGTTGCCGAAGCCGCGGTTGCCATCGGCTGCGTTGCCATTGGCGAACCCGCCGTTGACTTCAGCCGGGTTGCCGCCACCGAAGCCGCCGTCGGCGCTGCCGAATCCGCGATCGGCGGCACCGTTGGCAGTGCTGCCGAATCCACCATTTCCGTTGGCAGCACCGTCGTTGCCGAAGCCGCGGCTGCCGTTGGTGGCGTTGCCGAAGCCGCCGGTGGTTTCGGCGGGGTTGCCATCGCCGAAACCACCGGTCTTGTCGGCGGCGGGGCCGAAGCCATTGCCGTTGGCGGCGTTGCCGTTCGCGGTCGGGCGGTTCGGGCCGCCGAAGTTGCCGGTGGCGACATTGCCGCCGAAGGCGCCGCGGGGGTTGCCGGTCTCGTCGTCATCGCGGCCGTGGAGCTCTTCGCTGCGATTGCCGAGATCGGTGCTGTTGCCGGCGAAATTGCCGGGGTCGTTGTTGCCGGCGTAGCCGTTGGCGTTGCCGAAGCCGTCGCCGCCGAAGCCGTTGCGCGGGGCGTTCGCGCCGAAACCGGTGCGCTCTTCGCTGTTTCCGAAGCCTTCGCTGTCGCGCAGATCGAAGCGGGTGGTGGCGGGGCCGTCACCGGTGCCGCCGTTGGCGATCGGGGGGACCGGGCGCAGCGGCGGTTCGGGCTGGGCGCCGGAGTTGTCGCCCCAGAAGTCGACCTTGCTGGGCTCGGAGCCGTACGGGCCGGGATCGGTGCTCTCGACGAAAGCGTCGGTGAAGCGGTCGTTTCCGCGGCCGAAACCGCCGGTCACCGGGAATTCTCCGGTATCGCCGCCGGGCGTCTTGCGCTGCGGCAGACCGGAACTGGTGACACCGAAACGCTGCGGCGGAGTGGTCTCCGGCAGGTTCGGCACCGGGGTCAGGCGCGGCGGCGTGATCACCGGCTGCGGGCCCGAGACGGGCGCACCCGGGACGGGCGCGACCGGCAGGGCGCCGGTGACCGGGTACTGGCCGGTCGGATCGCCACTGCGCTCGGGCGCCGGCGAGACCAGCGAACCCGGCAGGTGCACGCTGGCGGTGATGCCCGGCTGCTGCACCATGGCCGAGGTCCGGCGCAGGCTCACGGTGATGTTGTGCCGCTTGGCCAATCGGCCCACGACGAACAGGCCCATGCGGCGCGCGGTCTCGACATTGACCTCACCACCGGAGGCCAGGCGATCGTTGATCGATTGCAGGTCTTCGGCATTCATGCCCAGACCACGGTCGGTGATCTCGATCAGGTAGCCGCCGTCCACGGCCCGCGCCACCGACACCGCCACCGGGGTGGAGGGCGGCGAGTAGCGCAACGCGTTGTCGATCAGCTCGGCCAGCAGGTGCTCGATATCGACCGCGGGCTCACCGGCGACGATGCCGTCCGGCACGGTCCCGATCTCGACCCGCTGATAATCCTCCACCTGCGAGACCGACGACCACAGCATGTCCGACAGCGGCACCGGCGCGAGATGCCCACGGCGCAAGGCCGTTCCGGCCAGCACCAGCAGGTTGTCGCCGTTGCGGCGCATACGGGTGGCGAGGTGGTCGAGGCGGAACAGCGATTGCAGCCGCTCGGAATCGTCCTCGTCGCGTTCCAGTTCCTCGATCAGCGAGAGCTGCTGCTCGACGAGCGATTGGCTACGGCGAGACAGCGTCTCGAACATATTGCCGATCTGGAGGCGCAGTCGCGCCTGCTCGGCGGCGAGGTGCAGCGCCTGGGAGTGGATATCGTCGACGGCTCGGGCCAGCTGCCCGATCTCCTCGGTGGTGTGCACGTCCACCGGCATGATCTCCGGGGTCACGCCGCCGGCGCGCACCACCTCGAGCTCCTGCGGCAGGTCGATGTGCGCCACCTGCAAGGCATCTCGCCGCAGCCGCCGCACCGGCACGACCAGCGAGCGGGCCACCACCAGCGCGATGGCCAGACCCGCCAGCAGCATGCCGATAACGATCGAGGTATCGCGGAGCACGTTGTTACGGGCCTCGGTGGTCAGCGAGGCGAGCTTGCCGTCCATGGCCTCGATCACCGAGGAGATCTCGCGGTCGTAGGCGGCGGCGCTGGCGTGCAGCGCATCCTGCATGGCCGGGATCTGCCCGAGATCCGAACCGGTCTGCGCCAGAATGCCGGCGCGGGTCTGCGCGGCGTCCTTGAGCACATCGGCATCGGCGTTGGTGGTCGGCGCCATGCCGCGGTAGACCTCGATCAGGGTGAGCTCGGCGCCGATGGCGGTGAGCAACCTGGTGCGCAGCATCGGATTCCGGTCCGCGTCCGGCATGGCCAGCATGACGCGCTGCGTGGTGAGCACGCGGCGCGCGGTATTGGCCGAACCCATTTGCAGGAACAGTCGCTGCACCCGCAGGTCGGCGATGCTGGGCGAGGTGGCGAGCGCGTTCTGCACCTTGGTGCCGACCTGATCGGCTTGATCACCGATGGCGGCGGGTGCGAGCGAGCGCAGGCTGTTGCGCATGGTGCGGGCCATCGCGACGGCCTCGCTGACGTTCTTGGTATCGAGCACTTCGGCATTGGTGGCGCGGATCTGGGTCTCCAGTTCCGCCACGGCCTGATCGAATTTGCTCGCCGCGGCCTCCAGGGCCGGATCGGCGTTCTGATTGCCGAATCCCGCGATGGCGGTGATCGCCAGTTCGTCGGTGGCCGACATGAATTTGACCGTGGGCCTCACCAGGTCCGACTGCTCACTGCCATTGCTCAACTGCGCGATGGTCTGCAACTCGCTGTTGATTCGCAGTACCGCGAAGGTCGCGGCCAGGAGCACTGGTAGCACCAGCACGATGCCGACCTTGCGTGTGACGGGCCAGTTGGACAGGCTGAATTGCCATGTTCGCGGTGCTGCTTCCATCCCGCTGCCGTCGCCTCCGCTTTTCACGAGTGACCCCCAGGTCGTATGCGGTTGTGCGGTTTTGGGGTCGAATACCCGCCCGGAACCAACTAGAGGTCTTCTTTTACGGCCTGCAACATACCGCGCGGGCTGACTAACGGCAATTCGGGCGACTCGGTGTATGAGACTCCGAATGCCGGTTTGCCACAACATCTTTCGAATAGGCATACGGGTGCCGTGAAGTTGCCGGACGCGGGGTTACTGAAGAGTTAGCAGGTCACAGCGCCGCGCCCGGAGCCGCGCCGAATGCTGGCCCCTCGGCGTGTCGAATGGGACCTTCTCAGTCACCTCTCAGTCGTTGTGGGCAGACTGGAGCCCATGCGCATTCTCGTAGTCGACGACGACCGCGCGGTCCGGGAATCACTGCGCCGCTCGCTGACCTTCAACGGCTACTCCGTCGACCTCGCGGTAGACGGCATGGACGCGCTCGAGAAAGTCGCCGCCGCGCGCCCCGACGCCCTGGTCCTCGACGTCATGATGCCCCGGCTGGACGGCCTGGAAGTATGCCGCCGACTACGCAGCACCGGCGACGATCTGCCCATTCTCGTACTCACGGCGCGGGATTCGGTCTCCGAACGTGTCGCCGGTCTCGATGCCGGCGCCGACGACTACCTGCCCAAACCGTTCGCGCTCGAGGAACTCCTGGCCCGGCTGCGCGCCCTGCTGCGCCGCACCACCGTGGAGGCGGCCGAGAACTCCGAGACCCTGACCTTCGCCGATCTCTCCCTGGACCCGGTCACCCGCGAGGTGCTGCGCGGCGAACGCCAGATCAGCCTGACCCGCACCGAGTTCTCGCTGCTGGAGATGCTGATGGCCAATCCGCGCCGGGTGCTCACCCGCAGCCGCATCCTCGAAGAGGTGTGGGGCTACGACTTCCCGACCTCCGGCAACGCGCTCGAGGTGTACATCGGCTACCTGCGCCGCAAGACCGAGGCCGAGGGCGAACCCCGCCTGATCCACACCGTGCGCGGCGTCGGTTACGTGCTGCGTGAGACGCCGCCGTAGGAGCCGGGCTCGTGGGTAGAACCATTCCGAAACGCCCCGTGGTCGCCGCGCTGGGCGGGCAACGCGGCGAATCCGCGGAGATGCGGCCGCCGACACCGCTGACCAGCTCGGTCTCGCTGCGCTGGCGGGTGACGCTGCTGGCCGCCTCCGTGGTGGCGGTGGCCGTCGCCTTCACCTCCATCGCCGCCTATGCCATGGTGGCGCGCTCGCTGTACGCGGATGTCGATTCGCAACTGCGCGCGCGGGCCTCGCTGATGATCGACAACAACTTCGACAGCCTGGGCTTCCAGTCCATCGTGCTGGCCGGGCTGTACTCCAGCGATGTCGGTGTGGCGCTGATCTTCCCGGATCTGCAAACCCCCTACATTCCGCCGCAGACCACCATCCCGCCGGTCGGCACCCAGGAGCTGGCGGTCGCCAAGGGCGAGATCGCCTACTCGCTGCGCACCGTCGACAATCAGCGAGTGCTGGCCCGCCGCACCCACTCCGGCTCCACCCTGGTGGTTTCGCAGCGCCTGCAACCCACCCGCGAGGTGCTCGATCGGCTGGCCTGGCTGCTGTTCGTGGTCGGCGGCTGCGGCGTCATGCTGGCCGCGGCGGCCGGAACCGCGGTGGGCCGCACCGGTTTGCGGCCGATTGCCCGGCTCACCGCCGCCACCGAACGCGTGGCCCGCACCGACGATCTGACGCCCATCGCGGTCACCGGTGATGATGAACTCGCCCGGCTCACCGAGAGTTTCAACACAATGCTGCGCGCATTGGCCGAATCCCGCGAAAGACAGCGGCGTTTGGTGGCCGATGCCGGGCATGAGCTGAAAACGCCACTGACGTCTTTGCGCACCAATATGGAGTTGCTCATTGCGTCGTCCCGGCCGGGCGCTCCGCGTATTCCGGACGAGGACATGGCCGAATTGCGCAGCGATGTGATGGCGCAGATCGAGGAATTGTCCACGCTGGTGGGCGATCTGGTGGATCTGGCCCGCGAGGACGCCCCCGAGACGGTCTACGAACAGGTCGATATCGGGGATGTGGCCGAACGCGCATTGGAGCGAGTCCGGCGCCGCCGCAGCGGTATCGAATTCGAATCCCAGCTGCGGCCCTGGTTCGTCTTCGGCGATGAAGCGGGCCTGGAACGTGCCCTGCTCAATGTGCTCGACAATGCCGCCAAATGGAGCCCCTACGGCGCCAACGTGCTGGTCGGCATGCGCGAGACCGGGCGCGGGTTGCTGGAGTTCACCGTCGACGACGCCGGCCCCGGCATTCCGCCCGCCGAACGCGAGCTCGTCTTCGAACGCTTCTACCGCACCACCGCCTCGCGTTCCATGCCCGGATCGGGTCTGGGCCTGGCCATCGTCAAGCAGGTGGTGACCAAGCACGGCGGCACCATCACCGTCGACGGTTCCGAGCGCGGCGGCACGCTGATCCGTATCGTGCTGCCTGGGGAAGGCACCCCGCCCGCGGTCCCCGAGAACTGAATCGGCGAAAAGGCTCGGCGAAACCCAAGCACGGTCTCAGTCCGCTCTCAGTCGTCACCGCCAGGCTTGGCACGAGACTCGAGGAGAAAACGAGAAATGACCGAGGATTCGAAGGACATCCGGGGCGCACAGCCCGAGGGACAGCAGCCCGCCCAGGCCGACGGCACCGCACCGCAACGGCTCGGCACCCAGTCCGAACAGCTCGACCTGACCGGTGGCGGCAGATCGGACCGGCGCGACCTGCCGCCCGCGCCCCCCGAATCCTCCACCGCCTCCGGCCTGCCCAAGCGCGCCCCGGGTGCGCCGGACGCCGGCACCGAACCCGATCGCCCCTTCGACGGTTTCGCCCCCGCGCATCCGGCCCAGGCGAGCGCCCCCGGGACTTCCGCTCACTCCGGCAGCGCCGGCGATCTCGCTCCGGATGCCGCGACCGGCGACACGGGGACTCAGGCCCCCGGCAGCACGCATCGGGTGTTCGGCGCGGCGGGCGATTTCACCGCGGGCGCGGCGGCGGCCGCTACGGGCAGTGCGGCCGCCCCGGATGCAAGCGACGCGACCGGCTTCGGAGCCCTTGGCACCGACCCCGCCCAGGCCGCGCGGGAACGCTTCGACCGCGAATTCGGCGCTGACTCAGCCACATCCGGCTTCGAGACCGGCGGGCAGCCGCCTGTCAGCGGCACCGGCGCGCGCCCCGGCGAACCGCTGGGCGCGGCCGGCGGTCGCGAATCCGGCAGTGACGCAGGTACATCCGAGTTCGGGCACGGTCGTCAGTCGCCTGCGGGCGGTACCGGCGTCCGGCCGGGCGTGCCGCTGGGTGCGAGCTTCGATCGCGAATTCGGTCTCGATGCCGGGCTTCCCGAAGTCGGCGCGGCCGGTGGATCCGATGCCGCGCGGCAGTGGGGTCCCGGCGCCCAGCATCCCGGTGCGGCGTTCGGTGCGCCCGCGCCCGGCCACGGCGGGCAGCCCGGCTTCGGTGGGCCTGCGACACAACAGCTTCCGGTCGGTGCGACCGACCAGCTGCCGGGCGGGGCCTACAGTGCCGGGTACTCGGCGTCGGGGGCTGGGTACGGGCAGACCGGGCATCACGCCACCGAGCCGCTGTTCGGTGGCCCGGGGCAGCCGACCGGGCCGGGACAGTCGGCGGGGCCCGGGGGACCCGGTGGTCCGGTGTATCCGGGCGGGCCCGGATATCCCGGCGGCCCGGGCGGTTCCGGTCCGAAGCGGTCGGTCTCGAAGGGTTTGATCGCGGGTGCGGTGGCGCTGGCGCTGTTCAGCGGTGGCATCGGCGGTGTGGTCGGCGCGCTGGCCACGGGCGACGGCAATGGCAGCTCGGTGGTGAGCAATGCCCTGGACGCCCCGCAGCCGAATGCGAAGACGGTGGCCAACGCACCGGCCGGTTCGGTGCAGTCGGTGGCACAGAAGGTGCTGCCCAGCGTGGTCATGATCAAGGTGGCGGGCAATAAGGCCGAGGGGGAGGGCTCCGGCGTGGTGCTCTCCTCGGACGGCTTGATCCTCACCAACAATCACGTGGTGAACGGCGCGGGCCCGAACGCGACCATGCAGGTGGCCTTCAACGACGGCAGCACCGCCGCGGCCACCGTCGTCGGCGCGGACCCGATCGCGGATCTCGCGGTCATCAAGGTGACCGGCAAGACCGGCCTGACCCCGATCGAACTGGGCTCCTCCGGCAATCTCCAGGTGGGCGAGTCGGTGGTGGCCATCGGTTCCCCGCTCGGCCTGGCCGGCACCGTCACCACCGGCATCGTCTCCTCGCTCAACCGCCCGGTCTCGACCAGCGGCGAGGCGGGCTCGACCGGTTCGGTGATCGACGCCATCCAGACCGACGCCGCCATCAACCCGGGCAATTCCGGTGGCGCGCTGGTGGATATGAGCGGCAAGCTGGTCGGCATCAACACCGCCATCGCCACCCTCGGCAGCTCCGAGGCCGCGGGCGCGCAATCCGGTTCCATCGGGCTCGGTTTCGCGATCCCGGTCGATCAGGCCCGGCGCGTCGCCGATGAGCTGATCAAGACCGGCAAGGCCACCTACGCCCAGATCGGGGTGAAGGTGCGCGCGCAGGACGATGTGAACGGCGCGCGCGTGCTGGAGGTGACCCCGGACGGCCCGGCCGCCAAGGCGGGCATTCCGAACGGCGCGGTCGTGGTCAAGCTCGACAACCAGACCATCGATTCGGGCAATGCCCTGATCGCCGCGGTGCGCTCGCATCGCCCGGGCGACAAGGTCAAGCTCACTTACACCGACGAGCAGGGCAAGAATTCCAAGACCGTCGAGGTCACCCTCGGCGAGGCGCAGGTGGAGGGAGGCCGATGATGCGGCACCAGAGTGGACTGACCGTGGTACCCGAGATCCGCGTAACAGCTGACGGGGGATGGGAGCTGTTGTCGGACAAGGACGCTACGGTGAGCACCATGGAAATCGATGCCCCCGTGGCGGGCCGTGCTCTTGTCGTGGTCGTCGACGATCGAACCGCCCATGGCGGCGTGGACTCGCTGGGTCCGCTGGTCACCGAGCTACTCACCGAGGCCGGCTTCCTGGTCGACGCCTCGGTCTCGGTCGCGGCCGACGAGGTGGAGATCCGCAATGCGCTCAATACCGCGGTGATCGGCGGTGTCGACCTGGTCATCTCGGTCGGCGGCACCGGCATGTCCCCGCGCGATGTCACCCCCGAATCCACCGCCGAGGTACTGGACCGGGTACTGCCCGGCATCAGCGAGGCGCTGCGTGCGTCCGGCTTGGCCTCGGGTTCGCTCGATGCCGGTCTCTCGCGCGGCCTCGCGGGCATCTCCGGCAGCACACTGGTGGTGAACCTGCCCGGTACCCGTGCCGCCATTCGGGACGGCATGGCCACCCTCGCCCCCCTGGCGAGCAAGGTCATCGACGAACTCTCCGGTCTGGCGGAATGACCGAGGAGTCCGATCAGCCCTCGGGTACGCCCGAGAGTTCGGCAGGCGAACCCCGTCCGGCCCAGCGCCGGGCGGGGTCTCGTCGTTTGACGCCCGCCGAGCGGGCGAAGCTGGCGCGGATCTTCGGTGATCCGCTGCCCGACACCACCTCCGACGAGCGTGCGCCCGAATCGGATTCGCGCTCCGGCTCGGATGAATGGCTGCGCAATCAGGTGCCGCCCCATCACGGCTGAATCACGTTGATTCGCTGAATATTCGCTCCCCTCTATCACATGGCGATAAACGCATGCCCGAGAGGCTTGTTGCCAAACAGTTGCTGTTGTGGCTAAGGTCTCGATCGGGTCATCAAAGCTACGGCTCTAACGAGTTTGAGTAGTGTGCTTTCGCATTGCTCCTGTCGGAACTCGTTATGAATCGACCCGCTTCAACCTCGGTGGTCGAGGTTGTCCGCGAAAAAACTGATGAGGGAAACATGAGCGAGAACCGCACCGCCGGTTGGCGGAGCGCCGCCCGTATCGCGGGCATCGGCGCGGCCGCGTCCGTAGCGCTGGGCCTGATGTCCACCGGCGCCGCGAACGCCGACACCTTCGTGCCGTTGCCGGACGGTCAGAAGGTCGGCCCGAACGTCACCGTCACTCGCATCGGCGAGCACGCCACCATCTCCCCGTCGCTGAGCGCCAACGGCGCCGGCCGTACGGCCTGGGTGAGCGGCAAGGCCATCGCGGATGTCGCGGTCACCCCGGAAGGCACCGTCGGCCCGAACAACGGCCCGGCCAACGGCCCCGGTTCCAACAACTCCTCCACCCACGGCTCCTCGGCGCTGAGCACCGGCTACCTCGTCGGTTGCCAGGTGAACATCGCCGACAACGCCATCTCGGCCGGCGTCTCCGGCGGCATCGACCTCTCGGGCGGCAGCCTGGGCGCGTCGGTCGGCCTGAACCTGGGTCCGGGCGAGGTCAAGTTCGTCCAGATCAACTCCAAGGACATCCTCAAGGCGGGGACCTACTCGGTCGAATACCAGGATGTGCCGATCGAGATCAACGGTTGCGCCGGTTACGCCCAGGCCCGCGCCTACACCGTGGTCGAGGTCATCGGCGACCACTACTCCAAGACCACCCTCTACGGGCAGCCCTTCAGCATCGGCTGACGTGCCGGTCCGAAGTCAATTCATTCCTCGCGCAAGCGAATTCGACCCTAGAGGGAAAATCATGAACATCCAGAAGACCATGGCGCGGGTCGCCGGCGTCGGCTTCGCCGCCACCGCCGCTCTCGGCCTGTTCTCCACCGGCGCGGCCAATGCCGACACCTTCGTCGCGCTGCCCGGCGGCCAGCTCACACAGACCCTGTCCGACGGCACCGTGGTGACCGTCAAGCTGGTCGGCGAATCCGCCAATATCAACCCGTCGCTGGGTTCCACTCCGCTGCACCGCAATGCCTGGGTCTCCGGTAGCGCGCAGGTCGAGCTGTCCGGCACCAACGGCAGCGTCGGCGGCAAGATCGTGCCCGGTTACGTGGTCGGCTGCCAGGTCAACGTCTCCGGTGGCGGCGCCTCCGGCGGCGGCGAGGCCGGCGCAGCGTTCGCCGACGGCGCCCCGTCCGCCAAGGGCAATGTGGGTGGCAACCTGACCCTGGGCCCCGGTCAGTCCAAGGCGTTCTACCTGCTCGACCAGGAAGCCGCGGACGACTTCGGCAGCGAAGCCCATTACGTTCGCAACAAGTTCCAGGGTTCGAGCGGTTCGGTCACCTGGGCCGACGAGACCATCAACCTGAACGGTTGCGGCGGGTACGCCCAGGCGCGCGCGTTCGTCGCGGTGCAGGTCGAAACCGACAACATCATCACCGCTGTCACCCTGTGGGGGCAGCCCTTCAGCATCGGCTGATAACTCCCGCTCAGCGGAACCCGAAGGGGCCCGGCGCGTTTAGCGCCGGGCCCCTTTCGCGTATTCATAGCGTCCCCGGCATAAGTGCGGGTTGTTGTGTACTAGAACAGCATCTATGTTCGCTCACGCATCAAACACCACATCTGTGATGTAAAGTGCCCCACGTCGCTCCACATAAAGAATTCGTTAGCAGTAACACAGCGGCAACAATGTGGCGACAAACTCAACTGGGTTCTGGCCAGGAACCCATTTCAGCCTCGGTGGTCGAGGCTGACCGCAAGAACCTGATGAGGGGAAGTATGAGCGAGAACCGCACCAACGGTCTTCGTCGCGGTGCCCGTATTGCGGGCATCGGGGCGGCAGCGGCCGTGGCCATGGGCCTTTTTTCCACTGGTGCTGCTAATGCCGATACCTTCGTGCCGTTGCCGGACGGTCAGAAGGTTGCGCCGAGCGGGACGGTCACCATCACCCGCACCGGCGAGCGTGCCCTGATTTCGCCTTCGCTTTCGGCCAATGGCGCCGGGCGTACGGTGTGGGTCAGTGGCAACGCCACCGCAGATGTCACCGTCACTCCCGAAGGCACGGTCGGCCCGAACAACGGCGCGGCCAACGGCCCGGGAACCAACAACTCTTCCACCCACGGCACCTCGCAGTTGAGCACCGGCTACATCGTCGGCTGCCAGATCAACATCGGTGAGGACGCCATTTCCGCCGGGATCTCCGGTGGTGTCTCGCTGAGCGACGCGTCGCTCGGTGGCTCCATCGGCGTGAATCTCGGTCCGGGACAGGTGAAGTTCGTCCAGATCGACTACAAGGACATCCTGAAGCCGGGTGTCTACTCGGTCGAGTACCAGGATGCCGAAATCACGATCCAGGGTTGCGCGGGTTACGCCCAGGCGCGTTCGTACACCGTCGTCGAGGTCATCGGCGATCACTACTCCAAGACCACCTTGTACGGTCAGCCGTTCTCCATCGGCTGATAGTGGTTTGCCCGCCAAAAACCTTCTCGCGCAAGCGAATTCAACCCCTGAGGGACATAAGAAATGAACATCCGTAAGACCGTGGCGCGGGCTGCTGGTGTCGCTGCCGTCGCCACCGCCGCTCTTGGCCTGTTCTCCACCGGCGCCGCCAACGCCGATACCTTCATCCCGCTGCCGGGCGGCGAGATCACCAAGACCCTGTCCGACGGCACCGTGGTCACCGTCAAGCTGGTCGGTGAGTCCGCGAACATCTCCGGGTCGATGGGTGCCACCCCGGTGCACCGCAACGCCTGGGTCTCCGCTTCCGCGCAGGTCGAAATCTCCGGCAACAACAGCGATGTCGGCGGCAAGATCTTCCCGGGTTACGTCGTCGGCTGCCAGGTCAACATCGCCGGCGGCGGTGCCAACGGCGGCGTCACCGGTGGCGCGTCGTGGGACTCCGAAGGCAATGTCACCCCGTCCGCCAGCGTCAGCACCGGCGGCAACCTGACCCTCGGCCCCGGCCAGGCCAAGGCGTTCTACATCCTGGATCTGGAGCAGGCCGACGACTTCGGCTCCGAATCCCACAAGGTGCGCAACAAGTTCTCGGGTTCGAACGGTTCGGTCACCTGGTCCGACTCGACCATCGGGCTGAGCGGCTGTGGCGGGTACGCCCAGGCGCGTGCCTTCGTCTCGGTCGAGGTCGAAACCGACAACGTGATCACCTGGCTCACCCTGTGGGGCCAGCCCTTCAGCCTCGGCTAGTAGTTCGCCTCTCCGCGAATTCAGCGCACAGCTGAGTCGACCTCGAGGAGATTGAAATCGGACGGACCCGGCGCCTTTCGCGCCGGGTCCGTTCGTCTGTCTTGGGGAGCTTCAGCTTTCGTGTTTTCCGCCGCCGCTGTTCTGGGCCAGCAGATCTCGGATCTCGCGCAGCAGGTCGGTATCGGTGAGGGCGTCGTCTTCGGTTGTGCCCCAGCGTTTCTTCACGTGCGTGGCCGGGAGCACCACGATGAAGTAGAGCAGGGCGGCGATGATGACGAAGTTGAGGGTCGCGGTGATGATCGGTCCGATGGCGACGAAGGTCGCCGGTTTGTCGGCCACCAACTGGAATCCGAGCCCGAGCGGATTCGTGCCGCCGAACACCGCCAGCAGTGGATTGATCACTCCGTCGCTGAATGCCGTGACAATGGCGACGAACGCGGTACCGATGACGACCGCCACGGCCAGATCGACCACATTGCCGCGCAGCAGAAATTCTTTGAAGCCCTTGAACATTGCCGAAAACTCCTCTGCTTGATGGAGAGCATCCGTGCAGTGAGGGCCACGCCCCCACAGGGTCCAGCCGAACTCGAGCAATACCGGCGATGCTAGTTCACCGACCGTCCAGGTCAGTGCAGCACGACCGTCAACGCGCTGCGTAAAGAAGCCGCCGCGACCACCGCCGCCCGCTTGGCATCCAAGGCGACCAAAACCACCCGCTCATCTTTTCCCCGCCCCGAATCCGCCCCGGAAACCAGCACCACCGCCGCATCGGCGGCCAATAGTCGCGCCGGCCGCGCTGCGCTCCCACCCTCTTCTCCGGCCACCACATCCACCCGATCCCCGGCCCGCAGCAGCTCGGCGACAGCCTTGTCCGCCAGCCGGATCGGAACGATCCGCGCATCCGCCGCCCCGGCCGCCACCCCCGCCAACCGAGTCCCCACCACCCGCAGCTCGGTCAGCATTTCCCCCGCCGCGACCGCTCCCGCCAGCGTGGCCCCCACCACCGCCTCCGGCGCCCGGACCACCCGCTCGGGCACGGCCTCCGCCTGCCGCGCGACTGCCACCACGTCGCCCGCCTCGACCACATGCCCCGGCGGCAGCTCCCGCGCCGCGACCACCACCTCGATCCGCCGCGCCGAAGGATCCCCGCGGACCGCGAGCACACCCGCGACAACCAGCAGTCCGGCCGCGAGCGCTCGGCGCAGCACCACCGCACCGGCCCATCGCGGCCGCAAATCCGCCACCCCGCGCACCCGAATCATGCTGCGCAGCTTAGGTCTGCAAGAGTGCCCGTCGACGGCGAAAGCGCGCGTTGTGGATAACTGACGCGGCTGTGGAGAACCGCAGCGAGACAACGAGATCCCGGCGTGAAACACGCCGGGATGACGGATGGGCACTCGATCCGCGGAGATCCGCGCGCGGTGGACTCATCTCCCGCTCGGTTGTGCCGGAAGTACGGTCCTCAGGGCTGCGGAGAGTTCGGGCAAGGCGCTGGGAGAGCCGGGTTGTGGCGCAGACGCGGACACCCGTGCTTCGGAGCGAACGGCGGCGCTCATCAGCCCCCGCCCTCATTTCCTTTCCCGCGGGAGGCGCGGGCTCAGGCTGCGGAGGTGCTGGAGCTGCTCGACGCCGGGGCCGAAGCGGCCGGGGCGGCCGATGCGGTGGAGGTGCTGTCCGAGGCGGACGACGGCTTGGCCGCCTCCGAGGAGGTGGACCCGTTGCGCGAATCGGTGCGGTAGAACCCGCTGCCCTTGAAAACGATGCCGACCGAGTTGAAGAGCTTGCGCAGCTTCCCGGAGCACGCGGGGCAGGTGGTCAGCGCGTCATCGGAGAAGGACTGCACGATGTCGAACTTGTTGTCGCACTCGGTGCAGGCATACGAGTAAGTAGGCATCGGGAAACCTCCACAGTCTTCGTCGATTTAGCACTCTACAGCTCACAGTGCCAACGCTGCCAATCGGGTGTCAATTCCCGGCCGGTTCGAGCAGCTTTCGTAACCCGCCGCCGGGAGTGAGCACCCATCCCATTCGATGGTCGTGCGCCTCTTCCGGCAAACGCTCCACGAGTTCATCGTCGCGCACCACGGCGATCAATCGCGCATCCGCCCGGCAGGCGCTCAGACTCCGATCGTAATAACCCGCCCCGCGCCCCAATCGCACTCCACGCCGATCCACCGCCAGCGCCGGAATCAGAATGGCCGCGGCATTCGCCAATCCGCCGCGCACCGTCGCCCCGTCCGGCTCCGACAACCCGAACCGCCCCCGCCGCAATCGTTCCGGGCCGAGGTACTCCGCCCAGTCGAGGGGGCCCGGTTCGCCGGTAACCGGCAGCAGCACTCGTACGCCCCCGGCGCACAGCGCGTCCAGCATCGCCACCGACCCGGGCTCGCTGCCGACCGGTACATAAGCGCACACCCACACCGCGTCCGGTCCGGTCGCGGCGGGAGCCGGCGCACCGGACGCTTTCGCGCTCACCGCGACCAGTGATGCCGCGATCGCGTGCGCCGCTCCCGCGAGTGCCACGGCTTCGCGCTCGCGCACCTCGCGCGGCAGCGCCTTGCGCCGGGCCAGGATCTCCTCCCGCCACCCGCGCTTGTCCCGATCGCCCTCGTTCACGCCGATCACCCTATGCGGGCCGCGGAAAACGCTCGTGACGCGCAGGGGGTTTGCGGGCGTGCCGGTGGGGCTATTGCGTGAGGGGACACCCGGCTTGCCGCGTTCGTGAGAATTCGCACGTTGCGGGATGTGCGCCTGCGGATGCGAAGCGCCCGCGGGGGTGCGAAGTTGAGCAGGCGGCCGGGCGTTCGGTGGGCCCGCCGGGCCCGCGCCCCTTAGGCTCTCGGGGAACTCGGGACGGCGTCGACGCCGTCACGGTGGATATCACGGATGGATAGGGTGAAGTTCATGACAGCTAATGGCGGCGGAACCGGGTCTTGCTTCCGCACCGCGGTGGTGCCCGCGGCGGGGCTCGGCACGCGGTTCCTGCCCGCGACCAAGACGGTTCCCAAGGAGTTGCTGCCGGTGGTCGACACCCCGGGCATCGAATTGGTCGCCGCCGAGGCCGCGGACTCCGGCGCCGATCGGCTGGTGATCGTCACCTCGCCCGGAAAAGACGGCGTGGTAGCGCATTTCGTCGAAGACCTGGTACTCGAGGGCACCCTCGCCGAGCGCGGCAAGTTCCACCTGCTGGAGAAGGTCCGCAAGGCCCCGGCCCTGCTGGACGTGACCTCGGTCGTGCAGGAGGAGCCGCTGGGTCTGGGACACGCGGTGGCACAGGCGGAATCGGTCCTGGACGATGACGAGGACGCCATCGCCGTGCTGCTCCCCGACGATCTGGTGCTGCCCTCGGGCGTGCTCACCATCATGGCCAAGGTGCGTGAGACCTACGGCGGTTCGGTGCTGTGCGCCATCGACGTCCCCAAGGACCAGGTCAGCGCCTACGGCGTCTTCGACGTGGAGGTCCCCGAGGGCGCGGCCAAGGATGTGCTCAAGGTCAACGGCATGGTGGAGAAGCCCGCACTGGCCGACGCCCCTTCGACTTTCGCCGCCGCCGGCCGATACCTGTTGGACCGCGCCATCTTCGACGCCCTGCGCCGCATCACCCCGGGCGCGGGCGGCGAGCTACAGCTGACCGACGCCATCGCCCTGTTGATCTCCGAGGGTCACCCGGTGCACGTGGTGGTCCATCGTGGGTCGCGACACGATCTGGGCAACCCGGGCGGTTATCTTCGTGCTGCGGTCGATTTCGCCTTGGAACGCGAGGAATACGGCCCCGCCCTGCGCGAGTGGCTGGAGCAGCGGCTGGGCCCGAGCTGGAATCCGCAGCTCACCTCGTACGAGTGACGGCGTCACCGTTGACGAGGTGTGCAGTGCGCGAGACCAGGGAAGGGCGGCATGCGCTCGGTTGAGGACCAGCAGATCAAGGTGACCGCGGCGGCTGTCGCGCCGCGTCCGGTGCGGGTCGCGATCTCGGAAGCGCAGGGGCTGCTGTGCGCCGAGGACGTGGTCACCGAGCGTCCCCTGCCCGGATTCGATCAGGCGGCCATCGACGGCTACGCGGTTCGCAGCGTGGATGTCGCGGGCGCCGGCGCGGAAATTCGTGACGAGGACGGCGACACCGTCGATCTGACCCTGCCGGTGGTGGGCGAGGTGGCCGCCGGTTCCCGGCAGCCGATTCGCTTGCAGCCCAGGCAAACCGTGCGCGTCGACACCGGCGCGCCGCTGCCCACGCTCGCGGACGCCGTGCTCCCGCTCGACTTCACCGACGGCGGCCGCGCCCGGGTGAAGGTGTACGAACCGGTGCGCTCGGGCGACTACGTGCGCCGTATCGGCGACGATGTGCAGCCGGGCGACCTGGCCGTGCGCGCCGGCACCATCATCGGCCCGGCCCAGGTGGGCCTGCTGGCCGCGGTCGGCCGCGACAAGGTGCTGGTGCATCCGCGCCCGCGCCTGTCGGTGCTGTCGGTCGGCGGCGAACTGGTCGATATCGATCGCACGCCCGGCCCCGGCCAGGTCTACGACGTGAACTCCTATGCCCTCGCGGCCGCCGCGCGCGATGCGGGTGCGGACGTGAACCGCGTCGGCATCGTCTCCGGCGACCCCAAACGCCTGCGCGATGTGGTGGAGGGCCAGCTGGTCCGCTCCGAGGTGGTGGTGATCGCGGGTGCGGTCGGCGGCTGGGCCTCCGAGCAGGTCCGCGAGGCCCTGGAGGGCCTGGGCGAGCTGGAGATCACCCGCGTCGCCATGCATCCGGGCTCGGTGCAGGGTTTCGGCCTGCTGGGCCGCGACGAGGTGCCGACCTTCCTGCTGCCCTCGAATCCGGTTGGCGCGCTGGTGGTTTTCGAGGTGATGGTGCGGCCGCTCATCCGCATCGCCCTGGGCCGCCGCCATCCCATGCGCCGCGTGGTGCGAGCCCGTACGATTCTGCCCATCGCCTCGATTCCGGGCCGCCGCGGTTATCTGCGCGCCCAGCTCATGCGCGACGAGCAGACCGGCGAATACCTGGTGCAGCCCCTCGGCGGCCCCAACGGCGCGTCGTCGCATCTGCTGGCGACCATGGCCGAGGCGAACAGTCTCATCGTGATCGATCCGGATGTCACCGAGGTGCGCACGGGTGACGAGGTCCGGGTCGCGTTTCTCGCGCAGCGAGGGTAAGGCGTGGACATGAACGTCTTCCGGGCTGCTCAGCACCCGGGGTGGCCGGCTCATCTCGGCCCGGTGCGGGTGGCGGCGGGTACGGTCACGTTGCGGCCCATCCGTTTACGCGATGCCTCGGCCTGGAGCCGGATTCGTACCCGCGATCGTGAGCATCTGGAGCCGTGGGAACCGACCGGTCGCGGCGCTTGGGAGGCGCGCAACCACGGCGGCAATTGGCCGTCGCTGTGGTCCTCGCTGAAGGCGGAAGCCCGTCGCGGCGCGATGATTCCGCTGGTGATCGAGGTCGACGGTAATTTCAGCGGCCAGCTCACGGTGGGCAATATCGTGCGCGGCGCGCTGCGTTCGGCGTGGATCGGCTACTGGGTCGCCAAGGATGTCGGCGGCCAGGGCGTCGCCACCGCCGCGCTGGCGCTCGGCCTGGACCACTGCTTCGGCGAGGTCGGGCTGCATCGCGTCGAGGCGACCGTGCGCCCGGAAAACCTTGCCAGCCAAGCCGTGCTGCGCAATGTGGGCTTCCGCGAGGAGGGTTTGCTGCAACGCTACCTGGATGTCGACGGCGCGTGGCGTGACCATCTGCTGGTGGCCATGACGGTGGAGGAAGTTTCGGGCACAGTGGTGGACAGGCTGATTCGCACGGGGCGCGCCGCGCGGGCTTGACCAGGATTCGCACGCAGGAGTAACGGGGTGACCGGTACGAAAATCGTGTGACTAATGGTGCAGGTGTGGTCGGCGCGCCTTACCGATATTCCTGTGGTGTGGAATTAGCCTACGGACGTCGGTGGTGCGTCCAAGCATCGCTGGAAGGCGCTGCGGTGCACGTCGAATGGAGAACTGTCAGGCGGGGACGGAGGTGTGAGCGCGATGCCGAATTCGATCTTGTGGATTGGCCTGGTCGTGCTCTGGGTGTTCGTGCTGTTCCCCATGCTGACCACCCGGCATCCGCGCATCCGCCAGCACACCGACGCGGCCCTGGCCACCCGGGTACTGCATCGTGGCGGGGATGCCCAGCGGCGCACCAGGAAAGGTCCGGCCACCGGACACGACACCGACCCGGACTACGTGCCGGTACGCAGGAAGCATCACCACAGCGATGATCCGGAGGATCGGATGACCAGATCGGACGACAGCTCCACCGCTGAATCGGACGAGAAGGATTTCGACACCGCCCGCGCAGGTGCCACCGGCGAGGCTTCCGCACCGCCACCCGAAAGCCCCGGCTCCGACTCGGATTCGGTCGTGGACGCCGAGATCGACGCCGAACTCACGGCGGAGACAGCGGATTCCGATGCCGAACTCGGCGCGGAATCCGACAATGAAGATCGTGCAGACCGCGAGGCGCGTGCCGACCATGAGGACCGCGAAGAGAATGCGGACCGTGAGGAGCCTGCGAAGACCACGGAGAACCGCGACGAGGACGCGGAATCCATTGTGCTAGAAGAAGATTCGCACGAGTCCGGCTCCGGGCGCCGGCGCGGCCGGGCGGAGGCGCGGCAGCGGGCCCGGGTCCCCGCGCTGCGCGAGCCCGAGCCGGAGGACGAATACGACGACGAATCCGGCGCGGAGGACAGCGATTTCGTGCCCACCCGGCGCGGTCGCGGCGGCTACGACCCCGAGGCCGACGCCATCGCCCGCGCCGCCCGCTACACCTTCCGCCAGCGCGCGGTGCTGGGGCTGATCCTGAGCACCCTGATCTTCGCCGCCGCCGGTCTGGCCATGTCCGCCACCCTGTGGTGGCTGTGCGCGCTCTCCGGCACGGTGCTGGTGGCCTACCTGGCCTACCTACGCCGCCAGACCCAGCTGGAATCCGATATCCGCCGCCGTCGCCTCGCCCGGCTCTCGCGGCCGCGCACCTCCACCGAGGACGAGGAGCCCTCGCGCGCCACGGAAACCCCCGCGCCCGACCGCGAAGCCACCCGGACCCAGCTGCGCCGCGCCGTCCTGGTCGAACCCGATGACGAGGACCCGGCCTTCGAACATCTCGAATTGTTCGATGCCGCCACCGCCCGCGCCACCCGGCAGCGTGCCACCGGAGCCCGGGAGCGCCGCGCGGTCGGCGAATAGCCGCATCCGATCGAAAACGAAAGCGGGCCCGCGATTCCGATCGCGGGCCCGCTTTCGTATCCGAGCGGCTACCGGAGCTGCCGCTCGATCAGCTCGGCCATGGTGCGGAGTTTCGCGGCGAATTCGCGAGCCGCGGCCGGATCATCCCCGGAGCCGCGCACCACCTTCTGAGTGAGGGCGGCGAGCCGGGATTCGGCGGTGCTGAAGACATCCGGGGTGCGGGGCTGGTCCTCGGGGAGGTCGCCGCGCAGCCACGCCCGCAGGCGTTGCACCACTTCGCCTTCGTCGTAGTCGGCGGGCAGCACGCTGACCGCCTCGCGCAGCTTGCCCGCGGTGACCTTCACATCGGCCGCCAGGGTGGTGTAGACGGTCACCGCGGCGTCCTCGCCGTGCGCGGCCACCACGGGCAGCAGCTCGCGGATCTGCCCCTCGTTGATGGAGGGCGCCAGCGGATGCAGTTTGGCGGCCAGCGGCCAGGCCCGGATCAGCTTGTGCGCGTAGGAGCGCTGCATATCCCAGCGCTTCTCCACATAGTCGTCGAAGCTGGCGTGGTCGGCCCGGTACAGCCGTCCGTCGCGAACGATCTGGAGGGCGCGCCCCGCCGTCCAGAACGCCACCCGCAGGGCGTCGATGGAGGATTCGCACACCTCCAGCTGATCCCGCTCGCGGGAACTCAGCGGCCCCTCACCGGCATCCGGCAGCGGCATCTCCAGCACGCTCGCGGGCGCGGGCGCGGCGGGCACCGGTCCGATGATGGCGAGGATGGGATCGTCGGCCCCGCCGCGTATCTCGGAGGTCACCGCCCGAAGCTGCGCCGCGCCATGCCATTCGGCGTCCCGCAGCGGGGAGACCGGCGGGGTGTGCTCGGCTTCGTCGGCGAGCGGATTGCGGGCGGCCGCGGGTGCGGCCCCGCCGCCGATGGAGGACTTGCGCCGTTGCGGAGGCATCAGGCGGGCACCTCCACCGGCACCCGCGCGGCGGCCAGGTACGGCGCGACCAGTTCGTCGCCCACCCGGCCGTACTCGCCGAGATCTTCGAGGGGATTCTCGGCCCCGTCCCCGACCTCACCGTCGGCGGCCTCTCGATACCACTTCCAAGCGCTCACATAGGAATTGAACACCTCGTACCCCGCGTCTTCGAGGTTTCCACGCTGCGAACGGTATTCGGTGGACACATTGACGCCGTTCTTCATGGTGACCGGCACCTTGGTCATGAGCACCCGGACCCGGATCTCGCGCTCGTGCTCGGCGGCGGCTTCCTCGGCGGCGCGGTAGGTGCTGGGCACCCGCTTGACCTCGGAGGGGCTGACGCTGGTGACCAGGATCAGTTCATCGCTCACGGGTACGGCGGCCTTGAAGATATCGGCCGATTCACCGCCGGCGTCGACGATGATCACGTCGTACTTCCCGGCATTGTCGGTGATGCAGTCGTTCACGTGCCGGGACGGAAAGGCGATGAGCTCGAACGGCATCGGGATCTCGGCCTTCTGGAGGCGTCGATACCAGGAGTACCCGGTCTGGCTCAGTGGATCCGCGTCGATCACCAGTACCCGCGAGCGATGGGTGGTGGCGAAATACGAGGCGAGAAAGAATGCCGAGGTGGTCTTACCCACGCCGCCTTTGAGATTCCCGAGTGTGACCACGAGCGGTTCGGGAAGTTTCGGGGACGCAATGGCTTCGGTCATGGACATCCTCCTGAGAATGGGGAGGGCACTGTAGACGCGATCCAGTCTCACACGCGGCCGGGTTCGCGGTCCGGATTCACCGCGCTGTTTCGCGGTATTTCTCACCCGTTTCGGCCTCGATTTCGGCTGTGTCCAATTGGACACAGCCGCACATGTTTACGATTCCGTTATGAATAACACGCGTGTCATTCATTGCAGCCCTCCGGGTTCCGGCGAAATATGCAATCTCGGATCTGCTGGCAAAACCGAAAAGACCGAAGTGTGTAGGTAAACCGAATAGCTTTCACGGCTGGATCGGAGGACCGCAACATGGAATCGATCGGTGACAGACAGAGGCTCCTGGACTTCTTGCCCCGAGTGAGCTGGAAGGCGCTGGCCGCAGTGCTGCTGGGAGCAGCGGGTGTGGCAGTGGCGCTGATGTGCACGGCGGGCGAGGCCCAGGCGCGGCCGGTGAGTGTGCCCGGTATCGGCGAATTCGAAGTACCGAACGAGATCGCCGAGGTGGCCGCGAATTTCGGATTCCGTCCCGTGACGATTCCCGGGGTGGCAGAGGCCGACGCCGCGCAAATGGCGGCGGTGCCGGAATTCGAATCGATGAGTTCGGTGCCGCCCCTGCTGACCGGAATTCCCGGCGTGACCCCTGCGCCGCCCACGACTTTCGAGGCCGCCCCCGCGACCATGCCGAAGACCAATGGCGAACGCGCCGTCGAAGCCGCCCGTTCCCGGATCGGCTCCGATTACCGCGCGGGTGGCAACGGCCCGGACTCCTTCGACTGCTCGGGTCTGGTGCAGTGGTCCTACGCGCAGGCGGGTGTGGATCTCCCGCGCACCAGCTATTCGCAGCTGAATGCCGGCACCCCGGTATCCCTCGACGAATTGCAGCCGGGCGATCTGGTCTCCTACTACGGCGGCGGGCACTCCGCGCTCTACGCCGGCGAGGGCAAGGTCATTCACGCCTCGACCTACGGCAGCGGCGTAATCGTCTCGGATATGAACAATATGCCCGTGAGTGGTGCGCGCCGCTTCTGAAGCGAGGATCCTGTCACGGGTAAAGCCCCCTGAGCGATAACCGATTTACCCCTGAACCGGGGTGGCAACACTTCGATCGACCGAATCCGAGGTGCGGAATGAGCACGAGGCAAGCTCTCCTGGCGGCCCGCCATCCACTGGCGATCACCCTCGCGACCCTGACTTTCGCCGCGCTGAGCGTGATGACCGGCGCACCCGCGCAGGCCGCGCCGGTGTGCGCGGGCGCGGGGCAGCCGACCGTCACGGTCGGCGTGGTCGGCGGCGCGGCGCTGGAAGGTCTGACCGTGGACGCGGCGGGCCGGGCGTTCACCACCGATCTGTGGTCCGGCCGGGTGTATCGAATCGATGCCCCGGGTGCGCCGCCGGTGCCGATCGCGTCCGTGCCCAGTGGCGGCGGTGGCGCGCTGGCCTGGACGCCGGACGGGAAACTGCTGGTCGGCTACGGCGCGGACGCCCGGGTATTGTTCGGCGACTCCATCCGGCACGCCGGGATCGTGAAGGTGGATCCGGATACCGGTTTCACCGAGCCGTATGCGAGCGGTTTGAGCGCGGCCGACGGCATGGATGTGGCCGGCGACGGAATCGTCTATGCGACAAACGATTTCGGGAACCTGATCGGCCGGGTGTATCCGAACGGTGCGGTGCAGGCGGATTGGGGCAGTCTGCCCAGCGCCAACGGTGCGGTGCTCTCTCGCAATGACGATTTCCTTTACGTATCAAGGACTTTCGTCAACCCGGGGGTGAGCCGTATTCCGACCAACGCCCCGTGGGCCCCGCAATCACTACTGGATCTGGGCGGCGGTGACTACTTCGCCGCGCCCGACGGCCTCACCCTGGATTCGCTGGACCGTCCCGTGGTGCCGCTGAACCCATCGGGTCAGGTGGTGCGTATCGATGCCCCGCAGCAGTTCTGCGTCCTCGGCTTCGGCCCACAGCTCACCAGCGTGCTGAGCTACGGCCGTGGCAGCCAGGGCTTCTCGGCGGGCCGCCTGTTCGGAGCCACCTTCACCGGCCAGGTCTACGAGATCCCCGGCGGCTTCGATCCGGACGCGCGTACCGCCACACCCTGATCCGCGCCGGCCGGTTCGGAGAGCAGGCCCACGATCATGGCGATGATGTGCTCCTGCGCTTCGGCCCGGTCGGCCGCGGTCTCGAATTCCTGGCGCTCGTAGTCGGCCAGCAGCGCGAACATGACGGTGCTCATGGCCTTGAGCCGGTATCGCCGCATGGCCGGGGAGAGCGCCGCCATGGCCCGGTAGATCCGGGTGACCAGCACGCGGGTGGCGGACCAGCGCGGTTCGTGCAGATCGGGTCCGCTCACGGCCGGGTGCGTGCGGGCCTGTTCGAGGAAGCGCGCGTAGTGCGTGGATCCTTCGCGGTAGGGCACATCGAACATGGGCCGCACCAGGATTCCGACCAGCGCCGCCACCGTGTCGGGCGCGTCGGCGGCTTCGTGATCGGCGAGCAGTTCGGTGCGCCGGGATTCCAGTGCGGGCTGGTGCCGTTCGATGATGGCGCCGATGAGCCCGTCGCGGGAGCCGAAGTGGTAGTGCACGGCGGAGTTGTTGCGCTGCCCGGCGGCCACCGCGATATCGCGCAGCGCGACGTCGGGGCCGCGTTCGGCGATGGCGCGCTCCCCGGCGAGCAGGATGAGTTCCCGGGCGTCTGGGCTGGTCACCGGGACACTATAGGACGGGGCCGCGGGCAAGCCGTTCGAACAAGGGCGAACGCTACGTTGCGTTCACATTATTGATAATGAACGAATGAACACGAGAACGGTATAAAGCCAGGTAGATGGATTATACAAGTCGGCAATGATCGTGCAGTCCAAGGCAATTCGCCAGGTCGTGTGTTGCAATAAGTAGGCCCCGTTGCGCAAAGCTCGAGCCGCCTCGCCGCACTGATGAAGGAGAGCCGCCATGCCCGGAGGAAGACTCACGCCGGATGACCGGCGCCGCATCGCATCCGGGCTGGCGCAGGGGCTGGGCTATGCGGAGATCGCCCGGCAGCTCGGCCGGCCCACCTCCACCGTCAGCCGCGAGGTCACCCGCAACGGCGGGCCCGGGCGTTATCGGGCAGATCTGGCGCACGCCGCCACCGTGGTGCGTTCGCGCCGCCGGATTCCGCGCCCCAAACGGGTCGAAAAGGTCACCGGCGCAGACGAATACGGTCGCAGCTCGGAACAGATCGCCGAGTTCGGCGCGCAGTTCGGCGAGCTGTTCGCCCGGACCGGATTGCCCAAGATGGCGGCGGCGGTACTGGCGCGGCTGTATGCGGCCGACTCCGGCAGTGTGACCGCGGGCGAGCTGGTGCGGCACCTGAGCGTCAGTCCCGCAACGGTTTCCGCCGCGGTCGGCTATCTCGAGAGCCAGGAGCTCATTCGCCGGGAGCGGGATGCGGGCACCCGGCGCGACCGCTACTTCATCGACGAATCCGCCTGGTATCGGGCGACTATCGCGGGCGCCCGTGCCAACGAACTGCTCGCCGCCAAGGCGCGCGACGGCGCGGACTCGCTCGGCATCGCCACCCCGGCCGGGATGCGTTTGCTCGGCATGAGCGAATACCTCGATCAGGTCAGCCGGGACATGGTCCGCTCGGCGGAGCTCTGGCGGGCCAAACTGAGCCGCTGATCACGCCGAATCCCTTCGCCGACCGCTGTTTTCGCGGTGGCAGGGTTTCCGTATCCAGGTTTCTCATAGACATACATACGGTATGTATGTAACAGTGGAGGCACCCCAACCTTTGGAGACGCGATGGCTCTCAGCGCATCACTCGGCCGTGTGCAGCAGGTGGATCTCCCCGGCGGCCGCATCAGGTACTACGAAACAGGGGAGGGTGCGCCGGTCGTCTTCGTGCACGGACTCCTCGTGAACGCCGATCTCTGGCGCAAGGTGGTCCCCGGCATCGAGGCGGCCGGTTACCGCTGCCTCACCCCCGATTGGCCGCTCGGGTCGCATGAAATCCCGGTTCCCACAGCGGATCTCACTCCCACCGGAGTGGCCGATCTGATCTCGGCCTTCCTGGACCGCCTCGACCTCGCCGATGTCACGCTCGTCGCCAACGACACCGGCGGCGCGATCACCCAGGTCCTGCTGACCCGGGACCGCTCCCGCATCGGCCGCGTGGTGCTGGCCTCGGTCGACAGCTACGACAAGTTCCTGCCGCAACCGTTCAAGCTGCTCCCGCTGCTCGCCCGCATCCCGGGCGCGCTGCGGCCGCTCACCGAATCCATGCGCGTTCGCGCCCTGCATCGCAGCCCCATGGCCTTCGGCTGGGTGGCCAAACGCCCGGTTCCCCCGGAGATCGCCGATTCCTATCTGCTCCCCAGCCGCAATTCCGCCGCCATTCGAAAAGACCTGCGCCGCCTGCTGAAAACCCTGAACAATCGCTACACCCTGGAAGCCGCGAAACACTTCCCCGACATCGACATTCCGATCCTGATCGCCTGGGCGCGCGAGGAGAAACTCTTCCCCATCGCCGATGCCGAGCGCCTGGCCCGCGAATTCCCCACCGCGACCCTGCGTTTCATCGACGATTCCTACACCTTCCTCCCCGAGGATCAGCCCGAGTTGCTCACCCGGGCGATATTGGAGTTCACTCGGCTGCATGCCACGCCGTAGCCAGGAGGATCGCTCGCGCACCACCCGCGCCGCGCTCGAGGACGCCGGTCGCCGGCTGTTCACCGAGCGCGGTTTCGCGGCCACCTCCGCGCAGGACCTGGTCGCGGCGGCCGGCGTCACCCGGGGCGCGCTGCACCACCACTACGGCGACAAACGCGGCCTGTTCCTGGCCGTGCTCGAACAGCTCGAAGTCGAGATCACCGGCGAGATCGAATCCGCCATCGGCACAGTCGATCCCGACGACCTGCTGGGCGGCATGGCGGTCGGCCTCGATGTCTTCCTGGAGATCTGCCGCCGCCCCGCCATGCTCCGCATGATGCTCACCGATGCCCCCACCGTGCTGGGCTGGCAGGCGTGGCGCGACTTCGAGACCGAGCACAGCCTCGGCCTCATCACCGCCCAACTCGAGCGCGCCCGCGCCGCCGGTCTGATCACCGACGCCCCCATCCCCGTCCTGGCCCAGCTCCTGATCAGCGCGCTCAGCGAAGCCGCCCTCATCGTGGCGCACGCCGACGATCCGGAAACCGCCGGCGCCCAAGCCCGGCAATCGCTACTGCTGCTGATCGCCGGCATCCTGCGCTCCTGAGCGATACGCTCCGGCGCTCACAGCGCGGGCGACCCGGGTGGATCGGGCCGGAACTGTCCCACGATGGCTATGCCCGGGAACCGGCGGTGAATTCGTTCGACATAGCGGCGCAACTGCGATAGTTCGGCATTCAGTGATTGCCGGGCCTCGGGCGATGGCGCCGTCTGCATCCGGCGGATCAGCGTGGCGATTTGTTTCTCGAGTTCGCCGAGGAACACGCGCGCCTGAGCCGACTCGGGATCCTCATTGGCATCGGGATCGTCGAATCCCCTGTACTGCATAGCGCCGAAGTATTCCACGCCGGTTGCGGCCGCACCGGTCGAATCGAAGGCCGATCAGGCCGCCCGGCGATCCACCGCGGCCCACGCGGTCAGCGCCACCACGCTCGACACCACGGCCACCGACGGCCAGGCGCCGATCTTCTTGGCCAGCGGGTGCGAGGCGCCCATCGCCCCGATCGACAGCCCGGTCAGCGCCGCCGCTCCGCCGGTCCCGACGCTCTTGCGCCAGCGCGGCACCGCGGCCGCCACGCCCGCGCCGAAGACCACGCCACCGAGCTGCCGCTTCTTGGTGGCCTGCGCCAGCGCGAAGCCACCGGTGAGGCCGCCGGCCGCGAGCAGTGCGGTGGGAACCGAGGGAATCCGAGCCATATTCAACTACCTCCGACAGAAATTCGAGCGGGATTGCCCCATCCAGCATACGAATTCCGGCCGCCGCACCGATCGGCCCCGGATCCGGGGATATTCGCGCAGGTCCTGTTATGTTTCGCAACGCGGTGCCAGCCACTCCATCGAAAAGGAGTTCTCGTGCGCGCTGATCCATATGCCTATCTGCCCGACCTGCCCGGCTTCGCTTTGACTTCGGACGATATCGCCGACGGTGCGAGTCTGGGTGCCGCCCAAGCGGCCGCCTCGGTGGGCGGACTGGATATCTCGCCACAGTTGTCGTGGTCCGGATTCCCCTCCGACACCGAGAGTTTCGCCGTCACCGTCTACAGCCCGGACGCGCCCACGGTATCCGGGTTCTGGCACTGGTGCGTGGCGAATATTCCGCCCGATGTGACCTCGCTGCCCACCGGAGCCGGGGACGGGTCCGCGCTGCCGCCGGGTGCGGTCACGCTGCGGGCCGATGCCGGGGTGCCGCGATACACCGGGGCCGCGCCGCCGCCGAACACCGGACCGCACCGCTATTACATCGCGGTGCACGCGGTCGGCGTGGACACCCTCGGCGTCGACGAGTTCACCAGTGGCGCGGTGCTGGGGTTCAACCTGTTCGCGACGGCGCTCGCGCGGGCGGTCATCGTCGGAACCTATAGCGGCTGAACGGGTTCGGGGGAGTGCGGGGGAGGGCCCCTCACTGCACTCGGGAACGCCTGGTGTCGACATTGGCGGTCAAGGTGGTGAGCAGGCCGGGGAGTTCGGCGACGGTGGCGGCGGGCAGTCCGGTCACCGTTTCCTGTGCCAGCTCCCGCCATACCCGCTTGACCTGATCCACCAATTCCCTTCCGCTGTCGGTGAGTTCGACGATGCTCGCGCGCTTGTCGCCCGGGGCGGGGCTGCGGCGAATGTGACCGGAGGCTTCCAGCTTGCGGGTCATCAGGGTGACGCTGGGCGGTTCGCAGCCGAGGGCGTCGCTGAGCTGAGCCTGGATTCGCGGGCCGGTGCGGGCCAGTTCGAGCAGCAGCGCCTCTTGGCCCGGATGCAGGCCCAGCGGGGCCAGCAGTGCGGCGGCGCGCGCCCGGTGCCGCAGGGTCAGCAGGCGAATGGCCTGGTTGAGGGCATCGGCTTGCTCGAAGTCCACGGGCTCTCCTTGACAGGATTTAGTTACGTGAATAACAGTTATGTGCGTAACTAATTCTATACCGAAGGAGCCGGACATGGCCGTGCAGGTCGCCGTCATCTACTACAGCGCCACCGGCGCGGTGCGCGAACTCGCGCAGGCCGTCACCGAAGGCGCGGCCGCGGCCGGGGCGCAGGTGCGGCTGCGCCGGGTGGCCGAACTCGCGCCCGGCAGTGCCATCGATCAGAATCCGTTGTGGCGCAGGCATATCGAGGCGACGCAGGCGGTCGCCGAGGCGACGCTCGAGGACCTGGCCTGGGCCGATGCCTTCGCCTTCGGTACGCCGACTCGTTTCGGCGCACCGGCGGCGCAGCTCAAGCAATTCATCGACCAAGCCGGTGGTTTGTGGCGGGAAGGGCGGCTGGCGGACAAGCCGGTGACCGCGTTCACCTCGGCCTTCAATCGGCACGGGGGTAGCGAGGCCACGCTGCTGTCGCTCGCAAACGTGTTCTACCACTGGGGATCGCTGATCGTGCCGCCGGGCTTCACCGATCCGGCGATATCGGAGGCGGGTGGAAATCCTTACGGCACTTCACATGTGAGCGGCCCCGCCGGAGCAGGCCCGGATGCGGCGACGCTGGCGGCGGCCCGGTATCAAGGGCGGCGGCTGGCCGAGATCACCATCCGGCTGCTGGGGGAGGGGCGATCGCCCGATGCTTCCGAAGCCCTGGCCGTCGCGCGGAACGCATGACGCGGACCGGCGAGGAGAACGTCATGACGAGCGCCGAGGTTCGGCGGGCCGGACCACGCACGGCGGGACTGGTACTGGCGCTGGTGTGCGCCTGCCAGTTCATGGTGATCCTGGATTCGTCCATCGTGAATGTCGCATTGCCCTCCGTGCAGCGCGATCTCGGGTTCAGCGCGCCCGGACTGGCCTGGGTGGTGAACGGGTATCTGCTGACCTTCGCCGGATTCATGCTGCTGGGCGGCAGGGCGGCGGATCTGTTCGGTCATCGGCGGATGCTGGTGGCCGGGCTGTTCGTCTTCTCCGCCGCGAGCTTGGCCGGTGGACTGGCGACGAGTGCGGAGATATTGGTGGCGGCGCGCATCTCGCAGGGGGCGGGAGCGGCCATGCTGGCCCCGGCGACACTGGCGGTGATCAACACCGGTTTCACCGAACCCGGCTTGCGCGCAAAGGCTTTCGGGGCGTGGTCGGCGGCGGGCGGGGTGGGCGGCATGGCCGGGGCGATCGCGGGCGGCGCCATCACCACCGGGTTGTCGTGGCGGTGGGTGTTCCTGATCAATGTGCCGATCGGTGCGGTGCTCATCGCGGTGGCGCTGCTCGCGCTCGGCGAGAAGCGCACGGGTGCAAAGGAATCCCTCGACCTGCTCGGCGCGGTGACAGGCACGGCGGGCTTGGCCGCACTGATCTACGGGGTGATGCGAAGCGCCGAGGGCGGGTGGAACTCGGCAGCGGCCATCGGGCCGATCGCGGCGGGCGCAGTGCTGCTCCTGGCATTCGTGGCGGTCGAGGCGCGATTCGCCGCCCGGCCCATGATGCCCCTGCGGCTCTTCGGAATCCGGCGGGTGGCGGTGGGCAATGCGATGCTGCTGCTGTTCGGTGGAATCGCCATCGCCATGTGGTACTTCACCTCGCTGTTCCTGCAAAATGTGCTGGGCTACAGCGCCCTTCGCGCCGGTCTCGGACAGACGCCGGCGGCGGTGACGTTCCTGCTCGTCGCGCGGTCGGCGGCCACGCTGCTGCCCAGAACGGGCGTGCGTCCGCTGCTGATCGCCGGGGGCGTGAGCTTCCTGCTCGGATTCGGCCTGCTCGCACAGGCGCACGCGGATACCGGCTACCTCACCGGCTTCCTGGCGCCGACATTGCTCGTCGCGGTCGGTATCGGCGTGACCTTCCCGACGCTCATGGCCACCGCGACCGCCGACGCGCCCGAGGGTGACGTGGGCATCGTCGGCGGCCTGGCCAACACCGCCGCACAGGCCGGCGGATCGATAGGTCTGGCCGTGCTCGCCGCGGTCGCCGGGGCAGCCGGCGAGGCCGCCGCCCTGGCTATCGGCTACGACCGGGTGTTCGCGGTCGCGGCCGGGATCGGCGTGGCCCTCGCGCTGCTCAGCCTGCTGCTGCCCCGCACTTCACAGCGTGAAGACGCGGTCGGCGGGATCGAGTAGGCCGAACGTCGCGGAGATCTGCGCGCACAAGCGCGACGGCCGGTCGGTGTCGGAGGTGGCCTTACCGCTGGTGAGGATCGCCCCCGACAATCCGCGCGCCGGATCCGCCCAGCCGTACTGGGTGGTCAAACCGCTTCTGCCGAAATGGGATCCGGTGTGACGGCCGAATTTGGAGCGGCGTGCGCCGAGTTCGTAGCCCGCCCGGCTGACCCGTCCCGCGGCCCCGGGCATCCGGTCCGCGGGTCGTACCGCCGCCCGCAGGGTCTCCGGCCGCATGATCCGGACGCCATCCAATTCGCCACCGCGCGCGAGGATTTCGTAGAACCGCGACAACTCCCACGCCGTGGTCACCAGATTGCCCGAGGGCAATTCCGCGGTCAGGAAGGCCCGCGTCGCCGAGTCGGAGACCGCGCCGCCCATCCCGCCGCCGAGCGCGCGCTTGGCCAGATAGCTCCACACCCGCGACGGCCCCGGACCGACCTTCACGCTCGGCACCACCAACTCGACATCCTCGTCGCGGACCCCGAAGTTGTTCCAGCGGAACCCCAACGGCGTCAGCACCTGCTCGCTCAAATGCTCCCGCATCGGCTTGCCCGTGGCCCGTTGCACCAGCAACCGCTGGATCAACCCACTGGTCAGCGCGTGATATACCCGGAACCGGCCCGGCCGCCAGCTCGGCTTCAGATCCGCCAGCGCCCGCACCGCCAATTCCTCATCGGTGACGAGCTGATACCCCTTGTACGGCGGCGTCACGAACGGCACCCCCGCTGAATGCGACAGCACATCACCGATGGTGATGCCCGCCTTGCCATTGGCCGCGAACTCCGGAATGTACTGGCACACCGCATCTTCCAGCCGGAAAGCGCCTTGCTCCACCAGCATGACCATGAGCGCCGCCGAGACGCCCTTGGCGGTGGAGAACCCGCAGAACGGCATCTCGGTGGTGACCGGCACCCGCTCCGCATCCGGACCGTCACCCGGAGCATTGCCCCACGCGTGGCCGATCGCCCGATTCAGCACCACCCGCTCATTGCGGCGCAGACACACCTGAATCGCCGGCGTGGTACCCAGCCGATACCAATCCCGCACCGACTCCCACACCGCCTCGACCGCGGCGCGGCTGACCCCGGCCGCCGCCGGATCATCCTCGTGGCCGACGGCCGTCACCGCATCCAGGTCGGCGGCGATCGGCACCAGTGTGTCAACGGGAGCAACCATTCCGCCCAGGGTAGCGGCGTATCGAAACCGGAGCCGGCTGCTGCGCCCCAGGCCGACCGGCCGGATCTGAGTCGGCGGCCGATCTCAGGACGCGGCGCGCCGCCGATGCCGAGCCACGTGCACGCGGGTTGAGCAGCGGGTGGTGCAGAAGCGGCGCTTGCCGTTGCGGGAGGTATCGACGAATACGATCCCGCAGCCTTCGCGCGCGCAGCATCCGATGCGGGCCGGGTCCTCGCAGAACAGGGCGGCGAGGCCGAATGCGGTGTATGCCTTCACGCGTTCGTCGACGGGTGCGGTTTCGTCGGAGTAGTGCAGATGCGGTGCGCGGTCGTCGTGCACCGAAATGTAGGGCCGCCCAGCTGTTTTGGCGAGCAGCGCATTGAGCAGCTCGACCGATGGTGAGCGGAAGACCGCGTCCAGTTCCCGCGCCCACCGCCGTAATTCGGCGTCCTGCCGCCCATCGATGACCCCGATCGGTTTGTAGCCGCTGGCCGCGAGCAGCTCGCCGAGGTCCTGCTCCGGCCCCGCGTTCACCAGTCCCGCGGCCAGTTCGGCGGCCACCCCGCCGTAAGGGTTGAAATGCACTGACCCATTACATCAGCATGATGCCATGCCCGCCACCTGCCCCGCCTGCTCCTGGCCCACCCCCGAAACCATCTCCACCCACGGCAATATCCGCTACCTGCGCTGCGTCTGCGGCAAATGGCTCGTCGCGGCGGCCGAAGTGGTCTTGGCAACAGCCGGGACCAGCACCTTCGAAGCGGCCGGCGCCGACCTCGTACCCTGAAACCCGTACCACGACCCGCTCCGGTGCTCGGTGCGAACGGGTGTCGTGGTCTCGAGGGAGAATGTGGTCGTGAGCGACGCAAGCAAGTTGAAATTCGAAGATCGGCCCGGGGAACCGGCGGTCGTGGCACGCGCAGGTGCCGCGACGCCTGCCGGCGGCTAGTTCGATGTCCGATCAGGAGAAGCCGGGACGCGGTTCTTTACCGGGCCCCGGCGGCAACAGGTTCGATGCGGTGGAACGGTTACGCCGCAAGCTCGAGGGGATGAAAGCCGCGGAGGCCGGTCCGCGTGCGGGGGAAGACGACTCGAAGGTCATCCGGCTACCCCGGCGACCGCGACGCGCCACCGAAGAAGGGGGTGAGCCGCCGCGCCGGCCCTGGTTCCCGGAGGGTGGTTCGATTTACGATCCGGCGCCGACCAGGCCGGTGACGCGGTCGGAGCTGCAACGCGAGACCGGATGGTGGCCCGCCGATCAGGGCGCGGTGCCACCCCCTCCACCGGAGGGCGCCCGGGGCGAAGCCGAGCACGACGGGAGCGTCATCGATCTCGGCGCACTCCGCCGCAAACGTGCCGGTGAGGACGCCCCGGCCACCGGAAGGCGCCGCATGGCCAAGCCGCGCAGAATCGGTCCCACGGCAGGCGGGGATACCGAGGCCGGCAATCCGGAGGATGACAACCCCGGTCCCGCACCCCGCCGCTGAACACCGGCGGGGACCGTATGCCCCCGAAATCGGGGGCACCCCCATTGTCTGAAACTTGCACCTTTCACTATCTGTGAACGTTAGTGTTCGTGGATCCTCGTCCGAGGCGGACGAACCGGTGAAAGGCCTCCCATGACAACACCTTCGGCGCGCTACGCCAGATTCTCGGCAACCGCGGCCGCAGCCGTCGGCGCCGTACTACTGATGGCTCCGAACGCCGCCGCATCGTCCTGGGGCCAAGTGACGCTGAAGAACTCGTCCCCGGAAGTCGGCTGCTCCTACAAGGTGACCAGCGGCGACCTGGTCGGCGGCGGCAGCAGCACCTTCAACGGCATGAAGGTCACCTTCTACGACAACGGCACCGCCATCGGCTCCGGCACGGTCGGCTCCGGCGGCCTCTCCAGCGTCCTCACCGGCAGCCCCGCCACCGTCTCCTGGACCCCCAAAACCACAGGCCAACACGTACTCACAGCCACCTCCGAATACCTGGGCGGCACCCCCGGCAACGACCTGACCCCGCTGACCGTCCAGGTCACCGCCGCCTCAGCCACCGGCAGCTTCGGCTGCTCCCTGTCCAGCTTCTCCGGCTGACCCCGAACACGAAAAAACCCGCGAACCGAATCGAGTTCGCGGGCTGTTCGTGTGTTGTGGAGCTAAGGGGAATCGAACCCCTGACCTTCTCGATGCGAACGAGACGCGCTACCAACTGCGCTATAGCCCCGCGTAGTCCGTCTCCGGCCTGCGCTTGCAGAACTTTATCAGGTGGGTTGGGGAGATGCCGAATCGGCTGGTTGTGGGGGGTTTTCGGGGGAGGGGAGGGGTTCGCTGTAGGACTCGACCACGCGGCGGAAGAGGTCGGTGCGGTGGGCTCGGACGGCTTCGTTGGCGGGTTCGAGGAGGCATTGGGTGAGGGTGCCGTCGTGGACGGCGATCAGGGAGCGGCCCAGGGATACGGGGTCTGGGACGTGGCGGCCTGCTCGCGCCAGGAGGGCTACTACTACCGGGGTCAGGGCGCCGCTGATGGCTTCCTCGCGGGCGACCATTACTTGGCGTAGGTCCGGGTTGCGGAGGGCGTGGGCGGTGAATTCGGAGGTGATGCGAAACCATTTGTCGTCCATGGGGACCGCGTGCAGGGCGAATTCGACGGCTTGGGCGGGGTCGCTGACTGCGATATCTACTTCGAGTAGGGCGGTTACCTGGGTGAGCATTTGGCTGGAGCGCTGTTCCCACATGGCGAGGAAGAGTTCTTCCAGGGATTTGAAGTTCGAGTAGAAGGCTCCGCGGGTGAATCCGGCTCGCTCACAGAGTTGTTCGACCGTGCAGCGGCCCAGGCCGTCCTCGGCGAAGGCGTCGAATGCGGCATCCAGCAGCCGTTGCCGGGTCGCCGCTCGCCGCCGTTTCGGGGGTGTGGTGACCTCGCCCGAACTCGTCTCGTCCACTGTCATTTCGCCCCCGCGATCCGCCGCCCCGGCCTCGGCATTGTCGATGCCGCCGCCCGTTCCGGAGTTATCGGCCCTGCTCACGCCCAGATACTAGCGAAGTACAACTCTCGTGACGCTCAGGGGCAAGCCCCTGAAACCCCTGGTGGGGCGGGGAGGCCCGCGGTGCGGGCGGCTGCGGTGAGGACTGTCTCGAGCATGGCGGGGGTGAGGCGGCCGGTGAAGGTGTTCTGCTGGCTGGGGTGGTAGGTGCCGAAGAGGTGGAGGGGAGAGCGGTCGGGGCGGGCCGGCTCGAGTTCGTAGTGGGCGCCGTGGCCGAACTTCGGTTTGGGTTTCGGTACGGTCCAGCCGGATTCGGTCAGGACCGGCAGCAACGCCTGCCAGCCCCAGCCGCCGAGGACGACGATGGCGCGCAGCGACGGGGCGAGCAGGCCGAGTTCGGTGGTCAGCCAGTGCCGGCAGTTGTCGCGTTCGGAGGGGAGGGGTTTGTTGTCGGGAGGCGCGCAGTGCACGGGGGCGGTGACGCGGGTGCCGAGCAGGCGCAGGCCGTCGTCGGCGCTCAGGCTGGTCGGCTGGTTCGCCAGGCCGGCGCGGTGCATGCAGGCGATGAGGACGTCGGCGCTGCGATCGCCGGTGAACATCCGGCCGGTGCGATTTCCGCCGTGCGCGGCCGGCGCCAGGCCGACCACGAGCAGCCGGGCGTCGTCGGGGCCGAACCCGGGAACCGGTTTACCCCAGTAATTTTCGTCACGGAACGAGGCGCGTTTCTCGTGGGCGACCTGTTCCCGCCATTCGACCAGGCGCGGGCAGGCGCGACACGCTGTGAGCTGGGCATCCAGCTCGGCAATTGTGCGGCACACGGGTCGATTCAAGCGCACCGGTCCGACAACCGGGGTGTGACGGTGCGGTGTGGCGGGCGCAGCATAGGGTTCGCGGGTAGCCGAGAGTTTGCGATTGCGAAGGGAACCCGCTCATATGGCTGAATTGGTGGAGCTCGGCACCGCCGTGGACGCGGCACAGCAGGCCGGAAACATGCTGGGCGTGTTCGCATTCGGCGTGTCGGGCGCCCTGCTGGCCGTGCGGCGGCGGTTCGACGTGGTCGGCATCACGGTCTTGGCGATCGCGACCGCGACCGGCGGCGGTGTGATCCGCGATCTCGTGATCGGCCGCACGCCCCCGGCCGCCTTCGTGCAATTGAGCTATGCGGGCACGGCGCTGCTGGCGGCGGCGCTCATCTTCTTCTGGCATCCCCCGGTCCGATTGGTCCGCACGCCGTTGCTCGTCACCGACGCCATCGGCCTCGGCGTCTTCTGCGTGACCGGCACCGTCACCGCCTTCCAGCACAATATGTCGGCCACCTCGGCGGCGGCATTGGGCGTGGTCACGGCGGTAGGGGGCGGCATCATCCGGGATGTGCTGGCGGGCGTCACGCCCAGCGTGCTCAGCGACGGCGAGCTGTACGCGGTTCCCGCGCTGCTGGGTTCGGCGGTGACCGCGCTGCTGCTGCACTACGGCCAATACACCTACTGGACAGGCGGTTTGGCGGGTGCGGGCGCGGTCGGCCTGCGCCTGGTCGCGCTCTGGCGGCACTGGCGCGCCCCGCTGGCCCGGCCGCACCGCCGCCGGGTGGAGACCCCGGAGCATCAGAACCCGACTTAGCCAATCCTCAGTCGTGTCGCGGAACACCCTTGTGCGTGATTGATAGCATGGCGGAGGCCGCCCGACGGGCTGTGGAAAACACCCAGAGAGAGCTACTACTTCCGATGCAGTTTGAGATCGTCGAACGCGACGAGACGTGGGTCGCGGGGTTGCCGGTACGCAGCCCCAAACGCGCCCTCGGAGAACTGCGCGACCACGATCTGGAAGTGGCCTGGGCCGCCGTGCTGCATCAGGAACTGGGCGGTCCGCTGGCATCGGCCTACACCGATTACGCGAGCGAACTGGGCACCTACAACACCCAGATCGTCGGCTATCAGTGCGACTCCTTCGACCGGGTGACCCGCGGCCATATCGTGGCCCGCATCCCCGCCGGCACCTACGCCCGCTTCTCCTCGGTCGGCAACTTCCCGCGCGTCATGACCGACCTGTGGACGCAGATCGCCTACGCCGAGGAGCACAACCAGATAAAGCGCATCCACACCGGCGATTTCGAGTGCTACCCGCACGCTTACAAGATCGACCTGTATCTGGCGGTCGAGCCATGAGCTACTCGATAGTGGTGCGCCCCGGCGGTGTCTACGGCGGCCTCGTCGTGCCCCGCGTCCGCCCCAGCTTCAAGGTCAGCACCAGCGACCTGATCGAATTCCTCCGCGACCGGCTGCGCGACCGCGACGGCGTGGAACGCCCGCTGGCCACGGTCTACGTCCCCGACCCCGCGGGCAACTACAACGTGCTGGTCTCCTACGAATACGCCGACCCGCACCAGGCTCCCGTCGGCGACGTCCTGATCCGTGTCCCCAAGGGCGTCTACGCCCGCTTCCGCCCGAACGGCGACTATCACGATCCGGCCGAGGACGTCTGGGCTCAGGTCGACGACGCCACCGCATCGGCCGAGATCACCCGCGCCTACCGCGAGGAGATCGAGATCTGGACCGGCCCCGCGGATCTGGAGCTCTTCATCTCCATCCTGGTTTGATAGCTAATGATTAGCTAGCCCTGAACCAACCAGTCTTGTCGTTGCTTTTGATGACTAATAGCAATGGTTTGACCAGGGGGAATTTCTGGATGCGCATACGGGTATCGGACCGTTTGCCGGATATCTGGACAATTTCGGTGACCTGACGGATACTCCCCTAGGTGCCCAAGCCAGGCGCGGTCGATACATGACCGTATCGGGCGGGAGCGCGCTTGCCGCGCGAAGTCAGTAGTAGTGGAGTGGGAACTATATGGCAGTCGAATCGATCTCGCTCATCCCGGCCGAAGGTGCAGGTCGCGGGATGCTCCGATGCCGTGATGCGCGATCCGGATGCACGATCTTGATCGGTCCGCCGGATGCGGATCCGAGGCTGTGGCGCGAGTATCTGGACGGCGCGCTGGCCGTCTACCGGTCCTTCGGCGCGGAGGAAGCGGTGGAGTACGACGCCTGGCTCGACGGCCGCTCGACCTCACTGTTCTGTGTCGCACTCGATTCCGATGGCCGCGTGGTCGCCGGCGTGCGCGCCGAGGGCCCGCATCGCCACGTCGATCAGGTGCACGCCGTGCGCAGCTGGGCCGGCCGCACCGGCGACGCCGCCTTCCGCAAGATGGTCGCCGACCAGATCCCCGGCGGTGTCGTCGAAGCCAAGACCGGCTGGGTCGCCCGCGACGCGGAACACCGTCACGCCCTTGCGGATTGGGTCGCACGCGCCATCGTGCAGAGCGCTCTGCTGCTGGGCGTGCGCTACTCGACCGGCATCGCCCCTTCGCACGTGCTCGACCGCTACGCCAGCAGTGGCATGAAGGTGGTCTGGTGGGTGCCGCCCTCGGGCTATCCGAACGAGCGATACATCACCCATCCGGTGTGGTGGGACATGGAGACCTACAAATCCGTCGGCACTCCCGAGCAGGTGCGGATGATCGAGGCCGAGATGGCGGAGCTGACGGCGAGCGGCACGGTCCCCCGGCCCCGGGGTGAGGGACTGGCGCAGGCATGAGCGCCGGTCCGTTCGCGGCCGGTGTGCACCGGCCGCTGCTGCTCGATGAATTCCATCCGGATGACGCTGTACAACTGGCGGCTCTGCGCGCGGACCCCACCATCGAATTCACTGATCGCCGCGATTTGCTGCGTGCTGAATTCGCCGGTCTGCTCTCGCCGCCGGAATTGTTCGAAGGACCGGAATTCGATCGCTGGGTTTATTATCCGTGGCGTCGCTCGGTCATTGCCCTGCCCGGCCCGAACACCATGCGGGCGCTGCGGCTGGACCGGAACCGCAATCACCTCACCCGGCCGGAACAGGAAAAGCTCGGTGCGCTGAGTATCGGTGTGGTCGGGCAGAGCGTCGGTCACGCCGTCGCCTATACCCTGGCGCTGGAAGGCATTTGCGGCCGGCTGCGGCTGGCCGACTTCGACACCATCGAGCTGTCGAATCTGAACCGCATCCCGGGCACGGTATTCGATATCGGCGAGAACAAGGCCGTGGTCACCTCTCGCCGAATCGCCGAACTCGATCCGTATCTGCCCGTCGAGGTCTTCGAAACCGGTGTCGGCGAAGACAATATGGATGCCTTCCTGTCCGGCCTGTCGATCGTGGTCGAGGAGTGCGATTCGCTCGACATCAAACTCGCGGTGCGCGAGGGCGCACGCCGGCACCGGCTGCCGCTGCTCATGCAATCCAACGATCGTGGGCTCCTGGATGTCGAGCGCTTCGATCTGGATCCGAACCGCCGCCCGTTCCACGGCATGCTCGGCGGGACCGGTTCGGCGGAGCTGCGCGGCCTCTCCACCCGGGACAAGGCGCCGCACGTCATCCGGATTCTGGACGGCCGCAATCTGTCCGAGAACCTCGCGGCCAGCATGGTGGAGGTCGGCGAAACCCTCAACAGCTGGCCGCAATTGGGCGGCGAGGTGCAGCTCGGTGGCGCGAGCGTGGCGAGCGCGGTGCGCCGGATCGGGTTGGGCATCAAGCTGCCGTCGGGCCGTACCCGCGTGGATGTCGAGCGTGCACTCGATGAGATCGTCGAACCGGAACCGTTCGAGGATCTGGTGTGGCCCGAGGAATCCGACGCCGAGCCGGAACCGGAGTCCGGGCTCGCGGCCGTGCTGGCCTGCGCACAGCGCGCTCCGTCCGGCGGCAACGCCCAGCCCTGGAACTTGGTTGCCGACGCTGAGTCCGTCACCGTTTCACTCGCCCGCGAACGTACTTCGATGATGGATATCGGCTACCGCGGCAGTGCGCTGGCCCTCGGTGCGGCGCTCTACAACGCACGCGCCGCCGCGGCCGCGCAGGGCCTGCTCGGCGCGGCCGAATTGCGCACCGGCGGAACGGAACTGCTCACCGCGGTGCTGCGCCTGGGCGACGGCGCCGATTCCGAACTCGCCCAGGACTATCCGGCCCTGCTCACCCGGCACACCAATCGCCGGGACGGGTCCGGCGCACCGCTGCCCACCGCGGTGCTGTCCGCCCTCACCACCGCCGCGACTCGCGCGGGCGGCGGGCTGCACTGGATCACCGAGCGTTCGGATATCGATTCCGCCGCCGAGATGCTGGCCGCCTCCGAGCGCACCCGATATCTGACCCCGGCCATGCACGCCGAGATGATCTCCGAACTGCGCTGGCCCGGTGACGATCTGCGCACCGGCATGGACCTGCGCACCCTGGATCTGGCTCCCGATGAAGTGGCCAAGCTGGAGATCGCCCGCCGCGCCGATGTAATGGCCCTGCTCCGCACCTGGTCCGGCGGCCGGGCGCTGGTGGATGGCACCCTCGGCAAGCTCCGCACCAGTTCGGCGCTGGCGGTGCTGACCATGCCCGCCCCGCCGCTCGACGACCCCGCGGAGCTGGCCGCTTACGCCCGGGCCGGGGCCTCCCTGCAACGCGTCTGGATCGAGGCGGAACGGCGTGGAGTGGCCGTTCAGCCCGTTTCGCCGGTATTCCTGTTCGCCCGACGCCCCGAGGAACTGCATACGGTTTCCCCGGAGTTCGCCGATACACTAGCGTCACTTCAGGGCCGCTTCCTGGAGCTGTCGGGAGTGCCTGAGGACGAAACGATGGTGGCGGTTCTGCGGTTGGGATACGCGCCGAAACCAACGGTTCGGAGCAGGCGACTTCCCATACCGGGCGCGGACACCCGCGGTTTGTGAGATCGGAGAAAAGGTGCCTCGGCGAACGCTCGACTCACTGGTGACCCAGGTCGCCTCCGAGTTGATGGCGGTCGATGCCACCATGATGGCGGCGGCCAGCGAGCAGGTGCTGTCCTGGCTGGTGGAGCACTTCGACGTCGATTTCAGTTTCCTGCGCTTCACCGATCCGGTGCGCCGGGTCTCCATGCTGGTCGCGGAGTGGCCGCGCCGGGTCCCGCCCGACGACGACGATCCGCTGCATGTGGCCCATCTCGACGATCCGACCTCCGCGCTCGGGCAGCTCTCACACACCACCGAGCCGATCATCATCCGGCCGATTCCCGAATTCGCCGACTATCAGCAACTGATTCAGCAGGCCACCGGTATCGATTCGGTGTCGGTGGCCGCGGTGCCGCTGGTGTCGCGGGGTGAACCCACCGGCATTCTCGGCTTCATCAAGGCCGGCGATCGCGAGTGGAGTAATCGGGAACTCAATGTGCTCAAGGCGATTGCCGCGCTGTTCGCGCAGTTGCAGGCGCGCGTGGTCGCCGAGGAGCGGTTGCGCTACATCGCCATGCACGATGATCTGACCGGCCTGGCGAATCGGCGGTCGCTGCTCGAACATATGGAGGAGCGGCTCAAATCCGGCAGTCAGGGGCCGGTGGCGACGTTTTTCCTGGATCTGGATCGGCTCAAGGCGCTCAACGATTTTCTGGGCCACACCGCCGGGGACAATTTCATTCGCACGCTGGCTACTCGTTTGCGTGAGAATTTGGATCCCGGCGACATGATCGCCCGGCTCGGCGGCGACGAGTTCGTCATCGTGCCCGCCAAACCCCTGGATGCCGCGGCCGCGGATCAGGAGGCGACCCGCATTCAACAGCTCATCGGCCGCCGGGTCACGGTCGGCGAGGAGACCGTCAGTCGCGGGGCGAGTATCGGTGTGGCGCTGGGGATTCCGGGTGAGACCACGGTGGCCGATGTCCTGCGCCGCGCCGATCACGCCCTGCTGTCGGCGAAGTCGAGCGGTGGCAACGGGGTGGCCGTGTTCACCGACGCCATGCGGGCGCAGTTCGAATTGCAGGACGATGTCGAGTTGAACCTGCGCGGTGCGGTGTCGGATGGTTCGCTGCTGCTGCACTATCAGCCCGAGGTCGATCTGAGAACGGGGCGGGTGGTCGCGCTCGAGGCGCTGGTGCGCTGGCAGCATCCGACGCGCGGGCTGCTGCCGCCGGGGGCGTTCGTCGGGGTCGCCGAGGCGACGAATCTGGCGGGGGAGCTCGGCCGCTGGGTGATTCGCACGGCGTGTGAGCAGTTCTCGCAATGGCGGAAACGCGGGCTCGCCTCGAATGTCGTCATTCGCATCAATGTCTCTCCGGTGCAGCTGGTTTCGCTGGATTTCGTGGAGACGATGGAGGATATTCTGCGCCGGTTCGGCATCGACGGTTCGTCGGTGTGCCTGGAGATCACCGAGCATGTGGTGGTGCAGGATCTGGCGCGGACCCAGGTGACCCTGCGCGGGCTGAAGCGGATGGGCGTGCAGATCGCCATCGACGATTTCGGCACCGGATATTCGTCGCTGTCGCATTTGAAGGCGCTGCCGGTGGACGCGGTGAAGATCGATCGCGGGTTCGTGCAGCGGCTGGGCGCCAGCGCCGATGATTTGGCGATTGTGAAATCCATTGTGGGACTTGCCGGTTCGTTCGGGCTCGGCGTGGTCGGCGAAGGCGTCGAAACCACGGTCGCGGCGCGTACCCTGGTGGCATTGGGATGTTATCGGGCGCAAGGTTTTCTGATCGCGCGGCCGATGCCGGCGGAGGAAGTCGAAACACATTTGAGCGCGGGCCGGATAGCGTTGGATCTGGATCTTCCGGGTACCGGCCGCAACTCGGCCCCCTGAAATAGGGGCGGATACCTGAGAATGACCGACTCGCGAACAATAATGTTCGCGAGTAGCGTGCGCGTCTGACAGAGCTGTCGAATTCGAGGATGGATCGGCGTGGGTGATCGAAGCCTGAGCGGCAAGAAAACATTGATAACCGGGGCCGCGAGCGGCATCGGCCGGGCGACCGCGCTGGCCGCGGCGCGCAAGGGGGCGCGGCTGGTGCTGACCGATCTGAACGCCGAGGGCCTCGACGACACCGTCGCGACGGTGCGCGCGGGCGGCGGCACGGTCGAGTACGCCCAGGCGCTCGACATCAGCGACTACGACGCGGTCACCGCCTTCGCGAAACAGGTGCACGAGCAGCTGGGTTCGCTGGATGTGGTGATGAACATCGCGGGCGTGTCGACCTGGGGGACGGTCGAGAACCTCGAGCATCGGCATTGGAAGCTGATGGTGGATGTGAACCTCATGGGCCCCATTCACGTGATCGAGAACTTCGTACCGCCGATGATCGCGGCCAAGCGCGGCGGCGCGCTGGTGAACGTGTCCTCGGCGGCCGGGCTGCTGGCCTTCCCGTGGCACGCCGCCTACAGCGCCAGCAAGTTCGGCTTGCGCGGGGTGTCGGAGGTCCTGCGATTCGATCTCGCGCGGCACGACATCAAGGTGCACCTGGTGGTGCCGGGCGCGGTGGACACGCCGCTGGTGCAATCGGTGGATATTGTCGGCGCGGACCGCGACGACCCGCGAATCCAAGCCTGGATCAAGCGATTCCGCCGGCACGCCCGCCAGCCCGAGCAGGTGGCGGATTCGATCCTGAAGGGCGTGGAGAAGGGCACCTACCTGGTGCACACCCAGTTCGACATCCGCTTCGGCTACTGGTGGGCGCGCAAGTTCGCCTGGCCGTACGAGTTCGTGATGGCGAAGGCCAACGACCTGTTCACCACGTTCCTGCCGAAGGATCAGCGCTGACCGGACGGGGGGAGGGGGTTATGCGGTGGCGGGACCGCAGGTTTTCGGCTCGGCGCAGTGTTCCGCGGCGTGCACGTCCAGTACCCGCGCCCCCGGGCCCGCATCGCCCAGATGATCGTGCGCATTGACCAGTTTGCAGCTGCCCAGCGACAGGCAGCCGCAGCCGATGCACCCGGTCAGGTTGTCGCGCAGGCGAATCAGTTGTTCGATGCGCTCGTCCAGGTCGGCGCGCCAGTTGGTGGAGAGCGTCTCCCAGTCGCGGCGGGTGGGGTTGCGGCCGTCGGGCAGCGTATCGAGGGCGGCCCGGATCTCGCCCAGCGGAATTCCGACACGCTGAGAGATGCGGATGAAGGCCACCCGGCGCAGGGTTTCGCGCGGATAGCGGCGCTGATTGCCGCTGGTGCGGCGCGCTGTGATCAAACCCTCACGTTCGTAGAAATGCAAGGCGGACACCGCAACTCCGGCGCGTTGGGCCAGCTGGCCCGGCGTCAACTCCTTGGCTTGCCACGACGCGGTCTGCATACCTGAAGGTTAGTCGAGGTTTTTCCCGGGTGCGAATTGCATGCCATCTTTGCCCGGGGGAACTACCGTCAGGATATGGGAACCAAGGCTGCGCCCACGGCGCGACCGTTTTCCGTGACCTCGGAGGTCGGCGCGTTGCGTACGGTGCTGCTGCACCGTCCAGGCGACGAGCTGCGCCGGCTCACCCCGCGCAATAACGACCAGTTGCTCTTCGACGCGATTCCCTGGGTGGAGCGCGCGCAGCAGGAGCACGACACCTTCGCCGAGGTGTTGCGCGGGCGCGGGGTCGAGGTATTGCTGCTGGCGGATCTGCTCACCGAGACCATTCAGGTGAGCGGGGCGGCACGGATACAGGGCATTTCGGGCGCGGTGGACGCGCGCCGGCTCGGGCACGGGCTGGCCGACGAACTGGCTTCCTATCTGCGCACGGTGCCGGCGCCCGAGCTGGCGCACATTCTCACCGCGGGCATGACCTTCGACGAGCTGCCGTTCAGCGCCGATGCCGCCTCGCTGGTGCGGCGCATGCATCACGGGCACGATTTCGTCATCGATCCGCTCGCGAACCTGCTCTTCACCCGCGACTCCTCGTTCTGGGTGGGGCCGCGGGTGGCGATCACCTCGCTCGCGCTGCCCGCGCGGGCCCGCGAGACCTCGCTGACCGATCTCATCTACGCCTTCCATCCGCGCTTCCTCGGCGTGCGCCGCGCCTACGAATCGCACACCGCGCCCATCGAAGGCGGGGATGTGCTGCTGCTCGCCAAGGGCGTGGTCGCCGTCGGGGTGGGGGAGCGGACCACGGCCGCCGGTGCGGAAGCCTTGGCGCGCAGCCTGTTCGAGGACGAGCTGGCACATACCGTGCTGGTGGTGCCGATCGCCCAGACCCGCGCCACCATGCATCTGGACACCGTGTGCACCATGGTGGATGTGGACGCGGTGGTCATGTATCCGGCGGTGCAGGATTCGCTGTGCGCGTTCACCATTCGCCGCCGGGACGACGGCGGGGTGAGCATCGCCGGGCCCGACCCCTTCCTGAAGATGGCCGCCGAAGCCATGGGCATCGGGCGGCTGCGGGTGGTCGACACCGGGCTGGACGGGGTCACCGCCGAACGGGAGCAATGGGATGACGGCAACAACACGCTCGCGCTCGCGCCGGGCGTGGTGGTCGCCTACGAACGCAATGAGATGACCAATGCGCGACTGCTCGACGCCGGAATCGAAGTGCTGCCCATTCCCGGTTCCGAACTGGGTTCCGGCCGAGGCGGTCCGCGCTGCCTGTCCTGCCCGTTGTCGCGTGACGAGGTGTGAGAAGCCATGCTGGACATCCCGGTCGACCACCACTCGACGGTGCCGCCGTACGAGCAGCTCCGGCAGGGGATCATCGCCCGCGTCCGCTCCGGTGAGCTGGCGGCCGGGACGAAGATTCCCACCGTGCGCGCGCTCGCCGCGGAACTGAAACTCGCGCCGAATACGGTGGCGCGCGCCTATCGCGAGCTGGAGCAGGACGGCGTGCTCGAAACCCGCGGTCGCCTCGGCTCTTTCATCGCTTCGTCGGGGGACCCCACCCGCGATCTCGCCGGTCGCGCCGCCACCGAATACGTCGGCGTCATCCGCCGTCTCGGCCTGGACGACGAAGCCGCTGTGCGCTACCTACGCGCGGCGCTGGGCGAAACCCGCCCCGCGCCGTAATCTCCGCGGACGGACTACTTCCAGCTCGGCAACCAGAGATGGTCGTGCCAGCTGGCCGGGGTGATGGGCATGGCGGTGAGGATAGGCCACAGCCAGATGAAGTTCGCGATCACCAGCGCCAGGTAGATGCAGACCGCGAGCAGTCCCAGCCCCTGCCGCTCGCTCGGCGGCGTGAACTGCTGCAAATCCTGCGCCCCGGAGAGCCGTCGCCCGCTCGGCGGCGCGTGGCCGAGGATATCGCCCAGTGCGAGAGCCACTCCCATCACCAGGAACGGGGCCAGCGGCACGGCATAGAAGAAGTACATCTGCCGATCCAGCGACAGGAACCACGGCAGGAAACCGGCCCCGTACCCGACCAGCACGGCCGCGTAACGCCAGTCCCGGCGCACCATGCTGCGCCACATCGCCCACGCCAGCATCGGGAACGCCACCCACCACAGTGCGGGGGTGCCGATCGCCATCACGGCCTTCACGCACTGCGACTGACCGCAGCCGCCCACATTGGTGTCGGCGTAGTAGTACAGCATCGGCCGCAAACCCATCGGCCAGGTCCACGGCTTGGATTCCCAAGGATGGTGATTCCCGGCGGAATTGGTGAGCTCCTTGTGGAAGGTCAGCACCTCCCCGCCGTAGAACCAGAGCGAGCGCAGCGCGGCGGGCACCCAGGAGAACGCCCCGTCGCGTCCGACCTTCACCCCGACCGCCCAGCGGTCGTAGCTGGTCTCGCTGGCGAACCACGCGTAGAACGAGCCGAGGTACACCATGACCGGCACTACGGCGAGCGCCCAGATGGTCGGCCCGAGATCGCGCACCGCGACGCCGGCGAAGGGCCGCCGCACCCGGTATCCGCGCCGCGCCGCCAGATCGAATCCCAGGCTCAGCGCGGCGAATCCGATGATCCAGTACGCGCCCGACCATTTGGTTCCGCAGGCCAGGCCGAGCATGAGCCCGGCCCCGAACCGCCACCAGCGCACCCCGAGACGCGGCCCGAAGTCGCTGTCCCCCAGGCGTCCTTCGGCCGCGACCAGCGCCATGCGCGTGCGCATCTCGTCGCGGTCCACGATCAAACAGCCGAAAGCCGCTGTCACGAACAGGGCTTGGAAGATATCGAGCATCCCCAGTCGCGAGGATACGAAGGTGAGCCCGTCGCAGATGATCAGAATCCCCGCGAACGCGCCGATCAGGGTGGAGCGCGTCATGCGCCGCACGATGCGAATCACCAACAGCACCAGGATGGTTCCCGACACCGCCGCGGTGAACCGCCAGCCCCAGCCGTTGTAGCCGAAGATCCATTCGCCGAGCGCGATCATCTGCTTGCCGACCGGCGGATGCACCACCAGCCCGTATCCGGGATTGTCCTCGGTGCCGCCGCCGTTGAGCACCTGCCAGCCCTGCGGCGCGTAATGCTTCTCGTCGAATACCGGCGTCTTACCGTCGGTCGGATACCCCAGCATGATGAATCGGGTGAGGGCCGCCACCGCGGTCAGGAACAGCGTGACCGCCCAGCCGCGCGCCCAATCGGTCGGACCGAAGTCCGGTGAGGGCAGCAGCGGTGCCGGACTGGATAGCGCGACGCCCGCGTCTTCGGAGGCTGGCGGTCGCGCATCGGTCACCTGGGTCACGGCCTCGATCGTAGGCGGTGCGGGCTGCTCAGGTCCCGCGCGGTGAGAACCTCGCCGCCCGGCTCACCTCGCACCCGCCCGTATGCTGGGCGGGATCCCCACCCGGTTTTCAGTGACGACAAGGAGTGCGATGTGAGCGGCGAGCCGACCTCGACCGGACGGCTGGTGCTCGCGGCGACCCCCATGGGCGATATCGGCGACGCCTCCCAGCGCCTGCGCGATGCCCTCGCCACCGCCGACATCGTCGCCGCCGAGGACACCCGCCGCACCCGTTCCCTCGCCAAGGCGCTGGAGGTGGAGATCACCGGCCGCGTGGTCAGCTTCTACGACCACGTCGAAACCGCCCGCATCCCCATGCTCCTGGAAGAGATCGACTCCGGCAGCACGGTCCTGCTGGTCACCGACGCCGGCATGCCCTCGGTCAGCGACCCCGGCTACCGCATGGTCGCCGCCTGCGTCGAGAAAGACCTCCCCATCACCTGCCTGCCCGGCCCCTCCGCGGTGACCACCGCCCTGGCCCTCTCCGGCCTGCCGGTGGAACGCTTCTGCTTCGACGGCTTCGCTCCCCGTAAATCCGGCCAGCGCAAAGAGTATTTCCGCACCGTCCGGACCGAACCCCGCGCCATCGCCTTCTTCGAAGCTCCCCACCGCCTCGCGGACTGCCTCGCCGACGCCGTCGAAATCCTCGGCCCCGACCGCCGCGCCGCCGTCTGCCGCGAACTCACCAAAACCTACGAGGAAGTGGTCCGAGGCACCCTGGCCGAACTGGCGGCCTGGGCGGTCGAAGGCGCCCGCGGCGAGATCACCGTGGTTCTCGAAGGCGCACAACCGGTTTCGACCGCCCCCGAAGACCTCGTCGGCCAGGTGGAAGCCCTCACCGCCACCGGCATGCGCCTCAAAGACGCCTGCGCCGAGGTAGCCGCCGGCACCGGCGCTTCCCGCCGCGAACTCTACGACGCCGTCCTGACCGCCCGCTCCGCCGACTGATCCTGGGCCCCTTCGCTTTCCGTTGTGGGAGGCGGGGTGCGGCCGGGGAAGCGGGGTGTCCACCAGTTGGCGGGGCCCATCAGCTTGACCAGTGCCGGGACCAGCAGCATGCGCACCAGGGTGGCGTCGATGATCAGGGCGATGACCATGCCGAGGCCGAGGAAGCGCATGGGGGTCAGCGGGGAGAGGGTGAAGGCTCCGGTGATGAGGACGAGAAGGGTTGCGGCGGCGGTGATTATGCGTGCGGTCCGGACGGTGCCGGTGTGGACGGCTTGTTCGGTGTCGGCGCCGGCGTCGTGGGCCTCGACCATGCGGGAGAGCAGGAATACCTCGTAGTCGGTGGAGAGTCCGAAGACCACGGCGATGATCAGGACCAGCATGCCCGCGGAGAGCGGGCCGGGGCTGATGGCGAGGGCGTCGGCGAGGTGGCCCCGGTCGAAGATCCAGGTGAGGACGCCGAAGGTGGCGGCCAGGCTGAGGAAGGCCATCAGGACCGCTTTGATCGGGAGGATCACCGAGCGGAACGCGGTCGCCAGCATGAGCAGGGTGGCGGCGACCATGACGACGAGCATGAGGGGGAGGCGGGTCAGGACCGCGGTGACACTGTCCGCGGTGGCCGCGCTTTCGCCGCCGACCCGCAGCTCCAGGCCGTCGAGGGAGAGTTCGCGGATGCGGTGCACGGTGTCCTGGGAGGCGGGGGAGCGGTCGGGGGTGGTGAGGGCCGCGTGGATGATGGCGGTGTTGTCGCGGGTTTCCAGATGCAGGGCCTGCTTGACGCCGGGGACGCCGCCGACTTCACGAAGCGCCGTGCCGATGGCGGCGGATGGCAGTGGGCCGCCGTCGGATTCGCGGACCAGGACGGTCGCGCCGCTGTTGGCGGCGGGGAAGTGGGCGGTCAATTCTTCGACCGCCGTACGGGTTTCATTGCCCGCGGGTAGCGCGGTGTGGTCGACGTCGCCGAGGCGGACGCCGGTCACCGGGGCGGCCAGTAGCAGCAGGATCGCGCCCACGACGATAGCCACCGCGCCGGGGCGGCGCATGACCGCGGTCACCACGCGGCCCCAGAAGCGTTGAGCACGCGCTTCGGAGCGATCGAAAGCGTCCGCGCGCCAACTCCATTTGCTGATGCGCGGGCCGAGCAGGACCAGCGCGGCGGGCAGGGCGGTGACCGACAGCAGGGCGGCCAGGGCGACGGCGGCGATGGCCCCGAACCCGAGGGAGCGCAGTACCGCTTGCGGGAAGACGAAGGTGCCCGCGAACGCGCACATCAGCAGGAGCGCGGAGAAGAGCACGGTGCGGCCGGCGGTGGACAGGGTGCGGGTGACGGCCTCGGCCGGGGTACGGCCCCGACCGAGTTCCTCCCGATAGCGCCCGACCACGAAAAGCCCGTAGTCGATGGCCAATCCGAGCCCGAGCAGCGACACCACGTTCATGGCGAAGATGCTCACCTCGGTGCAGCGCGCCAGCAGCCCGACCGCGCCGAGCGCACCCACCACCGCGAGCGAGCCGACCAGCACGGGCAGCGCAGCGGCCACCACCCCGCCGAAGACCAGGACCAGGACCAATGCGGTCAAGGGAATCGAAATGGACTCGGCGACGATCAGATCGTGCCGCGATTGCTTGCTGATCTCGTCGGCGAGCGCGCTGTAACCGGTCAGCCGGGTATCGACCCCGGGCACCCGAAGATGCTCGGCCAGTTCGGGATACACCGCGATCCGCCGGTTGTCATCCCCGGCCGCGAAGACCACAGCGACCGCCTGCCGCCCATCGGCCGAGCGCAGGTACTGCTGTCGTGAACTGTTCCAATAGGTTTCGACCGGCCGATCCAGCAGCGCCGGATCGATCCGCCCCACCGCCGCGGTCACCTGCGCACCGATGTCAGCGAGCGACTTACCTTCGGGCGCGGTGTAAATCGCGATCACATCCGGGTTCTGCGGCCCCAGCCGCTCCTTCACCCACTGATCCACCGCACTGGATTCCCCACCCGGATCGGTGAATCCGGCCGCGCTCACCCGCTCCGCCAGCCCGGTCCCGAACAGCCCGCACGCCAGCGCGAACAGCACCGCCGCCACCAGCACCGTCTTCGGCCGGGCGACCACCAGCCGCGCCCACGCTGTCATCACGTACTCCGTTCGATAGCACCCGGCCCGGCGGCTCAGCCGACGGTGGTATCCGCTTCCGCCAGTTCGGTTTTCAAGGTCCGCACGATCCGGTCCAGCAGCGCCTCGAGCCGTTCCTCGATACCCCGGCCATTGCGCGCCGAGACGGTGAGTTCGGTGCGCCCGCCGCCCTCGGTCATGCCGAACAGCAGCGGCATGGCGACGCTGTGCTGCGGCAGGATCCGAATGGAGGTGGGCGTGAACCCGGGCACCGCGAGTTCGTCGAAGTCGTAGCGGCCCATATGGGAAACGGTGGCGGAGGCCAGGTTCCGGCCCCAGCGCGAGCCGAGCGCGTTCAGCGACCGCAGCAGCCCGCGTCCGACGGCGGGCGGCAGCGCGGTGAGCCCGCCGTTGTCCATCTGGTTGAGTTCGCGCCGTTCCCGCAGCCCGGTGCGCTTGATCTCGGCGATCTGCTGCCAGCTCATCCCCGGCGTGGCGTCGATGAACAGCGGGAGCGCCAGATTGCCGGTGGAGCGCACCGACGGGTCGTGGCGGCGCAGATCCACCGGCACCATGATGCGCGAGACCGGGCCGCCTTCGGAGGCGAGGATGGCCGCGACCCGTTCCAGCGCACCGCGTCCGCTCGCGTGGATGGTGCGGTGCCGCAACAGATGCCGGTGCACGCCCGGCTCCTGCCGTCCGCGTCCGGTGGCGGCCCGGTAGCGCGGGAGCATGAGGGTCGGGCGGCCGGGCGCGCCGACCTTGCGCACCAGTTCGGCATCGGCGATCGGGTCGGGCGCGCCGAGCGGCGCCTCCCCGCGCAGCGCCCGCAGCACATCGGTGAACCACATGATCACGCCCATGCCGTCCATGACGCCGTGGAAGATCCGGAACACCAGGGTGGTGGTGTCGCCGGTCAGCAACAGCAGCTCGACGGTCGATTCCGGGCTCGGGCCGATCGGCGAGGTGAGCACCGGATCACCCTCCAGCGCGGGGTATTCGAGGCTGTGCTCGAGCACCCGCACCGCCGGCGCCACCCCGCTGTCCACCCAGTACTTCCCGTCCCGCACCAGTCGCGCACCGGGATTGGCCGCGGCCGCGACGGCGACCGCCCGCCGCAGTTCCTCGGCATCGACAGCACCGATGCCTTCGACCGCCAGCTGCATGAGGAACGGCGGGGCCAGGTCCCGCATCGGGAAGTAGATGAGTTCGGTGGGGGTGATGGGGCGTCGGAAGGTGCTCACGAATCCTGCTCCTGAACGGTGGGTGCTACCGGAGGTCCTTGGTCAATTCCACGACGCCGCCCTGGGTTTCGAGCCAGGCCAGGAACTCGGTGAGCCCCGTGGCTCGATCCACGACCGCGTGATAGCCGAAATCGCGTGCGGCGGCCGAAGTGTCGTAGGTGGCCGTGCGGGTCATCAGGGCCACCACATACCGCGACAGCGGCGGTGACCAGCGCGTCGCGACATACGGTATGCGCCAGATGGTTTCGATGACCGCGACCGCGGCCCGCACCACCTTCGGGTTGGGCTGCCGGGACGGCGGCGCGTAGCCGAGGCCGCCGGCCACCTCGCCCAGGAAGCCCCAGACGTCGGTCTGTTCGGCATCGGCGATGAAATACGCTTTACCGCCGACGTTTTCGGATCCGGCCGCCTTGACCGCCGCGTCCACGATGTTGTCCACATGGCACAGCGACGCGTACACCTTGTTGCCGAACGAAAGGTCCGGCAGGCTGCCCGCCGCCGCGCGGCTGAGCAGCCGCACGATCGGACCGGACCGGTCACCCGCACCCCAGATGGCGCGCGGCCGCAGCGCGGTGGTGCTGAAGCCGGACGTATTCGCCGCCAGCACAGCGCGTTCCGCCGCCGCCTTGGTCTCGGAGTACAGGTTCAGATACCGCCGCGGATACGGCAGCGACTCGTCCACGTTCACCTGATCGCCGCCGTCACGATCCATGAGCGCGCTGGGGCTGGAGATGAACACGAACCGCGAAGCGCCGTTACGCCGCGCGGCATGCAGCAGATTCTCGGTGGCCGTGATGTTCTCGGCCACGAACTGTGCCCGCGTCCCGCGCTCGTCCACCCGCGCGGCACTGTGGAACACCACGTCCACGCCTTTGGTGGCGCGTTCCAGCGATGCCCGGTCGGTGAGGTCGCCGGTGATCACCTCGACCCGGTCGATCACCTCGTCCAGATCGCGCAGGTTGCTGGTCGGCCGGGCGAGGATCGCCACCTCGTACTCACCGTCGTCAACCAGGCGGCGCACGATCGCCCCGCCCAGGAATCCGGACGCCCCGGTTACCAGTGCCTTCACGCTGTTTCCTCTCGGCATGCTCGGGCCCCCTGCGCGGTTACGCGGGCTGCCTCCTCCGGGACCTGACCGCTCATGCCGGCTCCTGCGTCTTCCACCAGGTGAGTCCGAAAATCTGTGTCATGACCGCGGTTTCGACGGCCGACCGGTCACTGCCCTCGGCGGCGCGCAGGGCGGCCGGGATCTGCGCCGCATGCACCACGATGCTCAGGAAGGCATCGATCCACCACACCGCGCGCAGGAATCGATTGGCGGGTGCGCGATTCGCCAGCACGGCCACCAGTCCGGCGATCACATACAGCCAGCCGAGTACCGGAACAGCCCGCAGTGCGGTCGTTTTCATTTCCCCTCGTCCTTTCCCAGCTGGCCCGCGGCCCAGACGGCCAGCTGTTCGCGGCCGATCTTGGCATTGTGGCGGATGTCGACGGGAAACTTCGGATGGAACAGGAAAACCGAAACCGGCTGGGTCACTTCGAATTCCAGCGCCAGCTTGCGCAACTCCACCGATACCGCGTCCGGGTCCGCGCCGTTCTCCAGCTCCACGCACAACACCGGCTGCTGCTGTCCGCGCGCCCCGACGCCCACCAGCGCGGTGCGCGCCACGCCAGCGACGGTATTGAAGACCTGCTCGACCTGCACGCTGAACATCGGCCCCGCGGCGGTCTGCACACGCTGACTCTTGCGCCCGCAGAACCAGATCCGGCCTTCGTCGTCGATCCAGGCCAGATCGCCGGTGCGATGCCATACCGTCTCGCCGTCGCGGATCTTGCCCGCGATATTCGCCGTCTGCGGCCAGTAGTAGTGGGTGCTCACATTCGGCCCCGCCACCACCAGTTCGCCGATACCGCGCGTGGCCACCAGCTCGGCCTCACGCTGCCGCGCCTGTTCCCAGGTGGGCAGCGGCTCGTCGGTGATGGCGACCAGCCGCGCCCGCACGCCCTCGGCCGGCCGTCCGATGCAGGTGCCTTCCCCGCGATGGGCGCGCTCGACCAGCCCGCCCAGCAGCTCCCGCGATTCGATGGTCGACATGGGCAGCGCTTCGGTGGAGCCGTACCCGGCGTGCACCTGCGCGTCCTCGGCCAGCACTCGGCGCAGCCCGGCGATGCACCAGTCCGGGACGGGTGCGCCGCCGGAGTAGATGCTGTGCAGCGTGGGCAGTTTCGTGCCGGTCCGTTCCAGCTGCCGCAGCAGCGGGATCAGCACGGCGGGGGAGGCGAACATGGTCCGCACCCCGAACCGGTTGATCGCGTCGGCCACGTGCGCCGGATCGGTGGAGCCGACCGCGCTGGGGATAAGCGGCGGCAGCACGCAGCGCGAACCCATCAGCATATCGAGAATGCCGACCAGCGGCAGGGTGATGAGCGAGGTGCCGGGCGCGACCCGATCGCGGGCGGCATCCACCTGATCGACCATGGCGCTGAGGTTGCCGTGCGTCATCTGCACCGCCTTGGCGGGCCCGGTGCTGCCGGTGGTGAAGGCGATGAGCAGCGGGGCGTCGGCGGGCGCGGGTTCCGGGCTCGCTTGCGGCACAGCGCCGTTCGGCACCCTGCCCCAGCTCGCCAAGGTCGGTCCGCTCCAGAACCAGCGGCGGCCGACGGTGACCGTGGCGCGCACATCCTTGAAGTACCGCTTGAAAACGACGCGTGCGGCGTGCGCGGCCGGAATGCCGATGAAGGCCTCCGCGTCAGCGGCGCGCAGGCAGCGCAGCATCTTGCGCAGGCCCATGCCCGGGTCGATGACCACGGGGACCGCGCCGATCTTCAACAGGCCCAGCATGATCGCGTACAGCTCGGGGCTGGGCAGCACCAGCACGATGGTGCGGGTGCCGGTGCCCACCCCGGCGGCGGTGAGCCGCTGGGCGATGGTGTCCGACCAGCGGTCCAGCTCCAGGTAGGTGAGCCGCCGGTAGTCGGGCAGCCCGGCGGCGGTCTTGCCGTCGGGATAGATGACGGCTTCCCGCTCGGGGTCCTCGGCCACGACCGCCCGGAAGCGGTCGATGGCCTGCCAGTAGGTCGCCACTGTCACGCGGTGGCTCCGACCGGCGCCGGGAGACGGTAGACGACCGCCGCGGCCGACGGACCGGCGCCGGCGGCGACGAACAGGACGTGGCTGTAGTCGCGCAGCGAATCGGCTTCGGCCGCAAGGTCGTAGGCCAGCGGCAGCGCCGCGGTGTGCGGGTCGCCCTGCGACAGGTCGGGACGGAACACCGCGCCGGCCTCGATTCCGAGCGTGCCCGCCAGCTCCAGTGGGAAGGCGTCGCTCGGCGTGGAGGCGATGAGCGCCGTGGTGCTCAGATCGATCCCGGCCTCGGCGAGCGCGGTCCGGGCCACCTCGGCGGCCAGCCCGAGCAGCCTGCCTTCGGCGTCGGCCTCGCGCTCCACGGTCATCAGCTCACGACCACGGTTGCCCATGGTGTTCACATCCACATAGGACTGAATGCCCGGCGTGCCCGGAGCCGTGGCGGTGTGCACCCGCCCGAAGCCCTCGGCCTCGTCGGTGCGTTCCAGCAGCAGCGCGGCACCCGAAGTCGCGTAGGGGAATTCGTCGTCGGCGGCCGCCCGCCGCATCGACGGATGGGTATCGCCGGACACGATCAGCACATGCGACGCGCTCCCGGTCTCCAGCACCGACTGCGCCACCTGCACCGCGTTCAGCACGCCCACACCGGCGTTCATGAGATCGAAGGAGAACGAACGCGGATCGCTCTTCTCGTAGTCCAGCCCGATTCCGGCCGCCTTCTGGATCAGCGCCGACACCGCGGGCTCCACGGTATTGGAGTCGCGGAAGATGCCCGCGTTGATCAGTACGCCGACCTGATCGGGCCGAATCTCCGCCCGCTCCATGGCCTGTCGCGCCGCCCGCGCCGAAAGCTCGACAATGCTGAAGTCGTCCGTGGCCCGGCCGACGCCGGTGGATTTGATGCGCACACCCATGACTGACCTCAGACCTTCAGCGACGAAATCGTGGTGGACAGGAATCCCGCGACCACACCGGAGGCGGCGGGAACCATCAGGATCTTGGATCCGGACGGAATGCTCTGCTGGCTCAATTGATCGTGCAGCACGATGAAATGCGAAGTGGTGGAGGTGTTTCCGTACTTCTCCAGCACATTCAGATCCGGCGGCATGGGCGCGCCGAACTCGCGCTCGGCGATCGCGTTGATGAACGGAATCGCGCCCGCGCCGAACTGGTGGTGAATCATGTAGTCGAAGTTCTCGTCCGCGAAGGTGCGGCCCTCGCCCTCCAGGTAGCCGCCCTGGGTGTCGGTCCACAGCAGGAACCGCGACTCGTTGTGCATTTTCCGGTTGTCGGTGTACAGCGCGACACCCTGGGATTTGTCGCTGGGCATGCCCAGGCACAGGTGCGAGTACTCCGAGGCGGTGGTGAGCTCGATGTAGTGGATCTTGTCCTTGTCGTCCACGGCCTGGTCGAGCACCACGGCGGCGCCGGAATCGCCCACGGTTAGCGAGGCGAATTGCAAATCGTATTTCTCGGTGATTTCCTCGACCGCGGTCTCGGCAATGGGGGTGATGGCCTCACCGCTGACCACGATTCCGCGGCGCACGGCACCGGAGCGAATCATGCGGTCGAGAATGTAGGTGCCGGTCAGCATTCCGGCGCAGGCATTGGAGAGATCGAAGGTGATGACATCGGTGCGCGCGCCGATGGCCTTCGCGATGGAACCGGCGAAAGACGGCTCCATATACATTTTGGTGCCGTCTTTGCTGCGGGTGATCGAGGTCGAGATGATGACGTCGATATCGCTTGCCGTATACTGCGACCTGGAGAGACAGTCTTCTACCGCGTTCATCGCGAGGGTGAAGGAGTCTTCGTGATTGTCCGGGCTGGTGTCGCGGAAGCGACGCTCCTTAACGCCTGTGATGCGTTCGAGATCGAAGCCGGGGGTCTCTTTCAATTGCGCGACGAGTTCTTGGGTGGTGACGCGTTTCGTCGGCAGATACGCGCCGATCGACTCGAATCGGGAATGCGGCACTGGGGACTCCTGAAAGTGCGAAGAATGGCAATCCGAAACTGTGACCGAGATGAGGCTACCGGACGGTAACTGGACCTGCGACCGGTCGAATCTACAGAAATCGTCTGAGACATTGTGCGTGGTGACAATCGGTGCCGGTGGGGGATAGGAACGCGAGGGTTCCCTGTGAGGGACCTCACCTCGGGTCCTGCGGAATGCGAATGTAACTCTCGGTTACAGAAATCGTGGACCGAAACTGTCTGGGCGGCACCGGGTTTCGGCCGCGCGGGGCTGAAACCTGTTCGGTGCTCCAAGTTCCCGCAACCGCCACCCGCTGTCCACCGGAGCAGACCGCACAGTTTGTGTCGGTCGCCGCAATTGACGATCCGCCCCCCGCCCCGAAAACTGCTCGAGGGGGTGGGAGGGGCGACGGCGGGTACGGGCGAGCTCCCGTACCCGCCGTCATCGCGATCGTAATGAAATCGATCATGGAATATGTCGGTGTTACTGACTAGTTTGTCCTGATGGGAATCAGGCGGGTACTGGCCGAAGGCATTGCGGCCGTGCAATTGTGCGCGGCACTGGCAATGGCCGCGCAGGGCGTGGCGGCGGCCGAAACGGCACCGGGCGGCTGCGGCACCTGGACGAAATCAACGGTAGCGAGCGGCTATGGCCTGCTGGAGAATCTGGCCTTCGACGGCCGCGGCAGCCTGCTGCTGTCGGAGACCTCGCTGACCGGAACCGGCGGCGGCGTCCAGCGACTGGGCGCGGACGGCAAGCATTCCGCTGCGGCACAAGTGGATTCGCCGGGCGGCATCGTCGTCTCCGGTAATACCGCCTACATCAATACCGGCAACAGCACCAAGGCCGGTCTCACCGACAGCACCGACGGCACGGTCGTCGCCCTGGACCTGACCACCGGCGCGCTCAGCACCGTGGCCACCGGCCTGCGCATGCCCAACGGCCTCGCCCTGCTGCCGGACGGCGGCTTCGTGGTCAGCAAGGATCTGGGCGCCACCACCACCCTCACCGCCGTGGCCCCCGACCGCACCACCCGCGTCCTGGCTCCGGGCCTGACCTCCACCAACGGTCTCGCCTACGACCCGGTGCGCCGAAAGCTGTTCGTCTCCACCACCTTCGACATGAACACCACCATCGCCGCGGTCTCGATCGACCACCCCAACGCCGACCCCGTCCGCTACACCCTGCCCGGCTTCGGCCCCCTGAACTCCGCCGACGACCTGACCGTGGGTCCCGACGGCGCCGTCTACGTGGCCCTCAACCTGGCCGGCCGCATCGTCCGCCTGGACCCCGACACCTCCGCCACCTGCACCATCGCCGACAACCTCCCGCTCTCCAGCTCCGTCCGCTTCGGCTCGGGCCCCGGCTGGGACCCCAAGTCCGCCTACGTCACCAGCTTCCTGGGCACCGTCACCCGCCTGACACCCCAGTAGTCCCATGATCGAGGTTCACTGCACCGAGCAGCTCGCGGCGGCGCTCACCTCATAGTGGGCGGAAGACGCGCTCCGATCCGGAAGCGGCTGCGGTGCCGACTATCTCGCCCAGTACCGCCCGTACCGTCGCGATCTGCTCCGCCCCGAGCTTCTCGATCAGGGCCCGCTCGTAATCGGCGTGGAAGGTGCGGACGGTGTCGAGCATGTCGTGGCCCCGCTCGGAGAGGTGCAGCAGTTTGGCGCGCTTGTCCGCCGGGTCGGGGCGGCGCTCCACGTAGCCGTTCCGCACCATCTCGTCGACGACCTTGGCCGCGCCCTGGGCGGTGATGCCCAGCTGTTCGCCCAATTGGCTTGCGGTGAGCGCGTTCTCGGACAGGGCGCGCAGGACGTAGCCGTAGGACGCGCCGAGCATGCGGTGGCCGCGGCTCGCCATCTCGGTGTGCAGCTGCTGTACGAACGCCTGGTACGCCTGGCCGAGCAGGATTCCGAAATCCATCCTTGACTCTTCTCTCGTCGTTCCGATATCTTCAACTTTAGTTGAACACCTTAGTTGAACACCTTGGTTGAATACTAGGAGTCACAGCATGCCACTCATCAAGTCCGCCGACGCACCCGTCTTCGAAGGCCCCCTCATGACCGCCGTCGGCCTGGCCGCACCCAGCCGGGGATCCACCGAGAACAGCGTCTGGCGCTTCACGCTGCACCCCGGCAATCCCGGCCACGAGCACGCGGTCTCGCGCGAGGAGATCTTCATCGCCGTCGCCGGCCGCGGAACCGTCACCATCGACGGCGAGACCCGCGACTTCGTGGCCGGTGACGCCCTGGTGATCCCGGCGAACACCGTCTTTCGCCTGGCCGTGCCGGGCGACGAATCCCTCGAAGCCGTCGCGATCCTCCCGGTGGGCGCCTATGCCCAAGCCCCCGGCGGCGAACGGGTCAGCCCGCCCTGGGCCCAATAGTCGACGCACCCAACACCTCACCGCGCACAGGAGAGTCATGCCGCACATCACCGCCGATCAGGCCCCGCGCTTCGAGAACGACCACGCCTCCTTCATCGGCCTGGCGGCCCCCAGTCGCGGTTCGGAAGAGAACTGCGCCTGGCGCCTGGCCATCAAGCCCGGTGTCGACGCCCCGCCGCACGCCCTCGACCGTGAGGAGATCTTCATCGCCCTCGCGGGTTCGATGAACGTCGTCATGAATGGCGAAACCCTCACCGTCGCAGCCGGGGACGCGCTCATCGTTCCCGCTCATACCCAGTTCGCCATGGCCAATCCGAATTCGGAGCCCTTCGAGGCCATTGTCGTGCTCCCGGTCGGCGGTCAGGGTCTCATCCCCGGCCGGCCGCCCGTCATCGCACCGTGGGCGCGCTGAACTCGAAGTTCGATCGATCGGCTTCTTCGAAATCCGCACCCGCCAATGGGTGAAGCACTATCGTTTCACCTCACTCACGCAGGTGTGAGTACCGAAGGAGCACATCGATGTCCACATTCCACCGCGCCGGGTTCGGCGCGACCGCTTTCGCCGCCCTGGCCGCCACCGCGGTATTGGCCGCGCCCAACGCCAGTGCGCTGGTGACCGGAATCAGCGTATCCGGCGACAAGTTCTGCGCCGGAAAGACTTACACCGTGACCGTCGATGTCACGGTCACCTCGTTCCTGTTCGACGTCACGCTGACCGACGGCAGCACCGAGGTCGGAAAAGCCAAGCCGGCCAATGGAAAAGCCACCTTCTCCTGGACCCCGTCCGGGGCCGGATCGCACACCCTGAAGGCGGTTCAGGAAGTCGTCAGCAGCAAGACGACCACGGTCACCGTGGCCGACTGCACGCCGTCCGGCGGTGGCACCGGCTCCTTCAGCGGGAACCCGCTCGGGAGTCTCTTCAGCTCCCTGTCCGCACAGTGACCGATCACTTCGCGTGAGCGAGGCCCTGGACGGCGCGCAGCCCCCCGTCGTCCAGGGCTTGCGTGAGGTTCGCCGCCTTGGTCGCGAAGTCCGGGACGAAGGCTTGCAGGCCAACGGAATCGGGCGGCGATGCCAGGACTGCTCGCATCACCGCGACCGCTTCGGTGGTGAGATCGTTCCACTCTTCGATCACGAAACCCGCTGCCTCGATGGTGTCCCGCAGTCGATCCGGTGCGACCAGGCGGCTCTGCTCCGGCCGGTCCGCCCACGGCAGGGGAAAGCCGGCCGCCCCGGCGCCCGCGGTGATGTCCCAGAGGGCGAGCCTGCCGCCCGGTACCAGCACCCGGCGGGCTTCCCGGTAGAGACCGACCTTGTCGGCGACGTTCATCTGAACATGCTGGCTGAGAACGACATCGAAACTCGCGTCGTCGAAAGGCACTGCGGTGACGTCTCCTTGGCTGACGACGATCCGATCGGCCAGCCCGACAACCTGATTCAGCCACGCATTGGTGGCGCAATAGTCCGCGGTGATATCCACGGCGTGAACGCGGCAGCCGTATCGATCGGCGACGAACCGGGCGGTCCCGCCGATTCCGCTGCCGGCATCGAGCACCCGACTGCCGGCGGTGAGGCCCGCCGAATCCACCAACCGCAGGGTGGCGATGCGGCCCATGGTGTGAAAGTCCTCGACCAGCGCCAGATCCGCCGGTGTCAGCCGCGCGGGGTCGCGTCCCGCGGCGACCAACGCGGCCTCGATGGCCTGCCGGGAAGCGCCGGTCGCATACGGGCTGTCGATCGAAACCTTGTTCATGTCTGCACTTTTCGAGAGGCGGCAAGACGGCGATCAGGAAAGTAACCACTGGTCACATTCGAGTATGGGATCCTATGTGACCGCTGTCAACATCCCCGCCGGATATGCGATCCTGTCCGCATGAGACCCGCCGCGAACTCCGGCAAGCCGTACCACCATGGCGCGCTGCGCTCGGCCCTGATCGAGGCCGGGGTGGCTCTGGCTCGGGACGGCGGACCCGACCGGGTGGTGCTGCGCGAGGCGGCCCGCGTCGCCGGGGTGTCCCATTCGGCCGCCTATCGGCACTTCGCCGACCGCGAGGCGCTGCTGGCCGCGGTGGCGCGGCAGGCCCGCGGTGAACTCGCCGCCGAGATGCGCCGCCGCATCGCCCGCACCCGTGATCCCCGCCGCCGCCTGGAAGCGGTCGGCGCGGCCTATATCGACTTCGCCCTGACCCACACCGGACTCTTCCGCACCGCGTACGGCGCGCACGCCGAGCCCGAACCGTCCGCCGATGCCGGCGCCGCCGACCCGTACGCCATCCTCGGCGAGGTGCTGGACCAGGCGCAGGCCGCCGGGCTGCTGGATCCCCGGCACCGGCCCGGCGCGGAGATCGCGGCCTGGTCCGCGGTGCACGGCCTGGCCGGACTACTGCTCGACGGTCCCCTCGCCGCCGACCCGGCCGCGCTCGAATTCGCGCTCTCCCGGGTGCTGGGACTCGTCGATCGCGGCCTGTTGAACTCCGGTCACTGACCGTTCTTCGCGAATCCCAGTACGGCGTGCACGAATTCGATGAAGGTCGGTGCGAGTTCGGGCACCCGGCTCGCGCCTTCGCTGACGATGACCCGGCGGGTGCGCTCGCCGATGGCGTCGGGGATGAGGGCGATCATGGTGTCGGACAACTCCGGCAGCCCGGGATCGGTCCGGCGCGCCTGGTCGTGGAAGACGCGGTAGAGCGCCGCGAAATTGTCGACGGCCTGGTCCCGGAAGCCGACGGCGTTGGCATCGACCTTGAACGATTCGACCAGGATCAAGCGCGCGAAATCCGGTTCGGTGGCGACGGTTTCGCAGAAGGTGTACACGATGGATTCGATGCGGGTCAGCGCATCGGCATCGGGAGGCAGCTGCGACAGTTCGTCGGTGATGCGCTTCTGCACGATATTCATGCCCGCGTGCACCGCCTCGACGAAACACTGTTCCTTGTTGGTGAAGTGCTCGTAGAAGGTGCTGCGCGAAACCCGGGCCCGCGCCACCAGATCGGTGAGGGTGGTCGCGGCATAGCCTTTGGCTTCCACGCATTCGACCATGGCCTCGATCAAACGGCCGCGCTGCGAAGTGAGTACCGCGTCCCGGGCGGCGCGATGCCGCTCGTCGAAACTGGTGCGCTGCAATGTCGCCCGCACCCGCTGCTCCCGCATGCCCTGCCCTCTTTCGCCCAACCGAGATCAACCGCTTCCTTATTATCGGCGGACGCGCCGATACGTTGCGACCGGCGCTGCGGGCGGGTGACTTCAGTTCGGTATCGGGTATCGTCCGACCCCGTGCTGGGTGCGATCGATCAGGGGACGGAAAAGCCGTTGCTGCGAGCGTATATGCGGTACCGGCGGGAGAGCCTGGGCCTGACCCAGGAAGATGTGGCCAAGCGGATGTTCATCAGCCTGTCGCTGTATCGGAAACTGGAGAAGGGCGAACGGCCGCTCTCCGGCAGCCGGCTCGAGGATTGGTGCCGGGCCATGGACGCGCCCGTGTGGCTCATGGAAAAGATGGCGACCCTGGCGCTCCCGGGCATCTCCACCCTCGCGGTGGGCAAATGGCCGCCGGAACTCAGTCAGGAAGACCTCGACCATATCGAGTGCTTTCCGTTTCCGGCGTTCTATCACAAGTTCCCGGAGTACGAAGTGCTGGCCGCCAACCAGGTTGCCCAGGAGGCGTTTCCGTGGCTGCGGCCCGCGCCGCCGGATGCCGCTCGCCCGACGAACGTACTCGAGCAGATGGCCACCGTGCCGGAAGCCCGTGCGAGCCTGATCAATTGGTACGAGATCGTGCATCGCCTGGTCTACATCCTCAAGACCAGCGCGCCCGGCATCGCCGATCCGGTGCGGCTGGCGGAGATTCTGGAGACCTGTCGCAGCGCCATTCCGGAATTCGAATCCATGTGGAATACCGAAATGGACGAGGAAACGTACAACCGGGCGACCGCGCTGGTCCGAACCCCGGACGGCGGCCGCCTGGCCTTCACCATGCGGTCCTACAACTCATGGCATCCGAACGACCGCCAGTATCAGCTGTTCATGCTGACACCGGCACGGCTGCCCGATTGAGGCTCAAGCCTTGGGCTCCACGTACTTCGGGAACACCACCTGCGGTTCCGGCAATGCGATCCCGCCCTTCAACGGCGTCCCGATATCGGCGAAATCGCGCCCGGTCTGCCCGAGCAGATCCAGGATCTTGCCCGCCGACGCCGGAATCACCGGCTGCACCAGAATCGAAACGATGCGCAGCACTTCGGAGGTCACATAGAGAATGGTGCCCTCGCGCTCGGTGGCCTCCGCGGTGCCCGCCTTGGCGAGCGTCCACGGCGCCTGCGCGGAGAAGTAGCGGTTGGTCTCACCGAGGGTCAGCCACAACTGCTCCAGCCCCAAATGGATTTGCTGCTGGTCGAATTCGGCCCGCACCTTCTCCAGCAAGCCGTTGGCGCGATCCAGCAGCGCCTGATCGTCGGCGGTGAATTCGCCCGGGGTTGGCATGACCCCGCCGAAATCGCGTCCGACCATCTTCAGGCAGCGCTGCGCCAGATTGCCGTATTCGTTGGCCAGATCCGAATTGATCCGTCCCACAATGCCTTCGTGGCTGTAGGACCCGTCCTGCCCGTAGGAGATCTCGCGCAGCAGGAAGAAACGCACCGCATCGAGCCCGTAGGTGTCCACCAGCTCGGTCGGGTCGACGACATTGCCGACCGACTTCGACATCTTCTCGCCCTTGTTGTAGAGGAACCCGTGCACGAAAACGCGCTTGGGCAACTCGATTCCGGCCGACATGAGGAAGGCCGGCCAGTAGACGGTGTGGAAGCGGGTGATGTCCTTGCCGATGATGTGCAGGTCGGCCGGCCAGTACTTGCGGAACTGCTCCGACTCGACATCCGGGAAGCCCGCGCCGGTCAGGTAATTGGTGAGCGCGTCCACCCATACGTACATCACGTGCGCCGGATCGCCCGGCACCGGCACACCCCAGTCGAAGGTGGTGCGGGAGATGGACAGATCCTTCAGTCCCGCCTTCACATACGACACGATCTCGTTGCGGCGGGTGCTGGGCGCGATGAACTCCGGATGCGTCTCGTACAGCTCGAGCAGCTTGTCCTGGTAGTTGGAGAGCCGGAAGAAGTAGTTCGACTCCTCGGTCCACTCCACCGGGGTCTTGGTGTCGGTGGAGATGCGGGTGCCGTCCTCGAGGACGGTGGTCTCCTCGTCGGTGTAGAACGCCTCGTCACGCACCGAGTACCAGCCCGAGTAGGTGTCGAGGTAGATGTCGCCGTTGGCGGCCATCTTCTCCCAGATCGCGATGGCCGCGGCGTGATGGTCGGCGTCGGTGGTCCGGATGAACCGGTCGAAGGACACGTCGAGGGTCTTGTCCATGCGCTCGAACACATCCGAATTGCCCGAGACGTACTCCCGCTCCGGCAGGCCCGCGGCCTTGGCGGCCTGCTGCACCTTCTGACCGTGCTCGTCGGTGCCGGTCATGAAGAACACGTCGAACCCGTCGAGCCGCTTGAAGCGGGCCAGCGCATCGGTGGAGATGTACTCGTAGGCGTGCCCGATGTGCGGGGCGCCGTTCGGGTACGCGATGGCCGTGGTGATGTAGAAGGCGGGGCGTTCGGATGCGCTCATGGTGCTGTCTACTCTAAACGGCGTGTCCGCAAAGAGCAGCCGCCGACCTGCGCCAGCACCGCCCGAACCGCTGTCGCCGCTCATCGACGCCCACACCCATATAGACGCGTGCGGCGCGACCACGCCGGAAGCGGTTGCCGCCCTGGTCGATCGGGCGCGCGCGGTGGGCGTGCGGGAGATCGTGACCGTGGCCGACGATATCGAGGCCGCCCGGTTCGCGGTGCGCGCCGCCAATTGGGACGACCGGGTGTACGCGGCTGTGGCGCTGCATCCGACGCGCGCCAACGCCCTCGACGACGCCGCCAAGGCCGAGCTGGAACAGCTGGCCGCGGATCCGCGTGTGGTGGCGGTGGGGGAGACCGGTCTCGACTACTACTGGCCGGGCAAGCTCGAGGGCTGCGCGGATATCGAGACGCAGGTCGAGGGTTTCCGCTGGCACATCGACCTCGCCAAGCGGCTGCGCAAACCGCTCATGATCCACAATCGCGAGGCCGATCATGATCTGCTCGCCGTGCTGCTGGACGAGGGCGCGCCGGAAGAGGTGATCTTCCACTGCTTCTCGTCGGACGCGAACATGGCGCTGGCCTGCGTGGAGCAGGGATACGTGCTGAGTTTCTCCGGCACGGTGAGTTTCAAGAATGCGCATGAATTGCGGGAAGCGGCGAAACTCGTTCCGGATGACCACATTCTGGTCGAAACGGACGCGCCATTCCTGACCCCGCATCCGTTCCGGGGTGCGCCCAACGAGTCGTATCTGTTGCCGTACACGGTGCGGGCGCTGGCGGAGTTGCGGGAACAGGATCCGGCGCAGCTGGCCAAGATCACCACGGCCAATGCGCGGCGGGTCTACGGCATCTAGCGGAAAGCGGCCTCTCGCACCTTTTTTCACGTTTCACACCTTTGGTGCGAAACGCCCCGCCCGATTCGCGCTGTGTGGGATAGCTCACTATGCTGTGTCGCGATCGTGATTCGCCTGGTGGGCGATATCGTTCCGTGATCTTCGATAGCCCTGTTCGGCGCGGATCCCTTGTGAACCGCTAAACCTCTCGTTATCGTACTGTGACCATGCCGGGATTTCCGATGAACGCACTGACGAAGATCAACTCGTCGCGATCGCCGCTCCTTTACGGAGCTATCGCGGCGATGCTCGTCACGCTCACCGTGGGCGCGGGCCTGGCCATCATGAACAAGAAGACCGTCACGGTCATGGTGGACGGGCAGAAAATCGTCCAGCACACCATGTTCGGCGATGTGCGCGGCGTGCTGAAGGACGCCGGGTACGGAATCACCGAACGCGACGACGTATCGCCTTCGGCCGCTTCGAAAGTCGCGGACGGCGGCACCATCACGCTGAACCGGGCCCGCGAGGTCTCCCTCATCGTGGACGGCTCGCCCTCCAAGGCGTGGACGACGGCGCTCACCGTGGCCGAGGCGGTGGTCAAGCTGAACCTGCCCGGTGACGTGTTCACCTCGCCCGCGCGGCCGACCCCGCTGCCGCTCGAAGGGGCGCAGCTGCTGATCACCAATCCGCGCACGGTCGAGCTCGCCGACAACGGCGGCGCGCATTCGCTGGTGCGGCTGGCCGCGCCGACCGTGGGGCAGTTGCTGGAGTTGCAAGGCCGGCCGCTGATCAATCAGGACTTCGTGGAACCGTCGGCCGATACCGTGCTGCGCGACGGCATGAAGATCACCGTCACCCGCAAGATCGTGCAGAACCGCACCGAACGGGTGCCGCTGGAGCCGACCGAGAACATCATCGAGGATCCGACGCTCAATATGAGCCGGACCATCGTCGAGAACCCGGGCGTCCCCGGCGTGCAGGACGTCACCTTCGCGGTCTCCATCGTGAACGGCAAAGAGGCGGGCAAGGATCCGCTGAAGTCGACCGTGATCACGCCGGCCGCGCCCAAGACCATCCGCAAGGGCGCCAAGCCCGGGACCGAGGTGCCCGAGGTGCGTGACGGGACCACCTGGGACGCGCTGGCGCGGTGTGAGTCGAACGGGAACTGGGCGATCAATACCGGCAACGGTTACTACGGCGGTATCCAGTTCGACCAGTCCACCTGGGAGCGCCAGGGCGGGACCCGGTACGCACCGCGCGCCGACCTCGCTACTCGTGAAGAGCAGATCGCCATTGCCGAAGTGACGCGGGCGCGGCAGGGCTGGGGTGCCTGGCCGGCCTGTACCAGCCGCTTGGGTATCAGCTGACAGAAGGGGGCCGGGGGCTGAAACCCTCAACCCCCTTTCTCTTCTGGGTGTGGGGCGAAGACCCCCTACATCAGCGCTCCGCCGTCTACGCGGAGTTCGGTGCCGGTCATGTAGCGGCCGTCGTCCGAAGCCACCATGGCCACTACGCCTGCGATGTCCTCGGGCTTGCCCAGGGTGCCGCCCTCCAGCCAGCCGGGGAGACGGGCCATCAGGCTCCAGTCGGCGTCGGCCGGAAGATCAAGGCCCGCAGTGAGGCTGGTGCCGATGCCGCCGGGGACGATATTGACCGCGCGCAAGCCCTTCTTCACGTATTCCAGGGCGATGGTGTGGGTGAGGGCGTTGATGCCGGCCTTGGACGCGGTGTAGGCGGCCATATACGGCGCCGCGCCGAACGCCGAAGTCGACGAGAAGTTCACGATCACGCCGCCGTGCGGGGAATCCAGGAGCTTCGGAATACCCGCCTGCACCATGAGGAAGGTGCCGGTGAGGTTCACCGCGAGCACCTTGTTCCAGGTATCGAGGGGCAGTTCGTGGGTGTGCCCGGCGCGCATGATGCCCGCCGCGTTCACCAGAACGTCCAAACCGCCGAGGAATTCGAAGGCGTCCGCGGTGGCGGCCGCTACCGATTCGGGATCCGAAACATCCAGGATCAGCGTCTTCAGCTTTTCTCGTTGCTCCGCCGGAACCGCTTCCACCGTTGCGGCCAGCCCGTTTTCACTCACGTCCGCCGCCACCAGGTGTGCGCCTTCGGCCAGCAGGCGCAGGGCAATGCCCTGGCCGATGCCGGACCCGGCTCCGGTGACGAGTACCCGACGTCCATCAAATCTGCGCGACATGGCGAGAAATTAGAACAAGTTTCAGGGCGCGTCAATGGTCCGTACCGGTAGCAAATTGCCAGAGACTATTTAAACTGGACCGTTGTTCAAATAGATACGATCAACCGGGTTTGTTGATCATGGGTCGGGGCTGATGGAGGGTTTCATGCGGTTGTTCGGTTGGCGGACGCGGATTTTCACCGCGGCCGTGGCGTCCACGGGTGCGTTGCTGGTGCTGCCGGGAGTTCCGGCGCAGGCCGCGACCGCGGGCAGCGTGATCGAAACCGTCTCCGCCCCGGAGGGATTCCGCGGGCTGCCCAACGGGACCGTCATCGACTACTGGACGACGCGCTCCAACGGCGAAGCGGTGCAGGCCAGCGGCGCGCTCTTCGTGCCGGACGGCCCGGCCCCGGCGGGCGGCTGGCCGATCATGGCCTACGACCACGGCACCTCCGGTATGGGCCCGGACTGCGGCGGCCAGACCAGCACCAAATTCAGCCGCCCCAACGAGGACAAGATCCTCCAGTACTTCCTGAACAAGGGCTTCGCCGTCGTCGCGCCCGACTACCTCGGCCTGGGACGGTTCGACACCGGCCCGCACCCGTACCTGGAGATCCGCACCGAGGCCACCGCCACCATCGACCTGGTCAAGGCGGCCCGCGCGGCAAACCCGCAGCTCTCGCGCACCTGGGCGGCCACCGGCTTCTCGCAGGGCGGGCATGCCGCGCTCGGCGCGGCCAACCTCCAGCACGCCGAAGCCGCGGACCTGGATTTCCGCGGCACCATCGCCGTCGACCCGGCCTCCGATATCGAGAAGGTCGCGCCGATCGTCGGCCCGTACGTGCCGGCGATCCCCGGTGATGCCGGCACCGGCGTCAACGGATTCGTGGTCAGCATCATGGCCGGGCTCCGCGCCACCCATCCGGAGCTGGATCTCGACAGCTACCTGACGCCGCGCGGCAAGCAGACGCTGGACCGGATCTCGGGGCTGTGCTTCCGCGACATCATGACCGAGGTACAGGGGATGAGCATCGGCGATCTGGTGAACAAGCCGTTGAACGACGACCGCTTCCGCACCGCCATCGACACCTATATGACCGTGCCGACCAGCGGTTACGACGCGCCGATCCTGTTGCTGCTGAACACCAATGACATCACCGTGCCCTCGCCGCTGCACGCCGCGCTGGCCGCCCAGTTCGCCGCCAACGGCGTGGACTTCCAGACGGTCGTCGGCAATGGCACGCACACCCAGGTGAGCCCGGCCATGTGGGATGCCATCGGCGCGTTCAGCGATCGCATTCTGGCCACCCCGACCCGGCCCTGACCTCAGGGTTTGATAGATTTTCCAGAATGTCCGAACCCGAGAACGCCGGCCGAGGTAAAGCCGCCCTGCTGGGCCCCGCCGAAGTGCGCGAGCTGGCCGAGCGTTTCGGGGTTCGCCCCACCAAGCAATTGGGGCAGAACTTCGTCCACGATGCCAACACCATGCGGCGGATCGTGGCCACGGCCGGGGTCGGGCGCGACGATGTGGTCCTCGAGGTCGGCCCCGGCCTGGGGTCGCTGACCCTGGCCGCGCTGGATGTGGTGGACCGGGTGATCGCGGTCGAGATCGACCCGACCCTGGCGAAGCATCTGCCGGAGACGGTTCGCGACCGCGCACCGGAGCTGGCGGACCGCCTGACGGTGGTCGGCATGGACGCCATGAAGGTGACCCGCGCCGACCTCCCCGCCGCACCCACCGCCCTGGTCGCCAACCTGCCCTACAACGTGGCCGTCCCGGTCCTGCTCCACCTGCTCGCCGAATTACCCACCATCCGAACCACTTTGGTGATGGTCCAGCTGGAAGTGGCCGACCGCCTCGCCGCCACCCCCGGCGGCCGCATCTACGGCGTCCCCAGCGTGAAGGCCGGCTTCTTCGGCACCGTCCGCCGTGCCGGCACCGTCGGCCGCCAAATCTTCTGGCCCGTACCGCAAGTCGAATCCGGCCTGGTCCGCATCGACCGCTACGAAGACGCCCCCTGGCCTCAGGACGAAGACTTCCGCCGCAAGGTCTACGACGTCGTGGACGCCGCCTTCGCCCAGCGCCGCAAAACCCTCCGCGCCGCCCTCTCCGGCTGGGCCGGTTCCCCCGTCGAAGCCGAAAAGCGCCTCACCGCAGCGGGAATCGCCCCCACCGCCCGCGGCGAAACCCTCGACACCGCCGCCTTCGTCCGGCTCGCCGCCCAGAACTGAGCGAGCCGGACGTCAGCGCCATCGTCAGACGGAAACGCTGAGCCCCTCGATAACGGTCGCCGCATCCGCCCCATCGTGATCATCGCGAATGGTGACGGTCAACTGCACCAAGTACTGCTCGGCCCCGTTCTCCACCACCACATACCGGTGATAAGTCCACAACTGGAACGGCTCGACCTTGTAATTCCCGGTGATCCCCGCCGACGGAAACCCCCCGAAGTCAGCGATATCGGTCTCACTGTCCCGCCACTCCGGCAGCCGCCGCGCATCCCCGAACGCAAAACTCAACAGCTCCTTGGCATCCACCGCCTTGGAGAACTTCACCACCAACACCACGGCGTTATCAGCCCACCCACCCTCGGGCGCCTGCGTCCAAACCCCGTAAGCCCCCGGGAACAACTGCGCCGGCACCTGCTGCCACCCACCCGGCACCGCGATCGTCACCACCGGCGCACCAGCGGTCCCGGCCTCCACGGGCGTGGCCTCCACACCGGCACCGGCGAGATATTCGGCAATGCTCGGATGCGCATCGGTCGGGTTGGCGGACGTCATCAGCTTCCTCCTCAGGCTGCGGTCGGCCGATCCCATACGGGGACGGCGGGGTGAACCCTACCGCTGCGCGCTCTCCCGAGGGTCGTCAGGACAGCTCGAACGGACGGTAGGACTCCGCCGCCGGATCGGCGATCGCCAGTCCCTCGGAGATCGCCACCACGTCGGCGTCGGCGTGCCCGGCACGGACGGTGACGGTGAGCTGGATCAGGTACCACCGATCACCGAAATCGCTGAGCACATAGCGGGTATGCGCCCACAGTACGAGTTGGTCCACGATATAGGTCCCAGTGATTGATGCCGCTGGAAAGTCTTGGCACACAGCATTTTCCGTGCCGACGTCGCGCCATTCCGGAAGGCGCCGTGAATCTGTGAAGGCGTGCCGCGGCAATTCCTCGCCGGGCAGCGGTCGCGACAGCCGCCCTACCAGTAGTACGGCTACCGAGTGGGCGAATTCGTGGCAATCTTGGGGTGGGCGGGTCGTCGCAGGTCAGGCGGTTGCGGCTTGCTCGATGGTTTCGCGGATTACCTGGAGTCCGCGTTCGATGCGGAGCCGGGCTTCGTCGGCGGCGGCGTGCGGCAGCACGTCGGTGATCCATACCAGACGGGCGCGGCCGTCGGGTTCGGCGAAGACCTGGAACGCGGCGTGGTGGTGGGTGATGGGGAGGCGGAAGCCGTCTGTCGCGGAATAGGCGAGGCGGCGGGTTTCGTCGTCCACGGTGACTATGTGTTCGCGGATTACGTAGCCGCCGGGCATGCTCAGGTAGCGGGTGTCACCGTCGACGCGGGTGTCGGTGACGTAGCCGGGTAGCAGTCGATGGTGCACGTTTCCGGTGTCTCGCAATGCGTTCCAGACCTGATCCGGAGTGGCTGCGATGACCGCGGATGCGGTGACGGTGGCGATGACGGCTCCAATCTGTTCCACGCCAGGGTAGGCGGGGGTGCCGACAGTCGATCTGGCGGTGCGGGGCAGGTGCTGGATTGTCGGTGGGTGGACCTACGGTTCGGCGCATGAGTTCGACTGCGGTGCATTCACTTACGTATCTTCGGCCTTCGGGGCTGGAGCGATCGGGCGGGCGGGATCTGCTCGGGTTGCAGACCAGTGGGGGGAGTACGCCTGCCGGGGCGGTGGCCAATCCGACTTTCTTCCGGGGGTTTCTGACGCGGCCCGAGGTGGCGGCGTGCGGGCTGCTGGCGGTGGCCGATGTGGCGGGGGCGCGGTATTACGATCCGCGGCAGGTGCGGGCGGCTTCGCTGGATCCGGTGGTGACGGCAAATGGGGATCGGCTGCGGTTCGAGTCGTTTTCGGCTTGTTGCGGGGTGCATGCGCGGCTCGATGTGCTCGATGGCGGGCTGGATGGGGAAATCGGCTGGGGAACAACGAATGTGGATGTGAATTCGCCGCTGCGGGATGCGTTGAACGGGGTGGGGGCGGGGGATCCGCTGCATTTGACGGTCGGGCCGGATGAGCTCGCGGTGGCCACGGTGGGGGATCGGGTGGTGGAGAAGAAGGTGCCGCTGCCGGATCGATGGTTGCGGGGGTTCGCCGAAACGCAGGTGATCACAGCGGGTTTCGAGCTCCAGGCCGAAGTTTCCGCCGCCGAGGCGATGCGGTTCCTGCGCGGGCTGCCACGGTCGGGCAGTGCCGCGTCCCGGGGCGGGCAGTGGGTGGTGGTGGCCGGTGGGCGGTTGCGGGTGACTTCGCGGCCCGCGCCGGGGGCGGTGTGCCTGCCGGGTCCGCAGCGGCTGGCGGCGCTGCATCGGGTACTGCGGCATGCGGATTCGCTGCGCTTGTACGGTCCGGCGGCCGCCGCCGGCAGTCCGCTGCTGGCCTCCGCCTGGGAGATCGGTCTGGCCGGAATGCGGCTCACCCTCACGTTGTCGCCCGAGGCGGGGCGCGGATTCTCCGGTGAGGGAACGGTTTTGGACGGGCTCGCCGATGCGGACGCCGATGCCGATGCGGAGTTGCTGTCGGTGCTGCTCGCCTGGGACCCGCGCATCGACCTCGGTGATCTCGCGGCGGGTTCCGGCTTGCCGATCGAACGAGTCCGGGCGGGCCTGACGCGGCTCGGGGTCGACGGGCGGATCGGCTACGACATGGCCGAAGCGGCGCACTACCATCGCGAATTGCCTTATGCCGCAGGCCGGGTCGAGCGGCACAATCCACGATTGAAGGCGGCGCGCGAGCTGGTCGCCGCCGGGGGAGTGCGCGTGGACGCCCGCGATCCCGAGCTGGCCGATGTGGCGTCGGGCGGCTATACACATCGTGTCCGTTCGAGCGCGGACGGCGGCTTCGTCTGCACCTGCGATTGGTGGGCGGAGACGCGCGGCAACCGCGGGCCGTGCCGTCATGCGCTGGCGGTGCGGATCGTTCGACGCACCGCGTCCGAAGCCCGCTGACTATCGACACGTATTGACGCTTAGGAAAATTCATGACCGAAACCATCGACGCCGGTCGTCTGCTGCACCTGGAACCGGCGCACATTCCCGCTCATCTCGCCCGGATGACAGCGGCGGAACGCCGAGCCATGACGCCCGCGCTGAAGCAGGCGCGTTCCGCACTGCCGCGCCGCGATTGGTGGGAGCCGAGCACCGAAACACAGGTGGCGGTGCAACTCTGGGGGCTCGGCTGCCTGTCCACGCCGAAAGCGGTCGCCGGCTGGCTGACCGTCGGGGCCACCCGGCTGGCCGATACCGCTCCCGAACTGTTGCTCGCCTGTCTGGAAGCGGGTGCACGAGACAACGCCTGGCGGGCCGAGCTCGCGGAACTGCTGGCGGCCGGGCGTGCGGAGCGCTGGCTGGGCTTGCCGTACTTTCCGCTGATCGTCCATCTGGTGCGTACTTCGGGTGCGCAGGCCCCCACCACCGACGAATTCGTCCGATCCTGGGTCGGCCGCCGGTTCAACGAAGATCAGTTGAGCGATCCGTGGCCCGTGCACCAGCTCCCGACCGGCCCGAACCTGTTGGCGCGGTTGCGTATCGACCCGTTTCTGCCCACGCTGGCCCGCCGCGTGGCCGAGGTGACCGGCCTCTTCCTCGCGGACCACCCGCACGATCTCCAGAACTCCTGGCCGCATGCGCTGAACGTGCTGTCCCGCGAGGGCGTCATCGACCGGGAGGCCCTGCACACCTGCACCTTGAATGCCTTGCAGCGCAATGACGGCCGCCCCGCCGACACCGTGAGCCGACTGAGCGTGCTCACCGCCTTGCACGCCGAGCCGAGCGAATGCGTCAGCCGGGTGGACGCCTACACGCGGCTGCTCATCGAGGCGCGGTCCACGGTGGCCGGACACGCGCAACAGGTTCTCATCGGATTGCACGATGCGGGCCTGCTGCCCGCCGCCGAGGTGATGGCATTCTCCGATGAGGTGCTGGCCCGGAGCGAGAAGAAACTCGTTCGCGCCCAGATAAGTTGGATGGAACGGATCGTGCGTGCCGAACCGGCGCAGATTCCGGCCGCTGTCCGAACCTGGGCCGCGGCGCTCGCCGATTTCGAGGACGCGGCGCTGCGCGCCCGCATCGAGAAGCTGATCACCCGCTACCTGCCGCAAGCCGACGACGACACCCGGATGGACCTGGCCGTCCCCGAGCCCGAACCCGAACTGGAAGAACAGTTCTCGCTTCCGCTCCCGCCTGCCCCCGCGCCCCTCACCGGCCTGCCCGCCGGCCCGGCCGACACCGCCGAGGCGCACCGCTGGCTCATTGCCCAGGGCTGGGACGATCCCTTGCACGGCGAGCGATTCCTCGATGGCCTGATCCGTTTCACCCACGCGGACCGCCCGGCACTGAAAACAGCACTCGAACCGGCACTACGAGCCGAGTTGAATGCCACGCACGCCGGCGATTCCGGCTGGACCCTCCGCAAGTGGTGGACGTCGTACGGCTGGACCCCGTCGAGCGTGTCCGCCATCGCGATCGGTCTGCTCCATGATCGACCGATCGGCCCCTGGCCCGACGACCTGCTCACCCTGCGCATGGTCGAATGGGCCGAGCTGGTCCTGGCCGGGGCGCCGCTACCGCCGTGCGCGCTGGCCACACCGACCTTCGAGAACGGCCAGATCGCCGCGGCGGAACTGGTGGAGCGCCTGCGCCTGCACGGCGAGGCCGGGGTGCGGCCCGGCCCGATCGAATTCGCGCAGGCATTGGTGCGTGTGCTTCCGGCCACGGACGCCGAAACGCTCACGGCGGCCGCAGATCTCGGCACACCCGAAGGGTTCCGCCTGGCCGCGGTGCTGCGCGGCGAACCGCTCACCGAACTTCCCGCCCCCTTCGACAAGGTCCAGTCCGGACCGCCCGACGAGTGGTACTCGCTCCCGGTGCAGCCGATCGAATTCCCCCAACCGGAAGTGCTGGCTCAATGGCAGCTCTGGGAGTGGCCCGACAACGAGGTGTCGATGCGGCTGGCGGAACTACCGGGCGCGAAGGGCCCGGTCGTCCACCGTCGCGTCCTGCACGCCATGGTCGCCGAGAACGCCCAAGCCCGCACCGCGAGCGTCGACGCCCTCGTCGCCTTGGCCGCCACCGGGCAGCTGCAACCGCGATTGCTCGCCGCCGAACTGTCCGACTCGATGATCGCCAAACGCGTGGCGAGCTCACTCCGCGATGCCGTGGTCGCGCTGGGTGCGCGACACGCCTGGCCGGTGATCGATGCGCTGCTGCCCCCACTGCTGTTGCGCGACAAGACAACCGGCCTCGCGGATGTGCTTGCGGTAGCCGCCGATTGCGCCCGCCGCTGCGGCGCCGTAGCCGATTACCCGGCCGTGCGGGAATTGGCGCAACGCTCCGGTAAGGCGCGCTTGACCCTGGAAGCACAGGCATTGCTCGCGGCGTTCGCGGCGCAACCGGCACCGGGGGCCGATTGATCCCGGAGACACGCGAAAGGGCCGTCCGGATCGGGGGGATCCGAACGACCCTGGGGCGGAACAGTTTCAGCCGCGGAAGCGGCGCAGGCGCAGGCTGTTGCTGACCACGAAGACGCTGGAGAGCGCCATCGCCGCACCGGCGAGCATCGGGTTCAGCAGGCCGGCGGCGGCCAATGGAATCGCCGCCACGTTGTAGCCGAAGGCCCAGAACAGATTGCCCTTGATGGTGCGCAGGGTGGCGCGGGACAGCTTGATCGCGGTGGGTACCGCGCGCAGATCGTCTCGCACCAGGGTCAGGTCGGCGGCCTCGATGGCGACATCGGTGCCGGTGCCCATGGCCAGGCCCAGATCGGCCTGGGCCAGGGCCGCGGCATCGTTGACGCCGTCGCCGACCATGGCCACCACCTTGCCTTCGGCCTGGAGCTTCTGGACCACGTCCAGCTTGTCGCTGGGCAGCACCTCGGCGATGACCTCGTCGATGCCGACCTGATCCGCGACGGTGCGGGCGGTGGCGGCATTGTCTCCGGTCAGCAGCACGGGGGTGAGCCCGAGTTCCTTCATCTCCGAAATAGCTCGGGCGCTGGTCGGTTTGACCGCATCGGCGATGACCAGCACGCCGCGCGCCTTGCCGTCCCAGGCCACCACGATCGCGGTGTTCCCGGCCTGCTCGGCCCGAGTCTTGGCGTCCGCCAAGGACTCCGGCAGTTCGATCGACCAGTCGTCGAGCAGCTCGTTACGTCCGATGACGACCGCACGCTCACCGACCAGGCCCTGCACACCCTTGCCGCCGTGGCTCACGAACTGCTCCACCTGTTCGGTGTCCAGCCCGCGTTCCTTGGCCCCGTTCACCACGGCCTTGGCGACCGGATGCTCGGATCCGTGCTCGACCGCCGCGGCGACCGACAGCAGTTCCTCGATATCCTGACCGGCCGCCGGAATCGCTTCGGCGAGGGTCATTTTGCCGGTGGTCACGGTGCCGGTCTTGTCCAGCACCACGGTGTCTATGCGCCGGGTGGATTCGAGCACCTGCGGACCTTTGATCAGGATGCCCAGTTGCGCGCCGCGCCCGGTGCCGACCAGCAGCGCGGTCGGGGTGGCCAGACCGAGGGCGCACGGGCAGGCGATGATCAGCACCGCCACCGCCGCACCGAAGGCGGTCGCCACGGCCGCGCCGGTGCCCAGCCAGAAGCCCAGCGCCGCAACCGAAATCGCGATCACGATCGGCACGAACACGCCCGCCACCCGATCGGCCAGCCGCTGTACGGGCGCCTTACCGTTCTGTGCGTCCTCCACCAGCGAGGCCATCTGCGCCAGCTGGGTGTCGGCGCCCACCCGGGTGGCACGCACGGTCAGCAGGCCGCCCGCGTTCACCGTCGCGCCGACCACGGCATCCTCGGGTCCCACCTCGACCGGCACGGATTCACCGGTGAGCATGCTCATGTCGAGCGCCGAATTGCCGCTCACCACCACACCATCGGTGGCGACCTTCTCGCCCGGCCGCACGAGGAACTCCTCGCCGACCTTCAAATCGCTGATGGGGATCCGGATTTCGACGCCGCCGCGCAGCACCGCCACATCCTTCGCACCCAATTCGAGCAGGGCGCGCAGCGCGGATCCGGCCTTCTCCTTGGACCGGGTCTCGAAATACCGGCCCGCGAGGATCGCCACGATCAGCGTCGCCGCCACTTCGAAGTACAGCGCCGAGGACGAATCACCGCGCGAAATAGCAAGGCTGAAGGGGTGTTTCATGCCGGGCATTCCGGCATCTCCCCAGAACAGCGCGTACACCGACCACCCGAAGGCGGCCAGGGTACCCAGCGAGATCAACGTATCCATGGTGGCCGCGCCGTGCTTGGCGTTCACCCAGGCGGCCCGATGGAATTGCGCCCCGCCCCAGAACACGATCGGCGCGGTCAACGTGAGCGACAACCACTGCCAGTTGGTGAATTGCAGCGCCGGGATCATCGCCATCGCCACCACCGGCAGGCCCAGCGCCAGGCTGACCAGCAGCCGGTGACGTAGCTCCTGGGTGGCGGTGCGCGGCGAATCAGCGTCGGACGCTTCGGTTTTCACCGGTTCGTTGTGGTGCACGGCGGCCGTGTAGCCGGTGTCCACCACGGTTTCGATGAGCTTGTCCGGGGTCACCGACTCCGGGAAGCTGACCTTGGCTTTCTCGGTGGCGTAGTTGACGGTCGCGATGACGCCGTCGAGTCGATTGAGCTTCTTCTCGATGCGGGACGCGCAGGAGGCGCAGGTCATTCCGCCGATATCGAGCTCGATCGACCGCTCCGGGGCTGGGGCGCTCATCAGTGACCTCCTCCGTGTTGCGTATGCGCACCCGATTCGGTTGCGGCAGTGGCTGTTGCGTTGGTGAACTCGGCGGTGTGCACGACGCCGCCGTGTTCGAAGTCGAGGTACAGGCGATAGTCGCCGGTGCTCGGAGCCTGGGCGTGGAAGGCCACGTCCGGTCCGGGCGCGGTCTTGCCGACCTCGCCTTCCGGATGTACGTGCAGGTAGGCCAGGTCGCTCGCCCGCAGCGCCACCAGGTGCGCGTACGCGCCGAGGTAGGGCTGTAGATCGGTGACCGGCTTGCCGCCCCGGCTGACGGTGAACTTCAATTCGCTTCCGGCGGTGGACAAGTCGCCGGTGAGTGTGACGTGGTACCCGTCCACCTCGGCGGTCTTCGACGGCGGCGGCAGCGGTTGTGGGTTGGGCTGACCGGCCACATCCACGGTCCGGCTCAGCGTCAGCTCGCCCGGCCCGCCCGCGGGGGAGAAGTCGGCGAAGACCCGATACCTGCCGGGTTCGGCCCACTTCCAATCCAGCGACCAGGTGCCGTCGGCGGCGAGTTGCGGATGCACGTGCCGGAACTGCGTCGCGTCCGTGCGGACCACGATCAAGTGCAGGTTCTGCTCGTGCAGGGTGTTGTACTGCGTGACGGCGCCTTGCGGTCCGGTGATCCGGAATTTCAGTGCGCCGGGCTGATTCGGGGCGGCCGGAGCGCTGACTTCGCCGAGCGTGTAGCCGGATTCGCTGTCCAGCAGACCCGGCGCCGTCTCGTTCTCGTGCCGGCTGTGGTCACTCGCGGTGGAGGCCGGCTCGGACGGGTCGCCCACCAGGGCCCCGATTCCGAGCGCGGCCCCGAAGAGAACGACCAGTCCGCCACCGAAGGCCGCGAACTTGAGTCGATCGTTCATCTCAGCTCGCCACCTCGTACCCGGCCTCGTCCACCGCCGCGACCACGGCGGCATCCGCGAGCGGGGCGCTCGACTCGACCTTGACCAGGCCGGAGGCGAGGTCCACGTCGACACTGGTCACCCCGTCGATCTTGCCGATCTCCTTCTTGACCGATCCGACGCAGTGGCCGCAGGTCATTCCGGTGACGGTGTAGGTGCTGGTGGCCATCGTTCGCTCCTTCGCTCGCGCTTCAAATACGGTGAGGGGGTATCCCCGACACCCAGAAACATACCCCCCATGGGTACCTGGCGCAAGTGCTTCGGTGAAGTGATTCAGCCCTCCTTCGCCTCTTGCGCATTCGGCCAGCTCAGCATGGCCAAGGCTGCCATCCGCTCCAGTTCCGACCGGTCGGCCCCATCGCGCGACGCCTGCGACATGCCGTTCAGCATCGCCCCGGTGAAGCGGGCCAGGGCGCGCGCATCGGTGTCGGCTGGCAACCGCCCGGCGGCGATATCCGCGCGAATCCGGCGCTCGAAGGCTTCGACATTGCCATTGCGCAGGCCGGTCAGCAGATCCCGGACCTCCGTATTCGTGGTGTTGATGCCCGCGTGGATGACCATGCAGCCCGGCGGCTGGTCCGGGGTGGTGTAGATGATCGCGGCCTCGCGCAGGGTGCGCGCCGCGGCGGCCCTGGCGGTCGGTTCCTCCTCGAAGGCCCGGGCCGCGAACCCGCCGTAGCGCTCGCCGTAGGTCTCCAGGGCCTCGTTGAACAGCTTCTGCTTGTCCCCGAAGGCCGCATACAGGCTGGGGGTGCCGATACCGAGCGCTTTGGTCAGGTCGCTGACCGAGGTCGCCTCGTAGCCGCGCTCCCAGAACAGGCGAAGCGCCTTGTCCAGCGCGGCTTCTCGATCGAAGGAGCGGGGCCGACCCCGGGTCTGCATGGCCATGCCTGCAATTTTATAGCGGTCACTAAACAATGTGTTACGGTCCCTTCTGTAACGATCGCTAGATAAATCGATCGATGAACGAAGGAGCAGCTCATGGGCGCACTCACCGGCAAGACGGCACTGGTCACCGGCAGCGGACGGGGTATCGGGCGGGCCATCGCCGAACGGCTCGGACGGGACGGGGCGCGGGTCGGTGTCCACTACAACGGGAATGCCGCGGCGGCCGAGGAGACGGTCGCGGCCGTCGAGGCGGCGGGCGGGGACGCCTTCGCCTTCGCGGCCCCGCTCGGGGTGCCGGGTGACGCCGAGGCCCTCTGGTCCGCCTTCGACGCCCACGCCGACGGCCTGGACATCCTGGTCAACAACGCCGGCACCGACGGCATCCGGGAACCCATCGGGGGTACCGACGAGGAGTCCTTCGACCGCGTCTTCGCGATCAATACCAAGGCCCCGTTCTTCGTCACCAAGCTCGGGCTGGACCGGCTGCGCGACGGTGGCCGCATCGTGAACGTCTCGACCGGGCTGACCAAGGGCGGGCACATGACCTCGCTGATCGCCTACACCATGACCAAGTCCGCGATCGATTCCTTGACCTCGGTCCTCGCCAAGGAACTCGGCGCTCGCGGCATCACCGTCAATGCGGTCGCGCCGGGCGCCATCGACACCGATATGAACGCCGATTGGTTGCGCACCCCCGACGGTCAGGCCGCCACCGCCGCCCTGTCGCCGCTGAATCGCGTGGGGCAACCCGCCGACATCGCGGATATCGTCGGTTTCCTCGCCTCCGACGATTCCCGCTGGGTTACCGGCCAGTGGATCGATGCCACAGGCGGTGCACTGCTCTGAGGGCGATTAGGCTTGCCCCGTGCTGTCTGTCGTGCCGCGTCCCGTGATCGTGCGTGCCCCCTCGAAGGTGAACCTGCACCTCGGCGTGGGCGATCTCCGCGACGACGGATACCACGACCTCACCACGGTCTTCCAAGCCCTTTCCCTCAGTGACGATCTGGAGATCGCACCGGCCGCCGCCATGCGGGTCACCGCGACCGGCGAAGGCGCGGACGAGGTTCCCACCGATTCCACCAACCTGGTGTGGAGAGCGGCCGTCCGGCTGGCCGAGCGGACCGGCCGGGCCCCGCAGGTGGAAATCGGTATCGCCAAAGGCATTCCGGTGGCCGGCGGCATGGCGGGCGGCAGCGCCGACTGCGCCGCCGCCCTGGTCGGCCTGAACGAACTCTGGGAACTCGGCCTGGGCCGGACCGAATTATCGGAAATAGCAGCCGAACTCGGCAGCGACGTGCCGTTCGCCCTGCACGGCGGCACCGCCCTCGGCCACGGTCGCGGCGAGAAACTGCTCCCGGTGCTGTCCCGCAACACCTTCCACTGGGTCCTGGCTCTGGCCAAGGGCGGCCTCTCCACCCCGGCGGTCTTCAAGGAACTCGATCGGCTCCGCGAAGCCGGTGACCCGCCCCGCCTCGGCCAGCCCGAGGAACTGCTACAGGCCCTCGCCTCCGGTGACCCCAAACAATTGGCCCCCCTGCTCGGCAACGACCTGCAAGCCGCCGCCCTGTCCCTGAAACCCGAACTGCGCCGCACCCTCCGCGGCGGCGTCGGGGCGGGCGCTCTCGCGGGCATCGTCTCCGGCTCCGGCCCCACCTGCGCCTTCCTCTGCGAGGACGAGGAGACCGCCGTCGCCGTCGCCGCCGAACTCTCCGGCGCGGGCGTCTGCCGCAGCGTCCGCACCGCCCACGGCCCGGTCCCCGGCGCCCGCGTGATCAGCAATCCGGCCGATACCGCCAAGCGCTGAGCCCGCTCGCCGACTGATTCGGCGAGTATCGGGGTAACTCGCCGGGTACGGGCGAAGCCTCCCGCGTACGCGACCGCCGGTCCGCAACGTGCCCTGAGTAGGCTCTTACAGTTCGGCAGAAGACGCGGAGAGGCGGATAAGCCCGGTGGCCAACCTGATTAACCTCGAACAGGTCAACAAGAGTTTCGGCGTGAAGCCGCTGCTCGACAACGTTTCTCTCGGAGTTCAGGAGGGGGAACGTATCGGGGTCGTGGGTCTGAACGGTGGTGGCAAGACCACGCTGCTCGAGGTGCTGACCGGGATCGAAGCCCCGGACAGCGGCCGGGTGAGCAAGCGCTCCGATGTGCGGATGGCCGTGGTCACCCAGCGTGGTGTGCTGCCCGAGGGCGCGACCGTCGGCGAGGTGGTCCTCGCTGGTTTGGCCGAAGACCAGATGACCGATGGCGTCGCCGAGCACGAGTGGGCCTCCAACACCCGCATCCGTTCGGTCGTCGAGGGCATCGGCATCGCCGATCTGGGTATGGACACCCCGGTCGCGAACCTCTCCGGTGGCGAACGCCGCCGCACCGCCCTTGCCGCGGCTCTGGTGCGCGACCTGGATCTGCTGGTCCTGGACGAGCCCACCAACCACCTCGATGTCGAGGGCGTCCAGTGGCTGGCCGAACATCTGGTCGCCCGCCGCAGCGCCCTCATCGTCGTCACCCACGACCGCTGGTTCCTCGATACCGTCGCCACCCGCACCTGGGAAGTCCAGGGCGGCACCGTGGAAACCTACGAGGGCGGCTACAACGACTGGATCTTCGCCCGCGCCGAACGGGTCCGCCAGGCCGACGCCACCGAAGCCCGCCGCCGCAATCTGGCCCGCAAGGAACTCGCCTGGCTCCGCCGTGGCGCACCCGCTCGCACCTCCAAGCCCCGCTACCGCGTCGAAGCCGCCGAGGCCCTGATCGCCGACGTTCCCGCGCCGCGTGACAGCGTCGAACTGGCATCCTTCGCCCGAAAGCGCCTGGGCCGCGTGGTAATCGAACTCGAGGACGCCACCCTCGCCACTCCCGACGACCGCGAACTGGTCAAAGACCTGACCTGGCGTCTCGCGCCGGGCGAACGAGTCGGTCTGGTCGGCGTGAACGGCTCCGGCAAAACCACCCTCCTGCGCGCCCTCGCCGGCGAACAGGAATTGAAGACCGGCAAGCGAATCCAAGGTCAAACCGTCAAAATCGGCTGGCTCCGCCAGGAACTCGACGACCTCCCCCTGAATATGCGCGTCCTGGAAGCAGTTCAAGACGTAGCCATGCGAACCATGCTGGGCGACAAGGAAATCAGCGCCGGCCAACTCGCCGAACGCCTCGGTTTCACCCCCGCCAAACAACGCACCCCCGTCGGCGACCTCTCCGGCGGTGAACGCCGCCGCCTCCAGCTCACGCGAATCCTGATGAGCGAACCCAACGTGCTGCTGCTCGACGAGCCCACCAACGACCTGGACATCGACACGCTCCAGCAATTGGAGGACATGCTCGACGGCTGGCCCGGCACCATGGTCGTGATCTCCCACGACCGCTACCTCATCGAACGAGTCTGCGACACCACCTGGGCCCTGTTCGGCGACGGCAAACTCACCAACCTCCCCGGCGGCATCGAGGAATACCTGAAGAAGCGAGCCGCCCTGATCGCCGGCAAGGCCGCCCCCGCCCCCGCCTCGCCGACCGCATCGAATACCACTGCCCCCGCAACGGATTCGGCCACCTACCGCGCCGCCCGCAAGGAACTGGCCAAGCTGGAGCGCTCCCTGGAGAAGCTCACCGACCGCGAAGCCAAACTCCACACCGCCCTGGCCGAAGCCGCCACCGACCCCGACAAACTCGTCACCCTCGGCGCGGAGCTCAAACAGGTCCAAGCCGAGAAGGAAGCCACCGAAGAACGCTGGCTGGAACTAGCCGAGGACGCCTAGCCGCCCGGCAGCGGAACGTAATTCGGCGCTCACGGCCGAGAAAGCGGGTTGCGTCCGGCTACCGCGACGGTAGGCGATGCGGGTCCGGCGGCGGATCGGCAGAGCCGTGAGCACCACGCCGGCCGGCACATCGATTGCCGCGAGCTGAGGTACCACCGCGACGCCGACCTCGGCCGCGACCAGGCGCAGCACCGTCGCGAAGTCATCGATCCGATGGGCGATGCGCGGCTCGAACCCCTGCGCCTGGCAGGTTCGCATGGCCATGGTGTGACAGAGCGTCCCGTGATTGCCCACGATCCACCGGCTCTGCGCGTGACTGCGGATCACCTTGTCCCCGGGCACTTCCGGCGGCTCGGCGGATGCCAGGTACACCACTTCGTCGAGCAGCGGTTCGAGTTCGATCCCGGACCCGAGCGTGGACGGCACATTGTCGTATTCGTGCACCAGCGCCATATCGAGTTGACCGCCGCGCAGCAGATCCGGCACCGCGGCGGGATCGACCTCGGTCACCGTCAGCTCCAGAGCCTTTTCGGCCCGGCCGATTGCCAGTAGGGCGGGCAGCACGATCGCCGGGAGCGCGGTCGGAAACGTGCCCAGGCGAATCGATCCGGAAAGACCGGTCTCGTTCGCGGCGAGCGCGGCCTCTGCCCGTTCCAGGTCGGCGAGCACGACTTCGGTGTGTTCGACGAGCAACGCTCCGGCCGGGGTGAGCGTGACCCGGCGGCCGGTGCGGGTCAGCAGTGCCCGGCCGGCTTCCCGTTCCAGGGCCGCGATCTGCTGTGACACCGCGGAAGGCGTGTAGGACAGCGCCTCCGCGACCGCCGCGATGGTCCCGCGATGGGCGAGTTCGCGCAGCAGCCGGAGCTTGCGGATATCGAGCATCAGTTCAGCTTACTGATTGCGTCTAAAACGGTAACTGGATCTTCATTATCCGAGCGCCGAGACTTGCCCCATGACCTTCCAGCCCACGGGCATCTTCGCCCCGCTCGTCACGCCCTTCACCGACACCGGCGAACTCGCCGCCGCCGACCTGGAACGGCTCGCGCACAGTGTGATCCAAGCGGGCGTGGCCGGACTGGTCGCCCTGGGCACTACCGCCGAAGCACCGACCCTGACCCCCGAGGAACGCCGCGAAGTGGTGCGGATCTGCGGCAAGGTCTGCCGGGAACACGAAGTCCCGCTGATCGTCGGCGCGGGCTCCAACGACACCGCCGCTACTGCCCGAGCGCTCACCGCCCTCGCCGACGAGTCCGAGGCCACGGCCGTGCTGTCGGTGGTCCCGTACTACACCCGACCCACCGAAGCCGGCATCGTGGCGCATTTCGAACACCTCGCCGACCGCAGCCCACTTCCCTTGGTGCTCTACAACGTGCCCTACCGCACCGGCCGCGAACTGGGCTGGGAGGCCATCGTCCGGCTGGGATCGCACCCGAACATCGTGGGCGTCAAACAGGCGGTGGGCACGGTGGACACCGATACCGCGCGACTGTTCGCCGAATGCCCCGAAGCGTTCTCGATCCTCGCGGGCGAGGACACCCTCGTCTCCCCGCTGCTGGCGATGGGCGCGGCGGGCGGCATCCTGGCCACCGCGAACATCTTCCCGGCCGAACTCGCCGAACTGTGCCGCCTGTGGCAGAGCGGAAAGGCCGCCGCGGCCCGGGCACTGGGGAACAGCCTGGTAGCACCCGCCGGTGCGCTCTTCACCGAACCGAACCCGACGGTCATCAAGGCCGTGCTGCACGCCCAGGGCCGGATCTCGGCCCCGACGGTCCGCTTGCCGCTGCTGCCCGCCGGAGTGCCGGCGATATTCCGCTAGCCGTGCTGTTCGAGCTGCTGATCCAGCACGGGTACCGGCAGGCAGGTGCGGACGAATCCCGCACCGAAGGAAGTCAATTCGACGGTGCGATAGAGCACCTTGGTGCCGAAGCTGGTGCGCTTCAACAGCTTGCGCACCTCCGGCAACGCCTCCAGCAACTGGTAGCGGTTCGGGTTGCCGAGCGGCTCACGGGAGACATCGATCAGACCGAGCCGGTCCAGATTGGTCAGGTACTCCTCGACCCGATTCGGATAACGCAGGCCCGCGTCTTCGCCGAGCAGCGTGAATTCGGCTCTGCCGGAAGTCCGTCCGGTCCGTACCGCCAGCGCGGGTTGCGGGCCGTCGAGGTACAGGAAGCGCACGATGCGCGCCTCGTCCGGGGCCAGCTCACCCAGAATGCGCGCATAGGCCGGATGGCACGTTTCGTCCTCATCGTGGAAATCGGCCGAGCGGCGCAGCAATTCGGCCCCGCGCGCCCGCAAGGCGGTGGCGGGGGAGACCCCGGCCGCACCGACCGGATCGGCCGCGTCGCCATCGGCCGTGCCGGGCGCCGGCACCCCCAGCGCCTGCCGCACCGAATGCCGCACCTGCGCACCGGCTTCGGAGAGGATCTCGCGCGGCGGCTGTCCCGCCATGCTGCCGCGCAGGACGACCGAGGTGACGCCGAGCGCCGTGCTCAGACTCCACACGCTCGCCTCGACCGCGGCCGACATGGCAACGCGCACAACACTCGTGGTGGTGCGCACCGGTCCCGCCGACGCGGGGCGCGGCGCCGTCACCACCGGCAGCGGTGCGCTCTCGCGCAGCACGATCTCGGTGGAGGTCTCCGCGCCGATATCCGCGGGTTCGTCCTCGCCCGAGCCGGATTCGCTCATACCCATGTGGTAGCCACTCCCGTTCCGAAGATCAGGAGATGAGCGTATCCGGCCAGCAGCCCCAACACGCCGCCATGGACGAACAAAAGCCATTCGTCTTGTTTGATGGCCGAACGCAGCATGTCCACGAACTCCGGCGGGGGCAGCGCCGACATTTGTTTGGCGATGTACTCCTGGACCTGCTTGCCCTGCTTGACATTGAAGGCCGGGTCGGCGAACGCGACGGGTGCGATCTGCATGGTCTCGGAGGTGATGCTGGCCTGCAACGAGTCGTACTCGCGGCTGCCGAGCGCGAACTTCACCACCGAGCGCGCCGGTCCCAGCGCCCGATCGGCCGCAGGCTTGAGAGTGTCCTCCAGCATCTGCATGGTGCGATCCGAGCGCGGGCCGTTCATCAGTTCGTCGCCGATATTGGCGAAGGTCATCACCTCGCTGGCCACCAGATCCGCGTAGCCCTCGGTGATCTCGTCCTGCCGCTTGATGAGCAGCCCCTGCCGCCACGGGCACCACCACTTCGGATAGGCCGGAGCGAAGATCATGTTGATGCCGATCCAGTTGACCACCCAGCCGATGACCACGCCGCCCAGCGGCAGCACCGCCAGCGCCGACCAACCGGTCAGATGCAGGATCCCGACCAGCACCAGGCCCATGGGCGCGCCGAAGTAGAACCCGAAGTTCTGCATGAATCGCAGTTCCTTGGCCCCCAGCACCTGGAACACCGAGTTCAGCATCTGCGGCCGCGCCTGGAAGTAGCGGATAACCATCGATTTCACGTCGAGCAACTGATCGATGTTGTTGCCGAGTTCGTCGGTGAGTTCCCGCAGAATGCTCGGCAGTTGCTCGGCCACCCGCGCGTGCACCATCTCGCGCACCCCATTGGGCAGGTTGTACCAAAGCTGCGGATGTTCGCGTTTCAAAATGTCTTCGACAATGTCGCGAATCTGAAGCTCTGCAATTTCGGTCAAATGTTCAGCAAGCTTGTCGGGCTCCAGTTCCCGATAGAAGTCGCCGACATTCCCGAGTTTCGCCAGCCCTTTGTCGACCGCGATCGAGGCCATCTTGTCCGCACGCGACGGAACGATCCCCTGCCAGCCCATTCGCCCGTCGTACTGCAACAGCGGCAGCACCTGAATCCGCTTGGGCAAGTAGGGAAACAGCGCCGCCAGGCCCGGCATCCGGAAACCGTGGAACGCGAGCGGCTTGAACAGCATGAGCACGCCGGTCCAGTTGGTGATGTAACCGATGACACCGGTGAACAACGGGATCGTGATCAATTCCAGCAATAGTGTCGGATGAACTCCGAAAACACTCTCTAACACGACACCCTCCTGCCGACCCGCACACCGGAACCGCCGCCGGCGCATCAACCCCATCGGCCGATTCGGACCTTACTGGTTCTTTAGGAATCGAGTCCAGTGACGGAGTGTCTGGGTCGGAGATCTCGGTCACAGTGGCGGGCCCCGATGTTCCCTCCCCCTGATGAGACCACGAGAATGGCCCTGACCACATCCATATCGCCTGTGCTTTGGGGGTGTTGGGGGTCATGCCGGCGGGGTACCGCTCGGTGTGAAGGAAGTAGCCTTCGCATGGTTCGCAGGTTCGGGGTGCCTGGGACTCGTGCGGCGGCAATAATCTGTGAACGATCTAGTTCACCTGGCGATATTCGGAGATGGACGTGGCAGACGACAGGACCGGCGAGGTGGTCCGTCCGGGTTCCCGTGCCGTGGAACGCAGTTCTGATGTGGAGCAGCGGGCTATCAGTAATGAGGCCAGGCTGATTCGCGGGGCGTTCCGGGCGGCGGGGCTCGCGGTCGGCACCGCGGTGCGCGGTGGTCAGTGGGCGGTCGGGACCAGCTTCGAGGTCACCAAACAACTGACCCAGGCCGCGCTGGACGGCGAGTCGTCGCAGGATATCGCCGAGCGCACCGGGAACGCGCTGCGGTCGATCGCGCGCAGCGCGCTGGGCGTGACCGAGGGGTCGGTCCGCGAAATCGTCAGCTACGTGCCGACTCCCATGGGTGCGCCGCCGCCGTCCATCAACGGTGGGCTGGTGCGCTCGGGGACCAGTGATGAGCTGCGGCGCCGGGGTGACGCGCTGCTCGCCCGGTCGGCGGATGTGTACTTCACCGAGGATGTGCATCCGGCGTACGACCGGATTCTCGATCAGCTCGCGCCGGACGAGGCGCGGATCCTGCGGTTCATGGCGTTGAACGGGCCGCAGCCGTCGGTGGACGTGCGGACCAACCGGCCGCTGGGGATCGGTTCCGAACTGGTGCAAGGTGATCTCACTTCGGTGCCTGAGCAGGCAGGAGTCCGGTATCCGGACCGCTCACGCCACTACCTGATCAACCTCAGCCGGCTCGGTCTGACCATGACCTCCGAGGATCCGGTGGTGCTTTCGCGCTACATGGTGCTCGAGGTGCAGCCGGTTGTGGAGACAGCTCTCAAGAAGGCCGGCCGCGTTCCAAAGATCGTCCGAAAGAGCCTGCGCCTGACCGAGTTCGGCGAGGACTTCTGCGCCACGTGCTTCAGCATCGGTAACTGAGTCTCCCCCGGAGCTCTCGGGGGCTCTCGAGGGCGCAGCCCCCGAACCCCCTTGACTGCGCACCACACGCGCCGCTGATAGCAATCCGGTACAGATCTGCCGCAATCGGCGAAGGTTCCGCATCCCTGATGGGATTGTGGGGTGTATGGACTCCGAGGCCGTCGCCGCTATCAGCCGGTTGAAGTTCCGGTATCTCCGCGCGTTGGACACCAAGGCGTGGGAGGAGTTCGCGGACACGATGGTCCCGGAGGCGACCGCGACTTATAGCGAATACCTCCAATTCGAATCTCGCGACGCGTTCCTGGCCTTCATGCGCAACACCCTCGGACCGCACGTGATCACCGAACACCGGTGTGACCATCCGGAAATCGATGTGGACGGGGATACGGCCACCGGGACCTGGTATCTCGCGGACACGGTCCTCATCCCCGGGCACAATATGCTGCTGCGCGGCGCGGCCTTCTACTCCGACCAGTACGTCCGATGCGAGGACGGCAAATGGCGGATCGCGCACACCGGCTACGAGCGCACCTATGAGGTCGTGCTGTCACTCTCGGACCTGCCGAGCCTGCGCCTTACCTCCAGCAGATGGGGCTTGATCGCCCGCGACCCGGCGGACGCCCCGCGCACCGAGCCATCCGGTCAGGACGGCTCCGGTACCCTCGGCTGACCCCTATTCGGTTCCGGCGACCAGCAATTCGAGGGTCAGCTTCGGCATCTCCTTGGTGATGTACTGCAACCGCCACTTGTCCGAGAACAGCGCCAGCAGCACGCCGTCGGTCCGGGTGAAGACCTCCACCCCGCGCTGGCGGTTCAACTCCTCCGCCGAGGCGGCATCGGTCTTGCGGGCCAGCTGATAGGGCAGATTGTCCAGCTGCGTCTCGACATTGAACTCGCCCAGCATGCGCGCGGTCACCACCTCGAACTGCATGGGACCGACGGCCGCGAGCACCGGCGAGGCGTCACCGCGAATGTCATTGCGCAGCACCTGCACCACGCCCTCGGAATCGAGCTGATCCATGGCCTTGCGGAACTGCTTGTACTTGCCCGCCGACTGGGCGCGCAGCACCGCGAAATGCTCGGGCGCGAAGGACGGGATCGGCGGGAACTCCACCTTCTTGTCCACATACAGCGTGTGTCCCGGCGCGAGCGCCGTCGCGTTCACCAGACCGACCACGTCACCCGGGTAGGCGGTGTCGACGGTGGTGCGTTCCCGGCCGAACACGGTCAGCGCGTACTTGGTGGCGAACGGCCGCCCGGTCTGCGCGTGCGTCACCACCATGCCGCGCTCGAACTCGCCCGACACGATGCGCATGAACGCCAGCCGGTCCCGGTGCGCGGTGTCCATCCCCGCCTGCACCTTGAAGATGACGGCGCTGAACGGCTGCGTGGTCTCGCGCGGATTCCCGTTCACGTCCTTGCGCCCGCGCGGCGGCGGCGCGAGCTCGACGAGCGTGTCGAGCAGTTGGCGCACACCGAAATTCAGCATGGCGGAGGCATAGATGACCGGCGAGGTGTGCCCCGCCAGGAACAGTTCCTGATCGTGATCCTGCCCCGCCGCCGAGAGCAGTTCGCTCTCCTCGGCCGCGGTCACCCACACATCGCCTTCGCGCTCCAGCGCCTGCTCGGGCGTGTAGTGCTCCTCGGGCGCGATGGTCGCGCCACCCGCGGTCCGGGTGAAGTGAATGTATTCGGTGGCCGCCCCGTCCTCGCCGCGCCGCAGCAGCCCCCGGAAATCCCCGGCGATACCGACCGGCAGGAACAACGGGGTAGGCGTGAGCCCGATCCGATCGACGATCTCATCGAGCAACTCCAGCGGAGCCTGCCCCGGCCGGTCCCACTTGTTGATCACGGTGATAACCGGAATCCCCCGGTCACGCGCGACCTGGAACAGCTTGAGCGTCTGCGGTTCCAGCCCCTTCGCGGCATCGATCAGCATCACCGCCGCATCGACCGCGGTAAGCACGCGATAGGTGTCCTCCGAGAAGTCGGAGTGCCCCGGCGTATCAACCAGGTTGATCACGCAGTCCCCGTACTCGAACTGCAAAGCGGTCGAGCTCACCGAGATACCGCGCGCCTTCTCCATCTCCATCCAGTCGGAAACGGTCGACCGCCGCCCCGCCTTGCCATGAATGGCCCCCGCCTCGGAGATCATCTTCGCGTGCAGCGCCAGCGCCTCGGTAAGCGTCGACTTACCGGCGTCAGGATGCGAGATCACCGCGAACGTACGCCGCCGTGCCGCCTCATCGGCCAGCCGTCCCGAGGACGATGCGGGCGCGCTGGAGGTCGGGGAACTCACGGGGACTCCTTTTTGTGCAGACAAGGCAACCCGACCAGGGTACTAGGCGAGGTGTCGCGCGACCGCTCCGGCCACCAGGCCCCCGGTATCGGCGCCGGGGGCGATGGCTTCGATGCTGCGGTTGACCGTCACGGTGGCGATGCCGTGCAGGTTGGTCCAGAGGTTGAGGGCGCGTTCGCCGGTGGGGTCGTCGGTGGCGGCGGCGACGAGGTTGCGCCACCAGGTGAACATGGGGCGGGTGGTGGTGCGGCGGAGGTCTTCGCCGGCGCCTTCCAGGAGGTCGTGGCGGAACATGAGGGTGAACATTTCCGGGCGTTCGACGGCGAAGGTGAGGTAGGCGCGGCCGGCTCGCTCCACCCGTTCGTGTGGCGTATCCCCTTGTGCCGCTTCGAGTCTGGATTTCAGGTCGGTGTAGCCGCGTGCGGCGACGGCCGCCAGCAGGGAATTGTGGGTGGGGAAGTAGCGGCGGGGGGCGCCGTGGGAGACGCCGGTTTCGCGGGCGATCGCGCGTAGGCCGAGTTGGCTCGCGCCTACCTGTTCGAGCATCTCGACGCCGGCGCTGACCAACCGTTCCCGCAACGGTTCCACGACTTCCATGACGGTCATTCTGGTCGCCTTTCCGCCGAAACTGTTGTAGACACTGTCTATCAGATGGTAGACAGTGTCTACAACATTCTTTCGGGGAGGTATTCATGTGGTATCGGCTGTTGAAATATGTGCTGGTGGGGCCGGTGCTCCGACTGGTCGGCCGACCCAAGGTCGAAGGGCTGCACCATGTTCCGCAGGACGGGCCGGTGATCATCGCGGCCAACCATCTGGCGGTGGTGGATTCGCTGTACCTGTGCCTGGTGCTGGACCGGCCGGTCACCTTCATCGCCAAGCAGGAGTACTTCACCGGTAATGGGTTCCGGGGGCGCATCAATCGGTGGGTGATGAAGGCGACCGGTCAGGTGCCGGTGGATCGCACCGGCGGCACGGCCGGGTCGGATTCGCTGGCGGCGGCGACCCGCATTCTCGAAGGCGGCGGCATCTGGGGCATTCACCCCGAGGGGACGCGGTCCCCCGACGGTCGTATCTACCGGGGGCGCACCGGCGTGATCCGGGTCGCGATGGAAACCGGCGCACCCGTGGTCCCGGTGGTGCTCTCCGGAACCGATAGGGTCAACCCGCGCAATCGCAAGCTGCTGCGGTTCGCGAAGGTTCGCATCTCCTTCGGTCGCCCGCGGTATTTCCTGCCCGCCGATCAGCAGGGCGTGCGCACCGCCACCGATGAACTGATGGCCGACCTGGTCCGCCGCTCCGGCCGCCCCTATGTCGATTGCTACGCCGCGTCTTTCAAGAAGACCGCCGCTTAGCAAGCGTTTCGGGGGCTCGGGGGCAGGTCCCGCGAAACGCCCTTTTCTTGCGGGGGCGCAGGCGTGGAACCCCCGCGGCAAAGCGGGAATTTCTGCATGTTAGAGTTCTCAGGTTGTCTCGGCGAGGGTGTGGCACAAGCTGCCCACCGTGATCGACGCGGCTCGGCCACCTCAGCCGTCCCCGTTCGTTCTTCGCCGATGACGAAGCAGACGAACACAGTCAGGGTGCACAGTCCCCTGGCGACAGCTGACATTACAGCCCGGACGAGCCGTAGGAGTAGACAATCATGTCCGACGCCAGCCTTCTCGCAGCCTCTGTACGCACCGAGTTCGGCAAGGGCGCTGCCCGCCGTACCCGTCGTGACGGCAATGTGCCCGCCGTGCTCTACGGCCACAACGAAGAGCCGCAGCACCTGTCGATCAACGCGCGCGATTTCGCCGCCATCCTGCGTGAGCACGGCACCAACGCCGTGCTGAACCTGGACATCGCGGGCAAGAAGCAGCTGGCGCTGACCAAGTCGGTCGTCGTGCACCCGATCCGTCGCTACATCGAGCACGCCGACCTGCTGATCGTGCGTCGTGGCGAGAAGGTCACCGCCGACGTGCACGTCAACCTGGTCGGCGAGGCCGCCTCCGGCACCCTGGTCACCCAGGAGACCACCACCCTCTCCATCGAGGTCGAGGCCCTGCACATCCCCGAGTCCATCGACGTGTCGATCGAGGGCATCGAGGCCGGCACCCAGATCCTCGCGGGCTCCATCGAGCTGCCGAAGGGCTCCACCCTGGCCGGCGACGCCGAGGCCCTGATCGTGAACATCATCGCCGCCCCGGCCTCCGCCGCCGAGGTCGAGGCCGCCGCCGAGGAAGCCGCCGCCGCTGAGGAAGCCGCCGAATAATTCGGTCCCCCAACGGTTTCCGGACTGAGGCGACAGCTGTCCTATGACTGAGCCATCGGCCGGGCCCGCGCTCGTGGTCGGACTGGGTAATCCCGGACCCGAGTACGAGCGCACCCGGCACAATGTCGGCTTCATGGTCGCCGACGTGCTCGCGGAGCGCGTCGGCGGCCGTTTCGGTGTGCACAAGAAGTCCGGTGCGGACCTCTTGGAAGCGCGCCTGGACGGCCGCAAGGTGTTGCTGGCCAAGCCGCGCACCTATATGAACCTCTCCGGCCGCCCGGTCGCCGGGCTGGCGAAGTTCTTCAATGTCCCCGCTTCGGACATCATCGTGGTGCACGACGAACTGGATCTGCCGTTCGGCGCGGTCCGGCTCAAGCTGGGCGGCGGCGAGGGCGGGCACAATGGTCTGCGCTCCATTTCGCAGGCCATCACCACCAAGGATTACCTGCGCGTCCGCTTCGGTATCGGGCGTCCGCCGGGTCGTCAGGACCCCGCGGATTATGTGCTCAAGCCGTTCTCGGCTCCCGAGCGCAAAGAGGTCCCGGTCATCGTCGAGCAGGCCGCCGACGCCGTGGAGCTACTGCTCCGCGTCGGCTTGGAAGCCGCACAGAACCAATTGCACTGACCGCCTCTCCGCGACTTCAGCGCGCGGCTCGAAGCCGTCGCCAGCTGTGCGCGCGTGCCGGCGGTCGGTTGCCGAGCCGATTTCGGGCGTACCCGGTGAGTTACCCCGAGGGTCGCGAAATCAGTTGTCCCGTAAGGCTGTTGCCGTCGCGGAGCGACGGAGCTTGCCCGACGAGGTTTTCGGGAGCGCTCCCGGGCCGAGCACGGTCACGCTGCGCGGGCGCACTCCCACTTCCGAGAAGACCGCGTGCACGATCTCGTGTTCGATGCGTTTGACCTCGTCCAGGTTCTGGTGGTCGTTGGATTCCACCACCACCGCGAAACTTTCGCGTTTCTGGCCCGCGTCCAGGCGCACGGCCACCGCGTTTCCGGGGCGAACTCCCTTGATACGCAAGGCCGCTCGTTCGATATCGGTGGGGAAGATATTGCGGCCGCCCATGATGATGACGTCTTTGATCCGCCCGCAGACCACCACCAGCCCGTCCTCGGTGAAATAGCCGATATCGCCGGTGTCGAGCCAGCCGTCCGCGTCCTGGGCGGGCCGGAAGCCCTCGGTGGTGACATATCCGGAAGTCACCGCGGGGCCGCGCAATTCGATCACGCCCACGCTGCGCACCGGCAGCGGCCGGCGGTCGGCGTCCACCACCCGGCCCTCGAGATTGTCGACCAGATAGCCCAGGGTGGGCAGCCGGCGCACACCGCCGTGATGGTGTTCGGGGTGCCGGACCGGGACCGCTTTGCCCAGCGCCTCCAGTAGATCCCCGTCCACCACGTCCAGGACCTGGCCCAGGCCCGGATCCGGAATCGATACGGCCAGCGTGGTTTCGGCCATACCGTAGACCGGTGTCAGCGCCATGGGATTGAGCCCGAAGCGTTTTCCGGCTTCGGCGAGCGCGTCCATGGTGTCGGCGTCCACCGGTTCCGCGCCGTTCCACATATAGCGGACGCTGCTCAGATCGAAGGCGCCGTCGGGGGCATTGCGGAGCCGGCGACCCAGCAGGGAATAGGCGAAATTCGGTGCGGCGGTGACGGTGCCGCGATATTTCGAGATGAGTTCGGCCCACAGTATCGGCCGCTGGAGGAAATCGAGCGGGGTCACGCAGACCACTTCCGCACCGAATTGCATGGGGACGCTGAGGAATCCGACCATGCCCATATCGTGGAACAGCGGCAACCAGCTCACCATCACGTCATCGTCGAGCTGGAATTTCACGCGATCGAACATGGCATAGGCGTTGACGAAGAAATTGCCGTGCGTTATCCGGACCGCTTTGGGCGAGCCGGTGGAGCCGGAGGTCAACTGCTGCAAGGCGATATCGGATTCACCGGTGGGCAGCGGTTCGATGGGCTCGCCCGCGCGCATGGCGTCGATGGTGACCACATTGATGCCGCGTTCGCGCAGCAGCGGCTCGGCGATCTCGAAGGGCGCGCCCAGGATGACCGCGCGCGCCTCGATCATGTTCAGCACGGTTTCGGTGTCGTGCGCCCACATCTGGAGGTCGGTGCGCGGAGTGGGCTGATGCAGCATGGTGATCGAGGCGCCGCGCATCCACACCGCCTGGCAGGCGGGGGCGATATCGGCCGGCATACCGGCCAGCACACCTACGGCGTCGCCGCGCCCGATGCCCGCGGCGGCCAGTCCGCCCGCCATTCGCCGTGCGATGTCATGGATTTCGCCCCAGGTCCGGCGCACGGGCGCATCGGGTTCACCGGTCACCAGACCGCGCGCCGAATGCCGCGCGGTCGCGTACATCTCGTCGGTGAACCGGCTCATGGTCCAACCCCCTCAACGCAGAATCCGGCTGGGATATCTCTAACTATCCCGCTGCCGGCGGACCCTGTTAACCGTTTCGGGGAGGTCGGTACGCGTTCAGGCCATCGAATCGGTGAGGACTCGGGCGAATCGGTCCAGATCCTCGAAGCTCACGAAGCAGTGCGGGGAGGCCCGGACCACCGACGCCAGCCCGCGATCGGTCATGTCCAGCAGGGTGGAACCGCGATGGCTGACCGTCACCGTGACCGACTCGTCCGCCAGCCGGTCGCGCACCTCGATCGGCTCCAGGCCGTCCACGGTGAAGGACACGATGCCCGCGTGCTGGGTGCCGCGGTCGCGGACGGTGACGCCGGGAATCTCCTGCAAGGTCTTGCGCAGGTACTCGGCGCGTTCGGCGATGGCCGCGTACACCTGCGCGGGACCCAGCTCGAGCAGATAGCGCACGGCCGCGCCGAGACCCAGGCGGGCCGCCACATCGCATTCCCAGAATTCGAAGCGGCCGGCGTCCGGGGCGAGGGTGTATTCGCCCGGACCGGTCCATTCGGCGCTGTGCAGGTCCAGCCGGCCCGGCTCCAGGGTGGCGGCCAGTTCGGGCCGGACGTACAGGAAGCCGGTGCCGCGCGGCCCGCGTAGCCATTTGCGGCCGGTGGCCGACAGCGCGTCCACCTCCAGTTCGGCCACGTCGAGCGGCAGCTGCCCGGCGGATTGGCAGGCGTCCAGCAGCACCAGCGCGCCGACGCCGTGCGCGATGCGGGCCGCCTCGGCGACCGGGTTCACCAGGCCGCCGTTGGTGGGGACATGCACCAGCGATACCAGTTTCACGCGTTCGTCCAGCATGCCGGCGAGGGCGTCGAGGTCGAGCTGCCCGCTGCCGTCGCTCGGAATGGCCTCCACGACCGCGCCGCTGCGGCGGGCGCGTTGCAGGGCGGCGATGGCATTGCTGGCGTAGTCGGCGCCGGAGATCAGGATCCGGTCGCCGGGGGCCAGCGGTACCGAGTAGAAGAAATCCGTCCAGGAGCGGCTGGCGCTGTCGCTCAGGGCGATGGCATCGGGCCGGGCATTGATCAGTTCACCGATGGCTACCTTCACCCCGTGCAGGTCGTCCAGGCGCTCGCTCGCGGCCCGGTAACCCCCGATCTCGGCCTCGCGGCGCAGGTGAGCGATGGCGGTGTCGACGACGATCCGCGGGGGCAGGGAGGAGCCGGCGCTGTCCAGGAAGACCTGGTTCTCGCAGCCCGGGGTATCGGCTCGCAAACTCGCGATGTTCACCATGGAATCGACCATAACGGTAGGTGTGTTCTTCAAAACGTCAGATTTGTTGTCGGAGTCCGTCGCTACCCTGGTTTGGGTCGGCTGACCGCCGGCCCCGAGGAGTGGAGGTTGGCATGGCAGTGACGGTGATGCCCGAATCCCGCACCGAGCAGTCGCCCGACGTCGGGTTCTCCTCCCGTGCGGCCGCCGAGGCGTATATCGGCGGCGTCTGTTTCAAGGTCGGACCACCGAGCTTGATCGGTGCCGAATTGGAATTCCTCACCGCCCAGGGTGGGAGTTCGGCATCGGATCCGCGTCCCGATCTGACTGTGCTCGCGGACGCGCTGGGAGTCCACACCCCACAGTCGATTTCGCCCGATTCCCCGGCCGTGGCGCTGCCGGGTGGCAGTCGGGTGACCATCGAACCCGGTGGTCAGATCGAATTATCCAGCGCCCCTTTCGCCTCCGCCGCCGAGCTCGCCACGAGTCTCCGCGCCGATGCCTCCCGCTTACGGGAGCTGCTCGAATCCCAGGGCATCAGCACCTTCTCCGCCGCCGCCGACGCGAGTCGCACCGCGCAGCGAATCCTCCGGCTGCCGCGCTATCGCGCCATGGAACGCTCCTTCGCCGGGATCGGCCCGTTCGGGGCGCTCATGATGTGCAATACCGCCGCCACCCAGGTCAGCGTGGATGCCGGGGCGGATGCCGCCGAGGTGGCGGCCCGCTGGACGCTGCTCTACCAGGTCGGGCCCGCGCTGCTGGCGGGTTTCGCCTGCTCACCGGCGCTGGCGGGGGCGCCGCCGGGGGAGTGGGCCTCGCAGCGCATGCGCGCCTGGATGCGGCTGGATCCGCTGCGCACCCGGCCGTCGGTGCACGATTGGCCGGATCCCATTGCGGGATACGCGCATTGGGCATTGGACGTGCCGCTGCTGTGTGTGCGCTGCGACGAGCAGACGGACTGGTCCGCCCCGCCGGGCGCGACCTTCGCCGACTGGTTGTGCGGTGCGCTCGACGACGAACTCGACCGCCGCCCCACCCGCGCCGACCTCGACTATCACCTGACCACGCTGTTCCCGCCGGTCCGCGCCTCCGGGCACCTGGAGGTCCGCTACCTGGACGCGCAGCCGGGTGACACCTGGACGGTCCCGATCCACGTCTTCGACGCGCTGCTCTCCCGCCCAGAGGTCGTCGCCGAAGCGAGCACCCTGGCCAAGCCCACCGCGGCCATGTGGACGGAAGCCGCCCGGCACGGTCTGGCCGATCCCGAGTTGCGCTCCGCCGCGGTAGATCTGCTCGAACTGGCCGCCGCGCATGCCGAAACCGACCAGGCCGCAGCGGAATTGGGTGCCGCGGCCGAGCGATGTCGTAGCGGCCGCGCCCCCACCGAGGATGCCCGATGATCACCGCGCTCATCCGGCCACCGCACCACCGGCCTCCCCGCCACGGCCTGCGTCCGCCCGGCCGTCACTGTCCTCCCGGCATGTTTTTAGCCGGGATCCACACAGGGCCGGCATATGGATTCCGGCCAAAAGCACGCCGGAATGACGAGGGCGTGAGCGCCTGTACTGCGGCGGCTACATCACTGACCGAATTCGGAGTTTTCCCATGACCATTCATCTACCGGGCGCCGACCGCGCCGAAACCGAACGGTTGCGCACCAAGATCGCCGACACGCTCGAGCGCGCTCGGCGGCGGACCACCGGTCTGACCGAGTGTGTGGATGAAGCTGAACTGGTGGCGCAGCATTCGCGGATCATGAGTCCGCTGGTGTGGGATCTGGCGCATATCGGCAATCAGGAAGAGCTGTGGCTGGTGCGTGATGTGGGCGGGCGGGAACCGGTGCGCGCCGATATCGATCACCTGTACGACGCGTTCAAGCATGCGCGTGCGGATCGGCCGGCGCTGCCGCTGCTGAATCCGGTGGAGGCGCGCGGCTATGTCGGCACGGTTCGGGACAAGGTGCTGGATGTACTGGAGCACAGTCCTTTACACGGTGACGAGCTGGTGGACGGTGGTTTCGCCTTCGGCATGATCGCCCAGCACGAGCAGCAGCACGACGAGACCATGCTGGCCACGCATCAGCTGCGCACCGGTGACGCTGTGCTGGCCGCGCCCGCCCCGCCCGCGGCCCGCGTGCGGGTCGCGGGTGAAGTCGTCATTCCCGCAGGCGAATTCGTGATGGGCACCGACACCGATCCGTGGGCGCTGGACAACGAGCGCCCCGCGCATCCGGTGCACGTCCCCGGTTTCGCGATCGACGCCGCGCCGATCACCAACGAGAAGTACGTCGCCTTCATCGCGGATGGCGGTTACGACCGCCCCGAACTCTGGTCCGAGCGCGGCTGGGCGCATCGCTTGGAAGCCGGCCTCACCGCACCCCAATTCTGGGAGCGCGATGGCAACGGCCATTGGTGGCGGCGGGTTTTCGGCACCATGCAGCCCGTCCGCCCGCAGCAACCGGTGGTCCACGTCTGCTGGTACGAGGCCGAGGCGTACGCCAACTGGGCGGGCAAACGCCTGCCCACCGAAGCCGAATGGGAGAAGGCCGCCCGCTTCGACCCCGAGACGGGCCGCACGCGCCGCTACCCCTGGGGCGACGCCGACCCCACCGAATCCACCGCCAACCTCGGCCAGCATCATCTGGAACCGGCCGATATCGGCGCGTACCCGGAGGGTGCTTCGCCCTCGGGCGTACACCAGCTCATCGGCGACGTATGGGAGTGGACCAGTTCGGGTTTCGACCCCTACCCGGGTTTCCGCGCCTTCCCCTACGCCGAATACTCCGACGTCTTCTTCGGCGGCGACTACAAGGTCCTGCGCGGCGGTTCCTTCGCCGCCGACCAGGTGGCGGTCCGCGGCACCTTCCGCAACTGGGACCACCCCATCCGCCGCCAGATCTTCTCCGGCTTCCGCCTGGCCCGAGACCTCCGCCCGGACGAGCGCTGATGTGCCGCCACCTGGCCTACCTCGGCCCGCCGACCGCAGTCGGGGACCTGGTAACCCGCGGCCCGCACTCCCTGCGCACCCAATCCTGGGCTCCACGTGAAATGCGCGGCGGCGGAACCATAAACGCCGACGGCTTCGGCGTCGCCTGGTGGCTCCCCGCCGCCGCGGCCCCCGCCGATCACGCCGCCGGCGTCCCCTGGCACGGCGGCACCCCACCCGACCCGCGCGACACCGCCGCGACCACCGCCAGTGCCGACTCGCCGACTGCCGCTGGTCCGGCCGCCGCTGCCGATCCCGTCGCTGCCGAAAGTGGTTTTCCGGCAGGCCGACTCAGCGTGAGCCGCTACCGGAATGCCGCGCCGATCTGGACCGATCCAGCGGTCGACGAGGTGCTCCCGCAGCTGCGGTCGACCGCCGTGCTGGCCGCGATCCGCTCGGCGACCGCCGGCCTGCCGGTGGAGCGGGCGGCCTGCGCGCCGTTCACGCACGGGCGCTGGGCCTTCAGTCACAACGGTGCGATTCCGGATTGGCGGAACACGCTCACCGCCGTTGCGGCACAGTTCGGTTCGCCCTCGCTGTTGGACGCCGAATCGCTCACCGATTCGGCGGTCCTGTGGGTGATACTGCACGACCTGCTCGACGGCGCGCACCGCGCGAATCCGGAAAGCGCACTGCGGGAGGTGGTTCGGGCCGTGCTGGCGCGATCGCCGAAGGCGCGCTTGAACCTGTTGCTGGGTGACGGGGAGACGGTATGGGCCACTACGCGGCATCACTCGCTATCCGTGCTGGTCACCGATGAATTCGCGGTGGTGGCCTCCGAACCGTATGACGACGATCCACGCTGGCGGCCGATCGCGGACCGGCAACTGGTGACGGTGCGGCCCGGGTCGCTGACCGTGGAATCGCTTGAAACCGATGACGAAAGGGCCTTTTCATGACCTCGGCAACGCTGGAGATTCATCTAACCGACGAAGACCTGACCGCGGCGCTGCGGGCCGATGTGCGCAGCGGGCTGACCGCATCGCCGAAGTCCTTGCCGCCCAAATGGTTCTACGACGCGCGCGGAAGTGAGCTGTTCGAGCAGATCACCGAGCTGCCGGAGTACTACCCGACCCGGACCGAGCGGGCGCTGCTGGAGCGGGTGGTGGCGGAGATCGCGCGGATCGCGCAGGCCGAGGTGCTGGTGGAGCTGGGCGCCGGGTCGGCGGCGAAGACGCGGCTGCTGCTGGAGGCGCTGACCGCCGAAGGGCCGTTGAAGAAGTATGTGCCGCAGGATGTCTCGGTGGCGGCCTTGAGCGCGTCCTCGGATCAGGTGGCGGCGGAGTTTCCGGGGTTGAGCGTGCACGGGGTGGTCAGTGACTTCACGGCCACGCTGGAGAACCTGCCGCGCGGCGGGCGGCGCATGATCGCGTTCCTCGGCGGCACCATCGGGAACCTGGTCCCGCGCGAGCGCGCGGAGTTCCTGGCCGGGATCCACGAGGTGCTGGAGCCGGGTGAACAGCTGCTGCTCGGCGCGGGCCTGGTGATCGATCCGGCGGTGCTGGTCCCGGCCTACGACGATGCCGCCGGCGTCACCGCGGAGTTCAATCTCAATGTGCTGCACGTGCTCAACGCCCGGTTGGGTGCGAACTTCGATCCGGCCCGCTTCCGGCACGTCGCGCTGTGGGATGCCGAGCACGAGTGGATCGAGATGCGGCTGGAGGCCACCGAGGCGATGACCGTCGCGGTTCCCGAGCTGGATATGACGGTCGAGTTCGCGGCGGGCGAGCAGATCCGCACCGAGATCTCCGCGAAGTTTCAGCCTGCGGGACTCGAATCCGAGTTGAGCGCAGCGGGTTTCGCGACCGAGCGGGTGTGGACCGACCAGGACGACCGATTCGCGCTGGTGCTGGCCGAACGCCGGTAGCAAACCGGCAATTCCGGCAGTGGTTGCCCTGTCCCCGATTTAGGATCGGGGACAGTGAAGCCGTGGGAGATTTTCGGCCTCGTCCTCGGAGTCGCCGCCTTTTGCATAGCCCTGCCGTCGCTGCTGGGCTGGCGCCGAGCCCGGCTGTGGCTGGTGGCGGGTTTGCTGCTGCTCGCCGGGGTGGGTGCGCTGTTCTTGCTGCCGCTCCCGCATCCGGCCGGGGACGTGGATTGCGGGTCGGTGGTGGCGCCCCGGCACGAATGGACCGGGCCGCCCATCTGCCTCGATCCCGCCGGTTGTCACGGTCCCGATTTCGTGGTCCCGTGCCGCCGGAATCGGCTGGCGCGCATACAGGTCGCGGCCTTGGTCGCGGCGGGCTCGCTGCTGGTGATCACCTTCAGCGTCCGGTCCATCCGCCGCGAGGTTCGCGAGGAGCGCCCGGAGTGAGCGCTACCGCTGTTCGGTGACCGCCGCCAGCCATTCGTTGAGCGGCCGCAATTCCTCCCACGCCGCGCGGATCTCGTCCCGGGCGCGCGCCGTGCTCAACCACGCCGGCGCCCCGAATTCCTTTCCGGCGGTGAGGGATTTGTGCCGCAGCAATTCGATGCGGGGATGGTCGAGCTCGTAACCCTTGGGTTTGGTCTTGAGCTTGTCCCCGCCGATCCGGTAGCCGGCCGAGACCAGCCGCGCCAGTATGCCTTCCAGCTCCGGCCCGCGCACATCATCGGCGATGGCCACCCGCAGCGCCGCCAGCTGCGCGGGCGGCGCGGCGTATATCCCGCCCGCCACGAACAATCCGGCCGCGCCGATCTGCACGTACCACCCACCGAACTGAGCGGTGTGCACGATCGCGCCCTGATGGTTCTTGTACGGCGTCTTGTCCGCCGCGAAGCGCACGTCCCGGTACGGCCGGAAGATCTTGGCGGTGCCGAAATCGCTCTCCAATTCGGCGACAAGGGCTTTCATCGGGTCGCGAACCGACTCCTCCCAGACCTTCTTGTTGGCGTTCCAGAAGGTCTTGGAGTTGTCGGCTTCGAGATCTTCGTAGAAGTCGAGCCCGGTGATCGGGAATCCGTCGAATCGCGTCATATCAGCTGTCGGTCGGGATCATTCCGCTGTCGATGATCAGGTACCCGATCACGAAGCCGAGGATCATGCAGACGCCCGCCGCGATGGCCGCCCACTTGCCCAGCGGTTCGCCCTTGGTGTGACCGATGATGCCGAGCACGATGCCCGCGATGCCGAACAGCGGCGGGCAGAAGATCAAAGAGATGGCGGCGCAGATGAATCCGATGATGGAGAACACCTGCGGACCGGTGCGCGGCTGCGGTCCGGGCTGACCGTACGGCTGATACGGCTGGCCGTAGGGCTGCTGACCGTAGGGCTGCTGCGGATAGGCCGGGAACCCGCCGGGCTGCTGTCCGTACTCCGGCTGCCCGCCGGGCGGATAGCCGCCGGGCTGCGCACCCACGGGCGGATAGCCGTACTGCCCGCCGGCCGGATACCCGCCACCCGGCGGCGGCTGCGGGGGAGTGCTGCCCGGGTACGGCGGATACCCGGAATCGGGTGCGGCGCCGGGCTGGTAGTGCCGGGTGATGTCGTCCTGCGGCTGCGGCGGTGGGCTCGGCGCCGGCTCGGAGCCGGTGCTGCCGGTCTCGGCGTCGCCCTTCTTCTTGAAGAGCTCACCCGAGCCGGACTCGGGTTGCGGTTCATTCGGCGGCGTGCTCATGTCGCGCCCTCCTCGATGTGGTGTGAACAGCTCCCCATGGTTATCACAGCCGGGGACCCGAAACGAAACATCGGGTTCTCAGTCGCCCGGTTCCTCGACGATCTCCATGGCGGCGACCTCCGCGGGCCGGTCGTCCTCGGACCGGTGCTCCTCGCGCCGGCGCCGGCGCGTCCACTCCTGATCGAGCTCCTCGTCGATGCCCAACCGGCCGTCGTCGTCGCTCTCGCGATTGCGGATCACCAGGTCCTCGGGCGGATCGCTGATGTACCGCTCGTATTCGCGAACCTCGTCGGCCTGGTCGTCATCGCCCAGGTCGTAATCGAGGTCCTCGACGTCGTCGGTGTCGAAGACCTCGTCCATCAGCTGGTCTTCGTCATCGTTGCGCCGGTCGTCCATACGGCATCACCTCTCCGCGCATCAGCGCACCAGTAGCAAACCGCCGAGCTTCGGACTCAACGCTACCGCCGCGCCACGGCCGGGGCACCCATTGCCACCCGCTCGATACGAAAGTGCCCGAAAGGGCGAAGCGAAAACGCCGCCGTGCCTACTGGCACGGCGGCGCTGCGTTCGAGGGGGTTCGGGGGCGTAAGCCCCCGAGATCCGCCGAGAGTTAGGCGGACCCGTTGAAAAGGCCGGTGACGGAACCGTTTTCGAAGACCTCGCGGATGGTCTGCGCCAGCAGCGGGGCGATCGAGAGGATGGTCAGCTGCGGGAAGCGCTTGTCCTCGCTGATCGGCAGCGTGTTGGTGACCACGACTTCCTTGGCACCGCAGTTGGCGAGGCGCTCTGCGGCCGGATGCGACAGCACACCGTGGGTGGTCACGATGACCACGTCCAGCGCGCCCGCCTCCTTGAGCACCTTGACCGCGCCGGCGATGGTGCCGCCGGTGTCGATCATGTCGTCGATCAGGATGCAGATGCGCCCCTCGACCTCGCCGACCACGCGGTTGGCGGTGATCTGGTTCGGCACCAGCGGGTCACGGGTCTTATGGATGAACGACAGCGGCGCGTCGCCCAGCGCGTTGGCCCACTTCTCGGCGACCTTCACGCGACCGGCATCCGGCGACACCACGGCGATATTGTCGAGCGCGTAGTTGTTGCGGATGTACTCGACCAGCTGCACCATCGCGTGCATGTGATCGACCGGGCCGTCGAAGAAGCCCTGGATCTGATCGGTGTGCAGGTCGACGGTGATGATGCGATCCGCGCCCGCGGTCTTGAGCAGGTCGGCGATCAGGCGAGCCGAGATGGGCTCACGACCGCGGTGCTTCTTGTCCTGGCGGGCGTACGGGTAGAACGGCAGCACCGAGGTGATGCGCTTGGCCGAACCGCGCTTCAGCGCGTCGATCATGATCAGGTGTTCCATGACCCACTGGTTGAGCGGGGCCGGGAAGCTCTGCAACACGAAGGCATCGGAGCCGCGAACCGATTCCTCGAACCGGACGAAGGTCTCGCCATTGGCGAAATCCCGGGCGGTCTGAGGGGTGATGTGAACGTTGAGTTCCTTCGCCACCTCTTCCGCCAGCTCGGGATGAGCGCGTCCCGAGAACAGCATCAGGTTCTTCTGGTTATCGGTAGAGAACGCGGTCACGGACGTTCGCCATCCTTTTGCTCGTTGGAAATTTCGGTGGCCGCCAGTGCCGCTTCCGCTGCCTTGGCCGCGTCGGTGCCGGGGCGGTTGCGCTGCACCCAGCCGTCGAGATTGCGCTGCGCTCCACCCGACACCGCGAGAGCCCCCGGTGGAACATTTCTACGCAGCACAGTACCTGCTGCGGTATACGCGCCGTCACCCACTGTCACAGGTGCGACGAACATGGTGTCGCTGCCGGTCCGGACGTGCGAACCGACCACGGTGTGATGCTTCTTGACGCCGTCGTAATTGACGAAGACGCTCGACGCGCCAATATTGCTGTGCTCGCCGATGGTGGCGTCGCCCACATAGGTGAGGTGCGGGACCTTGGAGTGCGCGCCGATGGTGGCGTTCTTGGTCTCCACGAACGCGCCCAGCTTGCCGTCCTCGCCGATCACGGTGCCGGGGCGCAGGTAGGTGAAGGGCCCGACATTGCAGCCGGCGCCGATGGTGGACTTCTCGCCGTGCGCGCGAACGACTTTCGCGCCGTCGCCGACCACCACGTCGGTGAGGGTGGAGTCGGGGCCGATCTCGGCGTCCTCGCCGATCACGGTGTGGCCCAGCAGCTGCACGCCCGGCCGGATGACGGCGTCCCGGCCGATCTGCACATTGCCGTCGATCCAGGTGCTCGCCGGATCCACGATGGTGACCCCGGCGCGCATATGCCGTTCCACGATGTAGCGATTGAGCGTGCGCCCCGCGTCGGCCAGCTGCACCCGGTCGTTGACGCCGGTCACCTTGGCCGAATCCAGCAGGCGCGCACCGTGAACCGCGTGCCCGGCCTCGCGGGCCAGCTTCAGCACATCGGTGAGGTAGAGCTCGTGGCGGGCGTTGGCGGTGGTGATCTGGGAGAGCATCACCCGCAGCACGCGCGCGTCGAAAACGTATACGCCGGAATTGACTTCGGTGATGGCGGCCTGTTCCGGGGTGGCGTCGGCGTGCTCGACGATCTCCAGCACCCGGCCCTCGGCATCGCGCACGATGCGGCCGTAACCATTGGCGTCATCGGGTTCGAAGGTCAGCACGGTGGCGGCCGAACCATCGGAGTAGCTGCGGTGCTCGTCGAGCAGGGCGGAGAGCGTATGCCCGTCCAGCAGCGGCACATCGGCGTAGGTGACGAGCAGGTCGCCGTCGAAATCCTCGGGAATCTCCGAGAGCGCGCACTGCACGGCGTGGCCGGTGCCGAGCTGTTCTTCCTGGACCGCGCGGTCGATGTCACGGCCGAGTTGTTCGGCCACCTCCGTGACGGCGGCGCCGACCGCTTCGCGGTCGTGTCCCACCACCGTGATGAGGTACGTCGGGTCGATCTCGTTCGCCGCGTGCAACGCGTGTGCGAGCATGCTGCGGCCGGCCAGCGGGTGCAATACCTTGGGGGTCTTGGACCGCATTCGGGTTCCAGCACCGGCTGCGAGAACGACGACGGCGGTCTGCTGTGGCATGGATCTCCCTCGGCTGCCGGTCATCGTGCTGAGTTCTTGGTTGCGCCGCCCACAGTTGTGCTGTGTCGGCTATGTGCCGGGGCAACGATAGTGCCCCCGCTCGCGAGCTCCGCCGCCAGGACTCGAACCTGAACTAACTGAACCAAAATCAGTGGTGCTGCCATTACACTACGGCGGATCAATCACCTGCGGACCGTATGGTTCGCGAGGCTGCATGACTGGCATTGCGATGTAGATACTCGCATGCTCCCCCGCCTCTCCGCGAATTTTTACTCCTCCGCCTCTCCGGGAATTTTCGCCGACGGGTAAGTGCCCTGCTCGTTCGCGTTGCGGAGTCCCTGTTCGCGAGGTGCCCGACTCGGCTCGTCCCCGGTGAGTTACCCCGATCTTGCGTGATCAGTTGTTACGTTGGCGAAGTTGCAAGCGAGCCGGAACCCGGCCCAGGGAGGCTCGGTGCGGAGAAGTCTGGGACAGTAAGCAGGACAGTCGTACGGCAAGCGCAGGGAGGCGGAGCGATGAGTTCGGGTGAGGGGGGCCGCGTGTCCCGCCCGCGCATGACCGGAACCCAACGGCGGCAGCAGCTCATCGAGATCGGGCGGGCGCTGTTCGCGGAGCGGGGGTACGACGCGACGTCCATCGAGGAGATCGCGACGCGGGCGCAGGTGTCGAAACCTGTGGTGTACGAGCACTTCGGGGGCAAGGAAGGCTTGTACGCGGTCGTGGTCGATCGCGAGATGTCCACGTTGCTGGAGATGATCCGGGAGTCGTTGACGCGGAACCGGTCGCGGGTGCGGCTGGAACAGGTGGCGCTGGCGTTGCTCACCTATATGGAGGAGCGCACCGACGGGTTCCGGATTCTGATGCGGGATCAGCCGGTGTCGGCGGCCGAGGGGACCTACTCGTCGCTGCTGAACGAGGCGGTGAATCAGGTGGCGCACATCCTCGCCGGGGATTTCGAGCGCCGCGGGTTCGACACCTCGCTTGCCACGCTCTACGCGCAGGCGCTGGTCGGCATGGTCGCGACGGCGGCCACCTGGTGGCTCGACGAACGGCAGCCGTCCAAGGAAGTGGTTGCCGCGCATCTGGTGAACCTGTGCTGGAACGGTCTGACGCACCTGGAGTCGGAACCGAAACTCGCCTCGGAATGGCCGAGCGGCAAAGGTTTAAAGAACCCAACGGTCTGATACGTCCGTTGTCGGGCGGTAGAACTGGACAGTTAACCAGCGAATTGCGAAGGAGGACGGGTCGAATGCTCGAATCGGCTGGCATCGCGCAGCCGGGTGGTACGGTTCACCCATCCTTCGAGTGCTGTTCGAACTGTGATGTCGGTCAACTTCGGGATGTCGGTCTACTTCAGGATGGCTGGTTTGATGACAGGCGGATCTGATGGCTAGGCAAGCGCGTGCGGAGATCACTCGCGATTCCGTGCTCGCGGGCGCGGCCGATGTCTTTCTGCGACTGGGTTACGCGAACGCGTCCCTGTCCGAGATCATCGCGCAGTCGAATGTGACCAAGGGCGCCTTGTACTTTCACTTCGGCTCCAAGGAAGAACTCGCGCGCGCGCGGTCGTCGATCAGGGCAATGAGCGACTGGTCAGCGCCTGTCAGGGCTTCTTCGATCCGCGGGTGCCGGCGCTCGAGGCGTGCATCGGAATCACCTACGTGGTGGCGGATCTGACGATGAACGACCCCATGGTCGGGTCGATGCTCAAGCTCACCCACCAGATCGGCGACTATCGCGGCGCGGCCGGTGACAATATCGCCAAGACCTGGGGCGAGACGCACCGTTTGCTCGCCGAACGCGCTATCCAGCAAGGGGATTTGAAGCCGGAGCTGGATCCGGAGACCATCGGCCTGCTCTTGCAGGAGGTGACCACGGGCGTGCACATGGTCGCGGTCAGCACGGAGTCGATCGACCAGATGGCGACGCGCATGGAACGGGCTTGGTTCTTCCTGCTGCCCTCCATCGTCCCGGACGAGAAGGTCGCCTACTTCCGCGAGTTCGCGGCTCGCCGCCTGCGCCGCTACGTTCAGTAGCTGCGGATCGGCCACATAGGACATATCGCATTCAAGCACGCACCCTCGTCATTCGGGCTGGAACGACCGGTGCGCGGGCCGCGAACTCCACCTGTCGGCTCCGGCTACTAGACTCGGTTGGTCGTTCTGAAACGCTGATCTGCGCCCAGGAGTCTCCTTATGCCCGAGCATCGTCCACCCTTGGCGGGACTGGCCACGGTGGCTGGTGCCGATGCCGCTCTCCAGCAGGTCAGGAGCCTGATCGGCCGTGACTCCGCAATGCTGGTGGCGCCGACGGCGGTCCGTCCGTTCGTCGCGTCGACCATTGCCGGGGAGCGGCCCCTGGTGGTGGTGACCGCCACCGGCCGCGAGGCCGATGATCTCGCGACCGAGCTGGCCGAGATTCTCGGCGACAGCGTGGCGCTCTTCCCGTCCTGGGAGACCCTCCCGCACGAGCGACTCTCCCCGGGGGCCGACACCGTCGGCAAGCGCATGCAGGTGCTGCGCCGGCTGGCGCACCCGGACGAGGGCATCTACGGCGAACCGCTGCGGGTCGTCGTCACCACCGTGCGCTCGCTCATGCAGCCGATGGCGCACGGGCTGGGCGATATCGAACCCATCGTGCTGCGGCGCGGCGCGGAGTTCGACTTCGACGAATTGCTCATGCGGCTGGTCGAATTCGCCTACGAGCGGGTCGACATGGTCGGCAAGCGCGGCGAGTTCGCGGTGCGCGGCGGCATCCTCGACATCTTCCCGCCGACCGCGGATCATCCGGTGCGCGTGGAGTTCTGGGGTGACGAGGTCTCCGAGCTGCGCTCCTTCGCCGTCGCCGACCAGCGTTCGCTGCACGACGATCCGGTCGAGCTGGTGGTCGCCCAGCCGTGCCGGGAACTGCTGCTCACCGACGAGCTACGCGCCCGCGCCGCCGAGAACGCCGCCGACGCCGCGCTGGTGGAGATGCTGGAGAAGCTCGCGGGCGGCATCCCGGTGGAGGGCATGGAAGCGCTGCTGCCGGTGCTGCAACCCGGCGAGCTGCAATTGCTCACCGAGGTGCTGCCCGCGCGAACCCATGTGCTGCTGTGTGATCCGGAGAAGATCCGCACCCGCGCCGCCGACCTGGTGCGCACCGGTCAAGAGTTCCTGGAAGCCTCGTGGACGGCCGCCTCCTTCGGCGGCGCGGCTCCGCTCGGCGCGCACGGACTCGACCTGGCGGCGTCCTCGTACCGGGGACTCGACGAAGTGCACGCCGATGCCGAGCGGCACGGCCTGCCCTGGTGGACGCTGAGCCCACTGGCCGCCGACGATCCGAACGAGATCGTGCTGCCCGTACTGGCCGCCCCGTCCGCGCGCGGTTCCGAGGAACTGGTCGCCACCATCTTCGCGTCACTGCGCGCGCACGTCTCGACCGGCGGCCGCGCGGTCATCGTGGTGGCGGGACACGGTACGGCGCAACGCATTCAGGAACGCCTCGCCGATGCCGAGGTCCCGGCCGCGCACCTGGAAGCCGGCGCGGAACCGGTTCGCGGACTGGTCGGCGTGCTCTGCGGTTCGCTGCACGACGGCATCGTGTTCGACGACGCCAAGCTGGTGGTGGTCGCCGAATCCGATCTCACCGGCAACCGGGTCACCGCGCCGGGCGAGGGCAAGAAGCTGCCCGCCAAGCGCCGCAATCAGGTCGATCCGCTGGCGCTCACCGCCGGTGACATGGTCGTGCACGATCAGCACGGCATCGGGCGCTTCGTGGAGATGATCGAGCGCACCATCGCCGGGGCGCGGCGCGAATACCTGGTCATCGAGTACGCGCCCAGCAAGCGCGGCCAGCCGGGCGACCGGCTGTTCGTGCCCATGGACTCCCTCGACCAGCTCTCCCGCTACGTCGGCGGCGAGATGCCGTCGCTCTCCAAGCTCGGCGGCTCCGACTGGGCGAATACGAAACGCAAGGCGCGCAAGGCGGTTCGCGAGATCGCCACCGAACTGGTGCAGCTCTACGCCGCCCGGCAGGCCGCGCCCGGTCACGCCTTCGCCCCGGACACGCCGTGGCAGACCGAGATGGAGGACGCGTTCGCGTTCACCGAGACCCAGGATCAGCTCTCCGCCATCGCCGAAGTGAAGGCGGATATGGAGAAGTCGGTGCCGATGGACCGCGTCATCTGCGGTGACGTCGGCTACGGCAAGACCGAGATCGCGGTGCGCGCCGCCTTCAAGGCGGTGCAGGACGGCAAGCAGGTCGCCGTGCTGGTCCCCACCACGCTGCTCGCGCAACAGCATCTACAGACCTTCACCGACCGCATGGCCGGCTTCCCGGTGGTGGTGAAGGGCCTGTCCCGCTTCACCGATCCCGCCGAATCGCGGGAAATCCTGGAGGGCATGACCACCAAGGACGTCGATATCGTCGTCGGCACCCACCGGCTGTTGCAGACCGGGGTGCGGTGGAAGGACCTGGGCCTGGTCATCATCGACGAGGAACAGCGGTTCGGCGTCGAGCACAAGGAGCACATCAAGGCGCTGCGCACGCACGTGGACGTTCTCACCATGTCCGCCACGCCGATCCCGCGCACCCTGGAGATGTCGCTCGCGGGCATTCGCGAGATGTCGACCATCCTCACCCCGCCCGAGGAACGGCATCCGGTGCTCACCTATGTCGGTGCGTACAACGACAAGCAGGTGGCCGCGGCGGTGCGCCGTGAGCTGCTGCGCGACGGCCAGGTGTTCTACGTGCACAACCGGGTCGCCTCGATCGACAAGGCGGCCAAGCGGATTCGCGATCTGGTGCCCGAGGCGCGGGTGGTGGTGGCGCACGGGCAGATGAACGAGGACATGCTCGAGAAGACCGTGCAGGGCTTCTGGGAGCGGGAATTCGATGTGCTGGTCTGCACCACCATCATCGAAACCGGTTTGGACATCAGCAATGCCAATACGCTGATCGTGGAACGCGCTGACGCGCTGGGGCTTTCGCAGCTGCACCAGCTGCGCGGACGCGTGGGACGCTCGCGTGAACGCGGCTACGCCTACTTCCTGTACCCGCCGGAGAAGCCGCTCACCGAGACCGCCTACGACCGGCTCGCCACCATTTCGCAGAACTCCGATCTGGGCGCGGGTATGGCGGTCGCCATGAAGGACTTGGAGATTCGCGGTGCGGGCAATGTGCTCGGCGCGGAGCAGTCCGGGCATGTGGCGGGCGTCGGGTTCGACCTCTACGTGCGCCTGGTCGGTGAAGCGGTGGAGGCGTACCGCGCCGCCGCCGACGGGCGGCCCATCACCGTGGACGAGGAAGTCCGGGAAGTCCGCATCGACCTGCCGGTGGACGCGCACATCCCGCCGGACTACATCGGCTCGGACCGCCTGCGCTTGGAGGCGTACCGCAAACTCGCTGCCGCCCAGGACGATTCCGGGCTGGCCGCCGTGGTCGAGGAGCTCGTCGACCGCTACGGGCCGCTGCCGGTGGAGGTCGGGCGCCTGGTCTCGGTGGCCAAGCTGCGGCTGCTGGCCCGCGAGTACGCGATCGCCGAGATCGGTGTCACCGGAACCACTCTCAAGGTGTCGCCGATGCAGCTGCCCGACTCCAAGCAGCTGCGGCTCAAGCGGCTCTACCCGAACGCCACCTACCGCCCGACCACCGGCATCGTGCAATTGCCGCTGCCCCGAGTGGAAGACAGCGTGGGCGCGGAGCGGGTGCGCGATGTGCAGGTGCTGCAATTCGTGGCCGACCTGCTGCTCGCCCTGGACGGCAAGGCCCCCGGCGCGGTCGATGTGCGGGTCGCCACCGAGGCCACGGCGGCGCGGTGAGTCTGGACCCGGATACCGCCGCCGACACCGCGCGCATGACCGAAGCGCTCGGCGAAGCCGTCGAGGTGATGGATCGCCTGTGGAAATTCGGCGGCTGGGAAGTCACCCAAACCCACGATTCGCTGCGCCCCTACCTGCTCGAGGAAACCTACGAACTCCTCGACGCCATCGGTGAATCCGATGCCGGCACCATTCGCGAGGAACTCGGCGACCTCCTGCTCCAGGTGCTGTTCCACTCCCGGATAGCCGAGGCCGCAGGCGAATTCACCGTCGCTGACGTGGCGGCCGCGCTGGTCGCCAAACTGACCAACCGCAGCCCGCACCTCAGCGACGACGCCATCGACCCGAACGCCCCCCTCGCCGAGAAGATCGCCGCCCAGGAATCCGCCTGGGAACAACGCAAATCCACCGAAAAAGCCCGCCGCTCCTGCCTCGACGGCATCGCCATGGCCCAACCCGCCCTGGCCCTCGCCGAAAAGATCCGGTCCCGCAGCCGCAAAGCCGGCCTCCCCGACGACCTCATCCCACCGGACCTGCGCGTGGTAACCCTGGGCGGCCCCGACAGCGCCGAAGAACGCCTCCGCAAAGCCACCCTCGCCTTCGCCGCCGACATCCGCGCGGCCGAGGACGCCGCCGAATCCGACCGCGGTGAACTCGCGCCGCTGACTGCTCAGGACTGGGTCCGGTACTGGCCGAATGGACCAGTGCAATAGCGACGGTGTTGCCATGGGGCGGAATCAGCTAGCGTCATCGGGGTGAGTGACGAAGGACGTGGGTCGGTCACCGAGTTCTACCCGTCGAAGACGGGTGCGGTCGGCGCGCTGCTGTTCTTCCTGGTGCTGACCGTGCTGCCCTTACCGGTGGTGCTGGACGGCGCCGAACATCCGGCGATGCGGCTGGGCGGGCTGGTGACCGTGGCGCTCTTCGGGTTCGGTGTCTACGGCATGCTGCACGAGCTGTTCCGTCCGCAACCGACCCTGGTCATCACCGACGCCGGCTTCACCTATCAGGGGTTTCCGCACGTGGGCTGGCACGAGGTGGAGCGGTTGCGGCTGCGGGTGGGCCGGGTGCGGCGCGGCGGCCAGGAGGAACGCTTCGCCGAGGTGGTGCTGCGCGATCCGCTCGAATTCCGGTCCCGGGTAATGGCTTTCGGCGATGCGGGGCAACGCCGCGATCCGGATCGCCCGCTGTACATCGTGCCGGAGCGACTACCCGTGCCGGTGGCCGAGGCGGTCGCGGCCATGGTGGCGCACTATCCGCCGCTGGTGCTGGCCGAGGGCGACGAGTCACCGGGGGCGCGTTCCTCGGGCGAGCTCTCCGCGGATCTGGAGATGGTCGAGGCCGCCCTGGTCGGCGTGCTCACCGATATGCTGCCGGTCGGCTGGCAGTTCGCGGTGCTGTGGTTCGTGCTGGTCGGCGAGGAGGGGCACGCCGGAATCCAGGTGCAGCTGGACGACGAATCGGTGCGCAATGTGAAGCTGGCCGACGAGACCGACGACGATATGGTGCTCGCCGAGGAGCTGCTCGCGTTGCTGGGCCGGCACAAGGAACTCTCCTACGACCAGATGACCGGCACCTGGCTGAGCGGCCGGGTGGCCACCAAGGCCGATGCCGACGGTGTGCAATTCCAGTTGTCGCGCAAGGAGATTCCGGAGTGGATCCCGGTCCCGGAACCGGATCAGTGCCGGCGCGAACTGGCCGCCTTCCCGCGCGCCGGGGACGAGATCCCGCAATGGATGCGGGAGCGCATCGCCTGAGCCGATTCGCGGCTATGCTCGGGTTGACCTCGGGTCTAGGAGGGTAAATGCGGGGGCGCGGTATCGCCATGGGTCTGGCGCTGCTCTTTCTGGTGACCGGGTGCGGTCAGGTCGTGAAGGGTTCGGCGGCACCGGATCCGGCGGTGGTGAAGCTGCCCAAGCTGACCCCGGACCGAATTCCGGACATGATGCCCACGCCCGACGAGGTAGCCAAGATCGTCGCCGCGAGCAAGCTGGTGCAGAAGTTCGAGAACACCGCGCCGACCGTGCCGAAATACACCTACTCTCCGCCGGATTGCGGTTCGCTGGTGTACAGCGGTGACAAGCGCGCCTACGGCGATACCTGGTCCGGTTACCGGCTGCGGTCCTATCAGGAGCCGGGGGACGACTACGACCACAATGTCTTCCTGGCCGTCACCACCTTCAAGAATTTCCTGGTGGCCGAGGAACTGGTGGGCAAGTATCGCGCCTATCTGGAGAGCTGCAAGGACACCGACGTCACCGATGTCTCGACCGAGAACGGCAAGTCCAGCACTACGCGGGTGACCACGATGGCGCACAACTCCGATCCGTCGGCGGTCTCGGTTGATTGGATCCTCACCTCGACGTCGGGCAAGTGGTACTGCTCGAACACGATTCGCACGGTGGGCAATGCGGTGATCGAGACCGCGAGCTGTGCCACCGCCGATTCCCGCACCGCGCCGATCATCGCCGACCGGATTGCCGCGAAGATCAAACAGCAGCACTGACACCGGCGTACCGGACAAACCGGTCGACTTTCGAATACCGGCTAACACCAGCGGTTTCCGCGCTGATGAGCAGGTGTGCCCAGCCCAGGTGTCCCGTGTCCCGTCAGCCGTCCGGAGCGCCATGCCCGGCGGGGATGAACTGATCGGCCGGGACGCCGAACTCGGCCGCCTGCGCGTCGAACTCGCGGCAGCCCTGGCCGGGCGGTCGCGCATGGTGCTGTGCTCCGGCGAAGCGGGCATCGGCAAAACCCGCCTGCTCGGCGAGCTCGCGCGCGAAGCCGCCGACGCCGAGGTCCCCGTCCTCTGGGCCCGCTCGGTCGAACTCCCCGACTCGCCCCCGTTCTGGTTATGGCGGCAGGTGATGGGCGAATCCGGCGTAGCCGACACGCTTTCCGAATCCGGCGACGCCCCCGAACGCGCCCTGCTCTTCGAACGCATAGCGACCTGGCTCGACGACCTCACCGCCGCTCACGGTGCGCTCCTGGTAGTCGACGACATCCAATGGGCCGACGAACCCTCCCTCGACGCCCTCCTGCACCTGGTCCGCTCGCTACGCCGCCATCGCCTCCTGATCTGCGCCGCCGAACGCACCGCCGCCGACACCGTCCTGTCCGGCTGGCGCGCCGTCCGCCCCCGCCTGCTCCCCGAAGCCGACGTCGAAACCGTCCTCCTACAAGGTCTCTCGCGCACCGATACCGCCACCTATCTCAGTCGCGAATCCGGCCGAGACCTCCCCGGCTCCCTCCTGGCCCAAGCCCACGCCCTCACCGCCGGGAACCCTTTCTACATCCGCGAACTCGCCCGCGGCCTGCGTCACCACACGATGGAAGCCGCAGCCGCATCCCTCCTGCCGCCGGTCGCGCCGAACTCCGCGGACGGAACCGCCGCAGCGAGTACGGCTGTGGAATTCGATCCGGATGCGCTCGAGCGTGGTCCGGCCGTGACCGCGTCGCCCACGTTGAGCACGCTAGATGTGCCGCCGCGCTTGACCGATATCGTGACGGTGCGGATATCGATGCTCGCGGAGCGAACACAGGAATTCCTCTGTGCGGCTGCGGTTCTCGGGCAGGAGTTCGAGATCGCGGTGGCGGCGCGGCTGGTGGAGCGGAGCACCGTGGCGTGTCTGCCCGAGGTGGAGGAGGCGGTGCGCGCGGGTGTGCTCGCGGCGACGCCGGCGGCGGGACGCGCCGAGTTCGTGCACGGCTTGGTGCGATCGGTGCTGGTGGCCGGATTGCCGCTGCCGCGGCGGACCGAACTGCATCGGCGCGCCGCGCTGACGATCGAGGAGCTCTACGCCGATTGTCTCGACCCGCACCTCGCCGATCTGGCGCGGCACTGGTCCATGGTCGCGGCGACCGGTGATCGCGCCCCCGCGGTGGCCTGGTGCACCCGGGCGGCCGAATACGCGTTCGCACAACTGGATTTCGATGCGGCGCACCAGCTTTACGAGCTGGCGTTGTCGAACGCCGCGGAAGCGCTGTCCGCGTCCACGCGCGGGCGATTGACCCTGGCGAAGGCCGAAGCGGCCTTCCGTGCGGGCAGGCTCACCCTCGCGCGGCAGTACTGCGGGGACGTGGTGCACGCGGCGCGCCGAACCGGTGATCCGGTGCTGCTGGCTGCCGCCGCGCTCACCCTCGAACCGATCGGCCGCCTCGGCTGGGATCGCGATATTCGGGACTGGTGCGAAGTCGCGCTCGCCGCTCTTCCCTTGTCCGGCCGGGCGGTGATCGGCGTCAACGGTCGCGTGCCGGCGGTCGATCCGTTGCCGTCCGAAGGTTCGAGTTCGGCCGGCGTGGCCGGGGATTGCCGATCGGTGGGGGAGTTGCGGGCGCGGTTGGTGGCGCGGCGGACCGAGGCGGCGGTGTGCTGCGGCACGGGTGGGGATGCGGAGGTGATGTCGGCGGCGGCATTGATCGCGGCGGAGCGGGGCGGGGGTGGGGAGGCGGTGGTGGATGCGTTGCGGTCGCGGCAGTGTGCCTGTGGGGGACCGGAGTTCGTGGAGGAGGGGGCGCGGCTGGCGCGGCGGTTGATCGAGATCGGCGTGCGGGAGCAGCGGCCGGAGGTGGAGTTGCGGGGGCGGTTGTGGGCGGTGGAGGTGTACGGGCAGCGGGGGCGGCTGGATCGGGTGGATCGGGAGATCGTGCGGATGGGGTGGTGCGTGGAGCGGGTGGGCGGGCCGGTGGCGCGATGGCAGTTGGTGCGGGCCCGGGGCGGAATGGCGCAGGCGCGTGGGGAATTCGAGGATGCGCTGCGGTTCGGGCGGGAGGCGTTCGAGACGCTCGAACCGGGTGGGCATCCACGGGTGCTCGCGTACGCGGGGCTGGTGACGTTGGTCGGGCACCATTACGGGCATCGGCCGGAGCTGGTGGGGGAGCTGCTGGCGCGTGCGGACGGTGAGGTGCGGGCGGAGCTGTTCGTGCTGCTCGCTCCGGCGTGGATCGCCGCCGATCAGGGCCGCCTCGACGTGGCCGAACACCTGTTCCGCCGGGCCGGACCGCCCGCGGGCTGGGATGTTCCCGACGATATCCGGCTGGCGTACTACGCCGTCGGCGTGCAGATCGCCGCCGCGGTCGGTGATCTCGATGCCGTCCGCTTCTTCCACGGCCGCCTCAGCCCCTGGCGGGGCCGCCACATCACCTGCACCGCCGGCTATTTCGGCCCGGTCGAACTGACGCTCGCCACCTGCGCCATCGCCCTGGGCGAATGGGACAAGGCCACTGCCGAGCTCACCGCCGCAGCCGATGCCTGCGCCCTCAGCGGCGCGGCCGCGCACGCCGTCGAAACCGCCTGCGCCCAAGCGCTCGTCGCCCACCACACCGGCGACCACGCCGCCGCAACGGCTTTCGCCGAACCCGCCCTGCACCGCGCCCGCGCCCTCGGCATGACCGACTGGGCCGAGCGCCTGCACACCCTGCTGCGAATACCGATCGCGCCACCGGCGCACCGGTGTTCGCCGGTCGGGCAGCCGGGTTCGCAGGTGGGGTTCTCGGGTTCGCCGGTCGCACACCCGGGTTGGGCGGTCGGGCAGTCGCATGAATCGGCTCGGCCGCTCGCCGAATCCCCGCTGTCGGAGCGGGAATGGCAGGTGGCGCTACTGGTGGCGGCGGGTGCGACCAACCGCGCCATCGCGCGCGAGCTGGTGATCTCGGAACGCACGGCGCAGAACCACGTTCAGCACATTCTCACCAAACTCGGTTTCGGTACCCGCAGCCGCATCGCCGCCTGGGTGACGGCGCAGCGGTGAGTACCGGATGAGTAATTCGGCGGATTCGGTCGTTGCGTTCGGCTCGTATCGTGAGTAGAAGTCCGTTCCGACCAGTCGAAAGGCTTTCGTACGCAACGCGGTACCGGTGCTCGAGGGGTGCTCCGGATCGCCGAGCGGATCCCGAATGAGCAGCGGCGGCGCGGACCCTGCCCGCGCCGCCGCTCGGCGATTGCACCGCCGTTCAGACATTGACCCCGTAATCGCGGGCGATACCCGCCAGCCCGGACGCGTACCCCTGCCCGATGGCCCGGAACTTCCATTCGTTGCCGTGCCGGTACAGCTCCCCGAACACCATGGCCGTCTCGGTCGAGGCGTCCTCGGTGAGATCGAAGCGGGCCAGCTCGGATCCCGTCATGGCATCGATCACGCGAATGTAGGCATTGCGGATCTGGCCGAAGGACTGCCGGCGGATCTCGGCCTCGTGAATCGAGACCGGGAAGAAGATATTGGTGATGCTGGGCGGCATGCCCGCGAGATCCACATTGATGGTCTCGTCATCGCCTTCACCCGCGCCGGTCAGATTGTCACCGGTGTGCTCGATGGTGCCTTCGGGCGAGCGCAGGTTGTTGTAGAACACGAAATGCGAATCCGAGAGCACCCGCATATTCGCTCCACAGGCCAGCGCGCTCGCGTCCAGGTCGTAATCGGCCCCGGTGGTGGTCCGTACGTCCCAGCCCAAGGCGACTGCGACCTTGGTCAGGTTCGGGGCCTGCTTGGACAGCGAAACATTTCCGCCCTTGGCCAGACTGACGCTCACAGTTCTCCTTCCCCGCGGTGCATTCACACCGCATCCCCACCCGATTATGGTCGATGCGGGGATCCCTCGCGCACGTTCAATTCCGCCGTTCCGCCGCCATCTCTTTCAGGGTCGCCACCCGCGACTCCAGGTACTTCAGCTCGGTGGCGTCGAGCACGGTGCGCTGGATGCCGGTGAGAACCGCGAAGGCGGACTGGCGATGATCGTCGATCACCTCCACGTCGATGGCGACCGCCGCGTAGTCGGCGGCACCGGGCATCGGATCGGCCAGCACCCGCGCCTTGCCGCGCGCGCACAAAGCCACGTTCCCGCCGCCGAGAATCAGCAGCGCCACCTCCGGCCGCTCGCGCAGCCGGGCCAGGGAACCGCGATCCGATTTCAAGCTGAGCAGCACCCGCCGGTCGCCCGCGCGCACCGGCCACGAGACCGGAATCGCGTGCGGCGCCGGATCTGTGGTCACCAGCACCGCGATGGTGTCCTGGGGCCACTCGGGCAGGGCGTCGAGTTCGGGATGTTCGGGGTGCATATGCGTCGAGGGCTCCTGACGTTCCCGCGCTTCGGCTACCATCCGCGTCACCTCACCATCGGTTTCGCACAGCGGGCTGGACTGTGCTGTCACGAGTGTATGTCGTTGTCGCCGTGCCGCGCTCGTGACCGAATCGAGCGCCCGCGACGCGCGTCGCGCGCGACTCGCCAGTTACGTGTGTGAAAACACCATCGGACCTGCGGGGTAATCGATTGACGGGAAGCGATAACAGTTGCATCATTCGTTACAGTCCCCCGTCCAGTCGGGGTCTTGCGAGTAGCCGGTCGATGACCGCCCGGTGAAGATCGTCCGTCCAGTTCTCGGCGGAGACGAACGCGAACAGTATTCAACCGTGACGCGCCAGCGTCCATCGAGTGAGCGAGGTGAACCCGAATGATGTTCCGGCCCAATCCAGATCAGCTTCCGACGTCGTCCGGAGTCACCCTCTCGGCTCCGTTCTTCTGAATTCGCGCAGCAGGTTTCGCGGCGAGCGCCGGCACCGGGTCATCCGGGGCCGGCGCGGGCCGCGGACACGTGTGATCGGTCGTGAGGTGTAGCAGCGCAACAACAGAGCGGAGATGGTGATGGTGGATATGGGTTCGGGGCAGCAGCCGGCGGTGGAGATGGTGTCGGGTTCGACGGTGGCGAATCTGGTGGTGTCGGCGGCGGTGATCGACGACTTGCGGTATCTGCGAGCGGAATTGACCGCGGCGGAGGTGTCCTTCCTGCTGGTGCGCGATTCCGATCACCGGCTGGTGCTGGCGGTCGACAGTGCGCATCGCCTCGCCCTGCGCCGGGTGCTGGGCGCGGCGATGGTGGCGGGGTTCTCGTGTAACGAGAAGCAGCACAATGTGTTCCGGCTGGGGCGGGACCTGGACCCGGCGCATCACGTGGAGATCGAACTGTGGGACCACCACGGCGACACCGTGGAGTGCCCGCGCCCGAACGCGCTGACCCGCAATGTCTTCGACGTCGCCGATGTCGAGCCCACCACCGTCCTGCTCTACGACGTCGGCTGGCCCACCCTGGCCGGCATGTTCGCGCCCCACCCCACCGATGTCGGCTTCGATATCGACCTGGTCTTCTCCTGGGTGGACGGCACCGATCCCGAATTCCGGGCCCGCCGTGCGGGAATGCTCGCGCAGGTGGTGGTCGGCGAAGGCGACGACGCGGATGCCCGCATCCGCCAGATCGACGAACTGCGCTACGCGCTGCGCTCGGTGCACAAGAACGCGCCGTGGATCCGCCGCATCTTCATCTGCACCGACTCCCGGGTGCCGGACTGGCTGGCCGAGGACCCCAAGGTCACCATCGTGCGCGCGGTGGACCATTTCTCCGATCTGTCGGCGCTGCCGGTCTTCAATTCCCATGCGGTGGAGTGCCAGTTGCAGCACATCGAGGGGCTCTCCGAGCACTTCCTGTACTCCAACGACGACATGTTCTTCGCCCGCCCGGTGCGGCCGTCCATGTTCTTCACCCCGGCCGGGATCAGCCGCTATATCGAGGCGGGCACGCGCATCGGCCCGGGGGCCAACAACGAACGCCGCAGCGGGTTCGAGAACGCGGCCCGGGTGAACCGCCGCCTGCTGGCGGATCGCTTCGGCCACATCATCATCCGGCATCTGGAGCACACCCCGGTGCCGTTGCGCCGCAGCGTGCTGCACGAGATGGAGGCGGCATTCCCGGAGGATTTCGCCCGCACCCGTGCCAGCCGTTTCCGGGCCGCCACCGATATCTCGGTCACCAATTCGCTCTACCACTTCTACGCCCTGCTCACCGGCAGAGCCGTCCCCCAGGAGGCCGCCAAGGTCCGCTACGTCGACACCACCCTCTACACCGGCCTGGCCCTGCTCGACGGCCTCGCCAAGCGCCGCAATGTGGACTTCTTCTGCCTCAACGACGGCAGCTTCCCGGAGGTCCCCGAGGCCGAGCGGGTTCGCGCGGTGTCGGAGTTCCTGGAGACCTACTTCCCGGAACCCGCGCCCTGGGAGAAGCCCGAAACCGTCGCGGGCGGCCTTACCGCCTTCGAATCCGGCGCGGCCTGAACCGGATCGGGGCTAGCCGACCGTTTCGCCGTCGGCCTCGGTGGCGGTACGGCGGCGCAGCACGTGCGGAATGCCGGCGGCGGGCGGAATAACGATCCCGGCTTCGGCGAGCCGCCGCGCCGCCTGTTCGGGCGTCGCGGGCTCGCCGACCGTCGGGCCGCTGCCGATCGGCACCACCGAATGCACGATGGTGTCCGGGTAGATGTGCACGTAGTTGAATCCCTGCGCCCCGTCGCGACCACGCAGCCCGCCGGTCTCGACGGCCAGGTCCTGGGTGTAGCAGGTGGCGGAGGCGACCGAGACGGGAATGCCCGCGAAGCTGGCGCTGGTCGAGAAGTGCAGGTGCCCGGCGAGAATCGCGCGGACATCGGTGCCGTCCAGCACATCCGCGAGCCGGCGTTGATCGCGCAGCTCCACCGTCACCGCCAGATCCAGCACGCAGGGGATGGGCGGATGATGCATGGCCAGTACGGTGCCGAAGGGCGCCGGTTCGGCCAGCACCTCGCGCAGCCACTCCAATTGCTTGTCGGTGACCGCGCCCCAATGCTGCCCGGGCACCGTGGTGTCCAGGGCGATGACCCGCAGCCCGTCGAACATGTGCACGCTGTCCAGCGGTGTGACAGCACGCTTTTCGTCCAGCAGATGCTGCCGTAGTTCGGCGCGGTTGTCGTGATTGCCGGCCACCCACACCAGCGGCGCGCCGACTCGCTCGGCCCACGGCTGCACCAGATCGCGGAGCTTGCGATACGCCCCGGGCTCGCCCTGGTCGGTGAGATCGCCGGTGAAGACGATGGCCGTCGGCTTGATCCCGCTGGCTTCGGCCTGTCCCAGCAGCTCCCGTAGCCGCGCCACGGCGTCGACGTCGCCGTACAGGTCGGCGTCGGGCGCGATCAGATGGGTGTCGCTGAAATGGAACAGAACATGGTCGGCCTTGGGATACTCGGCGACTCTCGAGATGTGCACGGATCCTCCCCGCGTCTGGGTGTGCGCCTCTGGCTTGCCGATTCAGTTCGCCAGAATAGCGAAGCCCTTTCTTCCAGCGTGCCCGTGCCCAGTGACGGCATGCTTGCGGGAAGGTGAGTTTTACGTGTCGGGATTAGTGCCCGAGGCTACCGGCCAGCACCCGCGGATGTTCCTGCTCACGTTCGTGCAGCAGGGTGAAGTAGCGGCGCAGCATCAGCACAGCGGTGGTGGCGAGTCCGGCGGTGAGCCCCCACCAGACTCCGGCCGCGCCCAAGTGCACCGGGAACGCAAGTAGCAATGCGGTGGGCAATCCCACAGCCCAGTACCCGACCAGCGAGAGCCGGAACCCGGCCTTGGTGTCCTTGAGCCCGCGCAGCAGTCCGACGCCGATGTTCTGGGCGGCATCGAAGAATTGCAGCACGATGGCGATCAGCAGCAGGGTGTGGGCGAGGGCCACGGTGGCGGCGTCGGTGTCGTCCAGGAACGGTCGCAGCACCCAATCCGGGGCCGCCACGTAGACGATGCCGGTGAGCGCCGCGACGCCCGCCGCGTAGCGCAGCGCCAGCCACGCCACCGAACGGGCATGCGGGAACTCGTCTTTGGCGACGGCCTTGCTGACCAGGATGGAGGCGCCGTGCGACAGCCCGATCGCCACCTGGAAGACGATGTAGACGATCTGGTAGACGACATTGTGCGCGGCCAGCGCCGCCGCCCCGATACTGCCCATGACCAGCGCCAGCACCGAGAACATGCCGGCCTCGGAGCCGTAGGTGAGCGCGATCGGCAAGCCCAGGCGCAGTTCGGCTTTCACCGTTCCGGCGTGCACCGGCCACATCCGGATCGGCAGCGTCCGGCCGAGTTTCGGGTCCCGGCGCACCATCGCCCAGAACACCCCGAAGGTGATCAGGAAGACCAGCGAGGTGGCCACGCCGACACCGGTCAGGCCGAGCTCGGGCAGGAAGAACCAGCCGTGCATGAAGCCCAGGGCGAGCACCACATTCAGCGCCACCGAACCCAGCGTCACCAGCAGCAGCGCCTGCGGGCGCTGCATCCCGACCGTGTACTGCCGCAGCACCTGGAACCACAGGCAGGGCAGCAGGCCCGGTGCGAGGGCGACCATCATGGGCCGGGCTTCGGCCAGCACCGCGGCGTCCTGGCCCAGCCAGCGCAGCGCCCAGCCCAAGCCGATCAGCAGTGCGCCGCCGAGGATTCCGGCGACGGTGGCGATCAGGAAGCTGGAGCGCACCACCTCCCGGACCTCGGCATCGGCGCCGCGCGGTTTTCCGCTGGCGCGCGTGTGCTTCTCGGCCCGGCTGACCACCGTCGCGACCTGATTGCCGGTGCCGGTGATCAATCCGACGCACATGGTGCGAATCTGGTTGAACAGCACCAGCGCCAGCCCGCCCGCCGCCACCTGCCGCACCCCGAGCGTGCCCATCAGCGCGATATTGGTGGTCGAAACCGCCACTTGGGCAAGCTGAGTCAGGGCGATGGGCGTGGCCAGCGCGGTGAGCTGACGTCCATCGGAGTGCCGCGGGCCGAGGTTCATCGGGCCGCGGCCCCTTCCAGCTGTTCGGCGGGCACGAGAATGGCGTGCGTGGTTCCCGCCGGGCGCCGCGGCCGCCGGTGTCCGGGGGCGAAGTGGTCGAGCAGTTTCGCGACGTGGCTCTCGGTCTCGGCGTCGACCAGGTCGCGGTCGTTCATCCAGTCGTCGTCGAAGACGGTGTCGAGATACTTCTCGCCGCCGTCGCACACCACGGTGATCACATTCGAGCCGGGCGGGAACTCGTCCATCCGCTCCAGCGCCGCGAACACCGATCCGCCGGCCGATCCGCCGATCATCAGCCCGAGTTTCGCGGCCACCACGCGGGCGGCGGCGAAGGCCTCCACATCGGAGACCTTCAGGCCCTGCTCGAGCAGCCCCAGATCCTCGGCCACGATCTTGCCCGGATCCGCGCCCTCGGGGGTGCCGGTGCCAGACTGCCAGTACGGCCCGGCGGGACCGCCGAAGGCGATCGAGCCCACCGGTTCCACGCCGTACAGGACTGGCCGGTGCCCGAGCTCGCGCAGGCGGCGGGCCGCACCGAAGAGCGAGCCGCCGGTCCCGACCGCGGAGATCAGCACGTCCACCCGGCCCAGCGCGGCCAGCAATTCGTCCGCGAGCGCGTAGTAGCCCAGCGCGTTGGCGTCATTGTTGTGCTGTTCGGTGAAGTAGGTGTTGGGGGTGCGCCCGGCGGCGATCGCCGCCTCGCACTCGGCCAGTGCCATCCGTTCGGCCAGTTCTTCGCGGGCCGAGGTGGCGAGGCTGTCCGAATCATCGTCCTCGTCGACATAAACCAGCTGGGCGCCCATGGCTTTCATCGCTCGCAGTTTGTCCTTGCAGGCGTGGTGATCCACCACCGCGGTGAAGCGATACCCGCGTTCGGCCGCCACAACCGCCAATCCGAGCCCGGTGTTTCCGGAGGTGGATTCGATAATGTGCCCGCCGGGCGTCAACCGTCCCCGGCGTTCGGCGTCGTCCACCATGGCGCGGGCCATTCGGATTTTCGCGGTGCCGGTCGGGTTCATGTTCTCGAGCTTGAGGAACAGTCGAGTGCCGGTATCGGTAGCGGCCAGTTCGAACAGCGGCGTCTGCCCGATGAGGTCTGTCACACGGCCGGTGACAACCTGCATGTCCGTATCTCCTTGCGGGTGAAATGTGCGCGGATGGGTTCCGGTCTTCAGCGGAGCGCCGTGGGCCCGTCGATTGTCCACTCGAATTCTGCACCCTCGGCGTCGGAAAGGACGACCTTGGGTGGAATTGGCAACTCGTGGAAGCCGGATTCGTTGCTGTCCATCTGATAACCGGCGGTATTCGGATAAATCAGTAGATCGCCGCGCCGGGCGGCGCGCGGCAGCGGTATCCGCCGCCAGCTGAGCATGTCGTCCTCGAGACAGCTGGCGCCGCCGACACAGGTCGGTGTGACCCGGCCCGGGCGCGTCGGCCACAGCACCGGATCGGGCAGGTACTCGGAGTCGAACCATTGCTCGGACAGGCTCAGGCTGGTGCCGTTCACGGTGAGGATCGTGTACGGATGACCGTGTGCGGTACGGGTTTTGCTGCCCTGCACGGTGAAAACCGTACTGCCGGCGCGGTCTACCAGCGCCCGGCCCGGTTCGATGGCCAGCCGGATGTCGGCGGTGCGCAGCCGGGTGCCCAGATGCTCGTGCTCGAGAATCCGCTCGAGCATGCGGGGGCCGGGGCAGGGGAAGTGGTACGGATAATAAGACTCCAGCTCGGGCGCGTGTTCCTTGTGGAACCACAGCGGATTCGAGGCGCGCGCGAAGGCCCGCCAGTGCTCCGCCGGAACGTAGTCGACACCGAAGCCGCCGCCGATGGAGATGGTGTCCGCCGGATGCCCGAGCCGCCGGGCCGCACGGCACCGCTCGATCAGCAGCAGGGCCATCTCCGCACGCGGCGCCGCCTCGTAGCCGCTCAGGTGGAAGCTGAAGCCTTCCAAGCGAATCGAAGCCGGGTCGATGGCGGTGAGCGCCGCTTCGAGCTCCGCGTCGGTGAGGCCGAAGCGGCTGGCGGAGTGCGGTGGCAGCACCCGCAACAGCACCCGGGCCTGGAGTCCGGCCAGCAGGTGCAGTTCCTCCGGGCTGTCCACGGTGATCAGGGCCGCGTGCCGGACCGCCAGCCGCAGCAGGCCATCGGATTTGGCGGGCCCGGTCACCACCAGGTCGCGGCCGGTGACGCCGCCGGCGAGAGCGGCCCGGAATTCGCCCTCGCTCGAAACATCGACTCCGATACCGGATTCCGCGCAGGCGCGCACCACGCACTCGGCTTTGTTGGCCTTCTTGCCGTAATAGATGGTTCCGGTGATTCCATTGCGGGCGTACACATCCTGAAACGCCCGGATATTCTCGGTGACGCGGGCGGGATACATGACGTGGAACGGTCCGTCGATCGCGGTGGCGAGGACTTCGAGCGTTTTCTGGTCCGCGAGCAGCCGCTCTTCCCATTCGTCTCGGTGCGCGGGCATCGGCAAAGCGGTAATTTGGGATCTATCCGGAAAGTCGAAGGCTTTGGCGGTTGTCAGAGCTATCCCCTCTCAGCGATGAATCGGGTATCTCTCAATCCCAAAGCGGCACCTCGGTCCCCCGGCCCTCCGCAATGGCGCGTTCCGCCAGCGCGTGCGCGACGGCGATATCGGTGAGCACCAGCCCACTGTTGTAGACGAAAATGCGTTCGCCATCGGTTATACGCCCGACGGCGCGGCGTGCCAGAATTTGCGGCAATTCGGCATCGACACGCCGTAGTCGGCCGTCGGGACCGGACATATCGGTCCCCGTGAGCGCCATTTGCTCGGCGCTGGTGGCGATGACGCGATCGGCTTCGGTGAGAGTCGAAGGGGCCAGGCCGTATCCGACGAGCACGACGGTCGACCCGGGGGCGAGATCCTTGGCCTCGAGGGCCACCTTGGTGCCGGGGCCGGCGGTCGCCAGCACCACATCGGCGGTGCGCGCCGCCGCCACCGGATCGCTCACGATCTCCAGCTCGGCCTGCGGATGATGGTGCAGCAGTTGGCGATACACCGCCTCGAGACCTTCCGGGTGCGTCCCGTAGAGCAGCAACCGGTTCAGCTGCGGGTTCGCGGCGAGCAAGTGGGGGAGGGCATTGCGGCCCTGGGTTCCGGTGCCGATGAGCAGCACACTGCGCGCACCCGGCCGGGCGGTCTCGCGAACCAGCAGCGCGGAGACCGCCGGCGTGCGCAGTGCGCCGATGCGCGAGCAGTCCATCATGGCGATGGGCATGCCGGTGGCGTCGTCGTAGAGCGTGATCGTGGTGTAGTAGCGCTTGGTGCTGCGATCGTGGTGCGGATCGAACTTGTAGGAGGTCTTCATGGCCACCACCCGGCGCCGGCCGTCACGGCCGAGCATGGCGTAGGCGACCGACCAGCCCTCCGGATGGGCGACGCTGAGCTTGCGGGGATTGTCCGAATCTCCCGATGCCAGTGCCAGGTACGCCTCCTCGACGGCGCGCACCACCTCGGCCGGGGCGATCGGGACATCGGCTAGGTCGCTACGGCTGAGCACGCGTAGCGGGGTGGGTCTGGTATTCACTCGGCGGGTCCTCGGCTAGTGCGGAACGGGGCCACCACGCACTGCCCGTATCCGTCCTCGGCGGCCTCGTACGCAGCGCGATGGCGCTGTGGCAGCCGGATATTGACCCGCTTGAGCCAGCGGTCGGTGCCGTCGTAGCGGGGCGTGAACGGCACCCGTCCGTGCACCACCACGTCATTGTCCACCAGCAGGATCTCCCCGGGGGTCAAAGCGGCGGTGACGCAGACCCTTTCGAGTTCGGACGCGAGCTTGTCGTAGGCGGAACGGAATTCGGCGTCGGCTTCGTCCAGAGGGGTGTACGCGGGATCGAAACGCAGGGTGGCTTGGCCGTTCTCGGTGTGCAGGGTGATCACGGGCGGGGTGTGCGCGGCCGGGAAATCGGTGCCGTAGGACACGTCGGGCAGGATCGGCAGGGTGGCGCGGCCGAGCCGTTCGCGTTGTGCCGCATCGAGTTCGGCGCGGTGCACGCAGGAGACCGTGGTGCCGACCCGGTCCGGATTGCGCAGGCAGCCGAGCATGAGCAGGTTGGCGCGGCGCGGATGGAAGGCGTCCTCGGTATGCGGGCTCAGCAGCGTGGTGCTCGATGCCCCGGACTGCTCGTGTTCGTGGCCCGGGGTGGGCAGGATGTTGTTGACCAGCCGCCCGCCCTGCTGGCCCTGCCAGCCGAAAGGCTCGCCCGCGCAACGCGCCAGCAGCAGCATGGCGATATCGAGTTCGAAGCTGGCGGCGCGGCGTTCGGGATCTCCGGCCCAGCCGGCGGCCTGCCGCCAATCGTGGGGTGTCTGCCCGAGTTCGTCGTCGCTCAGCGGTAGCCGTCCGATGACGGTGACGCCCGCGTCGGTGGCGGGCGGGCGCATGGCCTCGTGCACCGCGTCGGGGAGGCGGCCGTAGCGAGCGTCGATGTGGCCGAGCAGGATCGGATCGCTGAGCGTGGCGGTCATCGCGGCGTCCGGCGTCAGTGTGTCGGCTATCTCAGCGGCGAGATAGCGCACCGCGCGCGCGGCGGATTCCGGCAGGTCGCGTCGTTCGAGTTCCGTGGGGTGAAGCGTCTTACGTTCGGAGAGAACGCTTTTCACCAAAGGGGGTACCTTCCTGACTGGGAGGTGACGTGGTGTTTTCAGGCCCGGTGGGGAAAGGTATTCCCATCTAGAAGATTTGGCAAGGCTTACCTAAAGCGTGTCGTGACAAATAGCTTCGATGCATGAAACGGCCAGCGGGAGGGTAACTGAAGCGCATCGATGCGCGCGACTCGTCCCTTCGCTGTTCACGATTGTGGAAAGGAGCCCGATCCATCTGGATGATGAACAGGGTGCGTCTCTCCAAGGCCGGTCTCCGCGCCACCCCCTTACGCGCCGGCCTGCTGGGCTCGGTGTGTGCTCTCGTGCTGCTGACCGGTTGCGGCTCAGTCGATCTCACGCCCATCCCCGACGGCACCCCGCCGGGTCTCGGCGCGCCGCTGCCCGCCATCGACCTGGATGCGCCCGGCCGCAGCGCGGGACAGCTGTCCGCCTGGGCCGAGGAGAACTCGGGCCTGGGCATCCCCACCACCTCGCTCGAGGCGTACGGCTACGCCGCCGCCGTCATGGCGCGTTCGCGTCCCGACTGCGGCATCGGCTGGACCACCATCGCCGGAATCGCTTCGGTCGAAAGCAAACACGGCACCCACAAGGGCGCGGATGTGTCATCGGACGGAAAAGTCAGCCCGCCCATCCGAGGCATCGCCTTGGACGGCAGTCCCGGCGTAGCTCTCATAAAGGACACCGACGGCGGCAAATTGGACGGCGACCCCGTCTACGACCGCGCCCTCGGTCCCATGCAGTTCATCCCCGAAACCTGGCAGCGCTGGGGCTTGGACGCCAACGGCGACGGCGTCGCCGACCCCGACAGCATCGACGACGCGGCCCTCACCACCGCCCGCTACCTCTGCGCCATGGGCGGCGACCTGACCGCGGCCCCCGGCTGGGAAAAAGCGTTGCTGACCTACAACCAGTCCACCGCCTACATGAAGAAGGTCCGCGACCGAGCCGCTGCGTACAGTGTGGGCCGCAAAGCCTGAGTCGGTGTTGACCAGCCCGATTCAAGGAGATTGTCCCTTCGTCAATCCAGTTCGCCCAAGGTTCGCGGCCGTCTGATTCTGGACTGACGGAGCGGGGGAGCGAAGCGGAGGAGCGGAGGAGGGAAGAATCAGACATAGGGGCCGCGAACCACGCCCGGAGCGAAGCGGAGGGCAGATCGGACACTGCTAGGCTCGGACCCGCACGGACTACCCGTGCGACCTGCCGAGTCAGCAGCCGAAGGAGTGTCGTTTCGTGGCCATCATCGAACAGGTCGGAGCTCGCGAGATCCTGGATTCGCGTGGCAATCCCACTGTCGAGGTCGAGATCGCTCTCGACGACGGCACCCTCACCCGCGCGGCGGTGCCCTCCGGCGCCTCCACCGGTGAGCACGAGGCCGTCGAGCTGCGTGACGGTGGCGACCGCTACAACGGCAAGGGTGTGCTGAAGGCCGTCGAGGGTGTCCTCGACGAGATCGCCCCCGCCGTCATCGGACTCGACGCCGTCGAGCAGCGCACCGTCGACCAGACCCTGCTGGATCTGGACGGCACCCCGGACAAGTCGCGCCTGGGCGCCAACGCCCTGCTGGGTGTTTCGCTCGCCGTGGCCCGCGCCGCCGCCGAATCCTCGGGCCTGGAGCTGTTCCGCTACGTCGGCGGCCCCAACGCCCACGTCCTGCCCGTTCCCATGATGAACATCCTCAACGGTGGCGCGCACGCCGACACCGGGGTGGACGTGCAGGAGTTCATGATCGCGCCGATCGGTGCGGCCACCTTCAAGGAATCGCTGCGCTGGGGCGCGGAGATCTACCACACCCTCAAGTCGGTGCTGAAGGCTCAGGGCCTGTCCACCGGCCTGGGTGACGAGGGCGGCTTCGCGCCGGACGTCGCGGGCACCAAGGCCGCGCTCGACCTGATCGCCACCGCCATCGACAAGGCCGGCTACAAGCTGGGCACCGATGTCGCGCTCGCGCTCGATGTCGCCGCCACCGAGTTCTACACCGCCGGTTCGGGTTACAAGTTCGAGGGCTCGGTGCGCACCGCCGCCGAGATGAACGACTTCTACGCCGAACTGCTCACCCAGTACCCGATCGTCTCGATCGAGGACCCGCTGTCGGAGGACGACTGGGACGGCTGGGTCGCGCTCACCGACTCCATCGGCGACAAGGTGCAGCTGGTCGGCGACGACCTGTTCGTCACCAACCCGGAGCGCCTGGAAGAGGGCATCGCCAAGGGTGCGGCCAACGCACTGCTGGTGAAGGTCAACCAGATCGGCACCCTGACCGAGACCCTGGACGCGGTCGACCTGGCCCACCGCAACGGTTACAAGACCATGATGTCGCACCGTTCCGGCGAGACCGAGGACACCACCATCGCCGACCTGGCCGTGGCGGTGGGCTCGGGCCAGATCAAGACCGGCGCGCCCGCTCGTTCCGAGCGCGTCGCCAAGTACAACCAGCTGCTGCGTATCGAGGACGCCCTCGGTGACTCGGCTCGCTATGCGGGCGACGTCGCGTTCCCGCGTTTCGCGTTCGAAGGCTAAGAATCCCAACGGAGTTCGAGGTGTGAGATGACGGAGCGACGGGCACGCGGCACCAGTCCGGCCGGACGCGGTGATCGCCGCCCGTCGCGGTCCGCCAAATCACGCACCGGGGGTAAGCGCGCCGATTCGGCGCGCACCACCTCCGAGTCACGGACCGGCGGCGGGAAGGCCAAGAGCCCCCGCGGCCGGACCACCTCGCGCACCACTGCCGGGAAGCGAGCGGTGAATCGCCGGACGAAGGCGAAATCCGGTCGCACCGAACACAAGATCCTCGGGCTCTCCACCGGCCGCGCGGTACTGCTGGCCGCCGTGCTGTGCGGGCTGGCGCTGACGCTGGCCGTCCCGCTGCGCACCTACTTCACCCAGCGTGCCGAAGCCACCCAATTGGCTTCCCAGCGGGCGCAATTGGAGGAGGAAGTGGCCAAGCTGCGCGATCGCCGTGCGCAGCAACAGGATCCGAGCTACATCAAGGCCGAGGCGAAGGATCGCCTGCGCCTGGTGATGCCCGGTGAAACCCCCTACATCGTGCAGGTCGCCGGCATCGAACAGCCGGCCGTGCCGATCCCCGCCGCCAAGACGCGGGAACCAGACCCCTGGTACACGGAGCTGTGGCGCTCCATCTCCTCGCCGCAACCCGTTGCCGCAGCACCGAATCCGGCCCCGCCCGGACCCGCAGTGATCCCGACCGAGGAAGGAAAACCCAGGTGACTTCAGCCGAGAACCGCCCATCCGAGCAGGATCTCGAGGTAGTCGCCAAACAACTCGGCCGGGAGCCGCGCGGCGTGCTGGCGATCGCCTACCGCACCCCGGACGGCCTGCCCGCGGTCGTGAAGACCGCCCCCAAGCTGCCGGACGGCACGCCGTTCCCGACGCTGTACTACCTCACCGATCCCCGCCTCACCGCCGAGGCGAGCCGCCTCGAGACCACCGGTCTCATGCGCGATATGAGCGAAAGGCTCACGCGGGACCCCGAATTGGCCGCCTCGTATCGCAAGGCGTACGAGAGCTACCTGTCCGAGCGCAATGCCATCGAGGATCTCGGTACCGACTTCGCCGGCGGCGGCATGCCCGATCGGGTGAAGTGCCTGCACGTGCTCATCGCGCACTCCCTGGCCAAGGGCCCGGGCCTGAACCTGCTCGGCGACGAAGCCGTCGCCTTGGCCGCCGACAACGGCTTGCGCGGCACCGCGATTCCGGCAGACTGGCCGCACAGCGAGCAGTACCGGGCGAAGTCGGAGGACTAGATACATGAGCGAGCGGATCGCGGGCATCGACTGCGGCACCAATTCCATCCGGCTGCTGATCGCGGACGTGACGCGCACGGTGCCCTCACACGAGAGCGATGGCGCCGCACCGCATCTCACCGACGTGCACCGCGAGATGCGGATCGTGCGCCTGGGCCAGGGCGTGGACGCCACCGGTTCGCTCAATCCCGAAGCCATCGAACGCACCCGGGTCGCGCTGCACGATTACGTGGACCTGATGCGCAAGCACGGCGTCACCCGCGTGCGCATGGTCGCCACCTCCGCCACCCGCGACGCCGCCAACCGCGACGACTTCTTCACCATGACCGCCGACGAACTGGGCCGGGCCGTGCCGGGTGCGGTGGCCGAGGTCATCACCGGCGACGAAGAGGCCCGCCTGTCCTTCGCGGGCGCGGTCGGTGAATTGAACGCCGACGAAGGGCCTTTCGTGGTCGTCGATCTCGGCGGCGGCTCCACCGAAGTGGTGCTGGGCGACGCCGGCGGCGTCGCCTCGGCCTACTCCGCCGATATCGGCTGCGTGCGGATCACCGAACGCTGCCTGCACGGCAATCCGCCCACCCGCGAAGAGGTCGCGGCGGCCCGCTTCTTCGCCTCCGAGCGGCTCGCGCAAGCCTTCGGAGTGGTTCCGGTGGAGCGCGCCCACACCTGGGTCGGCGTCGCCGGGACCATGACCACGCTCGCGGCGATCGCCCTAGACCTGCCCGAATACGATTCCGAGCGTGTGCATCTCACCCGCCTGCCGCTGGCCGACGTGCGTAAGGTGTGCGATCGCCTGATCGGCATGGACCACGACGCCCGGGCGGCGCTCGGCCCGATGCATCCCGGCCGGGTGGATGTGATCGGCGGCGGCGCGGTCATCACCGAAGTGCTGGCCGACGAGCTGGCCCGGCGGGCCGGCATTACCGAGCTGATCGTCAGCGAGCACGACATCCTAGACGGAATCGCGCTCTCCATCGCCTGATTGGCGATTTTTCAGCTATCCGACCGCTTGTCGAGCGGTGTTTCATCAGGCCGTTTCCGGGTAAATGTGACGTGAGTCAACCCATGAGGTTGCTGTCAGATTGCCCAATATGGGAAGGTCTGATTCATGTCAGAGGTAGCGCACCCCGCGAAGCCGGTCTCCGAACGCACCCTGTTCGGCCACCCCATCGGCCTCGCGAATCTGTTCGGCGTCGAGCTGTGGGAACGGTTCTCGTTCTACGGCATGCTCACGATTCTCGGCTACTACCTCTACTACTCGGCCACCGACGGCGGCCTGGGCATGGAGAAGGCCACCGCCACCGGCATCGTCGGCGCCTACGGCGGCCTGGTCTACCTCTCGACCGTGCTCGGCGGCTGGCTTGCCGACCGGGTGCTGGGGATGGAGCGCACCGTCTTCTACGGCGGTGTGGTGGTCATGGCCGGCCATATCGCGCTGGCGGTCATCCCCGATCTGGCGGGCGTCGCGGTCGGTCTGATCCTGGTGGCCTTGGGCTCCGGCGCACTCAAAGCTAACGCCTCCTCACTGCTGGGCACCCTGTATTCGAAGGGCGACCCGCGCGCGGACGGCGGCTTCACCCTCTTCTATCTGGGCATCAATCTGGGCGCCTTCGCGGGCCCGCTGATCACCGGCCTGCTCCAGTCGCATGTCGGCTTCCACTACGGCTTCGGCGCGGCCGCGGTCGGTATGGCGCTCGGCCTGACCCAGTACGTGGTCTTCCGCCGCAATCTCGGCGAGCACGGCCGCGAGGTGCCGAACCCGCTGCCGCACACCGCCGTTCCGAAGTCCATCGCCTTCATCGCCGCCTTCATCGCGGTCGTCGTCATCGCCTGGCTCACCGAGCTGCTCACCCTGGAGAACCTGCCCGACGTCACCACCGGCGCCATCGCCGTGGCCTCCATCGCCTACTTCGCCATCATGCTCACCAGCGCGAAAGTCGATGCGACGGAACGCACCCGGGTCCGCGCCTATATCCCGCTCTTCATCGCCAACGCCGTCTTCTGGTCTCTCTTCCAGCAGATCTTCACCGTCCTGGCGGTCTACTCCGACGAACGCATCAACTGGAACGTCTTCGGCTGGGATGCCCCGCCCAACTGGATCGGCTCCATGGAACCGGTCTGGATCATCGCCCTGTCCCCGCTGTTCGCCATCATGTGGACCCGCCTCGGCAACCGCGCCCCCTCCACCCCGCGCAAATTCTCCCTCGGCGTGGTCGGCATGGGCGCCGCCTTCCTGCTCTTCGCCCTCTTCTCCGGCACCGAAGGCAAAACCGTCCCCATCCTCTTCGTCTTCGTAGTCCTCGGCGGCTTCGCCATCTCCGAACTGCTGCTCTCCCCGATCGGCTTGGCCGTCACAACCAAACTGGCCCCCAACGCCTTCCGAGCCCAGATGATGGCCCTCTACTTCTTCTCGGTAGGCATCGGCACCTCCATGTCCGGCGTCCTCTCCAAGTTCTACGACCCCTCCCACGAACTCGCCTACTTCGGCATCACCGGCCTGATCGCCATCGCCGTGGGCATCGTCGTCTGGGCCATCTCCCCCTGGGTCTCCAAACACATGGAAGGCGTCCACTGATCCGATTGCGCCACAGGCCCGGCCACCCCGCCGGGCCTGTGCTGTACTTCCATCCAGAATCACCCGCGAGGGTGATTCCAGCACGACCGTACGGCTCGGTAGTCTGACCCAGACGCCCCCGTAGCCCAATTGGCAGAGGCAGCGGACTTAAAATCCGCCAAGTGTCGGTTCGAGCCCGACCGGGGGCACCACCGACACAATCACTCGACGAGCTGCACGGCCTCACCGAAATGTCGCTCACCATTGCCGAATCCGGCGAGCTCGCCCGGAGCCGTGCTCGGGCGGCGGAGCTGGGCCGGGCCATGCTCGCCGGACCGTCTGATGCACGGCGTCGACGGATTTGCCTGTCGCGGAGGCGATCTCGTCGTGGTCGAGTGCACGAAACGCTCGGTGTGCTCATCGATGGAAATTACAGCCGCACAGTCCTCTCCGGCTCGGCCGGACGCAACTCCTTGCGCCTGCCCAAGCCCATGAAGGTGGGGATCGCGCCGGGCTTGCGGGCCTCCTTGCGGATGGTCGCGATCGGCCCGGCGAGGCCCACCCGCTCCTTGATCTGCCCGGCCACGCGCCCGCCGAGGTACATCGACACGGGTGTGTCGTCACGGCGGCTGAACTGCATCACACCCGCGTGGCTCCCCAAACCCAGGGTGCACGCCACGAACGCCACATCCAGCACGCCGGGTTCGGTTCCGGCGATGCGGGCCAGCACGGCGTCGGCGGCCTGGGCACCCAGGGGCTGGGCGGCATAACAGCTCATCCGCAGTGGCCGCCCCGAGGGTGCGACCGCGTCCCCGGCTGCGACGATGCGATCGTCGTCGATACTGGTCAGCCTCTCATCGGTCAGCAACCGGCCCAGCTCGTCGGTGCGCAGGCCACTGTTCGCGGCCAGCTCGGGCACCCCGAACCCGGCGGTCCAGATGGTGAGCGCACAGGGCAGCTCTTCGCCATCGGCCAACACCACCCCGTCGCGCCGCACCTCGCGCACACGCGCTTGCTCACGTACCTCGACCCCGTTCCCCGCCAGCCATTTCGCCACCGACCGGCGCGCCGGATTCGAGAAATTCGCCGCCAACCTATCGCCACTCACGATCGTGACGGTGCGCCCCTGTTCGACGAGTTCGGCGGCCGTCTCGATGCCGGTGAGCCCGCCGCCGACCACGACGATCGGTGCCTCGGCGGGAACCTCCGCCAGCGCGGCTCGCAGCCGCTGAGCGTGTTCGTATTCGGCGATCGGGTAGGCGAACTCGGCCGCACCAGGTACCGACGCGGGCAGCGCGGCCGTGCTGCCGACCGCATAGATCACATAGTCGTACCCGAGCGCGCGACCCGACCCCAGTTCCACTCTGCGAGCAGCGGTATCGATACGGACCGCACTATCCACGACCAACCGCACACCCGCGCCGAGCAGCGTGTCGTAATCGATAACAGCGTCACCGGTACCCGCCACGAACTGATGCAACCGCATCCGCTCCACGAACCGAGGGCGCGGATTGACCAGCGTGATCTCGATATCCTCACGCAGCCGAAGCCGATTAGCCGCTACGGCACCGGCGTAACCGCCGCCGATGACAACAACTTTGGTGATGGCGTTCAATTCACTCATGCCCACTAGACGCACCACACCGCCGCGTTCTGACATGAAGTGACACGCATCACATTATTTGGGCTGATGCATGTGCAGCTTCTCGAGGTGTTCGAGGGGTACGGAGCGGCATAGGCACTCGGTGAGGCGATACGGGGGCGGTCCCCCGGGGTGGATCAGATTTCGCATCCCGTCCAATCTGTCACGTGTGGTCGATGTTCTCCGTTATGTTGTTGAGCCACAACGGTCTTGGAGGGGTGCGATGGTAGATCAGCTCGACGTAGGTAACGCCAGGGAGGGCATCGGCAGGACCGTCGACAGTCTCGGCAAGGCGGCGCGAACCGCTTCCTCTCAGTTCGCCGGGCAGGTCGGCAACGTCAAGGACGTTGCCAGGGGCAGGGTCGAGAAGCTGACTGCGAAAGGGCCGGACCCTTATGACGTCGCCGTAGCGGAGTACAACGGCGCCTTCACTGCGATGGCCGACAGGGGGCTGTCGCTCTTGCGTCAGCGTGAACGTTCGACGGACCTGATCGAGCTGGTCGAGCAGTTGGTGAACAGCATCGCCAACACCCCGAAATCATTCGACACCGACTTCGACGAGATCGAGGTACATCGGAAACGGTTCCTGCACGCGGAGGATTTCGCTCAGAAGGAGCTGGAAGCGGCGCGGTTGTCGGCGGCCGGTACCGGCGCCGGGTTCGCGGCGGGCACCGCGGTAGCGAGCCTGGCGCCGTCGGCGGCGATGTGGGTCGCCACGACCTTCGGGACGGCTTCGACCGGCACCGCGATCTCGACCCTTTCCGGGGCGGCGGCCAGCCAGGCAGCACTGGCGTGGCTCGGTGGCGGCGCGGTGGCCGCCGGTGGCGGCGGCACCGCGGCAGGCACCACACTGCTCGCGCTGGCCGGCCCGATCGGCTGGACCATCGCGGGCGCGACCCTGCTCGCGTCGATCGCTCTGTTCGCGAAGAAGAAGTTCGAGAACCGAGAGGCGAAACACGAAGCGCTGACAGCGATAAAGCGCAACACCGCCCTCGTCAAAGGCATGGATGCTCAGATCGACGATCTCCTTCAGCGGACGAGCTTGCTCCGCGAAGGACTGGTGAAGAGATACGGCGAAGCGCTGGTGTACTTCCGCGCCGACTTCCACACCCTCGACCCCGCCGGGCGGTCGATGCTGGCTGCGTTGGTGAACAACACGAAGTCGTGCGCGACCATGCTGAGCATGCGCGTCGAACAGGATGCCGATGGTGAGTGACGCTGCCGAATTCGTCACGAACATCCAGGAGCAGGCCGCTGCTTGCTGGGTGAGCTACCTAAACCAGCTCCGCGTGGACAACCTTCTGAGCGCGCTTCGCCAGCGGGACGGGCACCTTCGGGATGCGCTCGCCAGTGTCGACGAAGCCGTCAGGAAGATCGACCTCGAGGTGGTTGCCGCCAACCGCGGCGGTCAGCGTGGCATGCACGGCTTCATCGCCGAGATCGCCGAGGTCGGGATCGGCAACGCACGACAGCAGATCCTCGGCCATGAGTCCGTCTACCAGTGGGTCAACAACAACGGACCCGTCGACCTGATGCGCGGAAGTGTCGAGATTCAGCAAAAGTTCGTTGCAGCGGGTGGCCGCTTCTCGCTCGGCGCGATCATCGAGCACGTCGAGAAATATCCCGAATACGTGCGCAACGGTGGGAAGTACCAGATCCCCCGCGATCACTTCGAAGTGATCCAGCGGCTCTATGCCTTGTCGCCCGAAGAAGCGAGCAAGCTACTGTCCCGCAGCGGCGATGGACCTTCCCTCAAAGACTGGCAGCGGGTCCAGGTGTTCTTCCAAGGCGGATCGGTCGGGTTCGAATCGCTTGAACCCTCGACGCTCGAGTACAACGAGGTGCAGCGCGGTGTCTACACCTCGACCATGGCGACGGAAAAGGACTCGCTCCACGCCACGGACCGGGCACTGCGCGACGACGCCCACCGGCGCAGCCGACCGACGCTGCGCGAGGGAGGCACGGCGGCACTCACGGCCGCCGCGACCGCGGGCGGGACCACGTTCGTACTGGCCGTGGTCGCCAAGCGCCGGGAAGGCAAGCGGCTCAACGAGTTCAGCGGGCGTGACTGGATCGACATCGCGGGCGAGACCGGCTCAGGTTTCGGCAAGGGCGGCGTCCGAGGACTGAGCATTTACGCGCTCACGAATCTCACCGCGACCTCCGCGGCCGTCGCCAACTCGATAGTCACCACAGCCTTCAGCATCGCCGAGCAAGCGAACAAGCTGCGCCGCAACGAAATCGACGAACTTGAGTTCATCGAAACCTGCGAGCTCATCACCTTGGAGGCCGCAGTACGCGCGCTGTCCTCTTTCGTCGGCCAGGCGACCATCCCCATTCCCATTCTCGGCGCCGTCATCGGCACCACGGTCGGCACCGTGATGTACAGGGCCGTCGCATCGTCGTTGACGGAACGAGAGGCGGCGCTGATCAAGCGTTACCTTGATGAGCAGCGCACACTCGACGAGCAGCTCGCCACCGAGTACCAGGCGATTTTGGACCAGCTGGACCAGAGCATGTCGGACTACCTCGGACTGCTCGAACGAGCCTTCTCGCCCGACGTGCAGCTCGCGCTCCTCGGATCAGTCGAGCTGGCGGTGGAACTCGGTGTGGCTCCGAACGAGATCCTGGATTCCGACGAGAAGATCGATGCCTACTTCCTCGATTAGCGAGAGAGTGGGCGGATGCGTTGGGTCGGAAGATCGAGTGCTGTCGCGGAAACGACCGTGGGCCAACGGCATTGGGACCGCGACCTGGGCTCGCAAGCGGTTTGCCGGTAGCCCGGTCCCCTTGCGGCTCGGCTTCTCACCTCGGGAGGTGAGGGCCGGGTCGCTGAGGGCACTGGTCAGTGCTGGTGGTGGCGGACGATCGGCCAGTCGATGTCGGTGTCGACGGCCTTGTTCAGGTAGTTGGTGAAGACGTTGAGGGCGACGTTGGCGATGACCTCGGTGATCTCGCCGTCGGTCAAGCCTGCGGTCTGGGCGGTTTTCAGGTCGGTCTCCTCGACGCCACCTCGGGAACGGACGACTGCCTTGGCGAAGGTGAGTACCGCGGCGGCTTTGGTGTCGGCGGATTCGCCGTGGCGGCCGGCCTCGATTTCGGCGGCGTCGAGCTTTGCGATGTTCGCGCCGATGTAGGAGTGCGCGGAAAGGCAGTAGTCACAACCGTTTTCCTCGGCGACCAGCAGTGCGATGCGCTCCCGGATCGGCGCCGGGAGCGCACCACCGGCGAGTGCGCCGGAGAAGCCGAGGTAGGCCTCGAGGACGGCGGGGCTGTTGACCATGGCCTTGGTCATGTTGGGGGTGACGCCGAGCGCTTCCTGTACGCCGGCGAGCAGGTCGGCGGCCTTGCCGGTGGCGGTTTCGGGCTGGATCAGAGGCAGGCGGGACATGGGTGAATCCTGTTCTCGTAGAGCGGGTTCCATGATCGGCTGGCTAACCGGTCATCGATAGATAGAAGGTTATAGAGCGGTTGGGCATTCCCGGGTCGCGAAGAATTTTTCCGGGGGCCTCGCGCTGCTGGTTGAAACCTATGGCCGAGTCGGCCGGAGGCCGGCGGACCGGATGCGCCGAACCGGGGACCGAACGCGCCGAAGCATCCGGGTGGAACGGTCACCTCCGGGGCAGTGCAACTCGCCGGGGAATTCTGTGGGGAAAACGGTTGGAGAACAGCCGTCGAATTCGGGGATGATCAAACCGTGATCGGCGTCGGGGGCGACTGGTGGTATTAGTTGATGCGAGCTGTGCCACATTTCTCGGGGTGTGGTTGTGCAAGCCCCCAGTTTCATTGGCATGGTGGGCAATCTGCTGGCGGGTATCCGTTGGGAAATCTCGCGGTGAATCGGTCATCGAATCCGTCATTACCGATCGGTAATTCTTGGAAAGCCCTCTGAGCTGGGGGTTGTGGATTAAAAGCGGGTGGCTATCGCAATGTAACCCATTTGCTAAGTGTGGTCAGAGGCATTAACGTTTCGCAAAATCAGAAAAATCCGAGCAGACCGCGCGAGCATCCGTGCTCATCAGTTCGCTGCCGGGGAGGAATCAGTTCGTCAGCGAACAGATGCGGCGTTCCACCGCGGGGTGGGCGTCCGGCGCGTCTGTCGGAATGTTATCGGGGACACAATTAATGACAGCGGTCGTCACGGTTCGGACCGAACCGGAAGCCATTCCTAATACCCACCCTCCGTTCGCATTCCGCGGTGTCGCGCTGATGGCCGTGGTCTCCACGATCCTGCTGACGGCGACCGCGGGGCGCTACGACTTCTTCGGCGACGAACTGTATTTCCTCTCCGCCGGGCGGCGGCTCGACTACACGTACGCGGATCAGGGCGTCGTGGTGGCCTTCTTCGCGCACCTCGCGGATGTGCTCGCGCCTGGATCGGTTATCGCACTGCGGGTTCCGGCCATCCTGATGGCGGTGGGCGCGGCCGTGGTTTCGGCGGCGATCGCCTACGAACTGCGCGGCAGCCGCCGGGTGCAGCTGCTCGCGGCGGGGTGCTACGCGACCTCCTACCTGCTGGTCACCCAATGCGCCCTGAGCACTTTCGCTTTCGATGCCACCCTCACCGCCGTCATCACCTGGCTGCTGATCCGCTGGGTGCGCACCCGTCAGGACCGGCTGATCATCGTCGCGGGTTTGGTTGCGGCGCTGGACATGCAGGTGAAGTGGATGATCCCGCTGGTGTGGGGATCCCTGGGCGTGGCGGTCGTCCTGTGCGGCCCCCGCGAGCTGCTGCGCCGTCCCGCGCTGTGGATCGCGGCCGGCATTCTCGCCCTGTCCCTGGTCCCGATTCTGTACTGGCAGTCGCAGCACAACTGGCCGCAGCTGGCCATGGGCAGCATTATCGGCGCCGAGCAGGACGCCACCGGTTACGGTCCGCTCGGCTTCTTCCCGCAGTGGATCTGCTTGGCCAGCTTTCTCGGAGCCGTGCTGATCGCGGTCGGGTTCTACGCCGTGGTCAGGCAGGAGGCGCTGAAGCCGTATCGCTTCATCGCGGTGGCGCTGGTGCTGATGACCCTGTTCGTGGTCGTCACGCACGGCCGCCCGTACTACCCGACGGGCTTCTTCCCCGCCATGTTCGCGATCGGAGCGGTCGGCCTGTGGCGATACCCGCGCACGCGCTGGATGAACCTGGCGATGTACCCGCTGATCGGCATCACCGTGGCGACCTTCCTGGGCACGCTGTTCCTGCTGCCCCTACCGCAGCACTGGCGCAGCCAGACCGCCACCGCCATCGATCTCGGCATCCGGTCCGGACTCTGGGGCACCACCAATTGGGATCGCATGGTCGAGGCCGTCGACACCGGCTACGACACGCTGACCCCCGAGGAGCAGGCGCACTCCGCCATCATCACCCAGGGCTATTGGCAGGGCGGCGCGGTCGAGGAGTTCGGCGGACGCTACGACCTGCCCGCCACCTACAGCCCCAGCCGCGGTTTCGGATTCTTCGGCCCGCCGGCCGATTCCACCACCACGATCGTCTTCGTCGGCCTGAACACGGCCGAGGCGGACCTGAAGTCCCGTTTCACCGAGGTGCAACGCGTGACCGAACTGGACGATCCGATGGGCATCCCCGGCATCGACCGCATGGTCGCCGTCTGGAAATGCAAGGGCCCCAAGCAAGCCTGGCCGCAGCTGTGGGACAACTGGACCACCCTGTACTTCGACCTGGGCCACTGGCACGACCCGCGCGCCACCACCCGCCCCACGCACTGAGCGCGACGCCGGGTGCGCGCCGTCCGCACCAACAGCGACACCTTCACGCGCCGCTGAACGAGTCCGCGTGCTCGGCCGGGCACCGGTCCAGGGAGTGCGCGCGGCGGTAGGCGCTCGGCGTCTGGCCGGTCCAGCGCTGGAAGGCGCGGGTCAGGACGCGCTGATCGCGGTAGCCGAGCTGCCGCGAGATCGACCGCACCGAGCGGTCCGGGTTGTGCAGCAGGGCGACGGCGAGTTCGTGTCTGGCGGTTTCCAATTCGGCGCGCCAGGTGGTGTCGTGCTCGGTGAGGCGGCGTTGCAGGGTGCGGGTGCCGAGGGCGAGTCGCCGGGCGACCTCGTCGATGGTGACCTCCGCGCCGTCGGACAGGGCGCGGCGAATGGTGGTGCGGACCGTTTCCAGCCAGGGTGGGGCCGGGCGGGAGTGGTCGATCAGGTCCTGTGCATAACTGTGGAGTATTTCGCGCAGGTACGGATCGTGCGCGGTGGTCTGCGCGGGCCCGGAGTCCAGGAAGGTGATGGCATCGCGTTCCTGCCCGAAATGGATATTGCCGGTGCCGAAGGCGCGCACCAGATAACCGTGGTCGCGGGGTGCGGGATGGGCGAAATCCACGCGCACCGGTGTCGCGGTCGCGCCGAAGCCCTCGCGTGCCCGGCGCAGTGTGACCGCCGTGATGAACTCGCTGTGGATGGCCTCCACCGGTGCGCTGTACGGGGTGTCGAGGTAGGCGGCGGTGAGCTGTGCGCCGTGTTCGGCCACCCGCATGGAGAAGGCGGGGTCGCAGAGCGCGCCGCTGTACCGCGAGGCGTCGTGCAGGCCGATCGCCAGGGTGGGCGCGTTGCCGATCAGATAGTCCCAGACGTGCAGTCGGCCGGGCGCGGCCATCGCGGCGGCCCGGATACCGGCTTCACGACCGGCATTGTGGTGCAACACCTCCCACAGCCGGTGCATATCCACGGTCGGGATGCGCGTGCGATGGTCGCGCAGCGCCGCCCGGTCCAGGCTGCCGATGTGCGCCAGCTCGGATTCCCCCACCCCGGAGCGTGCGGCGGCATCCAGCACCACCTGGACGACATGGGAGGAGACGGTATTCGCGAGCACGCCGTCAACAACCACGCGGCGGCCGAACCTGTTCCGCGCGGGCGCATGTCACCGAAACGCACTTTCTTGACATGAATAGTCCGCTGGGACCGGGCCCCCGCGCTCCTAGTGTCGAGACGTGTCATCGATCAAGAGTTCGGAACCGCTCGGTCTCGAGGTAGCGCGCAGCCTGATGCGCAATGGAATCGTCATTCGCGCGGTCGCGCTCGCCCTCGCCACCGTGGTGCTGATCGCTGTGCACGAGCCGATCTGGGTGCCGTACGCGGTCAGCGTGTACGCCGTCTGGAATGCCGCGGCGGTCACCCTCGCCGCGGCGCGTGCGGCCCGTGGCCGCTGAATCCCGCTGTCCCCTCCCATGATTCACCGAAAGCAGGAACGTAGATGATCACCCCCGTGCCGGACCACCCGCTCTTGGACGAAGTGCGCAAGCGCATGGGCCGGGTGCCGAATATGACCAAGGTGATGGCGAATTCGACCGCGGTGCTGGAGGGCTACCTTGGCCTGTCGGGCGCGTTGAAGAAGGGCGCACTGCCCGCCGCCACCTCCGAGCGCATCGCGCTCGCGGTCGGCGCGGCCAATGACTGCGGCTATTGCGTCGCGGCGCACACCTTCGCCGGCAAGCGGGTGGCCGGGCTCGACGACGCCGAGATCGCGGCGGCCCAGCACGGCACCTCCGCCGATGCCAAGGAGGCCGCGGCCGTCGCCTTCGCCCGCGAGCTGACCGAGAGCCGGGGCAAGGCCGATCCGGCCGCCGCGCTGGCCGCGGGCTGGACGCAGGAACAGCTGCTGGAGATCATCGCGCTGGTGGCGTTGCAGACGCTGACGAACTACGTCAACAAGGTCGGCGAGACCGAAAACGACTGGCCGGCGGCGTAGTGGCGGGCTGAGCTCGAGCCGGAACCGGTTCGCCGGTTCAGGTGTGCCGATCGATTGCGGGGGTAGTTCCAAACCGACCCCCGGATCCGATCATCGAGCGAATCGAGGCCGTGATGGCAAAGACTCCGCGCATGCCTTCGGAGATCAACGGCCAGCTGTCGATCTTCGACCGGTTCGCCACCGGCGCGAGCCGCTGGACCTCGAAGGCGGGCTTCTTCGCCTTCTGCGTCATCCTCGTGCTGGTCTGGGCTCCGACCTTCTTCGTGCTGCCGAGCGTCGACACCTGGCAACTGGTCATCAACACCGCCACCACGATCATCACCTTCCTGCTGGTGGCACTGCTCCAGAACACCCAGAGCCGCAGCGACGCCGCGATCCAGCAGAAGCTCAATGCCATCGCCGACGGCCTGGCCGGTCTCATGGCCGAGTTCAGCAACGAACACCCGGAGCTCGAGCATCGCCGCAGGGAACTGGTCGACGCGGTGGGGTTGGAGGACCGCGAAGGCTCCGAGTGAACAGACGAATCGAGGCGGATCCGCGGGTGCGGATCCGCCTCGATGCACGAGAAGGTCAGTCCTTGACCAATTCCGGGGTGTGCAGTTCGTCCTCGGTGTGGACCGCGCCGTGCGGGTCGCCGGAGGAGCGGTTGGGCAGCAGCACCGCCATCACGATCACCAGGACGGACAGGGCGGCCGAGACCAGGAAGGCCAGGCGCATACCGTCCAGGTGCGCGGTCACCGCGTCTTTACCGGATTCGATCAATTGGCTACGGCGGGTGGACATCACGGTGACCACCAGGGCGGTGCCGAAAGCGGCGGCCACCTGCTGGAGGGTGCCGAGCATGGAGCTGCCGTGCGAGTAGAGGTGCGCGGGCAGCGCGCCCAGGCCGAGGGTGAAGACGGGGGTGAAGGCGGCGGCCAGCGAGACCATCAGCAGGATGTGCAGGGCCAGCAGCTGCCAGTACGGCATGGAGAGCGAGATCTGGGTGAAACCGGCCAGCGCGGCGGTGATGCCGATCGAACCGGGGATGACCAGCACGCGGCCGCCGAAACGGTCGAAGATTTTGCCGACGGTGGGACCGAGCAGGCCCATGGCCAGGCCGCCGGGCATGACCAGCAGACCGGTCTCGAGCGGGCTCAGGTGCCGCAGGATCTGTAGGTAGAGCGGCAGCAGGATCATCGAACCGAGCATGGCCAGGAACGCGACCGACATCAGGATCAGCGCCTTGGTGTAGGTGCCGGCGAGCAGGATGCGCAGGTCCAGCAGCGGAGAACCGTTGCGCTGCAACTGGATCTGCCGGGCCGCGAACACCGCGATCAGCACCGCGCCACCGGCGACCAGCAGGGCGGGCAGCGCGGCGCCACCGGATTCGAAGCGGCTCAGGCCGTACACCAGCCCACCGAAACCGAAGGCCGCGAAGGCCACACTCAGCCAATCGATGGAACCGGCCTGTGGTTCACCGATATTGTCCAGCTTGCGCAGACCCAGCCAGGTCACCGCACCCGCGATGGGCAGCACCAGCACGAAAAGCCAACGCCAGGAACCGACCTGGAGCACCAGACCGGAAATGACCGGGCCCATGGCCGGAGCCACCGAAATGGCCAGGGTGACATTGCCCATGACCCGGCCGCGATCGGTCTCCGGGACCACGGTCATCAGCGTGGTCATCAACAGCGGCATCATGACCGCGGTGCCGCCGGCCTGCACCACGCGGCCCAGCAGCAGCACCGCGAAGGTGGGGGCGACCGCCGACAGCGCGGTACCGGCGATGAACACGCCCATGGCGATGGCGTACGCGCGACGGGTGGTCACCCGCTGTAGGAACCATCCGGTGACCGGGATGATCGCCGCCATGGTGAGCATGAACGCGGTCGAAACCCATTGGGCGGCACTCTCGGTGACCTTCAGATCGGTGATCAGCCGCGGGATCGCATTGATCATGATCGTCTCGTTCAGGATCACCACGAACGTCGCGAGCACCAGTAACCGGATGACGGTCGGCGTCCGTCCGGGTGATCGGACGGATAGGTCGGCGGGCATTCGGAAACCTCCGGTACAGGTGCGGGTCGGGCGGCGGGTGGCCCACGGCGAGTATCCGAACCCACCATCATGCGGCCATATAGGTACAGACGGGTTCTGTTCGCTCAACTCATCGGGTCGCCGTCAGTATTCCTGGGGGGTCCGACAGAAACCATCCGTTTTCCGCTCCGCGCGGCGCGGCCGCCGGTCACGCCGCGCGCCGGCCGGCACCGGCGTCCCGCGCGCTGTTGCGCTTTCGGGTGTAGAACGGATGATCTTGGCAGGGCAATCGCCAAAAAGTTTGGGCCGCAGTGGTGAACGACACCGCGGGGACGGGGAGATGTTATGGCCGCGCGGATGAGATTCTGCTTCCTGGTGGAGGAGCAGTATCGCCACGATGGAATGCCATTGGACGTGGCGCGGCAGTTGATCGGCTGGGGGCATCGCGTGGATGTGGTGCGGCCGGGCGCGGAACTGCTGGATCTGGGCGGGCTGGTGCGGCGCGGGCGGCACGACGCGTGGGTATTGAAGACGGTATCGGGCGGACCGGGGCTGGGGCTGCTGGAGGCGGCCGCGGCGGCCGGCCTGACCACGGTGAACGACGCGAGATCCATTCGGGGCGTGCGGGACAAGGTGCAGGCGGCCATGATCGCGGCCGACAGCGGGCTGCCGGTGCCGGCGACCTGGGCGGCGGCGCGGCTCTGCGATCTGGCGCGGGTTTCGGGCGCGCGGTATCCCCTGGTGGTCAAGCCCGCCGACGGCAGTTCCGGCCGGGGCGTGCGATTGATCCGGCGGCCCGAGCATTTGGCCGCCATGATCGACGAGGACACGGTCGAAGGCGTCCACATCGCGCAGCCGTATGTGCCGAATTCCGGTGTGGACCTGAAGGTTTACAGCGTGCGCGGCCAATTGTTCGGCACCGAGCGCACCTCGCCGCTGGCCGGTGCCGGAGCCGCCGATCGCCCGGTGCGGTTGAGCCGGGAGGTGCGCACCATCGCCGCCCGGGTGGGCGAGGTGTTCGGCCTCGACCTGTTCGGCGTCGATATCGTGATCGGTCCCGACGGCCCGGTCGTGGTGGACGTCAACGACTTTCCGAGCTTCCGGCAGGTCCCCGATGCCGTGGCCACCGTCGCCCGCGCGATCGTCGAGCTGGCCAGGACGGGCGCGGACTGGCCGGTTCCGGTGGATCCGCAGCTGGCGGTCCGGGCCCTGTGAGAATCGGTCTGCTGACCGGGAATTCGGTTCATCCGCTGCTGGCCGCCGCCACCGGGATCTGGCGCGCCGATGGTCATTGCGTCGAGCAGTTGCACCCGGACGCCGTCCTACCCGCCGACCCCGCGGACGTCTACCTGCTGAAGGCGCGCACACCGGCGGCCATCGCGCTGGCTCGTGCTCTCGAAGAACGCGGCGTCCCGGTTCTCAACTCCGCCGCCGCCACCGAGTTCTGCCAGGATCGAATCCGTATGGCGCACTTGGCCGAAGCGGCCGGCCTCCCGTTTCCGAATACCACCGCGCCGGGCGCCTTGCGCGAGCTCACCGCCATCGACCGTCCGCTGGTGGTGAAGAGCCGCCGCAGCCGTCGCGACGACCTGGTGGCCCGCATCGACGACCTGGCACAACTGCACGCCCTCGCCGCCGCCTGGCCCGAAGAGCCCGTGGTACTACAGGATTTCGTCCCCGGCGACGGCTGGGACCACAAGCTCTGGGTGGTCGCGGGCCGGGTGTTCGCCGCCCGCCGCCGCTCGGAACTGGCCGCGGGGCCGAAGGTTCCGGATGTGCCGGTCGACGGCCCGCACCCGTGGTCGGACCTCGCGCTGCGGGTGGGCGAGGTCTTCGATCTGGAGGTCTACGGCGTTGACCTGCTGGAAGTGGACGGGACGCCGCTGATCGTGGATATCAATGCCTTCCCGGGCATTCGGGGCAGCGTGGACGCCGCGCGCGTACTCGCCGAACTCGCGATCCGCGTGTCACTCACCCCCGACGACCATGATCGGGCACTCCACCGACAGCAGTAGCGACTGGCTGGTGGAGCCGAAGACCTTGCCGGCGAAGCCGCCGCGGCCGCGCGTGCCGACCACGAGTAGTTGTGCGCCGGTGGACCATTCGAGCAGGGAGCGTTCGGGGCGGTCGTGCGCCACTTCGCGTTGGATGCGGACCTCGGGGTAGCGCTCCTGCCAGCCCGCCAGGCTCTCGGCGAGGACGTAATCCTCGTTCCCCGCGTCCTCTTCGCTGTTGCCGTCCGCGTGCAGCGCGATGAGATCGACGCCGCGGGCGGCGGCTTCGTCGAAGGCGGCGGCCAGGGCCGGTTCGCTCACCGCGGTGCCGTCCACGCCGACCACCACCGGGCGGGTGGGGGTGTCGGGCGGGAGCACCACGCCGTCGCGGATGACGGTGACTGGGCAGTGCGCGCGGCGGGCTAGTGCGGAGCTGACCGAGCCGAGGAGCGCGCGGCGCAGGGTGCCGGCGGGGCGGGCGCCGGTGACCACCATCCGGGCCTTCTCGGAGCGTTCCATCAGGGTGGGGGCGACCATGCCCGGGGCGAGTTCGGTGGTGATCGCGACCTCCGCGGAGGCCGTCGCCGCGGTGAGCGCGGCGGTCTCCAGCAGCCAGCGGCCGTGCTCCTCCAGGCGTTCGTAATCGGATTCGGTGAGCACCCCGCCCAGGCCGAGCCCCTCGGCGGCGGTCACCTCGAGTACGCGCAGCAGATGCAGGGGCGCGTGATGCAGTGCGGCGGTCCGGGCCGCCCAGCCCACGGCGGACCCGGCGGATTCGTCGATGGCGACGACGATGGGCGCACTCGTCATGTTCGTCCTCCTGCTGTCGGGGAGGAATCCCGCGACCCCGTCCTCGGGGGTGTACGTGGCTGGGCGGGGCCGCGGGTTCCCTCATCCTGTTTCCTCAACCATGGTTGAGGTCAAGTCGGTGGGGGATGGCTCACACCTACTCGCACGTTACCGCGTCCTCCCGCTCTGTTCGCGGCAGGATTGCGACAATCGCTCAGCCGGCGGTGTGCACCCGTCGAACCAGGTGAACTCGTGACGCTGAGAGGTAGCTGATGGCGGGCAATGATGGTCATGCACAGGAACTCCGGCCCTATGTACTGCTGCTGGCGCGTTTGGTGCTGGGCGTGAACTTCGTGTTCTCCGGTACTTCCGCGCTGGCCGGTTGGCCCAATGTGAGCCCGCAGGCCACGCCCGGCGAATGGCCCTATTGGTGGGCGGGATTGTTCGAGCTGATCGTCGGGGTGCTGTTGATCCTGGGCGCGTACACCTTCGCGGCGGGGCTGTTCGGGGCGGGAATGATGGCCTACGCCTACATCTTCGTGCACGCGGCGGGCAGTCCGGACCGCTGGTGGGACGCGTACGGCAATGGCGGGCAAGCGGCTTCGGCCTTCGGCGTCGGCCTGCTGCTGATCGCCTTCTTCGGCCCCGGCGCGGCGGCGCTTCGACTCGGTGGCGGCCGCCCAGCCCGTCGCTGACGCCCAAGACCCGTACCTCCGCCCGGTGGATGACGTGGCCGGGATCAATCCCGTTGCGCGCCCGGCGGCCAGATCCGGGTGATCGGCAGGCCGCGGCTGCGGGCCGCCGCCACTACATCGGCAGTGCCGCCGAACCCGCGCGCCGGTTCCCCATCCCATACCGCGAGCAGTTCATCCGCCTCGTCGAGCATGCGCAGGCTGCCCGCCTGATGCGCCTCGGGAGCCGATTCCCGGAATTCCAGCTGGGTCACCGAATCTGCCGCGGCGAGCAGCCGATCGTAGGTGGCATGGTGTTCGGGGGGCAGGCTCTCGCGATATGCGTGCGCCGGAATGACCACCTCCAGCCGCCCGCCGGCGTCCAGTACCGCCGACGCGAACAGCGAATCCGGTCCGTCCGCAAGGCAACTCACGCCCACCAGGTCACCCGTATCCCGGCCGGAGACCTCGGCGCGCAGCGCGGCATCGATCGATGCGAGCGTCGGCGCGGGCAATCCGCGATGTCCGGTGATGGCGATGCGCGTCATTGCTCATCTCGTCCGTACAGCGTGGCGAGGGCGTCGTCCAGCGCCCTGGCCTCGACGGTACGCGCGGGCAGCCCGGCCCGGAATGCCCTGGCGGTGCGGGTGATTCGCTCACTGTGATAGGCCAGCCCGACTGTGAGCGCCTCGGCGGCGAGCGTGCACCCGCCCTCGATATCGCCGCTGCGCGCCAGCACCTGCGCATGCTCCACCTTGGCCAGCGCTCGCGGTTTCTCGGCGGTCAGCGCACTGTCGGCGAGTTCGAAGGCCAGGTGCGCGGCGCGATTGTCGCCGAGCCGCGTCAGCGCGCTGGCTTGATACCGCGCCGCCTTCCGCGCGTCGAAGGCGAAAACCCACGGCCACCGCGGTTCTCCGCGCTGTCGTTCCACCAATCGCTCGGCCCGCCGCAAGGCCGCGAGGGCGTTCTGCCGGTCCCCGGTCGCGGCATGGGCGATGGCCAGCAGCGAGGTCAGCCAGGCCGTCGCGCTGTCCGGCGCGTCCCGGCCCAATTGGCCGGCGGCGGTGCGCAACAGCACCAGTCCGGCGCGCCCGTCCCCCATCTCCACCGCGTAATGCCCCAGGCTCGCCGTCATATACGACACCAGCAGCGGGTGATGCGTCCGCTCCGCATGCCGGATGGCCTCCACATACCGCCGCCGCGCCGCCGCGTCGTCCCCGCGATCGGCCGCCAACCACGCTGCCAGCCCGGCGATCTCGGAGAGCACCCGGAAGCCGCCGGAGGTGCGCAACCGGTCCCGCACCACCCCGGTCACCAGATTCAGGTGCGCGTCCACCACCGGCGCCAGCCGATCCGACGGCACCGAGGACTCCATCCGCCGGTAGTTGGCGGTCGGCCCGGCCATGGTGTCGATCAGTTCGGTCTCGGTGGGCGCGGCATTGGCCAGCACCGCGTTCGTGGTCACCACGAGTGCGCTGGAGAGGAACTGCTTGCGGTTCACGCGCTCGTCATCCGCTGTCGGAAGGCCGGCGCTGAAACCGAGATCGGCATCGGTGGTCACGTTCAGGACCGCGCGCAGGGCGGCCCGGTAATGCCTTCTGGGCCATGTCGTTTCGCCTCGCTCCCACTTGCCGACATGCCGTTCGTCGACCGCGCCGCGCTTGCCGGTGGACCGCAGCACATGGTCGTTGACGGCGTCCGCCAACTCCCGGCGGGTCATCGATCGGCCGGGCGATCCGGGTGACTCCATGCGCAGCCGAGCTTCGACGAGCAGCTCATTACGACCGGTCACGGCTTGCGGCTCCTCTTGCTGGACCTCTTCCGAGAATAGGTCTTCCAGGGATTTGCCGCGCCGCCATGACCCTCGATTGCCCACTAATTTCCCCACCGCACGCCATCGATCGATCGCGTGCCATGGATGAACGTTGAAGTCGGCGACCGACTTCGGCCGCGGACCTGCTCGAGGATTAGCCATGACAACGGAACCGAATGCCATCGGATGGTTGCGGAGCGACATTTCCGGGGCTCGGCAGGAGTGGGACGAAGCGCAGATCCGCGGGGTGGCGCAGCGGCTGGGCTACGACCTGCGCAAGACGGTGGTGTTCGGCCCGCTCACCGATCGCCCGCTGCACCGGCTGCGCATGCTGGTTTCCCGGCTCTCCCTCGAAGCCGTGATCGTGCCCAGCGTCGAGCATTTCGAGCGCGGGCTGGTGCCGGCCGAATTGGTGGCGGTCGCGGATGTCATCACGGTGACGCCGGTGCAGACCTACGCCCGGTACGCCACCGGTGAGTTGCCCGAATTGCCGGAGCTCACCGGCGGCTGAGGGGTGGGCGTAGGTCCAGGTGATCGCGGAGGGTCGCGCCGAGGTAGCTCGTACGGTACGAACCCCGGTCCTGGAGTTCGGGAATCAGCAGTTCGACGATTTCGTCCAGGCCGGTGGGCACCAGGTACGGGGTGATGTTGAAGCCGTCGCTCGCGCCGTGCCGGACCCAGCGGGTGAGCTCGTCGGCGACCTGTCCCGGAGTGCCCGCGAAGCCGAAACGGGCGGTGGTCTCCACGGCGACCTGACGCAGCGAGAGCCGCTTGGTCTCGGCCAGTTCCCGCCATTGCGCGGCGATGGCGGCCCGATCCTGGCCGTCGCGTTGCGCGCCGCGGGTGCCCGAAATCTTGGCCGGTTCAGGGTCTTCCGACGGCAGCGGACCATCGGGATCGAGGTGGGAGAGGTCCTTGCCCCACACCTGACCGGCCAGCGACAGCGCGGTCGCGCCGGTGATCTGGTTCTCCAGCACCCAGCGCTTCTTCTCCGCCACCTCGGATTCGTTCTCCGCCAGCACGATCTGGGTGCCGGGCAGGATGCGAATGTCGTCGGCGGGACGACCGGCGGCGACCAGGCGAGTGCGGATATCGGTCGCGAATTCGCGGGCGGGTTCGAAGTGGGTTCCGAAGGGGGAGAAGATGACTTCGGCGTGCGCGGCCGCGAAATCGCGTCCGGCGGGCGAGACGCCGGCCTGGAAGATCACCGGATGGCCTTGGGCGCTGCGCGGCACCGTCGGGGTGGCGGCGAACCGGAAGTGCGCCGTCTCGCGTTCGACGGTGCGCGCGGTACCGGAGTCCTGGTCCCAGGCATCCCAGATTTCCCTGGCGGCACTCAGGAATTCGGCCGCGCGCTCGTATCGCAGCGCGTGATCCAGGAACCCGCCGCGCCGGAAATTCTCACCCGTCCAGGCATTGTCGGTGGTGACGGCGTTCCAACCGGCCCGGCCGCCGGAGAGCACATCCAGTGAGGCCAGCCGCCGGGCCAGATCGGCGGGCTCGTTGTAGGTGGTGTTCTGCGTGGCCACCAGGCCGATCCGGGAGGTGATGCCCGCCAGCGCCGCCAGTTGGGTGATGGCATCCGGGCGGCCCGCGATATCGGTATCGAGCAGCTGCCCGTCCTGTTCGCGCAGGCGCAGCCCCTCGCCCAGGAAGAAGGCGTCGAACAGGCCGCGCTCGGCGGTGGTGGCGACGCGGCGGAAGGTCTCGAAATCGATCTGCGAACCGCTGCTCGGATCCGACCAGATGGTGGAGTGATTGACGCCCTGGAAGAAGACGCCGAAATGCACCTGGGCGCGCGGGAACGGGACCTCGGTCATCGGTTGAGCTCCTTGGCGAAACGATTGACGGGGCGGGGGAGACCGAGGTTGGCGCGCAGGGTCGAACCGGGGACCGGGCGGTGCGCCAGGCCGGAACGCAGCAGGGCGGGAAGCACGTAGCGGGACAACGCCGGAAGGTCCTCGTCGATGGCGGCCGGATGCAGGCGCACGCCGTCGGCGCGGGCGGCGAGATCGGTCAGCAGGGTGGTGAGGTCGGCCGTCGAGCCCGAGAAGTGCAGGCGTGCAGTAGAATTCGAAGGCGGCGGGGAGTCGACCAACGCGATGTCGATATCGACCAGCACCCGGGGGACGCCGGAGGTGCGTGCCTGATCCACCGCGGCCAGGGCATCCGGCACCGTCGCGCCGCTCACCAGTGCGACATCGACGCCATCGGAACCCGTTGTCTCGTAGGCGAAGACGACGACCTGCCCCTGCGGCGGACGGGGCACGATGGCCGGGCCCTTCACCGCGAAGGACGCGCCGATGAAATCGGCATAGTGCAGTTTGTCGCGGTTCAGGAATTTGCCGGCGGCGTAGTCGCGCACCACCGCGTCGTCCTCCCAGGAGTCCCAGAGCCGCCGCGCCACCTCGATGGAATCGACTCGCTCCCGGCGGATTTCGTCCTCGGTGCGCAGCTCTCGCGCACCCCAGGCGCGGGCGGTGGCGGGATCGTCGGCGGCCAGCCAGCCCGCTCGGCCGCGCGAGGCGTAATCGAGGGTCGCGAGCTGTGAGGAGAGGTGGAAGGGCTCGGCATAGGTGGGTGCGGCCACCGGGACCAGGCCCAGGGTGCTGGTCCGGGGTGCGACGAAAGCCGCGCGGGTGACGGCGTCGATCCGGCCGCCCGGGACGGCAACCGCGGGTGCCAGGGAATCGTCGAAGGTCGCGAAGGTGAAGCCCGCGTTCTCCGCGGCGTGCACCCGTTTTCGCAAGGTGTCTGCGGGGTGAAAGGCCGCACCGTCCAGTTCGATACCTACCGCGAACAGGGTTGTCCGATCAGCACTCTCGCTCGCCATGGGTTCGACGATCCTCGAACGGACGGGTGGTGACGACGGTTGCCGTCAACGTGATCCGAACCCCGGTGACGTGCTTCACAGCCGCAAGGGTTGCGTATACCCCTGGGGGGTATTAACTTTCTCGGTGTCAGGCAACGAACAAGATCACCGAAAGAGGCTGGGGCAATGACCACCAACGCACACACCACCCACAATGCCACCCCGGCTGCCACCCACGGCGACCACACACACGCCGGTCATGGTGATCACGCGGCGCACGCCGACCATGCGGCCCACGCCGCGCACGGCAAGCATGCGGCACATATCGACCACGCGGCCCACGGCGATCACATTGCGCACGCCGATCACGCTGCGCATGGCGAACACGCTGCGCATGGCGACCGTGCGGGCCACGGCGCGCACGCCGGACATGCCGCGCACGCCGCCCACGGCGCGCACGCCGGTCACGCCGCGCACGGGGGCGGGCTTCCCGGCGGGTTGCAGGTCACCCAGGACGGTTACACCCTCGACCTGGCCGAAACCATCACCGCCGCAGGCGAAATCGACTTCCGCTTCCGGATCCTCGGCCCGGACGGCCAGCCCGTCACCGCGTACGACGACATCCACGATCGCCGCCTGCATCTGATCGTCGTGCAGCGCGAGCTCACCGGCTTCTGGCATGTACACCCGGAACTCGCCGCCGACGGCACCTGGCAGGTCACGCTGAACCTGCCGGCCGCGGGCGCCTACCGCGCCTTCACCGATATCGCGCCGACCGCGCTCGGCAAGACCATCACCCTCGGCGCCGACTTCGCCATCCCCGGCGAGTACGACCCGCGGCCCGTTCCGGCCGCCGACCGCACCGCGATCGTGGACGACTACGAGGTGACCCTCGACGGCGATCTCGTCGCGGGCGAAGGCCGGCTGCTCACCCTCACCGTCCGCAAGAACGGCGAGCCGGTCACCGACCTCCAGCCCTACCTCGCCGCCTTCGGCCACCTGGTCACCCTGCGTGCCGGTGACCTCGCCTACGTGCACGTCCACCCGAACGGCGAACCCGGCGACGGCATTACCGCGCCCGGCCCGGACATCACCTTCCACACCGTGGTTCCCGGTCCCGGCACCTACCGTCTCTTCCTCGATTTCAAGCACGGTGATGTCGTCCGCACCGCCGCCTTCACCCTGGCCACCGCCCACCACTGAGTCCCGTTCCCGCAAGGGCTTTCACGCCGCGGCGAGCTGAAGCTTGCCGCGGCGTCGTCATGTCCGGGTTCCCAGCGAACTCCCAGCCGAGGCGCAGGAAGATCGCATTCGCCGGCCCTAGGCTCCGCGAGTCGGGTAGCGGAGTGGGTCGGCGGAAAGGGTTGCGGATGACGGCCATGACCGGTGTTTCGGATGAGGCGCTGCCGCACCGGGCGGATGGGGTGTCACGTTGGGCGGGATGGTTTTCCGGGCCGCCCGGCCATCCGCGCTGGGAGCGGCCGGCCACGCTCGCGCTACTGGTGAGCACCGCGGTGCTGTATCTGTGGGGCCTCGGCGGGGCGGGTTGGACGAACCAGTACTACGCGGCGGCGGTGCAAGCCGGGACGCAGAGCTGGAAGGCATTGCTCTTCGCGTCCCTGGACTCGCAGAACGCCATCACCGTCGACAAACCGCCCGTCGCCATGTGGGTGATGGGGGTGTCCGGGCGCGTATTCGGCTTCAACTCGTGGTCGATGCTGGTGCCCGAAGCGCTCATGGGCGTGGCGGCGGTCGGCCTGCTGGTGGCGAGCGTGCGCCGATGGGCGGGACCGGCCGCGGGCCTGCTCGCCGGTATCGCCTTCGCGGTTACCCCGGTGGCGGCCTTGATGTTTCGCTACGACAACCCCGATGCCATGCTGATGCTGCTGCTCGTCGCGGCCGCGTACTGCACGGTCCGGGCCGTGGCTGCCGAGGGCGCGAAGTGGTGGTCGGCGAGCACCGGCTGGCTGGTCGCGGCCGGTGTGCTCATGGGTTTCGGCTTCCTGACCAAGATGATGCAGGCGTTCCTGATCCTGCCCGGCCTGGGCCTGGTGGTACTCGTAGCGGGTGCGGGCGGGGTCGGTCTGCGCATCAAGCAATTGCTGACCGCGGCAGCGGCGCTGGTGATTTCATCCGGCTGGTACGTCGCCCTGGTCGCGTTGTGGCCCGCCGGGTCCCGGCCCTACATCGGTGGATCCACCACCAACAGCCTGTGGGAACTCGCGGTCGACTACAACGGTGTCGGCCGCATCCTCGGCAACAACGGCCGCGGCGGTATGCCCAACTACCAGCCCGCGACCGGCAATGGCATCTCCCCGACCGACAGCGCTGCCCCCGCGACCGGCGGTGGCGTTCCTGCGACCGGTGGCGAACTCCCTTCGACCGGGGGCGGTCAATTCCCGCGCGGCATGGCGGGATTCGGCAGCAAGCCCGGTGTTACCCGGCTCTTCACCGGTGAACTCGGCACCGAATTCTCCTGGCTGCTGCCCGCCGCCGTCATCGCCTTGCTCGCCGGCCTCTGGCTCACCCGTCGCGCCGCCCGCACCGACCGCGTCCGTGCCGCCCTGCTGCTCTGGGGCGGCTGGCTGCTGGTCACCGCGCTGGTGCTCAGCACCATGAGCCGCAGCTTCCATTCGTACTACTCGATCGCCCTCGCCCCCGCGATGGCCGCCCTGGTGGCGATCGGCGCAACCCAATTGTGGTCGCGCCGTGCACATCCCGCCGCCCGCGCCACCCTCGCGGCGACGCTCGTCCTCACCGGCGGCTGGGCCTTCGTCCTGCTCCGCCGCACCCCGGACTGGCTCCCCACCCTCCGCTGGGCGGTACTCGCCGCCGCGATAGCCGCCGCCGCATTCCTGCTGCTGCCGTCCAGATCGCGCCGCGCCACTCGCGTAATCGCCGCAGCCGCACTGCTTTCCGTACTCGTCGCGCCTACCGCCTACGCGGTGGAGACCGTCGCCCAGCCGCACTCCGGCGGCAGCCCGGTGGCCGGTCCGCCGCGCAACAGCCGCACGCCCACCCGCCTCGGCAACACCCCACTCGACCCGCAAATCTCCGAATTGATCACCACCGCCGGAACCCGCTGGGCCGCGGCCGCGGTCGGCGCCTCCGATGTCAGCGCCCTCGAATTGCAAACCGGTGCACCGCTACTCGCCGTAGGCGGCTTCAGCGGCCGCGACGATTTCCCCACCCTCGAACAATTCCAGCAATACGTAGCCGACCGTGAGATCGGCTACTTCCTCGTCCGCCAGCGCCAGCAGAACCAACAGGGTGGCGAAGCCGAAACCGCCGGACAGCCGTCCGCCAACCCCACCGGCGGCCCGGAAGAGCAACGCCGCGAAGAAGACCAGTCGACCTCGGCTCGAATCACCGCCTGGGTCAAGGCCAACTACCCCGAAACCGTCATCGGCAATATGGCCGTCTACCGCCTGACCCCCTGAGTACGAGGACGAGCGAACTGGGTTGGTACCGCGACGGAGCGCGGTTGCGGGATCAACCGGCAAGCGCCGCTACGCCCGCCTGGGCGAATTTTTCGTCGAGGTCCCCGCTGGGCGCACCCGCCACGCCGATCCCGGCGATCGGCGCGCCACCCTTCGCATCGACGGGTGCGCCGCCCGCGAGGAAGAGGGTGCCGGGGATATCGGCCAGATGCGGAGCCGAGTCCAGGCGCTTCGCGAGGGTGGAGGTGGTGGCGTTCCAGGAGACGGCGGTGTACGCCTTCTGCTGGGCGGAATCGTAGGACTGCGGGCCCGCGCCGTCGCCGCGCAGCACCACGACGGTATTGCCGTTGCGGTCCACGACAGCCACCGTGACGTGCTGGTTCTCCTTCACCGCGGCATCGAGGGCGGCCTGGGCGGCCTTGGTGGCGGCGGAGATCGAGAGATGGGTGCTGGTCGTCAGATTGGCGTCGGCGGCATCGGCCACCACCGGGGTGCGCGCACCCGGATCCGGATTCTGGGCGTTCACCGACACCACGCCGATCGCGCCGGCGGCCACCACGGCCACGGCCGCGCCGCCGATGATGAGGCGAGTACGGGTCGACTTCGCCAGCTTGATTTCGGACATGGCGTGCTCCTTCGATTCGGCGTGCACTCCGGTCGGGAGTGCGGATCTGCATGTGCGGCGGCAGTTCGGCCCGCGCCGCGATATCGGGCGGGGCCCGGTCTCCGGCGAGCCGGGCCGGGTGCGGTTCGCAACCGGTGCACCATCGATCCTGGTGCGATGCGGGCGGTTTGCCATCGGCTCACCGGGTGGTCGTGGCGCGCGAGATGGCGGACCCCGGTATCAGCCGATCGGCTGATACGCGCGCCGCGAAAGGGCGGCAGAATGACAGTGTTTGCCCAGCTGAACGTGTCAGAGGAGGTGACCGGGTGACGGTAGACGAGCGGGAGCACGCCGATTCCCGATTGCTCGGCACCATCGTGCATTGCGCGTTCTACGTGTTGCTGGCGGCCTCGGTGCTGCGCTATTTCCTGCGGCATCACGACAGTCCGCGCGCCCCTTGGGTATTGGTGCTGGCCGTCGTACTGGCGGTGCTGTACGTGGTCAGCGAACTGCGCGGGTCACGCCGCATCCTGTGGTTCGCACTGCTGGTGGGCACATGGGTGGTGCTGGTGCTGCTCGCACCCAGCTTCGCCTGGTGCGCCGTGCCGCTGCTGTACACCGGATTGCGGATTCTTCCGCTGCGCGCCGCCCTCGCCCTGGTCACGGCCTCGACCGCGTTGATCGTCATCACCCAGGCGCGCCTGGCCGGATGGGCGGACCCGAATCTGCTGCTCGCACCCCCGGCGGTGGCGGCCATCAGCACCGCCCTGTTCGTCGGCATGCGCCGCCAGACCGAACAGCAGGCCGCGCTCATCGCCGATCTGCGCGCCACCCGCCGCGAACTCGCCGCCACCGAACGCCGCGCGGGCACGCTGGCCGAACGCCAGCGCCTGGCCATGGAGATCCACGACACCCTGGCCCAGGGCCTGTCCAGTCAGCGCATGCTGCTGCAAGCCGCCGACCGCATCTGGGACACCGACCCCGCGCGCGCCCGCACCCACATCCGCACCGCCGCGGCCGTCGCCGAGCAGAACCTCACCGAGGCCCGCCGTTTCGTCCACGATCTCGCCCCCGCCGATCTCGCCGCCGGCGGTTCCCTGCCCGCCGCCCTGCGCGCCTTGGCCCAGCGCGAGACCTCGATATCGGATCGGCACACGAATTACTTTGCCGCCCAGTCGGACCCGCCGGCCACCCGCGATGCGGATCTCGGGGCTGTAAGCGGAGAACCTACTGCGCCCCACCGAAAAGCGGCGACGCCCGAGACGACCGCCGCGACAGGGGAATCAGCGGCCGCCGCACCGGTGGTCCGAGTGCACGTGGATGGCGATCCGGGTGCGCTGCCGAGCCAGGTGGAGGCGGCATTGCTGCGTATCGCACAGGGGGCGCTGGCGAACGCGCGGGAGCATGCGGCGGCGAACACGGTGACCTTGACGCTGACCTATCTGGGCGATCAGGTGGTGCTCGATATCGCCGATGACGGCAGCGGTTTCGATCCCGCCGCGACGGTGAGCGGTGAGCAGCGCGGTCACGGCCTGCCCGCCATGCGAGCGCGGCTGCGGCAGTTGGGTGGCCGGCTCACCATCGAATCCGTGCCGGGGGAGGGCACCGTCCTGTCGGCCGTCGTTCCATTGGAGGAAGCGTGAGCACACCGGAAACCACTGTGCGCCTGGTGATCTGCGATGACCACGCCGTGGTGCGCGCGGGCCTGCTGGCGCTGCTCTCGAGCGCGCCTGGGATCGAGGTGGTGGGCGAGGCCGGTAGCGGCGGCGAGGCGGTGGCGCTGGCCGGAACCGTGGCACCCGATGTGGTGCTGATGGACCTGCAACTCGGCTCGGATATGGACGGCATCGAGGCGACCCGGCGAATCTGTGCGTTACCGAATCCGCCGTACGTGCTGGTGCTGACCACTTTCGACACCGACGCCGACATCACCCGCGCGATCGCCGCCGGAGCCACCGGCTATCTGCTGAAGGCCGAACGCCCCGAGGAGCTCTTCGCCGCCATTCACGCTGCCGCCCAAGGCCGTACCGCCCTGTCCCCGCCGGTGGCCGACCGCGTCATGACCCAGATGCGCCGCCCGCGCCCCACCCTCACCCCGCGCGAACTCGATATTCTCGCCCAGCTCGCGCACGGTCTCGGCAATCGCGAGATCGCCCGCGCCCTGCACATCAGCGAGGCCACCGTGAAGACCCACCTGGCCCGCATCTACGACAAACTCTCGGTGGAGACGCGGGCGGCCGCCGTGGCGGTGGCCAAGGAGCAGCGACTACTGCCGTGAAACCGGGGGGCGAGGGGCCTGCCGGGAAGTTACAGTGGCGGAGGTCGGACCGGGGGCGATGGTGAGGAGTTGCCGATGGCTGAGGTGCGGGCGCAGGTGGGGGTGCTGGGTCCGGTGGAGCTCACCATCGATGGCGTGGCGCAGCAGCTGGGCGGACCCAAACAGCGGGCGGTGCTGGCCTACCTGGCAATTCATGCCAACCGTCCGGTATCTGTAGATGCGCTGGCCGCCGCCGTCTGGGAGGAGAACCAGCCGCCCGACGTCCGGGTCAGCCTGCACGCCATCGTCTCCAACCTGCGCAAACCCCTGCGCGACGGCGGCATCGATGCCCGGAACATGTTGCAGCACATGGGAACCGGCTATCGCATCGTGATGGATGACGCCGCCTGCGATGTCTTCCGCTTCCGCATCCGCCGCGAGAACGGCCTGCGCGCCCTGGCCGCCGGACGTTTCGCCGCGGCCGCCGAAGCCCTCTCCGACGCTCTCGCGCAATGGCGCGGCCCCGTCCTGTCCGACCTGCGCGGCCTGGGTTTCGCCGACGCCTACGCGGTGGCCCTGGACGATGAGCGGATCGGCGTCATCGAAGCCCGCGCCGAGGCCGATATCGCCCAGGGCCGCGCCGATGCCGTGGTCTCCGAACTCACCCTGCTGGTCCGCGATCACCCGCTGCGGGAATCGCTGTGGGAGCAGTTGATCACCGCGCTCTACCTGGCCGGCCGCCAGTCCGACGCCCTGGATGCCGCCCGCCGCCTGCGCGCGGTGCTCGCCGACGAACTCGGCATCGACCCGGGTCCGCGCATCCGGGAGCTGGAAGCCCGTATCCTGCGCCAGGATTCGCTCAGTATCCGTGCGGCCGGCGCCGCGTCGGCGACCCGCGCCACCACCATCGTCGATCGCAGCTGGCATGAACCGCAGGCGATGCTGCGCGGCCGCGACGGGCAGGTGTTCCCCATCGTCGGCACCGTCACCCGGATCGGCCGGCTCTCCGACAACGACATCGCCTTGGCCGACGGCCGGGTGAGCCGCCATCACGCGCTGGTGGTCGATAACGGGCTCACCTACGTACTCAAGGATCTGAGCTCCTCGAACGGGGTGTTCGTGGATGGAATCCGGGTGGTGGACAGCGCGATTCTGGCCGATGGCGCGCGGCTGCGGATCGGCGACAGCGAATTCACCTTCCAGCTGGTCCGAGGTCAAGACTGAAACCTGTTCTAGACAATATCGGATATTTGTCTTACCGTCGATGCATGAGTTCAACGGCGTCTCATGCGGTCCGGTTCGAACCACGCTCCGGCGCAACCTGGCGTGATCCCTGGCCCATGTATTCCGCACTGCGCGAGCACGATCCGGTCCACCATGTGGTCCCCGAAGGCCGCGAATCCGACGACTACTTCGTGCTGTCCCGGCACGCCGACGTCTACGCGGCCGCCCGCGACCCGCAGACCTTCTCCTCGGCCTCCGGCCTCACCCTCGACTACATCGGCATGGATGCCATCGGCGGCGGCATGCTGCGGCCCTTCGTCTTCATGGACCCGCCCGAACACACCGACTTCCGCCGCCGCGTCTCCCCGGGATTCACACCGCGACAGGTGAATTCGGTGGAGCCGGCGGTCCGGAAGTTCGTCGTCGAACGCATCGAGAAGCTGAAGGCGGACGGCGGCGGGGACATCGTCGCCGAACTGCTGAAGCCGCTGCCGACCATGGTGGTCGCCCACTATCTCGGGGTGCCGGAGGCCGATCGCGCCAAGTTCGACGAATGGACCTTCGCCATCGTCGGCGGCGCCATCTCCAGCGGCGACATCAGCAAGGCCAGCTCCGATGTGATGGCCGTGATCGGCGAAATGGCAGGCTATTTCACGCAATTGATCGAACGCCGCCGCGACGAACCCGGCGACGACACCATCTCGCACATGCTGGCCTCCGGCATCGGTGCCGACGGCGACACCGACGGCCTGCTCGCCATGCTCGGCTTCGCCTTCACCATGATCACCGGCGGCAATGACACCACCACCGGAAACCTCGGCGGCGCGGTGCAATTGCTCAGCGCCAACCCCGATCAGCGCCGGCTGCTGGTCGAGGATCCGAGCCGCATCACCGTCGCCGTCGAGGAATTCCTGCGCATGACCTCACCGGTGCAGGGCCTGGCCCGCACCGCCACCCGCGACGTGGAGTTGCACGACACCGTCATCCCCGCCGGTCGCCGCGTGCTGCTGCTCTACGCGTCGGCCAATCACGACGAACGCGAATACGGCCCCACCGCCGAACAACTCGACGTGCTGCGCAATCCCAAGCAGATCATGACCTTCAGCCACGGCCATCACCACTGCCTGGGCGCGGCCGCCGCCCGCATGCAGGCCCGGGTCGCACTGGAGGAATTGCTGGCGCGCTGTCCGGAGTTCACCGTCGATCTCGCCGACGTAGTCTGGTCGGACGGAAATTACGTCCGCTGGCCCAAGTCGGTCCCGTTCCACGTGACCGCCTGAGCCCATCCGGGCGGGATGACCGCGAATACCGAAGGGACAGTGCATGACCCGCGATTGGCTGGCGACCGACCGAGCCGACCTGGCGGCCGAGCGGATTCTCGACGCCGCCGCCGGGCTGTTCGCCGAACGCGGCGTGACCAGCGTCGGCATGGGCGATATCGCCAAGGCGGCCGGTTGCTCGCGGGCCACGCTGTACCGCTACTTCGACAATCGGCAGGCCGTGCGGCTGGCCTTCGTGCACCGCGAGAGCCGCCGCATCGCCGCCCGGGTGGCGGCGGAGGTCGGGGAGATACCCGATCCGGCGCAGCAAATCGTCGAAGCCATGCTGGCGGCGGTGCGCGAAGTGCGCGCCGACCCCATGCTCATCGCCTGGTTCCGGGCCGGGGAAGCCGGACCCGCCGGCGAGATCAGCCAGGACTCCGATGTCATCGAATCCCTGGCGACCAGCCTCTTCACCCCGGCCGGGCTGGGCGACCTCGAACGCGGCCGCCTGGCCCGCTGGCTGACCCGCATCATCGTGTCGCTGCTGGCCGCGCCCGGCCGCGACGCCGACGAGGAACGCGCCATGCTGGAGGAGTTCGTCGCGCCGATTCTGGCCCGCGCCTTCGCCTGACAGGGACGCCGGTGCCCGGCGAATTGTCGACAGCCCACCTGCCCCAGCACTCGCCCGAACACCGCGAATCCCGCCTGCCAGAGCGCAATTCGCGGTGCCGCACCGGGTGGCCGATGAGGGCCGCCACCCGCTTGCGCCACAATGAGGCCATGTCAACGCGTGCCCTTCCGGCCACTTTCACCACCGTGCACCCGCTGTCGAGCAGTCAGCGGGAACGGCGGCAGCGGCTGCTGATCGCGGCGCGCGAATTGGCGAGCGCCGGTGGGTACGGGGCGGTGACCATGCATGCCGTCGCCGATCACGCGCAGCTGGCGCGGGCCACCGTGTATCGGTACTTCGGCAGCAAGGATCAGCTGCTCACCGCCGCCGGGGTGGAGTGGGCGCGGGAAATCGCCGAAGAGCAAGCGCGCGGCGGGATCCGGGTCGCAGGCGGGTCGGCTGCCGAGCAAATGGCCGAACTCATGGCGGCCGTCATCGACCACTCGGCCGCCGAACTGCCGCTCATGTCCGCCATGGTCTCCGCCATCATCTCCGGCGATCGCACTGCCGACCGGGAACGCCGCGCCCTGTACGCGATCATGCTGGAGCGCTTCGACCAGATCATGGGCGATGGCCTTCCCGCCGAGGAGCGCGCCGACATGGCCTATCTGCTGGGCCAGGTGATGCTGGCCGCCCTCACCAGCCTGTGCATGCTGGAGCAGCCTGCGAAGCTGGTGCGCGACATGGCAATCGGCGCCGCGCACCGGCTGCTGTCCTAGATACGACACGGGGAGCGGGGGGAGTGGCCCGGCACATGAGCCCGGTGCGCAGCTGGATGAGATGTGGGATTTCTGCTCACACTCGCGTGTCCTCAGTCCCCTGAGCGGTGGCCGGTGTGGTGGCCGTACAGGGCCTCGGTGAGTGGCTTCGCCAGGTCGGCGATGGCTTCGCGGGCCGGTTTCATGGGCATGGCGTGGAAGACGTGCCACAGGCCGCGGTATTCGCGATGCCGCAGTGGTGCACCGGATTCGGCCGCATGGGCAGCGAAGCGGCGCGCGTCCCCGGCGAGGAGATCGTCTCCGGCGGATTGCAGGACGATGGGCGGCAGGCCGGTGAGGTCGCGATGGACGGGGGAGAGGGCTCGGCGCTCTGATTCCGGCATGCCGGGGAGGTAGGCATCCACGCAGGCCCGCATGAGCGCGCCGGTGAGCAGCGGCTCTCGCTTCGAATCACCCTGGAAGGCCGAGGAACCGGTGGTGAAGTCCAGGACCGGGCAGATCATCGTGAGCAGGGCGGGTTGCGGCCAGCCCTTCGCGCGGAGGCGCTCGGCCAGGTTCAAGGTGAGGGTGCCGCCCGCCGAATCACCGGCTACGGCAATGCGTTCCGCGGGTATGCCGCGAGCCAGCAGGGAGCGATAGGCCGCCAAGACGTCGTCGATCGCGGCCGGGTAGGGGTGTTCGGGCGCGAGCCGGTAGTCGAGGGCGTAGATCGTGGTGCCGGTGGCCGCCGCCAATGGGCCGGTGAGCGGGCGGAGCATGGCGGGGGCTCCGCTGACGAAGCCGCCGCCGTGCAGATAGAGGATGGCGGAGTCGGTGGGAGCGTAACGGGGAGTGAGGATTTCGGCCGGCACGCCGCCGAGGGTGCCGGTGGTGACCGTCACCCCGTCGGGCGCGGTGACGAAGCGGGTACCCGCCGTCACCCGGCGGCGGACCTTTTCCCAGTCCGGGGCGGGACCGAACGACCACCATCCGACGACCTGCGACAGGCCGCGCATCAGGGAAACCTGCACGGGGGCACTCACTTTCGGACCTCGGCTCGTTCCAGCCGGTAGTCGGCCGGGTCGGGGACGCTGCGGATGAGCTTCTCGTAGCGGCCGGGGCTCCACGGCCACAGTTCGGGGAGGCCGTCCTTGCCCAGGTACCAGCTCTTGCAACCGGTGGTCCAGACGGTGCTGGGCGCGGCGGCTCGCAGGCGGGCGTTGTAGCGGTCGGTGGCGGCGTGGGTGGGTGCGATGGTGCCGAATTCGCCTGCCTGCCAGCGCTTCAGCCAGCCGATGATGCGGGACGCCTGCGCTTCCGCGACCGCCGTCAGCGGATGGTTGGCGAAGGGACTGTGCGGGCCGATCAGCATGAACAGGTTGGGGAAGTCCGGCATCATGACGCCTTCGAAGGCGCGCGGGCCGTCGGCCCAGACCTGGTCCAGGGTGCGCCCGGCGGTGCCGGTGATCGCTATCGGCCGCATGAAGGCGTGGGAGTCGAATCCGGTTGCCAGCACCAGCATGTCGAGATCGTGGACGATGCCGTCCGCGGTCACCACCCCGTCCGGACGCACCCGTTCGATGCCGCTGGTCACCAGCTCCACATCGGGCCGCTGCACCGCGGCGTAGAACCGGTCCGACACTACCAGCCGCTTGCACATGGCCTGATAGTCCGGCGTCAGCTTGGCCCGCAGCTCAGGATCCTTGACCGACCGGAGGTTTCGCGCCACCACCCATTGGATGAAGCGGCGGATCCGACCCGGATGCACCAGCCCCTGCGAGAACGCCGCGAAGATCATCCGATGCACGCCGTAGACCAGCGCGCTCAGGGCGGGCACCCGCCGGTAGATCGCCTTCGACAGGGGCCGGTACGTTCGATTGACCGTGGGCAGTATCCATTGCGGAGTGCGCTGGAACAGCACGACTTTCGGCACCTGCCCCGCGAGCGCGCTCACCAGCTGCGTCCCGGTGGACCCGGTCCCGATCACCCCGATCCGCTTACCGCTCAACTCCACGCTGTGATCCCAGCGCGCCGAATGCACCACGGGCCCGGCGAATTCGCCCAAGCCCGGGATATCCGGTCGATTCGGATGATGCAGGAATCCCGTGGCGCACATGACGAAGTCGAACTCCCGGGTCTCGCCGTCGGAGGTGGTGACGCGCCAGCTCCCGGCCTCGTAGGCGGCCGCGGTCACCTCGATGCCGAACCGCGTACGGGTGTGCAGTCCGTGCTCGCGCGCCACCCGCACGAGATAGTCCTTGATCTCCGGCCCGGTCGAATACAGCTGTGTCCATTCGGGATTCATGGCGAACCGGAATTGGTAATACCGCGAGGGCACATCGCAGACCAGGCCCGGATAGGTGTTGTCGCGCCAGGTGCCGCCGAAGTCGGCGCCCTTCTCGAACAGCGTGTAATCGGTGAATCCGGCCCGCTGGAGTGCGATGCCCATGCAGATCCCGGAGATTCCGGCGCCCACGACGGCGATCCGCGGTTGTCTCATGGGACGGCAGCCTAGACGGGTGTCTCGCTGCCCGGAACGCTTTCGGGGAAGTTAATTAGACGTTCCGTCATTCGCTAGACAGTCTGTACAGTGAATGCTACCTTGTGCGCCAGATCACAGGCGACAAGCGCAGGATCAGACGCGAGCACACAGAGGAAGCGCCATGCGAGCACTCCAGTGGACCGGCCCGGAAACCGTGGTGGTCAACGACATCCCGGTTCCCGATATCGGCCCCAACGACCTGCTGATCCGGGTCGGCGCGGCCGGCGTCTGCCACTCCGACCTGACCCTGGTCAACTTCCCGATCCAACTGCGCGAGGATCCGCTCACGCTCGGCCACGAGATCGCCGGCACCATCGAGGCCATCGGCTCGGATGTGAGCGGGCGCGAGGTCGGCGAGCGCGGGGTGGTGTACCTGTTCTGGACCTGCGGCGTGTGCCGGGAGTGCGTGAGCGGCAACGAGAATGTCTGCCTGGCGGCGGGCCGGGTCGCCATGCCGCCGTGCCCGGGTCTCACCATGGAGGGTGGGATGGCCGAGTACGTGCGCATTCCCGCAAGCACTTTCGTGCCGATCGGCGATCTCGACTTCCTCCAGGCCGCCCCGGTCGCCGATGCCGCGCTCACCGCCTACCACGCGATTCGCGGCGCCCAGGACGTGCTGCGGCCCGGCGGCACCGCGGTCGCCATCGGCATCGGCGGGCTCGGGCACGCGGCCTTGCAGATCCTGCACGCGATCAGCGGTGTGCGCGTGATCGCCGTCGACACCGCGCCGGAGAAGCTGGAACTGGCCGCGGCGTGCGGTGCGGACGTGAGCATCCTGGCCGGTGACGATGCCGCGAAGCAGATTCTGGAGCTGACCGGCGGGCGCGGCGCGGAGGCGGTCTTCGACTTCGTCGGGGTCAACTCCACCGCCAAACTGGCGGTGGAGACCGTCGCGCCCAACGGCGCCTATCGCATGGTCGGCATCGGGGACGGTGATCCCGGGATCACCGCGGGACCCGCCGGCGGGCCGGGCCTGCCGTGGGGTGCGACGGTGCGAAAGTCGCTCGGCGGCACCCGTGCCGACCTGCACGCCTGTGTGGCGCTGGCGCAGGCCGGGAAACTGCACATGGAGGTCGAGCGCTTCGATCTCGCCGAGGGCCCGGATGCCTTCCAGCGCTTGGACAAAGGCCAGATCCGCGGCCGCGCGGTGCTGGTGCCCTGATCAGTCCGTGATCGGATCGACCTCGGCGAGAAAGGTTTTCACCCGCTCCGCGATCCGATCGGGAAACTCGCCGTTGATGGCGTGCGATGCTTCCGGCCACACCTCGAACTGCCCGGCCGGCAGCAGTTTGCGCGCCTTCGCGGCCAGCTTCTTCGACTTGTGCACGATGCTGCGCCCGGCGAAGACGCCCAGGAACGGCGCTTCGAGGGCCGAAAGCTGTTCCGCCGAAGGCTGCTTCACCATGGGCAGATAGGCGGCGAAATCCTTCATGCCGGAGGCGATGAGCCGCCCCTCGGGCAGGTCCTGCGGCGCCTGCACCCCACCGGAGATCCAGCCGAGCAAGCGATTTCGCCACTTGTCCGGCATGCCCGGCAGCACCGAACCCAGTGAAACCATGATCATCTTCCAGGTCACGCCGCCGAAGACGAACGGCGCGTCCATGGTGATGAGCGAGGCCACGCGCTCCGGATGCCGCACCGCCAAGTTCACCGCCGACCAGCCGCCGATGGACACCCCGAGCACATGCACCGGCCGCGGTTCCAGCACCGCCAAAGCCTCCGCCAGCCACTCGGCCTGATCGGCATCGTCCTCCAGCGGCTTTGCCTGCACGCTCGCACCCGGCTCGCCCAGCAGATCCAGCGTGATCACCGGTCGCAACACGGTCAGCCCGGGCAGATTCGCCGCCCACATCGGCGTCGCGGCCTGCCGCCCGGGCAGCAGCACCAGCGGCGTGCCCGATCCCGCGCCGAATCGATAGGCCCGCACCACCCCGAACCGGGTCGGCACATCCACCGACTCGCGTACCGGGGGCAGCTGTTCGAAGCCGTCCTGATACGCGGCCCGGTACCGCTTGTACCCCGCGGTCTCGCGGAAGTACCCGACCCGCTTGCCCTTCCACTTCGGACCCACGTTGTGCTCGGGAAACTCGACCATGCCGTCGAGTATTACTCCTCGGCTTCCCGATACTCGCGCAACGGCCCCGGCACCCCGCGCACCGCGAGCCATTCCAGCATGCGCACCCCGTCGGCGAGCAGCGCGTGCTCGGGCCAGCCGTCCCAGCGCACCGAATACCCGTGATGCAGGGTGACCATCGCCAGCGTCGCGTCGGCGGCATCGAGGAACTCCAGCGCCACATTGCCCAGGCACCGGCAGATGAAGCCGGGCAGATCGGCAATGCGCAGCGACTCCCGGAGCGCCTGGAGCGCGATCGGATCGCGCTCCTCCAGCAGCGGTTCCGGATCGCCGCGCAGCTCCCGCACCCGCACCACCGCCGCGTCCGCCAGAATCCGGTCCAGCGCCTGCGGATCCCCGCCTTCGAACCTGTCGCCGGACCGCATAGCTAACCCTATCGGGACCGGGTGGTCGCTGGGGAGCGTCGCGAGTGGGTATTCGAAAGGAGTAATTCGGCGAATATTGGCTGTCAGGTTGCTGAACTGGTTCGTACCAGTGAGTGATACGGTTCGCTGTGACGCCGACAACTCAGGTCTCGCCCCGGGATCGCGAGCAAGGACCCGGGAAGAGGCGTGAACTGCATTGTTGCCGAGAAGCCCAGATATAGGAGAGACAGTGGCTACTCCGGAGACTCAGCCTGATGTGGTCGGCCCCGCGGCCACCCGCACCACCGGCTTGTTCCGTACCAAGACGGTCGAACAGTCCATTCGGGACACCGACGAACCCGACGCCAAACTCCGCAAGGATCTGACCTCCTGGGACCTCACCGTCTTCGGTGTCGCCGTGGTGGTCGGCGCGGGTATCTTCACCCTCACCGCGCGCACCGCCGGCAATCACGCCGGACCCGCGGTCTCGCTGGCCTTCGTCTTCGCCGCCATCGCCTGCGGCCTGGCTGCGGTCTGCTACGCGGAGTTCGCCTCCACCCTGCCGGTCGCCGGCAGTGCCTACACCTTCTCCTACGCCACCTTCGGCGAACTCGCCGCCTGGATCATCGGCTGGGACCTCATCCTCGAATTCGCGCTCGGCACTTCGGTCGTCGCCAAGGGCTGGTCGCAGTACCTGGGCACGGTCATGGGCGGGCATCAGCCGATCTGGCACTTCGGATCGGTGAAGTTCGACTGGGGCGCGGTACTGCTGATCGCCATCCTCGGCGTGCTGCTGGCGCTGGGCACCAAGCTGTCCTCGCGGGTCTCCGCGGTCGCGGTCGCCATCAAGCTGGCGATCATCGCGCTGGTGCTGGTGGTCGGCGCGACCTACTTCAAGCTCGACAACCTGAAGCCGTTCATTCCGGAGTCGGTGCCGGTCGCCGATGACACCTCCGGCCTGCGTCAGACGCTGTTCGCGCTGGTCACCGGTGGTGGCGGCACCACCTACGGCTGGTACGGCCTGCTCGCCGCCGCCTCGATCGTGTTCTTCGCCTTCATCGGTTTCGACGTGGTCGCCACCGCCGCCGAGGAGACCAAGGATCCGCAGCGCAATGTGCCGCGCGGCATCCTGGGCTCGCTCGCCATCGTCACCGTGCTGTACGTAGCGGTGTCGCTGGTGCTCACCGGCATGGTGTCCTACAAGGATCTGCAAGGCGAGAACGCCACGCTGGCAACCGCTTTCGCGCTCAATGGCGTCACCTGGGCCAAGAACGTCATCTCCATCGGCGCGCTGGCCGGCCTCACCACCGTGGTCATGGTGCTGTTCCTGGGCCAGACCCGGGTGCTGTTCGCCATGTCCCGCGACGGCCTGATGCCGCGTTCGCTGGCGCACACCGGCCGCAAGGGCACCCCGGTGCGGATCACCGCCATCGTCGGCGTCATCTGCGCGCTGCTCGCCGGCTTCGTCGACTTCGGCACCCTGGAGGAGATGGTCAATATCGGCACCCTCTTCGCCTTCGTGCTGGTGTCGCTGGGCGTGCTGGTGCTCCGCAAGACCCGTCCCGACCTGCCGCGCGGCTTCCGGGTTCCGCTGGTGCCGCTCATCCCGATCCTGTCGGTGCTGGCCTGCGCCTGGCTGATGTTCAACCTGTCGGTGGAGACCTGGCTGCGGTTCATCGTCTGGATGGCGCTGGGCCTGATCGTGTACTTCGCCTACAGCCGCAAGCACTCGCTGCTCGGCAAGCGGAACGAACTGCTCGCGGGCCAGGCGGAGGGAACCGGCAAAATCGGTAGCTGATCGGCTGCTCGAGTTCGGTGCGGGTGGTGTGTCGTCCCACGTACGACCTGGCGGATGCGGTTCAATTGTCTCGACTAATGAGAGTTGTGCCACAAGTTCGGCCCCGTCAGCACCGTCTCAGCATTCGAGAGGAACCGATCGTGAGCATGCTCCTCGCCGCCGTGCACGACACGTACACCACCGTCGTCGCGCAGATCGGCAATCCGACCCCGGAAACGCCGCCGGTGGCGGACAAGCTGATGAAGCTGGTCCGCTACTTCACCTGGTTCACCATGCTCTCCGGCGTCACCGCCATCACCTACGGCGGCGGCCGCTTCGCCTGGGAGAAGTGGAGCGGCGGCGGCCTGGAATCACCGAAGATGGTGGCGGGTGCCATGATCGGCGGCGCGACCGCCACCAGCGCCGGGACCATCATGAACGCGGTCATCGGAAGTTAGATCACGGGTGCGCCGGACTACGGCGCACCCGTTGCCTTTTCGGCGGACTAGCCCTGGGCGAGCATCCGGTTCATCTGATCGATCTCACCCTGCTGTGCGCCGGCGATGGCCTGCGCGAGCGCCTTGGAATCGGTGTTCTGCCCGGTGGCCAGCTCGGTGTTCGCCATCGCGATCGCGCCCTGATGGTGCTCGATCATCATGCGCATCCACAGCTTGTCGAATTCGGTGCCGGACAGCTGCTCCAGCTGCGTCATCTGATCGTGCGACATCATGCCGGACATGCCTTCGTGGGCGTTCATGGTCGCGCTCGGCGCGCCCTTGCCGAAAGCCTGGAGCAGCGTGGTGATCTGCTGCATCTCCGGCGACTGGGCCTGCTCGACACTCTTGGCGAGGGCGATCAATTCCTGATTCCGCGAGCACGACGGGACCAGCTTCGCCATCTCCACCGCCTGCGCGTGATGCGGGTACATCATCTGCAAGAAGGTGATGTCGGCGGCGTTGAAATCGGTGCGGGTGGCGGGCTGGGCCGACGTGGCGCTGGAACTCGAGCCGTGATCCATGCCGGGCATGGACGATTCGTTCCGATCATTGCTACAGCCCGCCGCCAGCAGGGCGAGCGCCGAGGTGCCGGCGACGAGGGCGAGCTTGATACGGGTGCTGAACATGGTTGTACTCCTTGGCGATTGCGGCAATGGCCGCTGAATCCGGAAAAGGGCAGGCGAAAACCCGCTCCGCGTGGGGGATACGCGGCAGCGGCGGCCCATCAGATCCGCAGAATCGCCAAATCGGCCAAGGTCGGCACCGTCCAGGGTGGGGGACGGGCGCGCTGTGCGCGCGGCTGGCGCACCCGCACGGTGGCGGTTTCGCGATCGCGGAGACCGGCCCAGCCGAGCAGGGTCAGGCCCAGTCCGAGCAGTAGCGCCGAGAGTACGAACAGGCAGCCGTGCATGGCGGCGTGGCCGCTGTCGCAGTCGCCGCCGCAGCCGGGCAGCGCGGTCGCGGCGGGTTCGGCAGGCTTGACGGTCACCGCCTGGTGCTGGGGCACGGCGGCCGTCATCGATAGGTGGGAACCCGCGGCATGGGCGGCGGGCTCGGCGTGGGGCATGCCGAAGACCACGGCGTGCATGGCCACGATCCCGGCCAGGAGTGCGAACAGGCCGAACGCCCGGATATACCGGGTGCCGGGTGCCTGCTGTTCGACCACGGGGTCAGTCTAGTGGCCGCGCCGCGGCGGGTCTCGATACCCCTGCCTGGTATCGCGGGGGACGCGCCCGGACCGCACCGCCGCGAGTATCGGCCGGCCGAGCGGTAGCCTGGCGGCCGTGTCACAGCGCGAACTGGTCATCCTCGGAACAGCCAGTCAAGTACCGACCAAGCAGCGCAATCACAATGGCTATCTATTGCGTTGGGATCAGGAGGGATTGCTCTTCGATCCCGGCGAGGGCACGCAGCGGCAGATGAGTTTCGCCGGCGTGGCTGCCAGCGGGATCACCCGGATCGGGATCACGCACTTCCACGGCGACCACTGTTTCGGACTGCCGGGCGTGCTCGGGCGGATCAACCTCGACGGGGCCTTGCACCCGGTCGACGTGTACTTCCCGGCCTCTGGGGAGATCTTCTACGACCGGCTGGTCGATTCCTCCGCGCACAATCGGCGGGTCGAGCTGCATCCGCATCCGATCAGCGAAACCGGTGAACTGCCCGCGGCGGGAGCCGATTTCACCATGCGGACGGCGCGGCTCTCCCATCCCGTCGAAGCCTTCGGTTACCGGCTCGACGAGCCCGACGGCATTCGCTTCATTCCCGAACGGCTGCGCGAATTCGGCTTGGCCGGACCGGTGGTCGGGCAGCTCCAGCGCGACGGCCGGGTCGAAATCGGCGGGCGGGTAATCACTCTCGACGAGGTCAGCGAAGCCCGGCCCGGCCAGAGTTTCGCGTTCATCATGGACACCCGCCTCTGTGACGGCGTGTACGACCTGGCGCAGAACGTGGACATGCTGGTCATCGAGGCCACTTTCAGTGATGCCGACGAGGAATTGGCCGTCGAGTACGGGCATCTCACCGCCGGGCAGGCCGCCTCGGTCGCGGCCAAGGCGGGCGCGCGCCTGCTGGTGCTGACCCATTTCTCGCAGCGCTACCGCACCCTGGACCAGCATCTCGCCGATGCCCGTGCGCATTTCGACGGGGAGATCGTGGTCGCCGAGGATTTGATGCGTATTCCGGTGCCGCCGCGGCGCTGAGCGGGCGGTCCCCGGCGCGCCGTGCGCGAAGTTCGCGGGCCTGGGACGAGGGCCGGTGGGCGCGGGCATGATGGAGCGCATGGATGCGCATGAGGAACTCGTCTCGCTCGCCGACCGATACTGGGATGCCATGCTGGAGTCCGCGCCCAGTGGGGCAACGCTGTTGGGGGACAGGCGGTTCGACGATCGTATCGAGGATCTGTCGGAGGCGGCCGAACAGCGGCTGCTGAGCACCTGGCGGGGGCTGCTGGCCGAGGTGGACGCGCTCGACCCGGAGCGGCTGGACGCGCAGGACCGGATCACCCGCAGCCTGTTGCGAACCGAACTCGATTCCGCCGCATCGCATCTGGAATGGCGGCCACTGGAGCTGGCATCGGACCAGATGACCGGCGTGCACGCGGGCCTGCTCACCATGGCTCCGCAGTTGAACGCGCCGCAGCCGGAGAACGCCGAGCGGCTGGTGCGGCGCTATCGGCAGTTCGGGGAGCTGATGGGGCAGGCCGTCACGCGTTTCCGGGCCGGCCTGGCGGCGGGGCGGGCGCCGGCGCGCATCACCATCGAACGGTCGCTCAATCAGCTCGACGGGTATCTGGCCTCCGATATCGCCGCCGATCCGTTCGTCACCTTCCCCGGACCGGCGGACTGGGACGGCGAGAAGGCTTGGCGCGCAGACCTGTCCGAGGTGGCGCGGGAGGTCATCCGCCCGGCGTTCGCCGCGTACCGCGCCGCCCTCGCCGATGAGCTGCTGCCCGCCGCGCGCTCGAACGAACAGCCCGGCCTGTGCTGGCTCGGCGTGGACGGCGAGGACATCTACCGGCGGCTGCTGCGGCATCACACCACGCTGCCGGATCTGGGGGCCGAGCAGATCCATCAGCTCGGGCTCGACGAACTCGAGGGGCTGCGCGCCGAGTACGCCGAGGTCGGCGGGCGGCTGTTCGGGCTCTCCGAACTGACGGCGATCTTCACCCGGCTGCGCGAGGATTCCGCGCTGCGCTACGGCGACGGCGAGGAAATCATGGCCGACGCCCGGCGGTATCTCGCTGCGGCACAGGCGGAGATGGGCAACTGGTTCGGTCGGTTGCCCCGGCAGGCCTGCGACATCCTCCCGGTACCGGAGTTCCTGGCCGCCGACGCACCCGCCGCCTACTACTTCCCGCCCGCCGCCGACGGTTCCCGCCCCGGCGCGTATTACGTCAACCAGCACGAGCCCAAGGGCAAGAACCGCTACGAGACCGCGTCGGTGGCCTATCACGAGGCGATTCCCGGGCATCACCTCCAGTTGACCATCGCCAACGAGCTCGAGCAGCTGCCCCGCTTCCAGCGCATGTCGTTCTCCAACACCGCGTTCGTGGAGGGCTGGGCCCTCTACACCGAGCGGCTGGCCGACGAAATGGGTTTGTACAGCGACGATCTCACCCGCATCGGCATGCTCGCCGCCGATTCCTGGCGCTCCTGCCGCCTGGTCGTGGACACCGGACTGCATGCCAAGGGCTGGACCCGCCGGCAAGCCATCGACTTCATGGTGGCGAACGCACCGGTCGGCCTGGAAGAGATCCGGATCGAGGTGGACCGCTACATCGCCATGCCGGGTCAGGCCGTCGCGTACAAGGTCGGCCAGCTGGAGATCCGCCGCCAGCGCGCCGAAGCCACCGCCCGCCTCGGAGCTGCCTTCGACATCAAGAACTTCCACGACGTGGTGCTCGGCTCCGGCTCGGTGAGCCTCCCGGTCCTACGTGAACTGGTCGCCGCGCTATAAGGCACTGACAGCCGCAACCCGAGGGGGCGGCGCGAACCGCCGCCCAGCTTCCTCGGCCCGGCGTCGCGCTGCCGTTGTCCGGCTCGCCGACATCGCCTGTTTGCGCGGGCGGCACTCCAGCGTGGCTCCGGTGCGGGGTGTTGGTCCTCGAGCGCATCGACGGCGCAGCCACTTTCCCGCTGCTTCGCCGGGTCGCCGCTCCGGTACTGGGTGTTGATCCTCGAGCCGTCGAGGGCGGAGCCGCTTCCCAGTGCCTGCGCCGGATCGCCGTTCCGGTGCTGGGTGTTGATCCTCGAGCCGTCGGGGGGCGAGCCGCTTCCCGGTGCCTGCGCCGGGTCGGCGCTTCGCAGCGGCGACCCGGCCTGTCGTTCTTTCGGTGGGGCGGAATGTGGAATAGCCGAAGCGGCATGGTGTTCGATTCACTTAGTGAGTTGGGCTAACGAAAGGGCTTGCCGGTGACGGATACGGAAGTGGGGTCGTCGATCGGCCTGCGGTCGGAGCGCGGGCCGATGCTCGCCGCGCTCATGCTGGCGACCTCGCTGGTGGCGCTGGACTCGACGATCATCGCCACCGCCGTGCTCACCATCACCGATCAACTCGGCGGGTTCTCGCAGTTCCCGTGGTTGTTCAGTATTTACCTACTGGCGCAAGCGGTTACGGTGCCGATCTACGGCAAGCTCGCCGACATGCTGGGGCGCAAGCCGGTCATGCTGTTCGGGATCGCGGTCTTCGCGCTCGGTTCGCTGCTGTGCGGGCTCGCCACCAGCATGCCCGCGCTCATCGCCTTCCGGGCGGTGCAGGGCATCGGCGCGGGGGCGGTCGGGCCGATGTCCATCACCATCGCCGGTGATATCTACACCCTCGCCGAACGCGCCAAGGTGCAGGCGTATCTGGCCGCGGTGTGGGCGACCTCCTCGGTGCTCGGGCCGCTGTTCGGCGGCGTGTTCTCCGAATACCTCAGCTGGCGTTGGATTTTCCTGATCAACCTGCCGCTCGCGGCCCTGGCCGCCTGGATGATCATGCGGAAGTTCACCGAGGTGGCGCCGCGGCAGAGCCATCGCATCGACTATCTCGGGGCGGTCCTGCTCACCGTCGGTGCGGGCGCGCTGATTCTGGCGCTCTTAGAAGGCGGCCAAGCCTGGTCCTGGACTTCGCCGATCAGCCTGGCGCTGTTCGCCGGTGGCGCACTGGTCCTGGTGATCTTCGGCCTGGTCGAGCGCCGCGCGGTGAATCCGATTCTGCCGCTGTGGGTCTTCACCCGTCGCATCCTGGTGGCCAGCTCCCTGGTCTCGCTGCTGGTCGGTGCGGTGTTACTCGGGCTGACCTCCTACGTGCCGACCTTCGCGCAGGGCGTGCTCGGCACCAGCGCGCTGATCGCTGGGCTCACCGTCGGCGCGCTCACCCTCGGCTGGCCACTGTCGGCCTCGCAATCGGGAAAGGTGTACCTGCGCATAGGTTTCCGCTACACCGCGCTGATCGGCAGCACCCTGGCGACCGTGGGCGCGGCATCCCTGTTGCTGGTGGGTGCGCACGCCGGTCTGCTCCAGGTCGCCCTCGGCTGCTTCATCGTCGGCACCGGTATGGGCCTGGTCGCCAGCCCCACCCTGATCGCGGCCCAGGACAGCGCCGAATGGTCCGAGCGCGGCGTGGTCACCTCCACCAATATGTTCGCCCGCAACCTGGGCAGCTCGGTCGGCGTCGCGGTCTTCGGCGCGATGGTCAACTCCCGCATCGGCAAGACCGACCACCCCGCGCCCGAAGCGCTCTCCGACGCCGTGCACCTGGTCTTCATCGGCGTGGCGGTGATGGCCGCCGTCATGATCGCGGCCTCGGCCATGATGCCGCGGCGCACGCCCCGATGAATTTCGAGCATTCGACGGAAAAGCAAGATCAGCATGTGAATTGCGGCCCCGCAGAATAATGCCGGGCCCGAATAAGTCGTCCCTCGCATTTCACCCCGGCCGAATGCGACGGGGCGGCAATGATCTAGCACACTGTAGGTGTGGTTGAGGTCGAGGAGTTGTTCGGACGATTGCGGCGGTATCCGGATGTGGAGGCGGTGAACCTCTACGCGGTGGATGCCGCCGATCGCTTGCTGCTCGATGTGGCCGCCGATTCCCTGGGCATCGCCGGGGACGGGCGGGTGGCCGTGATCGACGACGGCTACGGGGCGCTCACCCTGGGGGCGATCGCGGCGCACGATCTGCGCGGGGTGCGGGTGCATCAGGATCTGCTGACCGGGGAATTGGCGCTGGCCAACAATGCCCGCGCGGCCGGGCTGACCGACCGGTACGCCGTGCACGAGCTGGGGCGCGGATTGCTCGAGGGGGTGCGGGTGGTGTTGTGGCGCTTGCCGCGCGCCCTGTCCGGGCTCGCCGAAACCGCCGATGCGATCGCGCGTTTCGCCGCCCCCGACGTGGAGGTGTTCGCCGGCGGGCGGGACAAGTACCTGACCCCGGCGATGAACGAGGTGCTGGCCGAATCCTTCGGTTCGGTGCGGGCCAGCCGGGGACGGCAGAAGTCGCGCATCCTGCTGGCAACCGAACCGAAACCGGTGGGGGAGCCGCAGTTTCCGGTGCGGAACAAGCTCGACGATCGAGAGCTCGAGGTGGTGGCGCACGGGGCGGCGTTCTCCGGCCCGCGCCTGGATATCGGGACGCGATTCCTGCTCGATTATCTGAAACGAATGAAGCCCGATGCGCGCGATGCCATCGATCTGGGTTGCGGCACCGGCATTCTCGCGGTGGCGCTGGCCCAGTCGCGGCCCGGAATCCGGGTCACGGCAACCGACCAGTCCGCGGCGGCGGTGGCCTCGACCCGGGCGACCGCCGAGCTCAACGCGGTCGCCGACCGGGTGACCGTGCTGCGCGACGACGCCATGTCCGGCGCGCCCGACAACAGCGCCGATCTCGTGCTCTGCAATCCGCCGTTCCACGTCGGCGCGGCCGTGCACACCGGATCGGCCATCAAGATGTTCCAGCAGGCGGGCCGGGTGCTGCGGCCGGGTGGTGAACTCTGGACGGTTTACAACACCCATTTGAATTACCGCGGTGTCATGGAGCGCATGGTCGGGAAAACCGATGTGATGGGCCGCAATCGGAAATTCACGGTGACCCGTTCGGTGCGCGGTCTGCACGACGTCCGGGAATGAGCGGCGGCCGCCCGCAAAGGGCGGCCGAAACCATTTAACGACCGACCAGCACAATATTGGTCATGGGACGAATCGATCTCCGCATCTTCACCGAACCGCAGCAGGGCGCGAGCTACGACACCCTCCTCCGCGTGGCGAAGGCCGCCGAAGACCTCGGCTACGACGCCTTCTTCCGCTCCGACCACTACCTGGCCATGGGCGGCGCCGACGGTCTGCCCGGCCCCACCGACGCCTGGATCACCCTGGCCGGGCTGGCCCGCGAAACCAGCCGCATCCGCCTCGGCACCCTGGTCACCGCCGCCACCTTCCGCCACCCCGGCGTGCTGGCCATCCAGGTCGCCCAGGTCGACAACATGTCCGGCGGCCGCGTCGAATTCGGCCTCGGCGCAGGCTGGTACGAAGCCGAGCACACCGCGTACGGCATCCCCTTCCCCGCCGACAAGTTCCCCCGCTACGAGGAACAACTGGCCATCCTCACCGGTCTCTGGAACACCCCCGCCGGGGAAACCTTCTCCCACACCGGAACTCACTACACCCTCATCGACTCCCCGGCCCTCCCCAAACCGGCCCAGGAGCGCATCCCGGTGATCGTCGGCGGCATGGGCGCCAAGCGCACCCCCCGCCTCGCGGCCGCCTACGCCACCGAATTCAACGCCCCCTTCCAATCCGCCGAAGCCTCCGCCGAGCAATTCGAACGAGTTCGCCGCGCCGCCAAGGACATCGGCCGCGCCCCGGAAGAAATCACCTTCTCCAACGCCCTCGTCGCCTGCGTCGGCGCCACCGACGCCGAAATCGCCCGCCGCGCCGCCGCCATCGGCCGCGAAGTCGACGAACTCGAGGCCAACGGCCTGGCCGGCACCCCCGACCAAGTAGTGACCAAGATCGCCCACTACGCCGAGACCACCGGCACCACCCGCATCTACCTCCAAATCCTCGATCTATCCGACCTCGACCACCTGGAGCTGATCGCCGACCGCGTCATGCCTCACCTCGCCTGACCCCTACCTGCTTGGGGGGGTTGGGGGCTTGTCCCCGAACCCCCCGTCTTGCACGCCGAAGGCGCGGTTGCCCCGCCGACTTCTCGGCACCCCGGGTAAAGCTCGGGTAAAGTCCGGTTGGTCTGATCCGGGAACTAGGCAACCTTCCGGGTCGTTGGACCAGATAGAAACCGCGCCACGACCGACGTGCGCCGCGACTCCAGAAAGGGACGCACTGTGCGCTCCACATCGAACCCGGTTTTCCGGAACCTGACGCAGCAGCAACAGCAGGGCGGCGGCTACGCCGGCTTCGGCTCTGCGGCGGCTGGAGCCGGACAGTTCGCTCACCAGTACGGCCAGCAGCCGGGCTACCCGCCGCAGGGCTACCAGCCCGCGGTGCCCACCACCCGGCCGATGACCATCGACGATGTCGTCACCAAGACCGGCATCACGCTCGGCGTGGTGACCGTGGCGGCGATCATCTCCTACGCGCTGACCGCGTCCAACAACTCGCTCGCCAGCCTGTTCGTGATCGTCGGCGGCCTGGCCGGTTTCGCCCTGGCAATGGTCGCGAGCTTCGGCCGCAAGCAGGACAACCCGGCGATCGTGCTGAGCTACGCGGCGTTCGAGGGCCTGTTCCTCGGTGCGCTGTCGTTCATGTTCACCAACGTTCAGTTCGGCGGAGCCGGCGGTTCGGGTCTGATCGCGCAGGCGGTGCTCGGCACCTTCGGCGTGTTCTTCGGCATGCTGGTGGTCTACAAGACCGGCGCGATCCGCGTGACCCCGCGCTTCACCCGCATGATCGTGGCGGCCATGATCGGCATCCTGGTGCTGATGCTCGGCAACTTCGTCGCCGGCTTCTTCACCAGCGGCGGGTTCGGCCTGCGTGACGGCAGCACGACGTCGATCATCTTCAGCCTCGTCGTGATCGCCATCGCGGCCTTCAGCTTCCTGCTCGACTTCGACGCCGCCGATCAGCTCATCCGCGCTCAGGCGCCGGAGAAGGCGGCCTGGGGCGTGGCGTTCGGCCTGACCGTGACGCTGGTCTGGCTGTACATCGAGATCCTGCGACTGCTGTCGTACTTCCAGGATCGCTAGCCGCTGCGCGGCTGGAGGAGGGGAGGGGGCAAAGCCCCCAACCCCATTCGGGGGCCAAGCCCCCGAGCCCCCGATTTCGAAGGGCGGGCACCGGTTTCCGGTGCCCGCCCTTCTTTTGTAGCCAATCGATCAGAGCAGCTTCGGTCAGGCGGTCACCCCCTTCAGCACATCGGTGGACACGTGGTCTTCGCCGCAGTCCTCGGCGATGACGGCGACGCCGACCGAGTTATGCGTGCGAAGGGGAAGAATCGCCTGATAGGCGGGGGAGTCGTACCACTCCAAAGCTTCCTTGTAGCTGGGGAATTCGACGACAACCACATTGGCGTGGGCGGGGCCTTCCTTGATGGTCTGCCGGCCGCCGTGGACGATGAACTTCCCGCCGTACGGTTCGAAGGTGCTCTCGATCCGCTCGAGGTATTCGACGATCTCGGCGTTCACGTCCACGTCGTGCAGGTGAGCGATGGCGTATCCGGGCATTTCGAGCTCCTGAATAGGTACTACGTTGTTGCCCTTGATACTTCCCCGCGCCGGGAACGAAGTCGATTACCTGCCAGGTAATAACGAAGAACGGCTCCCCATCTTTGGATGGGGAGCCGTCCAACTGATTTCGTGAGGTTCCGGGTACCTCCCGGGGGACGCCCAGAAGCCGACCGGGCTCTCAGCCGGTTGGCCGCAACGGCGGTCTCCCGGCTCTCACCGGCCGCTGAAGTCGCGGAGAGGCGGTTATGCGAGGCGCTCGATGATCATCGCCATGCCCTGGCCGCCACCCACACACATGGTCTCCAGGCCGAACTGCTTGTCCTGGGTCTGGAGGTTGTTGATCAGGGTCGCGGTGATGCGCGCACCGGTCATACCGAACGGATGGCCCAGCGCGATCGCGCCACCGGAGATGTTCAGCTTGTCGTGGTCCATGCCCAGCTCACGAGCCGAACCCAGGACCTGCACCGCGAACGCCTCGTTGATCTCGTACAGATCGAGGTCGTCGATGGTCATGCCCGCGGTCTTCAGCGTGTTGCGCACGGCCTGAATCGGGCCGAGGCCCATGATCTCCGGCGACAGACCGGACACACCGGTGGCCACGATGCGCGCCAGCGGGGTCAGCCCCAGCTCGCGAGCCTTGGTGTCGCTCATGACGACCAGCGCCGCGGCACCGTCGTTCAACGGGCAGGCGTTACCGGCGGTCACGGTGCCGTTCTCGCGGAAGACCGGCTTCAGCTGCGAGATCTTCTCGTAGGTGGTGCCGGCGCGCGGCCCGTCGTCGGTGGTGACGATGGTGCCGTCGGGCAGGGTCACCGGGGTGATCTCACGCTCGAAGAAGCCGGACTTGATGGCCTCCTCGGCCCGCTGCTGCGAGCGCACGCCCCAGTGGTCCTGGTCCTCACGCGAGATGCCGGTGTAGGTGGCGACGTTCTCGGCGGTCTGGCCCATCGCGATGTAGACGTCCGGGAGCAGGTCGTTCTCGCGCGGGTCGGTCCACGCGGTGTTGGCGGCCGCGGTCTCCTTGGTGCGCGCCTCGGCGTCGGCGAACTTCAGGTTGTGGGTGTCGGGCCAGCCGTCGGCGGTGCCCTTCGGGAATCGCGAGACCGCTTCGACGCCGGCCGAGATGAAGACATCGCCTTCGCCGGCCTTGATGGCGTGGAACGCCATGCGGGTGGTCATCAGCGAGGACGAGCAGTACCGGTTGACGGTGACGCCGGGCAGGTAGTCGTAGCCGAGCTGCACGGCCACCGCGCGGGCCATATTGAAGCCGCCCTCACCGGCGGGCTGGCCGGTGCCGAGCAGCAGGTCGTCGACGTCGGAGACGGCGAGCGAGGGGACCTTGTCCAGCGCGGCCTGCACCATCTGCGCGGCGAGGTCGTCCGGGCGCATGCTCACCAGGGAACCCTTGCCTGCGCGGCCGATGGGCGAGCGGGCGTACGAAACGATGACGGCCTCAGCCATGAGGACTCCTTAATTGCGGGGGTGAACCTCCATCGAATTTACGACGACGGTGATTCGGGACAAACATCCGGTATGCCGCTATCCCAGTGGATGAACTGGGAGATAGGTCACTGCGCGGCCGGCGCGGGCACCTCGAAGGACCCGCGCTGCGGCGCGTTCGGCATATCGGTGAACACGTTCACCTCGACGCGTCCCGGCCCGGTGTCCTGGAAGAGCGCGTACTGGATGCTCCCGTAGATGCCCGCCACCACGGTCACCCGATATTCGCCGGACGCGCCCGTGGCGACATTCCGCCACGCCATGGTGGTCACGGTCTCGCACAGCGGCGCGAAACTGTAAGGCCCCTCGCCGAACCCGGTGATGGGCAGCGCCTTGATATTGAAGATCGCCCGCCCCGCGTACACCGGGTCCACCTCCACCCAGGTGCGGATGTTCCCGAAGCACAGCGCATCCCGGAAAAGCGAAGTGACCGGGGCGAATTCGGTGGTCCGGGCCTGCGCCGCCGGGGCCGGGAGGATCAGCCCCGCGGCCGCGAGGCATCCGAGCAACAGGCCGGTGGCAACCCTGTTCGGCGTCCGCATGCGGCCGATGCTAGTTTCCCGCGACCGTGATATCCCCGACGTGCGCGAAGGCCCGGATCTCCTTTCTGCAACGATAGGGCGTATGCGCATCGCTAACCATGTCGTCGATCTGATCGGAAACACCCCGCTCGTTCGCCTGAACTCCGTGGTGGGTCCGGACTCGGGACTGGTGGCCGCGAAGGTCGAGTACCTCAATCCCGGCGGCCGTTCCAAGGACCGCATCGCCGTCAAGATGATCGACGCCGCCGAAAAGGACGGGCTGCTGAAGCCCGGCGGCACCATCGTCGAGCCGACCTCCGGCAACACCGGTGTCGGGCTGGCCCTGGTGGCGCAGCAGCGCGGCTACAAGTGCGTGTTCGTCTGCCCGGACAAGGTCAGCGAGGACAAGCGGAACGTGCTGCGCGCCTACGGCGCCGAGGTCGTGGTCTGCCCGACCGCCGTCGCGCCCGAGGACCCGCAGAGCTACTACAACGTCTCCGACCGGCTGGTGCGCGAGATCCCGGGCGCCTGGAAGCCGAACCAGTACTCCAACCCGGGCGGCCCGGAATCGCACTACGAGACCACCGGTCCGGAGATCTGGCGCGATACCGAAGGCAAGATCACCCATTTCGTGGCGGGCGTGGGCACCGGCGGCACCATCACCGGCACCGGCCGCTACCTGAAGGAGATCTCGGGCGGCAAGGTCAAGATCATCGGTGCGGATCCGGAAGGCTCGGTGTACTCCGGCGGCACCGGCCGCCCGTACCTGGTCGAGGGCGTCGGTGAGGACTTCTGGCCGACCGCGTACGACCCGAGCATCCCGGACGAGATCATCGCCGTCTCCGATGCCGATTCCTTCGAGATGACCCGCCGCCTCGCGCGCGAGGAGGGCCTGCTGGTCGGCGGCTCCTGCGGTATGGCCGTGGTCGCGGCGTTGAAGGTCGCCGAGCGCGACCCGGATGCCGTTGTGGTGGTACTGCTTCCGGACGGTGGCCGCGGCTACCTGTCCAAGATCTTCAACGATCAGTGGATGCAGTCCTACGGCTTCCTCAAGCTGGACGGCGGGCACTCCGAGCCGCTGGTCGGCGACATCCTGCGCGGCAAGTCCGGCAACCTGCCCGACCTGGTGCACACCCATCCGTCGGAGACCCTCCGCGATGCCATCGAGATCCTGCGCGAATACAACGTCTCGCAGATGCCGGTGGTCGGCGCCGAGCCCCCGATCATGGCGGGCGAGGTCGCGGGCAGCGTCACCGAACGCGATCTGCTGTCGGCCGTTTTCGAGGGTCGCGCGCAGCTGACCGACCCGGTCTCCAAGCACATGAGCCCGGCCTTCCCGCTGATCGGTTCCGGCGAACCGCTCTCCGCGGCTCGCAAATCCCTCGAGGAGACCGACGCGCTGATGGTCGTCGAGGACGGCAAGCCGGTCGGCGTCATCACCCGCCACGACCTGCTCGGCTTCCTCTCCACCGGGGCTCTCGCGTAACCTGCCACACAATTGCCGCCCGCCGTGACCGATACCCCGGTCCGGCGGGCGTTCTAATTCCAGTGATGTGATTTACCCTGTTCCACAAGGTGATTCGAGTGCATCGGAGATCACACCGAACCGGATCGTCGCGATAACTGCGCTGTTACTGACCGTTAACGGTGGGCGCGCAGGATCGGTTCGTATGAACCCCAGACAGGTGCTCGCCTGGGTGGCTCTTGCAGCCGCCGTACTGGGCGGCGCGGCGTTCCTGGATCGCATCGGATTCCCCGCCCCGCAGATGATCCTCGCCATCGTGGTGGGCGCGGGGCTGGCGATGACCAATCGTCTGCCCGAACCCTTACCGCGACAGGTGAATACCGCCGTGCAGGGCATGCTGGGCGTGGTCATGGGCAGTTATCTCCAGATCTCGCTGCTGACCACGCTGGGCTGGGCGCTGATTCCGGTGCTGGCGGTGACCGCCGCGACCGTCGTACTGAGCGTCGCGGTCGCACTGGTCTTCGCTCGCGCCGCCGAAGTGGATGTGCCTACCTCGACCCTGGGCCTGCTGGCCGGTGGTTCGGCCGCGGTGGTCTCGGCGGCCGAGGAACTCGACGCCGATCCGCGCCGGGTGGCGTTCATGCAATACCTGCGCGTGGCACTGGTCGCCCTGAGCGCGCCCGCCATCGCCGCGATCCTCGACGACGAGGAAGGAATCTCCTACGGCTCGGTCACGCTCGGCGGCGCGGTCACCGATCCGGAGCTGCCGTTCTGGATGATCGTCGGCCGCGGCGATCAGGTCGCGGGCCTGTCCACGGCAATCATGTTGTGCCTCATCGGAACCTGGGCCGGCCGCCGCATCGGTCTCCCGAACGCCGCCCTGCTGGGCCCGATGCTGCTCACCGCGCTCCTCACCGCCGCGGGAGTCAGCCACGGCTACGCCCCAACCCACCTGTTCAAGGATCTGCTCTTCGTGCTCGTCGGCTTCGAGGTCGGCACCCGCTTCACCCGCGCGGTGGTGCGGGAGATGGCGCGCATGATCCCCGCCATGACGGCCGCGGTGCTTGCCCTGTCCGGCTTGGTGGCGGCGCTCGCCCTGGGCCTGGCCGCCCTGGTCGACCTGGAGATGTCGGACCTGTACCTGGCGACCACGCCGGGCGGCATCAACGCCGTCCTGGCCACGGCCGACAAGATGAATGCCAACCTCCCGCTCATCACCAGCGTGCAAACCATCCGCCTGCTGCTCATGATGGCCCTGCTGCCGCTGCTCATGCGCGGCCTGCGCAGCTTCGCCGCCCGCCGCCGAAACCCCGAAGCCGTCACGGCGACGGCTCTCGCTGCCGCACCGGCCCGGTAGCCATTCGCCGGAAGTGTGGGCGACCCTGGTCGGTCAGGGGCGCAGGCTGGGCAGCTCCTGCTCGTGCGTGCGCGGGCTCTCGCATGGCGAAAACGCGCCGAGAACGGCCCGTGATCGGGCGGTGATAGTTGCCGGAAGATCGCCAATGGAAACGCGAAACGCCGAGAAATGGCGCGATTCATGCTTTATCGCAATATCCGGACTAAATTTCTCTGTGATCTGAAACACTCTGTGGTTTGAATTGAATCACCTGGTCAGCGCTTGTATTAATGCAGGTCCCGAGGTTGCCGCCCGGACCAGTTCACTGTCTGTTCATGTTTGGTTCAGACTGTGTTCATCTAGCGCAATCAAGCTGTGACCTTGTCGGAAACAGACCACAAGTCTGCTAGGCGCAAGGAGATGTCGAAACTATGCGGAACGTGATCACGTCACAGGTGCGATGAGGCACTGCGGCCGGGAGGCCGCCACATAAACCGCTGACCTCCAGTACAGCGTCAATTTCCCTGGCCCGTAACGGGTTTCACAACATAAACAACCAACACCGGTAGTGCGTGGTGAGCGCCCCCATGGGTGCTCGCGTGGCCGCGCGCTGCCGATCGAGGCCCAGCGAGGCCGAAACCGAACAGGAATCCTACTTCGCCATGCCCACGAACCCTATGACCGCCCTGAAATGCCCCGCCAGACGTAGCAAGGTAGTTGCCGCCGCCCGTACCGCCGGCACCGCCGCACTGGCTCTCGGGGTCTTCGGATCCATCATCACCGCCGCGGGCTCCGCGCAGGGTGAGGTCGAGCCCGTCGCGCTGAAGGAAACCCTCGCGGCGACCGCCGCTCCCGCCATGCAGGCCGCACCGGGCCGGCTCCCGGTCGCTCCGGCCCCCGCGCCGATGCCGGCCCCCGAGGTCGCCGAGCCGGTCCCCGCGCCGCTGCCGCCCGCCCCGGTCTACGCCGACAATCTGGACGGCTGGATCCGGCACGCGCTGGACATCATGTCCGCCAACGGCATTCCCGGCAGCTACGAGGGCATCCTGCGCAATATCCTGCGCGAGTCCAGTGGCAACCCGCAGGCCATCAACCTCTACGACTCCAATGCGGCGATGGGCATTCCGTCCAAGGGCCTGCTCCAGGTGATCGACCCCACCTTCGCGGCGTACCACGTCCCCGGCACCGAGTTCAATGTCTGGGATCCGGTCGCGAACATCGTGGCCGCCTGCAACTACGCCGCGCACCGCTACGGCTCGATGGACAACGTCAACAGCGCGTACTGATCCCCCGCAAACCGTAAGCATCCTTTTCGGCAACTTTTTCGCAAACGATGCATTGCGAAGATCAACAGGGGGTATAACCGCCCTTGGAGCAAGTCCCGGCACCCGGCCGGGGCCGATAGCGACCAGGAGTGGGGTACCCATGTACACCTCGAGTTTGGCTATCGATATCCAACAGGGGCTGTCGGACGCGTGGAGTTCGGTCGCGACGTTCGTGCCGAAGTTCGTCGGGTTCCTGGCCATTCTGCTCATCGGCTGGTTCGTGGCGAAAATCGTTCAGCGCCTGGTGGTTCGAGTTCTGCACCGAGTCGGTTTCGACCGGCTGGTGGAGCGCGCCGGCATCAAGGACATGCTGGCGAACTCCAGCTACGACGCCACCCAGATCATGGCGAAGCTGGCCTACTACGCGATCCTGTTGATCACCCTGCAACTCGGCTTCGGCGTCTTCGGCCCGAATCCGGTGAGCGACATGCTGAACGGCATCGTGGCCTGGCTGCCCAGGCTGGCGGTCGCACTCGTCATCGTGTGCATTGCCGGGGCCATCGCCAAGGCGGTCATGGACATGATCGCGAACATGTTGTCCGGCTTGGAGTACGGTCGCATGCTCGGCCGCGTCGCCGCCGTATTCATCTGGGGCATAGGCATTATCGCCGCGCTGAACCAGATCGGCGTTGGCACCTCGGTCACCATGCCGATCCTCATCACGGTCCTGGCGACCATCGCCGGCGTGCTCATCGTCGGCTTCGGCGGCGGGCTGGTGCGGCCCATGCAGGACCGCTGGGACCGCTGGCTGAACAATATCGAGGGCGAGATGCCCGAGCTCAAGGGTCATGCCCAGGCGTACCAGCGCGGCCGTGAGGATGCGGCTCGCGCCCGGGAAACCGCGCGTCAGCAGCAGGGCATGATGCAGCAGGGCGGTCAGCAGATGCCGCCCGGCAAATGGGCCGAGCAACCCGTCGGCACCGCTACCGGAGCGGGGCAGCAAGGTTACGGCCAGCAGGGCTACAGCCAGCCGGGCTACGGTCAGCAGGGCTATGCCCAGCAGGGCTACGGCGAGCAGGGCTACGGCCGGCAGGGCCAAAGCCGGCAAGGCGGCTACGGATCCGCGCAGCAGCCGCCGGAGTCGCCGGAACGCCGCGGCCGCAGCGGCTACGACCCGGATGATGACGCCGGGATGCGCTGACGCACAAGTGAATACGCGAACGGCCCGCGCACCGAGTGCGCGGGCCGTTCCGTTCGAAAGCGCTGCCTTCAGTCGCCGCGCGCGAGGGCGCACACGCCGGCGAGGCGCAGGTGCACCCAGTCGGCGTGCTGCCAGTCCTCGGGCACGATCGGCAGTTCGACGCCGGATTCCCGCACGTCCTCGAGCAGTCCCCGGGCATATCCGGCGAGCAGCACGCTCACCGGCACGGTGGCCGAGTTCTCCACCCCCAGTTCGAGAATGTCGCGGACCGCGGCGGCGTGCTGATCCACCGCCGCGCATACGCCGGGAAATTCCTGCGCGGCCAACATGGCCGAGGCTCCGTGCGTGCGCTGCAAGCGGTTCAGAGTCTTACGCGCCGAGACGACGAGCAGGGCGGAGCCGGGCAAAAACACGACGTCATGCTAGCAATCTGCGGGCATTCTCGGATCGGGCTGTGAGATATCGCGCAGTTCCTCCCCGAACATCCGGAATGTGATTCAGCGGAAGGCCTTGGAACCGGTCAAAGCCTCACCGAGCACCAGCTGATGCACCTCCGCGGTGCCCTCGTAGGTGAGTACGGACTCCAGATTGTTGGCGTGCCGCAGCACCGGATATTCCAGGGTGATCCCGTTCGCGCCGAGAATGGTCCGGCACTCCCGGGCGATGGCGATGGCCTCGCGCGTGCTGTTCAGCTTGCCCGCGCTGATCTGCTCGTTGGTGACCACGTGCCGGTCCTTGAGCCGCCCCAGATGCAGGGCCAGCAGCTGCCCCTTGCCGAGCTCGACGGCCATATCCGCCAGCTTGGCCTGGGTCAGCTGGTAGGCGGCCAGCGGCTTGTCGAAGACTTCCCGAGTGCGCGCGTAATCGATTGCGGCGGAAAGACAATCGCGGGCCGCCCCGAGCGCCCCGAACACGATGCCGAAGCGCGCTTCGGAGAGACAGCCCAGCGGCGAGGCCAGTCCGCGCGCTTCCGGCAGCATCGCGTCGGCGGGCAGTCGCACCCCGTCGAAGGAGAGTTCCGCCGTGATGGAGGCCCGCAGCGACAGCTTGTGCGTCATCTCGCGCGCGCTGAATCCCGGTGTGTCCGTGGGCACTACGAAGCCGCGCACCACATCCCGTTCCCCTTCGCGCGACTGCGCCCACACGATCGCCACATCCGCGACCGATCCGTTGGTGATCCACATCTTCGCGCCGTCGAGCACCCAGTCGTCGCCGTCGCGGCGCGCCCGCGTCCGCATGCCGCCGGGGTTCGAGCCGAAGTCCGGTTCGGTCAATCCGAAGCAGCCGATCAGCTGCCCGGCGGCCATTCCCGGCAGCCAGCGTTGCTTCTGCTCCTCGGATCCGTACTTGTGAATCGCGGTCATGGCGAGCGAGCCCTGCACCGAAACCAGGCTGCGCACACCGGAATCCACGGCTTCGAGCTCCAGGCAGGCCAGGCCGTAGGCGGTGGCCGAGGTCCCCGCGCACCCGTAGCCCTCGAGATGCATGCCGAGCAGTCCGAGCTTGCCGAGCTCCGGCGCCAGCTCCCGCACCGGGAAGGTGCCCGCCTCGAACCACTCCGCGATGGACGGCCGCAACCGTTCCGCCGCGAAGGCCCGCACGGTGTCCCGGATCTGCCGCTCCTCGTCGTCGAGCAGGGAGTCGATGGCAAAAAGCTCGTCTACGGTGACCATGAGCCCACCCTACGACCGAACCGCCCATTTCCCACCCGCGAATCGGCCCGGGGGCGGGGGCCGATCGGGGGCGTTTTAGGCTGGGGGACATGAGTGATCAGCTGGGTTTCTCCACGCGAGCCGTGCATGCCGGGTTCGATCCGGACCCTCAGACCGGTGCGGTGAACGTGCCGATCTACGCCAGCTCGACCTTCGCCCAGGATGGCGTGGGCGGAATGCGCGGCGGATACGAGTACGCGCGCACCGGGAATCCGACCCGCACGGCCCTGGAGGCCAATCTGGCGGCGCTGGAGTCGGGCACGTACGGGCGGGCCTTCGCCTCCGGTATGGCGGCCACCGACTGTGCGCTGCGGGCGAACCTGCGCCCCGGTGATCACCTGGTCATTCCGAACGACGCCTACGGCGGCACCTTCCGGTTGATCGACAAGGTGTTCACCCAGTGGGGGATCACCTACGACGTGGCCGCGGTGTCGGACGCGGACGCGGTGGCGGCGGTCATGAAGCCGAACACCAAACTGGTCTGGATCGAGACGCCCACCAATCCGCTGCTGAACATCGGCGATATCGCGGCGCTGGCCGATGTCGCACACGCCGGTGGCGCGAAGCTGGTGGTCGACAACACCTTCGCCTCCCCGTACTTGCAGCAGCCGTTGCTGCTGGGCGCGGACATCGTGATCCACTCGACCACCAAGTACCTGGGCGGGCACTCCGACGTCGTCGGCGGCGCTCTGATCACCAACGATCAGGAGCTGGATGCCAAGTTCGCGTTTCTCCAGAACGGCGCCGGCGCGGTGCCGGGCCCGATGGATGCGTTCCTGACCATGCGCGGCATCAAGACCCTCGCGGTGCGCATGGATCGGCATTGCGACAACGCCGAGACCATCGCCGAGTTCCTCGCCAACCACCCGAAGGTCGCCCAGGTCATCTACCCGGGCCTGCCCGAGCACCCGGGTCACACCGTCGCCCAGAAGCAGATGCGCCGCTTCGGCGGCATGATCTCGGTCCGCGTGCACGGCGGCAAGGAAGCGGCGCTCGACTTCTGCGCCCGCACCAAGATCTTCACCCTCGCCGAATCCCTCGGCGGCGTGGAATCGCTCATCGAGCACCCGGGCGCCATGACCCACGCCTCCACCGCCGGCTCGGCCCTCGAGGTTCCCGCCGACCTGGTCCGCCTCTCGGTCGGCATCGAAGACATCGGCGACCTCCTCGCCGACATCGAGCAAGCCCTCGGCTGACAATGACGAAAAACGCGGCGCTGCACCGGGTCCGGTGCAGCGCCGCGTTTTCGTTCGGATCGCGGCCGCTGATTTCGCGAGGTCGGGGTAACTCCCCGGGGACGACCGGAATCGGGTTGTCTCCGGACCGCCGGCACGGATGCGAAACCGCCTACGGCTCTCAGCCGTCCGCTGAAGCCGCGGGGAGGCGGGTCAGCTGTGGTAGGGCTCAGCCGATACGAGGGTCACCTTCATGACGTTTCCGTTGGGAAGGGTGTACTGGCGGGTTTCGCCGACCTTGGCGTCGATCAAAGCCCCACCCAGCGGCGAGTTGGGGGAGTAGGTCTCCAGGTCGGTGGAGCCCAGGCCCTCTTCGCGGGTGGCGATGAGGAAGGTCTCGGTATCGCTCTCGTCGCCGTCGTAATAGACCTTGACGACGGAGCCGGGCAGCGCGATCCCGGACTGCGACGGCGCCACGCCCACCTTGGCGTTGTTCAGCAGTTCTTGCAGCTGGCGAATGCGCGCCTCCTGCTGGCCCTGCTCTTCACGCGCGGCGTGGTAGCCACCGTTCTCCTTGAGATCGCCTTCTTCACGACGCTCGTTGATTTCGGCCGCGATGACCGGACGGTTGGCGATGAGCGCGGCGAGTTCGCTCGTGAGCCTCTCGTGCGACTCCGGTGTCAGCCAGGTCACGTTCTCAGTCATCTCGATCACTCCCTAGTAGTTGTCCCCGGCAGGCCGGGATTCCCTGATCCCGCTATACCCAGCCGGAGCTGGACATGACGAGGTTGGACGGCCAGAGCGTTCCTGGGGGAGATACCCGAGCGCACCTGCCGCCAATGCAAGCAAACACGGCTCCGAACCCCGGAACCGTGTGTTGGGTCATTCTAGCACGATTTATAAAGGCGCAGGTAGAAGCGTCAAAGCGGGTCGCGGACCGGACTTTTCACCCGGCACGCAGGTATGCGGGCACCTTGTCGTCGCAGGCGTAGATATTGGCCGCGCCGGCCCGTGCGGTGGTCTTCAAGGTGGTGGTGAGCCGGACCGTACCGCTGTCGGATCCGGGCACCAGGACCTCGCGGCGGCCGACCTCGAGGCTGTCGGGGTCCATGGCGCGGATGTAGCAGACCACCGGCTGGTTCGGGTCCTTGCGGGTCAGCTTGAAATCGACCTCGACCGTGGAGTCGTCGACGACGGTGTACCCCAGGCGTTCGGGCTCGATGTCCTTGGGGCCGTAGGTGCGGTAGCCCATCCAGGCCACCCCGAGTCCGGCCAGAATGACCACCGCGCCCAGGGCGTACGGCAGCCAGCGCCGGTTCTTGCGTGGCGCAATCCCGTACCGGTCGGCCGGTCTTTCGGTCATGACGCGCACTCCCGGGGGGTAGGTCGGAACAAATAACGATCGGATGGAACTATAGGGAATAGAGATCGGACACGGCCTGGGACTCCGGCGAAGGCGATACAGATGAGCATTGTGATCGGTGAGGTGAACGAGAAGTGAGTGGTCTTCGCCTCATGGCGGTACACGCGCACCCCGACGACGAATCCAGCAAGGGCGCGGCGACGACCGCGCGCTACGCGGCCGAAGGCAACGAGGTGCTGGTCGTCACGCTGACCGGCGGCGAGCGCGGCGACATTCTCAATCCGGCGATGGACACCCCGGGCATCAAGGATCGCATCGCCGAGGTGCGGCGCGAGGAGATGGCCGCGGCCGCCGAGGCGCTGGGCGTCGAGCAGGTCTGGCTCGGCTTCGTGGATTCCGGTCTGCCCGAAGGCGATCCGCTGCCCCCGCTGCCCGAGGGCAGCTTCGCGCTGGTGCCCCTGGACGAGGCCACCGAAGCGCTGGTGAAGGTGGTGCGCGAATTCAAGCCGCACGTCATCACCACCTACGACGAGATGGGTGGCTACCCGCACCCCGATCACATCATGTGCCACCAGGTCTCCGTCGCCGCCTACGAGGCCGCCGGTGATCCGGAGAAGTTCCCCGACGCGGGTGAGCCGTGGACGCCGTTGAAGCTGTACTACAACCACGGTTTCAGCCTGACGCGCCTCGAGATCTTCGCCGACGAGTACGAGCGGCGCGGCGAACCGTTCCCCATGCAGGACTGGATGGATCGCATGCGCAAGTACGCCGCCGAACGCGGCGACATCATGGGCCGGGTCACCACCCAGGTCGAGTGTGCGAAATACTTCCCCCAGCGTGACGATGCCCTGCGCGCGCACGCCACTCAGATCGACCCGAACGGCGCCTTCTTCGCCATCCCCACCGAGTTGCAGCAGAAGCTGTGGCCCACCGAGGAATTCGAGCTGGCCAAGACCCGGGTGAAGACCGCCATCCCCGAAACCGACCTGTTCGCGGGAATCGACGACGCCGACACCGAGGACCCCGACCGATGATCCTGACCCTGCTCGCCCAAGGAAATACGCCCACCGGACCCGAATTCGGTAAGGCGTCACCCCTTGGCCTCGTCATCATCCTGGTCCTGCTGGCCGGCACCGTGCTGCTCATCCGCAATATGAACAAGCACATCAAGGGCCTGCCCGCGACCTTCTCCCCGGAACATCCGGAACCGGATCAGGAAGCCGACGAGGGAACCGAGCACGGGATCACCACGCGCGAGGCGGAGCAGCCGAAGCCGGAGGCATCCAACGGCACCGCCTGACGGCGCGCACAAAGCAATTCGCGGCCCCGGTCCTGATGGACCGGGGCCGCAATGGTCGGTGGGGAACCCGGCGAGCCCGCGCATGCCGCGGGAGATGCGACCCCGCCGTCGTATCGGCCGCGCTCCGAAGTGGTGCGGCGTCGCTCGCCGTGGCGGGAGCGGCACCCGCGGGTCCGCCCGGTGCCGTCCCGCTCCTGGCGACGAGCGGGACGGTCGGATTCGGTTGTCAGAAGGGCCAGTTCGCGTGCTCGCCCGCTTCGATGAGGGGGATCATCGAGAACGCGGTGTCGGTCAGTCCGCCGAAGGCGTGGCGGTTTTGGCCGCCAGTGGGGGCGTGGCCGTGGCGGTAGCCCATGAGGTTCCAGGTGTAGAGCGGAACCGACTCGGGCAGGGCCGAATTGACGTCGCGGCCGGTGGCCTGTTCATCGGTGAGGATGACGACGCGGTCTTGGCCGGTGAAATGCTTGCGCACCGCGCCGGCGGTGTCGGTGCCGCCGCCGATGAAGAAGCCGTCGGACTTCCAGCGGTCGACGGCGCGCAGGACCGGTTCGCCGTCCCGCAAAGGGAAGGGAATGGTGTGCGCGTAACCGGTGCCGTTCCAATGGCCGGCGGCGGAGTAGGACACCACGTCGGCGTGCTCGCAGCGGGTGGCGAGGGCGAGGCCGAACACGGTCGCGGCGTCCCAGCAGCAGAGGGTGCCGTCCTTGGAGAATTTCGCCGTCATCGAACCGGAGGTGTCGATCAGCACCAGGGTGCGGCCGGGCAGTGCCGGGATCGACGCCAGCGAATGGTTCAGCGCCTGCTCCAGGGCGTGGCCCCAGCGCAGCGACGGCGCCGCCCGGTACGCCGACAGGAAGCGCATGGGCAGCTGGCGGGAGGCCCGCACCTGCTCCGGATCCGCCAGGCGCGCAGCCACTTCCGCGGCCACCGCATCGGACACACCGGCCTGGTCGAAATTGCGGAGGTTGCGCAACCGGGCCGTGTAACCCATGGACGGGATGAGCGCCTCCCACACCGCGGCATCCATCGGGCCCTGTAGCCAACCGGCCACGGCTTCCCAGGTCATACCGGCGGAACGCAGTGTGGTGCGGGCGGTTTCGGCATCGGCGAAGAGGGCGCGGCGATGCTCGGCCGGGGTTGCGAGCAGCTCCGCGCGGGCGCGCAGGATGCGCAGCTCCTCCGGCATGGGATTCGCCCGATTATGCCGCCGATCGATGGCATGCGCGAAAAGCGCTCCCTGCCAAGGCTTGTCGGCCGCGGCGGCAGGGTGCGTCAGTTCCAGCACATCACCGAATCGGAAGGAGCGGGCATCGCTGTCCCACTTGGCCAGCGCGCGTTCGTCGTACAGGCGGCGCACGGCATCGCCGATACCGCGCTTCACCGGTTTGGGCAGCGCGCGACCGTGAACGGCGTGCCAGTAGGCGATGAGTTCACCGGGTTCGTCGGCGCGCAGCAGCACGGAATCGATTACCTGGCGCGACATTCCGGATTCACCCGCCTCGAGGCGGGCCTTGGTGAACTCGGCCGCGCCGACCAGTGCGGCCGTGCGCAGGTTCGCGGTGCCGCGCAGCCAGCACAGGAATCGCGCCGTCCATTCCGGATCGGCGAGGGTGGCCGCGCGCACCAGCACGGCGAAACGGTGATCTCGTTCGCCGGCGGATTCGTAGAAGGTGTTCTCTCCCACCAGATTCGACACCGCGAGCAGGAACAGCTCACCCTGCACCGTGCGCTGATACCCGGGCGCGCCCTCACGGGTGCGGGCGGACGGCAACTCCTCGCCGCGAACGGGCGAGGTGGCGGTGGCGGCGAGCGGCGCGACGATGCCGCGCAGGCGTGCGATATTGAACTTGGCCATGAGAATTCCCCTGATTCACACGGGGTGGCAAGGGTGTGACCGGCCCGAGAACAAAGCGACGACGGTACCGTTGAGCTACCACTACACCACCGCACGCGTATGCGTACGGGCCGGAATCGAACCGACGCCGCCTGAACCGGAATCAGATGTGAAGTAACCGTTGTCTGCGCACCGGGCCGGTGCACACCATGCCCCCGAGATAAGTTGGCGACAGTGGAAATACTGCTCCCGAAGTGAGCTGTCGCCCCAGGAGTGGAGCGACCAGGAATCGAACCCGAAGTAACTGTCACCGGCGCACCGGGTGCGAACAGAAAAGTACGCTGAGACAATTCATCGCCGCAATCGATTTTCGCGCGCGCGGAAATCGCCTGGTGCCCCGTCGCATGCTGTGTGAGGGTTCAATGGTGACCGATCGACTGGATTCCGAGATCGCCGGCGACTTCCTGCTCACCGCGCGTTCATTGGCCGAGTACCGGGCCATGTTCGCGTTGACCGCCGCTGACCTGCGTGGTCGCGTCCTGGATTGTCCGGGCGGTGCTGCCAGCTTCGTTTGTGAGGCAATCGATCTGGGTGCGGACGCGGTGGCGGTGGACCCGATCTACGCGAGCACGGCCCCGGACCTGCGTGCGGTGGCGCTCGCCGATACCGATCGCGGCAATGCCTGGTCGGTGTCGCACACCGGGCTGTACAGCTGGGATTGGTACGGCGGCGATCCGGAAGTGCACCGGCGGATCCGGCACGAGGCCGTGCACTTGTTCGCCGACGATCTGGACGCGCACCCGGAGCGCTACGTGGCGGCCGGGCTGCCCGCACTTCCCTTCGGCGACAACGACTTCGACCTGGTCCTGTCCTCTCATCTGCTGTTCACCTACGCGGACCGGCTGGACGCGGACTTCCATCTCGCTGCCCTGCGCGAGCTGGCGCGGGTGAGCCGGGGTGAGGTGCGGGTGTATCCGCTGGTAGGCCACTCCGGTGAGCCAATGCCGGAACTGCTGGCGTGGGTTCGCGCGGAATTGCGGGAGCACGGCGTGGACAGCACGCTGCGCGCGACCGACGCCTTCGAATTCCAGCGCGGAGCCGGTCACCAGCTGGTGCTGAATCCTCGGCCCACCGGCCCGCTCCAGCCCGAGTAGGTCGCGGTACCGGGCGACGCCGCCGGATCGCGTACGGGTTTCTACGCCAAGTCCGTCGTCGGGGCGCGAACGGCGACCGGACACGGGCATGATGGGCGGATGCTTCCCACCGACCATCTCGTGCAGGCGGACCGCGGTCCCGCCGTGATCGCCACGCCGCTCGGCGCCGTCGAGTTCTCCGTCGCGCTCGGATCGGATGTGCTACCGGCGCAGCCGGATACGGTGTGGCGCTTGCCGAACGGCACGCGACTGTACCGCTGGCTCCGCCCCGCCGCGACGGTCGACCTGCTGATCGGCGGCATCGAGGTGCCGGTCTCGGCGGACGGCGCACCGGTGCCGACCTGGCCCGCCATCTGGCAGGTGGTCTCGTCGGGCGGCGTGCCCGGACTGGTCGTCTCGGCCGCTCTGACCGGTGCTCCGCCCGGCGCGGACGGCGGCCCCGACACCGGTGAATGCCTGGCGGCCACCACCATCGAGAACGAGGAGTTCGTGGTGTCGATCGGCGGGCCCGACACCGAATTGCTGGCCGCGCAGGCCGCCGACGGTCGCCTGCTGCCCGCCGACTGGGCCGATGTGCTGCCCCCCGACGGCAACGAGACCGGCTCCGAATACGGTGTGCGCTACACCGATCCGGCCGCCATCGCCTGGCACCTGCCCGGTCTCGCGGCCGGCGAAGCGGTCCGCCTGTGCATCGCCACCGCGTGGTGCGGCCGCGAGGACGACCCGAGTGGACCGTGGTATGCCGTGGACATCCCCCTCGACACCGCCTTCTATCACCTGACCGCGGAGCCGGTCTGAGCGTCGCGACCTCGGCCACAGCATGGCCGAAGTCGCCACCGCCATCACGGTTTCCGGTTTCGGCAGCGGTCCCGCTCGTGCGGTCCGAGGGCTATCCGGCGTTCGAGGTGCAGATGGTGTCCAGGACGAACAGTGGCTTCACGGTGTAGATCAGCGGCTGATTCAGGTCCGCGCCGGCCAGCTTTCGCGCGTTCTGTTCCGCCTCGGCGGCGGTGGCGCCGGTGCCGGAGGTGTAGAAGGGGTAGACGGCGTTGATGCTGAACATGTCTCGTTCGAGCACCACACCGCATTGGTTGTGGACTCGGACCTGGGTGTAGCAGGTGCTGGCGCTCGATTGGCGGCAGGCTTCCAGGGCGGCCTGCTCGGCCTCGTACGGGGTCGGATAGTCGAAGGCCGCGCCGACGGCGAAACCCCCGGCGGCGATCGCGCCGTACAGGTCGCCGGCGGCATGGGCGCTGCCGGCTCCGGTGACGACGAGGGCCGCGGCGGCCGCGGTGACCATGGGGAGGGCGAGTTTTCGCGACATGGTGGGCGTCCTCACCGCGCGCTCGCGGTGCAGGCGGTCTGCTTGACGAACGGCGCCTGGGTCACGGTGCTGCCGTACGCGGCCTGCAAGGCGATGGCGAAAGGCTGCATCGGCCACGGCGTCTGCGCCAGCGCCATCTGCTCCGCCTCGGCGGCCGTGGCGCCGGAGCCCCACCACAGTGTGGACGTCATGGGCACCAACCCCCACCAGCCGCGGTTGGGCAGTTCGACCGCGGACCCGCAACTGTTCTTGAGCTCCAATTTGATGACGCACCAAGACTTTCCGCATGCTTGCAGCGCAGCCTGATTCGCCGCTTCCTGCGTCGGATAGTCGGTCGCGCTGAAAACCTGCGAATAGTCGCTGGCCATCGCACCGTAGGGGTTACCGGCCGCCTGCGCGGTCCCACCCCCGATGCCGGCCAGCACTCCACCGGACGCGATAACCACGGCCAGCGCGGCCCTGCTCGACAAAGACATACAACAACCCCCGCGGGTGCTACAGCAATACCCCGCGCATCATCGCGGTGATCGCGCCCGCTGTCCAGCCCAATCTCGGTGGGCGCCGTTCAAAGGACATTCATTTCGTGCAATTTATCCTTATGGATATTGCAATAGACACAATGATTTCAGGCGGAGAGACTCGGAACGTAACGAATTCCAGCTCAGGAGGTCATTGTCATGCGGGTATTTCTCACGGGAGCCAGCGGCTGGATCGGGTCCGCCACGGTTGACGAGTTGTCGGCGGCCGGGCATGAAGTAGTGGGTCTGGCCAGGTCCGCGACGGCTGCCGCCGCGCTGGAAGGCAAGGGTGCCAAGGTTATTCGCGGGGATCTCGACGATCTGGCGGCTTTGCGGCGCGGCGCGCGGGAATCCGATGGTGTTGTGCACCTTGCGAACAAGCACGATTGGAGTGATCCGGCGGGAACCAATCGGACCGAGCGGGCCGCGATCACGACGCTGGCGGACGAGCTCGCCGGTAGTGGACGAGCCTTCGTGCACGCGTCGGTGCTGTCCGGGCTGGTGCGGGGGCGCGCGGCGCTCGAGAGCGATCCGTCGCCCGCGGTGGGCGAGGATTCGCCGCGTGGCGGCGCCGAGAACCTGGCGCGCGAGTACATCGAGAAGGACGTTCGGGTGGTGAGCGCACGGTTCGCGCCGTCCGTGCACGGCGTTGGCGATCCCGGATTCGTCCGGGAACTGGTTGCGGCGGCTCGGCGGCACGGTGTTTCCGCGTACATCGGCGATGGCGCGGCGGCTTGGGCGGCGGTGCCGCGGGCGGAGGCTGCGCGGGCGTTGCGGCTCGGACTGGAGGGGGCGCCCGCCGGTACGCGCATGCATGTCGTTGCGGAGGAGGCGATTTCGACGCACTCGATCGCGGAAGCGATCGGGCACACACTCGGCCTGCCGGTCGCATCGATCGAACCCGCCACCGCCGGTGCGCATTTCGGCTTCGTCGGCCGATTCTTCGGGCTGGACATGTCCGCCTCGAGCGAGCGCACCCGTGAACTGCTCGACTGGCAACCTGCCGGACCGACCTTGCTCGAGCACATCGCAGCCGGCGCCTACACCCTCGCCACCGATGCCTGAACCTGCACGCAACTTCTCTCGGTGACAGTTGCCTAGGATGCAATCGTGTCCGAACTCGACCTGAACCTGCTGCGCGTATTCGACGCGCTGCTACAGGACAACAGCGTCACCGCCGCCGCCGAACGGCTCAATCTGTCCATTCCCGCGACCAGCCGGGCGCTGTCCCGGTTGCGCCGGGCGATGGGGGATCCGATCCTGGTGCGCGCCGGGCGCGGCATGGCGCCGACGCCCTTCGCGCTGCGCACCGCTCCCCGCGTGCGTTCCCTGCTCGACGAGGCCGCCGCGCTGGTCAGTGCCGACCGCGAGATCAACATCGCGAACCTGAAGCGCACCTTCACGATTCGCATCAACGACGGCGTCGCGGCGACCCTGGTGACGGCGGTGACGGCGGCCGCCGCCGCGCAGGCCCCGGGCATCACCCTGCGCTTCGTCACCGAGGGGGCCGAGAGCATCGAGGCGCTCCGGGACGGCTCCATCGACTTGGATATCGGTGCCGGGGAGGTCGCCGCCCCGGATCTGCGTGCGGCCTTGTTGTACCGCGAACACATCGTCGGCATCGTCCGCGCCGACAGCCCGCTCGGCCGCCACCGCCGCCCGACCCTGCGGCAACTCTGCGAATACCCGCACGTCTCGGCTTCCCGGCGGGGTCGCGCCCGGGGTCCGCTCGACGATGCTCTGGATGCCGCGGATCTGCATCGTCACGTCGCCGCTGTCGTTCCCACCGCCGCGATCGCCGCGATGCTGGTCGCCTCCGGTCCCTACGTCGGGCTGGTCCCACGGCGTTTGGCCGAGCAGTACGCCGAGGCCCTCGCCCTGCGCTGGTTCCCGATCCCCGCGCCGCTGCCGGAGGTCGACGTCCGCCTGCTGTGGCATGCCCGCCTGGACGCCGACCCCGCTCAGCGCTGGCTCCGCGACACCATCCGCGACACGATGAATCGAATTGCGGGAGAACGACTCACGCGCCGCTGAACTTCTTGTGGCGGAGCCGCGAACCTACTTCAGGTGGCGGGCGAAGAACCGGCCCCCTTCTTCCCCCGCGAATTGCGGGACGCCGGTGTGCCCACCCATATTGGCGTGCAGCGTTTTCTCTACGGACCCGAAGGCGTCGAAGAGGTCCAGCGCCATCTGCCGGTCGTTGCCCTCGTCGTCCCACTGAAGCAGGACGTGCAGCGGGATGGTGACCCGACGGGCTTCCTCGAGGATGGTGCGGGGTACGAAACTTCCGGCGAACAGGACGGCGGCCGCGATGCGCGGCTCGACCGCCGCCAGCCGGACGCCGATCGAGATCACCCCGCCCGAATATCCGACCGGGCCGCCGATCTCCGGCAACTCGAGCAGGGCGTCCAGGACCGCCCGCCATTCCGGGACCGCCTGCTCGACCAGTGGCAGGACGAGCCGGTCGATGATGTCGTCGCTGACCTTTTCGCCGGCCGCGAGCGCCTGACGCAGGTCTGCCAGAGCCTGTTCGCGCGCGGGCGAACCAGGCCGGTCACCGTTCCCGGGCAGTTCGAGGGTCGCCGAAGCGAAACCCTCCGCCGCGGCATGCCGGGCCCGGGCCGCCAGCCGGGGGTAGGTACTGCGCAGCCCGAGGGGCGGTGGTCCGAGCAGGATGAGCGGCGCGGGCGCGGATGCGGGAGTCCACAGGATGCCGGGGATGTCGCCGAGGGTGAATTCGCGTTCGAGAACGCCGTCATCGAAGCGCTTTTCGGAAGTGAATTGCATGGTCGTGCCTTTCGGGAGTGCTCGTGTGGCGCTCCCGGACGACCTATCGCCCGACCGTGACCCCAGAGGGGAGCACCCATACAGATACTGCGTTCACGGGTACCACCTCCTCGTTCTTCGACACGGCTCCCGGAAGGCTAGCAGCGGGTGGCCGCGGTCCGCCATCGGTTATCGCGGAGTGCTCTGCGCAGGGTTTTGTTTCGGCAGGACGACGGCGGGTAGAGCGATCGCGGCGGGAATGAGGCGGGGTGCGCCGGTGCTTTCGCCGCGGCAGTGGAGGAGATGGAGACGATGACGAGCGACCCGCGCGAGCGCGCGGACATCGATGACGGCCTCGAATCGGATTTCGCGGAGGAACACGAATCCACGACGGCCGATCCCGATCCGGAAGGCGAAACCGAATCGCCGAACGGTTTGGGCGGCATGGATGCCGATTCCGGCAAGGCCGTGTAAATCACTGCACGGCAGACAATTTCAAATGTGAGGACCCGATATGGGGATAACCGACACGATCGTTGCGACCACCTTCGACGCCGTGGCACGGCTCCGCCGCGGGCGGGTGTTCCATCCGGCGGGCCGATCGGTGACCGGCATGCTGGTGGTGCGCGATCCGCAATTCGAATACTTGCTCGGCGCCACCGAACGCCCGGTGCTGGCCCGCATTTCGAAGGGCACCGGCCTGCCCGGCCGGATCCCGGACGTACTGGGCCTCGCGATCCGTGTGCCGGATCGCCGTGACCGCCCCTGGGACTTCACCTTCGCGACTACCAGCGCGCTACCACTGCTGCGCTGGCTGCCGGTGCCCGCCCGCGGCTGGCGCACCGCCCACTACGGCAGCCTCATGCCCTACCGCATCGACGGCGGCCCACTGACCTGGCTCTACGCGGAACCCGATGCCGCACAACCGCAATCGGCAGGTCTGACCGACTTCGTCGCAGATCTCCAAGCGCGCCCCGCCGGATTCGAGTTGATCGGCCGCGAACGCACCGGCCCCCGCCGCGTCCTCGGCGAACTGATCCTCACCGCCCCCGCGACCGGCGACATCCCCGACCATTTCGACCCCATCCTCAACCGCCCCGCCGAAGCCGAACTACTCCCCGAAACCCTCGCCACCGTGCGCGAGTGGGCGTACACGGGCAGCCGCGAGGGCCGTGGCAGCGGAACAGCCGACGCCCTGCCGCCCGCACGACTCTGAGGTCGGACAAGCGCAGGACCGGCGATTTCCGGCTGATCGCTCCGACGCATCAGGCGTGCGGCAGGGTCCCCGAGTGGCGTTTGCGGCGTAGATTCGCCGCCCCGGCCGCGGCCGCGCACAGCATCGCGGCGATATCGCCGGGGAAACGCACGCTCCAATAGAGATCCGCGAATCGATCCGGATCGATGGTCGCCGCGAGGCGTGCCAGGCAGACCGTCAGCCAGGCCACGGCAACCCCGCCGAACCAGAATTGCGTGCGCGTCACCGGTCGGGCCAGCACCGCGGTCACCAGCAGCGCAGTACTCACCGCACCTGCTGTCAAGGAGATGAGTATGCCGAATATTGTTGCGGGATGGCTCAATTCGCCGGTGTAGCCACGGTGCGTGCCCGACAGCTCGGAGAAGGTGTAGGTCACGATCAGTGCGATCACGCCCGTGACCGCGACCGCCAGGCCGAGCCGGCGTAGCCAGCCGAGATCCCAAATTCGAGCCACGTAGGCGCACATCAGGCAGACGGCCACCAGCAGCACCACATCGGCGACCATGCCCGCGAAACCCGGTGTCCGGACGAAGGCGTCCGCCTCGTCGCGCCAGCGTGGGTCGACGAATGCCGCGCCGGTGGCGAGCAGGAGCAGCACGACCGTCAGCAGGCGGGTCTGTGGTGCGGACGACCACAATGTGAGGCGAGCCAGGGCGACCGTGACGGTCACCGCGATGGCGATCGCGAACAGCACCTCGGTCATTGCTCCTGCAATCCTCTGCTCAGCCGTTCGCGCCGGGTGGGTGGGGCAGCGGTCGGTTCGGTGGGGTGATCGGCCAGTCGCCGGGTCACTTCACCGGCGAGTTCGTCACCGCTCGCCTGCCGTAATGCCTCGCGGACCGAGGCGCGCTGGACTTCCGCGCGGTTGAGGAATCCGGCCGCGATCAAACCTTCGATCGGACTAACACCATAGGTGCGGGCGAATGCGATGACGGTTTCCGCGACCGGCGCGTCGCCCAGATGCCGGGACACCCGCATTTGATTGGTGCCCATGCGGGCGGCGATGGCCCGATCGCTGTCGCCATGCGCGACCGCCTGTTTCCATTCCGGAAAGCCCATGGCGCGATTGTGCACCAGATTTGTTTCGCGGTGCAATCGTTCCACATCCCTGGTTCGTTCGATCTGCCGGAACAACTCGGGCCCGCACGGTCGAAACCGATGCGGGCGAGAGTTTTTCGTGAATTGCTCGAATAATCAGTGCTGCGGCGCATCCGCGTAGCCCACGCCCGCGCCGATCCCCGCGCCGATCCCCGCACCGACGGCGGCGCCGGTGACCCCACCGGCCAGCGCGCCGGCGCCCACCGGAATCGCCTCGCCGGCCGCGAAGCCGAGAGCCCCACCGGCCACTCCGCCGGGCAGGCCGCCGAGCGCTTCGCCAGCGCCCGAGCCGACCGCGCCACCGGCCAGACCTGCGGGGATGCCGAGGACCCCGCCGGCGAGTCCACCGGCGACGGCACCGGTCGCGCCGCCGACGCCCGCGCCGATGAGGGCGCCGTTGCCTGCGCTCTGGCCCATTCGGTTCAGGGTGTCCACCGGAATCCCGGTGGTCGGATCGCGCGGCACGTCCTGCTGGTTCCGGCCCTGATCCTGCTGTACGGCGGGAACGGGCTGTGCCGCTTCGGCATTGGCCGCGCCGGTGCCGCACAGGGCGACGCCGAGGGCGACCGGGATGGCGACAATGCTGGAAAGAATGGTGGTGCGCATGACAATTACCTCTTCTGAATCGGGTTTTGAAATCCATTGGAATCCGTATCAGCCATTTGGTTGAACCGAATCTGTTTCAACACTAACGCCGATGGTTCATAGCGTCAATGCATGATCACTGCCAACGGACCCAAGCTTCAGAAAATCGAGGCTTTGCGTGTGGGACCATTACCCGCTCAGGAATAGTTTTCGGCGCCGCAAGTCTCGCGCATCACATAGTTGACATGAACATCTACAGTCACATGAGTGACACATAAGCGCGTCTCGGCCGCTGCTGGTGCCACGGCCGTGGCGGTGCTGCGTGGAGTGAGCCTGCCGCGATCTTGTCCTCGGGTGGGCATGACCTAACCAAGTTGGGTGGCAAGCAGTTTCGCGGCCCGGAATTCGAGGACCAAAGGCCCTGATCGGTGGGGCTGCGATGGTGGATATTGGATGCTCATGGGAGCATATGCGACCAATATTTTCTTACTTGAACGAAGAAGTTGATATTCTTGCTTGTCGACGTGGCAGAGAAGATGGACTCGGCAGACTCGACGTACGCCTCGGCCGACCTATTGATCAATATCGTTATATGGGCCGCCTTCGCCGTGTTGATCTATAAGATGGTGTGCTTGGCGCTGCCGCTTCGAGTCAATGCGGAGGCTACCGGCTTCGAGGGTTTCTGGAACCGGAAATGGCAGGTCAGTAGGGTGACAGGCCGGGTCTTTTGGTCGGACCCCAAAGCCATGGCCCAATTCGCTGTGGGCCGGCACCCCGATGGCACGCCGTACGCGCGGTCTCAGGTAGATGTCCGTGAGACCATTCGATTGCAGATGCTGGACGGCCGCCTTGATGATTTCCAGATAGTCAACTTCAATGTCAATCCAGGACGCGGCGATGTCCTCACCCTCTGCTATGCCCGGTGCGAAAAGAGGGGAGATACCATCGCTGTTCTGAATCATACGACCAATAGGCAATTCACAAACGAGGCCAGTTTGTTTCAACTCCTCGAGCCACACGGGGGTACGTATGTGGTGATCGGAAGCATTCTCCTGGCTTTCATCGGCGTGTTCACCGGCTGCATTCTCCTGATCCCCGGTTTCGCGCTCATGATCCTGTATTACAAGAGGAAGCAGCGTGTTCGACGAAACTTCGGACTGCCCGGTCGAGAATCCGGAATCGTGGCGCTCTGGGACCGGAGTGCGGCCGAGGCGGCGGCTCTGATGAGCACTCGATAGGGTTGAGGCGGGTGGAGCGCACTCTGTGTCCGCTCATACGGAAGGTTGATGGCCGTGAACCAACTAGCAAGTGCCACATCACCTTATCTCCGTCAGCACGCCGACAATCCGGTGGATTGGCGCGAGTGGAGCGCCTCGGCCCTCGCCGAGGCGGCGACGCGCGATGTGCCGATCCTGTTGTCGATCGGATACGCGTCCTGCCACTGGTGCCACGTGATGGCGCACGAGTCGTTCGAGGACGCGGATACCGCGAAGCTCATGAACGAGAACTTCGTGTGTATCAAGGTGGATCGGGAGGAACGGCCTGATCTGGACTCGGTGTATATGAGTGCGACCGTAGCCATGACGGGGCAGGGCGGGTGGCCGATGACCTGTTTCCTGACACCGGCGGGGGAGCCGTTTTATTGCGGGACCTATTACCCGAAGACGCCTCGGCACGGGATGCCTTCGTTCACGCAGTTGCTGACCGCGGTGGGGGAGACGTGGCGGAATCGGCGGGACGAGGTGGATCAGGCGGCGGGGCAGGTGGGGGAGGCGTTGCGGCAGCAGACGGCGGGGTTGCCGGAGAACGAGGTGGGGATCGGTGCGGAGTTGCTCGGGCATGCGGTGGCGGCGGTGTTGCGGGATATCGACCCGGAGCACGGGGGATTCGCCGGTGCGCCGAAGTTTCCGCCGTCGGCGTTGCTGGAGGGGTTGCTGCGGGATTATGAGCGGACGGGGAGCGGGGCCGTACTGAGCGCTGTCACCGATACCGCGGATGCCATGGCGCGAGGCGGGATTTATGACCAGTTGCGCGGGGGGTTTGCGCGGTATTCGGTCGATTCCGCTTGGGTGATACCGCATTTCGAGAAGATGCTCTACGACAATGCGCAGTTGTTGCGGGTTTACGCGCATTTGGCGCGGCGGCTGCCGGAGAACACCACGGCGCTGCGGGTGACCGAGGAGACGATCGGGTTCCTGCTGGACGACTTGTACACGGAGCAGGGGGCTTTCGCGTCGGCGCTCGATGCGGATACTCATCTGGAGCCGGGGCGTCCCGGGGTCGAAGGCGCCACCTATGTTTGGACTCCTGCGGAGCTCAACGGGGTGCTGGGTGCGATCGACGGGGCTTGGGCCGCAGAGTTTTTCGGGGTCACCACGGCCGGGACGTTCGAGCACGGGACTTCGGTGCTCACCCGCTACTCCGAGCCCGGCGTGAACGAGGTGCCGGCGCGTGAGACGGAAAGCGAACGGCTGGAACGGATCAAGGGATTGTTGCGGGAGGCCCGGGATCGGCGTCCGCAACCGGAGCGCGATGACAAGGTGGTGACGGCGTGGAACGGAATGGCCGTCACCGCGCTGGCCGAGGCGGGTATGGGGCATGCGCGGAACGAGTGGATCGAGGCCGCCGAACGGTGCGCGCGATTCCTGCTCGACGTGCACGTCACCGATGACCGGGTGATCCGCGCATCGCTCGGCGGGGCGCCCGGCACCGCTCCCGGCGTGCTGGAGGACTATGCCTGGCTCACAACGGGTCTGCTCACCCTCTACCAAGCCACCGGGAACACCGCCTGGCTCACCGACGCGCATCGGATTCTCGACGCGGCCATCGCCCACTTCGCGGATACGGCAGCTCCCGGCAGCTGGTTCGACACCGCGGACGACGCCGAAACCCTCCTCACCCGCCCCCGCGATCCGATGGACGGCGCGACCCCCGCCGGCGCCTCCGCCCTCGCCGAAGCCCTGCTCACCGCATCCGCTCTCAGCGACACCGACCGCGCCACCCGCTACCGTGAACTCGCCGACCTCACCCTCACCCGCGCCGCGATCCTGCTGGCGCGCGCCCCCCGATCGGCCGGTCAATGGCTCGCAGTCGCCGAAGCCGCACTCCGCGGCCCGATCCAGGTGGCGATCGCGACCGACGACGAGAAGGCCGCCGACAACCTGAAGAAAATCGCCCGAGCGGCGAGTCCCGGCGGCTCGGTAGTGATCTCCGGCCCCGCCGATTCGGCCCCGCTCCTGCGCGACCGCCCACCCGTCGGCGGCCGGCCCGCCGCCTACGTCTGCCGCGGCTCGGTCTGCGATCTCCCCGTCACCGACCCGGCCGAACTGCGCGACGCCCTGCTCCCGCCCCCACCGGCGTGAATCACACTCCGCGCCGGACGAATCGCCCGGCGCGCAGCATGGCGGGCACCGCCACCAGCACCGCAACGATATGAACGGTGCGGCACACCGCGATCAGCCAGGACGCCACCGTCCACCGCGCGAAGAGCTCGCCGGGTGCGTCCAGCACCGCGCCGATCGGTTCGATCAACAGCGACGCCAGCCCCAGCGTCCCCAGCCCGATCATGAGAGTGTTTCGAGCCCAACGGGATCCGTCTGCCATGCGATAGGCCAGCGCCAGCACGGCCAGATAGACGGTGGCGCGAATCATGAGCCCCGGCAGCAGATCCGCGATATCGGCGGCGGGATGGTCGAGGTAGCGGGCGGCTTGGAATACCGCTTCGCTCGTCCCGGCCGCCAAGGCGATGACGATCGCGCGGAAGGCTACCGAAAGTGCCGGTGCGGCAGGATTTTTCGGAGTCGGTGCGGTTCCGGTAGCTGTCACGCTCATAAAGGTCACTGTGCCCGCCGCGAACGTCGAACCGAATCAACCTGACGTAGGGGCCGGACCGGTACGCCGGGACTACCTCCGGCCCTGTGCATCGCTTAATTCATTGCCGCGCGCCGCAGCCGGTCCTACAGTCCCGGAATTGTGTTCACCTTGATAATTCCGCCGCCCTGTTCCACACTCTCGCAGGTCACGAAGGCCGTGCATGGCTAGCGATCGGCAGTCAGGCCGGCGGCGGGGTCCGGGGTTGCGCCCGGCGGCGTCGCGGCCGCGGGGGCGGTGCCGTTGCGGGGGACTGACAGCGGGCCGGGCGTGTCGGTCCAGCCCGGAGTGGGTTGTTTGCGACCGCGGAGGTGCAGGGTGTCGTGCAGCTGCCACTTATCGCGCTCGTAGGCGGAGGCGGCTTCGATGACGCACTGGGAGGCCAGGATTCGGCGGGGGACCTGTTTGGCTTCGGTGGTGAGGCGGGCGGCTTCGTTGACGGCGTCGCCGATGACGGTGAACTCGATGCGGGTGTCGGCGCCGACGTCGCCGGCGAAGACCAGGCCGCGGGCCAGGCCGATGCCGATGTCGAGTTCGCCGACTACGGCCACCTCGTCGCGGATGCGGCGGGCGGCGCGCAGGGCGGGAGTCGCGTTGTCGTCCAAGGCGATCGGCGCGCCGAAGATGCAGAGCGCGGCATCGCCTTCGAACTTGTTGACCAGGCCGTGATTGTCCTCGGTGGCGGCTACCACGATGGAGAGCAGGCGGTTGAGCTTGGCCACGAAATCGTGGGGGGCGAGTTCGGTGGAGAGGGCGACCGAGCCGGTGACGTCGACGAAGAGGGCGGTGACCACGCGTAGGTCGCCGGTGAGGTTGGCGCTGCCGGCGGTGAGGGCGCGCTCGGCCACCTCCGCGCCGACATGGCGGCCGAAGACGGTGCGCATGCGTTCGCGTTCACGCAGATTCGCGGCGAGTTCGTTGACCGAGTGCTCGAGCCGGCCGATCTCGCTGGTGCTGCCGATGGGGATGCTGACGTCGAGGTCACCGCGGGCGATGCGGTCCAGGGCATCGCGCAGGGTGTGCATGGGGGTGGCGACCGCGCGCGAGAGGGCGGCGGTGGCGACCGCGCCCGCGGACAAGCCGACCAAGGCCAGGTAGATGCCGGTGCGAATGCGCTCGTTGCCCGCCGAGGACGGATCGGCGAGCACCGTGATCAGCATGAACAGCGGCACCGCGCCCGCCACCGCGAAGGTGACCAGCACCCGCACCAGCACGGTGGAACTCCAATGCGAGGTGCCGTCGGTGACCTCGGCGACCACCGGAATGGTCGGCCGGATCAGGCGATCCACGATCAGATAGGTGATGCCGGCGGACTCCAGCCCGCCGAGCATGAACATCGACAGCACCACCGCGAAATCGTTCTGCGGGGTGGCGTGCGCGAAGACGGCCGCCGCGATGATCACGCCCGGCAGCCAGATGGCCAAGGCGCGCAGCGTGATCTCCATCGGCAGTTTGAGCAACCGCCGCGCCTCGGATTCGGTCGGCGGGCGGTGCTGATCCAGCCAGCCGAAGTAATGGGTGCGATCCCGCACGGCCAGCACGATGCCGATGCCCGCGCCCAGCGCCGGATAGATCGCCACCTCGATGAAGGTTTCCATCCACTCGTCGCCGAGCCGGGTGAAGAAGCCGACCAGCCAGAGTTCGGTGGTGATCACCGCGAGACCGCTGAGATTCGAAGCCATCACGACTGCGGATAGACCCCAACGCGCGCGCAGCGCCCAGAGGATGAGCCTGCTGATCACGTCGACCAGGTTGCGACTGTGGGGTCGGTCATAGCGTTGTTCGTGCCTCGGTGTCGTCCGTCTCTTTGTAAGCCGACTTTAGAGAAGTGAAGCCGCCGAGCGCACGTTTGCGGAAAAAGCTGTTGATCTAGGTGAGCAGCACCAGCCACACGGCGATGTAGTGGCACAGCGCCGCGACGACCGTTGCGGCATGGAAGAACTCGTGATGACCGAAGACCTCCGGCCACGGATCGGGCCAGCGGGAGGCGTAGAGAATGCCGCCCACGCTGTAAGCAATCCCACCCGCGAGCAGCAGCAGTACCGGTGTCCAGCCGACGTTTCCGATCAGCGTTCCGGCGACCGGCACGATGGCCCAGCCCAGCAGCAGATACAGCGGGACGCCGACCCAGCGAGGTGCGGTGGGCCACAGCATCTTCAGCGTGACGCCGGCGATCGCGCCGATCCAGACCGCGATCAGCAGCACGGTGCCGGGGGTTCCGCGCACGCCGAGCAAGGCGAACGGGGTGTAGCTGCCCGCGATGAACAGGAAGATCATCGAATGGTCCGCGCGCTTCATCCACATGCGCGCGCGATCGGTCTTCCAGTTCACCCGGTGATAGGTGGCGCTGACGCCGAACACCCCGCACACGGTCAGCCCGTAGGCGAGCGTGGCCCAGGTGGCGGTCGCGGAGATCGTGCTCGCCACCGCGACCAGAGCGATCACGCCGATCGCCGCCACACCCACGGCCCAGGCGTGAATGATTCCGCGCATGCGTGGCTTGAGTAATGCGAGTTCTTCCCGAACGGATTCGAGGGCGTCCGCCACGGGGGCGGAAGGCTGCACAGTGTCCGACACTTCTTACCTCCTCGGTAACCTACGGTACCGTAGGTTGGGGAGATCAGCACCGTTCAGGTCGACTGTCCCGGTAAGTCCGCCGCACAGGAACGGGGCGTAGGGTTGCGCGTTGTGAAGCTTGCGGTTCAGCTGCGGGGACTCCCTTATCGCATCTACGAGGCTCGGCTGTCGAAGCAGCTGGCCGGTCGACAGCACCCCAGGCACGTGGCCGTCATGTGTGACGGAAATCGCCGCTGGGCCAAGGAGAACGGGTTCGCCGATCTCAGCCACGGGCATCGGGTGGGGGCGCTCAAGATCGCCGAACTGGTCGGGTGGTGTGGCGAGGCCGGGATCGAGATGGTCACGCTCTACCTGCTCTCCACCGAGAACCTGAACCGCGATTCCGATGAGCTCCAGACCTTGTTCGAGGTCATCACCGACGTCGTCGACGAATTGTCCGCGCCGGAACAGGATTGGAGCGTGCGCATCGTCGGCGCGCTCGAGCAGCTGCCCGACGATATGGCGAGACGCCTGAGAGAGGCCGCCAAACGCACCGAAGGCCGCAATGGCGTGCACGTGAACGTGGCCATCGGCTACGGCGGTCGCCAGGAGATCACCGACGCGGTGCGCTCACTGGTTCGCCAGGAGATGGAGGCGGGGGAGAAGGGCGAGGACCTCGTCCAGGCCATTACCGTCGATGCCATCGGACAACATCTCTACACTTCCGGTCAGCCCGATCCCGATCTGGTGATCCGCACCTCCGGCGAACAGCGCCTCTCCGGATTCCTCTTGTGGCAGAGCGCCTATTCCGAGATCTGGTTCACCGAGGCCTACTGGCCCGAGTTCCGCCGCGTCGATTTCCTCCGGGCACTGCGCGATTACGCCGCCCGGCACCGCCGCTTCGGGGTGTAAGAGTTCCCATCTCCGGGATCTCGAATCCTCGCGACCGCGTCGCGAGGATTCGGCCACAAGGTGTGAACAATTCAGTTGCAGTGCAACGGCTTCCGTGTTCGCGGGATCGTCGCTCCCGTACCGTCGGATTGCATGAGTGAGCTGCGTGCCGTCGATGCTGCGTACATCACCTACGAGGAGTTCGGTCGCAGATTCCTCGAATATGCGGCGTCCACCGAACGGATACTCGGGGCATTCGAGAAACTCACCGGGGAGGCATTCGATTTCGGCCCGATAGGGCTGGGACCGGGCCGGATCGCGAAACTCTCCGCGACCGTGCGACTAGGTCAGCCGCGCTTGGATCGTGAAGTCGACCAGCACATTTCGTTCGATCTGGTGATTCCCCTGGATGTCGATCTGCTCATCGATCTGTCGGTCGACCGGTATCCCTTCCATGTGGACGGGACCATCCATCTGCATCTGACCGTGCGGACAGCAGAACCGCTGCGGGTCATCATCGAAATCGACGAGCCGCAGCCTTCCAACGTGCGCATCAATGTGGCGAGCGCGTCCCGGCGCGGAGAACTGCTGCGCATCCTGGCCAGCGTCGATATGGAGATCCGGCGGTTCGTCTCGAAATACATCGCCGCCGAGATCTGCAAACCGAACATCCAGGCCGCCACCGATATCGACGTCGCGGGCCGCCTGGATGCGGCGTGGAAGCTCTGAGGGCGCTGTAGTAAGGGGCAAACCCCCACACCCCCTTCTTTTCAACTAGAGCTTCCGCAACCGCAGCCGGTTGATGGTGTGGTCGGAATCCTTGCGCAGCACCAGCGTCGCGCGCGGGCGGGTGGGCAGAATGTTCTCCACCAGGTTGGGCCGGTTGGTGTTGTTCCAGATCTCCTTGGCCGCACTGGTCGCCTCGGAGTCGTTGAACTTGGCGTAGTGATGGAAATGCGAATTCGGATCGGCGAAGGCGGTTTTGCGCAGCGCCAGGAAGCGCTGCACGTACCAGTTCTCGATGTCCTCGATCCGGGCGTCCACATAGATGGAGAAGTCGAACAGGTCGCTGACCATCAGCCGGGGCCCGGTTTGCAGCACGTTCAGCCCCTCGACGATGAGAATGTCGGGCTGTCGCACGCAATGGAACTGCCCCGGCACGATGTCGTAGGCGATGTGCGAATACACCGGCGCGCACACCTCGGTCGCACCGGATTTCACCTCGGTGACGAAGCGCAGCAGCTTGCGGCGGTCGTAGGACTCCGGAAAGCCCTTGCGATGCATGATCCCGCGCCGGGTGAGTTCGGCTGTCGGGTAGAGGAATCCGTCGGTGGTGACCAGATCCACCCGGGGGTGATGGTCCCAGCGCGCCAGCAGCGCCTGGAGTACACGCGCGGTGGTGGACTTGCCGACCGCCACCGACCCCGCCACGCCGATGACGAACGGGACCTGGCGATCCGGATGGGTCTCCCCGAGGAAGGTCGCGGTGGCGGCGAAAAGCCGTTGCCGAGCGGCGACCTGAAGGTGGATGAGGCGAGCCAAGGGTAGGTAGACCTCGGCGACCTCTTCCAGGTCGATCTGTTCACCGAGTCCGCGCAGCCCGGTCAACTCTTCCTCGGTCAGTACGAGGGGAGTCGACTTGCGCAGCGTCCGCCACTGCTTGCGATCGAACTCGACATACGGACTGGGTTCACTCATCCGTGCCACTTACCCACGTCCTCGGGTCGGCGAACAACAGCCACGCATGACCGAATTGTGCTCGCGGGCAACAGGGCCATGAACACCAGGTGTGCCTACTGGCGAGTAACACGCGTGACTTGCGCCACCCTCAACTCTCGAAACTCTCAGGGGCTTCGCCCCCGCACCCCCTCGGGCTGGGGGTGCGGCTCCTCGAATGCGCTCCGAGCGGGAGCCGGACATCGCCCGGGGCCGGGCGGGGTCACGGGCATCGAGCCCGTCGGTGACCGTCATCCCATAGGGTCGGTGATATGGGAGCGCATCCACTCGTCACCGAATACCTGCGACTGGGACTCGCCTTCGACCGTTTGGAAGAAGGCTTCGTCGACGCCTATACCGGTGACCCGGCACTACGCCGCGAAGTGGAGAACGCGCCCGCTCCCGAACCGCGCGATTTGGCGAACAAGGCGGCCGCGCTGCGCAAGGAACTGCCCGAGGCCGGGTTGAGCAGTGAACGCGTCGAATTCCTGGACGCGCATCTGGTCGCGCTCGAATGCTCGGGCCGCAAGTTCGCCGGGGACGACATCAATTTCATCGACGAGGTGCGCGCCTACTTCGATGTGGATATCGCGCCCGGCGATGAAGAGGAGTACCGCGAGGCGCACCGGCAGTTGGACGAGGTGCTGCCGGGTGAGGGCCCGCTGCTGGATCGGGTGACCGCGCACCGGCGCAATGACGAACTGCCGGCCGAGCGATTGCACGAATGCGTGGACGCGTTCTCCAGCGCGCTGCGGGATCTGGTGCGGCAGCGCTATCCGCTGCCCGACACCGAGACCGTCGAATACGAAGTGGTGGGCGACAAGCCGTGGTCGGGCTTCAACTACTACCTGGGTGATTTCAAATCCAAGGTGGCCATCAACTCGGATCTGAAGCAGCACATGGCGCATCTGCCCGCCTTGATCGCGCACGAGGCGTACCCGGGGCATCACACCGAGCATTGCCGCAAGGAAGCCGGACTGGTCGCGGCGGGCCAGGACGAGCAGACCCTGTTCGTGGTCAACACCCCGCAGTGCCTGATGGCCGAGGGCCTGGCCGATCTGGCTTTGAAGTCGATCGTCGGACCCGGCTGGGGCAAATGGGCGCAGGAGATCTACGCCGATCTCGGCCTGCGCTTCGACGGTGAACGCGCCGAACGCATTTCGACCGCCTCGGCGAACCTGCTCAGCGTCCGCCAGGATGCCGCGCTGCTGCTGCACGATCAGCGCAAGGACGCCGACGAGGTCTCGGCCTTCCTGGAACGCTGGAGCCTGGTCACCCCGGAGCGTGCTCGCCAGTCGCTGCGCTTCCTGTCCTCGCCGCTGTGGCGCGCCTACATCTCCACCTATGTCGAGGGCTACCGGCTGCTCGGCGGCTGGCTCGACACCGCCGCCGACGCCGGCGAGCGTTCGGACCGATTCCGCCGCCTGCTCGACGAACCGCTGACCCCCGGCGCGATCCGCCGTATGTGACCCCGGCCAGGCCCGATAGGATGGGCGGCATCGCGACTGGCGCACTTTAGGTGGAAGCAACCACCGGGAAGCACCGATGTTCCGCACCGCGCGCCTGGGTGCTGGACAACCAGCCCCGGGGCGTACCCGGATCACGGAGGTTGCGATGCAAGACGACACACTGAACCCTCTGGCCGACACTCCGGCGACGGACAATAGACTCGGCCGCGTGACGCCGACGAACTCTGTGAATTCCCAGTCCCTCAACGAGCTCGATCCCGAGGTCGCTGCCGCGATGGGCGGGGAGCTCGCTCGCCAGCGCGACACCCTCGAGATGATCGCCTCGGAGAACTTCGTGCCGCGCGCGGTGCTCCAGGCACAGGGCAGCGTGCTCACCAACAAGTACGCCGAGGGCTACCCGGGCCGCCGCTACTACGGCGGTTGCGAGAACGTCGACATCGTCGAGGATCTGGCCCGCGCCCGCGTCACCGAGCTGTTCGGCGCGGATTACGCCAATGTGCAGCCGCATTCGGGTGCGCAGGCCAATGCCGCGGTGCTGCACGCGCTGATGACCCCGGGCGAGAAGCTGCTCGGCCTGGACCTCGCGCACGGCGGCCACCTGACTCACGGTATGCGGCTGAACTTCTCGGGCAAGCTGTACGAGGTGCACGCCTACGGGGTGTCCAAGGAAGACCATCGCGTCGATATGGACGAGGTGCGCAAGCTCGCCAAGGAATCCCGCCCGAAGGTGATCGTGGCCGGCTGGTCCGCCTACCCGCGACACCTGGATTTCGCGGCCTTCCGTGAGATCGCCGATGAGGTCGGCGCGTACCTGTGGGTCGATATGGCGCACTTCGCCGGTCTGGTCGCCGCCGGGCTGCACCCGTCGCCGGTGCCGCACGCGCACGTGGTCTCCTCCACCGTGCACAAGACCCTGGGCGGTCCCCGTTCCGGTCTGATCCTGGCCAAGGAGGAGTTCGCCAAGAAGCTGAACTCCGCGGTCTTCCCGGGTCAGCAGGGCGGCCCGCTCATGCACGCCATCGCCGCCAAGGCCGTGTCGTTCAAGATCGCCGGTTCGGCCGAGTTCAAGGAGCGCCAGGAGCGCACCCTCTCCGGCGCCAAGATCATCGCCGAGCGCCTCACCGCCGCCGACGCCAAGGAGAAGGGCATCACCGTCCTCACCGGCGGCACCGATGTGCACCTGGTGCTGGTCGACCTGCGCAACTCGCAGCTCGACGGTCAGCAGGGCGAGGATCTGCTGCACGAGATCGGAATCACCGTGAACCGCAATGCGGTTCCGTTCGACCCGCGCCCGCCGATGGTCACCTCCGGTCTGCGCATCGGCACCCCGGCGCTCGCCACCCGCGGCTTCGGCGATACCGAGTTCACCGAGGTCGCCGAGATCATCGCGGCCGCGCTGACCGGTTCCGCCGACCTGGATTCGCTGCGCCGCCGGGTTTCCAAGCTGGCGCAGGAGTTCCCGCTGTACGAGGGTCTCGAGGACTGGCGTCTGCTGGGCTGATCGCCCCTCGCGTAAAGCGAAGCCCGCCACGGCCTTCCGGTCGTGGCGGGCTTTGTTTTCATCCGATCAAAGGCGCGCGAGCCGCGGGATCGGCCCGAACTTGCCGCGCTGGAAGTCGAGGTAAGCCTGCTCGATCTCCGCGCGGCTGCTCATCACGAACGGCCCGCCGAAGACGATGGATTCCCGGATCGGCTTGCCGGAGAAGAGCATTACCGTGGTCCTGCGCTCCGGATCCGCGCCGATCAGCTCCAGGCTGGTGGGATCGGTGACCTTCATCGGATCCGACCACGCCACCTGGCCTTCGCTCACCGTCTTCCCGGCGATGGTGGCATTGCCCTCGATGACAAACGCGAACGCGCGATCCTCGGGCGAGAGCACCGGCGAATACGTGCTCCCGGGCTCCAGCGTCACCATGAGACCCGTGATGGGCCAATGGTTTTCGGCCGGACCGGTAACCTCACCGGCGGTGCCGGACACGACGCGCACCAGCACTCCCGGACCTTCGATGCTCGCCTGATCCGCCTGTCGCACATCCTGATACCGCGTCTCCACCATCCGCTTGTCGGTCGGCAGATTCAGCCACAGCTGCAAGGTGTGCGCATGCTCGTTCCGATAAGCCAGCTCCCGGTGAATGATCCCGCGCCCGGCCGTCATCCACTGAATGTCACCGGGCTCCAGCGCTCCCGCATGCCCGAGGCTGTCCCCGTGCTCCAGCACCCCGTCCAGCACCACGGTGACGGTCTCGACCCCACGATGCGGATGCCATTCGAAGCCGGGTTCGGAGAACCAGTCCTCGGCCATCAACAGGAACGGATCGGTCTTGGTCACGTCGTCGGGCGCGATGATCAGCGCGTTCTTGTCGACCTGCGTGGTCGGCCCACCCATGGCCTTGGTCCGGACGCGGTCGATGTGCCGCGCCACCGTGCCGGGTGTGGTCATACCTGCTCCTCTCGTCCGGCCCGGATGGCCCGGAAATTTAGGTGATGCGTCAACTAACGCATACCGGGGGAGGGGTATTCCCATTGCGCTGACCGGTCGAACTCCGGACGACTACGCTGCCGGATGATCGGAGGTGGCCATGACCATCAAGGTGCTGGACCTCGAGCTACGTCTCGGCATGGTGCGCGAGGTGTTCGAGTCCAGCGACGCCACGACCGTGCATCTGAAGGACGTGGGCTCGGGGCCGGGGGCCTTCCTGCCCTTCGTGCGCGCGGTGCTGACCGGGCTGCACGGCTCCTGAATCAGGCGTGTTTGCCCAGGTAGTCGACGTACATCGGGCGCAGGATCTCGCCGATTTCGCCTTCGCCCGCGTGGGCGTAGTCGTCGAGCATGGGGAGCACGTACTTGATGTCGGCTTCGCTCTCGCCGATGTCACCGGCGGCGGCTTCGGCGGCGGGGATGGACTTCAGCAGCTCCCACAGGAATTTGACGTCGCCCCGGCGAACCGCCAGCTTCACGGCTCGGTCGTGCAGTTCTTTGGTGGAGAGCGTCTCCAGATCCTGAGTTTCGGCCATGGCATCGACTGTAATGGAGCGCATGACCCAGCGACCGGAGTACCGGGTGAAGCGCGTGTACGACGAAGCGGAGGAGGGTGACGGCCGGCGGGTGCTGGTGGATCGGCTCTGGCCGCGCGGCGTCAGCAAAGAATCGGCGCACATCGACGAATGGGCCAAGGAGGTAACGCCTTCCAATGATCTGCGCAAGTGGTACCACGCCGCACCGCAGACACGCCGGGCAGAGTTCGAGCGGAGGTATCGATCCGAACTCGCCGCCGACGATGCTCGGGAGGGCCTGTCCCGCTTGCGCACAGCGGCCGCCGCGGGACCGTTGACGCTGATCACGGCAACCAAAGACCCCGAGCACAGCCATGTCCCGGTACTGCTCGAGGAACTGGGCGAAACGCCCGGAGGGGACCGGCGTTAACTTGAACTTCACCAACACGCCTGAAATCCGGCGGGCCGGAAAAGCGAAACGGCGGTAGCGTCGGTGGTGCGGGCCGCGTAGGTGTGGTTCGTACGGGAGGTCCTGATCGTGACTGAGCAACTCAGTGCGAGAGGGCCGGCACCCGGCCCTCGGGTCGTACGACCCCAGAGCTGACCGGCCCAGCGAGAACGCTCGCGCGGTGTCGCGCGAGTGGCAAAGGAGCCCACCGTGACTGATGCACGCTCCGCTAACGCTCCCACCAGCGTTGCCGCCTCCAACCGGGGCACCGGCACCAAAGGTCAGGGAGATCGCGCCTCGCAGTCGTCCGATTCCGGACAGAAAACCTTCGTCGTGGATACGTCGGTGTTGCTGTCTGACCCTTGGGCCCTGACCCGCTTCGGCGAGCACCATGTGGTGCTGCCGCTCGTGGTGATCAGTGAGCTCGAGGCCAAACGCCACCACCACGAACTGGGCTGGTTCGCCCGGGAGGCGCTGCGCATGCTGGACGATCTTCGTCTGGCGCACGGTCGGCTCGATCAGCAGGTACCCATCGGCGCCGGGGGTGGCACGCTCCAGGTGGAGTTGAACCACACCGATCCGAATGTGCTGCCCGTCGGATTCCGCACCGACACCAACGATTCCCGCATTCTGGCCTGCGCGCTCAATTTCGCGGCCGAGGGCAAGCGAGTCGTATTGGTATCCAAGGACATTCCGCTGCGAGTGAAAGCGAGCGCGGTCGGCCTGCAAGCCGACGAGTACCACGCCCAGGATGTCGTCACCTCCGGGTGGACCGGCATGGTCGAGCTCGAGGTGGGCTCCGAACTGGTGGACAAGCTCTACACCGACGCCGTCATCGATCTGGACGAGGCACGAGAACTGCCCTGCCACACCGGTGTTCGGCTGCTCAGCTCGCGCGGCAGCGCGCTGGCGCGGGTCAGCCCGGACAAGCGGCTGCAATTGGTGCGCGGCGATCGGGAGGCGTTCGGGCTGCACGGCCGGTCCGCCGAACAGCGCATCGCACTGGATCTGCTGCTCGACGAGAGCGTCGGCATCGTGTCCCTCGGCGGGCGCGCCGGTACCGGTAAGTCCGCGCTGGCGCTGACGGCCGGTTTGGAAGCGGTGCTGGAGCGTCGCACCCATCGCAAGGTGGTGGTGTTCCGTCCGCTGTACGCGGTCGGCGGCCAGGAGCTCGGTTACCTGCCCGGCAGCGAGAGCGACAAGATGGGTCCGTGGGCGCAGGCCGTCTTCGACACCCTGGAGGGCCTCGCCAGCCCGGAGGTGATGGAGGAGGTGCAGGCGCGCGGCATGCTGGAGGTGCTGCCGCTCACCCACATTCGCGGGCGTTCGCTGCACGATTCCTTCGTGATCGTGGACGAGGCCCAGTCACTCGAGCGCAATGTGCTGCTCACCGTGCTCTCGCGGCTCGGCAGCGGCTCGCGCGTGGTGCTCACCCACGATGTGGCCCAGCGCGACAATCTGCGTGTCGGCCGGCACGACGGCGTGGCCGCGGTGATCGAAAAGCTCAAGGGGCATCCGCTGTTCGCGCATGTCACCCTGACCCGCAGTGAGCGGTCGCCGATCGCGGCGCTGGTCACCGAGATGCTGGAGGAGTACGGGCCCAACGCGTAGGGCCGGCGAAGGTTCCGGTCGGGCGGTACGCGCCGCCCGATCGGGCAACCTTCCGGCTTGCGTTTCACCTCTCGGGTCGGCGGGTATATTCCGCTGAACTACCTGCTCGACAGTCTTTTCGGGGATCCATGTCTGGGTTGCTTGGAGATTGCCGAGTGTCGGCCTGAAATCTCGAGAGGATGGAAATGCACCACTTCGCTCGACGCACGGCTGGCATTGTCGCGGCGCTGGCGGTCGTCACCGCATTCGCCGCGGGGTGCGACAAGGACGATAAGAACGACTCCGCCTCGGCGACCTCCACGACGGTCACCACCACCGTCGCGGCCACCGAGCACGGTGAGCACACCGGCGCCACCGAAACCAAGATCGCCACCCGCGACGGCGGTGAAATCGCGGTCAGCGGAGACGTTCTCGCGAAGTACACCGCGGCCGGCGGCGCCACCGGTCCGCTCGGCGAACCCATCGGGGCGCAGCAGGAAGCGGCCGGCGGCGGCGTGCTCCAGGAGTTCGCCGGCGGCGCCATCTATGTGGCACCGGGCGGGCCCGCGCACGTGGTGTGGGGCGAGATCCGCAAGGCGTACGACGAAAACGGCGGTCCCGGCGGCAAACTCGGCTACCCGACCAGCGACGAAACCGATATCGCCGGCGGCAAGCAGAGCACCTTCACCGGCGGCACCATCACCTGGGTGGACAACAAGACCACCGTCACCACCAACTGAATCGCGCATCCGGAGCGGCGGTGATCGGTCACGATCCCGCCGCTCCGCGGTTCATAGCTTTTCCAAATACCGGGCTAAGAGCCCCATGTTTGCCGTGGAGCCGCTAGGTTGGCTGGGTGCAGAACGCTTTGGCCGATCGTGAGTTGCTGGAGACGCTCGCGGCAGCGGTGGAATCCAATCTGACCCGGCATCTCGAGGTGGCCGCCGAATGGCAGCCGCATGACTACGTGCCCTGGGACGATGGGCGGAACTTCGAGTTCCTGGGCGGGACCGACTGGGACCCCGCGCAATCCGAGCTGAGCGAGACCGCGAAGCTGGCGCTGACCATCAGCGTGCTGATTGCCGACAATCTGCCCTCCTACCATCGCGAGGTCGGCAAGTACCTGCGCACCGGGCCGTGGTGGCGCTGGGTCGGCCGGTGGACCGCCGAGGAGAACCGGCACGAGATCCTCATCCGCAACTATCTGATGGTGACCCGCGCGGTCGATCCCGTCGCCCTCGAGCGCATGCGCATGGCGCATATGACCGCCGGCTACCGGCGGCCCGCGCTGCACCTGCTCGATGTGCTCGCGGTCTCGGCCTTCGAAGAGGCCGCGGCGGCGGTACGGCATCGCAATACCGCCGCGCTGGGTGAAAACCCCATGGTCACCGCCATTTCCGAGCGCATCGCGCTGGACGACGAACTGCAAGCCGAGTTCTTCGCCAACCTGATCGCCGAGGCGCTGGAGCTGACCCCCGACCAGACCGTGCGCGCCATCGCCGATCAGGTCGCCGCCTTCCACGTCCCCACGGTGCAGTTGGCGGACGGCCGCAGCAGCGACGAGGTGCTCGCCGAGGCCGGCATCTACGACCGGGCCCGCGAGGGCGAACTGGTCTTCGGCCCACTGCTGGAGCGCTGGAACATCTTCACCCGCACCGACTTCGGCGAGACCGGCGAGAAGGCGCGCGCCGAACTCGCGCACCTGCGCAAGTAGGTATCAGCGGGGGAGTATCGCGCGCACCACGCCCATGATGCTGCCCCGCAGGAAGTTCTCCCAGCTGAAATGGTCGTGCCAGAGAATGATTCGGCCGTCCTTCAGCTCGAAGGTCCCGCAGACCCAGAACGCGATCTCGACCGGGCCGAAGCGCAGGTAGTCGGTGCGTTCGGTGAGCACCACATTGTCGCCGTCGGCGGCGATGTGGTGGATATCGGCGCGGAAACCGAAGCGCGGGCTCTGCAATTGCTTCAGCACCCAGCCCACCCGGTCCAGGCCGCGCACATCGGGCAGCGAAGTGTTCTTCCAGACGATGCCCGGATCGGCCAGATCCAGGGCTTCGTCGATGATGTTCATCTCCAGGGCGGCGAAGAACTCGCGGACCGTGGTGATGGCGTCCTGCTGCAACTCGGGTAAGTCCGACATGAGCCGAGCGTAGGCCGATTCCGGTCCGCCCGGCCTACTTTCGCGCGGCCATGAGCGCGGCCAGGCCGTCCAGAATCCGGTCGATGCCGAAGCGCAGGGCGTCGTCGCGGCCGTTCTCGGCGGGTGGCTGCGCCGCCTGCTCCGCCAGCGCCGCCGTCAGGTGTGGATACCGCTCGCCGTGGACGGCCAGGACGCCCGCGAGCTGTTCGGCCAGCCGCTCCTCGACCCCCTCGGTGGCTGCCGCGGGCGTGGCCACCTGCTGCACCAGGCTGCGGGCGTGGCCGAGGAGCAGTACGACCGCGTCCAACTGCTCCGAGGCGGTCAGCCGCTTGTCCCTCAGCACGGTGAGAGCCGTTTCGGGCCAGCTCAATTCGTTCGGTCCGGAGGGGCGCACACCGACCGCGAGTTCGAGTCCCCAGGGGTGGGCGTAGTAGCGCTGGAAGACGGTGACGGTCCACTCGGTGAGGTAGTCGCGCCAGCCGTGCGGGGTGTCCGCGTGGCCGGCGGGGACTTCCGGCGCGGGACCGAGCGCGGCGTCGGCCATCAGCGCGGCGAGCTCGGTCTTGCCCGGGACGTACCGGTACAGCGCCATTTTCGCGCAGCCCAGGCGTTCGGCCAGCCGCGCCATCGACAGGTTGGCCAGCCCTTCGGCATCGGCCAGCGCAATCGCCTCACCGACGATGCGTTCCAAGGTCAGCGATGGTTTCGGTCCGCGTTTCGGGCGTTGCTGCTGAGTGCCCCAGAGCAGTTCGAGGGTGGTGGGTCCGGCCATGAGGGTCATCCTTCCGCACCGATGGCTTGACGGCTAATTGCGTCTATCGTACGCTAATTATCAACAGCGTCCGACGGACACAGTTTCTTGATCAGGGAGCACGCCATGCGCAACACCACCGTTCTCATCTCCGGAGCCAGCGTCGCCGGACCCGCCCTCGCCTACTGGCTGCACCGCTACGGCTTCGATGTCACCGTCGTGGAGAAAGCGCCCGAACTGCGAGAAGGCGGGCAGGCCATCGACTTCAAGGGGCAGACGCACCGGACCGTCATCGAGCGCATGGGCATCCTGGAGGAGCTGCTGGCCCGGCAGACCGGCAAGACCGACATGGTGCTGGTCGACGAGGCCGGCCGGGAACGGGCGTTCATCTCGGGCGACTTCACCGGCGGCGATATCGAGATCCTGCGGGGCGACCTGGCCGAGGTGATGTACAAGCGCACCGCCGAGCACTGCGAATACCTCTTCGGCGACACCATCACCGCCCTCACCGAAACCGCCGACGGCGTGCACGCCGAATTCGAGCACGCACCCGCCCGCACCTTCGACCTGGTCTTCGGCTGCGACGGCATCCACTCGCGGGTCCGCAAGCTGACCTTCGGCCCGGAGCGGGACTACGTCGCCCACGAGGGCTACTACTACTGCATCGCCGGGCAGTCGCACTGGCTGAACGACATCGCGGGGGAGCCGGATCGGGCGCGGGCGCTGGCTTGGCACACACCCGGGCGGCTCGCGGTCGACGGCGGCTCCAAGGCGGCCCAGCTGTACATGTTCGCGTCGAAGGAGATCGATTACTCCCGGGACGATTTCGATGAGCAGCGGGAAATCGTGGCGCGGGTGTTCGCCGGCATGGGCGGCCGGGTTCCGGAGATGCTCGCCGCGCTGCCGCAACTCGGCGGCTTCTACCTCGACTCGATCAGCAAGGTCAGCATGAAGACCTTCGTCAAGGGGCGCGTCGCGCTGCTCGGGGATTCGGCCTACGGGCACACCCTCGCGGGCTTCGGCACCGGTCTGGCGGTGGTCGGTGCGTATGTGCTGGCCGGTGAATTGGCCGCTGCCGGAGGCGATTACGAGGTGGCCTTCGCGAACTACGAGGCGATCATGAAGCGCTACACCAAGAAGGCCAAGGGCGCACAGCCCGGCCCGTTCCTCGCGCCCAAGAGCAAGCTGGGGGTGAAGTTCCGCAACTGGTTCCTCGGTTCGCGCGGTTTCAACCTGATGTTGAAATACGGCGACGACGCCGCGAACGATATCGATCTGAAGAATTACCCGGAAATCATCGAGGGGCGTTGAACGCGGGCGTGGGTATGGCAGTTCATACCGCCATACCCACCGACCGCGTTATTCAAACGATGATGCCCAGTGTGGCCAGGGCGGCGATGACACCTGCTGCGCCGAGGAAGACCAAAAAGGCTGCGAGTCCAGTGAGCATTGTTCTTTCCTTTCGTGGAGCATCCGCAACTTGCGGACACTCAGCTAATCGAAAGCGACGCGTGACGTGTTTCACATCTGCGTACGAAAAAAGAAAATGCTTTCCTGACCTGGGGAGGTTATTTCTTGTCGTCGACCTTGCTCATGGAGAGCACGTCCAGGCGGCGGTCGAGCTCCTCCTCGGACAGGTTCGCACCGATCAGACCTCGGTCGATGACCGTCTGACGGATGGTCTTGCGCTCCTTCAGGGCCTCCTTGGCGACCGCGGCGGCCTCCTCGTAGCCGATCGCGGAATTCAACGGGGTGACAATCGACGGGGAGGATTCGGCGAGCTGGCGCAAATGCTCCTCGTTCGCGACCAGGCCCACGACGCAGCGGTCGGCGAACAATCGGGAAACATTGGACAGCAGGCGAATCGACTCGAGTACATTCCGGGCCATCACGGGGATATACACATTCAATTCGAAATGGCCGTTGCCGCCGCCCCATGCGATTGCCGCGTCATTTCCGATGACCTGCGCGGCCACTTGGGTAACGGCTTCCGGGAGAACGGGATTCACCTTGCCCGGCATAATCGAGGAACCGGGCTGCAAATCGGGCAGCTGGATTTCGCCGAGACCGGTGAGCGGGCCGGAACCCATCCAGCGAATATCGTTGGCAATCTTGGTGAGACTGATGGCGACCGTGCGCAGCGCACCGGACAATTCGACCAGGGCATCGCGCGCGGCCTGCGCCTCGAAGTGATCCTGGGCCTCGGAGAGGGCATCCAAGCCCGTCGACTTCGCCAGCTCCGCAACGACTTTCGCGCCGAAGCCGGCGGGCGCGTTCAGGCCGGTGCCGACCGCGGTGCCGCCGATGGCGAGCTCACCCACGCGCGGCAGGGTCGCCAGCAATCGTTCGATGCCCGCGCTCACCTGCCGCGTGTACCCGCCGAACTCCTGGCCGAGCGTGATCGGCACCGCGTCCATCAGATGGGTGCGGCCGGACTTCACCACGTACCGCCACTCCTGGGACTTGTCCAGCAGCGCCAGCCGCAAGTGCTCCAGCGCCGGCACCAGATCCTTGACCACGGCCTCGGTGGCCGCGAGATGCGTTGCGGTGGGGAAGGTGTCATTGGAGGACTGCGACATGTTCACGTCGTCGTTCGGGTGCACGGTGACGCCGTTGCGAGCCGCGATGCTCGCGATCACCTCGTTGGCGTTCATATTCGAACTGGTGCCGGAGCCGGTCTGGAAGACATCGATCGGGAACTGGTCGTCGTGCTCGCCGTCCGCGATCTCGGTGGCGGCGGCCACGATCGCGTCCGCCTTGATCGAGTCCAGCAGGCCCAGCTCGCGATTCACCACGGCGGTAGCGGCTTTCAGCAGGCCGAGCGCGCGAATCTGCGCGCGCTCCAGGCCGCGGCCGCTGATCGGGAAGTTCTCCACCGCGCGCTGCGTCTGCGCCCGCCACAGGGCGTCGACGGGAACGCGGACCTCGCCCATGGTGTCGTGTTCGATGCGGTACTGGGTCTCGTCGGTCATGAATCCGACCCTATGCCCGGGGCGAACCGAGTGGGGGTGCCACGCCTGAGGGAAACCGCACACGGCGCACCGGGAATAGTCCGGATTGCCGGATCGGCCCCCGGCCGGTGCGCCGCGCCTTCGTTCCCGAAACACTCGGCTCGCCGACCTCGGTCGGCGAGCCGAATTATTCGAACGGGTGCCGCTGGGCGGCAAGCGCTTTCGAGACTCAGGGCATCGGGGGCGCGGCGTGCTCGTCGCCGATGAAGTCCACCGAGGAGTACTCGCGCAGCTTGGACAGGCGGTGGTAGGCGTCGACCATGCGGACGGTGCCGGACTTGGCGCGCATGACGATCGACTGGGTCGAGGCGCCGCCGCCGTAGTAGCGCACGCCGCGCAGCAGGTCGCCGTCGGTGACACCGGTGGCGCAGAAGAAGACGTCCTCACCGGAGACCAGGTCCTCGGTGGAGAGGATGCGATCCAGATCGTGGCCGGCGTCGATCGCCTTCTGCTTCTCTTCGTCGTCCTTCGGGGCCAGCTTGCCCTGGAGCGCGCCACCCATACAGCGCATCGCCGCCGCGGCGATGATGCCCTCGGGGGTGCCGCCGATGCCGATCAGCATGTCCACGCCGGAGTCCGGGCGGGCACAGGCGATGGCACCGGCCACGTCACCGTCGGAGATGAGGCGGATGCGGGCGCCGGCCTCACGCACTTCCTGCATGTGCGGGGCGTGGCGCGGCCGGTCCAGGATGCAGACGGTCAGGTCGGAGACCGAGGAGTTCTTGGCCTTGGCCACGCGGCGTAGGTTCTCCGCGATCGGCGCGCCCAGATCGATGACATCGGCGGCCTCGGGACCGACGGCGATCTTCTCCATGTAGAACACGGCCGACGGATCGAACATGGCGCCGCGCTCGGCGACCGCCAGCACGGAGATGGCGCCCGGCGAACCCTTCGACATCAGGGTGGTGCCGTCGATCGGGTCCACCGCGAAGTCCAGCTCCGCGCCGGTGCCGTCGCCGACCAGCTCACCGTTGTAGAGCATGGGCGCTTCGTCCTTCTCGCCCTCACCGATCACCACGATGCCGCGCATGGAGACGGTCGCGACCAGCTGCCGCATCGCGTCCACGGCCGCACCGTCGCCGCCCTCCTTGTCGCCGCGGCCGACCCAGCGGCCCGCGGCCATGGCCCCGGCCTCGGTGACCCGGACCAGCTCCAGCGCGAGGTTGCGATCCGGAGCCTCGCGGCGGGGTGCGGGCGTGGGTGCCGTCATTACGGTGCCTCCTTGGTTGTCTACAAGCTGCCCAAATTGTCGCATTGAGCCTCGGAGCGCCGAGCAAGTACTCGTATTGCACTCTCGTACCGATCTCCCGGCTGGTCGCGGGCCTGATCTCGGGCGAACCCGCGGCAGCCGCCGTCTTCCTCCGGAAACGGCCGGGGACACGCCAGTTCGAGGCGGGATGTGTGCTCGGTCGCATTCGGCCACCGTGGATACTGGGGGCCGTGTCGTACCAGAAGCCCCGCACCCAGCACGATTACAAGGACCTCATCTGGTCGTTGCTGCCGCTGCTGTTGATCTGCCTGGTCATCGCGGGCATCGCCAGCCAGTGCAGTTTTCAGACGGGCGGGCCGAAGCAGGGCCAGATCCCCGAATTCAAGGTGCACGATTCCTTGACGGTGGCCGCCCGCGAACTGTCGTTTCCCATACGGGAACCCGCGGTCCCCGGCGACTGGACACCCAACTCGGGTTCGCGCGCCGATGTCACCGGCGGCGGCAAACTGGCGACGGTCGGCTACATCACCAACCACGGCGCGTACATGCAGCTCACCCAGAGCGATGCCACCGAGGACAAGCTCGCCGCCCAGATCGTCGGCAGCCGCTACGCCACCGGCACCGAACAGATCGGCGATCGCAAGTGGGTCGTCTACGGCGAGGCCGATACCGAGCCCGCCTGGATCACCGACTTCGGCGATGTGCGCGTGCTGATCAAGGGTGCGGGCAACAAGGGGTCGTTCATGACTTTGGCGACCGCCGTGGGCAACGCACAGCCGCTGCCCAAGAAGTAATCCCCTCGTCATTCCGGCATGCTCTCAGCCGGAATCCACACACCAGCGATGGATCCCGGCTGAAAGCATGCCGGGATGACGAGGCTGATGGGGGAGGTCAGTTCTCCTGATCGCGGTGCGACAGCGCGTCTTCCACGCGTTTACGCGCACCCGCGAGGTGCTCTTCGCAGCGCGCGGCCAGGGCTTCGCCGCGTTCCCAGAGCGCGAGGGAATCGTCGAGGTCCATGCCGCCCTGCTCCAGCATCTTCACCACGTTGACCAGCTCGTCGCGGGCGCGCTCGTAGCCGAGGGTGGCGATCTCGGCGCGATCGTCGTCGGTCATGTTTCTACGAATCCTTTCGAGGGGGACGGGAACCCAGCGGTAGGGAGCCCAGGCCGGCGGCGGAGATCGCGCCGTCGGCGACCCGGATGCGCAGCTGGGTGCCGGGCGGGGCGTCTTCGATGGAACGGATGACATGGCGTTCCTTGCCCGAAACCCGCTGCACCACGGCATAACCGCGGGACAGCGTCGCGGCCGGGCCGACGGCGGTGAGCTTTTCGCGCAGATGCCGGGTATTGGTCGACTCACCCGAGAGCAGATGGTCGATGGCGCGCTGAGCGGAAGCGCGCAGGCGCTCCACCTCGTCGTGCCGCTGATCCAGCAGCCGCAGCGGGTCGGCGAGCACCGGGCGCGAACGCAGCTGGGCCAGGGCGCGGGCCTCGCGATCGACCCACCCGCGCAGCGCCGCGGCGGAACGCTCACGTAGCTCACGCAGCAAAGCCATCTCGGCGGCGGCATCGGGGACGATTCGTTTGGCGGCATCGGTGGGAGTGGCCGCGCGCAGATCCGCGACATAGTCCGACAGCGGATTGTCCGGTTCATGTCCGATGGCGCTGACGATCGGCGTCTTGGCGGAAACGATTGCCCGGCAAAGGGTCTCGTCGGAGAACGGCAGCAGGTCCTCGACACTGCCGCCGCCGCGCGCCAGCACGATCACATCCACCTCGGGATTCGCGTCCAGCGCCGCGATCGCCTCCAGGATCTGCGGCACCGCCGTCGCGCCCTGCACCGCGGTATTGCGAATCTCGAACCGCACCGCCGGCCAGCGCTGCGTCGCCACCGTCACCACATCGTGCTCGGCGGCACTGGCGCGGCCGGTGATGAGCCCGATGCGATTGGGCAGGAACGGAATCGGCCGCTTCAGCCGCGGATCGAACAGCCCCTCGGCCGCCAGCAGCGCCTTGAGACGTTCGATCCGAGCCAGCAGTTCGCCGATGCCCACCGGCCGAATCTCGGTGATACGCAAGGACACCGTCCCGCGCCCGGTGAAGAATTGCAGCTTGCCGTAGACCACGACCCGGCTGCCCTCTTGCAGCGGAACCGCCGAATTACGCAGCAGCTCCGGATCACAGGTGACCGAAAGCGACATATCGGCCGCGGTATCGCGCAAAACGAGAAAAGCGGTGCGCGTCCCGGGGCGCATATTGATCTGCGTGATCTGCCCCTCCACCCACACCGCACCGAGCCGGTCGATCCACTGCGCCACCTTGACGGCGATGGTGCGCACCGGCATCGGATTCTCGGCGGTACTGCTCGCCTTGGCCGGCGGTGCGGGCTGTTCGGGCTGCGCGGACGTCACGACACCGATTGTGTCAGTGCCCACCGACTATCGGCGCACGGGACGCGGATGGTGCCCACTCCATCCCCGTCCCGTGCCCACTAGCTCGAATCCTGAGAGGTCTCGGGGGCGAAGCCCCTGAGAGTTGTGAGAGTTGCCATCCCCACGGCAGCCCGGAAACGACACGCGCCGACCCTCCGGGCCGGGGTGGCCTGGACGATCGGCGCCAGCCGGATGCAGCTCACTTGGCCTGAACGGTCGCGATGCGGTTGGTCAGCATGGTGACGAACGGAGCGCGGTCACGCGTGCCCACCTCGTATGCCAGCAGCGTCGCGAGATCCTCGACCGACAGCTGCCGCAGCCGGGCACGCAGCTGCGCGATGGTCATCTCGTCGTAGTTGAAGCGGGCCGCCACCTCGGGCGTCGCCGGCGCGCTGCCATTGTGGCCGTTGGTGACCGCGATGGAAACCGTTGCGGGGGCCTCGGATTCGGCAGCCTCCTGCGCGGCCGACTCGTCGGCGGCCGGTTCGGGCTCGGCCACAATTGCTTCGGTGATCTCCGCAACCGGTTCTTCGGTCTCGGATTCCTCGGGCGTAAAGAGGTCGAAACGGCTCTGCCGTACCGATTCCGAGGCGACGCTCGGGGTTTGCCCGGCGTCCTCGTCCTCATCGAAAGTGGCCCAGGCGGGCTGTTCTTCCGGCTGGTTGACCAAACGGTCGAAAACGGCATCGCCTTTGAGCGCGAGGCTGGTCACGAACTGCTGGAAGTGCATGGTGGTTTGCAGCATCTGGCTGATCGCGGTGATCGGGAAATTGATTGCGGTCGTCGGTAGCCGGCGAGTTTCCTCGAGAGCATAGACGGCGGCCCCGGCAGCGACCCGGGCCAGGAACGGAGGTCGGAACATGCCCATAGCCTGCCCGAAACGCCGTGTGATGCAAAGGTGAGAACGCACGAAATGTGATTTTGCAGCCAACCTCCGCGCGAATGCGCGTCACCCCGCACACGTATTCTGTGGGGCATGTCCTCGGCTATCCCTTTGAACGTCGGAATCGTCCGGTCGCCGTCGGGTGCCGCCGACGGCCCGAAGCGCGTACTGCTCGCCGAACCGCGCGGCTATTGCGCCGGTGTGGATCGCGCGGTGGTGACCGTGGAGAAAGCGCTCGAAAAGCATGGGGCGCCTCTCTATGTGCGGAAGGAAATCGTGCACAACCGGCACGTGGTGGAGACGCTGCGGGACCGGGGTGTGATCTTCGTCGACGAAACCGACGAGGTGCCCGAGGGCGCGGTCGTGGTCTTCTCCGCGCACGGCGTCTCCCCGGCGGTGCACGAGTCCGCCGCCGAGCGGAACCTGCACACCATCGACGCCACCTGCCCGCTGGTCACCAAGGTGCACCAGGAGGCCAAGCGTTTCGCGCGCGACGACTTCGACATTCTGCTGATCGGTCACGAGGGGCACGAGGAGGTCGAGGGCACCGCGGGTGAGGCGCCCGACCACGTGCAGCTGGTCGACGGGCCGGACGCGGTGGACGCCATCACGGTGCGCGACGAGAACAAGGTGATCTGGCTGTCGCAGACCACGCTCTCGGTCGACGAGACCATGGAGACCGTGCACCGGCTGCGGGCCAAGTTCCCGAATCTCCAGGATCCGCCGAGCGATGACATCTGCTACGCCACCTCCAACCGGCAGACCGCGGTGAAGGCGATGGCGCCGGAGTGCGATCTGGTGATCGTGGTCGGCTCGCGCAACTCCTCCAACTCGGTGCGGCTGGTCGAGGTCGCGCTGACCGCGGGCGCTCGCGCCGCGCACCTGGTCGATTACGCCCGCGAGGTCGATCCGGCTTGGCTGGACGGGGTGCGCACGATCGGCGTCACCTCCGGGGCTTCGGTGCCCGAGATTTTGGTGGAGGGGGTGCTGGAGTTGCTGGCGCAGCACGGTTTCGGTGAAGTGCAGCCGGTCACCACCGCCAACGAGACCCTGGTCTTCTCGCTGCCCCGGGAACTGCGCGCCGCCCGCGCCTGAGCATCCGATAGCGAAAACACGCGCGCCCCTTACGATTTCGTAAGGGGCGCGAGTTGTATAGCGCGGAGTTGGTGGGTGGCAGCTCAGCGTTCGATGCGGCCGGAATCGCGTTCGCGGTAGCGCACATTCGGGCGCGGGTGCGGGGGCACCTCCGGGTTCTGGGCCCGGCGGCGGGGTTCGCCGGTGGCCGGATTGCGATCGGCGGGCGGCTTCGCCCGGCGGCGCCCCTCGGGGACCTGGGTGCGATCGGCTCCGGGCTGGCGGTCGGCCGGGGGCTTGCGATCCGCGGCGGCGCGGCGGCGGCCTTCGGGGGCTTGGGCGCGATCGGCTCCGGGGTTGCGGTCGGCGGGCGGCTGGCGGTCGGCGCGGGAGCGATCCGCACCCGCCTTCCGGTCCCCGCGCGAGCGGTCGCCCGGCTGCCGGCCATTGGTCCGGGACCGGTCGCCGGACTGGCCGGAGCCCACGCGCGGCGGGTTGGCGGCGACCCGGCTGCCGGGGCGGCGGGACGGGCGCGCGGTGGCGGCGGCTTCCTCGGCGGCGTCGGGTTCGGCGGCAGCGCGGGAGCGTCGTCTGGCGGGGTCCTTGGCATCGGCGGAGCGGGTGCGCTGGGAGCGCGCCGAGCCACCGGGGCGGGCGGTGCGGGTGCGTGGTGTGGCGGGCCCCGAACCGGATTCGCCGTCGCGCTCACGACGGTGCAGATAGATACGGGCGCCGCCGATCGCGAGCACCAGCACGGTGGCCAGCGCCATCGTGGGGAAGCGGCTCACCAGCGGGATGGCCAGGTTCAGCAGTACGTCCTTGAGGCCGCCGGTGCTGCCCAGCATCTGCTGGTAGGCCAGCGGCACCGAGACGAACAACAGCAGCGGCGGCAGCACCATGGTGGTGAACACGCCCTTGAAGCGCACCACGAGCACGGCCAGCAGGCAGCCGATCACGTACAGCGTGGAGAAGGTGCCGGTCAGCTCGTCACTACCGCCGCGAGCATCGAGGAAGAAGCCGATGAACGTGCAGGTCACCGCGATCAGTACCGCCGCACCGGCCGGCACGCCGGGAACCGACGGCAGGATCGAACGGTGCGACGGGGGCACCTCTGCTCGCTCGCTTGGGGTAACTGCCACGATCTGCACACTAAAGCATCGAGTCATCTCACGAGGTCGGTGACATCTGGGGAGCTTGCCGGTCACATAGCTCGCATACCCGGCACGGCGGTCGGCAGCGGTTCCGGGTCAGCCTTCGGTGTCGGCGAAACCCACTGCCCGCGGCCAGGACTCGACCCGGTGCAGCTCGGGTACGGGGGCGTCGGCCACCTCCAGATCGTGCAGCTTGCGGGCGGTGACCATCACACGTGTTTCCACCGAGGCGACGGTGTGGTTGAAGGCGTCCACGGCCTTGCCGAGCTGCGCGCCGAGCCGATCCAGATGACGGCCGGTGGTGCCGAGCCGGTTGTAGAGCTCCCGGCCGAGTTGCTGCACCAGCGCCAGATCCGCCGAGATGGCCTCCTGCCGCCAGCCCAGCGCGACCGTGCGCAGCAGCGCCATCAGCGTGGTCGGGGTGGCGAGCACGACATTGCGGCCGAAGGCGTACTCGAGCAGGCCGGAGTCGGTGGTGAGGGCGGCATCGAGGAAGGGGTCGCCGGGCACGAACAGGATCACGAACTCCGGGCTCGGATCGAAGGCGGCCCAGTACTCCTTGGCGGCCAATTGCTCCACGTGATTGCGCAGGTGTTTGGCGTGCCGGGCCAGATGCGCTTCGCGTTCGCGCGGGTCCTCGGTGGCGGCGGCGTCCAGGTAGGCGGCGCACGGCACCTTGGCGTCGACCACGATGTGCCGCCCGCCGGCCAGCTTCACCACCATGTCGGGCCGCACCACGGTGTCGCCGCGCCGGGTGACCTGGGTGTCGAAATCGCAGTGCTTGGCCATGCCCGCCAGCTCCACCACCCGCTCCAGCTGGATCTCACCCCAGCGCCCGCGCACCTGCGGGGCCCGCAATGCCGCCACCAATTGCCCCGTCTGCGTGGACAACTGGTGCGAGGTGCGCTGCATGCCCGCAACCTGTTCGCGCAGACCGGAATACGCGTTGATCCGATTGTGCTCGACTTCCTGGATCTGCCGATTCAGCGTGCCGACCGCTTCGCGCAACGGCTCCACCAGATTTCCGATGGCATACGACTGCCGCCGCGCCGCGTCTTCGCTCGCCGCGCCGAGTGACTGCCGCAATAACCGCTCGTTGTCGTGCATAGCCGCCAGCCTGGCTTCGGCCACCGCCGCGCGCTGACCCGCGCGCGCGGAATGCCCCAGCCAGCCGAGCCCGAGCCCGGCGGCGAATACCAGCAACAGTGCAAACAGCATCGGTGCGGTCATGAGTGCAGATCATGGCGCATTCCACCGACAGATTTGTGAATCTGGCAACCGCTCGGCATCTTTGGTCCGAATTGTGTGGTGCGCCGCAGCGATCCGGGAGCAATACACCGGCGTGTTTCCGACAGACCGTGTGGGTAGTGCGAAACCTGTCGGAGGGATCGCCTACGGTCTCGGGTCATGCGGATCCTGCACACCTCCGACTGGCATATCGGTCGCACCTTTCACGGTGTCGATCTGCTGGCCGACCAGGAGTGTTCGCTGCGCGCCATCGCCGAGCTGGTGGCGGCGGAGCGGGTGGATGTGGTGGTGCTGCCGGGGGATGTGTACGACCGGTCGATTCCGGGCGCGGACGCGATCGCGGTGTGCAATAGGGGGTTCGAGGCGATCCGGGCGGCCGGGGCAACCATCGTCGCCACCTCCGGCAACCATGATTCGCCGACCCGGCTCGGGGCGCTGGGAAGTTTCGCGGCGGCGGGCGGGCTGCATCTGCGCTGCACTATCGCGGAGGTGGCGCGGCCCGTAATGCTGGCTGACGGGCACGGTGAGATCGCTTTCTACGGGATCCCATATCTGGAGCCGGATATCACGCGTGCGGAACTGGGTGTGCCGCAGGCGCGTTCGCACGCCGAGATCCTGGACGCGGCCATGAGCCGGATCCGCGCCGACCTGTCCGCGCGCCCCGGAGCCCGCTCGGTGGTCCTCGCGCACGCCTTCGTGGTGGGCGGTGAGGCCACCGGTTCGGAGCGCTCCATCTCCGTCGGCGGCGTCGAGACGGTCCCCATGTCGGCCTTCGACGGTATCGACTACGTGGCGCTCGGGCACCTGCATTCCCCGCAGACCCTCTCGGAGTCGGTCCGCTATTCCGGTTCCCCCCTGCCCTATTCGTTCGGCGAGCGTTCCCACCGCAAGGCGGTATGGATAGTCGATCTCGACGCCGCCGGCCTCGCCACGGTCGAACGCCGCGACCTCCCCGTGGTACGCGGCCTCAGCCAGCTCACCGGCACCCTCGAAAATCTCCTCACCGCCCCCGAGCACGCCGCCGCCGAAAACGACTACGTCTCGGCCACTCTCATCGACCAGGCACGCCCCGTGGACGCTCTCCGCCGCCTCCGCGACCGCTTCCCGCACGCCGTACACGTGGAATGGATGCGCCCCGACGGCAATCCGGAACTCCGCTACCGCGAACGCGTCCACGGCCGCCGCGACACCGAGGTAGCCCACAGCTTCCTCACCGACGTCCGCGGCGAGCCCACCCCCGCCGAGATGACCTGGGTCGAACGCGCCCTCGCCGCCGCCGTCCGCGAAAAGGACGGCCTCACCCGATCTTCCGCCACCCGGTCCACCGCGGCCGCCGAGAGCGAAGCTGCCCCGCAGTCGCGATCCGCGGTCGGTGGTGGAACCGGCCGTGCTCCGGAACGCACCGCCGCTGGATTCCCGGGGGCGGCGACAATCCGCGGCCATTCGCCCGAGAGATCCTCCGAGGCGGCGACAACCCATGGCGATTCGTCCGAGAGATCCTCTGGGGCGGCGACGTCCCGCCGGAATTCGTCCGCGCAGGAGCAGTCCGCCGAGTTCGGGCGGGCCGCAACGGGTGTGAGCGCGGAGTCGCAGGGCCTCTCTTCCTCCGGTTCGGTGCGCGCTACTTCCGAGACCGTGGGTGACTCGGGCGGATTGTTCGATGTGGCCGGTGCGGGTGAGCTATCCGAAGGGTCGGATGGGGAAGTGGCCGGGTTGTTCGACTTTCCCGAATCCGGTGGGGCCGCGAGTGGGATGACCGCGTGAGCGGTGGCGGTGGCCGGCGGTCGGCGTGTCCGGTGGGCGCGTGGAGGCGGCGGGTTGTTGGATGGTGTGTGGCGGAACGGGAAGGGGGCGGCGGGTGCGCCTGCATCGTTTGGAGTTGACCGCTTTCGGCCCGTTCGCGGAGCCGACCGTGGTGGATTTCGATGAGCTGGGGGCCGACGGGCTGTTTCTGCTGCACGGGCAGACCGGGGCGGGTAAGACGACGGTGCTCGATGCGATCGCGTTCGCGTTGTACGGGAGTGTGCCGGGGGCGCGCGGGGAGAGTAAGCGGCTGCACTCCGATCATGCCGATGAGCAGACGCCGCCGCGGGTGATTCTGGAGGCCACGATCGGCGGTCGCCGGTTGCGGTTGAATCGCACCCCGGAATTCCAGCGGCCGAGCAAGCGCGCCAAATCCGGGTGGGTGAAGGAGAACGCTTCCGCCACTTTGGAATGGCTGGACGGGCGCGGGCAGAACCTGTCCCGGATCCCCGATATCGGCGACGAGGTGCTGCGCCTGCTCGGCATGAGCGCCGACCAGTTCTTCCAGGTGGTGCTGCTGCCGCAGGGCGATTTCGCGCGCTTCCTGCGCGCCGACAACGAGGAACGCGAGAAGCTCCTCGAAAAGCTCTTCGACACCGAACGTTTCGCCACCGCCGAGCAGTGGCTCATCGACAAGCGCCGCGCGGCCGCCGCCGATCTCGACACCCGCAAACAGAGCATCGACCGCCTCATCGCCCAGGTTGGTGTGGCCGCCGGCCTGCCCGCCACCGAAACCGCGGGCCCCCTCGAATCCGTCGACTGGTCGCAGCGCCTGCTCGCTACCGCCCGCACCGCCCAGGACGAGACGGCTCTCGAACTCGCCCGGCGCCAACAACATTCGACGGCCGTGCGCGCCGAGGCCGAAGCCCAGCGCGCCCTGCACGAACGCCACCGCCGCCTCACCGCTGCCCGCGCCCAACTCGACACCTACACCGCCACCGCCGACCACCGCGCCGCCCGCCAACTCGAACTCGACCGCGCCCGCCGCGCCGAACCCGTAGCCTCCGCCCTCGCCGAAGCCCGTGCCGCCGCCACCACCCTGCGCCGCCGCGAAACCGAGGCCACCCGCGCCGCCGAACAACTCGCCGACCGCCTGCTCCAGCCCCCGACCGCCGAACTTCCCGGAACAGACCGGGCCGCGAAAGATCTCGCCGCAATCGAACTCGCCGGAACCGACCTGGCGGAAGACCTCACCTACCTCGAAGCGCCGGCCGCTTTCACCGACACCGCGAGCGGGTGGGACCCCGACGGAACGTCCGGGGGCGGAGCTATCGGCGGCCAGGGGAGTTCGCCGGGCGGTGGGCGCGGGCTGGAAGCCGCCGTGCAGCGGTGGAGTGCGCATATCGGGGCCTTGGACGAGGTGCGGGCCGATGCGGAATCGGCGACTCGGCTGACACGCGAGCTGGCGCAGTTGCGTAGCGCGCAGGAGGACATTGCCGCCCGGGCGGCGAAGTTGGCTCGTCGGCAGGAGGAGTTGCCGGGAGCTGTTGCGGGGGTGGAGGTTCGGTTGCGTGGGGCCGCGGATGCGGCGGCGGGACTGGCCGGGTTGGAGGCCGAGGTCGAGCGGTTGAAGGTGGCCGCGCGGGCGGCGGTGGAATCGGAGCAGCGGCAGGGGGAGCTGGACCAGGCCAAGAGTGCGTTCGAGGCGGCTCGGTCGGCGCATCTGGATGCACGGGAGCGGACCCAGGAGTTGCGGGAGCAGCGCCTGGCGGGGATGGCGGCCGAGCTGGCGGGCGTGCTGGTCGACGGGGAGCCGTGCACGGTGTGCGGGTCAGGGGAGCATCCGAACCCGGCCCGGGCGACCGAGCACGCCGTTTCGAAGGAAGCCGAGGAGGCCGCGCAGGCAGCGGAGCGAGCCGCGGAGGTCAAGCGGGAGCGGGCCGGGCAGTTGGTGGTGGAGCTGGAGCGGGCCATCGAGGTGCTCACCGAGCGCGGCGGCGGCGTCGACAAGGCGGAATTGGCTGCGGCGCTGGCTGATTCGAGTGCGCGCTACCACGAAGCCAAGCGGATGGCGGCCCTCGTCTCGGAGCTCACCGCGGAACTGAATCGACTGCGGGCCGACGAGACGAAATTGCAGGCGGAGCTGCGCGACTGCGAAAGCCAGGGCAGCGCGACCCTGGAACGGGTGCTGACGACCGATCGCCGCCTGGCCGAACTCACCGAACGCCTGCGCGCCGCGGCCGGTTCGGACGGCACGGTGGATCGCCGCCGCGCACGCCTGGAGGCCCTGGTCGCCGACGCTACCGCCGTACGCCAGGCGCGTATCGAGGCGTCGAGCGCCCGGGAGCAGGTGGCCGCGCTGGCGGTGCGCGTCGAAAAGCTCTCGTACGAGGCGGGCTTGGTGGAATCCGCGCCGCCGGTCATGGGCGAGACCGGGCCCGACTACAGCGCGCTGGCCGTGTACGGCCGCGCCGTGGACGCGGCATCCCGGACCGAACGTCAGCAGTCCGATATCGAAGCCGAACTGCTGGCGGCCGAGAACGCCCGCGCCCACGCGGAGGCCGTCCTCGCGGAACCCGAACTCCGGGCCGCCGCCGATGCGGTCCCGGGCGATCTCGGACAACTGGAAGCCGCTGTCGCACAGGCGGAATCGGCCTTGAACGCGGCCGTCGCCGCCAATGCCGAAGCCATCCGCCGCGTCGAACAACTGGAAGACCTCTGCTCCCAGCTGTGGGCCGCCGTCGACCGCATCGCCCCCATCCAGCGTGCGTACGACGAGCTCGCCACCCTCGCCGATGTGGTGGCGGGCCGCGGCGAGAACAACCGCCGCATGTCCCTGCGCTCCTATGTGCTGGCCGCCCGCCTGGAAGAGGTAGCGCTCGCCGGTTCCGTCCGCCTGCGCCGAATGTCCGGCGGCCGTTACGAATTCGTCCACACCGACGCCGCCGGCCCGCGCGGCCGCCGCGGCGGCCTCGGCCTCGATATCCGCGACGACTACACCGGCGCCATCCGCCCCGCCAAAACCCTTTCCGGCGGTGAGACTTTCATGGCCTCGCTGGCCATGGCCCTCGGCCTGGCCGACGTGGTGGCCGCCGAATCCGGTGGCCTGGTCCTCGACACCCTCTTCATCGACGAGGGCTTCGGCAGCCTCGACGCCGACACCCTCGACGCCGTCATGGGCGTCCTGGACGAACTCCGCTCCGGCGGCCGGGTGGTCGGCGTCGTCAGCCATGTGGACGAAATGCGCCAGCGCATCCCCAGCCGCCTGCACGTCATTCGCGGCCGCACCGGCTCCCGTCTCGAAACCACTGTCGCCTAGCGCGATCCGGCACCTGAGAGCTCCCTTTGGCCTTCACAAGATTTTTATAAGAAGATCACAGGGGGCGGGGCATACCGTCCTTGACAACAGCAAGACGAGATCGAAACCCTCAAGGACAAGCAATGCGGAAAGTCATCACCGGCGTACTCACCACCGCGGCCACCGCCGCGATCTCCATCGGCGCCGTGGTCGCGGCTGCGCCCGCGCACGCCGAGACCTACCCGGGCGCGTGCCTGGTCGTGCAGAACTACTCGGGCCGGACCGTCGAGGTCACCCTGGAGTACCCAGCCCGCAAGGGTGTCTGGACCTTCGAACCGGACGAGGTCTCGGTGCTCACCAACCACGACAAGGTCGTGACCACGCCGGGGGGCTACTGGAAGACGCACACCAATGTGGACGTCGCCGACAGCTGGAACTACGAGTGGGACCGCAACAACAGCAAGGGCTGCAACGGTTCCTGGGTGCTGACCCTCAACTAAGGGTCAGCGGGGGGTGAAACGCAGTTCGGACCGGGCGCGCGCCTTGGCGGCCTCCACTTCACGATCCTTGGGGGGAGCGGTGGTGGTGAGGGAGTTCAGCAGCTTGGTGGTGGCCGCGGTTATCTCGGCCACCGCCAGGTCGAACGCCTCTTGATTGGCGTGCGAGGGCTTGGTGGACCCGCTGATCTTGCGGACGTATTGGACGGCCGCGGCGTGTACCTCGTCGGGGGTGGCGGGGGGCTCGAAATTGTGCAGGGTTTTGATATTGCGGCACATGAATTCGAGGGTACGCGCGGCGGCTGACTAAAAAGACTGATCAGTCGGCTTCGTGCTCGAGCAGCCACCGCTTGGCGGGCAATCCCCAGCGGAAGCCGCCCAGGGTGCCGTCGGTGCGCAGCACCCGATGGCAGGGGACGAACAGGGCGGCGGCATTGCGGGCACAGGCGTTCGCGGCGGCGCGGGTGGCGGCGGGGCGGCCCGCGAGGCCGGCGTACGCGGTATAGGTGACGGGGGCGCCCGCCGGGATCTTGCGCAGCACTTCCCAGGCGTGCACCAGGAAGGGCCCGGACACCTGCCGCACGGTGATGCCGTCGATGGCGGTCAGTTCACCGGAGTGGTAGTCGCGCACCGCTTTCGAGACCGCGCCGAGCGAATCCCGTTGCCGCAGTACGGCCGGGCGCAGCGTCGGATGGATGAGACCGCGCAGGTGCTCGGTATCGGCGGTCCAGCCGGCGGCGAGCACCGCGCCGTCCGCGTCGACCAGCGCCGTGAACGGTCCGATGGGGGTGTCGGCGATGGCGAAATCTGCGGTGGGGGTGCGGGTTTCGAGGCTCATCAGGGGGTGGTTCTCGCTTTCCGGGCGCCGTTCGCGCCGTCGGGGGCGGGTGCGGGATTGGCCAGTGCGTGCTTCCACATGTGCATGGACAGATACGAGCGCCAGGGGGACCAGCGCGCCGTATCGGTGAGGTCGATGCCGAGCAGGGCGGCGCCGCGCCGCACGATCAGATCGGTGTGCAGCAGGATGTCGGGGTCCGCGAGCAGCCGCATGGTCACGTAGTCGGCGGTCCACGGTCCCACGCCGTCCAGGGCGAGCAGGTCGCGACGCAATTCCGCGGGGGTGCGGGCGGAGTGCAGCACCAGCTCGCCATCGGCCAGGGCCCGGGCCGCGCCGACGATCGCCTCGATCCGCCGGGAGGGCCCGGTCAGCACCTCGGCCCCGTGCTCGGCGATCGCGGCGGCGGTGGGGAACAGGTGCGGGATCGGGCCCGGAATGGATTCGCCGAGTTGCTGCACGAGGCGTGCGGTGTGGGTGTTGGCCGCCGCCACCGAGATCTGCTGTCCGATCATGGTGCGCAGCAGCAGTTCCGGACCGTCGAGGCTGCCGGGCACCCGGATGCCGGCGGGCAGCACCAGACCGTGCCCGGGTCGCGCGCCGGGCCGGACGAGGGCGGGGGTGAGTGGTTCCGGACCGGATGCGCCGTCGGCGGGATCGGCGATGCGCCCGGCCCGCGATACCGCTCCGCCCAGGCCCGCCGCCAGCGCCTCGTCGATGCCGACGGGGTCCGCGTCGAGATCCAGGAAATGCCGCAGCCGCGCCACGGTGGGCGCGAGATCGCGCATGTCCTGTAGCGCCAGCGAGGCGCGCACGTGCCCCGGCTGGACCGATAGCCGAATGGTGGTGTGCCCGTGCGGGGTTCGCAGACTGCGCGTGTACCGCCCGTCCTCGAAGGTCTCCAATCCGGGGACGGTGTGCGCGGCCAGGAACCATTCCAGCCACGATCGGTCGAGGGGCTCCCGGTAGGGAAGTCGCAGGGTCAGCAGCCCGTTGCCGGTCGGCAGCGTATCCCCGTTGCGCCGCCGCGATTCCTCCCGCAGGGTGGTCGGGCTGACCGCGAACACTTCCCGCACGGTGTCGTTGAACTGCCGGATACTGGCGAACCCCGCCGCGAAGGCGATATCCGACATCGGTAGCCGGGTGGTCTGAATCAGCAATCGCGCGGTGTGCGCCCGGTGCGCCCGCGCCAGCGCCAACGGCCCCGCCCCGAGTTCACCGGTGAGCACCCGGGTGAGCTGCCGCTGGGAGTAGCCGAGCGCGTCGGCCAGCGCGGGCACCCCGCCGCGTTCGATGACCCCGTCGGCGATCAAGCGCATGGCCCGGGAGGCCAGATCGGCGCGGGTGTTCCAGAGTGGGGAGCCGGGGGCCGCGTCGGGCAGGCAGCGCCGGCAGGCCCGGAATCCGGACTGCTGGGCGGCCGCGGCCGTCGGCAGGAAGGCGACATTGGTCCGTTTGGGCGTGATGGCCGGACACGAAGGGCGGCAATAGATTCCGGTCGTGCGCACCGCGGTCACGAATTGCCCGTCGAACCGGGCATCCCGGGTTGCCACGGCGCGGTAGCAACGCTCGAAATCCAGATAGTTCGCACTCACGGATTCCACAATGTCAGCCCGGCTGCACCGGTGCTAGCGGAAAACAGCCATCACAAGCCGAAAACCCTCAACAGCAGCGATTGGCGGGATTCTTGGTGGCTGCCTCGTGCCGGTCACGCCAGTACTGGCGTTCGGAGGGGATCTCGCAGCCGGGGTGATGCAGCCGCTGATGCTGCACATAACGTTGATAGTCGTTGCCGCCCAGAATCGAGTTGAACCACCAGACAACGGCTTTGAGCGCCCGGACAACGGCACGCCCCGCCGCCCGCGGTGAAGCTGCGGAGGGCGGGGCGGTCGTGTCACTCATGACTGTCAATCTACCGTCGCGGCGGTCAATGCACAGCCGCGCCGGGTGCTCTGACCTTGCCTTCGGCGATCAGCGCATCCCATTCCCGCTGGACTTGTTTCTCCGCCGGGGTGGCGATGAAGCCGCTGGGACCGAAGATCTTCGACGGCTCCTCCGCCGTCTCGGTGGTCTCACCGCCGCCGTTGCGGATGGCCTTCAGCACGACCAGCGCGCCGACCACGGCCACGATCAGCACCAGCACCGCGAACACGATCGAGAGCGTGCCCTGGATGAAGGTATTGCGCACCACCTTGTCCATATCGTCCATGGTCTTGGCCGGGGCCAGGATCTTCCCGGCGTCGCGCGCCACACTGTAGTTGTGGTGCTGGGTCCAGTAACCGATGTTCTTGTCCCCGGAGAAGATCTTCTGCCAGGACGCGGTCATGGTCACGATGAGATCCCACAGCAGCGGAATCGCCGGAATCCAAGCCCATTTCAGCAGGCCCTTCTTCACCACGATCACCAGCACCACGGTCAACGCCACCGCCGCGAGCAACTGGTTGGAGATGCCGAACAGCGGATACAGCGTGTAGATGCCGCCCAGCGGATCGGTCACGCCCATCAGCAGCACCGAACCCCAGGCCAGCACCACGATGCCGGAGCAGACGAACACACCCGGCCACCACGACGGATCCTTGAACTTCTTGGCCCCGGGCAGGTTGCCGATGGAGTCCGAGAGCATGAACCGCGCGACCCGGGTGCCCGCGTCGATGGTGGTGAGGATGAACAGCGCCTCGAACATGATGGCGAAGTGGTACCAGAACGCCTTCATGCTGGTGCCGCCGATGAACTTGTGCATGACCTCGGACATGCCGACCGCGAGGGTGGGCGCGCCGCCGGTGCGGGACACGATCGACTTCTCGCCGATCTCGGACGCGGTCTGGTTCAGCTGGGCGGCGGTGATCGGATCACCGTTCAGCCCAAGGCTGTTCACATAGGTGGCGGCCTTGTCGGCGGTGCCGCCGGTCAGGCCCGCGCCCGCGTTCATGGCGAAGTACAGGTGCTGGTCGATGATGCTCGCGGTGATCATCGCCATGACCGCCACGAAGGACTCCATGAGCATGCCGCCGTAGCCGATCATGCGCGCCTGCGACTGCTTCTCCAGCAGCTTCGGGGTGGTGCCCGAGGAGACCAGCGCGTGGAAACCCGAGAGCGCGCCACACGCGATGGTGATGAACAGGAACGGGAACAGGCTGCCCGCGAAGGACGGGCCCTTGCTGTTGCTCGCGAACTCCGACACCGCCGGGGCCTTGAGCACCGGCATGGTGACGACTACGCCGATGGCCAGCAGCGTGATGGTGCCGATCTTCATGAAGGTCGACAGGTAATCGCGCGGGGCGAGCAGCAGCCACACCGGCAGCACCGAGGCGATGAAGCCGTAGATGATCAGGCCCCACGCGATGGTGGTGCCCGAGAGCGTGAACCAGTCCTGGCCCCAAGCGGATTCGGCCACCCAGTTGCCGGAGATGATGGCCAGCAGCAGCAGCGCGAAGCCGATGATCGACACCTCGCCGACCTTGCCCGGGCGCAGGAAGCGCAGGTACAAGCCCATGAACAGGGCGATCGGGATGGTCATGCTGATGGAGAACACACCCCACGGGCTGCCGCCGTGCAGCTGCCCGTCCGCGCCCTTGGTGGCGGCGAGGGCATTGACCACGACGATGCCGAGCACGGCCAGCAGGATCATCATGATCACCAGCACGGCCACGATGGCGGCGATGCCGCCGACCACGCCCAGCTCGTCGCGGGCCATCTGACCCAGCGAGCGCCCGCGGCGCTTCACCGAGGCCCACAGCACCAGGTAGTCCTGGACCGCGCCCGCCAGCACCACGCCGACGATGATCCAGATGGTGCCCGGCAGGTAGCCCATCTGCGCCGCGAGCACCGGGCCGACCAGTGGGCCCGCGCCGGCGATGGCGGCGAAGTGGTGCCCGAAGAGCACCCGCCGGTCCATCGGCATGTAGTCCTTGCCGTTCTCCATGGCCTCGGCCGGAGTGGCGACGTCATCGCGCGGCTTGGTGATCTTCCATTCGATGAGCCGGGCGTAGAACTGGAACGCCAGCACATAGGAACAGATGGCCGCCACCACGATCCAGACGGCATTCACGTTCTCGCCGCGGACGAAGCCGACTATGGCCCAGGCGATCGCGCCGAGAACGGCGACGGCGAGGAAGATGCCCTTCTTCGCCGCCGACATGGGGGTCCGATCGACCACGCCTACCGGAGGTAGGTCGGGGTCCGTCCGGAGTTTTTCGATGGTCGCCATGCGACTGACTCTCCCGTGCGGTACTGCGGATTCTGTCTGAAATGAGGACAACGTAGCCGAAGTGACACAGGCGTGGACCAGCTTTCGCCAGTCGTTCACCTGTAGACATACCGCTGGGTATGGGTGGCCCGGCGGACGCTACGCCGGAGGAAGCAGGGGTGATGCGCGTCCGGTATCGGTGCCCGCGACTTCGCGTGTTTTCCGCGCGCCGCAGGTAGCTACCCGTATGCTGCCATGCTGGTCCGAGATCCGCGCGACCCAGGTCACAGATATATCTTTCGCCGCGCACCCTCTCGTCCGTGATCAGCCGCAACCGCCGCGTGACCCGGAGGAAACCGCGATGCCGCCTGCGTTCGACCGCCGCACCCTGCTCCGGTCGGCGGCGGCCGGTGCGCTGCTGAGTGCGACGGCGGGTTGCGGCGGCGGGGACGAGGACGCGGTCACCTTCTTCTTCCAGGCCCGGCCGGCGGAGGCGCGGACCCGGCTGAAGATCATCGAGGAGTTCCAGCGGCGGCGGCCGGACATCCGGATCCGGACCATCATGTCGGGGCCGGATCCGTTGCAGCAGATGCTGACCTACTGCGCGGGCGGCAAGTGCCCGGACGTCTTGATGGCGTGGGAGCTGCTCTATGCCGGGCTGGCCGATCGCGGCGTGCTGGTGGATCTGCGGGAGTTCCTGGACCGGGATCCGGCCTACGCCGAACAGCTCCGGGCCGACGGGTATCCGGCGCTGCGGGACACCTTCGGATGGAACGGCGGACAGTACGCGCTACCCGAGCAGTGGTCGGGGGTATTCCTCTATTACAACCGGAAGCTCTTCGCGGAAGCCGGGATTCACGCGCCCGCCCGGTGGTCGGAGGCGTGGAGCTTCGATGAATTCCTGAGTGCCGCGCGGGCGCTCACCCGTCGCGATCCGGACGGCCGCACCCGGCAGTGGGGGTTCACCGACGCTTGGGTGCCGTACTTCTCGGCCGCCTGCTTCGGCATGAACAACGGCGCGGAATGGTTCAGCCCGCCGGTGCGGCCGGAGCGCACCAACCTCGGGGATCCGCGGTTCGCGGCGGGCATGCAGTTCTATGCCGATCTGGCGGTGCGGCATCGGGTCGCGCCGAGTGTCGGTGACCGGCAATCGGTTTCGGCACAGGATCTGTTCCGCAGCGGGCGGGCCGCCATGCTGCTGGGCGGGCATTGGCTGTACTCGGAATTCACCGGGCGCGAGGATCTGGATTTCGATGTGACGGTGCTGCCGGTGGGGCCGGCGGGCGGGCCGGGGGCGGTGACCGATGTGGGCAGTACCGGACTGGCGATCGCCGCCGCCAGTCCACGGCGGGAACAGGCGTGGGAATTCGTCAAATTCGCGACCGGACCGGAGGGGCAGGCGATCATCGCGGAGTCGGGATTGTTCGTGCCGGTGCTCGAATCCGCCATGCGATCCCCGGGTTTCGCGGCGGCGCACGAGGGGATCCGCAATCTCGAGGTGTTCACCGAGGGGCCCTCGCACTCGCGGGGTATGGCTGTGACACCGCTGTGGGGGAAAGTGGAATCGCTGCTGGAGCGCGGGTGCAATCGGGTGCTTCGTGGTGCGGCACAGGCGGATTCGCTGGCCGGACAGACCACCACCGATATCGACGAGCTGTTGCGGGCGGCGGTATGAGCGGCCGGTCGGCGCTCGCACGCCGCCGAGCGCGGGCGGGAGTGGTGTTCATCGCCCCGAATCTCGCTGCCGTGCTGGTGTTTCTGCTGTTCCCGCTGGGGTTCTCGCTGTATTTGAGCTTCCATTCGTGGGATCTGTTCAGCCCGCCGCGATTCGTCGGCATCGACAACTATCGGCGCTTGCTGGGCGCGGATCCGCTGTTCTACATCGCGCTGCGCAATACCGCCGTCTTCACCCTGCTGACCCTGCTGCCGACGGTGCTGATCAGCCTGGTGGTGGCGGGGCTGCTGAATCGGAAACTGAAGGGGATCGGCGTTTTCCGGACGATCGCCTTCCTTCCGCTGGTGGCGTCCACCGTCGCCATGGCGGTGGTCTTCCGCTTCCTGTTCGCCAGCGATAACGGCTTGGCCAATCTGCTGCTCGGCTGGATCGGGCTGGGGCCGGTGCCGTGGCTGACCGATCCGGATTGGGCGTTGTTCTCGCTCAGCCTGGTGACGGTGTGGAAGAGCGTCCCGTTCGCCACGGTCATTCTGCTCGCCGCGATGCAGGGGATACCCGAAAACCTCTACGAGGCAGCGGAAATAGACGGTGCGGGGCCGCTGCGCAGGTTCGTGTCCATCACGGTGCCGCTCATTCGCGGCGCGCTCTCGTTCGTCTTCGTCATCACCATCATCAACTCGGTGCAGGCATTCGATCAGGCGTACGCGTTGACCGGCGGCAACGGCGGGCCCGAAACCGGCACCTATGTCCTGGGAATCATGCTGTTCCAGAACGCCTTCCGCTTCTACGAGGTCGGCTATGCCGCCGCGCTGGCCTGGGTGATCTTCGCGATCCTGCTGCTGCTCACCTTGATTCAGCTGCGCCTGTCCCGGCGTGCGGAGGCGGAGCAGTGAACCGCCATCTGGTGCGGGGGCTGCTGCTCTATCTGGCATTGATCGCGGTCGCCTGGTGTGCGCTCACCCCGATCCTGTGGGCACTGTCCGGATCCCTGAAATCCGAAGGCACGCTGAGTGATCCGTCGCCGCTGCCCGGCTCGCCGCAATGGTCCAATTACCGCGAGGTCTTCGATCTCATGCCGGTCGGCCGCATGTTCCTCAATACGGTCGCCTACGCCGCCTGCGTCACCGCCGGTCAGGTCTTCTTCTGCTCCCTGGCCGGTTACGCCTTCGCCCGGCTGCGATTTCCCGGCCGCGAAGCATTGTTCCTCGGCTATCTGGCCACCCTCATGGTCCCGCTCACCGTCACCGTCATCCCGCAGTTCCTGCTCATGCGCGCGCTCGGCTGGATGGACACCCCCTGGGCCATGATCGTCCCCGGCCTGTTCGGCAGCGCCTTCGGCACCTATCTCATGCGGCAGTTCTTCCGCACCCTACCGATCGAATTGGAGGAGGCCGCCATCCTCGACGGCTGCACCCCATGGCAGATCTACCGGCGCGTCCTGCTCCCGCACACCCGCCTGGCCCGCATGGTGCTGGCGGTGCTCACCTGGATCACCGTCTGGAACGACTTCCTCTGGCCGCTGATCATGATCCAGCGCAACGAATACGCCACCGTCACCCTCGGGCTGGTCCGCCTGCAAGGGCAATACACCACCGATTGGCCGCTGCTCATGGCCGCGGCGATGCTGCTGCTACTGCCGCTGCTGCTCCTGTACGCCGTCACCCAGCGCGCGTTCGTGCGCGGCATCGCCATGAGCGGGCTCGGTGGTCGCTGAGCAGTATCGCCGCGCCAGGGTGCGGATGTGGGCGACCAGTTCGGGTGGGCCGTCCACGCGGAAGTCCATCATCAGCATGCTCAGATAAACGGCGATGGTCTCCAAGGTGTCCGCGCCGGTCAGCAGCAGGCAGGAGTGCTCGTCGAGGGGTTCGACCACGCCCACGGTCGGATTGATGCGGGCGATGACGGTTTCGGCGGGCGCCAGCACCGTCACCCGGGCGTGGACTTTCCAACCGGCGGTGGCTATTTCGCGGAGGACGAAGGCGACCAGGTTCTCGTCGGGGAGTGGGCGGGCCGCGAAATATCGTGTGGCCGGGCGGATCTCGCCGAGCCCGGCCACCGGTAGTGCCTGCCAGGTGTGGGAATCGAGGCGGTAGGCGACCAGGAACCAGCGGCGCTGCCAGGAGATGAGGCGGTACGGCTCCAATTCGGCGTCGCCGGCGGTGAGGGTGACGGTGCCGCGAATGGCCGAGGCGATGGTGGCGAGGGTTTCGGCGGGCACCGGGGCCTCCGGTTCGCGGGATCCGGTGACCGCGGGTCCGACGTCGGTGCTGGAGCGCAATGCGGTGACCTTGCGTTGCAGGCGTTTCGGCAGGATGCGCTGCAATTTGGCGAGTGCGCGGGCGAGGCTGGCGTCGATATCGGCGATGCCGGTGCTGCCGTTCTCCGCCAGGCCCATGGCCACCGCGACCGCCACGGCTTCGTCATCGTCGAGCAGCAGGGGCGGCATGGTCGCGCCCTGGCCGAGCCGGTAGCCGCCGACCGGACCGCGGGCGGCGGCCACCGGATAGCCGAGTTCGCGCAGCCGGGCGATGTCCTGGCGCAGCGTGCGATCGGTGACGGCGAGCCGTTCGGCCAGGTCGCGGCCGGTATGCGTGCCGTTCTGCAAGAGGGACAGCAGGCGCAGCAGCCGGGTTGTGGTGGAGGTCACATCGGGTTCTTTCGAGGGGCCGGTTCAATTAGGAAGAAAACCAGCCTAATCGGCTCATACCTTTATCTCAACGGATCGAAACGACCTGAGAGGCAAGAACAATGAGCGAGAACCAGCAGACCGCCACCCCCGCCGCCGCCCTCGCCCCCGTGTGGCGCACCGTGCTCGCCGACTCGCACCTGGCGCTGGTCAGCGTGGTTGCGGGTGTCCGCGCCGACCAGTTCGACCTGGCCACCCCGTGCTCGGAATGGTCGGTCACCAAGGTCGTTCAGCACGCCGCCGGCGACCAGCTGGCCTACGCCAAGGTGCTCGGCATCGGGGACGGCCCGGCCTACAACCCCTTCGACCCCTCCGGCAGCATCGACGGCACCGCCACCGCGCTGGTCGCCGATGCCGTCGAGCAGACCGCCGCCGCGTGGGCCACCGTCTCCGACGACACCGAATCCGTCCCTACCCCGCTGCCCTTCGGTGAGCTGCCGACCCCGGTCGCCGCGGTGTTGTGCGCGCTCGATGCCGCGGTGCACGCCTGGGATATCGCCGTCGCCACCGGGCAGCCGTCGCCGTTGACCGAGGAGCTCTCCGGGCATCTGCTCACCGCCGCGCGCGGGCTGATCGAGCCGCTGCGGGATTACGGTGTGTACGCGGCGATCATCGAAACCGATTCCGCGACCGCCACTCCGGTCACCGACGAACTGCTCGGTTACCTGGGTCGCGACCCGCGCGCCTGAACCCGCGCCGCGCCGGGAAATCTCGGCGAACGGGAATTACATGCTCGCGCATGGAGTTGCGGATGTACGGACCGTCGGGAGGCGGTCCGTACGCTTCAGAGAGGGATCGATCCGTGCGTGTCGTCACCGTCATCGCCGCGCTGCTCGCGGCATTCCTGGGCTTCACCGCGCCCGTGCAGGCCGCGCCGAACTCGCTGCCCGGCTGGGAAGCGGTCTGGGCGACCGCGGTGCACACTCCGAACGAGAGCTTCGCACCCAACTGGTCGCAGACCGGATTCGCCGATCAGACTGTGCGGCAGGTGATTCGGGTCAGCGACGGCGGATCGCTGCTGCGAGTGCGGCTCTCCAATGCCTACGGCGCGCAACCGCTGGAGGTGAGCGGGGCGACCATCGCGCGTAGTTCGGATGGGGCGGGAGTCACGCCGGACTCGGTGCGGCCCTTGACTTCCGGGCTCAGTGGCTCGTTCCGGATCGCCGCGGGCGCGGAGCTGGCCACCGATCCGGTGCTGCTGCCGGTGTCACCGCTCGAATCCCTCACCATCACAATGTATTTCGCTGCTCCGACCGGGCCGTCCACGTATCACGCGCAGGCGCTGGGGACCAGCTACCTGGCCGCCGGTGACCATCGCGCCGATGCCGCGGCCGCCGCGTTCACCGATACCAGCACCTCCTTCTACTACCTCTCCGCCGTGGAGACCACCGACCTCGCACCGCACCGCGCGGGCGTGGCGCTGTTCGGCGACTCCATCACCGACGGCTACGGCGCGACCAACGACGCGCGCCACACCTACCCCGACGCGGTGGCCGAACGTCTTGCGGCGCAAGGGCAGTCGCGGCCGGTGCTGAACCTGGGCATCGGGGGCAACCGGGTGACGGTCGATTCGGCGTGGATGGGTGAGAGTGCGCTCAATCGTTTCCGGCGCGATGTGGCCGGCCAGCCCGGTATCGAGACCGTGGTGATCCTGGAGGGCATCAACGACATCGGCCTCAGCGGCGGCGGCATCCCCATGGGCGCACCGTTCCCGGTGGTGTCGGCACAGCAGTTGATCGACGGCCACCGCGCGCTCATCGCGCAGGCGCATGCCGCCGGGCTGCGGGCGGTCGGGGCGACCCTGCTGCCCTTCGGCGACTCGGCCTATTTCACTCCCGAGCACGAAGCCGTTCGCGCACAGGTGAACGCGTGGATCCGTACCTCCGGTGCGTACGACGCCGTCGTCGATCTCGACACCGTCCTCGCCGATCCCGCCGACCCCGCGCGCCTCACCGCCGCCTACGACGTCGGCGACCACCTACACCCGAGCGATCTCGGTTACGCGGTGATGGCGGATGCGGTGGTAGCCGCCCTGTGACGGCCCGCCCGGACTGGCGCCGCCCGAATCGTCCGCCCCGGATGTGCGCAGGTAAACTCTCGTTCTCGTGAGTCTCACCCTCGGAATCGTCGGCCTGCCCAACGTCGGAAAGTCGACGCTTTTCAATGCGCTGACCCGCAATGACGTACTGGCGGCGAACTACCCGTTCGCCACCATCGAGCCGAACACCGGCGTCGTGCCGCTGCCCGACCCGCGGCTCGGCGTGCTCGCCGAGATCTTCGGCTCCGAGCGCCAGCTGCCCGCCGTGGTGACCTTCGTCGATATCGCGGGCATCGTGAAGGGCGCTTCGGTGGGTGAGGGCCTGGGCAACAAGTTCCTCGCCAATATCCGGGAAGCCGACGCCATCTGCCAGGTGGTGCGCGTCTTCGCCGACGACGACGTGGTGCACGTGGACGGCAAGGTCGATCCCCTCGCCGATATCGAGGTCATCGAAACCGAGCTCATCCTCGCCGACATGCAGACCCTGGAGAAGGCGGTCGTCCGCCTCGACAAGGAAGCCCGCATCAAGAAGGACCGCAAGCCGGTGGCCGACGCCGCCAAGCAGGCCCAGGAAGTCCTCAACGCCGGCCGCACCCTCTTCGCCGCCCGCAGCGAACTCGACGTAGACCTGCTCAAGGAGCTCTCCCTCCTCACCATCAAGCCCTTCCTCTACGTCTTCAACGCCGACGAGGCAGTCCTCACCGACGAGGCGAAGAAGGAAGAACTGAAGGCCGCCGTAGCCCCCGCCGACGCCGTCTTCCTGGACGCCAAGATCGAGTCCGAACTCATCGAACTCGACGACGAGTCCGCCCTCGAACTCCTCGAATCCATCGGCCAAACCGAACCGGGCCTGCACGCCCTGGCCCGCGCCGGCTTCCACACCCTCGGCCTCCAGACCTACCTGACGGCAGGCCCCAAGGAATCCCGCGCCTGGACCATCCACCAGGGCGACACCGCCCCCAAGGCCGCCGGCGTAATCCACACCGACTTCGAACGCGGCTTCATCAAGGCCGAGATCGTAGCCTTCGACGACCTGGTGGCCGCCGGCTCCATGGCTGCCGCCAAGGCCGCCGGCAAGGTCCGCATGGAAGGCAAGGACTACGTCATGGCCGACGGCGACGTAGTCGAATTCCGTTTCAACGTATAGCTTTTCGCCAACCCGCGACCGCGATCACCGATAGCCGGTGCTGGAAGGCGCCAGATCGCGGCGCAGGATGCGGGTTTCGCGCGCGTGACCCGGCGCGCCCAGGAAGCGGTAGAGCATCCGGACCGGCGCGGGAATATCGCGCAGGAAGTGGGCGCGTTCGCTCGGGTCGGCCTCCTCGAGGATGTGCCCGAGGAAAACCAGGGCCCGGCGTTTGGGGAGCGAGGCCATGCCGCGTTCACCCAGTTCGGCCCATTGGGGTTCGGTGAGGGTGAGGGCCACGAGGGGCAGCACCGAGTTCTCCTCGTCGGCGAGATGCTCGCTGAGAACCGGGAGCAGGCGAGCCACCGCCGCCGTAACCTGTTCGGCCGCGGCCGGATCGGACTCCCATCCGGTGAGGGCGGCGTCGAGCGCGGCCATGCCTGCCGCAAGCGCGGCGTGCTGGGACTCCATGAGCTCGATCAGGCCGGTGTCGATGCCCGCGGAACGCAGCCGCGGCCAAACCAATTCGTCCTCGGAATCGTGATGGTGGTGCAGCGCCACGAGCAACTCGCGCCCATGACGAACCACACGGCGTACCTGGTCTACGTCGGATCGCGGTGTAACAGCGGCGATTTCGCCCAACAGCCGGATTTCGCGCATGAAGGCGCGGTGCACGACAACCATGGCATGGGTATCACAGCTCATTGTTCAGGGCCCTTCGACGAGTACGGCATCGCCATGAAGATACGGCCACAACCGCTTGCAGCGCCTGTCTGATCTGCCGATTCGGGCCCGCGACGTCGCAACGGCGGACTACGACCAGGCCCGCGAAGTTCACGTAGAGGTCGCCGCGTCTGCGGATTTCGGTGGGCAGGTTATCGCCTGCGCCGATTACGTCGCGGAAGCCGGGGCGCAGGCCGTCGGTGCCCCGGATCTGGGTGAGTCCGCAAAGGTGCTGGCCGAGAGTGGCCCCGGTCCACGCCGGCAGGGCTATCAGCTGTAGCGGCATCAGGGTCCAGAACAGGAATGCCGTGGTTTTGTCGATGCCGGTGCCGCTGAGCAAGGCCACCGTGACGCCGACGGCGGGCGTGATGATCATGATCAGCGTGAAGTCGATGACGCTGGAGATCGCCTTGCGTAGGTCGCGGGGAGCGGGATAACGCGGATCCCCTTCTGCACCGTGGTATTCCGGCGTTTCGATCGGATCCGGGACCGGGTGCGGGCCGGAGACCGCCATTTCGGCACGACCGGAATCGCGGATCATCCTCGCCGCCGAGATAGCCCGTCGTACCACGCGCAGCGGTCCGCCGCGCACCCCCACCGAAAATCACCGCGCCATCATGGCACAAACACCCGCAGGCGTACGCGCCTCCGCACTCGGGCTGTGAACAGGGGCGATCGACGTGCAGGGTAATGGGCTGGAAGGCGAATTCCGTTTCAAAGTCCAGGTTTTCAGGGCTGGAGGGGGAGGCAGTTGCTGCCGGCGCGGGCGGACAGCGAGGCGGTCAGGTCTTTCAGGAAGCATAGGAATTGGACCGGGGCGCTTGCGCTGCCGCTGTCGGCGATCTGATCGGCGGCGGGGGGATTCGCGGGTGTGGCCGATGCTGATGCGGCGGTGAGTGTGGGGGTGAGAATCATTGCGCCGGTGAGAATTACGACGCCGAGGCGGGTTCGCATAGCTGTGTCCTTCCAATGGCGGGCGAAGTCGCGCCGCGGGGCGAACTTATCCGGATGTGGCTGCTCGGTACAGCCCCGGAAACCGGTGCCACCAGGAAGATCGGCTAGAGGTGTGTGGCCGTGTGGACCAGGTCGGCAATAGGTTTGGATTTGCTGTGTGGGGGCCAGGCTATGACGGTGGTGACGGGTGGGGCGTCGGGGACGGGGATGACGGCGTGGTCGTCGCGGAGTTCGGCGCGGAGGGATTCTGGCATGAGGGCGCAGGCTCGGCCCAGGGTGATCAGTTGGGTTAGTTGGGTGTGGTCGCGGACTCGGGGGCCGGGGCCTTCGGGGTAGGTGCCGTCTCGGCGGGGCCAGCGGGGGAGGGGGAGGTCGGTCAGGGTGTCGATCTCGGTTATCGATATTTGGGGGCGGGTGGAGAGGGGGTGGCCTGCGGGGAGGACCAGGATTTGCTGTTCGGTGTGCAGGGGCTCGGTGTCGAGGCCGGCGGTGGTGTCGTAGGGGTGGTGGAGGAGGGCGACGTCGGCTGATCCGTTGCGTAGCAGGGTTTCCGGTTCACCGGGGCCGCAGAGCATCACCTCGACGATGACGGGGGAGGGGGTGGCGGCGTAGGCGTCGAGCAGCTTCGAGAGCAGTTCTCTGGATGCGCCGGCTTTGGTGGCGAGAACTATGCCGGGGTGGTCGGCGGCGGCGCGGCGGGTGCGGCGTTCGGCGGCTTCGACGGCTTCGAGGGCCAGGCGGGCTTCGCGTAGCAGCACCGAGCCGGCTTCGGTCAAAGTGATTGCGCGAGTGGTGCGATGCAGCAGGACGGCTCCGAGTCGCCGTTCCAGCTGTTGGATCGCTCGCGATAGCGGGGGTTGCGCCATGGAGAGTCGTCGGGCCGCGCGGCCGAAGTGCAACTCCTCGGCGACGGCTACGAAATATCGCATCTCACGCGTCTCCACCGGGTCATGGTAAACCGGGTATCACCACGTCCGATACCCGTGCGGTATCGCCGCGCACCCGATCGGTCTTGGACGCTGCGCCCGGCGGCGCAGCAGGATCGGTGCTGTGAGTGAACAGACGATCGCGCTGGTGACCGGCGCTAACAAGGGAATCGGATACGAGATCGCCGCGGGGTTGGGTGAACTCGGCTGGCGAATCGGGGTGGGCGCGCGGGATCGGGAACGCCGGGACGGTGCGGTGGCGAAGCTGCGCGCGGCTGGGGTCGATGCGTTCGGTGTACCGCTAGACGTGACCGACGATGCGAGTGTGGCCGCGGCGGCCGGGTTCATCGCCGACCGTGCCGGAGGTCTGGACGTCCTGGTCAATAACGCGGCGATAGTCGGGGAACATCCACAGACGCCCACCACGGTGGATCCCGCGACGCTGCGAACCGTGGTGGAGACCAACGTGATCGGTGTCGTTCGCGTAACCAACGCGATGTTGCCGATGCTGCGCGAGTCCGCGTCGCCGCGCATCGTGAACATGTCCAGCAGCGTCGGTTCCCTCGGCCTGCAAACCACACCCGGTCTGCCCGGCACCGAGATCGGTTCTTTCGCGATCACCGCCTACATGGCTTCGAAGACGTTTCTCAACGCCGTGACGATTCAGTACGTCAAAGAGCTGCACGACACCAATATCTTGATCAACAACGGGTGCCCGGGTTTCACCGCCACCGACCTCAACGGCTTTCGCGGCATCCGCACCCCGCAACAGGGCGCGGCCATCGCGATTCGCCTCGCGACCCTGCCCGACGACGGCCCGACCGGCGGATTCTTCGACGACGCCGGAACGGTGCCGTGGTGATTAAGGCGGTCCGATACGACGGGTTCGGCGGGGTCGAGGTCTTGCGGGTCGACGAGGTCGACCGACCGGCGCCGGGGGACGAGCAGGTCCTCGTGCGGGTCGAAGCGGCAGGCATCAACCCCGGTGAGGCGGCCATTCGAATCGGCGCGATGGCTGACATCTTTCCCTCGACCTTTCCGTCCGGACAGGGCAGCGATCTCGCCGGGGTCGTCGCGGAAGTCGGCGCCGGAGCCGAGCGATTCTCGGTCGGCGACGAGGTGATCGGATTCTCCGAAAAACGTTCCGCCCAAGCCGAATTGGTCGTGGTCGATGCCCGCAACCTCATACCCAAACCGCGCAATGTCCCATGGAAGGTGGCGGGCGGCCTGTATGTGGCCGGCGTAACGGCCTGGGGGACAGTGCATTCCGTGCAACTCGGCAAGGGGGAGACCGTCGTCGTCTCCGCCGCCGCCGGCGGAGTCGGTTCACTCACCGTTCAGCTCGCACGCCGTGCCGGGGCCACGGTCATCGGCCTGGCGAGTTCGCACCACCACGAGTGGCTGCAAAACCACGGCGTGATCCCGGTCGACTACGGTGACGGCGTCCTCGACCGGATCAAGGCCGCCGCACCCCACGGTATCGATGCCTTCATCGACACCCACGGCGGCGGATACGTCGAACTGGCCCTCGCGCTCGGCGTCGCGGTCGAACGGATCGACACCATCGCCGATTTCGCCGCGGCCGCGAAATACGGCGTTCTGACCGAACCCGGAACCCACGCCAGGCCCGGCGCCGAGGTCCTCGCCGAACTGGCCGCCCTCATCGCCGAGGGATACCTCGAAGTCCCGATCGCCAACATCTACCCGCTGGCGAACGTCCGCCAGGCCTACGCCGAACTCGAACGCCGCCACACCCGCGGCAAAATCGTGCTGGTGCCGTAAGCCACACCAGCACAACATATTCCGATCAATCGAGGCTTTTGTGCATGATCTCGTAGTCGCCGACGGTGGCGTGCCGAACCCATCCGTTGGTGCGGTACAGCCGCTGCGCGGGGTGGTTGTCACGATGGACGCCGAGGGAAAGCCCGGGTAGACCGGCGTGCGTGGCAGCGGCGTGAAGTCGTTGTAGCAACGAACTTCCCAGTCCGCGGCCGCGAACCGCGGAAGTGATGGCGATGGTCAGTTCGGGGGTGCGCTCGTCGATGAATGCCGGTGATGCGGTTTTCGCGTCGAACAGGCGCACCCAGGCCGCGCCGGCCGCGATGCCGCTCTCGTCGTGCGCGATGACGCCGAGGTCGGTGGGCCGGCCCCAGCCGCTGATGTAGCGGTGGGTGCCGGGCAGCGCCGGTAGGTCCTCGACCGCGAGGTCTGCACCGGATGCTTTCGCTGCTTCGACGAGCATCGCCGCCAGGAAGTGCTGGTCGTCGGAGTTGGTTTCGCGGAAGGTGAACTGGGTTGTTGTCATCGGGTGCCTTCGTGAGTCGTGAACAGGGGGTTGATGTTTCGCGCGCTGCCGTCGCCGCGTCGGTGCCTGAGCACCGACGCGGGACGGATTCAGCTTTGCGGCTGGCGGCGGGGTAGCAGGAACATCAGCGCCCACATGACGAGCAGGGCGCCGATCACGTACCAGAGCGCGTCGGCGAAGGCCCCGGTCACGACCGTTCCGGTGCTGCCCGCAGGCGCGTGGACGAAGTACACCACCGAGACCAGCGCGATACCGAGGGCGGTACCCACTTGCATCGCGGTATTGAAGACACCGGACGCCGCGCCCATGTCTTGGGGATCGACCTCGCCGAGCGCCAGCCCGGCCAGTCCTGCGCCGATCATGCCGAAGCCGCAGCCGACCGCGAGCATGGGCGCCACCGCAGCCGCGAAGGGTACCGCGGTCTGCTCGCCGGATACCAGCAGGTCGTAGCCGATGAGTGTCAGCGCGACCAGTAGCGCACCCGCCTGCGGCACCCGGCGGGCCTGTGCGAGAACGAGTTTCGACGCGAGCATCGCGCCGCCCATACCGCCGACCGCGATCGCGGCCGCCGCCGGGGCGAACCGCGCGGGGGACAGGCCGAGACCGTCCTGCATGAACAGGGTCCAGCTCAGCAGCAGCATGCCCGAGACCAGTCCGAAGACCAGTTGCGCGGAGACGCCGCCGACGAAGCCGCGGCGCGCGAACAGCGACAGCGCGATCAGCGGCGAGTCGCCGCGCACGGTCTTGGCGCGCTGCTGGACGACGAACCCGGCCAGCACCGCCACCCCCGCCACGATCATGCCCGAACACCAAGCCGGCCAATGGTTTTCGCCGCCTACTGTCAACGGGTACATGACCAGCAGCAGACCCGAGCTGCACAAGACGATGCCCAGCGGGTCCGAGCGCCGTGCCTGCGGGTCCCGCGACTCCGGACTGAACCGCAGTCCCAGCGCAACTGCGGCCAGGCCGACGGGCAGGTTGATCAGGAAGATCGCCCGCCAGCCCAGTCCGAAGACATCCGCGCCGGTGAGCACGCCGCCGAGCACCGGGCCCAGGACACCGCCCAGGGACATGATCAGGCCGTACAGGCCGAACGCCTTGGCTCGCGATTCCCCGTCGAAGCTGACGTAGATGGTCGCCAGCACCTGCGGGACCATGATCGCGGCCGCCGCGCCCTGGAGCGCACGGCCCGTGATCAGCATGGCCGGACCTGCCGCGATGCCGCACAGCAGTGATGCGAGGGTGAACGCGGCCGTACCGGTGAGGAAGACCCGCTTACGGCCGTAGAGATCGCCGAGGCGGCCACCGGTGATCAGACCGAGCGCGAAGACCAGCGTGTACGCCGCTGGAATCCATTGCACCGCAGCGCTTGTCGCGCCGGTTTCGGATCGGATGGTGGGCAGCGCGGTGTGGACGATCGAGCCGTCGAGGGCGTTCATGAGCTCGGCGACCAGGACGACCGCGAGCGTGACTAGCAGGGCGCGCCGCGTCGCGCCGGTGGCGCCGCGGCCGGTGCCGAGAGTTTCCGAGGACACGGAAAACCTCCTGTTCTGACAGTTGGTGCGGGATACGGAAAGGCCGGGGCCACGTACGCCAACTGCGCGCAGGAGTGAAAAAGGGTACGACGAAGCCCAGGCCAACTGGAAAAGCCGTCCACGGCATGACCGGAGCGCGCGGCAGCGGCTCACGGGGTCATCGCCGAGACAAACGGCTACTTGGCCTGGGAGATAAGTCATCACCTCGGAACTCGATCGAACGAATGGTTAGGTATGTTTGTACCTTACGACTCGGCGGATGTGCGAGTCGTGTGATGCGAATCGCATTGGGTACATATGTACCGTGCGGGCCGATTGATCAGCGAAGACGAGGAGCGGAATGCCGGCCGAGAAGACCGAGGTGGACCCGCGACCCGTGCGGCGGCGCAGGTTCGACCCGCAGCGGCGGCGGCGGATCGCCGAAGCCGCCCTGGCCGTCATCGGCGAACGCGGCATCGAGGGCCTGACCCACCGCGCGGTCGCCGAAACCGCCGACGTGCCGATCGCGGGCACCACCTACCACTTCAAGGACAAGGAAGAACTGCTCGCCGCCGCGCTCGAACTCGCTGTCGCGCAATACGAGTCGATCATGGCCGCGATTCCCCGGGCGCACCCCGGCCACGACATCACCGACATCATCGACCAGACCGCCGATGCCCTGGTGGCCTGCTTCACCACCGACCGCGCGGTCACGACCGTCCAATTCGAGTTGTACGTGGCCGCCATACGCCGGCCCGCGCTGCGCGCCATCGCGGACCGCTTCACCGCCGCGACCCGCGCGATGTACGCCCACTACACCGACGCCGATTCGGCCGAACTGCTCGCCGACGCCGCCGAGGGAATGACGTTGCGGGGCATCGCATCCGACTTTCCGCCCTCGCGGGACCGGATTCGGGCGCAGCTGCTGCGATGCCTACCGCGCTGACTCGGGCAGGGTTTCGTCGAGCCAATCGAACATGTGGCGGTGCAGGGTGGCGCGGCCGCCGTAGGAGCAGTGTTCGCCGGCGCCTTCGTTCTCGGGGAGTTCGATCAGGGTGGCGGGGCATTTCAGGGCTCGGTGGAGGAGTTTCGGTTCGCCGGCGAAGAGGTCGTTCTCGGGGTCGAAGATGAGGGTGGGGGCGGTGATCAGGTGGGCTACGTCCTTCAGGGTGTAATCCTCGGTGCGGCGGATGTAGTCGGAGTGGGAGGTGGCGCCGAAGGTCCACTTTCCGTTGCGGAGGGCCCAGCGAATGCTGGTGTTGTGAGCCATCATCAGGGCGATGACGGGTTCGGAGCGGTCGTCGTGGTGGTTCATGATCCAGTCGGTGAGGAACGGGGGGATCGCGCGGAGGTGGAAGGCGTGGTAGTCGTAGAGACCGCCGTCGGTTACCACGGCGGCGATGCGGTGTTCGAAGGCGGCGGCGCGGGCGACCAGGTAGCCACCGAGGCTGTAGCCGTGCAAAGCGATTCGGGCGGAATCGATTTCGGGGCGGGTGCGGGCGTAATCGATTACCGGCGTGATCACGTTCTCCCAGTCGGGGCGGAAGAACAGGCGCTGTTCGCGTAGGGCCGCGCCCTGGCCGGGGCCGTCGTAGGCCAGGCAGTTGTAGCCGCGGCGCAGGGCCGCGGCGGCGACGGCGAAGTACGCCTCTTCGAGGACGGAATCGAATCCGCTGGTGAAAACGACTGTGGGGCGGGGGGTTCCGGAATCGTCGACCAGGAACAGGTAGCCGGGCAGTGTCGTGTCCTCGTACGGAATGGCGACGGCCTCGACCGGTGAATCCATCAGCTCGGCCGCGGTGGCGAAGGTGGCGCGGGCGTGCTGTGCGGCCGTGCGGGCGGCGGCATCCTCGAATGGGTTGTCGCGCAGGTAGAACTCGCTGTTGCGGTGGTAGTTCGATGCGCGCAGCAGGGCCTCGCGGGCGCTGACGCGGTGGCCCTGCGCCAGTGCGCGGCGGCCGGCCGCCTCGACTCGCATTGCGGTGGCGCTCCATTCGCGGTACCAGGCCGCCTCGTCGCCATCGCCGATATTGCGGGCGGTGACCAGGACTTCGCCCAGGTCGGCGCCGCTGTAGTCGGCGAAGCAGGCGGTGCGGAGCGTTTCGAAGGAGAAGGACTCGTCGTTGAAGAGGAACTGCATGATGCCGCACCTTCGGTTATCGAGTCGGAACGGTCCCGTCTCGTCTATATCGGCCACGGTAGACCCCATTCAGTCGAGACGCAACCGTTCCGTCTCGTGATAATCTGGCCGCATGCCCAGCCCTGCACGCCGAACCGCCGGCGGCCCGGTACTCCAGGACGCCCTCACCGACGCCCTCTCCACCGCCTTCTTCGAAGAACTCGCGACGGTCGGATACGGACGGCTCTCCATCGAAGCCGTCGCCCGGCGCGCCGGTGCGGGCAAGGCCGCCGTCTACCGCCGCTGGCCCTCCAAGCAGGCCATGGCCACCGAACTCATCGCGAAAGTCGCCGTCGCCGCCGCGGAAACCCCCGACACCGGAACCCTCCGCGGCGACCTGCACGCCTACCTCACCGCGGCGGCCGCCGGCCTTCGCCACCCCCTGGCGTCGAAGATCATCCCGGACCTGCTCGCCGAAGCATCCCGCGAACCGGTACTCGCCGAAGCGCTGGCCACCGGTGTCGGCGGCGCCCGCCGCGAACGCGCCACCGAACTCTTCCACCGCGCCATCGACCGCGGTGAACTCGCCGCCGACCTGAATATCCCACTGGCACTGGACTTCCTGGCCGGCCCGCTCTACTGGCGCCTGACCGTCATCCCCACCCCACCCGAACCCGCATACCTGGACAACCTCGTCACCATGCTGCTCGCGGCCTACGGTGCCGACCGGTCACCCGTCGAGGAGATCCGCCAGCCAGGACACGGCCGGGGAACCCGATAGCACGCTCGCGGTGATGTGTCCCGTACCCAGGGTTGTCAGGAGGGCGGGCAGCGCGGGAGTGTCCACGCTCAATTCGCTGACGTTCGCGCCCTGTGAGCGCCAGCGATCGCGCAGGGCGTAGACCACCGAGACGGGGACGGTGTCGTCGTTGACGTTCACGGTGACCAGGGCGGGGATGGTCGGGGCGCGCGTGCCGAGGACGAAACTGTCCATGGCACAGCGGATTTCCGGATCGGAGGCCAGAGCATCCATCAGGGTCTGTCCGGAGGCGGTGTATTCCGTGGTGGAGTGGTAGGCGGCTGTCAGTGTTCCGCCGGGGACGCACTGGTTCGAAACGCGTTGTACCAGTTGTAGTCCCGCTGGGCTCAGCAAGGCTCGCACACGTGGTGCGAGATCCGGGTTGGTGTCGACGAGTCCTGCGACGAAGAATCCGTTGAGGATGGTCATCAGGTTGGAATCGTTGTAGCGCAACGTCTCCGCCGGGTCGGCGGTCGCCGCACCGGCCACCACGCCACGCAGGTCGAGGTCCGGTGCGTAGGCGGGGGCTTGCTCGGCAGCGGCGGCGGCCGCACCGCCGCCCTGGGAGTAGCCCCAGATGCCGATCGGGGTGGCCGGGTCGGCCGCGCCGAGACGGATGGCGGCGCGGGCGGCGTCGAGCACATCGTGCGCGGCGGGTAGTGGCTGCATGTAGGGGTGCCCGCCGGGTGTGCCGAGGCCCTGGTAATCGGTGATGGCGACGGTGAATCCACGGTTCAGCAGCAGCCAGAGGTCGACCAGATCGTATTCGAGCATCGGCATGGACGTGGCATCGAGCTCGATGGTGTCGGCCAGCAATTTCGAAGGGGCGCAGGCATCCCCGGCGCCGTGTGTGCCGATGGCGTAGGTGACCATCGGCCGGGTGCCGGGGCCCGTCCAGGCCGCCGACGAAGTGAGGACGGTGCCGGTGACGGCGACCGGCGCTTCCTGCGCGTCGGAGCTGCGGTACATGATCCGTGTCGCCGAGTTGATCGGCAAAAGCAATGCCAGCCGGGAGAATTCGGCGGGGGAGAACGGTTCGCTCCGGATCAAATCACCATTCACGCTGCCGGGCAACGGATTCGGCGGTAGATAGAAGTCCGGCGCGGCGTTCGCGGTGTGAACGGATCCGAGAACCGCCCCCGCGACCAGCAGGGTGGTGGCGGTCAGGCGCTGAACCCGCCGCAGGTAAGCGTGCATCGCTGAAGCTCCGGTGGGACTGCCGATGGAATGCGAACACCGATGGTATGCCGGGCAACAGTCCGTACCGCCCGTTATGGGGAAATAACCGACCCGGTGGCTATCCGCAGCAGGTCGATGAGGGGTTCCACCGAAACCTCCGGGTCGATCGCGCGCTGCAATCCGAGTCCGATCCCGCTGCTCAGCAATATCGTGGCAGCCGCCTCGGCGGGCATGACGGGCGTGAGTTCATAGCGATCGCTGATCGCTTGCAGTGCCGCCGTCAAAGCGGCTCGCACCTGGCTCGCCCCGGCTGCTATATCGGTGCGCACACTCTCGCTGTGCCGGGAGCGGGTCGAGAACTCGATCTCCAGCAGCGTCCAGTTCCGGTCGCCGACAGTTCGCTCGGCCCATTCGCGGAACATATCCAGGGTCGCGTCCACCGAATCCACGGCGGCGATCGAGGCCACCACCTCCCCGACCTTGTCCAGCCGGATCTGGTTCAGCACCTCCAGGCAGAGCCCGTCCTTATTGGCGAAGTTCGAGTACACCGCGCCCTTGGAGTACCCGGCCTCCTCGGCGATCTGCTCCAGCGACGCGGCCGCGTATCCGTGCTCCAGGAAATGCCGCGTGGCCACCGCCAACAGCTCCTCGCGCGTCCGCGCTTGTGTCTGCTGTCTGCTCAGTCGCGCCACGGTCACCTTCCGCCTCGATACCCCGCCAGCACGGTATCAAAAACCGCCGGCGCGGCTGTCTGGGCCGACACGGCAGATGCCGGGGTCGGCGGCACGAAATGTACTCGGCGCGACACGCTTGGCGGGCGCGGAAATTCGTGTGCTGCCTACATAGCTGTGAGCGTCTGTTCCGCTATCGTTCATCCAACAATTCGATGCTGCTACTGGCGCGCCAGGGCTGGTTCGTCTCATCCGGAGCGTGTGGCCGGTGCGGCAAGGCCTGACGCGAGCCCCCGACCATGTCCGAAAGATCGAGGGAACGTGCCTGTACCCGTAACTCTTGCCGGCCGTCTGGTACGGCTGGAACCCCTTGCGCCGCAGCATGCCTCGGGTTTGTCGGAGGCGGCTGCCGGGAGTCGTGACGACTATGCGTTCACGCCCGTCCCACACGGTGTGGACGAGGCGCTGGAATATGTGTCCGCCGCATTGTCAGGGCATGCGTCCGGTACTTCGCTGGCCTTCGCCATCATCGCGATAGCCAGTGGACGGGTGCTCGGATCGACTCGTTTCACCCGGTTCGACTATTGGCAGGGGCCGGTGGTCTGGCCCCAGGTGCACGGTGCGCCGCAAGGGGATCCGCTGCTGGCGGTGCCCGACGCGGCGGAGATCGGCAACACTTGGCTCTCGCCCGCGGCCCGCGGCACCGGCATCAATCTGGAGTCCAAGCAGCTGCTGCTGGAGCATGCTTTCGACGTCTGGCGGGTCAAGCGCATCGCCATGCGGGCGGATGTCCGGAATCTGCGCTCCCGCTTGGCGATCGAGCGTTTGGGGGCCACCAGCGACGGCGTCCGGCGGGCGCATTCGCGTGGCTTGGACGGGGCGGTGCGCAGTACCGCCTTCTATTCGATTCTGGACGAGGAGTGGCCGACTGTCCGGGCCACCATCGACGGCGAGCTGGCGCTGGCCCTGAACAAGGCCCGTTCGCGGCGGCGCAACGGCCGGTTGATCGACGCCTAGCCGGGCAATAGCGAGGAATGCGACCGATCGGAAACCGATCGGTCGCATTCGTATTCGGCGACTATAATTTCGGTGTCGCACCACCAAGCCAGCAACCCGGCGCGGGGTCGCATCGCCGTCCCCCTCGTTCTCGAAGGAGAAGCGCATGCCCGACCCGATGCACACCAAGGTCTGCTTGGCCGATCGCCGCACCGGCGATCCGGTACTCACCCTTTTTCTTGTGCCCGAACCACGCGTCCCCGGCGCCAGCATCCTGCATCTGCTGGAACAGGCGCCGCTCACCGGCCGCCTGCCCCGGCCCAATCCCACCCTCGTCGACTGGTTGCAGGGTCACGCCTCGCCGGCCATCCGCACCACCTTCGTCGCCTTCACCCCGGGCCGGGCCGATCCGCGCGGGGTGCACGCGGTCCTGCACGACCACTTCATCGCCGATCCGGAGCCACCCATCGGACTGGATCTGGCCGACCGAGCCGAACTCACCCGGCTGTCGCTGCTGCCCGAGCACGACCTGGGGCCGCGCCGCATCGACGACTTCCACGATCGCGCGGTGCGCGGCGCCATGCTCGCCGTGTACCGGCACTTCGGGATCGATCGGCGAATACCGTTGCTGTATCACGGTTATGCCGCGCCCGAGGACGGCTGGTTCGAGGTGCCGGCGGCGCAAGCCTGACTCAGTCGAACGGGATGACGGTCAGCAGCCACCACGGGCGGGCCGGCGTCTGGAATTGGAAGCTCTGCACGTAGTGCTCACGCTCGCGGCCCGCACCGGGTTCCAGCATGCGCACGGTCCGCTGTTCCAGGGCGAGTTCGGCCGCCTCGTCGGCGCCGTCCCACAGCCGATCCCACTCCGGGATCCGCCGGCACATGGTGCGGATCTCCTCGACCCGCTCCGGACCGACCAGCGCCGGGGCCAGCCGTTTGAAGGCCGATACCATCAGGCGGGCTTCGGTTTCCCAATTGCCCAGGCGGGTGCGGGCCATGGGATCGAGCAGGATGGCGGAGAGCAGGTTCGCGCCCCGTCCGGCCCCCGGAAAGGTCGCCTCGAAGGCGGTATTCACTTCCACCAGGTCGAACGCGGCATCGTGCAGGCACGCCGGATGCGGAAAGCTGTGCAGCACCGCGAGATCGGCGGGCGGTGGCCGGGAGGGGTCGAACACCCTGGCAGTGTGCGGTAAGCCTCTAATGATCTTCTTCGCGCCGGGTTAAGCCGGGTCACAAGACTGGGTACTGCCGCAGAATTTCTGCCATATTGAAGACCTTCTGTTTGGTTTGTTCTGGCTTGGGTCTGGGGGTCGTTCGCCATGGCGGTGACACGAATCGGGGTGCTCGGCCCTTTACACATCAGCGTCGATGGCCGGCGGGTGCCGCCGGGTGCGCCTATGCAGTGCGCGGTGCTGGGGCGGCTGGTCGCCGCGGGCGGCCGGGTGGTGCCGACCGACCGGCTCATCGACGATCTGTGGGCGGGCGATCCGCCTGCCAAAGCGGTTGCCGCCCTACAGGTCTACATCCACAATCTGCGCCGCATCTTCGAGCCCGACCGGCCGCGGCGGGCGCGCTCCCGGGTCATCGTCTCCGAATCGCACGGGTACGCGCTCAATCTGGAACCGGCACAGGTCGATTCCTGGCAGTTCGAACAGTTGCTGCACGGCCACGAAGCCGCCATGCGCGATCCCGCCGGACGACCCGACCCGCTGGAACAGAGCCGGGTGCTCGACGCCGCCCTGGCCTGCTGGCACGGGGCCGCCTTCGAATCGTTCGCCGGAATGCCCTGGGCCGCCCAGGAAACCGCGCGACTGGCGGCATTACGGCTGACCGCGCTGGAACTGCGCGCCCAGGTCGCACTCGATACCAACCGGCCCGCCGAGGTGGTGCTGGCGCTGCGGCCGGTCTTCGAGGAGCACCCCGGGCGCGAGGAATGCGCGCGACTGCTGGCGCTCGCGCAATACCGGCTCGGGCAATCCCTGGACGCGCTCGCGACGGTGCGGCGCACCCGCGAATTCCTGACCCTGGAATTCGGGGTCGATCCCGGGCCGGGATTGCGGGAACTGGAGCGGGCCATCCTGACCCACTCCGTCGATACCGACGCGCCGGTGCCCACGGTCGCGGTGCGCCCCACGCTGCCGGAGCCGGTACGCACGCCGGAACCGCCGGCCGACAGCGGGTACGGGGAACAGCGCGCCGCCGTGCTGGCCGCCGCCGAAGCCGCCGCACACGGACAGGTGCGATTGGTCTGGCTCGCCGGGGAGGCCGGCGCCGGTAAGACCACCCTCGCCACCGCGCTCACCACGCACCTCGCCGAACAGGGCTGGACGACGGTGTTCGGGCGCTGCCCGGAGGTCGAGGGCGCGCCACCGGCATGGGCGTGGGCCGAAGTGCTCACCGGCCTCGATGCCGCCGAACCCGAAACCTTCACCGCCGTGGACGCTTTCACCCTCGCGCGCCGGGTGGTGCGCTCCTGCCGGGAACGCACGGCGCGGGGGCCGGTCGCCATCGTCCTCGAGGATGTGCACGGCGCGGACACCGCCACCTTGCAGGTGCTGCGCCAAGTGGTGAACTGGCTGCGCGATCGCCCCATCCTCATCGTGGCCACCCTGCGCGGCACCGAATCCGGTCCCGGCGTGCGCGATACCGCCGCCGCGCTGGCGCTGTTCACCGCCGACCGCATCGAACTCGACGGCCTCGACCTCGCGGGCACCCGCAGCGCCGCGCAGGCCGCGGGCCTCACCGTGCTCGACGAACACACCGTCCGCATCCTGCGCCATCGCACCGGCGGCAACCCGCTGTTCGTCCGCGAACTGGCCAAACTCGTTGCCGCCCAAGGCTTGACCGATGCCCTCCCCGACACCGTCCGCGACCTGCTCGGCCACCGCGTCGCGCAACTCCCGGCCGACGTCACCGAACTGCTGCGCCACATGTCGGTCTGGGGCGAGGAATCCGACATCACCACCCTCGCCGCCTTCACCGGGCAACCCACCGACGCGGTGATCGACCTGCTCGCCACCGCCGAAGCCGCCCGCCTCATCCGCACCGAGCGCTCCGGCCGCGTCACCTTCGATCACGCCCTCATCCGGGAGACCGTCTACCACGACATCCCCGTGCTGCGGCGGGCCCGAATGCATTGGGCCGCTTTCGAATCCATCCGCCGCGCGCTGACCGCCGTCCCGACTGACAGCCACGGTGACCCGGCCGCCGGTCGGCATTCTGCGGATGCCGGGGATCTCGGTAAGGACAGTGCAGGTCCAGCTGCCCGCCAGCTGCCGGATCGCTCCGGCGAGGCGGGCGGATCTGCGATCGATTCGCCACGGGCTCGGGATATCGATGCCCTCGCGCATCACGCGGCGCTCGGAGCGAGCCCCGAAACAGCCGCGCTGGCCTTGGAATTCGGCCTCGCCGCGGCCAGCCGATGTGTGGAGCGGCGGATGCGGGCCGATGCGGTACGGCGGTGGCGCTCGGCACTGACGCTGCACGAGCTGGCCGGGCACGCGGCGCCGGGCGCCGATCGCGCGGACCGAATCGCATTGCTGGAGGCCAGGTGTGAGCTGGTGACGGCATTGGCCTACGACGGGCAGCACATGGCGGCGCGGCGGGCACGGGAGGAGGCCCTCGCCTTGGCCGAATCGATCGGGGACACCCGATTGCTGGCCCGGGCCGCCACCTGCTGGCCGACGCCGCTGATCTGGTCGGTGCACGATTGGCATACGGCGGATCCGCGCTTGCGGGAGCCGGTGCGGGTGGCGCTCGCGGATTCGGGCATGCCGGTGACGACGCGAATCCTGTTGCTGGTCACCAATGTTTTCGATCGCGCGCTGGCGGACCCGGCGGGGGCACGGGAGGCGGCGGAGGAAGCGGTACGCCTGGCGGAGCCGCTGGACGATCCCGATCTGCTGTGCACGGTGATCAACGCACAGGCGTTCGTCGCGTTCGCCTCCGGCAGCTTCCTGCGGGCGCACGAGCTGAAAAGCCATGCGGTGCGGTTGCTCCGGGTCGCCGACGCGGCGGAGCTGACCGAATTCAGCGCTCTCGCACACTATTTGCTGTTCCGGGTCGAATTAGCGGATGCGAAACTGGTGGCGGCCGCGGAGCACGCGCGCCGGGCGGGAGAGCATGCGACGGACGGGCAGCTGCGGCATCTGCTCGATGCCATCGCACCGTTCGGGCTGCTGCTGGAACTGATGCGCGGAAACGTGGCCGGGGTGCTGGGGGTCATGGCGGAAACCCCCGAGGCCGAAACGGATTCGATGGCGCGCGCCGAGACCGGGTCCGATGAGCTCTCACGGGATCCGAACGCGCTGCACATCGGGATCGCGGTCGCCATCGGCTGGATGCGCGGGAACCTCTCCGACTACCTCGAGGAGCTGCGAGAACGCAGCGAGATCAAACCCGAGCTGTTCATCTACGGCTACGCGCTCGCGCTGCTGCACGCCGGGCGCGAGGATCAGGTGCGCGAAGTGCTGGCCGGTGCGCCGCCGGTCGGACCGCACTTCTGGAACAGCTTCACCGCGGTCCGCGCGCGCATCGCCATCACCCTCGGGGACTTGGACACCGCCCGCGAACTCTACGACCAGCTGCTGCCCTTCGCGGGCACGGTGGCCGGCCTGGAAACCGGTGCGTCCGTGCTCGGCCCGATGGACGACGTCCTGGCCGACCTGGCCGCCGCCCTCGGCGACCGCGACCGCGCCACCGCCCACCGCGCCGATGCCGCCCGCCTGCAAGCCGCCATTCGCGCCGAACTCGACCAGCTCGCGGCGGAGGGGACGGATCAGCTGCAACCCATGCGCATGGGGCGCATGGGGCACGGACGCATGGTCCGCCGCGCCTAGATCGCGGAGCGGGCCCGGGAGTGCCGCCCATCGCGATCCCGCACCGCTCGGGGCCGGGAGTTGTGCGCGGGTTGTGGAGGAATCGTGCAGAAGCCGCGCCGCGCAATCGATTCGGGAACCCGGGCGGCGCGCCGGACGTCGGAATAGGGGAGTGGCCGGGTTGCGGCCAGGGGAGAGGAGAACCGGGTGAGTGCGAACGGGCAGGGCGGGGCACGCCGGTGGGCGGTGGCCGGCGCAGTGCTGGCGGTGATCGTGGCACTGGCCGCCGGCGGCGTGGTCGGGGTGGGGCTGTGGCATCGGCGCGGCGACGCCCCGGTGATCGCGGGGGAGCGGCTGAAGAGTTTCCCGGAGGTGGACCGCGGCGGACTCGATGAAACGCAAGGCCGGATCCTGGATGTGCTGGCGGCCGAATTCGACGCACAGCACCCCGGCACCAAGTATTCGGAGGGCGTGGACGAGCCCTGGTGCGCGGATTTCGTGAGCTGGGTGATGCGGGAAGCCGGCCGCCCACTGGCCAATCCGAATTCCGGATCATGGCGCATTCCGGGCGTTTACACGCTGGAAGACTATTACCGGGGCGAGCGGCGATTCGAGGCCGCGACCTACCGACCCAAGACCGGTGACGTCGTGATGTACAGCGAGACAAGCGCCTTCCAACAGCACACGAATATCGTGATCGCCGCCGATGCCGCGACCGGCACCATCACCACCGTGGGCGGCAACGAATTCGGTCAGGTCACCATCCACCGCTACAACCCGGGCCTGATTTCCGGCCTGGTCGGTTACGGACGATTGTGAACACGCCAGTTCCACATATTGGAAACGCCGTAGACGGAGGGTGGGACTCCACGGATTAACCGCCTACGATGGTGGACGGCGGCGCCCGGCAGCGTCGCTGCTCGATCCCTGTCCTGCTGCCCCCTCATCGGCAGGACAGGGGTCCCCCCGCCCGACGAAAGTGCATGGATGACGTCGTCCCCTGAACCGACCTGGATCGATTACGCCGAATTCGGCGAACGTTTCGTGGCGGCGGCGGTGACGGAAGCGCGCATCGAAGCAGCGGTTTCCGGAACGGCCGGGCGCGGAATGACCATCGGCCCCTTCGGAATCGGGCCCGCCGGACTCGCCAATTTCGTGGCCGAGGGCAGCGTCGGCAAACCCACCATCGTGCGCCGCGGACCGCACGTGCACTTCGATGTCATGCTCCCGGTGAAACTCCGTGTCGACGTCACCCTCGGCGGCCAGCGATTGCGTGTCGAAGCCGTGGTGGAGATCGACCTCAGCATGCACGCCCGCACCGCCGACCCGCTCCTGATCGTCATCGACATACCCCCGGTGACCAGCCGGGACGTCAGCTTCGTCATGCGCGCCCAGGCCATCGGGACGGCGTGGGAGGTGCTGCTGGACCCGATCGCGAAGCTGGTGCAGCGCGAGGTCGCCAATCGCATCAACGGCATTCTGGCCGACCCGGACGCCCAGCGCGGCCGCACCTTCGACGTCGAAGCCATTCTCGACGGCGTCGAATCGCCGTATCGCGGTCGCCCATCCCACGATTGGATCGACTACGGCGAATTCGGGCACCGCTTCTTCGAACGCATCGTGACCGTCGAACGGGTGCGTGACGTGGTCGAGTCGATGGCGGGCAAGCCGATCGAGGTCGGCCCGCTGCGCACCGGCCCGGGCAACAAGGCCCAGGTGGCGGTGAAGGGGACGGTACGGGTGCCGCGGGTGGCGGAGACGTCGCCGGCCGCGCCGGCGCACGCCGAACCGCGCATCGCGGAACTGCCGAAACCCGAGGTGGAGACGCCCGCCGCGCCGGAGCAGGCGCTCGATCCGGCGCTGATCACCTTCGACCTGACCATCCCGGTCTCGCTCGACATCACCGTGGATGTCTTGCAGTCCAACCGCTATCGCGCCGAGGTGCAGGTGCCGGTCGCGCTCACCGCCCGCGCCGCCGACCCGCTGCTCATCGTCATCGATGCCGCGCCGCCGCGCGCGGAGGACATCGATCTGGAGATGAAGGCCAGCGGCTGGCGCGCCGCCACCCTCGGCAAGCTGGCGGGCATGCGCAAACAGGTGGCGTCGCAGGTCGCGGCGGTGGTGCGGGCCGAGGTCGCGGACTCCTCGCGCCGGACCATCGATGTGGCCGCGCGGCTGAACGGCACCCGCGTCTGACCGGGTTCCGCAAGTGACCGATTGCGCACATGTGAGACGTATGGTGCCAGTGAGTCGTGTGCGCCTGGCGATTCCAATGTGAATATGGTGAAATGAGGGACGTTCATCCGGGCTCCCCGGCGCACAGATGATGATCTTGCTCATCATCGGGGAAGGTGCGCCGGGCACGCCGCTTTTGGTTCCACCGGTCTTCGCGGGAATCCGCGCTAACGACCGGCAAGTTCGATCGGCGAGTGTGCGAAGGAGTCATCCAGATGCGTTCTGTCCGTGGCCATGTCAGCCGTCGCGATTTCCTGGCGGGAGCGGCCGTGGCCGCCGCCGGAATCACCGCCGGACTCACACTTCCCCCCGTGACAGCATCCGCGCGGCAATCGCTCGGCACCCTGCTCGACTACGCGGGCGGCGTACCGGATGCCGGGGCCATCAGCGATGCGGGGCATATGGGCGTGATCCGCTACGTCTCCGACCGCCGTCCGGGCGCGGAATGGATGGCGGGCAAACCGCTGCTGGCGCGCGAGGTCGACGCGCTCGCGGACGCGGGCCTGACCGTCGTCTCCTGCTACCAATTCGGAAAGGGCCCGACCGCCGATTGGCGCGGCGGTCTCGAAGCCGGAATCCGTCATGCCACCCGGGGGCTGCTGCTGCACAAGACCGCGGGTGGACCCGACTCCGCACCCATCTACGCCTCGATCGACGACAAGCCGAGCAATGAAGAGTTCGAGACCATGATCGAGCCGTACCTACGCGGCTGGGAAACCGTGCTCGGTCGTGAGCGTGTCGGCGTCTACGCGAACGCTCCGACCATCGACTGGATTCGCGACGCGGGTTTGGGATCGCTGTTCTGGCAGCACAATTGGGGCACCCCGGCCGGATACGTGCATCCGGCCGCGCATCTGCACCAATTCGAAATCGACAAACGGTCCATCGACGGCATCGGTGTAGACGTGAATACGGTGCTCAGCCCGAACTACGGGCAGTGGTGGTGAGCTAGCTCCTGTCATCCCGGCATGTTTTCAGCCGGGATCCAGGCCGCGAACCGTGTGGATTCCGGCCAAAAGCATGCCGGAATGACGAGGGGATGGCTAGGTCTGGCAGTGGCAGGTCGGGTCGGCCCGCAGGTCCGGCTCGTCGGCCACCACCCGCAGGATCGCGCGCGGTTCGCGGTCGTCGTCGCTACCCTCGCTGAACGCCTGCCGGTCGCCCTGCCACGAGAACATGGACCAGCGCGAGAGCCCGGAGAAGAGTGAGCCCAAGCTCGCGAACGAGCCGGAGGAGATGATCGAGCCGAACGATCCGGCGGAACCGATCGACAGCACCGAGCCGACCGAGCCGATGGACAGGATCGAATAGGCCGAGCCGATCGAGAGAATCGACCCTTCGGAGCGGATCGACAGAATCGACCGACGGGATTGCACGCCACGCCAGGAGTTCTTCACAACGGCCATAGCTCTCGGTCTACCACAGCTGTGGCCTGGTTCCCAGCGCGACAACTGATTTCGCAAGATGCGGGTAACTCGCCGGGGACGCCCAGAATTCTCTCGGCACCCAACCGCCGGCACGCGTTGCCGGCGGTAAACGGCTCTCAGCTGGGCGCTGAATATGCGGGGAGGCGGTCAAGCGACGCTGAAGAAGCCTACGGTCGGCAGGAACGAGCAGGTGATGGGCTGCTCCTCGGCGCTGGCCTGGGTGGTCAGCGAACCCGAGACCACCGCCACCACGCGGCCGGAGCCGGTGGGCACGATGGCCGAGAGGGTGGCCGGGCCATCCGGGTTGATCTTGGCTTCGTCGGTCAGGTTCTGGATGCCGGACTGGCGGGTGTCCAGGTTCAGCCACTGCACGGTCATCGGCGGGTTCTGCACGGCGGTGGGCTGTTTGGTGCCCAGCGCGGTGAAGACGAAACCGGTCTGACCGGCGGCCGGTCCGGGCGGCGGCAGGGTGGCCGGACCAGCGACCGCGAGCGCGGTGCCGACCGAGTCGCCCGAGGACGAGATGCAGCCCTTGCCGACGGTGGGCCACAGGAACTGGGAGATGACCGGGCCGTCCTGCGGAACCTCGACGCCGCCACCGCCGCTGCCGTCCAAGAAGGTGATGATCTTGGTCAGCGTGTCCTTGACGGACTGCGGCAGGTTCAGCGTGGACAGGATCTGCCGGGCCTGATCCAGGATGGCGGCCTGCGGACCGGCGCCCGCGATATCGGCCGGACCGGCGGCCGCGCCGATGATGGCCGGGACCAGCGAGGACAGTGCCTCGACCGGCACGCCCTCCGGGATCACCGGGATATTCGAGGTGGCCTGCGGCGCGGGCGATGCCGGCGCGGCGGCGGCTGTGGTCGGCACGACGATGGTGGCGCAGGCCGCCAGGGCCAGCGCGGACATTGCGAAGCGCGTTCCTCGGGTGCGAAGCACTGGTGTAGCCGTCCTTACCTCGGGTACATCTAGCAGCGATGGAGACATCGCTCCGCGCCACTCTAGGGACCGGGCTGCCTTGTTGTACAGCCACGGTGTGATCTTGGCGTCCTCGACTTTGCAAAGGCTATCGAACGACTGACCAATAGCACTGTTACCCATGTGGTCAGTGATGCAAATGTTACAGCCGTTACTCGCACCGCACGCTGATTTCCGGCTTGAACTACTCTTACCGGCGTCCACACGCCCGCACACCGAAAGTACGAGCCGTGAACCGACACTTCCGCCTGGCTGCCGCGGCACTCGGTATCTCGGTAGCGATCCGCCTGCTGTGGATGCTGCTCTCGAAGAACGGCATGAACCTCGTCGACCTGCACGTCTACGTGGACGGGGCGGCCGAGCTGCCCAGCGGTCACCTCTACGACTTCACCTACGCGGTCGACACCCCCGACTTCCCGCTGCCGTTCACCTATCCGCCGTTCGCGGCCATCATCTTCTTCCCGCTGCATTTCCTGCCCATCGCGGTGACGGCGGTGCTGTGGCTGCTGGCCGGCGTGGCGGCGCTGTACTGGATCATCCGGATCGCCCTCGAATTGCTGATCGGTGAGGCCGCCCTGAACGAAACCCGCTGGCGGACAACGGCGGTGGCGTGGACCGCACTGGGCATGTGGCTGGAGCCGGTCCGCAACACGCTCGACTACAGCCAGGTCAATCTGTTCCTGGCACTGCTGGCCATGTTCGCGGTGCGCAGCACGGTGTGGTGGGTGTCGGGCGCGCTGGTCGGCATCGCCGCGGGGGTCAAGCTCACGCCGGCGGTCACCGGGCTGTACTTCGCGGCGCGCCGGCAGTGGCTGACCGTGCTCTGCTCGGCGGCGGTGTTCTTCGGGACCGTCGCGCTGAGTTACCTGGTGGTGCCGAGCGAGACGCGCTACTACTTCGGCACGCTGCTCGGGGACGCCTCGCGCATCGGCCCGGTCGGCACGGTGTGGAATCAGTCACTCCGCGGGGCGATCAGCCGCATCCTCGGCCACGACGTGGTGTCGGGGCCGATCTGGCTGGTCGCGGTGCTGGTGACGGCGGTGCTGGCGTTCCTCGCCTGGCGTGCGCTGGATCGCGACGACCGCCTGGGCACCCTGCTCATCGTCCAGTTCTTCGGGCTGATGGTCTCCCCGATCTCCTGGTCGCACCACTGGGTCTGGCTGATCCCCACCCTGCTCTGGCTGCTCTACGGACCGTGGCGGGCGGCCGCCGGGGCCCGCGTGCTCGCCGGGTGCTGGCTGCTGGCCGTCGGGATCGGCGTGCCGTATCTGCTCTCGTTCTTCCAGCACGACATCTGGACCATTTCCCGCCCGGGCTGGCAGGCATGGCTGGCCATCTCGGGCCCGGTCGCGGTCGCCGTGTTCTATCTCTGGGTGATCCGCACCGGACGCGTCAACTCTGCGCGGCCAGCCGATCGATCTCCCGTGCCAGCGCCGCATCCAGCGCGGTGAGGCCGCCGGCGTCGTGCGTCGAAAGCGTGAAAGTGACTCGCCGCCAGCGGATATCGATATCGGGATGATGGTTGGCGGCCTCGGCGGCGCCGGCCACCCGGCGCACCAATTCGATTCCGGCCAGGAATGACGGCGCTTCGAAGGTCCGGGAGATGGAGTCCCCGGTGCGGGTCCATTCGGGCAATTCGGTGAGGGCCTTGGCGATCTCGTCTTCGGACAGGAGTGCGCTCATACTCCCGGTGTACTCCGTGGTCACGCCGCGCGGGCGGCTTTGAGGCCCTTCTTCAGTTCCTTCTTGCCGCAGCAGCCCGAGGCTTCGAGCTTCTTCATGCGCATGATCACCACGGGGCATTTGAGGCAGCGCGTCTTCTTGCGACAGCACTTCTTCTTCGGCTTCAGACTCGAAACGTCCTTCGCCTTCACCTTGCCCATGTTGGTTAGCTTAACCTAAGTCGTACGCGCTAAACGTGTGACTTGGGACCCCCGGTAATGTGTAGCTCGCCGCATGCCCGGTGGAAGTTCGCGATGTCATCGAAGACAGTGCCCCCATGCATGTACCTACCAGGTCCCGGCAACAAAACTTTGCAGCAGGAGGAATCTAACGTGTCGTCTGTCGAGTTCCGCAACGTCGCCATCGTGGCGCACGTCGACCACGGCAAGACAACACTGGTCGACGCGATGCTGCGGCAGTCCGGTGTCTTCGGCGAGCGTGCCGAGGTGGTGGACCGGGTGATGGACTCCGGTGACCTCGAGCGCGAGAAGGGCATCACCATTCTCGCCAAGAACACCGCTGTGCACCGCCACAACCAGGACGGTTCGGTCACCGTCATCAATGTGATCGACACCCCCGGCCACGCCGACTTCGGTGGTGAGGTCGAGCGCGGTCTGTCCATGGTCGACGGTGTCGTGCTGCTCGTCGACGCCTCGGAAGGTCCGCTGCCGCAGACCCGTTTCGTGCTGCGCAAGGCCCTCGCGGCCTCGCTGCCGGTGATCCTGGTGGTCAACAAGACCGACCGCCCGGACGCGCGCATCGAGGAGGTCGTCGAGGAGTCGCACGACCTGCTGCTGGACCTGGCCTCCGATCTGGACGACGAAGCCTCCGAGGCCGCCGAGCTGGCCCTGGACCTGCCGGTGCTCTACGCCTCCGGCCGCGCCGGCGTGGCCTCGACCACCCGCCCGGAGAACGGCAACGTGCCGGACGCCGAGAACCTCGACGAGCTGTTCGACGTGCTGATGAAGTACGTGCCCGCCCCCAAGGGCGATGCCGGCAAGCCGCTCCAGGCGCACGTCACCAACCTCGACGCCTCGCCGTTCCTGGGCCGTATCGGCCTGGTGCGCATCCACAACGGCACGTTGAAGAAGGGCCAGAACGTGGCCTGGATGACGCCCGAGGGCACCAAGACCGTCAAGATCACCGAGCTGCTCAAGACCATCGGCGTCGAGCGTCAGCCCGGCGAGGAGGCCGTGGCCGGTGACATCGTCGCCGTCGCCGGCATCCCGGACATCATGATCGGCGACACCCTCGCCGACATCGAGAACCCGGTTGCCCTGCCGCGCATCACCGTTGACGAGCCGGCCATCTCGGTGACCATCGGCACCAACACCTCGCCGCTGGTCGGCCGCGTCTCCGGCCACAAGCTCACCGCCCGCATGGTGAAGTCGCGCCTGGACCAGGAACTGGTCGGCAACGTGTCGCTGCGCGTGCTCGACATCGGCCGCCCGGACGCCTGGGAGGTGCAGGGCCGTGGTGAGCTCGCGCTGGCCATCCTGGTCGAGCAGATGCGCCGCGAGGGCTTCGAGCTGACCGTCGGCAAGCCGCAGGTGGTCACCAAGACCGTCGACGGCAAGGTGCACGAGCCGTTCGAAGAGCTGACCATCGACGCGCCGGACGAGTACCTGGGCGCTGTCACCCAGCTGCTGGCCGCCCGCAAGGGCAAGATGGTCCAGATGAGCAACCACTCGGCCGGGTGGGTGCGCATGGAGTTCATCGTCCCCTCGCGTGGCCTGATCGGTTTCCGTACCGACTTCCTCACCGAGACCCGCGGCACCGGCATCGCCAACGCCGTGTTCGACGGTTACGCCCCGTGGGCCGGCGAGATCCGCGCCCGCCACACCGGTTCGCTGGTCTCCGACCGCAACGGCTCGGTCACCCCGTTCGCCATGATCCAGCTGGCCGACCGCGGTCAGTTCTTCGTGGAGCCGGGCGCCGACACCTACGAAGGCCATGTGGTGGGCATCAACCCGCGTGCCGAGGACCTCGACATCAACGTCACCCGTGAGAAGAAGCTGACCAATATGCGGTCCGCCACGGCCGACGTGTTCGAGACCCTGGCCAAGCCGTTGCAGCTGGATCTCGAAGGCGCCATGGAGTTCTGTGCGGCCGACGAGTGCGTCGAGGTGACCCCGGAGATCGTGCGCGTGCGCAAGGTCACCCTGAGCGCCACCGACCGCCAGCGCGAGACCTCGCGCCGCAAGGCCCGCGATCGCGCTGCCGCGCAGTAGGCAACACTTCGGGCGAGCCGGGTACCGCTTCGGTATCCGGCTCGCTTCGTCATCCATGACCGGGCGTCGAAGGACAGGTCCAGTAGAGTGCCGAACGTGATGACGGGGCGGCGCGCGACGTGGCGCGTGGTGATGGTGTTGGTGGCGACGACGTTGGCTGTCGCTACCGGCTGCACCGCGAATCCGCCGCCGCCGATCGAGAGCACCGACAGTCCCAAGACGACTGCGGCCAAGCCGACCAAGAGCTCCGTCGTGGTCGCTATCGACGACATCGGGCTCGGGTTCAATCCGCATCTGCGGGCGCAGCAGTCGCCCGCGACCGCGGCGGTGGCATCCATGGTGCTGCCCAGTCCTTTCCGGCCCGCGCCGACCCCGGGCGTGCCGGGCGGCTCGGATTGGGTGCTGGATCCCTCGCTGATGGTGTCGGCGGATGTGACGACGCAGGAACCGTTCACCATCACCTACCAGCTCAAGAACGAAGCCTCCTGGTCCGATGGCGCGCCCATCGCCGCCGAGGATTTCCGCTACCTGTGGCAGCAGATGATCACCCAGCCCGGCGTGGTGGATCCCGCCGGCTACCGGCTGATCTCGGATGTCAGCTCGTCGGCGGGCGGTAAGACCGTGAACGTCACCATGACCGAGCCCTATCCGGCGTGGCGGCAGCTGTTCGCGGATCTGCTGCCGCAGCATCTGATCAAGGACTCCGGTTTCGAGCAGGGCCTGATCGACACCATTCGAATCTCGGGCGGGCAGTTTCGGATCAAGCAGGCCGATCGCGGCCGCGAGGAGATCCTGCTCGAACGCAATGACCGCTACTGGGGCAAACCCGCTGCGCCGGACCAGATTCTGATGCGCCGCGGCGGCACCTACGCGCAGGTGGCGGAGTCGCTGCGGGTCGGCGACGCCCAGATGGCGCTGGTGCACGGCGGTGTCGCGCTGCAAGCCCAGCTCGCCGCGATCCCCTCGGTGCGGACCGCCGTCATGGCGCAGTCGCGGGAAATGCAGCTCGTGCTCAACGGCCGCAGCGGCGATCTGGCGGATGTGCGGGTGCGCAAAGCCGTTCTGGGACTGCTGGATCCGGTGCTGCTGGCCACCGTCGGCGCGCAGACCGGCAGCTGGGTGGAGCCGGTGCGCGCCCAGGTGCTGACGCCGTCGGATCCCGGTTACACGCCGACCTCGCCGCCGCGCCCGAGCCTGGAGGAAGTGTTCGCGCTGCTGAACGAGGCCGGATTCGGCCGTGCCCCGGAGACTCCCGGCTCCGGTTCGCCGACTTCGCCCGCGCCGCAACCGCGTCCGCTGGCCAAGAACGGTAAATCGCTGACCATCCGGATCGGCGCGGTCGAGGGCGATGACTCCTCGCTGGCGGTCGCGAATACCGCCGCGGACCAATTGCGCAGCGCCGGAATCGATGTCATGGTGCGCAGCGTCTCGGCCGCGCAGCTGTACGGCAAGGATCTGACCGACGCCGGGATCGACGCCCTGGTGGGCTGGGAGCGCGCCGGCTCCGATCCGGCGACGGTGCTGGCCTCCCGCTACGGCTGCCCGCCCGTGCAACCCACGGGCGCGGACGGCGATTCGACGGTCGCCGACGCCGCCAAGAAGTCGCCGTCGAACCTGTCCGGCGTCTGCGATCCGACGCTGCAACCGGCCATCGACGCGGCCCTGCGCGGCATCGACGCGGCCAAGATCATCGCCGACGCGGAGCCGAAGCTCTGGGAGCTCTCCACCGTGCTGCCCATCGTGCAGGACACCCAGGTGGCGGCGGCCGGGCCGCGGGTGGACGGGGCCTCGCTGAGCGGCGCCATCCAGACCGGCATCTTCGGCGATGCGGCGAACTGGCGGCGGCTGCCGTGACGAACTCGGCGGAGACCGGCGGCCTGCTGCTGGTGCACGCGCATCCGGACGACGAATCCATCACCACCGGCGGCACCATCGCGCACTATCGCAAGCGTGGGGTGCCGGTGACCGTGGTGACCTGCACGCTCGGCGAGGAGGGGGAGGTCATCGGGGAGGAATACGCCCGCCTGGTGACCGCCGAGGCCGATCAGCTGGGCGGCTATCGCATTCTGGAGCTGACCCGGGCGCTGGCCGAATTGGATTGCGCGCCACCGCGTTTCCTGGGCGGCGCGGGCCGCTGGCGGGATTCCGGCATGGCCGGCACCCCCTCGGCGCGCAATCCGCGCGCCTTCGTGAACTCCGGTGACGCGGCGGTGGACGCGCTGGTCCAGGTGATCCTGGAACTGCGCCCGCGGGTGGTGGTTGGTTACGACCCGCGTGGCGGTTACGGCCATCCGGACCATATTCGCGCCCACGAGATCACCATGGCCGCGGTGACCGCCGCCGCCGATTGGGGCTGGGATGTCCCGAAGCTGTACTGGACCGTCACCGACGGCGCGGTGCTGGGCATGCACACCGAGGCCCTGAAACGCCGCACCGTCGATCAGCTCCCCGGCGCGCTGCCCCGTGGCTGGCGGCTCCCGCACGACGGCGAATTGGCCTGTGTCCCCACCGAATCCGTCACCACCACGGTCGATGTCTCGGATGCGCTGGCCGCCAAACGTGCCGCCCTGCGCGCGCACGCCACCCAGGTGACGGTGGCCCCGTCCGGCCGCGAGTTCGCCCTCTCCAATGACATCGCACAGCCGGTGCTGCCGGAGGAGCACTACATTCTGGTGCGCGGCCGCCGGGGCCCGGTGGGTCCGGACGGCCGTGAACACGATCTGTTCGCCGGGCTCGGCCCCGAAGTGAGAGACTGAACCGTATGTATAACTGGGACCTGCAAAACGCGATCGCGGCATTCGTCGAGAGCCAGCGGCCCAACTTCCCGGCGCAGCACGATCTGTACCTGTCGGTGCTCTACGCGTTCGTCGATATGCAGAGCCACCTGCTGACCCTCCTCGGCTTCCCCCCGGTCGCGTGACGACGGCGGTCAGCGCCGAGGAGCGCGTGGAGTCGGCCTTCGACACGCCGCCGTTGCGCGGCTGGCTCAATGGCGCGATCGCCGGGCTGCTGGTGCTCGATGCGCTGGTGACGCTGGTGCTCGAGGTGCTTTTCCTGCCGATCTACGCGGGGCAGTCCAAGCTCTCCGAACCGCAGCAGGTGCTGGCCGCGGCGACGCGGCTGGCGTCGAGCGTGACCGACGGCGCGGTGCCGCTGCCCGTCACCGCGCTGGTGGCGGCCGTCGTCAATGTGGCGCTGGTGGCCGGCATGGCGGTGGTGTCGAAGCGGATCTCGGTCATGGTGTTGCCGCTGACGGCCTGGACGCTCGGGTTTCTGTTGCTGGCGAGCAGCGGCCCGGGCGGCGACATGATGCTGATGAGCGATTGGCCGACGCTGCTGCTGTTCGTGTGCGGGCTGTTCCCGGCCGGGCTGTACCTGTATTGGCGCGCGACCTCCGGATTCGGTTCCCCCGCACGCTGATTCGGCGCGGCGCCGACAACCCTCCGGATCGAACGCACCAAGCGCCGCGAGCATAGAAGTTTTCGGCGATTCTTTCCAATTGTCGCGAATCCGTATGCGATTCGGGATGATTCCGTTACCCTTCCGCAAGAAGTATTCGTGCCGAATCGTCGGTTTCGAGCGGTGGCGGGCGCGGTAAGCGTGGAGCGGAAGATCGACTGTGGGCACTTGCCAGAATCGGCGGGAATCGCTTGACCGTCAGGCTGATTCGAAGAGGCGGGGTTTCCGCGGTTGGGTGAGCGTCCGGGCCCGGATCCTGTCGATCGTGCTCATCTCCAGCATCACGCTGCTGGTCATCGGCAGCGGCGCCGCCATCTACCTGGTGAAATCGGCGCGCGAAGCCAAGCAGTGGGCCGAATTGGCCAGCAGCACCACCTCACCCGCGATACTCATGGTCTCCGCCTTCGAGGAGGAACGCCGGCTGTCGATGCTGCACCTGGCCGGTGATCCGGACGCGGCGAACGCACTGGTCGCCGCCCGGCAGCGGTCGGACCAGGCGCTCACCGCGGTGGCGGCCAAGGGCGATGCGGCCCGGGAGCTGAACCCCAACGGCTCGGCGAGCGATATCGAGGGCTACAACAAGCTTTTCGTCATGGTGCCGACGCTGCGCAGCAGCATCGACGCCCGGCAGGCCCCCGTCGAGCAGGCGTTCGGGTTCTACACCCAGGTGATCGGCACCATCATCTCCGCCTCCATGCTGGCCGCGCGGGTGGCGCCGGATGCCGGGATCGGGATCGAACTCGGTTACGGCGTGGAGGCTTTGCGCGCCGCCGAGGCGCTGTCGCAGGCCGACACCTTGGGCGCGGTCGCCTTGACCACCAGCGAGCTGACTTCGGACCAGCTGCTCGAATTCGGCCGGCTGGTCGGTGAGTTCCGGGGCGAGGTGCGGTACTCCGCGTCGGTGCTGAAGGGAACGCGGCTGGCGCAGCTCAATGCGATCACCGCGGGCGCGGCCTGGCAGCAGGTGACCGCCATGCAGGACGCGGTGCTGCTGCGCGGCGTGGTCGCCGCGGAGACCGAGACCGCGCCGAAGTCGCGCAGCGGCAAGGCCGTCAACCGGGCGGTGACGCTGCCCATTTCGGTAGCCGAGTGGCAGGACGCCTCCGGTCAGGTCAATGCCGCATTGCAGAAACTCTGGGAAGACCAGAGCCGCGACGCGCACGTCATCGCGCGTGAGAACGGCGAGGCGGCCACCCGGGATTCGCTGGCCGGCGGCGCGCTGGTCGCCCTGATCGCGGCCCTGGCGTTCCTGGCAGCCCTGGTGCTGGCCAACCAGTTCATCGGCCGCATGCGCCGATTGCGCCGCGACACGCTGGAATTGGCCGACCAGCGGATGCCGGAGCTCATCCAGCGCCTGGGCGCGGGCGAGAACGTGGATGCCGCCGCGGAGGCCTCGCGCCTGGATTACGGCACCGACGAACTGGGCCAGGTGGCCGACGCCTTCAACCGCGCGCATCTGGCGGCGGTCTCGGCGGCGGCCGGTGAGGCGCGGACCCGTGCCGGGCTGAAGGCCGTGTTCCTCGATATCGCGCACCGGAGTCAGGGCGTGGTGCACCGGCAGCTGGCGCTGCTGGACCGCGCCGAACGCGAGGAGCGCAATGCCGGGCAGCTCGAATTGCTGTTCCAGCTGGACCATCTGGCCACCCGCGCCCGCCGCAATGCCGAGAACCTGATCATCCTGGGCGGTGAACAGCCCGGCCGCCGCTGGCGCAATCCGGTCGCGCTGCTCGATGTGGTGCGCGGGGCGATCACCGAGAGTCTCGACTACACCCGTATCGAACCCGGCCGGATCCCGGACGTGCGGATCGCCAGCCATGCCGTCGCCGACATCATCCATCTGCTCGCCGAACTCACCGACAATGCCACCGCCTGCTCCCCGCCGGAGTCGCCGGTGACGGTCACCGCGACGGTGGTGGGTCGCGGCGTGGCCGTCGAGGTCATCGACCACGGCCTGGGCATGTCGGAGGCCGAATACGCCGAACACAATGCGGCGCTGGCGAATCCGCCCGAGTTCAGTGTCGCCGCGCTCTCCGGAAACACCCGCCTCGGCCTGTTCGTGGTCGCGAAACTGGCTGCCCGGCACGGCATCTCGGTGAAGCTGGTGGAATCGCTGTACGGCGGCGTGCGAGCCGTGGCGTTGATCCCCTCGGCGCTACTGGTCGCCGACAATGCGCAGGGCCCGGCCACCGGCGATGCACCGCTGTCCGCCGACGCCTGGCCCGCGCCCGAGGCCGGTCCCTGGTCCGTGTGGGAGCAGGCCGCCAACGCGATGACCGGCCTGGGTGCGCCCGCGCTGAGCGCGGGTGCCGACCGGGTGCTGGACGGCGTTGCCGGATCCATATCGGACAGTAATGCCACTGCCGGATCCACATCGGGCAGTGGTGCTGCTGCCGGATCCCCATCGGTCAACGGCGCCGGTGGCGTGCCGGGCGGTGGTACCGGGATTATGCGAGACGACGGTGCCGGCACCGAACCCGCCGATCGCGCCGAATGGTTCTCCGACGCAACGGAATCCGATGCGACGCCGGTCCGGCGTTTCCCGGCACCGTACGTGCCCGCGGACGACGCGCCGTTCTTCGCGCCCACCTCCGACGTATACCCGCCGATGCCGGCCGGTGCGCCCGGAGCGGGCACCTACCCGCCCATGCCGACTCGCTTCGGGTCGGCGGAAACCGCTGCGCCGGCAGGATTCTCGGATCCGGTGTCGGGTGCGCCCATTCGCTTCCCGGATTCGTATCCGCCGATCTGGGAGGCGGACGCCACGGGGGCGGTGCAGGACATCGACGTCGATCCGGTGCTGTCGGAGCCGATGCCGAACTCGATCCCGGCGCTGCGGGCCGCGCGCTATGCCCAAGGGCTGCCGCCGTCGAACGGCGATCGCCCGAACCTGCCGCGCCGTAATCGGGCGGCCGGCGGTGCGGGCGATCCGGAATCGCCGATGCCGACCGCGCGGCTGCGGACCGCGGAGGAGGCTCGCAACCGGATGAGCGCGATCTCCAAGGGCAGCCGGCAGGGCCGCCGCCCGATCGCCGAAACCGATTCGACCCCAACGGATTAACTCAAGGACGGGAAGGCGACAATGACCACTTCACACCGGATCGATCTGAGCTGGCTGCTCGACGAATTGGTCACCGGGCTCGCCGCCGCGCAGGCCGCGGTGCTGCTGTCCACCGACGGGCTGCTGCTCGGCTTCTCCAGCGGGCAGGACCGGGCCGACGCCGAGCGTTTCGGCGCCATGGCATCGGCGCTGCACAGTCTGGCGCGCAGTGCCGGCCAGCATTTCAAGGCGGGCGGCGTCAGCCAGACCGTGGTCGAACTGGATCAGGCGGTGCTGTTCGTCACCGCCGCCGGCACCAACACGTGTCTGGCGCTATTGGCTTCGGAGACAGCGGATCTGGGGTTGGTGGCGTTCGAGGTGAACCAGACCGTGCAGCGGGTCGGCACCCACCTGGTAGCGGATCCGCGCGCGTCCAGACCATGAGCGATACCCGCGAACACTGGTACGAGGACGAGGCCGGTCCGCTGGTCCGTCTCTACGCGGTCACGCGCGGGCGCGGCCGCGTCGATCGGCCCGAGCTGGACATCACCACCCTGGTGATCGACGCCGGTTTCGCCTCCGCGCTGCGGCGGCCGGAGCCCGAGTACGCGGCCATTCTGCGCCTGTGCCGGGGCCCGCTGTCGGTGGCGGAGGTGTCGGCGCACATGCGGCTGCCGCTGACCCTGACCCGGGTGCTGATCGGCGACCTGATCGACGACCGGCTGCTGTCCTTCCGGTCGCCGCCGCCCGCCACGGACGGCGCTTTCGACACCGGGTTGCTGGCGGCGGTGCTGGAAGGCATCCGGGCCCTCTGAGCGAATGGATTCGCCACTCGCGCAGTGGATTCCGGATGCCGCCGGGTCAGCTCAGCCGCGCCGCCAGCCGTGCGGCGTTCATATAGGCGATGGCCTCGATGGACACCATCGGATTGACGCCGGGCGCGGTCGGGAAGCTGGAGCCGTCCGCGACCACGATATTGCCGACATCCCAGGTCGCGCCGTCCGGATCGGTGGCCGACAGCTCCGGCGAGCCGCCCATGCGCGCCGAACCCATGATGTGCAGCGCGCCCATCGCGCACTGGCCCGGACCGTATCCGGCGGCCCTGGCGGCGGCGTCGAATTCGTCGATGGAGCCGCGCACGCCCGGTTCGTAGGACACTCCGGCCTGGTGCCCGGAGAAGATGCGCTTCGCGCCGGCCGCTTCGAGCAGCTTTGCCGCGCCGACGATTCCGGTGTGCAGATGCCCGGCGTCGTAGCCGGAGAGCTTGTACTTCACGATGGCCTCGCCGTCGCCGTCGATGCTCACCGTGCCCGAATCACGGTCGCGGGTGATGATGCCGATGGCGTCGGACCGCGCGAAGTCGAGCATGGTGGCCTGATGCGCGGCCGCGCCGCGCCAGCTCAGGAAGCCGGTGGCCAGGCCCGGATGGATGGGCCCGGTCTCGTAGATGACGCCGTAGCCGTTGCCGTCCAGGTCGGCGTGCTCGCGGCTGATGCGGGTCTGCAACCCGCCCTCCCAGGGCCGGATCTCCTCGTCGAAGGAGCCGAAGACGGCGGCCGCCGGATGCAGGCGCAGGTAGCGCCCGATGTTCTTGTTGCGCAACCCGGATCGCTTCAGCAGCGCGGGCGTCTGGATGGCCCCGGCGGCCACCACGACGGCGCGGGCGCGCACGGTGATCTCCACGCCGCCGGCGGTGCGCGCCGAAACCGCTTCCGCGCGACCGTTCTTCACCTCGATCTTGCGCACATCGGCATCGACGACCAGGCGCGCGCCACCGGCGGCGGCATCGGAGAGCCAGGTCTTGGTGGTCGACTGCTTGGCTCCGAGCCGGCACCCGTAACCGCAACGCCCGCACTCGATGCCCGCGTCGCAGGCGTCGGACACATTGCGCGGCAACGTATCCAGATCCCAGCCCAGCGCCTGCGCCCCGCGCTCCAGTACGGCGTCGCGCGCCGAGATCGGCGAGCGCTGGTCGGTGACCCCGATCCGCTTGCTCACCACGGTCAGCGCGTCGCCGTATTCGTCTTCTGCGAACTGCTTCGCCCCCAGGTCCGCCCACTCCTGGCGTACCCGGTCGGGGGTGGGCAGCGAGGTGCTCCAGTTGACCACGGTGCCGCCACCCAGGCAGGAGCCGGAGACGAGGGTGATCTGCCCTTCGACCGATCCGGGCGGCCCGGCCGAGTACAGCGAGGTCAGCCCGGCCAGCTCGCCGCCGCCGAAATCCTGGTCGTCGTAATAGTTTCCGCGCTCCAGCACGATCACATCGAGCCCGGCCTCGGCCAGCACCGCGGCGGCCGTACCGCCACCGGCGCCGGAGCCGACGACCACGACATCGCAAGTGAGGGTGGTGGATTCGGTGAACCGCAGCGGCGTCAGCGCGGGTTTCGGCGCGGACTGCAAAGGCCCGGTCGGCGCCGGATACCCGATCTCCTTCCACAGCGGATTGGTACCGGTGGGTCCGGGCGTGACGTTGTAGGCCAGCAGCGCGGCCTGCTTGAGCGCCTGGAAGACGGCGCGCACCGGGGCCAGCCCGGAGTCGCCGAGCCGCAGCAGCGCCTTTTCCCGCTGCTCCTGCGACAGGGTGGAGAACTTGCGCAACCCACTACCGGTGAGCAGCCCCGTGAGCCGCGAATCCCACACCCCGAGCAACATGGCCAGCTGCTTCTTCTCGGCCTCCCGGGGATTGCGCCCCAGAATCTGGAAGATGGTGTCGACGGCTCCCAGTTCGGTGGCCGCCGGCAGCGTCAGCCCGTCGCCCGGCAGGAACGTATCGCAGATCATGCCCAGCGCGGCCCGCTGTTGCGCCGTTGGCTCCATGAAGAATCCACCCTTCTCAATACTCGGTGAGTTCTACCACAATATGTCGAATCATCGCTCACTTTCTACCGGTCTGCGCAGCTGAAAGCGCCTGAATCGGACGTGAATTGGCAATTACATCCGGCAACCGCTCCGGTCGCACGCGCGGCGGCATCCGGCGTACTGGAACACGTTCACGATTTGTTCACACACCCGCCGGTGTAATGGGTTCCGAACCGGTCACCGAGGGGTCGGCCGGTCGTGATCAGGAAGGGAAGCTTATGAAGAAGTTCGCTGCCGCCATTGCCATTTCGGCCGGATTGACCGCTCTGACCATGGGAACCGCGCACGCCGAGGAGCTCATCGCCGACACCGGTTACCAGACCCTGGAGGCGTGTGACGCCGAGGGCAGCCGCGGCTCCTGGACCGCGCCGGGCGGTCGTGAGATCACCAGCAACGACGGCTGGCTGTACCAGTGCCAGCAGCACAACGACGGCGCCTGGTACCCGCACTTCGTCCGCTGATTTTCCACATTCCTTTCGCAGCGGGCGGACAACTCGAAGGCCCCGGTGGCTTCTCCGGCACCGGGGCCTTCGGGCGGGTGCGGGCTAGCGGCCCAGCTGTCCCGGCGTCACCGATTCGATGAGCTCCCAAGCCTTTTCGAGCGGCAGATCGACGACGTGATAGCGCTTCTTGCCGGCGGCCGAGGCGGCGACCACGGTGGCGAGGCCGGCGCGGCGCTGGAAGAAGGACTGGCGGACCGTCCACCCGATCACGCCGGGGGCCTCCAGGCAGTCCCGGTCCCGGTCGAGGGAACCGCTGCGGGTGACCAGCCAGGCCGAATGACCGGGCGCGGCCGGGATCACCGCGTGGCCGAGCCCGCGATAGCGATCCCAGGCCAAAACCATTGCGATGGCGGCGATCACGACCAGGGTGACCCAGATCCACGTCGGAATGTGGTTCCCGGCAAGCGAAACCGCGATGGGTATCAGCGCCAGCGCCGCGACCGGGCCGAGGGCGCGGGTGAACCGCCGGCGCAGCGCGGCCGGGCCGTGCTGGATCAGCCGCACCGTGACGGGTGGCGGCGGCGTCAGACCCACGGGCACCGCACCGCCGTAGAGCACCGCCTCGTCGTGCAGCAGATGCGCGAGCGTGTGATCGACCGCGGTGCGCGGGGCCTGGGGGAGCAGCTTCTGCCGCGGATCGGTGCCGGTCATGATGGCCTCGAGCTCGGCGGCCCCGGCCAGCCGCAGCAGCAGCGGTTCGTTCACGGTCGCGCCGCGCAGGCGCGCCAGGTCCAGGGTGGTCTGGCGGGTGGTGAACAGACCGTGCCGCAGGTGCAGGGTCTTACCGTCGTCGAGGACCTGGAGTCCGTACCAGGTGGCCAGATAGCGGGCGCAGGCGACGAGGCTGACGAAGACGACGAGCGCCACGATCAGCACTGCCACGAACAGCGCGATCACCCGCCCGCTGCTGTCCTCCACGCCCCGCACCGCACTGGATTCGAAGATGACGTCGGCGATGCCGTACTGGAAGGCCAAGCCGACGATGGGTGCGATAAACGCGAACCCGGTCAGCGACAGGGGAGCGAATCGAACCCAATTCTGTTGCCAATGCGCTATTTCCACCGGTGCGTGACCGTTGGCCGCCGGTGGCACAGCGGGTTTCGAGATGTCGACCGGCGCACCGAACGGCTCGGCCGACGTAACAGCCTGCGCTCCAGCCGATCCCGTCGCATCGCGGGTGTGTGCGAGCAGGGCCGTGCGCAGGTCCGGCACCAGTCGCGCGTCCAGCGAATCCAGTTTGAACTGGTCCCCGCGTTCGGCCTGCTGCCCGGTGCCGATGGACAGCACCGCCAATCCGAGCGCCCGATGCAGCAGATCGGCTTCCACATCCACCGACCGCACCCGGGTGCGCGGCACCGAAAGCCGTTTGCGCTGTAGCAATCCCGTGCGCAGCTCGACATTGTCCGGGGTGATCCGGTAGGTGGTGGTGAACCAGCGCGTCACCGCCAGCAGCACGATGATCCCCACCACCCCGAGGCTCCACATCGGATTGTCGCTGCGCGCACCGGCGATGAGCGTGGCCAGCAGCACCGGAATGAATCGGATCAGCTCGGTGATGGGGTGCACCAGCAGCATTCGCTTGTCCAGCCGCTGCCAGCCCTCGTCGGCCGGGGCGTCCATCAGCTCGCTCACGTGGCGTCACCCCGGTGCCGGGCGGCGATCTCGGTGAGCTGGGTGACGGTCCGGCGCGCATCCTCGAGTTGCAGCGCGCTGATGTGCACCGCGCCCGCCGAGGAGGCGGTCGTGACCGTCACGGTCGCCAGCCCGAGCAATCGCTCCAGCGGCCCGCGATAGGTATCGACCGTCTGCACCCGGGTGATGGGCGCGACCCGGCTCTCCTGGGTCAGCCAGCCCGTCCGGGTGTACACCGCCTCGTCGGTGATCTCCCACCGATGCACCGCGTACCGCCACAACGGCACCACCCCGATGCTGAATGCGGCCGCCACCACCGCGATTGCGAGCACGATCAGTTGAACGCTCCGCCGGTCCGGATCGAGCACCATCCAGACCAGCAGGCCGATCAAGGGGAAGGCCCACGACAGCGCGGCACTGACTGCCCACAGCAGCTTGGCGCGCGGACTGGGCCGCCGGGCGGGTTCGGCCAGAATCCCGCCGGGGGCGGTGCGGTCGGACATGGGTGCAATGCTTGCACGATTCCCGCCGGGCGCGCGGGACATAGATCATCCGGACGCGGCCCGGCCGGTGATCCGGGCCGGCCGGATCAGCGCGGCGTGATCCGGAACAGTCCGCTGAGGGTGCCCTGGTACTGCACCCGCCCCGGCGCGATGGTGCCGACCATCTGCAAGGTGTCGTGCACGGTGGTCGCGCCCATGAATCGTTCGGACTCGACTTTGCCGGTGGCCGCGTCGATTACGGCGAGGCGGTAGGTGTCGGCGATGCCGCTCGCACTGCCGCTGTCGGCGCTGCCGCTGCCCGCGCTACCGGAAGGCAGCTCGGCGCTGCCGCTGCCGAGCAGCCCGCGCCGGGTGACCGTGTAGATCTTGCCGTCCGCCACCGAGAGTCGCGGCACCGCCGCGGACGGCACCGAATTGGTCCACACCACCGTGCAACCCGATCCGGTCACGTCGATGCGGGTCATGCCGCCGGTGAACGAGGCGCTCGCGGGCTGGCTGGGCCCGGCATTGGCGGGCAGTTGCGGATACGGGTAGCCGTAGGTGCTGGCCACGAACAGGCTGTTGCCCGATCCGATGGGCGAGTTCTCGGTGCCGTCGATGGCCGGTACCGAACAGACCGTGCGCCCGGTGCCGGTCTCGTAGACGTTCAGGTTCTCCTTGCCCGCCGCATTGTCGGTAATGGCGAGGTATTCGGTCCCGCTGCCCGGCCCGAAGAAGGTGGGTGTCGCGCCCGTACCCCAGCTCAACTGACCGGGTTTGCGCGCCGGACCGCGGTCGTACGCCTGCCGCCACAGCACCCGCGGATTACCGCCGCCGTCCACATCGACCAGGTACAACGCGTGCGAGGTGGCGATGGCGACGCCCTGCGGCGCGGTGGAAATACTGTTGGCCACGGTCTCACCGGGCGCGAGCAGAATCGACTTGGCGACCCCGTCGGTCCCGACGAATCCGGCCGCGGCGTTGTCGGTGGCGAACCACACCCGCCCGTCGAAATCGGCCATCACCGAGCTGACCGCATCGCAGCCACCGCCCCCGCAATGCCCGGTAACCGCCTGCGACACATCGGTCTTGGACGTGATGCTCAGCTTCCAGCCGCCGTCCGCCCCGCGCTGATGCCCGACCCGCAGCAGGTTCCCGCTGCCGTCCACGGTGACCATCCGGTCCTGTTCGTCCAGGTAGGCATACACGCCGCCGAGCAAGCTGCCCTTGGTGAGATCCAGCGAGGCGAGGGTGTTGCCGGTGTTCGGATCCAGCAGCAGCACTTCCGGCGCCCGGTCGGTGATCTTGGTGCAGAGCGCCTGCGGAAGCCCGTCCGCGCCTTGCAGAATCGTCGGGCAGGCGGCGGCGAGCTCGTGGAAGTCGGCCTTGATCTCCCCGGTGCCGGGTCCGGCGAGCGGGGTGGCGTCGGAGGATTCGGCATCCCCGTGCATGGTCGCGGTGCCCAGCGGCCCGAGATACGGATTGGCCGGTGGCAGTGGCCCGAAGGCCGCCGAGGCGGTGTTGGTGGCGATGGTCAGCAGCAGTGCCGCTCCGAGGGCGGCGGCAGCGGTGACGCGGCGCGGGCGTGGGAGCACGGGACCCCGATTCAAATATTCGTACTGGTCAATGCGAGTAATCGCATGGTGCGATCACCGTAGAAGAGTGCGCAGCCGCTGGCAAGCATTCGGCTCGCAAAGCGGGAATCTGTTGGAGACGGCCGGTGTTGCAGCGCAAGAATTACAAGGCGACGACTGATTTCGTGACCTCCGGGTAACTCGTCGGGTACGTCCAGAATCGTTTCGGCTCCCAAACCGCCGGCACGGGTGCCCGACAGTTGACGGCTCTTGGCCGCCCGCTGAGTACACGGAGAGGCGGAGGAGTGCATGATCGAACGTGTGACGGATCTATCGAACCCGAGCCTGCCTCCCAACCCGCCGAGTGCGTCGGGGATGCGCCGCGCCTTGCGCCGGGCCCGGGATGGGGCGACGCTCAACCTCGACGAGGCCGTGGTGCTGTTGCATGCGCGTGGGGCCGACCTCGAGGACCTGACCGCGTCCGCGGCCCGGGTTCGCGATGCGGGTCTGCGGGAAACCGGGTACGCCGGAGATCCCCTGCCCATTACCTATTCGCGCAAGGTCTTCATCCCGATCACCCACCTGTGCCGGGACAAGTGTCACTACTGCACCTTCGTGACGGTGCCCGGCAAGCTGCGCGCCGAGGGCCGCGGCATGTACCTGGAGCCCGACGAGATCCTCGATATCGCTCGCAAGGGCGCCGAACTCGGTTGCAAGGAAGCGCTTTTCACCCTCGGTGACCGTCCCGAGGAACGCTGGCCCGAGGCCCGGCAGTGGCTCGACGAACGCGGCTACGACTCCACCCTGGATTACGTGCGCGCCATGTCGATTCGCGTGCTGGAGGAGACCGGCCTGCTGCCGCACCTGAATCCGGGCGTGATGACCTGGGCGGAGCTCTCGCGCCTCAAGCCGGTCGCCCCGTCCATGGGCATGATGCTGGAGACCACCTCCACCCGCCTGTTCACCGAGCCCGGCCAGGCGCATTACGGCAGCCCCGACAAGGATCCGGCGGTCCGGCTGCGCGCGCTCACCGACGCGGGCCGCCTGTCGGTCCCGTTCACCACCGGCATCCTGGTCGGCATCGGCGAGAACCTCACCGAACGCGCCGAGTCCATCATGGCGATCCGCAAGGCGCACAAGGCTTTCGGGCACGTGCAGGAGGTGATCGTGCAGAACTTCCTGGCCAAGCACGACACCGCCATGCGCAATACCCCCGATGCCGATCTGGAGGAGTTCCGGGCCACCATCGCGGTGGCGCGGCTGCTGCTCGGACCCAAGATGCGGATTCAAGCGCCGCCGAACCTGGTGTCCCTGGACGAATGCCGCGCGCTCATCGACGCCGGCATCGACGACTGGGGCGGGGTGTCGCCGCTGACGCCCGATCATGTGAACCCGGAACGGCCGTGGCCGAACCTGGAGGTGCTGAAGCAGGTCACCGCCGACGCCGGTTACGTCCTCACCGAACGCCTCACCGCGCACCCGAAGTATGTGCTGGCCGGTCACCCCTGGATCGATCCGCGCGTCTCCAAACACGTAGCGGCACTGGCGGATCCGGTGACGGGTCTGGCCCGCGAGGTGAACCCGGTGGGACTGCCGTGGCAGGAACCCGACCACGACTGGGAGTCGGTCGGCCGCGTCGATCTCAATACCGCCATCGACACCGAAGGGCGAAATACCGAGTCCCGCAGTGATTCCGGGCTCGTCGACGATGCCCTGGGCGCGTTCGGCGACTGGGAGACCATTCGCGAACAGGTGAACGAGCTCGCCGCCACGGCCCCGGAACGCTTCGACTCCGATGTCCTCGACGCCCTGCGCGCCGCCGAACGCGATCCGGCCGGGCTCTCCGACGATCAGTACCTCGCGCTCGCCACCGCCGACGGCCCTGCGCTGGAAGCGATTACGGCCTTCGCCGACCAGCTGCGCCGCGACACCAACGGCGACGATGTCACCTACATCGTGAACCGGAATATCAACTTCACCAATATCTGCTACACCGGTTGCCGCTTCTGCGCCTTCGCCCAGCGCAAGGGTGACGCCGACGCCTTCACGCTGAGCGCCTCCGAGGTCGCCGACCGTGCCTGGGAGGCGTATGTCGAAGGCGCGACCGAGATCTGCATGCAGGGCGGCATCGATCCCGAACTGCCGGTGACCGGATACGCCGACCTGGTGCGCGCCATCAAGGAACGCGTCCCGTCCATGCACGTGCACGCCTTCAGCCCGATGGAGGTCGTCAACGGGGCTTCACGTGGTGGGCAGAGCATTCACGACTGGCTGGCCGCGCTGAAAGAGGCCGGGCTGGACAGTATTCCGGGCACCGCCGCGGAGATCCTCGACGACGAGGTGCGCTGGGTGCTGACCAAGGGCAAACTGCCCACCTCGGCCTGGGTGGAGGTCATCACCACCGCCCACCAGCTGGGCATTCGCTCCAGCTCCACCATGATGTACGGGCATGTGGACAACCCGAAGCACTGGGTGGGCCACCTCAATGTGCTGCGCGGAATCCAGGACGAGACAGGCGGATTCACCGAATTCGTACTGCTGCCCTTCGTGCACCAGAGCGCCCCGCTCTACCTGGCCGGCGCTTCCCGCCCCGGCCCGACCGTCCGCGACAATCGCGCCGCGCACGCCCTGGCGCGCATCATGTTGCACGGACGGATTCACAATATTCAGACCAGCTGGGTGAAACTCGGTACCAAGGGCACTCAGCTCATGCTCAACGGCGGCGCCAACGACCTCGGCGGCACGCTCATGGAGGAGACCATCTCCCGCATGGCCGGTTCCGAACATGGATCGGCGAAAACGGTCGCGGAGCTGACGGAGATCGCGTCGGGTATCGGCCGCCCGGTTCGTCAGCGCACCACGACCTACGGCGTACCGCTGGACCGCCTCTCCGCGATTTCGGCGGGCGGCTTGGGAGCCGTCGAAGTCGTGCATCCGCGCTAGCGGTTGGGGTGCGTGCCCGAATTTCGGGCGTACCCGGTGAGTTACCCATGACGCGGCGAGATCAGTTGTCACGTTCCGGACGCTGCGGTCCGGGCGCTCGCAAGTTAGGGCAGGCTGACCAGAGGTAATGTTGTCGGACCGGGATACTGTTTCGCGGGGCGGAGTATCCCGCATGTGAGGACAGACTAGGAGAACGGCAGTGCCGTACATCATCGCTGAACCGTGCGTTGACGTGAAGGACAAGGCGTGCATCGAAGAGTGCCCCGTGGACTGCATCTACGAGGGCGGCCGCATGCTGTACATCCAACCGGACGAGTGCGTGGACTGTGGTGCATGTGAACCGGTCTGCCCGGTGGAGGCCATCTTCTACGAAGACGACACCCCGGATCAGTGGGCCGGTTACGTCAACGCCAATGTCGACTTCTTCGACGAGCTCGGTTCGCCGGGCGGTGCGACGAAGGTCGGCAAGGTCGATTTCGACCCGCCGTTCATCGCCGCGCTACCGCCGATGGCCGAAGGCGAGTAATCCAGCGTGACCGCACGTGGCCGGGTGAGCAGTCTCCTACCCGATTTCCCTTGGGACACCATCGCTTCCGTCAAGGCGAAGGCGGCTTCGCATCCGGGCGGAATCGTCGATCTGTCGGTCGGCACCCCGGTCGATCCGGTGGATCCGCTGATCCGTTCGGCGCTGGCCGCGGTGGCGGAGGTGCCCGGGTATCCGACCACGCACGGCACCCAGGAATTACGGCAGGCCGCGGTCGACGCCATGAAGCGGCGCTTCGGCATCACCGGGGTCGATCCGGCCGCCGTGCTGCCGGTGATCGGCACCAAGGAGCTGATCGCCGGGCTGCCGCGGCTGCTGGGGCTGGGTGCGCCGGACCTGGTGGTGATTCCGGAGGTCGCGTACCCGACCTACGAAGTCGGTGCGCTGCTCGCGGGTTCGCGCATCCTGCGCGCCGACGGGCTGACCCAGCTGGGTCCGGAGCGGCCCGCGCTCATCTACCTCAACTCGCCGTCGAATCCGACCGGCAAGGTGCTCGGCGTCGAGCATCTGCGCAAGGTGGTCGAATTCGCCCGCGAGCGTGGGGCGATCGTGGCCTCCGACGAGTGCTACCTGGGGCTGGTGTGGGAGGGGCGCGCCGCCTCCATCCTGGATCCCGAGGTGTGCGACGGTGATCACACCGGCCTGCTGGCCATCCACTCGCTCTCCAAGACCTCGAACCTGGCCAGCTACCGGGCCGGGTTCGTGACCGGTGATCCGGCGCTGGTCGCCGAAATGCTGGAGGTGCGAAAGCATTCCGGCATGATGCTGCCGTTCCCGATCCAGGCGGCCATGACCGCCGCGCTCGGCGACGACACCCACGAGGCGCAGCAGCGGGAGCGGTATCGCGCGCGCCGCGAGGTGCTGCGAAAGGCATTGCTGGCGGCGGGATTCCGGATCGAGAACTCCGAGGCCGGGCTGTACCTGTGGTCGACGCGGGACGAGCCGTGCCGCACCACCCTGGATTGGCTTGCCGAGCGCGGCATTCTCGCGGCTCCGGGTGAGTTCTACGGCCCGCGTGGCACCCAGCACGTGCGCATCGCGCTGACCGCCACCGACGAGCGCATCGCCACCGCCGCCGAACGCCTGACCAGCTGATTTCATTTCGTCACACGGGTCGTGATAGCGTCTACGACGTTGCACGGCCCGGGTGGCCGTAACAATCACGCAAGGCCCTGTGGCGCAGTTGGTTAGCGCGCCGCCCTGTCACGGCGGAGGTCGCGGGTTCGAGTCCCGTCAGGGTCGCTCTCTCGAGCGACACCATCAATGCAGTCCACTTTCCTTGGTGGGCTGCATTTTTCGTTTTCCGCCCCGATCTGCGTCTTTCCGGAAAACTGACACACGTTCACTTCACAACCTCTATAACAAGTTCTCATCGGAACTCGATGAGGAGTCTTTCAATGCGCATGACCCGCCGTGCATTCCTTGCCACCACCGGCCTTGTCCTGGGAGGCGCGGCGCTGACCCGGCGTGCCCCCGCGCAGGCGCTACCCACCAAGCAGCTATCGGACGGAGACAAAGTCCCCGCGCTGGTGATCGGCAGTGGCTACGGCGGGGCGGTCGCGGCCCTGCGACTGGCGCAGGCCGGCATCGATGTCGCCGTCGTCGAGATGGGCATGTCCTGGTCGCAGCCCGGCTCCGACGGAAAGATCTTCTGCGGCATGCTGAAACCGGACGGCCGCTCGTTCTGGCTGCGCAATCGCACCGATCAGCCGATCAACCACTTCGCCGGCGGCGACTACAACAAGGACATCTCGCGCTACACCGGCGTGCTGGACTCCGAGCAGTTCAGCGGGATCAAGGTCTATCAGGGCCGCGGGGTCGGCGGCGGCTCGCTGGTCAACGGCGGCATGGCGGTCACGCCCAAGCGGGAGAACTTCGCGAGCATCCTGCCCTCGGTGGACGCGGGCGAGATGTACGCCACCTACTACCCGCGCGCCAATGCCGCACTGGGCGTGAACAATATCGACCAGACCTGGTTCGACAGCGCGGAGTGCTACAAGTACGCGCGGGTCGGGCGCAAGCAGGCCGAGCGCTCCGGATTCGGGTGGACCTTCGTGCCCAATGTCTACGACTTCGAGTACATGAAGAAGGAGCAGGCGGGCAGCGTCACCCGCTCGGCGCTCAACTCCGAGGTCATCTACGGCAACAACTACGGCAAGAACTCGCTCGACAAGTCCTATCTGGCCCAGGCGGTCGGCACCGGCAAGGTCGGCATCACCGCCATGCACAAGGTCACCGCGGTCTCACCGGCCGAGGGCGGGTACAAGGTCGAGATGAACCAGATCGACACCAGCGGCAATACCGTTGCCACCAAAGCGGTTACGGCGCAGCGGGTGTTCTTCGCGGCCGGCAGCGTGGGCACCTCCAAACTGCTGGTGGCGATGAAGGCGCAGGGCAAGCTGAAGGACCTGCCGGATTCGGTGGGCACCAACTGGGGCAACAACGGCAATGTGATGGTGGCGCGGGCCAATCAGATGTGGGACGACACCGGCAGCCTGCAATCCTGCATTCCGTGTCTGGGCATCGACAACTGGGCCAATGCCGCCGCCCCGGTCTTCGCGGAGGTCTCACCGATTCCGGCCGGGCTGGAGACCTACATCAGCCTGTACCTGGCCATCACCAAGAACCCGAATCGCGGCAAGTTCACCTTCAATTCCGGAACCGGCGGGGTGGACCTGAATTGGCAGACCGCGTGGAACCAGACCAGCATCGACGCCGCCAAGACGGTCTTCGACAAGATCAACTCCAAGGAGGGGACGATCTACCGCACCGACCTGTTCGGGCTGTACAAGACCTGGGGTGACGACTTCGCCTACCACCCGCTCGGCGGGTGCGTGCTCAACCAGTCCACCGACAATTACGGGCGGCTCAACGGGTACAAGGGGCTGTATGTCATCGACGGTTCGCTGATTCCCGGCAGCACCACGGTGAACCCCTTCGTCACCATCACCGCGCTGGCCGAGCGCAATATCGAGAACATCGTGGCCAACGATCTGAAGTAGCGCGCCGTACGCCGGTGGGCGGCGCTCCCCGCGTTAGCCTGGGATATGGACGCTGTCACGGTTGTCCCTCATCCGAGCAATGAACCGGTGCATACCTATGCGCCGGGGAGTCGCGAACGTGAACTGCTCACCGGCAAGCTCGCCGAAATCTCTTCCGGGTCCGTGGATGTGCCGCTGGTCATCGGCGGCAAGCATCAGCCCGGGAGCGGCGAGCGCTTCGATATCGTCATGCCGCACCGGCACCGTCATGTTCTGGGGACCTATACCAATACGAATCATTCCGAGGCGCAGGCGGCCGTGGCGGCCGCCACCGCCGCCGCACCGGCCTGGCGGGCGCTGCCCTTCGAGGAACGCGCGGCCGTACTGCTGAGAGCGGCCGACCTGCTGGCGGGGCCGTGGCGGGAGACCATCGCCGCGGCCACCATGCTCGGGCAGTCGAAGACGGTGCAGCAGGCCGAGATCGACGCCCCCTGCGAGCTGGTGGACTTCTGGCGGTTCAATGTCGCCTTCGCCCGGCAGATCCTGGCGCAACAGCCGGAATCGAGTGCGGGCGTGTGGAATCGGATGGACTACCGGCCCTTGGAAGGGTTCGTGTACGCCATCACGCCGTTCAATTTCACCGCCATCGCCGGGAACCTGCCCACCGCGCCGGCGCTGATGGGCAACACCGTCGTCTGGAAACCAGCACCGACACAGACGCTTTCGGCCTACTACACCATGCGATTGCTGGAGGCCGCGGGCCTGCCGCCCGGGGTGATCAATATGGTCACCGGCGACGGGGCGCAACTGTCGGAGGTGGCGCTGTCCGATCCGCGGCTGGCGGGCATCCACTTCACCGGATCCACCCGTACCTTCCAGCACCTGTGGCAGCAGGTCGCCACGAATATCGATCGCTACCAAGGTTATCCGCGCCTGGTCGGGGAGACCGGCGGCAAGGACTTCATTCTCGCGCACGCCTCGGCGGAGCCGGACGCCCTGCGCACCGCCTTGATTCGGGGCGCCTACGAGTATCAGGGACAGAAGTGCTCGGCGGCCTCGCGCGCCTATATCGCCGCCTCGGTGTGGCGGCGGATGGGGGACGAATTCCTCGCCCAGGTGGAGGAACTCAGTTACGGCGACGTCGCCGATCTGTCGAATTTCGGTGGGGCGCTGATCGACAGCCGCGCCTACGAGAAGAACGTGAACGCCATCGTGCGGGCCAAGGGCCGGGGCGTCGCCGTTCCGGCGGGCGGGATCTACGACGACAGCGAAGGCTGGTTCGTGCGGCCCACCGTGCTGCTCAGCGACGATCCGGGCGACGAGTCCTTCGGCACCGAATACTTCGGGCCGGTGCTGTCGGTGCACGTCTACGACGACAGCCAGCCCGACGGGTACGCCGAGGTGCTGCGCCTGGTGGACTCGGCCGCGCCGTACGGGCTCACCGGTGCGATCTTCGCCCGCGATCGGCAGGCCATCGAACAGGCTTCGGCGGCACTGCGATTCACCGCCGGCAACTTCTACGTCAACGACAAGCCGACCGGCGCGGTGGTCGGGCAGCAGCCGTTCGGCGGGGCCCGCGCCTCCGGGACCGACGACAAGGCGGGCTCGTATCTGAACCTGCTGCGCTGGGTGGCGCCCCGCACGCTGAAGGAGACCTTCGTGCCGCCGACCGATTACCGGTACCCGCACATGGGGGAGCGATGAACCCGCTGCGGCCGGTGATCCTGGCGGCGGCCGGATCGGCGCGCATGAAGCAGGCCGTCACCAAGGTGCCGATCACCGCCGCCGTGGTGAAACGCTTCGTGGCGGGGGAGAACCGCGCCGAGCTGATCCCCGTGGTGCGGCGGCTGCTCGACAGTGGCCGCATGGTCAGCGTCGACTTCCTCGGCGAGTACACCGCCGACCCGGCCATGGCGAATGCGGCGGTGGCGGAGTACGTGTCGCTCATCGACGACCTGGCGGCCCTGGATCTTCCGGATACGCCGACCCCGCGCGTCGAAGTGTCGGTGAAACTGTCGGCGCTGGGCCAGTCGCTCGGCGACGACGGTCCCGCCATCGCGGCCGAGAACCTGCACAAGCTGTGCGCCAAGGCGGTCGAATCCGGAGTGTGGGTGACGGTGGATGCCGAGGACCACACCACCACCGAGGACACCCTGGAAGCGGTGCGCGAGGCGCGCGCCGAATTCCCTTGGCTGGCAGTCGCATTGCAAACCTATCTGCGGCAGGCCGAGGTGCGATCGCGTGAGCTCTCCGCCGCCGGCACCCGAGTTCGATTGTGCAAGGGCGCATATCAGGAACCGGAGTCCGTCGCCTATCAGAAGAGCGCGGAGGTGGACGGCTCGTATCTGCGCTGTCTGGCCGTGCTGCTGCGCGGCGGCTGGTATCCGATGGTGGCCTCGCACGATCCGGCCATGATCGAGGCCGCTCTCGCTTTGGCCGCCGAAAACAAGCGCAGCCCGGACGATTTCGAATTCCAGATGCTCTACGGCATTCGCGAGGCCGAACAGCAGCGGCTGGTGGCGGCGGGGTACGCACTACGCGTCTACGTCCCCTACGGCAATCAGTGGTACGGCTACCTGATGCGCCGCTTGGCCGAACGCCCGGCCAATCTCGGGTTCTTCCTGCGCGCGCTGGCCGACCGCGGCTGAAAAGCGGTGCGGGCGAGCAGGAGTCCGGTTCTCCTGCCCGCCCGCGCCGGCCGCCGTACGGTCCACCCCTAGACCAGCGGCCGTCCCAGGCGGCGTCGCAGCCGCATATCCGCGAGGTAGAAGTTGTAGGGGAACAGCCGCAGCGGGCCGGGCAGCACCCGCCACATCGTCGAGATGACGCGCAACAGGCCGGTGAAGACCCGTTCGTCGCGAGCGGACCAGCTCATATTCATCTCTTTGCGCAGATGCGGTGGCAGCAGCGCGGTCACGATGAAGCGGTGCAGACCGCCGAAGAGCACCTGCATCGGCCACGGCAGCATCTTCAGATCGGCCAGCGCGTTGAAGTAGGTGCGGGTCGGGTCGTCGATGGTGCGCTGGGTGAGGTTCTCCTCCCAGTACTCGTAGAAGGCGTCGCGGGTCGGCGGCCACATCTCCGGGCGCATCTGCAAGGTGGTGCCCAGGCGGGCGCTGTGGCGGTAGAGCGCTTCGGCGGTCGCGGGGTCCATCGGGCCGCGCATGCGGTGGATGATGTCGTCGATGCCCCAGTAGATGCAGGCCGCCACCCAGAGCTGGAGCTTCGGGTCGAAGGCGTTGTATCTGACCGGGCTGTCCGGCTTGGTGCGAATGCTGCGGTGCGACCGGTTGACCGCCTCGCGGTAGGACACCCGGTCCTGCTCGTCGCCGAGCATGGCGACGGCGATGTAGGTGAGGGTGGTGCGCAGGCGTTTGATCGGATGCTGCATCACGTTGCCGGTGTGCACGTCGCTCTCCATCACACCGTAGGCGACCGGTTTCAGCGAGAGCTGCATGATCACATTGGCCGTGCCGCCGAGGAAGGCGGCGATGCCGTCGATGTGCTCGCGAACGGTTTCCGGGCGCAACTCCTCGAAGTCGGCCGGTGGGTACTCATCGAACTTGCGCAGCGGGGCGGTCATCGTTGACACGACTCCTCGTCAGTCACTCCTCGGCAATGAGGAGAGTGTGAGAATGTTCTCCACTCACCTTCTCATCGGGGTGCGAGAGTGTCAATGTGCGATGATGAGGGCCTCATCGTATCGGTGTCTGCGGAAAGGGCTCGGACCATGGCCAAGCTGGCCAAACTGCTCCCGCTCGTGCGCGGATCGGGACCCGAGGATCAGAATCAGGCCAAGGTGCTCGACGCGGCGCTGGTGGCGTTCCTGGACTTCGGGATCAAACGCACCAGCATGGTCGAGGTCGCCCGGCGTGGCGGACTCTCCCTCGCCACGCTGTACCGCCGCTTCGCGGGGAAGAACGATCTCATCCAGGCCGTCGGGCTGCGGCAGGCGCGGCAATTCATCGAGGATGTCGATGCCGTCGTCGCGCGCCAGATCGAATCCGATGCGAGCGCCGAGGAGCAGATCCTCGAACTCTTCGTCGCCTTCCTGGCGGGGCTGCGCGGCAACAAACTGCTGGATCGGCTGTTGAAGACCGAGCCGGAGATGGTGCTGCCGTACCTGACCGTGCAGGGTGGGCCGGTTATCGAACTCGGGCGCGACTACCTGGCCGAGTTCATCGCCCGCTTGCAGGCGGAAGGCAAACTGGCGCAGTACGATCCGCTGCCGTTCGCGGAGATGCTGGCGCGCAATTCGCTGTCCATGGCCTTGACGCCGCAGACCGTGATTCCGCTCGACGACGAGGCGGCGCTGCGGAAGTTCGCTCGCGAGCATGTGGTGCCCGGCTTCCGGATCCTCTGAGCCGCAACCCGATTCAGACCAGACGCAGTCCCAGGCGGCGGCGCAGGCGCATATCCAGCAGATAGGCGTTGAACGGGAAAGCGCGCAGCGGGGCCGGTGCGATCGACTCGGCGGCTCCGAGGGTGCGCATGGTGCGATCGAGCAGCCGGTCCTGCCGCGGCGACCAGGACATGCCCATCTCGTCCCGGAGATGTTGCGGCAGTAGGCCGGTGACGAAGAAGCGGTGGGTGCGGCCGAAGGCCAGCTGGACCGGTTTGGGCAGCATCCGCAGGTCGATGAGATCGTCGAAGTAGGCGCGAATCTTCGGGTCGATTCTGGTTTCGGCCAGGTTCTCGTTCCAATAGCGTTCGAAGGCGGCGCGATTCGCCGGCCACATCTCCGGGCGCATCTGCAATGTCGTGCCGAAGCGGGCCGAGTGGTAATAGAAGGCGTCGGCGTCCTGCTCGTCCATCGGGCCGTGCATGCGCTCATAGAGATCGCGAGCGCCCCAGTAGAGGCAGGCGGCCACCCAGAGCTGGAGTTTCGGGTCGAAGGCGTTGTATTTCACGTCCGCGCCGGGCTCGGAGCGGACCTGCCGGTGCGAAGTGTTCACGGCTTCCCGGTAGGCCAGCTGGTCTTCCTCGTTCCCCAGCATGGCCACCGACAGATAGGTGAGGGTGGTGCGCAGGCGCTTGATCGGATGGACCATCACGTTCCCGCTCCGCACGGGGCTCTCGACCACGCCGTAACCGACCGGGCGATTCGACAGCTGCATGATCACATTCGCCGCGCCGCCCAGGAATCCGGCGGCGCCGTCGATGAATTGACGGATATCGATCGGCGGTTCGACGTCGGGCGCCGGCACACGGAACGGGCTGGTCATCGTTGACCCCATCCTCGATGAGAAGGTTGTGCACTTACTCTCTTACCCACTCACGGTCCTGTCAACCGTGGTGGGGCAATCGCGACCGATCCGTATTCGAGGTGGTCGAGTACCGTGAGCCCGTGTTGTTGCGCTCGCTGAACCCAGCCGCCGTGGCCGCCGGTGCCGATATCCCGAATGCGGTCACCATAGAGGGAGTCACGCTCTCCAGCAGTGATCTGCTCGGCGCCGCTACCTCGGTCGCCGAGCGGGTGGCGCGGGCGCAGCGGCTCGCGGTACTGGCCGAGCCGACCGTCACCACCGTGCTCGCCGTAGTGGGCTGTCTGATCGCGGGCGTCACCGTGGTGCCGGTGCCGCCGGATGCGGGCAGCGCGGAACTCGCGCACATCCTGCACGACTCCGGTGCGCAAGCTTGGCTGGGTAAAGCTCCCGAAGGCAGTGACCTGCCGGTGATCCCGGTTCGCAAGCACGCGCGATCGTGGCACGTGTACTCCGAACCGGCTGGTGGCTCAACGGCTTTCATTCTCTACACCTCCGGCACCACCGGCGCTCCCAAGGGGGTGATGCTCAGCCGCGATGCCATTGCCGCCGGGCTGGACGCATTGGCCGATGCCTGGCAGTGGACCTGGAAAGACACACTGGTGCACGGGCTTCCGCTGTTCCACGTGCACGGGTTGATCCTCGGCGTGCTCGGCCCGCTACGCGTCGGCAGCCCGTTGATCCACACCGGCAAACCCACGCCCCGGGCCTACGCCGACGCGCACGGCACCATGTACTTCGGTGTGCCGACTGTCTGGTCCCGCGTCACCGAAGATACCGATGCCGCAAAGGAATTGGCCAAGGCTCGCATTCTGATCTCCGGCAGCGCCCCGCTGCCCGTCCCCGTCTTCGAGCGTCTGCGCGAGCTCACCGGTCACGCTCCCATCGAGCGCTACGGCATGAGCGAAACCATGATCACCCTGTCCACCCGGCCGGACGGTGAACGCCGCCCCGGCTGGGTCGGAACCCCCGTATCAGGTGTCGAAACCCGCCTCCGCGACGAATCCGGCGAGGCGGTCCCGCACGACGGGGAATCCGTAGGCGGCCTTCAGGTTCGCGGTCCCATGCTCTTCGACGGCTACCTCGGCCGCCCCGAGGTCACGGCCGAGAACTTCACCGAAGACGGCTGGTTCAAGACCGGTGACGTGGCGGTCATCGATGCCGAAGGCTGCCATCGCATCGTCGGCCGGGAATCGGTGGACCTGATCAAATCCGGCGGCTACCGGATCGGCGCGGGCGAGATCGAGACCTCCCTGCTGGGCCACGCCGCGGTCGCGGAAGTCGCCGTGGTCGGGGCCCCGGACCCGGATCTCGGCCAGCGCATCGTCGCCTATGTCGTATTGCGGGACGGCGCGGCGGATTCCATCGCCCAGGATCTCATCGACCATGTGGCGGGCGAACTCTCGGCCCACAAACGCCCGCGGGAGGTTCGCCTCGTCGATTCGCTGCCGCGCAATGCCATGGGCAAGGTGCAGAAGAAGCTACTCGCCTGAGTCCGGGCGCGGCGGTTGGAGGCGACCGTCGCGCAGGTGCAGGCAGTGGTCGGCGCGGTCGGCTTCGAGCTGATCGTGGGTGGTCTGCACGACCGTCACGCCCGCGGCGGCCAGCTCGTGCAGGGTGCGCGAGATGTCCTGCTGTGCTTCGGCATCCAGGCCGGTGGCGGGTTCGTCGAGCAGCAGCAGGCCGGACTGCTGGGCCAGGGCCTGGGCGAGCAGCGTGCGCTGGCGTTGCCCGCCGGACAGTGTGGTGACCCGGCGATCGGCCAGGGCGGTTACGCCCATTCGTTCCATACAGCTGTCGACCAGTGCGCGATCGGCGCGCGTGAGCCGGCGCCACGGACCGCGGCTGCCCCAGCGGCCCATGGTGACGGTCTCGCGCACGGTGATCGGCAAGGTGGCCGGGATCGCGGATTGCTGCACGACCAGGGCGGGCCGGTCCGTGGCCGATCGATAGCTGCCCGGATGCTCGACCCTGCCGGTGTCCGGCCGCACGATGCCCGCCAGAACGCCCAGTAGCGTCGACTTCCCGGACCCGTTCGGGCCGACGATCGCGGTCACGCGGGCGGCCGGGATGGTCGCGGTGATCTCGTGCAGGACGGTCTTTCCGGCGTATCCGGCGCTGACCTCGGTCAGTTGAATTGTCGAAAGTCCGCTTGTGTGCACCAGATCACCTTACTTGTAGTGAAAATCGTTTTCACTATAGTGTGCCTCGCCATGGAATGGTTGCTGGGTCCCCTACAGGTCGCGTTCGTGCAGCGAGCGCTCTGGGGCGGGTTGCTCGTTTCCTGCCTGTGCGCGCTCGCCGGAACGTGGGTTGTGGTGCGGGGAATGGCTTTTCTCGGTGACGCCATGGCGCACGGGATGCTGCCGGGCGTCGCCGTCGCCTCGCTGCTGGGCGGAAACCTGTTGCTGGGGGCGGCATTCAGCGCCGGTGCCATGGCGGTGGGGGTTTCGGCGCTGGGGCGAAGCCGGCGGTTCTCGGCCGATACGGGCATCGGGTTGCTGTTCGTGGGAATGCTCGCGCTCGGGGTGATCATCGTGTCGCGGTCGCAGTCGTTCGCGGTGGATGTGACCGGGTTCCTGTTCGGGGACGTGCTCGGGATCCGCACCGATGACCTCGTATTTCTCACTGTGGCACTGGGTATCGCGGGCGTGATCGTGGTGCTCGGGCATCGCGCGTTCGTGGCCTTGGCGTTCGATCCGCGCAAGGCCGCCACGCTGGGATTGCGGCCGCGGCTCGCCCAGGCGGCGCTGCTCGCCCTGGTGACCTTGGCGATCGTGGCCTCGTTCCACATCGTCGGGACGTTGCTGGTGTTCGGGCTGCTGATCGCGCCACCGGCGGCGGCGCTCTACTGGGCCGACCGAATTCCCCTGGTGATGGTGCTGGCCGCCCTGTTCGGCATGTTCGCCACCTGCGCCGGATTGCTGGTTTCCTGGCATGCCGGAACGGCCGCGGGGGCGACGATCGCGGGCGTCGCGGTGAGCCTGTTCTTCGTTTCGGCCGGTGCGGCCGGAGTGCGGGATCGGATTGCCCGGCGGCGCAACGGTCCACACGGCCCAAGCGCACACCGTATCGAGGCGTCGAGCCGTGCGACCGACCGCGCCCAGCCTGATGCGACCTATCGTGCTGAGCCTCGTGCGATCGGATGGTCGCGGACTTCTGTGCTGATCACGGGCCTGGGGGATCGGGTTCGGCGGTGGGGCGGCGGGTTGCGGGCGGTGCTGGTCGTTTCGGCGGCCTTACTGCCTTTGGCGGCCTGCGCCACCGACACGCGTGGCGATGATGCCGAGCCGGCGCCGCACGGGTTTGTCGCTGGAGCGCAGGAGGTTTCGGAGGAGCAGCGGCGGTTGGTGGTCGTGGATCGCCAGACCGGGGCGGTTCGGGTGGTGGACCTGGTGAGCGGGGAGATCTCGGACCCCGGGCGGGTGACGAACATCGCGGGGGTGCTGGCGGATGACCGGTTCGCCTACCTGGTCGGCGGGGATTCGACGAGGGTGGTGGACGGCGGGGCCTGGACCGTGGATCACGGCGACCATGTGCACTACTACCGCGCGGAGATCCGGGAGGCCGCTGTCCTCGGGCAGGCGGCAGCGACCGTGTACAGCGATGCGGCGGTAGTGGCGGTGAACGAAGGCGATCGCACCACGCTGCTGGATCGCGCCGACTTGGCGGCGGGCACCGTCACCACTCGCGCGGTGATAGAGGGGACGGCGGTGCCGTTCGCCGAAAACCTGGTCGTGGTGGAGGATTCCGGGCGGCTGACGGTGCACAGCCGGGCCGGACCGGTGGTGACGCAGCTCGCCGAAGGATGTGAACAGCCGCGAGGGCAGGCGGTGACTCGGCGCGGAGTGGTGTTCGGTTGCGCGGACGGCGCGGTGGTCGTCGGCAAGGATGAATCGGGGTTCATCGCTACGCGGATCCCCTATCCGCATCCGGTTCCGGATACCGAGCGGGCCACCGCATTCGAATACCGGCCGGGAAGCGATGTACTGGCCGCCGTGGCGGGCGGTCGCGGGGCCTGGATCCTCGATATTCGCACCCGCACTTGGACTTTCCTCGATACCGGCCCGGTCATGGCCGTGAATACGGCGGGGGAGCGGTCGCCGTTGCTGGCGCTCGGCCGCGACGGGGTGCTCCGCGCGATCGACCGTCTGACGGGCATCGAAACGGCGCGAACCACGTTGTTGGCCAAACCCGTTGGGGATAGCGCTGTGCCGCCGGTGATCCGGATCGACGCGAATCGCGCGTATGTGAACGATGTCGGCGCGGGCGTCATCCACGAGATCGACTATCGCGACAATCTGCGCAGAGCAAGGACTTTCACGCCCGGTATCGCGCCGACCTATCTGATGGAGGTCGGGCGATGAGCGCGGCACGAAGAATCCTGGCCGCCGCACTCGTAATGCTCGGCCTGGCCGGCTGCGCCCAACCCGGTGACGAGCGGGCCGACATCATCGTCACCACCAACATTCTCGGCGACATCACCCGTGCGATCGTCGGTGACACCGCTCGCGTGACCGTGCTGATGAGCGCCAACGCCGATCCGCACCAGTTCGCGCTCTCCGCCAAGCAGGCCGCGCAGCTGGAGCGTTCGAAGCTGATCGTGCACAACGGGCTGGGGCTGGAAGAAGGTGTGGCGCGCAATGTCTCGGCGGCCGAGCAAGCGGGTGTGCCGACGCTGGCGGTGGGCGAACGGGTCGATCCGATTCGGTTCCGGGACAATGATTCCGGTGCGGGAGACAAGCTGGATCCGCATTTCTGGACCGATCCGGTGCGGGTCCGGCGGGCCGCCGGGCTGATCGCCGACGAGGTGATCGCCCGGGTCGACGGCATCGATGCCGCCGCCGTGCGCGCCAATGCCGATCGCTATGTCGCCGAGCTGGACCACCTCGACTCCTGGATGACCGAGCGCTTCGCCACCATCGCCCCGGAACAGCGCCGGCTGGTCACCAACCATCACGTCTTCGGTTATCTGGCACAGCGTTTCGGCTTCGCGGTGATCGGTGCGGTGATCCCCGGCGGCAGCACCCTCGCCTCGCCCAGCAGTGCCGATCTGGCCGACCTCGCGGGCGCGGTGCGCGGCGCCGGGGTGAGCGCGATCTTCGCCGATTCCTCCCAGCCGGATCGCCTGGTCCGCGTGCTGGCCGAGCAGGCGGGGCTGAACGTACAGGTCATTCCCCTGTATTCGGAATCGCTCACCGAGCCCGGGCAGGGTGCGGGCACCTACCTGGAAATGATGCGCGCCAATACCGACGCCATCGTGCGCGGTCTCGCCGCCCCCTGAACCCAGTCACGAGAAATGGAGCAGCACATGCAGTTACGTTCCCTCACCACGGCGCTGGCGGGTTTCACCGCCCTCGCGGCGGCCCTTGCCGGATGCGGTACCGAGGCGGCGGCACCCGATCACGCCGCCATCGCCGATCCGATCGTGGTCACCTACGACGGCGGTATGCGGATCCTCGACGGCAAGACCCTGGAGCAGCGCGCCGAGGTGCGGCTCGACGGCTTCAACCGGCTCAATCCGGCCGGTGACGACCGGCACGTGCTGGTCTCGACGCAGGACGGCTTCCGCGTCCTCGACGCCGTGCACGGCGAATTCACCGATATCTCCTTCCCCGCAGTCAAGCCCGGCCACGTGGTGCGGCACGCCGGTAAGACGGTGCTGTTCGCCGACGGCACCGGTGAGGTGACCGTGTTCGATCCCGCGCAGCTGGCGGACGGGAAGCCGCCGGCGCAGACCTATCGCACGCCGGCCGCGCATCACGGCGTCGCGGTCGAACTGGCCGACGGCAAGCTGCTGGTCACCGTCGGCACCGAGGAAAAGCGCACGGGCATAGCGGTTCTGGACCGGGACCGGAAGGAAATCGCGCGCAACGAGGACTGCCCCGGCGTGCACGGCGAGGCCATGGCCGCCGGTGAGGCCGTCGTGGTCGGCTGCCAGACCGGTGCGCTGATCTACCGGGACGGCGTGGTCACCAAGGTGACCAGCCCGAATCCCTACGGGCGCATCGGAAATCAGTCCGGTTCCGACAAGTCGCCCATCGTGCTCGGCGACTACAAGCAGGACAAGGACGCCGAACTGGAACGCCCGCAGCAGGTTTCGCTCATCGACACCCGCACCGGCGGCCTGCGCTTCGTGGATCTGGGCACCAGCTACACCTTCCGTTCGCTGGCTCGCGGCCCGCAGGGCGAGGCGCTGGTACTCGGCACCGACGGCGCGATCCACGTGATCGATCCGGCGGCGGGCACGGTCACCCGCAAGATCCCGGTGCTGAGCGCCTGGGAGGAGCCGATCAAATGGCAGCAGGCGCGGCCCGCGCTGTTCGTGCGCGGCGGCGACGTCTACGTCTCCGATCCCGCCCGCAAGCAGGTGCAGCGGGTGGATCTCGGCACCGGAACCGTCGCGGCCACCGTCACTCTCGCCGAATCACCCAATGAGCTCAGCGGTGTCGTGAACCACTGAGCGCGGTCTTGACCTCGACCCCACTCGAGGTTCTAACGTCACGGGCATGATCGCAACGCTCACGGCCGCCCAGCTCGAATACCTCGGCAGCCAGCGCCTGGGCCGGCTCGCCACGGTGCGGCCGGACGGGTCGCCGCAGAACAATCCCGTCGGGTTCCGCTGGAACGCGGCGCTGGGGACCATCGATATCGGCGGATATCAGATGGGGGCCAGCCAGAAGTTCCGGAATCTGGCGAAAGAGGAACGGGTCTCGCTCGTCATCGACGATGTGAAATCGGTCAATCCGTGGACCGTGCGGTGCCTCGAAATCCGGGGCACCGCACAGGCATTGAAGGATGTCGAACCCTGGGGTCCGGGGATGTCGCGGGAACTGATCCGCATCACCCCCGAACGGGTCCTGGCCTTCGGTATCGAATAACCTTCGGCCGCAGCTCAGTTGGCGTGCAGCGCCGCGTTCAGCTCGATGCCGGTGCCCGTGCGGGACACCACCTCGACCGCACCGGTCAGCGAGTTGCGGCGGAACAGCAGGTTGGACTGGCCGCTCAGCTCGGCCGCCTTCACCACGGCCCCGTCCGGCAGCTGCACTTTGGTGCCCGCGGTGACGTACAGGCCCGCCTCGACCACCGAATCGTCGCCGAGCGAGATGCCCAGGCCCGAGTTGGCGCCCAGCAGGCAGCGCTCGCCGAGCGAGATGACCTGCTTGCCGCCGCCGGAGAGGGTGCCCATGATGGACGCGCCGCCGCCGACGTCGGAGCCGTCGCCCACCACCACACCGGCGGAGATGCGGCCCTCGACCATGGAGTTGCCGAGGGTGCCGGCGTTGAAGTTCACGAAGCCCTCGTGCATGACGGTGGTGCCGGCGGCCAGGTGCGCGCCCAGCCGCACGCGATCGGCGTCGGCGATGCGCACGCCGGAGGGCAGCACGTAATCGACCATGCGCGGGAACTTGTCCACGCCGTACACGGTGACCGGCCCGCGCGCCCGCAGCTTCATCCGGGTCAGCTCGAACTCCTCGTTGGAGCACGGCCCGAAGTTGGTCCACACCACATTGGCCAGCAGCCCGAACTGGCCGTCCAGGTTGGCCCCGTGCGGCCGGACCAGCCGATGCGAAAGCAGGTGCAGCCGCAGGTAGACGTCGTGGGTATCGACGGGCGGGGCGCTCAGATCGGCGATCGTGGTGCGCACCACGACGACCTCGACCCGGCGAGCATCGTCCTCGCCCGCCAACTGGGCGAACTTGGCGTACTCGACATCCGTGGCATCCAGCCGCTCGGTCCCGGTCTCGGTGAATTCACCCAATTCCGGGTACGGGTACCAGGTGTCGAGCACCGTCCCGTTGGCGGTGATGGTGGCTACGCCGACTGCTACTGCTCCCTGAGTGCTCACGTTCGCACAGGTTACCGGGGCCCCGCGCGCGCAGATTCTGTGAGGTTGGTTGCGAATGGTGTCCGTTTGTGCCGACGCAGGTGGGATGCAGGGAACGGAGGGGATTCCTCCTTTAGGGTGGAGTGGGTGACCCTCGATCTCCGTGCCGATCCCATCGATCTCACCGCCGCGCTCGTCGATATCCCGAGTGTTTCCCTGGATGAGGCGGTCATCGCCGATCGGGTGATGAAGGCATTGCAGGAGCAGACCACGGGGTTCGAGATCGTGCGGCACGGGAACACCGTGCTGGCCCGCACCAATCGCGGGTTGCCGACCCGCGTCATCATGGCCGGGCATCTGGACACCGTGCCGATCGCCGACAATGTGCCGAGCCGTTTCGTGGTGAGCCCGGAAGGCGAACGGCAGCTGTGGGGTTGCGGCAGCGTCGACATGAAGTCCGGTGACGCGGTGTTCCTGCACCTCGCGGCCACCGTCACCGATCCGGTGCACGACCTGACCATGATCTTCTACGACGCCGAGGAGATCGCCGCCGAATTCAACGGCCTGGGCCGCATCGAGCGCGAACTGCCCGAATGGCTCGAAGGCGATCTCGCCATTCTCGGCGAGCCCTCCGGCGGCTGGATCGAAGCCGGTTGCCAGGGCACGCTGCGGGTACGCCTCACCACCTCCGGCGTGCGCGCCCACACCGCGCGAGCCTGGCTGGGCGACAACGCCATTCACCGCCTCGCCCCGATTCTCGAGCGCCTCGCCGGCTATCAGGCCCGCGAGGTCGAGATCGACGGCTGCGTCTACCGCGAGGGACTGTCCGCGGTGCGCGTCTCCGGCGGCGTCGCGGGCAATGTGGTCCCGGATGTGGCCGAGGTGGATGTGAACTTCCGCTTCGCCCCCGACCGCACCCTCGACCAGGCCACCGAGCATGTGCGCGAGGTCTTCTCGGGCCTGGAGCTCGATTTCGAACGCACCGACGGCGCTCCCGGCGCGCTGCCCGGCCTGTCCGCCCCGGCCGCCAAGGACCTCATCGAGATCGTGCACGGCCACGGCAGCGGCGGCGTGCGCGCCAAGTACGGCTGGACCGACGTCTCCCGCTTCGCGGCCCGCGGCATCCCGGCCGTGAACTTCGGCCCCGGCGACCCGAACCTGGCGCACAAGCGTGACGAGCACCTCCCGGTCGACCAGATCACCCAGGTCACCTCCATGCTGCGCAGCTACCTCACCGGCGACAAAGCCTGAATGAAATACAGTTGGCTGCATGTCTGCTGACGGTGAGTTCGCTGGTGCCCGTTCGTCGAAGACCCCACGGTTCCGCGGTCCGATAATGCTGCGGCGCGATCGCAAGAAGGGCATCGGCACGACCGATCAGCATCTGCTGGACGAACGCGGCCCGACCGATTGGGTACACACCGACCCGTGGCGGGTGCTGCGCATCCAAGCCGAATTCATCGAGGGCTTCGGCGCTTTGGCGGAGGTGCCCGCCGCGGTGTCGGTGTTCGGGTCGGCGCGCACCGGGCCGGACCATCCGGAGTATCACGCGGGCATGGCCATCGGCGGGGCGCTGGCGCGGGCCGGGTTCGCGGTCATCACCGGCGGCGGCCCCGGCGCCATGGAGGCGGTCAATCGGGGCGCGTCCGAGGCGGGCGGCTACTCCATCGGGCTGGGCATCGAGCTGCCGTTCGAACAGCACCTGAACGAATGGGTCGATCTGGGCATCAACTTCCGGTACTTCTTCGCGCGCAAGACCATGTTCGTGAAGTACTCGCAGGCTTTCGTCTGCCTGCCCGGCGGTTTCGGCACCCTGGACGAGCTGTTCGAGGCGCTCACCCTGGTGCAGACCCGCAAGATCACCCGCTTCCCGATCATCCTGTTCGGCACCAAATACTGGGCGGGACTGGTGGATTGGATGCGCGACTCGCTGCTCGGCTCGGCCAAGGTCGCGCCCGGTGACCTGAGCCTGCTGCACGTCACCGACAGCGTGGAAGAGGTCGTGGAGATCGTGATGCGGGCCGCCGAGGCGCGCGCCGAGACCGAGGAAGTGGTGGAGGATCAGTGGTGAGCGACCTACCCGAGGCCACCGCGTACTCGGTCTGCGTCTACTGCTCGGCCAGCGCCGTCGACCCGGGGGTGCTGGAGCTGGCCACCCGGGTGGGGACCGAAATCGGCCGCCGCGGTTGGCAATTGGTCTCCGGCGGCGGGCACGTCTCGATGATGGGCGCGGTGGCCACCGCCGCCCGGGCGGCGGGCGCGCACACCATCGGCGTGATCCCGAAGAAGCTGGTGCATCGCGAGGTCGCCGACACCGACTCCGACGAGCTCATCGTCACCGACTCCATGCGCGAGCGGAAGCAGATCATGGAGGACCGCGCCGACGCCTTCCTGACCCTGCCCGGCGGCATCGGCACCCTGGAGGAGTTCTTCGAGACCTGGACCGGTTCCTATCTCGGCGTGCACGACAAGCCGGTGGTGGTGCTGGACCCGAACGGCTTCTACGACGGCCTCTTCGATTGGATCGACCTGGTTCGTGAGCGCGGGTTCGTGGGCCGGCCGGCGCTTGAGAAGGTGGTGCGCACCGCGGATCTGGAGTCCGCGTTCACCGCGCTGAACCCGGGTTTCCGGCCGTAGACTTTCTTTCCGGAACCAGCCGGTTTCACTCGACAAGCCGGGATTCGTCCGCAAGGGTAGGAATCGGGCGCAATGGGGCATACCCGTCACAGGGGGAACGTCGCGTCACCGCGCCATCGAGCACGACCTGGTGAGGAGCACAAAGAAGTGAATACGGATGCCCGTTCGACCGTCGGCCTCTGGGATCTGGCCCGCAGTCTGCCGGGGATGGCCCTGGATGCCCCATCGATGATCCGCAATGCCGTGCACATGCTGGTGAAATCGGGGGACCGGGCCTCCATCGGACTGTTCTTCCAGCGCGGCGCGGCCGCCCACCCGGACCGGCCCTTCCTGAAATACGAAGGGCGCGTGTACAGCTGGGGCGAGGCCAACGCCCAGGTGAACCGGTACGCGCACGTGCTGGCGGCGCGCGGGGTCGAACGCGGCGATGTGGTCGGCATCCTGGTCACCAATCGCCCCGAGGCGCTGCTGCTGGTGCTGGCCACGGTCAAGCTGGGCGCAACGGCCGGGCTGCTCAACAACAATCAGCGAGATGTGGTGCTGCGGCACAGCTTCGGGCTGCTGAACTCCAAACTCGATGTGATCGGCGAGGAGTGCGCGGACGCGCTCGAGACGCTGGGGGAGACCCGCCCGAACCTGCTCTGGACCGAGGAGCTGGCGGTCGCCGCACAATCCGCCGATACGAGCAATCCCGCGGTGTGCCAGGAGATCACGGCCCGTGAACGCGCCTACCTGATCTTCACTTCCGGCACCACCGGCATGCCCAAGGCCAGCGTTATGACGCATCTGCGCTGGACCAAATCCATGGCCGGGATCGGCGGGCTGGGGGTGCGGTTGCGCCCGGACGACACCCTTTACTGCTGCCTGCCGCTCTATCACAACAACGCGCTCACCGTGGCGCTCTCCTCGGTGATCGCCGGCGGCGCGAGTTTCGCACTGGGCCGGAAGTTCTCGGCCACCCGGTTCTGGGACGAGGCCATCGCGAACGAGGCCACCGCGTTCGTCTACATCGGCGAACTGTGCCGGTATCTGATCAATCAGCCGGCCAAGCCCGCCGACCGGGAACACAAGATCCGGCTGGCGGTCGGTAACGGTCTGCGCCCGGAGCTGTGGGACGAGTTCCGGCAGCGCTTCGGCATCAAGCGGATCGTCGAGTTCTACGGCGCGAGTGAGGGAAACGTCGCCTTCATCAATGCCTTCGGTGTCGACAAGACCGCCGGGTTCACCCCGCTGGCCTTCGCCATCGTCGAGTACGACGAGGCCACCGGCAAACCGCTGCGTGGCTCGGACGGCAAGCTGCGCCGGGTTCGGCCGGGCGGAGTCGGCCTGCTGCTGGCCAAGGTGACCGACCGGTCGCCCTTCGACGGCTATACCGACAAGTCCGCCACCGAATCCAAACTGGTCCGCGACGGCTTCCAGGGCGGCGACTGCTGGTTCGACACCGGCGACCTGGTCCGCGATCAGCGCTGGGGCCATATCGCCTTCGTGGACAGGCTCGGCGACACCTTCCGCTGGAAGGGCGAGAACGTGGCGACCACCGAGGTCGAGGGCGCGTTCGGCGGTATCGACGCCATCACCCAGGCCGTCGTCTACGGGGTCGATATCCCCGGCGCGGACGGCAAAGCGGGCATGGCGGCGGTCACGCTGCACGAGGGCGCGGCCTTCGACGGCAAGGTGGCGGCCAAGGCGCTCTACGATCAGCTGCCCAATTACGCTGTGCCGCTGTTCATCCGGGTGGTCGGCGAACTCGAGCAGACCTCCACCTTCAAGAGCCGCAAGGTCGAATTGCGCAAGCAGGGCTTCGCCTCGGATGCCGAGGGTGACCTCTATGTTCTCGCGGGCCGCGCCGACGGCTACGTCCCGGCCTACGACGACTATCCCGGCGAGGTCGCCGCCGGTCGCGCACCGGCCAACTGACCGGCTGTTCACGGGCGGCCGATTCCGGTCGGCTGCCCAGCAGGCGTGGTACCGCACTCGGTACAGTCGAGATCATGTGTGCGCCGTTGCCGACATTGTGCGGAAAGCCGGTGGCGACGGATCGGGCGCTGGTGATGGCGATCGTGAACCGGACGCCGGACTCGTTCTATGACCGCGGTGCGACCTTCAGCGACGAGGCGGCAATGGCCGCGGTCGACAAGGCGGTCACCGAGGGCGCGGATCTGGTCGATATCGGCGGCGTGAAGGCCGGGCCGGGCGCCGAGGTCGATGCCGCCGAGGAGGCGCGCCGGGTGGTGCCGTTCGTGGCGGCCATTCGCGAGCGCTATCCGGAGCTGTTGATCAGCATCGACACCTGGCGGGCCGGGGTCGCCCGCGCGGCCGTGGCCGAGGGCGCCGATCTGATCAACGACACCTGGGCCGGGGCCGATCCGGAATTGGTGGGTGTGGCCGCCGAAACCGGTGCCGGAATCGTGTGCTCGCACACCGGTGGCGCGATTCCGCGCACCCGCCCGTTCCGGGTGCGCTACGCGGATGTGGTGGCCGAAGTCACCGAAACCGTGGTCGCCGCGGCCGAGAACGCCGCCGCGGCCGGGGTGGCAAAAGATTCGATCCTGATCGATCCCACCCACGATTTCGGCAAGAACACCTATCACGGGCTGGAATTGTTGCGGGGAATAGACGTTCTTGTGAAAACCGGATGGCCTGTCTTGATGGCGCTGAGCAATAAGGATTTCATCGGAGAGACTCTTGGTGTCGGCCTGTCCGAACGATTGGAGGGCACATTGGCAGCGACTGCTTGGTCGGCCGCCGCGGGTGCCCGGGTCTTTCGGGTGCACGAGGTCGGCCACACGCGCCGGGTGGTGGACATGATCGCCGCTATTCAGGGGATCCGACCGCCCGCACGAACCCTGCGAGGTCTCGCATGATCGATTGGGTACGCCGTAATACGTTCGACGATCCCGACTGGAGCGTCGAGGAGCTCGTCCGGGCCAAGGGGGACCGGACCGTCTCGGTCGTCCTGCCCGCCCTCAACGAAGAAGCCACCGTCGCCACCGTGGTCGGCAGTATCCGGCCGCTGCTCGGCACGCTGGTGGACGAACTGGTGGTACTGGACTCCGGGTCCACCGATGCCACCGCCGAGCTCGCACAGGCGGCGGGAGCGCGCGTGGTGAGCCGCGAGCAGGCGGTGCCCGAACTCGAGCCGGTGCCGGGCAAGGGGGAGTGCCTGTGGCGGTCCCTCGCCGTCACCTCCGGCGATCTCGTGGCATTCGTGGATTCCGATCTCATCGAGCCGGATCCGCTGTTCGTGCCGAAGTTGCTGGGACCACTGCTGACGGTCGACGGCATGCATCTGGTGAAGGCGTACTACCGCCGGCCGCTGCGCCAGGGCGAGAACGTGGATCACCACGGCGGCGGGCGGGTGACCGAGCTGGTGGCCCGGCCGCTGCTGGCCGCGCTGCGGCCGGAGCTGTCGAACGTGTTGCAGCCCTTGGGCGGTGAGTACGCGGGTACCCGCGAGCTGCTCACCTCGGTGCCGTTCGCGCCGGGGTACGGCGTCGAGATCGGGCTGCTGCTCGACACCTACGACATGCTCGGGCTGAACGCCATCGGCCAGGTGAATCTCGGTGTGCGCCAGCACCGCAACCGGCCGCTGTCGGATCTGGGCGTGATGAGCCGGCAGATCGTGGGAACGATGCTGGGGCGCAGCGGGGTCAGCGACTCCGGCGCGGCCTTGACCCAATTCCCGCTCATCGGAGACGAATTCACCGCGCACGCGACCGAGGTCTCGCTGGCGGACCGTCCTCCGATGAACACCCTGCGCCCGGAATGGGCCGCCGCCTGACGATCCGGGAGTAGGGGCCCGGGCCTCCACCTCCCGCGAAAATTCGCCCCCGCACCTGTAAAGGTGCGGGGGCGTTGTTTTTTCGGTGTCAGGAGGGACTTCAGCGGTCGTGCCGGTAGATCGGGGTGAGCAGGTCGGCTTCGATGGGCTCACCGGTATTGCGGTCGTAGCGCACGCCGACCACGGCGGAGAACGGGTGGGTCGCCGCGCGCTCGTGCAGGGTGGCCAGCCGGGTCGCCAGCAGGCGAATCGCGCCGAGTGAGGCCGGCGGGTGCAAGCCGTCGATGACCAGCACTGTGCCCTTGCCGTCCGGCCGGGGAAGCCTTGCCAGATAGGCGATGTCGTACGGCTCGGTGCCTCCGGGCCGGTACACCCGCCGCGCGGCGCGATCCTCGATGCCCCTGCGTACGCGTCCCGCCCGTGCGACGGTGCGTCTGAGTCGCGGGTCGGCCGCCACCAAATACCGCAGACTGGGCGACAATTCGGGCCCGCCGAGCACGATCAGCCCATCGCGGTCGAGATCGAGCGGGCGGCCCGGCAGGAAGCGCTGTACAGCCGCCTGGAAACCCAGTTCCCGCAGTAACTCCACCAGCCGGTGCGGCGCCGCGGCGTCCGGAGCGCCCACCAGGGCGAGCGCCCGCGTGGTACTTCGCACGTCCGGGGTCAGGATGGTCAGCGGTCCGTGCCCGAAGAACAATCCCTCCGGCACCGGTCCCTGCGTACTGACCTGATGGATGCGCGCCCGGGAAAGTCCGGCCGCCGCACCGATTCTCGCGAAGGTCCACCCTTCGGCGTGTAGTTCGCGAATGACCGCGCGGCGGATCCGGGTCAGTTCGTTGATGGTCTGCTGCGCAGCCGCCACGCCGTCGGTGGCGGCTTTGAGGCGCTCGACCTTGTCTTCGATCGCGAACACCTTCGCCACCTCGTCGGCCGACATTCCCGCAGTCTAGATAGCTGGACAGCCCGAGGTGTCAAGTCCGCTGAACGTAATTGATCTCAGGTGGCGTCCGGATCGAGCGGCGGACGTTCGTTGCGCGCCAGCGGTTTCTGTTGTTCGGGCTTGGCGAAATTGCCGTATCCGCTGTTCGAGGCGTTAGTGGGCTTGTCGAAATTGCCCGTGAGGAAGGAATCATCGCCGTCGAGCAAGTGTTTGGTGACGAGCGATTTCGGATTCATACTGCGCAGTTCGTTCAGCTGCTCCAAGGGCTTCCGGATCTCGTCGAACTCCGGACCGAGCTCCTGCTTCAACTGCTGCGTCGCGCCGGTGGCATAGTCGCGCACCTGCTTGAGCGAGGTGGCGGTCCAGCGAATGGCACCGGGCAGTCGCTCGGGGCCGAGAATCACGAGTGCGGCGACGAGCAGAATCAACATCTCGCCCCAGCCGATATTGCTGAACACGGGACTAGATTACCCGTGTCCGATTTCGGCTTTTTCGCCGCCGCACCCGCGCTGAAATCACGTCGCCTACTTGCCTTGGTCCGTTTCCAGCGTGACCGGAACGTCCACCTCGCGGCCATCGCGAATCAGCCGGAAGTTCACCGTGTCCCCGATCTCGTGCGACTGCACCGCGACCGTCAATTCCTCCGGCCCGGTGACATCGCGGTCGCCGACCTTCACGATCACATCGCCTTCGACGATGCCCGCCTTGGCGGCCGGGCTGTCGCCGCGTACATCGGCCACCGCCGCACCACTCATCACGTCATTGGCGACGATCTTGGTCTTGGCGCTGACGCCGAGCCAGGCGTGGAACACCTCGCCGTTGTGGATGAGCGCCTGCGAGATCCGCTTCACCTGATCGATCGGAATCGCGAAGCCCAGGCCCACCGAACCGCCCGACTCGGACTTGATGGCGGAGTTGATGCCGATCAGCCGGCCCTGCATATCCACCAGCGCGCCACCGGAGTTGCCGTGGTTGATGGCCGCGTCGGTCTGCACGGCGTCGAGGGTGGCATTGGTGTCGGTGCCCTCGCCGCCGACCTTCACCGGCCGGTGCAGCGCCGAGACGATGCCGGAGGTGACGGTCTTCTCCAGGCCCAGCGGCGAACCCAGGGCCAGCACTTCGTCGCCGACCTGGACGTCCTTGGAGTTGCCGAGCTGGATCACCGACAGGTTCTTCACGTCGACCTTGAGCACCGCCAGATCCGACTTGGTATCGCGCCCAACGATCTTGGTCGGTACCCGGGTGCCGTCGGAGAACACCACCTGCAACTGCGCCTTGCCGGTCTTGTCATTGGCCGCGAGGGAGATCACGTGGTTGTTGGTGACGATGTAGCCGCCGCCGTCGATGACCACGCCCGAACCGGAGGAGCCGCTGTCGCCGACCCAGGCGCGCACCGTCACCACCGCGGGCATGACCGCGTCGACCACCTTGGTGATCTGACTGTGCGGCTTGTCCGAGCCGTCCGCGGATTGCAAAGCGACCTTGCGCGAGGTCAGCGTGGAGACGGAATCGCCGGTCAAGCGGCCGACCAATCCGCCCAGCAGCCCGATCACCAGCGCGACCGCGGCCAGCACCGCCAGCGCAGCCGGCGACACCCGGCCGCCGAAGAGCACCTCGCGCGCGGTCAGCTTGCGGCCCGGGGAAGGCGGCGGCGCGGCGGTCACGGCCACGGCGGGCGCGCCCAGGCGGGCGGCGGAGTCGGGATCGCGCCACGGATCGGCCGGGGCGGCGGGCGCGGGCGGCTCGGCCTGTGCGTCCGGATCTCGTTGCAGCAGTTCATCGGAGCCCGCGGGGCGGCCGAACGCCTCGGCCAGCACCGCGTCCGGCGGCCGGTTCACCAGCTCGGGCCCGCCGCCACCGGCAGCGGCGGCCGCGGCGGCGGTCTGCGGGGAGAAAGAACCGTGCTGCCCGTTCGGGCGGCGGAAAGCCCGCGCGGTGTGATTGTCGACGTGCGGCCGATAAACCGGCCGCGGCCCCAGTACGGGTGCGTCCGACGGCCTCAGGTTCCCCCGATCGGCCGCCGAATCCGAAGTCGCCGCGGCATCGGCCGGTGCGATCTTTTCCGCGGGCCCCTCACCCGGAACCGGGCCCGTGTTCTTCGATTCGGTGGTCACGCGATGAACTCTACTTGCGCCACCACGAGGTCCACCGCCTGCTGTCGAACGAATCTTGGCGCAGCCCGAAGGAACTCACGCCGCGCGCGAGCATATTCCGATCGGGATGCTGCTCCGCCGCATTCGGCAGCGAACGATTGTTGTGCTCGGCGCCCGGCAATTCCGAGAGCGGAATGCGGCTGAGCGTGTCGTGTAAACGCAGCGGCGCCGAAATCTGATCCTTGGACTGCTGTAGCGCGATGCGCGCCTGCTGCTGGGCGTCCACTTCGGCCGCGCACTCGTGGCACAGCGAAAGATGATGGGCGGCGCGCAGATACGCGTTCATCCGCAATTCGCCGTCGACATACGCGGCGATGGCCTCGCTGGCCAGATGCTCGGTCGGAGCGAATCGAGGACGACGGGGCGCATTCTCCTGACCATTCATACGCTGGCCTCGCCACTCATGCGCTGCACACCCTTCCGGACGACCTCGGCGGAACCGGGGAAAACGACACGCGGACCGGTCGAGGCCCGCGTTGTCACCCGACGTTTTCGGCAGCGGCGACCCGCCGCTCAATCCCATTATGCTCGAGGTGCTCGCGCAGTGCCTGGCGTCCACGGTGGATACGGCTGCGCACGGTCCCCAGCTTGACGCCCAGCGTCGCGCCGATCTCCTCGTACGACAGTCCTTCGATGTCACAGAGCACGACCGCGGCACGGAACTCCGGAGCCAGCGCGTCCAGCGCGGTTTGCAGGTCCGGGTCCAGATTGGCGTCGTGGTAGACCTGCTCCGGGCCGGGACCCTCCGAGGGCACCCGGTCGTAGTCCTCGGGCAGCGCCTCCATGCGGATGCGATTGCGCCGGCGGACCATGTCCAGGAACAGGTTGGTGGTGATGCGGTGCAGCCAGCCCTCGAAGGTGCCGGGCTGATAGTTCGACAGCGAGCGGAAGACCCGGATGAAGGTTTCCTGGGTCAGGTCCTCGGCATCCTGCTGATCACCGGTCAGGCGATAGGCCAGGCGGTACACCCGATCGGCGTGCTCGCGCACCAGCTCGTCCCAGGACGGCATCATGGTGCGGTCGCCGGTGGCGTCGAAAGCCGCCGTCCCGCTGAGGAGTTCGTCGGTATCCTCGGGGGAGAGGGCATCGGAGGAAAGAAGGAAGTCGCCGGTCAGCGGGGTGTCGCTGTCCAGCGGCTGGATCTGCGGGTGCAGAGTGTTGGCGTGTTCACGCGCCGCGTCGACCATGTGGATGGGGTTACCTCCTACTCGGGACCGTGAACCTCGGTGTCCGGTACAACCGACCTGGTTGGTCGTGTTGTTCCCGGTGCCGGGATCCGCCGATCGCTGGCCTGGCGTAGGCATTACTTTCGCCGGTCCGCATGTGGTCGCAGTATGTGGAGGCTGAGGGACACCTGAGAAAAAAATCGCCACACCGGCCGGTCGCCGCCACGCCTTCGAACCTGCTCGCCATTAGCCTTTGAATCGTGAGCCAGACTCCCGCCGCAACGAACCTCCAGCGAAACCTCGCCTACGTGGAGGAATCGGTCGCCGAGGACGAGATTCTCGTCGCCGCGCGCGAACGCGCCCTCGAACTGGGGGCGAGTCCAGTGCCTCCGGCGGTGGGGGCGTTGCTCAGCATGTACTCCCAATTGCTCGGCGCCCGCGCGGTCGTCGAGGTCGGCACCGGGGCGGGGGTGAGTGGGCTGTGGCTGCTGGACGGCATGCGCGAGGACGGCACGCTCACCACCATCGACTCCGAGCCCGAGCATCAGCGGGCGGCGCGGGAGGCGTTCCGGTCGGCGGAGATCACCCCGGCGCGCACCCGGCTGATCAACGGCCGGGCCCTGGATGTGTTGCCGCGCTTGGCCGATGGGGCCTACGACCTGGTGTTCATCGATGCCGCGCCGCTGGAGCATCCGCAGTACGTGGAGCAGGCGGTGCGCTTGCTACGCGAGGGCGGGGCCATCGTGCTGCACAACGCGCTGCTCGGCGGGCGGGTGCCGGATCCGGGGCAGCGGGATCCGCAGACCATGGCGGTGCGGGCGGCGACCCGGGCCATCGCGGAGGATCCGCAGCTGACCAGCGTGCTGATTCCGGTCGGTGACGGGCTGCTCTGCGCCTCGCGCGGGTAGGACTCTCGCGGAAATTCCGCGCTGCAACTTCAGCCCCCGAGCAGTTTTCCGCTCGGGGGCTTTCCGCGTTTTTCGGGTGAAAACGCCGGGGTGAACGGGGAGTTCCGGGCAGGTCTTGCGCTCGTGTTGAACGAGTGTTTAGCATATTAAACGTGCGTTCAGTAGATGATCTGACGACTCGGGCCCGGATCCGGGACGCGGCCGTCGCCGCGTTCGGTGAGCAGGGTTTCGGGGTCGGGGTGCGGGCCATCGCCACCGCCGCGGGGGTGTCCCCGGGGCTGGTGATCCATCACTTCGGATCGAAGGAGGGGCTGCGCCAGGCGTGCGACGACTGGGTGCGTGAAGTCGTGCGCAAGGCCAAGACCGAGTACATCACCAGTCCCGCGCCGGGCAACCTCATGCAGCAGCTGGCCGAGATCGAGGACTTCGCGCCGTATATGGCCTACATCCTGCGGAGCTTCCAGAGCGGCGGGCCGTTGATGAAGGTGTTCTTCGAGCACATGGTGGAAGACGTCGAGGTCTACCTCACCGCCGGCATCGCCGCCGGGACGCTACGCCCCACCCGGGACCTGAAAGCTCTGGCCCGGTACATCGCCACCACCAACGGCGGCGGCATGGTGATGTTCCTCCAGGTCTACGCGGCCGAGCATCCCGGGCCGATGGACTATCGAAAAGCGCTGCGCGAGTATGCCGATCGCATGATGCTGCCCGCGCTGGAGATCTACACCAACGGCCTGCTGGCCGACTCGTCCGCACTGGACGCATTCACTTCGCAAGCGTCGAAGTAATCCGGAATCGTTTTCCTGCAAGGAGATTCGATGGACGTTCCTGCCAATCCCGCGATCGAGGTCCGGGACCTGCACAAGCACTTCGGGCAGGTGCGAGCGCTCGACGGCCTCGACCTCGAGGTCGCCGACGGCGAGGTGCACGGCTTCCTGGGGCCCAACGGCTCCGGGAAGTCCACCACCATTCGCGTGCTGCTGGGCATACTCGCCAAGACATCGGGGGAGGCGCGTCTGCTCGGCCGGGACCCGTGGACCGACGCGGTCGCACTCCATCGCGATATCGCCTACGTCCCAGGCGATGTCACGCTGTGGCCCTCGCTGTCGGGCGGGGAGACCATCGACCTGCTGGCGCGCATGCGCGGGGGCATCGACCAGCAGCGGCGCGCCGAGCTGATCGAGCGCTTCGAACTCGATCCGAAGAAGAAGGCGCGCACCTACTCGAAAGGCAACCGGCAGAAGGTCGCGCTCGTCTCGGCATTCTCCTCCAACGCGAAACTGCTGCTGCTCGACGAACCCACCTCCGGGCTGGATCCACTGATGGAGCAGGTATTCGGGGAGTGCGTCGCCGAGGCCGCCGCGCGCGGGGCCACCGTGCTGCTGTCGAGCCACATTCTGTCCGAGGTGGAGAAGCTGTGCGAGCGGGTGACCATCATCCGGGCCGGCAAGACCGTGGAGAGCGGCAGCCTGGCCGAGATGCGGCATCTGAGCCGCACCGCCATCACCGCCGAATTGACCGGGGATCCAGGCGATCTCGGCCGGATCGCGGGGGTGTCGGACATCGAGATCCAAGGCCGGACGCTGCACTGCCAGGTGGACAGCGAGCACCTCGGGGAGCTGATCCGCGTGCTCGGCGACGCCGGGGTGCGCAGCCTGGTCAGTCAGCCGCCGACGCTGGAAGAGCTCTTCCTGCGCCACTATTCGCTCGACGGCGAGGATCAGCCGGCCGAGACCCGGGAGAAGGTCGCCAAATGACCGCCGTCACGGTCCCGCGGGCAACGATCGGAACCGCTTTGCGCACAGCGGATTTCACCGGAACCGGGCAGCTGCTGCGGCTGTACCTGCGCCGGGATCGCGTCGTGCTGCCGCTGTGGGTGCTGCTGCTGTCGCTGCCGGTGGGCAGCGTGTACATCGACAGCATCGACTCGGTGTATTCGAGCGAGGCCGATCGGGCCGGGTTCGCCGCCTCGATCCTCGCCAGCCCGGCACAGCTGGCCATGTACGGGCCGGTGTACAACACCAGCCTGGGCGCGACCGGCATCTGGAAAGCGGGGATGTTCTACACCCTGATCGCCATCGCCACCATTCTCACCGTCATCCGGCACACCCGGGCCGAAGAGGAAACGGGGCGTGAGGAACTCGTCGCCGCCACCCGAGTGGGGCGGTACGCGGGGCTGACCGCCGCGCTGATCCTGGCCTACGGCGCGTCGCTGGCCACCGGGCTGCTGGCCTTCCTCAGCCTCTCCGGCACCGAGGTGCCGCGCACGGGATCGCTGGCCTTCGGGCTGGCGCTGGCCGGCTCCGGTGCGGTGTTCGCCTCCGTGGCGGCGGTGGCCGCCCAGTTGTGCACCGGTTCGCGGCTGGCCCGCGGCATCGCCTTCGCGGTGCTGGGGACCACGTACACGCTCCGGGCCATCGGCGATGCGCGGGCCGGAGACGGGCCGACCAGTCCGCTCAGCTGGCTGTCCCCGCAGGGCTGGTCGCTCCAGGTGCGGCCGTACGCGGGCGACCACTTCGCGGTACTGCTGCTGCATCTGACGGCCGTGCTGGTGCTGACCGTGGTCGCGTATTCGCTACTGCGGCACCGGGATATGGGCGCGGGGCTGATCGCGGAACGCCTCGGCGCGCCCGCCGCGAGCCCGGCGCTCAGCGGTCCGTTCGGACTGGCCTGGCGATTGCAGCGCGGCACCCTGGTGGCGTGGACGGCCGGGCTCGGACTGTACGGGCTGCTGATCGGCAGCGTGGTGCACGGGATCGGCGACGAACTCGGCACCAGCCAGAGCATCAAGGATCTGATCACGCGCATGGGCGGCTCGCAGTCGCTGGAGAACTCCATGCTCACCTACGCGTTCACCATGATCGCGGTGGCGGCGTCGGCGTACTCGATCTCGGCGGCGCTGCGGCTGCACGCCGAGGAGGAGGCGCAGCGCACCGAGATCGTGCTCACCGGTGCGGTGGCACGAACCCGCTGGGCGGCATCGCATCTGGTGTACGCGATCGCCGGACCGGCGGTGGCGCTGACGGTTTCGGCCTTGCTGGGCGGAATCGTGTACGGGCGCGCCGCCGGTGACGTCGGCGGCAAGGTCGGCGACACCCTCGCGGCGGCGCTGGTGCAATTGCCGGCGGTGTGGGTGTTCACCGGCGTGACGGTGGCGCTGTTCGGGCTGCTGCCGCGCTGGACGCCCGTCGCCTGGGGTGTGCTGACCACCGCCATCGCGGTGTTCCTGCTCGGCGCGATTTCCGGTGCCCCGCAGTGGTTGCGCGATCTCGAACCGTTCGAGCACGCGCCCAAACTGCCGGGAGGTGAGTTCACCGCCACACCCCTGATCGTGCTGCTGATCATCGACGCGGCGCTGATCACACTGGGGCTCATCGCATTCCGGCGGCGTGACCTGCGCTGATAAGACCCGTCCCACGTCATCTCGGCGTTCATTCGGCCGGAATCCACACGGTCCCATGGTGTGGATTCCGGCCGAAACCATGCCGGAATGACGAATTGGCAGCGTACGGGCAGGGCTAGGGGTGGATTCGGGGCGCGCTCGGGTGGTACCACCGATAGGGGATCGATTTTCGCAAGGAGGTGGGGGAGATGCTCGAAGGACTCGTCCTCGGCGTGCATTTGCCCACGGGCTGGCTATGGCCCGCAATGGTCTTCTTCGGCTTGATCATTGCGGGGGCGCTGCTGATCCTGCTGCTGGTCAGCGGGGCGCGCTTCGACGACCAATCACACGTGGTGCCGTCCACGCCCGGACCGTGCGAACCGTTCTGCATCTCACCGTCACCCGTATACCAGCAGTGACGTGATCGGCCGGGCCTCGGAGGATTACCGAGCGCCCATCGCGGATACTCCATCGGAGAGTTCGACGATCGAGGTTGCCATGAGTCAGCGGGTTCCGGCGGTAGTGGGTCTGTACTTCCGCGAGGCCGGTAAATGGCGGCGGATCGCCGAGTTCCGGCTGAACGCGGACGGGCACGCCACCTTCCGGGCGGTGGATCCGGTGGAGGGGCTGGTGGCGCGGGTCTGGTACCACCAGGGCGTCGACATTCTCGGCGAGGACCGCACCATCCGTCCCGAGGACGGGCCCGCGTTCCTGCGAGCGCTGTTGCAGCCCTTCGGGTTCCGCGACTACCGGTTCCGGGACGACAGCTCGCCCGCCGCCCGGCCCGGCCCCGCGCGCCCGCCGCGCGGGCGCGACCGCAAGGGACACCCGCCGGTCCATCGCGACAACGACACGGCCACAAGCAATTCCGACTGCGCAGGGTGCGCCGACGACCGGGAGCCGCACCGCAACGGGCACGGCTCCCGGCCCGCCGCCTGGCGAATGCTGGACTCGGACGTCATCCGATACTGAACCGGATGCCGAAGCGCCACCGGCTGTTCCGATGGCGCTCCAGCGAGAACCCGTGCGCTACAGGCTGTTCGCGAGCAGCGCGTACTGCGCGGCCGCGGCCTTGTGTGCGGCGGCCTCGTTGTCCGCGTTCACCACGCCGACATAGCGCTTGTACACCACATAGCAGCGGTAGATGGTCTTGCTGCTGGTCTTGTGCGTCACGCACTTGGTGTCCGGAACCTTGTCCGGCGCCGTCCCATTCGTCTCGCCCAAGCCGCTGATCAGGCCGCTCACCAGGTCCGCGCTCGCCCGGGCGTCCCGGGTGCGGAAGGCGTAGTTGTCGCCCACGATCGCCATCGCGTCCATATCGGTGTCGTCGACCAGCCGCTGCCGCAACGCCTGTTCACCGGCCGGATGAATCAGCATGCTCGGGCCGAACACCGCGAAGGTATCCGGATCGGGCGTGTGATTGTCGCGATTGTCGGTCAGCACCCTCGCCAGCATCCGATCCCGATCCACCGGCAGCTTCTCCAGTTGATCGGCGGCCGTGGCGTGGAAGGCGTCCAGCGCCGGCACCTCCGCGTCCAGGGTCTTGCGCACCCACGAGAGCAGATCCGCCTGTTCGGACTTGGGGCGGGTGATGAACAGCGAGATGACGAAATCCTGGTGCGCCATGACCGCGCCGATATTGGCCACGCCCGGCCGCCAGTGCATGTACGCGTCGGGATACTCGGTCAGGGTGAGCTTGCGGTTCTGGTCCAGTGCCACATTGAAATCCGCGTCCTCGATCTCCCGCGCCGCCAGCTTGGCATTGTCGGCGCTGGACATGCGCAGCAGCCGGATGGTGACCGTGGTGGCCTTCGGATCGGCCTCGTCGGTGCTCGCCTGCGATTGCAGATCGGTACTGCTGGTGGCGAATCCGGTCAGGAAGCCGCGACTGTCCAGCACCGGCTTGGCGGTATTGGAGAGATGGCTGACGCTGATCACATCCTTGACCGAGGGCAGCACCACGCCGCCGCGGCCGATCCCCACGCTCTCGTCCACCTTCACCCCGGGCACCACCGCATCGGCCATCCGAATGCCTTCCAGCACCGCGCCTTTGCCATCGGCGGACTGGTTGTAGGTGTAGCGGTTCACCGGATAACTACCGGCGTCGAGCGTGCGGACGTCCAGTTCACCCGCCACCGCGTGCCCCGGTTTCCCGCACCCCGCCACCAGGGCGGTCAGGGCCACACAGGTGACGGCGGTGACGATCCGGGCTGCTGTCGAGGACTGGCGTGTGCCGCGGCCCATGATGCTCCCTCCCGCGCCACCCTGCCGGTAGCGCTCCGGCCCCTAGATTTTCGGACCCGGCACCCACGGGTGTCCACCGTTATCGGCGGTTCAGACCCAGATGCCCTTGCCGACGGTCACCACACCGCCATTGCTGACCGCGAAACGATCCCGGTCCCGGTCCAGATCCACGCCGATGATCTCGCCCTCGGAGACCACCACGTTCTTGTCGAGAATCGCGTGCCGGACCACCGCGCCGCGGCCGATGCGCACCCCCGGCATCAGCACGCTGCCCTCGACCGTCGCGCCGTCCTCCACCATCACATTCGAGAACAGGACCGAATTGCGGACCGTGGCCGCGGACAGGATCGAGCCCGAACCCACGATCGACTCCTGAGCCAGGCCGCCCCGGCCGAACTTGGCGGGCGGAAGGTTCTCGGCCGCACCGCGAATCGGCCAGTGCTTGTTGTAGAGGTCGAATACCGGGTCCACCGAGACCAGATCCATATGCGCCTCGTAGAAGGCGTCCAGGGTGCCCACATCGCGCCAGTAGCCGCGGCTGCGGTCGGTCGCGCCTGGGACGTCGTTGCGGGCGAAGTCGTAGACCGCGGCCGCGCCCGAGCGCACCAGGCTCGGAATGATGTCGCCGCCCATATCGTGATCGGAATCGTTGTCGTCGGCATCCGCGCGGATCGCGTCCACCAGCACCTTGGTGGTGAAGACGTAATTGCCCATCGAGGCGAAGGTGGAGTTCGGGTCGTCCGGGGTGCCGGGTGGATGCGCGGGCTTCTCCAGGAAATTCACGATCCGGCCCGACTCGTCGGAATCGATGCAGCCGAACGCGCTCGCGGTGCTGCGCGGCACCCGGATGCCCGCCACCGTCACGCCCGCCCCGGATTCGATATGCGCCTGCACCATCTGCTCCGGATCCATCCGGTACACGTGATCCGCGCCGAACACCACGATGTACTCGGGATCCTCGTCGTAGATCAGGTTCAGCGACTGCATGATCGCGTCGGCGCTGCCGGTGTACCAGCGCGGGCCCAGCCGCTGCTGCGCCGGCACCGGGGTGATGTACTCGCCGCCGAAACCCGAGAGCCGCCAGGTCTGCGAGATGTGCCGGTCCAGTGAATGCGACTTGTACTGGGTGAGCACGCAGATCCGCAGGTAGCCGGCGTTGACGAGGTTGGACAGCACGAAATCGATGAGCCGGTAGGCGCCCCCGAACGGAACGGCCGGTTTGGCGCGATCCTTGGTGAGCGGAAACAGTCGCTTCCCCTCGCCACCGGCGAGCACGATCCCGAGTACGTGCGGCTGGCTCCTCACACTCGCCAAACTACCGGTACCGATCGAACCTGGAATGGCCAGCAGGTTCCATGTCAGTCGCGTCGGCGATTGGTGGGCACGGGTGCGAGCGATTAGTTTGGACCGGTGAGTTCCGGCTCGGCCGGCGGCCGCGACCTACGCGTCGCCATGATGACCCGTGAATACCCGCCCGAGGTGTACGGCGGGGCGGGCGTGCATGTCACCGAACTGGTGCCGCGACTACGCGAACTCTGCGATGTGACCGTGCACTGCATGGGCGTCGAACGCGCCGATGCCGTGGTGCACCAACCGGATCCGATGCTGTACGCGGCCAACTCGGTCTTGCAGATGATGTCCGCGCAGCTGCGCATGGCCGATGCCGCCGGCGGCATGGACGTGGTGCACTCGCACACCTGGTACACCGGGCTGGCCGGGCATCTCGCCGCCACGCTGTACGGGATTCCGCATGTGCTGACCGCGCATTCGCTGGAACCGCGGCGGCCGTGGAAGGCCGAGCAACTCGGCGGCGGATATCGGCTCTCCTCGTGGTCCGAGCACAATGCCATCGTCGCCGCCGACGCGGTCATCGCGGTCAGCGCGGGCATGCGGGCCGATGTGCTGAAGGCCTATCCGGATATCGATCCCGCGCGAGTGCACGTGGTGCACAACGGAATCGACGCGCAGGTGTGGCATCCGGGCGGGCCCGCGCTCGAAACCCGGGACATACTCACCGAACTCGGAGTGCGCCGGGACCGGCCCATCGCGGCGTTCGTCGGGCGGATCACCCGGCAGAAGGGCGTCGCGCACCTGCTGGCGGCGGCGCGGCATCTGGATCCGGATATTCAGCTGGTGCTCTGCGCCGGGGCCGCCGACACCCCGGCCATGGAGGCCGAAGTGGCGGCGGCGGTTCGCGATCTGAGCGCGACGCGGGACGGCGTGTTCTGGGTGAAGCAGATGCTGCCGACCGAACTGGTGCGGCAGGTGCTCGCGGCCGCGACGGTGTTCATCTGCCCGTCGGTGTACGAACCGCTGGGGATCGTGAATCTCGAGGCGATGGCGTGCGGGACCGCGGTGGTGGCCTCGGATGTGGGCGGAATTCCGGAGGTCGTGGTCGAAGGGAAGACCGGTCGGCTCGTGCATTACGACGAGACCGCGCCCGGCGATTTCGAGCGCGGGCTCGCCCGGGCCGTCAATCAGGTCGCCGCCGACCCGGTCACGGCCGCGGCCATGGGGGTGGCGGGGCGCGACCGCGCGATCAGCGCTTTCGACTGGTCGCAGGTGGCGGCGCGCACGGCGGCCGTCTACGACCTGGTGCGCAAGACCTAGAGCCGGTACCGCATGAACACGTCCGCGCGGTCGTAATGGAACGGCGGCAGTTCGGCGGGCGGGACGTGCACGAAACCGACCGACTCGTACAGGTGCACGGCATCGACCAGCGCGCTGTTGCTGGCCAGGAACACCTCCGTCGCACCCAGCCGCCGGGCCCGGTCGAGCGCGGCCGCCAGCAAACGGCGGCCCACGCCCCGTCCCCGAACCCGCGGTGTCACCGCCATTTTCGAGAGTTCGAACACGCCGGGCCGCTCGGCCACCAGCGCCACGCACCCGACGGCGTCGGCGCCGTCCCGCGCGATCAGCACCTGGCCGCCGTCGGTCACGATCCGCTGCGGGTGGTCGAGGGTTGCCAGATCGGCCGGCTCGACGGTGAAGATGGTGGTGATCCACTCCAGGTTGAGGTCCTTGAAGGCCTGGGCGTCGGCGGGGGTGGCCATCGGCTCGATCACGATGCTGTCCGTCTGCGAAGTCACCAGCACAGCATGCCCAGCCTCGAACCATAACGTCCAATACTTGATAACTGCGATTGATACGCTGAACTTATGGTTGACGGAGTCGAGCTGCGCCACCTGCGCTATTTCCTGGCGGTCGCCGACGAACTGCACTTCGGGCGCGCCGCCGCCCGGCTGCACATCGCCCAGCCCGCGCTGACCCAGCAGATCCAGCGCCTCGAAACCCTGCTCGGCACCAAACTCTTCGACCGCACCTCGCGCACCGTCGCCCTGACCCCCGCCGGGCAGGTGCTCCGCGAACGCGCCCGGCCGCTGCTCGGCCACGCCGCCCGCGATCTGGCCGAGATCGCCCGCATCGGCGAAGGCAGCCAGGGCACCCTCTACCTCGGATTCGTCCCCTCGGTGCTGCCCCTCGAACCACTGCGCGGGGTGCGTGAATTCCGGGAACGGTTCCCGTTGGTGGAGGTCGACCTGGTGGAGGGCTACACCAGCCATCTGATGGAGAAGCTCGCCACCGGCGCGCTGGACACCGCCATCGTCCGCGATCCCGACCCGCTGCCCGGCGTCACCACCGAGCCGCTGATGACCGAACCGTTCGTGGCGATCGTGCCCGTCGACCACCCGTTCGCGGATCGCACCACCATCACCGGAGCCGAACTCGCCGACAGCCCGATGGTCTTCTTCCCCCGAGCGGCGGGCTCGCTCGCCCACGACAAGAATCTGTCCCCCATGCTCGAATCGGGCCAGCGCCCGCACATCGTCCAGGAGGCCACCAACTGGACGATCATCCTCTACCTGGTGGCGGCGGGCCTGGGCATCACCATCGCCCCGCGCAGCGCCACCTTCACGGCTCCCGTTTCCGTCCGGATCATTCCGCTCACCGGCACATCGGCGGCGACCACGATCTACACCGCGCACCGCAGCGACGAGAATCGCGCACTCGTGCGGAACCTGCTGGCGCTGCTCCCCAACCGCGGGGTCAGCGCCGCCGGTAGCTCGACACCGTCACCGAGGCCGTGACCGGAAGCGGATCCGGCAGCGCCGCAATGCGTTCCGCCCGGTCCGCCGCGGCGTGAAAGGCCGACGGCCCCATACCCGCGACCGCGGAGATATCCGCATGCGTCAGCGGCATCGAGTATTCGACCTCGGTCCGCTCCAGCAATTCGAAACGGCCGCCCAGCGATTCGGCCAGCCGCTCCTGCTTGGCCGCATCCACCCGCACCATCCCGAGCGGCTCGATGAGCTCGCCCAGATGCCGTGCGGTCGGGGTCGCCACGATGAACCGGCCGTCGGCGGTGAGCACCCGCGCCACCTCATCCGGATTGCGTGGTGCGAAGACCGACAGCACCGTGCCCATCGCGCCGTCGCGCACCGGCAACCCGCGCCACGCGTCCGCGAGCACGGCTCCCGCCCGCGCATGCGCCCGGGCGCTGCGCTTCGCCGCCGGTTTCGACACATCCAGCGCGATGCCCCGCGCCTGCGGCAGTGCGTCGAGCACCGCGGCGAGGTAGTAGCCGGTGCCCGCGCCGATCTCGAGCACTCCGGGTGATCCGCCGCCCCGGACTTCGTCATCGGCGAGCAGCAGACCGGCGAGACGCGTCGAGGAGTATGCCGCGGCGGTCGACCCCGGCGCGCTCACTCGGTGACCGCGGCGCACGGCCCGGACCAGCGCCGTTGCGATGGGCGCGAAATGACCCGCCGATTGGAAGGCCGCGCGGGCATCCAGCATCGCCGGGGTGTCGCCGGTCATCTTGGTGGACGCACCGGTGAGCAGGCTGACATAGCCCTGCCGGGCGATATCGAAGGCATGGCCGTGCGGGCAGCGCAGGGTATGGCCGTCGGCCGCGAGGGGCCGGGCGCACTCCGGGCAGGCCAGCAGATCGGCGCAGGCGATGAGGCGGTTCGCGGGGGATGCCTCGGCCGTGCCGATCGGAGAGCGTTCGGTGTTCACCGAACGCGGGGAGTCGCGGAAGGGCCGACGAGAATCACGGCGAAGCCCCCGGCAGTCCGGGGGCCTCCACCGTGGGCTCGGTCGCCCGAGGGCGTGACGGCGACGTCGCCGTGAGTCCGGTTGGTGTTCGCCATGCGCCTCGTCTTCCGGGTGTCGGGGCAAACGCCCCGACGCGTCCCGTGAGGCGGGTTTCCGCTCGTCCTTCGGGGGTATCAGGGGTTCAGCCCCGGAAATTCCCGAGAGTTGGGTTAACCGGTGACATTCTTGAGTTCGTCACCCAGCGCCGCGGCTTCGTCCGGCGTGAGCTCTACGACCAGACGCCCGCCACCCTCGAGTGGAACCCGCATGACGATTCCACGCCCTTCCTTGGTTGCCTCGAGGGGACCGTCCCCGGTGCGGGGCTTCATGGCCGCCATCCTCTGCTCCCTCCAGATCTGCGCGGTCTACTGCGCACTTTCATGGAACTCCAGTTGTCACCAACCAGGCAGCCCGCCGGCATGTGGCGGGCTACACCTTGACCATTCTTCCCTATCGCGGATCGGGGCGGGTACCTGAGTTCCAAAAACCGACCGTTGTGGCGTTCAGCGTGTCTCCACATTCACCCAGCAATCGGCGATGTGGTCGTCTACCATGCCCGTCGCTTGCATGAGTGCGTACGCAGTAGTGGGTCCCACGAATTTGAATCCGCGCCGCTTGAGTTCTTTTGCGAGAGCGGTGGATTCGGCTGTGACGGCGGGCACATCGGAGAGTTTCCGGGGGCGTTTGCGAGGTTCGGGAGCGAAGGACCAGAGCAGCTCGTCCAGACTCTCGCCGAGGTCCCGGGCAACCCGCGCATTATGGACGCTCGCCTCGATCTTGGCGCGATTGCGAACTATGCCCGGATCCGCCATGAGCCGCTCCACATCGGCCGCGCCGAACGCCGCCACCTTCTCGATGGCGAATCCCTCGAAGGCCGCGCGGAATGCCTCGCGCTTGCGCAGAATCGTGATCCAGGCCAGACCCGATTGGAAGGCTTCGAGGCAAACTCGTTCGAACAGGGCGTCGTCACCGTGCAGCGCCCGGCCCCATTCGCCGTCGTGATAGTCGCGATAAAGCTGGGAGCCCTCCGACCATCCGCACCGGATCAACCCGTCCGAGACGAGCTCCACCCCGCTCACTTCGCTCCGGCCTCGCCGTTCGATTCGCCCGCCGCGGCGTCGCCCGGCGCGTCGGGGGCCGGGTCGGCGACCGGCTGCGGGGCGGCGGCTTCGGTGGCGACCGTTCCGGAAACCACGCCGGGCGTGTCGGCGGCCTGCGGGTCGCCGGGGAGCACGCGCGGCAGCGGCGTGGACCCGCTGACCCGGCGCGGCGCCGGCGGCTCGCCCGGCGTCGCCGCGCCGTCGCCCGCCTCGGTGCGGTCCGGCAGCGGCGCGGTGAGGTTCGCCGCGGCGAGCGGACGCTGCGGCGCGGTGGCGGCCAGCAGGGCCCGCGCATCGGCCAGCTCGGACTCGAGTTCGTCGATGCGCCCGGCCAGCCGCGCCAGCGCCCAGTCCACTTCGCCCGCCTTGTACCCCCGGAACACCTGCTGGAAGCGCAGCGCCCGCACATCGCTGCCGCCGATGCCCGCGACCGGCAGCACGGTCGCCGTGGTGCCCTCCGGCAGCGGCCCCAACTCCTCGGAGCGTCCGAAGAGCGCACTCGCCAGCAGGAACAGCAGCGCGGCGACCAGGCCGACGATCAGCACGTACAGCAACAGCGTGAGCATGCCCCCGAGCTTAGGTGCAGCGCGCCCACCCGGACCCCGTCACCCCTGGCGGAATCCGGACCTCGAATCCCCCAGCGCACGACCATGACTCGTCATACAGCCCGCCATGGAAGCTGGGATTGCAAGGACACGCCGCCGCGGCGAGAAAGGTTCCGCCCCACGAAGGGAGCCCGGCCTCGAGAGGGAGCCGGCTCGTGACGGAGTCGTTCCCCCAACGGGGAGGCCCCGCCAAACGGGAAGACCCGCCAGGCAGGGAGGCCCGCCAGACGGGAAGGCCCCGCCAGACGGGGAGGCCCGCCAGACGGGGAGGCCCGCCAGACGGGGAGGCCCGCCAGACGCGAAGGCCCGACCGGACGCGAAGGCTCGCCCGTTGCCTGGCAACGGGCGAGCCTTCCTTGTTTGCGTACGACTACAGGTGCCGCGTGGTGTCGATGCTGAGCGACATGCCCGCGAGACCGCGGCGGCGGACCGCGAGTTTGTCGGCGATGCCGAGCAGGGCCTTGGCGGAGGCGGATTCGGGGTCGCGCAGCACGATCGGGGTGCCCTCGTCACCGGCTTCGCGAAGCGACTGCTCGATCGGGATCTGGCCGAGCAGCGGCACATTGGCGCCGACGGCGCGGGTCAGGTTCGCGGCCACGGTCTCGCCGCCGCCGGAGCCGTAGAGCTCCATGCGCGAACCATCGGGCAGATCGAGCCAGGACATGTTCTCCACGACGCCGGCGATGCGCTGACGGGTCTGCAAGGCGATCGACCCGGCGCGCTCGGCCACTTCGGCGGCGGCCAGCTGCGGGGTGGTGACGACCAGGATCTCGGCGTTCGGGATCAGCTGGGCGAGCGAGATCGCCACGTCGCCGGTGCCGGGCGGCAGATCCAGCAGCAGGATGTCGAGATCACCCCAGAAGACGTCGGCGAGGAACTGCTGCAAAGCGCGGTGCAGCATCGGGCCGCGCCACACCACGGGCGTGTTGCCCTGGGTGAACATGGAGATCGAGATGACCTTCACGTCGTGCGCGATGGGCGGCATGATCATCCGCTCGACCTGGGTGGGCCGCTGGTCGGTGCCGAGCATGCGGGGCACCGAGTGACCGTAGATATCGGCGTCGAGCACGCCGACGGACAGGCCCTTCGCGGCCATGGCGGCCGCGAGATTGACCGTGACGGAAGATTTTCCGACACCGCCCTTACCGGAGGCGACCGCGTAGACGCGGGTGAGCGAGCCGGGCTGGGCGAACGGAATGACCGGTTCGGCCGCATCGCCGCGCAGCTTCTTGCGCAACTCGGTGCGCTGCTCGTCGTTCATGACGTCGAGACCGACCGTGATGGACCCGACCCCGGCCACATCCGCGACAGCCTTGCTGACGCGTTCCTGGAGAGTCGTTTTCATCGGGCAGGCCGAGGTCGTCAGGTAGATCACGACGTGGACACTGCTGTCGGCGCCGATTTCGACGCTTTTCACCATGCCCAGTTCGGTGATCGGTTTCCGGATCTCCGGGTCGTCCACCTTCGCGAGCGCGCCCCGCACATCCGATTCCGTTACCACTGGCATACCGGAAGTCTAGGAGTGAGCGCGAGCAACTCCTCGGCGGGTGTCAGATGCGGGGCAGCGCGGCCGCCGACGGCGCCAGGCCGGACCCGTACGCGGTCTCCCAGGCCATCACGTTCGCGACGTAGGCCATGGAGTTGTTGTAGCGCAGGATGGCCCGGGTCTGCTGGCCCGGATCGCGCATGTCCAGGTTGCCGGAGCACAGGTATTTTCCGGCGGTGAGGGCCGCGTCGAACAGGTTCTGCGGATCCGCGATGCCGTCGCCGTTGCCGTCGCCCGCGTAGTGCCGCCAGGTCTCCGGCAGGAACTGCATCGGCCCGATGGCGCGATCGTATCCGGAGAGGCCGTCCAGCTCGCCGCCGTCGGTATCGTGAATCACGTTGTTGCCGTAGAGGCTTCCGTCCAGCACCGGCCCGTAGATGGGGTCGATCGGGTTGCCGTCGCCGTCGGCCTTGCCGCCGAAGGCGTGGGTGGATTCCACCCGCCCGATGCCGGCCAGCATGGTCCACGGCATATTGCAGGTCGGATTCTCCGCTGCGAGAAGGCGTTCCGCGTTCCGGTACGCCTGCTCGGAGATGCCCGGCATGCCGAGCGGTCCGGCGGGCAGGGCGGCTGGGACGCGGCCGTCGGGCAGGGCCACCGATTTCACGACCGGCGGGGGCGGCGGGGCGAGCTGTTTGACCTCGCGCAGCACCGGATCCTTGGCGGCGACCTGTCCGGCCGCCTCCGGTCTGGGTAGGTGATCGTCGGCCTCGGCCGAAAGACGTTGCTCCACATGTGCTGAGAGCTGTTCGGCGAGTGAGCCGTCGGCGGCGCCGGTGACCGTGGCGAGCCCGGTCGGGATGAGTCCGGTTAATGCGATGACCGATCCACGCCGAACTTTCGGGACCGGGGGTTTACGGTGACGTCCCACTGTGTGGTTGCCCTCCATTGCCATCGGATGAGACCGGGGTTTCGCAATGGCAGCTACGTTACCGCATTCGAGACCTTCCCGTTACCTATCCGTGATTAATTTTTAGGATTAGTCTCGGAAAAGCGTCTGAGCTGCCCGAATTGCCTGAAAAGGCGTGGGGGACAAGCCCCCACGCCTCCGGGGTTCGGGTGATTCGCGCGGTTACTGCGCCGGGGCCGGCACCGGAATGGTGATGCCGAAGGGCAGCGTGATGCCGGGGTTGGCGGTGGTGGTCACCGGCGCCGCCTCGGGCGCCGGAGCCGCCTGCGCCTCCTGGGTCGTCTCGGGCGCGGGCGCGGCCTGTTCCTGCGGTTGCTGGGCCTGCTGCTGGGCCGGCTGTTCCTGCGTCGCCGGGGTGCACTTGGCCTGCTCCTGCACCGGCTTGCCGTCGGGGCCGAAGGTCTGCGTCTCGCCGTTCTGTGCCGCGCCCTCGCCCTGGCCGGTCTCGTTCTCCTTGGCCGCCTGCTCCGGCTTGTCCTGCGAAACCGCCGCCTGCTCACAGGGATTGGCCGGCTGCGTGGTCTGCGGGGCCGGGCAGAAGATGCCGCAGGGGATGGGCGGCAGGCCGGGGATGGTGATCATCACCTGGGTCGGCGTCTGCGGCGCCACCGTCGTGGTGGCGACCGGGGCCTCGGTGGTGGTGGGGATGGTGGCGCTGGCCGCGCTGTAGTCCCCGGCGCTGGGCAGCGAGCCCGGTTGCACCAGTTCCGCCGAGATGGCCACGGGGGCGGGCGCGCCGCCGGTCTTGTAGGCGTTCGACCAGCTCAGCACCTGCGCCGCGTAGGTCATCGAATTGTTGTAGCGCAGTACCGCTTTCAGCTGCTGCGCGGTGTCGCGCAGGTCCAGCCCGCCGGAGCACAGGTACTTGCCCGCCGCGAGCGCGGCGTCGAAGACGTTGTGCGGGTCCGCGACTCCGTCGCCGTTGCCATCGGCGGCGTAGTTGGCCCAGGTGCTCGGCAGGAACTGCATAGGGCCCACAGCCCGCACAAAGCCGCCGTCGCTGGCCTTGATGACCTCGTTACCCGGCAGCGTCCCGTCCAGCGCCGGACCGAAGATCGGCGTGATGGAGGTGCCCGCCGCGTCCGTGCGGCCGTTGCTCGCATGCCCGGATTCGATGCGCCCGATCCCCGCGAGCAGATTCCAGGGCAGCCCGCAGCCGGGCGTCGAGGATTGCAGCGCCAGTTCGGCATTGCGGTAGGCGGCCAGCACGATCTCGGGAATGCCGAGTGCGCCGCTGCCGCCGGGCAGGGCGATGTTCTGCAACGGCACGGTGCCGCCGAAGAGCGGGCTGCCGTCGGAAGGCGGGGTGAGCGCGCTGAGTTTGCGGGGGGCCTCCGCGGCGGCCGGGACCAGGCCGACGGTCTGGTCGGCGGGTACCTCCGCGACCGCTCCGGTGTTGCTGGCCGCGGCGGCGAGCAAGGCTTCGGGCGCGGTCTGCGGGGCCGCGGTGTGCACGGCTGTGTTGGTGGCCGAACCGGCGGTGACCAGGCCCGCAATCAATAGCGCCGACGCTGTCACCGGAGCAGATATTCTCTTCGCCACCACACAATCCCCTCAGTCGTGCGGCCGGGCCCTGGGTGTAGACGATCCCCCGGAGGAGCTGTCTGGGTCGGTCGCTCGGAACAACGTGATCCAGGTTACCCATCGGTCAGCTTGTTGGGTACAACTTGTGCGGTTACTCGCCATCTTTTTGCGGCGAAATCGGTACCTCGGACCTCTTTCGATCGGTACTCTTCTTCGCCTTTTTCTCCCGCGTGACCTCGCCGTCCGAGGCTAATTTTTCCAGCCTGACCAGTGTTTCCTTGACGTCTTCGAGTTCTCGCCGCAAATAGTCGCGTGTCGCGACCTCACCCACGGCGAGTCGCAGCGCGGCGAGCTCGCGCGCCAGGAATTCGGTATCGGCCTTGGTCTGCGCGGCCCGGGTGCGGTCCTCCTCGAGGGCCACCCGGTCGCGATTGTCCTGCCGGTTCTGGGCCAGCAGGATGAGCGGCGCGGCATAGGCGGCCTGGGTGGAGAAAGCCAGGTTGAGCAGGATGAACGGGTACGGATCCCAGCGCAGGCTGACCGCGAAGATATTGAGCAGGATCCAGACGATCACCACCACGGTCTGGATGGCCAGATAGCGCCCGGTACCCAGGAAACGCGCCACATTCTCGCTGGAACGAGCCAGCGCCTCGGCGTCCCAGTCGAATCCGCGGAAACGGCTCTCGACGGGTGTCTCCAGCCGCTGCCGCGCGGTGAGTTTGTCGATCCGATCGGTCACGCGCGGCCTCCGGTCCCGTCGATCACGGGCAGCCCGTGTACGTCGTGATTGTCTTCATCTTGCTCGCGCCAGTCCTCGGGTAGCAGGTGATCGAGCACATCGTCGACGGTGACGGCGCCCAGCAGGTGGTTCTCGTCGTCCACCACCGGTCCGCAGACCAGGTTGTAGGTGGCGAAGTAGCGGGTCACGGCGGTCAGCGGGGCCTCGGGCCGCAGCTGCACCAGGTCGGCGTCGACGATGCCGCCCACCAGGTTCGCCGGGGGTTCGCGCAGTAGTTGCTGGAAGTGCACGCAGCCGAGATAGCGACCGGTCGGTGTGGCCGTCGGCGGGCGCACCACGAACGCCATCGAGGCCAGCGCCGGGGTCAGCTCCGGATCGCGGATACGGGCCAGCGCCTCCGCGACCGTGGTGGCCGGGGTGAGCACCACCGCGCGCGTCGTCATCAGACCACCGGCGGTGTACGGCGCGTGCTCGAGCAGCCGCCGCACCGGTTCGGAATCCTCCGGATCCATCAGCGCCAGCAGCGATTCCGCCTCGCCCGCGGGCAGCTCGCCCAGCAGGTCGGCCGCGTCGTCGGGGTCCATCGCCTCCAGCAGGTCGGCGGCGCGCTCCACACCGAGCTGCTCCAGCAACTCCACCTGATCGTTCTCCGGCAGCTCCTGCACCACGTCGGCCAGCCGCTCGTCGTCGAAGGCCGCGGCCACCTCGATGCGGCGCTTGCGCGGCAGATCGCGCAGCAGGTGCGCGACGTCGGCGGGGCGCATGCCCTCGAATTGCGTGAGCAGCTGGGTGACATCCTGGCCCGGGCGGTTCAGGTCGGTCTGGGTGAGCCCGCGCACCTGCGCCCAATCCACCACGTGCACCGCGCCGCGCCGCCCGAAACCCACGCCGAGGCGCCGGCGTTCGCGCACCGCGACCCGCGAGACCGCCCAGTCGCGCGTGCGGGTCTGCTCCAGACCGAGATCGACCACCACCACATCCACATCCCGCAGCTGCGGCAGTTCGGGATCCTCGACCCGCACGGTGCTGTCGAGCAGCTGTGCGATGGCCAGCATTTCGCCCGGCCGCTGCTCGAAGCGCCGCACGCTGATGCTGCCGGTGGTCAGGGTCACCGAACCCGGTTCGATCGCGGTCACCCGCAGCATCGGCACGAAAATCCTTTTGCGGGTGGGCAGTTCGACGAGCAACCCGAGAATCCTCGGTTGCTGTCGGTCATAGCGGATGGAGATCACCAGGTCGCGAATACGACCGATAGACTCCCCGTCCGGTCCCAGCACCACCAGGCCAGCCAGCCGGGCGGCGAAAACCTTCGTCGCTGCCATGACTGTCAAGGCTAGTGGTAAACGACTGTCCGAATTGTCCGCGCCACGAGCGCGAATAGTTCTTTGCCCTGTTGGCAGAGCGAAGGAGTGACCCATGACATCCCGCCGATCGGTGCTCGCCGTCCCCGGCAGCAACCCGCGCATGATCGAAAAGGCCAAGGGCCTGGCTGCCGACGAGGTGTTCCTGGATCTGGAGGACGCGGTCGCACCGGCGGCCAAGGCGGCGGCGCGGGCCAATATCGTGGCGGCGCTGAACCAGCCGGGCTGGGAGGGCAAGATCCGGGTGGTCCGGGTCAACGACTGGACCACCGCGTGGACCTATAGCGATGTGATCTCGGTGGTGGAGGGCGCGGGCGCGAATATCGACGCCATCCTGCTGCCCAAGGTGACCGATGCCGGGCAGGTGCAGGCCCTCGATTTGCTGCTCACCCAGCTGGAGAAGACGCACGGCCTGGAGGTCGGGCGGATCGGAATCGAACCGCAGATCGAGAACGCGCTCGGGCTGCGCAATATCGACGCCATCGCCACCGCCTCGCCGCGGGTGCAGACCCTGGTTTTCGGTCCCGCGGACTTCATGGCGAGCATCAATATGCGCACCCTGGTCGTCGGCGAACAGCCCGAGGGTTACGAGCCCGGCGACGCCTACCACCACATCTATATGACGATCCTGCTCGCCGCCCGCGCGCACGGGTTGCAGGCCATCGACGGTCCGTACCTCGCGGTGCGTGACGTGGATGGCTTCCGCCGCAACGCATCTCGCACCGCCGCGCTCGGCTTCGACGGCAAATGGGTGCTGCATCCGGATCAGGTCGCGGCCTGCAACGAGATCTTCAGCCCGCGCCAGGCCGACTACGACCGCGCCGAGGAAATTCTGGACGCGTACGCCTTCCACACGTCCGTCGACGGCGGCGCGCGGGGCGCGGTCATGCTCGGAGATGAGATGATCGATGAGGCCAGCGCCAAAATGGCGCAGGTCATAGCCGATAAAGGACGGGCGGCCGGAATGACGCGAACCACGCGTTTCGAACGGGCATCCGCCGATGCGAAATAGCATGATGGAGTCATGACGAATCCCTTGGGGAACTCGAGCCGGAACCGTCCGGGCCTGCCCACGCCGCCTTCGGGGTGGCCGGTCGGTTCGTACCCGACCTATGCCGAGGCGCAACGGGCCGTCGACTATCTGGCGGACAATTCCTTCCCCGTCGAGAACGTGACCATCGTCGGCGTGGACCTCATGCAGGTGGAGCGCGTGCTCTACCGGCTGACCTGGGGCAAAGTCATTGGCGGGGGCGTTGTTTCGGGCGCCTGGCTGGGTCTGTTCATCGGCCTGCTGCTGAGCCTGTTCGGCACCGGCGGCCACGTGTTCGGCCCGCTGGTGGTGGGTCTGGTCGGCGGCATCGTCTTCGGCGTCATCTCCACCACCATCCCGTACGCCGCCACCCGCGGGCAGCGGGATTTCGCCTCCACCATGCAGTTGGTGGCCGGCCGCTACGACGTGCTCTGCGACCCGAAGGTCGCCGAACAGGCGCGCGACCTGATCGCCAGGCTGGCGATCTAGTTCGATGGATGTGCTGGACAAGGTCCGGGCCGCGGCGCTCGGATATTTCGGTGTGGACTCGGCCGATTCGGCCTCGGTGACGTTCCTGGGCTTGGAACCCATCGAGATTCTGCGGATTCCGGGTGACGAGGTGGTGCACTACGTGACCCTGGGCGGGTCGCGTAACCCCATGACCGATTCGGCGGCGGCGCTGGCGGATCCGGTGCGGGGACCGCGCGCGGAACTGGTGCTGACGCTGCGCGGGGGGGTGGGCGCGGGCTCCGGCCTGACCCGGGCTCTGGGTGTGCTGATCGCCGCGCCCGCGGTGGAAGGCGTTGTGCTGCAACCTGATGCGCTGCTCGATCTCGGAGAACCGTTGTGGGCCAACGCGTCTTTCACCGCGGGGCTGCTGGGGGAGAGCGAACTGCCCGCGGTGGAATTGCCGGAACCGGCTGAGCCCGTACGGTTCCTGACGGTCACGCCCATCACCGCCACCGAGGCGGCGTGGGTGCGCATTCGAGGCGCCGCCGCGCTCCGTGATGCCTGGGCCGAGGCGAAAATCGATGTGCGCGACCCGGATCGCGGAGCCGCCTCGCTATAGCCAGTCGTTGCGGTGGAAGTTGACGTACAGTGCCGCGCACAGCAGCACCATCAGACCGATGACGACCGGGTAGCCGAAGGTCCACCGCAATTCCGGCATGTGGTCGAAGTTCATGCCGTAGACGCCCGCGATCATGGTCGGCACCGCCGCCATGGCCGCGTAGGCGGAGATCTTGCGCATATCGGTGTTCTGCTGCACGCTCACCTTCGCCAATGCGGCATTGATCAGCGCGCTCAACGATTCGTCGAAATCGGTGATCTGCTCGGTCACCTGGGTGTGATGGTCGGCCACATCGCGCATATATCGCCGAATCTCCTTGGGGATCGGCATGACCGAGTCGTGGGCCAGCAATTGCAGCGGCAGCGCCAGCGGCTTCACCGCCCGGCGCAACTCCACCACTTCGCGTTTCAGCTGGTAAACAGCCTCGATGACGATCTTGCTGCCCGGCGTGAAGACCTCCTCCTCCATCGCCGCGACATCGTCCTCCATCGCCTGGGTGACGTCGACATAGGAATCCACCACGTGATCGGCGACCGCGTGCAGGATGGCCGGCGGGCCCAGTTTCAGTCGCGCCGGCTCGGCTTCCAGCGCCCCGCGCACCCCGGTCAGACCGGTGAAATCGCCGTGCCGCACGGTGATCACGAAATCCGGCCCGAGGAACACCATGATCTCGCCGGTGTCCACGATCTCGCTGACCGTATTGAGTTCGTGCTCGTGGTACTGCACCGTGCGCAGCACCAGGAACAGCACGTCGTCGTAGCGCTCCAGTTTCGGCCGCTGATGCGCCAGTACGGCGTCCTCCACCGCCAGCTCGTGCAGGCCGAAAGTCGTTGCCACATCGGCCATCAGGGCATCGCTGGGTTCGAGCAGGCCGAGCCAGACGAAGCCGCTGCCCTGCGCCCGCACCTCGGTCAGCGCCTGCCGGTACGTGCGCTGTCCCTGCTGCCGCCGCCCTTCGGTGTAGAGCGCGCAATCGATCACCTTGTCGGCGCGCGGCTTCGGCTTCGGATGCTTGCCGGAGGGTTCGCCGGAGCGCCCGGGCCAGTGGAAGGACGGCAGCGGCGGAATCGAAGACACGTCTGCCGATGCTAGCCGGGCTCGGACCGGCCGCCCGGGAGCTTCGCTGCGGCGCAGGCAAGATAGAGCTTGTGCGTATCGATCTCCACACCCATTCCAATGCCTCCGACGGCACCGACACCCCGGCGCAGCTGATCGGCAAGGCGGCCGCGGCCGGACTCGACGTCGTGGCGCTCACCGACCACGACACCACCTCCGGGTGGGCCGAGGCGGTCGAGGCGCTACCGCCGGGGCTGACGCTGGTGCGGGGCATGGAGATGTCATGCGTGGGCGATGGCGAGGACGGCTGGCCGGTGCCCGTGCACCTGCTGGCGTATCTCTTCGATCCCACCGACGCGTCCTTCGCGCAGGAGCGCGAGCGCTTGCGCGCCGAGCGCATCGTGCGGTTGCGCGCCATCGCCGAGCACATGGCGGCCGACGGTCTGCCCGTCGATCCGGACGAAGTGATGGCCTCGGCGGGGCCGTCGGCGGGTCGCCCGCATCTGGCGCGCGCTCTGGTGAACGCCGGCGTGGTCCCGACGGTGGACGCGGCGTTCCAGGATCTGCTCGCCTCGCACGGGAAGTACTACGTCGAGAAGGCCGATACGCCGTTGCAGCGCGCGGTGGAGATGGTCGCGGCCGCGGGCGGGGTGTCGGTGGTGGCGCATCCGCGTGCCCGCAAGCGCGGGCGGCTGCTGGCGCTGGATCACATCCGGGAGCTGGCGTCGCTGGGTCTGGGCGGCATCGAGATCGACCATATCGATCACAACGACGCCGATCGCGAAATTCTGCGCGGGCTGGCTGCCGAACTCGGTCTGGTAACGACCGGTTCGTCCGACTATCACGGCTCGAACAAAACCATTCGGCTCGGTGAATTCACCACCGACCCAACGCAATTCGAGGAAATCGTGGGCAAAGCGACCGGCGTACCGGTGATCACCGCATGAAGGTGCTCCGGGGTCTGAGTGGAGTCGTGACGGGTGGGGTGGTGGTGCTCGCGGCAACGGTCGTCGGCGCCGCTGTCATCGGTGCTCGGCGTGGTTTTCCGGGCCCCGGAGCCTCCTCGGTGGCATGGCATGTGGCGGCCGCGCTATTGGCGGTGGCGGCGCAGATTTTCGCGGATAGGCGTCAGGGTTTCGCCGCCTTTTCCGGATCACTGGTTGTTTTTCTGGTAGCCGGATATCTGCTGTGGACGCAGTGGTGGAATTGAAATACGTGTAACGGTTGCGGGCAGTTGAACTGTCCACGAACATTTGTCGATATGACCGAATTCGACGCCGATGTGCTGGTGCTGGGCGGTGGTCCCGCCGGGGCTTGGGCCGCGCTCGCGGCCGCTGCCGCCGGCGCTCGGGTGATCGTGGTCGACAAGGCCCGCTGCGGTTCCAGCGGGCCCACCGCGCGCGGCGGGGTCACGCTGTGGAACATTCCGCCCGGCCGTGCCCGCGACGCGGCCGTCGCACAGAACTTCGCGCACGGCGGCGGACTGGGCGATCCGGAGTGGATGTACCGGGTTCTCGACGAGACTCACCGGCGCGTCGCGCAACTCGTGCAAGGGGGCTTCCGCTTCCAGGGCGAGCACGCCGCCCGCCCCGCCCGGATCTACCTCGACGGGGCCAAGTATCTCGGCCGCCTGCGCCGCAGCCTGGTGATCGCGGGGGTACGAATCCTGGACCACCATCCGGTATTACAGCTGCTCACCGACTCCGACGGCACCGTCTCCGGGGCGGCCGGCGTCACCGCTCCGCCTCGCACCGGGGGATCCCGCGAATCCCACTTTTGGACCGTGCGCGCCAAGGCCGTGGTGCTCGCGACCGGTGGTTGCGCCTTCCTTTCCGGCGGCGCGGGCACCGACGTGAGCACGGGTGAGGGCCTGCTCATGGGCGCCGAAGCCGGAGCCGACCTGTCCGGCATGGAATTCTCCAATGCCTACTCGCTGATCCCCGCGCTGTCCGCGGTGGCCGCCCGCGTCGACCGCCGCTGCGATTCCGCCTCGGCCCGCGCGGGTTCCGACGGCACGCTGGACATGCGCGGGATCACCGCCCGGGCCGACGGGGTGATGGCCGAACGGGGGCGCGATGCCTGGGCCGACGGCGGTGCCCTGTTCGCCCCCGACCAGCTGATGCACTTCGCGACGCTCTACGACGAATCGCGGGAAGTCCTGTACGGCCACGGATGTGGTTCCCGCGCACAGGTTTTCACCGCCATCGCCGATGGCCGCCGGGTGTACGCGGCCTTCGACGACCTACCCGCGCCGCTGCGCGCCGAGCTGGTCCAGCAGAACGGTCCCAACTGGTCCGGACGGGTCCCGTTGCGTGCCGTCCTAGAGGGCACCGTGCGCGGCACCGGCGGTCTGCGCTTGGCCGGGGCCGACTGCGCCACCACGGTGCCCGGGCTCTACGGCGCCGGCGATATCACCACCCGCGAGCCGATCACCGGCGCGGTCAGCGGTTTCGGTGGCCAGAACGGGGCCTGGGCGATCTCTTCCGGAGTCTGGTCGGGTACCGCCGCGGCCCGTTTCGCCACCACCCGCCGCCGCCTCGGCAAGACCCGCCCGGTTCGGGGTGCGGGGCTCGGCGACAAGGCCCGCGTCGACCCGCGGGCCGTGGTCGGACTGGTCCAGGAGCACACCCTGCCGTTGCGCCGCTCCTACTGGCGCAGCGACGGCAGCCTGCGCGACAGCATCGCCGAACTCGACGGCATGTGGCCCGGAGCCGAATTCGATCTCGGCGGTTCGGGCCCCGCCCGACTGCGCGCCCGCCAGGCAGCGGCACTCCTGGCCGTGGCCCGCTGGACCAAATACTCCGCCCTCGCCCGCACCGAAACCCGCGGCATGCACCGCCGCACCGATCACCCCGGCGCCCACACCGATTGGCGCGTCCGGCTTATTTCGGGAGGAGTCGGCGATGTCTGGGTCCGCCCCGAACGCTTCGATTCCGGCCGCCCCGAATACCCCGCCCCCGAAGCCACCCCGGCCTGACCTACTCCGGATGGTGGGCGTTGCGGATCTTGGTATTCGGGAGTCGCTCCGACAGTTCGGCTACCAACGGGTAGGGTTTGCGGTGCGGAGGAGAGTTCGGCCATTACCACCGTGGGGGTTCGGGGGCTTGCCCCCAAAGATTCCTTCCTCAACAGGGGGTTCGGGGGCTGAGCCCCCGCCGACTCACAACCGGCCCGCGACCGGTTTGTAACAGCTCACCGCCTGCAATGCGACGCCGTTGTGACTCTTCTCCGTGTTCGGTTCCGGACGTGGGAGTTTCCCTTAACCCCGGGGTGATCCGGGTCTCTTACCCTTCGGAGATGAGGAACGACCGCGACGGACCGTGAGGGCGATTTGGCACGTCGTCGGCGCTCCTGGCAGAATGCAAAAACCCCCGGCCGCAGCCACCGCCCGGCCCGGGAGACTCGGTGATCACGATCCGCAAACTCGCGGGTTCATCCGCGATCACCCCGGCATCGCCCGGACCCACCCGTCCGGTTCGCTCGACGATTGTGCCGCGACACACCTCCGTTAAGCCGTAATACTTACCGGTGCTTGCCCCGATGCAGTGGCAAGGTTCCGTCATCAACGGCTTGCCGGGAAGTGATCCGCGCACATCCCTTTTGAGCACAAGAACCCAATTAACTATTACCGAACGGTAACCGTCAAACGGTTGAGTCCGCATCGAGCAGGAGTGAAATCGTGTCACCCGTGACTGAAGCAGTGAATGCCACCCAGGCCACCCCCACCAACAACAGTGGGAATCTGGCCGACATCACCACGGAAGAAATTTTCGCCGGTCATTTGGGCGGCAAGCTCTCGGTCGAACTCACCGCGCCGCTGGAAACCCAGCGCGACCTTTCCATCGCCTACACCCCGGGCGTCGCGCAGGTGTGCCTCGGCATCGCCGAGGACGAATCCCTCGCCAAGACCTACACCTGGGCCGAGCGCCTGGTCGTGGTGGTCTCCGACGGCACCGCCGTGCTGGGCCTGGGCGATATCGGCCCGCGCGCCTCGCTGCCGGTGATGGAGGGCAAGGCGGCCCTGTTCAAGAAGTTCGCCGGCCTCGACTCCATCCCGCTGGTCCTGGACACCAAGGATCCGGACGCGATCGTCGAGACCCTGATCCGCCTGCGCCCCAGCTTCGGCGCGGTCAACCTGGAGGACATCTCCGCGCCGCGCTGCTTCGAGATCGAGAAGCGCGTCATCGAGGCCCTGGACTGCCCGGTCATGCACGACGACCAGCACGGCACCGCCATCGTGGTGCTGGCGGCGCTGAAAGGCGCTGCCGCGGTGCAGAACCGCGACATGTCGTCCCTCAAGGTCGTGGTGTCGGGTGCGGGCGCGGCCGGTGTGGCGTGCACCGAGATCCTGCTGGCCGCGGGCGTTCCGGACATCATCGTGCTCGACTCCAAGGGCATCGTGTCGCGTGACCGCGGCGACCTCAACGATGTGAAGGCCGAGCTGGCGCAGCGCACCAACCCGCGCGGCATCACCGGCGGTCCGGCCGAGGCGCTCGTCGGCGCGGACGTGTTCCTGGGCCTGTCGGCGGGCACCATCCCCGAGGAGCTCATCGCCTCGATGGCGCCCGAGTCGATCGTGTTCGCCATGTCCAACCCGACCCCGGAGATCCACCCCGAGGTGGCGGCCAAGTACGCGGCCATCGTGGCGACCGGGCGTTCGGACTTCCCGAACCAGATCAACAATGTGCTCGCCTTCCCCGGCGTGTTCAAGGGTGCGCTCGATGTGGGCGCGCGCCGCATCACCGAGGGCATGAAGGTGGCCGCGGCCGAAGCGATCTTCAACGTGGTCGCCGACGAGCTCGCCACCGACAAGATCATCCCCAGCCCGCTGGACCCGCGCGTGGCTCCGGCCGTCGCCGAGGCCGTGGGTGCGGCCGCCCGCGCCGAGGGCGTGGCGTGAGCTGATTGTCGCTGCGCGACAAGCGAATAGCAGGGTCCCCCGTCCTGACGGACGGGGGACCTTTCGCGTTGAAGGGTAGTGAGGGTCCCCGTACTCACGGACGGGGACCTTTCGCGTTGAGGGGTAGTGAGGGTCCCCGTACTCACGGACGGGGACCTTTCGCGTTGGGGAAGAGGAGGGTCCCCGTCCTGGCGACGGGACCTTTCACGTTGGGGTGGGACGTTGGCTCCCGGCGAGTGCAGCACCGGGTGGGAGACCCTATGCCACGGCCCGGGCCGGTTCGGGGTCGGCGGGCGATGATGGGGTTGCCTGTCGGGCGGGGTGCTCCGACCAGCCGGGCGGGCCGAAGAGATAGCCGAGGCGGCCGCGCCAGGTGCGGGCCGTGCGGACATCGCGGACCAGGGACATCAGTTCGGCGTAGTTGACCTTCAGCGGGTTGTCGGTGTCGAGGTCTTTGGTCAGGCCGTAGCGGATGGGTTCGGTTTCCGCGGCGAAGGTGCCGAACATGCGATCCCAAATGATGAATACGCCACCGTAATTCGTGTCCAGATACGGCTGATTGGAGCCGTGGTGGACGCGATGGTGGGCCGGGGTGTTGAAGAGAAATTCGATCGGCTTCCCCAGGGTGCGAATCCGCTGGGTGTGGATCGGGAACTGGTACAGCAGGCCGATGGTTTGCAGCAGGAAGATCATCCAGGCGGGGAAGCCGAGCAGCGCCGCGGGCACCCAGAACAATCCGCGCAGCTGCGACACCACCGGGTGCGCCCACGACAGCCTGATGGCCGTCGAGAAATTGAAGAACCGGCTGGAGTGATGCACGCTGTGCGCGGTCCACAGCAACCGGACCCGATGGTCCGCGCGATGCGACCAGTAGTAGCAGAAATCGGTGACGACCAGCCCCAGCACCCACACCCACCAGTGCGCTGGTGAGAGCCGGAGCGGGGTCAGGGCTGCCGCCAGCACCACCGCGGAGAACGGAAGTGCTTGCGCGAGAAGTGGTTTCGCGATCCGGCCGAGAAAGAACGTCGCGACGTTCGAGGCGGTGTCCCGCCCGGCGATACCGTTCGCCGGGCGGTCCGGATCCCGGCGGTCGGCCAGCCATTCCACCAGCATCAGGACGGCGAAGGTGGGCAGGGCGAGGAGGAAGAGGGGATCGTCGCGCATGGTGCTCCTGGTGATGATGACGAAGGCTCGCGGATACCTTCCGACGGTAATGAGCCGCACCTCTGCTCGGCGTCGCGCCGATGAGGGATTTCATGTCCCCCACACGGGGGATGGAGCCCGGGCGAGGTAGCGTCGCGCAGCGGCGCCGCCCGGGTGCCGGGACCGGTGCGAGCGAGGAAGGCGGTGCCCCCGATGGTCGTTGACGGAAGTGCGGGTTCCGCGCTCTCGCGTTCGGTGGCCCGGCAATCGGTGCTGGTGGCGATGGTCGCCGCGCTCGTCGACGTGCTGCAACTGGTGCTGTGCGGGGCTTTCGGGGCAGCACCCGCACTGGCTACCGCGCTGGCGGTGGCGATCGCGGCCGCCGATCTGGCACTGGCCGGCCCGCCGGCCACGGTGGCGGTGGTGGCCGTGGCGCAGGTGGCGGTGAAACTCGGGACCGGGCTGTTCGTGCACCATTACGCGCTGTCGGCCCGCATTCCCGACGTGGGTTTCCTGGTGGCCGGATATCGGGCGGGCGCGTGGCTGGGCGGGGCGGGGGCGATCGCGGTGGCCGCGCTGCTGGCCTCCGGCGCCGCGTCCGCGAATCTGCTTGCGGGCGGGGTGGTTTCGAAGGATTGGCGATTCCTGATGCCGGTCGCGCTGGCCTCGGGGCTGGTGCCGTGGCTGGTCGGGCGGTACACGGCGGCGCACCGGGCGCACTTCGCCGAGCTGGAGCAGCGCGAACGCCTGCGGGAGCAGGAGCGGCGGGCCGAGCTGGAGCGGGCGCTCGCCGATGAACGCGAAGCCATCGCCCGGGACCTGCACGATGTCATCTCGCATCACGTGAGTGCCATCGGAATTCATGCCGGGGTGGCGCGAATCGCGCTGTTCCGCAGCGAGTCCGAGACCGTGACCCGCTCGCTGGCGGCCGTGGAGGGCAGTAGTCGCGCGGCGCTGGTGGATCTGCGGCGGCAATTGGATCTGCTGCACGGCCGCGAGGACGACGGGCAGCGGCAGCCGGGATTGGCGGCCATCGACGAGCTGGTCGATCGCGTCCGGGAAGCGGGATTGGCACTGCGCGTGGAGATTTCGGGCGAGCCGCCGGTCCTGCCGGACTCACTGGGCGTGATGCTGTACCGCGTGGTCCAGGAATTGCTCACCAATGCGTTGCGGCACGGACGGGATACGGCGGTGCTGGAAATCGCGTATCACCCCACCCGCGTGGATATCCGGGAATCCAACCCCGTCGGTACGGTGCCGGCGACCCCGGGGGTGTCGCGCGGCCTGGACGGTATGCGCCGTCGCGTCGAATTGTTCGGCGGCACCGTGGAATACGGGACGAGCGCGACCGGAACGCAGTGGAATCTGGCCGTTTCGGTGCCGATCGGAGCGCTGTGAGAACCCGGGTGCTGATCGCCGACGACCACACCGTCTTCCGGGCCGGGCTGCGGGCGGTGATCGACGCCGAACCGGACCTGGAATGCGTGGCCGAGGTCGGGGACGGCCGCGCCGCCATCGCCGCCGCCGACCGGTTCCGGCCCGAGATCGCGATTCTGGATGTGCGCATGCCCATTCTCGACGGACTGGCCGCCACCGAGGCCATCGTGGCGGCGGGCGGCACCCGCGTGCTGCTGCTCACCACCTACGACAGCGCCTCGAGCCTGCGCCGTGCTTTGGACGCGGGCGCGAGCGGCTTCCTGCTGAAAAGCCTGCCGCCGGAGGAGATGGTGGCGGCGGTGCGGGTGGCATTGCGCGGCGACGCCGTCATCGACCCCTCGATGACGCGGCGCTTGGCGGCCCGGCTGGCGTCGGGCATCGCGCCGCCGACGGAGCCGCCCGAGGTGACCCAATTGACCGCCCGGGAGCGGGAAGTGCTGGCGCTGGTCGCGCAGGCGCGCAGCAATGCCGAGATCGCCGCCGCGCTCGGCGTGGGCGAAGAGACAGTCAAAACCCACGTCTCCCGCATGCTGTCGAAACTCGGTGTGCGCGACCGGATTCAAGCGGTCGTATACGCACACCGCCACGGCCTCACCGGACCGGTGTAGCCCACCGCGCCAGGGCCCCGGGACAGAACTCCGCGTGCCGGTAAGGGCGGGGTGGCCCTTCAAGGAGCAGGTGGCCCTTGCGCGAAGCCCGGGGCTTTGGTGAAGCCCGGGGGCCTCGGTGGAGCCCGGGGGCCTTGGTGGAGCCCGGGGCTTGGTTGAAGCCCGGGGCTTGGTTGAAGCCCGGGGCCTTGGTGAAGTCCAGGGTCCCTTGGTGTAGCCCGGGGTCGTTGCGTGAAGCCGGGTGGCCCGTCCGTCAGGACGGGCCACCCTCTTCTCTACTGAGCCGAAGGCTCAGTGCGGCGTCGCCACCGCCGAGACGAATTCGGCGAGCTGGGTGTCGCTGATGTTCTTGGCCAGATCGGATTCGCAGATCATGCCCATCAGCTGATTGCCTTTGCGCATATCCAGCACCGGCATGCGCTTGATCTGGTTCTTCTCCATGACGTCGAGCACTTCGGCGACGTCGGTGTCCATATCGACCGACCAGACCCGCCCCTGTGCGAGGTCACCGGCTCGGACTCGGCTGGGATCGTGGCCTTCGGCTATGCAGCGGATGACGATGTCGCGATCGGTGAGCATGCCGATGAGCTGATCACCATTGCAGATCGGGAGTGCGCCGACATCCATATTGCGCATCATCTGGGCCGCCCGGTCCAGGGTTTCTTCCGCCGGGATACATTCCGCACTCCGGTGCATGATGTCGCGAGCCTTCACTTGCAACCTCCTGATTCGGATGGGTTTGCCACGCAACATCGTGACCCGGATCACAGGCGAGGTCAATGACGGCGTTTCGAATGCGGCGCCCACCCGGGCTTCTTACTTGTGGCAGGACTTGCGATAGTCGATGACCGCCTGCCGGGCGGTGCGCAGATCCTGGGCTTCCTGTGGATGGGCGGCGCGCCACGCCTTCAGCTCCGCCCGCCGCTGATCCTTGGGCATCGCCTTCGCCTTCGAGATCTCGGCGGCGACATCGGGGTGGGCGGCGAGGTAGGCGGCTACCTTGGGGGCGGCGTCGGCGCGCGCGGCGGCCGCGGCGGCCGGTCCGCAGTCGGGGCCGTCGGCGGTGGCGACGCCGGGGACCGCGAGCGCGACGACGGCGACGCCCGCCGCTCCGGCCAGGACGACTGCCATGGTGCGTTTCATGCTGACTCCACTGGTGTGTGTCGGGATGTGTCACCATCGAATCTGCCCCGGTGAGCTGAAGCTGCCCTGAAGCCGGCCGCCATCTTCAGCGGATCTTCAGCCTTCGCCCGTGACCGGCAGCCGCAGCGTGAAGACCGCGCCCTTGCCGCCGTCACTCCGTGCGGCACAGGTCAATTCGCCGCCGTGGGCGCGGGCCAGGCCGCGGGCGATGGGCAGTCCCAGGCCGGATCCGCCGGGCCGGTTCTCCCGGGCCGGATCGAGGCGGACCAGCCGGTCGAAGATGCGTTCGCGGTCCTCGGCGGGCACGCCGGGACCGTTGTCGGTGACGGTCACCACGGCATCCTCGTCATCGGAGCGCAGACGCACGGTGATCGCCCCGCTGCCGCGGATCGCCTGGGCCGCATTGCCGAGCAGATTGGCCAGGATCTGGGCAACGCGAGCGGGGTCGGCCGCGATCGGCTCGGATCGCCCGGTCAGCTGGAAATCGATGTCCGGGTGCAGGATTCGCTGCTGCTCGAGCTCGGCTCCGACGAGCTCGGCCAGGTCCACCCGCTCCCGGCGTAATCGGAGACCGGCATCGATGCGGGCCAGGTCCAGCAGATCGTCCACCAGGCGTCCGGCGCGCTGGGCTTCGCGGGCCAGCAGCAGGTGGATGCGCTGGCGGTCTTCGGGATTCGCGTCCGCCGGTTGCTGGACGGCGGCCTCCGCGAGCGCGCGGATACCGGCGATCGGGGTGCGGAGTTCGTGGGCGGCGTCGCCGACGAAGGTGCGGATGCGTTGTTCCGAGTCGCGGGCACGGGCCTCGGCGCCTTCCAGGGCATCCAGCATTTCGTCGAAAGCGGCTGCGGTGCGGCCGAGTTCGGTGTCGGTGCGCGCGGGTTGCAGGCGGGTGCCGCGGCGGCCGCGAGCGATATCGCGGGCCAGCAGGGTCATTGTGTCGAGTGGTCGCAGGGCGCGGCGCAGGCCCAGCCAGAGGGCGGCGGCGATCACCGCGAGGGCGGTCGTGGTGGCGAGGATCAGGACGAATCCGAGCCGGGAGCGCAGGCGCGACAGCAGGGGAGTGTCGACCTCCAGGGTCAGTTTGGCGTCGTTCACCTGCCCCGATCCGCTGAGCCGGGCGGTGCGGGTCTTGGCGGTGCCGTCCTCGAGGTGGGCGCGGGTGAGGCTGCCGTAGGCGCGGCCGTCGGCCAGCACCAGCCGGGCGCGCACCGAATGGTTGTCGACCCGGTCCACCAGCTCGGTAGGCGAAATACCTTGGGCGGCCAGCTGTCTGGCGAGCTGGACGCGATCGTTCAGGACCGCGTTCTGGCTGCGGTTCACCACCACGCCGAACAGCGCGTGCACGATCAGCGCGACCAGCACCAGCACCGTCCCGGAAACCACTGCCGCGGTGAGGGTTACGCGCCGGCGCAGCGACACCGTCTTCACGGCGCACGCAATGTGTAGCCGAGGCCGCGCACGGTGTGCAGCAGCCGGTCGCCGTGCTCCTCGAGTTTCCGGCGCAGCGCGCTGACGTGGACTTCGACGAGGTTGGGGTCGTAGTCCTCGTATCCCCAGACGCCGGTGAGGATCTGGGTCTTGGTGACCACGCGATCGCGATGCGCGGCCAGGTAGGCGAGGAGTTTGAATTCGGTGGCGGTGAGGGCGAGCGGGGTGTCGGCGCGGCGGGCGCCGGCGGCCTGGACGTCCACCTCCAGATCGCCGATGATCACCCGCGTGTGCGCCCGGCCCATGCGGCGCAGCAGCGCGTCCACCCGGGCCAGCAACTCGGCCAGGTCGAACGGTTTGACGACGTAATCGTCGGAGCCGGAACGCAATCCGCGCACGCGATCCTCGACGCCGTCGCGCGCGGTCAGCATGAGCACGCCCGCCGCCGAACGGGCGCGCACCACTTCGAGCAGGGTGAAGCCGTCACGCCCGGGCAGCATCACATCCAAGATCACCAGGTCGGGCCGGAAGCGCGCCAGCTCCTGTTCCAGCGCCGCACCGTCCGGGCGTTCGAGCACCTCGTGCCCGGCCCCGGTCAGGCCCGCGCCGACGGCCGTCCGAATGGCCTCGGCGTCTTCGATCACGAGGATGCGTGCCGGTTGCATGCGGTCATTCTGCTGTGGACGGCTGTGAACTTTCTGCGAGTCGCGGTCGATCGGCGGTGATCACCGGCCGGGCGGCCAGCTCGCCCGGTCGCCGCCAGCGCCGCACGCCGGGCGCGCTGGCCCAGACCAGGAAGGCGAGCAGGCCGTCCAGCAGCAGCGCGAGCGCCGCCACCAGGATCGCGCCGACCAGCACCCGGTCGTATTTGTAGAGCCCGATGCCGTCGAAGATGTAGCGGCCCAGGCCGCCCAGGTTCACGTACGCGGCGATGGTGGCGGTGGCGACCACCTGCAATGTCGCGGCGCGCAAACCGCTGAGCAGGATCGGCAGCGCATTGGGCAGTTCCACGCGCAGCAGGATCTGCGATTCGGTCATCCCCATGGCGCGGGAGGCATCCACCACATTGGGGTCCACATTCGCCACGCCGGCGTACGCGCCCGCCAGCAGCGGCGGAATGCCGACGGTCAGCAGGGCCAGCAGCGGCGGGATCAGCCCGAGGCCCATGAGCAGTACGAAGAAGGTGAGCAGGCCGAGGGTGGGCAGGGCGCGCATGGCATTGGCGAATCCGACCACCAGCGCGGAGCCCCTGCGGGTATGGCCGATGATCATGCCCAGCGGGACCGCGATCAGCACCGACAGCGCTACGGTGAGGAAGCTGTACCAGACGTGCTGGGCGATGCGCATGCCGATGCCGGTCTCCCCGGACCAGTTCGCGCCGGTGGTGAGGTAGCTCCAGGCGTCCATGAAAAGGTTCATCGCGCGGGGCCTTTCGTCAGCCACGGGGTGGCCAATCGCCCGAACAGGTACAGCAGCCGGTCCATGATGAGCGCCAGCACCAGCACCACGATGATCCCGGCGACGATCTCGTCGGGATAGTCGCGCTGATACCCCTGCGTGAACAGTTTGCCGAGGCCGCCGACGCCGATCAGCGCGCCGACGGTCACCGCGGAGATATTGGTGACCGCCACCACGCGCAGGTTGGCGATGAAAACCGGTAGGGCGAGCGGGAATTCGACGGTGAGCGCGCGCCGCAGCCGGGTGTAGCCGATGGCGTCGGCGGCATCGAGTACGGCGGCGGGCACCGAATCCAGGGCGGCCGGGACCGCCACCACCAGCAGCGCCACCGAGTAGATGGTCAGGGCGATCACCACATTCAGCGGATCGATGGTGGAGATGCCGATCAGCGGCGGAATGATGACGAACAGCGCCAGCGACGGAATCGTATAGGCGATACCGGAAGCCGTGACCGTGACGCGGCGCAGCCACGGCACCCGGTGAGTGAGCGCACCCACCGGGATCGCGATGGCCAGCCCGATGAGCAGCGGCAGCAGTGCGAGCACCAGGTGGGTGCGGGTGAAACCCGCTATCTCACCGAAGTTGTCGAGGAGGTACCTCACTCGCGGGCTTCTTCCTCGAAGAAGTGCAGGTTGCGTTGATTGTCCTCGCCGGCGCGCTGGCGGGCCAGCACCTCCAGCACGTCACCGGCCAGGACACCGCCGCGCACCGCACCGGAATCGTCCACGGCCACACCGATTCCGGAGGGGGAGGAGACGGCGGCGTCGAGGGCCAGGCGCAGGTCGCCGTCGGGCGGGAAGAGAGATCCGCCGGCGGCCATGCTGTCGTGCAAGGGTTTTCCGGCGCGATAGCCTTCCACGCCGGTCACATCGATCCAGCCGAACGGGTGCCGGGATTCGTCGACGAGCAGCACCCATTGCCCGAGTTCCAAACGCAGCGCTTCGATTTCGCCGACCGTGGCGGTGACGATGTCGTGCAGGGGTACTTGATCGGCCGCGCGGAAGGACAGTGCCCGGTAGCCGCGATCGCGGCCGACGAAACCGGCCACGAAATCGTTGGCGGGTTGAGCCAGCACGTATTGCGGGGCATCGTATTGCTGAAGCCGTCCGCCGGGGCCGAAGACCGCGATGCGTTCGCCGAGCGCCACCGCCTCGTCGATATCGTGGGTGACGAAGACGATCGTCTTCTGCAATTCGGCTTGCAGCCTGAGCATTTCGGTTTGCAGTTCGGCCCGGACCACGGGATCGACCGCGCTGAACGGCTCGTCCATCAACAGGATGGGCGGGTCCGCCGCCAGTGCGCGGGCCACGCCGACCCGCTGCTGCTGCCCGCCGGACAATTGCGCCGGATACCGTTCCGCGAGACCGCGATCCAATCCGACGCGATCCAGCACCTCCAGCGCCGCCTTGCGGGCTTCCTTACGCCGCACGCCCTTCAGCATCGGCACCGTCGCCACATTGTCGACGACGGTGCGATGCGGCAGCAGGCCCGCGCTCTGGATCACGTATCCGATACCGAGGCGCAGCTGCACCGGATCGACCTTCGAAATATCCTGTCCGGCAACGGTTATGGTCCCCTCGGTGGGGGTGATCATCCGGTTGATCATGCGCATGGAGGTGGTCTTACCGCAGCCGGACGGGCCGACGAACACGGTGAAGGAGCCGGACTCGATGCGCAGATCCAGATGATCGACCGCGGTGGTGCCGTCCGGATAGGTCTTCTTGACGCCGCTGAACTCGATATCGGACACCGGGTTTCTCCTATCCGATCGGCTTGTCGAGCCCCTGGGCGGCCACCCAGTTCTTGGCGGCGGCGGCCGGTTCGGTCTTGGTGCTGCCCGATACCGCGGTGTTCAGTGAGATCAGCTGCGCGGTGGTGAGTTTCGCCGAGACCGCATTGAGCACGGCGAGCAGTTTGTCGCTCTTCTTGGCGGAGTTGAACAGCGGCACCACGTTCTGCGCCGGGAAGTTGTGCTTCGGATCCTCCAGCACCACCAGGTTATTGGCGGGAATGGCTTGGGAGGTGGTGAAGATATCGGCCGCGGTCACCTGGCCTTCGACCAGTGCGCGCACGGTGGCGGGGCCGCCGCCGTCGGCGATCGGCACGAAATTGCCGGCCGAGATATCCAGGTTGTAGTTCTTCTTCAAACCGGGCAGCCCGCCCGGGCGTTCCTGGAATTCGGCGGGGGCGGCGAACTTCACCTCGGCCGAATGCGCGGCCAGATCGGCGATGGTCTTCAGATTCCAGCGGTCCGCGGTGGCGCGGGTGACGACGACGGCGTCGGAATCCTCACCCGGCGCGGGCGTCCCGATGCCGAGCTGATCGCCCAGCTTGGCGGTGAGCGCCGCGTCGACATCCGCGGCGGAGGCGGCGGTGGCGTCCTTGTCCAGGTATTGCAGCAGGTTGCCGGTGTAATCGGGCACCAGTGCGATGGAGCACTGGCGCAGCGCGGGCACATACGCCTCACGACTGCCGATATTCAGTTTGGTGTCGACTTTGAAGCCGTTGGCACGCAACGCTTCCGCGTACACGTCGGCCACGGTCTCCGATTCCGGGAAGTTAGCCGAACCGACCGTGATCTGGTTGGGGTCGGTGTCGCAGCTGCCTTTCCCGCCGGAGAGCGGATCGGAATTGCCACACCCCGACATCGCCATGGCGGCGGCCAGGGCGACCGCGGCGGCGAGTACCTGTGCGACTTTGAGGGCTGGGCGTAGCCCGCTACCGCGGCCACGCTTGCTGAGCAGGGACTTCACTGCTGGTCCTTCCGACGTCCCGGGCAGTTCGGGTGGCGGTCGCCGGCCGGTGAATCGATCGACCGGGGCCGTCCAGGGTGTCCATCTTGCCTGGTGCGCTCGCGTACCGCTGCCTTCCCCGTGTCCGTTTCGCGGATTTCGTGCGTGCCCCACCCCCGATTCCCGGGCACCGGGAGGGCAAACTATTGCCCGTGCCTTCGCTGCGTACCGCCGTCCTGCTCCTGACCGTGGCCCTCACCGCCGCGGCCTGCGGCAGCTCCGACACCCGCCCGGTACTCACCATCGGCGCCGGTGATTCCCCCCAATCCACGGTCCTGGCCGAGATCTACGCCCAGGCCCTCTCCCGCACCGGCGCCCGCACCACCGTCGCCCCCGCCCTGGGCGACCGCAAAGCCCTACTCGCCGCCCTGGATTCGAACACCGTCGCGGTAACCCCCGAAGTAAACGGCGACCTCCTCACCGCCCTGGACTCCTCCGCCTCGGCCCGCAAACCCGACGCCGTCACCACCGCCCTCTACGCCGCCCTCCCCGAGGGCCTCGCCGTCTCCGACCCCGCCGACGGCACCGACCTCCGCCCCACCGTCGCCATAGCCGCCGCCCGCACCCCCGAATTCCCCTCCACTCTGAAAGATCTCGCTCCCCGCTGCCCCGACCTCACCGTCGGCATAGCCATCGGCCCGGCTCTCGACGCCATGCGAGCCCCCCTCGACCCCCACCGCGACGTCCTGGACCCCCTCCACACCGTCTACGCCTGCGACCTGCCCCAACCGGTCACCTACCCCACCGACGCCGACCTGCGAAAAGCCGTACTGAGCCACGAAATTCAACTAGCCGTCTTCTCCGGCCCCCCGGCCTTCCTCCCCGACGGCTCGTCCGGCCTGGTGTCCCTCGCCGACCCCGTGTACGCCCTCCGCGCCGCCGACATCCTGGCTCTGATCCGCAAAGGCGCACTGACCGCCGACCAACTCCGCAAACTCAACTACGTCTCAGGCGAACTCGGCACCACCGAACTCGCCGACATGATCCACCAGGTCCGCGACAACCACGCCATCCCCGCCTCGGTAGCCCGCACCTGGCTCGACGCCCACGCCTTGTGATCACCGCCCGTCCGGCCCGCCCAGCAGGGACCGGGTGAGCGCGGCCGTGGCATCGAGCAGACCGAACAGCACAGGATTCCCCGACGGCGTACAGGTGCGATCTTTCACGATGAGGTCCACATCCTCGACAACCACCACACCGGGCTGCAATCGCCGGGCCAAGGCGGACGCGGCTTCGATTCGCTCGGCGAGATAGGCGTCCACTCCGCGTTGCAGATCCGCGGCCAAGCTCCCCGCATCGAATGTCTCACTCCCCATTCCGCCAAGCATCCTCGCCGAGTTGTTGTAGTGCAGGGCTTTTCGGTCGAAGTGGGCGGGGGCGCGAGTAGGGTGTCGAATACGCCCCGGGGCGGCGGGGCGATGCGGGGGCGCACTCGTAGGCGGGGAGGGATCGTGTCCAACCTGGACGAACGAATTCGTGATGCGGTGGATTGGTTCCAGCGCAGCCAATTGCCGGACGGGCACGGCGGTGCGGGGTGAGGGTGGGTGTCGGATGTGCCGCCGAATCCGCAGAACACCGCCGAGGTGGTGTGTGCGCTGGCCCGTGCGGGTCGCGATATCCCACGGGTGAGTGAGGTGGCGGCACTGGTCCGGCAATCGGTGATTCAGCGGGATGAGCGCGGCGAGTGGGCATTTCGGACTCCGATTGATCTCTCCTGGCGGCTGCGGGCACTGCACTGCCTCGGCGCGGCGGAAGCGGATTCGGATGTCGGCGCGTGCCGGGACGCATTGCTGGCCGAGGCCGATGCCGCGACCGGAGGCTGGCGGCTCTCGGACCGGGTGGGACCGGTATCGATCACCTCGACCGCCAATGCGATCCAGGCCCTGGCTCCGCTCGCGGTGTCCGACGAGAACGTGGCGCAAACGGTCCTGCGCGGCACCGGGTTTCTGATCGAGTCGATGCTCGATCACGATCCGCGAGTGCAGCCGCTCTACGCGAGTGCACACGTGGCGACCGCGCTCGCACGTCCGGAGATCGCTGCGGTGGGCGGACGGCGGGTCGAGCGGGCGCGGGATCTGGCGGTGCATCGCCTGCTCGAAGGACTCGGGAACGGTGATCCGCAGATCGAGGAGGAGCCGTTCCGTCGTGGGGATTTCGCCGATACCTGGCGGCACCTGGCTTTGCATCTGACTGTCGGGGCGCTGCTGACCGCGGAACCCAAGTCGATTTTCGATCCGGTGGTGCGGCACGCGTTGACGGAGTTGCTGGACTTGCAGGAGACGGGGCCGTTACAGACGCATCGGGGCGGATTCCGAACCTCGCCCGAAGGATTCGTCACCTCGTTCGCCACCACCCAGGCGCTGGAGGCGATGCTCGGCGCGCGGCAGGTGGTGAACGAGAACGTCAATCCGGCGCGAATTTTCGACATGATCTGCCGGGACCAGGGCAGGCACCACGCCGATGCGTAGCGGGTGGTGTCCCTGCGGGGACGGTCGGTCGTGATGAACAGCCTGGCGGGCGCGGCCTCGTTCGGGCTGGGTGGGGCGGCGGGATTGACGATTGCCACGCTTGCCATCGGTTTCGGCGACGATCTGGGCAAGATCGGCAGTCGCGCGCTGGTGGTGTGGGGCATGCTCTTCGTCGCGCTGGGGACGTTGGCGGCGGTGACGACGAGATTTCCGACGGCCTCCAAGCGCGGGATCGCCGCCGCCGTGTTCGCGGGCTACACCGCGCTGGCGCTGCCGATCGTGTCGTTCCTACTGGCGTGACGAGCTACCGATCCATCGGGCTGCTGCTGGTCGGCACCAGCCTGTGGGGGATATCGAGTGCCTTGATCGCCGCGGTGGCGCGCACCGGATTCACCTCGGCGGCGCTGGTGGCGGCCGGGGGGTCGGTGGCCGTACTCGGGGCGGCGGTGTTGCGGGGCGACCATCCCGGGCGGATCTTCCGTGCCGACTGGCGGTTGTACGTGCGGCTGGGCGTGCTGGAGGTGGTCAATCTCGCGCTGTATATGGCAGCGCTGCACATCGGGCCGTTGCCGATGATGGTGGCGTTACACCTGACCGCGCCGGTACTGCTCATCGGCGTCCGGCTCGTCACCCGGCGACGATCGTTGAGTTTTGTTGTCGTGGTGGAGCTTTCGCTGGTTGCGCTGGCGATTCTGCTGGTGTCGGGTCGACATCCCGGCACGCTGTCGGGCGCCGGGGTGCTGCTGGGGTGTGTGCTGGCACTGTGCAGCGCCGCGTGTGTCGCAGTGCTGATAACGGTGGTGGCGCGCGCCTCGCCGGCGCGTGGATCGGTGGCGTCGGCGGGGTTGCAACTGGCGGTCGCCTCGATGCTCGGCCTGCCATTGCTGCTGATCGCGCCACCCGAGGGCGCCGCGGCCCTCGCGCTGATCGCCATCGGCGCATGCTTTTTGGGGCCTGGTTTCGTCTGTTACTGGTGGTCGCTCCGCACCGTCGATGCGCCGACCGCCGGCATTGTCGGATTGAACGAGGCGATCAGCGCGTCGATCGTCGGCGCGGTGGTGACCGGAACCCAGCTCACGCCCGCCGTACTCGGGGCGGGAACTTTGGTGCTGCTGGCTATCGGGCTGGAAGTTCGATCGACTCCGAATTCCGGTGGGCCGCCGAAACGAACAGCTCGCAGGACTTCGGATCCTTATCGCCACTGACGGTTTCGACCCCGCTGTTCACATCGACGGCGGACGGCCGTACCGCGCCGATGGCATCGGCGACATTTCCGGCATTCAGGCCGCCCGCCAGGATGACCGGCCGGCCGAGTTCGGCGAGCGCGCGCACAATGGCCGCACTGATGGACCAATCATGGGTCTTGCCGGTGCCGCCGAGGCGGCTGGCCGTACGCGAATCCAGCAGTACCGCATCGCAGTCGGCGGCGGTCGCGAGCGCGGATTCGAGCGCATCCGCTCCGGTGACATGTACCGCCCTGAGGATCTTCCGCCCACCGGCCAGTTCCCGGACGCGGCGGACGGTCTCCGGGGTGACCAGGCCGTGCACCTGGATGGTGTCGGCATCGATCCGAGCTGCGAGCTCGGTGATCGCTTCGGCGTCTTCCAGATGCGTGACCAGCACCCGGTTGACGAAGGGCGGGACCAGCGCCGAAAGCCGCTTCGCGACGTCGAGTTCCAATGCGTCTTCGCTGAAATGCGTTACCCCGCAGATGAATCCGACGGCGTCGGCACCTGCGGCCACGGCAATGCGCAGGTCGGACTCGGATCGGATCCCACAGATCTTGGCGCGCACCGTCACGAATCCATCCTAGTGCGCGCGGAGTCCGCGTTGCGGGGGATCAGGGGCGTAGGGCGGTGACCAGGAGGGGGTGCAGGGTCAGGGCGGTGAGGGAGTCTACGAGCATGTCGATGAGGGTTTCGCGGGTGATGGGTTCTTCGCGGAGCCAGGTGAGGGTGGTTTCTTCTACGAAGGCGATCCAGCCTCGGACTGCGAGGGTCAGTCGGGGGAGGTCTGAATCGTCCAGGGGGATGGGGGCTTCGGTGAGGATGCGGGAGACCTGGGCGTTGCGGTGGGCGTCGACCATTGCCGTGAGTTCGGGGCTGGCGCTGGCGGGGCCGCGGAGCAGGGCCAGGTAGGAGGTGCGGTTCTCGGTTACGTAGTCGACGTAGCGCTCTATGGAGTCGCGGAGGCGGGCGTAGAGGTCGAGGGCGGGGTCGGGGGCGGTGCGTTCCAGGAGTTCGGCGTTGGCGTGCTTGATGATGGCCAGGTGGAAGTCCTGTTTGGTGGGGAAGTAGTGGAAGAGCAGGCCGCGGGAGATGCCGGCCTGGTCGGCGATCTCGGTGATGGAGACGTCTTCCAGGGAGCGGCCGCGGAGCATCTCCACGCCGAGGTCGATGAGCTGGCGGCGGCGGTCCTCGGGGCTCAGGCGGGTGCGCTTGGTTCCGCTTTCGGCGCTGGTGGTGCTGCGTTCCTTGCTCACAGGGCCTATCCTACTGAACGCGAGTCAATACTGTTGACTCCTACTCAATAAGCACCTAGGGTTAGGTACATGAGTCGCAAGGTTACAGACAAAGCTGTCGGCAACCGGGACACCCGGCATGCGCATGTCATCATCGTCGGCAGCGGGTTCTCCGGGCTGGGGCTCGCCATCCGGCTGAGCCAGCAGGGGCGCAACGACTTCCTGGTGCTCGAGCGCGGCGGCGACGTCGGCGGCACCTGGCGGGACAACACCTATCCGGGCGCGGCCTGCGATGTGCCTTCGCAGCTCTACTCGTACTCCTTCGCGCTCAATCCGGAATGGTCGCGCTCGTTCTCCAAGCAGCCGGAGATCCAGCGCTACATCCAGGGCGTCGCCGACAAGTACGGCGTGCGCGACAAGCACATCTTCGATTGCGAGATGACCGGGGCGCAGTGGAACGACGCCGAGGCGCGCTGGGAGATCCAGACCTCGCAGGGGCCGTTCACCGCCGACATCGTGGTCTCGGCCATCGGCGCGCTGTGTGAGCCGAACCTGCCGGATATCAAGGGCATCAACGAATTCCAGGGCGAGATCTTCCACTCCGCCCGCTGGGACCACGACTCGAAGCTCGACGGCAAGCGCGTCGCCGTGATCGGCACCGGCGCCTCGGCCATTCAGATCGTCCCGGCCATCGCGGGCAAGGTCGCGCACCTGGACGTGTACCAGCGCACCGCCCCGTGGCTGCTGCCCCGCGCCGACCGCCCGTACCTGGGCGTGGAACGCTTTGCCTTCAAACATATTCCGGGCGTGCAGGCGCTCTCCCGCGCCGCCATCTACGCCGCGCGCGAGACCCAGGTGGTGGGCCTGGCCAAGTTCCCGCCCGCCATGCGCATCTTCGAAACCATCGCGCGGGCAAAGATCTTCGCCGAGGTGCGCGATCCCGAACTGCGCAAGAAGGTCACCCCCGACTTCCGGATCGGCTGCAAGCGCATGCTGATCTCCAACGAGTACTACCCGGCGCTGGGCCGCGACAATGTGGAGCTGGTGACCGACGGCATCCAGGAGATCAAGGCCGGATCGATCGTCACCAAGGACGGCACCGAGCGTGAGATCGACGCCATCATCGTGGCCACCGGCTTCCACGTCACCGATTCCCCTGCCTACGAGACGGTTTCGGGCAAGGACGGCCGCACCCTCGCCGAGGTGTTCGACGAAATCGGCCAGCAGGGCTACAAGGGTTCGGCCATCCACAACTACCCGAACCTGTTCTTCATGCTGGGCCCGAACGTCGGCCTGGGCCACACCTCGATGGTGTACATGATCGAATCGCAGATCAACTACATCGCCGACGCGGTGGCGCAGTTCGACAAGCTGAAGCTGCGCACCGTCGAGGTCCGCAAGGACGTCCAGGACGAGTACAACGCCGAACTCCAGCGCAAGCTCGGCAATGCCGTGTGGAGCACCGGCGGCTGCGCCTCCTGGTACCTCGACAAGCACGGCAACAACACCACGCTGTGGCCGGACTTCACCTTCCGATTCCGTAGCCTGCTGGAGAAGTTCGACGTGGCCGCCTACGAGACCACCTCCGCCGCGCCCGTCGCGCAAGCCGTCTAAGCCATCCTCGACAACCGAAAGTGGTAACCGTGAGCAACGATGCTTACTTCCAGGGCAAGGTCTGTGTCATCACCGGCGCGGGTTCCGGCATCGGCCGGGCGCTGGCGGAGAACCTGGCCCGGCGCGGCGCTAACCTGGCGCTCTCCGATATCGACACCGTGGGTCTCGCCGAAACCGTGCGGCGCTGCGAGAAGTACGGCGTCCAGATCAAGTCGGATCGCCTGAACGTCGCCGAGCGCGAGGCCGTGCTGGTCTACGCCGACGAGGTCAACAAGCACTTCGGCAAGGTCAACCAGATCTACAACAATGCCGGTATCGCCCACCACGGCGACGTGCTGAACACGTCCTTCAAGGACATCGACCGCATCATGGACGTCGACTTCTACGGAGTCGTCAACGGCACCAAGGCTTTCCTGCCGTACCTGATCGAATCCGGCGCGGGCCACGTGGTGAACGTATCCAGCCTCTTCGGCCTGATCGCCGTCCCCGGCCAGAGCGCCTACAACGCCGCCAAGTTCGCGGTGCGCGGCTTCACCGAGGCGCTGCGCCAGGAGATGCTGATGAGCGGCCAGCCGGTCAAGGTGACCTGCGTGCACCCCGGCGGCATCAAGACCGCGGTGGCGCGCAATGCCACCGTCGCCGACGGCCTGGATCAGAAGAACTTGGCCGCCCTGTTCGACAAGCAGCTGGCCCTGCACACGCCGGAAATGGCGGCGCAGGTCATCACCGAGGGCGTGCGCAGGGGGCACGGCCGGGTGCTGATCGGCTGGGAGGCAAAGGCTCTCGACCTCTTCGTACGTACCACGGCGTCTTACTACCAGCGCATCTCCGCGGTGGTTCAGAAGCGCTTCCTGCCGTAGGAATTCGGATATGCCAGAACTGAATCTGCCACTGCCCCTTGCCCGTACGCTGCTGAATCCGGTCTTCCGGGTGATGCTGCATCACAAGCTGCCGTTCCAGGTGCAGCGGGCGCTGATGAACGCCGGAGCGCCCGCCCAGCGCGCGCCCCGGGGCACCCATGTGGAGCGGATCCGCCTGGGTGGCCGTCCCGCCGAGCGGGTGTCGGTCGGCCCGGTGGCCGACACCGCGACCGTGCTGTACCTGCACGGGGGCGGCTACACCGTCGGTTCGCCGGCCACCCATCGGGCGCTGGCCGCCTACCTGGCCCGCGAAACCGGTTGTGCCGTACAGGTTCTGGATTACCGGCTGGCCCCGGAGCATCCGTATCCGGCGGCCCTCGACGATGCCGAGGCGGCCTTCCTGGAGCTGGTCGCCTCCGGTTTCGAGCCGGAACGCATTGCGGTGGCCGGTGATTCGGCGGGCGGCGGACTGTCGCTGGCGCTGGCCGAACGCCTGCGCGACCGGCACGGGTTCGTCCCCGCCGCCCTCGGTTTGATCGCGCCGTGGACCGATCCGAACGAAATCCCGGACCGTCACCGCGATCTGGTCATCAACAAGCCGTGGTCGCGGGCCTGCGCCGCCGCCTATCTGGGTGACGGCGACAGCTATGACACCGGCTACGCCCCGCTGCTGGCGGAGCTGGCCGGCCTGCCGCCGACCTACGTGCAGGCCGATGTGGACGAGCTGCTGCACGCCCAATGTGTGCGGCTGGCCGCGAAACTGGAGGCGGCCGGCGTGTCGGTGCAATTCACCGAGACCCGCGGCCTCTGGCACGTCTCCCAGTTGCAGGCGTCCCTGGTGGCCCCGGCGGCCGCGGTCACTCGCGAGCTGGGTGAGTTCCTGCGACAGGCGCTGCGGCCCGCACCGGCCAAGTCGGCCTGACCCGAGCGCGGCCCGGCGGCGGTTCGAGCGCGAACGCGGCCGGGCGGCGGGGGAATGGTGTGAGCTGCGCGAACACGGTCCATAGAATGGGCCGGCGGAGCTTGCTCCGACCGTCCGGCGTGATAGCGGGAATCCGTTGGGGTGATCCCGCCGGGCGTTACCAACAGACGTGGCGTAAATTACCCGCGAGTAAACCCACTGTGGAAGGGCAGCGATGCGAGAGTTCGAAGTCCCGGCTACCTACACCATCCCGGAAAACGCCAATATGTCCGATGGCGCCTTCCGGCATGCGGAGCAAACGCCCGACCTGGTCGTTTTCAACACTCCGAACGGTAAGGGCGGCTGGAACGACGTCACGGCGACCGAGTTCGCGAAGACCGTGACCGGTGTGGCCAAGGGCCTCGTCGCCTCGGGCATCGAGCTCGGCGATCGCGTCGCCATCATGGCAGCCACCTCCTACGACTGGGTCGTGCTGGACTTCGCCATCTGGGCCGCCGGCGGTTGCACCGTCGCCATCTACGACTCCTCCTCGGCCGAGCAGGCGCGCTGGATCCTCGAGGACTCCGCCACCAAGCTCACCGTGGTGCAGAACTCGAAGCATCGCGCCACCATCGCCGAGATCGAGGGCGGGCTGACGGATCTGGCCGAGGTGCTGCAAATCGACCAGGGCGCCATCGCCACCCTCACCGAACGCGGTGCGGCCCTTGACGATTCCGTGGTGCACGAGCGCCGCGCCCAGGTGAAGGCCGCCTCCCCGGCCACCCTGATCTACACCTCCGGCACCACCGGCCGGCCCAAGGGCGTCATGCTCTCGCATGCCAACCTGTACGCCGAATCGGCCGCCGACCGCTCGGCCATGAGCGAATTCCTGCGGCCCGGCCGCAAGTCGCTGCTGTTCCTGCCGCTGGCGCACGTCTTCGCCCGCGCCGTCGCGCTGGCCGCGTTCGACGCCGGCGTCACCGTCGCGCACACCGCCGACTGGTCCACGCTGGTCGAGCAGTTCGGGCAGTACAAGCCGGACTTCATCCTCTCGGTGCCGCGCGTATTCGAGAAGGTGTTCAACGGCGCGAAGCAGAAGGCGCACGACGGCGGCAAGGGCAAGATCTTCGACTTCGCCACCGAGGTCGCCATCGAATACAGCCAGGCATTGCAGTCCGGCGGCCCAGGGCTGGTGCTCAAGCTCAAGCACGCCGTGCTCGACAAGCTGGTCTTCAGCAAGCTGCGCGAGGCCATGGGCGGGCAGTGCGCGTCGGCCGTCTCCGGCGGTGGACCGCTGGGTGCGCGGCTGGGCCACTACTTCCGCGGCGCGGGCGTCACCATCTACGAGGGCTACGGTCTGACCGAGTCCACCGCGGCCGTCAGCGTGAACACCCCCAAGCACATCAAGGTCGGCTCGGTCGGCCGTCCGCTGCCGGGGCACGCCGCCAAGGTCGCCGAGGACGGCGAACTGCTGATCAAGGGTCCGGTGGTGTTCGCCGGTTACTGGAAGAACCCGGAGGCCACCGCCGACGCGTTCGACGCCGACGGCTGGTTCAAGACCGGTGACCTGGGCGCCATCGACGAGCAGGGATTCATCGCGATCACCGGTCGCAAGAAGGAAATCCTGGTCACCGCGGGCGGCAAGAACGTCTCCCCGGCCATGCTCGAGGATTCGCTGCGCCAGCACCCGCTGATCAGCCAGGTGATGGTGGTCGGCGACGGGCAGCCGTTCATCGGCGCGCTCGTCACCCTCGATCCGGAGGCGCTGCCGGGTTGGAAGGAACGCAACGGGATCTCCGCGGAGACCACCATCGAGCATCTGATCGAGAACCCGGCGCTGGTCGCCGAGATCAACGAGGCGGTCGCCAACACCAACAAGCTGGTGTCGCACGCCGAGGCGATCAAGAAGGTGCGCATCCTGCCGGTCGATTGGACCCAGGAGGGCGGGGAGCTCACCCCGAAGATGTCGCTCAAGCGCAATGTGGTGATGAAGCAGTACGCGGCTGATGTAGACGCGATCTACAACTCCTAGTTGTAGGGGAATGGTCTCGGGGGCAAGGCCCCGAACCCCCGAATTCGAGGCAGGCGCTGCCGGTTGCGTACCGGCAGCGCCTTTTTCGTGCGCAGGCGGAATTTTGCCCCGAGACCGATGACTTTCCGGCGGGGGTACCGTCGTAGCTGGTGAGTGGGTTACGACCCGATCCAGAGGCCATCGACCAAGGAGCACCACATGCTGCGGACCAACCCGTACCTCGTCTTCAACGGCAATTGCGAGGAAGCTTTCGTCTTCTACGCCTCCGTCCTCGGCGGCGAACTGCGGATGACTCGATTCAGCGATATGGATGGCGCGGGGGAGATGCCCGCGGAGTTCGGCGCACGGGTCGCGAACGTGGCGCTCCCGTTGAGCGACACCAATTTCCTTTACGGCTCGGATTGCCCGCCCGGACAGGAAGTCGACAACACGCGGGCGGGCTTCACGGTCCAGCTCGAGGTCGATTCCGCGGAAGAGGCCGAACGCCTGTTCAATGAGTTCGCCGCCGGCGGCGAGGTGACCATGCCGTACGGCCCGACCGAGTGGGCCGAAGCCTTCGCCATGGTGAACGACAAGTACTCCGTGCCGTGGATGATCAACTACACGGGGAACAAGGGGTAGTTAGGCGTCACCGTAACGTCATCATTCGCGCCCGTTCGTGAGCCCGGCCCGGCAGTAGGGTCGGATTCGTGACCGGGCGCGAACTACGTATTGCGAGTGGAGTGGCGGCGGGCGTCCTGATTCTCGGCGTCGCCGAAGTGGTGGCTGTGTTCATCAGTTCCGACAGCACGCCGTTGCAGGCGGCCGGGGCCACGATCGTCGATCACACGCCGGATGGGTTGCGCGAGTGGGTGATCGACAGCTTCGGGACCAATGACAAGCTGGTGCTGTTCACGCTCATGGGCCTGGTCGCCCTGGTGGTCGCGGGAGTGGCCGGGCTCGTCGAACGGGTTTCGCGGCCGATCGGGTCGGTGCTCTTCGGGGTCTTCGGGCTGGGCGCGACGATCGCCGCGGTGAGCCGGCCGCATGCGAGCTGGACCTGGGCACTGCCTTCGATCTTCGGCGTAGCCGTCGGAATCATGGTGTTGCGCAGCCTGATTCGCCGGATCGGCGAGTTCGAAGCCGTCACCGAACCCAGCGACGTGGAGTTGGAACGCCGGCAGGTGCTGAAGGGTCTCGCCACCGCCGCGGCGGTCGGCATCGGCGCCGGTGTGCTCGGACGGGTAATCGGGGTGCGGTCACGGGATGTGTCGGGGGAGCGGGCCGAGGTGCAATTGCCGCCGCCGAGCGGACCGGCCGTCGCGGTGGATCCGGGGGCTGATCTGAAGGTTCCGGGGCTCGCGTCGTATGTCACGCCGAACTCGGACTTCTACCGCATCGACACCGCTCTGACCGTCCCGCAGGTCAGCAAGGCCGATTGGTCGCTGCGCATTCACGGCATGGTGGATCGCGAAATCCGTTTGAGCTATGACGATCTCGCGTCCCGCACCCCGGTGGAACGGCTGGTCACCCTCACCTGTGTGTCGAATCCGGTCGGCGGTGATCTGATCGGCAATGCCCTGTGGCTCGGCTATCCGCTGAAAGACCTTATCGCCGAGGCGGGTCCGCATGCCGACGCCGATATGGTGTTGTCCCGCAGCATCGACGGCTTCACCGCGGGTAGCCCGTTGCAGGTCCTCATGGACGGCCGCGATGCCCTGCTGGCCGTCGGCATGAACGGCGAACCGCTACCCACCGCACACGGGTACCCGGCCCGCCTGGTGGTCCCCGGCCTGTACGGATACGTGTCGGCGACCAAGTGGGTGACCGAACTCGAGATCACCAGATTCGATCGCGCCCAAGCGTATTGGACCAAACGCGGCTGGTCCGCGTACGGCCCGATCAAGACCGGGACGCGTATCGACACTCCCACCGGGCACGCCTCCTTGACGGCAGGCAAGATCGCCGTGGCGGGCGTCGCCTGGGCGCAGCATCGCGGTATCCAGGGCGTCGAGGTGCGCGTCGATCAAGGCGAATGGCAGCCCGCGCGCCTGGCCGCCGAACCATCGGCGGACACCTGGCGGCAGTGGGTCTACGAGTGGGACGCCACGCCCGGCCTGCACACCATCTGGGCACGCGCCACCGACCACGCGGGCGAAACCCAAACGGACAAGCGTCAGGACGTGGTTCCCGACGGTGCGACGGGATATCCATCGATTTCGGTGCGAGTTGGGTGAGTTGCGTACCGGCCAGGCCGTTTGATGGCAAGGTGACAGCTGTTTTCGTGAGGTGAGGGTATTTCGTCGGGTACGGCCGAAATTGGTCCGGCACCCGACTACCGGCGCGTGCATGACGGTCGACGGCACCCGAGTTGTGCGCTGAAGTCACGGAGAGGCGGAATTGCGCATGGCCGGAGTGCTGGAGTGGGCGCGGGCGGAAAACCTGCAACCGGAACCGATCACGCTCGACATCTGGAAGAAATTGCCCCGCGATTTCTGCCGGCTGGTCGAGGTGGTGAACGGCGATGTGGTGCGCGCCGAAACGCCGCCACCGCCGCATCGCAATGCCGCCCGGTGCATCGCCGCCATGCTGGAAGCCGCCGCCGAAGCCCACATGAGCAGGTACAACGACGGATGGCTGTGGGTCGGACTGGATCCCGACATCACGCTGTGGGAGTGGCCGCGAGTCACCTTGCGGCGGCCCGATATCGCCGTCTTCTCCGGCTCGCCCGACGATGTGGGGCCGCTGCCCGCCTCGCGGGTGAAGGTGGCCATCGAGGTGGTGTCGCCGGTGACCGAACGCGTCGATGTCGCCGACAAACAGGCGGAGTACGCGCTCGCGGGCATCCCCTGGTACTGGCTGGTCTATATGGATCGAGATCGGGTGAGCGCCATCCAGACTCACGTGCTGGTGCTCGGGCACTACCGCCCGCACAAACGCCTCACCCCGATCAGCGGCGAGACCACCGTCGACATGCCGATCGAGATCCGTCTCGACTGGACGCGGCTGATCGGCCTCGTCTACTGACGGCGACGGGCCCCCGCACCGGTGCGGGAGCCCGTCGAATCACTCAGCGGCGCAACGTCAGTGCCCCGCATCCGCCTTTTCCAGCGTGGGCGCACCCTGCCCGCCGGGCTGACCGAAGCCGACGAACAGCGCCGAAGCCACCACGCCGATCAACAGGATGCCCGCCGGCAGGTACATGGACTGGCTGAGCGCGGTGCTCAGCTTCTCCATGACGCCGGCCTTGACCTCGGGCGGCAGGTGGCCGAGACCGCCGCCGGTGCCCTCGCCGATCGGCCCGCTGGGCAGCTGCTGCGCGGCGATCCGGGCCGACAGCAGCGCGGCGATGGTCGCCGAACCCAGCACCGAACCCACCTGCCGGGTGGTGTTGTACACGCCCGCACCCGCGCCCGCCTGGTGAATCGGCAGGTTGTGGGTGGCGATGGAGGCCAGCGGCGCCCAGATGCAGGCATTGGCGATACCGGCGATACCGGCGAGCACCAGGTACGCGGGGATCGAGGCGTCCGGCTTCATGAGTGCCGCGAACCCGAAGATGGTGGCCGCGAAGGTCAGGAAGCCCGCGGTCGGCAGCACCCGCGGCGGCATCTTGTCCGACAGCTTGCCGATGACCGGGGCGAACACGCCGGTCAGAATCGCCATCGGAGCCAGCACCAGGGCCGACTTGGTCGGCGACATGTCGCGCACCTGCTGAAGGTAGAAGTAGAACGGCACGAAGGTCGCCGTCACCGCCGCACCCATGGCCGCGATGGCCAGGCTGGAGAGCGCGAAATTGCGATCCTTGAACAGGCTGAGCGGCACCAGCGGTTCACCGGTATTGCGCGACTGGTTCCAGACGAACACCAGCAGCACCGCGATACCGGCGATGATCATGCCCCAGATGACGCCGTCCCAATCGCGAGTATTGCCCTCCTGAATACCGAAGACCAGCAGGAACATTCCGGCAGCCGACAGCACCACGCCGACCAGATCGAACTTGTGCTCATGGGTGTCCAGCGACGGCACCAGCCACACCGCGAGCCCGAAGGCGATGATGCCGATCGGCACGTTGATGTAGAAGATCCACTCCCAGCCCTTCCAATCCACCAGGGCGCCACCGAGAATCGGGCCGACCAGGGTGGCCAGACCGGCCACGCCGCCCCACAGGCCCATGGCCGCGCCGCGCTTGTCCGGCGGGAAGGTGCGGGTGATGACGGCCATGGTCTGCGGCGTCATCAGCGCCGCGCCGAGGCCCTGCACGGCGCGGGCCGCGATCAGCATCTCGATGGAGCCCGACAGCGCGCACCACAGCGAAGCGGCGGTGAAGACGAACAGGCCGAGCAGGTAGATGTTCTTGGGGCCGTAGCGATCTCCGAGGCGGCCGGTCACCAGCAGCGGCACCGCGTAGGTGAGCAGGTAGGCGCTGGTCACCCAGATGACCTTGTTGATATCGGCGTCGAAGGCCTTCATGATCGCCGGATTGGCCACCGCGACGATGGTCATATCCAGCAGGATCATGAAGAACCCGACGACCAGCGCGTATAGCGCCAGCCACGGATTGCGTTGTGTGGTCATGGATTACGTTCCTGTCCCGGATGGGCGGCCGCGAGGCGCGTGGCCGCCGGTGGCATGAGGTAGTCGGAAACGAGTTGGGGCGGAAGGTTTATCGGGCACCGCCTCTCCGGACGGACTCGAGGTCCTCGGCGGTGAGGGTGGCGGCCCAGTCGTGGCCCAGTGGGGCGGCGCAGGTGGAGGTGCGCTCACCGGTGGCGGGATCGAAGTCCTCCCACTCCAGCGCGCCGCTCGAAATATCGGCGATGAACCGGCGTACCCACTCCGCCTCGGTGGCGGTGAGTGCGGCCACGTAGTCGATGACCGCCCAGAACCGACGCGGCACCGCCCGGGATCGGGCCCATTCGCGCAGCGCGTCGTACTCGGCGAGTCGGCCTTCGATCCAGGTGATGCGTTCGCGGAGCAGGGTGGTGACCTCGTCCACCGGCAAATTGTGCGCTTCGGCCAGGGCGACGGGGAAGATCGGGTACTCCTGTACGGGCTGCCGCAGGATGTCGGCGATGCGCCGGCGCAGCGCCGCGGTGCCCGCGCCGGTGATCCGGTAGGTGGTGCGTTCCGGCCGGTTACCGGCCCGATCCGTCCCCTCGGCGACCACCAGTTCCTGCTCGGCCAGGCGGGCCACGGTGTGGTAGAGCGAGCCGGGTTTGATCTTCACCAGCTCGTCCTCGTGCCGGTTCATCAGCAGTTGATACATCTCGTACGGATGCATCGGGTTCTCCTCCAGTAGCGCGAGCACCGAGACCGCCAACGGTGTCAACACCGGCCCCGCCTGCTTCCCGCTCACGGCATCCTCCACTCTTCCGCGCCAAATATTCCACGTGGAATATACGGCTTGGAGCATGTCCGCCACAAGCCCTCCGCGCCGCCGCGGCCGGGGTCTGTGAACCCGTCCGGTGTGCGGCACCGGGCGGGCCACTGTTTTGTAGGCTGCTGACCGAGGTTGAGATGAACGGGAGCGGACCGTGACGGTACTGGTCAAAGGGCAGAACGTGGCGGTCGAGGCGGGCGAGGTGGTGGTCTCGGCGCGATCGATTGCGGGCGTTGATGTTTCGGCGCTGCTGGTGCGCGCGGACGGAAAAGTCCGGTCCGACGCCGACTTCGTCTTCTTCAATCAGGCGACGGGGCCGGGGGTGCGGCTCGAGGCGGGAACGTCGGGCGCGCTGCGGATTTCGTTCGCCGCGGTGCCGGCGGAGATCGCACAGGTCCGAGTGGTGCTGACCTTGCCGGATCCCGCGACCAGCTTCGGCGGGTTCGCCCCGCCCCAGCTGCTCGTGCACGACGGCGCGGGGAATCCGCTGGGCGAGTACGTGATCGAGGGGCTCTCCAGCGAATCCGTGGTGATCGGGCTGGAACTGTATCGACGCGGCGCGGATTGGAAGCTGCGAGCGGTCGGGCAGGGGTATGCGGGCGGATTCGCCGCGCTCGTCACCGATCACGGGGTGAGCGTGGACGACGAGCCCGGCGAGGTCCGCACCGCACCCGGTGAGGAGAAGCTGTCGCTGGAGAAACGGGAACGCCTCGACCTGCGCAAGCGCGAAGTCGCGAAAGTGCTGCTCACCAAGGGCGCCGAGCGCGTCCGCGCCCGGGTCGTGCTGGTCGTCGACAAGACCGGCAGCATGTCCAAGCTCTACAACACCCGGGTGGTGCACCGCGTCGTGCAGCGCATGGTCCCGGTCGCCATCCAACTCGACGACGACGGCAAGCTCGAGCCGTACCTCTACGCGGTCGGCTTCGCCAAGCTCCCCGATATCACCGTGGCGACCGTGGACGAGTGGGTCGAGACCTACCTGCACCTGTCCGGCACGCACGGCGGCATCGACTACACCCCGCTCGGCGGCACCAATCACGAACTGCCCATCATGGGCGAGATCATCGCCGGCCTGCGTCCCGGCGGCACCCCCACCCTGGTGCTGTTCTTCACCGACGGCGGCTTCAGCAAGAAACGCGAAATCGCCGCCCTCATGCGCGAAGCCGCGGCGCTGCCGGCCTTCTGGCAATTCGTCGGTCTCGGCCGGGCCAACTACGGGCTACTGCGCACCATGGACGAAATGGACGGCCGGCTGGTCGACAATGCCGGCTTCTTCGCCGTCGACGATATCGACCAGCTCACCGACGCGGAGCTGTACTCGCGCCTGCTCGCCGAATTCCCGGACTGGTTGCGGGCGGCCCGGTCAGCGGGCGTGCTCCAGTAGCTTGCGCCCGTGGGCGAGCAGCGCCGAATGCTCGGGCCAGCGCTCCTTGATCCACTCCGAATCATTGTGCGCGCAATCGATTCCGGCCATCGCGTATCCGGTGAGCTCGAAATCCAAGCTGTGCCGCAGGGTGTCGCCGGGCTCGTCGGTCGTGGCCAGTCGCGTGGTCAGCGCTCGGACCCGGCGCTCGGACCAGTGCAGGCCGCGCCGGTGCGCGTGGCGGTCGACCACGTTCAACGCGATGGCGGCCACGATCACGCCGATTACGGTCTCCAGGAAGCGATCTCGGATCATCGGTCCGGCCGAGCCGCTCAAACTGCCCGCGCCGCCGGCGAACAGCGCGGTCGGGGTGAGGAAGGTGACCGCGATCGCGTAGTTCCCGGCGATGAACAGTTCGATGCCGAACATGAGCACGGTCAGCATGGCGACCAGGCCGTAGCCGGATGGATGCAGCATCCACAGGCCCGCGAACAGCAACAGCCCGGCACAGGTGCCCGCGAGCCGGTGAATCGCCTTGGCGTGCCCGCGAACTCGATCCGGGCCGGTGCCGAGAATGACCAGCGCCGCGATCACCGCCCAATAGGGCCGCAGCGAGCCGATCGCCAACCCGGCCGCGCCCGCGATCGCACACGCCACGAATACCCGGACGGTCGTGGTCGAGGCGTGCGAATGCGGTGAGGCGGCCCGGCGCAGCCGGTACCCGATGCTCGGCACCGGCGGCCGCACCCACCGCGCGCCGCGCCGAAAGTCCAGGGCCACACTGATTCCGGTCACCGCCAGCGCGGAAATCCAGCCCAGGGCGGCGAAGCCGGTAATCGTCGCGATCGGCACTCCAGCCTCGGCGGCCACCATCCCCGCCGAGGCGGTCAACGCGAAGAACAGCGGCCCCGGCGGCCCGGCCCGCAGCGCGCCGATCACCGCCACGCTGGCCACCGCGATCCCGGTCATCAGCACCGTGGTGACCATCGCCGCCGCGGTGCCGCCGCCCATCGCCCGCCCGGCGATCGCACCCAGCGTCGTCGAAACCAGCAATGCCAGCCCCGCGATCGCCACCATGGACCCGCGCACCCGAATCGGCCGCCCGTCGCCGTACATCACCGCGAACGCCCCGAACGTCACGAACAGCGCCTCCTGCGGGTGCCCCGCCCCCACCACCAGCGCCGCCGGAACCGCGAAGGCCGCAGCGGACCGCACCCCCGCCCCGACCCGGCTCCGCACGGGCGGAACCCGGAACAGCAGCCCCCTGACCCGCGCGATCTCCGGCAGCGCGGCGTGTGTTTGCGATTCGGATGTCACACCCCATTGAAACAGGTGAGCTTCGCTAACGAATTCCGGGCAGCCTTCGCAAGCACAGAATGGGTCACCGAGCGGTTTGCGCGGTGGCGTGCCCCTCCATGTCTGGCCATGGATCAGAAGTCGCCGGGGCGGGCGGCCGGGAAACGGCGCGGGGCCGGACCCCTCGATGAGAGATCCGGCCCCGCACGGGGTTTCGGTGATTACACGGTCGGCGCGAACGCCTCGGTGATGATCTCCTGCTGCTCCACGGCGTGCACCTTCGACGAACCCGAGGACGGGGCCGACATGGCGCGGCGCGAGATGCGGCGCAGCTTGCCGAACCGGGCCGGGAGGATCTCCGGCAGGTTCAGGCCGAAGAACGGCCACGCACCCTGGTTGGCGGGTTCTTCCTGGACCCACACCAGATCGGTGGCGTTCGCGTATCCCTCGAGCGCCTCGTTGAGACGGAACTTCGGGATCGGGTACAGCTGCTCGGTCCGCACGATGGCGACATCGTCGCGGTTGTGCTTCTGCTTCTCCGCTACCAGCTCGTAGTAGATCTTGCCGGAGGTCAGCAGCACGCGCTTGACCTTCGAGCGGTCACCGTTGCCCGACTCGTAGGTGGGCTCCTCCAGCACGGTGCGGAACTTGTTGTCGGTGAAGTCCTCGATCTCGGAGACCACGGCCTTGTTGCGCAGCATGGACTTCGGGGTGAAGACCACCAGCGGGCGGCGGATGCCGTCCAGGGCGTGCCGGCGCAGCAGGTGGAAGTAGTTCGACGGGGTGGAGGGGACCGCCACCGTCATCGAACCCTCGGCACACAGCTGGAGGAAGCGCTCGATACGACCGGAGGTGTGGTCCGGGCCCTGGCCTTCGTGACCGTGCGGGAGCATGAGCACGACCTCGGAGAGCTGGCCCCACTTGGCCTCACCGGAGGAGATGAACTCGTCGATGACGGTCTGCGCGCCGTTGACGAAGTCACCGAACTGCGCCTCCCACAACACCAGTGCGTCCGGGTTGCCGAGCGAGTAGCCGTATTCGAAGCCGACGGCCGCGTACTCCGACAGCGCCGAATCGTGCACCGCGAACCAACCCGGCGCCTTGGACCCGATGTTGTGCAGCGGGGTGTACTCGCCGCCGGTCTTGCGGTCGATGATGACCGAGTGCCGCTGCGAGAAGGTGCCGCGGCGCGAGTCCTGACCGGTGAGGCGGACCGCCTTGCCCTCGTCGATGAGCGAACCGAAGGCCAGCAGTTCGGCCATCGCCCAGTCGATCTTGCCCTCGTACGCCATCTCGCGGCGCTTCTCCAGCACCGGCTTGACACGCGGGTGGACCGTGAAGCCCTCGGGCACATTGACGAACGCGTCGCCGATGCGCTGTAGCACCGTCTTGTCCACGGCGGTGACCAGCGCGGTCGGCATGACCTGCTCGTCCTCGACCGATTCGGACGGCTCCGGGGTGTACTTCTCCAGCTCGCGAACCTCGTTGAAGACCCGCTCCAGCTGACCCTGGTAGTCGCGCAGCGCGGCCTCGGCCTCGGTCATGGAGATATCGCCACGGCCGATCAGGCTCTCGGTGTACGCCTTACGCACCGAACGCTTGGTGTCGATCACGTCGTACATGTTCGGCTGCGTCATCGACGGGTCGTCGCCCTCGTTGTGGCCGCGACGGCGGTAGCAGATCATGTCGATGACGACGTCCTTGCGGAACTTCTGCCGGTAGTCGACGGCCAGCTTGGCCACCCACACACAGGCTTCCGGGTCGTCGCCGTTCACGTGGAAGATCGGCGCGCCGATGAACTTCGCGATATCCGTGGAGTATTCGGTGGAGCGCGAGTACTCGGGCGCGGTGGTGAAGCCGATCTGGTTGTTCACCACGATGTGCACGGTGCCGCCGGTGCGGTAGCCGCGCAGACCCGACAGGTTCAGCGTCTCGGCGACAACACCCTGTCCGGCGAAGGCCGCGTCACCGTGCAGCATGAGCGGCACGACGGAGAAGGAGCGATCCTCCTCGCCCTTGGTGACGATGTCTTCCTTGGTGAGCAGATCCTGCTTGGCGCGAACCAGACCCTCCAGCACCGGGTCGACGGCCTCGAGGTGCGACGGGTTGGCGGTCAGCGACACCTGAATGTCGTTGTCGCCGAACATCTGGATGTAGGTGCCCTGTGCGCCCAAGTGGTACTTCACGTCGCCGGAGCCGTGGGTGGCGGCCGGGTTCATATTGCCCTCGAACTCGGTGAAGATCTTCGAGTAGGGCTTGCCGACGATATTGGCGAGCACGTTCAGGCGACCGCGGTGCGGCATACCGATGACGACCTCGTCGAGGGCGTGCTCGGCGCACTGGTCGATGACAGCGTCCATCATCGGGATGACCGATTCGGCGCCCTCGAGCGAGAAGCGCTTCTGGCCGACGTACTTGGTCTGCAAGAAGGTCTCGAACGCCTCGGCCGCGTTCAGGCGGGACAGAATGTACTTCTGCTCGGCCACCGTCGGCTTGGCGTGCTTCTGCTCGACGCGTTCCTGAATCCATTGCAGCTGTTCGGGATCCAGGATGTGGGTGTACTCCACGCCCACGTGCCGCGCGTAGGCGTCCCGCAGGATGGAGAGCACGTCGCGCAGCTTCATGCGCTCCTGGCCGTGGAAGCCCGCGACATTGAATTCGCGATCCAGGTCCCACAGGGTCAGGCCGTGCTGGGTGACATCCAGGTCGGGGTGCGAGCGGAACTTGTCCTTGACCAGGCGCAGCGGGTCGGTATCGGCCATCAGGTGGCCGCGGCTGCGGTACGCGTTGATCATTTCCTGGACGCGGGTCGACTTGTCGATGCCGCGTTCCTTGATGTCCTTGCGCCAGCGCACCGGCTCGTAGGGGACACCCATGCCGTGGAAGATCTCGTCGTAGAACTGGTCCGAGATCAGCAGGTTGTGGATGGTGCGCAGGAAGTCACCGGACTCCGCACCCTGAATGATGCGGTGGTCGTAGGTGGAGGTGAGCGTCATCAGCTTGCCGATGCCGATCTCCGCCAGCTGCTCGTCGCCCATGCCCTGGAACTCGGCCGGGTACTCCATGGCGCCCGCGCCGATGATCGCGCCCTGGCCCTGCATCAAGCGCGGCACCGAGTGGTTGGTGCCGATGGTGCCCGGGTTGGTCAGCGAGATGGTGACGCCGGCGAAGTCGTCGTTGGTGAGCTTGCCGTCGCGCGCCCGGCGGACCACGTCTTCGTACGCATTGTGGAACTGCGCGAAGCTCATGTCCTCGGTGTTCTTGATGGCCGCGACCGCGAGCGAACGCTTGCCGTCCTTGCCCTTGAGGTCGATGGCCAGGCCGAGGTTGGTGTGCGCGGGGGTGACCGCGTTCGGCTTGCCGTCGATCTCGGCGAAGTGCCGGTTCATGTTCGGGTAGGACTTGATGGCCTGCACGATGGCGTAACCCAGCAGATGGGTGAAGCTGATCTTGCCACCGCGGGTGCGGGCCAGATGGTTGTTGATGACGAGCCGGTTGTCGATCATCAGCTTGGCCGGGATGGCGCGCACCGAGGTCGCGGTCGGGATGGTCAGCGACGCCGACATGTTCTTCACGATGGCCGCGGCCGGTCCGCGTAGTACGGCGGCCTCGTCCTCGGCGGCGGGCTTCGGGCCACCCGTGGTGGGGGCGGCGTTCGAAGTCTTGGCCGGGGTGGTCTGCGGGGCGCGCACCTGAGCCGGGGCCGGGGCCGGGGCCGGCGCGGCGGCAGCGGGGGCGGGCTGCGGAGTCGGAGCGGCGGCGGGAGCCACGGTCGGCGCGGCGGCGGGGGGAGCTGTTGCGGCTACCGGCTTGCTGTTACCGGTGTCGCCGGTGTTCTCCGGCGTGTAGTCGGCCAGAAACTCGTGCCAGCTCTCATCGACGGACGAGGGGTCTTGCTTGTACTTCTGGTACATCTCGTCGACAAGCCACTGGTTCTGTCCGAACTGGTCTGTTGAGCTGCTCACAGCAGGTGTTCGCCTCATTTCGTTCTTCGCGCTGCGACGTTTGTGACGTGCCCGGCACGGGTAATCGGCGGATGCGCGCCGATGCGCCCCCACTGAGGATATGCCCACCCCTGTTTGCCCATGAGCGTGGACTACCAGCGAGTGGACACGTCCCCTAGTGACGACTCGTCCTCGAACGAGAATATTCCTTCCTCGGCGGCGGCCGCAGCCCACAAGCGGGAGTACGCGCCGCGTTGCGATAGCAGTTCTTCATGAGTGCCGATTTCGGCGATCTTGCCCTGCGCCACGACCGCGATCCGATCGGCTTGCGCGGCGGTCGCCAGCCGGTGCGCGACGATCACCGCGGTGCGTCCTCGGGTCACCGATTCATTCGCCACCAGCACCGATGCCTCGGCCGCCGGATCCAGCACCGCCGTCGCCTCATCCAGCAGCAATAGGTCCGGCCGCACCAGTTCGGCGCGGGCCAGGGCGATCAGCTGCCGCTGCCCCGCCGAGAGGCCGCGACCCCGCTCGCCGACCGGTTGCCGCATTCCCATCGGTAAAGCATTGATGGCGCCGAGCGCGCCCACCGCCGCCGCGGCCGCCTCGATCTCCGCAGGATTCGCAAAAGGTTTGCCAAATGCAATGTTGCTGGCGATGTCGCCGGTGAATAAGTGAGCTTCTTGCGGAACAACTCCCAAGCGCGCTCGGAAGTCGGTGAGCGCGTAGTCGCGGATATCGACGCCGTCCACGCGGATCACGCCGGTGTTGATAGCCCCGTGATCTGCTGTTTTCGCACGCGGCATGTCGTAGAGCCGGGCCAGGAGTTTCACGATCGTGGACTTGCCGGCGCCGGTCGCGCCGACCAGGGCCAGGCTGCTGCCCGCCGGAATCCGCAAATTCACGCCATCCAGTGCAGGGGTATCGACACCGGGGTAGTGGAAGCGCACCTCGTCGAAGACGACCTCGCCGTTCAGCCTTCCGTCGATGGCCACCGGACGCGCCGGATCGGGGGTGATCGAGGACGGGGTGCGCAGCAGTTCCCCCACCCGCCGCAGTCCGACCCGGGCCTGCTGGTAACCGTCGAAGAGCTGCGACAGCTGGAAGATCGGCCCGAACAGCAGCCGCAGGTAGAGCACGAAGGCGACCAGGGTGCCCGCGGTGGTGCTGCCGTGCGCGACCTCGCGCGCGCCCATGAACACCACGACCGCGAAAGCCAGGTCCGCCCAGGCGCTCACGAACGCGAAGTAGACGGAGATGGCCTGCTGTGCGCCCATCCGGCTGACCCGGTAGCGGTCGGAGTATTCGGCGAAGCGCTGCGCCGCGCGGCGTTCGTGCCGGTGCGCCTGCACCACCCGCAGCCCCGCCACGTTCTCGGCGAAGTCGGCGTTCACGGTGGCGGCGTGCTCCCGCGATTCGCTGTAGGCGCGATCGGAGACCCTCCGGAACCACCAGGTGGCCAGGAACAGCGGCGGCAGCGTCACGAAGACCACCAGGGCCAGCTGCACATCGATCACCAAGAGCGCCACCGCGATTCCCACCACCGTCAGCAGGCTCACCAGCGTGTCGGGAACGCCCGTCTGGAGGAAGGTCGACATGGCGTCGATATCGGTGGTCATCCGGGTGAGGATGCGGCCGGACAGTTCCTTCTCGTAGTAGTCCAGCCCGAGCCGTTGCAGGTGGGCGTAACTGCGCACGCGCAGCCCATAGAGCACCCGCTCTCCGGCCCGCACACCCCACACCAATGCCGTCGAGGCCACCAGCCAGCCGATGCCGACCAGCAGCACCCCGGCGATGGTCGCGCGCACCAGCGCACCGCCGTCGTCCTTGCTCACGCCGCTGTCCACGGCATACTGCACGATCGACGGAAAGCCCACGCCGACAAGCGCGTCCAGCGCCAGCAAGAGCACGGTGGCCGCCACCAGCCAGCGCACCGGGCGCAGCAGCCCGGCCAGCCGGAAGCCCGGATCCGGTTCGCGCAGTTCGTGATCGTCGAGCCCGGGTTCCTCGCTCGCCGCGGGCAGCTTCGCCAGCGACCGCCGCACCTCGTCCGGGACCTCGACGCCCGGCGCGAAATCCGCTGCCCCGGCCGTGCCGTTCGATGCGGTGGGCGCGGCGGCCCCGTTCGGGATCTCCGTCGCGGTGGTGCTGCCCGGGACCGCGAGAGGGGCGACGCCGCCCGGGATTTCGAGATGATCCGCGTCGAGCGCCGCCTCGATCGAGGTCCGCTCGGAGCCGAAGGGGATAGGTCCGGGGAGGCGGACGACGCGGTCGGCGCGCGCCAGGGTGGATTCGCGGTGCGCGAGGATAAGGGTGGTGCGGCCCGAAGTGGCGGGCAGGGCATCGAAGATCGCGGCTTCGGTGACGGCGTCCACGGCCGAGGTGGCGTCGTCGAGGATGAGGATGCGCGGGTCGGCGAGCAGGGCCCGCGCCAGGGCGATGCGCTGGCGCTGGCCGCCCGAGAGGGTCAGGCCGCGTTCGCCGACCACGGTGTCGTAGCCCTCGGGCAGCGCTTCGATGAATTCGTCGGCCGCGGCTTGCTTTGCGGCGGCGCGGATTTCGGGTTCGGTGGCATCGGGGCGGCCGAGCGCGATATTGGCGGTGATGGTGTCCGAGAGCAGGAACGCCTCGTCGAACACCACGCCCACCGCCGAACGCAGGTCGGCCGCACGGAGATCGGCGATATCGGCGCGGGAGTCATTGCTGTACAGGCTGATTCGACCGGATGTCGGCGTGTAGAAGCGGGGCAGCAGCAGTGCGAGCGTCGACTTCCCGGATCCGGCGGGCCCGATGATCGCGACCGTCTCACCCGGTTTCACCGTCAGGTCGAAGTCCCGCAGGATCGGCTGACCCGGCACGAAACCGAAGCCGAGCGAATCGATTTCGATGCCGAGCGGACCCTTCGGCAGCTCGACCGGGTGCTCGGGATCGGTGCGCTCGGGTGCGCTGTCGATCACCTCGTGCACCCGTTCGGCGGCGGCGCGGGTCAGCTGCGCCATCACCAGCACCATGGATACGGTGCGGGTGGCCGCGGTCATGGTGCCCACGTACGCGGTGAACGCCAGGAACGTGCCCACGCCGATGGAACCGTGCAGCGCCAGCACGCCGCCCACCGCGATCACCGCGACCAGTCCGGCCTGCGGGATGGCGGCCAGGGTCGGCGCGAACCGGGCGTCGATGCGCGTGGCCCGCAGCTTCTCCGCGTACAGCCGTTTGCCGTGCCGCTCCAGTACCTCCACCATCCGGGCTTCCTGCCCGAACCCCTTCACCACGCGAACGCCGGTGATGGTCTCCTCGACATGCTGCGCCAGATCCGAACCGCGCTGCTGCGCCGACCAGGTGGCCGCGTACAACTTGGGCCGCACCCGGTACACCACCACCGCCAGCGCCGGCACCACCAGTAGCGCCGCGAGGGCGAGGATCGGCGAGAGCCACAGCATGATGGCCGCGGCGAGCACGAATTGCAGTGCGGCGGTGAGGGACCACGGCCCCATGGCCAGCAGCCCCTGTACCAGCGTCAGATCGCTGATGGACCGCGAAACCACCTGTCCGGTGCGCAATTCGTCCTGTCCGCGCCCGTCCAGGCGCTGTAGGGCCGCGAGCAGGTCGACCCGGATCTCGTGCTGGACGTCGAGAGCCAGCCGCCCGGCGAACCACCGCCGCCCGAGCGCTGACAGGAACCGCGCTCCGGCCAGTGCGGCCAGCACCCCCGCCATGGCCGTGATGATCCCGGTGTCCCCGGCGACCGCGCCATCCAAGGCCCGCTTGGCCAGCAGCGGCCCGCTGACCTCGACCACGGCACCGGTCACCACCGCCACCAGCACCGCAGCGACCAGGCGCGGATGCTCCCGGCACCGCTCCCACAACCGCCGCAGCCACCCTTGCGCCCGCCCCGCGTCCACCGGCCTCGCCCCCACCCGCATCTCCATCACCTCACTCGCCATCATCCAGTACGACAACGACAACCCCACCCCCGCTTTGTTCCCGCACCCCACCTTCGCGCGACCCGACCGGGAGTGTCGTGCCGCCTACCCGGCGGATCCAAGACCAACGTGACGGTGCCGCCTACTGTGCGGGCGGCTGTAGTGCGGCCGCGGGTTGTGCCGGTGAGTTGTGGGCGTGGGGCGGCGTCTCGTGCGGTCGGGGTGGGACGGTGGGTTGTGCCGCGCGGGTTCGCGTGGTCGGGTGGAGTCGTCCACGTCTACTCGAAATGGAGCCGCTCACATGCCGATCCAGCGTCTCAACCATGCCGTGCTCTTCGTCTCCGATCTGGAGCGATCGGTGGAGTTCTACAGTGCGGTGCTGGGGTTCCGGCGCTTGCCGGGCGGATTTCCGGGCGCGGCGTTCTTGCAGGCCGAGGGTTCGGCGAACGATCACGACCTGGGGTTGTTCCAGTCGCCGGACCCGTCGATCGCGCATCGGACCGGGCGGATCGGGCTGTATCACCTGGCCTGGGAGGTGGATACGCTGCGCGAGCTACAGCGGATCGAGAACGCGCTGCTGGCGGCGGGCGCGCTGGGCGGCGCCTCCAACCACGCCTCCACCAAGGCGCTCTACGCCCGGGATCCGGACGGCATCGAATTCGAGGTGTGCTGGCTGGTGCCGGACGCGGCCGTCGAAGCGGAGATGGCGGCGATGACCGCGCCGACCCGCCCGTTGGATATCGATGCCGAGATCGCCGCCTACGGTGCGGACACCCCCGGCGGCCCGCGCACCGATCATGCCGTCTGGCAGCGGCTCCTCGCGGCGCGCGGCAGCGAATAGTCCACTGCCGCCGCGGTTTCGGTCAGAGATCGCGTTGCTGCGTGTACCACCAGGCGGCCGCGCCCGCCGCCGCGGTCCACAACAGCAGCACCACGATCGCGGCGGGGGTCGGTGCGATGGCGGCGCTGTCGGCGTAACTGCCGTCGCTCATCGTCCCGACCGTCGCCGCCACCGGCAGAATCGTGGCGAATCCGGGAAACCCGATGCCGCGCGCCACGATCCACACCAGCGGCTCCAACACCAGCAGCCCGACGATCACCGCGACCGCCTGCACCGGCGAGCGCAGCAGGAACCCGAGCGCCGCCCCGATCACCGCCCAGCACACCGCGGCCAGGGTCACCCCGCCCAGTACGGCGAGCAGTTCGACGGTGAACTCCGCCTTGTCCCGGCCCAGCAGCAGCAATGCCGCCGCCCCGACAACTTCCATCCCGAGCACGACGACCAGCGAAAACCACGCCGCCACCGCGAGTTTCGACCCCAGCAGCAGATTCCGGTCCGGCGTGAACACCGCACTCACCGGCAGTGACCCGTACTTGTATTCGTCCCCGGCCGACAATGCCCCGAAGACCGCGGAAGCCAGCACCGCCAGCGCCAAGGCGAACGCCACGGCGGTAGCGGAAGTCCCGACAGCCCCGAAGACCGGATGCTTATCGGTGGCGACAGCCGGCGTGAACCGAATCCCCAGCACCGCGAAGGCCAGCACCCCGACCAGTGCGACCCCGCCGCCGAGCAGCTGATTCAGCCGCAGCGAAACAACCTTCCGCACTTCGGAATTGGCGGCCCGCAGCACAGGCTCCGGCACGGTGACGAGATTCATCCCGCATCCTTTCGGCTGAGATCGATCGCGGCGCGGTGTGCGGCCCGGGTGCTCAACGCGCCATCCCGTGCGCGACCGGGTTGGGGTAGGCCGGGGCGGCGGGGCGGGTGAGGGCGGCGAGGACCTGATCCGGGTGGATGTGTTCGGAGCTGATCTCGGTGAGTTGGACGCGGGCGGTGGCGGCGGCCGATTCGAGTTGCGCGAGCGTGGTCTCGGCGACGGCGAGGCGGCCGTCGGGCCGCATGACGGCGTCGGTGTGGCCCTGCGCGGCGAGGGCGGTGGCCAGAGCGATCTGGCTGGAGGATTTGACCAGGATGCGATCGGGGTGGCTGCGCCGCAGGCGGGCGGGACTGCCCTGGTAGACGACTTTTCCGTGGTCCAGCACGATGAGTTCGTCGGCTACCGGGATGGCCGCGCTGAGCGTGCGGGAGGTGAGCAGTACGGTACCGCCGCGGCGGGTGTGGCCGTGCAGATACTCGTTGAGCCAAGCGGTTTCGGCGGCGTCGAGGCCGGCGGCGGGATCGTCCAGAAGCAGCAGCGGCGGGTTGCCGAGCAGGGCCACGGCCAAGGCCAAGCGGGTTTGCGCGCCCGGGGATTGGGCGGCGATGCGTTCCCCCGCCGCCTGGTCCAGGCGGACCAGGGCCAGCAGCTCGTCGACACGGTCGTCGGAAACCCCTGCGGCGGCGGCGAATACGCGCAGCTGGCCGCGCACGGTACGGGCGGGGTGCAGCCCGCGCGGGTTCAGCATCGCCCCGATGGCCTGCCGCCCCGGCCGCACACCCGAGCCGGGGCCACCCACATTGGCCGACCCGGAGGTCGGCTTCAGCTGTCCGAGCAGCATGCGCAGCACCGTGGTCTTGCCCGCGCCCGTCGGCCCCACCAGGACGGCGACCTTGCCCGCGGGCACCACGAAACTCACATTGCTGACCGCGGTGACAGTCTCGAAACTCTTGCTCAATCCCGCGGCGGCGAAGGCGAGCGGCCGGGCCTGGCTCACTGCTGCGTGGCCTGCGGCGCGGCCGCTTCCACGGCGGTCAGCGGGTCGGCGTCGATGACCAGCGGTGCGGGCCAGGTGGTGGGCGGGGCCCCGAACGCCTTGCGCGCGTTGTCGACCGTCTTGTGGCCGAGCGCGCGGTTACCGAAACCGCCGATGGCCGCGCCGATTCCGGCGGGCAGCACCTTGCCGAACATGAGCGCGCTGCGCTTGACGATGAAGCGCGTGAGGAAGGTCTTCAACAGGCTGTCGTTCATGGAGCTGATGCCCGGAATCTTGCCCGCCAGCAGGGTTCCCCAGTTCTTGGCGGACGACCCGACGGTCTTCTGCACGATCTCCATGCCGCTCTCGCCCATGACCACCGCCAGCACCAGCGCGCGGCGGCGTTCCTTGTCCTCGGGCGCGACCCCGTGCACGGCGGCGACCGCGAGGGTGAAGACCGCGGAGGCTTCCAGGAAGAACGCGGTCTCCGCGCTCACGGCGGCGAGCGAGGCCACGGTCCCGACCCCGGGCACCGCCGCGGTCGCGCCGACCGCGGTGCCGCTACCGGTGATGGCGGTCAGATAGAGCTTCTCGATGCGCGCGATGATCTGCGCGGGCGACTCCTGCGGATGCGAGTGCCGGAACTTCTCCACGTACTTGGTGACCGCGGGACCCTGCACCTGCGCGCCGTTCTCGAGCAACGAGACGACGGCCTTCTCGAGCCCGTTCTTGAACATCGACACACCCCATTCTTCGCGCGGTCCTCCGACCGCAAACTCTATGGCACCGGCACAACGATTCGCGACGGATGCCGGTTCCTGCACGACCCGAGCGGTCCGCGCGCCGCGCCGCGCCCGGGTCTCTCGCGACATACCCGGCGTTCCGGCATCCATGCCGCATGCGGCCGTGTTCCTCGCGACTCGCCGTTCCCGCCCGCCCTGGCGCGTCTCGGCGGAGTGCACCGAGCCATGATCGCGGCGCGGCGAGAATCGGCTTACCGTGGACGGGTGGCGGGTGTGTCCGAAGGCGCGAGCGGATTGCCGGATCCGCGGCTGCGCGTGTACGTCCTCGGTTACGAGGGCTACCTGCTGCGCGGGTTCGAGCCGGGCACCCACGTGGGCATGCCGGGATCGGCTTTGACGGTGATCGTGACCATCGACGAGCCGGTGGATGTGCCGGTCTCCTCGCATCCGGAACAGGCCGGGGCGAAATGGGACATGCTGGCCAGCGGTTTGACCGTGCGCCCGGCCCTGATCGCGCACAACGGCTTTCAGCACGGCATTCAACTGGCGCTGACCCCGCTCGGCTGCCGCGCGCTTTTCGGTATCCCGGCGGCGGCGCTCGGTTCCTGGATCGTGGATCTGGGCGAGGTGCTCGGCACCCGCGCCGGTGAACTCCGGGACCGGCTGACCGCGGCGACCGGCTGGCCCGAGCGATTCGCCATCTTCGACCAGATCCTGCTGCGCTGCATCCGCCCGGTGCATTGGGATCCCGAACTGGCTCGCGCCTGGGCCCTGCTGTCAGGCCCGGACCCGGCCGTCCGGGTGGCCGCCGTGGCCGCGGAGATCGGCTGGAGCCGAAGGCATCTCGCCAACCGCTTCACCGCCGAATTCGGGGTGACCCCCAAGGACGCCGTCCGCATCGCCCGCTTCGAACGCTCGCACCGCATGCTGCGCCTCCCGCAGGCTCCGGCGCTGGCCGAGACGGCCGTCGCGACCGGCTACTACGACCAGGCCCATATGGCCCGCGAATGGCGCGAACTGGCGGGCATGCCCCCGTCGGTCTGGCGCGAACGCGAGGAGTTCCCATTCGTCCAAGACCAGCACGACCCCGCCGCGGCACCGTAGTCCCATGACAGAGACAACTTCGGTGCAGACCGCGGCCATCGTGTGGCCGACCTTCGTATACCGCGACGCCGAGGCCGCGATCGCCTTCCTCGAGCAGGCGTTCGGCTTCGTCACCACCGCCCGCCACGGTGATGCCGAAACCGTCCACCACGCCGAGCTGGCCTGGCCGGGCGGCGGCGGCATCATGCTCGGCACCGCCCGCCCCGACGGCGCGCTGGCCTGCGCGGTTCCCGGGGCGGGCTCGGCCTACATCGTCACCGACCAGATCGATGCCCTCTACCGGCGCGCGCAGGGCGCGGGCGCGACCATCACCCGCGAACTGCGTGACGAAACCGATTACGAGTCACGGGGTTTCACCTGCCGTGACCCGGAGGGCGTGTACTGGAGCTTCGGCACCTATCGCGGCGAAGGGTACTGATCAGGGCTGATGCCCGGCCGGCACCCGTTCGGCGGGCACCGGCGGCGGGGGCGGCGTGCCGTTGCCGAACGGCTTGCCGCCCAGCGCTTCCCGCCCGTGCGGGCTGAGCCAATTGCCCAGTTCGGGCCCCTTCGGCACGATCCGCGTCGGGTTTATATCGGTGTGCACGATGTAGTAGTGCTCTTTGATCTGCTTGAAGTCGATGGTGTCGCCGAACCCGGGCGTCTGGTACAGGTCGCGCACGTAATCCCAGAGCACCGGCATCTCGGTCAGCTTCTGCCGATTGGTCTTGAAATGCCCGTGGTACACCGGATCGAACCGCACCAGCGTGGTGAACAACCGCACATCGGCCTCGGTGATGGTGTCGCCCACCAGGTATCGCTGCCCGGCCAGCCGTTCGGAGAGCCAGTCCAGCGCGGTGAAGAGCCGGTCGTAGGCGGCCTCGTAGGCTTCCTGCCCGCCCGCGAACCCGCACCGGTACACGCCGTTGTTGACCTCGGTGTACACCCGCCGGTTCACCGAATCGATCTCGGCGCGCAGGTCTTCCGGGTACAGCTGCGGCGCGCCCTCGCGATGGAACTCGGTCCACTCGGTCGAGAAGTCCAGGGTCATCTGCGCGTAGTCGTTGGTGACGACCTGACCGGTCGGCACGTCGACGATGGCGGGCACCGTGATGCCGCGCGGATACTCCGGGTACCGCTTGAAGTACGCGTCGGCCAGGAAGTGAATCCCCAGTACCGGATCCACCTCGCCCGGATCCAGATCGAAGGTCCAGCTGCGCTTGTCGTGCGTGGGCCCGCACAACCCCAGCGACAGCACCGATTCCAGCCCGAGCAGCCGGCGCACGATGAGCGTCCGGTTGGCCCACGGGCAGGCCCGCGCCGCCACCAGGCGGTACCGCCCCGGTTCGACCGGGTACCCATCCCGCCCGTCCGCGGTGATCCGCGTGGTGATGTAGTTCGTGTCCCGCTTGAACTCGCCCGGCTCGACGTAGGAGCCCGGCTCCGGCTTTGACGTGGTCACCCGCCCAGTCTTACAGAAGGCCCGCGGCCGCGAGGCTCGGTCCGCCCGTACCCTTCCCCCAGTTTGGGACACCGCCTAGATTGTGTCTCATGACTGATCCCAAGCCCACTCGCCTGGAGCGCATCGTCACCGCCGGTGGCGCGGAGGCCGCGGTGCTCACCGTCGACCATCAGCCGCTGAACCTCTACGACAAGGCGCTGCTGGAATCGATCGCCGCCGATCTCGCGGAGCTCTCGGCGAATCCGCCCCGCGCCCTGCTGTATCGCACCGAGGGCAAGCTGGTCTCCGGCGGCGTCGACGTGCACGTCTTCGACGGCCTCACCCCGGACGAGGGCGCGCAGCTGTGGCAGGACCTCTTCGCGCGCATCATCCATCCCCTGGAAGCGCTGCCCTGCCCGGTCATCTTCGCCGCGCACGCGCTCACCCTGACCGCCGCCTTCGAGATCGCGCTGGCCTGCGACATCATCCTGGCCGCGCCCAAGGCCAAGTTCGGTCTGGTGGAGACGGTGGTCGGCCTGACCCCGTCCATGGGCGGCCCGCAGCGGCTGGCCGAGCGCGCCGGTTCCGGTCGCGCCCGCGAATTCGTGATGACCGCCGATCTCTACGATGCCGCCACCATGGCCGAGTGGGGTGTGGTGAACGCCGTGCACGAGGACGTCGATACCGCGGCCCGCGCGCTGCTGGCCAAGCTGGCCGACGGCCCGACCAAGGCCCACGCCGCGACCAAGGAGATCATCGGCGCGTGGCGCTCCGGCGGTGTGTCGCACGCGGATTCGGTGACTCCGGAGGTATCCGGGCAACTGTTCGGCACCGAAGACTTGAAGGGCGCGGTGCGCAGCTTCCTGGACGTCGGTCCTGGAAAGGCTACGTACACAGGAAAATAGCGACTCGGCGCACCGTCGCGACACGCTGAGCACCAGGTTTCCCGGCGAGAAGTGCAGGGAAGTCTGGTTTCACCGGGCGGAGGTGTGTTTCCGGGGTGTGAAAGCGTGACATCGGTTTGCCGACAATCCGCCCACGAGTGTGATGTGCATCATATAGTCACAGGTGCCTGGCAGGGCTCGAGGCACTCGGAGGGACGAGGATGTCGCAGTTACTGGTGGAGTATCCGCACACGCGAAATACCTGGTGCGACAACCCGCTTGCGCGCGGAGCGGATGGCGTCCTGCGCTACGGCAATCTGACCCCGGCGCTCACCGAGCTATTGGATATCCAGGTGCACACCTTCGCCGCGCGCGAGGCCGTGGTGGAGATCGGCGGCCCCCGGCTGACCTACCGCGAACTCTGGTACTCGGCCTCGCGCATCGCGGGCGGGCTCCAGGAGCACGGCATCGGCTACGGCGACCGGGTGGCGGTGCGCATGCCGGTCGGCGCGCGCTGGGTGCAGGCGTTCCTGGGCGCGCTGCTCTCCGGAGCGGTACCGGTACTGGTGCCCGATGGCCTGCCGGAGTCGGTGGCACGGCAGGTGATTCGCGATTCCTGCGCGGATTTCGTGCTGGACGGCGGCGGGCGCGCGGCCGGCTACGGCGAGGCGATGCCCGACGGCGCGGCCTTCATCGACGACGGCGCCTCCCTCGGTGAGCTGGCGCTGCTCTGCTACACCAGCCCCGGCCTGGAACCGGGTCCGCGCGGCGTGGAGCTGACCAACGAGAACCTGCTCTCGGCGATCCGCTCGGTGGTGGGCGCGCTGGATCTGCCCACCGAGGGCCTGCGCAATCTGGTGCTGCTGCCGCTGGCGCACGCCAGCGGATGCGTGGATCAGCTGCTGCCGACCTTCGCCGTGGGCGGCACCGTGGTGCTCGCCCCGGATCCGGCGGCGGTGCCGGAAACCCTTGTCGCCGAACGCATCGACATGGTGTCGGCGACGCCCCGCATCTTCGCGGGCCTGCTGCCCGGTCTGGCGGGGCTGCGGCTGGAAGGGGTGCGGCAGGTCTGTAGCGCGGGCCATCGCGCCGAACTCGCCTGCGCCGACCCGACGGTCTCGGAATCGGTCTCCAGCACGCTGCGCGACATCTTCCCCGAAGCCCGCCAGTGGTCGGTCTGGGGCGCGACCGAGACCAGCGGTATCGGCTTGGCCCGCGACGACGGCGCGGCCCCGCGTGACGTACTCGGATTCGCCTTCGGCGGTACCGAATTGGCCTTGTGCGGGCCGCGCGCCGCCACCGGTCAGGGCGAATTGCTCTGTCGCGGTCCGAATATCGCCCCGCGCTACTGGAACGACCCGCAGACCACGGAGTCTCGTTTCACCGGCTCCTGGTTCCATACCGGCAATCAGGTCAGCATCGATCCCGATGGTCTGGTCCGGCGCGCCGCCGCGGAGTGAACCGTCGTCATCCCGAGCGTGCGTGTCACGCGTGACGAAGGAGCGCTCGACGTCAGCCGATCAGCCGGGCGCGCAATGCGTCCCGCAGTTCCGGGGTGATGCCGACCTCGGCGAGGTATCCGTCCACGCCGCCGTACATGGTCAGCATGGAGCTGGTGGCCGACTCCAGGTACTCGGGCTTCACGCCGAGCAGGTCGTCGGAGAGCTCTTCGTCCAGCGCGGAGGTCATGAAGGAGCGCAGGGTCGGGACGGCGTCATTGCTGAGCAGGTAGTCGGCGTAGACGTCCTCCTCGGTGACGTCGACCGCGCGCAGCAGGGTCGCGATCGACCAGCCGGTGCGGTCCTTGCCCGCCGCGCAGTGCACGAGCGCGGTGCCGGTCAGCACCGAATCCGCTAGCTTCTTGATGGCCAGGTGGGCTTCGGGCATGGCCGGGAACTCCCGGTACACCTCGAGCATGTGGTTCGCGGCGGTGACGTGACGGCGGGCCTCGTGCGGCGGGGTCTCGCCCATCCGCGAGTCGAAGGGCGTGATGTGCAGGTTCACGCCTTCGGGCAGCGCGTCGTGGCCGATGAAGTCGATCTCCTTGTAGCCGCGCAGGTCGTGCACGTCGGTGACGCCGAGGCCGAGCAGGGTGGCGTGGCCGGCCGCGTCGAGCCGGCTGAGCTGAGCCGAACGCAGGAGCACTCCCTCCCGGACCGTGCTTCCGCCGGTGGTGCGGGCTCCGCCGACATCGCGGAAGTTGAAGGTGCCGGAGATGAGGAATTGGTCGGGGCGCGCTGAAGTCACCGGCCCAGGCTAGCTGTGAGCGGGCGGTCCGGTGGGTGCGAAGCCCGGTAGCCGGGTGGAATTGTGCGGTTCGCGAGGTTCGAAATGGGCCCGGCACCGGGGCGAATCCTGTGGGCTCGGGCACAGTCGGTATCTATGTGCTTACCCACATCCGTAAAATACCGCTTGGTCCCAATGTTGGCTTTACCGGGCGATTCGAGAATTTGCTCGATTCCCATTCGATCGCGAGCCTGTTCCGATTAGGTAACGAAACAATCCTTAGGTACGGAAACGGCTATCAAAGCTGGTCGCGATGCCAGAAAACGACGTAGCATCGATACTCGTGAACGGGTACGCCGGGTCCTGCCCCAGGGGATCAGTGCCGATCTGCAACCCGTTGAGCGAGCCGCGCAGCAGAGGTGCGCGAGTTCTTTCAAAGGGAGTCGTCGTTGAACGCTAGTGGAGAAATGATCCAGGTCGGACTTCGTCCGGCCATGATCGAGGCAATCGAGAAGACCGCCGCGTCTCTCGACTTCACCGGTACCCGTGCTTTGCGAATACTGCTGCACGCCGGGCTGAGCACCTTGTGGCCGATCTTGAAGTCCACTCCGGACAAGCAGATTCGCGCCTACGAGCACACCCTCGCCATGCTCCGGCGGCGCTGGGAGAATCAGGACCGGTCCGTCTGCGTACCCGATCCGGTCGCCACCGCGACCTTCCGGGAACTCGATGCCGAGGTGTCCTCGCTGCTCGGGCTCTGCGCCCAGCGCTCCGGGACCCAGTGGCTGGAACCGGCCGACGCGCTGGCCGCCTATCTGGTGGCGGTGATCCAGGGCATGGTGCTGCGCTGGCTGGCCGACTGCGACGACGAGACGTCGCTGGTCGTACTCGACGATCTGGTCTCCTACCTTTCCACCAAGGCGATCGACGCCTGATCGCCGTTCGGAACACCTGCTCGACCGGGTCCTTTCCCGGCCTGCCGAAGTAATGCTGGACGAGTGACCAAGTTCGTGGTCGAATGAACTGGTGACCGAATCGTCGCCGATCGCCGGCCTGCACGCGGCCACCGCCGAACTCGACGCGCCCCTGGCGGCCGTCGACCTGACCGCCCTGCGCGCCAATGCCGCCGATCTGGTGCGCCGCGCGCGCGGAGTGCCGGTCCGAGTGGCCAGTAAATCCGTGCGCTGCCGCGCGGTACTCGAAGAAGTCCTGGGCCCCAAGCTGACCGCCGACGGCGGTTTCGCGGGCATCATGGGTTACTCACTCGCCGAAGCGATCTGGCTGGCGGGGGAGGGGGCCCGCGACATTCTGCTGGGCTACCCCACCACCGACCGCGCCTCGCTGGCGCGGCTCGCCGCCGATCCGGTGTTGCGGGACTCCATCACCCTGATGATCGACGACGTCGATCAACTGGAGTTGATCCGGGCCGCGCTCGGCACCGAAAAAGTCTCTCCCCGTGTATGTATCGACGTCGACGCATCGCTGCGCATCGGGCCGCTGCACCTGGGGGTGCGGCGCTCGCCGATCCGGACGCCGGAACAGGCGGCGCGGCTGGCGGCCGAAGCGCGCCGGCGCGGATTCGATGTGGTCGGCGTGATGACCTACGAGGCGCAGATCGCCGGGCTGCCGGATACCAATCCCGCTGTGCGACTGGTGAAGAAGGCGTCCGCGGCCGAGATCCTGCGGCGCCGCCGGCAGGTGCTGGAGGCGGTGCGCGGCGAGGTCGGGGAACTGGAGATCGTCAACTCCGGTGGTACCGGGTCCATCGAGGTCAGCATCTCCGATCCGGACGTCACCGAGGTGACCGCCGGGTCCGGGCTCTACGTGCCCACCCTGTTCGACGGGTATCGGACGGTAACCCCGCGTCCGGCAATGTATTTCGCCATGCCGGTGCTGCGGCGGCCCGCGCCCGGCATCGCCACGGTCTTCTCCGGCGGGTACATCGCCTCCGGTCCGGCCGGGGCCTCGCGGGTTCCGAAGCCGGTGTGGCCCAAGGGTTTGCGGCTCATCGGCACCGAAGGCGCGGGCGAGGTGCAGACCCCGCTCACCCATGCCGACGGCCTGCGCATCGGCGATCGGGTGTGGTTCCGGCACGCCAAAGCCGGTGAGCTGTGCGAACGTTTCGGCCAGGTGCACCTGGTGGAGGCCGACGGCAGCCGCACCACGGTGCCGACCTACCGCGGCGAAGGGCAGTGCTTCGGCTAGACCCGGTCGAGTTGCAGTACCGCCGCCAGATCGGAGAGTTCGATGGCGTCGGCCGGCAGATACTCGGTGAGCAGCGGTGAGCGGACGATGATCGCCGCCCACATGGCGCGGGAGATGGCGCTGGTCAGCCAGTGCCGGGAGAGCAGCCGGCCGATGCCGTGCGGGGCGTCCTTGGGCGCGGAGGTGGTCATCGAGACCAGCACCACCGCCGCCTCGCGCCCCTGGAAATGATCGGCCGTCCCGACCAGCACATCCTCGATCCTGGCGCGCGACAAGAGGGTTCGGATCCGCGCCACCTGGGCGTGATAGGGCGCGACCACCAGAATGTCGTGCGGGTGCAGGCGCCGGGTGACCGCGCCGGTATGCCAGGACAGGCCCAGCAGCGTCCGCACCTGGCGCACGATCTCCCTGGCCTCCTCGGCGGATTCGGTGCTGTTGCCGTGATGTTCGACCGGAACGGTCCGCACGCCCGGCGTGATGCCTTCGAGTTCCCTTGCCAGGGTGACGGTTTCATTGGAGCGCAGCCGATTGTCGTAGCGCAGCCGGGAAACCGGGCCGCTCATGCGCGGATGCATGCGCCAGGTGCGATCCAGGAAGTAGCCGTACGCGGCGGGCAGGGTGCGATGCGCGCCCACCACCCGGCCCAGTACGGATTCGGCGATCGGTTCGGAGTGCGCGCCCCGGCCCGCCGCCGGTGCGGGATCGCCCACCAGCAACAGATTCCGGGCGCTGATCCCCACCGCGATCGCATCGGCCAGGGGAAACTTTCCGGCGTCGGCGATCACCAGCAGGTCCAGATTGTCGCGCGGGATATGACTGGCATCGGTGAAATCGCGGGGTAGACCGCCGACCACGCAACCATTGACGGCATTGTCGAGAAAACGTTCGTAGCGGTTCGGTTCGATCGGCAGCCATTCCGGCGCGACGGCCTGCGCCTCCGCCTTGGCCACCAGCTCGGGTAGTACGCCCACCTGCACCACGGCGTCGAGGACGTGCTCGACCACCTGGTGTGAGCGCGCCACCACGCCGACCCGCCACTTGTATCGGGTGACGAGGCGCTCCACCACGCGGGCGGTGGTGTCGGTCTTGCCGGTGCCGGGCGGACCCTGCACGGCCACATAGGAATTCGCGAGATCCAGGACGGCGGCGGTGACGGCGGCGGCATGATCACCGAAGACCTCCGGCAGGGCGCCGCCGGTGCGCAGCCGCGGCGGGCGGCGGCACAGCAGATCGAAGACCGCCGTTTCGGGGACCTCGGGCAGGGCCACCAGCAGCTGGTGCGCGGTGTCCTCGAGCGCCGCCTCCAGATGCTCGTCGCGGCCCGGCGGGCACGGGGCGATGGCGGTGGGCAGCTCGTCGTAGGGCTCGCAGCCGTCCGGCAGCAGCTCCACCACCCGCACCACATCCTCGAAATTGGTGTCGAGGGAACAGCCGAGCACGGTGGCGTAGGCGGTGGCGCGCTGGCCGGGTTCGACGGTCATTCCGGGCGCGGGGCGGTCGTACAGGGTCAGGACCGGCGTCCCGGGCGGTGGTGCGTTGCCCGTGCCCAGCCGTCCGGTCAGCGTCAGATAGCGCCGCATGAGCCGGGTTCCGGTGGTGTGCCACTTGGTGTCGACCGTGCCCCAGTCGGCGACCAGCACCCCCGGCGTATCCGCCCACTCCTCGATCGGATGATCCAGCCGGTCCTCGTGCGCCCACCGCAACGGCTGCCGCTCGCGCCGGTGATATCCCAGCGCCGCCGCCGTGAAGGCGGCCGCCACCTGCGCGGTATTCCGGTCCCGCGCCGAGTCCGCGAACTCCCGCAGCGCCGCCTCCAGCTCGTCCGGGCCGGTCTGCGCATAGTCGTAGACCCACCGCCGCGCCGGGCGTACCCCCTGCTGCGCGGCCAGTTCGACCAGCCAATCCCGCAGCCGCACAACAGCTTCCGCGCCGTGACCGGCCGCACCCGGATTCGGCGGCAACTGCCCCAGATCGTAGGACCGCTCCCCGACGATCAATGCCGCCCGCACGATCGGATACAGATCCACCAACGCGGGCAACAACTCCGCGACCGTATCCTCCCCATCCACCACCAACTCCCCGAGTGCCCTCAGCAGCGGCCGTAACTCGCCCCGATAGTGGTGAATTCGCATATTCGGGAACTCGCGCTGCCAAGCCACCAGGAACTCCAGCAGCTCGACCCCGTCCCCCTCGCTCCCCGAACCCTCAACCCCCACACCGGATTCCGTCCACTCCCGCCCGACCCCGGAAACCGCGAACGTATAAACCACATGCGCCGCATCCTCATCCGCCCCGCGTCCCGCGCCCGCCGTCGCCCCGGCACTCAGCTCGGCGTCGTAGCCGGTCCCGCCCCGTCCGCTCTCGATCGTGTGATCGGCTGCCGTGCACGCGGATTCGTGGTCGGTGTTGTCCGGTGCCGACTGGATTACGGCGGCTCTGTTCTCGGCGGCGCCCACCGCTGCTTCGCCGAGTTCGGGTGCGGCAGGTCGCGGGGATGCGCCGAGTTCAGGTGCGGCAAGTTTCGGGGATGCGCCGAGTTCAGGTGCGGCGGGTTCCGGAGATATGCCGAGTTCGGGGGTGGCAGATTCCGGGGATACGTCGAGTTCGGGGGTGGCAGGTTCGGGGGATGCGCCGAGTTCAGGTGCGGCAGGTTCCGGAGACATGCCGAGTTCGGGGGTGGCAGGTTCCGGGGATGCGCCGAGCTCGGCGGCGGGTTTCGGCGCTACGCCGTGATTGCCCTCCGGGCGCGGGGCCGGGGCCGGGACGTATTCGTCCATGACGGCGAGGACCGTGATGACATCGGGGGCGGTGGCGCTGATGAAGAGGTCGCCGGTGGTGGGCCGGGGGAGGGCGGCGAGGGCGGCGGCGTCGATCAGGGTGTGGGCGGGGTGGCCGGTTCGCTCGCGCTGGATTTGCAGTTCGGCCTGGCGGCGCAGGGGAGTGAAGGCGGGGCCGGGGATGCCGGTGCCGGTGGCGTCGGCGGCGGCCAGGCGTTCGACGGTGGTGATGCCGGCGTCGCGGAGCTGGGCCCGGGTGCCGGGGCGCATGCCGGCCACCAGGAGCAGGTCGCGACGGGCTTCGAGCTCGGCGGTACAGGCGACGCAGCGGCCGCAGGCCAGGAAGCGGCGGTCACCCCATTGAACGGGGAGCAGTTCGCCGAGTTTGGCGTCCACGATCGATTCGAGGCGCTGCCGGCGGGCCTGGTAGACCACCGCGATATCGGCCAGCGAGTGCACCGCCGCAGCGCCGTCGGACCAGATCCGGGCGTGCGAGGCGGCGCGGAATCCGTTCCGCTGGAGCGCATCCACGCACGCGGCCGCGGCCAGTAGCGTCGCGATCGTGTTCCGGCGACCCGTCACCCCGGCCGCCACGTAGTCGTACGCCTCGGGCGCGCTGTCGCACAACAGGAAGTCGCTGTGCGCGGCGAACGAGCCGTCGAGCACCACGGCGCCCGCCGCCGCCTGCACGCCCGCGCCGAGCGCGGCCAGGGTGTCGGCATGCGCATCCCGCAGTGCCGCAAGCGTTTTCGCGGGATCGGCGGCGGCGCGCACCCGGATGCGCGTCACCCCGGCGCCGTGCCGATCGCGCAGATCCGCCAGGAGTTGTTCGGCCGCAGACGGTTCCGTCCCCGCCGCGCGATCGCGCGTGGCGTTCCCGCCGCCGATGCGGGTGGCGGCCACCGTCTCGAAGGGCGCCGCGCCCCCACCGGCCGGCAGCCCCATGCCCGCCCCGGGGTCGCTGAGCGGCGACAATGTGACAGCGTCCGATATCGGCCCCGGATACGCGGCAGCCCCGCTCGAGCCTCGCTCGACCGGTGGCACCAGGCCCAGTTCGGCGTCGAGCGCGCGCAACAGCGCGAACTCACAACGCGCCGCCGACACCAGGTCTCCGGTGCTGCACACGACACGATCACCGAACAGAATCAATCGCGCCCCTCCTGTGTCTACTGCGCCGACACCCCGCCCCGGCCGCCGCGTCACTGCGTACCGAGTCGCGAACAGCGTAATGACTACGGCCCCGCACCGCGCCCCCAGGTACTGTCTCCGGGCGCTCCCGCCCGCACCCCCGCAGCCGCACGTCAAAACCGGTTTTCCGGGCGATGTTGCGGGACAACGCGACTCACGCCCTCACCCCTTCCCGCCCCGCCCCTCACCGCCCCCTCGAAGCGCCAAACCCACCCACCCAATTCGGCGTGTCGTCCCCGCTCGACCGCGACTACCGCGCCGTGGACCCGGGCCTTCGCACCGCACGACCCTCACCGCCGACCGCAGCCAACGGCATTCGCGTCCGAGGCGTACGTGAAACCCGCCCCACGAGCCGGCAAACCGAGCCACCCGATCTGCGTATCGTCTGCGCCTGGTTCGATACGCCGTGGCCGTCGGGCGTTGGGCCGAGGCGGGTTTGTCACAATCGCGGGATGCCGTATTTCGAAGGTGGCCGTGGGCGGCTGCATTACCGCCGGTGGCCGGTCGCGGAGGGGGCGGCGGTGCTGGTCTTGTTGCCGGGGACGGGGCAGCACAGTGGGCACTATCACCGGTTCGCGAGTGGGCTGGCGGGGGCGGGGATCGAGCTGTGGGCGTTGGATACCTCGGGGCATGGGTTGAGCGAGGGGGATCCGGAGCGGCCGGGGGATCTGTCCGAATTGTGTGCTGACGCGGACGCGTTCGTGGAGGAGGTGACGCGGCTGCGAGCGGAGGCGGCGCCGTGGTTCTTGATGGGGCATTCGCTCGGGGCGGCGACGGTGCTGGCGGGGCTGGGGGATGGGCTCGGCGCGGGGTGCGCGGGGGTGGTGTTGTGCGGGACGCCGCAGCGGATATTGCGAGGCGAGGCGCCGCGGTCGGCGCGTGGGAGCTCGGGCGCTGTACCGGAGCGGCGGGGTGCTGCGATTGCGGTGGGGCGGGTGCCGGGTGGGGTTGAATCCACGTCCGCGGGACGGACTTTCACGTCGCGGGTGCCGGAGGCATTGCCGGTGCTGGTGGTGCACGGGGTGGATGATCGGCGGACGCCGATCGATCCGGTGCGGGAGTGGGCGCGGTCGGTGGACGCGGAGTTCCGGGAGTATGCGGATGCGGGGCACGATTTGCTGCACGACCCGGTGCAGGGTGAGGTCACGGGGGATATCGCGGACTGGATCGGGCGGGTGAACTCGAACCGTTAGGGGCGGCAAGGGTTTACGGTGGGGCGTGCCACTTTACGAATTCGAAGGCAAGCGGCCGACGGTGGACCCGACGGCCTTCATCGCGCCGACGGCGACCTTGATCGGGGATGTGCGGGTCGAGGCGGGGGCTTCGGTCTGGTACGGGGCGGTGCTGCGGGCCGACTTCGCGCCGATCATCCTGCGGGAGCGGGCGAACGTGCAGGACAATGCGGTGATTCATGTGCCGCAGGACGGGCCGGTGGAGATCGGCGCGGGGGCCACCATCGCGCATTCGGTGGTGCTGCACGGGGCGACGGTGGGCGCGGAATCGATTGTGGGCAACGGCAGCACGGTGCTCGATTTGGCGAAGATCGGCAGCGGCACCATGATCGCGGCGCATTCCCTGGTGCCGCCGGGCGCGGAGATCCCCGACGGGGTGCTGGCGGCGGGATCGCCCGCACAGGTGAAGAAGCCCCTGGCCGGCACTCCCGCCGAGCTCTGGGTGAAGCTCAACCCGAATATCTATGCCGACCTGGCGCAGCGACACCGCAAGGGCATCACCGAGATTCGCTGAGCAGCCGTACCACCTCGGCATCGCCGAGCTGATGGAAATCCCGGTACGCCGCCCCCACCCCGCCCAGGAACCGCGGCACCAGCGGGCACACCACGGCGTCGGCGAGCGCCCGAACCCGTTGCAGCGCTTCGATGGAGGACACCGGCACCGCCACGATCACCCGCCGCGGCTCGTGCGATCGCGCGATCTCGCACGCGACCGCGGCGGTCGCCCCGGTCGCCATCCCATCGTCCACGATCACCACGATCCGATCCTTCAGCGGAACCGGCGGCTCGGCCCGCAAGATCTGCCGCCGCCGCTCCAGCTCGGCCCGCTCCTCCCGCTCGACCGCCGCGATCTGCTCCGCGGTGACCCCGGTATGCCGCACCACGTCCGCATTGAGCACCCGCACCCCGTCCTCGCCGATCGCCCCCATCGCGAGCTCCGGCTGCCACGGCACCCCCAGCTTCCGCACCAGCAGCACATCGACCTCCCCGCCGATGATCTCCCGCACCGCCACCGCCACCGGTACGCCGCCGCGCGGCAGCCCGAGCAGCAACGGGTCCCGCCCGCGCAGGTTCGCGAGTGCCGCACCCAGCGCGCGCCCGGCATCCCCCCGATCCGGATAGACCATCACCCGCGATTTTAGTCCCCGCCCAGGACCGGACTCAGCTGCTGATGGTGTAGCGCCGCAGCGCCAGGCTGGGATTGGTGGTGCGGACTTCGCCCAGGTGGGCCAGGTCGAGGTGGGCGGTGGCGATGCCGGGGGCTTCACCGAGTTCGGCCAGCAGGGTGCCGGTGGGGGCGACGATCAGGGAGGCCCCGGAGCCCAGCGGCGCGGCCTGGTTCGCGGCCGCCACGAAGATGGTGTTCTCGATGGCCCGGGCACGCAGCAGCGTGGTCCACTGATCGACCTTGCCGGGACCGGGAATCCACTGCGCGGGCAGCAGCAGCACATGCGCGCCCGCGCCGGCGACCCGGCGAATCCCTTCGGGGAAGCGCAGATCGAAGCAGGTCTGCATGCCGAACACGACCCCGTCCACCGTGAACAGCTGCGGCGCGTCCAGCGGTCCGGGCAGCAGATACTCGGATTCGCGGGCCCCGAAAGCGTCGTAGAGATGCACTTTTCGATAGATCGCGGCGAACTCGGCCTCGGGTGAGGCGGCCACGAGGGTGTTGTAGATGCGTCCCGCCGGCGCGTCCCCGCCGGGCGCTTCGGCGACGCCCGCCACCACGTGCACCCCGAATTCGGCTGCGATTCCCCGCAATCCGCTGACGAACGGCCCGGTGAGCGGTTCGGCCACCTCGACCACCCGCGGGTCCAGGCGTTTGGTGGCGAACATGGCGTATTCGGGCGCCACCACCACCTTCGCTCCGAGTTCGCTCGCGGCCTGCACCTCACGGCGCAGTGCGGTGAGATTGGCCACGGTGTCGTCCCCGGGCGCGAATTGCAGGACGGCGATGTCCACCGCGCCCGCGGCAGTGTCGGTCGCGGGGTGCGCGGGTGCGCCGGCGGGTTCGGCCGCCATTGTCGCCATGCCTCCCGAACTGCCCGCTTCGGTGGCTGCGACGGCGCCGGTCACGTAGTTTCGGATGGAAGCGGGTTCGCTCCGACCCAGTCCAGAAGCGGACCGAACGGCCGGTGTTGACGGGGGCGCGGGCGGGTTGTCCGGATGCACGACATCCAGCGTATTGGCCCGATGGTTCAGCCGACTACTAGCAGGCAGTAAACTCCTGGTCAATGAGTACCTCACCGGCCGACAGCGAACCCAGCCACGACGAGAGGGACGCGACCGGCCCGTCCTTCGCCGATCTCGGGATCGATGACCGCATCCTGCGGGCCATCGCCGATGTCGGCTACGAATCGCCGTCGCCTATCCAGGCCGCGACGATTCCGCCGCTGCTCGATGGTGCGGATGTGGTGGGCCTCGCGCAGACCGGCACCGGTAAGACCGCCGCGTTCGCGATTCCGATCCTCCAGCACCTCGACCTCTCCGGTAAGGCGCCCAAGGCCCTGGTGCTGGCTCCCACCCGCGAGCTCGCCATCCAGGTCTCCGAGGCGTTCGGCCGGTACTCGGTGCACATCCCGGGCCTGCACGTGCTGCCCATCTACGGCGGCCAGAACTACGCGGTGCAGCTCAACGGCCTGCGTCGCGGCGCCCAGGTGGTAGTCGGCACCCCGGGCCGCGTGATCGATCACCTGGAGCGCGGCACGCTCGATCTGACGCAGCTGCAATTCCTGGTCCTCGACGAGGCCGACGAGATGCTGAAGATGGGCTTCCAGGACGACGTGGAGCGCATTCTGCGTGACACGCCGGACTCGAAGCAGGTGGCGCTCTTCTCGGCGACCATGCCGCCCGCGATCCGCAAGATCTCCAAGCAGTACCTGAAGGATCCGGTCGAGATCACGGTAAAGACCAAGACCACCACCAACACCAACATCACCCAGCGCTGGGTGCCGGTGTCGTATCAGCGCAAGCTGGACGCGCTGACCCGCATCCTCGAGGTCGAGCCCTTCGAGGCGATGATCATCTTCGTGCGCACCAAGCAGGCCACCGAAGAGCTGGCCGAAAAGCTGCGCGCGCGTGGGTATTCCGCCGCCGCCATCAACGGCGATATCGCGCAGGCGCAGCGTGAGCGCACCATCGGGCAGCTCAAGTCGGGGCAGCTCGACATCCTGGTCGCCACCGATGTCGCGGCGCGCGGTCTGGACGTGGAGCGCATCTCGCACGTCGTGAACTACGACATCCCGCACGACACCGAGTCCTACGTGCACCGCATCGGCCGCACCGGTCGCGCGGGCCGCAGCGGTGACGCGCTGCTGTTCGTGGCCCCGCGGGAACGCCGCCTGCTCGATGCCATCGAGCGCGCGACCCGCCAGCCGCTGACCGAGATGCAGCTGCCCAGCGTGGACGACGTGAACGCGCAGCGCGTGCAGAAGTTCGGCGACACCATCACCGAGCACCTGGCCAGTGACAATCTGGCTCTGTTCCGCAAGCTCATCGAGGATTACGAGCAGGAGCACAACATCCCGCTCGTCGATATCGCGGCCGCGCTCGCGGTCGGGTCCTACGACGGCGCCAACTTCTTCATGGAGCCCGATCCGGAGCCGGTGCCGCGCGAGCGTCGCGAGCGTCCGCAGCGCGCCTTCGACGAGCGCGGTCCGCGCGAGCGGCGTGAGCCCGGCCCGCCGCGGGTCGGCCGGGACGGCACCGAGCTGGTCACCTACCGCATCGCGGTGGGCAAGCGCCACAAGGTCGCCCCGGGCGCCATCGTCGGTGCGATCGCGAACGAAGGTGGTTTGCGCCGTAGCGATTTCGGCCACATCAGCATTCGCCCCGACCACTCGCTGGTCGAGCTGCCCGCCGACCTGTCGTCGGAGACGCTGAACGCGCTGGCCCGCACCCGGATCAGCGGTCAGCTGATTCAGCTCCAGCTGGATCAGGGCCCGCCCGGACAGCGCTCGACGATCCGGGCCCCGCGCCGCGAGGGCAAGCGCCCGGATCAGCGTCGCAAGCCGCGCTTCTGATCGGGTCACGGCAGTAGGCACAACACGAAGGCCGAGCACTCCGGTGCTCGGCCTTCGTCGTATTCGGTTGGGGTGGAAGTCAGTTGGGGGTGAGCAGGGTGCCGTGGGCGGGTGCGACGGGAGCGGTCGGTGCGGCGCTCGTCGGGACGGTGCTGGTCGGGGCGGCGGCCCCGGCATCGCTGGACCCGCCGCCGGACCCGGTCGAAGCCTGGGCCTGGGCCGGATCCTTGGGCAGTTCGGCCACGGTGAACAGGCCGACGGTCGGCAGCACCAGGCAGCGCGCGCCCGGATAGTCGATGGTTCCCCACAGCGAGGCCACGATGGTGCCCGCACCGGAATCGACCGTCTTGGTCAGCGCCGGCAGGTTGTATTCGGTCACATCGTCGAGGCCGTTGATCCCACTGCGCCCGTTGGCCACATTGAGCCATGCCACGCTCAGCCCGGAGGCGAGCGGCATACCCGAGTGCATCGGGGCGGCCTGGAACCGGAGCGTGCCGGGCGCCGCGTTGAGCCCGTTGTCCGCGCCCGGGGACCCGGAGATGGCGGAGGCCGCGGTCATGGTGATCGGGAGGTTGCTGCCGCAGCCGAGGGTCGGCGCCTGGTAGCCGAAGGATTCGAAGGCGATATTGCCGAGCTTGGCGGCCGAGATCAGCTTGGCCGTCTTGGCGGTGGCCTCGACCGCGGCCTTGGCCTCCGCGTTGTCGCCCGCGGTCGTATTGAGCTGCGTGATCGCGAGATCGAGCGGGCTGGGCTGCGGTTCGGCGGCGGTCTGCGCGCCGAGGACGATCGCGCTGGCGGCCAGGGCGACGGTGGTCGCGGCGCGCTGGGTCAGGGTCCTACGGTTCACTCGTGCTGCTCCTGCGAACTCGGATACCGGTTTTCGATCCGGCGGCGCGGCCACTCGAGCGAGCGGGCCGGATTCTTCCCGGCAACGTACCAGTTCGCCGGTACGACCGTCGGCCGACGTCCCACCCACCCCAGGTTTCAGGGCCGAGCCTCGAGCTTCGCCGGAGTCGGCCGACGCCCCCGCCGTTCCGGGTTTCAGGGTGGAGCGGTGAGAGTCGTGGGGTCGGCCGAGATCGCTGAGGTTCCGGGTTTCAGGGCGGAGCCCTGAGAGTCGCGAGAGTTGCCTCGATCACAGCTACTCCATTACCGGGGGGTAAGTTTGTTGGCGAAACCACGGCAACGCTGGGAGAGGCAATGAGGCTTTCGCTTTCACCCGATGAGGTGAAATTCCGGGATGATCTGCGTGAGTTCTACCGGACCAAGATTCCGGCGGAGATCCGCGAACGTGTGAAGTACGGCTTGGAGCTCTCCAAGGACGACATCGTCACCACCCACCGAATCCTCAACGAGCACGGTCTGGCTACCCCCAAGTGGCCGGTGCAGTGGGGCGGCAAGGACTGGACCCCGATGCAGCGGCACATCTGGGAAGACGAGATGCAGCTCGCGTCCGTCCCGGAACCGCTCACCTTCAACGCCCAGATGATCGGCCCGGTCATCGCGCAGTTCGGTTCCGAGGAGATGAAGCAGCGCTTCCTCCCGCCGACCGCGAACCTCGACATCTGGTGGTGCCAGGGCTTTTCCGAGCCCGACGCCGGCTCCGACCTGGCCTCGCTGCGCACCACCGCGGTGCGTGACGGCGACTCCTACATCGTCAACGGCCAGAAGATCTGGACCACGCTGGCGCAGTACGCGGACTGGATCTTCTGCCTGGTGCGCACCGACCCGGCCGCCAAGAAGCAGGCCGGCATCTCGCTGCTGCTCTTCGATGTGAAGACCCCGGGCGTGACCATCCGCCCGATCAAACTCATCGACGGCCACCACGAGGTCAACGAGGTCTTCTTCGAGAACGTGCGCGTCCCCGCCGATCAGCTGGTCGGCGAGGAGAACATGGGCTGGACCTACGCCAAGTTCCTGCTCGGCAACGAACGCACCGGCATTACCGGCGTCGGCCGCACCAAGGTCAAGCTGGGCGTGGCGAAAGAGTATGCGGCCCAGACCAAGTCGGGCTCCGGCACGCTGCTGGACGACCCGGTGTTCGCCGCCCGCATCGCGGAGCTGGAGAACGAGCTGCTGGCGCTCGAACTCACCCTGATGCGAGTGGTCTCCAATTCCAGTGACGGCAAACCGAACCCGGCCTCCTCGGTGCTGAAACTGCGCGGCTCCGAGCTCCAGCAGGCCGCCACCGAATTGTTGCTGGACATCGCGGGACCGGATGCCCTGCCGGTACCGGGCGCCGACATCGCCTCGCCGGCTTGGGCGCAGCGCACCGGCCCGGCGTACCTCAACTACCGCAAGACCACCATCTACGGAGGCTCCAGCGAGGTGCAGCGCACCATCATCGCCTCCACCATCCTCGGATTGTGAGCCGCCGCCATGGATTTCGAACTCACCGATGAACAGGTCATGCTCCGCGACACCGTCCGCGATCTGCTGGCGCGCGCCTACGACCCGGAAACCCGCCTGAAGGTCACCGACACCGAACTGGGCTGGAGCCGCGAGGTCTGGCATCAGCTCGCCGAATTGGGCGTGCTGGGCCTGGCTTTCAGCGAAGAGGACGGCGGCGTCGGCGCGGGACCGGTCGAGGTCATGGTGGTGCTGGAGGAGATCGGGCGGCGCAACGCGCCCGAGCCGGTGCTGGATGCCGTACTGGTGCCCGGCGGGCTGATCGCCCAGGCGGGCACCGACGCGCAGAAGCAGCGCATCCTGCCGGAGGTGGTGGCGGGCACGAAGCTGCTGGCCTTCGCGCACACCGAGCCCGGAACCCGCTGGCCTGCGGCCGAACTCGGCACCGAGGCCACGGCGCAGGGCGACGGCTACCTGCTGACCGGCGTGAAGAACCCGGTGCCGCATGGTGACTGCGCCGACGAACTGGTGGTCAGCGCCACTCTCCCGGACGGCGGACTCGGCCTGTTCCTGGTCGCCGCCGACGCCGCCGGCGTCACCCGCACGCCGTACCGCACCTTCGACGAGCGCCGCGGTGCGCAGATCGAATTCGACGGCGCCGCAGCCGAACTCGTGGGCGGCCTGGCCGATGCCACGGCGGCGCTGGACGCGGTCACCGCGCAGGCGCAGGCCGGCCTGTGTGCGGAATCCCTGGGTGCGATGGAGGAATCACTCCGGCTGACCACCGAATACCTGAAGACGCGCAAGCAGTTCGGCGTCACGCTCTCGAAGTTCCAGACCCTCACCCAGCGCGCGGCGAACATGTACGTCTCGCTGGAACTGGCCCGCAGCATGAGCTACTACGCCACCGCGGCGCTGGCGGACGGCATCACCGATCCGGTGGTGGGCTCGCGCGCCCGCCTTCAGGTCGGCCGCTCCGCCCGGCACATCGGCCAGGAGGCCATCCAGATGCACGGCGGCATCGGCATCACCACCGAATACCCGGTGAGCCACTATGTCGCCCGCCTCACCGCCATCGCCCGCACCCTGGGCGGCGATCTCGAGCATCTGCGTGTGCTCAGCGATCGCATCGGCGACTACAGCCTGGTCGAATTCTGATCCGGCTCCGGAAGTGAATCCGTGCCCGTTCCGAATGCGGAACGGGCACGGTGTTTTTCACGCCCGCGCGATTACTTCAGGTCGCGAGCCGCCAGCGATGCAGTTCGCCGCCGTGGCGCGTCAGCCAGCTGCCGTCGCCCAGCGCGATCACCGATTCGCCCGCCGGGATCGGGTAGTGGAGCCGGCCGACCGGTGCCAGGGCCTCGGTGTCCAGCAGCCAGTGCACGTGGATGCCACGGCCCTGCCCGCCGTGCAGCTCCTGCGGCCGCACCACGGTGAGGACCCGATCCGCGGTTACGGCGGCATCGTCGGGAAAGTCGTCCTCGCAGGCGTTCTCGTTCAGCTCGGTGGTGTCGAACCCGGCGGTCTCCTCGCCCGTCACGACATCGTGGATCGTGAGTTCTTCGTAGTCGTCCTCGGCATCGATGGGGGAGTCCGCCCAGCGCCGGGTGACCAACCGGTCGGTGCCCGGCAAGAAGCCGACCGGCAGCCGGTCCTCCGCACCGCCGGTGAACCGGAACCCGCCGCCACCGGGCAGCCCCCACCAGGTCATCCACCCGCCCCACGCCGCCCACGTCGCGACCGCCAGCCGCGCCCGCTCCGGATGCCAGCACTGCACCACCCGCTGCGAAGTCCCCTGCACCGCTGCCCTTTTGATCACCTTCCCGGTAGCGGCATCCAACACCGCGACGTCATCCGCCAGCCAGGCCCGGCCACCCGGATAGCCCCGGCTCAGGTTCGGCAACAACACACTCACCAGCGCCCCGTCCGCACTCACCGCCGGATTCCCGATCGCGCCCCCCGACCCATGCCAGGGGTCGTGCGCCAGCCGCCACCGCGCACCCCCGCCCGTCGCCCGCACCGAATCGGTCCCAGCGATGACGAATCCGTTGCCGGCCAACGGCGTGGCATGCTCGCCCTCACCCAGTCGCAATTCCGATATCGGCTCCGCGGCATCGTCTTCGAAGAGGTCCTCGCGGTCGAACACCCGCAGCAACCCGGCCGTCCGCACCGCGATCCGCGCATCCGGCAGCGCCTCGACCGCGCCGTCCACCGCGGCCGAACCGAGCGCGACGACCTCGAGTTGCGGAACCTCCGTGTACTTCACCAGCCCGATGCTCACACGCGAGCCGCGCCACCACAATCGGAGCCACCGGATCGGCCTCGCGGTGCGGGTTACGGGTCCGCGCCGAGCAGGCGGTGCTATTCGTCGTTCTCGGAAGCCGGGCGGGCGGCCGCGGAACTGGATGACGCCGGTTCGGTCGGCGGGGCTTCGGTGGTGGTCGTGCGGATGGGATCCGTTGTGGGCGGGGCCGGTTCGGTGGTGGTCGGCCGCGGGCGGGTGGTGCGCGAGGTGGTGGGGCGCGACGGGGTGGTGCGCGAGGTGGTGTCGGCGCTCGGATCCGCGTCGGGGGAGTCGGTTTCGGAGACCGTGGTGCGCGGACGGCGCGGCGGCTGGTCGGCGGCGACCCGCCAGCTGGGGGAGGGCGGGATGACGATGGCCTGGGTGGTGGTGCCGGAGGCCGATACCGTCTCCGCCGCTTGGAGTTCGGCGTTCATCGGCGGGGGCGCCACGTACACGTCCTGGTTGCCGAGGCCGCACGCGCCGATGAGGATCAGGCCCGCCGACACCGCGCCGACTCCCACGGCGGCGTAGGCCACGGGCTTGGGCAGGCGGCGCGACGGTAGTTCGTCGCGCGCGTCCGCGCCGGCGTTGCTGCCGTCCATGCTTGGCACTCCTGATTCGTGTCGAGTGGGCTCACCCTAACGGAGGTGCCAGTACCTTGCCAGGCGGGTGGTCGGTACGAATAGCCGGCGGGTTCCGCCGAATTAGCGGGATACGGCGAGATCTCAAACAGCGATGATTCAGATATCGAATCAATAAACTCCGCGTGTTGTGCGCACGTGTCGTATGGACATTTCGTTGCGGAGCCGTAATGTGTGTCCAAAGTTACACGTGAGACGCTCGAAATTTGCCGAGAGGCGCGCCGATGAATCGCGACCGCCGGCGGAGCGTCATCGAGGAGTAGATGATGGGTGCATTCTCGACATCTCCGTTGCGTGCCGCCGCACAGCCCGGGGAACCCACGGCCGCCGGGTCGATGCGGTTGTCGGCAATCCTGGCCCGCACCGTCGCGTGGTTGATCTTCCTCGGGGGAATCACCGGTGCCGTCCTCGGCATTGCCGGGCTACAGGTGGAAATCACCGTGGCCGGTTTGATTCTCGCCTGCACCGCCGGACTGGTGCTCTTGAAACTCCGCGCCGACGCGACTGGCTAATTTGCCGCAAATGTCGGCTATTCGGAAATAACCCATTCGAAAGCTGATGCTTTCGAACGACTTCCCTCTGAAGTGCGGGAACGATTCGGCTCGCCGAGTTCGGTCAGCAAATTCTCCGACAAATCGACCATTGCGGCCAATACCGGCGGCGTGAACCATTCCGGCCGGGTGGCGAAGAGCAGATCCTCGCTCGAGGTATTGCCGGAAGCGCCCGGCGCGAAGGGGCAGCCACCCAGCCCGCCCAGCGAACCGTCCACCACGCTCGCCCCGGCCGCGATCGCGGCGAGCGAATTGGCCACGCCCATGCCCCAGGTGTCATGACCGTGGAACACGATGCGATGCTCGGGCCCGCCGAAACGACCCTGTGCCGCGACCGCGGACACCAGCCCCGACACCTGCCCGGGATGCGCCTGCCCCAGGGTGTCGGCGAGCACGATGTCCGAGGCCCCCTCGGTGCGCGGATCGCGCGCGATGGCCAGCACCCGCAGCGGATCCACCGGCCCCTCGAACGGGCAGGTGAAAGCCGTTGCCAGGCACAGCTGAAGCCGCCCGCCCGCCGCCCGCGCGTGCGCGATGGCATCCGGCATGGCGGCCAGGCTGTCCTCGGTGCCGCGCCCGATATTGGCCCGGTTGTGCGAGTCCGAGACCGAGAAGCAGTACTGGAAGTTCCGCACCCCGGCCGCCGCGGCCTTCTCCACGTGCCGGGGCGTTGCCACCCACACCCAGCAGCGTTCCAGCTCGCGCGGCGTCAGGGCCGCCACCAGTTCCAGTGAATTGGCCATGGGCGGCACCAGATCCGGCCGTGCCATCGAGCCGATCTCCAGCTCCGGCACACCCAGCTCCAGCAGCGTGCGCACCATCTCCACCTTGCGCGCGGTCGGCAGCACCTTGCCGGTGAGCTGCAACCCGTCGCGCAGGGTCACATCTCGCAGGATCGCGGTCATTTCGCCTCCAGCGCATCGATTTCGGCTTCGGACAGACCCAGCAGCCCGGACAGTACCTCGCGGGTGTGCTCGCCCAGGTCGGGCCCGACATTGCGGATGGGCAGCGACTGCCCGCCGATCACCGGCACGATGCCCGGGAACCCGACCTGCTTGGGTTCGGGCTCGCCCACGTCCACCGGGAAGGGCTGAATCATATTGCGCGACTTGTACTGTTCGTCGGCCACGATATCGGCGGCGGTGTAGATGGGCCCGCACGGAATGGCGGCGTCCTCCAGGATCTTCAGCGCCTCGTCGCGAGTGCGCAGCCGGGACCAGTCGGCAATGGCGGCGTCGAGCCGATCGCGATTGCGCCAGCGCCCGGCATTGTCCTGCAACGCCGGGTCGGCGGCCAGGTCCGGTCGTTCGATGACCCGCATGTACCGCTGGAAGATGGCATCCCCGTTGCCGCCGATGATGATCGAGTATCCGTCGCTGGTCGGGTAGGCGTTGCTGGGCGCGATGCCCTCCATTCGCCCGCCCACCCGTTCGCGCACGATGCCGTAGGCCAGGTAGTCGGGGACGAGCGACTCCATCACCGACAGGATCGACTCATTGAGCGCCACGTCGATGACGCGCCGGTCCAACGGAACTCGGCCGTCCGTGCGCTCACGTTGGAACAAGGCCATGACGGTCCCGAACGCGGCATAGATCCCGGCGATGGAATCGCCGATGGAAACCCCCACCCGCACCGGCGGCCGATCCGGATCGCCGACCAGCTCCCGCAACCCGCCCACCGCCTCGGCCACGGCCGCGAATCCCGGCCGCTGCGACAGCGGCCCGGTCTGCCCGTACGCCGAAATCCGCGTGATCACCAGATCCGGATTGGCCGCGTTCAATACCTCCGGCCCCAGTCCCCACTTCTCCAGCATCCCGGGCCGGAAGTTCTCCAGCAGCACATCGCACCGCTTGATCAGATCCAGCACGATCGCCCGCCCCGCCTCGGTGCGCAGATCCAACGTGATCGACTTCTTGTTCCGGTTGATCGTCCGGTACAGCATCGAGGTGTCGCCCCCGTACAGCCGCCAATTCCGCAGCTCGTCACCAGTTTTCGGCCGCTCCACCTTGATGACTTCCGCCCCGAAGTCCCCCAACATGCGCCCTGCGGTGGGGGCCGCGACGTAATTACCAAGCTCCAGAACCCGCACCCCGTCGAGCGGCCGAATCTCCATGGTCACAAGTCTGAACCATAGGCCGCCCCCCACAAGGTTCGCGGCCCGGCTCGTTCTGGACTGAGTGGAGCGGAGGAGCGAAGCGGGGGAGCGGAGGGAGGGAAGAACGAGACTTTGGGGCCGCGAACCCGCCCGGAGCGCAGCGGAGGGCAATTGAACACAGCACGGGCCGGTGCGACGGTGGCGTTCGGAGTTCGTCGCACCGGCCCGCGGCCCGGCTCGTGGTGCACGCAAGAAACCGCGAACCGGGCAGTGTGTGAATGCCGTTGTCCGGCTGCGGCGTCAGGCCGCCTTCGGGGTGACTTCCTCGATGATCGAGTAGTGCTCGGCATTGCCGGTGATGATGGTGGATTCGTCGCCGTGCACGCCGACCGGCACGTCACCGGCCAGGGTGATGCGGGTGAGGCGGCGCGGCTGGCCGTCGTAGTCGTCGATGGCGTAGTGCTGGGTGGCGCGGTTGTCCCAGATCGCCACATCGCCGAGCTGCCAGTTCCAGCGGGTGGTGTTCTCCAGCCGGGTGACCCGGTTCTGGAGCAGCTGGAACAGCGTCTGCGATTCGGCGGCGGACAGGCCCACGAAGTTCTTCACGAAATGCCCGAGCAGCAGCGCGCGTTCGCCGGTGACCGGGTGCACGCGCACCACCGGATGCTCGGTCTCGTAGTAGGTGGACTGGAACTCCTCGCGGTACGCCTTGATATTGGCGGTCACCTGATCGTTCTCACCGCGCTCGATCTCGGTGCGGTCGGCCGCGTAGTCGTAGGAGTTGGTGTGCCGCGCGCGCAGGTTCTCCACCAGCGCCTTGAGCGGCGCGGGCAGCGATTCGTAGGCGGCCACGGTGGAGGCCCAGGTGGTAGAGCCGCCGTAGGACGGCAGGTGCACCGCGCGCAGGATGGACGCCTTCGGAATCCGGTCCACGAAGGTGACATCGGTGTGCCAGCTGTTGGCGCGGCCGTACTCGGAATCGATGGGCAGCGTCTTGACGCCCTTGGAGGTGACGGTCGGGTGCGGGGTGGTGGGCGCGCCCAGCAGCTGCGCGAATTCGTACTGCGCGTCCTCGGTCAGGTGCTCCTGGCCGCGGAAGAAGATCACCTTGTGCTGGTGCAGCGCGTCCTGGATGGCCTGGACGGTCACCGAGTCCAGCTCGCCGCCCAGCTTGACGCCGTCGATGCGCGCGCCGATCTTGCTGCCCAGCTTCACGACGGTGACGGTGGAGGTGTCGGATGCGTAATCGACGGACATGCAATGCCTTTCGCCCGGAGGAGTCCGGCTCTGATTGAGCCGTACCCAGGACACCACCGGGCGCACCGCTGAAACAGGTTCAGGATCAGCGGGATCGAAAGGAGTTACCCGACCTGTTCGCGAAGGTAAGCCAGGTCCTCCGCCACGCCGTCGCCCGGCGTCTCCAGCACGATCGGCGCGTCTCCGACCGCCTTGCACACCTCGACCAGCAGCTGCGGATCGATGGTCCCGTCCGCCAGATTCGCGTGCCGGTCCGCACCGGAGTCGAAGTCGTCGCGCGAGGAGTTCAGGTGCACCAGGTCGATCCGCCCGGTGATGGCTTTGACCCGCTCCACGATCCCGAGCAGCTCCTCGCCACCGGCCCAGGCGTGACAGGTGTCCAGGCAGAACCCGGCCCCGAAGTCGCCCACGGCCTCCCACAGCCGGGCGATATCGTCGAAGTGCCGGGCCATGGCGTGATTGCCGCCGGCGGTGTTCTCGATCAAAATCGGCACCGCGAAGCCGCCCTTGTCCTCCTGCCGCTGGAACAGCTTGCGCCAGTTGAGGATCCCCTCCACCATCTCGTCGTCGTTGCGCACGTGCCCGCCGTGCACCACCAGCCCGAACGCCCCGAGTTCGGCGGCGGCCTGCGCCTGCAACGCCACCGCGTTCCGCGACGGCATGCGCAGCCGGTTGTTCAGGCTGGCCACATTGATCTGGTACGAGGAGTGCACCACCACCTCGATGGGGCTGGCCTTGATCTCCGCGGTCAGCGGGTGCGGCTTCGGTTTCTCCCAGCTCTGCGGGTCCACCACGAACATCTGGATGACGTCGGCCCCCAGCTTCTCACCGAAGCCGATGGGGTCCGAGTCCATACGAACGTGAGCTCCAAGGCGCATGGATGCCAGGGTATCGCCGAGCACCGACAGCAAGCGGGCATCCCGGGCGGTACAAGCGAATCTTCAGTGTTGCGTAAGCGCGATGTGGGGAGATAGATCGGTAGGAAACTGTCGTCTCGACCCGATACCCGGGGGTGAATACGCTTGTCAGCCAAGGCCAACGGTCGCGGCATCGAGGAAACTACGGCCGACCTGCGCGCCTGCTATGGTTTTCGTGTTTTCTCGGGTCGGTCCGAGCTTGATCACGCCGATCGGTTGCGGTACAGCGTGCGTTGGTGGGTCCCGGCGTGCGACGTGGGAAGTGGGATTTAGTCATGCTGTCCAACGGTGACGTTTTCGCCGAGTATGTCATCGAGCGGCAGCTCGGCCGCGGTGGCATGGGATCGGTGTATCTGGCCAAGCATCCGCGGCTGCCCCGGCTCACGGCGCTCAAGCTGCTGAACCGGGAAATGGTGTTCGACAAGGAGGTTCGCGCGCGCTTCGAGCGCGAGGCGGACCTGGTGTCGGGCCTGGACCACCACAATATCGTCACCGTCTACGACCGCGGGCTCGAAGACGGCCAGATGTGGATCTCCATGCAGTACATCGACGGTGTCGATGCCGCGAGCGTGAATCCGCTGGCGCTGCCGCCGGAGCGGGCCGTGCAGATCATCGCCGAGGTCGGCGACGCGCTGGACTACGCGCACCGCAACGAGGTGCTGCACCGCGATGTGAAACCGGCCAATATCCTGCTGGCGCGGTCCACCGGCGGCAAGGGCGAGCGGGTCTACCTGACCGACTTCGGCATCGCCCGGCTGCGCGACGATCAGGGCCAGAACCTCACGCAGACCGGCACTTTCACCGCGACCCTGGCCTACGCCTCTCCGGAGCAGCTGACCGGGTCGGCGCTGGACGGGCGCTCGGACCAGTATTCGCTGGCGTGCACGCTGTTCTGGCTGCTCACCGGTGCGGGCCCGTTCTCGGCCACCAATCCGGCCGCCGTCATCCAGGGCCATTTGCAGAATCCGCCGCCGCCGCTGAGCTCGGCGCGGCCCGGGCTGCCGCCGTCGCTGGATCTGGTGCTGGCCAAGGCGATGGCCAAGCGGCCCGACGAACGCTTCGCCAGCTGTAGCGAATTCGCCGCCGCGGCCAAGCGCGCGCTGGCCGCGCCGAGCGCCCCGGCCATGCCGCTGGTGGGCCGCCACACCGCACCGCCCATGCCGATCATGGGGCAGGGCCCGACCGCCGGGCAACTGCCGACCGGTATGCCCATGCACACCGGCGGCCCGATGCAGACCGGCGGTCACATGCAGACCGGTGGTCACATGCACACCGGGGCGCCCATGCAGACCGGCGGCCACATGCAGACCGGCGGGCAACCCATGCCGACCGCCGGACCCATGCACACCGCGCCGCCCAATCCGACCGCCAACCTGCCGTATCAGACCGGCGCACCGGTCAATACGGCCACGCCGCCCCCGCAGCCGCTGGCCGGCAGCTACACCGGGCGCGCCACCAACCCGCAGTTCACGCCGCCGGGCAATGCCTACACCCGCCCGTCCGGTCCGGTGCCGCCCGGCGCGCGTCCGCCCGGTGGCAATCCGATGGCCGGTGGCCGCCCGCCCATGCCGCCCAAGAAATCCAATGCCGGGGTGATCATCGCGGTCGTGGTGGGCGTCCTGGTACTGGTGATCGTCGCCGTGATCGGCCTGGCCGCCATCGGCAGCGACAGCGACTCCGGCGGCACCGGCTCCTCCGCGGCCGGCGCCTCGGGCACCGCCAACAGCGTCGACTGGTCCACGCTCAGCAAGGAATTCCCGCGCATGGTGCCGACCACCAAGACCGGTGAGCTCGGCTACAACAGCGCCACCTGCACGCTCTACGACTCGACGAGTCCGCCGTCGAAGTCCGAGGGCGAGCCGGACCTGGGCGACTGGGCCGTGCAATGGGATTGCACCGGCGGCGGCGATTACAAGGATCCCTTCTACAAGATCCTGGCCTACCCGTCCTCCGCCAAGGTGCAGTCGGTGCTGGACGGCCTGACCGCCGACAAGAAGTCGCAGGACACCAACGGCGGCAAGACCTACACCAACTACCAGTTCACCGATAACAACCAGCCGCGCCTGGTGACCGCCTTCACCGGCGACGGCAATCGCGGCCAGTACCTCATGTACACCGACGGCGTCTACGACAGCATGGACGACGTCCTGCGCTGGTGGCGTTCGGCACCTCTGAACTGAACCGGTTGTCCGGGCCGCCGCCCCCGCGCTAGGGTCCGGTCCGGACAGGCGGACGAAAGGTGCCTTTGTGCTGCGCAGCGGTGAGGTGTTCGCGGGATACGAGATCGAACGCGAACTCGGCCGCGGCGGGATGGGGTCGGTGTATCTGGCCCGGCATCCGCGCCTGCCCCGGCTGGTCGCGCTCAAGCTGCTGAATCGGGAACTGTTCGGGGACGGCGAGGTTCGCGCGCGCTTCGAACGTGAGGGTGATCTCGTAGCGCGCTTGGATCATCCGAATATCGTGCCGGTGTTCGATCGCGGCTTCGACGACGACCGGTCGTGGATCGCCATGCGCTTCATCGACGGGGTGGACGCGGCGTCGCTGCAAGCCGGGAATCTGCCTCCGGCGCAGGCGATCCGGATCATCGCCGAGACCGCCAAGGCCCTGGATTACGCGCACCGCAAGGGCGTGCTGCACCGAGATGTGAAGCCCGCCAACATCCTGCTGGAGCAGGCGGACGGGGAAGAGCGAATCTTCCTGGCGGACTTCGGGATCGCGCGACTGCGCGACGAATCCACCAAGCTCACCCAGACCGGATCGTTCACCGCGACGCTGGCTTATGCCGCGCCCGAACAGCTTTCGGGCCATCCGCTCGACGGTCGCTGCGACCAGTATTCCCTCGCCTGCTCGCTGTTCCGGCTGCTCACCGGCAGCGTGCCGTTCACCGCCGAACATCCGGTGGCGGTCATGCAGGGGCATCTGAACCAGCCGCCGCCCCCGGTGAGCGCGCTGCGGGCCGGGCTCCCACCGGCGCTGGACGCGGTCATGGCGAGGGCGTTGGCCAAGCATCCCCGCGACCGATTCGAATCCTGCACCGCGTTCGCCACCGCCGCCCAGCAGGCGCTGTATGCCGGGCCGGCGTCCAGGCCGAGCGTTCCGCCCGCGAGCTTCACCCAGGCCAGCGCTCCGCACGCCACCTTCGCGCAGGCGAGCGGCCCGCACGCGACCTTGACGCCGCCGCGTCCGCAGCACACCCGCGCCGGATATCAGGCTCCGGGCGCCATCCCGCCGCGGACTGTGCCGCCGGGGTCGCCGTCGACCGGGAACACGCCGCCGCGCGGTACGCCCGTCCCGCCGCGGGCGCCCGAGCGCAAGCCGAAGAAGAAACGCCTGCGCGGTTGCCTGCTGACCGTGGCCCTGATCATCGTGGTGCCGCTGCTCGCGCTCGCGGGCCTGCTCGTCTACATCGACCGGGCCTCGAACACCGGGACCACGGTGCCGACCACGACCCTGGAGGAACCGGCGCCCGCCACCCCCGCGCCGGAAGCCGAGACCACCACCGAGGCTCCCACCACCACCGAGACCCCCGCCGATCTCGTGCCGTCGGCCGAGATCGGTGCGAATGCCCAGCTCCTGAGCCATATGTTCCCGAAGATGCTGCCCGAGGCCGACGCCTCGCGGTCGTTCAACGCCGGAACCGGATACCAGGGCGCGGCGTGCATGACCTACGCCTCCAATGCCGCGGTGCCCGCGCGCGGCTCCGACGAGCCGAGCCTGGGCAATTCGCTGCCGGTCTGGAACTGCTTCGGCGGCAACAGCAAAGCGACCTACCGCTTCATCCTGTATTCCGGAACCGCCGATGCGCAGGCGGTACTGGACGGGCTGCCCGCCAACACCAAGTCCACGACCACGGTCGACGGGCACACCTACACCAACTACTTGCTCAACGGCAGCGAACCGTATCGCCCGCGCATGGTCACCGCTTTCGGCGACGGCTCCGGCCGCGGGCAGGTGCTGATGTACAGCGTCGGGTTCATCGCCAGCGAGCAGGATCTGCTGACCTGGTGGAAGTCGGCCCCGCTCGGCTGACCCCCATCTTTCGGGGGCATATCCTCCCGGGACCAGCCGGTTCTTTGTGAAGTCTATGAGGGTGCATGTATCCGGGTCATCCCGGATGGCGTCGGTCCGGGAACATCTACACACTGGACAGCATGACTTCGAACGTCTCGGAATCCGTCACTCTGGACAAGGGTGCAGCCGGGGTAGCCGCCCGGGCCACCGACCTTGTGAAGCTCTACGGGTCCGGCGATACGCAGGTCCGCGCGTTGGCCGGGGTGTCGGCCGACTTCGCGAGGGGGGAATTCACCGCGATCATGGGCCCGTCCGGGTCCGGAAAATCGACCCTCATGCACTGCCTCGCCGGTCTCGACTCGGCCACCTCGGGGGCGGTGCACATCGGTGACACCGATCTGACCAAGCTCTCCGACAAGCAGATGACCGCGCTGCGGCGCGATCGCATCGGCTTCGTCTTCCAGGCGTTCAACCTGGTGCCCACCCTGACCGCGCTGGAGAACATCACCCTGCCGCTGGATATCGCGGGCCGCAAGGCCGACGAGGAGTGGTTGTCCACCGTGCTCAAGCGGCTGGGCCTGACCGATCGCCTCACCCACCGCCCCAGCGAACTCTCCGGCGGCCAGCAGCAGCGCGTGGCCTGCGCCCGCGCGCTGGCCGGTAAGCCGGAGATCATCTTCGGGGACGAGCCGACCGGCAACCTGGACTCCAGATCCTCCGGCGAGGTGCTCTCGATCCTGCGCGCGGCGGTCGACGAATTCCATCAGACGGTGGTGATCGTGACGCACGATCCGCGCGCGGCCTCCTACGCCGACCGGGTGGTGTTCCTCGCGGACGGTCAGATCGTCGACGAATTGCGTTCGCCCACCGCCGATTCCGTGCTCGACAAGATGAAGTCGCTGGAGACCGTCTGATGTCCGGTAGTCCTATGCGCAAGGTCGCCTTGCGTAATCTCGCCGCGCACAAGGTGCGGTTGGCGCTCACCCTGCTCTCGGTGGTGCTGGGCACCGCGTTCATCGCGGGATCGTTCGTGTTCACCGATACCTTGCAGCGCAGCTTCGACGATATCTTCGCCAATCAGGCTCAGGGCGTCGATGTCCGGGTGCAGCCCAAAGAGCAACAGTCCCTGGGCCTTCCGAACGAGGTCGTGGAGAAGATCTCGGCCATGGACGGGGTGCGGACGGTGGCCCCGGCCGTGAACGGGCCGATCGTCATGGTCAAGGACGGCAAGGCGGTGCAGACCGGTGGCGCGCCCACCTTCGGCACCTCCTACCTGCCGCCGGAGAAGGCTGTCGCCAAACCGGATCCGTTCATCGCGGGCGGGCCGCCGACCAAGACCGGCGAGATCGCGATCAACGAGGGCGGGGCCGATCGGGCCGGACTGCACGTGGGCGATCAGACCAAGGTGCTGATTCCGTCCAAGGGCACCAAGGACGTCACCGTCAGCGGTATCTACCAGCTGCCGGGCAATTCCGGCGGCTTCATCAATGTGCTCTTCGACGACCAGCAGGCGCGCGAACTCTTCACCGACGGCAAGCATGTCGCCTTCGTGGATGTCGCGGCCAAGCCCGGTTATTCGCCGGACGCGCTGCGCGAGGAGATCGCGAAGGCGTACCCGGACTACAAGGTGCAGAACGGCGATCAGGTCCGCGAGGACATGAAGAAGCAGGTCGGCGACGCGCTCAAGTTCATCAACTACTTCCTGCTCGCCTTCGGCGCCATCGCGCTGATCGTCGGCACCTTCATCATCTACAACACCTTCTCCATGCTGGTCGCGCAGCGACTGCGGGAACTCGCGCTGCTGCGCGCGGTCGGCGCCAGCAGCGGGCAGGTCGGGCGCTCGGTGGTGGGCGAGGCGCTCATTATCGGAATCATCGGCAGCGCACTGGGTCTGGCTGCGGGCATCGGCCTGGCGTTCGGGCTGTCGGCGGTCCTGAACGCCTTCAACCTGGGCCTGCCGACCGGTTCCATGAAGGTGCTGCCGCGCACCGTGCTGGTCGCCATCGCGGTGGGCGTGCTGGTGACCGTGGTCAGCGCGTACGCACCGGCCCGGCGCGCCGCGACCACCCCGCCGGTCGAGGCCATGCGGGAGGTCTTCGGATCGTCCAATGAGACGAAACGTCTGGGTACGGTCTCCGGTGCGCTGGTGACCGGGCTGCGTAGCCTGCGCCTCGGCGCGCTCGCCGCCGGCGTGCAGCGCGTCTTCCAATCCAAGTGGACGCGAACGGTTTTCGGTGTGCTGCTGGCCGTGGCCGGCGCGGTGCTGGTGGTGGCCGGGGCACAGGGCACCGGCGGCAATGCGGCAGCGGTCGTCGGCGTCGGCGCGCTGACGCTGATCCTCGCGGTGCTGCTGGCCTCGCCGGCCTTGTCGCGGCCGGTGATCGGGGTGCTGAGCGTGCTGGTGAAGCCGTTCGGTCCGGTCGGGCAGATGGCGCGGAACAACGCGCGCCGCAATCCGCGCCGGACCGCGGCCACCGCGTTCGCATTGACGCTGGGCCTCATGCTGGTTTCGGCCATCGGCATGCTCGGCGCTTCGGCGAAGGCCAGCATCACCGATCTGGTGGACAAGGGCGTCAAGGCCGACTACATCCTGGCCGGGCAGCAGAACAGCCTGGTCAATATTCCGCTGGTCGCCACCCCGGCGGCGCAGCAGGTCCCCGGCGTCGCGGATGTGGTGCCGCTGCATCTGGTCGCGGTGAAGGTCGGCGACGATCAGCTGCTCGGCACCGTGCCGGAAGGACAGCTGGACAAGGTCCTCAGCTACGACATCGAGCAGGGCTCGGGGCAGCTCGGTGACCACGACATCATGGTCTCGGAAACCGAAGCGGCGGAACGGAACTGGAAGGTCGGCGACAGCGTCGAACTGAAGCCGGTCGATCCCTCCCAGAAGGAGCCGTACCAGGTCACCGTGTCCGGCATCTACAAGGACACCCAGCTGCTCGGCGCGATGGTCGCGCCCATGGCGGTCTACGAGAAGATGGTGTCGCAGAGCTTCCGCAGCAGCTTCCTGGTGCTGATCACCGCGCAACCCGGCGCCGATGTGCAGGCCATGCGCGGCGACCTGGAGCAGGCGATGGAGCCGTTCATCGTCGTGCAGGTGCAGGACCGTGACGATTTCAAGGGCGCGCAGGGCCGCCAGATCAACACCATGCTGGCGATCCTGTACGGACTGCTGGCGCTGGCGGTGGTGATCGCCATCCTCGGCATCGTGAACACGCTCGCGCTGTCGGTGGTGGAGCGGCGGCGCGAGATCGGCATGCTGCGCGCGGTCGGCATGCAGCGGGCGCAGGTGCGGCGCACCATCTATCTGGAATCCATGCTGATCGCCATCTTCGGCGGTGTGGTCGGCGTGGTGCTCGGGCTCGCGCTCGGGACCGGGTTCCTGAAAACGCTGCGGGATCTCGGGCTCACCGAAATCACCGTGCCCTGGGGACAGATCGTGCTGATGGTCGTCGCCTCCGGCGTGGTGGGCGTGCTCGCCGCGCTGTGGCCGGCGGTCCGGGCGGCGCGCACCCCGCCGCTGGCGGCCATTGTCGACGTGTAGCCGCAGACGCTGAAAAACGCAGGGGCCCCGCCATTCCGGCGGGGCCCCTGGTCGTTCAGAGCGGGCCGGGTCCGGCCGCCGGGAGGGACAGCGTGGAGACCGGCGGCGTCGCGGGGCCCAGCGAAGACGATTTGTTGCTGTTCACGATGATCGCGATGACGATGATGGCGGTCACGATGACCGCGACGATGCCGAAGATGATCCAGCCGACCGGACTCGAACTCCGCTGCTGCGGAAGGTAATTCGTGACCGGCGGGCGCTGCTGGAAGTGCTGCGGCTGATAGACCGGACCGGGATTGACCCGCGGGCCCGGCCCCAGCTGCGGCCCCTGGCCTGCGTGCGGCACCGGCCCCACCTGCGGCGCGCGACCCGACGAAACCCCCGGCACGGCGCCCATGGGCGAATTCGGGTTCAGCGGGTGCCCTTGGCTGGCTTGCGGATTGAGGCCCAACGGCGGAATCTGGCCGATCGGCTGGCCCTGGCTCACCTGCGGGTTCGGGCCGATCGGCTGGCCCTGGCTCACCTGAGGATTCGGGCCGAGTTGTGGTCCTTGGCCGACGGGCATCGGGCCGGGTTGGGCGAGCGGGCGGGGCTGCGGAGCCGGGCCCGACTGCCCGACGGGGCCGACCGGCGGACGCGGCTGCTGCACGATCGGCTGCGGGCGGATCGGCGTCGGGGGCCGGGGGATCACCGGCTGCGGATGCGCGGGCGTGGGCGGGCGCGGGGCGGCGAGCGCGCGCTCCACGGCGGCGGCGAATTCGACGCAGGAGCGGAAGCGGTCCTGGGGGCGCTTGGCCAGGGCCCGGCCCAGGACGGCATCGATGGGGCGCGGCAGTTCGGGGCGCAGGGGGGTGGCCGGGGGCGGCGGCTGCTGGAGGTGGCCGCGAATGACGGCGGCGGGGCTGGTGCCCTCGAACGGCACCGCGCCGGTGAGCAATTGGAACAGGGTGCAGGCCAGCGCGTACTGGTCGGAACGGCCGTCCATGGTGGCGCCGGTCAGCTGCTCGGGGGAGGCGTAGGCCAGGGTCGCGGTCACCGTGCCGGTCTGGGTGAGATGGCCGGTGTCGTCACGCAAGCGGGCGATGCCGAAATCGGTGAGGTAGACCCGCTCCCCGCCCGCGCCGGCCCGATTGGAGGAGCGCGCGAGCAGGATATTCGCGGGCTTCACATCACGATGCAGGACGCCGCGGGCATGCGCGTAGTCGAGCGCCTTGGCGGTCTCGGTGATGATCTGCGCCGCCCGCAACGGCGGCAGTGAACCCGGATTGACGGCCGAGGCATTCACGCCGTCGATGTACTGCATGGAGATCCACAGCTGCTCACCCTCGGTGCCGCGGTCGTACACGGTCACGATATTCGGATGATCGAGCTGCGCGACCAGGTCGGCCTCGCGGACGAAGCGGGCGCGAATCTCGTTATCGGAGAACATCTCCTGGTTCAGCAGCTTGAGCGCCGTCATGCGCGGCAACCGCGGATGCTTGGCCAGGTACACCGACCCCATACCGCCGCGACCGAGCTCGCGGTCGATGACATAACCGGCGAACACATCACCACGCTGCAAGGCCGAGCCCCCGTTTCCACGAGACAGATCCGCAGGCAGCCTACCGCGTCGCGCCGGGCCGCCCGAGCGGTCCGAGTCCGCCGGGAGCCGGATCAGCCGCTCTGACCTGCGTTCGCGTGTGCCCATGCCAAAACATCTCCGCGATCCAGGGCGACTGCCAACAGCTCCGGGAAACGATCCGGCGTACAGGCGAAAGCGGGCACGCCCAGGGCGGCGAGCGCGGCGGCATTGTCGTGGTCGTAGGCGGGTGCGCCGTCGTCCGAGAGCGCCAGCAGCACCACCACCTGCACGCCCGATTCCTGCATGGCACGGACCCGCTTCAGCATCTCGGCGCGCACGCCGCCCTCGTAGAGATCGGAGATGAGGACGAACAGGGTGTCGGCGGGCCGGGTGATGAGCGACTGCGAATAGGCGATGGCGCGATTGATATCCGTGCCGCCGCCCAGCTGGGTACCGAACAGCACGTCCACCGGATCGGACAGCTTGTCGGTGAGATCCACGACGGCGGTGTCGAATACGACCAGCGAGGTCTTCAGCGATCGCATGGACGCCAGCACCGCGCCGAACACCGACGCGAACACCACGCTGGAGGCCATCGAGCCGGATTGGTCGATTGCCAGCACCACATCCCGCCGGACCGCCTGGGCTTTGCGCCCGTAACCGACGAGGCGCTCCGGCACCACGGTCCGATGCTCCGGCAGGTAATTCGCGAGGTTCTTCCTAATAGTCCGATCCCAGTCGATATCCCGCAGTTTCGGCCGCGTCACCCGCGCCGCGCGGTTCAACGCCCCGCCCACCGCCGCCACCGTCTGCGCCGCGATCCGCCGTTCGATATCCCGCACCACCTGCTCGACCACCGTGCGCGCGGTCGCCTTGGTGGTCTCGGGCATCACCCGGTTCAGGCTCAGCAGCGTCCCCACCAGATGCACATCCGGCTCGACCGCCTCCAGCAACTCCGGTTCCAGCAGCAGTTCGGTGAGGTTCAACCGCTCCACGGCATCGCGTTGCAGCACCTCGACCACGGTGGACGGGAAGTATTTGCGGATATCGCCGAGCCACCGCGAAACCTGCGGCGCGGATCCGCCCAGCCCGCCCGCTTTGCGCCCCGCGTTCCGGCCGCGCTCCTCGGAGTCGTAGAGCGCACCCAGCGCCCGGTCCATGGCGGCGTCGTCGGCATTGCCCAGCCCGCCTATCCCGGACTCGGATTCACCGGCCGCGCCGAGCACCATCCGCCAGCGCCGCTCGCGTCCCTCGTCGATCTCGCTCACGCCATTCCTCCCGCTACCCCCAGGATCTCCGCCACCGCAGGCAGCGCCAGTTCGCCACGGGCGGAGTCGTATTCGGTGCTGTGCCGGCTCGGGCCGGTCGTCGTGCCGTGCCGGACGGCCTGGCCGATCGCCTGGCGCTCACCCGGGTCGAACGCGCCGAAGGTGCGGCGGAGCAGGGGAAGGGTGGCCAGGAACTGGGGTTCGTCCAGACCGGCGAGCCAGGTGTCGATGAGCGACAGCAGATTTCGGTCGTGCACCAGCAGCAGGCCGCGGCCGCCGAGGAAGCCGTCGACCCAGGCGGCCTTGTCGATGGCGGTGCGGCCCACCGACAGGGCCGCGGACAGTCGCCGGGCCGATTCGTCCGCGTCGATCAGCTCGGCGTCACAGAGCAGGCGCACGGCACGTCCGGACAGGCCGCCGTGTACATCGTCGCGGTCGGCGAGATCGCGCAGGGCGGTGCACCAGGTGGTGTCGGCCCAATCGTCGGACCGAGCCGAAAGCGCCTGGTGGACAGCGTCGATCAGGGCGCGCAGGGCGTTCGCGGCGGCGGTGTCCAGGCCGGTGACGGCGCTGGGCAGACCGGCGCAGGAACGCAGCAGCAGGCTGTCCGCGACCCGGGCCAGGGCGACCGTGTCGGTTCTGCGGACATCGCCGTAGCGCAGGGTGCGCAGCACGCCGGGGAGCGCGGCCAGCAGATGGGTGACGTCGTGGTCTAGTGCCGCAACCGATTCCAGGCGGGTGATCAAGCCGAGGGTCGCGCCGGACAGGTCGGCCAGCAGCGCCGACTCCAGCGCGGCGGCGACCACGCCCACGGTCGCATCGGGGTAGGCGACCCGGTCGAGGATCTCGGCCTCGGCCGCCGTGCGCAGCGTCGTACCCCAGCGCGCCGCCTCCACGATCGAGACGGCCAGTTCGGGACGCCATTGCAGGGTCCAGGTCTCACGGAAGGTGCCGGTGGCGCGGACCTGGCTGTCGGTGAGCTTGCCCCATTCGATGCCCAGTACCCGGAGCCGGTGCAGCAGCCGGGATTTGGCCAGCCCACGGTCGGTGCGCAGGTCCAGATCCACGGTCTTCTCCTGCGCCAGCCGCTCCAGCCGCAAGCTTCTGGCCTGCTTGATCAGGTCGGCTTCGAGGGGGACCGTCGGGGTGTCCGCCGGGACCGCGCCCAGCGCTTCACCCACCACCAGCTCGGTGCTGACCAGGCGCAGCATGGTTTCGTCGCCGTCGCAGAGGACGGCGCGGGTGGCCTCGGTGACCTCGGACAGGCCCGCCAGCGGGCGTCCGCGCAGGGTGGCGAGGGTATCGGCGAGCCGCACCGCTTCGATGATGTGCGCGCTCGACACCGGAAGATCGTGTGCGCGCAGGGTTCCCGCGACCTTGGTGAGCCAGCGCACGATCGGCTGCTCGGTCTGGGTGAACAGGTGGTGGTACCAGCCGGGGGAGGTGATGCCCGCGCCGTATCCGGAGGAGCTGGACAGGCGTGCGTGCGTCCACGGCACCCAGGTCAGCGTGGCCTTGCCCTTGGGCAGGCCCTTCAGCAGCCGGGCGTCCGGGGCGGCGGGGCCGAGTTTGCCCGACAGCGCCGGGCCGTGCCAGGCCCCGCACACGATGGCCAGGCGTAACGCCCCCGCCTTCAACGTCTTTCGCATCATCTGCCGCATGTACGCTTCGCGGCGCAGCGTGTGCGCGTCGATGTCGGCGGTCTCGCGCAGCGCGGTCATCGCCTCGTTGACGGCATCGAAGATGTCTGCGTCCGAGGCTGATTCGACGATGGCGTCCCACCAGCGCTCGGCATCGTCGTAGCCGCCCGCGGCCGCCAGGTCGGCCAGCGGGTCGGTGCGGTCGCCGGGCTCGTTCTCCATGGCGAGGGTCATGGCGGCCGGGAGATCGAAAAAGCCTGCGGCTACCGCGTTTTCGGCCGCGTACTCCAGGGCCTGCCATTCGGGGGAGAAGACCGCGAACGGCCAGAGCACGGCGCGCGCCGGTTCGTCGGGGTGGTAGCCGAGCAGCGCCACCGGCGGCTCCATGCCCTCGGCGGTGACGTAGCCGATCAACGGGTCGGCATCGGCGGGGCCTTCGATGAGAATCGCGTCGGGACCGAACTTTTCGAGGGCCAGGCGCAGCGAGCGCGCCGAACCGGGACCGTGGTGGCGGATGCCGAAGATCCGGGTCTCCGCCGCCCCGGTGGTGGTCGCGGCGGTCATCAGCTCACCTCGCGGCAGGCCCGGTAGAAGTCGGCCCAGTCGGCGCGCGGGCGCACCACGGCCTCCAGATATTCGGTCCACACCACGGCGTCCGCCACCGGATCCTTGACGACCGCGCCGAGCACCGCGCCCGCGATATCGGCGGGGCGCAGGACGCCGTCACCGAAGTGCGCGGCCAGGGCCAGACCGTTGGTGATCACCGAGATGGCTTCGGCGGTGGACAGGGTGCCCGACGGCGATTTGAGTTTGGTGCGGCCGTCGGCGGTGATGCCGGAACGCAGTTCGCGGAAGACCCGCACCACTCGCCGCACCTCTTCGGCGGCGGCGGGCACGGCGGGCAATTCCAGTGCGGCGCCGAGCTGTTCGACCCGGCGCGCGACGATGGCGACCTCTTCCTCCTCGTCGGAGGGCAGCGGCAGCACCACGGTATTGAAGCGGCGGCGCAGCGCGGAGGAGAGTTCGTTGACGCCGCGATCGCGGTCGTTGGCGGTGGCGATCAGGTTGAAGCCCTTCGCCGCCTGCACTTCGGTGCCGAGCTCCGGGACCGGGAGGGTCTTCTCGGACAGCACCGTGATGAGCGCGTCCTGCACGTCGGAGGGGATGCGGGTGAGCTCCTCCAGCCGGGCGATGCCGCCGGTGCGCATGGCGGTCATGATCGGCGAGGGCACCAGCGCGGCCTCGCTCGGGCCTTCGGCCAGCAGGCGGGCGTAGTTCCAGCCGTAGCGGATGGACTCCTCCGCGGTGCCCGAGGTGCCCTGCACCAGCAGCGTCGACCGTCCGGAGATGGCGGCCGAAAGGTGTTCCGACACCCAGGTTTTCGCGGTGCCCGGCACGCCGATGAGCAGCAGTGCGCGATCGGTGGCGAGGGTCGCGACGGCGACCTCCATCAGCCGGTGCGGGCCCACGTACTTGGGGCTGATCACGGTGCCGTCGGCGAGTTTGCCGCCCAGCAGGTAGGTGACCACCGCCCACGGCGAGAGCCGCCACGACGGCGGGCGCGGGCGGTCGTCATGCTGCGCGAGGGCGGCGAGCTCGGTGGCGAAGGCTTGTTCGGCGTGTGGGCGCAGCAGCGCGCCGGGCTCCTCGGTGATGGTCACTGCAACTCCTCGAGCATCGTCTTGCGTTGAATGAGGTCGTGGGCCAGCTGGTCGAAAGCCTGCTCCCAGTACGGATCTCCGCACTTACGGGCAATGGCGGTCACCATGGGTTCCGCGGTCACGGGGAAGTGCGCCGACGCGGCCCGGAACAGCGTCCGATAGGAACCGGGTACCAGGCTCGGCCCACCCGGCCGGTCGGCGGAGAGCTGTGCGCGCTCCAGCAGCAGCCGCAGCACGTGCTCGGCCATCGCGCCCGGCCACGGATGCGGCACCGCGCGCAACAGCGATTCGATCTCGGCCAGCCAGCTGCTGTCCAGCCGGCGCAGATGCCGGACCTGATCCTGCAATGGCTGCAAGGCGAACAACTCGCGCAGCTTGTCGCTGTCGGCGGCCCCGGCCGGAGTGGCGGCATAGTTCGCGAACAACACCCGTGCCCATTCCGGATCCCGTTGCGCCAGCGTGGCATCCGACCATCCGGCGAACAGCGCGCCCCGGATCTCCTCCGCCACCGCGATATCCATCGCCTGCTCCGCCGACCCCAAAGCGCGTTCCCAATGCCGCAGCGGCGTCCCGGCCACCACCCGCTGCAACCACTCACCGGACAGATCCGGCGCACCATCGGCGCGATAGCTGGTGTACCCGTACGAATCTCCCACCCCGTCCCGCCGCGCCGAATCATCCAGCACCCCCGGCCCGGTGGTGGTGAGCTGAGGCCGAATCACCCCCTTGCCGAAGTTCAGCCAAGCCCCCGCCCGCTGCGCCATCCGCCCGGCGAAAGCCGACTCCGGCAGCCGCCCGAGCAGATCCGCCGCCAGCCGCCGCACTTCCGCACGCCGATCATCGAGCGCGGCCTCGAGCAGGTTTTCGTCGGCCGGCGACAGCCCATCGCCGAGAACGGCCAGCAGCTCGGCCTTTCCGGCCCCGGACTCGGTGTCCCACGAAGCCGCCAGTGCTTCCCGCGCCGCCTCGGGATCCTGCCGCCGCAACTGCGCCAGCCACTGCCGCCGCTCGGCCGCCCGCCCGTGCGACCACACCGAGGCATCCTCGATATCGGCTCGCACCAGAGTCCGCCACCCCGGATGCCGCTCCGCGAGCCACCGCCCCCGCGCCCCCGCCAACCGCAACAACGGCTCCCGATGCGCCGCAAGCCCTTTGGCCCGCTCCAGCACAATGCTCACCAGCCCGTCCGGCACCCGATAGTCGTACGGCCGCACCGCCTCGAACCACTCCGCCAGAAACGGCGAATTGCCCGCCAGCAATCCGGCCAACCGTGCGGCAGCCGCCCCCGGCAACACCGCCCGCCCATCCTCCCCAGCCGCCGCCCCGACCTCGGCTCGCCCGGCAAGCACACCGCCGCGCGCAAAACAGTCTTGCAGCGCAACGGTTTCGAGCAACACCACCGCCGGATCGCGTGGCGCGTCCACCTCCGCGATTCCCCGCACCGCACCGACGGCAGTTTCGCCGCTCTGCGCCACCGCCGTCGTGGAAGTGGAATCGGTTCGCGTTGTCGTCAGGGATACGGGTGGTGCGACGAGTCGGTCGGTGGGGGTCGGTGCGGCGCCGACTTCGTTCGTTCCCGTGGTCCGCCCGCCCGAGATCGGGGCCTCGGTCACGCGGTTTGTCGGTGCTGCGATGTCGCTCTGCTGCGAAAGCTGGTACATCGCCGCACCGCCCGGCGCGGGTTTGCTCGTCAGGCGTGCCGTCAATGTCGCGACCGGTGCCGGGAGGTCGGCGGTGTGGGGCGTGCGGCGGGCCGTGCCGACCAGTGCGGTCGATACCAGTTCCGCGAGAGTTCCGTCCGGGGTCGCGGGGATCGGCGATGTGCCGGTCGGATTCCCTTCGCCGACGCCGGCGTCCACGATCTCGCCCGCGGTGAGCGCGGAGAGTGGGAGGAAGCCGGCTGCCGTCCACTCGCCGATGACGGTCACGGGGTTGCCGCCGGAGAGGCCGAGCAGTCGCCACGGTTCGCCGTCGCCTATCGCTAGCGGCAGCGCGGTGCCGTCGGATTCGACTACGTGCCAATCGTTTTCGTTGCAGACCGGCACCACGTCGGTCACTACGACCGGCCAGGCGCGTAGGAACGGGTCTGCGCCGACCGCGCGCGCGTGGGTCCGCAACGCGGCCTCGATGCTGCCGGGTCGCACCGTGCCCGGGTGGTTTCCGGTCGTGGCGGCCGGGGCCGGCAATGCGGTGCGCGGGAGGGTGGTGAAGGGTTCCGGGGTCCAGTGGCGGGTGCCCCAGATCGCGCGCAGCGGTGCGGCGGCCGGATAGAAGTGCAGGTCGGCTTCGACCATATGGCCCGGTGGCGGGGTGTCCGGGGGGAAGCTCGGCGAACCGTGGTGGTGGTCGATGAGCAGAGCCCAGCGGGTGGTGGTGCGGCCCAGCAGCAGGACTCGGCGGGTGTAGAGCGCCTCGTCGGAGGTGACTCGCGTGGACAGGACCATCCACCGGTCGCGGACCGGAGGTTCGGTGCGCACGGAATCGACGGGGGTCGAGTAGCCGATATGGCTGCGGACGGTCGCGCGGAGGGCGGGGGAGAGGGCGTCGAGGCGGCGGTGCGCGGTGGCCAGCAAATGCAGGCGGGCATATTCGCGCAGCAGTTGTTGCGGCCAATTCGGGCCCGCGGCGAGCAGGGGGAGGCGACGCAGAGTCCCGGCCACGCCGGGGGCTTGGGCATCCACCATGCGGCGGGCCATCGCGTCGCAGGCCACGTAGGAGCGGTCGGTTTGGGCGAGGCCGGTGCGGACCTGGTCGGTCAGCCAAATCTCCAGGTCGGCCAGTCCGGCGGTGACCCGGGCGCGGCGCTTGTCGGCGGCGTTCGAGGTGCGCGGCGCGGCCGGGCCGGTCACCGCCGGGCTCGATTCGGGTGTGTCGGCAAGCGCCATCCGGCGTCCCCCTTCCGTGTCACCTCAATTTCTATCGGAGGCCACCGACAAGTATCGGCGCCGCCGCGGCAAGGTGAAAAGGCTTATGCGAAAAGCTGATTCGGCAAACCTGTGGCGAACAGAAGCCGGTGCGCCCCGCCGCGCCCCGGAAACCCGCTGACCGCCGCGCGGTAGGGTGCCCGATATGCCGCGTGTCGCGATCGAATACTGCACCCAGTGCCGCTGGCTGCTCCGGGCCGGCTGGATGGCCCAGGAACTGCTGACCACCTTCGCCACCGACCTCTCCGAAGTGGCGCTCGTCCCCGGCGAGGGCGGCGTCTTCCGCATCACGGTGGACGGCGACCAGATCTGGGAACGCAAGGCGGACGGCGGTTTTCCCGATATCGCCGTGCTCAAGCAGCGGGTGCGCGACCGGGTCGCCCCCGGCCGCTCGCTCGGCCACTCCGACAAGCAGGACGAGAACTAGCAGCAGCCCCCGCCGCCACAGCAGCCGCCACCGGCGGGCGGGGCCATCGGCGCGCTCGGCGCACCGCCGCGCGTCACCGTCCCGAACGTGGTCAGCAGCTTGACGGTGTCGTCATGGCCCTGCGGGCAGCTCGCCGGATCCGAGGCTTGCGCCATCGGACGGACGGTTTCGAAGGTGTCGCCGCAGCTGCGGCAGCGATAGGCATAACTCGGCACGCGCCCGAGGGTAGACGACGCCGCGCCGCCGGACATCGCCGTACGCGCCCGCGCTCACCCAGTACCCTCGAATTTACGGAGTACAGAGGAGGTTGGTGTGAGCACTCGGTTCTTCGACACGCTGACGGACGCGGACACCGACCCGGTCGCCCGGACCGCGTACGGGGAGGTGCGCGGCCGGCGCGAGGGTCCGATCGCGGTGTGGCGCGGCATCCCGTACGCCGCGCCGACCGGCACCCGGCGCTTCAAGCTGCCGCAGCCGCCGCAATCCTGGACCGGTGCGCGCGACTGCGGGCAGGTCGGGCAGATCGCACCGCAGGCCCCCGGATTCGTCCCGGTCGACGGCTCGATGCGAGTCGGCGAGGACTGTCTCTGGCTCAATGTGTGGGCGCCGGCCGAACCGACCGACGAACCCCGCCCGGTGCTGGTGTGGCTGCACGGTGGCGCGTTCTGCCTGGGCACCGCGGGGCAGGCCATCTACGACGGGCGCAAGCTGGCCGAGACCGGCGGCGTGATCGTGGTGACGGTGAACTACCGGCTGGGCGCGCTCGGGTTTCTGGATCTCTCCTCGCTGGGCAGCGACTTCACCCCCAATCTCGGCCTGCACGACCAGCTCGCCGCCCTGGAATGGGTGCGCGACAATATCGGCTCCTTCGGCGGCGATCCGGGCAATGTCACCCTCTTCGGCGAATCCTCCGGCGCGGGCTGCGTGACCGCGCTGCTCACCTCGCCGCGCGCGGCCGGCCTGTTCCATCGCGCCATCGCCCAATCCCCGCCCGCCACCACGGTTTTCGGTGCCGATCGGGCCGCGGTGGTGGCCAAACGCTTCCTGCATCTGCTGGAGCTGCCGCCGGATCGGGCGGCCGAACTGTTCGATATGCCCCTGGAACGCTTGATGGCCGCCGCCGTCGTGCTGCTCGACGAGGTGCCAGTGCGCGAGCCCGGCCGGCTCGCCGCCGCCCCGGTGGTGGACGGCGACCTGCTGCCCGCCTACCCGAGTGAGCGCTTCCAGGAAGGCCGTTCGCACCGGCTGCCGTTGCTCATCGGCACCAACAAGGACGAGGCGTCGCTGTTCCGGCTGTTCCGTTCGCCCATCATGCCGGTCACCCCGGACGCGGTGAACGAGATGCTGCGCGGGGTGGCGGCCGAGCATCCGGGGCTCTCGGCCGAGCGCATCGCCGAGATCGCTTCCGCCTATGAGGATCTGAGCCCGCGCGGGGCGCTCACCATGTCCGGCGACGCCGCCTTCCGGATGCCCGCGCACTGGGTGGCCGACGCGCACTCCCGGCACTCACCGACCTGGATGTACCGCTTCGACCACGCCACCCCCATGCTCAAAGCGGCCCGGGTGGGCGCGGGGCACGCCACCGAATTGCCTTATATCTTCGGCAATTTCGGCTCCTTCGACCGCGACCCCACCTTCTGGCTGGGCGGACGTAAAGCGGCGCAGGAGGTTTCGGGCCGGATGATGCGGCGCTGGCTGGCCTTCGCCGAATTCGGCGTGCCCGCCGCACTGGACGGCTCCAAGCATTGGCCGCCCTACAACGAAACCGCCCGCACCACCCTGGTCATCGATGCCGTGGACCGGGTCGTGGACGACCCGGACGGCGACCGCAATTCGGTCTGGGGCGACGAGGTCGTCGGCTTCTACTGAACCCTGGACGTGGCGCGCTTACCCAGCTGTGCGGGTATGCGCGCGTATCCGTGCAGGTTGTGCAGCGGACGGCGTTGCGGCGCACCGGCCAAGGCGAGATCGGGGAACCGCTCGAACAGCGACCGCAGCGCGTACACGCCCTCCATGCGCGCCAGGCTCGCCCCCAGGCAGGTGTGGATGCCGCTCGAGAACGTCAGGTGCTCACGGGCATTCGCGCGGGTGACATCGAAACGATCCGGGAATTCGAACTTTCCGGGATCGCGGTTGCAGCCGGCCAGGGACATCACCACCACGCTGCCCTGCCGCAGTCGCGTGCCCGCGATCTCCACATCGCAGAGCGCGGCCCGCGCGGTCGTCTGCACCGGGGCGTCGAACCGCAGGATCTCCTCGACCGCGTTCGGCCACAGCTCCTCGTCCTCGCGCAGCAGCGCCAATTGCTCACGGTGCGAAAGCAATTGCACGATGCCGTTGCCGATCAGGTTCACCGTGGTCTCGAACCCCGCGCCCATGAGCAGGCTCGCGGTGGCCTTCAATTCGGTGTTGTCGAGGTCGCCCGCGCTGACCAGGCTGCTCAGAATGTCCTCGCCGGGCTCCACCCGCAGCCGCGCGATGTGCTCGTCGAGGTAGGCGTCCATATCGAGCATGGAGGTGATCGCGGTGCGCCAGGTCTTCCACGGAATGCCGAAGTCCAGCAGGGGGCTCATCACATCGCCCCAGGCCAGGAACTGTTCCCGGCGCGAATCCGGGAACCCCAGCATTTCCGAGATGATGGCGATCGGCACCTGCGCGGCGAAATCGGCGACCAGATCCGCGGAACCGTCCGCGGGCAGGGCGTCGAGCAGTTCGACCGTCACCGACTCCACCCGATCCCGCAGCCGCGCGATGGCGCGCGGGGTGAACGCCGCCGACACCGACTTGCGCAGCCGGGTGTGCTCGGGCGGATCGCTGATCAGCATGGACGGCGGCTCCACCGGATTCGGCGGGATCTCGGCCGCTTTGACCGTGCGATGCAGCCACTGCGGAATCTCGAACCCGTCGATGCCGAAGACCCCGAAGCGATTGTCGCGCAGCAGGTTCCGGCTGATCTCGTAATCGACGGTGGCCCAGCTGATCGGGCTGTGCGCCAGCCGCCCCTGCCGGCGCAGCTCCTCGATGTAGGGGTACGGGTCGGCCAGTCCGTCGGCGGTGCCCATCAATTGCGCGAAGGGGTTTCCGCGCCGCGCCTGCACCCGCATCAGCATCCGGGCCGATCCGTGCTCCACCAGCCAGCGCGCCACATACCGCGGGTTCATCATCGCGAAAACTCCCTCGTCGTCGGATGATTCCACGGTACGGAAACCGACCGGGCGGCGGAACATGCCGCGGAGGGACCGCCGGCTCCTACCGGGGTAGGACCTGTCAGCCCCGCTGGGCGGTCACCCGTTCGCTCGCCACCCGCCGTTCCCGCAGCGCCTCGTCCGGATGCGCCACCTGCACCAGCGACGCGCCCGCCGCGAACACCGCCAGCAGGCCGTCGATCAGTTCGGTGGGCGTCTCCCACGGCGTCGTGGACAGCACCCGGTCCTCGGTCGTGAACCCCTGCCGCGCAGCCGATTTCCGGGCCTCGGCCATCACCGCCGAAACCGACATGCCATCCAGTGCGCAGCCCGCCCCGCCCGGCCGGAATTGGTCACCGTGCACCCGCACCGAGGTCGCGTAATCGGTGATGCCGACGGGCAGATCCTTGACCGGCAGGCCCATCGGGTCCAGCGACAGCGCCGCGATCTCCGGAATATCGCCCGCCTCGTCGATGCGGTCGGCGGTCACCAGCGCCAGCTCGGCGTCCGGATCGGCATTCAGCACCACCTCCGCGCCGGCCCACCAGCAGCCCAGCAGCACCGCCGCGGTCTGCCAGTGCGCGGGCAGCAGCACCGCCACCCGCGCGCCCGCGGAGAGCCCGAACTCGTCGCGAATCATATTGGCGGTCTTGGCCGCCCAATTGGCCAGCGTCAAAGCGGACAATTCGATCCGCGCCCCGGTGGCGTCGTCGTAGAAGGTAATGCGAGGGCCCGCCGGATCACGGGCCAGGATGGGTTCGAGTACGGCGTCGGTGAGGGTCTCGCTCAGTTCACGCATTTCGGTCCGTTCTGCCCGGCATCGATGGGTGGCGCCGGCGGCACCGGCGTCGCCGTGGTCGCACTGCCGGAGAGATCCATGGTGGTGGTGCCGGTACTCGCCGCCGAACCGGGACCAGAGTAGTCACTTGCCAGCACCACGCGCACCGAACCCTCGGGTAGGCCCGCCTCCGCGATGACCGGCAGCCCGCCGAGCGCCTTGGCCACCGCCCGCGCCTTCGGGTTGCTCGCATTCGCGGCCAGCACCCGGCTGCTCTGGATGGGACCGCCGATCCAATTGTCGACGCTGCCGGTGCGGAAGCCCTTGGCGGTCAGCGCCTGCGCGGCCTGGCCGGCGAGGCCGCCGGTGCCGCTGGCGTTGTAGACGTCGGCGGTGACGGTGGACGGGTCGACGCCGCCGGTCTCGTCGTGCGTGGTCTCTTCGTCGCCGACCATCTTGCCGACGTATTTGCGCACCGCCTCCGGATCGACCTTCACCACCGATTCGCCGTCGTCGGTCCAGCCGTTGAGGTCCTTGACCGGGATGGTCTCGAATTTGACCTGGCCGCCGGAGAGGTCCTGGAGCTGGTTCAGGAACTTCAGCACATCCCAGTTGTCGTCGAGCACGACCGTGCGGCCGACGGCGTCGCTGAGCTCCTGCAACCGGCCGGGGCTGGTGAGGGTCTTGGCGCTGAGCACCTGGTGCACCAGCTGGGCCATGAACACCTGCTGGCGCACGATCCGGTCCAGATCGCCGCGCGGCAGCTCGTGGCGCTGGCGCACGAAGCTCAAAGCCTGTGCGCCGTCGAGCTTCTGGCGGCCGGCGGGGAAGTCGGCGCCCGAGAGCGGTTCGTAGACGGCGTTGTTCAGGCAGACGTCGACGCCGCCGACGGCATCGGTGAGCAGTACGAAGCCGAGCAACCCGACTTCGGCGTAGTGGTCGACGGTGATGCCGGTCAGGTTGCCGACGGTCTTGATCAGCGCCTGCCGCCCGGACTGCGTGGAGCGCTTGTCCGCCTCGGTCGCCGAGACGCCCTTGTCCAGCAGTTTCTGCTGTTCGTTCAGCTTCGTCACGCCGTAGGCCGAATTGATCTTGCCCTTGCCGAGTCCCGGAATATCCACGTACGAGTCGCGCGGAATCGAGATGGCGGTGGCCGAGCTGCCGTCGTTGGGCACCCGGATCAACACGATGGTGTCGGTATTGAGCCCGACCTCGTCGCCCGCGTGCAACATGGCCCGCTCGTCCTCGGAGAGCGGATTGCCGTGCGCGTCGGTGCGCGAGTCGATGCCCACCATGAGAATGTCCACCGCGCCGTCGCGGCCCCCGCCCAGCCCGAGATTGCCGATCCGCTCGATCGAGGAGACCAACCGGTCCACCTGATACCAGCCGAGCCCGGTCACCATCAGCACCAGCGCCGCCGCGACCATGGCCAGCGCCCGCAATGGATTCGACCGCCGCGCGCGCGACCCACGGATCGGGCGCGACGGTAGCGGCGCGGATGCCCTCGTGCTCTCCGGCAACCCTGGTGTCCTTTCCGGTGGTCGGCCGACATCCCCCCGCCGATCGAGGTGATACCGCTGGAATGCCCCCGGTATGCAGGCTAGACGCGCCGGGGTGCCGGAACGCGTAGCCGACGCTCCGTGAGTCGTGCGCGATCGGCCCCGGATTCGCCGGGAGCGCGGGCGTTTGCGCAGGTGGTGACGCATGTGCGAAAGACCGGGCCGCCGTGTCACACTGGCCGCCGTGACTGCCGCCGCCGTGACCAAGACCACCGCCACCCCGCTCGTCGTCACCGGTGCGCGGGGGCAATTGGGGCGGGCGCTGCTCGAACTGGCGCCCGGCGCGCGGGGATTCGGGCGCGCGGAGCTCGACATCACCGATCCGGTGGCCGTGCGGGCGGTGCTGCGCCCCGGTGACGTGGTGCTCAACTGTGCCGCGTATACCGCCGTCGACCAGGCCGAATCCGATATCGACGCGGCCTTCGCCATCAATGCGACGGGTCCGGAGGTGCTGGCCCGGGCCTGTGCCGAAGCGGGGGCGCGGCTCATCCACCTCTCCACCGATTACGTCTTTCCGGGCAAGTCCGATCACCCGTATGAGACCGGCGATCCGACCGGACCGGCCACCGTCTACGGACGGTCGAAATTGGCTGGGGAGCAAGCGGTTCTGGAGTTCGCGCCGGATGCCCGGATTGTCCGCACAGCCTGGGTGTACACCGGGCGCGGCGCGGATTTCGTGGCCACCATGCGCCGCTTGGAAGCCGAGCGCGAGACGGTGACCGTGGTGGCGGATCAGATCGGTTCGCCCACTTACGCGCCCGACCTCGCTGCGGGTTTGCTGGAGCTCGCCGCACAGCCCACCGCACCGCGAATCCTGCACGCCACCAACGCCGGACAGGCCAGTTGGTATGAACTTGCCCGCGCCGTGTTCACCGGCCTCGGCGCCGATCCGGAGCGCGTACGCCCCTGCGGCACCGCCGATTTCCCCAGACCCGCTCCGCGCCCGGCGTATTCGGTCCTTTCGGGCAAATCCTGGGCCGCTGCCGGACTTGTCCCGCTTCGGGACTGGAAGGCGGCGCTGGACGACGCACTGCGCACCATCTCCGGCTAGGCTGAGCGTCCGTGAGCCCCTCGGATTCCCCCGGCCGCCCGACCCTGGCCGTAGTCACGGTGACCTACTCGCCCGGCGAGCACCTGGAACACTTCATCAGCACGCTGGCCACCGCCACCAGTGAGAAGCCCCAGGTCATCCTGGCGGACAACGGATCCACCGACGGCTCGCCGGAGCTAGCCGCCGAAGCCAACGAACACGTCCGGCTGCTGCGCACCGGCGGCAATATCGGTTACGGCGGCGCCATCAACCGCGCGGTCGCCGAAATCGATCCGGAGATCGAGTTCATCGTCATCTCGAACCCCGATATCCGCTGGGGCACGGACGCCATCGACAAACTGCTGGAAGCCGCCCGCCGCTGGCCGCGCGCCGGCGCACTGGGCCCGATGGTGCTGGAGCCGGACGGCAGCGTCTACCCGTCCGCGCGCGCCGTGCCCGGCATCGCCGACGGCGCGGGCCACGCCATCCTGGGCAGCATCTGGCCGTCCAACCCGTGGACCCTGCGCTACCGCCAGGACAACGAGCAGATCTCCGAACGCACCGTCGGCTGGCTCTCCGGTTCCTGCCTGCTGGTGCGCCGCGCCGCCTTCGACTCCATCGAGGGCTTCGACTCCCGGTACTTCATGTACATGGAGGACGTGGACTTCGGTGATCGCATGGGCAAGGTCGGCTGGCACAATGTCTTCGTGCCGTCCGCCGAGGTCACGCATGCCAAGGGGCATGCGGCGGGCAAGCACCCGGAGACCATGCTCCCGGCGCACCACGCCAGCGCCTACCGCTTCCAGGCGGACCGGCATCCACACTGGTGGCAGGCTCCACTGCGGGTCGCGCTCAAGGCCGGACTTGCGATCCGCTGCAAGCTTGCGGTTCGATCCGCACTGCGCGAACGAGACCGCGCGGCACTGTCCTGACTCGGATCGTGCCTCCAGACAACCGGAACACAGGGGAGATGATGGCGAACAGCGGCAATGGTGCCGGGTCCACCGACGCGGTGATCCTGGTCGGCGGCCAGGGCACACGCCTGCGCCCGCTGACCCTCTCCGCGCCCAAGCCGATGCTGCCCACCGCGGGTCTGCCCTTCTTGCAGCACCTGCTGGCCCGCATCGCCGACGCCGGCATCACCCATGTGGTCCTCGGCACCTCCTACAAGGCGGAGGTCTTCGAGGACCGTTTCGGGGACGGCTCCGAATTCGGCCTGGAGATCGAGTACGTCACCGAGACCGAGCCCCTGGGCACCGGCGGCGGCATCCGCAATGTGCTCGGCAAGCTCCGCAACGACACCGTGATGGTCTTCAACGGCGACGTGCTGGGCGGCACCGACCTGGGCGCGATCCTGGAGACCCATCACTCCTCGAACGCCGACGTCACCCTGCACCTGGTCCGGGTCAGCGACCCGCGCGCCTTCGGCTGCGTTCCGACCGACGAGAACGGCCGGGTCACCGCGTTCCTGGAGAAGACCCAGGATCCGCCGACCGATCAGATCAATGCGGGTTGCTACGTCTTCCGCCGCGAGTACATCGAGAAGATCCCCGCCGGTCGCCCGGTCTCGGTCGAACGCGAAACCTTCCCGTCCCTGCTCGCCGAGGGCGCGCACATCCAGGGCCATGTGGACATGTCCTACTGGCGCGATATGGGCACCCCGGAGGACTTCGTGCGCGGCTCGGCCGACCTGGTCCGCGGTATCGCACCCTCGCCCGCTCTCCCGGGCCAGCGCGGGGAATCCCTCGTGCACCCGGGCGCGGGTGTGGCCCCGGGTGCGTTGCTGATCGGCGGCACCGTGGTCGGCCGCGGCGCCGAGGTCGGCGCCGGGGCTCGCCTCGACGGCGCGGTCCTGTTCGACGGCGCCTGCGTGGAAGCCGGTGCCACCGTGGAGCGTTCGATCATCGGCTTCGGTGCCAAGATCGGTCCGCGGGCCCTGGTCCGCGACGCCGTGATCGGTGACGGCGCGATCGTCGGCGCGCGGTGTGAACTGCTGCGCGGCGCCCGGGTCTGGCCCGGGGTGGAGATCCCGGACGGTGGTATCCGCTTCTCCACCGACGTCTGATTCATTCCCGAATCGGCCGCTCACCAACTGGTGAGCGGCCGATTTCGTCTGCGCTGGAGGGCGGTTCGGGAAATCATCGCGCTGTGCATGGATAGCTTGTCTAGCAATGCTAGAGTTTGTGCATGAGTGCAATCCAGAATCGGAAAGAGCGGGAACGCGCCGGCCGGCATCAGCTGATCATCGATACCGCCCGCCAAATCGCCGAGACCGATGGCTGGGACGCGGTCACGGTGCGCAAGCTGGCGGATCGCATCGAGTACAGCCAGCCGGTGCTGTACTCGCACTTCGCGGGCAAGGACGCGATCGTCTCGGCCGTCGCCATGGAGGGTTTCGCGGAACTCGCCCTCGCCACCCGGAAGGTACGCAAGGCCGCACCCGATGCCGCCGCCGCGGTCACCGCCGTCGCACAGGGCTACCTCGACTTCGCCCGCGACAAGCCCGCCCTCTACGACGCCATGTTCCTGCTGCGCACCGAATTGAAATTCGGGCCCGATGCCCCGCAGCCTTTGCAGGACGCCTTCGTCGAACTGTTGCAGACCTTCGCGCCCTTCGCCGCGCCCCACGACGCGGAGACCTTCACCGAGGTGGCCTGGAGTGCCCTGCACGGCCTCGCCACCCTGGATCGAGGTGGTCGGCTGCGGCCCGACTTTCGTGCCGAACGAATGGAGATCCTTGTGTCCCAATGGATCCAGCCCGCCTGAACCGCCGGGCCGCGGCGCGCCACGACCGCCGCGGTGACCTCGCATTCGGACGCGATACCAGGGCGTGGTTCGTCACGGTCGCGGCCGTAGCGCCGGTACCGCGCCTACGCTGAGATCATGGCTGACGCGGTGGTGGTCGGATCCGGACCCAACGGGCTGGCGGCGGCGGTGATCCTGGCCCGCGCCGGACTCGAGGTCGAAGTGTTCGAAGCCTGCGAGGATTTCGGCGGCGGCTGCCGCACGGCGCAGGTCACGCTGCCGGGCTTTCGCCACGATCTCTGCGCGGGCGCGCATCCCATGGCGGTGGCGTCCCCGTTCTTCCGCGCCTTCGATCTGGAGAAGCACGGCGTGGAACTGCTTGTGCCGCAGGTCTCCTATGCGCATCCGCTCGATGCCGGCCATGCCGGGCTGGCCTGGCGCGACCTCGACCACACGGTGGACGGGCTGGGCCGCGACGGCGCGTCCTGGCGGCGGTTGTTCGAGCCGATGGTGCGGAATTGGCAGGAGCTGGTCGGGCTGGGTATGTCGGATCTGCGCCATCCGCCGCTCGACGTGATCACCGGAACGCGATTCCTGCGGCGGCTGGTGGAGCAGTCCACCCCGCTGTGGAATCTGCGCTTTCGCGAGGATGTCGCCCCCGCCCTGCTGACCGGCATTGCCGCGCATGCCATCCGCCCGCCGCGTTCGATTCCGTCCGCCGGCGTCGCCACCCTGCTCGGCACCCTCGCCCATGTGCGCGGCTGGCCGATCCCGAAGGGCGGTTCGCAAGCCATCATGGACGCGCTCGCCGAGGATCTGAAAGCCCATGGGGGACGGATCATCACGGGTCACCGGGTGGATTCCATCGACGAGTTCGACGAGGTGAAGACGGTACTGCTGGATATCGCCCCCGCCGAATTCCAGCGCATCGCCGCGTTGCCCGCCCGCTACGACTTCGCACTCGATCACTTCCGCTACGGCGGCGCGGCCTGCAAGGTCGATTTCGCGCTCTCCGGCCCGGTCCCGTGGCGTGCCCTGGGCTGTGACCGTGCGGGCACCCTGCACCTGGTGGGTTCCCGCGCCGAGGCCGTCGCCGCCGAAAAGGCCGTCGCCGCAGGACAACACGCGGAGCGCCCGTTCGTGCTGGCCATCCAGCCCGGCGTGGTCGACGACTCCCGGGCCCCGGCGGGCAAGCACACGCTCTACACCTACGCCCACGTCCCCAACGGTTCCAGCCGGGATCTCACCGAAACCATCACCGCCCAGGTGGAGCGTTTCGCCCCCGGCTTCCGCGATCTGATCCTGGCCACGAACGTCCGCACCGCGGCCAAGATGCCCGCCCACAATCCCAACTACATCGGCGGCGACATCTCCGCGGGCGCGATGACCTTGCGCCAGACCGTTTTACGCCCCGCCCCGCGCTGGAATCCGTACTCGACCCCGCTGCCCGGCGTCTACCTCTGCTCCTCGGCCACCCCGCCGGGTCCGGGCGTGCACGGCATGAACGGCTACTACGCCGCCCGCCATGCCCTGCGCCGCGAATTCGGCGTCCGCACCGACCCTTTGGAGCTGCTGGCCCGCTGAGTCAGGCGTGCGGCCGGTACAGATCCGGTTCGATATAGAGGTGCCCGACGGTCGGAACCGCCTGCCGCACGCGGGCTTCCGCCGCGTCGATGGCGATGGCCGCGGCGGTGATGTCCAGCCCCGGTGTCATCGCCACCTTCGCCGCCACCAGCATGTCGTCCGGCGCCAGGTACTGCGTCTTCAAATCCAGCACCCGATCGATGCCGTCCCCGCCGATGAGGTGTTCCCGAATCCGCAGATCCTCCTCCGCGGTCGCGCCTTCCCCGATCAGCAGGCTCTTCATTTCCACGATCAGCACCACCGCGATGAATCCCAGCAGCACCCCGATGGCCACGGTCCCGATCCCGTCCCACACCGGATCGCCGGTGAGCGCGGTCAATCCGACCCCGAGGAAGGCCAGCACCAGCCCGACCAGCGCCCCGGAATCCTCCAGCAGCACCACCGGCAGTTCCGCGCTGCGGGTGTTGCGGATGAAATCCCACCAGCTGGTGCGCCCCTTCAGGGGCTGCGAGGCCCGCCGCGCGGTGATCAGGCTGTAGGACTCCAGCCCGACCGCGAGCAGCAGGATCACGATCGCCACCCAGGTGTCGCTCAGATGCTCGGGTTGCCGGATCTTGTGGATGCCCTCGTTGATCGCGTACAGCGAGCCGACGGTGAAGATGACCAGCGCCACCACGAACGAATAGAAGTACCGGTTCCGCCCGTACCCGAACGGATGCAGCTGATCGGCTTCCTGCTCGGCGCGCCGCCGCCCCACCAGCAGCAGGCCTTGATTGGCGGTGTCGGCCAGCGAGTGCACCGCTTCGGCGAGCATGGACGCCGATCCGGTGATGATGGCGCCGATGAATTTGGCGACGGTGATGCCCGCGTCGGCGGAGAAGGCCGCCAGCACCGCCTTACGACTGCCGGATGCCATACCGGTCACGCTACTTGCGGTGTGCGGATCGCCCGGCCTTACACGCCGGGCGATCCGCGGCGGTGCTACGCGCCGGCTTCGACCGTCTTGGTGCGGTACAGGTCCGGCTCCAGGTAGATGACCCGCGCCGCCGGAACCGCTTCGCGCACTCGGGCTTCGGCGGCGTCGATGGCGGTGGCGATATCGTCGATCTCGAGCCCCGGCACGATGGAGATCTTCGCGGCGACGAGCAGCTCCTCCGGGCCGAGGTACTGGGTGCGCAGGTGGATGACGCGGTCGATGTGCTCGCCGTCGACCAGCCGGTCGCGAATCGCGGCCTCGTCCTGCGGCAGGGCGCCCTCACCGATCAGCAGCGACTGCATTTCGATGATCAGGATGACGGCGATGATGCCGAGCAGGATGCCGATGCCCAGGGTGCCGACGCCGTCCCAGACCGGATTCCCGGTCAGCTCGGTCAGGCTGATCGCGGCGAAGGCGATGATCAGGCCGATGAGCGCGCCGGCGTCCTCGAGCAGCACCACCGGCAGTTCCGGATTGCGCGAGTTGCGAATGAACTGCCACCAGCTGGCATTGCCCTTGAGCGGCTTGGATTCCCGCATGGCGGTGACGAAGCTGAAGGTCTCCAGCGCGATGGCGATGCCGAGGATGACGATCGCGACAATGGCGTTGTTCAGCTCTTCTGGATGCTGGATCTTGTGAATGCCCTCGTAGATCGCGTACAGCGAGCCGAGCGCGAAGATCACCAGCGCGACCACGAACGAGTAGAAGTACCGGTTCCGTCCGTACCCGAACGGATGCAGCTGATCGGCCTGCTGCTCCGCCCGCTTCTGCCCGAGCAGCAACAGACCCTGATTGGACGTGTCAGCCACCGAGTGCACGGCCTCGGCCAGCATGGATGCCGAGCCGGTGATGGCCGCACCGATGAACTTGGCCACCGCGATCCCGGCATTAGCGCTGAGCGCCGCCAGAATCGCCTTCTTACCGCCACCCGCAGACATGCTGTCCCGCCTCTCCGTGCCTTTTGCGCACGGCTTGGGAGCCGTGTCGTCTCCTGTATGCGTGGTGCGGTTGATTGCCCACACCGATTCTGGGCGTGCCCCAGGAGTTACCCGGATCTTACGAGATCAGTTGTCCAGTCGCCCTCGCGGCTCAGTCCGCCCCGACGGTCGCGCAGAACAGCTGTGCCGGTCCGTCCGCGGCAAGGGCCCGGATCGGCCCGTCCGAGGCGGAAATCCAGGCGGCGGTACCGCATTCGACGATCAGTTCGTGCTTGCCCTGGAGCAGCCGCAGGTTCCCGTGCGTGCACAGGGCGATGCCGGGTCCGGCGGGCAGCGCGACCGGTTCGGCGTCGTCGGCGAGTTCGAAACGGCTGAGCGCGAATTCGGGGGCGGGCGTGTCGTAGCGGTAGTTCCCGTCCGCCACTTTCTCCGCTTCGATGACCGGGAGTTCGAGGGGTTCGAAGTCCAGTACGCGCAGCAGTTCCGGCACGTCCACGTGTTTGGGGGTGAGCCCGCCGCGCAGCACGTTGTCGGAGTTGGCCATGATCTCGACGCCGACGCCGCTGAGGTAGGCGTGCAGGTTGCCGGCCGCGAGGAACAGTCCGTCGCCCGGTTCGAGGGTGATGCGATTGAGCAGCAGCGCCGCCAGTACGCCCGCGTCGCCGGGGTACGCCTCGGCCAGTTCCAGCGCCGTGCGCACCTCGGCGGCGAATTCCTTGGGCATGCCCTCGAATCCGGCATCGCGCTCGGACAGGTACCGCACGCAGCCGTCGAGGACCTTGGGCAGCAGATTGGCGAGCGCGTTCTGCGGCAGCGCGATCCAGGTGGTGAACAGCGTCCGCAGGCCGGCCGAATCCGGCTGTGCCGCGAGCAGTTCCGCGTACGGCATCAGCTCCGGCACATCCAGCGCGGTCAGCAGTCGTACGGTCTGTAGCGGTTCCCGGAAGCCGGCGAGCGCCTCGAACCGCTCGAGTGCGACCACCAGCTCCGGTTTGTGGTTCTCGTCCCGGTAGTTCCGCATCGGCGAGTCGATGGCCACCCCGGCGTGGTTCTCCCGCGCGTAGCCCGCCCGCGCCTGTTCGATACTGGGATGCGCCTGGAGCGAGAGCGGCTCCTCGGCGGCCAGGATCTTCAGCAGGAACGGCAGCCGGCCGTCGAATTCGCCCGCGACCGCGCCCAATTCGCGCTGCGGGTCGGCGCTGACCAACTCCAGCAGCGATTCGCTGTGGCCGTTGATCTGCACCCGCGCCGGATCGGCGGGGTGCGCGCCGAACCAGAGTTCGGCTTCGGGATGGGCGGATGGAACCGGTCGTCCGCACAGCTGAGCGAGCGCGGTGCGCGAACCCCAAGCGTATGAACGCAGCGCACCAACGAGTTCGTGCACTAGTAATGTCCCCCGTCATAGCGTCCCGGTCCGGTGGCCGGGCGGGAACCGAGTAGTCGTAGGTACGCGGCGGCCATTTCGAGCCGCAGGGCCAGCACCGCCAACTGTGCCAGTTCACCGCCGCGCGCGGGCGGCAAGCGCTGTCCTTCGACCTCGGCGGGCGCGGGGGCGGCGGCCGCTTCGGCGTCCACGTTCACCAGGTCCGCGTCGAGCAGTCCGGAATCGGCGGAGAACACCCCGAGCCGGCGCCGCACCGCGAATTCGTCGGGGTCGGCGGTCAGCACGAACACCCGCACCTGCTGCACGGGCGCGGGCCCGTCTAGCTGTTCGTCGTGGAAGAGCGGATCGAACCCGGGCGCGGAGACCCCGGCGGCCTCGACCAGACGACCGTGCGCCGCAATGCTTTCCGCGAGGGTGGCGGCGGTGGCGATCTGCCCGGCCGCGGCCAGCAGCACCTCGGTGCCGTGCACGGCCAGTTCGGTGGTGGCGGCGGTGTCGCCGGTCAGCACCAGCCGGGGCCGCTGCTGCATGCGGGTGGCGAGGGTCTTGGCGGGATTGTGGAAGGCCTCGTTCTGCGGTCCGTCCCGGAGCGCCTCGGCGTCCAGCAGATCGGCGAGCTCGTTCAGATCCGGCACCAGCGGCCCGACCCGATTGGGGTCGACGGCGGCCAGCACGGCCATGCCGATGGCGAAATATCGCAGCAGCCGATTGTGGTCGAGCACGCCCAGCCGCGGCGGCAGCATGGTGGCGCGGCCTGCGGCGGCCGCGCGTAGCGGTCCCTCGTCGGGCGCCGCCACGATGACCTCCGCACCGCGCCGCAGCGCGCTGTCCACGGCCTCGGCGAGGCGCGGATCGCCCGCATCGTCACCGGCCACCAGGACCACGTCCAGGGGGCCGACCCACGGCGGGATCGAGGTGGCGGGCACCAGCGGCATACTCGCGCGATCACCGAGCGCGGCGATCAGCAGACCGGCCGCGCGGGCGGCGCGCCCGGCCCCGGAAACCAGGACCAGACTGCGCGGGCGCAGGTCCCGCAACCGGGCCAAAGCATCCTCGGAAATGGCTGCGGCGGTGGCCCTGACCAGGGCTCCACCCGACGCCGCGGAGCGCAAACCGCCCCCGGTGTCGGCCGCCTCCAGCGAGGCGACGTCATCGAGGTCGAGTACCGGTGTACCAGCGATCATCGGGCGTTGCCACCTCCCCTCATCGGGTCACCAGACGCTGGTGAATCCAAGCTCTGTGATTCCACTATTCCAGTCAGGCGCGGACGATGCTCAGGATCTCGGTTACGAGTGCGTCTACTTCCTCCTGCGATCGTGCTTCGACATTGAGCCGAAGCAGCGGTTCGGTATTGGAGGCGCGCAGGTTGAACCAGGCGCCCTCCGGCAACTGCACCGTGACCCCGTCCAGCCGGTCCACCGACTTGGCCCGCTTGCCGAATGCCTCGAGCACCGCGGTGGTGCGCTCCTTGGCGTCGGCGACGGTGGAGTTGATCTCCCCGGAGGCGGCGTAGGTCGAGTACGCCGAGGCGAGTTCGGACATCGGGCGTTCCTTCTCGCCCAGTGCCGCCAAAACATGCAGGGCAGCGAGCATTCCGGAGTCGGCGCCCCAGAAGTCGCGGAAGTAGTAGTGCGCGGAGTGCTCGCCGCCGAAGATGGCTCCGGTGGCGGCCATCTGCTGCTTGATGAACGAATGGCCGACGCGGGTGCGCACCGGCGTGCCGCCCAGTTCGGTCACCAGCTCCGGCACCGCCTTGGAGGTGATCAGATTGTGGATGACGGTGGCGCCCGGCTCCTTGATCAGTTCGCGCTCGGCAACCAGTGCGGTGACCGCGGACGGGGCGACCGGATCGCCCTTCTCGTCCACCACGAAGCAGCGGTCGGCGTCGCCGTCGAAGGCCAGCCCGATGTCCGCGCCGGTCTTGCGGACGTAGTCCTGGAGATCGACCAGGTTCTTCGGATCCAGCGGATTGGCTTCGTGATTGGGGAAGTTGCCGTCGAGTTCGAAGTACAGCGGTTCGATGGTGTACTGCGGCAGCGTGCCCAGCACGGCGGGGACGGTGAACCCGCCCATGCCGTTCCCGGCGTCCACCGCGATGCGCAGCGGGCGGGAATCGCTCAGGTCGACCAGCTTGTGCAGGAAGGCCGCGTAGGCGGCGAGCAGGTCCTGTTCGGTGGCGTCGCCGCGCGCCCCGTCATAGGCCGGGACGCCCGCGATGACCTCGTCGGAGATGGTGGCCAGACCGGTGTCCTGACCGACCGGCAGCGCCTTGGCGCGGCACAGCTTGATGCCGTTGTACTTGGCCGGGTTGTGCGAGGCGGTGAACATGGCTCCGGGACAATCCAAATGGCCGGAGGCGAAGTACAGCTCGTCGGTGGAGGCGAGGCCGATGTGCACCACATCCAGGCCCTGCGACTGCACGCCGTCGGCGAAGGCCGCGGCCAAGCCGGGGGAGGAGTCGCGCATATCGTGTCCGATGACGATGCGCTGGGCGCCTTCGGAGCGCATCAGCCGGGCGAACGCACCGGCCACGTCCCGGACGAAGTCCGCGTCGATCTGTTCGCCGACTACTCCTCGAACGTCATATGCCTTGATGACTGCTTGAACGGACTCGGCGGACCGGGCGACTGTCATGAGGAACACCCTAATAGCTCTCGGTGACGAGTCGTATTCGGAGGCGCGCCGCATGTCCGTACTCGCCCGTACGGCGTCGCTCTAGTTCGGCGGATCCGGTAGGACGCGTAGATGGCCCCTCCGGCCGGTGCGACCCGTGCGGGTCGGGCGCTGCGGGGCGGGGGCGTAGTCGCTGTAGCCGCGGGTGTCCGGTTCCGGTGTGCGGCGCCGCAATCCGGCTTCTCTGACGGCCTCGGCCAGTGCGGTGAGATCGTCGTCGTCCGGAGTCGAGGAGGAGAAACCGCCCTCGTGCTTGACCAGCTCCCAGCCCTTCGGGGCGGTAATCCGGGAAGCGTGCGTTTCGCACAGGTCCCAGGAGTGGGGTTCGGCGACGGTTACCAGCGGACCGACCACTGCCATGGAGTCCGAGTACACATAGGTCAGCGTCGCGACGGCCGGGTTCTTGCAGCCGGGCCGGCAGCAACGACGCATGGGGATCACGCCAAGCAGGGTAACCCCGTTCGCGGCCCGCCGGGGATAGACACGCGCAATGGACTGCGTCTCACTTGTCCCGCGCGGGGCCTTGGTTGCCAGGGCGAACACTTGTCCCGGCAACAAAGTAGATTCGGGGTATGACCCGTTCCCGTCGCCGGCGGCCGCCCACCGCGCGGTCCGTCATCCGCCGCGGGCGAGGTGTGCGCGGGCCGATGCTGCCGCCGACCGTGCCGGCCCGGCGGACCCGCGGCCAGCAGTTCGACCGGCTGGTGCTGGAGGCGTTCGCGCCGCTGGAGAGCCGCTGGCACGAACAGCTCACCAAGCTCGATATCGCGGTGGACGATGTGCCGAAAATCCGTCCGTTGCATCCGGATTCGGTGCAATGGCCGGACGAGGTGGTCGCCGACGGTCCGGTGCCCCTGTCTCGCCTCATCCCGGCGGGAGTGGATCGCTACGGCATGGCTACCCGTGCCCGGGTTGTGTTGTTCCGCAAGCCATTAGAGCTGCGAGCCGGCGACCCGGACGATTTGGTGGACCTGCTGCGCGAAGTCCTGGTGCAGCAGATCGCCACCTACCTCGGTGTAGACCCGGACGTCATCGACCCGGAACCGGAATAGCACCCCGCCTCGTCATCCCGGCATGTTCTCAGCCGGGATCCACACCCCGACGAACCGTGTGGATTCCGGCCAAAAGCGCGCCGGAATGACGGGGTGCGGTGAAAGCCGTTGGTGCGGAGGTTCTTTCGGGATGCTGCGCCTGCCCGCGCAGCTCCCCATGACTAGATGATGCCGCGCTTGAGGCGACGGCGTTCGCGCTCCGACAGTCCGCCCCAGATTCCGAAGCGTTCGTCGTTCTGGAGTGCGTACTCGAGGCATTCGTCGCGGACCTCGCAACCGAGGCAGATCCGCTTGGCCTCCCGGGTGGAACCGCCCTTCTCGGGGAAGAAGGCCTCCGGGTCGGTCTGAGCGCAGAGCGCCCGTTCCTGCCACTGCTCGGCTTCGGTGAGCCGGCTTCCTCTGGAGAAATTGTCGAACATTTCGTCAGCACCGGTGACGATCAAGCTCAATCGTGGTGGTTCGGGCTGGAACTGGGCTCGCGCCCACTGTCCGCCCCCCGGTCGTGCGGTCGTCGTCGGTTCACCCCCCTCGTACCCGATTCGTTCGTCGGCGCAGAAGTCAGATGCTGCGCCAGCTGTGGAATCGGATTGCGATACACCGCCCGGAATGCCTGACGGGGCCAGCTCATCGGCCATCGCTCCGCCTCCTCACTGTGTGTTAGCGCAGAATGATTAATCCGTCGGAGCCGATCCCACCGACGGCCCAACACCGCGACGTAGTCCCGCGGCCATCCCCGAGCTTGTCACACCGGTGCGAACAGCTGTTCGAAAACCCGTCCGCGCCTTGCACTCTCACGCGGACCCGGAATGACATGCCTGTGATTAGACACGCCGAGAGCGTCGATGGTCAAGCTGCCGAAGCGATTCCGTTACCATCCACGACCCCCTTTCCCACTGTTCCCGCAGTTCAAACAGCAAATTCACAGCAAATGGGTAGCGGGGCATCTTCCGGCGTAGAACGCATAGGCTGTGCGGATGTGACTCGAGAACAAGCGGACACCGCACCCGGCACCGGCCTCCGGATCGCGGTACTGGTCGGCGGAGTCGGCGGCGCGCGTTTCCTGATGGGCGTGCGCGAACTGCTCCCCGGCGCGGACCTCACGGCCATCGTCAATGTCGGCGACGACGTCTGGATGCACGGCCTGCGTATCTGCCCTGACCTGGACACCTGCATGTATACGCTGGGTGGCGGGATCGACACCGAACGCGGCTGGGGGCATGCCGACGAGACCTGGCACGCCAAGGAAGAGCTGGCGAAATACAACGCTCAGCCCGATTGGTTCGGACTGGGCGATCGCGATATCGCGACCCATCTCATTCGCTCCGAAATGCTGCGTCAGGGTTACCCGCTCTCGCAGGTCACCGAGGCCCTCTGCAATCGGTGGCAACCCGGTGTGAAACTGCTTCCGGCAACCGACGACCGGTGTGAAACACATGTAGTTATCGGCGACCCGGAGAACCCTGGCGAACGTCGCGCGATCCATTTCCAAGAGTGGTGGGTGCGCTACCGAGCTAACGTCGAGACCCATGGATTCGTGACTATTGGGGCAGAACAAGCAAAACCCGGCCCCGGTGTGACCGAAATCATAGAGTCCGCTGACGTGGTTCTGCTGGCCCCTTCCAACCCCGTCGTGAGCGTCGGCGCGATCCTCGCGGTACCGGGCATTCGGGGCGCGCTGCGCACCACCGCCGCCAAGATCATCGGTCTCTCCCCGGTGATCGGCGGCAAGCCCCTGCGCGGTATGGCCGACGAATGCCTCTCCGTGATCGGCGTCGAGACCACCGCCGAAGCCGTCGGCAACCACTACGGATCCCGTTCCACCACAGGCATATTGGACGGCTGGCTGATCCACAGCACGGACACCGCGGACATTCCCGGCGTCGAGGTCCGCAGCGTTCCCCTGATCATGAGCGATCCGGCCGCCACCGCCGAGATGGTGCGCGAGGCCCTCGATATCGCCGGGATCAAGCCGTGAGCGGCGACGCCGGTGCGCCGGCTAGCGGCGTTGCGCCCGTGCGTGATTCGACCACGACCGCACCGGCCGGCGCCGCGCCACTGGGCGATCACGCTTCGGGTGGCGAGCTGACCATCCTTCCGGTGCGTGGTTTGCCGGAGTTCCGGCCGGGCGACGACCTCGCGGAAGCCATTGCGGCACAGGCGCCCTGGCTGCGCGACGGCGATGTGCTGGTGGTGACGAGCAAGATCGTTTCCAAGGCCGAGGGGCGCATCGTCGCAGCGCCCACCGACCCCGAAGCCCGCGATGCGTTCCGGCGGGAACTGGTGGCGCAGGAAGCGGTGCGGGTGCTGGCGCGCAAGAACCGCACCCTCATCACCGAGAACAAGCTCGGCATCGTGCAGGCCGCCTCCGGTATCGACGGTTCGAATGTCGAACAGGACGAATTGGTGCTGCTGCCGGTCGATCCCGACGCCAGTGCCAAGGCCTTGCGGACAGCGCTCGCCGAGCGGCTCGGCGTGCGGGTCGCGGTGGTCGTCACCGACACCATGGGCCGGGCCTGGCGCGTCGGCCAGACCGATGCGGCGATCGGCTCGTCCGGGCTGCGCGTCCTGCACGACTACGAGGGCGCGATCGACCGGCAGGGACACGAACTGCAAGTCACCCTGGTCGCCGTCGCCGATGAACTGGCCGCCGCCGCCGACCTGGTGAAGGGCAAACTCGGCGGCGTCCCGGTCGCGGTGGTGCGCGGCTTCGAATACGACGACGACGGTTCCAGCGCGGCGGCGCTGCTGCGCGGCGGCGAGGAAGACCTGTTCTGGCTGGGCACGGCGGAAGCCATCGAGCTCGGGCGCAATCAGGCTGTGCTGCTGCGCCGTTCGGTGCGGCGGTTCGCGGAGACCCCGGTCGAGCCGGAGGTGATCCGCGCCGCCGTCAGCGCCGCGCTGACCGCCCCCGCCCCGCATCACACCCGGCCGGTGCGCTTCGTCTGGCTGCGCAAGCGCGAACTGCGCGATCGGCTCCTGGAAGCCATGGCCGAGAAGTGGCGGGCCGACCTGCTCGGCGACGGGCGCGACCCGGAATCGGTGGAGCGGCGAGTCGCCCGCGGCCGCATCTTGTTCGACGCGCCCGAGGTGATCATCCCGTTCTGTGTGCCCGACGGCGCGCACGACTATCCGGACGAGACCCGGCGCGCGGCCGAGAAGACCATGTTCACCGTGGCGGTGGGCGCGGCCGTGCAGGGCCTGCTGGTCTCTTTGGCCGTCAAGGGCGTCGGCAGCTGCTGGATCGGCTCGACCATCTTCGCGCCCGACGTCACCAGGGACGTCCTCGGTCTGGAAGCGGACTGGAATCCCTTGGGCGCGATCGCGATCGGCTATCCGCTGGAGGACCTCGTGCCGCGCGAGGCGCGCGAGACCGGGTTCGGGTTGGTGGAGCTGTGAGTCATTCGCCCGATTTCGCGGAGGTGCGGGCGTGAGCGCCGAATCCTTGCACAAGTCGGCGGTCGAGCTGCTCGAAACCTGGTCCCCGGCAACGGGTCCGGAGCAGTCCATCCGCGAGTCCATGCTCGCCTTCCTGGGCTCGGCCCCGCGCGGCTGCCTGCGCGAGCACGCCGCCGGCCATATCACCGCCTCCGCGGTGGTGTTCTCGCACGACGAGCGGGAAGTCCTGCTGACCCTGCATCCCCGCGTCGGCCGCTGGATCCAATTGGGTGGGCACTGCGAGGAATCCGACGATTCGGTCAGCGCCGCGGCTTTCCGCGAAGCCACCGAGGAGTCGGGCATCCCGGACCTGGTCCTGGAGCCCGGCCTCTACGGCGCGCAGGCGCACCCCATCACCTGCTCACTGGGTATCCCCACCCGGCACCTCGATCTGCTCTTCAAGATCAAGGCGCCGGCCGGGGCCGTCCCGGTGCGCAGCTCGGAATCCGACGACCTGCGCTGGTGGCCGGTGGACGCCCTGCCCGCCGACGCGGACGTGCTGCTGCTGCCGTAACCTTGAATGCTGTACACGTTCTCAGGGCGGGGTGAAATTCCCCACCGGCGGTAATGGCATCCGGACCGATCCGTTTGCACGAGCCCGCGAGCGCCACCCGCGAGGGTGGGTCAGCAGATTCCGGTGTGATCCCGGAGCCGACGGTCACAGTCCGGATGAAAGAGAACGCGGCACCGGCCAGTCCGCTTCGCGCGTGCCGGCCTGTTCGCGTATTTCTGCCCTGGGTGACATCGCGAACAGGAGGAAATCCCATGTCACCCACTACGAATCGAATCGCACTCGTCGCCGCCAACTGGCATGCCGAGATCGTCGACAAAGCCGTGGAAGCCTGCCGCGCGGGTCTGGCCGAGCGTGGCTATACCGACATCGACGTGATTCAGGTGCCCGGCGCCTTCGAAATCCCTTTGCAGGCCAAGCGTTTGGCGAACAGTGGCGCCTACGCGGCCGTCGCGGGCTGCGCGCTGGTGGTCGACGGCGGCATCTACCGGCACGATTTCGTCGCCTCGACGGTGGTGGACGCGCTCATGCGGGTGCAGCTGGAGACCGACGTGCCGGTGTTCTCCGCGGTGCTGACCCCGCACCACTTCCATGAGCACGCCGAGCATCTGGAGTACTTCGGGCGGCATTTCGAGAAGAAGGGCGCCGAGCTGGCGAACGCGATCGTGGCGACACTGGCCATCGACCTGAAGCTGTAGCGGTGGAAAACCGCCCGGCGCGCAACGGGGGGAGTGCGCGCCGGGCGGTTTCTGGTCCCGACCCTGGGTGGGTAGGGTTCAGGCCGGGACCAGGCTCTTGTCGGCCGGAGCCGCGGTGGGGTGCTCGTCGATCATGGTGGTCTCGTCGAAGGGCAGCTGCTTGTCCAGCACCGCCCGGACCCGATCCTTGTCGATGGTCTTGGTCCAGGTGCCGACCAGCACGGTGGCGACCGCATTGCCCGAGAAGTTGGTCAGCGCACGGGCTTCGGACATGAACCGGTCGATGCCGACGATCAGGCCGACGCCGTCCAGCAGCTCCGGGCGATGACTCTGGAGACCGCCGGCCAGTGTGGCCAGGCCGGCGCCTGTCACACCGGCCGCGCCCTTGGACGCCACGATCATGAACACCAGCAGGCCCAGCTGCTCGGTCCAGGACAGCGGCTTGCCCATGGCATCGGCGACGAAGAGGGTCGCCATGGTCAGGTAGATGGCGGTGCCGTCCAGATTGAACGAATAACCGGTCGGCACAACGACACCCACGGTGGTGCGCTCCACGCCCAGATGCTCCATCTTGGCGATGAGGCGCGGGAACGCGGACTCCGAGGACGAGGTGGCGACGATGAGCAGATACTCCCGCGCCAGGTAGCGGCAGAGCTTGAAGATCGACACTCCGGCCACCGCGCGCAGCAGCGTGCCCAGCACGCCGAAGATGAACAGCACGCAGGTGAGATAGAAGGCGACCATGAGCAGGGCCAGCTGTTTGACCGCGTCGAGTCCGGTGCGCGCCACCACATTCGCCATGGCGCCGAACGCGCCGATCGGGGCCAGCCACAGGATCATGGTCAGCACCCGGAAGACCAGCTGCTGGATCAGGCCGACGGCGCGCAGCAGCGGTTCACCCTTCGCGCCCATGGCCTGAATGCCGAAGCCGACCAGCAGTGCCACGAACAGCGCCTGGAGCACCTTGCCGGAGGTCAGCGACGAGACCAGCGTGGTCGGCACGATCTCCTTGACGAAATCCCAAGTGCCGCCCGCGGATTGCGCGTCCTTGGCGTACTTGGCGACCTCCTTGGCGTGTGCGGCGACGTTCAGCCCGTCGCCCGGATGCAGCAGATTGCCCACCACCAAGCCGATGGCCAGCGCCGCCGTGGACATGATCAGGAAGTAGCCGAGCGCCAGCCCGCCGATCTTGCCGACCCGCGCCGCGGCCCGCACCGAGCCGATGCCGAGCACGATGGTGCAGAAGATGACCGGCGCGATCATCATCTTGATCAGGTTCACGAACAGGGTGCCCAGTTCGCCCACCGATTTGCCGAACCCGGGGGCCAGCCAGCCGACCAGGACGCCCGCGACCACCGCCACGATGACGGCCAGATACAGCCAATGCGTGCGATCCCGCTGCTTCGGCGCCGCAGCGGGGGATAGCGCTGTTGTCGATTCACTCAATTTCGGAAAGCCTCCGGGTACCGCCTGGTGTGAGCCCGCTCACGTACTTGTATAGAGAATGATGGCCTGGGCAGTGATACGGGTCACTGTTTCGTACATTGTGTTCACGCGGCGGGTCATGGTCTCGCCGCGCGCAGGGTTTTCTCGGAGGCGTGGTGAGTGGTCTGAGCAGGCGGCCCCGGCGTGGGCGAACCCTGGCCGGGCAGGTGTTCGTGGTGCAACTGGTGGTGCTGGCGGTGGTGATCGCCACCGGTACGGCGCTGGCTGTCTTACGTTTACGCAGCGCCCAGGACGACGCCATCCGGGTGCAGGTCACCGATATCGCCGTCAGCGTCGCCCGCGCCCCCTCCACCGTGACCGGCGTGCGCGCCCCGAACCCGACCACCCTGCTGCAACCGGTCACCGAGAGCATTCGCCAGGCGACCGGCGTGGACTTCATCGTGGTGATGGCCCCCGACCGCACCCGCTACACCCACACCGACACCACCCGCATCGGCCAGCCCTTCAGCGGCAATATCGATCGCGCGCTGGCGGGGGAGACCTTCACCGAGACCTACACGGGCACACTGGGTCCCTCGATTCGCGCCGTCACCCCGGTTCGCGATGCCGACGGCCGCATCATCGCGCTGGTGTCGGCGGGCGTCACCCGCGCGCACATCGGCGATCAGGTGCGGGCGCAGCTGCCCACCATCCTGGCCGTCGCGGCCGCGGGCCTGGCGGTGGTGACGCTGGGCTCACTGTTGTTGCGGCGCAGGCTGTTGCGGCAGACCCACGGGCTCGGGACCGACGAACTACGCGCGCTGTACGAGCATCACGACGCCGTGCTGCACTCGGTGCACGAGGGGCTGCTGGTGTTCGGCCGGGACGGTGAGCGCCTGGAAGTGGTGAACGACGAGGCCCGGCGACTGCTCGACCTGCCCGACGGAACGATCACCCGCTCCGATCTCCCGGTGTCGTTGCAGCGCTTGGGAACCGGCGTGGTGCGCGATGAGATGCACGTGACCGCCGACCGGGTGCTGGTGGTGAATCAGGACGAGGTGGAGCACGACGGCCGCCGCATCGGCACCGTGCTCACCCTGCGCGATCACACCGAATTACGGGACGTGCTGGGCGAATTGGATTCGGTGCGGGATTTCGCCGAATCCCTGCGCGCCCAAGCGCACGAGGCCGCCAATCGGCTGCACACCGTGATCAGCATGGTGGAGCTGGGCCGTCCGGAGGACGCGGTGGACTTCGCGACCGCCGAACTCGAACTCTCCCAAGCCCTCATCGACCGGCTCACCAGCGCGGTCTCCGAACCGGCGGTGGTGGCGCTGCTGCTGGGCAAGGTGGAGAAGGCCGCCGAGCAGGGCGTGGAATTGACCGTCACCGGCGATACCGTGGTCGATTCGGTGGAGCCGCTCACCGCGCACGAAATGGTCACGCTGCTGGGCAATCTCATCGACAACGCGGTGGACGCGGTGCACCACGACGAGGACGCCTGGGTGGAAGTGACGGTGCGCAGTGATGCCGCGGAACTGTATGTGCGCGTGGCCGACAGCGGTCCGGGCATGTCCGAGGAGGTGTTCACGCGCGCCACCGAACGCGGGTACTCCACCAAGACCGATCATCACGGCCTGGGGCTGGCGCTGGTGCGGCGGCTGGTGGCGCGGCGGGGCGGGGAGCTGCGCGCACAGTCGGAGCCGGAATCGGCGGTGCTGGTGGTCTTTTCGCGGGACGGCCGGCGATGATCCGGGTGCTGATCGTCGAGGACGATCCGAAAATCGCGGCGGCGCATCGGTCTTACGTCGAACGGTTGCCGGGCTTCACGGTCGTGGAAGTGGTGCACACCGGCAAGGACGCGATCGCAGCCGCCGGGAAGTCACAAACCGATTGCGATCCGGTGGATTTGGTGTTGATGGATATCGGTTTACCGGATATGAGCGGCCTGGCGGTTGCTGCGGCCCTCGCCGGACTGCGTCCGCGCCCCGATGTCATCGCGGTGACCTCCGCGCGGGATCTGGCCATGGTGCGGGCCGCGGTCGCGCACGGCGTGGTGCTGTATCTGTTGAAGCCGTTCACCTTCGCGGCATTCCGCGAGAAGCTCGATCGCTATCTCCGATATCGGGCCGCGCTGCCGGCGGGGGAGGCGGCGGTCTCGCAACAGGACATCGACCGCGCCTTCGGTGCGCTGCGAACGTCGGATCATCGTGCGACCTCGCCGAAAGGCATTGCGCCGCAGACCATGGATGAGGTGGCGCGAGCGGTACGGGCAAACCCCGGCGGGTTGTCCGCCGGGGAAGTCGGGCGCGCCGTCGGCGTTTCGCGGGTTACCGCTTGGCGATACCTGGAACGTATGGCCGAAGACGGTGTGGTGGAACGGCGAACCGACTACGGTCGGACCGGGCGGCCACAGGTTCGTTACGTCTGGTCCCACTGAGCGGTTGCTCATCGCAGGTTTGCAGGTGATGTGCGGTGACCGACACCACAGCGACGGTAGCGCGAGAACAGACCGTCCTGGTTGTAACGGTTGCCACCTTCGCCACTCAAAATGTTCTGTAACGGCGTTAGTGTCTGTACATATCTAGCTGCGAAGTTATAGAGGTATCTGATTAGCGGGGCAAACGTGCAAAAGGTCGGCAAACGGTCCAGTTCGCCGGATTCCAAACGACACTTGTGGTTCCTGGGGCTCATCGCCCCGGCGAGTGCGTTGCTGCCCTCACAGTTGGTGCTGTGGACCGACTATGAGGTCTTCTGGTGGATAGGCCCCATCATCGTTCTCATAGTGATTCCCGTCCTGGATTGGGTCGTCGGCGAAGACGGCAGCAATCCCAGGGACGAGGACTACGAGCTACTCAGCAACGACCGGTACTACCGGTGGTGCACCTACCTGTTCCTGCCGGTGCAGCTCATCGGCCTGATCATCGCGTCCGCCATGTGGGCCGGGACCGACCTGTCCACGGTGGACAAGCTCGGGCTCGCGGCCACCCTCGGCTTCGTCAGTGGCATCGGCATCAACGCGGCCCATGAGCTCGGTCATCGCTCCGAGCAACTGGAGCGCTGGTTGTCGAAAATCGCTCTGGCACAGTCGGGTTACGGTCATTTCTTCGTCGAGCACAACCGGGGGCATCACGCCCGGGTGGCCACGCCCACCGATCCCGCCAGCGCCCGGCTGGGGGAATCGCTGTGGGAGTTCCTGCCGCGCAGCGTGATCGGCGGCTTCCGGTCCGGTATCGGCATCGAACGGGACCGGCTGCGCCGCAAGGGGCACGGCTGGTTCTCGGTCCACAATCACATCCTGCAAGCCTGGTCGATGACCCTGGTGCTCTTCGGCGCCCTGATCGCGATCTTCGGCTGGGCCGTGCTGCCCTGGCTGCTGCTCCAGGCCGTCATCGGCGTCGGCCTGCTGGAGACCGTCAACTACGTGGAGCACTACGGCCTGCTGCGCCGTCGCCGTCCCAATGGCCGCTGGGCCCGTACCTCGCCCCGCGACAGCTGGAACAGCGACCGCCTGGTCACCAATATCTTCCTGTTCCACCTGCAACGGCACAGTGACCATCACGCCAATCCGGGACGCCGGTACCAGACGCTCCGGACCTCCGAAGAGGCTCCGCAGCTTCCGGCGGGGTATGCCACGATGCTCTTGCTGGCGGCCGTCCCGCCGCTGTGGCGTTTCGTGATGGACCGCCGGGTGCTCGCGCACTACGGCGGGGATGTCAGCCTGGCCAATATCCAGCCGCGCAAGCGGGAGCGGATCCTGGTGCGGCACCGGCTGACCGCCGCGGCGTGATCGGCGCGGTGTAATCGACAAAGGCAGGCAAGCGTGCGTACAGTGTACGCACGCTTGCCTTGCCGCATGTCCGTCTCCAGGTCGGACCGTCTAGCCTTTAGGGCAAGCAGCCGACCAGGAGAGGCAGATGACGACCGCAGTGTCCATCAATATGACCGCAGACGTCCGCAACGGGATCGACTTCAAGGTGGCGGACCTGTCCCAGGCCGAGTTCGGCCGCAAGGAAATTCGCCTCGCCGAGCACGAGATGCCCGGCCTGATGGCGCTCCGCCGCGAATACCACGACGTGCAGCCGCTCAAGGGCGCACGCATCTCCGGCTCCCTGCACATGACCGTGCAGACCGCCGTGCTCATCGAGACCCTCACCGCGCTCGGCGCGGAAGTCCGCTGGGCCTCCTGCAACATCTTCTCCACCCAGGACCACGCCGCCGCCGCGGTCGTCGTCGGCCCGCACGGCACCGTCGACGAGCCCAAGGGCACCCCCGTCTTCGCCTGGAAGGGCGAGACCCTGGAGGAGTACTGGTGGGCCGCCGAGCAGATGCTCACCTGGCCGGGTGAACCCGCCAACATGATCCTCGACGATGGCGGCGACGCCACCATGCTCGTCCTGCGCGGCGCCCAGTTCGAGAAGGCCGGCGTCGTCCCGCCCGAGGACGAGACCCACTCCGCCGAGTACAAGGTCTTCCTGAACCTGTTGCGCGCCAGCCTCGAAGCCGACAAGGGCAAGTGGGGCAAGATCGCCGACTCGGTCAAGGGCGTCACCGAGGAGACCACCACCGGCGTCCTGCGCCTCTACCAGTTCGCGGCCGCGGGTGAATTGTCCTTCCCCGCAATCAATGTCAACGACTCGGTCACCAAGTCCAAGTTCGACAACAAGTACGGCACCCGCCACTCGCTGGTCGACGGCATCAACCGCGGCACCGACGTCCTCATCGGCGGCAAGAAGGTCCTGATCTGCGGCTACGGCGACGTCGGCAAGGGCTGCGCCGAATCCCTGAAGGGTCAGGGCGCCCGCGTCCAGGTCACCGAGATCGACCCCATCAACGCCCTCCAGGCCCTGATGGACGGCTTCGACGTCGTCACCGTCGAGCAGGCCATCGCCGACGCCGACATCGTCGTCACCTCCACCGGCAACAAGGACATCATCACCCTCGATCACATGAAGGCGATGAAGGGCCAAGCCATCCTCGGCAATATCGGCCACTTCGACAACGAGATCGACATGGCCGCCCTGGAGCGCTCCGGCGCCGAGCGCCTCAACATCAAGCCCCAGGTCGACCTGTGGACCTTCCCGGACACCGGCCGCTCCATCATCGTCCTGTCCGAAGGCCGCCTCCTCAACCTCGGCAACGCGACGGGCCACCCCTCCTTCGTCATGTCGAACTCCTTCTCCAACCAGGTGATCGCCCAGATCGAACTCTGGACCAAGCCCCAGGAATACGACAACGAGGTCTACCGCCTCCCCAAGCACCTCGACGAAAAGGTCGCCCGCATCCACGTGGAAGCCCTGGGCGGCACCCTCACCAAGCTCACCAAGGACCAGGCCGAGTACATCGGCGTGGACGTGGAGGGCCCCTACAAGCCGGAGCACTACCGCTACTGAGCGGAACTGGCTGTAAGGCAGTCTGAGCGGGCCGGTCGCGAACGCGACCGGCCCGCTATGCTCGGCGGACATGATCACTGCAGGGGTGCGGTCGGGAGGGGTTGATCACCGTGGTCGAACTGGGACCGGGTACCGATGCGCTCCGCTCCGAAATCGACGCCTTCTACGCGGGATTCGGTTATGCGACAGCGCTGCGGCAGGCGTTTCGCGGTGCCGTTTTGCTGGTGCCGATCAACGCGGACCGGCAGTTCTCGGTATCGAAATTCGGGGGAGTCGCATGGATTTGCGCATTCACCGGGCTGGAGCCGTACGCGCGATGGCTCTCGGCGCGTGACGAACTGCGGCCCGGCGACAACCACCCGTATCAGACGTTGAGCGGGTGGCGGCTGGCCGATTACGCGGCGGGATGTGCTGAACCGACCGGGGTGGCGGTCGATATCACCGGCGCGACCCCGATGGCGTTCCCGCCCATCTTGAACGAAGACCAGATCGAAGAATTGCAGAAGCAGGGGGTGTAGTCGTGTCGGAGGACTTGGAAGTCCCGGCGGAGACGCTGATTCAGGCGGCGCAGGGGATCACCGCGACCATCAGCAAGCTGTCGGAGATCGGGGTCAAGGAGGCCGCCGCGTCGGGACGTGGTTTCTCGGCCTTGGCACTGTCGCCGCTCGAAGCGGGAAAAGAAGTGGTGCAGAAGGGTTTCGAGGAGTTCACCGATCGCTGGTCGTGGGGAGTGCGAAACCTGGTGCAGGCGGGCAATTCGATCGCCGAGACGCTCGGTCTGGCCGCCGGTCGGTACAACATGATGGAACAGGCGACCAAGGACACGCTCAAGCAGATCTACACCAACCTGGTGGGCAATCCGCACCTGTCCAGTGATGACATCAAGAAGCGGACGCTGGGGCAGACCTTGGCGGACAACCCGTTCAATCAGGTCCTCAACAGCGACTATTCGGCCCAGTCCTTCCGGGACGCGCAGGCGCAGATCGCGAAGAACAACCAGGTGATCCAGACCGTCGGCCCACAGGCTCTGGCCAATGTCGGTGCGGCGTCCCAATTCCTGGGCGGCCCCAAGCTCCCCACCAGCGGGCTGCCGGACGCGGCCTGGAATACCCAGGGCGCGGAACAGGCGGCGGCGATCCTCAATCCGCAGCAGAGCTGATCCATGGGGTTGTCCAACCGCCTCGGCCTCGACAATCTCGTCGACATCATCGACCGCGGCGTCGAGAAGGCGACCGAAACCCTCGGCCATGCCGCCGACACCGTTCTCGAAGGCCAAGCCGCGCTGGCCGACAAGCTCGGTCTGGATGGGGTGTCGCAATTCCTGAACGACCTCGGTGACCAGATCGAATCGGCTACCGGGGGAGCGGTAGACGAGCGCGAACTGTGGCAGTCCGAGGATCCCAAGGAACTGATCCGCGGCGAACCCGCCGAAATCGATTCCGCCGTGAAGACCTTGGAGGAAATGGCGAAATCCATCGCCTCCACCGGAGACGCGCTGCGCGCCATCGACACCGCGAACTGGACCGGTAAGGGCGCGGACTCCTTCAATGCCGTCTACGACAAACAGCCGAAACTCTGGTGGGACAGCTCCGAGGCGTTCACCGCCACCGCGGGCCATCTGAACGTCTGGTCGCACGCCGTCCAAACCGCGCAAACCCGTGCCGCCGAAGCCGTCACCGAATGGAAGCGCGCCGCCACCGAGGAGGACACCAAGAAGAAGTGGTGGAACTCCCTCACCGGTGAACAGCAGAAACAGCAGGGCTCCCTGAAGGACACGTGGAGCGAGATCCGGCGCAACGCCCACCAGATCCTCCTCGATGCCCGATCCCAGCGTGACACCACCGCTACCGAGATAGCCGCCAAGATCGCGGAGTCCACCGGGAAAGCACCCGAGAAGCCGCCTTTCACCTCTCGCGTGGCCGCCGACTTCAGCGACCTGGGCGACATCGCCGAACACGCCAAGAGCAGCTTCACCAACGGGTTCCTGACCGGGCTGTCCAGCACGGTCGCGTTCATCCGCGCGGTCAATCCGACCGACACCTACAACATGACCCACCCGGCGGAATACCAGAAGGCCATGTCGAATCTGGCCACCGGACTCGTCGTCGCGGCTTCCGATCCCGCCGCCGTACTCGACACCATGGTCACCGAGGCCCGCACCAATCCCTTCGAATTCGCCGGCATGCTCACCAGCGAAGTGGCGCTGAACCTCGTCACCGGCGGTGGCGGCAGCGCCAAAACCGCGGTGTCGCTGATGGACAAGGCGGGGACCGCAGCGGTCAAGACCACCCGCCTGCTCGACGATCTTCCCACCGGCGTCCGGCCGAAATCGAACCTGGGCGACAACCTCGGCGGCGGCCACGGTCCCTCGCACACCGCGCCCTCCGTGGAGAAGCCGGTCGCCGAGAAGCCGAGCGCCGGACTGCCGCGCGAAACCGAACCGGCCCCGAACACCTCGGTCGACGCCGGGACCCAGCACGGTCCCGCACCGGAATCCGCTGCGCCGAAGCTGGAGTCCGAGGCTCCGGGCCCCGCCACGCGCGCCGAGCCGGAGCACGACGCTCCGGTATCGCACGGCGAACCGCAAACCGAAGCGCCGTCGAGCCCGCGCGATCGCGGCGAAACCGGGCAGCCCGGAACTCATACGAACCTCGAAAACCCTTCGCCCCGAGCTGATTCCCCCGCCTCTCACCCGAGCGCTGACACTCCTCCGCGTTCGGAGGCGCCGAGCGGAACCCATCCGGCATCCGAAGCGCCGGCTCACGCGGAACCGAATTCGCCCCGTTCCAACGTCCCGGAATCGGGCTCTCCCGCGGCCACTCACGAGCCGAATCCCGGTGCGGCAAAGCCGGAATCGCATGCGCCCGCCGACCACACTGGTGACCACCCCGGTACAAGTCGCGAACCCAACTCGCCCGGAACCCAGCGTGAGCCCGAAGCGCCGACGGGACGGACGCCCGACGCCGATCCGGCCCCCTCGGAACCGGCACCCACCCGCGAACCGGGAACGACCCCGGTACGAGACACCTCCGAAGGCGCTCCATCGGCACCGAAATCCGATGCGGCCCCGACCGGTCCGAAGTCCGATGCGGCCCCCGCATCGCTGAAACCGGATGCCGATCCCTCGCCGAACCGGCTCGGGGACGAGAGCCCCGGCACACGAGCACCGGAACACGCGCCCGCCGAAACCCGCGTGAATCCCCGGACCGAGCCGGACACGCCTGGAACGACGTTGCACCCCAACAACACCGCACCGAACCACGCGGGCCGCGCCCCCGAATCACCGTCGCCGACAAGACCTCACGAGAATTCATCCACCCGTCCCGGAGAGTCGGCGAACAATCGCCCGCACGGCCGTGACCCGGAACCTGCCCGCCGTGAACCTTCCTCCGAACGTGCCGGCACCCACCCCGACGAGTCCGGGGGTCCGCGCCACAGCGACCCCGAACCGCGTGACCGCACGCCCGACGCGGAGCACCGTACGCCGGCCGACCGCGACGGGACGGGTGACGGCGCGACCCCTCGCCCCGAGTCGCCCGCCGCCCGAATCACTCCAGACGAAGGCGCACCGCACTGGCCCGGCGAGTCCGGAACCAGCCACGGCCCCGGAACGCACGACGGCCCCGGCGTCCACGACAGACCGGGGCATTCCGAAGCACCCGATCACAAGCCGGACAGCGATGGCCTCGATAGCAAAGGCACCCCCGAACCCGACGGTGCCGGCGGACCCAAGCACGGCGAAACCGAGCCCGCCGCAGACGATTCCGGCCCCACCTATCGTGCCGACTCCGACCAGCAGCAACTTGGTGAAGGCTCACACGACAGCCCCGAGCATTCCCAAACCCCCGACAAGACAGACGGCTGCGGCGACCCGGTAGACGCCGCCACCGGCGAATTCTTCGTCCCCGAAACCGATCTCACCCTCCCCGGCATCCTCCCGCTGGTCCTGGTCCGCCGCCACCGCTCTAATTACCGCCTCGGCCGCTGGTTCGGCCCCTCCTGGTCGGCCACCCTGGATATCCGCCTGGTGGTAACCGACCAGTCCGTAACGTTCATCGGCGAAGACGGCCTGATCCTCAACTACCCGCACCCCGAGGTCGACCACCCGGTCACCCCCACCACCAGCGCCCTCCGCTGGACCCTCGCTCGCACCGACACCGGCGGCTACCGAGTCTGGGACTGCGACCGAGAGTTGTTGTGGCACTTCGCCCCCGACCCAGTCCTAGGCGGTCTCGACGCCGCCCTGGGCAACTACGCCATCTCCGCCATTACCGACCGCCACCGCAATCGCATCCGTTTTCACTACGACGCGGACGGCAACCCCCTCGAGATCACCCACACCGGCGGCTACACCGTCCGCCTCACCACCGCCGAGGGCCGAGTAACCAGCCTCGCCGTCGTAGACCGCACCGCCGCCACCGAAACCCTCATCCCCGTCAGACATTTCGGCTACGACTCAGGTGAACTGACATCGGTCACGAACTCCTACGGCGGCACCACCCGCTACACCTACGACGAACACCACCGCATGCTGTCGTGGACCGACTCCAATGACAACTACATGCTCAACACCTACGACGAGCACGGCCGCATAATCCGCCAGGACGGCATCGGCGGAGTCCTGAGCTGCGAATTCGACTACTTCACCTTCCCCGACGGCACCGGCACCCTCACCACCCACACCAACTCCCTCGGCGCCCGCACCTCCCGCGGCTACGACGCCGACCTCCGCCTCCGCGACGTCCTGGACCCCGCCGGCGCTCAAACCCACTACGACTACAACACCGACCGCAACCCCCTGCGTGTAGTCGCCCCCGACGGCGCCACCACCCAGTACACCTACACGGAGCAGGGCGACGTCGCGAGCATCGTCCGCCCCGACGGCCACAGCATCGACATCGAATACCTCTTCCGGCATCGCCCCATCCGGATCACCGATGTCGACGGCACCGTCCAGCAACGTGAATGGGACGCCAACGGCAACCTCACCGCGGTCATCGATCCCCTCGGCACCCGAATCGAATACACCCATCACCCCACGGGCGCAGTCGCGACCATCACCGAACCAAACGGTGCGAAAACTGAAATCGAATCGGACCCAACCGGTCTCCCGATCCGCGTAACCGACCCCGAGGGAGCCCAAACCCTCATCGAGCGAGACGCCTTCGGTCGCCCCCGCCGGGTAACCGACGCCCTCGGCTCCCCCACCACATACCTCTGGACTCCGGACGGCAAACCCCTCCACCGCACAGACGCCAACGGCCACACCGAATCCTGGACCTACGACGCCGAAGGCAACCTCCTAACCCACACCAACCCCGCAGGAGGCACCACCCGCTACACCTACGGAGCCTTCGACCTCCCCGCCACCCGCACCGACCACGCAGGCTTCACCACCACCTACACCCACGACACCGAACGCCGCCTGACCTCTGTAACCAACCCCAACGGCCAAACCTGGCACTACCAATACGATCCCGCCGGCCACCTCACCTCCCAAACCGACTACAACGGCGCCGCCACCACCTACACCCACGACCTCACCGGCCGCACCACCACCATCACCCCCGCAACCGGCGTAACCCGCCACCATACCCACGACCTCCTCGGCCGCCTGACTTCCGTCATCACCGACTCCGGCGACTGGATCACCTACACCCACGACTTGTGCGGCAGTCCCGTCACCGCCACCACCGGCATCAACGATTCCCCCATCCACACTCTCCAATTCACCTACACCCCAACAGGCCTCCTCGAATCCCAACAACTCGACGACCAGCCTCCGATGCGGTTTGCCTACGACAACCAAGGCCGCCGCACCTCCCGCACGTCGCCTACTGGTGGCGAAACCCACTGGCGCTATGACTATCTCGGCCGACCCAGTGCTCTCACAGCCGACGGTCACGACATCAACTTCACCTACGACCCCGTAGGCCGCCTGACCCGCTGGCAGGTAGCCGAACTGGCCATCGACCACACCTACGACCCCGTCGGCCGTCTCCTCCGCCAAGACGTAACCGCCCACCCGCCGCGCCTCCTCAACCTAGGCCTCGACTCCACCCCGCGCCCTTTCCCCCACCAACTCCGCAGCGACGAATACACCTGGCGCCCGGATGGATACATCACCAACCGCACCATCAATCGCCCCGGCGTCGCTTCGGTGCACAATGCCTATGCACTGGACCCTCTCGGCAGAGTCGCAACTCTCACTCGCAACAGCGTCACAGCCGAGCGTTACACCTATGACGCCCTCAGCAACATCACCGACAGCCTCACGCCAATGCTGGACCCCGTCACCACCACTCCCGACCTACTCTTCAGAGTTGGATCGCCCCAGCATGATTCATCACGCGAGTACCGCAACAACCTCCTGATCCGCGACGGCCGTCACCAATACACCTACGACGAGTCCGGGCGCCTGGTCCGCAAGACCAAAACCAGACTCTCCCGCAAACCAGACGTATGGCACTACCGCTACAACGACTTGGACCAACTCACCGATGTCTGGACACCGGACCATCAGTGGTGGCACTACACCTACGATGCCTTCGGACGCCGAGTTGGCAAGCAACACTTGACTGCTGATGGTGCGGTCATCGAGCGCGTCGACTTCTGCTGGGATGACTTCCACCTCATTGAGCAGAGCGCTCACACATCAACCACCCGGTGGCATTACGGCCCAGAGTCCTATGCGCCGCTTACCCAGGGCGCGAGTAACCAAGAGGTCGATAGAGAGTTCTACGCCATCGTCTCCGATCTCGTTGGTACCCCACTCGATCTAGTCGATCCTGTGACCTGTCGACATGTCGCCACCGCCAGGGCTGACCTCTGGGGCATTACGAGCTGGCATGGCGACGCCGACACACCCCTGCGTATGCCAGGGCAGATCTACGATGCGGAATCCGGACTCCACTACAACCTGTATCGGGTTTACGATCCGGCTACCGGTCGGTTTCTCACGCAAGATCCGTTGGGTTTGGATCCCGCCCCCAACCCTGGTGTCTACCCTCACAATCCGCTCTCTTGGACTGATCCGCTCGGGCTGACACCAGTTTGCGAGAAGAATGGTGAGAATCCCAAACAGAAAGAAGTTGAGGTAGGTCCTTTCAAGTCATTCGAGCAAGCTAGGAATGAGGCATTGAGGTTGCTTGGAGAAATAAATCCAGCTACGCGTGAACCTTATGTTGGGCGACTTGAAGTCGCTACCAGTACTTACGGGAAAGTCGTTGGTTTTACCACGCGCGTCGGTGACGTGTTCAAGAGGCTGAGGATAGACTTCGACCCTGTGAAGGGTCCGCATTTCAATGTCGAGGTGGGCAAGGGGCCGTCGGCCAAAAAGTGGGCGGTAAAATGGGCGGGAACAGAGGATGACGTGATGCGACTTATGGGTGGAAATCTATGACGATCGATGATGTATACGGCTCCCGCCCGGACTTGCTGCCGAAGTCTATGATTCGTGCTGCTCGCGCAGAGGATGGGAGTCCTCGACGTATTGTCTGGGTTGGCAGAGAGGGGGTGAAGCTTCTCGACCTGTCTCGGCATCGTGAGTACGAACGCATGAGTATTAATCACTTCTCGCGTAACTCCGATGGCTCGGTCGACTGGGCGAATGTGCCTGAGGACCTAGTTCTGGAGACCGCAGATTCTGACGTTGCCGAGGCGGAATCGCTGATTGTCAAATATTTGCCAGACTCTGGCCACTTCATAATCTTCTGGGGCAGCTTGGCGTTGCCAACCGTTGAGATCGATTGTCCGGAATTGAATCCGTGCATCCATGACGTACTAGAACAGAAGCCTGAGTTTTGGATATACATCCCTAGTCGTGGTGTGCTGGTGGAAAGTGCCTTCTCGGGCTTAGTGACCATTGCCCAGGTCCCTGTCTGAAATCAGTGCGGTGCGGAGTAGGGATGGCCTCGCCGTCAAACAGTTCCTGATGGCCGTCAAGGATATGTAGGACAAGTTGGAGATTCTGCAGTGGACTACGAAGCGCGGGTGGTCGGATTACGAGGGAACTATGCCCTGATTCGTTGGGAGGGAAGGAAGTTCCCCAGCTTGTCGATCCAAGGAGACTCGTTGGCGATCTTCGCTGAGACACTCGCGGAGGCTGGGGCAGAGTTGGCTCGCGGCAATCTCGAGGATGCGGCGTTCGCTCTCTTGGAAGGCTCGAGAACTGTCACCGACATGCGGAAGGCGTACGAGGAGATGGTTTCCGAGGTTGGGACTCCAACTGCCCTATTTTCTGAATGAATGAGTTTGTTCTGGCCGCCGAGTGGTCGGTTAGGCGCGTAGAACGGTGACAGTTCGGCTTGTGGGGGTGGTGGCTTCGGAGAAGGTGGTGCGGGCGGTGATGGCCGCAGCGTCGGGGCGGCGGTCGAAGATGACCAGGACTCCGGTGGAGAGGGACATGCGGTCGAGGTAGCCGTCCAGTTGGGCGAGGCCGTCGGGGAGGGGGTCTTTTTGTTTGTCGCGCCAGACTTTCAGTTCGAGGGCTTCGCGTTGTTCGGCGCGGCGGCCGTCGGGGGTGGTGTAGGGCTGGCGGATCAGGAGGTCTATGCGGCCTCGGCCTACGCCGTATTCGCGGTCGATGTAGCCGCCGCCGTTGATGATTCGGTGCAGGTAGGCCATGAGGACTAGTTGGGGGGCGACTTCGTGGTAGCCCTGTTCGGCGGTGAGGATTTCGCCGTTCAGTTTCCAGAAAGCTGCGAATTCGGTTAGGAGGCGGGGGAAGTCGAGGCGGCCGTCGGGGTGACGGAAGGAGTGGGGGTCGGCGGTGATGATGCGTTCTATGCCGCTGCCGAGTATGCGGAGGATGACCTCTTTGTAGATGGGGTTGGCGATCCGGACCGGGTTGTCCGGGGCGATGAGGCCGAGATCTGCGGTGTAGGAAACGGCTTCGTTGAAGGCGAAGTCTGTGTCCGGCAGTTCGCCGGCGATGAGTGGTTCGATTACTTGGCGGACGCGCGGCTCCGAGAGTTTGGTTACCAGGGAGTCGAGATGCGTTGCGCGGGTGAGGATCAGGCGTTCTTTGGCTTCATCGACGTGGGTGTCGGTGATGGTGGTTTCGATGGCCATGTTGTCGAGGATCTCGGTGGCGAGTGCGTTGACCAGCCAGGGTTGGCCTTGGGTGTAGAAGAAGGCGAGATCTTTTGCGCGGGTGTCGAACTGCTGACCGGTCGCGGCGGTGTGCTGGTGGTAGAGCGCATCCAGCTCGGCGCGGGTGAAGTCTCCGATGCGGATCGACTCCACCTTGATGTTGAAGGGGCTCGCAGTGCCGAGGCGGTTCGGGTCGCCGCCGGCGGCGGCTTTGTAGTCGCGGACGTCGCGAAGGCCGCACAGGACGACCGAGTGTGCGAAACCGCGCCGATTGGTGGTGTATCCGGCGCGGAGCTGCCGCAGGATGCTGACCAGGCTCTCGCCCTGGATTGAGTCGATCTCGTCGAAGAACAGCACCAGTGGTTTCGGTGAGCTCGATGCCCATGCGGTCAGAGCGTTGATCAGGCTCGTTCCGGCAGCCGCATCCGGTGGTGTGACGGGGGGAGGCGGTACGCCGGCGGCTTCGGCGGCATAGCGGATCTGGTCCAGGATCGCCCGGGACGCGCCGTCGAAATCATCGCCGAAGGGGGCGGCGACTTCGCAGGTGAAGTGCAGGGCGACATACTCGCCTTCGGCGGTGAGCTGCCGCGTCAGCTCCGCGAGACTTGTTGTCTTGCCGGTCTGCCTGGGCGCGTGAACGACGAAGTACTGGCCGCGGGAGATGTGGCGCCGGGCTGACGGCAGGCGTTCGGCGGCGGGCAGCATGTAGTGCAGGCTCGGATCGCAGGGGCCGGTCGTATTGAAGTACTTCACGCCTCTCCCGCCTCGTGATCACGAGCAGTCCGGCGCGGACCGCTTGTGCAGCCTACCGTTCGCGGCGGTCGTGAATGTGATGGCGGGGGAGATGCCTTCGGCCTGGATGCGGGCGGCGATGCTCGCTACCGTCCACTGGTTGCGGTCGCGGGTGGCGGGTTTGGTCGCTGCGGTGAGGAATACGAGCGACCAGGTGGTGAAGACGCCGGTTGCTACGCCGAGGAGGAACAGGATCATCAACGGGGTCATCGGGATTCCTCGGGGTGGTCGGGGGTAGGGAGACGGCGGCGGCCGGTAGTGAGGTCGTCGGCGAGGTCGCCGTAGCCGAGGGAGAGTTCGGCCAGGCGGTGCCAAGCGTGGTGTAGCTCTTGGTCGGTGGTGTTGGAGTGGTGGGCTGCGAAGGCTGAGACGGAGAGCTTGGCGAGGCGGTCTATGTCGGCGCCGATGGATTCGGTGTGCATGCTGGGGGCGATGAGGGCGGTGGCGATGGTTCGGGATACCCAGAGGTCGATGTCGTGGATCAATCGCGCTCTGCCGCAGTCGATTTCGTGGGTGTCGGTGCGGTCGGCGGATGACCTTGCTTCGTGGAGGCTGGCAAGTTCGTAGGCGGCGAGCAGGAGCGGGTAGGGGTCGTGCACCAGGCCGGCGCAGGCTTCGAGCAGCAGATCCTTCGATGGCAAACGGCTCATCGCGACCAGTCCGAGGTGTGGATTTGGGCTGGAGTATTCAGTTTTGCTCGAGCTGTGCAATTTTGCAAGAGAGATGCAAGGTATGCTTTCAGCGATGATCGGGCGAGGTCAGGGAGGTGCTAGTGGCTGGTCGGCAGGGACCGACGCTGCGCGCGCAGTGGCTCGGGCAGCAGCTTCGGCGGTATCGAGACGAAGCGGGCATAACGCTGAAGGATGCCGCGGCCTATCTGAAGCGGGACTCGTCGACTGTCAGCCGGTTCGAAGCAGGGCTTTATCCGCCGCGTGCGGATGATGTGCAGGAGTTGCTGACGCTCTACGGGGTCGGGGACGAGCAGGTTCGCGAAGCGCTGCGCCGGCTCAGTCTCGACGTGTGGCAAAAGGGTTGGTGGGAGGGGTACGCGCAGGATGTCGATCCGTCGATCATCGACTATGCGTGGCTGGAGGCGCGGGCGTCGGAGATCAAATCGTTCAATACGGTTGTGATTCCAGGGTTGTTGCAGACACCCGCCTACGCGGAGGCGGTAATTCGGGCAGTCGATCCGGATGCGTCCGATGATCAAGTGGATCGGTGGCTCGAGGTCAGGATGATTCGCCAGCAGGTGCTGAGCCGACCGCGTCCCGTGCAGTTGACGACGATCCTGGATGAGTCGATTCTTCGCCGCCCCATCGGCGGGGCGAAGGTTCACGCCGAACAGCTTGCGCACCTGGCGAATATGGCCGAGCGGTCGAATGTGGTGGTTCGAGTGCTGCCGGAGTCGGTCGGTGCGCATGCCGCGCCGGATGGATCCTTCAAGGTTTTCGATCTGCCCGACCCCTATCCGACGCTCGCGTGCGTGGAGACGCCGGCCGGGGTGATCTATGTGGAGGCCGACGGAATAGCTCGGTTCACCGCCGCTTTCGGACGGCTCGCCGCTGCGGCTCTGGGTCCTGAGGAGTCGTTGCTCGAGCTGCGGAAACGGGAACTCTGACGCGGAAAGCGCTCGCCTATGCTGGGAACTGTTATGGACGATGCGCTAACAGGGACCAGCAGTTTCGATGCAGCGGCACGGACCGAACCGCAGGACGGGTGGCGGAAGAGCAGCTACAGCGGTGACGGCGGGGGTGGTAATTGCGTGGAGGTCCGGTTGGCCGAAGTTGCCGTCTTGATTCGGGATAGCAAGTATCTGCGCGATCCTGCGAACGATCCTGCCGCGCAACCGATCATCAGCTTGGCCGGGCCAGAGTGGGATGCGTTTCTGTCGGCCATCGACGCGGGGCGGTTCGGTTAGTTCTTGTCTCGGCGTTGTGGTTCGATGCGGTGAGGGGATTGGGGGAGGGGCGACCGCTGGATTCCGCTTGTGGGGCGAGTGTCGCTAGGTTGTGGGTGTGAGTTCACCTGGGGGATCGTTCTATCAGCCGTATCCGTACAACCAGCTACCCGGTCAGCCGCCGGGGTATCCGCCGCCTGTTCCGGGACAACCGGGATGGCCGGCTCCTCGGCCGCCGGGGACGAACGGGATGGCGATTGCCGCGTTCATTACCGGTGTGGTGGGAATCTGTTTTCTTGCTGTGCCTTTCGGGTTGATCGGGCTGTCGCAGATCAAGGCTCGGGGTCAGCAGGGGCGGGGGCTGGCGATCGGCGGTATCGCGATTTCGTTGGTGTGGGCCGTGTTCGTCGGGCTCACCGTGGTCGGGAATGCGATGGAGGACAGGGTGGGCGGGCCGGTGTCGGGTACCGGTGCGGCGTCGGTGAGTGGTTCGAGGTCGGGCTATCAACCGCTGCGGTCGTTGTTGGCGGGCGATTGTGTGAATGCGCCGGTCAAGCGGGATTTGAGGATTTCCGGGGCGACCATTGTGGAGTGCGGTGTTCCGCATGATGCGCAGATCGTCGATGTGTGGAATCTGGCTACGTGGTTGGGGACCGAGCAGATGGCGGTGGAGGTGGAGAAGCGGTGTGGTGAGCAGGTCGATCGGCTTCGTGCTGTGAATCCGAACCTCAAATGGGTCTGGTACGGCGCTGATACCGAACGAGATTTTCAGAGCAATCATTCGGTGCAGTGCATGGTGTACGACACGACGGCGGAGCTCACCGGCAAGCTCGGCGGGTAGCGGGCCCAACAAATCGGCGATTCTGAAACGTTTGGTGTTCAATCCTTGTAGGGTGCCTGGCATGTCGAAAAGCACTGTGACCCGCCAGTTCTCGCGTGCGATCGTGGCCGCCTTTGCGATTGCCGCTGCTGTTTCCACGGCTGGGTTGGCTGCTGCCGCTCCGGTCGCGGTGGAGCCTGCGCCTGTGGCCGGGGGGACGACCGGGTCGTTGGATTCGCTTTCGGGGAACGGGCCTTCGGGGTCGGCGGGGACGGGGTCCAGTGCGAGTCAGTTGATCAATGCGGCTATTTGTACTTTGACCGGGGGGACTTGGTTGCCGGTTATCGATGTTTGCGTGAAGTAGCCCGGGTAGGGGAACGGGCCGGTCGCTGTCGGCGATCGGCCCGTTCAGTTGCGTTGGGTTACTTGTGGAATGGGGTGGGGAGGGGGTAGTTCTTCTCCTGCATTACTTCTCGGGCGCGGTTGGGGTAGTCGGTGATGATGCCGTCTACGCCTTGGTCGAGGACCAGGCCGATGGTGGCTTTGTCGTTCACGGTCCAGGGGATTACTTTGATGCCGAGATCGTGTGCCTTGGTTACGTATTCGGCTGTTGTGGTGAGCTTGAAGTTGGGATCGCTTGCCTTGGTTTCGCTGTTCCAGGGGTTTACGTAGCTGGGGGAGGAGATGTCTGCGCCTAGGGCCTTGATGGCGCCCAGGGGGTCGTTGGGGTGGTCTTCGTAGCGAATCGGTTGCAGCCAGGGGCTGTTCGGTTTGAAGGTGGAGTCGTCGTAGAGGGCGACCGTCGGGATGGTGGGGTTCTTCGCTTTCACCAGCGGCAGGCTGCTCCAGGCGAAGGATTGGATTTCGACCTTGTCGGTGGCGCCGGCGGCTTGGATGGCGGCGAGGATGACGTCTACGAATTCTTCGGGGGTGGCGGACTGTTCGGGCTTTTCGCCCTCGATCTTCGTTTCGATGTTGTAGCGGAGTGCTTCGAAGGCGCCGGGGTAGGACTTCACCAGGTCGAAGAGTTCGGGGAGGCGGGCGATCTTGTTGCCGGGCAGTTCCTGGGCTTCGGGGAAACCGGTGAGCTTCTTGCCGCAATCCAAGGTGTGGATCTGGGCGAAGGTCAGGTCGTGGACGAGTTTGCCGACGTAGGGGTATTGGGGGTCGTCGGGGGATGCGGGGGCGGTGTCGGTGCACTTCTCGGGCTGGATCATCGGGTCGTGCCAGATCAGCGGCACCTTGTCCGCGGTGAGGACGATGTCGAGTTCGAGGGTGGTCACGCCCAGTTCGATGGCCTTGGCGAAACCGGGCAGCGACTCCTCGATGGTCATGCCGCGCCCGCCGCGATGGGCTTGCAGGTCGAATTTGCGGGCGGTATCGGCGGCGACGGTGGTGGTGGTCGAGGACGAATCCTTGTCGTCGGAGCTGCCGCAGGCAGTCAAACCTACTGCCGCTAACGCTGCTCCGAAGACCGCAAAAGCATGCTTGAGCTGCACTGACTTGACGCCTTTGGAGGTCATGAGGCGGACTATAGCAATCATTCAGCAGCCAAGAATTCGGACGTTCGACGCAAACCGCCTCCCGGCGCCGCTCGACCACGATCGTTCGGTAATCTCGCGGGCATGGGTGCGTTGGTGGTCATCGAGGGTCTGGACGGCGCGGGCAAGCGCACGCTGACCGATGCCGTGGTGGCCACGCTCCGGGAGCGCGGACTGCGCGTGGCGACGCTCGCTTTTCCGCGGTACGGGAAATCCGTGCACGCCGATCTCGCGGCCGAGGCGCTGCGCGGTGGCCACGGGGATACCGCCCAGTCGGTCAATGCGATGGCGTTGCTGTTCGCGCTCGATCGCGCCGGCGCCCGCGACGAATTGGCGAAACTGCTGGCGGACAATGACATTGTGCTGCTGGACCGGTACGTGGCGTCGAATGCGGCGTACTCGGCGGCCCGCATGGAGCAGGACGCGCGCGGCGAAATCGCGGCCTGGATCGGTCAATTGGAGTTCGAACGGTTCGCGCTGCCCGCCCCGGATGTCCAAATTCTGCTGGATGTCCCGGTGGATGTGGCCGAGGAACGCGCCCGGCTGCGGGGTGCGGCGGATGCGACTCGCGCACTCGACGCCTACGAGAAAGACGGAGGGCTGCAACGCAGGACCGGCAACGTCTATCGTGAGCTGGCCGAAATCAATTGGTTTGGACCGTGGTGGGTGCATCGGAGCGGTGACGATCCGGCAACACTCGCGGCGCGGATCGCGGAAAATGTTGCTGGATAGGGTTGGATGTGCGCCGACAGGTCACGAGTGTTGGCGTGGCGGCCCGATCGGAGCGCGGAAGGTGACAACATAGTAGTTATGAAGCCGAAGATTCTGGTCGTCGACGACGATATGGCTCTCGCGGAGATGCTCACGATCGTCTTGCGCGGTGAGGGTTTCGACCCTCACGTCGTCGGTGACGGCACGCAGGCGCTGACCGCGGTCCGGGAGTTGCGCCCGGATCTCGTGTTGCTGGACCTCATGCTGCCCGGCATGAACGGCATCGATGTGTGCCGGGTACTGCGAGCCGACTCGGGAGTACCGATCGTGATGCTGACGGCGAAGACCGATACGGTCGACGTCGTCCTGGGGTTGGAGTCGGGCGCAGACGATTACATCGTCAAGCCGTTCAAGCCGAAGGAACTCGTTGCTCGGGTGCGGGCTCGCCTGCGCCGCACCGAGGAGGAGCCGCAGGAGCTGCTCTCCATCGCCGATATCGTCATCGATGTGCCCGCGCACAAGGTGACTCGCGGCGGTGCGCAGATCTCGCTGACTCCACTGGAATTCGATCTGCTGGTCGCGCTGGCCCGCAAGCCGCGCCAGGTGTTCACCCGCGAGGTGCTCCTCGAACAGGTCTGGGGTTACCGGCATGCCGCCGACACCCGCCTGGTCAATGTGCACGTACAGCGGTTGCGCGCCAAGGTGGAGAAGGATCCGGAGAACCCTGAGATCGTGCTGACCGTGCGAGGTGTGGGCTACAAGGCCGGACCGCCGTGATCGCTGGTTCCAGAAACCGCGTTCAGCGGTGGCTGGCGGTAGTGGTGGCCTGGTTCCGCAATGTCGGAGAGCAACTGGGCCACGTCTGGCGGCGTTCGCTGCAATTGCGCGTCGTCGTGTCCACCCTCACCCTGTCGCTGATCGTGATCACGATTCTCGGAGTCGTGCTCACGAGTCAGATCACCGACCGGTTGCTGGACGCGAAGATCAACGCGGCCGTCGAGGAGATGGGCCGTGCGCGAAACACGGTGCAGGCCACGCTGACCGGTGTGCACGACTCGAGCACCCAGCTGGCTCGATTGGAGGATGCCCGCCGCGCCCTGGCCGGGGGGCGGCGGCTCCCAATCCGGCGGCGCGGCAGGCAGTTACGACTCCGCGCTGGCCATGATCGGCGACTCGCAATCGGAGCTGAACGCGGGGCCGATCCAGGAAATCCCCGCGGAGCTACGCCATTTCGTGCAGGAACGGCAGGTCAGCTATCAATTCGCCACGGTCTCCGATCCGGATGGGTATCGCGGCTCGGCGCTGATCATCGGATCGCCCGCCGCCGACATTCCGACGCTGGAGATCTACCTGATCTTCCCGCTCACCAACGAGCAGAACTCGCTCAGCCTGATGCGCGGCACCATGCTCATCGGCGGCATCGTGCTGCTGGTTCTGCTGGCCGCCATCACCGCGCTGGTGACCCGGCAAGTGGTGCTGCCCATCCGATCCGCCGCGCGCATCGCGAGTCGTTTCGCCGATGGACGACTCAAAGAGCGCATGCTGGTGCGCGGCGAGGACGACATGGCCAGGCTGGCCATGTCGTTCAACGAGATGGCCGAGAGCCTGTCCAACCAGATCACCCAACTCGAGGAGTTCGGAAATCTACAGCGCCGCTTCACCTCCGACGTCAGCCACGAGCTGCGCACACCGTTGACCACGGTGCGCATGGCGGCCGACCTCATCCACGGCTCCAGCGACGACCTGGATCCGGCGCTGGCGCGCTCCGCGGAACTGCTGGTGAACGAACTCGACCGGTTCGAGGGGCTGCTCAACGACCTGCTCGAGATCAGCCGCCACGACGCGGGTGTGGCCGAGCTGCAAGTGGAATCGCTGGATGTGCGCATGTGCGCGCGGGCCGCGGTCTCCACCGTGCGGCATCTGGCCAAGGAGTCCGGCGTCGAACTCGTCGTCGACATGCCCGAGGAACCCCTTGTGGCGGAGGTGGATCCGCGCCGCGTCGAACGCGTGCTGCGCAATCTGCTCGCCAATGCCATTGACCACAGCGAAGGCAAACCCGTCCTCATGCGCATGCGCGGTGACGGTGACGCCAATGCCGTCGCCATCGTGGTGCGCGACCAAGGCGTCGGTTTGCGCCCGGGCGAGGAGAAGCTGGTCTTCAACCGGTTCTGGCGCTCGGACCCCTCGCGCATGCGGCGCTCCGGCGGCACCGGCCTCGGCCTGTCCATCAGCGTCGAGGACGCCAACCTGCACGAAGGCAAGCTCGAAGCCTGGGGTGAACTCGGCGTCGGCGCCTGCTTCCGCCTCACCCTGCCGCTGGTGCGCGGCAAGAAGCTCGGCCCCAGCCCGCTGTCCCTGGAACCGCCGAAGAAGCGCGGTCTGGAGGCCGTTCCCGCCCTCGATCCCGCGCCGGCGGATGGCGATCAGCCGGAATCCGGTTCCGCCGCAAGCGGATCCGGTGCAGGAGCCGAATCCGGTTCGGCCGACGCCGCCCCGGGTGCCGGCACGACCGGATCGCCGCCGGCCACCTGGTCCCTCGCCGACGCGACCGGTGCGGAATTCCCGGCCGCCGGCGCCGTGCTCGCCGACCCGGCGGGTGTGGAGTTCGCCGCAGGCAATGCCGTGCTCGCCGACCCGGCGGGCGTGGAGTTCGCCGCGGGTACCGCCGAACCCGCCGAACCCGGCGGCGATGCCGTCCCGCCCACCGCCGACAGCGCGGGCGACGGTGCCCCGCAGGACGGCTCGGCCCCCGCCGATTCCACGGACGGCAAACCATGAGCGCACGCTCCTCGCGTCTGGCCCGGGCGCTCATGGCCCTCGCTTGCCTGGTGGGGCTCACCGCCTGTGCCAGCCTGCCGGATTCCTCCGCCCCGCAGGCCCTGGGCACGCTGGAACGGCAACCCACCAGCGCCGGTCCCACCCCACCCATCTCCGGGCGCGAACCGGACCAGCTGCTGCGGGACTTCCTGCAAGCCACCGCGGACCCGACCAACCGGCACCAGGCGGCCCGGCAGTTCCTCTCGCCCTCGGCCAATGTGCGCTGGGACGACGCCGCCGGCACCACCATCGTCGATCGCCCGGACACACTCCGTGAGTCCCGTACCGCCGATACCGCCACGTATGTGATCCGAGCCCGCAAGATAGGCGAATTGGCCGCTGACAGCTCGTACAGGGCGGCGGAAGGCACCTTGGAGCAGAAGGTCGAACTGGTCAAGGTGGATGGCGAGTGGCGGGTCGACGAACTGCCGCCCGGCGTCATCGTCGAGCAGACCGCGTTCGCCAAGTCCTACAAGCGGTACTCGCTGTTCTTCCCGAACCTGGCGGGCGCGGCGATGGTTCCGGACCTGCGCTGGATCTCCGCGCGCAAGGACCAGCTGGCGCAGAAGCTGATCGGCATGCTGGCCGATGGACCGCAGAATGCGCTCGCCCCCGCCGTGCGCAACCCGCTCTCCGGCGGGGTGACGGTGCGCGGGCCGGTCAGCAAACCCAATGGCGAGACCGACAATGTCGGCGTCGGCGCGGGCGGCGTGCAGGTCGACTTCGCCGGGGCCTCGAGCCTGGATTCGAAAGCCAAGGAGCTCTTGGCCACCCAGACCGTGCTGACGCTGGCCGGCGCCGAGGTCATCGGACCCTACTTCCTGCTGGCCGATGGCAAACCCCTCGACGACCGGTACGCCACCATCGGCTGGAATCCGGCCGATGTGGAGGCGATGAGCCCGGACGCGGTGGCGCGCAATCGCGCAGGACTGCACGCGGTGCGCGACGGCTCGCTGGTCGCGGTCACCGAGAACGGCATCACCGCCGCGCCCGGCTTCTACGGCAGCACCCACGGCCTGCAATCGGTGGCGCTCTCGCCGGACGGGCAGCTGGTGGCCGCCGTAGCCGGATCCGGCCGTCCCGCACCCGAACCCGAACGCACGCTCATCATCGGCACCTATGACGGCCAGGGCTTCCCGGTCGCCACCGCCGGCACCTTCACCCGCCCGTCCTGGCCCGCCGACGGCAGCTCCGCCTGGACCGTGCAGGACGGTGACAAGGTGATTCGCGCCGTGCACGACCGCGGCACCGGCAATGTGTCGGTGCAGGAGGTGACCATCGGCGAATTGACCGCGCCCCCGGCCAATTCCGGCGCCAACGCCGCCACCGCGCCGCGCGGGCCGATCACCGAACTGCGCATCTCCCCGTCCGGGGCGCGCGCCGCGCTGATCGCCAACGGCAAGGTCTACGTGGCCGTGGTGACTCCGCAGGCGGGCGGGAAATACGCGCTCACCTCGCCGTTGCCGCTCGCGGTCGGCTTGAGCACGGCGGCCGTCACCCTGGACTGGCAGAACGACGAGAAGGTGATCGTCGGCCGCGAGGGCAATGTGGATCCGGTCGCCACCGTGCTGGTCGACGGCTCCGGCTTCCAGCCGCAGAGCACCCAGAACCTGACCCCGCCGGTACGGGTGGTCAGCGCCGCGCCCGATCACGAATACGTGGCCGATTCGCGCGCGGTGCTGGAGTTGACCCGCAATCCCGAAGGCGGCGAATACTTCTGGCGCGAAGTTCCCGGCCTGGGGGCCAATGCCATTCCGGTGCTGCCCGGATAAGCGCACACTGGAGGGCATGGGGGAGCTGCTGGAGCTGATCCTGCCGCGTGCCTGCGGCGGGTGCGGGCGGGCCGGAACCGCGTGGTGCGCAGCCTGTTCCGCCGCTCTCTCCGGTCCGCCCGTGCGCATCCGGCCGCGGGCCGACCCCGGGGTGCCGTGCTGGGCGCTGGCGTCCTATCGGGGCGCACCCAGGCGGGCCGTGCTGGCCGCCAAGGAGCATCGCCGGACGGATCTGGCCGCGCCGCTGGGGCTGGCGCTGGCCAGGGGGCTGGATTATTTGCGGGACGCGTCCCGGCCGCTGATTCTGGTCCCCGCGCCCAGCCGGGCGGCGGCCGCGCGCAGGCGCGGCGGTGACCCGGTGATCCGCGCGGCGCGCGTCGCCGCGAGTTGGCTACCGGATTGCCGACTGGTACGAATGTTGGGTTCCGGGGCGGGTGTGCGGGACTCCGCGGGCCTGAACGAGAGCGATCGCCAGCACAATCTGCGCGGGCGGATCATCGTAGCCCCCACCCGGCCGGATTCCGCCGGTTTTCCGGCAAATGCCGAGGTAGTGCTCATTGACGACGTACTGACAACCGGTACGACGGTGTCCGAATCGACCCGCGCGCTGGTTACCGCCGGAGTTCCGGTACGTGCCGTGCTGGTTACGTGTTCCGCTTGATTATTCGATATTTGCGTGAACACTGGCGGACAGGTCGCTGACGTACTACCGTCGCGATCAGACACCCGAACCGCAAGTTTGGAGGTGGCGCCTCGGACCATATGTGCCGAGCGAGTCAGTCGATCGGCACACGTTTCAATCCCGCCGCACGAGTGGCTTGTGCGGCCAGATCCGGGAGGTACGCGTGACGACTACTTCACGACCTTCAGCGAAGAACGCAGACACCGCTCTGCTGGACGATGAATTCAGCTCCGACGACCAATCCAGTCGGGCAACCAGTGCGGATGTCGTGGTCAAGGGACGAACCCTCGGTGAGGGTGGAGTGCCCGATCATTTCCGAATCCACGTGGCGGACAAGCTGTCTCGATTGGAGCGCTTCGACCCCACCATCTACCTGTTCGACGTGGAACTCACCCACGAACGCAACCGTCGTCAGCGTAAGAACTGCCAGCGGATAGAGATCACCGCCCGCGGTAAGGGCCCGGTCGTACGGGCCGAGGCCTGCGCGGACAGCTTCTACGCCGCCTTGGAACTCGCGGTGGAGCGGCTGGAAGGCCGGTTGCGTCGCCTCAAGGACCGCCGCCGCGTCCATCACGGGGACAAGACGCCGATCTCGGTCGCGGAAGCGACGGCCGGACTCATCGACGACTCCCTGTTCGCCGCCGCCTCGAACGGGGCCTCGGCTCACGATCACGGCTCCGATGAGCAGGACGAGGCCGGTCCCGGCCATGTGGTGCGCACCAAGACGCACCCGGCGATCCCGATGACGATCGACGATGCTCTCTACCAAATGGAGCTGGTCGGTCACGATTTCTTCATGTTCATGGACAAGGAGACCGACCGACCGTCGGTCGTCTATCGTCGCCACGCCTTCGACTACGGCCTCATCCGGCTCGCTTAGTTCTCTGGCGTAACCCACTTCCGACCGGGGCTTTCATCAGAGCCCCGGTCGTCCGACTCTCCAGCCCGTCCGACACTTGCTGTTACAGCATGTATCAGTTACAACTGACTGGTGAGTAAGAATCGTGCCGTCATCGTCGCCGGAGCGCGCACCCCCTTCGTGCGCGCCTTCACCGACTACACCCGGATGGACTCCATCGACCTGGCCGATGCCGCCGTGCGGGGGCTGCTCGAACGCACCGGGCTGCCGGGCGCGGCGGTGCAATCCATCGTGTGGGGCGGGGTCATCCTGCCCGCCGCCGCGCCGAACATCGCCCGCGAGATCGCCTTGGATCTCGGATTGGACCCGGGCTGTGAGGGTTACACGGTCACCCGCGCCTGCGCGTCCGGGCTGCAAGCGGTGGTCTCGGCGGCCGCGGCCATCGAACGCGGCGAGTACGACGTGATGATCGCGGGCGGCAGTGACTCGGTCAGCAATGCCGAGGTGAAGCTCCCGCAGAAGCTCATCCATGCCGCCGCGCCGCTGGCCCTGGGCAAGCCCAAGCCGAAGGACTACCTCACGGCCGCAACCCAACTCGCGCCGTTCTACGACCTGATGCCGAAGCGGCCGAAGATCGCCGAGCGCACCACCGGCGAGGTGATGGGTGAATCCGCCGAGAAGATGGCGCGCATTCACAATATCGGCCGCGCCGCCCAGGACCGGTTCGCCGTCCTGTCCCACCACCGGGCCGCCGCGGCCATCGAATCCGGCCGCTTCGACTCCGAAGTCCTGACCGTCACCACCCCCGACGGCACCCGCGTCACCCGCGACGGCCTGGTCCGCAAGGACACCAGCATGGCCAAATTGGCCAAGCTGCCACCGGTTTTCGCCGAACCGGGCACCGTCACCGCCGGCAACGCCAGCCCGCTCACCGATGGCGCGTCGGCCGTGCTGCTGATGAGCGAGGAGAAGGCGCGCGCGCTCGGCTACCAGCCGCTCGCCGCCTTCCGTTCCTGGAGCTTCGTCAGCGTGGACCCGCGTGACCAGGTCCTCATCGGCCCCGCCATCTCCATGCCGCGTGCGCTCGACAAGGCCGGAATGGCCTTGTCCGACATCGATTTCGTCGACATCCACGAGGCTTTCGCCGCCCAGACCCTGTCCGTGGTCTCGGCCCTGGCCAGCGCCGAATGGGCCAAGACCCGGCTCGACCGCGACACCGCCGTCGGCGAGATCGACCCCGAGCGCCTCAACGTGCACGGCGGGTCGGTCTCGCTCGGCCACCCCTTCGGCGCGACCGGCGCCCGCATGGTCACCACCATGGCCAACGAACTGGCTCGCACCGGCAAGTCCACCGCGTTGCTCGGAATCTGCGCTGCGGGCGGCATCGGCGCGTCGGCGGTGCTCGAACGCGTCTAGGTGACCGGCCGGGTCCCTGAAAATACCCTTCCAACCTGCATCTGCTCTGATCCGCCGGCCGCGGATACACCGGACCGCCGGTGTCACTGATGGGCCGCGCGGCGCCGGTCCCGGACTGGCGTGATCGAGAAAATTCGGCCCATTCGGTTTCGACCGGGTGGGCCGGAGTTATTCCAAGAGCAATGAGTAGATGAGGGAGTTGTGTGAGACATGGTGTGCAAGAGAGCCGTGGTCACGGCGATCGCCATGGCCACGACCGTATTGGGACTCGCGGGAACCGGTGTGGCGGTGGCCGATTCGACGCCGCAGGACGAGATGAAGGCAGTATTGCGGGACTACCGGGCGCATGCCGGAGAGCGATTCCAGGTGCACGGGCTGGTCTACTCCGACGCCGCCAACTGGACGTTGGCGTTCATCACCGGCGGTCCCACCGAGTTCTACACCCTGAACGGCGCGCGCGCCGAGCTGACCGGAGCCCGGATGCGCGAGGTCACGCAGGGTGACGAGTTCACCGGGACCATTACCGTCACCGGCCGATCGGGCAACGGCGACCCCGAGGTCACCCTCGATGAGGTGCGCGTCGTCGGGCACCAAACCCAGCCGATGCACTGACTCCCGCGTCACAGTGTGATCGAGGGAGCAAGCCGGGGCGGGGTTTCGGCTATTCGGCTGCCGGGGAACCGAATTGCTCCCAGTGGATCGCGGCCTCCAGCGGGCGGCGATCGCGCCAGCCGAACCGCTCGAGGTCGGGCACCGTCTGGAATTCGCGCACCGGGCCCACGCACAGCCACGCCACCGGCTTCACATGCGATGGCAGCCCGAGCATTTCGCTCAGGTACGGGGTGTCGTAGAAGCTGACCCAGCCCACCCCGATGCCTTCGGCGGTGGCCGCCAGCCACAAGTTCTGGATGGCGAGAACGGTCGAGTAGATGCCGGTTTCGGGGACTGTCGCCCGGCCGAGTACATGGGTGCCGCCGCGGGTCTGGTCGTGGGTGACCACGATCCCGGTCCCGGACTCGACAATTCCCTCGATCTTGATCGGATTGAAGGTCTCGGCTCGATCGGCGGGCAGTGAATCATTGAACTCCTGGCGCTTCTGCGCCACGTGCTCGGCGAACTTGGCCAGCATCGCCGGATCGCGCAGCACCACGAAATCCCACGGCATGGAATTGCCGACGCTGGGTGCGCGGTGCGCCGCCTCGAGAATGCGCAGCAGGGTCGCGTCCTCGACCACCGCCCCGGTGAATTCGGCCCGCACATCGCGGCGCAATCGAATCGCGTCGTAGACGCTCAGACATTCGGGGGACGCGATCGGGCCTTCGGAACACACGCCCCCCAGTGAACCAGGCGGAAGAACGCGAACGAAAACGCCCCCGTCGAATCGACGGGGGCGTCTCGGATTCCCGGGTGGCGGTCAGCCGGCCAGCGCGTGATCCTGGCGGCGGGACAGCCGGCGACGGCCCTCCTTCAGCGCGGTGCGCAGGCCACGGCGGCGACCGGTCATGGCGTCGATGGTCGGCGCACCGCCGAACACCTTCTCGGACTTGGTTTCCGGGGCGTCGTCGGTGCTGCGGGCCAGGTACTTGTTGGGCAGCGACAGCTTCATGATGGTGCGCCACGACTTGGCGTACTGCACCGGCAGCGAACCGGTGGTGTAGGGCAGGTCGTACTTGTCGCACAGGGCCCGCACCCGAACCGCGATGGAAGCCAGGTGGTTCGAGGGCAGATCGGGGAACAGGTGGTGCTCGATCTGGTGCGACAGGTTGCCGGTCATGAAGTGCAGCAGCGGCCCGCCGGAGATATTGGCCGAGCCCAGCATCTGGCGCAGGTACCACTCGCCCTGGGTCTCGCCGTCGATATCGGCCTTGGTGAACTTCTCGGCGCCGTCGGGGAAGTGCCCGCAGAAGATGACCGCGTTGGTCCATACATTGCGGATGACATTGGCGGTCAGGTTGGCGGTCAGCGTGCCGAAGAAGGCGGGACCGGTGAGCAGCGGGAAGATCAGGTAGTCCTTCGCGGCCTGCTTGCCGATCTTCTTCAGCACCAGATTGCGGTCCTCCTCGAACTGGATGCGTTCGGGGGAACCGGCCGGCCACTTCTTCTTGGCGACCTTGCCGAGCTCCAGATGCTGGATGGCGACGCCGTATTCGAAGAACATCTGCAAAAGCAGGTTGTACACCGGCTGGCCCAGGTAGAACGGGGTCCAGCGCTGGTCGCGGGTGACGCGCAGCAGGCCGTAGCCGATGTCGTCGTCCATGCCGAGGACATTGGTGTACTTGTGGTGCAGGAAGTTGTGGGTGATCTTCCAGTGCTCGGAGGGACCGGCGTTGTCCCATTCCCATTTGGTGGAGTGGATTTCCGGATCGTTCATCCAGTCCCACTGGCCATGCATGACGTTGTGCCCGATCTCCATATTCTCGATGATCTTGGCAACGCCGAGCATGGCGGTTCCGGCAATCCACGCCGGCGGGAAGAGGCTCGCGAAAAGCGCGGCGCGGCCACCGATTTCGAGGCCGCGCTGCAAACGGATCACCTTGCGAATGTAGGCCGCGTCTTTTTCGCCCCGGACGGATTCGACTTCGCGGCGAATCGAGTCGAGTTCCGCGCCGATAGCTTCTACGTCTTCGGGGGTGAGATGTGCGTATTCCTTGACATCCGAGATCGCCATGCAACTTACAGTACCGTAGGTTACGGCTCCGTAGGTTACGGACGATTGAATCCCTAGCGTGTCGAAGACCGCATTGTTTTCGACACCTTCATCTGCTAGCGATTACGGCGCAGCTTACCCGAGAGCGACCAGCGGCGCTTGGCTTCGGTGCGCAACGGTTCCGCCTTCGAACGCAGCAGTTCCTTTTCCGCCCTTGCCTTTTCCTGTAGGTTCACCTTCGCCTCGCGCAGCACTTCCTTCTCGTGCAGCGCCTTTTCCTTCAGCACCACCTTGGCCTCCTGCATGGCCGAACGCAGCCCGCGGCGCTGACCCGTCACCGGATCCACGCTCCACTGCGGCTGGTGCTCGGTCAGCCATTCGCTGTTCAGCGACGGCATCGACGGCAGGGTGATACCGGCGAACTTGCGCTCCGAGGACGTTTCCGGCGCATTGTCGGAGGTCGCCTTCAGCCAGCTGTCCGGCAGCGCCAGTTTGTGAATGGTGCGGAACGCCAGCAGATATTGCTTACCGATCGACCCGGTGGTGTACGGCAGGTCGTACTTCTCGCACAGCTCGCGCACCTTCGCCGACACCTCGGCGTACCGATTCGACGGCAGGTCCGGGAACATGTGGTGTTCGATCTGGTAGCTGAGGTTGCCGCTCATGAACGCCATCACCGGGCCGGAATTGAAATTCGCGCTGCCCAGCATCTGCCGCAGATACCATTCGCCCTGCGTCTCGTTCTCGAACTGGTCCACGGTGAACTTCTCCGCGCCGTCCGGGAAATGTCCGCAGAAGATGACCGCGTAAGCCCAGAGGTTGCGCACCAGGTTGGCGGTGGCATTGGCCTTCAGCGTCGACTTCCAGGCCGGACCGGTGAGCGCCGGATAGATCACGAAATCCTTGGCGACCTGCTTGCCCGCTTTGCGCCAGAACGCCTTGTTCGGCTCGGAGAACCAATCCTTGGGATCGACTCCCAGCTGCTCCTTCTGCGCCGACAGATCGTGCAGCGCGATGCCCCACTCGAACAGCGCGGCCAGCACCAGATTCGCGAACGGCTGCGCCAGATTGATGGGCCGCCATTCCTCGTCGCGAGTCATCCGCAGAATGCCGAAACCGAGATCCTCGTCCATGTCGAGGATGTTGGTGTACATGTGATGCGAGTAGTTGTGCGCGGCTTTCCACTGCTCGGAGGTGCCGGTCTGATCCCACTCCCAAGTGGTGGAGTGGATTTCGGGATCGTTCATCCAATCCCATTGCCCGTGGCTGATGTTGTGCCCGAGCTCCATGTTCTCGATGATCTTCGCGACCGAGAGCAGCGCGGTGCCGGTGAGCCAGGCCCAGCGCTTCTTGGACGCGAACAGGGTCGCCCGGCCCGCCGCCTCGATAATCCGTTGCGCGGCGATGGTGCGGCGGATGTACTTGGCATCGCGCGCACCGAGCGACAGTTCCACGTCGCGGCGAATCGTATCGAGTTCATGGCCCAGGGCCTCGATGTCCGAAGCCGAGAGATGGCTGAACGCTTTGATGTCGGTGATGGCCACCGGCAAATCCTTCCGTGGGTTTATCCGCCTCACACCGCTGTGCGGGTCCGCGGCCCCGGCGTCTCCAATGGAGGCACGAGCGGGGCCGCGTCAGGCTCGACTGCTATCGAGGGTAGCCGTTCTCGAGCCCGTCGGCCGAAGCCGGTCCGCGCGTCACACCTCGAGCGTGCAGTCGCCCGCCGCCGCCGAAACACAGGTCTGCACTTTCTCACCCGCGCGCTTCTCGTTTCCGTTGCGCAGATCGCGCACGTGACCGTCGGTGATGGTCACCACACAGGTCTGGCAGATGCCCATCCGGCAGCCGAACGGCATCTGCACGCCCGCGCCCTCACCGGCTTGGAGCAGCGTGGTCGCGCCGTCCACCTCGACGGTGCGGCCGGTCTTGCCGAAGGTGACCTTGCCGCCCTCGGCGCTGGCATTGCGTTCGATCTCGAACCGCTCCACGTGCAGCTTGTTCTCGATACCCGCTGCGGTCCAATGCTTCTCGATCTCGTCGAGCATGCCCAGCGGACCGCAGGCCCAGGTCTCGCGCTCGCGCCAGTCCGGGACCAGTTCGTCCAGATCGGCCAGCGCGAACTTGCCGTTCTCGCCGGTCAGATGCAGGTGGGCGGTGAAACTCGGGTGCTTGTCGTGCATTTCGCGCAGCTCGTCACCGAACATGACGTCGTCCGGGGTGCGCGCGGAGTGAATGTGCATGACATCCGGGACGCCGTCGCGGCGATCCATGGTGCGCAGCATGGCCATCACCGGGGTGATGCCCGAACCCGCGGTCAGGAACAGCACCTTGGCCGGCGGCGGCTCGGGCAGCACGAACCCGCCCTGCGGCGCGGCCAGGCGCACGATGGCGCCGACCGGCACGCCGCTGACCAGGTGGCTGGAGAGGAAACCCTCCGGCATGGCCTTCACCGCGATGGAGATGAGCCGCTTGCCCTTGTGCCCGGGATCGGTCCAATCCGGCGGGCAGGTCAGCGAATACGAGCGCCAATGCCAGCGGCCGTCCACCAGCACACCGATGCCGATGTACTGCCCCGGCTCGAACTTGAAGTCGAAGCCCCAGCCCGGCTTGATCACCAGGGTGGCTGCGTCCGCGGTCTCCTTGCGCACCTCCACGATGCGGCCGCGCAGCTCGCGCGCCGACCACAGCGGGTTCACCAGGTGCAGATAGTCGTCCGGCAACAGGGGAGTGGTGATGCGCGCCGCTGCTCCGCGCAGCGTGTCCAAGGGCGTGCGGCCCGCGGTCGAGCCGTCGGCCACGGGGGCCTCCAGCCATTCCCGCAGTCCCCGCACGGAGAAGCCCCCACTTTTCGATGCCATGTTCTGGAACGCTTTCCTGTCGTCGTGTGCGCTGGTGAGCGCGACCATCGCCGGCCGCGGCGGCATCGCCGCGGAGATGTCACAGCAAGGTTACGCTACCGTAGGTTACGGTGCCGCGACTGGACAGGAAAGACCTTCGGTACTGCCCCGGGGGTTCGGGGGCCTGGCCCCCGAAAACCATCTCTCAGAGCAGATCCAGCAGGAACGGCAGTTCCTGGGTGGCGTACCAAGCCAGCTGATGGTCCTCGGCATCACCGAGCACGAATTCGGCATCGGGATCGCCCATATCGGCGGCATCGATGATCTCCACGGCCTTCGACACCTCGGATTCGGCCTCGGCCAGATCCACGTGCACCGACGCGATCTGGTTGTAGGTGATCGGCCCCGAAAGCTTGACCACCGCATCGTCGAGATCCGGCCGCAGCGTCGCACCCGTCACGTCGGCGGCCACGACCGCCCGGCGGAAGATCGGCCCCGGCGCCGCCGTGTCCCCGGCATCCGCACCGTTCAGATCCGCGGCCGCCTGCTCCTCGGCCAGCAGGCGCAGCGACGCTCGCGCGGCCTCGGACATGGCGACCTCGGCCAGCTCCTCGTCATCACCCGAGGCGTACGCCTCGCGCAGCGCCGGCGTCACCGCGAACGCGGTATCCCCGATGGCCCGGATCTCCCGGTCCGCCACCAGCTCTCGCAGCATCGGCACGGTGGCCGGAACATAGACGCGCAGCTTCCCGGACGCGGACTCACTGGACGCAGGCACCGAGCATCTCCTCCATCGACTCGTGCACCGAAGCGGTCAGCACCGCGATATCGGCCATCGCGTCGCGGTCGGCGTTGAGTCCGTAGAACACCCGTCCGTCATAGGACGTGAGCCCGATGCTCAGAGCCTGAAAGCGCAGCAACGGCGACACCGGGTACATCTCCAGCATCCGCGCGCCGCCGATGTACATGGGCTGCTGCGGACCCGGCGCGTTGGTGATCACCAGATTGAACGTGTGCTCTGCAAAAGTACTCGCAGAGCGCACGCTCATGGCATGCAGGCTCGCCGGAGCGAATCCGGCCATGTGCACCAGGGTCCGGGCCCGCACCCCGCGCTGATGCCGCACGTGCGCCTCGGTGGCGTGCTTGATGTGCGACATGCGGATCACCGGATTCGCCTCGCCCACCGGCAGATCCACCACCAGCGAGGTCACCTCGCCGGCCGGTTTCAGCTCGCCGTTGGGGCCGTCCGCGTACACCGACATGGGCACGATCGCCCGCAGCGCGTCGGCCTCGGTGAGGATCTGGCCACGCGACAGCAACCAATTGCGCAGCGCGCCGGTGACCACCGCCAGGATGACGTCGTTGATCGAGCAGTCGAAGCGTTTGCGGATCTTGCGGTAGTCCTCCAGATCCGTGCGCACCACCTCGAACCGGCGATTGCGGGAGGTGCGGATGTTCAGCGGGCTGTCGGGTGCGCCGAGCGCCGCGGCCCGCAGCATCGACACCATCTTCTTGACGGCCTTGCCGGTGGCGTCGATCAGCGCGAACGCCTCGGCGCTGTGATGGCGGGCCACGTCCAGCGCCTCGCGCGGCTGGGTGGCCAGATGCAGGATCGCGCCGATCAGCAGCTCCACATCGGCCGGTTCCCGATGCGGCATCCAGGCGTCGTCGGCGACCTCGCGGGGGGCGGCCGAGGTGTCCAGGATCACGTGCCCGATCTCCAGCGCGGAATCGCCGTCCACCAGCGCCGAATGCGTCTTGGTGAAAATGGCGCAGCGCCCGCCGGAGAGCCCTTCGACGAAGTACATCTCCCACAGCGGCCGGGTGTTGTCCAGCGGCCGCGACGCCAGCCGGGCGACCAGGTCGAGCAATTGATCGTCGGTGCCCGGTTCCGGCAGCGCCGAACGCCGGATGTGATAGGTGATGTCGAAATTCGCGTCGTCCACCCAGACCGGGCGGCCCAGCTCGAACGGGATCTCGCGCACCTTGTTCCGATATCGCGGCACCAGCGGCAAACGCGATTCGACCAGTGTGAGCAGCCGTTCGTAATCCAGGGGCGCGTGTCCGGAATTCCCGCCCGGGGCGGGATTGCGCAGAATGGCGAGCGACCCGATATGCATCGGATTACTGCTCGATTCCAGCCGATAGAACGACGCGTCCTGCGGCGTCAGTCTGGTGATCACGCTGCCCGCTACTCCCTAAGTGCTCCGCATCGAGCCCGCATTTGTCCCCTGCCAGGCATCGACGCCCCCGTCCAGGTGTGCGGGCGCAAGCTTCCACACGACGGGCCGGTTCCATCGTACTTCAGAGGTCTCGAAAGGGCTTCGGCAGCAAAACGATTCGCCGGCGGATCAGCGCAGCTCATCGCTACCATCCGGAAGGATCCGGGCGGAACGTCAGGGGCCCGGCCACCGGCGACCCGCTCCCGCCCCGACCTCCGCCCGCGCACTTCGACGCCTACGATGGGCAGCGCATTACCATGGCATTGGTTGCGTGCCCGCGCGCCGACCTTTCCCGCCATGGCGGGGGCCAACGACACACCGACCAGAGGACTGACAAGACCCGTGCCTGCGCTGACGTTTTCGAGGTTGCTACGGATTGGTGAGGGTCGCACCGTCAAGCGGCTTGCGAACCTGGCCGACGAGGTCATCGCCCTGGATGAGGAGTTCACCGCCCTCTCCGACGCCGAATTGCAGGCCAAGACCGGCGAGTTCCAGCAGCGTTACGCGAACGGGGAGTCCCTCGACGAACTGCTGCTCGAGGCCTTCGCCACCGCCCGCGAGGCGTCCTGGCGCGTGCTCAACCAGAAGCACTACAAGGTGCAGATCATGGGCGGCGCGGCGCTGCACATCGGCAATGTGTCGGAGATGAAGACCGGTGAGGGCAAGACCTTGACCTGTGTGCTCCCCGCCTACCTGAACGCCATCTCCGGCGATGGCGTGCACGTGGTCACGGTCAACGACTACCTGGCCAAGCGCGATGCCGAGTGGATGGGCCGCGTGCACCGCTTCCTCGGCTTCGACGTGGGCGTCATCCTCGGCGGTATGAGCCCGGCCGAGCGCCGCGTGGCCTACGCCGCCGAGATCACCTACGGCACCAACAACGAGTTCGGCTTCGATTACCTGCGCGACAATATGACGCACTCGCTGGATGATCTGGTGCAGCGCGGGCACAATTTCGCCATCGTCGACGAGGTCGACTCGATCCTCATCGACGAAGCCCGTACCCCGCTCATCATTTCGGGTCCGGCCGACGCCTCCTCGAAGTGGTACGCCGAATTCGCGCGCATCGCGCCGCTTCTGAAGAAGGACCTGCACTACGAGGTCGATATCAAGAAGCGCACCATCGGCGTGCACGAGGCGGGCGTGGAGTTCGTCGAGGACCAGCTCGGTATCGACAATCTGTACGAGGCCGCGAATTCGCCGCTGGTCAGCTACCTGAACAATGCCGTCAAGGCCAAGGAGCTGTACACCCGCGACAAGGATTACATCGTCCGCGACGGCGAGGTGATCATCGTCGACGAGTTCACCGGCCGCATTCTGGTGGGACGCCGCTACAACGAGGGCATGCACCAGGCCATCGAGGCCAAAGAGGGCGTGGAGATCCAGCCGGAGAACCAGACCCTCGCCACCATCACGTTGCAGAACTACTTCCGCCTCTACGACAAGCTCTCCGGTATGACCGGTACCGCCGAGACCGAGGCGGCCGAGTTGCACCAGACCTACGACCTCGGCGTGGTCCCGATCCCGACCAACAAGCCGATGGTCCGCGTCGACCAGTCCGACCTGATCTACAAGACCGAAGAGGCCAAGTACTCCGCGGTCGCCGACGATATCGCCGAGCGCAACGAGAAGGGCCAGCCGGTGCTGGTCGGTACGACGTCGGTCGAGCGCTCGGAGTACCTGTCCAAGCTGCTGACCAAGCGCGGCATCGCGCACTCGGTGCTGAACGCCAAGTTCCACGAGCAGGAAGCGCAGATCGTCGCCGAGGCCGGACGGCCGGGCGCGGTCACCGTCGCCACCAACATGGCCGGTCGTGGTACCGATATCGTGCTGGGCGGCAACCCGGACATCATCGCCGACCTGCTGCTGCGCCGGCAGGGCTTGGACCCGGTCGAGACGCCCGAAGAGTACGAGGCCCAGTGGCACGCGACCCTGGAGCGGGTCAAGGAGCAGACCGAGGCGGATGCCGATGCGGTGCGTGAGGCCGGCGGTCTCTACGTGCTCGGCACCGAACGCCACGAGTCGCGGCGCATCGACAACCAGCTGCGCGGTCGTTCCGGCCGCCAGGGCGACCCGGGTGAGTCGCGGTTCTACCTGTCGCTGGGTGACGAGCTGATGCGGCGCTTCAACGGCGCGGCCCTCGAATCGATCATGACGCGGCTGAACCTGCCCGACGACGTGCCGATCGAGGCCAAGATGGTCTCGCGCGCCATCAAGTCCGCGCAGACCCAGGTCGAGCAGCAGAACTTCGAGATCCGCAAGAACGTTCTGAAGTACGACGAGGTCATGAACCAGCAGCGCAAGGTGATCTACGCCGAGCGCGCCCGCATCCTCGAAGGCGAGGATATGGAGGGCCAGGTGCAGGAGATGATCACCGACGTGATCACCGCCTACGTCAATGGCGCCACCGCCGAGGGCTATGTCGAGGACTGGGATCTGGCCAAGCTGTGGGGCGCGCTGAAGACGCTGTACCCCATCGGAATCGACTACAAGGACCTCACCGGCGAGAACGCCGACGGCGAGATCGGCGACCTGTCCCGCGAGGAGCTGCTGGACGCCGTCCTCGACGACGCGCACGGCGCCTACGAGGCCCGTGAAGCCGAGATCGACGGGCTGGCCGGCGCGGGCAGCATGCGCAATCTGGAGCGCCAGATCCTGCTGTCGGTGCTGGACCGCAAGTGGCGTGAGCACCTCTACGAGATGGACTACCTCAAGGAGGGCATCGGCCTGCGGGCGATGGCGCAGCGCGACCCGCTGGTCGAGTACCAGCGCGAGGGCTTCGACATGTTCGCCGCCATGCTCGAGGGCCTGAAGGAAGAGTCGGTCGGGTTCCTGTTCAACCTCCAGGTCGAGGTGCAGGCGCCGCAGCCCGCCGGGGTGCAGGTCGCCTCCGGACTGCAATCGCCGGTCGGCAACCGCCCGCTGCCCACCCAGGAGGCCGCGCCCGCCGGTAACGGCGCTCCGGCCGCGTTGCGGGCCAAGGGGATCGACGAGTCGGGTCCGCGTGGGCTGTCCTACTCGGGTCCGGCGGGCCCGGACGAGGGCGGTCGCGCGGCCGTGCACAGCGATGCCGAGGAGTACGGCGACGGTGACGGCGGCACCCGGCGGGAGCGCCGGGAAGCGGCGCGGGCGCAGGGTAAGCAGGATCGGGCGCCGAAGTCCAAGCGGCGTCGCTGAATTCGGCTCAGGCTGATTTCGAACCGAGGCGCCCCGGGTGGGAACACCCGGGGCGCTTTCGTTTTCGGCGAAACTTCGGTAAATGGATTGTGAACAGCGGGAGTGGTGAGATGCCAAGCCCGCTATGACATTTCGGGCTATTTGCTGCGTATCGGATGCTGGACGGTGGCTGGCTAGCGGTAATCGGTCGCCGAATCGCTTGCGGCGCGGGTTGGTGTTCGACCCCGAACGCGTTTCGTTACATGTGATTTCCTGCATAGCGCATGGCGTTAACGAATTTGATTGCCGGTAATTAACCGCGCAATACTGCGGAGCGTGCATATCGAGGGGTTGGGGATGTTCGGACGGGACCGCGAACAACGACATATCGACCGGGTCCTGACCACGGCCCGCTCCGGACGCTCGGCCACCCTCGCCCTCTACGGCGAATCCGGCATCGGCAAATCCGCGCTTCTTCGTGACGCCATCGCCCGCGCCGACGGCTTCCAACTGCTCGAATGTCACGGCCGCGCCGCCGAATCCCCCTTCGCTTACGCCGCCCTCCACGAACTTCTCCTCCCGCTGACGGGGTCCGGAGCCGAGGCGGGAAGCGCGGCGGACGCCTGGAGCACACTGCCCGCTCCGCAAGCGCAGGCGCTGGCTCGCGCGCTGGGTGTCGAACCCGGTGCGGCCGACGGGTTCCTGGTCGGGGCCGCATTGGTGACCCTGCTGTCGCGGCTGGCCGCCACCGGGCCGGTCTTGCTGGTCGTCGATGACGCGCAGCTGCTCGACGCCGCCAGCGTGCACGCGTTGCTGTTCGCGCTGCGGCGGTTGGCGGCCACGCCGATCGCGCTGCTGTGCGCTTTGCGGGAGGATCCGGCGACCACGGTCTGGCACCGGCTGCCCGCGCTGCCGCTGAACGGTCTCGACGAACCGGCCGCCCGGCAGCTGCTCACCCGGCGGTGCGGCGAGATCGGTGCGTTGCGTGCGGCGCGGATACTCGCGGCGGCCGCCGGAAATCCCCTGGCCCTGTGCGAATTGCCCATCACGGCAGAGGAATTCGCGGGCATCGCGCGCGGCCCCGTCCCACTCGGCCCCAGGCTGCGCCGCACCTTCGAAGACCGCCTGTCCGCGCTCCCGGATGCCCTGCGCAGCCTGCTCACCGTCGTCGCCGCCGAGGACTCCGGTGCGTTGTGCACCGTCAGCCGGGCCGCCATCACGCTCGGCATCCCCGAAACCGCCTGGGAACAAGCCGAATCCGCCGCCCTGCTCACCATCGGCGACGGCCGCGTCGACATGCGCGACCGTCTCCTGTGCGCCGCCGCCTACGACGCCGCCACCCCGCAGCAGCGCCGCGCCGTCCACCGCGCCCTGGCCGCCGCCGCGACCCAGCCCGAACATCGCCACTGGCACGAAGCCGCAGCATTGGACGGCCCGCACGAACCGACCGCCACCGCTCTCACGCGCATCGCCCACCAACTCGGCGGCCTGGTCTCCACCGCCCGGGTGACCGGCACGCCACACGACACCTCGCCCTCGAACATCCGTGAAACGCCCCATGCCTTGTCACCCGCGGACACGCATGGCCCGCACAGTGATGAGCCCTGGCGCTCGGACAACGGTTCTGCCTCGGCGGAGCCCACCGCCGCCGGGATCGCGTCCGGTCGGGATGACGCGGCTGCGCCGGATCCGGTGGTGGGGTTCGCGTCTAGTCGGGGTGGTGCGGCTGCGCCGGATCCAGTGGTGGGGTTCGCGTCTAGTCGGGGTGGTGCGGCTGCGCCGGATCCGGTGGTGGGGTTCGCGCCTAGTCGGGGTGGTGCGGCCGCGCCGTACCCGGTGGTGGGGTTCGCGTCCGGTCGGGGTGGTGCGGCTGCGCCGGATCCGGTGGCCGGGATCGCGTCCGGTGTGGATGGTGTGGTTGTGCCGGGTGCGGTGGTCGCGTTCGCGGGAGGTGCGCGGTCGTCGGTCGGGGCGTTGGGGGCGGCGGCGTTGTTGCGGCGGGCCGCCGCTATCACGCCGGATGCGGGGGATGCGGGGGAGCGGCTGGCGACGGCGGCTCGATTCGCTTGGGCCGGTGGGGATATCGAGTCGGCGCGGCGGCTGCTGGAGCGGGCGGGGGAGCGGATCGGGGCCGAGCGGGTGGCGGCGGCCAGCGGGGGGATGGCGGGGCTGCTGGAGTTCGTCGGCGGGGAGCCGGAGCGGGCCGGCGCCCTGTTGTTGCGGGACGCGGCGGTCGTGGGCGGGGAGGCGGGGGAGAGCCTGCGGGAGCTGGCGGAGCGGGCGCGGTGGGCGGCGGGGCACGATGACGCGCATCCGGTGCCGACGCGGTTCGATGTCTTCCGGACCGCGCCGCACATCAGCACCGCCATGCATCAATTGCCGCCCGCGCCATTGGTTTTGATGTGGGGGCTGGCCGATACGGCCTTGCAGCCGTACGCGGAGGCGGCCGCCTATCTGCGCGGGGTGTCGCGGTCGGCGGCGCTGCTGATGTTGCCGCAGTTGGGAATTGTGCAGTTCGCCACCGGACGCTGGGATTCGGCCGCCGCCACGGTGGCGGAGGGACTGGAGCTGGCCCGGCCCGATGACGCGGGGAACGTACTGGCGCAGTGCTTGAACCTACAGGCGAAAATCGCTTCGCTGCGCGGAGATTCGGATACCGCGTTGGAAAACCTGGACCGCGCACTGGCTTTGGCGCGACCGCAGCGGTCGCGGGCGCTGATCGCCTCCTCGCATTGGCATCTCGGCTTCCACGCCCTCTCCGCCGGTGACCCGGAGACCGCCTACCTGCGTCTGCGCACGCTCGCCCAGCCCGGTCACGACGCCCGCCACCTCACCTACGCGCGCCTGGCCGCCCTGGACATGGTCGAGGCCGCGCACCGGGTCGGCCGCCTCACCGACGCCACCGCCTACTACGAGACCATTCGCGACTGGGCGATCCGCTCCCGCGCCGACTGGGCCATCGCCGCCGCGCATGCCTGCCGCGCCCTGCTGAGCCCGGATCAGCAGGCGGAGTATCACTTCCGACGCGCGCTCGCCCAGCGCCGCACCCCCCGCCATGATCTCGGGCATGCCCGTACCCGGCTGCTCTACGGCAAATGGTTGCGGCGTGCTCGCCGGCGCGGCGACGCGGCCGAGCAATTGGTCGCGGCGCGGGAAGCCTTCGGCTATATGGGCGCGACGCCGTGGGTCGAACGCGCGCAGCAGGAACTCGAGCTGACCGGTCGCCGCCCGGCTCCCGCCACCGGCCACAGCACCGATCCGGTGCTCACCGCCCAGGAGTTGCGGGTGGCGCGGCTGGCCGCCCAGGGTTTGACGAATCGGGCGATCGGCGCGGAACTGGTGCTGAGCCCGCGCACGGTCGGCCATCACCTGTCCCGGATCTTCGGGAAACTGGGTTTGGCGGGCCGCGCCGAACTCGCCGATATCGACTTCGACAATGGCTTGCGCATCATCCGCCCGCGTTGAGCGGCAAGGGTTTCCGTGTCAGTCGAGTTGCACCGATTCGCCCCAATAGCGGGGATCCCAATTGATGAGAATCATGCCGGCCACGCTGCCGGCGCAGGGCCCGCAGGAATTCACGTGGATGTGGCTGTCCACATCGGTGCCGCCGTCGAGCATGGCGCGGGTGGAAAGCCAGACGGCGCGCAGATAGAGCACGGCGGCCCGGCCGCAGCGCACGCATTCGGGCAGCGGCTGCCCGTCGTCGTTGCGGCCCACGCGGACCTCCGGCGCGACCGGTGCGCCCGGGCCGAGATCGTTGTCTAGGAGCGGCGAAAAATCATTGCGCTCATGGTCTTCCACGTCGGCAGGCTAGCGACTTCCGGCGCTTGGCGCATCCCCGGCGAATGCCGTCGCGTCGATTCCCGTCGAAAGGAACTCGGGATGTCCTCTTTCGGGGTCTGCCGAGCGTAATTCCGATCAGAGAACTTTCTGGTAAGTCGGCCGGGAATGTAATTCGAAATCCCGTATGGGGGCGCGATGGCGGGTGTTGCGGCGAGCCGGTTGGTCGGTCTGCGGCCGGTACAGCTGCCGGTCGTCGATGGTCGGCGAATCCGCCCAGGTCGAGCCCGGGTTCCGCAGTATCTGGTTTGAAGTTCTATGTGACGGGTATCGAGTACTTGGAATCCCCGACAGCCCCCAACATCATGGGCAACGGTCGCTATATCGGTCACTGTATCGGTCGGTCAAATGTGACCGATATGTGATATTCGCGTGATATCTCTTTGATCAGGATGAAGTGGGGCGAGGGAATTGATTGCCGACCGATTGCCATGGTGGCCGGCAGCGGGCATGAACACGGTCTGCTCGGACGGGGAGCCGAGCAGACCTGTGCGCAGGAGATGCTGGCCGCGGCACGTACCGGCCGCGGTGCGAGCCTGGTGTTCCGGGGCGACCCCGGAACCGGTCGCACCGCGTTGCTGCGCGATATCGCGCACCGCGCCAAGGGCTTCCGCATCCTCACCTGCAACGGTGCGGCAGCCGAAGCCGAGCTGCCCTACGCGGCCCTGCACGAGCTCCTGCTGCCCCTCGAAACCCGCCTGACCGCCCTCCCCGCACCCCAAGCCGTCGCCTTGGGCGCCGCCCTGGGTCACCATTTCGAGGCGATGGGCGATCTCGCTCGCGGTCGGCACCCGGGTGCGGTCGACGGGTTCCTGGTGGGTGCCGCCCTGGTCACCCTGCTGTCCGCGGCCGCCGCCGAACGCCCGCTGCTGCTCCTGCTCGACGATGCGCATTTCATCGACCGCGCCACGGCGCAAGCCCTCGTCTTCGCCATTCGCAGGCTCGCAGCGAGCCCGGTGGTGCTGCTGGCCGCCCTCCCTGAAGAGCCCGCCGCCACCCCGTGGGAGGGCTTGCCGGGGCATCGATTGCCCGCGCTCTCCGATGTCGACGCCCGGCTGCTGCTGGCCCGTCGTGGTCGTTCCCTCGGAGCGGCCCGCACCGCTCGCGCCCTGGCCGTCGCCGCCGGAAATCCCCTCGCCCTGCGGGAACTCCCCGTCGACGCCGAGGAATTCGCCGGAATCGCCTGGGGCCCGGTCCCGCTCGGCCCGCGCCTCCGCTCGGCCTTCGCCTCCCGGCTCGCCGCTCTCTCGCCGGGCCTGCGCACCCTGCTGGCCGTGGCCGCCGCCGAGGATCGCGGCATCATCGCTACCGTCACCGCGGCCGCCGGCACTCTCGGCGTCACCGCCCCCGACTGGGAACAAGCGCTCACCACCGGCTTGCTGGCCCTCGGCGACGGCCGGGTGGAGCAACGCCACCGCCTGCTCTGCAATGCCGCCTACGATGCTTCCTCGCGTGCGCAGCGCCGCGCCATCCACCGTGCGCTCGCCGCCACGCTCGCCCCCTCGGAACCTCCGGACCAGCGCGATGAACCTGTGCCGCAACCGGATTCCGACGCCCGCGCTTCATCACCACGCGCGGCCGCACCCGTAACGCCTCCGCTCGATGGCGGTTCGGCGGAGGGGGATGCGGATCTGCGGAACTGGCACAGTTCCATGGCGGTAGAAGGGCCGGATGGGGAGCTCTCGGCGGCGCTTGCCGCCGGGGCGGAGCGGGTGCGGGCGCGCTACGGTCCGGCTGCCGCCGCGGCGGTACTGCGGCGGGCGGCGGCGATCACGCCGGATTCGGACGATGCCGGAATGCGTTTGTCCAAGGCGGCCCGATTCGCTTGGGACAGCGGGGATATCGAATCGGCGCGCCGGCTGCTGGCATTGGCGGGGACGCGGACTTCGGCTACGGCGGTGGCGGCGGCCGGGGGTGGGCTGGCCGGGATGCTGGAGATGATCACCGGCGATATCGCGCGGGCGGGCACCATGCTGTTGCGGGACACGGCCGTGGTGGATGCGGGGGCGGCGGCCGAATTGCGTTTGCTGGCTTCGCGATCGCGCTGGTCGACCGGTGCGGATGACGCGGAGCCGATCGGCAGCCAGCTCGATATGGCCGATGCGGCAACGCATCCCGCGCAGGCGGCCCGGCTGCTGCCGCCGGCCGCGCAGATCATGGAGTGGGGGCTGGCGGGCCGGGCCGTGGAGTCCTATACCCGGGTGGCATCGCAGTTGCGGGTCGCCGGTTCACGCACCGGCGCCATCGGTTTGCTCCCGCAGCTGGCTTTGCTGCAATTGGCGACCGGCCGCTGGGAGGCCGGAAAGTCCACGCTGGCCGAGGCTTTCGAGCTGGCGCAGGCCGGTGACACCGCCAATGTGCTGGCGCAATGCTGGACGGTGCGCGCCCGCCTGGCCGCGCTGCGCGGTGATGCCGCCACCGTCGCCGAGAGCGCGGAGCAAGCACTCGCCCTGGCCCGCCCGCGCAATGCCACCGTCCTGATCGCCGCCGCCTACTGGCATCAGGGCTTCCACGCCTTGACCGTCGGCGACCCCGAAACCGCCCACCTGCGGCTGCGCGCCCTGGTCGCTCCCGGTCACGAGGCCCGCCATCCCACCCTGGCCCGCCTGGCCGCCGTCGACCTGGTGGAGGCCGCCACCCGTGCCGGCCGCTTCGACGAGGCCACCGACTACGCCGACCTGATCCGCGCCTGGGCCCTGCGCACCCGCGCCCCCTGGGCCATCGCCGCCGCCTACACCTGCAACGCCCTGCTCAGCGAGGACGACAAGGCCGACCACAGCTACCGCCGCGCCCTGGCCGTGGACGCCGCCGGCCACCACACGTTCGCCCGCGCCCGCATCCAGCTCCTCTACGGCAAATGGCTCCGCCGCGCCCGCCGCCGCCGCGACGCCGCCGAGCAATTGCGCACCGCCGCAGAAGCTTTCGACCTGATGGACGCCGCCCCCTGGTCCTTCAGCGCCCGCCGCGAACTGGACCTGACCGTCCCCCGCCCCAAAATCCCCACCACTCTCGGCGACAACCCCCTCACCATGCAAGAACTCAAAGTCGCCCAACTGGCAGCCCAAGGCATGACCAACCGCGAGATAGCCGCCGAACTGATCCTCAGCCCCCGAACCGTAGGCCACCACCTCTCCCGAATCTTCGAAAAGCTCGGCCTCAGCGGCCGCGGCGAACTGGCCCGAGTCGACTTCGACAACGGCCTCCGCATCATCCGCCCCCACTGAAACCGCGTGCAGTGGTCAGGCTCGGGTGAGTTCGAAGAGGCGGAAGCGGCGGGTGCCGGCGAGGCGCTGTTCCATGGCGTAGCCGGGCCAGAAGGTGAGGGCTCGTTGCCAGGCGCGCTCGCGGTCGATGCCGGTGAGCTGGCGGACGTTCACGGTGAAGTGCTCGTCGCCTATTTGTAGTTCGGCGGAGTCGGCGGAGGTGAGGTTGGCGGACCAGGCGGGGTGGCGCTGCTGGCCCCAGTTGGAGCCGATCAGCAGGATGGTTTTCTCGTCTTCCAGGTCGGGGACGTAGAGGAGGCTGACGGTGCGGGGGAGTCCGGTGCGGCGTCCCCGCACGGTCAACTGGAGCGCGGGGAGGCCGGCCAGGTCGAGAACTCCCTTGCGGCCCTTGGTGAGTCGGCGTGTGACTCGTTCGAGGGCGACGACGGCGGGGGCGGTGCGCATGACTATCGGGCGGCGGGCCAGGGCGCGGCCGATGGCGGGCAGGGGGTTCCAGCGGGCGTGGTCGCCGGGGCGGTTGGCACGGGGGCGGCGCTCGGACCGGCGTTTACGCAGGCGCTCGCGGAGGGGGGTTCGCTTGCGCGACAGGGGGTATTCGGGGGGCGAGAAATCGCGAGCCGGAACGTCCGGCACTTCGGCGTCCATATACGCCAGACTAGACCGGAGTCTCAGAATTCGCAGGACGAATCTCCGGTCCGGCTGGAAGTGGTTGTGGGGCTGGGGATTTCAGTCCGAGGCGGCGCTGCGGAACCAGGGGTCGTTGGTGTTGATGGCGTTGAGGAGCAGGCGGATGGCGGCGACTCGGCGTTCCTTGCCGGGGAGGTTGTCGAGGGCGCATTCCGGGTCGGCGGGCGGGCCCAGGTGGGTGCAGCCGCGCGGGCAGTCCTCGATGGCCTCGGCGAGATCGCTGAAGGCGCTGATGACATCGTCGGGGGTGATGTGGGCGAGGCCGAAGGAGCGCACACCGGGGGTGTCGATCACCCAGCCGCCGTCGGGCAGTGGCAGCGCGACCGACTGGGTGGAGGTGTGGCGGCCCTTGCCGACGCCGGAGACGACACCCACGGCCCGTTCCGCTTCCGGCACAAGACGATTCACCAGCGTGGACTTGCCGACCCCGGAGTGGCCGATGAACGCGGTGAGCTTGTCGTGCAGCTGATCGACCACCGGTTGCAGCGGATCCTCGATCCCGCCGTAGAGGATGGTGAGATCCAAATCCTCGAAGGCGGCGGCGAATTCGGATTCGGCGGCCAGATCGTGCTTGGTCAGGCACAGAATAGGTTGCAGCCCACCGACATACGCGGCCACCATGGCCCGCTCCACGAACCCGGTGCGCGGCGGCGGATCCGCCAGCGCCACCACGATGAACAACTGCTCCGCATTGGCCACCACGATCCGCTCGAACGGATCGGTGTCATCGGCGGTGCGGCGCAATACGGTTCGCCGATCGCTGACCCGCACGATGCGCGCCAGCGTGTCCGGCTTACCGGAGAGATCCCCGACCAGATCCACCTGGTCACCCACCACGATGGGGGTGCGCCCGAGCTCCCGGGCGCGCATGGCGACGATGCGGCGCTCCGGATCGTCGTCGAGCACACAACCCCAGCGCCCCCGGTCCACCGAGACGACCATGGCCGTCTCGGCGTCCAGATGCTGCGGGCGGGTCTTGGTGCGGGGACGAGTCCCCTTGCCCGGGCGGACCCGGACATCGGATTCGTCGTACTCGCGCTTCCTCAGTGTCCCGCTCCCGCCCCGCCGGAGCGTTCCACCCCGGAGTCGGCGAGCATCCCGTCCCACAGCGCGACGAAGTTCGGGAGCGTCTTGGCGGTGGTGCCGATGTCCTCGATCTCGATGCCCGGCACGGCCAGGCCGATGATGGCGCCCGCGGTGGCCATCCGATGGTCGGCGTAGGAGTGCCAGCTGCCGCCGCTGAGCGGGTTGGGCAGGATCTCGAGCCCGTCGGAGGTCTCGGTGACCTTGCCGCCGAGCCGGTTGATCTCGGTGGCCAACGCGGCCAACCGGTCGGTCTCGTGCCCGCGCAGGTGCGCGATCCCGCGCAGCCGCGACGGCGAATCCGCCAGCGCCGCAAGGGCCGCCACCGTCGGCGTCAGCTCACCCACGTCGTGCAGATCGATATCGATGCCCGCCAGCCGCTCCGGCCCGCGCACCGTCAGCAGGCCGTCGAAGATCCGCGCCTCCGCGCCCATCCGCACCAGGATCTCGCGAATCACATCCCCCGGCTGGGTGGTGAGCCGCGGCCAATGCGGAATGCTCACCTCGCCGCCGGTGACGGCCGCCGCCGCCAGGAACGGTGTGGCATTGGAGAGATCCGGCTCGATCTCCCAGTCCACCGCGCGAATCGGCCCCGGCGCCACGGTCCAGGTCTGCGCCTTGCGCGGATCCTTCGGCGCCTCCACCCGCACATCGGCCTGCCGCAGCATCTGCACGGTCATTTCGATATGCGGCATGGACGGCAGCGCCGAGCCGCTGTGATGCACGGTGACGCCCTGCTCGAACCGCGCCGCCGACAGCAGCAGCCCGGAGACGAACTGCGAGGAGGCCGACGCGTCGATGGTGACCGGCCCGCCGCGCAGCGTCCCCGTCCCGTGCACCACGAAAGGCAGTGTGTCGCCGTCGATATCGAGCCCGAGCTCCCGCAGCGCGTTCAGAATCGTGCCCAGCGGCCGCACCCGCGCCTGCTCGTCCCCGTCGAACGCCACATCACCGGTGGCGAGCGCCGCGACCGGCGGCAGGAAGCGCATGACGGTCCCGGCGAGCCCGCAATTCACCATGGCGCTGGTGAATCCGGCAGGCGGCGTGACGGTCAGCGTCTCGCCGTCCCCTTCGATGGTGGTGCCCATGGCCCGCAGCGCTTCGATCATCAGATCGGTGTCCCGGCTGCGCAGAGCGCCCGTCAGCGTGGATGGCCGATCCGCCAGTGCGGCAAGGATCAAGGCTCGATTGGTGATGGATTTGGACCCGGGCAGGGTCACGGTGGCATTGACGGGAACTCGGACATGGGGCGCGGGCCAGAAAGTCACACCCCCATCCTCCCAAATGATCCATACCTTCCGAAGGTCCACGCCCCTATCCAGCACGAAATCCGCCATTCAGCCCGCCCTGGCCATATACGTATAGAGGTACGTATACTGGTCGGATGTTCGATCCCATCAGCCTGCTCACCGGCGCGGCCCTGCTCGGCGGCGGCTGGGCGCTCGGCAAATACGGCCGCCGGTCCTCGAAGCAGGCCGCCCAGCCCGCGGCTCTCTGCGGCTGCGGCCACGACCTGGCCCTGCACGATCGCGAGTCCGGTGAATGCCACACCGAGACCATGCGCAAAACGGGCTACGGCATCAAAGAGTGGGCGCGCTGCCCCTGCCGCCGCTACACCGGCCCGACCCCCCTCGAAGAGTTCTTCGCACCGCCGCCCCTGCCGCCCAGCTGAACGCCGGACCCCCGGAAGGAACCCGTTCGGCTTTCAGGGGTTTCAGGAAAACCCCTGAAAGCTACGAGAGTTGTCTTCCCTACTTGGCGCGCCCGTGCACCAGGCCGACGACCTTGTGCAGCAGTTTCATGGTGCGGTCGGTGCGGGTGTAGGACAGCAACGCCATGCCGGGAATCGTGAAGCGCTGCACCGCGATCGAGTGTGGCCGCGAGAATTCCAGCAGACCCGGCGCACCGTGGATGCGCCCGATGCCCGAATCGCCGGTGCCGCCGAACGGCAGTCCGGAGATCGCGGCGTAGGCGAGCACCGAGTTCACCGAGGTGCAGCCGACATCCAGGCGACGGGCGATCTCGAGACCCTGCTTCTTGGAGTACACCGCGGAGCCGAGCCCGTACTTGCTCTTGTTCGCCAGCTCGACGGCCTCGTCCACGCCGCTGACCGTGCGAATGGTGACGGTCGGCCCGAAGGTCTCCTCGCACACCGCATCCGAGGACTCGTCGGCATCCACGATGATCACCGGCTCGATGTACGGACCCTTGATCGACTCCGGCCCGCCCAGTACGGCCTTGCCGCCGTTCTTGAGCGCGTCCTCGATATGCCGGCGCACGATGTCGATCTGGCTCGGCATGGTCATCGGCCCGTAGGAAGCCTTGCTGTCCGACCCCGGCTTCACGTCGCTGAGGATCCGCTTCACCTCGGCGATGAACGGCTCGGCGACCGACTTGTCGACGTACACCCGCTCCACACCCGCGCAGGTCTGGCCCGAGTTGGCGGTCGCGCCCCACGCCACGGCGTCCGCGGCGGCCTTGATATCGGCGTCGGCGGCCACGATGACCGCGTCCTTGCCGCCGCACTCCAGCAGCACCGGGGTGAGCGTCTCGGCGGCGCTGGCCATGATCTTCTTACCGGTAGCGGTGGAGCCGGTGAACGCGAGCTTGTCCACGCCCGCTTTCACCAAAGCCGCACCGGTGGCACCGAATCCGTTGACGGTGACGAAAACCCCATCGGGGAGTTCGGGATTCGCCTCCGCGAACGCCTTGGCCACGAAATTGCCGATGCCGGTGGAGAATTCGCTCGGCTTGAACACCACGGCGTTACCGGCCGCGAGCGCGTAGGCGATGGATCCGTTCGGCGTGTACACCGGGTAATTCCACGGCCCGATCACGCCGACCACGCCCAGCGGACGCTGCTCCAGATGCGCCGCGAAGTTCGCCATCAGCGCACCGGGGGAGACCTTCTTGGGCTTGAGCACCTTCTCGGCATTGGAGGCCGCCCACTTGATGTGCTCGAGCGCCAGCATCAATTCGAGGAAGGCGTCGTCGAGCGGCTTGCCGTTCTCGGCGTGGATGAGCGCGCTCAGCTCGTCGGACTTCTCGACCAGCTTGGCGCCCCAGCGCAGCAGATGCTTCTTGCGTTCGGCGTAGGTCAGCGCACCCCAGGTGGCGGCGGCGATGCGGGCCTTGGCGACGGCGGCCTGCACCGCGGCCTCGTCGTCGATCTTGTAGGTGGCGAGCGCTTCGCCGGTGGCAGGGTTGACGGAAGTCAGCGTGTCGGCCTGATCGAGCGCGGCGGCGTCGGTTGCAGTCATGATTGGCGGCAGTCCCTTGATGAGAGTGTGATGGGACGAACGTCTCACACCCGTAAAGTGATGTCAATCGCCATCAGATGCGCGCGTCACAATTCTCGCGGCCCGGGGACCGCACATTGTCGGTATCCGGTGGCAGCATGGGATTCATGTGCGGTAGGTATGCGACGACGACGAATCCCGCCAAGCTGGCCGTCGAACTCGACGCCATCGACGAGACCGACGACAAGGGATTCGACCCGAACTACAACGTGGCCCCGACCAACCGGGTGCTCACCGTGGTCGAGCGGCACGACCGCGACCATCCCGAGGACCCGGCCGCGCTGCGCATTCGCGCCATGCGCTGGGGTCTGATCCCGCCCTGGACCAAGGCCGCCGAACCCGGCATCCCGGCCAAGGGCAAACCCCTGTTCAATGCCCGCGCCGACAAGGCCGCCACCACCGCGTCCTTCCGCGACGCCGTGAAGAAACGCCGCTGCCTGGTGCCGATGGACGGCTGGTACGAGTGGATCACCGATACCGACGGCAACGGAAAGGCTTTCAAGCGGCCGTTCTTCATGTCCCGTGGCGACGGGGAGCGGCTCTACATGGCCGGGCTCTGGTCGGTCTGGCGGGACCGCGAGCTGGAAGACGCCCCGCCCATCCTGTCCTGCACCATCCTGACCACCGATGCCGTCGGCGACCTGACCAAGGTGCACGACCGCATGCCGCTGGCCATGCCGCGCTCGCACTGGGACGCCTGGCTGGACCCGGACCACCCCGCCCCGGCCGAACTACTGGAAACCCCCAGCCCGCAATCGGTTTCGGACATCGTGATCCGCGAGGTGCCGTCGCTGGTGAACAGCGTCAAGAACAACGGTCCGGACCTACTGGGCCAGGTCACCGAACAGGCCGGGCAGATCAGCTTGATCTGAGCCCGGCCCGTTCGCGGGTGCCATGCGAAAAGCGGTCAGATACTGCACTTCACGGACGGCAGCACGAAATTCAGCCCGCATTTGATGAGCCCGGCCGTCGTATCGATGGCCTTGGTGGCCACCCCGCCGCCGACCTTCTCCGCCTTCTCCGCGTTCTTGTCCTGCTTCTGTTCACCCGGGTAGTTGGATTCCGGGCCGAGCGGGTACTCCGGCGCTTTTGCCGGGATCTCGATGCCGGGAGCGGCGGTGGCGGTGGCCAGCGTCATGGGTCCGGTGCCGAGCGCCGCAATCGCAGCGCCGATAACCAAGATGGAGCGAATACGCCGTTGGAGAGACATTGCCTGATCACATCCTCGGGTCGAACGAACCTGGCTTGATCAAGTAATACACAGCTCCGGCCGCGATCCAGGGATCGCGGCCGGAGCGCTCTTGAGGAAATCAGCCTCTTCAAACCTGGCCCCCGCCGCGGACAGCGGGGGCCGGGACTTACTCGTCGTGCGAGCTAGATGGCCTCGACCGCGGCCTCGATCTCTTTCTCGGTCCGCGCCTGGATGCCGCCCGCCGTGCGCAGCGGCACTTCCTTCCAGAACAGCACCAGCAGCAGCGCGATGACCGCCACGCCGCCCGCCGCGAGGAACACGGTGTCCATGGACTCGGCGAAACCGACCTTGAACGGATGCGCCAGCGCCGGATCCAGCTGCTGGATGATCGAGCTGTCCTTGAGCACCTCACCGGCGGCGGAGGTGTCCTTCGCGGCCAGGCCCTTGGACAGCGCCGCCTCGGCCGCATTGTCCGAGTGCACGCCCTGCGCCACGGCCTGCTGGAAGGCCGGCTGCGACGCCGACGCCCGCAACTCGGTGCCGATATTCGGCCCGACCTGCGCGAACAGAATCGACAGGAAGATCGCCACACCCAGGGTGCCGCCGATCTGCCGGAAGAAGGTCGCGGCCGCGGTCGACACACCCATGTCCTTGGGCGGCAACGCGTTCTGCAACGCCAGCGTCAGCGGCTGCATCAGGTTGCCCAGCCCCAGGCCCAGGATCAGCATGAAGATCATCGCCACCCACAGGTGGGTGTCGGCGGTGACGAAGTGCAGCAGGAACAGGCCCACCACGACCAGCGTCGCGCCGATCGGCGGGAACCACTTGTAGCGCCCGGTCCGGGAGATCGTCTGACCGGAGATGATCGAGGCCACCATCATGCCGACCACCATGGGCAGCATCTGTAGGCCCGCCATGGTCGGGCTGGAGCCCTTCACCACCTGTAGGTACTGCGGGATCAGGGTGATGCCGCCGAACATGGCCGCGCCCACCACGATCGAGATGAGCACGCCGAGCGCGAAGGTGGTGTTCTTGAACATGCGCAGCGGAATCAGCGCCGCGTCACCCTGTTTCGCCTCCACGGCCACGAAGCCGATCAGGCCGAGCGCGCCGACGATGTAGCAGGTCAGCGCATTCGCGCTGGTCCAACCCCATTCGCGGCCCTGTTCGGCCACCACCAGCAGCGGCACGATGCCGACCGCCATGGTGATGACGCCGAGCCAGTCGACGGAAACCTTGGGCCGCTCCACCTTCGGCAGCCGCAGCACACGGGAGACCACGACCAGCGCGATCAGGCCCAGCGGCACGTTCACCAGGAACACCCAGCGCCAGCCGGAGATGCCCAGGATCTCGTTCTGCCCGGCCAGGATGCCGCCCAGCACGGGGCCGACGACGCTGGAGGTGCCGAACACGGCCAGGAAGTAGCCCTGGTACTTGGCGCGCTCACGCGGGCTGACCATATCGCCGAGGATGGTGAAGGCGAGGGACATCAGACCGCCCGCGCCCAAGCCCTGGAAGGCCCGGAACGCCGCGAGCTGATACATCGAACCCGCGAGGGTGCACAGCAGCGACCCGGAGACGAACAGCGTGATGGCGAGCAGATAGAACGGCTTGCGGCCGTACATGTCCGAGAGCTTGCCGTAGAGCGGAGTGGCCAGCGTGGCGGTGATCAGGTACGCCGTGGTCACCCACGCCTGCATCGAATAACCCTGGAGGTCATCGGCGATGGTGCGGATGGAGGTGGAGACGATGGTCTGGTCCAGCGCGCCCAGCAGCATGCCGAGCAGCAGGCCGGACAGCACGGCCATGATCTGTTTATGCGTGAACCCGGCCGAGGAGACCGGTTCGGTCTGAGTTGTAGTCGTCACGAATTGCTCTCTGCGGTTTCGATTTTCGGGAAGAGGGAGGCTTTGGTGGACAGCTCGGCCAGCATGGTCTGCCGCGAGATCTCGTAACCGTCCACGAAGCGGGCGAACAGCCGCGCGAAGGTCTCGAGCTCGTCCTCGGGCCAGTCGCCGAAGATCTTGCGCAGCGAATCGTTGCGCCGGGCCCGGATCTCGGTGGCGACGGTGCGCCCCATCTCGGTGATGGCCAGTACGCTCACCCGTCCGTCGCTGGGATCGGCGCGGCGCTCCAGTAGCCCCTTCTTGACCAGGGCGGCGACCTGCCGGCTGATGGTTGAGGCGTCGGAGTACAGCGCCTCGGCGAGGGCCCCCGAGCGCATCGGCCCGTGGTGGATGAGCTGGAACAGGATGGCGAACGCGGCCGGTTCGATCTCGCCCTGGGTGGCGGCGGCGATCTGCGCATTGGTGCGATCACGCAGGCGGCCGAGGCGGATCACCTGGAGGGCGACGGCATCGATGACATCGTCCGGAATGGCACATACGGGTGTCGCCGGGTCATCGGTCATGGCCGGATCACCTCCTTGCGTCTAGCAACTGCTTGCACTAATCAACTAGTTGTACCGTGCAAGTATGTGGAGATAGTTGCGCTTTGGCAAGTTCTTTCCGGAGAGGTGTCTCAGCTCACCGCGACATCGGCGGTGACCGCCCCGGTCAACGTGATCAAATCCGCCGGCGACAGCTCGATCTCCAGCCCGCGCTTACCCGCACTGCACAGCACCCGGTCCCACAGCAGAGCCGTCTCGTCGATCACCGTCGGCAACCGCTTCTTCTGCCCCAGCGGCGACACCCCGCCCAGCACGTACCCGGTCGTCCGCTCGGCCTTGGCCTTGTCCGCCATGGCCGCCTTGCCCGCGCCCAGCGCCGCGGCCGCCGCCTTGAGCGACAACTTGGTCGGCACCGGCAGCACCGCCACGGCAAGCGCCCCCGAACCCAGCTCGATCACCAGGGTCTTGAAGATCTGATCGGCCGCCACGCCCAGCTCTGCCGCCAGTGCCGAGACCGCTTCCGCCCCATAGGAATCGCTGCGTGGATCGTGCTCGTAGGCGTGCACCCGATGCTCCACCTTCGCCTGCACCAGGGTCTTGATCGCGGGGGTGGAAGCAGCAGCCATGACCTCACCTTAAGCAGCGCCCGCAAACGGTTTTCGCGCCGCCGGGAACAGGGTCCGCGTCCGGCCTGTTGCATCCGATGCGCGCAATGGTCCAGTAGATCGAAGGAGAAATCGGTGACCGCTCCGGTCCTAGATCCCCCGGCAACAACCCGGGCCTGGCTGTTCGCGCCCCCCGCCGGTTTCGAGGCGGGTTCCCCTTTCGCGGTAGATTCAATTGCTACGGCGATCGAAGGGACAAGCGTGACGAGCGACGACGACATGGTCGATCGCCTGCGCGATGACGACGCGGACGACCGCGACGACATCGACGCCGGCGGGGACTCAGCGGTCGACATTGACGAAGTGGGCGACGGCGACGAAACCGGTGCGCGCAGCACCGAGTCCACCGCCGAACTCGCGCGACGGTTCGAGCGCGACGCGCTGCCGCTGCTCGATCAGCTCTACGGCGCGGCCCTGCGGATGACCCGCAATCCGGCCGATGCCGAGGATCTGGTGCAGGAGACCTTTGCCAAGGCGTACCAGGGCTTCAAGTCCTTCCGCGAGGGCACCAACCTGCGGGCCTGGCTGTACCGCATCCTCACCAACACCTACATCAACTCGTACCGGAAGAAGCAGCGCCAGCCCGCGCAGTATCCGACCGACGAGATCACCGACTGGCAGCTGGCCGCCACCGCCGAGCACACCTCCACGGGTCTGCGCTCGGCCGAGATGGAGGCGCTGGAGGCGCTGCCGGACGACGACATCAAGCACGCCTTGCAGGAGCTGCCGGAGGAGTTCCGGATGGCGGTGTACTACGCCGACGTGGAGGGCTTCCCCTACAAGGAAATCGCCGAGATCATGGGAACTCCCATCGGTACCGTCATGTCGCGGCTGCACCGTGGCCGCAAGCAGCTCAAGGGCCTGCTCGCGGACGTGGCGCGGGAACGTGGCTTCAACCGCTCGGGTAGCGATGCGCGTCAGGAGGTAACCCAGTGAGCGACGAGATGGACCTGGACTGCTCGGCGGTGCTCGCCGATGTGTGGCTGCTCCTGGACAACGAGTGCGACGAGACCGCCAAGGCGCGGCTCAAGGAGCACATCGACCGGTGCTCGCCGTGTATCGAGGCGTACGGCCTGGAGGAGAAGCTCAAGTCGCTGCTGAACCGCAAGTGCGGCGGCGAGAAGGCACCGGAGTCGCTGCGCGCGCGCCTGACCATGGAGATCCGGACGACCTTCACCGCGGTCGAGACCCGCATCGAACCGGTCGAATAGGACACCCGTACAACAGCTGAGCGGCACCAGTTCCCGGAGGGGAAGTGGTGCCGCTCAGCAGTTTTCGAGGCTATTGCCCCAGCTCAGCTGTTCGGACGCTTGCCGTGGTTAGCGGCATTCTTCTTACGTCCACGCTTCTTACGTCCACGCTTACCCATTGATAAATCTCCCTTCGGTCCGACACATTCTTTCATGTGTGGTTGGCTGTACCGTCAGGGGCTACAGGTCACACGATGTGAGAGGTGTTCATGGCTGAGGAAGTGCGCGCCGAGATGGTATCCACCGTCTTGGAGATCCTGGTGTCCGTCGGCGACCACGTTGCCGTCGATGCGCCGGTGATCATGCTGGAGTCGATGAAGATGGAGATCCCCGTCATCGTCGAGACCGAAGGCACCGTCGCCTCCATCAATGTCAAGCCCGGTGACGTGCTCCAGCAGGGCGATCTGATCGCCGTCATCTCCTGACCGGTCACCCCGGTTCGCCACGACTTTTCCGCGCTCCCGCCGCCTCGGCCGGAGCGCGGAGCACTATGGGTAGCGCAGCGTGGGAACATACACCCGACGTGGGATCAGAGGAGCGTGGGTGAATTGTCGACACTGAGCGACCTATTGGCTGAACACACCGACCTGCCGGGTGCGGCCGTCGATCACTTGCAGCGGGTGGTGGGGGACTGGCAGCTGCTGGCGGATCTGTCCTTCGCCGACCTGACGCTCTGGGTGGGGACCGGTCCGGTGGCCGAGGGCGCGGACATCGTGTGCGTCTCGCAGTGCCGCCCGACCACCGCGCCGACCGTGCACCCCGAGGACCTGGTCAGCTCGCTGGCCAGCCGGGAGAACCACGCGCACATCTTCGAGGCGCTGCTCACCGGCGATATCGTGCGGGTGGATCTGGACTCGGAGAAGACCGCCGTCTACCACCCGCACACCGGGCACGCCATTCGCGAAGCCATTCCGGTCCGGGTCGGCGACGATGTGATCGCCATTCTGAGCCGCGACACCGACGCCCAGCGGCACAAGATGCGCTCCGGTCTGGAGATCGCGTACATGTCCTGCGCCGACGACCTGTGCCAGATGGTCGCCGACGGCACCTGGCCCGCGCTCGAGGACCGCACCGGATCGCACTCCAGCCCGCGCGCCGGCGACGGTTTCATCCGCCTCGATACCGAGGGCAGCGTCGTCTACGCCAGCCCCAACGCGCTCTCCGCCTATCACCGGATGGGTTTGCAGAACGATCTGGTCGGCCAGGATCTGGCCTTGACCACCCGGTCGTTGATCACCGACCCGTTCGACGCGCAGGAAGTGGTCGGCGATATCCAGGCCGCCCTGGCCGGAAAGGCCGGGCGCCGAATGGAAGTCGAGGCGCGCGGGGCGACGGTGCTGTTGCGCACGCTGGTGCTGCGCCCGCACGGCGAACTCAAGGGCGCGGCGGTGCTGGTGCGCGATGTGACCGAGGTGAAGCGCCGCGACCGCGCGCTGCTGTCCAAGGACGCGACCATCCGCGAGATCCACCATCGGGTGAAGAACAATCTCCAGACGGTCGCGGCTTTGTTGCGATTGCAGGCCCGCCGCACCGAGAACGAGGAGGCGCGGCTCGCGCTGACCGAGTCCGTCCGGCGCGTCACCTCGATCGCCTCCGTGCACGAAATGTTGTCCATGTCGGTTGACGAAGAGGTCGATCTGGACGAGGTGGTGGATCGCCTGCTGCCGATAATGGCCGACGTGGCGACGGTGCATACCGCGCGGATAAAGGTCCGGCGCGCCGGATCGCTCGGCGTGTTCTCGGCCGAACGCGCGACGCCGCTGGTCATGGTGCTGACCGAGCTCGTACAGAACGCGATCGAGCACGCCTTCGATTCCGGTGAAAACGGTACGGTAACAATCCGTTCCGAGCGTTCGGCCCGTTGGCTGGATGTGATCATCAGCGACGACGGCCGCGGCCTGCCGGACGGATTCAGCCTGGAAGCGTCGGACCGGCTCGGACTGCAAATTGTCCGGACTCTGGTTACCGCCGAGCTAGGCGGTTCGATCGGCCTGCACCCGGGTGCGGATGTCGGCACCGACGCCGTTTTGCGAGTTCCGCTCGGTCGCCGGTCCGCCCGTTAAGTCGCTGTCCGAAAATTCCGTTGTCAGCCCCTTTACGCACAGAAGCCCGGCACCTGTATTGGTGCCGGGCTGAATTGCGTTGCGACCGCGAGGCTGGGGTCGGTCGTAACGCCGTGTCGCCTAGGAAAAGCTAGACGACGGTGCGGGTACGGGTGCGCGCGTTGCGACGCTTCAGCGCACGACGCTCGTCTTCGCTCATACCACCCCACACGCCGGCATCCTGGCCCGACTTCAGGGCCCAGGACAGGCAATCGGCAGTGACGGGGCAGCGAGCGCAGACCAGCTTGGCATCGGCAATCTGCGCGAGCGCAGGACCACTGTTACCCACCGGGAAAAACAGTTCGGGATCCTCGTCGCGACAGATGGCCTTGTGGCGCCAGTCCATTCCTCTGCTCCTTTGCTAGGGCGCGCATGGCGCTGCCCCTCGGGTTTGTGGTCCGTTCACTTGTGCGACTCGAATGTTTCCGCACGGTTGCTTGTGAATGCTTTCACGAACACCGTAGATGTCAATAGATACCTGGTGCACCGTGGGGAAGCTCACGCTGTAAGACCCCTACATGGGGGGACTGCCGTGTCTTTTCTACTCTGTCGCGCCGGTTTTCGCAGCGCAACACCGATGTTTCTCAGGTGTGTCGGGCCTTCTAAGGCTTCGGCGCGACCACATCGAGGATATCCGGGACGGCTGTGAAATTCACCATGTTGCGCCGTCCGATGAAGTCGCCGTCGATTTGCAACCCGATCGGTTCGTCCGTCTCGATTCGCACCGAAGGCACGTCGTCATCGCGAAACAAATTGTGGCCCTTGGGGTTTGCCTCGGGTGACAGCAACTGCCGAGCGATCATCAGGGTGGGCAGGATGCCCATGGTGCGCATGGCAAACACCCCGAGACCGGATTCGAATGTGGTCCCCGGGTTGGTGATCACCGGCGTGTTGTCGAGGTAGGTCCACGGACTGGCATTGGTCACGAATGCGTAATGCACTTCCGTGACCGGTTCGTGACCCGGAATCATCAGGCGCACCTGGGGATCCCGGCGCTTGGCCCGGAAGAACTGCTTCACCGTGGTGCGCAGATAGCGCGCCGGCGTGGCGGCTTTGCCATTGGCGCGCTTGTCGTCGATGGCCTCGCAGACATCCGCGTCCAAGCCGACGCCCGCGCTGAAGCAGAACCAGCGATCCTCGGCCAGCCCCAGGCCGATGCGGCGGTCGGCATGATCGGCCAGCAAATCGATGAGCTGATTGGTGGCGGTCACCGGATCCGGTTCGATACCCAGCGAGCGCGCGAACACATTCGCCGAACCACCCGGAATGATTCCCAGCCGCGGCAGCCATTCCCGCTCCGGCTCGCCGGGTAGCGGCAGAAAGCCATTGATGGTTTCGTTCACGGTGCCGTCGCCCCCGTGCACCACGATCAGATCCATCCGGGTGTCGGCCGCCCACTTCGCCAATTCGGCGGCATGCCCGCGATGCTCGGTATGCGCGACGGTCAGCTGGGTGCGGCTCTCCAATGCGTGCGCGAGCAGGTCGCGCGTGGCGGGGGTGGTCGAAGTGGCATTGGGGTTCACGATCAGCAGCGTCCGCACTCGAAACAGGGTACTGAGGCCCGCGTCACCCCGGGCTCCCGGCATTCGGGTAACGACGCGCGGTCGTAGGCTGATGCCCGTGGCTGAGCAGAACAGTGTGGTGCCCGGGACCGTGCGCGGAGCCGGAGCGCTCGTCGCCCTGGAGGGCGCGGTCGGGCTGATCGTGGCGATCGTGCTGCTGATACGGGCGATCGGCGGGGCCGACCAGCATGTGGTGAACGGGTACGGGACCGCCGCCTACCTGGCGATTCTGGCGGGCGCGGTGCTGGCGGCCGGTATCGGGCTGCTGCGCGGGAAGCGCTGGCCGCGAGCCATCGGGGTGCTGGCGAATCTGCTGCTGGTGCCGGTGGCCTGGTACATGCTCACCTCGAGCCAGCCGCTCTTCGGCGTGCCGCTCGGGTTGGTCGCGATCGCGGCGCTGGTGCTGCTGTTCGCGCCGGCCTCCAACCGGTGGATGGCGGCGGGGTACGGCGATACCGCCGAGTAGGTCGTAAACCGGGCTGAATGCCACGCTGGGCGATTGCTGGTCGGTTGTCCAGTAACGTTTACCGGCTCCGCGCTCCGAACGCGGCAGACGCCCGATTTCGGCCTTGATCAGTCGTCGGCGTGCCCGGCCAGGCGGGTGAGGGCATTGCCGGCGAGGCGGTAGCTGAACCATTCCGCCCGGTGCTGTCCGCCCAGCGCCCGGTAGAAGTCGATGGACGGGGCGTTCCAGTCCAGCACCTCCCAGTCCAAGCGGGCATAGCCGTTGTCGACGGCCTCCCGGGCCAGCGCGGCCATCAGATCGCGGCCCAGGTGCAGGCCGCGGGCCTCCGGCTTGACGTACAGGTCCTCCAGGTAGATGCCGTGCGTGCCCTCCCAGGTGGAGAAGCTCAGGTACCAGATGGCGCAGCCGACCACGCCCTGATCGGTCTCGGCGACATGCGCGAAGACCGCGGGGGCGGGGCCGAACAGCGAGGCCTGCAATTGCTCGGCCGTGACGTGGCATTCGTCGGCGAGCTTCTCGTAATCGGCCAATCCGTGAATCAACTCGACCAGGGCCGGGACATCGGCGGGGGTGGCGCGGCGGATCATGGGACGGCTCCTTCTACTGGTCGAGCGGCGGAACGAGATTGTGCGCGAGCACCGTTCGAGCGTCGTGGTCGTGCCCCAGTAACGTAACCGCGGCGGTCAGCATGAAGAATCGCCGCCCCTCGACGACCTCGAACTCGGCCCAGCGGGCGATGAGGGCGCGGGAGAAGTGGCCGTGACCGACCAGCAGTACGTCGCGGGTCGCCAATTCCGGTGTGACGGTGGCCAATACGTGGTCGGCGCGTTTGCGGACGTGGGCCGCGGATTCGCCCTCGGGGACGGCGCCGGTCCAGATGGTCCAGCCCGGATCCATCTTGCGGATCTCGGGGGTGGTGAGGCCCTCGTACTCGCCGTAATCCCATTCGACCAGATCGTCGTCGATGATGGGGTTCGGGAAGCCCGCCAGTTCGGCGGTGCGGGTGGCGCGCTGCCGGGGGCTGCTGAGCACCAGCGGATTCCGCAGGTGCAGTCCGGCCAGCAGCTTCCCGGCCGCGCGGGCCTGGGCCTCGCCGGTCGCGGTCAGCGGAATGTCGGTGCGACCGGTGTGGCGGTGCGCCTGCGACCATTCGGTTTCGCCGTGCCGGAGCAGTACCAGCCGGAATTCGTCAGCCATGAGTTGATCATGCCGGATGGGGTCCGGAACCTCAGGAACCGGATTGGGCCGCGCCGGTGCCCAGGGCGTACAGCTTGCCGCCGCGCTGCTCGGCGATGATGGGGCCGAGGATGGCCGGCGAAATCGGTTCGCCGTGATAGTCGCTGCGCTGCACCGCGATTCGGCCGGTCTGCGCGCCGGTGACCGGATCCAGTACCGACAGGCCGTCGGCGACCGGGACGAGCAGCCTGCCCGACATCAGGGCCGGGGTGCCCAGCACGTTCGGAATGCCCCACATGGGGTCGAAGGTGGTGGCGTTCAGGGCGATCAGGCTGTTGCCGGTGAATACGAAATACGAAGTGCTGAGCCGGGAAACCATTGCCTGATCGGAGATCGGAGCCGACAGCGGATGGGTGCCGACGATATTTCCCGAGGTATCGAAGATGACGAATTCCGGTGCGTTGGAGCCGCTTCCGGGTAGATACACCGCGATCCGGCTGTCCGACACCGCCAGCACCCGAGCTCCGTCCACCCCCGCACCCGGCAGTTCGATCCGATGCGAACTGTATTCCTCCGGAACCGTCGCATCCTTGGGCGCCGGATTCAGCACGGTCAACCGATCGGTGGGCTCGTTCGGGCAGCGCTCCAGCACCGCCAGCCGGCTCGGCGCCGACCCCGCCGAAACCAGCGTGCACCCGCTCCGCGGCTGCGTATGCGGATTCACCGGCGCGTCCACGTACCCGTACTCCAGGGTTCGCACCAGATCCGACCGCCACATCTCCAGCCGATCGTCGCCCCAAGCCAGCGTGTAAGTCCCATCCACGGACAACCGGATCCGATCATCCATGAAACTGGACCGAGCCGTCAGCCGCTGCCCCGTCTCCGCGTTCAACAGCGTGGTCTCGCTACATCCCCGCCCGTCCCGGTAGGTCGCCACCACCGTCCCGAACTGCGACTCGATCCCGCACAACGGCAGATCCCGCCGATACTTCCAAACCTGCTCCCCCGAAACCGGATTCCGCCCCGTGACCGTCCCGCCATCCGCGGTCACGAACACGCCCCCCACCACGATCGCCCGCGCACTCCCCGAATCCGCCGCCGACCACAATTCGTGCACCGAATCCGGCACCCGCTCCGGCGTAGGCAATGCCGACAACGTCTGCCCCGCCGTCACCGACTCGGTCCGCCGAGCCGCGCTCTTCCACCAGACAACCCCCGCCACGACCGCCACCAAAACAGCGATCGCGACAGCAACACGAATATCGGCGCGCGTCCGCCGCTCGGGTGCGAGCACGACAGCGAGACTATCAAGACTTTCCCGAACCCCTCCCACCTCGCCGAATCCCCACCCCGCCAAGCCGCTTACCATCCCGCGACGCCCGAAGTCGCGCGGCGGCCGTCGCGGTTCCCCGGATAGCGCGCCGGCGGCCGACGTATCGATGGAGGCCGCCGAGGCGGCTCGGCGATGCCTACGACATCGGTCGTGCCGGACTTTCCCGAGACCCGCTTGCCCCTTCGGCTTCCGAATCAGTGCCGGTGGATGTTGGAACAAACAGCGGCCGTGCTTCGGGCAGGATTCCGACGGGCTACCGGACCCGGCCGGATTGGTCTGGGGTGCGGGTGCTTTCGCGCTCGTGCCGTAAGCCCATGGCGGTAACTGCGGGTTCGGTGACTGCGACGCCGGCGCCGGACTTCTGCGGCGCGCCTTCGCCGTTCGGCTTACCGATCGGTGTCGGCGGATGCCGGACACGAAAGCGCCCGCACCCTTGGGAGGTTCCGGCGGTCTCGGGGACCGGGCGGGATTCCTCGGGGTGCGGGCGCTTTGCCGTTGGTGCCGTCAGGCCATTGCGGCTACTGCGGTTTCGGCGATGACCACCACGTCGGTGGGGTCGGCCTTCTTGCGACGCGCCTTGGCGGGCTTGGCTTCCGCGTCGGCCTCGGCGGCTGCGGGCTCCGCTGCCTTGGTGGCCTTCTTGGCCGCGCGCTTGCGGACCGGCTTTTCGGCCGATTCCTCCGCCGGTGCCGCGGTGGCCGCCGCGGCCTTCTTGGTGGCGCGCTTGCGGGCCGGCTTCTCGACCGGGGCGTCCGCCGCTTCCGCGGTTACCTCGGCCTTGGCCTTGGTGGTGCGCTTGCGGGCGGGCGCTTTCGCGGGTTCGGCGGCCATGGCGGCGTCCGCGGGTGCCTCGGCGGTCTTGGCCGACTTCCGGGGCTTGCGGGCCGGGGCTTCCGCTGCTGCTTCGGCCGGGGCGGTCGCATCGGCGTCGGCCTCGGCGGTCGCCTTGGTGGCCTTGCGGGTCCGCTTCGCGGGGGCGGATGCCTCGGCGGCATCGCCGCCGGTCGTGGTCTCCTCGATCGCCTTGGCTGCCTTGGTGGTCCGCTTGCGGGCCGGAGCCTTGGCGGGGGCGTCCGCCGCTTCCGTGTTCACGTCCGCCGTGGTCGATTCCTGCTCGGCCGTGCCATTGGTGGCAGCGGCGGCCTTCGTCGCCTTGGTGGTCCGCTTGCGCGCCGGGGCCTTGGCGGGCTCCGCCGCGGCTACCGGGCTTTCGGTGGCGGCGGCGGCCGCCACGGTGGGCTCGGCCGCTTTGCGGGTTCGCTTGCGGGCGGGCGCCTTTGCGGGCTCGGCTGCGGCCGGGGTGTTGGCCGATTCCGTGGTGGAAGCGGCCGGGGCCGAAGATTCCGCGGCGGTGGTGCCCGTCGCGACGGCGGCGTCCGCCACTGCCGAGGCGGCGTCACCGGCGGCGCGAGTGGCCTTGCGAGACGTGCGGCGGGCCGGAGCGGCGGGCGCTTCGGCTACCGGAGTCGGCTCCGCCGGGGCTTCGGTCACCGGGGCGACCGCTGCCGGGTCACCGGCCGCGCGGGTGGCGCGACGCGGCTGCCGGCGGGCCGGAATCGTTGCCGCGGTGGCCTCGGCGGGCTGCTCGCCCACGGTGGTCGCCGCCGCCGAAGTCGTGCCCGCGGTGCCGTTGGCAGACGTGGTCACGGCGACCTCGCTCACCGCGGGGGTAACCGTCGCGGCCTTGGACGACGCTTGGGTCGCAGCGGCTGCCACCGGTGTGGAGGTTGCCTGAGCCGTGACGGCCGTGGCCGGCGCGGAGTCGGCCTGGGTGGCCGATCCGGCGGTGGCGTCGGCCGCGGCGGTGGACTCGTTCCGGTCGGCGGTGCGACGGGTTCGCTTGCGGGCCGTGGCCTTTGCCGGTTCCGGGGCGGTTCCGGTGCTGAGCGCCGAGTCGGCCGCCTCGGACGAAGTGCTTGCGGTCGCGGTGCTTTCGGACTCCGCGCCGTGCTCGGCGGTTTCCGAACGGGTGTTGCGGCGGGTCCGCTTGCGGCCGTTGGTCTTTGCGGCATCCGACGGTTCGTCGGCGGGCTCGGGCGCGGGGCCTGCTGCCGGGGCGGTTGCCTCCGGGGTGGCGGCCGCAGCCGTGTCGCTGAAGAGGGCAGGGGTGGTTGCCGCGCCGGCGATTTCGGTTTCCCGGGGGGACTCGCTGGCGGTCTCCGAACCGTTGGTGGTGGTTTCGGGGTGGTCGCCGCTCGAGCCCTTGCCGCGGCGATTGCGGCGACGGCGACGGGAGCGGGATTCGGAATCTGTTGCGGTGTCGGCGATTTCGGTGGTCTCGGCGGCCGGCTCGGAGGCGGCGGGCGCTTCCGTGGCGGCGGTGGCTTCGACCGCGTTGTTCACGCCTTCGGCTCCGCCCTTGCCGCGGCGGCGGCGACGGCGACGACCGGACTTCTCGCCGTCTCCTTCGATCCCCGCGTCATCGGCGCGGGTGCCGGTGGCAACACCTTCCGAGCGCGAATTCGATTCGGTGGTAAGCGATTCGGTGGTTTCCACGCCGTCGGGACGGCCACCGCGGGTGCGACGGCGGTTGCGGTTGCGCGGGGCGCGGGATTCGCGCTCCACCACTACGGCGTCCTCGTCGCGGGCGGCGGGGCGCTTGCGCACGATGCCGGTGATGCCCTGCGGGATGCCGAGTTCCTCGTAGAGGTGGGGGGAGCGGGAGTAGGTTTCGGCCGGTTCCGGCATGCCGAGGTCGAGGGCCGAGTTGATGCTGGCCCAGCGGGTGAGCTCGTCCCAGTCGACCAGGGTCACCGCGACGCCGGTGCGGCCCGCGCGACCGGTGCGGCCGATGCGGTGGACGTAGGTCTTCTCGTCCTCGGGGCACTGGTAGTTGACGACGTGGGTGACATCGTCGATATCGATGCCGCGGGCGGCCACATCGGTGGCGACCAGAACGTCGATCTTGCCCTCGCGGAACTTCTTCAGCGCCTTCTCGCGGGCGATCTGCCCGAGGTCACCGTGCACCGCGCCGACGGCGAACCCGCGCTCGGCGAGATCGTCGGCGACCTTCTGCGCGGTCCGCTTGGTGCGCGCGAAGATCATGGTGGCGCCGCGGGTCTCGGCTTGCAGGATGCGGGCGACGAGTTCGCTCTTGTCCAAAGCGTGCGCGCGATAGACGAATTGGGCGATCCGGTCGGTCACCGCGGAGTCGTGCGGCTCCTCGGCCCGGATGTGGGTGGGCCGGTTCAGGAAGGTGCGCGCCAGGGTGATGATCGGCCCGGGCATGGTGGCCGAGAACAGCATGGTCTGCCGCGCCTCGGGCACCATCGTCAGAATGCGCTCGATATCGGGCAGGAAGCCCAGGTCCAGCATTTCGTCGGCCTCGTCGAGCACCAGCACCTGCACCTTGCCCAGGATCAGATGCCCCTGGTTGGCCAGGTCCAGTAGTCGCCCCGGGGTCCCGACCACGACGTCGACGCCGCGGCGCAGCGCCTCGATCTGCGAGTCGTAGGGCCGGCCGCCGTAGATGGCGGTGACATTGAGCGGCTTGCCGGAGACGGTGTTCAGGTATTTGGCGGCGGTCTCCAGATCCTCGGTGACCTGCACGCAGAGTTCGCGGGTCGGCACGATGATCAGCGCGCGCGGGGTGCCGTCCAGCGGCATGGTGCCGGAGGCGGCGGTGGCGACGCGGTGCAGCAGCGGCACGCCGAAGCCGAAGGTCTTGCCCATGCCCGTGCGGGCCTGCCCGATCAGGTCTTCGCCGGCCAGCGCGAGCGGCAGCGTGAGTTCCTGGATGGCGAAGGTGCGTTCGATGCCCTTCTCGCCGAGCGCGCGCACGATTTCGGGGCGCACGCCGAGTTCGGCGAAGGTGGGGGCGAGGTGGGTTTCGTCGAGCTCGGCGGTCAACAGCGTGTCGGCCACGCCGGGTTCCTGCTCTACGGTGATCTTGCTCAGGTTCTTGCCTTTCCTCGTTATCGCGTCTCGCGCGCACGAGGTGTGGGGCGGACCGGCCGGCCCGCGACGAACCACTGATCCGTTTCTCATTCGCCGCTGCGGGATGCCGTATCCGGTCTCTGACCGGTAGCGTCTACCTGGCGCGGCGCAGCTATTCCGGATCGGAGTGCGCGCACATTTTCCGTGGACTACGAGCGCTGCGGCCCTGGTTCGCGGGTAACCGGCAAACTCGATCGGGCGCAAATTTTCGCTGTCCGCAGAGATTGTAGCGTGATACGGTCTTCGCCCGGTTTTCCGCCACCGCAATTGCCCGTCGCTATTGCGCTGGTGAGCGCCTTCGCGTCGATCTTCAGCTACCCGCAGGAAGATCTTCGCACGGTCGTTAAGTATTGTGCCGCAGCATAATTCGATCCCGCCGTGCGGTCTGTTTCCGGCCTCCGCAGTTGAGTTGCTCACATACGTGTTACACGTTGTAGCTCATATGTGGGATGTTGTGCGCGTGAGCTTGGCAGAATCCGTGACGACCGCAGCCCGTAACGCGTGGGCACTGACTTTCGGCGATGGCATCGAAGCCCCCGAACCCACCCCCTCGACGGTGCTGTCCGACGCCCCGCACCGCGAACTGCGCCGCTACGACGGAGCCGATCCCGACGCCCCCGCCGTACTGCTGGTGCCGCCGCTGGCCGCCCCCGCCTTCTGCTTCGACCTGCGCCCGGATCAGAGCATGGCGCGCTTCCTGCTCGAATCCGGTCGCGCCCCCTACCTGGTCGACTACGGCGACATCACGTTCGACGATCGCCGCATGGGCTTCGAGGACTGGATCGACGACCTCCTGCCCGAGGCGATCCGCCAGGTCTCCGCCGATCGCGGTGGCGCGCCGGTCGATCTGGTCGGCTGGTCCATCGGCGGCGTGCTGGCCCTGCTGACCGCCGCGGCCGATCCGACCCTGCCGATCCGCTCGGTCACCGCCGTCGGCGCGCCGCTGAGCTACAACCACATGGTGGGCGTGCGTGAGCTGCGCGCGCTGGCCCGGGTGGACGGCGGCCGCACCGCGACCGCCGCCATTCGCGCGGTGGGCGGGGTCTCCGCGCGCCTGACCCGGGTCGCCTACCGGGCGACGGCGTGGGATCGAGAACTCAAGCGCCCCTTCTTCATTGCGAGCAATCTCGCCGACACCGCGACGCTGGCCCGGATGGAGACCATCGATCGATTCCAGAATTCGCTGCCCGGTTATCCGGGGCGTTTCTACAACCAGTTGTGGGGCCGGTTCATGCTCAACAACGACATCGGCAACGGCGTAGTGCATTTCGGCGCGCGCACCGTGGAACTGGCCGCGGTGAACGTGCCGGTGCTGCTGGTCGGCGGACCCTCCGATGTCATCACCCCCGCCGCCGCCGTCGAACACGGGCTGCGAACGCTGACCGGTTCGCCGGACCTGCGATACGAGACCGCCCCGGGTTCCCACCTCGGCATTCTCATCGCCCGGGACAGCACCTGGACGTATCTGGACAAGTTCCTGCGCGACCTGCGCTAGCCCCCGCCGATGGCCGAATGTCGTTCACCCGCACGGGCTAGGGTGGGCGTATGGGAGCAAACTCGTCTACCGCGCTGGGCGCGGCGTCGGAATCTGCCGACAGCCGCCTCGCGGCCGCACACCCCGGAGTCACCGACCTCTTCGCGGTCCTCGCCTACGGCGAGATCTCGGCCTTCTACCGGCTGACCGAAGAGGCGAAACTCTCGCCGAGCCTGCGCGGCCAGGTGGCCGTCGCCAAGATGGCGGCCAATGAGATGGGCCATTTCGAGACCTTGGAAAGCGCCCTGGACGAGCGCGGCGTGGACGTCTTCGACGCCATGGCCCCCTTCGTGCGCGCCCTGGACGCCTACCACGCCTCCACCGACCCCTCCACCTGGCTGGAGTCGATGGTCAAGTTCTATGTCGGCGACGGCATCGCCGCCGACTTCTACACCGAGATCGCCGGCGCCCTCGCTCCCGAGGTCGCCGACGTGGTGCGCGATGTGCTGGCCGAGACCAGCCACTCCGAGTTCGTGATCGAGGAGGTGCGAGGCGCGGTCGAGGCCAATCGCTCCGAGCGCGACCGCCTCACCCTGTGGGGGCGCCGCCTGCTCGGCGAGGCCATCACCCAGGCGCAGTACGTGATGGCGCAGCGCGACGAGCTGACCGAACTGGTGCTCTTCGCCACCGGCGACCTGAACGGCATCGCCACCCTCTTCGAGCGCATGCAGGACTCCCACGCCGAACGCATGCGCGTGCTGGGCCTCGGATAGGTACCAGCGGGACTACTGATCTCGTGAGTCGAGGGTAACTCGCCGGGTGCGTCCAGAATCGGGTTGCTCCCGATCCGCCGGTCCGCATGCTTACAGCGAACGGCTCTCTGTCCGGCGTTGAAGACCCGGGGAGGCGGTATAGCCTGATTCGAGACAGCACAGGACTCTAGGTTCGGAGGTTGGCCGTGGAGGTCAAGATCGGTATTTCGGATAGCCCGCGTGAGCTGGTCATCAACAGCTCGCAGACCCCGGCCGAGGTCGAGGCGCTGGTTACCGGTGCGCTGGCGGGCGATACCGGCGTGGTCGCACTGACCGACGAGAAGGGCCGCAAGTACCTGATCCAGGCCGCCAAGGTGGCCTACGTCGAGATCGGCACCCCGACCTCGGGCCGCGTCGGTTTCGCCGCCGTCTGATCGACGAACCAAAAGCAATGCCCCGCCGAGCAATTCGGCGGGGCATTGCTTTTCGATCGGGGCGAATTCAGTCGATGGGGTGCAGCGGCACGTGCGACAGTCCACCCCAGCAGAGCATGACGGTGGTGTCGACCGCGTCTTCCTTGGTGATCGGGCGATCGGCCTCGAGCCAGTAGCGGGCGCTGAGCTGGCTCGCGCCGACCAGGCCGACGGCGAGTACGCGCGCCCGGTAGGGGTCGAAACCGGAGTCGTGCGAGACCAGGTCGAAGACGGCGTCCACACAGGCTTCGGTGGCCTGCTCGACGCGGCGCTGCACCTGCGGCTCATTGGTGAGGTCGGATTCGAAAACCAGTCGGAATCCCTGGGTTTCGTGATCGACGAAGTCGAAATACGCCTGTACGGCGGCGCGTACGCGCTGTTTGTTGTCGGTGGTGGAGCGCAGCGCCTGGCGCACGCTCGACACCAGGGCGTCGACGTAGTTCTGGAGGACGGCCAGATACAGCTCGAGCTTGCTCGTGAAGTGCTGGTACAGCACGGGTTTGCTCACGCCGGCGCACTGTGAGATCTCATCCATGCCGGAGGCGTGGTAGCCGCGTAGCACGAAAACCTCACCTGCCGCTGCGAGTAGCTGAGCGCGGCGCGCCTCGCGGGGCATACGGGTGCCGCGCTTGCTCGGCGCCATGGCCTCGGATGACGTGCGGTGTGCTGTCATCCGGTCCACGAGGTCAGTCATTTTCCGAATCTCCCAGTCGATCAGTTCGGCGACGCAGCCCGGTCGGAGGATGTCACCGGGGGTATCCCCCGAACGATACTCGCTCGATGGGCCGATGCCGATCCAGGTTCCGAATATTTGATGTGTGTATTCGGCGTACCCGAGGTGGAAGTTTCGAGCGAGATCGCCGAGTCGATTATGCGAGGCCGGTCACAGAAGTGGAAGTGCTGTCCCGGTATGTGAGTTACATCCCGATTGCGTGAGATATCTCGCAGCAATAGGGGGTCCGACCCCGCCCCCGAGTGCCGACGGGCGCTCTGTGAGAACCTGGTGGGCGTGACCGACGATGGGGGCAGTAACTCCGGCGGGCGCGACGCACGCCGCCCGGTGGGGGCGGTCGCGCCCCGGGGAGCCGGCTCGAAGCGACGGGGAAGACCCAGCGGGCCGATCTACGACCCGCTCGGTCTCTACACCGAGAACGCACCGTCGCAGACCGGCCCCGCGGGCTTGCCCGTCACCTCCGGCGACCGCTTGCCGGCGCCCTATGAACCACTGCGGGCGCGCTGGGACCCGACCGCACCCCCCGAGGACGCCCGGTCCCGGCAGCGGCCGGAGCGCGAGACCAAGAAGCAGAGCGCGCTGGGGCGGTTCGTCTCGACCTACGGCTGGCGGGCTTACGCGCTGCCGGTGCTGCTGGTGGTGACCGTGCTGGTGGCGGTGGACGCGCTGCGCGGCGGGGCCGACAGTGTCGCGGGGGTACCGGGTTTCGGCGTCCTGAGTCAGCACACCGACAAGACGGGCATCTACGGCGCACCGCCCAAGGGGGACGGTAAGTTCGCGGCCGATCTGCCGACCGGCACGGTGCCCGGCGGGGGTCCGTTCACCGAGGCCGGCGCGGGGACATGGCATGTGGTGCGGGGGAGTTCGGCACAGGCCGGGACCGGTTCGGATCATGTCTTCCGCTACACCGTCGAGATCGAGGACGGGGTCGATACGGCGGGCATCGGCGGGGACGACGCGGTGGCCAAGATGATCGACGCGACGCTGTCGAATCCCAAGAGCTGGACCCATGATTCGCGCTTCGCCTTCCAGCGCATCGATGCCGGCGACCCGGATTTCCGGATCTCGCTGACCTCGCGCCAGACCACCCGCACGGCATGCGGTTTCGAAATCCCCATCGACTCTTCGTGTTACAACGCGGACCTGGGTCGCGTGGTGGTCTCCGAGGCGCGCTGGGTGCGCGGCGCGCTGGCCTACGAGGGCGATATCGGGTCGTATCGGCAGTACCAGATCAATCACGAGGTCGGGCATGCCATCGGCTACCACGAGCATCAGCCGTGCGATACCGACGGCGGGCTGGCGCCGATCATGATGCAGCAGACCTTCGGGACCAGGAACGACGACATCGCGAAGCTGGATCCGAGCGGCGTGGTGCCGATGGACGGCAAGAAGTGCCGCTTCAACCCCTGGCCGTATCCGCGCGGTTAGCACGACCTACGCTTTGGGGAAGAACGCTCCGAGTCGCGGTGTTGCACCTTTGGCCGCGAGTTATCGGCGAATTCGATTGAGGAGTCCCCAGACGTGTCATCGCATGCCCCCTTGCCGCCGCTGGTGGAACCGGCCGCGGAGCTGACCCGGGAAGAGGTCGCCCGCTACAGCCGTCACCTGATCATTCCGGATCTCGGGGTGACGGGTCAGAAACGACTCAAGAACGCGCGCGTGCTGGTGATCGGCGCGGGCGGGCTCGGTTCCCCCGCCTTGCTGTATCTGGCCGCCGCCGGTGTCGGCACCCTCGGCATCGTCGAGTTCGACGAGGTCGACGCCTCGAACCTGCAACGCCAGATCATTCACGGCGAATCCGATATCGGCCGTTCCAAGGCCGACAGCGCCCGCGATTCGATTCTGGAGATCAATTCCGGAATCAATGTGGAGCTGCACAAGATTCGCCTCGAACCCGACAATGCGGTCGAACTCTTCGGTCGATACGACTTGATCGTCGACGGCACCGACAACTTCGCCACCCGCTATCTGGTCAACGATGCCGCCGTGCTCGCGGGCAAGCCGTACGTGTGGGGCTCCATCTACCGCTTCGAGGGCCAGGTCTCGGTCTTCTGGGAGGACGCCCCGGACGGCCGCGGCATCAACTACCGCGACCTGTACCCGGAGGCCCCGCCGCCGGGCATGGTCCCGTCCTGCGCCGAGGGCGGTGTGCTGGGCGTGCTGTGCGCCTCCATCGGTTCGGTGATGGTGACCGAGGCGATCAAGCTGATCACCGGCATCGGCGAGACGCTGCTGGGCCGTCTGATGGTCTACGACGCACTGGACATGAACTACCGCACCATCAAGCTGCGCCGCGATCCCGAGCGGCAGCCGATCACCGAGCTCATCGATTACGAAGCCTTCTGCGGCGTGGTGTCCGAGGAGGGCCAGGCGGCCGCGATCGGTTCCACCCTGACCGCGCGCGAGCTGCACGAAATGCTGGAGGCCGGTAAGGATCTGGCGGTCATCGATGTGCGCGAGCCCGTGGAATGGGAGATCGTCAAGATCGAGGGCGCGACCCTGATCCCCAAGGACCGCATTCTCTCCGGTGAAGTGCTCTCGGAACTGCCGCAGAACAAGCCGATCGTGCTCTATTGCAAGACCGGTATCCGTTCCGCGGAGGCCCTCGCCGCGCTGAAGAACGCGGGCTTCTCCGACGCCACCCACCTGCAAGGCGGAATCGTGGCCTGGGCCAACCAGGTCGATACGAGCCTGCCGGTTTATTGACCCGGCGGGACAACCGATTTCGTGAGAATCGGGGTAACTCACCGGGGATGTCCGAAATTCGGGCACGACACGCGGCGTGACGCGCCGTATAACAGTTGACGGCGCGCGGTCTGGCCTTAAGTCCCGGAGAGGCGGGAGAGCGGTAGGTTACGGCCGTGACCCTTACTACTGTGGAACCTCCGGAGCACGTGCGTGCGACCTTCGGGTTGCGCGAAGTCGCGCCGGTTCCATTGGGGAACTGGGACGGCGGCTGGAAGTGCGGGGATGTCGTATTGAGCCCCGTGACCGATCACGCGCGCGCCGCGTGGTCGGCCAAGGTGCGCGAGACCTTGAAGGTGGACGGCATCCGGCTGGCGCGGCCGGTGCGCGCCACCGACGGCCGGTACGTCGTATCCGGTTGGCGTGCGGACACTTACCTCGAAGGCGTGCCGGAGCCCCGGCACGACGAGGTGGTTTCGGTATCGCTGCGACTGCATCAGATGACGGCCGCGCTGGAGCGCCCGCGTTTCCTGATGCAGCAGCCGGTCGCTCCGTGGGTGGATGTGGATGTGTTCGTCGCCGCGGATCGCGCCGCCTGGGAGGCCGTGCCGCTGCGCAGCCTGAAGGTCGGCGGCATGCTGCCCTCCACTTCACCCGACGGCGATCGCAGCCTGACCCTGATCACCCAGCTGTCCACCCTGCGTAAACCGGTGACCTCGCCCGCGCAGCTGGTGCACGGCGATCTGTTCGGAACAGTGCTCTTCTCCGGCAATTTCGCGCCTGGCCTGACCGATATCACCCCCTACTGGCGTCCGGTTCCGTGGGCGGCGGCGGTGATCGTGGTCGATGCGCTCTCCTGGGGCGGTGCCGACGACGGTCTGCTCGAGCGCTGGGTCTCACTGCCCGAATGGCCGCAGATGCTGGTGCGCGCGGTCATGTTCCGGCTCGCGGTGCATGCCCTGCATCCGCGCTCCACCCCCGAAGCCTTCCCCGGATTGGCGCGCACCGCGGACATGATCCGCCTGATGCTCTGAGCGAGAACAACTCTCGGTGATCAACCCCCTGCAACCCCGAAAAAAACTGCCGCGCCGAGCATTTCGCTCGGCGCGACAGTCGTTTTCACCCGGTCACACGTTCGCGTGGGCGAGGGACGGCGCCCGCCCGATCGCGAAGGACGACCGCAGGTAGAACCACCAGGTAATGCCCGCCATGGCGAGATAGATTGCGGCATAAGCCCAGAACGCCGGGTTCATGCTGTGGTAGTGCACGTTCGACAGGCGCAGCGCCTGCTGTACCACCCAGCCGCCGGAGGCGCCGACCGCGCCGATGACGCCGATGGCCGCACCCGCCTGCCGCTTGGCCGAGGCCATGGCCTCGGTGACGTCCTGCCCGTGCTCGGAAGCGTAGCGCCGGGCCTCGGCACCGAAGATGGACGGGATCATGCGGTAGGTGGATCCGTTGCCGACGCCGGTGAAGACGAACAGCAGCAGGAAGGCCGCGAGGTAGAGCGGGAAGCTCTTGGCCGCCAGGCCGACCATGATCAGCAGGGTCGAGATCGACATGCCGCCGAAGACGTACACGGTGATCTTCGCGCCGGTCATCTTGTCCGCGATCCAGCCGCCGAACGGCCGGCTCATGGAGCCCACCAGCGCGCCGAGGAAGGCGAGGTTGCCGATGGTGCTCATCCAGCCGATCTTGGCCAGCTCCGGGAAGTTGGCCTTGAGCAGCGTCGGGAAGGCGAAGGAGAAGCCGATGAAGGAGCCGAAGGTGCCGATGTAGAGCACCGACATCACCCAGGTGTGGCGGTTGGTGAGCGCCAGCTTGTAGGACTTGCCGTCGGCCTTGGAGCCCTCGATCGAGTCCATGTACCGCAGCGCGCCGAACATGGCGACCAGGATGAACGGAATCCACACCAGCACCGAGAGGGTGATGCCGAAGCGATAGCCCGCGGCGTCCTTGGCCATGATGTGCGTGCCGAGGGTGATGATCAGCGGCACCAGCAGCTGGGTCTGGGCCACGCCGAGGTTACCGCCGGCGGCGTTGATGCCCAGGGCCGCACCCTTTTTCCCCTCGGGGAAGAAGAAGTTGATATTGGCCATCGACGAGGAGAAGTTACCGCCGCCGACACCGGCGATGGCGGCCAGCAGCACGAACACCCACATGGGCGTGCCGGGCTGATTGATGAAGTAGATGATGCCCAGTGCGGGCACCAGCAGCATGGCGGCGCTGAACGCGCTGAACGCCCGGCCGCCGAATTTGGGAATGGCGAAGGTGTAGGGAATGCGCAGTGCCGCGCCGACCAGGGTGGGGGTGGAGGTGAGGATCAGGGCATTGCTGACGGCGGTCGGATTGCCTTTGCCGAGACCGGCGAGGAAGTCGAATCCGGCTGCGCCCATGGCGGTTACGATGCTGCCCCAGATAACCCAGATGCTGAATCCGAGATTCTCTGCGAATACCGAGAAGATCAGGTTTTTGCGGGCGGTTTGTTTACCCCCGTTTTCCCAGAATTCAGCGTTGTCCGGCTCCCAAGTCTTGAGCCAGCGGCCCCGTTTCTGGTAGGTGAAGCTGCTTATTTCCGGCGCGGCGGTGGTTGCCATGGGCGCGTTCCTCTCGAGATGACGACCGCCCCTCATCGTGAGCCCCGGGCTGAAATGTATTGCCCGGGAGTGTCCCTGCGGTCGCGATCTACCGTACGAAGGCGTCGTTACGCCGACGTCGCTTTCGGTGACGACCGGGGTAATTCCGGCTCACCTCTCGGCGTTTCGCACGGTGACCTCTCGGTTACCTGGAATTCTTATCGTGCGTCCGGGTATTCGGCAATTAGTGAACCAAGGAAACAATTTGCCGCCCGCGCCGCCCGCTCGGCGTCGCCGTCCACCACCGCTCGCACCAACTCGGCGTGCTCGGCGTGGTACGCCTCGCCCTATTTCTCGCTGCGGGAACGGATCCCGGCCTCGATGACCGGCAGCAGCGAGTCGTAGAACTCGAGGTATACCGCATTGTGGCTGGCGACCACGATGGCTCGATGCAACTGCACATCGGCGTCGATGGCGGCCTCGAAGTTGCTCTCCCAGCACCGCCGGCGTTCTTCCAGCAGCCGCTCCAGCTCGGCCACGTCGGCGTCGTCGCGGCGTTGTGCGGCGAGTGAGGCGGCGGTGGTGTCGAGGGCGCGGCGCAGTTCGAGGATGTCGCGCTGCTCGGCATCGGCGAAGTACTCGGTGAGCGCGCCGCCGAGGGTGGAGGTGGAGATGACGTAGGTCCCGGAGCCTTGTCTGCGCTCGACCATCCCCGCGTGGACGAGCGCCTGCACGGCCTCGCGGACGGTATTCCGACCGGTGCCGGTGAGCTCGGTGAGCTCCGGCTCGGTGGGGATACGGGAGCCGACGGGCCAACGGCCGGAACGGATTTCGGCACGAAGCTGCTCTGTCACCTGGGCGATGAGGCTCGTGCGCCGGACTGGTTGCACGTTTGACAGCGTACCGTGCCTCACATTCGTTGCATCACATCATCGGGTCATCCTATGATTTGTCGGTGACTGCGACCTTCGATGAGACCACCGCCACCGGGCGGAGCCTGCCCTTCGACCAACGCCATCCGGCCGAAGCGCATCGCAAGGTCCGCACCCGGCGCGGTCTCGTCGAAGGCCGCCTGCTGGTACTGGCCGCCATCCTGATGTCCGCGCTCACCCTGCGCATCGCCGTCACCGCGTTCACGCCCTTGGCATCCCGCATCGGCGACGACATCGGCTACGGCACCGCCGTCATCGGCGTCTTCGGCATGCTGCCGACGGCCATGTTCGCGGTCGCCGGCCTGCTCACCCCCATCATGACCCGGCGTTTCGGCCTGGAGAAGACCGCGCTCATCGCCATGGGCATGACCGCCGCGGGCTCGGCCGTGCGCGCCCTGGTCCCCGAGACCTGGGAACTGCTGGCCTTCTCCGCGCTCGCGCTGACCGGCATGGGCATCGGCAACGTGGTGATCCCGCCGCTGGTCAAGCGGTACTTCTCCGATCGCCTCGCGCTGCTGTCGGCCGTCTATATCGTCATGGTGCAGCTGGGCACGGTCGTCCCGGCGCTGATCACGGTGCCGGTCGCGGACGCGCACGGCTGGCGGGTCTCGCTCGGCATGTGGGCGCTGCTGGCGGTGCTGGCCGCGCTGCCGTGGATCGGCGTGCTGCGGGTCCGGCGCGAGGCCGCCCGTGCGGACAGCACCGAAATGCCCGCGGACACAGCCGAATCCATCGGCAAGGTGTGGAAGTCGCCGCTGGCCTGGGGCATGGCGTTGATGTTCGGCATGACCTCACTGACCACCTACTCCATGTTCACCTGGATGCCCACCATCTTCAGCGATGCCGGGGCCGGCGCCTCCTTCGGCGGCAGTATGGTCGGCATCTTCGCGCTGGTCGGCCTGGTGGCCGCCCTGTCCGCGCCGATCGTGGTGGGCCGCATGGCCAATCCCTTCCCCGTCGTGATCGGTTGCGCCGTCTTCTTCTTCATCGGCTTCGCGGGCCTGCTGATCGCGCCGATGAGCGCGCCGCTGCTGTGGGTGATCGCATTGGGCCTGGGTCCCTCGACCTTCCCCATGGCCCTCACCTTGATCAACCTGCGCACCCGGACCGCCGCCGGTTCTGCCGCGCTGTCCGGCTTCACGCAGGGCGTCGGCTACGCCGTGGCATGCATCGGTCCCGTGCTGTTCGGGGCGTTGCATTCGATGACCGGTGGCTGGTTGCTGCCCTTCGCCTTCCTCACCCTGGCCGTCTTGGTTCTGGTCGGCGGCGCCTGGCTGGCGTGCAAGCCGCGCATGCTCGAGGACACCTGGAACTGATTTCACGCTTCGAGTTGCCGACCCGTGAGGTTTCGCCCATGCTTTGTGGCAGGGCTCTCACCTCACGGGTCGTTTTCGCGTTTTCAGGCGTTTCGTGACGCGCGGAAACGCTTGTGTCACATGGGCGAAACATAAGCCCACTTCTCACGCTCTATCCCGGGGAATCGTGAGCAACCGTTGATTTAACGGTCATTTCGCGCAGCATCGGCGCAATACCGGTTTCCTACCTTTGGGTCATCCAGATTTCAGGAGGGCCCCCTTGTTGACGACGCTCAAGCGCAAGCACGACATCGAGCACTGGGATGCGGAAGATGTCGAGGCTTGGGAAGCCGGTGGTAAGGACATCGCCCGCCGGAATCTGATCTGGTCGGTCTTCGCCGAGCACATCGGATTCTCGGTGTGGTCCATCTGGTCGGTCATGGTGCTGTTCATGCCGACCGATCAGTTCGGCATCGATACCGCCGGGAAGTTCTTCCTGGGCGCGGTGCCCACCCTGGTCGGCGGGTTCATGCGAATCCCGTACACCGTCGCCACCGCCAAGTTCGGCGGCCGCAACTGGACCATCTTCAGCGCGCTGGCGCTGCTGGTGCCGGTGCTGCTGACCCTGTACTTCATCAACCAGCCGGGGACCTCGTTCACGACGTTCCTGATCGTGGCGGCCTTCGCGGGCCTGGGCGGCGGCAACTTCTCGTCGTCGATGTCGAACATCAACGTCTTCTACCCGCAGCGCCTGAAGGGCTGGGCGCTGGGCATGAACGCGGGCGGCGGCAATATCGGCGTGCCGGTGGTGCAGCTGATCGGCCTCGCGGTGATCGCGACGCTGGGCAACGCCTACGGCAATGCCTCGGTGATCTGCCTGATCTACCTGGCCCTGGTCATCGTGGCGGCCATGGGCGCGGCGATGTACATGGACAACGTCAAGAACCAGAAGGCCGACCTGTCCTACATGCTGAAGGCGCTCAAGGTGCCGCAGTCGTGGGCCATCGCCTTCCTCTACATCGGCACCTTCGGTTCCTTCATCGGCTACAGCTTCGCCTTCGGTCAGGTCTTGCAGATCAGCTTCAAGGCCGGCGGCGAGACCCCCGCGCAGGCCGCGCTGCACGCCGCGCAGATCGCCTTCATCGGGCCGCTGCTCGGTTCGCTCGCCCGCCCCTACGGCGGCAAGTGGGCCGACAAGATCGGCGGCAGCCGGGTCACCCTCTACACCTTCGGCGCGATGACCGCGGCCGCGATCGTGGTGGCGGTGGCCTCCACCATCGGTGACGGGACCGGCAGCCCCAAGGGCGCGGTGCTGGGCGCCATGATCATCGGTTTCACCGCGCTCTTCGTCATCTCGGGTTTCGGCAACGGGGCCGTCACCAAGATCATCCCTTCCGTGTTCGCGGCGAAATCCCGCTCGGTGCCCGGTGATTCGGCCACTCGCGCGGCCTGGGCCCAGAACACCTCCGGTGCGCTCATCGGCTTCGTCGGCGCCATCGGCGCGCTCGGCGGCGTCGGCATCAACCTGATGCTGCGCACCTCCTACGCCTCCACCAAATCCGCCACCACCGCGTTCTGGGTGTTCATGGCCTTCTACGTGGTGTGCGCGGTGGTCTGCTGGACGGTCTTCATGCGCCGTCCGAGTGTCCGCTCGCTGGCCTCCGACTCCGACGTCGTCGTCGAGGCCGAGGCCCTGGTGCTGGAGGCCGAATCCGGCGCCTCCGCCACCGACTCCACGTCCACCTCCACGCGAGCCTGACTCGACCAACCGCGAAAGGGACTGTCATGACCCAGAGCATCGAACGCAAGACAGCCATCGTCGTCGGCCACGGCATGGTCGGGCACCGTTTCGTGGAGGCCCTGCGCTCCCGTGACGAGGCCGGCGCCTGGCAGATCATCGTGCTCAGCGAGGAGAAGCTGGCCGCCTACGACCGCGTCGGGCTCTCGTCCTACGTCGGCACCTGGGAGACCTCCGCGCTCGCCCTGCCGGGCAACGAGTACGAGGGCGACGACCTGGTCGAGGTGCGCCTCGGTGTGAAGGCCGACAGCATCGACAAGGCCGCCCGCAAGGTCACCACCTCCACCGGCGACGTGATCGGTTACGACGCACTGGTTCTCGCCACCGGCTCCTACGCCTGGGTGCCGCCGGTGCCGGGCCACGACAGCGAAGGCTGCTACGTCTACCGCACCCTGGAAGACCTGGACGGCATCCGCGCGGCGGCCGAGGCGGCCGGTCCGGGCGCGGTCGGCCTGGTGGTCGGCGGCGGTCTGCTCGGCCTGGAGGCGGCCAACGCGCTGCGCCTGCTGGGCATGACCCCGCACGTCGTCGAATTCAACAACTGGCTGATGCCCGCCCAGGTCGACGAGGGCGGCGGCGCGATCCTGCACCAGCTGGTCTCCGGGCTGGGGCTGGAGATCCACACCGGCGTCGGCACCTCCTCCATCGAGGCCGATGCGGAGGCCGCGGCCGCCGAACGACTCAAGGTGACCTTCTCCGACGAGACCGAATTGCGCGCGGCCCTGGTGGTTTTCGCGGCCGGTGTGCGACCGCGCGACGAGATCGCCAAGTCCGCCGGCCTGGAGGTCGGCCCGCGCGGTGGCGTCATCACCGACCTGGGGCTGCGGACCTCCGACCCGAACATCTACGCCATCGGTGAGGTCGCCGCGGTCGAGGGTGTCTGCTACGGCCTGGTGGCTCCCGGTTACAGCACCGCCGAAGTGGTGGCGGACCGGCTGCTCGGCGGCGCGGGCGAGTTCCCGGGCGCCGATATGTCCACCAAGCTGAAGCTGCTCGGGGTGGACGTGGCCAGCTTCGGTGACGCGCACGCCAAGACCGAGGGCGCGCTCTCGGTGGTGCTGCACGACGCCGCCAAGGGCACCTACGCCAAACTCGTCGTCTCCGACGATGCCAAGACCCTGCTCGGCGGCATCCTGGTCGGCGACGCCTCGCAGTACTCGGCGCTGCGTCCGCTGGTCGGCCGCCCGCTGCCCGCCGACCCGGCCGCGCTGATCTCCCCGGCCGGTGCGGAACTGGGTGCCGACGCGCTGCCCGACGACGCCCAGATCTGCTCCTGCAACAACGTCTCCAAGGGTTCGATCTGCGGGGCCATCGCGGACGGGGCTTGCGATGTGCCGGCCATCAAGAGCTGCACCAATGCCGGAACCTCTTGCGGCGGTTGCGTTCCCATGCTCAAGAAGCTCCTGGAGCAGTCGGGCGTGGCGGTCTCCAAGTCGCTCTGCGAGCACTTCTCGCAGTCGCGCGCCGAACTGTTCCACATCGTGCAGTCCACCGGCATCCGCAAGTTCTCGGAGCTGATCGCCAAGCACGGCAAGGGCTCCGGCTGCGATATCTGCAAGCCGACCGTGGCCTCGATTCTGGCCTCCACCTCGAGCGATCACATCCTCGACGGCGAGCAGGCGGCGTTGCAGGACACCAACGATCACTTCCTGGCCAACCTCCAGAAGAACGGCACCTACTCGGTGGTGCCGCGCATGCCCGGCGGCGAGGTCACCGCGGAGCAGCTCATCACCATCGGTGAGGTGGCCAAGGAGTTCGACCTGTACGTGAAGGTCACCGGTGGTCAGCGCATCGACCTGTTCGGCGCGCGCGTCGAGCAGCTGCCGGCCATCTGGAAGCGCCTGGTCGACGTGGGCATGGAATCCGGGCACGCGTACGGCAAATCGCTGCGCACGGTGAAGTCCTGCGTCGGCTCCACCTGGTGCCGTTACGGCCAGCAGGACTCGGTCGGCATGGCGGTGCTGCTCGAAAAGCGTTACCGCGGTTTGCGTTCCCCGCACAAGCTGAAGCTGGCCGTCTCCGGATGCGCCCGCGAATGCGCCGAGGCGCGCGGTAAGGACGTCGGCGTCATCGCCACCGAGCACGGCTGGAACCTGTACGTCGGCGGCAACGGCGGTCTGACCCCGAAGCACGCGGTGCTGCTCGCCGGTGAGCTCGACGACGAGACGCTGATCAAGTACATCGACCGCTACCTGATGTTCTACATCCGCACCGCCGACCGCTTGCAGCGCACCGCGCCGTGGCAGGAGGCGCTCGAGGGTGGCATGGACTACCTGAAGGCCGTGGTCTGCGACGACAGCCTGGGTATCGCCGACGAGCTGGAGGCGGCCATGGCCAAGCACGTCGACGGCTACAAGGACGAATGGGCCGCCGTGCTCGAGGACGAGGGCAAGCTGTCGCGCTTCGTTTCCTTCGTGAACGCGCCCGAAGAGTCGGACCCGACCATCTCGTTCGACGAGAGCGGCGAGCGCAAGGTGCCCGTACTGCTCGGAATTCCGGACATTCCGGTCGGTGTGGCGGAAACCGCAGCCGCCGCCACTCAGGGGAAATGACCGCTTAACCGCCTGGAAACAGGACGTCGGTACCAATAGTTAAGGCGTTCGGAGGAGAGTTACCGATGACCGTGATCGACACACCCAGCACTGCTACCGCATCCATCGCGGGTTGGACCCAGGCATGCAGACTGGATTACCTGATTCCCGGCCGCGGCGTGGCGGTTCTGTTGAAGGGTGGCCGGCAGGCCGCCCTGTTCCTGAGCACCGACGGAAACCTGTACGCCGTCGGCAATATCGATCCGTTCGGCCGGGCCGCGGTGATGTCGCGCGGCATCGTGGGCGATCGCTCCGGTGAACCGGTGGTGGCCTCGCCGCTGCTCAAGCAGGCTTTCTCGCTGATCGACGGCCGCTGCCTGGATGACGACACGGCCTCGCTGCCGGTCTACGCGGTGCGCGTGTCGGATGGTGTGGTCGGAGTGTCGAACGAGCCCATCGCGCTGGACGGTGGGGCATGACGGAGACCGACCCTGGAACCCCGCTGGCCGGCTTCACCGTCGGCATCACCGCCGCCCGCCGGGCCGACGAGCTCGGCACGCTGCTCACCCGGCGCGGCGCGAATATCGTCACCGCACCGGCCATCCGGATCATTCCGCTGGCCGACGACACCGAGCTGGAGCGGGTGACCCGCCAGCTGGTGGACGAACCCGCGCAGATCACCGTCGCCACCACCGGCATCGGCTTCCGCGGCTGGATGGAGGCCGCCGAAGGCTGGGGCCTGGCCGAGGACCTGCGCAACACGCTCGGCGAACACCGCATGCTGGCCCGCGGCCCGAAGGCCAAGGGCGCCATTCGCGCCGCCGAACTCCGCGAGGAGTGGTCACCCGCCTCCGAATCCTCCGCCGAGGTTCTCGATCACCTGCTGGCTCAGGGCGTCGAAGGCGTGCGGATCGCGGTGCAGCTGCACGGGGCCACCACCGAATGGGAGCCGGTCCCGGACTTCTGCGAGGTATTGCGTTGTGCCGGTGCGGATGTCGTGCCGGTCCCGGTCTACCGGTGGATTCCGCCCGAGGACCGCACCCCGATGGATCGCCTCATCGAGGGCATTGTCACCGCGGGCCTGGACTGCGTGACCTTCACCAGCGCCCCCGCCGTGGCCTCACTGCTCATGCGCGCCAAGGAAACCGGTCTGCTCGAGGCCGTCCTGCACGCCCTGCGCACCCGCGTCCTGCCCGCCTGCGTCGGACCCATCACCGCCGCACCGCTGGAAGAACTCGGCGTCCCCTGCTCCATGCCCGGCCGCGCCCGCCTCGGCGCGCTGGCCCGCCACGTCGCCGAGGAACTGCCCCGGCGCGCCAACCGCATCCAGGCCGCCGGCCACATCCTGAGCGTCCGCGGCGGCTGCGTGGTGGTCGACGGCCAGGTTCGCCAATTGGCCCCCGCCCCAATGGCTTTGATGCGCTCCCTGGCGCGCCAGCCCGGCCGGGTGGTCTCCCGCGAAGACCTGCTCTCCGCCCTCCCCGGCGGCGGTGACGACACCCACGCCGTGGAGACCGCCATCGCCCGCCTGCGCGCCGGCCTCGGCTCTCCCAAAGCCATCCAAACCGTCGTCAAACGCGGCTATCGCCTCGCCCTCGACCCGGCCGAATGCGCCGACGACAACCGCTCCGACCCGCCGCACCTGACCGCACCCCACCCGGCCGGGCAGCCCGGATCGAACCTCAACGCCCGCAACGCTTTCCCGGGCCGTACCCCCGGTCTGGGCAACCGTCCCGACTACACCCGGTCGCAATCCACCCAGCGCCCCGATCGTCCGCTGAACGGCGCCGCGCGCCCGGCGGCCGTACCGTCCGCGGGATCGACGCATCCGACGAGCGTGGCCCGTCCGGGCGCATCGTCGCCCGCCGCCCGCCGCCCCTCATCCGAGGGCCTGCCCGGACGCCCCGCGAGCACCGGCCTCCCGGCCACGCCGGACATCGCACCCGGCACCGGACCGATTGCCTCCCAACCCCTCCCGGGTCGCCCCGCGGCCGCTCCGACCCCGGCATCCGCGGCCACCGATCCTGCTGTGGCGCATCCGGTAACGGGCGTCGACCCGGCCGCAGTGCGTGCCGCGCGTGGTAACGCCGCGGCCACGGGCCGCCCGTCGGCCGTCCCCGGCGCCGCCGCACCGCAGGGCATTCCGGGCGCGCCGGCCGGCACGCCTCACCACCCAGCACCGTCGGCCGCGGGAAGAGCTGCGGCCCAGCCGATTCCGCCACGCCCCCGGGGCGCGGGTTATCCGGCCCCGTCGTCGCCGGTCTCGGGTTCCGGAGTGCCGGTGCGCGGGATTCGCCGGGCTCCCATATCGGGGGCATGGTGAGCACCCCCGCCCTGGTGCTCGTCGCCCACGGGACCAGAAGCACCAAGGGCGTGCAGATGATCGCCGAGCTCGCCGAGGCCGTGGCCCGCGAGCTCGGCGCACCGTCTCCCGCGTTCGGTCCGAGCGCGGAGTTGACCGGTGCCGGTGCGGCTTTCGGGGCCGCATCGTCACCGTCGCGTGGGTTCGCCGCCGACGCGCCGCGCGTACGGACGGCCTTCGTGGATGTCCTCGGCCCCTCACCCGCCGAGGTGCTCCGCGACCTGGAAGGCGTTCCGGCCGTACTGGTTCCGGCCTTCCTCGCCTCCGGCTACCACGTCTACCAGGACGTCCCGCGGGAAGTGACGGCGAGCGAGCACGACGCCGTCGCGGTCACCCCCGCCATGGGCCCCGATCCGGCCCTGGCCGCCGTCATGCGGATGCGGCTGCGCAGCGCGGGCTGGCGCCCCGGCGACGCCGTCGTCTTCGCGGCAGCCGGATCCTCCGATGCCCGTGCACGCCACGATGTCCGGCGCGCCGCCGGCCTGCTGGCCGAGCAGATCGCGGCCCCCGTCCGGGTCGCCTACATCGCCACCGGCGAGCCACGAGTGCCCGAGGTAATCGCAGAACTGCGAGCCGCCGGCGCGAAACGAGTATTCGTCGCCTCATACCTGTTGGCGCACGGCCTCTTTCACGAGCGCCTGCACAACGCGGGCGCGGACGGCGTAGCCGAACCCATCGGCGTCCACCCGGCCGTAGTCCGGCTACTGGCCGACCGCTACTACGCCGCCGCCGGTACCCTGACCGCCGCACGCGTGGCTTGACCGCCGCACATGGTTTGACCGTCGCACATGGCTCGACGGCCCCGCGTGGCTCGACGGGCCTGCGTGGTTTGACCGTCGCGCGTGGTTGACGGCCCCGCGTGGCTCGACGGGCCTGCGTGGTTTGACCGTCGCGCGTGGTTGACGGCCCCGCGTGGCTTGACTGCGGCATGCGGCTTGACCGCCCCGCGCGTGGCTTGATCGCCGCGCTCAGGTCGACCGCGAATTCATTTGTCCCGGTGGCCCGCCCGTTCAGGGCGGGCCACCGTCTTATCTCCTTCTTGCCTCGAAGCGCGGTTCAGACCGGCCTGTCTCGGGCGTACCGGCTGCCAGCAGGTTTGCTGGGAGATCGCTATGGCGCTGCGGCGCATCCGAATTCGGTAGCGGGAACGGGATGAAACGAAACGCGGGAAACTACGATGACTTGGCGGTTGCACGATTACGTGCGACTCTCGGGAGAGACATTTCCATATTGATCGGGAGGATCCCATCTTGAAGAAATTCGCTGTCACCGCGGGCCTGTTCGCCGCTGTCGCCGCCGGTACTTTCGGTACCGCTTCGGCCGAGGACGGCATCATCGGCGCCGACCCGGCGAACGCTTGTGCCTTCTACGGCCTGACCGCCGAGCAGTGCCAGGAAGTCATGACCCACCCGGGCGTCGGCGCCTCCTTCCAGGGGCAGGCGTGGACCGGTTACACCGGGGTCATTCGCTGAAACGCGTGAATTTCACAATTCGATTCGGGCCGGTGCCGCTGGGCATCGGCCCGATTCGTGCCCGGTGATCTCCATCACGATTACTAGCGATTAGCTATCGCAATGCAACGTTTGCGGGCCTCATCATGCAACGTTCACGGCCGGATCAAGGTCCGATATCGGTGAGCCGAATCGGATTCCCGCTGGCCGGAACCGGCGCGCGGCCGCGGCGGGCCCGCGCGGCAGGATTTGCCCATGTCCGCCGAACATCCCGCCCGCCGAGCCGGTTTCGCCTCGCAGGCCGCCGTCCGCGCCCATCGTAAGGCCGACTGGCTGGCGCTCTTCGCCCCGGATGCGCGGGTCGAGGATCCCATCGGCAAGTCCCCGTACGACCCGGCGGGCGAGGGTCATTCGGGCCTCGAAGCCATTGCGGCGTTCTGGGACAGGGCCATCGCGCCCAGCGCCATCGAATTCCGCTGGGCCGATTCGTACGCCTGCGGCGCCGAGGTGGCATTCGTCGGCACCATTGTCAGCGCCCAGCCCGGCCGCGTCGTCGAAGTGGATCTGGTGGCCACCTATCGCGTGAACGAGCAGGGCCGGGTGACCGCATTGCGCGCATTCTGGGAACTGGAACGCGCCCGGGTGTCCGCCTCGTAAGGGTTCGAAACTACCCACTCCGCATCCCCTTTCAGCATTCCGGAGAATGTGAAAGGGGATCTTTTAGTTTTACTCGGCGCCCGGGGTTTGCAGGGCCGGGAACCAGATGTCGGTGAGCACCGTGGCCGCCTCCTCGGCGGACACGTCGATGGTGCCCTGCATGGCCCAGCGGGTGAAGAACCGCTCCAACTGGGCCACCAGCAGTTCGATCCGCAACCGCGCCTCCTGCTGCCGCCCCGCGGGCCAGCGCGACAGATACGAGGTCATCACATTCGGCAGCGAGGTGATGCCCTCCCGCGCCACCTCCCGGAACTCCGGTTCCAGCGTCGTCGCCTCGTCCCATGCGGGCAGCAGGTCCTTGTACTCCTGGAACCAGTCGATGGCCCGCCGCATCCAGGCCGCGAACTCCTCCCGCGAACCGGTGTCGAGCACATGGTCGAGGTCCTCGTAGAAGTGCTGGACGCTGGGCAGCGTCCCCTCGGCGGCGATGGCGCGCAATACATCCGGCTTCCCGGTGAAGTGCAGGTAGAAGGTGGCGCGGCTGCATCCGACGGCCGCGGCGATGTCGTCCACCCGGACCGGTGCGTAGCCCTGGATGGTGAACAGCCCCTTGGCCGCTTCGATGAGCCGGCTGCGGGTGAGCCGTTTCTGTTCATCGCGCAGCGACGTGCGGCGGGCGGTGGGATCGACGTCTGATATCCGGGTCACGCCACTGATGATAGACGCACGTTCACTCACTAGACACGCTGTCTAGCGAGTGCTAGCGTGTGTGCCACGTCACGTCCCGCAGGAGAGTCAATTGGATACACGTGAGTTGCCCCGGGTCGCCGTCATCGGCGCTGGTCCGTCGGGCATCACCGCCGCGAAAAGACTGGCCGAATACGGCATTCCGTTCGTCTGTTACGAAGCCTCGGACGAGGTGGGCGGCAATTGGTACTACAAGAACCCGAACGGTATGTCGGCCTGCTATCAGAGCCTGCACATCGACACCTCCAAGTACCGCTTGCAGTTCGAGGACTTCCCGGCCCCCGCGGAGTGGCCGGACTTCCCGCACCACTCGCAGCTGCATCAGTACTTCAAGGATTACGTCGATCATTTCGGCTTCCGGGACCGAATCCGGTTCAACACCAAGGTGATCGGCGCCGAGCGGGATGCCGACGGCAACTGGGCGGTCACCACCGACCAGGGCGATACCGAGATCTTCGACGCGCTGATCGTGGCCAACGGCCATCACTGGGACCCCCGCACCCCCGACTATCCGGGTGAATTCGACGGCGTCCTGCTGCACTCGCATGCCTACAACGACCCGTTCGACCCGATCGATATGCGCGGCAAGCGCATCGTCGTGGTGGGCATGGGCAATTCGGGCTTGGACGTCGCCTCGGAGCTGTCGCAGAAGTTCATCGCCGAGAAGCTGTGGGTCTCGGCTCGCCGCGGCGTCTGGGTGCTGCCCAAGTACGTGAACGGCAAAGTCGGTGACACGCAGGTGGTTCCGGCCTGGATGCCGCCGAAGGTGGCGCTCAAGCTCAAGCAGCGCTTCGTGGTCAAGAACCGCGGCCGCATGGAGGATTACGGCCTGCCCAAGCCGGATCATCTGCCGTTCGAGGCGCATCCGTCGGCGAGCGAGGAGTTCCTGCACCGGGTCGGCTGCGGCGATATCGATTTCAAGCCCGCCATCACCCGATTCGAGGGCCGCACCGTGCATTTCGCGGACGGCAGCACCGAAGAGGTCGATGTGGTGGTGTGCGCCACCGGGTATCACATCAGCTTCCCGTTCTTCACCGATCCGGCGCTGCGCCCGGACGAGGCGAACAAGCTCCCGCTGTGGCGGCAGATGGTCAAGCCGGGCATCGACAATCTCTTCTATCTCGGTCTGGCCCAGCCGATGCCGACGCTGGTGAACTTCGCCGAGCAGCAGTCCAAGCTGGTCGCCGCCTATCTGACCGGCAACTACCGGCTGCCCTCGGAGACCGAGATGACCGCCGCCGCGAAGCAGGCCGAGGCACTGCGCGCCGAGCGCTACTACAACTCGCCCCGGCACACCATTCAGATCGACTTCGACGTCTACGTCCGCGAGCTGAAGCAGGAACTGGCGGCCGGCGCCAAGCGCGCCGCCACCTACGGTCACGAGTTGCCGGTCAAGAGCCGCGCCGCGGTCAAGGTTTAGACGGGAGCGGGCAGATGAGCAATGTGGCTGGATTCTGCGGCGACGAATTCGCCGAGCTCCGAACCGTTTTCACCGAACAGGTGGAGTCCGGTGCGGAACTGGGCGCGTCGGTTTGCGTGGTGGTGGACGGCGAACCGGTGGTCGATCTGTGGGGTGGCTGGGCCGACCGGGAGCGGACGGTGCGCTGGAAGGCCGACACCCTGGTCAATACCTTCTCGATCACCAAGACCATGACGGCGCTGTGCGCGCTGCTGCTGGTCGAGCGCGGCGAGCTGGACCTGAATGCCGAGGTGGCCGCGTACTGGCCGGAGTTCGCGGCCAATGGCAAGGCGGATATCGAAGTGCGGCACCTGCTTTCGCACACTTCGGGGGTGTCCGGGTGGGAAGCGCCGATCGTGCTCGCCGATATCTACGACACCGAGGCCGCCGCCGCCCGGCTGGCGGCGCAGGCCCCGTGGTGGGAGCCGGGCACCGCGTCGGGCTACCACGCCATGAACTACGGGCATCTGATCGGCGAGCTGATCCGGCGCATCGACGGCCGGCCGCTGGGCCGGTTCTTCGCCGAGGAGCTGGCCGGGCCGCTCGGTGCCGACTTCCATATCGGCACGCCCGCAAGCGAATTCGATCGGATCGCCGCGCTGATCCCGCCGGAGCTGCCGGAGTTCGATCAGTCGCTGCTGCCGCAGGACAGCGTCATGTTCAAGACGCTGTTCCAGCCGCTGCTGGACTTCGCCGAGGTCGGCACCCCCGAATGGCAGGCCGCCGAGCTGGGCGGCATGGGCGGGCACGGCAATGCCCGTTCCATCGCCCGCGTGCAGTCGCTGATCAGCAATGGCGGCACGCTCGGCGGCCGGGAGTTGCTGTCGCCCAAGACCATCGACCGAATTTTCGAGCAGCAGATCGACGGCGTGGATCTGGCGATCATGCTGCCGCTGCGCTTCGGCATCGGTTACGGTCTGCCCCAGCAACAGACCGCTCCGCACGTTCCGGACGGCCGGGTGTGCTGGTGGGCCGGACTGGGCGGCGCCTTCGTGGTCAACGACCTGGACCACCGGGTCACCTTCGCCTACGCCATGAACCGCATGGCCCCCGGCCTGATCGGTTCCGAACGCGCCGACGCCTACCTGAAGGCGACGTTCGCGGCGGTCCACGGCAACTGAACGAGATTCGAGGACTTGACTCATGACCAATGCCGTTGACCTCCAGGCACTCGCGGCCCAAGTCGCCGGGAAGCTGACCGGGCCCGACGGGCCGTTCGAGATGACCGTCGAACAGGTGCTGGGCGCACCGCAGCCGGTGTTCCGCAAGCGCGCCGGTTCACTGCTGGAACTGCTGGAAGCCTCACGGGCGCTGGGTGATCGCGACTATCTGGTGTCCGAGCGCACCCGCTACACCTTCGCCGAGCACTACGCCGCCGCCGGCGCGCTGGCCGCCGCATTGGCGCAGCGGTACGGGGTCGGCAAGGGCGACCGGGTCGGCATCCTGGCCGCCAACAACCCCGAATGGGTGCTGACCTTCTGGGCGGCGCAGCGCCTGGGTGCCATCCCGGTCGGGTACAACGCCTGGTGGGCCCCGCGCGAAATCGCCTACGGCCTGGAGCATTCCGCGCCGAAGGTGGTGATCGCCGACGCCAAGCGCGCCGCCGCCGCGACCGCGACCGGCACCGATATCCCGGTGCTCACCATGGAGACCGACCTGCCCGCGCTGATCGCGGAATTCGCGGGTCAAACCCCGGCCGCCGAAGTGTCCGAGGACGATCCCGCGGTCATCCTCTATACCTCCGGCACCACCGGGCGGCCCAAGGGCGTGGTGCACACCCAGCGCAATATGGTGGCCGTCGCCGACTACCACCGCTTCATGGATGCCCTCGCCGCCGGATTCCGCGGTCTGGCCTGGGACGGCTCCCCGGCCGGCCGCCGCTATCTGGCCACCATGCCGCTGTTCCACATCGCGAGCCTGCACAACCTGTCGATCCCGCGCCTGACCACCGGCGACGCCGTGGTCTTCCCGACCTCCGGCGCCTTCGACGCCGAATCGCTGCTGCGACTGGTGGAGACCGAGCGGGTCACCAACTGGGCGGCGGTGCCGACGCTGGCCAATCGCATTCTGGGCGTGGACATCTCGAAGTTCGATCTGTCCTCGCTGACCGCGTTCTCGCTGAACTCCGCCCCGGCCTCCCCGGCGCTGGTGCAGCGGCTGCGCGAGCACTTCCCGGTCGCCCTCCAGGGCCTCACCACCAGTTACGGCTGCACCGAATCCGGTACCGCGGCGACCGTCGCGACCCCGCCGGAGCTGGCCGCCGACAACGAGACGGTGGGCCGCGCGGTGGTCGGCGTCGCGCTCGAGATCCGCGATCCCGAGGGCCGGACCGCGCCGGACGGCGAAGAGGGCGAGATCTGCATCCGCAGCCCGTACGTCATGCTCGGCTACTGGAACGACGAGGCCGCCACCAAGGCGTCCATCGACGAGAACCGCTGGCTGCGCACCGGCGACTACGGCACCCTGCGCGAAGGCAAGCTCTACATCTCCGGCCGCCGTTCGGACCTGGTGCTGCGCGGCGGCGAGAACGTCTATCCGCAGGAGATCGAGAACGCCCTGGACGAGCATCCGCAGGTGCTGGAATCGGCCGTGATCGGCATCCCGCACGAGGATCTCGGGCAGGAGGTGGCCGCCATCGTGGTGGTCGCCGATCCGGAGGCGATCACCGAGGACGAGCTGCGCGCTCACGTCGCCGACCGGCTGGCCTACTTCAAGGTGCCGGCGCGCTGGCTCATCACCGCTGATTCCCTGCCGCGCAACGCCACCGGCAAGGTACTGCGGCGCGAACTGACATTGGGGGAGTGAATCGCCATGTACGACACCATTATCAAGAACGGGCGCTGGTTCGACGGGACCGGTGCGCCCTCGGCCATCCGTAATCTCGGCATCAAGGACGGCCGGGTGGCGGCGGTGAGCGCCGAACCCCTGGACGAGACCGGTTGCGGGCGGGTCATCGACGCCGCCGATCGCTGGGTGCTGCCCGGCATGGTCGATATCCACACCCACTACGACGTGGAGGTGCTGCTCGACCCGACGCTGTCGGAATCGTTGCGGCACGGCGTCACCACCATCCTGCTCGGTTCCTGTTCGCTCTCCACCGTGCACGTCGGCGGGACCGCTGCCGGGGATCTTTTCGGGCGGGTGGAGGCCATCCCGCGGACGCACGTGGTCGAGGCGGTGGACCGGCTCAAGACCTGGAACAGCGCGCACAGCTATGTGACGGCGCTGGAGTCCCTGCCGCTGGGCGCGAATCTCGCCGCGTTCATCGGGCATTCGGATATCCGGGTCGCGCAGATGGGCCTGGAGCGGGCCACTCGGCCCGAGACCGAGCCGACCGAGGCCGAAGTGCGCGGCATGGAGCAGAAACTCACGGAGGCCCTGGACGCGGGTTTCGTCGGAATGTCCTCGCAGCAGCTGCTTTTCGACAAGCTGGACGGCGACACCTGCCGTTCGCGCACGCTGCCGTCCACCTACGCCACCACCAAGGAGCGCCGCCGGCTGAATCGCATTCTGCGAGATCGCAAGCGCGCCTTGCAGGGTGGTCCCGATGTCGCCCGGCCGCAGAGCCTGGTCGCCATGGCGGCCAGCACCCTGGGCTGGTTCCGGCCGCGGCTGAAGGTCAGCCTGCTCTCGGCCGCCGATATCAAGGCGATTCCCGGTGTGGCGTATATGTTCCCGCTGATTGCCAAGGTGCTGAACGGCCTCGGCGGCGACTTCCGCTGGCAGCATCTGCCGGTGCCGTTCGAGGTCTACTCGGACGGTATCGATCTGCCGGTGTTCGAGGAATTCGGTTCCGGCGCAGCGGCATTGCACCTGTCCAACCAATTGGAGAAGCGGCAGGCGCTGTTCGCCGATCAGGAGTACCGGCGCTGGTTCCGCAAGGATTACGAGAAGAAGTACGGGCCGCGGGTGTGGCATCGCGACTTCTTCGATGCCGAGATCACCGAATGCCCGGACAATGCCGTGATCGGCAAGACCTTCGGACAGGTGGGCGTGGAGCGCGGGGGACTGCATCCGGTGGATGCCTTCCTGGATCTGCTGGTCGAGCACGGCTCCAAGGTCCGCTGGCGCACCACCATCTCCAATCACCGGCCCGCGGTGCTGGACAAGCTGGCGGTGGATCCCGGTGTGCAACTGGGCTTCTCGGATGCCGGAGCGCATCTGCGCAATATGGCCTTCTACAACTTCGGGCTGCGGTTCCTGAAGCGGGTGCATCGCGCCCAGGAGGCCGGGCGGCCGTTCATGACGGTGGAGCACGCCATCCATCGCGTCACCGGTGAGCTGGCCGACTGGTACGACCTGGACGCCGGGCATCTGCGGGTCGGTGACCGCGCGGACGTCCTGATCGTGGATCCGGCCCGCCTGGACGACAGCCTCGAGGAGTATGCCGAGAACCCGGTCCCCGAATACAACGGCTTGTCGCGCATGGTGAATCGCAATGACGCCACCGTCACCGCGGTCCTGGTGAACGGCCGCTACGTCTTCGGTGAAGGCGAGCGCGCCGACATCCTCGGCACCGAACGGACCGGCGAGTTCCTGCGCGCCGGCCGGCACTGAACTCGGAGAGAACCTCATGACTGCACGTAGATTCGATGGCCGCACCGCGGTCGTCACCGGTGCGGCCTCCGGCATCGGCGCGGCCATCACGGCCGCGCTGATCGCCGAGGGCGCGAACGTGGTCGGACTCGATATCGACGAGCCCGGTCTCCGGAAGAAGGCCGCGGAACTGGGCGAAGCCTTCGTGCCCGTGGTCGCCGATGTCACCGCCGAGGATCAGATCGAAGCCGGAATCGGCGCGGCGGCGGCGCGTTTCGGCCGCCTGGATGCGGCGTTCAATGTGGCGGGCGGCTCCCGGATCGGCGCGATCACCGATCTCGCCGTGGAGGATTGGGATTTCACCGTCGATCTGGTCCAGAAGAGCGTCTTCCTCTGCACCAAGCACGAGGCCCGGCTGATGCGCGACAGCGGCGGCGGGGCCATCGTGAACATCTCGTCGCTGGACGGCCGCATCCCCATGCCCGGCGGCAGCGCGTACGCCACCGGCAAGGCGGGCGTGGTGATGTTCTCCAAGAACGCCGCCCTGGAATTGGCCCCGCACCGGATTCGCGTCAATGCGGTGCTGCCCGGCCTCGTCGACACGCCCTTGGTGGCGGCGATCATGGGCTACGATCCGGCCAAACAGATGTTCCTCGATCGGATCCCGCTCGGTGCGGCCGCGACCCCGGAGCAGGTGGCCGCGCCCTGTCTCTTCCTGGCCAGCGACGACGCCTCCTACATCACCGGGACCGAACTGGTGGTGGACGGCGGCTGGGAGGTCAGCAACTTCCCGAACTTGGCCGAGCTGGCCAGCTGATCCGCGTCGGGCGCTACCTCGGAGTTCTCCGATTCGGGGCGGAAACGGGGATGGGGTTTGTACAATCCCCGCTGAAGTGAAATGTGGACACTTCAGAATCTGATTCGAGGTAGTGACGATGTCTGTTTCCCGGGGTATGTTCGCCGCGCGTGCCGTGACGGCCGTGATCGGCGGGGTGCTGCTGCTCGGTACGGTGGCGGCCTGCGGCGGTGAGAAGGCGTCCGGCGGATCGGAGGCCACGCCCACGACCACCACCGCGGTCGTCGCCCCCGCGGCGCCCACGGCCACCTCGGTCGCGCCCGCGCCGACCACCGAGGCTCCGGCCCCCGCGCCCGCCGCCACCGAACCGGCCGCGCCCGCCGCTCCCGCCGCGCCCGAACCCGTGGTGACCCAGCCGGCCGCCGCACCCAAGCCCGCCCCGCAGACCCAGCAGGCGCCGCAGACCCAGCAGGCCCCGCCCACCCTCGACGTCCCCGGTTTCGAACCGCGCGCCGGATACTGAGAGGGACAAGGGAATTCAGGTGTTCGGCAAGAGTGGACGCTGGCTGTGCGCCGCCGCGGTGGCGGTCACGGCCTCGGTGACGGGGGCCGCGAACGTGGGGGCGGGTCCGGCCCCCGAGGGGAAAGAACTTGTAGTACTGGGTGATTCGTTCACCGCCAACGCCTGGGACTTCATGGACGAGGGCAATACCTGCCTGCGCCGCGGCAAGAACGCCTTCCCCGCGCAGCTGGGCAAGCTGATGGGCGTCTTCGGCACCGATCAGATGGTCGATGTGTCCTGTCCGGGCGCTTCGATCGACAGCGGACCCGGCTGGAGCATGGCTCAGGAGGCCAAAAAGGCCGATGAGGCAGGCGGTTTCGGGCCGCGGACCAAATTGGTGACCCTGCAATTCGGCCTGAACGATCGCTGGGGCGACTCCGACCAGACGCTCTGGAAGTCCCTGCAAACCTGCGTCTTCAACCTGGCGGAGGGCTGCGGTCCGGAGTCGGTCGCGCAAGGCCGGATGACCGACTACAACGGCGTCTCCGCGGCCCTGCTGGCGTCCCGGATGCGCAATACGGTCGCCTACATCCGCTATTACGCACCCAATGCCCGCATCGTCCTGGTCGGCTACCAGGAACTCTTCCCCGTGGGCACCGAGACCATCTGCCTCAACTTCTTCGGCGTCGCACCGTTCATCCAGCCGCGGGGCCGGGCCGTGGTCGAGTACTTCGAACGCATCGACCAGGCTCAGCAGGATGCCGCCCGCACGCTGGGCATCGACTTCCTCGACGCCCGGACACTGACCGCCGGCCACGGTCTGTGCAGCGCGCAGCCCTGGGTGAACGGCGTCTTCGATCCCCGCACCGATCTCGACGGGCTGTTCTTCCACCCGTCGAGTCAGGGTGATGCGGTGGTCGCGAACGCGATCTACCAGAAGTACGGGAAGTAGCCCCTACATCGGGTAGATGGCGTGCTTGCGCGGGTTGAATTCCGGCTTGACCGGCGGCTTGTCCCGCAGCAGGCGCAGCGCCTTGCGGATTTCGAGACGGGTGGTCGAGGGTTCGATCACCGCGTCGATGTAGCCGCGTTCGGCGGCGATCCACGGGGTGGCGATGTTCTCGTTGTACTGGTTGACCAGGAACTCGCGCGCCGCGGCGCGATGTTCCTCGGCCACCGCCGCCAGCTGGCGCTTGCCCAGTAGATCGACCGCGCTCTCCGCGCCGATCACCGCGATGCGGGCGGTCGGCCAGGCGAAGCTGATATCGGCCCCGACCTGCCGGGCCGCCATCATGCCGTACGCGCCGCCGTAGGACTTGCGCACCACCAGGTTGATGATCGGCACCGTGGCTTCGATGATCGCGCGCGGCACCCGCCCGCCCCGAATGATCACGCCCGCTTCCTCTTCCGACAGCCCCGGCAGCACGCCCGGGGTGTCGGCGACGAACACCAGCGGAATATTGAAGGCGTCGCAGAGCCGGATGAAGTAGGTCGACTTGTCCGAGCAGGCCGCATCGATCGAACCGCCCAGCACCAGTGGCTGATTGGCGATCACGCCCACCGGATAGCCGTCCACGCGGGCGAACCCCGTGATCAGGTTGGGTGCGAATGCGGCCCGGACCTCGTGGAATTCACCATCGTCGAAGAGCCGCAGCAGGATCTCGTGCATGTCGTAGCCGGCGCGATCGGAGTCCGGGATGATCTTGTCGAGCTCCAGATCACTCGCCGTGATCTCCGGCTCCAGACCGGGATTCACGATCGGCGGCTGCTCGAGACAACTCGTCGGCATGTAGCTCAGATAGTTCCGAGCCCACTCGTAAGCCGCCTCCTCGGTCTCGGCCACATGGTGCAGCGTCCCGCGCCGCGCCTGCACCGCCGCCCCACCGAGCTCCTCGGCGCTGACATCCTCACCGTTGACGGCCTTGATCACATCCGGCCCGGTGACGAACATGTACGAATCCTTGGTCCCGATCAGCACATCGGTATTGATCGGCCCGTACACCGACCCCGCCGCGCACTTGCCGAGAATGATCGAAACCTGCGGCACATACCCCGACAGCTTCTCCAGCACCCGCGAGATATCGCCGAACGAAGCGATGGATCCCACCGCATCCTGAATCCGCGCCCCACCCGAATCGTTGATCGTCACCACCGGGCACGCATTGTCGTACGCGAACTTCAACGCCCGCATGAACTTCTGCGCCGAAGTGACACCCACCGACCCGCCGTACACGGTCTGATCATGCGAGATCACCACCACCGGCCGTCCCCCGATCAGCCCGTGCCCGGTGACCAGCCCATCGCCGTAAAGCGCGTCCTGCTGCCCCGGCTGCCGGGCCAGCGCCCCGGTCTCGACGAAGGTGCCCCGATCGAGCAGCATCTCCACCCGTTGGCGAACACTGGGAATCCCCTTCTTCGCCCGCTTCGCGACCCCGGCCTCACCCGCCGGTTCCGCAGCGATCTCCAGGATCTTTACCAGTTCATCCAGCTTCGCCCGCGTACCGATCACGCCTACTGCCACCTTCCAGCCAACACTTGTGCACCCGCGAGGTTAGGCGGTCTCGGCGTGTCGTGGGGCGTCGAAGTGGATCAAAGGGACGAATCACAGATAAACGTGATCATCTTCGAGCTGGACGACTATCGAGGGGGCAGTACCGGGGAGTCCCAGGCGCGGGCGTAGCGGCGCTTGTCGAGGGCGTTGGTTTCCTTGCTGCGGTAGACGACGTAGGGGCGGACCAGGTAGCCGATGGGGGCGGAGAACATGTGGACCAGGCGGGTATAGGGCCAGACGCCGATGAGGGTCAGGACGATCAGGCCGTGGGCTTGGAAGGTCCAGGGGGTGCCGACCATCAGTTCCGGTTCCGGGTGCAGGGTGAAAAGGGAACGGAACCAGGGGGATACGGTTTCGCGGTAGTTGTAGGTGCCCCAGAGCAGGTTGCTGCCGACCGTATTCAGCAGGCCCGTGATCAGCGCACCGGCCAGCAGGACGTACATGAACTTGTCGTTGGTGGTGGTGGCTTTGCGGACCGCGGTGACGGTGCAGCGGCGGTAGAGCAGGATGGCGATGCCGGCGATTACCGCTATGCCGGCGACGGTTCCGGCCGAGACCGCTACCACGTGGTAGAGGTGTTCGGAGATGCCGACCGCCTCGGTCCAGGACTCGGGGATCAGGACGCCCAGGACGTGGCCGCCGATCACGCCGAGCATGCCGAAGTGGAACAGGGGGCTGCCGAGGCGGAGCAGGCGGGATTCGTAGACCTGGGAAGACCTTGTGGTCCAGCCGAATTGGTCGGTGCGGTACCGCCAGAGGTGGCCCAGGATGAAGGAGGTGAAGGCCACGTAGGGCAGCATCAGCCAGAGGGTGGGGGTCATCGACGGGCTTCCGATCCGGTGAAGCTGACGGGGTCCATGGCGAAGGGGTCGAGGCCGACCTCTTCCTCGGGTGGGCCCTGGGCGGCCAATTCGGCTATGCGGCGGCGGTCGGCGGTGGTCACCGGGGGGAGGGTGGCGGTTACCGCGCCCAGGACGCCGGAGTACGGGGATCCGGTGTCGGACAACGAGAGTCGCAGCAGTTCCAGCACGGGGACGTGTTCGCCGAGCAGGCGTTCGCCGCCGATGGGGTCCACGGTGGCGGCGAATTCGAGCAGCACCGCCAGGTGGTCGGGGAGTTCCTCGTCGCCCAGTTCGACGCCCGCGTGACGGTAGGCGTGTTTGAAGCGGAGCAGGGCCATGCCGCGCTTACGGGTGTCGCCGTAGGCGTAGAAGGTGAGGTGCAGGCTGGCGCGGCGGCGCATGTCGAAGGTTTCGACGTACTCCTGGGCCAGCGCGATGGGGGAGGTGTGGCGAAGGTGGTCCAGGATCGGATTCAGCTGGGCTCGAACCGATTCCGGCAGCTCGGCAACGACCGCGGCCAGCTCGTCGACCAGGGCCAGCGTCTGCTCGCCGGGGTAGTCGAGGAGCAGGGCGGCGGCGCGCCAGACCACGCGTCGCTGCTGGTCGGTCATGCTCACCGCCGGTTCGGGGCGGCGGCGCAGCTTGAGCAGGCTCATCGCGGGGCTCCGGTGGGTTCGGGAGCCGTCGATTCGGCGTCGGTGGCGGCGTGACCGTTGGCGCCGTTGCCGTTCCCATTGCCGCCGTTGCCGTTTCCGCTGCCGGGCAATAGACCGTCGGTCTTCTTGCCGTCCCAGTTGAGCAGGTTGATGCGCGACGACTTCGCGTCCGGCGCAGCGCCATTGGTGTCGGAGAGATGGAACTTCTCGGCGACATAGTCGTAGGCGGTCATGCCGGGGCCGCCGTCGGTATCGAGCGAGCAGCCCGTGGCGAGCGAATCCAGTTCGTGCGCACGGGAAGTCGCGCCGGAGGGAATCACGTACCGGTGCTCGTACTTCGCGATGGCCAGCAGCCGGTACATCGCCTCGATCTCTTCGGGCTCCAGGTTGACCGCCTCCGGAATGGAGAGGTCGGGCTCCTGCCCGAGGTTGATCGAGCGCATGAACGACCGCATGCCCGCGAGTCGTTGCAGCGAGTCGCGCACCGGCTCGATCTCACCGGCGGTGAACAGTTCCGCCAAGTACTCCACCGGGATTCGCAGCGCGTCGATGGCCCCGAAGAGGTTGCTGTGATCCTCCCCGTCGTGCCCGGTCTGCGACAGCACATCCACCACCGGCGACAGCGGCGGCACGTACCAGACCATCGGCATGGTGCGGTACTCCGGATGCAGCGGCAGCGCGATCTTGTAGTCGACGATCAGCTTGTAGACCGGCGAATCCTGGGCGGCCTGAATCCATTCCGGCGAGATACCGGCCCGCTCGGCCTCGGCGATCACGCGCGGGTCGTGCGGGTTGAGGAACACGCCCAGCTGTGACGGGTACAGGTCCTTGTTCTCTTCGACCGAGGCCGCTTCCAGGACCTTGTCCGCGTCGTAGAGCATGACGCCGATGTAGCGCAGCCGCCCGACGCAGGTCTCCGAGCACACGGTCGGAATGCCGACCTCCACGCGCGGGTAGCAGAAGGTACATTTCTCCGCCTTCCCCGTCTTGTGGTTGAAGTAGATCTTCTTGTACGGGCAGGAGGACACGCACTGCCGCCAGCCACGGCACTTGTCCTGATCGACGAGCACGATGCCGTCTTCGGAGCGCTTGTAGATCGCCCCGGACGGGCAGGCCGCCGCGCAGGAGGGGTTGAGGCAGTGCTCGCAGATGCGCGGCAGGTAGAACATGAAGGTCTCTTCGAACTCCAGCTTCACCTGCTCGGACAGCTTGGCCAGCAAGGGATCCTTGCCGACCTGCTCGGGCCCGGAGCCCAGCGAGTCGTCCCAGTTCGCACCCCAGGTGACATCGGTGTTCTCACCGGTGATCAGCGACTTGGGCCGCGCGACCGGGGTGGTGTCCATCTGCGGGGCGGACAGCAGATTGTCGTAGTCGTAGCTCCACGGGTCGTAGTAATCCGACACGGTGGGCAGATCCGGGTTGGCGAAGATATTGAGCAGCCGCTTCATTCGCGACCCGGACTTCAGTGACAGGCGGCCCTTCTTGTCGCGAACCCACCCGCCCTTCCACTTCTCCTGATCCTCGTACCGGCGCGGATAACCCTGCCCCGGACGGGTTTCCACATTGTTGAACCAGACGTACTCGGTGCCGCCACGGTTGGTCCACGCCTGCTTGCAGGTGACGGAGCAGGTGTGGCACCCGATGCACTTGTCCAGGTTCATGACCATGGCGAGCTGAGCCATGACGCGCATATCAGTACTCCACTTCCTGCGAGCGCTTACGAATGGTCGTCACTTCGTCGCGCTGATTTCCGGTGGGGCCGTGGTAGTTCAGGGCAAAGGATTGCTGGGCGTAACCGCCGATCAAGTGCGAAGGCTTGATCATGATGCGGGTCAGGGCGTTGTGGATGCCGCCGCGCTTGCCCTTGCCGGCCTTGGTGTCGTCCGCGCCTTCGATGCGCGGCACGTTCACCGCGCGGTCCTGGGCGTGGTACATGAAAACCGTGCCCTCGGGCATGCGGTGCGAGACGATGGCGCGCGCCACCACGATGCCGTTGCGGTTGATCGCCTCGATCCAATCATTGTCCGCCACACCGATTTTCGCGGCGTCGACGTCGGACATCCAGATCGCCTGGCCGCCACGGGAAAGCGTGAGCATGTGCAGGTTGTCCTGGTACGCCGAGTGGATCGACCACTTGGAGTGCGGCGTCAGATAGCGCACCGTCACACCGTTCTCGCTCACCTTGCCGATGCCCGGCTCACTGAACAGCGCGGTCATATCGAGGGGCGGCCGGTAGATCGGCAGCTGCTCGCCCAGCTCGACCATCCAATCGTGGTCGAGATAGAAGTGCTGCCGCCCGGTCAGCGTGTGCCAGGGCTTCTTGCGCTCGACATTGATGGTGAACGGCGAGTACCGCCGTCCGCCGGTCTCGCTGCCCGACCATTCCGGCGAGGTGATGACCGGAACGGGGCGAGCTTGAGTGTCGGCGAACGTGATTCGCTTGCCCTCGTGCTCGGCGGCCAGATCGGCGAGCTGGGTGCCGGTGCGCTGCTCGAGCGCGTGGAACCCCTCCACCGCGAGCCGCCCGTTGGTGGTGCCGGAGAGCGCCAGGATGGTCTCCGCGGCATGGGTGTCCTTGGCCAGCGACGGACGCCCCTGTGCGATACCGGAAACGACGGTCCCGTTGATGCCCTTGAGGTACTCGACCTCGGCGTCGGGAATGGTGGTGACGGCCTTGGTGGTCACCCCGAGGGTCTCGACGAGCGGACCCAGGGCCGCCATCTTCTCGGCGACATTCGGGTAGTCGCGTTCGACCACAACGAGTTTCGGCATGGTCTTGCCCGGAACGGGCTCGCATTCGCCGTACTTCCAGTCCAGCACCTTGCCGCCCGCCTGCGCCAGCGCGTCGGCGGAGTCGTGCTGAAGCGGCACGGCCACAATGTCCTTGCGCACGCCCAGGTGCTTCTCGGCCAGCCACGAGAACCCGCGCGCGATGCGGTGGAACGCCTCGAAGTCGGTCTTGGCCTCCCACGGCGGCGAGATGGCCGGGGTGAAGGCGTGCACGAACGGATGCATATCGGTCGAGGAGAGATCGTGCTTCTCGTACCAGGTGGCCGCCGGGAAGACGATATCGGAGAAGAGCGTCGTGGAGGTCATGCGGAAGTCCAGCGACAGCAGCAGATCCAGCTTGCCGGTGGCGGCCTCCTCCCGCCACTCCAGCTCCTGCGGCCGCACCCCGGTGGTTTCGCCGGTCTGGAGGTTGGAGTCCGCGCCCAGCAGGTGCTTGTGGAAGTACTCGTTGCCCTTACCGGAGGAGCCGAGCAGGTTGGCGCGCCACACGGTGAGCACGCGCGGGAAGTTCTCGGGAGCGTCGGGATCCTCGCAGGCGAAACGCAGTTCACCCGACTTCAGGCCCTGCACGACGTAATCGGCGGCCGGAATGCCCGCGGCTTCGGCCTCGTCGGCGAGGTCGAGCGGATTGCGGTTCAGCGTCGGGTAGGACGGCATCCAGCCCAACCGCGAGGCCAGCGCGATATTGTCGGCCGCCGTCCGCCCGGCGAAGCGCCCGTCGCCCAGCGGCGAGGCGAAGGCTTCGGAGGTGAACGGGTCGTACCGCCACTGATCGTTGGTCAGGTACCAGAACACGGTGCCCTGCATCTGGCGCGGCGGCCGCTGCCAGTCGGAGGCGAAAGCCAGTGTGGCCCAGCCGGTTACCGGTCGGCACTTCTCCTGTCCGACATAGTGCGCCCAGCCGCCGCCGTTCACGCCCTGGCAGCCGGTGAGCAGGGTCAGGGTGAAGAAGGAGCGGTAGATCTGATCGGAGTGGAACCAGTGGTTGGTGCCCGCGCCCATCAGGATCATCGAGCGGCCCTTGGAACGCATTGCGTTGTCGGCGAATTCGCGGCCGATGCGTTCGGCCTGCTGGGCGGGGACGCCGGTGATCGATTCCTGCCAGGCGGGGGTGTAGGGCTCGCTCGCATCGTCGTACCCGGTCGGCCAGGAGCCGGGCAGGCCCGGCCGCGCGACACCGTATTGCGCCAGTAGGAGATCGAACACCGTCGTCACCCGCTTGCCCGCCACCACGGTGGTCGGCACGCCGCGGGTGAGCACATCCGCGGCGGGCCCGTCGAAGCGGGGGAACTGCACGGCCGCAGCATCTTCGGTGTGACCGTGCAGGGTCAGCAGGGGATCCACGTCCCCCAAATCCAGATTCCACTTGCCCTTGCCGGCCTCGGTGAAGCGATGGCCGAGCGAACCGTTGGGCACCCGCGGATTACGATCCGCGTCCAGCAGCACCGTCTGATGCTCGACGCCCTCACCGGTGTGGCCGAGGTCGGCCGCGGTGAGGAACTTGCCGGGCACCGCGACGCCGTCCTTGTCCTCCAGCGTGATGAGGTACGGCAGGTCGGTGTAGCGCTTGACGTAGTCGGTGAAGTACGGAGTTTCCTTGTCCACGAAGAACTCTCGCAACGTCACGTGACCCATGGCCATGGCGAGCGCCGCGTCGGTGCCCGGTCGCGCGGCCACCCATTCGTCGGCGAACTTGGTGTTGTCGGCGTAGTCGGGGGAGACCACCACGACCTTCTGGCCGCGATAGCGGGCCTCGGTCATGTAGTGCGCGTCCGGGGTTCGGGTGACCGGGACGTTGGAGCCCCACATGATCAGGTATCCGGCGTCGAACCAGTCCGCGGACTCCGGCACGTCGGTCTGGTCGCCGAAGACCTGCGGCGAGGCCACCGGCAGGTCGGCGTACCAGTCGTAGAACGACAGCATCGACCCGCCGATGAGCGAGACGAAGCGCGCGCCGACGGCGTGGGAGACCATCGACATGGCGGGGATCGGGGAGAAGCCGGCCACCCGGTCCGGGCCGTACTTCTTGATGGTGTGCACGTGGGCGGCGGCGGCGATCTCGGCGGCTTCCCACCATTCGGCGCGCACGAAACCGCCCTTGCCGCGGGCATGTTTGTAGGTCCGGGCCTGCTCCGGATCCTCGACGATGGCTTCCCAGGCCAGCACCGGATCCTTGAGCCGCTCCTTGGCCTCCCGGTACAACTCCAGTAGCGCGCCGCGCACGTACGGGTAGCGAATGCGGGCGGGGGAGTAGGTGTACCAGGAGAACGACGCGCCTCGCGGGCAGCCGCGCGGTTCGTACTCCGGCTTGTCCGAACCGACCGACGGGTAGTCCGTCTGCTGCGATTCCCAGGTGATCACACCGTCGGAGACGTAGATCTTCCACGAGCACGATCCGGTGCAGTTGACACCGTGCGTGGACCGCACCACCTTGTCGTGCGCCCATCGATCCCGGTAGAACTCGTCCGCGCTGCGGCCGCCGGTCTTGTGCACCGTGCGCAGATCGCTGGAAACCTCACCGCGATTGAAGTATTTTCCGAGCCGAAGCAGGGCATCCGCAGACGAAGATGCGGTATTCGTGTTAGCCATGACGCCCCTAACAAGTGTGAAAAACCGGGCTGCTGGATCGACTGTAAAGACGTCCCAGCAGCCATCAAAACGGTTCTCTCACAGTGCGCTCGAGGGGATTGTGAGCTGTGAGGTCGGCGCAACCTCCCGGTCACTGGACGGTAGCCCCCGGGGTTCGCAAGGGTAGCGCTGACCTGGCGAAATGTCTTCGGAACGCGTGAAATGCTGCCACTGCCAGGCGTTTCGGCGCGCCATCGGTGAAGCTTTGGAAACGGCTGGTTCTTCGACGGTTTACATTTGTTAACACGTTTTCCGGATAGCCGGGAAGTTGCGGCATTGCCCTACCGGCGCTGCCGGAGGCGGCACAATAGGGTGCGAACATGCAGCGATTCGAGGGCACGATCGCAGCCGCGAACGGTGGCGGCGCGTATATCCCCATTCCCACCGAGATCATCGCGGCGCTCGGCGGCGGCGGTCGCATCCCGGTCCGGGCCACCTTCGACGGCATCGCCTACTCGGCGACCAGCTCCGCCTCGGTATCGAGGGCTCGGCGGGTGTCCTCGTCCACGCCGATCGCACCGGGGCGGTAGGTGACCGAACGCAGTGCGCCGGTGTACCGGAAGACGCCGCGCCGTTCGCGCAGTTCCCACGCGACCGGACCGCGAGCGTCGAGACCGACGGAGATGCCGGTCCACGGCGCCATGCCGACCAGTTGGACGCGGTCGGGCAGGTCGGCGGCGCGAACGCCGTCGATGCCGATGCCGAAATCCCAGCGCAGGTGCGGGCGGACGGTGGCGGAGACGGTCAGCAGGCGGCTGCCCACCGGAACCGGGCCCGCATCGGCGACCGTGTAGCGGCCGTAGGCGTTGTAGCCGAACAGGAGTCGGCCGGTCTCGATGTAGAGCAGATAACCGCCCTGGGGGTCGCCGTGAGCGACCAGTACGCCCTCGTCGCCGGGGCGATAGCCGTCGAGTTCGATCGCGATGGTGAAGTCGCGGTAGGCGATCAACTGCTGGGAGCGGTAGCGCTCGAGGGTCGGGGTGCCGGGCAGGATGCGCACCTGATCGCGCAGCCGGGATTCCTCGGGGCGGCGGCGGGCCAGGTCCTTGCGGGTGACGAGCGGGAAAACCGTATTGTGCCAAGCTGATTCGTCCCAGGCGGCAGCGAGTTCGGCGGCCTTCTCCGGGAACTGCGCCGAGACGTCGTGGAGTTCGGTGGGGTCGGTGCGGACGTCGAAGAGCTGCCAGTGCGGGTCGTCGATATCGCGGCCGGGTTCGTGCAGGGCCAGGAGTTTCCAGCCGTCGCGATAGAAGCCGCGGTGGCCGGTCATCTCCGAGTACTGCTCGGTGTGCCGGGTGTGAGCCTCGGGGTCGCGGAGTACATCGACCGCCGAGACGCCGTCGAATTCCTTGGCGGGCAGGCCATTACGAACCGTCGGGCGTTGCAGTCCGGCCAGCTCCAACAGGGTCGGGGCGAGGTCGGTCACGTAGGTGTACTCCTGGCGAATGCCGTTGTCCCCGGCCGTGCGCGGCAGGCCCTTCGGCCAGGAGAGCAGGAAGGGAACGCGGACGCCGCCGGCGAAAGTCTGGCCCTTGTAGAAGCGGAACGGGGTGTTGGAGGCTTGCCCCCAGCCGCGCGGGTAGTGCACGCCGAGCTTGGCGGTGCCGATCAGTTCGTCGTCGTGCGGAACGTCGCGCTCCCAATCCGGTTCGTCCACCTGGGCGAATTGCGCGAAGTAGGTGCGGGTGCCCTCGGGGCCGCCCTCGGCGGTGCCGCCGTTGTCGGAGGTGAAGACGATGATGGTGTTGTCGAGTTCGCCGAATTCTTCGAGGGTTTCGACGATCCGGCCCAGGCTCTGGTCGATGCTGTCGACCATGCCCGCGTACACCTCCATGTAACGCTCGAACCGGGACTGCTGCTCCGGGGTGAGCGAATCCCATTCCTGCGCTTCGTATCCCGGCTCGGTATTGCGCGGCTTCTGCTGGGTGCCCTCGGGGAACAGGCCCTGTGCCAGCTGGGACGCGAAACGGCTCTGCCGCAGGCGATCCCAGCCCTCCTTGTACTTACCGCGATACTTGGCGAGGTCCTCGGGCTTGGCCTGCAACGGCCCGTGCATGGCGGTGTGCGCGAAGTAGAGGAAGAACGGTTTGCCGGCGTCGTGCGCGCGGAGATCCTTCAGATACCCGATGGCGCGATCGGTGTAATCGTCGGTCAGGTAGTAGCCCTCGGGGTACTCCTCGAAATCCACCGCCGACGCATCGGAGATCAGCTGATTCGGATGGTAGAAGGAGTTCAGCCCCTCCAGCGACCCGTAATAGCGATCGAATCCGCGCTGTGTGGGCCAGGAATCGCGGTGCGAGGCCGGGTGCAGCGTGGCATCGCGGACCAGATGCCATTTCCCGACCGCGTAGGTGGCATAACCGTTGGCGCGCAGGATCTCCGGCAACGTCAGCACATCATCGGCCAATTCCAGCCGCAGCCCCGGATAGCCGGGATCGGCATTGGCGACGAAACCGAAGCCCGCGCGATGGGAATTGACACCGGTCAGCAATGCCGCCCGCGACGGCGAGCAGAGCGGCGTGGTGTGAAAGTTGGTGAGCCGCAAACCTTCGGCGGCGAGGCGATCCAAAGTCGGGGTGTCGATCTCGGAGCCGAACGGCCCGATATCGCTGTAACCCATATCGTCGACCAGCACCACGATGATATTGGGCGCACCCTCCGGGGCCTGCGGAGGGTAGAGCCATTCCGGCGTGGATTCGGCGGTGGTGCGGCCGATCTCGCCGGTGAAGTTTTCGTAGCCACGAGCATGAGGGGGGACAGGCATGCTTTCAGCAAAGAACCGGATCCGGCCTGCTCGCCAGGGTTTGATTCTGGCTGCGCGCAACCGCTGATCGCCCGCTCACCCGCTGTTAGCGTCGCTCACCATGCACACCGGTCACCTTTGCGCGCCCGGCGCCGACTGTCGTCTTTGTGCCTGACGCGCAGGCCCGCGCGTCCCCTCCGCTCTCACAGTCCCCCAGGTGCTTTCGGCACCCCCGCCGCGTAGTGCGGCTCGTATCTCGAGGATTTTCCATGACTTCGTCCCCCGGCGGACTCGATCGTCGTCGTTTCCTGCGCTCCTCGGCCGTGGCGGCCCTGGCCATTTTCGGCGGCGGCGCGCTCGCGGCCTGCAATTCGGCGGTCGAGCAGGCCAAGGGCGGCGGCGACGACAATGCGCAGCCGGTCAAGGGCGGCACCCTGAAGTACGGCGTGCAGTTCGATCTGGTGCCCGCGAACATTCTCACCAATACCGGCACCACGCCCTGGGTGGTCGGTCTGGTCTTCGAGACGCTGGTCCGGTACCCGCACGACAAGCTGGAGCCGCAGCCGCTGCTGGCCAAAAAATGGACGCTCGCGCCGGACGGGCAATCCATCACCCTGGAATTGCGCGATGACGTGAAATTCCACAGCGGGCGCGCGTTCACCTCCAAGGATGTGGAGTTCTCGCTGCGCACCTACGCCGATCCGAAATGGTCGGCGCAGCTCAAGAGCACCGCCGCGGCCATTACCGGATTCGACACCACCGACCCGCACAAGATCACCCTGACTTTGGCGCATCCGGTCGGGAACCTCTTCGATCTGCTGGATACCGCACCGATCCTGGACAGCGAATCGATCGAACAGCTGGGCAGCGGCGAGAAGATCGTCGGCACCGGACCGTTCCGGTTCGTCAGCCGGATCCCCAACTCGCAGTTGATTTTCGAGAAGAACCCCGCGTACTGGGTGCCGGAGCGGCCCTACCTGGATCGCGTCGAATTCAGTGTGATCAGCGACAATCAGGCGCAGCTGAATGCCCTCAAGTCGGGGCAGATCCAATTCGCGGACGGCATCAGCTACCGCGACAACGAGAACCTGGCCAAGACCGACGGTTTCAAGGTGATCCCGTACGAAGGCGCGGAATTGCAGCTGTACGTCGGCGCGAACGTGCAGGATCCGGCGCTCGCCGACGTGAAACTCCGGCAGGCGATCGCGTACGCCATCGACCGTGAGCGGATCATCGCCGAGGTGTTCCGGGGTGCGGGCTACGCGCTTAATGTGCCGTGGCCCAAGAACTCTCCCGCCTACGACGAAACCCGCAACATCCGATTCAAGCGAGATGTCAACAAGGCCAAGCAGATTCTCTCGGGCCTGCCCAAGCCGCCGAAGCTGCCGCTGGCGTTCAATGCCGGCGTCTCCACCTATGAGGCGACCGCGCAGATCGTGCAGGCCAATCTGGCCGAGATCGGCATCGACACCGAATTGGTGCCCACCGAGAACGCCACCTTCGTCAAGCAGCTGATCGGCGCGCAATTCCCCGGCCTGTGGATCACCGACCATTCCTGGGCGCAGTTCGTGCCCTCCACCCTGACGGTCAGCGCCTACCCGTTCAATGCGCGAAAGAATGCCTCCCACTACGATTCTCCCGCCTACGTAGCCGCCGCCGACACCGCCTGGAAGCTGCCCAGCGGCACCGGACCGGACGCGGTCAAGGCGTATCAGGCGCTCAGCGACCAGCTCCTGGACGGGCTGTTCCTCATCGAGATCGGCGTGCGCTGGGCGCAGGGCGCGACCAGCAAGCGGCTGCACGGCGTCGGCTGGACCAAGCGCCGGGAACTGGATCTGCGAGAGACCTTCCTGGCATGATCGCCTATCTGCTGCGCCGGGTGCCGTCCGCGCTGGCGGTGCTGTTCGGCGCTTCGGTGCTGATCTTCCTGCTGCTGCGGCTGGTGCCCGGCGATCCGGCGACCACCCTGGCCGGGCCCGACGCCACCCCGGAGACCATTGCGGCGATCCGGCATCAGCTCGGCCTGGACCGCAGCTGGCCCGCGCAGTACCTGACCTGGCTGCACGGCGTGCTCACCGGTGACCTCGGCCGCTCCTACATCATCGGCGGCCAGATCTCCGACCTGGTCGGGCGCGGGCTCACCAACACCCTGGTGCTCACCGCCGCCGCGCTACTGCTGGCCGTCGTGGTCAGCCTCGCGGTCAGCGTCTCATCCGTGCTGTGGGACAGGCGCTGGCTGAATGCCATTGTGGCGGCGGCGAATACGGTCGCGGTGGCGGTGCCGGTCTTCGTGACCGGCGTGCTGCTGGTGCTGGTGTTCGCCATCATCCTGCCGGTGCTGCCGGCGGGCGGCATCCCGCCGCGGGGCTTCGCCGCGCAACCCGATATCACCGTGCAGTACCTGCTGCTGCCCTCGATCTGCCTGGCGCTGCCGGTCGCCGCCGCCCTCACCCGATTCCTCACCGAATCGCTGCGCACCGAACTCCGCAAGCCGTACGTACTGACCGCGCGGGCGCTCGGCATCTCGCACCGGCAGATCGTCACCCGGGGCGCGCTGCGGAATGCCCTGCCCACCATGCTGACCGCGCTCGGCATCCAGACCGGCCAGCTGCTCGGCGGCGCGGTGCTGGTCGAGGCGGCGTTCGCCTGGCCGGGCATCGGGCAGCTCATCGAACAGGGCATCAACCGGCGCGACTATCCGGTGGTGCAGGCGCTGCTGCTGTTCTCGGTGGCGGTGTTCGTGGCGATCCAGCTGACCACCGATATCGTGCACGCCTGGCTCGACCCGCGCATCCGGATCGGCGGCCGGGCATGAGTGAACTCGTCATCGCACCCGATACGGTGGCCGAGCCGATCGACATCGTCGGGCGGGAATCGAATCCGTCCAAGCCGCTGCTGCGGGCGCTGACCCGTGGTCAGGGACTGGCCGGCGTGCTGCTGGTGGGGCTGATCGCTGCCGCCGGGTTGTTCGCCGGAGTGCTCACGAAATACGGTCCGCTGGAACAGATTCCGGGCGCGAACCTGCTCGGTCCGAGCGGCGAGCACTGGCTCGGCACCGACAATGTCAACCGGGACGTGTTCACCCGCGTGCTCTACGGCATTCGCATCAACCTGCTCATCTGCCTGATCGCCGTGCCATTGGGCGCGCTGATCGGCGCCCTGGCCGGACTGCTGGCCAGCGTGAACACCGTCGCCGACGTCATCACCCAGCGCGTCTTCGATCTGATCCTGGCGTTCCCGGCGCTCATCTTCGCCATCGCGCTGTCGGCCGTCACCGGCCCGGGCGCGCACGCGGTGATCATCGTGATCGTGGCCGCCGAGATCCCGATCTTCGGCCGCCAGATCCGCACCGCCATCCTCGCCGTCCGCGAACAGCCGTTCGTGGAGGCGGCCGAGGTGATCGGCGCGGGCACCTGGTGGACACTGCGAAAGCATGTGCTGCCCAATGTGATCGAGCCCTTGGCCGTGCAGCTGGCGCTCTCCATGTCGCTGGCGGTGTTCGTCGAGGGCGCGATGAGCTTCATCGGTATCGGCGTCCGCCCGCCGGACCCGTCACTGGGCTCCATCATCGCCGAATCCATCGGCGATCTGGACGCCAATCCGGCGTTCGCGGTCGGACCGCTGCTGGTGGTCTCCGGCCTCACCCTCGGATTCCTGTTGATCGCCCAGGCATTGGGCCGCGCCCGGAGGATCGGATGAGCGACGAAGACCAGCGGCCCCTGCTCGAAATCCGCGACCTGGTAGTGCGCTTCGGCGAACGCGTCGTGGTGGACCGGGTGCATGTCGAAGTCGGTCGCGGCGAAACCGTCGCGCTGGTCGGCGAATCGGGTTCGGGCAAGTCACTGACCGCTCGTGCCGTACTCGGGCTGCTCCCCGACGGCGCGCGAGTGGATGGCTCGATTCGCTTGGGCGACAACGAGATCGTCGGCGCGAGCGACGCCGAACTGCGCCCACTGCGCGGCACCCGTGCCGCCATGGTGTTCCAGGAACCGCAGACCGCCCTGAACCCGGTGCAGAAGATCGGCACCCAGATCACCCAGGCGCTGCGCGCGCACCGCCCGATCGGCAAGGCCGAGGCCCGGGCCCGCGCGGTCGAACTGCTCGGGCTGGTGGACATCCCCGAACCCGAGAAGCGCATCGACTGGTACCCGCACCAGCTTTCGGGCGGTCAGAAGCAGCGCGTGGTCATCGCACTGGCCCTGTCCGGCGAACCCGATCTGCTGATCGCCGACGAACCCACCACCGCCCTGGATGTCACCGTGCAGGCCGAGATCCTCGAACTGCTGCGAGATCTCCAGCGGCGCAACGACACCGCCATCCTGTTCATCACCCACAATCTCGGCGTGGTCGCGGCCATCGCGGATCGCGTGGTGGTCATGAACGCCGGGGAAATCGTCGAAACCCGTACCGTGCACGACCTTTTCGCCGATCCGCGCGAGGAGTACACCCGCACCCTGCTGGCCGCGGTGCCCACGCTGCCGAAGGAGCCCGCCGCCCTCGATATCGTGCCGCCGCCCGCGAGGTCCGAACCCGAACCCGAGCCGGTGCTGCGCCTGAACCATGTCTCCGTGGTCTACCGTCAGGGCCGCAAGCACTTCCAGGCCCTGCGCGACGTCGCCCTGACCGTGGCCCCGCGCGAGGTGATCGGCCTGGTCGGCGAATCCGGTTCCGGTAAGAGCACCCTGGGCCGCACCGCACTCGGCCTGGTCCCGGCCACCACGGGCGAAGTGGTCCTCCAGGGCACCCCGCTGACCGGACTGTCCGCACGAGAACTGCGCGGCCTGCGCAAACAGGTCGCGCTGGTGCACCAGGACGTCACCGCCTCGCTGGATCCCCGCCGCACCCTGGCAGACTCCATCGGTGAACCGCTGCTGGTCCATCGCGTCGCCTCGGGTGCACTGCTCCGGTCCCGCGTCGGCGACCTGCTCGAATCGGTGCGCCTGCCACGCGATTACGCCGGCCGCCGGCCCGGTGAGCTCTCCGGCGGTCAGCGGCAGCGCGTCGCACTGGCGCGTGCGCTGGCCTTGGCCCCGCGCCTACTGGTCGCCGACGAGCCCACCAGCGCCCTCGACGTCTCGGTGCAAGCGCAAGTCCTGGACCTGTTTTCGGACTTGCGCGCCGAATATGGCTTCGCCTGCCTCTTCATCAGTCATGATCTGGCGGTAGTGCATCAGGTGGCCGATCGCGTGGTCGTTCTGAAAAGCGGTGAAATGGTGGAGACCGGCCTGGTCGGCGAGGTTTTCGGGCAACCGCGCCAGGATTACACTCGCCGATTGCTGGATGCGGTGCCCGCACCGGATCCGGCGCGACGGCGGCCGGAAACTCCGCCGCGCGCACTGGCGCTGGGCGCATAGGGATTTCCTGACAGGATTCCCCACTGATACAAACAGGGACAGTTTTCAGCACGCCTCCTACCACGCGATCGTGGAACCATCCCCACTGAATCTGTACTCGGCCGTACCTCGACGGGGGTGGTTGTGGCCGGGCGAAGTGAAGGAGGCTGCGGTGGTCGCGGATGCGGCGTGTGGGCGGGATTCTCGGGAAATCGAAGCTCCGAGTTTCGGGAATCTGCTGCGGCGGCTGCGTGACGATCGGGGCCTTTCCCGCGAACGCCTGGCTTTCAACGCGGGCGTGAGCGCGAGTTACATAACGCATCTGGAGAAGGGTGAGCGTGGCAATCCGACCCGTGAAGTGGTCGAGGCGCTCACCCGATATCTCGATCGCCTGGAACCGCTGACCTTGGCGGTGCGCCGGCAGCTGAGCGATCTGGCGGGCCTTTCCACCTCGGAATTCCCGACCGTGGAGGAGCTGCGCGCGGCCATCACCCCGGGCATGCTGAACATGCTCGAACTCCATCGTCCCAATCTCGCCGCCTACCTCGACACCCGCGCGAATCTGCTGGCCAGCAACGAGAATTGGGACGATGCCTTCCCCGGAGTGCGCGAGGACGGGAATATGCTGCGCTGGTTCTTCAGCAATGAGCTGGCGACCCGCGTACTGGTGAATTGGGATTCCGATGTCCGCCAGGTGGTGCGCTGGATGCGCGGATTGATCGGGCGCTCCGGCAATACCGAGGGATTCACCGAACTGCTGCACGAACTCGGCGAATATCCGAAATTCCGGCAGGTGTGGGCCGAGGGCGGGGTGGAGTTCGCGCCGCACGTCTGGAGCCTGCAACTGCGCAACCCGGTGACCGGGTTGCGGCGGAAGTTGTACGCGCAGAGCGGTCGTCTCGACGGCGCTGTCTTCCCCGGGCACATACTCGCGATCCTGGGTCTGCCGGTCGTCTGAGCCCGGGGGCCGCTCGTTCGCCACGAGTTGTCCGGCCCGGAGTTTCCGGAAAGTTCGCTAGCACAATGCCGAGTGTGTCTCAACTGGGCAATGCACCCCAGCCAGTGTCACCACCGAGCAGTGCCACCACTGGATACTGTCACGAAATGTGCTTTGTGTCTTGATGTTTCGTTGATCTCATAGGAATTGACAGCCTTCGGAGACCGGCGATAGCCTGTTGCCAGTCGGATGCCGGTCGAGTGACCAGCAGTTTCGATCCGATCTATCGCAGCGGCGCCGGCCATGTCGGCTCACATGGCCACGCCGTCTTCCCCGATCGCAAGCGCAGTGTCGTGTGCTCTCCGAAGGGGATGTTCGTCCCCAGGTAGTGGAGTGCAATGAGCGTGTCATCAGACCCGAGCCACCGGAGTACCTCGGCATCGGTGCCGTCCGTCGTAGCGGCGATCGTCGTGGACGAGCTCATCCGGTGCGGTGTCGAATGGTTCATCTACTGCCCGGGCTCCCGCAACGGACCTCTCGGCTTCGAACTCGCCCGGCGCGCCGCCGGCGGCGAAATCCGTTTGCAGGTCAGGCTGGACGAGCGAGCGGCGGCCTTCGTGGCGCTCGGTATCGCCAAGTCCACCGGTCGTCCCGCGGCCGTGGTGACCACCTCCGGAACCGCCGTCGCCAACCTGCTGCCGGCCGTCACCGAGGCCAATTACGCGGGCGTGCCCCTGCTGCTGGTCACCGCCAACCGCCCGCCCGAGGTGCTCGGTACCGGCGCTTCACAGACCGTGGAACAGGGCGAACTGCTCACCTCGCAGGTCCGCCACGTGCAGCGGCTGTGGTCGGGTGACGTGCTGCGGCCCGACACCAATGGCATTGTCCGAGCACAGGTCTGCCGGGCCGTGGGGCTCGGCGCGGGCCGGCTCGGTCGGCCCGGACCGGTGCAGATCGATGTACCGCTGGCCTCCGGGCAACCCCCGGCCGCACCCGGTGCCGTCGTCCCCGCCGGGCGTGCGGACGGCGCACCGTGGATCCGGATGACCGGCCGCCGCGACGCGCCGGCCGCGACCTGCGAGATCGACCTGGCGCTGTCCACGCTGGTGATCGCCGGTGACGGCGCGGACCTGTCCGGGGTTCCGGTACCGGTGCCCTGCATGGCGGAACCCACCGTCGACGTCGGCGCGCGGACCCGGCTGCACCCCTGGGTGCTGGATTACGTTCGCCCGCACCAGGTAGTCGTCTACGGCCGCCCCACCCTGCACCGCAATGTTGGCAGGCTGCTGGCCCGCCCCGAGGTGACCACCGTGCTGGCCGATGCCGGCGGCGACTGGATCTATGCCGCACCCGATATCGAAATCCTTGCCGCACAACCGATCTACCGCGGACTGCCCTCCACTTCCTGGAGCGATGAGCTGCGTGTTCTGGACGCCACCGTGCGGCGGCAGTGGGCGAGCGTGCTCGACGCGGCCCCCCACCGCGCCACCGGCCTGGGCGTCGCCGACACCCTGCTCGGCGCGCTACGCCCCGGCGACCTGCTGTGGCTCGGAGCCTCCAACCCGATCCGCGATGTCTCGCTGACAGGGGTGCTGCCCACCGGAGTCCGGGTGCTCTCCAACCGCGGCGTGGCCGGCATCGACGGCAATGTCAGCGCCGCCGTCGGCGCCGCCCTGGCCGCCCCCGACCGCACCGTCATCGCCCTGCTCGGCGACCTGACCTTCGCCTACGACGCCTCCGGACTCCAGTCCGGCCGCCTGGAACGCCGCCCCGACAACCTGATCATCGTGGTCTCCAACGACGCCGGCGGCGGGATCTTCGAACTACTCGAGCAAGGCCACCCCAAATACAAGGACGCCCCCTACGGCGACACCTTCGAAAGGATCTACGGCACACCGCAAGACGTCGATATCGCTCACCTCTGCGCGGCCTACGGCGTCGCGCACCGGGTGACCGGAGTCAGCAGTCTGAGCGCCGCCGTGGCGGACTCCCGAACCGCCGGCGCCACGACAGTTCTAGAAGTTCCTGTCGCCCGCACCGGTCTACGTGACCTGCACGCGATCGCAAGACGTGGCGTGGACGATGCACTGGATTCTGGTGCAGCCGCCCTGATTCCGGCGACCACTTCCGGAGGTGTGCGGTGACCTCACCGAATCTCGCTGCCGCGCCGAGTGTCGCTGCCGCGCCGAGTGTCGCCGGTGTTCCGCTGCGCGTGGTCTACCTGCCCCTCGATCCGGGTGCCGCCACCGAAGTGCTGGCGGGAGAGATCCAGCGTGCGCTGGACGGTGGGGAGGCGATTGCGCCGGTGACCGATCCGGCGGCAGCACAGGGACTTCCGGAGGTGGTGCCCGCGACGACCGCGGTCGTGCTGTCCACCTCCGGCTCCAGCGGGGTGCCGAAGCGGACGTTGCTCTCGGCGTCGGCGTTGCGGGCGTCGTGCGCCGCGACCTCGCGCAGGCTGGGTGGGGACGGGGACTGGCTGTTGTGCCTGCCCGCCGGTTTTGTCGCCGGGTTTCAGGTGATCGCCCGGGCGGTCCTGGGCGGGACCACGGTGTCGGCGCTGGACGGCGGGAGATTCGATCCCGCCGGGTTCGCGGCGGCGGTGGACGGTATGGGCTCGGGGCGGCGCTACACCTCGCTGGTGCCGACCCAGGTCAAGCGGCTGCTCGCTGATCCGGACGGCCGGAAAGCCTTGGCGCGCATGGATCGCGTGCTGGTCGGCGGTGCGGCGCTGGACCGGGCCACGGGGGATCGGCTGCGGGAAATCACCGAGGTGGTCACCACCTACGGTATGACCGAGACGTGCGGCGGCTGCGTCTACGACGGTGTGCCGCTGGACGGTGTGCGGGTCCGAATCGTCGACGGCATGATCCACCTCGGTGGGGCGTGCGTCGCCGACGGATATCTCGGGGCCGCTCCCGAGGAAGCCGGGCGCTTCTACGCCGCCGACGGCGTGCGCTGGTACGCCACGGCGGATCGCGGTCATTTCACCGGCGGGTTGCTGGTCCCCACCGGCCGGGTCGACGATCTCATCAATACCGGCGGCGTCAAGGTCTCGGCCACCGCGATCGAAGCCATACTCGCCGAACTGGATTGGGTGGACACCGCCATCGTGATGGGTGTGCCCGATCCGGAGTGGGGCGAACTGGTCAGCGCCTGTCTGGTGCCACGCGCGGGCGGCCAGGCCGCGGACCCGGAACCCCTGCGCGCGCTGATTCGCGAACGGCTCGGCCGAGCCGCCGTACCCAAGCGCATCGTCGTCCTGGACGACCTGCCGCTGCTGCCGAATTCGAAGATCGATCGCCGAGCCGTGCGCGAGCGCCTGCTCACCGGCCCGGGGAAGGACTGAAAGCCCGTGGAGTCCGACCCGATTCGATTCCGATTGTGTGGTCCCGGCGGCGCGCTCGCGCTCGGGAACCCGATCGGATTCACCAACCTGAGCGAGGCCGAGGCCGCCGTGCGCACCGGGCGCCACGGTGACCTCGTCGCCGGCGCCATCCCCTTCGATCCGGCGAGCGATACGCCGTCGCTGTACCTCGGCCACCGAATCGTCGAGAACAGTGGTGGCGCGGTCGAATCCACCTGGGGCGGCTTCCGTCCCGAGGTGGTGTTCAACGACAACGCCATCGCGGAGTACATCGAGCTGTTCCACCGGGTACTGCCGCTGCTGCGCACCCCCGGCTCGGGGCTGGAGAAGATCGTCATCGCGCGTTCGGAACGCTTCTCCTACCACGACGCCGTCGATCCAGCCGGCATGTATCAGCGCATCGCCCAGCTGTATCCGCAGGTCCACAGCTATTTCGTCGAGCATCTGGACGCGCCCGGCGTCTACACCATGGGCGCCAGCCCGGAGTTGTTCCTGCGCAAGACCGGTGACGTGGTGACCATGACGCCGCTGGCCGGAACGGTGCCGCGCGATGCCCAGCTATCCGAGGACGCGGATCGCGCCCAGGCGCGCGCCGAGCTGTACACCCACAAATACCTGGAAGAACACGGTCATCTGGCCGAGTTCATGATCAAGGGATTGGCCGCGCTCTGTACCGCGCTGGAGTATCCGGACGAGCCCGAGCTCGTCGCCGCGCCGGGCGTCTGGCATCTGGGCACGCCCATCACCGGGCGGCTCACCGATCCGGATATGCCCATCGCCGAACTGGTTTCGGCCCTGCATCCGTCCCCGGCGGTCTGCGGGGTGCCGCAGGCCGAAGCGCTGCGCCTGATCACCGCGCACGAATCGGCGCGCCGCTATTACGGCGGGCTGGTCGGCTGGTTCGACCGGGCCGGTGATTGCGAGTTCTATATGGCGTTGCGCGGACTCGAATTCGATTCCCGTGAACGGCATCTCACGCTGCGGGCCGGCGGGGGAGTGGTCGCGGGCAGTCGCCTGGCGACCGAATTCGCCGAGACCTCGGCGAAACTCGCGTCCATGCGACGCGTATTGGGAATCACGCCGTGAGGCACAACGCGGGGGCGGGGCGAGAAGAGATAGTGGAGCGCCAAGTGTTCGACCCAAAGATAGTGCACGTCGTCGGAGATCGTTTCGCGGCCTTCGCCGAGGCGACGGGCGCGTGGACGGTCGCCGAGGCCATCTCGGCGCTGGAGACCGGAACGGTTCCGGAGGGCCGGGTGATATTGCAGCCCGGTCAGGGGGTGGGGCGTACCGATGCCGAGCGCATCGCCGCCACGGTGCGCCGCTACCGATTCGATTCCATCGAGGTCGGACCGAGCCCGGAGCGTTCGCTGCCCTCCTGCGACGACCTGCTCGTCGAGAACTCCAGGGATATCCTGATTTCCGGATTGCGCCGGGAATCCGATACCGAATTCGCCGCGGATCTGCGCCTGTCCGCCGATCTCGCGCTGCTGACCCGGGACCGGGATGTCATGCATGTGCCCGGACTGCTCGCGATCGAAGCCTGCGATCACCTGTTCTTCGCCGTCGCGGCCCGGTATTTCGGAAATCTGCTGCCGGACAAGTGGCTTGCCACCATCGACCGGCTGGAGACCGAATTCCACAATTTCCTCTACCCGGTCCCGGCCACCCTGCGGCTCACCCTGAAATCGGCCGAACCCGGCACACGCGGGGATTACCGCTTCGCCTTCACCATCGTGCTCGAACAGGCCGGCCGGATCACCTCCGTGCATCGGTTCGAGCGCGGGGTGTACGACCGCGAACTCATCGACGCCAAAGAGCGCCGGCGCGCCGTGCACGCGCTGCCCGCGCCGAATTACTCAGTCAGGTAAGTGTTTACAGAAATGTTCGGACAATGCGGGACGCGGTAATCGTCGCGGCGGTGCGCACACCGATCGGTAAGGGCAAGAACGGCGGGGCGCTCGAGGCGGTGCACCCGGTGGACATGATGGCGCACAGCCTGCGGGCCGTGGTGCAGCGGACCGGGATCGATCCGGTGCTCATCGACGAGGTGATCGGCGGCGTGGTCAGCCAGGTCGGGGAACAGGCCACCAATGTGACCCGGCGCGCCACCCTGGCCGCCGGGCTGCCGGAATCGGTGCCGGCCACCACCATCGACCGGCAGTGCAGTGCCAGTCAGCAGGCGCTGCGCTTCGCCGCGCACTCGGTCATCGCGGGCGACTGCGAGGTGGTGATCGCCACCGGTGTGGAATCGGTGAGCCGAATTCCCATGGGCACCAGCTTGAATCGGCTCGAGCACGCCGATCTCACCGGTGACGCCTTCTTGGAGCGCTATCCCGACGGCGTGCCGTGGCAGGGCATCAGCGCCGAACTGATAACCGCCCGTTGGGGTTTCAGCCGGGCCCAACTCGACGATTACGCGCTGGGCAGTCATCACCGGGCCGCCGACGCCGCCAAGAACGGGCTCTTCGACGCCGAACTCACCCCGCCGATCTTCGGATTGAACACCGACGAATGCATCCGGTATCACGCCACCGCCGAAGGCTTGGCCGAATTGCCCTCCGCCTTCCGCAAACTCGACAAGGACCGGGTGCTGGCGCATCGGTTCCCGCAGATCGGCTGGCGGGTCACCGCGGGCAACTCCAGTCAGCTCGGTGACGGCAGCGCGGCGGTCATGGTGACCACCAGCGCCACCGCCCGCCGCCTGGGCCTGACCCCGCTGGCTCGCATACTCGGGCACGTCGCGGTCGGCGACGACCCGCACCTGATGCTGACCGCGGTGGTCCCCGCGACCGCCAAGGTGCTCCGCCAGACCGGCCTGCGCCTATCCGATGTGGACCTGTTCGAGGTCAACGAGGCGTACTCCAGCGTCGTGCTGGCCTGGGCTCAGGAAACCGGAGCCGACCTGTCCCGGGTGAACGTGCGCGGCGGAGCCATCTCGCTCGGACATCCGCTGGGCGCCAGCGGAGTCCGCCTCACCGCCACCCTGGTGCACGCCCTGCGTGAGCGCGGCAGCCGCTACGGTCTGCAAACCATGTGCGAATCCGGCGGGCAAGCCAACGCCATGATCCTCGAAGCCCTGTGAACCCGCATCCGAGGGGAGTCAGCCCCGGAGCGGGATGAACTCGACGGTGTCGCCGTCCGCCGCATGCGGGGGAACGATGACCAAGCCGTCGCGATCGAGCAGACCCGCGAGGTGAGCGGTACGGAGGTGACCGTCACCGGTCCAGCCGCCGTCGTGGTGGCAGCGGGCCGGGACGATTCGCGGTGCGGGACCCGCGATTTCGGCGGCGTTGTGCAGTGGGCCGCGCACCGGCCGGGTGGGGGTGGCCCCGGTCAGACCCTCCAGGGTGGCGTGGATGAGCGCCAGCAGGGTCGCGGTCGCCGCGAACGGATTGCCGGGGAGGCCGAGAACGACCGGGCCGGAGGCCAATTGGGCCGCGACCGTGGACCCGCCGGGGCGTAGGTGCAGGCGGCGCAGCAGGATTCGGGCCTCGGCGCGATCCAGGGTGGCCCGCAGCTGATCGGCCGCGCCGCCGCCGGTCGCGCCGACGATGATCAGCAGATCGCAGTCGGTGGCGGCCGTCAGCACCTCGTCGAAGGCATTCGCGGTGTCGCGCAGGTGCACCCGGTCCACCGTCGTCACCCCGAACCAGGACAGCAGGTCGGGCAGGATCGGGCCGAGCGAATCGCGGGTCTGTCCGGTGTGCAGCGGGCCCTCGCTGCGGATCTCGTCACCGGTCATGACGATGCGCGCCCGCACCGGACCGCGCACCGCGACCGTGCTCACCTCGGCGCTGGCGGCCACCGAGATCAGCGCGGCGGTCACCGGGGCGCCGGCGGGCGCGAGCTCGAACCCGGGCTGCCAATCCTCGCCGCGGCGGCGCACATCATCGCGAATCGGGCTGTCCGGCAGGCGATGCAGCAGTCCGTCCGCGCCGACGGTGACGAATTCGTCGCGCACCACGGTGCCGGTCCCGTCGGGGACGTGGGCGCCGGTGGCGATGCGCACCGCTTCGCCGTCGAGCAGACCCACCGGGCGTTGCCCGCCCGCGAACCCGATATCCCGGCGCAATTGCCAAGGGCCGTCGCCGCTTACGGCATAGCCGTCCATGGCCGAGACGTCGAAACGCGGTAGCGCCTCCACCGCGAGCAACGGTTCGGCCAGCGCCGCGCCCCGGGCCGACCGTACCGGCGACCGCCGCGCGGGCAGCTGGGAAATGTTCCGGCGCAGGGTCTCCCGGGCCTCGTCCAGGCTGGCCGGTGCGGCGGTGCGCCCGGCGCTGACCCGGGCGTGCCGAATGTCCTCGGGGGTGTCGCAGTCGTCCACGCCGGGTAGCGCCACCATGGCGGTATCGACCGGCACCAATGCCTTCATCGGCCGGTTCACCAGCGAATCGAGATGCTTCAGCGCCGCGGTGAGCGCCCCGCGCCGCCACACTCCCACCAGATACTGCGGCCGCCCGGAGGCGTCGGCGGCGAATACCGCGTCGCTACCGGATTCGCGCGCGTGCGAGAGCAATTCGCCGATGGCCGCCGCGGTCAGGAACGGCATGTCGGCGGCGAGCACCACAATCAACCCGGCCGGGAATTCGCAGCCGTCCAGCGCTCCGAGCCCGGCCGCGATGGCCGCCACCGGTCCGGCGCCGGCCGGGATCTCCTGCGCCTGGAGGATTTCCGGCGGCAGCTCCGGCCGGTGCGGTCCGACCACCACGGTGCGGTCGCAGCCGGCGACCGCGGTGAGCGCGGCATCGAGCATGGATTGCCCGCCGACCACGATGGCCGGTTTGTCCACGCCGCCCATGCGACTGGCGCGGCCACCGGCCAGCACGATCGCGTCGACGGTGGTCACGAAGCGCAATCCGGCGCGGGGCTGATCATGTCTGCCGATCGTAGTGCTTCGGTGGCAGCCGATCGCCGATGCCGGGCGCTCGCGTCCGCGCGCCCCGGTTCCGCCCCCGAAATCCCTGGCTTGCCAATCAATTGCTCATAGATCGAGTGTCGGAGGGTGGGCAGCGACACATGACCGGAATGATGATGTTTCGGACTCTGTCGGAATCGTATATGGCAGTATCCGAAACAGGAACTGGCGGCGTACGCGGCGATTCGCTACACCGCGCAGTCAGCGTCAGGCGGATCTCGCCGCCGGGGCAGCGGCGGCCCGCGACCGATGAAGGATGGTTGCTGAGTGTTTGTGGAGAGGGATACGTCGTGGTACAGCGCGTGAAGCCGAATGACTTCGAGGAACTGCGACCCCCGACATTCGGCTTACTGCTGCGCCGATTGCGTGATGCGCGCGGCGTCTCACGCGAGCGCCTGGCCTTCAATGCCGGTGTCAGCGCCAGCTATATCAGTCATTTGGAGAAAGGCGATCGCGACCGCCCCACCCGCGAAGTCGTCGACGCCCTGGTGCGCTACCTCGATCGCATCGACCCCTTGACGGCGGTCGAACGCCGGCATCTGCTCGATCTGGCGGGGCTGGGCGTCACCGAATTCCCCACCATCGAGCAACTGCGCGGGGAAATCACCGCCGACATGCTGCGCGCGCTGGAACTGCACGAGCCCAATATGGCCGCGTACGTCGACACCCGCTGGAATGTGCTGGCCTGCAACCGCAGCTATGCCGCCGCGTTTCCGGGATTGGAACAGGATGTCAATATCCTGCGCTGGTTCTTCGCCAACGAGGCTTCGCGAAAAGTCATGGTGGACTGGGACACCGAGGTCCGGCTCACCGTCGAATGGCTACGCGGATTGATCGCCGGTTCCGGCGATACCGCCTGGTCCGCCGAATTTCTCGCCGAACTCGGACAGCACGAGCTGTTCCGGCGGCTCTGGGACGAAGGCGCGGTCACCTATGGCGGTGACCGCCCCGGCATGCACCTGCGCGACACCGCGACCGGGCGCTGCCGCAATGTCATCGTGCAGATGTTCCGGGTGTTCTGCGCCAACTATCCCGATCAGATCCAGATCTTTCTGGGGATGGCCGACGAATGCCCGGACAGCTGCGAACTGCGCGGTGGGAATCAGGCCCCGATCGACTGATCGCGGCTCGGCGCGGGGGTGCGCAGCGTGCATTTGTGCACCAATTGCGCCAGCAGCGGCGCGACCACCTCGGGGTGCGTCCACGCGGCCCCGTGGCCGGCGCCGGGAATGGTGACCACACCGTCGGCGCCCGGCAGTTCGGCCGCCATCAGATCCGATTTCTGCGCCGTGGAGGTGCCGTCGTGGCTGCCGCGCAGAATCAGCGCGGGGGCGGTGATCTCCGGTAGTCGGTGCACCAGCGAACCGCGATCCATCAGGCAGTGCGCGGCCGGCATCACGCCCTGCCGGTCCGAGGCGTACCAGCGGCTGGTCCAGGTGCGCCACTGCCGCGGATCGGTGCCGCCGATCAATTGCGGCGCCAATTCCGCGACCAGGGGCGCCAATGGTTCGGCGCCGCACCAGCGTTCGAAGAAGCTACGGTAGAAGGCCAGCTCACCGGGTGTGCAGGCATCGGATTCGGTGCTCATCAACGCCAGGCCCAGCACCCGCTCCGGGGCCATCAACGCCATGCGCAGCGCGGCGTAACCGCCCTGGCTCATTCCGCCGATAACGGCTTTCTCGATTCCGAGTTCATCCAGCACGGCCAAAGCGTCGGCGGCGTTATCCCAATAGCTGAAGGGTTCGCCATCGGGTGACTGAGTGCGTCCGTGGCCACGCGCGTCTACCGTGACGAGATTGATACCGGCCATTGCCAGCGGTTCGCGCATCGGATCGAACATCGATTCGTCCATGAAGAATCCGTGCGCCAGGAGCAGCGTCGGCCCCGGCTGGTTTCCGGCGACGTAATGAACGGTGGCGGAACCTGATCGAACGTAAGGCATGCACAGACCGTAATCGCCCGAACTGTCCGATCTGTGCAGGTTGCCGGGGTTGTGCCGGACACCCTTCGGTGCTGTTCCCGACGGGTACCCACACTGGCCAGTGTCAGTACTGCTAGGGGTTTGCCCTAAATGTGCTCAAAACTGGACAACTCGCCTTCGCGCCATTTCTAATCAGGCCGTAGCGCTTTTGGGACAAGCGCAAATCGTCAGGAGGAAACAATGTTCGACATCACCACCGGCCGCCGTGACTTCCATGTTGATCCCGGTGCCGGATTGCGCGAGTCGCTGGAGGGTTTGCTGCTGCACGACGGTGTCGGTCTCGATGCGCGAATGCGGCACGCGATTTCCGCGGTTGTGCATCTCGCCGTCGATGCTCCGCTCGGACTTCCGGAGGACGCCGAAGAATTCCTCGGCCGCCTCGACGCCGCTTGGCTGTTCGCCGCCTGGAATAGCTCCGATACCGAAATGTCGCTGCTGAACACGCTTTCCATCGGTGAGGTACCGGCATTGTCGTGGTGCGAGTTGATGTTCACCACCGCGCTCGCGCCGTGGTCCACGACTCCGGCCGCCGTGCATGCGCGGCGGATCTTCGCCGGCGGGGCGGAGCAGCAGCGGCTGGCGGCGGTCGGCGATTGCGGTCGCGCGTAATTGTTTCTCGCGTAATACGAAACAGTCGCGCGGTGCGCAACGGGGTGTCACCGCGCGGATTATGCACCGATGAAGGGATGACGAAATGAAGCTGCTGTTCACGAATTTCGATGCCATGTTCGAAACCCTGGCGCGGCGGGACGACTCCTTCGAGTCGCAGTCCTGGCATCAGCAGGCGCTGTGCACGCAGACCGATCCCGAGGCATTCTTCCCCGACAAGGGCGGCTCCACCCGCGAGGCCAAACGGATTTGCGGCTCCTGCGAGGTGCGCAAGGAATGCCTGGACTACGCGCTGAGTCACGATCAGCGGTTCGGTATCTGGGGCGGGCTCTCCCCGCGCGAACGGCGGCGCTACGACCGCGGCGCGGCCTGATCCGCGACCGGCGGGAATGGTTATAACCAGAAGTTCGCACAATGCCGGGTGCGTGAAGTCATTCGAAAGACGATCGCAGTAAACAGAATTCATTGGTCTCGGGATCGGCCAGCACCACCACCGGCTCGTCCGCGGGACCCACGGGGCGCGCGCCCGCGGCACGTAGTCGCGCGGCTTCCACGGCTGGATCATCGCTGGGGAAGGCGACCAGATCCAGATGCAGGCGGCTGCGTTCGTCCAGCGCCGCGGGCGTGCGCAGGAACTCCAGCCACGGACCCAGCCCGGTAGCCGACCGGAGCCCGGCATAGCGCGCGCTGTCGTGCGCGACCGGCCACCCCGCCGCCGTCGACCAGAACTCCGCCAGCCGAATCGGATTCTCGGTATCCACCACGATCGCCGCCACCGCCCCGGTATCCACATAGTGCTCGCGCGGCTCCAGCACACAGAACTCGTTGCCCTCCGGATCGGCCAGCACCGACCACGGCACCGCGCCCTGCCCGATATCCAGCCGCCGCGCCCCCAGCGACAGCGCCCGATCCACCTGCACCCGTTGATGATCCAGCGACCGGCTGGCCAGATCCAGGTGGATCCGATTCTTGGCGGCCTTCCCCAGTCGCGCCGGTAGGAACGTCAGCGCCACATCCAGCCCGTCCGGGTCGGGCGCCGCCACCTCCACCCCACCGGGCCGGTCCACGGTCACCTCCCAGCCCAGCAACTCGGCCCAGAAGCGGGCGGTGCTCCGAGGGGAGACCGCATCGAATACCACACAAGCCAGGCGCGTGGACATGCCCTCCACGGTAACCGCCGGGGCGGGGGCTTCGGGCCGGATCGCCGAACCGCCATCGAGGTCGCACCGCACGCGGACAGCTACCCTCACACGTTTCGGATGAGGCCCGGGCCCCGTCCGCCCTCCTACGGTTGGCGGCCTACCGAACGGTAGGCACCTACTCGCGAGGAGGAATCCGATGGCAGCCACCCTGACGGTCTGGAAATTCCCGACGGCTACCGGAGCCGCCGAAGCCATTGCGGCACTGGAGGAATTGCAGCGGGAGCAACTCGTCACCGTGCACGACGGCGCGGTGGTCAGCTGGCCGGCCGAGGCGAAGAAACCCAAGACCAGACAATTGCGCAGCCTCACCGGGGCGGGTGCGCTGGGCGGCGCCTTCTGGGGCCTGCTGTTCGGTCTGCTGTTCTTCGTCCCGCTGCTGGGTCTCGCGGTCGGCGCGGGCATCGGCGCCATGAGCGGTTCGATGGCCGATGTCGGCATAGACGACGATTTCATCGAACGCTTGAAGTCGGAGATCACCCCGGGCACCTCGGCGCTGTTCGTGCTGACCTCCGGTGCGGTGGCGGACCGGGTGGCGGGCCGCTTCCCCGGTCAGCAGGCCGAACTGATCGCCACCAACCTCTCCGCCGAACAGGAAGCCCTGCTACGCGACATCTTCGGTGATCACTGAGCCGGAAACCGCGGAAGCGCAAAGGAATTCGGCGATGACCTACTGGAAAACGCCATGAGAGTGCTGCTCACCCTGGCGGCCGGGCAATTCCTGATGATTCTCGACAGCTCGGTCATGAACGTGTCGATGGCGAGCGTGGCCGCCGACCTCGATACCCCGATCACCGGGATCCAGACCGCGATCACGCTCTACACGCTGGTCATGGCCACCCTCATGGTGACCGGCGGCAAACTGGGGGCGCGGCTGGGGCAGCGGCGGGCGTTCGCGGCCGGGCTCGTCGTCTACGGCTGCGGCTCCGCCACCACCGCGCTGGCGCCGAATCTCGCGGTGCTGCTGGTGGGCTGGTCGGTGCTGGAGGGTCTGGGCGCGGTGCTGATCCTGCCCGCCATCGTGGCCCTGGTGGCGGGCAACTGCCCCCGTGAGAAGCGGGCCGCGGCTTACGGTTTCATCGCGGCGGCCGGTGCGAGCGCGGTCGCGGCCGGCCCGTTGATCGGGGGCACGGTGACCACCTACGGGTCGTGGCGGTACGTCTTCGCCGGGGAAGTCGGGCTGGTGGTGGTGATCCTCGCGCTGGTGCGCGGCATCACCGCTGTCGCCCCGGCGCCGGTGCGCCTGGATCCGCTGGGTTCGGTGCTGTCGGCGCTCGGCTTGGGCACCCTGGTCTTCGCGGTGCTGCGATCCAGCGAATGGGGCTGGGTGCGAGCGTCTCCCGCCGGACCGCACTGGTTCGGGCTGTCGCCGGTCATCTGGCTGTTGCTCCTCAGCAGCGGGATACTCTACGTATTCCTGTGCTGGGAGCGGCATCTCAGCGGTCGCGGCCGGGAGCCACTGGTGGATCTCGCCCTGTTCGGCAACCGCGGGCTGACCGGCGGACTGTCGATGTTCTTCGCGCAGTTCATGATTCAGGCGGGCGTCTTCTTCGCGGTGCCGCTCTATCTGTCGGTGGTGCTGGAACTGAGCGCCTTGGATACCGGGCTGCGGGTGCTGCCGCTCTCGGCGGCGCTGGTGCTGGCTGCGCTCGGCATTCCCTGGCTGCGGCCGCGCGCCGATCCGCGCCGGGTGGTACGGGCCGGTCTGCTCGCGATGATCGCCGGCATCGTGGTGCTGGTGGCCGGGCTCGACCCCGGCGCGGACGCCCGCGTCGTCACGGCGCCCATGCTGCTGCTGGGCCTCGGTCTCGGCGCGCTCTCCTCGCAGCTCGGCGCGGTGACCGTGACGGCGGTGCCGGATTCGCGCAGTGACGAGGTGGGCGGATTGCAGAACACGGCCACCAATCTGGGTGCTTCCCTGGGCACGGCGCTGATCGGGTCGATCCTGTTCACCATGCTGTCGGCCGCGGCCCTGTCGGGTATCGATGCCGATCCGAACGTGCCGGAGTCGGTGCGTCAGCAGGCCGGGGTGCGGCTGGCCGAGGGCGTGCCGTTCGTCTCGAATACCGAACTGAGTCGAGCGCTCACGGGCGCGGCCGTACCGGAGCCGACGGCCGCGGCGATCGTCGAGGTGAACACCGAGGCCCGATTGACCGCCCTGCGCGCCGCTCTCGCGGTGACCGCGCTGATCGCCGCGGTCGCGCTGTTCGGCACCGGTCGACTGCCACGCACCGCGGCCGGGACGGACGGCGGCGCGCCGCCGGAATGAGCGGTCGCGGAAGGGGATTCGGCGCTGTCGCAAGCGGTTCATCCGCCACGGATGAGGTGCCCGGCCGCCCGATGATGCGACAGTGGCGGCCCATTCGAGGACAAGGAGCAACTCGTGGCCGAATCCCCCGCGATCGCAGACCATGGCCTGATCGGTGACCTGCAAACCGCCGCGCTGGTCGCCACCGACGGCACCGTCGACTGGCTCTGCCTGCCGCGCTTCGATTCCCCCAGCGTGTTCGCCGCGCTGCTGGATTCCGAGCGCGGCGGGCACTGCCGCATCCGGCCCGCCGGTGACGGGTCCTGGCACAGCACCCAGATGTACTTCCCGGACACGGCGATACTCATCACCCGGTTCATGACCGAGCACGGCACCGGCGAGATCGTCGACTTCATGCCGCCCGTCACCGGCGGCGCGCCCACCGACCGCCATCGGCTGATACGCCAATTGCGTTGCGTACGTGGGCGAATGACCTTCGAGCTGGACCTGATCCCACGCTTCGACTACGGGCGGCGACCGCACGCCACCCACGTGACGGCCGACGGGGCCGTCTTCGGCGCCGGCGCCGAGACGCTCACCGTGCACGCCGTGCGCGAACCCGACGAGGCCCGGCTGGCCCGGCTGGAGGTGGTCGGCGGCGGGCATGTGCACGGCGAGATCACCCTGGCGGCCGGGCAGGTGCGCGGCGTGGTGCTGGAATCGGGCGCGGCGGGCCCGCCCCGGTTGATCCGTCCGGCCGAGGTCGAGGAGCTGTTCCGCGAGACGGTGGCGTTCTGGCACGGTTGGCTGGCGCGCTCCACCTATCGCGGGCGCTGGCGGGAGATGGTGCACCGCTCCGCCATCACCCTGAAACTCATGACCTACGCGCCGTCCGGCGGCCTGGTCGCCGCGCCCACCGCGGGACTGCCCGAACAGCTGGGCGGCGAACGGAACTGGGACTACCGCTACACCTGGATACGGGACGCCTCCTTCTCGGTGTCGGCCCTGCTGTCGCTCGGATTCACCGAGGAGGCAATGGCTTTCGCGGGCTGGCTGCGCGACCGCTTCCGGGCGCACGGCGGCCCTCTCAAGATCATGTATCGGGTGGACGGTTCCTGGGATCTGCCCGAAGACGTGCTGGCGAACTTCGCGGGCTACCGGAACTCGAGTCCGGTGCGCATCGGCAACGACGCGTCCGGGCAATTGCAGCTCGACATCTACGGGGAGATGCTCGACAGCATCTATCAGGCCGACCGGGCGGGCCTGCGGATCGGGCATCAGGGCTGGCAGGAGATCGTCGAACTGCTCGAGTGGCTCTCGGTCAACTGGGATCAGCCCGAGGAGGGCATCTGGGAAACCCGGGCCGGCCGAGCGGATTTCAGTTACGGGCGCCTGATGAGCTGGGTGGCCTTCGACCGGGCGGTGCGGCTGGCCACCGAACGCAGCCTGCCCGGTCCGGTGGCGCATTGGCGGCAGACCCGCGATGCCATCCACGCCCAATTGTGGGAACGCGGCTGGCATTCCGGGCGGCGGGCCTTCGTGCAGCACTACGACACCGACGTGCTGGACTCCGCGCTGCTGCGCATGGCGCAGGTCGGTTTCGTCGCCCCGCGCGACCCGAACTGGCTGACCACCCTGGACGCGATCGGCGCGGAACTGGTCACCGACAGCCTGGTGTATCGCTATCACCCGCACGCCTCCCCGGACGGGCTGGCGGGTGCGGAGGGCACGTTCTCGCTCTGCACCTTCAACTATGTCAATGCCCTGGCGCGCGCCGGGCGGCTCGAATCGGCCCGGCTGACCTTCGAGAAGATGCTCACCTACGCCAATCACGTCGGCCTCTACGCCGAGGAGATCGACGTCACCGGAGCACAATTGGGGAACTTCCCGCAGGCGTTCACGCATCTGTCGCTGATCGACGCGGCGCTGGTGCTCGACCGGGCCATGGACGGGGTGCCGGTGGCTTGATCACAGCAGCCCCGCGTGCCGGGCTCGCACCAGGGCGGCGGTGCGGGAGCCGACGCCGAACTTGGCATAGATGGCGCGGAGATGGGTTTTCACGGTATTGATCGACACCCCCAGGTCCGCGGCGATCTCCTGGGCGGTGCGGCCCGACGGAAGACGTTGCAGCACGGTGAGTTCGGTCATGGTGAGCCGATGATCGCGAGCGCGCGGCCGGGCCCGCGGGTGCATGCGGATGCGGGTGACCAGGGCTTCGTGGTGCCCGAATCCGCCGGCTCCCTCGTCCAGCAGGGCAACGGCGCCCGGCACGTCCAGGAACGGCCGGATCACCCCGGTGTCGGCGGCGTGGTCGAGGGCCTGTTCCAGACCGGCCCGCACCCGCTGCCGATTGCTGCGGCGGCGGTCGGCGTGCACCGCGCTGTACAGCAGCCAGCCGGTGATCCGCTCGGCCGGAACGAGATCGGCCGAACGCTCCACCAGTTCGTCCACGGCGGGGGCCGCGCGCAGGTTTTCGGTGGCCACGGCCAGCGCTACCCGAGGCAGCTCGACCCGCGGGGTGTCGCCCAGCAGGGTATGGGCCCGGCCGATGAGCAGCCGGGCGGTGCGCGGTTCCCCCACCTCCAGCAGCGCCCACACCACGGGTGCGAGCAGGTCCCCGCCGCGCACCGGAAACGGGCCGCCGTACTCCAGCAGCGACAGCATGCTGTGCCGCAGGGCGTCCGCGGCGGCGTAGCGATCCCCGCCACCGTGGAAGGTCAGCAGCCGGCCGATGACCTGTGTCGCCCAGCCGCCCACCGGCCGCGCCGACCCGTCCGGATGCTCGCGCGTGGCCAGCAGCGGTCCGGGCACCGGCCACGAATCGCCTTGCAGATAGGCGCCGAACGCCTCCAGCGCCGTGGCATGCCGCACATCGGGATTCCCGTTCAGCTCATGCTGTTCGGCCACCGCCAAGGCTTTCCGGGCCCGCTCGCGCATGGTCGTCACCGCGCCCTCGTAACCCGCGGTCACCGCCAGCCGGGTGACCGCCCGCACCGCCAGCTGGGGACGATCGGCCCCCGCCGCCAAGGCCAGCCCCCGGTGCAATTGCCGCTCCGCCCGCGCCCCGTCTCCGCGTAACAGGGCGGCGGTCGCGGTCTGCGCCGCCAGGTAGCAATCGATGTCCGGATGGCCGGTGACCGGCAGCCCGGCGAGCGCGTCGGCGCGGACGGCCCCGGATCCGGTGCGGTCGCCAGCACTGGTGGCGGCATCCACTCGTACGGCCCGGATGAGCGCCGTCAGCCACTCCGCCGGCAGCATCGAATGCGCCACGCCGGCTTGCGATTCCGCCTGCTCCGCGAACGTCAGCGCGCCGGCGGCATCGCCGTGCCCGGCCGCGTCCACCGCGCGCAGCACCCAGACGAACGGATCCGTGACCAGCTCCGGGCGGGCCTGCTCCAGCTGAGCGAACAGTTCGGCGCCGGCGCCGTCCAGCACCATCGCCATACCGCGGCGCACCAGGAACCCGGTCAGCCGTTCGAGGTCACCGGCCGCGAGCGGATGCGGCAGCGCCGCTCCGGGTGTCATGGGCGAGCCCGGCACTTGCGGCGGGGTGGTCCGGCCGGGTTCCCCGGCTGCCGGGTTCGAGTGATTCGACGAGGTCATGCTGCACGCCTCCCGTGGTCGTGGAACTTCTCGATCGATCGGCCGGCGTCCGGCTCATCCGTGACGGGTGAGGGCGGGCCGGTGGAATCGGCGCAGAGTCGGTTCGTCTCACCCACACCGAGAGAACAGGGGCAGACCATGACCGAACATCCGGTGCGCCAGGGCATTGCGGCGGGCACCTCCATCGGGGCGGCGATACTGCTGATCACCGTGGGGCTGCTGTCGGCGCTGGCCGGGATCTCCGCGGTCGCCGACGATCAGCTGTTCGTCGTCGGGCCCGAGTACATCTACAGCTTCGACACCACCGCCTGGGGCTGGACCCACCTCGCGCTGGGCGTGCTGCTCGGCATCTGCGGTGCGGGACTGCTGGCGGGCACCCTGTGGGGGCGGATCGCGGCCATGTGCGTCGCGGCGCTGTCGATCATCGCGAATTTCCTGTGGCTGCCGCACTATCCATGGTGGTCGATCCTGATCATCGCGCTCGACGTGGTGGTGATCTGGGCCGTCGCCACCTGGCGGAGCGGATCCGCGAACGCGTGAAGAACCCACTCGCACAGCAATATTCGAACTCCGCTCCGGCCGGTCGCGGCTGGATCGCCGAGACGGCGGCCGGGTTCGGCCGGGCCGCCGCCGCGGTGCCGGACGGGCTAGCGGCGGGTGTGCTCGCCGGGGTCGGGCCGGTGCAGGGGCTGTACGCCGGGGTCGCGGGCCCGCTCTTCGGCGGTCTGCGCACCGGCACCGCCCTGATGGCCGTATCCGCCACGGCCGCTTCGGCTTCCGCGGCGGGAGCGGCCTTGGCGAACGTGCCCGCCGCCGATCGCCGCGCGGCCGCGGCATTGCTGAGCGTGCTGGTCGGCGGAGTGTTGATACTGGCGGGCCGGATGCATTTCGGCCGCTGCCGAGCCTGGATCTCGCACGCCGCGGTCTCGGGGGTGCTGCTGGGGGTCGCGGTGAACATCGCACTCGGAATACTGCCCGGATTGACCGGAAATCCCTTGCCCGGCATCGGCACACCGATCGCGCACGCGATAACGCTGCCCGCGCACGAGCGCAGGCTGGACATCGCGTCGATCGTGCTCGGCCTCACCGCCCTGCTGCTGCTGACGACATTGGCGCGCAAGGGTTTCCCGCGCGCGGCCGCACCGGTGGCCCTCATCGTGCCGACGCTGCTCACCGTGCTGCCCGGGATGGGAGCGGTGCACCGGGTCGGTGAGCTCGGCGGCATTCCGCGGGGGATGCCGATGCCGCACCTTCCCGATCCGGCGCGGGCCAGCTGGAACCTGCTCTCCGGTGCGGCGGCGGTCGCGGTCATCGTGCTGGTGCAGGGCCTCGGGGCGGCGGAGTCGCTGCCCGGCCGGAACGGATTGCGCCGCAACGCCGATCGCGATCTCGCCGCCGAGGGCATCGGCAATCTGGCGGCGGGAGTTCTGGGCGGAGTGCCAGTCGGCGGGGTGAGCGCGCGGGACGGACGGAACTCGGCCGGGGGCCGGACGCGCTGGGCCATAGTGTCCTCCGGGTTGTGGATGCTGGTACTGGTCACGGTGCTGGCGCCGCTGGCCGGGCTGCTCACGGTGCCCGCGCTGGCGGCGGTCCTGTTCGCGGTGGCGACCGGCGTGGTGCGCGTCGCCGAACCCGGGCAGGTCTGGCGTGGTGGCGCGGGCCCGCGCATCGTGCTGATCACGACGCTGGCCGCGACCCTGGTATTGCCGCTGGCGTGGGCGGTGGCCGTGGCGGTCGGGCAATCGGTGCTGTCGCGATTCGACCGCGCCGGTCTCGATGCCCGGGTTCGCACGCTGGTCGTGGTGCCGGAATCCACGGCGCGCGAGTCGATCTCGGCATCGGTGGCCCGGCTCGAAACGCCCGGCCGGTTACCGGAAGGGGTGCCGGTGGTGCTCGAGATCCGGGGCAGCGTGCGCTACGGCGGTGCGCACACCGTCGCCTCCCGGCTGCCCGAACCGGCCGCGACCGGTGGTCCGGATGTGGTGCTGCGGCTGTGCGACGGCACCGCGTGCAGTGCGGCGCTGCTCGGCATCATCGCCGATTACACGGTGCGGCTGGCTGTTTCGGGAGGCCGCCTCTATCTGGACGGCTTCGATCCGGGCGCTGCCGACAGCTGGCCGGACGCGGCGCTGGCCCGGCACGGATTGCGACTGGACCATTTCCCGGGCGGCTGGACGCCGGCGCCGCGGTGGCCGGCGGGCTACGCGCCGGTACTGGTGCGGCCGATCATCATCGCCACGAACGGCGCATGATCGCGGACGCTGTAATGGCTCCAATTCCACAGCGTCACCGAGTCGATGGTGGCGCCGGACCGCAGCCACATACGCCAGTCGCAGGTGGTGCGTTCCCACAGATGCCCGCAGCGATCTCGGTACAGACCGGGCGGAACCATGAGCCGATCCGGTTCGAACCAGGCGATCGGATCGCGCGGGCGCGCGGCGGCCAGCCGATCGAACGCCCGGGCCAGCGCTCGCGCCGGCCGGTACAGACAGCCGATGACGAGCCGCAACAGACCGGTTTCCCGCATAGGTGCTCCCTTTCATCGATCTCCACCGGTGCGCACACGCGTCGTTCCGCCGACGGGCCGCAGGCCCGCGCATCCCGGCGGCGGCCGAATACAATTCATGCTCGTCGAATCGCAATCCGGTCGTCGAATACTCCGGAAGTACAACCGGATCCACGGCTGTCACGCGGATGCGGGGAGGGGCGTTCCGTTCGGTATCGGACCAAGTCGCGCACTGCATTCGAGCCCTGCCTTCCTCGGTTGGTGCCAGTAGCATCCGCAATCGGACTTCCCGCCGACTTTCGATTCGCTTCCGTGTGGACCGGGCGGGGGATTCCCCTGGTTTCGATGCACATTCCGTGACGCCGCGCAATGACGCGGTTTGCCATTATGCGCGGCTGCTATCTCTGCCCGAACCGGATTTGAAAGCTGTCAATTCGAGTTTCCGAATCGCCTTTGCGAGTGTGATGCGCCTCATACCCGAGTATCGGAATCGGTAAAGCAGCGACGACACGCAATAGACGCGTATCACCGAAATATCGCCCAGGTGGCTAACATTCAGCGTCTGGTGGGATGGGAGACCCGCGACTATCTCGAAAACATCTGTGCGGGACCGGAGTTGTGATGAACGAGCGGCAGATTCGAGTACTCGGCCCCCTGCGGATAGTCGTCGACGGCCGGGCCGTGAGCATCGGCGGCCGGATCCGGCGCACGCTGCTGGGCCGGCTCGTGCTCGCGCACGGCCAGCCGGTGACGGCCGGGCGGCTGGTGGACGATATCTGGGCGGGCACGCCACCCGCCACGGCCGCCGCGGTGCTCCAGGTGCAGGTCCACAATCTGCGCCGGGTGCTGGAACCGGACCGCCCGCCCCGCACCCCGGCCGGCGTCGTCATCTCCACCTCCGGTGGTTATGCCCTGCGCCTGCCCGCCGCCGCCGTCGACGCCTGGCAATTCGAAGCGCTGCTGCACGATTACGAACAAGCCGTGCGCGACACCCTGAACTCCCCGGATCCCGCGACCCGCTGCCGACTGCTCGACGCCGCCCTGTCCTGCTGGCACGGTCGCCCCTACGCCGCCTTCGACGACGCGCCCTGGGCGGCCGCGGAAGTCGCCCGCCTCGCCGATCTGCGCCTGCTCGCCGCCGAACTCCGCGCCGACGCCGCCCTCGACCTGGACCGTCCCGCGGAGGTGCTGACCGGTCTGCGCCGCACCGCCGCCGAACACCCCGAGCGCGAGGAGACCGCGCGCCTGCTCGCCATCGCCCAATACCGGCTCGGTCAGCAGGCCGAGGCCCTCGCCACCCTCCGCCGCACCCGCGAATTCCTGCGCCGTGACCTGGCGGTCGATCCCGGCCCCCGCCTGCAAGCCCTCGAAACGGCGATCCTCACCCAGGATCCCGCCCTCACCCCGGCTCGCTGGAACGAATCGAATATCGCACGCCCACAATGGGATTCCCCGAACACCGGCACCGGTGGACAGCAGCCGAGCCCCGCGTGGCCGGAGCCGCGGCCGTCCGCCGGGACGCCCGAACGGACGCGCCCGGAGCCGGAGTACCTCGATACTGCGGGCCGCCGAAGATCCGGGCCCGCGCCTTCGGAGCGGTCTGTGCCGCAGGCGAATTCGACGGGAGCGACAGGTCGGCCGGAAGCTGACTTACGAGTGCCGGGGACCGATCCCTGGGGGAGCGCGCGAGTGCCGGGTGCTGGGCCGCGGGGGAGTTCGCGAGTGCCGGGAGTTGGGCCGCAGGGGAGTTCGCGGGGGAGGGTGGCTGGGCCGCTGGAAGGTTCGCGTGGGCCGGGGGCGGGCCCGGAGGAAGGTTCGCGGGGGAGGGTGGCTGGGCCGCAGGGAGGTTCGCGTGGGCCGGGGACGGGCCCGGAGGAAGGTTCGCGTGGGCCGGGGGCGGGCCCGGAGGAAGGTTCGCGGGGGAGGGTGGCTGGGCCGCAGGAAGGTTCACGGGGGACGGCGGCTGGGCCGCTGGGAAGTTCGCGGGGGACGGTGGCTGGGCCGCAGGGGGATTGGCAGGGGCAGGGGGCCCGGCCGCAGACAGCGGCGACGAAGTTCGCGCCGCCCGCGGCGGAGACGGTGGCGCGGGCCGCCGAATATGTGACCGCGGCGGCGCGGACCGGGATCGGCGAGGGCGCGGCCATCGACCCGGCCCGGCTCTGGCAAACCGCGATCGACCTGCACGAACTCGCGGGGCATGGCGCGCGTGATGCCGAACCCGCGCGGCGGGCGGAGCTGTTGGAGACGCGTTGTGAACTGGTTGCCGCGCTGGCGAATGCGGGCCGGGTCGAAGCCGCCCGGCGCGCGCGGGAGGACGCGCTCGACCTCGCTGAGGAGCTGGGCGAAAGAGAATTCATGGTCCGAGCGGTCACCAGTTGGCGGGTGCCGGTCGGCTGGCCCATCCGGGATCGCCGCCGGAGCGGAGCGCGGGTCGAAGGTGTGATCGTCGCGCTGCTCGAGCACGCCGAGTCGCCCGCCGAGCGGGTATCGCTGCTCACCGCAAGGGTTTTCGAAACCGAACCGGCCGGGGCGCTACCGGCCGAGAAATGGGCGCGCGAGGCGGTGGCGGCGGCCGGGGATCCGGTGTTGTGCTGCGCCGCGCTCAATGCGCTGGCGGTGGTGCTGCTCGGGCGCGAAGCGTGGGACGGCCTCCCGGACGTGGTCGCGCGACTGGAACGAGCCGCCGAGGCCGCGGGACGGCTCGACTACCGGGCGCTGACGCACTATCTGCGGATGCGGATCGCTTGTGCGAGTACGGATCTGGCCGCGGCCATGCGGCAGCAGCGGCTCGCCGCCGAGCTCGCCGACGCCGCCGGATCGGGGGTGCTCACCCCGGCCCTGGACTACTTCGCGGCGGTGACGGCCCTGCTGGGTGGGGACCCGGCCACCGCCGCACAGATCTACCGGGACTGCGATGACCGCGCGGCCGAACTCGGCACGGCGAATCGCGACGAGATCCGGCTCGCCGGGCGCGCGGCTGTCGAGTGGGCCCGCGGCGAGCTGTCCGGCGCGCTGGAGACCCTCGGCGAAATCGCCGGCGGCCCACCGGATGATCTCAGCCGCCTGGTCTTCCGGGCGCACGCCGCCCTGGCCCGCGCCGACCCCACGGAACTGCGCGCGGTACTCCACCGGCTGCGCCCGTTCGCCGGCGTGGTCGCGGGGCTGGCGACCGCAACGGCCTGCTTCGGTCCGGTGGACCGGGTTCTCTCCGATATCGCAGCCGCCCTTGGTGATTCGACATCGGCCGCTCGATATCGCACTGCCGCAACCGAACTCGAAGACAGGATGCTATCCATTGTCATCGCCGGACCATAGTCGAGAGCCGGATCGGCAAACCTGTCGCAAGCGATGTAATCCGTTGTACCCGTGTGAAGTTCGAAGTGATTGCCGGTTGCCGAGTGATCACCGCAATAGGATGGACGGGCTCGAGATGATTTACCTTGTCCTGAATCCAGTACCTGAACCAGGACAACGAGGAGCGCCGATGGCACTGAGTGCGGAGTGCATCCAAAAACCGAGAAATCTACAGCCGCCCACCTTGGGCCGGCTCTTGCGCCGGCTACGCGACGCCCGCCGGATATCCCGCGAGAAGCTGGCCTTCAACGCGGGCGTAAGCGCCAGTTACATAACGCATCTGGAGAACGGAAACCGGGAACGCCCCACCCGTGAAGTCCTGCGCGCCCTGGTCCGATACCTCAACGCGGTCGGCCCGCTGTCGCCGGTGGAACACCGTCACCTGAACGACCTCGCCGGATTGGGCGCCCCCGACTATCCCAGCGTCGAACAGCTACGCGGTGAGATCACCGACGAAATGCGGCACGCGCTCACGTTGCACGAACCGAATCTCGCCGCGTATCTCGACACCCGCTGGAATCTGCTGGCCTACAACGAGAGTTATGCCCGTGCGTTCCCCGGCCAGATCCAGGACGGCAATGTGCTGCACTGGCTGCTGGGAAACGAATCGGCTCGCGCCACCATGCCGGAATGGGAACAGGAGGTCCGGCTCGCGGTGCATTGGCTGCGCGGACTCATCGCGAGTTCCGGTGATACCGGGTCATCGGTCGCGTTTCTCGCCGAACTCGGTCAATACGAACAGTTCTGCCGGTTCTGGGACGAAGGGATTGTCGCCTACGGTCGCGATCGCATGCTGATGCGGCTGCGTGATCCGGGCACCGGTCGCACCCGCAGCGTGGTCGCCCAGATGTTCCGGGTGGATTCGGTCGAACATGCCGACCACATCAAAATCTTTCTCGGCATCCCCGCCGGAGGGCTCAATCGAAAGTAAAACGCGCCCTACGCAAATCGACGCGGTCGCCGGTCAGCGGGCAACCCTCCTCGGCCAGCTGCCGCAATTGCCGGTGCGCCAGATGCGGGGCCGGAGTGCCGTTGGCGCGCAGCACCCGATGCCAGGGCAGATCGGCCGAGTCGGTGCGCATGATCCAGCCGACCGTACGCGGCGTGGACAGGCCCGCGGCGGCCGCGATATCGCCGTAGGTGGCGACCCGGCCGGGTGGAATGGCGGCCACCAGTTCGCGGACGCGTTCGATATCGGCGTCGGAGGTGGGCATCAGCGGGTGAGCAGTTCGCGGAACACGGCCGCGGTGTCGGCGGGGCGGGATTGGGCGACCATGTGATCGCAATCGAATTCGCGCACGGTCAGATTGTCGCCGAGGTGGGCGGTGAGCGCGGACCGGAACGCCGGCGTCACGAACGGCGGATCCACCTTCATGGCCTGCACCAGCAGCGTCGGGAGGTGTCGCGGAGGTAGGACGAACTCGCGGGCCAGCTGGCCCCAGTAGGCGGTGATCGCGGGCAGGCTCAGCCGCCAGCCCACCCGGCCGCCCGGGGTGGGCACCAGGTGTTCGGCCAGTTCGGCGTCCAGCAGTTCGGGGGCCACATCCGCCCAGGCGGTCTCCAGTTTGTCGAAGCGGGCCTGCTCGACATCGGCGTAATCGGGGTGCTCCAGCATCGAATTCGCGATGTGCAGCATGAACTCCGGCTCCAGGCCGATCGCCGGATCCAGTAGCGCCAGCGCGCGCACCAGTTCCGGGTGGCGATGCGCCAGATGCACCCCGGTGGCCGCGCCGAACGAATGCCCGAGCACCACCACGGGTTCGCTCGTCTCGGACTTCACCAGCTCGGCGAGATCATCGGCGAGGGTTTCGAAATCCCACGGCGGCACGCCGGGCGACCTCCCGTGCCCCCGCAGATCCGGAGCGATAATCCGCAGATCCGACAAATACTCGTCGGCCAGCGCCCGCCAGCGTTGGCCGTGGCCGGTCAGCCCGTGCAATGCCAGCACCACCGGACCGGTCGAAGGACCGAAGCGATGAATATGAAGATCGGACACGCGGCCCATTCTGCTGCCTTCCACCGACATGAACACCCGCTGCCCTGTGACCGGCGGCACGGACAACTCATGGCAAACGAAACCTGTCGGGGCGATCTGTTGAAATAGCCGACGTGATGCGATCGGATAGCTCGGTGCAATTGGTGCGCCGGGCCGAGGCGATCTCCCGCCCCCGGGAGTGGGACGCCGCTATCGCGCCGCTGTTCGACGACACCCTGCCCGATCCGGGCTGGCGGCCCTGGCAGGTGCTCGGCGGACCCGGAACCGGCAAGACCGCGCTGCTGGTGGACCTGGCGGCCGCGCGCATTCTGGCCGGGGCCGACCCGGAATCGATCCTGGTGCTCACCTACACCAAGCGCGCCGCCACGGCCGTCCGCAATGCGATCACGGCGCGCATCGCCACCGCCGATCCCGAACTCGGCGGGGTGCCCGGCGCGACCCGCGGGCCGCTGGTCCGCACGCTGCACTCCTACGCCTTCGGTCTGCTGCGCGGATTCGCCACCGCCCGCGGCAATCCGCCACCCCGGCTGCTCACCGGCTCCGAACAAGACATCGTGATCCGGGAAATGCTGCGCGGCGATCTGCTGGACGGCGCGACCGACTGGCCCGAACGGCTGCACCCCGCGCTGCCCGCAGCCGGCTTCGCCGAACAATTACGCGATCTCATGCTGCGCGCCACCGAACGCGGGCTCGGGCCCGAGGACCTGGTCGAACTCGGGCGCAGCCACGGCCATGAGGAGTGGATCGCGGCCGGGCGCTTCTTCGAACGCTACGAACAGATCATGCTGCTGCGCTGGTCCGTCGGCATGGACGTGCCGGAAGCCAGCGCTCCCGCCCTCGACGCCGCCGAACTGGTCACCGCCGCCCTCGAGGCGCTGCACGCGGACCCGGAACTCCTGGCCGCCGAACGGGAGCGGCTGCACACCATCCTGGTGGATGACGCCCAGCATCTCGACCCGCACGCGGCGCGGCTCATCGAGGCGCTGGGCAGCGGCGGGGCGACCACGGTCATCGCCGCCGACCCCGACCAATCCGTTTTCACCTTCCGTGGCGCGGACGCCCGCTTCGCCGCCGACCTCGACACTTCCGCCGATCACCGAATCATCCTGCGCCACAATCACCGTAGCGCCCCCGCAATTCGAGAGGTCGTCGCCCGCATCACCACCCGCCTCCCCGGCTCCGCCCGCCACCGCAACCCGCCCACCGACCTCCGTACGCCCGCTACCGCGACGGACTTCCTGTCCGAGGTCGCACCGCATCGCGACGGCCACTCCTCGCCGGGCGACCGAAGCGGGACGGACGAGATGCCGCCGCACCAGGTCGCCGAACGACGCGAAGCCGAGGACTCGGCGGATCGGATCGACTGGGAGGCTTCGCCTTTCGGTGGTGAGGTGCGGGTGCAGGTGTTGACCACGCCCGCCAAGGAAGCCGCGCTGATCGCCGATCATCTACGGCGGGCGCATCTTTCGCACGGGGTGCCGTGGTCTCGAATGGCCGTCATCGTCCGCTCCGTGCCGCTGTCCTTGGCTCCGCTGCGGCGTGCGCTGCTCGCCGCGGGGGTACCGGTGCGGCAGCCGCCGGCCGACGTGCCGTTGGCGCGGCGGCGTGGGGCGGCGTGGATGTTGCTGGCGCTGCGGGCGGTTACGGCGGGGGATCCGACAGCGGTGCGGCATCCGCGGCCGATCGAGTTCAGTGCGGATGACGCACTCGACCTGCTGGCCGGGCCGCTCGGCGGGGCGGATCAGATCAGCCTGCGGCGTTTGCGGCGCGGTATTCGGCGTACCGTGCTCGAACTCGGCTATCCCGAGCGCGAGAGCACCGAGGCCGACGGTGACGAGCCGCAGCCGGGTTCGGTTGCGGCGGAACGCAATACCGTGGTCGCGGTGCGCGCCGACCCGACTCCGGGTGCACGGGACGCGGAAGGCGGGACGGCGGATCGGTATGCGGATCTGGATCGCTCGTCCGCCGAGATTCTGCGGGATCTGCTGGTGGGCAAGGGGAATTGGGTGATTCTCGACCGGCTCACCCAGGTCGAGGCCGCTCCGTTGAATCGGGTGCTGAAGGCACTGGGAAGGGCACGCAAGAAGCGGCGGGAAGGCGGTGGGCTCGAGGATGTGATGTGGGGGATCTGGACCGGGTCCACCCTGGAACGGCGGTGGGTGGGGCAGTCCGAGCGCGGGGGAGCGGTCGGGATGCAGGCCGACCGGGATCTCGACGCCGTCGTCGGATTGTTCGAGGCGGCGGCCGCGTACGTGGACCGGTTGCCGCGCGCCACCATCGAAGGATTCGTGGAGTACCTGGAGCAGCAGGAGATCCCGCAGGACAATGCGCCGCACACCGATCCCGGTGCGGCGGTGACGATTTGCAGCGCGCATGCCGCCGCCGGGCGGGAATGGGACACGGTGGCGGTTGCCGCCGTACAGGAGGGGATCTGGCCGAATCTGCGCCCGCGCGGCAGCCTGCTGGGAGTCGAGGACCTGGTGGATCTGCTTGCCGGAGTGGGGGATACCGGGGAGCGGGTCAGCCGCGCCGCACCGCTGCTGGCCGAGGAACGGCGGCTGCTGCTGGTGGCGTGCGGTCGCGCGCAACGCTCGCTGCTGGTCACCGCGGTCGAATCGGTCACGGGCGACCAGGATCTGGTGCCTTCGCGATTCCTCGCCGAACTCGACGCCGATGCCATCGACGGGCAGCCGGGCAAGATCCCACCGCCGGTCGATCCCGGGCGAGCCCTCGCCATGCACGCCCTCATCGCCGAATTGCGTTCCGTCGCCTGCGATCCCGAGACCACACCGGAACGGCGCACCCGCGCGGCGCACCAGCTGGCCAGGCTGGCCGATGCCGGAGTGCGCGGTGCACACCCCGGCGACTGGTACGGCACCGCCGAACTCTCCTCCACGAACCCGTTGTGGGACAGCGCCGACGGCACCATCGCCCTGTCCCCGTCCACCGTCGAGCAGCTCAAGACCTGCCCGCTGCGCTGGGCCCTGGAACGTCACGGCGGCAGTGACGGCGAGAACCCGCACGCCCTCAAAGGCAACCTGGTGCACACCCTCGTCCAGGCCCTCGCCGGCCAGGTCGACGAAGCCCAGGTCAAACAGGCCCTCGCCAAAGCCTGGAAGAAGATCGACCCCACCGCCCGCGACGGCGAGAACTGGTACTCCCGAGCCGAATTGCGCCGCACCGAGACCATGGTCGACACCTTCCTGGCCTGGCTGCGCAATACCCGCGACGAACTCACCGCCATCGGCGTCGAGGTCCCCGTCGACCTCACCCTCGCGCCCCGCACACCGGACGGCCACCCGGTCCGCATCTCCGGCCGCGTCGACCGCGTCGAACGAGACGCCATGGGCCGCTTCGTCATCATCGACGTCAAAACCGGCAAGACCCCCATCTCCAAACAGGCCGCCGAAGACCACGCTCAGCTCGCCACCTACCAGGTAGCAGCGGCCTCGGGCGCCCTCGGCGAAGGCGACCCCGGCGGCGCTCGCCTGGTCTACGTGGCCAAACCCAGCACCAAGGAAGGCGCCACCCAGCGCCTGCAACCCCCACTCGACGGCGACGGAATAGACGACTGGCGCACCGTCATCCACGACGCCGCCGACTCCTCCAAAGGCCCCAGCTACCTCGCCATGCGCAACGACGGCTGCCGCCACTGCAAGGTCGCCGGCAGCTGCCCCGTCCAGGACACCGGACGGCAGGTGACGGACGAGTGATTTCGTCCCCACCCCACCCGCCCACCTACCTGACCGCCGGCGCCCCGGACGTTCCCGCTGGCGTGCCGGACGTTCCCGCTGGCGTGCCGGACGTTCCCGCTGGCGTGCCGGACGTTCCCGCTGGCGTCCCGGACGTTCCCGCTGGCGTCCCGGACGTTCGCGCCGGCGTCTTGGACATTTCCGCCGATGTCCCCGACGTCCTCGCCGGTGCCGCCGACAGTTGTTCCGGCGTACTCCCGCCCGGCCATCGCGGCACGGTCGGTCCTCGTCATTCCGGCATGCTTGTAGCCGGAATCCATTGCCCACCTGTGGATCGCAGCCACGAGCACGCCGAGGTGACGGCTGATCGCGCCGTGCGGACCGGCGGCGAACCGGGTCGGTTGCGATGACGGCGCGCATCACCCCGCAACAGCTCGCCGCGGCGCTGGGTCTGCCGCCGCCGACCGACGAGCAGGCCGCCGTCATCGCCGCCGAGCCCGGCCCGACGCTGGTGGTCGCGGGCGCGGGGGCGGGCAAGACCGAGACCATGGCCGCGCGCGTGGTGTGGATGGTTGCCAACGGCTTGGTCGAACCGGAGCAGGTGCTGGGGCTCACCTTCACTCGAAAAGCCGCCCAGCAGTTGACGACTCGTATCCGTACGCGCCTGGCGCGGCTGGCGGGTGCGCCGTTGCTGCGCGATATCGACCCCACCGGCCGCCTGCGCGCCCTGCTCACCGGATCCGAGCCGGAGATCAGCACCTACCACTCCTACGCGGGCCGCCTGCTCACCGAATACGGCCTGCTGCTCCCGGTCGAACCCACCGCCACCCTGCTCACCCAGACCCAGCTCTGGCAGCTCGCCTACCGCGTCGTCTCCACCTGGGACGGTGATCTGGACACCGACCGCAGCCCGGTCTCGGTGACCGAAGCCGTGCTGGCGCTCTCCGGCCAGCTCGCCGAACACCTCGTCGAACCCCACCAATTGACCACGGCCCACCGCGAACTCGACCGTCTGGTCCACACCCTGCCCGCGGGCCCGCGTCAAAAGGGCGGCCCCAAAAAGGCCCTGCTCGACCTGCTCGAGGTGCAGAACGAACGCGTATCCCTGCTCCCGCTGGTGCAGCGCCTCGCCGACGAACTGCGCCGCCGCGGCGCGCTCGACTTCGGCGCGCAGATGTCCCTCTCCGCCCGCCTCGCCGCCCTGCACCCCGAAGTCGGGGCCGCCGAACGCACCCGCTTTCGCCTGGTCCTGCTCGACGAATACCAGGACACCGGCCACTCCCAACGCATCCTGCTCTCCTCCCTGTTCGGTGCGACCGCGCAACCCGAACGGGGCCTCGAAGAGCCGGATATCGCTGCGGGACAGCGTGATTCCGGCGACGGCGGGCGTAATGCGACCCGGCCCGGCGTGCAGCCGGACGCGGGCTACGAGGAGGGTGTGCAGCCGGACGCGGGCTACGAGGAGGGTGTGCAGCCGGACGCGGGCTACGAGGAGGGTGTGCAGCCGGACGCGGGCTACGAGGAGGGTGTGCAGCCGGATGTGGGCTACGGGGAGCGTGTGCAGCCGGACGCCGGCCACAACGAGCGTGCGAACCGGAGGGAGAGCCGGTCGGCGTCCCACACGCCCGGCGGTGCGAACGCCGAGCAGCCGCTGGCGGTGACCGCGGTCGGTGACCCGATGCAGTCGATCTACGGGTGGCGCGGTGCTTCCGCCGCGAACTTGCCCAGGTTCGCCACCGACTTCCCGGTGGCCCCGGGTGTGCCCGCGCCGATCCTGCCGCTGCTGACCAGTTGGCGGAATCCGCCGGAGGCGCTCGATCTGGCGAACCTGGTGGCGGATCCCTTGCGGCGCAGGGCGATCGAGACCGGCGGGGTGACCGTCGATGCGCTGCGGCCGCGGCCGGATGCGACGGCGGGTGTGGTGGCCCTGGCGTTGACGGAAACCGTTGCCGAAGAACGTGATTGGGTAGCCGAAAGGATCGCGGCCGAATGGGAGGCGGCGGCGGACGCGGGGGAGGCCGCGCCGACTTCAGCGGTACTGGTGCGCCGGAACGCCGATGCCGCGCCGCTCGCGGAAGCCTTGCGGGAGCGCGGATTACCGGTCGAAATCGTGGGGCTGGGCGGGCTGCTGCACACCCCGGAGGTCGCCGATATCGTCGCCACGCTGCGGTTGATCGCGGATCCGGCGGCGGGGAGTGCGGCGATGCGGATTCTCACCGGGGCGCGGTGGCGGATCGGCGTGGCCGATATCGCGGCGCTGTCGCGGCGCGCCCGGGAGCTGTCCATCCGGCGGCCGGGCGGAGCCGCGCAGGAGATCACCGATACGTCGACGCTGGACGAGGCATTGCGGGAAGTCGCGCCGGAACCGTCCGAGCGGGCCGGGCTGGGCGACGCCATCGCCGATCCCGGTCCGGTGGACCAGTATTCGGCGGAGGGGTATGCGCGGATCGTGGCGCTGGGGCAGGAGTTGACGGCGCTGCGGGAACGCAGTGGACAGCCGCTGTCGGAGCTGGTCGCCGATGTCGAGCGCACGATCGGCGTCGGCGTGGAGACGCAGGCGCGCCGCGCGCACGCCGCCGCCGGGCGTGAGCACCTGGACGCGTTCGCCGATGTAGTCGCCGGATACGCCGCCGACCACCGCTCCTCACTCACCGGCCTGCTCGACTTCTTCACCGCCGCGGAGGAAGTCGAAGGCGGACTGGAGCCCGGCGAGGTCGAGGTCGCGCACGATCGCGTGCAGGTGCTGACCGTGCACGCCGCCAAGGGCCTGGAATGGGAGGTGGTCGCGGTCCCGCACGTGGTCGAGGGCACCTTCCCCTCCGGCACCGGCACCACCACCTGGATGGGCGCGCTGGCCGAACTCCCCACCGCCCTGCGCGGCGACCGCCAGCAGGAAGACGGTGCGGGCGAAGGCGTTCCGGTGCTGGACCTGGCCGACATCTACGACCGCGCCGACCTGGAACACGCCCTGGACGAGCACAAGAAAGCGCTGGCCCGCCGCCGCCTGGACGAGGACCGCCGCCTCTTCTACGTAGCACTCACCCGCACCGAACGCGCCCTGTTCGTCTCGGCCCACCACTGGGCCGAAACCGGCTCGAAACCCAAGGGCCCCTCCGACTTCCTGCTCGACCTGAAACAGGCCACCGAAACCCCGGGCACCCCGCTGTCCCGCGCCGTCCGCATCGACCGCTGGGACGACCCGCCCCTGCCCGACACCACCAACCCCTTCACCGACAACCCGCCCACCGCCGAATGGCCCCGCGACCCGCTCGGCTCCCGCCGCGAATTCGTCGAGGAGGGAGCGGAATTGGTGAAAGCCGCCCTCGCCGCACTACGCGAGGCCGCCCGCCCGCAGCAGGCGGAGTTCGATTTCGGACCCGGTTTCGACGCCCCCGCAAAATCTTCCAGCAGGAGAGGACAGAAATCCGTCCGAGGGGCAACCACCGCAGCGACTTTCGATGCCGCGGCCCCGGATGACGGCACGCCCGCCGCCGACGAGTCGATGGGCGAAGCTCGCGCTGCCGCCGACGGATCAGTGGGCACCGGTCGCGCTGCCGCCGACGGCGAGATGGTCGATCCCGACGACCCCGGCGATCTCGACGAAGATCCGGAGGGCTGGGCCGCCGACGTGGACGCCCTCATCGCCGAACATCTCGCGGCCGAACGGGGTGTGCGCGAGGTCGAGCTCCCCGGTCAGCTCGCCGCCACCTCCCTGGTGGACCTGCGCTCGGATCCCGCGAAACTCGCTGCCCGCCTGCGCCGTCCGCTCCCGTACCCGCCGAGCCCGTTCACCCGCCGCGGCACCGCCTTCCACGCCTGGCTGCAACGCTGGTTCGGGGCGGGCCGCCTGCTGGCCTTCGACGAACTTCCCGGCGCGGCCGACAGCAGCGACAGGGATGCCGAACTCATGCGCTTGCAGGAGTCCTTCCTGGCCTCGCAGTGGGCCGACCGCAATCCCGTCGAGGTCGAGGTCTCCTTCGAAACCACCTTGGCGGGCACCGTGATTCGTGGCCGCATGGATGCCGTCTTCCCGCGCCCGGACGGCGGCTGGACCGTGGTCGACTGGAAGACCGGTGCGGAACCCGCTGCGGCCGAAGCGGATTCGGTGGCGGTGCAGCTCGCCGTCTACCGCCTGGCGTGGGCCCGTCTGGAAGCCGCCCGCTCCGGCCTGCCCGAGGCAACCATCCTGGAGCGCGTCGACGCCGCCTTCCACTACGTGCGCACCGGCCTGACCATCGCCCCCGAATATCTGCCCGGCCCGGCCGAACTCGAACACCTCATCCGCACCAACGCCCCGGAGCGCGCCGAGCCGTCCCCGGAGACGCCGCGCCGCGACCCGGCCCCGGAATCCCCGGTCCTCGAGGTCGATTCCCTGCGCGCCCCGACCCACCCGGACCCGCCGGAGTGGACCCCACCCGACGACTTCGAACCCCCGCCGGATCCGGAATCGCTCCCGCCCGACCGGATCCGATAGCCGCGACGCGCCCCGGTCGAGGCCGCGATATCCGGCGCGGCCCGGTACGCTCCGGTCCTGTGCCGCACCTAGACGTCCCCGAAATGGCCGGTGATTCCCGTGTTCGGTGATTCGTCACGCGGTCTCGGCCGGCTCACCGATCGCCCGGATTTCGCACTGGTCGGCATTCTGCGCGTGCCCACCGAACAGGCCAGCCCATGGACCTCGCTGGCCAAACGGCTCGGCCTGGCGCTGCTGCTGCTCGTGCTCGCCACCCTGGTGGTGTTCTTCGGCCGCGACGGCTACCACGACAATGCCCGCGAAGAGATGTCCATGCTGGACGCCGCCTATTACGCGACGGTGTCCCTCTCGACCACCGGCTACGGCGACATCACTCCGGTCACCCCGTCGGCGCGGCTGATCAATATCCTGGTGGTGACGCCGCTGCGCATCCTCTTCCTCATCGTCCTGGTCGGCACCACCCTGTCGGTGCTGACCGAACGATCCCGGCAGGCGTTCAAGATTCAGCGATGGAGGCACACCGTGCGCAATCACACCGTGGTCGTCGGTTACGGCACCAAGGGCCGCACCGCGATCGACGCCATGCTCGGTGACGGCGTGAAACCGGCCGACATCGTGGTGGTGGACACCGATCCGGGCGTGCTCGAGGCCGCCGCCAACGCCGGCCTGGTGACCGTGCACGGTTCGGCCACCCGCTCGGATGTGCTGCGCTTGGCCGGCGTCCAGCACGCGTCGGCGGTCGTGGTCGCCGCCAATCGCGACGACACCGCCGTCCTGGTCACCCTCACCGCCCGCGAGATCAACTCCAAGGCCCGCATCTCCGCCGCCGTCCGCGAGGCCGAGAACACCCACCTGCTGCGCCAGTCCGGCGCGGATTCGGTGGTGGTCTCCTCCGAGACCGCGGGCCGCCTGCTCGGCATCTCCACCACCACCCCGACCGTCGTCGACATGATCGAGGATCTGCTCACGCCCGAAGCCGGATTCGCCATCTCCGAGCGGGACGTGGAGCCCGAGGAGATCGGCGGCTCACCGCGGCACCTGCGCGACATCGTGATGGGCGTGGTCCGCGCGGGCGAGCTCATCCGGGTCGGCGATCCCGAGGTCGACGCGCTGGAGACCGGCGACAAACTGCTGTATCTGCGCCGCGTGCACGCCTGAGCCCGCTCGTTCGACGCCGGCTCACCCCGCCGGGCTAGTCTCGAACCGTGTCTTCGTTCGAGTTGAATGCCGTTCCGGTGCTTTCCCGTTCCGCCCTCGATCGAGCGGAGGATCTCCGCTCGGATGAGCAGGCCCTGAAAGAGGGCTGGGCGCAAGCCAAACTGCTGCGCATGAACAAGCGCGGGCAGGTGCGCGTGGTCGAGGGGACCGTGGTGCTGGACGCCGCGGTGTCGCTGACCGCCGAACCGGCCCCCGAGGCGGTGTTCCTGGGCATCGACGACGGCATCCACCTGTGGGCGGTGCGCGACAACGAGATCGAGGGCGAGCTGACCGATCTGCGCGCCTTCGGCACCACCCTGGAGCTCGACGATTTCGGTACCGGGCTGCTCTCCACCGCCATCGCGCTGCTGAACTGGCACGACAAGGCCCGCTTCAGCGCGGTCGACGGCACCGCGACCCGGGTCGCCAACGGCGGCTGGTCACGCACCAACGAGTCCGGCCACGAAGAGTTCCCGCGCATCGACCCGGCCGTCATCTGCCTCATCCACGATGGCGGCGACCGCGTGCTGCTGGGGCGTCAGCACTCGTGGCCGGAGGGATTGTTCTCGCTGCTGGCCGGTTTCGTGGAGGCGGGGGAGTCCCTGGAACGCTGCGTCGAGCGCGAGATCAAGGAAGAGGTCGGGGTCGACGTCCGCGAGGTGCGCTATCTGGGCAGCCAGCCGTGGCCGTTCCCGCGCTCGCTCATGCTCGGGTTCACCGCCGTGGCGGATCCGGAGCAGGCGTTGGATTTCCACGACGGGGAGATCGTGGAGGCGCACTGGTTCACCCGCGCCGAGGTGCGCGCCGCCCTGGAAGCGGGCGCGTGGGGCACGAAAGCCGATGTCCGCCTGCTGCTCCCGGGGTCCATCTCGATCGCCCGGACCATCGTCGAATCCTGGGCCGCCGCAAGCTGATTCACGGCTCGATATGGCAAGCCGCACGCCGATGGCGTGCGGCTTGTCTGCTCCCCGGGGGTTCGGGGCGAAGCCCAGAGGGCTGACTCAGCTGATCGCCGCGAGCGCCTCTTTGACCTGTACCAGGGTCGGATTGGTGGCGGTGGAACCGTCGCGGTACTTGACCGTCGGCACCACGTGATTGCCGTTGTTGACGCTGCCGACGAATTCGGCGGCCTCCGGGTGATCTTCGATGTCGATCACCTCGTAGGTGATCCCGGCCTCGTCCAGCTGCTTCTTGAGCCGGCGGCAGTAGCCGCACCAGGTGGTCGAGTACATGGTCAAGTCGGTTGCAGTCACGAATCGTGCAACATACTCCCCTCCGATCATGTTCCCCGGCCGGGGTTGACGCGATGAATAGTAAGCGCGCATACTAAATCCATGACGATCATCGCCGAAGCCACCGCTACCTCGACCGCCGCCCCCGAGACCTTCTTCGAAATCTGGGGCGATATGGCCGCCTGGCCGGAGTGGAATCAGGACACCGAATGGGTCCGGCTCGACGGCCCCTTCGTACAGGGCGCGACCGGCACCCTCAAGCCCAAGGGCGGCCCGAAGGTCCCGTTCATCGTGGAGAAGCTCACCGACACCGAATTCGTGGACGTCTCCAAGCTCATCGGCGCCCGCCTGGTCTTCGCCCACCAGGTGACCGTGGGCGAACTCACCACGGTCACCGTTCGCGTGAGTATCGAGGGCCCGCTGCGCTGGTTCTGGAACCAGGTCATGGGCGGCGATATCGCCAAGTCCGTCGCCCCCGACCTCGCCGGGCTGATCAAGGTCGCCGAGGGGGTGCGGGCATGACCGGCTACTGGCTGGCCGTGGTCTCCCGCGACCACGTGCGGCGCGGCACGGAACTCGGTATCGCCCAGGCCAATCACGGCAAACGCGCCGCCGTCGAGCGCATGCGACCCGGCGACGGACTGGTCTACTACTCGCCCCGGACGGGCATGCGCGCCGGCGATCCGGTGCGCGCCTTCACCGCCATCGCCACCGTCGACGACCGGCCCGCCTGGCAGGCCGAGGAGCAGGGCGGTTGTTTCCGCCCCTGGCGGCGCGCGGTCACCTACGACCGGACGGCACGTCAGGTCCGCATCGACGAGCTGCGGGACGAACTCGATCTCACCGCCGTCCCGAACTGGGGCATCGTGCTGCGGCGCGGTCTGGTCGAGCTCACCGCCCACGATTTCGAGGTCATCTCCCGCGCTATGGTCGGGCGGTGACGGCGCGCGATGAGAAGCAGGGACTGCACACCGATTTCGAGCACGCCGACGAGAGCCCCGGGCTGTTGCTCTGGCAGGTGACCAATCGCTGGCAGGCCGCGCAGCGGGCGGCGCTCGCACCCTTCGATCTCACCCATGTGCAGTTCGTGCTGCTCGCCTCGCTGACCTGGCATACCGGGCGCTCCGGCGGCGAACCGGTCATGCAGCGCGAACTGGCCGAGCACGCCGCCACCGATCCGATGATGACCTCGCAGGTGCTGCGCGCACTGGAGCAGAAGGGGCTGATCGAGCGGCGCGATCACCCCACCGATCGGCGCGCCAAGTCGCTGGTGCCCACCGAAACCGGTGCGGCGCTGGTCAATCGGGCGATCAAGGTCGTCGAAGCCTGTGATCGCGAATTCTTCGCACCGCTGGCGGCCGGGACGCCGCGCTTCACCGCCGACCTACGCCGGCTTCGCGACCGCGCCTGAGTCCCGGCCCCACTTGCGCGCGGCCCAGGTCTCCCAGAGCAGCGGCCAGAGCACCAGCACCGCGACACCGCAGACCAGGGGCAATGCGGTGAGATGCGGACCGATCGCGCCCAAGCCCAAGGCCAGCAACGCGCACGGGACCGGCCAAGCCAGGGCCCAGCGCCAGCTCACGCCGCTGCGCAGCGCGCTCACCGCCGAGATCGCGAAATAGGCTGCCGCGCCACCGCACAGCGACCAGGCGATGCCGGTGGTCAAATGCCCTTGGGCATGGTCGATGGCCAGCCCGAGTCCGGCCGCCAGGGTGGCCAGCGCGCCGGTGATGGCGCAGTGCGTGAGCATGATGCGCTGCCACGGCACGGCGCCCGGCACGACGTGTTCGGTCATCAGACGCGGGATGAACCCGTAGAGCAGGGTCAGCGCCCACAGTCCGGCCAGGATCACGAAGGCCGCGAAACCCAGTCCGAGCACGGTGGCATTCCAGCGCACCCCGCCCACCGCGCCGATGACCGCGATCACGCCCTCGCCCAGCACGATGATCACGTACAAGCCCAGGCGTTCCCCGAGATGCGCCGGATCGGCATGCAGCGCTTGGAATTCCGGCACCCGGCCCTCGTCGAAGCGCGGCGACTCGCGCAGCTTCGCGAGCCGCCGGTCGAACTGATCGCGCGCCCCGGCCAGCATTCGTTCACCGCTGACCGCGAACATGATCCACAGATCCAGCGCCAGCCCGGCCACCCACAGCCAGTACTTGCCGGGCTCACCCACCCACAGCGAAGCGATCCACGGGAAGATGCCGGCCGTGACCTGCACAGTCGGCCAATCCACCACGAACCGCCCGCGCCCGAACGCCTGCGCCGACCCGATCCGCACGATCACATAGACCGCCGCGAACGTGGTGGCATGCCGATCGGGGATCCCGGCCACCGCCGCCGCCATCACCCCGAACCCGAGCATGGCCGCCAGCATCAACCCCACCCGCGCCTGCCCCCGGCTGATGTTCCCGTACAGCGTGATACACGCCCACACCATCCAAAAGGCAAGGTAGAGCACCACATACAAGCCGAAGTCGCTCAGCCTCGGGCCCCGATGCAGCAGATGCGTCAACTGCCCGATCCCCGCCACCGCGACCAGATCGAAGAACAACTCGATCCAGCTCGCATGCCGCTCGTGCGTAGCGCTGCCCTCGGCCGTCTCGTTCGTCACGACGGGCACGCTAACCCGGCCCCCGGCTGTTCGCCGGGTGACAGACCCGAGTCGCAGGTCGCAGAATCGTTCCCCGGCCTTCCCGCGGGGCGGATGCGTGGCGGTCGACGGCTCGCGGCTTGCCCACCGAAGTTGCGGGGAGGCGGTCCTGCCTGTCGGACCGGGCTGTCATGATGGTGCGCGTGACTGCCGCGACGACCTCCACGCTTCGGCTCGACGAGCTCGATGCCGAGCAGGCCGCGGCGGTGCGTGCGCCGCGGGGACCGGTATGCGTGCTGGCCGGGGCGGGGACGGGCAAGACGCGGACGATCACCCATCGCATCGGGCATCTGGTGTCGGCCGGGCATGTGCGGGCCGATCAGGTGCTGGCGGTGACCTTCACCGCGCGGGCGGCGGGAGAGCTGCGGAATCGGTTGCGGGGGCTGGGGTTGAGCGGCGACGCGGGACAGGTGCAGGCGCGCACCTTTCACGCGGCGGCGCTGCGGCAGCTGCGGTACTTCTGGCCGCAGATCATCGGCGAGGTGCCATGGCGGTTGATCGACGGCAAGTTCCCGATCGTGGCGCAGGCCGCGCGCGGTGTGGGGTTGTCGACCGATACCGACAGCCTGCGGGATCTGACCAGCGAGATCGAATGGGCCAAGGGCTCGCTCATCGCGCCCGAGGACTACGCCGCGGCGGTGGCGCGGCTGCATCGCGACGCACCGTACGACGCGGCCAAGGTGGCCGCGGTGTACTCCGGATACGAATCGCTGAAGAACACACCCGACGGACTGCTGCTCGACTTCGACGACCTGCTGCTGCACACCGCGGCCGCGCTCGAGGACTACACCTCGGTGTCCGAGGAGTTCCGCGGCCGCTACCGGTGTTTCGTGGTGGACGAGTACCAGGACGTCACGCCGCTCCAGCAGCGGGTGCTCGACGCCTGGCTCGGCGATCGCGACGATCTGACCGTGGTCGGTGACGCCAACCAGACCATCTACTCGTTCACGGGCGCGAGTCCGACCTATCTGCTGGACTTTTCGCGCCGCTTCCCCGAAGCCACGGTGGTCCGGCTGGAACGCGACTACCGCTCCACCCCGCAGGTGGTCTCCCTCGCCAACCGGGTGATCGGCGCGGCGCGCGGCCGCATCGCGGGCACCCGGCTGCAATTGATCGGCCAGCGCCCAGACGGCCCGGAACCGGTGTTCGCCGAGTACGACGACGAACCCGCCGAAGCCGCCGCCGTCGCCAAGTCGATCTCGAAACTGCTCGAAAAGGGCGTTCCCGCAGCCGAAATCGCGGTGCTCTACCGCATCAACGCGCAATCCGAGGTGTACGAGCAGGCCCTCACCGAGGCCGGCATCCCGTACCAGGTGCGCGGCGGCGAAGGCTTCTTCAACCGCCCCGACGTGCGGCAGGCGATCCAGGCGTTGCGCAAGACCGCCGCCCGCGACGACCTGCCCGACGCCCGCGGCGCGAACCTGGTCACCCTGGTGCGCGCGGCGCTGGCCGGCCTCGGCCTCACCAAGGAGGAGCCCGTCGGCGTCCAGGCCCGCGAACGCTGGAACGCCCTGGTGGCGCTGGTGGAGCTGACCGAGGAAGTGTCCGAACAGGATCCGGAAATGGACCTGACCGGCCTGCTGCGCGAGCTGGCGGGGCGCGCCGAATCCCGGCATCCACCGACCGTGCAGGGCGTCACCCTGGCCTCGCTGCACGCCGCCAAGGGTCTGGAATGGGATGCGGTGTACCTGGTCGGCCTCGCCGACGGCACCATGCCGATTCAGCACGTACTCGGCCCGGACGCAACGGTTTCCGACGAGGCGGCCCTGGAAGAGGAACGCCGCCTGCTCTACGTCGGCGTCACCCGCGCCCGCGAACACCTCCATTTGTCCTGGGCGCTGGCGCGTTCCGCCGGCGGCCGCAAGGTGCGCCGTCGCTCCCGCTTCCTGATCGGCCTGGTCCCCGACGATTCACCCGCCTCGCGCATCGCCCCGCACACCACCGAGCGGCGCGGTCCCAAACGCGTGCTGCCCGGCTGCCGGGTCTGCGGCCGTCCGCTGCTCACCACCGCCGCGACCATGCTCGGCCGCTGCTCGCGCTGCCCCTCCGATGTCGATCAGGAACTGCTCGGCGCGCTCCAGGAATGGCGCAAGGACAAGGCCGACGAACTCTCGCTGCCGCATTTCGTGGTCTTCAGCGACACCACTTTGACGGCCATCGCCGAACAGCGACCCACCGACGACCGCGCACTGGTCGCCATTCCCGGCATCGGCGCGAAGAAGCTACAGACCTACGGCGCGGACGTGCTGGCCATCGTCAAATCGCGCCTGCGCGATTCGTCCTAGTGGCCGCAGGCGAGCATGCGGGTACGGCGGCTCGTGCGCAAGACCATAAAACCGCTGGTCAAAAATAGGTTGTGCGCATCCGTACGACTACCTAGGGTGGTTCACATGCACCCGGGGTCTCCCCGGGCGCGCACAGGCATCACATCGGCATTGAGACAGGAAGGAGGCAGAACGATGAACAGCACCGTGAACTTCGGGTTGAACGGCGCTCGCGTCTGCGATGTCAATTCGGCATTCGCCACGTCCGTCGATTCCGCCTCCGGACGCATCCTCTCCCTTCAGGGGATCCGTCTGTCCCGCGTGAGTGGCGATCTTGGTCTTCAGAACTTTGCAAGCAAAGTCCAAGCCGACCAGGCGATTGTCATTACCAAGCAGGACAAGCCCATGGGTGGCTGGCAGCCGGCGTTCGCGTATGCGAGCACCGGTGCCGTCGTAGCAGAAGAAGCCGGAGCCTTCGAGCCGGCCCATCTGCTGGCAGCCCGCCCCCGTACCAACTCAGCGACCGTGATCAAGAGCCGACACCGAAGTCGACTCAGGTAGGGACAACCTCCCAGACCTCCTGGCCACGGATCGCCTCGAAGCGAAACCGTGGCCATAGTTTTATCGGCACCTCAGCCACCGGCACCGGTTTCGCGGAAGACAACCACAGCGTCTCCCACAAGAAAAAGACCGCTGCACGAGCTGAAGGAGAACGACGTGTCTACCACGGTTATCCGTGACCGCGTGACATGCCGCAACACCGTGGCCCCCACTACCCGCGTTCGCCGGGGAGTCACCATGACCCTGCCTTGCCGAGCCGGCAACCCGGACCTGTGGTTCGCCGAGGCCCCCGCCCAGTTGGAAGAGGCGAAGGCGCTGTGCGCCAGCTGCCCGATCCAGAAGGGCTGCCTGTCCGCCGCGTTGGATCGTGCCGAGCCGTGGGGTGTTTGGGGCGGTGAGATCTTCGACCAGGGTGTCGTGATCGCCCGCAAGCGCCCGCGTGGCCGCCCGCGCAAGATCGCGGTGGCATGAGCCGCCCCGCATCGGGGGGCATAGCACGCATACGACCCGCTTACCACTCGGTAAGCGGGTCGTTTTGCGTTGTAAGACAACTCGCGTAGCTCTCAGGGGCTGCGCCCCCGAACCCCCTGAGATGGGGGAACTCTCGTGGCTCTCAGGGGCTTCGCCCCCGAACCCCCTGGGGCGGGGGGACTCTCGTGGCTCTCAGGGATTCACCCCCGAACCCCTTGGGGCGGGGGAACTCTCGTGGTTTCCCGGGGACTCGTTCCCCGAACCCTGGCGGGCTGCGGGTTGCTCGTCGGTTAGCTAGCGGTGCGGTATTCCTTGTAGCCGGGGACCCAGTCCTCCATGAGTTTCATGAAGGGGACTTCGGCGTCGAGCTGGGCGCAGATGCCGACGGAACCGCCGAGGACGCGGAAGATCATGATGTGTTCGGCCGGAAGTTGCAGGGCGCGAGCGGTTTTCATCATGTCGGTGTTGGAGATGTCGGTGGCCTTGCCGGCGACGCGCTGCATCCACTTGCGGGTGAAGTGGAAGGTCTCGTCCTTGATGGGATCGGTGAAGGGGCGCAGGTAGTTCTGGATCTCCTCGTGCGTCACCTTCTTGCCGGGGATGACCCAACCGTTGGCGTACATGAGCTCGACCAGTTCGTCGTAGCGCTGCTCGACCTCCAGCGCCACCATCTGGCCGAGGATGGGCGGGAAACCGTTCGGCAGCGGGGCGCAGGCGCCGTAGTCGATGACGGCGAGGCGGCCGTCCGCGAGGACCATGAAGTTGCCGGGGTGCGGGTCGGCGTGCAGCAGGCCCGCGATAGCCGGTGAGCTGAAATGGAATTCACCCATCAGCGTGGCGACGCGGTTGCGCAGTTCCAGGGTGCCTTCCGGATCCTCCTGGCCCTGCTTGATGACCGAGGCCACCGAGCCGACGCTGTCCAGCCATTCGGTGACGATCACCTTGGGCGCGCTGGCCACCACCTTCGGCACCAGGAAACGCGGATGCCCGTCGAAGGCCTTGGCGAACTGCCGCTGATGCCCGGCCTCGATGCGGTAGTCGAGTTCCTCCTCGGTGCGCTCGCTGATCTCGGCGAGCACCGGCTTCACATCCTGGCCCGGAATCACCGAACTGATCACCGAGGCCATGCGGTTCAAGGTCTTCAGATCCGCGCGCAGGGCTTCGTCCGCACCCGGGTACTGCACCTTCACCGCGACGATGCGTCCATCGGACCATTCGGCCTTGTGCACCTGCCCGATACTCGCCGAAGCGGTCGGGGCGTCGTCGAAGTGCCGGAAGCGTTGCCGCCAGCCGGTTCCCAGCTGCTGATCGAGCTGCCGGTGCACCGCGGCGGCGGGCATGGGCGGTGCGGCGGCCTGCAATTTGGTCAGCGCCTCGCGGTAGTGCTCGCCGAACTCCTCCGGTACGGCGGCCTCCATCACCGAGAGCGCCTGACCGAACTTCATGGCCCCGCCCTTGAGCTCACCGAGCACCGCGAACAACTGCTCGGCGGCCTTCTGGTTGAGTTCGGCATTGATCTCTTTTTTGTCGCCCCCGGCCAGTTTGCGACCGAATCCCACGGCCGCTCGTCCGGCGATGCCGAGTGGAATCTTGGCCAACTTGGCATTGCGGGTGGAGCGCCGGCTCACAATCTCTGACACGTCCCCATCATGCCGATGTCTCAGACGGAGTGCCATGGTAATTGGGCGTTCTCGCGGGTCATCGACCCTAGTGGTATCCGTCACATTCCCGCTCCGTGGCTATCATTGCGCGATTCCGGGACCGGGGCGGACCGCGAATCGCCCTGCGCGCAGTAGTCGCAGCGCGGGTGCGGGCTCCAGGGCCGGTGCTCGAGACGATGAGATTCGAGATCCAGTTCCAGAGTGGTATTCAGCGTCGCCGGTGCGTAGTCGCCTTCGCTGTAAGCGATCGTCTCGATCTCCTTGAGCGCCACGGCGGTCGTGGCGGCCAGGTCCGCGAGCGAGGCGTAGCCGACGCGGCCCAGCAGTTGCGCGGCCAGATGCGGCCAGTCGGCATCGCGATCGCAGCGGTGCAGGTCCGCGCAGCGCAGGCAACTCGTCTCGCCCGGCAGCACGAGCGGTCCGATCACGCCGTGGCCGTCGCGAATGCGGAGTTGCAAGTGCGGGACCCGCTCGCGCATCAGATCCCGGACCAGTCCGGGTTCCGGCATCAGCGCATCGGTCAGCACCGCCAGATCGGGCCGGTCCGGTTCCGGGCAGTCGAGCGGGTATTCGCGAATATGGCGGGGCCGCAGCCCCATTCGCCGCAGACCGTCGAGCATCCGGTCCGCGAGTGGCCCGCGCCCGTACACGCTCACCCGCCGCAGCCGGGCCCGCGGTTGCTCGTGCGCCAGCAGTCCCGCCGCGTCCAACCCGTCCAGCAGGGTCCGGGCGGCCTCGACCTCGAGCCCCAATGTGTGTGCCTGCCAGAGGATTTCCGGCGCGGTGTGCATCCCGTCGAGCAGCCGCACGAAGGCGTGCCCGGCGTCCGGCGGTCCCGGCGGGCGCAGGATTACGGCCGCCCCCGGACCCCAGCCCAGCTGGACGGCCCCATCGGGCCGCCGCAGCACGGTGATTCGAGGATGCAGTATCGGTCCGCGGGTTCCGGCCAGCTTGGTCATACCGAAAGCATGGACCGCCCCGAATACGGAAAAACCCGCGAAAACGCTTGTTCATCAGCGCTTTCGCGGGTTATCCACAAGTTCAGGAAGCTGAACCGCCCGCTTCGCCGGGCTTGTCGGTGTCGTCCTCAGCTTTCGCGTCGTCTTCGGACTTCGCCCCGCCTTCGGACTTCGCCCCGCCTTCGGACTTCGCGTCGTCCTTGGACCGCGCCTCGCCTTCGGGCTTCGTCTCTTCCTTGGCCCGCGCCTCGCTCTCGGGCTTGGCGTCGCTCTTGGACCCCGCCCCGCCCTCCTTGGCGAGCCGCTCCTTCTCGAGCGTCTCGGCCAACTGCGCCATCGGATCGTCGAAAGCCGCTGTCCCGCCGCCCAGTACCGAATCGATGAACCCGGCCGGCGAATCCAGATCCGCCGAATCGGGCAGCAGGTCGGGGTGCGCCCAGACGCCGTCCCGCTTCTCCACCCCGGCATCGGTGGTGAGCCGCCGCCACAGCGCCGCGGCCTCGCGCACCTTGCGCGGCCGCAGTTCCAGACCGACCAGCGTCGCGAAGGTCTGCTCGGCCGGACCGCCGGTGGCACGCCGGCGGCGCAGCGTCTCGGCCAGCGCGCCCGCTCCGGGCAGCCGATCGGAGACCGCGTCGGTGACCACGGTCTCGACCCAGCCCTCGATCAGCGCGAGCAGGGTCTCCAGCCGTTCCAGCGCCGCCTTCTGCTCGGGCGTGGTCTGCGGCTCGAAGGTGCCCTGCGCGAGCAGCTCCTCCAGCTTGGACGGATCCGCCGCCAGCTGCATCGGATCCAGCCCGGCCGCGGCCTGCTCGATCGCCGAGAAGTCCATCTTGATGCCGCGCGCGTAATCCTCGACCGCGCCCAGCACCTGCTGGCGCAGCCACGGCACATGCGCGAACAACCGCTGATGCGCGGCCTCCCGCGCGGCCAGGTACACCAGGATCTCGCTCTCCGGCTGCTCCAGTCCCTCGCTGAATTCCGCGATGGCCGTGGGCAGCAGCGCCGCGGTACCGGCCGGGCCGAGCGGCAGGCCGATATCGGTGGAGGTCAGCACCTCCTTGGCGAGCTGTCCCAGCGCCGAGCCGAGCTGCGAGCCGAAGGCGAGTCCGCCCATCTGGCCCAGCATTCCGAACATCGGGGCCGCGAACTCCTTGGCCTCGGCGGGAAGCGTGGCGGTCCACATGCCCGAAACCTGTTCGGCCACCGGATCACAGAGCCGCTTCCAAGTCGGCAGCGTCTCCTCGATCCAGTCGTTGGCGGTCCACGCGGTGGTCTTGGTGGCGCCCGCCGGGAAGGTGGTCGCCGGATCCAGCCACAATTCCGCCAGGTGCGCGGCATCGGTGACGGCGCTGCGCGAACCGGAGGTCAGGGGAGTGACGCTCGCGCCGAGCTGCTGGCGCGCCAGCCGCTTCGCGATGTCGTAATTGACCGGGCCGCTCGCGGCGGCACCCGGTTGCCCCATGGTGCTGAACATGGCGCCGAGCTGGCTGAGCATTTGACCGAGTTGCGACGGATCGAATCCGCCCGCCCCGCCCGGACCGCCGACCCCGAATCCGAACGGGTTGTTCGCACCGGAACCGCCCGACCCATCACCGGGCTTGCGCTCCGGGTCGTCGTCGCGATTCGAGAATCCGAACGGAAAGTCACTCATACCCACCACGGTACTGGAGCCCGGAAGTGGGCGAACCGCCGAGCGGAACGCGGCATTCGGCCGCCGCACCAGTACCCTTGGCCGCGTGAACCGTCGGATATTCACCCTGCTCGCCGCCCTGATCCCGATTCTCGCGCTCGGTATCGCGGGCAGCGTCGTCACCATCCCGTTCGTGGCGCTCGGACCTGGGCCGACGTTCAATACGCTGGGGTCGGTAGAGGGAAAACAGGTCGTCGAAGTGCAGAATGCGGCGGTCGATCCGACCACCGGAAATCTGAATATGACGACCGTCTCCGTTCGCGACGGGCTGAATATCTTCGAGGCATTCGGACTGTGGCTGGATGGCGATCACGGACTGGTGCCGCGCGCCGAGGTGTATCCGACCGGTGTGTCGCGTGACCAGATCGACAAGAACAATCAGCAGGAGTTCAAGGATTCCGAAGACAATGCCGAACTCGCGGCCCTGCGCTATCTGAAAATGCCGACCGTGGTGAAGGTGCGCGCGGTGCTCGACGACGGACCCGCCAAGGATGTGCTGCGCAAGGGCGACGAATTGGTGAGCGTGGACGGCAAGCCGATCGCGACGGCCAAGGATGTGGTGGCGGCGGTGTCGACCGTGAAGCCGGGCACCACCATCCCGGTGGTGTTCAAGCGCGACGGAGCGGAGCAGACCGCGGAGCTCACCCTCGCGCCCAAGCCGGAGGACGCGAACAAGGGCTACCTGGGCATCGCGCCGGGCGAGTTCGCCAGCGGGCCCATCCAGGTGGATTTCAACCTGGCCGAAATCGGCGGTCCGTCAGCCGGACTCATGTTCACCCTGGCCCTGATCGACAAGCTGACCCCCGGTGAGCTGTCGGGCGGCAAGTTCGTGGCGGGCACCGGGACCATCGACCCGGAGGGCAAGGTCGGCCCGATCGGCGGCATCCAGTACAAGATGATCGCCGCGCGCGAAGCCGGCGCCGAGACCTTCATGGTCCCGGCCGCCAACTGCAACGAGGCCGTGCAGCGCACTCCCGACGGGCTGCGCCTGGTCAAGGTCGAAAACCTCGCGGGCGCAGTGCAATCGCTGGAGGACATCAACGCCGGAAAAGACACTCCCAGCTGCGGATAACCCTCCCCTCGGCTCAGGCGAACTCGTCCGGATCGTTCTCCAGGGTCTGCTTGAGGGCCTCGACGAGATTGGGCGCCAGGTTCGGGGCGGTGCGCAGTTCGAGATCGCCGAAGGGATCTTCCTCGTCCTCGGTCGGCCGAACCTGAAGCAGCGACAGCGAAGTCCCGTCCCGCAGCACGCCCGCGAACAGGCGCGCGTCCCGGCGTTCCGGGTGCTCGGCCGCGGCTTGACGCCCGGCGCGGTCCGCCGCGTCGTCATCGGCGAGCAGCGGCGCGATGGCATCGTCGAGCGATTGTTCGGCGGTCGGCGGCAGCACCACGATCTGCTGTACGAGAACACAACCCTCGACCGAAGGCGGCCAGCTGGTGGTCGCCAGGTACTCCTCCATGGCGTGCCGGTCCACCGCGACATCGTCCGGGAACGGTTCCTGCGCAATGGGAGTCAGGGCGTTCTCGGCGTCGAGCTGATCCAGCAGCGAAGGCTCGGCCGCGACCAGGTCGGCCGTCGGTACCAGCGCAAACATCTGCGGCGCTCGTTCCCAGCCTTCACCGTCCACATACTCCGCGACTTCGCGGATACACCGGTACAGGGCCGACGCCGCCCACTGCTCAGGGTTCACCCGACAATCCTCGCATCGTGCCCAGTCCCGCTTGCCGCGGCCCTGCGCGGAGGGCCGCGGCCGGAGAGTTCCCCCTCCCTGGGCTCTAATTCCGGGCGTTTTACGTAGAGTGGGGCGCGAACGGTCCCGTGGGACCGAACTCATCATCGGACTGCGGCGCACCGGCCGGTCTCTTCCCGGCGCGGGCGTCGCCGGACCCTGGGAGAGTGGCATCGTGGGCATGCGCCCCCCGACCGGCTTACCTTCGTTGTCGCGACGCAGCCGTGTGCTGTTGGTGACGGCCTTGGCCTTGGCGGCTCTGTTACTGGTCGGGCCTCGGCTCACCGACGCCTATACGAATTGGCTCTGGTTCGGGGAGGTGGGTTTCCGCGGTGTCTACCACACGGTCCTGCTGACCCGGATCCTGTTGTTCGTGATCGTCACCGGGGTGGTGGCGGCCATCATCTGGGTGGCGCTGCTGCTGGCGTACCGCTCGCGTCCGGTCTTCGTGCCGGCCAGCGGTCCCGGCGATCCGATCGCCCGCTACCGCACCACGGTGATGAGCCGGCTGCGCCTGTTCGGTCTCGGCATCCCGCTGCTGATCGGCGTGCTGTCGGGGCTGGTGGCGCAGTCGAGCTGGGTCACGGTGCAGATGTTCCTGCACGGCGGCTCTTTCGGCGTGAAGGATCCGCAGTTCAATATCGACGTCGGCTTCTACGCCTTCGATCTGCCGTTCTACCGCATGGTGCTGAACTGGCTGTTCGTCGCCGTGGTGATCGCCTTCTTCGCGAACCTGGTGACGCACTACGTGTTCGGCGGGCTGCGGCTGGCCGGGCGCGAGGGCACGCTGAGCAATTCGGCGCGCATCCAGCTGGCGGTGCTGGCGGGACTGTTCGTGCTGCTCAAGGCGATCGCGTACTGGTTCGACCGGTACGCGCTGCTGTCGAGTACGCGTAAGGAGCCGACCTTCACCGGTGGCTCCTACACCGATATCAACGCGGTGCTGCCCGCCAAGCTGATCCTGCTCTCCATCGCGGTGATCTGCGCCATCGCCTTCTTCGCCGGGATCGTGCTGCGCGACTTGCGGATTCCGGCCATGGCGGCGGTGCTGCTGGTGCTGTCCTCGGTGCTGGTCGGCGCGGTCTGGCCGCTGCTGGTGGAGCAGTTCTCGGTGCGCCCGAACGCGGCCACCAAGGAAACCACCTATATCGAGCGCAATATCGCCGCGACCCGGGACGCCTACGGGATCACCTCCGACAAGGTGACCTATGTGGACTATCCGGGCGTGGCCACCAAGGATCCGTCGACGGTGACGGCCGACCAGCAGACCATCAAGAACATCCGGCTGCTGGATCCGAACCTGCTGACGCCCACCTTCATTCAGCGCAATCAGCAGCTCCAGAACTTCTACGGCTTCCCCGATCCGCTGGACATCGACCGCTACACGGTGAACGGCGAGATCGGCGACTACGTGGTGGCGGCGCGTGAACTCCAGCCGCAGAACCTGGCCGACAACCAGAAGGACTGGATCAACCAGCACACCGTGTACACGCACGGCAACGGTTTCGTCGCCTCCCCGGCCAATCGGGTGAATGTGGCCCCGCCCAAGGACACTCAGGCCGCGCAGGCGGCGGCGGGCAGCGACTCCGGCGGCGGCTACGGCTACCCGGTGTTCAATGTCGGCGATCTGTCCACGGTCAGTGACCTGTTCACGCCCAAGGACAAGCAGGCCATCCCGGTCGACAATCCGCGCATCTACTTCGGTGAGCTGATCTCCAAGGGCGAGTCCGATTACGCCATCGTCGGCGCGAATGGCCAGCCCCCGCGCGAGTACGACCGGCCGGACGGGGACAACCAGCAGTACACCTACACCGGTGCGGGCGGTGTGTCGCTGGGCAATTGGTTCAACCGGTTCGCCTTCGCGGCCAAGTACGCCGAGCGCAACATCCTGTTCTCGGGGGCCATCGGCTCGGATTCGAAGATCATCTTCAATCGCAATCCGCGCGAGCGCGTCTCGCAGGTGGCACCCTGGCTGACCGCCGACGGCGATGTCTATCCGGCCGTGGTGGACAAGAAGATCGTCTGGATCGTCGACGCCTACACCACCCTCGACAGCTACCCGTACGCTCAGCGCACCTCGCTGGACGGCGTGGTCGAGGACAGCATCGACCAGACCACCGGCCGGCTGGTGCCGCGCAAGGAGGTCTCCTACATCCGCAACTCGGTGAAGGCGACCGTCGATGCCTACGACGGCACCGTCAAGCTGTACCAGGTGGATCAGACCGATCCGGTGCTGAAGGCGTGGATGGGCGTGTTCCCGAACGCGGTGCAGCCGGAGAGCGCCATCAGCCCGGATCTGCGGGCGCACTTCCGCTACCCCGAGGATCTGTTCAAGGTGCAGCGCGAGATGCTGGCCAAGTACCACGTGGACGATCCGCGAGAGTTCTTCACCAACAACGCCTTCTGGTCGGTGCCCAATGATCCGACCCAGGAGGGTGCGGCCGCGGGCGCCCATCAGCCGCCGTACTACCAGCTGATCGGTGATCCCAAGTCCGGCAGGTCCGCGTTCACCCTGACCAGCGTCATGGTCGGTTACAAGCGGAACTTCCTGTCCGCCTACATCCAGGCGCATTCCGATCCGGACAACTACGGCAAGTTGACGGTGTTGAAGCTGCCCGCTGATTCACAGACGCCGGGCCCGGGCCAGACCCAGACCTCGATGACGACCAACGATGAAGTGTCCAGGGACCGGAACCTGTTGACCGGCGGCAATGTCAACAAGATCAAATACGGCAACCTGCTGACGCTGCCGGTCGGCGACGGCGGCATCCTCTATATCGAACCCTGGTATCTGGAGCGCAATACCGCCGGCACCAACGCCCCGTCCTTCCCGCAGCTGGTGAAGGTCCTGGCCAGCTATCGCGACAAGGTCGGCTACGGCTCGACGGTCGAGGAGGCGCTCAACAAAGTGCTCCCCGGAACCGGTAGTGCCGCAACCAATCAACCGGGTCAGCAAACCCAGCCCCCGGCCAATCAGGGCACCGCGCCACCGAACCAAGGCACCACCCCGCCGGCCAGCACCGGCCGGGACGCCGCCGTCAAGCAACTCGACGACGCCCTCAAAGCGGTGAACGCCGCTCAGAAGTCCGGTGACCTCGGTCAACTGGGCAAGGCTCTCGAACAGTTGCAGGCGGCAGTGGACGCCTACAGCAAGTCCGGCGGCTAACCGCATCCGATCGCGCGAAGGCGCTGCCGTCCCCCGGGGCGGCAGCGCCTTCGTCGTTTCCGGAACCCTTTGCCGCCGTGCCCTTTTCTGTCGGAAAGCTCCGGAAAGACCCGCCTCGTTGGAGGATTGACGCGGCTTTCCTCCGGAAGATGGTCAGGTTCGCGCGCTGATCGCAGGCTGGTCGGTAGGAATACCGATCCAGAGGAGTACCAATGATTCTCGTGACCGGGGCAACCGGGACCGTCGGCCGCGCCGTGATCGATCGGCTGCTCGAACAGGGTGCGCCGATCCGAGCGCTGGCCCGCCGGCCCGCGAACCTGCCCGAGGGCGTCGAGATCGTGCCGGGTGATCTCGGCGAGCCCGCCGATGTCGCCGCCGCACTCGACGGGGTGGAGCAGGTGTTCCTGCTCTCGTCCGGACCTCACCTCGCCGAGTACGACGCGAATGTCGCGACAGCGGCGGCGGCCGCGGGCGTGCGGCACATCGTGAAGTTGTCCTCCGGGCGCGCAGGTGACGCCACCGCCTCGGATCCGATTCCGCGCTGGCATCGCGATGGTGAGGTGGCGGTGCGCGGCTGCGGGGTGCCGTGGACGATATTGCGGCCCTTGGGTTTCATGTCCAATGCTCTGCACTGGGCCGGCAGTATCCGCGGCGACGGGACCGTGCGCGCGCCGTTCGGGCAGGGCCGCATCGCGGTGGTCGATCCGGACGATATCGCCGCCGTCGCGGTGCGAGTGCTGACCGAGCCGGGGCACGCGGGGCGGATCTATCCGCTGAGTGGTCCGCGCGCACTTTCGCCGGGGGAGCAGACCGAGATCCTGGCGGCGGTGCTCGGCCGTCCGCTGCGCTTTGTCGAGACCACCCCGGAGGCGGCCCGCGAGTCGCTGCTGTCCTACGGCGTGGAACCCGAAATGGCCGCGGCCATCATGGCTTTGCGCGCCACCGCGCTGGAGTCCTTCACCTCGGTCGTGCATCCGGAGGTGGAGCTGATCACCGGACGCCCGGCGCGCGACTTCCGGGACTGGGTGCGGGCGCATCGCACCGAGTTCGCCGCGGCCTGAGCGGGTTCGGATGAACCAAAGGCGCTGCCGTCGACATTGACGGCAGCGCCTTTCGCTACTTCCGGTATGGGGAAGGAGTTTTCGGGTCAGCGACCCCAGGACTCGATGAGCGCCGCGTTCTGGGTGAGAACGGACTGGTACTGGTCCTGGACGCCGAGCTGGCCGGCGAGATCGCCGGCGACGTTCTTGGCCTGCTCGATCATGGCCTGCCGGTCGGTCACCTCGACCGGGGCGGGAGCGACGGGTTCGGGCTGCGGCTCGGGCTCGGAGGCGCCCGCGCGCAGGTACTGGCCGCAGACCGGCCAGGCTCCGACGCCCTGGGTGGCGAGCACGTTCTCGGCCACGCGGATCTGCTCGGCCTTGCTGGCGGTGCTGGCGGTGCCGGTGCCGCCGTTAGCGGCCCAGGTGCTCTGCGAGAATTGCAGGCCGCCGTAGTAGCCGTTGCCGGTGTTGATACCCCAGTTGCCGCCGCTCTCACACTGGGCGACGCCGTCCCAGTCGTGGGCCGGAGCGGCGGAAGCGGTTGCGGAGAAGCCGAACGGGACGGCAACAAGGGCGCCGGTCACGGCGGCGAGGCCGAGGACGCGGGTGTTGATCTTCCGGTTCTGTTTCATAGCGATGTCCCTCCCTGTGCCCGCTGACCTCGGCATTCGCTGCCGGTCCCTGCCCCCAGGACTCGGGGTACTCGACCGCGGGGCAGGGTTGCCGGCGTGCAGCGGTTCGAGTCGGAGCCCATCACAGGTTTGATCCGGGCCGCTTCAGACGATAACGACTGGATCTCGGCAGATCACGTCTTGATAACTTCAGAATTGCATGAAGCGAATGATGATAAAAACGCCGTTGATGCAGGTTGGCTATGCTGGAATTGCGTAATCCGAACGGTCTGTTATACCCCCGTGATGTGATCCAACTCACTGTGAAAATGTGGCACCAGTCACGTTTTCGCGCGGATTTTTGGTCGACGCGCGCGTGAAGTGCCTCTGATTCACATTTTCATCGGCTGGCCGGATCGACCATGATCGCGGCCGGACATCTCGTCACACCGCCGAGAACAGCGTCTGACCAGCCGATTTGGTTCCCTCTCCAACCCGTGTGTAATGTTGTGTTCACCGACGCGGGGTGGAGCAGCTCGGTAGCTCGCTGGGCTCATAACCCAGAGGTCGCAGGTTCAAATCCTGTCCCCGCTACTAACGAAGTGGCCCCGGAACCAATGTTCCGGGGCCATTTTCGTATTTCCAGCAAACCGCTCAGCCGTGAATCAGATCGAGCAGCCGGCGCAGCGTGATCAACTGCTCCTCGAACGGCGTCTCCAGCTTCGCCAGCAAAGTCGAGATCCCGGCGGCCCGGTATCCCTCGATCCGGCTCGCGATGGCCTCTTCCGTACCGACCAGATTGGTGTGGCTGCCGAGCTCGAGCGGCACCGCCCGCCGGGCCTCCTCGCGATTGCCGGACGCCCAGAGCTCGGCCACCCGCTCCACCGCGGGTCCGTAGCCGAGCCGGGTGAAAGCCTCGTTGTAGAAGTTGCGACCGGCGGCGCCCATCGCCCCGATGGTGAACGCGTAGCCCTCGGCGTGGCGGCGTACCCGTTGCGCCGCATCGGCTTCGTCCTCGGCGAACTCGACGGCCACCGGTGCGACCAGATCCAGGTCGGCGAGACTGCGCCCGGCCGATTCCGCGCCCTCGCGCAGCGGGTCCAGGAACACCCCGGCGGCCTCGGGAACGAAGGCATTGCCCAGCCAGCCGTCCGCGGCCGCACCGGTGAGGCGCAGGTTCGCCGGGCCCATCGCGGCTACGTAGACCGGCACCTCACGCGGCGCGACCAGCGGTCGCAACGCACGTCCGGCACTGTCGGGCAGCGGCAGCGTGTAGACCTCGCCGTCGTATTCGAGCGGTTCGCCGCGACCGATCAATCGCAGGATCTCGATGGTTTCGCGAGTGGTGGCCACCGGCTTGCGGAACCGCACGCCGTGCCAGCCCTCCATCACCCGCGGCCCGGAGACGCCGATGCCGAGCCGGAACCGCCCACCGGAGAGCTCCTGCAAGCTCAATGCCGAGGTGGCCAGCAGCGCGGGGGAGCGTGAGCCCAGCTGCACGACGAAGGTGCCCAGGCCGATCGAGGTGGTCTTGGCGGCCAGGTAGGCGAGACCGGTGAGAGCGTCGTAACCCCACACCTCCGGTACCCACAGCGAGGCGACGCCGAGTTGCTCGGCCTCCATCGCGAAATCCGCCGCGCCGGGCAGGCGGGGTTCGATGGCGACGCCGACTTGCAGCGGTTTTCGTGCGGAATCCGATGCGACCATGGACTATGTTATAGATCATAGAAACCGTTGTTGGGAACCCCGAAAGGTTTCACCGTGCGTTATCGCGATCAACCGACCGTCGAAGTCTCCGAACGCGTCGCCTGCACCGCCGCGCAGGCGTGGGCGCTGGTCACCGACATCACGCTGCCGTCCCGGGTCTCCGAGGAACTGGCCGCGGTGGAGTGGGTCGGCGACTCGGACCGGGTCGCGGTCGGCGCGCGCTTCCGGGGCACCAATCGGCATGACGCCCTGGGCGCTTGGAGCACCGTGTGCGAGGTGATCGAGGTGGAGCCGGAGCGGCGCTGGGTGTGGGCGGTGCAGGGGCCCGAAGGCGTCAGCGCCACCTGGGGATTCGAGCTCGATCCGGCCAGCTCCGGGGTGATCGTGCGGCAGTGGGGCCGGATGGGCCCGGGACCCTCGGGCCTGAACGCGGCCATCACCGCCATGCCCGAGAAAGAGGCCCGCATCGTCGCCAATCGCCTGGTCGAGTGGGAACGCAATATGCGGGCCAATCTCGCTGCCGTGAAGGCGGCGCTGGAAGCAGAGGCGTAGCCGTGGCGGAGCGCGGTGCGACCAAACGCAAGATGCTGCTCGGCGGTGTGGAGCTGCTGCGCGAACGCGGTTCGGCGGGCGTCACCATCGATGCGATGCTGGCGCGCACCGGTGCGCCGCGCGGGTCGGTGTACCACCACTTTCCCGGTGGCCGCCGGCAATTGCTGAGCGAGAGCCTGGAATTGGCCGCCGATGCCATCGCCGCCATCATCGAACAGCCGGGCGCTCCCGCCCAGACCATGCACCGGCTCGTCGAATTCTGGCGAAAACTGCTGCAAGGCGCGGACTTCCAGGCGGTCTGCCCGGCCGTCGCGGTCGCGGTCGGCGGCACCGACGACGATCGCGCCCTGCACCCCGGGGTCGCCGCCGTCATCGCCCGCTGGCGCGCCGCCCTCGTCGCCTCGCTCACCGCGTCCGGCGTTCCCGCCGCCCGCGCGCAAAGCCTTGCCACCCTGTCGCTTTCGGCGATCGAAGGCGCGATCGTGCTGTGCCGGGTCGAGCGTTCCCTGCAACCCCTCGACCAGGTCGCCGCCGAATTGGAGCCGCTGCTGGTCGCGGCGGCGGGCGGCCCGAGTGACTAGCGTTGACACCCATGTGGGATCCGAAGCAATACCTGGCCTTCGATGATCACCGGGCGCGGCCCTTCTTCGACCTGATCGACCGGGTGCGGGCCGACCGGCCGCGGCGGGTGGTGGATCTGGGCTGCGGGCCCGGCAATCTCACCGAGACGCTCGCCGACCGCTGGCCCGGGGCCGAGCTCGAGGCCACCGACTCCTCACCCGAGATGGTCGCCGCCGCACGGGAACGGGGCATCGACGCCGAGCTCGAGGATGTGCGGGATTGGCGGCCGGCGGCGGACACCGATGTGGTGGTGGCCAACGCGGTCCTGCAATGGGTGCCCGATCATCAAGAGCTGCTGGCGAAATGGGTGCGCGAGCTGCCGGCCGGAGCCTGGCTGGCGTTCCAGGTCCCCGGCAATTTCGACGCGCCGTCCCATCGGGCGATCCGCGCGCTGGCCGCCGCCGACCGCTGGCGGACGGACCTGGCCTCGGCCCAGCTGCTGGAGCCCCGCGCGATCCTCGACCCGGCCGGATACGCCCAGCTGCTCACCGCGGCGGGATGCGTCGTGGATGCCTGGGAGACAACCTATCTCCAGCGCCTGACCGGCCCCGACCCCGTGCTCGAATGGGTAACCGGCACCGCCCTCACCCCCGTCCGCGACGTCCTCGAGGATGCCGACTGGACCGAATTCCGCGCCGAGCTCGCCCCGCTGCTCCGCGCCGAGTATCCCCGGCAGCCGGACGGCACCACCTGGCTCCCCTTCCGCCGGGTCTTCGTCGTCACTCGGACGGCGGGGTGATCCGGGGCGCAGTCTTGGCTTCAGGGGTCGAGACGGGTGCCGATGCGGCGGGCGGCCGCTGATACGAGCGGGGCGATGCGGCGGGGGTGCAGGCCGCGGCCGGAGGGTGCGGCGGTCGGGGCCGGTGGCGAAGGCGTCGAGCACCTCCGTCATGCGTTCGATCATCGACGACCGGGTCGCTGTCACTGCACTGTGCATGGCGAAAGACCTCCCTGGGCAACGGTATCGAGGCGACCCGGGCGGCGGATGGGCTGGTTTCACTGGATGGAACCGGCGGCGGATTTCCGGGCCGGCGTGGTGTTTGGGTGGGCGGGACACGCGCCGGGAGGACGGATGAGCATGAAGGTGGATCTCCAGCTGGACGCGCGGCCGGATCGAGTGGTCGCGCGGGCGGCCGAGCTGGCGGCGCTGGGAGCGGACGGGTTGTTCACGTTCGAGGGACGGCACGATGTGTTCCTGCCATTGGCGGCGGTCGCGCCGAGGGTTCCGCTGGAGCTGATGACGAATGTGGCGATCGCGTTGCCGCGCAGCCCATTACACGCGGCGCACGCGGCCTGGTATCTACAGCTGGCCAGCGGCGGACGGTTCCGGCTGGGTCTCGGCTCGCAGGTGCGGCCGCATATCGAAAACCGTTACGGCGCAACATGGTCGCGGCCGGCCGCGCGGATGGGCGAGTTCGTTTCGGCGGTGAAGGCGATTCTGGGGTCGTGGCAGGCGCGGACCCCGCTCGACTTCCGGGGCGAGTTCACGCGGCACACCTTGATGCCGCCCGCATTCGATCCCGGGCCCAATCCGGCCGGGATACCGCCGGTTTTGCTGGGTGGGCTGGGACCGCTCATGGTGCGCACCGCCGCGGAGGTCGCGGACGGGCTGCTGGTGATGCCCTTCAATACCGAGGCGCACTTCCGGCATCGCACGATGGCGGCGGTGCGCGCCGGGCTGGACCGCAGTGGGCGCGAGCTACCGGATTTCGCGGTGATTCCGCAGGTGATGGCCGCGGTTGGCCGGAACGCCGCCGAACTGGAAGAAGCCGATGCGGCGGTGCGCCGGCTCGTCGCCTTCTATGGTTCGACACCGGCCTACCTTCCCGTATTGGAAGAGGAAGGGCGGGAAAGTCTTCAGCCCCGATTGCACGCCCTGACCAAACGCGGCGCGGTCGCGGAGATGGCCGAGTTGATCGATGACGGATTGTTGTCGGCGGTGGCGGTGCGCGGGACGCCGGAGCAGTGCGCCGATCAGATCGGCCGGCGGTTCGGTGATGTCGCGGAACGGGTCTGCGTCTACTTTCCGGGATGCTCGCCGCCGGACCGATACCTCATCGATCTGGTGTCGGCGCTGCATCGGGTGCCTGCTCGTGCCTGAAACCCGCTGCATCCGAAGCATTTCCGTCGAATTCGGGCAGTTCGCTCGCGCGGCCGGTCCACTTGGGGGAGCGTCGCTCCTGAAACGCCCGCACACCCTCGCGGGCATCCTCATGACCCATCAGCAGCAGATGCAGATCGGTCTCCGACTCGCCCACGCCCGCCGAGTCGCGTTCGAACGACGACCACAGCAGCCGTTTGCTGGCCGCTACCGCCAGCGGCGCGGTGTTCTCGGCGATATCGCGCGCCAATTCCATTGCCGCGCCGAGTACTTGGTCCGCCGGCAGTGTCTCCAGGCACAGGCCCATCTCCCGGGCCCGCCGCCCGTCGAAGGTGTCCCCGGTGAGCAGCAGGTACGCGGCGCGGGAGACACCCACCAGTCGCGGCAGCACCCAATGCGAGTAAGCGTCACCGATCATCCCCCGGCGCACTTGCAGCACACCGTATTTGGCGTCCGTCGCCATCAGGCAGAGGTCGGCTTGCAAGGCCAAGGTGAGCCCGATGCCCAAGGCGTGACCGTTGACAGCCGCGATGACAGGTTTGCGAATCCGCCAGGCGGGCAACGCGATTCCCGCCGCGCTGAACTCCGCACCGGACTCGCTGAAGGTGCGATCCCCGGCCCCGAGGTCCGCGCCCGCGCAGAAGGCGGGCGGCGCACCGGTGAGCACTACGACCCGGACCTCGTCCGCGCCGTCGCAATAGCGGTATGCCGCGGTCAGTTCCGCACCCATTTCACCGGTGAAGGCATTGCGCCGCGCGGGCCGATTCAGGGTCACTACCGCGATCCCCTCATCGACCTCCATTCGCAGAGTCTCGAACTCCATCACTGACCATCCTTCGAAACGAACGCAGGAGCAACCATGCCGAATCCATTGATACCAGCCGGATTCGATTTCACCGACCCCGAACTCTGGGCGACCCGGAGCCCCATCGCGGAATTCACCGAACTGCGCCGGAACGCACCCGTATGGTGGAATGCGCAAACGCCCGAACAGGCGGCGCCCTTCGGTGACGAAGGCTATTGGGTGGTGAGCCGGCACGAGGATATTCGCGAGATCTCCAGGCAGCCGGAACTATTCTCGTCCAGCCGCAATGGCGCGATCATCCGCATGCCCTCGGATACCACCCCCGAGCAGATGGAACTCAATGGCGCGTCGCTGGTGAACATGGATCCGCCCAAGCACACCCGAACCCGCCGCATCGTTTCCAAGGGCTTCACACCGCGTGCGGTCGAGGGATTACGTGCGGCCCTCACCGAACGTGCCGAGCGAATTGTCCACGAGGCCAAGAAGACCGGTGGTGGCGACTTCGTACAGCAGGTTTCCTGCGAACTCCCATTGCAGGCGATCGCCGAACTCCTCGGTGTACCGCAGCAGGATCGCCATCGGCTGTTCGACTGGTCCAATCAAATGCTCAGCTATGACGATCCGGAATACGACGACCCGCTCGCCGCCGCGGCCGAAATCCTGGGCTACGCCTGGAATATGGCCGAACAGCGCCGTGCCTGCCCCGCCGACGATATCGTCAGCCGGCTCGTCACCGCCGATCTCGACGGCGAGGCGCTGGGATCCGACGAATTCGGCTTCTTCGTGATCCTGCTGACGGTGGCGGGCAACGAAACCACCCGCAACGCCATCTCCCACGGCATGAAGGCTTTCGTCGATCACCCCGACCAATGGGAGCTGTTCCGCGCCCAGCGCCCGCGCACCGCCCCCGACGAAATCGTCCGCTGGGCCACCCCCGTCACCGCCTTCCAGCGCACCGCGACCCGCGACACCGAACTCGGCGGCCAACCCATCGCCGCGGGTGATCGTGTCGGAATGTTCTACAGCTCAGCCAATTTCGACGAGACCGCCTTCACCGACCCGTTCACCTTCGACATCCTCCGCAACCCCAACCCGCACCTGGGCTTCGGCGGCACCGGCACCCACTACTGCGTCGGCGCCAACCTCGCCCGCCTCGAAATCGACCTCATGTTCAACGCCATCGCCGACGCCATGCCGAACCTGCGCCAGCTCGCCCAGCCCGAACGCCTCCGCTCGGGCTGGATCAACGGCATCAAACACTGGCGAGTCGCCTACAGCTGACCCGCGCGGCGGCGACGCCCCGCCGATTGAGAATGCCGATTCCCACACCCGCCCGAATCCGTAACCCCCACCGGCCCAACCTCATAAACCCCCTCTGACCACACGATTAGGCCCTGGTCTCCGCACCTGTGTAGGGTTGTACATACCGACGCGGGGTGGAGCAGCTCGGTAGCTCGCTGGGCTCATAACCCAGAGGTCGCAGGTTCAAATCCTGTCCCCGCTACTACGATAAAGGCCCGGAACCACCAGGTTCCGGGCCTTCTTCTTGTTCAACTGTCAGCCGTACAGCTGTACGAATCGCTCCAGGGACCGTTCCACGTCCCCGCGAAGCGCGCGGGCGACCACCGAACCGATGGGTCCGAACAGTGGTGCGCCGCCGAGGTCGAAGTCGGCGGTGACCTTCGATCCACCCGGTGCCGCGGCCACTCGCAATTCGATGCCGAACTTCGTTCCACCGATGCCCGACCCGTTGAGGACCAGCCGATTCGGCGGCTCAGCGGTCTTGACCGTCCAGGTGACGCGATTGCGGAACCCCTTCACGGTCGCGACGCCGACCAACCGCGTGCCCGGGGTCAACCCCTCGGGAACCGGCCCCCGCCACCCCTCGTGCAGCGTCAGCCACTTGTCCAGTTCAGGCAGGTCGGAGGCGTGCGACCAGGCCTGGTCGGGCGGGATCGGAACATCTACGGAAACCTTGAGCTTGGCCACGACAGCGATAATATCTGTTACAGGATGTAGCTCTAACAGGGGCAGGCTGTCGTTTCGCACACGAATGAGTCCGACGACATCGGGTACCTGCTGGTTATGGAAATCTTCGTGATCATCGGCATTGCAGTGCTGGTCGGCGTCGTCCTACTGCGCCGGCGGTCCAGGAGCAACCGCCCGGACACCGACTTCACCACCGGTAATCCGCCGTCCAGCAAGAGCGACGACGGGATCTGACCACACGGTCGGAAGCAAAAACAGCTTCTGACCACACGATTAGGTCCTAGGTCCCGCCCCTGTGTACGGTTATGTCTACCCGACGCGGGGTGGAGCAGCTCGGTAGCTCGCTGGGCTCATAACCCAGAGGTCGCAGGTTCAAATCCTGTCCCCGCTACTACGGCGAACGGCTCCGGAACCACTGGTTCCGGAGCCGTTTCTCGTTCTCTCCGATGTTCAACACACCCCGCTTCGACATCGAGCGCGGTCCGTCAGGGAGGGGCGCTCGGCCTCCGAGCCGGCGGTGCGGTGCGGTGCCGAGCACGCCTCGCGAACCGATGTTGCTGTGAGGCAACGGATCTGGAAGATTCACGAACACGATACTCATGCTGTGAGGGTGTCTCACATTCATTTGGACAGCGAACGGTAGAAGCCGGTACTGTCCGAATCCATGAGCGATGGTCTGGAGCTAGCCAATGGTCCTGGGCGCGAGGGGAATCGCTGACAGCGCGGTCCGGACTACGAGCATGACGCGAAGCGCGCGACGCCGAACGTTGACCGCGGTGCAACGACACACCGCACAGCTGTATCCGTTCACACTGCCGGAGTTCAGCCGGATCTTGTTCGAAGTCAGCGGAATCCCGGTGCGGATCGCCCCCAGCACCACGCTGCCGCCGGCGGTCGCGGGCCGGTGGTTGCATACCGACGGGGGAGAGCTCATCGAGTACGACGCCGCCCTGCCGACGATCGCCCGCATCAATACCGTGCTGCACGAGGCCGGTCATATCCTGCACGGTCACACCGCGATCGAGTTGCGGATCGACGCGGGGCTGGCGATGTGTTCGGTGCTGGGCCCGCGGGCCATCGCGAACTTCGCGCACGGGCGGTACCGGTCGTCGTTCGATGTGGGTGTCGAACGGGAGGCAGAGGCGTTCGCACGCCGCACCCTGCGCACCATCCTGTGGAGTGGAAGCGGCACCAGTGAAAGCGCCAAAATGCTTACCGCGCTTGGTGTTCCGCGCACCCGAATCGAGTAGACGCCATGGTGCAGTTCAGTGCCGCGGTGGCGAGCCTGCTATTCGTCGGCGTGCTCGCGGCAATCTGGCAGTTGCCGCCGCAGGGCGCGCGCGGCCAGCGCGCCCCGATCGCCGTGCTGGCGCTCTTGTGCGTCAGCTATCTGCTGATCACGCCGCGCTCGGAGACGTTGTTCGCGGCGGTATGGGTCAACTCCGCGTATCTGCTGAGTCATCTGTGCATCCTGGCCGCGCTCGCGCTGTCCATGCTGTACTGGTCGCACTACCTGTCGGCTGATCCGCCGAGTCGCCGCCGCGCCCTGACGGTGCGTGCGGTGTACGGCACGGTCGCCGTCGTCTTGATCGTTCTGTTCGCCACCTCGGCACAGCGGCCGCACGGAGTTGGCTACGGGTGGGAACTGGCCGCCGTCCCGCGTATGCGGATCTACTGGATCCTCCAGGCGGTCACGGTGATTCACGCGGTGTACCCGCTGGCCCGCGCGGCCGCTCGCGCATATCGGCAGGAGATCGCGTGGCGGCGCAAGCTGCTGGCGGTGCTGACCGGGACGACCGTCGTTTTCATCGGATATGAGCTCTGGGTGATCGTCGTGGTCACGTTCTGGCCCGATGTGCCGCCGTCCTGGGGGCAGATCGTCACCGTGGTCCTGCAGATCACCGTCGGCGTGCTGCTCGTGGTCGGCACCTTCGGCCCGATGGTGGTGGGCGCGTTCAACAGCGCGCGCATCGCGATGTCGTATGTCGAACAGCTCGAGCCGCTGCATCATTGGCTGATGCAGCGCTACCCGCAGGTGCGCTTCCGGACACGGATGAGCCTGCGGGCCGAAACGCGGGTCACCGAGATGCTGATCGAGATCAGTGACGGCCTGCGGCTGTTGCAGCGCGACGAACCGATGGTGGCCGCGTATCACCGGCTCGATCACGACACCATCCGTGCCGTGGAGCACGACCGAACCCACCATGCCGCATACGAATTGGCGGCCGCGGCGTTGTTCCGCACCCGGCAGATCAGTGCCGGGGTTCCGGCAGTTCCGGCGGGTCGGCCGGCAGGCCCTCCTGCACGCGCAGGAACTTGAGGTAGTCGATCAGCGAGGCCATGGACTGCTGGGAGAGATCCATCGCCCGGAAGGCCAGCGCCTCGATATCGGGCGCGGTGGCCAGCCGCAGATATTCGATCTCCTGGCGACCCCGCTGCCAGGCCTCGTCATCGGTGAAGAACCGGATGTCCACGTCGAACGCGGCCGCCAACCCGGCGGCGTGTTTGAGCGAGGGATTCTGCTTCAGCCCCGAACGTAGCTGGGAGACATACACGGCCGAGATCGGGTATCCGAGTTCGGTTGCGCGCCGGGCGATCTCGTCTGCGGTGTACCGGTGGCCCTGGGCGTTGGGCATCGTGCGGAACAGATATTCGAGTCGTTCGGAGAAGGCCGCTGCCTCGCCCATGTCAAGCCACCACTTTCCCCTTCTCGGCGTCGAATCATGCTACAGCATCGCAGCATTCGGCCATGTCGGGATCCCGATCAGTGGTGAATCGATAGCAGGGCCTGCTCGATTGTGAACCAGGGCACACTTCCGTGACCGGCGTCCCGTATGCCACAGAAAAATGATTATGCTGTGGCATATCCGCAGGGCAGTGGATGGGGATGAGATAGTCAATGAAAATTCTTGGCGCACTTAGCATCAAGGGCGCGGCGGCCTGGTTGCCGGACACGACGCAAACGGCTGATGAAGCGATCGCGGCGGGTTTACTTACTCGGGAATATGCCAAGCGCATCGGAATCGAAGCGGTCACCGTCGCCGAGGACACCATGGGTCCGCCCGATATGGCCGTGCTCGCGGGACGCCGGGCCATCGAGGAGGCGGGTATCGACCCCGCGCTCATCGGCCTGGTCGCCCACAGCTGGCTGTTCTATCAGGGCCACGATCTGTGGTCGCCCGCGCACTATGTCGCGGACGGCGTCGGCGCGAGGTCGGCCACCGCCTTCGGTATTCACCAAATGTCCAATGGCGGGCCGACCGCCGTCCAGCTCGGTGCCATCACTCTGATGGCGGATCCCGAAACGCGCTACGCGCTGGCGACCAGCGGCGACCGATTCTGCCCGCCGGCGATCAACCGCTGGGGCGTCGACAGCGATTGCGCGCTCGGAGACGGCGGTGGCGCACTGGTTTTGGGGCGCAGCGACGGCGAGACCGATAAACTGCGGCTGCTGTCGCTGGGCACGGCGACGGCGCCGGAGTTCGAAGGTCTGTGCCGCGGTGACGATGTCTGGTCACCGCATCCGCTGTGGCATCGCATGCCGATCGACGGCACCCGGCTGAAGACCGCGTTCTGCGCCACACTCGATATAGAACAGTTCGTGCGCGCGGTCCGCGAGAAGCTCATGGAATCCGTGCGGCAGGCCCTGGACCATGCCGGAATCGAGAACGGCGACGAGCGAATTCGCTACGCCGTGGTGCCCCGGATCGGTCGGGGGCTACTGGAGCGCGCCTTCTGGCCGGCGTTGCAGGACACGGTGCGCGCCGAGATCGTGCATCTGGGTGGCCGGACCGGGCACCTGGGCGCCGGTGATCTCTTCGCGAACATCACCGACCTGCTCGAGCTGAAGATGCTCGAGCCCGGCGAGATCGCCGTCATCGCCAGCAGTGGCGGAAGTTGTTCGTGGTCATGCGTTGTGGTGCAGAAGCCCGCCGACTGATACCGGGCCTACTCGCGATCGCGCTGCTGGGATTCACCCTTCGATCCCTCTTCGGCAGTGTCTCCGCGGTGCTGCCCGAGATCATGCGCGACTACCGGCTCGGTACCGTGCCCGCGGCGCTGCTGACCACGGGTCCGGTCCTGTGTTTCGGGCTGTTCGGAATGTCGGCGGTGCGTCTGGCCCGACGCCGGTCGGTGCCCGCCGTGCTGGCCGGATGCCTGCTACTCGTGGCCGCCGGTACCGCGCTGCGCGGGCTACCGCGGTGGGAAGCGCTGGTGATCGGAACGGTGCTGGCGGGAATGGGCATCGCGGTGGCGAATGTCCTTGGGCCGGTGCTGATTCGGATGCTCTTTCCGGACCGGATCGGGGTCGTGACGGGGGTGCTGACCGCCCTGGTCAGCGCCGGCGCGGGCATCGCCTCGGGCCTCACGGTGCCGCTCGACCAGCACCTGACCCACAGCTGGCGCATCACCCTGCTGGCCTGGGCCGGACCCGCGGTCATCGCCGCCGCGAGCCTGGCCGGGGTAGCCGGTGTGCCCGCCCGATCCCATGCCGGCAACGGGATGGCCGGAAATGAGAGAACGTCATGGGATATCGACATATTGAGATCGCCGACCGCGTGGACGGTCACCGGGTTCATGGGAATTCAATCCCTACTGGCATATTCGCTGATCTCCTGGCTGCCCACGATCTACCGCGAGCGGGGTCTCGGGGCCGGGCAGGCCGGGCTGGTTCTGACCGCGCTGAGCGTATCCAGTATCGGCACAGCGCTTTTCGTGCCGATACTCGCCACGCGCCTGCACGCTCAGAGCGGGCTGGCGCTCGCGGTGGTGGCCCCGTCGATCCTCGGCTTGACGGGCGTCCTGGCCGGTGGCGCGCACGGTGCGCTGGTCTGGGCGGTCCTGCTGGGGCTGGGACAGGGCGGGCAATTGGCGCTGGCAATGACACTGATCAATCTCCGTGCCGCGTCGGCGGTTCGAGCGACCGGACTGTCGGCGATGGCGCAGTCCCTCGGCTATCTCGTGGCCGCCGCCGGGCCGCTACTGACGGGAGCGTTGCGTGCGGCGAGCGGATCGTGGGCGGTTCCCTCGGCCGCGCTCTTACTCCTCATGCTCCCACTCGCCGGATGCGGATATTTCGCCGGAAGGCCCAGAGAAGGTTCGAGAACATGGAATCCATTGCGATTGTCGGCTGCGGCGCGGCAGGGGTCGCTCTGATGGCGAATATGGCACGCCTCGGCTGGGGGCGCACAGGCCGAATACTGCTCGTCGATCCGCGGCTTCCGGGATCGGGCATCGCCTTCGATCACGACGAGGAATACCTGCTGTGCAATACCAGTGTCGGGGTCAACAGCATCTTCCCGGATGACCCGGACCATCATCTGCGCTGGTTGCGATCGGACCTGGTACACGGAACCCGTTGGGGGATAGACCGATCCGCGGTGACACCGGATTCGTATGTGCCGCGCGGGTTGTTCTTGGCCTATCTGTCCGACCAGTTCCGCCGCGCGATGGACGACTGCGCCGCGCGCGGGATTCTGGTCGACCACCTGCCGGACAGCGCGGTTCGGATCACGCCCGAGGACGGTCGCGTCGTGGTCGCCACCGATGCGGGAGACCGGTTTCCGGTGGATCGAGCGGTGGTGTGCACCGGGCTGCAAACCTCCGACGAGACCGCTCGGCGTTGCCGAGAATCGACCGGCGCGCTGTGGCCGGCGTACCAGACCTCGCGAAATCTCGATCGGCTCGCGCGTGCGGGCCGGATCGCGGTGCTCGGCATGGGTCAGAGCGCGATCGACTCGGCACGTCTGGTGCGGGAACACAACTCCGGCGGGGAGATCGTCATGGTGTCCCGCTCTGCGCGATTTCCGGCAGTGCGCTCGGAGATGGTCGAACGTCCGAGCGAGATCCTCACCGCCACGGCGATTCTGGAACCGTCCGCGCTGGATCGGCCCGGCGACGTACTGCGGTGGCGGCGCCTGGTGCGCGAGGATCTGTACAGCCAGGGCGGCGCGCCGAATCTGTTCCCGCCCAGGCACTCCGACCCGATCCGGCAGTTGCGGGCAGATCTCGAGCACACGCTCACCGGCAGTCGCGCCTGGCAGCGAATCGATCGCAATGCCGTGACCGTCGCCAACGCGGTCTGGCCGGCGGTGCCGTCGAATCGCCGAATGCCATTGCAGCGCTGGTACACCCGGCATGTGCGGCGGTACGTCTCCGCGGTGCCGGAAGCGGTGGCGCGGGAACTGCTGACGGCCACCGCGCAGGGCAAGCTGCGGTGTGCGCGCGCCGTGGGAGAGCCGGTATTCGGTGCGCGTGGTGTGTCGATCGACTCCGATCGCGGCCCGATCCTCGCCGACGTGGCGATCGACGCCACGGGGCTGACCGCGGTCAGCCGCCACTCCCGCACGCTGACACCGACCGCGACGCGGCCCGGCGATGGGTCTGCCATTCATTACCTGGGACCGGCGAGCGGTGCGGCGCTCGCGATCCCCAATTACTTCAATGCCGCCGCGCGGCAAGCAGTCGCGCTGGCCTCATCGCTGACCGCGCAGGTCACAAGGAACTGAGTCGGATGTCGCCACTGATAGCAATCGTCGACGGTTATTCCACCGGTCGATACCTCGCCCCGGCGATCCACCATTACGGCGGGTCGACGGTGCACGTTCCCAGCAGTCCCGACCCGCCCAAGATCCTCGAGCGCTCACGGGACGCACACGGCGCGCACAAGGCCCTGCCGTACGCCGGTGCCGCGGACATGGCGGCGCACCTGCGCGACCTCGGTGTCGAGATCGTCATCGCCGGCGCCGAATCGGGTGTGCTGTTCGCCGACGAACTGTGCGCACACCTCGGAATCGACTGGAACACAGCGACATCGAGCCGGGCACGGCGCGACAAGTTCGAGATGATCGAGCAGTTGCGTCGCAGTGGACTGCCGGTGGTGGAACAGGTGCGATCCGCGGACGCGGATGAGATTCATCGTTGGGCGCGGGGGCAGCGGGAGTGGCCGATTGTCGTCAAGCCGGTGATGTCGACGTCGTCGGAGGATGTGTTCTTCTGTCGTGATGTTTCCCAGATTCGTGAGGCTGTGGACACGATTGTGGGTAAGCGGAATTTTTTGGATGTTCTGAATGTGGATGTGCTTGCGCAGACGTATCTGGATGGGCCGATCTATGTGGTGAACAGTGTGAGTTCCGGTGGTGTGCATTCGACGAGTGATGTGTGGCAGTTCGATTTCGAGCGGGCGCCGGGCAAGGGTATTCGGATGTTGCAGCATACGTTGTTGTCGCGGTCGTTCGAGAAGTTCGATGAGTTGATCGCTTACAACAATGCGGCGTTGACGGCTTTGGGTATTCGGAATGGTCCTTCGCATACCGAGCTGAAGTTGACCGAGCACGGGCCGAGCATGATCGAGACCGGTGCCCGGCTGATGGGCGCCACGATCGAGTACGCGCCGTTCAAGCGGTCGCTGCGCTACACCCAGGTGGAACTGGCGGCGATGGCATTGTGCGCGCCCGCCGAGTTCGCGGCGCTGTCCGGCAGTGTTCAGGAGCCGCGTACCGGTCTGGCCGTGGTGTGGGTGCATTTCGACACCGCCGGGCGGATCACCCGTGATGACGGGCTCGCGCAACTCGCCGAGATCTCCTCGATCGTCGGCTGCTACGGGCTGCCCGCGGTGGGTGATGAGGTCGGTCGCTCGCAGGACACCACCGGCCGCGGCGGATTCATCTATTTGCAGTCCGACAACGACCTCGATCTGCATCGAGACAGCCGGCGGGTGCGCCGACTCGTCCGTGACCAAGCCCTGTTCGACATCGATGCCCGAAAGGTGAACTGATGGTCGCCGCCACGCTCACTATGTCGGCCGAGGCGACATCGGTCCCGCTGATCAGGACCTACCAGTACGCCCGCGCCGTCGACACCGCCTGCACCCTCGCTCGGGTGTCACTCGACGACGGCGACTATCGGGGGCGGGGTGAGGGGTCACCGTTCGAGAGTTTCTTCGCGAGCGACGCGACGTCCACCGTGCGCGCGTTGACCGTCGCCGCCGACTTCGTCAACGCGGGCGGTGCGGTCGACGACGCGATCGATCGCCTGACCGACGCCCCGGCCCGCAACGCGCTCGAGGCAGCCTGGCTCGACCTGCGCGCCAAGCGCGAGCATCGCACCGTCGCCCAGTTGCTCGGTATCCCCGCACCGACCGCGCAGACGGTGATGACCACCATCGCGATGGACGCGCTGGACGTCGTCGCCGCGGATCTCGAACGCACCAGAGACCATCCGCTGCTCAAACTCAAGCTCGGCGCCGACGACGACCGGGACCGAATCGAACTGGCCCGCACCGTCCGTCCCGATGCTCGGCTGACGGTGGATGTGAACGCCGGATGGACCGCGGCGCGTTTTATCGAGCTGCTGCCGACGCTGGTCGCGGCCGATATCGAAATGGTCGAGCAACCCCTGACCCGGGCCGACGAGCACCTGTTGACGTCCATTCGGTCACCGATCCCGGTGGTCGCCGACGAATCCTTCTCGGACGCATCGGATCTCGATCGGGTCAGCCGCCACTACAACGGGGTCAACGTAAAGCTGGACAAATGCGGGGGATTGACGGCCGCGTTGTCCTGCATCGCGGCCGCCGGGGAACTGGGGCTGCGAGTGATGGTGGGGTGTCTGCCGGCCTCCTCGCTGTCGACCGCGGTCGGCATGCACGCCGCCCAATTCGCCGAATGGATCGATCTGGACAACCACCTCTGGATGGATGAGGACGTCCAGCCCGCCATCGGCTATCGGCACGGCACCCTCACCCCGCCCACTCCGGAACTGTGGGGTTGATCGATCATGAAAAGTACTGGTACCACCCTGGATTCGCGTACTACGCCGCTGCTGGTCGACGCTCACAACGATCTGCTGATGCTGGTCGTCAAACGCCCGCGCGCCCGCTGGGGCGCCTACTTCCGGGAGAACTGGCTGCCGCAACTGCGCGCGGGCGGGGTCACCGTGCAGGTCCTGTCGGTCTATGTCGACCACAAGCTGTACGCCGAATCCGCACTGCGTGAGACCTTCCGGATGATCGAGGCGGCGCATGTGATCGCCGACGAGAACCCCGATCAGGTTCGGCTGTGTACTACCCGGACCGAGATCGACGCGGCGAACCGGGAGGGCCGGATCGCCCTGTTCCTGGCGATCGAGGGGTGCGGTCCGCTGGCGCCCGACCTGGCATTGCTCGGCCAGGTACATCGTCTCGGGGTACGAATGATCTCCCTGATTCATATGGGCCGCAACGCTTTCGCCGATGCGAGCGACGAACCGGCGTCGAGGTCGGGGCTCAGCGCGCTGGGCGTCGAGGCGCTGGCGGAGATCGAAGCGCTCGGCATGATCTTCGATATCTCCCACCTCAACGCGGGCGGCGTGAACGATGTGCTCACGCGGTCCAAACAGCCCGTCGTCGCCAGTCACTCGGCCGCCCACGCGCTGCGTCCGCACCACCGCAATCTCACCGATGAGCAATTGCGCGCGGTGGCAGCCGCCGGCGGCGTCGTCTGCGTCAATTACATGGCCTCGTTCGTCGCGGTGCGGAACGCGACGGTCGCTGATCTCGCCGACCATGTCGACCACGTCACCGGCGTCGCCGGAATCGACCACGTCGGCATCGGACCGGATTTCGTCGCCGAGGTGTTTCGGGAGATCGTGCCCGCCACGGTAGGCCCGGGATTCGACGACTTCGACCCGATCGAGACCATCGCCGGGCTGGAGGGACCGGGTGGGCTTCCGCTGCTGGAGGCCGAATTGCGACGCCGTGGCTGGCCGGCTGAATCGGTTCGAAAGTTCAACGGCGACAACATGCTCCGGCTGATCGCTCAGATATGCGGTTAGCCCGAATTCCCACCGACAGTGCGAGAACGAAGGATCGAATGTCATCTCCTGTAGCGAACCAACAAATCGAGGAACCATCAACGTCGTCCAGTCGCTGGCTGCTGCCGATCATTCTGGGCGGCACCATGTTCAACATCTTCGACACCTTCGTCGTGAACGTGGCGTTGCCGACGCTCGGGTCGACGCTGCACGCGGATACCGCGTCGCTGGAGCTGGTCGTGGCGGGCTATATCGTCGCGTTCGCCTGCTTGCTGGTAATCGGTGGCCGGCTCGGTGACGCCTTCGGCCGCAAGCGGGTCTTCATGATCGGCATGGCGGGCTTCGTCGTGGCGTCGACGGTGTGCGGTGTGTCGACCTCGATCGAGGTGCTGATCGCCGCCCGGGTTGCGCAGGGTGCGGCCGGCGCCCTGATGGTGCCGCAGACGCTGTCGATGATCCAGGTGCTGTATCAGGGTCCCGCACGACAGCGGGTACTGGGCCTTTTCGGTATGGCCAACGGTATTTCGGCGGCAGTCGGTCAAATTATCGGTGGTCTGCTGATCTCGGCGAATATCGCTGGACTGTCGTGGCGATTCGCCTTCCTGATCAATATTCCGTTCGGAATCGTCGCGCTGCTCGGGGCACGCAAGGTCCTGCCGGAAACCCGTGCACCGAAGGCATCCAAGATCGATACGGCCGGCGCCGCGTTGCTCGGCGCCGCGATGGTGCTGATGCTGATTCCGCTGACTGTCGGACGCGAACACGACTGGCCTACCTGGTGCTGGCTGATGTTCGCCGCAGCCGCGGTGGTCGCGCTGCTGTTCGTCGTGGTCGAACGTCGAATCGAACAGCGTGACGAGATGCCGTTGCTGCCGATCTCGCTGCTGCGGTTGAAGAGTTTGAACCGCGGGCTGCTGGTCTGCTTCGCGATCTTCGCTTCCTCGGGCGCACTGCTGCTGACACTGACCGTGGCGCTGCAATACGGCTTGCACTACAGCCCCTTGAAGGCGGGATTGACGCTCGGTCCATATGCGGTCGCGCTGCTGATCGGCGCGCTGCTCTCCGGCAAGTTCGTGGTCCGGTTCGGACGATCGGCTCTGTTCGCCGGTGGCGCCCTGGCGACCGTCGGCTGCCTGGTGCTGGCGCTGCAAATGCACTCGGGATTCGAGACGCTGACGCCACTCGAGGTCGCGCCCGTCCAAGCCGCCATCGGCTTCGGTCAAGCGCTGCTGACGATTCCGTTGCTCGGAATCGTGCTGGCGGAGGTACCGGTGGCGGCGATCGGCGCCGCCAGCGGCGTGTGGTCGACGACGAAGGAGTCAGCCGTCGCGTTCGGTGTCGCCGTCGTCGGCGCGCTGTTCTTCACCGTTGCCGCGGACCACGGTTTCGGGTCGGCCACCACGGCGGCCGCTGTCGCCGAAGCCGTTCTGGCCGCCGTCGCCGCGGTCGGTGCGCTGACCTTGCCGGTGCCCACCAAGAAGTGATCCAGCCCTGGTGACCGCCGCGCGACCGGCGGGGCGGTCACCGGATAGCTCGCCCGAATTTAGGGGATGATTCCTGATGTACGAACAAGGGTGCACGCGCGGGTCGGCGGTTGCCGTTGTCGGACTTTCCTGCCGGGTCCCGGGCATCGACTCACCAGCGGCCCTATGGCAACTCGTGTGCGACGGCGGTTCAACAGTCGCCGACCTGCCCGCCGCCAGGCGCGCCCTGCCCGGCAGCGGCTACGACCGGGTGGCGGACGAACCTGTCACGGGGTCGTTTTTCACCGAACCGCATCTGTTCGACCACGAATTCTTTCAGCTGTCCGCGGCGGAGACCGCCACCATGGACCCGCACCAGCGGCTGATGCTGGAGCTGGCGTGGGAGGCGATCGAGGACGCGCGCATCCGGCCGTCGGCGCTCCGGGAGACCCGGGTCGGCGTGCATATCGGGGCGACGAGCAGTGACTTCGTCACCGTCATGGCGCGGCTCGACCGCCGGACCATCGACCCGGCCGTGCTGACCGGCCTCAATCGGGGGGTCATCGCCAACCGGATCTCGCACGTACTCGGCCTGACCGGACCGAGCCTTACCGTCGATTCCGCGCAGTCGTCGTCGCTCGTCGCGGTCCATCTCGCCGCGGCGAGTATCAGGTCCGGCGAATGCGATGTCGCCCTCGCGGGCGGGGTACATCTGAATCTCGCCTACGACTCCGAACTGGCTTTTCGCCATGCGGGCGTCTTGTCGCCGGACGGGCAGTGCTACACCTTCGACTCGCGAGCCAGCGGGATCGTGCGAGGTGAGGGCGGCGGCCTCGTCGTATTGAAGGCATTGGATGCCGCACTCGACGCCGGCGATCACATCTACGCGGTGTTGCCCGGCAGCGCGATAAACAACGACGGCGCCACCCGGGTGCTCACCGACCCGCGCGAGGACGCACAGGCCAACGTGATCCGGGCGGCGATCGAACAGGCCGGAGTGACGCCCGAAATGGTCGGCTATATCGAATTGCACGGCACCGGAACGCGAGTCGGCGATCCGATCGAGGCTCGGGCACTCGGCGCCGTGTTCGGCCCGTACCGGGACGGACGCGCGCCCGTCGCGGTCGGCTCGGTGAAGACGAACATCGGCCACTGCGAAGGCGCGGCGGGCATTCTCGGCCTCATCAAGGTCGTGTCGGCGGTCGAGCACGGCGTGCTCCCGCCCGGCCGAAACTTCGAAAACCCGCATCCCGCGGTCGATCTCGTAGCGCTCGGGCTCGAGGTCCAAACGCGGCCGGCGCCCTGGAAGTCGCGGGGAGCCGGGCGGCTGGCCGGCGTCAGCAGCTTCGGGATCGGCGGTACCAACTGCCATGTCCTGGTCGCCGAGGCGCCACCGCGTACCGACTCCGCGCGCCCGGACACCGATAGCGAATCCCCTTGTGGACCACTGTTGTTGAGTGCGCACACGGCCGAAGCCCTGCACCGGCAAGCGGCCAGGCTGGCGGATCTGCTCGACAGCCGTCCGGATATCCCGATAGCGGCGGTCGCACGCGCGCTCGTCGAGACGCGGGAGACCTTCGCGGTCCGGGCCGCGGTGACGTGTTCGTCCGCGGTGGGCGTTCGGGCGGGCCTGGCGGAGATCGCGACCGGGATGCCCGGCGCGAACTCCGATATCGGACTGGCCGTCGAATCGGACCGGGGGCCGGTGTTCGTCTTCCCGGGGCAGGGCGGTCAATGGCTCGGGATGGGGCAGGCTCTCCTCGCCGAGAGTCCGGTTTTCCGTGCCGCTGTCGAAGAGTGCGATCGCATCGTGCTCGACCGATTCGGCTGGTCGATCCTCGACGTGCTGCACGCCGCCGACCGCGCCGAGGACGCCGAGGACTCCAGCATCGTGCAGCCGACGCTCTTTGCCGTCATGGTGGGTCTCACCCGGGTGTGGGAGTCCTGGGGCGTCGTACCCGCGGCCGTGATCGGGCACTCCCAGGGGGAGGTCGCCGCAGCCTATATCGCCGGGTGCCTGACCCTCGCCGACGCGTTGGTCGTCATCTGCGTTCGTGCCCGTTTGACCGAGGGGCTGGCCGCCGACGGCGCGATGCTTTCGGTGCGGGCGTCGGCCGGACGGGTGGCGGACGTCGTCGCGAATCTCGGTGCGGGCGTGTGCGTCGCGGTGTCCAACAGTCCGGACAGTGTCGTTCTCAGCGGCGACCGGGAACGCCTCGGCGAGATCGCCGGCGAACTTGCCGAGGTGGGTATCAAAGCGCAGTGGGTGGCCATTTCCTATGCGTCGCACAGCGATAAGGTCGAGTGCCTGGCCGAACCACTGTTGGACCAGATCGGCGATATCGCACCGACCGCGGGCGCGATTCCCCTGTTCTCGACCGTCACCGGTCGTCGAATCTCGGGCGATGAACTGGACGCGGGGTACTGGTATCGAAATCTGCGCGAGCAGGTCCGTTTTCACGGGGCTGTCGAAGAACTGCTTCGAGTCGGGTACACACATTTCGTCGAGGTGAGTCCGCACCCGGTGCTCACCGCCCGGATCACCGAGACCGCCCAGTCGCGGCAGCAGCCGGTCGCGGTGACCGGTTCGCTGCTTCGCGACCACGGCGACATCGCTCGGCTGACCGTGTCGGCGGTCCGTTTCCATTTGCAGGGCGGCAAGGTCGATTGGCTGGCCGGATTGATGAAAGACACGCCACGGCAACAGGTTTCGCTACCGACATACGCGTTCCAGCGGCAGGCGATCTGGCCGGCCACCTCCGGCGGAGGTCAGCGCGGCTCCGAGGTCGTCGAGGCGCAGGGCGCGCTGGTGCACGACTTCAGCGAAGCGCGGGTTCGGGAGGTCGTGCTCGCGCAGATCGAGGCGATCGCAGGCGATTCGACGGCGTCGATCGATCACGATGCCGCCTTCCAGGACCTCGGCGTCGGCTCGGCGCTGTCGGTCGAGCTCGTCACCCGACTGAACACGATCTTCGGCACCCGGGTATCCAGCGGTGCGGTTTTCGACTATCCGACCCCGGCGGCGTTGGCCGACCATCTGCGCGGGGCGGTGCTGGCGAAGATCGAGGCGCCCGGCGATGTCCTCGGCAACGCCTTTCGCGACCTCGAACAGTACTTCGAACGTCTCCCCGCCGACGGTGCCGGGCGTGCGGTCGCCGAGCGGTTGGCGGCGCTGCTTTCCCGGCATCGGGACGACCGGGACACCGGTCGCGATGCCATGAACGACATCGATATCGAGTCGGTGTCCGAAGACGAGCTGTTGACCTTCATCGACACCGAGCTCCGTAATTCGTAGTCGTCTTTTCGTGTAATTCCCAGTCTTCAGTTCGTGTTCGGAGGAAATGCCCATGAGTGGCGATAAGGTGCTCGAGAATCTGCGGTGGGTTACCGCGGAATTGCAGAAGACGCGTCGTGAGTACCGCGAGTTGGAGTCGGCGGCGTTCGAGCCGGTGGCGATTGTCGGAATGGGATGTCGCTTCCCGGGAGGCATCTCTTCTCCGGAGGACCTGTGGGACGTGGTCATCGGGGAGCGGGATGTGATCGGCGATTTCCCCGTCGATCGTGGCTGGGACACCGAATTGTTCGATCAGGATCCGGCGGCGATCGGGAAATCGTAT
>NZ_BDBK01000003.1 GCF_001612945.1 Nocardia inohanensis NBRC 100128
TTGTGAATCTTAGACCAACTCTTGCAGCAGAACCAAATCCGCTGTTCCGAGTGAATCTGTGATCATCAGGCGCTCGCCGTCCAACCTCGTTTCCCAGTACCTCTCGGCTCCGGGTCGGTGTCCGTGTCGCTCTGACCTGGAATAAGTTACGTGTTGGTTGTTCGCATGTCAAATCGCCTGTTCAGGAGGGGTTTTCGCGAACCCGTCCCGACATCTGTTGTTCAGTCGGCGGTTCCGACGCGTTCGATCTCGGCTCCGAGCGAGCGCAGGTTCTCCACGAAATCCGGGTAACCACGGTCGATGTGGAAGACATCGTGGACTTCGGTGACGCCGTCGGCGACCAGGCCCGCGAGGACCAGGCCCGCGCCGGCGCGGATATCGGAGGACCAGACCGGAGCGCTGGACAGGCGCGGAATCCCGCGCACCACAGCGTGATGCCCGTCGGTGCGAGCGTCGGCGCCCAGGCGGATCATCTCCTCGACGAAGCGGAAGCGCGCTTCGAAGATGTTCTCGGTGATCATCGAGGTGCCGTCCGCGATCGCCGCCAGGCCGATGGCCATGGGCTGGAGATCGGTGGGGAAACCCGGGAACGGCAGGGTCGAGAAGTTCACGGCGCGAGGGCGATCCGACTGGACGACCCGGAAACCGTCCGGCTCGAACGAGATTCGGGCGCCCGCGGAGCGCAACTTGTCCAGCACCAGGGACAGGTGCTTGGGGTTGATGCCGGTGACCCGCACATCGCCCTGCGTCATCGCCGCGGCGATACCCCAGGTCGCGGCGACGATGCGATCGCCGATCACGCGATGGGTGGTGGGCAGCAGCTTGTCGACGCCCTGAATGGTGAGCACCGAAGTACCGGCGCCCGCGATCTGCGCGCCCATCTGCACCAGCATGTTGCAGAGGTCGACGATCTCCGGCTCGCGCGCGGCATTGTCGATAATGGTCTCCCCGTCGGCGAGCACCGCCGCCATCAGGATGTTCTCGGTCGCGCCCACCGACGGGAAGTCGAGGCGAATCCGCGCCCCCTGCAATTCCTCGGCACGCGCCACCAGGCAACCGTGTTCGATCTCGCTGGTCGCACCCAGCAACCGCAAACCCTGCTGATGCATGTCCAGCGGCCGCGAACCGATGGCGTCACCGCCGGGCAGCGCCACGACCGCGCGCTTGCACCGCGCCATCAGCGGTCCGAGCACGCACACCGAGGCGCGGAACTGGGTGACCGCCGGGAAGTCCGCGTGGTACTTGGGTTCCGGCGGCGTCACGATGGTGACCGTCGCGCCCTCCACCGTCACATCGCAGCCGAGACCGCGCAGCACGTCCGCCATCAACGGCACATCCAGGATGTCCGGGCAGTTCGTGATCGTGGTCGTACCTTCGGCCAGCAGCGCGGCGGCCATCAGCTTGAGGACGCTGTTCTTCGCGCCGCCGACCGCGACCTCACCGACGAGCCTGCTGCCCCCGGTCACCAGAAACCGTTCACTCACGACGGTCAGCCTAATGGCCCTCACCCTCCCCCGTGGCTTCTCCGCCCGGCCGCCAGAGGATGTCGCCATCCGGATTGGCCACGCGGCTGAGGATGAACAGCAGATCGGAAAGGCGATTGAGGTATTTCGCGGGCAGCACACTCGTGTCGTCGGGGTGCGCGTCGACGGCGGCCCATGCGGATCGTTCGGCGCGTCGCGCCACGGTGCGCGCGGTGTGCAGCAGCGCGGCGAGGGGCGTGCCGCCGGGCAGGATGAACGAATTCAACGGCGGCAGAGGCTCATTGAACTCGTCGCACCACTTTTCCAGGCGGTCGATGTAGGGCTGGGTGATGCGCAGCGGCGGGTACTTGGGGTCCTCGACCACGGGGGTGGAGAGATCGGCGCCGGCATCGAAGAGGTCGTTCTGTATGGAACGCAGCACAGTAAGAATGCGCTCGTCCGGTTGTCCCAGAGCGATGGCGACACCGAGCGCGGCGTTGGCTTCATCGCAATCCGCGTACGCGATCAACCGCGGATCGGTCTTGGCGACCCGGGAGAAATCACTCAAACCCGTCGTACCGTCATCGCCGGTCCGGGTATAGATCCTCGTCAGATGCACGCTCACTGTTCCGCCTCTCCGCGACTGCTGCCGCCCAGTGGGTGCCACGCTAGTCGCGTCGCGGATCGGCGGTCATTCGCGTGGTCGAGTTCTGGACATCCCCACCGAGTTACCCCGGTCGGCGGCAAATCAGTCGTCGCGCCGGCAATGGAAGATCGATCGTTCAGCTCGCGCGGCGGCGGCGAATGCGTTCGGAGGGGCGGGATTCCACCCAGGAGAGCAGGGAGACCAGGGCGCCGCGATCCAGGGCGACCTCGTAACTGCCGTTGCCGTCGGAGAGTTCGATGATCAGCTCGTCGGTCATGATGTCGTACTCGTCGCCGTCCGGGTTGCGGCGCTTACCGACCTCGGTGGAGAGGCGGCGCAGGGTGGAATCGGGGCCGAGTTTGAGACTGGAGAGTTTGTAGAAGACGAGCTGGTCTTCGTCGTAGCGGATCAGGCCGTGCCGCCAGCCGCCGCCGTGACCGCGGGCCGGCATGACGCGCATGAGGGCGGCGGTGCCGCCGCGCCGCAGCATGACGAGGCGATATGTCGAGGCCAAGGCCAATCCGACAAGCAGCACCACCAGAATGATCAGCACAACCATCCCGGTCCGCAATGCTGGTCCGTCCCTTCGCTTCTACCGCGCTGTCGGGTCCGTATCGGCCGATAGGCCGGGTCCCGTTCGCTCGATCCTAGCGATCGCGCGAGCTGAGGTCCCGGCCATCCACCGAATGTGACGTATGCCCTGTTCAGCCCATGCTGAACGGTTGGCCGTAAAGCACCAGGTTTCCGATGTAATTCGAACTGTCCACCTCGGCCGCGATGAACGACCGCGCCTGCGCGTAACCACCGCAGCCGTCGACCGCGAAGGTCTCGTCGGCCCAGGTCACACCGGCGTGCGGGCCGGGCACCTTGTTGTAGCGCTTGTGCGACTCCATGCCGTAGTCGTCCGGCTTCTCCAGGTCGAGCATCAGCAACGCCTTGGCTTGCCCGGGGCCGAGCGTGATGCCGGCGCCCAGCGTCTCGGACGGCAGGCCGGGGGTGATGCCGCTGCTGCTCACCGTCGCCTCTTCGCTGGCGCTCTCACTCGGCGAGAAGGAGCCGATGTCCACCTGGCAGCCGACGATATAGCCGGGACTGATCTTGATGGTGGCGGTCGACGCGCTCGGCCCGTCCAGATCCACGGTGGCGTGCGCCGAGGTCCACACATTGCGATGCATCGGCGTATCACCCATGGAGCCGCTGATCGTCGCCGATTCGTCCGCGATCCGGACCGTCATGACGGTGCCGTCGGCCAGTTGCCGGGTGATGACGGCGCCCGGTAGCGGAATGAAGGTATCCGCCCGTCCCACGCCCGCCGGACCGAGTCCGAGAGCCAGCGCGGCGGCGAGCGCGACACCCAGCGCCTTGCCGCCGTGGGCGCGAATTCCCTTGCCGTACATACGATCCCTTCCCTTGCAGCGGACCCGTCAGCCGATGCTGAACGGCTGACCGTAGAGGCTGACCTTGGTGTACTCGGTGCCGATGATCTCGACCACGGACACCTGGCGGGCCTGCGCGTACCCGCCGCAGCCCTGAATCTCCATCGGAATGTCCTGGTAATTGATGGTGTAGGTGCCGCTCTTGACCAACTCGATGTTGTTGATCGAAACCCAGACCACCTGCCCCGGCGAGATCGGGAAACTGAACCCGCCCGAGATGGTGGGCGTCAGGCTGAGGGCGAACGACGAGTTCGCGCTCAGCACACCCAGGTTCACCTGGCAGCCGACGATGTAGCCGGTGGTGAGGTTCGACGATCCGTGCGTGCCCGAGTTGTTGGTGCCCGGGTAGTTCTTCGGGCCGTTGTTGGGTCCGACCGTGCCGTCCGGGGTATCCACCTCGGCGGTCACATTGCCGGTCACCCAGGAGGTCCGCCCCGCGCCGTTCGCTGCCAGCGAGGGCGAAATGATCGCGCGCTCACCGATACTCGTGAGCTTGACGCCCGCACGCTCGATATGCCCGTCCGGCAGCGGCACCCAGGTGTCCGCGGAGGCCGCGCCGGGTGAGAGAAATCCGAGGGCGACCGCGACCACGGCGGCCAGCCCCCACTTGCCAATTCGAAGCCCGCTCATCAACCCCTCGCTCGTCGTGCAGAGATGTGCATCGTGGAGGTAAAGCTGAAAACGCTGGAATTGCCATGGCTTTGCCGGATGCTTCAGATCACACCCGGATACCGGCGAATGCATTTAACCACACGTCTAGTCCCCGGCCCACTCAGTGGGATAGGGCATGTCCCACAACTGGAACATGTTCTTATGCTCCGGACAATTCGGATGTGTTGGAGGAGATTCCGTGGAAATTACCGCAGCGGTCGCCCGTGGCGCGGCAGCGCCGTTCTCGCTGGAGAACGTGACGATGGAGGAACCGCGAGCCGGTGAAGTGCTGGTTCGCCTGGTCGCGACCGGGGTGTGCCATACCGATCTGGTGACCAAGAGCGTCTTCCCCGCCGAATTGCCGATCGTGGTCGGACACGAAGGCGCGGGCATCGTCGAGCAGATTGGCTCGGAGGTAACCGGCATCGCGGTGGGTGATCACGTGCTGATGACGTACGCCAGTTGCGGTACGTGTTCACGCTGCACCGCCGGGCTTCCGCCCTATTGCGAGAATTTCGTCATTCTGAACACTTCGGGCGGGCGATCGGATTTCACTTCGGCGTTGAGCGTCAATGGGGAACGGGTGATGGGCTCGTTCTTCGGGCAGTCCAGTTTCGCCACCCACGCGCTGGTGCCGGCGCGCTGCATCGTCGTCGTGGACGAGAGTGTGGATCTGGTGGCCACCGCGCCGTTCGGCTGCGGCGTGCAGACCGGTGCGGGTGCGGTCGCCAATGTCATGAAGCCGGGACCGGAGGATTCCATCGCCATCTTCGGTGTCGGTGGCGTCGGTATGGCGGCGCTCATGGCAGCCCGGGCGATCGGCGTGGGAACGATTGTGGCGGTGGATCTTTCGAAAGACCGGCTCGAGGTCGCGAAGGAACTCGGCGCGGACGTCACCATCGACGGCGCGGCCGATGATGTGGTGGCTCAGGTCATCGCCGCGACGAACGGCGGAGCGAACTTCGCGCTCGACTCCACCGCGCTGAATCCCGTCATCGCCAAGGGGCTGGAAGCTCTCGCGCCCATGGGAACCCTGGTCCTCGTCGGCCTGGGCGAAGCCACCATGAACGTCGAGATCGGCCATCTCACGGGAAATGGCAAGGCAATTCGCGGCTGCATCGAAGGCAGCACCGACCCGCAGAAATTCATCCCGCAGCTGTTGCAATGGCATCGCGAGGGCAAATTCCCGATCGAGAAGATCAGCAAGACCTACAAGTTCGAAGAGGTCAACCAAGCATGTGACGACGCCCATCACGGGACGACGATCAAGCCGATCCTCGTCTTCGAATAAAGACAGGCACCCGCGCCCGGTGATGGCCGGGCGCGGGTGAATTGCGTTGTCGCAGAGCAAAAGGCGGCCCCGGGAGATTCCCGGGGCCGCCGCTTTCGCTGCACGGAGAAGACTAGGCCGAAGCCGCCTTCTCGAGGGCACGAATCTGCCCCTGCGCCTTGGTCAGCGCGGCCGGCGAGGCGTCGGCATCGGCGAGCACGGCCTTGGCCGCGGCCTCGTCGATGTCATCGGCGAAGTCGGCCGACTCGGCGAGCACCCGCACCGAAGTGCCGGTGACCGAGAAGAACCCGCCGTGCACGGCCGCGACGATGCGCTCGTCGTTGTCGGACACGATGGTCACGGTCCCGGCCTCGACCAGCTGGCCGAGCAGCGGCTCGTGACCCGCGAGAATGCCGATCTCACCTTCCGTGGTCTGGGCCGAGACGAACTTCGCCCGGCCCGACCACAGCAGTCGCTCGACGGCGACCAGATCAACGGACATGTCTGCCATGGGTGACTACTTCCCGAGGATCTTCTTCGCAGCAGCCTCGACGTCGTCCAGGCCACCGCAGGAGTTGAACGCCTGCTCCGGCAGGTGATCGAACTCGCCCTTGCAGACGCGATCGAAGTCGTCGATGGTCTGCTCCAGCGGAACGACCGAACCCTCCTGGCCGGTGAACTTCTCGGCCACGATGAAGTTCTGGCCGAGGAACTTCTCCAGACGACGGGCGCGGCCGACGAGGACCTTGTCCTCTTCGGAGAGCTCGTCCATGCCGAGGATGGCGATGATGTCCTGAAGTTCCTTGTACTTCTGCAGGATTCGCTTCACCTCGTTGGCCACCCGGAAGTGACGCTCGCCGACGATCGACGCCTCGAGGATACGAGAGGTCGAGGACAGCGGGTCCACGGCCGGGTAGATGCCCTTCTGCGAAATCGGACGCGAAAGCTCGGTGGTGGCGTCCAAGTGCGCGAAGGTGGTGGCCGGCGCGGGGTCGGTGTAGTCGTCGGCGGGGACGTAGATCGCCTGCATCGAGGTGATCGAACGGCCACGGGTCGAGGTGATGCGCTCCTGGAGCTGACCCATCTCGTCCGCCAGGGTGGGCTGGTAACCCACGGCCGAGGGCATACGACCCAGCAGGGTCGAGACCTCGGAGCCGGCCTGGGTGAACCGGAAGATGTTGTCGATGAAGAGCAACACGTCCTGGTTCTGCACATCGCGGAAGTACTCCGCCATGGTCAGGGCCGACAGGGCGACACGCATACGCGTGCCCGGCGGCTCGTCCATCTGGCCGAAGACGAGGGCGGTGTCCTGAAGGACGCCCATCTCTTCCATTTCCAGGTGGAGGTCGGTGCCCTCACGGGTGCGCTCACCGACGCCCGCGAACACGGACGTACCGGAGAACTCACGCGCGATACGGGTGATCATCTCCTGGATCAGCACGGTCTTGCCGACACCGGCACCACCGAACAGACCGATCTTGCCGCCCTTGACGTACGGGGTCAGCAGGTCGATGACCTTGATGCCGGTCTCGAGGATCTCGGTCTTACCTTCGAGCTGGTCGAAGGCGGGCGGCTGGCGGTGGATGCCCCACTGCTCGCCGTCGCGGCCGAGGCCCGGGGTGTCCAGGCAGTCGCCGAGGGCGTTGAACACGTGGCCCTTGACGATGTCACCGACGGGCACCGAGATCGGCTTGCCGGTGTCGCGCACCTCGACGCCACGCACCAGACCATCGGTCGGCTGCATGGAGATGGTGCGAACGATGTTGTCGCCCAAGTGCTGCGCGACCTCGAGGGTCAGGGTCTTGGCCACCGACGGGAGCGCGATGTCCACGTTGAGGGCGTTGTACAGATCGGGGATCGACCCGCGCGGGAACTCGACGTCCACGACGGGGCCGATGACGCGGGAGACGCGGCCGGTGCCGGCGCCAACCCGGGTTTCGTTGCTGACAGCTGCGGTCATTGGTTCTCTTCCTGGGCCTAGTCGCGGTCCGAGCTCGACGCCAGCGCGTTCGCGCCACCGACGATTTCCGTGATTTCCTGCGTAATCTGTGCCTGCCGCAAGGAGTTCGCGGTACGGGTCAGCCCATTGACCAGTTCCGTCGCATTATCCGTAGCAGCCTTCATGGCGGTGCGGCGCGCAGCCGACTCCGACGCCGCGGCATCGAGCAGCGACGAGTAAATCCGGGTGTTGACGTACTTCGGCAGCAGCGCGCCCAGCAGGCGATCCGCATCCGGCTCGAACTCGTACTGCGCGGTCAGCACAGCCTCGTTCGAATCGGTGAAGCTGTCCGGACCCAGCTCGTAGTTCTCGTCCACGTAGCTGACCTGGATGGGAGCCAGTCGGCGCACCTCGGGCTGCTGCGACAGCATCGACACGAAACGCGTGTAGACGATGTGCAGTTCGTCGACGCCCGCCATGGTGCCCTCACCGTTCGGCGCGGGAACCTCGCCGTCGGCGCCGGCCATGAAGGCCTCCACCAGGTGGTTGCACGCCTCGGACGCGTCGGCGTAGTTGGGCGTCTGGGAGAACCCGGTCCAAGATCCGTTCACGGAGCGCTTACGGAAGTTGAAGTAGGTCAGGCCCTTCGAGCCCATCACGTACATCACCGGCTCCTTGCCCTCGGAGCGCAGCGTGGTGACGAGCTCCTCGGCGCGCTTGAGCACGTTGGAGTTGTAGCCACCGCACATACCGCGGTCACTGGTGATGACCAGGATCGCGGCGCGACGCGGGTTCGGGCGCTCGGTGAGCAGCGGGTGCGAGAGATTGCCGCTGGCACTGGCCAATTCGGCCAGTACCTTGGTGATCTCCTCGGCGTAGGGCTTGGCCGCGGCAACGCGGGCCTGCGCCTTGCTGATTCGCGAAGTCGCGATCAGTTCCTGCGCCTTGGTGATCTTCTTGATCGAGCTCACGGAGCGAATTCGGGAGCGAAGTTCACGCACGCTTGGCATTAGCGGTCCAGCCTCCCTTCATTCGTCGATTCGGTCATTCGCATGGCTGTCTCGATTACTTCTCGACGTGCTTGCGAGTGACGGAAAGGGACTCGACCTCTTCGTGGTCCAGCTTGCCCGCTTCGGCCTCGTTCACGACCCGGCTGCCGTCGGAAGCCAGGAAGCCCTGCTTGAACTTGTCGGTCGCGGCCTTGATGGCGTCGGCGGCCTCGCCCTCGAGCACCTTCGCGCCACCCTGGAGGGCGTCGAAGGAGGACTGCACGGTGGCGTGCAGGTTCTCGAGCAGCTCGGAGTTGAACCGGCGCACATCGGCGACGGGCACCGAGTCGTAGTAGCCGCCGTCGACCAGGTACAGCGAAACAACCTGGTCCTCAACGGAAACCGGGGCGTACTGGTCCTGCTTGAGCAGCTCGACCCAGCGCGCGCCACGCTCCAGCTGAGCCAGCGAGGCGGCATCCAGGTCGGAGGCGAAGGCGGAGAACGCCTCCAGCTCACGGTAGGAGGCCAGCTCCAGACGCAGCGAGCCCGAGACCTTCTTCATGGCCTTGGTCTGCGCGGCGCCACCGACTCGGGAAACCGAGATACCGACGTTGATGGCCGGCCGGACACCCTTGTTGAAGAGGTCCGACTCCAGGAACACCTGGCCGTCGGTGATGGAGATGACGTTGGTCGGGATGAACGCCGAGACGTCATTGGCCTTGGTCTCGATGATCGGCAGACCGGTCATCGAGCCCGCGCCCAGCGCGTCGGACAGCTTGGCGCAACGCTCCAGCAGACGCGAGTGCAGGTAGAAGACGTCACCCGGGTACGCCTCGCGGCCCGGCGGGCGACGCAGCAGCAGCGAGATGGCGCGGTAGGCCTCGGCCTGCTTCGACAGGTCGTCGAACACGATCAGCACGTGCTTGCCGTCGTACATCCAGTGCTGGCCCAGGGCCGAACCGGTGTACGGGGCCAGCCACTTGAAGCCGGCGGAGTCGGACGCGGGGGCCGCGACGATGGTGGTGTACTCCATCGCACCGTGGGCCTCCAGCGCGGCCTTGACGCCCGCGATGGTGGAGCCCTTCTGGCCGATCGCGACGTAGATGCAACGCACCTGCTTCGACGGATCGCCGGTGGCCCAGTTGGCCTTCTGGTTGATGATCGCGTCGATGCAGACCGCGGTCTTGCCGGTCTTGCGGTCACCGATGACCAGCTGACGCTGGCCACGGCCGATCGCGGTCAGGGCGTCGATGGCGGTGATGCCGGTGGCCATCGGCTCGCCGACCGGCTGGCGCTCCAGCACGGTGGCGGCCTGGAGTTCCAGCACGCGACGCTCGTCGGACTCGATCTCGCCGAGGCCGTCGATGGGGGCGCCCAGCGGGTTGATCACGCGACCGAGGAACTTGTCGCCGACCGGAACCGAGAGCACGTCGCCGGTACGACGGACCTGCTGGCCCTCTTCGATGGTGTCGAACTCACCCAGGATGACGGCACCGATCTCGGTGTCCTCCAGGTTCAGCGCCACGCCGAGGACGCCGCCCGGGAACTCCAGGAGCTCGTTGGCCATCGCGGACGGCAGACCGCTGATGTGGGCGATACCGTCGCCGGTGTCGGTGACGACACCGACCTCTTCGATGGAGGTCTCGGGGGTGTAGCTCTGGGTGTAGCTCTCGATCGCGCTACGGATCTCATCGGGGGAGATCGTCAGCTCCGCCATGTTCTTCCTGCTCTCGCTGTGGTCTCGAATGTCGGTGTGTTGGTGCGCATTTCGGCGAGCCGATGAATCGGCGCCGTGCGGGTCTCTAAGCGAGAGACTGACGCAAGCGCTGGAGCCGGCCGACGGCGCTGCCGTCGATCAGGTCGTCGCCCACGCGCACGACGACACCGGCCAGCAGGCTCGGGTCTTCCTGCACGTGCACCGTGATCGGCTTGTCGTAGATGCGCTGCAACGAGGCAGCCAGCTGCTCCCGCTGCTGCGGCGTCAGGGCCACCGCGGCGCGCACGTGCGCCACGATCTGCTCCCGGAGCGACGCGGCCAGGTCGGACAGCTCGTCGAAGGCGTCGCCGATGTCACCCTTCTTGCTGCGGGCCACGGCCTGCTGCGCGAGTTCCAGGGTGATGTCCTCGACCTTGCCCGCGAGCAGACGCTGCACCAGTTCACGCTTGGCCGAGACCGGCTTGCCGTGATCGGTCAGCGCCTGCTCCAGCGCGGGGTTGTCCTCGACAATGCGGCCCAGCCGGAACAGCTCGTCCTCGACGGCGCCCAGGCGGCCGCGGTCCTCCGCGGCGCGCAGCAGGGCTTCGCGGCCGAGCAGCACCAGCGTGTCCACCAGGTCGCGAGCCCGCGACCAGTCCTGGGCCACCGCGGTGGTCAGCACCGCCTGGGTGGTCCCGCTGATCTTGCCGCCGAACACGCGTTCGGCGAGCTCGGCACGGGCCGAGCTCGACACCGACTTATCCGCGAGCGCCACACGCAGCGAACGCTGGTCGTCGAGGACGGCGACAACGGCGAACAGTTCGGAGCCCGTCGTGGCCGCGACGGTGTCGCTTCCGGTCAGAGCGGCCCGAAGAGCTTCCCGCGCACGGGAGCTCGCCTCGCGGCTCGCTGCGTACATGCTTCCCACTTTCGGTTCGTTACCTTCCGACCCCGATGCCGGCGTTCGCGTCCAGTTCCTGGAGGAACCGGTCGATCGACGCCGCCTGCTTGGCCTCGTCGGCCACCGACTGACCGATGATCTTCTCGGCCAGGTCGACCGCGGTGCGGCCGAGCTCGGACCGCAGTTCGGTCACGATCTGCTGGCGCTGAGCCTCCAGCTGCGAGTGACCGGCGGCCACGATGCGGTCGGCCTCGGCCTGCGCATCGGAGCGCATCGCGGCGAGGATCTGCTGGCCCTGGGTACGGGCCTCCTCGCGGATGCGGGCAGCCTCGAGGCGAGCCTCGGCCAGCTGCTCCTGGTACTGCTGAAGCGTCGCCTGCGCCTCGGCCTGCACGGCCTCGGCCTTCTTGATGCCGCCTTCGATCTTCTCCGTGCGCTCGTCCAGCACCTTGGTCAGGCGCGGGACGATGAACTTGAAGAAAGCGAAAGCGATAACGATGAAGACGACGGCAGACCAGAAAATGTCATACACCTCGGGGATGAGGGGGTTGACTTCTTCAGCCCCCTCAGCCGCGAGCAAGTAAGTGCTGTTCATCGTCGATTCCTAGTCTTAGGGGCCGGAATCAGAAAATGAAGCCGGCGACGAGACCGATCAGCGCCAGGGCCTCGGTGAACGCGATACCCAGGAACATGGTGGTCCGGATCTGACCCTGCAGCTCGGGCTGCCGGGCGATGCCCTCGATGGCCTTACCCACGACGATGCCCACGCCGATGCCCGGGCCGATCGCGGCGAGGCCGTAACCGATGGCGCCGTAGCCCTTGACCGTAGGAGCAGCGTCAGCAGCCAGGGTCGCGAGAGTGCTCATTTGTGTTTATTCCCTTTCTGTCGCCCACCCGCCGTTGGCGCGTGTAGCAGATTTGGTGTTGGTACCGGTCGGTCAGTGAGAGTCAGCGTGCTGCGCGAGACCGATGTAAACAGCGGTCAGCAGCGCGAACACGTACGCCTGCAGGAAGACGACCAGCAGTTCGAAGAGCGTGAAGCCGAAGCCCGCGAGCAGCGAGAACGGCGAGAACACCTTCATCCAGTTGGCGGCATCGAACAGGAAGAACTGGGTGGCACTGAAGAACAGCACCAACATGATGTGGCCGGCCAGCATGTTCGCCATGAGACGGACGGTGAGCGTGAACGGACGCAGCAGGAAGGTCGAGATGAACTCGATCGGGATCAGCAGCACGTGCAGAGCGGGCGGCACATTCGGCACCACGATGCTCGAGCGCATGTACTTGAGGAAGCCGTACTTCTTGATGCCCACGTAGTTGAAGGTGACGTAGGCGACGACGGCCAGGACCAACGGCATACCGATTCGCGCGTTGGACGAGATATTCAGTCCCGGAATGACACCCGAGATGTTCAGGAACAGGACCGTGAAGAAGATCGACGCGATGAGCGGGAAGAACTTCTTACCGGATTCTTTGCCCAGGACTTCATCGCAGATCTGTTCCCGCACGAACACCAGACCGGTTTCGGCGACGTTCTGGATACCCCGGGGAACCAGTTTCGGACTCCGGAATGCGAGGAACATGAAAGCCAGCAGCACGGCCGACATCAGGATGCGAATGAGCATCAGACGGTCGAGCTCGAACGGCGTCCCCTCGAACAGCACAGCTGGAGGGAAGAAGTCGTTAAGCGACGGCGCGTGGAACTCGCCCGCCAAAATGGTGACGCTCAGCGTTCTCTCCCGTGTTCGGGCCGCAGAAGATAGTTTTCTCCTGCGGTTCGATCGGACATTGACGATCTGGTGGGTCGACTCAGGTCGGCTCGAAGTTCGTCAGCAGCTGATGGGCCTTTGTGGCCCGGGCGTCTGTACGCGCGTCGGCGACATCGTCGACGGTGCAGAACCGTGACCCCGATGGGCCCGGTACGGCTGTAAGCATAACCTGCTCTCAGGTGGGTCTCAGGCGACCCCCCTGTTGATTCGGTTGGCTACAGGTAAAGAGTTTATCAAGTTATCTACGACAACGTGTAGGGGGTCGTGGAAACTCGCGGTGAACTGTGTCGCAGGGCCTCGGTTTGCCGTCCGATGGCTACAGGTCGCGGTCGACCTGAACGTACGGAACCTTGTGGCGCAGAAGGCCATACGTCTCCGCGCCGAGCACCACCAGCAGGGCGCCGACGACGGTGAGGAACAGGGCGCCGCGGCTGTAGAAGTCGTAGTTCTGCAGCACCGCGACCACGATCACCACCAGCAGCAGCTTGCCGACCCAGCTACCGAGCAGCACGACGCCCTGCAAACCCGATTCGATCTTGGCGCTGAAGAGCACCGAGGCCGCCGTGGTCAGAATGAAGCCGCCGCCGATCGCGGAGCCGATCAAGGCGCCCCACAGACCGGGCAGACCGGCGAAGATCGACGACAGAATCGCCGAAATCACCACCAGCACAGCCAAACCGGCAATGCCATAGCGCAGCGCCGCACGGAGCGGGGCATCGGGATGGGTCTCGGAAGGCGTGCTCACGTTCGGCCACTTTACCCGGCGGCGGTTCCCGGCCCGCCCGGCGGTTTCCGCCCGGCTTTCGCGCTCAGTTCCCGCCAGGACGGGACGGCGGTGACGATCAAGGCGAATACCAGCCCGGCCGCGAACAACAGCACCACCAGCGTGCGATCCATGAGCGAGGTGCCGACCGCGCCGAAGGCGAGCACGCTCACCCACAAGTAGATCAACAACACCACGCGCCGATGCGAATGACCGATCTGCAACAAGCGGTGATGCAGATGCATTTTGTCCGGAGTGGAGAAACTCACACCCGCGCGGACTCGGCGCACGATGGCCATTACAAGATCGAGAACAGGAATGAACATCACCGCCCCGACCAGCAACAAAGGCGACAACAGACCCACGATGTCGCGCGGGCCGTAACCCTGCAACGGAATTCGGCCGGAGGCGCCGGTGGAGACCGCGGCGAGCATCAAACCGATGAGCATCGAGCCGGAATCGCCCATGAATATTTTGGCGGGCTGAAAATTGTGCGGCAGAAATCCGAGACAGCCACCGGCCAGCGCGGCGGCCAGCAACGCCGGCGGATAAGTGTCGGTGGCGCCGCCGACTTCGTAGAGCAGGCCGACGGTGAAGACGAACACCGCCACCGACGCGATGAAGCCCAGGCCCGCGGCCAGGCCGTCCAGACCGTCCACGAAATTCATCGCGTTGATCATGGTGACCGTGATCCCGACGGTAACCAGGCCGCCCTGGAGGGGATCGAGCACCACGGTTTCGTTGGTAAAGGGGTTGTAGATCGCCACCCAACTCAGGCCCATCACGGCCATCACACCCGCCGCGGTGACCTGACCGACGAACTTGGTGAGGGCGTCCAGGCCCCAGCGGTCGTCGATGATGCCGACCAGAACGATCAGGGTGCTCGCCGCCAGAACGGCCGGAATATCCTTCGGATACTCGAATCCGCGGCGCAGGGCGGGCAATTGGTGCGCGAAGGCGACGGCCGCCAGCACACCCAGGTAGATGCCGACGCCGCCCATCCGCGGGATCGGCTTGACGTGCACGTCGCGCTCACGCGGGACGGCGACCGCCCCGAACCCGATGGCGAGGGATCGCACTCCCCCGCCCACCAGATAGGTGATCACCGAGGCGACGAGCAGCACCAGCAGCAGCTCCCGCAGCGGGACGACCGCACCTTGGCTGAAAACGCCCTGACTCAGCAGCATCTATCGGGCCGTCACCGCGTGCCCTGCTCCCGGAGTTCCTCCGGCGACATGCCGAGGACCTCCGCGACCTTCTCCGCCGGAATCGCGCCCTCGCGCAGAATGCGCGGCGTATCCGAGGTCAGGTCGACGATGGTCGAGGCCACCGCGTGATCGGCGGGCCCGCCGTCCAGGTACACGCCCACCAGATCCCCCAACTGCGCCCTGGCCTCATCGACGGTCGTCGCCGGCGGCTGCCCCGAGACGTTGGCGCTCGACACCGCGAGCGGACCGACCTCCTTGAGCAGCTCCAGCGCCACCGGGTGCAACGGCATCCGCAGCATCACGGTCCCCCGGGCATCGCCCAGATCCCAGGCCAGCGAAGGAGCCTGCTGCACAACGAGACTCAGCCCACCCGGCCAGAACGCCCGGATCAACTCCCGTGCCTGCGGCCGCACCGAGAACACCAGTCCGTCGATGGTGTTCCACGATCCCACCAGCACCGGCACCGGCATATCCCGCCCCCGCCGCTTGGCGGCCAGCAGCGCACCGACAGCCTGGCTGTCGAAGGCGTCGGCGGCCAGCCCGTACAGCGTGTCGGTCGGAATCACGGTCAGCCGACCGGACTTCAACGCACTCCGCGCCGCATTCAGCCCGGCAGCACGCGAATCGGGATCGGCACAGTCGTAGACGGTACTCACGGCTGACATCTTGGCATGAATGAACTCTCCATAGCTCTCAGGGGCTTCGCCCCCGAACCCCCCGGGGTGGAGAGGACGACTCTCGTCACTCTCAGGGGCTCCGCCCCCGAACCCCCTCGGGCGGAGAGGACGACTCTCGTCACTCTCAGGGGCTCCGCCCCCGAACCCCCTCGGGCGGAGAGGACGACTCTCGTCACTCTCAGGGGCTCCGCCGCGAATCCCGGTCGGGCAACGCGGGCTTCGCTATGCACCCCGGTGGGTCGCGTGGGCCGCAACACCAGGGGCGTGCGGCTCGAGGGTTGTCAGGCTGGGCGGGCTGGGGTGGGAGCGGGGACGAGGGTGGGGTCGTTGAAGGAGGTGATGCGGGCTATGTGGGGGCCGATGAGGGTGAGGACTTGGATGCCGTAGGGCTCGAGGTGGTTGTCGGGTGTGCGGCGGTGGACGATCAGGGCAGGTTGGGTGTTGGCTCGGGTGGGGTGCAGGTGCCAGGCGTTGGGGTGGAGGACTCGGGAGGCGAAGAAGGCGAGGACAGTGGTGCGGCCGGTGAACCAGGTTGGAATGGGGGGCATTTCGAGTTCTACGTCGGCTCGCAGGAGGTGTAGGAGGGCGGCGGGGTCGGCGGCGGTGAAGGCGGTGACGTAGGAGTCGAGGAGGGTGCGGATCGCGGCTTCGGAGGGTTCGGACAGGTCGTCTTGGACCGGGCCGGCTTCGGCTAGGCGGGTGCGGGCACGGCGGAGGGCGCTGTCCACGGCGGCGGGGGTCATCTCGAGCATTCGCGCGACCTCCGCGGTGCGGAAGGCGAGTACGTCGCGGAGGGTGAGGACGGCGCGCTGGCGGGCGGGCAGGAGTTGCAGCGCCGCTATGAAAGCCAGGCGAACTCCGGCCCGCGCCGCGACCACCGCCGCCGGATCACCGGCCGTAGCAGCCGAATCCGGTATTCCGAGCCGGTCATCCAGCGCGGGCTGCAACCAGGCCACGGTGGGCTCCCGCTCCATCACCGCTGCCCGATGGTCATCCGAAGGCGCACCGAGCCCCGACGGAAGCGGCCGCCGCGCACGGCTTTCCAGCGCGGTCAGACAGACCCGAGTAGCGATCGCATACAGCCATCGCCGCACCGAAGACCGCCCCTCGAACCCGTCGAAGCCCCGCCAAGCCCGTAAATAGGTCTCCTGCACCAAATCCTCGGCATCATGAATCGACCCGAGCATCCGATAGCAATACGCCACCAACTCCGGCCGAAACCCCGCCGCCACCTCACCGAACTCGAACTGCGCCCCCATCACCCACTCCCCTCACCGTCACGAGTGTGAACTGGTTGCGGCGACGCGCCGACAAAGCCCGCAACCAGTTCACATCGGCCACTAATTCGTTGGGTCGGCGAGGCCGAGCGGCTCCGCCCCTGATCCACTCACCCGGTATTCGGCGGAGCTGTCGGGATCCGCCGCGATATCGAGGACCGCCTTGGCCACCATTTCCGGCGTGAGGATCGGGCTGAGCCCCTTCACGAAGGTCGGCACGTCCACACCGGTGCGGGCGGCGTAGCCGGCGACCGCCATCTCGCCCATATCGGTGGCCGGGGTCAATTGCGGTAGCAGCGTGACGAAGCGGATACCGAGGTTTCCGCGCTCGGATTCTTCGGCCGCGTAGCCACGCATATAGCGGATGGCCTGTTTGGCGCTGGCGTAACCGCCACTCAACGGGGATCCGAGCAGCGCCGCCGCGCTGGAGAGCGAGATGACCACGCTGCCGGGTGCGAGCGGCGCCAGCAGCGCGGCCCGGGTCCAGGTGAAGACGTGGTGGGCGTCGGTGTTCCAGTTGCGGCTGAAGGTGTCCCAGGTTTGCTCCTGGATGGGGCGCATGAGCGCTCCGACTCCGGCGTTGAGCACCAGCAGGCGCGGTGCGTGCTCCCGAATGGTGTTGTGGGCGAGGGATTCCGCGGTGGCGTCGGCGGCGATGGGGGTGAAGTTCGCGCCGAGTTCGGCCTGTACGGCGGCGAGACGCTCCGCGTCGCGCGCGATGCCGACGACCCGGCTGCCGGTGGCGGCGAGCGCGGCCGAGATGGCGCGCCCGAACCCACGGCCGGCGCCGGTGACCACTGCGGTCTGGATGGACTCTGACATGGGAACTCCCGGGGCTGAAGGATGCTGTCCCTATCGAGACCAGCCGGCGGCCCGAAATCCGTCGCCCGATCCGAAAAATTCTCGAGCCGCGCGCCCGCGGGTTTCAGTCCGCCTTGCGCCGGGCGACGACGAAGCGTGGTTTGCCCGCGAGATCCGGGTGCTCCACCACTTCGGTGAATCCGCCGTGCATGGTGAACAACGCCGCGACGCCGCCGCCGTTGCTGTCGTCGTGTTCGACGGCGACCGTACCGCCCGGACGCAGCAGCCGGGCGATGGTGCCGATCATCGGGCGGATGACATCGAGGCCGTCCTCGCCGCCGAACAGGGCGAGGTGCGGATCGTGGTCCGCCACTTCGGGATCCAGCACGGCGGCTTCGGGAATGTAGGGCGGGTTCGAGACGATCACATCCACCCGGCCGTCGAGATGCTCGAGGATATTGGGGTCGGTGACGTCCCCGGCGTGCAGATCGATCGGGGTGTCGCCTTCGTCGGCGAGTTGCAGGGCATTGCGTTTGGCCCAGGCGTGCGCTTCGGGATCCAGTTCGACGGCGTGCACCTGAACATCCGGCCGGGCATGCGCGATGGCGAGCGCGAGCGCCCCCGATCCGGTGCACAGATCCACCACGATCGGCTGGTGCTCATGGCCGAGGGCTTCGAGCTGGCCGAGCGCCCAGGCGAAGATCAGTTCGGTCTCCGGCCGCGGAACGAACACCCCGGGCCCGACCGCGAGATCGATCTCCCCCATCGCCGCGGTGCCCGTAAGGTGTTGCAGCGGAACACGTTCCGCGCGGCGTGCGACGAGCTTGCGGAACTCCTCGAGCTGGTCGGCGGTGAGCATCGGCATCAATGCCAGCCGCATCCGATCCACCCCGAGCACGTGTGCGGCCAGATACTCGGCATCCGCCGCCGGGCTGTGCACCCCCGCCGCGCCCAGCAGTTCGATGGCTTCGCGGATGGCCGGACGCAAGGGCACTCTGGTCATGACGGCCTCCGCTTCTGCGCGCTTGGCTGGTGTTTTCGATTCTCCGCTTCCCGCCGCCGCCCGGTCGCGGTTCGGTGCGACCGGGCAGCGGCGGGCGGGCGTGGCTTATTCGGCGGCGAGCCGCGAGGCGCGGTCGGCGGTGCCGAGCGCGTCCAGCAAATCGTCGAGGTTGCCGTCGAGTACCGAATCGAGGTTGTGCGCCTTGAATCCGATGCGGTGATCGGCGATGCGGTTCTCGGGGAAGTTGTAGGTGCGGATGCGCTCGGACCGGTCCACGGTGCGGATCTGCGAGGCGCGTCCCGCGGCCGCATCGGCGTCGGCCTGCTCTTCGGCCAGCGCCTGGAGCCGGGCCGCCAGCACCTGCATGGCGCGAATCTTGTTCTGCAACTGCGAGCGTTCGTTCTGGCAGGTCACCACGAGACCGGTCGGCAGGTGGGTGAGGCGCACCGCCGAGTCGGTGGTGTTGACGCCCTGACCGCCCTTGCCGGAGGACCGGTAGACGTCGACGCGCAGATCCTTCTCGTCGATCTGCACCTCCTCGACCTCGTCCGGCTCGGGGTACACGAGCACGCCCGCGGCCGAAGTATGAATGCGCCCTTGGGATTCGGTGACCGGTACCCGCTGCACGCGGTGCACGCCGCCCTCGAACTTCAATCGCGACCACACGCCGTCCCGCGAGGGTTCCTTGCTCTTGATCGAGAAGGTGGCTTCCTTGTACCCGTCCAGATCCGAGTAGGTGACGCCGAGCACCTCGACCTTCCACCCGTGCCGCTCCGCGTACCGGATGTACATGCGCGCCAGATCCGCCGCGAACAGCGCCGACTCCTCGCCGCCTTCACCCGACTTCACTTCCAGCACCACATCGTCGGCATCGTGCGGGTCACGCGGCGCGAGCAGATCGGTGAGCTGCTTGTCCAGCTCCTCCACCTGCTCCTTCAACGCCGGCACCTCGGCCGCGAAGGACGCGTCGTCGGCCGCCAGCTCCTCGGCGGCGGCCAGATCGTCACGCGCGCTCGTGAGCTTGTTGTAGGTGGCCATAATCGGCCCGAGTTCGGCGAACCGCTTGCCGACTCGGCGCGCCGCACCCGGATCGTTGTGCAGCGCCGGATCGGCCAGCTGCGCCTCGAGGCCCGCGTACTCGGCCAGGATGTCATCGATCGCAGACGGGGCCGTTACCTTGTCGGCCATCGCGGATGCTCCTTCGTTTGGGACTTTGACTTCTAGTTTCCACCGCCGACCCCCAAGGTTCGCGGCCGTCTCGTTCTGGACTGAGCGGAGCGGGGGAGCGCAGCGGAGGAGCGGAGAGAGGGAAGAACGAGACATAAGGGCCGCGGACCCGCCCGGAGCGCAGCGGAGGGCAAATAAACACAGCGACGCCCGGCCTGCAATGCAGCAGGACGGGCGTCGGCAGGGTCGCTAGTTGGCAGCCTTGGTGCGCTTGCCGTAGCGGGCCTCGAAGCGGGCCACGCGGCCGCCGGTGTCCAGAATCTTCTGCTTGCCCGTGTAGAACGGGTGGCACTGGGAGCAGACCTCGACCGTGATCTGGCCCGACTCCTTGGTGCTCTTGGTCTGGAAGGTGTTGCCACAGCCGCAAACGACCGTGGTGTCCACATACGTGGGGTGAATTCCCGCCTTCATGGGTGTCCTTTCAAAAGGCTCCGGGTCGCCTCCGCAGAGACGTGAACCGGAACCGACTAGAGGCATGGTTGCCGACGGACCAGTATAAGCGGTCGGCTGTCCCGGTTATTCCAGGCCCCCGAGCGGATCGCTCCGCACCCGGCTACTTCGGGCCGTCCGGGTCGTTGGGCATCTGGTAGACGCAGGCTTTGGGGATGATCACTTGGAGCACCGCGCAGACGATCGTCAAGGCGGGCACGGATGAACCGAGTGCCGAACCGGTGAGCAGATTCCCGCTCCCGGCGAGTAGCGGGAACTGGCGCAGGGTCGAACTTCCATTGTTGACCTCGTCGATCGCGAACGATCCGGTGGACGGGTAATCGGCTGCGGCCGTGCCCATTCCGGCGGTGAGGGCCGCGACGGCGAGGGTCGCGACGAGTGCGGTGCGGATGTTTCGGTGCATGGCTGCCCCCGGGTATATATCTGAAATACGAGCAGGTCACACCATAGGGTCCGCGTACCGTTCGCGCCGCGAAATCGCGCTGAACCCCAAGAAAGTACGGGCACGCATATTTCCTGGCCTCGAGACAGGCTGAAGTCGAGTAGTTCGCTACTCAAGAATGCGAACACTCGTGTTCATAGAGTTTGTCCAGGTGAGAGTCGCACGACGATCGGAAGGACGATACGTGACCGGGAAGGACGCGACGAGCGGGGAACCATCGCCCGCGGCCGCGCACGCCGAGACCGGGAGGTCACACCGGCGGCGCGCGGAGTACGTCGCGGGGGCGGTCCTGGGCACATTGAGTCTGCTGGTGGTCGTGGGTTGGTGTTTCGCTCCCGGGGAGTCCGGCGACGCGGTGGGGAACCGTACCCCGGCCCCTACCCCACCGCACGGGGACGGCACCCTCACCTACACGGCGGTCACGGCATCGGCGGGCTCGTCCGGTGCCGTGACCGCGCCCATCCTGGCGTTCATGATCGCCGGGGCGATGCTCATCGGGTTGTTCTGCTACGCCCCGCGGCCGGACGCGGATGCGCCCGCGTACGTCCGGATCGCCCTGGCACAAACGCAACGGCGGCTCCGCCGAAGCGGAGCCGCCGTTGCCACCAGCTGTCTGCGCGGGACCGAAGCCCTTGCGCGCGAGCTCTATTCGTCGATGGCGCCCGGGGCGGTCTTGGAGACCGTCATCAGGAACTCGACATTGCTCTTGGTCTTCTTCAACCGGTCGACCAGCAGGTCGATCGCCTGATGTGAATCCAGACCCGAGAGCACGCGCCGCAGCTTGTGCAGCACCGCGGCCTCGTCGGAGGACATCAGCAGGTCGTCGCGGCGGGTGCCGGACGGGTTGACGTCGACGGCCGGGAACACGCGGCGCTCGGCGATCTTGCGATCGAGCTTGAGCTCGGCATTACCCGTGCCCTTGAACTCCTCGAAGATGACCGTGTCACCGGTGGAACCGGTCTCCACCATCGCGGTGGCGATGATGGTGAGCGAGCCGCCGTTCTCGATATTGCGGGCCGCGCCGAGGAACCGCTTGGGCGGGTACAGCGCGGTGGAATCCACACCACCGGAAAGGATTCGGCCCGAGGCCGGGGACGAGTTGTTGTACGCACGGCCCAATCGGGTGATCGAGTCGAGCAGCACGACGACGTCCTGACCCATCTCCACCAGGCGCTTGGCCCGCTCGATGGCGAGCTCGGCGACCGAGGTGTGATCGCCCGGCGGGCGGTCGAACGTGGAGGCGATGACCTCGCCGCGCACCGAGCGCTGCATATCGGTCACTTCCTCGGGACGCTCGTCCACCAGGACGACCATGAGGTAGCACTCGGGGTTGTTGACCGAGATCGCGTTGGCGATGTCCTGCATGATCGTGGTCTTACCGGCCTTGGGCGGCGACACGATCAGGGCACGCTGGCCCTTACCGATCGGCATGATCAGATCGATGATGCGGGTGGTCAGCTTGTTGGGCTGAGTCTCCAGGCGCAGGCGCTGGTTCGGGTACAGCGGGGTGAGCTTGCTGAATTCCGGTCGGCGCTTGGCACTTTCGATATCCGAGCCGTTGACCGTGTCCAGCCGCACCAGCGGATCGAACTTCTGGCGCTGGTTGCTCTGGTCGCCGTCACGCGGGGCGCGCACCGCACCGGTGATGGCGTCACCGCGGCGCAGGCCGTTCTTGCGCACCAGGTTCATCGACACGTAGACGTCGTTCGGGCCGGCCAGGTAGCCGGAGGTGCGAACGAAGGCGTAGTTGTCGAGCACGTCCAGGATGCCGGCCACGGGCTGGAGGACATCGTCCTCGCGCAGCTCGGGCTCGCGCTCGCGGGTCTCACCGGTGGCGATGCCGCCGTCGCGGTCACGCCCGCGGCGACGCTCACGGAACCGGCGACCCCGGCGTCCGCCGCGCTCGTCGTCGTCTCCGCCGCGGTCCCGGTCCCGGTCGCGGTCATTACGCGCGGTGCCGTTCTGCTGGCCGCCGTTCTGATTCCGCTCGCCCTGGTTCCGGTCACCCTGATTCCGGTCGCCCTGCTGGCGGTCACCCTGATTGCGGTCGCCCTGCTGGCGGTCGCCACGCTCGCCCTGCTGACGGTCACCGCGCTCGTTGCGATCGCGACGACGCTCACCGCCCTCGGACTCGGTCTTCTCGGCGGCGTCGGCATTGCCCTCGGCATTGCCGGCCGCGGCGGCACGCTGCTCGCGGCCCCGGCGCTGCCGGCCGCGGCCACGCTGACCGCTCTCGCGGTTGTCGTCGCCACCCTCGGAGCGGGCGTTGTCGCCGGCGTCCTCACGCTTGGATTCGCGCGCCTCACTGGCGTTTTCGCGAACTTCGGCCGGAGCCTTCACCTCGGCCTTCGCCTTGGGGGCCTCGCTCTTCACCGGAGCGGCTTCGGTCTTCACCGGCGCGTCGGCCTTGGCCGGCGCGGTCTCGCCCTCGGACTTCACGCTGCGCGTGGCCTTGCCCGCGGCGGCTTTTCCACCGCCGGACTGATTTTCCTTGATAGCGGCGATGAGATCGCCCTTACGCATCCCGGAAGTGCCCCGAATACCGAGCTCTCCCGCAAGCGCACGCAACTGCGGCAACAACATTCCAGTCAGCCCCGATCGTGCGACGTCAGTTTGTTCGCTCATCTTCGCAATCTGTCCGGATTCACTTTCGCGGCTTCCCGAGGAATTTTGACTTTCCACCCCGGGTGTCGCGAGCAGGTCCGTATCTGTCACGGAAATCCTTTCCTTCCCTCGACTGCCGTGTGCCTGTTCGAGGGTTCCTCCAGCAGTCCGGACTCGTGCCGGACTCGGATGCCGTATCGCCTGTCTCGCCGGGTTGGTGGAATGGATTTACCACCGCGTGGGCTTCGCCGCCGATTGCTGTGCTCATCGAACGACAAGGTGGGAGAGATCATTCCAGTGAACTGGCTACCCCCAAGTTTCGAGCCTCAAGCCTCGAGCCCGAGCAAGGAGCCTCTGGAGCGATTTGCCCTGATGAAGCACCGGCGTCTGACGCGCACGATGTACGGACTCGCTCAGGATAGCCGTCGCCCGTAACGCCTGCAAGGCAGGCGCGCTGTCAATCCACCATTACGGCTTCGGCTCAATTCACCAGGACGCCGTCGGCAATACCCGGTTCGAGCACACGAAGTCCCTCGGCAAGTGCGAGTTCACGCAGTTCGGCGGGGAATTCGCTGGTCACGAAGGCGAGCACGGTCGGCCCGGCACCGGAAACGGTGGCCGGAATACCGGCCGCGCGCAGCCGTTCGATCCATTTCGTGGTGAGCGGCAGCGCCGAGGCGCGATAACCCTGGTGTAGCCGATCCGCGGTGGCGGGCATCAGGAGATCGGGTCGTTGCGTCAAGGCGACTACCGCCAGCGCGGCGCGGCTCACATTGAAGGCGGCGTCCACGTGCGGAACCGTCTCCGGGAGCAGGCCGCGGGTGTGCGCGGTGGAGGAGTGCTCCTCCGGGATCAGCACCACCGGGCGCAGTCCGGGCTGGGGTTCCAGGCGAACCGCGCGGTACACACGCGGATTGTGGTCGCCCGCACCGTTTCCGTCTGCGGGACGGTCGGTTTCGGTCCAGGACACCACGATTCCGCCCAGGATGCTGGCCGCGGCATTGTCGGGATGACCCTCGAATTCCGAGGCCAGCTGCACCATCACGTCATCGCCGTACGCCAGCGCGGCGTCGAACTTGGCGGCCAGCCCGCGACCGGCGGCCAGCCCGCCGACCACCGCCGAGGCCGAGGAGCCCATCCCCCGCGAATGCGGAATCACGTTGTGGCACACCACGTCCAGGCCATCGGCCCAGACCCCGGCGGCTTGCAGGCCGCGTTCGATGGCGCGCACCACGAGATGCGAAGGGCCCCAGGGCACATCGGCGGCCCCTTCACCCTCCACGCGGATGGCGAGACCGGAGTCCGTGGTGGAGACCGTGATCTCGTCGTACAGCCCCAAAGCGATTCCGAGGGAATCGAAGCCCGGCCCCAGATTGGCACTGGACGCCGGAACCCGCACGGTGACGGTGATTCCGGCGGGCAGGGTCCTGGTCATCAGCTGACCTTCGCGCGAATTCAATGTCAGGCCAGCTCGAGTGCGTGTGCGACGGCGATCGGATCGACCGCGATGGGCTGGACCTCGGGCATGCCCTTGAGGGCGTTGTCCGGATCCTTGAGGCCGTTGCCGGTGACGGTGCAGACCACGGTCAGGCCCGAATCGAGCCAGCCCTCCTGGCGGGCGGCCAGCAGACCGGCGACCGAAGCGGCGGAAGCGGGTTCGACGAACACGCCTTCCTTCGACGCGACCAGGCGATACGCGGCCAGGATCTCGTCATCGGTGGCCGCGCGGAAGGCACCGCCGGACTCTTCCTTGGCGGCCATGGCCTGATTCCAGGACGCGGGCGCACCGATCCGGATGGCGGTGGCGATGGTCTCGGGATCCTTCACCGGGGCCCCGTTGACCAGCGGCGCGGCACCGGCGGCCTGCACGCCCAGCATGCGCGGGCGCGAGGTGGTGACGCCGTCGGCGTAGTACTCGCTATAGCCCTTCCAGTACGCGGTGATATTGCCCGCGTTGCCGACCGGGAGCACGTGCACGTCGGGGGCCTTGCCCAGCGCGTCCGCGATTTCGAAGGCCGCGGTCTTCTGGCCCTCGATGCGGGCCGGGTTGACCGAGTTGACCAGGCCGACCGACGGGAACTCCGCGGTCACCTTGCGGGCCAGCTCCAGGCAGTCGTCGAAATTGCCGTCCACCTGAATGATCTTCGCGCCCAGCATGACCGCCTGCGCCAGCTTGCCCATGGCGATCTTGCCCTGCGGAATCAGCACCGCGCAGTGCAGGCCCGCGCGGGTGGCGTAGGCGGCGGCCGAGGCCGAGGTGTTGCCCGTCGAAGCGCACAGCACCGCGGTCTTGCCGTTGTACTTGGCGTCGGTCATGGCCATGGTCATGCCACGGTCCTTGAACGAACCGGTCGGGTTCGCGCCCTCGACCTTGAGGTACACCTCACAACCGGTCAGCTCGGACAGGTGATGTGCGGGCACCAGCGGAGTGCCGCCCTCGAAGAGGGTGACGGCTTCCCAGTCGGCCGGAATCGGGAGGCGATCCCGATACGCGTTGATCAGGCCCGGCCACGGGGTGTGCACGGCTGCGGCTCGTGCTGTTGCACTCATTCCTCGGTGCCTTCCAATCTCAGAACACTGGTCACGGACGTGACGGAGTCCAGTTCGGCCAACGCCGCAACGGTATCGGCCAGCGCCGATTCCTGCGCGTGGTGGGTCACCACGACCAGGCGAGCGCCCACGTCGTGGCCTTCCTGGCGGACCGTCGAGATGCTCACACCGTGCTTGGCGAACTCGCCGGCGACCGCTTCCAGCACGCCGGTGCGGTCGGCTACCTGGAGATTCACGTGGTAGCGGGTCGGGGTGTCGCCGATCGAGGCGATCGGCAGCTCAGCATAAACCGATTCGCCCGGCGCGCGGCCACCGTAGAACTTGTTGCGCGCCGCCATCACCAGGTCGCCCATCACGGCCGAGGCGGTGGGAGCGCCGCCCGCGCCCTGGCCGTAGAACATCAGGCGGCCGGCATTCTCGGCCTCGACCACCACGGCGTTGAACGCGCCGCTGACCGCCGCGAGGGGGTGCTTGCGCGGGATGAGCGCCGGGTAGACGCGGACCGAGATCTGCTCCTTGCCGCCGTCGTCGACCACGCGCTCGGCCATGGCCAGCAGCTTCACGGTGCAGCCGACGGCCGCGGCGGTCTCCAGATCCTCGGAAGTGATCTTGGAGATGCCCTCGCGGTAGACATCGCCGGAGGTGACGCGGGTGTGGAAGGCGACCGAGGCCAGGATGGCGGCCTTGGCGGCGGCGTCGTAGCCCTCGACATCGGCGGTCGGGTCGGCCTCGGCGTAGCCCAGGCGGGTGGCCTCGGCGAGCACGTCGTGGTAGTCCGCGCCGGTCTCGGCCATCGCGGAGAGGATGAAGTTGGTGGTGCCGTTGACGATGCCGACCACGCGGTTCACCCGGTCGCCGGACAGCGACTGGATGAGCGGGCGCACGACCGGGATGGCCCCGGCCACGGCGGCCTCGAAATACAGGTCGGCACGGTGGTTTTCGGCCGCGTTCGCGAGCTCGCCGGTGTAGTCGGCCAGCAGCGCCTTGTTGGCGGTGACCACGGACTTGCCCGCGTTCAGCGCGGCGGTGATGAGCGCGCGCGCCGGATCGATACCGCCCATGAGCTCGACCACGATATCCACATCGTCACGGGTGACGAGGGTTTCGGCGTCGACGGTGAGCAGCTCGGGCGCGATGCCGCGATCCTTGTTCAGGTCGCGGACGGCGACGCCGCGCAGCACGACGGGCGCGCCCACGCGGTTGCACAGATCATCGGCGTGGTCACGAATGATGCGGACCACTTCGGTGCCGACCGTGCCCATGCCGAGGACCGCCACGCCGATCGGATGATCCGATCCCCACACACCGGTCTTAGCTACCTCGGTCATGCATTCACCTCCAAGCTCAGTAGGTCCTCCACCGTTTCACGGCGGAGAATCAAGCGCGCCTTGCCATCCCGCACAGCGACCACGGCGGGCCGGGTGAGCAGGTTGTAGCGGCTCGACATCGAGTAGCAGTACGCGCCGGTCGCGGCCACCGCCACCAGGTCGCCGGGGCCGACATCGCCCGGGAGCCAGGTATCGCGAATGACGATATCCCCGCTCTCGCAATGCTTTCCGACGACTCGTGCGACCACCGGACCGGAATCGCTACTCCGAGAAACCAATCGGCAGTCGTACTCCGCTTGATACAGGGCCGGGCGAATGTTGTCGCTCATGCCGCCGTCGACGCTGACATAGCGTCGGCGATTACCCCCGTCGAGCACAACATCTTTGATGGTGCCGACCTCGTAAAGCGTGACGGTGCCCGGTCCGGCGATGGCGCGGCCCGGCTCGACGGCGATGGTCGGGACCGGCAGCCCCGCGCGCTCGGCCTCCTCGGCGACGATGCGGCGCAGCTTGGCGGCGAAATCGTCCAGGGCCGGCGGATCATCGTGCGGCAGGTACGAAATACCCAGGCCGCCACCGAGATCCAGTACGTTCACCTGCGCGGCGCGTTCGGCGCCGAACTTGTCGGCCACCTCGCGCAGCACGCCCAGCATGCGGCGGGTGGAGATCTCGAAACCGTCGATCTCGAAGATCTGCGAGCCGATGTGCGAGTGCAGGCCGACCAGGCGCAGGTTGTCGGATTCGAAGACCCGGGCGATGGCCTGCATGGCATCACCGCTGGCGATCGAGAAGCCGAACTTCTGATCCTCGTGCGCGGTCGAAATGTATTCGTGGGTATGGGCTTCCACGCCGACGGTGACCCGGACGAGTACGTCCTGCACCCGGCCGGCGCGCTTGGCGACGGTGTCCAGGCGCTCGATCTCGATCATGGAGTCCAGCACCACGTGCCCGACGCCCCGCTCGACCGCGAGCTCCAGCTCCGGCACCGATTTGTTGTTACCGTGCAGCGCGATTCGCTCGGCCGGGAAACCGGCGTGCAGCGCCACCGACAGCTCACCGGCGGAGCAGACGTCCAGGTGCAGGCCCTCATCACGAATCCAGCGGGCGACCTCTCCGCACAGGAACGCCTTGGAGGCGTAGTGCACTCGCGAGCCCTCGCCGAAGGCGCGGACCATATCGCGGCAGCGGGAACGGAAGTCGTCCTCGTCGATGACGAACAGCGGGGTGCCGTAGTCGGCGGCCAGCTCGTGCACCGGCACGCCCGCGATCCGGACGACGCCGTCCTCGTCGCGAGAAGCGTTGCGCGGCCACACATTCGCGGGCAGCTCGATCATCTGCTTCGGGTCGGCAGGCCGCTCCGGCAGACCGGGGGCGTGCGGGATGTCCGCGTGACGGGGACCGGCGGGGTGAGCACTCATCTACATACGCTCCGGTGCACTGACGCCTAGCAGGCCGAGGCCGTTGGCGAGAACCTGACGGGTGGCTTTGACCAGCTCGAGGCGGGCCGAGTTCAAGGGGGTGACGGGATCGTCGCCCTGCGGGATGACCCGCATGTCGTTGTCGGACTGGAAGGCGTGGTAGACGCCGGCCAGGTCCTCCAGGTAGCGGGCGACGCGGTGCGGCTCCCGCAATTCGGCGGCGGTGGCCACCACGCGCGGGAATTCACCCAGGGTGCGGATCAGATCGCCCTCGCGGCTCGAGCTGGCGAGCGCGAAATCGGCGGGGACGGAATCGAATCCGAAGGCGGCGGCATTGCCGATGATGGAGTTGGTGCGGGCGTACGCGTATTGCACGTAGTAGACCGGGTTCTCGTTGTCGGTCCGGGTCCACAGGTCCAGATCGATATCGATGCTGGAGTTCACCGAGGAGCGCACCAGCGCGTAGCGCGAGGCGTCGACACCGATCAGCTCGACCAGATCGTCGAGGGTGACAACGGTTCCCGCGCGCTTGCTCATCTTCATGGCCTTGCCATCCTTGACCAGGTTCACCATCTGGCCGATGAGCACCTCGACGCTGTCGGGGTTGTCGCCGAACGCGGCGGCGGCGGCCTTGAGCCGGCCGATGTAGCCGTGGTGGTCCGCGCCCAGCATGTAGATGCACAGGTCGAAGCCGCGCGAGCGCTTGTTCTGGAAGTAGGCGATATCGCCGCCGATGTAGGCGGACTTGCCGTCGCTCTTGATGACGACGCGGTCCTTGTCGTCACCGTATTCGGTGGAGGCGATCCACCAGGCGCCGTCCTTCTCGTACAGGTTGCCCGACGCCTTCAGCTCCGCCAGGGCCTTCTCGACCGCACCGCTGGCGAACAGCGAGCTTTCGTTGAAGTACACGTCGAAGTCGGTGCCGAAATCGTGCAGGGTCTGCTTGATGTGGGCGAACATCAGCTCGACGCCGTCGCGGCGGAACACCTCGTGCCGCTGCGCTTCGGGCAGCTCCAGCACGCCCGGGTTGGCCTTGACGACGGTGTCGGCGATCTCGTTGATGTACGCGCCCGCGTACCCGTCCTCCGGCGTCGGCTGCCCGAGCGCGGCGGCGACCAGCGAGCCCGCATAGCGGTCGATCTGCGCGCCGTGGTCGTTGAAGTAGTACTCGCGGGTCACGTCCGCGCCCTGCGCGGCCAGGATCCGGCCGAGGGCGTCGCCGACCGAGGCCCAGCGGGTGCCGCCCAGGTGGATGGGTCCGGTGGGGTTGGCGGAGACGAACTCCAGGTTGATCTTGGTGCCGCCGAGCGCGCCGGCGGTGCCGTAGCTCTCCCCCGCGGCCAGGATCTTCTCGACGATGGCGCCCTGCGCGGCCTTGGCCAGCCGGATGTTCAGGAAGCCCGGCCCCGCGACCTCCGCGACCTCGATGCCCTCGGCCGCCGACAGCGCCTCGGCCAGCAGATTCGCAAACTCGCGCGGGTTGATTCCGGCCTTCTTGCCTACCTGCATGGCCACATTCGTGGCATAGTCACCGTGCTCGGGGTTGCGGGGACGCTCCACCTTGACCTCGTCGGGCAGGACCGCAGGGTCGGATCCACGTTCGACAAGTACCTTCGCCGCGGTAGCACGAAGGAGATCTGCAAGGTCAGCTGGAGTCACGAGTCACTATCCTATGGTCTGAGCAGGTAACCGCCGCGCGCGGGCACCTACCGGGCAGGCGCCCAGCAAACGATGCGGCCGCACCGTTTGATTCTCCGACACGTCGAAAAGAGCACCAAAACCATGCCGAGCAGGACCAGCGCCAAGTCGGCCAAGGCCATCAAGGCGGCGGGCAAGTCCGCCCCGTCCAAGAAACGCGGTGGCGGTGGCAAAGTCGGTGGCAAACGTCAGATCCCCTGGCTGACCATCGCCGCCGTGGTGTCGATTCTCGCCCTGATCGGCGGAATCGCGGCCTACCTGGTGCCCAAGTACAACGCCAAGGAAGAGCTCAAGAACCCGTCCGCGTACATCGACGGCATCGTCAAGAAGGACTACGCGGCCGGTCTGCACGTGGCCTCCACCCAGCGCGTCGCCTACGACCAGGCCCCGCCCTTCGGCGGCCCGCACGACGGTTCCTGGGCCGACTGCATGGGCACGGTCTACGAGAAGGCGATCCGCACCGAGAACGCGGTGCATTCGCTGGAGCACGGCGCGATCTGGATCGCCTACAACCCCGACAAGGTCGATGCGGCCGGTATCGACACCTTGAAGCAGAAGGTGCAGGGCAAGCCGTACTCGCTGATGTCGCCGTACCCGGGCCTGGACGCCCCGGTCGCGCTGATGTCGTGGGGCCACCAGCTGAAGGTGCAGAGCGCCGGCGATTCGCGCGTGGACCGCTTCATCAAGGACCTGCGCCTGAACGAGAAGTTCTACCCCGAGGTGGGCGCGAGCTGCTCCAACCCGACCTTCGACACCAAGAACCCGCCCGCCTTCGACGCGTCGGCCCCGGGCCCGGACGCGGTGCCGATGGACGGTAAGGGCGCGACCAAGGTGCAGAACGAGGGCAATGGCGGGCTGGGCGGCATTCCCGGCATGCCCGGCGGCCTCACCGGTCTGCCCGGTGGCCTCACCGGCGGCGACCAGACCGGCGGCTTGGGCGGCAGCGGCCTTGCGCCCGAAGGCGTTCCGAGCATTCCCGTCCCGACCGAGGCCCCGCAGACCGAGCCGCAGGCCGGTCAGCAGCCGGGTCAGTGATGCCGCCCCTCGTGTCCGGCGACGATATTCACGACTACGACCCGGCCCCGGATGCCGATCCGGCCGCCCCGCACCGCGGTCAGCGCACCGCGCTGCTGGTGCTGGGCGTCATCGGCGTCCTGCTGATCGGGGTGGCGCTCGGCCTGTTCGCGCACATTCCCTTGGAGCGGGCCGGCAAGGCGGATCCGAATCCGGTGGATATCGGCTTCAGCCAAGACATGTCGGTGCATCACGCCCAGGCGGTCGAGATGTCCGCGGTGGCGCTGAGCGGTTCCACCGATCCGGATGTGAAGCGGCTCGCCTACGACATCCTCACCACCCAGCAGAACCAGATCGGCCGCATGCAGGCGTGGTTGCAGGGCTGGAACGAACCGTTCATCGCCGCCGACGGCTATATGTCCTGGATGACAGGCACTTCCGGCGCTTCGCACCACGGCGGGGCCACCGCCGCCGCCCACACCGGTGCGATGAACACCATGCCCGGCATGGCCTCCCAGGACGAACTGGCGGCGCTCAAGAAGGCCACCGGCACCGCGCTGGACGTGCAGTTCCTGCAACTCATGCTGCGCCATCACCAGGGCGGCATGGGCATGATCCAGTACGCCGAGCAGCGCGCCGACACCGATGTGGTGCGCGCGCTGGCCGCGAGCATGGCGAAAACGCAGACCAGCGAGGCCGAGCTGATGACCCAGATGCTCGCCGCGCGTGGTTCCGCACCCCTGCCGATGAACTGAAGCCGGTCGGACCGGGCCGCAAAACGCCCGGTCCTCCCGGCTTTTTGGCGCAGCGCACCCAATGCGATAGGCTTTGCCAGCCCGCTCAGGGAGACCTGAGAGGGACCATCCCCGCCCTCGTAGCTCAGGGGATAGAGCGTCTGCCTCCGGAGCAGAAGGCCGCAGGTTCGATTCCTGCCGAGGGCACCGCAAGGCCCCGACCGTGAATTACGGTCGGGGCCTTCGTCGTTCGCGGGCCGACTCGTTAGGGGCCCGGTTCTTTCAGGCGTCGACGGATTCGCGCTGTGCGGCCAGCCATTCGGCGAAGGTCGGACCGGCCAGGCGGGCGTGTGCGCTGGGCAGCAGGCCGCCGTTCTCGTTCAGCGGGGTGTCGGGGTTGGCCGGATCGCTGACCTCGTCGACGGTGACGTGCAACGCGAGCCGCTCGGCGAGCTGGGCGGCGGCCTCGGCCAGGCGCTCCTCGCGCGGGCCCGCGATCTCCGGGAAGGGCACGGCGGCAGTGGCTTCCGGATCGAAGGCCAGCCGGACCAGCTCCTCGGCGACGGTGCGGGCGGCCACCAGCTGGGTCCGCATCCTCGGCAGGCTCGCGGTCTCGCCCCGGGTGCCCCAGCGCAGCAGCAGTTCGACGAATTCGTGGAATTGGGCGGCGCGCAGGATCACCGTGGGCACCGGCCCCGCGAGCACCTCCCGCTCGTGGATCTGCTTGGCCAGGTTGTATCCGGCTGCGGCGGCATTGATTCCGATGATGGAGACCACCACTAGGCGGCGCACCCCGGCGGCCTGACCGGCGGCGTGCAGGTTGCGGGCGGCGGCGGTGAAGAATTCGGTGGCGACCGCCAGGTCCGGGGAGGGTGTGCTGGAGGCGTCGATGATGATGTCGACTCCGGTCAGCGCCTGCGCCAAGCCCGCGCCGGTGACCACGTCGACGCCCTGGGCGCGGGACATCTCCACCACCTCGTGACCCTGTTCGCGTAGCACGTCGACCACGTGGCGGCCGAGCCGTCCGGTGGCGCCCGCGACGGCAATCCGGTTGTGCGCCTTGATGTTCTGGGTCTCGCCGGTCATCGTCCGCTCTTTTCTCTGCACTCTGCTTCCGGGTTCGAAAAGATGACGGGACAGCCCGCCGGGGTGTGACACGGGCGGGTTCATTGCCACCCGGGAGATCAAATGACCGGTATGTTTTGGACATGTCGGACATCGGAAACGCCTCCGCGGCCCTACCGACACCTCGGCGCGCCCGGCGTTCCGGACGGCTCGCGACCTCGATGGTGGCGACACTGACCAGCGTCGGCCTGGTGGCCGGAGCGGGCACCGCCGGCGCCGCCGGCGAAGCCGATGCCCTCGCCTTCTACACTCCCGCTGCCGAACAGGTGGCCGGACCGCACGGTTCGGTCATCCAATTGCGATCTATCACCGGCGATCCCGGCTTGGCCGGCGCCCGCAACTACCTGCTGCTGTACCGGTCGGTGGATATGCAGGGGCGCACCGTCGCGGTCTCGGGCACCGTCGCGGTGCCCGAAGGCACTCCCCCGCCGGGCGGCTGGCCGCTCATCTCGTGGGCGCACGGCACCACCGGGGTGGCGGATATGTGCGCGCCGTCGCTGGACACCTCCTCGGAGTATCCGGCGCACGACTACACCGCGCTGGTCCGCCGGGTGCAGGAGCGGTGGCTGGCCGCCGGTTACGCGGTGGCGCAGACCGATTACCAGGGGCTGGGCACGCCCGGACCGCACGGCTATCTGATCGGGACGACCGAACAGCGCGCGGTCACCGATATGGCCAGGGCCGCAAGGGAAATCGATGCCGAGATCGGCACCCGCTGGGTGGCGATGGGGCATTCACAGGGCGGCCAGGCCGCCATCTTCACCAATTCGCAAGCGCAGCAATGGGCTCCGGAGCTGCAATTGCTGGGTTCGGTCGCGCTGGCCCCGGCCTCGCATCAAGGACTGGGGCTACAGGCATCGCAGCTCGCCACCACCGCGGGCGTGGCCTCGGCCCTGAGCCCGCTCACCGGCGGCGCGACTTCCTTTCTGCCCCTGGTGATCCGGGGCGCGCAGACGGTCCGGCCGGTCGATCCGGCCCGGTTCCTCACCCCGCGCACCGAGACCATGCTGGCGCTGGCCGACAGCGGGTGCATCGGCCAGCTGCGGCAGGCCGACGAGTGGGGCGGGCTGAACGCGGGCGAGGTGTTCACGCCGAACGGCGATATGGCGGCGCTGATCGGGGTACTCGACGAAAACGACCCCAGCGCACTGCCTTTCACCCAGCCGCTGCTGGTGCTCCAGGGCCGCGCCGACACCACGGTGCCGGCGGTGGCCACCGATGCCATGGTGCTCCAGCAGCGCGTCTCGGGCCGTCCGGTGGAGTATCGCGGCTACCCGGGCGTCGACCATCGCGGCGTGCTGGAAGCCTCCTACCCGGACGCGTTCGCCTGGGTGAACACCCGATTCGGCCGTTGATCCGGCGATAGCGCCGGGGCGCCGGCGGGCCGCCGGATGCGGTACAGCAGCGCCAAGGCCAGCGCGCACCCGACGGTGAGGCCCAATGCCACCCAGCCGGGCGCCGCGGAGGTCAGCCCCTGCGGGTCGCGATACCAGCGCGGTGAATACGCCACCCGCCCGAAATCGTTGCCGCGCACGGCGATCACCAGGCAGGGCACCAGCAGCACCGCGAGGCCGACGGCCACGCTGGGCGCATTGCCCGGCAGCGCGGCGGCGAAGCAGTAGCCCAGCACCAGCCCGACCGCGGTGATGCCGATGACCGGGACCAGCGCGTCGGTGTGCGCCTGACCGGCGGTGAGGGCCGCAAAGATGGACAGCGCCGCGGTCGCGGCCACGCCGATCCACGGATTGGGCAGCCGCCGGCCGGCGAAGTAACCCACCGCGACGGCCACCACCGGAATCGGCGCGCTCCAATCCGGGCGCGGCACCGCCACTATCGCGCTGGCCGCGTTCGACGCCCCGAGCATGAGCAGGATCAAGGCCCCGTCCCGGCCCGGCAGCAGCAGCGCGGCCAGCAGGCCCGCCAGCACGGTGGCGGCGGTCACCACCGAGATATTCGGCAGGTTGTCGGCGTGCCGGACGAACCACTCGGTGGCGGAGGCGACGGTGACGGTCAGCAGCAGCGCGGCCAGGATCGGGCCGATCGGCAGATCCGCGGTCTCCTCCTCGGCGGCGGGCGCCTGCCATTGCGTCAGCAGGGCGACGGCCAGCGCCGGGACGGTGAGCACGATCAGCCACAGCGGCGGCGTACCGCTGGACGCCCATTCGATGAGCGAGCGGTCGGAGACGTGCCCGGCGGGCAGGGCGGTGAGATCGCCGATCAGGATGGCCGAGAGGGCGCCGATCAGAAAGGCGGTGCGGGCGAGCGGTTTACCGAAGGCGGCCACGGCGAGGGTGCCCAGCAGAATGCCGCCGAAGATGGAGTCGATGTAGTTGACGGTGGTGAGGGTGCCGGTGGTGGCCGCGTCCCGATCGGTCAGATGCCCGGCCAGCAGCACCAGCATGCTGCCGAAGGCGGCGACCCAGGCGCTGCGGCGGCCCAGCGCGACGGCGAGCCCGGCGGCGACGGCGGCGAAGACCGCACCCGCGGCCGCGGCGCGCGGCATGTTCAGCACCAGCATGTCGAGTTGCAGGATCGGGCCCCTGGCGGTCCACGCCAGATCCAGCGGAGCCATCAGCAACAATCCGGCGACCACGGCCCCGAGGAAGGCGGCGACACCCTCGAGTTTCCCCGCGTACCTGCGCAAATCAGGCATGGCGAGCTCGCCGCCCGGCTGGGCTGTCGCGAATTTCGCGCCCATCTCTCACCTACCCATCGGTGATGCGACGCCTATCGCGCTGCAAGCAAAAGAATCAGCTATCTGTTTCCCAGGCTAACAACGAGTGGCCGCAAGGGCCGACACGGTGACCTTCCTCACCTGCGCGAGGTGCGGCGTTCGACGCCGTGCGAGATCAGGCGGAGCCCTCCGCACGCCACTGCGGGTCGCGGCCGAACCAGGCCGCCAGCCGCTCGTAGACGGGCGCGTCCGCGGCGATCGGCACTTCGAGTTCGAAGGCTTTGCCGGGACCGCGGTACTCGGGCTTCAGCAGTTTCTTGGACCAGGCCAGCGCGTGCTCGGCCAGCTCCGGATCCAGCTCCCGGTGCTGTCCGGTGGCGCGGGCGAGATCCCAGGAGTGCATCGCGAATTCGGCGATCTGCTGATCGGCGCGCCCGCGCAGGGGCGCTTCCCCGCCCATGGTCTTGACCGGGCGGTCCAGGTCTCCCGAGCGCCACGCCTCCAGCAGCGGAGCCGAGCGCACCTGGAATTCCGCGGCCCAATCCGCGTCGATCTCCTCGTGCGGCACCGCGGCCCAATCCACGTCCTCGCCGCGCGCGGCGGTGGTGAAGGCGGGCAGGATCTGCCCGACGATGTGGTCCAGCAGCCGGCCAACAGGCCAGTTTTCACACGGGGTGGCCAGTTTGGCCTGGTCGGGGTGGACGGCGGCGATCACCGCGCCGATCTGGGCGACCGCCCGCTCCACCAGATCGACGGTCGGGTCCGGATGCGGTGTGTCGCCCATATCGCCAGAGTAGCCCCGGCGCAAGGGTGTTCGCGGAAGTTACGCGCAGCGGAAGCGGAAGGTGGCGGTCGGGGTGAGGCCCGGCACCGCGGTGACCTGCTGGGTGGCGTCGCCGTCGAGCGAGCAGCCGGACGGGGTGGAGACCTTGACCTGATAGCAGCCCGCACCGCCGCGGAAGGTCGCGGTGCCGTCGGCGGCGGTCGTCACGGTGGCGGGGACGCCGCCGGTGCAGGGCGCGAGTTCGGCGTTCACCTCGGCGATCGGGAACTGCTCGGGGCCCCACACGGCCCGCACCTGGACCGCGGCGTCGGCCGGCTCGGCGGCGGCGAGCGGGGTCGCGGCGCAGGCGGCGGCGAGGACTGACAGGGCGAAGAGCGAGCGGCGCAACGGATCTCCTTGGATGAAGCCGGACGGTTGGTCCTCCGGTCAATATAGGGGGTCGCGGGTGCGGCCGGTCACATTCGGCCGGTGCGGGCGGTCATGCGAGTGTGACCACCGAACTCCGGGCCGAGACCCGCACCATCGTCTATTGGCTGACCACCGTCATCATCGCCACCGAATCGGCGGTGGGCGGGGTCTGGGACATCCTCCGCATCGATTACGTCCGCGACGTGATCGTGGATCAGCTCGAATACCCCACCTACGTGGCGGTGATCCTGGGCATCGCCAAACTGCCGGGGGCCGCCGTGCTGCTGGTTCCCAAGTTCCCGCGGCTCAAGGAGTGGGTGTACGCGGGCGTGTTCTTCATTTACACTGGCGCATCGATTTCGCTTGCGGCGCAAGGTGATTATGCCGCCGCGATCGGGCCGCTGGGCTTCGCGGCGATCACCGGCGTCTCGTGGGCGTCGCGGCCGGAATCGCGGCGCAGGGTGACCTTCGCCCCGCGCCTGGACGGTAATCGCCCGGCCGCCTACGGTTTCTGGACCGCCACCTCGATCGTGGTCTTCGTACTGCTGACCGGCGGCGTCGCCGATGTCATCCAGCGTGGCGAGACCGCCGGGGGCATGGTGGAACTCGGTTACCCCACCTATTTCATGTACCTGCTCGGCGGCTGGAAGATCCTGGGCGCGTTGACGATCGCGGTGCCCGGCTACCCGCGCCTGAAGGAATGGGCGTACGCCGGCGCCTTCTATGATTTCGGCGGCGCGTTCGCCTCGCACCTCGCCTTCGGCTCGGCCGTGAATCACAAGCTGTGGACGGCGTCCTTCGCGGTGTGCGTGCTGATCTCATGGGGGCTGCGCGCCTCCGGCCGCACCCTCACCCCGCCGGTTACGCCGCTGGCGCGATCAGCGCACCGTTCCGGCTCGCCGCTGCCGCACACTGCTCGGAGGTGAAAGCGACTGCCGCGCCGAGGACTTCGAGATCCACTCGATCACCGACGGTGGGTGCGCCGACGCTGACCCGGCGCACCTGGATGGGTTCGGCCCGGCCGTCCAGGTCCAGGCTCAGCATGACGTCCGCGCCCCGGAATTCGACGGCGCGGACCGTAGCGGCGCCGGGGCTGCCGTTCGAAACCACGTGGGCGACAAGCTGTTCCGGTCGCATCATGACGGTGGCGGCCGAACTCGGGGCATCGGCCTGCACCGGAATGCGGCCCAGTGCGGTCTCGGCCATGCCCGCGCCGACGGTGGCGTCGAGCAGCACGGTGTCGCCGAGGAATCCGGCGGTGAACAGGTCGGCGGGGGCGGCGTAGACCTGGGCGGGCGCGCCCACCTGGGTGAAGCGGCCGGTGCACATGACCGCGACCTGATCGGCGAAGGAGAGGGCCTCTTCCTGGTCGTGAGTGACCAGGATGCTGGTCATGCCCGCCGCGCGCAGGGTTTCGGCGACGGCCTGGCGGGTGGCGGCGCGCAGGCCGGTATCGAGGGCGCTGAAGGGTTCGTCCAGCAGCATGACCTCCGGTTTGCGAGCCATGGCGCGGGCCAGAGCGACGCGCTGCTGCTGACCGCCGGAGAGCTGATGCGGCCGGCGGTCGGCGTAAGAGGCGTCGAGGGAGACCATTTCGAGTAGTTCGGCGATGCGCTGCTTGTGCTTTCGCCGTCCGGCCAGGCCGCCGTTCAAGCCGTAGGCGATGTTCTGGCCGACCGTCAGATGCGGGAACAGGGCTCCGTCCTGGGCCACATACCCGATATTGCGCCGATGCGCGGGCAGCGTGAACCCTTGGCGGGTAACGGTTTCCGAGCCCACGGCAACCGATCCGGAGTCCGGGTGCTCGAACCCGGCGATCACCCGCAGCAGCGTGGTCTTCCCGCAGCCGGAGGAGCCGACCACCGCGGTGGCACTCCCATCGGGCACATCGAGGCAGATCCCGTCGAGCACCAGGTTGCCCCCGAAGTGCTTAGAAACGTTCTCGACGACAAGACGACTCATACCCCCGCCGCCTTTCTGGATTGAGTGAACAGCAGATACGTGACCGGGACGGCCGCGATGATCATGATCAGCGCATAGGGTGCGGCCGCCGCATAGTCCAGTTCGCCCGAGAGCGACCAGAAGCGCATGGCCAGCGTGCGAGTTCCATTGGGAGCCAGCAGCAGGGTAGCGGTGAGCTCGGTGGCCACCGCCACGAAAACCATGGCGGCGGCCGCGGCGGCGGCGGGTGCGGTGAGGCGCAGGGTGACACGGAAGAAGGTGGCGGGCCCGGATTTACCGAGCGCCTGCGACACCTCCTCCAGGCCGACGGGCACCTGGGCCAGGCCCGCGCGCACGCTCACCAGGGCGCGCGGCAGGAACATGAGCGTGTAGGCGGCCAGCACCATGCCGGCGGTCTGGTAGACGGCCGGGAACCATTTCAGCGTCACCGTCACCATCGCCAGCGCGATCACGATGCCCGGCAGCGAGCTGGTGATGTAGTTGCAGCCCTCGATGATCCGGGCGAACCGCGAGGTGGAGCGCACCGCGATCCAGGCCACCGGGAAGGCGCAGAGCGTGGTGATCAGCGCGGCCATCGCGGCCAATCCGACGGTCTGCCCGAGCGCTTCGCCGATATCGGCCCAATCCCAGACGGCCGCACCGCCGAGGCGCAGCCAGCGCAGGATGGTCCAGAGCGGCACGCCCAGGGCGGCGATCAGCGCGGCGGCCAGCAGCAGGAACATCGGGGCCTTGCCGAGGCCGAGCCGCACCCGCACCGCCGCCCTGGGGACGCCGCTGCCGATCCGGGCGTATCGCGCCTGCCCGCGCGCGGCCGACTCACCCGCCAGCAGCACCAGGCAGCACACCACCAGGACCCCGGCCAGGGTGCTGCCCGCCGATCCGGCGAAGCTCGACTGGTACTGCTCGAAGATGGCGGTGGTGAAGGTGGAGAACCGCACCATGACGAAGGCGCCGTACTCGGCGAGCAGGTGCAGCGAGATCAGCAGTCCGCCACCGAGAATCGCCAATCGCAGTTGCGGGAGTACGACCCGCAGGAAGACCTCCAGCGGCCCGGATCCGAGCGCCCGCGCCGACTCCTCGACCGCCGGATCCAAACGCCGCAGGGTGGCCGCCGCGGGCAGATAGACCAGCGGGAAGTACGACATGGTGGCGATGAGCACGCCCGCCCACAGCCCGTGCAGCGACGGGAACGCGCTCACCCAGCCGTAGGAGTTGACGAAGGCGGGAACAGCCAAGGGAGCGGCGAAGATCGGGCCCCACAGGGCGGTGCCGGGCACATCGGTGCGCTCCACGATCCAGGCCAGGCCGACGCCCACCACCACGCAGATCGGCACCGTGAGAACCACCAGGCTCGCGGTGTTCTTCAGCAATTCGCCGACCCGGGCGCGGAAGACCAGGTGCGCGGTCTCGCTCACGCCATTGGCGATCAGGGTGGACACGATGTAGCCCAACGGCACGAAAGTCGCCGCCACCAACAGCAATGCGGCGATCGTGACGAGAAGCCCGGGCCTGGTGGCCCGGGTGGCTACAGCGGTCCGGACTGCCACGGTTAGAGCAGACCCGCCTCGGTCATCAGCTGGGTGACCTTCTTGGCGTCCAGCTTGGAGGGGTCGATCTTGGGGGCGTCGAGGGTGTTCAGCGGCGGCAGTGCGGGATTGGCGGCCACATTGCTCGCGACCGGGTACTCCATCGAATCACCGTCGCGCAGCACCTCTTGCCCCTTTTGCGAGGTGATGAAGCTGATGAACTTCTGCGCGTTCGCCTGCTTCTTGCTCGACTTCAGCACGCCGCCACCGGAGATCGAGACGAAGGCGCCCGGATCCTGGTGCTTGAAGTAGTACAGCGCGGTATTGCCGCTGTTCTCCTTGGTCTTGGCCTGATCGCGGTACCAGTAGTAGTGGTAGATCACGCCGCCGTCGAACTGTCCGGCATTGACGCCCTTCATGGTCGTCACATTGTTCTGCGAGACGATGGCGTTGTCCTTCATGCCCCTCAGCCACGCCTTGGTCGCGTCCTCGCCCTTCAGCTCCAGCAGGGCGGCCACGATGGCCTGGAAGTCGGCGCCGGACGCGCCCGCGCTCCACTTGCCCTTCCACTGCGGCTGTTGCAGATCCAGCAGCGACTTGGGCAGCTGGTCGGCGTTCAGCTTGCCGGTGTTGTAGACGAAAACCGTGGAGCGCGCGGCGATTCCGGTCCACTTGCCGGTGGACGGGCGGTACTCGGCGGGCACGTTGGCGACGGTGCCCTGATCCAGGTCGGCGAAGAGGCCGGCGTTCTCGACCAGCGCCATGGCGGGCGAGTTCTCGGTGAGGAAGACGTCGGCGGGCGAGTTCTTGCCCTCGGCCACGAGCTGGTTACCCAGATCGGTGTCGCCGCCCTGGCGCAGGGTGACCTTGATGCCGGTTTCCTTGGTGAAGGCGGCGGCCCATTCCTTGGTCAGCGATTCGTGCTGGGCGTTGTAGACGAGGATCTCGTTGTCGTCGCCGGATGAATTGGAGCAGGCCGTGACTCCGAGCAGCGTGATCGCCGCGATCGCTCCGGAGACGAGCTTCCATCGAGCCGCCGTCATGACCGTCCTTTCGACACGCCAATCCTCATCGCTGAGGTTTGGCTAACCAACCTACAACCAATGAAACCGGACGGAGGCGGCACCCCACCGAATCGCAACGGTTTTGCCGTAGTCTGCGGACATTCAGTGGTGGCGCGAGCACAAGGAACCGAATGACCTTCCCGCCCGGCGGACAACGGTACAGCGCAGTTCGGAACGTTCAGCAATCCTCAAGCAAACCTCTCCTGCTGATCGGCGCGATCGTGCTGGGCGCGGGACTCGTCGCCGGTTGCAGCTCGGCCTCCGGTTCGACCGGCACCGGGAAGACCGATGAACAGCGGATCGAATCGGCGGTCCGGGACTTCTACCAGACATTGAGCAAAGAGGGGCCGGCCGCGGCCGCGGCCAAGGCGTGCGCGCCGGATCGCACCGAGTACCAAGCACTTTCGGCGGCGCAGCAGAAGGCCGCCGAACAGGGCCGGTTCGAGATCCACATCGATGCGGTGAGCAAGATCGCGGTCACCGGCGATCGCGGCACGGCGGAAATGAAAGGCACGGTGGCGCTCCCGGGCGCGGACGGCAAGCAGACCACCGGCACCGAACATCTGCGCAAGGAAGACGGCGGCTGGAAGGTCTGCTCCTCGGACGGGAAGTAATCCGACCGGTCTCGATGCAAAAACGGCCCCGGTGAGCACATCTCACCGGGGCCGATCCGACAGAGCGAGCGGCGGGAATTGAACCCGCGTGAAGGGCTTTGCAGACCCTCTCCTAAACCACTCGGACACACCCGCTTGATGACACCCATATTGTCCGGGATCGCCCGGATCGATAAGGGTTGGAATCACCCTGATTTCATCGCTGTCCACCGTGGGATGCCCGACATGCGATGATCGGGGGCATGTCTCGGCCACGTCCCCTGCCGCTCGACCCGATCGAGGAGGCGCATCGCCAGTGGGCCGAACACGGCTGGGGGGATGTCGCCGACGGAATGGCGGCGGTCACCTCGCTGGTGCGGGCGCAGCAGATCGTGATGGCCCGGGTGGATGTGGCGTTGAAGCCCTCCGGGCTGACGTTTTCCCGATACGAGCTACTGATGCTGCTGAACTTCAGCAAAACGGGCGCGTTGCCGATGGCGGTGGCCAGCGCGCGGCTGCAAGTGCATCCGACCAGCGTCACCAACACCGTCGACCGGCTCGAGGCTGCGAAGCTTGTGAAGCGGGTGCCGCATCCGAGTGATCGCCGGGCCACCTTGATCGAAATCACCGATGCGGGGCGGGAATTGGTGGGCAAGGCCACCATTCAATTGAATCGGCAGGTCTTCGCCGAAGCGGGTCTGCCGCCGGAGCGTTTGCAGCTGTTGCTGGAATTGCTGGCGGAATTCCGGCAAGCCGCCGGCGACTTCGACACCGGTAGCGAACCCAGCAGATGGGCCGGACAGTAACCGTCCAGCATCCGAGTAGCCAATTTCCTGCGTCATAGTCTTGGATTCGGACCGGAATAGGTTCACCATGGAGGCCATGGTGCTGGTCCTCGGGGTGTCGGCGGGCGCTGCTGGCGCACGCGCCATGCTCACCCATTCCGACCAGCCGCATCTGCCGCCCATCGACCGCTGCCTGGTGCCCAGGCGTACCGGTGGCAGCATCGAGGAGGGCGTTTTCGAGGCCATCCGCCTGATGCGCAAATCCGCCGCCAAGCGGGACGAATTCATCACCGGTATCGCCGCCACCTGCCGCTGCACCTCGCACGCCGACGCGCTGCGCACCACCGCCGGGCGCAATCGCCTCACCGTCATCGACGAGCCCGTGGCCCAGCTCCGCTACCTGCGCTTCACCGGCCGCCTACCCACCGAAGGCTCGATCGTCCTCTACGACCTGGGCGCGTCCGGCCTCACCCTGACCCAGATCGATTGCCGGACCGACGCCATCATCGCCATGAAGCGCAGCACGGTGCTCAGCGGTGACGGCCACGACGCCCTCCTACGCTGGCTGCTGGTGCGCGGCGGCGTCACCGTCGACATGGGCGTCACCCGCCGGCACAAGGAGGCCCTGGCCTCCGACCGCGTGCTCACGGTCTGCGATCCCATCTCCGGCCACCGCACCGTGATCACCCGCAGCGATTTCGCCGAACTGGTCGAAGCCGGCATTCACCATTCGGCCTCGTTCATCCGCCACATGGTCGAGGAAACCGGCGTCCACCCCTCGGCCGTGGCCCTGCTCGGCGGCTGCTCCCGCAACAAGAGCATCCGCGACGAACTCAAACACCAACTCGGCATGCCGCTGATTTACGACCCGGAACCCGAGTTCGTCTCCACCCGCGGCGCGGTCCTGCTGGCCGCCGAACGCCCCTCCGCCCGCCGCGTCCGCAGCGTCCGCTCCTCCCCCGTGACCCACCCCCACACCAACCCGGACCTCCCGGTCTCCCGCAAGAAACTGGTCGCCGCCGTCGCCGTCACCGCCACCCTCAGCGGCACCATCGTCGGCGCCCTCGCCCTGGACCGCCAGACCGGCGACCACACCGACGGCAAGCCCCCCACCGTCGAAGTGGTCGGCCCGCCCAAACACGGCTGATCCGCAGACGAAGAACGGGGTGTGCGGGCTCCGAGCCCACACACCCCGACCGCGAAGCCGCGGAAAGCTTTTCGCCTACTTGTTGGTGAAGTCGGCGGGGCGCTTCTCGACGAAGGCGGTCATGCCTTCCTTCTGGTCTTCGGTGGCGAAGAGGGAGTGGAAGACGCGGCGTTCGAAGCGCAGGCCCTCGGTGAGGGTGGTTTCGAAGGAGCGGTCGACGGCTTCCTTGGCGATCATGACCGACGGGAGCGACATGGAGGCGATGGTCGTTGCCACTTCCAGGGCGGTGGAGACCAGGTCGGCGGCGGGGACGATGCGGGAGACCAGGCCGGCGCGCTCGGCCTCTTCGGCGTCCATATTGCGGCCGGTGAGGATGAGGTCCATGGCCTTGGCCTTGCCGACGGCGCGGGTGAGGCGCTGGGAGCCGCCCATGCCGGGGATGACGCCGAGCTTGATTTCGGGCTGGCCGAACTTGGCGGTGTCGGCGGCGATGAGCAGGTCGCACATCATGGCGAGTTCGCAACCGCCGCCCAGGGCGTAGCCGGCGACGGCGGCGATGATGGGCTTGCGGAAGGCGACGAGGCGATCCCAGCCGGCGAAGTGGTCGGTGAGGAACATGTCCATGTAGGACTTGCTCTGCATTTCCTTGATGTCCGCGCCGGCGGCGAAGGCCCGCTCGGAGCCGGTGAGGACGACCGCGCCGATCTCGTTGTCGTTCTCGAGTTCGTCGAGAGCGGCCGAGATGTCTTCGAGGACTTGAGAATTGAGCGCGTTGAGGGCCTTCGGCCGGTTCAGCGTGATGAGGGCTACGCGCCCCTTACGCTCCAGCAGAATGGTCTCGAAGTCGGTCACGCCGGTTCCTCTCCAGATCGCTTACGGATGTCGGTGACGATAGCGGAGAAGTCCTTGCCGCTTTCGTCCTGGTTGAAGCGGTTGTAGATCTCTGCCGCCAGCAAACCGATCTGTCCGTCGACCCCGTTGGCCTGCAATGCGCTCGCGGCCAGGCCGAGGTCCTTGTTCATGAGCGCGGTCGCGAAACCGGGCTGGTAGTCGTTGTTGGCCGGACTGGTCGGGACCGGACCGGGCACGGGACAGTACGAGGTCAGCGCCCACGACTGGCCCGACGCGGTGGAGACCACATCGAAGAACTTGTCGTGCGTCAGGCCCAGCTTCTCGCCCAGCACGATGGCCTCGGACAACCCGATCATGGAAATGCCCAGCAGCATGTTGTTGCAGATCTTGGCGGCCTGGCCGACGCCCGCGCCGCCGCAGTGCACGACCTTGCCGCCCATGACCTCCAGCAGCGGCAGGGCATCGGCGAAGTCGGCGTCCGCCCCGCCCACCATGAAGGTGAGGGTGCCCGCCGCCGCGCCCGCGACGCCACCGGAGACCGGAGCGTCCACGGCCCGATGTCCGGCTGCCGCGGCCATTTCGGCGGCCTGCTTGGCATCGGCCACGTCGATGGTGGAGCAGTCGACGAAGAGCGTGCCGGGTTTGGCGGCCGCGAGGATCTCGCCGTAGAGGTCGAGCACGATGCGGCCGTTGGGCAGCATGGTGATGACGATGTCCGCGGCGGCGGTGGCCTCGGCGGCGGTCGCGACCACGGTCGCGCCGTCGGCTTTCGCCTGTTCCTGCGCGGCGGGGACGGGGTCGAAGGCCAGGACTTCGTATCCGGCCTTGACCAGGTTGGCGGCCATCGGGCCGCCCATGTGCCCGAGGCCGAGGAATCCGACCTTCTTGTTCACGGAAGTGCTCACTGCTCGTCCTTCGGTGCGGCCAAACCCAATTCGTGTGCGCCGAGCGGCGCGAAGTAGGCGTCCACGTCGGCGTCGGTGACGTCCGCCAGGGTCGCGGGCGACCATTGCGGATTGCGGTCCTTGTCGATGACCTGGGCGCGAATGCCCTCCACCAGGTCGTGGGTGTTGAGGGAGGCGATCGACACCCGGTATTCGGAGTTCAGCGCCTCCTCCAGGTTCGCGGCGGTGCGCGCGGCCCGCAGCGAACGCAGCGTGACCTTCACCGCCACAGGCGATTTCGCCAGCAGATCAGTGGCGGCCTTGGCGGCTTCGGCGCGGCCGTCGTTGCGCAGCCGGTCCACGATCTCCTCGACGGTGCCCGCGCTGTAACAGGTGTCGATCCAGTCGCGCTGGGCGACGAACTCCGAAACCGGTGCGGGCTGCGCGAATTTCGCGATGGCCACGTCGGCGGGGTTCTCCCGCAGCGCGTCCAGCAGCGCCGAAAGCTGTTCGGACGGAACGAAATAGTCGGCGAATCCGGCCGCGATGGCATCGCCCGCGTTCATGCGTGCGGTGGTGAGCCCGATATGGGTGCCGAGCTCGCCGGTCGCATGCGACAGCAGGTAGGTGCCGCCCACATCCGGGATGAAGCCGATGCCGACCTCGGGCATGCCGACCATGGACCGTTCGGTCACCACGCGATGCGAGGCGTGCCCGGAGAGCCCGACCCCGCCGCCCATCACGATGCCGTCCATCACCGCCACATACGGTTTCGGGTACCGGCTGATGTAGGCGTTCAGGATGTACTCGTCGCGCCAGAACTTGCCGGTCGCCGACTCCGCCGCGGGTGCGTCGCCGCCCGCCGCCACGGTCGCCGCGGCATCGTGGTGGATGGCCACGATATCGCCGCCCGCGCACAGCCCGCGCTCGCCCGCACCGGTGAGCACCACGGTGCGCACCTCGTCGTCCTCGGCCCAGGCGCGCAGCGCGTCCAGGATGACCAGCGCCATCGAATGGGTCAGCGCATTGATCGCCTTGGGCCGGTTCAGCGTGATCAGCCCGAGTCCGTCGCGCTTCTCGATCAAAACCTCGGGCTCGCTCATGCTGTTTCCTTTCAGGCGTGCCCGGGGACCCTCCGTGGTTACGCAGGCTGCCGCCTCCGGGCCCTGACCGTTCACGCCGCTCCTACTACCGAGCGGGCGACAACCACCCGCATGATCTCGTTGGTCCCCTCGAGAATCTGATGCACCCGCAGGTCGCGAACGATCTTCTCGATGCCGTATTCGGCCAGGTAACCGTAGCCACCGTGCAATTGCAGGGCCTTGTTGGCCACCTCGAACCCGGCGTCGGTGGCGAACCGTTTGGCCATGGCGCACAGCTCCACCTTGTCGGGTGCGTCGGCGTCCAGGGCGGCGGCGGCCCGCCACAGCAGGGTGCGCGCGGCCTCCAAAGAGGTGCGCATATCGGCCAACTCGAACTGCAAGGCGGTGTTGTCCAGCAGACGCGACCCGAAGGCTTTGCGCTCGGCCAGATACGCCACCGTCTTGTCGAGCGCGGCCTGCGCGCCGCCCATGGAGCAGGCGGCGATATTCAGCCGGCCGCCGTTGAGCCCGTTCATGGCGATGCGGAAACCGTTGCCTTCCGCGCCGAGCAGGTTGGCGGCGGGCACCCGGGCATTGTCGAGAATGACCTGGCGGGTGGGCTGCGCGTTCCAGCCCATCTTCTTCTCGTTGGCGCCGAAGGACAGCCCCGGCGTATCGGCCGGGACGATGAAGGCGGAAATCCCGCGCGCCCCTTCGGTTCCCGTGCGCGCCATGATCACGTACACGTCGGTGCTGCCCGCGCCGGAGATGAATTGTTTGACGCCGGTGAGCAGGTAATCGTCGCCGTCGCGAACGGCCTTGGTGCTCAAGGCCGCCGCATCGGAGCCGACGGACGGTTCGGTGAGCGCGTAGCTGGCCAGCAGATCCATCGAGGTCAGCCCCGGCAGCCACCGATTGCGTTGCGCCGCATCGCCGTACGTGTCGATCATCCACGTCGCCATATTGTGGATGGAGATATAGGCGGCGATGGCCGGGCAGCCGGTGGCGAGCTGTTCGAAGATGCGCACGGCATCCAGCCGCCGCAGCTCCGATCCGCCCACATCCTCCTGCACGTAGATGCCGCCCAGCCCGAGCGACCCGGCTTTGCGCAGTACATCGACCGGGAAGTGCTTGCGCTCATCCCATTCCAGCGCGTTCGGCGCGAGCAGCTCGTCCGCGAAGGAGCGGGCGGTCTCGACGATCGCCTGCTCTTCCTCGTCCAGTACGAACATCGATCAGTCCATCGTGGGGATGACGAAGGCGTTGGACTCCTTGAGACCGGAGGGCCAGCGCTGGGTCACCGTCTTGGTCTTGGTGTAGAAGCGGATGGAGTCGGGGCCGTGCTGGTTGAGATCGCCGAAGCCGGAGCGCTTCCAGCCGCCGAAGGTGTGGTAGGCGATCGGCACCGGGATCGGCACATTGATGCCGACCATGCCGACCTGCACGCGGGCCGCGAAGTCGCGAGCGGTGTCGCCGTCGCGGGTGAAGATGGCGACGCCGTTGCCGTATTCGTGCTCGTTCGGCAGGGCGAGGGCCTCTTCGTAGTCCTTGGCGCGCACCAGCGCCAGCACCGGTCCGAAGATCTCTTCCTTGTAGATGCGCATTTCGGGGGTGACGCGGTCGAAAAGCGTCGCGCCGGAGAAGAAGCCCTCTTCGCCGCCCTCGACCACCAGGCCGCGCCCGTCGATGACCAGCTCCGCGCCCTCGTCCACGCCGATCTGCACGTAGTTGTTCACGCGGTCCACGCCGTCACGACCGACCAACGGTCCGAAGTCCGCGCCCGGGTCGTCGGAGAGCCCGACGTTGAGCTTGCCGACGCGCTCGATCAGCTTGTCGCGCAGGCGATCCGCGGTCTCCTCGCCGACCGGAACCGCCACCGAGATGGCCATGCAGCGTTCGCCGGCCGAGCCGTAGCCCGCGCCGATCAGCTGGTCGGCCACATCGTCGAGGTCGGCGTCGGGCATGACGATGGCGTGGTTCTTGGCCCCGCCGAAGCACTGCGCGCGCTTGCCGTTGGCGGTGGCGGTCTCGTAGATGTACTGCGCGATCGGGGTCGAACCCACGAAGCCGACGGCCTTGATGCGGTCGTCGCCCAGCAGCGTGTCGACGGCTTCCTTGTCACCGTTGACCACGTTGAACACGCCCGCGGGCAGTCCGGCCTCGAGGAACAGCTCGGCCAGGCGCAGCGGCACCGAGGGGTCACGCTCGGAAGGCTTGAGCACGAAGGCGTTTCCGCAAGCCAGCGCCGGTCCGGCCTTCCACAGCGGGATCATGGCCGGGAAGTTGAACGGGGTGATGCCCGCGACCACGCCGAGCGGCTGGCGCATGGAGTACACGTCGATGCCGGTGCCGGCGCTCTCGGTGTACTCACCCTTGAGCAGATGCGGGATGCCGCAGGCGAATTCGATGACCTCGAGGCCGCGCTGGATATCGCCCTTGGCGTCGGGGATGGTCTTGCCGTGCTCGGCGGAGAGCAGGGCGGCCAGGGAATCCATCTCGTCCTGGACCAGGGTCAGGAACTTCATGAGCACGCGGGCGCGCTTCTGCGGGTTGTAGGCGGCCCACACCTGCTGCGCCTCGGCGGCATTGGCGATGACGGCCTCGACCTCGGACTTCGTCGCCAGGGGCACCCGGGCCTGGACCTGGCCGGTGCTCGGGTTGTAGACGTCCCCGAATTTGCCGGAGGTGCCGGCGACGTGCTGCCCGCCGATGAAGTGGGTGAGTTCGCGAACCATGCCAGTCCTGTCTCGAAACGTTGCGCGGAGATTGCGCGGTATGTGGCGATCCTATAGTTGGACATCCAAGTATTGCCTGTGGGATAATTCACATCAGCTACCGGTGCGCAATAACTCCCGAAATTGGAGACCTCATGGCCGACCTGCATGTCCCGGCCCATCCCGTGCGGTTCGTGACCGCCGCCGCGCTGTTCGACGGCCATGACGCGGCCATCAACATCATGCGGAGAATCCTGCAATCACAGGGGGCCGAGGTGATTCACCTGGGCCACAACCGGGCCGTCAGCGAGGTGGTGGATGCCGCCGTCACCGAGGATGTGCAGGGCGTGGCGGTCAGCTCGTATCAGGGCGGGCACATCGAGTACTTCGAGTACCTGGCCGAGGCGTTGAAAGCGGCCGGGGCCGGGCACGTGAAGATCTTCGGCGGGGGCGGCGGAGTGATCATTCCCGAGGAGATCGCGCGGCTGGCCGCATCGGGGGTCACCATCTTCTCACCGGAGGACGGGCAGCGGCTCGGGCTGCCGGGCATGATCAACCGGCTGATCGCGGAATGCGATGTGGATCTTTCGATTTCACCGGCCGCCGTCGATGCGGTGCTGACCGGCGACCGCGCGGCGCTGGCGCGCACGCTGACCTGTCTGCAACAGGACAACCTGCCCGCCGCGGCTCTCGCCACCCTGACCGCCGCGGCGGCCGCGCGACGAGTGCCCGTGCTCGGCATCACCGGCACCGGTGGCTCCGGAAAGTCTTCCCTCACAGACGAACTCGTGCGCCGCCTGCGCACCGATCAGCAGGACAAGCTGAAGGTCGCGGTGCTCGCGGTGGACCCGACGCGGCGGCGCGGCGGCGGCGCGCTGCTCGGCGACCGCATCCGGATGAACGCCCTGGACGGCGATCGCGTCTTCTTCCGCTCCCTCGCCACCCGGGGCGAGCGGGAGGTGCCGCGCAATATCGACGATATGGTGATCGCCTGCAAGGCAGCGGGTTACGACCTGATCATCCTCGAGACCCCCGGCATCGGCCAGGGCGACGCCGAGATCACCGGGCACGTGGACGTCTCGCTGTATGTGATGACACCGGAGTTCGGCGCGGCCTCCCAGCTGGAGAAGATCGACATGCTGGATTACGCGGATGTGGTGGCCATCAACAAGTTCGAGCGGCGCGGGGCCGAGGACGCGCTGCGGGACGTGTCGCGGCAGCTGGTCCGCAACCGCGAGGACTTCCACGCGTCGCCCGAGGAGATGCCGGTATTCGGCACCAGCGCGGCGACTTTCAACGATGACGGGGTGACGGCGCTGTATCAGGATTTGAGCGCGCGCCTCGCCGAGCACGGGCTGCCGCTGGAACCGGGCGTACTGCCGCGCGTGAACACCCGGGCCTCGACCCGCTTCGCGCAGATCATTCCGCCCGCGCGGGTGCGGTATCTGGCCGAGATAGCCGAGACGGTGCGCGGATATCACGCGGAGACGGCCCGGCAGGTCCCGGCCGCGCAACGGGTGCAGCGGTTCGAGCAGGTGCTGGCCGAGCTGCCCGAGGAGACTCCGGTCGCGGAACTACTGGATCGCGCCCGCCGCGAACTGTCCCCGGAGAATGCCGCCCTGCTGGCCGGGTGGCCGGCGCTGGCCGAGTCGTACGCGGGCGACGAGCAGGTGGTGCGGGTGCGGGATCGGGAGCTGCGCACCGCCCTGCGCCGGGAAACGCTGTCCGGCAGCTCGATTCCCCGGGTGGCGCTCCCCCGCTACACCGATCACGGTGAGCTGCTGCGTTTCCTGCGCGCCGAGCATCTGCCCGGATACTTCCCGTACACCGCGGGCGTCTTCCCGTTCAAGCGCGACAACGAGGATCCGGCGCGCATGTTCGCGGGCGAGGGCGATGCCTTCCGCACCAATCGCCGATTCAAGGTGCTCTCGGAACACGCTGATGCCAAACGGCTTTCGACCGCGTTCGACTCGGTCACCCTCTACGGCCACGATCCGGCCGAACGCCCGGACATCTACGGCAAGGTCGGCACCTCCGGGGTCTCCATCGCCACCCTCGACGATATGAAGGCGCTCTACGACGGCTTCGACCTGGACGCGCCCGGCACCTCGGTCTCCATGACCATCAACGGCCCCGCGCCGACCATCCTGGCGTTCTATCTCAATGCCGCCATGGATCAAGCGCTGGAACAGTTCTCGGCCACCGAAGGCCGCGCGCCCACCGCGGCGGAAGCCGCCGATTTGCGCGCCCGCACCCTCGCCACCGTTCGCGGCACCGTGCAGGCCGATATCCTGAAGGAGGATCAGGGCCAGAACACCTGTATCTTCTCCACTGAATTCAGCCTGCGCATGATGGCCGATATTCAGGAATGGTTCGTCCGCAACAGCATTCGCAATTTCTACTCGGTGTCGATCTCCGGATATCACATCGCCGAAGCGGGCGCGAACCCCATCAGCCAGCTGGCCTTCACGCTGGCGAACGGATTCACCTACGTCGAGGCGTATCTCGCGCGCGGCATGCACATCGACGACTTCGCGCCGAACCTTTCCTTCTTCTTCTCCAATGGCATGGACGCCGAATACTCGGTGATCGGCCGGGTGGCGCGGCGCATCTGGGCGATCGCCATGCGCGACAAGTACGGGGCCAACGACCGCTCCCGGAAACTCAAGTACCACATTCAGACCTCGGGCCGGTCGCTGCACGCACAGGAGATGAGCTTCAACGACATTCGCACCACGCTCCAGGCGCTCATCGCGGTCTACGACAATTGCAACAGCCTGCACACCAACGCCTATGACGAGGCGGTCACCACGCCCACCGAGGAATCGGTGCGCCGGGCGCTGGCCATTCAGCTCATCATCAACCGGGAATGGGGGCTCGCCATGAACGAGAACCCGCTCCAGGGCAGTTTCGTCATCGACGAGCTGACCGATCTGGTGGAAGAGGCGGTGCTGACCGAATTCGAGCGGATCAGTGAACGCGGCGGGGTACTCGGGGCGATGGAGACCGGATACCAGCGCGGGCGCATCCAGGACGAATCCATGCTCTACGAGCGGCGCAAGCACGAGGGCAGCCTGCCGATCATCGGCGTCAACACTTTTCGCAATCCGCACGGCGAGGAGCAGCGGGTGCTGGAGCTGGCGCGCGGCACCGAGAGCGAGAAGCAGTCGCAGCTGGAACGGGTGCGCGAGTTCACCGAGCGCCATCGCGGCGAGTCGCCCGCGGCGCTCGCGGCGCTGGCCACGGCGGCGGCCGGGGATGCCAATGTCTTCGAGGTGCTGATGGATGCCGCGCGGGTCTGTACCTTGCAGCAGATCACCGATACGTTCTTCACTGTTGGAGGTCAGTACCGTCGGAATGTGTGACAATCCGAATCGGCCGATTCGGACGGAAGGGACGTCATGGACCTTGCGGGAATGACAGTCGTCGATGCGCACATCCACCAGTGGGATCCGTTCACCACGCCCCGCGAGTTCAGTGGCGTAGCCAAGTTGCTCCACTACCTGCCCGTTCCGATGGAGCTGGCCAAGCGGCTCGCGCCGCGCCGGGATCGTGAATTCGTCGGTGACCCAACGGCTTACGCGGGTCCTTATCTGCCCGCGGACTATCGCACCGACGCGGGTGAGGTGCCCGTCGAGGCCATTGTGCATATCGAGGTGGAGTGGTCCGGTAAGGGCCGGCTCGGTCCGGCGGACGAAACCCGCTGGGTGGCAAGCCTGCCGTTCGGGGTGGACACCCCGGCCTTGGGCGCCATCGTCGGCGCGGCCGACCCCGCGCAACCCGGCTTCGCCGAACTGCTCGACGCGCACCGCGCCGCCTCACCCCTGTTCCGGGGCATTCGCACCCGCGTCGAACACCATTCCGATGCCGCCATCCGTTCGCACGCCGAACGGCCCGGGGCACTGACCGATTCCCGTTTCCTGGATGGCTTCGCCGCGCTCGCCGAACGCAAGCTCTCCTTCGAAGCGTGGGTGTTCTCGCAGCAGCTGCCGGAGGTGACGGCGCTGGCCGCGAGCTATCCGGACGCCACCATCGTGCTCAACCATCTCGGCACGCCCGCAGGCGTTTTCGGCCCGGTGGGCAAGCACACCGGGCGCAATCCGGGCGAACGGCGTGAGCTGTTCGTGCGCTGGCGCGACGATATCGCCGCGCTGGCCGCGCATCCGAATGTGGTGGCCAAGGTCAGCGGCCTGATGATGCCGATCCTCGGGCACCCCGTCCCGCCGCGCGGTGAGACGACGCCCGTTCCCGTACTGCTGGAACGGATTTCGCCGATGCTGCATCACGCCCTGGACGTGTTCGGGGCGGACCGGCTGCTGTGGGGATCGAATTTCCCGGTGGACAAACCGATTACCAGCATCCCCGATGCCGCCGAGGCGGTGGCGACGGCGCTCACCGATCACGGCGCGGACGCCGCCGCCCTCGAACAGGTCTTCCGCACCACCGCGCAACGCGTGTACGGCGTCGACAACTTCTGAAAAGCGGTCCACGACTGGCGAATCGCCGCCGGCTCGGCCCCGGCCTCAGCCACGACCGAGCCGGAGCCCGCCGATACCGAGCACGACCGCACCGGCGACCAGGATGATCACGGCCGCGCCTACCGAGTGATCGGTCCACTCCCATACCGCCTGCACCACCGCGAAGGTCACGAACGCTCCGCCGCCGAGCACCAGCACGGCGTTGCGGTCGGTGAAGTAGAGCGTGAAGCAGGCCGCCGCGGTCAGCAGCAGTATCGCCGTGGTCCAGCCCGGCGCGTGGTCACCGGCGAACTCCGCGCCCACCGCGGCGATCACGAGCGCGATGAGGTACCCGGCCCAGACCGGGACCGCGCGCCCGAGCCGGCTTGCCGCCAGCCAGATTCCGGCCAGCCCGGCCAGCGCCAGCCCGACCCGGAAGTCGTCGAGATCGGCCCACACCCCGATCACGCCCGCCACCGCCGGGGCCGAGAACCAGGCGCAGGCCAGCAGGCCCAGCAGCGAGGGCAGCGCCGCGTAGCCGAGCATCGCGATCGCCGCGCCCACCACCGCGCCCCACACCCATGCGGTGTCCCCACCCTGGTCATCGATGGCCAGCCCCACCAGCAGCGCGACCGATATCGAAGCCAGCGCGAACAAGGTGGCCGCCAGCCGGGTGGGGCCGGTGCGCGCGCCGCCGTCGGCCTGGAAGAGCCCGCGCCGCCCACCCGCCAGCGCGGCGCCGCCGGCGATCAGCCCGATCGAAATCAGGGCCACCGTCAGCAGTTTGCCGGCCCGGCCCAGGTCGTCCCAGGACGAGTCGACCAGCACGATCAGCCCGGCGAGCACCAACCCGGTTCCCGCATAGGCCGCGATCTCCGCGATCAGCCGCGCCGGCGGGTGCCGGGCCGCCCGCTCCCGGACGACCGCCGCCACCACGGCATCGCGCTGGTCCCCGGTGAGCACCCCTTCCTCGACCAACCGCGCCAGTGCGGTCCCCACCTCACGATCAACTGTCATGCCTCATTATCGGTCCGGCCACGGGTTTCGCCGCGGAGCCGGCCCGGCCGGATCAGTCCGGCAGCGCCAGGTATTGGGTGCCGAGCAGGTCGGCGGTGTGGCAGACATGGTCGACGATGGCGGCGGTGTCGGCGTCGATGGTTCCGGTGCGCCAGGCGGTGAGCAGTTCGGTGAAGCCGCCGATGCCCATGAGAGTGCTCATGCGGAAGGCGGATTCGTCGATGCCGGGGCGCAGGTAGGGGCGGCCGGTGGCGATCAGCAGGTCGGTGGCCTCGGTGAGGGTGGCTTTGCGGCGCTCCTCGAGCACGCGGCTGCCGGCGTGATTGTCGAACAGGATGCGGGCGTGGCCGTTGGCTTGCAGGTCGATGGCGCGGGCCACGGCCCGGTGCAGGATCTCCAGGGGCGGCTCCGAAAGGTGTTCGGCGACAACCCCGGAGAGTTCACCGAAGACTTCGAAGCAGACCTCGTCCCAGACCGCGCCGAGCAGTTCGTCGCGGTCGGCGAAGTGCTCGTAGAAGTAGCGGTCGTTGAGGGTGGCGCGGGTGCAGACGCCGCGCATGGTGACCGCGGCCCAGCCGTGCTCGAGCCAGATGTGCAGGGCCGCGTCGAGTATCCGGCGGCGGCGTTCGGCACGGCGTTCCTCGGGGGTGCGGCCGCCCCAGGTTCGGGCGGGTGCGCGGACGTCCATGCTTGACAAAGTAGCGCACCGCGCGCCTAATTGGTGGCAGGTGCGGCCAATGATGGCAGATGCCACCAGTTGACCGCCCGGATGCTGATTCTCCGGGAGTTCCCATGCGGCTCAATCCATTCGGCGGCGCTCGCCGCACCCGGCAAGCGGACGCGGTGGTCACCGGCGCCGGCAGCGGGATCGGGCGGGCCTTCGCGGTCGAGCTCGGCAGCCGCGGCGGGCGGGTGGTCTGCTCCGATATCGATCCGGCGCGGGCGCGGGCGACCGTGGACCTGGTCACCGACGCGGGCGGTAAGGGCTTCGAAGTCGTGTGCGATGTCAGCAGCCTGAATCAGGTTGGAGCGCTCGCGGATACGGCCGAGGAATGGTTCGGCAAGCCCGCCGACGTGGTGGTGAACAATGCCGGGATCGGGCGCGGCGGAGCCGTGATCGGCGATGCGCCGCTGAGCGAATGGCATCAGGTGCTCGACATCAACCTGTGGGGAGTCATCCACGGCTGCCACGTCTTCGCGCCGCGACTGCGCGCCGCCGGGCACGGGGCCATCGTGAACGTGGCCTCCGCGGCCGCCTTCGGCTCCGCACCGCGCATGGGGGCGTACAACGTGAGCAAGGCGGGCGTGCTGGCGCTCTCGGAAACCCTCGCGGCCGAGTTGTCCGGCTCCGGCGTGCGGGTCACCGTGCTCTGCCCCACCGCCGTGAAAACCAACATCCTGGAGGGCGTTTCGATCGGCGACGAAGCCGTCGAACGCTGGGGCGACCGGCTGCTGCGCTGGACCGGCCGACCGCCCGCCGCCATCGCCCGCACCACCCTCGACGCCGTGGACCGCGGCCAGTTCTACGTGGTCCCCCAGGTGGAGGCCAAGTTGATCTGGCAGTCCAAGCGACTGCTGCCCGACCAGTACACCCGCGCCGCCGGACTGCTGGAGCGGCTGGTGCGGTAACCCGCAAGGAGTCTGAACAATGGCGTTCGCATATTCCGACATGCTCGGCACGATCAAGGACCGGCAGTGGGCACTCGCCGATATCGATTGGGACGCACCGGGAGCCGAGCTCATCACCGCGGAGCAGCGGCCCGGCCTGGCCCGATTCATGGCGGATCTGGTGTGGATCGAACATGTGGGTGCGCGCGGGTTCGCGGCACTGACCAAGCGTGCGCCCGAAGGCCCGCTCAAGGAGATCTACCGGCACTTCCATGCCGAGGAGCAGAAGCACGCGAATGCCGAACTGGCGCTCATGCGCCGCTGGGGAATGCTCGACGGCGACCGGATGCCGGTGCCCAACAAGAACATTCGCCTGATCATCCAGTGGCTGGACCGGTACGGCGACGGACTCACGCTGCCGGTACTCGGCACCGTGATCCCCGCACTGGAGTGCGCCCTGGACGGCGCATTGGTGAAGTTCCTCCTCGACGAGGTGCGAGATCCCCTGTGCCAAGAGGTGTTCCGCAATATCAACAGCGATGAATCCCGGCATCTGGCCGTCGGCTTCCAGGTTCTCGAACAGCTCGGCGCGGGTCCCGGACGGCGTATCGCCATCGAGACGGCCGGATACGCCCTGCGCCCCACCGTCCTGATGGGCGCGCTGCTGTACACGCCGCTGCTGTCCCGCATGTCGGCCAACATCATGGCGATGGGGCTCGACGAGGACAAGCTCTGGAACGCGGTCCGCCGCTACGAGAAGGCGGGCGAGCGCAGCCCGGATATCAAGCGGCTGCCGCTGTTCCATCTGGTGCGCACGCACGGGCTCGCGACCATCAATCGCCGACAACCGATCCAGGCCGTCAACGACGGACTGAACAAGGCCATCGACCGATTCCCGGTACGGATCCTCGGTCGGACGCCGTCCTGGTCGAAGGCGCTGACCCACGAACCGGTGGCGAAATGAGTGCGCCCGTCCGGCGCGGTGATCGGCGTGGACGCGGGGCGGCGGACTTCCGGGGTCCGCAATTGCGCCGCACTCGCTGGCGCGACGACTTCGACCTGCGCGGGCAGCACGCGGCCGTGATCGGCGACGGTGCGGCGGTGGCCCGGATACTGCCGCCGATCGTGGCGCAGGCGGCCCGGGTGACCGTCTTCCAGCAGACGCCGGTGTGGGTGCTGCCGAGCCCGCCGCTACCGGGCGTGTGCGCGGTCGTGCGCCTGCTCCCCCCGGATCTGCTCGGCCTGCTGCCCTCGGACTCGGCCCCGCCACTGCCCGGGGATCGCGCCCCCGAACACCCACGCGCCGCACACTGGCTCACCGCCGCCGTGCTGCGGCGGGCGGCAGCGGCGAATCTGCGTGTGCAGGTGCGGGATTCGTGGCGGCGGCGGCAACTGACCCCCGACACCACCGCCGCGGTGCGTCTGCACAACCACTATTACCGAGCCTTGGAAAGCCCCGGCTGCACCCTGATCACCTGGCCCATCGCCCGGCTCGCCCCGCTGGGCATTCGCACCGTGGACGGGATCGAGCATCGGGTGGACTGCATCATCTACGCGGAGGACGGACTATGAGCACCGTTGTCGACCACGAGATCCTGATCGTCGGAGCCGGATTCTCGGGCATCGGCATGGGAATCGCCCTGCGCAAAGCCGGATTCGAGGATTTCGTGATTCTCGACGAGGCCGACGGTGTGGGCGGCACCTGGCATTGGAACACCTACCCCGGCATCGCCGTGGATATTCCGTCCTTCAGTTACCAGTACTCGTTCGAACAGCAGAACTCGTGGTCGCGGGTGTACGCGCCCGGTAGGGAGCTCGAAGCCTACGCCGAGAAGTGCGTGCGCAAGTACGGGCTGCGGCCGCGAATCCGCTTCGGCACCACCGTCGCTCGCGCGGATTTCGACGACGAACTGCATCTGTGGCGGGTCCGGACCGCCGCGGGTGAAGAGCTCACCGCGCGATACCTGATCGGTGCGACCGGGGTGCTGACGCGGCCCAAGCTGCCCGATATTCCGGGCGCGGAGCGGTTCACGGGCATCATCATGCACACCGCGCGCTGGGATCACACCCAGGACTTGCGCGGTAAACGGGTGGGCATCATCGGCACGGGCGCATCGGCCGTGCAGGTGATTCCGGAGATCGCCCCGGAAGTCGCGAAACTCGTTGTCTTCCAGCGCACCCCGATCTGGTGCCTGCCCCGGCCGGACGCCCCGATCTCCCCGGCGGTTCGTGCCATCATGCGGCTGCCGGGCGGGCAACTGCTGACCCGGCTGCTCAGCCAGGCGTTCGTGGAGATCACGTTCCCGCTCAGCGCGCACTATTACAAGGTGCTGCCGGCGGTGAAGCTGGGTGAGCGCACCGGGTTGGCACACCTGCGAGATCAGGTCGACGATCCGGAGGTACGGGACAAGCTCACGCCCCGCTATGCGCTGGGCTGTAAGCGCCCGTCGTTCTCCAACGACTACCTGAAGACGTTCAACCGCGACAACGTGACCTTGGAGACCGATCCGATCACCGAGCTCACCGCGACCGGATTGCGCACCGCCGCAACCGATCACGAGGTGGATGTGCTCATCATGGCGACCGGCTTCAAGGTCATGGAATCGGGCAATATGCCCACCTTCGACCTGCACGGCAGCGCGGGGGTGCGGTTGGAGGACTGGTGGGACGAGAACCGGCTGCAAGCCTACGAGGGCGTCAGCGTGCCCGGGTTCCCGAACTTCTTCACCATCATCGGACCCTACGGCTACAACGGATCCTCGTACTTCACGCTCATCGAGATGCAGACCCGGCATATTCTGCGGCTGCTCCGCCGGGCCCGCAAGCAGCGGTCCACCCGCGTGGAGGTGACCGGCGAAGCCAATGACCGCTACTTCCGCGAAATGCTGAATCGCCGTGGCACTCAGGTGTTCTGGCAGGACAGCTGCGCCCTGTCCAACAGCTACTACTTCGACAGGAACGGCGATGTGCCACTGCGTCCCATGAGCACCGTCGAAGCCGCCTGGCGGGCAGGGCATTTCAGCCTCGACGACTACCGATTCGAGCAGGTACCGGCGGTGGATCACGCACCCAGCGAGCGGTACAGGGCGCGAAGCTGACGTAGCCCGCTCTCGGCGCCGCGCTCGTCCTCGGCCGTCATGCGCAGCGCCTGCCGCAGCAGTATCGCGTCCAGATCCTCCGGCGCCGGGCGGAAGTCGGGTTTCGGCAGGCCCGGCAGCGTGGTGTCGTCGCCGTAGATATCGGTGGACTCCTGCCCCGCTCCGGCCTGCTGAACGCTGCCGATGAGCGCGTCCAGCTCCACCCCGCGCAGGGTGAGCATGTCGATCGGCCGCTCGTCCAGCCGCTCGGCCAGCACGTAGCAGACCGCCGCCACATGCTTGCAGGGCCAGCCCATATCCGGGCAGGTGCAGGAGAAGTCGAGTTCGGAGGCGGTGGTGGGGAGCAGCAGCGGACCCAACGCCTTGGGCAGGGTGCCGGCGGCGATCTCACCGAGCATGCCCGGCGTCGAACGCACCAGCTCCACCAATTCGTCGAGCCGCTCGTCACGCAATTGCCGCAGGGTGAGCACGCAGATGAACGGACGCGGCTGGCTGCCCTGCACCTCCGCGCCGACCGCGCCGGGCTCCAGGTGATAGCTGATCACCTGCCCCGCACGGGCATAGGTGCGACCACGCGTCAAGCGGCCCGCGTCGGCCACCTGCTCGACGGCCTCCAGGAACGAACGGCCCCACCAGGTCTTGGCGAAGGCCGCACCGCGCTGACTGCGCGCGGCCACCCCGCCCTGCACCGGCCGCCGCTTGCCGAACTCCGAGTAATCCACGTACGGGCTCATTCGCCGACCGCCTCCGCACCCAGAGCGAACAGTTCGCGCAGTTCGTCATTACCCAGTTCGGTGATCCACTTCTCCCCGGAGGTCACCGTCAGATCCGCGAGCCGGCTCTTGCCCCGGAGCATGTCGTCCACCCGCTCCTCGATGGTGTCCACGCAGACCAGCTTGCGCACCTGCACATCCTTGCGCTGGCCGATCCGGAAGGCGCGGTCGGTGGCCTGGTTCTCCACCGCCGGATTCCACCAGCGATCCAGGTGCACCACGTGATTGGCGGCGGTCAGGTTCAAACCGGTGCCGCCGGCCTTGAGCGAGAGCAGCATGAGCGGCGGGCCGTCCTCGGACTGGAAACCGGTGACCATATCGTCGCGGCGCTGCTTGCTCACCCCGCCGTGCAGGAACGGCACCTCGGTGCCGAAACGCTCGGTCAGATACGGGGCCACCAGATTTCCGAACTCGGCGAACTGGGTGAACAGCAGCGCCCGCTCGCCGTCGGCGATGACGGACTCCAGAATGTCCTCCACCAGCCCCAGCTTCCCGGACCGATGGTGGCCGCGCCGCAGCAGCGCCGAACCGTCGCTCAGATAGTGCGCGGGGTGATTGCACACCTGCTTGAGCCGGGTGAGCGCGGCCAGCACCGCGCCCTTGCGCTCCATCCCCTTGGCGGACTTCAGTTTGGCCGACATATCGTCCAGCACCGCCTGATACAGCGCGGCCTGCTCCACGGTGAGGTTGGCGCGCACCGTCATCTCGATCTTCTCCGGCAGGTCGGAGATGACGGCCGGATCGGTCTTCACCCGGCGCAGCACGAACGGCGAGGTGATGGCCTTGAGCCGGGTGACGGCATTGGCGTCCTGCTCGCGTTCGATCGGCACCGCGAAGCGCGCATGGAAGTCCTTGGGCTTGCCGAGCAGTTTCGGGTTGGCGAAGTCCAGGATGGAGCGCAGCTCCTCCAGGCGGTTCTCCACCGGGGTTCCGGTGAGCGCCAAGCGATGTCGCGCCTGCACCAGTCGCGCGGCGCGGGCCTGGCGGGTGCCGGCGTTCTTGATGTGCTGGGCCTCGTCGAGCACCACGCGCTGCCAGGGCTGCCCCTTCAGCTCCTCCACATCCCGGGCCAGCAGGGCGTAGGTGGTGATCACCAGATCCGAATGCGCCACCGCCGCATCCAATTCCGCACCCGAACGGCGGGCGTTGCCGTGATGGACGAGCACCCGCAGATCGGGTGCGAACCGTTCGGCTTCGCGCTGCCAGTTGCCGACCACCGACATGGGGCAGACCAGCAGGGTGGGGCCGATCGGCGCGGAATCCGGTTCCCGGGCAACGGTTTCCCGCTCGTGCACCAGCAGCGCCAGTACCTGCACCGTCTTACCCAAACCCATATCGTCGGCCAGGATCGCGCCGCAGCCGAGCCGGCTCATGGTGGCGAGCCAGGTCAGGCCGCGCTGCTGATACGGCCGCAGCTGCGCCTTCAAGCCGACCGGATCGGGAACGGGTTCGATCGCGTGGTCGGCGTCGAAAAGCTGTGCGGCCCAGCCGGTCGCGCTGACCTCCTCCAGCGGCACCCCGAGCACCGGGCTCTGCGCCAGTTCGGCGAAGAGCCCGCCGATGGTGGTCTCGGTGCCGTCGGTCCGGCCCGCCACATAGTCGGCGGCCGCGGCCAGCATTCGATGATCCGCCTGCACCCACTCGCCGCGTAACTGCACCAGATCCGATTTGGACTGCACCAGCCGGTGCATCTCGGCGGGGGTGAGCACGATGTCGCCGAGCGCCAGCTCCCAGCGGAACTTCACCAAACCCTGTAGCCCGACCGCGCTTTCGGTCGCGGCCGGGCTCTGCACCCGCAATTTCATGGTCGGCGCGGCCACTCGCCAAGCGCGCGGCAGCAGCAGCTTCACCCCGGCGGCTTGCAGCACCGACGCGCCGTGCGCGACCAGATCCATCACGACCTCGGTCGGCAGGAACAAATCCATGCTCCGGGCGTCCCCGGGCAGATCCCGCAGCCGGGGATACGCCTGCTTGGCCGCGGCCAGCTTCTCCCCCGCGATCCGCACCAGCAGTGGATCGCCGGGCAGCAGCACCGGTTGCGGCGCTTCACCTTCCGTGCGCAGGCACACCTCCAGCCGCCACAACCCCCCGGTGTCCTCCTCCTCGGGCTCCAGCAGCCGCAACAGCAACTCCGGCTCGTCCACCGTCAGGCTGGTCCGCCAGTCCTCCAGCACCGCCGCCACCCGATGCGAACCCGTCTCCAGGGGTTCGGCCGCGAGCAGGGCGGCGAGCAGCGGATGCGATTCACCCTCCGGGGCGGCGCCGGCATCCAGGCGGATGCGGGCGATGGGGTCGGTCAGCTCGGCGACCAAGTTCTCCAGCACCGTGGCGGGCTGCCCGGCGACCTTCAGGGCCGGCGGCAGGGCCACGGCGAGCTCGGCCAGCCAGGCGCGCTGCCGCTGCCCGCCGACCAGCCGCCAGCGCACCCACCATTCGCCGTCCTCGCGCCGGACCTCGGGCACGATCCGCCCGGCCCGCACCCAGCGGTCCACCCCCCTGGCAACATGCGCGAGGAAGCGCAGATCCCCGGCCACGGTCCCGCTGGGCAGCGCTTGCAGCAGTACCCGGGCGGCGGATTCGGGGGCCAGGGCGTGCGCGCGGACCTGTGCGCGCTCCGGGCCGTACTCCCCGTTCACCAGCACCTCGGCCTGGTGCCGGAACTTGGCCGACCGCACGATCGCGCCCAGCGGATCGGGCAGATTCGCGGCATCGACCGTGGTCAGCGGCTCGCCGGGGGACGCCGCGGCGGCCGTGGCCGCACCCGGGTGGTGCCACAGCAGCAAGCCCGAGCCCGGTGACCACAGTCCGTGCAGCATCCGACCATCAAATCAGCCGGGTCCGACAGCCCGGAATCAACCCGTTATGCCGTGTTTCCGAGGTGTCATCCGGGGCATTGCGGAAATCCGGCAAATCACCACCCCCGCCGGGTCTTCTTTTTTCCGCCGTATCGGAACATACTTGGATATCCGCAGGTCACCGCATACGGCGAGGTCGCTTGTGCCCGTCCGCGACGGGATTCGGCGACGGCCGGCGGGGGCGCACCCTGATAATCCACCGCGACTCAATCCGGAGCCGTGGCACTTTCGATACCGAGGGAGGCCGTGGAGATGACGATTCTGCTCCAAGTGCTCGAGCAGAGCTTCACGCCGACAACGCCGTGGGAACGACGCAAGTTCACCTTCGTGGACACGACCAAGATCGTGGGGATGCGCCTGGACGGGCAGTCCGGGGTCTGGCTGGATCTGTCCAGGCCGGGAGAATCACAGCGTCTGGCACGGACCGTCGATCCGCGTGATTCCATCACGTTCCTGCTCACCACCTTCGCCAAGATCGCCGAATGCGAGGATCGCGGCGGCTCCTGGCTGATCGGCCACGATGGCGCGCACAGCGAATCCATCCAATCCATGCGGTATCCACCGCAACTCTCCGAGACCGCGGCGGACGACCTGCTCGCCCACGCCTGGTTGTAGACACGCCCGCGCGGGTCGCGCGAAGACGCTCGAAAGCGGCGTAGGACAGCCGCTTTCGGGTAGACCCGTGGTGTGTCAGCACTTCACGGGTCCCGCTTTTCTCGGATTCCGGCCGCGCTCGCGGTGCTCGCCGCGCTGATACTGCTAGCGACAGGGTGCACAGCTATCAGCGGGGAAACCGCGCCCGCGCCCGGCAGTCCGGCCCGGGCGGAGATCGAAAAGCTGCTGGCCGCAGTACGAGTCGTCGATGCGCGCGGGCATCCGGGCGGATACGAGCGCGGGTGCAAGAGCGGGCAGGGGTGCGTGTTCGGGCCGGCGTGGAGTGACGACCAGGACGCGCCGGGTGGGCACGACGGTTGCGACACCAGGAACAACGTTCTGGGGCAACAGCTTTCAGCGGTTGTGCGCAAGGGCGACTGTGTCGTGGTCTCGGGCACGCTCGATGATCCGTACACCGGCAAGCGCATCGAGTTCACCAAATCCGATGCCAAGGATATTCAGATCGATCACGTGTATCCGCTGGCGGCGGCCTGGGATATGGGCGCGTCCGGATGGAATGCGGCGCAACGGCTGCGGTTCGCCAACGACGTGGAGGTCAATCTGCTGGCCGTGGACGGAAAGACCAACCAGGACAAGGGCGATCGCACACCCGGCGACTGGTTGCCGCCCTCGCGAGCCGGGCACTGTTTCTACGCCGGCAAGTACCTCACCGTCGCCACCCGCTACGAGCTACCGGTCACCGCCGCCGACCGCGACGCGCTCGCCCGCATAGCCCGAACCTGCCCATAATTCACCGAAGAGCCGGAACGCCTGCGCCGCGGTGAGCGGATCGCGCTCGTCCACCACCGCCTCCTGGAGGCCGAGCACCCCCCAGGACAGGAAGGTGATGGCCGCGGCCGACTCGGCGGGCTTCCGGTCCAGGTGCGGACCCAGATGTTCGGTCAGCAGCTCGGCGTACATCTGCCGGACCGCCCGCAACACGGTGGCATTCGCGCGCGGACCGACAAGCGGGCGATAGACCCGCGGATGCTCACCGGCGAGCCGGAACAGGATCGACACCGGGGCCAGCGGTGACGGTTCGGCCGGGCGGGCGGCGAGTTCGCGGGAAATCATCGTCCGCACGTGTTCGGTACAACTGACCACCAGCAGATCGTCCTTATCGCGATAGTGAGCGTAGAAGGTCGACCGCCCCACGTCCGCGCGATCGATGATGTCCTGCACCGTGATCCGCTCGTACGGTCCCGCGCTCATGAGTTCGATCAGCGCCTGGTGCAGTGCCAGCCGAGTGCGCCGCACCCGCCGATCCACCGGCGGCGACGGAACGGGCGTTTCCGCACACTTTCCGGCATCGTGTCCGGAACCGTACGGATTCGCCAATTCTGGTTCTGGCCTGGACTTTTCCATCCTTCGATGATGGACACATGACCCGAAACGAACAAGCCTCCGGAACCGAATCTCGGCAAATCGGCGCCCTGATCACCTGGCCCCGCCGCTACAACCTGCTCACCGATCTGTTCTTCCTCGGCCGGGCCGACCGGCTCATCGCGGAACTCGCCGACGCCAGTGGCGTGCGATCCGGCGATCACGCCGTCGATATCGGCTGCGGTCCCGGCCGGTTGGTGCGTGCGATGAGCGAACGCGTCGGACCCCGTGGGCAGGTGGTCGGCGTCGACCCCTCGGCCCCGATGATCGACTACGCCGGCACGCACTCGCCCGCCAATTGCCGCTTCGAGCTCTCCCCCGCCCAGTCCCTGACCCAGCCCGACGCCGCCTTCGACGTCGCCACCTCCACCTTCGCCATGCACCACATCCCCGACACCGAACGCGAACGGGCGCTGCGGCAGATCCACCGCATCCTGCGCCCCGGCGGACGGCTCATGCTCGCCGACGCCACCCCGACCAGCGGAATCAGCAGCGCCGCGATCCGTTTCATGGCCCGGGTGTCGGCCCGGCGGCACGCACGCGGCGGGCACGAACACGGCCAGCACGCGCACGACAGCGGGCGCGGGCACGACCGGGCTGGCGGCCGGTCCGGCGATCCGCTGGCCGCGGTGGACGTTCAGCGGTACCGGAAAGTGCTGACGGACATCGGCTTCACCGATATCGAGTACCGCACCAGCCGCTTCCCGGTCGGCATCCTGACCGCCGTCAAGCCGGACTGAAACGCGGTCCGGGCGGGCGATACGCCCTGGTTACAGCGGCTCGGGGCCGGTGGCGACGGGCCGCTTCGGGTCGTTGGACCACTGCGACCAGGAACCCGGGTAGAGCGCGGCATCGATGCCCGCTACGGCCAAGGCGGCCACCTGGTGGGCGGCCGTCACCCCGGAGCCGCAGTAGGCGGCGACCTGACCGGAGCCGAAACCCTGGAAACGCGAACGCAATTCGTCGACCGGCTTGAAAAGCCCCTCGGCCGTGAGGTTTTCGGCGGTCGGCGCGCTGACGGCACCTGGAATATGTCCCGCGCGCGGGTCGATCGGCTCCACCTCGCCCCGATAGCGTTCGCCCGCACGGGCATCCAGCAGCAGGCCCGCCCAGGACGCGGCGGCGTCGGCGTCGATCACCGGCATATTTCCGGAGGTCAGCACCACATCGCCGGTCTCGGGGTCGGGCTCCTCACCCGAGACGATCTTCCCGCCCGCGCGTTCCCACGCCGGCAGCCCGCCATCGAGAATGAACACCTCCGGCATGCCCGCCCAGCGCAGCAGCCACCAGGCCCGCGCCGCCGCCATCCCGCCGGTGGCGTCGTAGACCACGACCGTATCCCCTTCGCGCACACCCCAACTGCGCGCGCACTTCTGCAAATGCGCGATATCCGGCATCGGGTGCCGCCCCTTCGCGGGCGAGGGCGGTGCGGCCAGCTCGGTCTCCAGATCCACGAACACCGCACCCGGAATGTGTCCGTCCAGATAGTGCTGCGGACCGTCCGGATCCCCCAGCGCCCACCGCACATCGAGCAACCGGGTCCGGGAATCCCCGCCCGCCAACCGCTCCTGAAGTTCCCCGGCCGAGATCAGCACCGCGCTCAAGCCCACTCCTCTTCGCAGAAATTCCGCACCTGAAGACGTCGCCCCCACCCTACGCAGCCCGCTCCGCCGCCGCGCCGAAAGCCCACCCACGCCCCCGCGACCACGGCCGGGGGGCGGTGCTCGTCAGGTGGCGGGACGCAGCAGCCAGCGAACGATCAATCCTGCGACCAGGGCCCAGAAGGCGGCACCGATGCCGAGCAGGGTGACACCGGAGGCGGCGACCAGAAAGGTGAGGGCGGCCGCGGAGCGGTGCTCGGCCGGGGTGAGGGCGGCGGTCAGGGCCGCCGCCAGGGTCGCGATCAAGGCAAGGCCCGCAACGGTTTCCAGGACACCCTTCGGGGCGGCGGCGACCAGGGTGACGAGGGCTCCGGAGGCGAGAGCGAGGACGAGGTAGCCGAGGCCCGCGGTGAACGCGGCGATCCAGCGGCGTTTCGGGTCCGGGTGCGCGGCCGGGGCGGCGGAGAGGGCGGCGCTGATGGCGGCCAGGTTGATGGCGTGCCCGCCCGCGAACGCGCCGAGCACGGTACCGAGGCCGGTGACGCTCATGGCCGCCCGCCACGGAACCTGATAGTCGAAGGTCTTCATGACGGCGGTGCCGGGAATGTTCTGCGCCGCCATGGTGACGATGTACAACGGAACCGCGACGCCGATCAGCGCCTGCCAACTCCAATGCGGCACAGTCAATTCCACGCGCGGCACCATGGCCGCGAAGTCCAGTGCGCGATGGGTGACGACGATGTCGATCGTCGCGCCCGCGGCCGCCACGGCGAACGCCGCGAGCACCGCCCAGCGCGGCGCGAACCGCTGCAACAGCAGCCACGTCACGATGACCGGCACCACCACCGCCGGGCTCACCGTCAACGCCTTCACCGGCGCGAGGCACAGCGGCAGCAGCACACCCGCCAGCATGGCCTGCGCGATCTCCACCGGAATCGCCGCGATCAGCGCGCCCAGTCGCTGCCAGAAACCGGTCAGCACAATGAGAATCCCCGCCACCACGAACGCGCCCACCGCCGCCGGCCAGCCGCCCGCCACCATCCCGGTGCTCGCCAGCAGCGCCGCCCCGGGCGTGGACCAGGCCAGTGTGATCGGCATTCGATAGCGGCGGCTCAGCACCAGCATCCCCAAGCCCTGCGTGACGCAGACCGCGAGCAGCCCCGAAGCCGCTTGCCCCGCAGTAGCTCCCATGGCGGTCAGCCCGGCCAGCACCACCGCGAACGAACTGGTGAAACCGACCAGCGCGGTGACGATCCCGGCCCCGATCGGCTGCCCGATCCCGGTTTCGGGCGCGGTCTCGACCGCCGGCGAGTCGCTGGTTGTGCTGGTACTCATCGCGCCATCGTGGCGGTCCAGTCACCCCCGAGTCAGCGGCCAATCGCCCGAAACTGGACTGAATTACCGCACGCGCGTCACCGCGGTCAGCGCAGGTCGAGGTCCTCGGCGGGGCGGGCGGGGGCGGTGTCGGCGCCGGCGAGACGGTTCAGCAGGGAGGTGGTGCGGGGACCGACGAGCGAGCGCATGATCAGGGCCATATTGGTGCGTTCGACACCGGGGATCTCGAGAATGTGGCCGGTGATCCGGTAGAGGTCGTCGGCGTCCTGCGCGACCACGCGGACCGTGAGATCGGTGGGGCCGGTCATCCCGCAGACCTCGGTGACCTCGGGAATCTCGGCCAGTTCGGCGACCACGGAGTCGAGTTGATGCTGGTCGACCACCACCGCCACGAAGGCCGAGAGGGGGTAGCCGAGGGCGCGCGGTTCCACCCGGCGCTCGAAGCTGGCCAGGACGCCGTTGGTCTCCCAGCGCGCCAATCTGGCCTGCACCGTATTGCGCGAAAGACCCAGGCGGGCCGCGAGTTCCACGCCGGTCGCGCGGGGGTTGGCGACCAATTCCAGCAACAGCCGGGCATCGGTGGCGTCGATCGTTCCGGTAGCGGGCTCCCTACTGGACATGTCAGGCAGTATGACACCCCCCACCCCGGTTCAACCGAGCATTCTGCTCAGTTGCCGTGTCGGTGCTTGCGCAGTTCGCCCGAAGGAGGATGCTGTGTGATACAGGACACACACCGGTTGCTCACAGGACACAATCCTCCGGCGATGACGGTGTACCCGGTGTTTCGAGGAGGCGATACCCATGCCCGAGAAGAACGCCTATCCGGTGCAGTTGATCCAGCCCGACGGCCGGCGCGTGCACGATCGCGTCCACGCCCCACTGGTCGCCGACATCGATGCCGAACGTTTGCGGGCCATGTACACCGACATGGTGATCGCGCGGCGGATCGATACCGAGGCGACCGCGTTGCAGCGGCAGGGTCAGCTCGGATTGTGGCCGCCGCTGCTCGGGCAGGAGGCCGCGCAGATCGGCTCCGCGCATGCGTTGCGCGCCGACGATTATGTGTTCTGTAGTTACCGCGAGGCGGGCGTGGCCTGGTGCCGCGGCGTGCCGCCGGAGCAGATGACGACGCTGTGGCGCGGGGTCGCGCACTCCTGCTGGGATGCCGACGCGGTCAAGATGACCAATCCGGCGATCGTGGTGGGGGCGCAGGGGTTACACGCCACCGGATACGCGTTCGCCGCACATCTCGAGGGCGCGGAGATCGCCACCATCGCCTACTTCGGGGACGGGGCCACCAGCCAGGGCGATATCGCCGAGGCGCTCGGGTTCGCGGCGAGCTGGAGTGCGCCGGTGGTGTTCTTCTGCCAGAACAATCATTGGGCCATCAGCGCGCCGGTGCGGGTGCAGAGTGCGACGCCGATCGCGCGGCGGGCCGTCGGCTACGGGATTCCCGGGGTGCAGGTGGACGGGAACGACGCGCTGGCCGTGCTGGCGGTGACCCGGCAGGCCCTGATTCGGGCCCGGTCCGGCGGTGGGCCGTCGTTCATCGAGGCCATCACCTACCGGATGGGGCCGCACACCACCGCCGACGATCCCACCCGGTACCGCACCGCCGCTGAACTCGAACTGTGGCAGCGGCGCGATCCCATCGATCGATTGCGGCTGTTGCTGCAACGAGAAGAGCTGTGGGACAGCGACTTCGAACAGGAGGTGGCGGTGCGCGCCGATGCGGTGGCGGCGCGGCTGCGCAGCGCCACCCTGAACATGCCGGACCCGGAGGTCACGCAACTCTTCGAGCACGTCTATGCCACCCCGCACCGGCTGATCGAGGAAGAACGCCGCGAGTACACCGCCTACCTGGAGGGAGCCCAGTCATGAAGACGACATTCGCGGGCGCGATCAACTTCGGGTTGCGCCGGGCCTTGGAGGACGATCCCAAGGTGGTGCTCATGGGTGAGGACATCGGGCGGCTGGGCGGCGTGTTCCGGGTGACCGATACGCTGCAAAAGGATTTCGGGAACAATCGGGTCATCGATACCCCGCTGGCCGAATCCGGAATCGTGGGAACGGCTTTCGGAATGGCCTTGCGGGGGTTGCGGCCGGTTTGTGAAATTCAGTTCGACGGATTCGTGTATCCGGCCTTCGACCAGATCGTCAGCCAGGTCGCCAAAATCCACTATCGGACGCGCGGAAAAGTGGTCGCGCCCATCACCATTCGCATTCCGTTCGGTGGCGGGATCGGGTCGGTGGAGCATCATTCGGAATCGCCGGAGGCGTATTTCGCGCACACCGCCGGGCTGCGGGTGGTGTCGCCGAGCAATCCGGCCGATGCGTATCTGATGATCCGGCAGGCCGTCGCGCTCGACGATCCGGTGGTGTTCTTCGAACCGAAACGGCGGTATTGGGACAAAGCCGACGTGGATTTCGCGGCGCTGGACCGGGACGGCGGATTGGCCCTGGACCAGGCGCGGGTCTGCGTCAGCGGGACGGACGCCACCGTCGTGGCCTACGGCGGCACCGTCGCCACCGCGCTCACCGCCGCCGATATCGCGGCGTCCGAAGGGCATTCGCTGGAGGTGATCGATCTGCGCAGCTTGTCGCCGATCGATTTCGACACCATCGAAACCTCGGTGCGCAAGACCGGGCGACTGGTGATCGTGCACGAAGCCCCCGTATTCGGCGGGCTCGGCGCGGAAATCGCCGCCCGCATCACCGAACGCTGCTTCTACCAGCTGGAATCGCCGATATTGCGGGTAGGCGGGCACGACATCCCCTATCCCCCCGCTAAACTCGAACGGCACCACCTGCCCGACCCCGACCGCATTCTCGCCGCGGTCGATCGCACGCTCGCCGCCTAATCGGTCACGCACGGAGGAAGCTCGGTGGATAATCAGCGTCAGGTCATGGAATTCCGGCTGCCCGATCTCGGCGAGGGTTTAGCGGACGCCGAATTGGTGTCCTGGTCGGTGGCGGTCGGCGACACGGTCGAGCTGAACCAGATCATCGCCGAAGTCGAAACCGCGAAAGCACAGGTGGCACTGCCCAGCCCGTACGCGGGCACCGTGACGGAACTGCTCGCCGAACCCGGCGAAACGGTATTGGTCGGCGCGCCCCTGATTCGCATAGCGACCACGGCGGCAGCACCGGCGGCCGAATCCGACGCGACCGTCTCCGGAAGCGCTTCCGGCTCAACGCATCCCGAGTCGACCGTCGGCTCCCCGCACCCTGAGACAGCCGTGTCCGCCACCTCCGAGCAGGCGGGCGGGCGGCAGTCGGTGCTGGTGGGCTACGGCCCGGAGAACGAAGGCGTCTCCCGCCGTGCCAGAGCGGCCGCGGCGCGGGGTATGGCGACTCCCAGGGAGCGGGGTGTGGCGCGCATCCTGGCGGACGCCGGGGCGCCCGCGGGGGCTCCGATCGGCGGAAACGGAATGGCAGCAGGTACTTCCGCGACGGCGGAAGCACACGCCGGCGCGAGTACGGCCGAGCGCGAGGCGGATGCGACCGGTCGGCCTGCCGCCCCAGCCGACGCGGGTGGCCCTGCCGGCCCCGGCGCGGAGGCTGGAACGGAGTCCGGCGCGAGTTCGAGGCCCGCCACCGGCGGACCGAATTTCCCTGCACGCGAGTCCGATTCGATGCGAGCCGCCGCCACCCCGGCTGCGCGCAGGCTCGCGCGGGAGATGGGGGTGGATCTCGGGACCATTCCGGGCTCCGGGCCGGGCGGAGCCGTGCGGGTGGAGGACCTGGCCGGGGCGCAACCGCAGCCGCGGGCCGATCACATTCCGATCCACACCGCACCGCCGGTGACGTCGATGAGCACGACGGGCTCGGCGCGGGCGAATTCCGGCGAGCGTGAGACGCGTACGCCGATCGCTGGGATCAGGAAGCGGACAGCGGCAGCGATGGTGGCCAGCGCGCAGCACATTCCGCAGGCGAGTGCGTTCGTGACGACGGACTTCACGGGGTCGATGGAATTGCTGGATCACTTGCGTGCGACGACCTCGTTCGCGGGGTTGACGCTGACGCCGCTGGCGCTGGTGGCGAAGGCGACGCTGGTGGCGCTCAGTGAGTTCCCGGAGTTGAACGCCTACTGGGACGAGGCGGATCAGCAGATCGTCACCAAGCATTACGTGAATCTGGGGATCGCGGTGGCCACCGAACGGGGGCTGCTGGTGCCGAATCTCAAAGAGGCGCAGGGGTTGAGCCTGCGGGATCTGTGCGTGGCGATCGGGAAGGCGGCCGAGACGGCGCGGGCCGGGACGGCGACGCCCGCGGATCTCACCGGCGGTACCTTCACCATCAGCAATGTCGGGGTGTTCGGCGTGGATACCGGTGTGCCGCTGGTGAATCCGGGCGAGGCGGGGATTCTCTGCCTGGGCTCGATCCGGAAGCGGCCGTGGGTGCATCGCGACGAATTGGCGGTGCGGTGGGTGACCACGCTCGGGCTCAGCTTCGATCACCGGTTGATCGACGGCGAACAGGGTGCGCGGTTCCTGGCGAATGTGGCCGCGCTGCTGGAGGATCCGCTCACCCTGCTCGGGCGGGTCTAGCTGTCGGCGGCGGCGGTGACCACGAGAGGTTCGACCGCCCTGCGGATCTCGTCCGGAATCGGCACCGGCTTGCGGGTCGTCTCGTCCACGTAGACGTGCACGAAGGTGCCGGTGGCGGCGAGCTCGAGATCCACGCCGTCCAGGCGGAAGATGGCGAGCTCGTAGCTGATGCTGGAATTGCCGAGGCGGGCGACGCGGATACCGACCCGCAGCTGATCGGGGAAACTGACCGACCCGACGAACTTGCAGGACGTCTGGGCCACCACCCCGATCGCGGGTAGGTCCCGGATATCGGTGCCGCTGGCATGAATGAGGAACGCATTCACCGCGGTATCGAAGTACGAGTAGTACGTCACGTTGTTGACGTGCCCGTAGTGGTCGTTGTCCGCCCAGCGCGTCGGCATGGGCCAGAGCACCGGGTATCCCGAGTCCGAAGTCACCCGCCCGACGATAGCGGCGGTCCGGCCGCCACTCGTCATCCCGGCATGGTTTCAGCCGGGATCCACATCCGTCACCGTGTGGATTCCGGCTGAAAGCGTGCCGGAATGACGTGGTTGAGGTCGCGTTACGCCGAGCGCTGGTCCGTACCGTTGCGGTGATCGCGCGGGCTGACGCCGTAGTGGCGTTTGAACGCGGTGCTCAGGGCGAAGGCGCTGCCGTAACCCACACGGCGGGCGATGGATTCCAAGGTCGCATCGGATTCCTGCAACAGGTCGGCGGCCAGCGCCAGCCGCCAATCGGTGAGGAAGGCCATGGGCGGTTCGCCGACGAGCTCGGTGAAGCGGCGGGCCAGGGCGGCGCGGGAGACGCCCACCTCGGCGGCGAGCGAGGCGACGGTCCAGCCGTGGGCCGGATTGTGCTGCATGAGGCGCAGGGCCTTGCCGACCAGCGGGTCACCGTAGGCGTGATACCAGGCGGGGGCGTCGGCCCGGGAGAACCAGGCGCGCAGGGTGGCGATGAGCAGCAGATCCAGCAGGCGATCGAGCATCGCGCCTTGCGCGGGCAGGTCTTTGCCCGCCTCGTCCACCAGCAGGTCCAGCACCCGGGAGTCGATATCGCCGCGATTCAATACGGCGATCGGGGGCAGCGCGCGCAGCAGCCGGCGACTGGCCGCGGATTCCTGCTCGTAGGTGCCGGTGACCAGCACGGTCTGGGCGTCGGCGCTGGTCCCCCAGCTGCGCACGCCCAGGCTGAGGGTCTCGCACAGCACCTCCCCCTCGGGGGTGGTGGTGATCTGACCGGGATGAATGATCACCTGCGGGGCGGTGCCGGGGTCGTCAGCCATGGTGTAGTGGTCGGGTCCGCGGAAGACCGCGATGTCCCCGGCCCGCAATTGCCGCGGCGCAACCGGCTTGCCGCCCTTGGGATCCGGCAGCACCCAGCCGCCGCCGCGCACCACCGCCACCAGGGTCAGCGGTGCTTCGTCCCGGATACGTAGTGACCAGGGCGGATCGAACGATGAGCGCATGACGAATGCCGCCCGCGCGCGTGGACCTTCGAGCAGACTGGCCAGCGCATCCATAACGAAGACGATGGCAAATGCGAGCGCGCTTCTCAACCATGTTTCGTCTCGAGTATCCGCGATGTACTTGTCACATGATGATCAAAGACATTGTGAGCAGCGAAAATACCGTCCTGGTGCTGGGCGCCACCGGTAAGACGGGTAGCCGGATCGTGCACCGGCTGACCGCGCTCGAGGTACCGGTGCGGCTCGGATCCCGCACGGCGGCAATTCCGTTCGATTGGCAGGACCGCGGCACCTGGGGCGCCGCGCTGGCCGGCATCGACGCCGTCTACCTCGCCTACCAACCCGATCTGGCGGTGCCCGGCGCGCCCGCCGATATCAAGGCGCTGTGTGCCGCCGCGGCCGCCGCCGGGGTGCGCCGGCTGGTGCTGCTGTCCGGGCGCGGTGAGCCCGAAGCCCTGGAATGCGAAGCGATCGTGCGGGATTCGGGCCTGGAGTGGACGGTGGTGCGCTGCGCCTTCTTCGCCCAGAACTTCAGCGAGGGCGCATTCATCGACTACATTCTGGCGGGCGAAGTGGCCATGCCCTCCGGTGACGTACCCGAGCCCTTCGTCGACGCCGACGATATCGCCGACGTGGCGGTGGCGGCACTGACCAAGGACCGGCACATCGGCGAGATCTACGAGCTGACCGGGCCGCGCGCACTGACTTTCGCCGACGTGGTCGCCGAGATCGCCCGGGCCACCGGACGCGAGATCGCCTTCATCCCGTTGACCCGGACCGAGTTCGTGGACACCCTCACCTCCTACGGCGTCCCCGGCGATGAGGTCAGCCTGCTCGACTATCTGTTCGGCACGGTGCTGGACGGCCGCAACTCCCACCTCACCGACGGCGTGTTCCGGGCCCTCGGCCGCGCCCCGCGCGATTTCGCCCAGTACGCCCGCGACGTGGCGTTTTCCGGTGTCTGGCCGGTCACAGTGCAGGCATAACTTGTCGGTGCCCGGGCATACGATCAATACGAAACAGCTTGAAGTTCACAGGATTCGGATCCCCGCCCGCTGCGTCGGCGCAGCCGCACCGGGCCGGGGGTGACGAGGAGCCACCGATCTTCGGTAGCGTCGTGCCGATGGCCGCCGCGACGCCCGCTCCTCCGATCCGAAAAGCGCGACTCGCCCTGTTCGCGGTGTTCGGCCTCAACGGGATGCTGGCGGCCATCTGGATCGTCCACATCCCGGCCGTCACCGAGCGCACCGGGGTAACCCACACCGCCCTCGGCATGCTCATCCTGCTGATAGCGGTCGGGGCCATCACCGGTATGCAGACCGCGGGCCCCCTGGCAGACCGCCTCGGCAGCCGCACCCTCACCGCTGCGGCCGCGAGCGCATTGTCGCTGTCCATCATCGGCCCGGGCCTGGCGAGCAACGCGGCGACGCTCGGAATCGCCTTGGCCGCCTACGGTTTCGCCGCCGGGGCGCTCGACGTTTCGATGAATTCCCAAGCCGTCGAGGTGGAACGCGCCTATGCGCGGCCGATCATGTCCGCCTTCCACGCCTTCTTCTCCCTCGGCGGGCTCGCCGGATCCATCGCCGGCGGCGCGGCGCAGCACGCCGGATGGAATATCCACCTCACCCTCGCCATCTCCGCCGGATTCGGCCTCGCGCTGGTGGCGATCTGCGCGCCCCGACTGCTCCCCCGGCCCCGAACCGCCCCCGCCGCAACCGAACCCGATCCGCAATCCGGCCGGTCCACCGTGGCGGGCGACGCGCAGGCACCGCTGGACATGCACGTGGACTTCGTTCCGGCGCGGGCGGGCACTTCGCGTCCGGACGGCGAAGCGGAACCGGCCGGATCCGGCGGCGGCCGTTGGGTTTCGCGAAAAGTGCTGGCACTGGGCGTGATCGCGTTCGCGCTGCTGATGGCCGAGGGGGTGGCGGCGGACTGGAGCGCGCTGCAATTGCGGGATCGGCTGGGCGTCGATATCGGGACGGCGGCGCTGGGGTTCGGCGCGTTCTCGACCACGATGACGGCCGGGCGGTTCGCGGCGGATCGGGTGAGCGGGCGGATCGGCCCGGTCGCGGTGGTGCGGTGGGGAACCCTGCTGGCCGCAATCGGTTTCGCGCTCGTCATCGCCTCGCCGTGGCTGCCGGTGACCCTGCTGGGCTGGGCACTGTGCGGGCTCGGACTCTCCGGCGGCGTGCCGCAGGTGTTCAGCGCCGCCGGGAATCTGGGCTCGGCGACCGCCGCCACCGATATGTCGCGGGTGTTCACGCTCGGCTATCTGGGTTTCCTGGCCGGGCCGGCGATTATCGGGTGGCTCAACAAAGCGGTGCCGCTGACCGCAGCCATGACGGTGCCGTTGGCGGCAATGCTGTTGTGCGCCTGGGCCGCCGGCGTCGCCGCACCGGCCTCGGCGGAACCACGGAAGTAGCCCCGGCCTCCTTCGCGAGGGCCGCGGTCAGTCCTCGACCCGGGCGGCTCGCCGTTCGCGCGCGCCCATACCGAAATCGCCGATGGATTCGGCGTGATCGAGGAAGTCATCCACCATGCGGTGATTCAGGACCGCGAGTGCGCTCAGGTCCTCGGTGGTCCAGTCCGACAACGCTTCCCGCATCCAGCCGCGCAGCACATCCCGCACGGCGTCCACGGCCTTGCGTCCCCGCTCGGTCGGTTTCACCCGTTGTGCCCGCCGGTCGTCGGGGTCCGCGACCCGCTCGACGTAGCCCGCTTTTTCGAGCCGCTGGATCTGCCGGCTCACATGCGGGGCCTCCACATCGAGCCGAGTCGCCAACTCGCCCAGCCGCATCGGCTCCTCGGCGTCGGCGAGCAGGCGCAGCAGCGGCACGCTGGCCCGATCCATGGTGATTCCGCACTGGGTCATGGCGCGGTCGTGGCGGCGCACGCGGGTCAGCAGGTAGGCGACGCGCGCCAGCGCGCGTTCCAATTCGACGATGTGACCTGCGTCAACTTCGGGCGCGGAGGTGGCTTCCGGGGGCGGCATGTGGTTATCTTACGAAACCCATTTACTTAATTTTGGTAAGTAATCCAAAGGGAAAGTAAACCGTAAGGATCAGCGCTCCCATGACAACGACCTCAGTCGGTCCGGCCGTCGACACGAAAGCCGACGACCCCTCCAAGGCCCACCTGGGCCTGACTCTGCTCGCTCTCTGCGCGGCCGGCCTGGTCGTCTCGCTGCAACAGACCGTCGTCATCCCGCTGCTGCCGCGGATGATCGTCCAGCTGCACACCGACGTCTCCGGCGTCACCTGGCTCTTCACCGCCTCGCTGCTCACCGGCGCGGTCTGCACTCCCCTGCTGTCCCGCTTCGGCGACATGTACGGCAAGAAGCCGATGGTGCTGACCGCCATGGGGCTGCTCATCGTCGGCTCGGTCATCTGCGCCTTCGCCGATTCGCTCGCCGTCTACATCGTCGGGCGCGCGCTCCAGGGCGTCTCGGCGGCCATGATTCCGCTGGCCATCGGCATCATTCGCGATACCTTCCCGCGCGATCGGCTGGTCGGCGCCATCGGCGTCGTCTCCGGCACCATGGGCGTCGGCGGCACCGTCGGCCTGCTCGCCACCGGCATCATCGCCGACCACACCCAGAACCCGCACCCCGTGTTCTGGTTGACCGCGGGCCTCGGCGTCGTCGCGACCGTGCTGATTCAGGTGAGCGCCAAGAACAATGGCGTGCGGCACGGCGGCAAGCCCGACTTCATCGGCGCGGCGCTGCTCGCCGGATTGCTGATCTGCCTGTTGCTGGGCATCAGCGAAGGACCGCGCTGGGGCTGGGGTTCCAGCTCGGTGATCGGGCTCTTCGTGGCCGCCGCGGCGCTCACCGCCGTATGGGTCGTGGTGGAGCTCAAGGTCGCCCAGCCGCTGGTGCGGTTGCCGCTGCTGGTCGGACCGCAGTCGCTCTCGGCCAACCTGGCCTCGGCGCTGCTCGGCTTCGCCATGTTCGGATCCTTCACGCTGATCTCGAATTTCATCCAGACCCCGGCCGACAAGGTCGGGTACGGGCTCTCCGGTTCGGTGCTCGCCGTGGGTCTCTACGGCATTCCGAGCGCGGCGCTGATGACGTTCTTCTCCTTCCGCACCGGCAAGATCTCGGCCAAGATCGGGCCGGCGTACACGCTCGCCATCGGCGCGGCGTTCGCGGGCGCGTCCATGGCGTGGCTGGCGATCTCGCACGACCACGGGTACGACATGGTGATCTCGCAGATCTTGCAGGGCACCGGATTCGGTATCGGGTACGCGGCGCTGGGCACCTTGGCGGTGCAGCACGTGCCGATGAGCGAGAGCGGTATCGCCTCGGGCATCAACTCGCTGGTGCGGACCGCGGGTGGTTCCATCGCGGGCGCGGTCACGGCGTCGATCCTGTCCGCGCACCTCATCGCCGGTACCAAGGTGCCGAGCGTGAACGCCTACGTCGCCAGCTTCGCCATCCTGTCGGTCGGCGCGTTCCTGACCGCGGCGGTCGCGGTCGGTCACGGCCTGCGGCACAAGGGCGAATGAGCTGACGCTCTTTCGAGCACAAAGATGTTCCGGCCCCACCGCTTACAGCGGTGGGGCCGGAATCGTTTGTGGTGGAGGGCTCACCGCTCACCGCGGGTGCCGACCGGAATCGCTGGTGGCGAGAAGGCCCCGCGCTGGCGGCGGCGGGGGCGATCTCGTCTCAGGTGAGGAGTTCCAGGCGGTCGCCGTCCACGACCACCACGTGATCGTCGGTCAGCGCCCAGTGCGGGGTGCCCGCGGCGATATAGGAGCGCACCAGTTTTCGCGAGAGCCCTTGGGGGTCGGTGGGGGAATCCAGGTGCGGGACGATCGCGCGGTCCACCAGACCCAGGCCGTCCCAGCGGGGTTCGGTGCCGCAGGCGGTGCGGACCTCGGCCGGATCGTCCATCGCCTCGATGCCGTGCAGGTCCGGGGTCAGGACGCAGGCGCCGGCGCTGTAGCCCGCGTAGACCAGGGCGTCGGCGGCGAGCAGGCGGGTGAGGGCGAGATCGGCTCCGCTGCGGGCCATTTGGACGCGGAGCACGAAGGTATTGCCGCCGCGCACCCAGACCATCGGATAGGCGGCGAGGGCGCTCTCCACCTCGCCGGGGCGGTCCACGTATTCGCGCAGGTCGAAGACTTCCGGGTGGAAACCCGAGCGGCGCAGGGGAACCAGATCGCTGGTGACCGCGCTCTGCCAGGCCGAGGGCCAGGCGTCACAGGCATTGGCGATGACCGCGACCCGGCCCGGCTCGCCGACGAGGGAGAGCAGGCGGTTCTGATGCGCACCGAAGCGGTAGCTGGACAGGAAGAGCCGCACGGCGTCAGATGGTGAAGGTCAGGGCGCGGATCAGGCGCTCGCCCAGGTCGGTGTCGCCGGTGACGGAGTACGCCCCGGAGTGCGCATCGGCGGTGGTGCGGCCGCCGCGCAGGCGGGCGAACAGCTCCGAACCCAGGGTGAGCACGAGAGTGGCCGGGGCGTCGAGGGTTTCGACCAGGTCGGCGCGACCGCCGTCCACCGCGACATGCAGGGTGCGCGACACCGGACCGGTCAGTTCGAAGGCGATGCGGGAGCCGTCCTGCGCCTTGGCCCCCTTGACCACGGCACGCCCGAGCGCAGGCAGCGATTCCTCGAAGGCGATCGCGCCGCGCTGCCCGCCTTCGTCGACGGTGACGCGCAGGCCGTCGGCGATATCGTGCTCGTGCATCCAGCAGTCGAACAGGCGGATGCGCATGAACCGGCCGTAGGGGGCCATGCCCACCGGGGTCGGCACCAGCGCCGCCCACTCCTCGGGGCTGATCTGTTCCAGTGCTTTCACCCGGCGGCCGGTGACCTCCAGAAATCGTTCCAGCAGTTGCGAACCGGTGAGCGGGCGCAGCGCCTGGATCCACTTCTCGTTGAGCGCGCCGATGTCATTGCGCACGTGCCCGAATCCGCTCACGTCCAGATCCGGTGCGGGCTCACCGAGCAGCAGCGATTCGGTGCCGACGATATGCGCGACCACGTCGAACACGGTCCAGCCCGGCAAGGCCGACGCGGTGCGCCAGCTCTTCTCGTCCAGTCCGTCCACTAGCCGGGTGAGCGCGTCCCACTGGTCGGATAAGGCGGAGGTAATGACGGCCCGGTCCGGCACCGTGTCGGTCATGCGCTGGCTTCTTTCATCTAAACGGCCTTCTCTTCGGCAGCGAGCCGGTCCAGGCCGGTTCGGATGGCGGCTGCGGTCTCTTCGCGGTCGTGCGGGCGGCGCAGGACGAACCCCTTGGCGAAGGTCAGGGTGTCCCCCTGCTGCCGGGGTACCACATGCAGGTGCACGTGATGCACGGTCTGGAAGGCGGCCTTGCCGTCGTTGATCAAGAGATTGGCGCCGTCGGCGGCGAGATCGCTGCGCCGCATGGCCTTGGCGAGGCGGTGCCCGAAGGCGAACAACTGTGCACCGAGCGCGGGGTTCAGCTCGTCCAGATCGGTGGCATGCCACTTGGGGATAACCAGGGTGTGCCCACGGGTGATGGGACGGATGTCGAGGAACGCCATCAGGATGTCGTCCTCGTGGATCTTGGTCGCGGACGCGGTGCCCGCCACGATCCGGCAGAAGATGCAGCCGCTCACCCTGCTGACATTACGGCGTAAGGGTGATCCGCGACACCCCGGAGGGAATCCCCTAGCGCCCCAACTGCATACACACCTTCCGGTTGGTATCGCACATTTTCATCGGTACTTGTGGCCGGTCGGGCAGGTGTCCGAGCATTGGGATGTGGAGAATTTTCGTTCCACTATGTGATGTCCATCTCCGCTATCCTCACCGCGGACCAGGTACAGTAGCGAGAATTCTCACGAACTTACTCATGAGTAAGTTCGGCCCACCGTTGGACCGGTGACGCGGCCCATCAAGCAGAACCAGGGTGGCCTGGGCTCACCACGAGAAGGAAGTTTGACAAGTGGACACAACGCAGAGCGCACAGACGGCTGCTGCGCCCCGCGGTGCGCGCGTCGGCGTGGTTCGTGAGACGAACCCGGACGAACGACGCGTCGCATTGGTGCCGAAGATCATTCCGGCCCTGCTGAAGCAGGGTGTGGAGGTGGTCGTCGAAGCCGGTGCCGGTCTGGGCGCACTGATTCCCGACGAGGCGTACACCGAAGCCGGTGCGACCATCGGCGATCCGTGGAGCGCCGAGGTCGTCGTCAAGGTCGCCCCGCCGAACGACGCCGAGATCGCGAAGCTCTCCTCCGGCCAGACCTTGATCGGATTCCTGGCCCCGCGCAATGCCGACACCAAGATCGGCGCACTGAAGGCCGCGGGCGTGCAAGCCTTTGCGGTGGAAGCGATTCCGCGCATCTCCCGCGCCCAGGTGATGGACGCACTCTCCTCGCAGGCCAACGTCGCGGGCTACAAGGCCGTGCTGCTGGCCGCCTCGGAATCCACTCGATTCTTCCCCATGCTGACCACCGCCGCGGGCACCGTGAAGCCGGCCACCGTGCTGGTGCTGGGCGTGGGCGTGGCCGGACTCCAGGCGCTGGCCACCGCCAAGCGACTCGGCGGCCGGACCACCGGTTACGACGTGCGGCCCGAGGTCGCCGACCAGGTTCGCTCCGTCGGCGCGCAGTGGCTCGACCTCGGCATCGACGCCGCCGGTGAGGGCGGGTACGCCCGCGAACTCACCGACGAGGAGAAGGCCCAGCAGCAGCTGGCCCTCGAGAACGCCATCAAGGGCTTCGACGTGGTGGTCACCACCGCGCTCGTCCCCGGCCGCCCGGCCCCGCGCCTGGTCACCGCCGCCGCCGTCGAGGGCATGAAGCCCGGCAGCGTGATCGTGGACCTCGCCGGTGAGACCGGCGGCAACTGCGAGCTGACCGAACCCGGCAAAACCGTTGTGCGCCACGGCGTCACCATCGCCTCGCCGCTGAACCTGCCGGCCACCATGCCGGAGCACGCCAGCGAGCTCTACTCCAAGAACATCTCCGCCCTGCTCGAACTGATGCTGAAAGACGGTGCGCTGGCGCCCGATTTCGAGGATCAGGTGCTGGCGGACTCCTGCGTCACGCGCGAGGTGGAAGCCTGATGTACACCGAACTGCTGGCGAATATCGCGATCCTGGTGCTCTCCGGGTTCGTCGGCTTCGCCGTCATCTCCAAAGTTCCCAATACCCTGCACACCCCGCTGATGTCGGGCACCAACGCCATTCACGGCATCGTGGTGCTGGGCGCGCTGGTGGTGTTCGGCAAGATCGAGCACCCGTCGGTGCTCATGCAGATCATTCTCTTCGTCGCGGTCGTGTTCGGCACGCTGAACGTGATCGGCGGCTTCGTGGTCACCGACCGCATGCTGGGCATGTTCAAGGCGAAGAAGCCTGCCGCGCAAGAGAAGGCGAGCAAGTAAGCCATGGACAATCTGGTCAATATTCTCTACATCGTCGCCTTCTCGCTGTTCATCTACGGCCTGATGGGCCTGACCGGTCCCAAGACGGCGGTGCGCGGCAACTGGATCGCCGCGGTCGGCATGGTGATCGCGGTCGTCGCGACCTTCATCTCCATCCGCGACACCAATAACTGGATCATCATCGTGGCCGGTCTGGTGGTCGGCATCGGCCTGGGCGTGCCCCCGGCCCGCTTCACCAAGATGACCGCCATGCCGCAGCTGGTCGCCGCGTTCAACGGCGTCGGCGGTGGCACCGTGGCGCTCATCGCGTGGGCCGAATTCCTGGAGACCGACGGGTTCTCCGCGGTGCACGAACAGCCTTCGGTGCACATCGTGATCGGTTCGCTCTTCGCGGCCATCATCGGCTCGGTGTCGTTCTGGGGCTCGGTCATCGCCTTCGCCAAGCTCCAGGAACTGCTGTCGGGCCGCCCGATCAGCGTGGGCAAGCTCCAGCAGCCGCTGAACCTGCTGCTGCTCGCGGGCTCCATCGCCGCGGCCGTGGTGATCGGCATCGGGGCCACCAAGGACGGTGTGCCGCAGTACTGGATGATCCTGCTGCTGGTGCTGGCCGGCATTCTCGGCCTGATGGTGGTGCTGCCCATCGGCGGCGCGGATATGCCCGTGGTCATCTCGCTGCTGAACGCGCTCACCGGTTTGTCCGCCGCCGCGGCCGGTTTGGCGCTGAACAACACCGCCATGATCGTGGCCGGCATGATCGTCGGCGCGTCCGGCACCATCCTGACCAACCTGATGGCCAAGGCCATGAACCGCTCCATCCCGGCCATCGTCGCCGGTGGATTCGGTGGCGGCGGAACGGCTCCCAGCGCCGCCGGCGGCGAGCAGAAGCAGGCCAAGGCCACCTCCGCGGCCGACGCGGCCATCCAGATGGCCTACGCCAACCAGGTCATCGTGGTCCCGGGTTACGGCATGGCCGTCGCTCAGGCCCAGCACGCGGTCAAGGAGATGGCGGCGCTGCTCGAGGCCAAGGGCGTCGAGGTCAAGTACGCCATCCACCCGGTCGCCGGTCGGATGCCCGGCCACATGAATGTGCTGCTGGCCGAGGCCGAGGTCTCCTATGACGCCATGAAGGAAATGGACGACATCAACGGCGAATTCGACCGTACCGATGTCGCCCTGGTCATCGGCGCCAACGATGTCACCAACCCGGCCGCCCGCGAGGACGCCTCGTCCCCGATCTACGGCATGCCGGTGCTGAACGTCGACAAGGCCAAGTCGGTCATCGTGCTCAAGCGCTCGATGAACTCCGGCTTCGCCGGCATCGACAACCCGCTGTTCTACGCCGACACCACCTCCATGCTGTTCGGCGACGCCAAGAAGTCCGTCGGTGCGGTCACCGAGGAGCTGAAGGCGCTGTAAGCGCGGCTCACGCAAAGAGATTCGGCCCGCGCCCCTGCCAGGGCGCGGGCCGAATCTTTCCTCTTGTTCTTGACCACGAGGTCAAGAATGGAGTACCGTCGCTGACGTGGGCAGGCCGCGCAACTTCGAAACCGACTCCGTGGTGGAGGCGGCGATGGAGGCGTTCTGGACCCACGGATACGCGAATTGCTCGCCCGCACAGCTGGCCGAGGCCACCGGGATCGGAAAAGGCAGCCTGTACAACGCTTTCGGAAGCAAGCGGGAGCTGTTCGATCTCGCGATGGCCAGATATGACCGAGCGGGAGTTGAACTCGCACAGGGGATCCTGTCCCAGCCCGGGACCGCCCGGGAGCGATTGACGGCCTGGTTGCGATTCCTGGTGGACAGCGATCTGGAGGCTCCGGTTCCGCGTGGCTGCCTCGTGGTGAATACCGCCATGGAGCTCGCGGGGCAGGACACGGCGGCGACCAAGGCGGTGCGAGATGCGTACGAGCACATGGTCGAAGCCTTCGAGGCACGCATCGAGCAAGGGCAGCGCGAGGGCGATGTACGCGCCGAAGTCGATGCTCGCGCGTATGCGGAGTACTTGATGACCACGGCCGGCGGACTCCGCGTCACCGCCAAGGTGTCGGACGCCGAGACCATGTACCGGATCATCGACACCACCCTGTCCACACTCTGAAATCGAGGTCGCGACCTGCGGCCTTTTCTTTTGCCCTAGTTTTTGACCTGTAGTTCAAGAAAGGCACACATCATGGATCTCGGATTGAACGGCAAGACCGCGCTCGTCACCGGCGCCAGCCGGGGCATCGGACTGGCCATCGCCGAAACGCTGGCCGCGGAGGGCGTGCGGGTGGCCGGCGTGGCCCGCACCATCACCCCGGAGCTCGAAAAAGTCGCGGCGGCAACCGTTTCCGCCGATCTGAGCACGACCGCGGGCGCGGTCGCGGCGGTCGGGACGGCCCTGCGAGAGCTCGGCGGGATCGACATCCTGGTCAACAATGTCGGCGGCGGCGACGGCGACAAGCTGAGCCTCGACGGGTTCCTGGACACCGATGACGAACAGTGGCGAATCATGTTCGACCTCAACCTGTTCGGCGTGGTGTCGACCACCCGGGCGGCGCTGCCGAGCATTATCGAGCGCCGGGGCGCGGTGGTGAACGTGGCCTCCATCAACTCCCGCATCCCGGCGGTCGGCCCGGTCGGCTACAGCGAGGCCAAGGCGGGGCTCAGCTCGTTCAGCAAGCGGCTCAGCGAGGAGTTCGCGCCCGCCGGAGTGCGGGTGAACACCGTATCGCCGGGCGTGGTCGGGACCTCGATCTGGCGCGGCCCGGACAGCCTGGGCGCGCGGCTGTCCTCGACCAATGGCGTTGCGCAGGAAGAGTTCCTGGCCGCGGTACCCGCCCAGTTCGGCATCGCCTCGGGACGCATCTCCGAAGCCGACGAGGTGGCGGCGCTGGTCACCTATCTGGTCTCGGAGCGGGCGGGCAATATCGTCGGCGCGGACTTCGTGATCGACGGCGGGACCATCAAGACCATCTAGAGGTACAGGCCGGTGCCGTGTTCGGGGTGGGTATTGGCGACGGCGTGCAGATCGCGTTCGCGCAGCACGTAATACGCCTGTGCGCCGACCTCCACCTCGAACTGGTCATCGGCGCTGAAGAGCACCTGATCGCCGACCGTCACGGCGCGCACGTGCGCGCCGACACCGCAAACCTCGCCCCAGGACAGGCGTTTGGCCACCTGCGCGGTGGCCGGGATGAGAATGCCGCCGCTGCTGCGCCGCTCGCCCGCCTCGGGGCTGAGCTTGACCATCACCCGGTCGTGGAGCATCTGAATCTCTAGCTTGGCATCGGACACCGCGGCAGTGTAACCGCGCGGGAATCAGGAGGCGGGCGGGGGCGGGGCGACGATGCGCCGGATGGCGTCCTTGGTCCAGGCGCGCATGATCTCCGGATCCGCCGGGCCGCCGCTGTCGAGGGTGAACAGGGTGACCTGCGGGAGGGCCATCGGGTAGTTGATGACGCTCATCAGCTGGAGCAGGACGAAGCCGGGGGGCATATCGTCGCGGATCAGGCCCTTGCCCTGGGCGATCTCGATCTTGGTGCGCTTCTCGTGGTAACGGCCGCAGCGGCGTTCGTCGCCGGAAGCCTTCTCCGCGCCCAGTTCCAGGGCTTCCCACATCAGCAGGCGCAGGAATTCCGGGTTCCGGCGGTGGTAGTCGATGTGCTCGTCGATCCAGGTGTCGAGATCCTCGATATCGGTGGTGACCGAGCCCGCGACATCGAGCATGGCCTTCTCCAGGACCTTGTGGAAGAGCTTCTCCTTGTCGCCGAAGTAGGCGTAGATGAGTTGCTTGTTGGCCTGGGCGTTCTTGGCGATGCGGTCGACGCGCGCGCCCGCGATGCCGTACTCGGCGAACTCGGCTGTCGCGGCATCGAAGATGCGCGCCTTGGTCGCTTCGGGATCGCGGATACCGGCCATGGGATTCATGGTAACCAACCAACTGGTTGACAAGTAGGGCGAGCGGGTGGAATATCAACAACCAACCGGTTAGTTACAACCTTGGAGACTCGAAGAAAACGGGGCGGGGGCCAAGCCCCCGAACCCCCTAGGACCGCAACGCCGCACCTCATCCCCTCCCTCGGCCCACTTCTCGGGAGCACACCGTGACCACCATGCAGACCCGTCCTGCCCCAACACTTTCCGCACCCGGAATCGACCCGAACCGCTGGCGCGCCCTGCCCGTCATCCTCACCGCCATGTTCATGGCCATGTTCGACTACTTCGTGGTCAATGTGGCGGCCTCGTCCCTACAGCACGATCTGCACGCCGGGGAAGCCGCACTGGAGCTCGTCGTCGGCGGGTACGGCTTCGCCTACGCCTCCGGGCTCATCACCGGCGGGCGGCTCGGCGACCGGTTCGGGCATCGGCGCATGTTCCTGATCGGCATGATCGCCTTCGCCATCGCCTCGCTGCTCTGCGGATTGGCTTGGGACGCTTGGTCCCTCGTCGGATTCCGGGTGTTGCAGGGCATTACCGCCGCCGCCCTGGTGCCGCAGATGCTGGCCCTGATCAACACCATGTTCCCGGTCGAGGAGCGCCCCAAGGCGATGGCCGGATTCGGCGCCACCGTCGGACTCGGCGCGGTGTCGGGGCAGGTGCTCGGCGGCGTGCTGCTCGACCTGGACCTGTTCGGGTGGGGCTGGCGGACCATCTTCTTCATCAACCTGCCGATCGGCATCGTCGCGGCGGTGCTGGCCGCGCGGTGGCTGCCGCGCACCGAACAGACCCGGCGGCCCAAGATGGATCCCGTTGGCGCGCTCGGCATCTCGGCCGCGCTGGCCATGGTGCTCATCCCCGTCACCCTGGGCCGCCCCGAAGGCTGGCCGGTGTGGACCTGGGTGTCGATGGCCGCGGCGCTGCCGGTGCTGCTGCTGACCCTGCGCTACGAGAACCGGCTGCTGCGCGGCGGCGGCGAACCCGTGCTGGACACCTCGCTGGTGCGGGATCGCGTGTTCGGGGCCGGAATGATCGTCTCCGGCGGGTACCTGGCCTTCTTCGCCGGCTTCATGCTCTGCCTGACCCTGCTGTTGCAGAACGGGCTCGGCATGTCGCCGCTGGCCGCCGGACTGGCCTTCGCGCCGCTGGGCCTGACCTTCGCCACCACCTCGTTCTTCGCCCGCAAAGTCGCTGAGCGGGTGGGGAATCGGGTGATCGTGATCGGCGCGACCGTCAGCCTCACCGGCATGCTCCTCACCATGGCCACCCTGGCCTGGTACGGGTCGGCGATCAGCGCCGCCGCGCTGATTCCGGGCATGATGCTGGTCGGCGCGGGCAACGGCCTGTCGATTCCGTCGACCATCGGAGCCGTGCTGTCGACCGGTACCATTCCGGCGCATCAGGCCGGGATGGGTGCGGGGGTGCTCACCACCGCACAGCAGTTCGGCAATGCCATCGGGGCGACCGTGCTCGGGACCGTGTTCTTCGGAGCGGTCGGAAACGCGCACGGGGTGGGCGATTTCGTGCACGGCATGGAGATCGCCGGGCTGGCGGCGCTGGGCATCATCGCGGTGGTGCTGGCCTCGGCCCTCGTCCTCGCCCGGCCGACCGCGCGCTGAGGTTTCCGGACAAAACCAGCGGGAGCACGTAGCTTTCAGAACGTGGACCCGAACCAGCTCGACACCCTCCGCCAACTGCTGCCGGACGGCATGGTGGTGACCGATCCCGACATCCTGGCGGCGTACCGGCAAGACCGGGCGCTGGACCCGGAGGCCGGGATCGGTCTCGCCTTGGTCCGGCCGCTCACCACCGCACAGGTTTCCACTGTCGTCCGATGGGCACACGAGCATCGTGTGCCCATCGTGCCGCGTGGAGCGGGGACCGGATTGTCCGGCGGCGCCACCGCGCAGGCGGGGGCGCTGGTGCTGAGCACCGAGAAGATGCGCGAGATCAGCGTCGACACCGTCACCCGGACCGCGGTCGTGCAGCCGGGACTGCTGAACGCGGAGGTCAAGCGGGCCGTCGCCGAGCAGGGGCTGTGGTATCCGCCGGACCCGTCCTCGTTCGAGATCTGCTCGATCGGCGGGAACGCGGCCACCAATGCGGGCGGGCTGTGCTGCGTGAAGTACGGCGTCACAACCGATTACGTGCTGGGGATGGAAGTGGTGCTGGCGGACGGGACCGCGGTGCGGCTGGGCGGGCCGCGGCTGAAGGACTCCGCCGGACTGTCTTTGACCAAACTGTTCGTGGGCAGCGAAGGCACGCTCGGCATCATCACCGAACTCACCCTGCGATTGCTGCCCGCGCAGCCGCCGCAGTCGACGGTGGTCGCCGGCTTCCCCACCATGACCGCCGCCACCGAGGCCATCCGCGCCATCACCGGCCAATTGCGGCCCTCCATGCTGGAATTCATGGATTCGGTGGCGATCAATGCCGTCGAGGACGAGCTGCGGATGGGGCTCGATCGCGGGGCCGCCGCGCTGCTGGTGGCGCGATCGGACGCACCCGGTCAGTTCGCCGGGCACGAGGCCGACATCATGCTCGCGGCCTGCGAAAAAGCCGGAGCCACCGAGGCTTTCCGCACCGACGATCCGGAGGAGGGCGAAGCCTTCTGCGCCGCACGGCGATTCGCGATCCCGGCCGTCGAGCGCAAGGGGCCGCTGTTGCTCGAGGACGTCGGCGTGCCGCTCCCCCGGCTCGGCGATCTCGTCAACGGCATCGCCGATATCGCACGGAATCGCGAGGTGCTCATCTCCGTGATCGCGCACGCGGGCGACGGCAACACCCACCCGCTGATCGTCCACGACCCGAACGACCCGGCCGAAGCCGAGCGCGCCCACCTGGCCTTCGGCGAGATCATGGACCTCGCCATCAGCTTGGGCGGCACCATCACCGGAGAACACGGCGTCGGCCGCCTCAAGAAAGCCTGGCTGCCGGACCAGCTCGGACCGGACGTGATGGCTCTCACCCGACGCATAAAGGACGCCCTGGACCCGCACGGCATCCTCAACCCGGGCGCGGTCCTCTGACCGCGCAGCGGTCCGGACAAGGGGGTCCGGGGCTTTGCCCCCGCCACCCCTTTCACGCCCCTACGGGGCGGAACAATCCCCCACACAATGGAGTTGATATCGATCATGAGCACGAGGCTGGAGCACAACACCGACGCGACCCGCTACGAGATCTTTCTCGATGACACTCTCGCGGGCTACGCCGACTACGCGGAGCGGGTCGACGGCGACACGAAAATCCGCGACATCCAGCACACCATGACGTTCCCGGAGTTCCGGGGCCGCGGCATTGCCGCCCAAGTGGTCGAATACGCGCTGAACGACGCACGCGCGGAAGGCTTTTCGATCATCCCCACCTGCTGGTACGTCGAGAAGTACATCGCGGCGCATCCCGAATACGCCGACCTGGTCGCCTAATTCGCGCGGTGGCGGCCGTCGTAGCGCGAGGACTGCGCCCGCCGCCACACCAGGAACTGCCGGTCGGCGACGCTCACCATCGCCTCGACCACCTTCTCGTTGTCGAACCCGGGTAGCGCCTGCAAACGCGCGAGAAACGCCCGGTCGGCCGCCGAATGCGGCACCACACAACCCTTACCCGTGGCCCCGATCAACACGAAGAACACGTCTTCGGCGAACGGCCCGTCGGCCGTCGTAATGATCCGTACCTCTGTCAATTCGGTCCACGCGACCTCTTCCACCCGTCCGTCGGCCAAGGTGCGCCGGACGAAGGTGTCGGTGATTTCGACTCCGGCCATGAGTCCATAGTGCCCCTCCCATGCACGGACAAACAGCCCCGAAACCACGGCTTTACCCGGGGAAGACACAAAGAAAAGCTCCGGTGACCCGGCAGGCCGCCCCAACCGCGGCCCCCGGCGTCCCGGAGCAATCCCTTAGCTACCGAAGGGTTTTCAGCGCAGGATCTGACGCGACATGACGACGCGCTGGATCTGGTTGGTGCCCTCGTAGATCTGCGTGATCTTGGCGTCGCGCATCATCCGCTCCACCGGGAAGTCGGTGGTGTAGCCGGCGCCACCGAAGAGCTGCACCGCGTTGGTGGTGACCTCCATGGCCACATCGGAGGCGAAACACTTGGCGGCGGCGGAGATGAAACCGAGGTTCTTCTCGCCACGCTCGGCGCGGGCGGCCGAGGTGTAGACCATGAGGCGGGCGGCCTCGATCTTCATGGCCATATCGGCCAGCATGAACTCGGTGTTCTGGAAGGACGCGATGGTCTTGCCGAACTGCTTGCGGTCCTTGGTGTAAGCGATCGCGGCGTCCAGGGCGCCCTGCGCGATACCGACGGCCTGCGCGCCGATGGTCGGGCGGGTGTGGTCCAGGGTCTGGAGCGCGGTCTTGAAACCGGTGCCCGGCTCGCCCACGATGCGGTCGCCCGGCACCTTGCAGTTCTCGAAGTACAGCTCGGCGGTGGGCGAACCCTTGATGCCCAGCTTGTGCTCCAGCGGGCCCACCACGAAGCCCTCGTCGTCCTTGTGCACCATGAACGAGGAGATGCCGTTGGCGCCCTTGTCGGGATCGGTGACGGCCATGACGGTGTACCAATCGGACTTGCCGCCGTTGGTGATCCAGCACTTGGAGCCGTTGATGATCCAGCCGTCGCCGTCCTGGCGGGCGCGGGTGCGCATGGAGGCGGCGTCGGAGCCGGCCTCACGCTCGGAGAGGGCGTAGGAGGCCATCTTGCCGTCGACGATATCGGCGAGCACCTTGGTCTTGAGCTCTTCCGAGCCGTTCAGGATCAGGCCCATGGTGCCGAGCTTGTTCACGGCCGGGATCAGCGAGGAGGAACCGCAGACGCGGGCGACCTCTTCGATCACGATGCAGGTCGCGACGGAGTCGGCGCCCTGGCCGCCGTAGGCCTCCGGCACGTGCACGGCGTTGAAGCCGGCCGCGTTCAGCGCGGTCAGCGCCTCCTCGGGGAAGCGCGAGTTGCCGTCGACGTCCTTGGCGTAGGGCGCGATCTCCTTCTCGGCCAGGCCGCGAATGGCCGCACGCAGCTCGTTGTGGAAGTCCTCGAGCTGGAACAGATTGAAGTCGGGGTTGCCCGCCATGAGGTGTCTCTCCTGGTCGTCGGTGCGGCACTCAGTGCCAGTTGAAGCCAACTATACGCCGCGACAGGGCGGCCACGTGCGGGTACTTCATCACACAACTCTGGCACCGAGTGTCACAACCGCTTCGCGGTCACGCGGGGAGAGATCTTCGGGGGCAAGCCCCCGTACCCCCGGAAAGGTGCCGGGAGACGCACCGGGACATGCTCCCGAACCCCCGGAAACAGGGTGGCGGAGCCTGCTCAAAGGGTATCGAGCCGACGGGCGAGAAGATCGGCGACCTGCCGAGGGGAAAGAGCGCGTGGAAACACCGCGACCACCATCTCGTCCGAGTCCGGACCGCTCGCGGTGGTGACCGTCCCCGCCCGCGGAATCGCGAACAGCGCCGCCGACAGATCCTGCGGGCTGGCATCGGACTCGCCGCGAACCAGCCTGCGCAGCATGTAGTTGTGCGTGGCCGTCACCGCGGCGGTGAATTGCACCAGCGCGAGATCCGAGGAACCGGGCAGGCGGCTGCGCAGGAAATCGGTGAACAGGCGCTCGTAGCGGAACACCGTCACGATCTCCCGCTCGCGCAAGGTCGGCACCTGCCGCACCACCCCGTAGCGCCGGGCCGCCAGCTCCCGCCACTGCGTGAACCGCTCGAAAACCTCGACCACGGCCTCGCACACCGCGTCCCACGGATCCCCGTGCGCCCCATCCAGAAACGCCCGGGCCTGCGTCAACTGCGACTCGTGATCGGCGAAGACCACATCTTCCTTCGACCGGAACTGCCGGAAGAACGTCCGCCGCGAGATCCCCGCCGCCTCCGCGATCTCATCGACCGTGGTTGCCTCGTAACCCTTTTCGGTGAACAACCGCAACGCCTGATCCACGACGGTCAGGCGGCGGGCGGTCTCGTTCAGGTCGCTGGGCACCAGACAACGGTAGTCGGTGTGTTCGCCGCGCTGATCAGCCCAGCAGTTTGTTGCGCAGCGCCGCGTCCTTCTCCAGCACCATGGTCTCCAGGCCGGCTTGGAAAGCCTCCATGCGGGAACGCAATTCGGGATCGGCGGCGGCCAGGATGCGGACGGCCAGCAGGCCCGCGTTGCGAGCGCCGCCGATGGAGACGGTGGCGACCGGGACGCCGGCGGGCATCTGCACGATGGAGAGCAGGGAGTCCATGCCGTCGAGGTACTTCAGGGGGACGGGGACGCCGATCACCGGCAGCGCCGTCGCCGAAGCCACCATGCCCGGCAGATGGGCCGCGCCGCCCGCGCCCGCGATGATGACCTTGATGCCGCGGCCGGCCGCCGACTTGGCGTAGTCGAGCATGCGCTGGGGGGTGCGGTGGGCGGAGACCACGCCGACCTCGAAGCGGATTCCGAACTCGGCCAAGGCTTCCGCGGCGGCCTCCATGGTGGGCCAGTCGGAGTCGGAGCCCATGATCAGGCCAACTTGCGCGGTGTCAGTCATGGTGGGGATCCCATCCGTCGGTCCAGATGGCGTGCGACATCCAGTGGGCCGCGCGCTCTGCTTTCTCGCGGGCCACGGCGGCGTCGTCGCCGAGGATATTGATGTGGCCGATCTTGCGGTCGGGGCGTTCGCCCTTGCCGTAGAGGTGCACCTTCGCTTCGGGGATGCGGGCGGCCAGGTGGTGCAGGCGCTCGTCCATGGACATCGCCGGGGCTTCGGGAGCGCCCAGGATATTCGCCATGACGGTTACGGGGGCGAGGGGTTCGGTGCTGCCCAGCGGGTAATCCAGGACTGCGCGCAGGTGCTGTTCGAACTGGCCGGTGCAGGCGCCGTCCATGCCCCAGTGGCCGGAGTTGTGCGGGCGCATGGCGAGTTCGTTGACCAGGAGGTCGCCGGAGTGGGTTTCGAAGAGTTCCACGGCCATCGCGCCGGTGGTGCCGAGTTCGGCCGCCAGCCGCAAAGCCAGGGCCGCCGCAGCGGTGGCCTTGGACTCCTCCAGATCCTGGGCGGGCGCGATCACCACGGCGCACTGGCCGTTGCGCTGCACCGTCTCCACCACCGGCCAGGCGGCGGCCTGGCCGAAGGGGGAACGGGCGACCATGGCGGAGAGTTCGCGCTTCAGGTCGACCTTGGCCTCGGCGAGCAGCTGGACGCCGTGCGCCAGTTGGTCTTCCACGACGCGGGTGGTCTCGGCGGCATCGGCGGGCATCCACACGCCGCGGCCGTCGTAGCCGCCGCGCACCGCCTTGAGCACGAACGGCCACCCGTGCTCGTCACCGAAGGCGATGGCCTCGGTGGCCGACGTCACCTCGGTGAAGGCCGGAATCGGAATGCCGAGCTCGGCCAGTTTGCGGCGCATGGCCAGCTTGTCCTGGGCGAAGATCAGCGCGCTCGGCGGCGGCTGCACGTTCACGCCCTCGGCGATCAGCGCTTCCAGCAGTTCGGTGGGCACGCCCTCGTGATCGAAGGTCACGGCGTGCGAACCGACCGCGGCTTTACGCAGCGCGGCCAGGTCCTGGTGGCTGCCCAGCACCACGTCCGGCGTCACCTGCGCGGCCGGATCATCGGGGTGCTCGGCCAGCACTCGCAACCGCTGGCCCAGTGCGATGGCGGCCTGATGGGTCATGCGCGCGAGCTGGCCGCCGCCGATCATGGTGACGGTGGGCATCGCGGAGGAGTCGAAGGCACGGGCGCTCACGTTCGACAATGTTGTCATGACACCCACCGGGGGCTTCCGTGCGGGTTGGTCACCGGTTCGCCGGGAGCCGTAGACTCGGCTTCGTGTCATTTGTCGACGACGTGATAAACGTCCTGCCCAAACCGTTGCGGGACCTCGCAGACCGCCATTCCGAACTGCTGAAGTTCGCGATTGTCGGTGCGACCACGTTCGTGATCGACATCGGCATCTTCTACCTCCTGAAATTGACCGTCCTCGACACCAAACCGACGGTGGCGCGCATCCTGTCCGGTGTGATCGCGGTCATCGCGTCCTACATCCTGAATCGGGAATGGACCTTCGACAAGCGTGGCGGGCGCGAGAAGCATCACGAGGCGCTGCTGTTCTTCGCGGTGAGCGGCGTGGGTGTGTTGCTGGCCTCGCTGCCGCTGTATGTATCGAGCTATGTGTTCGATCTGCGGCAGCCGAATGTGAGCTTCACGGTCGAGAATGTGGCGGACTTCGTCAGCGCGTTCATTATCGGCAACCTTTTGCAGATGGCGTTCCGGTTCTGGTCCATGCGCAAATGGGTCTTTCCCGACGAAATGCAGGAGCTCCAGGAGGAGTTCGAAGATCTCATCAGCGAGAACGAAGAGCAGCTCGGGCACAGTTGATTACAACTCTCGTGGCTCTCAGGGGCTGACGCCCCTGAAACCCCCCGGTCTCGGTGCGAGGCGCTCTGCCGGGCTCACACCGACCCCGGTCTCCGCGCGAGGCTGACTCTCTTCGGCTCATGCCCCCGGGATCGCCTGGTCCCCGCGCAAGGTGAGGGTGAGGCGGGTGCCGCCGAGGCTGCTGTCGCTGATCACGGCCGTGCCGCCGTGTAGCCGCGCCTGCTGCGCTACCAAGGCCAATCCGAGGCCGTTGCCCGGCTCGGATCCGCTGCGATAGAAGCGCTCGAAAACCTTCTCCCGCTGGGCTTCCGGGATTCCCGAGCCGTCGTCGTCGATGGTCAGGGTCACCAGATCATCGGTTTCGTGCGCGGCGATCTCGATCCGACCGGCCTTGCCGTGCCGGACCGCATTGGTGATCGCGTTGTCGAGCACCGATCGCAGGCCCGCCGCCAGGCCACGCAGGCGGACCGCTTCGACTTCGTCGGCGGAGATTTCGACGGCCGGATGGGACCGGCGGGCGTCTTCCACCACTTGATCGACCAGCTGACCCAGATCCAGGTCTTCCCAATCGGATTCCGTGGTCAGGTCGCCCATGGCGAGGCGTTCCAGGGCATAGAGGGTGGATTCGATGGAGCGCTGGCTGGTCAGCACCTCGTCGAGGATCTCGTCGCGATCGGTGTCGGAGAGCTTCATCGAGCGAAGTACCTGGAGGTCGGTGCGCATGGCGGTGAGGGGGGTGCGGAGTTCGTGAGCGGCGGTGGCGGCGAAATCCCTTGCGGTGACCAGGGCTTCGTCGGTGTGCCGGCGTTCGGCGGCGATGCGCGCCAGCATGGTGTTCATGGCATCGGCGAGTTCGCCGGTCTCGCTGGCCATCGGGCCGGGCGGAGCTGTCAGGGACAGTTCGTCGCCCAAATCGGCTGTGGCCGTGGTGAGACGGCGCAGTGGCGCTACCGCCCGCGAGGCGAAGAACCAGCCCAGCACGGCCGCCAGCGCGATCGCGGCGACACCGATCAGGACGATTCGAAGGCGTTGCTGGGCAACCGAATCCGTCGCCACGTCGTGCGGCACCGCGACCGTCACGGCGGACCCGTCCAGCGGCACGGTGCGCGAGAAATCGAGGGAATCGGGGGCGGAATCGGTGCGGATGACCATGCCGGGGGTGGCGGGCAGCGCGGGCGCGGATGGGGCGGGCTGCCCGTCCACCAGCACCGTCGGATGGATGGCGATGGCCTTCACGACCCTGCCGACCTGATTGTTCGCATCATTGGGCGCGACCGCGAACAGCACCGCCGCGACCGCCCCCACCACCACGGCGGCGGTCGCCGCACTCGCGAGCGCCACTCTTGCGCGCAGCGAGAACGGCCGTCTCACAGCTCTTCCCGGAGCACGAAGCCGACCCCGCGCACGGTGTGCACCAGCCGGGGCCGCCCGGATTCCTCCAGTTTGCGGCGCAGATAGGAAACGAACACATCGACCACCTTGGTCTGGGTTTCGAAGTCGTAGCCCCACACCCGATCCAGCAGCTGGGCGCGCGAAAGCACCTGGCCGGGTGCGGAAGCCAGAGCGACCAGCAGGTCGAATTCGCGTTTGGTGAGGTCGAGGGGCGCACCGTCGAGGTAGGCGCGGCGGGCCCCGGGATGGATGGTGAGCGGACCCACCACGGTGCGATCGTCGGCGGCGTGCGAGGGTGCGGGCGCGCGCCGCAGCATGGCGCGCAGCCGGGCCACCAGTTCGCCGAGATCGAAGGGTTTGGTCAGGTAGTCGTCCGCGCCCGCCTCCAGCGCGTCGATGCGGTCGGTGACCTCGGAGCGGGCGCTGAGCACGCAGATCGGGATTTCGTTGCCGAGCGCCCGCAGGGCCGTCACCACGCCCACGCCATCCAAGTTGGGCATGTTCAGATCCAGCACCATGGCCTGCGGCGCGTCGGCCGCGATATGCCGCAGCGCGGAGGCTCCGTCCGCCGCGGTCTCGACCTCGAAACCGGACATCCGCAGCCCCCGCGCCACCGACGTCAGCACCCTGACGTCATCGTCCACCACCAGAATCCGGGGAGCCGTCACACCCGTCGACGATACTGATCGCGGCGACCGGACAACTATCAGCGAACCGGGCGCACGATGGTGATCTGCGGCGCGCCCGGTGCATCTGACACGCCAGGATCCCGCTGGATGATGGTCACGCCATCCGGCAGCGGCTGTCCCGGAGTGATCGGAATCGCCGGAACCGCGTCCACCCCGGGCGGCAACTGACCATCGCGATACTCGACCCGGCCGTCCCGATCCTGGATGACGATCCGGCCGTGCTCGGGCCGCTCGGCCCGGCCGCCCGCGCTCCCGGTGTCCGGCAGCGCGATCTCGGTCGCCTCGGCGGGTTCGGCGGCATTGGCCGGCACCGCCAGCACCAGCAGCCCCGTCGCTCCGATCAGGCCCGCTCCCACGATCCGGCGCACGGTGAACTTCGGCATAACCACTCCTGTCCTCGCGTCGAGGAGGCGCTCATCGCTCCCTCACAACGAAACCGACAGTAGGAAGCCACTTTTCAACTCTCGATAACCAATGGTTAGAGAACGGATAGAAGATCAGCGCGGTTCGGTGACCGGGCCGTTCTGCGGGCGGGAAGCGCCGGAGGAGCCCAGGAAGACCGCGAACAGGGCGGGCCGGCGGCGTTGCAGCTCCAGCCGGCCGCCATCGGCCTCGATGAGCGCGCGGGCCAGCGCCAGGCCCACACCCGTGGAACCGGCGGCCGAGAAACCGCGATCGAAGATGTGCGGGGCGAGTTCGTCACGGACGCCGTCACCCTCGTCGGCGACCTCCACCACCACCAGGGGTTCGCGATCGTCGAGGCGGCCGCCGGTGACCGTGCGGACCGAGACCGTGCAGGTGCCGCCGCCGTGCATGAGCGCGTTGTCGACCAGCACCGCGACCGCCTCGCGCAGCCGGGAACCGGTCACCGGGGCCCGCAGGGTCGGGTCGCCGAGCAGCACCAGTTTGCGGCCCGCCTCCGCGAAAGGATGCCGCCACTCCGCCACCACCCCACGCAATTCCGCGACGACCGGCACCGGATCGCGTTCGGCCGCACCCTCGTCGCGGGAGGCGCGCACCAGTTCGTCGATGGCGTCGGTGAGCCGATCCACCTGCGCCATGGCCTCTTCCGCCTCGTGCACCACCTCCGGATCGTGGTGCGTGGACAGCTCGTCCAGGCGTAGGCGCACCGCGGTGAGGCGGCTGCGCAGCTGATGCGAGACATCGGCGACCAGGGCGTGCTCGCGTTGCAGGCGGCCCGCGATTTCGACTGTGGCGGAATCGAGTACGTCCGAGACCCGGTCCAGTTCGGTGATGCCGTGGCGGCGCGGATCGGCCCGGAAGTCACCCATGGCCAGGCGCGCCGCCCGGGCCGCCACATCGCGCAGCGGATCGGCGACCCGCCGCGCGGTCACCACCGCCACCGCGATACCCGCACCGAGCGAGATGAGCACCAGCCCCACCACCGCGCCCAGCGCCTGCCGCTGCATCGAATGCATCGGCGCCGCAGGGGTTTCCAGGCGCAGCGAACCGGAGGTGCCCATCGCGAGGGATTCCATGATCGGATCGTCGACCGCGTCCGGGCCCACATCGAGCCGCGAGGCATTGTCCTGCGGCGTCGGGTACACGACGGTCAGCCGCCCGCCCGCCGGGATCAGCGGCCGCACCGACCGCAGATCCAGCTCGCCGTGCACCAGGCCGTCGTCCTTCTCCTGCGCCACCACCTCCACCGCGATCCGGTCCAGGCGATTGCGCAGTTCGTTGCGGGTGATGTCCTCCACCCACTGCCACGCGGTGAAGGCCAGCGGCACGCCCAGCACCAGTGTGGTGAGGGTCAGCGCGGCCACCATGGACAGCAGGATCCTGCGTCTCATCGTCGAGATGCCTCGCTTCGCCGGGCTTTCGGGTGGGGTACGCGCGCGCAACAGCACAGAACGATCGGTTCCGACGGACGAGCTAGTCGGTATTGAAGCGGAAGCCTACGCCGCGCACGGTGACGATCCGGCGTTCGGCCACCGGACCCTCGTCGCCGATCTTCCGGCGCAGCCACGACATGTGCATATCGAGGGTCTTGGAGCCGCGCAGATCGGCATCGCCCCACACCTCGCGCAGGATGGTCTCGCGCGAGACCACCTGTCCGGCACGGTCGATGAGCACCTTCAGCAGCTCGTACTCCTTGTTGGCCAGGTTCACCTCGACGCCGTTCACCAGCACGCGGCGCGCCGCCGGCTCCAGGCGGATACCGCCCACTTCGACCGCTTCGTCCCCGATTCCGCTGCGCCGCAACAGCGCCCGCACCCGGGCCAGCAGTTCGGCGAGGCGGAACGGCTTGCCGACGTAGTCGTCGGCGCCGGCATCCAGGCCGACCACGAAATCGACCTCGTCGGTGCGCGCGGTGAGCATCAGCACGGCCAGATCGGCCCCGCGGGCGCGCACCTGACGGCACACCTCCAGGCCATCCATACCGGGTAGGCCGAGGTCGAGGATCAGCAGGTCGTGACCGCCTTCGAGGGCCCGTTCCAGGACCGCGGGACCGTAGCTCTCCACGGTCACCGCATAGCCCTCGCGCCCCAGCGCCCGCGACAGCGGCGCGGCAATGGCCTCGTCGTCTTCGGCCAGCAGTACGGCGGTCACGCAGTAAGCCTACGGGTAAGCCGGCCCGGATCCGTAGTAGCCGCCGCCGTTGCCCGGATTGTTCTGCACCACATCGAAAACCTGGTGATAGAGCAGCGCGTGCACCTTCTGCACCTCCGGGATGTCGTCGTACTCGAGCGGGTCCTCCGAGGCCGAGCCGACGATCAGGGTGCCGGTGCCGAGCATGCGATCGAAGAGGCCGTGGCGGAACTGCACATTCGAGATCCGGTTCATCGGAATGTCGATGCCGGTGTGGGTCAATACGCCTTGGCGAATCAATACCCGGCGGTCGGTGATGATGAAATGCGTCGACTTCCAACGGATCAGCGGAATCACCGACCGCCAGCACACGATCACCACCCACAGCACCAGAATGGCGAGCAGCAGCCAGGACCGCACGCCACCTTCGGTATTGCGGGAAACGACCCCCGCGCCGAATCCGGCCAATGCGGTGATCAGGATGAAAGTCACAGCGGGCCAGAACAACATCTTCCAATGCGGATGACGGTGCAGCAGTAGTCGCTCTTCGGGCGCCAGCGCCTCCTCCGGATAACCCATGCGCACACGCTACCGCGCCGAGATGCCAGAATGCCTGACGCCGAGAAGCGGTGTGACGCACAATCGTGCGGCCCTCGCGCGTAACATCGGCGATCACGTTCTGCCGAGCTCCGCCCAGCTGTCCCCCGCGCGACACCATTCTTGCCCTGCATGACACAGGAGGCGTGTGTGACCCGAGAGTTGACCCAGCTGCAAATTCTCCGAGAACTCGAGCCGGTGGCGGAGGCGAATCTGAACCGCCACCTGTCGATGGCCAAGGACTGGCACCCGCACGACTACGTGCCGTGGGACCAGGGCCGCAACTTCGCCGCGCTGGGCGGTGAGGACTGGGACCCCTCGCAGTCGCAGCTGAGCGAGGTCGCCAAGATCGCCATGGTCACCAACCTGCTCACCGAGGACAATCTGCCCTCCTACCACCGGGAGATCGCCGAGAACTTCTCCCAGGACGGGGCCTGGGGCACCTGGGTGGGGCGCTGGACGGCCGAGGAGAACCGGCACGGCATCGTCATGCGGGATTACCTGGTGGTGACGCGCGGCGTGGATCCGGTGGCCCTGGAACAGGCGCGGATGATCCACATGACCAATGGCGCGCAGTCGCCCGACGATTGGGGCGGGTTCCTGGAGAACGTCGCGTACGTGACGTTCCAGGAGCTGGCCACCCGGATCTCGCATCGCAATACCGGCCGGGTGTGCAACGACGCCATCGCCGACCGGATGTTGCAGCGCATCTCCGCCGACGAGAACCTGCACATGATCTTCTATCGGACGCTGTGCGGGGCCGGGCTGGATCTGGTGCCGGATCAGGCGCTGGAGGCCATCACCAAGGTGCTCACCAATTTCGTCATGCCCGGGTCCGGGATGCCGAACTGGCGGCGCAACGGGGTGCTGATGGCCAAGCACGGCATCTACGATCTGCGCCAGCATCTGGAGGAGGTGGTGAATCCGGTGCTGAAGAACTGGAACATCTTCGAGCGCAACGACTTCGGGGCGCGCGGCGAGCAGGCGCGGGAGACCCTCGCGGCGTATGTCGCCAAGCTCGAACAGGATGTGCTCAAGTTCGAGGAGCAGCGCGATCGCCTGCTCGCGCGGGAAGCCGCCCGCGGCGAATTGCAAACCGTCTGACCAGTTTTGCCTCTCGGGCCACTAGGGTAAGCCCCCGGGTGAAACGAGAGGACAGCAGTGGCGGATGGCTACCTGGGCCGCTACCGCCTCGACGAACTACTCGGCAGTGGCGGTTCGGCGCAGGTCTGGCGGGCGCACGACACCGAAACCGGGCGCACCGCCACGCTCAAACTGCTCGCGCCGGTACTGACCGCGGATCCGGAGTACCGGCGGCGCTTCGAACGGGAAGCCCGGGCCGCATCGCTGCTGCACGGTCCGCATGTAGTGGCGGTGCGCGCCTTCGGTGAGCTCGAAGGACGGCTCTACATCGAGTCCGAATTCGTGGACGGGCTGGATATCGAGGCGCTGCTGGAATGGGAAGGGCCGTTCGCGCCCGCCGCCGCGGTCGGGCTCATCGCGCAGATAGCCGCGGCGCTCGACGAAGCGCACGCGGCCGGGCTGGTGCATCGGGATGTGAAGCCGCAGAACATCATCGTGGCGCCCGACGACACGGCATACCTGATCGACTTCGGGTCGGTGCTGGACGACGGGCAGACGAGCATCACCCGATCCGGGATGCTGATCGGCACGCCCGCCTACCTGGCCCCGGAACGCTACGCCGGAATCGCCGGCGCGCGTTCGGATATCTACTCGCTGGCGTGCGTGCTGTACGAATGCCTCACGGGGCAACGGCCTTTCCGCACCGGCAACCCGGCGCAGCTCATGCGTGCGCAGCTGGAAACCGATCCGCCCGCGGCCTCCTCGCTCGCACCGGCGGTCTCCATCGCCCTCGACCGGGTGATCGCCCGCGGCATGGCGAAGGATCCGGCGCAAAGGTACGCCAGCGCAGGGGAATTCGCGGCCGCGGCTGCGATAGCGGCGGAAGCACCCGGCATCGATCCGCCCGGCACGCAGCCCATACCGGACGCGCGCCCGGTGAGCGGCACGCGGCCGGAGGTCTCGGGAAACCCGGGTGCCGTGGCTGGGGTTCTTGCGGTGTCACTCGCGGTCGTCGCGCTCGCCGCCTGGGTGATCACCCTGGGGATGGGCGTGGTGTGGTTTACCGGGCACACCGGCTCGGCACCAACGCCAGCGAGTACGCCGACGGCGACGGCCGACGCGAAAACACCTGCGCGGGAGACGATTCCGCCATCCGCGCCGCAGCTCGCGGCGTCGGAACCGGAGACCACGGCACCCTCGGGCGTGGCACCGCCGGATGCCGCGAGCCCGTCCGCGCCCGCCCCGGACTCGGACCCGCGCGAGCCGGTGGATCACCCCGGACCGAGCCACCACGGCGGCAGCGCACACAAGCCCGACAAGCCGGGGAAGTCGCGATAACCGCAGCACCACCCTCGCCTACCACGCGACAGCGGCACAACCACTGCGCTGCCCGAGCGAGAAACTTCCGGAATCGGGGGTAGTCCCCTAACGGAAGCTTGTCGGCACGGAAGGATCAGTTCTCATGGGGGACGAGCATTTCGGTCCCTATCGGCTCGAGAAACTGCTGGGCAACGGCGGAACCGGGCAGGTGTGGCGGGCGCACGATACGCACACCGAACGGACCGTCGCCTTGAAGATCCTGGCGCGCGAGCTCGGTGCCGATCCGATCTACCGGCAGCGTTTCCAACGCGAGGCGCGGGCCGCGGCGCAGCTGCGGGAACCACATGTGGTGCCGATCCACACCTTCGGTGAGCACGACGGTCGGCTGTTCATCGATATGGCGTACCTGGACGGCACCGATCTGGGCCTGCTGCTGCGCGCCGGCGGGCCGCTGTCTCCGTCGAGGGCGGTGGACATGATTTCACAGGCGGCGGCCGCGCTCGACGAGGCGCACCGCCGGGGGCTGGTGCATCGGGACGTCAAACCCTCCAATATCGTGATCTGCCCCAGTGGGTTCACCTATCTCATCGATTTCGGGACCGCTCAGCAGACCGGGCAAGCGACGCTCACCGGCACCGGGACCGTGATCGGCACCCCCGCCTATATGGCGCCCGAAAGGTTCACCGGCGCCGCCGTTCCCGCCTCCGACACCTATTCGCTGGCCTGCGTGCTGCACGAAGCGCTCACGGCCCGAAGACCTTTCGCCGCCCCCGATCCGGCGGGGCAGATGCACGCGCACCTCATCGCCGAACCGCCGCGGGTCAGCGAATCCGATCCCACGCTGCCGGCCGCGCTCGACGACGTCATCATCCGCGCGCTCGCCAAGGATCCGGGCGAACGACCGTCCACCACCGGCGAATTCGCGGCACAGGCGCGCAATGCGCTCGATACGGCCGGGTCGGCGCCGACCACTCCGCTCGCCGCCGTCGGCAGCGCACCCACCGCGCCGCTGACCGCTGTACCCGGGCGGCGCACCACGATGGCGGGGGTGCTCGCGGCGGGGGGACGGAATGGTGCCGAGGGTGCGGTGCGGGTGGATCCGGGCGGTGCGGAGGCGGAGGACGGGGTGACGCCCGTCGAACCCGTTCCCGCACCGGCGTTTCCGCGGCGCTTCGCGGCGATCGTAGCCATCGCGGCGCTGCTCACCGGTACCGGTACCGGGCTGGCGCTGTGGCGTGCCGGACAGGATTCGGATTCATCGCCGACGCAGACCACTTCGGCTCCGGCGCCGGGTCCGAACGCCACGGCCGAACCGACCACCGCGGCGACGGAAGCGCCGCGGTTCACCGGGAACGTATCGACGCGGGCGGTCAATCCGGCTCCACCACAGGAAAGTTCGGACGCCGGGACGCAGGCGACCACGGGCACCACGGCGGCTCCGACCACCACACAGGTCACGATCCCGTTCCCGATACCGAACCTGCCCACAGTTCCCGGTAGTGCCGAGCCGCCGGTCGACAACCAGCCCAACGGCGGCACTGGGAACGGCAACGGCAACGGGCAGCGTAAGCCCGATAAACCGACCAAAACCCACCACTAGGCGCGGGTCACATACGGAAAGCCCTGCGCGGGATCAATATTCGGCGCGCAGGTGGGTGACGTCACCCGCCGACACCGCACGATCACCGATGAGCAACCGCCCGAATTCATCCACCCCGGTGGCGATCCCGGTGAGCACCTCACCGCCGGGAATCTCGGCCCGCACCTGCGCGCCGATGGTGGAACAGCGATCGCGATAAGCGGCGGCCAACTCGGTGATATCCCACCCCGCGGCCTCCCAGGCCGCGAACCGCTGCGCGAACTCCCGCAGTATCGCCGTCACCAACGCCGTCCGATCGGTCTCGGCCGCCCCGGCCAGCAGCAGCGAAGTCGCATGCGGGACCGGCAGTTCCGCCTCGGTGAGGCTCACATTCAACCCGATCCCCACCACCACCGCCGGATCAGCGCCGGCGGCCGCGATCTCGGCCAGAATCCCCGCCAGCTTGCGCCCCTCGACCAGCACATCATTGGGCCACTTGAGCACCGCCCCCACCCCGGTCGCGGCCCGCACCGCATCCACCACGGCGACCCCGGTCAGCAACGGCAACCACCCCAGCACCGCCGGATCGATCCCCCGCGCCCGCACCAGCACCGACATGGCGATCTGCGCCCGCGCCGGACTGACCCACTGCCGCTCGTGCCGCCCCCGCCCCTTCTCCTGCGCCTCCGCGATCAACACCAGCCGATCCGCATCCGAATCCATGGCCCGCGCGACCAGGTCCGCATTCGTCGACCCTGTCGATTCCACCACTTCGAGCCCGGAGAAGAACTTCTCCGGCCCCTCGACCACATCCCGCCGCAGTTTTTCCGCATCCAGCGCAGCCCGCTCCATGCTCGGCACGCTACTCCCCGCCCGTGCCCCGCCGGCTCGCGTGCCCCCACCCGCGCGATCCGACGGCGCGCACCTACACGCCGTCAGGAGGCGTCGCGCGGCGTCAATCCCAGCGCCCCGGCGGTGAATCGGTGCACGGTGGGAAGGCTGTCCTCCAGCGCCGCCCGATACCCGTCCCGCGCCCAGCCCACCACCTCGGCGGTCCCATCCGTCCCCGGCGTCACCACGATCTCGGCGACGAGTTCCGCCGTCGTCGGCACGCACACGGCCCACGAAAACTGCGTCTCCGCAGCCCATCCCGCACTCCGCCGCGCCACATACTCCGGATCGGTGATCCCGCCGTCCGCCAGCGCCGGCCGATCATCGATCCGCTCATCCGCCCGCAACGCCCGCAAATACCAACTACCCGCATTGATCTCGATCGGCTCCACTACCGCTCCCGCCTCCGGTCCCGCCGCACCCCACGCTGCCGAACCTGATTCGCACCCCCGAACAACACCGCACCCACCAGTGGAATCAACAAGAACACCCACCACTGATGCGTAACAAAGAACAGAATCACCGCCAGAATCGGCACCACCGGCATGATCCGCTCCGGCACCAAGCCGCCGAACCGAGCCCGCCGCGGCTCCTCCACCGCCTTCTGCATACTCACCGGCTCCGGCAGATCGACGAACACCTTCGCCAGGTCACCCCGGGTCAAGGCCGCGGCGACAACTCCGCTCCGCTCGTCGAATTCGGCGACACTCAACCGCCCCGCCGCGAAGTGATCCGACAACCGCTTCATAGCGTCCTCACGCTCAGCGGTCCCGATACGAATCTCCGGTGGTTCAGCCATGTTCCGACCTTATCGCGCCCGGTCACCCCCCGCGTCCGCCGCGATGCGTACCGCGACGCACGCCTGCGGACGTAAGGGATTTCTCGGGGTGCCCGAAAACGAAACGGGCCGCTCACCGAAGTGAGCGGCCCGCCCGAAAGCGCTGTGCCTTACTTGATCTCGGCGAGCACGGTGCCCTGGGTGATGGCCGCGCCGGCCTCCACCGCGAGACCGGTGATGACGCCGGCCTTGTGGGCGGTGACCGGGTTCTCCATCTTCATGGCCTCGAGGACGACGACCAGGTCGCCGGCTTCGACGGTCTGACCCTCTTCGACGGCCACCTTGACGACGGTGCCCTGCATGGGGGCGGTCACGGCGTCACCGGAGGCAGCGCCGCCGGCGCCGCCGCCACGCTTGCGCGGCTTCGGCTTCTTGCGGACGACGCCCGCACCGTTGGCGGGAGCGGCACCGGCGCCGACCGAGAACTGGCCGGGGAGCGAGACCTCGAGGCGGCGGCCGCCGACCTCGACGACTACCTTCTGGCGGGGCGCCTCGTCCTCGTCCTCGATGGGCTGGCCACCGGTGTAGGGCTCGATGGTGTTGTCCCACTCGTTCTCGATCCACTTGGTGTAGACCTCGAACTTGGTGCCGTCACCGATGAACGCGGGGTTCTCGACGATGTGGCGGTGGAACGGGATGACCGTGGCCAGGCCCTCGATCTGGTACTCGGCCAGGGCGCGGGCGGCGCGCTGGAGCGCCTGGTCGCGGTTCTCGCCGGTGACGATCAGCTTGGAGAGCATGGAGTCGAACTGGCCGCCGATGACCGAACCCGCGACCACGCCGGAGTCGACGCGCACGCCGGGGCCCGCGGGCTCCTTGTAGACGACGACCGGGCCGGGGGCGGGCAGGAAGCCGCGGCCGGCGTCCTCACCGTTGATCCGGAATTCGAAGGAGTGGCCGCGCGGGGTCGGGTCCTCCTTGATGGAGAGCTCGTGGCCCTCGGCGATGCGGAACTGCTGGCGCACCAGGTCGATTCCGGCGGTCTCCTCGGTGACCGGGTGCTCGACCTGGAGGCGGGTGTTCACCTCGAGGAAGGACACGGTCTCGCCCTGCACCAGGTATTCGACGGTGCCGGCGCCGTAGTAACCGGCTTCCTTGCAGATGCGCTTGGCCGACTCATGGATCTTGGCGCGCACCTCGTCCGAGAGGAACGGGGCGGGGGCTTCCTCGACCAGCTTCTGGAAACGACGCTGCAACGAGCAGTCGCGGGTGCCGGCGACCACCACGTTGCCGTGCTTGTCGGCGATTACCTGCGCCTCGACGTGGCGGGCCTTGTCCAGGTACTGCTCCACGAAGCATTCGCCGCGACCGAAGGCGGCAATGGCCTCACGGGTGGCGGACTCGAACAGCTCCGGGATCTCCTCGATGGTGTGCGCGACCTTCATGCCGCGACCGCCACCACCGAACGCGGCCTTGATGGCCACCGGAACGCCGTACTCCTTGGCGAACGCGACGACCTCGTCGGCGTTCTTGACCGGGTCCTTGGTGCCCGCGGCCATCGGCGCCTGCGCGCGCTCGGCGATGTGGCGGGCGGTGACCTTGTCGCCCAGATCGCGAATGGACTGCGGCGAGGGGCCGATCCAGATCAGGCCCGCGTCGATCACGGCCTGCGCGAAATCGGCGTTCTCGGAAAGGAACCCGTAGCCGGGGTGGATCGCGTCGGCGCCGGCCTTGGCGGCGGCATCGAGGATCTTGTCGAAGACCAGGTACGACTCGGCCGAGGTCTGGCCGCCCAGCGCGAACGCCTCGTCGGCGAGCTTCACGAACGGGGCATCGGCATCCGGCTCCGCATACACGGCGACGCTGGCGATGCCGGCATCCTTGGCGGCCCGGATCACGCGCACGGCGATCTCGCCTCGGTTGGCTACGAGGACCTTTGTGATCTGCGCGTTGGCATGGTTGGGCACTGAGCCTCCTGTGCTCTGAAAACTTCGTCTTGGGCAGTGTAGGCAGTCTGCCAACAACCGCCGAACGGGGATAGGGCTACCCATCGGTAGCACCCGGAAGTGACCGAGGGCACTCTACAACTCTCGTAGCCTCTCAGGGTCAAGCCCCTGAAACCTCGAAAGCGGGAGAGCTCACGGGCCGGCCCCGAAACCCTTGGGACAAATCCTAGGAACGCACGCTATCGGGAATCGGCCCGGGTTCGGCACCCGTGACGATCGGAGCGCCGACCGCATTGGACCATTCGGTCCAGGAGCCGTCATAGTTACGCACCCCGGTCACGCCCAGCAGATAGGTGAGGACGAACCAGGTCAGCGCGGAGCGTTCGCCGATGCGCGAGTAGACCAGCGGGGCGATGCCTTCGGAGACGCCGCCGTAGATGACATCCAGTTCGGCGCGGGGGCGGAAGCGGGCGTCGGCGCCGACCGAGGAGGTCCAGGGAACATTGACGGCGGTGGGAATGTGACCGGCGCGCAGCGCCTGTTCCTCGGGGCGATCGAGGACCACGAGTTCGCCGGTGTACTCGTCGAATGCGCGAGCGTCGATGAGCGGACGACCCAGGTGCGCCACCACGTCCCCACGGAACGCCCGGGCGGTCTTGTCGTCGCGATCGACGGTCGGGTACTCGCCGAGTCCGGCGGACGGCACTTCGAAGGTGGTGTCGCGGGCCTCGGAGATCCAGGCGTCGCGCCCGCCGTCCAGCAGCCGGACGTCGGGGTGGCCGAAGAGTTCGAAAACCCAGAGCGTAGCGGCGGCGGTGCCATTGGATTTATCGCCGTAGATGACCACCGTGTCGTCGCGTCCGACCCCCTTGACACGCATGAGTTCTGCGAACCGCGCCCCATCCACTACGTCGCGGGTGCGAGGATCGATCAACTCGGTTCGCCAATCGATCTTGATGGCGCCGGGGACATGACCGATGTCGTATAGCAATATGTCTTCGTTGGACTCGATGATCTTGAGACCCGGCGCGCCGATGTTTGCCGACAGCCACTCCGTGGTTACTAGTCGTTCAGGATGTGCGTAGGAGCCGAATGAGTGGTGTGGATCCGGAGCGACGGGCACGGTGTGGTCCTTAGCGCGTGGTTGGGTGGACTGGGATGGCTTTCAGCGGTTCGAATCTCAACACCGATCGTAGGCAGATGGCGGTAACGAAACTCGTTTCAGATCACGAATCGGATGATTGGGCGAATTAAGCGCAGCTTCATCCGATAAAGTCTCCCGAGAGGAGGGGTGAGCTATGTCCGATTCTTGGCCGCGACGACGACTGCTCGCGATCCTACGCGGCGCCAGCGAGCCTCTCGACGCGCAAGAACTGGCGCGCGTCACCGGCCAACATGTGACTACCGTCCGTTTCCATTTGGATGTGCTCACCAAGGAATCCCTGGTCCGCCAATTCCAGCAGCCACCGCGCGGCAGAGGCCGCCCGCGCATCGGATATACCGCTGTTCAGCGATCCGTCGGTTATCAGGAATTGGCACAGGTTCTCGCCGACCAGCTCGGCAGTGATCCGCGTCGCCGCTCCGAAGCCGCCGTCACCGCGGGCCGGGTCTGGGGCGCGAAAATGGAATCCGTCGACCAGCCGGTGGAATCGCTGGAAGACGCGAAAGATCTCACCATCACCCTGATGTCCGAACTCGGATTCGCGCCCGAACGCGATCACGCCACCGAGACCGAGGAACAGGTCATGATCCGCATGACCGCGTGCCCGCTGCGGGAACTCGCCCGCACCCACTCCGAAGTGGTCTGCGGCGTACACCTGGGACTGATGCGAGAAGTATTGGACCGCAACGGCGCTCGCGACGAGGTGAGCGTGCGCCTGCACCCCTTCGTGGAGCCCGAATTGTGCGTGGCCCGGCTGGAACTGCTGAAAGCGCGTCCGGCCGAAGCTCAGGCGAACGCGGAACAGGCCACCCCGACCACGCCGGCCACCGAGAACGGCGAACCGCGGCTGGCGACCGCGACCAATCGCGTTGCGCCGCAACTGCGCAATACCGATCCGCAATTACGGAACGGGGACCCACAATTCCGCAATGCCGACGCCCACCTCGGCAAGCAGTCGACGAACCAGCGGTAGCCCGATACCGATCACGCTCGACGGATCACCGTCGATGCGATCCACGAACCAGCCGCCCCGGCCATCGAGGGTGAAGGCGCCGGCCACCTGGAGCGGCTCCTCCGACGCGATATAGGCATCGAGTTCGGCGGGCTCGGGTTTGGCGAAATGCACTGTGGTGGAGCTGCAATCGGCCGATTCGCCGACGATCGCGCCGTCGCGAATCCGCAGCACCGAATGCCCGGTCAGCAGATCCGCACTGCGCCCGGCCATTTCGGCCCAGCGCGCGCGAGCCACCTCGGCGGTGTGCGGTTTGCCTTGCAGCACCCCGTCCACGAGCAGCATCGAATCGCAGCCCACCACAATGGAATCGGGGAATTCGGCGGCCTCGGAACCTGCGGCGAAGATGGTCGCCGCCACATCCCGCGCCTTGGCCCGAGCCAGCTCGATCACGATCTGCTCGGGCGCGGTACCCGCGGGCAGTGCCGCGGCCACCGCGTCTTCATCGACATTCGATACCCGGACCACCGGCTCGATGCCCGCGTTGCGCAGCACACCGAGCCGTGCCGGGGACTGGGACCCCAGTACGAAGACCGTCACGCCCGTCAGTCGCGCAGGTGCGACAGCGCCGGGAAGGCGTACGGGGAGAACGGGGCGGAGCCGCGGTGCAGCAGGGTGGGGCGGCCCCACATATCGGCCGGGCCGTTGTCGGCCGTGCCGTTGCCGGCGCTCGCCGAGGCGGCGGCGAACACGGCGACCAGCGCGGCGAGTTCGACATCGCTGGGATTGCCCTTGAGTACCTCGATGACCGGTCCGTTGCTCGACGGTTCGGTGGATTCGACGACGACGGCGGCCTCGACCGCGTCCAGTTCGTCGACCGCTAGATCCAACTCGGCGGCGCGCAGTACCTCTTCGTCAGCCATGGTCGTCACAGCGCCAGTCCTCCTGTCCAATCACCGCCGGGGCGGTTATTCGCGGCCGGAAGATCTTCCCAGGCCCGCAAACGGTATTCGTTCCGGCCCTCGGAAACGAGAGCCATTCCTTCACCATCTTTGCTCGGATGAGGCGTTCGTGCGCGGTACGAGACACTTGTCCTACTGGACAGTGTGCGCCTCATACCGCGCTTATCGCCGATTCAGAGCGGAATGTTGCCGTGCTTCTTGGGCGGCAGCGAGACCATCTTCCGCTCCAGCAGCCGCAGCGCCGAGACGATCTGGCCGCGGGTGTGCGAGGGCGGGATGACGGCGTCGACGTAGCCGCGCTCGGCCGCCACGTACGGGTTCACGAGGGTGTCCTCGTACTCGTTCTGCAGCTCGAGGCGCAGGGCGTCGACATCGTTGCCCTCGGCGGCGGCGGTCTGCAACTGCTTGCGGTAGACGAAACCGACCGCTCCGGATGCACCCATGACGGCGATCTGAGCCGTCGGCCACGCCAGGTTCACATCCGCGCCCATGTGCTTGGAACCCATGACGTCGTACGCGCCGCCGTAAGCCTTGCGAGTAATGATTGTGATCTTGCCCACAGTGGCCTCACCGTAGGCATAGAGCAGCTTCGCGCCGCGGCGGATGATGCCGTTGTACTCCTGGCCGGTGCCCGGCAGGAAGCCCGGCACATCCACCAGGGTGATGATCGGGATATTGAAGGCGTCGCAGGTGCGCACGAAGCGCGCGGCCTTCTCCGAGGCGTCGATATCCAGGCAGCCCGCGAACTGCGAGGGCTGGTTGGCCACGAAGCCGACGCTGCGGCCGTCGATGCGGGCGTAGCCGATGATGATGTTCATCGCGCGCTCGGCCTGCACCTCCAGGAACTCCTCGTCATCCACCAGGCGCTTGATGACCTCGTGCATGTCGTAGGGCTGGTTCGGCGAGTCCGGGACGATGGTGTCCAGCTCGAGGTCGGCCTCGGTGAGGTTCTCCTCGATGGCGCCCGCGGCGGCGGTGGCCGGGAAGCGCGGGGCCTCGGCGCGGTTGTTGCTGGGCAGGTAGGACAGCAGATCGCGGACGTAGTCCAGGGCGTCCTGCTCGCCGGAGGCGACGTAGTGCGCGACACCGGACTTCACCATGTGGGTGTGGGCGCCGCCCAGCTCCTCCATGGTCACTTCTTCACCGGTGACGGTCTTGATCACGTCGGGGCCGGTGACGAACATCTGCGAGGTCTGGTCGACCATGACCACGAAGTCGGTCAGGGCGGGCGAGTAGACGTGGCCACCCGCGGCCGGGCCCATGATCAGCGAGATCTGCGGGATCACGCCGGAAGCCTGAATGTTCCGGTGGAAGATCTCACCGTAAAGACCCAGGGAGACAACGCCTTCCTGGATGCGCGCGCCGGCGCCCTCGTTGATGCCGACCAGCGGACGACCGGTCTTGAGCGCCAGGTCCATCACCTTGACGATCTTCTCGCCGTAGACCTCGCCGAGCGAGCCGCCGAAGACGGTGACGTCCTGGGAGAAGATGCAGACGTCGCGGCCGTCGATGGTGCCGTAACCGGTCACCACGCCGTCGCCGAGCGGACGCTGGTTCTCCAGGCCGAAATTCACGCTGCGATGCCGTGCCAGCGCGTCGAGCTCGACGAAGGAACCCTCGTCCAGCAGGGCGAGAATGCGCTCGCGCGCGGTCATCTTGCCCTTGGCGTGCACCTTGTCGACCGCGGCCTCACCCATCGGGTGCTTGGCTTCATCCAGCCGATTGCGCAGGTCAGCCAGCTTGCCGGCGGTGGTGTGGATATCAGGGGCGCCCGCCGACCCCGGCGAAGGCTGCTGCTGGACACTCGTCATGACGGGGAGTGTAACCAGTACCAGAGCCCCTTTGTAATCCCGTAGGGGCTACTGGCGGGTATGGTTATTGACTGCCTGCCAGTTAAAACGCCCTGGTAGAGGCAGGAATTGGGGCGGAAATCACGCGTGTTCCAAAATGCCGGGCACATCCTTGGAGCCTTCAGCGCATGACGCCGGTATGGCCGGTGGAGTATCGGCCGGGCTGCGGCCACACGGTCAGGCCGTGCGCACCCTTGCCGACCTTGATGCGGGCCAAGAGTTTCCACTCGACGATGTCGATGGCGTAGACCTCGCCGTGGTAGCGGCCCGAGACCCAGAACACGCGGCCGTCGGCGGAGAGATTGCCCATATCGGGGCTGCCGCCGCCGGGGAGCTGCCATTTGCGCACCAGCTGATTCGCGGCGAAGTCCCAGACCGAGATGCTGCCCTCGTGCCGGTTGGTGATGAGCATCTGCTTGGAGTCGCGGGTGATGTACAGGCCGTGGGTGCCGTGCCCGGTCTCCAGGAAGCCGGTGTTGTCGAAGGTCGCGGCATCGAAGACGTAGATGCCGTTGGCGACCATGTCGGCGACGTAGAAGGTGCGGCCGTCGGGTGAGAGCTTCACGTCCTGCGGCTTGCCGTTGCGCCCGCCGGGCAGGTCGATCATGCGCACCAGGGCCAGGTTCGCGATGTCCACGACCGCCATCCGCCCGCTGAATTCGCAACTGGTGAGCGCGAACCGGCCGTCGGCGGTGAAGTCCATGTGGTTGACGCCGCCGCAATCGGGGACGGCGATGGCGTTCAGCTTCTGCCAGCTGTGCGGGTCGTAGAGGTCGAGCGAGCGATCGGCCTCGGCGACCACGAGCGCGTATTTGCCGTCGGGGGTGAAGTACATGTTGTACGGGTCGCGGACCGGAATCGGTTCGCCCGCTTTGCCGGTGCGCGGATCGATGGGCAGCAGGCTGCCGCTGCCGATGGGCAGATCGTTGTTGGCGTAGAGCATCTGCATGTCGTAGGCGGGTACGACGTGCTGCGGTTCGTGACCGCCGGCCGGGTAGTTGTCGACGACCTCGAAGGTGGCCTGGTCGATGACGGTGATGGTGTGGGACTCGCTGTTGGGCACGTAGACGCGCGGCAGGTGATCGGCGACGGCGGGGCTGAGTTCGCGGGCACCCGCGTAGACGTCGGTGGGTGAGAGCGGCGGCGGCATGCCGGGCAGCAGCGCGGGTGGTTCGGTGGTGGCGGCAGCGGCGGAAGTGCTGGCGGGCGCGGCCGTGGTCGGGCTGTCCACGGTGCCCGCATTACTGCCCGAGCAACCGGCCAGCAGCAGTAGGGAGCAGAGCAGGACCGGACGAGCACGGTGCGCGATCACGCGACGCACCGTGTCAGACCGGCATGGCGGGGAGCTGACATGTGCTCGAACTTTAGGTGCGCACATGGGATTCGGCGGCGGGTTCACGGAGTGTCGCCCGGCGGCACGCGGTTCCGGCGAATGCCTCGACGGGCGCCAACCGGGCGACTCGGACATGAACCGACCGCCTTGTGGCTCAGGGCAATACGCGCTCCAGCGCATCCACGGCCTCGTCCAGTTCCGCCGTGGTTACCGTGAGCGGCGGGCGGAAGCGGATGCCCCGCTCCCCCGTGCCGAGCAGCAGCACACGCTCCTGCTCGCGCAGTGCCGTCACCACGCTGTCGCGCAGTCGCGCGGATTCGAGGGTGAGGGCGCACATCAGGCCGCGGCCGCGCGGATCGCTCACTTCGGGATGCCGCTCGGCCACCTCGGTCAGCCGTTGCAGCAGGTGCGGTCCGAGAATGCGTGCCCGATCCACCAGGTGCTCGTGCTCGATCACCTCGAAGACGCGGCGGGCGCGGACCATATCGGTCAGGTTGCCGCCCCAGGTGGAGTTCAGCCGCGAGCTGACGTGAAAGACGTTGTCGGGCACCTCATCCACCCGGCCGCCCGCCATGATGCCGCAGACCTGTGTCTTCTTACCGAAGGCGACCACGTCCGGTTGCACGTCGAGCTGTTGATAGGCCCACATGGTGCCGGTCATGCCGACGCCGGTCTGCACCTCGTCGAGGATGAACAGCGCGTCGTTGGCGTGGCACAGCTGCTGGACGGCCCGCAGGAACTCCGGCCGCAGGTGCCGGTCGCCGCCTTCGCCCTGAATCGGCTCGGCGATGAAACATGCTATGTCGTAGGGGTTTTCGGCGAAGGCGCGCTCGATCTGGTCGAGGGCGCGGCGTTCGGCCGCTTCGATATCCGGATGGTCCGGCCCGACATACGGCGTGTCGATGCGCGGCCAATCGAACTTGGGGAAGCGCGCGGTCTTCACCGGATCGGTATTGGTGAGCGAGAGCGTGTACCCGGTGCGGCCGTGGAACGCACCGGTCAGGTGCAGCACCTTGGTGCCGAGTTCGCTTGGGCGTCCGTGCATCTCGTTGTGCCGGGACTTCCAGTCGAAGGCCGCCTTGAGCGCGTTCTCCACCGCGAGTCCGCCGCCGTCGATGAAGAACAGGTGCGGTAGCCGCGGATCACCGAGGACGCGCGCGAAAGTCTCTATGAAGCGCGCCATTTCGACGGTGTAGACGTCGGAGTTGCTGGGTTTGTTCAGCGCCGCGGCGGTCAGGCTCGATAGGAACCTACGGTCCCCGGCCAGCGCCGGATGGTTCATGCCCAGCGCCGAGGAGGCGAAGAACCCGAACATGTCCAGGTAGGGGGTGCCGTCCCGCGCGTCCACCAGCCGGCGGCCGCGTGATTTGCGCAGGTCGAGCACCAGATCGAAACCGTCCGCGAGAATGCTCGCGGACAGGATGTCATGCACCCGGGCGGGGGTGATCAGTGGCGTTTCGGCAACCGCCCCGAGCCGATCGACTTCGAGCGTCACGCCGCCCAGCGTAAATGAATTTTTACGGGCACGCCCGAAAAGGCAGGAAAGATTACGGAAGTTGCCTACTTGTCATAGAATGTCTGCAAAATGATCGTGCTTCGAGTCCGGACATTTGCCGTCGCGCGGATCTCTTGCAACAGCTGCTCCAGGTGCCGGGGGGACGCCACCCGCACCAGCAGCACGTAGCTCTCGTCCCCGGCGACCGAATGGCAGGCCTCGATGCCCGGAATGTGCTGTAGCAGCGCGGGTGCGTCGTCGGGCTGCGACGGGTCGAGAGGAGTGATCGCGACGAATGCGGACAGCATCTGCCCCAGCGCCTCGGGGTCTACATTGGCCGTATAGCCGCGAATCACGCCCCGAGCCTCCAATCGGCGCACCCGCGACTGCACCGCGGACACCGAAAGGTTGGCCTTCTCGGCCAGATTCGACAACGTGGCGCGACCATCGGCAATCAGCTCACGGATCAGCAGTCGATCGATGTCGTCGAGTACGGGTTTCGCCGGTGTATCCGCCATCAGCGAAGGCTAACGCAGCAAAGAGAACTCGTGGCCGGAACCCATCCTGGAGCATGTTATGACTCTCGCACCGACCGACCTCACCTCGCGTGAGCTGCGCGACCGCACCGCCGCGCTGCTGCGCCTGCTGGGAGCGGAAATTCCCGAACCGGGCGAAATGCCTGTGCGCACACCGATCTCCGGCGGCGAGATCGCGAGCCTGCGACCGAGCTCACTCGCCGAGGTGGATGCCGCGATCGCGCGGGCGGCCGAGGCTTTCCGGAGCTGGCGCACCGTGCCCGCGCCGCAGCGGGCCGCCGTGATTCGCAGGCTCGCGGAACTGCTCGTCGCGCACAAGGCGGAACTAGGCGAACTGGTCACCCTGGAAGCGGGCAAGATCGGACCGGAAGCGCTCGGCGAAGTGCAGGAAATGATCGATATCTGCGAATTCGCCATCGGGCTGTCGCGGCAGCTGTACGGCAAGACCATGCCGTCCGAGCGCCCGGGCCACCGGCTCATGGAGACCTGGCATCCGCTCGGGGTGGTGGGGGTGATCTCGGCCTTCAACTTCCCGGTCGCGGTGTGGGCGTGGAATACCGCGCTGGCCTTGGTCTGTGGCGACACCGTGGTGTGGAAGCCGTCGGATGCGACGCCGTTGACGGCGGTGGCCTGCCATTCCCTGTTGCAGCGGGCCGCCCGCGACGTGGGCGCGGATCCCGAAGTGCACCAATTGATTCAAGGCGGGGCGGAGGTCGGCGAGCGGCTGGTCGACGATGCGCGGGTGGCATTGGTCAGCGCCACCGGATCGGTGCGGATGGGCGGCCTCGTCGCACCCCGGGTGGCGGCGCGGTTCGGGCGGTGCCTGCTGGAGCTGGGCGGCAATAACGGCGCGATCGTGACCCCTTCCGCCGACCTGGATCTCGCGGCGCGGGGCATCGTCTTCGCGGCGGCGGGCACGGCGGGGCAGCGCTGCACCACGCTGCGGCGGCTCATCGTGCACACCGATGTGGTCGGGCCGCTGCTGGACCGCGTCGCCTCGGCGTATCGCCAACTGCGCGTGGGCAATCCATTGGAGGACGGCGTGCTGGTCGGGCCGCTGATCAACGAGCGGTCGTACCTGGCCATGCGGGATGCGCTCGAGCGCGCCCAGGCCGACGGCGGTGAATTGATCTGCGGCGGTGAGCGGGTCGACGGCTTCGGCGAGGACGCGTTCTACGTCCGCCCCGCCATCGTGCGCATGCCCGCACAGACCGCGGTGGTGCGCGAGGAGACCTTCGCCCCGATCCTGTACGTGCTCACCTACCAGGACTTCGACGCCGCCATCGCCACGCACAACGCTGTCCCGCAGGGACTTTCGTCGGCCGTCTTCACCCAGAACCAGCGCGAGGCCGAACGTTTCCTGGCGGCCGACGGCTCGGACTGCGGTATCGCCAATGTCAATATCGGCACCTCGGGCGCGGAGATCGGCGGCGCGTTCGGCGGCGAGAAGCAGACCGGCGGCGGGCGCGAATCCGGCTCCGATTCCTGGAAGTCCTACATGCGCCGCGCCACCAACACCGTCAACTACTCCACCGAACTGCCACTGGCACAGGGCATTCGGTTCGAGTAATGGAGCGATGCCGCCAGCGGCAAACCCGGTCGGCCCCAACCGATTTCGGCCGGGGCCGGATCCGGGTCAGTCGCGCTTGTCGACGGTGATGGAGCGGATCTGCTCCTCGTACTGCGCGCGGGTGGACTCGTCCGAGGGATGCAGGGCGCGGTCACCGTTGAACAGGCGGCGGACCAGGCGCACCGCCGGTTCGGGGGCGGCGGCCAACGCGACCTCCACCGGAGCGAGATAGTTGGGGACGGCCACCTCGGCCCGGCGGGTGCGCACGGTCTGCACGATGGCAGCTGCCACATCCTCGGGATCGACGGTGGGCAGGCCGCTGCCGAGCTTCAGGCCCGAGGACAGGCGAGTGCGGACGGCCGAGGGCATGACGCAACTGACGCTGACGCCGTGCTCGGCGAACTCCAGGCGCGTTGCCGCAGACAGGCCGACAGCGGCGAATTTGCTGGCGTTGTAGACGGCCAGGCCCGCGATCGGGATCTTGCCCGCCAGCGACGCCACATTGACGACATGCCCCTTGCCACGGTCGATCATGCCGGGCACGACGGCGCGCATGCCGTGGATGAGGCCCCAGACATTGACGTCCATGGTGGTGTGGCCGGTGGCGTCGGGCTCCTCGAGGAAGGGTCCCGCGGGCATGACGCCGGCATTGTTGACCAGGATGTCGATCCGGCCGAGGTCGGCGACCACCTTGTCCCACCGGCCGCGATCGCGGACGTCGAGCTCGAAAGCCTTGGCGCCCAACGCCGCCGCCGCGGCCTGCCCGGCCGCGATGTCCACGTCGGCGATCGCGACCTGCGCGCCCTTGCTCGCGAACAGTTCCGCCGTCGACTGCCCGATGCCGCGCCCCGCGCCGGTGATGAGCACCCGCGCGCCGCGCAGATCGATTGCGGGATAGTTGTTTCCGAGGACGCTCACGCGAAGGCTCCCTGCTCCAGCTGTTTGCGGACGCTGATCAGACTGTGTTCGAAGGTGGCGAGGCGGCGGCGGCCGTCCATGAAGTTGGGGCCCATGACGGCGAGATCCTCGGCGGTGGCGTCCAGGCGCAGTACTTTGACCCCGGTGGCGCGCAGCAGGGCGATCTCGGCATCGAGCTTCTCGCTCATGCGGTTTCGCAGTTGCCGCTCGGCGAAATGACCGGCGCTGGGGGCGGGAACGCGGCCGGTGGACGCCATCGGGGCGATGACCACGACCTCGTCCAAGTCGGCGGGGATGAGCAGATCCACCGAGGCCGTGGAGGCCGCGCCGCCGTCGATGAAGTCGCGGCCGTCGATGGAGACCGAGGGGAACCAGCCCGGGACCGCCCACGAAGCCCGCAGTGCCGCACCGATACTCGCGTCCGGAGCCGACGGCGAACCGAAGGCGACGCGCTCGCCGGTGGCATCGTCCATGGCGACCAGCCAGGTGGCGGGGTGTTCGACCCAGCGGCGGTTCGGGTTCAGCCGGTCGGCCAGCCGTTGCAGCCAGGCCGGATCGCCGCTGCCCTGCGGCAGCAGGCCGCTGCCCGCGGTGAGCAGGGCGTGGCCGTTGCCGGGGCGGGCGAGCAGGGATCGGGCGGCGCGGGCCGGGGCGAGCAGGCGCGGGCGGGGCAGCGGCGGGAAACGGCCGGGCTCCGAACGCATATGCGCGGCGAGCACCGGGTTGGTGGTGGTGCCGCGCTGCATGTCGACCAGTTCGTCGACGCCGATGCCGCTGCCCAGCATGGTCAGCATTTCGGCCCCGGCGGAGGTGCCGATCATGACGTCGGCGGTGCGCGGGTCCCAGTTCAGTACCTCGCAGGTGGCGGCCAGTGCCGCGACGATCCACGCCGCGCCGACCGTGCCCCCGCAGCCGATCGCCAGGCCACGTCGATGTGACCCGTTCCTGTTACTCATAGTTTCGAACACTACCGGCTGCGGCGGCTCCCGCATAGTGTTCAAATACCGCCGGTATCTCAAAAGGTCACGAGTGTGCTCAGGCTCGGAAGTGCAGGGTCCATTCCCCTCGATAGTGCAGGCGGGTGACGCTGACCGGGGGAATGTCTATGCGCCAGAAGGATTTAGCCGGGGAATCCAAGGTGACCAGCAGGGCCGCGCGGATCACCGCCGGATGGGTGATGGCGATGGTCGGTTCGCCCGCGACGGCGATATCGGCCAGCCATTCCCCGGTGCGCTCGATGACGTCGACCACGGCCTCACCACCGTGGCCGCGATAGGTGGGGTCGGTGAGCCAGAGGTAGAGATCCTCCTTGGGCACCGACATGAGCTCCCCGCCGCGCCAGGCGCCGGCATCGAGATCGCGTAGTCGGTCGTCCTCCTCGCCCATCAACCCCATCAGCGCCGCGGTCTCCACGGTCCGGCGTTCGGGGGCGGTGAGGACGCGGGCGGCGTTCAGGCGGCCGATGGCGGAGACGGCGCGGCGGCCGGCCTCGGTCAGTGGTTCGTCGACCGGGAATCGTGCTTTGCGCATCGCCTCGGTCATTCCGTGACTGACCAAGTCGAGTCGTAGCACCTTCTGCACGGTTGGAAGCGTACGCGCGGCGTGGGCGGGCGTATTCCGATTGCCCGTCCTTCGCTCGGGGGCGCACGGGGCCCCCTCGTTTCGCCCCGGCGCTGCCGGCGATGCCCCGCACCGCCTCAGCATTGATGCCCCGAGGTCGCACGGGCCAAACCTCGGATTCCCGATCGGGGGGCGCGCGGGGTGGGTCGCGGTACCTATGCGGCCCGCAATCCGGACAGTCGGTTCCCCGCGCTACCTCGATCGACTCCGGAAATCGGACATGGGTGCGGTACCGGGCGGCGGGGATCGGCGATCGTGTCGGTGGGCGGGTGCAGACTGGGGAACATGGATCGGTTCTCCCCCGCCACCCGAGCATGGTTCGAGGGCGCGTTTCCCGCGCCGACGGCCGCGCAATTGGGGGCCTGGGAGTCGATCGCGGCGGGGCAGCACACCCTGGTGGTCGCTCCGACCGGATCGGGCAAGACACTGTCGGCGTTCCTCTGGGCGATCGATCAGCTGGCGACTCGGGAGCCGGTCGAAGGGCCGCGGAAGACGTCGGTGCTCTACATCTCGCCGTTGAAGGCCCTCGCGGTCGATGTGGAGCGGAATCTGCGCGCGCCGCTGGTGGGTGTCACCCAGACCGCGAAACGCCTCGGGGTGGACGCACCGGAGATCCGGGTCGGGGTGCGGTCCGGGGACACCAGCGCGGCGGACCGGCGCGGCATGCAGCGGACGCCGCCGGACATTCTGATCACCACGCCGGAATCGCTGTTCCTGATGCTGACCTCGGCGGCGCGGGAGACGCTCGATGCGGTGCAGACCGTGATCGTGGACGAGGTGCATGCCATCGCGGGGTCGAAACGCGGTGCGCACCTGGCACTTTCCCTGGCGCGGATGGATGCGCTGCGCGCCGCCGCCGGTTTCGCTCGGCCCGCCCAGCGGATCGGGCTCTCGGCCACGGTGCGGCCGCCGCAGGAGGTGGGGCGGTTCCTGGTCGGGGGCGCGCCCATCACCATCGTGGCGCCGCCCGCGCCCAAGACCTTCGATCTGTCGGTGCGGGTGCCGGTCGCCGATATGACCGAACCCGATGCGGGAGCCGAGGATTCGGACCAGCCCGGGTCGATCTGGCCGCACGTGGACGAGGCGATCGTGGATCTGGTGCTCGAGCACCGGTCGTCGATCGTGTTCGCGAACTCGCGGCGGCTGGCCGAACGGCTGACGGCGCGTTTGAACGAGGCGTACGCGGCCCGCATCGGCGAAACGGTGGAGACCGAGCACGCGCCGCCCGCGCAGCTGGGCGCCGCCACCGAGGTGATCCACGGTGCGACAACGCTTTTGGCGCGCGCCCACCACGGGTCGGTGAGCAAGGAGCAGCGCGCGCTGATCGAGGACGATCTCAAGAGCGGGCGGCTGCGCTGCGTGGTCGCCACCTCCAGCCTCGAACTCGGCATCGATATGGGTGCGGTCGAGCTGGTCGTGCAGGTGGAGGCCCCGCCTTCGGTAGCCAGCGGCCTGCAACGGGTCGGCCGCGCCGGGCATCAGGTCGGCGAGATCTCGCGCGGCGTCATCTTCCCCAAGCATCGCACCGACGTCATCCACTGCGCCGTCGCCTCCCAGCGCATGACCACCGGCCAGATCGAGGAACTCCAGGTTCCGGCCCACCCCCTCGACATCCTCGCCCAGCAGACCGTCGCCGCCTGCGCCCTGGAACCCATCGACGCCGACGCCTGGTTCGAAACCGTCCGCGCCACCGGCAGTTACGCGGCCCTCCCCCGCTCCGCCTACGAATCCGTCCTGGATCTGCTGGCCGGCCGCTACCCCTCCGACGAATTCGCCGAACTGCGCCCCCGCATCGTCTGGGACCGCGACGCCGGCTCGCTCACCGGCCGCCCCGGCGCCCAGCGCCTGGCCGTCACCTCCGGCGGCGCCATCCCCGACCGCGGTCTCTTCCCCGTTTTCATGGTCGGCGAAAAAGCCTCCCGGGTAGGCGAACTCGACGAGGAGATGGTCTACGAATCCCGCGTCGGCGACGTCTTCGCCCTCGGCGCCACCAGCTGGCGCATCGAAGAGATCACCTTCGACCGAGTCCTGGTCACCCCCGCCTTCGGTCTCCCCGGCCGCCTCCCCTTCTGGCACGGCGACTCCCTGGGCCGCCCCGCCGAACTGGGCGCGGCCCTGGGCGAATTCGTCCGCGTGGCCGGACAAGCGGTGGAACAGCACCGCGCGAATCCCACACGGCCCGGTGGCCCTGGAACCGGTCGCGCTCCGGTCGAATTGGCCACCGCGCTAGCCGAATTCGCGGGCGCGGCCGATGATCGAACCGGCTCCGAGCACCACGCCGGAACATCCCCACCGGGCGACGATACCGTGCTGAATGCATCACGCGGGCGTCGTAAGAACGAACCGCGCGAAGTCGACGGCCGGGCACCGCGCAAAGCCGGCGATACCCCCGCGGAGGGGAGCAGCCCCGACGAGGTGGCGATCGCTTCGGACGGCGTGGCTGCGAACTCGGGCGGCACGTCCGCAGGCACGGGTCGAGGCACGAGGGCGCACGCCGGCTTGGGAGATCCGACCGATGACCCGTCGGCCACCGGTCGCGGAAAGGCGCGGCGTGTCGACGGTGCGGACGGCGGGAAGCAGCGGAAGAGCGCGGCGAAATCCGCTGGGGTCCAACCCGATCCGGAGACGGAGCTGGAGCGGGTGGTGCGGGCTGCCGGGTTGGATGCGAACGCGACCGGGAACCTGGTGTCGCTGCTGGCCGAGCAGCGGGAGGCGACGGGGCAGTTGCCTACGGATCGGACGCTGGTGGTGGAGCGGTTCCGGGACGAGTTGGGGGACTGGCGGGTGGTTTTGCATTCGCCGTACGGGTTGCCGGTGCATGCGCCTTGGGCTTTGGCCGTCGGCGCTCGGCTGCGGGAGCGGTTCGGGGTGGACGCCGCGCCGACGCCGTCGGATGACGGGATCGTGGTGCGGTTGCCGGATACCACGGATGAGCCGCCGGGGGCGGAGTTGTTCGTGTTCGAGACCGATGAGATCGACGATCTGGTGACCGAGCAGGTGGGTGGGTCGGCGCTGTTCGCCTCGCGGTTCCGGGAGTGTGCGGCCCGCGCGTTGCTGCTGCCGCGGCGGGATCCGGGGAAGCGGGCGCCGCTGTGGCAGCAACGGCAGCGGGCGGCCCAATTGCTGGATGTGGCACGGAAGTTCCCGGATTTCCCGATCCTGCTGGAGACGGTGCGGGAGTGCTTGCAGGACGTGTACGACCTGCCGTCGCTGCGGGAGCTGCTGGGGCGGGTGGCGCGGCGGCAGGTGCGGCTGGTCGAGGTGGAGACCGCTACGCCGTCGCCGTTCGCGAACTCACTGCTCTTCGATTACATCGGGCAGTTCATGTACGAGGGCGACAGTCCGCTCGCCGAGCGCCGGGCGGCGGCATTGTCGCTGGATTCGAGTCTGCTGGCCGAGCTGCTCGGGCGGGTGGAGTTGCGCGAGCTGCTCGACGCGGCGGTGCTGGAGCAGACCGAACGGGAATTGCAGCGGCTCACCCCCGAACGGCAGGCCCGCGATATGGAGGGGCTGGCCGATCTGTTGCGGCTGCTGGGGCCGGTGACGGCGGCGGAAGCTACCGAACGGTCCACCGAGGATCCGCGCGCATGGTTCGGCGAACTGGTGAAACGGCATCGAGCGCTGGAGGTTTCGTTCGCCGGCTCACAGTGGTGGGTGGCGATCGAGGATGCGTCGCGGCTGCGCGACGCCCTGGGGGTGCCGCTCCCCATCGGCGTACCCGCGGCCTTCATCGAGCCGGTCGCGGACCCGCTCGGCGATCTCGTCGCGCGCTACGCCCGCACCCACGGACCGTTCACGCTGACGGCGGTCGCCCACCGATTCGGCCTCGGATCAGCGGTGGCGGCCACCGCACTGCATCGCCTCGCCCTCGAAAAGCGCGTCGTAGAAGGCGAATTCACCCCGGGATCGGCGGGCTCGGAATGGTGCGACGCCGAGGTGCTGCGCCGCCTGCGCCGCCGCTCCCTGGCCGCCGCACGCAAGGAAGTAGAACCGGTCGCGACCGCCGCGCTGGGCCGCTTCCTCCCCGCCTGGCAGCACATCGGCACCAATGAACTGCGCGGCGTCGACGGCGTAGCCGCCGTGGTGGAACAGCTTGCGGGCGTACCCATCCCGGCCTCCGCCTGGGAGTCGCTCATCTTCCCGCTGCGCGTGCGCGACTATACCCCCGCCATGCTCGACGAACTCATGGCCACCGGCGAAGTCCTGTGGTCCGGCCACGGCGCCATCACCGCCAAGGACGGCTGGATCGCCCTGCACCCCGCCGACCAAGCCGGCCTCACCCTCCCCCCGCCCGACCCCCTGGACCTCACCGAAACCCACATCAGCCTCCTGACGGCCCTGGGCGCCACCGTGATCGGCGATCCGTCAGCCGTGGCACCGCCCACGACGTCGGACCCGGCGGCCCGGCGCACCGGGCCGGAGCCGGATACCGCTCGATACGAGGTGGTTTCACCCGCCGGCGGCGGAGCCTTCTTCTTCCGGCAGCTGGTGGACGCCACCGGCGTGGATGACGAGTCGGCGGTGGTGACCGCGCTGTGGGAGCTGGCATGGGCCGGGTACGTCGCCGGTGACACCTTCGCGCCGGTCCGGGCGCTGCTGGCGGGCACCACCCGGACGACCACGGCGCATCGGACGCCGCGGCGGGCTCCGCGCGGGCGAATGTATCTGCCGCGCACGGGCGCTCCGGTGCGGACGAGTCCGCCACAGGCAGCAGGGCGGTGGTCGCTGCTGCCGGATCGGGTGGCGGATCCGACGATTCGCGCGCACGCGACGGCCGATGTGCTGCTGGAGCGATACGGCGTGCTGACGCGCGGATCGGTGCAGAGCGAAGGCGTGCCGGGTGGGTTCGCGCTGATGTACCGGGTGCTCACCGAGTTCGAGGATCGCGGGCGATGCCGGCGTGGATACTTCGTGGATTCGCTGGGCGGCGCGCAGTTCTCGACCACCGATGTGGTGGACCGATTGCGCTCTTTCGACTCCGATCGAGTATCCGGCCCGGCGGACGTCGACGCGTACGGCGGCCGAGCCGCGGAGGGGCAGCGTTCGAGCGCGATCGGCGCCTACCGCGCAGGCGGCAGCCGGGCGGCAGCCGGTAGGTCGGTCGCGCTGGCGGCGTGCGATCCGGCGAATCCGTATGGGGCGGCACTCCCTTGGCCGAAGGCGCCCGGGGAGGGCGCCGGTCATCGGCCGGGGCGGAAAGCCGGCGCGGTGGTGGTGCTGGTGGGCGGCGAACTGGTGCTCTACCTCGAGCGTGGCGGAAAGACACTGCTAACTTTCACCGAAGACCCCGGAATCCGGACGGATGCGGCGGCGGCATTGGCCGGGCTGGTGCACGACCGCCGGGTCGATTCACTGGTCATCGACCGGGTGAACGGTGAGTCGGTGCACGGCAACACCTTCGCGGAGTTCCTGGCGGCAGCCGGATTCGCCGCAACGCCGAAGGGTTTCCGACTACGGAGCAAGCCGTGATGCGCCATTCCCGGCCGCAAGCTCCCCGGGCCTCGCGGCCCGCGGAGTTCCGCCGCGCACCGCAGCCGGCAACGCCGAACTTGCGATCCCGTTGCGCGCCGAGTCCGGCCGTCCGCGGTGGGTGGGCAACCGGACATGACCGATCGCATCCGGCTGGTCGGCTCGGTGAATTGGGATTTGCCGGCGCCTCGGCTCCGAAGCCGTCCGCGGCCGGAGCCCGGCGGTCGGGTGAGCCGACGACGCCGCGGGAGGGGCGGAGCCATGCCTGAGGGCGACACCGTCTACCTGGCTGCCGCGCGGTTGCGCAGAGCCTTGGCCGGGAAAACCCTGTCTCGCAGTGACTTCCGGGTGCCGAGGTACGCGACGCTCGATCTGCGGGGGCAGGTGGTGGAGAGTGTCGGGTCGTACGGGAAGCATCTGTTCGTACGCACACCCGAGCTGAGCATTCACACCCATCTGAAGATGGAGGGGGTGTGGCGGGTGTACTCGCCAGGGCAGCGCTGGACCAAACCCGGATTCACCGCGCGGTTGATCCTGGCGACGGATGATGCTGAAGCCGTGGGGTTTTCGCTCGGGTTGGTCGAAGTGCTGCGGCGGGCGGACGAGCACACGGCGATCGACCATCTCGGGCCGGATCTGCTCGGGCCGGATTGGGATGCGGCGGAGGCGGTTCGCAGGTTGGCCGCGCAGCCGGAGCGGCCCGTCGGGTTGGCGCTGCTCGACCAAAGGAATCTGGCGGGGATCGGCAATATCTATCGCAGCGAGGTCTGTTTTCTGCGGCGCGTGCATCCCGCTACCCCGGTCGGGGAGATCGCCGACCTACCGGGTCTGGTCGAGCAGGCACACCGGTTGCTCGGCGAGGCGGTGCGCAAGCCCCCTCGGCGCACCTTGGTTTACGGCCGTCAGCGCCGCCCCTGCCCACGCTGCGGCACCAATCTGGTCGTGCACCTGCTGGCCGACGACGGCGACGGGACTCGCGCTGATCGCGGGATCTATTTCTGTCCGCGCTGCCAGGTTCGGCCCACAGTGAACGGTGTCGCGGAACCGAGTGAACCGGCCTAGCCTCCCTGGTTATGAAAATCGGAATCCTTGGCACCGGCAATGTCGGCCGCACCATCGCGGCCCGGCTGGTCGAACTCGGCCACGACGTGGTGATCGGCACGCGTGACGTCGCCGCCACGGAAGCCAAAGCGGACGAGCCGTTCCCGGCGGCGCTGGTCACCGCACCCGAGGCGGCCGCGCACGGCGAACTGGTGATCAACGCGACCGCGGGGCAGGTCAGCGTCGCCGCGCTGCACGGCGCGGGTGCGGAGAACCTGGCCGGCAAGGTGCTCATCGACATCTCGAACCCGCTGGATTTCTCCAATGGTTTCCCGCCCAGCCTGTCGGTCTGCAATACCGATTCGATCGGTGAGCAGATCCAGCGCGAGTTCCCGGCCGCCCGCGTGGTCAAGACGCTGAACACGGTCACCGCCGAGATCATGGTGTACCCGGCCAAGCTGGCCGACGGTGATCACACCATTTTCGTATCCGGCGACGACGCCGACGCCAAGCAGACCGTCTCCGGCCTGCTGCGCGAGTTCGGCTGGCGCGACATCGTCGACGTCGGTGACATCACCACCGCGCGCGGCACCGAAATGCTGCTGCCGCAATGGGTTCGGCTGATGGGCGCGCTCGGCGGCACCGGGCGGTTCAATTACAAGCTCGTCCGCTGAGTCCCGACGAGCAGCGCCCCGCACCTCGACGGTGCGGGGCGCTTTTCGTGCGCTGTCAGTCCTTGTCGGTCGTGACCGGGTCCAATACCTCGCGCCGCGCTTCCGGTGCTTCCAGCCGCAGCGCTTCGGCCGAGGCGTCGTCGGCCTGGGTCTGGGATTCGACCTCGGCCTTGACGCGCGCGGTGTAGACCGACACCTCGCGGGCGATATCGGCGTCGGACCAGCCGAGCACCGGCGCGACCAGCCGCGCCACCTCCTCCGCGGAATCCACCCCGCGATGCGGGTATTCGATGGAGATGCGGGTGCGGCGGGCCAGGATGTCGTCCAGGTGCAGGGCGGCCTCCGCGGCGGCGGCGTACACGGCCTCCACGCGCAGATATCCCGGCGAGTCCGTGATCGGTTGCAGCAGTTCGGGTTTGCCGTCGGCGAGGCTGATCACCTCGTCGATCAGCGATCCGTAGCGATTCAGCAACTGCTGCACCCGGTACGGGTGGATCCCGTATTTCTCCGCCAGGTGCGGGGTCTGGTTCATCAGCGCGTAGTAGCCGTTCGCGCCCAGCAGCGGCACCTTCTCGGTGACGCTCGGCGAGACGCGACGCGGAATGTCCTGTGCCGCTTCGTCGACGGCGTCATAGGCCATCACCCGATAGGTGGTGTACTTGCCGCCGGCGATGGCGACCAGCCCGGGCGCGATGCGCGCGACGGCGTGCTCGCGCGACAGCTTCGAGGTCTGATCGCTCTCCCCCGCCAGCAGCGGCCGCAGTCCCGCGTAGACGCCGCTGATATCGGCGTGCGTAATGGGCGTGACCAGCACCTTGTTCACATGCTCGAGCAGATAGTCGATATCGGATTTGGTCGCCGCCGGGTGCGCCAGATCGAGATGCCAATCCGTATCGGTGGTGCCGATGATCCAGTGATCGCTGCTCCACGCGATGACGAACAGCACGCTCTTCTCGGTGCGCAGAATGATCGAGGTATCGCTGGCGATGCGGTCGCGCGGCACCACGATATGCACACCCTTGGACGCTCGCACATGGAATCGTCCACGCTGATTCGCGAGACCCTGGAGTTCATCGGTCCAGACGCCGGTGGCATTGATGACCACGCTGCCGCGCACCTCGGCGGTCCGGCCGTCCTCACTGTCGCGCACCTTCACCCCGACCACCCGATCCGCCTCCCGCAGGAAGCCGACCACCTGGGTCGAAGTGCGTATCGCCGCACCGTATTTCGCGGCCGTGCGCGCCACGGTCATGGTGTGGCGGGCATCGTCGACCACGGTGTCGTAGTAGGTGACGCCGCCGGTGAGCGCGTCCCGCTTCAGCCCGGGCGCCAGCCGCAACGCACCCGATCGGGTCAGATGACGCTGTCCCGGAACGGATTTCGCGCCGCCCATATTGTCGTAGAGGGTGAGGCCCGCGGTGACATAGGGCCGCTCCCAGCCGAAATGGGTGAGCGGATAGAGGAATCGCAGCGGCTTCACCAGATGCGGGGCCAGGGTGGACAATGCCAGCTCACGCTCCTTGAGCGCCTCGCGCACCAGGCCGAATTCCATCATCTCCAGGTAGCGCAGGCCGCCGTGGAACATCTTCGAGGAGCGGCTGGAAGTGCCCGAGGCCAGGTCGCGAGCCTCCACCAGGGCGACTTCGAGCCCGCGGGTGGCGGCGTCCAGGGCGATGCCCGCGCCGACCACGCCGCCGCCGATCACGACGACATCGAAGGTGTCCTTACCGAAGCGTTCCCAGGCGGCCTCCCGCGCCTCGGGACCGAGGAATAGCGACTGCGGTTTGTTCGTCATGCTCGACTCCTCCAGAGAGTGCGCGCCCGGCTATCCTCTAGCAACCGTAGCCCACCCTAGCCTCCCCCGGTGCGACCCGCGATGCCGCGGTGTCATGGCCCCGGACCCGGCCGGTTCTGCGCTAGCCTGCCGGAATGCGTCGCTATGTTGCCGCCATCGATCAGGGCACGACCTCGAGCCGGTGCATCGTCTTCGACCAGAGCGGGAGGGTGGTCGGGGTCGCGCAACGCGAACACGAGCAGCTCTTCCCGCAGCCCGGCTGGGTCGAGCACGATGCCGAAACCATCTGGCGCAATACCGAATCCGTGATCTCGGAGGCGCTCGAGAACTGCGGGATCGGGGCCGGTGATATCGCGGCGGTCGGCGTGACCAATCAGCGCGAAACCACCGTGGTGTGGGAGCGATCGACCGGCAAACCCATCTACAACGCGATCGTCTGGCAGGACACCCGCACCGCCGCGCTCACCGAAGAACTCGGCGGCAGCGAAGGACCCACCAAATACGCCGATCGCACCGGACTCCCGCTCTCCACCTACTTCGCCGGGCCGAAACTGCGCTGGATCCTGGAGCAGGTGCCGGGCGCACGGGAACGCGCCGAGGGCGGCGAACTGTGTTTCGGCACCATGGACAGCTGGATCCTGTGGAATCTGACCGGACAGCACATCACCGATGTCACCAATGCCTCACGCACCATGCTGATGGATCTGCGCACGCTGCAATGGGATACGCGGATCTGCGCCGATTTCGGGGTGCCGCCGGTGATGCTGCCCGAGATCCGCAGCTCCTCGGAGGTGTACGGGGAGATCACCACCACCGCGCTGGCCGGGGTGCCGGTGGCGGGCATCCTGGGCGACCAGCAGGCCGCGACGTTCGGGCAGGCGTGCCTGTCGCCCGGCGACACCAAGAACACCTACGGCACCGGCAATTTCATGCTCATGAACACCGGCACCACCCCGGTCTTCAGCGAGCACGGACTGCTCACCACGGTCTGCTACCGGCTCGGCGAGGACCAGGCCGTCTATGCCCTGGAGGGTTCCATCGCCGTCACCGGATCGCTGGTGCAGTGGCTGCGCGACAATCTCGGCCTGATCGGCAATGCCGACGAGATCGAACCCCTGGCCCGCACCGTCAGCGACAACGGCGGCTGCTACATCGTGCCCGCCTTCTCCGGGCTCTTCGCGCCCCGCTGGCGTCCGGACGCACGCGGCGTCTTCGCGGGCCTCACCCGCTTCGTCAACAAGGGTCATATCGCGCGAGCGGTGTTGGAGGCCACCGCATTCCAGACCCGCGAGGTCATCGACGCCATGCGCGCCGACGCGGCCGCTCAGCGCCTCGACGTCGAGAAGGTCACCCTGAAGGTGGACGGCGGCATGGTCGTCAACGAACTGCTCATGCAATTCCAGTCCGACGTCCTCGACGCGCCGGTCATCCGCCCGGTCGTGATCGAGACCACCGCGCTCGGCGCGGCCTACGCGGCCGGACTCGCCGTCGGCTATTGGGCCTCCACCGACGATATCCGCGCCAACTGGGCCGAGGACAAACGTTGGACACCCGCCATGCCCGCCACCGAGCGCGACCATCTCATACAGGAGTGGAACAAGGCCGTCGAACGCACTTACAACTGGGTCTGAACCCCACTGCGCTGCAACCCTTTCGGCAGTGCGAACCGCCGCACCGGCCGTCCGGCGCACTCCGACCTCGTCATCCCGGCGTATTCGTGGCCGGGATGGCTGGGAGCAGACGCACCCGGGTCAGGATTCGCTGTGCGCCTTGGCGAGTCGGTCGACGGCCTCTTCCAGCGCCGGAACATCGGAGGTGGTGAAGCACAGGCGCATGGAGTGGGTGTAGTCGGTGGAGACGGCGAAGGCATTACCGGGGACGTAGGCGACGCCCGCCTCCAGGGCGCGTGGGAGCAACGCCTGGGTGTCGGTGCCGTCGGTGAAGTCGACCCACACGAACATGCCGCCGGCGGCGTCGGTGCTGGAGACACGGTCGCCGAAGCGGGCGCGGACGGCGTCCACCAGGGCGCGGGCGCGAGTGCCGTAGACGGCGCGGATCGAATCCACGTGGGCGGCAAGCCAATCGGTGTCAGCGAGCAGGTCGGCGGCGATCTGCTGGGTGAAGGCGGAGCCGCAGAGGTCGGCGCCCTGCTTGAGGAGTTCGACGGCGCGGCAGACGCGGGTGGGGGCGACCATCCAGCCGGCACGCAGCGTGGGAGCCAGGATCTTGGAGGTGCTGGAGAGCCGAATCACATTGGGCGAGTACGTCGCAACCGGATCCGGGGAGGGCTGATCGAACCAGAGTTCGCCGTACGGGTCATCCTCGATCACCCAGAAGCCGTACGTATCGGCCAGCGCACCGAGCTCCGCGCGCCGCTGCGGGCTCATGGTGACGCCACCCGGATTGTGGAAGTTGCTGACGGTGTGGACGACGGCGGGGCGCTCCCCGGCGGCGAGCAGCTCGCGCAGCGCGTCCAGGCGCATCCCCTCGGAATCCAATGGGACGGCGACGATTCGAGCCCCGGCGGCATGGAAGACCTGTAGCGCACCGACATACGCGGGGTCCTCCACCACAACCAGCGCGCCCGGATCGAGCAGCACCTCGGCCAGCAGCGACAGCGCCTGCTGCGAGCCATGGGTCACGAAGACTTCGTCGACCGAGACCGGACGGCCCATGCGAGCGGACTCCCGCGCGGCCAGCACCTCGCGCAGCGGACCCCAGCCCGGCGACTCGGTGTATTGCAGACGCGACCGATCCGCGAGCGCGGCTTCGGCGGCTACCGCTATCCGATCCCGCGGCATGAGCTCGGCATCCGGCAAACCACCGGCCAAGCTGATGATGTCGGCGCGCGCGGTCAACTTGAGCAGATCGCGGATGGCCGAGCTCCGCATGCCGTCGAGCCGCTTGGCCAGCGGCGGGATGGGCTGCGACATGGAACACCTCCGAGGTAAACCGGGGTACGCGAAATTCCACTGTGTCACAATGCGACCAGAATATGAAATCGATATCCCACATTCCGAGATGGCTGATACGCCTCCGGCGCGCTACGAACTCGCTGCCCACTTGGAGTTTTGCTCCACTTTCATGGCCTTTCGGTCAGTTTCCTGACCGAAAGCGCCGAAAGTGGAGCAAAACTCCGGTTGATCATGACGACAACACCGCCCGCACGTCAGGACTGGCGCTCCTCGATGGTGAAGATCAGGTGCTTGCCGTCACGGTTGACGGTGACGATGCGCTGCCGGTAGACGGCGGTGGTGCCGTCGGGGGAATGCACGGTCAGGTCGGCGTCGTAGGTTTCCGGCGCGATCTCGGAGATGCGGACGCAGTAGGTGGTGCCGGCAGGTGTCTGGTCGATGCCCGCGCTCTGGATGGTCTCGGCGGTGGAGACGGTGGGGGTGTCGGGGGCTACGAAGGAGTGTGCTTTCACACCGTTGCGCTCGACGTAGAAGGCGTGCTGGAAGCCGAGAATGGCGGCTGCGCCGGAGTCCGTGCCGCCCTCGCCGTTGCCGATGGTGAGCGCGCCCTCCCGCCGGGCGGGGCAGCTCAGCTGGGCCACGGTGGTGGAGGCCCCGGGCTTGCCCATGGTGGTGGCGTTCGCCAGCGGTGATTCGTCGGAGTCGCCGCCGCTGGTGACCGCGACGACCACTACGGCCACGAGCGCCAGCACCGCGGCGGCCGCTCCGGCCAGCAGGCCGATCCGCTTCCACGGCTTGCCCGCTTTCGGCGGCGCGGCAACGGGTTTGGGCGCCAAACGCTTGGCGATGGGATCATCGGCCCACGACAGCGATTCGCCGCCGACCGGCTCGTCCGGTGGCACGGGCGGGAACCCGGAAGGCGCGGAACGCCACCACGATCCGGTGGTCGTCGCAGCCGACTCGTCCCATCCGGCAGCCGGCTTCCCCTCGGCCGCACCGGTATCGGCAGGCGCCGCATCGGGCGCGGGAGTGCTCACGGCCTCCTGCGGAGTCCAGGAATCCGGCGCGCGGTATTGCATCGGCGGAGGATCGACGGGCGCGGCCTCGCCGGGCTGCCGGCCCAGCTCGGCCTGCGCCGCTCCCGAAGCGCCGGAATCCGCAGGCCGCCAACCGAATTCCGGGTTCGCGGGCGCGGCGGCACCGGGCGCGGCATCCGCCGGACCCCAACCCGGCTCCGGGTTCGAGGGACCGGTCACTCCAGCTGCCGGATCCGCGGGACGCCAGCCCAGGTCCGGATTCGCCGATCCGGGCGCAGCGAGATCCGCGGGTCGCCAGGCCAGTCCCGAGCCGCCCTGCCCGCCGCCCTGATCCGCGGGGCGCCAAGCTAATTCGGGGCTGGTCGCTCCGGGAGCGGGGGTCCATACGGGCATTCCGGCCTCGGTCGCGGGGCCGAAACCGGCGGCCCCGGGCTCGTTCATGGACGGTCCGAAGTCTTTGAGCGAGGGACCGAATTCGGCGAGGGGCGGACCGAACTCGGAATCCGGCGCACCGGAGCCGATTCCAGCGCCGAACGGCGAGTCGGTCGGACCGGCGCCGGCCGTGCCCGGCTGCCCGGTCCCCTCGGTTCCCGGCTGCCCCGCGGGGTTTCCGGCATCGGCTCCGGGCGTGGATGCCGGGCCGGGCCGATCCGCGGACTCGTCCTTGCCGGAGACCATCACCCGTCCTTTCGAAGACACACGCGTGGGGCGGTCGCTGACGACCGCCCCACGCGACGACTGTGTGCTGCCAGTACCTCAGTACTGGACGGTACCGCCTACCTGACCGGTCACGCCGCCGACGTCGATCGAGTTGGAGGCCAGTTCACCTGCCGGGAGCTTACCAACCTGGGCCGCGGCCTCCAGGATGGTGGCGCCACCGGGGAGCAGGCGAATCCAGTTCTCGGCATCGGCCTTGACCGCGTTGGCGACCGTGGTGTCGAGCAGGAACTCCATCTTCTGATCCGCGCCCGCGCCGTTGCCGGAGTACGCGGTCACCTTGATCTGGTTCCGTACGGTGTAGTCCAGCGCCACACCGGCCTCGCCGATACCGCCCGGCGTGGTGTAGCCGATGGTGCCGACGTAGCCGTCGAGGTTGCTGAAGTGGTGGGTGTTGGCCGCGAACCCGGCCAGGATCGCGCCACCGTCGACGTTCGCGCCGACCTCGGTGTGCGGACCGGTCATCTCGACGACCGGCGCGGCCGGTGCGGCTTCGACGGCGGGCGCGGTCCAGCGCGGCTGCTGCGCGGCCGGCTGCTCGCCGGTCAGCGTCTCGGTCGGCTTCTCCTCGGCCTGCGTGCCGCCCTGGTTGGCCTGCGCACCGCCTTGGTTCGCCTGCGCCCCACCCTGATTGGCCTGCGCGCCGCCCTGGCCCTGCGCGCCACCCTGGGTGCCCGCCGGGCTGACCTGACCGGAGTCACCCGACTGGCCGGGGTTCACCTGCACCGGCACCACCTGCGCGCCCTGCTGGCCCGGCACGGGCAGCGGAGCCACGCGCGGCTGGGTCACGCCGGGCTGGGTCTTGGTCTTGGAGTCGTTGCCGGCCGGCTGGGTGTCGGTCTTGGGCGCGGCGCCCGCCCCGGTGTTCGGGTTGGTGACGCCGGGCTGGCTCGGCTGCGGATTGGCCTGAGTTCCGTTGCCCTGCGCGCCATTCCCCTGCGTTCCACCGCCCTGGGTGCCGCCCTGAGCGCCGTTCCCCTGGGTTCCGGGCTGCGAGCCGTTCCCCTGGGTTCCGTTGCCCTGAGTGCCGCCCTGGGCGCCGTTCCCCTGTGTCCCGTTGCCGGGAACCACCTCGGTCTTGGTCTCCGGCGCCTGGGTCTCCTCACCGGCCGCCGGCTGTTCGGCGGCGCCCGGCTGCTGCGGGGCCGACGGTGCCACGCTGGGCCCGCCGGGCGCGGCGTTGGCCGGCGCACTCAGCAGGGTCACCACTGCGGCCGCGGCGGCCAAGGGTAGGGAGGTACTCGCCTTGATCCGATTCGGCTTGCGGTGCTTCACGTTTCGCTCTATTCCTTCGTCCCTCATCGGCACGATCGAGCACGCGAGCTTCCGCGAGTGCGTAGCGGCTGTCGCCGGAAAGGGTTGACCCCCCGACACTCTCGCGACCGCCCTGCCGATCGCTGTCCCGCCGCGAAGTGAATCACACGGGATGCATACCGGCAAGCCGCCGCCTATCGGATCATCAGGAATTCATCTCTCAGTCGAGGTCGTCGTGGCGCATGAGCTGACGCGCCGCCTCGGTAACCGACCCGGTCAGCGAGGGGTAGACCGAGAAGGTCTGGGCCAGATCGTTGACGGTCAGATTGTTCTGCACCGCAAGGGTGATCGGCAGGATGAGCTCGGATGCGATGGGCGCCACCACGACTCCGCCGATGACCACGCCGGTGGCCGGCCGGCAGAAGATCTTCACGAAACCCCGTCGCAGACCCAGCATCTTGGCGCGCGGGTTGGTGTTCAACGGCAGCATGACCGTGCGCGCCGGGGTCTCGCCGTTGTCGATCGCGGTCTGGCTCACACCGACGGTCGCGATCTCCGGCCGCGTGAACACCGCGGAGGCAACGGTTTTGAGGCGGATGGGCACCACACCCTCACCGAGCGCGTGGTACATCGCGATGCGGCCCTGCATGGCGGCCACCGAGGCCAGCGGCAGCAGGCCGGTGCAGTCACCGGCGGCGTACACGCCGGGCGCGGTGGTCCGCGAGACCCGGTCCACGCGCAGGTATCCGCCCTTGTCGAGTTCGATGCCGACCCGCTCCAAGCCGAGCTTGCCGGTGTTGGGGATGGAGCCGACGGTCATCAGCGCGTGCGTGCCGGTGATATTGCGGCCGTCGGACAGCTTCACCACGATGCCGTCCGCGGTGCGCTCCACCGCATCGGCGCGGGCATGCTTGACCAGCTCCACACCGCGCTCGGCGAAGGCGTCCTCGAGCACCAGCGCGGCGTCGGCGTCCTCACCGGGCAGCACGCGGTCGCGGCTGGAGACCAGCTTCACCTTCACGCCCATCTCGGTGTAGGCGGAGACGAATTCGGCGCCGGTGACACCGGAGCCGACCACGACGAGGGTCTCCGGGAGTTCCTTGAGGTCGTAGAGCTGACGCCAGTTGAGGATGCGCTCGCCGTCCGGTTCCGCGCCCGGCAGCACCCGCGGGCTGGCGCCGGTGGCGATCAGCACCACTTCGGCCTCGATGAGCTGCTGCCCCTCGGGACAGGTGGCCTTCACCAGATGGGTGGCCAGGCCGGGCGCCTGATCGATGATCTCGCCGTAGCCGGAGATGACGGTGACGCCGGCGGTCTGCAACTTGGCCTTGATGTCGGAGGACTGGGCCTGCGCGAGCGCCTTCACCCGCGAGTTGACCTCGGCCAATCGCACCTGCGCCTGCGAGGGGTGCACGGTGATACCCAGGTCCCGGGCGCGGCGCAGATCGGTGCGCACACCCGTGGAGGCGATGAATGTCTTCGACGGCACGCAATCCCACAGCACACACGCGCCGCCGATGCCGTCACTGTCGATCAGCGTGACCGGTGCGCCGTGCTGGGCCGCTACCAGGGCCGCCTCGTATCCGGCCGGCCCGCCACCGATGATCACAATGCGGGTCATGTTCCCTCGCTTCTGCTCCGGGCTCCGGGGTCTCCGGCGCCGCCCCTACAACGTTATCTTTCAGCGTCCGCACAGCTCCGACCGCATCGAGAGCCGACTTCGTCACAGGGCCGGACGGCGTGTCGGGATGTGACATGCGCGTGGATTGTGCGGTTTCGCTATAGCCGGACCCGCCCTGTGATCGGGATCGGGGATGGTTGCGGTGAATGTTCGATAGGCTTTTGTGGTGCCGATTTACGCCGCCTACGGGTCCAACATGGATCCCGAGCAGATGCTCAAGCGCTGTCCGCACTCCCCCGTATACGGAACCGGCTGGCTGGAAGGGTGGCGCCTCACCTTCGCCGGGGACGATATCGGCTGGGAGGGACCGCTCGCGACGGTGGTCGAAGAGCCGGGCTCACGCGTGTTCGTCGTCCTCTACGACGTGCCCAGCGAGGATGAGCTGAGCCTCGACCGCTGGGAAGGTTCGGACTTCGGCATTCACAAGAAGATCCGGCTGCGCGTCACCCCCAACCAGGGCACGGGCACCGACCCGGTGCTGGCCTGGCTGTACGTCCTCGACGCCTACGAGGGCGGGCTGCCGTCGGCCCGCTACATCGGAGTCATCTCCGATGCCGCCGAGAAGGCGGGCGCGCCGAACGAATACGTCCATGCGCTACGCACGCGCAACAGCAAGAACGTCGGCCCGGGCACCTTCGGTCTCTGAGCCGCCCCGCCGTTCACACCGGGCCGCCTCCGTCACGGGCGCGGCCCGGTCTTTTCCGGCAGTTCCGTGCGCGCGGAAGATTCGGGCCGCGCATACGTTGGTATCGAGCAAACATCCCCCTTCCGAGAGGATCGCGATGCCCAACACGCCCCTGCCCGATGCCGTCGCCGAGTTCCTGGCCAAGCCGAATCCGGCCGTGTTCGCCTCCAACAAGCCCGACGGCCAACCGGTCTCGGTGGCCACCTGGTACCTCTACGAGGACGGCCGAATCCTGGTGAACCTGGCCGACTTCCGCAAGCGGCTGGATTGGCTGCGCCAGGATCCGCGAGTCTCGCTGACCGTGCTCGGGTCGGGCAACTGGTACAGCCACGTCAGCGTGCAGGGCCGCATCGTGTCCCTGGAATCCGATCCGGACTCCTCGGTCATCGACCGCATCTCCCAGCACTACATGGGCACGCCGTACGCCGTCCGCGATCAGAAGCGGGTCAGCGCCTGGATCGAAATCGACCGCTGGCACGGCTGGGGTGAGTTCGCCCCGAAGCAGTAACCCTGGCGCACAACCGAATCCGGGCCCGCTCGGGCGGGTCCGGCGGGCCATCTGACCCAGATTCGAAGCGGCCGTACCGGATCCGGGGCCGCACCGGAACCGGGGCCGCACCAGAACCGGGGCCGCACCGGAACCGGGGCCGCACCTGACCGGTGCGGGCGCGCCGGAAGCAGGGGCTCGCCCGCAGCCGGGGCAACTCGCCCACCTCCCCGACACGAAACCGGCCGCACCCGTCAGGGTGCGGCCGGTTTTCGTTCGACCCGTGCGGGCTCAGCGCGCGTTCAACACCAGGTTGGTGAACACGCGCACGCCGGCCGCGAGGGCACGCTCGTCGATGTCGAAGGTGGGCTGGTGCAGGTCGAGCTGTTCGCCCTGACCGGACCAGACGCCGAGCCGCGCCATCGCACCGGGGACTTCCTCCAGGTACCAGGAGAAGTCCTCGCCGCCGCCGGACTGCTGGGTGTCGGCGAGAGCATCCGGGCCGAGGCCGCGAATGGCTTCCTCGAACATGCGCACGGCCAGTTCGTCATTGACGACCGGCGGCACACCGCGTTTGTAGTTGAGCTGGTAGCGCACGCCGGTGGGGGCGAGCAGCCCCTCGACGATCTCGCGCACCATGGGCTCGAGCAGCGACCAGGTGGCGTGGTCGCCGGTGCGCACGGTGCCGGTGAGCATGCCGGTCTGCGGAATCGCATTGGGCGCCTTGCCCGCCGAGACCGCGCCCCACACCATGACGGTGCTGGTCCGCGGGTCGATACGGCGGGAGAGCAGACCGGGCAGGCCGGTGATGACGGTGCCGATGGCATAGACCAGGTCGCTGGTCAGATGCGGCCGCGAGGTGTGCCCGCCGGGCGAATCCAGGACCAGTTCCACGGTGTCGGCCGCCGAGGTGATGGCGCCGACGCGAATCCCCACGCGACCCACCTCCAAGCGCGGATCGCAGTGCACGGCGAACATGCGCGAGACGTCTTCCATCGCACCCGCGGCGACCATGTCGATGGCCCCGCCGGGCATGACCTCTTCGGCGTGCTGGAAGACCAGGCGTACCCCGACCGGCAACTGGTCGGCGATCTCGGCCAGCGCGAGCGCGGTGCCGAGCAGGATGGTGGTGTGCGCGTCGTGCCCGCAGGCGTGCGAGACGCCGGGCACGGTGGAGGCGAAGGGCAGGCCGGTGTACTCCTGCAACGGCAGCGCGTCCATATCGGCGCGCAATCCGATGCGGGGCCCGTCCGGGCCGATGTCACAGATCAGGCCGGTGCCGCTCGGTAGTTTGCGCGGCTCGAGCCCGGCCTTCACCAGCCAGGACTCGATGAATTCGGTGGTGCCGAACTCGGTGCGGGACAGCTCCGGGTTGGCGTGGATGTGACGGCGCCACGAAATCAGGTCCTCCATGTGCTCCTCGAGCCATGCTTCGACCATCTCGTGTCCCGTCGCCGGTTCCATTACGACGCTCGGCGGGTTCTGCGTGGATACGCAGGACGCCGCCAGTGGTCCGGTACTTCGCGCCGCGGACCGGCCGGTTGTGCTCACCGAATGTCCTCCTGTCGCTGAAACTGCCGTTGGGTAACGCGTTCCGACAACCTGTCCCTATGAAATTGATCGCCTGCGATTGTTATCGCGGTGCGAGCCAAAGCCGTTGCCCCGTCCAGGACGGCGCGGTCGGCGGAGGCGTTCACGGCCGCCGCCGCGAACGCGGGCTGGTGCGTCACCGCGCCGCCGGCATCGATGCCGATGACCGGGTGGATGCCGGCGATGACATTGGTGACATTGCCCATATCCGTGCTGCCCAGTGGTCTCGCGGCCTCGAGCTCCGGTGCGATGGGCTCGCGGCCGAGACGCCGGATCTGCTCGCGATAGGCACACAGTAGTGCGCTGTCGGGAGTCAACTCCGTATATGTCGGCGCGAGCTTCCGGATTTCGTGTGTACATCCGGTCGCCAGGGCACCTGCCTCGAAACAGGCCGATGCGCGTTGCATCAGATCGTCGAGAGCCGCGGAGTCGACTGCCCGTAGGTAATACAGCAGTTCCGCGTGACCGGGCACGATATTGGGGGCTACACCGCCCGACCCGACTATACCGTGGAGTTGCTGTCCGGGCAGTAGATGTTGGCGCAGCAAACCGAGAGCGACTTGCGCGACGGTAATGGCGTCCAGTGCGTTTCGCCCGTATTCCGGGGCGGCGGAGGCATGCGATTCGCGGCCGTGGAAAACAACGGACAAATCGGCGAGGGCGAGGGAGCGCGCACCGGCGATGTCCTCGGGGCCGGGGTGCACCATCATCGCCATGGCGAGGTCGTCGAAGACGCCGCGGTTCAGCATGAGCACCTTGCCGCCGCCGGACTCCTCGGCGGGCGTACCCAGCACTTTCACCGTGATACCGCAGGCATCGGCGACGGCGGCCAGGCCCAGGGCGGCGCCGACGGCCGAGGCGGCGATGATGTTGTGCCCGCAGGCGTGGCCGATTTCCGGCAGTGCGTCGTACTCCGCGCAAATACCGACCACTAGGTCTCCACTGCCGAATTCGGCGGTGAAAGCGGTGGGTAGATCGGCGACGCCGGAATTGATCTTGAAACCGAACTCGCGCAGCGGCTCGATCGTCTTTGCGACGCTGCGGAATTCCTCGAAGGCGAGTTCCGGTTCGCCGTGAATCGAATGCGAAAGTGCGATCAGCCGATCACGATCGGCCTGAATCGCTTTGTCGGAAGCCTCGATCAACGATGCGTCGGGCGGCGTCAGGGCAGCACCCAGCGCCGACACGTTTGAATAGTGCCGACTGATCGGTTTCAAAGGCTCCGAATCATCGCCGCTGCGCGATGGAGGCATGGGACACAGTCTTGCACTCGCCGGGCAAGCGCGCGCACTCGGTGAGAGGAAAACTCCCACCGGTTGCTGGAGAACGGGTTTCGGGGGTTACACCCCCAGACCCCGGACCGAAAGTCTGCATCCTCCCCCACCCTCCCGCGAAGACGGGGGAAGCCACAGCCCTCAGAGGCGATCGTCAGAGGCTGAAAGCCAGGTTTTCGGGGGTGGTCTCGACCGCCAGACCCGCGAGGGCCCGCTGATGCAGGGCGCGCTTGATGACCGGGAGGTTGGGCTTGCGGTTGCCCTTGAGTTCGTCGGCACGGGCGATGGCGACCGCGAGCAACGACTCGGCATCCGCCTTGCCGTCCACGATGCCGGCGGCGATGGCGTCATCGGCGCCGTAGCGGCGACCGGTCGTCATGGCCTCCACCGCAACCTGATTGGTGAGGCGCTCGGTGACCAGCGCGTTCATCGCGACCGTGAACGGCATGCCCAGGTGCACCTCGGGCAGGCACCAGAAGCCGCGGTCCGCGCGCATGATGCGGAAATCGCAGGAGGTGGCGAGCATGGCGCCGGCACCGAACGCGTGACCGTTCACGGCCGCGACGGTCGGCATGCCGAAGCCCAGCAGGCGGGTGTAGAGGGAGTGGACGCGATCCAGGTACCAGCAGTTCTTGTCGAAATTGCCGAACAGCCACTCGGTGTCGAGGCCGTTGGAGAAGAACTTGCCGTTGGCGGTCACGACCAGCGCGGCCGGGCCCTCCGACGCCTCGACCTCGTCGAGCAGCGCGTGCACCGCTTCGATCCAGTCCGGATGGAATCGGTTGTCGCTGTCGATGTCCTGACCCTCGGTTCCGAGGTTCAGCACGAACACGTCCCCATCACGCTTCAAATACGGCATGGGTGCAGCGTAGCGGGGGCGGAACCCGATACCTACCGACGGGTAGCTCCCCCGCCTCTCCGCGATTTCAGCGCCGGACCCGAGTGCCGCTTTCGGGACGAACGGGACAGGTCCCGTCCGCCCATGAGCACGTGAGATCACGGGTGAGTAGGGTGGGCGACATGCTAGCCGAACAGGCCGCCGCGCAGGCGATCGCCGAACGTACGGGAGTGCAGAAACACCGGGTCGCCGTGATCCTCGGGTCCGGCTGGCAGGAAGCCGCCGCGCAGATCGGGGAACCCGACCACACGATTCCCATGGCCGAGGTGCCGGGATTCGGATCGCCCACGGCCCAGGGGCATCAGGGCACCATCGTCTCCGTCCACGTCGAAGAGTCGCCGGTGCTGTTGCTCATGGGGCGGCAGCATCTCTACGAGGGCCATGAGCCGGCGCAGGTTGTGCACAATGTGCGCACCGCGGTGGCCGCGGGCGCGGACACCATCGTGCTGACCAATGCCGCGGGCGGGATCCGCGACGGGCTGCGGGTGGGCGAGGCGGTGCTGATCAGCGACCATCTCAACCTGACCGGGCGGACGCCGCTGGCGGGCGCGAACTTCGTCGACCTGGTCGATGCCTGGGATCCCGAATTGCGGGCGCTGGCAAAGGAAATCGACCCCACCCTGACCGAGGGCGTGTACGCGGGCCTGACCGGACCGCAGTACGAGACCCCCGCCGAAATTCGCATGCTGCGCACGATGGGCGCGGATCTGGTGGGTATGTCCACCGTGTTGGAGGCCATCGCCTGCCGTGCCGCGGGAGCCCGGGTGCTCGGCATCTCGCTGGTCACCAACCTCGCCGCCGGTATGACCGGCGCGCACCTGTCCCACGCGGAGGTGCTCGCCGAAGGTCATGCCGCCGCAACCCGATTGGGCAAACTGCTGCGCGGCGTGCTGGAACGACTCTAGGAGACGCGCATGCTGCGCTTCGGCACCGCCGGACTGCGCGGCCCGTTGCAGGACGGGCCGGACGGAATGAATGTCGATACGGTGTCGCGCGCGAGCGCGGGCATCGCGGCGTGGTTGCGGGATCGCTGCCTGGGCGGCGGACTGGTGATCGTCGGCCGCGACGCCCGGCACGGTTCGGCGGAATTCTCCTTGGTCACCGCGGAAGTGTTCGCGGCGGCCGGATTTTCGGTGCTGGACCTGCCCCGCCCACTACCCACGCCGGTGGTGGCCTACGCGGTGCGGGCGCTGGGTGCGGTTGCGGGAGTGCAGATCACGGCCTCGCACAACCCCGCCACCGACAACGGCTACAAGCTCTACCTCGACGGCGGTTCGCAATTGGTGCCGCCCGCCGACGCCGAGATCGAACGCCACATCGACGCCGTGCAGGGTCGCGTCCCGCGCAGCCATCCCGCCGAAACCGCCCCGAAGCCGAGCTTGCTGGGGCTGCCCGACGGTACTTCCGGCAGCGCGATGGGCGAGGAGATCGTCCGCCGGTATCAGGCCCGGGTGGCCGAATTGCCCGCGCTGATAGGCGGTTCGGGGGAACGCGCGGAGATCCGGATCGCGCTCACCGCCATGCACGGTGTCGGTGGCGAACTCGCCGCCGCCACGCTGCGCGCGGCCGGGTTCTCCGACATCGTCGCGGTGACCGAGCAATTCGCGCCGGATCCCGATTTTCCGACGGTGGCGTTCCCGAACCCGGAGGAGCCGGGAGCGTCGGATCTGTTGCTGGAGTTGGCGCAGCGGCTCGACGCGGATATCGCCATCGCCTTGGACCCGGATGCCGATCGCTGCGCGGTGGGGGTGCCGGGCCCGGACGGCTGGCGGATGCTGCGTGGGGACGAGACCGGGGTGCTGCTCGGCGATTTCGTATTGCGCACGGCCGCACCGGATTCCCTGGTCGCCACCACCATCGTGTCGTCGCGGCTGCTGAGCAAGCTGGCCGCGGCGCGAGGTGTGCGGTATGCCGAGACGCTGACCGGATTCAAATGGCTGGCGCGGGCGGGCGAGGGGCTCGTCTACGCCTACGAGGAGGCGATCGGGCACTGCGTGGACCCGTCCGCCGTACGGGACAAGGACGGGATCTCGGCGGCGGTGCTGGCCGCGGATCTGGTCGCGCAACTGAAGGCGGCCGGGCGCAGCGTGCACGACGTGCTCGACGATTACGCGGTCGAGTTCGGGGTGCACGCCGGGGATCAGGTGTCGCTGCGGCTGGCCGATGCCGAGGAGGCGGCCGCGGTGGTCGCCCGGTTGCGGGAGACGCCCCCGACCGAGATCGCGGGCGAGACGGTGACGCTCACGGATATGGCGGCGGTGCGCGGGCCCATGCGGACCGACGCGCTGATCTTCGAAGGCGAATCGCTGCGGGTGGTGGTGCGGCCCTCGGGGACCGAGCCCAAGCTCAAGTGCTACCTGGAGGTGTTCGAGCCGGTGATCTCGGATGCGGCAATCGCGCCCGCGAAGGCCGCTGCGGCACTTAGGCTTTCCTATATCCGGGAGTTCTGCGAAAAGCTGTGAGGTGACCCGTGAGCGATCAGCGTTGTACGCACTGCGGAGGCTCGGATCTGGAAACGGGTTTTCTCGACGACTCCGGTGATTCCTCGGCCGGGTACACCCGGTGGATTCCCGGGCCGCTCGAAGTGGGGATTTTCGGCGGGGCCAAACGCATGGGCAAACCGCGTTTCCAGGTGCATGCTTTCCGCTGCAAATCCTGCACTCACCTGGAACTCTTCGCCCCGCAAGCCTGGCGTCCGCGCCGGTAGACGGTTGTCGCTGACGAGCCCGCCGGTCCCGGCGGGCTTACTCAGCGCGGCCCGAACTGACGGTCACCGGCATCGCCGAGACCGGGCACGATGTAGGCGTCCGAGTTGAGCCCGCGATCCACCGACGCGGTGAAGAACCGATCGGCCAGCCCCGACTTCTCCAGCGCCGCAATGCCGTCCGGGGCGGCCACCACGCTCAGCACCGTGATGTCGCGGGCCCGCCGGGTGGCCAGCAGCTCCAGCGTGTAGACCATCGAGCCGCCGGTGGCCAGCATGGGATCGAGCACGAACACCGGCGTGCGCGACAAATCCTCGGGCAGCGACTCCATGTAGGGCGTCGGCTGATGCGTCTTCTCGTCGCGCGCCACCCCCACGAACCCGATCCGCGCGTCCGGAATCAGGTTCTCCGCGGTCTCCACCATCCCCAGCCCGGCCCGCAGCACCGGCACCAGCAGCGGCGGGCTGGCCAGCCGGATCCCCTCGGCGGCCGCCACCGGCGTGGCGATCGGGAAGGTGGCGATGGGCGCGTCCCGCATGGCCTCGTAGACGAGCATCCCGGTCAACTCCCGCAGCGCCGCCCGAAATGTCGGATTCGGGGTGCGCTCATCCCGCATGGTGGTCAGCAAAGCGGCAGCGAGCGGATGGTCCACGACGTGAGTGCGCATAGGAAAACGATAGGTCAGAGAAGCGAACCGAGATCCCGCCCGCCAGATTTTCCCGCTCCCCGGGAACCACACCCCCGCCCCGGCCGTCCAACCTCACACAGCACGTAACCACCCAGCGACCGGTCACACGGGGGCACCCATGCACCGAATACTGCTCGACCCCAACGGCATTGCCGGCTACGCCGCCACGGCCCACACCATGGCCACCGCGCTGGCGTCGACCGCCGCCGGCACCGCCACCGCCGACCCGCTGCTGCTCTCCCCCGCCTTCGGGCTGATCGGGGCCGACTTCCTAGCCGCCTTCACCGCGGCCCTCACCACCCACACCACCACCCTCGCCGACCTGTCAGCGGTGCTGACCAGCCTCGGCGTGGCCACCACCGGCAGCAGCGCGAGCTACACCCTGACCGATGCCACCCATGCGGCCGCGGTGCGAACCACTACCGCCGCCATCCCGTCGTATCCGGAGGCAATCGCATGAGCACCCGAAAGATGGCAGCCCACACCGGAAATCCCGCCGACGGCCGCATACCCGTCAAGCTGCTCGCCATCCGCGCGAAGTCACCGGGCGCCGCGCTCTCCCACGGCTGTCTGCACGAGAACAACCGGCGAACGGCCACCCGCCGATCGGGGGTCGACTCGTGAATGCGAACACTCACCGTCCGGCCGAGAGCGAACCGCGGTGGCGCACCGGCCATCCGCCCTGCGGTGCGCCCACATCGAAGCCGATTGAGCGAGACGCGCACGATAGCCGGCGGTGCTGCGACGGTCGCCGCGCATCCGCGGCGGTGGACGCGGCGGCTCGGACACCACGTGCGGCGTCTTCGGCGTTCACAGAGGAGACATGATGACCGGGTTACTCGATGTCGAGGCGCTCGCTCAGCCGATCGAGGCGCTGCGGCGCAGCTTCGGGTCCGGCGTAGCGGGTGCGACAGCCGGGGCGCTGCGGGCGAGTTCCGCGTCGATCGACGAAGTCGAGGCGGCGGGACACGGCGGGGTCGAGGAGATGTACGCGGCCTGGCGGGGCCGGGGCGGGGACGCGGCGATGGACAAGGCGTTGCGGGTGCAGACCACGGCGGGGACATTGTCCGAGCGCGGGACCGTGATGGCGGCGACGGTGGAGCGGGCGGAGGCGGCGATCGAGGCGGGCCGGCGGGAGCTGGAGAAGATTCTGCGGTCGTTTCTGGATTCGGTGGAAGGGCTCGGGGCGGCGGTGACGACGCCGGTCGGGATCGCCTCGGTCGTCGGGTCGGCCATCGATCATCTGGGCCGGGCGGTGGGGGTGGTGGAGCGGGTGCGGGTCGAGCTGGCGGGTGAGACCGCGGCGATGAACGAGTTGGTCACGCCGGTACCGGCTCCCGCTCCGGCCGCGGTTCCGGTGGCCGATACCGGCGGTGGGGCCGCCGAAGTGGTGCCCGCGGCGGTGGCTGCCGCATCGAACAGTCATGTGGCGCAGGTTGGTTCGACCGCATTGTCGAGTGGAGGCAAGGTGCTGGAGTCAGGCGCGTCGATGGCCGGTGGATTGGTTACCGTTCCGGCTTCGTCGGGTGGGTCTTCCAGACCGGCGGGCGGGAGCGGCGCGAGCGCGGCGACGCAGACGCGGCCGGCGGGGACCGGGGTGCAGGTCACGCTGCCCGATGGCAGTACCGTGGTAGCGCCGAACCAGCAGGCCGCGGATGCGGTGCGATATGCGATCAGCGCGGTCGGTACGCCCTATCAGTGGGGCGGGACGACGCCCGGTGCGGGGCTGGATTGCAGCGGATTGACGCAGTGGGCTTACGGAGAAGCCGGGGTGCGGTTACCGCGGCTGGCGCAGGAGCAGGGCGAAGGACATATGCGGGTCGGTCCAGGGGACTTGATGCCCGGGGATCTGGCCGTGTGGGACGGGCACGTGGCGATGGTGATCGGCAACGGGCAGTTGGTGGAAGCGGGCAATCCGGTACAGATCGGTGCGATCAGGACGGAGAACAGCGGTATGCGATTCCTCGGGTTCTACAGGCCCACCGCATGAGCGGTCAGGGCACGGAGGCGGCAGCCTGCGTAACCACGCGGAGCCCCCGCTCATGCGAATCGGATGCTGCATGAGCGCGGCCGTTCCGAAAGTGACAGTCGCCGCCAGTAGCAATCGGGCGGGGACGGTCACGGTGCACGCGACCGATCAGGGGATGCCGGTGGAGATCAAGTTCGAGCGCGGCGAATACCGGTACGGCGCACAGGCTCTCGCGGACGAGGTGCTGCGGCTGACCAAGCGGTCGGCGATCGTGGCCAAGTCGCGGCGGCGGGAGATACTGGCCGAGGCGGGCGTGCCGGAGGAGGCTCTCGACCGGCTGGGCCTGCCCACCCGGCGGGCCGCGGTGGCGGAATTGGATCGCCTCGACGATCAGGACACCGGCCCGACGAGCTGGACGCGCAAGGCATGAGCGGCGAAATGGACGCCCTGGTCAACGGGGTCGCGAACCAGCTGGAAGCCCTCGAAACCACCCTCGCCGGATTGCGGAGCGTGCGCGCCCGCTTCACCTCCGAGGACGGCTCCTGCACCGCCGAAGTGGACGGCGAAGGCGCGCTGACCGGCTTGTGGCTGGCCGAATCGGCGACTTCCAGGACCCCGGCGGAGGTAGCGCAGCTGATGCTGTGGACCGCCGGGCAAGCCGCCGCCGCAGCCACCGAGCAACGCGCCAAGATCCTTGCCGAACTGAACAAGTCGTTCCCGGCCGGAAATGTCAGGGGCGGCCCGGATAGTGCCTGAGGCGGGCACTAGATAGGCTTCCGGTCATGGCTTCTGGAGACATCGTCCCGATCGCGCTCGGCCTGACCAAAGGCGATCTCGTCACCCTGTGGGCACCGCGCTGGCGAGACGGTGACGATGAGTGGCAGGCATTCCTCGGTCACGAGGAAGACCTGTACGGTTTCGAGTCCGTCGCGGAGCTGGCCGCGTTCATTCGCACCAACTCCGACAACGACCTCGTCGACCATCCGGCCTGGAAGATAATCGCTGGTCTGTCGGCCGCCGAGCTGGAGCCCGAGGAGCAGTTCGTCTTCGATCTGGTCGGCGTGCCCGAGCTGGCCGCCGAGGATCCGGACCCGGAGGTGGTGTCCGAGCTCGAGGAGACCCTCGATATCGTCCGCAACCTCGGTGACGTGTGCGAGCTGGATGTCGTCATCAAGTTCTTCGGCTCGCACCCGGTGCTGGGCGCGCTGCCCGCGGGCGTGAGCGCCTTCGCCGGGCAGGAGGGCGAGGAGCTCTGGAATCAGATCGGCGCGGCCATCGCCAAGGACTGGGACGCGGTGCTCGACGCCGTGGATTCGGTGGTGACGCTGCCCGAGGTGGATGCCGACGCGGTGGCGGTGGCCGAGGCGGAACTGCTTGCGGCGGAAGAGAATATCGTCGACGCCGAGGATGCGGCGGACAGCGACGAGGAGTCCGAGTTCGAACCGGTCGATCTCGATGAGGACGACGAGGAAGAGGACGACGAGGAGCTGTCGTTCTGGCACGAGATCGGCATCGACCCGGTCAAGATCGTGACCTCGGAGGGGACGTTCTTCACGCTGCGCTGCTACGTGGACGACGAGCCCATCTTCCTCGGTACCGACGGCTCCATCACCGTCTTCGGTTCCGAGCGCGCGCTGGCCCGCTACCTGGCCGACGATCACGAGCACGACCTGGCGCGGGTCAGCACCTACGGCGATGTGCAGACCGCCGCCGTGGACGGTTCGCTCGAGGTCGAGGTGGACGACGAGAACGTCTACGTGCTGCCGGGACTGGCCGAGGATCTGGCCGAGGGCCCGCAGGCGGTCGACACCGATCAGCTCGATCTGGCGGTCGAATTGTTCACCGACGCAGCCGATTACGCCGACGACGACGCCGTCGAAGCTGCGCTGGCGGTCTCCACCCCGCTCGGCTGGTACGTCTCCTACCTGCTGAACCCGGACCCGACCCGGATGGCGCCGAATCCGCCGTTCCAGGCCGAGTCCGACGCCTGGAAGGCGCTCCAGGAAGCCTTCGAAACGCGTCTCGACAAGGCGTAACCCAACTCTCGGGGCTCTCAGGGGCTTCGCCCCCGAACCCCCGACAAGGGGACACCCGGGCTCCGCCCCCGAACCCCGACACGGGACACCTGGGTTCCGCCCCCGAACCCCGGCAAGGGGACACCTGGGCTCCGCCCACACCCGAAGCGAGCAGGGCGCTCGGCGAAAGCCGGGCGCCCCTTCGCTTTTCAGCCGAGGAGCACCGCGTAGCCGGGCTTGATCAACTCGTCGATGATGCGCAGGCGGTCCGGGAACGGGATGAAGGCGGACTTCATGGCGTTGATGGTGAACCGCTCGAGGTCGCTCCAGCCGTAGCCGAAAGTCTGTGACAGCTTGAGCATTTCCTGGCTCATGGAGGTGTCGCTCATCAGCCGGTTGTCGGTATTGACCGTGACCCGGAAGCGCAGGCGCGCGAGCAGATCGAAGGGATGCTTGTCGAGCGAGGGCACCGCGCCGGTCTGCACGTTGGAGCTGGGGCACAGTTCCAGCGGAATCCGCATGTCCCGCACATAGTTCGCGACCAGTCCGAGTTGCGGCCCGGCCGCCGAATCGGTGATGTCGTCGGTGATGCGCACACCGTGCCCGAGGCGATCGCAGCCGCAGAAGGCCAAAGCCTCGTGGATGGAGGGCAGCCCGAACGCCTCGCCGGCGTGAATGGTGAAGTGCGCGTGGTTGGCTCGCATGTAATCGAAGGCGTCCAGGTGCCGCGACGGCGGATACCCGGCTTCGGCGCCGGCGATATCGAACCCGCCGACCCCGCGATCCCGCCACCGCACCGTGAGTTCGGCGATCTCCCGCGAGCGCGCGGCATGCCGCATGGCGGTGAGCAGACAGGTCATGCGGATCGGCGTGCCCGCGGCGGCGGCGAGCGCTTCCCCCTCCCGGAATCCGGCGATGGTGTGCTCGACCACCTCGTCCAGGGTGAGCCCGTTCTCCAGATGCTGCTCCGGCGCGAACCGCACCTCGGCGTACACCACCCCGTCCGCGGCGAGGTCCTCGGCGCATTCGCGCGCCACCCGCCGCAGCCCTTCCGGGGTCTGCATGACGGCCACGGTGTGCGCGAAGGTCTCCAGATACCGTTCCAGCGATCCGCTGTCGGCCGCGTCCCGGAACCAGTTGCCGAGGGTTTCGGCATCGCCTGCCGGTAGCTGGTCGTACCCGCAGTCGCGGGCCAGCTCCAATACGGTGGCGGGCCGCAGGCCGCCGTCCAGGTGGTCGTGCAGGACCGCCTTGGGCGCCTGGCGGATCGAAGCGAGGGTCAGCGGCGTCGGTCCAGTCATGTAGAAACGGTAGCCGCATTCTTGTTCTGCGGCATGGTAGTTCGCCTGTGTCCACTCGCCCGTAGGCGTGTCGTTGCCCACGCGTTGCTGGGATTCGCGTGATCTTCACCTGCTAGCCGCAGGCCACGCCGTTCCCGTCGGGATCGAGATAGGCCGTGTACCCGGGTTGACCGGCGTACAAAGGGGCCTTGCCCTCGGACCGCACCTCGGCGCAGCTGGAGTAGTACGGGTACGGCTGGGCTCTGGAGGTCTCCGGCGGATTGATATCGATGCGGGGTTCGGCATTCGCCTGGGTCACGGTCAGCGGTAATGCGATACCCAGCGCCAATGCGCCCAGGCCCGCCGCGACCGCCCCGCGTAATCGGAATTCGGTTCTGCGCTTCACCTTCTCCAGGCTAACCGCGCCCGCTCAGTCGCCGATCCGGTCGAGAATGAGCGGTGCGGGCTCCCCCATCGCCTCCGGTGCGATGGTGAACGCGTCGCGCAGCGCCTCGAAGGCGGCCGGAAACGCTTCCGGGGTATCGGTGTGCAGGGTGAGCAGCGGCTTTCCGGCGCTTACCGAATCACCCGGCTTGGCATGCATTTCGATGCCCGCCCCGAACTGCACCGGATCGCCCTGCCGGGCCCGTCCCGCACCCAGCCGCCACGCCGCCAGCCCGACGTCCATGGCGTCCAGCCGGGCGAGCACCCCGGTTTCGGGTGCGCGCAGGATCTCGGTGTGCCGAGCCTGCGGCAGTGCGGCATCCGGATCGCCGCCCTGGGCGCGCACCATGGCCCGCCAGTGATCCATGGCCCGCCCGTCGGCGAGCGCGTCCGCCGGATCGATGCCGTCGATTCCGGCCTGGGCCAGCATCTCCCGCGCCAGCGCGAGGGTGAGCTCGACGATGTCGGCCGGTCCGCCGCCCGCCAGCACATCCACCGATTCGGCGACCTCCAGGGCGTTTCCGGCGGTACAGCCGAGCGGGGTGTCCATGGCGGTGAGCAGCGCCACCGTCCGCACCCCGGCGTCGGTCCCGAGTTCGACCATGGCGGTGGCCAATTCGCGGGCGGCCTCGAACTCCTTCATGAACGCCCCGCGCCCGACCTTCACATCGAGCACCAGCGCCCCGGTCCCCTCGGCGATCTTCTTGCTCATGATGGAGCTGGCGATCAGGGGGATGGATTCCACCGTCCCGGTGACGTCACGCAGCGCGTAGAGCCGTTTGTCGGCGGGCGCGAGGTCGGCTCCGGCCGCGCAGACCACGGCCCCGATCTCCGGATCCGCCAGGATCTCCCGCATCCGGCCGGCCGAAAGGTCGGCCCGCCAGCCCGGAATCGCCTCGAGTTTGTCGAGAGTGCCGCCGGTGTGCCCCAATCCGCGCCCGGACAGCTGCGGGACGGCGGCCCCGCAGGCGGCGACCAGCGGGGCGAGCGGCAGCGTGATCTTGTCCCCTACGCCGCCGGTGGAGTGCTTGTCCACGGTCGGCCGGGGCAGATCGGTGAAGTCCATGCGTTTGCCGGATTCGATCATGGCGCGCGTCCAGCGCGCGGTCTCCCGGCGGTTCATGCCACGCAGCAAGATCGCCATGGCCAGGGCCGACATCTGTTCGTCGGCGACCTCCCCGCGCGTGAACGCGTCCACCACCCAATCGATTTGCGCGTCGGTCAGCTCGCCACCGTCGCGCTTGGCCCGGATCACGTCCACCGCAGAGTGCACACTCACGCCCTCCACCCTGGCACGCATCCGGCCCCTCGTCATTCCGGCGCGCTCGCGGTGGGAAAGGGCTACTGCCGCCCGGCTTCCAGGTCCTCCGGGCCGAAATAGTCCGGCAGCAGCATCTTCAAGGGCGTGGGTCCGCTGCGATGGTCGACGAGCAGATCGGGTCCGCCATGTTCGAGCAGGAGCTGCCGGCAGCGGCCGCAGGGCATGAGTATTTCGCCGCGCGAGTCGCATACCGAAACGGCTATCAAGCGCCCGGCTCCGGACGAAATCAAGTTACCGACCAGTACACATTCGGCGCAGAGGCCCAGTCCGTATGAGATATTTTCCACATTGCAGCCGCTCACAACGACTCCGGAGGAAGTGAGAGCCGCGGCCCCGACAGGGAATCGGGAGTAGGGTGCATACGCTTTGGACATTACTTGTAAAGCATTGTCGCGCAAGGCATTCCAATCGATTTCCGACATATCGGACCATCCTCTCCCGGACGCGGGGCAACCCTTGCGCATACCTTCGCACACCACTCTAAAAATCAGGAAAGGCAAACCTAAGTCGGTCAATTTTCGGCCAACGAGCGGCACGCCGAATTAGTTCCCCCTACACGCGGGGATTAGAGTCCTCCTCAGATCGGTTCAGGTACCCGAATGCGGGCCTGCGCACTGCCACTGGGTTTTCGATTCCACGTGTGAGCAGGTGTTATCGACAGTCCAACGGCTCCGCGGCCGGATCTGACCGGGTCCATCAACGACGTTGGAGGCACCGCACTCTATGACCACGCTAGAAGCTCCGGCCAAGCCGAAGCGCAGCCTTTACCGTGGCGACCCCGGCATGTGGTCGTGGGCGCTGCACCGCATCACGGGCGTGACGATCTTCTTCTTCCTCTTCGTCCACGTGCTGGATACCGCGTTGGTGCGAGTCAGCCCGGACACCTACAGCCGCACGATCGAGACCTACAAGTCGCCCATCGTGGCGCTGATGGAGATGGGCCTTGTCGTCTGCGTGCTGTTCCACGCGTTCAACGGCATTCGCGTCATCCTCGTCGACTTCTGGTCGCAGGGTCCCCGCTTCCAGCGCCAGATGCTGTGGGTCGTGCTCACGCTCTGGATCCTGATCGCGGGCGCCGGCGTCGGCCGCCAGTTCTTCTACCTGCTGACGGAGCACTGACATGAGCGCACCTGTACTCGGTAAGTCCTACGACCGCCCGGCCAGCCTGGACGCGCCCCGCGCTCCGCGGCGCACCAGCGGCAACAACTTCGAGAAGTACGCGTGGCTGTTCATGCGAGCTTCCGGCCTGCTGCTGGTCTTCCTGGTCATCGGCCACATGTTCATCATGCTGATGATCGACGGCGGCGTGCAGCGCCTGAACTTCGCCTTCGTGGCGGGTCGCTGGGCCTCCCCGTTCTGGCAGATCTGGGATCTGAGCATGCTGTGGCTGGCCCAGCTGCACGGCGGCAACGGCATGCGCACGGTCATCGACGACTACGCCCGCAAGGACTCCACCCGGTTCTGGCTGAAGACCCTGCTGGTCGTCTCCATGATCCTGGTCCTCGTCACGGGCACGTACGTCATCTTCACCTTCGACCCCAACATCAGTTAGGAACAGGCCACCTCGCATGAGTGAATCCCGACCGATTCAGGAGCACCGCTACGACGTCGTCATCGTCGGTGCCGGTGGCGCTGGAATGCGTGCGGCGATCGAGGCCGGTCCTCGGGTGCGCACCGCCGTCCTGACCAAGCTCTACCCGACTCGTTCTCACACGGGCGCGGCGCAGGGCGGCATGTGTGCCGC
>NZ_BDBK01000004.1 GCF_001612945.1 Nocardia inohanensis NBRC 100128
CTACCTGGTCGACCAGGACGCCGCGGAGATCATGGCCAAGGAGGCCATCGATGCCGTGCTCGATCTGGAGAAGATGGGCCTGCCGTTCAACCGGACGCCCGAAGGCAAGATCGACCAGCGGCGTTTCGGTGGCCACACCCGTGACCACGGCAAGGCGCCCGTGCGTCGTGCGTGCTACGCGGCCGACCGCACCGGCCACATGATCCTCCAGACGCTGTACCAGAACTGCGTCAAGCACGACGTGGAGTTCTTCAACGAGTTCTACGTGCTGGACCTGATCCTGTCCGAGGGCTCCAATGGTCCCATCGCGACCGGTGTGGTGGCCTACGAGCTGGCCACCGGCGAGCTGCACGTCTTCCACGCGAAGTCGATCGTGTTCGCCACCGGTGGTTCGGGTCGTATGTACAAGACCACCTCCAATGCCCACACCCTCACCGGTGACGGCATGGCGATCGTGTTCCGCAAGGGACTTCCGCTGGAGGACATGGAGTTCCACCAGTTCCACCCGACAGGTCTCGCGGGCCTGGGCATCCTGATCTCGGAGGCCGTGCGTGGTGAGGGCGGCATTCTGCGTAATGCCTCCGGTGAGCGCTTCATGGAGCGCTACGCGCCGACCATCAAGGACCTGGCGCCGCGTGACATCGTCGCGCGTTCCATGGTGCTCGAGGTGCGCGAAGGCCGTGGCGCGGGTCCGAACAAGGACTACGTGCTCATCGACGTCACCCACCTCGGCGCGGACGTGCTGGAGGAGAAGCTCCCGGATATCACCGAGTTCTCGCGCACCTACCTGGGCGTGGACCCGGTCGTGGAGCCGGTGCCGGTCATGCCGACCTGTCACTACGTGATGGGTGGCATCCCGACCCGTATCCGCGGTGAGGTGCTGCGCAACAACACCGATATCGTCCCGGGCCTGTACGCCGCCGGTGAGTGCGCCTGTGTCTCCGTGCACGGCGCCAACCGTCTGGGTACCAACTCGCTGCTCGACATCAACGTGTTCGGCCGTCGCGCCGGCATCGCGGCCGCCGAGTACGCGCAGCGCGCCGACTTCGTGGAAATGCCGGAGAACCCGGCGCAGATGGTGCAGGACTGGCTGGCCGGGCTGCTGTCGGACCACGGCAACGAGCGCGTCGCCGATATCCGCACCGAGTTGCAGAACGCGATGGACGACAAGGCCGGTGTGTACCGCACCGAGGAGTCGCTGAAGTCGATGCTCGAGGAGATCCAGGTGCTCAAGGAGCGCTACTCGCGGATCACCGTGCAGGACAAGGGCAAGCGCTACAACAGCGACCTGCTCGAGGCCGTCGAGCTCGGCTTCCTGCTGGAGCTGGCCGAGGTGACGGTGGCGGGTGCGGTGAACCGCAAGGAATCCCGCGGCGGCCACGCACGCGAGGACTACCCGGATCGCGACGACGTCAACTTCATGCGCCACACCATGGCGTACAAGACGAGCCCGGAGCTCATCTCCGAAATCCGTCTCGACTACAAGCCGGTCGTGCAGACCCGTTACGAGCCGATGGAGCGTAAGTACTGATGACTGCCACACTCGACCAGGCGGCTCCGCAGAAGCCCGCTCCGGTGCCGGACGGCTCGACCATGATCACGGTCAAGGTCGCCCGCTTCAACCCGGACGACGACAAGGGCGCGCACTGGGACGAATTCAAGGTGCCGGTGCTCCCCACCGACCGGTTCCTGAACGTGCTGATCTACATCAAGTCCTACCTGGACGGCACGCTCACCTTCCGTCGCTCCTGCGCGCACGGCGTCTGCGGCTCGGATGCCATGCGCATCAACGGCGTCAACCGTCTGGCCTGCAAGATCCTCATGAAGGACATGCTGCCCAAGAACGGCAAGGACATCACCATCACCGTCGAACCGATCCGCGGCCTGCCGCAGGAGAAGGACCTCGTGGTGAACATGGAGCCGTTCTTCGATGCCTTCAAGGCGGTCAAGCCGTACCTGATCACCTCCGGCAACGAGCCCACCTACGAGCGCATCCAGTCCCAGCACGACCGCGCCCGTTTCGATGACACCACCAAGTGCATCCTGTGTGCCTGCTGCACCACCTCCTGCCCCGTGTACTGGAGCGACGGCAGCTACTTCGGCCCGGCCGCGATCGTGAACGCGCACCGCTTCATCTTCGACAGCCGTGACGAGGGCGCCCGCGAGCGTCTCGACATCCTCAACGACGTCGAGGGTGTGTGGCGCTGCCGCACCACCTTCAACTGCACCGACGCGTGCCCCCGTGGCATCGAGGTCACCAAGGCGATCCAGGAAGTCAAGCGCGCCCTGCTCTTCGCGCGCTAGACCGGCTCCCGGGACTCGAAAGCCGCCCCCGTCTTCGGATGGGGGCGGCTTTCGTTCTGCCCGGCTATGGTTCGGACGTGGATGCGAGGGGGCGGCGATGGTGAAACGGGCCGGCGGGATGTGGGCGCGGCTGTTGCTGGCCGCGGTATTCGCCGTGAGCGGCTGCGGAATCGCGGGCAGCGCTTCGGATACCGGGCTGGAGCGGTTTTATGGGCAGCGGGTGGAGTGGGGGTCTTGCGAGGGGTTCGCGGGGGCCGAGGGGTTGGCGGAGTGGGGGTTGTCGTGTGCGCGGGTGCGGGTGCCGTTGGATTATGCGGATCTCGGGGGTGCGACCGCGGAGATCGCGGTGTCGCGGTTGGCGGCGCGGGGGACGAAAGTCGGGTCGTTGCTGACCAATCCGGGTGGACCGGGTGGGGCGGGGTTGACGCGGCCGTTGTTGCTTGCGGCTTCGCCGGTTTCGGAGCAGTTCGATGTGATCGGGATCGATGTGCGGGGAGTGGGGGCTTCGACGCCGAAGGTGGTGTGCCGGACGGCGGAGGAGTTCGCGGCGGAGCGGAACGATGCGGACCTGGATTATTCGGCGGCGGGAATCGCGGCTACCGAGCAGCGGCGGAAGGAATTCGTCGCCAAGTGTGTGGAGCGCACGGGGGTCGAGGTGCTGTCGCATATCGGGACCCGGGAGACGGCGCGGGATATGGATGTGATCCGGGCTGCGTTGGGGGACAAGAAGATGACGTATCTGGGGTCGTCGTACGGGACGCGGATCGGGTCGACCATGGCCGAGCTGTTCCCGGAGCGGATCCGGGCGATGGTGCTCGACGGCGGGATCGACGCGACCGCGGATATCGATGACGCGGAGCGGCGGCCGGCGGCCATGCAGCGGGCCTTCGACGCCTATGCCGCCTGGTGTGTGCGGACGGCGGGCTGCCCACTCGGCACCGATGACGCTCGGGCGACGGAAGCCTTTCGCGCCCTGGTGAATCCGCTGCGGGACCGGCCGGCCACGGGGGTGGGGCGGACGCTGGGATACAAGGACGCGGTGAGCGCGGTGAAGGTGCTGCTCTACAGCCCACTCTCCTGGCAGACCATCAACACCGGATTGGCCGAACTGGCTCGTGGGCGCGGCGACATCCTTTTGTACTGGGCCGATTTCGCCGCCACCGGCACCGCGGACCGGGATCTGCAAAAGGCGGTGCTGTGCCGTGAGGAGCACATCGCCACCGATCCGGCCACGGCCGCCGAACTCGACCGTCGCACTCGCGCGGCCGCGCCCGCCTTCGACGACGGCCGCTCCACCGGCCGAGTTTCCTTGGACGCCTGCGCTTTCTGGCCGGTGCCCGCCGCCTGGCTCCCCCATCAGCCGAAGATCTCACACCTGCCCAAGGTGGTCGTGGTAGCCGCGACCGGAGACCCCGTCGCCCCCTACGACGGCAGCGTGGCTCTGGCACGTGAACTCGGCGGGGACCTGATCACCTACGAAGACCACCGGCACGGGGTGGTCGGTGTCGGCTCGACCTGCGTGGACGAAGCCGTGGCCCGCTACCTGAACGTCCTGACCCCGCCCCCGGCCGGGCTGCGCTGTCCCGCGGCTTGACCGGTTCGGACCGCTCTCCGGCCTGGACGATGCGGTGACTCAAGCGTCTTTCTCGGAGTCATGGTGCGGGGCAAGGGATTCCCAGGACCAGGTCAGGGTTCCCGCGGCCAGGTCGGCGACTATGCCTTCGACATAACGTAATTCGGCCGCGTTGACGGCGCGCAGGTATTCGTCTTCCAGTACGACCACGCGCGGCAGGTGCAGCTGCTGGGCCTGCGCGGCGTCCGCTTCCATCTCCTCGGCTTGTGCGCGTAGCGCTTTCGCACGCCGCTCCAGCTCGACGCGCGCGCCGTCGGGGCCGAGCAGCATCAGGAAGGACAGGGCGGCGGGGAACTCGGGGAACTCGTTGCGCGGCTTGGAGATCATGTCGGCCAGCCAGGCGCCGCAGGCGGTGCGGCCGGCATCGGTGATCTCGTAGACGGTGCGTTCGGGGTACTGCTGATCGCGGCCGGTTTCGCGGACCGCGACCAGACCGGCCTCCTGAAGCCGGGCGATCGTCTTGTAGAGCTGGGCGCGCGCGCCCACATTGACGACCTTGTCCTTGCCCCATTCCTTGATACGGCGCTGGATGGCGTACGGGTGCATCGGCTCCAGGTGCAGTATCCCGAGCACCGCCACGGCCAGGGGGGAGCTCTTGATCTGCGTCGATGCCGTCATACCCCCATCCTACTAGGTTTCCGAAAACTAGATTCATGCAAACTAGTTGCCAAGAAACTAGTCTCTGTGCCACCATTGAGGAGCAGGCGAACTCGACCACACCGAATCCGAAAGGACCGAGGCGATGCACACCACCAAGCCCGTGAGAATCCACGTCGACCACGACAGCACCAAGCACCTGGGCGACTGGACCGACGCCGACCGCTTCGACGTCAAGGCCCGCTACGGCACGACCGTCATCGACCTGCGCTCGCCGCGCATCGCAGGCGACGCCGAGATCGTGATTCACGCCGACCTCGACCACGCCATGGTCAAACTGCTGGTGCCGGACGACGCCGTCATCGACCAGTCGGAGCTGGAGTGGACCGGTCGCGGCCGGGTCAAGGACTTCGCCCGGCCCGCGCACGCCGCCGGCCGCGTCATCCGGCTCACCGGCACCGCGAAGACGAGCGAGTTCCGCGTGCATCGCGCCGGTATCGCCGTGCTGTCGGCATTGTTCAGCCGTGAGTTCTTCGAAGACGCCAAGCGCGCCCGCAAGCAGGGCCGCACCCCGACGCTGGCCGACCCGGCGCACGCCCCACGCTGACTTCCGGCGTATCGTCCTCGGCTGCAACCGATTTCGATACCGGCGGAACGAACAGCACAGCACCGCCGCCCCGCGGTGCGCAACGGATCGCCCGCGTCATCGGACGCGGGCGAACCTCGCATTGCCCGGTGCATGATCGGAGCGCGAGCGGGTATCGCCGCCAGCGGTGCTGGGCGTAGCCTGAACAAGACCAGGGCCTACCTATCGAGAGGAGGCCCGGGATGGAATCCACCGATCTGATCGTGGTCGGCGCGTCGGCCGGTGGGGTCGAGGCGCTACGTGAATTCGTGCGCGGACTACCCGGGGATATCGCGGCCGCGGTACTGGTGGTGCTGCATATGCCACCGCACGGGGTGAGCGCACTCGCGCCGATCCTCGGCCGGGCCGGGCCGTTGCCGGCGGTGCCGGCGCAGGACGGCATGCCGCTGGAGAACGGCCGCATCCACGCCGCCGTCCCGGATCACCATCTACTGGTCCGGGATTCGCGAATCATGTTGTCGCACGGCCCTTCCGAGAACGGGCACCGGCCGGGAGTGGACGCCCTGTTCCGTTCCGCGGCGGTCGAGTGGGGCCCCCGGGTGACGGGGGTGGTGCTCTCCGGTTCCCTGGACGACGGCACCGCCGGCCTGATGCTGATCAAACGCCAGGGCGGCCTGGCCGCGGTGCAGGATCCGGAGGAGGCGTTGTATCGCGGCATGCCCGACAGCGCCCTGGCCCATGTCGCGGTGGATCTGGTGCTGCCCGCCCGCGAACTCGGGGGCGCGGTGGCGGACCTGTTGAAGGAGCGCGGCACGCTGCCCCCGCCGCCGCCGCTCTCGGAAATGGATCGAATCGAGGCGAAGATCGATGCCGGTTCGCATACCGGCCGAGATGGGGTGGAGGCCATGGCATCGCCGTCCGGATTGAGCTGCCCCGACTGCAACGGCTCGCTCTACACCTTCGGCAACGGCCTGCGCTACCGCTGCCGGGTCGGGCACGCCTGGTCGGCCGAGGCGCTGCTGACCGAACAGCAGCTCGAGGTGGAGAAGGCGCTCTGGTCGGCACTGCGCGCATTGCAGGAGAAGCAGCAGCTGGCCGAGCGCATGCGCACCGACGCCAAGCGTTTCGGCGACGACGGCTTGGCGCGGCGCTACGCCGACCAGGGATCCGAACACGGGCATGCTGCGGAAGTTATCCGGAAGCTGCTGGTCGGGCGTGGAATCGAGGGTTCCGGCTAGTAGGTTGTGCGCTGTGGACCAGGAAAATGCGCCCCGCCCCGCGCACGGCTTCGAGGAGATCCTCCGGTATCTCAAGGAGGCTCGCGGTTTCGACTTCACCGGGTACAAGCGCAGCAGCCTGATGCGCCGGGTGGACCGGCGCCTGGCGCAGCTCGGCGTAGCGGACTACGTCGAGTATCTCGATGTGCTGCAAGCCAACTCGGATGAGTTCGCCGCGCTGTTCAACACCATCCTGATCAATGTCACCGGCTTCTTCCGCGATGCCGACGCCTGGGAGTACCTGCAAAGCCAGGTGGTGCAGACCATGCTGGCCGAGCGCGGCCCGGAGGAGCCGGTGCGGGTGTGGTGCGCGGGCTGCGCCTCCGGGGAGGAGGCGTACGGGCTGGCCATCGTGCTGGCCGAGGTGCTCGGCATCGACGAGTTCCGGCAGCGGGTGAAGATCTACGCCACCGATGTGGACGAGGAGGCGCTGGCCACCGCGCGGCACGCGGTGTACAGCGAGAAAGAGGTGCAACCGCTGGGGCAGGACCTGATCGCACGCTATTTCGAGCCGGTCGGCGGCCGCTATTCGTTCCGCAAGGATCTGCGCCGTTCGGTCATCTTCGGCCGCAACGACCTGGTGCAGGACGCCCCGATCTCCCGGATCGACCTGCTGGCCTGCCGCAACACCCTGATGTACTTCAACGCCGAGACCCAGACCAAGATCCTGGACAAATTCCATTTCGCCCTGGCCCCACGGGGAATGCTGTTCCTGGGCAAGGCGGAGATGCTGCTCTCGCACAGCCGCATCTTCGATCCGGTGGACCTCAAACGCCGGGTGTTCCGCAAGGTGCCGACCTCCCGGGTGGATGTCGGTTCGGTGTTCGGCCGCGCGTTCATGCCGGACCGCCGGGATCTGGAACAGGTGGAGACGTTGCGCAGCATGGCCTTCTCGACCGGCCCGGTATCGCAGGTGGTGCTGAACGGTGACGATGTGGTGGCCCTCGCCAATCAGCAGGCGAAGCACCTGTTCGGCCTGAGCGATCGCGATATCGGCCGCCCGCTGCGGGATCTGGAGCTGTCGTACCGGCCGGTGGAGTTGCGCGGCTATATCGATCAGGTGCGAACCGAGCGACGCGCGCTGCGCATCAAGGACATCGAATGGCAGCGCGGTCCGGGCGAGGTGCTGGCGCTGGAGGTGCACGTCAGCCCGCTGATCGCCGATGACGTGGCGCTCGGCGTCTCGCTGGTCTTCCACGATGTGACCGCCACCCGGCGGCTGCTGACCGAGTTGAATCGCGCCAACCAGCAACGGGAATCGGCCTACGAGGAGCTCCAGTCCACCAACGAGGAGCTGGAGACCACCAACGAGGAACTCCAGTCCACGGTGGAGGAGCTGGAGACCACCAACGAGGAATTGCAGTCCACCAACGAGGAATTGGAGACCACGAACGAGGAGCTGCAATCCACCAATGACGAGCTCCAGACCATCAATCACGAATTGCGCGAGCGCAGTGCCGAACTCGACGAGGTGAACGAGTTCTTCGCCGCCGTCATGGGTTCCTGGTCGGCCGGGGTGGCCGTGGTCGACAGCTCCATGCGCATCGTGGTGTGGAACAGCGGGGCCGAGAACCTGTGGGGCATGCGCTCGGACGAGGCCGAGGGTGAGCATCTGCTCAATCTGGATATCGGATTGCCGGTGGCGGAGCTGCGGCCGATCGTGCGCCCGGCGCTCAGCGATCCGGCGTACCGGGCCGAGGTCAAGATCGATGGCGTGAACCGGCGCGGGCGCGGCATCACCGTGCGCGTGGTCTGCACCTCGCTGCGCGATCGCGCCGGTGCACCCAGCGGGGCCATCCTGGTGATGGAGCCCTGCAACGGCGGCGACCCGGAAGCCGGTGCGGCGCAGGCCCTTTGATATCAGTGCGACAGGCGTCGCGAGGTGGGCAGCACCGCCCACACCACTTTGCCGACGGGCCGGCGCGGCGCACAGCCCCAGGTGCGGGCCAGCCGCGCCACCACGTGCAGCCCGTAGAGCCGCGGTGAACCCGGGGTCGGCTCGCGCAGCACGGCCTCGCGTGGATCGGCGTCGGCGACCGCGACGGTGAACAGGTCCTCGCGCATTTCCAGCCGCAGTTCGAGATCCGCGTCCGCCCGGCTGTGCAGGAAGGCGTTCTCGACCAGCTCGGTGACGATCAGCAGCGCGTCGCCGCGGATATCGGGCAGTTCCCAGCGTTCGCACACCTGCTCGACGACGCGGCGGGCGCGCTGGGCGCTGTCGGCGGCGCTCGGCAGCTCCACACTGACCCGGCGGCGTGCCGGCGGGGTGCCGACCGTCGCGAGGGCCTGCGACAGCGAAGGGTAGACGGGCACGAAGCGGCGCACGGCGCTGGCACGCAATCGAGCGAACCGGTCGTCATCGTGCATCACGAGCAGAATCGGGACCCCGGGCCAATCGCCGACGCGGATCCAGGCGCTGGTGAATGCGGTGTACAGCGGTTCCGAGGCGATGACCAGGTCGTCGAGTACGACGATGACCGCCCGCGGTTCGTCGACCGCGAACTTCACCAGATCATCGATGAATCTCCGATAGACGCCCGCATCCAATTCGCCGCGCGGGCTGACCACCGCACAGCCCTGCGTTTCGACCCGATCCCAGTGGATCTCCGGCCCACCCGGCGCTTTCCCCACCAACATCACTTCCGCAAAGTATTCGCGCACCGACCGCGGCGTCCCGCATGACCGCGGTGGCTCGCACCGGGAAATGGCAACCAGAGCGCCGGTTCCCTGCCATCCCGCCGACGGCTTTGTCGCGCGGGCAATTCGAAAAATCCTCGGTCGTGCCGTCGAATGTACCGGCCGTCTTTCACCGATTCACCCGGCCCACGCTGATGACTTACCCCGCCGGGCGGAGAGCAATCGGAATTCGATCATCGGGATGTGGCGGGGTGGCTCGGGCGGGCGGTGATCGGCGGGGCCGGGCGCGGTTTCCGATGTTGTGCCCATTGCATAGCCGCACCGGAATACACGCCTGTCACCAAGACCCATCCACCGGCTCAACTAGGCAGATTGCCCAGCCGTGCGCGGGTTCGTTGTCTAGCTCACAATGCGGTGATTGCATCGAGGTATGTTCACCGAAGCTCAGCTGTACTCCCCCGTCAGCAAGGGGGCTGACGGCGACGTGACCGTGCATCTGAGCGACGAGCATCCCGGTGTGCACGATCCGGCGTACCGCGCCCGCCGCAATGCCATTGCCGCTCTCGCACTGAACTACCGAACCGGCGAACCGGTCCCGCACATCGAATACACCGCGGAAGAAGAGCAAGTCTGGCGAATTGTCGCCGCCGAATTGGCCCGTAAGCGGGAGCGTTACGCGTGCGCCGAGGTGATCGAGGCGGCGGACCGGCTGAGCTTACCCGCCGATCACATTCCGCAATTGTCCGAGGTCTCCGCGAAATTGGTGCCGCTCACCGGATTCCGCTATGTGCCCGCCGCCGGACTGGTGCCGTTGCGTGAATTCTTCGGGTCCTTCGCCGACCGGATCTTCCACTCCACTCAGTACATTCGGCACCATTCGGCCCCGTTGTACACACCGGAGCCGGACGCGGTGCACGAAATCCTCGGGCACGCCAACCAATTGGCCAGCCCCCGGTTCGCCGCCCTGTACGAGACGGTGGGCGCGGCGGTCGCCCGGATCAGCACCGAAACGGCGCTCAAATTCCTGGCCGACGTGTTCTGGTTCTCGATGGAATTCGGCGTCCTCCGCGAACACGGCGAAGTCCGTTGTTACGGAGCCGGATTGCTCTCCTCGTACGGGGAGATCGAGGAGTTCCGGGCGGCCGAGCTGCGGCCGTTGAACATTCGGGAGATGGGCACCCGGGCCTACGACATCACCCACTATCAGCCGGTGCTGTACTGCGCGGAGTCCGTCGACGAGATCGAAGAGGTGGTGGGCGGGTTCTTCGCCACCATGACCGACGATTCGGTGGCGGAGCTGGTGGAAACCGTCTAGATCGGCAGGCCCGCGGCCAGGAAGTCGAGCACCCGCGTGATCTGGCCCTCGCCGTAGGGGTCGTCGTCCATCAGCACGAACATGGCTCCGGTGATCGCCCCGGCGAAGGCCCGCAGTTCGAAATCGTCGGTGGCGCGGCCGGTGTAGCGGGCTCCGATCTCGACCATGATCTGGGTATTGCGTTCCAGCTCCCGGGCGATCACGCCGCGTAGTTCCGGCACCGCCCGGATGAGGGCCATGCGTTCCCGTTCGAAGTCGAACTCCTCCTCCGATACCTCGGCCAGCGCATCGAGGGTGGCCTGGCGGATCGCCGCCAGCAGCGGCATACCCGGCGGCTGCCTGTCGATCGCCCGGAACATGTACGGGTCCAGATCGTCGGCCAGCACCACCTGCTCCTTGGACGGGAAGTATCGGAAGAAGGTGCTGGGCGAGATCTCGGCGGCCTCCGCGATCTGCTCCACGGTGGTCTCGTTGTACCCCTGTTCCCGGAAAAGGCGGAACGCCTCGGTGCGAATGGTGCGCCGAGTGCGTTCCTTCTTCCGCTCCCGCAGCGTGGGCTTCGGCCGGGACGCGGATTCCGCGGCGATCAAGGCGTTGGTGGACTCAGCCGACATGCACCGATTGTGCAGCATCGGCCTCGGGCTCCGGTGCCGCCGGCTGCCGGGTGCGCAGCGCGGCCAAGGCGGTCGCGGCTGCGCAGGCGGCGGCACAGACCCAGAGCATGGCGCTCATACCGTCGACGAAGGCGCTCTGCACGTGGTGCAGGACCGCCGGGTCGCCGAGCTTGCGGGCCACTCCGACACCGGCATTGACGCCGTCGGCGATCGGGTCGTGGTTCAGCTCGCCCAGGCTCGACCGGTACCGCGTGGACAGCACCGTGCCCAGCACCGCGACGCCGATGGTGCCCGACGCCTGCCGAAGCGCTTGCAGCAGCGCCGATCCCGATCCGGCGCGGTCCGCGGTCAGTTCGCCCATGGCCAGCCCCATGGCGGCCGGCATCACCAGGCCCATACCGAAACCGAGCAGCGCGATGGCCACCGCCGCGAACCAGTACGCGCCGTCCACGGTGATCAGCGCGCCCAGCCCGAGCCCGAGCGCCAGCACCGCGAAGCCGGTGGTCAGCACCGCCCGCAGCCCCGCCTTGGGCAGCACCTTGTCGACGATGCGGGAGCCCACGGCCAGTCCGCCGATGAGCGGCAGCAGGCGCAGCCCGCTGCCCAGGGCGTCGGCGCCCAGCACCGCCTGGAAGTACTGCGGCATGGTGAAGAGCAGGCCGAACATCGCGAAGTTCACGATCACCAGATAGACGGTGCCCCAGCGGAATCCGGGGGCGGCGAAGAGCCCGACGTCGATGAGCGGCTGGGCGGTACGGCGCTGCCACAGCAGGAACGCGCCGAGCACCAGCACCCCGGCCGCCACGGCGGCCCAGCCGAGACCGTTGCCCCAGCCCCTCTCACCGAGCCGGATGAAACCGTAAGTGAGCCCGAGCATTCCGGTGGCGGACAACGCCACACCCGGCAGGTCGATACGGAAGTCGTTGTCGCTGCGGGATTCCGGGACCAGCAGGGCGACGGCGGTCGCGCCGATGACGACCATCGGCACATTGAGCAGGAACACCGAACCCCACCAGAAGTGCTGGAGCAGCCAGCCGCCCACGATCGGGCCGAGCGGCAGTCCGATGGCGGTGGAGGTGATCCAGACGGTCAGTGCGCGTTGCCGTTGCGCCGGATCCGGGAAGAGTCCGGGCAGCACGGCCATGGACAGCGGCATCATGGCCGCGGCCGCCACGCCGAGCACGACGCGGGCCGCGATGAGCTGGCCCGAGGAGGCCGCGAAGGCGCAGGCGAGGGAGGCCGCGCCGAACAGCAGCAGCGCGGCGAGCAGGAACTTCTTCCGGCCGTAGCGGTCGCCGAGCGCGCCCGCGGGCAGCATGACGGCGGCCAGGGCCAGGGTGTACGCGCTGCTGAACCATTGCAGCGCGGCGGTGTCGGCGTGCAGGTCGACGGCGAGCGTGGGCAGGGCGACGGTGAGCACGGTGACATCGAGGCCGATGGTCAGCATGGCCACGGCCAGTGCGCCGAGGGCCAGCCAGCGGCGCACTCCGGGATCATTCATGACAGTTCCAATCAAGTGGTTGTTACTCGATAATGAGAGAGTCTCTCATTTGCAATCAACTGTCAATTCTTGACGCGACATGAAACTTGCGGCCTGCTACCGTGCACCGGATCGTTTTTGAATGTGCCGACCCCGCAACGGGTCTGGGATCGTGAGGCTCGAAATGACAACTGAAGCAACCGAACCCGTCGTCGCCCCCTTGCACCTGCAAGGACGCGATGCCGTGATCGCCGCCGCCGCCCCGGAGGACTGGCGCGAGGGCGCCCCCGATTACCACTTGAGCGCGCAGGTGATTCCGGTCGAGCGCTCCACCCAGCACGCCCCGGATTCGCTGGAGCACATCGTCGAAGAGCTCGTGAAGGTCTTCGAGATGGAGGTCTCGCACAAGAAGGATCCGGCCAAGTGGGTGTCGCTGGTGGCCGAGCACTACCGCGGCCGGGTCAACGGCGGGCCGTGGCAGGACGCCGAGGAGTTCGCCCGCATCGGCTCCTACAACATCCTGATCGGTGAGAACCCCTACTACGACGTCGCGGGCGAGACCTTCGAGTCCTCGCACCACATCTTCCACACCGCCTTCCCCGGCGGGTTCTTCTGGGAGGTCCTCGAAGTCCTCGCGGGCCCGCCGACCGTCACCTTCAAATGGCGGCACTGGGGTCGCTACACCGGCGAGTACAAGGGCCACCACCCCACCGGCGAGCTGATCGAGATGACCGGCATCACCATCGCCAAGGTCTCCGAGGATCTGCGCATCCTGGAGCTGGAGCACTTCTACGACAACAACAAGCTGCTCGGCCCGCTCGCCCACGGTTGCCCGGTCCAGCACCGGAGCTGATCACACTCGCGCGGCGGGTCGCATTTAAGCTCATGATCGATGAGCATCCGCAGGAGTAACCGCGCCTCGCTTCGCATCGCCGCCGTGGTGGCGGTGGGCCTGTCCGGCTTCGCCGGAATTTCGATCGCACCGCTACCCGGTGCGGCGTACGGCCAACCGTCCACCACGACAACGCCTTTCACCACCCCGAATACCGACGGGTGCCCGCAGAAGACCACTCCCCCGCCGCCCATCGACACCTCCGAGGTGCCCGCGCCGGGCCAGAGCGCGCCCGCGCCGCTGCCGGTGCCGAGCTCGCCGATCGGCGGCAAGGATCTGGGCGGCTGCGGGCTGGTGCTGCCCAAGGGCGCGCCCGCGGTACCGGAGGGGATCTCGGCCACCGCGTGGATGGTCTCGGATCTGGACACCGGGAAGGTGCTGGCCGCCAAGGACCCGCACGGGCGGTACCGGCCGGCCTCCACCATCAAGGTGCTGCTCGCGGATGTGGCGCTGCGCGTGCTGGATCTGAACAAGACGGTGACCGGGACGCAGGATGACGCGAACGCCGACGGCACCCGGGTGGGGATCGGGCCGGGCGGGAAGTACACCAACCGGCAGCTGTTCCAGGCGTTGATCATGGCCTCCGGAAACGATGCGGCGCATGCCATCGCGACGCAGCTGGGCGGGGAGGAGGCCGCAGTCGCCAAGATGAACGAGCGCGCGAAAGCGTTGCAGGCGTTGGATACTCGCGCCGCCACTCCGTCCGGGCTGGACGGGCCGGGGATGAGCACCTCGGCCTACGATCTGTCCGCCATCTTCCGCGATGCCATGACGCTGCCCTTGTTCGCCGAGTTGATCCACACCGAGGAAGTGCAGTTCCCGGGATTTCCGGCGGACCCGAAAGACCCCGAGGACAAGGATCATCCGGGATATCCGATCGCCAACGACAATCACCTGCTGTACGAGTACGACGGGGCGATCGGCGGCAAGACCGGGTTCACCGACGATGCCCGGCAGACGTTCGTGGCGGCGGCCCAGCGCAACGGTCGCCGGCTGGTGGTGACCCTGCTGAAGGCCGATGTGCGGCCCTTCCGCCCGTTCGAGCAGGCGGCCAAGCTCCTGGACTACGGGTTCGCGCTGCCGTCCGGTTCGAACGTGGGCGCGCTGCCCAGCGGTTCCGACAAGCCCGGCAGCGCTCCGGAAACCGTTGTGGCGCTTGCCAGCCCGCCGCAGTCGACCGGCGGGGAGGCGAGCGGACCGAGCTCGGACCATCACGATCTGCGCATCACCCTGATGGTCGGCGGCGTGATCCTGGTGCTGGTTTTACTGGCCGGTGCGCGGCGGCTGAATCGCCGCCGCTGAACCTGCGGCCGTTGCGGGTCAGCGGCGGCGCAATGCCGAAACCAGCGCTCCCGCAACCGCTCCCACCATTGCACCGGTGCCCAGCAGCACCGCTCCCACCCCGGCCGTGACCGCCGGACCCGCCACCCGGGGTTCGATGACGGCCGGGGCGGGCGGCGGAATATCGGCCGGCACTTCGTTTTCCGCGGCGGTGGCGGCCCAGGCGGTGGCGAACAGGATGATTCGCGCGGTGATGTAGCTGAAGACCATCAGGCCGATGATCGGGCCGAAGACCGCGCCCGCGGGGCCGGTGACCACCGATTTCAAGATGATCGAGGCCAGCTGTTTGAACGCCTCGAAGGCGATGGCCGCCAGCAGCGCCGCCCGCGCGGCACTGCGGAAGGTGACCGGATGGCGCGGCATGCGGGCGATGATCCACACCAGCACGGCCCAGTTCGCCCCGATCGCCAGCAGCAGCGACAGCAGGGTGAGCAGCACTGTGATCCAAGGCGATTCGGTGATGCCGTAGTTCTTCAGCAGCGTGCGGATCAGCCCGCTGGAGGCCAGCACCGACAGGCCGATCGAGACGCCGATGGCCAGGAACAAGCCCAGCAGCGCCAGCAGATCCGACAGCTTGCTGACCACGAAATTGCGCGGCTGGGCGGGCTGGTCCCACTGTTCGGTGAGCGCGGCGCGCAGGTTCGCGATCCAGCCCAGACCGGCGTACGCGCCGGTGAACAAACCGATAACGCCTACGCCGGTGCGCGATTCCACCGCCTGGTCGATCAGGTCGTTGACCGAATCACCCGCCGAGCCGGGAATGTTCTCGACGATCTTGTCCTGAATGTCGGTGAGCCACTCCGGGTTCCGCGCCAGCACGAAGCCGGCCACCGCGAAACCCACCATCAGCAGCGGAAACAGCGACAGCACCGTGAAATAGGTGATGCCCGCGGCGTAATAGTCGCCGCGCCGGCGCTGATACCGGCCCGCCGCGCGCACCACATGGTCGAGCCACGGCCGCCGCTGGATCTGCCTCTCGATCCACGCCTTGACCGACCCGACGATCTTGCCGAACAACCCGCACACCTCCGCACTTCGGCGCGGCGGCGACCGGATCAGCGGGCCAGGAACCCGACCCGGTCGTACACCTGCGCTAGCGTCTTCCCGGAAACCTCTCGGGCCCGCTCCGCGCCGGCGGCGAGGATGCGGTCGAGTTCGCCCTGGTCGGACATGTATTCTTCCACCTTCGCGCGCAGCGGAGTGACGAACTCGACGAGCGCGTCGGCGGTATCCGACTTGAGGTCACCGTAGCCTTTACCGGCGTAATCCTGTTCGAGCGTGACGATCGGGGTGTCGGTGAGCGAGCTGAGAATCACCAGCAAATTGCTCACGCCCGGCTTGGTCTCCGGATCGTATTTGATCTCGCGCTCGGTGTCGGTGACGGCGGAGCGGATCTTCTTGGCCGAGACCTTGGGATCGTCGAGCAGGTTGAGCAGGCCGGCGTCGGTATTGGCCGACTTGCTCATCTTCGAGGTCGGATCCTGTAGGTCGTAGATCTTGGCGGTGCCGGTGGTCATGTACGGCTCCGGCACCAGGAAGGTCTTCTTGTAGCGAGTGTTGAAGCGCTGCGCCAGGTTTCGGGTCAGCTCCAGGTGCTGGCGCTGATCCTCGCCGACCGGCACCAGGTTGGCGCGGTAGAGCAGGATGTCGGCGGCCATCAGCACCGGGTAGGTGAACAGGCCCACGGTCGCGTTGTCCGCGCCCTGGCGGACCGACTTGTCCTTGAACTGGGTCATGCGGCTGGCCTCGCCGAAGCCGGTGATGCAGTTCAGCACCCAGGCCAGCTCGGCGTGCTCGGGGACCTGGGACTGCACGAACAGGGTGGATTTCTTGGGGTCCACGCCGAGGGCGAACAGCTGGGCGGCTGACAGCTTGGTGCGCTTGCGCAGTTCCTTCGGGTCCTGCGCCACCGTGATGGCGTGCAGGTCCGGAATGAAGTAGAAGGCGTCGTAATCGTCCTGGAGACGCACCCAGTTCTGAAGTGCGCCAAGGTAATTGCCGAGGTGGAACGAATCACTGGTCGGCTGGATCCCCGACAGGACCCGCTGCTTGCGTTCGGCGGCTGGTACAGGACTCGACATGCCCCGATCTTCGCATGTCGGTTACGCGGAGTGTCGGTCCACCCGGTTGCGCGGGTCCACGCCCGGCATGCTCGGCTTGCCGGCGCCCACGAGCTGCTGTTCGCGGCGGGTGGCGAGCTTGTAGAGGGGATAGCTGGGGCCGGTCATCGGACGGGTGAGCGGGCTGCCCACCAGCGGTGGTTCCAGATGCGCGGTTCGCACCGCCCGCGCGAGTCCGCGGAAGGCGAGTTCTTCCTTGATGCCCCAGTTCAGCCGGTACATCTCCCGCACCCGCTCGGGCAGGCTGCCCTGCACCAGCAGGGCGAAACCGGACATGGCCTGCTGCAAGGGCAATGGCAGCGGATGCGCGACCCGCTGGCCCATCAGATATCCGCCGACCAGCCGGGCTTCGTCGGTGAGGAAGGGTTCGTCCGAGGCCAGATACCCGTCGAAGTACGCCCGGAATTCGCGATAGGTGGGCGGCGCGGCCTCGCGCCGCATCCCGAACAGCTCACCCCATCGGATGTAATCCTGGTACAGCCCTTCGCGTTCGGTCGCGGTCAGCCTGCGCACCAGCAGATCGTGCATGACCTCGGCGGAATCGAAGGTGAATGCCATGGTCATGAACATCAGGTGCGGATCGTGCGCCGAGTAATCGGTCCCCGCCGGATTCCGCTCCCCCGCGTCCTCGGGCAGCTTCCCCTGTACCGGTGCATGCCGTTTACGTGTGAAGGCCCGCGCCCGATCGGCCTCGTCCCGGGTGCCCAGCGAAACCGCCTCGAACAACCGCCCGGTCAACGCGAGCCGGGTGTAGGGCGTGGTCCGATGCTGCGTGTTCTCCGCCGTTCCCACATACAGCAGCGGATGCACGGCCCCGATCACCAACGCCCGCTGCCCGTAGGTCAGCCCGACCGCCCGCCGGCGCATGACGCGCCTGATCATCGAGTCCTCACCGAAGTAACCGGCCTGCGCAGGCATCGTTGCCTCCCAAATACAGCTGTGACGCACGTCCCAGCACATCTGAAAACAGAGTCCCCCACCATCCCCATTCTGGCAACCCCTACTACCAGAATTGCTGCCATGCCAGAATCGATCCGTGACCGGCCAACGGACCTACGGCGGCATCTCCGCCGAAGAACGCCGCACCCAACGCCGCGCGGCCCTGCTCGACGCCGCCCTCGACATCCTCGGCACCCAGCCCCTGGAGAAACTCACCGTCGCCGCCCTCTGCACCCGCGCCGGCCTCAACGAGCGCTACTACTACGAGAACTTCGACAGCCGCGAAGCGGTCCTGTCCGCCGTCTTCGACGCCATCGCCGAAGAACTCGCCTCCGCCCTGATAGTCGCCGTCCAATCGGCCCCCTCCGACACCCGCGCCAAAGCCCACGCCGCCATCACCGCCGGCATCCACGTCCTCACCGACGACCCCCGCAAAGCCCGGGTAGCCCTCCTCGTCTCCTCCGCCACCCCCGAATTACGAACCCGCACTACCCACACCATCCGAGCCTTCGCCAACCTGGTCGCCGCCGAAGGCATCGACTTCTACGGCCTCACCGCCGCCGACCCCGACCCCGTCATCAACTTCCGAGCCACCTACCTCGTAGGCGGCCTGGTCCAAACCCTCACCACCTGGCTCCAAGGCGACCTCCCCATGACCCGGGACGCCTTGATAGACCAAACCACAGACGTTTTCGTCCTCCTCGCCGAAGACCTCGCCCGCCGATACTGATCGGTTGGACTGCCGCCGCGCGGCTGGATATCGTCGCCCCGAGGAACGGAGCGGGGGGCGATGAATCAATCGACGCGGGCGGCTACGCCATCGGAAGCGGTGCTGGTGTCCGCAACGGTTGTCGCGGACACGGATTCGGGATTGCGGCTGAGCCGGGCGGCGGCGGTGGCGCGATGGCGGTCACCGGCGTCCCTGGGGTTCGTCGCGGCGGTTCCGTTGATTCTGATGGGCCGGCAGATCTTCAATGTCGTGTCGGCCGCCAGCCGTTCGGACGCCTGGGTCACAAAGCTGATCGGACTGTATTTCGGACTGCTGGCCGTCACGGTCGTCATCGGGTTACTGCTGACCGTCGTGCAGATGTTTCTGCGTAATCGCAGGGTTATGGCGTATGCCTCGCCCGGTGCCGCGATGTCGATTCGCTACCTGCGGGATTCGATGGAAATCGGATTGGCGACCGGGACCACCGTGATCGCCTACGACCAGGTCCGGGATTTCTTCGCCCTCGGCGGAACGGTGTTTCTGCGGGCACGGGGCGCGCACGGCGTGGCATTGCCGCGTCAATTGTTTCCGGAGCCGGCGCTGGAGCTGATCGGGCGGCGCCCGGAGGGAGGCGGAGCCGGGGGACGGCGAGCGCTGGTCCTCGGTGGCGCGGTGGTGGTTGCGGCGCTCGTGGCTTCGCTGGGGATATTGATTCCGAACTATCACCACAGCAACGCGGTCGGCGCCACACCCACTGTGCGCAAGCGGATTCCGCTCGAGGTGCCCTCCTTCGCCTTCGCCGCGTACGCGGACACCGTGTATGCGGCCGCATGGGATGACAATGTCCGGTTCATCGATACTCGTACCGGGTCGGTGACGGCCACGATTCGGGTCGGTTCCAGCGCGTACGGAATGGCATTCGATCCGGCGACCCATCGGCTGTATGTGTCGAGCAACGGGGAGAGTGCCACCGAGGGCAGGATCACCGTGATCGACACCGACACGAAGTCCGTCAGCGCCACGATTCCGTTCGTGCAGCGGGTGTGGAAACTCGCGATCGACGCTGCGGCGCAACGCCTTTACTTCGGAGAGATCGGCGATCGCTCGACATCGGATCCTCGGGACTCGATCGGGGTCATCGATACCGCGTCGAACAGCGTGGTCGGCTCGATATCCGTCCCCGGCGATGCCTACGACATGGTGATCGACCCGGCCACCCATGTCGTGTACCTCGGATTCGAAAGACGCGCTTCGGTTTACGTCATCGACGGTGCGCGGATGGCGGTGACGGCCACGATCCCGTTCGGCGATCGGATTCGCGGGCTGGCGCTCGATGCGGCGGCGCACACCCTGTATGCGATCGGCGACGAGAAATCGAGTTCGGTCGACGAATTCCGAGTTCTGAAAACGATCGACACCGCGAGCGGAACGATTCGATCCACCGTGCGGCTGTCGGAGTCGGCGTGGGGCGTCGCGATCGATACCGCCGACCACAGTCTCTATATCGCCGAGCAGACCCAAGGCCAGGGCGATCAGAATCCACGTAAAGGGTGGGTGCGCGTGCTGGATACCCGGACCAGCGCGGTCACCGCATCGGTCACCTTCGCTTCGGGCGATGCCGTCGGCACGGTGGAAGGCGTGATCCTCGATCCCGTCACCCATCGCGTCTATGCGATCGAAGCCGATGCCATCCACCAGATTTCGCGCTGAGCGGTGCTGGTCAGCGAACCACGGCGGTCACTTCGGAAGCGGAAGAGGCCAAGTATGCGTGCGATTCGCCGACGGTGAAAGGCAGATCCGGTGAGGGGTCGTCGACGATCCGGGACCATCGGGGATTGCCGGTGCGGGCGTCTATGGCGCGCAGAGTGTTCGCGGCCAGGAAATAGCAGGCTCCGGAGTCGAGGTAGCCGGCGGCATTGTGGGCTTCGGCTTTGTCGGAGACGGTGAGGGTCCACAGGACCGTGGCTTCGGCGCCCGGGCGGAGGGCTTGGAGTTTGGTGCCGTCGCAGCGGTAGTAGGTGTCCGCGGCCGAGAAGACGGCATCGGCGGGAGTGGCCAGCTCGGCCGTTTTCCAGAGGAGTGCACCGGTTTTCGGGTCCAGGCCGGAGATGGTGCGGGAACCGTCGGCGGCGAGGATGACGCCGGAGACGAAGCCGGTGCCGATGGTGGTGGAGTGGATGGCGGAGTCGTCTTGTCTCGACCAGGCTGTCGCGCCGTTGTTTTCGATATCCAGGGCGAGGAGGTCGCTGCCGTTGTCACGGGAGCTGTAGATCAGCGAGCCGGCGGGCGGGATGTACAGGGAGGTGTTCTCGGTGGGACAGGCGACGGTCCACCGGACGGTGCGCGCGGAGGCATCGACGGCCGCGATTTCCCGGTGGCCGGATCGGCTGGAAATAATGAGGTAGACGATGCCGTCACGGCTGCCGTGGACGCCCACCAGGGTGGTGTCGCCGGGGGCGTCGAACGACCATTTGCGTTGGCCGGAAACCACATCCAGGGCGATGACGCGCTCACCGTCGGGCTCGGTGCCGCAGGCGTAGACGATGCCGTCGTCTGTAAAACCCATCGCGCCGGGACCGACTATCGGGGTCTGCCACAGTTTCTTGCCGGTCTCGGCATCGATGCCGGTGATACCCGCGCTGGTTCCCGCGAGCACCACCCCCTTGCCGTAGCGCAGGGCCAGGAGCTGTTCGTTCTCCAGCCCGTAACGCCAGGCGATGGTCCCCGAAGCGGAGGTCTCGCCCACCGCCGCGACCGGGCCACAGGATGTCGCGGAGAGGCCGCCTGCCAGCAGAAAAGCACTGTTGATCAGTAGTTTTCGACGGCTGAGCAGTGAAACTGCAACAGGTTCTAGCACGGCCTGACTATATGAGGGCCACCCGCATACGCAGTCCCATTTCGCCGAATTGCCTGATCCTGACGGTCAATCGGCGAGCGTCAAAGCGACCGCGTCGAGCCCGGGCGGAGTGGCGTCCTGAAGCACCACCCGGAACACCACGCCCTGCTTCGCCCAAGCCGCCGCCGCATCGGTCATGGCCTCGGCGAACCAGCCGCGATCACCGGGCTCTTCGTCCAGCAGCAGCGCGGCATTGCGCACCACGACCACATACCCCCGCGCCGCCCCGACGAATTCGTCCAGATCGCGCAGACATTCATCGAACGCATCCTTGTTCTCCCCGAAGTAATAGGGGAACTGGAACGCGGCCGCGAATTCGTCGAACACCTCCGCGACCGTCCGCATACGACGGCCACGAACTTCACGGGCCAGATAGTCCGACGGAATGCGACCACGAACACCAGAGAACTCGGCCGCCCCGATCGGCAGGACCCCCAGCACCGAGGCGGGCGCGGCAGCGCCGACACCGGAATCAGCTGAGGCGGAGAGGAACTGCGAAAGCGACATGGGCTTCGACATCAGCGCATCCTCGTAAAAGTCCGGTAGTGGTCGGCGGTGTACCAGGCGGTCCCGTCGGACCCGGTGACAATCCGCTCGGCATCCCGATCCTGCCCGCGCTTCTTCGGATTGACGTCCCATTCCTGATAGGTGATGCGTTTCCCCGCGGAATCCTGAGTGGGCAGCGTCCGGTCGCGATTCATCCAGGTGTCACCGCCCTTGGTGCCGGGCGCACCGGCGGAATCCGGCCAGCGGCCCGCGTCGATCTCGGCGAGCGTCGCATAAGCCTTGTCCGGCACCCCGGGCGCACGCGAAGCGACCGCCCCGCCACCGGGTTTGGCGGTCGCCGCGGGCGACTTCGCATCGGTTCCCGGTTTCGGTGCCGTAGAGGTAGCGGTCGCCTTGGTGTTCGAGGGTGCCGCGTTGTCCTTGTCACCACCGCGCGACACGAGCACGGCGACCAGCAGCATGGCGACCGCGACGCCCAGCAACAACCAGGCGCGCAGCTTCGGGGAGATCTTCACTTGCGCTCGAAGCGATCGGTCATGACAGACGAATCTACGTCACCGGCGTGACAGCTTGCCGCCGCCGGACCGGAGCGGCGGTGTCTCGGCGTCAGACCGCGCGCAGGCGAGTGCGGCTCGCATAGACGTGCTCGGCGATCAGCGTGGCGATGCGATCCGGCGCTTCCAGCATCGGCACATGCCCGACGTCGTGCACCAGGATGCGATCGGACCAATCCGGTAGCTCCTCCAGGAACCGCCGCGCGTACACCCGGTTGGGGATCACCCGATCGTGTTCGCACATGAGCAGCCGGACAGGCGTTTTCAGCGTGGACAGGTCCTCCAGCGCCGGATACCGCAGCGACCCGGCCAGCATCGGCAGCATGGCCTTGCAGTTCATGGCCGAGGTGATGGCCGCTTCGATACCGCGGCGTGGTGCGTTGCTCCCGTTCTTGCTCAGGATCATCGCCACCGCCTGCCGCACCGGCGCGCTGAACGCGATGGCGTGCGGCAGATGCTTGCCGATCTCCACGAACGGCACCAGCGACAGGAATTTGGCCCCGACCCGGAACTGGATCAGCGAAGGCGATTGCCAGCCGCCCGCCGGCGCGATAGCGGTGAGCGTGCGGGCGCGTCCCCGCCGGGCCAATTCGAACCCAACCCAGCCGCCGAGCGAATTGCCCGCGATATGGCAGGTGCGCCAGCCCAATTCGTCCAGCTGGTCCTCGACCCGGTCGGCAAGGGTACTGACATCGAGATACCAGCCCTCGAAATCGGGTCCGCCCCAATGCCCGGTGAAGGCCGGAGCGAACACCTCGCAATGCCCGGCCATGCGTTGCGCCACCTGCTCCCAGCAGTGCGGCGACATCATGAACCCGTGCAATAGGAGCAGCGGGTCTCCGGACCCGGTGTGAATCGCCTTCATGGGCGCGAGCGGGGGTGTGGGCGGTGTGGTGCCTGACGTCATCGTCGTCACCCCTTCCTGGACCTCGATGTCCGCGGAGAAGTGTGGATGACCGCATTGTACGGTCGTAGGGTGGCCAATATCCTGAGTACAGTCAACGTGAACGGGGTCCGTGCGGCGGCAGGTAAGGGACTGCTGCCCTGGCTAGCGGCCACCGAAGCCGATTTCATCTGCCTTCAAGAGACCCGCGCGACCGACGAGCAAACCCGTAGCGCGCTGGCTCCCGCCCTGGATGCCGGCTGGATTCTCAGCCACGCCGAACCGGGCGTGAAGGGCCGCGCGGGCGTCGCCATCCTCTCCCGCCGCGAACCGGAAGCCGTCCGGGTCGGCGTCGGCATGGAGATCGACGGAACCTGGACCCCGGTAACCGAATTCGCGGAGACCGGCCGCTACATCGAAGCCGACTTCGGCGATCTCACCGTCGCCAGCGTCTACGTCCACACCGGCGAAGCCGACACCCCCATGCAGGACGAGAAGTACCGCTTCCTCGACGCCGTCGGCGCCCGCATGACCGCCATCACCCGAGATTTCGTGATCAGCGGCGACTGGAACATCGGCCACACCGAGCTCGACATCAAGAACTGGAAGGGCAATCTCAAGAACGCCGGCTTCCTCCCCGGCGAACGCGCCTGGGTCTCCTCGATGCTCGAAGCCGGCTACCGCGACGTGGTCCGCGACCTCCACCCCGGCATCCCCGGCCCGTACTCCTGGCACTCCTACCGCGGCCGCGCCTTCGACAACGACGCCGGCTGGCGCATCGACTACCAGCTGGCCCGCGGCGAAATCGCAACCCGCGCCAAACAAGCCGTCGTCGAACGCGCCGCCACCTACGCCGAGCGCTGGTCCGACCACGCCCCCGTGACGGTCCAGTACCGCTGAATCCCCTCACGATCCCCGGCGCGGTCGCAATGCGCCGGGGGATCATCGTGCATAGGTCTCTTCCGGATGGACCGTCACCACATCCAGCTGCCGCACCAAAGCCTCCGGAATCTGCCCACTTTCGAAATGCTCAGGTCCCGGAACGATGACCGCCTCGGCATCCAACCGGCTGGCCTGCGCTCTCAACCGCGCCAATGGCGGCCGCCCCGACCGCGGGTCGAAAACGACGATCCCCGCGAAGTCGTACCCCAGCCGCTCGGCGAGGCAACGGATCCGACTCTCGTCCCAAAGCTGAGCTACCCCGGACACATCGACCCGCAAGTAGCCGAGACACGTTGGCTTGTAACGCATTACCGACGCGAACATTCGAACAAAGATGAGTGCCCGCAGCTTTTCGCTGCGGACAGCGGCTACGTAGTGGTCGCTTGGAAGACGGATCGGACTGAAATCGTGGAGATTCCACATGCTTTGCTGGGGTTCCTCGAAAAGAACACCTACTTGGACGTGCACCTGAGCGATACCGGCCGGGGTACCTTCGCACTTACCGGCAAACCGGTGACGGACCCGGGTTCGTTCGAGACCTCACGGCACGACAGGTATCCGTGAGTCGCCTACGGGTGCTTACGGTTCCGCACAGAGAACGGTCGCTCACCTGGCGGGGCGGCGGTAAGTACTGATCCCGAGCTGGTGTCCTACTGCCAGCGGACCAGAGAGCGTCTCTGGGCGCTGGCTACACCGTTGGCAGAATACGTGCGGTGACCAGTTCGGTTCAGGAGCAGCGGGAAGCTCTCGGTAAGCGACTCCGTGAGATGGGTGAGCAGGCCCTCTACACCAGCAGGAAATGAAATCTCTTGTCGCGCACATTCGGCACTGATCAAGTCATGATCGGCCAGCTGGACAGGCTGTACTCGATTCTCGGTATGCCACGCGTAACCCTGGGCATGCCGGCCAGTCCGTGACCGGCGATGCTGCCCGCGCACTGATCCGCAGGGCTCTCGAAGAGCGGAGCGAATAGCCTTCCGGGGCACGGGATCGGCCGGGCGGATGCACCAGGCCGATCCCGGCATTGCGACTACTGCGCGAGCAGGCCCTTGGCGACGTGCGTCACCTGGATCTCGTTGCTGCCCGCGTAGATCATCAGGGACTTGGCGTCGCGGGCCAGCTGTTCGACGTGGTACTCGGACATGTAGCCGTTGCCGCCGAACAATTGCACCGCTTCCATGGCGACCTCGGTGGCGATCTCCGAGCAGTACAGCTTCATGGCGGAGGCCTCGGCCAGCGTGGGCGGTTTGCCGGCGCGGGAACGTTCCAAGGCCATGAAGACCATGTTCTGCACGTTGATTCGGGCTACTTCCATTTTGGCCAGTTTGAGCTGTACCAGTTGGAAGCGGCCGATCTCCTGGCCCCAGAGTTTGCGGTTCCTGGCGTAATCCACACAGCGCCGGTGGCATTCGTTCACGATGCCCAGCGCCATGAAGGCGACGCCGATGCGTTCGGCGGTGAAACTCGAGCGGGCGCTTTCCCGGCCGTCGCCGCCCTTGTGCTCCTCGGTCTCACCGAGCAGGCGGTCTTTGCCCAAACGCACATTGTCGAAGAACAGTTCGCCGGTGGGTGAGGCGTGCAGGCCCATCTTCTTGAAGGGCTTGCCCTGGGTGAAGCCCTCCATGCCCTTGTCGAGCACGAAGGTCAGCACCTTGCGATCGCGTTTGTCGGCGCCGTCGCCCTCGTCGAGCTTGGCGTAGACGACCACGGTGTCGGCGTAGGGGCCGTTGGTGATGAAGGTCTTCTGGCCGTTGAGGATGTAGTCCTCACCGTCGCGGCGCACGTAGGTCTTCATGCCGCCGAAGGCATCCGAGCCCGAGTCGGGTTCGGTGATGGCCCAGGCCGCCACCTTCTTCATGGTCACGATATCCGCCACCCAGCGTTCCTTCTGGGCGAGCGTGCCGCGCCCGAGGATGGTGGTGGCGCCGAGACCGATGCTCACGCCCATGGCGGTGACCAGGCCCATGCAGACCCCGGACAATTCGCTGACCAGCACCGCCATCAGCGATTCCTGGCCGGAGAAGGCGCCGTCTCCGCCGCCGGACTTCCTCTCCGGCAACGGTTCTCCCGCCGCCAGTGCTTCCTCCCGCTTACGCTGCCTGGCCAGCAGTTCGGTGACCGACTCCTCCCCCAGGACGTCGATCCCGAACTCGCTGAACAGCTTCCGGATGATCGGGTACGGCAGCATCTCGCCGCTGTCCAGGGCATCCAGGTGCGGGCGGATCTCCTTGTCGATGAAACCGCGCACCGCGCCGCGGATCATTTCATCGGTCTCGGACCATTCGAACATCGTTGTTCTCCAACCTGATTCAGGGCAGGCGCGCGCCGATATCGTCGACGGTCCACGGGCCTTCGGTTTCGATGGTCTTCACGTCGTGCCAGCCCGCCAGCTCCGAGATGGCCCCGCCCTGCACCGCGAAGACCTTGCCGGTGATCGGGCACTTCTCGGTGGCCAGGTAGGCGACCAGCGGGGAGATATTGGCGGGGCTGAAGGCATCGAACTCGCCCTCCTCCAGGCTCGCCTCCTGCGCCTTCATCATGTCGCCCATGCCCGGGGTGGCCAGGGTGAGCCGGGTGCGGGCGATGGGCGCGATGGCGTTCACGCGCACCCCGTAGCGAGCCAGTTCGTCCGCCGCGACCAGGGTGAGCGCGGCGATACCGGCCTTGGCCGCGCCGTAGTTGCCCTGCCCGGCATTGGGCACGGTGGTGCCGGACGCGGAGGCGGTGTTGACGACCGCGGCATTGGGCTGATTGCCCGCCTTGGACTGTTCCTTCCAGTACCCGGCGGCGTGACGCAGGACGGCGGCGTGGCCTTTGAGGTGCACGGCCACGACCGCATCCCATTGCGCCTCGTCCATGCCCGCGATGAAGGCGTCGCGCAGAATGCCGGCGTTGTTCACCACCACGTCCAGTCGGCCGAACTCCGAAACCGCCTGGTCGACAAGGTTCTTCGCGCCCTGCCAGTCCGCGACATTGTCCCCGTTGGCGATCGCCCGCCCCCCTGCGGCGGTGATCTCCGCGACGACCTCGTGCGCCGGGCCGCTGTCGGCGCCCACGCCTTCGTTGCTGCCGCCCAGATCGTTCACCACCACGGCCGCGCCTTCGCGGGCGAACAGCAGCGCGTGCTCACGCCCGATGCCGCGGCCCGCGCCGGTGATGATGGCTACCCGTCCGTCGAGTGCACCCATGAAATGTCTCCTAGGAAAGAATCAGTCGGCGAGCACGGCCAGGCCGTCGCCGAGAACTACGTCGTCACCGCGTACGGTGCGGAAGGCGTAAGTGGTTTCCCCGTCCTTGCCGCCGGTCGCCCAGATCTGGGTGGCCAGGTCGTCGCCGGGGAAGACCATCTTGGAGAACCGGACCGCGAAACGCTTGAGCCGCTGCACATCCGAGCCGCCGACCGCGGTCAGCACGGCCCACGAGGACATGGCCATGGTGCACAGCCCGTGCGCGATGATGCCGGGCAGCCCGGCGTCCTTGGCCACCTGCTCGTCCAGGTGCAGCGGCACCGGATCGCCCGACGCCGGGGAGTACCGGTACGTCTGATCCAGGTCCACATGCGCCGGAACCGTCGCCAGCGCAGGCTGTTGCGTGAGCTCCGCGTCCAACCGGTGCGCGGGCGCGCTGTCACCCACCCGCTCACCGATATCGATATTGCGGAAGAACGCGGTCAGGTACTGCTCGTTGACCAGTTCCCCGTCCTCGGCCCGGCATTCGATGAGAATGGTGATGGTGGACCCGTTCGGCTTGCCCTCGTAGCCGATCGCCTTGGCGCGCGAGACCAGCTTGTCTCCGGGCCGGATCGGGCGATGGAAGTGGAAGTCCTGCTCCCCGTGCACGACCCGGCCGAAGATGTCCATCGGCACCACTTCGAGCACCGGCATCATCATGGCCTCGAAGACCGGGACGATGCCGAAGATCGGCGGCGCCACTTCACCTTTGAGATGCGCTTCGATGGGATCGTTGGTGGCCGCGGCGTATTCGGCGATGCGCTCCGCGGTGACCTCGAACCGTTCCTCGTCGCTCCAGACGTTCAGTCCGGCGGGATCGAAGCGAATGACCTTGTCGGTCATGGTGATCGACCTTTCGCCGTCAGGCCGCGGTGGCCAGGGCGTCGAGGGCGGTGAGGGTGCGGTCGAGCTGGGTCAGCCCGTCCTTCTCGACGGCCTTGCCGAGCGCGCCCTTGATCAGCGCGCCCTCGAAATCACCGGAGACCGAGAACTTGGAGCCGGCGCCCTCGGGGGCGATGTCGAAGCCGAACTGCACCTTGACCCCGGCCATGCCGGTTCCGCTGAGCACCAGTCGATTCGGGGCGTCGACGCTCTCCACCACCCATTCGATCTTGTTGGCCATGCCGAGCATCAGGATCTTGGCGGTCAGCTTCGCACCCGGCGCCAGCACGGCCGGCGGCTCCTCCATCCAGCGCTCGTGGATGGAGAACCACTTGTCCCAGGTCTGCGGATCGGAGACGACGGCCCACAGGGCGTCGGGGCTGGCATTGAGTTCACGGCTGGCTTCGATATGTCCCATGATGGTGCTCCTTCTGCGAAGTGGAGATTCGAGTCCCGGTGCGGATCAGCGATCCGCGCGCTGGTAGGCGGTGACGACGGCCGCGCCGCCGAGCCCGATGTTGTGCTGGAGGGCGGCGGTGACGTTGTCGACCTGCCGCTTGTCGGCGGTGCCGCGCAGCTGCCAGGTGAGCTCGCTGCACTGCGCCAAACCCGTTGCGCCCAAAGGATGTCCCTTGGAGATGAGCCCGCCGGACGGGTTCACCACCCACTTGCCGCCGTAGGTGGTCTGGCCCGCGTCGATGAGATGACCGGCCTCGCCCTCCTTCGCCAGGCCCAGTGCCTCGTAGAGCAGCAGTTCATTCGCCGAGAAGCAGTCGTGCAGCTCGATGACCTGGAAGTCCTCGGGGCCGAGACCCGCCTGTGCGTAAACCTTCTCGGCCGCTTGCACATTCATGTCGTAGCCGATGAGGTTCTTGGCCGAACCATCGAAGGTGGAGGCGTAGTCGGTGGTCATGGTCTGGCCGACGATCTCCACCGCCTGCGCCGCCAGCTCGTGCCGGTTCACGAACTCCTCGGAGGCCAGGATGACCGCGCCGGAACCGTCGGAGGTCGGCGAGCACTGGAGCTTGGTGAGCGGGTCGTAGATCATCCGCGAGCCCAGGATGTCGTCGAGCGAATACGCGTCCTGGAACTGCGAATACGGGTTGTTGACCGAGTGCCCGTGGTTCTTGAACCCGATCTTGGCGAAGTGCTCGGCGGTGGTGCCGTACTTCTTCATGTGCTCGCGCCCGGCCGCGCCGAACATCCACGGGGCCACCGGGAACAGCACTTCGGAGATCTCGGCCAGGGCCATGATGTGCTTGGCCATCGGCTGCTCGCGGTCGTCCCAGGTGGAGCCGAGCGAGCCGGGCTGCATCTTCTCGAAGCCGAGCGCCAGGGTGCAGTCCGCCAGGCCGCCCCGGATCGCCTGCGCCGCAAGGTAGAGCGCGGTCGAACCGGTGGAGCAGTTGTTGTTGACGTTCACCACCGGGATGCCGGTCATGCCCAGTTCGTAGACCGCGCGCTGGCCGGAGGTGGATTCGCCGTAGACGTACCCGACGTAAGCCTGCTCGACCTCGCGGTAGTCGATTCCGGCGTCGGCGAGGGCCTTGGTCCCGGACTCCCGCGCCATGTCCGGGTAGTCCCAGTCGCTGCCGTCTTCGTTCTTGCGCCGCCCCGGCTTTTCGAACTTCGTCATGCCGACGCCGACGACGTAGACCTTGTTCGTCATCGAACTCCCTCAGATCAGGGTCGGTCCCCCTGGACCGAACAGAAACAAACATACAAAGCTGTATGTAAACACGCAAGAGTGCGTTCGGGGTCGACGAAGATCAGTTATCTACGCAGGGAAATCCCGCCTGTAGCGATACATACAGGCGGCAGGGTGCCGATCAGGCGAAACGGGTCAGGGGTGCACGTTCAGGCCGGGCGCGGAGACCTCGGCCAGCCGGCGCAGATGCGCGGCGGCCCGCTGCCAACGGCGCTGGGCACGATCCGGATCCGGGGAGATGAAGTTGGACATCAGGATTCCGCGCATGATGTCCATGGCCGTGTAGACCAGATCGCGAGCTTCCTTGCGCCCCATGCCATCCGGCACCAATTGCGCCACCGCGACCAGCACCGCGTTATTGACGAACGGTTCGACCTTCTCCATCTCGGCGGCCAGCAGCGGATCCGTCCGCCCCGCCACCCAGAGCTCGATGGCCGCGATGAACAGCGGCCCCTGATGCAGCTCCCACATGAACTCGAGCGCCGCGTCCAGCGGATTCTCGCCCGCGCGCACCCGCTCCAGCTCCTGCATGGCGGCCTGGGTACGCCGCTGCGCGAGATGACTGATGGCCGCCACGACCAGATCCGTCTTCGACCCGAAATGATGCACCTGCGCACCCCGGGTCACCCCGGCCCGCTCGGCCACCCGCGGCGTCGTCGTCCCCGCGTACCCGTACTCCACCAGGCATTCGATGGTGGCGTCCAGCAGCCGCACCCGCATCTCGTTGCTGCGCTGCTCTTGCGTGCGGCGCTGCGGTTTCGAGACGTCGGACCTGGTCATGCGACGATCTTACACTTACATACAGACGTGTATGTTCACGCCCGCTGATGAATCAGGGCGTCACCGGCGATCCCCTCGATTACCATGAGCGGTGCCGCGGCCGGGGCGGACGCGGATGATCGACCACGGCCGGGGTAGTCATGAGCGTATTGGCCGGGGCGCCACTGCATTCCACCGTCATCGCCGCGCTTCGCACCGCGGGCGCACGGATTTCACACGCCGTCGATACCCGCGACCTGCTGGTGGCGCTGATCCGAGTCGACGAACCGAGCCGCTGGTCGCGCATCGAGGTGCAGGCGGGCGAGGTCGAGGTGCTCGCGGCCGGAGTCGCGCTCGATCCGGTCAATCGCAGCACGGCCGACTGGTCCGGCATCCCCCTCACCGGCACCTGCGCCACCGCCCTCGACATCGCCGAACGTCTGGCTCGGCACTACGACCTGTGGCCGCTGCCGCCCGGAATCCTGGCGCTCGGCTTGATCGCCGACGAAACCAGCGCCGCCGCAATGGTTCTGGGCGAAGAGCTGGAGCGCGGCGAGCTGCTGCGGCTGATCCAGGACAAAGTGCTCGGCGTCGCCCTCCATGGACTCGACGCCCGGTTGCCCGGGATCGTCGCCGAGGCGCGGTCCATACAGCGGCAGCCAGTGGTGGCGAAGCCGACGGGCCCGCGCCGCTGGGCTTCGATTCGGAAGGCAGCCGCGCCGAAACCGGTCCTGGAGCCGCCGATCCCGCCACGGCCGGCGCCCTTCGGCTGGGTGCCGCCGGGTACCAGGCTCTACTGCGCGATCTGCGGATCGACGCCGGCGGCGCATATCGGTTTCAACCGCCATCAGGGCCTGTTGCTGTACATGCGGTTCATCTCGCTGTCGGGAACGTTCTGCCGGGACTGTGGGCTGGCGACCTACCGATCGGAGACCACCAAGAGCCTCTGGCAAGGCTGGTGGGGTCCGCTGTCGATGTTCATCAACGGCATCACGGTGCTGTCGAATCTGCACGGCCGCAGCGTCGCCCTGCGGCTGCCGCCACCCATCCCCGGCGCGCCCGGTACGCCATTGGATCCGGGACGTCCGCTGTATCGGCGTCCGATGGCCGTCTTCGGCTTGCTCTCGCCGATCCTGTTCGTACTGGCCGTCGGCATCAATATCGAAGTGCACGAACGCTCGGACCGCGCACAGACCTCGAGCGTGGCGGAAACACTCTCTCCGTACAGCGCTCGGATCGGCGACTGCTTCGATCTGCCGGCCTTCACCATCACCGGAAGCGCCGTCGGGCTCAAGCGGGTGCCTTGTTCGGATTCCGGCGCGTACAGCGAGGTGGCAGCCCGCCTGCCCGCCTCGGTGACCGACGACCGAGCCGCGTGCTCGGCGCGCGGGGCGCAGGGATACTTTCGAGCCGCAGACGCCGTCGTGTGCGTGAAGAGCAGATGAACCGCCGCCCGCCGGGCCGCGCCGGCAGGATGGGTGAATGACGAGACTGACCGGGAAGCAGATTGCGGATGCGGAGCTGGACGGGTGGGTTCACGTACCCGGCGGATTGCAAACACGGATCAGGACAAAGGGTTTCGCGGGCGGGCTGGCGATCGTGAACGCGATCGGGGCGGTGGCCGAGGAGCTGGATCATCACCCTGACCTGAATCTGCGGTACAGGTTCATCGACGTCCGGCTGAGCAGTCATGACGTGGGCGGGGTCACCGAGCGCGATATTCGGTTGGCGCGCAGGGTTTCCGCGATCGCCGCCGACGCCGGGGCAGTACTCGAACCCGAGCGGGTGTCGCGGCTCGAGCTGGCCCTGGATACGCCGGAGCGGGCGGCCGTACTGCCGTTCTGGGCTGCGGTTTTCGGGTTGGAGCCGCAGTCGGGGCCGGGCCCCGAGGACGAGATCTCCGATCCGGCCGATGTTTTGCCGACCCTCTGGTTCCAGCAGTCGGGCAGTGCGGAGCCGCGCCAGCGCTGGCATCCGGACATCTGGATCGATCCGGCTCAGGTGCGGTCGCGATTGAACGCCGCGCTCGCCGCCGGCGGACGGCTGGTCAGTGCCGAGGCCGCGCCGAGCTACTGGGTGCTGGCGGATCCGGAAGGGAATCGGGTCTGCCTGTGCACCTGGCAGGATCGCGAACCACCGCAGAGCGCATGAGCTCCGGAAGCGGCTATGCGGTCGCCCGGGTGCGCCGGGCCAGCGTCACGGTCACGGTGAACAGCAGCACGCCGAGAATCGCCAGGCCCGTGCCGACCAGGGCGGGGGCGGTGTAGCCGAGCCCGGCCGCGATCACCAGCCCGCCCAGCCACGCGCCCGCCGCATTCGCGATGTTCAAGGCGGCGTGATTGAGCGCCGCGGCCAGGGTTTGCGCGTCGTGCGCCACATCCATCAGGCGGGTTTGCAGGGCCGGGCCCAGCGAGGCACCGGACGCGCCGACGAAGAAGGCGGCGACCGCCGCGGTGAACGGATTATGCGCCGCCGCAATGAAACCGGCCAGGATCACCACCATGGCCAGCAGCGATACGAATACCGCGCGGTCCACGCCGCGATCGGTCAGCACGCCACCGGCGATATTGCCGGCCACCATGCCCAGGCCGAAGAGCATCAGGACCAGCGGGACCAGGCCGAGGGACATGCCGGCCACATCGGTCAGGGTGGTGGTGATGTAGGTGTAGATGGCGAACATGCCGCCGAAGCCGACCGCACCCACCAGCAGGGTCAGCAATACCTGCGAACGACGCAATGCACCAAGTTCGGTGCGGGGGTCGGTGAGGGTGATGCCGGTCAATTCGGGGACGAAACGACCGATGGCGGCGACCGTGGCGGCGCCGATCACCGCGACCACGATGTAGGCGTCCCGCCAGCCCAGATGCTGGCCCAGCCAAGTCGCGGCGGGAACGCCGACAACGTTGGCGGCGCTCAGACCCAGCATAACCGCGGCAATCGCCTTGGCCCGCTGACCCACCGGCGCCAGCGAGGCCGCGGCCAGCGAGGCGACACCGAAGTACGCGCCGTGCGGCAGGCCGGAAACGAATCGGGCCGCGGTGAAGGTCAGGAAGGTCGGGGCCACCACCGAGGCGGCATTACCCAGGGTGAACGCGGCCATCAGCACCATCAGCAAACGCTTGCGCGGGACTCGCGCGCACATTGCCGCGATCACCGGGGCGCCGATCACCACACCCAGCGCGTAGGCCGAAACCGCATGCCCGGCACTGGGTTCGGAGACATCGAAGGCTTTCGCGATATCGGGCAGCAAACCCATGGTCACGAATTCGGTGGTGCCGATACCGAAGCCGCCCAGCGCCAGCGCCAGCATGGCGGGCACATGCCAGCCACGCCGGTCGGCCACCGCCGAATCAGTGGATTCGGCGGGCGACACGGTTGTCACGGGCACGGATACGGAATTGGGCACGACCAATCGCAACATCCGGGCGAACCCGCCCGATACCCCCGAGCCCGGTGATCTCACTCACGACCGGCCCGGGTCGCGAACTCGCGCGACCAGGCGCACAATCCCGGACCCCGGTCAGTCCTCGAAGATTCGCTCCACCGGCGGACCCGCCAGCAAATCGACCCCGGCCTCGAACGCGGCCAGCAGATGCGGACTGTTCATATGCGCCTCGAACGCCGCGCGCGACTCCCAGCTCTCCACCACCACCCACTCCCCCGGACGAGTCGGATGCTGGTACGGCTGATAGCTGACGCACCCGGGCTCGGCCAGCGTCGGTTCGACCAAGGCCAGCGCCTGCGCCCGCACCAGGTCTTCCTTGCCCGCACGGGCCTGGAATGTCGATACAGCGGTAAGAGTCACCCGCCGCACAACCGCACGGCGGACACCGGCATTCCCGCAGCGGGACAGGGCGATTCGCTTTGGCCGGCCGTACCTCGCGGACCCGGAGTGACGACTGTCCGCGCCCAGCCGGATCAGGCGGTGTGCTCGATCGTCGTCACCGCGGGGTCAGCGGCCAGGACCGGGAAGCCGGCGCGGAAGGTCGAGCGCGGGTCGTATTTGTCCTTGATCTGCTGAAGGCGCGCGAGGGTTTCGGGAGCGAAGGCCGCTGCCGCGGAATCGCCGGAATCCAAATAGGTCAAGGGTTTACGGCCGGAGAGCTGGGAGCGCAGGGCGGTGGTGACGGCGTCTTGGCGGGCCGTGACCACCGCGGCCAGTTCCGGGGTCGGGATGGGACCGAGCAGGGAGAGCAGGTAGGGCTCGGGGAGCTGACCGGCACAGCCCGCATCGGCGACCGGCCGGGCGATCGCGCCGCCGAGATGCCGGATCTGGGCCAGCGCCAGCGGAGCGGGAGTGCCGCCGGGAACAACCGCGTCCAGCAGCGTGGCGGAAGTTTCCGGGCACAGATCGGTGAGGAGTTCACCGCGGATGCGGGCCGGGGAGGGTGCGGTGGGCTCCATGCAGATGGAGCCGATCTCGGTGGGCAGCAAAGGACGACGGGTATCCAGGACCAGGCCCGGAACCTCGTCGAACCAGCGCAGCGGGGAGGTGACCGCGCCCTGGGCCAAGAGATCGACGGCGATCATGGCGCGGCCGCGCAGCAACTCGGGAAGTTGTGGGAAGGGCGGGAATTGGATGAGGGTGCACCAGATGCTCAGGCCCTCGGGGGCTTCCACGGTGGCGCGCCGGAAAGCGGCGAGCACCGCCGACGCCTGCTCGCTCGGCCACAGCATGCGGCCGCCGGAGAGCGAATTCGCTTCGAACAGTTCGAGTTCCAGCTCGGTGACGAGCGCGAAATCGCCGCCGCCGCCGCGCAACGCCCAGAACAGGTCCGGATCTGCGTCCGCGCTCACCCGGGTCCGCGCGCCGTCGGCGGTGATCACCTCGAACGAGCGCACCATATTCGCGGCGAACCCGTGGCTGCGCGCGAACCAGCCCACACCGCCACCGAGCGTGTAGCCCGCCACCCCGACCACATCCGAGCTGCCGACCGCGCCGGTCAAGCCGTGTTCGGCGGTCGCGCCCAGGACATCCAGCCACGGCATGCCCGCCCCGATCCGGGCGACGCGCTCCCCCGCATCGACCCGAACACCCCGCAGCGCACGAGTTTTGACCAAGATCGTCCCATCGGCCGCGGTGGACGCGCCGTGCCCGGTGGTCTGCGTGCTCACCGCCAGCCCGGTCCGCCCGGCGTACCGCACCACGGCCGCCGCGTCGTCGGCGTCGGCGACCTCCACCACCGCCACCGGCTGCTGCCGGACCGCCACATTCCACGCCATCCGGGCCTGCTCGTACCCGTCCTCCCCCATCGCGACAACCCGCCCGCGCACCGCGTTCCGCAGGTCGTTCCCGATTCCCGTCATGATCTCTCCTTCGATCCCGCCGTCCCCCGCGCCGGTTTCCCGGCGGACAGCGCCCGTTCCCGAATTTCCGCACACCGGATCGGCCTGCGCGGCAAGCGTTTCAGACCTGCCGCCCGGTTATCACCCAGCCACCGTCGCACGTTAACCACAACCCATCGGCGACCACCCGGCTCATCCTGGCGAACCCCGCGTGACCATTTCATGACCGCCCCCGGAAACCAGTTCGGGCACCCGCCCACCCATCCGATTCGATGGGGGCAGGTGCCCGTGCGGAGCGCGGCGGACCGATGGTTCTGGCCGGGACGGTGGTCCCGGCCGCCATCGTTCGCCGCTGCGGCGCTGTTCACGTTGCATCAGCGCATCCCGGAGTGCAGGGGTTTCAGGGTTTCGCCCCTGAATCTCCCTACCCCTTCCGGGGTTTCAGGGGCTCGCCCCTGAATACTTCTACTTTCCCCGTCAGGGGAGCTCAGCGCAGCTCACGCGCCAGGTTGGCATCCAGCACGCCGAGGAATTCCTCGGTGGTCAGGTAGCCCTGGTCGCCGCCGACCAGCAGCGCGAGGTCCTTGGTCATCTGCCCGTCCTCGACGGTCTTGATGACGACCTCTTCGAGCGTCTGCGCGAAGCCGATCACCTCGGGGGTGTTGTCCAGCTTGCCGCGATGAGCCAGACCACGAGTCCACGCGAAGATCGAGGCGATCGGGTTGGTGGAGGTGGGCTTGCCCTGCTGGTGCTGACGGTAGTGACGGGTGACGGTGCCGTGCGCCGCCTCCGCCTCACAGGTGCGGCCGTCCGGGGTGAGCAGCACGGAGGTCATCAGACCCAGCGAGCCGAAGCCCTGCGCCACGGTGTCGGACTGCACGTCGCCGTCGTAGTTCTTGCAAGCCCAGACGTAGCCGCCCTCCCACTTCAGGGCGGACGCGACCATGTCGTCGATCAGGCGGTGCTCGTAGGTCAGACCGGCCGCGTCGAACTCGTCCTTGAACTCGGTCTGGTACACCTCCTCGAAGGTGTCCTTGAACATGCCGTCGTAGGCCTTGAGGATGGTGTTCTTTGTCGACATGTACACCGGGTAGTTCTGCTGTAGGCCGTAGTTGAGCGAGGCCCGCGCGAAGTCCCGGATGGACTCCTGGAAGTTGTACATGCCCATCACCACGCCGCCGTCTTCCGGCATGCGCACGACCTCGTGCTGGATCGGCTCGGAGCCGTCCTCCGGCGTGAAGGTCAGGGTGACGGTGCCCGCCTGGTGCACCTTGAAATCGGTGGCACGGTACTGGTCACCGAAGGCGTGGCGGCCGATGATGATCGGCTTGGTCCAGCCCGGAACCAATCGCGGGACATTGGAGATGATGATCGGTGCGCGGAAGATCGTGCCGCCGAGGATGTTGCGGATGGTGCCGTTCGGCGACCGCCACATCTTCTTGAGCCCGAACTCCTCGACTCGCGCCTCGTCCGGCGTGATCGTCGCGCACTTCACGCCGACGCCGTGCTTCTTGATGGCGTTCGCCGAGTCGATGGTGATCTGATCATCGGTCTTGTCGCGCGACTCGATGCCGAGGTCGTAGTACTCGAGGTTCACATCGAGATACGGGATGATCAGCTTGTCCTTGATGAACTGCCAGATGATCCGGGTCATCTCGTCGCCGTCGAGTTCGACGACGGTGCCTTCAACCTTGATCTTGGACATGGATCTTCGTGTCCTCCTAGGAAGGTGGTGCTCCCATTGCACGGCCGGCGAGCACCGCTTGTAGCGGACCCCAGCTGTTCAACAGACAACGTATACGCCCGGCGCCCGGCCGGGGCCTCTGGTACCAGGTCCACGTCCGATGTGGCGTCAAGCAAGACAAGCGTACTGCTGGTCCCGATCTCACCGCGCGCCCAGCCCCCGCTGTGCGGGAACCCGCCTTCAGTTACTCGCAAGTAGGTTGCCAGTGACGCAGCCCACTCTCCCCCAGTATGCCGACTGAAACCCCGGCGACCGACCCAGGGGCGAAAGGGAACCGGCCGCGGCGCCCGTCGGGGCGAACCGCGGCCGGTTCCATGAATCGCCGGGCCCGGAGCCCGGATCGGATCAGACGCCTACGTGTGCGGGGTGTTCCGCTCCTTCGAGGAGGTGCTCCGGCTTGTCCCGGATCATGAAGGCGACGATCGGGATGCAGGCCAGGAAGAAGCCCGCGCCGAGGTAGAACGCGACGTCGTAGCTGTGGATGGCGGCCCGGGCCACCACATTGTCGATGGTCGGATGGTTGCCGGCGTAGCGCTCGGCGGCCTGCACCGACAGCGTGGTCAGCAGCGCGGTGCCGATGGAGCCGCCGACCTGCTGGGCCGCGTTGAGCAGGGCGCTGGCGACGCCGGAGTCCTTCTCCTCGACCTGATGCAGGGCGGTGGTCTGCATGGCCACGAACAACCCGCCCATGCCGAGGGCGATGAGGATCATGGCGGGCAGCAGGCTGGCCGCGTAGCCGTCACCGAATTCGAGCTGGGCCATGTAGATCAGGCCCGCGCCGCCGAGCACGGCGCCCGCCAGCATGATCGGCCGCGGTCCGATGCGGGGCAGCAGCGTGCTGGCGATCCCGGCCGAGACCACGATGCCCGCCGGGAACGGCAGGAACGCCACGCCCGCCTTCAGCGCCGAGTAGCCCAGCGTCATCTGTAGGTAGAAGCTGAGGTTCAGGAACATGGCGAACATGGCGATGGGCACCAGCAGCGCCACCAGGAACGAGCCGCCGCGATTGATCTCACCCGGAATGCGCAGCGGCAGTAGCGGATTCGCGGTGCGCGCCTCGATGACCACGAACGCCACCAGCAGCGCCGCGCCGACGATGAGCAGGGCGAGGGTGCTGCCCGCGCCCCAGCCGTCGGAGGCCGCGCGACTGAATCCGTAGACGATGGAGATGAGGCCGAGCGTGCCGGTGACCGCGCCGGGCAGGTCGTAGCCGCCGGTGCGCGGGGCGGGCACATCTTTGATCACGAAGGCGAAGGCGCCGGCCAGGGCCAGCAGCGCGATGGGGGCGTTGACCAGCAGGCTCCAGCGCCAGTTGGCGTATTCGGTGAGCGCGCCGCCGGCGATCAGGCCGATCGCCGCACCGCCCGCCGAGACGCCGGCGAAGACGCCGAAGGCCCGGGCGCGCTCCTTGGCCTCGGTGAAGGTGATCGACACCAGCGACAGCGCGGCGGGGGCCAGCAGCGCGCCGAACGCACCCTGGAGACCGCGGCCCGCGAAGAGTTCCGCGGCGTTCTGCGCCAGCCCGGCCAGCGCCGACGCCCCGGCGAAGCCGATCAGGCCGATCATGAGAATGCGGCGGCGGCCCAGGTAGTCGGCGAGCCGGCCGCCGAGCAGCAGCAGGCCGCCGAAGATGAGCGTGTAGGCGGTGAGCACCCACTGTTTGTCGCCGTCGCTGATGTGCAGGTCCTGCTGCGCGAACGGCAGGGCGATGGTGACGATGGTGGCGTCCAGCACCACCATGAGCTGGGCCATGGCGATCACGGCCAAGGCCCACCAGCGTCTGGAATCGCTTGTCCGACCGAACTTTTCGTCGGATTCGAGTATTGCTGTCCCAGCGGACATGAGCTTCTCCTCAGGGTTCGAACAGCTGCGTCCATCGTGGCACCAGCAGACATTTGGCGTCAAGAGAAAAATGTCTTACTGCGACAGTTGGCCCAATCGGACACTATCGCGCGGGATCGGTCTAAAATGGGGCCATGTTCGACTCGTCAACGCTGACCGCGCGCCCGGGCCTGCGCGAACGCAAGAAGGCGCAGACCCGCACGCGCATCATCGACGTGGCGCTGAACCTTTGCGACACACAGGGTTTCGACGCCACCACCGTCGAGCAGATCGCCGCCGAAGCCGACGTCTCCCCCCGCACCGTGAACCGGTACTTCGCGAGCAAGGAAGACATCGTCATCGCCCCGGTGGAGGACTGGGGTCAGGCGCTGGCGGATCAGTTGCGCGCCCAGCCGGTCACCGGCAACGAGCTACAGGCCCTGCTCGACTCGTTCCTGATCGTGGTCGAAGAGATCATGGACACCGGCCATCCGGTGCCCTTCCGCTGGTTCCAGCAGATGCAGCGCATCACCCGCGACAATGTGACCGTGCGCGCGCAGAGCATGGAAGCCGCCGACACCAAGACCCGGTCGATGACCCTGGTGCTCGCCGAACGCCTGCACACCACCCCCGACGCCGCCCCGGTGCGCATGATCGCGGCCACCTGGCACGCCATCGTGCGGGTCGGCATGGAGTGCGAATTCGACGCCGACTCCGAGTTCCCGGACTGCACCACCGCCACCTCGGCCCGTCAGCTGGCCGACAATGTGCGCGCCGCATACGACGAATTCGTCCGGGTCTGTGCCGCGCCGACTGTGGTCGGCCCCACTGCCGAGGGTGCGTCCGCACACCGTTAGAATCTCGCAACAGGTCAAGAGCATCAGTGCCAAGCCCCGGCTCGCTGATCGGCAACCCTCCAGCTGCGGTGGGGTGCTCCGGGTGAAGACCGGGCGCTCGATGGCCGAGCGCAAGCGCACCGTAGGAGGTCTACCGAAATGTGTTGTTGTCGAAGCCTGTTCGCCTTCCGATAACGTCAGAATTCCGCCATTCGGCGACCTTGTTTTCCTGGAGCAGCACATGAGTGACTCGACCGCGCCCATCGACCCTGCCACCTGGTCCTTCGAGACCAAGCAGATTCACGCCGGTCAGGCCCCCGATCCGGCCACCGGCGCGCGCGCCCTGCCCATCTACCAGACGACTTCCTACGCCTTCCGCGACACCGACCACGCCGCCGCGCTCTTCGGGCTGGCCGAGCCGGGCAATATCTACACCCGCATCATGAACCCCACCCAGGACGCGGTGGAGCAGCGCATCGCGGCCCTCGAGGGCGGGGTGGCGGCGCTGCTGCTGGCCTCCGGGCAGGCGGCGGAGACGTACGCGATCCTGAACCTGGCGCAGGCCGGCGATCACATCGTCGCCAGCCCGCACCTGTACGGCGGCACCTACAACCTGCTGCACTACTCGCTGCCGAAGCTGGGCATCGAGGTCAGCTTCGTCGAGGATCCGGACGATCTGGCGCAGTGGCAGGCGGCGGTGCGCCCGAACACCAAGGCTTTCTACGGTGAAACGGTCGCCAACCCGTCCAGCTCGATCCTGGATATCCCGGGCATCTCGGGTGTGGCGCACGCGGCGGGCATTCCGCTGATCGTGGACAACACGGTCGCCACCCCGTATCTGATTCAGCCGCTGGCACAGGGTGCGGACATCGTCGTGCACTCGGCGACCAAGTACCTGGGCGGGCACGGTTCGGCGGTCGCGGGCGTGATCGTGGACGGCGGCACCTTCGACTGGACGGTCACCGACGCCGACGGCGTCTCGCGGTTCCCCGGTTTCACCACCGCGGATCCCAGCTACCACGGCGTGGTGTTCGCCGACCTCGGCGCGCCCGCCTATGCGCTCAAGGCGCGCGTGCAATTGCTGCGCGATCTCGGCGCGGCGGTCTCACCCTTCAACGCCTTCCTGATCTCGCAGGGCATCGAGACGCTGAGCCTGCGTGTCGAACGGCATGTCGCCAATGCCGAAGCGGTGGCGGAGTTCCTGACCCAGCAGCCGGGCGTCGAGAAGGTCTACTACGCGGGGCTGCCCAGCTCGCCCTGGTACGAGCGCGGCAAACAACTGGCTCCGAAGGGCGTGGGCGCGATCGTGTCCTTCGAGCTGGCCGGCGGCGTGGACGCGGGCAAGAAGTTCGTGGACGCCCTGGTGCTGCACAGCCATGTCGCTAACATCGGGGATGTGCGTTCGCTCGTCATCCACCCGGCCTCCACCACCCATTCCCAGCTGACCCCCGAGGAGCAGCTCGCTTCCGGCGTCACCCCTGGTCTGGTGCGGTTGGCCGTGGGCATCGAGGGCATCGACGACATCCTGGCGGATCTGCGCGCCGGACTGACGGCGGCAGCGTCTTGACCGTGAACATCGAATCCAGCACCTCCCGTCCGGCGGCCGAGCGTCTGCTCCCGCCGCCGGACGGGACGCTCGGCAGCATCGCCATCGGGGAGGTGGCGCTGGAGAACGGCGCCGTCATCCCCGAGGTGACGTTGGCCGTGCAGCGATGGGGCGAACTCTCGGCGAACGCGGACAATGTGGTGCTGGTCGAGCATGCGCTTACCGGCGACTCGCATGTGGTGGGCGGCGTGGACGTGCATCACGCGCAGCCCGGCTGGTGGGACGGCATCGTCGGACCGGGACTGTCCATCGACACCCGGGAATGGTGCGTCATCGCCACCAATGTGCTGGGTGGTTGCAAGGGCAGCACCGGCCCGGCCTCGCTGGCCGCGGACGGGAAGCCCTGGGGCGCACGGTTTCCCGAGATCTCCATCCGTGATCAGGTGACCGCCGAGGTCAAGTTGATGGACCTGCTCGGCATCGACCACCTGGCCGCCATCGTGGGCGGATCCATGGGCGGTATGCGGGTGCTGGAGTGGATGGTCGGCCATCCCGACCGGGTCGGCTCCGCGCTGGTGCTCGCCGTCGGCGCGCGCGCCACCGCCGATCAGATCGGCACCCAGACCACCCAGATCGCCGCCATCCAGGCCGATCCGGATTGGCAGGGCGGGAACTATCACGGCTCCGGGCGCGCGCCCATGGCCGGGATGGGGATCGCGCGGCGCATCGCGCACCTGACCTACCGCACCGAATTCGAGCTCGACCATCGCTTCGAGAACCATGCTCAGGGGGACGAGAACCCTTGGGCGGGTGGGCGTTACGCGGTGCAGAGTTACCTGGAGTACCAGGCCGACAAGCTGGTCTCGCGCTTCGATCCGGCGACCTACGTGCTGCTCACCGAGGCCATGAACCGGCACGATGTGGGGCGCGGGCGCGGCGGCATCGAGGCGGCGCTGGCGGCCACGCCGGTGCCGTGCGTGATCGGCGGCGTGGATTCGGACCGGCTGTACCCGCTGCGCACCCAGCAGGAGCTGGCGGAACTGCTGCCCGGCTGTAAGGGTCTGGAGATCGTCCGCTCGCGTGACGGGCACGACGGATTCTTGACCGAGACCGAGGCGGTCGGCAAGCTGATCACCGAGACCATGGATATGGCGCGCGCGGCGCGTGCGGAGCGAACCTGACCGCACGGTCGGATCGGTTTGGCGGCGCGTCCCGAGTGTCGTGTCTGTTTCATCCGAATTGTTCTGAGCCGCTGCCGGTTTCGCGGAGGTGACACCTCCGTAACCAGCAACCGGAATCCGCGCGTACCGCGCCGCACAGCCGTAATGTGTCAGTTATGCCAGCAGCATTCGATGACATGGATCTCCGCGACCTCGTCGACTTGCTCTCCGACGACGAGCAACGTGAACTACGACCGGCGATACTGCGAGTCCTCAACCGTCTACCCGCGCAGGAAGTCCTCCGGCGCGATTTAGGACGCCGTCTGACGCGAGCCTGAGCGACCGCCTCGAATCCCCGATACCCCTAATCGATGAACCCCGTGGTGGGCCGCCCAGCGCGCCACCCACCACCCCGTTCTAGGTGACGCCCAGGCTGCTGATCGTCGCGGCCAGCACGATGATGGCGCTGCCCAGCACGGTCAGCCAGATCACGTCGAAGGTCTTGCCGCGCACCGCCAGCAGTCCGACCCGCTCGGCCGGCAACACCATGCGCAGCGCGGCCGCCAGTAGCGTCGCGCCGCCGAAGAAGAACGTCCCGCGCCGCCAGCGATCCCACGCCAGGAACACCACGGCAACCACCAGCACGGCCGCGATCAACAGCATCGGCAGGTTGTCGCGCACGAACTCACCGAATCGGCTGCTCCGGCTCTCGGGTGCGGCATGGGCTGGGCTCACGCGCCGAGTCTAGCCACCACCCGGCCACCGCACCGCCCGCCCCGGCCTTCTGAGATGCTGGTCCCCGTGTTCCATCTGGTGTTCTTCGAACCGCGCATCCCGCCCAATACCGGTAATGCCATCCGCCTGGCCGCCGGTACCGGCTGCCAGCTGCACCTGATCGAACCCCTCGGTTTCGATCTGTCGGAACCCAAACTGCGCCGCGCCGGGCTGGACTATCACGACCTGGCCGTGGTCACCGTGCACCGGAACCTGGCCGCCGCATGGGATTCCATCCGGCCGGAGCGGGTCTTCGCCTTCGCCGCGGGCGCCACCACCCGCAGCACCGACATCGACTACCGGAAGAACGATGTGCTGTTGTTCGGTCCAGAACCGACCGGCCTCCCCGAAGAAGTGCTCACCGACCCCCGCATCACCGACCGCCTCCGCATCCCCATGCTCCCCGGTCGCCGCTCCATGAACCTCTCCAACGCCGCCGCCGTCGCCGTCTACGAAGCCTGGCGGCAACTGGGTTTCCCCGGCGCGGTGTAGCCCGCTCAGTCGGCGATCTCGAAGCGTTTGAAGCGGGAGGTGGCGCCGGCGGTGAGGGTGATGGTGGATTTGGGGACGGCGAAGTGGGTGGCCAGGAGTTCGATGGCGGCCTTGTTGGCCTTGCCTTCCACGGCGGGGGCGCGGACGTAGAGCTGGAGGGTGCCGTCCTCGAGGGTTTCGACCAAGGGCCCCTTCTTGCTGTTGGGTTTGATGGTGGCCCGGATGACGGTGGGCACGGGGCTCCCTTCTCGATGGACTGTCCATTGTCCCGGTTTCAGCGGAAGTCGCGGGAGCGGCCTTCGATGCGGAGGTCCATGCGTTGCAGATGGTCGGCGACGATGGTGACCGCGCCCTCGGCGTTCTGGACGCGGCCGCGCACCAGCAGGGCCGGGGCGGATTGGGCGAGGCGGCGGTAGCGGGCCCAGAGGCCGACCGAGCAGACCACGTTGATCATGCCGGTTTCGTCTTCGAGGTTGAGGAAGGTGACGCCGCCCGCGGTGGCGGGGCGCTGGCGGTGGGTGACCGCGCCGCCGACCAGAACCCTTGTCCCGTCCCGGATGTCGAGCAGGTGGGCGGCGGGGACGACACCGAGCGCGTGCAGGCGGTCGCGCAGGAATTCCGTCGGATAGCTGCCGGGTGAGACGCCGGTGGCCCAGACGTCGGCGGCGGCCAGTTCCAGATCGCTCATGCCGGGCAGGGCGGGGGCATCGGTGGCGGCGCCGGTGCCCGGGAGGCGGTCGGGGCGCTCGCCCGCCGCCGCCCCGGCCGCCCACAGCGCTTGCCGGCGGGTGATGCCGAGGCTGCCGAGCGCGCCCGCGGTGGCCAGTGATTCCGCTTGCGGGACAGTCAATTCCACGCGGCCGGTGAGATCCACGAACGAGGTGTAGGGGCCGTGCAGTTCGCGGGCGTCGACAATGCGTTCGGCCAGTTCGGTGCCGATCTGGCGGACCGCGGCCAGGCCCATGCGGATCTGCATGCCGCGCGCCTCCAAGGTCGCCTCGGCCAGGCTGTGATTGATGTCCGGGCCGTGCACCACCACCCCGTGCCGCCGGGCATCGGCGACCAGCGACTGCGGGGAGTAGAAGCCCATCGGCTGCGCGCGCAGCAGGCCCGCGCAGAACGCCGCCGGATGATGCAGCTTGAACCACGACGAATAGAACACCAGCGAGGCGAAGCTCTGCGAATGACTTTCCGGGAAGCCGAAATTCGCGAACGCGTACACCTTCTCGTAGATGCGGTCGGCGACCTCCCCGGTGATGCCGTGCAGTTCGTACATGCCCTGATAGAAGCGGGCGCGCAGGCGTTCCATCTTCTCCGTCGAACGTTTGGAGCCCATGGCCCGGCGCAGCTGATCGGCTTCGGCGGCGGTGAAACCGGCGATATCCACGGCCATCTGCATGAGCTGCTCCTGGAACAGCGGGATGCCCAGGGTGCGTTCGAGCGAATTCTCCAGCGCCGGATGGTCGTACACGACCTCCTCCTGCTCGTTGCGGCGGCGGATATAGGGGTGCACGGAGCCGCCCTGAATGGGGCCGGGGCGGATCAGCGCCACCTCCACCACCAGGTCGTAGAAGTTGCGGGGCTTCAAACGCGGCAGGGTCGCCATCTGGGCGCGGGATTCCACCTGGAAGACGCCCACCGAGTCGGCGCGGCACAGCATGTCGTAGACGGCTTGTTCGGTGAGGTCGAGGCGATACAGTTCGACGGTCTCGCCCTTATGCTCCTGCACCAGGTCGATCATGTAGTGCAGCGCGGAGAGCATACCGAGCCCGAGCAGGTCGAACTTCACCAAACCCGCTGCGGCACAGTCGTCTTTGTCCCATTGCAGGACGCTGCGCCCGGCCATGCGCGCCCATTCGGTCGGGCAGACATCGGCGATGGGCCGGTCGCAGATCACCATGCCGCCGGAGTGAATCCCCAAATGCCGCGGCAGCCCCTCCAATTCACCGGCGAGCGCCAGCACGTCGGCGGGGATATCGGTGTTCTCCTCTTTCGCCACCCCGCTCCAGCGGCTCACCTGTTTGCTCCAGGCATCCTGCTGTCCTGGCGAAAACCCCAGCGCGCGTGCGGCATCGCGCACCGACGAGCGGCCGCGATAGGTGATCACATTGGCCACCTGCGCCGCGTACTCGCGCCCGTATTTGGCGTAGACGTGCTGGATCGCCTCCTCGCGCCGATCCGATTCGATATCCACATCGATATCGGGCGGCCCGTCCCGCTCCGGCGACAGGAAGCGCTCGAACAGCAGTTTGTTGGCGACCGGATCCACATTGGTGATGCCGATGGCGTAGCAGACCGCGGAATTGGCCGCCGAACCCCGGCCCTGGCAGAGGATGTCATTGTCCCGGCAGAAGCTGACGATATCGTGCACCACCAGGAAGTAGCCCGGAAACTTCAGCTCGGCAATGACTTTCAGCTCGTGCTCCAGCTGCTGGTACGCCTTCGGATTGCCGGCGCGCGGGCCGTAACGCCGGGCCGCACCGGTCATGGTCAGCTCGCGCAGCCACGAGTTCTCGTCATGCCCCTCCGGGACGTCGAAGGGCGGCAGCTGCGGTGCGATCAACCGCAGATCGAACGCGCATTCCCGGCCCAGCGCAACGGCATTGGCGACCGCCTGCGGGCAGGCCGCGAACAGCCGCGCCATCTCCGCGCCGGAGCGCAGATGCGCGCCTCCGGTCGGCGCCAGCCACCCCGCCATCTCGTCCAAGCTCTGCCGGGCGCGAATCGCCGCCAGCGCCATGGCTCTTCGCCGCTGCGGCGGGGCCGCGAAATGCGCTCCGGTGGTGGCGAGCACCGGCAACCCCACCCGATCGGCGACCGCGATCAACCGCGCGTTGCGTTCGTCGTCCTCCGGAATCCCATGGTGGGTCAGCTCCACGCTCACCCGTTCTCGCCCGAAGCGCTCCACCAACTCCAGCAGTTCGGCCTCGGCCGCCGCCTCGCTCTGCAAAAGCCCCTGCCGCACAGTTCCTTTCCGGCATCCGGTGAGAATCTGCCAATGCCCGCCCGCCGCCTCGGTCAGCCGATCCAGGTCGTAGCGCAGAATCCCCTTCTCCCCCGCCGCCATATGCGCCGCCGCCATCTCCCGCGACAGCCGCCGATACCCCTCCTGCCCGCGCGCCAGCACCAGCAGATGCGGTCCGGCCGGATCGGGCGCACCGGTGCGCGGGGCGGAATCGTTCCAGCCGGACCTGTCCGGCGGCACCAGGGCGGGCTGGGCCGCGCCGGACTGCCCATCGAGGTCACGTCGCCCGCCCCACGGCTGAGTCGCGCCCGCCCCGCGCCGGCCACGCCCGCGGGGCACGAGGTGCGCGCCGGGCCGGGCAGCGGTGCCGAGGGAGAGTTCCGCGCCGAAGATGGTCGGCATGCCCCATTCCCGGGCGGCTTCGGCGAAGCGGACGACGCCGTAGAAGCCGTCGTGGTCGGTGAGGGCGAGGGCCTCCAGGCCCAGGCGGACGGCTTCCTCGACGAGCTCCTCGGGCTGGCTCGCGCCGTCGAGGAAGCTGTAGGCGGAGTGGGTGTGCAGTTCGGCGTAGGGGACGGCCGGTTCGGCGGGGCCGTGCACTTCGCCCGCCCGATACTTCTCCCGCTTGCGGGACCAGGCCGGGCTGTCGCCGCCGTCGCCGTCGATCTCGGGACGTTTCCGGGCCGGGTCGGGGCGGCCGGAGAGCACGCGCTCCAATTCCGACCAGGTCGGGGGGCCGTTGTGCCAGCCCATCGACGCACCTCCTCCCACGACAGACGACCGCTCGGTATCGAACATACATTCGATACCGAGCGGTCTCTACGGGGAGGTGCGCCGAACACTCGAATCCACGCTGGCCGGTTAACTTACTTTGGAGTAAGTTCTAGGCAATTCATCCTTCGAGGGAGCAGCGATGACTGATACGGACAACGGCTCCGGCTACCTGGCTCGCCGGCGCGCCCGGCGCGATCTGACCGGTAAGCACGTTCTCATCACCGGAGCCTCCTCCGGCATCGGCAAGACGGCGGCGCAGGCCGTCGCCGAGAAGGGCGCGACGGTCATCCTGCTGGCCCGCCGCGGCGACGAATTGGCCACCGTGGTCGACAAGATCAAGGCCGACGGCGGCGAAGCCTACGGCTATCAATGCGATGTCACCGACGCCGAATCCGTCGACCGCGCCATCACCCTCATCCTCGACGAGCACGGTCACGTCGACATGCTGGTCAACAATGCCGGCCGCTCCATCCGCCGCGCCGTGCACCGCTCCACCGATCGCATGCACGACTTCGAAAGGACCATGGCCGTCAACTATTTCGGCGCGGTCCGCATGACCTTGGCGCTGCTGCCGCAGATGCGGGAACGCAAAGACGGTCACATCGTGAACATTTCGAGCGCCGGCGTCCAGGTCGCCACCCCGCGCTTCGCCGCCTACCTGGCCTCGAAAGCCGCCCTCGACAAGTTCGCCGAGGTGACCGCCGCCGAAATGCTCGCCGACAACATCACTTTCACCACCATCCACATGCCGCTGGTGCGGACGCCGATGATCGCCCCGAGCGGCGACCAGGGCGCACCCACCCAGTCCGCGGAGTGGGCGGCGGCACTGATCGTGCGCGCCCTCACCGAACGCCCGCGCCGCATCGACGTCCCGCTCGGCACCCTGGCCGAGTACGGGAACCTGGTCGCGCCCGCCATCAAAGAGCGTGTGCTGCACCGCTATTACCGCGCCAACCCGGATTCGGCCGCCGCGAAGGGTGAAGCCGCGCCGGAGGCGACCGACGTGGAAGTCATTGCCCCGAAACGGCGCCGCCGTCCGGTTCCGCCCGCCGTGCGCGTCACCGGTACGGCATTGCGCCGCGCCGCGCGATTGGTGCCTGGCACGCACTGGTAGCGCCGTCCGCGTACGCGAAGTTGGAGTTTTGCTCCACTTTCACCTGCCTCCGGTCAGTTTCCTGACGGACGGGCGGTAGAAGTGGAGCAAAACTCCAATCGACGTGTACGTTGAATTGACTGTTGGGTAAATTACCCGGTAATCAGTTCGAGGGCAGGAGGGTGCGGTGGCGGTTCGATCTTGGTGGGGGTGGGGCACCGATGCGGACGCGATCGCCGGGGGTGAGCGGTCGACGCTGCTGGAGCGGGTGAGAACGCTGCTGCCGCAGGCGGAACTGGTGGATCATCGGCCGCCGGAGCTCTCCGAGCTGGGGCTGCCCGCGCCACGGGTCAGTCCGCCCGAGGCGCTGGCGCGGCTGTGCTCGGCCGAGGTCGCCGATCGGGCGGCGCATGCGCACGGAAAGGCGTTCCGGGATGTGGTGCGGAATCTGCTGGGCGAACTCGACGCCGTGCCCGATCTGGTGGCGCGGCCGGAGTCGGAGCAGGACGTGGTGGATCTGCTCGACTGGTGCGCGGCGGCTGGAATCGCCGTAATTCCCTACGGCGGTGGCAGTTCCGTAGTCGGCGGGGTGGAGCCTCGGCAGTTGCACGATACGTACCAAGGTGTGGTGACGCTCGATCTCGGGCGGCTCGACCGGGTGCTCGAGGTGGATCGCATCAGCCGGGCCGCGCGGATCCAGGCCGGGGTGCTCGGGCCCGCGCTGGAAGACCAATTGCGGCCCGCCGGACTGACTTTGCGGCACTTCCCGCAATCGTTCGAGTTCTCCTCGCTCGGCGGCTGGCTGGCGACCCGGGCCGGTGGGCATTACGCCACCGTGCTCACCCATATCGATGATCTGACCGAGTCGATGCGGGTCGTGACGCCTGCCGGGGTGAGCGAATCGCGGCGGCTGCCCGCATCCGGGGCGGGGCCGTCGCCGGATCGGATGTTCCTGGGATCGGAAGGGACGCTGGGGATCATCACCGAAGCGTGGATGCGATTGCAGGATCGGCCGCGGTGGAAGGCCGGGGCATCGGTGCTCTTCGACGATTACGCACGGGCCGTGGACGCCACCCGGGTGATCGCGCAGTCCGGGCTGCGGCCCGCCAATTGCCGGTTGCTGGATCCGGTCGAGGCGTTCATCAATGCCGGGGTCGACGCGGCGGGCGGGGTGCTGGTGCTGGGCTTCGAATCGGCGGTGGCGCCGGTGGATTCGGCGCTCGAATCGGCCCTCGAACTCTGCCGTGAATTCGGTGGCAAGGCACAGCGATCCGCGGCCGAGCGCAGTGAAGAAGCGGCCGCCGATACCTGGCGTTCATCGTTCCTGCGCATGCCCTATCAACGCGATGCGCTGGCCGCGCACGGCATGATCGTGGAGACCTTCGAAACCGCCTGCACCTGGGATCGATTCGCGGAGCTGCGGGAGGGGGTGCTGCAATCCGCTTACGCCGCAATGGGATCGGCGGGAGTGCAAGGCGTGGTGACCTGCCGCTTCACCCACGTCTACCCGGACGGCCCGGCGCCCTACTTCGGCATCTACGCGAGCGGGCGCTGGGGCTCCACCGTGCAGCAGTGGGACGAGATCAAGCAGGCGGTGTCGGAGGCGCTGCTCGCGCACGGCGGCACCATCACCCACCATCACGCGGTGGGGCGCGACCATCGCCCCTGGTACGACCGGCAGCGGCCGGAGGTGTTCGCGGCGGCGCTGGACGCGGTCAAGACCCGGCTCGACCCGGCCGGGATCCTCAACCCCGGCGTGCTCATCGACCGCCGATAGGGTTGCCCCATGCCGGCCGCCACCGCCGCGGGCGCCAAGCGCACCGCGGGCACCAAAGGAGTCGCCCGCCCCGAGCGGGAGGCACAGATCCTCGATATCGCCACCGACCTGTTCGGGCGGCACGGGTATGCCGGGGTCTCCATCGCCACGGTGGCGGCCGCGGCCGGCATCTCCAAACCGCTCGTCCACACCTACTTCTCCAGCAAGTCCGGGCTGTTCATCGCCTGCGTGCAGCGGGTCGGCAATGAACTCGCCGCCGCCATCGAGGAAGTCATCACCGGCAGCGACGCCGACCTGAGCATGGCGACCTCCACCCTGCACGCCATCTTCACCACCCTCGAAAAGCGCCCGCACGGCTGGAATGTCGTCTTCGACCGCACCATCCCGGAGGGCAGCGAAGCGGCGGCCGCCGCGCGCGCCGTCATCGACCACGTCCAAACCCAAGGCGCCCGCGGCGTTTCCGCCGTCCTGTCCGCCGCCGGCCTGCGCGACCCGTTGGACGCCTCCGCCCTCACCCGGGTCTGGATCAGTTCCGTTACCGCCCTGGTGAACTGGTGGCTCGACCATCCGGATCAAACCGCCGAGCAGATGACCCGGCGCAGCGCCCGCCTCATCGCCGCGATCAGCGCACCCGCCTGACACAACCGCCACACCCGGCGGGAATCGGAGGCCGACGCCGCTCGCGCAGTGGATCGAAGAGTGCCGCCGGGGCGGAGTCAGCGCAGTCGGCGGACGGTATCGGCGACGATCGCGGTGGCAGGCTTCGGCGACGCCCCGCAGCTGGCCTGACGGGGTGTGTGCGCTTCGGTGCGGGCGGTGACCAGCCAGCGTCGGCCGTCACGGTGGGTGACCAGCGCGGCGCCGGCGAAGGTAGCGGGGTCGCGCTCGGTGGCGCTGCCCTCCGGCGCGGGTGTGACCAGGAGGTTCTCGACGTCCGCCGAATCAGCCACGGCGGCGGGCGAGACCGCGGCGGTGGGGTGACGGGTGAAGGTCTCGTCCGTGAGTTCTTGGCGGACAGCGATTTCCGCGACCTGTTCGACGGGGCTGTAGCAGCTGCGGCCGCGGAAGCCGGTCAGTTCGACTTCGCCGTGCCGGGCGGCTTCGACCACTCGGGCGGCCGCATCACCGTCGAGGCGGCCGTAGGTCAGGCCGGTGGGGAGGACGACCATGGCGGGGGCGAAGCGGTGGCCGCCGGTGTGCGAGCACTCCCAGACCTGGTCGGGGAATGCATCGGCCAGGCGGGCGGCGATGGGGCGGCCGAGCAGGGCGCAGCATTGGTCACGTTTGCCGTGGGCGCAGACCAGGATCAGCGGATCCCGCACGGCCGCACCGATTCCCGGCGCGGGGCCGTTGACCAGATGCAGATCGATATCGAGGAGTTGCTTCAGGTCGGTGATGGCGATCCGTTCGCACCAGGAACCCTCGGGGCGCGAGGCGGCGAGCAATACCGTTCGGATACCGGTGAATTCGTTGCGGCCCGGGCGGCGGATGAGGGTGGGGCGCACCTGCGCGGCCTTGGTGCGGGCGGCCAGTTCGGCGGTGATCTCGGGGCCGAGCACCTCGTCGCCGATCACATCGCGGCCCCAGGCGCCGGGCTGCTCCACGCACAGCCAGCCGGTGACGCGGGTCGCGCTGCCGGGTAGCGGAATATCCTGCGCCGCAGCCGAACACGACAATCCCTCGTACGGCGTCACAGCGGCTTCCCGTCGATCAATTTCCGGATCATCTGCTCCAGCCGCCGTGCCCGCGTCTCCGGGCGGGCCGCACTGCTCAGGTGATAGCCGGCCGCGTAGCGGGACAGCGGCGGCAGGGTCTCGAAGAACGCGGCGGCTTCGGGATATTTGGCCAGTTCGTCCAGGAAGTCCTGCGGCACATCGCGTTCCTCGGCATTCGCCCAGCGGCCGTCGGCTTTGGCCTGATCTATCTCGGCTTGCCCGGCCGGATGCATCAACCCGTGCGCGATGAGCTCCTCGGCCACGGCCGCGTTCCGCGTCGACCACGGACTGTTGCGCCGGCGCGGAGTGAACCCCTGCACCGTGAACTCGTCCTCGGCGCGCCGCGCCTGCCCGTCGACCCAGCCGAAGCACAGCGCCTGCCGGATCGCCCCGTCATAACTCAGCGATTCGACGCCCGGATCCTTGGCGAACTTCACCCAGATGCCGTCCACGGCGGCGTGGTTGGCGGCCAGCCAATCCCGGAACGACTGCTCATCCGGGAAGAACAGGACCGGGCGCTCGAGTGCGGACACCGCTTCACTGTAGAAGCACGCAAACCGCCTGCGTGCGGCGGTCGTGGCATTTCACCGGCGCACCTCGCCGCGGGCCCGATCCGAGCGGCCGGCCGGGCCGGAGAGCCGGGCCGCGGCGCACCCGGTCAGTGGCCCAGGAACGGCAGGACCGCGGCCTCGAACTCGGGGTAGCGATCACGGTGGATGCTGTGGCCGCAGGTGAAGGCGCGGACCGTGCAGTCGGGAACGGCGATGCGCAGGTGATCCAGCTTCTCCGGATCCACCATGCCGCCCGGCCCGCCGCGCAGGAACAGGGTGGGCGCGGCGATCTCGGCCAGCCCCTCCCACCATTCCGGATACGGTTTGCGGAACTGCTCCAGCGCGGTCCCGGTCATGGATCGGTCGAAGGCCCACACCGCGCGCGGATGCCGCAGCAGGCTGGTGGTGGCGTGCCACAGCTCCGGCACCGACGGCAGCCGCCGGGTGAAGGCGACCTGTTCGTCGCCGGAGCGCAGCGGCAACGGCTGCTCCTCGATCACCAAGCGGCGCACCAGCTCCGGGCGCTGCATCGCCACCCAGGACACCGCGTAACCGCCGAGCGAATGCCCGACCAGATCCACCCGCGCCAATTCGAGCCGCTCGCACAGGCGCAGCACATCCGCGCCGAACTCCGGGAAAAGATATGAATCGGTGTGCGCGCTGCGGCCGTGCCCGCGCAGATCCGGGATGATCACCCGCCGGCCCCGCCGCACCAGTTGCGCCGCGAATCGGTCCCAGGTGTGCCCGTCCCCGCCCATGCCGTGCACCAGCACCACCGGTGGTTCGGAGTGCCCGGCCGCCGCCCCCGAATCCCGGTAGGCGATGTGCGCGTCCCCGACCGCGACCCTGCTGACCGTCAACTCCACGAAGAACCAGGGTACGGACCGGTCCGGCGCGCCGCCGCAGGATGTGCGCACCGCCATAAACCCGCGACCTGCGCGCAACAAATCGGACCCGAGTCCGATCGTTCGTGTCGAATACTGCCCGGGCGGCGAAAAGACGTTATGACAAAGCCTTTCATCACCCAGGAACGGGATGTCGAAGCAGTGGGCTCACTCGTACAAGCCCTCCACATGCCAGGTGTGGTTGTAGCCGAGCAGCAGCAGGGCGCGCAGGCGGCTGTGGTCGTCGGTCGCGTCCAGCTGGACTTGGGCGCGGGCGGCGTAGCCGTGCTGGAGTTGGTGGGTCCACCAGCGGTCGTCCAGGGGCCAGGGGCCGGCCCAGCCGGTCAGGCGCCAGGAGCTGCGGCCCCAGTGCAGCAGGGCCGGGTCGGCGGTGAACAGGCCGCGGTCGGACACCCAGACCGGGGAACCGTCGGCGGCTTCGAGCCGGACCGCCGGGCGGTTCGTCATGATCATGGTCGGCGCGGGTTCGGGCAGGCGGCCCGGCCACGGCTGCGCGGGATCGGCCGCGGGGACCGGTTCATCGCCGAGGTTCACCATGGTGATGCGCTCGTCCGGGCCACGGCCGCCGCTGAGCACGCCCATCCGCACGGCGTCGCCGCCCAGCAGGCCCTGCACCCGGATCAAGGCCCGCCGCGCCCGCTCCTCGTCCTCGCCGACCCCACCCCACAGTCCGAGTTGCAGGGCACCGGCGGAGACCACTTCGATCGGCTCCAGCCGCAGCAGGGTGATCGCCCCGCGTTCATCCCAGTCCTCTTGCTCCGCACCGGCATTCGAGCGTGGCTCCGCGCCGCGACCGAAAATGCCGCCCCGCGCCGCACCCGTATCTGCCCCGGGACGCGACACCGCGCCGAGACCCGTTCCCGGTACGGCGTCCTGTGCGGGCGCGCCGAAAGCCCGGCGGGCGTGGCTGTTCCGCAGGGCGCGGCGGGTGAGCCAGCCGTCGAGTTGCCAGCGGATGCGGTCGGCGGTGCTGTCGGGGGTGAGGGGTTCGGCGCAGCGCCAGATACGGGAGAGTTGTTCTCCGGTCTCGGTTTCGGCGTAGATGGCCAGGCGGGTGCAGGCGACCGAGGCGGCGGAGAGGTGCTCGTGCAGGCGGGCGGCGAGGCGGCGGCCGGCGAAGGCGGCCATGTCGACGCGTTCGATCGGCGGATCGCAGCGGTCCTCCACCACCAGATCCGGGGAGGGGGGCCGGGACGAGGGCGGGCGTTCGGGTTCGGCGCGCGAACAACGGTGCGCGGCAATGGCATCCTTGCCGAAGCGCGAGGACACCTCGGCCGGGGTGAGCGCGGCGAAATCGCCGATGCGCCGCAATCCCAGCCGCCACAGCAGGTCCACCAGGTCCTTGCGCTCCGGACCGGCCAGCGACGATTCGCCTGCCAGCTCCGAAACCGAGAGCGGGGCAAGGAATTCCGCACCTTTACCGGTGGGCACCAGGGTCGCGTGCCGGGCCGCGAACACGGCCGTCGACAGTTCGTCGGCAATGCCGACCTGGCACTCCACCCCGACCGCCGCCACCGCATCGACGAGCCGCTCCGCCGCCGCCTCCTCCGATCCGAAGAACCGTGCCGCGCCGCGCGCCGTCAACGCCAGCACCCCGGGCCGCAGCACCTCCACCCCCGGCACGGTGGCATCGACGGCCGCCACCACCGGTTCGAACAAGCGCGCATCCCGATCCGGATCCGCCTGCGCCACCACCAGTTCCGGGCACCGCCCCTGCGCCTCCCGCCGCCGCAGCCCGCGCGTGATCCCCTCGGCCCGCGCCACCGCCGAACACGCCACCACCCGATTCGCCGAGAACACCGCGACCGCCCGCGTCACCGGCACCCCGGCTTCCGCGCCCGCCGCCACCGCGGGCCAATCCGGGCACCACACCACCAGCACCCGCGACCGCGCCTTCACACCTGCTCCATCCCCACGGCGCCACCGCCTGTCCGAATCGAAACCCGCTGCCCTACAACCCGCTACCGCCCATCAGCACGCCGCAGGTGCCGAAGCGGGAACGGATACCCGGCGCGGCCGCGCCCATGCCCGGGGGCGGGGCGGTCAGGAGACCGCATGGCGGGTGCGGGGCAGGGACTGCGGGGCGGAATTCGTGGCTACCCATTCGACGCGGCCGTTGCCCGGGCAGAGATCGAGCTTGCCGCGGCGGTCGTGGGCGGAGCGGCCCCGGATGGCCACGTCGAGGCGGACGGTGCGCAGGCGGCCGCAGCCGCGGCCGAGGCCGGTGTAGCCCGAGACCCGGGTGTCGATGCGCAGGGCGGGCGCGGCCCAGTTACCGCCGGTGACAACGAGAGTGGAGTTCTTGCCGCGGGCGCGCGCGGCGAGCACCCGGGTGCGGGTGGCGGGGACGGAGAGACCGTTCAGACCGAGAACAACCAGATCCAGACCATCCAGCAAAACCGAGGCAACTTCCAGCGGGTCGGAGCCCGGGTCGGAGATCACGGCCAGGCGGTCCAAGCGGGCGCCCATTTCGACGGCGGCCAGCAAGCCCAGGCGGGGTAAACCGACGACGGCGGCATGCCCACCGGCACCGGTGACGGCGGCCAGCAAACCGGACAGCAACGAGCTCGCGCCTTCATAGGCCACGACCGAGCCCTTCGCCAAACCACCGTCCGGCAACAGACTTTCGAGCGCGGCCGGAACCGGCAGCGACTCCCGCTTCAGGTCTTCCGCCGCCGGTACGCGGGCCGCACGTTCCGCACCCCGCGCCGGAATGGCGGCCATGCGGCGGCGCAGTTCCGCCAGCTGCTGTTGCTTCGCTTCACCCGCCGAACCCATCTATCGACCACCTCTCCCGATGAACGGACCCCGACCTGCACGACAGAACCGATGGCCAGCACCGATTCAGTTACCAACCATACTAGAACATACGTTCGATTCTCTGCACAGTAGAACTCGAGCCCGGGCGCGCGTCAAGGGGCAGTGGCGCAAACGACGAGTTTCGAACCAGGCCAGTCAGGATGGTTTTCCGCTACCCTGCACCCTTGTGACCGAACGCCCCCGTCCCATCGTCGGCCCCGATTACCTGGTCGCCGGCCGCTACCGCCTCCAGTCGAAGCTCGGTGGCGGCGGCATGGGCGCTGTCTGGCTGGCCACCGATCGCCTACTGCACCGCGACGTGGCCATCAAGCAGGTGCTTTCCACCGCCGGGCTGAGCGAGGAAGAGGCCCGCGAGGTCCGCAGCCGGATCATGCACGAGGGGCGGGTGGCGGCCAAGCTGTCGCACGAGCACGCCATCGCCGTGTACGACGTGGTGCTGGAAGCCGGTGAACCCTGGCTGGTGATGGAGTACCTGCCCTCGCGCAGCGTCGCCAAGGCGCTCTCGCTGGCCGACACCCTCTCCCCCATCGAAGTGGCGCAGATCGGCGCGCAGGTCGCCGACGCGCTGGCCGCCGCGCATGCCGCGGGCATCGTGCACCGCGATATCAAGCCCGGCAATATCCTGGTCGCCGATCGCGGTGACGAGGTGGGCATGGTGAAGCTCAGCGACTTCGGCATCTCCAGCGGGGCCAACGACACCTCCGAGGAGGTCGGCGACGTCATCACCGGCACCCCCGCCTACCTGCCGCCGGAGGTGGCGCGCGGGGCCCGGCCGACCACCGCCAGCGACGTATTCTCGCTCGGCGCAACGCTGTACACCGCCATCGAGGGGCAGCCGCCGTTCGGTTTCGACGAGGACAGCAATGTGATCGTGGAGCGCGCCGCCATGGCGCAGATCATTCCGCCGCAGCGCAGCGGGCCGCTCACCGAGGTCCTGCTGCACATGATGGAGCCCGCGCCGCAGCGCCGCCCCACCATGACCGAGGCGCGCAACGAAATCCTCACCGCCGCCTTCGGTCCCGGGACCGCGCCCTACATTCTCGGTGCGCCGGTGCGCACCGAGGACGGCACCATTCCGGCGTGGGCGGCACGCAATTCCGCCGCCGGACTGCGCAGCCCGAACTCCAGCCCGCTGCCGCGCCCGCAGCGCGCGGCCGCCGCGACTCCGGCTGCCCCGCAACGCAAGTCGGGTGGATTCAACCTGGCGAATCTTGGCCCGAACGCCGGGCCGATGGCGGTGGCGGTGGGCCTGCTCATCGGGCTGCTGATCATCATCGTGATTCTCGTCGCGCTCTAGCCGACTGATTTCGCGCGGTCGGGGTAACTCGCCGGGGACGACCGAAATCGGTTCGGCTCCCAACCGCGAGCACGCGTGCACGACAGTCAACGGCACTCTGCCGGGCGCTGAAGTCGCGGAGAGGCGGCTCAGTCGATGCGGCGGCGGTGCGCCCAGCGGGTGAGCGCATTGCGGTTGGACTGCTGGGTCTTTCGCAGCACGTTGGAGGCGTGGGTCTCCACGGTCTTCACCGAGATGAACAGGGTTTCGGCGATCTCGCGGTAGGTGTAGCCGCGGGCCAGCAGGCGCAGGACTTCCAGCTCACGCGGGGTAAGGGAGTCCAGTTCCGGATCCAGGGGCGGTTCCGGCACTTGGGATTTGCCGGTGAAGGAGTCCAGCACGAAGCCCGCCAGGCGCGGACTGAACACCGCGTCCCCACCGGAGACGCGCCGAATGCCGTCGGCCAGTTCGGGTCCCGAGATGGTCTTGGTGACGTACCCGCGCGCGCCGGCGCGAATCACCGCGATCACATCCTCCGCCGCATCGGAGACGCTGAGCGCCAAGCACACCGGACCCGATTCGATGCCCTGCAAGACCGCGACCCCGCCGCCGTCCGGCATGTGCACATCGAGCAACACCACATCCGGTGTCATCGCCTTGATCCCGGCGATGGCCTCCGAGACCCCGCCCGCCTCACCGACCACCTCGATATCGGATTCCCGGCCCAACTCCGCCCGCACTCCGGACCGGAACACGGCATGGTCGTCGACCAGGAAAACCCGGATGCTCACTACCTCTCCTCACTGACGAACCGGACCCACCCCGTTTCACAGTGGGGCGGCGTCTTCGGGGATGTCGTTCTGCGCGACCAGGCGGTCGTCCCTGCCATCCTTGCGCGGCATGATGATTCGCACCTCGGTACCGCGGCCCGGTGTGGACTCTATCTCCACATGCCCGCCGCGGCGTTCGATCCGGGCGTGAATGGACTTGGCCAGCCCCTGCCGGTCCGACTCGATCGTCTTCGGATCGAACCCCTTGCCGCGGTCGCGCACGAAAATGCTCACCTGATGCGGTTCCGCCTCCGCGAACAGGTCGATGGCGGGCACCTCGGCATGCTTGGCCGCGTTCACCAGCGCCTCGCGGGTCGCGCCCAGCAGCGCGGTGAAATGCTCCTTGGGCAAGCCGGTTCCGCTGTCGTCGACATCCATGGACACATCGCCCACCGTCACCGGCGTCACCTTCACCCCGTGCTGATCCTCCACCTCGCCCGCGATGGTGCGCAGCGCCGCCGCCAGACTGGATTGCGCCGGCCCGGTGTCGTCGAACAGCCACCGGCGTAGCTCGCGTTCCTGGCTGCGCGCCAGCCGCGCCACTTCCTGTGGGTCGTCGGCCTGCCGCTGGATCAAGGCCAAGGTCTGCAAGACCGAATCGTGCAGATGCGAGGCGATCTCCTCGCGCTCCTCGTTCCGGATGCGCGCCGCCCGTTCGGAATTCAGCGCCCGCACCATGCGCAACCACAGCGGCACGGTGAGCAGCCCGGCCCCGACCAGGGTCACCGCGACCGCCAGCAGCGCCGACCCGAGCGAACTCAGATCGATGCGCGCCAGCACCACCACGCCCAGCCCGACCACGATCAGCGTCGCCCCGCCGACGATCCGCGCCCAGGTCACCACCGACGAATCGGCCGGCAGCCCGAAGACGGAACGCGGTCCCTCCGCATCGAATTCGCGCCACACCAGCGCGACACCGACCGTCACCACGATGATCGGCCCCACCACCTGCGCGGCCGTCCCGTTGAACACCCACGCCATGGCGACGGCCGAACCCATACCGAGCAGCGCCAGCCCGATGGCCTGCCGCCGCTCCGCCGGACTCGGCTTGACGCTGTCCGCACCGCCCGGCGTGAAGATCCACAGCAGCCCGTACGCCACCACCCCGGCCCCGGCCAATGCGGCGAGCAGCACGAACGCGATCCGCACCTTGAAGACGTCGACCCCGAGATGATCGGCGAGCCCGCCCGCGACCCCGCCGACGATCCGCCCGCCGCCGCGCCGCACCAGTTTCGGCGGCATCGGCCCGGCCTCCACCGCGCGCGGGGGCTCGAACGCTCCGCGGGCAGGGTCGTAGAAGGGCGCGGCCGGGTACATGCCTTCGATACTGGCACGCCGGACCGACGCCCGGGCATCCGGAAACACCCGGATTCACACCCTGAGACGGGTGAGCAGAGGCGCTCCGGAGGGGATTTTCTGTCCGGTCCGGACAACCTCAGCGCCCTCGGACGACCCCCTGCCGACCGGACCGGAGAATCCGTCAAACCCTCTCTACCAGCTGTTTTATCGCCGTTCTCGATCTTGCGAGCTCGTCCGCTCCCGTCCGCGTCCATAAATTTCTGCTCAGCGGGCCACCGAGTCCGACCTCGGGGGCCCGGCCCATCGGGGAACCGAATTCCACAGGGCGAGAGCCCGACACCGCGACCGCTATCGCAGCGGCGCACACCGGTTCGGGGAGGAACCATCATGATCATCAAGACCGCTACCGCCGCCGTACTCGCCGCCACCGGCCTCGTCTTCGGAGCCACCGCCGGCATCGCACCCGCTTCGGCGGCCGATCTCGCACCGCACGAGAAGACGACCACCGCACCCAACGGAATGGCCGCCACCGTCGGCCACCTGGACAACGCCGCCTGGGCGATCACCGGCATGAACGGGATGCCGACCAGTCGCGAGGTGTACCTGAACAACACCGCCTACGGCCGCGTCGCAGCCGGCACCGGCAAAATCAAGACCGGCTTCTTCGTCGGCTGCGCCATCGACCTGGACGTGAAATTCACCATGAGCGCAGCGATCGGCGGCAGCGCCAGCGCCACCCTGGGCGCCGGCCTCGGCAGCTCCGGCCTGATGCCCTCCGCGACCTTCAGCATCGGCCCGACCGTCACCGGCAGCATGGGCGTCGCACTGACCCTCGACGAAGGCAAATACATCGAAGTCAAAGGCGGCGAGAAGACCATCCCCGCTGGCGGCACCGCCTACCTCGTCAACCGCGACATCCGCGCCACCGTCGAAAACTGCGCCGGCCCGGTCACCGTGAAGGCGTACACCATCATCGAGGCGACCTCCCCCGAAGCCGACGTGACCGACTGGGTCATGGGCGATCCGGCGATCCTCTGATCGGCGACGGCGTCTCGATGCCGGGCGGCGGCGGAGCCCGGCGCTCCGCCGCCGTCGCGGCAATTCCCTTGCCGGACGGCGTATCCGGTCTCATATCCTCGGCTCCGAACCTGCACGGAGATCGACGCCGTCGCATGCCGTTACTTCTTCCCGGACAGTAGATTTGGCTCATGCTCGCGGGGGAACGTAAGAATGCCGGACCGGATGGCGAGGACGAGGTTCGGATCCTTTCGCCTCGTGCGCTTTTCGCACAGCGGTTCGGGGAGTTGTATGCGGCGGCCGGGAATCCGACGTTGCGGCGGGTGGCCGCGGCGGCGGACCAAAGGATGCGGGCGGCGCAGGGGAATCGGGCGGGGGCGGCTTCGGCGCAGCGGATCAGTGATTGGAAGGCGGGGCGGAATGTGCCCGCACGGTTCGAGTCGTTGCTGCCGGTGGTGCTGACGCTTGTCGAGCTGGCGCGGAAGAACGAGGCTCCGTTGTCGCGGGAGTTGGCGGATCCACAGCGGTGGCAGCGACTTTGGCAGTCCGCCACGACCTGGGATCCGGAGGGGGAGGCCGAGTCGGCGTGCCCTTATCCGGGATTGGCTCCCTACGGGCGTGCGGACCGGGCGTTGTTCTTCGGACGAGATCGGGCCGTCGGCGAGCTGGTCGAATTGGTCGGCGCGGCGCGCGGGATCGTGGTGGTGGTGGGAGCTTCGGGGGCCGGAAAGTCGTCGCTGCTGGCGGCCGGAGTGGGTGCGGCGAAAACCGGGCGACACGTCGTCACGTTCACGCCCGGTGCGCAGCCCCGGGCGCGCCTCGCGGCGGCGCTGGGTGAGGACGACGGCGGCGCGGATCGGCTGGTGATCGTGGACCAGTTCGAGGAGCTGTTCACCGTCTGCACCGATGACACGGAACGCCAGAGCTTCCTCACCGAGCTGCACGAATGTTCTTGCCGGGCCGATGATCCGATCGCCGTCCTGGTGGCGCTGCGCGCCGACTTCTATGCGCAATGCTTGAACTATCCGACTCTGCGGGATGCGCTGGAGCATCGCAGCTATCCGCTCGGCCCGCTGTCGCCGGATGAACTGGCGCAGGCGATTTCGAGCCCGGCGCGGGCTATCGGAATGGAGTTGGAGGCCGGGCTCGAGGAGCTGATCGTCAGCGAATTGCGGAGCGCCGGAGACCATCACGACGATCGGGCCTACGATCCCGGCGCATTGCCGCTGCTGTCCCACGTCATGGCCGCGACCTGGCAGCATCGCGAAGGACGAAGGCTCACCGTCGACGGATATCGCAAGGCCGGTGGCGTGGCCGGCGCGGTCGCCGAAACCGCCGAACGGACCTGGAGCGAGCTGTCGCCCGCACAGCAGGCGGCCGCGAAGGAAATCCTGCTGGGACTCGTTGCGGTCGGCCAGGATTCGCGCGACACCCGCCGGCACGCCGACCGCGCGGAACTGCTGCGACGAGCGGCCGAGCCCGAAGACGTCACCGCCGCACTGGAAGTCCTCGCCCGCGCCCGCCTGATCACCCTCGACGCCGATGCCGTCACGCTGACGCACGAGATCGTGCTGTCGGCGTGGCCGCGGCTGCGGGGGTGGATCGACGAGGATCGGGTGGGGTATCTGATCCGGCAACGGCTGGAATCCGATGCCGCGGAATGGGCCGGGCAGGACCGGGATTCCTCGTTGCTGTATCGGGGGACGCGACTACAGAGCGCACGTGCCGCGACCGACCGCTCGCCGGTGGGTCCACTCGCCACCGAATTCCTCGCCACGTCGGTCACCACCTCGGTCGGGGCCCGGCGCCGCACCACGCGCATGAAGGCGCTGTTCGCCCTGCTCGGAGTGGTGCTGCTGCTCATGGGATTCGGGCTGTACACCCAGGACCCGCAGGCCGATCAACGCCGGGCGGACCGGGACTACGCGGCGGTACTGGCCGCGGCCGATCAGGTGCAGCAGACGAATCCGACGCTGGCCGCGCAATTGAACCTGGTCGCCTGGCGGCTGCGACCGGGCGATCAGGCGGTCCGGTCGCGGTTGCTTCAGACCGAGGCCGATCCCCTGTTCACCGTCTCCACGGGCGCGCACCAGCAGAATGTCGGCAAGGTGGTCCGGCAGCCGGGTGGGTCCATGCTGGCCTCCCTGGCCGGTACCGAACTGCGCTTCTGGGAGTTCGGCCGGCCTTTGCGGGCGATCGGTGAGGCGCAGGCGAACATCGACGATGTCGCGATGGCGCCGGGCGGCAGGCTGATGGCAACCGCGGATCTCCGGGGACCCGCGGAGCACACCGTCACCCTCTGGGACATCGCCCTCCCCGGCCCGCCGCGACGACTCGGGACGTTGCCGGGTCCGACCGACGCGGGCACGGCACGCATCGCGTTCGCCCCGGACGGCCGCACGGTCGCCGCGCTGACCGATACCCGTCTCGTCCTGTGGAACGTGAGCGATCCCCGCACGCCGGTCGTCACCGCGATCCGAGAACTGAACGAAGCACAGCGCGATGCCTCGCAGGGACGAATCGTGTTCAGCCCCAACGGCCGGACGCTGGCCCTCGCCCTTGGCTCGGGCGACGCGGCGACCGGCAATACGCAGCTCTGGGATGTCACGGATCCGGCGCACCCGGCCATCGTGACCGCTGCCCTCGCCGTCTCCGGCCCCACCAAGGCGATCGCCTTCAGCCCCGACGGCGCCACCCTCGCGGTCGGCAGCGGGTACAGCTCCATCGACGGCGAGGGCAAACGCGCCGCGATACAGCTCTGGGATACCGCACAGCCCCGGCAGGCGCAGTTGCTCTCGACCTTCGAGACCGGCGACAATTCCATCGCCGCAATGGAATTCGCCCCGGCCGGCGATGCGCTGGCGAGTACCGGGAACCGGACCGCCGGGCTCTGGAACGTGCTCGATCCAGGCAGTCCGCGGCGATCGATCGACAAACTGCCCACGGCCCTGTCCGACTGTCATTTCGGCACCGTGTCGGCCCGCTGTACGGGCGGTCCGAAAGCGCTCGCCTTCGCCTCGGACGGACGTCAACTGGTGACCGGCGGGCTGAGCGGCGAACTGTACGTCTGGTCCCTGCCGGCCGCGGTGCTCACCGGGCATATCGGCTGGCGCTACCCGCCCGCGTTCGCCGCGAACGGCGCACGCATGGCCACCAGCACCGCCGACGGCAGGATCGAGCTGTGGGACATCCGCGATCCGCGCTCCCCCACGCGCATAGGCGAATATCGCACCGCGCGCGGCTCTTTCGGTGCGACGCTGTCACCGGACGGCAGCCAGCTCCGCATCCTGGACCTGACCGCGCGCACGCTCCGCACCCTCGACATCTCCGATCCGGCGCACATCGGACTGCGCGGCGAATGGACGCTGCCCGCCTCCGAATCTCTCGCGGGGCTCAGCGTCAGCAGAGACTTCCGCCGGCTCGCCACCTCCGATGACAAAGGCGGCGTCCAGCTGTGGGACCTCTCCGACACCACCCGCCCCGGCCCATGGGCACCCGATTCACCGCCGCCGACTCGACAGGCTCGCTGAGCCTCGGCTCCGACGGCCGGACACTGACCGTCACCGCGGTCCGGTTCGTCGCCGGCCGGAGCCGGACGGAACGCGTCATCACGCTGTGGAACCTCGCCGATCCCACCGAGCCCCAACGCGTGGGCGAGCTCCTCCGCCAGCCGACCGATGTCATCGACACCACCCTGATCAGCCCCGACGGACGCTTACTGGCCGCCACCGAGAACGAGACCGTGCAGCTCGCGGACATCAGCGACCCGCGGCATCCCGAGCGGCTCGGCGAACCCATCACCCATGTGCTGCCCGCCATCCCGTTCGACTACACCCCGGACTCCCGCAATCTGCTCACCGTCGGCGTGGACGGCAGCTTGAACCGGTGGGACGTCAGCGATCCCGCGCATCCGGTGAAGACCGTGAGCCTCACCCAATCCGACGGCTACTCCTGGAACGCGACGCTCGCACCCGATGACCGACATGTCGCCTCGGCCTCCTCGGACGGCACCGTGCACCTGTGGAACCTCGACGAGAACGCCGCCATCGACCGCATCTGCGCGATCACCGGTGACATGTGGACCGAGGAGTTGTGGAAACACCGTCTCCCCCAACTCCCCTACTCCCCACCCTGCCGCTGACCGGCCGAATTCAATTCGGGTGATTGTTCAGGGTCAACCCTGATGCGCCTGAGCTGGGCGAGCCGCCACGATGGGAAACATGACGAAGACGAGCGACTGGTCCCAGAACACCGGCCGGGCCGGCTTCTCCGATCAGCTACACGAATTGTGGCGGACGCGGCCGGTGCGGCTGCCGCAGCAGGGGCCGATCGCGGGGGTGGCGACCGGGTTCGGGCGGCGGTTCGATGTGGATCCCGTGGTGGTCCGGGTGGCGTTCGTGGTTTCGGCGCTGTTCGGCGGGGCGGGGATCGCGCTGTATTTGATGGCGTGGTTGCTGCTGCCGCAGGCCGGGGATGAGACCTCAGCGGCGGAATCGCTGTTCGGGAAGGGGCAGAGTTCGCAGAATTCTTCGCGGACCATTGTGCTGATGGTGGCGTTGGGGATCGTCGTCAGCACGATGGGGCCCGTCGGGGTGGGGCTCGGCGGGTCCGGGGCGATCAGTTTCGCGCTGATGCTGGCGGGGTGGTGGTTGCTGTATCAGCGGCAGCCGCAGCCGCCGGTGGGGTATTCGGAGGTAATCGCCGGAGGTGCGGGCACGGAGGCGGTCACCAATCCCTGGTGGACCGGATATCCGGGCACCACACCGCCTTTCGAGACTTACGGGCCGTACACGAAGCTGCCGGATCATTACGAGCCGGAGCCGGGGCAACCGGCCGGTAATGCGGTCACGTTCGAGACGGAGCAGCCGACCGAGGTCATCGAAAAGGACAGCGCAACCGTCGTTCTGGCGAAGGACGAGACGGTTCGCGCGGAACCCGAACCGGAACCGGGCGAACCGTCCGACCCCGAAACCGTGCAGCTGACCAAGGAATTCACGGTCGAGAAAACGGGAACCGCTGTTCTGCACAAGATCCCGAGTGCGATGGAGCGCCCGTACGCACCGGTCGGTCCGGCCCCCATCTCCCCCGATTTCGGCCCCACGCCGCCCGGCTGGGATCCGCTCGGCGTCGCGCCGATGGCCTGGGATCTGCCGGAACCCACTGCGCCCGTACAACAACCGGTACAGACGGTCGTACCGCGTAAACCGCGCTCCCGGCTGACCCCGGTCACCATCGGACTGGCCATGCTGGCCGCGGCCGCCGCGGGGTCGGCCGCTGCCTCCGGCGTCGATTGGATGACCCCGGGGCGGGTCGGCGCGGCGGCGCTGGCGGTGGTGGCCATCGGCCTGATCATCGGGGCGTTCCTGCGCCGCGGCTACGGGCTCATGGTGATCTTGGCTCCACTGGCGGGGTTCGTCATCCTGTCCTCGCTGGTCGGTCCCATCGGATTCGATCAGGGTTCGATGGGCGACCGCACCTGGTCCGCCGCCACGGCCGCCGACCTCCAGCCCGAGTATCACCTCGGAATGGGTTCGGCCACCCTCGATCTCAGCCATCTGACGCTGACCGAGGACCGCACCGTCAAGGTCTCGCTGGGCATGGGCGAGGTGCGGGTGCTGCTGCCGGAGCACCTGCGCGTGCGCACCACCTGCGATATCGGCATGGGTGACAACGCGAACTGCAAGGAAGGCATGTCCGGTCCCGCGACGGGTCCGGTCCTCAATCTCGATATCGATGTCCGGATGGGCAATGTGGAGGTGAATCGTGGCTGACAACAAGACTTCTCGACGTCCGTCGTTCTCGCTGCTCCTGGCGGGACTGCTCGGACTGGGCGTGAGCATCTGGGCATTCATCGGCCCGCACTTCTGGCCCGTGTCCGGCGGACTGTCGCTGGGCTGGATCGTGGTGATCGCGGCCATCGTGGTCGGGATCGTGCTGGTGCTCTCGCCCCGCAAACCCCGCGAATAGACTTCGCCGTCACCGACCTCCCCCCTACGGGGACGGCGAAACGCCTTCCACCGGAAGGCGAGAAGGCCCCGCACACCGGGTGTGCGGGGCCTTCGCTATGCCTGGGGGAAACTTATTCCCATTCGATGGTGCCCGGCGGCTTGCTCGTCACATCGAGCACCACGCGGTTGACCTCCGCCACCTCGTTGGTGATGCGGGTGGAGATGCGCTCCAGCACCTCGTACGGCAGGCGCGTCCAGTCCGCGGTCATGGCGTCCTCGGACGAGACCGGGCGCAGCACGATCGGATGACCGTAGGTGCGGCCGTCGCCCTGCACGCCGACGCTGCGGACATCGGCCAGCAGCACCACGGGGCACTGCCAGATCTGCTTGTCCAGCCCGGCCGCGGTGAGCTCCTCGCGGGCGATGGCATCGGCCTGGCGCAGCAACTCCAGGCGCTCGAAGGTCACCTCGCCGACGATGCGGATGGCCAGGCCCGGGCCCGGGAACGGCTGGCGCGCAACGATTTCCTCCGGCAGGCCGAGCTCGCGGCCGACGGCGCGCACCTCGTCCTTGAACAACAGGCGCAGCGGCTCGACCAGCGCGAACTCCAGATCGTCCGGCAGGCCGCCGACATTGTGATGGCTCTTGATGTTCGCGGTGCCGGTGCCGCCGCCGGACTCGACCACATCCGGGTAGAGCGTGCCCTGCACCAGGAATTCGACCTTGGTCTCGCCCTGCTCGCCGACCACCTCGGCCACCGCGTCCTCGAAGGAGCGGATGAACTCGCGGCCGATGATCTTGCGCTTCTCCTCGGGATCGGAGACGCCCTTCAGCTCGCCCAGGAACTTGTCGACCGCGTCGACGGTGACCAGCTTGGCCCCGGTCGCGGCGACGAAATCGCGCTGCACCTGCTCGCGCTCACCGGCACGCAAGAGCCCGTGATCGACGAACACACAGGTCAGGCGATCGCCGATGGCTCGCTGCACCAGTGCGGCGGCCACCGCGGAATCGACACCGCCGGACAGACCGCAGATGGCGTGGCCGTCGCCGACCTGCTCGCGCACCTGCTCGATCAGCGCCTCGGCGATATTGGACGCGGTCCACGCGCCCGGAATGCCGGCGATCTCGTGCAGGAAGCGGCTCAGCACCTGCTGGCCGTGCGGCGAATGCAGCACCTCCGGGTGGTACTGCACACCCGCGAGCTTGCGCGCCCGATCCTCGAACGCCGCGACCGGCGCGCCCGCCGACGTAGCGGTGACCTCGAAACCGGCGGGGGCATCGGTGACCGCGTCACCGTGGCTCATCCACACCGGCTGCCGGGTCGGCAGACCGCCGTGCAGGATGCCGCCGTCCACACTCAGCTCGGTGCGGCCGTACTCGCGAGTCCCGGTGTGCGCCACCGTGCCCCCGAGCGCCTGCGCCATCGCCTGGAAGCCGTAGCAGATGCCGAACACGGGGAGTTCGAGATCGAACAGCCGGGCGTCCAGCTGCGGCGCGCCGTCGGCGTACACGCTGCTGGGTCCGCCGGAGAGGATCACCGCGACGGGATTCTTCTCCGCGATCTCCTCCACCGTGATGGTGTGCGGCACCACCTCCGAGTAAACGCTGGCCTCGCGCACCCGGCGCGCGATCAGTTGGGCGTATTGCGCGCCGAAGTCGACGACAAGGACTGGTCGCTGGGTTTCTGCCACCGGATAAGTCTAAAGAGCGACATAGAACACAGTGTGCGCGGGCGGGCCCGCGACCCGCCGCTGCGCGACTTCGGCACGCGGGCTCGAGCTGTTTGGACCTCCACCGGGCCGAGCGCACACCGGCCTCGGAGCGGTGGCGGGTCGGCCCGATCGGTGGAGGCGTTGGGACGGTATCGAGTGATCACCACACGGCAATAGGGCATTCCGACCCTAGGCGGCGAACGCGCCGGGCGGGCGGAAGCGACACGCCCGGCACAGCTTCGGGCGTCACCGCTCCGGCCGATACGGGCGGACAGGTCGCGGACGATAGCGGGCGGGCTCGTCCGGCACCAGGGTGTGCCGTCATCGCCGGCGAGGGAACTCCGGCTCCGAGCGGCGGGTCCGGTGACCCCGGGTGTGTCGCACGGAGGAAAGCAGAGCTTTTCGTCAGTGGGTCTGGCTATTCTCTAACTCGTGCCATTCGCCCGTGCGATCGACGCCGAGATCCACTACGAGGACAGCGGGGGCGAGGGACCGGTAGTACTGCTGGGGCACGAATTCCTCATGGACCGAACGATGTTCGCGTCGCAGCAGGCGGCTCTCACGCCCGAGTTCCGGCTGGTGACCCCCGATGCCCGCGGTCACGGCCGCACCCGCGACGAGGGGCTGCCGTTCACCTACTGGACCTGCGCCCGCGACGCGCTCACCGTGCTGGATCAGCTCGGCGTGGAACGAGCCGTGCTGGGCGGAACTTCGCAGGGCGGTCACATCGCGTTGCGCGCCGCCCTGCTCGCACCGGATCGTGTTGCGGCACTGATCCTTATCAGCGCCGAGGCGCACGAGCCCACGCCCGAGGAGCAGCTGAACGCCCGCCGCTTCCTCGACAAGTGGCACGAGGACTCCTCGCGTCCCGCGCTGGCCGCCTTCCTCGCGCGCCGCCTCATCGGCGATGACGATCGGCAGCACGCGGTCTGGGTGGCCCGGTGGCTCGCCCGCGACCCGCACGCCACCGAGATCGGCGCGGGCGCACTGCTCGGCCGCGACTCCATCCTGGATCGACTAGGCGAAATCACCTGCCCCACACTGGTTATCCACCCCACCCTGGGCGGTGTCCCGCGCAGCCACGCCCGCGCACTCGCCGACCGGCTGCCCGACGCCCGCTACCTGGAGATCACGGGCGCTCGCCAGACCGTGAACATGACCCACGCCCCCTTGATCAACACCGCCATCCGCGAGTTCCTGCGCGCCACCTCGGTCAACCGCGCCCTGGCGTCCCCCTCCATCCGCCTCTGGTCCGGCGAAATCCCCATCCGCACCACCGATCCCGCCCCGCATCCGACCGAAATCCCCCGGAGCGCACCGCAATCCCCTGCGTCCGCCGAAATATCACGCACCCCAACCCAATCCCCCCGCAACCCCGGCCACTGACCACTCGACTCGGCCACTGACCACTCGACCGGGCCGCAGACCACTCGACTCGGACGCTGACCACTCGCCCGGCCAGAGGCCACTCGACCGCGAACGCCCCACGGCACCGCGAACGCTAGGCATCGCGAACGCTAGCTGCACGGCATCGCGAATTCTGGCCGCACGACACCGCGACCGCCGGCTGCTCGGCGTCGAGTGGCACACCACTGTGGCGACACGCCGCGCGACACCTCCGTGGTGTGCCACTCGAATTCCGCTGACGGGAAAGGCGTTACGCCGGGAACGAATTCGCCCCGCCGCGGGTGGCGCGGCGGGGCGAATCAGTCGAGTGGGTCGGGGTCCGGGACTCAGCCTCGGACGTTCAGGCCGACCTTCTGGAATTCCTTGAGGTCGCTGTAGCCGGTCTTGGCCATCGAACGACGCAGGCCGCCAACCAGGTTGAGCGAACCGAACGGATCGTTGGAGGGGCCGTTGAGGACCTGCTCCAGGGGCACCCGCTCCTCGTCGAGGGCGTAGGGCAGCAGCGAACCGCGCGGCACCGAGGGGTGCGCGGCGGCGGACGGCCAGTACCAGCCCGAACCCGGCGCTTCCTGGGCGAGGGTCAGCGGCACGCCGAGCATGACCGCGTCCGCACCACACGCGATGGCCTTGGCGATATCGCCCGAGGTGAGGATCTGGCCGTCGGCGATGACATGCACGTAGCGGCCGCCGGTCTCGTCCATGTAGTCGCGGCGCGCGGCGGCGGCATCGGCGATGGCGGTGGCCATCGGGACGCCGATGCCGAGCACCTCACCGGTGGTGGTGGCGCCCTGCATCGAGCCGTAGCCGACGATGACGCCGGCCGCGCCGGTGCGCATCAGGTGCAGCGCGGTGCGGTGATCGGAGACGCCGCCCGCCACCACCGGCACATCGAGTTCGGCGATGAAGGTCTTGAGGTTCAACGGTTCTCCGTCGCCCACGTGCTCGGCGGAGATGATGGTGCCGTGCACGACCAGCAGATCGATCCCGGCCTGCACCAGCGCGGGGGTCAGCGTCCGCGCGTTCTGCGGGGAGACTCGCACCGCGGTGGTGACGCCGGCGGCGCGCACCTCGGCGACGGCGGCGGCCAGCAGCTCGGGCTGCATCGGTGCGGCGTGCAGCTCCTGCAACAGCGCGATGGCCGCCTCGGTGCCTTCCTTCTCCGCGGTCTCGGCCAGCTGGGTCAGCTTGGCCTCGACGTCGGCGTGCCGGGCCCACAGTCCCTCACCGTTGATGACGCCGAGCGCCCCGGCCTTACCCAATTCGATGGCGAAGCGCGGCGACACCAGCGCATCGGTCGGATGGGTCAGCACCGGGATCTCGAACCGGTAGGCGTCGAGCTGCCAGGCAACCGACACCTCCTTGGACGAACGCGTCCGCCGCGACGGAACGAGCTCGATATCGTCCAGTTCGTAGGTGCGCCGGGCAGTCCGGCCCATGCCGATCTCGACGAGGTCGCGCATCTTCGTTCAGTCCTCTCGGTATTTGATGCCCTCCGCTGCACGCGGGCGGGCGCAGTGCCCTGCGCTCCGCGAAGGGCGGGTTCGCGGCCCGGGAGCGTTCGTGCTTCGCTCCTCCGCGCCGCGAACCCGCGCCGAGGCGGAGGTCCGTGGTCGCGGTCCGGAACGAGCCAGCACTCCGGTCGCCAACCTGCGGGGCGGGGCCTCGGCTGCCGGGAATCGGTCCCGGCAGCCGACTTTCAGCGGGTGGTGTAGTTCGGGGCCTCGACGGTCATGGTGATGTCGTGCGGGTGCGATTCCTTCAGGCCCGCCGCGGTGATCTGCACGAACTGCGCGGCTTGCAGATCGGTGATGCCCTGCGCGCCGGTGTAACCCATGGCCGCGCGCAGACCGCCCACCAGCTGGTGGATGACCTGGTCCAGCGGACCGCGGAACGGCACCCGGCCTTCGATGCCCTCGGGCACCAGCTTCTTCTCCGACAGCACGTCGTCCTGGAAGTAGCGGTCCTTCGAGTACGACTTGGCCTCGCCGCGGCCCTGCATGGCGCCGAGCGAACCCATACCGCGGTAGCTCTTGAACTGCTTGCCGCCCACCAGGATCAGCTCGCCCGGCGATTCGGCGGTGCCGGCCAGCAGCGAACCCAGCATGACGGTGGAGGCGCCGGCCGCGATGGCCTTGGCGATATCACCGGAGTACTGCACGCCACCATCGGCGATGACCGGAACCCCGTGCGGCTTGCACGCGGCGGTCGCCTCGAGGATGGCGGTGATCTGCGGCGCGCCGACACCGGCGACGACACGGGTGGTACAGATGGAGCCGGGGCCCACACCCACCTTCACCGCGTCCACACCGGCTTCGACCAGTGCCAGCGCACCGGCGCGCGTCGCGACATTGCCGCCGACGATCTGCACCCGCTCGCCGACCTCGGCCTTGATCTTGGTGACCATCTGCAACACGCCGGACTGATGCCCGTGCGCGGTGTCGACGATCAGCACGTCCACGCCGACATCGGCGAGGGTCATGGCGCGTGCCCAGGCATCCTCACCGACACCGACGGCCGCACCGACGAGCAGTCGCCCGTCGCGGTCCTTGGTGGCGTTCGGGTACTGCTCGGTCTTGACGAAGTCCTTGACCGTGATCAGCCCGCGCAGCTTGCCGGAGCCATCGACGATCGGCAGCTTCTCCACCTTGTGGCGGCGCAGCAGCCCGAGCGCGGCCTCGGCGGTCACGCCCTCCTGGGCGGTGATCAGCGGGGCCTTGGTCATCACCTCGGCGACCTTGCGGTTCTCGTCCACCTCGAACCGCATATCGCGGTTGGTGATGATGCCGACCAGATTGCCCTGCGCGTCCACCACCGGCAGACCGGAGATGCGGTACCGCGCGCACATGGCGTCGACCTCGGCGAGGGTGTGCTCGGGGGTGCAGGTGACCGGATCGGTCACCATGCCGGCCTCGGACCGCTTCACGGTCTCGGCCTGCGCGGCCTGCGCCTCCACCGACAGATTGCGGTGCAGCACACCCATTCCGCCCGCGCGGGCCATGGCGATGGCCATGCGCGCCTCGGTCACGGTGTCCATCGCGGAGCTCACCAGCGGGGTGCGGAGAGTGATGTCGCGAGTCAGCTTGCTCGAGGTGTCCACCGAACTCGGAATGAGATCGGACGCCGCGGGAAGCAGCAGCACATCGTCGAAGGTGAGACCCAGCATCGCGATCTTGTTCGGATCGTCGCCGCCCGTATGAGGGCGGCCGTTGTTTCGTTCGCCCGTCACGGGACTGCTCATCGGATCGACCCCTCCTGGACCTAAGTCCTCGTTCTCCGGCCCGGATACCCGGCGAACGAGTGGATGAATGACAATGCCGGAAATTCCTACCCGGCTCTTGGTCAACCATGGTATCGGTCCACCGATTCCGGATCGCACCCACGCCCGGACTCGCGCCGGTGGCAGCGCGCCGGTGTGCGCGCGGCCACCGAGCGCTGTAGCGTGCCTCGTCGGACACCGCGTAGAACTACTCACCCCGCGCTGTGTGCTTTCACACTGGGACACTGTGTGCTTCGCCACCAGCGAAGTGGGGGCAAATGGGCGTCAGCGCTGGCGCGGAGGGGTGGTCTCTGCGTACCGTGGACCTGTGCGTGACCATCTACCACCTGGCTTGCCGCCGGATCCATTCGCCGGAGACCCCTCCGACCCGTCGGCCGCGCTCGATGCCATCGAGCCGGGGGAACCGCTGGATCCTCACGAGCGCCTAGCGGTCGAAGAGGATCTCGCCGACCTCGCGGTCTACGAGGCGCTGCTGGCCCACCGCGGTATCCGCGGGCTGGTCGTCAGCTGCGAGGACTGTCGGCAGGATCACTACCACGACTGGGATATGTTGCGCGCCAACCTCCTCCAGCTATTGGTGGACGGCACGGTGCGCCCGCACGAACCCGCCTACGACCCGACTCCCGAGGCGTACGTCACCTGGGACTACTGCCGTGGATACGCCGATGCCTCGATGAACGAGGCGTTGCACGGCGACGGGTTCGACGGGTTCGATCTCTGATCGCGACCGCGACCCGCTGAAAACGATTACGGGCCTGCGTCCCTCGCGGAACGCAGGCCCGGTTTTCGTGCCCTGGAAGCGGACTAGCGCGTGTTACCCGGAGCCGGGAAGCTCGGCATGGTGATACCCGCGGTCGGCAGTGTGTTCGGCTGCGTCTGCGGCACCGTCGGCACACCGGCCGACGGCTGCTCCACCGGAGGCTGCGTAACGGGCTGACCGCCACCCGTACCCGGGTTGGCGGTCGGAACCGTAGCGGTGGTGGTGACGATCGGCCCGCCGGTCGGTACGGAAGGCTCCGACGGTTCGGGCGACGGCTGGGTCGGCTGTGTCGGCACCGTGGTGTGGCCGCCGGTGCTCGGACCGCCGGTACCTGGTTCCGGCGTGGACATGATGGTCGGATCGACGCCCGTGCCGCCACCGTTGCTGCCCGTGGTGGGCGGAACAGAAGGCCCGCCAGAGGCATTCGGCTGCGTGCTCACCGACGGCTGCCCACCGGTGGTCGGCGTGGACGGCGTCGTGGTCGGCGCCAGCGTGGCCTGTACCGCGGGCGGCAGCTGGGCCAGCAGGGCCTGCCAGCGATCGAGCAGATCGTCCTTCTTGCCGCTGTCGTTGACCTGGCTGGCATTCGCCTGCGCGCGCTCCATGACGATGGCGGCTTCCTGCGGCTTGCCCTGCTCGATCAGCTTCTGGGCCTCGATCAGGTCACCGTCCGCCCGCGCCACGACCGTGGTCTGGGCCTGCTCACTGAACACGACCTCCTTGATCCGCCACAGCGGATCGCCGGGTGCCGCGTTGTAGGAGAACGCCGTCAGACCGCCGATGACCAAGGCGATGGCCGCCGCCGCGCCCAGAATGGGCCGCACCAGCCGTAGTCGCCCCCCGGCATGCGCGTTGATCCGCGCCGTGCGGGCGCCGATCTCTTGATTGACCGCGGCGACGATGGTGTCCAGGTCCGGTCCGGCCGGCATCGGCTCGGCCACGATCTCAGCTCGCCAGTTCGCCAGCAACGCGGCCAACTGATATTCCTCCGCGGTGCCCGTCTGCACGGGCCCGTCGCCGGAGATGGCATCGATCAGGGCATCGTCGCGGCGTACCGCGGCGATGTCCACCGGCCCGGTGTCACCCGACGCCTCGGCGTAGGGACCGCTGTTCTGCGATCCAGGTCGCGCCTTGAAGTCGCCCCGACCGCGCTCGCCATCCCTAGCCATACATTTCACCTGCCCTCGCCACTTGAGACTTGAGTTTCGCGAGTGCCCGGTGCTGGGCGACTCGTATAGCACCTGCCGTACTGCCCACGGCAACTGCGGTTTCTTCTGCCGACAGACCCATGACCAGGCGAAGGATCAGGATTTCTCGATGCTTCTCCGGAAGTGTCGCCAGCAGAGCGTTCATCTGCCGGCTGGTTTCGGATTCGAGAGCTCGCTGCTCCGGTCCCTGGTCGGTGGATATGACATCCGGTACTTCGGCCATGGCGTCCGCCTTGTTACGGGCGGAGTTTCGATGAGCGTCGGCGACTTTGTGTGAGGCGATGCCGTACACGAAAGCCATGAACGGTCGGCCCTGGTCCTGATAACGCGGCAAGGCGGTCATCACGGCCAGACATACCTCCTGCGCGACGTCGTCCGCGGAGAGCGATCCGCGTTCGGCGGAACCGATGCGCGCACGGCAATACCGCACCACCAAGGGGCGGATGCTCTCCAGTACCTGGGCGAGCGCAGACCTGTCGCCCTGCGCGGCGGCAGCGACGACTGCGGGATCCAACTCCTCACCCGTGTTGTTCATCGTCAGAGCTGTTCCTGGCGTTACGAGTGGCACTTCGCCCGAGGGGCGGTGCTTCCGCGGAGGGGCGGAACGCGTCAACAATAGCGGCTGACGCATTCGAGACAGGTGTTACGGGGTCACTCTCGGGGAGGATTCAGGGACCTCCCGGAGAACACTCAGGGTCGCGCGAGATGATCGGCGGCCGAACGGAATCGCCCGCCGCGGATGTTCAGCAACCGCTCGGTATCCGCGGCGACGAGGGCGCCGTCACCGGCCGGATCGATGCCCGCGCGCAGCATGGCGCAGGCCCAGCGCAACGGTCGCAGCTCGAATTCCGCGCATTGCGAATCGACCTCGGCGGCCAGCGCGCGGGCACGCTCGAGATCGCCGGCGACGGTCGACGCGGCGGCCACCAGTAGCCGCGATTTCACCCGATGGCGCTGCGAGGGCGCGCGTTCGGCCAGCGCCAGCGCCGCTTCGGCGTGGGCGAGCGCGGGATCGGAATGCGCGCGTTCGCAATCGGCGAGCGCGCCGGGCGGAGGCGCGGCGATCAAGCCGGATCCCGGTGCCGACAGCGCGGTTTCGGCACTCACCCAGTGCAGCCGGACCCGCTGACGCCACGCCGTGTCCGGATCGGGGAGATGAATTTCCAGGTGCGTACGGCAACGTTCGAGCAGCCGGGCGGCAAGGGCCGGGCGCGCGGTGCCCAGCGCGTCCGCGGCCAAGCCCGTCAACGCGTCGCAAACCGCTTCGGCACGAGCCGCTTCCGAGTCCGGGGTGCCGGGGGTGCGGACCGGGCCGGGCAGCACCAGAGCGGCGGCGCGGCCATCGGAGACAGCGGCGTAGCTGTGCCACCCGAGTTGGCGCAGCAGGGAGCCCTCGGTGCTGTGGGTGAGGGAGCGCAGCACCGGATCGGTGGTGGCGCGGCGGGCGCGGCGGAGTTCGGCGCGGGCCGCGGCGTAGTGCCCGGCGCCGCCGAGAGCGACGGCGCGCAGCCAGGATTCGGTGGCGTCGGCGGGGACGGGCAATCCGGTGGCAGCTCGCTCGGGGGTGGCGCCGAAGGCGGTGGCGGCGAGCACGGAGTTCACTTCGGGCACAGGCACCGCCGCACTGTAACCAGTGCCGCCGCCCGGCTTTGCGGGCGCCATAGCACGAATCCTCAGCTACCTGTCAGCATTCACAAGCGGCTTTGTGTTTCCACTCGGTAAATCTGTCCTCGCTATCGGCTAGCACGCCCGTAAGAAATTCGTATGGCGTTTCGCGCTATTAACCTACCGGCCTCGGGGTGGCCATCTGCACCCTACTCAGAGCGGAGAGCGCAATGCTCGAGATCACTCGGGTCGACTGCGGCGCATAGCCGGTATTGCTCGGATTCGAGTGCGAAAAGCAAGTTCTACCAGGCATTTTCGCTAGTCGGATGGGCTATCAGTGCGATCCCCCGCTCCTGGGCAACCGATCAGTATCACCACAGTGAGGCCACTTTGTAAATAGAGGGGATGTTAATTCTCTAATGTCCTGGTATTTGGATCGCAGAGGGACAAACTATTGACTCGATTTCGTTCCCCGACCTAACGTACGACATCGCCGACGTTGGTGCCGTGCGAAATTGCGGCATCGGCGGAGTGCGATCGCCGGGCACCGGCGATGCGGCCCACTGTTAGCCACAAGCACCGCTCGACAATGCCGACGAGCTCGCACCATAAGGAGTTCACATGCCTATGCCGACCCACCTCCCTGGTCCGAACGCCGATGTCTGGGATTGGCAGATGCGTGGTTCCTGCCGGGGTCAAGACTCTTCGGTCTTCTTCCACCCGGACGGCGAACGCGGCCGCGCCCGTTCGCAGCGCGAGATGCGCGCCAAGGAAGTCTGCCGGGCCTGCCCCGTGCTCCTACAGTGCCGTTCGCACGCCCTGAAGGTCAGCGAGCCCTACGGAATCTGGGGCGGCATGTCCGAGACCGAGCGCGAGATGCACGCCCGCCGCAACCGCCGCCGGGTAGTCGCGTAGCCGGCGACCTGTGACGGTTGTGCACCATCGGGGCGATCGGGGCGCAGGGTGCCGTTCCCGCTGAACACAGCGGTGTGATTTGCAATTTCCTCCCATCCGTGCGCCCCGGCGCGCCGAATGTCTAGCAAACAACCGGCCACTGCGGGGCAGCGATTGGTTGTGCCCGGCCAACCCTGCGCGCATCGGCGTGTCTCTCGAATCGCAAATAGGGCGAGTCGGTACAAAACGGAAAAACTTTGTGCGACAGTCGTTTTGCCGATACCCCCCACCGAGAGGAGGTCATAGCGGCACGCTACCCTCGTGGCCGATGACACAGAATGGAGCGTTGTGACAACGCGGCCGCCGGCCGCAGAGGGCGACTCGTTCCAGAGTTCGAGGAACGAGCGGGTGGCGACGCCCGACTCTGCGATCACGGCACGCGCAGCCGAAAGCCTCGAACTCGCCGCACTTCTCGAACGCTGCGGGCAGTCGGATCAGCAGGCGTTCGCCGAGCTGTACGACCGCACCAGCGCCCGAGTGTTCGGCCTGGTCCTACGGGTCCTGCACGATCCCGGCTACGCGGAGGAGACGACCCAGGAGGTCTATCTCCAGCTCTGGCGTACCGCGGCCAACTTCGACCCGGCCAAGGGCTCCGCGGTCACCTGGCTGATGACGCTGGCTCATCGCCGCGCGGTGGATCGCGTGCGCGCCGAACAGGCCCATGCCTTGCGCGAAGTCGCCTACGGCACCAGCACTCTCGGTAACGAATTCGATGAAGTCACCGAAGAAGTTGGTCGACGGCTGGAACAGCAGGCGGTCCGGGCCGGTTTGGCCACCCTGACGGAGACGCAGCGGGAAGCGATCTCGCTCGCCTACTTCGGTGGCCGGACGTATGCCGAGGTAGCGGCGTATTTGGGCGTAGGATTACCGACCGTTAAGTCCCGTATTCGGGACGGACTGACACGACTCAAGAAAAGTTTGGGAGTGACGTGAGATGAACGAAAGCCAGATCGATCTCGCGGCCGCTGTCGCGCTCGGATCGATCGGCGACGAAGATCAGCGCGCAGTGGCGGAGTTGCTCGACACCGATGACCCGATACTGCGCGCCGACTTCACCCAGGAAGTGCAGCAGACCCGAGAAGTCCTCGCCCAGTTAGCTTCGACGGTGGCCACCGCGCCACCGCCCGCCCTTCGCGACCGCCTCCTCGCCGCCATCGCCACCGACCCGGCGCCGCCGACCGCGATCCACCACTCTCCCAACGGTTTCCGTCCAGGAAACGGCCGCAGCACCCACTCGCTCCGAGACTGACCCTTTCCCGTACACCCAGTTTCGGTCGCCCGCCCGGTTCTTTCCACGCCCGAAATCCGATGGTGTCCACTGCTAGGTTTGCAGTGAGACACATCGGTTCGGGGGAAATCTGTCATGACACTGCGGGCGCTGAGCGAATTCGTCGCGGCCGAAACCGATCCGGCGGAGATCGCGTCGTTCACCGGCGGGCACGGCATCCTGTTGCCCCCGGACGTGCGAGCCGAGATCACGCGGGTCCAATCCGGTAGCACGCTCGCGGAGCTCACCGCCGGCGTCGTCTCGCTCCGCAATCTGATGCCGGGCGGGGATCTGTTCCACACCGCGCTGCTGGCACTGCTGTGCGGCACCATGGTCGAGAACGGGGCGGATCCGGGGGCCGCCATCGATGCCACGCTGCAATTGCTGCTGCGGCTACTGGAGGCGCTCTCCGAGGACCCGGACGAAACCACCCGGGCGGCGGCGCAATTGGCGATTCCGGCGGCCATGACCATGCTGTGCCGGTCCAAGGAGACACGCAAACGCTGGCGGGCGCGGCCGGACGTGCTGGAGCTGCTGGACGATCTCGAGGACAGCGAACTGGTGCCGTCCTTCCTGCGCGAGGTCTTCACGCTGCACGACGATCTGGATCTGCTGGTGCTGGATCGAAAGAATCGGCGCGCCTTCGAATTCCGGCTGACGGCGGTGCGGGACCGGCTTTACCACTGCTATGCGCTGTTGCAGGATGCGCTGCTGCGGCATACGGGGCCCGGATATCTGGATGCCGAGCCGGTGGATCCGCTCGCGGTGCGGTACGCGCGCAATCACGCTCTGACACCGGCCGATTACGCGGCCTCGGCGCATCTGCTGGATTATCAGCGCTTCAATTTCGCCCCGCCGGGATTCATGTTCATGCCGGGCTCGGCATCGCCGTCGGAGTTGCCGTTGCTGGAGGGTATGGCGCTATTGCTGGTGGAGCCCAAGGGCATGCACACGCAGTGGCGGCCGTCGAACATGTATCCCGTGGTGCACGAAGCCCTCGAGGCCGGGTGCGAGTTGGTGCGCGAGCACGATCGTGAGCACACCGAGCGGCTGCTGGGCCGCCTCGGAATCTGAATCGACGGGCGAACCGGCACCGTCCGCCGTCTCCCCCGATGACAAAGCCCCCGAACGGTTACCCGTCCGGGGGCTTGCCCGTTACCCGCGTCAGCGGAGCCGCAGGCTAGTGCGAGTGCCCGTGGTGGCTGTGCTCCGGCTCCTCGGCCGGCTTCTCCACGATGGCCGACTCGGTGGTCAGCACCATGCGCGCCACCGAGATGGCGTTCTCGACCGCGGAACGGGTCACCTTGACCGGGTCGATGACGCCCTCGGAGACCAGATCGCCGTAGGTCAGGGTGGCCGCGTTGAAGCCGTCCTTGCCCTCGGTGACCTTGGCGACCACGACCGCGCCGTCGACGCCGGCATTGCTGGCGATCCAGTACAGCGGGGACAGCAGCGCGTTGCGCACGACCTCGACGCCGACCGCCTCGTCACCGGTCAGCGAGTCGCGCAGCTCCACCAGGGTGGCGGCGGCCTGCACCAGAGCGGTGCCGCCACCGGGGACGATGCCCTCGGCGACCGCGGCCTTGGCGGAGGAGACCGCGTCCTCGACCCGGTACTTGCGCTCCTTGAGCTCGGTCTCGGTGGCCGCGCCGACCTTGATCACCGCGACGCCGCCGGCCAGCTTGGCCAGCCGCTCTTCCAGCTTCTCGCGGTCCCAGTCGGAGTCGGTGTTCTCGATCTCCTTGCGCAGCTGGGAAACCCGCGCGTCGATGGCGTCCTGGGTGCCCGCACCCTCGACGATGGTGGTGTCGTCCTTGGTGACGACGATGCGACGGGCCTTGCCCAGCACGTCCACGCCCGCCTCGCGCAGCGTGATGCCCAGGTCCGGGTTGACCACGGTGCCGCCGGTGACGATGGCCAGGTCGTCCAGGAACGCCTTGCGGCGGTCACCGAAGAACGGGGCCTTGACCGCGACGACCTTGAGGGTCTTGCGGATCGCGTTGACCACCAGGGTGGAGAGCGCCTCGCCCTCGATGTCCTCGGCGATGATGACGACCGGCTTGCCGGACTCGGCGATCTTCTCCAGCAGCGGCAGCAGATCGGGCAGCGAGCTGATCTTGTCGCGGTTCAGCAGGATCCAGGCGTCCTCGAAGACGGCCTGCATGGTCTCCGCGTCGGTGACGAAGTACGGGGACAGGTAGCCCTTGTCGAACTGGACGCCCTCGGTGATGGCGACCTCGGTCTGGAGGCCCGAGGACTCCTCGATGGTGACGACGCCGTCCTTGCCGACCTTGGTGAGCGCCTCGGCGACCAGGTTGCCGATCTCCTCGTCACGCGAGGAGACGGTGGCGACCTGCGCGATGGACTTCTCGCCGGTGACCGGGGTGGCGGCGGCGTGCAGGGCGGCGGCGACGGCCTCGGCGGCCTTCTGCATACCCTTGCCCAGCACCATCGGGTTGGCGCCGGCGGCGATGTTCTTGAGGCCGCCCTTGATCAGCGCCTGCGCCAGCACGGTGGCGGTGGTGGTGCCGTCACCGGCGACGTCGTTGGTCTTGGTGGCGACGGACTTGACCAGCTGCGCGCCCAGGTTCTCGAACGGGTCCTCGAGATCGATGTCGCGGGCGATGGTCACGCCGTCGTTGGTGACGGTCGGGCCGCCGAAGGCCTTGGCCAGCACCACGTGCCGGCCGCGCGGGCCGAGGGTGACCTTGACGGCGTCGGCGAGCTTGTCGACGCCGCGCTCCATAGCCCGGCGAGCCTTCTCGTCGAACTCGATCTGCTTTGCCATGTGTTATCTACTCCTGAAATGAGTTGGGGGAGAACGCACTCCGCCCCGGGCCGGAACTGCTCTAGCAGCGACGACGCCGGGGCGAAAGTTGGTCGTTCCCTACTTGGTGACGACGGCCAGCAGGTCGCGCGCCGACAGGATCAGGTACTCGCCGCCGTTGTACTTGATCTCGGTGCCGCCGTACTTGCTGTAGATGACGACGTCGCCTTCCTTGACATCCAGCGGGATGCGCTTCTCGCCGTCTTCGTCCCAGCGGCCGGGGCCGACGGCGATGACGGTGCCCTCCTGGGGCTTCTCCTTCGCCGTGTCGGGGATGACCAGGCCGGAGGCAGTCGTCGTCTCGGCCTCGTTGGCCTGGACGAGGATCTTGTCCTCGAGCGGCTTGATGTTCACGCTCGCCACAGTGAGCCCTCCACTTTCAGGGGATTCTTCTCGTCCGAGGCGGGTTGCCTCGGACTCACGGTTTCGGTCTTGTCCGACTCTGTGCATTGCGCCCCGTCGTCGCGGGTGCCGGGACCCCTGCCCAGAAGTCTTGCGCTGGCAGCTGAGCACAAAACCAGTGCCGACTAGCACTCTATACACGTGAGTGCCAGCGCTCAAGGGCGGGCTCTGCTACCGCGACTGTACTTACAGATGCAATGCCGCAGGACAACCGTGCAATCCCGCTGGACAACGCGACTCGCCGAGTGAGCGGGCAGGGATTCTGAGGGCTTCCAAAGAAATCCGAAAATCTGTAACGTTCGGATAACGGATTGTGACACTATTGACGGCGGTCGCGCGGCTGGCCCGATCAGGCCCCGTCACGCACACCGCCGAGAGTTACATAATCGCTTCACCCCGCTAACTGTGCGGCATCGTCCGTGCAGGCATGAGACGAGAGCAAGACCGCAGTTGATCGCCGGCTGGTCCCGACGCCCCATCGGACAAGGGTCCGGCTTGATCCGTAGCTCGGAGTCGTCCGTTACCCGCAGGACGCCTCCGCAGTCCGTTCGAGATGGTCGGTTACACCGGGACCATCCGCTCGAAGGGAGGTGAACATGCGAACATCCCTCGGCATATCCGCCGGGAGCGAGGTGGTGTGCTCGGCAACCGTCGCCACCGCGCCCAACGGCGCCCAGAACTTCGACTACCGCGTCGTCACCGCCGACACCGCCCACTCCGATCTCGGAGACCTGGTGGCGTCCTCGATCGAGTTGATGACCAACCAGATCCCGCGCGAGACCGTGCACCCGGTCGGCGCCCACCCGATCGCCCGCAACGGCGCGCATGCCGATCCCGAACCGAGTCCGCCCGGCGAGATCGCGGTCGCCTACCGGGACCGGGAACAGGCCCAGATCATCCGCTCCGCCATCGGCCGCCAGCGCCACAATGTGAAGCTCATCCCGGAAAGCACCGCCGCCCTGGCGTTTCTGCGCCACACGGGCCTGCTGGACCGCTACGAGACGGTCGCCATCATCGACCTCGGGGCCACCGGCGCCACCGTCACCGTGGCCGACCACGCCGACGACACCGTGCTGCGCTCCGAGCGCACCACCGTGGTCAGCGGCAACGCCATGGACGAGCTGATCCTGCAACACCTGCTGGACTGCCATCTGGCCCGCCGCGGCACCCGGCCCAATCGCGGCATGCTGCTCAACCGCAGCCGCGCCGCCAAGGAGCACCTGTCCATCGCGCCGGCGGTGACCATCGACCATGTGGCCGGGCAGCCGCTCAAGCTCACCCGCGTCGACTTCGACGAGCTCGTCGCCGACCTGCTACGCGAGCTGGCGGTATTCGCCCGCGGGGCGTTCGCGCGGGCCCCGAAGTTCCCGGAGGCGGTCGCGGTGCTCGGCGGCGGGGCGAACACCCCGGCCGTGGTGGAGAGCCTCGAAAAGCAGCTCGACGTACCGGTTTTCACCGTGCCCGAACCGGAATCGGCCATCGCCAAGGGCGCGGCGCTGGTCGCGGACACCACCACACCGGCCGCCTTCCAGGTGATCAGCCTGGGTTCGGACGCGCCCGTCGGCACCTTCACCAAATTGGCCGGCACGCTCGCCGGCGCCATCGTGGTGGTGGGGCTGATCATCGGATACGGGGTGAAGGAGCTGGTCCCCGAACCGCAGGGCACCAACTACTCGCCCACCACCACCGGGGTGTCGGTGCCGGTGAATCCCAGCGCGCCGACCACCGCGCCCGCGCCCGCGACCACCACGGCCGGGCAGAGTCGCGGGACCGTCAAGAACTCCATCCCGGCCCCCACGCCCACCGCCGGGCAGTCGGGGCTCCCCAGCGGTAGCCAGACGCCCGCCACGACCGTCCAGCAGCCACCGCTGCGGCCGGATCCCGATCTCCCGCAGATTCCCTTCCCCGCGGACCTGCCGCGCATTCTGGGGCCGCTGCTGGGCACGCCGCTGCCGACCACCACCGAGAGCGGCACCACGGGGTCGCACGCGACGAGCACCACCGGATCGACGACGCCGAGCACCACCGGCCGCGCCAATACCGGCTCCGGCGCCGGCGGCACCACCACCCTGGTGCGCCCGACCGACTAGTCCACCCATCTCTCATCGCGACCGCGGACAGATCCCCGGTCGCGGTCGCATGTCAGGGGGGCTCACATACCCGGACCGGATCGCGCGAGCTGTGCCAAAGTCGAATCATGGACGACTTCTACGGCAGCAGGGTTGATGCGCTCGAGGAGATCTGGGCGGTGTGGGGCGAGCTCGGGGCGGGGCTCGACGAACAGCAGTGGCGGGCGGAAAGTCGTTGCCCGGGCTGGGATGTGGCCGCGATCTTCGCGCACCATTCGCTCATGCCGGTCGCGTTCGACACCCCGGCGGAGCTGCCCGGGCCCGGCAGCATCGACCGGGTGTGCACGGCGGCCGAGGCGCTGCGCGGATTCAACGAACCGGACGGGCTGGCCCATACCCTCGCCGATACCGTCGCGGATCAGGCTGCGGCGGAATCGGTTTCGTGTACGCCGGACGAGCTGACCGATCGATTCCGGGTGCGCGGGGCGAACGCGGTGCGGAAATTGCGGTCCGCGCCGCCGGAAGTGGTCGCACCGTGGGGTTCGACCGGGCGAATGATCACGCTGGCCGAAGGGGTACGGATCGTCCTGCTGGAGGCCACGATTCACCTCCTGGACGTATTGCGCGCACTCGAACTGCCGCCGGAGCTGGTGCCCGCCACGGCCCTCGCGGAGACGGCCGCGCTGCTCGCCGAGCTGCCGCCGCCCGTCGACTTCATCGAAGCGGCAGCTGGGCGGAGCACCGCCTCACCGTTCCCGATCCTGCGCTAGCTCCTCGTCATCCCGGCATGCCTTTAGCCGGGATCCAAAGCGAACCGTGTGGATTCCAGCCAAAAGCACGCTGGAATGACGGGGCGGCGGGCTCAGATACGGCTGACCGAGACCGGGAGGCCGGGATCGGTGGCGACCGTGAGTTCGGAAGGCGGTGCGCCACCGGCGATCACGTGCGCGCCGAGGGTGGCGATCATGACGCCGTTATCGGTGCACAGGCGCGGCTTGGGCACGCGCAGGGTGATACCCGCTGCGGCGCAACGCTCTTCGGCCATCGAGCGGATGCGGGAGTTGGCGGTCGCGCCGCCGCCCAGCACCAGGGTGTCCACGCCCACATCCTGTGCGGCCCGGACGGCTTTCATGGTGAGCACATCGGCGACCGACTCCTGAAAGGAAGCGGCGATATCCGGAATCGGCAGCTCCCGGCCTTCCCGCTGGGCGGCTTCGACATAGCGGGCCACCGCGGTCTTCAAACCGGAGAAGGAGAAGTCGTAGCGCGGGTCACGGGGGCCGGTCATACCGCGCGGGAAATTGATTGCCGCCGGATCACCTTCGGCCGCAATGGAATCCAGCACCGGACCGCCCGGATAACCGAGCCCGAGCAGCCGCGCCACCTTGTCGAACGCTTCACCGGCGGCGTCATCGACGGTGCTGCCCAACTCGGTGATGGGCTGGGCCAGATCGGTGACCTGCAACAGATGGGTGTGCCCGCCCGAGACCAGCAGCGCGACCGCCGGCGGCATCGGGCCGTGCTCGAGGGTGTCGACGGCGACGTGCCCGCCGAGATGGTTCAGCGCGTAGAACGGGATATCCCACGCCGCCGCATACGCTTTCGCGGCGGCCACACCGACCAGCAGCGCACCGGCCAGACCCGGGCCGATGGTGACGGCGAGCGCGTCCGGCCTGCTGATACCCGCCGCCGCCAGCGCCCGGCGCATGGCCGGCACGATGGCCTCGAGGTGCGCGCGCGAAGCGATCTCCGGCACCACACCGCCGAAACGCGCATGCTGATCCACGCTGGAGGCGACCTCGTCGGCCAGCAGCTCACAGCTGCCGTCCGGCAGCCGCCGCACGATGCCGACTCCCGTTTCGTCGCAGGAGCTTTCGATACCCATGACGATCACGACAAGACCTCCGTCGTCCCCATCGAAGATCCGTTGACGTCCTGCGGGAACCCGGCCACCGCGGGCTTACGCATGGTGTAGGCGTCGGCGCCGCTGGGCTGGTAGTAGTTCTTGCGCAATCCGATGATGTGGAAGCCGTGCTTCTCGTACAGCGCGATCGCGGGCGCGTTGTCGGTGCGGACCTCCAGGAACACCGGGCCGCCGCGCTTACCGGCCTCGGCCAGCAGCGCCTGCAACAACAGCGTGCCGATACCGCCGCGATGCAACTCCGGATCCACGCCGATGGTGTGGATCTCGGCCTCCGGATGCTCCGGATCGCCGAGCAGCGCGATACCCGCGTAGCCGAGCATGCGGTTGTCCTCGTCGCGGGCGGTGATGTAACGATTGTGCGGTCCGGCCAGCTCCGACAGGAACGAAACCTCGTGCCAGGGATCGTCTTCCGGGAAAAGCACCTGTTCGAGCTGCGCGCAGCGGGTCACGTCGGACGGCCGCATCGGTGCGATGCGGAGGGTCATCGGCCCACCTGCGCGTAACTCTTCTCGACGGCGTCCGGGCGGCGCAGATACAGCGGCACGAGCGGCTCCGGCGGGGTTCCGGCCAGCAGAGCGCGGGCGGCGCAGCGCACCAGCCCGGCCGGAGACGGGGTTTCGACGGGCAGCACCGGCAGATCGAAATAGTCGACGTGCGAGGCGGATCCGGCGATCAGGTTGGCGGTGCCCTGATCCAGGTCGGCGGGCTTGCTCACCTGCGGGCCCTCGACGCGGCCCTCGGCGCGATAGCGCGCCCAGTAGACCTCGCGGCGGCGGGCATCGGTGACGACCAGCAGTTCGACGGGCTCGTCCTGCGCGCGGTCCGCGACGTAGGTCTCGGTGTCGGCGGCGATGGCGTCCAGGCTGCACACGCCGTAAACCGGGACGCCGAGCGCATCGGCGAACGCGGCGGCCGTGGCCATGCCCACCCGCAGACCGGTGAAGGGTCCGGGACCGATCCCGGTGACAACGGCGTCGATCTCCGAACGCGAGCGCCCCGACTCGGCCAGGCAGGCCAGAATCTGCGGGGTCAACACCTCGTTGTGCGCACGAGCATCCACGGTCACTTTCGTGATGACCGTGGTGATTCGAGGAGTCGGCCCGGGTTCCGCCGGTTCCAGTTCCACCAGTCCCGCCGTGACAGCGGGCGTCGCGGTGTCGACAGCCAATATCAACATGATTGGCCCAACAATACTATTCCGCCTCTCCGGGACTTCAGCGCGTGGCTTGGGAGCCGTTGCCTGTTCTGCATGCGGTTCGGCGGTTGGGGGCCGCAACTATTTTGGGCGTCCCCGGGGAGTTACCCCGATTCTTGCGAAATCAGTTGTTGCGTTTCGGGGGAGGGTTGGGAGGTGTGCGTTGGGGTCAGGTGGTGGCGGCTACCCATTCCCATTCGATGGTGCGGATGTCGGATTCGGGTTCGCGGTGGAGTTGGACGCGGAGGTGGCGGTCGGTGAGGTGTTCGGCGACGCCGAGGCCCCATTCGACGACTACTACGGCGTGATCTAGGTCGGTCTCCAGGTCGAGGGCGTCGAGTTCGTCGAGGTCGCCGCCGAGGCGGTAGGCGTCGACGTGTACCAGGCCGACGGCGCCGGGGTGCGGGCCGGGGCGGTGCTGGCGGGCGATGATGAAAGTGGGTGAGCTGACGCGGCCTTCGACGCCCAGGCCGGCGGCGATGCCACGGGTGAGGGCGGTTTTGCCGGCGCCCAGGGGGCCGTCGAGGATGACCAGGTCGCCGGCTTGCAACTGGCCCGCCAGTTCGTGGCCGAGGGCTTCGGTGTCCTCGACCGTTGCCAGCAGGCGGTGGCCGCGTGCGTCGATCATCGAGTGCCTCCGATGTGGGTGCGGGTCGCGCGGCCACGCGGGCCGCACACCACCTCGTAGTTGATGGTGCCGAGCGCCTCGGCCCATTCGTCGGCATGCGGCTGGTGCGGTTCGGCGCCGAACAGGACCGCGTGATCGCCCGCGCGGATGCCGGCCGGATTGTCGCCCAGGTTCACCACCAGCTGATCCATGCAGATCCGGCCGACATTGGGATATCGCTCACCGCCGATCTCCACGGTGATGCGGCCGCTCAGCGGGCGCGGCACCCCGTCGGCGTAGCCCGCGGGAATCAGCGCGACGGTGGTGTCGCGGTCGGCGTGCCAGCGGTGGCCGTAGGAGACGCCCTCGCCGGCGGCGACCTGCTTCACCAGGGCGACCCGGGCCCGGAAGGTCATGGCCGGGCGCAGGCCGAAATCGGATATTTCCGGCATCGGCGACAGGCCGTAGACGGCGATGCCGGGCCGGATCATGTCGTAGGCCAGGTCCGGGCGGGTCAGCGCCGCAGCGGAATTCGACAGGTGCACCAGCTCCGGCGGCAGCCCGTGCGCTTCGGCGGCGGCGATGTACTCCAGGAACCGTTCCCGCTGCATGTCATTGGCGGGATGCTCCGGCTCGTCCGCGTTCGCCAGATGCGAGAAGATCGCCCGCAAGCGCACCGTCTCCTCGCCGACCAACTGCTTGAGCAGCTCGAGCACGCGCGGGAACTCGGTCGCCGAAGTCCCGTTCCGGTTCAGCCCGGTATCCACCTTCAGCGAAACCGTCGCCGTCCGACCCAGCCGCCGCGCCGCCTCGGCCACGGCCTCGAGATGCGCCACCGACGACACCGCGATCTCGATATCGTGCGCGATCGCCCGCCCGAAATCGGCGTCGAAGGTGTTGAGCCAGCACAGCACCGGCGCGGTGATCCCCGCCTCACGCAGCGCCACCGCCTCCGCGATCGTGGTGACACCGAGCTCGCGCGCCCCCGCCGCCAGCGCGGCGCGCCCCACCTCCACGGCTCCGTGGTTGTAACCATCCGACTTCACCGCGACCATGACCGCCGCATCCCCGGCGGCCTCGACCAGAATGCGCACATTGTGGGCGATGGCATCTAGGTCGACGAGCGTCTCCAACTGCGGACCGGGGTTGTTCACAATCCCGATCCTGCCATCTCGGGCGGCGCGATACGGATCACACCCGCGCAGGTGGGGTCGGCGCAAGTGGGACGCCGCGGCCGCCGTCCCCCGGTCACTCGGGTGGCTCGGACGCGAATCCGGTCGCCGGCATAGCCCAGGTTGGAGTCGCGGCCGCGAATCCGGTCGGGCGATTCAACGCCGATTCGGCGCGGGCGGGGCCAGTTCGCGCAGGGTGGCGATGGCGGCGCGGACGTGTGCGAGCAAGGGGGACGCCGAGATCGGGGCCCCGGCGGCGGTGTCGGCGTGGGCGGCGAGGTTGGCGGCGAGGGCGTGCACTCGGGCGGCGGCGGCCGCCGCCCAGGCGGGGTCGCGACCGGCTGCCAGCAGCGCGCCGATGATTCCGGACAGCACATCTCCGGATCCGGCGGTGGCTGCCCAGGACCCGCCCGCCTCGTTCACCAGCACCGGCCGGCCGGGTGCGGCGACGAGGGTGGCGCGGCCCTTCAAAAGCACGGTCACCTGCCATGATTCGGCCAGCTCGCGGACCGCGCCCACGCGGTCCGGTCCGGGTTCGTGGCCGGTCAGCCGCGCGAATTCACCGGCGTGCGGAGTGAGCACGGTCGGCGCGGAGCGGGTCTTCAGCACGCTCGGATCGGCGGCCAGCAGGGTGAGACCGTCGGCGTCGACCACCACGGGCAGGTCGGTGGCGAGCACTTCCGCCAGCCGGTCCCGAGCCCCGGAATCAGTGCCCGCCCCGGGCCCGAACACCCACGCCTGTACCCGGCCAGACTCCGAAATACTCGGCGCGGCAATCACTTCCGGAAAATGCGCCAGCACCTCCCCCGCTCCCGACCCGGCATACCGAACCATCCCGGAGGTGGCGGCGACCGCGGCCCCGGTACACAACACCGCCGCCCCCGGATAGGTGGCGCTCCCCGCGCAAACTCCGGTCACCCCTTGCGTGTATTTGTCGTCGGCCGCCCCCGGCACCGGCCATCCCGCACCGACCGATTCCGGCTCCAGCGCAGCAAGTTTCGCCTCCGGCAGCCGTAAGCCGATCGGCACCAGCTCGATCCGCCCGCAATACGGTGCCGCCAGCGCGTGCACCGGCTTGTACGCCCCGAACGCCACCGTCACCGCCGCCCGCACCGCGGCCCCCGCCACCGCCCCCGTATCCGGATCCACGCCGCTCGGCAGATCCACCGCGACAATCGGAACCCGCACCGCCGCTACCAGTTCCGCCGCCCGCGGCCGCAACCCGCCCCGCCCCGATATCCCCACGATCCCGTCGATCACCAGATCCGCGCCACCGATCGCCGCCCGAGCAGCAGCATCCGAAACCCCGCCGCTCGGCCCGGCTGCTCCATGCGAATCAGCCGCGTCGGCAATGCCCTCCGCTGTGGACGTGGTGGCGTCGGCCTCGCCGGAACCCGCGCCGGCGGACGTAGCGTCCCGGCATTCGACTACTCGGCCACCGGCGCGGCGCAGTGCGGCCAGGCCCGCGGCGTGTGCTCGCTCGGGAGCGAGGAGGATCGCGTTGACGGCTACGCCGCGGCGGCGGAGGAAGAATCCGGCCCAGAGGGCGTCGCCGCCGTTGTCACCCGAGCCGACCAGCAGGGTTACGGTGCGGCCGGCGATTCCGCCGGTGCGTTCGCGGAGTTCGCGGGCCACGACGTCGGCCAGGCCGAAAGCGGCTCGGCGCATGGGCATTCCGTCGGGGACGCGGGTGAAGAGTTCGGCTTCGGCCGCGCGTACCTCGTCTGCCGTGAAATATCCGCGCACTGTCGGATCGTCTCCTATTCGCGGTCGGCCAGGCGCACCACGAAGCGCAGCCCGGACCAGATGTCGTCGATGGCGATGCCCTTGTTGTCGACCAGCCCGGACGCCAAACCGTATTGCTGGACGATGCTTTCGCTGAGATCGGTGGGAACGCCGCTGGCCTTCTTCGGCCAGGCCAGCCACAGCCCGCCCGCCTGGGTCAGGCGGCCGCGCCAACTCTCGAAACCGCGCACCAGGGCGGCGCGATCGGCGCAGAACCCCACGATCACCTCGTAGTCGCCCCGGCCCGCCCGGCGATGCACCGCGACGCCGTCGGGCAGCGGATCGAGTTCGAAACCGGGTGGCATGTTCGCCAGCAGCACTCGATCCCCCGCCTTGATACCGAGCTTGCGAGGTAGCGGCGTGCCCGAGTAACCGGCCATGCCCGCAACGATATCGGTCGAGACCGTCCAGTGGCTGACGAGGCGCCCGGGAATGCCCGCGAATGGGCCGTTAACCATGGGGGTTACGCTGGCGGCCATGCCGATCCGACGCTATTCGCCCGCGCGTGCCCTGCTCCTGGTAACCGTTTCGGCGGGGGCGCTGGTGGTGGCGGGGTGTGGGTCGGACTCGCCGAAATCGGGGACGGTGTCTGCGACGGCGGCGGCGAGCAGTTCGGCGGCGGTGCCGTCCGGGCCGCGGCCGGCGGCGACCACCACGGTCGCGGTGGACGATATGAGGTTCTCGCCGGCGAATGTGACGGTGAAGGTCGGGGACACGGTGACGTGGAAGTTCTCCGACAAGGCTCCGCACGCGGTACAGGGGATCGGGGATGCGGCGATGGGGATCAACAGTCCGATCACCCGGACCGGCGAGTGGAGTTACACCTTCACCACAGCGGGCACCTTCCGGTATCTGTGCCCGCTGCATCCGGAGATGAAGGGTGTGGTCACGGTCGAGCAGTAGGCCGAATCGGGTTCGGCCGCAGCACTATTCGACGGTGACGGATTTGGCGAGATTGCGTGGCTTGTCGACGTCGTAGCCGCGCGCCTGCGCCACTTCGGCGGCGAAGATCTGTAGCGGGACGGTGGACAGCAGCGGCTGGTACAGCGTTGGCGCGGACGGGATTTCGATCAGGTGGTCGGCGAACGGCCGCACCGTGTCGTCGCCCTCCTCCGCGATCACGATGGTGCGGGCGCCCCGCGCCTGGATCTCACGAATATTGCTGAGCAGCTTGGAGTGCAGCACCGCACGCCCCTTCGGCGAGGGCATGACGACGAACACCGGCAGGCCGTCCTCGATCAGCGCGATCGGGCCGTGCTTGAGTTCGCCGGCCGCGAAGCCCTCGGCGTGCATGTACGCCAATTCCTTGAGCTTCAAAGCCCCTTCGAGCGCGACCGGGTAGCCGACATGGCGACCGAGGAACAGCACGGTCGGTTCGTGCGCGAACTCCCGCGCGATCTCCCGGATGTGCGGAGCCTGCTCGAGCACCTGCGATACCAATCGCGGCATGTCCTCGAGTTCGGCGTACTCGCGCGCCACCTCATCGGGGTATTTCGTGCCCCGCGCTTGCGCCAGCGCCAAACCGACGAGGTAGTTGGCGGTGATCTGCGCGAGGAACGCTTTGGTGGAGGCGACGCCGATCTCGGGACCGGTGCGGGTGTAGAGCACGGCATCGGATTCGCGGGGAATCTGCGCGCCATTGGTATTGCAGATGGCCAGCACGCGCGCCTTCTGCTCCTTGGCGTGCCGCACGGCCTCGAGCGTGTCGGCGGTCTCCCCCGACTGCGAGATGGCGACCACCAGGGTGGAGCGGTCCAGCACCGGGTCGCGGTACCGGAATTCGCTGGCCAGCTCCACTTCCACGGGCAGCCGCGTCCAGTGCTCGATGGCGTACTTGGCCAGCAGCCCCGCGTGATACGAACTGCCGCAGGCGACCACGAAGACCTTGTCGACCTCGCGCAGTTCCTGATCGTGCAGCCGCTGCTCATCGAGAATGATCTTGCCATCGGCGAAGTGCCCGATCAGCGTGTCGGCGACACCGGCCGGCTGCTCCTCGATCTCCTTGAGCATGAAGTAGTCGTGGCCGCCCTTCTCGGCGGCGGCCAGATCCCAGTCGATGGTGAACGGCCGGATCCGCACGCCCTCGGTCCTGCCGTCGAAATCGGTGACCGTGTAGCTGTCGGCGGTGATCACCACGGCCTGGTCCTGACCGAGTTCGACTGCCTCCCGGGTGTGTTCGATGAAGGCGGTCACATCGGAGGCGATGAACATCTCGCCCTGCCCGACGCCGACCACGAGCGGGGTGGAGCGGCGCGCGGCGACGATCGTGCCCGGATGGTCGGCGTGCGTGAAGACCAGCGTGAACGCGCCCTCCAGCCGGCGCACCACCGACAGCGCCGAAGCCACGAAGTCCCCCGCGGTGTCCCCGTCGGCGTAGGCGCGGGCGACCAGATGCACCGCCACCTCGGTGTCGGTATCGGAACCCAGCTCCACTCCGGCGGTTTCGAGTTCGCGGCGCAGCGGCACGAAGTTCTCGATGATGCCGTTGTGCACGACGGCGATCCGCCCGCTGCCGTCCCGGTGCGGATGGGCATTGCGATCGGTCGGCGCGCCGTGCGTGGCCCAGCGGGTGTGTCCCATGCCGGTCGAGCCGCTGAAGCGATCCGTTCCCGCTTCGGCGAGTTCGGCTTCCAGGTTCGCCAGGCGACCGGCCTTGCGCTCCACCGCGAGTCCGCCGGCGCCGTCCAGCACGGCCACCCCCGCGGAGTCGTAGCCGCGATATTCCATGCGGCGCAACGCGTCCACCACTACGCCGAGGGCTTCCCTATACCCCACGTACCCCACGATTCCGCACATGGGTCACCAGCCTAACCGGGAGGCGCGGGCCGGCGAATTCGAAGGGGACCGAGACCCGGGCGAAACACCCGAACCCCGGCGCGATCGGATAAGTTCGTCTCCGTGTCGGCGTCTGTGAAATCGCTCCTGAGCACCCTGACAGCCCGCGGCCCCCATGAGGTGCTGCGCGGCAATCTCGGCATCGCCGGGCAGCCGGGGGTGGTCTTCACGCCCGCGAAGGGGCTGAACCTGCCCGCCGTGGCCTTCGCGCACGGCTGGCTGGCCGGCGCCGCGAACTATCGGCGAACGCTGGAACATCTGGCCTCCTGGGGTTTCGTGGCCGCCGCGCCGGACACCGAACGCGGGCCCATCCCGTCGCATCTGAACCTGGCGACGGATCTGCTGACGACCCTGGACATCTGCACCGGGGTGCGCTTGGGCATCGGCGATATCAGCGTGCACCCCGACAAGCTGGCCCTGGCCGGGCACGGTATGGGTGCGGGCGCGGCCGTCATCGCCGCCTCCCAGCGCGAGGTCGCCGCGGTGGCCGCGCTCTACCCGTCTCCGACCGCCCCATCCGGTGAGGCGCTCGCCCCGAGCATCGACGCGCCCGCTCTCATCCTCGGTGGCGCGGACATCAACTCGGTGAGCTCGAATGCCGTTCCCCTGGGCGCGGCCTGGGGCGGTCCGGCGGTTCTCCGCTCGGTCGACAAGGCCAGCCACAACGGCATGGTCGAGGGCCGCCGCGCCCTGGCCGCCCTCGGTGCGGGCAAGCACGAAGCCAAAACCGAACGCGTGACGCGTGGCCTCCTGGTCGGCTTCCTCAACTACACCGTCCTCGGCGACAAGAAGTACAAGCCCTTCGCCGACCCCGAAGCCCTCATTCCGCACACTCAGATCGTCGATCCCGAAGCGGTGGAGGAAGAGCCGGAGCAGCCCCAGAAGCTGCCCGTCCTGCAACTCATCCAGGCGTTGCGCAAGTAGGCGACGGCACCGCGCCCGGTTTAGGCAGCACCGCGCCCGTTGTCGACAAGACCGCGCCCGTTGTCGACAAGACCGCGCCCGTTGTCGACAAGACCGCGCCCGTTGTCGACAAGACCGCGCCCGTTGTCGACACCGCCGCGCCGGACCCGCTGCGCCGCGTATCTCCCGCCGCGGCATGCGACCCCAGCGGCCTACGCACGTACGGATCATGGCACCGCCTCCGGGATGTCGACTCCGCCCTCGGGGATCTCGGCAGGTCGCGGACTGTAATCCGGTAGCGGGAGCGCATCCGTGCTGGGAAGCGGCGGCACTCCGCCTTCCTCGGCGGGCGGACCAGCGGCAGGTCCGGCTCCAGGCGAATCGCCCGGCGGCGCGCCATGTTCATCCACCGACGAGCCGCCGATCGGCCCGGGATCCAGGCCGGCCTCCGGCGGAGGTTCTTTCCCTGGCGGCGAACACATTCCACCGCCCGAGTGAATTCCCGTTTGTTCGCCGGCAGCGCCGGCGGAGTCCGGAGCCGGTGATTCGGCCGGTGGGCGCACGGCCTCCGGCGGCGTCTCGTCCGCGGCCTCGGGTGGGGCACAGCCCGATCCGTCCGGCGTGTGCGGCGAGGCTCCGGTATCCGGCGCGGGTTCGGAGCAGCTCGGCGGTGCAGGTGAATTCGGTTGCGGTGCTTGCGAATCAGCGGCGGCACCGTCGGCGGGAGTAGCGGGTGACTGTTCGCTTTCGGTGAGGACCGGCAGACCGTGTTCATCCAGCGTCAGGGTGTAGGTGTGTGCCCTGCCGGTCTCGTCGGTGACGGTCAGGCGCAGTTCGCCGGTCGGCGATTGTTCGAAAGCGAAATGCTTTCCGGCGAAGTCGAATTCGGTCTGCACCGAACCCTTCTCCGGTGCGGTTTCGGACTTGGTCTCGCCGCCCGGATCGCCTTCGGCCGCGCCCTTCGTTTCGCCGGTCGAGCCGGTGCCGGTGGTTGCTTCCTGGCCGGTTGCCGTGGGCAGTAGGGATTGGAGTTTCGTCAGCGCGCCTGTGATGCCCTGCTGGACAGCGGATGTCAGCGATTCGAGTCCGGAGGTCAGCGCTCGCGATGTGGTAGCGCCCAGGGACGACGTGTCGCCGGTGGACGCGGGGAGGGTGTCGGTTGTGGAGCCGGTCGCCGACTGCGGCTGGGATCGAGTTTCGGCGTCGGGAGCTTCGGCTGTCGTCCCGGGTTGTGGAGTCGCACCGGATGATTCGGCGGGCCGGACCGTGGCCGGTCCCGGCGCTCCGAGGTCGGATCGCGATTCATCGCCGGACCCCCACGCCGGCTGCGCCGGTGCACCCGACCTATCGGCGGACTGCGGCGCGGCGGGCCAACTCGATTGGAACGGCATCGAACCCGGACCGGGTGAGGACGAGTAAGCGGGTGGTGCCGTGACACTCTGCGGAACCGTTGCGGTCGGTGGGAGGACTATCTCCCGCGGGCAGGGGTAGGGCAGCTCGACCACTTGATTCAAGGTGAAGAGCACCGCGCCGTAATGGCTTTCGAAGGCCGCGTCAGCTGTCGCGCAAGCAGTCGTGAACAGGTCGAGTTTGTGTTCGACATCCGGACGGAAGGTGTCGGTCAGCCAGGGGTCGGACTGGTCGGCTATCAGGGTGTCGATGTCGTCCGGCGTTTTGCCGCCGAGCGTGAGTTCGACTGTGCCGTCGCTGGTTTGCGGAAGCAGCCCGAGGGTGGCGTTCGCCTTGGCGAGGACCGCCTGGCGCATGGGTTCGATCACCTCGCCGAGCGCGGCCGCGGCAGTTCGAGTGGCGTCGAGATCCGTTCGGGCGCGGCGCAGCTGGGCATCGAGCATCGCCAGAGCTTGATCCCCGGTGCCACCGGTCCACGCTGCTGTCAGATCCCGTGCCACGGCTTGTTCCAGCTGCCATTGGGTCTCGGCGTTCTCGAGCGCCTTCGCCATTTCACCGCGGGTGGTATCGAGTTTCGCGAGGTCGGTGCCGCGTTGTTCGTCGTAGGCCGCCTGTAAACCCGACAGGGTGGCGTTGCGGCAGGGTCCGAACGCTTCCTCGTACAGGGGCAGAAAGTGTTCCCAGTACTGCAAACCCGGTGCGCCGTAATCGAGTATCTCGTCGATCGTCTTGCCGGCCGGATCGAAGCTCACGGATGCACCCCCGCGACGGCGGCCGCCCGGGTGCTGTCGATGCGATCGTATTCGGCTGCGGCACGGTCGAATACGTCTGCGGTCACGGCAGCCGAGGTCGCCCAAGCGCGCAGGCAGGCGGCGATGCGCTCCACCCCGTGATGCACGCCCGAACCCTGCGACGGGTAGTTCCGCCCGGCCTCGTCATTGCCGATTCCGAAGGCGTGCTCGCCGATTCGGTTCGACTGCCGGCCGAGCGTGGTGGCGGCTTCGCGCAGCATCGCGGCCGCCCCACGCAGTGACTCGGTGCTTACCCCGAGCACGTCGGACCCACCCATCCGTCCCCCTCGATCGAAACCCCCGCCCGGCTAGCTGCCCAGGCGTCCTTCGTCGGTGCGCACCCATTCGGTGGTCCCGTCCGGGTGATGATGGAACTCCCATGCCGCGTAGTCACCGCCGGAGTCGACAACGGTCACGTGGTCGGCGTAACCGTCATGATCCAGATCGGTCCAAACATGCATGGCGTGATCACTGTTCGTGGTCACGGTGTCGAGCTGACCGTCACCATCGATGTCCTGGGTCGGATGTTCTAGCTCCACCGCACCCAGCGCACCGAGTTCCGAATGCGCGTCGAGATTCGGCAGTTCCAAGCCCGGCAGATCACCCGATGTGACCATGTGCGCTCCTCCGCAGTGACGTGACTCTCATCCTGTCATCCGCGCCGGGGCCGCGCAGCCGCTTGATACCGAATGTGGATAACTCGAGGGCCTGTGAGCAATCAGCGCTTCGGAATCACCAGCCACAGGATCAGGTAGAGGATGAACTGCGGCCCGGGCAGCAGGCAGGACAGGACGAAGAGCAGGCGCACGAGGCCGGCGTTCCAGCCGAGGTACTGGGCGAGGCCGCCGCAGACGCCGGCGATCCACTTGTCATCGGTCGAACGGGTGAGGCGGCGGGTGCTGGTCGGTGTTGTCATGCCTCCACTCTCCGCGTTTCCGGGGCCGCGCACATCGGTCCCATGACCCATTCCGACCCTGAACTTCGGTGGGGGCGGGGTCAGGGTGCCACCCTGAGCAGGGCAGAATCGCCCTGGTGAGCACCACACTTCAGGCGCGCGGACTCGCGGCCGGACACGGCGAACGGACCCTGTTCAGTGACCTCGATCTCGTGCTGGCGCCGGGCGATGTGATCGGCCTGGTCGGGGTGAACGGGGCGGGCAAGTCGACGCTGCTGCGCATGCTGGCCGACGGTCACGCACCGGAAGGCGAGATCACGCTCAGTCCGCCGGACGCCACGGTCGGCTATCTGGCGCAGGAGCCGGAGCGGCTCGAGGGCGAGACGGTGCTCGAATTCCTGCGGCGGCGAACCGGAGTCGCGGCGGCCCAGCAGACCATGGACGATGCCGCGGAACGGCTGGCCGACGGCGGCGAAGACCAGTACTCGCCCGCGCTGGAACGCTGGCTGGCGCTCGGCGGCGCGGATCTGGAGCAGCGCGCCGAGGAGGTGGCGGCCGAACTCGGGCTGGCCGAGAGCCTGCCGCACGGACTGGAGACGCTGATGACGGTGCTGTCCGGCGGGCAGGCGGCGCGGGCCGGGCTGGCGTCGGTGCTGTTGTCGCGCTTCGACATTCTGCTGCTGGACGAGCCGACCAATGATCTGGACCTGGATGGGCTGGCCCGGCTGGAGCAGTTCGTGACCGGGGTGCGCGAGCCGCTCATGGTGATCAGCCACGATCGGGAGTTCTTGGCGCGCACCGTGAATCGAATCGTGGAGCTGGATCTGGCGCAGCAGCAGGTGGGCGTCTACGACGGCGGCTACGACTCGTATCTGGACGAGCGGGAGATCGCGCGGCGGCACGCGCGCGAGGCATACGACGAGTTCGCCGATACCAAGGCCGGGCTGGAAGCGCGCGCGGTCATGCAGCGCAATTGGCTGGAGCACGGCGTCCGCAACGCCCGGCGGAAGGGAAAGACGGACTCCGACAAGGCCGGTCGCAAAATGCGGGCCGAGTCGACCGAGAAGCAGGCGTCGAAGATCAAGCAGACGATCAAGCGGATCGAGCGGCTGGACGCGGTGGAGGAACCGCGCAAGGAGTGGGAGCTGCGGATGTCCATCGCCGCCGCCCCGCGCAGCGGTTCGGTGGTGGCCACGCTGTCGGGTGCGACGGTGGTGCGCGGTGACTTCACGCTGGGACCCGTTACCGTGCAGGTCGATTGGGGCGATCGGATTGTGCTCACCGGGGCCAACGGGTCCGGGAAATCGACACTGCTGTCGCTGCTGCTCGGAAAGACCGAGCCGGACAGCGGATCCGCGACGCTGGGCTCGTCCGTGGCGATCGGCGAGGTCGATCAGGCGCGCGGACTGTTCCGCGGGAGCGACAGTCTCGCAGACACTTTCGGTGCGCAGATCCCGGACTGGCCGGAGGCCGAGGTCCGCACGCTGCTGGCCAAGTTCGGGCTGCGCGGGCCACATGTGATGCGCCCCAACGACACGCTCTCCCCCGGCGAACGCACCCGCGCGGCATTGGCCCTGCTGCAAGCGCGCGGAGTCAACCTATTGGTGCTCGACGAGCCCACCAACCACCTGGATCTGCCCGCCATCGAACAGCTGGAGCAGGCCGTCGAATCCTTCGAGGGCACAGTCCTGCTCGTCACCCACGACCGCCGCATGCTCGACAATGTGCGAGCCACCCGCCGCTGGCATATGGACGCCGGTCGGCTGACCGAAACGCAGTAGCCCGCCCGCGACGGATGGAGGAGGGACTCGGGGGCGTTGCCCCCGACCCCCGTAGGCGGCCACCAAGCGGCGGGCGCGGACGTTCGTAGGCCCGGTCGCCCGCACCCTGCCGCGGATCTTCGGAAGCGGACCGCTGCGCCGCCCAACCACCGAACCGCCTGACCACCGAACCGCCCGACCAGCGCGCCGCCCGACCACCGAACCGCCCGACCAGCGCGCCGCCCGACCACCGAACCGCCCGACCACCGAACCGCCCGACCAGCGCGCCGCCCGACCACCGAGCCGCCTGACCATCGCGCCGCCTGACCATCGAGCCGTCTTATCGGCGAGCCGTCTTATCGGCGAGCAGCGACCGTCAGACCGCGGCGACGAGCTTCGCGAGGTCGTCGGCCAAGCGCTGGGCGGCTTCCGGGTCGGTGGCCTCGACCATGACGCGGACCAGTTGCTCGGTTCCGCTGGGGCGCAACAGGACTCGGCCGGATTCGCCGAGTTCGCGTTCGGCCTCGGCGACGGCGTCGAGCACCGAGGGGGCCTTGGCGACGGCGGCCTTGTCGGAGACCGGGACGTTCAGCAGGACCTGCGGGACGGTCTGCACGAGCCCCGCCAGATCGGCGAGGGTGCGGCCGGTTTCGGCCATCCGGGCCATGAGTTTGAGGCCGGTGAGGACGCCGTCGCCGGTGGTGCCGAACTTCGGGAAGACCACGTGCCCGGATTGTTCACCGCCGAGGGTGTAGCCGCCGGTGCGCAGGTCCTCGAGGACGTAGCGGTCGCCGACGGCGGTGGTGCGCACCGTGATTCCGGCCGCGCGCAGGGCGATGTGCAGGCCGAGATTGCTCATGACGGTGGCGACCAGGGTGTCCTGGGCGAGTTCACCGGCATCGCGCATGGCCAGGGCCAGCACGGCCATGATGGCGTCGCCGTCCACGATCGCGCCGGTGGCGTCCACGGCCAGGCAGCGGTCGGCGTCACCGTCGACGGCCAGGCCGATATCGGCGCCGTGTTCGCGCACCGCCCGCTGGATCGGCCCCAGGTGGGTGGAGCCGCAGCCGTCGTTGATGTTCAGGCCGTCGGGGTCGGCATTGATGGCGATGACCGTGGCGCCCGCCTCGCGCAGGGCGGCCGGGCCGACCTCCGAGGCCGCGCCGTGGGCGCAATCGATCACCACGGTGAGGCCGCTCAGGTCGCGCGCGGTGGCCTCGACCAGGTGCTCGACATAGCGTTCGTGGGTGCCTTCCAGGCTGTAGCGGTCATCGGCGTCGAAGACGTGACCGCCCAGGCCGGGCCGGCCCAGGACGCGTCCGATGGCCGCGCCGGTCGGGCGCGCGAACGCGCCTTCGGCGATCAGGGCCTCGATCTTGTCCTCGATGACGTCGTCCAGCTTGTGGCCGCCGGCCGCGAAAATCTTGATGCCGTTGTCCGGCATGGGGTTGTGCGAGGCGGAGATCATCACGCCGAGGCAGGCGTCGTACACGCCGGTCAGGTAGGCGACGGCCGGAGTCGGCAGCACACCCACCGAGAGCACATCCACGCCCGCGGAGGTCAGGCCGGCGATGACGGCCGCTTCCAGCATTTCGCCACTCGCGCGCGGATCACGCCCCACTACGGCGAGCGCGCGCTTCTTGCCGCGACTCAGAACCTGTGCCGCCGCGGCCGAAACGCGCAGCGCCAGCTCAGGACTCAACGAGTCATTGGCAAGCCCGCGAACTCCGTCGGTGCCGAACAAACGTCCCATTACCTCACCCCTGGTCGGTGTATACAGCACGAGAGCAGGCACCCGGCCCTCTCCCTCCGCTCGCGACCCGCTGCGGGTCGCGCCCAGGAGAAAAATAGGCAACAGCTTCGAAAGCTGTTGTAGGGAGCCTGCTCTCGTACAGGTTGCCGTGTAGACCGTACCGCGCCCGGCCCTCGGAAGGACCGGGCACGGTAGGCCGGACGGCGAATATCAGCGCTTCGAGTACTGAGGCGCCTTACGGGCCTTCTTGAGGCCGTACTTCTTACGCTCGGTGGCACGCGGGTCACGAGTCAGGAAGCCGGCACGCTTGAGGGCGGGACGGTCGTCCGGGGTGACCTCGATCAGGGCACGCGCGATGGCGAGGCGCAGGGCGCCGGCCTGACCGGACGGGCCGCCGCCGACCAGGCGGGCGAAGATGTCGAAGTTCTCGGTGCGCTCGACGGTCACCAGCGGCGACTTGACGAGCTGCTGGTGCACCTTGTTCGGGAAGTAATCCTCGATGGTGCGGCCGTTCAGCACGAAGTTGCCGGAGCCCGGCACCAGGCGCACGCGGACGACGGCTTCCTTACGACGGCCGACGGTCTGCACCGGGCGGTCGATCAGGACGGGCGCCGCGAAGGACTCGGTGTACTCGGCCTCGGCCTCGTAACCGTCGCCCTCTTCGACGACCTCGACGGCGGTGTCTTCCACGACGAATTCGTCGTCGTTGAATTCCTCAGGAGCGGTCACTGGGCCACCTGCTTGATCTCGAAGGGGATGGGCTGCTGGGCCGCATGCGGGTGGTTCGGGCCCGCGTAGACCTTCAGCTTGCCGATGATCTGGTTGCCCAGCTTGTTCTTCGGGATCATGCCCTTGACGGCACGCTCGACCAGACGGTCGGGGCGGGTGTCCAGGATCTGGCCCACGGTACGGCCCTTCAGACCACCCGGGTGACCGGAGTGGGTGTAGAGGACCTTGTCCTGCCGCTTGTTGCCGGAGACGGCAACCTTCTCGGCGTTGATGATGATGACGAAATCGCCACCGTCGACGTTCGGAGCGTAGGTCGGCTTGTTCTTGCCGCGCAGCAGGTTCGCAGCCTGCACGGAAAGACGGCCGAGCACTACGTCAGTGGCGTCGATGACGTACCACTTGCGGGTAACGTCACCGCCCTTCGGGCTGTACGTAGGCACAGTGCATCCCTTGTCTGTCGTAGGTTTTGCCAGCCCAGGCGTGTGGTCGAGCTGATCCCCGGCGGCCGGTGGAGACCCGGGGGCTCGTGCGACAACCGGTTGCCCGGCCGTACCGCACGCCAACGAGCCACCATACCAGCGGGTGCGCTGACACCCGAATCAGGGTGTGCGCTCGCTATGAGTAAAGAAGCCCGCGCGCTGCCGGTGGCAGCGCCCGGGCCGATTCTATGCGGTGGAGGCGGACCTCCCGCGTCCGCGCCGATGCGGTGGAGGCAGACTTCCCACGCCCGCGCCGATGCGGTGGAGGCAGACCTCCCGCGTCCGCGTCTATGCGGTGGAGCGGGCCTCCCGCGTCCGCGCCGGCGATGGCCGCGGTACGGATCGCACAGCCGTCGCGCAGCAGTGGCCGCACCACACCGGTGGCGCGGGCAGCGCCGATCAGATGGCGAGCGGGGGTCCGGGGTCGGCGCCGCGCACCGGTCCGGGGACCGAGTAGCGGAGGGTGCCGGTGCCGCGGCCGAGGCAGTCCAGCTCTTGAGGGTCGCCGATGCTGGAGATGCCCGGGCGCGGATCGGTGTTGACGGACGGGGTGAACGCGCAGGCGTCACCCGCCTGGAGGGCGCTGCGTTCCACGGCCGGCCAGTCACCGAACGCGGCGAGCAAGGGGCCCGCTTGGTCGAGGGTGGTGGTGAGGTCGAAGGTCGCGGCCGAGTTCGATGCGGGCTGGAACGAAAGTGGCGCGCTCGCGTCGCGAACAGTCGAGCCGCTCGCATCGCGAACCGCCGAGGCGCTCGCATCGCGGATGGCGGAGGCGAAGGACGGGAGGCCGGGCGTCGCGTCCCCGATGCCGCGAATGTCCGATCCGGCAAGGGAATCGGCGGTGCCGATCTCACCGATGGCGCTCGCGTGCTGGGTGGACTGGTCGTCGGCGTGCATGCCGACCGCCGCCAGCGCGGCCGCGCCCACCACGATGGGTGCGCCGAACAGGTTGTCTTTCATCTTGTTCCAGAGCTTGCCCTTGCGAGGCTTGCGCCCACCCTCGGACTCCGAACTCGAATCCGATTGTCCGGCGGCGTCTTCCGGCGAACCAGACGGACGCGGCCCAGTGGGAGGCATCGCCCCACCGTACCCCGATCCACCCTGACCAGGAGCGTTTCCGCCAGGTCCAGCAAAATTCCCGCTTCCCGGCGCGGCGCCGCCGCCCGGCGCGCCGTACCCGGTGCCGCCGGGACCGTAGCCCCCACCGGCCCCCGGATATCCACCGGAACCGCCCTGGCCACCGGCGTTTCCGTACGCACCGCCCGGCCCACCGGCCGCACCGTGCTCACCGCCCGGCGCCGAACCGTAGCCGCCTGCTGCGGGGTTGCCACCCTGGCCGTACCCACCGACCACCGGATTGCTCCCGGTCCCATAACCGGCCGCACCCGAACCCCCGCCGGGACCGTAACCGCCAGCGGCAGAACCACTTCCGGGCCCGTAACCGCCACCACCCTGACCACTGTCGGGACCGTAGCCACTACCGCCCTGGGTGGCGTCGGGACCATACCCGCTACCCCCCTGACCCGCGTCGGAGCCATACCCGCTCCGGCTGGCGTCGGGACCGTAACCGCTACCGCTCTGACCCGCGTCGGGGCCGTACCCGTAGCCACCCTGCGCCGGACTGCCGGCCGAGCCGTAGCCGGGGACCTGGCCGTAGCCGCCTCCGGCCGAGTCCGCACCCGGGACCTGGCCGTAGCCGCCCGGCGAACCTGGTTGTGCGCCGGGCGAACCCGGCTGGACGGCACCGTAGGAACCAGTGCTCGGACCTTGCGGAGCGCCGTAGGCGCCAGGGGCGTACGCACCGCCCGGCTGCTGCGGCGGCTGCCCGGTCCCCGGCTGTTGCGGACGGCCCATGACAGCGGTCATCTGATCATCGGCCGGCGAACTCGCCTTGGCGGGCGGCCGAGTGAACCGGCTACCCACATTCGCGAGCCCCGGCGGCAGCGACCGAGAACTACCTGCCTGACCGAGATCCTCCGGCGTCCCCGGTTGAGCCGAATCACCCTGATTTACACCGGCACCCGCCTGATGCGGACTCGCTCCGGCCTGCTGCGAACCTGTTCCCCCCGCCTGCGCGAGATCCTCAGCGGTCACCCGTCGCGTCACATCGGCATGCTGGCCCGCACCCGAAGCGCGTGCGAGATCATCCGCGGTCACCCGCTGAGTTGGATCCGCGGGCTGTGCGGAACTCTGCGCGGCGCGGCGCTTGGCGTCGGCGTGATGCGCGACAACGGCATTCATCTGCGCGATGTCGTCCGGGGTGATGCGGCGGGTTTCCTCGTCCTCTCCTACTGCCGGGGCGGCGGATGGCGTGCTCATCGGCGGGCGGACGGAATCCGGTCGGGGCGAGGGGGATTCGCTCGTGGGCGGGGAATCCGTGTGGCGCTGAACCATTTCCGGCTGCTGGGGCAGGGGTTCGGGCTGGCGCTGCATCGGGTCCAGTTGGGCCGGGGATTGCGGCTGGGGCTGCGGGACGTGGCGCGGGCCCTGGTCGATCCGCCGGCTCGGGCTGTCGATCACCGTTTCCATACCGGGCGCGGCGCCGAGTCCGGGCGCGTTGGTGTCGCCCTGCATTGATCCACTCGCGCCCGCACTCCCGGCGGGGCCGGGGCCGGGTGCCGCACCACCGGCAGGACCGGTCGATGCCTGGGGGGACCCGGCACCGTGGGCCGGCGGCCGGCCGGAACCTTCCGGGCTCGCGTGCGGATGCTGGTGGCGGGGTTGGGGTTCGGGGTGGTCGCCCGCGTCGGAGTCGGCGACGAGGAGGTGGGCGGCGCCCAGGACGAGGGCGTGCATGGGGTGGTCGGCTACCTGGAAGCGGTGGCCGAGGTGGTTCTGGAAGGCCAGGCGGAGGGCGTCGTTGAAGCAGACGTTGCCGGTCAGCAGGATGGTCGAGGTGTCGGCGTCGATGGCTCGGGCCGCCGCCATCACCTCGATGACCACGTTGTCGGCGGAGCGGGCGTCGTGCAGCGCTTCGGCGTCGATGGGAACCGAGACGGATTCGGTGGGGCGGTCGTCGTCGCCGTGGACCGCGACCACGAGGCATTCGCGGCCGTCGGAGTAGACGCCGGTGGCGCCCACCGCGGGGCCTCGGCCTGGTGCGCGCACCAGGCCGAGGGCGCGGACGTAGCCGGAGAGCGCGACGGATTCGGGCAGCGGCTCGGCGGGGTAGCCGAGCAGTTCGACCAGGCGGACGTATTCGTCGACCTTCGGGTCCGGCCATTCGTCGGGGAACGGCACGGCGATCACGTCGGGCGCACCGCCCAGGTGTTTGACGATCGCCTCGACCGGGTTGTGCAGGCGTGCCCGGAAGACCAGGTCGGCGGGCCAGGTGGCCCCGGCCACCACGATCTGCGGGTGCCCGAGGATGTCGCGCACGTCGGAGATGGCGATGCCGACGTCGGGCCGCCGGTCCACCCCGGCGGTGTGCAGCCGGCCGGACGAGTCCGCCAGCAGGTATGCGGGCGGTGTGTACGTACCTTCGACCTGGACCGGCCGTATCGGGGACCCGCCGCCACCGGCGGCCACCGAGACCACGTCCCAGCCGAGATGCACTGCGCCAACTCGAGCTGTCACAGCCATCAGTGTGCCTGTTCCGCGCGACGGGTGCGCGACCGAACCGACACTTCGCGCAGGGCGAACCCCGGCGCGTCGCCGGAATCCGGTCCCCCGCACCTGTTCGGCAACGCCGTCACGGGCCGCTTCCGCACCGGCTTCACGAGGCCGACTTCTTCAAGCGCAGTCGCGACCAGGTGAGCAGCGCCAGCACGATGATCAGCACGCCGAGCACCGAAACATCCAGCGCCCAGATACCCGCCTCGTGCTTCCACAACGAGTCCGGTTGCGCACTCGGGAAGAGCTTGCGCACATCGACCGTGGACGCCCCGGAGGCATACCCCCAGCGCGCGGGGAACAGCCAGGAAATCTGTTCCAGCACAACTCGTCCCGTCACCGGGATCAACCCGCCCGCCATGACCAGCTGGGCCATGATGGTGACCACCAGCAACGGCATCACCTGCTCGTTGGATTTGGCCAGCGTGGACAGCAGCAACCCCACCACCACGCAGGTGATGGCCGTCAGCGCGATATCGACATACAGCTCGAGGCTGCCCGCCGGAATCACCGAACCCGCCGAGGGCCGCTTCTTCCCGACCAGCACGATGCCCACCATGACCGCCGATTGCAGCAGCGCCGCCAGGCTGAACACCACGATCTTGGACATCAGGTACGCCCCGGAGCGCAGGCCGACCGCCCGCTCCCGGAAGTAGATGGGCCGCTCGCCCACCAGATCACGCACGGTCAGCGTCGATCCCATGAAGCACGCGCCGAGAATCAGAACCACCAGCAGCTGCTGCGATTCACTACCGCCGACCAGCTGGAACGACCCGTCCGGCATCTGCTTGAGCGCGCCCTTCTGGAACCCGTTGCTGCCGGGCACCACCAGTGACAGACCGCCCAGCACGAACGGCAGCACCAAAAGGAACGTCAAATATCCGCGATCGGCGAGCACCAGCCGGATCTGCCGCCGCGAGAGCGTCGAGAACTGCTTCAGCGCACTCGATTTCGGCCCCTTCGCCTTCTCCCCCGGCGGCGCGGCCGGCGGTGGCGGCGCGAACGCCTGGCGGGAACGGAAATTGGCGAAGGCGTGATCGGGATCGTCGGCCACCCGCGCGAAGATCTCGGCCCAATCGCTGGTGCCGAGGAAATCGCGCACGGTGCCCGGATGCCCGCAGAACGCGGTCTTGCCGCCCGGCGCGAGCAGCAGCACCTGATCGCACATGTCCAGGCAGGCCACCGAGTGGGTGACCACGATGACGGTGCGCCCGGCGTCGGCCAGCTCCCGCAGCATGGTCATGACCTGGCGATCCAGCGCCGGATCCAGACCGGAGGTGGGCTCGTCGAGAATGAGCAGCGACGGACCGGTGAGCAACTCCATGGCCACCGACGCGCGCTTGCGCTGACCACCGGAGAGCCGGTCGACGCGGGTATCCGCGTGCTGGGTGAGCGAAAGTTCGTCCAGCACACCGTCGATCACCCGCTGCCGGTCGGCCTTGCTGGTGTCGGGCGGCAGCCGCAGCTGCGCGGCGAATCCGAGCGCCTGCTTCACGGTGAGCTGGCGGTGCAGCACATCGTCCTGCGGCACCATGCCGATCCGGGATCGGAGCGCGTCGTATTCGGCGTGCAGATTGCGGCCCTCGAAGGTGACCACACCGGTCGAGGGCGAGGTGGTACCGGCGATGAGCCGCGACAGCGTGGACTTGCCCGCGCCGGAGGGTCCGATGAGCGCGGTCAGCGACCCCCGCCCGGCCGCCATGTTCACATCGACCAGCAGCTGCTTGTTGCCCTCGACGGTGAAGCCGATGCCGTGCACGTGCAGGCCCTGTTCGGCGACCGGCCGCTGCCGGTGCACCAAAGAGCCTTCCTCGACCGCGAAGTCGACATTGCCGATGGTGACGATGTCGCGCTCGCGCAGCAGGGTGCGCTGCTCGCGGCGGCCGTTGACGAAGGTGCCGTTGGCCGAACCCAGGTCCTCGATGGCCAGGCCCTGCGGGTCGGCGACGAGTCGGGCGTGCTTGCGCGAGGCCATCGGATCATTGACGACGATCTCGTTGTCGCTGGTGCGGCCGATGCTCAGGCCGCCCGGCGGCAGCCGATCGGCCTTGGCGACGGCCGACTTGCTGGACCGCGCCCGCATCGGCGGCAGTGCGGCGGTGCTGGCCCGGGCCGTCATATTGATGTTGTCCGGCACATCCGGATGCAATGGCATGTCCTGCACCGGGTTCGCGCCCGATTGCAGCGGAGTCGGCCCCGAGCGCTGCGGATTCACCCCCGCGTGGGCCGGATTCTGCCCGTATTGCAGGGGATTCGCCCCGGACTGCTGCGGCGTGGGCTGCAACGGATTCGGCGCGGACTGCTGCGGGTTCGGTCCCGATTGCTGCGGATTCGGCCGTCCCTGAGCGGGATTCGGCCGACCGAATTGCTGGCCGGGCCCCTGCGCACCCTGACCCGGCTGCCCGAACTGACCGAACTGACCTGGCTGAGGTCCCCGCTGACCGGGCTGCTGGCCGTGCTGACCCGGCTGCTGGCCGTGCTGACCGGGCTGCTGCCCCCGCTGACCTGGCACCTGGCCGTGCTGACCCGGTTGCTGCCCATGCAATCCCGGCTGTCCGTGCTGACCGGGCTGTTGCCCATGCTGCCCCGGCGGCTGCCCATGCTGCGGCCCCCGCGCGCCGCCCTGCGGCCCGGGCCCCTGCGGCCCGTATCCCTGCGGCGGCCGCTGACCATGCTGCGGCCCTGGCACATTCTGCTGCGCCCCGGACGGCGGCCGCTGCCCCGGCGCCGGCCGCCGATCCTGCTGCCACGGCTGCCCCTCCGGCCGCTGCTGCCCGCCGTCCGGCCGGAATTGCGGCGCGTCCTGCCGGAACTGCCCGCCGAATCCCCCTGCCCCGCCCTGGAACTGGGGGTTCTCCGGCGCGGCGCCCCCCGCCGGAATCCGCGACCCGGACGGCAGCAGATGCAGCAGCGGACCGCTGATCGCGTCCCCCAGCCGCACCTGCGTGGCCCGATTGATCACGATCGGCGTGGTGATCCGCCGCGCGTCCACGAACACCCCGTTGGTGCTGCCGTTGTCGGTCAGCATCCAGGACCCGGCCTCGTAGCTGAGGATCGCGTGCACCCTGGACACGAGTGGGCTGTCCACGAACAAGGCCACTTCCGGGGCGCGCCCCATGGTGACCTGCTGGCTCGCGTCGAAGACCCGATCGGTTCCCTCATGACGCACGGTGATCTGCTGCGCCCCCGGTGAAGACATGGCCGCATAATATGCGAAGGCCCGGGCTCACGGCTTTGCGCTCAGCAGCCGTACGCCTGTGACCCGGGCGGATGTCCGTTGGCCTGCGAGGGAGTGGAAGTGGCTAGACGCCAGGGGGTGGCCGTGGTCGGACGTCGGCGGGCGGTGGCGCTGGGCATCCTCATGCTGGTGGCGACCTTGCTGACCGGATGTACGCGGATGGTCTCCGGCCATCCGGTTTCCATCTACGACGATCCGTTCAAGGTCGCGGGCCTGCCCACCACCGGTGGTCCGAACGGACCGCGCGCCAATGTCCCGGACACCACCCTGACCGCATCGAACTCCGACGGCGGCGAGATCGACCGCTTGGTACTCAATGCCCTGGAGGACATCCAGACCTATTGGCAGGCCGAGTACCCCAAGGAATTCGGCGGCGAGTTCAAACCGGTCGACAAGTTCCTGTCCTGGAGCTCCAAGGCCAAGCGCGCGCAGGCGGTCGAGTTCTGCGAAGAAAGCACCTACCGCTTGGTCAATGCCGCGTATTGCAAGACCGACGGCTCCATCGGCTGGGACCGCGCGGTGCTGCTGCCCGCGGTGCAGGAGACCTTCGGCAAGATGTCGGTGGTCATGGTGCTGGCCCACGAATACGGCCACGCCATCCAGTTGATGGCCGATCTGGTCGGCCGCAAGACCGCCACCATCGTCAAGGAACAGCAGGCGGACTGCTTCGCCGGCGCCTTCATCCGCAATGTGGCCGAAGGCAACTCGAAGCACTTCACCATCAATACCTCCGACGGCCTGAACCAGGTGCTGGCCGCCACCGTCGCCATTCGCGACGACAATCCCGACGATCCGGAGAGCGTGCACGGTTCGGCGTTCGAGCGGGTGACCGCGGTGCAGGTCGGCTTCACCGACGGCCCCAAGGGCTGCAAGGCCATCGACGCCGACGAGATCGAGCGCCGCCGCGGCAACCTGCCGCAGACCTTCGGCAATGACGCCTCGCACGGCGAATCCGATGTCAGCCAGGCGAATCTGGAGGATCTGGCCAAGTCGATGGCGACCATCATGCCGATCGACCCGGAACCGAAGTACGACTACGCCTCCGCGAAACTGAAGTGCCGCAACGCCTCCGACACCGAGCCGGTCACCTACTGCCCGGCCACCAACACCATCGGCACCGATATCACCGCCCTGCACGAGCGTGGCGTCTCCAATACCGGTGAGTCGGACGGCCTGCCGGTCAAGGTGACCGGTGACTTCACCGCCTATGTCGTCTTCATCTCCAGATACGCGCTGGCGGTGCAGCACTCGGCCGGGCAGACGCTCAAGGGCGCGAAGACCGGCCTGCGCGCGGCCTGCCTGGCCGGGGTGGTGACGGCCAAACTGGCCGATCCGAACCGATCCAAAGCCGCAGGCAGCGTGAGCCTTTCCGCCGGCGACCTGGACGAGGCCGTCTCGGGCCTGCTCACCGACGGGCTGGCGGCCAGCGATACCAACGGCCAGACGGTGCCGAGCGGATTCTCCCGGGTGGATGCCTTCCGAGCAGGTGTGCTGGGCACCCAGGAAATCTGTAAAGCCCGCTACTCCTGATGTCATTCCGGCATGCTTTTAGCCGGAATCCACCGCTGGATCCCGGCTCAGAGCACGCCGGGATGACGAAGGCGATTACCCGAACGGCGGCGGCGCGACCGGCTCCAGTCGAAGCACCCGGTTGCCGAGCATGAGCTCCGCACCGGTGAGCAGCGTCATGGGCTGATTCGGTTGCAGCCGAACCCAATCCCGGTATCCGGGCAACCGCACCCGGGTCCCGTTGGTCGACCCGCGATCGATGACGGTGATATCCCAGTTCAGCAAACGGATTTCGGCGTGCGCCCGCGACATCCCCCCGGAGGCGTCGTCGATCCGCAGGGGCACCAGCCCGGCCCGCGCGGGCTCGGAGTTCTCCGGATCGCGCCCGATCACCGCATCGGTGGAGACCACGTAGGTCATGCCGTCGTCCAGGATCAGCATTCCCAGCGGCGGCCGGATCACCTCCGAGACCTGCTGGGTCTGATCCACCGGCATCCCGCACACCGTGCAGAACGCCGCCCGCGGATCACTGGGATGGGCACGCGCGCACTTGAATCCGAGCACCTTGACGGTGAGCGCGGTGGCCTTGGCGGTGGCGTCCAGCCGTCGTTGCAGATCCGGATCGGGTTTGGGCGCGGGATTGGTGCCGCCCATCTCGGTCGGCGCGCGATGCGGATCGAAGAGGCCGACCGGCAGCGCCTCCTCCTCGGTCTCCCCGTCGTCGAACTCGCCGGCCGCCGGATCGTATCCGGCGGTGGCGGACTGGTTTCCGAGGTCGAAGTCGAGTTCGGTGGGCAGCCGGGCCGAGGTGCGGGTGGGAACCAGGTTGGGGTCCAGCGGAATTCGCTCCGGCTCCGGATCGAAGGCCGCGGTCGGCGGCGGCGGTTCCACCAGTCGCCGCTCGCCGGTGGTCAGCCGCGCCGATCGCCGGGGCAGCACGGGTTCGCCCGGGAACCAGACCACCGCCCCGGTCGCGGCCGCCGTGCCCTCGATGAGCGCACCGATACCGCGCTCGGGTAGTTCGGGCGCGCGCCGCGTCCCGTCGTCGATGAAGAGCGCCGCCGCCAGCTTCGGATGCTCGGCCACCCGGTCGACGGTGAAGGCCGCGTCACTGCCCCGGTAGTACTCGACCGTCTGCCCGGCCAGCACCGCCGTCACCGATCCGTGCAGGAAGATGGCGACCCCGCCGGTATCGGCCGCGGAGAGGATCCCGAATTCGATGGGCACCCCCGGCGAGATCCGCTCGGCCTCCTTCATCAGCCACCGGGTGGCCTGCCGGGCAACCAATCGTCCCGGCCCGTCGGGGGCCTGATCGGTGACCTCGGCAACCAGGTCGGCGAGGGCGCGGGCGGCCACCGCGGCCTTGGATTCCGCGCTCGCCGGACCCCGCTCCCGGTGTGCGACCAGGATCACAGCGCCGGCCGTCCGGATGAGCACATGGGGGCCGGAAACAACCTCGACCTGCCGATCCATCAACGGAACCGGCCCCCGGAAGCTGCGCGGCGCGGGATGTTCAGCACATCGACCAGGTTACGTCGCCCCGCGGTGTTGCATCCGGGCCGCTCTCCGGCGATGAGTTTGCGGATGCTGTCCGACGATCTTTCGACAGCGCCCGGCGGCGGCTCCGGTCCGCTACTTTTGATGCATCGCACGGGAGGAACGAGGACCTGCCATGGTTCGCACCGCACGCACTTCGCTGTTCGTCGCCTGCTCTGTCGCGACCGCCCTGCTACTCGCGGCCTGCAATGTCTCCGGCACCCCGGTCGCGGGCGAACCGGATGTGCGCAAGCTGGAGGTCGGCGCCTACGCGGTGGATCGCTTCAGTTATCCCCAGGACGCCAAGGGCAACGGCCCACTGCTGGAAGGCTTCCGGATGGCCGATGCGGTGGTGCCGTCGGTGCGGATCGATCCCTCGCTGGTGTACGGCCGCGGCGGCCGCGCCACCGCGAGCGCGAAGGACGCCACCGATATGGGTCTGGCCGCGCCGTCGCAGGCGGTGCTGGAGCGCAACAACCTGCTCGCCGGATTCATGGCCAGCGGATCGGATCAGACCAAACCGGGCAAGAAGGCCGGGGCGGGTACCACCACGGTGACCACTATGGCGCTGCGGTTCGCCGACGAGAAGACCGCCAAGACGGCCGCGCGCGAGCTCGAGGACGCCGACTTCAATGTCGCCGCGGACCTGAATCGCAAACTCTCGCTGAGCCAGTACCCGGACGCGCAGATCCATTGGCGGCCCGGCGTGGCCACGGTCGGCACCTTCATGGCCTACAAGCAGTTCGTGATCTCGCTCTTCATCGAGCGGCCCAAGGCGGAGGAGAAGGATCTGCTGGAGTGGGTGCGCAAGACCCTCGACGCCGAGGTGCCGGTGCTGGAGAAGTTCCAGCCGACGCCGGAGTCGAAACTCTCCAGCCTGAAGGTGGATCCGGACAATCTGCTGGCCCGGCTGGTGACCGAGGACCGCAAGGAGGGCGGCACCCCGGATCCGCAGCTCTTCGGGGTCTACGGCGGTACCAAGATCGTGCACGGGGCCTTGAACCAGACCAAGATCCAGCAGGCGGTCACCGACAGCGGCGCGGATGCCATCGCCATCGACAAGACCTCGGCGCTGGTCCGCACCCGCGACGAGGCGGGCGCGAAGATCATGTTCGATGCCCTGATCGCCGACGAGGGCGACCACTACGACGCCATCGAGGCGCCGAAGGATCTGCCGACCGCCAAATGCGTACGGCTGAACAGCAAGGGCGACACCGAATCCGAGTACAAGAACCGTTGCTACGTCTACTACAAGCGCTATCTCGGCGTGGTGTCCAGCGACAACGAATCCGACGTCCGCCAGCAGGTGGCGGCCGAATACGCCCTGCTGGCGAACAGCCTCTGAACACGGCCTCCAGTAAGCTCCGGGGGCACCGCACCACCCCGAGCTATCCAGGAGTACTGACATGGTGATGAGTCCCGGCACCATCGTCGGCGGGTATCGCATCGAGCGGGTGCTCGGTGCCGGCGGTATGGGCACCGTCTACCTGGCCAAGCATCCGAGCCTGCCGCGCATGGACGCGCTCAAGGTGCTCTCCGCCGAACTCTCCCGCAATGACGAGTTCCGTGGCCGCTTCCAACGCGAGGCCAATCTGGTTGCCGGACTGGATCATCCGAACATCGTCTCGGTGCACAATCGCGGTGAGGAGAACGGCCAGCTCTGGATCGCCATGCAGTACGTGGAGGGCACCGACGCCTCCGCCGAGCAGAAGCGCGATCCGGCGGCCATGACCCCGCTGCGCGCGCTGCGCATCACCGCCGAGATCGGGCGCGGCCTGGACTACGCGCATCGCAAGGGCCTGCTGCACCGGGATGTGAAGCCCGCCAACTTCCTGCTCGCCATCTCCGAGAACGAGGAGGATCGCGCGCTGCTGGCCGACTTCGGGGTCGCCAAGTCCACCGAGGACGCCACCGAGCTCACCCAGACCGGCAGCTTCGTGGCCACCATCGCCTACGCGCCGCCGGAGCAGCTGTCCGGGCACTCGCTGGACCATCGCGCCGATATCTACAGCCTGGCGTGCTCGTTCTTCAAACTGCTCACCGGCCAGAATCCTTATCCCGCAACGCAACCCGCGCTGGTCATGATGGGGCACCTGCACGAGCCGCCGCCGCGGGCGACCGCGCTGAACCCGCAGCTGCCGCAGGCGCTGGATCACGTGATCGCGGTGGCCATGGCCAAGGATCCGGCGCAGCGGTACAACACCTGCCGGGAATTCACCGACGCGCTGACCAATGCGCTGACCCCGGGCTGGAATCCGATCTCCACCAATACTTCCCCCACCTATCCGATCCAGGTGGCGCCGCCCGGATTCGTCAACTCCGGCGATCCGACCGAAAACTACACCGCCCCTTCGGGTCCCGGGCAGATCGCCGCGCCGCGCAAGAGCCGCAAGGGGCTCTATGCCGGGGCGGCCGGCGCGGCGGTGGTGGCACTCGCGGCCGGGATCGGCGTGGTCATCGCGACCGGAGACGACGGCAGCGTGAACGCCGACGTGACCGTATCGCGGGCAGCCGAGACGACGGCCACCTCGCCCAGCGCCGCCATGCCTCCGATGTCCAAGGCGCGCAGCGAGAATCCGTCCTTCGCGGGCAAGACCATCACCCTGGTCGATGTCGCGCAGTCGACGCTGAGCAACAAGTTCTCCATCTATTTGGACGGCACCGAGCAGACGCAGTTCCTGAAGGACCTCGGCTTCGTCTACAACCTGGAGTACCCGCGCAGTGGCGACGAGCCCTCGCCCCGGCCCGTCGAGGGCTACTCCGCGCTGAAGGTCACCGACGACTCGTACATCGTGGCGGTCCGCAGCGACGAGAAGGCGGGCAACGGGGGGCTGCTCGGCCTGCCGAGCGCCATCACCTCCTCGCGCGCCATCGTGATTCCGCTGGACGATGCGGCCGCCGTCGCCGCCTTGCGCACCTGGTCGCCGGAGTCCGAGCAGATTCTGATCAGCAAACTGGTCCCCGCGCTGCGCAAGGTGATCAAGTAGGGTTACCGGGGTCTTTGCTTCGGGGAGGGAAATGCGCAACTTCGGTCGTGCCTTATTGGCAGCGGGTCTAGCGGCGGCGGTGGCTTGGACCACCGCGTGCGGGTCCGAATCATCCACGGAATCGGCGGTGCCGGCGGAGCCCGTCATCGATCTGGCCAAGCTCGATGTCGGCAATCTGCCCACGCAGCCCAAGGTCTACGACAAACCCACCGCCATCGAGATGGCGAAGCTGGTGGAGGCTTGGCGGCTGGCCGAATACGTGCCGCTGCCCTCGGAAGTGATTCCCGAGGTCAAGTATCCGGCGCAGGCCATGAGCACCGTCGTACGCGCCTTCGTCGACTTCACCTCCGGAGCGGTGAAAACCCGCACCAAGGCCGACGGCGCGGCCATGAACGCCGCCGCGCCCGGTTTCGTCTCCGGATTCGTCAGCACGGGCAAGTCCGATTCCGAGTCCAGCCTGTCCTACGAGCTCGAGAACCTGGTCTTGCTGTTCAGTGATGAGCAGTCCGCCTCGGCCGCGGCGCAGGCGCTGGGCAAGCTGGATTTCGAGAGCGCCGCCAACGAAGAGCTGAAGATCGACAAGTATCCGGACGCCGTCGTGCATATCGAGAACAGCATCAGCGGCGTCGGCGGGCCGGTTCGATCCTGGTACGCCACCGGCAAATTCGTCGTCTTCACCTATGTGTACGACAGCGTCATGTCCCAGATAAAGCAGCGCGATCTGCCGAAACTGCTCGGCCGAGTGGAGCGCAGCCTGGACGTCATCCCGCCCGCCATCGCCAAGTTCTCCGCCACGCCGCAGGACAAGCTGATGGAGCTGGCGGTGGATCCCGACAAGATGCTGGGTCGCGCCCTGTCCACCGTCACCGCCGACAGCTCGCAGCCCGGTGTCCCCGGGGTGTACGGGCCGCATGCCGCGCTGCATATCAAGCAGGGCGAGGACCAGGTGAAACTATTCGAGGAGACGGGCGTGGACCGCCTCGGCTTCCGCGGTGGCACCGTCTACCGCGCTCGCGATGCCGCCGGGGCCGCCAAGATCGTGGCCGACCACGCTCAGACCACACGGCTGTTCAAGGCCGTCGAATCCCCGGCCAATCTGCCGAATGCCAAGTGCCGCCAGTACATCGCTTCGAAATACGCGATCAGCTTCTATTGCTTCGTCCAGCACGGCCGCTACGCCGCCGAAGTATCGGCGAATCAGCTGCTCGACGCCCAGCAGCGCATTTCGGCCCAGTACGCCATGCTGGTCAACGCCGGCTGATCGCAGAGTCGAGGAAATTCCATGCTTTCACGACGTTTTCGCGCCGCGGCGCTGGCACTGACCGCAATCGCCTTGTCCGCCTGCACTTCTCAGGTCGATGGCTCGGCACGCCCCGGCGAGATCGATGTCCGCACCCTGAATGTCGGCAAGTACCCCACCGGTCCGCTGGAAGAGCGCTACGCCTACCACCACGACATGAGCAACGGCTTCAATCTGGCGCTCGCGCGCCTCGCCGACCAGGTGGCGACGGGGCCGGAGATCGATCCGAAGTTCAAGTACGGCACCGGATCCGTGCCCTTCCTGGATTCTTCGAAGGCCACCAAAGTGCTGGCGGATGTCTCCGCGCCGATTCTGGATCGCAACGGCCTGATGTTCGGGTACGCGGTCGGCCACAGTGAGAAGGAACCCGACAAGAAGACGGGGAAGGCGCCGGAGGACAGCCCCTTCACCACCGTGACGGTCATGCAGTTCCCGGACGCGGCGACGGCCACGCGGGCAGCTGCGGAGCTGGAGGAAGCCGACTTCAATGTCGCGGCGGATCGCAATGAGCGGATCAACCTGTCGAAATATCCTGAGGCACATGCACATTGGCGGCCCGGGGTGGCCAGCATCGGCGCCGAGATCGCCCGCGGCAACTATGTGGTGGCGATCTACGCGGGCTCCGGGGAGGCGGAGACCGGCAAGCTGAGCGCGCTGGCCGAGAAGATCTTCGACGTGCAGCTCCCGCTGCTCGATGCACTCCCGCCGCTCGACCGCGAAGGCGTGCTGCGGTTGCCCGCCGATGCGGACGGGCTGCTACGCCGCACCCTCAATCCGGACGGCATCGGCACCCCGGACATCACCTCGCAGATCACCCTCGGTCAGCGTGGATATCAGCACCGGATATCCGATCAGGACTACACCAGCCGGATTCTGCGTGACTACGGAGTGGACCGGGTCGGTATCTCCGGCTCGTCCTACACCGGCGTCTCGGTGCTTTACCGCACCCGCGATGCCGAGGCGGCGGGGAAACTCCGTGGCGCGGTGGTCGAACGTAGCTATCCGGGTGCGGCCGATGCCCCCGCTGGGGTACCGGGTGCGGCATGCGGCGAAAACACTTCCAAGGGCACGAGCCAGAAGCGGTTCCGTTGTGCGGTGAACTACCGGAACTTCACCGCGACGGTGGAGGCCGATCAGCTCGAGGATGTTCACCAGAAAGCTGCCGCCCAGTACGCATTGCTGGCAAACGGCACCTGGTAGCCCGGTAGAGCGCATGGTGTGAGATCGATCTCGCGTGCGTGACCTCACCGTTCGGACGTAAGCACTGGTCACCGGCGGCGATCCTCGGATAGGGTGCTGGCAAATTGCTACATCGGGGTGGAACCGCCGGGCTGTGACCCACGTCCAATCAATTCAGAAGAGGTCGTCCGCCCGCGTATTCGAAAGGAGGCACCGTGGCCGGTGCATTCGAAGCCAGTAATGAGCTCATCCAGGCCAAGGCCCAGGAGTTCAAGAAGACCCACGAGACGCTCATGATCATGATTCGCGACCTCAAGCGCGATGAGGACAATATGACCGTCGGGTCGAAGTGGGAGGGCGAGGCCCGCAAGGCGTTCAACGCCTTCATGGAGCGCTACTACTTCCAGGCCGACAAGCTCAACGACAAGTTGATGCAGACCTCGGAGAACCTGATCAAGGCCGGCTCCAGCTACGAGGATCACGACCGCGACTACAGCGCCCAGGTCAACGCGCAGATGTCCAGCCTCGACCTGCCCGCGGTCTGACGGCCCTCCCCTCCTTCTCGAATACTTTGGCAAAGGAAGTCACCATCATGGCTACAGGCGGTCAGATCATCTCGGCCCAGTTCGCCGGCGTCGAGGACGGCGCGAACTCGATCATCAAGCGCGCGGAGCACATTCGCGACCAGCTCGAAGCCTTCCACCGCAGCGTGGAAGAGTTCGTCACCACCAACTGGAAGGGTGACGCCAACGAGGCGTTCGCCGACCTCCAGCGCATGTGGAACGGGCACGTGGGTCAGCTCAACGCCACCCTGGGCGGCGCGGCGACGCTGGTGCGCACCGGCAACGCCGAACTCCAGATCAAGGACACCGCGCTCGCGGGACTGTTCTGAGACGAGTACGAAAGCACGCCCCGGCACTGGAAAGTGCCGGGGCGTTCGCGTATCAACGGCCGCTTTCGTCATCCCGGCATGCTTTCAGCCGGGATCCACACCCAGCCACCGTGTGGATTCCGGCTGAGAGCGTGCCGGAATGACGGGGGCGCGGTCAGGCCGGGGGGAACCAGCCGAGTTGGACCAGGTCCTCACCTGCGCGGGTGACGTAGGTGCCGCGGCCCGGCGGCATCAGGGAGGGGCGGGTGTTGCCGAAGAGGATGCCCTCGTCGCGGCTGCAACTCATGACCAGGGCTGCCGAGTTCAGTTCCTTGAGCTGGTTCAGCGTGGCCTCGTACATGGCCCGGCCCGCACCACCGGAGCGGCGGGCGATGATCAGGTGGAAGCCGAGGTCGCGGGCGTGGGCCAGGTGGTCGACCATGGCGTGCAGGGGGTTGCCGCTGGAGGTCGCCACCAGGTCGTAGTCGTCGACGATCACGTAGAGTTCCGGCCCGCTCCACCAGGATCGGTCCTTGAGCTGCTGCGGCGTCACGTCCGGGCCCGGCATGCGCTTGCCGACGTAGGCGGCTAGATCGGCCATGTTCTGGGTGAATTGCGGTGCGGTGGAACCGTATCCGGCCAGATAGCCCTGCGGGACGGTGCCGAGCATGGTGCGCCGGTAGTCGCCCATGATGATGCGCGCCTGGTCGGGGGTATTGGCCGCGCAGATCGATTGCACGATGGAGCGCAGCAGCGTCGTCTTCCCGCTCTCGGAATCGCCGATGATCACCAGGTGCGGGCTGGCGTTGAAGTCCAGGTACACCGGGGCGAGCTCGGATTCGTTGATACCGAACGGGATTCGCATGGTTTTGGTCGCGGCGTCCGCGTGCGCGGGCCAGTCGCCCGCCATGCGCAGCAGATCCTCGCGCGGCAGGCGTTCGGGCAGCATTCGCACGCGCGGCGCGGGTCGTCCCGGGGTCGTCGCCGCGATGGCCGAAACCGCTTGCGCTACACCGATACCCAGGGTTTGCGGATCCGGGTCGGAGTCGACGCGCGGCAGTGCCGTCAGCATGTGCAGCCCGTCGGGGGTCATACCGCGACCGGGCCGCCCCATCGGGACCAGGGTGGCGAACTTGCGGCCCAGGTCGGAGTCCATGGGATCACCGAGGCGCAGTTCGATGCGGGTGCCGATCTGATCCTTGAGCGCCGGGCGCGCCTCCGGCCAGCGCGCCAGGGAGATCACCACGTGCACACCGTACGAAAGACCCTGCACGGCAAGGTTCATGATGGTCTGCTCCAGCGCGTCGAACTCCTGCCGGAAGACGCCGTAACCGTCGATCACCAGGAAGACGTCGCCGAACGGGTCCTCGTGCACGCCGGCGGCGGCCGAGCTGGAGGCCGGGCTCATGGCCCGCATACGCCGGAACTCGGCCATGGATTCGATGCCCAGCTGCCGGAACCGCGCCTCGCGCTGCCGCACCACGGTCACCATCTCGGCGATGGTGCGCCGCACCTTGTCCGATTCCAGCCGGGTGGCGACCGCACCGACGTGCGGCAGCCCTTCGAGCCCGACCAGGGTGCCGCCGCCGAAGTCCAGGCAGTAGAACTGCACCTGTTCGGCGGTGTGGGTCAACGACATCGACATGACCAGCGACCGCAGCGCCGTGGACTTGCCGGATTGCGGACCGCCGACCACCGCCACGTGTCCGCGCGAACCGGACAGGTCGACCACCATGGGATCGCGGCGCTGATCGTAGGGCCGGTCCACGATGCCGATGGGTGCGCGCAGGGTGGCGATCGGGTGCACGTCGCCGGTCAGCACCGAACGCGGCACCAGTTCGTCCAGGGTGGACGGCGCGCCCAGTGGCGGCAGCCAGATCTCGTGCGCGGGCCGCCCGTGACCGCGCACCCGCGACACCAGCATCTGGAGATTGGAGACCTGCTCGGCCTCGGGCGGCGGCGGCGGCGCCGCTTCCGGTACGGCGGGCAGCGGCAGGTAGTCGCTCGCCCGGAAATCCACGTGGGTGGCGGTGAAAAGCCGCGCGGTGGTGTCGAATTCGGATTCCTCGCGGCCGGACCGGGTGACATCCCGCGTCGAAGCGCCACCCAGGTAGGGCCCGGAAACATAGGCCGACTGGAATCGCACGATCTCTCCGGAGTTGGACTTGAGATAGCCGCCGCCGGGATTGTTGGGCAGGTTGTAGGCATCGGGCACGCCGAGCACCTGACGGGATTCGTTGGCGGAGAACGTCTTCAAGCCGATCCGATACGACAGATGGCTCTCGAGGCCCTTCAGCCGCCCCTCTTCCAGCCGCTGCGAGGCGAGCAGCAGATGTACGTGCAGCGACCGGCCCAACCGGCCGATCATGGTGAACAGGTCCGCGAAATCCGGGTGCTGGGCCAGCAATTCGGAGAATTCGTCCAGCACCACGAAGAGCGCGGGCAGCGGATCCAGGTCCGCGCCCGCCGCCCGCGCCTTCTCGTACTCCCCCACATTGGCGAAATTGCCCGCCGAGCGCAGCAATTCCTGCCGCCGGTTCATCTCGCCTTCGAGCGCATCGCGCATACGCGAGACGAGGTCGGCCTCCTCCTCCAGGTTCGTGATGATGGCCGCGATGTGCTCGACCCCGTCCAGTCCCAGGAAGGTCGCGCCGCCCTTGAAGTCGACCAGTACGAAGTTCAGCTGATCGGGCGAGTGCGTGGCGACCAGCGAAAGCACCAGGGTGCGCAGGAATTCCGACTTACCGGAACCGGTCGCGCCGATGCACAGTCCATGCGGGCCCATGCCGCCCTCGGCGGCTTCCTTGATATCCAGGTACACCGGCAGCCCGTCGGCTCCGACACCGAACGGCACTCGCAGCCGATCCTTGCCGTAGCGGGGCTGCCAAGCGGTTTCGGGGGTGAAGGTACCGATATCGCCCAGGCCCAGCAGTTGCGACCAGGTCGAAATCACTTCGCCCTCTTCGCCGCTCGCATCCGGTCCGCGTTTCACGGGTGCCCGGTAGGGAGCCAGCCGCCGCGCCGCCTGCTCGGCCTCGCGCGCGGTGATGCGGTCGATGATCGCGAACCGCTCCATCGCCCCGGATGCGCCCTGGCCCGCGCATTCCCCGTTCTCCACCACCATCTGGATCCCGCGCGAGGCCGCCAGCCGTGGCGCGTACCCGCACAGGTCGACAATGGTCACGCCCTCGAATCCGCTCTCCCGCAGAGGATCTTCCTCGGCCTCGAGCAGACCGCCGTCCACCACGATGATCAGCTGCGTCAGGTTCGGGTCCGGCGGCTGATTGCGGGAATAGCGAACCCGGTTGTGCAGCAACGGCCGCAGCCCGGCGTGCGCCTCGCGTATCGAGCCGTAGACCATGCGCTCGCTGCCGACGCCGTCCTGGGAATCGGGATGCTGGGTGTGCGGCAGCCATTTCGCCCACTCCCATTCGGGGGCGGTATCGGCTCCGCAGACCACCGCGACCAGCACCTGATCCGGTCCCTGGAACATAGCCAGCTGCAATAACATGGCCCGGGTCAGCTCTCGCGCCTGCGCCCGGTCGCCGGTCAGCTGAATGCTGGCGAACCCCTTCACGGCAATGGCGGTGGGCAGGTCCGGCACCGTGGAATGGGTACGGACGAAGCGCCTCAGCGAAACCGCAGCTATCGGTTCGAGTTCCTCCACCGGACCGGTTTCCGGGGCGACCAATCGAGTAGCCAGACGTTGGCTGCCGAGCCCGATCCGGGCGTGGCAGAAGTCCTTGTCCCCCGGCCGCCGCTCCCACATGCGAGTCGTGCCGGCCAGCATCCAGATCAACCCCGGCTCCGGATGACTCCACTCCACGGCGGCGCGCTGCTGTTCGGCGGTCTCGCGCACATCGCGGCGGACCTGATCGAGATAGCGCAGATAGTCCTTGCGGTCCTCGTCGGCCTCGGCCGCCTTCTGTCCCTTGCCGCTCTGCCCGGCGTACATGCCGACCATGGAGAAGACCATCATCATGGGGAACATCAGGCTCATCGGGTTGGACGCGATACCGCTGCCCGAGGTGAACATGAGCGCGACCATGCCGAGCATGCCGACCACCATCACCAGCGGCATGAGCTTGCCGAAGAGATTGGCCGGGACGGCGCGCGGAATCTCCGGCGGCGGCTGGAGCGTCACCTCACCGCCGGGCGAGCGTGGAATCTCCCGGCGCGGGCGTCGTTGAAACCGTACGGTGCTCATTGATTGCTCACTGGTCGGCATTCCCCCATGGATGACTTCAGTCCGGCCTCAGTGTACGGACCTGCACCGACATGCCGTAAAGTGCGGGCAACAATTCTGCACATCCCAGCGCCGCGACCGCATTCTCCCGACGCGCGCGCGGAAACGAGTTCTCACCCGGAGTTGGGGGCAGTGTGACCGACGCGCGAACAGATCAGCTCGACGAGACCCGCGGCACCGTCCGCGCGCCCGACCTCGCGCGCGTGACCATCCTGGCCAAACACACCCAGGTCGATATGGCCATCCCCGGCGATGTACCGGTGGCGCTGGTCATCCCCAGCGTGGTCGACATGGTCGCCCAGCACAGCCGGGTCAACGACTTCGATCACGACGGCGAGCAGTTCGAACCGCACGAATGGGTGCTGGCCCGGATCGGGCAGCCGCCGCTGACCGGGTCGCTCACCCTCGTCGAACAGGAGGTGCGCGACGGCGAGCTGCTCATGCTGGAGAGCGCCGAACACACCGCGCCCACACCGTTGTTCGACGACATCATGTACAACGTCGCGGTCGCCGACGCCGACCATTTCCGCGGCTGGACGCCCCGCACCGCGCGGCTCACCGGCTCGGTGCTGGCGGTGCTGACCATGCTGGTCGGCTGTCTCGGATTGCTGGCCGCGCCGGACGCGGTCCCCGGCTGGGTGAGCGGGACCGTCGCGCTCTTCGTCGCGGTGCTGCTGGTGATCGCGTCCACGGTGATCAGCCGCATGTACGGCGATACCGCCGGCGCGCTCGTGGTCGGCGGCTGCGCGTTACCGCCAGCGTTCGCCGCGGGCATGCTCTTCGTGCCCGATCATTACGGCTGGGCGAACCTGTTGCTGGGCGCGGTCCTGCTGGGCGCGATCGGGGTGCTGACCTGGCGAGTGAGCGGGGTCGGGCTGGGTCTGTTCATCGGCGTCACCGCGGTCGCCGTCTACGCCGTGCCGGCCGCACTGGTCGGGCTGCTGGCAGAACTGCCGGTCAAGGCCATCGGCGCGGGCGCGGCGGGGCTCGGTTTGGCCGGATTGTCGCTGGCCCCAAGGATTTCCATGCTGCTGGCCAAGCTGCCGCTGCCGCCGGTGCCCGCGCCGGGGACGCCCATCGATCCCACCGAGGACGATCCGGACGATCACCGCGCACTGCCCAGCCTGGAGGCATTGCGCGCCAAATCCGAACGGGCGCGCAAATATCTGGCCGGATTGGTAGCCGCCACCACGCTGGTCGTCGCGACCGGTGCGGTGGCCTCGGTCGAACCGATCGCGGACCGCCCGTACTGGCCGGGCCTGGCGCTGGCGGTGGTGTGCGCGGTGGTGCTCATGTTCCGCAGCCGCACCTATGCCGGAGCCGAGCAGGCGGTGGTGCTGCTGGCCGGCGGGGCCGCGATTCCGCTGGTGCTCATGGGTTTCGCCGCGTTCACGCTGCGTCAGCCGCTGGCGATCTTCGGCATCGCCGTCCTGCTGCTGGTGGCGGCGCTGGTGCTCGGCATTCTGGTGCCGCGTCAGCAAGCCACCCCGCCCATGCGCCGGGCGCTGGAATTGCTCGAATACGCCTTCGTGGCCGCCATTGTGCCGTTGGTGTTCTGGGTGACCGAGCTCTATTCGCTCGTGCGCGGACTGTAGCCGCCGCGATGTCGATCGCCCTGAGCGCCAAAGTCTTTCGTGTTGCGGCGGCCACCGCCGTACTGGCCGTGGGCATTACCTACGATGCCGGCCCGGCCGTCGCCGATCACCCGCCCGCCGTCGATCCCGGACTGCTGCCGCCCGGCGGTCCCGCCGCACCGCCCGGCAAGACCGAACATCCGGCCAATTCCCCTTGCATCAGTACGCAATCCGGCGGTGCGGGCCCGACCATCCCGGTCGCGCAGCGCTCCCTGGATCTCGAGCACGCCTGGCAATTCGCCAAGGGCGCGGGCCAATTGGTGGCGGTCATCGATACCGGGGTATCCCCGCACCCGCGGCTACCCGGCTTGATCCCCGGCGGCGACTACGTCGCGAACTCCGGTGACGGCACCGAGGATTGCGACGCCCACGGCACCCTGGTGGCCGGGCTCATCGCCGCCACCCAGCAGGAGGGGCAGGGCTTCGCCGGCGTCGCGCCCGAGGCGCGCATCATGACCATTCGCCAGACCAGCGCGCTGTATCAGGCCGAAGGCGCGGGCCGGGACAAGGGCCCGGACGATATGCCCGACGGCTACGGCAAGATCTCCGCACTGGCCTCGGCTATTCGCCGGGCCGCCGACGCCGGGGCGCGGGTCATCAATATCTCGCTGGTGGCGTGTCCGACCCGGGAACCCAGCAGTCCGGAAATGGGCATGCTCGGTGCGGCGGTGCGTTACGCGGCGGCGGAGAAGGATGACGTCATCGTCACCTCGGCCGGAAATACCGACACCTGCAAGGCGAGCAATCCGGGCCCGAATCCGGTGCGGCCCGATGAAGATCTGTGGAATCACATCACCTCGTATGTGGTGCCGTCCTGGTGGGACGAATACGTGCTCTCGGTCGGCTCCGTCGATTCCTTCGGCCAGTACTCGAAATTCACGGTGCCGGGACCGTGGGTCGGGGTGGCCGCGCCGGGCGAGAACATCATTTCCCTCGATCCGCGCAGCAATGGTTTGACCACCGCCAAGGTCACCAATCAAGGCCAGATAATGCCGTACAGCGGAACGAGTTTCGCCGCGCCCTATGTATCGGGCGTCGCCGCGTTGATTCGATCCCGATTCCCGGATCTGAACGCACACGACGTGATTCAGCGCATCGAGGCCACCGCGCACGCGCCCGGCGAAGGCTGGAATCCCTATATCGGTTACGGCGCGGTCGATCCCGTCGCCGCCCTGACCGCGCAGGTGCCGAAACAATTGCCGCCCAAACAACCCCACGCGGCCGTGGACCAACAGCTCGCCATTCCCAGCCCGCCCCCGCCGCCCGATCACACCGCGCGCAATGTGGCTTTGATCGGCACCGGCATCGTGGGATTGCTACTGGTTCTGGGATTTCTGGCGTCCTTCCCGCTGCGCCGCCGCTTCGGCGGGCACGACGAAGACTGATCAGTTCTGGTTCTGCCCCTTGACCGGTTGCGGCGCGGGATTCGGGTCCGGGGCCACCCCGTCATGGGCCACCATCGCGGCTTCCCGGCTCAATGTCGGTCCGGGCGCGAGCAATCCGATGATCGGCCACGGTGCGGGCTCCGGGGTGACCGCGGCGGGATCCATGCCGAGCGCCTTCGCCGTCTCCAGATCCTTGATGCCGTAGCGCACCCCGAAATCGGAGATGAAGAACAGGCTGTCGCGCCGCTGACTGTCGGGTTCGATGCCGGTGGCCTGAACGTATTCGCCCGCACCGGGTTCGGTGTAGAAGGCATCCACATTCGACCCGTTGCCGTCCGCCTGGGCCAGGGGCACCAGTCCGGCGCGATCGGGGATCGGCACCGCGTGGCCGGTGAGCACGGTCAGCTCGGCGTGCTTGCTGCCGTCGGTCTGGTCGGCCGCGCCGACCGGCCGCCAGGACAGGCAATCCACCGGCTGATCCTTGCCGTCCACCAGCTCCGGAACACGATCCGGATAGTTCGATACGTGCAGCGCGCCGGAGACCGGCGCGGCGGTGCGATCGGCCTGCGCGATGTAGTCGTCGGCGGCGGCCGATCGGTAGGTATTGCGGATGATGTCGGCGGTCAGCTGCGAAACCGGTTGCAGGCCATCGGCGAGCACGGCGTAGTAGCGATTGTCGCTGCGCACCTGCACCACATCCCCGATGCGATGGTCGCCGATCGAATACGCCGGGGCCGCACCGGCATCCGCGATCTGCGGCGGCACCAGCGGCAGCACCTCGGGGATGGCATTGAGCAGCCCCTCGCTGATCGGACGCGGGGTGCGGCCGCGAATATCGAGGGCATCCACCACGGCCCGGTCGTTCACATCGATGCGGGCGCGCTGATTGTCGTAGACCAGGTAGGCGGCGTCGCGCCCCTGCACCAGCAGCGCCTTACCGTCGGCGAGCGGTGCCGCCTTGTCGCCGAGCACCGGTGCGCCGACCAGCACCGAGGTGGTCAGGCTGCGGCTGCCGTCATTGGCGAGCACATCGCACACCGTCCAGGCGCGGTCGGAGGTGTCGTAGTTGAGCGAGGCGGGCGCGCCCGGAATGCCGATGAGCTGTCCGCGCGGCTTCTTCGCGAGTTCGGATTCCTTCACCGTGGCCGGTTTGGCGGCCTCCCCCGCCGCGAGCCGGGCCGAGGCGAGGTTGAGCGCCGGATGCACGACATTGTCGATGACCACGTAGACCGCGCCGGAGTCCTTGCCGATCAGGATCTTGCTGGACCCGATCTTGTCCTGCGGGCGGAGCAGAGCTAACACACCGCAACCGGCGAGTGCGACCAGCGCCAGGATCAACCCGACGGCGAAGGCCCGGGTCTGCGAGCGCATCGGGTCGTGCAGCATGCGCACGTCCCGGCGCACCAGGGCGTGCTCCATGCGGCGCACCAGAAAGCGGTACCCGCTCACCTGCCACCGCGTGGTGGGATTTGAAGGCGTCGAAATCACCCCCGACCAGTCATGACGTTCGCCGAACACAGTACAGTTCGCTGCGATCGCCATTCACACTCGGCCACCGGAACCGGGCCGAACGAGCCGCGCGGGGGAAGACGATGAGCGCTTCGGTGAGGCTGCGCAGCCTGCTGCTGGCACAGTTGACCGGCGTGGTTTTCCTGCTCGTCGCGGTGGCCTGCGGACTACCGTTCTGGGGTGCGCTCGCCATCGGCATAGTGGTCGGTCTGCTTCTTCTCTTGCCGTTAGGCAAACGACCAGTTTCCGAATGGCTGCGCACCCGGCGCGCGTTCCGCGGCCATCGCGAACACGCCGCCGCCGACCTGATGGACTTCCGCGCCGGGGACGGGCGCACGCTCGGGCTGTACCGCGACGGCAGCCGCGTCGTCGCGGTCGTCGAGGTACTGCCGGCCAAGGGCGGCCTGACCCGGCTCGGGCGCTCCACCGTGGCCGCCTCGCATCTGCTGCCGCTCACCGGACTCGCCGCCAGCCTGCGTCAGCACGACATCGCGCTGGCCGGGATCGACATCGTGTCGCACGGGCATCGCAGCCGCTCCGGGACACCGGCGGGGGCCATCTACGAATCGTTGCTGGGGCCGCTGCCCGCCACCGCGCACCGCACCGTCTGGCTGGCCATCGCCTTCGATCCGCTGCTCAGCCCCGCGGCCGCGGCCCGGCGCGGCGGCGGCGCGGACGGGGCCTGCCGGGCCGTCACCATCGCCACCCGGCGCATCGTGCGCCTGCTCGCGGACTCCGGTTGTCCCGCACGCATTCTCACCGCGCACGAGATCAAGGCGGCGGCCTTGCAGATCACCGCGGGGGTGGATCCCGCACGGCTGAAACAGCATTGGCGTTACGTGGAGCTCGGCAACAGCGTGAACCTGGGCGCGGCCGTCGACCCCGCGCGCCTGGATTCCGAGACGCTCGCGGGCCTGTGGGTACCGCAGTCGCGGGGCACCACGGTCGCGGTGCGGCTGCGGCCCGGACCGGATGCCGGGATCGTGCGAGTGGGGGCGGCGTGGCGGCTCACCGCGCGGGAACTGCCGGAAGAGCCATTGCAGCAGCACATGATCTCGATGAACGGGCGGCATCGCGAAGGACTGCTGGCGCATCTGCCGCTGGCCGTGCCCGGACTCGACGACACCGTCCCCACCGCGGAACGGCAGCTCGCCGAGATCGCGGAGGTGCAGCTGCCCGCCGCCGGATGCGGGCAGCTGCTCGGCTCCGACGATCAGGGCAACGGCGTCGCGGTCCGCGTTGTCGGACAGGGTATCTCGAGCGTGTACGTGGCCGGGGAGCTGTATCTGGCGCAGCAGCTGGTATTCCGCGCCCTGGCGGTCGGTGAACGGGTGCTGGTCCGCACCGACCGGCCGCAGGCGTGGAATCAACTGGTCACCACCATCGGCAATGCGGAGCGACTCACCCTCGCCACCGAAACCCACCAGCCCGATACCGAATTCACCGCGGTGGTGGTGGACGGGGTGCTCTCCGCCGCCCCGCACGCCGGTGTCACCACCATCTATCTCGCGGGCGATCCGCTGGGCTGGCCGGCCGCCCGCCCCGATCTGTCCATCCAGCAGCCCGGGGCCACCGGGAACCGAATCATCCTGCGCACCGGCAAGACCCAGGTCGAGCTGACCCTGGTCTCCATCCCACGGGAAGCGACCTACATCGGCCGGCCGCGCAGCGTGAGCGCCCTCGCCAGATAAGCCGTCCTCAGCCCGGATACGGGTCGGCGGCGCGGGCGGCGCGCAGAGTACGCCCCCACCAAGCCAATTGGCGCAGCAGCCGGACGGCGGCATCGATGGCCGCTCCGTCGGCGGTCTCGCCGTCCTGGTCGAACTTCCGTTTGGCCTCGTGGAAGCTGACCGTCTCACGGATCGACACCATGTGGATCTCCGCCACCACCTGCCGCAGCTGCTCCACCGCGCGCAGGCCGCCCGAGAGCCCGCCGTAGCTCACGAAACCGATGGGCTTGGCCCGCCATTCGCGTTTGGCGATATCCAGCGCGGTCTTCAGCGACGCCGGGTAGCCATGGTTGTACTCCGAGGTGACGGCCACGAAAGCGTCTGCGGCGGAGATTCTTTCGCGATACGCCTCGGCCTCGGGCGTATCGCCCAGATCCACCGGCAGCGGAGTCTCCGCCAGGTCGATGACGCCCACCTCGAACCGCTCGTCCGCCCGCGCGGTCCTCAGGAACCACTCCGCGACCACGGGCGCGAACCGTCCCGGTCGCGTGCTGGCCACTATCACCTCGAGCCGCAGCGGAGCTTCCATGCCGCGAGCCTAGGCTAAGCGGCCAGCGCCTTCTTGATCAGTTCGAACGAGCGTGTGCGCGTGTCGATGTCGTAGACGAGCGTATTGAGCATGAGTTCATCGGCCTGGGTATCGGCCAGCAGCTCCTCGACCTGCCCGCGCACGGTGGCGGGCGAACCGAGCAGCTGTCCCTGCCGCCGCTGGGCGATGAAATGCCGCTGCTGCGTATCGGGTTCGAAGCCGGCCGCCTCCTGCGGCGTCGGCAGGGCGCGGGGCCGCCCGCTCACCAGGTACAGGAATGCCAGATCCCGGGGCGTGGCCTGGAAATCGGCCTCCTCGTCGGTATCGGCGCAGATCGCCGAGGCCGCCACCATCGCGTAGGGCTCGGTCAAGGTCTCCGACGGCCGGAAGTTCTCGCGATACAACCGCAGCGCCGCCACGGTATTGCCCGGGCTGATGTGATGCGCGAACGCGAACGGCAACCCGAGCGCCGCCGCCACCTGCGCGCTGTACCCGCTCGACCCCAGCAGCCAGACGTCCGGCTTGTCGCCGCGCCCCGGCGTAGCGGCGATCCCGCCCACACCCGCAGGCCCGAAGTAGTCGATCAAAGCCCGCAGCTCCCGCGGAAAATGCTCCGCGTTCAGCCCCTCCGTGGTCCGCCGCAAAGCCGCCGCCGTCGCCTGATCGGTTCCCGGCGCCCGCCCGATCCCCAGATCCACCCGCCCCGGATGCAAGGCTTCGAGGGTCCCGAACTGCTCGGCCACCACCAACGGCGCATGATTCGGCAGCATCACCCCACCCGATCCGACCTTGATGCTCGAAGTGGCGGCGGCCAGATGCGCGAGCAACACCGCCGGCGCCGAGCTGGCGATCCCCGGCATGTTGTGATGCTCCGCCACCCAGAATCGCCGATACCCCAGCGCCTCCGTCCGCCGCGCCAACTCGGTCGTGGCCGCCAGCGCCTCCCCCGCACTCCGCCCACTCTCCACCGGCGCGAGCTCCAACACGGACAACGGCACGTCGATCATGAGACTCCTCCGAATACACCACAGACCCCCATCCCAACGCCGCGCCCCGCCGCCCTATTTCACCCACCCACTCGCGTCACACCGGCCGCGTGGCACACCACGGTGGAAATTGCCCGAATTTCCCGCGCTGGTGTGCCACTCGACCGCTGGGTTTCAGTGGGGGCGGGCGGCGGTGGAGGTGGCGTACTCGGCGAGGCCGCGGGCGGGCTGGATGCGGGCGGTGAAGTCGAGGGCGTGGCGGGCGCGGTCGGGGGCGGCTACCAGGTGGCGGATGTCGGTGAGGCGGTATTGGCCGGAGACGATGGGGCTGGGGGCTTCGAGGGCTTTCGCCATGATCGAGGCGACCTCCCACAGGGTGAGTGGGTGGCCGGAGGCGATGTTCAGCGGTACGAAACCGGCGAGCGGGCGGGCGATCGCGGCTACGGTCGCGGCGGCGATATCGCGGACGTGCACGAAATCTCTTACCTGGCCGCCATCTTCGAATACGCGCAGCGGGCGGCCCTGGCGCAGATCGGCGCGAAAGCGCGCGGCCACACCGGTTTCCGCCGATCGCGGCATGCGACCATCGGCGATGGGGTCGCCGTACACGTGGTGATAGCGCAACGCCGACGCCGCCGAACCGGTGCTGGCCGCCCAGGCCAGTGCGTAATGCTCCTGCGCGACTTTGCTTGCGGCGTAGGCACTCCGGGGACGTAGCGGCGCGTCCTCACCGATCGGTTCCCAGGTCAGCACCTCTCCGCTGCGCGGTGCGCGATGATCGAAATACCCGCGATCGAGATCCGCCCGCCGGCGCACCCCCGGGAAGAACGGCCCGCTCCGCACTCCGCGATACCGGCCCTCCCCGTACACAGCCACCGAAGATCCCAGCACCAGCCGCCGTACCCCCGCCCGCTCCATGGCGGCCAGCAGCATCGCCGTCGCCGTGTCATTGTGCGAGGCATACAAGGCCGCCCGCTGCATTCCGACCGGTCCCGGCTTGCCGATGCCTTGGCTCTCGCGGCCGCTGTCGCCCGCGCCCGTACGGACACAGGGCCCGGTACCGTGCCCCACGTCTTCCCGTCGTCCGGCCAGCGGCCGCCCCCGGCCGGGCAGCGCCTCCGGCAGGTCGCCCGTGTGCTCGGGCCCCGGCGCCTCCGGCACCCCGGAGTCGGGTGCATCCGGCAGCGTGTCAGGCGGTGTGGACCGATCGGGCGCGTGGGACAGGTCGAAGGCGGGGCCACCCGAGGACCGGCGGCCGGGACCGATGAGGCCCGCGGGCGGTTCCGGAAGGTCGGGCAGGGGGACCGCCGCCGCCAGATGACAGACCACGTCGATGCCGCGCAGCAGCGGCTCGAGCGCGTCGAGGTCCCGGATGTCCACCGGCAGAACATCTTCGGGAACAGCCGCGTTCGCACCGTGCACCATCGGCAACAGGGCGTCCACCGCGATGACCTCGTGCCCGGCCGCGACCAAGGCTCGATGCACGTGTCCCCCGATGAACCCGGCCGCGCCGGTCAGCAGCACCCGTACACCGTCGTGTCCGTCCGTGCTCATGACTCGAGCATAGGCGCGTCCGCGCGATGGGTCCCCCGGTGTCACGGCCCGCACTGAACTCCGGGCGGTGTAACCCCGTGCCCTATCGAGTAGGGACGGGGTGGCCGGATTCGGAAGGTAACGGGCGATGGCGGGACGGAGCGTTCCCCGATGGCGCGCAACGGCACGAGAACTGCCCGAGCGGTCCGCCGCACGGGAGCTACGGCTGGTCGCCGCCGACTCATATGCGGGCTGGGAGGAGGTGTACCGCGACAATGTCGGCTGGATCTTCGGTCTCATGTACGAGAAGACCGGAAACCGGCCCGACGCCGAGGATCTGACCGCCGAGGTCTTCTCCAGTGCGCTACCGCCGCTGCGGCTTTCGGCCGGACGACCGGAGGTGCGCGGCTATCTGCGCGCCACCGCGCGCACGGTCTTGGCGGCGCACTGGCGCCGGCGGCTGGGTCGTGAGATCACCTGCATCCCGGATGATCTCGCCGAGGCAGCACCGGAACCCGCGCCCGGAACCCGCGCCGCGGAGCGGGCGGCGGCGCTGCTGGCCGCGCTGCCGGATCGCTATCGGCGCATTCTGGATCTACGGTTCTTGCAGGGCATGTCGGTGCGCGAGGCGGCGGAGGTGCTCGGGATCAGCGTGACGAACGCGAAGGTGCTGCAACACCGGGCATTACGCGCGGCGGCGCGGGTGGAAGCGGGAGGTGGGTCGTGAGCGGGCGCGGTTTCCGCCGGTATGTCGAGGATCTCTTGCGCGGCCGCCGGCCCGGGGCGTTCCGGCCTGATGCGGAGGAGGCGGAACAGCTTCGCGTCGCCATCGCATTGCGCGCGGCCAGGAGCGGGGACGCCGAGCCGTCCGAGGAGTTCGTCGATGGCCTGCGCGATCGGCTGGCCGCGGAATTATCCGGTGCGGCACCGCGATCCACCGATGGTCGCGGTCGCCGTCAGGTGCTCGTCGGCGGATCGGTCGCCGCGGCGGCCGCGGTGGCGGGGGCGACGGTCGACCGGCTGATCACCGCGAATCCGGAACCGGAACCCGAAGCGACCACCACGGTGGAACCGAACAGCGGTGCGTGGCAGGCGATCGCGGCTGCCGCCGATCTCCCCGAGGGCGGGGTGCTCGCCTTCGATGCCGGCACCATCAGCGGATTCGTGCGGCGCACCGGGGGAATTCCGGTCGCGGTATCGGGGGTGTGCACGCATCAGGGGTGCAAGCTGTGGCTGGACGCGCCCGCCGATCGCTTGCGCTGCCCCTGTCACTCCACCTCCTTCGCCACCGATGGGCGCGTGCTCACCCATCAACTCCCCATCGCGCCCGCCACGCTCCCCCGCCTGCGGGTGCGCGAGAACGGCGGTGCCATCGAGGTTTTCGCGCCCACCCGGCCGGTGTAACCCCCGCGCCTATCTATTGGTGAACCCTCCGCCGACAACGGCGGAAGCACCGATCGGAGGCCCGGACCATGAGATTCCCCCTACGACGCGCCGCCGCGGCCGCCGCGCTCGTCATGACCGCGAGCGCTTGCGGCAGCAGCCCGCCCACGACGTCCGCGCCCGCCCCGACGCCCGTATTCGCCTCCGGCACCGAAACTCCCGGCCTGGTGCCGGACGGCTCCACCTCGGCCATGCCCGGCATGTCCATGCCCGCCACCTCGTCGTCCGGCGCGAATTCGCCTGCGGCGGGGCCGAACGCGGTGAACATCGACAACTTCACCTTCGCCCCTGCGACCTTGAGCGTCCCGGCGGGGACCACCGTCACCTGGACCAACCGCGACGAGGAACCGCACACCGTCGCGGCAGACAACGGCACCTTCCGCTCGCCCGGAATGGGCACGGGCGCACAGTATTCGTTCACTTTCACGAAGGCGGGCAGCTATGCCTACACCTGCTCCATCCACCCGTTCATGCACGCCACGGTGACGGTGACGCCGTGACCGAACGCGATCCCCAGTCCATGACCCGCCGCCAATTGATCCGGCACAGCGCGTGGTTCGGCGCGGCCGTCGGGCTCGCCGTCGTGGGCGGTGAGGTGGTGTCCCAGCTGGCGAGCGCACCGCCCGCCGCGGCCGCCGATCGGCCGACGCTGCGTTTCGCGCAGGTCAGCGACAGTCACATCGGCTTTCAGGGCGCCGCGAACACCGATGTGACCGCTACCTTCCAGACCGCGATCGACCAGATCAACGGGCTCGGCTACACCCCCGATTTCGTCATCCACACCGGCGACCTCACCCATTTGGCGACCCCCGAACAGTTCGACCAGGTCGAGCAGATGATGAAAGGGCTGAAGACCCAGCACGTGTTCACCGTGCCCGGGGAGCACGACGCGACCGACGATGCCGGGCAGCGCTATCGCCAGGTCTTCGGCAAAGGCACGCGCGGGGACGGCTGGTACAGCTTCGATATCGCGGGCGTGCACGTGATCGGGCTGGTCAACACGCTGAACCTGCAAAGCCTCGGGCATCTGGGCCGCGATCAGCTGGATTTCGTCCGGCAGGATGTGGCGGGCCTCGGCGACGACACCCCCATCATCGTGTTCAGCCATATTCCGCTGTTCGCCATGTATCCCCAATGGGGCTGGGGCACAGACGATGCCACCGAGGCATTGAGCTACCTCCGCCGGTTCTCCTCGGTGACCTGCCTCAATGGCCATGTGCACCAGCTGTTCACGAAGACCGAGGGCAATATCACCTTCTACAGCGGCACCACGACCGCCTACCCGCTGCCGGCCCCGGGCGATGGCCCCGCACCCAAACCGGTGACGCTGCCGGCCGGGAAATTGCATGACGCCTTGGGTATTCGCGAGGTCACCTACCAGCGCGGTCAGCAGTTGCTGGCGCTCAAAGACCAGAAACTGCGATAGCCCGCGCGGGCGCTGAGGTGCGACGAGGCATCTCGGGCACAGCGTGGTGCCCCGCTCGTCCGGCGGCGCGAGGGCTCACCACCCTCGCCACCGCCGGACGTGTGCGCACGCTAGGGCAATTCGAAGGGCAGCTGCACGCCGGTGCCGGTGAGCACGCGGCACTTGTCGCAGGTGTCATCGCCCTCGACGGCCGCGACCGCGCCGCGCACGAGCGCCTTGAACGGCACCAGGTTTCGCTCGAACTCGGCGAAAACGTCGGCGGCGGTGACGCCTTCACCGGATTCCAGGCCGGCATCCAGATCGGTGACGAGAGCGATTGCGGAGTAGCACATTTCGAGTTCGCGGGCGAGCACGGCCTCGGGGTGCCCGGTCATGTTGATCAGTTCCCAGCCGAGTCCGGCGAACCAGCGGCTCTCGGCGCGGGTGGAGAAGCGCGGGCCCTGGACCACGACCATGGTGCCGTGGTCCTTCATCGGCAGTTCCGGCACGGCCGCGCCGATGGCGGCGGTACGCAGCTGCGCGCAGTACGGGTCGGCGAAGGAGACGTGCACGCCGCCGGCGTCGTAGAAGGTCTGATCGCGGCCGGAGGTGCGGTCCACCAGCTGGTCCGGGACGGCGACGGTGCCCGGACCCCAGTCGGCACGCAGCGAGCCGACCGCGCACGGGCCGAAGATCCGGCGCACGCCCAGCGAGCGCAGCGCCCACATATTGGCGCGGTAGGGCACGGTGTGCGGGGAGTATTCGTGCTTGCGACCGTGCCGGGGCAGGAACGCGACCGCCCGCCCCTCCACCTGGCCGATGGTGATGGGCGCGCTGGGCGCGCCGAACGGGGTCTCGACCTCGACCGTGGTCGCGTCGTCACCGAAGAAGTCGTAGAACCCGCTACCGCCGATAATGGCCAGCGAGGCCCGAGGCTGGGTCTGATCGAAAGGCACCGAACTCATGGGCTCGATTCTTGCGCACCCGTGCATGGATGCCGGTGTCAGGTCCGCACACCCGGACCGACATCACACCCGGCCCGGTGCGGCGCGGCTGGCAGTCGCACCCCCGCGCGTGTACCCTCGGGGGGTATCAAATGGCGAGGGCCCGACAAGGCCGGGAGCGAGGACACGGTCGATGACGAACGAGCAGCAGTCCACCACCACGGACGAGTCCTGCCACGATCACGGCACGCACGGCTACATCACCGCCAAGGACGACTACCTCAAGCGCCTGCGCCGCATCGAGGGCCAGGCCCGCGGCCTCCAGCGGATGGTCGAGGAGGAGAAGTACTGCATCGACATCCTCACCCAGGTGTCGGCCATGACCAAGGCGCTCCAGGCGGTCGCGATGGGCCTGCTCGAGGATCACATCAGCCACTGCGTGGTCGACGCCGCGGTGGCGGGCGGCCCGGAGGCCGAAGCCAAGATCAAGGAAGCCACCGACGCCATCGCCCGCCTGGTGCGTTCCTGACGGATCCGAGTTCGGCCCGGCGGGGATCGATCCCCGCCGGGCCGAATCGTGCTCCGGCTCAGCAGGCCGCGGCGAAGCCCGGATACATCCCGGACACCATGGGCATGGCGCGCTCCTGCACGCCCGTGCGGGGCAGCGGACCGGCTCCCCAGCCGCGCGCCCGCTGCGGCGCCCGCACCGGCTCACGCGGATCCAGCCGGGGCCCGCGATCGATATCACCGACCTCGCCCGCACCCAGTTCGAGTTCGGCGTAGAGAATGCCGTCGGCGCCCTCGGCCAGCGCCGGCACCACTTCACCGCCGTCGGCCGCGAAGATGTGCGCCTGCCCGGTCCGGACCCCCGCCACCCCGCCCCAGCCGTGGTCGCCGACCACCGCGCACGGCGCCAGCACGAACGCGCTCCCCTCCAGCGCGTACATCCGGCTCACGGTCGGCCCGGACTGCGCGGGCGCGGTCTCCACCGCGGGCCCGCCCGGCCACGCCGCGACGTGGATCGTCTCCTCGTCGGCCCGCAGCGCCCGGGTGAGCAGCGTGCGCTGATTCTCCTGCCCCGACAGCGCACCCAGGCGGCCGAACGGGCTCTGGTGTACCGCCGGCAACTGCGGTGCGCCGGAGGCGAATACCTTGCGTTCGACACTGTTGAGCCCGGCTTTGCGGCGCACCGACAACACCTTGCCGCGATCGCTGATCACGGCTTGCGCCATGAAGATCCGGCGCTCCTGCCGTTCCCCGAATCCGAGCACGACGTGAATGTCATTGCGCCGCGCTGTCATTGCGATCTTCCGCATTTCGGCGCCATCCCTAGTCATCGAATTCTCGCGGCACCGAGTCGAGTATTCGACATTCCATTGATTGGATTCCACCCACCGCCACCACGGATACCCCGGTAGAAACGTCTCCGGAAACGCGACCAACCGGGCCCCCTCGGCCGCGGCCGCACCGATCAGTTCGACGACTTGCTCGACACCGTCCGACAACCGCAGCCATTTCGGCTCGGCTTGGACGGCGGCGACTCGCACCGTATTCCTCATCGCGCATTCCTCATGAAAGCTGATGCTTGCCAATCATTTAGGGAATGTCAGTGCCGGTGTGTGCCGTCTTTCGGACCGATCATGCCAAGGCCGGTCAGAGCAGGGCCCGGAATGCGCCCGGCGTAGTCCCCATTTCCAGCCGGAATGCCCGGTAGAAACTGCGTTCGGTGAGAAAACCCGCCGCCTTCGCCACCGCCGAGAGCGGCAACTGCGGCGCATTACGCAACAATTCGCAAGCGCGTTCGATTCGCATCCGCCGCAACGCCGTTCCCGGCCCACCCTCGAGTTCGTCGAAAACCCGATACAGGGTGCGGCGAGACATTCTGCACCCCTGCGCGATTCGATCCACACCCAGGTCCGGATCCGCGCAATGCGCACGCATAAAGGCCAGCACACGTTGCCGATTCAACGCGTCGGCGGATCGATCGCGCACCGCCCCGCCCGCGGCCGCGATCACCGCGGCGGCCAGCAGATCCATTCCCGATTCGGCGAGCAGCGCGGCCCCGCCCGGATCCTCCTCTTGCAGGCTCGCGACACCGCGGAAGAACTGCGCCACCACCCCGGGCGCGGTGGTGCGGCCGAACGCGGTCGCGGTGGGGACATCGGGACCGGCCACGCCGTAGCGCTCGCGCAGCCGGGTCATGGAGACCTGGAGCACCACCTGTTCCCATTCCCGTTCCATTTCCCAGTGGTACGGGCGGGTGGTGTCGTAGAACACCATTTCGCCGGGGCGGACTTCGGCGGTGCGGCCGTCCTGATGGAGCCGGGCGCTACCGGCAACCGGAATGCTGGCAATGAGGTACTGATCGTCGGCGTCGGCGATGAGCCGTTCGGTGCGCTGAATGCGCTGCGGGCCGGATCCGACCACGCTCAGGTCGATATCGCCGTATCGTGAGTGCTCGATGAACCCAGAAAAGCGACCGGTCGGTATTGGTGAAACGGCAAGCGGCACATACGCTTCGCTGACCTGCGCCTCCCAGCGCTGAAATGCCTCGCTGGCCGATGTTTCCGGACCGGACCGCACCTCTACTCGACTGACCGCGTCCGACCGATCCACTCCGCATCCCTCGACAAACCAGCCGGCCGGGGTACGACCGAATAGCAGGAATTCTGTCAGATACGAAGCGTCACAGCCAATACGAGCGTATGGCTAGGCCGCCGACTCCGCGGCGAGATCGAGCTCCAGATCGCCGTAGACCAGCCCCTCCTCGTGCCCGCTCAACGGCACACCCAGTTCCTCGCCACCCGGCGCGAAAATCCTTGCGTGCCCGCCCGGTCCGCGCACCAGCTGCTTGGCGGGATCGTTCCCGTAGCGGCTCTCGCTGCCCGCCACCTCCATCACCGCGCACGCCGCCACCACGTGCAAACGGCCCACCACCGCGTACCAGAGCGTGGCCGCATTGTTCACGCGCACACCCCATTCCACATCCCGCGCCGTGATGAACCCCGGCCACGAGACGATATGCACTTGCGCCCCAGTACGTTCCAGTTCGTGCCGCGCGGGCAGGTGCAACTGCTCGGAGCCACCCTGCACGCCGATCCGGCCGATCGCGGTCCGGAAGACATGGGGTTCACCGGCCTCGCCGCACCGGAATATCCGATGCTCCAGCGGGGACAGTTCGGGCTTGCGCCGGACTCCGAGCAGTACCCCGCGATCATCGATCAGGCACTGCGACATATACAGCGAATTCCCGCAGCGCTCACTGAAACCCAGCAGGACGTGAATGCGATGCCGGCGCGCGGCATCGGCGATCCGCCGGAATTCGGTGCGGCCCACGGTCATCGAATTGGTGCGATAGCGCGCCAGGAAACCCTGCCCCCAGCTCACCGAGTCCAGCCACAGCCACCACGGATAACCGGGCAGGAAGGTCTCCGGGAAAGCGACCAGTTGCGCACCACCCGCCGCGGCCGTCTCGATGAGCTCGACGACCTGTCCGACGCCCGCCCGCAGATCCAGCCAGCGCGGTTCCGCCTGGACAGCCGCTACTCGCACCTTCGTCGACACCTCGGCTCCTTCGACGCGAACGGGATTGCTGTGCAATCACCTTTCGCCGAAGCGCAGCCCGCGGCACCGACTCAGCGTGCCGCTCTACCGACCGCCTGTGCCTGCGTCCAGCTGGGTCCGGAACTGGCCCGGCGTCAACCCGGTTTCCTCGCGAAATGCCCGGTAGAAGTGCCGATCGGTGGAGAAGCCGGAGGCCGCGGCAATCGCCGCCAGCGGCCGCGCCGGATCCGCCCGCAAGAGCCGGCGGGCATGCTCGACGCGCATCCGGCGCATGAGCGCTCCCGGACCGCCGAAACCCTCGCACACCCGGTACAGCGTGCGCCGCGAGACCAGGCAGGCGTGCGCCACCTCTTCGATGGTGAGGTCCGGATCGGTGAAGCGCCTGCGCAGGTAGGCCAGCACCTGCTGCCGGGTGTAGAGCGAATCGGACGGGGCGGGCGAATCCCGGCCCGCGGCCAGCAGCAGCGCCGACCCGAGCATGCTCGCGCCCTCGGAACTCATGACGGCCGCGGCCTTCTCGGCCTCGCCCGGCGGTAGTTCGGCCAGCCCGCGGAAGAAGCTCGCGACCACGCCGAGCGCGCCGGTAATGGGAATCGCGGTGGCCGTGGGCAATTCATCCCGATGCAGTCCGGCGTGTTCGAGTACCAGGTGCATGGGGGCGCGCACGATGGCCGAAGTGGAGTTCTCGCTGGTCCGGCTCTCCAATGGGCGGCCGCTGTCGAAGAAGGCGATGGAACCGAGCTGCGATTCGGCGGTCTGGCGGCCCTGCTCGGTCCAATTCGTCCCGTCCAGCACGATATTCACCAAGAGGAACTCGTCTTCGGACTGTTCGACCAGTTTGCGGGAGCGCACCACCCGTTGCGCACTGGCACGCATGAGCGAGACGCTGAATCGATCGAATTGGGTGCTGGTGACCCGCCCGCGCCAATCACCATCGTGCAAAGGCTCGATGACCGAGGGCACGACGGCGTCGGCCACCAGCGCCTCCCAGCGCTCGAAGGCCTGGCGTGGCGAAACAGTTGAGGAGGAGCAGACCTCGACCGTGCCGACAGCGGCTTGATCCACCCGGTTATCTTCCCACCGCGCGCCGTCCGGCAAACGCATTTCGAACCTGTTCGCGTGCTGCCCGGCCATCGGCGGCTCGTGCGACGACCGGGCACCCCAAGTATTTCGATCAACGGTGGCGGTGTGACTGTCCGCTCGTGCCAGATCCCTGACCATTCGCGACAGCCGAAGTCAGCAATTCGGACTATTCACAATGAATCTCGCATTTCAGGCATGGCGCAGGCGGAATTCGCCCGGGGTCATACCGGTTTCGCGTTTGAAGGCCCGATAGAACTGCCGCTCCGAGACGAATCCCGCGGCGCGCGCGATGGAAAGCAGCGGACGCACCGGATCGGTCCGGATCAAGGCGACCGCGTGCTCGATTCGCAAGCGCCGCAACATAGCGGCCACCCCGTCCTCGCCGTCCTCGAAGAGCCGGTACAGGGTGCGCCGCGAGACCGCGCAGGCGGCGGCCACCTGTTCGACGGTCAGCGCCGGATCGGTGTAGTTGCGCTCCAGGAAGCCCAGGGCCCGCTGTTTGGCCAGTGCCTGCCCCGGTTCCTCGCGCGGCATCTCCCCCGCCGCCAATTGCACTACGGAGGCCAGCAATCCGGTGCCGTGCCGGGCCAGTATGGCCGCCTCGCCCGGGTCCGAATGCTGCAATCGGGCCAGCCCGCAGAAGAACCGGCCCACGATGCCCGCCGCGCCCACCGGGGGCAGCCGCACCGCCGTCGGCAACCGGTCCGCCGAGATCCCGGCCGCGCCCACCACCTGCGCCAGCGGCACCTGCACCACCGACACCGACCACGCCTGGTCGAAGTGCGCGGTAAACGGGCGCGAACTGACGTAGAGCATCAATCCGCCGTCGGCCATCTCACCGACCCGGCCGTCCTGCTCCAGCCAGCCGCGCCCGTGCGTGGTCACCGTGGCGAACAGGTACGGCTCGTCCGGCTCGTGAATCAGCCTGGGTATGCGGCTGATTCGCTGGCCGGTCGCCGACACCGTGGAGACTTCGATATCGGCGAAGCTGCTGTGCACGATCCGCGCCCGGAACTCCCCCGGCGCCACCGGCGTCACCACGAGCGGCACATAAGCCTGCGCCACCGCGGCCTCCCACTGCTCGAATGCCTCCTTCTCGGAAACTTCCGGGGTGGACCGGACCTCGACTACTGCGGGCTCAGAGGCGCCGCTCATTGGCCGATTGTCGCACCCGCGGCCAGCGTCGACCGCGAAATCCCTTCAGATATTTCAACTTTCGAATCCGGGTACGACGTGTACCGCATGCATGATGACGAACCGCAACTTGCGGACCGAACCCTCACCGGCGCGCATCCCCCGCCACGCCGCACGCACCACCGAAATCGATACACTCGGTGCGATGCCACGGCTTCGGTCATTCCGGCGCGATGCAGCTGAGGTGCGCGCGCAACACGCAGGCGGACACGCTGAACGGCGGAATCCCCTCCACCGCTTCGTCGAACGGCAGGATGCCGGCGTGTAGGTCGGCGGTGTCCTGCTGGGCGCGGACGGCGAGCGCGGCTTCGACCTGGCGGCGGAATTCGGTGCCGGGCAAAGGCTCGACGCAGCCGGTGAATTGGCCGCTCGCCACGCTCACGGCGCTGTCGAAGCCGTCGCCGGGGAACGGCACGATCTGTTCGACCGATCCGTCACCGAAGGTGTCCACCTCGACCAGGAATCCGTGCGGGCAGCCGGAGCGTTCGAAGCTTCCCACCAGTGCGGCGCCGACACCGTCGGCCGCGTTCACGCGCACGAACTCGCGCGGACGGACCGGTTCGGTGAATCGAGATGCCCACGGCGGCAGCTGAATTCCCGCCAGGATCAGGCGATCCACCGCGGCGGTCGCCGCATCCGCCAGCTCGCCCGGCGCGAGCCGCGACAGCCCGCACAGCAGCCCGAGCGCGGCGGGGGTGGGCCGAGTCTCCAGTAGCAGTACGCACCACGCGGTGAAGGCCCGGGCGAAAGCGGGGCCGCCGAGCCCGCCGAATTCGGCGACCGCGGCCGCCAGTAGCTCGCCCTCGAAAGCGCCCTCGTCCGCGGGCAATTCGGCCGCACCCGCGAGTACGCCGTCCAGTAGCTGCCACGGATCGAACTCTCCGCGCCGGCAGCGCGGGCAACCGCACAGCCCCGGCCTCGACGCTCGGCGACCGGCGCCACGCCCGCTCCGCTTGTGTCCCTTACGCCCCCTGTTTCGGCTCATGCCACCACGGTCCCCGGCCGCCGCATCCGCCGTGCCGAATATCTCGCCCCGCGCGAAGCTTCGCGCGACCCGACGACCGGCGTGTCGGGCGATCACACGCAAAGGTCAGTCGCCGCAGCAGCCTTCGGCGCTCGCGACGGTACGCATTTCCCGGGTCTGGGCATTACGGGCGGCGAGATCGGCGTCCGCCGGGTAATCGACGGCAATGAGACTCAAGCCGTGCGCGGGCGCGACCGTCACCGAACTGGAGCGTTCGCGCTCATTCAGCAAACCGGCAATCCAGTCGGGCGTACGTCGCCCCTCCCCCACCGCGAGCACCCCACCCACCAAACTCCGCACCATCGACCAGCAGAATGCATCGGCGCTGACATAAGCGGTGAGCAGGTCCCCGTCCTGCTCCCAATCGAAGCGCTGCAATTCACGAATGGTGGTGGCGCCTTCCCGCCGCTTACAGAAGGCGGCGAAATCATGCAGCCCCAGCAGTTTTCGCGACGCTTCCCGCATCGCCGCGAGATCCACACCGGAACGACAGGGCACCACATGCCGCGCCTGCAACGGATCCGCCCCGTAAGGCGCGGTGGTCAATCGATAGGCGTAATGCCGGCGAATGGCCGAAAACCGGGCATCGAACTCCGGCGGCACGATCCGAACATCCTTGACCCGCACATCTTTCGGCAGAAACCGCGCCAGCCGATGCACCAATTTGGGCCCGTCGACCTCGGTGTGCGTATCGAAATGCGCGACCTGCCCCTCCCCGTGCACCCCCGCATCGGTCCGCCCCGCCACGGTCAACTGAACAGTCTCCCGCTGCACCTTGCTCAGGCACTCCTCGAGCACCCCCTGCACGGTCCGCAGCCCGGGCTGCCGCGCCCACCCCGTGAAATCGGTGCCGTCATAGCTGATATCCAGTCGTACCCGAACCGAAACCGGCTCTGTCGGCTGATCCGCAACGATCACAGCGATCTCCTGGTTAACATGGAGAAAGCCCGCCGACCCGGAGGGGACGGCGGGCTCACTCATGGACTTTCCCACCTCGGATCCCAGGAACACGCCCCGACACCCGGTCGATTCGACATGCGGGTTCTCGGCGCTCCCACTGAGAACCCGGAATCGATCCCGACCCTGGGGTTTCAGGGGCCACCCTAGAGAACCCGGAATCGATCCCGACCCAGGGGTTTCAGGGGCCACCCTAGAGAACCCGGAGTCGACCCCACCCCCGGGGTTTCAGGGGTTTACCCCTGAGCACCCCAAGAGTGGGTGGAAGACATCAGTCTTCCTTCTTCTCCTCGGCGGCTTCCGCGGCGGGAGCCTCAGCCTCGACCACGGCCTCTTCGGCGGCGGCGGGGGCCTCGGTGGCCTTCTGCGAAGCGGCAACGCGACGGGCACGATCGGCCTCGTTGGTCACGGTCTTCTCGCGAACCAGCTCGATGATCGCCATCGGGGCGTTGTCACCCTTGCGCGGGATGGTCTTGATGATCCGGGTGTATCCACCGTCACGACCCTCGAACGAGGGACCGATCTCGGCGAACAGGGCGTGGACGATGTCCTTGCTACGGATCACCTTCATCACCTCGCGACGGTCGGCAAGGGTGCCGCCCTTCGCCTTGGTGACAAGCTTCTCGGCGTAGGGGCGCAGCGCCTTGGCCTTGGCCTCGGTGGTCGTGATACGACCGTGCTCGAAGAGCGCCGTCGCCAGATTGGCGAAGATCGCCTTCTGGTGCGACGCCGTCCCGCCGAAGCGGGCACCCTTCTTGGGCTTGGGCATTGTTGGAATCTCCTGTGTCTAAGGCCGATTCGGGGCGCTACACCCCGGCGTCGGGCCTAAAGCTGTTCGGTCTCGGCGTAGTCCTGCTCGCCGCTGTCGGTGTCGCTGAACGAACCGCTGTCGCTCCAGGTGCCGCTCGCCGCGTCGTAGCCGACGACGGAGGACGGGTCGAAGGAGGCCGGGGAGTCCTTGAGGGACAGGCCGAGCGAGTGCAGCTTGACCTTGACCTCGTCGATGGACTTCTGGCCGAAGTTCCGGATATCCAGCAGATCGGATTCGGTGCGGGCAACCAGCTCGCCGACGGTGTGCACACCTTCGCGCTTGAGGCAGTTGTAGGACCGCACGGTCAGATCCAGGTCCTCGATCGGCAGACCGAACGAAGCGATGTGGTCGGCCTCGGCCGGGCTGGGCCCGATCTCGATGCCTTCCGCCTCGACGTTCAGCTCGCGCGCCAGGCCGAACAGCTCGACCAGGGTCTTACCGGCCGACGCCAGCGCATCCCGAGCGGAGATCGAGTTCTTGGTCTCGACATCCAGGATGAGCCGGTCGAAGTCGGTGCGCTGCTCGACACGAGTCGCCTCGACCTTGTAGGTCACCTTGAGAACCGGCGAGTAGATCGAATCCACCGGAATCCGGCCGATTTCCGCACCCGAGGCCTTGTTCTGCACGGCAGGAACGTAACCGCGACCGCGCTCGACAACGAGCTCGATCTCCAGCTTGCCCTTGTCGTTCAGGGTGGCGATGTGCATGTCCGGATTGTGAACGGTCACACCGGCCGGCGGGACGATGTCACCGGCGGTGACGGTGCCCGGGCCCTGCTTGCGCACGTACATGGTGACCGGCTCGTCCTCTTCGGACGACACCACGAGGCCCTTGAGGTTCAGGATGATGTCGGTGACATCTTCCTTCACGCCCGGAACCGTGGTGAACTCGTGCAGCACGCCGTCGATGCGGATGCTGGTGACCGCGGCACCCGGAATGCTCGAGAGCAGGGTGCGGCGCAGCGAGTTGCCGAGGGTGTAACCGAAACCCGGCTCCAGCGGTTCGATGGTGAACCGCGACCGGTTCTCGGACACAACCTCTTCGGTCAGCGTCGGTCGCTGTGAAATCAGCATGGATTTTCCTCCTTCGAGCACCCACTATTTGATGCTCACGATTGGGAACTGTTGCGGCCCTGTGGTTTACAGAGCCGCAACCAGCGGCACGCTTACGCGCACCTATTACTTCGAGTAGAACTCGACGATCAGCTGTTCCTGGAGCGGAACATCGATCTGCGCACGCTCGGGGAGCTGGTGCACCAGAATGCGAAGGCGGCCGGGAACGACCTGGAGCCAACCCGGAACCGGGCGGTCGCCGACGGTCTCACGCGCAACCTGGAAAGGCAGCGTGGGCAGCGACTTCTCCTTGACATCGATGATGTCGTACTGCGAAACCTGGTACGACGGCACATCGACCTTCACGCCATTGACGATGAAGTGGCCGTGCGAGACCAGCTGACGAGCCTGGCGACGGGTACGAGCCAGACCGGCGCGGTACACGACGTTGTCCAGACGAGCCTCGAGCAGACGCAGCAGGTTGTCGCCGGTCTTGCCCTTCTGGCGGTTCGCCTCTTCGTAGTACTTGCGGAACTGCTTCTCCATGACGCCGTAGGAGAAGCGAGCCTTCTGCTTCTCCTGGAGCTGCATCAGGTACTCGGATTCCTTGATCCGCGCGCGGCCGTGCTGGCCGGGCGGGTAAGGACGACGCTCGAACGCCTGGTCGCCTCCGACGAGGTCGACACGCAGACGACGCGACTTGCGGGTGATGGGGCCTGTATAACGAGCCATTTTTCGCTAAATCCTTTCCCGCTAGACGCGACGGCGCTTGGGCGGCCGGCAGCCGTTGTGCGGCTGAGGAGTGACATCAGAGATCGAGCCGACCTCGAGGCCGGCGGCCTGAAGCGAGCGAATCGCGGTCTCGCGACCCGAACCCGGGCCCTTGACGAACACGTCGACCTTCTTGACGCCGTTCTCCTGCGCCTTACGGGCAGCGTTCTCGGCGGCGAGCTGTGCGGCGAACGGGGTCGACTTACGCGAACCCTTGAAGCCGACGTGACCCGAGGACGCCCACGAGATGACGTTGCCTTCCGGGTCGGTGATGGACACGATCGTGTTGTTGAACGTGCTCTTGATGTGCGCGTGGCCGTGCGGGATGTTCTTCTTATCCCGGCGACGCGACTTCTGAGTCTTCTTCGGGCCCGAGGCCCGGCTCTTCGGAGGCATGCGCTATCCCTACTTCTTCTTGCCGGCGACGGTCTTCTTCGGACCCTTACGCGTGCGGGCGTTGGTCTTCGTCCGCTGGCCGCGCACGGGGAGACCGCGACGGTGCCGCAGGCCCTGGTAGCAGCCGATCTCGATCTTGCGACGAATGTCGGCCTGCACCTCGCGACGCAGGTCACCCTCGACCTTGAACTCGCTCTTCTCGATGTAATCGCGGAGCTTGGTCAGGTCGTCATCGCTGAGGTCCTTGGAACGCAGATCGGCGCTGACGCCGGTCTCCGCCAGGATCTCCTGGGCGCGAGTACGGCCGATGCCGTAGATGTAGGTCAGCGCGATCTCCATGCGCTTTTCGCGCGGGAGGTCGACGCCCATCAGACGTGCCATGTTTGGCGATTCCTTACTTTTGCGGAGGTCTGCTCCCAGTCCGTCCCCGCGTAATGGGGCCCCGGCCTCCGTGCCGGGGGAAGGCCGCCATCCGCCCCCTTACGGGACTCGACGACGGCGACTGGTGCTGGGAGTTCTTCTTCTAGCCAATCCGAACCGCGTTCGGTGCTTGGCTGGTGAGCGACCGGGAATCAGAACCCCGGTGAGCCCGGCGCTAGGCCGAACTCAGCCCTGACGCTGCTTGTGGCGCAGGTTCTCGCAGATCACCATGACTCGCCCGTGACGGCGAATCACCTTGCACTTCTCGCAGATCGGCTTGACGGACGGCTGAACCTTCACGTCAGATCCAATCTCGGTTGGTGTCCACTGGCCGTGAACACAGTTTTTCCCCGGTCAGTTCGACCGGGGAAGACCCGGGGCTCGAAGGCCCCGGAAACTCACTTGTAGCGGTAGACGATGCGACCGCGGGTCAAGTCGTAGGGCGACAGCTCTACGACGACGCGGTCCTCGGGCAGGATGCGAATGTAGTGCTGCCGCATCTTGCCGCTGATGTGCGCGAGAACCTTGTGACCGTTCTCCAGCTCGATCCGGAACATCGCATTGGGCAACGGCTCGATAACCCGGCCCTCGACCTCGATGGCCCCTTCCTTCTTCGCCATATCCTCCGCGATCCCGGTTAGGCTGAACCTGGTTGGTTCATGCTCTGTACGGCTGGTCGGTCGCCACATTTCGTCGTGCATCTGCGTCGACCAGCTGCGATACTCGAGAGCCGGTATACGGACATGCCGCAACCACTCTGAGAACGCACCAGCAGCCAAGCTTACCCGTATCCCCAGATGCGGCCAAATACGGATGCCTCGGCGTGCGCCAGAACACCCTCGGGCCCCTCCTCCACCGGACAGTCCCGCCGACTCTCGCTAAACTGGCCACGCAATCGAGCAAGATCGGGACTCAGGGGTACGAGGGGTAGATGTGAGTCGCACCAACGACGGCCTCCCCATGCTGCCGCCGTGGCTGTCCGAGAACGAGGTCACGCCGGCCGGCTACGAAGAACCAGTCCGCAACCTCCCCCAAGAGGACCCGATCCCGGAGGAGAAGTCCTCCCGCGGTTTCTTCGGCCGCCGCAAGTCCCGCAAGGACACCCCGGCCCCCGAGCCCGAACACACTCCCGAACCGGTCCGCATCCCCGCGACCCCGTCGTGGAACCAGCCCGGCCAGCCCCCGTCCCCCACCGACGGCCGCGCCCCCGAATCCCAGCCCTACCGCCCCCCGGTAGCCCCGAATCCCGCGCCGCAGCCGCCGGCCGCCGACCCGGCCGCCCCCACCCAGCGCTGGTCCTCCGCCACCCCGCCCGCGGACCCGTCGACTCCGCCACCGCAGCGGCATCCCTCGGATCCGCCGGCGCAACCGCAGTCCCCGGCCGTCGATCCCACGGCAGCGACCCGGCAGTGGGCGCCCTCCACCCCGATCGCGCCACCCTCGAACCGACCGCCCGTCACCGGCGAATTGCCGACCGGCGCAACCAAATCCGCCCCGTCCGTGCCGCAGTCAGCCCCGGCCGCGCAACCACCGGCCCCGGCTGTCGATCCGGCCGAAGCGACCCGCCAGTGGCCGCCCTCCGACCCGGTCGCGGCACCACGGTCCCGCCCGCCCGCCACGGGCGAAATGCCGAACGGCACCGGTCGAACGGCCCCAGCAGCACCCCCGCACATTCCGGCCCCGCCGCCGGGCATCCCCGGCCCGCCCCCGCACTCCGCGCCCAATACCGTTCCGCCGCAACAGCATTCAGCCCCAGCGGACCCGACGGTCGCGCACACGCGCATCCCCCCGATGCCCCCGCTCGACGAGCGCCCAGCCGCACCTCGAGCGAACCGCAACGGCAACAGCCAGCTCCCGCCCCAACCGAACCCCACCGGCGACAGCCAGCTCCCGCCCCAACCGAACCCCGCAGGTTCCGACCGGAACGGCCCGGAACCGCTGGGCACGTCCGGGCCGGCCGCGATGACCACCCGTATGCCGCTGCCCCCATCGCCGCATGTCGCGCCGCCGGTGCAGCCCGGGCCGACCGAGGAACCTCGTCGACCGCAGTCGTCGACCCAGCTTCCGGCCCGCGCGCCCTTGCCTCCGCCGCCCGGCGTCGATATCCCGGCTCCCGGCCCGGTCGGACCGGCAGACCTCACCAGGCGTGTCCAACTGCCGCCGCTCAACCGGCCGGAAATACCCGCCCCGCCGAAAACGGCGAACACCTCGGAAGCCGGCGATATCGGCGGTGCTGACCGACCCCCGGCCCCCGGTACCGAACCCACTGGCACGGCCGCGAACTCCGGTCCCGAAGCGACTCCGGCCCAAGAGAATTCGAACCCCGACATTGGGGATGCGACGCCGGAGTCGATGAATCCCGTTACCCGGCCGACTGCCGCCACGCCTCCCGGCGATGCCGCTTCACAAGTCGCCGGGCCTGGCGCAAACCGAACCGCGGCCGCGACCGACACTTCCGGCCCAGCTGCGCGCTCGCCGATCGAGACCGATCCGATCGAGGCCGCGTGGGCCGCGGCGAGCGCCCCGATTCAAGTGCCGGGCGGGCTCGAACCCACTGCCGCACAGGCTCCTACGCGGCAGCCCGACAGCTTCGATCCGGTTGCTGCCGCAGCGCAGGCGGCCGCCGCGTCCGGGCTCACCGGCACGCCGACCAGGAACGACGGCCAACCGTCCGATACAACTTCGGGGACTACGGATTCTCCCGCCGCACCTGACAACACCGAGGGTGAACCGACCACGGGTCAGCTGCCGGTGACCGGCGGACGTCATCGGGCGACGAATGCGCCGCCGCTGACCCCGCCGCAGGGTTTCCCGGCACCCGTTAAGCCACAAATGGATTCATGGGCGAACCCCCAGACTCCGTCGCCATACGGGCCGCGAGGTGGTCAGCAGCCGGTTCCACCCGCCCCCGCCGGTCGGCAGCCCGGCGACAACAGCCAATGGATGGCTCCGCCTTCCACCCCGCAGGAACCGAATTCACCTGTGACGCAAGGCCGTACGGCACCGACCGGGTCGTCCCCGGCCACGCGGTCGAGCGAGCCCGCGTCGCAGCCGAACCCGTGGCAGCCCAACGGCTCGCCGGATGGTCCCGGACCGACCGGCGGACCTTTCACTCCCGGCACGAATCCAGCTGCCGCACACAGCTCGAATCCGATCGCTTCGCCGCCCTCGGAAGATGCCGGGCCGCAGGCAAACTGGCTGCCGGGCGCACAGCAGCAGGTTCCGCAGACTTCCCCCGCACCTCAGCAATGGGCCGCCGGTGGGCAACCGCAAGCCCCCTGGGGCGGCGGCACAGCTAACCAGGCGGACGCCGGGGAACACCCCCAGCCGGGCATGAACTCCCAGCCGGGCATGAACTCCCAGCCGGGCGCGAACCCTCAGCCAGGCGCGAACTCCCAGCCAAGCGCGAACCCTCAGCCAGGCGCGAACTCCCAGCCAGGCACGAACCCTCAGCCAGGCGCGAACTCCCAGCCAGGCACGAACCCTCAGCCAGGCGCGAACTCCCAGCCAGGCATGAATCCCGGGCCGGGCGTTAACCCGCAGTCGGGTGCGCAGCCGCAGTGGGGTGCCGATACGGCGGGGGGTCGGCCCGCGGCGGCAGCGCAGGGGCAGGTGCACGGGTCCGTGCCGGGCGCGGTGGATCCGCAGCTGGCGGCGTGGGCCACGCAGCAGCAGGCCGCTCGGCAAGGGGCGGACGGGCAGCAGTGGGGACAGCCGCAGGCAGGTCCGGGTGGACAGCAGTGGGGTGGGCAGCCGCAGTGGGGAGGCGGTGGCGGGCCGGGGAATCCGGCGCCCTCGCTGGACGATGTGCCGATGCGGCGGGCCAAGAAGGCGCCCGGGTCGGGGTGGCGGAAGGCCGTACACCACATGTCGGGCGGGAACATCAATCCTGGAATGTCCGCGGAGGAGCGGCGGCTCCAGGAGTTGGTGGCCCGGATCCGGCAGCCGGTGCGTGGCGACTACCGAATCGCGGTGCTGTCGTTGAAGGGTGGCGTGGGTAAGACCACCACCACCATGGGGCTCGGTTCGACCTTCGCTTCGATTCGCGGGGACCGGGTTATCGCGGTGGATGCGAATCCGGACTTCGGCACCCTGTCGCAGCGGGTGCCGTTGCAGACCCGGTCGACGGTGCGAGACCTGTTGCTGGATCCGAACATTCAGCGATATTCGGATGTGCGTCGGCATACCTCGCAGGGCGGCAGCCGGTTGGAAGTGCTTGCCAGCGAGCGGGATCCGGCGGCTTCGGAGGCGTTCAGCGATGAGGAGTACCGGGCGGTGGCCCGCATTCTCCAGCGCTTCTACAACATCATCCTCACCGATTGCGGTACCGGACTCATGCATTCGGCGATGGCGGGTGTACTGGACCTGGCGCATTCGCTGGTGCTGATCTCGTCCTCGGCCATCGACGGCGCGCGCAGTGCGGCGGCCACGCTGGACTGGTTGTCCTTGCACGGGCACGACCATCTGGTGCGGAACGCGGTGGTGGTGATCAACCTGCCGCGGCCCGGCGCCCCGAATGTGGGCATCAACCAGCTGCGCGATTACTTCCTGTCGCGATGCCGCGCGGTGCACATCATCCCGTACGACCCGCATCTGGGCGAGGGCGCGGAGATCGATCTGCATCGCCTGAGCAAGCCGGTGAAGCGCGCGTACGTGGAGCTGGCCGCCACCGTGGCAGACGATTTCGTGGTCGATCACCGGCGGCATCGCGGCTGATCGAGCGGCGGCGGCGCGGCCGGACCGGCACAAATCGGGTGACTCCGGTCCGGGCTCTCAGCTGGCTGGGCCCGCCGCCACGGTGATAGGTTGACGCCGACCGAGACCAGACCATTCGCTCGGTTTTCAGCTTGTGATCGACAGTCCGTGCGCCTCCGTAGCCGGACCGAGGGGGATTATGCGGTTCCGGTTCCACCGGCTCGCCGCGGTGGCGCTGACCGCTGCCGCGCTAGCCGGTCTGACGACCGCATGCGGCTCGGATTCCGGTGCCGGCCAGGAGTTTTCACGCTACGGCTCCTACTCGATCCAGCGCCCGGGCAACGCTTACGACGAAGGCGCGAGCAAGGCGCGGGGCCGATTGGCGGAGGGATTGCGGCTCGCCGACCACATCGTCTTCGGCAGTGATGTCGCACCGGAATTGACCGCCGGCCGCGGCGGCAAGGTGCTGTACGGCGCGCACGGCCTGGAGAACGCGACCGGCGTCTTCGCCTCGGCGCTACAACCTTTCGACCTGCTCGGCGCCTACATCGCCGACGCCGCCGACACGGCGTATCTCGGTGCGCACGAGGACCACTACCAGCTGACGGTGGCGCTGCTCTCCTTCCCCGACGACCAGACCGCCACCGCAGCCGCGGCCGCCATGGAGGCCGAGAACTTCGGGGCGAACAAGGACAACGCCCCCATCGCCCTCCCTGATCAGCCTGCCGCACTGAGCCATTGGCGTCCGGATCGCGCCAATATGGGCAGCTGGATGGCGTACAAATCCGTGGTGATCGCCCTGTACGTGCAGATCCGGGAGGTGAACCTGGATCGTCTGGTAGCCATCGCGAGCAAGGCATACCAGCAGCAGGTCTCCCAGCTCGCCGACTACACCCCGGTCGCCGCGGCCGATATCCCGAATCTGAAGCTCGACCGCGACAAACTGCTGACCCGCCTGGTGCGAACCGGTGACGACATCCCGGATCAGCGCGACTTCGCCGTCTACGGCCCCCGGGCTTTCGCGGTGTCCAGCCTCGATCCGGCCGCCGACGCGAAGCGGTACCGGGACGCCGGCGTCGACTCGATCGCGGTGTCTGGCAACAAGTATCTGTATCAGCTGCCCGACAGCGCCGCCGCCGGCAAGTTCGCCGCCCGGCTGACCGCCGATCCGACTGTGTCGAAGTACGTGCCCGCGGCCGGGGTCGCCGACACCCCCGAGATCTCCTGTTTCCAAGCCACCCAGGCGAATCCAACCGTCGCGGGCGCCCGCCGCTTCCGCTGCGTGATCCCGCACGGCAAGTTCGTCGCGGAGGTCTTCAGCAATCAGGAGCCGGATGTGCAGCAGTTGGCGGCGGCCGAGTACGCGGTATTGAAGGACGGCGAATGAAGGGCTTGGGTTCCAAGGATCCGGAATGGCTGGGCCGCAATCGCATGGTGGCCGTGATCGGTCAGGGCGGGATGGGCCGGGTGCTGCTCGGGCAGGCGCCGTCGGGAAGACTGGTGGCGGTCAAGCGGATTCACCCCCATCTGGCCGGCGATCCGGAGTTCCGCGCCCGCTTCCACCGCGAGGTGCAAGCCAGCAGCAAGGTGACCGGCGCCTATACGGCCGCGGTGGTCGACAGTGACACCGATTCGGAAACACCCTGGCTGGCAACCGAATACATCCCTGGCCCGTCGCTCAAGACGGTTGTCGAGGAGACCGGCCCGCTCTCCCTGGGCGGATTGCGACTGCTGGCGGCGGGTCTGGCGGCGGCGCTGATGGAGATCCATCGCGCCGGCCTGATCCACCGAGACCTCAAGCCCGCCAACGTATTGCTCTCCACCGACGGCCCCCGCGTCATCGACTTCGGCATCGCCCGGGCGCTGGAGGGCGACGCCCAGCTCACCGCCACCGGTTCGGTGATCGGCTCCCCCGCCTTCATGTCACCGGAACAGGCGCAGGGTCACCCGCTAGCCCCGGCCGCCGATGTCTTCTCGGTCGGCACCATCCTGGCGATGGCGGCCACCGGTGAGAGCCCGTTCGCGGGCACCGCGACACCCCAGGTCCTCTACAACGTCATGTACAACCCGCCGGACATCACCAAAGTGCCGGAACCGTTGCGGGACATCGTCGGTCGCTGCTTGGCGAAGGACCCGGAGCAGCGCCCGACCCCCGAGGAGCTGATGGCCGCGGCCGGCGCGATCGAGGCCGAACCGGTGTGGCCGGGCGCGGTGCGCGAGGTGATCGCCACCCACCGCACCGACTCCGACTGGTGGGCCGAGACCACCGCCAAACACGCGAAATACGAAGCGCAACTGGCTGATCTGCGGGCTCGCCGCAAACGCACCATCCGCCGGTGCGCCGCCGCGGCCGGGGCCCTGGTCCTGTTGATCGCCACCGGGATCGCAGCGCGGGAACTGGGCCTGCGGTCCGGCCACGCCAATGCCATGAGCAACCCGTCGGTGACCTTGACCGGCGCGGAATGGCGGCTGCTGGATGTCTGTGCGCTGCTGGAGAAATCCGGCACCGCAACGGTGGGCAAACGCACCGCCGACCTATCCGGCAACACCACGGGCAAGTGCTCCGCGGGCTTCACCGACTCGTCGGGCCTGAAATGGTACCTGGAACTCTCCGACAGCGAGTCGGTGTCGGACACCCTCTCCAAGTGGACGCCGTCCGGTGGGTCGGCGGCGTGGATGCCGATCTACGGCTTGTTCAAGGACGAGCAGGGCTGCGAACGCCGAGTGGTCACCCAGAACACCCCGGCGGTGGTCCTCGCCGTGACCGCCAGGTCACAGACGAAGGGCCAGAACGGGTGCAAGGTCGCCGAGTCGGTGATCCTGTCGGCGGTGAACCAGCTGACCACCAATCCCCCGCAGCTGGCCTTGCCGCCCGATTCGATCCGGCGGATCGCGCCCTGCGCGCTGCTGTCCCAAGACGTAGCCGCGCAGGTGCTGGGCACCGGCGCGGGCCGCAAGGAGGACATCGACAGCTGCTACGTGGAGAGCAACGACTACTTCATGAGCCTGTCGATGACCGAGCGCACCCGTCCGGATCAGGCCGACTATCAGGGCAAGACGAAAGAGACCGTCCAGATCGCGGGCAGGACGGTCTACGTCGATGACCCGATGCCCAAATACGGCCGGGGGAATTGCGAATTGTCCTATCTGTTCCGGCCGACCAAGGACAAGAAGGCGGAGGTGGCGTACGTGATGCTGGGCAATTGGAAGAGCCAGGACGCCGCCAACTGCGAGAAGGCGAAGCAGATCTTCGCCGCGGTACTACCTCAGCTGCCGAAATGACCGTCAAGCACCTGGCTCCCGGTGATCCGCGGCAGATCGGCCGGTACCGGATCCTGGGGGTATTGGGCGCGGGCGGTATGGGCCGGGTACTGCTCGGCACCGGCGCGGACGGCCGCCTGGTGGCCATCAAGCAGGTGCACGGCCATCTGCTCGACGAGAACGAGTATCGCGCCCGCTTCCGCCGGGAAGTGACTGCGACGACCCGGGTTTCGGGCGCCTTCACCGCACCGGTCATCGACTTCGATATCGATGCGCCGTCCCCGTGGCTGGCGTCGGCGTTCGTGCTGGGCGTGCCACTGGATCAGGTGGTGTCGGAATGGGGTCCGCTCCCGGTGCCCTCGCTGCGCATGCTCGCCGCCGGACTCGCGGCCGCATTGGAGGCGATTCACCGCGCCGGCCTGGTGCATCGAGATCTCAAGCCCGCCAATGTGCTGCTGGCCGCCGACGGCCCCCGGGTGATCGATTTCGGGATCGCGCAGCTGGCCGAGAATCCGGGCGGCCTCACCGAAACCGGTTCGACCCTGGGCTCTCCCGCGTTCATGTCGCCGGAACAGGCGCTGTCGGAACGGGTTACGGCCGCCTCCGATGTCTTCTCGCTGGGCGTGCTGATGATGAACGCCGCGACCGGGACGAGCCCGTTCGCGGCGCCGACCATGGCCTACACCCTGTTCAATATCGTGCACATCGAGCCGGAGTTGTCCGGGGTGCCGCCGGAGTTGCGCGAGTTGGTGGCCACCTGCCTGCACAAGGATCCGGCGGCGCGCCCCACGCCCGCCCAGATCCTGCATCATCTCGGTCAGCCGGAGCTGTTCGGGCGGCCGTGGCCGGAGCCGGTGCACGCCGAGATCGACCGGCGGGCAAGCAAATTGACCGTCCTGACCGCCGATCCGGAAGGGACGTCGGTGCTGCCGGGTGCGCGCCGACGGCCGAATCCCACGCACGCCGACGTGGCGGGAGCGCGGCCCTCCGGTCCCCGGCGCCGCCGATCCAGGATCTTGGTCGCCGCCTTGGCCGCGGTCCTGGTCGTGGCGGGCACGGCCGGTGCGGCGTGGTGGCGCCGGAGTGAAAATGCGCAAGCGGGCTCGACACAGCTCACCCTCGCCGAACTCCGGCAGACCGATGCCTGCGGCTGGTTGCGTATGGCACTGGGCGCGGCTCTACCCGACAAGCTGGTGCCGACCTGGTCGCTGGACGTCTCCGAATGGAAGTTCGAGACCGCGGCCGATTGGGGCTGCCACGTGGTCGGCGGCAACAACCAGTCACTGACCTTCGAGCCGGGCGGATACTTCGACCGGCTCTCCCCCACCGGCACGACGCTGGCCGGACGGCCCGTGCTCGGCGCCGCCTACGGCGACTACAGCTGCGAGCGCGGCCTGCAAACCGCTGGGACACAGGAGCATTGGGGCTTGAAGGTCATAGTGGGCAAAAGCGACCAATGCGCGCTGGCCGATTACGCGCTCACCGAGCTGATCGCCGTCACCGCACCGGCGCGCACCGGCGACGACCGCTCGCTGGCGCGCGTGGACCCGTGCACGCTGGTCGATCGCGACACCCTGACCACGCTGCTGGGCCCGCAGCCGGACGACCCCGCGCAGGTATCCGCGCACGGCTGCGGCTGGACCGGCTCCGCCGACGTGAACGTGACCGCGGAGTGGGCGGCACAGGTCGCCGACCGGGACCCCGTGATCGACCTGGGCGACGGCCACACGCTGGTGGCCCCCACGAGCACGGTGGCCGCCATCTGCACCCGCTACTACCGCTACCGGGAAGCCGGCGGCGGGACCGAGCAGGTGCAGATCAAGGTGCAGGGCGGACCGAACGCCGAGCTCAACTGCCGCACAGCGGAATCCGTCGCACGCGTGGTGGTGGCGAAGCTGCCGAAATGAGTCCGGCCCGCTCCGGGTCACCCTCGGACCCGGAGCGCGCCGGAGGTCATCACCACGCGGGTAGGCGTCGCCGTCCGGCCAGCACGTCGCGTACGAGATCATCGTAAGCGTCGGACAATTCAGCCAAATGGTGCCAAGCACCGTGTAGCACTTCATCATTCGCGTCAAGGGTCATCAACGCGTGATGCGCGCGTATGGAAGCCTCCGCCAATCGATCGATGACCGAACCGACTGTTTCGGTGTGCAAGGTCGCACCCAGCCGATGCTGGGGAACCGAGCGCACGATCCAGTCGTCGATGGCCATTACCAATTCGATTCGGCGGCGCTTGTTTTCGATGATCGACGTCGGATCGGTGTCGGGGCCGGTGCCGCCGCGGCCGACCAGCCTGCGCTCATGCAGTACGGCCAGGTCATGAGCGAACCACAGCAAGGGTCCGCCGATGACGCGGTGACCGCGGCATGCGCGCAGGAGCAGGTCGGAGGTCGGTAATAGACCGGTGACCAATGACGACGCCTCGACGTCCCCATACGAAGGGGACATGTCGGGCAGTGCCACAACAACCGTATTCGATGTCTCCGAACCTGCCACGTTGCCTCGACTTCATCGACGTAAAACAACACCGCATTCAGGACGTTCATTACAATAAACCTCGGAATGCGCTTGTCAAGCCTTACACGGCAGTAGGCCCCCGGGAGTAGACTTCTGGGCCTTGAAGCAACAACCGAGGAGCGAGATGGCGGACGGTCCGAGATACCAACGGATCGCAGACCTCCTCCGCGAGGAGATCCGCGCCGGCAAATGGAAACCGGGCGATCGACTACCGAGTCACAACGAGCTGGCCGATCAGATGCAGGTCTCGATCACCACGGCTCGCAATGCGATTCAGCTCCTGGTCGCCGAAAACCTGGTCTACACGGCAACTTCCAGAGGCACCATCGTGCGCAGCCGGGAAGTGCTGGAATCCGTTGTCACCAGCCCGATTCGGCCGGACCGACCCCGGACCGCGCGCGATATCTTCGTCGAGATCGCGCTCGCGGCCGGCCGAGAGCCGTCCAAGCAGTTCAGTGCCCGCATGGAACCGGCCAGTCCGGAGGTGGCGCATTGGCTCGGGGTGGAAAAGGACGAATGGGTGGTATCGCGCACCATCATGCAGTACCTGGACAACGAGCCGTGGTCCTGGGAGGTCAGCTTCTACCCCAGAGACCTGGCCGAGGCGACCGGCATCGACTGCCCGCACGACATCCCGGAGGGCACCACCCGGCGACTCGCCGAGCGGGGCTTCGCCGAGACCGCGCACCGCGACACCGTGGTCGCCCGGCCGGCCACCGCCGAGGAGGCCGTCATCCTCGGGATCGGCCCGGGCACAGTGCTGTTGGACCATCTGCGCATCGGTGCGAACCACGAGCGGATCACCCGGGTCACCCGGCACCGCTCCACGGCCGCACGCAATCGCCTGGCCTACGAGCTCGGCGACGACCTGGGTACGGAGATCATCCGCAAGACCCTCGGCTCGCCGCCGCCACCGGCCAATGCCCACTCCTTCGAGAGTTCCCTGCTACCCAGTTCGCCATGACTCCGCACGTCCGCCCGGCCCGACTCGCCGATCTGGGAACCATCACCAGGTTCCGCCTGCAACGCACCCATTGGCTGGCCGCCCGCGGCAGTGATCAATGGACCCGGGCCGGGCGCGGACTCCCCATCGAGCTCTTCGCCCGGGCGGTGACGCGCTCGGTGCGGGACGGGGAGACCTGGATCGCGGAGGTCAACGGCGAGCCCGCGGGCACCATCACGGTGAACGACCGTGCCGATCAAGGGCTTTGGTCGCCGGCCGAGCTCGCCGACGCGGTCATCGTGCACTTCATGATCGTGGATCTGCGCTTCGCCGGAAACCGCATCGGCCAGACGCTGCTGGCGCACGCCGGTGCGGTAGCGCGCGAAAAGCACCGGGACTGGGTGCGTTTGGATGCCTGGACCACGAATACCGCTCTGCACGAATACTATCGGCGCGCCGGCTTCCGGCTGGCGCGCATCGCGGGGCCCGACGCCACCGGCCCCTCGACCGCCCTGTTCGAACGCCGCACCGACAGCTGGCCCTGCCTGACCCGCTGGGACACCGGGGTCTCCCACCCGGTCCACGTGCTCGGCCCGGGGCACCAGGGCGCGGTCGCGGGCCGGCGGACGGTGCTCGCGGATCGCCGGACCGGTGATCGCGCGGACGCCACCGTCGCGGCGCTCGACCTGGGCCGCACCCGAAACCGAACGTTTGGTTAGACTCCCCGGCAAGTAGTTCGGCATCCACATCGGGGAACGGAGTGGACCTAGGGGCGGGGGCGCTTTTTCGTGCGCACATTTTCGCGGGCATGGTCGGCCTTGGCATTGACGGCGGTGCTGGTCGCCGGTGCGCCGGCCTGCGGTTTGGACTCCGGCGCCACGGCGGATCCGGTGGTGGAGCTCGGTCAGCTGGAGGTGGGCGGCTACGCCACCCAGCCCAAAGCCTTCGAGCCCAAGAACCATCAGTTCGTGGGGCGGTTCTTCGAGGCCGAGGCGCTCGGCACGGTCGTACCGCTGACCTCGGCGATCGACCCGTCGATGAAGGTCAACCGGCAGGAGATCGTGCACGCCTTCCTCGGCCCCGGGGACGGCTATCTCAGCCCGATGTTCTCCTACCTGGACAAGACCGGATTCGATACCGACGCACCCGGATTCGTCGGCGGCTTCGCGAGCACCGGCCAATCCGAGACGGATCAGGCCATCGGCAATTCGATGTCGGTGTCGGTGCTGCTCTTCCAGACCGAGGCGCAGGCGACGGCCGCGGCCACCGCGCTGGCCGCGCGCGGCTTCTACAACAACACCGGGCGGCCCGAGGCGATCACCCCGGTGCGGTCGGGTAAGTATCCGGAGACCACCTTCAGTTTCTACGCCGAGCAAAAAGCACTGGCCGGCTGGTATGCGACCGGCAAGTATGTGATCGTGCCGCTCGTCGACAGTCCGGAGGACAGACAGCTGGGCATCACCGACCCGGACAAGCTGCTGGGGCTGGCGGAGAACGCGATCCGGGTGGTTGCCGAAAAGGTGCCGGCCTTCCGGCCCACCGCCGTCGACCAGTTCTCGCAGCGCGACTTGGATCCGGACAAGATGCTGTACCGGACCCTGACCAGACCCGAGGGCGATTCGTACGAACAGCCGCCCGGTGTCTATGACGCCACCACCGACCTGCATTTCGCCGAATTCCCCGAGCGCACGCGAGCGATGTATGAACGCGCGGGTGTCGATCGGGTCAGCTACGGCGCGACGCAACTGGTGCGCACCCGTGATGCGGCCGCGGCCAAGCGCTACCTGTCCGAGGTGACCAGCGACAAGTACATGGTCGCCGCCGAGGCCCCTAAGGGATTGCCCGGCGCTCGCTGTCAGAAGTACCGGGGTCCGATCCGGGCGGCGGTTCCCTACTACTGCTACGTGGCATACGACCGGTATGTGGGTTTTGCCTGGGCGTCGCAATTATCGGAAGCCCAGCAACGCATTTCGGCCCAGTACGCGATTCTGGCGAACAGTAAGTAAGGCGAGCGCATGGCATTCCTTCGCACCACTCCGGCCGTCCGGCGCTTGTTCTCCTGCGCCGTCGCCCTCACCGCGGTCGCCGGCGCCACCGCGTGCGGGCCGTCGGTCTCCGGCAGTCCCGCCGCCGGTGAACCGGATATCCGCCGTTTCGATGTCGGCCAATATTCGGTGCTCCCGTTGGACTATCGGGCCCAGTATTCGCACAAGGTGTATCAGGGCAAGGAACTCGGCGCGATGCGTCTGGCCGGTTTCGTCGCCACCGGCGCGGAGATCGATCCGAACCTGAAATACGGGCGCGAGGGCTACGGCATCACCACGGCCGAGAACGTCGGCAATGTGCTGGCCGCCGTCGATACTCCGATCATCAACGGCAGCAATATGATGTTCGGGTTCAGCATGGCCGCGGCCGACACCGATCCCGGCACCCGCGACAAGACCGTGCAGCGGGAAGCCAATCGCACCGACGGCAGCAATTCGGCCAAGACCACCAGCGTCAATATCGTCGTGCTGCAATTCCCGGACGCCGAATCGGCCGCCAAGATCGCCGCCGATATCGAGGCCGCCGACTTCGCGGTGGCCGCCGACGCCAATCAGGCGGTCACGCTGGAGAAGTATCCGGAGGCGAAAGGCCATTGGCGGCCGGGGATTCCGAGCCTGGGCGTCACGCTGGCGCACGGCAACTATCTGATCAATGTCTTCATCCAGAAGCCTTCGCCCGAACTGGCGGAGTTGAAAGCCCTGGCGCAACAGGCTGTTTCGGTGCAGCTGCCGCTGCTCGATCAGCTACCGCCGCTGACCGCGCGCGATATGGTCCGCCAGGATTACGATTCGCAGGGCATGTTCCGGCGCACCCTGCACCCCAAGGACAGCCCCGATCCGGCCGTCAATACCGAATGGGTCTTCACCGCGCGCGGATTCCTGCACCAGGTCACCGAACAGGATCGCTGGCGAGCGATGCTCGACCCGTCCGGTGTCGATTTCGTCTCCCAGGCCAAGGGCGGCGCGCTGTTGTTGCGCGCCCGCGACGCCGGTGCCGCCGCGTCGTTGACGACCGCTATCACCGGCAGTTTTAAGAACAAAGCTAGTGCACCCCAAGGTGTCCCGGATGTCATATGCGAGGAGGCCGCCGATCCCAAAACCACCGAACGCTTCCGGTGCGTCGTCCGCTACAGCCGCTATGTCGCTCTCGTCGCCAGCAATCAGCTGACGGACGCGCATCAGCGCGCCGCCGCACAATACGCACTGCTCGCCAATGCCGAATGGATGTAGAGAGACATGAGTATCGGACCGGGTTCCGTGATTGGCGGATACTACATCGAACGCGTCCTCGGCGCGGGCGGCATGGGCACCGTCTATCTCGCCAAACATCCCGCCCTGCCGCGACGGGACGCCATCAAGGTACTCAGCACGCAATTCTCCGCCGATGCCGAATTCCGCACCCGTTTCCAGCGGGAAGCCAATCTCGCGGCCGCCCTGGATCATCCGAATATCGTCTCGGTCTACAACCGCGGTGAGGAGAACGGGCAACTCTGGATCGCCATGCAGTACGTGGACGGTGTCGACGCCGACGCCGCCATGAAGGCCGACCCGCGGTCGATGACCCCGCATCGGGCCTTGCGCATCATCGGCGAGGTCGGCCGCGGTCTCGATCACGCCCACCGTCGCGGCCTGCTGCACCGCGACATCAAACCCGCCAATTTCCTGCTCTCCCAAGGTGACGGCGACGAGGAACGGGTGCTGCTCACCGACTTCGGCGTGGCCAAATCCACCGCCGACACCAGCGAACTCACCCAGGCCGGCAGCTTCGTCGCCACCATCGCCTACGCCGCCCCCGAACAACTCACCGGCGGCCACCTCGACCACCGCTCCGACATCTACGGCCTGGCCTGCTCCTTCTTCAAACTGGCGACCGGCCGCAACCCCTACCCCGGCGCCCAGCCGGCCATGGTGATGATGGCCCACCTCACCGAACCCCCGCCCCGCATCTCCGCCGTCATGCCCGGCCTGCCGCCCGCCCTGGACGAAGTGCTGGCCGTGGCCATGGACAAGGACCCGGAGCACCGCTTCGACACCTGCCACGAATTCACCAAAGCCCTCGAATCCGCCATGCATTTCGGCGTCTCGGGCCTCACCATGCACACCCTGCCCGGCCGAATCCCGCTCGACACCAGCACAATCCAGCGCACCGGCCCCCGACCCGCCGCGCCAAGGGATCACACCCAATCCGCGGCGACCGAGCAAACCACCCTCAACCCGGCCCGCCGCCCCAACCGCAAACGAATCTGGATCGCCGCCGCCGCAGCAGCCGTCGCGGTCGCACTGGCGGCCGGCATCGGCATCTGGTCCACCCGCGGCACCCCCACCGACCAAGCCGCCCCCACCCAAAGCGCCACCCCCACCCCCACCTCCGCCCCGACCACCCCCGAGGAAGCCCGCCGCCAAAACCCCGCCTTCGAAGGCAAAACCATTGCCGCGGTAGACATCTCCGGCACCTCCGGCTACAACGCCACCGTAGCCCTACACCTCAAACCCAGCCCCCAAGCCACCTTCTTCCAAAACCTGGGCTTCGTCTACCACCCCGCCTGCACCACCAAATCCGACGAACCCACCCCCCGCCCAATAATCCGCTACGAACCCTCCGCCCTGGACCAAATCGACTCCGGCTACCTCCTGGCCGTCCGCAGCGACACCGCCTCCGGCGGCGGCGGCCTGGTAAACCTCCCCAACGTAGTCCAAAGCCGCCGAGCCTCCGTCATGGTCCTCGACGACCCCGCAGCCGTAGAAGCCCTCCGCAACTGGACCGACCAATCCGAACGCATCCTCCTCGAAAAACTCGTCCCCGTCCTCCGCAAGAGCGTGAAGTAGCTCAGGATCGGATCTTCGGGTAGACGGCATCGGCGAGTTCCTCGGCCCGGGCACACAGATCATCCAGCGTGACGGTCGGGGCGAAGTGGTTACTCATCTCGATCCGAACGTGTCCACCGGCGGTCGGCCAAACGACGGCGCACGTCGCATAGCTTCGACCGGTGTCCGCCGAGGTGCGAACCCGCTGTGCGGTAACAGCATTCGCCACACGCATGGATTGTGATCCCGCCTCGACGGGTGCTGGGGCCGTCGACAACGTAATTGCGCCGGACGCACTCCCCTGCTGTAGTTCCCGCCAATCACAACGACGTTGATCCGCAGTACTGCTGGGCAGTTCGACACTCCCGAGCCCGAAGGCCGAAGCGGGATTGCCACGGTCACCGAGAAGATCGCAAGGGTTCTGCATCCCGGCAGGAGCCGCTTGGGCCACCGCACTGGAGATTGTCGTCGTCAACGAGGCGGGCGATGACTGCCACCCCGACCAATCAGGCTGCGCGTCACCCCCTCCCGACCGGCCCACCAGGTACAACAACACAATCGTGACGGCCAGCACGCCGACCCCGATTCCGATGGCGAGCCGCCGCCGGGAGGAACTCTGCTCCGTACCGTGGACGAACGCCGACGGCTCCTCCCGGGGCATCGCGGGTATCCGATGCGACGCGAACAGCGGCTTCTCGAGCGGCGTGAGTAATGGCTGCTGACGCTCCCGGAGTGCGGCACGTTCCTGTGCGAGTCGCGCCAGCGAGGACACGGAGCCATGCGCGTTCTCACCACGTTCGGCGACCGCTCGTCGCTGCGCTACCTTCGCTGCCTCATCCGCCGCTCGTTGCGCGCGTGCGGCGGCCTCGGCTTCTTCGGCACGCTGCGCGGCCCGCTCCGCTGCCGCTCTACCACCGGCCAGACCCGCGAATTGCGAGACCGGCGAATCGTTTCGGACGGTGGGCGCACTGCGCGGATATCCACTCGCCAGCGCCGCTTCGACGGCCTCGGTGAACTCCTCACAGCTGCGATAGCGTTCCGCCGGATCTTTCGCCAGCGCCCGGGACAGGACCGCGTCCACGGCTGCGGGCAAATCGGCCCGCAGCGCGGTCAAACGTGGCGGAGGCTGATTGACGTGCCCCATCATCACCTCGAGCGGCTGTGTTCCCGGAAAGGGAGTCTGCCCGGCTACGAGGCGATAGAACGAGCAGGCCAGGCTGTAGATGTCGCTGCGCGCATCGACCTGCCCTCCGGATAGTTGTTCCGGCGAGGCATAGGCGATGGTGGCGAGAAACGTACCGGTACGAGTAAGTTCCGTGTTCCCGTCGGACTGCTTGGCAATCCCGAAATCCGCGAGCAACACCCGCTCTTCACCGTGATCTTGCGGAGCCAGCAGAAAGTTGGCGGGTTTGATATCGCGATGCAGCATGCCACTGCGGTGGGCGTAATCGAGCCCCTTACCGATCTCGGAGACGATCCGCAGCGCACGCCGCGCGGTCATACTCGCGGGATCCCGCTCGACCGCGGTCGCGGCATCGGTACCCGGCACGTACTGCAAGGCAATCCACAGGCAGCCCTCGTCCTCCCCTTTGTTATGAACCGTCACGATATTCGGATGATCCAGCGTCGCAGCGAGTCTCGCCTCCCGCTCGAACCGCGCCCGAAACTCGGCATCGCTCGCATGATGCGGCCACAACACCTTCAGCGCGTCGTAGCGAGGCAGGGCAGGGTGCTGGGCGAGGTAGACCGTGCCCATGCCGCCGCTACCCAAGGCGCGTTCGATGCGATAACCACCGAGAACGGTACCGGGACCGATGTTCACTCCGGATCCTTCCTGATACTGCTGCCCATCTGAACCGTGGTCCTCAGCGTCGCGTCGTGGGTGGGTGGGTGCTCGTGGCGGGGGTGGTTGTCCAAGTCTGCTGAGGTGAGTCGTCGGATCGATTGCCGTTGGCTGCCATACCCAGAATTACGAGAGCTGGGATCGTGAGGATGACGAATCCGGCGGCCTTCTTGCCGAAGCTGCTCGATTCCACCGATTCGTACCGTTGAGCCGGAGATCGATTCGATTTCTGTGCGGCTCTCGCCGCGGCACGAGCAGCTGAAGCATTCGTGAATCTGGGTGCTGCGGAGGCGTTTCGGACGGTCGGCAAGGTTCTCGCGTTGGGGATGGCGAGGGCTGCCGCCGCGGCGTCGGTGAATTCGAGGCAGCTGGCGAATCTGCGAGCGGGGTCTTTTGCCAGTGCCCGGTTCATGACTTCGTCCAGGGCCGGGTTCAGCTCCGGACGCACCGTGCTGATCTGCGGTGGAGGCTCGTTGATATGCCCCAGCATCACCTCGAGGGGCTGTGTTCCTGGGAAGGGAGTTTGCCCGGTGAGCAGGCGATAAAAGGAACAAGCGAGGCTGTAGATATCGCTGCGGGCGTCGAGACGCCCGCCGGAGAGCTGCTCCGGAGACGCGTACGCGACGGTTGCCATGAAGGTGCCGGTCCGTGTCAGCTCGGTATTGCCGTCCGCGCTCTTGGCTATGCCGAAATCTGCCAGCAGCACGCGTTCTTCGCCGTGCGTTTGCGGTGCGAGAAGGAAGTTCGCCGGTTTCACGTCGCGATGCAGCATGCCGTGGCGGTGGGCGTGATCGAGTCCCTTGCCGATCTCGGTCACGATGCGCAGCGCACGCTCGGGTGTCATCCCTGCTGGATCACGCTCGGCGGCAGTCGCGGCATCGGTGCCGGGAACGTATTGGAGAGCGATCCACAGGCAACCCTCATCCTCGCCCCTGTTCTGAACCGCCACGATATTCGGATGGTCCAGCGTCGCCGCCAGTTTGGCCTCACGTTCGAACCGGGCCCGGAATTCGACGTCCGAGACGAGATGGGGCCAGAGAACTTTCAGCGCGTCATACCTCGGCAGGGCGGGGTGCTGGGCCAGGTAGACCGTGCCCATGCCGCCGCTGCCGAGGGCGCGTTCGATGCGGTAGCCGCCTAGGACGGTGCCGGGGCCTATCACGTGGCTGCGACCTATTCCGGGGGGAGGTCGGCGATTTGGATCATCTGGTCGCCGGCGCGGGTCCAGAGGATGCCGCGGCCCGGGGGGAGTTTCATGGGGCGCAGGTCGCCGATGAGTTTGCCTTCGTCGCGGGGGCCGCTCATCAGCAGGGTAGCTACCGAGAGGTTCTTCATGGTGCCGAGGACGTTGTCGTAGAGGGCTCGGGAGACGCCGCCCATCATGCGGGTGACGACCAGGTGCAGGCCGATGTCGCGGGCTTGCGGGAGGAGCTCCACCAGGGGGCCGAAGGGGTTGCCGCCGGTGGTGACCATGTCGTAATCGTCTACTACGACGTAGATTTCGGGGCCGGTCCACCAGTTGCGCTCGCGCAGCTGCTGGGGGGTGATGTCGGCGCCGGGGATTCGGTTGGCCAGGTAACCGGCGACCTCTTTGATCATGGGGGCGCAGGTTTGCGAGGAGGTGGAGTAGCCGGCGAGCTGCTCGCCTTCCAGGGTGCCCAGCAGGGTGCGGCGGTAGTCGATGAGGATGATGCGGGCTTCTTGGGAGTTGGAGTTCTCCGCGATGCCGCGAATCAGGTTGCGCAGGAACGTGGTCTTGCCGGATTCGATGTCGGCGAAGGCCATGAAGTGCGGTTCGGCGGCGAAATCCAGTGCGACGGGCGCGAGTTCGGCCTCGCCGATGCCGATGACGACCTTGGTGGGGCCCTGTTGGATGCCGTGCTTGCCGGCCAGGTTGAGCACCTGCTCGCGCGGGATGTTGAGCGGCAGCATGCGCACTTCGGGCGCGCGCCGGTTGCCGTACATGGCCTCCATCTGGGTGCGCGCGTCGGACACACCGGCGGCCAGGGTCTGCGGATCGGTGTCGGAGTCCAAGCGCGGCAATGCGATCAGCATGTGCAGCGGATCGGCGGTGATACCGCGGCCCGGCTGATTCACCGGCACGTTCACCGCCACCTTGCGCCCCATCTCCGAGTCGGAGGGGTCACCGAGCCGCAGCTCGATGCGGGTGCCGGTCATATCCTTGACGCCGGGCCGGATCTCCGCCCACCGGTTGGCGGCGATGATCAAGTGGATGCCGTAGGAAAGACCCTGGGCGGCAAAGGCATTCATCTGCCCTTCCAGGAAGTCGAACTCCTCGCGAATGACGCCCCAGCCGTCGACGACGAGGAAGACGTCACCGAACTTGTCCTGCAACACCGGATCATCGTGAATGCCCTGCGAGAGCGCGGCATGCTTGCGCCGCCGGAACTCCGCCATCGATTCGATGCCGAGCTCGGCGAACCGCTCCTCACGCTGCCGCAGCAATGTCGCGATCTCGGCGACGGTGCGCCGGATGCGATCGACGTCGAGCTTGTTGGAGACCGAACCCACGTGCGGCATCCCGGCCAGGCTGGCCATGGAACCACCACCGAAGTCGAGGCAGTAGAACTGCACCTGCTCGGGCGTGTGGGTGGCCGCCGCCGCCATGATGATGGTGCGCAGCGCGGTGGACTTACCGGACAGCTTGCCGCCGACCACCGCCACATTGCCTTGCGCGCCCGCGAGATTGATGGTGAGCACGTCCCGCCGCTGCTCGTACGGCTTGTCGATGATGCCGATGGCCATCCACAGCTGACCGTGCCGGTTGACCGACGACCGCCAATCCGGATCCGGCAGCAGCATGTCCACGGTGGGCGATTCGTCCAGCGGCGGCAACCACACCTCGTGCGCCGGCCGCCCGTGCCCGGTCAGACGTTTCACCACGACCTGGAGCAGGCTGTCGGGAATGCCCTCGTCGACCGAGGGCGGCGGCGGCAGCAGGTCCAGCGGATCCAGCCGCTCCGGTTCGGGCAACGCCAGCACCTCGACCGGCCCCGCGGTGAACTTGCGCGGCGGCGCTTCGACGAGCGCACTGCCGTCGGCCTGCCGGGTGGCGCGCGGCGCGACATAGGGCCCGGAGACGTAGGTGGCGTTGAACCGCAAGGGATCCGACGCATCGCTCTTCAGGTAACCGGAGCCCGGAACACCGGGCAGATGATAGGCATCGGTGATACCCAGCACGGCCCGAGATTCGTTGGCGGAGAAGGTACGCAGACCGATCCGATAGGACAGGTGCGCATCCAGACCGCGCAGCTTGTTCTCCTCGAGCCGCTGCGAAGCCAGCAGCAGATGCACGTGCAGCGACCGCCCGAGCCGGCCGATCATGACGAACAGGTCGGCGAAATCCGGCTTCTGTGACAGCAATTCGGAGAACTCGTCGATGACCACGAACAGCGCCGGTAGCGGATCCAGCGGTACCCCGGCCGCCCGCGCCTTCTCGTAATCGTTGACGTTGGCGAAATTGCCCGCCGAGCGCAGCAATTCCTGCCGCCGCGTCATCTCACCGGCCAGCGCGTCGCGCATACGGTCGACGAGCGCGAGCTCGTCCTCGAGGTTGGTGATGACCGCCGCGACATGCGGCAGCGGGTCCAGGCCGAGGAAGGTCGCACCACCCTTGAAGTCGACCAGCACCAGGTTCAGCTGATCCGGCGAGTGCGTGGTGACCATCGAAAGCACCAGGGTGCGCAGGAATTCCGACTTACCGGAACCGGTAGCGCCGATGCACAGCCCGTGCGGGCCCATACCGTTCTCGGCCGATTCCTTGATATCGATCTCGACGGGCGTACCGTCCGGCGTGACGCCGATCGGCACCCGCAACCGCTCCCGCCCGGCACGCGGCCGCCACACCTTGGCCGGATCGATCTGCGCCGCATCCGGAATCTTCAGCAACGCCATCAAACCCGGATCGGTGGTCGTGGTGTTGTCGCCGAGGCTCACGATCTGCGCCGCGGTGGCGATCCGATAGCGAGCCAGACTGCGCGCGAAGGCTTCCGCTTCGGCGAGCGTCACCCGGTCGGCGGTGGCGAACTTCTCGGTGCCCGCAGCGCTTTTCGCGAACACCTCGCCGCCAGCGGCGACCAGCTGCAAACCACGCCGCGCGGCGAGCGAGTTCTCACTGGCGCTGAGGTCGATCACGGTCACCGCATCCAGACCGGATTCGCTGATCAGCCGCTCGTTACCGCTGACGTAGCCGTCATCGATCACCACGACCAGGTGCACCCGCCCCTGCGTCGGCTGCGGATTGCGCATGAACCGCCCGCGTTCGAGCAGATCATCGGCCAATGCCGTCTCCAGCTCACCGAGCGAGCCGTACATCATGCGCGCCGCGCCCATACCGTCCCGTGCCGACGAATGCTGAAGGTGCGGCAGCCATTTCGCCCAGGCCCAAGCATCGGAATCGGGCTCGGCGCACACGATGGCGACCGAAACATGGTCGGGCCCATGGAAAGCCGTGAGCTCCATCAGCATGCTCTGCACCATCATGCGGGCATCCTCGGCCGGACCCTCGACATTGATGGCGGGAAAAGCCCGCAGCGACACCGCAGTCGGCAGCTCGTGCACGACGGAATGGGTGCGCACGAACCGCCGCAGCGCCACGGTCGACACCGGCTCCAGGTCCTCCAGCGGACCGGTCTCCGGCCGCGCCAGCTTGGCGGCCAGCCGGTGCGTGCCGATGCCGACCCGCACATGCCCGAAGTCCGGATCGTTGGGCCGCCGCTCCCACATCCGCCGCGATCCCACCACCGAGGGCAGATCCGCCGGCTCCGGATGACTCCACACCAGCGTCTCCAGCTGCTTCTGGGCCGTGCGCCGCACTTCGCGCCGCGTCTGGTCCAGGTACCGGAAGTAGTCCTTGCGATCCTCGTTGAGTTCGGCCGCGCTCTTGTTGCCGCCGCGCTGGCCCATGAGCATGCCGGCCATCGACATGATCATCATCATCGGGAACATCATCATCATGGGGTTGCTCAGGATCGAGCGCCCCATCATCGCCATCATGGCGACCATGCCGATCATGGCGACCACCATGACCACCGGCATGAGCTTGGTCAGCAGCGAACCCGCCACCGCGCGTGGGATTTCCGGCGGCGGCGTCAACGCCATCTCACCGCCCGGCGCGCGCGGCGGGGCGATGCGGGGCCGGCGTACGAAACCTTCGGTGGCCATGAATGTTTCTCCGGTTCTTACGAATCGAGGTCGGGCAGCTCGTCGTCACGGCGCCGGCGTCGGAACGGAATCGACAGGGCGAGACCGATTCCGAGCGCGGACAGACAGACGATGGAGCCGACGATGGCCACCAGTCGCGGAAGTCGCGGCGGCCCGATGGGTTTGGGAGGTTCGGGGAAGGCGCGCGCCTGATCGGAGCCCGCGGTGACCGGCTTGTCCGGCAGCTGCGCGGTCAGCGCGGCCAGCGGATCGATCAGGCCGTAGCCGACGCGATCGTCGCGCCCGGTGCCGGGGGCGTGCGCGGTGCGGGTGATCCGGTCCATGACCTGCTGCGCGGACATCTCCGGATATTTGGCGCGAATCAACGCGGCCAGGCCGGAGACATAGGGCGCGGCGAAACTGGTGCCGCCGATGGGCTGCCAGCCGTTCGAGGTCAGCGCCTTGTCGACCAGTCCGGTCCCGCCGGGCTTGCTGTCCAGCCCGATGATATTGGTGCCGACGGCCGCGGCCGAGACCCAGGGACCGTAGAGGGTGAAGCTGGACGGACTGCCATTGCGGTCGACCGAGCCGACGGCCAGCACGTATTTGCTGAACCAGGCCGGGCTGGCCACCGTCTTGACCTTTTTCCAGCTGTTCTCGGAGTTCTGCGGGTTCTCGTCGTTCTGTGCCGCGCACCCGCTCGACGAATCCACATTGCCCGCGGCCACGACCACCACGACATTGCGTTCGTAGGCGTACCGCACCGCGGCCCCGAGCGCACCGTCCGCGGTCTCGGAACCCGCTGTGGTGCAGGCCACTTCGGAGATATTGATGACCGTCGCGCCCATATCCACGGCCCGCACCACGGACGCCGCGAGCGTGGTCACATTGCCGTAGCCCTGGGTGCTCATGCTGCCCGGCGTCTTGTCGCTGCTCGAACCCTTGACCTTGTAGTGGTCACTGACCTGCCGGATGGACAGGATCGACGCCTCGGGCGCGACCCCGACGAAGGCGTCGTCCGGGCTGGGCTGTGCGGCGATGATCCCGGCCACGAAGGTGCCGTGCCCATCGCAATCCTCGTCGGTGCCGTCACCCCCGGAGACGAAATCGCCGCCGGCTTCGAGGCCGGCCAGTCGCGGATGCCGGTTCACCCCGGTATCGATGACCGCGACCTTCTGCCCCGCCCCACGACTGAATTGCCATGCGGCGGAAAGGTTCAGCACGCCCTGCGAATACGGCTCATCCTTGGGCGCGGACCCGCTGAGCATGGGTTCGTTGCAGAGCGCGTGCTTCTCGGTGGGCTGCTGCGGCGCCGGTTTGCCGCTGAGCGCCTGCGCCTCCCCCAGCGCGCCGAGATCCACCGTCGGCGGCGTGACGGTCCGCACCGGCAGCGCCGAGGCCGGTACTACCGGCCCCAGCAGTGCCGATCCGAGAATGGTTGTGGCGCAGGCGATCCGGGCCCAGTCGTGGCGCTTCCGTCTCATATGTTCCGCGCCATCGAGTAGACGTCCATGAGCCAGAGCACCAGCGGGACGATCGATACGATCAGGCCGTATTCGAATATCTCGTTGAAGCGCCGGGTCACCGGGGTCACCTCGACGTGCGGGCCGATGACCCCGAACCCGATGGCGCCCACCGCGAAGGCGAGCAGCAGTCCGGCCGAGAGCAGCGGCATGTCCGGATCCGCGAGCGCCAGCAGTACCAGCAGCGTCACGAAGGTGACGCAGCCGCCGGCGATCAGGGTGGCGGCCTGGGTGAGGTCGGCGAAGGCGCGACCACGCAGGCACAGGATGATGGCGACGACCACCGCGAGCGTGATGCCCTGCCAGCGCGGCGATCCCAGCGGATCGGCCGCCGCCACCGCTCCGAAGGCCGCACCGGCGGCGCTGCCGATGACCATGCCGGTCTGGAACTGGTTGGCGATGCGGGCGCGCATGCCGAGGCCGTGCGCGGACGGCAGCACCGTCGCGCCGATCGCCCCGATGCCCTCGATGGTCGGCCGCGGTTCGTGATCGGCCGGATCGATGGCCGCGCCCGCCGTCGGCACCGGCGGAACCGGCAGCCGGGCCAGCATGGCGGCCAGCCGCGGCACCATCGACAGCAACAGGATGGAGGTGATGAGCACGCCGGCAGCGATTTTCACGGTGCCCGCGTCCCAGATCACCCGGACCGCCGCCGCACCGCCCGCGAGCACCACCAGGGTGACGACCGCGGCCACGATGGTGGCGCCGGCCCCGATCACCCGGTATCCGACGACCGCCACCAGCAGCGTGGCCGTCGCGCCGAGCATCAGATGCGGACTGCCGATATCGCCGGGCACGGCCAGCGCCGCGCCGCCGAAGGTGAGCAGCAGCAGGCAGAGCGTGAGCACCGAGGCGGTCAGTTCGTCGCCGTACTTGCGCTTGGCGATCATGGCGGCCACCAGGGCCGCCACCGCGCCGCCGAGCAGCATGGCGGGCGCGACGAAATCATCGCCGTTGCCGCGTGAGGCCGCGCCCAGCAGCAGTGCCATCAGCACCGCCACCGCGCCGGCGACCAATCCGGTCCAGCGCGCCGCGCCGGGCGACCAGCCGCGGAATTCTTCTGCGGTGAGCCGGGATACGGCATCGATCACATCGTCGAAGAGCGCGGGCGACTCCTTGGCCGCGACCGCGCGCAGCACGAGCAGTTCGCCGTCGTAGATCTCGGCGTCATTGAGCGTCTGGCTGGGCGCGATCATGTCGCGTCCCAATTTGGCCAGCGTCCAATGCTGTGGCTGAAGTGGTGTTCCCCCCTCTTCGCTGCCCAGTGGCTCCGGGTCGCGAGATTCGATGAGCTTCACGAGATCGTCGATGAATGCGGCGATCGGCGTGTTTGCCGGCAGCCCGACGTCGAGCTGGGTGTTCCCCCCGATGACGGACACTCGGCACAATTCGGGTTCGGTGGCTCCGAGGCCGCCGAGCGACTGTGCGGTCACGTGCTGAACTGCTCCTGACTTCTCCAACAGTTGCCCGCCTAGGGCGGTTAACCATAATGTATCCGACTGACCGCACCTGTGCGATCGCACGGGTACGGGGTGGGATTGTGAACGAAAGCCTAACCAGGTTCTACGAATTCGGGGTTCGCCAAGGATGATCGACACTCGCCAGGCACAACGCGCCTTCGATGCGGGAGTGCTGTCACTGGGGTTGAGCATCGACGGCCAGGAGTCCAACAAGGATCTCGAGTACGCGAAGCTGGCTTTTCAGCGCGCCACGGAGTGGGATGCCACGATGTGTGACGCCTGGCTGGGCCGAGCGGTTGCCGGTGAGGTCACCAAGGATGTTCTGTACAACCTGTACAAGACCAGTACGGTGTCCCTGTACCGGGAACAGCGCCGGTTGGGGCTGCCCGCGCGGGTGCTTGCCGGACGTTTTCTGCCCGGGCTCTACATCGATTACCCGCTGGCCAGTTTCACCGAAATTCATCTCGCGTATGCCGCCCATCTGATTGCCGATAAGCAGTACGACGAAGCCGAGTTGGTACTCGACGAACTCGAAAAGCATCGGCGCGAACGATCTTCGGATCCGGATTTCGAAATCGACGGCCGGATCACCGCTTACGTGCGCGGCATCCTGCACTACAACACCCAGCGATGGCCCGATGTGATGACCGTGCTGGCGCGCTCGGATCAGTGGGAAGATCCGTATCTGGCGGCCGGCGCACATGTGATGGTCGGCACAGCCTGCGCGCAGCTGGGCTTGTTCGGTGAGGCGATTCGCCGCATGGAACAGGCCGAGGCGGGCCCGATTCCGGCCGCCCGCACCGCCGCCATGTTCTGCCGCGGCCTGTGCCTGCGCGAGACCGGCAATGCCGACGAGGCGCAGGCGCTGTTCGAGAAGGTGTATTCGCAGGCCCCGGATTTCGATGCCAATACCGCGGCCATGCGGGACAAGACGTATCGGATCACCTTGACCAACAAGGAGGTGATCGAGGCCCGCACCGACCGGTGGGATCCGGCGTCGGCGCCTTCGCTGGAGGAGAAGCAGGCCGCCGAGCACGAGGATCGCGCCAAGGAGATCCTGGCCGCCGCGCGCGCCGAGCTGGACAAGCAGATCGGTCTGGCCGCGGTGAAAACCCAGGTGGCCAAGTTGCAGTCGAGTGCGCAGCTGGCGAAGATCCGTGCGGAGAAGGGGCTTTCGAGTTCGGCGCGCGGGCAGCATCTGGCGTTCACCGGGCCGCCCGGAACGGGTAAGACCACGATCGCCCGCGTGGTCGCCAAAATCTATTGCGGCCTGGGGATTCTCAAGACCGACAAGGTGGTCGAGGTCAAGCGTTCGGATTTCGTTGGCCAGCATCTGGGCTCGACCGCGATCAAGACCGACAAGCTGATCGATACCGCGATGGACGGGGTGCTGTTCATCGACGAGGCGTACACGCTGATCCAGACCGGGCTTTCGGGCGGTGACGCGTTCGGCCGGGAGGCCGTGGATACGCTGCTGGCGCGCATGGAGAACGATCGAGACCGACTGGTCGTGATCATCGCCGGTTACGACGGCGAGATCGACCGCTTCCTGGCCGCCAACGACGGTCTGGCCTCGCGTTTCGCCAAGCGGCTCCAGTTCCCGTCCTACACCGCCGAAGAGCTGGGCCGGATCGGCGAAGTGATCGCCGGCAAACGCGATTCCGCGCTGTCGGAGGGCGCGCTGGAGCAGCTGGTCCACACCTGCACCAAGCTCTACGACATGGAAAGCACCGACCAGAGCGGCCAGCCGCGCCGGGGCGTGGACGTGGCCGGCAACGGCCGCTTCATCCGCAACCTGATCGAGGCCGCCGAGGAAGAGCGCGAATTCCGGCTCGCCAACGACGAATCGCTGGACCTGAGCGAAGTCGACGAATCCGTCCTGATGCGCATCGAGGCATCGGATATGAAAGCCGCGCTGACCACGCTGCTCACCTCGCTGGGCTTGGCGTCGGCAGCCGACTGAGGGGGAACCTTTTGAACGACTCGCCCGCGCCGAGACCCGCACCGGCGGAACTGCGTTCGGACGAGCTGTGGCTGTTCCGGAATCTGCCGCTGCGGCTGGTGATCCCGGTGGCGCTGCTCGGGGTTTTGGCATCGCTGATCGCGGTCGCCTGCCAGGCGCCGTGGTGGGCCGCGCTGATCGCCGCCGCCGTCCCGGTGCTGATCGGCCTGTTCCCGGTGCGCGGCAAGCCGTTCGGGCTGCGCTTCGGTTCCTGGGCCGCGTTCAAATGGCGGCAGGCGCGGCGCAAGGAAATGACCGAGTCGCGACTGTTCGACGTCCCGCTGCCCGAGGGCGGCAGCTACGGATTGCGCTGGGACGGAACGCTGCTCACCACCATGCTGCGCATCGATCCGCCGCCGGACACGCTGACGCTGCTGCGCCGCGGATCGCTCAGCACCGACCAGGTGCTGCCGCTCACCGAAATCGCTTCCTGTCTACGGCAATACGACCTCGAGCTGGATTCCGCCGACGTGATCAGCACGGGCACCCGCACGGCCAGCACCGAAGCGGTGCTTTCCGGGTACGCGGCTTCCATCGCCCCGCTCGGCCACCTGTACGACGAAATCCTCGGCCCGCTACCGGCTATCGCGCATCGCACGGTGTGGCTGGTGCTGCGCCTGAACCCGCTGAACAACAGCAAAGCGGTCGATAATCGCGGCGGCGGACCCGAAGGCGCACTGCGCTCCGCCATCATCGCCACCCGCCGCGTCGCCAATCGCCTTGCCGCCCGCGGCATCACCGCCTCCGTGCTGACCTCGTCGGAAATGACCAACGCGGTCCGCGAACTCAGCCGCGGCATCCCGGTCAACCAATTCGTGGAACACCCGAAATCCCTCGAGCACAACGGCATCCACCTCAACAGCTTCCAAATCGACCCGGAAGCCTTCACCGCCGACGGCCTCGCCGCCATCTGGACCGTCCGCAGCCTCGCCACCACCGTCACCGTGCGCCTGCGCCCCGTCACCGAAACCACCACGCGCGGAACCGGTTTCGGCGACGCCGTCGAAGTGGACGCCCGAGTCCGCTACGACGCCACCGAAGAACTCGACACTCCCCCACTCCCCGGCCTCCGCGAACTCAACGGCCTGCAACTCTGGGCCCTGGCCGACACCCTCTCCTTCGGCGCCCAGGAAACCCGCTCCAGCGGCTACCGCGGCCCCCTGGCAGCCCTCGCCGACATAGCGGTCCCCACCGCCGGCTGCGGCCAGCTCATCGGCGCCGACGCCACCGGCCGCGGCATCGCCGTCCCCCTGGTCGGCGACGGCTCCCGCCGCATCGACGTAGTAGCCGGCCTCCCCCTGGCCCAACAGATCCTCCTACGCGCCATCGCCCTGGGCGCCGGCGCCGTAGTCCACACCAACCGCCCCGGCGCCTGGCAATCCATGATCAACAACGTCGGCTCCACCCAGGCGCTCTCCCTGGCCTCCTCGGTCACCCAGAGCTCCCGCAACAACATCATGAACCCCCGCGCCCCCCACCCCGCCGCCACCATCATCGTCTTCGACGGCGTCCCCGCCACCGCACCCCCCGGCTCCGCAACCGTCCTCTCCGTCTACGACCACCTCCCCGAGGACTACCAACCCGACGACGCGGACGTCACGATCCTCCAGCACCCCAACGACCCACACACGGTCACCGTGCACACCCCCGCCGCGAGAACCGTTGCGCAGCTGGTGACTACGCCGACCGAGCAGCGGTTCATCGGGTTGGCGCCGGCACGGGCTATTTGACGCTTCGGCGCAGGATGGGGAGGAGTTTCTCGAGCAAGACCTTCTCCGAACCATCCGACCATTGCCGAATCGCGGTGACGGCGGCGGCGTCATCGAGCACGATGACCGTCGCCTGGCTCGCAACGACAGTGGACGGCAGGTTCACCAGGCCGCCGTTACCCGAGTCGCTGTCACTACGCACTACAAGCAGGTAGCCCGCTGAGATCGCCGACAGCGCTTCGTATCGTGCCTGGTCGTCAGAGGGGATGGGCCGCGGTGTGGGCTCCTTCCCCCGCTGAAGGAAACTGGGGTTGTATGAGAATCCGAGTTCCTCGAGGAACTTCGACTGAGCACTCGGTTTCAGGTGTACAGCCACTGCTGCGGAACTTCCGCTCTTGCCTGAGATATCCAGCACTACAATGGGTTTTCCGCCGAAGGCTGGATTCTGGATCTTCGCCTCAGCAGCCGATTTCGGCGAGGAGACCGCTGTCGGCGAGCTCGGTCCCGCACCAGCAGTCGAGGAGGACGAATCTCCCGGCATTCCATTTCCGATGGCGAGCGCCACGACGATGCCCGCGGCCGCAGCCAAACCACTGAGCAACCAACGTCTCGCGCGGTGAACCGGTCGCGAGGCGGCTTGCTCGGGGCCCGTTACGGCCGCTGGCCGCGTCACCAACGGCGGTATCGTCGAACTGGGCACCGTCTGCATCGAAAGACCCGAAACACCGTATTCGAGCGCTGATTTCAGAGCAGCCGTCAGTTCGTGGCACGTCCCGAATCGCTCTTCGGGATTCTTCGCCATGCCGACGGCCAGCACCTCATCCACCGCTGGGGGAAGGCCAGGATCGACTTCGGTGATGAGCGGGGGCGGCTCGTTCAGGTGACCCATCATCACTACTGCCGGTTGTGATCCCGGATAAGGGTTTCGACCGGTCGCCAATTTGAAGAACGAGCAGGCGAGACTGTAGATGTCGGCGCGGTGATCCAAGGGTTGCCCGGAAAGGTGTTCCGGTGAGGCATATGCGATCGTGGCGACGAAACTTCCGGCCTGTGTCAGTTCATTGGTGTCTTCGGAGGATTTCGCAACGCCGAAATCGGTCAACAGGACACGTTCTTCGCCGCTGTCAGCCGATGAGAGCAGGAAATTCGCCGGTTTGATGTCACGATGCAGCATGCCACGCCGGTGTGCATGATCCAGCCCGCGACCGATCTCCGTGACGATGTGCAGCGCCCGCCAGACCGACATGGCCCCTGCGTCACATTCCATGATCTGAGCTGCGTCGACACCCTCGACGTACTGCATGGCGATCCAAAGCTGCCCATGCTCTTCGCCTCGGTTGTAGACCGAAACGACATTCGGATGGTCCAGCGTGGCAGCGAGATTGGCTTCGCGCTGGAAGCGCCCGCGGAATTCACTGTCGTTCGAGAGTTCGGGACTGAGCACCTTCAGCGCATCCCAGCGAGGCAGCTGCGGATGACGCGCCAGATAGACCGAACCCATGCCGCCGGTCCCCAGTAGTCTCTCTACTCGGTACCCACCCACCAGGGAACCTGGACCGATTGCCAACGTAAGTCCTTACAGGTACTGGCTTTTGGCCAGCAACGCATACTGTGCGGCAGCGCGCTGGTGCAGATCGGACAGCTGCGAGCTGGCTACACGGGCGACGTAGCGGTCGTAGCGAAGCGTGCAGTAGTAGCGGTTCTTCGAATCCCAGGCTGTTTCATACTCGTCCTTGTTCGGGTTCGGATTTTCCCCGCAGAACACATCGGGCACTCCGGAAGGCGTCTCCACGCTGCCGGGTTGCAGCGGCTTGATGCCAGACCACAGCGCGGTCGCCGCCTTCGGGTCGCGTGCCCGCATCAACTGCGCGCCGTTCGTGGCCATCGAGACTCGGTCGACGCCCTGCTCGTCGAAGAGCTTCTTCCACGGTGCGCGATCAGCGGTGAATTGCAGATAGCTGCGAGCGCCATGGACCATCTCCTGCTTGGCGGCCAAGCTGAGGTAGTTCGCGGGATGCAGCGTCCGGCGCATCATTCCATCGGGGTCGTAGTCCAGATGCAGCATGTCTCGCGCGGACAGTGGTGCCAATCCGTTCAAGAGCGGTATTTGAACATCGAATGCCTTGGTTGCCAATGCTTTCATGGCATCGATGTCTGACTTCGCAAGCTGGACGAAGACATTCATCACGTATTGACCGTGTGCAAGGGTCGCGGCAATCGATGGAACACCTGGCCGCCAATGGGCCTTGGCTTCCGGGTAACCGCTCAGCGAGAAACGAGCGTTCTGGTCCGCCGCGACGTCGAAGTCGGCGGCTTCCATCTGCTCTGCGGCCGTTTGAGCGCGTTGCTGATCAGGAAATTGCAGCACCGTGATGTTGACGGCGGTGGCGTCGGGGATACCTTTCACGCTACCGAAGGGACGGAAATTGTCCGAAACATCGTATTTGGATGCGCTGGGCAAGGGCTGGCTGCTGCTTGCTGTAGTCACTGACAACAGTTCGCCATTTCGTGCCAGTGCCGGCCGAACAGCTTTACTGAGTACTTCCGCCCCGTTCGTGGGACTGACGGCAGGGCCACCCATGTCGCCGTATACGAGACTGCTGTCTATCTCGGTACCCAACGCGATGGCATCGGCCAATCGCACCATCGCCAAGGTCTTGCCGCCGGCCGGACCATGCTCCTGGTTGGCACGGACATCGAACGGGTCCGTTGGATAGTTGCCGACGTCCAACTTTCGGATATCGATTTCGCCGGCAAGCGGGTAACCATCTACATTGCTCCCGCAACCGACAAGTACAGCCATGGTCGTGGCGAGGGCGGACACAGTGAAAAGACATCTGGCGGTGGTAGGTCGGATATGCCGGTCGGACACAGTAACCCTACCTATCGTTCGCGAGAATGGCGTATTGAGCGGAGACCCGCTGATACACATCCTGTTGCTGCTGTGACCAGATCACCGCCACATATCTGCCATATGAGACGAAGCATTGGAAGGGGAACTCTCGGGGACGTGGGCCTCGATACCTCTCACAAAGGGCCGTCGGCAAACCCGGCGGCGAATCGATCCGATGCAGAAATCTGCTCGCGGATATTTCTTTGAAAAGGGTCGCGGCTGCGGCGGCATCGCGGGTTCGAACCAGCTCTCCCGCACCATAACTGACGAAGTCAACACCGGTTCTGTCGTACAGAGCCGCCGTCTTCTGCCGGTCGAGCGCACGGTTGAGTGCGGTATGGCGATCGAGTGTGCCGGTCAGGGCATACGCGGTCTGATCCCCGGGCGGGCGGGTCAACGTGAGCCGGAGCATTCCTTCGGCGTCTATCGGAAGCTCGGTTCGCTTGTCCGCAGGGGTCGGCTGAAAGTTCTTCAGCCGCTCCGCTATAACGCTCGTAGCGCGATCAGCCAGAGTAACCAGGCCCGCTTGATCCGACACGTCCAACATCACGTTCTCCATGCTGTGCGAAACCGCAACGATGACGAATCTGCCCATGGCATACCAGGATGCGAGCGACTGGAGGACCGGCGTCCATATCACCGAGGCACTGGGAAACTGCGCTGACCGCGCAGGCGCGGTTCCATCGCTGTAGCGAAAATTGCTGGTGAAGCCATTGCGGGCGAGCGCGGGTGCGGCGGATGCGGCAGCTTCATCGGTTTCGAAGAGCATCGCGGCGGCATAGATCGAACTCGAGATCAAGCTGTCTTTGTTCGATCGGCCGCGGATATGGAACCCGGAAACGAACCCCGACGTGCTTTCGGCGAAGTGTTCACCGTCGAGCACCTCCAAGACCGAGCCACCACTGAAATCCTGCGGACCGGTGAACGGAGCTGCTTGGCCGTCATACTCGGAGAGCGCCGGGTCGATCTCCTCCGGTAACGGCATGAGCCGTGCGAAGCGCAGCGCTTCCAAATTGCGGCCCATCGAGGCGGGGTCCTTCGGAACCAAGTCCTGCGGCACGGCCGTATAGGCTCCCGTATCCAGTTTCGACAGATCGACGGCGGGTGGATTCGGCTGGGCCGCATCGGATTCCGAACCGCAGGCAGCACCCGAGAAGACCACGATGGCGACCAGGAGAGCCGGCACAATGCGCTTTCCGAAGCCGGCCGACCACAACTGATTCACATCACGCACAAGCCTGTCCCCCACATGCCCACTCCGGCAGGCGGAGAGGATCTTTCCAATTCGCAGAGTCTAACGGAAAGATCAACTCCAAGCCGGGGCCGCCGCCGGGTCAGGACCCGGTCGGCAGGATATCGCGCTGGGTCAGCGCGTCTTGAGCGGACAAGGTAGGGCCGGCCACAAGCTGACCGATGATGGACCAGGGCGCAAGATGAGGCGTAGAACCCAAGCCGAGCGTTTGTGCCGTCTTGCTGTCGGGAATGCCGTATCGAATGCCGTTGTCCGCCACATAGAACAGACTGTCCCGCCGTAGACTTCCAGGTTCGGTGCCGGTGACGATGACGTACTCACCCGTCGACGGTGGGATGTACACAGCGTCGATGCGGTCGCCGGTCTTATCGGCAGTGGCGAGCGCGACCGGCGTCGCAGACTCTGGCAACGGCAGGCGAGTTCCCGTCAGCAAAGTGACGCTGGAACGATCCGAAGGACCTTCTGTTGCATCGGTTTCCGTTCGACCAGCACCGCTCTGCTTCGCCCATGCAATGCAGGCGACCGGGTTGTCTTCGGCCTTGATCACCTTCGGCGCCTCGTCCGGGAAGTCGTCGACCGGGAGCGTGTGCACTGTCGGGACACCGCTCAGCAGATCCGGTGGCACCGACTTGATCTCGCTCATGCCCTGCGAGTCGGCATTGCGGATGACCAGGGCGGTGAAGGCCGAAATACGTTGCACACCACCGGACAACACGACATACAGCTCTTGGCTGTCGGAGCCGTCCGCCGCGCCGACCCGGATCACGCCGCCGACCTTCACATTGCTCAACCTTCCCGGACCGGAATCACCGGCATTGGGAATCGTCGGCGAAACGAGCGGAGCCGCTTCCCGCGCCGCGCCGAGCAGATCGGTCGATATCGGACGCGGTTGCAACCCCGAGAGATTCAGCGAGCGCGACATCACGGTGTTCTGGGGATCCACTTCGGCACGCTTGCCGTCGTAGATCAGATAAGTCTTGTCGCCTTTGCGGACCAGCAGCGCAGCACCGGATTCGGCCTTGCGCATGCGATCGCTCAGTTCGAGACCGCCCGCGATCGCGGTAGTCGTGGCACCGGCCGAGGAGGCCGCGCCGCCGGTCGCCGACAGCTGCACGGTGTCGCACAGCGTCCACTGAGATCGGTCGCCCTGGCGGGTTCCCGGCAGCGCCGCGGGAGCGCCAGGAATACCGAGAATCGGCCCGCGCGGTACCGAACTCAGTTTGCTGTCCTTGACCGAGGTCGGCGACTCACTGGATCCCGCGATCAATCGCGCAGACGCGAGGTTCAGCGTGGGATGCAGGGTCATCTTGGTCTTGTCGGTCTTGTCTCGCACGACCACGTACAGGGCGCCACTGTCCTTGCCCATGACGATGTTCGCGTTCCCGATCGACCCCTGAGGCTTGATGAACGCCATGATCGCCGCACCTGCCACAACCAACATGGCCAGGATCGCGCCCGAAATCAGCGAACGGAACTGCGCGCGCATCGGATCGTGCAGCATGCGCACATCACGGCGGATGAGCGCGTGATCGAGCCGTCGCAGCAGGAACCGATACCCATTGACCTGGGCCTTTGTGGTCAATTGTGCTGGCACGAAACCTCCATCAGGCCAACGTCGTACACGCTAGCGGCCCGCCTGCTCACACTTGCGCGAACTGGCGGGCCGCATCACGACTGAGACTAGCTGAACAGGCTTTCCACGGACTTGTCCGCGCCCTGGGCACGAGAGCCCGCGTCCTGCACCGCACGCGACATGGCGTCGAGGGTGCCGATCGTGGAGCCGGCCTCGCCAGCGGAGGTACCGAACTCGGCGTCCCACTTGTCCTTGGTGGCCTTGAACGCGTTGTAACCCTCGTTGCCTTCCCAGGCGGCCATCAGGTTCTTGGCGGCCGTCTCCAGGTTCGCGGCCTCGGACAGCAGCTTTCCACGCAGCTCGTCGAGCGTGCTCTGGAGTTCGCTGATGGTGCCGAAGTGGTACTTCAAACCGTCACTCATGTCAGACCCTTTCGATCAGTATTCGATGTATCAGAGGTTGGTGTAAGACGACTTGCCGGAGGTCGCGTTGTTGCGCAGGTTGTCGAAGTAGTCCTTGTTGTCGGCGTCCATGGTGGAGTACTTCGTGTTACCGTCGCCGACCTGCTGGGTGATCTGGTCGAGGATGCCCTTCAGGCGGTCCGCCTCGTCCTCCCAGCTGATGGCCGCGTTGGCGAAGGCGGTGTGCGCCTGGCCCTGCCAGCCGCCCTTGGCAGCCGCAGCCGCTTCGGTGACCGAGTTGATGGTGGTCTTGATCGCGTTGACCGCGTCGCCCATCGCGTCCGCAACGCCCTTGGCGCCGAACGATTCGAAATTAACCTCTGTTGCCATGCTGCTGCCCTCTCCTGGTGATTACTACTTCGGCCCTGTGGCTTTCATATGGTGTGGTCGCTCGCGTGATAATCGGGCACCCACCCCCCTCCCGGCACGATGCCGATAAGCCCCGAAATCGCCTGCGCGATACGGTGATCGGTGCCAGGTGTAAACGTGGACCAGACTTGCTGATCCGAGGCGACCCCCGGTGCCGCCACGATGCGGCCGCGCGCGGTGTCGTAGATGACGACAGCCGCCGGTGATCGGTCTGTGACGCCGTCGGCGTGGGCGTAAGCCACCACTTCGGCGTAGGTATGGCAGGACGCGAGCGCCAGGCCGTATGCGGTCGCTTCCGACTCGGACACACCGAGCGCGTAGACCACATTCGTGTAGTCCGCGGAACTCGTTGCGGCATCGAGTCGTTCGCGCAATTCCTGCGCCGGGGCGCTGAAATTCGCGACCGCCGCGGGCGGGCAGGGTCCGAGTGCGTCGAGGATCGGCCCGGCGAGCGAATCACCGCTGCCGTCGGCCCAGATCGAGCGAATCTCGATGCTGTCGCCACGACGGATCGCCACCACGTACCGGTCCTCGCGCTGGGCGACGCAAATCCGGATCTGTCCCTCAGCACTGTAAACCCGCACTGCCAGTTCACGTTCGGGCTGCGCGAGCACGAAAAGCTCTGCGGCCGCGTCCGGCTGAGCATCACCGTAGGCGTCGACCAACCGCCCGGCGCGCAGCTCTACCCGCGCGCGCTCCTGGGCAATCTCCAGTTCGCGATACGAATCCTGTTGCGGTCCAACGGCAAGCACCAGCGGCAGCGTCTGCACACCGAGTTGCGCGGCCAGCGCCATCACTCCGTCATTGCTCAGTGTGATCACGAGGCCGCCTCCGCGTTAGCGGCGGGTGCGGGAGGCGCTGCCGGTTCCGCGCCGGTGCTCGCGGCATTGAACGCGATGTCCGGTATCCGCTGCGCATTCGGGTCGACGCCACCGAGCACGGCGGGCGCCACCTGCATTCCCGAGGCGAGCCCGAGCTCTTCCTCGGAGCCCGGCACACCGGCGAGCCCGGAGCGCGGGGTGTGTTCTTCTTCGTCCTGCGAGTGCCCGCCGGTCGCTGGCCCCATGGGCATCGACGAGGAACCCTGGACCGTAACCGGTTGCACAGTGGCCTTTTCCGCGGTCACGGTCGTGGTGACCTGGGTGACGCCGCGCGGGCAGCGTCGTCAGTACCCGCGGAATATTGATCGGGCCGATCGACAACTGCGGAACCGCGCCCGATACCTGCGGCGTCTCCGCGCTCGCCGGTTCGGCGGCCGGAGCCGGTTGCGTCAATGCTTCCAGCCCGGCTGTCACCGTCGGCGCCGCCTGATGCTCCCAGGGCGTCGCCAGCGGTTCGGTCGTCGCCTCGTAAGTCCGCATAACCCGTGCCGCAACGGCTTTCGCCGCGTCCGCATCCTCGTCAGCCTTCGCCACTTGCGACAGCATGGGCGCACCGATGGCGGCCCCCACCGTTTGCAGCAGCTTTTGCAGATCCCGGATCTGCTCGACCTCACCGGCATCCGGCATAGCGAGCCGCGCAATTTCGTATGCGGCAGCGTGGGTTTCGGCCTTGACGGCGTTACCCGCCGCTGCCGTCGAGGATTCGATGAACCAATCCCGCAGTGCCCGAATACGTTCGATGAATGCCCGGCTGTTCTGCGATTCCCACGCGGTGTCCAGCGTCGCTAGAATCCGCTCGTATTCGATTGCCGCCGCGCCGAACCCGGCACTCAACCGCGCCCACGCGAGACCCGCCTCGGCAGCGGGTACCGCACCGGCCCCGCTCACCAGGTCGCGCGCCAGCTGCTCCGGTTCCCTGGCATCCCAGACAACATCGGTGAAGCCGGGTTTCGTCGGTTCGACCATCGAATACGACCCGATCAGGCGACCGTGAAGCCGAGGGCGTTCTCGTCCTCGGAACGGGTGAACTGGGTGGACTGCGCCCGCAGCGCCGCCGCCAGCTTGCGCACCTCATCCACGCCGGTGCCACCGGACTGCTGGAACGAGGCGGCAACGGCGTTGAGCGACTGTGCGGCCCGCACGGACACCTCGTCGGAGCCGGCCGGGCTGATCGTCAGCTTCGCCTGCTCGATGCTCATCCCCCCGGCGAGCCGGTCGGCGAGAGCGTCGAGCTGTGTCGCGACGCTGAGCGCGCTGGTCGCATCGAAACTGATGCCCTCGAATTCGGTGGTGCTCATGCCAATCCTCCTGTTACCCCTGATTTGTCAGAGCGTGAGCGCTTTGTCCGGCGGTTCTTCCACGGTCTCCACCGCACCGACAACCGGAATCGAAACGCCTTCGATAACGCCGACCACTTCGTCGCCGTGTGCGCCGGTGACCAGGTTCGCCTTGGTCTCGGCTTCGGACTCGTCGGCGGCCCCGGCCCGTCCAGCCGACGCCGCACCGGGCGACATCATGCTGGGCGAGCTTGCCGCCCTGGCGGTTTGAGCACCCGTGCTCGCACCCCGGCTACCCGAACCGGTGCTCGCTTCACTCGCGGCGATGCGACCGCTGCCCGTGCCGCTGGCCGGGCTCGCGCCGCTACCGCTGCCGGCGGACGACAGACCGCCGACGATGCCGCTGGCCCCGCCACTGCCACCGGAGCCTCCGGACCCGCCGCTGCTGTCCCCCGCCTTCTCTTCCTGCTTGGTGCCGGAACCGCTGCCGGAGCCGGAACCCGATCCGGAACCGCCGCTGGTTCCACTGGTGTCCTTGGTGACGGCCGTCGTCAAATCCTTGGCGGCCGAACTCACGCTGCTGGCGAGGGTGCTGCCGGTCGACGCCAGCGAGCTGCCCTTCTCCACCACCTTCGTGGCGGCCGTGGTGGCGGTGCTCAGGTATGGCGAAATCGCCTGGGACGCCGCATTGGCGAGCGTGGCGACATCAGCGACAGTGGGCGCGCCGGCGATAGCGATCTTCGTTCCGGTCTGCATCGCCGAGACCGTGTGGACGGCCAGATCAGCGCGCGTCTGCGCCACGATCACGCCGCCCTCGGTGAGCGCTTCGGTTATCGTGGTCATCAGCCAGGGCAGACCGGCCGGGGTCATGAGTAGGGCCGTAGCCCCCGCGATCTGGCCGAGTGTCTTGGTGATCAGCGCGCTGAGCAACGCATAGCCCTGCGCGACCGCGCGTTCCGCGTCCGCCAGCACCAGATTCAGCGCCTGCCCCTGGGCCGCGACGATCGGCTTGTAAGCATCGACCGCCTCGCTGTTGACCTTGGCCGCGACCGATGCCTGACCGACCCATCCCGTATCGACGGCCGCGGTTGCCGCGGCACTCGCCGATTGCGCAGACGTCAGCGCCGACGACACCGCCGTGAAGATCTTCGACAGATCGACCGAACTGGCCAAGCTGCTGCCCGCGGTGCCGAAGGCCGACAGCAGCGAGGTCAGTGGCGAGATCAGGGACGATAGATCGATCGTCGGCAACGTGGGCAGGCTGATCCCCGACAGATCCGGAAAGCTGATCGTCGGAAGTGACGGCAGCTGAGGCAGATTCAGCCCGCTCAGCACCTCCGACACCGGCTTGTCCAGGTATGGCCCGACCGGCGTGGTCCGGATCACGTCCAGGACGGTCTGGTTGGCCGCTTCGGTCACAGCGAAGACAGGACAGACTTCAGCAGGTTGACCGAGGACGTGGTCTCAGCGCCCTCGTAGACGCCGACCGCCGAGTAGGCACTCACCGCGGTCTTCGCGTGCACGGCCGCGATCTCGGCCGAGGAGGACAGGTAGTTCCCCTGTGCGAGCGCGAACGCGACCAGAAAGTCCTGCCCGATCAGCCCGAACACCGGAACCGCCTGCGCCATCGCACCAACCGAGTCGGCAGCCGCCGCCCCCGCGACGTTCGCCGCGATCGTCCCGTGTTCGGTCCCGTAATTCGCAATTTGCAGGTAATCCGCCTTGAGCACGGTTCCCCTCCCTCATGCCTCGATCTTGAACAACACTACAATTTTGAAAAAGGTTGTGCCAGAAGATAAACCGTAAACGCAGTCTCAACCCTGCGTGAACGAAACGGGTCCCCTACCCGGCCATCTCCTCGTTGAACCGGTTCACCAGCGCCGCCCGCCGCTCGAACGCCGCCCGAGCCGCCGCCGCCGCGGTAGTCACCACGGCCCGCTCGAACTCCTCCGGCGTCATCCGCGAAACAGCCCCGCTGAACTGCAAATCCACGAGCCCCCCATTGCCATCCACCTCGGCAACAACAGCCCCGTCCTCGGAACTTTCCCGCCCCCGGACAGCCTTCATCTGATCAGCAAGATCCTGAAACTTATACAGCTGCCGACGAACCCGTTCCTCGAGCTCATCCATCGACTGGACCACAGAGCCCCTCCTCACACAGTCCGCAACCAGCTCTGTGGCTCGGTATCGTAGTCCTGCTCTTCGACAAGTTCCTGTTGAGCGACATCGGCTTCGGTGGGGAGGCCGGTGTGGGCGAGGGCTTCAGCGCTCATTCCGGACTCCTCCAACTGCTTCCGCAGCGCCAGACCGGCGCGGGCTGCAGCTCGCTGGCACAACCTCAGCAACTCCCCCGCCAACTCATCCGGATTCCGATGCAGCTCAGCCGGATCGACCTTCAAAGCCACCGGAATCCCCTGCGGTGTGGTCCGCACCCGAATCGACCCGGAGTGCGACGCCGCATCGACCGTCTCCCAGCCCGCTTCAGCAGGACCGGCGGCCCCCGCCACCTCATCGGCCATCGACGAACTCCCTCCCAGATCGTTAGGCGTAGGAGTATCACATACTCGCGAGTTCACGCCAATGAGTTAGCTGTCGAGCTGCCCCACAGCATTGAGGTGGAAGCGCACGCGAGGATTGTTCCCCCGCTTCGTGATACGGTCCGATCATGTCCAGATCGGGGGATCAGCAACAACATGGCGCGGCGTTCTGGCCGATCGTCGCGGTGATACTCACCTCCGCGTTGTGGGCGGCGATTCTGGTCGGCCTCCGCGTCGCCGGTTCCTCGGATGAAGCCGACTATTCGAGTATGACTCCCGATTTGCGCGGCTATCACATCGTCGACATCCCTTGCCGCGCAGGTGATTTCTCCGCGATGGGCGACCGATTCCAGGTGGAATCCGGCGGAGTGTCGCGCATGGAGATCACCGTCTCCCGGCATCAAGCACTCGATACCGCCAAATGCATGACCGATCTCGTCGCGGCGAAGGCCAGGGGCATACTCACCGCTGTCGCGGCATTGCACAAGCAATCCAATCCCATTCCCTTCTTCCGGGCCGGGTTCGACACCGCCGAGCAGAGAAGCATGGACGGCGCACCAGCTGAGGAGGCGGAGAAGGTCTCCAACCTGGGGGATGAGGCTTACATCCTCTCTGGGCTCAGGGGAACGAGAACCACTATGCGGATCCGTGAGGGCTGGTTCGTCTACGAGGTCACCTGGCAATCACTCGGCGGAGACGGATATTCGAAGGATGAGAAGCGGCGATTCTTGACGGCCTACGCCACTGAGACACTTCCGAGGTATCGGCAATGACAGCGACCGCGACGCGAAGACGACTGCTCTGGGCCCTCGGAGCGGTAGTGCTCACCTCGGCGGTGTGGGCGACAGCCATCGTTGCGATCGGTCGTCCCTTAGAGGCGACGCCGACGGCGGACCTGAGCGAGTTCCATGCTGTTGATGATCTTTGTGCCGCCGCGGACCTTTCGCCCTTCAAATCTGCCGGGTTCTCCGCACGAGAGCGAAAGACCGATACAACGTACCGGAACCCAAAATCCGTTACGTCGAAACACCCCGCAGTGGACACGATGTGGTGCACGATCGAGTTCAAATCACCGGGGGAACCTCAAGATCGGGAAATCGCGAGCTCGGTTCTACGGATTGTCATACGCCTCTACAAGCAATCGGATCCCGCTCCTGAGTTCCAGGCATCCTACGGCGCAGATGTCAACGACGAGCTCGGTACGCCCGTTCTGAAGTCAGAAATCAGCAGAGTTTCCGGTATCGGCGATGATGCCTATCAGATAATCACACCTGGAGCCGAGACATCCCCGAACGCACAGCTGTGGGTTCGGGTCGGCTGGATGGTATATAGCGCGACCTGGTCGCAGCACGTTTCTGAAGGTCAGAATGAAGTGAAACTACTGCCTGGCAATGAGGTTGTCGAACTCCTCAAGGACGTCACAACAAAGACGGTACCGGCGCTTCATAGGTAAGATAATTGATCGATTAGAAAGTGGGGAGGGAAGCTATGGCCGAGTCGCTGAGCCAGCTCTACACCAACGCCGGCAGCGGTATGAACGATAGTCTGACATTCGATCCGGAAGCGGCCTCAAAGGCGATAACCGCGAGTAACGAGTTGATCGGACACCTGATTTACATCAGCAACCAATTCGAAATACTCCGAACTCGGGAACGAGATTTCGCCAAACCCTACGATCCTTTCAAGTCCGGCTTCGCCTGGGCTGACGGTTTCCGCGGGCTCGCCGGCGATGCCAAGAACGCTATTCAAGGGCAAATCAGCACAGTCGAGAACTTCATTGGACTGTTCAAAGAAGCCGCCAAGACGCATAAGAACGCCGAGGAAGAATCCGTTCAGGCTCTACTGAATATCAAGGTGGCGTCGGAGCCCGTCGAACTCTCGACGCGATTGACCCAAGCAGATCTAAGTAAGCACATCAAACCACAAGGTGCACCAGACTACAACAATTTTAACAACCACAGAAGTTTTATCGATCTCAAAACCAACTATGAGCCCGCCGGTCCGAAGTCCGTCGTTCCCGAAAAGGACAGAGCCGCACACCCCGAGAACTCCAACAGCTTGACTTGGGAGAACTTCGCGGACCTTAAGCAAGGGATAGATACAACCGTCGAAAGCCTGGGCGGGGAATGGTTGATTCTACAGGACAAGCTGCATCTGGCACTGGACGCATTCAATACAGCAACAACTGTAGACTCATTCGTCACAGGCGGTTGGCATGGAAATGGTTCGGGCGCTGCCGCGAAGCTGGCCGGAAATTTTGTAACCGAGGCGAGAAAAGTCGCCAATAAGATGGGCGATGTCGGTGAACGACTTTTCAGTGCCGCCGGATATCTAAATGCAATCCAGAAAGAGCTGCCAGATGAGCCCCATCCACCGAAAGGGAAGGGTGGAGACGGGTTTTGGGAAGTCAATTCCGGAGGCAAAGGCGGGACCGGAGAAACCGAACAAGCCGCACAAGAAGACCTCGTGAAAATGTTCCGATATGCTTTCGACCAGATCTACGTCGCCGGATTGGAAGCGTATAACAATAGCTTGGTTGAATTCGACCAGCCCGCAGTCCCGCAGCTCGTCGTGCCGACAACACCGACTCCCAGCGGGAACGGGCTCAGCAACGGCCTCGGAAACGGGACGGGCAACGGGACGGGCAACGGCTCCGGCGTTCCCACCACTCCGACTCCGTCATCCCCCACCGTGCCGACATCTCCCGACTCACCGACCGCACCGACGTCGCCCACCTCGCCGACCTCACCGACTTCCCCCACCTCACCAACCAGCGATACAACGCTCTCAACCCTCGCCTCATTGGCTTCCACCGTTGCCACACAGGGCGCTTCGGTGCTTTCGACCCTGGCCACCCAGGGCTCCACGGTGGCACAGAAGGGGATCGAGGCGCTGTCTTCCTCGCTCAAGCAGAACACCGGGGCTACCGGAACAGGTAGCGGCACACAGCAAGAACAGAAGGCCAACCTGGAGGGTGTGGCCGCGGGCGCCGGGATCGCCGGGGGCGGTGGGTCCGGCGGCGGCTCAGGTGGCGGTTCAGGAGCCGGTGTCGCGGCAGCCTCGGCCAAGGAACTTTCGAGCAAGTTGTTCCCGCGTTCCAGCGTGCAGCAGAGCGCGACCACCGAGACCGAAGTGACGGCAACCACCTCGCGGGCGGGCCTGGCATCGACCACGGGCACCACCTCGAGCACTCCGATGTCCGGCATGCCGATGAGTTCGGCCGGCGGTGCCGCTCAGGGTGCGGGCAAGGAAGCGAAACGTGCCGAGTACCTCAAGTCGGACGAGAATCTCGATGAGGTCTTCGAGGCTGCTCCCGGCGCCGTCCTTCCCGTAGCGGACCGCACATGAGCGGGCACTGGCGATTCGGTGACCTCGAGTTCGCCGTCCTCTGGGAGATGATCACCGGCGAGGATCTGCCCGCCCCCTTGATTTTCACCAGCCGTACTCCACTCCGAGATGACTACTTCCGCGAGAAGCGCGAGATGGTCGAGCAACTGCGAAGCAGATGGAATTACTCCGTGGACGCGCTGGCGGATGTCATCGAACAGCCCGACTTGCGGATAACCGTCAGTGGGGTCGATGGACGCGACGAATGGCGCGCCGACGGACGGATCCGAATGATCGCACTGAGACGAGCTGACCGCGGTCTGTTGATCCAGCAGCTGCCCGGCGAAACATATTCGCACAGTGCCGGATTCGCGGTCCGCGAATGCGATCCGGTGCGTCTGGCCGATGAAGTGGTCGCCGCTCTTCCCGAAGCGGATGCCGGCCGCCAAGGCAGCACTCCGCTGGCCGACCCTCGCGAAACCGCAGTTGTTGAACCACAGTTCGACCGCCTGATTATCGACGACATCTTCGCGGACTCGGTGGCACTACGATCGAAGAAGTTCCTCGCGATCACCCCGGAACGCATCGGCACGATCGAGGTCCGCCAAGGCCACTCCAAGTTCGGTCCGAGAGGCAGAGCCTCGCACAGCCTGCAATGGCGTGATCTGGAGAACGATGGGCGATATGTGATTCGACGCGAGCCGCCATACGTGGCGGTTCCAGCTGATTCGAAGCAGTTGATCGCCTCGGTCAATATCTGCGTGGCGGAGGTCATCCGGGCAATCAAGGATGAGCGTGGGACCCTACAGCCCTGAGTCGAGCGCCGAGTCGCCGGATATCGGATTCACGCTCGGACTCGGCGAAATAAGTGCGCAGGTGCCCGAGCCGCGCCGGGCGGATGACGCATTGGCGGCGATCACCGCCGAACTCTCGCTGCTTCTCACCCCGGGCTGGGAACGTCTGGACGCCGCGATCGCGATGACTGTGACGGATGAAGCGGCGCAACTCGTTCTGTCGAACGGCCAGCAGGCGACACTGGCCCGCCCATCGCAGACATTGATCGCCGCACTCCGAGAGCATCGCCATTTGTCGGCTCAGTCAGGGGACGGACCGTGGTGGCGGTTGCTGGCTTCGGTTAGCAGGAGCGGCGGAGTACAGGTCGAATACGATTTCGGAGCGGAGCCGTTTCCAGGCGATCACCTGTTCCCGGCCCCTGCTTACCGAGCCGATCTGGAGACCTATCCACGCAGACGGCTTCCGGTCTGGCTCGCGGCGTACCTGAACGACGCAGGGCATCAGGTACGTACGCCGGCCGATGCCTTCACCCGTGCACAGCTAGTGGTCGACGCTGGAATTCGGGCCGTGAGTGACAGCGCGCTGCCACCACTTCCCATCCTCTGGGCGCGTTGGTCGGCTATCTCCGCTGCTTTCGTCGCAATGAATTCGCCTTGGGGCCCACGGGTTACGGCCGCTTTGGGCTGGTTCGAGGGGTCCGGACACAGTGGGTGCTCCCTGCATCTACTTCCTGGCGGCCGAGCAGTGCTGTCCGGCGGCATATGGAACGCACCGGAACTGGATGCGTTCTACAACGACAACGCGCCGCTACCGGACCTCTATCGCGGTGCTCCGGACTGGGTTGCCGCACCGGTATTGAATCCTCGCGCCGATAGCGGGCTGTTGTCGTTCTGCTATTGGTGGGATGCGGGCAGTTGGCTGCGTGGCGAATCCCCCGCTGCCGAATCATTGCGGGCAGCTCTGCCGGGGATTTGGACCACGACGGACACCATCGATGTAATCGCACAGTTGATCGACGATGTCGACCGAAGCGCGGTCGAGGTGCTGGTGCTCGCCGCCGAAAACGGTGGTGCGAGCCGCCTGGATTTGTCGAATGCACTGAACCACAACGCACCTGATATCAGCGGCGGCTATTACCAGTTGATGCTGGCAGGAGTGGCGAAGTGACTTCGAGCCGCAACCAGCGACGGGAGAACGCGGTCGCGCCCCAGCTGTCTGCTGTATATGATCTACCGGGAGTTGGGGTTACTCCATTGGTCGTGAGTTCGGGGGGTTGATATGGCACCGGAAGTAAAGGTCGATGTAGCCGGGTTGCAGGGCGTTGCAACAACTCTCAAAGGCATCTCCACCGAGGTGGCCAGTATTCTGTCCACGCTGGAGGCGGCCGTGCAGGCCGGCAACGGCTGTTGGGGCGCTGATGAGCACGGAGACCAGTTCGCCAAGGGCGAGAAGGGTTATGAGGCGCTCGAGCCGAAACTCGTGGACGCCTTGAGGTCCAAGGTCTCGCACATCGAGGAATGCTCTACCACGCTGAGTGGCGCCGCGAAATCGCTGCACTCCACGGATGTCGACAGCGGTACTCAGTTCTGACCGGCTGCGAAGCATCGGTCCAGCGAGTCACGCACGGGGAAAGCAGGTCACGGCAATGGCGAACGAGCATGCGAAGGCACAGCTGGCCGATCTGATCGATTTGGTCAAGGACGGCATGACTGCGATGGCGCGGGCGCAGGAGGAGCGCGCCCGGCTGACTGCCACCGCGCACGCGGCGGGCCGGCGCGTCACCATCACTGTCAATGCGGACTGCATCGTGATCAAGACCGAATTCTCCGATGATGTGGACGATCTCACCTACGCGGAAATCGCGAGCGCGGTCACCACAGCAACCCAGGAAGCCGCCGCTCAGGTGCAGCAGAAGGCAGCACAGATCATGACGGCCCTGGAGCAGGAGCAGGCTCGGATTCCGACGCTGACGGAGTTCTTTCCCGAGATGCCGGACATCAAGTCGATGCTGCCGACGCCGCCGAAAGTCTCCACGGCACCCCCGGATGCCCGCGAGCGCAGGATGGATGACGCACCGGCGAACTCCCCGCAGTTCACCAATGTCGAGCAATACGAACACGATCCGCAGGCTCGGCGACGCTCCAGCATCTCGGCCCCCGAGTGGTGAATACCGCGGGCCGGTAGTCGATGTCGAAGTTGACCGCGGTCGGGGACCTCATCCCGGGCTGGCTCATGCAATGGCTCAACTGGGGTGCTGCCTATCCCAAGGGCGATGAGGATGAGCTGTTCGCGCTAGGTGATGCGTGGAAGAAGGCCGCGGCCGATCTGAAGAACCTCGAACCAGAGCTACTGGCCGCCAGCAATAACCTCTCGCACTATTACGTCGGTGACGGCGGCGCGGCTGCGGTCAAGGAACTGGGGATCCTGCTCGGCGACGGACAGTACTCCGTTCAGCAGCTGGTCGCGAGCTTGGATGCGCTGGGTGCCAGTGCACGTTCCACGGCAACGGAAATCGAGTACACGAAGATTCAGGAAGAGATCTTCGCGGTGATGACGCTGTGGGGCGTGTTGTCGCTGATGTACTCGGCGGCTGGAAGTGCGCTGGCCCCCGCCTATTTGGTCGCGGCGCGCGGGGTATTGGAGAAGTTCGCGGCCGCGGCTGCGGATCGCATCGGCCTGATCATGGCGCGCAATGCCGCTAAGAAGATGGCCGCCCCGCTGTATCGGCGGATCGGGGTTCCGCTGGCCAAGGGCCTCAATTCGGTGAACAAAGCACCGGCGCTGATCAAATACCCGTCATTGGCCGCGATCGGCGCGGGGGGTGGCGCCACGATCGGCGCCGGCATGGATGCCGCCATTCAGGGCGCACAGATGTTGGAGGGCAACCGAGACAACGGTTATGACCTGAAAAGGACTTTCCAGACGGCGCTCGAATGGGGTGCCGGTGGCGCGGTCGGCGCACCCGTGCATGGGTTGATCAGTGCCGGAATGGGAAAGCTGATCCCGTCCATGCTGGAGAAGCAGGTCACGTCCAAAGCGCAAGCCGGGGCCAAATTGTTCGGCGAGACCGTATCCGGTGGGCTCGGTGGCCTCGCCGGCGGCGGGGGCATGTACGCGGCCGGCCTCGGTACCCAGTACTACGACAAAGGCAATTGGGACGACGTCGACAAGAAGTTCCACTATCAGCTCGCTCTCGGCGGTTTGGGCATGGGCGGGCTCGGCAGTGCGCGCCATGGAATGACCCCGCACGACGGCAGTTCACACACCGCCGGTTCGGAATCCAGCGGCGAGCCGAAGAGCAATGCGCTGGGCTCGAATTCAGGCCGTGCCGCGACCGCCGCGAATATCGAATCCGTGCCGGGCGGTCAAAGCGCTCAGCTCGGATCGCATGTGGAGGCCGGTGCCGGCAAAACCGAAGTCGCGCAGCAGAACATCGCGGTACAGAGCGGTGCACAGCACAGTGGTGCGAACGCCGCGCTGGGCGGCCAGGAGCCCAAGGCCGGGAACCCCGCCGGATCGCACAGCGGATCCGATGGCGGACGCGGCGGCGCGAGTGCCGAAGGCGCTCGGTCCAACGAAAACCCCGGACGCCAGGGGACAGCCACCGAGAACGCGCAATCACGCGATGCCGGCGCACAGAATCGTCCGCAATCGAACGAGGGCGGAGCCCGGAATGCCGCGGGGGCACCCGGTTCGGAGCGTCCGAATGTCGCGGCGGGTGCACAGGACAAAGCGGTGCCTCGGGGACCGGAAGCCAAGCTCACCGGTCGAGAATCCGAGCTGCAGAGGGCTCTGCCCGAGTCGACGGAACGCGGCGCCTCCGAAGCGGGCCGCCGGAACGAGGTAGCGCCGAACCACGGTGCACCCCAGAAGTCCGAGACCACCGGGCAACCTGCGGTTATCCGCAATGACGCGCTGCCGGTTGGTCACACACCGGTCGTACCGGCGGAGCTGGTTCACAACCCTGCTCCATCGGTACCGGAGCCGGCTGCCGTGCGACCAGCGGCAGTCGATTCAGCCGTGCCCGCAAGTCATACCCCGGCCGATCAGGTCACCCCGCACAATCGACCGTTCACCGAACCCGGCGCGCGAACGCCCGGTGAAACATCGGCCGCGATTCACCGGACTCCATCGGATACCGCGGTGCCGCGGCCCGAGCGGGTCCCGGAAAGCCAGGCCGGCCGCTCGAACGAGATACCGACACCCAGAGCCGCAACGAACACCCCTGCAGCGGAACGGAATCCGAACAGCCGTGCGGATCTTCCCGAGAACCGCAAGCAAGGCGAGGCACCGGATACCACCGGGGGTTTATTCCCGGTCCCGGACCCGGTCGAGTCGGCACGGCCGAGCGATGCTCAGGGATCTCGCCCAGAACCCAACCGCGGCAATGCCTCCGACCTCGGGAGCTTCCGCGGCGATGCCAGACCACATGAACAGGCCGATCTCGCGCACAGCGAACTGGTGCGCGAGATCGAGGAAAACCTCGGCGCGGTCAAACCGGAAGACGTGGTGTGGGATCCGGAAACCGCCAAGTTCGTCCTGGAGGACGGCACCGAGATCCACGTCAGGGTCGGCGAGACCGAACCCGGCACGGTCGCGAGGTTCTCCAGGCTCGAGGAGACCGAAGGGCGTGGCCCCGAACGCACGGACCAGCCACCCGCATACGAAGTGACCGTCTCCGAACGCGCACGGACCGAGGATGTCGCGCGCGCAGTGGCGCACGAGGTCGCCGAGATCCGGTTGGAGCAGGATCCGGCGATCCTGCGTGACCCGATCTCCGAAACTCCCGGTCAGATGACCACCCATTTGGGCGGGCGATTCGCGGAGCTACGGGTGCTGGACGCACAACTCGGCAAGGCGCTGAAAGATCCGACTCGGACGAACGAGCAAGCCAGGCTGCGCAATGAAATCGCCGAGGTACTGGACGAACTCGGGATGCGTGACCCGGCGACGAAGCAGACTCCGCAACAGCTGTTGCGCGAACATGACCCGGCGCTCGCTGGACGCATAGAGGAGAAGACCCCAACCCTCCCCAAGAAAACCACCGAAGTCGCGCCGCCACGCGAGGAAGCCGAACCGGTCCAGTCCGACGAGACTCCGGCACGTCCCGGCGAACACGACACGGAAGCGGCCTGGGTCAGCCCCGAGGACCCCAACCTCACCCTGACCCACGAACAGAACCGCGCCGCCGACGAATTCCTCGCACGCTCAACGGAAAACGAGCCCAAGGTCACCGAAGCCATGCAGCACATGGCAACCGAGACCGCCGCCGAGATGAAGGGCCTGGAATACCGGCTCAAGGACGAGGACTCGTTCAAGCGGAAGTTCGCGACCGAGCTCGAGGAGAACGGCGGAGACATCGCCGCGGCCCTCGCGAATATGAAGGACTCGGTCCGCTACACCGCCACCTGGGAAACGCACACATACACCGAAAACGTCAGGGCGGCTGAGCAATACCTGCGCGATCAAGGCTTCGAGCCCGTCAAGCGCAAACCTACCTGGGGTGAAGAAGGCTACCGAGGCTTCAACTCCTTCTGGAAAGACTCGGAAACCGGTCAGGTCTTCGAGGTTCAGTTCCACACCCCCGAAAGCTTCGACGCCAAGATGGCCACCCACGGCCTCTACGACGAAATCCGGCTGTTGCCCGAAGGGGATCCCCGACGCGTTGAACTCGAGGCCCAACAGAACGAGATCTTCAACTCCGTCCCGCATCCACCCGGCGCCGAGACCCTCGTCAACTCCGCACGCCCCGCCGATCACGAAGCAGCCCACGAGGCTCCGCATGCCAAGGAAGAGAACCCGGCCGAGCAGCATCCCGACGAGTCCACTCAGCCGACTCGTCCGGGTGAACACGAAGCAGAACCGGCGTGGGTCAGCCCTGAGGACCCGAACCTCACCCTGACCCACGAACAGAACCGCGCCGCCGACGAATTCCTCGCACGCTCAACGGAAAACGAGCCCAAGGTCACCGAAGCCATGCAGCACATGGCAACCGAGACCGCCGCCGAGATGAAGGGGCTGGAATACCGGCTCAAAGACGAGGACTCCTTCAAACGCAAGCTCGCCGGCGCGCTGGACGAGAACGGCGGTGACATCGCGGCAGCACTCGCCGATATGAAGGATTCCGTCCGTTACACCGCCACCTGGGAAACCCACGAATACACCGAAAACGTAAGAGCAGCAGAGCGAAACCTGCTCGACTCGGGTTATGAGCCCGTCAAACGGAAACCCACGTGGGGGGACGAAGGGTACCGGGGTTTCAACTCCTTCTGGAGGGACACCGAAACCGGCCAGGTCTTCGAAGTTCAGTTCCACACCCCCGAGAGCTTCGACGCCAAGATGCGCACCCACGACCTCTACGACGAGATCCGGCTGCTACCCGAAGGCGACCCCCGACGTGTCGAACTCGAGGCCGAGCAAAACGCCATCTTCGACTCCGTACCGCATCCCCCCGGCGCCGAAACCCTCGTCCATCCGACGCGCGCCGCTGAACACGAAGCCACTCACGAGGCTCCGCGTACCAAGGACGAGCAACCGACCCAGCAACACCCAGACGAAACCACGACACCGGCACAGCCGGGCGAACACAACACCGAACCAGGATGGGTCAGCCCCGAAGACCCGAACCTGACCCTCACTCCCGAGCAGAATCGCGCCGCGAACGAATTCCTGTCGCGCTCAACAGAAAACGAGCCCAAGGTCACCGAAGCCATGCAACGCATGGCGGCCGAGACCGGCGCCGAGATGAAGGGCCTCGAATACCGGCTCAAAGACGAAGACTCCTTCAAACGCAAGTTCGCCGGTGCCCTCGAGGAGAACGGTGGTGACATTGCCGCAGCCCTGGCCGATATGAAGGACTCGGTCCGTTACACCTCTACCTGGGAAACACACGAGTACACCGAAAACGTCAGAGCCGCCGAACAGCGTCTGCTCGACGAGGGCTACGAGCCCGTCAAACGGAAACCGACCTGGGGCGATGAGGGGTATCGCGGATTCAACTCGTTCTGGAAGGACCCGGAAACAGGCCAGGTCTTCGAAGTTCAGTTCCACACCCCCGAGAGCTTCGACGCCAAGATGCGCACCCACGATCTCTACGACGAGATCCGGCTGCTGCCGGAGGGCGATCCCAGGCGCATTGCACTCGAAGCCCAGCAGAACGCCATCTTCAATTCGGTTCCGCATCCGCTGGGTGCCGAAACCCTCAGCAGACCTCCCACTCGCACCCCACCTGCGAATTACCGTACGGCTGACGAACTGCCGACACCCGAATCGCGCACCACGGAAGAACAGCCGAATCCTCGACCCGAATCGGAACCAGGATCGGAGCCGACTGGAAAACAGGTTCCGGAGGGAGAGCGGGCCCAACCCGCGCCGGAGCCCGGTCGGCCCGCCACCGAGGAAGGAATTCCGAAGGGCAGGGAAGAGCCGAGCACTGCTCCCGAAGCCACGTCCAATCCGCCGGAAGAGGCTGCGGCTGAACGGACTACGCCGTCGGGGAAGGTGGAAGAGGAACAGACCGCACCGAACGCCCGCGAGGCCGAGTCCGAACACCAGCCGCCGCGTGAGAAGGACGAAACCGCCCCGGAAGAGCCACGTAAAGGCGACGAACAGATCCCGCGCCCGGTTTCCTCCGACGAGCTCCTCAACGAATACGGCATGCCCAAGGGCAACCAGGAGAAGTTCCAAGAAGTCGCAAACGATCACGGGGTCGTGCTGGATGTCCGGCCGACGAATCCCGCGACCCCCGCATGGCTCGAAAAGGGCGCGCTGCCCAAGGGTTTGGACATCAAGGTCAAGACCATCAACGAGCTCGACCCTTACATCGGAGCATCACCCGAGAACGTCGGGCTCGTCGGGTTCTTCGAGCCGACCAGACCTGTGGAAGCGGAAGTCCCTCCTCATCTGTGGGAGGAGGTGAACAAACGCTACGACAAGCGATTGGCGGAGTGGAACGAATTCCAGGAATCCATGAAGGAATACGGGAAGAAGGAAAAATACGTCGTCGAGGACGGTGTGGTCCACGGCTACGACAAAGACGGCGTAAAAAAGCCCTTGACGGGTGATCACGACGTATTCGACATCCGGTACCCCAACGGCGATCGGCTGCCCGCCAAGGAATACTGGGCAGTGGTCAACGACATGCTGTCTCGTGACATGGGCGTCAAACATGGCGCTCACATGTACTGGAAGACAACTGGTCCGCCGGTACATGAGGGCATTTATCAGGCGATTATCGATGCACACAAACCTGGTGGAGAACCTCTGATCAGGTACAGCCCGGACGCCGATCCCATCCTGGTCGACTCTTCAACACCGGTCGGGCACACTGTGGAATCAGGACCGCTCCGCGAGCCCACTGAGGTGAAACCGTCAGGTACGGACCCTGAGCCGGTCCGAACCGAAACCCCAGCGGCACGGGATCAAGACGGCGCGCCTCGAAAAGGCGAGGCCAAGCCGCCATCGCAGGAGAAGGCCAACGCCTCCGAGAAGATGGCAGAAGAGGCGCACGCAGTTGCCGGGCCTCAAGAGTCCAACGCAATTGAACCGCCCGCTGCGACACAAGAGCCGAACCTGGTTCTCTCATCGGACGAATTGTCGGCTCGTGGCACCGATCCGAACGGTCTTCCGGGCAACCATGCGGATCATGGGCCCGAGGCACAGACTCCGCAGTCCAAAGAAAATCCCGTCCAGAGCGGGGGTAAACCCTCGATCGAAGAAAAGGCATTTACTCCTCTCGAGAACGAGACTTCCAAGCCCAACAAATCAAACACAGATGATTCACACCACGAACATACGAACCGAGAGACAGAGCCGGATAGCCAACCTGCCCAAACGGCGCCATCAACACATCGCCCCGATGAGTCCACAGAATTCCCATCCCTGGACCAGAAGACTCGGGAGTGGATCGAGAAAGCCGATGCCAAGCTTACTAACGAGCTCAAAGCAGAAGGTCTAACCCCTTCCGATATCTATGGCGAATTGCCGGCCAACCATCCGGGGCGCGTGCGTGTAGCGAACGTAATCGAGAACAACGGTTTCCCCAAGAAGGCAACGGGAATGGATCTGGCTGGGTATAAATTTGCGCTCGAGAACGGCGGTCGGGGAAACCCCTGGAAGTTCGCCAATGCATTCGAGTATATGAAATCCGTATTCGGCGATTTCAAGGAAACAGTCGACTATTCCCAGAAAAGGAACGGCGAGAACAATCAGGGCTATGCCGCCCGAATCTTCCTGGAAGAGAAGCTTTCCGGAGTTCAATCTCAACTCTACCATGATATGGAACAGGTCAGAGCCAGCGGTCAGCAGGCCCAAAAGATCGATCCAGCCACACCCGACGGCCAACTGCCGGACGCGGTGAGCAAAATCGACAACCTCGGATTCGGCGACGAGGTCGGTGCGGCCTATCATGTCTTGAAGCATCTAGATGAGTTGCCTTCGAGCGAATTTCGAGGAAAGTCGAACATTGAGACCTATCAGGATAGCGCCGCAGAGACCGTTCGCTCTGGAAGCCTGGAATTGCTAAGAGAGGGCCCAGGCGGAGTCAAGGACTTGATCTATCATCGGAGTATCCCAACGAACGAAGGCGCGATCGTACTCGAGGCGATCGTCAAGGTCAGTACAGACGGCACTGTGCGAATCGCAAGCTACGGAACCCCGAAGGCGGTGGTCAAGTAATGCTGATCGTGTCGTTCCCTGCCACGACCGAGTGTATGTCGAATACCCTCGCCGATCTCAGAGATGCTTTACTGCTAAACCAATCCGGTCAGCACAAGGCCCGAGTTAATCTATTTTCTCGCGCCATGACATCGATCGTCGGTGTGCAAGTCGGCCTTGCAACCAAGGCTAATCCCCCCAGTAAAGACGAACTGGAGGCGTTCCGACGCGATGTGTCGGATCTTATGATCGCGAACGGCCGAAGCCTCTACTCGTACATCGATCGAGGTTTGGATTACGCCATACGTTCAAGGATCGATGGATGGTATGAGCCCTCGATACATCGTTCCGCCATCCAACTGCTAATCGACGATTACCCGGGTGGATCCTCAGTTTTTGACGAGGAAGCCCTCGACCTCCTCGACGAAATGGATGAAATGCTCAACGACAGAGCGCCGGATGTCCCACCCCTTCCTGAAAGTATTATCCCGCCGGGTATGCCGGAAAGCCATTGGTGGTGGCACCTCCCATCAGGCGATCCTGGAGAAGTCGCAGCGCGCGACCACCTCCTCAGTTGATGTTAATTGCCCAGGCACCGAAGCCGGTGGCGCCGAGTCGAGCTGCCCATCCGACTAGAAAGTAAGCTAGCGAGCGTGGACCCTCGATCACGGTGATTACGTGCCGCTCTGATACGTGGGATCACGACAAACCCTTGCATGAGTATTCAAAAGTGTCGGCGACTTGGTTGACGATATGCGGCGCGATGCGGTTCGGCGAGCCGATCACATTCACCAGTTCCTCGGCCACAATGAGAGCGAGTTCGTCGAAGGTGACCGATGCCGTCATCGCCTTGCGCTCCAGTCAGCCTTCCCGGACAGGGCACTCGCGACATTCCGATGAGTGGATGCCATACGTCCTGGCCGGAAACGCGCAGCCCCCGGTCCACGTCGCCAACCAACCGCGACCGGCCGCTGCCCTCCAAGAGATCGCCGCGGCGGTCTGATGCGCGGACGAATGTCCATTTCAGCGGAAGTAGGCTGGCGAGCGTGGAGTATGAGGCATTGCTTTCCCGCGCCGAGCTGGTGGTGCGCGGTGCAGAGTTGCTCGATGAAGCTCGTCGGCTCGGAGATGCGGGCGACGTCGCCGGTGAGAAGGCCGTGCGCGATCAGCGAGCGGTGATCATGCGGAAATACGCGAAGGCGCTGCCCTACGTACCGGTTGCGCGGTGCCCGGACACAGGCGAAGTCGTCGAGTACAAGATCGATACCGGTGACCTCGACGGGTGGTTCTGGGATCACGACAACCCCTGGCGCGAGCATCGGGCGATGCCGGCCACCTGGTTGACGATGTGTGGGGCAATGAGGCTCGGCGAGCCGGTCGCCTTCGCGAAATTCTGGTGTGAGCCTGGTCCCGGTGTGCCGTACGTGATTCCGCGGATTCTCTCGAATGACGGAGTGCACGCGGTGTTGAATCAGATCTCCGTTGGGCCCCATACCGGTTGGGCCATCAGCTATTTCGGGCCGCGGGTGACAGGTTCCCCGTTGGAGAACGTCTGGGGGGCGAACACCTACGACGTCTATGACGACCAGGGCGGATGGCTCGGATGGTCTGAACACGAGTCACGCGTCGACGAATACGATTTCGAGCTCGCCCCGTGGGTCGAGTCAGGAAAGCTGCAATGGATCGAAGCAGAGGATCCGCACGTGCGCTTGCGGTCGGGCGTCGACGGATGCCCGTATCTGGGGCTGCCCGGGAGCCGGCAGAAGGCCGCGATCTTCCGAGGCGAGGTCCGGCGCTCGAACTGAAGCCCTTACCGAGAATCAGGAGTTGTCCATGAAGAACCTGCGTTTTTACTTCAAACTCAGCGACATCCGCCCCGAGCCTTCCGCCGTTATGCGGCGTTACGAGATCGACGGCATAACACGATCGGAGTCGTACCGGTTCAACGGACAGGGCTGGACCGCAACCGAGTTCTTCGACAAGTACCAGCTCGGCCACAACGACAGCGATTACATAGAGGTATCCGAGGCAGAGGCCGAGGAAGCGATCGCGACAATCAAACGTCGCGCTGCCGAAGGTTGGCGCTGAGAGGCAGCCGGATGTCCCAACCGGACAAGCCCACCCTGAGAACTGAACCTGATCAACGGGGAGGGCTGGTTGCCCGGATCGCATCGTCTTTGACCGAACTTGCGCCCGAAGGTGATTCGGCTCGAGTGGAACTGTCTGCGGCGGTCACGGTCGATGGGCATCAGTTGCGGCTCACGAACCTCATGAAGGATCGCGCCACCGTTGTTCCCCATCCGGGCACTCTGAATCCAGAAACCCTGTGGCGGTTGGGGCAGGTTCTTGCTCGGTTACGGCAGGTCATGTACGCCGATGGCCAGGGCACTTGGTTTTCAATCCGACTCTGCCTGAGCTCCCGAGGAGGCTACTCGGTCGGTTACAACTTCCATTGCGAGCCCGAATTGCACCCGCCGCTGTCCGTTGACATCTGGTTGCGCGACTTCGAGGCGTTTCCCCGTGATGCCTTCCACCTTCCACCCTGGCTGCGGAGCCATTTCGACGCGGCGCAACCGGATCGGCAGATCGTGAGCGCCGTTATCGAAGGCCCGATGGACATGGCCGATCAGAGCAAGCTTCTCGATGTCATCTGTGCGCTGTTGATCGACACCCTGCCGCCCGGCTACAGCATGTACAACCTCTATTACAACTCGCTCGGAAATTACACCGACACCTACTCCAGATTGGGTGACATCTTCGGCCGCACAACCGGTTTGGCGCCGCAGCGGCAGTTCGTCGAGCACATCAGGACTCTCGGACATCGCACGCCCAATGTCGAGCCGCTCGCGCTGGAAGCCGCGCTCGCTCTGATCGAGCGAGAAGCAGAGGGGGTAGTACTTTGAAAACCGTTGGGGTTTATCGAGAGATGTATGCCCGGGGGCACGATGATTTGCCCTGCTTGCGGGATGCCGTTGCCGACCATGAGATCGCAGATCGTCAGCGGGTGCTGACCTATATGCGCACCGCGCCCGGAATCTTCGACGTACTCGATGTCGAGACGGACCTGATCGACCAGACAGAGAGGATCATGAGTGCCTCGTCGCTGATATCAGATGGCGCGTGGGTCTGGCGAGTCGATTCCATTCACTACCTCGCCAAATATGAGCTCGAGATCCCTGTCGACTTCCTGCACCACGTGCGGCAACGAGGGTTTGTGCCACCGACGTCGATAGAATTCACCTCGGAGATCGAGGAAGCTATAGCTCGATACTTCTGAACTGGGGGTCGTTCGATGGCGTTGCTGGTGCACTACAAACTGATTCGCGAAGACGCGGCTGAGGTCGAGTATCTCTATGGCGGTGACAGGGACGCTCTCCTGGACAGTCTGATCATCGAGAAAGGCAGTCGGAGACTGCGTTCCGGCCAGGTGGGCAGCCATCTTATGGTGCCGGCGGCCGGGAAAATCCTGCGGCAGGCCAGGCAGGACGGAAAGTGGCCAGGGTTCGGGGTGGTCGCATCCTAACGGCTCACCGGCCAGCCGGGATCGGATGAGGGCTGGCCACGCATGAGACGACTGAACCTCTCTCGGTGAGCCTGGATCTTTGGCGGATAGAGGATAGCCTGTGGGTTCTGCGAATCTCCGCCGCCGCGGACGTCGATCTCGGCGATGAGGAGATCGCACGCTGGCAGCCGATTTTCACGGCGGCCACGCTGGATGCCGATCTCGAAGTATTCGAGTTCGAGGTCTTCCCGCCGCCGCATCGCGACAGTTACGAGACGATGTGGGAGAACGAGAATTGGCTGCGCACAATGTACTGGGACTTGCCTGCACAGAACCTCGAGGAACTCTGGTGGGTGATCGGTGTCGGTCCCTCCACACCCGAGGTCGAGAAGCGGGACAAGCTGGCGGCATTCATGGCCAGCCCGACCTGGAAGCCGGCGCCGCCCGAACTGCGTCGGCAGGCTGAAGAATTCATGCGCCGCGCGACCTAGATCGAGAATGCCGAAGGGGCTAACCCAGCCTGCGGTCGCGCGCCGTCCGCCAACGCGCCGTATTGCTGCCGTCCAACTGCCCGGTGAAGGCGCGGCGGGCAGCATCGACGAGATCTTCGGTGATGGCCGGGTACGACTTGGCGATCGCCCACAAAGCTTCCGTGGTTTCCGGATCGAGCCCGCTCGAACTCGGAACGCCGACTCCCGTCAGCACCATCGACAGCACACGATCGAAGCTCTCGTGCAACTGCTCCTTGGTGGGGTGGCCGCGCCGCATGGTCAGGCGGCGAACTCGCCGACCGCGATACCGGCGGTGAAGGCTTCCCATTCGGCGGCCGTGTAGACGAGGGTCACGCCGGCGGCGTCGCGGAGTGTGATGCCGCCATCGGAATGTCGATCCAGGGTGGGGATGCCGACCGGGCGAATGGCGGGACGACCGAGCGCGAGGTCGAGGAACGTCGGCCAGTCCGAGGAGGGGATTGAGATGATCGGTTGGCGCGCAGGGTCGTTCGCGGCGTCGCGAAGATATTTGCTGTCTCGGACGAGGACGGATTCTGGCGTTTCGAGGATCTCGACGCAGTGTTCGCTGCCCTGGCTGAATGTGCTTTTGCGCCAGCGTTCGATCATTTCCATCCCTTGCACGCTCTACTGATCGCCGCTGTTGATTCCCTCGGGGAGAGTGCGGCCTTCTCGATTTCATCGTACGTGCGGAGATACCGCTCCACTGCGGGAGATTCGACGTACAGGCAGCCTGCGAGGTTCTCGACGTATGCGACGGGAGCGAATGGCTCGCCGAGGTCGAAAAGTGTGAAAGCGCCCGCCAATGCGTGGTAGGCGGTGGCATCGAAGCCGAGTACCCGGATGGTGATGTTGTCCCGTTCGCTCATGGCCAGCAGATGATCGAGCTGTTCTCGCATGATGGCCGGGCTGCCGATGGTCTGCCTCAGCACCAGCTCGCTGATGATCGCTGTGATCGACGTTTGGCCGGTGTCCAGGATCCGTTGGCGGGCAAGGCGCAGTTCGGTGGCGCGGGCTGTTGCGGCTTTGTCGAAGGACGGGTCACCGCGGAAGATCGCGCCCATGTAGTCGGGTGTCTCGAGGAGGCCGTGGATGAATCCCAGATTGAAGGTTCGGATGTGACGCGCGCGGCCTTCGAGCCAGAAGGCGTCGAGATATCGCCTGCCGCCCACCACATCTCGGTACTCGTCCCACCAACCCTTGCGCCATGCCTCTTTGGCGAGGTCGATCAGTTCGGATCGCAGTCCTTGATCGGCGACGCCGTACATGGTGAGGAGGGCGTCGACATCAGTCCATCGCAGCGGGATGATGCCGGTTTCGTAGCGGCTCATGGTCGAACTGCCCTTGACGCCCAGGTATTCGGCCGCGTCGGACAGTGTGATGCCTGCCTTCTCGCGCTGCTCTCGAAGCCGTTGACCGAGCCACTGCGAGCGGAGAGTAGCGACGTTTCGCGAGTCGACCATGGCAGATGAGGATAGCCGATAGGCATCAGAGTATTCGGAATGTCCTGACGCGCAATCTGCGCAGGCGTACGATCCTTGGAAGCATCGCAGTAGCCCTTCTCATCGCCGAAATCAGGTGGTCGTCGTGATGGTCGCAGTGCTCAACCTCCTCACCGGGCTCGTACTCGGTTGCGCGGGAAGCGTTGTCATGGATCGATGTCGGCGGGTGCTAGCCGAGGCCGGCGGGCGGCACGGCGGCGATCGGTGGACGGTCCGATCGATTCGCGAACGGGTGGAGTGCGAGCGCAGCGAAGTGACAACAACGCGCCGGAACTTCGCCGCCACAACAGGATTCACCGCCAGCGCATTGCTTTCCGGAGGTCGCCATGCCGTGCGATGAGAGCGAGCAGATGGAATTGCAGGTGATCGTGGATGTGCTCGACGCGGTCGAAGCCAGGCTTCGCGAGCACGAGCGGTGCGGTTGGCGATTGACCGTGGCGCGAACCCGGATCTACGCGGCCGTGTTGCACGCGGTCATCCTCAGTGCCCGCAGCACGTGCATCTTTCCGCCGACACTGGACCGCGCCGCCGTTCTCGACACAATTCTCGACGGTGCTGAGCCGACCGGATCATGCGGCAGCGCAACACCGATCGACAATGCCATCGAAGGCCACATCGTGAATCTCAACTGATCTCGCCGAGGTTCGCTTCGCGAGCGCGTGCGTCCTGTGAGTTGGACTTGCTCACAAAAGCGTGAAGGGTGGCGTCTTCAGACGACATTGGTTGAAAGAAGTTGGATAGGCCGCCCGGCGTGGCCGGGGCGGGGAGGGGTGAAGGATGCGATTTGCGGGTTCGTTCGACGGGGTCGATGACGCTGGGAGGCCGGTTCTTTCGGCGGATCGCGTGGTGGTACCCGATCCGGCGGAGGTCGACAAGATCGTGCAGTTCCTGGAGGGTGGCGGGTTTGCGTTGGGGACCCGGCGACGGTCAGCGGACATGTTGGATCCCAGTCGCGGTGAGGTGGTTCATTCGATCATTCGGACCGACGGCGAGTGGCTTTGGGCGATCGCCATCGGGTACTACCTGAAAGAGCATGGGGTGCCGCTCGAGGCGGACTTCTTGGAACACATCAGGAAGTGCGGGTACGTGGCGGCGGTTCCGACCGAAGGTCAGATGCGGACGGCCTTGAATTGCCCTGAAGCACGGGCTCGATGGCTGTCCGCGCCCGAGGTTTGCATCGTCAGGATCATTGCGGGTGGGGACGCGGCGGCCGCGTTTGTCATCGATGGGCGACGTTATGACTACGGCGAGGACTTCAGGCGTGTGATGGTGGAAGCGTTCGACGAGTTGAACGCTCGGGGCATCAATGCGGAGTTCGAGACGAGCGGGATTGCGGCGGACGCACCTTCGTTCCGAATGCCGAGCTGGGAAGAGTATCGCGGGAAGTAGTTGTGGGTCGGTTCACGGACGAGACAGAACGCGTGCTTCGTACATCGGGCTGGCGACCGGGGCGGCGGGTCCGATACCGACCGCTGGCGAGAGCAGCGGGAGGCGAACGGGTTTCGATGGCAGCGCGGCGGAGCGTGACGGGTCAGGGGTTTTCTCGGCGGGAACGTTCTTCCTTGATCTGGCGGACGTACTCGTCGTCGTTCCAGGAGATGTCCTCGTACTCCGGAGGGTCGCCCTTCCAGGAGAAGAACCATTCGATCCAGTCTTCGCTGGGGAGTTCGCTGGCGCTGGAACCATCGACGGCGAGGTTGCGGGCGAAGGCTTCCGCGGTGGGGCGGTCGACGATCTGCCAGCGGTCGTCGTTCTTGTAGTCGCTGGTGAACCTGGCGACACGCTCGGGGTCGTATTGCCAGGCTTGGATGCCCTGGTTCCAGACGAGTGCGTCTTGGGACTTGTGCTTGCTCACGAAGAGGGTGAAGGGTGGCGTGGTTCCGAATTCACCGCGGCAGACCGCGTGGTAGTAGAGCATTGGCGCATCTGCCTGACTCACTTGCCGCCGGCTTCGGCTATCAGCTTCTGTAGCAAATCATTTCCGGCGCTCAGCGCAGCGGCGTCATTCGACACCCACGGGACGCTGTAGGAGACGGGGGTTTCGGGGCGGAGGCCCTGGAGTTTGGTGCCGCAGGAGGCGAAGCAGGGTTGGCGTTCGCTGTAGAGGCCGGTGATTTGGTCGGGTTTGAAGCCCTTGGCGGTGAGTTTGGCGAGGAGGTCTTCTTCGGCGCGGGCGGTGGGGTTGTCGGATTGGCCGTCGCCTGAGCCGATTACGAGGTCGCCGTTCTGGGGGTCGATGCCGGGGACCAGGGCGACGATGAGGTTGTTGCTGGGGGTGGAGGCGCCGGATCGGCGGTTGCGGTAGGCGGCTTGGCTCAGTTGGTCTTTGTTGTAGGGGGCCTGTTGGTATGAGCAGTTCGTGCCGCAGCTGGAGCGGGTGCGGGCGGAGTCTTGGGCGGTGCGGATCACGGTGACCACCCGGTCGATTTCGGCTTGGACCATGGCTACCGCCTGGATGTCTACCGAGCCGGTGTAGTTGATGGTGTATTCGACTGTGACGTCGCGGTTTTGGGCTCTCGCCTTGGCGTCGGCTTCGGCTTGTTTGCGGGAGCGGATGGCGGAGACGAGGGCGGCTACGCCGGTGTCTACGCAGGTCATTACGCCGCTGCCGTTCAAGGGGAGGGATTGGGTGGTGGCGCAGCCGGTGCTGGGGGTGCCGTCTACCGCTACGGAGGCTTTCATTACGGCGGAAATGTTGCCGGTGAGGCGGGCTCCGGCTGTGGCCGTTGTTTTGGTGGTGACCGTGGAGGTGACGGTGCAGCTGGAGTTGTCGCATTTGAGGCTGCCCTTCGAGTCGAAATCGAAGGAGACGCCCAGGTTTACCGCGTTGGTGAGGGTTTGTGCTTGGGAGGCTAGGTCGTTGTAGGTCTGTTCGCGGTCGGCGGGGGTTACCACCGGGAAGAGGATGGGGCCCAGTTGCCCGTCGGTGCCGTAGGTTGCGATGCCGCCGGATGCGCCTCCGGCCGAACCTCCGGAACCGGTCGAGCCGCCGGACCCGGCGGTGGAGGTGCGGGTTGCCGCGGAGGGTGCGGCGGGGATCCAGCGGAGGAGGCGGTGGGGGGCTTTCGCCGAGACGGCCAATGTGCCGGTGGGAGTGCCTACTTCGATGCCTTGGTCGGAGCCGACCTGCACGGTGGGTGCGCCCGCTCGAGGGAAGTCGGTGGTTTGGTCGAGGCCGCGGAGGAGGGTGAGGGCCAGCTCGCGCGGGGACCAGGCGCCGGTGGGGACCACGGCGGCGAGGTCGTCGGAGCCGGTTACCCACTTGCCTTCGAGGGAGGCGCTGGTCATGCCGCGAGGGAGGTTGGAGGCCAGGGCCGTCTTGGGCGGCTTGAGGTAGGTCTTGCCGTCGACGGTGAGGACGTCCGTCTTCTGCTGGCCGGCGGCGGTGACCGCGCCGACCATTTCCCCGCCGGAGGTGGCGCGCAGATCCCAGGACGCGCCTTGGGAGCTGGAACCGGTGTAGTGGGCGACCGGTTGGGTGAGCAGGTCTACGAGGGCGGCGTAGAACGGGGAGGTGTCGGGTGCGGCCACGGGGGTGCCGGGCACAGTGGAGCACCCCGTGGCGATCGAGGCCGCCAGCAGCATCGATCCGACCAGCGCGATTCGCTTGCGGCGCATAGTGACCGCTCCCCCCACGTCCGACTCCGATGCGTCGAAATGGACGCTAATGCCAACCGGTCGGGCAGGCAAACGGACCGGCGGAGGGTTATCCCCAGGTGTTCAGCGTCACGGTGTAATGGTCGAGCAGGGCTTGCAGCCGGGGGCGGGTGAAGCGGCCGGGTTCGGCTTCGAAGACCGTGCGTCCACGACCGGAGGTGAAGGCCGCGGCCGGGATTCGGTCGGAATCGGCGGGAACGAACTTGAGGGTTTCCTCGATGGCCGCCAAGGCGGTGGCCAGGGCGTGGCGGCCGGCGCGCCGGGCGCGGTCGTCCAAAACCGAGGGATCGGCGGGAACCTGGCGGGCGGCGACGTCCGAATACCAGAGCCACACACCGGGATCCAGCAGTTCGGAGGGGTCGTCCAGGCCGAATTGGACCGAGCGGGCGGGCGGCGGGAGGACCTCGTCGGGGAGGCGGAAAGTGTATTCGCGATGGGATCCGCAGCGCGGGCACTCCCCCGTGTACCGGCTGGCCAGTACACCGTCGATGGTGACCACCGCGCTGCGGAAGGCGCACTGACTTTCGCCGCAGCTCGGGCAGTCCTGGAGGCTGAGGTAGAGGCGGGCTTCCGCGTTGGTCCGGGCGAGCGGGAGCGTGTCGGGCATGCCGAATACCTTGCCTGAGATCGGGTGGGCGGGCCATTCCGGGTGCGGGGAGTTCATGTTGAGTTCACCGATGTGCTGTGGCAGAGTCGATTTCGCTGTGCTGAGTGCAGAATCGTGATCGTCGGAATGGGGATCTCCATGTCGGGAACAGTGCGGGCCACCTCGAAGCTTGTCGGGGACGCGGCTTCTATCGCGGGGGAGATCAGGGCGCGGTTGAACGCCATCGCGAGTGATGGGCGGGCCGCGGTCGCGGCGGGGCAATCGGCTTGGGGGGATGACGAGTTCGGGGGCAAGTTCGCCGACGGGGAGAAGGGGTTCGTCGTCGGGACCGACAACATCACCAGCGGGACCGACAACCTCGGGACCTCGTTCGGGAATCTGGCCAAGGGGTTGGCGAAGGCCGAGACCACGCTCCGGAACATGGAGCTGAAGAACAAGAACAGCTTCCGGTACCGGTAATGCGGGAGGCAGGGGACGCGGCGTCGATTCTGGAGGAGTTCCAGCAGCAGATGCGGGCCATCGCGGAGGCTTCGCGGAAGCGGGCGCAGTTGACGGCCAGTGCGAGTGCGGCCGGCGGGCGGGTGACGGTGACCGTGAACGCGGACGGGATCGTGATCGCTACCCGGTTGAGCGCGGATGCCGGGGACCTCTCGCACGATGAGATCGGTGCGGCGGTGACCACCGCGGCACAGAAGGCGGCCGCGGATGTGGCCCAGCAGACGCGGGAGCTGATGCGGCCGCTGCGGGATGAACGGGCGCGCATGCCCAAGCTGTCCGAGCTGTTCGAGGGCATGCCGGATCTTCAAGCGCAGGCGCCGACCATTCCGCCCGCTTCGCTCGCACCGCCCAAATCGCGGCGGGTGACGGAGTCGGTGGAGTTGGGGCCGGAGTTCCGGAACTCGGTGGATTACGACCGGTGGCGGGCGGAGAACGAGCGGGGAGCCACCAACTCGGGGTGGTGAATCACTCGGAGTCGGCGGGCAATTCGGGATAGTAGCCGCGCTGATAGGGCGAAAGCTGGGAGATGGCCAGCTGGCCCGCGCGCTGGCAGATGGGGCAGACACCGGTCGCATGGCATTCGGGGCACCGTTTGCGGCCGCCCGCGCCGTCGTCCAGCCAGCCGCGCCCGCCGCAGCTCGGGCACCAGCCCAGACCGTCGCACTCGTAGCAGAGCACGTAGCCGGGAGTGCGGGTTTCCGGGGTGCGCACCGGGTCCGGCCATTCGAACTCGGCCATGCGGGCCTCCTTTCCGCCGGACCCTATCACCGGGGCCGGACATCTTCCGGTCAAGTGCGGGATATTCGCTGTTCGTGTTGAGTTCACCGGCAACGTTGTGGCACAGTCGGTCTCGTCGAGATCTGCTGCGACGGGCGTGAGGGGCTTTGTGGCGCTGGAGTTTCCGTCCTGGCTGGAATGGCTGGAGTGGTTCGTCGGATCCGACTGGCCGCACGGCAACGAGGACCGCATGTGGCGGATGGCTCAGGATCTGGAAGCCGTTGCGGGGCAGGTCGATGATCTCGTCGACGATCTCGACGCGCTGATCGGGAAGCTCGGGGACGCCTATCCGGAGGGCGATGGCGGCGCGCAGATCCTGGCCTGGTTGAAGCCGCTGCGTGATGGGAACGAGGCCGGGCACGGGTCGATCAGCGAGCTCGGGGACCACTATCGGGCGCTGGCCAAGGCCGCCGACGATATGGGCGATCAGCTCCAGTCGGCCAAGCTGAACTTCTATATCGCGGGCGCGTGGCTGGTGGCCGAACTGGCCATCGCGGCGGGCTCGGGGCCGTTCGCGCCGGCGCTGGAGGGGACCGCGTTCGCGACGGCGCGAACCTGGTTCCGGCTGCTCGGTGAGCAGTTCGCCAATCGGATCATGTCGTTGATCGGACGGCGGATCACCAATCCGCTACTGCGGCAGATACTTCCCAAGCTGATCTACGAGGTGACGCAGGAGGCGCTGGTCGAGACGTTCCAAGGGCTCTCGCAGGAATTCCTGGTGCAGACCATTCAGCAGCAGACCGGTCATACCGATGGGTACGACTGGGGTGCGATGCGGGACAACGCGATCATCTCCGCGGTCGCGGGTGCGACCGGCGGCGCGGCCGGGTACGGGATGAACCACTTCCTGCCGCCGGACGTGGGTGGCTGGAAGGGAGCGCTCAAGGGCGGTATCACCGGGGCGACGGCGGGCGCGGCCGGGGCGGGAGCGGCCTGGCTGACGGGCGGAATGCTCAACGGCAACTGGGATTTCGATCCCCGCTCGCTGACCGGCGGGGCATTGTCGGGAGCCGGGCCGAGCGCGCTGCACGGGTTCGCGGGGCAGTCCGATCATTCGGGTGCGCCGATCGGATCGAATATCGGGCAGCCGGATGCCACGGGCACACAGAGCGGGAGCGGAACACCGGCGGCGCCGGAAGGCCGAACCGAAGCACCGGGCGCGCAAAACGGATCCGGACCACAACAAGCACCCGAAGCCCGCACCGAAGCACCAGGCGCACAAGACGGGTCCGGACCACAACAAGCACCCGAAGCTCGCACCGAAGCACCGGGCGCACAGGACGGATCCGGATCACAACAAGCACCCGAAGCACCGGGCGCACAGCACGGGTCCGGATCGCAGCACGGGTCTGACGGCGGCACGGATTCGCCGAGCGGGCAGAACGGGTCCGGGTCGCAGCAGCACGAGCCATCCGGCGAATCCGATGGGACGCGCACGCATGCCGCCAGTTCCAGTGCGGGCGATACCGATACCGGCACCGGGGCGCGGCAGGAGGCTCCGGCTCAACAGCATGAGCCCACCACCGGCGAGAACAACGCACCGGCCGTGGTGGACAGCCGACGGGATCGGCCCGAGGCCGATGCGGCGGACAAGGGCGAGGCGGGCGAATCTTCGCACCGCGGTTCGGACAGCGCGCCACGATCCGAGAGCCGGATCAGCGCACCGGATTCGAATGATGCTGGTCAGCAATCGAATACCGGACAGTCGAACGGGGCTTCCGGTGCGGCCATCGCACCGGGTTCCGCCATCGGGACCGGCCCGTCAGCGGGGATGTCCGCGCCGGGAACCTCCGGCGGACCGAGCGCGACAGGATCCGGGACTACGTCATCCCCGGGGTCGGCGACTACTCCCCAGTCGACTTCCGGCGCCAGCCCAGCTGCCGCGAACACCTCGGCACCGGCATCCACCGCCGGAACATCCGCCTCGACTCCCGGGGCGGGCGTTTCGCCGAGCAACGCCGCACCCGGGTCCCACCCCGGCGCGGGCTCGAACACCGGCCCCCACTCCGCTACCGATCCACGGACATCCGCCGCCGATCCTGCTCGCTCCGGCATACCCGCGCGGGATGTTCGCCTGTCGGTCCCCACGGACGGCGCCACCGCGAAGCCCGTGCCGACCTCGCCTATTCAGGCCGCGCCCACCGCGATCGATCACGTCGGATCGCCACGCGAACCCGGCTTGACCCGGGCAGATTTCGACAACCCGGTGACATCCGAGCGGGCCACCGGCCCACGTGTCGAACCGGATGCGCCCCGGCTCGACACGTCGGATATCCGGGCCCGCGACCACGGTGACGGATCGCATCCCGTGCGGGAGGTGCCGCGCGCTACCGAGACCTCGGCAGCACCGGGAACCGCAGGGCCTGTGCCGGTTCCGGTGGATACACCGGGTCAGCATCGTTCCGGTGAGGGGACCCGGTCGCCCGGTGATCGGCCCGTCACGCCCGCGGATTCCAGGGACAGCGGTACGGCCAGGGCGGTCGGCGATTTCCATGGCAATGCCCGGCCCGCCGGGGCTCCCGATCTCACACCGGAGTTCGTGGCGGATCAGATCAGCAAGAATCTGGCTCTGATCACGCCGGAGGGTGTTTCGTGGAATCGGGATCAGCAGCACTTCCTGCTGGACAACGGTGAGACCGTCACCGTCTCGATCGCCGAGACGCCCGCGAATCCGTCGGATGACGCACCGGTGGCTGAATTCCGGGCTCGGCCGGGCGGGTACGACATCGAATTGTCGCCGCGCGCCAGGGACGCGGATGTGGTGCGGGCGCTCTCGCACGAGCTGGCGGAGATCCGGCTGTTCCAGGATCCGGTGATTCCGGTCGATTCGCGGGAGGATCGGCCGACCGCGCTGACGCCGCACCTCGGGGGACGCTTCGCCGAGCTTCGCACGCTGACCGCCCAGATCGATCAGACCGCGGTGGATCCCGCACGCGCACAGGAGCTGCCGCGCTTGCGGCGGGACTTCGACGATCTGGTGAACCGGCTCGGGCTGCGGGATCCGGTGCACGGGCCGATCGTCGAACGGCTACTGGCGGAGCATGATTCGTCGCAGCACACCGCGCCGGAGTCCGCGCTCGCCCGACGGGTGGCTCTCGAGGAACGGAACCTGCTCGAATTCCGTCCCCGGTTCGGGCCGGAGCTGAGCGATGCCGACTACGAGCGGGCGGCCCAGGAGCATCTGAACCGGTTGCGGCAGCAGGTTTCCGGCGATTTCGCCGGAGACCTCGTGCGTGCCGAACAGCGGGCGCTCGACGGGCGGATGCGCGAGGAGTCGGCACGGCGCATCTTCGACCCGCTGTTCGAGCCGAGCACGAAACCCGCACGCGGCACGGTGAAGGTCGATTTCCTGCTGGAGTCGCTGGATCCCATCAATGCCGCACTCAATGATCCGGCGCTGTCGCCGCAGGAGCGCGCCGCGGCGCTGCGGGATGCCGTCGAGCAGTTCCGCAACAGCATGCCGGAGGCGTTCCACGCCGCCATCGATCCCGAGGTATTCACTCGGATGCGTTCCGCCGCCGACGCTTTCGCCGACGCTCCGAACCGGATCACCGCGGTGCTGGACCATGACAGCGGACGACTGCACGTCGCGGGCAGCACGACGCCCGTGACACTGGGCGACTTCCTGCGCGAAGTGGATCGCGCCAATCGCGCCGCTACCGCACACGGCTTGAATATCGAGTACACGGTGGTCGTGCACGACGGGGCGGACGGGAAATCGACCGTCGAGATTCTCCCCCGGCCGCGACCGCAGCATCGGCTGCCGCTGGCGCAGAACGCTTTCGGTCCGGACAACACCCGCATCCCGCATCAACCGCGCCCGCCGGTGGCGCGCGTCCAGGGCGGTCACACCGTCGATGTCGGTGTCGGGCGCAGCGCTTTCGCGGTGGAGATGACGCCGGCCGCGGATCGCGACGGCGGCGGGCTGATCATCAAGACCGAACTGGCCTCCGATTTCGCGGTCGCGGGCCAGCGCCGCCGCGACCTCGGCATTCTGGATCCGGGACCGCTGACCGAGGCCGGAACCGTCATGGTGTTCGGCGATCTGCTGACCAATGGGCATCTGCTCACCGATGCGCCCGCGGGTGCGGTCGGGCGGATCTTCATCAACAATGTCAGCGCCGATCTACCCGATGCCGTATACCGCGCCATCGCCGAACGCCTGGCGGACACGCTCGCGCCCGGCGGCCGCGTCGAAGTGCAGTGGGATATGAAGCCCGAGCGGGAGGGCGGTAAACCGGGCGACCGGAACCATATTCTGGGTACCAAGCTGTGGGATGCGATCGACGCCGTTTACCGGGATCGCAAGCAGCCCAACCCGTTCCGTATCGACGAGCATCGCGTCTTCCCGTACCCCGGGAACAGCGACTACGACTACACGATCGACGCGGGCGCGAGCAACAACCTCAACACCGCGCGGATGGCGGCCTTCAATCCGCCGCTGCCCGAACATCGCATGGTGCTGGTCTACGAACCGAGCCCGGACGCGCAGCAGATCCAGTCCACCTACGGCATTCCCGAGCAGAACCAGGAAAAGATCCAGACCTACGCCGACCAGCACGACCTGCTCATCGATGTCCGGCCGACGAATCCCGACGCCGTGACACATCTGCAAGACGGCGCCATGCCCAAACCCATGGCGGTCAAGGACAAGACCGTCAACGACGCCGATATCGCGCTCGGCGCACCGCCGGAAGCCAAGGGGCTGGTCGGCCGGTTCGCACCCGGGCAACTACAGGTTCCCGACGCCGCATCCCTCACCCCCGAACAGCTTCAGGCGCTCCAGAAGCGACTCACCGATCGTGAGAACGACTTCCGGGCCTACGAGCAGTACATGGCGGACCTGATCGCGCAGGGTCACTTCCGGGTGACCGAGGAGGGCGTGCTGGAAGGCCGGGTCGGCGACGAATACCGGCCCGTCACAGGCGATCACGACCTGTTCGATATGCGCCATGCGGACGGCACCCGGCTCACGCCCGAGGAACTACGCGAGCACGAAACCAACCTGATGGGCTTGAACGCGGGCATTCAGCACGGCCCGCACGTGTACTGGGAGCCCGCCGGCGAATATCAGCGGGTCCGGAACTTCGAGAAGATCATCAACGAGCATCAGCCGCCCACCGAACCGGATTCGAGCAATGAACCGCTCATTCGTTTCCGGCCCGGCGTCGATCCCGAGGTGGTGTGGGCGGATCTGGATCTCGAGGCCATCGACCGCGAGATGACGCCGTGGCATCTGGAAGCGAATCTGAGCGGGCTGACGCCGCGCAGCGAGGCCGATCTGGACGAATTGCGCAGGCGGGCCTATGAACTCGCCAACCACCCGGATTTCGACCACGCCGCCTATCGGGCCTGGTTGAGCAATCCGGCCGACCCGCCGTCGGAGGTCGGCTCGCCCGCGCATCAGATCGCGATCATGAAGCGGGAGGTGCTGGCGGGCACCGATCCCTCCGACATCCTGGCCATGTTGGACGGCGATCCGGACCCCGCCGACGCGCGGGACGAGCGGTGAAACGAGACCTCGTCCCGGCTACCGCACGGTTCAGAGCGCGACGAAGTCCACCACGGAATCGTCTTCCACCCGGCCGAAGTTATCGGCCTGGGCGCGAATCGCGGTGGCCAGCTTGCGCAGTTCGTCCACGCCCGGAGCGGACTGCTGGACGAAGGACGCGCCGACCGCGGTCAGCGTCCCGGCCGCCCGCACCGACACCTCGTCGGCTCCGGCGGCGGCGATCGACAGCGCCGGAGATTCCGCGCCGAGCGCGGCTTCCAGACGGTCTGCCAGCGAATCCAGGTCGGCGGCCGCGGACAGCGCGGCCTTCTTGTCGAAACTTACGTTCCCCGTAGTCATTTCAGATCATCCCTCCCTTGTTCAGCGCATCCTATCGCGTCATTGCGCGGCCCGTGGCGTGGTGGTCCCCACCGCACCCACCACCGGCACGCCGGTATTGCCCAATTCGCCGACCACTTCGTCGCCGTGTTCGGCGGTGACCAGGTTGGAGTGCACCTCGTCGTCGCCGGCATCGCCCGAGCGCGGCGCCAGACCGGCTCCGGTCGCGGCCATCGGCGCCATGCCCGGCGTCAGGGCGGCGGTATTGCCGCGCGTCGAGGCGGCGGGCTCGGCGGCCGGCGCCGACGGGGTGGAGGCCGCGGCCGAACGCGTGTTGTGCAATTGGCCCAGCGGAGTGCTACCGGCCGCGCCCGAAATGGCGCCGATCGCACCCGAAAGCGCTGCGCCGCCGGTGGATCCGCCCGGCGTCACTGCCGCCGCCTCGCTCGCCACCGGTTCGGCCGTCTCGGTCTTGGCGATGGACTGCAAGCTCGATTGCGCCGATTGCGCCCCGCTGGACAGCGCGCTCACGCCCGAGGAGAGCAGGGTCAGCATCTGCGTCAGCTGTGACATCGAACCGGAGGAGGACGGCGCGTTGGTGACCGCCACCTTCTGTCCCGCCGCCGACATGCTGGCGCTGTGCACGCCGAGCTGGGTCTTGGTCGAAGCGACCACCGCCGTTGCCTCCGCGGCGGTTTCGCTCGCCAGCGACAGCACGAACACCTGCCCGGCCGGGGTGACCAGGAACGGCGCCGCGATGGTCAGGCCGGTCACGAACTTGGCGATGATCGCCGACATGCTGGCGGTGCCGACGGCCACCGTGCCCGCGGCGCCGGTCAGGATCGTCTTCTGCTGCACGTTCTGGGTTTCCAGCTCGGCGGTATTCGCCGCCGCCTGGGTGCCTTTCGCGGCGGCCGAGGTGGCGCCGTCACCGGACCAGTCGCTGGAGGCCATCGACGCCAGCGAGCTGACCAGCGACATGACGGTCTGCAAGGCGCTGGAGATATTGGAGAGCGCCGTGGTGGCATCGGAGGTGTTCAGTTGCCCGGTACCGAAAGACGAGGCCAGATCGGTGAGCGGGCGGGTCAGCACCGACAGGTCCAGCGTCGGCAGCGGCGGCAGCTCCAGCGAGACCGACATGGCCGGGATCTCGGGCAGCGACGGCAGCCCCATATCGCGCAGGATGTCGTTCACCGGCCGATCCAGCATGGGGCCGAGCGCGGTGCCGCGCAGCACTTCCGACAGCGTCGGATCGGAGGGGGTGGTCATGGCCGCTACAGCGATAGGAAGTCGTGGCCGGAGGCGGCTTCGGTGCTGTCGTGCAACCCGGCGGCCTCGTGCGCGGCCAGCGCGGTGCCGGCGTAGACGTGGGCCAGTTCGGCGGTGGAGGCCACGTGATTGGCTTGCGCGCCCGCGTAACTCAGCAGGAATTCCTGGCCGATCAGGCCGAAGACCGGAATGACGGCGGCGAGGCTGGCGGCCTGGTCCACCGCGGCGGCGGACGCCACCGTGGTCGCGAGTGCGGCATTGGCCTCACCGTAGGCGCGGATCGCGTCCGTCGAAGCGACGAGCTTGTCCATCGGAGCCCCTCCATCAAGAAGATCAACTCGTATCGAACTATACAGAGCGAGGGTTCGCCCGGCATATCAGTCTGTACATACTCCACACAATGGCGATGAACGCCCGGTGATCTCGAAATGATCAACTGGTGATGCGGATCATCATGGCGCAACGCGTGTTTCGATGACAACACCCCTAAATTGGGCGCAGCCAGCTCTCCGGTTCGGTGTCGTAGTCCTGCTCCTCGACGATCTCCTGCCGCGAAACCTCCTCCACCGTGGGCAAACCCGTGAGCGCCAGCAGTTCCGGCGCCAGCCCGGCCGCCTGCAATTGGGCGCGGCGCTGCATCCCGGCCCGGGTCGCCGCCTGCCGGCACAGACGCAGGATCTCGGCGGCCAATGGCTCGGGTGCGCCACGCAGCTGGTCCGATTCCACCGAAAGCCCCACCGGCAGGCCCTCTTCGGTGGTGGTCACCACGATCGCGCCGGTGCGCGAGGAGACGGTGAACTCGGTGGGGAAGCGGGTGTCCTCGAGGCTCATCGACGTCCTTTCATTCGTCCGCCAGGGTCAGCAGCACTTCGTTGATGTAGGTGTCCAGGGTGGTGATCATGCGACGCTGATCGGCCGCGGCCGCGACCGGCGGGAAGTCCCCGGTCACCAGATAGCGGCCGTCCTCGGCGATATCGCGCCACTGGAGTTTCTGCCGGGTGATGCCGCGCGGGCCGAAACGCGAACGGCCCTGCACCACTTCGATCACGCCCAGCCGCAGGGCGTCGGTGGCCAGGAAATCGGCGGCCTGATCGACCACCGTGCCGTCCATGGTCTCGTGCGCCGGAGACAGCCCGTAGCCGTAGTCGAATTCGTCGGCGTGCTCGGGTTCGGCCAGCACCACATCGCGTCCGCGGCCGGCCTCCGAATCGGGCAGGGCGCGAACGATTTCGGTGGCCAGCTCGGGGCCGTAGCATTCGGTGACGGTGAAACCGGCGCTGTGCCTGACGGTTTCACCCGGATGCTGGACGATCAAGTAGCCCAGATCGTCCTGGCGCAGGCCCAGGATGCGGATGCTGCCCGCCGGGTCCTGCCGGTCGCGGCCGTCCCAGCCGTGCACTTCGACCTTCACATCGGGCGAACCCATCGGGGCGAGCAGCTCGGCCAGGTTCTCCTCGCGCTCGCGCAAGCTCCCGCGGGCCTGCGCCAGCGCCACCAGATACTCGTCCCACCACTGCTCGCGGGCAATGAAATCCAATGGCCAGGGCAAGGATTCGACGCCGAGCTGCTCCCACAGCACAACCAGCTCCAGGTCGGTGAACGACCAGGTTCGAGGCACCGGGATCAGCCCTCCACCACCGGCTTGGCCACGATCGGCGGGGCGCCCATCGCCTCCTCCAGATATTCGGTGGAGTCCAGGAAGTCGGGGCGCTTGTGCTCCTTGCCGCCCTGCTGACCACCCTGCGCGCCGTGGCCGCCCATCGGCATACCGCCCATCGGCATCCCGGCACCCGAGGCGGCGATACCGGCGCGGGAAGCGCTGGCGGAGGCCACCATCGAACCTTCGGCGCTGACCGCGGCGCGCGGAAACAGGCGCTGGCTGAGCGCGGCGGCCGGATTGGTGGCCGGACCACCGCCACCGCCGGCTCCCCCGCCGCCCTTGCCCGCGCCCTGCTTGGCCTGGCCGAGCAGGCTGGACAGGCCGGAGAGATCAGCGCCGGCCGCCGTCGACGCCTTCTTGGTCGATGCCGCCGAAGAAGCCTGCTGGGCTGCCGATTGCAGACCGGAGAGAGCGCTGCTCAGGCCGGAGCTGTCGCTGGAACCGGAGGACGAGCCCGAGCCGCTGCCGTCGCCCGAGGAACTGGAGCCGCCGGGGTCGGTGCCGCCGGGCTTCGTCCCGTTCGGGTCGGTGCCACCGGGTTTGGTACCGCTCGGATCGGTGCCGCCGGGTTTGGTGCCGCTCGGATCGGTGCCGCCCGGCTTCGTCCCGCTCGGCATGGTCAGGTTCGGCGTGGTGCCCGATTTCAGCCCGAACTTGTTCTGCCCGCCCGAGCTACCGGATCCGCCGCCGCCCTGATTCTGTCCGCCGCCGCCACCGGAGGTGGTCGAAGCGGGCACCGTCGGATCGGTGAAGATCGGAATATTGGCGCTGGCCTTGGCGAGTCCTGGGGTGTACCAACCGGCGAACCACTTGGCCTCGGTGGCGGCGATGTCGGTTTCGGTCTTGGTGCCGTTCCATTCATCGTTCCAGTCGTCGGGCGAGACCCGTTTGATGAACTCCAGCACCCCCGAGAAGTAGTACAGGGTGCCCGCCATGACCCGCAGGTCGCCCGTGAAATCGGTGGCTTGGGCCTTGAACTTCTTGGCGGCGGCGATGGCGGCGTCCGCGCCGTCGCCCTTCCACAGGCCCTTCGTCTCCAGCTGTTCCAGGCCGTTCACCAGATTGGTGAAGCCCTCGTCGACGCGGCTGCCCACCCATTTCCAGACCGAGCTCTTCTCGGCGACCTTGTCGTGGTGGATGCCCTGGCCCACCTCCCAGAACCATTTGCCGCGTTGGGCATACGGGTTCTCGGCGCCGATGGCATCGCCGTAGTGGTTGCCGCCCACCTTCGGCAGGCCGGTGGCGCCGGCCTTGGCATCGTGATCCTCGAGGCTGCCCTCGTACCAGACCGGGGCGGTGCCCGTGCCCAGGCCGTCGGTGGGCATCGAGACATTGTCCGGGCCCATCGACTTCTTGACCTTGTCGAACTGGGACCGGGAATCCTCTTCGGCGGTCTTGTACTTGTTATCGGCGTCGATCAGGGTCTCGCCCATGGCATTCACGAGATCGATGTAATGGTCGATGATCCCGTTTAGCCGCCGGCCCTCGTGATTGCACCGCTCGGCCATGGTGATCGCGGACTTCAAGACCCCGTTGTCGCTGAATCCGATGTGCTCGGTGAGCGGGCCGGTCATATCCCGGACGAAGCCGAGACGGTACGCCACCTCGGCCGCGTTCCGGACGGCGGCCTGCGCGGCGCCGTCGGCCACCACCAGACCACCGTTGCGGGCCTGCCGTCGCAGTTCCAGCCAAGGGTTGTCTACCATGCCGGGCTCCCTACCTTGTTCGTTCGAGCGAGCGGGTTCCTATGAATGTCGTTGCCGGAAGCGCTCTTCGAAGCCGGTCACATAGATCGACGGCGGGGTCGTCGATGTGGTGGCCTCCACTACACCGTCATCGGCCACGTAGTACAACGCCCGGGCGATGGCGATCTCTTCCGGTGCGGTCGGAACGTACACCAGCCAGCCGACCGAAACTCGTTCCGCGACCAGCTGATCGAGCGGATAGGCGCTGGTGTCGGTGTCTTCCAGCCGGTAGCGCACGGCGGCGATGGCCTCGTCGGCGGGCAGCGGCTCCGGGCCGGTGCGGGCCACACCGGCCAGGGTGAGCTGATAGTGCGCGGCATCCAGATCCGCTGTGGGACCGAAGACTTCGGCCAGCATGGCGCGGGTGACGTCGCGGCGCTCGGCGGCGGCCACGAAATCGGCTACGGCGGAGCGTTGTTCGTCGGTGGGGTGCTCGGCCGCCAAGCCGGTGATCACCTCGATGACGGTGCCGGTGGTCCAGATGCCGGGGACGGCGGCGGCCAAATCGGCGGCGGCCGGGGAATCGCCGCGGAACCAGCGGCCGCGCTCCCACCAGTAGCAGAAGGTGAGCAGGCCGCCGGCGGCACGAGTGTTCAGCACGGGGTTGGCGATCCACTCGGGCGCACCCGCGTACACCCGTGGGAAGGGGGCGTTGCCGTTGTAGGCGGCTTCGAGTTCCGGTGCGTTCCAGACGCCGCCGGAGAGCACGGCGCGGCCGCCGGGCAGCACGTACAGCGAGGAGCCGGAGCGGCGGGAGCCTTCGAACCAGCCGAAGGAGGGCAGCATGCGCGGGCCCCATTCGGAGCCGATCGCCACGAAAGCGGCGGAGATGGCGGCCCAACGGGACCACAGCAGTGGAAAATCCGGGAAGTCGTCTTCGGAAATCGTTGGCAGGAAGCCTGATTCGGCATCCTCGCGGGCGGATTCGGCGGCCTGCTGCGGGGTTCGCGACTGCCGGTTGCCGTGGTTGGCGTAGGCGGCCAGCCAAGTGGGCAGGGTGGAGCGCGGGTAGCGTTCGAGATCGGCGCGGTAGTGCTCCGGGGCGAGCAATTGGTCGTCGGGGAACGGTTCGTCGCCGTAATCGTGATCGACAGTGAGTTCACCGGCGGCGGTGAGTTCCAGTTCGAGCCGCCACCACGGGCCGTCGCCGAGTTCGGCGGAGAGTTCGCGATGCTCGGCGACCACGGTCAGCGCCTCAACCGGCGGGGTCAGTGCGATCTGCCGGCCCGCTTCGTTGAAGTAGAGCAGGCGGGAGCGCTGGGCGGTGGTGGTGAGCGCGAAAGCGGCGGAGAGACGGTGCCAGCCCTCCGGACCGAAATCGATCAACTCGCGGGCCAAGCGGTGGGCGAGCCGGCGGGCCTGGGCGGGAAGGTCGGCAGCCGGGGGCGCGTCGATGCTGAAGCCGACGTCGGGAACGGTCGACTCGGCACCGGACTCCGCGGGCGCGGTGCCGTTCTCCGCGGTTTCGCTCCCGGGCGCGGTGGCCTCGGAATCCGGTGCCGCCGCGCCGGATTCGGCCTCCACACCGATCACCGGGGCGAGCTTGTCGAAGGGTAGATCCACGACGTCGCCGGGGGTTCGATCTGCCTGTTCGATGGTCTGCTCGGATTCCACTGTCTTGGAGCTGCTTTCGCTGGATCGGTCGGACACGGTCAGTCGCGCCCCGGGAACTTGCGCTCGAATTCGGCGCGGCGCCGGGCGGCATTGCTGCCGTCCAATTGGCCCGCGAAGGCGGTGCGGGCGGCGACGGTCAGCTGCTCGGGGATCTCCGGGTAGGCACGGGCGATGGCCCACAGCGCGTCCTGGGTGGGCAGATCCAATCCGGACTCCGAACGCACGCCCTGCCCGGCCGAGGCGGCGGCCAGCGCATTGTCGAAATTGCGGCGCAACTGCTCCTCGCTGGGGCGGCCAGCCTGCACGTGCATCCTCCTCATCTCACCGGAACCAATAGCCAGCATCACATATCCCGCGCGACCGTGCGGTGGCCGAAATCGTAAGAATCGGCGAATTCACATCGGGGCGCTCATCCGAAAATACTGCCGCGCCGGACCGGATCGGCCAGTACATCGCGGATCAGCAGGCCGAGATCGGCATCCGCGGGCAGTGCGCGATACCGCAGCTCACACTGCGGATTACCGGCCACGCTCACCAGCAGGCGATGCAGGCCCTGGCCGTTGCGCTCCCAATACGCGTCCGCACCCAACCGGTCCACCGGAATGACCATGTCCTGGATGCGCAATACCAGCCCCAGTTGCCGATCCCGGTAGAACATGACCGGCACGCCGTCCAACCGGTCGTAGATACCGGCCATCGCGCCCATGCTGTTCGGCACGGACGACAGCTCACCGGTGGCGGGATCCAGCGTCGCGAACTCCCCGAAACCCGAGTGCGAGCGCAGCAGCAGGCGGCCGCTGTTGGCAGGTGCGGCCGCACGCGGGAAGCGGCTGCCGGGCCGGGAACCGTTGCCGCCATTGCCGTTCCCATTGGCTCCGGGGGCGCCGGGCGAACCCATCATCGGGGAACCGGCGGGAGATGCGGTGTTCGCACCGCTTCCGCCGGATCCGTCGCCGCCCGGTGCAGGCGTAGTCGTCTCGGTCGGCTCCGGAGCCTGAGACCCGTTCGGCCCATGCGCATTCGGCGTTCCGCCATTGCCTGCACCCGCACCGGAACCACCCGGCTTTTCCCACGGAGTGTAGGGCTGCGGCGCAGCCGGATGCCCCGTCCCGGACGCGGGACCGGCAGGAGACCCCGTCTCCGACGAACCACCATGCCCCGCACCACCATTCGACGGGCTGGTGCCGTCGGGCAACGAAGGCACGCTGGGCAAACTCGAACCAGGAAGGTCGGGCTGCGAAGACCCCGGCCAGCCAGGAACATTCGGCCAATCAATCACCGGCGGCTGCGGCACATTCGGCGGCCAGTCGCCGCCTGGCCAAGTCGGACCGGTCGGCGGCAGCGACGGCACAGCTGGAATCGAAGGTACCGATGGGATCGACGGCACCGACGGCATGGATGGCACCGACGGCTGCGGCACATGCGGCTGCGGAGTCACCGGTGGCACATGTGGCTGTGGCTGTGGCTGTGGCTGTGGCTGTGGCTGTGGCTGTGGCTGTGGCTGTGGAGGACTTTGCTCCGGCGGCAACGCCCAGGGCGCAGGCTGTTTCGACGGCTCCGGCACGTATTCCGGGAACTCCGGATCGAAATCGTGCGGCAAATGCGGCAGATGCGACCGCCAATTCGGCCGCCACTGCGGCAACTCCCGCCTGGGCCCAGGTTCGTCCCGGCGATCCGGATCATCCGGCTGCGGCTCATCCGTCTCGGCCCGATCCCCTTCCGGCTCAGCGGCATCCGGCTCGCGCGAGTTCACCTCGGGCGCGGCGTCGTCAGGTTGGGACGGTTCGACTGGCACAGGCGGCGCTTCGTCGTCGGACTTCGCCCGTACCGTCGGGGTGTCCGCGCTGGGAGCCGGGGTTTCGGCGGGAGAAGTGGTGGGCGGGGTACCGGGACCGTCGCCGGCCGGCAGGCCGTCGGGTGAACCGGGATCCGGGTCGTCGCCGTCCCGCGGGATGTGCTGCTTCACGAAGTCGGCGAAAGCCTGTGCGTGGTGCAGGTTCTCGGCCGCAGTGCGCAGACCTTCGAAGGCGGCTCCGGGATCGCCCTGGTCCATTCGGATGGTCCGGGACTGGAGATAGTCCATGGTGTCGGCGAGTAGGTCCGGGGTGAGGGACGATTCGTCGGTGCGCAGACCGGTGACGTCGTGCAGGGTGCGGATGGCGCGGCGGAGCTGCTCGCGGGCGGCGTCCCGGGCGAGTTCGGCGTCGGTGTGGGGGTTGTCGATGGTGGCCGCAGCGGATTCCCGGCGCGCCGGCTCCTGCGGAGACTCGACGGCGTGGACCTCGTCGCCCGGCGCGGCCTCGTGGCGGGCGATGACCTCGTCGACCAGGTGGGTCCGCAAGGCTGCCTCCCGCAACCGCAGCATGCGGTCATGCCATGCCTGTTGCTGATCCACCGGCAGAGTCCGGGCGGCCAGCTCGTCGATGGTCTCCCGCACCCGGTCCGGGGTGAGTTCGGAGCGGTCGACCGGCAGGCCGCGCATGGCCGCTTCCAGATCGGCGGCGGCTTCGTCTCGCGCCCGGGTGATGGCTTCGAGAGGCGTCTCGCCCGGGCGCGCATCGGCCAGGACGGCGGCCTCGAGCTGCGCGGGCGTCAGCCCCTCCGGTGACCGCGGGGCTTCGGGCGCACCGGCGAGCCGGTCGTTGTACTCGGCGCCGATCCGGGCCAGCGCTTCGATATCGGCCGCCCGGCTCAGCACCTCCTCGCGCATGCGGGTGATCTCGGCGTCGATCAGGTCGGGGGTCAAGCGCTCGTGCGGGTCCAGCTTGCCGTCGCGGTACTTCTCGTACACCTCGGCATAGCGGGCTGGGTCGGCGTCGGTGAGGTCCACGCCCAGCAGACGCGTCCACACGCCGGCCGATCGGGAGGGGTCGTCGGAGGTGTGGGGTTCGCCGATGAGCTGGTCGGCGGCGATGAAGCCGCGCAGGAACGCGGGAGCGTCCGCGTCGAAGATCCGCATCTCGCCGGTGAGCACCCGCGGGTCGGCGGCCGGATCGTGGCGCAGGCCGGTGGTGAACGGGTCGAGATCGCCCAGGGTGGTGAGGTATTCGGTGAGTGCGGCGCGCAGCGGCTCCGCCTCGCCCGGCCGGTAGACGATATCGACCAGGGCCGAACGCATCGACGAACCCGAGATGCCCTTGTCCTGTGGGCCGTACTCGAGCTTCTTGTCGTACTGGCGCGGCCACAGGTCTTCACCGGGCAGGCCGAGCCGCTGGGCCAGCAGGTCCCGCGCGGCATCGGTCACGCTCTGGTCGATGGCGCTGAGCCGCTTGGCGTAATCGGCGAGGGCCTTCAGCTGATCCAGTCGCCGCACCTCGGCGACCTTGGGGTCGGCGAGTACTTCGGCGACCCGCCGCGGTGTCAGCTGATCGGGTTCCAGGCCGAGTTGTTCGGCGAGCCGCCCGCGCATGCGGTTGAGGTCGTTGAAGTTGTCGAGTGCGTCGATGGTCCGGACATAGTCGGCCATGCCCTCGATCTGTGCTGCTCGCAGCGCGTTCTCGTGGCGCAGCACATCGATGGTGCCGGCGAACTGGGACGGGTCGAGGTCCATCAGGTACACCGACAGCCGGTCGGCCAGCTCTTCGCGCGCGGCGCGGAGCTCGTCGGTGCCGCGATCGCCGAGATCGTCTGTCAGCCGGTCGATTTCGGAGCGCGGCGGGTCGAGATCCTGCCGCATTTCCCAGCTGCCGTCCGTCTGGAAGAGGGTGGCGGTCAGGCGGCGGCCGTCAACGATGTCGTCGACGTGGCGGACCCGCGGGGTCTCCAGTTCCCGTACCAGGGTGCGGCCCTGGTCGTCCATGCCGACCAGACGGAAGTCCGGTTGCAGCGCACCGGAATTCACCAGTGCGGCCAGTTCGGGATGGGCGGCCAGCGCCCGCGTCAGCATTCGGCGGTGATCGAGCTGACCGTCGATGACGAGCAGTGCGGGTGTGCTTCCGGGCGCACCGGGCAGCAGGGCGATGCCGCGGTCGATCATCGCGCCACCGTTGTCGTGCACCCAATCCCGGGCCAGTCCGGCGGCGAAATCGGCTGTGCGCGTGTGGGCTTCCGCATCGGCACGAACGTATTCGTCCACCGCGCGGGTGAAATCGGCTGTGCTGTCGACCGTATCGCGCACGCCCGTGCGGAGTTCGGACAGCGTGTGCGCCAGGCGATCGGCGCTCAGGTCGGCGAGGTCGACCTCGAGGATCTGCGCCCAGCCGGAGCGTTCGTCGCGAATCTGCTCGCGCCGCAACGCGCCTTCCAGGAACTCCTTGCGACCCTGGTCGCGGCCCGGTTCATCGCTACCGCTCAGGTCGCCGAAGGCGCGGCCCGGTTCACCGCCGTTGTTGATGCCCTGCCATTCGAGCATCCGGCGCACGTGGATGCTCTCCCCCGAGCCGACCGCCACTTCGCGCGCCAGGCGGCCCAGCGGATCGTTGTCGAAGTAGCTGACCTCGGAGCTGTAGGGGAAGAGGGCGTCTTCTTCGTTGTAGCGCTGGGCGGCGTCGGCCAGCGCCTCGATGGCGGCCGCGCGGCGCATGGTCAGGTAGTTGCGTTCGTCGGCCGTTCCGGTCAGGGCGGACGGATCCACGTCGGAGATGCGGATACCGGCGCGGCGGGCGGCCTCGAGCAGCTCGCTCAGCGCCCGGTCCCGAGCAGCCAGGGCGGCGGTGACCTCCTGCGGCAGGTGTTCGTCGGAGGCACCCTCGACCAGCGGTTCGGGGGACGGGTCGGGGGTGGTCGCCGGCTCGTGACCGAGCACATGCTGCGCCGGATCCGGCTGTGCCCCAGCCCCTTCGGGCGGCACGCCGTTCCTTTCCGCCAGGCCCGCGAACCGCAGGTCGGCATCCGCCGCGGCGAGCGTGTGCGGGTCGACCTCCGAACGCCACGGCGCATACTCGTCCCCGTCGGGGGTGAGCATGGCGATGTCCTCGCTCATGCCCTCACGCACGCGGCGGGTCAGGGCCCGGAAGCCGGGCAGGCGTTCCCGGCTCTGCCACAGCGTGGCCAGTTCCTTGAGGATGCGCGGCGGATTGAACTTGTCGCCGATGTGGGTGAAATTGTCGAGGTCGAAGACGAAACCGGCCTGCCAGACCATCATCGACATGTTCTTGCTGTCGATGGTCGAGCCGGACGGGTACTTCGGGGTGTGGCCGGTGAAGCCGTCGCGCAGGGCCGCCCACAGGCGCTGCACCAGCGAGCCGCGCGGTTTTTCGGGTTTCGCGGGCGGGACAGGAGCGGCGGGTTCCGGGCGGGTGGTCAGGTCCGCGCGCCAGACACCGTCGGGGCCCTCGGTGAGGCGGATGTGCAGGCGGTCGCCGTCGGTGTCGATGACGGCGCGATGCTCGGGGGTGTTCGGGTCGCGGCGGTCCAAGGCCAGTAGATCCGCGACATCCGCTGCGCCGTGCAGTGTTTCACCGCGCAGCTTGGCGAGCGTGGAGTCGCGGTGCTCGGCCGTCAACCGCTCCGGGTCCACCTCGAGCAAGCGTGCCCATTCGTCGCGCACCGCGGCGTGCTGGGCCGCGAGCTCGGCATCGGATTCGGCGTCGTGCCGTACGGCGGCCTCGGCCATCGCCTCGATCGCACCGGCGCGCAGCAGGTGCTCCAGTTGCCGCTGCCCCGCCTCCTCGGCCACCCGCCGCGGCGAGGGATCGGATTCGGGCAGGCCTAGCCGCTCCGCCAACGCCCGCCGGATGTCATCGAGCCCGCGGGCCCGCGGTGCGGGGTCGCCCGGCCGCCCGGGTTCATCGCCTTCCGCGCGATTCGGAGTACCGGGATGTTCGAGTGCGCCTGTCTCCGAATGCGTTCGGGTGGGCGAACTCGCGCCCGGGTGCTGCGGAGGCGTCGGGTCGGTGCCGTTCGGACCGCCTTCGAGCGCAGACCTGCCCGCCTCCTCGATGGCGGCGGCCGCCATCCGGTCGGTGAGTCCGAGCGCCTCCAGTTCGGCCTCCATGGCCCGAACCTGTTCCGGATCGGCCTCGGTCCGCCAGAACTCCTCTTCGCCGTATCGCTCCCGCACGCTCAACGGCTCGAAATCGGCGGGATGCCGCATGGGGGTGGCGCGTTCACCGAGGTCGGGGTCACCGAAATGCCCACGTGCCCTGGCGATCTCCGCGACCTCACGCAATACCGAGATCGGGTCGGTGTGGCGGACCATGGCGTCGGTCAGGCCGAGCGCCTCCACCAGCCGGTGGGCGTACGCCAGTTCCTCAGGGCTACGCGGCACCCCGGCCTCGGGCAGCAGGTTCCGGACGAACTCGCGTATGGAGCGCAGCTGCTCCGGCAGCGGATCTCCGGTATCGACCGCCGGTGGTTCCGCCTCCGGCAGCGGCACCGTATTCGGTTCCGCCCCAGCGTTTTCGGTCGGAGTATGCCGGTTGGCACCGGCGTCGCCCGAATCCTCGCCGGGGGCAGGAGCCGACGTGGGGCCCGAGTCCGGGTTCTTCGGATCGTTCGGATCGACGGGTGCCGGGCCCACGTCGTCGGGCCCCGGGTCTTCCGGATTCCGAGGCGGGGATTCACGCGGGAGGCGTCGATCGACCCCGGCCTGGTCGGCCTCGTGGCGGGCGATGAGTTCGTCCACGAGATGGGTGCGGGTGGCGGCTTCTCGGAGTTGCTCGACGCGGTCGTGCCAGGGCTGTTGCTGATCGATCGGCAGTGCGCGCGTGGACAATTCGTCGATCGTTTCGCGCAGGCGTTCGGGGGTGAGTTCGGTGTGGTCGACCGGTAGGCCGCGCATCGCCGCATCGAGCGCGGCGGTGGCTTCTTCGCGGCCGCGACGCAGGGTATCGAGGGGGGCTTCGTCCGGGCGGGCGTCGGCGAGAAGTGCGGCTTCGAAGCCGGATTCGGCTGCCCGGGACCGGTTTTCGGCGGCGTGCAAGCCTTCGGCGGCGGTGCGCAGCGCATCCAGGCGGTCCTGCTGGGAGGAGACGAGCCCCTCGGCCATCGGCAGATTCGCCAGATGCTCGAGGGTGCCGGGCAGGCGGCGCGGGCTGAGATCACTGTGCGTGATCGGGCGGCTCGGTTCGGCGCCGGTGCCCGGTGCGGGACGTTCCGGGGCGACCGGCAGATTGGCCAGAGCGATGTCCGCGCGCGTGCGGGCGGTCACGAGATCCGCACGGGCCGAATCGAGTTCGCGTGCGGCGCTGCGCGGATCGGCCGGCGGGGCGGGCTCGGGAGCCGACTGCCGGTTGTATGCCTCGGCGATACGCGCCAGCGCCTCGATATCCGCGGCCCGGTTCAGCACCTCCTCGCGCATCCGGGTGACCTCGGCCGCCAGCTGATCGGGGGTGAGCGTCTCGTGCTTCTCGATCTTGCCGTCGCGGTACTTCTCGTAGATGTCGGCCCACTGTTCGGGGGTGGCATCGCTGAGGTCCAGGCCCAGCAGCCGCGACCAGACGCCCGCCGAATGCGCGGGATCGTCGATGCTGTGAGCAGCGCCGATCAGCTCGTCGGCGGCGGCGAAACCCCGCAGGAAGGCGGGGCCGGACGGATCGTGCACGGCCAGTTCGCCATCCACCGCACGGGGATCGGTGGCGGGGTCGTAGCGCAGGCCGTCGGTGAACGGGTCGAGCGCGCCGAGGGTGTTCAAGTATTCGGTGAGCGCCGTGCGCAGGTTCGCCGTCTCGCCCGGACGGTGGACGATATCGGCGAGGGCGGCGAGCATCGACGAGCCCGAAATGCCCTTGTCCTGCGGACCGTATCCGGTGAGCTGCTTGTCGTAGCGGCGCGGGTACAGCTGCTCGGCATCGATGTCCAGGCGTTGCGCCAGCAGGTTCCGGGCGGCGTCGGTGACCTTCTTGTCCAGGCCGCCGAGTTGATTGGCGTAGTCGGCCAAGGCTTTCAGCTGGTCCAGGCGGCGCACCTTGGGCACCGACGGATCGCTGAGCACCTCGGCCACCCGTTGCGGGGTCAGCTCGCCCGGGTCCACGCCGAGCTGGTTGGCCAGGCGATTGCGCAGGCGGTCCAGGTCGTGGAAGTTGTCGATGGCATCACTGGTGCGGATGAAATCCGTCATGCCCTCGATCTGCGCGGCCTGGAGGGCGTTCTCGTGCCGGAGCTGGGCGATGGTGCCGGCGAGCTGTTCCGGGGAGAGGTCCATCCGGTAGACGGCGAGGCGGTCGGCCAGTTCGTCCCGGGCGGTGCGCAGGTCGTCGGGGGTGCGGTCGGCGAGGTCGGCGGTGAGCGCGTCGATTTCGGACGGCGGGGGTGTGCCCGGATCCTGGAGCACTCGCCAGCGTTCGCCGTCGTCGCTGAGCAGGGTGGCGGTGAGGCGGCGGCCGTCCACGATCTCGTCGATCTGGCGGACCCGCGGGGTTTCCAGCTCGTGGATGAGCGGGTTGCCGTGCTCGTCTACCTCTACCAGACGTAGATCCAGGTGCAGGGCATCGGAATTCAGGCGTTCACCGAGCTCCGGATGGGCCGCCAAGGTGCGGGCGAGGGTGTCGTAGTGACCGGGCTGTCCGTCGATCACGACCAGATGCGGTGCATCGCCGGGGTTTTCACCCGGACGGATGCCGACGCCGGGCTCGATCATCGTGCCGCCGTGCGCGAGGATCCAGTCGCGGCCCAGGCCGAGCGTGAAATCGTGGGCGCGCGAGTGCGCTTCGTCGTCCGCGCGCAGGTAGTCGTCGACCGCCTGCCGGAACTCGGCGACGTCGTCGGAACCATCGCGGACGCTCATGCGCAGTTCGGACAGGGTGTGCGCGAGTCGTTCGGGGGTCAGTTCCTCGAGGCCGATGCCGAGCATCTGCGCCCAGCCGGAGCGCTCGTCGCGGATCTGGTCGCGGCGTAGGGCGTTCTCCAGGAACGCTTTCAGGCCGTCGTCACGGCCGGGTTGGTCGGTGTAGCTGAGATCCCCCCAGTCGCGGCCGGGTTCGCCGCCGTTGTTGACGCCCTCCCAATCGAGGATGGTGGTGGGATCGCCCTGGGCGCGCGCCACCTCCTTGAGGAAGCGGCCCAGCGGGTCGTTGTCGAAGAAACTGACCTCATCGCTGTACGGGATGAGGGCGTGTTCCTCGTTGTAGCGCTGCGATGCCAGCTGGAGGGCCTCGATGACGCCGGCGCGGCGCAGGTTCAGGTACGCCTGCTCGTCGACCAGGCGGCTCAGGGTTTCCGGGTCCGCGTCCGGGATCGAAAGGCCCTGGCGGCGGGCTACTTCCAGCAGTTCCCGGAGTGCGTGTTCGCGGTCCGCGAGCGCATTCGTCACCTCCGGAGGCAGGGCGGAGTCTGCGACGTCGCCCCGCACGACCGGTTCCGCGGCCAGGGTGCGGTCCGGCGCACCGGCTTCGGCGTTATCGGCGGGCAGCTGGCGAGGCGTCGAATCCGGTTGGGCGGCAGCCGGTTCCGGGGTGTCGGCGGTGCCGTCGTGCTCGGCGAGTCCGGCGCGCCGCAGCTCGGCATCGATGGCGGCCAAGCGGTGCGGCGCGACCTCCGAACGCCACGGCTGGTATTCGTCGCCGTCGCGGGTGTGCATGGGGACCGCGGGCGAAGCCGGGTCGGCCACCCGGCGAGTGAGGAATTTGACCAACGGCAGGCGCTCGCGGGCCTTCCACAGGGTGGCGGTCTCCTTGAGGATGCGCGCCGGGTTGAACTTGTCCTTCAGATCGGTCAGATCCGGGTCGTGCAGCAGCTCGCCGAGACCGTGCACCAGTGCGGTCTGGCCTTTGCTGTCATTGCCCGAGCCGGACGGGTACTTCGGCGTGTGACCGGTGAATCCGGATTTGAATGCCTGCCACAGGCGCGCGGCCAGCGAAGCCCGCGGCGCTTCCGGTTCGGTGCGGGGAGCCGGACGCGCCGCATCCGGCCGATCGACCGCCTCGGCGCGCCAGGTGCCGTCCGCGTCTTCGGTGAGGCGCACATGGACGCGCTCCCCATCGGCTTCCAGCACCACGCGATGATCCGCGGTGTGCGGATCGCGCCGATCCGACGCCAGCAGATCCGCGACATCCTCCGCACTGCGCACATTCTCGGCACGCAGCTCAGCCAACGTGGCGTCGCGATGTGCGGCGGTCAACCGCTCCGGCTCCACCCCGAGCAACCGCGCCCAATCATCCCGTACCGCGGCATGCTGCGCCCGATGCTCGGGATCGGCGGCCGCATCATGTCGCGCGGCCGCATCCGCCATCGCCTCGATCGCCCCGGCCCGCAACAGATTCTCGAACTGCCGCCGCCCACCGACCTCGGCAACCCGCTCCGGGGACCGATCCGCCTCGGACAACCCGATCCGATCGGCCAGCCGCTCCCGCAACTCCTCGAGTCCCATGGCGCGCGGCCGGTCCGCCGCCTGATCGTCCCGCTGCCGGGACGTGTTCACCTCGTGCGGTTCAGCGCCCGCGGCGCGGCGAGCGGCGTCCTCCAGCTCCCCGGCACGAGCCAGCCGATCGGCGATGCCCAGCCGCTCCAGTTCGGCTTCCATCGCCCGAACCTGGTCCGGGTCGGCTTCGGTCCGCCAGTACTCCTCCTGCCCATATCGTTCCTCGGCGGTGAGCGGAGCGAAATCCGCGGCCTCGCGCATCGGCCGCGCCGGCTCGCCGGTCTCCGGATCGCCGAAATGTCCACGTGCCCGGGCCATCTCAGCTATCTCTTGCACCACCCCCATCGGATCGGGATGGCGCGCGAACGCCTCCCCCAGTCCGAGCGCTTCCAACAGCCGCTGTGCCCGCGCCTGCTCCTCCGCGCTTCGCGCTACCCCCGCCTGCGGCTCCAGCTCCGCGACGAAGTCCCGCACCGGCCGCAAAGCCTCCGGCAACGGATCCCCATCCCCCGAATAGGGAACCCGTTCCCCCGAATCCGGTTCCACCACAGCGCGATCCCCGATCTCCGGCTCCGAAGCCACCGGCAGCGGCGCTTCAGCACCACCGGGTGTGCCGGAGGGCTTTTCGGGTTCGCCCGGGCCGCGCTGCCCGGAGCCGTCCGGATCATCCGGTTCGGAGGACAGCGGGGTTTTCGGGCCACCGTCGCTCGGCGGCTTCCCAGCGCCGCCGGCCGCCGGTGTGGATGTCTCCTCGCGCTCCGACGCATTTCGACCGGTCGGCTGCTCGGAGGGGTTGGGCTCCTCTGGTGTGGAGTGCGGTGTAGCTGGGCCGTGTGGCGGCTGTGCGCCCGGGCCACCCGGTGATTGCGGGGGTGTGGCGACGGCCGGTGTGGCCGGGCCGGAGGGCGGGATCAACGTATGGACCAGGATTGTGCCGTCGGGGGTCACTTCGACCTGGCGGTAGTGGACCGGGATGCCTTGAGCGGACAGGGATTCGGCTTCGCCGGGGCGGAGGTAGCCGGTGGGGTCTGGGTGAGGGGTTACGACGTGGACGGCCCGAGGGTCGGTGGTGATGCCGACGCCTGGGCGGTGGATCTGGTCGGTGGCGGCGTCGAGGATCGAGGCGGTGGCCAGGGCGGTGGCCTCGGCGGCGGATTGTTCGGCGAGGCGGTCGGCCTGGAGGAACTTGCGGTGTTCGCGTTCGGCTTCGATGCCCTCGCGGAGGAGTTCGGGGTAGGCGGCTTGGGCGGCTTTCTTGTCGCGGAAATGCTGGACCATTTCCTCCGGGGGGACGTCCGTTCGGGCGATCAAGTCGTTGAGGCGTTGCAGTTCCGCGGCGTGGGCGGGCTTGTAGAGCTGCTGGAGGTCGGCGATATCGAGGCCGGTGGGGTCGATGCCGACATGGCGGGCCAGTTCTTGCAGGCGGGTACGGGCCGCGTCCATCGACTGGCGGGCAGTATGCGCCTGGCCGGCGAGGTCGCTGATGCGCTGGGCGGCAGCCGAGTCTGCGGGCACGTGGATGTCCGGCGGACCGAGACGGGTCCAGCCGCCGTGTTCGGCCGATTCGTTCGTCTGCGAATGCTGTTGCTGCGCACCGGACTCGGCATTCGGGTCGTCGCCGGATCGGGTGGTGGACTCGGACTGCTGTCGCGACCCCGCGGCTTGATCATCGGTCGATCCGGACTGCTGGTGTGGTTGCGAGCCACTCGTGGCCGATTGATCGCCGATCGGGAGGGTCGTGCCGGTGGGTGAACCGGGATGCTTGGGTTCGGTTGGGCCGGTGGGTTTTCCACCCGTGGGGTCGCCGGGATCGGAATCGCCGGTGGCCGGGTTCTCCGAATCGCCGGTCAGGTGTTCGCCGACCCAGGAGGCGAATTCTGCCGCGCGGTGCAGGTTTTCGGCGGCGTCGCGGAGATTGCGGAGGAGTTGGGCGGGTCGGCCGTTGTCGAGTTCGACGGTGGGCGCGTCCGAGCCGTCGGGCACCCGGACGGTCGGCGTCGCCACCACGGTGGGCTCGTGCGGGAGGGTCAGGTCCAGCGGCTTGCCGTCGGGGGCGAGGCGGACGGTGGGTGCTTCGGAGGGGTCTACGGGGTCGAGGCGCAGCGTCGGGGCTTCCGACGGGTCGACCGGATCCAGCCGCAGGGTCGGGGCTTCCGACGGGTCGGGGATCAGGCGGTTCGACAGGTCCAGGAGGGTGTCGCCGTAGTTTTCCGGGGTGAAGTCGGATTCGGTCAGGCGGATGCCGGTGCGGTCGTGCAGCTCGGTCAGGGCCGCGTCCAGGGCGTCGTGGGCGGCGGTGAGCACGCGATCGGCGACGGTCGCGGGGGTGTCGGACTGTGCGGCGGCGAGGTCGGTGAGCTGACGCTGATCGGTTTCCAGGCGGGCCAGGCGATCCTGGGCATCGAGGTAGCGTTCGGCGGCCGTTGCCAGGTCGAGGCGGCCGCGGTCGGTGGGTGACAGGCGCGGACGGTAGGGGTCGCCGATCTCCTCGCGGATGGCGGCGATTCCGTCGCGGGTCAGCTGGTCCGGGGTGACCGGCAAGCCGGTCGCGGCGGCGTCGCGGGCGGCTTCGAGCAGGGCGAGATCTTCTCGCGCGTAGTGGATTTCGCGTTCCAGGCGGACGTGCGCCGGTTCGTTGTCGCGGGTGATCGCCAGGTCTTCGTCGGAGAATCTGGACAGGAACTCCTCGGCGAGCCGCAGCCGGTGGACGGCATCGCGGACCGGGACCAGTTCGGGTGTCCATACCTCGCCTTGATCCAACGGCATGGCGGTCATCCGGTCGACGGCGGCGATGACGCGATCCACATCGCCGGGCCAGCGTCCGGGCTCCGCGGCCAGCAGGGCTTCGAGATCGGCTCGCGCGCTTTCGACTTCGCGGCGCATCACATCCACGGGCGTCTCGTCCGACCCGGCGGCGGCCGCCAGGTCGGCGCGCAATGCGGCATCCAATTCCGCCACCCGCTGCTGTGCCCGCGTGTACTCGGCCGCCGCGTCCCGCAGATCCTGAATGCGCTGTTCATTACCCGGCAGCGTGCCCGCCTCGCGCGCATTGCGGGTCTCCAGATAGTCGGCGGTGCCGGGCAGCCGCTCGGGGGTGAGGTCGCCGTCCGCGATGGCCCGGTTGTGCTCCAGGTACATCCGGCCGACCGCGTAGTCCCGGCCGTCCCGTGCCAGCTCGAACTCGTGCCGTGCGGCCGCCAGATCGGTGAGCAGCTGTTCGCGGCTACGCGGCGGCGCTTGCGGCTCCGGCGGCGTGGTGAGCCGATTGTGTTCGCCCGCAAGCCGTTCCAGCGCGTCGATATCGCGGGCCCGCGCCGCGACCTCCTCCCGCAAGGTATCGATGACCGCCGCCAGGTCCTTGACCTTCAACCGCTCATGCTTCTCGATCTTGCCGTCGCGGTAGACGTCGTAGATGTCGGAGTAGCGCTTGTTGCGTACCCGGTCGACGATCTCGGCCAGCTGCTCGGGGCTGAACGCGCGCTGACCGGGTTCGCGCCCGTCCCGGTACTCGGTGTAGGCGGTGGCCGGATCGCTCGCGCGCATGGTCCGCAAGACCTGCTCGAACTGCGCCGGCGTCATCCGATCGTGCAGGCCCTTGGCCTGATCACGATAGATCTCGGCGGACCGGCCGATATCCTCCAGGTCGATGCCCAGCAGGCGCGACCACACATTGCTGGATTGCGACAGATCCGGGGCGATCGGTGGCTCGCCGACGAACTCGGTGCGCAGGGCCCGCAGGATCTCCGGCGCGTTGCCGTCGTGGATGGGCAGTTCGCCGTCGGCGACCCGCGGATCCCGGTCCATCTCGAGGCGCAGCCCCTCGCGGAACGGGTCCAGCCCGGACAGGGTCGCGGCGTACTCCGCCAGTGCGGCAATGAGTTCGGGGCGTTCCTGCGAGCGGTACAGCAGGTTGTTGATCGCGTCGAGTACGGCCTTCGGGTCGGTGCTCTTCGGATCCGGCTCGTAGGCGATGAGTTCGGCCGGATCGTCGCGATCCTTGACGTGCTTGTGCGCGTACAGCTCCTCCGGCCGCACCCCGAGCCGCTCGGCGAGCTGGTCGCGGGCCCGCAGCACGGTGTCGCTGCTGACGTTGTCGCGCAGCAGTTTCGCGTAGTCGAGCAGGTCGCCGACGGCTTGCGCGCGCCGCGCCACCCGCACGGCCGGGTCGGCCATGGCGGTGGCGAGGGCTTCCGGAGTCAGGGTGTGCGGGTCGAGGCCGAGCCGGTGCGCGAGGTTCTGGAGCACCCGGTCCAGATCGTGGAAGTTGTCGATGGCGTCGCTGCTGCGGATGAAGTCCGCCATGCCCTCGATCTGCGCGGCGCGCAGGGCATTGTCCTGACGCAGGGCGGCGATGGTGTCAGCGAGCCGGTCGGGGCCCAGATCCATCAGATAGGCCGAGAGCCGCGCCGCGGCCTCGTTGCGTTCGGCGCGCACTACATCCGGGTCGCGCGGTGCGGCGGGTTCCGTGTTCGGCGGCGATTCCGGTTGCGGCACTGTGGTTTCCGGATGCGCGGCCACCACTCGCCACGGTTCCTCCCCATTGCGCAGCATGAGCAGCGGCGTCTCCCGGCCGTCGAGCACCGGTCGTTCCAGGCGCGCGTGCGGGGAGTCGACCGCGACCACGGCGATCCCATCCGGCTGCACCGCCATGACGCGGTAATCCACGCGCAGCGCACCGCTGTTCACCAAATCGGCCAGATCCGGGCGGCGGGCCAGGGTGTCGGCGAGCGCCTGATCGTGGTCGACATCGCCGCGAATCACCACCAGGTGATTGGGATCTCCGGGGTGGTCGCCAGGCCGCACACCGATACCGGGTTCGACCGGGACGCCGCCGTTCTCCTCCAGCCAGCGCCGCGACGTGATCTCGTTGAAGTCGTCGGTGCGGGCCTGCGCCTCGTCCTGCGCGCGCAGGAATTCGTCGACGGCAGCGGAGAATTCGGAGAGCCGGTCGGCGCTGTCGCGCACCTCCATCCGCAGGTCGCCGATGGTGTGCGCGAGATCGTCCGGCCGCAGATCGGCGAGATCCACATCGAGCAGCTGCGCCCAGTTGGAGCGCTCCTCGAGGATCTGGTCGCGGCGCAGCGCATCCTCGAAGAACTTGCCGTCCAGGTATTCCGGGGCGTCGCCGCCCATATCGTCGAAGTGGCGTGCGGATTCGCCGCCGTTGTTGACGCCCTCGAAATCCATTGCGGTGGGGCGTGGATCGCGGGGGCGGTAAGCCAGGTCCGGGTCATCCGGTGCGGCGCCGTCCAATTCACGGCGGCGGTCGGCCTTGCGCTGCTGGATCTCGCCCTGCTCGACCTCGAAAGCGGCACGCGCGAAACGGCCCAGCGGATTCTTGTCGTTGATGGCGACCGGGCGGAACGGGACTCGCGCGTCCTCGTCGTTGTAGCGCTGGGCGGCATCGCGCAGGGCTTCGATACCGCCGGCTCGGCGCATCAGGCGATAGATCTGCTCGTTCACCGCGCGGCGCAGGGTCTCCGGATTGCCGTCGGCGAGCTGGATGCCGTCGCGGTTGGCCAAGCGCACCAGTTCGTCCAGGGCGGCATCGCGGGTCGCGATGGCGTCGACCACCGATTCGGGGACGTCGGGGCCGAAACGAGGGGCGGGCGGTTCCTCCGACTGCGGGGCCTCGGGCTCCGGTTCCGGCTTGGGCAGTGCGGCATAGTCGGCCTCGGTCATGAAGCCGCCGACGCGCATGGAATCCTCGACCTCGGCGCGCAGTCGCGGGTCGGCCTCGGTGTACCAGGGCTGATATTCGCCGCCGTCGCGAGTGCGCATGGGCAGGGCGTCGGGCGAGATGTCGGCGATGCGGCCGGTCAGCAAGCGCAGCACCGGCATTCGCTCGCGGACCTGGAGGATGCCCGCGACCTCCTTCAAGATGCGGACCGGATTCCAGTCGTCGCCGATCTCGGCCAGCACGTCGATGTGGGCGACATCGCCGAACAGGTGGGTCAGCTCGACCTGGCCTTCCTTGTCCTTGCCCGAACCAGACGGGTATTTCGGGGTGAAGGGCCGGAAGCCTTCGAGGATCTTGCGCAGGGCGCGCCGCAACCGGCCCGGCTGGGGCCGCTCGGTTTCGGGGCGGGCCGGGGACGGCAGATCGGGGCGGCGCACCATTTCCGCGTGCGGATGACCGTCGGAGTCGGTGGTGACGCGCACGTGCACGCGCTGCCCGTCGGCCTCCAGCACCAGGCGATGGCCCGTGGCTGGATCCGGATCGTGGAAGGCGGCGGCGACGAGATCGGTGATATCGCCTGCGCGCCGGACGGTTTCGGCGCGCAGATCGTTCAACACCGTGTCGTGGTCGGCTCCGGGTCGCACCAGCTCCGGATCGACGCCGAGCAACCGGGCCCAGTCGTCGCGATCACGCGCCGCGCGCGCCCGCGCATCGGGATCACCGGCCTGGTCGTGATGGGCGATCGCCGCCGCCAGGGCCTCAACCGCACCGGCGCGCAGCACATTCCGGTATTGCAGCTCGCCCGCGATCTCCGGCAACCGGTCACGCGTGAGTTCCTCCGGCCGCAACCCGAGCCGGTCCGCGATCTCCTGCCGCAGCTGGTCCAACCCCAGAACGCGCCGTTCCTCCCGCGCCGCACGGGAATCCGGCTCCGCCCACGGCTCCATCCCCCGCCGCGGAGTCTTCGATTCGCCTTCGTGCCGCTGCCCACCTGTATCCGAGCCGGGTTCGCGTCGCTCCTCCGCACCGACGGCATGCGGTTCGCTCCGCTGTTCACCGGGAGCGCTTTCGCTTTCGTGCCGCTGCTCATCAGGCGCGATATCGGGCTCGTGTGGCGGGGCGGGCAGTTCGCGGGTGGACTCCTCGGCGCGCCTGCGCTGCTCCTCCAGTTCGGCGCGGGTCAATCGCTCGTCGAGGCCGAGGGCGCGATGCTCGGCGTCGATGGCGTGCAGCTGTTCCGGGGGAACTTCGGTGCGCCAGAACTCCTCGGTGCCATAGCGTTCCGCGGCTGTGAGCGGACGCAGCTCCTCGGAGTTCATGGCGCGCGGCGCGCGGTTCTGCTCGGGATCGCCGAAAGCACCTCGAGCACGGGCGATCTCGGCGACCTCGCGCAGGGCGACCAGCGGATCGGGGTGACGCCGGAGTACCGGATCGAGGCCGAGCGCATCCGACAGCGCACGAGCATGGGCCCGCATTTCCGGAGTCGGCTGCCCCGCACCCGAAACATCGGCCACCCGCAGGAAATTGGCCACCGCGAACAACGCGTCCGAAGCGAGCGCGGGCTGCGCCGGACCAGGCTCGGGCGTACCCGCCCCCTCGTCCACCACCACCGCCTGCGCACCCGCTTCCGGGTGCACCACGGGGAGCTCCACCGTCCTCGCGTTCGGGTCGTGCACCGGCGCAGCAGATTCCGGCTGGGGCTCCCGACTGACCGGAACCGTATCGGCGTCCGGGTCGTGCACCGGGCCGCCGCCATTTTGCGGATCCCGGTTCAGCGGCACCGTGTCGGCGTTCGGATCATGAACGGGCACGGCGTTTTCACCCTGCGCAGGATGTTGCACCGGCACGGTGGTGGCGTCCGGATCGTGTACTGGGGGGCTGGGGTCGGGGCGGCCGCCGAGGCCCTCCCAGCGGAAGTCGGCGAGTTGCCATTCCATGTGGGCGAGGATTTCGGCGGATTCGGCTTCGAACTCGGCCATGCGGCGGGCGGGGGTGCCTTCGGGCTGGAGTTCGGCTATCTCCCAGAGGAATTGGGCGTGGCGGTCGCGCATTTGCGCGTTCCAGTCGGCTTGGATGGCTCGCTGGCGGCGGAGCCATTCGCTGTCGCCGCCGGTGGGTTCGGGGTTGCCGGGGGCGGGCGGGGGTTCGTGCGGGGGTTGGCCGTCGCCGGTGGAAGCCGGGTCGGGGTGAGTGGCCGGGTCGACTGGTTCGGAGCGCTGTTCCGGGGTCGATCGTGACGGGTCGGGTTCTCCCGGTTCGGGTTCCGAGGGCCGGGAGTGCTCGCGGACGGGCGGCTCCGAGGGCGAATCGGGGTGCGGTCGCGGGCCTGGATGATCGGCGGCGGGATCGGCGTGTGCGACGAGCCGGTCGTAGAGGACCTTCGCGGGGGCGCTGGCGTTGTCGCCGTTGAGCATGACGTCGGCGAAGGCTTCCGCCAGGGCTTCGGGAACATCCAGACGGCCGTTCTCGAAGCTGTAGCCGGTCAGTTCGCCGATCCAGTCGGCGACTTCGTTCTCGTCGCGGGAACCGTGCAGTTCGGCGAATCGGTCGGCCAGCGCTTCGAGAGTCCCGTCCCGGGATTGGCGCTGGCCGGCCGTATCGAGTGCGTGACCGAGCTCGTGCACGATCGCCGAATACACCGGCCGTTCCGCCGAACCCGGCACGTGATAGCCGCGTGCTTCGTCCTGATGCGCCTGGCCGGCCATCCCGGCGGGGTCGCCTGCCCACAGACCGTTGAGCACGATCCGGTCGGTGCGCCAGTGCCCATGGGCGTCGGGGCTGCTCTCGGCCACCGCCAGCGAGGTGGGGTGATCGAGCAGCGACTCGATCTCGAAGCGGGTGACGGTGTCCGCGAGATGCGGGAACCGGGTGAACACATCGTCGACGGCGCGGGCGTATTCGCGCAGGACATCGGTGGAGTACCGGAGGTCGAAGCCGCCGACCTCGACATTCCAGCGCGACCGGAGTTCCGCGGCGACCGTGTCGCGGTCCATGGCCGACCATTCGTCGACCGGCAGGCGCGGATCGGGAGCATCCCAGGGTTCGGCCGGTTCCGGAGGAGTCAGCATCGAATTGCGTTCCCCGGGCGGGTGCTCGCCGTCGTCCTGCGAAGGTGTGCTGTCGTGGCCGCCCGGTTCCGCGAGCTCGGCGCGCGCCTCCGTCGCCCGCGCCGTCATCAGGTCGTAGAGCACCCGGGACGGTCGACTCGCGTGTTCACCGTTCAGCAGTACATCGGCGAACGCCTCCGCCAGGGCTTCCGGCCGATTGATGCTGCCGTCGCCGCGGAAACTGTAGTTGGACATGCCGTCCGACACCCACGTGAGGTACTCGAGCAGCGTGCGGTCCTCACCCGGGTTCGCCTCCGCGAAGTACCGGCTCAGCTCGACCTCGATATCGCCGCGCGCGCGGAACTGGCCGGTGAAGTCCACCGCGTGGCCGAGCTCGTGCACGATCGTCGAATAGATCGGGCGCAGACCGGAATTCGGTACGAAGAAATGCGCGTGCTCGTCGCTCTGTGTACTGGCGTGGAAGCCTTGTGGGTTCGCGGCCCACTCCGCACTGAGCACGATCCGCTGGGTGATCAGGCGGCCGTTCGCGTCGTAGGCCGGGACCGCCTCCGCGTACGCGCCGCGGTTCACGGTCTCGCCGATCTCGAGAATGCCGCGATCGATATGGGCGCCGTGGTCGGCGAGCACATCCTCCACCGCGCGGGCGAATTCGCGCATCACCTCGGGATCGATTCGCGCGGAATCGAATCCGAGCACATCCTGGAAGCCGAACTCGGCCTTCAAACGGTCGACGACGCCGTCGGCATCCAGGTGCGACCACGAGTCGTCCGGTCGCGGCGACCAATCCGGTTGCGGCGGTCCAGCTTCCGGGGTTTCGGACTTCCAGTCCGCACCGTCGAAGAACTCCGGGCCGTCACTCTCCGCGCGGTGCGACGAGGCGTCGTGGGTCCAGTCGCTGCCGTCGAAGAACTCGGGACCCTCCGGCTCCGAGGCGCGGGGGCGCGCCGCTGCGATATCCGGTTGTGGTCCAGCGTTCTTCGGGGGTGCGTGCGCTTCCGGAGTCGTGTGGTCGGGGGTCGCGCCCGGGCCCTGCTCGTCCAGTGCTGTCGAGGTCAGCAGCTCGTAGAGCGCACGCGCCGGCTCGCTGGCGTTGTCGCCGTTGAGCAGGACATCGGCGAAGGCTTCGGCGAGCGCTTCCGGGGCATCGATCCACGGCGTGCCCTCCTCGAAGCTGTAATCCGACATCCGCTGGATCCAGGCGTCGTACTCGGCGAGCACCGGGTTTTCGCCGTACAGCTGCTTGTAGCGGTTCAGCAGCGCGTCGTCGATGTCGTCGCGGGCCCGCATCTGACCGCTGAAGTCCACCGCATGACCGAGCTCGTGCACGATCACCGAATGGATCGGGCGCGCACCGGAATTCGGGACATGGAAGTTCACCGCCTCGTCGCCCATGGTGGCCTGCCGGAACGTCTCCGGGTCGTTCGCCCATGCCTCGCTGAGCACGATCTTCTCGGTGTAATGCCGCCCGTTCGCATCGGTCCCCGGCGTGGCCTCCGCATACGCGTTCTGGTGCACGGTCGGCCCGACCTCGAGCACCCGCACATCCATCAACCCGCTGTGCTCCGCCATCACGTCGTCCACCGCACGAGCGAACTCGCGCAGCACCTCGACATCGGCGACCCGGTCGAACCCGTTGATCTCCCGGAACCCCCACCGATCCACGAGCCGATCGACAATCCCGTCCCGATCGAGCGGGGCCCAAGCGTCATCCGGCCGCGGTGACCAGTCGCCCTGCTCCGGCGCGGCGTCCGGCGGGGTGGAATCATCCGCCTGATCCGTGGTCTCCGGAGCATCCTTCGGCTGCGGCGTATCCGCGCCGGCCGGCTCGACAGCACTCCGCTCCGGCGGCGCGGGTTCGGAAGCAGCAAGCCGCAACTCGTCTTCCGGCCGCCGCTCCCCCCTGGTCCGCCGGAACTCGTCGTCCGCGACCGGCGTCTGCGGAGATTCCTCATCGCCACGCCGCGTCGGGGACTGTGAGTCGTCGATTTCCGGAGTGTTGGCGTCCTCCTCACCGAGGGTGGGTTTCCGCTGGGCGCCAGCGTCACCGGGCACGCGATCGTCGGCGTCGTCGCCACCGGACACACGGTCATCGGCGTCGTCGCCACCGGACACACGGTCATCGGCGTCGTCGCCACCGGACACACGGTCATCGGCGTCGTCGCCACCGGACACACGGTCATCGGCGTCGTCGCCACCGGACACACGGTCATCGGCGTCGTCGCCACCGGACACACGGTCATCGGCGTCGTCGGCCGCGGGCGGGGTGTGGTCGTCTGTGTGGTCGCTCGAAGGGGGTAGGTCGTCGGGGGTGGACTCCTCGTCTTCGTCTTGGCCCGGGGTCGGGGTGCGGTCGCGGGCCTCTTCCACCCCGGCCATGCGCAGGAGGGTGTGGCGGACTTCGGGTTTGAGCGGGTCTACGGCTTGACCGTCGGGTTTGAAGAGGATGGCGTGGGTGCCGCGGGTTTCGCGGGGGACGACGGGCGGGTAGCCGTGGTCGGGACCCGCCGCCAAGTCCTTGACGACGATGTCGCCACCCTCGTTGACCAGCAGGTAGGCGTGGGCGCCCACGCCGTGTTCGTCGACTTCACCGGCGTAGCGGTCGACGACGAGGGCGGCCGCGCCCGGGCCCAGCTCCTCCAGGCGTTGCGCGATGGCGTCGTGGTCGGCGAATTCGCGCATTCGGCCGCCGGCGCTGCCGACCAGTTCCTCGGCGGACATGCCTTCGGGGCCGACCGGGTGTTCGGGGATGCGGATCGAATCGTTGCCGGTGATGGCGCGGAGCAGGCGCAGGGCGAGTTCGCCGCAGCGACCGCGCAGGGGGTCGCCCGCCGGTTCCGAATCCGGTTGCCGCCGGGTGGTTTCCGGCTCGTCCAGGGTGCCGGGGTGTGGGGTACTGCCGTCACCGGTGTCCGCCAGGTCCGGGCGTCGGAGGGTGTTCGATTGCGGTCGGGTGTCGTCGCCGGGCGTGGGACGGTTGTCGTCGCCAGGTGTGGGGCGGGCGTCGTCGCTGGGCGCGGGGCGGGTGTCATCGCCGGATGCGCGGCGGGTGCCGTCGCCAGGTCGTGAGGATTCGTCGGCGCGGCGGGAGCCGTCCCGCCGCTCGCCTGTCTCGCCGCGCGGGTGCGGACCGTCACCGAGGGGCGGACCGACCAGCAGGGCCGCATCCGGCTCCGGGGCAGAGTGGTCATCTCGGGTCCGCCGGGCATCCGGATCAGCCTCCGCTCGTGGCGGCGTCGAGTCGTCGCTATCTTCCCCAGCCGGACGCGTCCGCGAGCTCTCTTCAGCTCCAGAGCGCCTGGGATGCGAATTATCGTCCTGTGCAGCAAGTTCCGGCCGGCCCGCCTCGCCCTCTTCGTGCTGCGGCCGACCGCTCTCCGCTGATTCGTCGATTCGCGGAGCGCCATCGGCAGACGGAGTCTCGTCACCCACACGCCGTACCAGTGGCTCATCCCGCGCACCGGAGTCCTCCGGCTTCGACCCGAACGAGTCGTCTCGATTCGGCTGCTCCTCATCGCGCGGTCGGGTGCCGCTCTGATCAGGGTCCGCCACCGGGGACTCGTCACCCCGATCGCGACTGGACTCCCCCTCCGCGCGTTCGGGCGTGCGGTCGCCTTCCGGCCGAACCGCCGACCCATCGGCCGGCGAGCCGTCCCGAGACGGGGAGTTCTCGCGCTCACCATGTGGAAGACCCTCTGCATCCGAAGGACTTTCACCACGACGCGCGGATTCATCCGTATGCGGAGCTCCCGCTTCTTCACGACCACGCGTTCCGTCGGCCCGCGACTCGGCCTCCGACCGACCGGAATTCTCCGGCCGCTGTGCACGCTCCGCGCGTTCCTCGGACCCCGAATCCGCCTCACGCCGCCCTGATTCGTCGGCACGCGACGCCTCATCAGGCTCCCGAGTAAATTCCGAATCCACGTCGCGCCGAGGGGCATTGTCTGTCGACCCGTCGCGATCCTGACCGGAAGCCGGATCGGGCCGATCGCCGGAGCGATCCCCGCCGGTGCCCGAATCCTCACTCCGCGAGGGAGTTTCGTCCGGCCCAGGCGATGCGCCGTCCGGCCGCGACGAGAGGTCCCCATCACGACTGGGCGACGCACCGGCACGATCCCCATCAGTGCGTGATTCCTCACTCCGCGAAGAAGTTTCGTCCAGGCCAGGCGACGCGCCGTCCGGCCGCGACGAGAGGTCCTCATTACGACTGGGCGACGCACCGGTGCGCGGAGTATCCGAACCGGGCTGCGGACGAGCGCCATCCGGGCGGGAGGAGGGCGCATCGCCGGGGCGGGAGGCGGAAGCACGTGGATCCGTGTTGGAAGATGCTGCGGTAGCGCGTGTTTCATGCGATCGCGCTTCGGGGGTGTTCGCCGTGGTCGTGCCCGATTGGCCCGGGGTCGAGGCGGAATTCGGGGCCGCGTTTACGCCGTGTTGCTGAGAAGCCGCTGCGGAGGGGCCTGCGGTGGACGCGCCCGAAGGAGAGGCTGCACCTGCCGCGGCCGGGGTGGTTCCGGGAGCTCCCGCTCCGGGGGTACCGCCGGGAGTGCTTGCGGCAGAACCGGCGCCGGAGGGACCGGTGGCACCCGCACCACCGGACGCGGCTGCGGCCGGGCTGGTCGATGGGCTCGCACCTGCGCCGGACGTGGATCCGGTGCTCGAACCACCGGACGACCCACCTGACGATGAGCCACCGCCGGAACCACCCGATCCGCCACTCGCGCTGGACGATGCCCCGCCGCCGGAAGCGCCTGATCCGCTACTCGCGCTGGACGATGAGCCACCGCCGGAAGCTCCCGATCCGCTACTCGCACTGGACGATGCCCCACCGCCGGAAGCGCCCGATCCACCGTGCGAACCGGCCGCTGAGCCGGAACCACCGCTGGATCCGCTCGGCGCGGAACCGGTCGAGCCTGCGGCGACCCCGCCCGAGGTGGGAGCGGGACTCGATGCGACGGGAACCGCTGCGCTGGAGGGGCTTCCGTTCGATGCGGCGGGGCCTGTCGCTGCGGATGCGGATCCGCCGTCGTGGGAGCCGGAGGAACCCGAGGTGGGGGCGTGGCTGGAGCCGTCGGCACCGCCGAGGGCGGAGGAGTCCTCCCCGCCGCGGGTTCCGGGACGGTTGTCGCCGGTCGCGTAGGCTCCGCCGCCGCGATGGTCGGCACCGGATTCCGGGCGCGCGGTGCTGCCGTCCCCGGCGGGGCGGGCCCCGGAGCCGGAGGAGTCGCCTGCGCCGCCGGACCCCGCCGCGTTGGTGCGCGGGCTTTCGCTGACGGGCGCGGAGCCGTTGGTTCCGGTCCGGGATCCGCCCGCACCGTTGTTGCCGGGCTGAGTTCCGCTGTCGCCGACCATGCCGGGCGGGAGGGAGCCGATATTGGGCATGGTGGGGATGCCCGCTCGCATACGCGTTACGCGCGGTTCCCAGAAGCTGTGCGCGCCATGGTGATTCAGACCGGAGCCGAGGCCGTTGAGCGCGCCGGCGGTGAACATCCGATAGTCGAGGGGCGTGTTCTTCAGGTTCTCCCAGGCTTGGCCCCAGCCGTTGCGGTAGGCATCGAGACCGAATTGGGCGCCGGCGCTGCCCACGAGTCCGGCCCCGGCGCCGACCAGTCCGGCTCCGACGCTGGTGATGGCGGAGTTCATGGCGCCGTCGATGCCGCGGTTGGCCAGGCCCTTGCTGATTCTTCCGCCCAGCGGGCCCGCGACCGCGCCGCCGGCGGCCGAGCTGATGGCGGTGACGCCGACCTGTCCCCAGTCGACCGACTTACGATGCCCCTTGTCGACCTGGTACTGCTGAATCCCGTAGTCCTGCAACGTACCCAGCGCGGTATCCATCACGAAATGCCGGAGCGCGAACTTCACGAAGGCGGTCAGGCCCGCTTTGGCCGCGGCCCGCAGGATCGCCGCCAGCGCACGCTCACCGATGATCCGCACCACGATGCGGGTGGTCGCCGTCGCGATGGCCTCCAGCGCCGGTCCCATCGGCGGCCAGACCCACGCCGCGATCATCTCCGCCGCGAAAAGCACCAGCGACGAATAGAACATGAGCTTCGCGTACTCGATCTCGGTGCCCGTCTCGTACGCGGACTCGCCGAGCTGCTCGAAGTACCCGGCCAGATCGAGGATGGAGGTGCTGCCCTCCTGTTTGCCGCCGCGCCCCGCCAACTGGTCGAACAACGCCAGCATGGGCTCGCGGCCCTCACCGTCCACATAGGCGGCGAGGGTCGCGTACTTGGCCTCGTCGATGGCCGAGAGCTGCTGGCGCAGCGCCTCACCGGCGGTCCGCCAGTCCTGGGCGAGATTCCACATCTCGTCCTCGTTGCCGTGGGGCCACTCCATGCCCGCGAGGACGCCCAGCCATTCGAGTTCGGAGGGCAGTTCGATCATGTGCGATTAACCACCCGGCAGCGGTGGCTCACCATCCGGAATCGGTTGCCGTTGTCCGCCCACCCGGCGTCTGCTCGTCCGGCTTCGGATGCGCGGCAGCGCGTTCCGGCGAGTTCGGCGGCGCGGTCGAGACCACCGGCAGCTCCGGCGCGACCAGCTCGCGGCTCAGGTCCGGCATGCCGGGAACCAGATCGGTCAACTTGGGCAGGCGATTACGGTTGCGTGAGACCGGCTCCATCAGCTCCTGGCTGCGCCGCGCCACCTCCGCGGATGCCTGCTGCGCCGCCTCGGTGACCGCCTTGGCGATCTCGTGATAGTCGAGATCCTCGATGCCGGAACCGAATCGGGTCTCGATGACCGTGCCGTCGGCGTTCACGGTCACCGTGACCCGCTTGCCCCGCACGGTCGCGGACGCCGTCAACGCGGCCCGCTCCCGCTGCAACTTGGTGATGGTGCTCATCTGATCCCGGAAATCGTCCAGGATCGCGGAGAGGTCGGCCTTCGCGCGCTCGTTGGTCATGACGGCATCACTCGAAGGTTTCGCGGTTGCCGTCTTCCATCCGCTGCAACTTCGCGGCGGAATCCGACTGGCCCTTCGAGAAATTGCCGAAGGTGCCGGCCATATTGCCGCCGCCTTCGAGCATGTTCTTGCGGCTGGCGATATACCCCTGGTCGCCGCCGGCGAACCCGTTGCCGAGCGAATCGTCACCCCACGGCGCCCCCCGGCTCGCGGTGCTGGATTCGAGCGTGTCGATGATTCGCTCGATATTGTCCCGCACCTTCCCCGTCTTCTGGGAAGCCTTGGTCAGCAGATCTATGTAGGACTCCAGTCGACCGCCGCTGCCGCTCATGGAGATGACCTTGGCAGGCTCCGGCAACCGATTAGTTGCCGGAACCTTAACGGCGAGTGCCGATCACCGCGAAGCGCGGCTCAGTACTCGTCCTCGCCGCGCGCCTCCATATGCCGGCGCACCTTCTCGACGCGCTCCTCGATACGGCGGGTGAGCCGGTCGGAACCGATACCGACGGCCTTCAATTCGGGCTCGCCCAACTCGATGAGGTAGCGGCCGTCGTCGGCGACATCGCGCCACAGCATGGTGGTTTCCATCACGCCCCGGGGGCCGTACTTCGAACGGCTCTGCAATACCCGGATGGTGCCGGTCCAGTCGGCCCGGCGGCTCAGGAACGCGAGGCTGGTCGCCTCGACGGTGTCATCGAAGGAGTCGAAAGCCATTGAGCGGGAACCGTATCGGGGCTCCCGCGGCGGCTGTTCGGTCACGATCGGCACCACCGGGCCGCGCCCCGGCTCGGCGGCCGGCAGCTCGGCCACAATCAGGCGCGGCAGTTCCTCCGGATCACACTCGGTGATGGTGAAACCGCCGCTGTGATAGATGGTTTCGCCCGGCTTCTGCGTGATCATGCAGGCACGCCGGTCGCGCAGCGCGCCGTGCACGCGAATCCGCTTCTCCGGATTGGTCATATCGTCGTCACACCAGGTGTGCGACACGATGATCACCTCCGGGCGATGGATGGTGTCGAACAGCGTGGCGACGCTCGGCCCGAGCCGATCCCGCAGCAGCTCATCGGTTTCGGCGAGCTGACGGTCGTACTCGGCACTGTCGTCGGTGCGGCAGGTGTACATGAGCGGGGTGGGCATCCACCCCTCCACGTAGCGATTGGTCAGCACCCGGAATTCGAGGTCGGTGAACTCCCATTTCACGCCTCTATCACCGACTTCGGATCGGTCTCGAGACCCATACCGCGGAAGAAGTCGACATCGAGGATGACCGAACCCGGATCCGTGGCGGGCACGGTGGGGGCCGGTTCCGCGGGTGCGGGAGCCGACGGAGCCGGTGCGGGGCTGCCGCCGGGTGCGGCGGACACACCGGGCCCTTGCGACGGTTCCTCGGTGGCCGCGCCGGCGCGCGGGACCAGATTGGTGTGGCCCTCGGTGCCGGCGGCGGACGCGGCGGAGGCTCCGGCGGACGCGCCCGAAGACTCCACCGGTACCGCGGTCGCACCGGTCGTGGTGCCCGTGGTGGTGCCGACGCCGAGCACCTCGGCCAGTGCGGCAACCTTGTCCGGTGAGTTCTGGATGGTCGAGATCGCCTTGGTGACTTGATCTTCGGAGACGCCGAGCAGGGAGGCCAGACCGCTGGTGTCGTTCGACTGGAAGAGCTTCTGGAACTCCTCGAGGATGGTCGGCAGCTGTTGCAGGGCGGTCGTGCCGGAGGAGACCAGGGTGCTCAGCAGCGAGGCGACCTGCGAGAGCTCGCTGGAGCCGCTCGAACCGGTACTGCCGGTAGAGGTCTTGCCCACGCTGGTTCCGGAGGCGTCGCGGCCCACCGTGCTGGTGCCGCCGGTGCCCGTGGAGCCCTTGCCGGTGTTGTCGCGGCCGACGGTACTGGTGTCGCCGGAGGTACCCGTAGTGGTCGGCATGGTCGGATAGCTGGGCGTCTGGCCGCTGCCCTGGCTGCCGCCACCTCCGCCCTGGCTGCCGCCGCCTACGCCTTGGCTGCCGCCGTTCACGTGCTGGCTACCGCCGCCGGCACCCTGGCTGCCGCTACCCGCGGCGTGACTGCCGCCGCCTCCGCCACTCTGGTGGCCTCCGCCGCCGCCCTGACTGCCTTGGCCCTGATTCCCGTGATTGCCCTGCCCTTGATCGCCCTGGTCGTCGGTCTTGGGCTTCTCCTCGGTCTTGGGCTTCTCCTCGGTCTTCGGCTTCTCTTCTTCCTTCGGCTTCTGCACCGGAGTATCAACCGTTTTCGGGCACGGCACGATCGGCATCGCGGCCTCGGTGTCCTTGCCCGGGGTCAGATAGGTGTGCTCGTAGTGGTTCCGATAGGAGTCCACGCCCTGCTCCATGCACCCCGGCTCACCCGGGCTGTCGGGCATGTAGTCCTTGGTGACCTTCATCCAATGGGCGGTGTAGTCGAGCAGCTCACCCATCTCGTTCATGGTGTCGATCAACGGCTTCAGATCGTTCGCGTAACCGATCACCGCCTGCTGCGCCGCGGACGCGCCGACGCCTCGCCAGCCATTGCTGAGGCCCTGGATCGTATTGGTGAAGTCGCTGACCTTGCCGTCCACCTTGCCGGCCAGGTTCGTCCACAGATCCGACGCGGCGACGAACGGACCGGGGTTCAGCGCCTGCCCGAGCTGATAGAGGTCGGGCATCGTCATCTTGTCCTTGGGCCGCCAGATGATGCTGGTGGCCTCCTTGGACTTGCCCTTGTCGTCCTTCCACTTCTTCAGCGTGCTCGGGAAAGACAGCCCCACCGCGTCTTTCGCATCGCGATGCCCGGGCCCCGCCCCGATATCGGCCGAACCCTCCGGGACCTTGAACGACCCCAGCCCTTCCTTGATCTTGTTCAGCGGCACGAACTCGTCCCGCGACATCTCTTCACTGTGCTTGTACGCCTGCCCCGCCAAGCGGAAGGTCTCCAGCATGTCGGTGACGATGTCGATATGCGTCTCGAACGCGTTCACCAATTCGAGGCCGCGGCGATTGAGCTTGGCCGCCATCGCCTCACCATCGGAGAGACTGCCGATCTTGGGCAGATTGGTCAGCTCCGGATCGGCCGCGTCCCGGTACCCGCGCAGCAGACGGATCAAATCCGAGCAGGCCGACATGGCCTTCTGCGCCGTACTCGGATCGAACTCCAGCGTCTGCGCTTCAGCCTGCTGCCTGAGCCCCGCCCAAGCCGTGTGATCTTTGTTCTGAGGTGCCATCGGTAACCAAATCGCTCCGCGTCGGGTTCAGTTGTGCCTGCCAGCACAGCGTACTTTCATGAACTCGCGATGGCGCACAAAGAAATTGGGGGTTGCGCCCACCCCCGGCCCATGCGTGCCCCCGCCCGCTGCCAAGATCGATGGGTGCGAGTACTGGTCCAGCGCGTAAGTTCCGCCCAGGTCACCGTCGACGACGAGGTGGTCGGCCGCATCGACCCGGCCGCCTGCGGCGCGCCGCACGGCCTGGTCGCCTTGGTCGGCGTCACCCACACCGACACCGAGGCCACCGCGAAGGCCCTCGCCGACAAACTCTTCCGGCTGCGCATTCTCGACGGCGAGCGCTCCGCGGCCGATCTGAACGCACCCGTACTGGTGATCAGCCAGTTCACCCTCTACGCCGACACCGCCAAAGGGCGTCGGCCGTCTTGGAACAATGCCGCGCCGGGCGTGGTGGCCGAACCGCTGGTCGACGCCTTCGCCGCCGCCCTGCGCGAACTCGGGGCGACCGTGGCGACCGGGAAGTTCGGAGCGCATATGAAGGTGGAGCTGGTCAACGACGGGCCGGTCACCATCTTGCTGGAGGGCTGAGCCTCAGGCGGGGAGGGGGATCGGCTTGAGGACGCGCTCTACCAGGGCGGTGTCGCAGTGTTCGATGACCTCGGTGATGCGGCCGGCGGCGAGGGTGAAGATGAAGCAGTAGGTCTGGTTGTAGGGGTCGCCGTCCACGGTCGTGCCGTTGCCCTGGGCTTGGACGACGACGCGGTCCTCGTCGGCCAGGATCAGGTCGGCGTGGATGCGGTAGCCGCCGTCGAATTGGGCCATGAGCGGGCCCAGGAGTTGGTGCAGGACGGTGGGTTTCAGTTCCCAGGTGCCGGACCAGGACCAGTTGCCGGCGAAGGTCCAGCGGACGTCTTCGGACATGGCCGCCGGGAGGGCGGCGCCGCGGCCCACCGCCAGTTCGTCGAAGACGGCGCGGATCAAGGTCTTGTTCTGCTGTGCGATGCTCATGCTTGCGAAATTACGGTGGCGGGAGGCATGCGACCAGCGCGAGTCTCGCATGGGTGGTATGACGTATTCGCATGGGAGAGTTCACGGTGTCCGGCCTGCGGGTGGTGCGGGAAGCGGCACGGACCGGGTCGTTCTCGCGGGCGGCGGAGCGGTTGGATTACACGCAGTCGGCGGTGTCGCGGCAGATCACTTTGATGGAGCAGGCGGCGGGCAAGGCGTTGTTCGAGCGGTTGCCGCGCGGGGTGAAGCCGACCGAGGCCGGGTTGATCGTGCTGCGGCACGCGGATTCGGTGCTGGACGCGCTCGACAACGCGCGGGATGAGCTGCGCGAGTTGAAGCGGCCACCGGCACGGTTGCGCATCGGCGCGTTCCCCACCGCCACCGCCGCACTGGTGCCCCGCGCCATGGCGGTTGCGGCACAACAGCATCCGGAGCTGCGGGTGCGACTGCGGGAAGGCACCAGCCCGACCCTGCTCAACGGTCTCGTCCGGCGGCGGGTCGATCTCGCCGTGGTTTCGCGGCCCGAGCATTTGCCGGACGGTGTGGAAACCACTCCCCTGCTGGAGGATTCGCTTTACGTCGCCGTCGCGGCGAACCATCCACTCGCCGGTCGCGGGAGCGTGCCCGTCGGGCTGCTGCGCAGAGAACGCTGGATCACCGGCAGCGAGGAACCCGGATCCGGGCTGCTCGGCGTCTGGAGCGAGGCGGCCTGGCGTCCGGTCATCGGCCATGTCGCCCGCGATTGGATCACCAAACTCGGCCTGGTCGCCGCCGGATTGGGCGTGACGGTGGTGCCGGGGCTGTCGGTAACCGCTTTGCCCGCAACCGTTTCCATTCTCCGAGTCCAGGGTTCGGCCGCCTTCCGGCCGATCGCCCTGGCCTACCGCAGCGACGGCGATATCGACGGCCGGCATCCTTTCGCCATCGCCCTGCGTGATGCCGCCGCCGCGCTCTCCGCCGAAGTTCATCGGCGACTGCGCGATTGAGCGGCGGTCCGATCCAGGCGGTGGCGGCCGCGCACGATTTTCGAATTCTGTTTTGGAACAGCAGTTTTGATGTAGGGATAACTCTCGGGGACATGCCGGTCTCGCATCGCGCGAAGATCCTCGACCACTGCGGTCACGGTCACGGTGCAGCCTACGATGAACATCACTGCCAGAACCCATGCTTCCCAAGGCATTACGACACTCCTTCGGAGTAATCAGAATTATTGCCGGGCGGTTGGTTTCAGCAATGCGGCCGCGTGCTGTGCATCTAGTAGACAACGGGAATTTTGAAAAAGCGCTCTCGAGGGGAGATCTCACGGGAATATGCTGGAGTCTCGAATCGCACCGACTTAAACTGAGACAACCCGAATAGCGAGGCTAACGAAATGAGTAGCGTTTCGCGTAGGGCATTTGGCAAGTTTCTTCGCGCAATTAGGACCGAGGCCGGAAAGACACTGCTGACGGCGGGGCTGCACATCGAGACTTCGAAGCACACGGTGGCACGCCTGGAGGACGGTATCCCCACCAAGATCGTAACCGCTCAGATCGAACAGCTATTGGATCTCTACGCCGTCTCGCCGGAGGTCCGGGCAGAAGCGTTGCAGCTCTGGGGCGAAGTGCGCGAGCAAGCGAAAACCGATCGGCTGCTGGGTAATTCGAAGGGCTACTGGCAAGGCTACGCGGACCAGTTCGAGTCCCACTTTCCGCATTACCTGCGATTGGAGAACACTGCCGATCGGGTGAGCACCCACCAGCTCGTCATCGTTCCGGGACTTCTTCAAACGACCGACTACAAGCGAGCGATCGTTCGCATCGACGAGCCCGAGCTGTCGCGGGTGAACCTGGAGCGTCGGATCGAAGTCATCGTTCGCAGGCAGCAGCGACTGAACGAGGCGGACTTCTTCCTCACCGCTTGGCTGTCGGAGGCGACGTTGCGGAACCAGCCGGGCGATGCCACGGTCATGGCTGATCAGATGCGGTGGCTCGCCGAGGTCGGGCAACGACCCAATGTCTGTGTCCGCGTGATCCCGTTCAGCGCAAAACCGCACCGCGGCTTGACGATTCAATCATTCACCTTGCTGGAGTTCCCCGTACAAGAGCGCGGGTTCGTCGAGCCCTCCGTGGTGTACCTCGAAGGAGCGCACGGTGCGCTCTACCACGAGCGCGCCGACATCCTGACAAAATACCGGGACGCGATTACCGCGCTGGAAGCGGTAGCGTTAAGCGAAGAAGACACCCGAGACATGGTTTCGAGAGTTGCTAAGGAGTACTCGGCGTGAGCGACCAACCACACGGACAGTCCTGGTTCAAGTCAAGTCGATCCGAGGGATCCAAGGCGTGCGTCGAAGTGTGTTTCGCGGATGGAACCGTGGGCGTGCGCGATTCGAAGAACCCTGGCGGACCTGAACTATGGTTCGCGGGCGAGGCGTGGGATTCCTTCCTCGCCCGCGAAATCCTCAGCGGGGACTGAGTTCTCGTCCCATGGCGGCGAGCGCTTCGGCGGTGAAGATTTCTCGCGGCAGGGCGAGTCCCTTGAGCGTTCCGTAGCGGACGTACACCACGTCGCCGAGGTCGATCAGTTCGTCGATCTCGGTGTACGACAGGTGCGTGGTGCCGGTGTCGAGAATGAAATCGACCGAATCCTGTTGGTAGCGGGCCGATATGGTGCGGCCCGCGGCGGCATACGCGGTGATCTGCTTGGGCGGGCGCACTACACGCAGCGCGGTGACGAGCGCGAAGAGCACGACCGTCACCAGCAGCAGGCCGAAGTAGATGCCGGCGATGCCGGCCAGGCCGGAGCCGGACTTGCTGGTGTTGCCGATGACGTCGATGATGTGCTGGAACATCAGGATCAACGGCACGATCAGCACGAAACCCCAGGTCAATGGGGAGCGCAGCATCATGGGCAGGGTCGCACGGCTCAGGCGGCGGCCCAGGTCGGGCGTGGCGACGACGGATGTTTCGATCGGCGAATGCAACAACGGATTTCCCCCCAGAAAGACAACGACCGTTTCGCCGGAACCCTAACCGATACCGGCGCATCCGGCGAATCGAAAAAGGCCGCCGGATCGACACCGGAAACGCCGAACGCCGCACCCGCCGGAGAGGCGGGCGCGGCGTCGAGCGAAACGGGTGACTACTCCGGGCGGAGCGTCAGGATGCGCGGGCCGTCCTCGGTGACGGCGACCGTGTGCTCCCAGTGGGCGGCGCGGGAACCGTCGGTGGTGACGACGGTCCAATCGTCTTCCAGGGTTTCGGTTTCCGTGGTGCCGAGGGTGAGCATCGGCTCGATGGCCAGCACCGAACCGACCATCAGCTGCGGGCCCTTGCCGGGCTTGCCCTCGTTCGGCAGGAACGGATCCATATGCATCTCGCGGCCGATGGCGTGGCCACCGTAACCGTCGACGATGCCGTAATGGCGGCCGTGCTCGGCTTCGGCGGCGCGAGTACCGAGTTCGATGGCGTGCGAGACATCGGTCAGGCGATTGCCGGGAAGCATGGCGGCGATGCCCGCCTCCATCGACAGGCGAGTCGCCTCCGACAGCAGGCGATCGGCCTCGATGATATTGCCGACGCCGAAGGTCCAGGCCGAATCACCGTGCCAGCCGTCGAGAATCGCACCGCAGTCGATCGACACCAGGTCGCCCTCGGTGAGGATGTCGTCCTTGGACGGGATGCCATGGACGACACGGTCGTTCACCGACGAGCAGATGGAGCCGGGGAAACCGTGGTAGCCGAGGAAGGACGGGATGGCCCCGGCCTCACGGATGACCTGTTCGGCGACCTCGTCCAGCTCCAGGGTGGAGACGCCGGGCTTGGCGGCGGCACGAACCGCCACCAGCGCACGCCCGACCACGGCACCGGCCGCCGCCATGGCGTCCAGTTCACCGGAGGTGCGGAAAGGCACCACCTTTTTCTGCTTACGGCCGAAGACCATTCAGCGACCCAGCGCCTTCAGCGCACGCGCGTTCACGTCTTCGATCTCGCCGACGCCCTCGACCGTGACGACCAGGCCGTCATAGTGCTCGAGCAGCGGCTCGGTCTCCTCGCGGTAGACGCGCATGCGGTTACGGATGGTCTCCTCGGTGTCGTCGGCGCGGCCGCGAGCCAGCATGCGGCCCACCACCACGTCCTCCTCGACGACGAAGCACAGCACGGCGTCGAGCTCGTGGCCCGACTCCTTGAGCATCTTCTCCAGCGCCACCGCCTGATCGACGGTGCGGGGGTAGCCATCGAGCACGAAGCCGTTGGTGGCGTCGGGCTCGGCGATACGGGACTCGACCATCCGGTTGGTCACATCGCTGGGGACCAGGTCACCGGCGTCGATGTACTTCTGAGCCTCACGGCCGAGCAGTGTCTGCTGACCGATGTTCGCCCGAAACAGGTCGCCCGTCGAGATGTGCGGAACACCAAGCTTTTCCGACAGCAGCACGGCCTGGGTGCCCTTGCCGGCACCGGGCGGTCCGAGCAGAACAACTCTCACTTCAGGAACCCTTCGTAGTTTCGGTTCATCAACTGGCTCTCGATCTGCTTGACCGTATCGAGGCCGACGCTCACCATGATCAGCACCGCGGTACCGCCGAACGGCAAGTTCTGCACGCCACCCGCATTGCCCATATTGAGGAACAGGTTCGGGAGCACGGCCACCGCACCGAGGTACAGCGAGCCCGGCAGAGTGATCCGGCTGAGCACGTAGTTCAGGTAGTCGGCGGTCGGCTTACCGGGGCGATACCCCGGGATGAAGCCACCGAACTTCTTCATCTCGTCCGCGCGCTCTTCGGGATTGAAGGTGATCGCGACATAGAAGTAGGTGAAGAAGACGATCAAGGCGAAGTAGACCGAGACGTACACCCAGTTGGTCGGATTGACCAGGTACTTGGAGATGAACTCCTGCCAGGCGGCGGGGTCGCCCGTGCTCTTCTGGGTCAACTGCGCCAACAGGTTCGGCAGATAGAGCAGCGAGGACGCGAAGATCACCGGGATGACGCCGGCCTGGTTCACCTTCAGCGGTAGGTAGGTCGAGGAACCGCCGTACATCTTGCGGCCGACCACGCGCTTGGCGTACTGCACCGGGATCCGGCGCTGACCCTGCTCGACGAAGATCACCGCGACGATCACCGCGAGGGCCGCGACCAGCACCAGGGTGAAGGTCAGGTGGCTCTTGGTATCCCAGATCATCTTGCCCTCGGACGGGATACGCGCCGCGATGCCCGCGAAGATCAGCAGCGACATGCCGTTGCCGATACCGCGCTCGGTGATCTGCTCACCGAACCACATGACCAGGGCCGCACCGGCGGTCATCACCAGCACGATGATGATCATCCCGAAGACCGAGTTGTCGGACAGAATGTCCTTCTGGCACCCGCGCAGCAGCTGACCGCGCGCAGCGAGCGCCACCAGGCCCGTCGCCTGCAAGATCGCCAGCGCGACCGACAGATAACGGGTGTACTGGGTCATTTTGGCCTGACCCGCCTGGCCTTCCTTGCGCAGTTCCTCGAACCGCGGAATCACGACGGTCAGCAGCTGGATGATGATGCTCGCGGTGATGTACGGCATGATGCCGATCGCGAACACCGAAAGTTGCAGCAGCGCACCGCCGGAGAAAAGATTGATGAGCTGGTAGATACCGGCGGAATCACCGCCGTTGACCAGCTTGACGCAGTCCTGGACAGCTTTGTAATCCACGCCCGGGGACGGCAGGGAAGCACCGAGCCGGTACAGCGCGATGAGCCCCAGCGTGAAGAGAATCTTCCGCCGTAAGTCCGGGGTCCGGAAAGCCGACACGAAGGCGGAAAGCACAGATCCTCCTGGCGAACGACATGGGTCAGGCCATGGATGAATCGGGAAAAAGCCCGAAAACCATGACGGTGTTGGCAGACAACACTTGAACTTTAACAGCGACACCGGGCGAGCTCGCGACTCGCCCGGTGCCTCCGTGTATTCAGGTTACCGTCAGGCCAGTTCGGTGGCGGTGCCACCGGCCGCGGTGATCTTCTCCTTGGCGGAGCCGGAGAACTTGTCCGCCGAGACCTGAACGGCCACAGCGATTTCGCCCTCCGCGAGCACCTTCACGAGCTCGTTCTTGCGCACGAGACCCTTGGCGACCAGTTCGGCCTTGCCAACGGTGCCGCCTTCGGGGAACACCCGGGCGATATCGCCCACGTTCACGACCTGGTACTCGGTGCGGAACGGGTTGGTGAAGCCCTTGAGCTTGGGCAGACGCATGTGAATCGGCATCTGACCGCCCTCGAAGCGGACCGGGACGTTCTTGCGAGCCTTCGTACCCTTGGTACCGCGGCCCGCGGTCTTGCCCTTGGAGCCTTCACCGCGACCCACACGGGTCTTCTCGGTCTTGGCGCCGACGGCAGGACGCAGGTGATGCAACTTGATGGTCATGCTTAGACCTCCTCAACGACTACGAGGTGGCGCACGACGTTGATCAGGCCGCGGTTCTGCGCGTTGTCCGCACGCACCACGGTCTGGCGGATGCCACGCAGCCCGAGGGTGCGCAGGGATTCCCGCTGATTCGCCTTGGCGCCGATGCTGGACTTGACCTGGGTAACTTTCAGATCTGCCATGTCAGACTCCCTGTCCCGCGCGTGCACGCAGCATGCCGGCCGGAGCCACGTCCTCGATCGGCAGACCGCGGCGCGCGGCAACCTCTTCGGGACGCTGCAGCATCTTCAGAGCCGCAACGGTGGCGTGCACGACGTTGATGGCGTTGTCGCTACCGAGCGACTTGGCCAGAATGTCGTGGATGCCGGCGCATTCCAGCACGGCACGCGCCGCGCCACCGGCGATCACACCGGTACCGGGCGAAGCCGGACGCAGCATGACGACACCGGCCGCCGCCTCACCCTGAACGGGGTGAGTGATGGTGGAGCCGATCATCGGAACGCGGAAGAAGCTCTTGCGAGCCTCCTCGACACCCTTCTGGATGGCCGCGGGAACTTCCTTGGCCTTGCCGTAGCCGACGCCGACCAGACCGTTGCCGTCACCGACGATCACGAGGGCGGTGAAGCTGAAGCGACGACCACCCTTCACGACCTTGGAGACGCGGTTGATCGCGACTACGCGCTCGAGCTGGTTCTTCTCGGCGGCATTGTCCCGGCGATTGTCGTCGCGACGGCCGCGACCGCCACCACGCTGATCGCGGTCATTGCCACCGGTGCTGTTCTGGCCGGCGGGACCGTTGTTTCCGCCGTCACGCCGCTGACGTCCCGGCATCAGACGTTCCCTTCGTTCGCAGTGTTGATCATCAGAACTTCAGCCCACCTTCACGGGCGGCATCGGCGAGGGCCGCGATACGGCCGTGGTAGTCGTGACCACCACGGTCGAACACGACCGCCTCGACGCCGGCAGCCTTGGCGCGGGCGGCGATGAGCTCGCCGACCTTGGCGCCCTTGGCGGACTTGTCACCCTCGAAAGCACGGACATCGGCTTCGATGGACGAAGCGGCGGCAATGGTCTTGCCGATGCTGTCGTCGATCAGCTGAGCGTGCAGGTGACGAGCCGAGCGGTTCACGACGAGGCGCGGACGCTCAGTGGTTCCGACGACCTTCTTCCGCAGACGGAAGTGGCGACGCGTCTTGGACAGGCGACGCGCGGTCGAAGCGTCCTTGCCGATCGGCAGGCGCTTGGCCTTCTGGTTCTCAGTACGTGCCATGGCTTACTTACCCGTCTTTCCGACCTTGCGGCGAACGACCTCGCCGGCGTAGCGGATGCCCTTGCCCTTGTACGGGTCGGGCTTGCGCAGGCCGTGGATCACCGCTGCGATCTGGCCGACCTTCTGCTTGTCGATGCCGGACACCGAGAACTTGGTGGGCGATTCCACCGCGAAGGTGATGCCCTCCGGGGCGTCGACCGGGACCGGGTGGCTGTAGCCGAGGGCGAACTCGAGGTTCGAGCCCTTGGCCTGCACGCGGTAACCGACGCCGAAGATTTCCATCTTCTTCTCGTAGCCCTTGGTGACGCCCTCGATCATGTTGCTGATCAGGGTGCGGGTCAGGCCGTGCAGCGAGCGGTTCTGACGCTCGTCGTTCGGACGAACGACCTCGAGTTCACCGGACTCCGAGCGGGCGACGGTGATCGGCTCGGCGACAACGTGGGACAGGGTTCCCTTGGAACCCTTGACCGTCACGCTCTGGCCGTCGATGGTCACCTCGACGCCGGCGGGAACCGGGATCGGCTTCTTACCGATACGCGACATTGTTCCTACCTCCCTTACCAGACGTAGGCGAGGACTTCCCCGCCTACACCCTGCTGCTTGGCCTGACGGTCAGTGAGCAGACCGGAGGACGTGGAGATGATCGCCACGCCCAGGCCGCCAAGCACCTTGGGCAGGTTGGTGGACTTCGCGTAAACCCGCAGACCCGGCTTCGACACGCGGCGCACACCCTGGAGGGAGCGCTCACGGGACGGGCCGTACTTGAGGTCGACGATCAGGGTCTTGCCGACGGTCGCATCTTCGGTGCGGAAGTCGGAGATGTAGCCCTCACGCTTCAGGATCTCGGCGATGTTCACCTTGATCTTGGAGTGGGGAGCCTTCACCTGATCGTGGTACGCCGAGTTGGCGTTGCGCAGACGGGTCAAGAAGTCTGCGATCGGATCAGTCATGGTCATGTTTGACCGTTACCTTTCTCGCCGCGGTTCCCATACAGCACCGTCAATACATTCGGCGGCAGTGGGCCTACGACAATTCGGGGCGGTCCAGCCGGGAGTGCCCGACCGGATCATTCGCTTCGCGCCTGGAGCACGCCAACAGGGAGACCTGTGGACATAGTTGTGCCCAAGCAACCGGTCTAGTGTAGACAAGGGCTTTGAGCTCGCCAAATCGGGGTAAGCAGGGTCCCTCGGATGTGACGCACGCTACCCGTGCAGGTACGGGTCATCCGCCCAGGGATCCCCGTACTTCTCATACGGATCCCCCAACTCACCCAACCTCCCCAACCTCCGCCGCCCGGCGTCGGTGATCGCGGCCCGGAACAACCGATCGTCAACCTCTGTACGCGACAACGAACCTCGGATCGACTGAACTCGAGATCAGCACTTTGCCCCAGTCGCCCTGCACGGAATAGACACCGTCCGTGCCAGTGAGCGAATCGATATTGCCGAGATCCTCGGTGCCGGTCGCGTCCTTGTACTTCTGGTAAGACCGGTCTACCCAATCGACTGCGGTCACCTCGGAAAATACCAAGGCCCCGTCGGCGTAGCAGTACTGTTCGCCGATGGCAGGATCGTGGTAGTGCGGATGATCCGGTGTCAGCACGGCTTCGAGCACAAACTTGAACTCGCCGGGTTCCTCGACGATATCCATTACGTAGCTGTCTTCGAGATATATCCCGGCAAGACTTGGATAGTCGGTGTAGTTGCGCGTCACGGCAAATCCCAATCTATTGGTGTGTGATTGTCGGGGCTCTTGCGAGTAACAGGATTGCCATGGGGGTCCGTCCGCTGTCCGGTCCCGTCACGGATCTCAACATGCGGATCCGCGCTGCCAGGCGCTCGCCCGCTCCCCTTCTTGATGGTGACCCGCACGATCCCGTTCTCGTCGGTGTATTTGATGGGGCCGTTCTCAGTCTGCGACCTGACCCAGCCTTGCCGCTGTGCGAAGTCCTCGAGCTCACTTGCCTTCGGCGTTCTGCCTTGGAAAAGATCCTCCAATTTTCCCGACTTAGCCGCCCGAGCACTGCCAAGCTTGCCGCGCAACCGCTCGAACAGGTCCTTGACCTTTTGTCGACCGTTGGCGAGAGCGGATTTTGCGTCACCGGCGATGCCTTTGAGCTGCGCGAGCTTTCGACTCTTCCAGAGCTTGACGGCCTCCTTGATCTTGCCTGCCCACTTTTTCAGAGTGGCAACGCTTTTCACGGCAGTTACGGCACCCGCACCGAAGCTGACCGCAGTGGCGACGATGATGATCGCGGTGTCGATGGCCAGCTCTTCGGCTAGGTCGGACAGGAAGCCTTTGATCTCGTCGCGGAGTTCAGCGAGGGCGTCTCGGTAGTCGGTGCAGGACTTGGCTATGGCCTTACAGGAGTCCAGGAGTTGGGCTATGGAGTCTTCCAGGGACTTCAGGTCTTGGCGGGCTTGGATCGCGTCGGGGGCAGTCATGTTGTCGAACAGGCCGGCGGCGATGGTGATTTTGTCTTTGGCGTTGGTGTTTTGGTAGATGGTGCCGAGGCGGTCCCACGCGTCGGCGGCTTTGGCGAGTTTGTCGGTGTTGCCGTCGGGGACGGGGACGCCGATTTCGCTGAGTAGGCCGATGCTTTCGTCGATGATTCCCTTGCCGCTGCCGCCCGCCGAAGCGGGAACTGAGAAGGGGCCGAAGACCGGGGTGCCGCGGTCTGCGGGGCGGGTCGGTTGGGGGGTGCCTTGCAGGGTCGAGTCGGCTTGAGCGTGGTTGAAGCCGAGGTCGTTGAGGGCGCTGCCGTAGGCATTGAGGGTGGAGTGGACTTCGGCGAAGAAGGACACCATTTGGTAGGCGGAGGTGTCGTAGGAGGTGGCCCAGGCTTTGCCGTCTTCGTCGACACCCGCCATTGCGCCACAGCTGGAGAGCTCGCGGAATACGTACAGGAAGCTGTCGCGCAGCGCCTCGGCTGCGTCGAAACAGTTGGTGGCGGCCTGGTAGTAGCCCTTCGGGTCGACGTCCAACGGCATGTCAGACGCCCAGGATTCGCAGGTTCGCGGCTACCGCGCCGGTGTATGCCTGGTGGGCGGTTTTCACCGACGCTTGAACCGCGGTGAGTCCTTCTTGCACGTCGGTGGCACCGGTGTGCCATTTCGCGTGCGCCTCGGCGTAGGCGGCGGCTGCGCCACCGCTCCAAGTCGCGCCGACTTCCTTGGCTTTCTGATCAATGGCCGTGAGTTGGTCGGCGATGAATCCGGCGAGACCGCCGATGCGGGCGGCCAGGTTGTCGAGTTTTTCGAGGTCGACCGAGTAGGCCGAGGCGTCTTCCATCGGATTCCCCTGGTTACGGCAGGTCGAGCGAGCTCACGCCCGCCGCGAACGATTGATCGGTGGCGCGAACGGTGTCGGCGGTGACGCCCAGACTGGCCGCCAATTCGAAGAGGGCATCCCAGATCTGCACCGCACCCTCATGAAACTCCGCCCAGCCACTACCGAATGCCTTTGCGTTATTGCCGATCCAGCGGCCGAGCATGTCCCGCACATCGTCATCGAGCGCGACATAACCATCACGGCACTGCGTGGCGACGTCATACGCCAGCCGACCCAACGCCTGAACCTCATCCGGCTGCACGGACAGCGACGGCGCTTCGCCCACCAACCCAGCCCCCTTCAAGCCAGCGATCTTCCGGCACACCGTACCTGAACTGCGATCATCCGGAAATCACCAGGGCAACGACAACCACCACTTCGCGCACGGCAACGTCCGGGCGTGTTTACCGACAGTCTCTGGCGGAGACCACGAACTCGGGGTCGGTAGAACTCCGAATCCGCACGATCCCCCAGTCACCCTCAGCCGAATACACGCCGTCGGCCCAGGTAAGGGCGTCGATATTGCCGAGGTCCTCGGTACCGGTGGCGTCTCCGGAGCGGCGGTCCGAGCGGTCCAGCCACTCGACTGCGCTGACATTCGTAAAAATCAGCTCAGCCTCGACATAGCAGTACTGCTCACCAGAGATGGGATTGCGGTAGTTGGGGCGTTCGGGGGTCAGCACTGCCTCGAGCACGAAACGGAACCCGCCTGGCTCTTCGACGATGTCCAGCACATAGCTGTCCTCCAGGTAGATGCCGGAGAGAGCGGGATAGTCGGTGTAGTCGCGAGCCATGGTGGGACCCAAACTACTGCTGGTTGCAGGCGTTGCCGGTGAGGGCGGCGGGGCGGTGCTGATGTCGGCGGAGATGGTCGGCTCGGGGTCTCTCCATCGGAAGAGTTGGAAGTGGGGACCTATGTCCCTGATGGGAGGGAGGGTGGGGCGGCGAGACTCGGGGCCGACGACGATATGTGGTGGAGGCACGATGATTTCGACTGGGCGTAAGCGAATCGAGTTGGGGTTCAACCTTTCTTATTTGGTTGTTGTTTGGGGGGTGGCGGTTGCCATGTGGCGGCGGCGCGATCGGGTTCCGGTTGAGCGGAGGGCGGAGGCGGAGCGGTGGCGGGAGGCGTTCACGCTGCTGGCGGTGGGTGATACCGGGCATTTGGCTTTGCGGGCGGTGTCGATGGGGCGTGGGGAGGGGAAGGGGTTTGTCAGTTATCGCGGGCAGCGGGCCAGCTTGATCGGGTTGGGCGAGATGGCGACTTCGATCACCATCACGCTGTTTTATGTGCTCAGCTTGGATGCTTGGCGGCTGCGGTTCCGGAAGTCGTGGGATCGGTTCAGTGGGGCGTTGCTGGGATTGTCGATGGTGCGGCTGTTGATGCTGGCGATGCCGTTCAATCGGTGGGATCGGGATCAGACGCCCGAAGGGTGGGGCGTGGAACGCAATCTGCCGCTGCTCGCGGTGGGGGCCGGCGAGGTGGTGTTGATGCGACGGGACGCGGACCGGGCGGGGGACCGGACTTTCCGAGCCGTCGCCGATGCGATGGCCGCGTCCTTCGCCTGCTATCTGCCGGTGGTGTTGTTCGCGCGGCGGATCCCCCAGCTCGGGCTGTTGATGATTCCTAAAACGCTGGCCTACCTGTACATGGCGATTCGCGTGTACGCCGACCTGTTCCGTGGCGGCTCCCCCGAGTCCGCGCCGACCGACGGTCGCCCGCGACACCGTCTACCCTTAGCGAAATCTGTTAGCTGACAAAGGGGTTGGGCTGTGCCCTTCGTGACCACCGATGACGGAACCAAGGTTCACTACCTGGATACCGAGACCGACGGGCCGGCTTTGCTGTTGGGGCACGGGTTCTTCATGGATGCGGAGATGTGGGAGCCGCAGTTGGACGGGCTGGCCGAACGGTATCGGGTGATCGCGGTGGATGCTCGGGGGCATGGGCGGACCGAGGATTCCGGGAAGGCCTTCACCTACTGGGATATGGCGTGGGATTCGTGGCGGATCGCCGACGAGCTCGGATTGGATCGCGTTGTGCTGGGCGGGCTTTCGCAAGGCGGGTTCACCGCGCTGCGGATGGCGTTGCTGCAACCGGGACGGACGCAGGGGCTGGTGCTGATCGGGACTACCGGGGCCGCCTACACCGAGCAGGAGCGAGAAGGGTACGAGCGGGTCATCGTCAAGAGTTGGGTGGGTGGCATGGTGCCGATCGACGACATCGCGCTGCCGATGGCGGCGGTGATGATCGGCGGGGATCGGGAGCGGCATCAGCGGCCGTGGGTGGAGAAGTGGCGGGCGAGTGACCGGGGGCGGTTGGGGCTGGCGGCACGGTGCCTGATCGATCGGGAGGACATCAGCGGGATGCTCGGGGAGATCTCCGTGCCCGCGCTGCTGTTGCGGGGGATCGGGGATCAGGCGTTCAGTCATGAGCAGATGCGTGCGCTGGCGGCGGGGTTGGGCGGGCCGGCGCGGCTCGAGACGATTTCGGCCGATACGGCGGCGCACATCTGCAACCTCACGCATCCCGAGCTGGTTACGCCTGCGATCCGGGAATTCTTGGAGGGGCTGCCCGCCTGATCAGTCGCTGCCGGAGGGGAAGGCGAGGACCAGCCAGCCCGAGGCCGCCGGAATGAGCGATTCGCGCAGCACGGTCATGGTTCCGGTGCGCGGCGACCAGACCCGGCGGTCACCGTCGGGCTTGCGGGTATAGACGACGCCGGAATCCCAGAGTCGGCGGAATTCACCGGAACTCGCCGCCAGTTCGCGGACGATCCAGGCGCTGCCTTCGTGGCCCGGCGCGGCTCCGAAGTGATGGCGCAGCAGGCCCACGATGACGGTGGCCTCGAATTGCCAGCCCGGCAAGACCAATTTGGCGCGCGGGTCCTCGAACATCCAGTGCGGCTGGGTTTTCGCCTCCGCCAGCCCCGGCAACATTTCGCGATAGCGCTCGTTGGAAGCGGCGACGCGCCAATTCACCAGCCAGGCAGCCGGAATCGCGGTGAGCCGATCGAGCAGGGTGGTCATGTCCTGCGCGGAAGCCGCGTCACCGAGCGCGCCCGGCCGGCCCGCCAGTGCGCGCAGATGCGCCCGCTCGTGTTCGTCATCGCAGACCGCATCGGCCAACCCGGTCAGCGCGCGGTCGCCGACATTGACCTTGTCGCCCTGCTCGAGCTTCTGCACGGTGCCGAGGCCGAGATAGGCGTGCTGCGCCAATTGCCGTTGCGTCCACCCACGCCGGACCCGGAGCCGCTTCACGTACGCGGCGAGTGTCGGCATTTCGACTTCGGTGCCGACGTGCATCTATGACCCTTTGCGCCAGTGGGGGATTCGAACTCCCCCGCGCCGGGGGGAGAGTGCCCGACGCTACCACCAGGTTGGGCCAGCGACAGATCTTGCCGCCGCCCGCATCCCGTTGACAGGATCGGTGCGCGGCGATGCCCTGGCCGCACTATGGAGGGGACGGCCAGGTTTCGCCCACCATTCGAATATGGAAGGTGTTGTGGCCGAAGCGCACTCGATTGCCAGGATCGGGCGTGATTGCTACGGGAGTTGATCAGACGCGCAGGGGGCTGATCTCGACCGCGCCGGGCTGGGCGAAGGTGACCGCGCCGAGTCTGCGCCAATCCCACACCGCGCGTCGCGAAGTGGTGTTGTCAGGCGGGTGACGACGATTTCGTCGACTATCCGGCGGGATAGCAACGTATAGCATCGGTCGCTATCATGGGCTCATGACGAAGTCGATCACACAGGCCGAACTGCGCAACGGCAGCGCGGGGGTGATGGACGCGCTGGAGGCCGGCGAGGACTTCGTCATCACCCGCAATGGAAGACCGGTAGGCGAGCTACGCCCGATCTCTCCGCGACGGGATCTGACCGTTGCCGAGCTCAAAGCACGACTGGCCCGTATCGGCCGCAGCGGTGGTAGCGCGGAGGAACGAGCGGAAATCGACGCGGTATTCGGGGAGGACCGGCTCGATGACTGAATCAGGAACCGGAGGGCGGATTCCGGAGGGACTGCTCGATACCTGCGTTCTCATCGACATCGACACCATCGATGACGCACTACTGCCCGTCCGAGCGAAGATCAGCACGATCACCCTCGCGGAACTCGGATTGGGAATCGCCGTCGCGTCGACGCCGGCGGCACTCGCCCTGCGCACCGAGCGTCTGCTCGCTATCGAGCACGGGTTCGACGCCCTTCCGTTCTGTACGGCGGCGGCGCGGCGGTTCACATCGATGACGAAGCTGGTTGTCGCCGCCGGGCGCAGCCCGAAGCCACGCCGCATGGACTTGATGATCGCCGCCATCGCATCGGCGAACGATCTCCCACTCTTCACCCGCAACGCCGACGACTTCAAAGATCTGGATCCACTGCTCACGACGATCGCGGTCTGACGAAACGAATTCGGGCACAACGACAAGGGCCCTCTCGAGTCGAGACTCGGGAGGGCCCTTGTGGGTTCAGTGTGCCGGCTTCACCAGGGGTGAATTACCAGGACGACTTGGGAACGCCCGGGAGTTCGCCGCGGTGGGCCATCTCGCGCAGGCAGACACGGCAGAGGCCGAACTTGCGGTAGACGGCGTGCGGGCGGCCGCAGCGCTGGCAGCGGGTGTAGGCGCGCACCGCGAACTTCGGCTTGGCGTTGGCCTTGTTGACGAGAGCCTTCTTAGCCATGGATCAGTTCTCCTTGAACGGGAAGCCGAGGTGCTTGAGCAGGGCACGGCCTTCTTCGTTGTTGGTGGCCGTGGTGACCACGGTGATGTCCATACCACGGGGACGGTCGATCTTGTCGACGTCGATCTCGTGGAACATGGACTGCTCGGAGAGACCGAAGGTGTAGTTGCCGTGGCCGTCGAACTGCTTCGGCGACAGGCCGCGGAAGTCACGGATACGGGGGAGGGCGATCGAGATCAGGCGATCGAGGAACTCCCACATGCGGTCGCCGCGGAGAGTGACCTTCGCGCCGATCGGCATGCCTTCGCGCAGCTTGAACTGAGCGATGGACTTGGTGGCCTTGCGGATCTCGGGCTTCTGGCCGGTGATCAGGGTGAGGTCGGCGACCGCACCGTTGATCAGCTTCGCGTCACGGGCGGCGTCGCCGACACCCATGTTCACGACGACCTTGACGACGCCGGGGATCTGCATGACGTTGGCGAAGTTGAATTCTTCGTTCAGCGCCGGGCGGATCTCTTCGCGGTAGCGGGTCTTCAGGCGCGGCTGCACCTTGTTTTCGGTCGAAGTCATCTCAGATGTCCTTCCCGTTACGACGGGAGATGCGAACGCGCTTGCCGTTCTCATCGGTGCGGTAACCCACGCGGGTCGGGTTGCCGTCGGAGTCGACGACCATCACGTTGGAGGCCTGGATCGGCGCTTCCTGCGTGACGATGCCGCCCGAGCTGGCACCACGCTGGTTCGCGGAATTCGCGACGTGCTTCTTGATGCGGTTCACGCCCTCGACGAGGAGCTTGCCGGTCGCGGGGAAAGCCTGAATGACCTTGCCCTTCGCGCCCTTGTCCTTGCCCGAGATGACGATAACGGTGTCGCCCTTGTGCACCTTCATGGTTACAGCACCTCCGGGGCCAGCGAGACGATCTTCATGAAGCGCTTCTCACGCAGCTCACGGCCGACCGGGCCGAAGATGCGGGTGCCGCGCGGATCGTTGTCCGCCTTGATGATGACGGCCGCGTTCTCGTCGAACTTGATGTACGAGCCGTCCGGGCGACGACGCTCCTTGACGGTGCGCACGACGACGGCCTTGACGACCTCGCCCTTCTTGACGTTGCCACCGGGGATGGCGTCCTTGACAGTGGCAACGATGATGTCACCGATGCCGGCATAGCGACGCGACGAACCACCGAGAACGCGGATGCAGAGAATCTCCTTGGCACCCGTGTTGTCGGCGACGCGCAGTCGCGACTCCTGCTGAATCACTTCAGCTCCTCCTAGACCTGGACGAAATGCACGCCGGATTGCCGACCCGACGGGCATGGTCAGTTGCCCTTCAAACGCGCGCCTGCCAGCGGTTTTCACCGATCTGGAAAGACCGAACCGCTGTGGGTTCGCGGCCGAAGTGCGGGCATAGCTCCCGCAGGCAACCGGTCTAGTGTAGCGATCCCCCTGTTCGGGGAGAAATCGGGGGCAAGCCCCCGAACCCCCATAAGGGGAGGCGAACCGGTTTCGGGAGGGGACGCGCGGCCGCGCGGGGAGGGAGTGCGGTCCGAGCAGGCCGACACAATCGCAGGTTCAGGTCTTCCTCAGGAGGAACGGTTAGCGTCGGCGCGAAGCTACGTCCGAGCAATGTCCGATTATCCGGAAGAGGAGATCGCGTTGACGTCCGAGCGTCCGCTGGGTCTGAATCGTCGCAAGTTCTTGGTCGCGTTGGGAGTGGTGCCGGCGGTGGCGGTGCTGCCGGCCTGTTCGAAGAATTCGGATGCTTCGAAGGGGTTGATCGGGCCGGATATGTCGGGGTCGGATCCGAGCGTGCGGCCGCAGGACGATTTGTATCGGTTCGTCAACGGGAAGTGGCTGAAGGAGTATCAGCTGCCCGGGGACAAGGTCAGTTTCGGGACGTTCGACGAGGTCGGCGATCGGGTCGAGGCGCAGCTCAAGGAGATTGTGGAGGGGATTCACAATCCGAAGCCGGGGACCGATGAGCAGCGGATCCGGGATCTGTACGACGCGCGGATGGACAAGGCGGAGATCGAGAAGCTCGGCATGACGCCTTTGCAGGATCTGTTCGAGCAGATCGACAAGGCGGGGAGCAAGGCCGAGCTGGCGCAGGTGATGGGGGCGCTGCCCGGGGTCGGGCTGATCGGGCTGGGCGTGGGGAGCGATCCCAAGGATTCGAATGCCTACCTACCCGGGGTGGGGCAGGCGGGGCTCGGGCTGGGCGAGCAGTACTACCGGAAGCCGGAGAACGCGGACAAGCTGGCGGCCTATCGCAAGTACATGCAGCAGATCGCGGCAGGTGCGGGGTTCGCGGATCCGACGGCGATGGCGGATCGGGTGGTGGATCTGGAGACCCGGATCGCCGCATTCCATTGGGACAATGTGCGGACTCGCGATACCGATGCCACCTACAACCTGCGCAGCTGGGCCGAATTGGTCGCGCTGGGACCGCAATTCGATTGGGATCCGTGGTTGCGCGGCAATACCGACCGGCCGAAGGAACTGTTCGACAGGCTGAATGTCGACGAACCGTCGTTCGTCACCGGCGCGGCGCAGCTGTGGGCCGAGGTGGATATCGCGGTGTGGAAGGAGTATTTGAAGCTCGGCCTGGTGCGCGGATTCGCCAGTTATCTGCCCAAGGCCATCGCCGATCCGAACTTCGAATTCTTCGGCAAGCAGATGCAGGGGCTGAAGGAGCGCCCCGAGCTGTGGAAGGCGGCGATCTCCACCGTCAACGGCACGGTCGGCGAGGCGCTCGGAAAACTCTACGTGGACAAGCACTTTCCGCCGGAGGCGAAGAAACAGGCCCTCGATATGGTGGGCGCGCTGCGCGAGGCGTACAAGCAGAACTTCACGAACTCCAGCTGGATGTCCCCGCCCACCCGGGAGGCCGCCATCGTCAAACTGGACAAGATCAATGCCAAGATCGGGTATCCGGACAAGTGGGAGGACTACTCCAAGCTCACCGTCACCCGCGGCAAGCTCGTCCAATCCCTGCGCGCCTCGGGCGAATTCGATGCCAAGCGCATGTTCGACCGGCTCGGCACCAAGGTGGACAAGTCCGAGTGGGGCATGCCGCCGCAGACGGTGAACGCCTACTACAACCCGGCCGCCAACGAGATCGTCTTCCCGGCCGCGTTCCTCCAGCCGCCGTTCTTCGACCCCGATGCCGAGCCGGCGGTGAATTACGGTGCGGGCGGCGCGGTCATCGGCCACGAGATCGGGCACGGCTTCGACGATCAGGGCTCCAAATACGACGGCGACGGCAACCTGAAGGATTGGTGGACGCCCGCGGACAAGGCCGCGTTCGACGCCAAGACCAAGCAGCTCATCGAGCAGTACAACGCCCTGGTGCCGGCCGGTCTGCCCGCCGACCAGCATGTGAACGGCGAGCTCACCGTGGGCGAGAACCTGGCCGACCTGCGCGGATTGGAGATCTCGCTGGCCGCCTACCGGATCATCGAGAAGCGCAAGGGTTCCGACGCTCCGGACTTCAAGCCCATGTTCGAGTCGTGGGGCCGCACCTGGCGCACCAAGCAGACCGATGAGGCGCTCGAACAGCAGATCGCCGAGGACCCGCACTCCCCCGCCGAATTCCGCTGCAATCAGGTGGTGCGGAATCTGCCGGAGTTCTACGACACCTACGGCGTCAAGGAAGGCGACCGGGAGTACCTGCCGCCGGATCAGCGCATCACCCTCTGACGCTCTCCGCCCGGACCCGGCGTCGCACCGGTAGCCTCAGCGGAGCACGTCCGCTAACGAGAGGGTCTACTGGTGACATCGTCGGGTCCGGTGCGCCTTGATCGCCGCACGTTTCTGATTGCCCTGGGCGTCGTGCCCGCGGCCGCGGCGCTGGCTTCCTGCACCAAGGATGAAGCGCCGAAAACGCTTGCGGGGCCGGATCTTTCCGGGGCCGACGAGTCGGTGCGGGTGCAGGACGATCTGTACCGGTACGTCAACGGCAAGTGGCTGAAGGAGTATCAGCTGCCGCCGGACAAGACCTCCTACGGCGCGATCAGCGAGGCGGTCGAGCGCACCCAGAACCAGCTGCGCGAGATCATCGACGGCATCAAGGACCCGGAACCGGGTTCGGATGCGCAGAAGATCCGGGATCTGTACGACGCCCGGGTGGACTGGGACACCGTCGAGAAGCTCGGTATGACGCCGTTGCAGGGGCTGTTCGAGCAGATCGACAAGGCCGGCGCCAAACCCGAGCTCGCGAAGGTGATGGGCGCCTTGCCGATCGGCGGGCTGATCGGCCTCGGGGTGAGCATCGACCGCAAGAACTCCAGCGTCTATGTGCCCGCGGTGGGCCAGTCCGGGATCGGGCTGGAGGAGGACTACTACAGCAAGCCGCAGTACGCCGAGAAGCTGGCGGCCTACCGGGTCTTCCTGGAGTCGATCGCCAAGGGCGCGGGCTTCCCCGATCCGGGCGGGATGGCGCAGCGGGTCTTCGATCTGGAGAAGAAGATCGCCGCCGCCTTCTGGGACCGGGTGCGCCGCCGCGATGCCGACGCCACCTACAACCGCATGACCTGGACCCAATTGACCGAACTGGGCAAGGGTTTCGATTTCGAGCCGTGGCTGGCGGGCTGCACCGACCGCTCCAAGGACCTGTTCGCGGAGGTGGTGGTCGGGCAGCCGTCCTTCGTGACCGCGGCCGGGCAGCTGTGGGCCGAGACCGATATCGCGGTCTGGCGGGACTATCTGAAGCTGCACCTGGTGATGAACTTCGCCAAGTATCTGCCGATCGCGATCAACGACGCCTACTTCGAATTCTTCGGCCGGGTGATGCGCGGGCAGCAGGAGCGCGCCGAGCGCTGGAAGTACGGCGTCGACACCGTCAACGGCCAGCTGCCGGATCTGCTCGGAAAACTCTACGTGGACAAGCACTTCCCCGCCTCGGCCAAGGACGAGGTGAAGCGCATGGTGGACGATCTGATGACCGCCTACCGCGACAATTTCCGGAGTTCGGATTGGATGACCCAGCCGACCCGGGACGCGGCGCTGGCCAAGCTGGACAAGATGCGGGTCAAGATCGGTTACCCGGACAAGTGGGACGATTACTCGAAGCTGACCATCACGCGCGGGAAGCTGGTCGAATCGCTGCTCGCCGTCAGCGCTTTCGGCACCAAGAAGGATTGGGACCGGCTCGGCACCCCGGTCGACAAGTCGGAGTGGGGCATGAGCCCGCAGACCGTCAACGCCTACTACTCGCAGACCAATAACGAGATCGTCTTCCCGGCGGCGTATTTGCAGCCGCCGTACTTCGACAAGGATGCCGCGCTGGCGGTGAACTTCGGTGCGGTCGGCTCGACCATCGGACACGAGATCGGGCACGGGTTCGACGATCAGGGCCGCAAGTACGACGGCGACGGCAATCTGCGCGAGTGGTGGACGGCCGAGGACAAGGCCGCCTTCGAGGCCAAGGCGGCGAAGGTGGTGGCCCAGTTCGACGGCCTGGTCCCGGAGGGCCTGTCGCCGGAGAACAAGGTGAACGGCAAACTCACCCTCGGCGAGAACCTGGCCGACCTGCGCGGTTTGCAGATCGCGCTGACCGCCTACCGGAACGCGGAAAAGCGTGCGGGCAATGACAATCCCGACTATCGCAGCATGTTCCTGGGCTGGTCGCGGGCGTGGCGCTCGAAGCAGACCCCGGAGCTCACCGCCGAGCAGCTCTCGGACCCGCACTCCCCCGACGAGTTCCGTGCCAACCAGCCGGTTCGCAATCTGGCGGAGTTCTACAACACCTTCGGGGTGAAGGAAGGCGACAAGCTGTTCATGGCCCCGGATCAGCGCGTCACCTTCTGACCCTCACTCCCCGAGTAGTTCGCGGGGCGCGGCCTGCCGCCAGGAGTCGGCGATGATGGCTTCGAGTTCGTCCAGATCCTCCAAGGCGGAGAGGTGAACTCGGATCCAGGCATTGTTCGCCTCGTGCCCGGCGATCCAGAACTTCTCCGGTTCGGCCTGGACCAGTTCGTCACGGTCGGCGATGGGGCAGCGGACGGCCATGGAGCTCTCGTGCTCGGGCAGGGTGAGGAACAGCTTGCCCTTGACCCGGAAAGTGGGCATCTGCCACTCGAAGAGCTCCTTGGTCTCGGGCAGTGAAAGTGCCACTGCCCGAACATCATCGCCGGTTGCCGTCATGCGGGTGATTTTCCCAGGCGGGTACGACAACCGGCGATCCGGACGTCAGTGCGTGACGAGCCGCCAGTTGTCGGGCAGGTTGGTGGCGGTGACGCGGTCGCCCTCCACCGCCAGATCGACGACGGTGCCGCCGAGGCGCAGATCGGTGAGTTCGACTCGGCCCCAGCGCGCCGGCAGATGCGGCAGCACCGTGAGGGTGCGATGCGGGACGTCGGGGTCCAGGCCGAGGAACGAGCGCACCAGCAGCAGCGGCGCGGCGCTGGCCCATGCCTGCGGGGAGCACGAGGTCGGATAGGGCACGGGCGCGGCGAACTTGTTGCGCGGGAAGCCACAGAACAGTTCCGGCAGCCGGCCACCGAACGCCCCGGCCGCGTCGAGCAGGCCCTCGGCCAGGCGGGTCGCGAGTTCGACCGCGCCGGGCAGGTGCCGGTAGCGCAGCAGGCCCGCGACGGCGATGGCGGTGTCGTGCGGCCAGACCGAGCCGTTGTGGTAGCTCATCGGGTTGTAGGCGCCCATATCGGAAGCCAGTGTGCGCAAACCGAATCCGCTGTCCATCTCCGAACTCGCCAGCTTCCGGATGACGATGGCCGCATGCTCGTCGGTGACGATGCCCGACCACAGGCAGTGCCCGATATTGCTGGTCAGGGCATCGAGCCGGCGTTTGCTGCCGTCCAGACCGACCGCGAACCAACCCTTTTCGGGCAGCCAGAAGGCTTCGGCGAACTTGGTGCGCAGTTCTTCGGCGTGATCGCGCAGATGCCCGGCGGTGGTGCCGTCGCCGAACTCCTCGGCCAGGTCGGCGCGGGCCAGCAGCGCGGCGTACACGTAACCCTGCACCTCGCACAGCGCGATCGGCGGCTCCGGAAGATGGCCCGCCGCATCGTTGATGCCGTCGAAGCTGTCCTTCCAGCCCTGATTGATCAGGCCGCGATCAGTGGCGCGCCGGTACTCGACGAAACCGTCGCCGTCGCGGTCGCCGTAATCGGCGATCCAGGCCAGCGCGGCATCGGCGGCGGGCAGCAGCGCCTGCACCGCTTCGATATCCGCGCCCCAGCTGCGGGCCTGCGCCAGCAGCATGACGAAAAGCGGGGTGGCGTCGACGGTTCCGTAATAGGTCTCGCCGCCCAGCACCGCGCCGCTGGCGGGTCCGCGCCGCATCTCGTGCATGATGCGGCCGGGCTCCTCCTCGGTCATCGGATCCACGCGCTGGCCCTGCATCTCGGCCAGCTGTTGCAGGGTGCCCACGGCCAGGCCGACATCCAGCGGCAGCGCCATCCAGGCGGTGAGCAGGGAGTCGCGGCCGAACAGGGTCATGAACCAGGGCGCGCCCGCGGCCACGAACGGGCGGCCGCCGCGCGCGTCGTCGTGAATCTGCAAGGCGCCCAGGTCGCTTTCGGTGCGCTCCAGGATCCACGCCAGTTGCGGGTCGGCGGCGGTGATATTGGTGGCGGTATCGCGCCAGGCCGCGATCTTGCGACTGGGTTCGCTGGCTTCGTAGTGCTCACCCGGGCGCAGCGGCGAGTGGATGGGCTGATTGCCCATGGTCGGCTGCGCCACGATCTCGGTCTGCCAGTGCCCGCCCGCCGGGACCACCGCGCGCCAGGCCAGCGAACCCGGCAGCACCACCGGCGTTTCCGAGGACGACACCGACAAGCCACGCGACCGGTCGGATCTGTCGTTGAGCAGCAATTCCACATCCGCCACCAGGATCTCGGCGCGGGCATTGCCGCCGCGCCCCTCCTTGACCGCGAACAGGTCCACGAAGTCGGCGTCGACGTGCAGCACCAGATCGACGGCGGTGGTCTCGCGGCCCAGGTTCTCCACGGTGATGGTTTCACGCAGCCCGTCGGCCACCAGACGTTCCCGGACGATCAATACCGTGCTGTCCGCCGCGCCGGCCCGGGGAGGCCGGCGCAGTATGAACCGGGCGGTGAACGCCTCCGGGCTCAATACCGACAGCGGCTCCGGCCGCTGCCCGTCCAACCGCAGCTCCCACCGGGACAGCACGCGCGCGTCCCGGTAGAACAGACCGTACGGGGTGCCCGGCTCGACATCGCCGAGCCGGTCCGACAGGCAGAATGTGCTGCCTTCCACCAATGTCACCGCGCCCCCGGCGCCACCCAGGGTCGAGGGCTCACCGGTGTTCAGCGCGGCCGGAGCCTCTCCGTTCATGCGGAACCTTCCTCCAAAGCACCCGGATCCGGCACTGCGCCGGGCTCGGTCCCGGACGCGGAACCTGTTGTCTGGCTGATTGCTTCGGGAACCGTTCTACGGCCCGTGGTGAACCCGCCACCGGTCAAGAGGGGTGGATCGGCGACCAGCTCGACGACGACCTCGGCCGATACCGGCGTGATGGGCGAATTGCCCGGGGTGGGAAGCAGATTCGACGGCCGGCCCGCGAACTCGTCCGGGACCGACAGCGGAGAATCTACCGGCAAGCCGACCGCCGCCCCGGCAGCCGGACCCGGCGTGCCCGATCCGGTGATCCGCCGCCCGCCGCGCTTGGAGCCGCCGGCGGCGCGGCGCGGCACCGAATCCGCGGCCCGCCCCGGACCGGTGCCGGCGGCACGGGCGGGTTGCGGGGTGGATTGATGCGACGGCGCGGTCGACCAGGTGTGGATGGTGATGCGACCGGCGCGGCGCGGCTTGTGGTCGCGGACCACCGCCCGATAGATGTCCTCGTAGCCGCGGCCGAGGGTGTCGGCGCCGAAATTCGCGGCGACGTGGGCCCGCATGGCGTGCGGGTCGTACTCGGCGACTTCCTTGATGGCGGCCGGGATTTCGGCGGGATCGTCGCAGATGCGGCCGGTGACGCCGTCGACGACGACCTCGGCCACCGCACCGCCGCGCAGGGCCACGACGGGGGTGCCGCAGACCATCGCCTCGATCATGACCATGCCGAAGGGCTCTTCCCAGCGGATCGGGAAGAGCAGGCAGCGGGCATGGGCGAGCAGTTCCCGTTTGGCCGCCGTATCGGCCATGCCGAACATGGTGTCGTGCTCGGTGAGCAGCGGCTCCACCTGCGCGTGGAAGTACTCCAGTTCCGGTGGCTCCGCACACTTTCCGGCCAGGATCAGCGGCAGGCCCGCCGCGTGCGCGGCCTCCAGGGCCAGGTGCGGGGCCTTGTCGGCGGTGAAGCGGCCCAGGAACAGCGCGTAGTCGCGCTTCTCGGTGGTGAACGGCCAGTCCTCGACGCGGATCGCATTGTGTACGCGCCCGGCCCAATTCAGGTCCGGGGCCAGGGCACGCTGGCGGTCGCTGATCGCCACCAGCTGCGCGTCGTCGCCGAGTTCGCGGTAGTACATGTACGGGTCGCCGTAGACCGGCCCGTGCACGGTGACCACGGTGGGCAGGCCCAGCTCGCGATACATGGGCATGTTCAGCGGTCCGGCGAAGGTGTGGTCGTGGACCAGATCCAGGCCGCCGCCGGCCGCCAGTCGCTCCAGCGCACGCCGGACCTTCAAGGCGTGCACCACTTCCGGGAAGGGATCGCCGAGCCGTTCGGATTGGGCGCGATCCCATAGCGACAGGAAGCGGCCCTTGGTCCCGTTCTCGCCCGCACCGAGCAGGGTGACCTCGTGGCCGCGCTCGACCAGCGCGTCCACCAGATCCGCGACCACCGCTTCGACGCCGCCGTATGCCTTGGGCGGGATGTCGAAATATGGTGGCACCACCATCGCGATGCGTAGCTTGTCGCGGGTGGCGGGCGGGAATTCGAATGCGGCAGACGCCGGGCCGGGCGCCGGGAATTGCGCGCTCATGGCCTCTCCTTTCCGGAACACGGTGCCGATACCGGGTGATGGCAGCGGCGGGTGGCCGTGGCCGGCGGGAGAAGATCGAAAACAAAAGTGCCGCAGTGCACTACCTCGGGTCGGCATGCCGGGGTGAGTACCGGGGCAGGCCGGAATCGCGCGGGGAGTTTCGATGGCGCTACAGGTTATGAACGCCGATGATCGTCGCGCCGGTCGGCGCAACGTCGCGCTCTACGGCCATTAGGTGAGTTCCACGATATCGCCGAAGATCTCACCGAAACCACAGATCGGCTTTGTTCGGTGGTTTATCCGTAGAAAGTTCAGTCGCAGCTATCGGGGGTGCACCGCACGAGACAACGAACCGTTACCGAGGAACGATCGGTTTGTCAGGCGGCGTAATCGATTTCGTCGTCGACATCGGTAATCGCGGCGGCGGGGGTATCGAATACCAGCCAGCCGTCGGCGGTCCAGCTGCCGCGCGCGCCGGTCCGAACCAACCGACCGCCGGGAATGAATGGGTCGTCGTGGAAACCGGGCACCTCGGCATCGGTTTCCAGGGCCAGGGCCGCGCCGCCCAGGTAGACCTCGCCACTGCCGCCCGGCGCGACCGGACGCCGGGCCTCGTCCAGCACCAGCAGGCGAGCACCCGGGATGGGGCGCAGGCGACCGGAGCCGTCGAGCGGTCCGCGTGCCGCTACGCCGGCGTATTCGGTTGCGGTGTAGGCGAATCCGGCGCACGAGCCGGGGGCGATCGCGCGCAACAATGCGGGCAATATTGCCGGGCAATGGGTTCCGAGCACATCCCAGCGGCGCACCGTCGGCAATTCCGGGGTGGGCAGGGTCGCGAAACGGGCCAGGGTTTCGGCGCCGGCGACCACATGGGTGGCGGCCGCGCTTGCCAGCAGGACGGCCAGGGCGGCGGCGTCGGCACGCTGGGCGGCCGTGGTCAGTACCAGGGTGGCGCCGTCGGCGAGGGCCGCGAGCAGTTCCACGGCCGCATCGGAGGTGTTCCACTCGGTGGCCAGCACCCGCACATCGGCGGATCCGAAGGCGCGGTCGAAAGTGCAGGTGCGCAGATCGGCGGCGACGGCCCGGCGGTCGTCCGCGGCGGCGGAGATGGCGACGGGCTTGAGGCCGGTGCCCTCGGGTCCGAGTTCGGCGAGCACCGAGCCGGTGGCGGCGGCCGCGGCGACCTCGCAGAGCAGGCGGGCCAGATCGTCCAGGGTGGGTCCGGCGGTGCCGGTGACGCCGCCGTCGAGGCGTTCGTAGAGTTCGGCATAGGTGAGGATGTGCCCGCCGCAGCGCACCGCGGTTCGCAGCGCGGGGACACGGCGACCGCACTCGATCAGGGCGGATACCGACGGCACGTCGTACAGTTCGACGCCATTGGCCCATTCGTCCACGAGCCGGTGACGCTCCACCGCGGACAAACTCTCGGGCACCGCACGCTCCATTGCTCTCACCTCGAACTACACAACTTATGCAAGCCTAACTTAAACCACGAAGAACACGATAGGCAGGCCCACCGGGGATCGAACCGGCAACGACGCTCCGGCAACCGCCTTGCATCTTAGGCTAGGCTCACCTACTGCTCGGGTGTTTTCCGCCGGGCGACAGCAGACGAAGGAGAAGTCGACGATGAAATCGGCGCGCCTGATGTTCCCGGGAACCCGGGGAGGCATCGTGAAGACCGGACGGCGATCGCATGCGCTGCGCGCGGGTGTGGCGGTGCTCGCGGGCGCGCTCACGCTCGGCCTGAGCGGCTGCGGCGGCGGTGGCGACGAGGAGCCCGCCGACAGCGGCGCACCGGTCACCATCACCCACGCGCAGGGTGAGACCACCGTCACCGGGACGCCGAAACGGATTGTGGCGCTGGGCAACCAGTGGCTCGATACGGTGCAGGCGCTGGGCGTGACGCCGGTCGGATACGTGGACAATATCGCCGTGCTCAGCAAGGGCGCGCCGCCGTGGGAGCCGAAATCGCTGGAATCGGCGAAGGCGTTGCAGACCACCGGCAATCTGCCCGAGCAGATCGCGGCGCTGAATCCCGATCTGATCCTTGCCGATTCGTTCATCGCCGATGCCAAGACCTACGGCGATCTGTCCAAGGTCGCGCCGACCGTGCCCGGGCTCACCAAGGCGGCGGTGACGCCGTGGACGGATCAGGTGCGGGCGCTGGGCAAGATCCTGCACAAGGACGCCGACGCCGAGAAGGTGATCGGCGAGGTGAACGCGCGCATCGACGGTATCGCGCAACGCAATCCGGGGCTGAAGGGCAAGACGTTCATCAGCAGCTGGCTGGCCGGGCCGTCGCAGCTGATGGTGCTCACCGATCCCAAGGACGGGTCCAGCCAGCTCTTCACCCAGCTGGGCATGGCGATCCCGCCGAAGCTGACCGAACAGGGCGGCAACGGTGGACGATTGGCGCTGTCGCCGGAACGGCTCGACGAACTGAACTCGGATCTGCTGCTGGCGGGCTACTCGCCGGGCATGGACGAGAAGTACCGGGGGCTGCCGGGATACAACGATCTGCCCGCCGTGAAGAAGAACGCGGTCGTGTTCCTCACCGTGCAGGAGATCAGCGCCGTCAACCAGCCCACCCCGCTGGCGCTGCCCTACCTGCTGGACAAGCTGGAACCGGCGCTCGCCAACGCCGCGAAGTAAGCCCGCTCGCAACATCGTTCGAAGGATCCGCGGTTGCCGACTCTCACCACCCGCTACGCCCTGCGCGCCGGGGTCACCTGCCTGACCGTGCCCGGCGGCGCGATTCTGCTGAATCCGCCGCAGCAGCAGAAGCTGACCGGGTTGAGCAAAGCGCAAGGGCAGGCATTGAAGTCGCTCAACCGCGGGCCCGGGACCGCCGTCGAACTGGCGGGTGAGGCGGGGCCGATCGCGGAGACCGTGGCCCTGCTCGAGCAGCTGGCCGAGCAGGGGTGGCTGAGTTTGACGGTGCTCGACGGGGACCACGCGCTCTACACCGTGCAGCCGTTCACCGCACCGCCCGCCGGATCGACCCGCGAGGTGGACGGGCGGGCGACGTTGTCGAAATTCGCGGTGATCCACCGGGATTCGGACGGGATCGTGCTCGAGCATCCCACCGCCTGGTGCGATCTGCGCATCCACGATCCGCGCCTGCTGGCGCTGGCCGGTGGGTCCAAGCCCGCCGAAGTCGGCCTGTCCGAGGACGTTTCGGCTCGATTCGCCGGTGACCTGCGCTGGGGTGGGTTCACCGCCGCCCCGGCCACCGAGGCCCAGACCTTCACCACCCGCAGCTGGAGCGCGCCGGACCTGTGGTTCCATCGCCGCAGCACGCTCGGCTCCCGGGTCATCACCTGGGATCACTTCGGGCCGACCGCCTGGGCCGAATCGGCCGCTTTCCCACCGCTTCCCGCACGCCGGCCCGAATACGACGGCGAGCCCATCGGGCTCCCCGCCCCCGATCTGGAGTCCCTGCGCGTCGCGGACCCGAGTTTCACCACGGTCCTGGAAGACCGCCGCTCCACTCGCGCCTTCGACGATGCCGCCCCCGTGACGCTGGCCCAGCTGGCCGAACTGCTCTACCGCACCGCCCGCACCCGTTCGGTCGAGACCACCCCCGACGGCCAGCAGCGCCCCTCGCGCCCCTACCCGTCCGGCGGCAGCGTCCACGAACTGGAGCTCTACCCGGTCGTGCGCCAGGTCTCGGGCCTGGAACCCGGTATGTACCACTACAACTCGTTCGACCACACCCTGCACCTCGTCGCGGCCGCCGACTCCCCCGCCGTCCAGCGCCTGTTGAAAACCACCTCGGCCACCCTCGCCGAAGGCGCCGAACCCCAACTCGCGCTACTGGTCTCGGCTCGCGCCGGCCGGGTCATGTGGGGCTACGAACAGGTCGCCTACGCCAACATCCTCAAACACGTCGGCGTCCTCATGCAGACCGTCTACCTCGCCGCCACCGCCATGGGCTTGGGCGCGGTCGCCCAGGGCTTCAGCGACACCGCCGCCTTCACCGCGGCCACCGGCGTAGACGAACTCGAAGAGTGCAATGTCGGCAGCATGATCATCGGTACCCCGGCCGCATCGCGCTAGTCGGCCGACACTCACACCGCTGCGAGGCACCGCGCATTATGCTGGCGAGGTATCGCATACCTATCGCGCATGCACGCAGCACAGCCCCGCGAAGCCTGGGAGGAGCCGTGAGTACCGCACTCGATTTCGGCGCGGCGTCCTGCCACGGCCCATACACTCCGGATGACCTGCACGACGGCCCGGAAGAGGGCAAGGGTTTCGAGCTGTGGAATGGGTGGCTGATCGAGAAGATGTCGCCGTCAGGGCGTCACAATCGTGTGAGTCGGGGGCTGAAACAGCTCTTCGTCACGGCTGCCCAGCAGGCCGGTGCCGATGTATTCGTCGATGGCGGCGAATACGAATTCCAGTTCCCGTCGGGTGTTCGCAAACCCGATGCGTTCATCTTGGATGCCGCCGCCGAGCGGGCAGCCGTCGAAGCGGACGAGACCTACCTCGATCCGGCCGATCTGATGCTTGTCGCCGAGGTTGTCTCGCGCCGCAGCGGGAGCGAGATTCACGACCGCAAGGTCAAGCGTGCGGAGTACGCCGCGGCGGGCATCCCGCACTACTGGATCGTGGACTTTCGTCCCGTGCTGCGGATCGAGGCGCTGGACCTGCGGCGCGGCGGATACGGGAACAGTCGTGTGCTGACCGGTGACGAATTGCTGTCGGTGGAGCAGCCCTTCGAGATCTCGGTGACGCCCAACAGCCTGATCGACCTCGGACGCCACGACATTTGATCCGGGCCCGGTCCCCGGCCGCCGGTCAGAGCGCGGCGGCCAGGGTGGCGAGGGCTTGTTGCCAGAGGTCGGTGAGGCGGGTGGCCTCGGGTTCGGTGAAAAGGGCGGTGCTCCAGCGCCAATTGGTGGTCAGTTGCGGGCCGTCGGGGGTGGTGCCGATGCCGGCGATGACGTCGAGGGCGTAGCGCAGGGGGAGGTCGGGTTCGGGGTCGAGGGGGAGGGCGTCGTTGAGGGGGCCGGTGAGAAGGGTTACCGAGTCGGGGGTTCGACCGGTCAGGTCCACTCGGCCCAGGTAGTTGAATTCGATTTGGGGTTCGGGGGCGGTGGTCAGGGCCGGGCTGCGGGTGATGTAGCGGAGCAGGCCGTAGTCCAGGCCCTGATTGGGGATGGTGGTCACGTGGGTGGTGACCGAATCCAGGAGGGCGCGGGCGGCGGCGGGGTCGGCCTGGGCGGCTCGGATGTCCACCGCGGCTGCGCCTGCGCCGAGGCGGACAGGGAAGACGCTGGTGAACCAGCCGAGGGTGTTGGTGGTGTCGGTGGCGAGCAGGTCGTCGGCGCGGCCATGGCCCTCCAGGGCGATCAGGGCGCCGGCGGCCGGATCCTGGTCGCGTTCCTTGCGCCAGGTCGCCAAGGTCATGGTCAAGGCGGTGAGCAGGAATTCGCGGACGCCCTCCTCGCGGGTGAGGGCCGTGAGGATGCGGGCGGTGATATCGACGGGGGTGACGGCCGCGGCGACCCGGAGGGAGGACCAGGTGTCGGCGCGCGGGTCCGGAACACGGTGGCCGACAGCGGGATCCGGGGCCGCGAGTTGGGCGGTCCAGTAGTCGTGCTGGGCGAGGACCTCCGGTGCGGCGGCGCGGTCCCAGATGCTACGGGACCATTCGCGGTAGGAGGTGGACTCGGGGAGAGCGGAAGGAGCTGCGCCCGAGGAGATTTGCGTCCACGCCTCGGTGAAGGCGGCCAGCAGCAGGTGCCAGGAGACCACGTCCACGGCCAGGTGATGGATGGTGAGGAGCAGGACCTCGCCCTCGGGGGTGCCGGTGAACCGGACGGCGCGCAGCATATCGCCGGTGCGCGGGTCGATTTCGTCGTTCGCGGTGCGGGCGGCACGGTGAACGGCGGCGTCCAGGTCGGCGGGGGCGGTGATCGTGGTGAGCAGGTCGGCGGCGCGGATCGCACCGGCGGGCTCGGCCACCAGGCGGGGGCCGTCGGCGGTGTCGATGAGGCGGGAACGCAGGGTCGCGTAGTTGTCCACAATCGATTGCAGGGCCGATTCCAGTTGCGGGAGCTGCATTCCCGACGGGAGACGGAGCAGGGCCGTCTGGGTGAAGCGGCGGTAGTTGCCGTACTCGTACATCCAGGAGACGACCGGGAGCGGGAGGATCTCGCCGTGGGCGTCGTCGCCGGAGCGAGCGGCGGCGGGGGCCGCGTCCAGGGCCGCGGCCAGTTCGCGGATGGTGGGGGCGGACAGGACCATGCGCGGGGTCAGCGACAGGCCGCGGCGGCGCGCCTTGTTGACCAGGGAGATCGCGACGATGCTGTCCACGCCCAGGGCGAAGAAGTCGTCGTCGAGGGCCGGGATGCGGCCGTCGAAGAGTTCGGCCAGGACCGCGCCGAGCTCCTTCTCCGTCGCGGTGCTGGGGAGCGTGCCGGAACCGCTGCCGGACAAGGCTTCCTCGGCCTGGCGGAGCAGTTCGTGGCCGTCGAGTTTGCCGTTGGCGTTGACCGGCAGCTGCGGGCGGACCAGCAGGCGGGCCGGAATCATGTAGGAGGGCAGGCGATCCGCGAGCGCGAGGCGCAGGCGGGCGGGGTCCAGGGTGCGGCCGGGTTCGCCCACCAGGAAGCCGACCAGGCTCGCGCCGCCCGCGCGGCGGACCACGGTGACGGCGGCGGTGTCCACGCCCGGCAATTGCCTCAGCGCCGTTTCGATTTCGCCGATCTCGATGCGGTAGCCCCGCACCTTCACCTGCGCGTCGGCGCGACCCAGATAGCCGATGCCGCGATGCGGCAGGCGGCGCACCAGGTCACCGGTGCGGTACATGCGGCGGCCCGGGCGGAACGGGTCGGCGACGAAACGATCGGAAGTCGTTGCGGGACGGCCGATGTAGCCGCGCGCCAGCTGCGGGCCGGACAGGTACAGCTCGCCGACCACGCCGTGCGGGACCGGGCGCAGCATGGAATCCAGGATGTAGCCGGACATTCCGGCATTCGGGGTGCCGATGGTCGGGGTGTCGAACGCACCGACCGGAGCCACAACCGCTTCCACGGTGGTCTCGGTCGGACCGTAGCAGTTGTACACGGCGGTGCCGGAACCCTTGGTGGACAACGCACGCAGTCGCGCCCACAGCGCGGCGTCGATGGCCTCGCCGCCCAGCGCCAGCACCGGCAGCTCACCGTCCACCAACCCGGCGGCATTGAGCTGCGCGAACATCGAAGGCGTGGTGTCGATCATGTCGATGCCGTGCCCGGTCATGCCCGCCACCAGGCGGTTCGCGTCCCGCATCTCCTCGGCATCGAACAGGTGCAGCGTCTGGCCCGCGAGGAAACCGACCATCGGCTGCCAGGAGGCGTCGAAGCTCAGCGACCAGGCGTGCGCGATGCGCAGCGGGCGGCCCAGCCGCGCCATGGCCGGGCGGTACACGCGATCACGATGATCGGCGAAGTAGGCGAGGACAGCGGCATTGGTGCCCGCGACACCCTTCGGTTCACCGGTGGAGCCCGAGGTGAAGATCAGGTACGCGCACTGGTCCGGGTGCCGGGCCACTTCGGGCGCGATGGCGTCGCGCCGCGAAATGCGTTCGGCGACAGCGGGATCGTCCAGCACGAGCGTCGGGATCGATGCCCCGGCGATGAGATCGCGAGACTCGGCCACGGTCAGCAGCAGCGTCGGCTGCGACTGGCGCAGAATCGATTCGATGCGTGCCACCGGCAGCGTGGTATCCACCGGCACATAGGCGGCACCGGCGGCAAAGGCGGCGAGCAGACCGACGATCGATAGTGTGGAGCGCGGCATCACCAGCGCCACAACGGTTTCCGGTCCGACGCCGTGCGCGGCCAGTTCTCCGGCCAGCCGGGCGGCGGCACCCCGCAGTTCGGCGTAGGTGTACCGCTTCCCCGCGCTGGTCTGGAGCGCCACCGCATCCGGCGTCGCGGCACACTGCCGCTCGAACGCCTCCCATACCGAGCGATCCGGCACTTGGGCCCGGTCCGCGGAAGTGCCGTCAGCGGCGAGCGCATCGACGGCGCGCGAGTGTTGTTCAGCCACTGCGGTTCCCATGCCCGCCGCGTTCGCGGGGAGACCGGCGACGGCCGACAACTCGGCCCGCTCGGCGGCGATGAGCACATCCAGATCGTCGGGGGTGGCCCGGCCGATGTCGGGGAGCTGGCGCAGCACCTCGATCAGGCGTTCGGCCAGGGCGGGGGCAGAGAGGTAGGGCAGGGCTGCGGGGATCGCCTCGACGAGGACGATCAGGTCGCCGTCACTCAGGTGGGAGACCACGGTGAGGGGGTAGTGGGCGAGGGATTCCATCTCGATCGGACGGAAACGGGCGCCGTCCGGTGCGGTGACCTCTTGGATCGCATCGTCGATCGGTGCGTTCTCGAACACGAACAACGTGTCGAAGAGGCTGCCGTGGCCGGTGGCGCGCTGCACTTCGGAGAGGCTGAGGTAGCCGATGTCGCGCATGGCGGCGCAGTCGCGTTGCAGGCGGGTGCACTGGTCGACGACGCTGACGCCGCGTTCGAGGCGGTGGGTGACCGGGATGGTGTTGATGAAGAGGCCGACCATGCCTTCGACGCCGGGGAGTCCTTCGGGGCGGCCGGAGACCGTGGTGCCGTAGACGACGTCGCGGCGGTCGGTGAGGCGGCCCAGGACCACGGTCCAGGCGAACTGGACGGCGGTATTGAGGGTCAGGCCGTTCGCGCGCGACCACTGTTGCAGCCGTTCGGTTTCGGCGGCCGGGAGGACCAGTTTCGTCTTCTCCGGGACCGCGCCGGCGCGGGTGGCGGCGCTTTCGGCCAGCACCATCGGGCCGCTCAGCTCACCCAGGTACGCGGCCCATTTCGCCAGGGCGGCGGTGCGATCCTGGGTGCCGAGCCAGGCGATGTACTCGCGGTACTTGCGGACCGGCGGCAGGATCGCGGTGGAGCCGCCGGCCTGGTACACGGCCAGGAGTTCGGTGAAGAACACCGCGACCGCCCAGCCGTCCATGAGGATGTGGTGCGCGGTGAGGATCAGGCGGCGGGTGTCGGATCCGGGGACGTGCAGGATCAGGATGCGCAGGGCCGGGCCGCGGCCGAGATCGAACGGACGCCGCCGCTCGGATTCGGCGATGGCGTCGAATTCGGCCGGGGTGGACTCCCTTTCGGTCCAGGGCAGCTCGGCGTGCTTGGGCACGATCTGCACGGGACGCGGAACGTCCTTGTCCCAGAACGCGGCCTTCAGGTTCGGATGCCGGTCCAGCATGGCCTGGGCGCTGCGGCGCAGCAGTTCCAGATCCACCGGGCCGTCGATGTCCACCACGAATTGCATGGTGTACAGGTCGATTCCGTCGCCGGTCAGCCGGGACAGCGAGAACAGGCCCTCCTGGAGCGGGCTGAGCGCGAGGACGTCCTCGAGCTGCGGCGGGGCGGCGGTCACTGGGCTGCCCACGAGGCGGTGAGGGCGGCCAGCGCCGCATCGTCCAGACCGGATGCGCTCATCGGGGCGGATTCCTCCTGTGGGGCCGTATCCGGTTGCGCGGCAACCGGTCCGGCGGCGTCCGCGGCGGCGGCGAGTTCGGCGATGGTCATGTGCTCGAACACCAGCTGCGGGGTGACGTTCAGGCCGAGCGCGGTGGCGCGGGCCGACCATTGGATGGAGATGACGCTGTCACCGCCGAGGGCGAAGAAGTTGTCCTCGGGATCCACATCGTCGATTTCGAGGAGTTCCTCGAGCAGGGTGACGAGGGTCCGGATGGTCTCCGGGTTCGCCTCGGCCACACCGGCGTTCGCGGCCGCATCGGGTGCCGGGATCGCCAGCAGGCGTTCGAGTTCGGCGGCGGGCAGCACGACGAGGTCGGCGACCGTCGTGTCGGGGGCGGTGGCGTAGGCGTCCAGGGTGGCGGCCAGGGCATCGGCGATGCTGCGGACCGTTTCCGGCTCGTAGAGATCGGCGTTGGCGACCACGCGCACATCCAGGCCACCGTCGGCGGTGACGTTCAGGCTGAGGTTCAAATCCAGGAACGACACATCGAATTCGACGGGCAGCACGGTCGCCGTCGTGTCCCCACCGAGGCTCATTGTCGCCGGGGCCCAATCCGCGCCACGGAAATGCAGCATGGACTGGAACAGCGGATTGCGCGAACGCGAACGCGGCGGGTTCAGCGCCTCCACCAGGCGTTCGATGGGCAGTTCCTGATGTGCGTGCGCGTCCAGCACGACATCGCGGCCGCGCCTGACGGTTTCGCGCAGGGTCGGATTGCCGGAGACGTCGTTGCGCAGCACCGCCATATTGGCGAACAGGCCGATCAGCGGGGCCACCGCGGCCTCGGTGCGGGCGGCCACCGGGGTGCCCAGGGCGATATCCTCGCCGCCGCCGAGCTTGTGCAGCAGGGTGGCGACGATCGCCTCGTACAGCATGAATTCCGTTGCGCCACTTTGCTCTGCCAGCGCGGTGAGTCTCGCGCGGCGGTCGGCGGAGAGCACGAACGCGGCCACCTCGCCGCGCTTGCCGAGCACGCTCGGCCGCGGACGGTCATGGGCGACATCGATCTCGTCCGGCAGTCCCGCGAGGGCCGTGCGCCAGTGGTCGAGCTCGGCCTGACCGAAGACGCTGGGCTTGCCATCCGCGCCGGTGTCGAAGGCTTCGTGCTGCCACAGCACGTAATCCGGGTACTGCACGGTCAGCGGCGTCCACTGCGCCGCCCGGCCGGTCTCGACCCGGGCCCGGTACGCGGTGACCAGGTCCTCGAGCAGAATGCCCAGCGAGGCGTGATCGGCCACGATGTGGTGCACCAGCAGCGACAGCACCCGTTCGCGTGCGCCGAGCACCAGCAGGCGGGCGCGCAGCAGCGGTTCGGATTCGACGGTGAAGCGGTAGTCGGCGATCTCGGCGAGGGCGGCGTCCAGGCCGTCGGCCGAAATCTCGGCGATCTCGAACGGCACCTCCACGGTGGCCTGAACCACCTGGTAGGGCACGCCTTCCCGCTCGACGAAGGTGGTGCGCAGAGCCTCGTGCCGGGCGACCACGTCACCGAGGGCGGCGGTCAGTGCGGCGACATCCAGTTCGCCGTCCAGACGCACCGCGAACGGCAGGTTGCCGACCGCGCTCGCACCCTCCATGCGGTACTGGAACCACATGGCCAGCTGCGAGTAGGACAGCGGAAGGTATTCCGGGCGCACCCTTTCCGCCAGCTGCGGCCGGCCGGGGATGGTGCTGGTCACGGAATCGGCTGCGACCAGTTCGATTTCGGCGTCCTCGTCGAAATCGTCGTCCATCGAGTCGAGATCGATCTCGAATTCGGTGCGGAAACGCTCCACCAGCACCTCGGCCAGACCGGCGGCGGTCGGGGTGTCGAAGATGATCCGCACATCCAGCTCCAGGCCGAATTCGGCGCGGATCTGCGCGACCAGGCGGGCGGCCAGCAGTGAATGACCGCCGAGTTCGAAGAAGGAGTCCTCCGCGCCGACCCGCTCCAGGCCGAACAGCGCGCCGAAGATGGCGCACAGGCGGCGTTCGGTGGCGGTGGCGGGTGCGCGATGGGTGCGCTCCACGGCCGGGGTGGCGGCGGGCAGGGCACGCTTGTCGAGCTTGCCGTTGACGGTCAGCGGGATTTCGTCGATGACCGCGAAAGCGCTGGGCACCATGTACTCCGGCAGCGCGCCGCCGGCGTGGGCGCGCACCTGCTCCAAGTCGACCTGCTGACCGGCGGCCGGAACCAGGTAGGCGGCGAGCTGCGGGCCCACGGCCGGGTCCTCGACCACGACGACCACGCAGTGCGCGACCGACGGGTGCGAGGCCAGGGCGGCCTCGACCTCACCGAGTTCGATGCGGAAACCGCGCACCTTCACCTGTTCGTCGGCGCGGCCCACGAAGTCCAGTTCACCGAATTCGTTGCGGCGGGCCAGATCTCCGGTGCGATACAGGCGTGCGCCCGGGGTGAACGGGTCGGCGACGAAGCGGCTCGCGGTCAGATCGGCGCGGCCGAGGTAGCCGCGCGCCAATTGCGCACCGCCCAAATAGATCTCACCGACCACACCGGCGGGCACCAGGTTCAGCGCCCGGTCCAGGACGTAGGCGTGCACGTTCTGGTTGGGGATGCCGATCGGCACGATGCCATTGCCCTGCGGGCCCTCCACCGGCATGTGCGTGGCGCAGACGACCGCCTCGGTGGGGCCGTAATGGTTGCGCAGTTCGGCGTCGAAGACACCGGCGAACTTGTCGGCCACCTCGCCGGGCAGCGCTTCGCCGCCGACCGGAACCTGAGTCAGCGCACGCCATTCCGACACCTCGGGCAGCAGCAGGAAGGTGCTCAGCATGGACGGCACCATGTGCAGCACCGTCACGCCCTGCCGGGTGATGAGGTCGGCGACATAGCGGATATCGCGGAAGGCCTCGGGCTTGGGCACGATCAGGCGCGCACCCAGGGCGAGGGTGACGAAGATGTCCAGCAGCGAGGCGTCGAAGCTCACCGAAGACGATTGCAGCAGCCGGTCTTCCGCGGTCATGCCCCATTCGGCGGTGAAGCTGACCACGTGCTCGGCGATGGCGGCGTGCGCGACCGGGACGCCCTTGGGCTTGCCGGTGGAGCCCGAGGTGTAGATGACGTAGGCCAGGTTCTCCGGGCGCAGCGGGCGGCGGCGGTCCGCGTCGGTCGGCGCGGTCTCCGGCAGCTCGGCGGCGGCGGATTCGGCGGCATCGAGTTCCACGCGGCCCAGCACCAGGCGCGGGCGGGCGTCCTCGACCAGGTAATCGATGCGATCGTCCGGGTAGGCCGGGTCGATCGGCAGGTAGGCGGCGCCGGACTTGAGCACGGCGTAGACGGCCACCAGGAATTCGATGGAGGTGGTCATGCGCAGGCCGACGATGTCCTCCGCGCCGATGCCCGCGCGGATCAGCCAGTGCGACAAGCGGTTCACGCGGCGGTCGAACTCGGCGTAGGTGAGCTGGGCGTCGTCGGAGACCAGGGCGACGGTGTCCGGGGCGGCGGCCACGCTGCGTTCGAACAGCTCCACCATGGTGGTGGGCGCGATGTCGGCGTGCGCGCCGCGGGACTGGGCGAGGATCTCGTCGCGATCGTCCGCGCCCAGCATGTCCAGGTCGGCGATGCGGCTGCCCGGCGCGGTCAGGGCACTGTCCAGCAGCCGGATGTAGTGCGCGAGCAGGCGATCCACCAGCGGACCGGCCAGGGCATCGACCTGGTATTCGGCTTCCAGCACCGCACCGTGCGCGGATTCGGTCACCACGGCCAGGGCCAGGGGCACCTGCGCGGTGGGTGCGCCCAGCTCGTCCAGCTGGGTGGAGGTGATGCCGTTCAAGGCGAACCCGTCGGCGCTCTTGCGGACGCTGAAGCCCAGCCGGACCAGCTGATCCATGCCGTCACGACCCGCGACGCGCTCCGGATTGGCTTCGCGGACAACGCGATCGATGCCGACGGCTTGGTGCGCGAAACCGTTGAGCCAGGTCTGCTTGGTGGATTCGACCAAGCCGGTGAAGGTTTCGCCGTCACGCAGGGTTTCGCGCAGCAGCAGGGTGTTGCCGAAGTAGCCGATGAGCTGTTCCGCGGCGGCCGAACGACGGTTGGTGACGGGAATGGAGATGAGGAAATCGCCTGCGGCGGTGTAGCGCTCGACCAGCGCCGCGAAACCGGCCAGCAGCACCATGAACGGGCTGGCGGCGTGCTCGCGAGCGAAGACGTCGACGCGTTCGAGGAGGTCGGCGGGAAGGGCGACGGTGCGGCGATCGGCCTGCTTGGAGGTGACGGCGGCGGCCGCGCCCGGCAGCTCCAGGGGTTCGGGCAGCGGACGCAGGTTGGCGCGCCAGTAGTCGACAGCGGCCTGATCGTCGTCGGCGGGGGCGTCCAGCACCTCGACGTCCACGAATTGCGCGGGCGGCAGCGGCTTCTCGACGCCGTTGTAGGCGGCATTGAGCTCGGTGAAGAACACGCCCCAGGCGTCGTCGTCCCAGCAGATGTGATGTACGGCGAGCAGCAGCACGTGCTCGTCCGCGGCGGTCTTCGCCAGAGTGATGCGCAAGGGCAGGTCGGTGGCCGGATCGAAGGAGCGGCCGAACTCGCGGCGCGCCAGCACCTCCACGCGCACGCCCCGGCTCTGCTCCGGCAGGGTCGTCAGATCATGGGACTGCCACGGCACCGTGATGTCGTCGGCGAACACCTGGAACGGCTCGCCCTGCTCGTCGACGCCGTAGGTGGTGCGCAGGATGTCGTGGCGGGCGAACACCGAGGCCACCGCATCGCGCAAACGCTGCTCATCCAGTACACCCGAAAGCCGGTACGCCACACAGATGTTCAGCGTGGTGTCTTCCGGGTCGCGGGTCTGGAGGAACCACATCCGCCGCTGTCCCGCCGAGAGCGGCCGCCGCTCCCCCGCCGTGGTGCGGCGCACCGGTGTGGCGGGAGCGGCTGTCTCCAAACCGCTTTCGGCCAGCCGCCGGCGCAGCAACTCACGGCGACGGTCGGCCAGCGATCCGCCGGCTGCCGGGGCGGTCGCCGGACCGGGCGACGTCGACGTGGCGGCCGCCGGAGCCGCAGCGGTAGAGGTGGTTTCGAGCACGGTGGCATCGGTGTCTGACATGAATCTGGCCCCTAGCCCTAGTTGGTGTTCTCTGCCATGAGCAGCACGACGTCGTCGAAGGTCGCGCCGCCCAGGATCGCCGCCACCGGGAGATCCCGGTCCAGCGCGGACCGCACCCGCTTGCGGAAGTCCAGGGCCTGAAGGGAATCCAGGCCGAGGGCGACGAGCGGGGTGGAGCGGTCGAGTGCATCGGTGCCGTCCACGCCCATCACACGGCCCAGCTCGATCAGGAGTTGATCGGGCAGGGACTGCGCGGCGGGTGTTACGGCGGCCGGTTCCTCGGCGTGCGCGGCCTCCGTCATTCCGGCGTGCTTTCGGCCGGAATCCAACGCTGGGTTGTGGATCCCGGCTAAGAGCGTGCCGGGATGACCGGGGGTGGCGACTTCCATTGCTGCGGTCTCCAGCACCGGATTCTCGGGAACCTCTCGGAGCACCGCGTCCAGGCCGAAGGTGTCCAGCATGTCGCGCAGGAAAGGCCAATCGGCGGAGATGACCACCGCGTCGGTCGGCTGACCGGTGAATCCGGCGGCGATGGCCGCGGCGGGCTCCATCGGGTAGACGCCCGCTCCTTCGACACGCGCCATACCGGCGTCGTCCAGGGGACCCGCGACACTCCACAGACCCCACTCGATCGACGTGCAGTCCACACCCTCCGCGCGCAGGCGGCGGGCGACGGTGTCGAGCATGCGGTTGGTCACCGCGTACAGGATCTGGCCGCGACCGCCGAGGGTCGCCGCCATCGAAGAGCACAGCAGCACACGGGCATTCGCGGTACGCGGGACCGCCGCCAGGATGGTCTCCAGACCGACGACCTTCGAGGCGGCGGCGGTGCGCACCATGTCCTCGGTGATATCGGCCAGCTCGGCGTCCACGTAGTTGACCGCCGCGTGGATGATCAGGCTCACCGGCCGTCCGGCCTGGGCGGCCGCGAACTGACCGACCGCCTCGGGATCGGTGGCATCGCATGCGACGACGGCGACCTCGGTCGCGCCGAGACTCCGCAGCCGCGCGAGTTCGGCAGCGTCAGCGCCCTTTTCACCGGACCGGCTGAGCAGCGTCACGCGCCCCGCCCCGGATCGCGCGAAGTGATCGCAGAACAGCAGGCCCAGTTGCCCGGTGCCGCCGATGATCAGCACATGATCGAGATCGGCCGCCGCACCCGGCTCCGACTCGTCCGCGTGCAACCGCTTCACGAACACCTTGCCGTCACGCAGCGCGACCTCCGGCTCACCGGCGGTATGCAGCGCACCGATAACCCGTACGGCCTGCTCGGCACCGGACCCGGCCGGCAGATCCAGATGCCGCAGCGCCAGCCCGGGATGCTCGATCCCGATGCTCCGGAACCCGGCCGCCACCGCACTGTGGAACAGCTGCGGCACAGCGTCACCCGCGACCACGGACTCGCCGCCGATGGTCACCAGCCAGCACTCCCCACCCGGCCGCAATCCGGCCAGCGCGGGCAGCCACTGCTTGGCCGCGAAGAACTCCACCAGCTCGTCGATGGTGCCCTCGCCGTCGGCATCCGGCAGCGCGGGCCACAGGATGACGGCGGTGTCGAAGGCACCACCGCCCGGCGCGGCGAGGCCGTTCGCTGCGCTCCCGGCCACAGCATCGAGGTGGCCGTGCCCGGCAGCTCCGTCACGTCCGGCGGCCGCCGACGCACCGATACCGGAAGCCGCGGAGCCGTTACGGGCCGCATTGCCGGAGGTAGCGCTCAACGGTGTGACGCCGACGGTGCTCCGCGTGGTCGCACCGTTCGTGCCGTCGGCCGGTACGACGACCGGGCCACCGGCCAGGTCGCCAACGCCTCGGCCGGCCGCATCGAGCAGCAGGGCGGTTGCGCCGTGGCGGTCGGCGGCCTTCAGGAGCGCGGTCACCAGGTCGGTGCTGCGGCCGGTGGGGTCGATGAAGGCGAGGGTGCGCGGCGGCGTCATCGAGCGGCGCTCCCACGGGATCCAGGCTTCGATCAGGCGCTGCGGGGCCGGGACCGGGGGTAGCGGGGCCTTGATGCGTTCAGGGGCGTAACCCGCTGCGGCCCACAGCTTCTTGTTGTGCTGGATGGTGTGGGGGAAGTCGCGCAGGGGTAGCGATACCGGGGATTCGGTGCGCAGGGCCGACCAGTCGTAGCCGAGGTCGGAGACGGCGACGGCGGCCAGGTTGCGGGTGAAATCGCGGAGGGAGTCGGCGGTGCGCAGGGAGGTGCCCAGGACCCGGAAGTCGGGGGCGGGGCGGGCCGGATGGCGCGGGACCAGGGTGAGGTTCTCCTGGATGGCCAGTTGCAGGACGGGGTGCTCGACCACCTCGATGAGGGTGTCGATGCCGTCCGAAGCGGCGCAGACGATGGCGCGATCGAAGCGGACGCGGTTGCGCAGGTTCCAGTACCAGTACTGTTCCTGGGTCAGGTCCGGGGTGATCGCGGCCCCGAGAGTTGCTCCGTAGCTGGGGATTTCGGCGTCGACGAAGGTCTCGGTGTCCATTTCGCCGCCGAGGAAGCCCTCGAAGTCGGCACGCACCTCGGCCACGATGGAGGTGTGGGCGGGGTACGAGACGCCGATCTCGCGCGCGAACTGCCCACGCGCGGTAGCCATCTCGACCATGTCCCGGATGGTCTGGCGGTCACCGGAGATGGCCATGATGTGCGGGGCGTTGACCACCGAGAGTTCGGCCCAACCGGAGTGGCGGGCCAGCAGGGCTTCACAATCCTCGCGGTCCATGGCGAGCACCGCCATGGAGTAGCCACGCGGGGAGATGCGCTCGACCAGGTGGGCGCGATGGGTCACGACCAGGACCGCGTCGTGCAGCGACATGACGCCCGAGACCGCGCCGGCCGCCAGTTCGCCCTGGCTGTGACCGATGGTGGCGGCGGGACGCACACCGGCGGCGCGCCACATGGCGGCCAGGCCGGTCATATGGAACATCAAGGCGGGCTGCACTTCCCACACCGTGTCCTCGTACTGCCCTTCGTCCCCGCGCAGATAGTGCAGTGGCTGGGTGTGGCCGAAACGCTCGGCGTGAATGGCCGAGCAGGCGTCCACGGTCTCGCGGTAGGCGGTGGAGAGCTCGTAGTACAGCTTCCCCATGCCCGGGCGCTGACTGCCCTGACCGGGGAAGACGAAGCCGACTCGGCGGGCGGTGGCCGGACCGTCGCCGACCACGACACCGGGGTGCGGATCACCGGATGCGGTGGCGCGCAAGCCGTCCAGCAGCTCGGTGCGCGTGGTGACGATGGCCAGCGCCCGGTGGCGGCGCGGGGTCCGGGTGCGGAACAGCATGTCCGACACTCGATCCGGGGTGACGGCCGGATGCGCCTCCAGATAGCCGAGCAGCGCGGCCGCTTCGGCGCGCAGGCCGTCGGCGGTGTCCGAGGACAGCAGGACGGGAATGCTGCCATCGGGCAGGCGGTGGCTAGACATCGCTCTCCTCCAGGACCGGCATGGCGAGCAGGGCGTGGGCATTGGTGCCCGCAACCCCGAACGAGGAGACGGCGGCATAGCGCACGCCGTCGATCGGCTGCCAGGGTTCGAGTTCGGTGGCCAGGCGCAAGCTGGTTGCGGCCCAGTCGAATTCGGCGGTCGGGTCGTCGGCGTGCAGGCTGGGGGCGATCTGCCCGTGCACACCGCACAGCAGGGTCTTGATCAGGCCGAGCATGCCGGCGGCCGCTTGGGCGTGACCGGCATTGGACTTCACCGAACCCAGGCGCGGGCCGTTCTCCCGCGCGGTCCCGTAAGTGGCTGCCAGCGCGGTCAATTCGAGCGGATCACCGACGGCGGTGCCGGTGCCGTGGCCTTCGATCAGGCCCACCAGTTCGGCATCCAGATCGGCGGCGGCCAAGGTGGCGCGGATCAGGCGCTCCTGAGCGGCGGCGCTCGGCACGGCGATCGGCGCGCCCTTGCCGTTGTGGTTGACCCGGGAGCCCAGCAGCCGGCCGTAGATCCGGTGCCCGAGCTCACGTGCACGCGATTCCCGTTCCAGCACAACGACGCCCGCACCCTCGCCCCAGAGGGTTCCGGTGGCGTCGGCGGCATAGGAGCGGCAGTGCCCGTCGGTGGCGAGGGCATTGTTCTTGGAGAATTCGTAGAACGCGCCCGGCGAACCCATCACGCAGACGCCGCCCGCCAGCGCCCACTCGCACTCCCCCGCCCGGATGGCGGCGGCGGCCTGGTGCAGCGCGGTCAGCGACGACGCGCACGCGGTATCGACGCTGATGGACGGCCCGGTCAGGCCGAGCCCGTGCGAGATGCGCCCGGCGACCGCGCCCAGCGCCGTACCGGTGGCCCGGTACCCGCTGAACTCGTTGACCTCGGCCGCGCGCGGGCCGTACTCCATCAGGGAGACGCCCATCCACACGCCGGCGGAATCACCGTCCAGCGCACCCGGATTCAGCCCGGCGTGCTCGAGCGCCCGCCAGGCCACCCGCATACTCACCCGCTGCTGCGGATCCATCGCCACGGCCTCGCGCGGGGTGATTCCGAAGAACATGGGATCGAATTCGGTAGCGCCGGAAAGAAAACCACCGCGATCGCGAACGGGAGCCCAGCCGTCACGATCGCCGAGCGAGAACAATTCCGCCAGCGGCCATTCCCGATCACGAGGGAAAGGTCCGATCAATTCCCGGGATTCGGCCAGGGCGGCCCAGAATTCGGTGAGGGTCTCGATACCGCCGGGCGCTTCGACGCCCATCCCGACGATCACAATGGGGTCATCGACGCTCACGCCGCCACGCTCTTCTCCGCGACCAGCAGTTCGGCGATTCCGGCCACATGGTCGTTGAGATAGAAATGCCCGCCCGCGAACAGAGTCACCCGGCTGCCGCCGCGCGTATGCCCGTCCCAGGCGTACAGATCACGCGGGGCGACGAATTCGTCCTCGTCGCCGCCGAGCACCAGAATCGGCGCGTCCACGGCGATCTCGGCCGCGCAGGAGTAGGCGTCGAAAGCGCGGTAGTCGACCTTCATCACCGGCAGCGCCATGCGCAGCACATCACGGCTGGCCAGCACGTCCGCGCCGGTGCCGTTGAGGGCGCTCATGTGATCGAGCAGCTGCTCGTCCTCGGTCGGATGGCCCGGCAGGTCGGCGATGCGCACCGGTGCGGCGGCCGAGGAGGCGGCCAGCAGGCGCACGGTCATACCGGCGGCTTCGGCGAGGCGGGTGAATTCGAAGGCGACGACCGCACCCATGCTGTGCCCGAAAATGGTGAGCGGCGCACCGGTGTCGTGCGCGGAATCGCGGAACGCCTCGAAAGCGCCCGCCGCGATCTCCGGCAGCGTTTCCGCGGCGGCCTCCTTGGCGCGATCCTGGCGGCCGGGGTATTGGAACACCACGGCATCGAATTCAGCGGCGAGGGTTTTTGCGAAAACCCGGTAGGCGGAAGCGCCGGCCCCCGCATGCGGGAAGATGAGCAGCGGCGGGCAATCCGCAGAACCCGGAGTTTGAAATTGCCTGATCCATCCGAGTTCCCGTGGCATATCCCGTATCTCTCCTACACACATCCGACGGCACGCGGCGCCGGTTGATTCACCTTGTCCCCCTGAGCAGTCCGGGCGACCGTATTATCCCAAACTTAGTATAGGCTAGCCTTACCAAGCTGGCTGATCAAGCTGACAATCGAACGGAGCCCGCACCGATGAACCGGACGCCCTACGTCCTCGCGCGCGAACTGACCGACCTGCCCGAACAGGTCCGTACCGCACCCGGGCCGGTGGTGCCCGAGTTCGCCGCGCCGTTCACGTTGCGCCTGGTAGACGCCGATTCCCTTGATCCCGAGACGATTACCGAGTGGATGCACCGGCCACATCTGGTGGAGACCTGGGAGCAGACCTGGGACGCGGAGCGGCGGCGGCTCGATTGCGCCACCCAGCTGGCCGGAACCTTCTCGCGGCCTTGCGTTCTCGGCTACGACTTCGATGCGATCGACCGGGCGGATCTGGGGCGGCGTGATGTTGCCTACATCGAGCTGTACCGGCCCGCCAAGGACGAGATCGCCGGGCTGTATCACGCCGATCCGCGGGATATGGGGTTCCATATCGCCACCGCCGAAACCGAACTGCTCGGCAAGGGCATCATCTCGGGCTGGATCCGGGAGTTGGGCGAACGCGTCTTCGCGACCGAAGCGGAGTGCCGCCGGATGATGTGCGAACCCGATCACCGCAATACTCCGATGCGTAAGGCGCTGGAGAAGAACGGCTGGTTCCATCTGGGCGACTTCGACATTCGGCCGGACCGCAGGATCTCGCTGTACACGCTGCCCCGCGATCCGTCCGACATGCCGGTGCTCCGCTAGTTTCAGCGCGCGGCGGCCACTCGCTCCCGCGCACCTCCCCTCCGCTGCGACAGCTCGGACCGCAGCACGCGGTCCGAGAGTTCACCCAGGCAGCTGAGATTCGGGAAACCCGGACCTTGCGCGAGGGCGGCCATGTTCGGCAGGTACAGCTTGGCGTCCAGACCGGTGACCGCCAGGTCGTAGCCGATGGCGTTCTCGATGCGGGACTGCGAGAGCGGGCCGCCGACCGCCAGCTCCAGCAGATCGGTTGCGGCGGAATCGAACAGGTCCAGGAACCACAGCGGCTGACCGCCGGTGGCATCGACCACCAGGTCGAAGGTGTGGATCTGATCGGGGCGCATCTCGTTGCGCAGGGTGAGGGCGACGCGGTCGCCGTCCTGAGCGGCCATGTTCACGACGCGGCCTTGCAGATGGTGCACCCGGTTGTCGCCCAGCAGGCTCTCCTGCACGCGGACCGAGAAGACGCCGCGGTCGGTGCGGCGGATGACATCGCGGCGCTCGTCCATGCCGAGCGTGGACCACTTGGTGGGATCGCTGTAGAGGGAGTTCTCGAAGAAGCTCTCGCCACGGGTGTAGAGGGTGGCCTTCGGGGAGATCACCGAGATGGTGAGCATTTCATGGCGGACCAGCTCGTCCAGGGCCGAACCGGCCGTCTCGCCGCCGCCGATGACCGCCGCGCGGGAGGCCGCCGGGAGTTTGCGGCGGCCCGCCAGATCCCAGAATTCGGCGATGCTGAGCACGGCCGGATGGGTGGTGAGGGCGCGGTCGCTGCGACCGGGGCCGGTGATCATGACGGCGTCGCAGTCGATTTCGCTGAGCGCACCGTCGGCGTCGGCCACCGAGACCAGCCAGCCGTCGGCCGCCGCCGCGATGCCGCGCACCGAACCGCGGACCAGCTCCATATCGGTCTTGCGGCCGACCCACTGGAGGTATTTGGCCCACACGTGATGCTGCGGGCTGGGGCGGCCGCGGTCGATCCACTCGGCGTAGGTGCCGTGCTCGACCAGGAAGGCGGTCCAGCTGAAACCGCGCATGGCCTCGTCGATGGCGCGATTGTGGCCGCGGGCCCAGGTGGAGTGATACGGGAAGCCGACATCCTTCTCCGGGCTGGTGCCCAGGCGGTGCTGGCCGTCGGTCCAGCCGCCGCTGGGGAGCCAGTTGCCGCCCACCGCATGCGGTTCCACCACGATCACCCGCGGGGCGGGGAGGCCGAGTTGGCGCAGCACATGCGATTTGGCCGCTACGGCCAGGGCTTTCGGCCCCGCGCCGACCACCAGAAGTGTGTCCACCGGTTCTCCTGCTCTGTCGCGGTTGCCCGCAGTTGACTCAGTCGCGCAACCCATCGCCCCCTTTAGGTTTGCATAGGCTTACCTTATCTTGAATCTCGCGGGATGCGAAGTGAGACAACTCTCGTAGCTCTCAGGGCTTCGCCTGCGAACTCCCTCGAGGACGAGGGGCCGGTGCGACAGTCGCGGAGAACTTCGAGCACCGGCCGCGAGTCGCGGGAATTCCGCTGGAATTCCGGGGATTTCGCTTCAGGCCGTGGCGGGCTCCAGCCGCCAGCCGGAGGCTCGGGTGCGTTCGAACCAGAAGGCGGCGTAGCGGCCGTCGAGGGTGAGGAGTTGGTCGTGGGTGCCGCGTTCGATGATGCGGCCGTTCTCCATGAAGAGGATCTGGTCGGCGTGGGCGATGGTGGCCAGGCGGTGGGCTACCACGATTACCGTTTTGCCCCTGGTCAATTCGTGCACGCCGCGGACTACGACGGCTTCGTTGTGGGGATCGAGGGCGCTCGTGGCTTCGTCGAGCAGGACGATGGGGGCGTTCTTGAGCAGGGCCCGGGCGATCGAGACACGTTGGCGTTCACCGCCGGAGAGGGCGGTGCCGCCTTCGCCGACGGGGGTGTGCCAGCCCTCGGGGAGGCGGTCGGCGATCTCGTCCACGCGGGCAGCGCGGGCAGCGGCGAGGACCTCGGCGTCGGAGGCGTCGGGGCGGCCGGCCCGGATGTTCTCCAGGACAGAACGATTGAAGAGGTAGACGTTCTGGAAGACCAGGGACATATGGTTCAGCAGCAGCTCGGTGGGTTGTTTGCGCACCTCGTGGCCGCTGACCGTCACCTTGCCGGAATCGGCGTCGTGGAAGCGGGCCGCCAGGCGCAGAACGGTGGATTTGCCTGCGCCACTGGGACCGACGATGGCGGTGGTGGTGCCGGCCGGGACGGTGAAGGAGAGCTCCGAGAGGACCTGTTCACCGGTGCGGTAACCGAAGCTGACCTGGTCGAAGACGACGTCGGGAGCGCCCGGGACGATCTCGTCTTCCGATTCCCATTGCGGCAGTACCGGTTCGGAGAGCAGGGCGCTGACCCGGTCGGCGGCGGCCGCGGCGGCACGCAACGCGCCACCGAGCTGGGCCGCCTGGTTCAAGGGTTCGATGAAGCGGGAGCTGACCGCGATCAGCGCGATGGCGGCGGCGGCCGAAATGGCTCCGCCGGTGACGCGGCCGACCACCAGGTAGACCAGCGCCAGGAAGATCGCCTGCACCAGCAGGGAGAAGACGATGAGGCCGGGTACGGCGGCGAACATCATGCCGAAGGTGGCCTTGCGCTGACGTTCCAGCGCGGCGTCCAGGGCGCGGTTGCCCGCGCCGACCGCACCGAAGGAACGCAGCACCGGTTGCGCCTGCGCGAATTCCAGTACCCGCGCGTTGGCTTCGGAGGCGGCCTCGTGCATCTGCTCGTCGGCGGCCACATACGAGCGCCCCGCCCAGCGGTTCACCAGGTACAGCACCGGCGCGGCCACCAGCATCGCCAGCGAGATGCGCCAATCGATGAACAACATGCCGACCGCCACACCCAGCGGGACCACGATGCCGGTGAGGATCTTGGCCAGCAGATAGGCGATCAGGCCCTGCACCTCGCGCACGTTCTCCACCACCACGCGGGACAGCGCGCCCGCGTTCTGCCCGTCGAACCAGCCCAGCGGCAAGGCATTCAGATGATCGCCGATACGGGTTTGCAGGCCGTGCTGCATACCGATACCGATGCGCAGGCCCAGCACTGCTTGCAGGTAGCTGAACAGAACGACGCCCGCCACCGCCAAGGCCAGCCAGCCGGTCCAGGTCCAGGCGCGGCTCAGTTCGTCACGGAACAGGGCTTGCAGCACCGGGACCAGCAGCACGTAGGCGGCGGCCTGGCTGAGCGCCTGGGCCAGAATCGCGGCGACGAGTTTCGGGGTGAGCGGGGCGAATTCGCCCGGCACCAGTGCGAAAAGCTTGCGGATCACCGCGATCCCTCCAAGGTGACGGCGGTCAGCGCCGCTTCGTTGATTTCCCAGAGCCGCTGGTAGGTGCCGCCCGCGACGCTCAGGGTGGCATGATCGCCCTGTTCGACCAGGGTTCCGTTCTCCAGCACCAGGATTCGATCCACGCCGGTGATGGTGTGCAGGCGGTGCGCGATGACCAGCACCGTGCGACCGGCCACCAGCACCGCGAGCGCGTCCTGCACGGCTGCTTCCGATTCCGGATCGGCGAAGGCCGTGGCCTCGTCGAGCACCAGGATCGGGGTGTCGGCCAGCAGGGCACGGGCGATCGAAAGACGTTGCGCCTCACCGCCGGAGAGGATGGCATCGACGCCGATCTCGGAGTCGTAGCCGCGCGGCAGGGCGGTGATGCGGTCGTGGATCTGGGCGGCGCGGGCGGCGCGCTCCAGGGCTGCCTCATTGGCGTCCGGCTTGGCCAGCAGCAGGTTGTCGCGGACGGTGCCGCGGATCAGGCGCACGTCCTGGAAGACGAAGCCGACAGTGCGATAGAGCTCTTCGGTGCCGAAATCGCGAATATCGCGGCCGCCGATGGCGATCCGGCCCGCGGTCACGTCGTAGAAGCGCGGCAGCAGCTTGGCCAGGGTGGACTTGCCCGAGCCGCTGGGGCCGACCAGCGCGGTGATGGTGCCGGGCGCGAGCTCCAGATCGACCCCGCGCAAGACCTGATGGTCATCGCGGTAGCCGAAGGTCACGCCTTCGAAACGCACGCCTCCGCCCGTCATTCCAGCGTCTTCGCTCGTCATTCCGGCGTGCTCTCGGCCGGGATCTCCCGGGTTCACAGTGAGATCCCCGCCAACAGCACGCGGGGATGACGCGGGGGTGGCTCCCGCGGGGGTGCTCGACGGGGTGACTCCCGAGGAGGTGCTCGACGGGGTGGCTCCCGCGGGGATGCTCGACGGGGTGGCTTTCGCGGGGGTGCCCGAGGGGAGTTCGGGGGTCTGCATGAGTTCGTGCAGTCGCAGTGCCGCGTCACCCGCCGTGCGCAGCGCTTGCGCGCCGTAGCCGAGGCCGAGCAGCGAACTGCCCAAACCCAATCCGACCAGCAGGAACGGCAGCAGGTCGAGGGGTTCGATCCAGTTCAGGCCGACGCCCGCGAGCCCCGCCACGACCACCAGGAGCATGACGAACACCGGGGCGACCACCGTGTCCGAGATCGATTGCACCGTCATGACCGGCATCTTCAGCTTGCGCAGACGGTCGGTCTGGTTCTCCACCGCGGCCTGGAATTCGCTGTACGCCTTGCCCGCTCGCCCGAAGGCGCGCACCACCTGGATGCCGTCGACGAATTCCACGGTCGCCTCGCGGGTCCGCAGTTCGGATTCGTTGTAGGCGAGCAGACGTTCGCGGCCGGGCTCGTCGAGCATCCGCTTCATGCAGACCGCGTAGATCACCAGCGGCAGCAGCAGCACGAGGGTGAGCCGCCAATCGACGGTCGCCAGGTAGACGAGCGTCACCAGCGGCACGGTCACCGAACCGACGAAATCCAGGCGGGCGTGCGCGACCAGATAGTGCAGCGCCTCCACATCGTCCTGGAGGTACTTCTTGACCTCCGAGGAGGTGCGCTCGCCGAACCAGCCCAGCGGCACCCGGGTCAGCTTGTCCGCCAGCAGCCTGCGCAGCGTCAGCTGATAGCCGGCATCGACGGTATGCGACCAGGTCAGCGCGGCGGCTTGCAGGATCGCGCGCACGACGAGGACGATCACCGCGATCAGCAGCAGTCGCCACACCCGGCCGGTGTCCACCGCGTCGGAGAGCAGTTCCCGGCAGGCCGACACGATGAGCAGGAACGGCACCACCGCGCAGACCGAGGCGAAGGCGATGACCAGGCTAGCCAGCGACAGGGTGCCGGCGACCGGCGCGAGAATCTCCTTGCGCGCCTGGGCTTCCCGCTGTTTGCGAGCCTTGGCCGCGGCCTTCTCATCGATCCCGGCGGCCCCCGCCGCGGGCTGCGCCACCTGGGGCGGCGCTACCTCCACCGTCATCTGCCCTGCCTCTCGATCCGATCGGTTCGCCCGATCCTCACACAAGAATCGACAGGAAGATAGGTTAGGCTAACTTTCGAGGTACCGCGCGCGGGGCCCCCGGATGACCGAAACCCGCCGAACCGGAATCCCTCCCCCGCGACCGCCGTTGCCAACGGTCATGACCATCGTCGACACCGGCACCAAATTCGGCGCACGCGTCGCCGAACGACTCGACCGCGACACGATCATCTGGCTCACCACCGTCACCCCCTCCGGCGCGCCGTCACCCAACCCGGTCTGGTTCCTCTGGGACGGAACCGAATTCCTGCTGTTCAGCGAACCCGGACAGGCCAAGCTGCGCAATATCGCCCACGATCCCAAGGTCACCCTGAACTTCAACACCGATGCCGGCGGCGGCGACGTGGCCGTCTTCACCGGCACCGCGCGCATCGACGACCAGCCGCTCACCGCGGACGAAAAAGCCCGCTACACCGAGAAATACACCCGCGGTCTGGCCGAGATCGGGATGACCGCCGAGAAGTTCTACTCGACCTATTCGACCCCGATCCGGATCACCCCGGAGCGCGTGCGCGGCTTCTGACCGCCGATCGCGCCGGGCATACCGTGCCGTTCCGGCAAACCCGGCGCGACTAGGGTCTTGCGGGTGAGACGCAGGCAGCAGCCGCCGCTACCCAAGCGGCACGGATTGGATCCGGCGCGGCTGCGGCTGCCCGAGGACGGCGAATGGGCGACCATTCGCGACCATCTGGTCGAGCGGCTGCCACGGGTGGATCCGGCGCGCATCGACGAACTGCTGCGCGAGGGCGGAATCGTGGACCTCGAGGGGCCGATCGCACCCGACGCGCCGTATGTGCCGGGCGGGGCGGTGTGGTTTCACCGCGATCTGCCGGACGAGAAGCCGGTGCCGTTCGAGATCGGCATCGTCTACCGCGACGACGACATTCTGATCGCGGACAAACCGCATTTCCTCTCGACCATTCCACGCGGGAAGCACATCCTCCAGACCGCGCTGGTGCGGCTGCGGCAGGAGCTGGAGCTACCGGATCTGATTCCGGCCCATCGCCTGGATCGCGTCACCGCCGGGCTGGTGCTGTTCGTGGTGAATCCGGCGCGGCGCGGGGCGTATCAGACCCTGTTCCACAAGCGCCTGGTGCACAAGGAGTACGAGGCCATCGCGCGCTTCGATCCGGAGCTTGAGCTACCGCGGACGGTGATCAGCCGGATCGTCAAGGAACGGCAGGTGCTCAAGGCATACGAGGAGCCCGGCGAACCGAATGCCGAGACCCATATCGAACTGATCGAAGAGCGCGGCGGGCTGGGCCGCTACCGGCTACGGCCCAAGACCGGCCGCACCCATCAGCTGCGACTGCATATGAACAGCCTCGGGGTGCCGATCCTCGGCGACGACTTCTATCCCGAACTCACCGACAAACCCGTCGACGACTACACCCGGCCGCTGCAATTGCTCGCCGCCGTGCTCGAGTTCACCGATCCGCTCACCCGGCAACCGCGCCGCTTCGAAACCGAGCGTCACCTGCAAGCCTGGGATGATCCGGCGGGGTGGGCGCAAGGGGTGTGAACGGGCCGATCCGGGGTATCAGCCACATTCGAAGCCCGTCTTAAGAATCCATACGTACACTGGCCGCGATGTCTCGAAACGATAACGGTGCGGTCGCCGTCCTGGCCGATCAGCCCGCCCCTCCAGGTCACCGGCTGCACGCCTATATCGATGTGGCGGTCGTTGTCGTCGTCTTGACCTGCACGAATCTCATTGCCCACTTCACTACGCCGTGGGCCAGCATTATTTCCGTGCCGATTGCGGCGGTGGTGCTGGTCGGTATGGTCCGGCGGCGCGGGCTGGACTGGCACGAGCTCGGGCTCTCGCCGCGGCACTGGAAGCGCGGATCGGTGTGGGCGCTGGCCGCGGTCGGCGTGGTGCTGACGGCGGTTGCCATCGGGGCGCTGCTGCCGATCACCCGGCCGTTCTTCCTGGCCGATCGCTACGCCACCATTTCCGGGGCGCTGATCGCGTCGATGATCGTGATTCCGTTGCAGACCGCGATCCCCGAGGAGCTGGCTTTCCGGGGCGTGCTGCACGGCACCCTGGATCGAGTGGTCGGCGCGCGCGGCGTATTCGCGGCCGGTTCAATGCTTTTCGGGCTCTGGCACGTCGCCTCGTCGCTGGGTTTGACCAGCGGGAACAAAGGGCTGAGCGGATTCCTCGGCGGCGGCGTGGCCGGGCAGATCGCCGGCATCGCGCTGGCCGTGGTGGCGACCGCGGGCGCGGGGGTGGTGTTCACCTGGCTGCGGCGGCGCAGCGGCAGCCTGCTCGCGCCCATCGCGCTGCACTGGTCGGTGAACGGCGCGGGCGCACTGGCCGCGGCCGTGGTCTGGCATACGACGATGCGTTAGCGAGTCGGGGCGAGCCTGGCCGGCCAGGGAACAGAGGATGGTGGGCCGGCCAGGCCCGGGACGATTCGGCGTGATCGGGTCGCGCCGAATCGAATTCGTGGGTTCTCTCGAACCGGGTGGTGCGCTTACGAACCCAGGAAGCCGAGCGGGCCCGCGCCGCAGGTGGCGCTGCCGGTCAGCGTCGGCTGGGCCACATTGACCCGCAGTTCCCAGGCCGAGCCCTGGAGCACACCGAGGGTGTGGGTGCCGGCGCCCTTGGGCGTCCATTGCACGGTCGCCTTGCCATTGACCGGATCCACCGAACCGCCGCCGGAGATGATGACTCCGTTGTCCCAGAACGAGACCGGGAACCAGTGGTCGACGGTGGCGGTGATCTCGTAGGTGCAGGCCGCGTAGATATTGCGGGCATTCACCGAGAGACCGGTGGGTACGGCCGAGGCGTAGGGCGCGCTCAGAGCCGCCGAACAGGCCATTACGCCCAGGGCGGTGGCCCCGACGCCGACTCGGCGGGCGATGCGCTTGTTCACGGACGTGGTCATCGAAAATAACTCCCTTGGTACCGGCCGCTTCGGGTGCGGTCCGGCGAACTGTATCGGCTGTCCAGTTCATCGCGAGGCACTTTCGGGAAAAAACTGAAACGCGTTTCTGTCACAACGGTCGGGATACGCGAAAGCCCGCCTCCCCCAAGGGAAGCGGGCTCGCTGACCTGCGATTTACCGGCGCGCCGGATCGTAGTCGTAGGCGGTCCAATCCGAACTGGCGTCGTCGATCGGCTGCCGGGCGTCACCGCCGTGCCCGGGCCACCACGCCTTGCGGCCGATGAGCGCGGTCACCGCCGGGGTGAAGAACATCGCCATGATGAAGGCCGCGATGGCAATGCCCACCGAGATGGCGAAGCCCATCTGCTCGAGCATGGAATTGCCCGCCAGCATCATCGAGGCGAAGCTGCCCGCCAGGATCAGACCGGCCGCCGCGATGGTCGGACCCGTATGCCGCACCGCCAGCGCCGCCGAGGTGTGCGGGTCGTTGCCCTCGCGGGCCTCCTCACGCAGCCGGGCCACCATCAGGATGTTGTAGTCGGTCCCGAGGGCCACCACGAACAGGTACATGATGATCGGCATCGTGAAGATCAGGCCGGTGTCGCCCTGCACGTGCTGGAAGATCAGCACCGCCGAGCCGAGGGTGGCCGCGAAGCCCAGGAAGACCGAGGCCATCAGGTACCACGGGGCCACCACCGAGCGCAGCAGCAAACCCAGCACCAGCATGATCAGGATCGCGGCCACCGGGAAGACCACCTTGTAGTCCCGGTTCATGGCCGCCTTGAAGTCGACGAAGATCGACGTCAGGCCACCCACCCTGGCCTCGGTGCCGGTCGGCGCGGCACTGTGCGCGGTATCCCGCAGCGGCCCGCTGACGATATCGAGTGCGGCATCCGACTCCGGCGCGGAGTTCAGCGTCACCTGATATTCGGCAATCGTCTTGTCCTGCGACAACTTCGGCGGCGACACCTGGCCCACGCCCTCGACCCCGGTCAGGGCGGTGCGGTAGTTGTTCAGCTGATCGTCGCTCAACTGCCCGGCGCCCGCACTGCTCAGATACACCTGCGACGGCTGCGTGGTGCCCGCCGGCATGCCCTTGAGCATTTCCTTCTGGTACACAACCGATTCCGCGGCATTCGAGGTCGAGCCGGAGCTCAGGTCGAAGGTCGGATTGAAACCGAGGGCGAAGACGCCCAACGCCAGCAGCACACCGCCGGAGGCCACCGCGAACACCGCCGGACGCTTACCCAATGCCGAGCCGATAGCGGTGAAACGCGCCCCCTTCGGGTCCACCTGCCACGCCTTCGACGGCCAGAACACCTTGGTGCCCAACAGCGAGACGATGGCGGGGACCAGCGTCAGGCCGGCCGCGAGGGTCACCGCGACGGCGATCGCGAGGGCGTAACCCATGGAGCGGAACATGCCCATCGAGGAGAGCGTCAGCGCACCGAAGGCGATGATCACCGCGGCCGCCGCCGAGGTGATGGCCTCGCCGACCCGCTCCACCGCATTGATCACGGCGGTCTTGGCGTCGTCGCCGGCGCGCAGCCGTTCCCGGAAACGGAACATCAGGAACAGGATGTAGTCGGTGCCGACGCCGAACATGACGATGGAGAGCAGCGCCTGCACCGAGTTGTCGATCTTCAGGTCGAACGCCTCGGCCGCCATGCCGATCAGGCCGGTCGCCATCGGGGAGAGGGCCATGATCACGAGGATCGGCAGCAGCGCGATCACCGGACTGCGGAAGATGACCAGCAGCAGCACGATGATCAGCAGGATGGTGGCGACCAGGATGATCGCCAGCCCTTTGTTGCCGGATTCGGTCTGATCCAGATTCGAAGCGGCCGTACCGGTTACACCGGCCTTCAGGTCGGTTCCGGAGGTCTGCTCCCGCAGCGCGTCCCGCAGAGCCTTGACCGCATCCCCCTGCCGGGTATCGGTCTGACTCTCCATCTTGGTCATACCGACCGCGACGACATCGACGAGCCGGTTCTGCGGCGGCTCGCCGGCCACGATGCCGGTGATGTTCTCGATCTTCTTCTCGTTCAGCTTCGCGACCGCCGTCTGCACGGTCTGAAGATCGATATCGGTCAGCGGGGCGTCGTCGGCGCGCTCGAAGACGATGAGCGCGGCGGGCGGCTGACTGTCGGGGAAGGCCTTCTTCTGCACCTCCGCCGCCTGAATTGATTCGTAATGCGAAGGCAGGAAGTCGGATTGGTCGGTGGTGGCGGCGAGCTTGGGCGCGATGGCCACCACTCCGACGATGGCGATCAGCCAGACACCGATCACCAGCCAGGGCTTGTTGACGACGAATCGTCCGAGGCGGGAGAACATGCGGGAGAAGTCCTTTCAGGGTTTCGGCCGCTTGTAGTCAGATGTCGAGGACGGTTTCGGAAGGATTCTCTGTGATGTCCGCCACGATACGGAAAACCTTGGCGGGCACGCGGTCTCGCAGTTCATCGAGGGTTTCGTAGATGTCCAGGGTGAAGTCGCCGTAGCCGTCGTCGCCGAGGCCGAGCAATTCGCGCCAGTTTTTGAAGCCCTTGACCCAGTCGGTGAGGGCGGAGAAGTCGGACTGATCGGAAACCCTGCGCGCGGTGGCGAATTCGAGCTTCTTCTCCTGGAAGGCATGCTTGGTGGCGTTCTGGAAGTCCTGCCATTCGATGTAGTGGCGGTGCACGACGAACTTGCCCTTGCGGCTCACGTAGACCCGGACCACCTCGGTGCCGGCCTTGGTGACCTCGTTGGCCTCGGCCAGCAGGCGGCCGGTGAACTTCTGGGTGCGGCCGCCGCCGGGGCCCACGCGCAGTTCGAATTCGCGCATGCCCGAAGGCAGGGCGGGCTGGGTGTCGTCTTCGGTCTTCTGGATGTCGATGGCCATGACAGGCTCCAATTCATTCATGAATGCGCATATAGGCATTCGGACAGAGCAGTGTGTCGCGGTACGCCGAAACACACTGTGTAGCAAGCGTTCTCAGTACAACCCCGGAGCTCTCGAGCTCGTGTAATCACTATAAGTAGACGTATACGTATAGCGCAACCCTGAGACGACCCTGAACTTCCCCTGAGATGCGAAAGGGCCCGTCTCCCAACGGAGACGGGCCCTTCGAGCTGGAGTTATCGGCCTCGGCGCGATGCGGGCTTGCGCGCCGCGGCCTTGGCCTTGGCACCGCTCGGCGGCTTCTTGCCACCCGCGGACGACTTCTTCGCGGCCGCGGCCGGCTTCTTCGGCTGCTCCGCTCGAGCCGACTGCGAGCGCGAGCTGTTGGCGGAGCGGCCGCGCACCACACCGACGAACTCCTCCACCAGGCCACCGGTGTGCGCGGTCGGCCAGGCCAGGGCCACTTCGGTGTCCGGGGCATCGGTGACGGTGCGGTAGACCAGATCCTTGCGATGGTGCAGGCGGGCGATCGAATGCGGCACGATCGCCGCACCGCTCACCGCCGCCACCAGCTCCATGGTCATGGCGGCGTCATCGATATCCGAGGCGTCCTGCATGCGCTCGTCCGCCAGATCCGCCGTACTCACCGCGTCGAAGGCGGCGATCGGATGATCCTTGGGCACCACCACCACGGGCAGCTCGCGATAGAGCGGGATGGCGCTCATACCCTCGCGGTCGATGGGCAGGCGCACGAAGCACATGTCCACGCCGCCCTCGCGCAGCGCGCGCTCCTGCTCCTGCATCGGCACCGGAATCAAACGCAGCGGAGTCTCCGGGAACCGGTCCGCCCACACCCGCTCCCATTTGGTCACCGTCACCCCGGGTACGAAACCGACCCGCAGGCTCGGCCCGCCGTCCGCCGCCGGCTCGGGCTGCGCGGCCGCCGTGGCCGCGAGGATCTCGCGCGCCGCCTCGAGCAGCTCCCGACCGTCATCGCTGAGGGTGGTCGGGCTCACGCCGGGCAGGAACAACTTCGTCCCGAGCTCCTCCTCCAGTTCGATCACCGTGCCGCTCAAGCGCTGCCGGGATATCCCCAGCGCCTTGGCCGCACGCGCGAAGTGCAACTCCTCCGCGACCGCGACGAACCACCGCAGTCGTTCCACATCGATGGACTCGAACCGGCTCATTCCACCCAGGCTATTGCACCGCGCCCGCATCACCACACCGCGCGCCCGGTTCCCGCGGGCCGCCCGATACCCTTGATCGGTGAGCCCGGACAAGAACCCCCAGACCATGAAGCCGCTGACCGCTGCCAACAAGCTCGGCATCTACCTGCCGGCGGCCCCTGAGGAGTTCCGCGACAACCCGGTCACCCGCGCCCAGCTCGAAGAGCTGCGCACCAACCCGCCGCAGTGGCTGACCGAGTTGCGCGAGACCGGTCCGTTCCCCCGCGAGGTGGTGGCTCGCAAACTCGGAGTATCCAACTCCGGGCTGGCGCGCGCGGGCATCGAGGAGGCCCTCGATGCCGAGCAGATCGCCGCACTGCTGGCCGACCCGCCCGAATGGCTGCTGCGCGAGCGCGAGAACCTGGTCGAGGTCCGCAAGGAAGCCGAGCGGGTGAAGATCAAGGAAGCCGAGCGCCGGGCCGCGTCGAACCGCCCGCCCAAGCGCCTCTTCGGGTAGTCCCAACTCTCGGAACTCTCAGGGGCAAGCCCCTGAAACCCCGAATCCCAGGTCCGCCGAGTTCCTGCTGGAGGCACGCGAGAACTACCGGCTGGATGCGCTAGGTCGCCGGGTTCCTGCTGGAGGCAAGCGGGAACCACGGGCTGGATGCGCTA
>NZ_BDBK01000005.1 GCF_001612945.1 Nocardia inohanensis NBRC 100128
GATGCGCCGGGTTCCTGCTGGAGACACGCAGGAACTACGGGCGGGGATTCGCTGGCCCGCCGGATTTCCGACGCACGCACGCGGGAACTGGGGGCGGGTTCGCTGGTCGTGATCAGGGGGAACTGGTTGCGGATTTCATCGGCGGATGCCGCAACCAGTTCCCGGTGATCGCTCTGCCGGGTTGAGGGTTGCCCGGTCAGAGACGGCGGAGGACCCGGTCTACCAGGTCGGGGGCGGCGCCCAGGTAGTTCTCGGGGCGGAGCAGGTCGGCGAGTTCCGGTTTGGACAGGTGAAAGGCGATGTCCGGGGATTCGGCCAGGATGTCGGCCAATGGGCGGGCGGTCGATTGGGCTTCGAAGGACGCCGATTGCAGGGTTTTCTTGGCGACCGGTTTGCCGAGCAGTGGACCCAGGCGGATCGAGAGGCGTTCGGAGACAATCTGGCCCGCGCTGAGGGCCAGGTTCGCGGTCATGCGGTCGGCGTCGGCGGTCAGGCCGTCGGCGAGTTCCACGGCGGTGTGGGCCGCACCGCCGACCAGGAGCAGGCAGTCCCGCAGCGGACGCCATTCGGCATGCCAGGCCCCGGCGGGGCGCTCGTCCTCGGCGAGCAGCGTCCCGAAGAGGGTGGACGCCAAACCGGGGACTTGCAGGGCCGCCGCGCGAATCATGGTGCTGAGCACCGGATTTCGCTTCTGCGGCATGGCCGAGGATTCACCGCGGCCGGCCGCGGCGGGTTCGGCGAGTTCGCCCACCTCGCTGCGGGATTGGGAGATCACGTCCACCGCGAGCTTGCCGAGCACACCCGAGGTGAGCGCCAGCGCCGAGGCCAGATCCGCGATGGGCGTCCGAGCGGTGTGCCAGGGCATGGGGCTGGTGGCGAGCGAGAGTTCCGCCGCGAATTCCGCGGTGAGCCGCTGGGCGATCTCGGCGGCCGGGGCCTGGGCGAGTTCGGACTCCGCGCACCGGGCGCACTCCACATAGGAGGCGAGAGTGCCTGCCGCGCCGCCCAATTGGACCGGCAGCGTGGCACGGACCCCGGTGAGCCGGTCACGGGCGTCGAGCAGACCCTGCATCCAGATCGCCACTTTGGCGCCGAAGGTGGTGGGGACCGCGTGCATGGCGAGGGTACGGCCCGCGATCGGCGTGCTGCGATGGTCGCGTGCCAGGTCGGCGAGCGAGGCCAGCACACAGTCCAGGTCGGCGATGATGACCGAGAGCACCCTCGAGGCGATCAGCATGGCGGCGGTGTCCAGGATGTCCTGACTGGTGGAGCCGTAATGCACGTAGTCGGCACTGACCGGATCCACCTCGGCGACCGCGCGATGCAGCCGCTCCACGAAGCACACCACCGGATTCGCCGCTCCCCGTGCGGCTTCGGCGATCTCGCGCGGATCGAACTCGTGCTCGCGCACCGCGATGGCGAGGTGTTCGGTGACGGCCGGCGGCACCATGCCCAGCCGCGCCTGGGCCCGCGCGAGCGCCAGCTCCACCTCCAGCATGGCCTCGATCCAGGCATCGTCGCCCAGCAGGGATTCCACCGGCGTGCCCACGCCCACCGGGGTGAGCAGGCCGCACTCGACCGTCATATCGTCTTGCCTTTCAAGGGAATTCGCTGATTCTTGGTAGCGGTGGGCGGTGAGGATCTCGCGGGCGATGGCATCGCCGTCGGCGAGGGTCACCGAATTGACGCCGGGGCGCGGCCCGGCGGCGGTCACCCAGCGCACCGCCTCGGTCGGGACGCCGAAAGCGAAGCGGCGCGGGTGAATCCGGCCACCCGCCTCCACCACGTGGTGGGTGCCGGGCGCGACGGCCAGCCCGCCGGTGCGGTAGGCGCTGCCGTCCGGGGAGCCGATGACGTAGTCGCGGGCCTGTTCGCGGCGGACCAGGTTGCGCAGCAGGGGATCCGCGGTGCGCCGCAGGTCCGGGGCAGGCAGCCAGGCGTCGATGAGGGTGCGGCCGGTCACGACCGAGCCCCCGACCTGCGGTGAGCGCGCCACGAATTCGGGCCCGTCGATACCGACCCGCATACCGGGGCCGACCACCCGCACCACCCCGGCCCGGATGAGCGCCGCCAGCTCGGCGATCCGCCCGGCCGGCGGGCCGATGGAGAGGAAGGCGTTCATCGGCGTGTACCAGCGGTCCAGATCATCCCGATACGACGACCCCGCGATACCGCCGTAGTCGACCACGAGCCGGACCTCGTTGCGCAGATCCCGCAGCACATCGAGGGCGGCCTTCACCGGGCCGCGCACATTCCCCAATCTCGCCTGGCGCACATCGGCGTCCAGGTAGGCCAGCAGCCAGTCCTGGAAGGCCGCCGGATCGGTGAAGCGCTGCCCGCCGGTGGGGTCCACCAGGCTGAACCAGTCCCAGCGCTGCCGATCGTGAATACCGAAGCGCCCCAGCAGTTCTCCCGCTTCGACGGCGGTGGGAGCGGCGAGATAGCGGGCCCGGAAGGATTCCAGCCGGAGCGGGCTGAGCCGGTCGGCCAGCAGTCCGGAGTAGTACACCGACTCCACCTCGCGGGCGATCAGCGGCCACACGTCCTTGCGGAACGACACATCACCGGATTGCCGTGCGCGGCGGCGTAATTCGGCTATCCGCTCCGCATCGAGCAGCACCGGCAGGTACCGCTCGGCCACTCCCTTCTGGTTCTCGCCCCGCGCGTGATGCGGCACGCCGCGCCGGCAGCCCGCTATGATCTGCGGTTCCCGGCCGGACGGGATGTACTCCATTCCGGCATCGCATTCCTTGAACCGGCCGCCGCGCCCGGCGGTGAGCAGCACCAGATAGTCGAAGAAGGTGAGCCCGAGGCCGCGGATGAGCAGCGGTTCGCGCTCCGGAATCCGGTCGAGGTCGATATCGGCGGCATTGGCGGGCGGCACGTAGCCGAGGCCGAGCCGCCGCGCCGAATCCGGCAGCGCGCCGGGCTGGTTCGCGCCGAGTTCGGCCAGATGCCCCTGGGCCAGCACCACCGCGTGCAGTCCGCGCAGGCGTTCGCCGGTGCTCAGCTCCAGTTCTTGCAGGCCGCCGGGTCCGTCCCGCAAATCGACGGCGGTTGCCGTGATTTCGCGTGCGTGCACCCATTCCGCATAGTGATCACGAGTGCGTTCGAATACCCAGCGCAGGTAATGGCCGTAGAAGTAGCGCGGCGGATAGCTTTCCGGGCGGATGCGCTGCGCTTCCCGATAGGCGGCGGCGGGCAATCCCGCGAAATTGCCTATCTTGGCCAGAAAGTTGGCCCATTCGTACAGACTGGGTCCGCGATCGACCGGTCCGGCCATATCCACGCTGTCGTCGGTGAAGGCCGTAACCTGCTCTGCCACCGTGTTCATCAGCAGGTGGGCGGGTTGACCGGTACGCCATACGGCTCCGGTGCCGACCCGCGCGGAGTCGATGAGCACCAGTTCCACGCCCGCGGAATTACCTAACTGCCGGGCATTGGCACAAATTCGTTCGAAGACATTAAGACCACGCGGCCCCATTCCTACGATGGCAATCCGCAATGCGTTGCCGAGCATGCACTCTCACCGATCACGCTGAGAAATCATGCCCGGTAGCGGGCACGTCGCCGAGGTTAGCAGCGCCCGAATTATCCCTCAAGAACGCGCGGTTTCGAATGTCGGAATAGTCCCGAAAAGTGCTAATTTCCAGTCTCTCTCACGGGGACGCCGGTTTACCATTGAGCGATGACGGTGACCCGGAAGGTCCTCTGGTGCCTCATCGCGGCGAGCGCGGTCACCGCCGGCTGCGCGCCGGAGGACACCTCCAGCCCGCCGCGGGCCACCGAGACCACCTTCTCCGACATCACCACCACCGCACCGAGCCCGACCGGGCAACCGGCCACCAGCTCGGCGACCACGGCGCCGAGCGCGACGATCACGACCACCACCGCACCCGGCGGGCTGTCCGCCTGCCGGACACAGCAATTGGCGATCACGCTCGGTAGCGGTCAGGGTGCGGCGGGGCATCAGTACTTCCCGATCGTGTTCACCAATACCGGTACCGAGCCGTGCTCGATCCAGGGCTATCCCGGGGTGTCCTACACCGGCGGACCCGACGGCGGGCCGATCGGCGACCCCGCCACCCGTGACGGTGGCGACACCCCGGCGGTGCGACTGGAACCGGGGGCGCGCGCCGCATCGACCCTGGGGACCGTCACCAGCGTCGATGTCTACCCGGTGGACCAATGCCTGCCGGTGAACGTCGCGGGATTGCGGATCTATCCGCCGAACAACACCGAATCCGCCTTCATCGCCCAGGCGCGGACCTGGTGCAGCAAAGGCGGGAGCATGACCGTCAAACCGGTCGCGGCGGACAAATAGCCTTCCGCGCTGACATACGAGCAGGCCCGCTCACCGGCAAAGGGCAAGCGGGCCTTCGGGTTTCAGGGGCGATCAGCCTCGTGCGACGGCGAGCTCCGCGGGTGCGGCCACCGGCTCCCCGGACCGCCCCCGGCGCTCCAGCGCCGCCGACAGCACCGCCAGCCCGAGCGCGGCGGCCGCCATCGCCGCACCCACCCAGTTCGGCGCGGTATAGCCGAACCCGCCCGCCAGCACCAATCCACCCAGCCACGCGGCCAAGGCATTACCGAGGTTGAAGGCGCCGATGTTCATGGCGGAGGCCAGCGTCGGCGCGGAGTGCGCGTGGTCCAGCACCCGCTTCTGCAAGGACGGCACGCTCGCGAAACCCAGTGCGCCGACCAGGAACAGGGTGACGGCGGCGAGCACCTTGACGTGCGCGGTGACGGTGAACAGCATCAGGGTCAGGCTCAGGGCGGCCAGCGAGCCGTACAGCATGGGCATCAGCGCGCGGTCGGCGAACCTGCCGCCCAACAGGTTTCCGGCCACCATGCCCAGGCCGAGCAGGATCAGCAGCCAGCTCACCGAGGTGTCGGCGAAGCCCGCGACGGTGGTCATCATCGGGGCGATATAGGTGATGGCGGCGAATACCGCGCCGAAGCCGAGCACGGTCATGCCCATGGCCAGCAGGACCTGAATATTGCTGAAGGCGGCCACTTCCTGGCGTACCCGTACGTCCTCGGGTTTGGGCAGCTCCGGGACCAGCTTGGCGATACCGACCAGTCCGGCCACGCCCAGCAGCGCGACGACGGCGAAGGTGACGCGCCAGCCCACATGCTGGCCGATCAGCGTACCCAGCGGCACGCCAACCACATTCGCGATGGTCAGGCCGGTGAACATGGTGGCGATCGCGCCCGCCTTCTGGTCCGGCGCGACCAGCTCCGCGGCCACCACCGCGCCGATGCCGAAGAACGCGCCGTGCGCCAACGAGGCCACGATCCGGCCCAGCAGCATGATGCCGAAGGCGGGGGCGACGGCGGAGAGCAGATTGCCGGCGATGAACAAACCCATGAGCAGCATCAGCATTCGCTTGCGCGGGACCTTGGTGCCCAGCACGGTCATGATCGGCGCGCCGAGCACGACGCCGAGCGCGTAACCGGTGACCAGCCAGCCGGCGGTGGGGATGGTGACCGCGAACTCCCCGGCGACCTCGGGCAGCAATCCCATGATGACGAACTCGGTGGTTCCGATTCCGAAGGCCCCGATGGCCAGGGCGATCAGTGCGAGCGGCATGAGCCGATCCTTCCCGAACGATTGCAAAAGCGCTTAACGTGCACTCACAATAATTGCAGGCGCGGGTTATTTGCAAGCGCTGGCTATTGCGGGCGAGTGGTATCGTGGTGACAGCCGCCCTGACCAGAGGAAACGCCGATGACCGCCACCGATCCCGCCATGACCGTGCTCGCCCAAGGCTGGTGCGCGCTCTCACTGCTGCACGGCAGGATCGAAGCCCACATCGAACGCGCCCTCGAAGCCGGGCACGACCTCAGCGTCCGCGAATACTCCCTGCTCGACGTGCTCTCCCGGCAGCACGACGGCGACGGCGGCATGCTGAACATGAAGCAGGTGGCCGATGCCATCGTGCTGTCCCAGTCGGCCACCACCCGACTGGTCACCCGCCTCGAAGACCGCGGCCTCTGCGAGCGCTACCTCTGCCCGCACGACCGCCGCGGCATCTACACCAAGGTCACCGACGCCGGGCACGCCCTGCTCGCCGCGGCCCGCCCCACCAACGACGCCGCGCTGCGCGAAGCCCTGGACGAAGCCGCCAAGAATCCGGAACTCGCCCCGCTGGTCCGCGTGGTCGAAACCGCCACCGTCCCAGCCTGATCCGGAACCTCGCCGGAACCGCTCCATGCCCAGTAGATTCCGGCCATGCCACTCGGACACCTCGGCATCAATGTCAGCGACCTGACCGCCGCTCGCGCCTACTACGACGAGCTGATGCCCCTGCTCGACTACGAACCGTTGCTCGCCGACGACACCCAGTTCGCCTACTGGCCCGCCGCCCGCAAAATCGGCACCTACGTGTTCTTCTACCCGGCGGAGCGGCCCGGCTACTCGCGCGCCCTGCCGGGCCTGCAACACCTGGCCTTCATGGTGCCCACCCACGCGGCCGTCGACGCCGTGCACGACTGGGCGAAACGGCGCGGCGACGAAATCCTGCACCCGCCACAGGAATTCCCCCAGTATCCGCCGCCGTACTACGCCACCTTCTGGACCGGATTCGACGGCGTCATGCTGGAAGCCGTCTGCCACAAACCGGTGTGAGGCCCGCGCGAACAAAAGGCCCGCTTCCGGAGTGGAAGCGGGCCTTGGACTTACGAGGGAAAGCTGATCAGCAGTAGTAGCAGACGCCGTTGGCGGGGAGCTCGGTGAAGCATTCGGCGCACATGGCCTTGCGGACCTGCTCGGGCTTGATCTCGACGGGGGCGGGGGCCGCGGGCGCCGACTGGATGCGGATATTGCCGCCGGTCTTGGGGATGAGCGGGGGGATGCCGGGCGGGACGTCGGTGCCGTAAGCCGAGTAGCAGGCCCAGCGGGCGTAGGCGGCGTGGATCTCGAGGTCCTCGGGGACGGGGAGGACATTCAATTCCAGGACGTACTTGTAGCTTTCGGTGACCTTGTGGTTCTGCTTCAGGCAGAGCGAGGTCAGCGGGGGTTCGCCGGCATTGTGGGCGCGGCGGGCCACCTTGCGCAGGATGGCGTCCATCCAGGTGCGGGTGGGAGCGTCGGTGCGGATACCGGACATCTCCTGGATGCGGTCCGCAAGATCGTTGACGGTGATGAAATGGCCGTAGCCGGAAGCGGTTTCGATGAGCACCTCGTGGGCGGCCAGAGCCCATGCGATCGATGCTTCGCGGAAAGTCACCGCGGTGTGGTCGTCGGTCCGCCAGGCCCCAGAAGTCATTGTCGCAGCATCCCTCATAGCTCATCAAAGATAGCGACTCGAGCCGCAATACCAAAGTCAACGCGGTCTGTTTCGGATGTGATGAATCCTGGTGTGTCGCAGTAAATCTCCGGGACTCGCGTCCCAGACGGAATGCGCCTATGGGCAGGCCCACAAAAGAAAGAACGGCCCGCTGCCCTGACGGGCAGCGGGCCGATCGCATCAGGAGGGGAAGCTCCGCCGATCGGCCCACAATGAATTGGGTCCGCCGCTACATAAGGCCAGGCAGTGGGTCATCGGGCAGCGGGCCAGGCCACCGAACAGTCGGCCACCGCGGCCCGCCGACAGCGGGCCGATGTCTCCTCCCCCAAAAACACCGGCCCGCTTCCCTACTGGGAAGCGGGCCGAAATGTTCTTACGACGATCAAGTCGTGGAGAGGCTTACTTGGCCTTCTCCAGGACCTCGACCAGACGCCACCGCTTGGTGGCGGACAGCGGACGGGTCTCCATCAGCTGCACGCGGTCGCCGATGCCGGCGATCTCGTTCTCGTCGTGCGCCTTCACCTTCGAGGTGGTGCGGATGATCTTGCCGTAAAGCTTGTGCTTCACGCGATCTTCCAGCTCGACCACGATGGTCTTGGTCATCTTGTCGGAGACGACGTAGCCGATGCGCACCTTGCGCTGGCCCCGCTCCTCCTGCTTGGCCGGCGTCTTGGCCGGGCCCTTTACGTCGCTCATGCGGCGTCTCCCTTGCCTTCAGGACCGGAGGCCAGGCCGAGCTCGCGCTCGCGCATGACCGTGTAGATGCGGGCGATCTCATGACGGACCACACGCAGGCGACGGTTGTTCTGCAACTGACCGGTCGCCATCTGGAAGCGCAGGTTGAACAGCTCTTCCTTGTTCTCGCGCAGTTTGGCCACGAGCGCGTCGTCGTCGAGCTCGCGGAGCTCTGCGGCCGGATTAGCGGTAGCCATCAGAACTGCTCCTCCCTGGTCACGATGCGGCACTTCATGGGGAGCTTGTGCATCGCGCGGCGCAGGGCCTCACGAGCGGTCTCCTCGTTCGGGTAGGACATCTCGAACATGACCCGACCGGGCTTCACGTTCGCGATCCACCACTCCGGCGAACCCTTACCGGAACCCATGCGGGTTTCGGCCGGCTTCTTGGTGAGCGGGCGATCGGGGTAGATGTTGATCCAGATCTTGCCGCCACGCTTGATGTGGCGGGTCATCGCGATACGCGCCGACTCGATCTGACGGTTGGTCACGTAAGCCGGCTCCAGAGCCTGGATGCCGTACTCACCGAACGACACCGCGGTGCCGCCCTTGGCCATACCGGAACGGCCCGGGTGATGCTGCTTACGGTGCTTGACCTTGCGAGGCATCAACATAGGTCAGCCCTCCTGGGTCGTCTCTGCCGGAGCGTCCGCGACGGCAGTCGCGGCACGGCCGGCCTCAGTGCTGGTAGCCGTGGTGCCCTGGGCACCGGAACGACGGGGACGGCTCGGCCGCTCACGACGCTCGCGACGATCGCCCGACGGAGCGGCGGTCGCGGTGACCTCACGCTTGCCACCGACGATGTCACCCTTGTAGATCCAGACCTTCACGCCGATACGGCCGAAGGTGGTCTTGGCCTCGTACAGGCCGTAGTCGATGTCCGCACGCAGGGTGTGCAGCGGCACGCGACCCTCACGGTAGAACTCCGAACGCGACATTTCCGCACCGCCGAGACGGCCGGAGCACTGCACCCGGATGCCCTTGACGTTCGGCGAACGCATGGCCGACTGGATCGCCTTACGCATCGCGCGACGGAACGCCACACGGTTCGACAGCTGCTCGGCCACACCCTGAGCAACCAGCTGCGCATCCGACTCGGGGTTCTTGACCTCGAGGATGTTCAGCTGAACCTGCTTCTTGGTGAGCTTCTCCAGCTCGGCGCGGATGCGGTCGGCCTCCGCGCCACGACGGCCGATCACGATGCCCGGACGCGCGGTGTGGATATCCACACGGACGCGATCACGGGTGCGCTCGATCTCGACCTTGGAGATGCCGGCCCGCTCCATGCCAGTGGCGAGGAGCTTACGGATCGCGACGTCTTCCTTCACGTAGTCCGCGTACTGCTTGTCCGCGTACCAACGCGACTTCCAGTCCGTGGTGATGCCGAGGCGGAAGCCATGGGGATTGATCTTCTGTCCCATTTACTTTGCCCCTCCCTTCCGGTTACGAGTGGTACCGGCAGTGGGCACGCTCTCGACCTCGATGGTGATGTGGCTGGTGCGCTTGCGGATCCGGAACGCACGGCCCTGGGCACGCGGCTGGAAACGCTTCATGGTGGCGCCCTCATCGACGAACGCGGTCGAGATGACCAGCGTCGCCGGGTTGAGGCCGAGGTTGTTCTCGGCGTTGGCCGCGGCCGAAGCCACCACCTTGGCGACCGGCTCGCTCGCGGCCTGCGGAGCGAACTTCAGGATGTTGAGGGCGTCCTGGACGGAACGGCCGCGGACCAGGTCCACGACACGGCGCGCCTTCATCGGCGTCACGCGAACGTGCTTGGCGGTCGCGCGCGCGGTCAGGTTCTGAGTTTCAGTGCTCATCGCCGCTTGCTCTTCCGATCTTCCTTGACGTGGCTCTTGAACGTACGAGTCGGCGCGAACTCACCGAGCTTGTGTCCAACCATGTTCTCGGACACGAACACCGGCACGTGCTTGCGGCCGTCGTGGACCGAGAACGTGTGGCCGATGAAATCCGGAATGATGGTGGAACGACGCGACCAGGTCTTGATGACCTGCTTCGTGCCCTTCTCGTTCTGAACGTCCACCTTCTTGAGGAGGTGTCCGTCGACGAACGGGCCCTTCTTCAGGCTACGTGGCATCTTTAACCTCCTCCTTAACGCTTCTTGCCGCGGCGGCGGACGATGAGCTTGTCGCTCGGACGGTTGGGCTTACGGGTGCGGCCCTCGGGCTTGCCCCACGGCGAGACCGGGTGGCGACCACCGGAGGTCTTACCTTCACCACCACCGTGCGGGTGGTCGACCGGGTTCATGACCACACCACGGACGGTCGGGCGAACGCCCTTCCACCGCATACGGCCGGCCTTGCCCCAGTTGATGTTCGACTGCTCGGCGTTGCCGACCTCGCCGATGGTGGCGCGGCAGCGCACATCGACACGACGGATTTCACCGGAGGGCATACGCAGGACGGCGTAGGCGCCTTCCTTACCCAGCAGCTGGATGGACATGCCCGCGGCACGAGCCAGCTTGGCGCCACCACCCGGACGCAGCTCCACGGCGTGCACCGTGGTACCGGTCGGGATCGAGCGCAGCGGCAGGTTGTTGCCGGGCTTGATGTCGGCGCCGGGGCCGGACTCGATCTTCGTGCCCTGGGCGATGCCCTTGGGCGCGATGATGTAGCGCTTCTCGCCGTCCGCGAAGTGCAGCAGCGCGATGTTCGCGGTGCGGTTCGGGTCGTACTCGATGTGCGCGACCTTGGCCGGGATGCCGTCCTTGTCCAAACGACGGAAGTCGATCAGACGGTAGGCACGCTTGTGGCCGCCACCCTTGTGACGAGTGGTGATGCGGCCCTGAGCGTTACGGCCACCGGTCTTGGTGAGCGGACGCAGCAGCGACTTCTCGGGGGTCGAGCGGGTGATCTCGGCGAAGTCCGAGACCGAGGCACCGCGGCGACCCGGGGTAGTCGGCTTGTATTTACGGATTGCCATGAGTTCTTCTCTACTTTCTGAAGTCCCAGACGCTTACGCGACCGGGCCTCCGAAGATCTCGATGGGCTTGCTGTCGGCCGAGATGGTCACGAGCGCGCGCTTGGTGCTCTTGCGCGTGCCGTAACCGAAGCGGGTCCGCTTGCGCTTGCCCTGACGGTTGGCGGTGTTGACGGAGGTCACCTTGACGCCGAAAACCTTCTCGACGGCAATCTTGATCTGCGTCTTGTTCGAGTCCGGGTGCACGATGAAGGTGTAGGTGCCTTCTTCGATCAGTCCGTAGGACTTCTCGGAGATCACCGGCGCGAGCAGAATGTCGCGGGGGTCGGCGATGGTGGTCACTTGCTCTCCTCCTGTGCAGCTTCGGCAGGGCCGTGCACGAAGGCGTTGAGCGCCTCGACGGAGAAGATGACCTCATCGGCCTTCAGCACGTCGTAGGTGTTCAGCTGATCGGGAGCGATCGGGTGCACGTTCTGCAGGTTCGCCACGGACTTCCACGTGGTGACGTCCTCGCGGCCCACCACAACCAGGAGCTGCTTGCGGGTCGAGAGCTCGGCCAGGAAGCTCTTGGCGGCCTTGGTCGACGGGGTCTGACCGGCAACCAGTTCGGTGATGACGTGGATGCGCTCGTTGCGGGCGCGATCCGACAGGGCGCCACGCAGTGCGGCGACCTTCATCTTCTTGGGCAGGCGCTGGGTGTAGTCACGCGGCTGCGGGCCGTGGACGGTGCCACCGCCGGCGAACTGCGGCGCACGGGTCGAACCCTGGCGCGCGCGGCCGGTGCCCTTCTGGCGGTACGGCTTCTTGCCACCACCGCGGACTTCACCGCGGGTCTTGGTGGCGTGCGTGCCCTGGCGAGCCGCGGCCTGCTGGGCCACGACGACCTGGTGCATCAGCGCGATGTTCGCGGTCACGTCGAAGATCTCCGCGGGGAGCTCGACGGTGCCCTCGGTCTTGCCGCCGGCGGCCTTGACCGTGAGGGTCAGGTTGGTCTTGGTCTCGGTGCTCATGCCCGGGCACCACCCTTCACTGCACTCTTGACGATCACGACGCCGCCGGTGCGGCCCGGGATCGCGCCCTTGATCAGCAGCAGGCCGTTCTCGGCATCCACCTTGTGGACCGAGAGGTTCTGCGTGGTGACGCGGTCGTTACCCATCCGGCCGGACATGCGCATGCCCTTGAACACGCGGCCCGGGGTGGAGCAACCACCGATGGAGCCGGGGCGACGGTGCACAGCCTGCGCACCGTGCGAGGCACCCTGGCCACGGAAACCGTGACGCTTCATGGTGCCCGCGAAGCCCTTGCCCTTGGAGGTGCCGGTCACGTCGACGTAGCTGCCCTCTTCGAAAGCGTCGGCGTTGATCTCCTGGCCGACCTCGAAGGCCGAGGCGTCAGCGACGCGCAGCTCGGCGATGTGGCGGCGCGGGGTGACACCGGCCTTGGAGAACTGGCCGGAGACCGGCTTGTTCACCTTGCGCGGGTCGATGGCGCCGAAAGCGACCTGGACGGCGGAGTAGCCGTCGCGCTCCACGGTGCGGATCTGGGTAACGACGTTCGGACCGGCCTTGACGACGGTCACGGGAACGACGCGGTTCTTTTCGTCGAAGACCTGGGTCATGCCGAGCTTGGTGCCCAGGATGCCCGCGGCCGGACGAGTCTTGTTGTCAGTCATATTCGAAGTCCCCGTCACTGAATGTTGACGTCGACGCTGGCCGGCAGGTCGATACGCATGAGAGCGTCAACCGTCTTCGGCGTCGGGTCGAGGATGTCGATAAGCCGCTTGTGCGTACGCATCTCGAAGTGCTCGCGCGAGTCCTTGTACTTGTGCGGCGACCGGATGACGCAGTAGATGTTCTTCTCGGTAGGCAACGGCACCGGGCCGACCACACGGGCGCCGGTACGGGTCACCGTCTCGACGATCTTGCGCGCAGACGCGTCGATCGCCTCATGGTCGTAGGCCTTGAGCCTGATGCGGATCTTCTGTCCCGCCACGCTGAGTGTCCTTTTCTCCGCTTACGTTGTGATCCAAGAGGTTTCCCTCTCGAACCACCCTCATTTGCACAGCCCGAACACACGAAGACGCATCAGCCACAACACACACGACCGGCCCCTCGGGACCCGTCCATCGCCGCTGTTCATCTGTCATGGTTCATCCGGTCCACGCGGTCGGGCGTGTCGCGCCGCCGCACATTCCTCAGCCCTGAGCAAATCTCCACGAGCCTCGGAACAGTGTCCCGGACGCACCCACGCCGCTTTCAGGCGGGGTGCAAAATTCGGTCTTGCTTGCCTGTCACCTGCGCTGATCCAACGGAAAAGACGCAACCCGGTGTGGGCAACCCGAATAGTATGCCTCGAGCCCCGGGGCGACTTCAAATCGCCCCTCCCCCGGACTCCGGGGCGATGGCCCTGGTCACACCGGGTCGTCAGGGTGACCGAAAACGATCGGCCCGCAGCACAATCGGTGCCGCGGGCCGAAGTTCGGGAGAGCCGATTACTGGTCGAGCACTTCCACGACCATGTACGGGTGGCCGTTGTTCCAGCTCGGGTTGACCCAGGCCAGACCGAACTCACCGAAGCGGGAGTGCGCGACCTCCGAGATGACGTCGGACGGGTCGGCGTACACATAGTCGTCGTCCTGCGGCAGCCGCGACGCCGGATCCAGAATGTAGGTCAGATTGTCGCCGAGGAAACCGTTCAGCATCCCGGGCAGCGGGCTGTTGTTCAGCGCCGCGGCCTCGTTGCGATCCAGCGAAACTCCGGCATAGATACCGATGCTGGGGTCGCTGAACGGAGTGATGGCGGCAGCCGAGCCGGCCGAGCAGGTGGCGGCGGCAGCAGCGCCGGTGAGCGCCAGTCCCAGGGTCGCCACGGCGGTGCGAATACGCATGTTTTTCGAGATCTCCAATCCCCAACCGACCGGTGAATCGGCACCGGGACCACCCGTGTCCCGAGACACGGCTGCTCAAGCTAGCAATCGCCGGGCGATTCCATATCCGTCAGCGAATCGGTCATTGTTCACATTTCACCCATGATTTACCGCGGCCGCCACCCGCCTCCGCCGACCGGCCGCCTGCCGGACAACCTGTTGTTCGTCGTGGACAGCGAAACCATGGAAAGCATCGACCGCGCGCTGCGACGGCTACTCGATCTCCCGTAGTGACCGCGTATCTTACTTCTGAGTAAGATACGCGGCATGACCAAAGAGACCGCCACCTACCGCGGCTGGAAGAAGCTCCCCGACAACCGCATCGGCCACACCCTTTTCTCGCTCGGCATGGTCGCGCGCGTCCCCTACTTCGGCACCGTCCTCCCCAGCGTCGTCCGCCTGGAACCCGGCCTCTGCGAGGTCACCGCCCCCAAGTGGTTCGGCATCCACAACCACTTGGGTACCTTCCACGCCATCGCCGCCTGCAACCTGGCCGAGGTCGCCATGGGCATGCTGTCGGAGGCCACCGTCCCGGGCACCCACCGCTGGATCCCCAAGGCCATGAATGTCCAGTACTTGGCCAAGGCCAACTCCAGCCTCCGCGCCGTCGCCAAACTCCCCGAGGTCCCCGACTTCGACAAGATCACCGAGGGCCAGGAGCTCGTCGTCCCGGTCTCCATCTACGACAAAACCGGCCTCGAGGTCGTGCACGCCGACATCACCACCTGGGTGACGCCGAAGTAGGGGAACTCGGCAAGTCTGTTGCGGCCCAACGGACTTGCCGTATTCACCGGGTGGTCGCGGTTCGCCGCGTCCAGCCCGTGACCGTTGTCGGCTAGCCCGCTTGCCAGTTGCCTCGAATTCGCGCGATCGCAAGTGGGTGCGGGGTGGGGCCGGATTGATGGGATGCGGTCTGGTCCGGGGGTGGGTGGGGCTGTTTGAATGCGGGTATGAGTGGGCTGGAGGTCGGCGGGGCGGCCGATGTTTGTGTGGTGGGGCTGGGGCCTACGGGGCGGGCGGTGGCGCATCGGGCGATGGTGGCCGGGTTGCGGGTGGTGGGGGTGGATCCGCGGCCGGAGCGGTTGTGGGGGCCTACTTATTCGTGCTGGGTGGATGAGTTGCCGGAGTGGTTGCCGGGGAGTGCGGTCGGGAGCCGGATCGAGCAGCCGACGGTTTGGACGGGGGCGGCGCATCGGATTCCGCGGGCTTATTGCGTGTTGTCCAAGCAGGGGTTGTGGGATGCGCTGGCCTTGGATGACGCGACGGTGATCGCGGGGCGGGCGCGGATCGTGCAGCCGCATCGGGTGGAGTTGTCCGATGGGCGGGAGATCCGGGCGGCGACGGTGATCGATACGCGGGGGCAGTCGGGGCCGGGGCGGCGGCGACTGGCCAGTGCGCACGGGATCTTCGTGGATGCGGAGCGGGCCGCGCCGATGGTGGGCGAAGGCGAAGGGCTGCTGCTGGATTGGCGGGACGAGAACGGGGCCGGCAAGGATGCGCCGCCGTCGTTCTTGTATTCGGTGCCGCTGGGGGACGGCACGGTGATCTTCGAGGAGACCAGTCTCGGGCTCCGGGGTGGGATGCCGCAGCACGAGTTGCGCAGGCGGACGTTGAATCGGTTGAAGGCGCACGGGATTCGACTACGAGGGGATGAACCTACCGAGGCGGCGCACTATCCGCTGGATTGGGTGCCGCCGAAAGCCGGTCGGGGGCAGGTGATTCCGTTCGGGTCGCGGGGCGGGATGATGCATCCGATCACGGGATATTGCGTGGCGGATTCGCTGGCGCTGGCGGATGTGGCGGTCGGCGCGATCTTGAACGGTGAGGATCCGATCGAAGCACTGTGGCCGTGGCAGGCGCGGCTGGTCTATTGGATGCGGATGCGGGGGGTGTACGGGCTGGGGCGCTTGACGACCCCGCAGTCCATCGCCATGTTCGACGCGTTCTTCACGCGACCGCCCCGCCAGCAGCGCGCCCTGCTGTCGGCGCATGACGACTACACCGCGCTGGGCACCGCCTTGTTCATGACGGTGGCCACCACCTGGCCGTTCCGGTGGCGGTACGACCTGGTGGGCTGGACGAACCGGAATCGCTGGGTGGATTGGGATTTCGGGGATCCGCGGGATCTGGCGGAGCAACTCGCCGATGAGCTGCCCGGGCAGCCCTAGACCCAGTTCTCGATCCAGTATTTCCAGATGACCGGCGCGTAGCCCGCGAGCGGCGGCACCTTGATATCGGTGCCCGCCAATGCGGCTTCGGCGTGCCGGGATTCGAAGCAGCAGCTGAGCTCGCTGTGTTCGATGACCTCCATCGGCATCCCGATCTGCCGCAGCGCCCAGCCCATGCCGGGCACGCGCAGGGTCATGTCGAGGGTCTGTTTGGGCATGACCTCGACCAGATGCGGTGCACCGGCTTCGTCGGCGAACAGGTTGAACACGTCGGCCACGCTCTGCCGCCGCGGATCGACCAGGTGATAGGTGGTGTCCTCGCCGCCGGTCCGGTGCGCGATGTGATCCAGCGCCCGAGCCACGAAATCGACCGGCACCATATTGGTTTCGCCGAGCCGCGGCGCGACCACCGGCAGAATGCGCGGCAGCTGAGCGGCCATGCGCAGCAGCCGGAAGAAGTAGTACGGCCCTTCGATGCGATCGATCTCGCCGGTCCGTGAGTGGCCGATGACGATGCCCGGCCGGTAGATCCGCCACGGCACCTTCGATTGTTCCCGCACCGCCTGCTCGGCCTTCAGCATGGCGCGCTGATACGGCGTGGTCAGCAGCTGCCCGACATCGAACATGTTCTCGGTGAAGAGCCCGTCCCACGCCCCGGCGACCTGCACCGTCGAAACATGGTGCAGCTGACCGGCTTCCACGCTCGCGGCGAAGTCGACCACCCGCCGGGTGCCGCCGCCGGGCGCCACCGCATCGAACCCGCCGGCCAGGTGGAACACCTGGTCGATGGAGCCGCGATGCGCCGCAACCCATCCCGGATCGATGCCCAGCCCCGGCGCGGTGAGATCGCCGCGCACCGGTTTGATGCGATCGCGGGCATCCCACGCGTGCATGCACCGATTGAAGCGCAGCACCGAATCCTCGCCGGGCCGCACCAGCACATGGATGTCCCCGTCGCGCTTCAGCAATTCGGGAAGTAGAAACCGACCGATGAACCCGGTTGCCCCGGTAACCAGGTAAGCCATGCCGCCACTTTAACGTGATGCGCGCCACACTTGCCGCGCGGATCGGTCAGCGCCGACAAACCGGGCGATCCATACAGCGTCCGAACGGCTATCCGATGGCATGCTGTCGCAGTGAATCCTCGACTGCTCGCGATTTCCCTGCCGGTGCTCGCCTGTCTGCTGATCACCGGATGTGGCGACAACGCCTCCCCTGCCTCCAGCGGCACCCCGAGCACCCCGCGCGAACAGCTACTACTCGCCGAGAGCGAATTTCCAGCGGGGGCAAAGCATATGGACATTCCCGCCGACAAACTGCGCGACGCCGCCTCGGATGTGGCGAGCCTGCAATCGGATGCGGTCGTCACCCCCGAGTCCTGCCGCGGCATCCAGATCGATGCGGCGAAATTGACCGAGCAGGCGCTGAAGGATTCGTCGGTGACGGCCGCGTCCCAGGACGCGACCGTCTACGTCGAATACGTGGCGAGCCGCAACACCGACCTGAAGCGGTTCGCCGCCAACAACGCGCAGTGCAAACAGCTGACGGGCAGCAATGTCATCGACGGCGACAAGGTCGAAACCAAGGTCGAGATCAAGGATCTGAGCGCGCCCGGCGACCTGAAGGGCGTGGACACCCTGGTCTACCTCTCGGACTCCTCGTCCACCGCGCCCGGCGTGACCGAGCCGATCAGCAGCACCGCCTACATGGGCTGGGCCACCCTGCGCGACACCACCGTCGCGGTGCGGGTGGCCTCGATGTCCGGCCCGGTCGACCGTGCCAAGGCCGAACGGTTCTTCGTCGACGCCGTGCGAAAGATCCAGGACGCCGAGTAGACCCGGGCCGGGTCACCGATCGGACCGGGGCTCAGGCCCCGGTCTCGGCCGCGCGCTGGTAACCGCGCACGGCCGGGTAGGCGAACACCACGATGATGCCGAGCGTCCAGGCCAGTGTTTTCAGCAGCGGCGTCGCGATCGGCCCGTCGTAGGCCAGCCCGCGCATGGCGTCGATGGCCGTGCTCATGGGCTGGTTCTCGACGGTCTTCTGCAACCACACCGGATACGCGTACACCGGCACGAATCCGGAGTTGAAGAACATCAGCAGGTTGGTGACCAGGCCGACCATGGAGACCAGCAGGATGCCTTCGGAGAAGGTGGCCAGCGCCGTGATCAGCACCGCGAACGCCATGCCGAACAGGATCGGGATGCCGAACATGGCGATGGAAGCCCAAGGCCCGTACCAGAATCGGAAGCCCAGCACGAGCCCGACGGCCACCACGAACAGCGAGGTGACCAGCACCCGGATGCCCTCGGCCAGCAGTCGCCCGGTGAGCCCGGCCGCCCGGTGCACCGGCATGGTGTGGAACCGCCCGAGCAGACCGGTCGCCTTCTCGGTCTTGAACCCGAGCGCACTGATCACCGAACCGGACATGGCGGCCACCAGCATGATCATCGGCACCGTGCCGTACACCGAGGGCACGCCGGTGACCGAGGTGATGGAATCGCCGAGCACGATCCGGAACATGATCAACGTCAGAGCCGGGTAGACCAGCGACTGAATGGTGGTCGCGGGATCGCGCATCCAGCCCAGCAGCAGTCGCTTGCACTGGATCCCGGTCTGCTCGATCCACACCGTGAACGCGCGCTCCGAACGCGGCGCGACGGCGGGCAGCGGCTGATGCCCCGCCCACGAATCCTGGACCGCTGCGGGCGAATCCGTCTCAATAACCGTCATGACCGCCTCACACTCGCCCACACGGCCACCGGGGTGAAGACGACGACGAAGCCGACGATCCACAACAGCGGCACCCAGAACACCGCCCAAGTCACCCCGTCCGCGGCCATATCGCGCATGGCATAGGACAGCTGTGAGATGGGCTGATTACGCACGAACGGCCGAATCCACGCCGGGAAGCCGGATTCCGGCACGAACCCGCAGGAGAGCATGCCGAAGATCAGCGTCGGCAAAGTCAGTGCCTGACTCAGCGATTCGGGGCTCTTGGTGATGGACCCGAGCGCGTCCGCGCCGATCGAGAGCGCCGTGCCGACGACGAGAGCGAAGCCGCAGAACAGGATCGCCTGATCCCAGCCCGCGTGGAACCGGAAGCCGATCATGTGACCCCAGCCGAGGGCCGCGATCAAGGACACCACCGAGCGCACCAGGCCCGCGCTGAGCCGCGACAGCAGCGGCACCAGCTTCCCGATCGGCATGGTCTGCATGCGGGTATTGAGTCCGGTGAGCGATTCGAACGCCGACAGCTGCGCGTTCGACATCATGGTGAAGGACATGGTCTGCAACACGATGATGGGCATGACGAACTGCGCGTAGTTCACGCCCTTGAACGCCATGACGTACTTCAGCGGCAGGAAGAACCCGAGCGTGAACACCAGCGGGGTGATGACCGCGACGATGAGCTCGCCCTTGGTCGCCATCACCCAGACGATGCGCCCGGTCAGGGCCCGCCACTGCGCGAAGCTGGATGGTTTTGCGGGCGGCAGTCCGGCGAAGAGATCGGTGCCGCCGGCCACGGCGGGGGCGCTCACGCTTCGACTTCCTTGCTGCCGGAATGCCCGGTGAGGGAAAGGAATACGTCGTCGAGGGAGGGCCGGCGCAGGCCGATGTCGGCGAGCTTGACCCCGGCGCTGTCGAGCCGGCGCAGCGCCTCGGAGAGGGTGGCGGCGCCTTCGGGGGCGGGAATGGAGAGCCGGTCGGTCTTGCCGATCTCGGCGCGCACCGCGTCGGGCACCAGGTCGCCGAGCGCGTCGGCGGCCGTGCTCACCTGACTGGGGTCCAGCGGCACCACCTCGCAGTAGCTGCCGCCGGTCTTCTCCTTGAGCGCGTCCGCGGTGCCCTCGGCGATGACGGTGCCCTTGTCGATGACGATGATGTTGTCGCTGAGCACGTCGGCCTCTTCGAGGTACTGCGTGGTCAGCAGGACGGTGATGCCCTGGGTCTTGAGCGCGCTGACCAGATCCCACACGCCCTGGCGGCTGCGCGGGTCCAGGCCGGTGGTGGGCTCGTCGAGGAACACCACCTCGGGTCGCACCACCAGACCGCAGGCGATGTCGACGCGGCGGCGCATACCGCCGGAGTAGCCGCGCACCGGCCGCCGGCCCGCGCTGGTGAGATCGAACTCCTCGAGCAGGGTGTCGGCGCGCTGCCGGGCGGCTTTGCGGGGCAGGCCCATCAGGCGGCCGAAGAGTTCCAGGTTCTCGCGGCCGGAGAGGTTCTCGTCCAGGGCGGCGTACTGGCCGGTCATCATGATGGAGCGGCGCACCGCGGGGGCATCGGTGCGCACATCGTGTCCGGCGACCCGGGCGATGCCGGAGTCGGGGCGCAGCAGGGTGGAGAGGATCTTGACGGTGGTGGTCTTGCCCGCGCCATTGGGCCCGAGAATGCCGAGCACCTGGCCGCGGGCCGCGGTGAAGCTGACCCCTTGCAGGGCGTGCACGTCGCCGAACGACTTGCGGATGTCTTCGACATACACCGCCGGATCGCTACTCGATTTCAGCGTTTCCGCTGGTTGCGTATCCGGTTTGTCCAAGGTCGGCATCAACTCTCCACTATCGGCAGTTCGGGCAATGGCGTCGCCCCGTGCGGCGGGTCCCCACACCCCCGCCGGGATGATCCACTCCACCGCCGGTGATGTTACCGGCGGACAAGTTACGAGGCCGTTGCTTCACCGAAGCATCTATCACCGGCTTGTGTGCTTGGTCACAAACCGTCAGGTAGGTGAATAGCCGCAGATCCAGGCGCAGACCGGGCGGTATGCCGAAATTTCGCTACCTTGTCGCAGCTGCGACCCGGACCCTACTCTGACGGGACGGGGAGACATTCAGATTGGCCCTGGAGAGGTGACCCATGGCCGAATCCGCACAGCGCAAGACGGCGGCGCACACCGGCGCACACCGGCCCAAGGTTCTGACGTCCTACGATCCACGCACCGGCGAGACCGTCGGCGACTTCGCCATCATGGGCGCGGGTGAACTGACCCGCACCGTGCGCTCCGCGCGTGCCGCCGAACAGTGGTGGGCCACAATCGGTTTCGACGGCCGCAAACGCTGGCTGCTGGATTGGAAACGCAGCATCGCGCGCGGCACCCGGGAACTGGTGGAGCTGATCAGCAACGAGACCGGCAAACCGCGCATGGACGCCGCCATCGAGGTGACACTCGCGGTGGAGCAATTGGATTGGGCGGCCCGCAAGGCCGAGCACGCCCTGCACCGCTCGCCGCGCACGGCCCGGTTCGCCCGAAATCCGCAGGGCGCCATCGGATATCTGCCGCTGGGCGTGGTCGGGGTGCTCGGCCCCTGGCACAATCCCGTTCTCACCCCGATGAATTCGATCGCCAGTGCGATGGCCGCCGGGAACGCGGTGGTCTTCAAGCCCAGCGAGCTGACCCCCGCCGTCGGCGTCTGGCTGGCCGATGCCTGGACTCGGCTGGCCCCGAATCAGCCTGTGCTGCAAGTGGTCACCGGCGACAGCTCGACCGCCGCCCTGCTCTGCAAATCGAAGCTGGACAAGATCTCCTACAGCGGTTCGGCCGCGGGGGCGCGGGAAGTCACCGCGCTCTGCGCGCAGTCCGGCACCCCGCTGACGCTGGAGCACGGCACGCGCGGCGCCATGGTGGTGCAGGTGGACGCCCGGCTGGACACCGCCGCCGCGGCCGCCGTCTACGGGTCGATGGCCAATGCCGGTCAGCATCCGGCTGGGGTGCACCGGGTCTATGTCGCCGATTCGGTCTACGAACCGTTCCTGGCCCTGGTCGCCGAGCAGGCCCGCCGCCTGCGTCCGGGCGCGGACCGCCGCGCCACCTACGGCCCGATGACCTTGGATACCTCCATTGACGTGGTGCGCCGGCAGGTGCGCGATGCGCTCAGCCGCGGCGGCCGGGCGGTGGTCGGCAGCCTGGAGTCGATTCGCGAGCCGTATATCGAGCCGATCGTGCTCACCGATGTGCCCGACGTGAGCACCGCCGTGACGGGCGAACCGGCCGGGCCGGTGCTCATCGTCGTGCGGGTGGCCGATATGGACGAGGCGGCCGAGCGCATAAATGCCGTCGAGCGGATCGGTGAGAAGCCCGGGCCGGTAGCGGTTTTCACCCGGGATGTGCGCAGCGTGCCCGAGTTCGCGCAGCAGTTGCGCACCGAGCTGGTGACGGTCAATGCCACACCGGTGTACGGCGTATCCGGTCCGGGGCGCATCCGCGATCCGCGGCAGCTGCGGGAATTCACTCGCGTCCAAGCCATTTCGGATGGCCGCTTCCGCGATCCGGTCTTCAGCAGCTTCGACAACAACCCGCGCCGGCTGCGCATGGCACGCGCACTGTTCCGCATGCGCCACCGCGTCTGGCGCTAGCACCCCGTCGCGTTCACTCGGCGGGTTCGTGGGTCGTCGCGCCCAGGAGGACGGCGTTCATCAGCGCCCCCACCCGGTCCAGGTTCTCCCGGCGGCCGTCGAAGCGGATGCGGCGGCCGACATCGATGACCTGGGCGATGGCGGCGTGCACCCGGAACCGCGCCTCCACCTGATCGCCGTCGAGCAGGTTCGCCCATTCCAGTACGTTCTGCCGCTGGATGGAGCGCAGCCGATGCTGTTCGGAGGCGGGCAGATTGGAGAATTCGGAGAAGTACACCGGCAGGATCTCGGGCATGGCGAAGGTCATGCGCGCGAATCGCGAGCCGATGCGCACGGCCGCGTCGGAGCGCCCGGTGGCCTCCGACAGCGCCTCGGCATTGGCGATGGCCACCCGCTCCCCGGTGCGGTGGAAGGCCGCCGCGAGCAGGTCGGCCTTGCTGCTGAAGTACCGGTACACGCTGGAGGCGTTGATGCCCGCGGCCGCGCCGATCTCCTCGATGCTGGCCTCGTGATAGCCCTGCCGCCCGAAGATCCGGATCGCCTCGGTGAGCAGCTGTTCGCGTTTCGAGATGACCGGCAGCCCACGCAGATTGGGTTCGCCGGTGACCGGCGGCGGGGCGGGCGGCAGCTCGGTGCGCAGCAGATCCCAGCAGATCTCGTCGATCAGGTTGAGCAGGCGGGTGGTGGAGAGCGCCGTCCGGTGCGCGGTGATGGAGCCGATGGCCGACAGCACCGCCGCCGAGCGCAGCATGACATCGGCCGGGTCGGCGTCGGGGTAGAGCTCGGCGATGGCCGCGGCCATGGTCTCGTGCAGTTCGGCGTAGATGACCCGGATGCGCTGGCGGTCCTCGCGCTCCAGGTAGCGCCGCTCCCACCGGTACAGGCCGCCTTCGCGGCGCACGTCCACGGTGTACTCGGCGATGCCGCGGATCAGCGTGGTGAGTCGCGGTTCCGGTTCCAGCTTCGGATCGTCGGCGGTCTTGGCGGCATCGAGGAGCTGCTGCGCGCCTCCTTCGGCGGCGGCCACCAGCAGTGCGTATTTATTGCGGAAGTGCCGGTACAGCGCGGGCCCGGAGATGCCGACCTCGGCGGCGATCTCGTCCACGCCGACCGGGTGATATCCCCGCTCGGCGAAGGCTCGAGCGGCTACCCTGACGATTTGCGCCTTGCGGTTCTTGGGCCGGCGGCGGGGTCCGGGTTCGCTCTCCGATCGCCCGGCCGGACTGTCGGATCGCACCGAAGCGAGTGCGGCCTCGCTGCGATCGACGACCATGCGGTTTCTCCTTCTCCGAGCGGCACCGGCTGTTGACAGTGCCGGACGAATCCCCCTAAGTTAACCACAATTCGCACAGTTGAACACATTCGCCGGCATCGCCGCCGCGCATTCACCGGGAGCACGCATGAGCAATACCGCGACCACGCCGGGCTACACCGCGATTCGGGACGGGCGGGTGCTGCGGATAACCATCACCAACCCCCGGCGTAAGAATGCCATCGATTACGACACCATGGCGGGTCTCGGCGATACCGTCCGCGCGGCGTACGACGATCCGGCGGTCCGGGTCATCGTTCTCACCGGTGCAGGCGGGGATTTCTGCACGGGCGCCGATCTCTCGGCCAGCCCCGGGGAGGCCGCGCGCGGCATCACGCCGGAAATGACCATGGTGGTGGCCAATCGGATGATCAAGGCGCTGGTGGACGCGCCGATCCCGGTGATCGCCCGGGTCAAGGGCGCGGCGGCCGGGGTGGGCGTGGCGTTCGCGCTCGCGGCGGATCTCACCTACGCCGCCGAGGACGCGTACCTGCTGCTGGCCTTCATCAATATCGGCCTGATGCCCGATGGTGGCGCGGCCGCCCTGGTGGCCGCAGCGGCCGGGCGTCCGCTCGCCGCCGAAATGGCGTTGCTGGGTGAGCGCCTGCCCGCGACCAAGGCGGTCGAGCACGGCCTGATCACCGGCGTCTACTCCGATGCGGAGCTCGACGCCAAGGTCGAGGCGGCCGCGGCGAAGCTTGCGAACGGACCGCGCCGCGCTCTGGAACTGACCAAGCGCGCTTTGAACGCCGCCACCCTCACCACTCTCGACGCGACGCTCGCGGCCGAGGCGAGCGGTCAGGCCGAACTGCTCCGCTCCCCCGATTTCGCCGAGGGCGCGGCGGCCATGCTCGCCAAGCGCAAGGCCGTATTCGCCGAGTAGCGAACGGGATTCACTTCCCGGTGACGGTCAGGTAGATGAGCGCGACATTGAGCGCGGAGATGATGGCCGCGACCAGCCAGGCCAGCCCGGTGGTGACGCGATGGTTGACGTCGGCGCCCATCAGCACCCGATCGCTGGTGAAGCGCACCAGCGGAATCAGCGCGAAGGGGATGCCGAAGGAGAGCACCACCTGCGAAATGATCAGTGCCCGAGTGGGATCGATGCCGATCGCCAGCACCACCAGCGCCGGGATCAGGGTGATGAGCCGGCGGACCAGTAACGAGACGTGCCGGTGCAGCAGGCCCTGCATGATCATCGCGCCGGCGTAAGCGCCGACCGAGGTGGAGGCCAGGCCGGAGGCGAGCAGGCCGACCGCGAGCAGCAGCCCGGCCACCGGGCCGAGCACGTCGGTGACGGCGGCGTGCGCGGACTCCAGCGAATCCACATCCTCGCGCCCGCGCAGGGTGTTCGCGGCCATCAGCAGCATGGCCAGGTTCACCGTGCCCGCGAGCAGCATGGCCAGGCCCACGTCGTAGCGGGTGATGCGCAGCAGCCGGGCGCGCGGCGCACCGGCCGCCGGATTGCCGTGCCGGTCGCGGGCCAGGCCGGAGTGCAGGTACACCGCGTGCGGCATGACGGTGGCGCCGATCATGGCGGCGGCCAGCAGCACGCTCTCGGTGCCGTCGAAGCGCGGCAGCAGCCCGCCGAGGGTGCCGGAGACCGAGGGCGGCGCAATGAACACCGACGCCAGGAAGCCGATGGCGATGATCGCCAGCAGGCCGACGATGACCCGCTCGAACGGCTGCTGCCCGCGATGGTTCTGGATCATCAGCAGGAACAGCGACACCACGCCGGTGATCACGCCGCCGAGCAGCAGCGGCAGCCCGAACAGCAGGTTCAAGGCGATGGCCCCGCCGACCACCTCGGCGAGATCGGTTGCCATGGCGACGGTTTCGGCCTGCGCCCAATAGGCCAGCCGCACCGGCCGGCTCGCCTTGTCCCGCACCGCCTCCGGCAGCGACATGCCGGTGACCAGCCCCAGCTTGGCCGATAGGAACTGCACCAGCCCCGCCATCACATTGGCCATGACGATGACCCACACGAGCAGATACCCGAACTGCGCGCCCGCGCTGATGTTCGAGGCGACGTTTCCCGGATCGACGTACGCGATGGCGGCGACGAAGGCGGGACCGAGCAGGGCCGAAGCCGATCTGACTCGCTGAAACTTGCTGCGCTCTTCAGCCAAGGTGGTCACAACAATAGTTTACGGCTAACCGAACTTTTTGTTCAGCCCCATCCCCAGAACAAAACCCCGAACCCACACAGCCTTCACAATCCGGTCAGTCGGTACGAAGGCCACCCACCCCGCACGAAGTCCACCCGCCCCACCAACAACCGCTCCCCCGCGACCGCCCCCACCAACCACCACGCCTCGGCAACCTCCCCCTTCAACGACCACGCCCCCGACCGCTTTTGCGGTCGGGGGCGTGTCTTTGCTCTTGAAGCGCCGGGCGCTACAGCCCGAGCCCGCGGGCCAGCACCGGCCACGAGTTCATGAACTCGTCGTTCCAGTAACCCCACGAGTGGGTGCCGGAGGGCCGGAAGTTGTAGGTGGCCGGAATGCCGAGGCCGTCCAGCTTCGACTTCAGGTTGGCGGTGCAGTAGTTGGTGCCCGCCTCGATCACGCCACCGATGATCAGCTGGTTGGCCAGGCCGTAGGCGCCGGGCAGCGCGTACGCACCGTTGAGGGTGTCGTACTGGCCGGGCAGACCGTTGCCGGAGGAGATGTAAAGCTCGGTGCCGCGCAGCTTTTCGGCGTTCACGACCGGATCGTGGGCGGCCCATTCCGGGGAGTCCTCGGCGCCGTACATGTTCTCCAGCTTGCCGCCGCCCCAGGTCTCGACGGTGAGCCGCATGAACTCACGGCCGACCGGATCGGCGAACTGGGCGCAGCCGGAGTAGGCGGCGGCGGCCTTGAACAGGCCCGGCTTCACCTCGGGCAGTTGGAGCACGGTGGTGCCGGAGGTGGAGATGCCGGCGACGGCGTTGACGCCGTTGGTGCCGAGCGCGGCCTCGATCAGCGGCGGCAGTTCCTCGGTGAAGAACGTCGTCCACTTGTTGCGGCCCAGCGTCGGGTCGTCGGTCTGCCAGTCGGTGTAGTAGCTCCACTTACCGCCGATGGGCTGCACGACATTGACGTCCTTGTCGCCCAGGAACCCGTTGACGATATTGGTCTTCTTCACCCAGGAGGCGTCGTCCTGACCGCCGCCCGCGCCATTGAGCAGGTACAGCACGGGGCGCGGCGCCGAGGCGTCGGCGGGGCGCTGTACATCGACGGGGTAGGTGGCGTCCATGGCCGCGGAGTAGACGTACAGCCGGATGTTCCGGCTGTCCTTCATCTCGGCCTTGGTGATCTTCGACCCGTCCGGGGCTACGGGATCGGCCAGCAGCTTCTTGCTGTCGATGATCGGGTCAGCGGACGCGGTGGTCCCACCGACACCGGACACCAGACCGGCGAGCACTGCTGTGGCGGCTACGAAGGCCGCGGCGCGGGCACCGCGCCGGCGGTTCGCGACGCCACTCCGGACATGTCGACGAATCAATGTTTCGCACCTTCATCTCGTGTCGTTTACTGGCCGACGAGCACTAACCGGGTTCTCCGGGCGGTAGCCGATCCCCGACAGACCATACGGCCTGACTCATCGCCGCGGTAGCGATGAATGTTACGGGTTGGTCGCGCGTCCGTGCTCGGCGAGTCCGCCCAAAGCCTGTACCCAGCCTTCGACGAGCTTCTTGACGTCATCCAGTTCCAGCACCGCGCCCGCGAAATCGAAGCGGGCGATGAGGCCGTCCTGGCTGGTGTCCACGGTCAGATCCAGGTAGAGGTCGTCGGCCACCGGTTCCGGGTACACCCGGGCCGGTCGCAGATCCCGGTACCGGAACCCGATGCGGCCCACCGGAAGTGCCGCGATATCGGCGACCGTGGCGGGGTTCAGATGCCGCAGCAGGCCGAACCCGACCCCGTGCGCCGGGACCGCGCGCACCGCGTCCCGCACCTGCTCGATGGCCTGGCCCGCATCCGTCCCGCCGCGCCGCACGTCATCCAGATCGATGCCGTCCAAACGCAGCGGGAACGGGTAGGCGGTGCTGAAGGCCCCGACGGTGCGCCGACCGGCGGCGTCACCGGCCAGTCGCCCGTCGGCGATCAACCGCACCACCGAACCCGTTGCCTTGCGGGCGGTTTCGCTGTCCCGGTCGAGCAGGGCGACCGCGAGGGCGGTCAGCAGCACATCGTCGATCTCGGCGTGATGGCGGCGCGCCACCGCGTCCACGGCCGCCGCGCCCTCCCCGGTGATGGAGACCGACACCCGGCCGCGCCCGGTGGGGCGGCCGTTCGCGCTGATCTCGTCCGGCGAGATGCCCGCGGTGGCGCTGGCCAAAGCGGTTCGCCACCAACCCAATTCACCGACCGTATCGGGAGCCGAAGCCTGTTCGGCCAGGGCGCGCGCGATACCGAGCGGATGCGCGTCCGCACTGGGCGGCGTGGCATGCCCGCCGGACCAGGAGGCGGTCAGGTCCTCGATGATGGTGCGCCACGAGGCGTCGTCCACCACCAGGCCGTTGGCGACCACGACCAGCACGGCGGCGGGCCGCAGGTCGGGTTCGACGGCCGGATCCTCGGGCAGGTTCTCGAGCAGCACGAACCGGACGTGGTAGCCCTTCTCCGGATCCAATTCCGCCGCGGCGGCCTGGATCACGGCCTCGATCGGGTTGCCGACGGCCTCCACGTTCGGGTCGATCTGCCAGACGGCGGCCGCCGCCGGAGCGGGCTGCGCCGGAATATCCAGCACCACCGAGTCGCCGGTGCGCCGCAACCGTCCCCACAGCGCCGGATGCCGATCCAGCAGGGTGGCCACCGAACGCCGCACCCGCGAACCCGACACGTCGGCCGCGATATCGAGGGTGATGGCGCGGACCCAGAGCCCGGACGGCTCGATCTCGAGCAGTCCGACGGCACCGGCCGGCAGCGGCGAGACCTGCCCGACGGCGGTCAGGCGCGGCCCCATATTCGGCACCGGGGTGGCCGGGCGTGCGGCCACCGGCTCGGGAGCGTCCTGCTCCACCGAATCCTGCTCGTCCGCAGCGGATTCCACGGATTCACCGGTATGCGGATCATCCAGCGAGGAATCACCGAGGCTGAAGTGATCCGGCGCCGACTCCGCCTCGTCCGCCGATTCGGCCGCCACCTCCACGGATGCGCCGACCTCGGACTCACGAACCTCGGACATATGCTCGTCGGCGTCGTCCGGCTCGTGCGGCTTCAACCCAGCGGCCAGATCCTCCGGCTTGATGACCGGCAGCACCTGCGTGATCGCCCAGTCCCCCCCGCCGTCCGAACCCGTCTCGGCCATGGATGCCCTGCCGGCTGCGCGCGCGGGCACATCCGGCCCGCCCGTACCCGCTGCCGCCGTACCGATCTCGTCCGAATCCGCATTCACGACACGATTCTCGGCCGCGATGTAGGTGGTCGCACCACTTCCGGGCACCGCCGGTTCGGCAGCGTCGCTGCCGCCGCCCGCGAGCAAGTGGGCCAGGCGCGGGCCGATTTCGGCGAACGCCTCCGCGCTGGTCATCTGCGGATGCCGCAGCGGGAGAACGTAATCGTCGACACCGGCGGAGAAGGGTTCCCATTCGGCGGGTGAGCCGACGCGTTCGCCTTCGTTGTGGATCGAGGCCCGGAACAGTTCCACGCGGCCGTCGAAGCGGGCCGGCTGGTAGGCGGCGGCGAGTTCTACGGTCCGCATGGCTCCGCGGTAGACCCGGCGCACGCGCTCGAAGGTGAGGGCGGCGAGCTCCGGGGGCAGTGCGGCGGTCAGGGCGGCGAGAGCGTCGTCGCCCATATCGCGCAGGTCCGCCGGGAAGGCGTCGGCGGGGACGCCGAGTTGCATGAACTCGTCGCGAACCGCCTTGCGGAAGTAGTCGACGTCGATTTCGGGGAAGGCGTCGAGGATGCCGAGCAGCTCGACTTCCTCACCGGCCGCGCGCAGTTCGGTGGCGATCGAGTGGGCGATCATGCCGCCGAGCGAGTAGCCGATGACCCGGTACGGCCCGTGCGGCTGTACCGAGCGGATGGCCTCCAGGTACTGCGCGACCAGGTCGCCGAAGCCGGCCGGGTCGTAGTCGTCGTCGGTGAGCGCGCGGGACTGCAAGCCGTAGATGGGCTGGTCGGCGGGCAGGTGCTCGGCGAGACCCGCGAACGGCCAGGCCAGGCCGGAGAGCGGCGGGGCGCAGAACAGCGGCGGCTGGTCGCCGGTCGCACGGATCGGCAGGATCGGTTGCAGTCCGGCGTCGGCATCGGAGTCGAGGCTCTCCCCCGCTGCGATGCGGGCGCTGAGCCCGGCCACCGTCGGATCGGTGAAGAACCAGGCGACAACGACATTCGCTCCGGTCAGGCGGCGCAGGCTGCTCACCACGCGGGTGGCCAGCAGCGAGTTGCCGCCGAGCGCGAAGAAGCTGTCGTGGATGCCGACCTGTTCCAGGCCGAGTACCTCCGCCACGGCGTCCGCGACGGTCTGCTCCAATTCGGTTCGCGGAGCCTGGAATTCGCGGCGGGTGAGCACCGGTTCCGGCAGCGCACGGCGATCGAGCTTGCCGACCGGGGTGAGCGGGATGGCGTCGAGCACCGTAATCGCGGTCGGCACCATGTATTCCGGCAGTCGCGCCGCGACGTGCTCGGTGAGCGCCGCGGTGTCGATCCGGCGCCCGGCCACCGGCAGCACATAGGAGGCCAGGATGGTGGCCCCGGCCTCGGTCCGGTGACCGACGGTGACCGCGAAGTCCACGCTCTCGTGCGAGGCCAGCGCGGTGTCGATCTCGCCGAGTTCGATACGGAAACCGCGCACCTTGACCTGGAAGTCCGAGCGCCCGATGTACTCGATGGTCCGCTCCGGCGTCCACCGCACCACGTCACCGGTCCGGTACATGCGATCACCGGCCGCGAACGGGTGCGCCACAAAGCGTTCCGCGTTCAGCCCCGGCCGCGCGTGGTAGCCGCGCGCCAGCTGGATGCCCGCCAGATACAGCTCGCCCGCGACCCCGACCGGCACCGGCCGCAACCGGTCGTCGAGGACCAGCGCCTGCACACCGCGGATGGGTCCGCCGATGGTGAGCGGGTCGCCCGGCAGCAGCGGTGCGCTCATGGTGGTCACGATGGTGGTCTCGGTGGGGCCGTACACATTGTGGAAGGCGCGAATACCGCCGCCCGCCAATGGCAGCGCCCACTTGTCGATCAGTTCGGCGGGCACCGCTTCGCCGCCGGCGGCCAGCATGCGCAGGCTGTCCAGCCCGGTGGGGTCGAGGGTCGAGAGCGCGGCCGTGGTGATGAACGCGTGCGTGACCTGCTCGCGCTTGATCACCTCGGCGAGCTCCTCACCGCCGTAGACGCCCGGCGGCACCACCACCAGCGAGCCGCCCGCCGCGATGGCGAACAGGTGCTCCATCATCGAGCCGTCGAACGAGGGCGTCGCGAAGTGCAGTGCGCGCGTGGAGGAGTCGAGCCCGTACCGGGCGATCTGCGCGGCATTGAAGTTGGCCAGGCCGGCGTGGGTGACCACCACGCCCTTGGGCACGCCGGTGGATCCGGAGGTGTACACCACGTAGGCCCCGTGCTGCGGCCGCAACGGGCGCAGCCGCTCCGCGTCCTCGATCGGGGTGTCGGGGTGCCGGTCGACGTCGAGCACGAAGCGCCGCTCGTCCAGGGCGATCCATTCGGTGCCGCCGGAGATCTCCCGCAGGGCCGGAATGTCCGTGCTCAGCGAAAGACCCAGTCGCACACCGGAGTCGGTGACCATATGCGCGATGCGGTCGGCCGGGTAGTCCGGATCGATCGGCACGAAGATGGCACCGGTCTTGAACACCGCCCAGGTGGTGAGCACCGATTCGATGGAGCGCCGAATAGCCACCGCCACCGGCACTTCCGGTCCCGCACCGGCGGCGATCAGGGCGCGCGCCAGCTTGGAGGAGGCCGCGTCCAGATCGGAGTAGTCGAAGGAACGACCGCGGTGCACCACGGCGGGGCCGGACGGATTCGCCAGCACCGCTTCGCGCATGAGCTCCGGCAGCGTGCGCGGCGGCACCGCCGGACCGCCATTGCGATCGATGAGATCGGCGTGCTCGGCTTCCGACAGCAGCGCCAGCTCCCCGACCGGCTGCCCCGGACGCGCGGCGATGTCCTCGAGCAGCCGCAGGAAGCGCTGCGCGAACACCTCCACCGTCGCCTCGTCGAACAGGTCACGCGCATAGGTGAAGACGGCGGTCGCGCCGGCGTCGGCACTGCCCGCGATGGTCAGCAGCAGATCGAATTTGGCGGTCGCATTGTCGAAATCGACCGCGCCGACCCGCAATCCGGGCAGTTCGAAGCCCGCGTCGGGCAGGTTCTCGAACGACAGCGCCACCTGGAACAGCGGATTGCGCGAGGTGGAGCGTTCCGGGTTGAGCAGTTCGACGAGCCGCTCGAAGGGCACGTCGGCGTGCGCGAACGCCTGGAGGTCGGCGTCCTTGACCGAGGCGAGCAGCTCCTGGAAGCTCTGCTGTCCCGAGACGCCGGTGCGCAGCACCAGGGTGTTGACGAACATGCCGATCACATCGTCGAGTTCGGCCTCGCCGCGGCCGGCGATCGGGGTGCCGATGGCAATGTCGTCGGTGCCCGAGAGCCGCGCCAGGAAGATCGCGAGCGCGGTGTGCATGACCATGAACTGGGTGGCGTTGCGTTCGCGCGCGAGGCGCTGGAGCGCACGCTGCAACTCCGCGCCGATCTCGAAAGCGACTGTGCCGCCGCGCATCGAGGCCACCGGCGGGCGCGGGCGATCGGACGGCAGGTTCAGCTCGTCCGGGATCCCGGCGAGCGTGCTGCGCCAGAAATCGGTCTGCGCGCTGATCAGGCTGTTCGGGTCGTCCTCGGCGCCGAGGACTTCGCGCTGCCACAGCGTGTAGTCCGCGTACTGGATCGGCAGCGGCGACCAGGCCGGCGCCTCCCCGTGCACGCGGGCGGCGTAGGCCAGCATGACGTCGCGGGTGAGCGGGCCCATGGACCAGCCGTCGGCGCTGATGTGATGCGCCACGAATACCAGCACGTGCTCGTGCTCCGCGCCTTCGACCCGGAACAGCTCGGCGCGCAAGGGAATCTCGCGGGTGACGTCGAAGCCGGCGGAGAGGATGCCGGCGATGCGCTGCGGCAGCGAGCCCGCGGTCACCAGCACCGGCGTCAGGTCCGGCACGGCCGCCGCGACGGGCTGCACGACCTGCCGGGCCGCGCCATCGACCTGCGGGTAGATGGTGCGCAGCGATTCGTGCCGTCCGATGGTGTCGGCGACGGCCTGCTGCAACGCCGCCACGTTCAGATCGCCGGTGAGGCGCACCGCGACCGGGATGTTGTAGGCGGCCGAATCGACATCGAACTGGTTGAGGAACCACATGCGCTGCTGCGCCAGCGAGAGCGGCAGCACCTCGGGGCGCGGCCCGGCGACGAGCGCCTTGCGTCCGCTGCCGGCCCGCTGCTCCACCTTGACCGCGAGCGCCGCGACGGTGGACGCCTCGAACAGCAGTCGCACCGGGACACGGGTATCCAGTGCCGCGCCCAACCGCGCCGCGACCTGGGTGGCGACCAGCGAGTTGCCGCCGAGCGCGAAGAAGTCGTCGTCCGCGCCGACGCGCTCGGCCCCGAGCACCTCGGCGAACACATTCGCCACGATCTCCTCGATCGGTGTCGACGGCGCGCGGAAGGCGGTGGTCTCGAACTCCGGCTCCGGCAACGCCTTTCGATCCAGCTTGCCGTTCACGTTCAACGGCAGGGCTTCCAGCACCACGAAGGCCGAGGGCACCATGTACGAGGGCAGGGCGGCGGTGAGCGCGGACTTCACCCGCGCCACATCGATTTCCGCGCCCGCGGGCACCAGGTAGGCAACCAGGCGGTCACCGGTGCGCGCGTCCGATTTGGCCAGCACCGCGACATTCGCGATTTCCGGCAGGGCCAGCAGCGCCGCCTCGATCTCACCGAGTTCGATACGGAAGCCGCGAATCTTCACCTGGAAGTCGGTGCGGCCCCGGTAGTCCAGCTCGCCGTCGGCGTTCCAAGCCACCAGGTCACCGGTGCGGTACATGCGCTCGCCGTCCCCAAAGGGGTTGGCCACGAACCGATCCGCCGTCAGATCCGGGCGGCCGAAGTACCCGCGCGCCAGCTGAGCACCGGCGAGGTACAGCTCACCGGACACACCCACCGGCACCGGCCGCAACCGGCCGTCGAGCACGTAGACGCGACTGTTCCACTCCGGCGCGCCGATCGATACGTTGAGCTGGTCGGCATCGGTGACCGTATGCGTGGTGATGGAGACCGCGGCCTCGGTCGGGCCGTACAGGTTGTACAGCGTCGCACCCGGATTGGCGGCGCGGAACCGCTGCGCCACCGAAGCGGGCAGCGCCTCACCGATGGCCAGCACCCGCCGCAGCGAATCCGGCAGCGGTCCATCGGATTCCGTCATCAGCGCGGCCAGCATCGAAGGCACCGCGTGCAGCGTGGTGACGCCTTCGCGCGCCATGAGCGCGTTCAGGTAGGCCGGATCGCGATGGCCGTCAGCACTCGCGATCACCAGTCGCCCACCGGAAACTGCGGCCGACCAGAACTCCCACACCGAGAGGTCGAAGGTCGCGGCCGTCTTCAACAACACCGCGTCATCCGCGCCGAGCCCGAATTCCGCCGTCTTCCACTGCAACTGGTTCGACACCGCCGCGTGCGGCAGCGCCACGCCCTTCGGCCGCCCGGTCGACCCGGACGTGAAGATCACGTACGCAGTGTTGTCCGCCCGCAGCGGCGACACCCGCTCGGCGTCGGTGAGGGGTGCGGCCGAGCGGCCCGACAGATCGAGCTCGTCGATACGCAGCACCGCGATCCCGGACACCCCCGCGTCCACACCGGCACCGGTCATCCCAGCGCCCGCACCGGTCGTTCCGGCTGCCCCGATCTGCGTCGGCGCGGCCGGCTTTCGGCCGGAAGCTCCCGCTGGCAAAGCGGTTTCCGAGGGCACGATCCCGGCCGCGAGCCCGTCGGAATCACGGGAGGATGCGAGCTCGAAGCCGTCGCCTGTGGTGGTCAGCACGCACAGCGGCGCGGCCGTCTCCAGGATGTAGCCGGTACGATCCGCGGGCTGATCCGGGTCCACCGGCACGTAGGCGCCACCCGCGACGGATACCGCGTACATGGCGATGACCAAGTCTGTCGATCGGCGCATGGCAAGCGCCACCCGCGACTCCGGGCCGACGCCCAGCGAGATCAGGTGCCGGGCGAGCGGATTCACCCGCTGCGCCAGTTCAGCGTAGGTCAGGATCTCGCCGTCGGGGCCGACGAGAGCCACCGCCTCCGGCGACTGCGCCACCGAGGCGTCGAGCAGCGACGCCAGCGTCGCGGCCGAATCCACCGGGTGCGCGGTCGCATTGCGCGCGTCGAGCAGCTCGGCGCGCTCGTCGGCGGCGAGCAGTTCGATATCACCGGCCCGGACGGAGCTGTCCGCGACCACCGCGGCGAGCAGGCGCGAAAGCCGTTCCAGCAGGCCCGTGACGGTTTCGGGGTCGAACAGGTCGGTGGCGTAGGTGATGAAGCCGCCGATGCCGGCCGGTGCCCCGGTTTCGTCGTAGGTGTCGGAGACGATCAGGTGCAGATCGAACTGGGAGACTTCGACTTCCGCGCTGAGCCCGGCGATGGTCAGGCCCGGGAGTTCCAGGGTCTGCTGCGCCATGTTCTGGAACGACAGACCCACCTGGAACAGCGGGTGGTGGGCGGTCGAACGCGGCGGGCTGAGCACCTCGACGAGGCGCTCGAACGGAATGTCGGCGTGCGAGAACGCCTGGAGGTCGGTTTCGCGCTGGCGCGCGAGGAGTTCGGTGAAGCTCGCATTGCCGTCGACCCGGGTGTGGAAGACGACGGTATTGACGAACATGCCGATGAGGTCGTCGAGCTCACGCTCACCACGACCCGCGACCGGGGTGCCGATGGCGATATCGCTGGTTCCGGACAACCGCGACAGCAGCAACGCGAACGCGGTGTGCACCACCATGAACAGGGTGGCGTTGTGCTCACGCGCCAGGCGCACCAGTCCGGCGTGGGTGTCGGCGTCGATGACCACGTTCAGGCGCGATCCGGCCAGCGATGCCACCGCGGGGCGGGGCCGGTCGGTGGGCAGTTCGAGCAGGTCGGGCAGGCCGTCGAGCTCCTGCCGCCAGTAGCTGATCTGCTGGGCGGCAATGGATTCCGCATCGGCTTCGTCACCGAGCACGGCGCGCTGCCACAGCGCGTAGTCGGCGTACTGCACGGCCAGGGGCGCCCAGCCGGGTTCGGCGCCGGCGGCGCGGGCGGCGTACGCGGTCATGATGTCGCGGGCCAGCGGCGCCATGGAGGAGCCGTCGGCGGCGATATGGTGCGCGACCACGGCCAGTACGTATTCCGGCGTGGAATCGGCCGCGCGATCGGCGATTTCGAGCAGGCGAACCCGGATCGGCACCTCACGGGTGACGTCGAACGGCGTCACCGCGAGTTCGTACACGGTCGAAGCGATCTCGGCCTCGGTGACGCGCACCTTTTCCAGCCGCGCGGCCTCGGTATCGGCTCCGGCGGGCAGCACGACCTGCACCGGGCCCGCGGGGGTCTCCGGGTACACGGTGCGCAGCACCTCGTGCCGCGCCACCACATCGTCGAGCGCGGTGGTCAGCGCCGCCACGTCCAGGCTGCCGGTGAGCCGCAGCGCGAACGGCAGGTTGTAGGCGGCCGATCCGGCCCCGATCGTCCCGTCGCCCTGATCCTCGAACCGGTTGAGGAACCACATGCGCTGCTGCGCCAGCGACAGCGGCAGCTGCTCGGGCCGCGCGATCGAACCCAGTTCGTGGGTGCGTCCCCGCCGCGTCTGCGATTCGATGGCGGTCGCGAGCGCGGTCACGGTCGGCGTCTCGAACAGGGCGCGCACCGGCACCCGGCCGCCGACGGCCGCGCCCAGCCGGGCCACCACCTGCGTTGCGACGAGGGAGTTTCCGCCGAGTTCGAAGAAGTCGTCGTCCGCGCCGACCCGTTCGACGCCGAGCACATCGGCGAAGACCCCGGCCACGATCTCCTCGACCGGGGTTGCCGGAGCCCGGAATTCGCGTCCCCTGAAGGTGGGCGCGGGCAGCGCCTTGCGGTCCAGCTTGCCGCTGGTGTTCAACGGGAACTCGTCGAGGGCGACGATGGTCGCCGGAATCATGTAGGCGGGCAGGTGATCCGCGAGCGCGGCCAGCAGCTCGACCTGTTCGATGGCGTACCCGGGCTTGGGCACCGCGTAGGCGACCAGCTGATCGCCGAGCTCGGAACCCATCACCAGCGCGACGGCCGCCGAAACGGACGGCTGCGCCAGCAGCGCGGTCTCGATCTCGCCCAGTTCGATGCGCTGACCCCGGAACTTGACCTGGAAGTCGGTGCGGCCGATGTAGTCGAGGCGCTGCGGGCGGTCGTCCGCGGCGGCCCGCCAGACCACCAGGTCACCGGTGCGGTACATGCGCTCGCCGTCCCCGAAGGGGTTGGCCACGAAGCGATCCGAGGTGAGGTCGGGCCGGCGCACATAGCCGCGCGCCAGCTGATCACCGGCGAGGTACAGCTCACCGGCGACGTTCGGCGGCACCGGGCGCAGCCGCGCGTCCAGCACGTAGACGCGAGTGTTCCACTGCGGCAAGCCGATCGGCACGGTCGGGCGTTCGTCGCCGCGCGCCTGCCAATAGGTTACCGAGACCGCGGCCTCGGTGGGCCCGTACAGGTTGTGCACCTTGGCATCCGAGACCGCGGCGAAGGCGGCGACGGTCTCCGGCGGCAGCGCCTCGCCGATGACGAACACATCGCGCAGGCTGCCGAGCCCCTCCGGTGTGGTGTGCGCGGCGAACACGGTGAGCATGGACGGCACGAAGTCGGTGACGGTGACCCGGTGCCGCGCAATGGCTTCCGCCACGTACTGCGGGTCGCGATGCCCGTCGTGGGTGGCGACCACCAGTTTCGCACCGGTGCGCAGCGGCATGAAGTAGCCCCACAGCGACACGTCGAAGGTGGTGGCGGTCTTCTGGAGGTAGACGTCGCCGGGGCCCATCGGGTATTCGGCGAGCATCCAGGCGGTCTGGTTGTGGATGGCCCCGTGCGAGACGGCGACGCCCTTGGGGCGGCCGGTGGAACCGGAGGTGAAGATGACGTAGGCCGGATGCTCCGGCCGCACCTTGCCCAGCAGTTCGTGCGCGGCCAGCGGCGCACCGTTGAACACGCTGTTGTCGAGGACGTCGAGGAAGACCACGCCGGTGTCGTCCGGTACGGGCACCGCGTCGGCGATGGTGGTGAGCACGCAAACCGGCTGTGCCGTATCGAGAATGTGGGCGATGCGCTCGGCCGGATGATCCGGGTCCAGCGGCACGTACGCGCCGCCCGCGGCGAGCACCGCGTACATGCCGATCACCAGTTCCGGCGACCGCCGCAGCGACAGCCCGACCAGCGATTCCGGGCCGACACCGTAGGCGATGAGCAGCCGGGCCAGCTTGTTCACCCGCTGATCGAATTCGCGATAGGTGAGTTCGGTGCCCTCGTAGTGCAGCGCGACCGCATCCGGATGCTCGGCGACGGCCCGGTGGTACCCGTCGAGCAGCAGCTCCGGCGCGACCGGGTAGCGAGTGTCGTTCCACTCCAGCAGGATTCGCTCCCGCTCACCGGCCGCGAGGAGATCGAAGTCACCGAGCCGGGTCTCGGGGGCCTCGGCGATGCCGGTCAGCAACCGCAGCAGCCGGTCGGCGAACCCCGCCACCGTGGCCGCGTCGAAAAGCTCGGTGGCGTAGGTGAACATGGCGGTCATCCCGGCCGCGACACCGTCGCGCTCCTGCGGGATCACCGACAGTTGCAGATCGAATTTCGCCACCGCGCCGTCGAGTTCGACCGATTCGGCGACCAGCCCCGGCAGTTCCATGCGCGGGGTCTCGATGTTGTGGAAGAACAGCGCCACCTGGAACAGCGGGTGATGCGCCTGCGAGCGGACCGGATCCAGGACCTCGACCAGCCGCTCGAAGGGCAGCTCGGCGTGCGAGAACGCCGCCAGGTCGGTCTCTTTGGCGGTTTCCAGCAGGTTCGCGAAGGTGTCGGCGGGATCGATGCGAGTCCGCAGCACCAGAGTGTTGACGAACATGCCGATCAGATCGTCGAGTTCGCGTTCCCCACGACCCGCGACCGGAGTACCGATCACGATGTCGTCGCTACCCGACAGCCGCGCCAGCAGGATGGCCAGGGCGCTGTGCATCACCATGAACGGCGAGGCCCCGCTGCGCTGGGCGAGTTCGTCCAAGCGGGCGTGCAGCGCCGCGTCGATCTCGAACCGGTGCACCGCGCCCGCGCCGCCGGCCACCGAGGGCCGCGGCCGGTCGGCGGGCAGGTCGAGGCGGTCCGGGATGCCCGCCAAAGTCTCACGCCAGTAGCCGATCTGCCCGGCCGCGGCCGAATCCGGGTCCCGCTCGTCACCGAGCAGGGCGCGCTGCCACAGCGTGTAGTCGGCGTACTGCACCGTCAGCGGAGTCCAGGCGGGCGCACCACCGTCGCGGCGAGCGAAGAAGGCCGTCAGCAGGTCTCGCATGAACGGGCCGACGGAACCACCGTCGGCGGCGATGTGGTGCGCGACGACCGCGATGACATGATCGTCCGTTCCCACCTCGGCCAGTTCGACGCGCAGCGGCACCTCCGTCGAGACGTCGAATCCGGTGAGCGCCAAACCGGTCAGCCACTCCGGAATTCGATCCGGGTCGATGTGCTGCGGGATGAGCCGCAGTGCCATCTGCTCGACCGGGAGCACCATCTGGTAGCCGGTTCCGTCCACCGCCGGATATACGGTGCGCAGTGATTCGTGTCGTTCGATGAGATCCCGGAAAGCCGCTTGCAATGCGGGGATATCCAGGGGCCCGGTCAGACGGATGGCGAACGGAATATTGTTGGCCGCCGAGTCGGGGTCGAACTGGTTGAGGAACCACATGCGCTGCTGCGCCAGCGACAGCGGAATGCGATCGGGCCGAGGCTGTGGGGTCAGCGGAGGTTGCCCGCCCGCACCGACCAGCGGCTCCAATTCCGCCGCCAGTTCGGCGACGGTCGGAGCGGTGAAGATCAGGCGGCCGGGAATGCGTGCCGAGATCGCCGCACCCAGCCGCGCCGCGACGCGGGTGGCGATCAACGAATTGCCGCCCAGGTCGAAGAGGCTGTCGTCGGCTCCGACCGGATCGGAAAGCCCGAGCACCTCACCGAAGACTTCGGCGACGAGTTTCTCGAGTGAGCCCGAGGGCGCGCGGAACTCGCGGCTGCGCAGCTCGGGCTTCGGCAGCGCACGCCGGTCCAGCTTCCCCGCGGGCGTGAGCGGCACCTCGGCGAGCACGGTGATGGCGGTGGGCACCATATGCGCGGGCAGACTTCGCGCCGCGTACGCGGCCAGTTCGTCCACATCGACCGGCACACCGTCGGCCGCATGCACGTAGGACGCCAGAATCGTTGCGCCGCTGTCGAGCTCGTGCCCGACCGTGACCGCGAAGTCGATGTCGTCGTGTGCGGCCAGGACCGCGTCGATCTCACCGAGTTCGATCCGGAACCCGCGGATCTTCACCTGGAAGTCGTTGCGCCCCTGGTAGACCAGCTCCCCGGTGGCGGTGCGCCGGACCAGGTCGCCGGTGCGGTACATACGAGATCCACTGGGATCGAACGGGTTGGCCACGAAACGGTCGGCGGTGAGCCCGGGGCGGTTGGCGTACCCCCGGGCCAGCAATGCGCCCGACACGTACAGCTCACCGACAACGCCGTCCACGACGGGCACCAGGCGCGCGTCGAGGATGTATTCGGTCACACCGCGAATGGGACCGCCGAGGCTGACGAAGGAGTCCGGCTCCAGCGGCGCGCTGATATTGGTGGCGACGGTGGCCTCGGTCGGACCGTACGCGTTGTAGAACTCGCGCCGGGACCCGTCGGGCAGGGGCACCGTCCAGCGGCGTACCAGATCGGGCGGGCACGAGTCACCGCCGACGATCACGACACCCAACTGATCCAATCCGGTGGGATCCACCGAGGCCAGCGCCGCCGGGGTGACGAAGGCGTGCGTCACCTGTTCGCGCTTCAGCAGCGCCGCCAACTCCTGCCCACCGAGCACATCCGTGGAGGCCACCACCATTGTCGAAGCGGCGCCGAGCGCGAGCAGCAGTTCCAGCACCGACGCGTCGAACGACGGGGAGGCGAAATGCAGAGTGCGGGAGGTACTGGTCGGCCGGTAGCGCTCGCGCTGCTCGTCGCAGAAGCCGGACAAGCCGGCCTGGGTGACCACCACGCCCTTGGGTTTACCGGTCGAGCCCGAGGTGTAGATGACGTACGCGGGATGCTCGGCCCGCAGCGGCCGCACCCGGTCCACGGAAGTGACGGCCTCCGCCGGGTATTCCGCCAACTCCTGGACGAAATCGTCGGCGTCGATCGCCAGCCATTCGACATCATCGGGCAGCACCGCGCGCACCGGCTCGACGGTGAGTCCGAGCACTGCCCGCGAATCGGTGACCATGTGCGTGACGCGATCGGCTGGATAGTTCGGATCCACCGGCACATAACCTGCGCCGGTCTTGGCGACACCCCATACGGCCACCACGGATTCCGGCGACCGCGGAATGCCCACGGCCACTACATCCTCGGGCCCGATGCCGCGATCGATGAGCAGCCGGGCCAGCCGGGTGGAGCGCTCGTCCAGTTCCGCGTAGGTCAGCGTGCCCAGCGTCGCAGCCGCATCGGCGTAGACGATGGCGGTGCCGCTCGGATTGGCCTCCACGGCCGAGGCCATCAGCTGGGGCAGCGTGGTGACGCGGGGGCGACGGGTGCGGGTGGGCCGCTGGCGAACCGGGCGGGTCATGCCGGCGCTCCCGCGTACATCGTGCTCCACTGTTCCCCGGCCACCCGAACCATGAACCGCTGCCTCATCCCTTGCCGTCGTACCCTGCGCGCGCTGAAGCACACATCCTGATCCATCGAATCGGCTTGCGCCAACCGTTACCTGATTACAAGGAACGGTCTCGGTGAATACGGTAGCTCGCCCGCCTCTCCGAGACTTCAGCGCGCGGCTCGGGTGCCGTTCACCGTCTTGTATGCGGGGCGGCGGTCAGGTGGGGGAACTATTTCGGGCGTGCCCGGTGAGTTACCCCGGTCGGCACGAGATCAGTCGTCGCTTTTGTAGTCGATCTCTCGGCCTGCGCCTTGGCCGGCGAAGCGGAGGCGGACGCGTAGGCCGGGGTGGCGGTTCGTGAGGTAGCGGATGGCGGAGTCGATGCGTTCGGTGGGGGTGCCGTCGGCGATGTCGAGGCCGATGGTGCGGATGGAGATGCCCGCGAGGTCGAGGGCGTCGGGGGCCCATTGCGGATCGAAGGGTGGGGTGTTCAGGTTGTCGAATGCTGCGGTGAGGATTGCGCCGATGTGGTCGAGGGCTTCCGGGGTGGTCAGTTGTTCGTGGGTGGCGGGGATGAGGTGGTTTTCGATCTCGCCGGAGACGAAGGGGGACCAGTCGGCGGCGCTGCGGCCCGCGTCGGCGTGGTCTGCGTCGGCGGCGGTGAAGAAGAGCAGGGGGCCGCGGTGGAGGCCGGGGCGGAAGTCGCGATCCAGCGTGACCGTGCGGATGACCGCATCGGACATGCGGCGGACCAGGGTGTGGGGGATGTCGCCGAAGTCTCGGGTGAGGTATTCGTGCAGGAGGTCGACTGCTTTTTCGCTCAGTTCGAGTCGGTCGTCGAGTTCGGCCATGGCGTCGGGGAGGCCGAGGCCGGCGAAGGTCTCCTGGAGGGCGTCGCGGAGCGGGGCCGCGGCGTTCACGGGGTGGGGGTAGGCGTCGAGCAGGGCGAGCAGTTCGACCGATTCGCCGCGGGCTTGCAGGTGCGTCGCCATCGCGTGGGCGAGCTTGCCGCCGACCGACCAGCCCAGTAGGCGGTAGGGGCCCGCGGGCTGGACGGCGCGCAGTTCGGTGACGTAGCGGCGGGCGATCTCGGCCAGGGCCTTCGGGGCGAAGTCCGATTCGGTCAGGGCGGGCGATTGCAGGCCGTAGATCGGCTGGTTCGGCGGGAGCACGCGGGCCAAACCCGAATAGCACCAGGCCAGTCCGGCCATCGGGTGGATGCAGAAGAGCGGGGTGGCGTCGCCTGCGGCGCGGATGGGCAACAGGATGCCGAGTGCGCCGGCCGGGTCGGGCGCCGCGGCGGGTTCGAGCGCGCCGAGCCGGCGGGCCAGGCCGGTGACGGTGGCGTCGCCGAAGAAGTCGGCGACGGTCAGACGCGCGCCGGTCTGGTCGCGCAGACGGCTCACGACCCGGGTGGCCAGCAGCGAGGTGCCGCCGATCGCGAAGAAGTCGTCCTCCGCGCCGACCCGTTCCAGTCCGAGCGCGGTGGCGAAGGCGTCGGCCACCAGGGTCTCGGCGCGGGTCGACGGCGCGCGGTAGGTCCGGGGGCGCAGTTCGGGGGCGGGCAGTGCGGCGCGATCCAGCTTGCCGACCGGGGTCAGCGGCAACTCGGCGAGCACGAGGATCGCTGCCGGGACCATGTAGGAGGGCAGGCGGGTGGCGGCGTGAGCGGTCAATCGATCGGTGTCGACCGTATGTCCCGGTGCGGCAAGCACATAGGAGACGAGCACGGTCTCTCCCGCGGCGGTCGCGTGGCCGAGGGTGACGGCGTGGTCGACATCGTCGTGTGCGGTCAGTACCGCGTCGATCTCGCCGAGTTCGATGCGGAAGCCGCGGATCTTCACCTGGAAATCGGATCGGCCCACGTACTCGACGGCACCGGTTCCGGTCCAGCGCACCACATCACCGGTGCGATACATGCGCTCACCGACCGCGAAGGGGTCGGCGACGAACCGGCCGGCGCTCAGGCCCGGGCGGGCGTGATAGCCGCGCGCCAGCTGGATACCCGATACATACAGCTCACCCGCGACACCCACCGGCACCGGCTGCAACCGATCGTCGAGGATCAGCGATCGCACGCCCCGGATGGGGCCGCCGATGGTGACCGGCCGGCCCGCCACCAGTGCGTCGCTGAGGTTGGTCATGATGGTGGCCTCGGTCGGGCCGTAAGCATTGTGGAAAGCACGAACAGTGCCGTCCGCCAACGGAACCGCCCACTTCTCCACCAGATCCGCCGACAGCGCTTCACCACCGGCGATCAAAACCCGCAAGCTGTCCAACCCCGCCGGATCCAGCGTGGACAGCACGGCCGGAGTGATCAGCGCATGAGTCACCCGCTCGCGACGGATCAGCTCGGAGAGCTCGTCACCGCCGTAGCTGTCGGGCGGGACGATGACCAGTGTGCCGCCCCGGCCGACTGCCAGCAGGAACTCGAGGATCGAAGCGTCGAAGGACGGCGACGCGAAATGCAGAGCACGCGAGCGGGAGTCGAGGTGGTACCGCTCGGCCTGCTCGGCGGTGAAGTTGGCCAGACCGGCGTGGGTGACCACGACGCCCTTGGGCAGACCGGTGGAACCGGAGGTGTAGATGACATAGGCCGGATGCTCGGGACGCAGCGGACGCACCCGCTCGGCATCGGCGATCTCGTTGTCCGCGAATGTGTTCGCGCCGTCACCGAGCGCCTGATCCAGATCGTCCAGCACCAGCCATTCGACCGAATCCGGGAGCTTCGCGCGCGCCGACGCCACGGTCAGACCGACCAGCGCACCGGAATCGGTCACCATGTGCGCGAGACGATCCGGCGGGTAGTCCGGGTCCACCGGCACGAACGCCGCACCGGTCTTGGCGACCGCCCACGCGGCGAGGTAGGAATCATCCGAGCGTGGCACCGCGATCGCCACCAGGTCCTCGGCCCCGAGGCCGCGCTCGATCAGCAAGCGCGCCAGCCGATTCGATCGGGTATCCAGCTCCAGGTAGGTGCGGCTCCGCCCGTCGAACACCAACGCGGATCCGGACGGATTCGCCGTGACGGCGGCGCTCATCAGCTCCGGCAGAGTGCGCGGCGGCTCGGCCGCCCCACCTCGGCGATCGATGAGATCGGCCCGCTCCGCAGGCGACAGCAACGCCAGCTCGCCGACCGGATGCCCCGGCCGCGCGGCGATATCGGCGAGCAGCCGCAGGAACCGCTGCGCGAACACCTCGACGGTCGCCGCGTCGAACAGATCGCGCGCGAAGGTGAACATCCCGGTCGCACCAGAATCGGAGGCGCCGGTAATGGTGAGCTGAAGATCGAACTTCGCGATCCCGGCGTCGAAATCGACTGCGCCGACCTGTAATCCGGGCAATTCGAAAGCGGTATCCGCGAGGTTCTCGAACGACAACGCCACCTGAAACAAGGGGTTGCGTGCCGTGGAGCGCTCCGGATTCAGCAGCTCGACCAGCCGCTCGAACGGAATATCCGCGTGCGCGAACGCCGCCAGATCGGTGTCTTTGACGGCGGCCAGCAGCTCTTCGAAGGTCTGCCGCCCCGATACGCGGGTGCGCAGTACCAGCGTATTGACGAACATGCCGATCACGTCGTCGAGTTCGGCCGCACCGCGACCCGCGATCGGGGTGCCGATAGCGAGGTCGGCACTGCCGGACAGCCGGGACAGGAAGACCGCCAGCGCGGTGTGCATCACCATGAACGGTGTCGCATTGCGTTCCCGCACAATCGCATTGAGGCCGCGCTGCGATTCGGCGCTGATCTCGAACGTCACCGTGCCGCCACGCAGCGACGCCACCGGCGGGCGCGGACGGTCCGAGGGCAGGTTCAGCTCGTCCGGCAATCCGGCGAGTGTGTTCCGCCAGTAATCGGACTGCGTCGCAAGCAGACTCGCGGGATCGTCCGGCTGGCCGAGCAATTCGCGCTGCCAGATGCTGAAGTCGGCGTACTGCACCGGAAGCGGTGCCCAGGCGGGCGCGTTCCCCGATACCCGAGCCGCATAGGCGATCATCACATCGCGGGTGAGCGGGCCCATGGACCAGCCGTCGGCGCTGATGTGATGCGCCACGAAAGCCAGCACGTATGCGCCGTCGTCGACCCGGAAGAGCGCGGCGCGCAACGGCAGTTCGGTGGTGACATCGAAGCCCGCACCGAGGAATTCGGCGATCCGATCGGGCAGCGCCCCGGCATCGACCGGTACCGGGGTCAGATCCGGAACCGACTGTGCCGCAGGCAGGATCAGCTGCACGGGGTCGCCGTCCACCTCCGGGTAGATCGTGCGCAGGATCTCGTGGCGTCCGATCAGATCGGCCACGGCCTCCTGCAAGGCGGTCACCTCCAGCTCGCCGGAGAGGCGGACCGCGACCGGGATGTTGTAGGCCGCCGAACCGGTGTCGAACTGGTTGAGGAACCACATGCGCTGCTGCGCCAGCGACAACGGAACCCGCTCCGGCCGCTGCCGCGCGGTCAGGGCCGGACGCCCGCCGGCCCCCGTGTGCTGTTCCACGGCGGCCGCGAGCGCACCGACGGTGGACGCCTCGAACAGCGTCCGTACCGGCACCCGGGTATCCAGGGCCGCGCCCAGCCGGGCCACCACCTGTGTAGCGAGCAGCGAATTGCCGCCCAGCGCGAAGAAGTCGTCGTGCACGCCGACCCGTTCCAGGCCGAGCACCGCCGCCATCACCTCGGCGACGGTCTGTTCCGAAGGCGTTCGCGGAGGCTGGAATTCACGGCGGACGAGCACGGGTTCCGGTAGCGCCCGCCGATCCAGCTTGCCGACGGGGGTCAGCGGAATCGCATCGAGGACGGTGATGGCCGCCGGCACCATGTAGTCCGGCAGCCGGGCCGCCACGTGCTCGGTGAGCGCCGCGATATCGAGTTCGCGGCCGGGCACCGGCACCACATAGGCGGCCAGGATGGTGGATCCGGAGTCGGTGCGATGACCAACGGTGGCGGCGTAATCCACCGACTCGTGCGCGGACAGCGCCGCGTCGATCTCGCCGAGTTCGATGCGGAAGCCGCGCACCTTGAGCTGGAAGTCGGACCGCCCGACGTATTCGATGGTGCGGGCGGCGCTCCAGCGCACCACATCACCGGTGCGATACATGCGCGCGCCGGGGGCGAACGGGTCGGCCACGAAACGATCGGCGGTCAGGCCCGCCCGCGCGTGATACCCGCGCGCCAGCTGAATACCCGCCAGATACAGCTCACCCGGTACACCCACCGGCACCGGTCGCAGGCGGTTGTCGAGGATCAGCGCCCGGGTGCCCCGGATCGGGCCGCCGATGGTGACCGGGTCGCCCGCTGCGAGGGGATCGCTGATGGTGGTGACGATGGTGGTCTCGGTCGGACCGTAGACGTCGTGGAAGGCCCGCACCGCGCCGTCCGCTCCGATGCGCACTGCCCATTTGGCGACCAGTTCGGCCGCGACCGCCTCACCGCCGACGATCAACTCCCGCAGCGTGTCCAGGCCCTCCGGCCCGAAGGTGGAGAGCGCGGCGGTGGTGATGAACGCGTGCGTGACCCGGCCGTCGCGGATGACCTCGGCCAGTTCCTCGCCGCCGTAGACGCCCGGCGGCACGACCACCAGGGTGCCGCCCCGGCCGAGGGCCATCAGGTACTCCATCATGGACCCGTCGAAGGACGGCGACGCGAATTGCAGTACGCGCGTGGCGGAATCGAGGCGGTAGCGCGCGACCTGCTCGGCGGTGAAGTTGGCCAGACCGGCATGGGTGACCACGACGCCCTTGGGCACGCCCGTGGAGCCCGAGGTGTAGACGACGTAGGCGGGATGCTCCGGGCGCAGCGGCCGCACCCGCTCGGCCGCGGCGATCGCGTTGTCCGCGAAGGCATTCAGGTCCAGGTCGTCCAGCACCAGCCATTCGACCGAGTCCGGCAGGTCCGTGCGCGCCGAGGCCACGGTGAGGCCGACGGGTGAACCGGAGTCGGTGAGCATGTGGGCGATGCGATCGGCCGGATAGTTCGGGTCCACCGGCACGAAGGCCGCACCGGTCTTGGTGACCGCCCATTCGACGAAGTAGGCGTCGTCCGAGCGCGGCACCGCCACCGCCACCAGATCCTCCGCGCCGATGCCGCGCTGGATGAGCAAGCGCGCCAGGCGATTCGACCGGGAATCGAGTGCACCGTAGGACAGACTCCGCCCCTGGAATTCGATGGCGGGCGCTTCGGGGTCGATCGCGACGGCGTCGGCGATCAGTTCGGGCAGGGTGCGGGCCGGTTCGGCCGCGCCGCCGTGCCGATCGGTGAGATCCTCGAACTCGCTGGGAGACAACAGCTCCAGGTCACCGACCGGCCGGCGCGGTCCGGCGGCGATATCGGTGAGCAGCCGCAGGAACCGCCGCGCGAACATCTCGACCGTCGCCTCGTCGAACAGATCCCGGGCGAAGGTGAAGACGCCGGTCGCGCCGGAATCGGAGCCGGGAGCGATGGACAACTGGAGGTCGAATTTCGCGGTATCGACCGCGAAATCCACTGCGCCGACCCGCAATCCGGGCAGTTCGAGCCCGGCATCAGGGAGGTTCTCGAAGGACAACGCGACTTGGAACAACGGATTGCGCGCGGTGGAGCGCTCCGGGTCGATCAGTTCGACGAGCCGCTCGAAGGGCAGATCCGCGTGCGCGAACGCCGCCAGGTCGGTGTCCGAGACCTCGGCCAGCAGATCCGCGAAGGTCTGCTGCGCCGAGATCCGGGTGCGCAGCACCAGGGTGTTGACGAACATGCCGATCACGTCGTCGAGTTCGGTCTCACCGCGACCAGCCACGGGGGTGCCGATCGCGATGTCGTCGCTACCCGAAAGCCGGGACAGGAAGACCGCCAACGCGGTGTGCACGACCATGAACAGCGTCGCATTGTGTTCCCGCGCAAGGTTTCGCAGGGCGCGCTGGATGTCGCCGCCGATCGCGAAGCTCACCGTGCCGCCGCGCAGCGACGCCACCGGCGGGCGCGGGCGATCCGAAGGCAGATTCAATTCGTCGGGCAGGCCCGCCAGCGCCTCGCGCCAGTAGCCGGCCTGCGCGGAGATGAGGCTGTCCGGATCATCCTCGGAGCCCAGGGTTTCACGCTGCCAGAGCGTGTAGTCCGCGTACTGCACGGGCAGCGGAGTCCACGCCGGTGCCGCATCATTCATGCGCGCCGCATAGGCCAGCATGAGGTCGCGGGTGAACGGACCCATCGACCAGCCGTCAGCACTGATGTGATGGATCGCGACGACCAGCACGTACTCGGCGGTGCCGCCGGTGAAGTCGGTGGCGGATTCGAGGCGGAACAGCTCGGCCCGCAACGGAACCTCGTGCGCCACGTCGAACCCGGCCGACAGCACCTCCGCGATGCGATCGAGCACCGACTCCGCCGACACGATCACCGGCGTCAGGTCGGGCACCACCTGCCCGGCGGGCCGGATCACCTGCCGCGCCACACCATCGATCTGCGGGTAGACAGTGCGCAATGACTCGTGCCGGTCGATGGTGTCGGCCACCGCCTGCTGAAGCGCGCCCACGTTCAGTTCACCGGTCAGGCGCACCGCGGCCGGAATGTTGTAGGCCGCGGAGGCGGTGTCGAACTGGTTGAGGAACCACATCCGCTGCTGCGCCAGCGACAACGGCACCAGTTCCGGACGCGGTCCAGCGGTCAGCGCCTTGCGCCCGCTACCCGCCTGCTGCTCGACCTCGACCGCGAGGGCGGCGACGGTCGGGGCCGCGAACAGGGCGCGGACGGGCACCCGGGTATCCAGGGCCGCACCGAGCCGGGCGGCCACCTGCGTGGCGAGCAGCGAATTGCCGCCCAAGGCGAAGAAGTTGTCCTGGACGCCGACCTGCTCCAGCCCGAGCACCGCCGCGAAGGTGGCGGCGACGGTCTGCTCGGAAGGCGTTCGTGGAGCCCGGTATTCCCGGCTGACCAGGACCGGTTCCGGCAGTGCCCGGCGATCCAGCTTGCCGGCCGGGGTCAGCGGGATCGCGTCGAGGACCGTCACGGCGGTCGGCACCATGTATTCCGGCAGGCGGGCCGCGGCATATTCGGTGAGCTGGGAGGGGTCGATGTGCTGTCCGGGGGCCGGCAGTACGTAGGCCGCGAGCATCGTGGTTCCGGCCGGGGTCCGGTGACCGACCGTCACCGCGAAGGCCACCGATTCGTGCGCGGCCAATGCGGCGTCGATCTCGCCGAGTTCGATGCGGAAACCGCGAATCTTCACCTGGAAATCGGAGCGGCCTACATACTCGACCGCACCGGTTCCGGTCCAGCGCACCACATCACCGGTGCGATACATGCGCTCGCCCGCGGCGTAGGGACTGGCCACGAACCGCTCGGCGCTCAAACCGGGGCGGGAGTGGTAGCCGCGCGCCAGCTGAAGGCCGGACACATACAGCTCGCCCGCGACACCCACCGGCACCGGCTGCAACCGGTCATCGAGAATCAATGCCTGCACGCCGCGAATCGGGCCGCCGATGGTGACCGGATCGCCGGCCGTCAACGGATCGCTGAGGTTGGTCATGATGGTGGCCTCGGTCGGACCATAAGCATTGTGGAAAGCACGAACAGTGCCATCCGCCAACACAACCGCCCACTTCCCCACCAAATCCGCCGACAACGCTTCACCACCGGCGATCAAAACCCGCAGACTGTCCAACCCGGCCGGATCCAGCGTGGACAACACCGCCGGAGTGATCAGCGCATGCGTCACCCGCTCACGACGGATCAGCTCGAAAAGGTCCGCGCCGCCATAGGTTCCGGGCGGGACGACCACGAGCGCGCCACCGCTACCGACTGCGAGCAGGAATTCCAGAATCGACGCGTCGAAGGACGGCGACGCGAAATGCAAAGCGCGCGAGCCGGAATCGAGTGCATAACGCTGGACTTGTTCGGTGGTGAAGTTCGCCAGGCCCGCATGGGTGACCACGACACCCTTGGGCAGACCGGTGGAACCGGAGGTGTAGATGACATAGGCCGGATGCTCCGGGCGCAGAGGACGCGCCCGTTCAGCGGGATCGATCGCGTTGTCCGCGAGAACTTTCGGGGCCGCCTCGTCCAGCACCAGCCACTCGACGGAGTCCGGCAGGTCCGCACGTATCGACGCCACGGTGAGCCCGAGCCTCGATCCGGAATCGGTGAGCATGTGCGCGATGCGGTCGGCCGGATAGTTCGGGTCCACCGGTACGAACGCCGCACCGGTCTTGGCGACCGCCCATGCGGCGAGGTAGGAGTCATCCGAGCGCGGGACGGCCACCGCGACCAGATCCTCGGCACCCATGCCGCGCTCGATCAGCAAGCGCGCCAATCGATTCGACCGCGCATCCAGCTCCCCATAGGACAGACTCCGCCCCCGGAACACCACGGCGGGGGCTTCCGGATCGATCGCGACGGCGGCGGCCAAGAGTTCGGGCAGGGTGCGAACCGGCACGGCGGGCAGCCCGAACCGCGCCGCCAGATCGGCTCGTTCGCGCTGATCCAGCAGGTCGATCGCGCCCACACCGATCTGCGGCCGGGCCGCGATCGCCGCCAGCAATCGCAGTAAACGCTGCGCGAACACCTCCACCGTCGCCTCGTCGAACAGATCCCGGGCGAAGGTGAACACGCCGGTCGCGCCGGAGTCGGAGGCACCCACGACCCGCAACTCCAGGTCGAATTTGGCGGTATCGACCGTGAAATCCACCGCGCCGACCCGCAATCCGGGCAGTTCGAACCCAGCGTCGGGCAGGTTCTCGAACGACAATGCCACCTGGAACAAGGGGTTCCGGGCCGTGGAGCGCTCCGGACTCAGCAGTTCGACCAGCCGCTCGAACGGCATATCCGCGTGGGCGAATGCCGCCAGATCCGAATCCTTGACCTCGGTCAGCAGGTCCGTGAACGGCTGCTGCCCGGAGACGCGGGTGCGCAGTACCACGGTGTTGACGAACATGCCGATCACGTCATCGAGTTCGGCCTCACCGCGTCCCGCGATCGGGGTGCCGATCGCGATGTCGCCCGTGCCGGACAACCGGGCCAAAAGCACCGCCAGCGCGGTGTGCATCACCATGAACGGCGTCGCATTGTGTTGCCGCGCAATAGCATTCAAGCCGCGCTGCAATACGGCATCGATCTCGAAGGTCACCGTCCCGCCACGCAGCGATGCCACCGGCGGGCGCGGACGGTCCGAGGGCAGCTGCAACTCGTCGGGCAACCCGGCCAGCGCATCGCGCCAGAACTCCGCCTGTGCCGAGATGAGGCTGTCCGGATCGTCCTCGGAACCGAGGACTTCACGCTGCCACAGCGTGTAATCCGCGTACTGCACGGGCAGCGGGGTCCACGCCGGGGCGTCGCCGTGCACCCGCGCCGCGTAGGCCAGCATGAGGTCGCGCGTGAACGGACCCATCGACCAGCCGTCAGCACTGATGTGGTGGACCACGAACACCAGCACGTACTCGGCGGTGCCGCCGGTGAATTCGGGGGCGGATTCGACGCGGAACAGCTTGGCACGCAACGGAATCTCACATGCCACGTCGAAACCGGACGACACCACCTCCGCGATGCGATCGAGCACCGACTCCGCCGACACGATCACCGGCGTCAGGTCGGGCACCGCCTGCCCGGCGGGCCGGATCACCTGCCGCGCGGCGCCATCGGCCTCCGGATACACCGTGCGCAACGATTCGTGCCGCCCGATCGTGTCGGCCACCGCCGATTGCAGGGCCGCCACATTCAGCTCGCCGGTCAAACGCACCGCGGCCGGGATGTTGTACGCCGCCGACCCCGGATCGAACCGGTTGAGGAACCACATCCGCTGCTGCGCCAGCGACAACGGCACCACCGCCGGACGCGGCCCGGCGCTCAACGCCTTACGCCAACGCCCCGCCTGCCGCTCCACCCGGACAGCGAGGCCCGCGACGGTCGGCGCCTCGAACAGCAACCGCACCGGAACCCGGGTATCCAGCGCCGCACCCAGCCGCGCGGCGACCTGCGTCGCCACCAGCGAATTCCCGCCCAAGGCGAAGAAGTCGTCATCCGCACCCACCCGCGCCGAACCCAGCACCCGCGCGTACACACCCGCGACGATCTCCTCGATCGGCGTGCACGGCGCCCGGAAGACCGTGGCCTCGAACTCCGGCTCCGGCAACGCGTTTCGATTCAGCTTGCCGTTGGCATTGAGCGGCATGGCATCCAGGACCACCAGCGCCGACGGCACCATATAGGACGGCAGTCGTGCGGCCAGGTGTGCGCGCAGGTCGTCGGTGTCCACCGCGGCGGCGACGGCGGCCGAATCCGTGGCAGCCGCGGCGACGGTGACCGAATCGGTCGCAGCCGCGACATCACCGGCCGCGGTCGCCGCACCAGTCGTGGCGGTCAAGGGCGCGCCAGCCGTCGCTGCGCCGGCAGGACGCACGGCTGTGTCACCGGCGGCGGCCAGCGCGGCGGCGGTCGGCACCACGTAACCCACGAGACGGTCACCGGTGCGCGCGCCGGAATTCATGACCACGACCGCCTGACCGACGGACTCGTACGCGGTCAGGGCGGATTCGATCTCACCCAGCTCGATGCGCAGACCACGCAACTTCACCTGGAAGTCGGTACGACCCAGGTACACGATGTCGCCGTTCGCGCTGCGACGCACCAGGTCACCGGTGCGGTACATACGCTCGCCATTGCCCAGCGGATCAGCCACGAAACGATCCGCGGTCAGATCCGCACGGCCGACATAGCCACGCGCGAGCTGATCACCGGCGAGGTAGAGCTCACCAGCAACGCCCGGGGCAACGGGATGCAGGCGCGAATCCAGGACGTACGCCTGCGCATTCCACACCGGACGGCCGATCGGCACCGCACCCTGCACATCCTGCGCGACCGGCGCATAGGTGGCGTGCACGGTGAACTCGGTCGGACCGTAGAGGTTGTGCAGCGCGGCATCACTGACGCGACGGAACGCGTGCACCACATCGGAGGTGAACGCCTCACCCGCGACCAGCACCGCGCGCAGCGAGGTCAGCTGTGCCGCTTCCACACTGGAGGCGAACACGCTGAGCATCGACGGCACGAACGAAGTGAGCGTGACGCCCTCGGCCTCGATCACATCCGCCAGGTACTGCGGGTCGCGGTGACCGTCCGGGGTCGCGATGACCATACGGCCACCGGTGGCGATCGGCCCGAACAGCTCCCACACCGACACATCGAAGGTCTGCGGGGTCTTGAACAACACCACATCGTCGGTGTCGAGACCGTACTCGTTGGTGATCCACGCGATCTGGTTCACCGCAGCCGCATGCGAGACCGCCACACCCTTCGGGCGGCCGGTCGAACCGGAGGTGAAGATCACGTACGCGACGTTCGAAGCCCGCAGCGGCGCAATACGATCCGCATCGGTCAACGGCGCGTCGGAGTAACCCGCCAGCTCCAGCTCATCGACGCGCAGCACCCCGCCCGTACGCAGCACCCCGTCCGTCCTTCCGGCGTGCTTTTGGCCGGAATCCATGACGCCGGCGTGTGGATCCCGGCTGAAAGCATGCCGGGATGACGAGCAGGACGAGGGGGCGGCGAGCTCGAAACCATCACGCGCCGTGGTCAGTACCACCACCGGCAGCGCGGTCTCGATCACATACGCGATGCGATCGGCGGGCTGGTCCAGATCCAGCGGCACGTACGCGCCACCGGCCGCCAGTACCGCGTACATCGCCACCACCAGGTCGGTGGAGCGGCGAATACCCAACGCCACCAGGGTGTCCGGGCCGACGCCCGCTTCGACGAGCTTGCGCGCCAGGCGATGCACCCGCGCGGCGAACTCGCCGTAGGTGAGTGTGACGCCGTCCGGCCCGGTGAGGGCGACCGAGGCCGGGCGGTTCGCGACGGTTCGGTCCAGCAGGGCGGCCAGGGTCGCTGCGGGGTCGAGCGGATGCCAGGTCGCATTGCGCACACCGAACAGCTCGGCTCGTTCCGAGGCGGCGAGCAGATCGATATCTCCCACGGGTGCTGACGGATTCGCGGTCACGGCCGCGAGGAGGCGGTTCAACCGGTCCACGAAGGTGGCGGCCGTGCCGGCGTCGAACAGGTCGGTGGCGTAGGTCAGATAGCCGCCGATGCCGGTCGGCGCACCGGCCGCGTCGTAGGTATCGGAGACGATCAGGTGTAGATCGAATTGCGAGACCGCGATGTCGGACTCGACGGGGGCGATCGTCAGCCCGGGCAGCTCCAAGGCGGAACGGGCCATGTTCTGGAACGACAGGCCCACCTGGAAGATCGGATGGTGAGCCGTGGTGCGAGGCGGGTTCAGGACCTCCACCAGGCGTTCGAAGGGAATGTCGCTGTGCGCGAACGCCTGGAGATCGGTTTCGCGTTGCGCGGCGAGCAGGCCGGCAAAGGTTTCGCCGCCGCGCACGCGGGTGCGGAGGACGACGGTGTTGACGAACATGCCGATCAAGTCGTCGAGTTCGCGTTCACCACGGCCCGCCACCGGCGTGCCGACGGCGATATCAGTGGCCCCGGAGAGCCGCGCCAGCAGGGCGGCGAACGCCGCGTGCACCACCATGAAGACGGTCGCCCGGTGCTCGCGGGCAAGGCGGGCCACGGCCGTGTGGATCTCGGGGTCGATCCGCACCGGAACCCGGGCGCCGATCGAGGAGGCCACCGGCGGGCGCGGACGATCGGCGGGCAGTTCCAGCAGATCCGGGAGTCCGGCCAGCTCCTGTCGCCAGTACGTGAGCTGCTGGGCGGCAAGCGATTCCGGATCGGATTCGGCTCCCAGCAGGTCACGCTGCCACAGCGCGTAGTCGGCGTATTGCACGCGCAGCGGCTTCCAGCCGGGCTCGGCTCCGGCCTGGCGGGCGGTATAGGCGGTCACGATGTCGCGCACCAGCGGGCCCAGGGACGAAGCGTCGGCGGCGATGTGGTGGGCCACCACGGCCAGCACGAACTGCGGTCCCGGCGTCGCGTCGGTGATCTCCAGCAGCCGCACCCGAACGGGTACGTCCCGGGTGACGTCGAAGGGCGTCATGGCCAGTTCGTAGACGGCGGCGGCGATTCCGGCCTCGGGAACGCGGGCGGTGACCAGGCGCGGGAGCGCATCGCCGCCGACGGCCGTCACGACCTGGACCGGACCGTCCGGGGTCTCCGGATATACCGTGCGCAGCACTTCGTGCCGGGCCACCACATCGTCGAGGGCGGCGCTGAGAGCGTCGATCTCGAGCCTGCCGGACAGGCGCAGTGCGAACGGCAGGTTGTAGGCGGCCGATCCGGCCGAGACGGTGCCGTCGCCGCGATCCTCGAACCGGTTGAGGAACCACATGCGCTGCTGGGCGGGTGAAAGCGGCAGGCGCTGCGGGCGTTCGATGCCGCCCAGTTCCCGGGTGCGGCCCGCGCGGATTCGTGATTGCACCGCCGCGGCCAGCGCGGCGACGGTCGGGGATTCGAACAGGGTGCGCACCGATACCCGGTCGCCGAGCGCCGCGCCGAGCCGGGCCGCCACGGCGGTCGCGATCAGCGAGTTGCCGCCGAGAGCAAAGAAATCGTCATCGGCGCCGACGCGGGCGATACCGAGCACCTCGGCGAACACACCGGCGACGATCTCTTCGAGCGGTGTTGCGGGAGCGCGGAATTCACGAACATCGAAGGCGGGGGCGGGCAGCGCTCTGCGGTCGAGCTTGCCGCTGGCGTTCAGCGGGAATTCGGCCATCACCTGGACGGCGGACGGGATCATGTAGCGAGGAAGCGAATCAGCCAGTGCGGCCAGCAATTCCGGCACGTCCACGGTCCGACCGGGAACCGGCGCCACATGGGCGACCAGTTGATCGCCGAGTTCGGAGGGCATGACCGACGCCACGGCCGCACTCACGGCAGCCTGTGCCAGCAATACGGTCTCGATCTCCCCCAGTTCGACCCGCTGGCCACGGAACTTGACCTGGAAATCGGTGCGCCCGATGTAGTCCAAGCGGGCGGGCCGGCCGTCCCCGAGGTCACGCCAGGCAACCAGGTCACCGGTGCGGTACATGCGTTCGCCGAATCGGAACGGATTGGCGACGAACCGATCCGAGGTCAGGTCGGGACGACCCACGTAACCCCGGGCCAGCTGATCACCGGCCAGATACAGTTCACCGGCCACACCCGCCGGGACCGGCCGCAATCGTGAATCCAGCACGTACACCCGCACATTCCATTGCGGCCCGCCGATCGGCACCGTGCTGCGTTCATCGCCGCGCACCTGCCACCCGGTCACCGAGACCGCGGCCTCGGTGGGGCCGTACAGATTGTGCACGCGGGCCGATGAGATCTGCGCGAACGCGGAAACCGTCTCCGGCGGCAGCGCCTCGCCGATCACGAACACATCGCGCAGGCTGGCCAGCCCGCCCGGCGCGGTGTGCGCGGCGAATACCGTGAGCATCGAGGGCACGAAGTCGGTCATCGTGACGCGATGCCGCGCAACGGTTTCGGCCACATAGGCCGGATCGCGATGTCCGTCGTGGGTGGCGACCACCAACAGTGCGCCCACCCGCAGCGGCATGAAGTAGCCCCACAGCGACACGTCGAAGGTCGTCGCGGTCTTCTGTAGGTAGACATCGGTCGGGGCCATGCCGTACTCGGCCACCATCCAGGTGATCTGGTTGTGGATGGCCGCATGCGAGACCGCGACACCCTTGGGGCGGCCGGTCGAACCGGAGGTGAAGATGACATAGGCCGGATGGTCCCGGTACACCGGCCGCAGGAGTTCGGTGTCCAGCACCGGCGACGGCGAATAGACGTTCAGATCGACCACATCCAGCTCCACCACGTCGGTCCCCTCCGGGACGGCGACGCCGTCGGAGGTGGTGGTCAGCACGCAGGCCGGATGCGCGGTATCGAGAATGTGCGCGATCCGCTCGGCCGGATGATCAGGATCCAGCGGCACGTACGCGCCACCCGCGGTGAGGACGGCGTACATGCCGACGACCAGGTCCGGCGAACGGCGAACAGCCAGGCCCACCAGCGTTTCCGCGCCGACGCCGCGGGCGATCAACAGCCGCGCGAGCCGGTTGACCCGCCAGTCGAACTGCCGATAGGTCAGCTCCGTGCCCTCGTAGTGCACGGCCACCGCATCGGGATGGGCGGCCACCGCGCGCCGGTAACCGTCGAGCAGCAACTCGTCCCGGATGTCGTGCCGGGTGTCGTTCCAGCCCAGCACTATTCGCGCCCGCTCCGCGCGATCGAGCAGCTCGAGATCGCCGATCGGCCGCGCAGTGTCGGCGATCGCGGCGGCGAGCAGCCGCACCAGCCGGTCCGCGACGCCCGCCACCGTCCGCTCATCGAAAAGATCGGTGGCATAGGTGAAGACGGCTCCCATGCCGTCGCGTTCGCGCGGCAACAGGGACAGTTGCAGATCGAATTTCGCTATCGCGCCGTGCGGTTCGACGGACGCCACCGCCAGTCCGGGCAGCTCGCCGTGTGGGGCGTCCAGATTCTGGAAGAACAGCGCCACCTGGAACACCGGATGATGTGCCTGTGTGCGGACCGGGTCCAGCACCTCGACGAGCCGCTCGAAGGGCAGCTCGGCATTCGAGAAGGCTGCCAGATCGACCTCTTTCGCGGCCGACAGCAGGTCTGCGAACGACGCGCCGGAATCCACGCGCAGGCGCAGCGCCAAGGTATTGACGAACATGCCGACGAGGTCGTCGAGTTCGGCCTCGCCACGACCCGCGACCGGGGTGCCGATCACGATGTCGCCGGTGCCGGACAGCCGGGCCAGCAGTGCGGCGAAGGCACTGTGCCACACCATGAACGGCGATGCTCCGGCGGCGTGCGCCAATTCGCCGATCCGCGCGTTCAGGTCCGCGTCGATCTCGAAGCCGTAGGTCGCGCCCCGCCCGGACGCCACGGCCGGGCGGGGACGCACGGCGGGCAGTTCGAGCCGGTCCGGAATTCCCGCCAGCGCCGCGCGCCAATACGCGAGCTGGGCGGCCGCGACAGACCCGGGTTCGTTCTCGTCGCCGAGCAGCGCGCGTTGCCACAGCGTGTAATCGGCGTACTGCACCGGCAATGGAGCCCAATCCGGAGCCGCTCCGGCGCGACGCGCCAGGAAGGCCGTCAGCAGGTCTCGCGCGAGCGGGCCGGTGGAGAAGCCGTCGGCGGCGATATGGTGCACGACGACGGCGAGGACGTGATCCTCGGCGCCCAGCCGGGCCAATTCCACCCGCAGCGGAACACTCGCCGACACGTCGAACCCGGTGCGCGCCCGCTGCGCCAGCCAGCCGGCGAGCTCGTCCGCCCGGACCGATTGCGCGGCAAGCTCCGGAAGCACCTGTGCCGCGGGCAGAATCACCTGCCGCCCGGTCCCGTCGTCCGCCGGGTAGACGGTGCGCAAGGTCTCGTGCCGCTCGATCACATCGCCGAACGCGGCCCGCAGCGCCGCGATGTCCAAAGCACCGGTCAGTCGCAGCGCGAAGGGAAGGTTCTCCGCCGCCGAGGCCGGATCGAACTGGTTCAGGAACCACATGCGCTGCTGCGCCGGGGAGAGCGGAATGCGCTCCGGACGCGGCCGCGCCCGCAGCGGCGCCCGCCCGCCCGCGCCTTCCAGCCCGGCCAGTTCGGCCGCGAGCGCGGCGACGGTCGGGGCGGCGAACAGCAGCCGGCCGGGCACCCGCGCCGAGATCAGCGCCCCCAGCCGCGCCGCGCCGCGGGCGGCGATCAGCGAATTGCCGCCGAGCTCGAAGAAGTTGTCATCCGCGCCGATCGGCTCCGCCGTCCCCAGCAACTGGGCGAACACCTCGGCGACCAGTATTTCCAGCCGTCCGGCCGGAGCCCGGAACTCGGCGACCCGCAGTCGCGGCGCGGGCAGCGCCCGGCGATCCAGCTTGCCGACCGGGGTGAGCGGGATCCGGTCCAGCACCGTGATCACGGCGGGCACCATATGGGCGGGCAGGCTGCGCTGAGCCAGCGCCGTCAGCTCGTCGACCTCGATCTCCGCCCCGGCGGCGGCATGCACGTAGGAGGCCAGAATGGTTGCGCCACCGGCGAGTTCGTGCCCGATGGTGACCGCGAAATCCACGCTCGGGTGGGCCGCGAGCAACCCGTCGATCTCGCCGAGTTCGATGCGAAAGCCGCGAATCTTGACCTGGAAGTCGTTGCGGCCCAGATACTCCAGGTCGCCGGTGGCCGTCTGGCGCACCAGGTCGCCGGTGCGATAGGCGCGGGATCCCGCCGGTCCGAACGGATTCGCGACGAACCGCTGCGCGGTGAGCCCGGGCCGATTGTGGTAGCCGCGGGCCAGCTGTTCCCCGGACAGGTACAGCTCACCCGCGACGCCGTCCAGGGCTCGCATCAGCCGCTCGTCGAGCACGTATTCGGTGACACTGCGCAGCGGGTGGCCGATGGTCACCGGAGCGTCCGGCGTCAGCTCGGCGGTATTGGCCAGAATGGTCGCCTCGGTCGGACCGTACCCGTTGACGAATCGACGCGGCACGCCGTCGGCGACCGGAGTCACCCAGCGCCGCACCAGTTCCGGTGGGCAGGCTTCCCCGGCGGCGACGATCACCCGCAGGGCGTCCAGGCCGCCCGGATCGACCGAGGTGAGCGCCGAGGGCGTGATCATCATGTGGGTGACCTGCTCGCGCCGCAACAGGGCCGCCAGTTCCGGACCGCCGTACACCTGGGGCGCGGCGATCACCAGGGTCGCGGAGGCCGCGACAGCCAACAGCAGTTCGCCCACCGACACGTCGAACGACGGCGAGATAACGTGCAGCACACGGGAATCCGGCGTGGCGCCCAACCGCTCGAGCTGGACCGCGCAGTACACCGAGACCGCGGCCTGGGTGATCACCACGCCTTTGGGCAGGCCGGTCGAGCCCGAGGTGTAGATGACGTACGCGGGATGGTGCGCGCGCAAGGGCCGCACCCGGTCGGCATTGGTGATCAGCTCGGGCGAACCGGATTCGAGCCGGGACCGCTCCGCGCCGGTATCGAGCACCAGCCACTGCACCGCGCCGGGTAGGCCGGAGCGCGCGGCGGCGACCGTGAGGCCCAGCACCGCACCGGAATCGGTGACCATATGCGCGACCCGATCGGCCGGATACTTCGGATCTACCGGCACGAATCCGGCGCCGGCCTTGGCCACGGCCCAGACCGCCAGGATCGATTCGATCGATCGCGGAATCCCGACCGCCACCAGATCGCCGGGCCCGATGCCCCGCTCGATCAGCAGCCGCGCCAGGCGGGTCGAACGCTCGTCGAGCTCGGCGTAGGTCATGGCCGCGCGGGTGGCGGTGTCGTCGGCGAGGACGAGAGCCACCGCGTCGGGATCGTTTTCGACCGCCGCCGCCAGCAATTGCGGGAGGGTGTGGATCCGCGGGCCCCGGGTCCGCACCGGACGGGTTCGAACCGGACGGGTCTTTTCCACTCCCCCACCGGAATCGGGAACCGCTGCGCCGACAGGCCGAACCATGAACTCTCCCCCAAGTCCTTCGCCGCTCGCGCGGACATATCGCACCGCGCATCATTGTTCGGCAATCATCCGGGCGCCGACAAATGACCATTCATGTCACGGGTGTGACTTATTGCGCCGAAACCCGGCAAATGCGAAAAGAATTCCACGCGGCCGCCGACGAGGACCGGGTATCACCAGCCGCGATGGGAGAGAACCCGCACCGAGCCCTCGCTACGCCATCTATCAGCGAAAACAGTCGAAGTGACGCACGGCACAACGGACTTCGCGCGGTATGGACACGGTTCCAATTCGGCGGAATAGGCAACTGTTCAGGTCGCTATTTGCGTCGTCGTATAGGCCCCTATATCGGTCACGGTATCGGTCGAGCCGCAACCGCGACCGGTCCGGAAAGTCGCCATTTCTCCGAGAGAGATAGCCCGAATTATGTTGCCCTAAACAAATATGGTTCTGCGCGACCACCAATGGTGATCGCACAGAACCACGTTCGTCGGCGGATACCCGCCCGCCGCTCGGTCCGGCGTACGTATCAGAGGGAAACGACGGTCCCGACCCACGGCACCCGGGCGGCGGCGGCATCCACCGGACCCTCGTCCACGATGACGGCCTGGAGATCCTCCAGCGGTTCCACGCCCACGCCGTCCAATCCCGCTGCGTCGGTGAACAAGTGGGTCACCCATTCATCGGCGAGCAGGTCGGCCGGCTCGGTCCCGGATTCGACCGCGGTGACCACGACCGAGGCCCCGCCCGCGCCCGCCGCGAGCACCTCGACCACGGCGGCGAGCGCGTCCGGGCGACCGAACCGCAGCGTGCGGGACTCGAAGGTCAGCTCGGTCCGGCTGCCGATCCGGCTCACCACCTCGGCAAGTTCGTCATAGCCGAGCGTCCGCGCACCGTGCACGAACGCGGTGTCCGCGCCCTGGAGCGCGCGGGTCCGGTTGGCGTAGGTGACCGGACGCGGTGAGGCGGCGGCGATCTCGGCGACCAGCGCCGGGTCGGACAGCACCAGCCAATCGACGCCGTCGGCCGACGCACCCGCGCCGGCCGTCAGCCCGACCTTGATCAGCAACTCGGCGGGCAGTTCGGTCTCGGTGCTCGCGACCGGCACCAGCGCCGCACCCGACTTGAGCACCGCCCAGGTGGCCACCACCAGATCGATGCCGCGATCCAGGCGCACCGCGACCCCGGTGCCCGGACCGCAACCGCGCCCGATCAGCACCCGCGCCAAACGCGAAGAGCGAGCATCGAGTTCGGCGTAGGACAGCGCCTCCTCGCCCCACACCAGCGCGGGGCCGTCCGGATCGTCCTCGACCGCGGCGGTCAGCAACTGCGGCAACTGGGTGCCGCGGGTGACGGCGGCGGTTTCGACGACCGGTGCGGCCGCCTGCGGACGAGCCTGCGTCCCACCGAATTCGATGGCGCCCACACTCTGGCGCGGATCGGCGGCCACCGCGGCCAGCAGCCGCTGCAACCGCTCCCCGAAGGTGCGGACGGTGGCCTCGTCGAAGATGTCCGAGGCATAGGTGATGGCGCCCGCGATCTCCCCGATCGGACCGTCCTCCCACTGCCGCGGGTCGATGGTGACCTGGAGATCGAACTTGGCCGCCATCGCGCCGGTATCGAGCGCGGTGATGTTCAGGCCGGGCAGCTCCAGGCTGGCCTGCTCGTTGTTCTGGAACGAGAGCACCACCTGGAACAGCGAATCCGAGCCCTGTGCCCGATCGGCGGCGACCGCCTCGACCACGCGCTCGAACGGGATGTCGGCATTGCCGTAGGCGGCCAGGTCGGCCTCGCGGGCCGCGTCCACCAGATCGCCGAAGGCGGCGGCGGAATCGACGGCGGTGCGCAGCGCCAAGGTGTTGACGAACATGCCGACCACATCGTCGAGCACCCGCTCGCCACGGCCCGCGATGGGCGTGCCGATGGTGACATCGCGGCTGCCGGACAGGCGCGAGAGCAGCGCGGCCAGCGCGGCGTGCACGACCATGAACAGCGAGGCATTGTGCTCGCGAGCGATACGCGCCAAGCCCTCGTGCACCTCGGCCGGCACCGTGAAGGTGGTGGCGCCGCCCTGCATGGTCCGCACCGCGGGCCGGGGGCGGTCCAGCGGCAGATCCAGGGAGCCGGCGGCTCCGTCGAGCTGATCCCGCCAGAACGCCAATTGCCCCGCGGCGACCGAGTTCTCGTCGTCGTCGGTGCCGATGACCTCGCGCTGCCAGAGCGCGAAGTCGGCGTACTGCACCGCGAGCGGCGCCCAGGCGGGCGAATCACCCTGGGTGCGAGCCACATACGCGGTGATGAGGTCGCGGGCCAGCGGCGGCAGCGACGCGGCGTCGGCGGTGATGTGATGCACCACCACGACCAGGTAATGCTCGGTCCCGGCGTCCCCGTCGGTGCAGAGCAGCGCCCGCACCGGCACCTCGGCGGTGACGTCGAAGCCACCGGCGAGCACCGCGGTCATGCGGTTCAGCGCATCGGCGCGCGGGCCGATCGCCAGACCGCCGGGCAGCGCCTGCTCGACGGGCAGGATCTCCTGGTACGCAATGCCATCCGCGTCCACCGGGTACCGGGTGCGCAGCGATTCGTGCCGCTCCAGCACATCCAGCACGGCCTGGCGCAGCGCGGCGATGTCCAGGGTGCCCGAAAGCCGCAGTGCCAGTGGGATGTTGTAGGCGGGCGACTCGGGATCGATCTGGTTGAGGATCCACATGCGCTGCTGAGCCAGCGACAGCGGCACCCGCTCGGGGCGTTCGCCGCGCACCAGCGCGGGCCGGTGCTCGGCCGCCCCGGCGACCACCTTGGCGGCCAGCCCGGCCACCGTCGACGCCTCGAACAGGTCGCGCACCGCGAGATTCGCGCCCAGCGCCTCGTTGATGCGGGCCAGCGCGCGGGTGGCGAGCAGCGAGTTGCCGCCGAGGCTGAAGAAGTCGTCGTCCACGCCGACCTCGGCCGCGCCGAGCAGCGCCGCGAATTCGGCGGCCACTACCCGTTCGGTCTCGGTGCGCGGTGCGCGGAACTCCGCCGAGCCGCCGAATTCCGGTGCCGGCAGCGCCTTGCGGTCCAGCTTGCCGTTCGGGGTGAGCGGCAGCGTCTCCAGCGCCACCAGGGCATCGGGAACCATGTAGCCGGTGAGGAATTCGCCCAGTGCCGACTTCATCGCGGCCTGATCGATGGCGAGATCGCCCTCGGGCACCACGTAGCCGACCAGCTGATCGACGCCGTTGTCGGTGCGCACCACGGCGACCGCCTGGCTGATGCCGGGCAGGCGCAGCAGCGCCGACTCGATCTCGCCGAGTTCGATGCGGAAGCCGCGCAACTGCACTTGCTGGTCGCTGCGGCCCGCGTACTCGAGGTTGGCCTCGCCGCCGAAACCGCACCAGCGGCCGACGTCACCGGCGCGGTACATGCGCGAGCCGGGCGGGCCGTACGGGTTGGCCACGAAGCGGGCGGCGGTCAGGCTCGGGCGGCCCAGGTAACCCCGGGACAGCTGGTTGCCGTCGACATAGATCTCACCCGCGACCCCGACCGGGGCCGGGTTCAGGCGCTGGTCCAGCACGCGCGCGCTCAGCCCCGGCAGCGCGCGGCCGATAATGCTGCTCGGCTGCTCGGCGAAGGCTTCGTCCAAAGCCACGAACGACACGTGCACCGTGGTCTCGGTGATGCCGTACATGTTCACCAGCACCGGCGCGTCGGCCGGATGCCGGTCGTACCAGCGGCGCAGCTGACGCAGATCCAATGCCTCGCCGCCGAATACGACGTAGCGCAGGGCGTAGTCGCGGTCCTCCGCGGCGGCGGCCCGGTCGGCCTCGGCCAGCTGGTAGAAGGCGGACGGGGTCTGGTTGAGCACCGTGACCCGTTCGCGAATCAGCAACTCGCGGAACTGTTCCGGCGAACGCGAGGTGAGGTGGTCGACCACCACGACAGCGCCGCCATTGGCCAGCGCGCACCACAGTTCCCACACCGAGAAGTCGAAGGCGAAGGAGTGGAACAGCGTCCACACGTCGTTCTCGTCGAAATCGAAGTGCGCCTGGGTGTTCGCGAACAGCTCCACCACATTGCGATGGGTGACGCCGACGCCCTTGGGCACACCGGTGGAGCCGGAGGTGTAGATGACGTAGGCCAGCTGATCCGAGCGCAGCGGGGCGCGGCGATCGGCATCGGTGACGGGGGCGTCGGAGAAGCCGGCGAGCTCATCGAGCAGCACCACCGGAATGTCCCCGGCGGGCACCGCATCCCGTTCGGCGGAGGTGGTCAGAATGCAGGCGGGCTTGGCATCGCCCAGCATGAATTCCAGCCGCTGCGCCGGGTAGGCGGTATCGATGGGTAGGTAGCCCGCGCCCGCGACCAGCACCGACAGTAGCGCCACCGGCAGTTGTCCGGTCCGCGGAACGGCAACCGCCACCAGCGATTCCGGGCCCGCGCCGTAGGCGATGAGCGCCCGCGCCACCCGGTTGGCCCGGCGCACCAGCTCATCGAAGCTCAGCGTCTCGCCGTCGAAGCGCACGGCCGGAGCGCCCGGCCGCTGCCGCGCCTGCGCGGTGATGAGGTCGACCAGGGTCACGTCCGGAATCGGCGCTCCCGGCGTATTCCATTCGTGCAGCACCAGATCCCGCTCGCCCGGGGCGTACAGGTCGATATCGCCGACCACCGCGCGTTCGTCGGCGGCCACCGCGGTGAGCAGCCGGGCCAGGCGATCGGCGAAGTCCTGCACGGTCGCCGGTTCGAACAGATCGGTGGCGTAGGTGAAGGTGAGTGCCATGCCCGCGGCCGCGGCCCGTTCGGTCACATCCAGTTGCAGGTCGACCTGCGCGATGCCATTGCTGTAGCCGGCTTTTCCGGCGGTGATGAGCACCTGGAACGGCGGCTGACCGGCCGCCCCGCGCACCGAATCGAGCACGTCGGCCAGGCGTTCGGAGCCGCCGTCGCCGCGGCCGAGCGCGACGGCATCGGCGTCGCGGACCAGGTCGAGCAGGTCGGCGAAGGCGACGCCCGGATCGATCTCGGTGCGCAGCACGACCGCGTCGGCGACCGAAACACCCGGCGCGGCAACGCTGTCCGCGGCCACCGCGCCCATGGCGATATCCCGCACGCCGCCCGACAGCCGCGACAGCAGCACCGTGAAGGCCGCGCGCACGACGGTGAACAGGCTCGAATCATGGCGTCGCGCCAGCCGATCCAGCGCCGAATGCACCTCGGGGTAGAGGTCCAGATGCAGTTCGTTGCCACGCCGCGAGGGCGCGGCCGGGCGCAGCCGATCGGCGGGCAGCTCCAGCTGGCCGGCGGGAGCCGTGGCCAGCCACCAGTTCGACTGCGCCGCAACGGTGTCCGACGGCAGCCCGGCGAATCGCCCGACCAGCGCGCGCAGCAGGTCCGCGAGGGCACGGGCCGCCGGTTCGGAAACGGTGTCGCGGCGGTGCCACACCTTGAAGTGCAGGCGCGCACCGGATTCCACGACCACGGTCACCGGGTAGTGGGTGAAGGTGACGCCCTTGACCCCGGCCACCTCCAGGCCGTCGATATTGCTGCCGGCCTGTTGCAAGCCCTCGGCATCGACCGGGTAGGACTCGTAGGCGACCAGCGAATCGAAGGCGCCGCCGGTACCGGCCGCGCTCTGGGTCTCGGCGAGGCCGAGGTAGTGGTGTTCGAGCAGGCCCGCCTGCTCGGACTGCACGCGGTTCAGCAGTTCCCGCACGGTCCATTCGGCGTCGAAGCGCACGCGCACCGGGATGGTGTTGACGAACAGGCCGATCATCTCGTCCACGCCGTCCAGTTGCGGCGGGCGGCCGGAGACGACCGCGCCGAAGACGACATCCTCGCGGTCGGTGAGCGCGGCCAGCAGCAGCGCCCAGGCCGACTGCACCACGGTGTTGACGGTGACCTCGGAGTTCGCCGCGAACGCGGTGACAGCGGCGGTCTCCGCCTCGGAGAGCTCGAATTCGATTTCGCCGTAACCGATCTCCGGTGCGGCGGGGCGCTCCAGCACGCCCGCGACCAGGGTCGGCTGCGCGCCGGTCAGGGTGGCGCGCCACTTCTCCAGCGTGGCCGCCCGGTCCTGGCGCGAGAGCCAGGTCAGGTAGTCGCGGTACGGGCGCACCGGCGGCAGCAGCGACGAATCACCGTGCGTCGCATAGGAGATCAGCAGATCCTTCATCAACAGCGGCAGCGACCAGCCGTCGAAGAGCAGATGGTGCGTGGTCAGCACGAAGTGGATGCGGCCGGTGACGGTGCGGTACACCGTGAAGCGCATGAGCGGCGCGACGGCCGGGTCGAAGCGGGTGCGCTGATCCTGCTCCAGCAGGGCCGGAATGTCCTCGTCGGCAACGTTTTCGACCAGCTGCCACGGCGTTTCGATGGCATCGACGACCACCTGCACCGGGGTGCCGTCGGCGGCGGTGACGAAGGCGGCGCGCAATGCGGCGTGCCGCTCCAGGATGGCGGCGGAGGCGCGGCGCATGCGGTCCAGATCGACCGTGCCCGCCAGCTCCAGCGCGAACTGGGTGACGTAATCGTCCGCGGCCCCGGCGGTCAGCTGGGCGTGGAAGTACAGACCGGCGGCCAGCGGCGAGAGCGGCAGCACGTCCGACAGCCCCGGGTATGCCTGCCGCCACGAGTCCAGCTCCACCTGGGTGGCCCGCACCAGCGGCACGTCCGACGGCGTCAAACCGCCTGCGGCCGGGTCCTTCACGTGTCGGGCGACCGCGGTCAGCGCCGCCACCCAGTCCTGCGCCAGTTCGCGTACGGCGGCCTCGTCGAGGATTTCGGCGGCGTACTGGAACGAGACCGACATGCGCGGTCCGGCCTCGCCGTCGGTGACGATGGCATTGATATCGACGACCGTGCTCGCGGGCATCGCGAGATCCTGATCGACCTCGAGCTCACCCAGCGCATCGGTCGGCAGCCAGGCGGCCCCGCCCGGCGCTTCGGTGATCTCGCTGGTGGAGATGCGGCCCAGGTAGTTGAAGCCGATCTGCGCGACCGGTCCGGCGAGCTCGCCCGCCGCCGCCGGATCGAGGTGCCGCAGCAGACCGAAGCCGATGCCCTTGTCCGGCAAGGCCAGCAGCTGTTCCTTGATCGCGCGCAGCACACCGGCGGTGGCCGCGCCGCCCTCCAGCGCGGCGGCGGTGTCCACCCCGGTCAGGTCCAGCGCGACCGGGTAGACGGTGGTGAACCAGCCGACCGTGCGGGTGATATCCGCGCCGGGGACGACGCTCTCCTCACGACCGTGGCCCTCCATGCGCACCCGGGTGACGGGTGCGTCGACGCCGCGGCGATCCCGCCAGGACCGCACCGCCAGCGCCAGCGCCGCCAGCAGGCCGTCGTTCACGCCGCCGCGATACAGCGCCGGGACCTCGGTCAGCACGGCCTCGGTGACCTCGGCCGGAATCTGAATGTTGAAGCGGCGCACCGTCGCATAGGTGTCGACGGCCGCGTCCAGCGCCCGCGCGCCCAGCAGCGGATCGGGCGCGGTGAGCGCCGCGCGCCAGTAGTCGAGTTCGCCGCGGCGCACGTCATCGGTCGCGGCGTCGGTGAGCGCGTGCGCCCAACGGCGGAACGAGGTGCCGACGCCGGGGAGCGACGGCCGCTGCCCGGCCGCGCGCTGCATCCAGGCCAGCACCAGATCGGAAATGAGAATGCGCCAGGAGACGCCGTCGATCACGTAGTGATGCGCCACCAGCAGCAGCAGGTCGGCGGCGTCGGGCCGCCGCACCCAGGTCGCGGTGACCATGCGGCCGGCCATCGGGTCCAGCGCGGCCATGGTGGAATCCATTGCGGCGCTGCCCAACCGGGCCAGCTCCGCGCCCTGCACACCGGCGGGCAGTTCGACCTCGGCGATCAACGCATCGGCATCGACGGCGGACTCCGGCGGCACCTGCAACGACCAGCCGTCGCCATCGCGCTGCAAACGGGACCGCAGCACATCGTGATGCGCCAGCACGGCGGAGAGCGTGTCCGCGATCCCGGCCCGGTCGATGCCCTCGGGCAGGGTCAGCACCATGCTCTGCGAGAACCGGTCCGACACACCGTCTTTCAGGTATTCGGCGAGCACCGGCGTCAGCGGGATCTCGCCCACGCCGCCGCCCGGCAGCTCCTCCAGCGCGGCGACCACGTTCTCGTCGCCGACCACGGCCACCTTGGCCAGCCCGGCCACGGTCCGCTGCTCGAACACGTCCTGCGGCGTGAACACGATGCCCAGCGCCCGCGCCCGCGACACCAGCTGGATCGACATGATCGAGTCGCCGCCGATGGCGAAGAACGAATCGTCCGCGCCGACCTCTTCGGTCCGCAGCAGCTGCGAGAACAATTCGGCCAGCTGGGTTTCCACCGGCCCGGACGGCGGCCGGGAGGTGGTGACCGGGAAGACCGGTTCCGGCAGCGCCGCGCGATCGAGCTTGCCGTTCGGGGTCAGCGGCAGCTCGCTCAGCACCATGATCGCCGAGGGCACCATGTGCGGCGGCAGGCTCTCGCCGACGAATTCGGCGAGCGCCGCGGTATCGACGGGCCGGCCCGCGGCCGGAAGTACGTACGCCACCAGGGCGGTCGCGCCCGAGGGCAGCGTCTTGCCCATGGTCGCCGCGAAATCGATGTCCGGGTGCGCGGTGAGGGCGTTGTCGATCTCGCCCAGCTCGATGCGGAAACCGCGGATCTTCACCTGGAAGTCCGAGCGGCCCAGGTATTCGATGACCCCGTCCTCGCGGTGGTACCGCACCAGGTCACCGGTCCGGTACAGCCGCGCACCCGGGTTCTCGTCACCACCGAAGGGGCTGGCCACGAAGCGTTCCGAGGTGAGCCCCGGCCGACCGAGGTAGCCCTGCGCGAGCGCGGGACCGGACAGGTACAGCTCGCCGATCACGCCCGCGGGCACCGGCCGCAGCCGGGTATCGAGCACGAAGGCCCCCACCCCCGGAATCGCGGAGCCGATGGTGATGGGTTCGCCCGGCACCATGGCCGCGCTGCTGGTCGCGAGGATGGTGGCCTCGGTCGGACCGTAGCCGTTGTAGAACGCGCGCCCCGGCGTCGCCCAGCGGGCCACCAGTTCCGGGCCGAACTTGTCACCGGCGACGACCACGACCTTCAGATCGTCCAGGTCCGCCGAGTCGACCGACTCCAGGGCGGCCGGGGTGATGAGCATGTGCGAGACGCGTTCGCGCCGCAGCAGATTCGCCAGATCCGGACCGCCGAAGACGGTCGGCGGGGAGACCACCAGGGTCGAACCGGAGGAGAAGGCGAGCAGCAGTTCCAGCACCGAGACGTCGAAGTTCGGCGAACAGACATGCAACACCCGCGAGCCCGGCTCGACGGCGTAGTGCTCGCGTTCGGCCGCGACCAGGCCGCCCAGGCCGGTGTGGGTGACGACGACGCCCTTGGGCTTGCCGGTCGAACCCGAGGTGTAGATGAGGTAGGCCGGATGCTGTTCGGTCAGCGGTCGCACCCGGTCCGCATACGAGATGGGGTGCGCGGGCCGCGCCGCGATGCGCGCCGCGTTCGCCGGATCGTCGAGTTGCAGCCACTCGACGGTGTCACCGAGTACGCCGCGATGCTCCGCGACGGTCACGCCCAGCACCGCGCGCGAGTCCGAGAGCAGGTATTCGATGCGATCGGCCGGATACTTCGGATCGACCGGAACGTAGGCCGCGCCCGCCTTGGCGATGGCCCAGACAGCCAGCACCGATTCGATGGACCGGCTGATCCCGATGCCGACCACGTCCCCCGGGCCGACCCCTCGTTCGATGAGTTCGCGAGCCAGCCGCGAGGAGGCTTCGTCGAGTTCGCGGTAGGTGAGTTCGCGCTGGTCGGAAGGGTCCCCGGTCGGATTGAACCGGATCGCCACCGAGTCGGCAGCCGACTCGACCGAGGCGGTCAGAAGCTGCCCGAAAAGCTGGCTGCCGGACCGCCGACGACGGTTACCACGAGCGGAACGGCGGGCAGTTTCCATTCGAGTGTATTCACCTCTCGCGTTCATCAGGTTCCGCCCGAAGCCGATGCGAATTCGGCCTCCGCCCCACGGTCGGTGCCGTGTCCGTGGGCAGTGCGAGCGGTCCGAGCAATCCTATACGGGCTCACCGGAGCGGTAGGACCGCCCGAGTTCTACTCACCCATCGGAACGGGAGTGCCGCGGCGTTGCAGCTTCACGAACACGAGTGAAATACACCACAATTCACAGCCAGCCGCGCCGGGTGGCCTGCACTCCCGCCTGAAAGCGGGTGCTCGCGCCGAGGCGTTCCAGCAGGCTGGCGGTGCGCCGCACCACGGTCCGGCGGGACAGTCCCAGACGGCGGGCGATGGTGTCGTCGGTGGCGCCCATGCTCATCAGCGTCAGGATGGCGCGGTCGCGTTCGTCGAGCGCCTCGGTCGGATTGACCGAGATCGGCGTCGCCATCGACCACAGCGCGTCGAAGGTCTTGACCAGCAGATCCAGCGTGGGCGACGGGCCGACCCGGATACCCATGGGGTCGCCGCGGCGTTCGTCGGTGTGCAGCACCAGCACCGCGCGGCGGTCGTCGGCGACGATCAGCTTCAACGGCGGATCGGGCAGGGTGCGGGCCAGCGCGCCGACGGCATTGGTGGCCAGCACATGTCGCAGCCGCTCCGGATCCTGGTAGATGGTCTCCTGATACAGCGTCCGGTAGTCGATGCCCGCGGTGATGCGTGAGGACTTGAGCTCGAACATCCGCTCTTCGGTCTCCACGTCGGACAGGAAAGGTCCGCGCTCGACGACTTTCACGCACTGATGCGCGGTGTGCTGGAGGTCCTCGAAATCGGCGAGCAGCTGGCGGCGTTCGTAGACGGCCACCACCGCGCCGTCGGCATCGGTGGTGCGGCGCACCGAACGGAAGGTCTCACCCAGGCGCGCGGCGGCCGACTGCATGCGCAGCAGATCGTGATTGCGGCGGCGAGATTCGGCCTCGGACAAGGCTTCCGGCGCGTGCGCGTCCCAGCGCACGGTACCGTTGCTCTCGGTGAGACGCACCGCTGCCTCGAGATGGCACAGCGCTTCGAGCGCGGCCTCGGCCACGCGGGGAGGGCAGCTCAGGCGCTCGGCTACTTCGATCGCCGTCGACCGGGGATGCTGCACCAGGATCGCGTAGGCGCGACCGTGCAGGGATGCCGGGTCGAAGAGATCATCGAGGGTAGTCACCGCACCTACCGGAACTCGACGGTCCGCGGGGAACCGCCCGTTCACCGGTGCCGGTGACCTGTCTACTGGTCCGGGCCCCACTGCTGCTGCATGATGACGCCCTTGCTGGCCAACCATGGCAGCGGATCCATCTTGTTTCCGGCGGCGTCCCAGATCTCGAGGTGCAGGTGAGGTCCGGTGGAGTTGCCGCGATTTCCGACGGTGGCGATCACGTCTCCGGTGTTGACCCGCTGTCCGGCCGAGACCAGCATGTCATTGACGTGACCGTAGACAGCGGTGGTGCCGTCGTCCTGTAGGACGCGGACCCAAAGGCCGAAACCGCTGGCGGGACCCGCCTCAACCACGGTGCCGCCCATGGCGGAGTGGATGGGGGCGCCGATGGTGTCGGCGAAGTCGAGCCCGTAGTGCATGGCGCCCCAGCGGGCGCCGAAACCGGAGCTGATGACGCCGGCCACCGGGCGGACCGCGGCCTGCGGAGAGAACTGCTGTTGCAGGTTCTTCAGCGTGGCCTCGGCCTGAGCCAGGGGGTTGGCGATCTCCGGGGGAAGGTTCTGCAAGCCGAACGGCGCGGAGGCGTTCGCATCGGCGATCGGGGCGGCCTGGGCGACCGGCGCGGCGTCCGCGACGGGTGCGGCCTCGGCGACGGCGCCCTTGGCCTGGCGGAGCTGGGTGGCCGAATCAGCCAGTGCCACATCCTCACCGATCGACTTCTCGTCGTGGCCCGGGAGCATCGGAGCGGCGTGTGCGAGGGCGGGAACCAGCTGGGCGCCGGTGCCGATGATGGCGCCCGCGGCGACCGCGACTCCGGCGACGGTCTTCACGCGATCGACGGTGGAGGCTTCGGCCCGGTGACGCCGGCGGCCCGCACGGCCGGCACCGGAATCACCAAGCAAGTCCATAACCGATACGGAGTTCGCGGTCTCTCGGTGGTGCGGCAAAGCTCGTCCTAGCGTTCGGGGATCCGGTAACGATTCGGCATCGCTGTGACGGAAACTGTACTCGCTCGTGACCATTCCGCAACCTTTTCTGCGAAACGCCCAGGTCGAGCAGTCGAACGCTTGATCACAAAGGGTAACCCGAGGGGCAGACTGGGGGAATGATTCTCGACGAACTGGGTACACCCGTCGTGCTGGCCCCCATGGCCGGCGGACCGTCCACTCCCGAACTCGCCGCGGCGGTCTCCGAGGCGGGCGGGCTGGGTTTCGTCGCGGCCGGGTATCTGAGCACGGCCGCGCTGGGTGAGCGGATCACCGCCACCCGGGCCGCGACCGGCAGAGCGTTCGGGGTGAATCTCTTCTATCCGTCCGCGCCGACGCCGACCGACCGGTTCGCCTCTTATATAGCGGAGATCGCGCGCGACTTCCCCGTCGGCGAACCGCGCCACGACACCGACCAGTGGGGGGCCAAGCTCGAGCTGCTGCTCGCCGATCCGGTGCCGGTGGTGTCCTGCACCTTCGGCTGCCCGACCGCCGCGGAGATCGGGTGGTTGCACGCGGTGGGGACCGAGGTGTGGGTGACGGTCACCTCGGTGGCCGAGGCGCAGCTCGCGATCGAGGCGGGCGCGGACGCGCTCATCGCCCAGGGCGCGGAGGCGGGCGGGCATCGCGGCAGTTTCGCCGACCGGCCCGAGGAGGACGTGACCGATCCGCTGGGTCTGCTCGCATTGCTGCAATTGCTGCGCGCCGCCGTCTCGGTGCCGCTGATCGCGGCGGGCGGCATCGCCACCGGCGCCGGGCTGGCCGCCGTGCTCGCCGCCGGCGCCGCGGCCGGGCAGATCGGCACCGCGTTCCTGCGCTGCCCCGAGGCCGGCACCGCGCCGCTGGTGCGCACCGCCGTCACCCTCGACACCCCCACCATGCTGACCCGTGCCTTCACCGGCCGCCGGGCCCGCGGGCTGGCCAACAAGTTCATGCTGGACCATCCCGGCGCGCCCGCCGCCTACCCCGAGATCCATTACGCCACCGGGCCTTTGCGCGCCGCCGCGCGAGCCGAGGGCAATGCCGACGCGGTGAATCTCTGGGCAGGTCAAGCGCATTCGCTCGCCCCCGAGCTAACGGCCGGCGAGCTGGTGCGGCAACTGTCCCGGGATGCGAAAACCGCTCTGAACCGCGCACTTTCGTGGTGAATCCAGGGTTATTGACAACCTTTGTCATCTAGAATCGGCTGACACCATTTCCGCCATCCCATGAGGAGAGCGATATGTCACTCGACGTCCCTACCGCACTACTGGAACGTGCTGAACGCGGTGAAGTCAGCGACGACGAATTCGTCGAATGTGTGAAGACCTCACTGCCTTACGCCTACGAGGTAGTCAGCCGGGTGGCCGCCGATCTGCGTTCCGGCACAGCCGAATACGCCGACAATGTCATCCCCCCGCCGGACGAGACGGCCCGCGGCCAGCTGCTGCGCGCCATGGCCTCGGATGCCATCCGAGGCGGCCTGGAACGCCATTTCGGCGTCAAGCTCGCCTTCCAGAACTGCCACCGGGTAGCGGCCTTCCCGCTCACCTCGGTCGGCGGTGACACCTACAGCACCTTCATCTCCACCCGCGCCCAGCTGCTCAACCAGAGCCCCGAGCTCCGCAACTGCTGACGCACGCTGAAACGGCGCGACCGAAACCCGGTCGCGCCGTTCGGTTTGCGGGCCCACCGCTACTAGCGCCGAAACTTTCGCCACTGCCGATAGGCGACGAAACCGAAGATCACCGACGGGGCGTTGAAGAACAAGTTCGCGCCGATGTTGTCACCGGTGGAGCCGAAGCCGTCGCCGGACAAGGTCGTAACGATGGCGCCCAGCGTCAGGAACGCGGAGCATCCCAGGAGCAGTCCCAGAACGACCCACCACACGATCCGACCGGTGCTGATCGGCCGCGCATTTTGCGGCAGGGCCACGGCGACGTTGTAGCCGGGTGCCCCTACAGGGTGAGCCGGCACGGATCGATAGTGCTGTGGTGGTTGGCCATTCGGCGCGAAGAGACCGCTCGACACCGGCATCGGCCGTGGCGTATATCCCGGCGTCGCGGTCCGGCTCGGCGGTGGCGTCAGCGGGTAGCTCGGCGGGTACGACAGCGGGGACGAGACACTCCGCGCTCCGGAGCGGTCCGGAACATCTACTCCTCCGCCCCATTTCACAGTGGGCGGGGTAGTGGCAGCCGGCGGCGGGCGTCCTTCCATCGCGGCCTGCGCGGCACCCGCGAGTTCACCCGCACTGGCGAACCGCTGCGCCGGGTCCTTCGCCATCCCGCGCCCGATTACCGCATCGAGCGCAGCGGGCAGTTGCGGATGCCGGTCACTCAGCCGAGGCGGCGGGGTGGTCAGATGTGCCGCCATCTGCTGCGCGGGATTGGTCTGGCCGAAAGGTCGCTCGCCCGTGAGGCATTCGAAAAGCAGGCAGGCCAGCGAGTAAACGTCCGAGCGCAAGTCCTCGCCTCCGGAAAACCGTTCCGGAGCCATGTATGCCCAGGTCCCGACCGCCATCCCGGTGGAGGTTATTGCGGTCTGGCCGCCGCCCCGGGCGATGCCGAAATCGATGAGATACGCGAAGCCGCTCGAGAGTGTCAGCACATTCGAAGGTTTCACATCGCGATGCACCAGCCCCGCCGCGTGCGCGACATCGAGTGCCGCCGCGACCTGGGCCACCAGGTCGACCGCACGACGCGGCGTCAGTGCGCCTTGCGAGTCCAGTATCTTGCCGAGATCGGATCCCTCGACGAACTCCATCTCGATGAAGAGCCGCCCATCCAGCTCACCGAACGAATGGATAGGCACCACGTGCGGGCCGCGCAGCTTCGCGGCCAGTCGCGCTTCCCGCTCGAACCTACGCCGGTACTCGGAATCGGTAGCCAGTTCCGGCGGCAGCACCTTGAGCGCGACCTCCCGGCCCAACCGGGTGTCCTCGGCCAGCCATACCTGCCCCATTCCGCCGCGACCGAGCAGCCTCACGAGCCGATAGTGGCCGAGTATGTCTTCCCCCGGCACGTCCCCTCCCAGTCTCGACGTGGTTCGAGGAGCTCAGCATACGACTCAGATGACACCCGCGTACCCATTCGGTGAGGCGGTCCCGGCTCGCTCCCAGTCAGAATTCACCGAGAATTCGCGGCTACGCCGGTGGTGTCGGGTTGCCCATGACGCATGGGTAGACCAGCATCCGAACTCATGCCGTCGAACCAACTGAATCCCGCCGGCGATATCCCCGATACCGGGATTCCGGCCGAGATCGCCGCCCGCACCACCATGGATGAACAGCATGAATGGCATCGGTCGTTCCTGCGCCGGCATCCGGTGTCGCGGCGGAACTTCCTGCGCGGGTCGGCGGTGACGGCTGCTGTCACGGCGGTCGGGTGTTCGCCGTTCGCCACCGGGGCATATGCCGAGGAGGGGCAGCTGGCGGTTGCCGGGCGGCATGTGGGGTTCGGTGGTGATGCGGCCGGCCAGCTGCGGTTTTCGGCGCAATTATCGCGAAATCCGCATGATGGCAAGGTTTTCCTGGATCACGGGCCGACGCCCGCACTGGGCGGGACCATCGAGGCCGAGGTGCGGAACCTGGTGACCCAGATCCCGTCCAGTGACGGCGGGATCCTGGCGGCGGAACAGTTCTATGTGCACGCGCCGCTGGACGGCCTGCCCGGGCGGGTGCCGCACTTCTACCGCTGGCGCACCTCGGACGGGTTCGCCGGGGACATCCGGGCCGCGGCTCCGGCCATGCCGACGGCCCGAAATGCCTTGCTGCCCTTCCGTTTCACCATGATGGGTGATCAGGGCGCGGACGAGACGCCGACCCAGCCCGCCGGTGTGGTCCGGGGCGATTACGACGACTGGTACTACAAGCCGGACAACGATCCCACCGTCCCGCACGCCGCGAACGTGATGCGGCAGATCGTGGAGAGCCGCCCCGATTTCCATGTGCTGGCCGGCGACATCGCGTACGCCGACCCGTCCGGCGGCGGCAAGAATCCCCAATTCGTGCCCGCCGGCGGCACTCTCGCGGGCGGCTTCGACAAGTTCAATCCGTACGTCTGGGATGTCTACTTCGGTGCGATCGAACCCAGCGCCTCGGTCACCCCGTGGATGTTCGCGACCGGCAATCACGATATGGAGGCCGCCTACGACACCCGCGGCTACGGCGGCCATCTCGCGCGGCTGGACTTCCCCGGCAACGGACCGACCGGCTGCCCCTCGGCCTACTCCTTCACCTACGGCAATCTCGCGGTCCTGTCACTGGACGCCAATGACGTCTCCTACGAGATCCGCGCCAACTTCGGCTACTCCGGCGGCGCCCAGAACACCTGGGTGGAGCGCACTCTCGCCGCCTACCGCGGCGACCCGAACATCGACTTCATCGTCTGCTTCTTCCACCACTGCGCCTACTCCACCACCGATTCGCACGCCAGCGACGGCGGCGTCCGCGAAGCCTGGTGCGCCCTGTTCGACCGCTACCAGGTGGATCTGGTGCTGCAAGGCCACAACCACATCTTCGAACGCACCGACCCCATCCGCGCCGGCAGCCCCACCCGCGCGGCCTCCGACAACGCCATCGTCTACCCCGAGACCGACGGCACCGTCTACTACACGGTCGGCGGCGGCGGCCGCCCCCGCTACGGCTTCCAGCCCGGCTCGCCGGAAACCTATCGCGGCCACGAGGTTCCCGACACCGCCGTCCCCAACAGCTACGTCTGGCTCTCCGGCGGCAAGAAACAGGACGAAGCCGCCCCCTGGTCCCGAGTCCGCTTCCGCAACTACTCCTTCCTGCGCGTAGACGTCCGCCCCGGCTTCTTCTCCTCGGAGATGGACGTGGTCGCGGTCGACGAATACGGCCGCGAATTCGACAAACTCACCTACCGCCGCCAGGTCCGCGGCTGACACCCACCCTTGACCCCACCACCCCCGGTACTGTCGAATTCCCCAGGTACGAACCACATTCCCACCCCCGAGGAGCGCCCCGTGGCGACCGACCACCCCGCCGACACCTTCGCCCTCTGGGACCGCGACGGCGACGGCCAGATCTCCGCCGAGGACATCCTGGCCGGCATCACCGCCCTCGGCCTCGAAATCGACGCCGAAGCCGTGGAACGCCTGGTAGCCGCCGCCGACACCGACGGCGACTTCCTCATCTCCCGAGCCGAATTCGAAGCCGCCCGCCTCGGCCGCGACCCCGAAATCACCGATCCGAACGCCGCTTTCGACACCTTCGACGTCAACCAGAACGAACTGATCGAGCTGGAAGAACTGGAATCCCTGCTCCGCACCTGCCCCGACCTGACCGACGCCTCCGCCGAATCCCTGCTCACCGCAGCCGATCTCGACGGCGACGGCTTCCTCTCCCGCGCCGAATTCGCCGCCCTGCTGGCCAAGCTCGCCGGTTGACACCGGATCGGCCTTCAGAACGGCGAAAAGGCCCCGATCCATTATGGATCGGGGCCTTTTACGGTTCCTGATTACAAATCGCGGGCGGTGATCGAATCGATCCCGTAGCCGTAGGTGGTGCTGCCCGCGAAGTTGGTCTGGCTGCTCGCGTACACACCCCAGAACCGGTTCGTGTCCCCGATTCCGATCACGCCGCCGGTGTCGGTCCAGGTCACCGCCGGTGTCGCCGAGCCATTGACATACACGGTGTAGACGTTCCCGATAGCGGTCATCCGCACGGTGCTCGGCGTCGAAGACGTCACGCTCCCACGATCGGTCCAGGTGCCGCCGCTGTAGGTCACGATGGCCACCTTGTCGCTCGTGATCCCGACCGCGACCCGATCACCGCTGGCGGAACAGCGCAGGAACGGCCCGGATCCGAGGACGTTCGAGTAGGTCCCGCTGGGATTCGCCACGGTGCAGACGACTTCCTGGGCATCACCGCTCAGTGGCGTGACATGACGGGCGTCGCAGACCCGCGACGTATTCACCCCCGCCGCGGTGGCCTGCGCCTTCCCACCGACGAGCTGCGGCGCGCTGACCAATGTCACGTAGTTCGCGCCGAGTCCACCATCAGCGCGGTTGAAATCGTCGAAGACTTCCACCATGGGCGCTCCGCCGACGATGATGAGCGACATCAGATCGTCACTCCCTTCAAGCTGGCTTGCAGCCCCTTGCCGGCAGCGGTATCGAGCGTCGTGATCTGCACGGTGAGGCGATCGTTCGCATTGAACGTCCACGGCGTGCCCGGTGTGACGGTGGTGTCGGTGGTGTGACTACCGGCCGCGATCGTCGCGGACGAGCCGGCCACCGCGGTCCCGTTCAAACGCAGTTCCACGACGAGATTGCCGGTACCGGCGGTCTCACAGCGGTAGGTCACCGACGAGACGGAGATCTTGCGCTCCATCCGCAGTCCCTCGGGCATCACATTGCCCGCGCCCACGGTTCGAGTTCCGTTGTGGGACTTGAACGCGATGTCGTAGAGCTGACCGGTCGCGGTCGGCGTACGGGCATTGGTCAGCCGCGAATCACTGTCGGCGATCGTGCCGATCGCGGTTCGTGTCGCCGCCGCGTCCGCCACCGTGAGCAAGGTGCGCCCGAACGCGGTCGCGTCGGAGATCTGGGCGACCGTATGGGTATGGGTGGTCGGGGTGCGCGCGTCGGTCAGCCGCGGATCGTTACCCGCCACCGCGGTGGTGGAGGTGGATCCGATCACCGGCGCGAAAGTGGCCGGCTTACCGGTGATTCCGGCCCAATCGGTGGTACCGGCGGGTCCGCGGATGACAATGCCCTGTCCGTTCGGAGTCCAACCGCCCGCGGCGGCATGGAACACGTACAGCAGGCCATCGGCCTTGACCACGTACTGCGCGCCTTCCTTCGGCGCGGCGGGCAGGGCACCGTAGGTGGCGACCTGGCCGTCCACCTGGAGACCCGCACCGCGCTCACCGCGCACGATCCCGCTTCCCGTGGTGGCGGGAACGGGCGAGACCAGGGTGAGATCGACCAAGCCGGTCGAGCCGGCATCCGGGTTGTTCACATCAGCACCCGGAACGTATTCCGGCACAGCGAAACTGAACGATTCCATCGGAATCCGGTCGCCGTCGTAGGACAGATCGAACGACACCCGCCAGGTCCAATCCTTCGGATTGGTGGCCTCGCTCGGAGCGACCAGGCGCACGCCGCGCTGGCCACGCCAAGTGAGGTATCCGAACTCGTCGAGCTGGCATTCATAGTGTTGCGGGAGCTGCACGTAGGTGGCCGGGCTCGGTTGGGCCTGGGCCACCAGGATTTTCGGAGCGTCGGCGCTGAACGTGACGGTTCCGGTCATGGGCAGGAACTCGGGAAGATCACCGAGATCGGGGCCGTCGGCGATATTGGCGAGGAATCGCCCGACCACCTTTCCATATTTCAACGGGGGCAGATCGGCCATGGATCAATGCCTTTCGAGCAACGGGCAGCCGAAATCGGCATACCGGATCGATTGGGGAGGTCGGCCCCGCACCGCGAGGCCGACGAGGAGGTGAATGCCACCGCTATACGGGCTGGGCGTAGACGATGAGTTGAGCGCCCTGGGTGATAACGGTGTAGCCCGCGCTGCCCACCACCCGTCGCACGATCACATACAGGGTGACGGTGCGATTCTCGGGCACCACACCCACGGTCGAATCCGGGCTGACCGGATGTTCGAACTTCGGCGAGATCTGTTCGCGGATCACGTTCGCCGCCCCGTGGGCATAGCCGTAGCCGACCAGTTCACCATCCGGGCTGCCGAGTCGAACCTCGATATCGCATCGCGTTGCTTCGAGCGTGGCCGTGTGCGTCTGGACGATAAGCCCGCCCTCGACCACGGGACGCCATTTCACCGGCTGGGCCGGAATGGTGATGGTCGCGACGACACGCTTGGCCTCGGAGGTATTCGAGACACCGGTGAACTGCCCGGCGGCGATCGCCCACGGCCCGCTCACTCGCGGGCTCGGGCGCGGCTGGAATTTTCCCGCCGCGCTGTTCCACGCCAGCACATAGTCCTGGCCGAGCGGATGAGCATCGTCGATCTGCACGTCGCCGGCATCCTGGATACGTCCCGGCCCACCGGGATCGCCCGGGTCACCGGTCTCCCCGCGCGGGAAGGTGATCTCCAACTGCTGGCCGGGGCTGGTTCCGACCACACGTGCGGAGGCCGCCGATCCCGGTGCGCCCGCGACGGCCGTGCCGGTGAGGGCATTCGGTGCGCCCTTGCGGCCCGCCGCCCGGAACGCGTCGGACAGCCCGACCAGCTCGAGCCCGGTCCAGTAGTAGATCGCGTTCTCGGATACCACCCGCCACGCCTTACGCGCATCCGCGATGGTCAGATTCAACGCGGCCAGTGCCGCCGGACTCGCGATATCGCCCTGCCACAGCCACGGCCAGGCGGCGTCGCCGTCGGGTCCGGGCGGTCCGGGTGGACCTTCGCGGAGTTCGATCAGCGCTTGCCGATCGATCAATTCGATCGGGTTCACGGTGTACGGCAGACCGATCGAGTCGGAGACACCGCGCATGGTGATCATGATGTCGTCGTCGTAGACGGTGTTCTGTGTGTCGGTCATGGAGTCACCACGGGTTGTGCGAAGCAGACGATATGGGATCCGCCTTGGGAATAGGTGTAATTGGAGTCGCCCTGATTCCGGCGCAACACGACGTACAGCGTGACCGGCTGCCCCTTCGGCACCACGCCCACCGAGCTGTTCGGAGTGAGACCGTTGACGCCGAAGAACGGCTGGAGCTTGTTGAAGTGGAACATGCCGAAAGGCATTCCGGAGCCCAGCGCGACAATCTGACCGGTGGCCGAGCCGATGCGCACCTCGGTATCGATACGTGTGGTGAAGCTCTGTCCGCCTTCGGTTGTCCGCACCACCGTTCCACCGCTGATGACCGGCCGCCAGTTGGCGTCCTGCGCGGGAATCTTCAACTGCGCGACCACATTCGGGGAGGTACCGACATTCGTCTGCGATGCCGCGAAACCGGCCCCGCCGTCCCAAGCGTTGTTCTCGACGATGGACCAGGGTCCACGCACGCCGGGGAAGGGTCGCGGAGTCCATTTGCCCGCCACCGCATCCCACATGGGAACCGCACGATCATCGTGCACCCCGTCCGCGTAATCGGTGGCCTGCCGGATCGGGCCGGGCGGGCCCGGCTCCCCTTTGCGGCCCTTCACACCACGGGGCACGGTCAGGTTCAAGGTCAGCGTGGGCGGAGTTCCGGTCACGGTGACCGCCAGCGGGCTGCCGACCGGACCGGTTTGCACAGTTCCGATTGCCACCGTGCAGCTCGGGCCGTCCGGTCCCATGGCGCCGAACGCCTCGGCGAACGATTCGAAACCGGTTCCATTCCAATACATCAACGCATTCGTCGAGCGAATACGCCACGTCTTGCCGGCATGCGCGAGCCCGAGCATCGGGGTCAGCGCGGTGAGCGCCGCCGGGTCGGCGATATCGCCTTCCCATCGAAACGCCGGGGCGGCTGTGCCTTTCGGCCCGGCCGCACCCTGCGTGCCGGTCATGAGCTCCAGGGCCCCGTCCCGCGGGGTGCCATGCATCGACTGCACAAGACCCGGGGCGCCGATGCCCTCATCGATGCCGTGGATCAGAGTCGATTCGAAATACTCACCAACAGTAGACATTTCACCTCCTTGATCAGATGGGTTGAGCGAATACGACCAGCGATGCACGGCTGCGCTTGTAACCGATCGCACCGGTGCTGGAGCTGTCGACGCGAAGCCGGTCGACGGTGACCACGAGGTTGACCGCTTGGCCGACCGGGACCGTGCCGTAGGTGGAGGTCGGCGACAGGGTCTTGGTGACATCCGAATCGCTGTACGCCGGCGCGAACGGCGCGTACAGATATCCGGTGACCATGTCGTACCCGGACATGGCCACGATTTCGCCCTCGCCGTGGAGCAGGCGCGCCGTGATCCGAGCGTGCTGACCGCCGTCGCCCTGCGAGTAGTACGTCATGTTGCCGTAGACGATCGGCCGCCAGGCGAACGGCAGCGCGGGCAATTGGAAGGTCCCCGCCATGAGTTGCGCGACTCCGGCCTCCTGATCCGCCGCGAAATCGGTTTCGTACCACGCCCAGGGACCGAATCCATTGGGCGCCGGCGCCGGCCGGAACTTTCGCGAACCCCGTTGATAGGCGAACAACCCGCCCTGCGACGGCGCGATCGACGGGTCGAAATCCGGTGCCTGATTGATTGCTCCGGACGTCCCTACCGGTCCTCTCGGGCCGACGGCCCCGGCCGGCGCGGTAACCTCGAGCCGCTGATCCGCTCCCTGGCCCTTGAATACGACCGCCGGGTTCGTCAACTGCTCCTGGTGCACGGTCTTGACGACGGTGATGGAGTTGCCGTCGCTCGCGCCGCCGCGCGGTCCGACGGCGTCCGGTGAATGCCGCCAATCGGCGCCGGTCCAGACATCCATACCGTTGGTGTCGAGCCGATGCCACCATTTACCGCGATCCTCGGCGCCGAGACCGACGGGGCGCGCGGCCGCATCGGCGATCGCCCCCATCTTGCGAAAAGTGGCACGCGGTCGCCCGCGCTGCCCCTGCTCCCCGGTCGGCCCCGGCGGCAGCGGCAGATTCGCCGCGTCATCCGATACGGTGACTTTCGTTGTCAGGACCGGCAACCCATCGATATCGGGCGCCCGATCCACGGTGATATGGGCGGGAAAACTGATGTCCGCCATAGGTTTTCTCCTCTTCTCGCGAGGTCAGAAGATGAGCAGATCGAGGTCGGCGCCGACATCGGTGGACAGGTCCTTGACCGCCGATGCGACGCGGGCGAGCCGCTGCCACGCCTTGACGATCGAGTCCTCTTCATCCGCGCCGTCGCCGACGGTGATCTGCCATGTCGCCGACTTCTCGCGATCGTCGACGAAGGTGAGTTCGGTGACGTAGTCGGTGAATACGTGCTTGTCGATGGCGAACCCGATCTGGTCGCCGAGCTGGAAATCCTTACCGAGGATGTAGGGCGCGCCGTCCTCCACGGTCACCTTGTGGCTGGTGTAGCCGCGGGTCAGGTGCAGGCCCTGCCGGGCCGCCACCAGGCCGTCGAGATTGAATGCCTTGTCGCTGCCGGTGATATAGATTTCCCGGAACGCGTACGGCCCGGCCCGGCCGACCCGCTTCATATCGCGGTACACCATCCAGGCCAGGAACACATTGTCGAGCTGGCCGCGATACAGCCAGTCCATCCCGATCAGGCGCAACAGGCTCTTGATGGCGATATCGATGGCCGCGTTCACCCAGCCCGGTGATTTGCCGCCGATGATGATGTCGGTAGCGGTCGGCTTGTGCAGTGCCACTTCCGAAGCGCCGATGCCGGAGTACTCGCCGTCGAAGTACCACACCCACGGGAAGTTCTTGAAGGTGCCGAACTTACCGGGCTGGCCGTAGACAGCCTCGTACTCGGTGGTCGATTCGAAGTTCGGATACCGCACCGGAGTGGTGCCGTCGTCGGCGAATTCCTCGATCCACGAGACGATTCCGTCCAGCAGGGTGCCGGTCGGGCCGGTGACGCCGGACTTGTCCACGGTGTCCAGGACGACGGTCGGGCGGTCCAGATAGAACCATTCCGGCGCCGGCTGCTCGTCCTCACCGGGAATGAAGAACCGGGCCGTCAGCATGACGCCGGAATCCTCCAGCATCGGCGCGAACAGCTTGTCCGCCATATCGAATCGCGCCGACGCCGCCGACCAGCGGCTGGTATCGGTCTGCGGATCCACCGGGACCACCGCGATCGGGAACAGCGCGTTGCCGACACTGCCCCAGTTCGGGACGTCCTTGTCGGTATCCGGCGGCGTCCAGCCGTCGGCCTGCAATCGCATCAGGTTCATCGTCAGATAGGTGGTGACGAGCGTGCGAACCGGGCCGAACAAGATATGGTGGCGCGGGAACTGCGCCAGCACCGGTGCGAACGGGCTCGCCCAGCAGCAGATGGTGGCGACATGGTTCCAGGCGTGGATGGCCTCGATATCGACCGACTCGACACCGTTCTCGTCCCGCACGATGGACGCCTTGGTGATGTAGCCGTCCCACCGGAATCCCTTGGTGTTCACCGTGATCGGGATGGTGGCGTCTTCGCCGTCGGGATTGTTGAACAGGTGATCGAAGTGCACCATGTCGCGCGGACAGGTCATCTTCAACCCGCCCGCGGCATTGCGCGGGTAGGTGAACTGCAAGGACAGGTAGGAGTGTTCCTCACCGACCTCGCGCATGTACTTATCCCAATAGCGCACCAGCACATCGGGATTGCGCACCTGCTGCTGTTCGGTCTTGAACGCTTCGTCCATGCGCCGGGATTCGGCGTGCGGATCCCAGGCCGCGGGCGCGCTCATCAGAACGGCCTCGAGGATCGGGGCGTGACCGCGACGATCAGGCTCGACTTACTGTTGCCGCCTTCGACTTTCACCGTGATGTCGGTAGCGCTCCACGGTGGCAGAGAGGCCAGCCAGCGCCGGCCCGCCATCTGCGACCACACATTCCGGCCGTTCGGGGTGGCGGGCGTGTACACGCGTGCGGTGCGATGCCGCGGATGGGTGTCGATGCGCAGCGTCTCGCCTTCGGCGAGCAGCGGGGTCTGCACCAGCCGCGGGGTATCGCCGCCGGTCGGGTCCAGGATCGACCAGCGGCCGGGCCCGTTCATGGTGTAGCGGGGCCAGGCCGGCTGGTCGGCGGCATTGCGCGCCCGCACCACACCTTCGCCGTTGCCGCCGGTATCGGTCCACACGTCGGTCTCGTCGAAGTGCCGTTCCAGCGGATCCATCGCCGATGTCGACATCTTGTAGATCGCGAAACCGTTGCGCGCCGGATCCATATCGCCCACCGATTCGGGCGCCTCGTCCAACTGGGCCTGCTGGAAACGCCAGCCCTGATGCCGGGTGAAGTATCCGACGGTCACCGGCTTATCGGTAGACCAACCCCGGAACCACGCGTCGTGCACCGCGTAGAAGTCCCGAACCGGGTTCGTCCCACCGGTTTTCGCGCCGGTGATGGTGATGACGAAGTCCCATTCCTTCTTCGATCGCACCGATCGCAGGAAGGTAGCACCGTCCTGTCGCGCCCCTTCCGAGATGAGCAGCTTGGTCGGCGCGAACATGTAGCCCTGCTGTTTCGACAGCGCCACACCTTCCCGGCCGCCGTTCACACCCGACAGATGCCACACGCGCCCGTTGACATCCCACACGACCACCTTCGTGTCGTGTCTTTCCAATAGATGATGGGTCACCGTCCGAGACCTCCTCCGCGTTGCTGCGCCAGACTCCGGCGCCGGCGAACCCGCTCGACCGAGATCGCGGCGCTCTTCGGGTCCATGCCGTTGAAGTTGTAGATGTCCTGCCGAGCGGTGCGCCCGCCCGAGCCTTTCGCGAGATCGGTGAGCCCGAAACCGGTTCCGATCGTTTCCTTGGCCGTATCACCGGCCCATTTGGCAACGTCCTCAACCGGTTTCAGCACCATGTCGGCGCCGGTCGACGCGATGGTCGAACCGAGCACGGAACCGATGGCCGCACCGATAGGCGCGCCCACTCCGCCCATGGCCGCACCGACCGCGCCACCGAGCGCACTGCCGATCTGGCTGCCCGCCGATGAGGCGAGCGAGGAGAGACCGCCGGTAATGCCCTTGATCAGCCCGCCGCTCTTCGCACCGGAGATCGCACCCGAGAGCGCGTTGCTGATCAACGAGGACTGGTCGAACTGGAAACCGTTGGAGGATCCGCCCTTACCGCTCCCGTTCGCCGCGGCCAGCGCCTGCTGCCCCTTACCGAGGTAGTCGCTGATCGACTTGCCGATATCGAAGCTGGGCAGCTGTGGGAGGGTCAAGCTCGGAATCTGAGAGGCCAGCGCGCCGACGGCATTCGATGCGCCTTCGACATTCCCGAGCAGCGACTTCAGGAAATCGTCACTGCCACCGCCGATTCCAGTAGGACCGAGCAAACTCCCCAACCACGCCGCCGCCGACTCATTGTCATGCTGCGCCAATTTCGTCACTCTTTCTTGAATAGACAAGCGCTCCGAAACTCATTGCCAGCCAAGGAGACTGTTCAGTTGTTCGGCGCTTGCGGTAGAACCGATGCGCTCCTTGTTCGACTTCACGCCGGGCCGCTCGATCGGCTCCGGGCGATTCCGGCCGTGCTGAGCGTCGGTGGTCTTGGACCACACCAACCAGCGCAGCGAATCCGCCATATCGGCCAGCAGTTGCTGACTCAGCTGCCACTGCTGCTCGGCCGGGTACTTCGCACGGGTGAGCGCCGAGTCCAGCGGCGAACACCGCACGATGACTCGTAGATCACGCCAGGTCAAAGCCTCCGTGCCGAGCTGCCGCAGCCGGATCCCGAGTCGGATCAAGTCGTATTCGATTGCCTCGCACTGCTCTTCGAGAAGAGAGTCGAGGCTCAGGATTCCCCCAGGCTCACGCCCGAGTGGATTCGCCATTCTTCGAGCAGACGCTGGAAGTCGGCGGGCGCCATATCGTCGAGCACAGCGAGTGCTTCGGCCGACAAGGACAGCTCGAGCAAGGTGTAGATCGCGTCGGTATTGCTCAGCCGGCGGATCCGTCGAACCAGTCCCGGCTTGAGGTAGGACAGCGAGGGCAGCCGGAACTCGACTCCCTCGATAGTGCGCACGAAGTCGTGCTCATTTTGGCCGCCGGTCCGCTCGATATCAGGTGCATCGGTGGAAGTCATTGTCGCGCAAACCCTTTCAAAGTCGATTATGTATGCAGGCGTTCGAGAAAAGAGAAGGGCCCAGCGGTGACGGGCGGGCCTGCGCATAGGTGAATTTCCCGCCACCACTGGGGGTCTTTATCAGGCGGTCTTGATGCCGTCGTCGAGGTAGCGGTAAGCCTTCACGCCGGCGTCGTCCTTGAACGCCTCGACGGAGATCGAGAAGCCGGCCAGTTCCTTGGACACGAACTTCTTCTCCTGCACCGCGGTGATCTTCGCGTTCGGCAGGACGATCCGCAGCTTCTTCGACTCGTGCAGCATGTCGAAAACCCAGGCCCGGCGCGGCAGCACCGAACCGGTCTCCTTCACCTGCACCAGCGTGCCGCTGGTAGCGGTAGCCGGGGTGACGGTCAGGTTCTCGGGCCCGAAAACCTCACCGAGAACATCCTTGTCCCACACCGCATACAGGGTCAGGCCGAACCGCACCGAGTGCTCCGACTGCAACGCGGCAATGATGTCCGCATTCCAATCCTTGACGGTCTCGACCTTCCGCTCACCCCGCGACTCGATGCCATCCTCGGAGACATAACCAAGCGGCTTGAACGCGGCATTCAGAGCATCAGAAGCCGAAACCGGTAGAGAGGTAGAAACCGGGGCGACCAGAACGCCACCGGTAACAGCAATGTTCGGAGTAACCGAACCAATGAACTTGCTGGAGGGCAGAGCCATTTCAGTTGTTCCCTTCGGGATTGTTGCGCAGGCCCGTCGGAATCGTTATTCAGTTGTCGCAAGCCACTTTTGGAAGTGGAAGCTTGTTAGAGGACAGTCCCTCGCACATAGAGGTCAGCGGTAACCACATACCGAGGTGCCGCAGTCACCGGATCCGTATCGTTCTCAACCCCGGCGTCCTCGATGTCGTCAACCCACATCGCCCCGATATACCGCGGGAACGACCCGGTCAGAATCGACCGCACAGTCCGAGCCAACACAGCCGCGGTCCCGTCGTCAGCCTGACACTCCAAGACCATCCGGGGTCGATCCAAAATCAAGAAGGTCCCTCGATGCCCTTCTCGATCCTCCACATCCTGGCGCCGCCTCCGATCGTCACGGAAGACACGAACAACCCGGGCAGGTTTGGGATCAGGCATTTTGGCGACCACCAAAGCCGAGTCGCCCAGAGCAGTCAATTCTGATTTCAAATAGTCAATAAGATTCTTCTCCACATCCGGAAAAGAAATACGTTCGAGCGGCACGGAACCATCCTCGCTATCATTGATGCGGACGCAAGCCCTGGTAAGAATCTAGGCAGGCTTGTACGGAACGTTCCCCTTGGAGACATCCTCGTCCACTAGTGTGTATCGCAGTAGAGTTCGAGAAGGTGCGAACGGATTTAGGCCCCACCGGTCCCGCCAGCGATCGTCCTCTCGATCGACGCCCATGTCAGCGATGAAGCGATCCCAATCGGCCGGATCCATCGTCTGACAGCCAGCACTTACCACATTGCCATCTTTGCCTCGATGCCACCACATGGTCTCGGCCCCCTCGCCCAAGAAATTCTCGTAAAAGAATCCGTCGTGGTCGACATCATACTGAGCATTCTTCTTGGGGCCATCCCCTTGTGTGAAAACATTTCCGTCGCCTACGCTGCCCTCCTTGTTCTTGTCCCAGTGATGTTCCATCACGTATGTTCCCGCAGGGAGACGCGCTACTTCACCCTTTCCGTCATGATTCATATCAGGATTGTTTTTATCAGGCTTTTCTTTGACATATTGAGAAGTAGGCTCTGTATTCGCTCGATATCGACTTACGTGTTTCTTGCCGTCCCCGTCAATCCAGAGCAGTACCGCGGTATCGTCGTAGAGGCCCTTTCCGCCATTCTCATTCGTATTCGTCGGATGGCGGATAGCGACAAGGTTCTTCATATCCGCACTGCCATCCAGAACGATGCCTTGCCTTTGCAGAAGAGCTTTATAGTAGTCATACTCAGCATCGGTATCATTCTGCCCACCAGCGTTCCCTCCGGCCGAGCCGTCGGGTCCCGCAATATCCTTCAATCCATTTGGCGAGCGCGTTTCCCCTATCACCGATTCGACCATACTTTCCTGATCGTTCAGGCGCTTAACGCACTGATAAGCTTCAGCCTGGTCCAACCCATTGAAGTTGTAGACTGTAGATCGTTCACCTTCGGACTCGAGACCGAGACGCGGTGCCGGCGAGAGAGCGCCACTCACCATTGGCAACCAAGGCTGAACCTGCGACGTCACACCCGCAACCAGACGACTAGCCTCATCAGTGACGCGGTCTACTTCAGGCCGTAGAACATTCTTGATATCAGAGAGGCTCTGAAAGACCTCATCCAGTATTGATTTCGACAAGTCAGGCTCGATTCATGCACAAGATCCGGGGATTCTCACTTATACGCCCCGCTGCCATACAGAATTTGATCAGCAACGTCGAGCACCTGCCCAATTGTGGCCTGGCCGTGCTCGGTCTCATCCGACCCGTCTTTCGCTGGGTTCTGCGGCGTGCCTGTGAACCATGCTTTCCCCATAGCCACTTCCTGCGAACGTTCCCATGTGCCACCGGCGTTGTAGCTGGAGCTCAGGAACTGGTTGAATGGCATATTTCTCACCTCCGCCGTCGCAAAGGGAACCGCCCTGTCCTTGAACATTCTCAGATTGAAGGCGGTCGCCTTGATGGCCAGTTCGTCACTGCCGACCAGGTCCCAAAATGAAACACCTTCAAAATGATCAGGATATGCCCGGACGGTATCTCGCAGCGCCTGCAATTTCAGATTGGTCAGGCCGATGGAATTGCTGATGTCGGGGTCTTCAGGGTGTTTGGTTTCGCCAGCCCACCAGGCCGCCATACGGATTAGGTCGTATGTCGTTCCCGCGAGAGGCCCGACAGTATCGTGAGGGTCATAGGTTTCCGGATGCTCCAGAGCGTTGAGGAGATTGCGATCCGAACCACGCCCACCTCGATACCCGGTGCGAAGCGGTGCGCCCTCTTGCAGCACCATGGCGAGCACCATGTCCGCATCCACACCCGCTTCATTTGCGTATTCGACCGACCACATAGCCCATTTCTTCATTTGTGGCCCGTACAAATCCAAATTGTCGGCATTGAGGGTATAAGTGGGTGTCGTCGGGGTATTCCAGTCAGCTTTGGGATGGTGTCCCCGAGGGTTCCACGGGCCCGGGACCGGGTCCGGAAGGTCGATCGCTTTAGCCTGTACCGGCCCCGATACGACCGGAGCTGGGGCAAGCACGTCAAGGACGCTCGTGACCAACTGTTCTGACGAACGCAACCGGGCAATTTTGGCGACCGCGGACAGCGGAGTCATTCCGGAGAAGTCCTGAGCGCTTCCGCCATCCGACAGTCCCGGGAGCAACGCGCGGCCGGTGGTCATCATCGACAGCTCGGCAGCCCGAGCGCCGGCCCACGCAGCGACGGAATTCACCAGGTTGGGGGCGAGGTCGGTTCGACGCTCGGTGAAGGTGCTGGTCATTCCGGCCAGGAACGAGTCTGCGGCTTCGCCGATCAGCTGGCCCAGTGGATCATTCTGTGCCATCAGTCATTTCCCGATCCGCGCGCGTCACTGATGCGTCGGCGCAGTTGGTCGACCACACCCGCGTATGCCTCGGTTTTGGTGGCGGATTCATGGGCCAGACCGCGGGGATGAGTGGCGATCCAGATGCCGTCGTCGCTTTGCTGGACTTCGATGTCGTCGAGGTCGTAGAAGTCTTCGGGGTCCGGGGCGGGCCAGTCACCGTTTTCGTCCTTGGTGATGTGCATACCGACGTCGAATGCTCCGGGCGGGCCGCCGGGGGTGGCGGTCCAGCGGATCTCCTCGAGTTCGGGATGCATTCGGACGCCGCGTTTTACGAGATATTCGGCGATTCGGGTGGCTTGTTTGATGCTGGTGACCGTGGGGTCGGCGAGTTTGCGGCCGACCTTGCTCTCCCATTCCGGGAGGTGGATGACCGTCAGTTCGTCGGCCAGGGCCTTCACCTGGGGGTCGAGTTCGTCGGTTTCCTCGCGAGCCGGGAGCTTGCCGCTCAAGGTCTGCTGGAGGAACTGGAGGAACTCGGGGGTGACCAGTTGCCCGGTATCGGTTTTCACGTAGTCCGAAGGCGGCTGGTAGCCGCCGAAGTGGACGGATTCGACGACTTCGTTATCGGGCATGGGGCATCAAGACCTTCCGGGCATCGGATGACGTGGATGGGACGGTCCCGCCCCCGGTCAGGGGGACATCCGGGGGCGGGACCGGTGACGCCCCTCGCGCTGCGGCCGAGGTCTCTACCGCGTTTCCACCAGCGGGAGACGGGCGCGCGAGGGGCGGGCATGCGGCGAGCTCTGAACCCGCGCTTGACCTTTCGGGAGGTGTTCGGGGGCGTGCCGCATGGGTTGGACCGGCGAAGGACTTTCAGATCTCTTCTTCGAGAGTGGTGGGGATCTGGTACTTCGCCGGTGGGGGTTCCTGGCCTGGAACGTGCAGACGCAGGAAGCTGAGGAGTTCGTCGATGTGACGTTGCAGGGCGCGAATGAGGCGGATGGCGTCGCGGAAGCGGCGTTGATCGCTGAGGGCTTGATCTTCCAGGGCCGCAACGCGTTCGCGGAGTTTCGCTACCTCACGCGCCTGCCAGGCGGTGACCGCGCCGATCACGGTGGCGATCGCCATGCCGACCGCTTGCACCAGGTCCGCGTTGAGCATGGATTGCATTCAGGCTTCACCGTCCGCGGTGCGCGCCGGAGTCACCGCCGGGCGGATGAGCACGCCGGCGATGACCGGGGTGAGCAGGCCGTAGAGGGTGAGAACGGCTTCGATCCAGTCGGTGTTCACCTGGTGGCCGAGCAGGTAGGCGGCCACTCCGGTAATGGCGACGAGCACGGAACGCACCAGGGCCGGTTCGGGGGGAACCTTGTTGATTCGCACGATGATTCCTTCCAAGAGGCCCGCGGGCGGGCTAGGCGATGATCGCGACCACGGCTGCCAGCACCTTGACGATGATGCCGCCGATTGCGATCCACTGGTCGACGGTCAGTCCGAGAACCATTGGGATTCCTTTCGTTTCGAAACCCTCGACGGTGCGCCAACGAGAAAACCCCCGGTCCGCGAGAGCGGAACGAGGGTTCTGACACGAAGAGGGACAGGACGCGAGTCGAATTCGCTTGCCTGAGAGTTGATTTCCCGGGGAGTTCGGGATGAAGGCGCAACTGTGGCGCTGCACATAGCTTCACTTAAGCGAAGCGCAATGTCAACACCCAGGCTGAAGATTCATGAAAACCGCAGGTAGATCACGGTCCGCTCGGTCAATCGATCGGCTACACCTCTTGCAGCTTGCGCTTGAGGACCTTGCCCGTGGGGTTGCGCGGGAGTTCGTCCAGGAAGACGATCTCGCGGGGGACCTTGTAGCGGGCCAGGTTGGATTTCACGAAGTCCTTGAGCTCTTCGGCGGAGAAGGATTTGTCCTCGTGGATGACGACGAAGGCTTTCAGGCGTGCGCCGAATTGTTCGTCGGGGACACCGATTACGGCCGCTTCGCGCACGGCGGGGTGGGTGTAGAGGAGTTCCTCGACCTCCACGGGGAAGACGTTCTCGCCGCCGGAGACGATCATGTCGTCGTCGCGGCCGTCGATGAAAAGCCGGCCGCCGCGGTCGAAGTGGCCGACGTCGCCGGAGGACATCAGGCCGCGAATGACCTCTTTGTGGCCGCCGCCGGTGTAGCCCTCGAACTGGATGACATTGCCGACGAAGATGCGGCCGGTCTTGCCGGCGGGGAGCTTACGGCCCGCGTCGTCGAGGATTTCGACGCGCGCGCCCAGGACGGGGCGGCCGACGCAGCCGGGTTCCTTCGCCAGATCCTCGGGGGTGGCGATGGTGGCGTAGGCGACTTCGGTCGAGCCGTAGAGGTTGTAGACGACCGGGCCGAAGGCCGCCGTCACGTCACGGCACAATTGCGCGCCCAGCTGGGAGCCCGCCACGAAGATGATGCGCAGGGCGGACAGGTCGCGGCCGGTGAGCGCCTTGCCGCCGAGATCCATCATGCGGGCCAGCATGACCGGCACCACGATCATGGTGGTGGCGTGGTGTTCGGCGGCGCTGTCGATGGCGACCTGGGGATCGAAGCGGCGGCGGATCACCAGGGTGGAGCCGAAGCCGATGGTCAGCATGGCGCAGGCGAAGCCGAGGGTGTGGAACATGGGGGCGCAGCATTCGGTCACCTCGTTCACGCGGAACGGGACCTTGGAGAGCAGACCGCCCAGCGCGGCAAGGGATTTCGGTTCGGGGCGGGGCGCGCCCTTCGGGGTGCCGGTGGTGCCGCTGGTCAAGAGGATGATCTTGGGTTCGGCGCCGGGCGCGGGCGGTGCGTCGGGCGAGCCCGAAATGATCAGCGCCTCCAGGCTGTCCGCCCGCTGCTGCTCGGTCCAGGCCCGGTAGCTGCCGCGGCGGGGCGACACCTCGTCGAGCATGTGCGCGTACTCGTCGTCGTAGACGAGCAGGTCGGTGCCTTCGCGGGTGGCCACATCGCGAATCTGCGGACCGGCGAAATCGGTGTTCAGCAGGATGATTCGCGCACCACACTTGGCGGCGGCGAAGGTGGCGTCCAGCAGACCGCGATGATTGCGCGCCAGAATCGCCACGCCCTCACGCGGTTTCAGGCCGCGCTCACGCCAGGCGTTGGCGAGCCGGTTGGACCGGTCCTCCAACTCGCCGAAGGTCAGCGACCCCAGCTCGTCGATGAGGGCTACCCGGTCCGGATAGCGCGCCGCGGAGAGCCCTAGCCCCGCCGCGAGGGTCCCGTACCGCAGCATCGAGGTGGCGGCGGTGAGCAGCGGGAGCGGCGACTCCACCCGCACCAGCCCGGTATCCATGCACAGCCGCGCCGATTCGAGTTCGATCATGGCCCGCTCCCCCAGCGAGCGAATCAGTCCGAGTGTCATGCGCCCACCCCGAACCCACTCAAAACGGACAGCGACTTCCCTTGTGCGCGTGTCGATTCCACCCGGACCTCCTCGTCCACCCCTGCTGGGCCTCTGCCCTCAAACTAACGGTAAGACCCGGCCCCCGCGAGCGGAAGCATCCGGCCCTCCTCGCGCACGACACACGGAGCAGGGCCGGACAAGCCGCCGAATCAGGACAGCGTGGTGACGGTCAGCGCGCCGTCCGCGTACTGCGCCCGCAGCCGCTTCTTGTCGAACTTGCCGACGCTGGTCTTGGGCACCTCGTCGATGAAGGCCCAGCGCTCGGGCAGCTGCCACTTGGCGAACTTGTCGGCCAGGAAGTCGCGCAGCTCTTCCGGCTTGGCCTCCGCGCCCGCCGCCAGCACCACGGCCACCAGCGGCCGCTCGTCCCACTTCTCGTCCGGGACACCGATGACGGCCGCTTCGGCCACCGCCGGATGACCCACGACCGCGTTCTCCAGATCCACCGAGGAGATCCATTCACCGCCGGACTTGATGACGTCCTTGGAGCGATCCACCAGCGTCAGGAACCCGTTCGGGCTGATCTTGCCGACATCGCCGGTGCGCAGCCAGCCGTCGTCGAACTTGTCGGCATCGATGACCCCGCCCTCCGGCGAGTAGTAGGAGCCGGTGATCCACGGCCCCTTCACCTCCAGCTCACCCAGCGACACACCGTCATTGGGCACCACCGACCCGTCGTCGCCGACCAGCCGCGCCTGCACGCCGGCCGGGAATCGGCCCTGGGTGTAGCGGTAGGCCCACTGCTCGTCACCCTCGGTGCCGGTCGGCGCGTGCGCCACCGAACCGAGCGGGGAGGTCTCGGTCATACCCCACGCGTGCAGCAGCTTCACGCCGTGCCGCTCCTCGAAGGCGCGCATCATCGACGGCGGGACGGCCGCGCCACCCACCACACAGGTGCGCAGATGCGAAATGTCCTGCGGCGCGGCCTGCAAACCGGCCAGCACGCCACCCCAGATGGTCGGCACCGCGGCCGCGAAGGTCGGCTTGACCGCGGCCATCATCTCCAGCAGCGGCGCGGGCTGGAGGAAGCGGTCGGGCATGAGCAGGTTCGCGCCGGACATCAGCGCCGCGTACGGCAGGCCCCAGGCATTGGCGTGGAACAGCGGCACGATGGCGAGCACATTGTCGGCGGCGGTGAAGCCCATGCCGTTGGGCTGGCACACCTGCATGGCGTGCAGCCAGTTGGAGCGGTGCGAGTAGACGACGCCCTTGGGATCGCCGGTGGTGCCGGAGGTGTAGCACATGCCGGCGGCCGACCGCTCGTCGATGACCGGGTAGTCGTAGGTGTCGGGCTGGGCGGCAAGCAGTTCCGCGTAGGAGTGCACGGTGACGCCCTCGGGAGCCTGAAGCGCGGCCGCGTCGCCATTGGCGACGATCACGTGGCGAACGGTCTTCAGGTTCGGCAGGTACTGGGCGAACATCGGCAGCAGGGTGCCGTCGACGATGACGACCTGATCCTCGGCGTGGTTGGCCACGTACACCAGCTGCTCGGGGAACAACCGGATGTTCAGCGCGTGCAGTACGGCGCCCATCGCGGGCACGGCCACGTAGGCGACCATGTGCTCGTTGTTGTTCCACATGAAGGTGCCGACGCGATCGCCGACGCCGATGCCCAGGTCACGCAGGGCATTGGCGAGCCGGGCGGCATCCGCGCCGATCTCCCGGAAAGTCTGGGTCCGAAGCCCGTCCCCGGTCCAGGTGGAGACAGTGCTGTCGCCCTGGAAGGTGGAGGCGTAGCGCAGCAGTGTCGCAAGCGACAACTGCTCGTCCTGCATGGTGCTCAACATTTCCCAACCGCTCCTTGCATGTAACTACTGGAGAGTGAACTGAGTCACTAGCGGCGAGGATAACTGAAATCGGACATCGGAACGGCCGGGGGTGCAAAAGGCTGTGGGCGGCGGACCCCACCTCCGCCGCCCACAGCCTGTACGCCAACCGGCCACCGCCCAACACGATGACCCGCCGGCTTCGAAGTCCTGACCAGCGTCGGGCTTGCAACGACACCCCCTGCGGTGCCGCAGAATAGCCAATCACTAACCAGGACAAGCAAATTGGAGCAATATCTTCCGTGAATATATTCAGTGGGATACGAGGCTGTCCAGTCGAGGACGGCGGCGCAGGTCAGACCGGGTTCACGGGCGCGCTTACCAGTCTGTGAGGCAGATTTTCGCCGCTCACGGCAAACCTTGCTACCGGAACCTTCGCAAAACTTGGCCGAAAATACCGATTCGATGACCGGCGATGTCTGCCTGACCAGCGCGAACGCGATCTACCGTCTAGACATGAAGCGAGAGCCGTCAATCCTGATCATCGGCGCCGGATTCGCCGGGCTCGGCATAGCGCTGGAGTTGCGCCGGCACGGGCTGAGCAACTTCACCATCCTGGAGAAGGCCGCCGATCTCGGTGGCGTGTGGCGCGAGAACACCTATCCGGGCGCGGCCTGCGATGTGCCGTCACCGCTGTACTCGTGGTCGTTCGAGCCGAAATCGGATTGGCCGCGCCGGTTCTCGCAGCAGCGCGACATCCACGCCTATATGCGGACGGTGGCGGACAAGTACGACCTGCCCGTCGCCATCCAATTCGGCGTCGAGGTGACCGACGCGGAATTCGATGAACGCGAAGGTGTTTGGCGGGTGCGCAGCGCCGACGGCCAGGTTCGTATCGCCGATATCCTGATTCCCGCCGTGGGGCAGCTCTCGCGACCCGCGCTGCCGAACCTGCCCGGCATCGACAGTTTCCAGGGCGCGGCCTTCCACTCCGCCGAATGGGATCACTCGGTCGATCTCACCGGTAAGCGGGTGGCGTGCATCGGCACGGGAGCCAGTGCCATCCAATACATTCCGGCGATTCAGCCGCAGGTCGCACACCTGACGCTGTTCCAGCGTTCGGCCGCGTGGGTGCTGCCCAAATTCGACACCGAATACACCGCACTGCATCACACGCTGTTCAAGCACGTGCCGGTCACCCGGCTCGCCGAGCGCTTCGCCATCTGGAGCTTCTTCGAGGTGATGGCCTTGGCGCTCACCGACATTCCGGCCATCAAGACCCCGGTGATCGCCATCGCGGACCGGCATCGGGAGAAGCAGGTGCCGGATGCGGCCTTGCGCGCCAAGCTGACTCCCGATTACGCGGCGGGCTGCAAGCGCGGGCTCTTCTCCAACGAGTACTTCCCGGCACTGGCCCAGCCCAATGTGCGGGTGGAGACCACCGCCATCGAAGCCGTGACGCCCAATGGGATTCGCACCGCCGACGGCGTGGAGCATCCGGTCGACGTCATCGTCTACGGCACCGGGTTCAAGGGCACCGAATTCCTCGCGCCCATGAATATCTATGGCGCCAACGGCCGCAAGCTCGCCGACGAATGGTCGGCCGAAGGCGCGCGCGCCTTCCTGGGCATGGCGGTGCCGGGGTTCCCCAACCTGTTCATGATGTACGGCCCGAACACCAATGTCGGCTCGGGTTCCATCATCTACATGCTGGAGGCGCAGGCCCGCTACATCCGCCAGGTGATCGAGTACCTGAGCACGCATCCCGGCCGCTCGCTCTCCGCACGGCCGGATGCCGAACAGTCCTGGGACGACTGGTTGCAGGCGCGCTTGAAGGACACCCCCTGGAACTTCTGCTCCAGCTGGTACCGCAATGCCTCGGGCCGCATCACCAACAACTGGCCCGGCGCGACCGCCCTGTTCCGCTGGAAGACAAGGCGATTCGATCCGGCTGACTACGAGCAGGGCAGTACCACCTAGACTGTCTCAGACAGGAGCGGTAGCCTCGTGGGAGTTCCGGAAACCATCGGAGGGTCCCAATGCCGCCGACCACCGCCGCCGTCCCCGTCGAAACCCTGCCCGAACGCACCGGTCGCTGGGCGCGAGAATGCCTCGAATGGGCGAAAGTCCCGTTCCTCCCGCCCGGCCGCCGCGTCGGCCGCGTCTACGACATAGTCGGCCCGCAGAACCTCTTCGGTGAGAACTCTCTCTTCATCAACCTCGGCTACTGGCACGAACACCCCGTCACCCTCGACGAAGCCAGCCGCGACCTCGCCCGCCTGGTGGCCCGCACCGCCGAACTCAACCCCTCCGACATCCAGGTCGACGTCGGATTCGGTTACGGCGACCAGGATTTCCTCTGGGCCACCGAATTCGCCCCCGAGCGGATCATCGGCCTCAATATCGCCCCCGAGCAGATAGCCATCGCCACCCGCCGCGCCGCCGAACTCGGCCTCGCGGACCGCATCCACTTCCAATTCGGTTCCGCGGATGCCATTCCCCTGGACGACGCCTCCTGCACCAAGGTCACCGCCCTCGAATCAGCCTTCCACTTCCCCTCCTACCCCAAATTCTTCGCCGAGGCCCACCGCATCCTCCAGCCCGGCGGCAAGCTCGTCACCGCCGACATCACCCCCCGCAACACCCGCGACCACTACCGAAAACTATTGCAGCGAGCCGGTTTCCAAGACGTGACCGTCCACTCCATCCGCGACGACGTCTACCCCGCCCTGGCCCGCCACCTGGGCAAACGCTTCCGCGCCCCCGACATGCACCGCGTCAACCCCGTCCTGCGCGCCACCTTCAGCCGCCCCGGCCTCACCCTGTGGGGCCCCTGGGCCGACTACATCATCGCCGTCGGCACCAAACCCTGACCAACACCCCTCTCCCCCGTGCATGCTGTCCATTCACACCCAACCCGGTAGACTCCCCCGCGTCCCGGTTGACCGCGCATCCAGCACACCACCGGTCCAGCCCTCGTAGCTCAGGGGATAGAGCACCGCTCTCCTAAAGCGGGTGTCGCAGGTTCGAATCCTGCCGAGGGCACTTCCGGGAAACCCTTTTCCGCAGGTCATCCTGTTCCCCTGAGCCGAATCATCGAGGCGGCGGCCTTGCTCGCAACGGTGTCAGTTGCGGAGTTGTCGGAAGAAGCCGCGGATGTCGTCGACGAACAGGTCTGGGATTTCGAAAGCGGGGAAATGGCCGCCTTCGGCGTGGTCGCGGAAGAAGGTGAGACTGTCGCCGGCACCGAGAACCTTGCGCACGAGGGGGTCGCTGTAGAACAGCGATTGTCCTTGTGGCACTGGGGAGGAGCCGCCCCAACCGGTGTTCTCGGCGTGGGCCATTTCCCAGTAGAAGTCGGCCGCTGCGGGTCCGGTGCGGGTGAACCAGTACAGGCTCGCGGTGAGCAGGATGTTCTCGCGGCTGATCGGGGTCGCCGGGTTGGCCCACTCCACGAATTTCTCCGCGATCCAGGCCAGTTGCAGGATCGGGGAATCGGCCAGGCCCGCCGACAGGGCGTTGGGTTCGGTCGAGTGCAGGATCCGATAGCCCTTCATCTGTGCCCAACTGTGTTGTGCGGCTTCTAGTTGCTTGCGTTCGTCGGCGTCGAGATCCGGCGGCATCGGGAGGTCTTCGCCGACCATGCCGAGCTGGAGCCGGTCGCCGTGGGTGTGCGCGCCGATCACTCGCTCGGGCAGCAGTGCCGCCACCCGGCCGGTGACACCGGCGCCGATGTCGCCGCCTTCGACGCCGAAGCGGTGATACCCCAGCCGGGTCATCAGTTCCCCGAACGCCAGCGCGGTCCGGTCGAGGTTCCACCCGCGTGCCGAGAGCGGGCTCGAGAACACGAAACCCGGCAGCGACGGGATCACCAGATGGAACGCATCGGCCGGATCTCCGCCGTGGGCGCGGGGATCGGTCAGCGGCCCGGCGGCGGCGAGGAACTCCACGAACGAGGTCGGGTAGCTGTGGTTCAGCAGCAACGGGGTCGCATCGGGTTCGGGCGAGCGCAGGTGCAGGAAATGAATGGTCTGCCCGTCGATCTCGGTCACGAAGTGCGGCAACGTGTTCAGCTCGGCTTCATGGGCACGCCAATCGAATCCGTCGGCCCAATAGGCGGCCAGCTCCCGCAGATAGTCGGGGGCGATGCCGTGATCCCACTCCGAGCCGGTGCCGGGCACCGAGTACGGCAAGCGGGTACGGGACAGTCGGTCACGCAGATCATCGAGCTCGACCTGCGGAATCTGGATCCGGAAGGGAATGATGTCAGCGTTCATGCAGATCAACCTAGGCGCCGTCAGGCCAGAATCTGTCCTAGTTCGCGCCACCCGCGATCGTGTCACAGGCACTGGGCGACTGATCGGAAGCCGGCGTGCCGAGCGCGCGGGCGCCGAGCGCGGCGAGCAGCGCTATGGCGACGGGTACCGCGAGACCGGCGCTCAATCCCCAGTGGTGGGCCAGGAAACCGATCAGCACCGGTCCGGTGAAGAAGCCGCAGTATCCGAGGATCGAGACATTGGCGATGGCCCGGGCGACCGGAATGCCCGGGATGTCCCCGCTGGCGGCGAAGGTCAGCGGGAGGGTGTAGGAGATGCCGAATCCCAGCAGGGCCAATCCGATCAGCGCGGGAACCGTGCCGCCGAGGAGCAATGCCGCACCGAAACCGACGCCCGCGGTGACCGTGCCGGCCAGGAATGGACGCACCCGGCCGAAGCGAGCCACGAGCCGGTCACCGGCCAGCCTGCCGAGCGTCATGCCCGCGGCGAAGATCGCGAATCCGACAGCGGCGGTGGTGCCGCCGGCGTGGGTTTCGTCCCGCAGATAGACCGCCGACCAGTCGTTCGCGGCGCCCTCGACCAGCGCGACGGCGAAGGCCAGCAAGCCCAGGACGAGCAACCGGACGGGCCACCGGCGGCCGGCGGCGGGCGCGGCATTCGCGTCGGCGGGGCCGTCGGCGGCTGCGGGCAGCAGTCGGCCCGAGCGCGCCACGGCGGCCGCGATCGCGAGCAATGCCACCACCCAGAAATGCGCCACCAGCGACACTCCCAGCCGCTCGGCCAACGCGCCGGCTAGCGAACCGCCGATCAGGCCCATGCTGAAGTAGGCATGGATGCCGGAGAGCAGCGAACGCCCGCTCACCTTCTCGACGAGGACGCCGTGCGCGTTCATCGCGACATCCACCACACTGTTCGCCATCGCGAAACCACAGCGGCAGCGGTCAATCCGATCCGATCGGGCACCAGCAGCAGGCCGGGCAGGCACACCGCGAACACCGGCACCGCGACCCGAAGCGTGGACCTGCTCCCGAATCGCAGCGCGGTGAACTTGCCCAGTTGCAGCCCGGCGATCGCTCCGATATTCAATCCGGCGAAAACCACGGCGAGCCCCGCGTCGTCGAGCCCGAGGCTCTCCTCGACCGTCGGTATTCGCGCGGCCCAGGTGGCGAAGAGCAGGCCGGAGAGCAAGAAGATCAGCCGCACGGACCACAGTGCCGGCCGATACCCGGCCGCCGGATGCACACCGCTGTGGATCGTCACGAGGGCTCCTCTCGATACTCCCGCGCGCCCGAAACGCCCCTTCGAGGCAATCACGAGATCAGCAACGCCCGCAAGGCTTTTGGCGTAGGGTCGAGCCGACGAGGCCGTCGAGGCCTTCCGAACAAAGGACCAACCGGTTGTCCGACAAATCTCCGCGTAGCAAAATGTCCAAGGCTCAGGGCAAATCCCTGAAGGAGAAACGAGCGGAGAAGAAGTCCAAATCAGCCAACCCGCAAGCCGGAGAAGGCTCCGACAATAAGAGCGGGAAACGACACTGACCTGGAGTTTCAGCGATATCTCGCACCCCGGTCCGCCACCCGATGCGAGGTATCGCGGTCATTTGTGGCATGATTGGTGATCGAGGACGGGCTTCACACCAAGTTTTTGCCCGGCTCGCAACAGAAAAGAAGTTGTTACAACATGGCTCAAGGCAGTGTGAAGTGGTTCAACGGTGAAAAAGGCTTCGGCTTTATCGCCCAAGACGGAGGCGGCCCGGACGTCTTCGTGCATTACTCGGCCGTAAGCGGCTCGGGCTACAAGTCCCTCGACGAGGGTCAGCGTGTCGAGTTCTCGGTGGAGCAGGGCCAGAAGGGCCCGCAGGCCCAGGACGTCCGCGCCATCTGATTCCGCGCAAAAGTTTCAATGAAGAGCTTCGCACCGAGACCGGTGTGAAGCTCTTTTCATTTGGGCCGGACCCCCTGCGGCGCTTCGCATTTCGCGGCGGTCACCACTGGCCCGGCACGTACTCCCCGCCCGCCATGCCGGCGATCACATTGAGACGGTTCCAGGCGTTGATGGTGGCGATCAAGGAGATCAGCGCACCGATCTGGTCGTCGTCGTAGTTCTTGCGAACCTCGGCCCAGGTGTCCTCGGAGATGCCGCGGCCGTTGTCGGCCAGCCGGGTGCCCTCGTCGGTCAGCGCCAGCGCGGCACGCTCGGCGTCGGTGAAGACGCTGGTTTCGCGCCAGGCCGCGACCAAGGCCAAGCGCACCGCGGTCTCCCCCGCGTGAGCCGCATCCTTGGTGTGCATGTCCAGGCACATACCGCACCCGTTGATCTGGGAGGAACGGATCTTGACCAGTTCCTGCGTGGCCTTCGGCAGCGTCGAATCGTCGATGACCCGTGCGGCGGTGGCGAATCGCTTGCTGAACTTGGCGGCGACATCGTTGGCGTAGAGGTTGAAACGCGGTTCCATGATCTGCTCTTCTCTCGATCGGTGCGGCGCCTGTGCGTCGGCTTCGTCAAGGTGACGACGCAGCCCGGCGAGGTGTGACACGGGGTCGCGAGCAGGTTTTCATCGGTCGGGCGGAGCGGTCGGAGCCGCACGCTCAGGCACGAAACCGGCGGTTACAGCTCCGGGCGGTCGAGATCCGGGAACATGTCCAGCAGATCCGCCAGTGCATGTTGTTCCGCGCGGCGGACGGCGTCCTCGGCGCGTGCCGGGTCGCCGGCTATGACGGCCTCGGCGATCTCGGAAAGCTTTGCGTGCCAGCGGATACCGGTCTGCCGATGCCATTCGGCCGGTGGCAGTTCGGCCCCGGGGGCGTTGAGCATCAGCTGGTAGACCTCGGTGAGCAGAGGATTGTCCGCGATGCGGGCGAGCGCGGTGAAGAGTTCCGCCGCGACCGCCGTGAAGTCGGCCAGTGTGGCCGCGTGCTCGACGGCATGCTCGATGCGGGCGAGCACGGCCCGCAGATCATCCGCATCGTCCGGGGTGCGGCGTACGGCCGCCAGCCGCGCCGCCCGCTGTTCGAGCATGGCGCGCAGTTCCATGGCCTCGCGCGGGCGGGCGCCGGCGACCCGTTCGAGCAGCGGGAACTCGAGGTTGCTGGCCGAGCGGACATAGGTGCCGTCGCCGGGGCGCGGCTCCAGCATGCGGGTGTGGACCAGCGAACGCACCGCCTCGCGGATGGTGGAACGGCTGACTCCGAGCGCGGCCATGAGTTCCGGTTCGGACGGGATCTTGGTCCCGACCGGCCAGTCACCGGCGGCGATCCGGGCCGCGAATTCATCGGCCACCTGCTGGGACAGGTTGGCTACCCGCTTGGGTTTGGCCAATTCGGCCATCGGTCGAGATCCCCTTCCAACTGAACGTGAGCCGATATTCGGCAACCGACCGGCAGCCATCCCGCAGACCACCTGCGATTCAGCGCGTTACGGGAGTTCATCTGCGAATACATCACACCGGCCAGCGTTGACAAACATCTGATGTTTCCACTCTACTGAACAAATCGCCGAGTTGAGCAATTGAACAGTTACCGGATCGGCGAGCCGTTCACGAGAGAGGATCGAGCATGCGAAAGCTAGTCTGGGCCACCCTGGCCGGCACCACATTGATTGCGGGAGTCGCCGTTTCGGCCGGTGCCGCCGAAGCCTCTCCCCCGCCGCCGGGACCGCTCTGCTCCATCGTCACCTGGCCCGCGGTCTTCCTCATCGAGGCCACCGGTGGCAAGGACAGCCCGCTGCTGCCCCTGGCCACCTCGATCCAGTCCCAGGTCTGTCCCTGACCGGCATCGCTGATCAGGCCGAGAAAGGTGGAACGATGAAGCGCTCATTGACAGTGCTGGCCGGTGTGGTCCTGGTCTTCGGCGCCGCGGCGTGCTCGAACGATTCCACGCCCGCACCCGCGCCCAGCAGCACCACCGTGCAGGCCACCACGACAGCGGCCCAGTCGAGCACCACCGCCGCGCCGGCCCCCGCGCCGGTGGAGCCGCCGATCGTCGATCCGGGCACACCGGCCCCGGGCCCGGAGACCGCACCGCGCGTCATTCCGACCACCCCGGTCGTCGTGCCCACCACCACCGATCCGGTCGTGGCGCCGACCACCACCGTGCCGCCCGACCCCAGCCCGATTCAGGACCGGGTCGAGGGCGGCCCGTGCGAGGGCGACGGCACCTGGGTGCATCTCGAGGGCGGCAATGCCGGCCACTACGGCACCGAATGGCTTTGCCGGCACTGACTTTCCCGCGCTACGGCACCAGATCGGGCGTCGCTTTGCCGCTCACCACATCGAACGGCACCGACGCCTGATCGTGGGTGATCAACCAGTCGCCGTCGATCTTGCGGCAGCAGATGGTGTAACGAACCCACATGCCATCGGTGGTGACCCCGTTCTCCAGGGTGCCGCTGAGCCGGCCGAAACCGTGGGCGAAGGCCACGTCGTCGCCCGCGGTGACGGCCCGGTCGCGAATCTCGTATTTCACGTCGCGGAAGAAGGTGAAGACCTTGGCCCAGTTGGCCAGTTTCGCGTCGATGCCCGCGTGTTGCAGGGGCGGTTCGACGTCGAAGGACACCACGTCGGTGGCGTAGAGCCGCCGGAGGGCATCCAGATCCTTGGTTTCGATGCCCTCGATGAGCTGGTCGATGTGCCGGGCGACGGCGGTTTCGTTCGAAGTCATTGCGTTCTCCTGTGATTCGATGCTTCAGGCGACCGGCACGGCGCGCAGCGGTGCGAGGGCGGTGCTCCAGGCGACGACCTGATCGACGGTCGCGGCGAGGGTCGTGGCGTGGCGTTCGCCGGGGGTGAAGACGGTGTTGTTCTCGAAATCGGTGTGCAGCGAGAGAGCGACCTGCCTGCCCACTACCGCCATACCCAGCAGGCTGCATATCGAGCGCAGTTGCTGCACCGCGCAGACGCCGCCGTGCACGCCGTAGGAGACGAATCCGACGGCCTTGTCGCCCCATTCGGCGAATACGTGGTCGAGGGCGTTCTTCAGCACGCCGGGAATCGAGCTGTTGTATTCGGGCGTCACGATGATGAAACCGTCGCAGCCGCCGATCTTTTCGGCCCAGGCCCGGGTGTGCTCGTGGACCGACGGCCCGAACATCGGCGGCACCGCCTCGTCCAGGTGCGGGAGCGGATGCTCGCGCAGGTCGAGCAGTTCGAACTCGATGTCCGGGCGCTGCGATGCGGTCTCCAGCACCCATTGCGCGACCTGCGGGCCGTTGCGGGCGGGTCGGGTACTGCCGAGAATGATGCCGATTCTGGTCACGGTCGGTCCTCCTGCTCTGCGGGGTGGGTACGACCTTCCGACGACACAGCCGGCCGGAATGTCAGGCCGCCTCACGAATCGGCGCGCTGTTTCGTCGGTTGGGTACAAGGGCAGCATCGATCGAAGGAGCCGACACCATGACAGATCCGGACCTGAGCGCGGTGATCGGCGAGCGTCGCCAGCTGATCAACCTCACCTATCGGCTGCTCGGTTCACTGGCCGAGGCCGAGGATGTGGTGCAGGAGACCTATACGCGCTGGTACGCGCTGCCGGAGGCGCAGCGGCGGGAGGTGGCGAAGCCGGGCGCCTGGCTGACCACGGTGGCCGGGCGCATCTGCCTGGATCTGCTCGGTTCGGCGCGGGCCCGGCGGGAACGCTATGTGGGCGAATGGATTCCGGAGCCGGTGCCGGGCCGCGACGAATGGCTCGGCGGTTCGGTCCCCGCCGATCCCGCCGATCGGGTCACCCTCGACGAGTCGATCAGCATGGCTTTTCTGGTCGTGCTCGATTCCCTCACGCCCGCCGAGCGGGTGGCGTTCGTGCTGCACGATGTGTTCCGCTACTCCTTCGCCGAGGTCGCCGAGATCGTCGGGCGCACCCCGGGGGCCTGCCGTCAGCTGGCCTCCGCGGCCCGCCGCCGCATCGGCACGGCGCGCGAACCCATCGCTCCCCGGCGCGACGAAGTGGTCAGCGACTTCAAGAAGGCTTGGGAGACAAAGGATATCGAGGCGCTGATCGGGTTGCTCGATCCGAACGCGACCGCGACCGCGGACAGCGGCGGCCTGGCCCCGGCCTTCCGGGAGCCGATCATCGGCGGCGCGGAGATCGCCCGCGCCTGGATCGAGATCGCCACCCGGGGACCGGCGGTGACGCTGCTGGAGCGCACGGTCAACGGCCGGCCCGGTCTGGTGGCGCAGCTCGGCGACGCCGTCGTCTCGGTCTACGCCTTCGATATCGACGGCGACCGCATCACCCGCATTTGGGCCATCCGCAATCCGGAGAAGCTGCGCCCCTGGATCGCGGGCTGAACCGGCGGGGCGGGCGTAGTGTCGCGAACATGGCATGCAAGATCACCGAACTTGTCATCGATTGCGCCGAACCCCAACGGCTGGCGGACTTCTGGTGCGAGGTGCTGGGCTACGTCGAGCTCGATCGGGACACGGACGCCATCGAGATCGGCCCGGAATCCGGCTTCGGCGGGCCGGCGCCCACGCTGATCTTCAGCCGCAGCGCCGATCCCCGGCGCGGGAAGCTGCCGATGCATCTGGACGTCAATGCCACCGATCGCGAGCAGGACGCCGAGTTGGAGCGGCTGCTCGCGGTGGGCGCACGCAAGATCGATATCGGTCAGACCGGCGATGAGTCCTGGCATGTGCTGGCCGATCCGGAGGGCAACGAGTTCTGTCTGCTCCGCAAGCGGGTCGAGCCGTAGGCCACCCGGGTTGACCTTGACCGTGCGTCAGGGTCGGAGGGTGGTCGCATGACGAACGACAACCCCTCCCCGACCCGGTTCGCGCCGCCGATCGGCGGGCTCCGGAAGATCGACGGCCACGATGTTTTCGTGCATCGGGCGGGCAGCGGCGGACCGGCCGTCGTGTTCCTGCCGGGCGCGAGCGCGGTCGGGCTCGACTATTTCGGTGTGCAGCAGCTGGTTTCGCGGTTCACCACGGCGGTGGTGTACGACCGTGGCGGCACCGGCTACAGCGATCCGCGACCGCTCACCCGGACCGCCGCCCAGGTCGCGAAGGAGCTGCGGCAACTGCTGCGAGCCGAGAACATCCCCGGCCCATACGTTCTCGCCGCGCACTCGGTCGGCGCGTTCTACGCGCATCGATTCGCACAGCTGTATCCGCGGGACGTGGCCGGGCTGGTCTGGTTGGACGGGCTGAACCGCGACTGGGACCAATTCATGCCGCCCGCGGCGAGCCTGGCCGCGATGGAGCGAATGACACCCGGTCCGGAGCAGCTCGGCGAACTCCGCACGGCCCTGGGCGAAATGAATGCCGAATTGCTCGCCGTCTACCCCGCGGACCTGCGGGAACCGCTGCTGGCAGCCAAGGCGAGCGACGACTGGATCCGCGTCGGCCTCACCGAGCGCACCATGCTCGCCGGGCTCGCCGCCGAACTGCGGGCCGGGCCGGGATTGCCCGACGTGCCGCTGATCGCGCTCAGCGTGGTGGGCGTCGACCCGCAACTGCCGGAACAGCTTTCGAGGCAGATGAACGACGCCCGCGGGCGCATGGACGCGGCGCTGGTCGCCACCGTCGCGCGCGGGGAACAGCGCATCCTGTCCGATACCTTCCACCACAGGCTCTGCTTCGATCGCCCCGATGCCGTGGCCCAGGCGATCCGCGATGTCATCGCGCGGGCGGCACATCCCTAGACTCGGCAGGATCTGGTTTCCGGCGGATCCGAGGAGGACGGTGCTCACCATCGGTCAGCTCGCGGCGACCGCCGGCGTGACCGTGCGCACCGTGCGCCACTATCACCACGTCGGCCTGTTGCCCGAGCCCGAGCGCGATGCCTCCGGCTACCGGCGCTACCCCGCGCAGGCGGCGGTGGATCTGATCCGGATCCGGACGCTGGCCGAATCCGGTGTGCCGCTGACCCGTATCGACGCGCTGCTGCATGCCCGGCCCGCCGAATTCGCGGCGGCCATCAGGGATATCGATGCCGAATTGCGCAGCCGGATCGCGCGACTCGATGCCAACCGCCGCCGCCTCGCCGAATTGGCGAGCGGGGAAAGCCTGGTGCTGCCGCCCGAAGTGGTCGCGGTCCTGAACCGGATGCGTGAACTCGGCATCGGTGAGCAGCGGGTGCGGCTGGAGCGCGATTCGTGGATTCTGTTGCGGGCGTTGGATCCGGACCTGGTGGCGCGGCGGGTGCGGGAGAAACAGGCCGCGCTCGACGATCCGGAGACGACGCGACTGTTCCTGGCCGTCGACGAGTCGATCGATTGGGATCCGCGGGATCCGCGCCTGGACCGGCTCATCGACGACCTGGATGCCTGGGAGATCGAGCACGAGCGCAGCGACCGGCCGCAGAGCCTGCGGCTGATCGCGTCCCGCATCTCCGAGACCTCCCCGGCCTGGCAGCGCATCGTCGAAGTGCTCGACCATCGCGCCGCACGGCGCCGGACCATCGGACACTGACTTACGCCGCGTGCCGGATCACGATATTGCCGTAGCTGTTTCGCGCGATCACCTCGACGGTCTCTCCCTGCGCGGCGGCGACCGGACCCAGCTGGTTGGCGATATTGCCTTGCTGCGCATTGGTTTCCACCCGCACCGCGCTGCCCGGATGGATGCCGACCTCCAACTCGCCCATCGAGGTGTCCAGACGCAGCACGCCGCGGATGGCCGAGCCGATGCGGATATCGCCCTTGGCGACCTTGGCGGTGACCGAGTCCAAGGGGCGTTCGACGCTGATGTCACCGGCGGCGATCTCCAGATCGCAGCGGCCCAGTTCGCCGATGCCCACGATGCGGCCGACCCCGGCGCTGCCCTTCAGGGTGGACCCGGTCGGCACCTCGATGGTCACCTCGATCGTCGGATTGCCGCCGAAGGGGGTGTAGGTGCGCAGGTTCTTCGGGGTGCGCACGGTCAGCTCACCGCCCGTGAAATCGACCTTGGTCTGCGCGGCGGCCCGCACGTCGCCCTTCTTGTGCGGGTCCGCCGGGCGGACCTGGACCACGGTGTCGGTGCGATCGGCGGCGATGACGGTGACGGTCGCGGACAGCACGTCGACGGTGACGGCGATGGGGGCGGGAGTGGCGAACTCGAACATGATGGGGCTCCTTCAGCGGGTGAATCGTCGGTTTCGGGGCGGGTCGTTGCCGTCCCGTTCCGGCTCCCGGGCCTGGTGGCCGGGGGCCGTGCTGTTCATGTGGACTACTTTCACCGGTCCGGCTGACAGCGGGCTGACGCCCGCCTGACACGGCCGCTGACACCTGTCGCGGCCACCCGGCAGAATGGCCGGGTGCGTATCGGGATTCTTGGGCCGCTTCAGATCCGAGCAGAGGATGGAGGATCGATCGCGGTACCGGGTGCCCGCTTGCGGGGGCTGTTGATCGCTCTCGCCTTGGATCCCGGGCGGGCGGTGCCGAAACACAAGCTGGTCGACTGGGTGTGGGGCGAGCAGCCGCCCGCCGATGCGGCGAACGCCTTGCAGGCGCTGGTGTCCCGGCTGCGGAAGCTGCTGCCGGAGGGGTCGATCGATGTGCAGGCGGGCGGTTATCGCCTGGCCGTGTCACCCGACGCGGTGGATGCCGTGCGCTTCGAACGCCTCGTCGATCAGGCTCGGGGCGGGACCGATATGCAGGCCGCACCGCTGCTGCGCGAGGCCGTCGAATTGTGGCGCGGGGCGCTCATGCAGGATGCCGGGCTGCCGGACAGCGCCGATGCCGACGCGGTGATCGCGCGGTTCGAGGGTTTGCGGCTGGCCGCGCTGGAAGACCTGTACGAAGCCGAGATCCGGCTCGGCCGGGGCGCGGACCTGGTCGCCGAGTTGACCGAGCTGGTCGGGCAGCATCCGGTCCGGGAACGCCTGGCCGCGGCGCTCATGCGCGCGCTCGCCGAGGCGGGCCGCGGGACCGAAGCCCTCGGTGTCTATCAGCAGACCCGGGAAGCGCTCGCCGACGAACTGGGCGCGGACCCCTCCCCCGCGCTGTCGGCGCTGCACGTCTCGCTGCTGCGCGGTGAGGTCGGGGTGCAGGCCGCCGAGGAGCGCAAGACCAACCTGCGCGCCGAACTCACCAGCTTCGTCGGCAAACAAGGCGAGATCGCCGCGGTGCGCGAACTCGTTGCGGCGCACCGGCTCACCACCTTGACCGGGCCCGGCGGATCGGGCAAGACCCGGCTGGCCTCGGAGACCGCGCGGACGCTGCTCGACGATCTGCCGGACGGAGCCTGGCTGGTGGAGCTGGCGTCGCTCGGGGCGGGCGGTGATATCGCGCAATCGGCGCTCGCCGCCTTCGGGCTGCGTGACGCCCTGCTCGGCAGCGCACCCCAGGCGGAGCCGATGGACCGGCTGATCGCGGCGCTGCGCGAACGCGAAACCCTGCTGGTCCTGGACAATTGCGAGCATGTGATCGAGGCCGCAGCCGCCTTCGCGCACCGGCTGCTCGGCGAATGCCGCAAGGTGCGTATCCTCGCCACCAGCCGCGAACCCCTCGGCATCACCGGCGAAGCCCTCTGGCAGGTCGAGCCGCTGACCCTGCCCGCACCCGACGCCGGCACCGCCGCGATCGAATCCTCGGCCGCCGTACAACTCCTGCGCGACCGGGCGAGCGCGGTACGCAAAGACCTGGCCGCCGACCCGAATTCGCTGGCCACCATGGCGCGCGTCTGCCGCGCACTGGACGGCATCCCCCTCGCGATCGAATTGGCCGCGGCCCGACTGCGAACCATGTCCCTCGAACAACTCGCCACCCGCCTCGATGACCGATTCCGCCTGCTCACCGGCGGCAGCCGCACCGCCATCCCCCAGCACCGCACCCTGCGCGCGGTGGTGGACTGGAGCTGGGAGCTGCTCACCGACGCCGAACGCACGGTCCTGCGCCGCCTCGCCGTCTTCGCCGGCGGCGCGAGTCTGGAAGCGGCCGAACAGATTTGCGCCGACGCGGAGTGGAAGCAAACGGTCAGCGCGATGCCGAGCGGGGGCGCGGTGATGGAGCAGTGGGAGGTGCTGGAGCTGCTGACCGCGCTGACCGAGAAATCGCTGCTGCTCGTCACCGAGGTGGACAGCGGGTCGCGGTACCGCATGCTGGGCACTATCGGGCAGTATGCGCGGGACCGGCTGGTCGAGGCGGGGGAAGCGGAACTGGTTCAGCGGGTGCATCTTTCGTACTTCACCGAGCTGGCCGCGACCGCCGAACCGGAATTGCGGCGGGCCGGTCAGCTGAAATGGCTGGCGACGCTCGACGCCGAACACGGCAATCTGGTGATGGCCATGCGCGGCGCGCTGGCGGCCGGTGACGCGCCCGGGGCCATGCGGCTCGCGGCGGCGGCGGGCTGGTACTGGTGGCTGAGCGGCCACAAGGTCGAGGGTCTGGAGCTGGTCACCGCCGCCGCCGCGCTGCCCGGCGAGGTCGATGACGAGACCCGGGCCCTGGTGTACGGGCTGGTCGTGCACTTCATGTCGTCCGGGCCGAATGACGAGAACCAGCTCCGGGATTGGATTCACAAAGCCTCCGACCTGCACCAGCCCGGCCGGGAACAGCATCCGGCGCTGCGGTTCATCGGCGCGCTGGAACGCCTGCTGCAAGGCCCGGACGCCTTCCTCACCGCGTTCGAACCGCTGCTCGCCGACGAGGACCCGTGGGTGCGCGCACTGGCCCGGTTGCAACAGGGCAAGATGCGGGTCATGCTCGGCCGTCCCGGGCGCGAGGCGGACGAGTACCTCGAGGCGGCGGTCGCCGAATTCCGCGCTATCGGTGAACGCTGGGGGCTGTCGTTCGCGCTCACCGAGCTGGCGGACCGCATCGCCATGCGCGGCGAATTCACCTCCGCCTGTGAGCTGCTGGACGAGGCGATCGCGGTGGTCACCGCCGTGGGGACTCTCGAGGACGCGGTCCGGGTGGGCGCACGGCAAGCCCAATTGTTGTGGCTGCTGGGCGATTCCGCGGCGAGCACGGCCGCGATGGAGCAGGCCCAGCGGAACGCCGACCGGGCCGCCTGGCCGAACGCCTTGGCCGACTTGGCTTTACAACGCGCCGAACTGGCCCGCTGGAACGGCGACATCTCGCAGGTGCATCAGCAGATCGAGATCGCCCGCACCATGCTGGGCAGCGACGCGAACCTGTCGAACGTCGATGCCGTATTCCACAACCTGCTCGGTTACATCGCCACCGATCCGGCCGCCGCCCGCACCTACCACGCCACGGCTTTCCGTTCGGCCCTCGAAGCCGGCTACGCCCCGCTGATCGCCCGAATCCTGGTCGGCATAGCGGATTTGGCGCTGCGCGACGGACAGGACGCCCAGGCCGCGCGGCTGCTCGCCGCGAGCGACGCGGTGCGCGGCCTGCCGGATCGTTCGCTGCCCGATGCCGTCCGCATCGAGGAGACGACGCGAAATCGCCTCGGCGAAGCGAACTTCACCGAGGCGATGGGGGCGGGAGCGGCAGCGGACTGGACCGAACTGGCCGAGCTCACGCTCGCTTGTTGAAAGTGGCACGCGACCACAGGTATCCGACGATGGCGAACCCGGCGCTCCAGGCCAGCGCCGCGGCGGTGTAGCCGCCCGACGGATGCCCCTCGAGGAAGCCGCGAATGGATTCGATGATGGGCGTGAAGGGCTGGTACTGGGCGAACTGCCGCACGCCCTGACCCATCTTGTCGGCGGGCACCACCGCGCTGCTCAGGAAGGGCAGCATGATCAGCGGCACTACCGACATGCCCGCGGCCTCAGGGGTTTTCGCCGCCATACCGAGCGCGACCGTCAGCCAGGAGGCCGCGAAGGCCGTCGCCGCCATGACGCCGATCGCGCCCAGCCACTCCAGCGGGCTCGCGTCGGGCCGGAAGCCCAGGGCGAACGCGACCCCGATGACCGCCGCGATGGCGATGGCATTGGTGAGCATGGTGGCCACCACGTGCCCGGTCAGCACCGCGCCCCGCGAGACGTCCATGACCTTGAACCGGTTGATGATGCCCTTGGCCATATCGGAGCTGACCGAGACCGCGGTGCCCGAGAGCCCGTAGCTGATGGCCAGCAGGATCATGCCCGGCGTGGCGTAGTCGATGTAGTGCCCGCCCACGTCGAACGCGCTACCGAAGACGTACACGAAGATCAGCAGCATGACGACCGGCATGAGCGCGGCGTTGAAGATGGTGACGGGGTTGCGCGCGGTGTGTTTGAAGTTGCGGCGCAACATGATCGAGGAGTCGGCCATGGTGGCGGTGAGGGTGGACATTATGCTTCGGCCTCCGTGGTGGCGTGCCCGGTCAGGGCGAGGAACACATCATCGAGATCAGGGGTGTGGACGGTGACTTCGGCGGCTTCCACCGAGTATTCGGCGAGCCGGTTCAGCAGGCCGCGCAGGAATTTGGAGTCGCCGTCGCCGGGGACGCGCAGGCTCAGCGCCTCGTCGTCGCGGATGGCGTCGGGCAGGATGCGCGCCGCCGCGTCGAGTTCTCCGGTGTGCGCGAAGCGGAGTCCGATGTAGCTGCCGGGGATCTGCCGCTTCAGATCGGCGGCGGTGCCCTCGGCGACGATGCGGCCCTGGTCCAGTACCGCGATGTGATCGGCCAGCTGGTCGGCTTCCTCGAGGTACTGGGTGGTGAGGAAGATGGTCGCGCCGTCACCGACCAGTTCCCGCACGATCTCCCACATGGTGCGCCGGCTGCGCGGATCGAGACCGGTGGTCGGCTCGTCCAGGAAGATGATCTGCGGCTTGGTGACCAGGGTCATGGCCAGGTCGAGCTTGCGGCGCATACCGCCGGAGTAGGTCGCGGCCCGCTTACCGGCCGCCTCGGTCAGCTCGAAGCGTTCGAGCAGTCCGCCGACCACCTGCTTGCGCTGCTGGCCCCGCAACCGGTGGATATCGGCCATGAGCTCGAGGTTCTCGGCTCCGGTCAGCAGATCGTCCACCGCCGCGAACTGACCGGTCACGCCGATCGCCTTGCGCACCGCTTCCGGCTCGCTCATCAGGTCGTGCCCGGCAATGCTGGCCGTGCCGCCGTCCGCCTGGAGCAGCGTGGTGAGCACATTGACCGTGGTGGTCTTGCCCGCGCCGTTCGGGCCGAGCAGCGAGAAGATCGTTCCGGTGCCGATATTCAGGTCGATGCCGTCCAGGACCGTCTTGTCCTTGTAGGCCTTCCGCAACCCGGAGGCCGCGATTGCTGTGCTGTTCATGTGGACTACTTTGGGCAGCCCGCCTGATACCGGCCTGACACCGACCTGACACGACCGCTGATGCGATGTCGTGCCAGGTCGGAGGGTGAAAATGTCAGCCGAGCTTGCGGCAGTAGAGGGCGTCCGGATGCCCCTTGCGGTACCAGACCCGGGAGAATCCGATGCCCGCCGCGTATTCGTCGGCCTCGCATTGGGCCTTGTAGAAGCCCTGGGCGTAATCCCCGCCCTCACCGGAGGCGGGGCGGTTGTCCCCCTTGTCATCCCAGACCGTGCGCCCCGCTCCGGCGAGCGGAATGCGGCCCTGGACGCAGAGGATCGCGGACATGCCGTCGCCGCGCTGGCTGTAACCGATCATGAATTGCCCTTCGGCGCACTGATATTTGGTGAAGCCGGACGCCCAGTCGGTGCGCACCTGTTCGGTCTTCACCACCACGGCCGCGCTGCCGGACTGCCACAGATCGCCCTGGGTGGCATCGGTGCACAGCCCGCGCTGATCACCGGAGCTGATGCCGATCAGGCGCTGATCGTCGGGGCACACCACCTTGTGCGCGCCGGAATCCCAATCGGCGGCGGCCCGCAGCGAGGCATTGTTGTCGCGATGCTTGCCGTCCAGCGCCGACCAGGTGCGCACCGGGGCGACCGGTCCCTGGAATCCCTTGGCGTCCAACAGCCGCCGCCAGTGCGCGCCCCGCCAGTCGTCGGCGTCGGTGACGGTCCGCACGCTGCCGTCGGTGTCGTAGCGCAACAACGCCCACTGATTTCCCTTGTCGCCGTGCTGAAATCCGACCATCGGCCAGTAGGCGAAGTCGAGGTCCCGCTCGATCAGGTAGTCGACCATATTGGGGAACCAGGCTTTGTCCTTCGCTTCGGCGTCCTTGCCGACACCGAACTCGCTGATCCACACCGGGGCGGTGAAGTGCCGGTCCGGGGTGGTGGCGACGAAGCCGGCCAGCTCGTCCATGGACTTGAACAGGTCCGCGCGCGACATGTCCCGGAAGCGCGGATCGTGGGTTTCGCCCATACCGTCCGCGCCGGTGTGATTCGGGCCGATGTAGCCGTAGAAGTGCGCCGCGTATACGACCTTGTGCGAGCGCACCAGCGTCGGCGTCAGCGTGCGCATCGGCTTCAGCATGGGACGGGAGTGTTCGGTCAGATCCGTCGGAATGCCCTGCCAGTTCAGGCCCTCGATCATGATGAGCAGATTCGGGTTGGCGCCGGTCAGGATTCGGTCCCCCGCCGCCTGCACCGCGTCTTCCAGATCGTGATCGTCACCCCAGCCCCAGTTCGGGTTGTCCCAGGTGTCGCGCCGCACCTCGTTGCGCAGGTCCGCGCCGATCACGCCCGGATTGCCTTTGTACCGGGCCGCCATGAAAGCCCAGTCGTCCACCCACTTCTGGGTGCTCTGCCCGGAATTCCAGCGCTCGTTGCCGTCGACCGCGCAGCACCAGCGGGTGGAGGTGGTGTGGTTGTTGAGAATGACGCCGATTCCGGCGGTGGTGAGCGCCGCGACGGCCCGGTCGTACACCTCGAGGGGTTTGAGGCCGTTCAGTTCGGGGTTGGCGGTCAAGCCCTCGACCGGACGGGTATCGCTGATCATCTCGTTGGAGAAGGGCAACCGCACGCTGTTGATACCCAGTGCGCGAAAGTCCGCGACTATCTTCGCCATCGGCACCCGGTCCAGGCCGAGGGCGGCGCGATGCCCGGTCTCCTGCGCGAAATTGTTCGCCGGATCCTCGTCGTCGCCGCTGCCCTGCCAGGTTCCGCTGGCGCCGTGCCAGTTGCCGGATTGCAGTTTCACCCGGTTGCCGGCCGCGTCGACGATGTAGCGTCCGCGAGTGCTCAGCGGCCCTTGCAATCCGGTGGGCTCGGCCTGCGCCGAGGGGCTGAAGCCGATTGCGGGGATGGACAGCAGCCCGGCGACCAGCAGCAGCACGGCGATGACGGGCCACGGTCTACCGGGCGCGAATCCTGATGGGGCTCCGCATATTCGATTCATGGCGAGGTACTGTACGTCGCCGCGGGCCGATCTGAAACATTAGTTGGTCAATTGCCCAGAATGCTCGGAGTTCTCCGCTGTGGCGCTCACTCGCGCAGCGCGGCCGCGGCGATGGCGTATTCCCGGGCGCCGATCTCCGGGCGGCCGGTGGCGAGCAGGCGACGCTCCAAGGCCCGGCCGAGATCGGCACGGCAGCTGTGCTGATTGCCGCGCGAGACCTCGATGGTGCCGCGCTGAATGCGGGCCACCCGCCCGTCGGGCAGATAGAGCACCAGGCCGCGATAGCCGAGGCTGCGATGCAGACGGCCGTCGACCAGGGGCGGGGCGGCGGCGATGCAGGCCAGTACGTCCTGGGCGGCAACGGGATCGAGCCGCCAGGCGGGATTCGGCCGGGCCGAATACAAATCCAGCTCCACCTCGACCATGTCACGACTCCGGGGCGGTAGTTCGGTGGTGATTCCAGAGTACGAGAATGACGCGACGCGGTGAACGGCCGGCGGCGCGTCGGCCGCCCAGGTGAACGACGGGCAAACGCAAGGGAATTCGGACATCTCCGCACCCGAAGTGTTATGGGGTGTTCGTCCGGGGCGCGTCCGGCGTTCACTCCCGCACACGCTCAGCATTCATACCGTTGCGTATGGCCTTGTCACGGCGAGAGTTGTTGCGGCGTGGCGTTGCCGGATCGGCGGTGGTGCTCGCGGGCACCGCGGCGGTGGGCAGCGCGAGGTTCCGGGCCCCGCACTGGGTGAGCGGCGATCCGTTCACCCTCGGCGTGGCTTCGGGAGATCCGACCCCGGACGGGGTGGTGTTGTGGACCCGGCTGGCCCCGGATCCGCTCGATCCGGAGGGTTTGGGCGGTATGCCCATGGCCCCGGTGAGCGTGGATTACGAGGTGGCGCGGGACGACCGATTCCGGCAGGTGGTGGTGCGCGGGAGCGCGGTGGCCACCCATCAACTCGGGCACAGCGTGCATCCGGAGGTCAGCGGACTGGAGCCGGACACCTGGTACTACTACCGATTCCGGGCGGGGACAGCGGTTTCCCCGATCGGCCGGACCCGGACCGCCCCGCGTGCCGGGAGCGCCATGGCGCGGATGCGTTTCGCCTTCGCCTCCTGCCAGTCCTGGACCTACGGGTATTTCACCGCCTACGACCATATGGCCGATGAGGACCTGGATCTGGTGGTGCATCTGGGCGATTACATCTACGAGAGCGCCTGGGTGCGGGGCCGGGAAGGCAGTACGGCACCCGATTTCAGCGGCGAGGCGGTGGATCTGCGCGGGTATCGGCTGCGGTACGCGCAGGCCAAGGGCGAGAAGCCATTACAGGCCGCGCATGCCGCGTTCCCCTGGCTGGTCACCATGGACGATCACGAGGTGCACGACAACTGGGCCGGTGAGTACAACGGCCCGAGTTTCGATATCAACAACCTGAAGTGGCTGTTCCGGCGGCGCCGGGCGGCCGCGTTCCAGGCGTGGTACGAGCATCAGCCGGTGCGGATCGCGCAAATGCCGGACGGGCCGGACATGCTGCTGCACCGGCGTTACGGCTTCGGCGCGCTGGCGGAGATCACCATGCTCGACACCCGCCAGTACCGCACCCCGCAGGCGTGCGGGGACGGCAATCAGGTCTACGACTGCGCCGATCGTCTTGCTGCCGATCGCACGATTCTCGGTGCGCGGCAACGCGATTGGTTACTCGGCGGGCTCACCACCTCGCCCGCGCGCTGGCAGATCCTCGGCAATCAGGTCGCGATGGCGCGCTCCGACTACGACACCGGCCCGCGTGAACTGCTCGGTACCGATGGCTGGGACGGCTATGTCGCCGACCGCAATGCCCTGCTCGGTGCGGCCGCCGCCCGGGGCGCGGGCAACCTGGTCGTCATCACCGGCGACCGGCACCAGAATTACGCCGCCGACCTCCGCCGCGACTGCGCCGATCTCGAATCACCGGTCGTGGCTTCGGAATTCACCGGCACTTCGATCAGCAGCGGTGGTGACGGCGCGGACATGTCGCACACCGGCCGCACCCTGCTGGCCGCCAATCCGGATGTCAAGTTCTTCAACGAACAACGCGGGTACGTGCGGGTCGAGCTCGATCACGAGTTGTGCCGCACCGACTTTCGCGTGATGCCCTACGTACACAAGCCGGGTGCACCCATTCGCACCCGGGCCACCTATGTGGTCGAGAACGGCCGCCCCGGCGTCACCGCCGCCGTCCAGCCCGACGCCCCCGAACTCACCACCGCCCCCGTCGCCACCGCCGAACTCGCGTCCGGCCCGCACTGATCAGCTCACCACCCGCGGCCACGGATAGAAGGCGAGGTGAATGAGCAGAATCACCAAGAGGCCCAACAGGATCGCGGCAATGAAGTGCGCACGCCGTTCCAGGAACCCGATGGTGCGGAACAACGTCGGAAACGGTACGTCCTTGCCGAAGAACATGGCCAGGATGCTCGGCACCACCACCCACATCAGCGCGATGAGCCCGTACAGCACATAAGGGCCGAGGTAGGCATCCGCATCCATGGCCCGGTCGGCAGCCGCGAAGAGAATGCCGAATACGTACGTGCCCGCCGCTGTGAACAAATACCCCGCACCCAACAGCGTGACGGGCCCGTCCGACCGAGTGACGCGTCCGCCCGCCGTAGTCGGCTGCCCCGCCACCACCCGCGGACTCGGTTCAGGGTGAAAAAGCAACTGCGGCACCGCGTAATACCCGATCACCACGATCACGAACACCACGACCAGCCGCACCCAGGGATGCTCGGTTTGCAAATGCCCGATGGTATTGGAGATGGTCGGCCAACTGGCCAGCCCGAACACCGAAGCCAATTCCGGTGCGGCGATAGCCACCCCCGCCAGCCCCCACATCAGATATCCCCAGAACTCGACCGACCGCCCCGCGGTGACCGGCACGGAGCCTTCACCCCCGGTAGTCGCGCTACCTTCCACCTGCGTCATGCTGCCGGTATACACCCTGAGCAGCGCGGATGCCGGGTAAGCACCAACCCGAAACGACGTTGAGACCGGTAGTTATCGGGTTCCCGCCGGCTGCCGCGCCGCCAGATCGGCCAGCGCTTCCGCAGCCGCCGAACCGGGCGCGGCGGTGTAAACAACCAACAACTGATCCGGATCGCCCTGCAAAGCCAGCGTCTCGTAGCCGAGCTCCAGCGCCCCTGCGATCGGATGCTGAATCCGCTTCACCCCGTAGGTCTTCTCCTTCACCGGATGCCCCTCCCAGATCCGCCGGAACTCCGCACTCCGCCGCGACAATTCGTCGATCATCGCCTTCAGTTTCGGATCGTCAGGATGCAACCCCGCGTCCCGCCGCAAAAATGCCGCAGTCTCCCCCGCCACGGTCTCCCACTCCGGATAGAACTCACCGGCCCGCGGATTCAAAAACAGATAAAGCGCCTGATTACGCTCCGCCTCCGGCACCGAAGAAAACCCGGATACCAAGTCCCCCATAGCATTCCAAGCAATCACATCCATCCGCCTACCCAACACGAACGCCGGCGCCGTAATCGCATCCAGCACCAACCGCGCCCCCGGCCGCAAAGCATCGGTATAGACCCCGGCCGTCCGCGCCGGCCCCACCCCGGACGGCCGAGCCAACGCATACAAATGCGCCCGCTCCGAATCACTCAACCGCAAAGCCCGCGCCACCGCATCAAGCACCGAATCCGACACATGCGGCCCCCGCCCCTGCTCCAACCGAATGTAGTAATCCACACTCACCCCCGCCAGCTGCGCCACCTCCTCCCGCCGCAACCCCGGCACCCGCCGCCGCCCATATTCACGCAACCCCGCCTCCCTCGGCTGGATACGAGCACGCCGGGAGCGCAGAAAATCACCGAGATCGGACTGCATGGTCTCCAGCGTAGAGTCCCTGCGCCCCGGCCCTCAGAGCGCGCGCCAGGTCCAGGGCTTCGGCACCAGTCCCCGCAAGCATGCGATCCGATGTCCAGCTTCCATCCCCAGCCGCCGGCCGGGCAGTTTCAAACCGTGAACAGTTCAGGGGCTGATCGACGTATCTTGCCGAGTGTCTTTTCGACCCGAGCCGATTGAAGCTCGGACAGGATAGGTAACGCCATGTTCCAGGCTTTGATCGCGCCGGTGTGATCACCGGTCTTCCACCGGGCGATTCCCACATCCCCCAATGTGTTGGCGTACACGCGGCGGTGCACCCCCGGTTCCCACATGGTGGTGGCTAGCTGGTGGTGCGGTTCGGCAGCTGTGTAATCGCCCAGTGCCCGAAATGTTTTCGCGCATTGGTTGTTGACGGTCGCCTGGTCGCCTCCCCACCAGGCGCACCAGGCCGGAAGTTCAGCGGAGCGCCCGGGAGCGATCCACGGCTCGGCAATCGTCAACGCGGCCAGCGCTTCCCGCTTGTTGCCCACCTCGGCGTGACAACGTGCCAGGGCCACCGTGAACAGGGCTTGCGTGCCGCCATCGACCTTTCCGCATGCCCGTCGACACGCTTCCTCCGCGAGATCGATACCGTAGACGCGCTTGCCGATGTCGTTGCCCTGCAACGCGAGTACCCGACACACCCAAGCGTCATGCCCTGGCACCCCGGACGCTTCCGCCAAGTGCAGGGCCGAAAGGTAGTAGCGCTGCGCCGCCCCATCCATTCCGGCGTCGTGGGCCTTGAAACCAGCCAGGTACGACAGTTCTGCGGCAATCGAAAATGCCTGCGCGCGAACCTCGCTCGTAGCGAAGCGAGAACGCAACAAGGTAGCGACGTCGGTGGACAACAGTTCTGCGACAGCGGTACGGCCGACACCGCCACCCTTGAACTCGTCCAGGTGCTGGAACGCTTCCACTACACGGCGCAGGGCCTGCACTTCCCCCATGCCGACCATGCGTTTGTCATCGAGATTCGCGAGGCGCTCGATGCCGGCGGCATCGAGCGTGCCCACACCGATCGCGGTAGCCGACAGGGCCGCCGAGTAGACGGCTTTGCGAAGGAACGCGCGGCGGTCCACGTCAGCGCGGCCCAATGTCACAACGGTGGTTACCGGGTCGGTGAATTGGCCGCATACCCGTTCGTACCACGTGATCACCTCGGCCGTCAGGCTGCGCACCCCGGTTTCGTAATGCCCCAACGCTGCCTTGCTGTACGGGACGCGCGCGGCCATCTCACCGAGTGAGTACCCGGCCGCTTCGCGCGCCTGCCTGAGTTGTGCACCGCCGAACTCGGGGCTGCCCATACCCGAAAAGAGTAGGCCAGCTGTAGACGGCTGTAGACGTTTTCCAGGGTCAGTGTCCGGCCCCGGCGACAACGCTGGAGAGGGAGGGCCTCACCACCCGGCAGAACCAAACCCTTCGGACGGTTCCCCCGCGGTGAGTTGCCTGCCAGTCCAGGAGAAGGGGCACACCATGTCTTTCTTGTCGAGACCACCAGCGATCGGATTCCTGCGCCGCGATATTTCCGGCCCCCGTCAACAATTCCATGAGGCGCAGATCCGAAGAGTGGCAGCCCGATTCGGGTACGACTTGTGCAAAACGCTCGTGTTCGGCCCCGAAACCGACCGCCCCGTCCACCGGCTACGGGTCGCGGTATCACGCACCAACGCCGAAGCGGTGTTCACCCCCAGCGCCGCCCACTTCGACGGCGGCACCGTCCCCGCCGATCTGGTGCGGGTCGCCGACGTCGTGACCGTCGATACCGAAGAGACGTACGCCCGCTACGCCACCGGTCAAGTGCCGGATCAGGGTACACAAGGAGAGCTGATCGAATAGCAGATAGATATGTGAACAATATTGGGATGCAACACCATCCAAGCGACAATGCGTGAACGATCCGGTTCACCGAGCACGTAGAAGTGCCTTTGCCCGGCGCCGAGGCATCTGGGAGGAACCACGGAATGGCCAGGCATGACTACGAAGACGACCCGAACGCACCCGAACCGAACAGCTTGGTGCCCGCCGCATCCCTAGTAGTAGTGAACGACCGTGGGCAAGTTTTGCTGCAACGCCGGGTCGACAACGACATGTGGGCGCTCCCCGGTGGCAAGATGGAGCTCGGGGAATCCCTAGCCGAATGCGGCATCCGGGAAACCAAGGAAGAGACCGGAATCGACATCGAGGTAACCGGCATCGTCGGTACCTACACGAATCCGAAGCACGTCTTCGCCTACGACAACGGCGAAGTGCGGCAAGAGTTTTCGATCTGCCTTCTCGGCACCCCGACCGGTGGAGAACTGGCCGTATCCGACGAGTCCCACGAGGTCGCCTGGTTCGATCCGAGCGACATTGATTCACTTCCGATGGTGGACAGCATTCGTCGACGTGTGAACGACTGGCGTTCGGAGAGATATCCAGTCGTTCGATAGGTGACATTCGGCTTCCTGGTACTCAGCCAACGCAGCAACTCGACGTCATCACCGTGAATCCCGAGGAAACATACGCCCGCCGGCCCGTGCCGCCCCCTCCGGACTCCCCACCATCACCACCCGCCCGAACCCACAGCGTATAGATCCCCATGCTCGGAGCAGCGAAGGTATCGACCAAAGACGCAAACCGCGCGCCCCATCATGCATTTCGCCGCCCAGACGCGACCAACCACACCCCGCACCGACAGCATCCGACATACATCCTCTTCTGCCGATTATGCGATGCACCCTGGCCCGAGTCCTTCTACTGATCAGCAGTTAGTGGGTGCTGGCTTGTCGTCGAAGCGGTCAGCCAGGTAGCGGACCGCGGTGTGGCGATTGAGGATCTGCTCGGTGATGTGTTCGGTGAGTGGGTCGCGGACGCTGTAAATCACAGCACCGTGTGAGCACCATGCGCGCATCGCCGCGTCGGCTTGCCCGACGGGGATGACCGTGTCGAGTTCACCGTGGTAGCTGTACACCGGCGCCACCGGGGCGGCGGTCCCGAGAGCGTGGCGGGCCAGCGCGGCGGCGGGACCGGGCAGCGCGATCGGGTCGGGAACGTCGATGTATTCATCGAGCCCGCGCATGGAATACCGGGTGATCGCGTCCACGCACGAGGTGCGCATGTCCTCCAGCATGCTGCGACCCTGAGCGTTGAGTAGCTGTTCGATACCGGCTTCGGGGTGTTCGGCGGCGAGCCCGGCGAGCCCGGCGAGCATCAGCCCGCTGAAGAGGTTCCGGTCGAGATTTCGCGCGATGACCGTCGGATCGGCGGGGAGCCCCCCGAGCGCAACGCCTTTCACCGGCAGCTCGGGTGCGTAGGTGGGTTGGAGCTGGGCGGCCCATCCGGTGGGCTGTGCGCCGCCCGAATAGCCGTCCAGCGCCCAAGGGTTCGCCGGGCCGATACCGCCTTCACCGAGCTCGCGCACCGCGCGGATACCGTCGAGCACGATGTGCCCGCCCGATATGCCCGCGGTGAACGCCGCTCGCGGACCTTCGTGGTCGGGTATCGCCACCGCCCAGTTCCGGCTCAAGAAGACGCGGGGGTCGCCCGAAGCGGTCGACATCGAGACCGATGGTGCGCAATGCTTTCCGGCTGAGTCCTGGGCGAACTGCTGGGACACCACGGGCCGCGTGCCGGGGCCGGGCCATGGTGCGGTCGGAACGATCAGGGTGGTGATCGCCATGATCGCTTCGTCGCGGGTGTCGTTGCTGCGGTAGGAGATCTGCCAGCTCTGAGCGTCGGGAATCTCCTGGCCGTCGAGTATTGGTGGGATCGAGCGTGCTCCGATGATTTGGCCCGGTCGCAACGAGGTCAGGTCGGTCGGCGGTCGACGGAACGGGTCCTGTTCCACCGTGGTGATATCGGCGGCGGGTGCATCGGCCGAGGCGACCGCGGCCTGGGGCGCTACACCGAGCGCGAGGGCGGCGGTCGCGGCGGCGGCTAACCACCGCGCGGACGAGACACCGAGGACTCGGAGATTGAAACGCATTATCGAGCCAGCTCCTTCATGTGACCGCTCGGGCGCACCGCATTGTTCGCCCCGGGCCGACACTGAGCGCCTATCGTGACAGTGACTGACATAGTTGGCAACTGATACCGTGCGGGGCGTGGTTATCAAGGATCTGCGTGAGGTGAGCCGGAGCGCGATCCGGGCCAGGGTTGCCGAGGTGGCCGAGGAAATGTTCGTGGACAACGGCTTCGAGGCGACGACCGTCGATGCGATAGCGGCCGCAGTCGGGATGTCGCAGCGAACGTTCTTTCGCTACTTCGCGTCCAAAGACGATCTGGTACTGCACAATTTCGAGCAGTTGGGCGACAACCTGACCGAGCGTCTGGCCGCACGTCCGGTCGCGGAATCGGACTGGACAGCGCTGCGCCGCTCGTTCGATGTGGTCACCGAGCAGTTCGCCGACGAGCGTCAGCGCGCTCGCGGCCTGATGATCCAGCGAATCGTGGACAGCAGCCCCTCGCTGTTGCCCGGGTACCTGGAGCGGATCGCACGAATCCAACATCGGCTGTCCACGATCCTGCGGGCTCGACGCACCCACGAAACACCCAGCGCACCTGTCGACGACGCGCTGGTCCACGCCCTGATCGGGGCCGCGTTCGCGTGTCTGCAAGCAGCGGTCGCAGAATCGGCGCGTTCAACCGAGTCCCGATCCCACGACTTGGCCGCCCGACTGGACGCGATCATGTCCGCGATCCACCCTGAACCGGCCCTACCAGCCGTCGGCACTGCCTCGCCGGAAACATCGGCGGGCTGACCGGTAACTGCCTTCGACGGTCGGCCAGTCTGCACAGCACTCCACGCACATGACCTGAATATCCACTCATGCCGCGACCTGGGCGTTGGTCCGCCGTCCAAACAGGTTGGCTGACAGTGCTTCCCGGTGCGCGGTAATGCCGAATGCAGCGCAATGGGGTCGGGTTGCCGCCAGTTCAGCCCGTGACACCACCGATTCTTGACTGTCGTTCAAGAAGGACTTACCGTAACCCCAAGCCGCTTCTTGGATGGCGTCCAAGAAGAGTGATGGTGGAGCGGAGGACGCAACTCATGGCAATCGATGGACCTGCCGATCGGCGCGAGATGGTGGCGGTGCGGCGACGGGAGGTTGCGTTCCCCTCAGGTCAAGACGAGTGCGCGGCATGGCTGTACACCTCGCCCGACCTGGATGGCCCGCGCCCGATGGTGATCATGGCGCACGGTCTCGGGGCGGTGCGGGAGATGCGCCTGGACGCCTACGCGCAACGGTTCGCCGAGGCGGGGTGGTCGGTGCTGGTGTTCGACTACCGTCACCTCGGGGCGAGCGGCGGAGTGCCGCGCCAGCTGCTCGATATCGGCCGCCAGCGTGCCGACTGGCATGCTGCCCTGGCCTTCGCGCGCGCCCTGCCGGAGGTCGACGTCGACCGAATCGCGTTGTGGGGCAGCTCTTTCGGTGGCGGGCATGTCCTTCAGGTGGTCTCGGAGGACACCCATATCGCGGCGGTTGTTGCTCAGTGCCCCTTCACCGACGGACCGGCGTCGTTGCGCTCGCGTATCCGGACCGGCCCGCTGAGCGTGATAGCGCTGACCGTGGCGGGGATTCTCGATACGGTCGGTTCATGGTTCGGTGCGAAGCCGATTCTGTTGCCGATGGCGGGGACGGCCTGGATGCCGGCGTTTGTGGCCTCGCCCGACGCTCTTGCCGGTGCTTCGGCGCTCCTACCGGCGGGGACTCGGCTCTCGCGGCGCAGCAGCGCGGTGTTGAAACGGTTACCCTCGGTGCGGGCTCGGGTGTCGAAGAACATCGAGCTGACCGAGAGCGACGGCGGGCAAGAACCTGTGACCAATGTCGGTCGCGACAGCGTGTGGGGTGTATTGCGTGGCCCGAACAGCGAATTCGATGCCGCCAACGCCCTGGCCGCACGGCTGGCGTTGCGCCTTCCGCTCGATCGACCCGGTTGCGCGCTGGCTCGTTCCAGCACTCCGACGCTGCTGTGTGTCTGCGACAACGACGCGGCCGCACCCGCGAAGACCACGAAGCGGCACGCACAGGGCCTGGCGCACGTGCACATCCAAAGCTATCCGTGCGACCACTTCGACATCTACGTGGGCGAGCACTTCGAACGCGCCGTGCGTGACCAAATCTATTTCCTGGCAACACAATTCGACTACTCCGCAACCACCACACAGTAGATCGCCCCGGGCTCGTGGACGGGCGCGGACCGGGCACTCAGCCCGCGGCCGCGGCAAGACTGCGAGCGCTGTTGAGCAACGTCTCGATCACCGCGCGCCGCTGAGACGGCTCCGCTGGATGCGTCAGCAAGCCTTCGACCACGAAAACACCCATCATGACCATCGGGTCCACTCCGTCAGTGGGCACGCCGAGCTCGATCAGCTCCGCCCGGAACAATCCCTCGGCCAGCGCGTGGAACTGCTCGTGCCATTCGCCGATGGCCGCGGACGCCGCGGCGCGCGTATGCACGGTACTCACCAACCGGCCCAGCTGCTCCAATTGTGCGACCAGCCACAACAGCCGATCGGTCAAGCTCGCGTCCAGCATGTCGGTGTAGGAGGCCATCGAGTCGGCCAGGACCGCATCGAGGACCGCGATCAATACCGCGTCCTTGTCCTGGAAGTACCAGTACAGCGTGTTCGACACCACTCCGGCATCGCGGGCGATCCGCGTCATCGACGCCGCGTCGTACCCCTGCTCGACGAACAACCGCCGAGCAGCCACCACGATCTCGGCACGCTTTTCTTCCCGATCCTGCGGACGTTTGTTGCGAGGCATCTCCAGTCCTGACCTAGTCCCCGCCCCAATGCTATCTTGACCGGCCCCCAAGAACGGCCCCGGCAGGAACTGCCAGGCGAGCAGTCCGAGGAACATCCTCAATTGCCGCATACCGCGCTGACCGCACCGGCCAGCGCAGGTGGGGCGAAGGTCAGCGGATCGATCTGACCTGGTGCCGGCCAAACGCACCAGATTGCCGAGTGGCGGCCTGACCTCACCAGACGGCGTTGCGTGAAGGTGCGCGGCCAGCTCTGGCGGGCCGGCTTCTGGCCATCAGCTAGAGCCTGGGCGTCGGTTGGACCTTGAACAGTGCTCGGGTCGCCCCCGGACAAACCCAGGGATGCAACCGCTTTACGGTGCTGGAGGCCCCGGATGCTAGCCGCGCGTGATGAAGATATCCGATCGCACTGACAAGACGTGGACGGAAGGAGTCGGACCCACTGGGTGCCGTATTCGGGTCGGATGAGGGCCGAGATCGATTGCTGCGCTGGCCATCCCACATCGGCGTCGAACCTTGCGCCACGAAACAGATATAACCATCACATGATTCGGTGGGGCGCGGGGTGGGCGGTGCGATTCGTGGCGCCCGCCCCGCGACTCCGATGGGACGGCCCGACCAACCCGACCGGACCGTCCCTGCAACGCACAACACGGCTACCGGTGGCTGGGTGCCGCCGGTAGCCGGGGGTTATGCGCGGGTCATCGCTGAATCAGGGTGCGCAGGGCCGTGAGCGAGGACCGGCGTTCGTAGGCGATCCAGGCGAAGATCGCGGTGAGTGCCAGTGGGAAGGGGGCCAATTCGGGGGTGCCGGCCAGGAAGGCGTTGAAGGCGGCGGCGAGGAAGGTGACGATCGCGAGGCCGATTGCGGCGGCTGCGGTCAGGCGGGGAATCATGAGGCCGATGCCGCCTGCGACTTCGGCTACACCGATGAAGACCAGCAGCGCCAACGGGATCGAGGTGGCGGTGGCGTTGTTTTCCATCAGGGTTCGGGGGATGACGAGCTTCGGGCCGCCGGAGGCGATGATGAAGAACAGGCCGAGCACGATTTGCAGGGTCCACAGGACGCGGTTGCGAATCTTGCCGGGACGAACGGTGGTGGTGGTTCGGGTGGCGGCGATGGCGGTCATTTCTTTTCCTTCTGGGTCGGTCGCGCCGGGTTGGGGGCGCGTTCGTCAGTAAGGACGGGGGCCGTGCGGAAAATTCATCGGCGCGAGGTAGTCATCCTGGTACTGGCAGACCCAGGAAACGTGGAACCCTCGCTGGGCTCTTGCGGCCGTCACAGGATGGGTAGCAGCAAGAGCGCAGAGCGAGGAGAGAACGATGAGCTACGAGAATTTGGCTGGGCGTACCGCGGTTGTCGCTGGGGCTGCCAGTGGGATGGGTGAGGCTACGGCTCGGCTGTTGGCTGCGAATGGGGCGCGGGTGGCGTTGCTGGCTCGGCGGGCAGAGCGGCTGGAGGCGCTGGCGGGGAAAATCGAGGCCGATGGTGGTGTGGCGCTGGCGGTTTCGGTGGATGTGACCGATAGCGGGAGTGTGACGGCGGCGGCTGAGCGGGTGCGTGAAGGGTTCGGGGCGGTGGATCTGGTCGTGAACTCGGCGGGGGTGATGCTGCCGAATCCGATTGTGGCGGGGCGGGAGGACGAGTGGGTGCGGATGCTGGACACCAATGTGGCGGGGCGGCTGCGCATTATTCGGGCGTTCGTTCCGGATCTGCTGGCGGCCGCTGATGCGGGGCGGGCCGCGGATCTGGTGAATATTTCGTCTATCGGGGCGCACCTGCCGTTTCCGGACTACTCGGTGTATGGCGCTACGCAGGCGGCTATTACGCAGTTGTCGGCGACGTTGCGGACGGAGTTGGGGCCGCGGAAGGTGCGGGTTACCAATATCGAGCCGGGGCTGACCGATACCGAGTTGGGTTCGCACATCGACAATCCGGAGCTGAGTGGGCAGTTGGACGGGATGTTCAGTGCGCTCGATGCCTTGCGCGCGGACGATATCGCCGATCTCATCGCGTACACGACCAGCCGTCCCGCGCATGTCAACCTGCGTCAGGTCATCGTGCTGCCGACCCAGCAGGCATGAGCGTCGCCGGAATCCCGCTCGGCCTGCCTAGTATCGAAGGATGCGGGTGGGTCGAGGGATTTCCGGATTGCTGGCGTTCGTTCTACTGCTCGTTGTGGGGTTCGCGGCAGCGTGGGAGATAGAACCGCACGGTCACAGGGACGCGTCCGCGCCTGCGGGAGAGTTCAGTGCCGGGCGGGCGATCAGGGTGATCGAGGAGATCGCGAAACGGCCGCATGCGGTCGGCACACCCGAACATGACCGGGTGCGTGACTATCTCGCGGGCGAGCTGCGGAAGCTGGGGTTGCGCACCGAGATTCGGGCGGGAGTCGGGTTGTGGCCGCAGTCGTTCGGTGAGGACGTACTCGGGGGCGGGCGGGTCGAGAATATCGTCGCCACGGTGCAGGGGACCGCGCCGAGCGGGACCGTCTACGTTGTGGCGCACTATGATTCGGTGCCTTCCGCGCCGGGCGCCAATGACGACGGCGCGGGCGTCGCCTCGATTCTGGAGTCGGTGCGGGCATTGCGGGCCGGCGAGACCGGGCTTCGCAATAATCTGGTGGTGCTGCTGTCGGACGCCGAGGAGCCGGGGCTCTTCGGGTCCGAAGCCTTCGTCGCCGCCGGGGGTTACGACCCGCACAATGTGGTGATCAATCTGGAGGCGCGTGGTGCGGGTGGGCCGCCGCTGCTGTGGCGGATCACCGCGCCCGATGGGTCGCTGGTGCGGGCGGTCTCGGGGGCGGTTCCGCATCCGAACACCGATTCGCTGACCACCGCGCTGGCCGGTGCGGAGACCTCCAGCAATACCGACTTCGCCTCCTTCGAACCGCACGGATTGCGGGTGCTGGACTGGGCTTTCGCCGGAAAGAGCGCCTACTATCACAGCCGGCTCGATGATCCGGCGCACGTGAATCCGGCGACGCTGCAAGCCATGGGTGACAACACCCTGGCGCAGATCAAGGAGTTCGGGGAGCGCGATCTCGCTGCCGACACTGCCGACGAGTCCGAGCGCGCCTATTTCGTACTGCCTTTCGGGGTGCTGGTGGTGGTGCCGCTGTGGGTGATGATCGCGTGCGCGGTGGTGGGGTTCCTGGCCGCGATCTGGGTGGTGTGGCAGGTGAAGCGCTCCGGTGAGACCGGGGTGTGGCGGGTGATCGGCGCGGCGGCGACGGCTTTGCTGGCGGTCGTGGTCGCGGTGGCGTCGACCTGGGGCTGGTGGCTGCTGGTGCAGCAGATCCGGCCGGCCTACGCGGCCATGCCGGTGGATCCGTTCCGGCCGGGCTGTTTCCAGGCCGCGGTACTGGTGCTGGGTGCGGCGACGCTGCTCGGCTGGTACGCGCCGGCGCGCAAGTTATTCGGAGCGACGGGGGCGGGCGTCGGGATGTTGTGCGCGGCGGTGACGACCGGTGCGGTCGTGGCCGCGCTGGCGCCGGGCGCGTCGCAAATCGTGGTGGTGCCTGCGACAGCGGCGGCGCTCGGTGTCGCGATCACGTTCCTGACACCGGAGCGCTGGCGGCTGCCGATGCTCACCGTCTTCCTGATTCCGGCGGCGGTCTTCCTCGGCGGCAACGGGTGGACGAGCCTGCAAGCCGGGCTCACGGCCGCGCCGTTCCTGACCGCCCCGTTCGTCGTGCTGCTGGGCGGGCTGCTGCTGCTCACGCTCACCCACACCTGGCCGGACCGGCGCGGCTGGACGATTCCGCTGACCGCGCTGGTGCTCGCCGTCGCGCTCACCGCCGCCGGGCTGGTGGTGGATCGGGTGGACGATACCCATCCGCGCACTTCGCAATTGGTGTACGCACTGGACGCGGACAAGAAGGAGGCGCGTTGGATCTCCAACCTCGTCCCCGATCCGTGGACACGGGAATTCGTGGGCGATACCGAGCCCGGCGCACCCTATTCCGACCTGTGGAAGAAGGCGATAGCCAGCGGACCCGCACCGGTGCAGGCACTTTCGGCACCCGTGGCCGAAATAATGTCGGATAGAACCGATTCCGGGACTCGCACCGTGCGGCTGCGTTTGCGCTCCACTCGCGATGCGACCCGCATCGACCTGCTGTGGAACGCCGCGCCGAAAAGCCTGCGCGTAGCCGACCGCCGGATCGAAACGCCCCCGGCACAAGGCTTCCGGTTCTTCGCCCCCGGCAAGGAAGGCGTCGAAGTGGAGCTGGTGGTGCCCGCCGGACCACTGTCGCTGCGGCTGGCCGACTACACCTGGCTGCCCGACTCCGGCGTCGGCGCCTACCGGAATCCCCCGCAGGACACCTACTTCCGCCAGGACAGCACGGCAGCCGTCTTCCTCACCGTGCCGGGGCTGTGACCGGCCCGAGGTAGGACGCGCCGGCCACACGGATCGCCTCGGGCAGCCGGGAAGCGCTCACCCGTGCCATCGCTGCCGCAGCTCCGCACCGATATGGGCGATCGGATCCGGTTGCGCCATACCGATATGCGTGGCATCGACGGGAATGTCGATCACCTTGCCGGTGAGATGCGGAATCCAGGTGTCGGCCGGGCAGCGGTCCGGTGCGGCGGCGCGGGTGGCGGTGAAATGCAGCAGGTCACCGTCGAATACGCCGCTCGGTGCGCCGGGTACCGGGCGGGTGAGCGCGGCCGTCGCGCGTTCGACCAGATCGGGTGGGAATGCGGTGGGGTCGATCAAGGCGCGCAGCTCCTGCCAGGCGGCGTCGGTTTCGCCGTCCGTCGCCGTCGTCTCCGTGCCGTCGTCGGCGGCCGCGTCCATGAGGGCGAGCAACGCCACTTCCGCGCCGGTGGAACGGAGTTGGAGCGCTATCTCATGGGCGATGCGGCCGCCCAGTGACCAGCCCAGCAGCCGGTACGGGCCGTCGGGTTGGCGGCGGCGGATCTCCGCGATGTAGCGGGCGGCGTAGTCGGGCACTGTGGCACAGGGGGTTTCGCCGCGCACGACCCAGGGGTCTTGAATGCCGTACAGGGATACCTCGGGGTCGAGATGGGCGAGCAGGCCCGCGTACGGCCAGGCCATACCGCCGCCCGGGTGAATGCAGAACAGGGTGCCGGCCGTCCCGGCGCGCAGTGGGAGCACCACTTCGAACGACTCGTTTCGCGGTGCGGGAGAGTCGATTTCGACGGCGCGTGCGTGGCCGGGAGCGTCCAGCCGTGCGGCCAGCCCCGCCACCGTCGGGGTTTCGAACAGCTCACGGAGGGCGACGCCGCCGAGTCGCGACATCACCCGCGCCGCACTCAGCGAATTGCCGCCCAGGCTGAAGAAGTCGTCGTCACGACCCACCCTCTCGACCTGGAGGATCTCGGCGAACGCCGCGGCGACCCGCTGCTCGGCCGGGGACGCGGGGACGCGATAGCGGCGGCGGACCGGCATCGGGGCGGGCAGCGCGGCGCGGTCGACCTTGCCGTTCACCAGCATCGGCAGGTGGTCCAGCACCACGATCGCCGGGAGCAGGTACTCCGGAAGTCGTTGCGCGGCAGTGGCGGTCACCAGTTCGGGATCGAGGCTGCCGCCGGGCTCCGGCACCACGTAGGCGACCAGCGTGGTATCGCTCGCCGCGGTCGAGCTGACGGCGACGACGTGCGCGACCCCGGGTGCCGCCGCCACCGCGGCCTCGATCTCACCGAGCTCCACGCGCACACCGCGCACCTTGACCTGGAAGTCCGCGCGGCCCCGGTAGATCACCTCTCCGGTTCGGGTCCACGACACCAGATCGCCGGTGCGGTAGAGCCTTTCACCCGGGCCGCCGAACGGATCGGCGATGAATCGGACGGCGGTGGCGTCCGGGCGGCCGCGGTACCCCCGCGCCAAACCGGCACCGCCGAGATACAGCTCGCCCACCACGCCCACCGGCGCGGGTCGCAGGCTGGAATCCAGGACATAGCAGCGGATACCCACCGCCGGTCCGCCGATGGTGACCGGCTGCCCGCCCGCCAGCGCGCCGCTCACATGCGTGATCACCGTCGCCTCGGTCGGACCGTAGGCGTTCAACAGCCGCCGATCCCGGCCCCAGGTCGCGGCCACCGCCGCCGGGCAGGACTCACCGCCGGTCACCACCACTTGCAGATCCGGCAATCGCTCGGGTTCGGTACAGGCCAGCACGGCGGGCGTCACGAACGCATGCGTAACCCGTTCCCGGCGCAGGAGTTCCACCAGCGCCGGACCGGCATAAGCACCGGGCGGTGCGACCACCAGTGTCGCCGCCGCGCTCGCCGCCAGCGCCAGCTCCCAGATCGAGACATCGAAACTGGGTGCGGCCACGCACAATATCCGCGAATCCGGGGTCGCGCCGACGCTGTGTGCTTGCGTCGCAACCATATTCGCCAGTCCAGCGTGGGTGACCACTACCGCTTTCGGCGTACCGGTCGAGCCGGAGGTGTGAATGATGTAGGCGGCATTGCCGATACGCGGGCGAACCGGGTGCCCGGCACAGCACCGACCGGTTACGGCGCTGCCCGTACTCTCCGCGTCGCAGCGTCCCGCGCCCACACCGGCACTCGCATCGCAACGTTGCCCACCCATGCCGGAATCGGCATCGCACAATGGAGCACCCACGCCGGAATCCGCAGCACACCCTGCACCAGGTGCGGCGTCGCCCCGCAAGTCACCCTCGCCGGAATCCGCAGCGCACCCCGCATCAGGTGCGGCGTCGCCCCGCAAGTCACCCTCGCCGGAATCGGCAGCGCACCCCGCACCAGCGGCGACGTCGCCCCGCAAGACACCCGTGCCCGAATCGGCAACGCACCCCGCACCAGCAGCGGCCTCGCCCCACGAGACACCCGTGCCCGAATCGGCAACGCACCCCGCACCAGCAGCGGCCTCGCCCCACGAGACACCCGTGCCCGAATCGGCAACGCACCCCGCACCAGCAGCGGCCTCGCCCCGCAAGACACCCGCACCGGAATCGGCGTCGTTCCCTGCTACCGAGCCCTGCGCGGAGTGGGTTTCGGGGCCGATGGCCGGCTGCGCGGAGGGTAGGACGCTGGTCCCGTCATCGCCGAGCACCAGCACGTCGATGGCGGGTAGCGCGGCGAAGGCCGGGTATTCGGCGGCGGTGGTGACGACGACCTGTGCGCCGGTGCCCGCGATCAGTTCGGTGATGCGGGCGGGTGGGAAGGCGGGGTCGACCGGGAGCAGGGCCGCGCCCGAACGCGCCACGCCCCAGCACGCCACCACCCACGGCAGCGAGCGCGACATGCCCAGCGCCACCACGTCTTCCGGGCCGATGCCGGCCGCGTTGAGCCAGCGGGCGACGCGGGCGGCCTGCTCGTCGAGTTCGGCGTAGGTGAAGCTGTAGTCGCCGCAGCGCACGGCCTCGGCGGCGGGGGCCCGGTGGACGGCGGCCGCGAGCAGGGCGGGCAGCAGCAGGTCGGCGGGGGCCGCGCCGGTGTTGTTCCAATCCCGCACCATCCGGGCGTATTCGGTGTCGGACAGCATCGCGAGCCTGGCGATGGGGGCGTCGGGCTCGGTGGCCAGGCCGTCCAGGACGCGCACATATCGGTGCACGAGCGCCGAGATCGTCTCGCGGTCGAAGAGTTCGGTGGCGTACTGCACGGAGACCGTCAGGCCGGAACCGGCCGGAGAGATGACGAATTCGAGGTCGAAGCGCGAGGTGTCCGAATCGAGCGTCACCGGTTCGGCCCGCAGCCCCGGCAGTTCGACCGCGACCGGATCCAGGTTCTGGAAGGCCAGCAGCACCTGGAACAGCGGGTGCCGAGCCCGCGAACGCGGCGGATCGATCGCCTCCACCACCTGCTCGAACGGCAGCTCGGCATGCGTGAACGCCGCCAGATCGGCATCGCGCACCCGCGCCAGCAGACCCGAGAACCGCTCCCCCGCCCGCATTTTCACCCGCAGCGCCAGGGTGTTCACGAACATTCCCACCACATCGTCCAATGCCGCCTCGCCGCGCCCGGCGACCGGCGTCCCCACCGCGATATCGGAGTTCCCGCTCCACGCGGCCAGCAGCACCGCGAGCCCCGCGTGCAGCGCCATGAACAGCGAAGCGTCTTCCTCGCGCGCGAGTTCGCGCAGCCGCTCCACCGTGACATCGGGGACGGTGGCCGTGACCATGGCGCCGCGATGCGAGGCGACCGCCGGTCGCGGCCGATCCAGCGGCAGGCCCAGTTCTGCGGGCGAATCCGCCAGCGCCGCACGCCAATAACTCAGCTGCCGGTTCAGCTCGGACCCCGGATCCGTAGCCGACCCCAGCACCTCCCGCTGCCAGATCGCGTAGTCCGCGTACTGCACCGGCAGTGCCGCCGGTCGCCACGCCTGCCCGGCCCGCGCGGCCGCGTAAGCCGCCGCGAAATCCCGCGCCAGCGGGGTGAGCGAATAGCCGTCGGCGTTCGCGTGATGAATCACGAGCGCCAGCAGCCACTCTCGCGATTCATCCACAGTCGTCCCCAATGTGAACAACGCCGCCCGCACCGGTACCGCCGCCGTCAGATCGAACGGCGACGCACAGAACTCCGCGAGCTCGCGAGCTACCCGCTCACCATCCACCACCCGCAGCTCGAGTACCGACATGGAATTCGACCGGAGCCCGGAGCCCTCGGCCGCACCGCCCACCCGGTCACCCACGCGCGCATCGGTGGCGGGGTCGGCCCCGGCGACGGGCAGGACCAGCTGGCGGCCTACGCCATCGACCTCGGGGTAGTAGGTGCGCAGCGCCTCGTGGCGGGCGATCACGGCATGCAGTGCCGATTCCATTGCCGGGACGTCTATTTCACCGGTGAGGCGCAACACCAGCGGGATGTTGTAGGCCGATGAATCCGGGTCGAGACGGTTGAGCAGCCAAAGGCGCTGCTGGGCGAAGGAGAGCGGGATTTCGGCGGGGCGGGTGCGCGCTGTCAGCAACGGGCGCGAACCGAACGACCGGGTGCCCGCGGAGAGGCGGAAGGCGAGTTCGGAAACGGTTGGCGCGTCGAATACTTCGCGCACGGGGACCCGGCTGCCCGCCGCCGCGCCCAGCCGGGCGGCCACTCGCATCGCGCTCAACGAGTTGCCGCCGAGCTGGAAGAAGTCGTCGTCGGCGCCGACCCGTTCGATCTCGAGCACCTCGGCGAACACTCCCGCCACCAGCCGTTCCGCGGCCGTTCCGGGCGCTCGGAACGGCTGGGCGATCACCTGCGGCTCCGGCAGTGCGGACCGATCGACCTTGCCGTTTCCGGTGAGCGGCAGCTGCTCACACACCATGAACACCGCCGGGACCATGTAGTCGGGCAGCCGGCGCGCGACTGCCGCACGCACCCGGGCCACATCCAGCGTGACCGCACGGCGATCGGGCGCCCGGTCCGCCACCAGGTAGGCGATGATGCGGGCGTCGCCGGCGGTGTCGGCGCGGAGCACCGCGACGGCTTGGGAGATGCCGGGGAGGTCGGTCAGGGCCGCTTCGATCTCGCCGAGCTCGAGACGCTGGCCGCGGATCTTGACCTGGGAATCGGTGCGGCCCAGGAATTCCAGCGCGCCGCCGGGCCGGTGCCGGACCAGGTCGCCGGTGCGGTACATGCGGGACGGGTGCGAGGAGTGAGGGTCGGGAAGGAAGCGGGTGGCGGTCAGACCCGGGTGGCCATGGTAGCCGCGGGCGACGCCGAGGCCCGCGATATAGAGCTCGCCGGGGGCGCCGGGCGGTACGGGTGCCAGGCGGTGATCCAGGACGTAGGAGCGCACGCCGGTGGCGGGGGTGCCGATGGTGAGGGGGTGACCGGGGCGGAAGGGGAGGCTCAGGTGGGAGATGATCGCGGTTTCGGTGGGGCCGTAGGCGATCAGGAGTTTGCGGTCGGGGGACGACCATTTCGTGGCGAGCGCGGGCGGCACCACTTCGCCGCCGGTGACCAGGACTTGCGGCTGCGCGACGGCCGGGTCGAGACCGGCCAGCACGGCGGGGGTGATGAAGGCGTGGGTGATGCGTTCGCGGTGCAGCAGGTCCGAAAGTTCGGGGCCGGCGTAGACGTCGGGGCTCGCGATGACCAAGGTGGCGGAGGCGCTCGCCGCCCAGAGCAGTTCCCACAGTGCGGCGTCGAAGCCGGGGGAAGCCAGTTGCAGGATGCGCGAATCACGCTGCGGTGTGCAGTGTTCGAGCTGCGCGGCGACCAGGTTGGCCAGGCCCTCGTGCGTTACGGCGACGGCTTTGGGAGTGCCGGTGGAGCCCGAGGTGTAGATGAGGTAGGCGGTGCCCGACAGTCGCAGTGGGGAGGTGCGTTCGGGATCGGCGATCGGGGTGGACGGGCACTCCGATAGCTCGGCGCGCACATCCAGGGCATCCACCGCGATCCAATCCGACTGTGACATACCGGATTCGACGGTGGTGAGGCCGAGTACGGCATCGGCGTCCGCCCGCATCGCGGCCATCCGCTGCGGCGGCAGGCCCGGGTTGATGGGCAGGTAGGCAGCACCGGTCTTGGCCACCGCCCAGACCGCGGTCACCCAATCGATGCCACGGCGCATGGCCACCGCCACCACCTGTTCGGGGCCGACTCCCCAGCGGATCATCCAGTGCGCCAAACGGTTCGAGCGTTCATCGAGTTCTCGATAGGTCACGGTGCGGGTGCCGGACACCAGCGCCGGCGCCTCGGGGGCGCGATCGGCGGCGCGGGTGAAGAAGTCGGGCAACAGGATCGGGGGCGTGTTGCCGGTGCGGTTCCAGGTCTCCAGCACGGTCCGGCGTTCACCGGGGGCGAGCAGATCCAGGGCGCCGTTCGGGCGCGACGGGTCGGCGGCCACCTGCGTCAGGACGCGCGCCAGACGCTCCAGCAGGGCTTGCGCGGTACCGGGGTGGAACAGATCGGTGTCGTAGTGCAGGGCCAGCGCCAGTCCGGAATCGGTTTCGGCGATATCGAATTCGAGATCGAAACGCACGGTGGCGGCGGTGCGGCGCACCTCTTCGACGGTGAGGCCGGGCAGCGCCAGAGCAGCGGGGGCGTAGTTGCGGTAGCCGAGTACCACCTGGAATACCGGATGGCGATTGGCTGCCCGGGCTGCTCCGAGGGCATCGACGACCCGTTCGAACGGCACGTGCGCGTGCGCGAACGCGTCCACGTCGATCTCGCGAACCCGGTCGAGCAGGTCGGCGAAGGAAGTTTCGGCATCGACCGGGACACGCAGGGCGACCGCGTTCACGAACATGCCGACCAGATCCTCGAGCCCGGGGGCGTCCCGGCCCGCGGTGGGCGCGCCGATGACCACGTCGCCGGTGCGCCCCAGCCGGGCGAGCAGTACCGCCAAGGCCGAGTGCAGCACCATGAACAGCGAGGCGTGGTGCCGGCGGGCGAGCTTACGCAGGCTGATGGTGATGTCCTGTGGCAGTGCGCTTTCCACCGTTCCGCCCTGATACCGGGGGACGGCGGGCCGGGGCCGATCGAACGGGAGCGGCAGTTCGGCCGGTGCGCCCGCCAGCACGCGCACCCAGTGCGCCAGTTCACGATTCAGCGTCGAGCCGGGATCGGTGGCCGCGCCGAGCCGGGCGTGCTGCGCCATCGCGTAATCCGCGTACCGTGTGGTCAGCTCGGGCCACGCCGGGGCGTTGCCGGTCGACCGGGCCCGGTAGGCGGCGGCCAGATCGCGGGTGAGCACGCTCAGGGAGAAGCCGTCGGCGTTCACGTGATGCACGGCCACGGCCAGCACCCGGCACCGTGGCCCGATCTCGCACAGCCGCAGGCGAATCGGGGGCGCGGTGGCCAGATCGAAGGGCTCGCGCTCGAAGTCGGTGAGCGACTGTTCGAGGCGGTCTTCGGGAACTATGCGCACCTCCCAGCGCACGCTCTCCGCCGGTGCGAGCGCCTGGTACGGGATGCCGTCGTGTTCCGGGAAGTAGGTGCGCAGGGCTTCGTGCCGCTCCAGCACATCGGTGACGGCCGCCGACAGGGCATCGGAATCCAGTTCACCGGTGAGCTTCACGGCCAGCAGAATGTGGTATGCCGCCGCCGTGCCGGCGCGATCGAGCAGCCAGATCCCGTGTTGCGCGCAGGACAGCGGTGCCCGCTCAGCCGGTTCGGCGACGCTGGGCCGCACGGGATTCCGTGCCGCACCGCGAGTCGCGGACGCCAGGCATTCCGCCAGGTCGCTCACGACCGGATGTTCGAAGATGTCGCGCAGCCGCACCTCGGCGCGCAGCTCGAGCTCCGCGAGTTCACCCCGCAGCCGCGCGACCACCCGGGTCGCACTCAGCGAATGACCGCCCAACGCGAAGAAGTCGTCATCCGCGCCGACCGGTTCGACCTCCAGGACCTGCGAGAACACCCGCGCCACCGCGGATTCCACCGGATTGCCCGGCGGCCGGGAACCGGTCCGCACGCGATCCGGCGCGGGCAGCGCACCCCGGTCGATCTTGCCGGTCGAGGTGAGCGGGAAGCGCTCCAGCACGGTGATCGACGCCGGCAGATACTGGCTGGGCAACCGCCGCGCGATAGCCGTCCGCACCGCCCGCACATCCACCCGGCGCCCGGCCACGGGCACCAGATACGCGGCCAGTTCCGGCTCCGACTGCGGCTTCGTCTCGACGGCAGGCAGCGGCTCCACCGCCGAGCCGCCGTCCGCACACCGCTCTGCCCTAGAGCCAGGCAGCAAAGACTCAGTCGATTCGTCCTCCGCACACCACCGCGCCCTCGAGACAGGCAGCAAAGGCTCGGTCGATTCGTCCTCCGCACACCATTGCGCCCTGGTCGCAGGCAGCAAAGACACGGCCGACCCGTCCTCCGCACACCACCGCGACCTCGAGGCAAGCAGCAAAGACTCCGCCGACTCGCCCTCGGCACACCATTGCGCCCTGGACGCAGGCAGCAAAGACACGGCCGACCCGTCCTCCGCACACCACCGCGCCCTCGAGGCAAGCAGCAAAGACTCCGCCGACCCGTCCTCCGCACACCACTGCGCCCTGGACGCAGGCAGCGGAGGTGCGGGCGAATCGTTCTCCGGCAACCACTGCGCGCTAGAGGCAGGCAGCAACGGCACGGGCGAATCGTTCTGCGGCAACCACTGCGCGCTAGAGGCAGGCAGCAACGGCACGGGCGACTCGTCCTCCACACACCACCGCGCCCTCGAGGCAGGCAGCGGAGGTGCGGTCGGTTCGGCCGGCGAATCGGGCTGGCGGGCGGGCGCGGAGGGCGGGGTGCCGGTTGCGGCCGAATACGTTGCGGCTGAATCGGGATGGCGGAGGATGACGACCGCGTCGGCGACGTCGGGGTGTGCGGTCAGCGCCGCTTCGATCTCGGCGAGTTCGATGCGGACGCCGCGTACCTTGACCTGGAAGTCGGTGCGGCCGTGGTACTCGAGTTCGCCGTCGGAGCGCCAGGAGCCGAGATCGCCGGTGCGGTACATGCGTTCACCGGGGGCTTCGAAGGGGTCGGCTACGAACCTGGCGGACGTGAGCCCGGCTCGGCGGTGGTAGCCGCGGGCTAGTCCGGGGCCGGCCACGTAGACCTCGCCGCGCACGCCCGGGGGGACCGGGCGCAGGCGGTCGTCGAGGACGTAGCAGCGGGCGCCGACCACGGGGCCGCCGATCGGGACCGTCGGGGTCGGGCCGGACGGGGGTATGGGGAGGCTGGTGGTGGCGCAGATGGTGACTTCGGTGGGGCCGTAGACGTTGACGAAACAGCGGTCGGCGGACCAGGTTCCGGCCAGTTCGGCCGGGCAGGACTCGCCCGCGCTGGCCAGCAGGCGCAGGTCGGGAAGGTTGCCGGGGTCCGGGAGGGTGGCCAGTACACGCGGGGTCAGCATCGCGTGGGTGACGCGTTCGCGGATCAGCAGATCCTGCAATTCCGCGCCCGCGTACGCGGTGGATGGTGCGATGACCAGGGTCGCGCCGCCGCCCAGCGCCAGCAGCAGCTCCCAGATGGACGCGTCGAACCCGGGCGCGGCGACGGCCAGTACCCGGGTACCCGGTTCGGCGTCGCACCGCTGCGCCTGGGTCACCAGCATATTGGCCAGACCCGCGTGAGTGATGGTGACGCCCTTGGGGATTCCGGTGGACCCGGACGTGTAGATGACGTACGCCGGGTGCGACAGCCGCAGCGGGCGCACCCTTTCCGCGTCGGTGATCGGACTCGCGTCCGAGCAATCCTCGCTCGCGCCGACCGTGAACGCCTCCCGGCCTGCGGCGAGCGGTGCGTTCCCCTCGATCGGCACGCCCGTGGCGACATCCAGCCAGCGGAACTCACCGGGCAGTGCCGGCTGCCGGCTCGGCCCGGAAATACCCAGGACCGCACCGGAATCCGCGAGCATGGCGGTGATGCGTTCGGCGGGTGCGTTCGGATCCACCGGCAGGAAGGCCGCGCCCGCCTGCGCGACGGCGCACACCGCGGTCACCCACTCCACCGAACGCGGCAGGCCGACGACGACCACGTCCTCGGGGCCGATGCCCATTCGAATCAGCGCTCGTGCCAGTCGGTTCACGCGCGCACCGAGTTCACGGTAGGTCAGTGCCGTGTGCTCACCCACCAAGGCGGTGAGGTCCGGATCGTAGGCGGCGGCACGAGTCAGCAAGTGCGGCAAGGTAGCCGGTGCCGCGTGACTGGTTTCGTTCCATTGCCGCAGTAGTCGCCGTTCGTCCACGGTGAGCACATCGATCTCACCGACCGGCGTCTCCGGTTGCTGACCGATCCGGTCCAGAACGAGCAGCAGGCGTTCGGCAACGGCCTCGATCGCCGAGCGGTCGAAGAGATCGGTGGCGTAGTCGACGGTGACCGTCAGGCCGGAATCGGTTTCTGCGAAGGTGAATTCGAGATCGAATTTGGCGACCGGCAGCGGCAGTTCCACGGGTTCGGCGCGCAGGCCGGGGAGTTCGAAATCGGCGCGGGCGAGATTGCGCAGGGACAGCATGACCTGGAACAGCGGCGTCCGGGTGGGCGAGCGCGGCGGGTCGAGCTGTTCGACGACGCGATCGAACGGGACCTCGTCGTGCGCGAAGGCCGCGAGGTCGATATCGCGGACGCGGGCGAGCAGTTCGGTGAAGGACTCCGCCGCATCGGTTTTCACGCGCAGTACGAGGGTGTTGACGAACATGCCGATCAGATCGTCGAGCCGGGCATCGCCGCGCCCGGCCACCGGCGTGCCGAGGGCGATATCGCGGCCGCCGGAGAGGCGGCCCAGCACCGCCACCAGCCCGGCGTGCAGGACCATGAACAGGGTCGCGCCGTGCCGCCGCGCCACCTCGTGCAGGCGGCGGGCCGTCCGGTCCGGTACGACTTCCCGCACTCGGTCCGCGCGGCGGGTGCGCACCGCCGGACGCGGGCGATGCGGCGGCAGGCCGGATTCGACCGGCAGGCCCGACAACCGCTCGGACCAGTAGGAAAGCTCTTGTGACAGCACAGAATCCGGATCGTCCGCGGCGCCCAGCAATTCGCGCTGCCACAACGTGTAGTCGGCGTACTGCACCGGCAGCGGCGGCCAATCCGGGACCGTGCTGCGCACCCGGGCGGCGTAGGCCGTCGCCAGATCGCGCGCGAACGGGGCCTGCGAGAAGCCGTCGGCGATCACATGGTGAACCAGCACGGCGAGCAGGTGATGATCCACCGCGCCGCTGTCGCTCGTCACCGCGAACAGCCGCACGCGCAAGGGCGGCGCGGCCGCGAGGTCGAAGCCGGTGGATCCGAATTCCGCCAGCGCCCGGTCCATGCCGGCCGCGTCGACCGGCTCCGCCGACAGACCCGTGATCACCGCGTCGGTGGGCGAAACACGCTGGCAGGCAATGCCGTCCAGCTCTGGGAACGCGGTGCGTAATGATTCGTGCCGCCCCACCACATCGGTCAATGCGGCGGTCATGGCCGTCCGGTCCAGGTCGCCGTGCAGGCGCAATCCGAGCAGCATGTTGTAGGCCGGCGACTCCGGTTCCAGCCGATTCAACATCCAAAGCCGTTGCTGTGCACCCGATAACGGCATCCGCTCGGGCCGCAGGCGTGGCTCCGGGCGTGGACGTTCCGTCAGCAGATCGCGGGCCCCGACCCGCGCCGCCAGTCCGGCCACCGTGCTCGCCTCGAACAGATCCCGCACCCCCGCGCTCACCCCGAGCTCGGCGCCGACCCGCGCGACGACCAGGGCCGCGGACAGCGAATCCCCGCCCAGTGCGAAGAAGTCGTCATCCAGGCCGAGCGGCTCCGATTCCCGGCCGAGGACCTGCGCGAACGCCCCGGCCACCACCCGCTCGGCGGCGGTCTCCGGGGCCCGGTGCACGGTCGCCGCCACCACGGGGGCGGGCAGCGCGGCCCGATCCACCTTGCCGCTGGCGGTGACCGGCAGCCGGTCCAGCAGGACGATCACCGGCCGCATGTAGACCGGAAGTCGTTGCGCCGAAGCCTCTTCCAGTTCGCGAACCGACAGCAGCGTATTGGGCTCGGGCACGGCGTACGCGACCAGGCGCTGACCCGGACCGTCGTCGCGAACGATCACGACCACCTGGGCGATGCCGGGATAATCGGCGAGCACCGATTCGATCTCGCCGAGTTCGATGCGCAGACCCCGCAGCTTGACCTGCGAGTCGGCGCGGCCGCGGAATTCCAAGTCGCCGTTCGCATTACGGACGGCGAGATCCCCGGTGCGGTAGCGGCGTTCGCCGGGTGCGCCGAACGGGTCGGCGAGGAAACGGGCGGCGGTGAGCCCGGGGCGGCCGAGATAGCCGCGCGCCAAGGCGGGACCGCCCAGGTAGAGCTCGCCGACCACGCCGTCCGGGACCGGCCGCAGCCACGGGTCGAGCAGGTGGCAGCGCAGGCCTGGCACTTCCGCGCCGAGCGTCACCGGGCGGTCGGCGAAGAGGCGGCCGAGTTCGGCGATGACGGTGGTTTCGGTGGGGCCGTACGCGTTCACCAGGGTGCGGCCGGGCGCCCACGATTCGGCGACGGCCGGCGGGCAGGCTTCGCCGCCGGTCGAAAGGTATTGCAGGCTGCGCAGTCCGGAGGGATCGGTGCCCGCCAGCACGGCGGGGGTGAGGAAGGCGTGGGTCACCTGTTCACGGCGGATCAGGTCGGACAGGCGCGGACCCGCGTAGGCATCGCCGGGGACGATGATCAGGGCCGCGCCGCCGGAGGTGGCGAGCAGGAGCTCCCACAGCGAGGCGTCGAAGCTGGGCGTGGCCGCGCACAGCACGCGCGAGCCGGGCGCTGCCGGGAAGTGCTCCGCTTGTGCGGCAAGTAGATTCGCCAACCCGGTGTGCGTCACCATGACGCCCTTGGGAGCGCCGGTCGAGCCGGAGGTGTAGATGACGTAGGCGGGATGCTGCGGGCGCAGTGGGCGAGTCCGGTCGGCGTCGGCCGGTGCGGTGCCGTCGTATGCGGCGAGCACCCCATCCGGATCATCGAGGAGCAGCCATTCGCGTCCCGGCTGCTGCTCGGGCCCGGAAACCGCAGCGGCGGTGAGGATTCCGAACCGGACGCGGGCCTCGTCCAGCATCGCGGCCGTGCGCGCCACCGGATTCTCGGGGTCGACCGGCAGATAGGCCGCACCGGCTTTGGCCACGCCCCAGAGCGCGACCAGCCATTCGATGCCACGGCGCGATACCACCGCCACGGTGTCCTCGGGTCCGATGCCGTGCCCGGACAGCTTGCGCGCCAAGCGGTTCGAGAGGGTGTCCAGTTCGCCGTAGGTCAAGGACTTCTCCCCGCACACCACCGCGATCGCCGAGGCGTCCCGCCGCACGGCCGCGGCGAGCAGGTCCGGCAGCAGCACACCGGCTCGCTCCTCGATATCGCCCGTCTGCGCCGAGCCGCGTTCCCGCTCGGCCGGGCCGGTCAGTCCGATCCGGCCCACCGCCGTATCCGCGCCCGCCGCAATGAAGTTGCCGATGAATTGCAAGAATCGTTCCAACTGCAAATCGACATCGCCCTGCCCGTACTTCTCCGGGTTCCCGAGCAGATCGACCGAGAGCCCCTCCTCCGCGCCCGCCCGATACAGATTGAAATGCACGTCAGCCACCGAACCCGAGGACAGGATGCGATATTCGCCGACCGCCGCGCCGAACCGGCTGGTCCGATCGAAGAACATCAAATTCACGCTCGGCCCCAGCACGCGATCCGCGCCCACGCCCAAATCCCGCCGGATATCCTCGAACCGATAGCGCTGATGCCGCAGCCCGCCGGTGGTCTCCCGCGCCGCCGCCCCGATCAGTTCGCGCACCGTCACCCCGCCCGCGCAGCGCAATCGAATCGGCAGCACGTTCGCCAGCATTCCGCCGGATTTCTTCAGGGCCGCGGTGGTGCGCGCCGAGGCGGCCAGCAGCACCGTCGGATCCAATTCCCCCGTCATGCCCGCGCGGAACGCGCCGATCGCCGCCACCAGCACCTGCGCCGGACTGGCCGCGCATTCGACGGCCAATTCCGCCAACGCATTCCACTGCCCGGCGCTCAGGGCACCGGCGGCGCGCAGGGCCATCGGCTCCACTTCGCCGTCCCGCCGAATGCGATGGGCGACCGCACCCGGCGCGGTCCAGCCCGCGAAGCGTTCCCGCCAGTACTCCTGATCAGCGAGGAACCGCGCCGACCCGCGGTACTCCGCGTCCGCCGCCTGGATCTGCGCGGGCGTCAAGCCCCGGAACGCCGGCGGCTGCGCACCGCGCAGCAGCGCCTCGTACCACTCGCCGATCCGGACGATCAGTCCCAGCCCGCCGTACCCGTCGATGGCGACGTGATGCATCTGCGCGTACCAAATATGGTGTCCCGCTGCGACCCGCAGCAAAGCTGCTGCCCATAGCGGGGCGTCCACCAGATCGATGGCGACCCGATGCCGCCGGTCCATCCACTCCAGTGCCGCGCCGCGCGGATCCGGCTCCGCCGAGAAGTCCACCCGCTCCAGGCCGCCGCCGATATCGCCCGCCATCCATTGACGGGGCCGCCCCTCGCGCAGCCCGATTCGCAGCCGCCCCACCCCGAACTCCTCGAACGCCCGATGTGAAGCGGCGTCGAACAACTCCGCGTCCAGGTCGCCCCGTAACTCGAGATAATGCGCCTGCCCCGGTAGCGCACGAGCTCGAAATCCATCCGCGAGCCACAATTCCATTTGCGCTCGGGACATTTCGAACGAAGCGTCTTGCACCACGCCCTGGGAATCGGCGAGCATTGTCCCTCCCGAAGTCGAGACCGGCGGATTGCGCAGGGCGCAAACACCTTAGCGACACCCCGCGCGTGGACAGTACCTCACCTTTGCCCGAAATTTGCCGCTATTTCACGCGCGCCGCAGCCGTGGGTTCCGGTTCTCCGGATACGGCGGGATTCTCCTTCCGATAGGGAATGAGCGCGGCAATGGCGGCGGCGGCCAGGGCGACGCCGCAGCCGATGAGAAGGCCGGTGCGGAAACCGGATTCGGTGGGAATCGGGTGACCGCCGAGGGTGGTGCTCAGCTGCGCGAGCACGGCGCCGATCACCGCGGCGGAGAAGGAGGTGCCGATGGCTCGCATGAGGGTGTTGAAACTGTTGGCTGCCGCCGTTTCAGAAAGCGGGACGGCGCTCATGATCAATGCGGGCATGGCTCCGTACGCGAGCGCCACGCCGATATTGCAGACGCAGACCGAGATCAGCAGGCCCCAGGTGGAGCCCATCAGCAGGGTGGAGACGCCGTACCCGGCCGACAGGATCACCGCGCCCGCCACCAGCGTCACCTTGGGGCCGCGGAGCGCGGAAAGTTTTGCACCCAAAGGGGATACGAGCATCATGACGATGCCGCCGGGCGCCATCCACAGACCCATGGCGAGCATGGACTGCCCCAGCCCGTAGCCGGTGGCCTTCGGCAGTTGCAGCAGCTGCGGGATGAGCAGCGACGCGGAGTACATGCCGAAGCCGAGCACCATCGAGGAGGCGTTGGTCAGCAGCACCCGGGGGCGGGCGGTGACGCGCAGATCGACCATGGGGTCGGTGACGCGCAGTTCCCACCACCCCCACAGTGTGAGGACCGCGATCGCGGCGGCGAAGAGGCCGAGAATGGTGCCGCTGCCCCAGCCCCAGGTCGCGCCCTTGGAGACGCCCAGCAGCAGGCAGATCAGACCGACCCCGAGCCCGACCGCGCCGACTATGTCGAAGCGGCCCTTGGCGATTACCGGGACATCCGGCACCACCGCGTAGATGAGGACGGCGATGAGCAGGCTCAGGCCCGCCGCACCCCAGAACAGCACGCGCCAGTCGGCATGCTGGGCGACGGCCGCCGCGATGGGCAGGCCCAGCGCGCCGCCGATGCCCATCGAGGCGCTGACCATGGCGATGGACGGGCCGACGCGTTCGGCGGGCAGCAGATCGCGCAGGGCCGAAATGCCCAGCGGGAGAATGCCCATGCCCATGCCTTGCAGCCCGCGGCCGATGATCATCGGCGCTACCGAGTCGGCCAGCGCGCACACCACCGAGCCCGCGATCAGCGGAACCGTGGAGACCAGCAGCATGAGGCGTTTGCCGTAGAGGTCGCCGAGCCGCCCCGCCACCGGCGTGGTCACCGCCGAGGCCAGCAGCGTCGCGGTCACCACCCACGAGGCATTGGAGCCGGAGGTGTGCAGCAGCTGCGGCAGTTCGCCGAGCAGCGGCACCACCAGGGTCTGCATGACGGCGGCGATGATGCCGGCCAGGGCCAGCACGCCGACGATGCCGCCGGGCCGGGCGGTGGATGTGGACGCGGCCACGCGCTTCTCCTCACGTTCGAGATCAACGCATGTGTACGATACATATGATGTGCATCATGCACATAGAAGGTGTGACCCGGGTCACCTGTGGTAGACAGATTCCCGCAGGTCGCGACGGAAGGACGGCATGGACAAGCCCGAGGGATCGGCCGAAAAGCCAACGGCCCGGGTCGAATTCGAAACCATGCTGCTGGGCCGGTACACCATCAGCGCGCGCTACACCCGGGACGGGACCCGGCTGGATCGCAGCGCCTATGTACTACTGAGCCGGTTGAGCACCGAAGGGCCCATGTCCATCGGGCAGCTCACCGAGGCGTTCGGGCTCGACGCCTCCACCCTCAATCGGCAGACCGCCGCCCTGCTGCGCGCCGAATTGGTCGAGCGGATACCCGATCCCGACGGCGGCATCGCCCGCAAATTCCGGATCACCGCCGCCGGGGAACGCAGCCTGGAGGACCAGCGGACCGCCAATACCGAAGGGCTGGAACGGGTCATGACGGCCTGGTCGGACGAGGATATCGCCGCCTTCGCCGGATATCTCGAACGGTTCAACACCGATATCGAACGCCTCGACGGGCGGCCCTGGCCGCGACGCTGAGCCGTCACCGCGCGAGCACCGCGGCCGTATTCACCATCACCCGGCCCTGATTGCGCCGCGAGCGGACGAGTTCCACAGCCGCATCGAGGTTTTCGAGCGGCAGCACGGTGTGGCGCGGGCGCAGGCGACCGGCCGCCAGCAGCTCCCAGAGTTCGGCCCGCCAGGCATCGAGCTGGTCGGGGCGGGTGCGGCCGAACCGGCCGATCGAGAATCCGGTGACGGTCTTCAGGTCCGCGAGCAAGGTTCCGGCGTCGAGCGTGCCGCCACCGGCGCTGAAGGCCACCAGACGGCCTTGCGGCGCAAGGGCATTCACGCCGGCCTGGAGGATATCGCCGCCGATGCCGTCGAGCACGGCATCGACCGGCTCGCCCCAGGGCTCGGCATAGGTCACCACGGCATCGGCTCCGCATTCGCGCAGGAATCCGGCCTTACCGGAAGTGCTTGCGGCGGCGACGATCCGGGAGGCGCCGAGCGCGCGGGCCAGCTGCACCGCGAGATGCCCCACCCCGGAGGCCGCGCCGGTGATCAGCACCGATTCACCGGGCTGGAGCCGGGCCGCCTCGACCACCCCCAGGGCGACCAAGCCGCCGCGGACCACGGTGAGCGCATCCGCGCCGTCGACGCCGTCCGGGATCTCGGTGAGCAATTGCGGTGCGGCCAGGACGTACTCGTCGAATACGGCCTCGAAGACCACGCCGCCCACGCGCTTTCCGATCCAGTCGGGCGAGACGTCCGGGCCGACGCTCACCACCGTGCCGACCAGCTCGCCGCCCGGCGCCGGGACATCGCCGGCGTTCAGCATGCGCACCAGGCCCAATCCGATGCCGGCCAATTCGGTACGGACCAGCAGTTGCCCGGACGCCGGCGCGGGCCGGTCGGCATCGGTGGTGACGGCCGCGGCGCTACCGGTGAATCGAATCTTGCGCATGAGCGGCCTTTCCCGAACTAATTTATGATTGACCTAAAGTTAGGGCTGGGCAATTATGTGCGTCAAGCACAAAAAAGCGGCACCCGTCCGAAGACGGGTGCCGCCGACTGATCCGCGAGGCGCTAGCTGGACGCCTTGTCGTACTCCACCACCGAGTGATGGCTTCCCGAACCCCAGCCCACGTGCGCCTCCGCCCGCATCCGATCGACCATGTGTGGGTAGTGCAGCTCGAAAGCCGGACGCTCCGAACGGATCTGCGGCAGCTCGTAGAAGTTGTGCCGCGGCGGCGGGCAGGTGGTCGCCCACTCCAGCGAGTTGCCGTAGCCCCACGGATCGTCCACGGTCACCACTTCGCCGTAGCGGTAGGACTTGAAGACGTTCCACACGAACGGCAGCACCGACGCGCCCAGGATGAACGAGCCGATGGTGGAAATGGTGTTGAGCGTGGTGAATCCGTCACCGGGCAGGTAGTCGGCGTAGCGGCGCGGCATACCCTCCGCACCCAGCCAGTGCTGCACCAGGAAGGTGGTGTGGAAGCCGACGAAGGTGGTCCAGAAGTGCCACTTGCCCAGACGCTCGTCCAGCATCCGGCCGGTGATCTTCGGGAACCAGAAGTAGATGCCCGCGTAGGTGGCGAAGGCGATGGTCCCGAAGAGCACGTAGTGGAAGTGCGCGACCACGAAATACGAGTCGGAGACCTGGAAGTCCAGCGGCGGGCTGGCCAGCAGCACGCCCGTCAGACCGCCGAAGAGGAAGGTGACGATGAAGCCACAGGCCCACAGCATCGGCGTCTCGAAGGTCAGCTGACCGCGCCACATGGTGCCGATCCAGTTGAAGAACTTCACTCCCGTCGGCACCGCGATCAGGAAGGTCATGAACGAGAAGTACGGCAGCAGCACCGCACCGGTGGCGTACATGTGATGCGCCCACACCGCGATGGACAGCGCGGCGATACCCAGCGTCGCGTAGACCAGCGTGGTGTAACCGAAGATCGGCTTACGCGAGAAGACCGGGAAGATCTCCGACACGATGCCGAAGAACGGCAGCGCGATGATGTACACCTCGGGGTGACCGAAGAACCAGAACAGGTGCTGGTAGAGGATCGCGCCGCCATTGGCCGGGTCGTAGATGTGCCCGCCCAGATGCCGGTCGTAGGCCAGGCCGAAGAGCGCGGCGGTCAGGATCGGGAAGGCCACCAGGATCAGGAAGCTGGTCACCAGAATCGTCCAGGTGAACACCGGCATGCGGAACAGCGTCATGCCCGGGCAGCGCAGGCAGACCACGGTGGTGGTCATATTGACCGCGCCCAGGATGGTGCCCAGACCCGAGACCGCCAGGCCCAGGATCCAGAGATCGGCGCCGACGCCCGGCGCGTGCACGATGTCCGAGAGCGGGGTGTAGGCCGTCCAGCCGAAGTCGGCCGCACCGCCCGGGGTGAGGAACCCGGCCGTGGCCATGGTCCCGCCGAACAGGTACAGCCAGTAGCTGAAGGAGTTCAAGCGCGGGAACGCCACATCCGGTGCGCCGATCTGGAGCGGCAGAATGTAATTCGCGAATCCGAAGACGATGGCGGTCGCGTAGAACAGCAGCATGATGGTGCCGTGCATGGTGAACAGCCGATTGAACTGCTCCGGGGAGAGGAACTGCATACCCGGCCGGGCCAGCTCGGCACGCATCAGCAACGCCATGATGCCGCCGATCATGAAGAAGGTGATGGCGGTGGTCAGGTACATGATGCCGAGCATCTTCGGGTCGGTCGTCGTGATCGCCTTGTAGAGAAATGACCCCTTGGGCCCCGTTCGAGGCGGATAGGGCCGGACGGCCTCGAGGTTCTGTTGGGGCTTTGGAGCTACGGCAGTCACCAATCCTCCTTGGGAGGTTTCCGGTCCAGCTGTCCGATAAATGGGGCCATAGAACGGCGCACAGCGTACACACAGCAAATAGATCTTCGCCGAAAACACTCCGGGCCGGAGGGATTGCGGCCGAAATGAAAGTTGTCAGGTCATCCGCTCGTCCGGAGCGGAACCATTGGCCGAGCTGTCACAGACGGTTATGGTGAGACCCGGCGGCCGGCCCGGCAGGACCCGGACGTCGACCGTAATGTACAGAAGCTATCAAACCGACCGGGTGGAAACAGTTTTGGCGCGTTGTTCACCCCCGATTCATCCCCCGACATCATCGAATCCTCATAGGACCCGCTTCATTATCAGCACCATGAGTCGTTCACTACGCACCCGAATCACCACCGCGCTAGTGGTCGGCACCCTCGGCACCCTGCTCGCCGCCGGTGCGGCCACGGCCAACGGGGAACCCAAGGCGGTCATTCAGGGCCGCACCTCCGTCACCGCGCACGTCACCGGTGAGAAACCCGGATATCGCTGCCAGCTCGCGGGCAAGGATGTCGCCGGGCCGTGGGACACCGTCGGCTCCGACGGTTCGGTCTCGCTCACCCTCGGCGGCAGCCGGCCCAAGGGCAAACATCTGCGGGTCATCTGCGAGGACCCCAAGCGCGGGGACGCCAGCCTGCACACCGTGCGCGCGGATCGGGTGACCTACGACGGGGCGCTCTCCCCCATTCGGAAGATCATCAACAGCAAGCTGTTCGGCGGGTAGCAGGCCGGTCGCGGGGCCCCTCCCCCACACCCTCGTTGCCGAACTGGGCCGGGCCGCCTAACCGGCGCGGGCGGCGGCCACGGCGGCCCGGACGGCGGGGGCGGTCTCGTTGGCGAAACGGGTTGCCGCCCATTCGTCGTCGGGAGCCAGGGGGAGCAGGAATTCGCTGACGCCCGTGGTGAGCGCGAGCTCGGTGAGCTGCGGCGGGGGCATGACCGGGTCGATGACGTAGGCGCGGCGGATCAGGGCGGGAACGCGGCCCGCGTCGCGTGCGCCCGTGTCGATGGCGGCCATCAGGTGCGGGAGTTTTCCGGGCGGGGCGTAGCTGACGCCGCCGAGCCAGCCGTCGGCCAATTCGCCGGCCAGCCGCAGCGCGCGCGGACCGTAGACGCCGAACCAGATGGGAATGTGCTGCGGCGGCAGCGGACCGGGTTTCGCGCCGTCGAGCTGGTAGATCTCGCCCTCGATGACGGTGCGGTCGGACTCGCCCCACAGGCCGCGCAGGATGGCCACCGCCTCGCGCAGGCCGGTGAGGGCCTGGCCGGGTTTGCGATACGGGCCGCCCATGGCCTCGATGGCATCCCAGAAAGCGCCCGCGCCCAAACCGAGTTCGAATCGGCCGCCGCTGAGCACGGCCAGGGTGGCGGCCCCGCGCGCGAGCACCGCGGGCGGGCGCAGCGGCAGATTCGCCACCGCGGGCAGCAGCGTCAGATTGCGGGTGGTGGCGGCCAGATAGGACAGCAGCGTCCAGGTGTCGAAGAAGGCGGGCTGATAGGGGTGATCCTGGACGGCCAGCAGATCGAGGCCGGATCGGTCGGCCCGCTGCACCAGGCGCAGCAGCGCATGGTGGCGCGCCGCCTCGGGCGGAACGAAGATCCCGAACTTCAGTTCATGTCCGTAATCACCCATAGCAAACTTCAAGTTACGCCTGCTGACCTGGCCTTCCCGCCAAGACCCCTGTCGGGGCGGCGAGTCATCAGGGGTATACACCTCGTCATTCCGGGAGTGGGGGCTACAAGATCACGGACCGCCGCCCGATCGTGATCAATCGGGAATTCGATTCCATTGTCGTTGGCGGGCAACGAATTACAATCGATCTCGTGCAGCTATCGAGCACATTGGACACCGCCCGCAAGCACCTCGACGGCGTCGATCCCGCCGCCCTCACCCATGCGCGAGATCGTCTGGCCGAGACCGGAATCGCGCGCCTGGGCTTCCTGCTCCCCTACCGGGTGAAACGCAGCCTGGCCGCCGAGGCGCTCACCCTGGTCGAGCATCACCGGAACTGGGAGTCCCCCGCGCCCGAGACCGAACCGGCCCGGCGGCGCGCAATCGCGGTGGAGCACAACGAGGTCACCGCGCGCGGCCACTGCATCCCCGCCCTCTACGACTGTGAACCCTTGCGGCACAAGCTCACCGTCATCGCGACCGAACCGGTACTACCCTGCCCCGCCCCGCGCCGCTTCGCCGTCACCCGCCGCCACCACGACGACTCCCCCACCCGATGGCATTGGGACGACTACGCTTTCACCCTGGTCCTGGTGGTGGAATGCCCACCCCTGGAAGAGGGCGGCTTCGTCCAGACCGTCCCCCACACCCGCCCGGACCGCCGGCACACCGAGATCAACCGCACCCTCACCCGCAATGCCATCCACTCCTGGGAACTCAACCCCGGCGATCTCTACCTGCTGCGCGCCGACACCACCCTGCACCGCGTGCACCCCTTCGACCACGGCCGCCGCACCACCATCCACATGACCTTCGCCTCCACCGCCGACCTGGAGCGCGAGCAAGCATCGAGCACACTTTCCTCAGGTTTATCGAACGCGCGTCGGGTTATGACGAATCACGCATACTGATAATGTGATTCACCGTTAACGCAGCGGGGGGCAGCGTCGCCGCACCGTTACCTCGCCCGGGCAGTTCTGCCCCACCGGTTAGGCGAACCGATGGACCTTCTCAATCCGCTCGACGCGATCTTCCTCGCGATCGAATCCCGTGAACACCCCATGCACGTGGGTGGGCTACAGCTGTTCGAGCCGCCCGCCGATGCCGGGCCGGAGTTCACCCACGACCTCTACCGCACCATGGCGGGGGCCACGGACGTTCGCACCCGGTTCCGGCGACGACCGAGCCGGCGGTTCGGTGGTTTCTCGACGCTCAGCTGGGATCACGCCGAGCATGTCGACCTGCACTATCACCTGCGCCGCAGTGCGCTGCCGTCGCCGGGCGGGCTGCCGGATCTGCTGGATCTGACCGAACGGCTGCACGGGATCCTGCTGGACCGGCATCGGCCGCTGTGGGAGGCGCGGCTCATCGAGGGGCTGGACGACGGGCGGTTCGCGGTCTACATCAAGATGCATCACGCGCTCATCGACGGCGTCTCGGCCATGCGGCTGTTGCAGCGCACCATGACCGACGACCCGCTCGACACCCGGGTGCGGGTGCCGTGGGGCGCGCCGGTGGTGGAGCGCGACGACAGCGTGACGCCGCCGAGCCAGCTCCAGCTGTTGCGAAAGTCCCTGCCGCGCATGGTGCGCAGCATCGGATCGGTCGCCGCGCCGTTGCGGGGCGCGCTGGACGGGCGGCTCACCATGCCGATGACCGCGCCGCGCACCATGTTCAACGTCTCCATCGGCGGGGCGCGCCGGATCGCGGTGCGGTCCTGGCCGCTGGAGCGGGTCAACGCGGTCCGGCAGGCCACCGGGGCCACCATCAACGACATCGTGCTCGCCATGAGTTCGGCGGCGCTGCGCTCCTACCTGGTGGAGCACGACGCGCTACCGGACGAGCCGCTGATCGCCATGGTGCCGGTGAACATTCGCAGCGCCGCGGAATCCGATGTCTCCGAAGGCAATATGGTGGCGGCCTGCCTGGCGAACCTGGCCACGCACCTGGATGATCCGGCGGCGCGGCTGGCGGCCATCAGCACCTCGATGCGCGAAGCCAAATCGGTCTTCACCCAGTTGCCCAAGACCGAGGCCATGCTGCTGTCGGCACTGCTCATGTCGCCGCTCGGGGTAGCGCTGGTGCCCGGCTTCGAAGCGCTGCCGCGGATGCCGTTCAACCTGGTCATCTCGAATGTGCCGGGCCCGCGCAAGCCGGTGTACATGCAGGGCGCGCGGCTGGACGCCAACTATCCGCTGTCGATTCCGTACGAATCGCAGGCCATGAACATCACCCTCACCACCAATGGCGAGAACCTGGACTTCGGCATCGTCGGCTGCCGCCGCACCGTGCCGGACCTGGATCGCTTCCCGGATCATCTGGAGAACGGGTTGGCCGAACTGGAGCGAGCGGTCGCCCACTAACCTGGCCGGGTGCATATTTCCTGGCCCGAACTGCGGAAACAGTGTCTCGTCCTGGAGGACGACGCGGTATTGGCATTGAACAAGCCCGCCGGGATCTCGGTCACCGGCGAGCGCCACGACACCGACATGGTGGAAATGGCCGCCGCGCAAGGCGAGACGCTGTACCCCGTGCACCGCATCGACAAGGTGACCTCGGGGCTGGTGCTGCTGGCCAAGGAGTTGCCGCCGCACGGTGAGCTGACCCGGCAGTTCAACAAGCGCACCGCGGACAAGGCATACCTGGCGGTCGTGGATGGCGAGCTGCCGGACCGCGGCGTCATCGAGCTGCCGTTGAGCGTGGGGCGCAAGAACCGGGTACGGATCGCCGCGCCGCGCGAGAGCATCCACCGTGACGGCGACGCCTGGCGGGTGGCTGCCCAGGATGTGCTGGCGGGCAAGAACTATCCCTCGATCACCGAATTCGCGACCGTGGCCCGCACCGGCACGCACTCGGTGCTGGCGCTGCGGCCGGTCACCGGGCGACGGCATCAGATCCGCGTGCACCTGGCCTGGATCGGGCATGCCATCGTCGGCGATCCGCTCTTCGACCGCACCGGCACTTTCCCGCGCACCCATTTGCATTCCTGGCGGCTGGGATTGGACGCGTCCTGGCGTCCCGGCGCCCGGCTCGAACTCGAAGCCGAACCCGGCCCGGACTTCTGGCGGCTCGGCGAATTCGAGATCACCGCCGCCCCGGAGCAACTGTTGAGCAAGGCCGCCGAGCTGATGACTCAGCTCACGCCCGGCGGGAACTGATGTGAAACCGCTATATTCGGTGGCGAGTCTCACCAAGACCGCATCGCGCCTGGTCATCTAGCCTCAGAAGCTGTGGCCGTTGGTGGCGGGTCACGTTCGGGCGCAATGGTGCGGCCCTTGACAGAAAGCGAACGTCGATGGTTCTGCTGGCACAGCTGAGTGACACCCACTTCAACATGAGCGCTCGCAACAACGAACGCGCCGAACGAGTCATGGCCTTCCTGGCCGAGCTGCCCAACCGACCCGACGTCATCATCGTCACCGGCGATATCGCCGACGAAGGCGATGTGGAGGAGTACCAGCAGGCGCGCGCCGCCCTGGCCGCCGACATCCCGGTGGTGATCCTGCCCGGCAATCACGATGATCGCGGCAATATGCGCAGCGTGCTCTTCCGCGAGGAGGCCACCTACGCCCCGATCAACCAGGTGCATCGCACCAACGGCGTCACCCTGGCCCTGCTCGACTCCAGCATCCCCGGCAAGCCCGAGGGCCTCCTCGACGACGAGACCTACGCCTTCCTCACCGACCTGCTGGCCGCCACCCCCGCCGACGACGTGGTGCTGATCGCCATGCACCATCCGCCGGTATCGGTGCGCTCCACCGTGGTCGACCCCATCCGGCTCACCAATCCCGAGCGCCTCGCCGAGATCGTGGCCGGCGACGACCGCATCCTGGCCGTCCTCACCGGGCATGTGCACGCGGGCCTGATGACCTCCTTCGCGGGCAAACCGCTCATCGTCGCGCCGAGCGTCTCCTCCACCATCGGCTGCGAATGGGAAACCGCCGCACCGGGACACGTCCCCATCGACTTCGCCCCCGACCCGTCGCTGATCTTCCATTCGATCCAGGACGGCCGGCTGCTGTCGATGTTCCGGCCCATCGCCATGGGCGGCTGGCTCAGCGAACCGATGGAGTGACCGCCTCGCGCCGGAACGCCGACGGGGTGGTGCCGGTCCAGCGTTTGAAGGCGTGGATGAAGGTGGACGCCTCGGCGTAACCCAGCCGGATCGCCACATCACTGACCGACAGCGGTGTGGCCGTGAGCATTTCCTCCGCGAGTGCGCGACGCACCTCGTCCAGCAGGGCCCGGTAGCTGGTGCCCGCGGCATCCAGGTGGCGGCGCAGCGTGCGGGTGCTCATGGCGAGATCCCGTGCCACGGCATCGATTCCGGCCGGGGTCGCGAAACCGTCCGCTCCGCCGCGGGGCACCAGGCGCTCGCGTACCTCGGCCGCGATGCCGGTGCGCGCTCGCCGCCGCGACACCAGCTCGCGGCATTGCGTCAGGCACATGGCCCAGGTGTGCTCGTTGGCCTGCGGCAGCGGGCTCTCCAGCACGGCCGGATCGAAGGTGAACAGATTCTGCGGCTGCTCGAAAAGCGGTGTCAGACCGTAGATCTCGAGGTAGGGACGCAGGTCGGCGGGGGCGGGGAAGTCGAATTCGGCGCGCAACGGCTCGACCCGATGCCCGAGCAGATCCGACAGCACCCGGTGCATCGCCGTCACATCCCGCTCCACCAGGAAGCGCCGCACATCCGCCGGAATCCGCTCGTCGTGAATCCGGGCCACGAACTCCCCCGGCTGCCACCGCGTCACCGGGATACAGAAGGTGAAGCTCAACTCCAGGTACCGCAGTGCGAAGGCGATGGCCTCACCGAGCGTGGGGCTGCTGACGCAGGCGAACCCGAAGATCCCGAAGGTGGTGATGCGATAGCGCTCCCCGACCTCCAGCCCGAGGTTCGGCCGATCGCCCAGCTCCCGCACCAGGTTCCGGATCACCGCGAGCTCGGTCCGGGCATCGATCTGCGCGTCCGGATCCGACAGCGCCTGCTCACCGAGCCCGCTGCCCTTCAACAGCGTGCTCACCGGCACCCCGTGCTCGCGGGCGTACCCGGCCATCAGCGCGACGCTCGCCACGCCACGCGGGAAGTCCCAATCCCGGATTCCGGCCTCCTGCACGGTGCTCATACCCAGATTATGGCCGAATTTCTCAATCAGGTCTCCCACGAAATCCGGGCGGCGCTCCTACAGTGGAGAGGACTTCGCTGTGAGGAGCGCCACATGCCGTCGATCATCATCATCGGTGCGGGATTCGGTGGAATCGGGATGGCTATCGAACTGCGGCGCAACGGTTTCGGCGACTTCACGATCCTGGAACGCGCCGCCGACCTGGGCGGGGTGTGGCGGGAGAACACCTATCCGGGAGCGGCGTGCGATGTGCCGTCGCCGCTGTACTCCTTCGCCAAGGAACCGAAACCCAAATGGCGGCAACGGTATTCGGAGCAGCAGGACATTCACGCGTATATGCGCGGGGTGGCCGAGCGGCACGGGCTGCGGGACCGCATCGTGTTCGGGGCCGAGGTGACCGAGGCCGAATTCGACGAGCGCACCGGGCGGTGGACGGTGCGGACCGCGGACGGGGTGGCGCGCACCGCCGATGTGCTGATCTCGGCGGTCGGGCAGCTGTCGCGCCCCGCCATGCCGGCGATACCGGGGGTGGAAAGGTTTGCGGGGCAGTCGTTCCACTCGGCGCTGTGGGATCACGAGGTGAAGCTGGCGGGGAAACGGGTGGCCTGCATCGGGACCGGAGCCAGTGCCATTCAATACGTTCCGGCGATTCAGCCCGAGGTCGAACGGTTGACGCTGTTCCAGCGGACGGCGGCGTGGGTGCTGCCGAAGTTCGACACCGATTACCAGCCGGTGCATCAGCGGGTGCTCGTTCGAGTGCCGGGAATGCCGGTGGCGGAACGCTTCTCGTGGTGGATGATCGGGGAGTTCGTGGCGCTGGGGCTGGTGGAGTTCCCGGGGATCGTGCGGATGGTGGCCGGGATCGCGGAGCGGCATCTAGAGGAGCAGGTGCCGGATCCGGAGCTGCGGGCCAAGCTGACGCCGGACTATCCGATCGGGTGTAAACGGGGGTTGTTCTCCAATGACTACTATCCGGCGCTGGCCGAACCGAATGTGACGGTGGAGACCACGCCGATCAGCGAGATCGTGCCGGAGGGGGTCAAGACCTCGGACGGGGTGGTGCACGCGGCCGACGTGATCGTCTACGGGACCGGGTTCAAGGGGACGGAGTTCCTGTGGCCCATGAAGATTCGCGGGCGCGGCGGGGTGCGGCTGGACGATGCGTGGGACGGCGGGGCGCACGCGTACCTGGGCATCACCGTGCCCGAGTTCCCGAATCTGTTCCTGGTGTACGGGCCCAATACCAATCTCGGGGTGGGGTCGATCATCTACATGATCGAATCGCAGGCCCGGTACATCCGGCACGCGGTGCAACTGCTGGCGGAGCGGCCGGGGCAGTATCTCCAGGTGCGGCCGGAGGTGGAGCGGGAATTCAACGACCGGCTCCAGGAGCGGCTGCGCCGGACGCCGTGGAACTTCTGCACCAGCTGGTATCGCACGGCCTCGGGCCGGATCACCAATAACTGGCCCGGCACCACCCGGTCCTATCGACGCCAGGTCCGCAAGGTCCGGCTCTCCGATTACCGACTCACCCGCGCGACATAGAAACCGGGGTTCACCGGCCCGGCTGTGGCATATTCGCGCACATGCGCACCCGCCTCCGGCTTGTTGCTCCGCTCGTGCTCCTGGCGTCGCTGCCGCTGGTCGGCTGCTCACCCGATCAGCACGCCGGCACCGCGACCTCCTCGACCATCCAGCCCGCGCCCACCGTGCTGGGGACCGAGCGGTTCGAAATCTACGTCGCCGATCAGGAAGCGCCGTGCACCGGCGTCGGGCAGATGTTCTGCCTCCAGGTGCGGCGCGATCCGAACGTCTCCTGGGAGTTGCACTACGGCGGCATCGAAGGATTCGAGTTCCAGCCGGGCTACGAATACCACCTGCTCATCGAGCAGCGGCCGTGGGAGAACCCGCCGCAGGACGCGCCCTCGGTGAAATGGATCCTGATACGGCAACTCTCCAAGGAGCCGGTCGGAACTCCGTAGGGGGGATTCCGGCTGAAACCACGCCGGAACGACGGGGGTTCGCGTGGGTCGACCTGCGAGTCGTGGCGACACGGCAGACTGGTGAGCGTGACCGATTCGTCCCGAGCCCGTGGCGGCATGCTCGAACGCCCGCCCGAGCCGGCTCTCCCGCACGGCCCGCTGCGCCCCATCGAATACGCCACCGCCGCCGTCATGGGCGGTGCGACCGTCGGGCTGGTGACGGTCGGGTCGCTGGTACCGATGGCGGCGGCCTTGCAGCTGGTGGCGGCGGTGCCGATGGGACTGCTCGCGCACCGGCACCGGCTGCGCGCGCTGATCGCCACCACCATCGCCGCGACGCTGGTGACCTTCGTGGCCGCGGGCATCGTGCCGGCGGTGAACCTGGTGAGCGTGGCGGTGCTGGGCAGCATTATCGGCATCGTGAAACGGCGGCACGGCGGGCTGCTCGCGGTGCTCGGCTTGTCGGCGCTGGCCGGACTGGCCGGGGCGGTGTTCTCGGTCGGCATGCTGCTGCTGTTCTCGAGGTCGCGGCAACTGGTATTCGACAGCATTCGCAATACCGCCAAGGGCATCGAGAATCTGGCGGCGCGGGCGTCCGCGCTGGAACCGCTCGGCAAGGGCGTCGCCGACCTCACCGAGATGGCTTTGCGCTGGTGGTGGCTGTGGATCGGCGGCGGACTGGTGCTGGCCATGATCGCCAGCGGGGTGGTGTCCTGGTTCGTGCTGGGCGCGGTGCTCGACCGGCTGGCCTGGCTGCCCGGCCGCGATGATCTGCTCGACGCGCCCGCCGACGACCGGCCGGTGATGCCCTTGCCGATCAGTCTGCGGCAGGTGTCCTTCCGCTATCCCGGGACCCGCGCCGACGCGCTCAGCGGGATCGATCTGACCGTGCGGGCCGGGGAGTTCGTGGCGGTGGTCGGGCACAACGGCTCCGGAAAGTCCACGCTCACCCGGATTCTCGCGGGCCGGCCACCGACCGGCGGCCGCGTCGATCGGCCGGGCGCGGCCGGGCTGGGCGTACTCGGCGGCACCGCAATGGTTTTGCAGCGCCCCGAGAGCCAGACGCTGGGCGTGCTGGTCGCCGACGATGTGGTGTGGGGGCTGCCGGACGGGGCCGCCGCCGCGGTGGATATCGACGGGCTGCTGACCGAGGTCGGGCTCGGCGGGATGGGCGGGCGCGAAACCGCGACCCTCTCCGGCGGGCAGCAGCAGCGGCTGGCGGTGGCGGCGGCGCTGGCCCGCAGACCCAGCTTCCTGATCGCCGACGAAGCCACCTCCATGATCGATCCCGAAGGGCGGCGGGAACTGGTCGCGCTACTGGCCGATCTGCCGCGCCGGCACGGGATGGCGGTGCTGCTGGTGACCCACCACGAGGCCGACGCCGCGGCCGCCGACCGGGTGGTGCATCTGCGGCAGGGGCGCATGGTCGATCAGCTGCCCGCCTGGCCGCGACCGGTGCACGATCCGCGACGCCGCCCGATGGGCGCCCCGATCCTGGAGTTGCGGGGAGTTCGCCACACCTACAACAAGGGCACGCCCTGGGAGGCTCCGGCGCTGCATGGCATCGATCTGACCGTGTATCGCGGCGAGACGCTGCTCATCGTGGGCGGCAACGGCTCCGGCAAGTCCACGCTGGCCTGGATCATGGCCGGGCTGACCGTACCCTCCGGCGGCACCTGCGAATTGGCCGACGATCGCGGAAATCGGCCGGTGCACAAGCACATCGGCAAGGTGCAGCTGGCCTTCCAGCACTCCCGGCTGCAATTGCAGCGGCAGACCGTGGGCGAGGAGATCGAGGACTGGGGCGGGCAGGGCAGCTCCGCCATCGGCAAGGCCCTCGACGCCGTCGGCCTGGATCGGGCGCTGGCGGCCCGGTCCATCGAGAATCTCAGTGGCGGACAGGCCAAGCGGGTGGTGCTGGCCGCCATGGTCGCCGCCCGGCCGCAGGTGGTGGTGCTGGACGAACCGCTCGCCGGACTCGATCCGGAGAGCCGCGCGAGCGTGGTGGAACTGCTTGCCCGGCTGCGCGATTCGGGGCATACGCTGATCGTCATCTCGCACGATGTGGGTGATGTGGCGGCGGTGTCGGATCGCATCGTGCATCTGCGCGGCGGGTTGATCCCCGAAACCGCCCACGCCGCAATGCCGTTCGCCACCGCACCGCCGTTCGCCGCCGCGCCACGGCTCGATCTGGGACCGGCGACCGGGCCCGAGACCCACGGAGGTTCGCGATGAGCGGCGTCGTACTGCGCGAGGTACCGGTCGACAGCCCGGTGCATCGGCTCTGGGCCGGTACCAAGATGATCGCGGCCTTCGCGATCAGCCTGGTGCTGATGGTCGCGCCGTCCTGGCCGGTGCTGGGAATCAGCATCGCATTCCTGGTCGCGGTGTGGTTGCTGGCGCGGCTGCCGCTGGGCACCCTGCCGCGCTTCCCGTGGTGGTTGTGGCTGGGCGTGCTGATCGGCGCGCTGATCAACCTGCCGATCGGCGGCACCGCGCTGCTGCGCTACGCCAACGTGCTGATGTTCGGATTCATCCTGCTGGGCGCGTCCTTCCTGATCGCCTGGACCACGCCGATGGGTGATATCGCGCCCGCGCTGGCCCGGCTCGGCAGCCCGCTGCGGCGAATCGGCTGGACCCGCAACGGGGTTCGGCACCGCGTCCCGGTGGACGAATGGGCGGTGGTGGTGGCGCTGACGCTGCGCGGACTGCCGCTGCTGCTGGACGAGATGCGGGTACTGCGGGCCGCCCGCAAGCTGCGGCCCAAAGGCGCACTGCTGCACCGCACCGCCGATCCGCTGGTCGACATCCTGACCGCGAGCATGGCGGTCTCCAGCCGCCGGGCCGGGGAGCTGGGCGAGGCCATCACCACCCGCGGCGGCACCGGTGAACTCACCGCCCGGCCCAGCCGTCCCGGGCTCGCGGACGCGGTGGCATTGGTAGTGGTGCTGGGAGTATGCGGGCTCGCGTTCGGAGTCGACCAGCTGATTTGATCGACACTCGAGTCGAAACTTATCCGGCTTGTCGGCACTTGGGTCTACGGTGAACAGTTGTAGAACGCGTTGCGATCCTGGGGTGGCCTGCACGTGGAAAAGGGAGGGAATCTTTTCGGGCCGACTCGGTGTTGCCGCCAGAACCTGATGAAGATTGGAAACTCCATGCTGCGCAAGATCACCGCTGTTGCCGCACCACTGGTCACCGCCGTAGCCCTCGCCGGATCCGGCGTGGCACAGGCGGATTCGGCCGTCCCCGAGATCGGGTACCAGACCCAGCTGGCCGGGACCACCGTCGTCACCACCCTCACCAACGGCGAGTTCGAGCTCGCCGGCGGCACCGTGAACGTCAAGGACATCGCGGGCAATACCGTGGTGAGCCTGCCGTTGGCCTTCCAGAGCGACGGCCTCGAGTACGCCATCCCGGCCGCGCTCGCCGACGACGCCCACACCCTGCGGCTCTCCCCCGCCAAGGATGTCGCCGCGGCCCGCCCGGCGTTGCAGCCGGTTGCCTCCAATGCCGAGAACCAGCGTGCGCTGACCAACTTCTCCAGCCAGTTCGGCATCGCCACCGCCATCGGCAGCTTCGTGGGCCTGGCCATCGGTGCGGCCATCGGCGCGATCGGCTTCGCCGGTGGCGCCTTCGGCCTGGCCACCGTGCCGGTCGCGGCGGGCATCGGCGCGATCATCGGCACCCTGGTGGTCGGCGGCCCGACGCTGCTCATCGCCGGTATCGACCTGATCAACACGCTGAACGCGGCGCCGGGCAGCACCCGCTGGGCGCAGCCGGGCGACAACTGATCGAGACCCGCTGGGGCGCACCCGATTCCCGGATGCGCCCGGCGGGCTCAGCGGATGGTGCAGCCGGTCGATGAGGGAATACCGGCGAATCTGTCCGTGAGAAAACCGATGGCCCCGAACGCCTCCACCGCGGCGGCCGGATTGTGGCCGGAGATGCCCGAGTGCACCGCGGTGAGGTTCGCGCCCAGCGCGCAATAACGGTTCACCAGCGCGGTATAGCCCGCCACGGGTATGACGTCGTCATCATTGGAGTGATACAGGTACAGCGGCACGTCCGGCGCGACGTCGCCCAGCTCCTGGCGCGCCGTGGTGGCCTCGAAGGTGGGGTGCCACAGCAGGTTCGACTCCAGCGCGAACTCGTCCACATGCCGCGAGTAGTAGCGCAGCACCAATTCGCTACCGCAGGAGTGCGATTCGCTGCTCAACAGCTCGCGACCGCTGTCGTTGAGCAGCTCCGGCAGGCCCGATCCGGGATCGTTGCGGGCCAGCGCGACCAGCATCAGAATCGACAGGCCGGTGGCCCAGCTGCCGTCCGACTTGCGGGCGATGGCCGCGATATCGGCCGGCACGCCGCCGGAGACCACGCCGGAGAAGAGCAGGTCCGGGGCGTAGGTGGCGCGCAGCTGCATGCCCCACAGGGTCGCGAAGGCCCCGCCCGAATAGCCCCACGCGCCCAGCGGCGTGGCGGCGGTGACGCCCAGCGGCGGGAAGTCGCGGGCCGCGCGGATCCCGTCCAGGACGCCGCGCCCGGAGGTCACCCCGTCGAAGAAGCGCGATTGCGGCCCTTCGTAATCCGGCACCACCACCGACCAGCCGCGCAGCAGCACCGCGGTCAGGAACGGGATGTCCAGCACGGTGTTCACGATCGAGAAGTCGAGCCCGCCGCGCAGCGCGTAGGACGGCGCGCACTGGGTGCCCAGGCTGTCCTCGGCCACCTGGTAGGCCAGCAGCGGCCGCGCGCCCGCGCCCAGCCACGGCGTCATCGGGGTCATGACGGTGGCCATATCGGCGATGGGCTCGCCCGCGGAATCGGTGCTGCGGTACTGGACCTGCCAGCCCGAGACCGGTAGCGGCAGGCCGAATACCGAGATGGGGCGGGAATCCAGCACCGCGCCGTTCGGCCGGTCCGCCAGGTCCGCCGGCGCGGCGTAGAACGGATCATCGTCGGGGTACGGGATATCCGCGCGGGTCGGGACCACCACGATGGCGGCCACCGCCACGGCCAGCACGGTGAGGGCCGTACGCCACCACGGCCGAAGTTCCTGCCACCGCATCGCGCCTCCAGCGTCGAACCAGCCGACGCTCCAGCAACACGGTTTGGCATATCGCGCCGACCACAGCTCCGGCGCATCGGAGCCATCAAACTACTGCCGGACATACCCGCTGGTCAACGCCTGCCCGCGCGTCGTTGCCACGGCGTTGCGAGCGAAAGGCATTGCGGCTCAGGCAAATCGGACAGACCGGTCGCTAGCCTAGCCGGGAACAGGCCAGCAATCGCCAACTGGCTCTGTTTCAGAAGTCCAGTCATCGCCATGCTGGAGCGATGTTGCTGCGCCGCCTGCTCGCCCTCTACGCCGGACTCTGGCTCTACGGCTTCTCCATGGCCGTCATGCTCCGCGCCGCCCTCGGCCTGGACCCGTGGGACGTCTTCCACCAGGGCGTCACCGCGCACGTCCCGCTCAGCTTCGGCACCGTGGTGGCGATCACCGGCGCACTGGTGCTGCTGGCCTGGATTCCCTTGCGGCAGTGGCCCGGTCTCGGCACCGTCAGCAATGTCGTGGTCATCGGCATCTCGGTGGATGTCGGCATTCGACTGCTGCCCGAGCTGGAGAATCTTCCGGTGCGCGTGGCCGCCATGCTCGCCGCCGTGCTGCTGAACGCGGTGGCGACGGTGCTCTACATCGGCGCGGGCATGGGTCCGGGCCCGCGCGATGGCCTGATGACTGGACTGGTCCGTCGCACCGGACGACCGGTCTGGCTTGTTCGTACCGGACTGGAAGCCACGGTGCTCGCCATCGGCTTCCTGCTCGGCGGCAGCGTCGGAATCGGAACCCTGGTGTACGCCTTCGGCATCGGTCCGCTCATCCAGCTGCTGATCCCCTTCGTCAATGGCCATCTACCCGGCTTCCAGCCCACGCCCGCACCGGATCCGGAGCCCGCGCTCACCGCCGCTTGACAAGCTAATGCCGTTAGCTTTACCGTTTAGCTAACGGCATTAGCCACGGTTCGAAGCACTGGAGCGCAGCATGACCACCATCGCCACCACCCCGGCCACCAGCACCGACACCCGTCCCGCCCGGCGCTTCGTCACCATCGCCCGCAAGCTCGGCTGGGCCGCCTGGACGCTGTTCCTCGCGGCGTTCGCGATCCTCGAGGGCGTCAAGCACGGCGGTGGCGCGTGGGCCGCGCTCGCCACCGGACTCATCGCACCGGATCTGACCTTCTTCGCCGCGATCGGCGCGAACGAACCGGTCGCGAAGGGGCAGCTGCCGCGAAAGGCGGTGCCGTTCTACAACTTCGCGCACCGCACCTGGATCCCCCTCGCCCTGGCCGTCGCCTACACCTGCGCGGCGATCGACTCCCCCGCGCTGTTCACCCTGCTGCTGGCCTGGATGCTGCACATCGGCATCGACCGCGTCGCCGGCTACGGACTGCGGACGGCAGCGGGCTTCCAGCGCAACTGATTCACTCCGACTCGATGAGCGGCAGCGGCCGGAAGCCGCTGCCGCTCATTGCTTTTGCGGCGCGTCCAGGATCCCCGCGAACATGCGGGTGATGCGTTCGGTCAGGGCCTGCGAGGTGGTTCCCATTTGGGCCGAACGCAATTCGAACTTGCCGTCCAGGGTGAGCGAGGCCAGGCCGTGCGCCATGCTCCACCAGCCCAGTGCGAGGGTCTCGGCATCCTCGGCGGTGAGCGAACCCGCCCGGGTGGCCACCGCGATGGCATCCTCCAACTCGGCGAAGGCGGCATCGCCCGCGACCGCGGTCGCCGGATTCTTCTCCGGCCGCACCAATTCGGGCCGGAACATCAGCCGGAAGCGAGCCGGGTGCTCGCGGGCGAAACGCACATAGCTCTCGGCCATGGCGATCAGGGCTTCCCGCGGGTCGGCGGCGGCCGCGCGCGCCGCGATCATCTCGGCCCGGAGCAGTTCGTAGCCCTCCGCCGCCAGCGCGGCGAACAGCGCGGCCCGGTCCGCGAAGTGGTGATACGGCGCGCCCGGACTGACACCGGCCTCGCGCGCGACCCGGCGCAGGCTCACCGCCGCCAGCCCCTCCGATTCGATCAACTGCAATGAGGCGCGCAGCAGTTCGGCCCGGAGATCTCCGTGGTGGTAGCGGTCCTTGGTCGGCGGCATGGATTGAGCGTAAAGGCTTGACGAACCACACCCTCGATATCTATACATTGTTTAGATTCTAAACACTGCTCAGATTGGAGTAGGGCATGTCAGATCTCGTCCTCGTCACCGGCGCCTCCGGATACCTCGCCGGGCACGTCAGCACCGAACTGCTGGCACACGGCTACCGGGTGCGCGGCACCATCCGGTCGGTGGCCCGCGCCCAGGCCGTGGCGGATGTGCTGCCCGGCGTCGAACTGGTCGAAGCCGATCTCGGCTCGGACGCGGGCTGGGACGACGCGGTCCGCGGCTGCCGCTTCGTCGTGCACACCGCCTCGCCGTTCCCGGGCAGCGTGCCCGATCACGAGGACGAGCTGATTCGCCCCGCCGTGGACGGCACCCTGCGGGTGCTGCGGGCGGCCGCCGCACACGGCATCGAACGCGTCGTGCTCACCTCGTCGATCGCGGCCGTGCGGGTCGGTCACGAGGATCGGGTGGCCACCGAAGCCGACTGGTCCGAGCTCGCCGCCTGCGACGCCTACGAGAAGAGCAAGACCCTGGCCGAGCGCGCCGCCTGGGATTTCGTGACCGAGCATCCGGAACTCGAACTGGCCGTGATGAATCCGGGCATGATCATCGGCCCGGTGCTGCGCCCCGAGTACGGCACCTCCGTGGACGGCATCCGCATCCTGCTCTCCGGCGAGATGCCCGGCGTCCCCCGCCTCAACTTCTCCACCGTCGACGTCCGCGACCTGGCCGTCGCCCACCGCCTCGGCCTGGAACTCCCGCAGGCCGCCGGCAATCGCTATGTCCTCACCGGCGAACAGGTTTCGTTCCCCGAGATGGCGAAGGCCCTCGCCACCCGCTACCGCGTCGCCACCCGCACCCTCCCCGACTGGCTGATCCGCCTGGTCGCCCGCTTCGATGCCAATGCCCGCATCGCCGCCCGCTACCTCGGCCGCGAGGAACACCTCAGCGCCGCCAAGGCGCGCCGCGAACTCGGCTGGGCCCAGCGCCCCCTCGAAACCACCCTGCTCGACACCGCCGAAAGCCTCATCCGCTTCGGCATCGTCGAGGATCCGGGCGCGGCCCGCGGTAAGCCCGCACCGCGGACCGGCGCCCAACCCGCCTCGGCCTGACCGCGGCGTCCGCCACCACCGGTCCGGTGCACCGAGTCCGAAAAGCGCGAGTCCGGACCCGGCCGCGACCACGCCCGCCACGAGTAGGCTCGGAGATCGAAAAGGCTTGGTGGAGCGGAGGATACGGATGCGGTACGGCAACGGGCTGGAGATTCCGGAGTCGCTGGAGGAGGTGTGCGCGCCGGAGAAGCTGGCGGTCATCGTGTACGACATGCAGGTGGGGGTGTTGTCGCAGCTGCCGGATGCGGAGCAGATCGTGGAGCGGGTCTCGAAGGTGGTGGCGGCGGCGCGGCGGGGCGGGTATCCGGTGATCTTCCTGCGGCACATGTTCCTGCCGAAGCGGTTGATGGGGCGGTTCGCGTTGCGGATGGCGATGGCCTGGCAGGGGGTGGACACCGTGGAGGCGGTGACCCCGATCTTGCAGCGGGATACGGCCGGGTTCCAGCTGGTTCCGGAGTTGCGGCCGCAGGAGGGGGAGATCGTCTTCGACAAGACGTCCATGTCGGCGTTCGAGGGGACGCCGCTCGCCTCCACGCTGCGCGACCTGGGGATCTGCGCCTATGCCATCTGCGGGGTGGCGCTGGAGATCGGGATCGCGCCCACCGTCACGCACTCCACCGATCTGGGGTTCATTCCGGTGGTGGTGGAGGACGCGGTGGGCGGGCGCGACGAGGCCGGATTGGCCCGGGCCTGGGACGAATTCGAATTCCAGGGGCATGCGCTGGTGGCCGATGTCGACACGCTGGTGCCGCTGCTGGAGAAGAGCGCCTGAGCGAAAAGCTCAGTCCGAGGCCGGAATCCAGGCGGGATGCCAGAGCCGGCCGGCCTCGGTCCAGTTCATGAAGCGGACCGTGCCGGTGAGCCGGGGCGTCACCCAGGTGGCGTCCTTGCGCTCCTCGGTGCTCAGTTCGTTGCCGAAGGGGCTGGTCTTGCGTTCCAGGCGGCGCAGCTGATCGGCCAGCTGACTCAGCTCCTGCTCGGTGAAACCGGTGCCTACCCGGCCCAGGTAATACAGCTCGCCCTGGTGCGGGACGCCGACCAGCAGCGAGGCGAATTGCCTTGCCTCCGAACGGCGATAGCCGCCGATCACCACCGACAGGGTGCGCCAATTGCGGGTCTTGAGCCACGATTGACCGCGCTTGCCCGGCAGGTACACCGAGTCGCGGCGCTTGGCGACCACACCCTCCATACCCTGCTCCTGGCTCGACCGCAGCGCCTCGGCTCCCGAACCCTCCAGGCGCGGCGGCACATTCAAGGAGGGCGCCTGCACGGCCAGCGCCTCCAGCACCCGCCGCCGATCCTCGTACCGCTTGCGCAGCAGTGAAGTTCCGTCCAGGTACAGCAGGTCGAAGGCCACGAATACCGCGCGGGCCGAATCCGCGCGCAACAGACCGAGATTCGCGCCGCCGTGGTCGTCGAAGACCACCGCCTCGCCGTCCAGCACGACGCGGTGCCCGGCCAATTCCTCGGCCAGCGCGCCGAGACCGGGATACTTCCCGGTCACCACATGCCCGGCGCGACTGCGCAATACGACGGCATCCTCCTCGATCTCGGCGATCAACCGGAAGCCGTCCCACTTGGGCTCGAAGGCCCAGTTCCCGGCGTCCAGGTTCGCCACTTCACCGGGCGTGGCCAGCATCGGCTGCAACCCGTGCGGGAACGGCGCATCGCTCTTGACGGCCGAATTCCGCTGCGCACCATTGCCTTCCGCTGCCGCGCCCTGATCCTTCATCAAATGCATGAGCCATTGATTGCCGTTGGTCTGGATGAGCGCGTAGCGCCCGTCCAGGCGCGCACCGTGGAATCGCACGATGACCTCGTCGTCGCGCCACTTCTCGGTCTCGTAGGTGCCGGTATCCCAGATGCTCATCTCCCCGCCGCCGTACTCGCCCTTGGGGATGGTGCCGTGGAAGGTCAGGTATTCGAGGGGATGATCCTCGGTGTGCACGGCCAGCCGGTTCTCGTGCGAATCGGTCGGCGGGCCCTTCGGCACCGCCCACGAGACCAGCACGCCTTCGCGTTCCAGCCGCACATCCCAATGCAGCCGCCGCGCATGGTGTTCCTGCACCACGAAGCGGTCGCCGGGGCCGGCCGCGGGCGGGCTGGGCGGCACCGGTTCCGGGGTGCGCCCGGCGTCACGCTTGGCGCGGTAGGTGTCGAGCCGGTCCGGTTCCGGCGCTCGCTCATCGCCCGGCACCGGATCATCGAGTCCGGCCAGCAGATCGCCCTGCGCCTGCCAGCGCTTCAGCACTTCGTCGAAGCGCAAGTGCCGCAGCTTCTTCCGCTGCTCGATCTCCGCCCAGGCGCGCGGCGCGGCCACCCAAGGTTCGGTGCGCCCGCGCAGGGAGTAGGGCGCGATGGTGGTCTTGGCCGGATTGTTCTGGCTCCAGTCCAGGAAGACCTTGTTCTCCCGCGCCGACTTCGCCATGGTGGCGGTGACCAGGTCCGGGCGCAGCTTCTGAAGATTCGTCGCCACCTGCTTCGCGACCGCGGACGCGCCATTGGGGCCGAGCTTGCGGTCCAGCGGCACATAGATGTGAATCCCCTTGGAGCCGCTGGTGACCGGGAAAGCCTCCAATCCCACGTCCCGCACCACATCGCGCAGGATCAAGGCGACTTCCGCGCACTGCGCCAGCCCCGCGCCCGGTCCCGGATCCAGGTCGAAGACCAGTCGCGTGATGGATCCCATCTCCGCACCGTCGAAACGCCATTGCGGCACATGCAATTCGAGGGCCGCCTGCTGGCCCAGCCACGCCATGCCGGCCACCGAATCGATGAGCGGATACACGACCGTGCGGTCGGAGTGCTGAACTTCCCGCCGCTCCAGCCATTTCGGGGCGTGATCGGGCAGATTCTTTTCGAAGAAGGAGGATTCGTCGACCCCGTTGGGCCAGCGCTTGCGGGTTACCGGCCGCTCGGCGATATGCGGCAGCAGGGCCGGGGCGATGGCGGTGAAATAGTCGATGACCTCGCCCTTGGTGGTCCCGGTCGCTGGGTACAGCACCTTGTCGAGGTTGGTCACTCCAACCTCAATACCCCCGAAATTTCTCCGGGACCCCATGACCAACAGTCTAAGCACCCCTCCCCGTCATTCCGGCGTGCTTTCGGCCGGAATCCACACAGCACCGTGTGTATCCCGGCCGAGAACATGCCGGGATGACGGGTGGGCGCGAAAAGGCAACGGGCCGTGCGGGTCACCGATGGCGCACCATCGGACCCGCACGGCCCGTGCGAAAAACGTTCGACTAAGCGGTCGGCTTGTCGTCCGGGGCGGGCTCCGCGGCCGGCGCCGGGGCGGGCTCGGGGGCCGGTGCGGCCGCCGCCTCGGTCGGTGCGGGCTCGGCCGGAGCCGGTTCCGCGGGGGCCTCGGCGGGCGCGGCCTCGGCCGTATCCGCCGGAATGGCGTTCTTCACCGCGTCCTTGCCCTTGTCGATGTGCGACGAGTACTTACCCTTGGTCTTCTCGTCGATCACCGCGCCGGCCTTGTCGACGGCTTGCTCGATCTTCTCGGCGTTCTGGGCCGCCACTTCCTTGCCCTTGCCGACCAAGCCCTTGAGCGTGTCCAAAAGACTCACAGCCCCTGCTCCTTCACTCTCGGTCCATCGGTCATTCGCGGACATCTTCCCACCACGTATCCCGTGGTGGGAGGCCAATCGGGTCGATCCGCTGTCCCGGCTTGGGGACCGCCGTGTCGGTGCCCGCGGCCTGTGCCGCTTCGACGAGCCGGCGCACCGGCTCCGACCAGCCGTGGAAGGCCAGATTGAAGGTGGCCCAGTGAATGGGGACCAGGAGCCCGTGGCCGGGATCGCCGACACACAGATCGGCGTGTGCCTGTACCGCCTCCTCGGGATTCATGTGTACGTCGGGCCAATGCCGGTCGTACGCGCCGATCGGCAGCAGTGTCAGATCGAACGGGCCCAAACGAGCGCCCGCCTCCGCGAATGCCTTGGTGTACCCGGTATCCCCACCGAAATAAACCCGACGGGTCGGTCCCGCAATCGACCAGGACGCCCACAGCGTGGTGTTGCGCACCAGCCCGCGCCCGGAGAAATGCCGCGCCTCCGAACAGGTGATCACCAGATCGGTGCCGTCCTCGTGCGCCCGCTCCAGCTCCGACAGCGAAACCGAAGTGCCCCAATCCAATTCGACGATGCGCCGCTCCGGCACGTTCCAGTGCCGCAGATGCGCGCCGATCCCGATCGGCACGATGAACACCGCGTCCTGCCCCGCCACCAGCGCGTCCACCGTCTCACGATCCAGATGGTCGTAATGGTCGTGCGAGATCAGCACCGCGTCCACCGGCGGCAGCGACTCCAGCGGCGACGGCACCGGATGCAGGCGGGCCGGACCCACCAGCGCCGACGGCGAAACCCGCTCGCTCCACACCGGATCGGTCAGCACCCGGTAGCCGTCCACCTCCACCAGACAGGTGGCGTGCCCGTACCAGGTGACCGCCAGATCGGCGGCCTGCTCCGGCAACTCCGGCGTGACCAGCGGGATGTTCCCCGGCGGCCGCCCGTTATTGCGCTGCGTCACCAGCTGATACAGCAATTCCAGCCCGGAGCCGGTGAGCTGGCTGCTCGGCTCGGTGTTGTGGAACTGCCCCTTGCGATAGGTGGTCGAACCCTTGGCGGTCGGCGCGATCGCCGATATGGACGCACCCATTGCGGAGGGAATGCCCCACGCCGCGCGCACCACCCAGGAAAGACCGAATGCTCCCGCTGCCATACCCACCAGTCTCCGCGAAGTCGCGGCGACGCGCTGCCCGTTCATCGGCCGACGAACTTCGCGGCGCGCTTCTCCTGCCGGGCCAGCCGCGCTTCGGCGGCATCGGCACTGGTCCACGCGGCGGCCAGGGCCTGCGCCTGCTCCTGCGTTCCGGCCTCGCGGGTGCCGTCCTCGTTGAGCACCAGCTTCATATGCCGCAGCGACAGCGGCGCGAGTTCGGCGATCTGCGCGGCCCATGCCTGCGCGTCGGCCAGGGTGCCGATCTTGTTGGCGAACCCGAAGTTGTAGGCGTCCTGCGCCGAGATGCGTTCCACCCCCATCAGGATGGTGCGCGCCGGACTCGATCCGATCATGGTCACCAGGCGCTTGATGGTCCAACGATCCACCGAGATACCGAGTTTCGCGGCCGGAATCGCGATGAACGAATCCTCGGTCATCACCCGCAGATCCGAGGCCATGGCCAATTGCACCCCGCCACCGACCGCACCGCCGTTGATGGCGGCGATCACCGGCACCGGCACCGTCTCGATGACGTGCAGCATGGCGAAGAGCGAATCCAGGAACTCCTGCGAATACACCCCGTCCAGATCCGCACCCGCGCTGAACAGCGGTCCCTGCCCGGTCAGGACGATCACCCGCGCGGTCGCCGCCGCCTCCTCGATCGCCGCGCGCAGCTGGGCCACCAGCTCGCCGTTGAGGGCGTTCCGGCGCTCCGGGCGTTGTAGTTCGATGGTGACGACCTCACCATCGCGGCTCACTCCGAGCATGTGTCCCTTCCCCGCTGTGCTGCATACCCTTGGTCATCAAACACTGTAAGCGGGCGTAACGTCGGCCCGGTGACAGCAACACCCGATGTCGACATCTTGATCATCGGTGCGGGTCAGGCCGGGCTCTCGGTCGGATACCACCTGCGCCGGCTGGGCCTGCGGCCCGAACACGACTTCCTGATCGTGGATCATTCGCCCGCACCGGGCGGGGCCTGGCAATTCCGGTGGCCGTCACTGACTTTGAGCACGGTGAACCGGGTGCACGATCTGCCGGGGATGTCGTTCGAGGAGACGCTGCCGCCGGGGTCGGAGAACGCGCAGGCCGCGACGGCGGTGCCGCACTACTTCGAGCTGTACGAGAAGCAGTTCGATCTGCGGGTGCAGCGACCGATCTCGGTGAGCGTGGTGTGCGACCGGGCCACCCCGGTCACCTGTCCGGACCGGGAGGTCGACGGGCTGCTGCACGCCGAGACGCGGGACGAGCGGACATTCAAGGTGCGCGGGCTGGTCAATGCCACAGGGACCTGGGACAAGCCGTTCATTCCCTATTACCGGGGCGCGGCGGAGTTCGCGGGGCGGCAGTTGCACGCCCACGACTACCGCAGCGCCGACGAGTTCGCGGGCAAAAGCGTGGTCGTGGTGGGTGGCGGGATCACGGCCATCCAACTGCTGGACGAGATTTCGCGTGTGGCTTCGACGACGTGGGTGACGCGGCGCGAACCCGTCTTCCGCCGTGGGGAATTCGCGCCGGAACAGGGGCGGGCCGCGGTGGCCATGGTCGAGGACCGGGTGCGGCGCGGATTGCCGCCGGGCTCGGTGGTTTCGGTGACCGGGCTGCCGGAATCGGATGCGGTGCGGGCGGCGCGCGCCCGCGGCGTCCTGGACCGCAAGCCCATGTTCGACCACATCGAAGCCGAGGGAATCCGCTGGGCGGACGGCACTTTCCAGCCCGCCGACGTGATCTTGTGGGCGACCGGATTCCGCAGCGCGCTGGATCATCTGGCCCCGCTGCGGCTGCGCGGGCCGGGCGGCGGGATCACCATGACCGGGCAGCTGGCCACCCAGGTGGCGGCCGACCCGCGGATTCATCTGATCGGATACGGGCCCTCGGCCAGCACCATCGGCGCGAACCGCGCGGGGCGGGCCGCGGCCGTGGAGCTGACCAAATACCTGGAGATTCCGGCCGAAAGCACGCCGGAATGACGAGGGCGGGTTATTGGGGCGCACCCGCTGTGAAGACGTCCGGATCCGGTCCGATGCGACCGCCGTTGTCCAGGGCCGAGATCCGGGCCATCTGATCGCCGTCGAGCTCGAAGTCGAAGATATTGAAGTTCTCGGCGATGCGGGACGGGGTGACCGACTTGGGGATCACCACATTGCCCAGCTGGATGTGCCAGCGCAGGATCACCTGGGCCGGGGTGCGGCCGGTCTGCTCGGCGATGGCGGCGATCACCGGATCCTTCAGCGCCGCGCCCTGACCGAGCGGGCTCCACGCCTCGGTGGCGATACCGTGCGCGGCATGGAAGGCGCGTAGCTCGGGCTGGGACAAATGCGGGTGCAGCTCGATCTGATTCACCACCGGCGTCTCACCGGTCTCGGCGATCACCCGCTCCAGGTGAGCCGCGGTGAAGTTCGAGACGCCGATGGACACCACGCGCCCCGACGCCTTGATGGCCTGCAAGGCGCGGAAGGTGTCCACGAACAATCCGGCCGACTCGATGGGCCAGTGAATGAGGTAGAGGTCCAGGTAATCGACGCCGAGCCGCTCCATGCTGGCGTCGAAGGCGCGCAGCGTGGCGTCGTAACCCTGGTCGGCATTCCACAGCTTGGTGGTCAGATAGACCTCGTCGCGCGGAATCCCGTACTCGCGGATGGCACGGCCGGTCTCGGTCTCGTTGCCGTAGACCGACGCGGTGTCGATGCTGCGGTAGCCGACCTCGAGCGCGGTGCTCACCGCGGCCACGGCATCGTCGGTGCTGACCTGGAAGACTCCGAAGCCGAGGCGCGGCATGACCGTGCCATCGTTCAGGATGGTGGAAGGCACTGGGCTGGTCTCGCTCCTGTAAGTCACCCAATCGACCGTAGGAGCGGTTCAACCGGGCGTCAACCACGTAGCCCGGCGTGTTAGCGCTGGTAGAGCGAGTGTGAAATTGCTAACTTTCAGCAACTCCGAGACGGCGGTAGCGCAACCGGCGGGCGGCGCGTAGTTCTTCAGGGGGTTTCGCGCGCAGTTCCGCGAGCTCACCGGCGATGGCGGCCACCATGCGCTGCGCGAAATCGACCGGTTCGTCTGCGGCATCGGGGTATTCGGGCACGATACGATCCACGATGCCGCTCGCCAGCAGGTCCTTGGCCCGAATGCCTTGCCGGGCCGCCATTTTCGGTGCGTGACGAATATCTCGGTAGACGATGGCGCTGGCCCCCTCCGGCGGCAGCGGCGCGAGCCAGCCGTTCGCGGCGGCCAGCACTCGATCCGACGGCAGCAGCGCGAGCGCTCCCCCGCCGCTGCCCTGACCCAGCAGCACCGAGACGGTCGGCGTATCCAAGGTGACGAGATCGGCTAGACAGCGGGCGATTTCGGGCGCGAGACCGCGCTCCTCGGCCTCCCGCGACAGCGAAGCGCCGGCGGTGTCGATCACCAGCACCAGCGGCACGCCGAGCTCCCCCGCCAGGGACATACTGCGCCGCGCCTCCCGCAACGCCGCAGGCCCCATGGTCTGCTCCGGCGACTGCCCGGCCCGGTCGTGCCCGAACACCACGCACGGCTGACCACGAAAGCGCGCCAGCGCGTGCACCACGGTACGGTCCAGCTCCCCTTGGCCGGTGCCGGACAAGGGAACTCGGTCGGTCACCTGCCGCAGCAGCTCCCGGATACCGGGCCGGTCGGCACGGCGCGAAATCAGCACGGACTGCCACGCCGGTGTGTCGTCGCTTTCTCGCAGCGCGGGCCCGTACAACTCGTGCCCGGCTTCGAATATCCCCACGCCATGATCGAAATCGCGTGGATCGCTTTCCTTTTCGGGCAGCGACTGGGGCTCGTCGCACAGAACGGTGAGGGAACGATGCGCGATACGACGGAAGATGGTCACCGGCACCACGCCGTCGATCACCCCACTGCGATAAAGGTTTTCGGCGGTCTGCACACCTTCGGGGAAGTCCTTGCCGTACAGGGCTTTGTAGACGCGCGGACCCAGGAACCCGATCAGCGCGCCCGGCTCGGCAAAGGTCATGTGCCCCAGCGAACCCCAGGACGCGAAGACCCCGCCCATGGTCGGGTCGCGCAGGTACACCAGGTACGGATGCCCGGCCGCCTTGTGCACCGCCACCGCACCGGCGATCTTCACCATCTGCACGAAAGCGACTGTGCCCTCTTGCATTCGGGTGCCACCGGAGGTCGGCGAGGCGAGCAGGGGCAGACCCAGCTCGGTCGCGCGCTCCACCGCCGACACGATGCGTTCGGCGGCCGCCACTCCCACACTCCCTGCGAGAAAAGCGAATTCGCACGCGATCACGGCGACTCGCCGTCCGCGCAGCAACCCCTCCCCGGTGAGCACCGACTCGTCGGTACCCGCCGTTGCCGCAGCGGCCAGCAGATCAGCCTCGTACTCGGACGAACGGGCGACCTCCAACGGAGGACGATCCCAGCTCACGAAGGATCCGGGATCGAGCAATTCGCCGAGCAGCTCCCGCGCCGAGATCTTCACGGCGCGAGCTTAACGGACCGCACCCCGGCGTTCCGGGATGACGAAAGCCCTAGAAGCCCTGCACAACCTTGCGCAAGGCGTACTCGGTGACCGCGACCAGCGCCTGCTTGACCGGCTCCCGGCGACGGGCGTCGATCGACATGATGGGCGTATCCGCCGGGACCGCGAGGGCCTGGCGAATATCCTCCACCGGGTACCGGGGCGCATCGTCGAACTCGTTGATGGCCACCAGGAAGGGTAGGTTGCGCGCCTCGAAGTAATCGACGGCCGCGAAACTATCCTCCAACCGGCGGGTGTCGACCAGCACCACCGCGCCGATGGCGCCGCGGATCAGGTCGTCCCACATGAACCAGAAGCGGTACTGGCCCGGCGTACCGAACAGGTACAGCACCAGGTCGTCGGCCAGGCTGATGCGGCCGAAGTCCATGGCCACCGTGGTGGTGGCCTTCGACGGGACTCCGGTCAGGGAGTCCACGCCGACACTGGCATTGGTCACCAAAGCCTCGGTGCGCAGCGGAACGATCTCCGACACAGCACCGACCAGGGTGGTCTTGCCGACACCGAAACCACCGGCGACCACGATCTTCGCCGACGTGGGCTTGCTGGTGCGCGTGTCGACCTGTGTCGTCGAATCAAATACGCCGGAGTCCACTGAGAACCCTTTCGATCAGCTCGCGACGTTCATCGTCGCTGGAATCGTCTTTCAATGTTGCCGATACCCGCACATGGCCGGCTTCGATGAGGTCGGCGACCAGCACCCTGGCTACCCCGATCGGGATACCCAGGCGTGCGGCTACTTCGGCAACCGACGGCGATTCTCTGCACAACTCCACGATTGACGTCTCGATATTGGTGAGTTAGAACTGCCGCTCTAGGGCGACCGGATGCGATGCGACGAGCGCCTCCAAGGCCAACTCCACCTTCGGCCGGGTGCGACCGGCCGTCAGCGAGTAGGGGCGGACGAGGCTTGGCTCGGCGCTACCGACGCGTTCGTTGTCTATGTCCATCCCGCCATCAGGAACCCATCGTGACGCGAGGTGTGGCCTGAACTGTCTGGCCCACTCGCTCGACCAACAACGCCATTTCGTAGCCCACCTGGCCGATGTCGCACGAAGTATTCGTGAGCACCGCCAGGTAAGAGCCGTCGCCGACCGCCATGAGCAGCAGGTAGCCGTGTTCCATCTCGACCACCGACTGGCAACACGGTGCCGCCCTCGAAAAGGTTCGAGACACCCACCGAGAGGCTGGCCAGGCCCGCGGTCACCGCGGACAGCTGTTCGGCACGATCCACGGGCAGCTGGGCGCTGGCGGCCATGAGTAGGCCGTCGGCGGACACGAGCACGGCATGCGCAACGCCGGGAACCTCATTGGCGAAGTTCGAAACCAGCCAATCCAGCTGTCGCTTCGTACCACCTAGATCGGGGTTCATCGGTCTCCTTTATCTCCGGTTAGGTTCATAGCTTTCATCGCGCGGCCGTCCCGGACGCCCTGCTGGTGACGACTGAGACTTGACCTGATGGATTCTGGGTCGCGATGGGCGGCCTTGTCAGCGTTTCCGTTGACACCGCCCGGCACGAGCCGGTTACCCGGATCGCGTTGCGGCAGACCGGCGGCCGTCCGCTTCTCCGCAGAGGATTCAACCGCGCGGCGCGCCGCCTGCCAACCCTCATCGCCCGGTGATTCGAAGGAAGCGGCCACCTGGGACCGGTCCGCGTTCGGATCCGACAGCCAGGCAGACATCATTTCGGCGAAAATCGGTGTGCCGAAAGACACATCGCTGTCGCCGGCGGCCGGCTGCAACCGGGTCTGGAAGAACGACGCCGCCTTCTGCGGATTCGACCGGAAGGAGTGCCGGCCGCGATCCTTGGGATCGCCGGAATCACCCTGCGGCAGACCGACACCCGGGATGGGCGCCGGACGCTGCGGCAGACCCGCGCCCGGATCGCGTACCGGAAGGCCGTTGGGCCCGCGCTGCGGCAGCACGTCGGGCAGCGGATCACGCAGCGGATCACGTTGCGGCAGACCGCCGCTCAGCGCGTCCCCACGCTGCGGGAGGCCACCGGCGGAATCACCGCGCTGCGGCAGACCGCTCGCGTCCCCACGCTGCGGGAGCCCGCCGGGCCCACGCTGCGGCAGGCCGTTCGCGTCACCACGCTGCGGCAGACCACCGGCCACACCGTCACGTGGCGGCAACCCGGCCGCCCCGTCACGCGAAGCCAGACCGTGCTTGCCCGACTCCCGCTGCGGCAGGCCGCCCGCGGAATCCCCGCGCTGCGGAAGACCATTCGCATCGCCACGCTGGGACCGACCGGTCCCGTTGGCGTCGCCACGCTGCGGGAGACCACCGGCGGCGTCACCACGCTGCGGCAGACCGCTCGCATCACCACGCTGCGGCAGACCGCCGGCGGCATCGCCACGCTGCGGGCGA
>NZ_BDBK01000006.1 GCF_001612945.1 Nocardia inohanensis NBRC 100128
CGGCAAACCACCAGCGGCGTCACCACGCTGCGGCAAACCACCAGCGGCGTCACCACGCTGCGGCAAACCGCCCGGGGCATCGCCACGCTGCGGCAGACCGCTCGCATCGCCACGCTGAGGCAGACCACCCGAGGCATCGCCACGCTGTGGCAGACCACCAGCCGCGTCACCACGCTGCGGGCGACCACCCGCGGAATCACCGCGCTGCGGAAGACCATTCGCGTCACCGCGCTGCGGGAGACCGCCTGCGGCTTCACCGCGCTGAGGCAGACCGCTCGCTTCGCCGCGCTGAGGCAGACCGCTCGCTTCGCCGCGCTGAGGCAGACCGCTCGCATCGCCGCGCTGCGGTAGGCCGGAGCCTCTCGCATCGCGCGGGGGCAGACCGCCGTTCAGACCCGATTCCGCTCCGCCACGCGCCTGTGGCGGCGCGCCGTTGGAGCCCGGCTCACGCTGCGGCAGACCGCCCGGGGCGGAACGCTGCGGCTGGCCCAGGCCCGGCTCGCGGCCGGGTGCGCCATTGGCTCCGGGCTGACGCTGCGGCAGACCACCGGCCGCGTCACCGCGCTGCGGCAGACCGCCCGGGGCATCGCCACGCTGGGGCAGGCCACTGGATTCAGCTCCACCGCGCTGCGGCGGCAGGCCGACGGAGGGAGTCGCACGCTGCGGGATGGCCCCCGACTGACCGGGCTGCGGGAGACCCTTGCCTCCGTCGCCACGCTGCGGGAGACCGCCCGGTCCGCCCGGACCGCGCTGCGGCATTCCCGATTCCCCCGGTGCGCCCGGACGCGGCGGCAATCCGCCCGCGCCGCCCTGGCGCTTGAGCATATTGGCGGCGAGTCCGCCGCGCGGCTGGGCCGGTGCTTCGCCCGGCTGCCGCGGCTGGAGGTTCGCACCCGGCTGCGACTGCGGGGCGGCCGGGCCGTTTGCGCCCGGATCCCGCTGGGGTAGCCCGGGTCTCGCCCCACCGGGAGCGGCCGGCGGCGCGACGGTGTGCTTGACGGTCGGGCCGTTCACGCCCGGCTGCCGCTGCGGCAGCCCACCCAGCGCCGAGGTGCCGGGGGCCCGCTGCGGCAGCGCCGTGGTCGCGTTGGCGGCCGCCGGAGCCGGAGCGCCGGGCGCGGAGACCGAGGGCTTGGCGCCCGCCGGAATCGGCCCGCTCACACCGGGATCGACGGTGACCATCACATTGCCGGTGGCGGTGCGGGTGACCGCCCGCATCTGCATGGAGGCCGGCGCACCGGCCTGGTTACCGGCGCCCTGCGGCGCGGCGGCCGGAGCCGGCTGCTGCGGATTACCCTGCGGCGGCACCGAGATGGGGCCGCCACCGGAGACGATCAGCGGCTTGGGCACGTGCACGGTCACGGTCACGCCGGGATCGCGCGCGGTGTCGAAGGTCGGCCGCAGCCGCACGGTCAGGCCGTGCCGTTCCGCGAGCCGGCCGACGACGAACAGACCCATGTGGCGGGCGGTGTCCGGGCCGACCTCGGCCACGGCCTCCAAACGCCGGTTGATCTCGGCCATTTCGGCCGGGGGCATACCGATACCGCGGTCCGCGACCTCGATCAGCAGACCCTGGTCGTGCGCCTGCGCGAAGGTGAACTTCACGTCGGTCTCCGGCGGAGAGGCGCGCAGTGCGTTGTCCAGGAGCTCGGCGAACAGGTGCGCCAGGTCGGAGGCGGCGGGCTCGACCAGCGAACCACGCGGGGTCGCACCCAGTTTGACGCGTTCGTAGTCCTCCACCTCGGAGATGGCGGCGCGCAGCACGTCGGCGATCTCGACCGGCGCGGACTTGGTCCGGCGCTGCTTGGTGCCCGCGAGAATCAGCAGGTTGTCACCGTTACGGCGCATACGCGCGGCGAGATGGTCCAGGCGGAAGAGGTTTTCGAGCAGGCGCGGGTCCTTCTCGTCGTACTCCATCGCCTCGATGAGCGAGAGCTGGTGATCGACAAGGGACTTGGAGCGCCGGGCCAGGGTCTCGAACATGTCGTTGACCTGGGTACGCATGGCGGCCTGGTCGGCGGCCAGGCGCAGCGCCTGGCCGTGGATGTCGTCGACGGCGCGGGCCAGCTGGCCGATCTCCTCGTCGGTGTGCACCGGCATCGGCTCCAGCGGCACCTCTTCGGGGTCGGCGCCGTCACGGAGCTGGCTGACCTCTTGCGCGAGGTCGTATTCGGCGACGCGCAGCGCGGCCAGGCGGAGCCGGCGCAGCGGCACGATCATGGCGCGTGCGATCAGTACGGCCAAAGCCATGGCGCCGAGGATGGTGGCGACCACGATGATGGTGTAGCGAATGGCGTCACTGCGCGCGGTCGAGGCGATGGTGTCGACTCGGGACACGATGTCCTTGGTCGCATTGGTCGCGATGGTCTGATACCCGTTGATCGAGGCGACCAGCGAGTCCTTCAATTCGGTGACCGGCAGCTGCCCGGCCTGCGCGGCGGGGCTGTTGACCAGCTGCACGCGGGTGTCGGCCTGCCGCTGGAGTTCCGCGATGAGGGCGTCGCCGTCGGCGAAGCGGTGCGCGAGCACGGCCAGCATCTGCCGCTCGGTGTTCACGCCGATCTGAATGTCCCGCACCCCGTCCTTGGGGTTGGTGCTGCGTAGCGCCTCGGCCATGCCGGCGACTTCGTTGAAGAGCATCCAGCGCGAGTTCAGCGAGTCGACCAGGCGCAGTTTGGCCTGGTCCACATTCTTGTCCGAGATGGTCGCCACGATGGATTCCACCGTGCGGACGCTGTTGCCACGGATCCGCTCGACCTGGGCGACGGTGTCCGGGATGGACTTCGACGGCGCCAGCCCGTTGGCCTTGACCTGCTTGGCGCCCACGATCATGTCGTCGAGCGCGGAACGCGCGCTCGGGATATCGCTCAACCGGGAGGCGGCCTTCTCGGCGAACTGGATGGCGGTGTCCAACTGCACGAGCTCCGGGTCGGAGGTCAGCGACTGGTTCGGGCCCAGCATGACCATCTGACCGGAGGCGACCTGTGCCGCCTGCGCACTCAAACCGGTGATCGCCGGGATCACCCCGACGTGATCGACGGCCGTCGAGAGACGGCTCGACTCGGCGAACTCCGCCGAGATCCTCGACGCTCCGAGCACAACCGCGACCAACAAAGGCACGGCGAGCACCGCCGTCACCTTCCATCGCAGGTCCCAGTTGCTCAGCGCCCAGCGCTTATTGCTGCCGGACCTTGCGGCGTCACGCATCTCCCACTCACTTTCCAAACTGGCCCCAGCCACGCGCCATCAGCGAGCCTCCGCGATCGCACGCTTGGCCCGTCAGACGGAGCTGACCGAGAACGGCGGCTGGCCGAGAAATTGCGTCCATGACGGCCGAAATATGTGACATGCGATTCTAACGGATCAATAACTTCTTGTGTGACCTCTTGGCAACCACCGGTCTCTGACCTGCCGTTTGCAGGCAAAATCAAAGGTCGCGGCGTCCGCCCGGACGTCGCGTGAAGTCTGCCACAATCAGGCTGATCTATCGAGGCGGGCATCATCAGCGCTCGTAAGGGACACATGGGCCGCTCGTAAGGGACACCAGGCGGAGCAGGGAGCAACGGGGTTGAACGCGAAGCAGGAGTACCGACCGGCGTATCAGTTGAGCCTGGTCGATCCCTCCGAGTTCTGGCTCGCCGCGGCCGAAAGCATCAGCTGGGACGTGCCTCCCACGCAGATTGTCGACAATCAGTCCAAGCCGACTGCCCGTTGGTTTCCGGACGCTCGCCTCAACACCTCCTACAACGCGCTGGATCGGCATGTGCGCGAGATCACAGCCCCCGACGGCTCGTCCGGCGGTCAGGAGGGGGGTCGCGCGGATCAGCCCGCCCTAATATACGACTCCGCTATGACCGGCGCCAGGCGTGTTTACACATATGCCGAGTTGCTGGACGAAGTCGCCCGATTTGCCGGATCCATGCTGCGCCTTGGGGTTCGAACCGGCGAACGCGTCGTCATCTATATGCCGATGATTCCCGAAGCGGTCATCGCAATGTTGGCCTGCGCTCGCATCGGAGCTGTGCACTCGGTGGTTTTCGGCGGGTTCGCCGCACACGAATTGGCCGCTCGCATAGACGATGCCGAGCCTGTGCTGATAATCACAGCCTCCGGTGGTCTGGAACCCGGTCGGCGTATCGAATATCCACCGATCGTTTTGCAAGCGCTCGATATCGCCGAAACCACTGCTGTCCGTAATGTTTTGGTGAAACAGCGGGATGGCTTTCCGACCATTCGTTTTGCTGCCGAACAAGCGGCCACCGAATTCCTGCCCGCGTCCACCGAGACCGTGGCGGCGCACTGGCTGGACTGGGACGCGGCCATGGCCGGCGCCGAGCCCGCCGATCCGGTATCGCTGGCCGCGACCGATCCGCTCTACATCCTCTACACCTCCGGGACCACCGGGAAACCCAAGGGCGTGGTGCGCGACAACGGCGGGCACGCGGTCTCGCTGGCCTGGTCCATGCGCAATATCTACGACGTCGGCCCGGGGCAGGTGATGTGCACGACCTCCGATATCGGCTGGGTCGTCGGGCATTCCTACATCGTCTACGCGCCGCTGCTGGTCGGCGCGACCACCGTCCTCTACGAAGGCAAGCCGATCGGCACCCCCGACGCGGGCGCGTTCTGGCGGCTGGTCGACCGATACCGGGTGCATGTGATGTTCACCGCGCCCACCGCGCTGCGGGCCATCCGCCGCGCCGACCCCAATGCCGAAGCGGCGCACCGGCACGACCTCTCCTCGCTGCGGGCGCTGTTCTGCGCGGGTGAACGCCTGGATCCGGCCACCTACGAGTGGGCGGTCGGCACGCTGCTGGCCGAGCGGCCGGATTGTCCGGTGGTGGATCACTGGTGGCAGACCGAGACCGGCTGGCCCATCTGCGCGAATCCGCTCGGGCTGCAACAACTGCCGATCAAGGTGGGCTCGGCCTCGGTGCCGGTGCCCGGGTACCGGCTGCGGGTGCTGGACTCCGAGGGCAATGCGGTGCCGCCGCACACCGAGGGCAATATCGTGATCGGGCTGCCGCTGCCGCCCGGCACGCTGACCACGCTGTGGCGGGACGACGCGCGCTTCGATCGCTCCTATCTCTCCGCCTATCCCGGCCACTATCTGACCGGCGACTCCGGCTTCTTCGACGAGGACGGCTACCTCTATGTCCTCGGGCGCAGCGACGATGTGATCAATATGGCGGGACACCGGCTGTCGGCGGGCGGCATCGAGGCCGCCATCGCCGGGCATGCGGCGGTCGCCGAGACCGCGGTGGTCGGCATTCCGGACGAGCTCAAGGGCCAGCGGCCGATCGGATACGTGGTGCTCAAGGCCGGTGTCGACATCGATGCCGAGCAGCTGCGGCGCGAGGTCATCGAGCGGGTGCGCGACCGGGTGGGAGCCATCGCCACCCTGTACGACGTGGTCGCGGTGAGCGCGCTGCCCAAGACCCGCTCCGGAAAGATCCTGCGCCGCACCATGCGTCAGATCGCCGCCGGGGATTCGTGGGAGGTGCCGCCGACCATCGAGGATTCGGCCATGCTGCCCACCCTGGAGAAGCAGATCCGGGATGCGGTGACGCTCATGGAGGACAAGGAGCGGATCGCGGCAGCCGAGGCCGCCGCGGCCATGACCATGCCGCTCCGCCGCATCGACCCGAACACCCTGGGCGCCGAGCCCGGGGGCGACGACCCAGCCGGACCCGCCTGACGAACTCCGGGACGGGCCCCGAGTCCCTTCCCTCACAGGCTTCTCAGAAAAGACTCATCCCGCTCCCATGCGGGTGAATTAGCGTCGTGCGGGCGCGAATCGAGGGATTCGCGCCCTGATGATGGGAAGGTCGACGATGAGAATCGTTCGTAATCGCCGGATGGCCGCCATGGCAGGCGCCGGTGCGCTGGCCACCGTTGCGCTGGCCCTCGCTCCCGCCACCGCCTCCGCGAGCCCCGCGGATATGGTTGCGCCCCTGCTGAATACGACCTGCACCTGGTCGCAGGTGGACGCCGCGCTGCACGCCAAGGCCCCCGCCCTGGCCTCGATCCTGGATCAGAACCCCGACACCAAGGCCGAATTGAAGGCCAAGTTCGAGCAGTCCCCCGAGGCCCGCCAGGCCGAACTGGACGCCTACCTGGCCGCCAATCCGGACGCCGCGAGCCAGGCCGCGAACAACCCGAACGCGAGCGGAATCACCGCCGCCATCCAGCAGGTGGCCGACTCCTGCCACAACTACTGAGGTAGCGACGGCAGAATGGAGCCCGTGGTCGAACGCGGAGAGCTACCTACGGTCCTGGTCGTGGATGACGACGAGGATGTGCTCGCATCGGTCGAACGTGGGCTCCGGCTCTCCGGTTTCCGGGTGCTGATCGCCCGGGACGGCGGCGCGGCCCTGCGCAGCGTGTCGGAGGAATCGCCCGACGCGGTGGTGCTCGATATGAATATGCCGGTGCTGGACGGCGCCGGCGTGGTGACCGCGCTGCGCGCCATGGGCAACGAGGTCCCGATCTGTGTGCTGTCGGCGCGCAGTTCGGTCGACGATCGCATCGCCGGGCTGGAATCGGGGGCCGACGACTATCTGGTCAAACCGTTCGTGCTGGCCGAACTGGTGGCGCGGATCAAAGCCCTGTTGCGCCGCCGCTCCGATGTTCCCGCCTCCTCCATTCCGGGCGCGATCACGGTGGGCCCCTTGGAGGTCGATGTCGCGGGCTATCGCGCGTTGCTGCACGGACGCGAAATCGAGCTCACCAAAAGGGAATTCGAGTTGCTGTCCACGCTGGCGCGCAGTGCCGGGGTGGTGCTGAGCCGGGAGCGCCTGCTGGAATTGGTGTGGGGCTACGATTTCGCCGCCGACACCAATGTGGTGGACGTGTTCGTCGGATATCTGCGCCGCAAACTCGAGGTCGAGGACACCCCGCGCCTGTTGCACACCATTCGCGGCGTGGGATTCGTGCTCCGCGCACCGAAATGACCGGCGCGCCGCACGTTTCGGAGGAAATGCCGGTCGAGCGCCGGCACTCCTATTCGCTGCGCACCCGGGTCGCGGCGGCGGCGGCGCTGGGCGCGACCATAATCGTGGCCATTCTGAGCTGGGTCACCATCTACGCCATCGAGCGCAACAATCTCACTCAGACCGATCAGCAGTTGAGCATGGTCTCGCAGGTGATCCGCGTGCAGCCGGTGTTCGCGGTGCAGATCATCAAATTGCTCGGGCCGAATGCGGATTTCGCGGTGACCGTGCGCAATCAGAACGGCGTGATCGCCAGTACGTCGACGCAATTACCCCAGCTCACCCCCGGCAATCGCACCGTGACGGTGGGCAGCGACACCTATCGGGTGCTCACCACCAATACCTCCAACGAGAATTCCGAAATCACTGTGTCGCTGGGGATTCCGACCACCGCGACCGAGCGCGCCACCTCCGATCAGCGGCGCTGGGTGCTGCTGGCCGCGGTGCTCGCGGTGACCGCGTCGGCCGGGCTGGGCTGGCTGTTCGGCGGGCGCGCGGTGCGGCCCATCGCCGATCTCACCCGGGAAGTGGATCGGCGCGGCTCCGCGGGGGACACGGAACCCGCACTGGCCGTGGATGGTTCGGGCGTCAAGGAGGCCGAGAAGCTGGCCGAGGCGGTCAACACCATGCTGGAGCGGGTGGACCGGGCGCAGGCCGAGACCGCCGCCGCGCTGGAGACCGCGCGCGATTTCGCCGCCGTCTCCGCACACGAACTGCGCACGCCGCTGACCGCCATGCGCACCGATCTGGAGGTGCTGAGCACCCTGGATCTGGACGAGGCGCAGCGCCGCGAGATCCTGACCGATCTGCAACGCGGGCAGAACCGGGTGGAGGCCACCCTGTCCGCGCTGGAGCGCCTGGCCCGTGGCGATCTCACCGATGAACGCGATCACGTGAGCACCGATGTCAGCGAGCTCTGCGATGCCGCCGCCCACGACGCCATGCGGCATTTCCCGTCCCTGAAGGTGCATATGGACACCCCGCCGGAGCTGATCACCCGGGGGCTGCCCACCGGGCTGCGGCTGGCAATAGACAACGCGCTCACCAACTCCGCCCGGCACGGGCGCGCCACCGAAGCGCTGATCACCGCCTATCGCGCGGTGAACGGGCACATCGTGATCGTGGTCGACGACAATGGCAGCGGCATCCCGCCGCAGGAGCGCGAAGCCGTGTTCGAGCGTTTCTTCCGGGGCAGCCGGGCCAGCAAGGGCGGTTCCGGGCTGGGCTTGGCGCTCGTCGCCCAGCAGGCCCAATTGCACGGCGGCCGCGCCTATTTCGACGAATCACCGCTGGGTGGTGCGCGATTGGTGCTGGATCTGCCGGGTTAGCGGACTTTACCGAACTCTCAGACATTCGCCAGAGCCGACCGCAATCAATACCTCTACGGTCTTTATGGTGTCCGGAAAACGCACCCGCCTCGCCCTATTGGTACTCGTGCTCGCCGTCGCCGCCGCGGCCGGCGCGGTCGGTTATCTGCGCTGGTCCGCCACTGCGCCGACCGGCGTGGCGATCATCAACGGGGATACCGGCAAGACCGGCGCGACCATTGTGAAGGCGTTGCAGGACAGCGGGTCCCGGGAGTGGACCGAGGTGGATTCGGCCTCCACCGACGATTACGCGGTGATCGTCACCCTGCCCACAGATCTCTCCGATTCCATCGCCTCGCTGGCCACCGATAAACCGCACAAGGCCCAGGTCGAGGTGACCAGCAATGACAATGCCGACGCGAACCTGGTGAACGAGGCGGTCAACGAGGTCACCAAGAAGATCGGCGCGAGCGGGCTGGACACCCTGTTCGCGAGCATGAACTCCGCGCGCGGACAGGTCTCGCAGGTGGCCTTGACCGCGAACATCCTGGGCGCGGGCGTGCAGGCCGCCGCCGACGGGGCGAGCCAGTTCACCGGCAGCGCCGACGAGATGCGGAGCTTCCTGGAACAGGCGAAAACCGGTGCGTCGCAGCTGACTTCAGGCATCGATTCGCTCAACACCACCCTGAACGCGGCTACCTTGCAGGCGAATCAGCTTGCCGCGACCCTGGATTCGACCGGCGTCACCATCGGCCAGGTCACCTCGACGGCGAGCCAATTGAGCAATGGCCTGAACATCGTGCTGCCGGTGCTGCGGGGCCTGCCCTTCGCCGCCGATCCGCAGCTGGCCGCGGTCATCACCCAGCTGGAGGGTTTGCAGAACATCGCGAACCAGGCGAATGACCAGCTCAGCGGGTTCGCCGCGCTCACCGGCACCGCCGTCACCCCGGATACCCAGGTCGGTCAGCTGCTGCGCGATGCCGCGTCCCGATTGGGCGACGCGGGTTCGCAATTGAATCAGGGCGCGGATCTGGCCAAGAGTATTCCGGGGATAGCCGATACCGCCGGCGCCCAGCTCACCACCGCCATCGCGACGCTCACCTCGGGCGTCACCCAGTTGCAGGCGGTCACCACCACGCTGGGGAATCAGGCCAATCAGGCGCTCGACACGCTGCCGCAGCGCACCGTCGGACAGCAGTCGCAGATCGCCACCATGCTGGCCGATCCGGTGGACATCGTGCGTAAATAGGCCGAAGTTCGCAAACAATCAGCAACATTCGGCGGTTCGCCCGGCTAAAATCATGCCCGAATTGCTCTAATCGACCCGTTTGCTCCACTCCACGGCTCCACCCCAGCGCCATCCCGGTACGGAGAGGAAACGATCGTGAGCATGATGCTCGCCGCACACGACCTGTACGGCTCGGTCCTAGCCCAGATGGGCAACCCCACCGCCGAAACCCCGCCCATGGCGGACAAACTCATGAAGTTGTTCCGCTACTTCACCTGGTTCACCCAGATGTCGGGCATCGCGGCCATCACCTACGGCGGTGGCCGGTTCGCCTGGGAGAAGTGGGGCGGCGGCGGTTTGCAGTCGCCGAAGATGATCGCCAACGCCATGCTGGGCGGCGCGACCGCGACTAGTGCCGGAACCATCATGAACACGGTCGTCGGCTCTTAGAGTTCTAGGGAGAAGCGGGGGCGTTGCCCCCGCACTCCGCTGGAGGTACGACCATGAGCTATCCAAACGACCCCTCGCAGCAGCCCGGACAGCCCGGATACGGCGGCTATCCGCAGCAACAACCGCCCGGTTACGGGTATCCCCCGCCCGGTTACGGCGGCCCCACCCCGCCCTACGCCAGCTGGTTGCAGCGCGTGGGCGCGGCCCTGGTCGACGGGCTCATCATCGGCGTGCCGTCGGGCATTCTCTACATCATCGGCTTCGCCATCGGGTCCAAGGACATGGACTGCACCACCGTCGAGGGCGACTACTCCTACAGCACCGAATGCTCCGGCGGATTGACCGGCGCGGGACTCGCGCTCGTCATCCTCGGCGGCCTCATCGCCTTCGCCCTCAGCCTCTATTTCATCTACATGGAGGGCACCACCGGCCAGACCCCGGGCAAGAAGATCCTGGGCATCAAGCTGATTCGCGAGGCCGACGGTCAGGTCCTCGGCTTCGGTATGGCGTTCGTCCGCCGCATCTGCCACATCGTCGATTCGCTGCCCTGCTACCTCGGCTGGCTCTGGCCGATCTGGGACGCCAAGAAGCAGACCTTCGCCGACAAGATCCTCAGCACCATCGTCGTGAAGGTCTGATCCGGAAAACACGGAAACCCGGGCCGTAACAGCCCGGGTTTCCGAAACCTGTTGTCAGTTCAGGACATCCAGCAGGTCGATGACGAAGACCAGGGTCTTGCCGCCGAGCTGGTGGCCCGACCCGGCCGGACCGTAGGCCAGCTGCGGCGGGATGGTGAGCTGGCGACGCCCGCCGACCTTCATGCCCGGGATGCCTTCCTGCCAGCCCTGGATCAGGCCGCGCAGCGGGAAGACGATCGACTCGCCGCGGTCCCAGGACGCGTCGAACTGCTCGCCGGTCTCGTACTCGACGCCCACGTAGTGCACATCGACGGTGTCACCGGGCTTGGCCTCGGCGCCATCGCCCACGACGATGTCCTTGATCACGAGCTCGGCGGGTGCGGGGCCGTCCTGGTACTCGATTTCCGGCTTGCTGCTCATAAGCTGTCCTCTTCGACTCGGGGATCGGGATCGTTGATCACCTTAGGCCGTCGGGCGACGCGCCCGGCTCATGGCACCCCCGCCGAATGCCGTCATTCCCCGATCGAGGAGATACGCTGCTCGGCCCCGCGCAGCGTGAAGCGCCGGCGTTCGAAGTCCCAGAACCGGTACAGCGGCCACTGCGCGGTGTGCGCCACCCACGCCCACACGATGAAGCCGCGATGCAGCGCCCGCACGTCATACCCCTGCCCGGCGATGGTGCGCAGCCCGGTCAGCTGGAACCGCCACCAGGCGGACGGGTCGGTGCGCCGCCGCCGCGCCGAGGTCCACGCCTTCATCTCGGGCAGCAGTTCGATGCGCAGCCCCCGCTTGGTCAGGCACAGCGCCAGATCCAGATCCTCGATGACATCCGGGCGCGTCTTGGTTTCGTCGCGGATCTGCTCCCACACCGTGCGCCGCAGTGCGTGATTCGGCCCGTGCACGTTCCCGACCTGACCGCGGAACCGGCCGCGGCGCAGCTGGATCCGGTAGCCGAGCTCGAGCAACCAGCCGACCGGCGAGTCGTAGTAGTAGGTGAGCCCGGTGACCGCCGCCGTCTCCGGATGCGATTCCAGGTGCGCGACAATGGTTTCCGCCCAGTCCGGCGCCACCAGGGTGTCGCCGTCGGTGCGCGCGATGATGTCACCGCCGGCCTTGTTGTATCCGGCATTGCGGGCGATGGCCAGCCCGCGCTGCGGTTCGTGGACGATGATCAGCCGCGGCTCGGCGGCCGCGAACTCCTCGAGCAGCTCGAGGGTGCGATCGGTGCTGCCGTTGTCCACCACGACGATCTCGTCGATCTCGTCCTGCGCGGCCAGCCGCTCCAGCGTCCGCAGGATCGCCCGTTCTTCGTTCAATACCGGAACCACGACTGAAAATGATTGGCCCCCCGACCTTTTGACCATCACTGCTTGTTCACTCCGACTTCATCTCGGTTCGCGTGCACCGGGACGCGGATCACCCACGCGGCTCTCGGTGCACGATGCGAGGACAGTCGAAGCCAGGGGCGGTCCCACCCCGGGCAACAAAGCTACGCCGATCCCGGCGGACCCGCGCGCCGAGCGAGCCTGCGGGTGGCGAGAATGACACGGTGGCCGAAGTTATAGATATCGACGATCCGAGTGATCCGCGCGTCGACGATTTCCGCGACCTCAGCAATGCCGATCGACGCCCTGACCTGCCCGGCGGCAAAGGTCTGGTGATCGCCGAGGGCACGGTGGTGGTGGAACGCATGCTGGCTTCGCGCTTCCGGCCGCACGCACTGCTGGGCGTGGCGCGGCGCTTCGAGCAGCTCGCGGATCAGTTGAGCGGGGTGGACGTGCCCTGCTACCGGGCCACCGCCGAGGTGATGGCGGAGGTGGTCGGCTTCCATCTCAATCGCGGGGTGCTGGCGGTCGCGTCCCGCCCGGCCGAGCTCACCGCCGAGCAGGTGCTGGCCGGCGCGCGCACGGTCGCGGTGCTGGAGGGCATCAACGACCACGAGAACCTCGGTTCGATCTTCCGCAATGCCGCCGGCCTGGGCGCGGACGCGGTGCTGTTCGGCGATCGGTGCTCGGATCCGCTGTACCGGCGCGCGGTGCGGGTGTCCATGGGCCATGTGCTGCGGGTGCCGTTCGCCCAGTTGCCGCCCCTGCCCGGCGGCCTGGACCTGCTGCGCCGCAATGGTTTTCAGATCATCTCGCTGACCCCGAATCCGAAGGCGGAGCTGCTCTCCACCGCCATGACCGGAGCGAAGGTGGCGCTGCTGCTGGGCGCGGAGGGGCCTGGCCTCACCGAGGAGACCATGGCGGCCAGTGACATTCGCGCGCGTATCCCCATGACACCGGGGACCGATTCGCTTAATGTGGCCACCGCCGCCGCCATGGCGTTCTACGAGAGAGTGCGCATCGAGTGAATCCAGGAGCAGCCCCGTGAGTTATCCGCCGGACGGCCCCTACGGCTACGGGTACTCCGAGCCGACCCCGTGGGCGGCCGGCATCACCGTGGCCGTCTGCGTGGGCGTACTCACCGCGGCGGGGGTGTACGCCTTCGGTGACGCACTGGCCCAGGTGCATCCGCTGCTGGCGATCGCGGTGAACCTGATCGCGGTCGGCGGCGCCACCCCGACCGCCTGGCGCTGGCGGTACGCGCCGGTGACCCGCTGGGTGATCGCCGGGCTGGCCGGCGGCGTACTGCTCGGCTGGTTCGCGCTGATCGCGGCCTGAACCTCACGACACCCGGTCGCGCCCGCGCAGCCAGCGCAGCAGCCCGCGCCTGCCGTTCTCGTGCTCGACCCGCGGCTCCGGCGGCGCTTCCGACAGCGGCGCCTGTCCCTTGGGGAACAGCGAGAACCCGCACACTTCGATCTGATCCGAGGTCAGCGCCTCGGCGGAAGACTTTCCGCGGTAATGGAATCCGAGCCATTCCTGATTGGCGGCATCGGCGAAATCGGGCGGGTCGAAGGGCAGCAGCTGCGGGTCGGGCAGCTCCCCCGGCTCGAGTTCGATGGGATGCTCCCCCGCCCAGTGCTCACGCTCCCACACCAGCGGCAGGCCCTCGTCCTCCAGGATGTTCACCCGGGTGGAGCTGAAGGCCCGGCGGAATTCCCCACGCTCCCAATGCGCGAACGCGCCCCAGCCCAACGCGAGATCGTAGGCGACCAGGAAGGTGTGCTCGGAGGCAAGCGGCCGCACCAGCAGCTCCGGCAGCAGAGTGGGGCGGGGCAGCGCGGCCTGCGCCGAGCAGACGACGGTGACGCCGGGATAGCAACCGATATAGACGGATTCGGGGTCGGGCCCGGCCCACACCTTCATGGTGCCGGAGGCGGCGGGCACCACATCGCGGTCCGGGTTGAGCTGCCGGGCCAGCGCCCAGGCCGCCTCGGGATCGGGCCCGGGGTGCGCGCGCAGCACGGCCACCGGGTCGGGGGCATCGACGTACCAGAGGGACGAAACGGTGGACGGCACTTTCCGGCACCTCCCGAACTCATTGCGCAACAGCCCATGACATCTGAGCTAGCTACCTTTTAGCAATCTCGAGCGATCGGGGGCCGACCTCAGTGTTCGAGCCGGACTCGCAATCACTGCCTCTACCAAAAATCTACCCCTGCGGGGGCCGAAATGTCGCAGTTGCGCAACCTTGTTACCGGCGCGCCGGACTCATGATCACGCGGCACGATCATGAAACGCGATCGGATGCCAGCAACCCAGCAGCATCAATCCCGTCATTCCGGCGTGCTTTTGGCCGGAATCCACACGGTTCCATCGAGCTTGCGAATGGATCCCGGCTGAAAGCATGCCGGGATGACGAAGGGCGGAGCTGATGACGAGGGGCTCCGCTTACGGCCGGGACACGGGGTTCAGTGCCCCGAGCTGCGCACGCCTAGGAGTACGTCCTCCCACGACGGCATGGGAGCCTTACCGCCGCGCTTGGCGCGATTCGGCTTCTGCGCAGCCGGTTTCGCGGCCGGCTGGGCCGGTGCGGGTTCCGCGGCAACAGGTTCGGCGGTCGTCGCGGCGGCGGCCGGCAGCTCCGCCGTGGCGGCGGGTGCGGCGGGCGGATTCGGACGCTCGGTCGTGGAGCGCTCGGGCGTGGACCGCTCGTGGCGCTCGGCGACGGGACGCTCGACAGCCGGACGCTCGGCGGTCTGGCGCTCGACGGCCGGACGCTCGGTGCGCTCGACCGGCTGCCGCTCGATCACCGGACGGTCGCCGACCCGGTCCGAACGATCCGGGGCCGAAGGCGGATTCGGTGCGACGGGTGCGGGGGCGGCGGCAGCGGCGGGCACCGGCACGGTGTCCGCGCCGACCGCGGCGCGCTGCTCGAAGTATCCGTCCAGGGACTGCTGGCTGGTGGCGCGGGCGGGCGCGGCCTCGTATTCGGCGGCACGCTCCTCACGCGGTGCGGGCGCGGGGACCGGGGCGTGGTCGATGGCGCGCTCGGTCTGATCCGGCAGGATGGTCGCCAAACCCCGTAGGGCGCGGCCGAAGTCGGGATCGATGAGGTCGGAGGCCGGATCGTCGAGCGGCACCACGGAGCCGCCGTGTGCGTCGGGCTGGTAGCGCCAGTGCGCGGCGATCACCGAACGACCGGCCTGCCACTGCAATTGGGCGACCCAGTAGCCCTTCTCGTCCTTCCAGGCATCCCATTCGGCGACCTCGATATTGTGCCCGCGCTCCGCGAAAGCGGCGGCCACGATGTCGATGAGGGTCTCCACGGCGGGCCCGTCGTTGCGGACCGGGTGCGCCTTCTGCGCCAGCTCGGCCGCGCGCGCACGTTCCAGCAGAACGGGATACGCGAAACGCTCGACCCGAGACAACGGCATACCGGACTCTTCGGTCACCTGCTCCACCGAAGCACCGGCACGGATACGGGCCTGGATATCGCGAGGACGCATCGTGGCTTCCATTTCGATCTCGATCTGGCCGAATCGGGCAAGGTCTCCACGGGCAGCCGCACGCAGCTTGTCATCCGCTGCCAGCCGGTACTTCTGGCCTGTCTCGGTATCGATGCACACGATGTGCGTGGAATCGGGCGTCAACCCGATTACTCGAAGTTCACGCACCGTTACCTCCTTATCGCGTCGGCTCGCGACACCGCCCACGTTCTGGAACAGTAGTGCACTTCTGTGAATCGTGGGGCAAGACACGCGGCGCGGAAATCTGTCGCCAGACTCCCGCGCCGCATACTGTGTCTCATTTGGCCCTGTGCGCCAGGGCCTTTTCCGGTCTCAGCCGATCTTTTCGACGACCCAATCGATGCAGCGGGTCAGCTGCGACACGTCCTCGGGATCGATGGCCGGGAACATGCCGACACGCAGCTGGTTACGACCCAGCTTACGGTAGGGCTCGGTGTCCACGATTCCGTTGGCGCGCAGCACCTTCGCAACCTGGGCCGCATCGACGGTCTCGGCGAAGTCGATGGTGCCGACGACCTGCGAGCGCAGCGCCGGATTCTGCACGAACGGAGTGGCGAATTCGCTGGTCTCGGCCCACGAGTAGAGGCGCGAGGAGGAATCCGCGGTGCGCTTCACGGCCCAATCGAGACCGCCGTTCCCATTGAGCCATTCGATCTGATTCGCGAACAGCAACAGCGTGGCGAGCGCGGGCGTGTTGTAGGTCTGGTCCTTGGTGGAGTTGTCGATGGCGATCGGCAGCGACAGGAATTCCGGAGTCCAGCGACCCGAGTTCTTGATCTCCTCGACGCGCTCCAGGGCCTTCGGGCTCATCAGCGCAATCCACAGGCCGCCGTCGGAGGCGAAGCACTTCTGCGGCGCGAAGTAGTACACATCGGAGTCGGCGATGTTCACCGGCAGACCGCCCGCGCCCGAGGTGGCGTCGATGGCGATCAGCGCGTTCTCCGAACCGGCCGGACGCGAAACCGGAATGGCCACACCGGTGGAGGTCTCGTTGTGCGCCCAGCCGATGAGGTCGACCGACGGATCCGAGGTCGGCTCGGGGGCGTCGCCCGGCTCCGACTTGATGACGATCGGGTCGCCGATGAACGGGTTGCCCTTGGCCACCGAGGCGAACTTCGAGGAGAACTCGCCGTTGCTCAGGTGCAGCGACTTCTCGCGGATCAGGCCGAACGCGGCGGCATCCCAGAAGGCGGTGGTGCCGCCGTTGCCCAGCACGACCTCGTAACCGTCGGGCAGGGAGAACAATTCGCGCAGACCGGAGCGCACCCGCGCCACCACGTCCTTGACCGGCTTCTGCCGGTGCGAGGTGCCGAACACCGAAGCGCCGGCATCCACCAGGGACTGTAGCTGCTCGGGGCGGACCTTGGAGGGGCCGCAGCCGAACCGTCCGTCGGCGGGCTTGAGATCGTCGGGGATGGTCGGGAACGCAGAGGTCATGGCGACAAGGGTAGAGCGTGGCGCGGGTCTCAGCTGCGAGTGGGTAGGCGGTGCAACACGATCGGTGGCCGGGCTTCGGCAAACCCCGGGTATCGCTGTGGCACATGACACACACCCACTACCGTTCACCATCATGAACAAGGCCGCGCACGACCGCTCGGACCCTGCCGCCGACCAGCCGCCCGCCTCCGCGAATCCCGCTCGCGCGGCTCGCCTGCCGGGTGCGCCCCGGCCCGGCCTGTTCACCCGCCTGTCCTCACAATTCGGGTCCAGGGGGCTGAACCGGCACGGGCCGCTGCTGGATCCGGCCGCCCGGCGCGAGCTGCTCATGCACGGGGTCGAAGGCGTCGCGACCGTGCTGGATCGGGCCGCGCGCTGCGATGGCGGGCACGAGTTCTGGGTGCGGATCCGGGTCGAGGACCTGCACCCCTACGAGATCCGGGTGCGGCAGCGGGTGGGCAATGCCGATCTGGAGTGGATGCAGCCGGGCGACATCATCGCCTGCCGGGTCGATCCGGGCGATCGGGAGCGGGTGGTGCTCTATCTCCCCGCGCCCGCCGAGGCCACCCGCACCAATATCGCCAAGATCCTGGCGCACGGCCGCCGCGCCCAGGCGACCGTGCTGGCCGCGAGTCCGGTGGCCGCCGACTACCGCGGGCGCGACAATCCGGTGCTGCGGCTGGACCTGGAATTGCACGCCTGGGACGAGCCCGCGCCATGGCGGGTACGGGTCACCCAGCCGGTGCCGTTGTCCGCGCTGGAGCTGGTGGATCTGGGCCGCCGCCTCGAAGTCGCCTTCTTCACCGTCGACCGCGGCGAATCCGTGGCGATCGACTGGGCAGCCTCCCGCGACCTGTGACGGCTTCGAATCGTCAGGGCAGCCGGACGAATTGGAAGCCGCCGGCCTTGAGCGCGGGCAGCGCGGCGTACATGCCGGGGCCGGTGCCCGAGTTGGGGCGGTGCATGTGTGCGAGCGAAATGCCGCCCGGCTTGGCATTCTTCATGTTCGCCTGCACCTGGGCGGCGGTGGCGGTGGCGCCGAAATCGGCATTGAGGGTGTAGCCGAGCGGGGTCTCACCGAGTTCGCCGACGATCGCGACCGCGAGATCGTCGTAGTGCGCGGTGCCGGGACGGAAGAAGCGGGGCGCGTGACCGGTGAGGGTGACCAATCGTTCGTGATTGCCCCACACCTCGTCCACCGCCTCCTGTGCCGACCCGGTGCCCTTGATCTCGTAGGCGGCGCGGCCGTTCACCGACAGCGGGCGGTGCGCGGTGCCGTGGTTGGCCAGTTCGAAGAGCGGGTTGGCGGCCAGCTGCGCGGCGCGGGCCGGGTTGGCGTCGATCCAGCGCTTGTTCAGGAACAGGGTGGCCGGAATCTGCTGGGCGATCAGCAGACTCAGCAGGTTCTCGTCGATGTCGTTGTTGCCGGGCCCGCCGCAGGCGTCGAAGGTGACGTGGAACTGCTTGCCCACGGCATTGAAACTGCTGACCACGCCGGAGATGTCGGCGCCCCACGATTCCGGTTTCCGCCCCGCGTATTTGGCCGCGATCGCATTCGGATCCAGGGCCGCGGCCATCGGCGCGCGCACCGGCGTCACGTTCAGATCGGTCCGGCTCAAGGGTGGTTCGAGCACCTTGTCGGCCGAATTGCCATTGGCCACACCGCATCCGGCGGTGACGAAACCCGCGGCCAACGCCGCACCCGCGGACAGTAGACGGCGGCGCGATAGTCCTGCGTCAAACACCGGAGCAGGCTATTCGAGGACAAACGCGGTGGCCAGAGCCAGATTCATGATTGTTGCAACCGTCGCGGCCTGGCAACCAGTTCGCCACCGCAGTTGGGGCAGACGTCATGCATTGTTTCCGCGCAGGGCACACAGAAGGAGCACTCGTAGGAGCAGATCCGGGCCGGGCCGTCCGCGGCCAGTTCGGCAACCTCGCAGCGTTCACAGCGAGTTCTCATCTCCAGCGCCATGTCGTACCTCCCGGGTAGTTTTCGGCCGCCCACACCCAATAGTGCCGGGACCCCCGAATATTCGGCGCGACCGATCGCCGCCGATCCGCCAGACTGTAGCCTGGCCCGGCCGTGGTGACGGCGGAGCCGACCACGCGTTCGCTCCGTCGCACGTGGACCCTGCCGGGACTCCGGCTGCCTCGAATTCGCTCCAAGGAAACAAATGACATACCCGAACAACCCCTACCCGCCCCAGCAGCCCGGTTACGGCGGGCAGCCCGGATACGGTGCGCCCCAGCCCGGTTACGGTGCGCCGCAACCGGATTACGGCCAGCAGCCGGGCTACCCGCAGCAACCGCCGCAATACGGCGCGCCGCAGCCCGCCTACGACGCCGCCCAGCAGCCCTACGGTGCGCAGCCCGGTTACGGTGCGCCGCAACCGGCTTACGGCGCTCCGCAGCAGCCCTACGGTGCACAGCCGGCTTACGGTGCGCCGCAGTACGGTTACTCCCCCTACGGCAGCGCGCCCATGGGCGAGTACGCGCACTGGGGCCTGCGGGTCGGCGCGCGCCTGCTCGACGGCCTGATCTTCATGCTGCCCGGCTATCTGCTGGTCGCCATCGCCGGCGCGGTCTTCACCGAGAAGGTCAGCTGCCCCAAGCCGTCGTCCTACAACAGCAGCTACGACTACCACTGCACCGGTGGCGGGGTCTCCGGCGTCGGCACCGTGATCATGCTGATCGGCTACCTGGCCATCCTCGGCGGTGTGCTGTTCAACATCTACAAGGAAGGCACCACCGGGCAGACGGTCGGCAAGAAGATCGTCGGCATCCGGACCATCAAGGAACAGACCGGCCAGCCCCTGGGCTTCGGCATGGCCTTCGTGCGGCAGCTCGCCCACATCCTCGACGGCCTGCCCTGCTACATCGGCTATTTCGCGCCGCTGTGGGACGACCGCAAGCGCACCTTCTCCGACATGGTCATCGGCAGCGTGGTCGTCAAAGCCTGACCCCACTCCGGGAACCCTCAGGGGCTGACGCCCCTGAAACCCCTCGGGCGCTCAGTGGCGGCTCTCCTCGCGGGGAGTGGGCCG
>NZ_BDBK01000007.1 GCF_001612945.1 Nocardia inohanensis NBRC 100128
GATTACTTGCGGACCACGGTTTCCCAGCCGGTGACGGTCTCGGGCAGGCGGGGGGCCGGGCCGGTGTAGATGGCGGCGGGGCGCACCAGCTTGCCGAGCTTCTTCTGTTCGAGGATGTGCGCGCACCAGCCGGCGGTGCGGCCACAGGTGAACATGGCGGGCATCATATGGGCGGGGACCTCGGCGAAGTCGAGGATCACGGCGGCCCAGAATTCGACGTTGGTCTCGATGGCGCGGTCGGGGCGGCGCTCGCGGAGTTCGGCGAGGGCGGCCTGTTCCAGCGCCGCGGCCACTTCGTAGCGCGGGGCGTCGAGGCGCTTGGCGGTCTCGCGCAGCACCTTGGCGCGCGGATCCTGGGCGCGGTAGACGCGGTGGCCGAAGCCCATCAGCTTCTCTTTGCGGTCCAGGATGCCCTTGACCAGAGCCCGTGCGTCACCGGTCTTTTCGACGGCTTCGATCATCGGGAGCACGCGGGCGGGCGCGCCGCCGTGCAGCGGGCCGGACATGGCGCCGATCGCACCGGAGAGCGAGGCCGCCACATCCGCGCCGGTGGAGGCGATCACACGCGCGGTGAAGGTGGAGGCGTTCATGCCGTGCTCGGCCGCGGACACCCAGTAGGCGTCGATGGCCTCGGTGTGGCGCGGGTCCGGGTCACCCTTCCAGCGGGTCATGAACCGCTCGGTAATGGTGGCCGACTCGTCGATCTTCTGCTGCGGCACGGCCGGCTGGTAGATGCCGCGCGCGGACTGCGCGACATAGGACAGCGCCATCACCGAGGCGCGCGCGAGGTTCTCGCGGGCGGTGTCGTCGTCGATGTCCAGCAGCGGCTGGTAACCCCAGATGGGGGCGAGCATGGCGAGCCCGGCCTGCACGTCGACGCGGACGTCGCCGGTGTGGATGGGCAGCGGGAAGGGTTCGGCGGGCGGCAGGCCGCGACCAAATTCACCGTCCACGAGCAGGGCCCAGACGTCGCCGAAGGTGACGCGGTTGCCGACCAGATCCTCGATGTCGACGCCGCGGTACCGCAGCGCGCCGCCGTCCTTGTCCGGTTCGGCGATATCGGTGGTGAAGGCGACCACGCCTTCGAGACCGCTGACGAAGTCGACTGGGACGACTGAGCTGGGAACCGCAGCGCTGGCAGTCATGTAGTGACTCTCCTTGCAAATCGGGCCGCCCGATCTCTGGGCAGCCTCGCCGATCTCCTAGACCTTAACGCGCGCATTACTGCGGAGTAACGTCTGGTCCATGGTTGACCAGGAGAAATTCGCCACTTCCGAGCTCGATATCGCCGCCATGCGGGTGGAGTACGGGGTGGACCAGGGTGACAATCATCCGGGCCTGGAAACCGACCTTGACGAGAGCTGGCTGGCCGACGGCTGGGAGCCCTTGCTGCGCAATTGGATCGAACACGCCACCAGCGCCGGGGTCACCGATCCGAACGCCATGGTGCTGGCGACGGTGGAGCTCACCGATTCCGGGCCGCGCCCGGCCACCCGCACCGTGCTGTGCAAGGGTCTCTCCCCCGAGGGTGTGACTTTTTACACGAATTACGAATCGTTCAAGGGGCGGGCGCTGACCGAAACCCCGTACGCGTCGGCCACCTTCGTCTGGCCCGCGCTGGGCCGCCAGGTCACCGCGCGCGGTCCGGTGCGGCGGGTCGCGCCCGAGCTCACCGAGGTCTACTGGCGATCGCGGCCGCGCGGTTCGCAATTGGGCGCATGGGCCTCCCGGCAATCCCGGCCGATCGCCTCCCGCGTCCAGCTGGACCAACAATTGACCGAGGTCACCGCGCGTTTCGAAGGTGTGGACGCGATCCCGGTGCCGCCGTTCTGGGGCGGTTTCCTGCTCCAGCCCGAGACCCTCGAGTTCTGGCAGGGCCGCCGCAGCCGCATGCACAACCGCCTGCGCGTCACCTTGGAGGCGGGCGACACCAACGTCAGCGCCATGAAAGTCGAACGCCTGCAACCCTGATCAGGCGTTCCCGCTGCCGGGGTCAGAGGCGAAGCCCCTGAGAGTTGCCTTTCGAGCTTGATCGCAATAGTTCGAGTCGTGGGATGAATCACCGGTAAATGACTGCCGCCAGGCAATTCGTGGCGTTAATCTCACGCCGGTGAAAGTGCTCGCCGATATAACTCCGCTCCGGAACCCCGACTATCGCCGCCTGTGGACCACCGGCGTCGTCACCGTCATCGGAGCGCAGCTGTCGGTCGTAGCCGTGCCCAAGCAGCTGTACGACATCACCCACAGCTCCGGCTATGTCGGCCTCGCCGGACTCTTCGGCCTCATCCCCCTGATCATCTTCGGTCTCTGGGGCGGCGCCCTCGCCGATGTGATGGACCGCCGCAAACTGCTGCTCATCACCAGCGCCGGCACCGGCCTCACCGCCCTGGCCTTCTGGGCCCAGGCCGCCGCGGGCCTGAACAATGTCTGGCTGGTGCTCGGCCTCTTCGCCGTCCAGCAAGCCTGTTTCGCGGTCAACCAGCCCGCCCGCAGCGCGATCTACCCGCGCCTGCTGCCCGAAGACCAACTGCCCGCGGCCAATTCGCTCGCCATGACGGTCATGCAGTTCGGCGCGATCGCGGGCCCCGTGGTGGCGGGCATGCTGATCCCGGTCGCCGGCCTGTCCACCCTCTATCTCCTCGATGCCGTCGCCCTGCTCGCAACCCTGTGGGCCACTTGGAAACTCCCGCCCATCCCGCCCACCGGCACCGCCCGCCGCGCCGGCCTGCGCGAGGTCGCCGACGGCTTCGTCTACCTGGCCACCCAGCGAATCCTGCTGGCCTCCTTCGCCGTAGACGTGGTCGCCATGGTCTTCGGCATGCCCCGCGCCCTGTTCCCCGAGATCGCGCACGACACCTTCCCCGGCGGCAATGACGGCGGCACCGCCCTGGGCCTGCTCTTCGCCGCCATGTCGGTCGGCGCGGTGCTGGGCGGCGTCTTCTCCGGCTGGCTCTCCCGCATTCGCCGCCAGGGCCTGGCCGTGGTGATCCTCATCGTGCTGTGGGGCATCGGCATGATCGGCTTCGGCCTGGCGGTCGGCGCGGCCGGCCACACCCTCAGCACCACCGTCGCCCTCTGGATCGCCTTCTCCTGCCTGGCATTCGGCGGCGCGGTCGACATGTTCTCCGCCGCGCTGCGCACCACCATGCTGCAATCGGTGGCCACCGACGAGATGCGCGGCCGCCTCCAGGGCGTATTCATCGTCGTCGTGGCGGGTGGACCACGCATCGGTGATGTTGCGCACGGTTTCGCGGCGGCGGCGGTGGGTACCGCGGCGGCCGCCGCCGGGGGTGGCGTACTGGTCGTGATCGGCATGGTGATCTCCGCGCTGATCTTCCCCGCCTTCGTGCGCTACCGGGTCGCGCGTGCGCATTCGGTGGTCGCGGCCTGACCCGTCCTACGGGCAGTTCGACATTCACCGAAGGCCGCTCATCCGGGAGCCTGCCGCGTCGATCATTCCGGGGGCGCGGCGCGTTCATGCCGATAGCACATGACCGCACCGCACCTCACCTCGTAACGGGGTGACTGTGAGGTAGTAAAGGGTGACCCTCATTAGTCGGGCGTAACGCCCAGCGGCTAGCGTTGACTCAAGCGCATCGTGCGCCACCGCGTCCGGTGCCTACGGTTTCAAGCCTGAGAGGGATCCTTCCGTGCCCGCTGAGAACATCATCAACGTCGACGACGACGCCAAGCCGGTACTCACCTACCCCGGCGGCGAGTACCCGATGACCGTCGCCAAGGCCGTCGAGGGCAATGACGGAATCGACCTGGGCAAGCTGCTCGCCAGCACCGGGTACGTGACCTACGACCCCGGCTTCATGAACACCGCGTCGACCAAGTCGGCCATCACCTACATCGACGGTGAAGCGGGCATCCTGCGCTACCGCGGTTACCCGATCGAGCAGCTGGCCGGGAAGTCGACCTTCATCGAGGTCTCCTACCTCCTCATCTACGGCGAGCTGCCGACCCAGGCCCAGCTCGACGACTTCACCAACCGGATCCGCCGGCACACCCTGCTGCACGAGGATCTGAAGCGCTTCTTCGACGGCTTCCCGCGCAACGCGCACCCGATGCCGGTGCTGTCGTCCGCGGTGAACGCGCTCTCGGCCTACTACCAGGATTCGCTGGACCCGCGCGATCCCGAGCAGGTCGAGCTCTCCACCATCCGCCTGCTGGCCAAGCTGCCGACCATCGCGGCCTACGCCTACAAGAAGTCGGTCGGTCAGCCGTTCCTCTACCCGGACAACTCGCTGTCGCTGGTGGAGAACTTCCTGCGGATGACCTTCGGCTTCCCGGCCGAGCCGTACGAGGTCGACCCCGAGGTCGCCGCGGCGCTGGACATGCTGCTGATCCTGCACGCCGATCACGAGCAGAACTGCTCCACCTCGACCGTGCGCCTGGTCGGCTCCTCCGACGCCAACCTGTTCACCTCGGTGTCCGGCGGCATCAACGCGCTGTGGGGCCCGCTGCACGGCGGCGCCAACCAGGCCGTGCTGGAGATGCTGGACGAGATCAAGGCCAATGGCGGTGACGTCAAGGAGTTCGTCCGCAAGGTCAAGAACAAGGAAGACGGCGTGAAGCTGATGGGCTTCGGGCACCGCGTCTACCGCAACTACGACCCGCGCGCGACCCTGGTCAAGAAGGTCGCCGACAGCATCCTGGCCAAGATCGGCGGCGACGACCAGCTGCTCGACATCGCCAAGGCGCTGGAAGAGGCCGCGCTCACCGATGACTACTTCATCGAGCGTCGCCTGTACCCGAACGTCGACTTCTACACCGGCGTCATCTACCGCGCGATGGGCTTCCCGACCCGCATGTTCACCGTGCTGTTCGCCATGGGCCGGCTGCCGGGCTGGATCGCGCACTGGCGTGAGATGCACTCCGAGCCGCTGAAGATCGGCCGTCCGCGCCAGATCTACACCGGTTACGGTGAGCGCGACTACCACGACATCAGCGGCCGCTGATGCGCTGACGCGCAATAGTTTTCGGCTCCGCCCGCACCGATTCCGGTGCGGGCGGAGCCATTTCGGCGGGGCTCGGCCCAACCCACCCGTCCACCCCCGCCGCCACATCGTGGCGGCGGGGTTTTTCGTTTACAAGAAAGCTTTAAGCGTCTTGTTGGCCGCGCCCGGCATTGTTCTTCTTGCGAGGCCGACCACCGGCCCCGCAACGGGGGGAAGTTGGGGGGAAGGCCCCGGAGGCACCTGTCACGGCGGGGAGGACAGGTGCCTCCGGGTGTTCTTTTCGATCGGAAATATTCGGATGCGGCGCGATCGCCGACCTGTCATCGTCGGATGATGGCATCCCCGAATGGCGTCACGATCCGTTCGGCCACCGAGGACGACTGGCCGCAGATCAACGAACTTATCGAAACCTGCTTCGGCTTCCGGAACGTTCCCGAAGAGATCCCCATCAAGAAGGAAATCTTCCCGATCGACCGCGCCCTGGTCGCCGTCGACGACGGCCGCATCGTCGGCCACACCGCCGACCGGCACATGACCCTCACCGTTCCCGGCGAGCGCATCGCCGAGGTCTGCGGCGTCTCCGGCGTGGTGGTCGCGCCGACCCATCGGCGCCGCGGCATCCTGCGCTCGCTCTACACCGAGCTGCATCAGCGCGTCGAGGACGAGGGTCTCCCGCTGACCGTCTTCACCGCCAGCGAGGGCACCATCTACGGCCGCTTCGGTTACGGCCCCAGCATGGTGGTGCAGTCCATCACCATCGATCGCACCAAAGCCGTATTCCGCTCCACCACACCGGATCCCGGCGGCGTGCGAATGGAATCCCCGGCGGCGGCCCGCCCGCACGTGGAGGAGATCTACGACCGCTGGCGGCGGCTGATCCCCGGCGCACAGGTCCGGCCGGCGGCCGACTGGAACCTGATGTTCACCGACTCCGAAGCGCATCGGCACGGTGCGACAAGCCTTTTCGCGCTCACCCACCCCGACGGCTATGCGCTCTACCGCCGGGACTGGCGGGAGAACGATCAGGCCGTCGCGATCGTGACGGAGTTCCGCGCCGTCACCCCCGAGGCGCATATCGCGCTGTGGCGGGTGCTGCTGAGCTTGGACCTGGTCGGCAAGGTGGAGGCGGACATCGCCCCGGACGATCCACTCCCCTACCTGCTGACCGACCCGCGACTGGTGAAGCCCGGCAGCCGCTGGGACGGGCTGTGGACCCGGCTGATGGACGTGCCCGCCGCGCTCGGCGCGCGCGACTACGCGACGGACCTGGATCTGGTTGTGGCAGTGGAGGATCCGTTCCGCGATGCGGGCGGCAACTTCGCGCTGCGGGTCCGGGACGGCGTGCCGGAGTGCGAATCGACCACCAGAACACCGGATATCGAGCTCGGAATCGATGTGCTGGGTAGTCTGTACTTCGGTGCGCATCGAGCGCGAGTCTTCGCTGCCGCCAATAGAATCCAAGCCAAGGATCCAGACGTCCTGCGCGCCTTCGACGCCGCGTTCGTTCCCGAACGCGAACCGCAGATCGGCTGGTTCTTCTGAGTTCCCCCTGCAAGGGAAACCAGGGCCGGGCGGTGTCAGCGATGGCGCCGCCCGGCCTTTCCCGCGGCGGCGAATCAGGGTTTTCCCGGTGGTCAGGCAGGCCGGTGCGCTGGCATGCTGGAGCCATGAAACCCATCCAGCTGATTCTGAACGTCCTGTGGTTCGTCCTGGTCGGATTCTGGATGGCGCTGGGCTACGTGGTGGCGGGCCTGATCTGCTGCATCCTGATCATCACGATCCCGTGGGGCATCGCGTCCTTCAGGATCGCCTCGTTCGTGCTGTGGCCGTTCGGACGCGAGGCGGTGGAGAAGCCCGGGGCGGGCGTGCCGTCCATGCTCGGCAATATCGTCTGGATCGTCGTGGCGGGCTGGTGGCTGGCGCTGGGGCATCTGTTCACCAGCATCGCGCTCGCCATCACCATCATCGGAATCCCGTTCGCCTGGGCCAACCTGAAGCTGATCCCGATCTCGCTGTTCCCCCTCGGCCGCGAGATCGTCCCCAGCGACCGGGCTTTCGGGTCCTAGTCCCGCCCATGGGGTTTCAGGGCTTGCCCGAACGGCCCCGGGATCGTGTCCGCGCCCATCCCATGGGTTTCAGGGGCTTGTCCCTGAGGGTCCCGGGAGTGGGATTACTCCGATTCGTCGACGATCTGCTTCATGATGCCCACGGCCTCTTCCAGGACGGCGATCTGCTCGGCGCGCAGGCCCGAGAGCTGATCGGTCATCCAGGCTTCACGCGCCTGGTTCTCGTCGGCGATGAGGGCGCGGCCGGCGTCGGAGAGCGACACGATGATCTGCCGCCCGTCGGTGGGGTGCGGGTTGCGTTCCACCAGGCTCATCTCCGACAGCGAGGCGATGACCCTGGTCATGGAGGGCGGCTGGACGCGCTCCTTGGCGGCGAGCGCGCCCGGCGTCATCGACCCTTCGCGATTGAGCGTCGCGAGCGCCGACAGCTGGGTCAGCGAAATCTGGGCATCGGCGCGCCTACCGCGCAAATGTCGCGTCAAGCGCACCACCGCCAGCGAGAGGTCACCGGCGAGCGCTCGAATATCGGAAGGCGTTGTCACAGAGGCAAACGATACGTGACGCCTCGCGCACGGGTCGGGTGTTCGCGTTGTCCGGCCCGCACGGTCTCCACCTGCGGCGTCCCCCGCGCCACCAGTGCGCGAACCTACCGGTACGCAAGCCGAATGTTCGCGGCGGAACGGGCACCGGGCCGCGCGCCGGGCATGCCCCGCGCCCGCGCTCTAGGCTGGAGCGCGTGACCCAGCCCGTCCCCCAGATCCCGCCGCGCCTTACCGACCCGCGCCCGGTGCTGGCCGTCGGCTCCCTCGCGTTCCTCGTCGCCACCATCGTGGTGTGGCTGAACGACGCCTGGGCCACCGCCCGCCCGATCTGCCTGATGGGCATGGCGGTGGGCCTGCTCGGCTACACCATCTTCGCCATCCAGCGCCGCAGCGCGCGCCGCGGCGACAAGGGCGCGCAGCTCGGCCTGGATTAGCTTCAGAGCACGTCGAACTCGCCGCTGATGCCGGTGAAGGGGATGAGCGCGCCGTCGGCCGTCAGCTGATCGGCGAAGTGCTGGAACCGGTATCGGCCCGGGGCGGCATCGCCGGGAATGTCCCAGGTGAAGCGGGCCACCGAGACATCGGTCCCGCGCTTGCTCCAGAAGAACTTCACATCCCATTCGCCTTCGTTGGCGACGCGCTGCCAGCCGGATCCGTTCCGGCGCTGCACTTCCAGGAAGGTGCCGTTGCGACGGGTGTTGTGTTTCGGGTGGGCCGAGACGAATTCGGCCTGTGCCTGCTCACCGCGCGCGTACGCGGCCGCGGGCTGGGTGAGCACATCACCGAAGGTGGTGCCGGGCAGGGTCGCATCGGGACCGGGCGCGGCGACGAAATTGGGCTGGAGGTTGGAGACGTCACGCGGCGCGGGGCCGCGCGGCACCGTCTGCCGGGCCGCGAAAGCCGTTGCCAGGCGGTTGAACTCCTGCTGATAGGCGGGCAGTGTATAGCGGCCGTAGAGCGTCGACCCGCCCTCGTACTGTTGCGCGTCGTACTCCTCCGGCGTCGCCACGTACTCGTGATAGGCGTTCGCGTACCCCTGCATGAGCACCTGCTCCAGCGGCACGCCCAGCGCGGCCGCCACCACCCGGCGGATGCGCAGCCCCGACACGATGGTGAATTCCGCACCGCCACAGGCCAGATAGAGCTCCCCGATCCGCACCAGCTGGATCGGCACCACGCTCGGCACCCACGGCACCGGCGGCATGATGCCCAGCGGGGCGACGATCGCCTTGGGCGCCTGCGCGTCCGCCAGCCAATCGGGCACCGGCGCGTTCGCCCCGCCGAGCGCGTCCACGAACGGGTTTCGCACGCCCTCCGGAATCGGCACGCCGGGCAGCCCCGGGCCGTCCTCGGTGCTGCCGGCGATGAGCGAGACGCCCGCGCAGGCCGCGGCGGTGTGCCGGTTCTGCCCGCTGGGCGTCCACTTCCCGTCCACCTCGATATCGGCGATGTCGATGTAGCAGAGCAGGCTGTCCACCGGTCCGCTGATGGCGCGCGCGGCGGCCAGTGCGGATTTGCCCGCGCGATATTGCCGTTCGCCGATGATGCGGGTGTTGTCGAACTCGTTCTGCGTCGGTCCGTCGGTCGGGTGAAGGTTCAAGTTCGGTGACATATCACCGGAATTGGTCTGCGGGAACGCGGCAATGAAATCCGCGCCGTCGAGGTATCGCACGCCGTGCTCACCGTGTTCGGCGGCGAACGACGCATAACCCTTGTTGTCGGCGCTGATGAGCCGGTTGCTGTTGCTCATCGAGGTGTTGTGGGTGGCGAACCAGGTGATCCGGCCGACCTCTTTGCCGCCTTTGCGAAGCGACAACACGGTGACCGCCGGATCGATCGCGTCCGGGAAAACCTGTTTGTCGCTATCGGGATTGCGTTCGAAGGCGACCCGGGAGCGATTCACGCTGGCGTCGTGCAATTCCCCGCGCCCGAGTTCCAGGGTGCCGGGCGAGAGATCGGCGTCGGCGGCGGCGATGGCCTCCACGATGCCGTTCACCTCGGCGTCGTAGACCTGCTGCTGGAAGCCGAGAATCGAGAGGTTGTAGGCATAGTCGTGGCTGGAGCCGCCGCAGGTGGCGTGCGAGTGGGTGGAGGTGAGCAGCACGTTCTGCTCGGTGTAGCGGTCGCCGAAACGCCGTGCCAGCTCCTGCATGACGCCGCGGTGCACGGACTGGAAGATCATCCCGTTGTCGGCCACCAGGTAGACGATCCGCCGTTCACCGCTGTCGATGATGTAGGCGCGGGCGCGCGGGCGCAGGTGAATTCCGGCGGTGTCCTGCCCGAATTGCGAGTAGCCCATCATGCCGCATTCGGCTGCGGGGCCGGTGATGTCGGAGATCCCCACCCCGATGCGGTAATCGCCGCCCGCCGCCCGCGCCTCACCTTCGGACATCGTCAGGTGTGCGGAGACGGCGAAGGCGGCCGAGCCCGCCGCCGCGGTGGCCAGCACCGTCCGGCGCGAAACCGTCGTTTTCCCGGTGGTTACGTTGTCCGACATCGCCATTCGAGCCTCTCTACTGTTGATGAGCAGCGAACCACAGAACTGGACGTTCGTCCAGGCCAGACTCGGCAAGCGAACTTTCCGAGCGGGCGAATTGACTGCACGCGCAATGGACGCTTAACTCTGCGGAGTGTCCTCCCGATTGAGCGTCGAAGAACGACGGGCCCACCTTATCGAGGCCGCCATCGGCCTTGCCGAAAAAAAGGGCGTGGCAGGAGTTACCACGCGCGATGTCGCGCAAGCTGCCGGTGTTTCGCTCGGTGTGGTTCATTACTGTTTCGAAAACAAGGACCAACTCATGACAGAGCTGGTCAAGGCCCTCTCGATGGAATTGCGAGATTCCGTCGATGCCAACGAAGCGGTATGGCAAGACGTCGGAACCGGAAAAGAAGCGCTTCAGAAATTGGTGCGCGCTGGACTGGAACTCATGTGGCTCAACATCGAAGCCACTCCCGAACGTCAACTACTCACCTACGAAACAACCACCTACGCACTTCGCGAAGGCGAACAAACTCCGGCAAAACTCGCAATCGCGCGCGAACAGTACAAGTTCAACGACTCCACCGTCGCCGACATCATCGAGCATGCGCGCGAAGCCACCGGCACCCAGTGGAATGTCTCCGTCGCCACGCTGAGCCGGTTCATGCTGGCCGCCATCGACGGGATCGTGCTGCGCTGGCTGGTCGACAACGACAGCGCCGCGGTGCGCGAGCAGCTGGATGTGCTAGCCGGGATGATCGTCTCGCACTCCGCCTGAAACCCTTCCACCCCAATACCATTCGCGCCCGCCGCACAGACCGTGCGGCGGGCGCGGCTCGTTCTGGGCCGATAGGCGCGGGCGCGGCCCGTCCTGGAACCGGAGGCACGGACGCGCGACCGGTTCCCGGAAAGCCCCGGACTAGGGGCGCGGGCCCACCTGGACGTGAGTGGTGTCGCCGTCCTCCCACCAGGTGACCGGCACGGTGGCCTCGTAAGCGCCGGTGAAGCGGACGCGCAGGTCGTCGTGCAGCACCAATTCGCCTGCGGGAGCGGGCAGGTCGAATTGCAGGCGGAGCAGCACGCCCAGCGGGTCCGCGGCCCAGGAGGTGGGGCGGCCGGAGCCGACCACCTCGGCGGTGACCACTTCCGAGGCCAGCGGCAAGCCCAGCAGGTCGGAAAGGGCTGCGGCGGAGGCGATATCGCCGACCACCAGGCGATCGGCGGGCAGCGCGGGACCGTAGGAGGCACGGTCCAGGACCATGGCGTCGGCCGAATCGACGACCGCGCCGGACAGCGCGCGGACATGATCCGGCAGGGACAGGTCCTCCAGATCCAGTCGGCCCGCCTCGAAAGCCTCCGCCAGTAGCTGGTGGGTCTGCGAAATCGCTTCGGGGAGCGGCATTCTCGCCGGGTCGGCGAGCGCGTCCAGCAGCTCCTCCGCGAACGCCGGGGTCATCACCTCGGGGGCGGCCAGCACCCCGCGCAACACGGTGAGGTCGAGCGCCGGGAAGCCCGGGAGCTGCGGCAGCAGGCCCGCGAAGAGCTTGTCGTCCGGATGCCGCATGAGTCCGAGCGGGATGCCGTCGATGCAGGCGTGCTGCCGCAACCACCACGCGGTGTAGCCGTCGCGATCGGCGAGCAGGGCGCGGGTGCTCTGGTCATCGAGCAAGAGCCGCAGGGCTTCCGGCCATTCGGCCTCGTCGACCAGGTCCAGGTCGCGCACGGCGACGAGTTCCCGCGGATCCGCTGCGAGGGTCTCCCACCAGGTCTCCTCGTCGTCGAGGTGATGCTCCGGCCCCGTCGGATCCGATTCGGTGACCAGCGTGAAACCCCAGCCGACACCGATGGCGCGCAAGGCATCCGCGCCGTACCGCTCCACCGTCTCGGGGTCCACCGTGGTGAACGGCGAATCCTCGACCAGCACGCGGGCCAGCGGCGCGTCCGGCAGCAGCAGTTCGTCGGCCGGCGCCGATTCGCCTGTCACATCCGGCAATTCGAGCAGCCCGAGCCAGGTCGGCAGCACCCCCGGGGCGGCATTGGCGTGGCGGGCCAGCCCGAGCACCGCCTCGACGGTATCCGGATCGCTCGGATCATCCTCCAGGATCGCTTGCAGCGCCGGATCACTCAGCAGATCCTCCGGCGTAGCCGTCCGCGCACCCAACCGGCCCAGCAGCTCGTGCGCCGCCTCCGGATGCGCCAGCCGGGCCCAATGCACCGGGATCGCCGTCTCCAGCTGATCATCCAGCACCACGGTGCGCGGCCCGGTCACCACCCGGCCGTCCACCAATGGCACCGAGAGCGCCCCCAGCTCCTCCACCGACAGCGGATCCCCCGCGAACGGATCCAGGGCGTCATAGAGCGAATACCACCACTGCGGTTCACGCTCCAGGCTGCTCGACAGCTCCGCGACCCGCACCAGCCCGACCCGATGCACATCGAGCACCGCCAGCGCGTCCGCGTAGTTCCGTCCGGAGAGCTCCGGAATCACCAGCGGCCCAACCATTTCGGCCAGCAGCGGAGCCAGCTCCGCGGTAACACCGGTAAACACACTCGCCCGCTTCGGCGCGGCCAGCCCCTCGCGCACGACCGATCGCTCGCCGGCCGCACCGAGCGGCACCGCCTTGACCCCCAGCTCATCGAACGGAGGCAACTCGACCCTGCGCTCCGCGCTGTCTGAACCCTGCGCAGCCTGCACATTCGGGCCCGGCGCAGCCTGCGTGTCGTTGTCGTGCGCAGCCCCTGCGGTCGGGCCCGGCGCGGTGCGAGTGTCCGGATCGCGGGTGGTCTGCGCGGCCGCGCTGTGTGCGCCGTCCGGCACCGGGCCGGCTGCGGGGGGCGACGAGAGGTCCAGCTCGTCCTCGAACAACTCGCCCTGCACCGGGAATGCGGGTCGGCCCGCCGGCGACAGCAACTCGAACTGTTCGGGCGCGGTGCGCGCGGATCTTGCAGACGAGGCACGCGACGCTGCGGCGGAGGGATTGCGCGATGCGGCGGAGGCGGCCGAACCCTGGGCAGCGGCGGACGAATCCGCGGCGGAGGCACCGGGCGAAGTCTGGGCAGCCGTGGTGGGTGCAGTCGAATGCGGGGCAGCGTTGTCGGATGGAGCGGGATACTCAGCCGTGGCGGTCGCGAATTCGGTTTCGGCCGAATCGATCTCGGGCAGGACGTCCGGCAGCGCGGATCGCGCGGGCGAGCCCGCGAGTTCGGTGCTGCCGCCGAGCACCGGCAGCCATTCGTGCTCGCGGAGTTCCGCGATCAGGGCTTCGCGGAGCAGGCTGTCGGCTTCGCTGCGGGCGAAGCCGGGCAGCGGGACCAGCACGAGGCGGTCGCGGGGCGGAAGGGCGCGCGCGAAATCGGCGTAACCCGAGGCGAGTGCGGCGATATGCGCTCCGGGCAGCAGGCGGCGGCGATCCGGCTGCATGGCGATATCGGCAATGAGCAGGGCGGGCAGCGAGAGCTCTTCGTCCGACCGGGTCGGTGCGCGCAGCACATCCGGACCGGTGGCGACCGGACGGCCGTCGCGGACCGGCAGCAGCCAACGGGCGCGCGCGGTGTGGTATTGCCACCACACCCGCTCGTCCTCGTCCACGCCGGCGATCCGGATCTGCTGCAATCCGTCCGCGAGATCCTCGGTGGCACAGGAGATCTCGTCGTTCCCGATCCGGATCTCACGCAGGGCGGGCAATTCCAGCAGCAGGTCGACCGCTTCGTCCCGCATCCCCGCGATCAAGGCGTCGGCATCCACGTCCGCACGCAGCCGCAGCACGATCTCACTGTCGAACCCGGCCACCGGTTCCGCCGCGGCCGGCCAGGCCAATCGCAGCGCCGGCGCCAGGAATTCCTCGGGCCCCTCCGGAATCGCGATCCCCTGCGCCGCCAACTCGGCGAGGGTATCGGCCCGCGAGAACCGCACCGACCCACCGCTGGACCGGAACTCCGCCGCATCGGCCACGCTCAGCACGGCGGTGAACCCCACCCCGAACCGTCCCACCGCGGCATCCCCGCCGCTCTTGGCCGAGGCTCGCAACGCGGTCAGCGCGTGCACACCCGAAACATCCAGCGGCACACCGGTATTGGCCACATGCAGCGCTCCGCCGTCGAGCCACACCGCGATCCGCCCCGGCACTCCGGCCTTCGCGGCGGCATCAGCCGCGTTCTGCGCCAGCTCGGTGAGCACCCGATCCCGATACCCGGCCCGCACCAGGTCCGCCTCGGTAGCCGAATCCTCCCGCAACCGCGTCGGCGAATCCCGCCAAGCCGCCAGCACCCCGGCCCGCAACCCCGCCGTCCCGAACGGATCCCCGACCTCGACCGTCACCGGCTCTCACACCCTTCCCGCCGCGCGGCAGCTGCCGCGGCTCCGCCAGAAAACACCTGACCGTACCGGTCTCGATCCACACCCGTGACGCCGCCACAGGCTCCGGCCCCCAGCCTGCTCCGGGACCACGACGAAACCATCCGAGCCACCCCGAACCACCACTCGCGCACTTGCTGCACCGGGAACCACGCGCCCCGGCCCGGGGCCACGAACCCCTACTGCGACGGATTCGGTTGCGCCGCCGCTGAATCGACGAGGGGTGACGCCGGCGGCTTCGACCTGTACCGCGCACGCCGCATTCGTTCGCGCCGGGGCTGAACCTGCGGGCCGGACCCGCTACTGCTCCGAAATGTCGGAATCGCGCTGGGTGAGAGCCGTTTCCGGCTCCACCTTCACGGCGGTGATCGCCCAGGCGTCGTCGTAGCGAGCGTCCGGGTCCGCGGTGTCGAAGAGCGTCACCGCGCCGGTGTCGGTGTCGGCGACCGCCTCGACGACCTCCGCATCGGCAGCGGCGGTCGGCGCGGCGGCGTCGGACGGCGCCGCGGCTTCGACGGAATCCGCCTCTACCACCGCGGTTCCGGTCTCCGGTGCTGCTGCGACCACATCGGCCTGCGCCGCATCCTCGGCGGCCGGTCCGGTCGCGTCGACAGCGGTCAGCACGGTCGACTCGGTGGCGGCGATTTCGGTGACGGCGGCGGCGTAGACCGTCGCGGTTTCGGCGGCGGCCACGGCGGCGGCGAGGGATTCGACGGTGAGGACCGAATCGGCTTCGGGCTCCGCGATATCGGATAGGGGGGCGGGTTCCGGCTTGCGGAGTTCCTCGGCGGGGACGAACTCCACCGCGGCGTCGTCGTACGCCTCGTAGAGGGGGGAACCGCCGCCGGTGGGGATCTCGACATCGGAGTGCGCTCCGCAGCCGTAGTCGACGTGCACCACGTGGCCGTCGGCGCCCATGGCATTGGCGCAGACGCCGAAGGCGGAGCGGAACGAACCCGCCAGCGGGACGAAGAAACCGCAGACGCCGCAGCTGCCGGGGGCCGAGCGGGCCATTTCGGTGTCGGGGCCGTACTCGGAGAACCAGCGGTCGGCGGCTTCCTCGCGGCCCTCGCGGGACAGCACGCGGGGGCGGCCGAGGCCGAGTTCGAGGGCCACCTCGTCGACGACGGGATCGCCGGACAGGACGTAGCCGGGCAGCAGGCGCGGGTCGTCGGCGGGCGTCGCGAGCAGATCGCCGGGCGAGAGGTCGCCGGGGCGGACGCGCTGGTCCCACGGAATGAAGTCGGGGGCGACGAGGGCGTCGGGGCCGGGCAGCAATGCGGACTCGCTGACCGTGGCGTAACCCGCCTCGGGGGGAGCCGCCACCACGACCGCCCACTGCCAGCCGCGATAGCCGGGCAGCGTGGCCTCGAAGTGGTGGGTGGCCGAGGATTCGTCCTCGGCGGTCACGCCCAGATGGGCGCCGACGCCGATGGGCTCCAACTCCATGAGCGCACGGCGAGCCAGGTCGACCGCCTCCGCCAGGATCGGCCGTACAACGGACTCCGAAACTCCAACCGCGCTCACGCCCTACATTTTGCCGTATGGAGCGCAAACGTCGTGCACCGGTAGTCAGCCTCATGATCGTGCTGTCCACAGCTCTGGGGCTGGGCGGGGTGAGTTCGGCCTGTACCCGCGACACGGACGACACGCCCCGCCTGCGTGTCGAGGTGATCGCGACACGCCCGCACGACACCGCGGCTTTCACCGAAGGGCTGGAAATGGACGGCGATGTCCTCTACGAAAGCACCGGGCTGCCCGGGCAGTCGTTCGTCCGCGCGACCGGCCTCAGCGGTGGCGGCGAGCCGGTGCGCGCGGATCTGCCCGCGCCGCTGTTCGGCGAGGGCATCACCCGCGCGGGAAACACGCTCTGGCAGCTCACCTATCGCGAAGGCATCGCCATCGCCCGGGATCCGGTCACCTTGGCCGAGCTGCGCCGCACCACCTACGACGGCGAAGGCTGGGGATTGTGCACACGCGCCGGGCGCGTCGTCATGAGCAACGGCACCGGCACCCTCACCTTTCGCGATCCGGAAACCTTCGCGGTCACCGGCACCGTGACCCTGAACGGCCGTAAGAACTCCAAGCTCAACGAACTCGATTGCGCCCCGGACGGTTCCGTCTACGCCAACGTCTGGCCCTCCGACACCATCCTGCGGATCGATCCGGACAGCGGCGACGTCCGCGCGGTCATCGACGCCTCCGGGCTACTCCCTCGCACCGCCCGCACCCCCGAAACCGATGTGCTGAACGGCATCGCCCACCTGCCCGGTACCGACCGTTTTCTCCTCACCGGCAAGAAATGGCCGACCAGCTACGAGGTCCGCTTCGTAGCGGAGTGAAGGGAAGTTTTCCGGGGGCGAGCACCCCCGGACCCCCGCAAATGGCGCCCCGGCGCGGAATTGTGGCGGTCATAACCAGCCGTCGTGCAGCCGCTGCCGGGCGACACTGCAAGAATTGGGGGCGTGACTGCTCCCCGTGAACCTGGTGCCGATTCCGGTCGGTGGGGCGACGAGGAGTCTCCACTCATCGAACGACACCCCGGTTTCGACCGGTATCCGCCCGCGAATTCCCCAGCGCAGCGACCGGTTCCGCGCCGCCCGGACGAGCCCGAGGTACCGGGTTTCCTGGCGCACCGCACGCCCACGCGCCCGTACGAGAAGCATCCGGAACCGCCGCGCGCACAGGCCCGGCAGCAACCGCCGGGCGAACCGCCGCACGCGCCGGGCCCGGACCCCACCCGCCCGATGGCGCAGGCCCATGATCCCGAGCCGGATCACCCCGACGCGGGATTGCACAAGCCCCCGCGCAAGCTGACCGTGACGCGGGTCGCCGCGCGCCGCAGCATCGAGCTGACCGAACGCGGTTTCGCGACCTTCAAGCGCGCCGCGAAGGCGGACGGCGCGGAGGAATCCGGGCTCACCGCCCTGGTCTACGCCACCATGGCGAACTTCGCCACGGATGCCGCGGTCGCGGTGGCCCTGGCCAACACCCTGTTCTTCGCCAGCGCCACAGCCGAATCCAAGACCAAGGTGGCGCTGTACCTGCTGATCACCATCGCCCCCTTCGCGGTGATCGCACCCTTGATCGGCCCGATGCTGGACCGGCTCCAGCGCGGCCGCCGCATCGCGCTCTCCATCTCGTTCGCGATCCGCGTGTTCGTGGCCCTGATGCTCATCTTCAATATCGACAACTGGGCGCTGTACCCCCTGGCGCTCTGCATGATGATCATGAGCAAGTCGTTCTCGGTGCTCAAGAGCGCCGTCACCCCGAGAGTGCTGCCACCGGGAATCGACCTGGTGCGCACCAACTCCCGGCTCACCGTCTTCGGCCTGGTCGGCGGCACGCTGGGCGCGGGCGGCGTGGCCGGGCTGATCGCCATGGTCATGGGTTCGATGGGCGCGCTGCTCTTCGCCGCCGCCCTGGCCGGCGCGGGCGCCTACCTGAGCTTGCAGATCCCGTCCTGGGTGGAGGTCACCGAGGGCGAGGTCCCGGCCACCATCGGCTATCACGGCTCGGACGCCCGCACCGAACTGCTCGATCCGAACCAGCCCACCCAGGTGCTGCCGAACAAACGCCGCCAGCCGCTGGGCCGTTCGGTGGTGACCGGCCTGTGGGGCAACGGCACGGTCCGTATCCTGACCGGCTTCCTCACCTTCTACGTGGCGTTCGTGGCCAAGGCCACCGAGCATCGCCCGGTGCAGCAGGCCGCCATGCTCGGCGTGGTCGGCGCGGCCGCGGCCATCGGCAACTTCACCGGCAATGCCACCGGCGCGCGCATGAAACTGGGCCGCCCGCAATTGATCGTGCTGCTGTGCACCATCGCCTGCGTGGGCATCGCGGTGGTGGCGGCGTTGCTGGACAACCTGATCGGCGCGGCGGTCGCCACCTTGATCGCGGCGGGTGCGAGCGCGCTGGCCAAGGTGTCGCTGGATGCCTCCATCCAGGACGATCTGCCGCCGGAGTCCATCGCCTCCGGATTCGGCCGCTCCGAGACCGTGCTGCAACTGTCCTGGGTGATCGGCGGCGCGATGGGCGTGCTGCTGCCCACCGACTGGTGGAAGGGCTTCGCGGTCGTCGCCGGAGTGATGGCGCTCGGATTGATCCAGACGGTGGTCAGCTACCGTGGGCATTCGCTGCTGCCCGGTTTGGGCGGTAATCGACCTCAGCACGCGAAGCAGGAAGTCCCCGGCGCACACGGCGCGGGGGAACCGGCCTAGTCAGGGACAAGGAATCAACGGTGAGCCAAGTCAAAGCCCGCACGCTCGTTGCCGCACTAGTGGCGCTGCTCGTGGTGGCGGTGGCGTACTTCGGCGTGATCGCGATGGTCGCCCGCGATGCGGAGCGGCCGGAGCCGGAGATCACCGCGTATTCGCACGGCAAATCGGTGGCAGTGCAGCCGTACCAGTACTGCGATGTGCAGATGCGCGATTGCAAGATCCTGCCCGCCGAGGACATGTCGGGTTTCCCGGTGCCGCTGGAATGCGTCGCGGGACAACCGGATTGCCACACCGGTAAGCCGGTGGATCTGCGCGTGCCGGGCGGCGACCCGTTGCAGTTGTCGCTGCCCAAGGACATCGCGGGCAAGCCGTGGCTGATCACCGCCATCTACCGCACACCCAGTGGCGCGACCGCGCAGAACACGGTCAGTTTCATGGATTACGACAAAGGCACGGTGGCGGTGACGATTCCGTCGCTGAAGGAGCTGAAGCTGGTGGTCGTCGAGGTGCAGCTGCCGATTCTGGTGCGCGACAACACGACCGGCCAAGAGGGCTACCTGCCGCATCAGGCGTGGTCCATCCACACCGAGGTCTAGCCCACACCGAGGTATAGCGACGACGAAACAGGCCCGGAAGCAAGCGCTTCCGGGCCTTTCGCTCGCCGGAACGAAAAGGTCCCGGAAGCCGCTGCCTCCGGGACCTTTTCAGCTTTCAGTGGTCGACCTAGTGGTCGAGCTCCCGCGCCACCCCGCGCACCACTTCGGCGATGCGCTGGGAAGTCTTGCGGTCCGGGTACTTTCCGCGCCGCAGATCCGGCTGCACCTTGGTCTCCAGGATGGTGATCATGTCCTCGATCAACCCGTGCAGTTCGTCGGTGGACTTGCGCACCAGCGGTGCGTCGGAGCTCTTGCCGCGCCGGTCGCCGCCGCGCTCGCGCTCGGTGCGCAGCGACGGCGGGGTCTCCAGCAATTTCAGCGAAAGCGCCTGCGGCCCACGGCGACCCGCGGCCATCCCGAATTCCACCCGCTGCCCGGGCTTGAGTGCCTCTACACCGTCAGGCAACGCCGACGATCGAACGTAGACGTCCTCACCCTCATCCTGGGAAAGGAAGCCGAAGCCCTTTTCGACGTCGTACCACTTCACCTTGCCGGTCGGCACTGCGCTCACCCGTTCGTCATTCGATGCCCGGGAAGTTCCGGGCACAGTCGTGGTCGACGGGCGAGTCACGCCCGCAACCTTTTCGTTTGCGATAAAGAAGCGCGCCCCACACAGCTATGCAGGACGCGATTGTCTTCGAGTCTACCCCGGTGTGAATAGCGCGAGCACATGAGTTTTACGGTCTGAATGTGCCAGATACCTCTTCCGAGCAGTCTCCGCGCAGGTCCGCGAACTGGCTGCTCTATCTCGCTCTCACGCTGCTGTCGGTGGGATTGCTGGCGGTGATCGCCGCCTTCGGCATCGGCCTGCTGACCGATTACGAACCCGGGGTGTGGCTGTATCTCGTCGCCATGGCCGGCACCGCGTCGGGCTTCCTGCTGGCCCTGGTGTTCGCGCTGTGGTCGGGTCGCCGCGCGCGCTGACCGCGTGCGGGCGGGAGCGTGCGCGGGCACTCCGCGACACCCCTGGTTGCCCGGTTCGTTACCCGGCTACACCTGTGATCTTCATCACATAACGGAACGGTCACAGCCGGGTGACAGCCCCCTATCGGCGCGGACACGCCGTGACCACCTGCACAGAAGCCGAACGGAACCGCTTGCCCCGGTTAGCGACCCGCACGGACACGACGGTTACCAAATGGTGATTTTTCCCGGAGTCCGTCGTAATGTCTGTCACCAGCCGGGTCAGCCCGGCGCCACCGGCCCGCCGCACCGAACCTCACCCGCGGGCACGGACCCCAACTGGAACCAGGGTGAGGGCGAGGAACAGCGCGCACCAGCGCGCCGGAGCGGACGACCTCTCAGTTCGCCCCCGGTAGTCGGTCTCGCAGGAGCGTACGAGAGGAAACGACCAGAACATGAGTGGACGCCATCGCAAGCCGAGTAACACCGGCCGTACCGTCGCCAAGGTTGCCCTGACGGGTATCGCCCTGGGCGGGGCCGGAGTCGCACTGGCCGGAAACGCCAGCGCGGCACCCGACTCCGACTGGGATCGCCTCGCTCAGTGCGAAGCCGGCGGCAACTGGGCCATCAACACGGGCAACGGTTTCCAGGGCGGGTTGCAGTTCTCGCCCAGCACCTGGACCGCACACGGCGGCGGCGAGTACGCCGCGACCGCCAACCAAGCCACCCGCGAACAGCAGATCGCGGTCGCCGAGAAGGTGCTCGCCTCGCAGGGCTGGGGCGCCTGGCCCTCCTGCTCCTCGAGCCTCGGCCTCTCCAGCGGCGCCACCCAGCGCTCCGCGCCCTCCGCCGCCGACTCGGCCCCCAAGTGGAACCCGCAGGCCGCGCAGGAACAGGTCGCCGACAGCAGCCAGCAGGTCTTCCAGGCCGTGGACCGCGCCATCGAGGTGGTGCAGCAGCAGGGTGTCAACATCCCGCAGCAGGCCCTCGACTTCCTCAATGCCACCAAGGCCAACAACACCAAGTTGGATCCCTCGGTCGTCAACTTCTTCGAAGCGAACAAGAGCTTCCTCCCCCACTAGGACGCCCGCGTTCGCGCTACGCAAATGCCCCGCATCACTGAAGATGCGGGGCATTTGTGTGTTGCGGGAACGGTTTCGGCCCGATCGTCGTGCGGCGGGCAAACTTCCGGGTGCCGGACAATGCCGTCCGCGGGGGCTCATGCCAGAATGAGCGCGTGGTGAACAAGACGAAGAAACCCTATGTGGACAACGGCTGGCCCGAGACGGCCAACGGCGATCACGCGGTCACCGAGCTCTCCTCGGCCCGTTCCGGCAGCCTCTCGCCCTACGGCGAGGACACCGAGTTCCCGCTCCCGGCCGATCAGCTGCCCTACGTGCACCCGCACACCGTCATCAATCGCTGACGGCCCGTACCGGCACCTGATGCGGTCAACGGCGCGACTCGCTGCGCAGCGGCCGCCGCGCACCCGACAACTGTCGCCCGCGGCGGCCGTTGCACCGCGCCCTGGATTGCCTACGCGCCGTGCCCATGTCACGGCGGGTTGCCGCGCCACCCTCGCGGTCCCGATCGCGGCCGGCCGGTGCCCAACCGCCTTTTCGCCCGTGCGCCGGGCCGAGACCGCTCGCGCGGACCTCGGCCGTCCGAGTCCCGTACCGGCTACCACTACTTCGCGGCCGTCGCGCGGCGGCCGCCCGGATCGGACGCAGTGACCGAGACCGCCACCTCCACCGCCGGATCCGGCGATTCCGCGACCGCCGCGACCCCGGACGGGCCGGTGCTGTCCGAATGGCTGGCCAAGCGCAGTGACGAGGATCTGGTCACGCTGCTGCAATTGCGACCGGATCTGGCCGTCCCGCTGCCCGCTTCGATGGCGGTGCTGGCGGCGCGCACCGAACAGCGGGCCTCGGTGCTGCGGGCCACCGACGAGCTGGACACGCTCGATTTCGCGGTCATCGAAACCCTTGTGGTGGAAGGCGCGGCCGATGGGCGGCGCGGACAGCCGGTGCCGCGCACTCGGCTGCGCAAGCTGCTGGGTGATCGCGTCGCGCCGGCCGCGCTCGGGGCCGCCATCGAGCGATTGCGCAGCCGGGCGTTGATCTGGGGGCCCGACAAGGCATTACGGCTGACGAGCGCGGCGCAGGAGGCGCTGCCGTGGCCGCTGGGCAGCACCACCGAGCTGCCGGACGCGCTCACCGAACCCGAGATCGGCACGGCGCTGGCCGGATTGGCGCCGCCGGAACGCGGTCTGCTGGAGAAGCTGGCCGGGACGGGGCCGCGCGGGCGCACCCGGGATGCCGCGCCGGGCACGCCCGCGGATCGGCCGGTGCAGCGGCTGCTGGCATTGCGGTTGCTCAACTGGATCGACGAGGAGACCGTCGAACTGCCGATCTCGGTCGGTCAGGTGCTGCGCAACGAACCGGTCACCGATCCGCACGCGCTGACGCCGCCGCAGGCCGAGCAGAAGAAGCACGCGCCCGCCGATGTGAACGCGGCGGCCGCCGGAGAGGTCGGCGAACTGCTGCGGCATGCGGGCGATGTGCTGGAGGTGCTGGGGCGTACCCCCGCACCCGTGCTGCGCTCCGGCGGGCTCGGCGTGCGCGAATTGCGCCGCGTCGCAAAGCAAACCGGGATCGACGAGAACCGGATCGGATTGCTCGCCGAGGTGCTCGCGGCGGCCCGGCTGCTGGACAAGGGCACCCCCGAACCCATGCCCGACGGCGACGGCACCGAGGACTATTGGGCCCCTACGACGACCTCCGACGCCTGGTCGGCCGTGGTGCCGCCGCGCCGGTGGGTGGTGCTGGCGCAAGCCTGGCTGGACCTGGACCGCTGCCCGTGGATGATCGGCATGCGCGACGCCAATGACAAACCGCTGGCGGCGCTCTCGGCGGAGCTGCGCAATGTGCACGCCGTGCGCGATCGGCGCGCTATCCTGGGGCTGCTCGCCGAATACCCTTCCGGCACCGAGGTTTCCGCCGCCGACCTGGGCCGGGTGCTGGCCTGGCGGCAACCGCGCTGGCGGCGGCACTACCGCATGGAGGCGGTGACCAACACCCTCGCCGAAGCGCAGACGCTGGGCCTGGTGGCGCGCGGCGCGGTCACCTCCGCCGGCCGGGCGCTGCTGCACGGCAGCCCCGAGGACGCCGAATCGGAGATGGCGGCCGCCCTGCCGGAACCGGTGGATCACGTTCTCGTACAAGCGGATCTGACCGTGATCGCCCCCGGCCCGCTCACCCCCGAACTCCAGGATCGCGTCGCCCTGGTCGCCGATGTCGAATCCGCCGGCGCCGCAACGGTTTACCGGCTCAGCGAGAGTTCGGTCCGGCGCGCGCTGGACGCCGGCGCGACCGCGGCCGAACTGCACAACCTGTTCACCACCCATTCCCGCACCCCGGTCCCGCAATCGCTGACCTACCTGATCGACGATGTGGCCCGCCGCCACGGCCGCCTGCGCGCGGGCATGGCGCAATCGTTCCTGCGCAGCGAGGACCCCACCCTGCTCGCCGAGGTACTGGCCGCCCCCGTGGCAGCCCAGCTGGCCCTGCGCGCCATCGCCCCCACGGTCGCCATCTCCCAGGCCCCGCTCGGCGAACTCCTCGAGCAACTCCGCGCCGCCGGCTTCAGCCCCGCCGGCGAGGACTCCTCCGGCACTGTCGTGGACCTGCGCCCCCGCGGCGCCCGCCTGCCCGGCCGCACCAATCAGCGCCCCGGCTGGCGCCCGAACCCGCCCAGCACCGAACAACTCCAAGCCCTGGTAGCCGAACTCCGCGCCGGCGATCGCGCCGCCACCGCCCGCTCCGGCCAGACCGTCCGCGCCGACGGCTCCCGCACCAGCACCGCCGCCACCCTCAACCTCCTCCAACTGGCCGTCCGCACCCGCCGCCCGGTCCACATCGGCTACGTGGACGCCTCCGGCGTAGCCACCCAGCGCATAGTCGAACCCCTCAAAGTAGGCGGCGGCCAACTGGACGCCCTCGACCCCGTAACCGGCTCCGTCCGCCACTTCACCCTGCACCGCATAGCCTCGGTCGCCCTGGTCGAGTAGACCGCCCGAAAACGAAGCAGCCCCCGAACTCCGACGGGTTCGGGGGCGAGGCTTCGAAATTGGTTTACCCCTTGGGGTTACCCAAGCAGAAGGTCATCTTCGGGTCCGGGACGACGCGGAAGCCGATCGCGCCACCGGCCGAATCGCAGAGGAATTCGTCGGCCTGGCCGTCGATCCGCTTGGTCACCTTGAAGGAGGCTTCCGGGGCGGTGCAGGCGACGAACTTGTACCCGGTGGTGGCGCTCTCGTTGTAGCAGGCGCCTTCCTTGAAGTTGGGCGTCAGGCACAGGAACGCGGTGGTGCCGCCGTTGAGGGTCTCCTCGTAGGAGGTCTGCTCCTCCTTGCAGTCGACCTTCTTGTCGTTGACCTGCGCGACCTGGTAGACCGCCTTCTCCGAGGAGCAGGCGATCGGCTCGGTCTTGGAGTCGACCGCCGAACCCTCGATGACGTTGATGCAGTCGCCGACCTTCGCCTTGGCGGTGTCGGACTTGCTGGCGTCCTTGATCATGGAACACCCGGTCACGGCCAGCGCCGCGACCGCTACCGCCACCAGGGCGAGCACGAGACGCACGACGAGTCTCGTTCCTGCGAACTTCACTAGCGAAAACCTTTCTCACCGAACAGGTTCACGGCTGCCGTGAACGCGGTGAGCGTACCCGTGCGAGACCGGCTACCGCATCAGCATCGTGGGGGTATGTCAGATGGCGGTCATCCGGAGCCCGCCCATGGCCATCATCGAGAGGTTGAGGATGGTGGGCAGCAGGCGGGTGAGCATTTGCACGGCAAGAATGTTGGTCTCCACGAAGTTCCCTCTCAATTTGGGCGCATGTCCAGAAGTGGCGCCGTGCACTCTACCGTCGAGCACACGCGAGTCGTTACACAAGTGCATCAACAGTTTTCGAACCCGGGCGGCTGATCTTCACCGTGACCGGACCCGACCCGGCGGCCGTCACCGTCACCATCCGCGCGCCTGGCGCCGAAGTGACGGTGCCGCCGTCCACCCGGACCAGATAACCAGCCGGATAGTGCAGATCCGAGACATAGATATCGGTGGCACCGGTCCCGGCGGATGGCGTGTACCGATAGCCGAAATCACCATTGGCGGGATCGAAGGCCAGCCGGCCCGGCGTGCCCGCGGTCGCCTGCGGATAGGTCCGCACCAGCTGCCGTCCCAGCTCCCCGGTGAACGGATCCGGCTTCGGACCGCCCGCCCCGAAGCGCGAGGAGTAGTGCCAGTACTGCCACCCGATGAACCGCGCATCGGCCCGGGTCAGGGTATTGCTCACCACCGTGGCGTCGCCGTCGCCGAATTCGGTCACCAGGGTGGGCAGCTGGGTCCGCGCGGTGAAGGCGTCGATATTGCCCCAGGTCTTGTCCTGCTGCGGCGGGCACAGCGCGCGCAGGAACTCGGGCAGGCCCAGGTAGATGGCGAGCTGACTGGGGATGCAGTAGTCGTGCGGCGCGAAGGCGATATTCGGCGCGGTGATCGGCGGATTCTTGCCGAGGTTGGTCGGCATGGTCTCGTTCCAGGTGACGTTCGGTTCCCAGAAGACGTTCACCGCGCTGTCCCCGGCACGCACCGCATCGGTCAATTTCTGCATGGCCGCTTGATATTTCGTATCGAAGCCGGGGCAGCCGTTCGGGAAGCAGGACAGGAAGGCCGACCCGGGCCACGGCTCGTTCATCAGCTCGATCCCCAGCACCCCGGGGTGTCCGCGCAATCGCCCGGAGAGGGCGCCGAGTGCGGCGCCGAGGTAGTCGAGCACGCCGTTGCTGTTGTTCCACACCTCGTCCCAGCCGCGATTCATGCTGGGCATCAGGTAGTACAGCGGGAAGCCGACATTCGGCTCCAGCGCTCCGGGCCGGCTCTGTATCGACCATTCGGGAAAACCGTTGCCGCCCCAGACTTTCGACAGGCCGTCCTGGTGATTGTCGAGCAGCGTGTGGATCCCGTGGGCGGCCAGGGTGTCCACGACGGTGGCGACGCGATCCAGATAGGCGGTGTCCACGATGCCCTTGCCAGGCATCAGACCGTCGAAGGAGACGCCGAGGCGCACGGTGTCGAACCCGTGCCCGGAAAGCAGCGCGGCATCCTCGGCGGTCAGGGTGAAGCCGTCGCCGAGCTCCACGTACGGCGCGTCCTTGTCCACGTTGTTGACGCCGTGCAGCAGCATCACCCGTCCGCTTTCGTCGACGAACCGACCGCCCTCGATGTGTAGCCGCCCGCTCGCCTCGGCCTGCGCCGGTACCGGCCCCATCAGCAGCGCGCCGGCGAGCGCCGTCACTATTCCCACCGTCCATCGCCTGTTTCGTGATGACATGGGCACCCCTGTTCAGTATTAATCAAACGTCCAAATGGACAAGCGTCCAGCTTTGCGGGTGATCGTAGCCACAGAAACTCGGGTCTTGACCACGTTTCGCGAATCTCGATGTTGCACCACAGGCCGGGCTGTCGGTGCCATCGGGAACAATGGACCACGGCCCGTTCGAGGCCGGACTCACCAGGAGGTGCCGTGACCGACGGTCCGCTGATCGTTCAAAGTGACAAGACGCTGCTGCTCGAGGTCGACCACGAGTCGGCCGGCGCCGCGCGTCAAGCCATCGCGCCCTTCGCCGAACTGGAGCGCGCGCCCGAGCATGTGCACACCTATCGCATCACTCCGCTGGCGCTGTGGAACGCGCGCGCCGCGGGCCACGACGCCGAGCAGGTGGTCGATGCGCTGGTGAACTTCAGCCGGTACGCGGTGCCGCAGCCGCTGCTGGTCGACATCGTCGACACCATGGCGCGCTACGGGCGGTTGCAGCTGGTCAAGCATCCGGCACACGGTCTGGTACTGGTCAGCCTGGATCGCGCGGTGCTGGAAGAGATCCTGCGGCACAAGAAGATTCAGCCCATGCTGGGCGCGCGCATCGACGACGACACCGTCATCGTGCACCCCTCGGAGCGCGGGCGGATCAAGCAGATGCTGCTCAAGGTGGGCTGGCCGGCCGAGGACCTCGCGGGCTACGTCGACGGCGAAGCGCATCAGATCGATCTGGACTACGACAGCAGCGACTGGCACCTGCGCGACTATCAGGAACTGGCGGCCGATTCGTTCTGGGCCGGCGGGTCGGGCGTGGTGGTGCTGCCGTGTGGCGCGGGCAAGACCATGGTGGGCGCGGCGGCCATGGCCAAGGCCAAGGCGACCACGCTGATCCTGGTCACGAATACCGTGGCCGGGCGGCAGTGGCGGCGCGAGCTGCTGGCGCGCACCTCGCTGACCGAGGACGAGATCGGCGAGTACTCGGGTGAGCGCAAGGAGATCCGCCCGGTCACCATCGCCACCTATCAGGTGATCACGCGCAAGACCAAGGGCGAGTACCGGCATCTGGAGCTGTTCGACAGCCGCGACTGGGGACTGGTCATCTACGACGAGGTGCACCTGCTGCCCGCGCCGGTCTTCCGGATGACCGCCGATCTGCAATCGCGGCGCCGGCTCGGCCTGACCGCCACGCTGGTGCGTGAGGACGGGCGCGAGGGCGACGTCTTCTCGCTGATCGGCCCCAAGCGCTACGACGCGCCGTGGAAGGACATCGAGGCGCAGGGCTGGATCGCTCCGGCCGACTGTGTCGAGGTGCGGGTGACGCTCACCGATGCCGAGCGCATGGCGTATGCCGTCGCGGAGCCGGAGGAGCGCTACAAGCTCTGTTCGACGGCGCGCACGAAACTGCCGGTGGTGGAGTCGATCCTGGCGCAGCACAAGGGCTCCCCCGCGCTGGTCATCGGCGCGTACCTGGATCAGCTGGACGAGCTGGGCGAGCATCTGAACGCCCCGATCATCCAGGGTTCGACCCGCACCAAGGAGCGCGAGGAGCTCTTCGACGCCTTCCGGCGCGGGGAGATCCCGGTGCTGGTGGTCTCCAAGGTCGCCAACTTCTCCATCGACCTACCGGAAGCCTCTGTGGCCGTCCAGGTTTCGGGCACCTTCGGTTCCCGGCAGGAGGAGGCCCAGCGCCTGGGCCGGCTGCTGCGCCCGAAACACGATGGCGGCCAGGCTCACTTCTATTCGGTGGTGGCACGTGACACGCTGGATGCCGAATACGCCGCGCACCGGCAGCGTTTCCTTGCGGAGCAGGGGTATGCCTATCGCATCACCGATGCGGACGACCTGCTGGGGCCGGCGATAGGATAACTGGAGGATTAGCCTCCGGAAGGCGAGGGGAACGCACGTGCGACGCTTCGAATTCGCGGTTGACCGTGAGCATGCCAGGGCGGTCAACGAAGTAGTCGCCGACCTGCGGCGGCTGCGGGTGCTCGCGATCGGGGTGGCGGTGCTGCTGGGCGTCGGCACGGCGTTCCTGGTCTGGCTGAATCACCCGTGGTCGTATCTGCTGGCGGTGGCCTTCCTGCTGGGTGCGACGACGGCGCTGTTCATCGGCTTGTGGACCCCGTACCGGGGACGGGTGGAAAGGCTGTACGCCTCGGGTGAACTGGTGCCCGCGGTGGTGTCGGAGACCAACGGCAAGGGCGCGACCCTGCTGGCCCTGATCGATGTGGCCAAGCCGAACACCGACGGCCCGCGCTACGCCCTGGTCACCCGGACCGTGCGCTCCCTACCCGGCCACCGCGCCCGCGAAGGGGAACGCGTCCCCGCCGTCACCGTCCGCATCGACCGCGCCCCCGGTTCGGTCGGCGACCTGTGGCAGTCGGTCAGCGCCATGCCGATCGCCTGGGGCACCCGGGACCTCAACATCATCGCCCGCGCCCGCACCGCCATCCGGGAAGTCGAATGGCAGCTGCTGACCGACAATCTGGACCTGGCGGCCAAGGTGCGGCGAGTGGACGCCAAACGCCTGCTCCTGGACCCCCGCCAACTCCCCGAAGAGCTACGCGGATAAGACGCCTTCGCCACGAAGAACCGGCCTTCTCGCGCTCGGCATTTCGACGGAAGTCCGCGAGAACCCGAATCGGGATCGCGGCGGAACCCGCGAATCCCGCGGTTGGGGTTTCAGGGGAACCCCTGAGAGTCCAGAGAGTTTGCAATTCCGGAGAGTTCGTAATCCCAGCGAATTCGCTTGCGCTACTTCGTAGAATGATTCGATGATCCCAGCTTCACACCTGCTGGCGTTCGTCGTCGCAGCAACCGTCATCATCGTGATTCCCGGGCCGGGGGTGCTTTTCGTCATCGGCCGGGCACTGACCGACGGTCGGCGGGCGGCCCTGTTGTCGGTGGCCGGGCATGCGATCGGCGTGCTGGTGGTGTTGTGCCTGGTCGCGGCCGGGCTCGGCACGATCCTGGCGGCCTCGGCCGTCGCGCTCACGGTGGTGAAGCTCGCGGGCGCGCTCTACCTGGTCTACCTGGGTATACAGGCGATTCGCGAGCGCCGCTCGCTGCGCGAGGCACTGATGTCCAAGACCGAGACCCTGCGTGGGCGGCGGCTCTTCCGGCAAGCCATCCTGGTCGGCCTGTCCAACCCGAAGGCCATCATCTTCTTCTCCGCCGTGCTGCCGCAGTTCGTGGATCCCGATTCCGGCCCCATGCCACTGCAATTGCTCATTCTCGGCGTCATCTTCCTGCTGATCGCCATGGTCTCCGACAGCGCCTGGGGCCTGGCCGCCGGCATCGCGCGCGAATGGTTCGCACGCTCGCCCAAGCGCCTGGAGGCGGTCGGCGGCGCGGGCGGCGTCATGATCATCGGGCTGGGCGCCAGCGTGGCCGTGTCAGGTACGAGTAACTGATAAAACCGGCGGCTAGGCTCGCGGGGGCAGCGGATCGCGGGCGAGAAGGGTTGGCCGAGCATATGAGGCACGGGTGGCGGCGGTACACGATGCTGGGCGCCGCGCTGCTGGCGGTGGCGAGTACGGTTCCCGCGCAAGCGGATACGGCCGACCCGTTCACCGGTGCGCCCGGGCTGGACGACCCCTACTACCCGCTCGACGGTAACGGCGGTTACGACGCCAAGCATTACGACGTCACCATCGGCTATGCCCCCGACACCCATGTCCTCACCGGATCGACCCGCGTCGAGGCCACCGCCACCCAGGCCCTGCGCACCCTGAACCTGGATTACAGCGGTCCCGCGGTGTCCAAGGTGTCGGTGAACGATCTCCCCGCCTGGTTCGACCGCACCGGCGAACACGAGCTGGTGATCACCCCGTTGCTGCCGCTGCTGCCCGGCCTGCCCTTCACCGTCCAGGTCGAGTACGCGGGCGAGGTGACCTCCACCGAGGGCGAAGGCTGGGTGCTCTCCCCCAGCGGGAGCGCTTTCGTTGCGGGCGAACCACACTCGGCGACCAGCTGGTACCCGCTCAACGACACCCCCATGGACAAGGCCACTTTCAGCCTGCACGCCACGGTGCCGCAGGAGTGGGAGGTGGTGTCGATCGGGGTCCGCACGGGTGACGCGGTGCGGGGCGGCAGCCGCACGGTGGATTGGGAGATGCGCGCGCCCGTCATCGGGTACCTGACCACCATCGCCATCGACCGGTTCGAATTCCTGGAGCAGCGGGCCGCCGACGGCACCCCGTTGCTCAGCGCTTTCGCCCCCGATGCGATCAAGGCGCGCGAGGTGGAGTCGCGGCTGCCGGAGATCCTGGCTTTCGAGGCCGAGCTGTACGGCCCGTATCCGTTCGAGGCCGGCGGCGGCATCTACGTCGATTCCGACCTGCCGTTCTCGCTGGAAACCCAGTCGCGCCCCATCTACGCGCCGTGGACCGACCTGAACACGGTGGTGCACGAGATCGCCCATCAGTGGTGGGGCGACTCCATGTCCGTGCAGCAGTGGTCCGATATCTGCCTGAACGAATGCTTCGCCAGCTATACCGCCGACTACCTGTGGAAGGAACGCAAGGAGGGCGAGGACGTCGACCAGCAGTACCGCGACACCGTCGCCAAGTACCGCGACGAGCCCAGGTTCTGGCAGTACGCGCTGGCGAATCCCGGTGTGGGCGACGAGTTCACCTCGGTCTACTCGCGCGGCCCGCTGTTCCTGCACGCCCTGCGCCACAGCATCGGTGACGAGGTCTTCTTCCCCGCCGTCCGCGATTTCGTGACCGCGCACAAGTACGGCAACGCGTCCATGCCGGAGTTCCGGAAGTTCCTGCAATCGCGCACCCAGCACGACCTGACCGGTTTCCTGGCCGCCTGGCTGGACCGCACCGAGCCGCCCGCCGACGAATACCTCTACCCCGGCACCCTGCGCCCCTGACCCGCCGGGCGGGCCACGACATTCGCTAGGCGGGCAGCGGCCGCGCCCGATCGCCGGCCACCAGCACCGCCATCGCGCCCAGCACGGTCCCGGTGACGTAGCGCTGCGCCCGCAACCAGAGCGGCCGCCCCGCAAGGAAACTCGCGACCCCGCCCGCCCCGACCACGATCAACGCGTTGACGCCCAGGGCGATGACGATCTGCACCGACCCCAGGCACAGGCTTTGCAACCACACCCGCCCCTGCTCGGGCGCGACGAACTGCGGAATCAACGCCATATACATGATGGCGATCTTCGGATTCAGCAGATTGGTCACCAGCCCCATGGTGAACAACCGCCGCACCGGATCCGCGGGCAGCACATCCGGCGTGAACACCGAAACCCCGCCCGGCCGTACAGCTTTCCAAGCCAGCCAAGCCAGATACCCCGCCCCGGCCAGCTTCAACGCCAGATACAACGCCGGCACCGCCGCGAACACCGCCGTGATCCCCACCGTCGCCGCGGTCAGATAGACCCCGAACCCCACCGCGACCCCCGCCAGCGACACCATCCCGGCCCGCCGCCCCTGCGACACCGTCCGCGACACCAGGTACATCATGTTCGGCCCCGGCGTCAGCACCATCCCCAGCGCCGCCGCCGAAACCCCCAGCACAGCCGTAATCCCGATCACAATCCGCCTCTCCGCGACTTCAGCGGACGGCTGAGAGCCGCCGTCTCGAGCTGTGCACCCGTTCCTGCGGTCGGGCGGATGCCCGAATTCAGGACGTACCCTTCTCGACCGAAATCAGTTGTCGCTGAGGGTGACGAGGGTATCGCCCGTTGATCCTGCCCTGCCCTGCCCGCCCTGTCGCGATCCAGTTCCGCACCACTGGCTCGGTCGACAATGCACCGCTCAGGCCGGGGCGTGGGCGGCTCGCAGGCGGCGGACGCCCTCGGCGAGGGTCTCCTCCTTCTTGCAGAAGGTGAAGCGGATGAGGTGGTTCCAGGACGCCTTGTCGTCGGCGAAGACGCTGACGGGGACGGCTGCGACGCCGAGGCGGGCGGGGAGTTCGCGGCAGAAGGCGTAGGCGTCGGCGGCGCCGAGGGGGGTGATGTCGGCGCAGACGAAATAGGTTCCGTCGCTGCGTTTTACGGCGAAGCCGGCGTCGCGGAGGGCGGCGGAGAGGCGGAGGCGTTTCTCGGAGATGGTGTCGCGGAGAGCGGCCACCCATTGCTGTTCGTTTTGCAGCGCGTGGGCCACGGCCGGCTGGAAGGGGCCGCCGCCTACGAAGGTGAGGAATTGCTTGGCGGTCAGGACGGCGTCGAGCAGCGGGGCGGGGGCGCAGGCCCAGCCGATCTTCCAGCCGGTGACGCTGAAGGTCTTGGCCGCGCTGGAGATGACGACGGTGCGGTCGAACATGCCGGGCAGCGTGGAGATGCTGATGTGCTCGTGACCGTCGAAGTAGAGGTGCTCGTACGCCTCGTCGGACATGACGATCAGATCGTGTTCGATGGCGAGCTGCGCGATGGCGGTCAGGTCGGCGCGGGACAGCACGGCGCCGGTGGGGTTGTGCGGCGTATTCAGCATCAGCAGCCGGGTATTCGGGGTGATGGCGGCGCGCAGGCTGTCCAGGTCGAGCGCGAAACCGTCGCCGTCCGGCACCAGCCGCGCGGTGCGGCGCTGAGCGCCGGCCATGGCGATCGCGGCCGCGTAGGAGTCGTAGTACGGCTCGATCAGCACCACCTCCCGGCCGGGCTCGACCAGACCGAGCACGGTGGCGGCGATGGCCTCGGTGGCGCCGACGGTAACCAGGACTTGGCTGTCCGGGTCGTAGTGGGTGCCGTAGCGCCGCGCCCGATCCGCCGCGACGGCCTGGCGCAGCGCGGGCACGCCCCGCCCGGGCGGGTACTGGTTGAACCCGTCGGCGATGGCCTGCCGAGCCACCTCGAGCATGCCGGCCGGACCGTCCGAGTCCGGGAATCCCTGCCCGAGATTGACCGCGCCGTGCCGGACGGCGAGCTCGGTCATCTCCGCGAAAATGGTGGAGGCGAAGGGGCGCAGGCGGGCGACGGTCGGTATCTGCGGCATGTCCGGAGAATAGTCGACGGATGCCGCCGCCTCCGGCAGCCCGCAGCCGCCACGACACCATAGCGAACGGCTATTTCCACCTTCGCGCCGCGCCGTGCGGAGCACGCCGCACATGATTCGGCGCGGTCGCGAAACTCGCGGCCGCGCCGGTCATTTATCGGATGCCGCCCCCACGCCAGTGGCCACCCCGCCAAGTCAGTGCGGCACCCGAATGCCCTTCAGCTTAGCCGGATTGACCAGATCGTAAGCGCCCCAAATTTTTCCGTCTTTCACCGTGAAACCGAAGACCCGGGTGGGCGTGCCGGTGTACCCGTCGCCGGATGCCCGCTCGTGCACCAGCAGCCCCAATTGCCCGTTCACCAGCACGAATTCGACCGCCGCGGCCAATTGCGCCGGATCGCCGATCCCGTGCAGCCGCTGAATGCCGAGCCACAGCCGGGCCACCTTCTCCGGGCCCGCGACCACATTGATCGCGGTGGAGGTGGTGCCGCCCGCGTCCCCGACGCTGTGCACCTCCGGATGCAGCAGCGCCACAACGGCATCCATATCCGCCCGCTCCAGCGCGCCGAGCAACTGCCGCACCAGCGCTTCGTGCTCCTCGTCGGCGACGGGTTCGGGCGTCCGCGCCGCGGCCTTGCGCGCCCGCACCGCCAGCTGCCGCGCGGCATCGGCCGAAATCCCTAGAATCGCACCGATTTCATCGAACGGCACCGCGAAGCCCTCGTGCAGTACGAAGGCCACCCGCTGCGGCGGCGTCAGCCCGTCCAGCACCACCAGCGCCGCGAATCGGTAGTCCTGTTTCCGTACCAGCGCCGCCAGCGGATCCGGTGAACCGGAGGGTTGCCACGCGGTCACGATCGGCTCCGGGAGCCATTGCCCCACATACTTTTCCCGGCGCGCCGACGCGCTGCGCAACCGGTCCAGGCAGATGCGCGAGACCACCGTGGTCAGCCACGCCCGCAGGTCCTCGATCTCGTGCTGCCGCGCCACCGCGAGCCGTAACCAGCTCTCCTGCACCGCGTCCTCGGCATCGGCGACGCTGCCGGTCAACCGGTAGGCCACCGAGAGCAGATGCGGCCGATTGGTTTCGAACAGATCGGCGAGAAGAGCGGCTACCACCGACCGAATGCTACGGATATGGACGAACACGACCGCCACCGGTCTCGGAAACCCGCTACCCCGGGCCCGATTCCCATGCCAGCATGACTCGATGGACCCGCACGCCCTGACCGACGGAACGGTGTGGCTGTCGCCGCCGACCGTGCTGGATATCGATGCCATCACCGCCTGCTGCCAGGAGCCGTCCATTCCGGAGTGGACGACCATGCCGTCCCCCTACCATCGCGCCGATGCCGAGAAGTTCGTCTACGACTTCGTCCTCTCGGGCTGGGCCGGCGGTTCGCCCACCTGGGCGCTGCGCCGCGGCGAGGCGGAACCGGTGGTCGGCATGATCGGGTTGAGCCATATCGATTCGCGGCGCGAGTCGGGTTCGGCCGAGGTGGGGTACTGGATGTCGGCGGCGGCGCGCGGCTCGGGCCTGATGACGCGCGCGCTGAATCTGGTCTGCGCGGCGGGTTTCGAGCGTTCGTTCCTGGCGCTGGAGCGCATCGAATGGCGCGCCATCGTGGGCAATCACGCCTCCGCGGCGGTGGCGCGCCGGTGCGGTTTCCGCTACGAGGGCCTGCTGCGCGGCGGTTGCGTGCAGCGCGGCGTGCGCCGCGACAGCTGGATCGCCGGTCGTCTGCGCACCGATCCGCCCGGTCCCGCGCCGGACTGGCCGGCGGGAGTGTGAGGGGTGGCCAGGTCATTCCGGGGTGGCCGTTGATACGCGTCCGGCGCACCCCCGCCGGACTGGGGGTGCGCCGGACGACTGGCGCGCGTCGAACCGCTTGCGGGCGAGGGTTTCTCACCCCGCGGACGAGCGCGGGTCTATTTCAGGCGGTCAGCTCGCGGCGCGCGGCCACGGCGTCGGCGAGCCGCTCGAGCTGGGTCGCGGTGACGTCCCAGTCGATGCAGGCATCGGTGATGGACTGCCCGTAGGTCAGCTCCTCCGGGTGGCCCAGGGTCAGGTCCTGGCGGCCCGCGACGAGGAAGCTCTCCATCATCAGGCCGACCACGCTGGTCTCACCGGCCGCGATGCGCTCGGCGATATCGGTGACGACATCGACCTGCTTGTTGTGGTCCTTGTTGGAGTTGCCGTGCGAGGCGTCCACCACGAGACGCTCCGGCAGCGACGACTTCTCCAGGCGCAGCAGCGCTTCCGCGCAGGATTCGGCATCGTAGTTGGTGCCGTTGCTGCCGCCGCGCAGGATGACGTGGCAGTCCGGGTTGCCCGCGGTGCGGATCAGCGCCGAACGCCCGTCCAGGTCGGTGCCCGGGAAGACGTGGCTGGCCGCCGCGGCGCGCACGCCGTCGACCGCGACCTGCACGTCACCGTCGGTGCCGTTCTTGATGCCGACCGGCATGGACAGCGCCGAGGACAGCTGCCGGTGCACCTGGCTGGCGGCGGTCCGCGCGCCGATCGCGCCGTAGGACACCAGGTCCGCGATGTACTGCGGGGTGATCGGGTCCAGGAACTCGCACGCCACCGGCAGCCCGAGCCCGGTGATGTCGACCAGCAGCCGGCGCCCCAGCACCAGACCGGTATTGATGTCGAAGGATCCGTCCAGGTGCGGATCGTTGATCAGGCCCTTCCAGCCCAGCGTGGTGCGCGGCTTCTCGAAGTACACGCGCATCACGATGTGCAGCCGGTCGCCGAGTTCGGCGGCCTTGACCGCGAGGCGGCGGGCGTAGTCGATGGCGGCTTCGGGATCGTGCACCGAACACGGGCCGACGACCACCATCAGGCGGTCGTCGTCGCCGTTGAGTACATCGACGGTGGTCTTACGACCCGCGCGCACGGTATCGGCGAGCACATCGTCGATGGGGTGGGCCGAGCGCACCTCACGCGGCGACAGCAGCGGGCTGACGCTCAGGGTGCGCTGATCGTCGAGATCGGCATGTTTGTCGAGATCGGCGAGAGTCATGATCGTGGGTTCCTGTTCTCAGGCCGGCCCACGGAGATTTCGTGGTGAAAACCCTTGCTGCCGGTCTGTGTTCGTCCGGCTCGGGGTGGAAGAGGTCAGCGCGAGGTCACGCCGCTCGGCCCACCCGGGGCCGGCTGGCTAAACCAGAAATACACGCGCTGCATGGCGGCGACTGTACCAGAGATGACACAGCGTGCGTATGACGTGCGACACCCGGGCGAACAATCACCGGGAAACCCGTCCCATCAGGTGGGATTCAGGAAACGATGTAGTGCAGGATCACGTCGTGTACGTGCCGGGTCTTCTCGTCGCCGCGGAACTGCACCTCGTAGGTGTGATGCCCGGTGCTGATGGCGATCTGCCCCGAGGAGAACCACTGCCCCGCGAACGATTTGTTGGCCACCACGCTGACGCTGCTGATGCGCGAATACGGGATCGAGGTGATGGCCACCTTCTTACCCACGAACGAATTGTCCTGAATGATGACGCGGCGATCGGTCAGCCCGAGGAACCCGGTCCCCACCCCGATCGCGTCGTAGACGGCAATGATCTGTTCCCCCGGCAGCAATCCGTTCTGGATCTTGTCCAGCTGCTCCCGCCGGTCATACGGGATGTTCATGTCCCCCAGCGTATTCCGATCTAGCGGCGGGTGAAGGGGAAGCTGACTTTGGTCAGCTGTTCGGAAAGCTCCCAGAGCCGGCGGGCGGTCACCTCGTCCCGCGCGGCCGCACTGGAGGAGGACCGGCCGGGATGCCCGCGCAGTCCGCGCAGTCCGGTCGGGCCGTAGAACTCGCCGGGCTCCACCTCGGAGGTGGCGGCGAAAAGCGCTGGCAGCGCACCCATTTCGGCGCTCTGCGCGAACAGCCTGTTGCCGATGGACAGGAACACGTCCTGGAAGGATTCGGTGTGCCCCTGGAGATCGGTCGCGGCGTAACCGGGATGCGCGGCCACCGAGAGCTTCGGTGAACCGGCGGCGGTGAGGCGGCGCTGGAGTTCGAAGGTGAACATGAGATTGGCCAGCTTGGACTGCCCGTACGCGGCCCAGCGCTGATAGTTGCGGCGCTCCCAGTTCAGATCCTCGATATCGATGCGGCCGATGGCGTGCATCCCGCTCGACACCGTGACCACGCGTTCGCGGATCTTCTCCAGCAGCAGCCCGGTGAGCGCGAAATGGCCGAGATGGTTTGTGCCGACCTGCATTTCGAAACCGTCGGCGGTGCGCTTGAGCGGTACCGCCATCACCCCGGCATTGTTGATCAGCACATCGGCCGAGTCGATGCCGTCGGCGAATTCGCGCACCGAGGCCAGGTCGGCCAGATCCAGGCGGCGCACCTGCACGCCCGCGCCGATCCGGTCGGCCACGCCGCGCGCCTTCACCTCGTTGCGGCAGGCCATGATCACCTGCGCGCCGGCCCCGGCGAGCGCCCGCGCGGTGGCCGCGCCCAGCCCGCTGTTGGCCCCGGTCACGATGATGGTGCGCCCGGTCTGATCCGGGATGTCGGCGATGTCCCAACCACTCACCCGATCGAGTCTAGGGGTGGGCGGCGCTCACCGCCGGGTCTCCGTTTTCCGGTTTCGATGCCACGAAGTAGCCGAGCGCTTCGCAGGTTTCGCCGCAACGGCGTGTCCACCCTCGGATAAACCATTGCTACCAGCTGAAACAGGTACCGTCCGCGCTATGGACACGCTCATAGTCGCGGGGTTGCTGACCGTGGTCTACCTGATCTGGAATCAGGGATCGCGGCGTTCGATGCTGACCGCCTGGTGGATCGTCGCCCTGGTGACGGGCGCGCTGCTGAAGTACCACATCACCAGCAGCCTCGGATTGGGGCTGACCTGGTGAGCGAGGCCGATATCGAGATCGAGGCCGGCCATGCGCGCGGTGGTGCGCTGGGGCAGTTGCAGTATTGGCTGGCAGTCATTTTCGTGGTCGGCTGGACCGGCGTGGTCTGCGGCGGGCTGGCCGTGCAGTTCGGCAATTGGGAATATCCCTGTCCGCTCTGCATGATTCAGCGCTACTTCATGTTCCTGGCCGCGCTCGGCGGGGCCTACATCGTGCGCAAGGGCATGACCGGGCTGATCGCGCCGCGCGATTACGCGGTCGGCTGGGGCCTGGCCATCGTGGCCTGCTTCGGCGGCGGGTTCACCTCGTGGCGGCAGACCATGCTGCACATCCTCCCCGGCGACCGGGGGTACGGCGGGGCGGTACTGGGGCTGCATCTGTATGTGTGGGCGTGGATCCTCTTCGTCGCGGCGATCACGACAATCGGTGTGGTGCTGTCGTTTTCGTGGTCGACGGCCGGCACGGTGATTCCGGCGTCGCCGCATCGGGTGATCGGGAAGCTCGCTATCGGTTTCTGCGCGTTGATCCTGGTGGTGAATCTGGTGGCGGTACTGCTCCTGGAGGGCTTCCACTGGGTGCTCCCGGACGATCCCGCCTGCTACAAGTTCTTCTACGACCTCCATATCCTGAAAGACGGTTGCGTGCTGCCCGCTGCGGGCTGACGGGTCAGGAGAGCGCGAGCACCTCGTCGTCGGACATGGCGGCGACCTCCAGGTAGAGGGCGGCGATCCGGGCCAGGCGGCCGGTCGCACCGGCGCGGCGCTCGCGCTCCAGCAGGCGTTCGGCGAGCCCGGCGACGGTGCGGGCCGCGAAGAAGTCCGAGACCACCGTGTCCGGCGATTCCAGCCAATCGCGCACCCGGGCCACGACGGCGGTGGCGAGCACCGAATCGCCGCCGAGGGCGAAGAAGTCGTCGGTCACGCCGACCCGGTCGCGCTCCAGCACTCCGGCCACGATATCGGCCAGCGCGCGTTCGGGATCGGTTCGGGGAGCGACGAATTCCCGCTCGGACTCGTCCTCGCCCAGCAAGGCCAGGATCGCCTTACGATCCGGCTTGCCGTTCGAGGTGAACGGGAGCTCGGGCAGCAGTTCGAGGCGGGTGGGAATCATGTAGGCGGGCAGCAGGTCCGCGGCCGCGTCGAGCAAAGCCGTTGTCTCCAGGACGATTCCATCGTTGGCTACCACCACGGCGGCGAGTTTCGGTGCGGCCGAGCCGATTACGGCGGCAATGGCGTGGCGGACGCCGGGCAGGGCGCGCAGGGCGCTCTCCACCTCGCCGAGCTCCACCCGGTAGCCGCGGATCTTCACCTGATGGTCGGCGCGCCCCAGGAACTCCAGGGTGCCGTCGGACAGGTACCGCGCGAGATCGCCGGTGCGGTACCAGTTCACGCCCTCATGGGTGACGAAGCGGTCGGCGGTGCGCTCGGGGTCGCCGCGATAGCCCGCCGCCACACCATCCCCACCTATCCACAGCTCACCGGTCACCCAGTCCGGGCAGTCGTGATCGGAGGGGCCGACCACCCGGCAGCGCACATTGCGCAGCGGCGTGCCGTAGGGCACCGCCGACCATTCCGCCGGAACCTGTGCGTTCACCACCTCGCAAATGGTGGAGTGGATGGCGGTCTCGGTCGCACCGCCCAGACCCGCGAACCGGCAGGCCGGAGCGACGGCGGCCAGGCGCGACGGCAGCGCCACATCCACCCAGTCGCCGCCGAGGAGCACCGTGCGCAGGCTGTCGAGGGGCTTGCCCGCGGCGGCTTCCAGGGTCATATCGAGCAGGCTCGGCACACAGTTGAGCACCGAAACCCGGTGCCGCCGCAGGATCTCCACCCAGCGGGCGGAATCGCCGCGCTGCTGTTCATCCACCGCGACCACCGCGCCGCCGGCGCTCAGCAGACCGAAGATGTCGTACACCGAAAGATCGAATTCCAAGGCGGACAATGCCAAGGCGCGATCCGCCGCCCCGACCTCGAACCGCTCGTTGAGGTCGTCGATGGTGTTCATGGCCGCCCGATGCGGCACCTCCACGCCCTTCGGTTTGCCCGTGGAGCCCGAGGTGAACAGCACGTACGCGATCTGCTCGGGATCGGGAAGCACCGGCTCCGCCAAGGGTTCCGGGAACACCCGCGCCTGTGACAGCGGTATCGCCCGCACCTCCGGCACCTCGCCGCCGGCGGTCACGATCGCGACCACGTCGCCGGTCTTCAGGATTTCGGCCCGCCGTGCCGCCGGCTGATCGAATCCGACCGGCACGTACACCGCGCCGGCCGCCAGCACACCCACGGTAGCCAGAATCTGCTCCGGTCCCTTGGGCAACTGCACAGCCACCGAATCGCCCGGTTGCACCCCAGCGGCGCGCAGCGCACCGGCCACGGCCAGCGCCTCCGCCGCCAGCCCGCCGTAGGTCAGCGTCCGGATCACACTGTCCGACAGCGCATTACGACCGCCATTGCCGGGCTCCGCACCGTGATCGGCACCCTCCCCGCCGTCCACCGAAGAGTCGGAACCGGCCGGTTCAATGTTTGCCGACGCGAGCGCATCGACCCGGGATTCCCAGATCACGGCGGGCGCATCGGGGTTCGCAGCGGCGTGCGCGAACAGCCCGGCATGCAGGGCACGCCCGCTCACCGGCCCATCGGTAGCGTTCACCTGGGCGCGAATGACCGCCTGTTCCACCGGGATCCGGACCGCGGCATCCGCCTCCCAGCCCGCGTCACCCGCGGTCGGGGCGGCGTCGTCGGAGCCCGCGAGGCGCAGGACGGCTTCGATGTAGCGGGCGAACATGGTCTCGACCATGGTCGCGGGGAAGGCGTTCTCGCGGACGTCCCAGTTCAGCAGGAGGCCGCCGCGGACCTCGGTGACCTGGGCATCGAGGAGGACCTGCGGGCCCTGGGAGATGATCCAGACCGGGTCGCCGAAGGTGGCGGTGACCTGGTCGCCGAAGAGCTCGCCGAGGTTGATGGCGCTGGTGTAGACGATGGGCGCGAGGATCGGCTCGCCGCGATGGCGGCCGAGGTCGCGCAGGACCTCCAGGCCGGAGTAGGCGGAATGCGCTCCGGCGGAGTGCAATTCGCGCTGCAAGGCTTGGGCGCGCTCGGTGACGGTGGCGGGCTCGGTGACGTCCACCTCCAGCAGCACCGAGGAGGTGAAGTCGCCGATCACGCCGTCGACCTGCGGGTGCACCGGTTCGCGGTGGAACAGCGGGAGATTCAGCAGGAAGCGGCGCTGTGCGGACCAGCCGCCGATGGTTTCGGCGAACACCGATGCCAGCGCCATGGCGGGGGTGAGCCCGCGCGCATGGGCATTGGCGAACATGCGCGCCTTCGCCTCGGGCGACAGCCAGCGATGGAATCGCACGGTGCGGGCGACGGCGTCCGGAGTCTCCAGTGCACGCGGAAGTTCGGGCGCGCCGGGCATTTCCGGCAGTCGTGCCTGCCACCATTCGCGATCGGCCGCATGCTCGGCGGCGGGCGCGGAGTGCTCCGCGAGGTACTGCCGGAAGGTGTAGTCCTGCGGCGGCAACTGCTCACCGTGGTAGAGCCGTGCCAGGTCGGCGATCAGGATGCGGTAGCTCATGGCGTCGGCGGCCAGCATGTCCACATCGAGGTGCAGGCGGGTGCGCCCCGCGGGCAGCAGGGTCAGGGCGATGTCGACGACCTGCCCTTCCTCCACTGCCATCAGCTGATGAGTCCGCTTGTCCCGCAACTCCTCCAGCACCCGCTCGACTTCGGCAGCGTCGGCGGCGCGCAAATCGGTGACGCTCCACACCGAACGGCCCGGTCGCTCCAGAGTTTGCTGGGTACCGTCCGGCAGGAACCGGGTGCGCAACATCGGATGCCGCCGCACGAGCGCCTCGACAGCCGCACCGAGCCGCTCCGGGTCCACACCCGCACCGTCGAATTCCACATACAGATGCGCCGCGACCGCCCCGAGCTGCTGCCCGTCCGAGCGCCCGATCCAATACGCGTGCTGCATCGGCGCGAGCCCGAACGGCGTCCCGTCATCCGGAATCACCGCCGCAACATCGAATTCCGCTCCCGTTGAGCCGGAGACCGAATCCGTGCCCGCCGCGTCCTGCGAATCCGCGGCAGCCACCGCGAGATTCGAGTCCGGAGCCGCGGCGCTGGAGCCCCGCCGCGCGGCACCGGAGGCCGAATCCACGGCCGCCGCACCGGGCGTCGAACCGAGCGCGGAACCGGCCGCGCCTACGACGGTTCCGTGCTCGGCCGGGGCCGGTGCGGCGGCCGTGCCCGCGTCGCCGCCATCGACTGCGGCGTTGTCCCCGCCGAGCATGCGATGCCAGGCGGCGACGGTGGGTTCGGCGGCGAGCTGGGCGAAGTTGACGGCGAGGCCGCGCTTGCGCCAGGAGCCCGCGAGTTTCATGGTGCGGATGGAGTCCAGGCCGAGCTGGATCAGGTCTTCGTGGTCGGCGATGGCGTGCGGTTCGAGACCGAGGTGGCCGGCGACGGCCGTCCGGATCTCATCCTTGGCGATGCCGTCGCCGCTGCCGCGACCTGCCGGTAGGCCCTGTGCCGACTCCATTTCCGCTGGTGCTCCTTGTCTGTGGCGGCGGGCGCGGTGTCCGGTGCGAGAGCGCGCGCCGCTGGCGATCCGGCCTGAACCGGACTTGTCGAGCAGCAGCCTAACCCATTGATATAGGGTTGCCTAACCTTTGTAAACGCACCCTTATTCGCTAGAGGCCAGAGCTGTGACATCGATTTCCACCGCCACCGCGCACCATCGCGACGGCTTCGTCCCTTTCCCGACCGAGCTCGCCGAGCAATACCGGGCAGCCGGGTACTGGGCGGGGCAGCCGCTCGGTGAACTGCTGCGCGCGGCGGCCCGGCGGTGGCCGGAGCGTCCGGCACTGCTCGCCGCGGACGGCGGGACACCGGTCACCTACGCCGAACTCGACGCGACCGCCGACCGGATGGCGCACGGGTTCGCGAAACTCGGCCTGGCGCCGGGCGATCGGGTGGTCGTCCAGTTGCCCAATGTCCCCGAGTTCCTGCCGACGCTCTTCGGCCTGCTGCGCGCCGGCATCATTCCGGTGCTCACGCTCCCGGCACACCGCCGCGCCGAAATCGAGCATCTGACAAGGCTTTCCGAGGCGGTCGCGTACATCGCGGCGGATCGCTCCGGCGACTTCGACTACCGCAAGCTGGCCGCGGAGGTGCAGGCCGCGGTCCCGACCCTGAAGCACGTACTGGTGCACGGCGACCCGGGCGCGCACATCGCCCTGAATTCCATTCCGGCCGAGGGTGATTCCCTCCCCGAGGTTGACCCGAACGATATCGCACTGATGCTGGTCTCCGGCGGCACCACCGGCCTGCCCAAGCTGATCGCCCGCACCCACGACGACTACACCTACAACGCGAAGGCCAGCGCCGAGGTGTGCGAGCTCGGCCCCGAGGACGTCTACCTCGCGACCCTCCCGGTCGCCCACAACTTCCCGCTCGCCTGCCCCGGCGTGCTCGGCACCGTGGCCACCGGCGGCGCCATGGCCTTCGTCACCGATCCCAGCCCGGAGAACGCCTTCGCCGCCATCGAGCGGCACGGCGTCACCGTGACCGCCGTGGTCCCGCCGCTGGCCCAGCTCTGGTCCGCCGCGGTCGATTGGGAGGACGCGGACCTGTCCACCCTGCGCCTGCTCCAGGTCGGCGGCGCGAAGCTGGCCGAGGTGAACGCCCGCGAGGTCACCCCGGCCCTGGGCTGCCGCCTCCAGCAGGTGTTCGGCATGGCCGAGGGCCTGCTCAACTACACCCGCGCCGAGGATTCCGACGATATCGTCGCGATCTCCCAGGGCCGCCCGCTCTCCCCCGCCGACGAGGTCCGGGTGGTGGACGAGGACGGCAACGACGTCCCCGACGGTGAGGAGGGCGAGCTGCTCACCCGCGGCCCGTACACCCTGCGCGGCTACTACCGTGCCCCCGAACACAATTCGCGCGCGTTCACTCCCGACGGCTTCTACCGCAGCGGCGATCTGGTGCGGCGGCTGCCCAGCGGCCACCTGATCGTGTCGGGCCGGATCAAGGACGTGATCAACCGGGGCGGCGAGAACATCTCCTGCGATGAGCTGGAAGAGCATCTGCTCGCCTACCCGGGCGTCCGGCACGCCGCCGCCGTCGGCCTGCCCGATGCCTCGCTCGGCGAAAAAGCCTGCGCCGTACTGGTAGTGGAGGGCGAGATGCCGACGCTGGCCGCCATCAAGACCTTCCTGACCGAACGCGGCCTGGCCACCTACAAACTCCCCGACGTGCTGCGCCGGGCCGATGTACTGCCCGTCACCGCGGTCGGCAAGATCGACAAGAAGGCGCTGCGCGACGCCTGACGCAACTCTGGCACCGCTCACCGGAGTCATTGCGGCCGTGTGCATTCGATCACGGCCGTTCGGCACGACAGCGCCCGGCTCACGTCATAGAGTTTGTCTATGGGTGGGTGGAGCACGACGGATATCCAGGATCTGACCGGTAAGACCTACATCGTCACCGGAGCCACCAGCGGCCTGGGCGCGGCGACCGCGCACGCCCTGGCGGCGGCGGGCGGACAGGTGATCATGGCCTGCCGCAACGAGGTCAAGGGTCACGCGGTGGCGAAGACCATGAACGGGCTGGGCCAGGTGCGCACGCTCGACCTGGCCGACCTGCACTCGGTGCGCGCCTTCGCCGACTCCGTCGAACACGCCGACGTGCTGATCAACAATGCCGGTGTGATGGCGGTGCCGTACAGCCGGACCGCCGACGGTTTCGAGATGCAGATCGGCACCAACTTCCTGGGTCACTTCGCGCTGACCGGGCTACTGCTGGACCGGATTTCGGAGCGGGTGGTGACGGTCTCCAGCCTCACCCACCTGATCGGGCGGATCGATCTGGAGGATCTGAACTGGGAGCAGCGGGCGTATCAGCGATTCGGGGCCTACGGGCAATCCAAGCTGGCGTTGCTCATGTTCACCTACGAGCTGCAACGCAGGCTGACCGCGGCCGGCAGCGACAAGCTCGCGGTGGCCGCGCATCCGGGGTACGCCGCGACCGAGATCAATACCAAGTCCCAGAACTTCCTCGAGACCTTCATCGGACTGGGCAATCGCCTCATCGCCCAGAGCGCGGAAATGGGGGCGCTGCCAACGCTGTACGCCGCGGTGGCGGACGCGAAACCCGGAGCCTTCTACGGTCCCGAATGGTTCGCCTGGCGCGGTCACCCCACCCGCAACGCCTCCAGCAACGCCTCCCACGACGAGAAAACCGCCCGCCAGCTCTGGGAGCTGGCCGAGCGGTTGACCGGCGTCGAATTCCTCGACTGAGGCAGGGGACGGGGCTATTACGCCCGCACTACATACGGCGCGACGCTGCCCAGCTTCTCGCAGGTCTCCTCGAATTCCCGCTCGGGCTTGGATTGCCCGACCACGCCCGCGCCGGCGCGCAGCCACGCCCCCGCACCGGTCTGGTAGACCGCGCGCAGCACCAGCGTCGCCTCCAGCGCGCCATCGGGCGAAACCGTCACCACGGCACCGGAGTACAGCCCGCGATCGTCGTGGTCGAGGCGGAACACCGCATCCACTCCGGCCGCCTTGGGAATACCCGAGGCGGTCACCGACGGGAACAGCATCTCCAGGGCGTCCCACGGACTGCGATCGGCGGCCAGCACACCCTTGACGGTGGAGGCCAGGTGCTGCACGCTGCCGCGCTCGCGCACCGCCATGAAATCGGAGACCGCGGTGGTCTCCGGTTCGGCCACCGCCTCGATCTCGGCGAAGGAAAGCTGTACCGACAGCGCGTGTTCGACGATCTCCTTGGGATCGCGAACCAGGTCGGCGCGGGCCGCCATATCCACCTCGTCGCCGCGCCCGAAGGCCCGGGTGCCGGCGAGGGGTTCGGTGGTCACCACGCGGTCGCCGTCCACGGCCGCCACCAGTTCCGGGCTGAACCCGGCCGCTTCGAGGCCGCCGAGCCGCAGCAGGAACGAGCGCGCGGGCGTGTTGTTGACCCGCCCCAGCCGGTAGGTCTCCGGAACGTTCACGGCGAAGGGCAGATCCACCTTCCGCGACAGGATGACCTTCTGATACTTCCCGGAGTTGATCTCGGCGACGCCGGCCGCGACCCGATCCCGGTAACCGGTCGGATCGACGGTGACGTCCACCGGATGCGGCTGCGGCAGCGGGGTGCCCTGCGCCGCCGCGATCAGCTCGTGGATATCGGCGGTCTCGGTGGGCGTCGCCCCCGACACCCGCACCCCGGCCGCATCGATACGCACCTCGATGCGCGGAATCATCAAGTGCGCGAGGGTGGCTCGCGGATGCACGTGTCCGGTCGCGCCGAGCGACCAGGCGCAGAACTCGAAGCCGATCCAGCCGTAGGCGTTCCGGCGCTCCGGCATCCCCGCCAGCGCGCGATCCACGGCCTGCGCGGGGCTGCCGTCCCACGCTCCGGCGACGGTCTGCCCGTCCCAGCTGACCCGCAGCTCATCGGCATCGAGTTCGATGCCGCCGAGCGGATCGGCCGCGAACACCCACGCACCGGGCTGTTCGTAGACCACGTACTCGCCGAAGCGATCCGCTGCCGCCAATGCGGTCACCGCGGCCACCGGATCGGTGACGTGTTCACCCCACCGTTGTTCGCCCCCGGCTCGTACCCGCTCGTCCGCGACCGTCACCAGTCCTCCAAGGTTAGCTTTACCTTACTCACTGCGTGTGAGGTTAGCATTACCTTTCATATGCATGCGAGGGCGGACGAGCGAGCTCGATCACTCCGCTCGACGACACTCCGAAACCAGCACGCCGATGGGTGAATTGACCGACCCGCCGCGCCGCGACCGCCCGATCGGCTTGAATGGGATACGGCGGTCACCTGCGGAGGGAACGAAGATGCTCGATCACGACAATCGGCTCCCCCGGGCCGCCAGCACACCGGGTTCGGTGGTCGCCCTCGTCGACGCCGCCGGCAAGGTGGAGCGCGAACTCATCGGCAACTGGCTCGCCGAAGGTGGTATCGCGCAGGAATTCGACACCGGCGCCCCCGTCACCCAACTCGACCTCGACCCCGATGCGGTGGCCGCGCGCCTGGTCGGGCGCAGTGACGATCCGCTGGTGGTGCCGGTACGGGTGCTGTGGCTGCCGCCGGAACGAGACGGCGTGCGGCGCACCACCTTCAACGATCTGCTCACCCTCACCAACCCGCGCAAGCCCAATCGATTCGTGCAGCGGCGGCTGCTGGCCAAGGCACCCGACCGGCACCTGGTGCTGACCGGCGCGCCCGCCCGGCTGAGCGAGCTGCGGGCCAATAATCCGGGCGCCGCCGGAGCGCCGGAAGCCTTCGCGCGGGCCATCGTCCGCGCGGGCATCGTGGCCCTGGAACGCGCCGAACGCGCGGTCATCGGCGACCGGTACAAGGTGCCGCGGCTGGTGGCCGAGGAGATCCTGGACTCCCCCGAATTCCTGCGGCGGCTCGATGTCATTGCCGAGGCCACCGGCACCTCCTCGCGCGAGGTGTACCGGCGCGCCGAGAAGGCGTTGAAGGAGCTCGTCGCCGCGCAGAGCCGCCTGGTCTCGGACCTGTTCACCCAGGCCATGCGGCCGGTGCACGCCTCCACCTGGAAGGTCGACAGCGACGAGACCGGGCTGGACCGGCTGAAGCATCTGAACCGGCGGTATCCGCTGGTCTTCCTGCCTTCGCACCGGTCCTACGTGGATGCCTTCGTGCTCGGAGACATTCTGGCGCGCAACGACTTTCCGCCCAATCACGTGGTGGGCGGGGCCAATCTGAAATTCTGGCCGCTCGGGCCGATCGCACGGCGCACCGGCACCGTGTTCATCCGCCGCAGCTTCGGCGACGACGAGGTGTACAAGGCGGTCGTCGAGGAGTATTTCGCGTATCTGCTGGCCAAGCGATTCAACCTGGAGTGGTACTTCGAAGGCGGGCGCACCCGCACCGGCAAGCTGCGGCCGCCCCGCTACGGCTTGCTGAATTATCTTGCGGCGGCGCTGCGTTCGAAACGCATCGACGATGTGATGCTGGTGCCGGTGTCGATCACCTACGAACGGCTCAACGAGATCGGGGCCATCGCCGACGAACAGACCGGCGGCAGCAAACAACCCGAGGGGCTGGCCTGGCTGGCCCGGTACGTGCGCAATCAACAGCATTCGGCCGGGCACGTGTACATCCGGTTCGGCACCCCGCTGTCGGCGCGGGAAAGGCTGACCGCACACGGGGATCCGCTCACCGCGCACCCGCCCGTCAATGCCCCTGACGAACTGGTGGAGCTGGAACACAAAGCGGTGCAACGACTCGCGTTCGAGGTCGCCGTCGGCATCAACGACGTCACGCCCGTCACCGTCAACGCCCTCACCACGCTGGTGCTGCTGGGTGTGCACGAACGTGCGCTCACCAGAACCGAACTGCGGGCCGCCATCGCCCCCGTGCTCGGATATCTGGAGGGCCGGAACCTGCCGCGCGGCGAACTCGACACCCTGCGCGACGATCACGGGCTGGCGGTGGTGCTCGAACAGCTCGCCGTCGCCAAAGTGGTGACCGTGTATCGCGGTGGGCTGGAACCGGTCTACTCGATCGGCGCGGGCGCGCACCTGGAGGCCGCGTTCTACCGCAACAGCGCCGTGCACTGGTTCGTCAACCGCGCCATCCTCGAACTCTCGGTGCTCACCGCCGTCGAAGCCCCCGAAGGCGATCAGCTGAGGGTCGGCTGGGAGACCGCTTACCGGCTGCGCGATCTGCTCAAATTCGAGTTCTTCTTCCCCGAACGCGCCGAATTCACCAGCCAGCTCACCGCCGAGATGCTGCTCGTCGACCCGGAATGGCATCGGCGCACCGCGGCCGGGACCGTCGGCACCGACGTACTGGCCAACCTGGCCGACTCCGGGTTCATCATGGCGCACCGGGTACTGCGCTCGTTCTTCGACGCGCAACTGGTGGTGGCCGAACGGCTCGCCGCGAGCGATCCGGCCGTACCGGTGGACAAGAAGGCGCTCATCGACGAAGCGCTCAGCGTGGGCAAACAGATGCTGCTGCAACAGCGGCTGCACAGCCCCGAATCGGTGTCGTCGGAATTGTTCGGCAGCGCACTCAAACTCGCCGACAATCACGGGCTGCTCACCCTCGGCGACGATCCGGCGGAGCTGGCCCAGCGCCGCGCCCTGTTCGCCGCCGAACTGCGGGCCATCGGGGCGCGCATCTCGCGGGCCGCCACCCTGGACCCGTCCAACCGGCTGGACACGCTATGACGCATCGGGCCGGAGACTCGACGCTGTCCGGAGGCGATGCGCTGCAACCGACTCCGCTGGAACCCGGGGTGGGCATCACCCAGCAGCCGGTCGGGACCGTCAGCCTCGACGACACCCTGGCCGCGATCCGCTCCGGACCGCACGGGCCGCGCATCGCCGCCGTCTTCGACTTCGGCGGCACCGTCGTGCACGGGTTCAACCCGCCAGCCCTGCCCGGCCGGGTGCTGCGCCGCCGCAGCAGCGAACGCACCCTGGCGGCCGAACTATTGGGCGGGATTCGCGGGGCGCGCAGCGAAGGCGAGTACGAGCGATTCCTGCAACAGATCATGTACTCGTGGGCCGGCGTGCCGGAGGACGAGCTGAAAAGCCTGGGCGAGCAGGTGTTCCAGCGCACCGTGTACGGGCACCTGTACCCGGAGGCGTGGCGGCTGGTGCGCGAGCACGAGGCGGCCGGGCACACCATCGTGCTGGTCAGCTCGCTCACCCGGTATCAGGTGCAGCCGGTCGCCGACGAGCTCGGGATACCGCATGTGCTGTGCACCGCCATGGCGGTACAGGACGGGGTGCTCACCGGGCACGTGGAGGGAAAACCGCTGTGGCGCAACGGTAAAGCCGATGCGGTGCGGCGATTCGCCAGCGCGCACGATATCGACCTGGAGCACAGCTGGGTGTACGCCGACAGTGCGGCCGACCTGCCGCTGCTGCAACTGGGCGGGCAGCACATCGCCGTCAATCCGGATCCGCGCGTGGTGCTGGAGGCCGCCGAAAAAGATTGGCCCGTACTGCATTTCCGGCCGCGCCGGTCACCGAACGCCGCCGACTACGCGCGCACCCTGGCCGGATTCACCGGACTGCTCGGCGGGGCGTTGTTCGGGGTGGCGGCCAAGGCGCACACGAAAGAACGCCGGCGCATGGCGGATTCGATGATGACCTACGCGGCCGACTCCACCCTGCGCGGCACCGGGGTGCGGGTACGGGTCGCCGGGGCCGAGTACACGCGCGCACCGCGGCCGGCGGTCTTCATCTTCAATCACCAGAGCCAGTTCGACATCGTGGTGCTGGCGGAGGTGCTGGGTACCGGATTCACCGGCATCGCCAAGAAGGAGATCACCAAGAACCCGGTCTTCGGGCCGCTCATGCGATTCGTCGAGGTGACCTTCATCGATCGGGCGAATTCGATTGCGGCCAAAGCGGCCCTGGAACCGGTCGTCGAAACCCTGCGCGGCGGGCTGTCGGTGGTGATCGCGCCGGAGGGCACCCGTTCGCTGACCCCGAGTGTCGGGCCCTTCAAGAAGGGCGCCTTCCACATCGCGATTCAGGCGGGTGTGCCGGTCATTCCGGTGGTGATCCGGAACGCGGGGGAAATCGCCTGGCGCAATTCGGCAATCGTGCGCAAAGGCGTCGTGGACGTGGCGGTGCTGGCGCCGATCGACGTCAGCGGCTGGAACCCGGCCGAGATGGACGCCGACGTGGAGCGAGTCCGGCAGCTCTTCGTCGAGACCCTGCTGCACTGGCCGGAACTCACCTAGTTCGAGACGTCAGTCTGCGTCCGCGGCCCACCGGGGCCGCGAACGCGAGGTGCCGGAGGGGATCAAACCTGCTTGCCGAAGAGCAGCTTCCACGGCATCAAGGCCGATTCCAGCTGCACCTTGAAGCTCATCTTGGATGCGCCCAGGGTGCGCTCCTCGAAGCGGATCGGCACCTCGGCGATCTTGATGCCCTGCTTGACGGTGCGGTAGTTCATCTCGACCTGGAACGAGTAACCGTTCGACTTGATCGAGGCCACGTCGATGGCGCGCAGCGTATCGGCCTTCCACGCCTTGAAGCCCGCGGTCGCGTCCTTCACGTTCAGGCGCAGCAGCAGGTTCACGTAGAAGTTGGCCCAGGCCGACAGCGCCTTGCGGTACCACTTCCACTCCTCGGCGGTGGAACCACCGGGCACGTAACGGGATCCGAGCACCACGCCGGCGTCGGTGGTCTCCAGCTTCTCCAGCATGGCCGGAATGACCTCGGCGGGATGCGACAGGTCGGCGTCCATCTGGATCACCACGTCCGCGCCCTCGTCGAGCGCCTTCGTGATGCCGGCGATATAGGCCCTCCCCAGGCCGTCCTTCTCCGTCCGGTGCAGCACGCTCACCGCGTTGGGCAGATCGGCGGCCAGCTTGTCGGCCACCTCGCCGGTGCCGTCCGGCGAATTGTCGTCCACAACCAAGACGTGCAGATCCGCCACCGGTAGCGCGGTCAACCGCTCCACCGCCACCGGCAGATTCTCACGCTCGTTGTAAGTCGGCACCACCACGGTGACCTTCAAGGCAAAACCCTCCCGCTCGTTCTCGCCCATTTCCAGCTCAAAACGGTACTTGATGCACCTGAGCTCCACATGACCGCATCATCAGGGGGGTGCCATCCCGTCACCGTGACATCAGTCCTCGTCCGCGTCGGCCGCCTTGTTCCGCGCCTTCGCGATCTCCAAAGCCCGCTCCGCAGTTGCCTTGTCGGGATAGGGCCCCATCCGATCCCCCACCCACCCCTGCTTCCCCTGCACGGCCTTGTGCGAAGAAAGGTCGTAGTACCAAGCGTCATCCGAGTCAGCCATGCCTCCAGCATGTCACCAAGATCAGCCCCGCATCCCCGGAACACGCGGAGTGGCCGGGCCCCGCACTAACGTGCGGGGCCGGAGGCTCGGGTTCGGATGGGGCAAGCCCCGCCGGCGGTCGGACGCAAACCACGACACCAGCTGGTGCGTTCACCGATCGGGATATGGAGGCAAGGCCCAACACCGTATGGGGGTGTGGGGGCTTGCCCCCACGTCGAATAAAAGAAGACCGCACCCGGAGGGTGCGGTCTTCTGGAAGGTGGTGGCCAGAGCCGGGATTGAACCGGCGACCTTCCGCTTTTCAGGCGGACGCTCGTACCAACTGAGCTACCTGGCCGGAGGCACCCGTACTGAATGCCACGCTAGTCTTGCGACCCTGACGGGACTCGAACCCGCGACCTCCGCCGTGACAGGGCGGCGCGCTAACCAACTGCGCCACAGGGCCTTGCTTGCTCCGACAACGGTGTTTCCACCGTTGTACCCCCTACGGGATTCGAACCCGCGCTACCGCCTTGAAAGGGCGGCGTCCTAGGCCGCTAGACGAAGGGGGCCCGGCCAGATTGCTCTGGACCGTTGCTCAACGGCATCCGTTGGGAGCGGAGATAGCTTATGACAGCATCTGCCGTAATCCCAAATCTGCTGGTCAGAGTCCCAAATTGAGATCTTCCAGCCGAGCGGACACCTTCCAGCCGACGCGGCGGAACTCCTCGATCCACTCCGGCGTCGCGGTGGCGTCGATGACCACCTCGAGCGCTTCGGCGAAACGAGAACGCAGATCCACCGGACCGCCCAGCACATCGGTGATGTAGCGCTGGCCCGCGAGGGCCGCCGCCAAGGTGCGGGTGAACCGGTCCGGATCGGTCTCCGGGCGCAGCTGTTTGTGCTCGGTCGCGCGGACCGCGAGCAGCCGGATGGACCGCCCGAGGATTCGGCCGCCGCCGGCCTGGATGTCACGGTAGAACTCCGGTTCGATGATGAGCCGGAACTCCGCCTGGATGATGATGTCGTTCTCCAAGCGCAGCGCGATCTCGTCGATCATGCCGTGCAAGGTATCCAGCGGCCCGAGATCGCCTCGGGCGAGCCATCTTTCAGTCGAGGCGCGATAACGATCGACGGCGGCTTCCAAGACCGCCCGCGCCAAATCCTCCTTCGAGTCGAAGTGGAAGTACATGGCGCCCTTGGTCGCCCGGGAACCTTCCAATATGCGGTTGAGCGAAGCAGCGGCATAGCCGCTCTTCCCGAACTCAACGGCGGCGGACCTGATGATCGCCGCGCGTGTCCGGCGGGCCCGCTCTTGCTGCCGTGCCATGCTCGAAACGCCTCCGAAGCTAGCTACCGCCGCAACCCTTTTCGAAGTTACGACGCAAAGTTACGTGTCTTTCAAATACTTTTGAACGGGCTTTTGCCCGAATTACCAAACTTTTGGTACGAAAAAGCGCGAAAAACTTGAAACACACCAACTGGTATAGTTTTTCCCGCCAGGGTGCACCTCAGGGGGTGCGCACCCTGGCGATCACGTCGTGTCGGTCGTCCTCCCGCAGCTTCATCTGTTGTGGAGCCGCGATCGGCACGACCGGTCGCGACACGTTCGGGCACATCAACGATAAGCCGAATCCCGTGCCGCCGGGGCAATCCCAGTTCTTCGGGAATTCACCAGTCGGTCAAGTTACCCGGAAAGCGCACCCTGCGTGAGGTGTACCGGAAAGTCAGTTAGCCAGCCTGCCCCCTATCGAGTACCGCAATTTCGCAGCTACCGAATGGGCGATTGGTCCGAATAGCTGAATTCGCCCATATCCCAGTGATGTTCGGCCGTCGGCCGATCGCACCCGATTCCGGCCGTACCGCACCGGCATCACGCCCGGACCCGCGCCGCCATCGCGGCGGCGGACCCGCAGGATCCCCTCCCCCAACACCAAAATGCTTGCCACACATCACCATTGGATGATATTCACACGTGGCCGCCACGAAACAAACTGAGTGGCAACACGATTGCCGGGCCCGGTGCTCCGGCCGGCATGCGGGCGCTCGAACCGGCCCCGCGACACGCCGTCGCGAGACCGGGCCGGGACGCGAGGGAGCGGCCCGTCATTGCAACCGGACCCCCCAGTCCGCTTGATGTGTCCCCCCACCGACCGGTCCGAACCTTCACAACCTCTCATCGTGCCTCGCTCCCCCGGCGGCACCGGCAAAAGCCGACCGGTTCGGCACGTGCCGTCACCGGATCGGCACACCCGGTCATCAAGTGCCGCACCCGCCCGGGGCCCGCACGGCTCCCCCGCGACCCGCGCCCGGCCGCCCCGACGCCGGGCCGCCGTTCCCGCCACGCCGCCCCGCCGCGCCGCGTCAACCACCATGACCTGCGCAAACATCAATGGCCCGAGCACAATCGGATACTCGTTTAACACTTGTGCACACGGCGCACTACACTCACATCCCGCGCCCCTATAGCTCAGTTGGTAGAGCTACGGACTTTTAATCCGCAGGTCCCAGGTTCGAGCCCTGGTGGGGGCACCGTCTCGCGAGGGGCCCGGAACGCTACATCCGGGCCCCTCGCCACAACCGCGAATCTGTAGCAATCTGTCCGGTTTTCGCCTACCGTGACCCTGTTAGGGCATTTCCGGGACCCCTTCAGCACAGGCGGAGTTCATGACTTCCTTCGATGACCTGCTCTCTCAAGTACCCGTCGCACAGATCGCCGAGAAGCTCGGTGTCGATCAGGCGACCGCCAACACCGCGATCGGCGCGGCCATACCGGTACTCCTGGGCGGCTTCCAGGCACAGGCCGGCAACCCCGATGCGGCGGCTCACCTCGAGGGCGAAATCGCAAAGCAGCCAGACGATCTGCTCGAAGGCGGTGTCAATATCGAGCAGGTCGACACCGCCGCCGGCAACCAGGTGGTCGAGCAGACCTTCGGCGCCGAGAAGAACACCGTCATGAGCGCCTTGGGCAATGTCGGCGACAGCGCCATCACCCAGGATCTGATGTCGAAGCTGCTGCCGATGCTGGCGCCGATCGTGCTCGCCTACGTCGGCAAGAAGATGCTCGGCGGCGCGGCGGCCGGCGGGGGCGCCGCGACCGGCGCCCAGGCGGGCGGCGGCGGCATCGGGGACATTTTGGGTAGCCTGCTGGGGGGCGCCACCGGCGGCGGCCAGGGCGGCAGTGGCGGTCTGGGCGACATTCTGGGTAAAGCGGTCGGCCAGAACGCGGGCAGCGTTCTCGGGAATGTGCTGGGCGGTTTGCTCGGCGGCAAGAAGTGACATTGCATCGACACCCGGTGCGCGGCTAACGAACTGCGGCCCATGGCGATAGACGTCGCTGTGGGCCGTTCTCGTATGACAACGGTCACGACCTGCGCAATGGCAATCGTATGAGTTTCACATCACCCTACGGTCACGTAAGGTATGGGCGCGGCGTTGCGGCCGGCGAGGGAACCAACTGCAAGTACGCACAACATGAAGGGCATGTCTATGGCAAAGGATCTGACTCAACTCGAGCTGCTGACGGAGTTGGAGCCGGTTGCCGCGGAGAACGTCAACCGCCACCTCTCCCTGGCCAAGGAATGGCACCCGCACGACTACGTGCCGTGGGAAGAAGGACGCAACTTCGCCGCCATGGGCGGCATCGACTGGGATCCCGAACAGTCGAAGCTGAGCGAACTCGCCAAGGCGGCGATGATCACCAACCTGCTCACCGAGGACAACCTCCCCTCCTACCACCGGGAGATCGCCGAGAACTTCTCCCAGGACGGCGCCTGGGGCACCTGGGTCGGCCGCTGGACCGCCGAGGAGAACCGGCACGGCATCGTCATGCGCGACTACCTGGTCGTCACCCGCGGCGTCGACCCGGTCGCCCTCGAGCAGGCCCGCATGATCCATATGACCAACGGGTTCGCCTCGCCCACAGAGGAACTGGAGAAGCTCCCCGGCAGCGCGGGCTTCCTGTTCTCGGTGGCGTACGTGACCTTCCAGGAACTCGCCACCCGCGTCTCGCACCGCAATACCGGCAAGGTCTGCGACGATCCGATCGCCGACCGCATGCTCCAGCGCATCGCCGCGGACGAGAACCTGCACATGATCTTCTACCGGAACATGTGCGCCGCGGCTCTGGACCTGAGCCCCGACCAGACCCTCGAAGCCATCACCCTGATTCTGGAGAACTTCCAGATGCCGGGCGCCGGTATGCCCAACTTCCGCCGCAACGGCGTGCTGATGGCCAAGCACGGCATCTACGACCTGCGCCAGCACCTCGAAGAAGTGGTGAACCCGGTGCTGAAGAAGTGGCGCATCTTCGAGCGCGACGACTTCAGCGCACGCGGCGAAGAGACCCGCGACCGCCTCGGCAACTTCCTCGAGAAGCTCGGCAAGGACGTCGTGAAGTTCGAGGAGCAGCGCGACCGCATGCTCGCCCGCGAAGCCGCCAAGCGTGAGAAGGAACTCGCCGCCAGCAACAGCTGATCCGGCCCCGATCCCCAACGGCCCCGCTCGACCGATCCGGTCGAGCGGGGCCGTTTCGCTGGTGCCGCACCGGGTCCGGAGTCAGGCGCGGGCGGGTTGCGCCGTCACGACCGGGCGGACCCTGGTCAGCAGCAGCTCCAGGAAGCGGTCCGGGTGCCGGAAGGCGGCGAAATGGCTCGCCTCGCCGATCAGCGCGAAATCCGTCACCGGCGCGGTCACGTCCGCGTGGAAGCGGCGCACCGACTCCGGCGGGGTGAGCACGTCGGCATCACCCTGGAAGAAGAACACCGGGATCTCGAACGCGGTGCCCTCCGCCCACTCGTCGATCGAAACCGCCTGGGCCAGCAGTGGTTCGGAGAACTTCATGGCGTCCATGTACCCGCGCAGGCCGCGCAGCGTGTGCAGCGGCGAGAACCACCGTGAACCGAGCACCACCGTCTTCATGGTGTTCGCGGAGAGCCGGTCCGACATCAGCGTCCGCTTGCTGTGCTCCGCGAGCTCGGCCCCGCTCCAGCCCCTGCGATCCACGCCTTCCCGGCCGCCCGCGTAGATGTTCTGATCGGTGCCGACGTAGGCGGAGAACAACTCCGGATGGTTCCGGGCCAGGCGCAGACCGACATTGGTGCTGAAGGAGTTCGCCAGCAGCAGCACCTTGCCGACGCCGAGCCGGCCGCGCAGGTGGGCGACGAGCTCCAGAGCGTCCCGGTAGATGCGATCCAAGCTCAGCTCGCCCTGCCCGTCCGGGCCGCCGAGCGCGAAGGTCTCGCCGCTGCCGCGCATATCCCAGCGCACCATCGTGAAGTGCCGCTCCCAGTCGCGGGTGCGCGGGAGGAAGACCAGGTTGGTGGTGCCGGGACCGCCGTGCAGTTCCAGCACGACCGGATTGTTCAGGTCCTCCCCGCGGATCGACACCCACTGGTCGATGCCGCCGATGCGCACGAAACCGGCCTCGTCGATGCCGTTCGGGGCGGTGATGCGCAGCGCGGCGGCGTGCCGGGAACGCCGGACCCGGCGATGACCGAGCGCGCCGGCCAGGGGTGCGGTGAGGGCGGCGGCCGAGGCGGCGAGCAGGGCGCACCGCGAGAAGGCAAGGCGCGCAAGGAGAAAGCCCGCGATCTCGAGGCCGGCATCGCGCTGCTGTGGGACGAGCGGAACCCGCCCACCCGCGGACCGAAACCGACCCTGACCCCGCGCCGGATCGCCGAAGCCGCCGTCGTCATGGCCGACGCCGAGGGGCTGGACGCCATCTCCATGAACAAAGTGGCCGCCGGATTCGGCGTGTCCGGCATGGCGCTCTACCGCTACGTCCCGGGCAAGAACGAACTGGTCGAGCTGATGATCGAAGCCGTGCTCGCCGCTCGCCCCGACCTGTCCGGCACGCCCCCGGATTGGCGTTCCCGGCTGACGGCCTGGGCGCGCCATTGCCACGCCGTGTACGCCGCGCACCCCTGGCTGCTCGCGGCCACCGGCATGCGCAGGCGGAACCTGGGGCCGGCCGAACTGGCCTGGCTGGATGCCGCGCTCGCCGCGCTGGAGCCGACGAATCTGACCGCCGCGCAACGGCATCGGGTATTCCTCCTGGTGATCGGCCTGGTCCGCAATATCGCCCAGCAGACGGCCGATGCCGACAGCGCGCACGAGCAGGAATGGAACCGGCTCACCGGCGAACTGCTCGCGCGCAACGCGGACCGCTTTCCCGCGCTCACCCGGGCCGTCGCGGACGGGGTGTTCGCGCCGGATCCGGAGGACCCGCTCGAGTTCGGGCTGGAGCGGATTCTCGACGGCGTGCAGGTGCTCATCGACCTGCGAGGGTGATCGGCGAGTGTGATCGATGCCATCCGGCGGGACATGTGCGATCGGCCACAGCGGCGCGGATGAGACACTGGTCGGCGTGACGACGCTCGAGACTTCGCGAACCGCCTTGCGAATCGGCCCCTACCCGGTCGATCCGCCGGTCGTGCTGGCTCCGATGGCGGGCATCACCAATGTGGCCTTCCGGACGCTGTGCCGGGAGTTCGGCAGCTCCACCTCGATCTACGTGTGCGAGATGATCACCGCGCGCGCCATTGTCGAGCGCAATGAGAAGACGCTGCACATGATGGCGTTCGGGCCGGACGAGAGCCCGCGCTCGATGCAGCTGTACGGGGTGGATCCCAAGACGCTCGGCGAGGCCGTGCGCATCATCGTCGGCGAAGGCATGGCCGACCACATCGACTTGAATCTGGGCTGCCCGGTGCCCAAGGTGACGCGGCTGGGCGGCGGGGCGGCGCTGCCGTACAAGCGGCAGTTGTTCCGGGACATCATGCGCGCCATGGTCTCCGCGGCCGAACCGGCCGGGGTGCCGGTGACGGTGAAGTTCCGGATCGGCATCGACGACGATCACCTGACCTACCTCGACACCGGGCGGATCGCCGAGGCCGAGGGCGCGAAAGCCGTTGCGCTGCACGCCCGTACGGCCGCGCAGCGGTACTCGGGCGAGGCCGACTGGACCGCCATCGCGCGGCTCAAGGAGGCCGTCACCTCGATTCCGGTGCTGGGCAACGGGGATATCTTCAGCGCCGGCGACGCGGTGCGCATGATGGCCGAGACCGGCTGCGACGGCGTCGTGGTCGGCCGCGGATGCCTCGGCCGCCCTTGGCTTTTCGGTGAGCTCGAGGCCGCGCTGCGCGGTCAGCCGATTCCGGCCGGGCCCAATCTCGGGCGGGTCGGTGAAATCCTTTTCCGGCACACCCAATTGCTCGTCGAACACGACGGCGAGGACAAGGCCATGCGCGATATTCGCAAACACATGGCCTGGTATCTGATGGGCTTCCCGGTCGGCTCCGAACTGCGCCGCCGCTTCGCCACCGTCGGCAGCCTCACCGAACTAGCCGACCTGATCGGGCAACTCGATCCCGAGGCGCCGTTCCCCAAGGACGCCGAGGGCCCGCGCGGCCGGCAGGGTTCGCCCGGCAAGGTCACGCTCCCCGAGGGCTGGCTCGACGACCCGGACGATCCGACCGTGCCGTGCGCGGCCGATGTGATGCACAGCGGAGGCTGAAAAGTCACCGGTTGTTCCCGGCCGTATCGCCGTCGCACTGGCAGACTTTGCGCCAGGCGTCGATCCACCGCACCGAAACGCACGCGGCGGACCAGCGGTATTGGTGAGCAAGCCGAGACTAATTTTGGTTCAAGTGGTTCACCGTGGCGAAATCGTTATCATGGCGGTCGGCATCGAATAGCAAAGTGAGGTTCGTTGGTGGGTGACGATCGATACGGGCGCACGCCTAGGCCCGGAGGTCGCGCCCCCTGGGAGCGCTCCGTGGCGGAGGATGCAGCCCAGAATCGCGCCGGCCGACGCTCCCGGCACACCGACAACGCCGCACCCGGTTCCGCGCCCATCTCCGTCCAGGATCTCGTCGAACGCGTGGACAGCGAACGCGTGTCCCGGCGCCGCCGCCGCGCCGAACCCGACGAGGAGCCCGCCGACGACGGGCATTACGAGGAGCCCGGCAATTCGGCGGGCTGGCCCGAGGTAGGCAGCGGCCCCACCCGGCGGCCCGCGCCCGCGGATCCGGGCGCCACCGGCGCGCGCCGCACGGCACCGCCGGAACCGGTCGCCCCCAACGGCTCTCGCCGGGGACCGGAGGCCACCGGCGCCCGCCGCGCCATACCTGCCGACCCAGGCAGCACCGCATCCCGCCGCGCCGATCCCGGCAGCACGGGAGCCCGCCGCGCCGTACCCGTGGATCCGAATATCAGCGGCGCCCGGCACCAAGTCGCCGACGCGGTGAACGGCACCGGCGCGCGTCCGGTGCACGCCACCGGAGCGCGCCGGGCCGTCGCCCCGATTCCGGCCGCCGCCAATGGGTCCCACCCGGCGCCGCGCGGCCTGGACGGCGATATGCGCCGCGCCGCGGTCGCCGATCCGCCCACCGAGGAACTACCCGCGCTCGTCCCCGAACCGCGCGCCCCGAAGCCGAAGGGCAAGGCGCAGACCGGAACCCAGGTCGAGTCGCCCGCCGACTACCCCACCACCGCGCTGCCGGCCGCCGTCGGGGCCAAGCCGCTGTCCCGGTTGTCCGCGAGCCGGCGGCGGCGCAATCGGAAAATGAAACTGGCCGGGCGGGTTTCGGGTGCGCTCTTCGCGGTGATCTGCCTGATCATCACCGGCGCCGGCTGGAGCTATCAGAAGGCCAAGGACAACGGCTTCAACCACGTCACCGCCATCGACACCAACTCCGAGGACATCGTCGACGCCGGTGCGCAGTACGGCGACGAGAACTTCCTGATCATCGGCACCGACACCCGCGCGGGCGTGAACTCGCAGCTGGGCGCGGGCACCCTGGACGATGCCGAGGGCGCGCGCGCCGACACCGTCATGCTGGTCAATATCCCGGCCGATCGATCGCGCGTGGTCGCGGTGTCCTTCCCGCGCGACCTGGACGTCACCCGCCCGGTCTGCGAGGGCTGGGACAACGACAAGGGCTCCTACACCGGCGAGAAGTTCCCCGCGGCCATCGGCGACAAGTTGAACGCGGTCTACGCGCTCGGCGGGCCCAAATGCCTGACCTCGGTGATCCAGAAGATGTCCGGCCTGAAGATCAACCACTTCGTCGGCATCGACTTCGCGGGCTTCGAGACCATGGTCGACACCATCGGCGGCGTCGAGGTCTGCACCAACAAGCCGCTGGTCGACGAGATCCTCGGCACCGTGCTCACCACCCCGGGCAAGCAGACCGTCAACGGCGCCACCGCCCTGGACTATGTCCGCGCCCGGCACGTGATCGGCGAGGAGCGCAGCGACTACGACCGCATCAACCGGCAGCAGCGCTTCCTGTCCTCGCTGCTGCGCGGCGCGACCTCGAGCAAGGTGCTCTTCGACATGGGCAAGCTCAACGGCTTCATCAATGCCTTCGCCCAGCACTCCTTCATGGACAACGTCACCACCAAAGACCTGCTCACCCTGGGCCGTTCGCTCAAGAACATGCAGGCGGGGGCGATCACCTTCCTGACCGTGCCGACCGCGGGCACCACCTCCTACGGCAACGAGATCCCGCGCGAATCGGATATCAAGGCCATCTTCCGCGCCGTCATCGACGATCAGCCGCTGCCCGGCGAGAAGAAGGTGGAGGCCCCGGCCACCACCACCAGCGAGGCGCCCGCCGCCAAACCCAAACTGACGGCGGTGGATCCGAGCACGGTCTCGCTCCAGATGTCGAATGCATCCGGCGTCGGCGGCGTCGCCGCCACGGCCGCGACCAAATTGGCCAGTCAGGGTTTCCAGATCTACAGCACCGGCAACTACGCCGACGGCGTCTCGGCCAAGACCAAGGTCCGCTACTCCAGCGGGCACGAGGCCGCCGCCGCGACCGTGGCCAGCGCCATTCCGGGCGCGACGCTGGAGTCCACCACCGGGCTGGGCAGCATCGTGGAGGTGGTGCTGGGCACCGACTTCGCGGGCACCGTGCGCACCGCGACCGCCTTCGGGCAGACCCTGCCCGACGCACCGGCCGACACCACCGCTGGGGCGGCGGTCACACTCCCGTCCGATCTCGAGCACGTCAACGCCGCCGACGACACCTGTAAATAGCGGTTAACAAGCACCCGGTCCGAGCTGCACGGACCGGGATGCGACCGACCGGCACCGATGATTAACCCACCGTTGGTGACTTGGTCAGCGACGACCACTAATGTCTTGAGTCATGCGTGTCATCTACAACGAACAAATGGCCGAGCTCGCCGATCTGCTCGGTGGCATGGCCGGGCTCGCCGGATCGGCGATGGAGCGGGCGACCAACTCGCTGCTCAACGCCGATCTCGAGCTCGCGGAGCAGGTGATCACCGAATACGACCGCATCGCCGAGATGATCCAGCTGGCCGAGGAGAAAGCCTTCGCGCTGCTGGCGTTGCAGGCCCCCGTCGCCGGTGACCTGCGGCAGGTGGTCAGCGCCATCCAGATCGTCGCCGACGTGAACCGGATGGGTGTGCTGTCGCTGCACGTCGCCAAGATGACCCGGCGTCGCTTCCCCGCGCACGCGGTCCCCGAGGCGGTCAACAGCTACTTCGCCGAAATGGGCCGGATCGCGGTCAAGATGGGCGCGGCGGCCAAGGAGGTGCTCGAGACCCGTGATCCCGAGCGCGCCGCCAAGCTCAATGACGACGACGAGGCGATGGACGATCTGCGCAAGCATCTGTTCACGCTGATCATGGACCGCGACTGGCAGTTCGGTGTGGCGTCGGCGGTGGACGTGGCGCTGCTGGGTCGCTACTACGAGCGCTTCGCCGACCACGCCGTGGAGATCGGGCGCCGCGTGGTGTTCCTGGTGACCGGCGTGCTGCCGCCGGACCCGGACTCCGAGAAAGAGTCGATCTGACTCTCAGAGCTCTCAGGGGTAAACCCCTGAAACCCCGCCACAGGAAGGGCTCTCCGGGTAAACCCCTGAAACCCCGCCAGAGGAAGGGCTCTCCGGGTAAGCCCTGAGACCCCTTCGACAGGAAGGGCTTCAAGGGCAGGCCCGTACTCGACGCCCGCACGGACACGGTGCGGGCGTCGAGTCGTTCCTAGGCTTCTGCGGAATCGGTTGGGGCGGGGTCTTTCTCACGCCAGCCCATGAGGTACGACTCGCCGCGTTCCGGCTTCCAGGGCAGCGTCACGGCGACGATCAAAGCCGCTACCACCAGGGTGCCTACGGCGACGTACGAAGCCGCCTGCGCGCCTTCCATGGCCGCCACCTTCATGGTGTGGACGAGGTCCGCTTTGGCCGGGGCCAGGATCGGATTCACCGGCGCCTTCACGATTTCCAGCACGCTGATCGGCGTATTGCTCGCCAGCTCCTTCTGCTGCGGATTCATGATCTGGCTGGGAATTCCGGCGATCTTCTCGGCCACCCGCGAGGTGTAGACCGAGGTCATGATCGAGCCGAGCAGCGCCACACCGAGCGCGCCGCCCACCTCACGAGTGGTGTCGTTCACGGCCGAACCCGCGCCGGCCTCCTCCAAAGGCACTGCGCCCATGATGGATTCGGTGGCCGGCCCCTGCACCACCGCGAATCCCAATCCCATCAGGATCATGGACAGCACAACCGGTCCGAGATAAGGGGTTTCGACCGTCGTCTGCCCGGCGATGTACATGGCCACACCGAGGACCAGCAGGCCCGACACCACCATGGCCGTGGTGCCGACCCGCTGTGCGAGCAAGGTCGCGACCGGTGCGCCCAGGCCCACCGCCACCGCGAAAGGCAGTGAGTGGATGCCGAATTGGAGCGGGGACAGCTCCTTCACACCCTGGAAGTACTGGGTGATCAGGAACAGGAACCCGAAGGCGGAGAAGTAGGAGACGGTGATCGCCAGCGACGGCAGCGCGAAACGGCGGTTCTTGAACAGCCGCATATTCAGCACCGGCGTCGCGACTCGCAGCTCCCACAGCACGAACACCGAGAGCGCGAGCGCGGAGAACAGGTAGCCCAGCAGGCTCTGTGTGGAGAGCCAGCCGTGCTTCGGGGCCTCGATAATGCTCCACACCAGCGCGGTGATACCGATCAGCGACAGCAGAATGCCGATGCGGTCCAGGCGATCCACATGAGCCGCCTTGGATTCCGGGACCGTCAGATACACGGCCACGATGGCGACCAAGGCGACCGGCACATTGATCCAGAACACCGAATGCCAGGAGAAGTACTCCAGCAGCCAGCCGCCGATGGTCGGGCCGATCGCGATGGCCACACCCGCCATGGCGGTCCAAAGCGCAATGGCCGCAGCGCGTTCCCGCTTCCGGGTGAAGATGTTGGTGAGCAGGGCGAGCGTGGCCGGGAAGACCACCGCCGCGAACACGCCCATGCCGGCGCGGGCCGCGATCACTTGGCCGAGCCCGGAGGAGAGCGCACCGGCCGCCGACATGGCCGCCACACCGGTCAGGCCGATCACCATGAACAGGCGGCGGCCGTAGCGGTCACCGAGATGGCCCATCGCCAGCAGCAGGCCCGAGAAGGCCAGCGTGAACGCGTCCACGATCCATTGCAGCCCGCTCATATCGGCCTGCAATTCCACGGCCATCGATGGCAGTGCCACGTTGACCAGCGTGTTATCCAGCACGACAAGCAGTTCCGCGAGACAGATCGCGATCAAAGCCGCGATCTTCGCTCTGGACGAGAGTCCCGCGGTCCCGGATACCCGGGTCGCCGTTGACACCGTCATCCGACACACCTCCTGACTAAACCGATTGGTTTACTTACAGGAAGACTAACTGTGACTGACGGTTGCACACAACAGCCGGTGGCCCCTATGACGCAGGACACAAAAAGGCCCCGGTCTACCGACCGGGGCCTTCGAGTACAGGCGGTTTATCCGAAGCGGCCCGAGATGTAATCCTCGGTCGCCTTCTGCGACGGGTTGGAGAAGATGCGCTCGGTCTCGTCGATCTCGATCAGACGGCCGGGCTTGCCCTGGGCTTCCAGGTTGAAGAACGCGGTCTGGTCACTCACACGCGCGGCCTGCTGCATGTTGTGGGTGACGATGACGATCGTGAACTCCTTCTTCAGCTCGGAGATCAGATCCTCGATCGCGAGGGTCGAGATCGGGTCCAGCGCCGAACACGGCTCGTCCATCAGCAGCACATCCGGCGACACCGCGATGGCACGCGCGATGCACAGCCGCTGCTGCTGACCACCGGAGAGCCCGCCGCCCGGCTTGTCGAGCCGGTCCTTGACCTCGTTCCAGAGGTTCGCCCCGCGCAGCGAGCGCTCGGCGACCTCCTCGAGCTCCTTCTTGTTGCGCACGCCCTGCAACTTCAGCCCCGCCACCACATTGTCGCGAATGGACATGGTGGGGAACGGGTTCGGCCGCTGGAACACCATGCTGATGGTGCGCCGCACGCCCACCGGATCGATGTTCGCGCCGTAGATGTCCTCGCCGTCGAGCAGCACCGCGCCCTCGACGCGGGCGCTCGGGGTCACCTCGTGCATGCGGTTCAGCGCCCGCAGCACGGTGGACTTACCGCAGCCGGACGGGCCGATGAAGGCGGTCACGCTGCGCGGCAATACGGTCAGCGACACGTCCGAGACGGCGTGGAACTTGCCGTAGAAAATATTCAGGTCTTTGACGTCGATCCGCTTGGCCATCAGTCTTTCCTTCTATCGGTTCCGCGTCAGCAGCTTGTTGACCGCAGCGGCGGCGAGGTACAGCACCGCGATGATCAGGATCAGGGTGAGCGCGGCGCCCCACACGCGAGCGCGGCCCGCGGGCTCGGGGTTGGCCAGCTCCTGGTAGATCATCAGCGGCAGCGACGCCATATTGCCGTTGGCGACATCGAAGTTGATCGACTTGGAGTAGCCGACCAGCACCAGCACCGGCGCGGTCTCACCCATGACGCGGGCCAGCGACAGCAGGATGCCGGAGATCATGCCGGGGGCCGCGGTCGGAACCACGATCCGCACAATGGTTTTCCACTTCGGGATGCCCAATGCGTAAGAGGCTTCGCGCAATTCGTCCGGGACGAGCTTGAGCATCTCCTCGGTGGAGCGCACCACCACCGGCAGCATCAGCAGCACCAGCGCCAGCGACACCGCGAACGCGCTCTGCGGGAAACCGAAGGTGGCGATCCACAGCGCGAAGATGAACAGCGCCGCCACGATGGACGGCACACCGGCCAGGATGTCGACCATGAAGGTGGTGGTCTTGGCCAGCCAGCCGCGCCCGTACTCCACCAGGTAGACCGCGGCCATGATGCCCAGGGGCACCGCGATGATCGCGGCCATGGCCGACTGCACGATGGTGCCGTAGATGGCGTGGTACACACCGCCGGCACTCTGGTCGGGCAGCACGCCCTTCTGCGACTTGGTCCACCAGTCGATATCGGCGACCGTGGCCGCGCCCTTCTCCAGGACGGTCCACAGCACCCACAGCAGCGGCACCAGCGCGATGGCGAAGCAGGCCCACACGATGCCGGTGGCGAGGTTGTTCTTGATCCGCCGGGCGGTGGAGACGTGCCGGAAGGTCGGGGCCTTGACCGGCTTGTCGAGTGTGGTGGTCATCCGTTCACCTTCCCTCCGGCCACCAAGCGGGCCAGGGCGTTGACGATGAAGGTCAGGGCGAACAGGACGAAGCCGGCCGCGATGTAGGCGCCGGTGGGCAGCTTCGAGCTGAATTCCGAAGCCGCCGAAGCGATCTTGGAAGCGAAGGTGTAGCCACCGTCGAAGAGCGACCAGCCGCCGGCCTGCGCCGAGGTGCGCAGCACCACGAGGACGGCGATGGTCTCACCGAGCGCGCGGCCCAGGCCCAGCATGGAACCGGCGATCACACCGGAGCGGCCGTAGGGCAGCACCGTCATCCGCACGACTTCCCACTTGGTGGCGCCGAGCGCCTGCGCCGCCTCGATGTGCGCGCGGGGGGTCAGACCGAAGACCTCACGGCTGACCGAGGTGATGATCGGCAGGATCATCACCGCGAGCACCACGCCCGCGGTGAAGATGGTGCCGCCACCGGAGATGGAGACATTGCCGTCGGAGAAGAGGAAGAACCAGCCCAGCTTCTCGTTCAGGAAGCGCTGGACCGGCTCCAGTTTCGGAGCCAGCACCAGCACGCCCCAGAGACCGAACACGATCGAAGGCACCGCGGCCAGCAGATCCACGATCATGGAGAACGGCCGGGCCAGCTGCTTGGGCGAGTACTGCGTCAGGAACAACGCGATACCCACGCCGATCGGCACCGCGATGGCCAGCGCGAACAGCGAGCTCAGCACCGTGACCATGAACAGGTCCTTGATGCCGAAGCGCAGATCATCAGCGTTCGAGGTGTTGAACTCGGTGCTGGTGAAGAAGTTCGCGTGGTTCGCCGCGATCGACGGCACCGCCCGCACCAGCAGGAAGAGCGCGATCAGGGCGATGGAGGCGACGATGATGCCGCCTGCCGCGGTGGCAGCCGAGCGGAAAACGAATTCCGCACCGTACTTGGTGGGGGCTTTACGCCCGGCGGCCGGCTTGGTGCTGGGTTCGGTCGGCATGAGCGCAGTATCCCCCGGCTGCTGGCGACGGTCCGCCCGCGGGCCGGTCGCTACCGACTGGCCCGCGGATGATATTTCGTCGTGCACGGTCATGGTGTTTTTCGATCAGTCGATCAGGAGATGGCGTTGATCGCGGTGGTCAGCTTGGTCTTGAACTTCTCCGGGATCGGCACGTAGCCGGCGTCCGCGAGACCGTTCTGACCATTGCCCACGGCCGAGGTCAGGAACGCCTTGACCGCCTTGGCGGTATCGGCGTCGCTGTACTTCGAGCAGACGATCTCGTAGGTCGGCAGCATGATCGGGTACGCGCCGGCGGCGGTCGGCTTGTAGAACGACGAGGTGTCGAGCACCAGGTCGTTGCCCTCACCGGAGATCTTGACGCCGTCGATGGCCTTGCCCGCGGTCTCCGAGGTCAGCTCGACCGGCTTCGGGTCGTTGGAGGTCTCGACGGTCAGGATCTTGGCGACCGAGAGGTTCTGCGCCTTGGCGAAGGCCCACTCGTTGTAGGTGATGGCGAACTTGGTGTTCTTCACCGCGGCCGAGGTGCCCTCGTTGCCCTTGGCGCCTTCGCCGACACCGCCGGTGAAGGCCTTGCCGTCACCCTTGGCGTAACCGCCGGCGGCGGTCAGGTACTTCTGGAAGTTGTCGGTGGTGCCCGACTCGTCCGAGCGGAAGATCACGGCGATCTTGTCGGACGGCAGCTTGTCCGCCTTGTTGGCGTTGAGCGCCTTGATGGCTTGGTCGTCCCAGGTGGCGATCTCACCGGAGAAGATCTTGGCGAGGGTCTTGCCGTCCAGCACCAGATCGGTCACGCCGGGGATGTTGTAGGTGACGGCGATCGGGCCGAACACGGCCGGCAGGTTCCAGGCCGGGCTGCCACAGCGGGCGGCGGCCTTGGCGATCTCGTCCTTCTTGGCGTTCAGCGGGGAGTCCGAACCGGCGAAATCGGTCTGGCCGCCGAGGAACTCGTTCACACCCGCGCCGGAGCCCGAGGAGGTGTAGTCCAGCTTGGCGCCGGAGCAGTTGTTCTCGTAGGCGGCGATGAACCGGTCCATGGCGTTCTTCTGCGCCGAGGAGCCGGAGGCCTTCAGAGCGGACTTGCCGCCACAGGCGACGTCGATCTTGGTGCCGCCGCCGGTCTGTGCCGAGTTGTCGTCACTGCCACAAGCCGAAAGGGTCAGGGCACCGGCCGCGGCCAGCACGCCGAGCAGGGCGCTGCTGCGCTTGAGATTCACTATTCCTCCGCGAATCACGGTCTGCACGCCCGACCCCTCAACGGTCGGACGGGCGTATGTGGATGGCCGTTCGCTGCGAACTAGCACACCGGGCAGCGGTGTACCGCCCACAAGCAACGTAAGGGCGGACAGTGGCCAGTTGGACCTGGGCAGGTGAACGGGAGATGAACAGACCACCCCGATTGCCCTGCACCATATGTGACATTAGCCGCACAATTGCGGAGGAGTGATCAGGACGCGGCGGAGTAGGCGGCGTCGATATGGAAGGGCGCGAAGCCCAGCCGGGTGTAGGTGTGCACGGCGGCCGTGTTGTCGGCCTCGGTGTAGAGCAGCACCGAACCCAGATCGCGGTCGCGCAGGTAGTGCAGGCCCGCGAGCGTCAGCAGCCGGCCGAGGCCGCGACCCTGCGCCGCGGGATCGATCCCGACCACGTAAACCTCGCCCACCGGCGGGTTTTCATCGTGATGGACCTTGGTCCAATGGAAGCCGAGGATCTTGTCCGGCGCGGCCGGATCGACCGCGATGAAGAGACCCTTCGGGTCGAACCAGGATTCGCCGCGGCGCGCGTCGATATCGCGCTCGGTCCAGCCACCCTGTTCGGGATGCCACGCGAAGGCCGCGTTATTGACCCGCAGGATTTCCGCGTCGTCGGAAGGCCCCGCGTACGTACGCAATTCGAGCCCGTCCGGCACCGTCAATTCCGGTAGCTCGGTATTAGCGAGATCACGTCGCATCTGCCACAACTCGCGTGCGACGGAGAGCCCGAGCCGCCCCGCCAAACCCTGTGCGGCAGCGAGATTTCCATGCGCCCAGACCCGCGCGCCCGGCCCGCCCGCGGTCAGCGCGGCCGACACCAGTTCGGTTCCGATCCCCTGCCGCCGGAACTCCGGATCCACCGCCACCTCGGCCATGGCCGGGTGTTCCCCGTGCGCCGGAACCAGATTCGCGTACCCCGCCACGGCATCCTCGCGCACGACCACGAAATGCCGCGCCTCGGATTCGGCGGTCAGCGACAGCACCGCCTGCTCGGACACCGGCGCGACGCCGTCGGCCGCGGTGGCCCGCTCCAGCACGCCGCGCACCCGCGGGGCCAGCTCATCGGAGACGGTCGCGGTCCACTCCCCCGCCAGGCTCACTACACAGGTCCGTTCGCCGAGGTCAATTCATCGTCCGCGCCCTCGGACTCCGGGAAGGTGACGGCGTCGCCCTTGCTGGAACGCGCCGGCCGCACCGCCTTGTAGCCGACATTGCGGACGGTGCCGATGAGCGATTCGTATTCGCTGCCGAGCTTGGCGCGCAACCGCCGCACATGCACGTCCACGGTGCGGGTGCCGCCGAAGAAGTCGTAGCCCCACACCTCCTGCAACAGCTGTGCGCGGGTGAAGACCCGGCCGGCGTGCTGGGCGAGATATTTGAGGAGCTCGAACTCCTTGTAGGTGAGGTCGAGCGGGCGGCCGCGCAGTCGCGCGGTGTAGGTGCCCTCGTCGATGACCAGCTCACCGAGGGTGATCTTGCCGGTGTTCTCCGGGCTCGCCACCCCGCCGTTGCGGGCGACCAGCAGCCGCAGCCGCGCGTCGAGTTCGGCGGGACCGGTACCCGGCAGCAGGATGTCGTCCAGCCCCCAGTCCGCGTTCACCGCGACCAGTCCGCCCTCGGTCAGCACCGCCACCACCGGCACCGACGATCCGGTGCTGCCCAGCAAACGGCAAAGGCCGCGCGCGGCGGCCAGATCGGTGCGGGCGTCGACCAGTGCCACATCGGCCGAACCGGCTTCGAGCAGCGACGCCACCTCGGTCGGAGCCGGTCGCACGTGGTGCGGCAGCAGCGACAGTGACGGCAGCACCGCCTCTGGATTGGGGTCGGAGGTCAGCAGGAGCAGCTCCATGGGGGCCCTCCATCCCATCTGGCATGTGCGTGGCTACTGCGTTGTCAGCCACACCCGCATGCTGGTTATCACAGGTAAGTCGGTTGCTACATTAGCGCGTCCGAACCCACAGCCTCGCATTCCGGGTAGCCGTCGCAAACCCGGTTACCGCGAAGATCACAGGGAGGCATGATCCGGGTCACCCGGGCGGCGGCATCGGACAGGCCGATCACGCCCTACTAGGGTGCTCCTATGTCTTTTCGGCGGGTGATCATCGCACTGCTCTGTGTGGCAGGGCTCGCGGTCGTGCTCGACTTCGGTGTCGCCGCCTACTCCGAATACCGGGTGTCGCGGCTGCTGCGCGAAGGGTCGCATCTGAGCGCCGACCCCGAGGTCACCTTCCACGGATTCCCGTTCGTGGCGCAGGCATTCGACGGCGCCTATAAGAACATCGACATTCGCGCACGCTCCGAGCGCCCGGATATTCCGGGCGAGATCATGGTCGAGGCGAATCTGCGCGGCGTGCATCTGGGCTTCGGGAATCTGGTCGACGGCAATGTGCGCAAGGTGCCGGTGGACAAGGCCGAGGCCCGCATGCGCATCGAACCGACCGAACTGGGGCGGCTGTTCAAGATCCCGGATCTCCAGGTGTTCGGCCCGCCCGCCGACAAGTCCGATGGTTCCGGCGGTTCCGGCGGCACCGGTGCGACCACCCAGGGCGCGATCATCCTGACCGGCACCCTGCCGCTCAGCCCGGTCGCCGATGCCGTCACCCTCACCACCGGCGTGAAGGACAAGGGCCGGGTGGTGAGCGTGCTGGCCGATCTGCGGCTGGACGGCGACCAGGTCCGCATCACCGCCACCGATATCTATTACGGCAACGAGGCCAGTCCCGCCGCCGTCGGCCCGGACGCCGAGAAGCCGGTGCGGATCTCCGATGAGGACAAGGCCGGGGTGCTGGCGCGGTTCACCCGCACCATCGATACCAAGGACCTGCCGTTCGGTATCCGGCCCATGAAGGTGGAGGCCAGCGGCGGGCAGATCGTGGTCGAGGGCACCGGGAAGGACATAACCATCGACTTGGATCGGTTGAACCAACCGTGATCACCCTCGTCGTCCTCGCCGTCGCCCTCGCCGCCGCGATCGTGGCCGGAATTCTGGTCCGCCGCAACGAGGGCCGGGTGCGTAGTTCGGCGCCCGTGGCGAGTCCGGCGGCGGAATCGAATCGAGCCGCGCTGCTGAGCGCGGCCGGCGTCGTCGAGGGCAGGCCGACCGTGCTGCATTTCTCCGCCGATTGGTGTGGCCCGTGCGCGGCCGTCCGGCGCGTGGTCGCGAATGTGGTCGCCGAACTGTCGGACGCGCCGGCCCCGCCGCTGGATCTCGAGGTCGATATCGATGCCGAACCCGAGCTGGCGCGCGAGCTGAACGTGCTCTCGCTGCCCACCACCTTCGTGCTCGATGTCCACGGAGTGGAACGGTTCCGAATCTCCGGCGTTCCGAAGGCCGCCGATTTGCGCACGTCATTGGGGTCTTTAACGGTCCCCGGCCCCACTGAGTGACCAGCATTACGGACCCCGGGTCCAATTTCCCCCGAAAATTGGGTAAACTCCCCTACGTGCAATCCAACCGCGAGCTGATGCTCACCCGACGCCGCACGGTAGACCTGTGCCGCCTCGGTGGTTGTTGCTGCCTGTGCCGCTAGCCGGTCGGCCTTTCGAATCCTTCTGTCGCCGACCGGGTTTGACCCCGCCGTACGAGTGATCATCTGAATCCTCCGGCGAATTTGGCCAATACACCTCCAGCGCAGGAGCACTCTCATGCCGAACCCGAACAGTCCGGAAAGTCCCACCGGCCGCATCCCTTCCGGCCAGGTCGATGTCCGCGGCCCGCGATTCGCCGCCTGGATCACCACCGCCGTGCTGGCGCTGGTCCTGATCGTCTCCGTCTTCTCCGTTCCCGCCGCCGCCGTGCTGCTGGCCGTACAGGCCGTGGTTTTCGGGCTGGGCGCGCTGAACGGTCCCCGCCGCAGCCCCTACGGCACGGTCTACGCGAAGTTCGTCGCGCCCCGCATCGGTCCCGCTCCCGAGCTGGAACCCGTTGCGCCGCTGCGGTTCGCACAGCTGGTCGGCTTGATCTTCGCCGGGCTCGGCGTCCTCGGCTTCGCCTCCGGGGCCACCGTGGCGGGCGCGATCTTCACCGGATTCGCGCTCTTCGCGGCCTTCCTCAACGCCGCCTTCGGAATCTGCCTGGGCTGCAAGATCTATCCGCTCGTCGCGCGCCTGCGCTCCACCGCCGCCGCGACCAACTGACCCCTTTCCCATCTCAACCACCAACCTGCTTCCGGCAAATCACTGAAAGGAACAACATGGCTCGCTCCGATGCCCTGGTCTCCGCTGACTGGGTCGAAGAGAACCTGAACACCCCGGGCGTCGTGCTCGTCGAGGTCGACGAGGACACCAGCGCCTACGACCTGGGGCACATCGAGGGCGCCGTGCGTCTCGACTGGAAGAAGGACCTCCAGGACCAGGTTCGTCGCGACTTCGTGAACCGGGAGCAGTTCTCGGACCTGCTGTCGGCCCGCGGCATCGGCAACGATGACACCGTGGTGCTGTACGGCGGCAACAACAACTGGTTCGCGGCCTACGCGTACTGGTACTTCAAGCTCTACGGCCACCAGGACGTGAAGCTGCTCGACGGCGGCCGCAAGAAGTGGGAGCTCGACGCCCGCCCGCTGGTCAAGGACGTCGTGACCCGCCCGGCCACCTCCTACAAGGCCGCCGAGCAGGATCTGTCGATCCGCGCCTTCCGTGACGAGGCCATCGCGGCCATCGGCACCAAGAACCTGGTCGACGTGCGCTCGCCCGACGAGTTCTCCGGCAAGATCCTGGCCCCGGCCCACCTGCCGCAGGAGCAGTCGCAGCGTCCGGGCCACATCCCGACCGCCATCAACGTGCCGTGGTCCAAGGCCGCGAACGAGGACGGCACCTTCAAGAGCGATGCCGAGCTGGCCGAGCTCTACAAGGAGGCCGGGCTGGACGGCGAGAAGGAGACCATCGCCTACTGCCGCATCGGCGAGCGTTCCTCGCACACCTGGTTCGTGCTGCAGGAGCTGCTGGGCCACCAGAACGTCAAGAACTACGACGGGAGCTGGACCGAGTACGGCTCCCTCGTCGGTGCACCGATCGAGTTGGGAGCGTAATCAATATGTGTGCAGCACCTACCCAGGGCCAGGCCCTGCCCGCCAACGTCGACGTGGAGAAGGAGACGGTCATCACCGGCCGTGTTCTCGCCGCTGACGGCCAGCCGGTCGGTGGCGCGTTCGTCCGCCTGCTCGACGGCAACGGCGACTTCACCGCCGAGGTCGTAGCCTCCGGTACCGGTGACTTCCGCTTCTTCGCCGCCCCCGGCTCCTGGACCATCCGCGCGCTGTCGGCGTCCGGCAATGGTTCGGCCGAGGCCGCGCCGGAGGGCGCCGGCATCCACAATGTGGATGTCACCGTCGCCAAGTAAGACACGGTGAGCCGCGCGCAATCGGCGCGAAACACTCGAAACGGCCCCGGGATTCATTTTCCCGGGGTCGTTTTCGTGTCCCCGGGGACGAGTGACTAGACTCCGATCCGTGGTGCAATTCTTCGAGATCCTGCTGATCGTCATGTCGTTGGTGATCGCCTGGTTCGGCCTCTACGTCCTCTACCGGCTCTTCACCGAGTCGTGAGCGAGTCGGCGAGCGAGAACGTCGACAACACACCGGCGAACGGTACGTCCGTGAGTCGCGGGGACGCCGCGCGCCTGAGCGGTGACAAGGCCGTCGCCGACGCTGTCGAGCGCGCCAAGTCGACCGGGGTGCTGAACATTCCCTCGCTCCCCGACCTGCCGCTGCCCGAGGACACCGCGAACCTGCGGCTCGGCCCCGACCTGAGCTCTTCCATGCTCGCCCTGCTCCCCCTGGTGGGCGTGTGGCGCGGCGAGGGTGAAGGCAACGAGCCCGAGACCGGTGATTACCGCTTCGGCCAGCAGATCATCGTCTCCCATGACGGCGGCGACTATCTGGCCTGGGAATCGCGTTCCTGGAAGCTCGATTCCGACGGCGGGTACGACGGACCGGATCTGCGCGAGAGCGGGTTCTGGCGGGTCGGCATCGACGGTGACGACGAGGTGCTGGAGCTGCTGCTCACGCATTCGTCCGGCATCGTGGAGCTGTTCTACGGCCAGGCCCTGACCCAGTCCTCCTGGGAGCTCGCCACCGACGTGGTGATTCGCAGCCAGTCCGGCGTGGTGGTCGGCGGCGCCAAGCGGCTCTACGGCATCGTCGAGGGTGGTGACCTGGGGTACGTGGAGGAGCGCATCGGCGCCGACGGGGCCCTGGAACCACGGCTCTCGGCGCGCTTGCAGCGCTACATCGGCTGAGCTACCCACCGCAACAACTGATTTCGCGAGTTTCGGGGTAACTCCCCGGGTACGCCCAGAACTGCCAACGGCTCTTCCGCAGGCCCGCAATGCCGATTGTTTCGGCACTCGGCCGCGCGCTGAAGGCTCGGGGAGGCGGAAAAGGAACGACCCCCGAGTCGTGATCGCGGATGCAACTCACGCGATTCCGGTCGGACAAGACCGGAGACTCGGGGGCCGGGTGACTGCCTGGGATTCGCGAGGCGTTCGCGCGAACGGGTCGTTACCGAACCCAGTGCAGCGGTGGGCACCTAGCGGACAGCCACCTCACGCGTCCTAGAAATAACCATTTCTTTGACCACCTCCTCTCTTGTGTACTGACGAAAGTAGTCAAAGCGGACGGCGGCGGCAACGTATTTTCTCGGACCGCGAAATCGCAGCTCAGAGCTGGTTTGCGGGAATAAGGCGGTCTACCCGGATGTCGCCGTTTCCGGCGACGTGAACCACGGTGTCCGCCCGATGGTCCGGCGGCAGTTGATGCGTGACCACCACGACCGTGCGGTCGCGCTCCACCAAACCGCTGGTCTCGTCCAGCAGCCGGCGCAACAGATCCGCTCCGGCCTCCGCCTCCAGATGTTCGGTCGGCTCGTCCAGCAACAGGACGCGGGCCGGGGAGAGCAAGGCGCGAGCCAGCAGGAGGCGGCGGCGCTGACCACCCGATACCGCCGCCGCGCCGCCCACCAGATCGGTCTCCACGCCCTCCGGCAGCGAGTCCAGCCACTCCCCCGCACCGACCGTGCGCAAGGCGTGCTCCGCCTCCGCCGCGGTGATATCGCCACGGGCCACCCGCAGGTTCTCGAGCACCGTGGTGCCGAACAGGTGCGCGTCCTCGGCGAAGAAGGTGATGCCCGGTCGCGGGGTGTCGAACAATCCCGCCCAGGCCATGAGCAGCGTGGTCTTCCCCGCCCCGCTGGGCCCGACCACCGCGATCCGCCGACCCTCCGGCAGACCCGGGAATTCCCTTGTCACCGTCTCGGATTCGGGGTGTTCGAGCCGTTCCAGCCGCCGCAGTGCGGCCCGGCCGTTGGTGAGCGCTTGCGCCGCGGCGGGCAGCACGGCCACCGCTTCGAAGGCCGACAGCGGCACCAGCACCAGCACGGTGAGCGCCATCGGGCTGATCCCGCCCGGCAGGACGGTCTGATATCCGGCGGTCGGAACCGCGGACCCGCTGCCGTACAACATGATTCCGATGAGCAACGCCCCCAGCACGCTGGCTCCGATCGACAGCGGCGTGGCGGCCGCCGCCCAAGCACTGTGTGAAGCCGCCCGGTCCTCCGCCGCCACCGCCCGCTGCCCGGCCGAATCAGCCTCGGCGAGTGCGGCATCCAGCCGCCCCGCCACCCGCAACTCGGGCGCATGATCCAGCACGGTCAACGCCGCCGCCTGGAACTCGGTCCGATCGGTCCGCACCGCCTCCTCGGCTTCCCGCGCCGCCCGCGCCGAAAGCCACGGTGCCGCAATGCCGGCCACCGCGAGCGCCGCCGCGAGAATCAGGGCCGCCGGCACCGAGATTGGCAGCAACAACCCGATCGCGAACAAGGCCAGGATCATCGCGACCGCGATCGGCACGAATGCCCGCACCACCACCGCCCCCAGATCATCGATGTCACCCATGACCCGGCCCAGCAGCTCGCCCCGCCGCAGCTCCGTCGAATCCCCTTCCAGCGCAGCGCCTGCCGCACCCGATCCCGCCCGGCCCGCACTCTCGGGACCGGTCCGGCGCGGCCGCCAGATATCAGCCGCGGCCAAGGTCCGATAGGTGGTGACCCGCGCCGTGCTCATGGCCCGCAGCGCCACATCGTGAGTAGCCAGCCGCTCCAGATACCGGCACAGCCCGCGCGAAATCCCCAGCGCCCGAACCGTCACCACCGCAATGGTCAGATCCAGCACCGGCGGCATCTGCCAAGCCCGCGCGATCAACCACGCCGCCAGCGCCGCCAGCCCCAGCCCACTACCCAAGGCCAGCACTCCCCAGGCGATCGAGACGGCCATCCGCGCCCGCGACAGTTCCAGCAGCGTCCTGATGCGACCGAAATCGCTGACCAGACTTCTCATCACACACCCACCTCCGCGGGCAGCAGCTTCGGCGATACCTCGGCGGGTTCGGGATCCTCGTCGATATCTTCGCTTGTGCTGCCGCGGACTTCGACGATGTGATCGGCGGCAGCGAGCACCGACGGGCGGTGGCCGACCAGGACCACGGTGGCTCCGGCGCGGGCACGGGCGACCAGGGCCGCGAGGACCGTTGCCTCGCAGGCGTCGTCGAGGTGCGCGGTGGGCTCGTCGAGCAGGAGGACCTGGCGGGGGGCCGCGAGGGTACGGGTCAGGGCGAGGCGCTGACGCTGGCCCAGGGACAGCCCTGCGCCTCCCGCGCCGACGGTGGTGTTCCAGCCGTCGGGGAGCTCCGCGAGTACCTCGTCGAATCCGGTTGCCGTGCAGGCGGCGTCGACCTCGGCCGTGCCCGCCGGTGCGCCGAGGAGTTCGAGGTTGGCGCGCAGCGTGCCCGGCACCAGGACCGGGCGTTGCGGGAGCCAGGCGATATGCGACCACCACTCGTCCGGGTCGAGGCCCGGCAGCGGGATGCCGTCCACCGCGACGGTGCCTCGATCGGGGGTGATCAATCCCAGGATCGCCTGGAGCGCCGTGGATTTCCCGCAACCGTTGGGCCCGGTCAGCACGGTCACCGCGCCGGGGCGCAGCACGGCCGACAGGAGCGCGGGAGCCGCTCCGTCACGCGTGGCCACCGTCAGATCATGAATCTCGATGCGGCCGTGGAGCTTCCGCGGCACGGCCGCGACGGCTACCGGTTCGTCGCTATCGGCGGCCGATCGATCGTCGGCGGCGGGCTCCAGGATCGCGAAAGCCTTTTCGGCGGCGGCCATTCCGTCCTGGGCGGCATGGAAGCGTTCGCCGACCGCGCGGAGGGGGAGGTACACCTCGGGGGCGAGGATGAGGGCGAGCAGCCCGGCGTAGAGGCCCATGTGGCCGAAGACCAGGCGCATGCCGATGGAGACGGCTACCAGGGCCACGCAGAGGGTGGCGAGCATTTCCAGCACCATGGAGGAGAGGAAGGCCAGGCGCAGGGCCGACATGGTGCGGCGGTGCAGGTCGTCGCCGAGGGTGCGGACGCGGTCGGCCATGCTGCGCGGGGAATCACCCTGCCCGGCCCGGGTTTCGGGGCGGGCGGATTCGCGGCCGAGGGCGCGCAGGGTGGGCATGCCGGCGAAGAGGTCGAGGAGTTGATCGGAGAGGCGGGTGGTGGCGGTGAGGGTTTCGGCGGCGCGGCCCTGGGTGAGCAGGCCGATGAGGATCATGAAGATGGGGATCAGGGGCAAGGTCACGAGGATGATCGCGCCGGAGATCCAGTCATGCAGGGCGATCACGGTGAGAACTATCGGCGGAACCAGCGCCGAAAGCAGCAGGGCGGGAAGGTATCCGGCGAGGTAGCCACGCAGGCCGTTGAGGCCCGATCCGGCGACCACCGTCAATTCCGTTCGGCGGCGCTCCAATTCGCGCGGCGGCAGTTGTGCGCCCGCGGCCACGACGGCGCTCTCGAGTTCGGCGACGACCTGTGCGCCCGCGCGATGCGCGAGGCGGGACTGCCACCAGGTGGCCACGACCCGGATCAGCACCGCGGTGGCCAGCACGACGAGTTCGGTTGCCCAGGAACCGATGTCACGCCGGGACGGGTCGGTGATCACCCCGGCCAGCACACTCGCGAGCGCCAGCCCCGCGATCACAATGCACACCGTGGTCAGCAGCGACAACGCGACGCTGAGTCCGAGATACCGCCTTGCCGAGTGCGCGTACCGCCACAGCCGCGGATCGATCGGCCGTCCCATGTTCGACCTCCCTCAGGGCACGCGGCCCCCGGCGGATTCGCCGGGGGCCGCGCGTAAACCAGTTCAGTTCTTCGCGGTTTCCAGCGGCAGCCCGATGGACGGCGGGATCTGCTCCATGGTGAGCCGCTTGCGGAACACCCAGTAGGTCCACGCCTGGTAGACCAGCACCACCGGAACCATGGCCACCGCCACCCAGCTCATCACCACCAGGGTGTAGTGCGTGGAGGACGCGTTGTCCACGGTCAGGCTGTACGCGTCGTCGATGGTGGAGGGCAGCACGTTCGGGTACAGGCACCCGAACAGCAGCGCGGTAGCCGAGGCGATGGTGACCGCGGTGCCGGTGAAGGCCCAGCCGTCGCGCCCCTGCGTAGCCGCGAATCCGGCCACCACGAGCCCGATCACGGCCAGGATCAACGGAATCCAAGTCCAGCCCTTGCCGTAGGCGAGCTGGGTCCAGATCCCGAAGACGGCGACCACGACCGCGGTCGGCACGAAGATCTTCCGAATGATGGCCTGCGCGTCGTCACGGACCTCGTTGCCGGTCTTGAGCGCCACGAACACCGCCCCGTGCAGCAGGAACAGCAGCAGCGTGGTGAGCCCGCCGAGCAGCGCGTACGGGTTGAGCAGATCGAGCAGGTTGCCTTCGACCTGCTTGCGCTCGTTGAGCTTCACACCGTGCACGATGTTCGCGAAGGCCAGACCCCAGGCCAGTGCCGGCACCCAGGATCCGAACGCGATGGCCGCGTCGCACCCGAGCCGCCAGCGATCGTCGTTGATCTTGCCGCGCCATTCGATCGCACAGGCGCGCACGATCAAGGCGACCAGGATCAGCAGCAGCGCCAGATAGAACCCGGAGAACAGGCTGGCGTACCACTCCGGGAACGCCGCGAACATGGCGCCGCCGCCGGTGAGCAGCCACACCTCGTTGCCGTCCCACACCGGCCCGATGGTGTTGAGCACGACGCGGCGCTTCACCTCGGAGCGGCGGCCGATGAGGCTCATCAGCATGCCGACGCCGAAGTCGAAGCCCTCCAGCACGAAGTAGCCGGTGAACAGGACGCCGATGAGCAGGAACCAGAACGTTTGCAGTGTCATCGCCGTCTCCTAGTAGGCGAACGAAAGCTTGTCGACGGACTCCCCGGTCATGCGTGGGGTGTCCGAATCATCGTGTGCCGGTTCGGGTCCCACGAGCACGTAGCGTCGCATCAGATAGAACCAGGCGACCGCGAGCATGCCGTAGAGCAGCGTGAACACGATGAGCGAGGTGAGCACGGTGCCCGCGGAGACCCCGGATACGCCCTGCTGCACCGTCATTCGAATGTGCTGATCACCGGTCGGGTTGGGCGCGACCACCCAGGGCTGACGGCCCATCTCGGTGAACACCCACCCGGCGCTGTTGCCCAGGAACGGCGTGAAGATGGCCAGGATGCAGAGCCACTGGTACCACTTCTGGTCCGGCATCCGCCCGCGCCGGGTGACCCACAATCCGGCCAGCAGCAACAGGATCGAGCCCGCCATGAACCCGATCATGGCGCGGAAGGACCAGTAGGTGACGAACAGGTTGGGCCGGTAGTCGCCGACGCCGTACTTCTCGTTGTACTCGACCTGAAGGTTCTTGACGCCCTTGAGTTCGACGTCGCTGAACTTGCCTTCGGCCAGGAACGGCAGCACGTACGGCACCTCGATGAGGTGGTCCACGCTGTCGCAGTTGTTGTGCGTGCCGATGGTGAGCACCGAGAAGTCCGGATCCACCTGTGTGGTGCACAGGGATTCGGCCGAGGCCATCTTCATGGGCTGCTGTTTGAACATCAGCTTGCCCTGGATGTCACCGGTGATGAAGAGCCCGAGCGCGGCGATCACGATCACCCACATGCCGAGTTTCCCGGCGGGCCGCCACAGGTCGCGAGCCTCCTCGACGAGCAGCGGATCGTTCAGGGCGGTGCCCTGCCGGACCTTCTTCACCATCCACCAGCCGGCGATACCGGCGACGAAGGTGCCGGAGGTCAGGAACGCGCCGGAGACCACGTGCGGGAAGGCCGCGAGGGTGGTGTTGTTGGTGATGACTTCCCAAATGCTTTGCAGCTCAGCGCGTCCGGTGTCCGGGTTGTACTTGGCGCCGACCGGATGCTGCATGAACGAGTTGGCGGCGATGATGAAGTACGCCGAGGCGTTCACGCCGATGGCGACCAGCCAGATGCAGGCCAAATGCACCTTTTTCGGCAGTCGCGTCCAGCCGAAGATCCACAGCCCGAGGAAGGTCGATTCCAGGAAGAACGCGACCAGCGCCTCCATGGCCAGGGGTGCGCCGAACACGTCGCCGACGAAGCGGGAGTATTCGCTCCAGTTCATGCCGAACTGGAATTCCTGCACGATGCCGGTGGCGACACCGAGCGCGAAGTTGATCAGGAACAGCTTCCCGAAGAATTTGGTGAGCCGGTACCAGCGTTCGTTCCCGGTGACCACCCAGGCCGTCTGCATCACCGCGACGAGCGGGGCGAGACCGATGGTGAGCGGCACGAAAATGAAGTGGTAAACGGTGGTGATACCGAACTGCCAGCGCGCGACATCTACGGCGCTCATCCGACCTCCCTGCCGATCTACGACATGACGTAGTAACTGGAACACTACGCCGACTGGTCTTCAGATCAACATGCGACGCGCCACAGTGTGCGGCAAATTTGCCAGCCTGTGACGAATCGGCTACCGAAGACCCCGGAACCCGGGCCGGAGGTCCACGGCGAGAGGGTAAACCGACTCTGCGGTCCGGGTTACCAATCCGCGATACTGCCCGGCTGCGCGATCCCCTTGTCCACCATCGCGATGATCTCGGCGGCCTTGTCATTGGCCGACATGCGCAGTCCGTCCAGGGAATTCACCCGCGCCGCCAGGGTGACGCTGGAAAGCATCCACACGCTGTCGGCGGTGATCAGATCGGCGGTGAAGAGCTGCTCGTACTTGCACTCCCAGCCCGCCTTCTCGGCCACGGCGTACAGCGCCCGCTGAGTCGTCCCCGGCAGCACGCCATTTCGCGCGGGGGGCGTGATCAGCTGGTTGTCGCGCTGCACCACCACGGTCGAGCGCGGCCCCTCCAGCACCCGATGCTCGGTGCTGGTGAAGATCACGTCATCGGCCCCCATCCGCTGCGCGAACCGCAGCGCCGACATATTCGTCGCGTACGACAGGGTTTTCGCCCCCAGCAGCTGCCACGGTGCGGCCTGCGCCAGATCGACGGAGATGCCCCGGGACAGCGTGATGACCGAAACCCCCTCGGCCCGTACCGTTTTCACCCGCTCGGCGACCGGCTGCACCAAAACGTATCCGGTAGTGGGCGCTTCGGCCCCGGACAGCCCGCCACCCTTATTGGCTGATGGTTTGCTGACGGCTTGCTCGCTCTCCCGGCCGCGCGTGAGCGTCATCCGCAGCATGCCCTCGCGCTCGCTCCCCCACTCCTTCGCCGCGATCTGCGCCGCCTTGCGCCAGGCATCCAGATCCGGCGCGGGCAGATCGAGAGCCTCCGCCGAGCGCCGCAATCGAGCCAGATGCAGTTCCAGCGAACACGCCGTCCCCTCCCGCACCAGCGCCGTCTCGAAAACCCCGTCGCCCCGCAGCGCGCCGATATCGTCCGCATACAGCAACGGCGCGTCCGGATCCCGGATCGCGCCGTCGAGTGTCACCAGAACCCGTTCCACCATGCAACCGAGCCTAGGTGAACCGGCTCGCCGCCGAGCGGTAACACCGCGCGCAAATGCGTCAATCCACCTACTCCCACCAACTGTGGAAGCTGTGATGGTCGTCGCAATCGCGACAACCGGTTTGCCGGCGATGCGGGTAACTCACCGGGTACGTCCGGAATCGGCGCCGCTCCGGACCGCCGGCACGCCCGCGATAGCCGTGACGGCTCCCAGGCTGTGCGCCGAAGTCCCGGAGCGGCGGGATAGTGTGGTGGGGTGTCCTCCTCGGTTGCACCCAGTCCGATTCTGCAAGTTCCAGGGGCTGTCGCGGGGCTGCCGGAGTCACCGGATGCCGCGGTGGCGTGGCATTACGGCGATCCCTTCGGTGAGCAGCGCGCGGCGGTACAGCGGGTGGCGGTGGTGGATCGCTCGCATCGGTTCGTGCTGACCATTACCGGTAAGGAACGGCTGAGCTGGTTGCACACCATCTCCAGTCAGCATGTCGCGAATCTCGGCGACGGCGAGTCGGCGGAGAACCTGGATCTCGATCTGAACGGTCGCGTGCTGCACCACTTCGTGCTGACCGATCTCGGCGGGACCCTGTTCATCGATACCGAGGCCCAGCGCGGGGCGGAACTGCTGGGTTTCCTCCAGAAGATGGTGTTCTGGGCCGATGCCAAACCCGAGGCCGCGCCCGACTACGCAGTGCTGAGCCTGCTCGGCCCGGAGGCGAGCGCGCTCGTCGAAACCCTCGGCATCCCGGCGCTTCCCGATACCTTGCGCGCGGTGGCGCTGCCCGGCGGCGGATTCATTCGCCGGATGCCTTGGCCCACCGCTGATTCCTTCGATCTGATCGTGCCGCGCGCCGAGCTCGCCGCGTGGTGGAGCAAGCTGCGCGACGCGGGCGCGACGGCCGCGGGCATGTGGGCGTTCGAGGCGCTGCGGGTGCCGGCGCTGCGCCCGCGCATCGGCATCGATACCGACGACCGCACCATTCCGCACGAGGTGAACTGGATCGGCGGACCCGCCGAATACGGTGCGGTGCACTTGAACAAGGGCTGCTATCGCGGCCAGGAGACGGTGGCCCGGGTGCACAATCTGGGCAAGCCGCCCCGGCATCTGGTGCTGCTGCATCTCGACGGTTCCGCCGACGGCCGCCCGGTCCCCGGCGATGCCGTCACCGCGGGCGGCCGCGCGGTCGGGGTGCTGGGCACCGTCGTCGATCACTTCGAATTCGGTCCCGTCGCACTGGCTTTGATCAAACGCAATATCCCCGTCGACACCGTCCTCGAGGCCGGTCCGTGCGCCGCCTCCATCGACGCCGATTCCATTCCTTCCCATGACGAGCCGCAGGCCGGCCGGCTCGCCGTCGAGAAGCTGCGCGGCCGGTGAGCCGGACCGGACGGATCTCGGCGGTCTGCGTAGTGCACGCCGAGATCGAAGTGAATACCCGGGTGGGCCGCACCGCCATCGACAAACGCCCGGTGCCGCATCGGGTTCCGGTGCGCGCGCTCGGCCTGGACGGCGATCACGTCTGCGACACCAAGCATCACGGCGGCGTGCACCAGGCCGTCTACGCCTATGCCGAGGAGGACGCGCAGACCTGGTCGGCCGAACTCGGCCGCGAACTGCCCGCCGGCTGGTTCGGCGAGAACCTGCGGGTGCACGGCCTGCCGGTCAGCGATGCCGTGATCGGCGCGCACTGGGCGATCGGCGAGACCCTCCTGGAGGTGTCCGCGCCGCGCGTCCCGTGCGCCACCTTCCAGCAGTGGTCCGGTGAGCAGCAGTGGGTGAAACGGTTCACGCTGCAAGCGAATACGGGCGCGTATCTGCGGGTGCTCACCGAGGGCACGATCGGCGCGGGTGACGAGGTGCGGGTGGTGCACGTCCCGGAGCACGGCATCACCGTGCGGGACATCTTCACCGGTGCGGATCTGACCAAGCTGGACACCTTGCTCACCGCAGAGCCCACCATCTCCGATGACATCCGCATGCAGGTCGAGCGGCATCGCCGCCGCCACACCAATGCAGCCGAGGCAGGAGTGCGCGCATGAGCGGTCAGGCGCGGAGGCGCCGCTCCTCCACCCAGCGCTTGCGGAGCGTAACCATGGAGCGCCCCGCCCATGCACGAAAGGAAACAGCATGAGCGTGGATCTGGTCGAGGTGGTCCGGTCCGGTTTCCGCGAGTGCGTGCACCGCGGTTCGCTGGTGATCCTGCGCCCCGACGGCGACCCGCTGGTCGAGGTCGGCGCGGTGCACGGCCCGATCTTCCCGCGTTCCACCAACAAGCCGTTGCAGGCGCTGACCCTGCTGCGCAATGGTTTCGAGCCCCTGGACCAGGCCGAACTGGCCGTCGCCACGGCCTCGCACTTCGGCGAAGCGGATCACGTGGAGCTGGTACAGCGCCTGCTGGATCGCTTCGGCTTCACCGAGGACGATCTGGAGTGCCCGCCCGACCTGCCCTTCGAGGAGCAGGCCCGGGCGCAGGCGCTGGCCGGGCGCACCCGGTCCAAGGCCACCCGCCGGATCTTCATGAACTGCTCCGGCAAACACGCCGCCATGCTCGCGACCTGCAAGATCAATGACTGGCCGACCCGCGGCTACCTCGATATCGGGCATCCGTTGCAGCAGGCCGTGCTGGCGACCATCGCCGATGTGACCGGCGAACCGGAGACCGATCTCGGCATCGACGGCTGCGGGCTGCCCATCGTCCCGGTCTCGCTGGTGAACCTGGCCCGCGCCTACGCCACCCTGGCGACATCGCCGGAAGGTAGCCCGGAACGCCGGATCGCCGATGCGATTCGCGCTCATCCCCGAGTGATTTCCGGCACGGACGGCCCCGATTTCCGGGTCATGTCCGCGACCCCCGGATTGGTCTGCAAGATCGGCGCGGACGGCGTGCACGCCGGCGCGCTCCCGGACGGCACGGCCTTCGCATACAAGATCGACGACGGCGCGGATCGGGCGCGACTACCCCTGACCTCGGCCATCCTGCAACACATGGGCATCGAATGGACTCCCGAGCACGCCGAAATGGCGGCTCCCGCGGTGCTCGGGGGCGATGCCCGGGTGGGGATCATCCGGGCCGTTCCGGGGCTGCTGTAACCCCCGCTCGACGCTGTGATCTTCCGGTCGCGACGGCCCGCGCGCGGCACTTCCACGGTTTCTCCCCCACTCCTGGAAGCGCGACCGCCTGACACACGCTAAAGTGTCTGTCAGGAAGATTATTAATTCGAACGGGGCCGCCAACAATCCCCAGGCCGCCCCGCAGTGACGCGAGGGGGTCAGCCATGGGCCGCGGCCGGGCTAAGGCAAAGCAGACCAAGGTCGCACGCGAGCTCAAGTACAGCTCGCCGTCGACCGACTTCACGAGCCTTCAGCGTGAGCTGTCGGGAAGTCCAGACTCGCACCGGAGTGGCAGTGTCATCTCCGACGAGCACGACACGAAAGAATCGTCGTCGAGCTGGGACGATGACAGCTACGACGACTGGCGTCGCTGACTCGGATTAATCGGCGTGCTAGGGGGGAGGCCGAAACCGGCCTCCCCCCTAGCACGCTGACACACGCCGAGGCTCCGGCAATGTCGTGGGCTTTTCGAGGTACGCCGATGTCCCGCCCGGATGGACGGGACGTTGGTGGATTTTTGCTGTCCGTACCGATTCCCGCTGTGCGTAGGCGGTAATGCCGAGGCGGTCACCGAATACGAAACGGCCCCGATCACTTTCGTGGTGATCGGGGCCGGTTTCGTTGCGGCTGAGCGCGACTCAGAAGCGCGGGTGGTCGCCCACCAGGATGGCGCGTTCGGCGTCGGCGTCCTTGGCCTTCTTGACGGTGCCGAGGGTCCAGCAGTTGATGTGGCGGGCGGTGAGGACCGCGAGGGCGCGGTCGGCGTCCTCGGGGGCCACCACGGCGACCATGCCGACACCCATATTGAAGGTCTTCTCCATTTCGACGCGCTCGACGCGGCCGCGCTGCGCGATCAGCTTGAAGACCGGGGCCGGGCTCCAGGTGCCGCGGTCCAGTTCGGCGACCAGGCCGGCCGGGAGCACGCGCGCCAGGTTGGCCGCCAGGCCGCCGCCGGTGACGTGCGAGAAGGTACGCACATCGGTTTCGGCGATCAGCGCCAGGCAGTCCTTGGCGTAGATCTTGGTGGGCTCGAGCAGTTCCTCGCCCAGGGTGCGGCCGAATTCTTCGACGTGCCCGGCGAGGGACATGCGGTCGATGTCCAGCAGCACCTTGCGGGCCAGCGAGTAGCCGTTGGAGTGCAGGCCCGAGGAGCCCATGCCGATGACGACGTCGCCGGGGCGGACGCGGTCCGGGCCGAGCACGGCATCGGCTTCCACGACGCCCACGCCGGTGGCGGAGAGGTCGTAGTCGTCGGCGCCCATCAGGCCGGGGTGTTCGGCGGTCTCGCCACCGAGCAGCGCACAACCGGCCTGGACGCAGCCTTCGGCGATGCCGGCCACGATTTCGGCGACGCGTTCCGGGACCACCTTGCCGACGGCGATGTAGTCCTGGAGGAACAGCGGTTCGGCGCCGCACACCACCAGGTCGTCGACGACCATGGCGACCAGGTCGAGGCCGACGGTGTCGTGCTTGTCCATGGCCTGCGCGACGGCGATCTTGGTGCCGACGCCGTCGGTGGAGGCGGCCAGCAACGGCTCCTTGTAGCCGCCCTTCAGTGCGAACAGTCCGGCGAATCCGCCGAGTCCACCCTGCACCTCGGGCCGGCTGGCCTTCTTGGCCAGTGGCGCGAACAGTTCTACTGCCCGGTCGCCGGCTTCGATATCCACTCCGGCCGCCGCGTAGGAGGCACCGGCGCTGCTGGGTGTCTGTTCAGTCATTGTCGGGGAGAGCTCCAAGCCGAATCGGTGGACAGATGCCTGCTCACGGTACCGGAGTCCGATAACAGGCTCGCACCCGGAATGGTGTAGATGGCCGAATCACTCGGTGTGGTCGGTGGCGAAGAGGGCGGCTGTCTCGGCTCGGCGGCGGCGTTGTTCGATGGGGTCGGGGACGGGGACTGCGGCGACGAGGCGCCGGGTGTACTCCTGTCCGGGGTGGCGGAGGATTTCGTCGCGGGTGCCTTGTTCGACTATTTCGCCGTGGCGCAGGACGGCTATGCGATCGGCCAGTTGGTCTACGACGGCGAGGTCGTGGCTGATGAAGAGGCAGGCCCAGCCGCATTCGGCTTGGAGTTGGGCGAAGAGTTCGAGGACTTTCGCTTGGACGGAGACGTCCAGGGCGCTGGTCGGTTCGTCGGCGATGAGCAGGTCGGGGTTCAGGACCAGGGCGCGGGCGAGGCTGACGCGCTGGCGCTGGCCGCCGGAGAGTTCGTGGGGGTAGCGGCCTTCGGTGCCGGCGGGGAGTTGGACGTCGTCGAGCAGGTGGCGGACGCGGTCGCGGCGGCCGGCCCGATCGGTGGTGCGATGGACCACCAGGGGTTCGGCTATGCAATCGCCAACGGTGAGGCGGGGATTCAGGGAGGTGGCGGGGTCTTGGAAGACGAAGCCGAGACGCTGGCGGACGGGGCGGAGGCGGCGTTCCGAGAGGCCGGTGAGTTCGGTGCCGAGGACCGACACCGAACCCGAAGTGGCTCTTTGCAACACCGCCACGCAGCGGCCGATGGTGGATTTGCCGGAGCCGGATTCGCCGACCAGGCCCAGGGTTTCACCGCGGGCGATGGTGAAGCTCACGTTCGATACGGCGCGGAAGGGCGGGCGGCCCAGGCCCCCGGAGAACTCGACCACGAGATCGCGTACTTCCAGAACGGTTTCGGCCGATGCCGCCGAGTCGCCCTGCGGCACCGGCACTTCCGCCGCGCGATCCTCGGAGCCGAGGTGCGGGACGGCCGCCAGCAGCGCCCGGGTGTAGTCGGCGGCCGGTTCGGCGAAGAGCCGGTCGACCGGCGCCTCCTCGACCACCCGGCCCGAACGCATCACCACCACACGATCGGCGAGGTCGGCCACCACGCCCATATTGTGGGTGATGAGCACGATGGCGCTGCCGATGCGATCGCGGAGATCCCGTAGCAGCTCCAGGATCTCGGCTTGGACGGTGACGTCCAAAGCCGTGGTCGGCTCGTCGGCGATGATCACCTTGGGCTCGCAGGCGATGGCGATGGCGATCACCACGCGCTGCTTCTGCCCGCCGGAGAGCTGATGCGGGTAGTAGTCCACCCGGCGTTCGGGTTCGGGCAGCCCGACCGTGCGCAGTAGTTCCACCGCGCGCGCCCGGGCCGCCTTCCGGCTCAGATCCCGGTGCGCGCGCAGCGCTTCGGCGATCTGATACCCGACGGTGAACAGCGGGTCGAGCGCACTGCCAGGTTCCTGGAACACCATCGACACCGCACCCCCTCGTAGGGCGGTGAGTTGGCGTTCGCTCATGGCGGTGATCTCGTCGGTGCCCAGCCGCACCGTGCCACGTACCCGTGCGGTGCCCGGCAGCAACCCCATCGCGGTACGTGAGCTCACTGATTTTCCGGACCCGGATTCGCCGACCACGGCCAGCACCTCGCCCGGAAACACTTGGTAGGACACCTCGCTCACCGCGTGCACCGGCCCGGCGTCGGTGGCGAAGGTGACCGAGAGCGACTCCACCGAGAGCGCGGCCCGGCGCTCGGTCTCGGCGCCCGGCTGTGCGAGGTCAGTCATCGCCGCTCTCCTTCGCGGTATCGGTGTTCACCGCGCGCCGGGTGCGCAACAGCGGATTGAACACCTCGTTGAGGCTCTCGCCGACCAGCGTCATCCCGAGCACCACGATGACGATCGCGGTGCCGGGGAAGATGCCCGGCCACCAGGTGCCGTTGGCCACCCCGGGCATGGACTTGTTGAGGTCGTAACCCCATTCGGCCGCCTGGGTGGGTTCGATGCCGAAGCCGAGGAACCCGAGCCCCGCCAGCGTCAGGATCGCTTCCGCGCCGTTGAGCGTGATGATCACCGGCAGCGACTGGGTGACGTTGGCGAGGATGTGCCGGAACAGGATTCGCGGTGTGGACGCCCCGCTGACCCGCGCGGCGTCCACATACGGTTCGTGTTTGACCACGGCCGTCGCATTGCGCACCACCCGGAAGTACTGCGGCACGAAGATGACGGTGATGGCGATGGCCGTGGCCAGCACCCCGCCGATCCGGCTGGACTGCCCGCCCGCCACGCCGATGGAGACCGCGATGGCCAGCAGCAGCGACGGGAAGGCGTACATGGCGTCCATGAACAGCACCAGCACCCGGTCCACCCAGCCGCCGAGATAGCCGGAGACCAATCCGAGTGGGACACCGGCCAGTAGCGACAGCACCAGCGACACCGCGATCACCGACAGCGCGGTGCGGGCCCCGAACACGACCCGGGAGAACACGTCCTCCCCGCGGATCGAGGTCCCGAACCAGTGCTGTGCGTTCGGTGCCTGATCGGTCCCGAATTTCACTCCGTCCGCAGCGGTCTGGGCGAAGTCGTAGGGCGCGATGAGCGGCGCGAACACCGCCGCGATCAGGAACAGCGCGATCAGCCCGAGCCCGAATATCAAGGTGGCGCGCTGCAATCCGTGCGTCAGGCCGAACAGCCGCAGCCCGGGGATGCCGCGTTTGCCGCGCAGTGCGAGCGGGGCGACCGAGGGTTCGGTCACCACTTCCGGTGCTGTCATCAGAACCTCACCCTCGGGTCGACGAAGGCCACGATCACGTCCACCAGGAAGCTCATCACCGCCACCACCACGGCGAGGAACGCCACGATGCCTTGCACGGCGACGAAATCGCGCAGCGCCAGGTATTCGGTGAGCTGGTAGCCGAGGCCCTTCCATTCGAAGGTGCGCTCGGTGAGGACGGCGCCGCCGAGCATCATGGCGATGTACATGCCCATCACGGTCACGATGGGGATCAGGGCATTGCGGAAGGCGTGCCGCCCGGTCACCACGCGTTCGGAGAGGCCGCGGGCCCGGGCGGCGTCGACGTAGTCGGCGCGCAGGGTCTGGATCAGGTTGATCCGGACCAGGCGCAGGAACACCCCCGCGGTGAGCAGGCCGAGCGCGATGGCCGGCAGCACAGCGTGTTTCAGCACATCGACGAGGTGGTCGGTGTCCCCGTACAGGATGGCGTCGATGACCAGGATGTTCGTCCGCGGCGACACATTGTGCAGGTCCAGCTCCACCACCGTCGAGGCGCGCCCGGATACCGGCAGCCAGCCGAGCTTCACCGAGAACAGCAGTTTGAGCAGCAGACCCACGAAGAACACCGGGGCCGCGTAGGCGAGGATCGCGAACAGGCGCAATCCCACATCGGCGGCCCGGTCCCGGTGTGTGGCCGCGAACCGGCCCAGCGGGATCCCGACCAGGAACGCCACCAGCAGCGCCCAGAACACCAATTCCAGGGTGGCCGCGCCGTATTCGATGATGACATCGCTGACGGCCCGATTGTCCTGGGAGCGCCCGAGATCGCCGCGCGCGAGCCGCGAGATGTACTCCCAGTACTGGGTGAGCAGTGGCCGATCCAGGCCCGCCGCGTGTTTGCGCGCGGCGAGCTGATCGGGTGGCAGGCGGCCCCCGAGCGCCGCCGTGATCGGATCGCCCACCACCCGCATCAGGAAGAACACGACGGTCACCAGGATCCAGGTGGTGGGCACGATCAGCAGCAGCCGTACCCCGAGGTACCGCAGCAGGCGGCCGGAGATCACTTGCTGATCACACCGAACCGGAACTTGAACGACGGATCGAGGGTGTTCTCGACCCCGTGCACGTTCTTGGCCGCGACGGCGATGGACTTACCCGACAGCAGCGGGATGATCGGCAGGAAATCGCTTGCGAGCGAACGCTGTACGGTCGCCAGCGCTGTCAATCGCTTGGCATTGTCGGGTTCGGTGACCTCGGCCAGCAGCTCGGCGGTGATGCGCGGATCCTCGAAGTGCGATTGCAGCATATTGTTCGGCGCGAAGAACGGGGTCAGGTAGTCGTCGGCGTCCGGGTAGTCCGGGAACCAGCCGAATTGGAAGATCGGGTAGCTGTCGCGGGCGCGTTCCTTCTGGTACGAAACCCATTCGGTGGATTGCAGATTCACCTTGAACAGCCCGCTGGCCTCCAGCTGCGATTTGATCGCCGCGTACTCCTCCGAACTGGAGGGGCCGTAATGGTCGGAGTTGTACTGGATGTTCAGCGCCAGCGGCGTGGTGACCCCGGCGTCGGCCAGGAATTTGGCCGCCTGATCCTTGTTGGGTTTGGCCCCGTAGATCTCCTTGAACGGCTCGGTCGCGCCGACGACGCCTTCCGGCACGGACGAATACGCCGGCGCCCAGGTGCCCTTGTAGACGTCGGCGGCGAGCGCGTCCCGGTCCACGATGGAGGCGATGGCCTTGCGAATGCCCAGCTTCTGCGCGGGGGTATTGCCCGGCATGGTGTTGAAGTTGAACACGATGTACCGCAGCTGCCCGCCCGGCCCGGACAGCACGTTCACCTTGTCGCTGCCGCGCAGCGAGTCGATGTCGGTGGGGGTGAGGGTGTTGTAGGCGACGTCGATATCACCGCGCTGCACATCGAGTTTCAGGTTCTCCGAAGCCGCGTAGTACTTCATCGAGACCTTCTCGGTCTTCGGCTTGCCGAACAGCCCGTTGTAATCCGGATTCGCCTGGTAGGCAACGAGTTTGTTCTTGTCGTAGCTGGTGATGGTGTACGGCCCGGAGAACGGCTTGGCCTTCACCACGTCCGCGTCCTCGAGCAGTTTGTCCTTGGGGAACACCTGCTCGTCCACGATGGCCCCGGCCTGGGTGGGCAGGATGGCCGCGAAGGTCTGGTCGTTGGCGACCTTCAGCGTGAAATCGACGGTGAGATCGTCCTTGGCCTCGGTCTTCTGGAGGTTTCCGATCAGCGAGGCGGGGCCGTTGGGGTCGTTGATGCCGAGCATGCGATCGAAGGAGAAGACCACGCTCTTGCTGGTCAGCGCATGGCCGTTGGCGAATTTCAGGCCGGGTTTGAGCTTGCAGGTGTAGACGGTGGGGCTGCTGAACTCGCACTTCTCGGCGGCGTCGGGTTTCGGAACCGCCTCGCCCGGAGCGAAATTCATCAGGAACTGGTAGACCTGCGTCTCCACCATGAGCGACCCGTTGTCGTAGGCCGCGGCGGGATCGAGGGCGAAGATCTTGTCGGTCGTGCCGATCACCAGACCCGCGCCGCCCCCTCCGTCGTCATTGGTCCGTCCGGATCCGCATCCCGCGACCGCCGCTACTACGAGGCTCGCAAGACCCACTGCCGCAACACTTCTAGCGCGCATACTGCACCACTTTCGACACGCAGCGCACAGGCCCGGGTGACGGTCCCGCCGCGCCGCGGTGGACTTCGTTTGGCTGGGCACAGTATCGGCCGGTTATAACCGGCATGTTGCCTTTACGAACAAACAGATCAGATTTTCTACGGGTGCTCGAGCAGGCCGTTGTCGCTTCTGCGCCAACCACTTCGGCGCAAATATGCCGACAAATCGGGCCTGACGTGGGCGAATCCTGGACACCCGCACAACAGTTCGGCCCGCCCGCGGAGACCGCGGACGGGCCGGACGGCCGAAGAAGTTACGGCGGTGGTGATTACGCGACTACGGGCGGCTCAGCGCGCTCGCGTTCGCATTGTCGGCCAGCAGGGTGGCCTCGGACGTATTGGAGAGCATGCCCTCCAGCACGTTCTTGCCGATGGCCGCCTCGGTCGGCAACGCGATCGGGTAGTCGCCGTCGAAACAGGCGCAGCACAACCGCGAGCGCGGCTGCTCGGTGGCGGCCACCATGCCCTCGAGCGAGATGTACCCGAGGCTGTCCGCGCCGATGGACCGGCGGACATTGTCGACCATCTCGTCGAGATTGTCGGCGGCACTGCCGGGTCCGGTGCTGTTGGCGATCAACTCCGCGGGCGAGGCGAAGTCGATGCCGTAGAAGCACGGCCACTTGACCGGCGGCGAGGCGATCCGCACATGGATCTCCAAGGCGCCCGCCTCGCGCAGCATGCGGATCAAGGCGCGCTGGGTATTGCCGCGCACGATCGAGTCGTCGACCACGATGAGCCGCTTACCGCGAATCACCTCGCGCAGCGGGTTCAGCTTGAGCCGGATGCCGAGCTGGCGAATGGTCTGGCTGGGCTGGATGAAGGTGCGGCCCACATAGGCGTTCTTCATCAGGCCCTGGCCGTAGGGCACGCCCGAGCCCTGCGCGTAACCGACCGCGGCGGGGGTGCCGGACTCCGGTACCGGGATCACCAGATCGGCCTCGATGGGGTGTTCGGCGGCCAGGCGGCGGCCGATATCCACGCGGGTGGCGTGCACGGACCGACCGGAAATGGTGGAGTCCGGCCGGGCCAGGTAGACGAATTCGAAGACGCAGCCCTTGGGCTCCGGATTGGCGAAGCGCAGCGAGCGCACCCCCTCGGCGTCGATCGCCAGCAGTTCGCCCGGCTCGATCTCGCGAACGAAGGCCGCGCCGACGATATCGAGTGCGGCGGTTTCGCTGGCAACCACCCAGCCGCGATCCAGGCGGCCCAGGCAGAGCGGGCGCACCCCGTGCGGATCACGGGCGGCGTACAGCGTGTGCTCGTCCATGAAGGTCAGGCAGAAGGCGCCGCGCAGCGTCGGCAGCAGCTCCATGGCGGCCTGCTCGATGCTCTTGTCGGCGGCGGCGTGCGCCAGCAGCGCGGTCACCACATCCGAGTCCGAGGTGGCGGCCATGCTCCCGGCGAGACGGCCGGAGATCAGTCCGGCTTCCCGTGCGCGCGCGCTCAATTCGGCGGTGTTCACGAGATTACCGTTGTGGCCCAAGGCGATTCCGGTGCCCACCGCGGTGGTGCGAAAGATCGGCTGCGCGTTCTCCCAGGTGGTGGAACCGGTGGTGGAGTAACGACAGTGACCGACCGCGACATGTCCGGGCATGGCCGCGAGGGTCTGTTCGTCGAAAACCTGGGAGACCAGGCCGAGATCCTTGAAGACCAGCACCTGCGAGCCGTCGGCGACGGCGATACCGGCCGCCTCCTGACCGCGATGCTGTAGTGCGTAGAGTCCGTAGTACGTGAGCTTGGCCACATCCTCGCCCGGGGCCCAGACACCGAAAACACCGCATTCTTCACGCGGTTCGTTCTCGTCCTGGTCGGAGGTGATGGCAGCGGGGGGCAGAGTCACCAGTTGCTCCCTGTTCGGCGGGCGGGGGGCACGAGCCAGTCTACGGCTCGCCATAAAACCAACGCGCGCCGGTTACCCCTGATTCCTCCGCGTTTGCTGCTAGCGTCCGGAACGTGACGACGACCGACAGCTCGGCAACCACACCCCGACGGCATTTGACCCCGTTTAAATGGGCGTTTCCGATCGTGGTCGTGACGCTGCTGGCCTCGCTGCTGGGCGTCATGTACCTCGACTACGTGGTCGACCCGGAGCAGAACCTGCACGACTTCCCGATCGCGCTGGTGAATCAGGATGTGGGCGACGATCTCTCGGGGGCCGGCGGGCAGAGCAAGCACGTCAACTTCGGCGATCAGGTGGCGCAGGGGCTGGAGCAGGCGGTGCCGGCCGACAAGATCGACCTGCGGGTGCTCGGCATCAACGAGGCGCAGTTGCAGATGCAGCAGGCGCAGGTGTACGCGACCATCATCATTCCGAGCGACTTCTCCAAGCGATTGGGGATTCTGGGGGTCGGGTCGATCGTGCCCGGCGATATCGAGAAGCCGGTGATCACGCTCCAGACCAATCCGCGCACCGGGGCTTTCACGACCGCGATCGTGCAGAAGTTCGGGGCCGAAGCGCTGACCCAGGTGGACAAGCAGGTCGGGCAGCAGCTCACCGAAACGGTCAAGGCGCAGCTGACCCCACCGGACGGCGGTGCGGCGCCGCAGGTCTCGGGCGCCACCCAGATCGTGCTGGCCTCCCCGCTGAAGATCGCGGTCGAACAGTTCCGCCCGCTGCCCGGCGGTTCCGGTGAGGGCCTGACCGCCTTCTTCTATTCGCTGCTGCTGCTCTTGGTCGGCATGGTCGGCGCGATGATCATCCACCAGCTCATCGACTCCGCGCTCGGCTTCCTGCCCACCGAATGGGGTCCCTGGTACGTGCACTTCCCGCGCGCGCCCATCTCCCGCCTCCACACCCTGCTGCTCAAGTGGGCGGCGATCACGGTGCTGGCGGTCGTGGTCTCGGGCGTGCTGTTGCTGATCGGCAAGGGCCTCGGCATGCCCATCGACAAACCGCTGACCCTGTTCATCTTCGGCGCGTTCGTCATCATGGCCGTCGGCTTCACCTGTTCCTCGGTGCTGGCGGCGGTCGGCACGGCCGGCCTGATCATCAACCTGATCATCTTCATCATCCTGGGCCTGCCCTCCTCGGGCGGCACCGTCCCCATCGAGGCGACCCCCAAGTACTTCGGCTGGCTGGCCAGGTTCGAGCCCATGCACCAGGTCTTCCTGGGCACCCGCTCGATCCTCTACTTCAACGGCAGCGGCGTGGCCGGCCTCACCCGCGGCGCCTGGATGACCGCCCTCGGCCTGGCCGTCGGCATCGTCTTCGGCCTCGCGATCACCATCTTCTACGACCGGAAGGGCTTGGAGCGCAAGCCCGCCCAAGCCACCGCCTGATCAGAGCTGCACGACCGGCAGCCACCGCGCCACTTCGGACGCCCGGCTGCCGGACGCGGTGAGCGCCCCCGCCTCGAGGGCACTCTCGAACTCGAGCAACCCGGTCGCCAGCAGCAACCAGGTCCGAGCATCGGTCTCCACCACATTCGGCGGCGTCCCCCGGGTATGCCGCGGTCCTTCGATGCATTGCACCGCCACGAACGGCGGCACCCGCACCTCCACCGAATGCCCCGGCGCATCCGCCGCCAGCGTCCGCGCGGTCCCCCGCACGGCCGCCGCGATGTCGGTCCGCCCCGGCTGCTCCACGCTCTCGTCGTGCAGCCACTCCCCCACCGCCGCGAGCGCCGCCCGCAGTTCCGCCGGATCCACCTTCGCCTGTCGTGCCACGTCAGCGAGGTTACCGCCGCCCACCGACGCGATTACGCGACAGTCCGCCGAGTCATCCGGCGCGCGGAGACCGGGGTGAGCGCGCCACCGGCGTTGAGAGCCAGGTGAGCGAGGGCGGGCGCGGTGGCGCTGCCGGTGTGGCGGTAGAGGGCATCGAAGATCAGACCCGCGCCGCCGGTGATGGCGACGGTGGCGGGGATGGGGTCACCGGCGTTGTGGGCGGGGCGGATGTGGGCGAGGCCGAAAAGTAGGGCGCCGAGCCAGCTTCCGGGGCGGCCGAGGGAGCGCTCCAGGAGTGGGGTGAGGGTGGCTCGGTAGACGAGTTCTTCGCTGTAGACGGTGCCGCCGGGGATGTGTGCGCCTGCCCATTCGGCGATGTGGACCTCGGGGCTGCGGTCTTCGAGCTCGGCGAGGTGGCGGCGCAGGGACGGGATGGTCAGGGCCGCAACGTAACCGGTGGTCAGTACGGCTGCCACTGCGGTGCCCGCGCGCAGGCCGCGGGGGGACACCCAGTTCGGATCGCCTTTGAAGACCAGGGCGTAGGTGGTGGCGAAGGCGGCGCTGGAGAGCGAGCGGGCTCGGATGTTCATGCCGAGGGCGGGGAGGGCCCAATTGCTCCAGAGCATCGGAAGTGCCGCTGCGGCCAGGACTTTCGGCAGCGTCATTTGATGGCTCGTTCGTAATCTTCGGCCAGTTCGATCTGGGTGCGGATCTTCTCGCGGAGTTCGGGGGTCCAATCCGGGGGCGCGGCAATGGCTTCCCAGCCGTCCAGGACCAGGGAGCCGTAGCGGTGGCCGTGGCCGTCGCTGACGCCCTGGGCGTTGGCGAGGTCGGCGACCAGCTGCCAGAAGGTGACGAAGGGCCACCAGCGCATCTGGGTGGAGACGTCGGAGCCCCGGGGTTCGGAGAGCCAATCCGGTTGGGAGAAGATGAGATCCGAGGACCACCAGACGATGGGGTCGGACGGGTGCTGGAGGTAGGCGATGCGGGGGTTGCGCCAGTCCGGGGCGGGCCTGCCCAGATCGGCTGCGGTGGCGGCGAATCGGACCACCAGGCCGTCGGCGTAGATCGGATCCACTTCGCGGGTGCCCGGATCGCGGCGGGAGACGAACTGTTGCCAGAGGCGGTTGGAGTTGGGCGGCCCGACCCAAAGCGCGCCGTCCACTTCGGATCTCAGATCGGCCAGCCCGTCGAAGGCGGCCTCGGAACCCTGTGAGCCGAGGCTCTCGCCGTAGACCAGCAGTTTGGGCCGATGCTCGGCCGGCTGCCGCGACCAGCGCCGGTAGACCGCGTCGAACATCTTGCGCCCGTTGATCGCCACCTTCTGGCGGTCCGCCAGGAAGGACAGCACACTGGGCAGATACGAGTACTGCGAGGCCACGATCGCGGTGTCGCCGCCGTACATGTATTCGATCGCGGAGGCGCTCATCCCGTTCACCCAGCCGGTGCCGGTCGTGGTGACCAGGACGAGGGCCTTGCGGTCGAATGCCCCGGTGCGCTCCAACTCGGCGACGGCGAGGGCTTCCTGCGTGGTGTCCTCGGACGCGGATTCCAGCCCCACGTAGACCCGGATCGGTTCGCGCGCGGGCTTTCCGGTGGCGGCGCTGATCAGCAGCGGGTCCGGACCGTGCGAGACGAACCAGCGCCCCTCCGAACCGAGGGTCTCCCATTTCGCCAGGGACGCCGGGCTTCCGGAGCGTTCCGGCTTGTCCGGCCGCACCGCGAAATCGGTCATCCTGTCATTGCGCACGCTGAACGCCGAGTTGGCGACCGCGAAGAAGGCGCGGGTGGCGACACCGTTGAACAGCATCAGGATGAGCAGGCTCAGCAGCAGCGCACCGGTGGCGGGGGCGAGCGCGGGCGGCACCCGCACCCAGCGGCTGAGCTGGCGGCCGGTGAAGCGAACCGCTTCGCGCAGTGTGCGATACACCGCCACCACGAGCGCGCCGACCGCGAAACTCAGTCCGCCGGTGCGCAGGTAGGCGGCGCGGGTGGTGCCCTCCATGCCCATCAGGCCGTAGATCTCGCGCTGCCAGTCGGCCGATTGCACCAGCATGTAGGCGGCGACCAGCACGCAGGTCAGCACGATCGCGACCTTGACCGCGTAGCGCACCCATTCGGGCGGAGTGCTGATCTTGATCTTGGGTCGAATCCACTTGCGGAACAACCATTGCAGGAGGCAGCCGACGCCGTAGCCGATGGCGGCATTGATGCCGGAGATCAGGCCCTGGAACAGCCAGTCGCGCGGCACCAGCGACGGGGTGACCGACCAGGCGAAGAACAGGGTGGCGAAGACCAGCCCGGTGTGATTGAGATCGATGACGTCCTCGACGCCCTTGGCGACGGTCGCGACCCGCCTGCCCCAGCCGTGCCGAAAGGCCGCGCGGGCGCGAATACGCGACCGCGTCACGGCATCGGCGAGGTCGAACACCCGTCAAGTATGGCCGCAGGCGGTCGGAATCCGGGGAGGCAGGAGTGTGAGAGATCCAACCGCTTCGGCGTGTCGAGCACGGGTTATACCCATGGCACTCGAGTATTTGTACGCGGTCGGACGCGCCGGCGGGACGGCAGAGTCACAGGGCATGAGCACTCCCGGCGCACAGTCCAAGAGCACCAACGCGTTTCTGGTTCAGGCTGCCATCGCTTTCGCAATCAGCTTCTCCGCCATGGGGATCGGGATCGTCAGACTGCCACTGGATTTCTGGCAGCGCGGATTCCTCGTCATGAGCATGCTTTTCCTGGTCAGCTCCTGCTTCACCCTCGCGAAAGTCGTTCGCGACCAGCACGAACAGCACAAAGTCCACAGCCGCATCGACGAAGCCCGGCTCGAGAAGCTCATGGCCGAACACGACCCCTTCAAGGTCGTCTCATAACCAACTCTCGGGACTCTCAGGGGCTTCGCCCCCGAACCCCCCAAAGATGAAGCACCCCGCTGGATCCGGTCGAGGGGTCCGGATCCAGCGGGGTGTTTCGTTGTGTGGCTTAGTGGTCGCCGTTGCCGAAGAGGGCGGGCAGGGTGCCTTCGAAGGCGGTGCGCAGTTCGTCCAGCGGGATGCTGAACTGGCCCTGCACCTCGAAGGAGTCGGAGCCCTGATCCACCACGCCGATGCGGGTCCACGGCATCTGGCGCGCGGTCAGCATCTGGGTGAAGCGGATCTCCTCGTTGCGCGGCACCGCCACCAGGACGCGGCCGGCCGATTCGGAGAAGAGGGCGACGAACGGGTCGGCGTTCTCGGGAAGCAGGATGCGGCAACCGGTTTCACCTGCGAGCGCGGCTTCGACGACGGTCTGCGCCAGGCCGCCTTCGGAGAGGTCGTGGGCGGCGGAGATCATGCCGTCCCGCGATCCGATGGCCAGGATCTCGGCGATGGCCTGCTCGCGGGCGAAGTCGACCTTGGGCGGCAGCCCGCCGAGGTGATCGTGCTCGACCTGGGCCCAGATGGAGCCGTCCAGCTCGTCATGGGTTTCGCCGAGCAGGATGAGCGATTCGCCCGGCTCGTCGCCGAGGCCGGTCGGAATGCGGCGGTGCACATCGTCGATGACGCCGAGCACGCCCACCACCGGGGTCGGCAGGATGGCATCGCGACCGGTCTGGTTGTAGAACGACACATTGCCGCCGGTGACCGGAATGCCCAGCGCCACACAGCCGTCCGCGAGACCGCGCACGGCCTGCTGGAACTGCCACATGACGCCCGGATCCTCCGGCGAACCGAAGTTCAGGCAGTTGGTGACGGCCTTCGGGGTGGCGCCGGTGACGGCGACATTGCGGAAGGCTTCGGCCAGCGCCAGCTGCGCACCGGTGTACGGGTCCAGCTTGGTGTAGCGGCCGGAGGCGTCGGTGGCCAGGGCGATACCGCGGCCCGACTCCTCGTCGATGCGGATGACGCCGGCGTCGGCGTGCTCGGCGAGCACGGTATTGCCGCGCACGTAGCGGTCGTACTGCTCGGTGATCCACTTGCGCGAGCACAGCTGCGGGCTGGCGACCATCTTCAGCAGGGTGGCGCGCAGTTCCTCACCGGTCTTGGGCCGGTTCAGCGCGGCGGTCGAATCCTGGTTCAGCGCATCCTGATTCGCGGGCCGCTCCACCGGGCGCTCGTAGACCGGGCCCTGGTGGGCGACGGTGCGCGGCGGCACATCCACCACGGTCTCGCCGTGCCAGGTGATGACCAGGTGCTCGCCGTCGGTGACCTCACCGATGACGGTGGCGGTGACATCCCACTTCTTGCAGACCGCCATGAAGGCGTCCACGTTCTCGGGGGTGACGACCGCGCACATGCGTTCTTGGGACTCGCTCGAAAGGATCTCGGCGGGAGTCATATTGGCGGCGCGCAGCGGCACCTGGTCGAGCTCGATGCGCATGCCGCCGTCACCGGCCGCCGCGAGTTCGGAAGTGGCGCAGGAGAGTCCGGCGCCGCCGAGGTCCTGGATGCCCACCACCAGGTCGGCGTGGTACAGGTCGAGACAGCACTCGATGAGCACCTTCTCGGCGAACGGGTCGCCGACCTGCACGGCAGGCAGCTTCTTGCGGCCGCCGGTCTCGTCGCCCGCGAAGGAGTCCGAGGCCAGCACCGAGACGCCGCCGATGCCGTCGAGGCCGGTGCGCGCACCGAACAGAATGATCTTGTTGCCCTGACCGGAAGCGAAGGCCAGGTGCAGGTCCTCGACCCGCATGACACCGGCGCACAGCGCGTTGACCAGCGGATTGCCCTGGTAGGAGGCATCGAACACGGTCTCGCCGCCGACATTCGGCAGGCCCAGCGAATTGCCGTAACCGCCGACGCCGCGCACCACGCCGTCGACCACGCGCCGGGTGTCCGGGTGGTCGGCCGCACCGAAGCGCAGCTGGTCCATGACGGCGATCGGGCGCGCGCCCATGGCCATGATGTCGCGGACGATGCCGCCGACGCCGGTGGCCGCACCCTGGTAGGGCTCCACGTACGAGGGGTGGTTGTGCGATTCGACCTTGAAGGTGACCGCCCAGCCGTCGCCGATGTCCACCACGCCCGCGTTCTCGCCGATGCCCGCGAGCATCGAGGAGCGCATCTCGTCGGTGGTGGTCTCACCGAAGTAGCGCAGGTGCACCTTCGAGGACTTGTACGAGCAGTGCTCGGACCACATCACCGAGTACATGGCCAGTTCGGCGTCGGTGGGCCGGCGGCCGAGGATTTCCTTGATCCGGGCGTACTCGTCGTCCTTGAGGCCGAGTTCCCGGTAGGGCTGCGCAGTGTCCGGAGATGCCGCGGCGTTGCTGACGGTATCGACGTGGCTGGTCACGGGAATACCAGAGTCCTTTCGGCCGGGCAGGTGAGAACCGAGAGCCGGCATGCTGGATATCGGCGAGATACGCAGGTGAGTCTAGTTGCCCGGCATTTCCCGCCTGTCACCACCTGCTGATGTGTCCGGGAGCACATCGGGGCCGGTTCCGGTCGTGGTTCGAGCCGCGGACCGGAGCCGGCGGGGCCACCCATTACTCTTGGCCCGTGAGCGATCGATCCGGGCTCGCGGATCCGGCGAAGCCCGTGACCGCGCCAGAAGGTAGGACGCGGCTGACGCGGCAGCAGGTGGCGCTGCTGGTGATCGCGGCGGCCATGTTCGCGGTGTCCGCGAAGATGTGCAGCGATAAGGCGTGGCACGGATATATCGACCTTCAGGTGTATCGCAACGGCGGGCGCGCGCTGCTGGACGGCAAGGATCTGTACGGGCAGATGCCCGAGGTGTTCGGGATCGGGCTGCCGTTCACCTATCCGCCCCCGGCCGCGTTCTTCTTCGCACCGCTGGCGCTGATGTCGCTGCATGTCGCCGAATGGGTCGTGCTGATCTCCTCGATCGTCGCGCTGGCGCTGACCCTGTGGGTGGTGCTGCAACGGCTGCGGCCGAGCATGGCGGTGGCGACCCGGCTGGCCGTGGTGGTGGGCGCGACGGCGCTGGCGCAGGGCCTGGAGCCGGTCTGGCAGACCTACGGGTTCGGTCAGATCAATCTGATCCTGATGGCGGCCATCGCGCTGGATTGCCTGGTGCCCAAGCCTTTCTGGCCGCGCGGGCTGCTGATCGGCATCGCGGTGTCGGTGAAGCTGACCCCGGCCGCCTACATCCTTTTCTTCCTGCTGCAACAGGATTGGGGTCCGGCCATCGCCCGGGCGCGCGCGTCGGGTCCGGTGTTGTCGGCGCGGGGCGCGCTGGCGCGGCTGCGGACCGTCCCGGTTCCGGCGTACACCTTGGTGGCGTCCTGCCTGGGCGCGATCCTGGTGGGTTTCGCGGTGGTGCCGCACGATTCGACGACCTACTGGTTCCACACGCTGTTCGACACCTCGCGCATCGGGCAGCCGGAGTTCTCGGGCAATCAGTCGCTCAAGGGTTTCGCGTTCCGGCTGGGCGTTTCGGAATCGCTCGCCAATGCCATCTGGCTGGGGCTGTCGCTGCTGACGGTGGTGCTCGCGATCATCTGGATGCGCCGCCTGTTCAGCGTCGGTGCGAAGGCCGCGGCCCTCATGGTGAATGCCGGTATGGTGCTGCTGATTTCGCCGGTGTCCTGGTCGCACCACTGGGTCTGGACCGCGCCCGCGCTGCTCATCGCCGCCGACGCCATCCTGCGCGGGCGGCGGGATCCGCTGTTCCTCGCCGCCTTCGCGCTCGCGATCGCCGCCTTCACGGCCCAGCCGCAGTGGCTGCTGCCCTACGACCACGGCGTCGAGCTCACCTGGTCCTGGTGGGAGCAGATCATCGGCAGCAGCTACCCGCTGCTCACCCTGGCCATCTTCATCGGCGCGGTGCTCACCTACCGCCCGAATCCGGACAAGGTGAAGTGAACGTGGGGCTGCGCCCCACACCCCACAAATGACCAGGCCCGCCTGCGCTGTAGCGCAGGCGGGCCTTTCACGTGCGGGCGACCGACTTCCCCTCGCGCGACACAGCTCGTTTCGGGGTGGCGCCCGCCTAGCGCGGGGATTCGGGGGTGAGGAAGGCGGCGAGGGCCGCGGCGTAGGCGGGAACGTCTGCGGCGCCCATCATTTCGCGGGCGGAGTGCATGGCGAGCTGGGCCGCGCCGACATCCACGGTGGGCATACCGGTGCGGGCCGCGGTCATCGGGCCGATGGTGGATCCGCAGGGCAGGTCGGCGCGGTGCACGTAGCGCTGCAACGGCACGTCCGCCTGCGCGCAGGCCAGTGCGAAGGCACCCGCACCCGCCGCGTCGGTGGCGTAGCGGAGGTTCTGGTTGACCTTCAGCACCGGACCGCCGTTGACCTCGATGCGATGCGAGGGTTCGTGCCGGTCCGGGTAGTTGGGGTGGGTGGCGTGCGCCATATCACCGGAGGCACAGACCGAACCCGCGAGCGCCGCAAGGTATTCGGCGCGCCCGCCGCCCCGGGTCAGCACGATGCGCTCCAAAACCGTGGGCAGCAGCCCGGACTGCGCGCCGCGATCGGATTGGCTACCGACCTCTTCGTGATCGAACATGGCCAGCACCGGCACGGCCGCGCCGGGTTCGGCGACGGCGGCCAAGAAGGCCCGAAGGCCCGCGTAACAGGTGCCCTGATTGTCCAGGCGCGGTGCGGACACCAGGTCCAGATCCCGCCCGATCAGCTTGGACGGCACCAGATCATGGGTCATCAGTTCCCAGCCGAGCACGGCCGACGCTTCGACGCCGGAGCGTTCGGCGATGAACGCCATGAACGAGCGCGGCTCTCCGCCGATCCCCCACACCGCGTTCACGTGCCGCTGCGGATCGAGGGTGACCCCGCGCCGGTCCTCGGAGAGGTGGATGGCCAGCTGCGGGACCCGCATGATGGGTTCGTCGATGCGAATCAGCCGCTCCCGCACCACGTTTCCGTCGCGCACCGAGAGCCGTCCGCTGATGCCGAGGTCGCGGTCCAGCCACGAGTTCAGCCAGGCCCCGCCGTAGGGTTCCAGCCCGACCATCTGCCAGCCGGCCACCGCCATATCGGGGTGCTGCTTCACGCGCAGGTTGGGGCTGTCGGTGTGCGCGCCGACCACGCGGAAGGGCGTGGCCTGCCCGGTGCGGAATCCGGTGGGCGCCCCCGGGCCACCGTCGGCCCACGCCACCACCGATCCGCCGCGCACCACGTAGTATCGCCCGGCGCTGTTGGACGGCCACGGCGCGGATTCCGAGAGCCGGGTGAAGCCGTGGTCGTCGAGCTCCGCGGCGACCGTCCGGCACACATGGAACGGGGACGGCGAGGCGTCGATGAATTCACACAATCCGGCGGCGGTAGCGGTGGTTTCGGCGACTGGCATGCCCGCAATCCTAAGCGTGCCCGGTTCAGTTTTCCCTGATCGGTCCGTCGTGCGCGCGGCTCAGCGATCCGCGGGCAGCTCCGCCACCAGCTCGAGCAACCGCAGCAATTCGAGGTAGTCGTCACTGCCGAGCTTGCGCCGCAGTTCGGCCTCCGCGCGCATCTCCTCCGCGCGCACCTCGGCGACCAGCTCCGCCCCGCGCCGGCTCAAGCCGATCAGGATGCGGCGGCGGTCGTCGGCCGCGGCGACCCGGAAAATCAGTCCGCGTTCGGCCAGATGGTCGGCGTGCCGGGTGGCCGAGGAGGGGGCGAGCTGCGCGCGGGCGGCCAGCTCGCTCATGGTGATCCCGGTGTCGGCGGAGAGGTTCGCCAGCATGCACCATTGGTCGGCGGTGAGTCGCCGGGCGCACAGTGCGGCGTCGAGGTGACGTAGCCAACTGCGTTCGGCCGCACGGAGCCCTCCGTGCAGCGTCGAAACGCCACCTAGAATTGTCGCCATAATTCATTCCCGCCCGTTAATTTCAGTCGAACAAGGGGGAGGGTAGCCGATGAGCACGTTCGGCGGGAGCCCCGAGAACACCATCGAGATCATCAACATAGTGCCGCAGCAAGGCCCCGGCGGTATCTTCGCGCCCTCGTGCGAAGCGGCGATTTCTCTGGCCATGGAAGAAATCAACAGCGACACAGGAATTCTGGGCCGCGAAATACGAGCAACCCACATTGATGGCGGCCGGAACCCGGAAGAAGTGGCCCGAGAAGTAGGGGCTTTACTCGCGACCGGAATGGTGTCGGCGGTAACGGGCTGGCACACCTCGGCGGTGCGGCGGGCGGTGACGCGGGTGACGGCCGGGCGGGTGCCGTATCTGTTCGCCACCGATCACGAGGGTTTGCAGACGCGGCCACCTGGGCTTTTCATGATCGGCGCGGATCCGGCGCATCAGATCCTGCCCGCCCTGGATTGGCTGCGGCGCGGCTTCGGGGCGGAGCGCTGGGCGATCATCGGCAATGACTACGTGTGGCCGCGGCGCACGGCGCAGGCGGTGCGGGCCGCATTGCTGGATCCGGAGCTGATTCCGCTGGAAATGTTCGTGCCCATGGGAACTCGCGATTTCCGGCGCTTCCTGGGCGATCCGCTGCTGGAGCGGGTGGACGGGATCATCGTGCTGCTGGTGGGGGCCGATGTGGCGCGCTTCAATTTGCAGTTCTCGCGGACCGGGCGCTCGGATTCGCTGCTCCGGCTGAGCCCTGCGGTGGATGAGAACGTGCTGATGGCGGCGGGTGGCGGGGCGAACCACAATCTGTTCGTGCCGTCGAGTTTCTTCGTGAACGGGCCCGGTGGGGCCGAACGGCTGGAGCGGTATCACCGGTTGCACGGTTGGTTCGCGCCGACGCTGACCAACTTCAGCAATACCAGCTACGAGGCGCTGCACACCCTGCGCGGCATGGCGGAGCTGGCGGGATCACTCGAGGTGGAGCGGCTGCATGCGGCCGTCGCGGATCGGCCTGTCATCGAAACACCTTGGGGTGAAGTCGGTTTCGATGGAGCTCAAGCCGTCCGCCAGGCCTGGATAGCAAAGGCCGGCGGCGTGGACTTCCAGATCCTGGACCGGATCTGAGACCCCCACCCGTCATTCCGGCGTGCTTTCGGCCGGGATCCACACGGTGCTGTGTGGATCCCGGCCAAAAGCGTGCCGGGATGACGAGGGCTAAGCCGAGACCAGCGAATCCAGCACCGAGAAGAACAGCCCCAGGCCGTCATCGCTCGGGCCGGTGAGCGGCTCGGTGGCGTGCTCGGGGTGCGGCATCAGGCCGACGACCCGGCGGTTGGCCGAGGTGATGCCGGCGATATCGCGCTGCGAACCGTTCGGGTTGCCGCCGGCGTAGCGGAAGACCACGCGGCCTTCGCCTTCCAGCTCGTCGAGCACCGCGTCGGACGCCTGGAAGCGGCCCTCGGCGTTCTTGACCGGGACCAGGATCTGCGCGCCCGGCTCGTACCGCGAGGTCCAGGCGGTATCGGTCTGCTCGACGGCCAGCCACTGATCACGGCAGACGAAGTGCAGGCCCTCGTTGCGGGTCAGCGCGCCCGGCAGCAGGCCCGCCTCGCACAGGATCTGGAAGCCGTTGCAGATGCCCAGCACCGGCATACCGCCCTGAGCGGCCTTGATGACCTCGCCCATGACGGGGGCCATGCTGGCGATCGCACCGGCGCGCAGGTAGTCGCCGTAGGAGAAGCCGCCGGGCACCACGATCGCGTCGACCTTCTTGAGGTCGGCGTCCGCGTGCCACAGCGAGACCGCTTCACCACCGGCCAGCTTCACCGCGCGGGCGGCATCGACATCGTCGAGGGTGCCCGGGAAGGTGATGACACCGATGCGGGCGCTCACAGCCGGACGACCTTCCAGTCCTCGATCACCGTGTTGGCCAGCAGCGATTCGGCGATCTGCTCCAGGTCGGCGTCGCTGACATCGTCGGCGACATCGAGTTCGAATCGCTTGCCCTGCCGCACATCCGAGATGCCGGGATGACCCAGACGCCCCAGCGCGCCGACGATGGCCTGTCCCTGCGGATCCAGGATTTCGGCCTTCGGCATCACCTCGACCACGACACGTGCCACGCGTTGCTCCTCAGCTGGTGGGGCGGCGCTCGGACATACGACAGGCCGAGCGGGGGTTTCGCAGATCAGGGTAGTTGGACCGGGTCGGCGCGATGCCGCCGGGGCGGGTCGGACGTGGCCCGCGCCACACTCCGGGCTCGATGGACGGCGCGACCGGGACTACCGTGGCGCTCATGCGCATAGCCCATTTCGGACATTCCTGCATTCTCGTGGAGCTCGACGGCGCGAAGATCCTGTTCGATCCCGGTAATTTCTCGCACGGGTTCGAGGGGATCACCGGATTGGATGCCATTTGCGTCACCCATCAGCATCCGGATCACATCGATCCGAATCGCATCAATGCGCTCATCGACAGCAATCCGCAGGCACGCTTGCTTTCCGACCCGCAAACCGCGCAACTCCGCGCGGAGTCCTGGGAGGCCGTACATGCCGGAAATGTTCTGAAAGTCGGCAATGTCCAGATAACCGGCGGCGGTGGACGGCATGCCGTCATTCACCCGGAAATCCCGGTCATCGACAACACCGTATTTCAACTCGGCACCCCGGAAGATCCGGCCCAGCTGGTGCATCCCGGCGACTCGCTGTGGGTGCCGCCGGTGCCGGTGGGCGTGCTCGCCCTGCCGGCCGCCGCACCCTGGATGCGCGTCAGCGAGGCGGTGGATTACCTGCGTGCGGTGAATCCGCGCACCGCGCTGCCGATCCATTTCGGGATTATCGAACCGGCGGCACAGGGCATTTATTTCGGGCGGCTGAACGAAATGGCTCCGGCCGGAACGGAATTCCGGGTCATCGAACCGGAGGACCAGGCCGAGCTCTGAGGCCGGGTATCAAACCCGGCCCAGGACCAGACCCAGGCCCTCGATCCGGAACTCGGCGGTGGTCACCGAAACACCGGTGTCGGTGAAGCGGCGGCCACCGAGAGTCTGCTGTACGAAGTCCCGCACCGATACCGGTTGCGCGGCAAGGCCGTTCAGGATCTCCGCCGGGACTTCCAGGGTGCCGTCGTAGCGCCGGGCCTGGCCGGTGATCCCGGATGCCTGCGGCGCCTGGCGCAAACCGTCGACGGTGTGCAGCACGACATCCAGCCGCGCCCCGTCGGCGAATTCCAGCCGCAACGGTACGGATTCCGTTGCCGCGTCGAAGGATTCGACGGTCGCCGTCCACTCCCCCGCACCGCGCCCGGTGTAGCGGCCACCGGCGAGCGCCACCGACTCGTCCACGGACCGATCCTCGGCGGTATTGTCCAGGCGGCTCCCGGCGAGTGGCTGATCGGTGGCGACGAAGCGCCATTCGGCCGCCGTGAGCGTCTTCACCCAATAGCCGGTCCGGCCGTCGTGCGCGCCCTCGACGCGCAGTTCCCGTGCGTCCGAACCGATTCCGGTCTTGTGCACCGAGATCCGGTCGGTGATCTCGCCCGGCACCTTGGGCTGCCGCACCCACGACGGGGCCGGGAGCGCAATGGCGGCATAGCGCGAATCGATCCGCTCGGACAGCATGTCCGGGGCCTCCGGCAGCCCACGCTGATCCTCGTAGGAATAGCGGAAGAACACCTTGTCCGCGCCGGAGATGTCGAAGTCGTACAGGCGGGTGTAGAGATCCCCGGAGCGGTCCACCACCATGGTGGTCGAACCGCTGGTGGAGAGCGCGGCGGCCCGGAAGCGCCCGCCGGCCGGCATCGGTAGCTCGTAGCTGTGATCCACGGGCAGCCACGGATCGACGTAGCGGATCCGGGTGCCGTCGTCGGTCAGCGCGAAGACGTGCGAGACCTTGGCCCCGCCGACCGGATGATCATTGCCCGCGGCATCGCGCCAGACGTGATCCTCGCCGGGCGACAGCACCGACCAGGTCCAGTCCACGGTTCCGGCCGGCAGCGTATTGCCCGGCCCGGTCCACAGCGGGGTGCCGTAGCGACTGCTCCAGTTCCAGTCCCGCGGCGCACTCAGCGCACGATCCATAGTGAAGAACCGGCCGTCGCGATCGATCGCCATGACCTCGTCGTCATCGGCGGAGACCCCCGTGATCCGGCCCGCCAGGCAGTCCGGCAGCGCCATCCGCCGCCAGCCGCCCTGTGCGGCAGCCTCTTTCACGTAAAGCTGACCGTCCCGGGCCGCGAAGCTCCAGCGCCGGTTGAACGATTCGGCGGAGGTACGGTAGTACACCTGCCTGGGCAGCGTGATATCGGCGAGCGGCAGGGTTTCGAGCCCGGCGGTGGTGTTGTCCACGCCCAGCTCGGGTGTGCCGACCGTACCGATCAGCGTGCAGGCCGGAGCCTCGGCCACCGCATCGGATTGCGCGGCGGCACAACCGAATACGAGACCGGTCACCACGGCCGGAATTCCCAGCAGACGAGCGCGCATCACAACCACCTTAAAGCTCCGAAGACCGCGATCGCGACCGCGTCGACACCCAGAATCGCCCCCACCGCAATCGCTTTGGCGCGCACCGTCGGCAGGTCGTACACATAGAAGCAGGCCGTGAAGAACGGCACGTACCCGATGAGGAAGATCAGGAACGGAAAGCTCGGCTGCCACCAGGACCAATCCCAGGTGAGCACTCCGGCCTGGTTGAGCACCACTTCGACCCCGACGGCCGCCGCCGAGTTCACGGCGATCAGTACGGGCCGGTTGGGCAGCCCGAGGATCCGGGTCTCCTTGGGCGGCAACATCTTCGCCGCCGCCACGCCCATGATCGCGAACATGAAGCAGATCTCGATGTTCAACCCGATCAGCAGCTGATAGGCCGTCGGCCCGCTCGCACCCCACACCGGCGCGCGCCCGGTGGCATGGAAGACCAGCGAGTTCCAGATCTCGTTGAACAGATCCACGCCCCACAACGCCAGCCCGGCGAACAGGACATTCCAGTTCCGCCGCTCGACCTCGGTCGCATAGACGTAGATGACGACGAGCAACAGCGGTATGACGTACCACTTGAACTGGCTACTGTCGCGCAGCAATTCGAGCGCCGCGCGGGCGTGATCGGTCATCGGGTCCCTCTCTCCTCATGACCGGGGGACGCCGCGAGTATTTTACAAATTGATATGAAATGTCAACCTGTCACTGTGTGCGACCAGGCGCGCTCACAGACTCGGACGCGCGGGTCGCCGCACGCCGTTGCAGCTCCCGCAGCCGCGCCCCCTCCACATCGATATCCGGCACGATCCGGCTCAGCCACTTCGGCATCCACCACGCGGCATTGCCCATGAGCACCAGCAGCGACGGGATCAGCACCATGCGCACCAGGAAGGCGTCCAGCAGTACGCCCGCCGCCAGCGCGAAGCCCATGGACTTGGCGCTCACGTCGGGCTCCATCAGGAACGAGCCGAAGACGAAGATCATGATGACGGCTGCCGAGGTGACCACCCGCGCGCCGTGGTGGTAGCCCTTGACCATGGCCTGGGTGGGCGGTTCGCCCTTGACGTACTCCTCGCGCATCCGGGTCACCAGGAAAACCTGGTAGTCCATGGCGAGGCCGAACACCAAGCCGATCAACATGATCGGCATGAAGCTGATGATCGGGCGTGGCTCCTCGATCAGGCCGAACCTGCCCTCCTGGAAGATCAGCACGGTCGCGCCGAAAGTGGCGGCCATGGACAGCAGGAAGCCGAGCGCGGCCGTCAAAGGGACCAGGATGGATCGGAAGACGGCGATCAGCAGCAGGAACGCGGCACCGGCGACGATGGCCAGGTAGGGCACGATCTTGCCCAGCAGCACATGGTCGATATCGGCGTAGATGGCGGTGGTGCCGGTGATTCCGTAGCGCATGCCGTAGTCGGCACGGAAGGAGCTCTCGGCATCGCGGGTCTCGCGCACCAGGTCCTTGGTCTGCTGATCGTTGGGCCCGGTCTTGGGCACGCCCTCGAACCGCGCGCCCGCCTTGTCCGCGCTCCAGATCGGATCGGTCACATAGTTCATGTCGGAGTAGCGGGTGAGCTTGTCCCGCAGCGCATTCACCGCCTGCTCGCGCACCCCCGGCGGAGTTTCCGACAGGTCCACCGCGATCTGGAGCACGCCGTTGCTGCCCTCGCCGAAGCCCTGGGTGCGCAGGTCGTACGCCTTGCGGATGGTGGAGGTCTTGGGCATCGAATCCTCACCCGGCAGGCCGAGGTTCATCTTCGCGGCGGGCGCGGCCAGCAGACCGAGCACGATCACGCTCAGCGCCAGGGTGACCCACGGGGCCTTGGCGATCACGCGGGCGACGCGCATGCCATTGGTGACCTGCGAATCGTCCTCCGGATCGTGCTGGGCGACCAGCGGCAGCCGCGGTTTGAACAGGAACCGCCCGAACGCGCCGAGCAGCGCGGGCATCAGCGTGATGGCGGTGAGCACCGCGAATCCCGCCGCGACCGCGCCGCCCAGGCCCATGAAGGTCAGGAAGCGCACCCCGACGATGCTCAGCCCGACCAGCGCGATGATCACGGTGAGGCCGGCGAACACCACCGCCGAGCCGGCCGTGCCGAGCGCCACGCCCGCCGCCTCCTCCGGCGAATCCTGCACCGCCAGTTCGTGTTTGTAGCGCGAGACGATGAACAGCGCGTAGTCGATGGAGAGCGCGATGCCGATCATGGAGGCCAGGAAGGTGGTGAAGCTCGGCACCTCGATGACCGAAGTGCCCAGGAAGATCAGCGAGGTCGCCGCGCCCAGCCCCACGATGGCGGTGATGATCGGGACGAACGCCGCGACGATCGCCCCGAACGAGATGATCATGACCAGCAGCGCGAAGCCCATGCCGATCATCTCGGACTTACCGCTGGGCTGTTGCTGCTCCATGGCGATGGTGCCGGAGAGCTCCACCGTGAGCCCGTCGGCCCGCGCGCTGTCGGCCGCGTCGTAGGCCGCCTCGCGATCGTCGGCCGTGATATCGGCGAAGTTCGCGATCCCGAACGGAACACTCAGGATGGCAACGGAATCGGGATCGTTCGGGTTCAGCACGTTCAACGGCGCGTTGCTGCATTTGGAGACGAAGGCGCTGGAGTTCCGGTCCCCCGTCAGGCAGCCCATCTGCTCGGCCGCCGCGATCGGATCGGTCAGCGGTTTGCCGTGATCGACGATCCCCAGCCCGTCGAGCTGCTTGATCAAGCCCTTGATCGCCTCGTGATTGCGCTCGTCGGTCAGCCTGGTCCCGGCCGGCGCCCCGATCACATACACCCCGGTGACGGCGTCGAATTTGTAGGCCGCCGACATGCCCGGGAAATGCTCGTCCAGGATCTCGGTGGCCCGCTCCGACGGCAGATTCGGGATGTCGAAGGCATTGCTCATCGGCTCTTTCAGGGTGGTCCCGAGCCCGCCGAGCACTATCCACAGCGCCAGCCAGACCGGCAGCACGATCCATTTGCGTCGATAAGCGAACCTGCCCCACCGATACAGATAGACGGACACGAGCATCTCCCTAACGGTCGAGTGAATCGTGCTTGCGGCCCAGCTGACTACTGCGGACTACTCGGCGTAGGACGCCAGGAACAGCGCCACCGAGAGCGCCATGTGCTCGATCTCGGAGGGATCCACGCTCTCATTGGGCGCGTGGATGAGGCATTTCGGTTCCTCCACACCCATCAACATGATCTCCGATTCGGGATAGGTGTCGGCGAAGACATTGCAGAGCGGGATGGAGCCGCCCTGACCCTCGGTGGTGGCGGGGCGGCCGTAGGCGGCCGCCATCGCCTCCGACATGGCCTGCCGGGCCGGGCCGCTGGTGCTGCCGACGAACGGCGAGCCGGTGGCCTCGGTCTCGACGGTGACCTTCGCATGCCACGGCGTATTCGATTCCAGGTGCGCGGTAAGGGCTTTCAGCGCCTGCTCGGGTTTGATGCCGGGCGGGATGCGCAGGTTCAGCCGGGCCCGGGTCTTGGGCTGGATCGCCGCCGAGGAGCCCACCACCGGCGGCACGTCCATGCCGAGCACCGTGATGGCGGGCCGCGCCCACAGCATGTCGGCAACCTTGCCGCTGCCGAGCAGGTCCACACCGTCGAGAATGCCGGCGTCCGAACGGAATTGGGCATCCGGATAGTCGTGTCCCTCCCAGACCTGGCTGTTGGGCAGCCCGGAGACGGTGGTGTTGCCGTGTGCGTCGCGCAGGGTGGAGAGCAGCTGGATCATGGCCGCCAGCGCGTCCGGGGCCGGGCCGCCGAACATGCCGGAATGCATCGGCCCAGCCAGGGTTTCGACGGTGACGACCACGTTCACATTGCCGCGCAGGGTCTGGGTGAAGGTGGGCACGCCGACCTCGAAGTTGCCGCAGTCGCAGATCAGCAGCGTATCGGCCCGCAGCAACTCGACATTGCCGGGCACGAACTCCTCCAGCCCGCCGGTGCCCTGCTCCTCGGAGCCCTCCGAGACCAGCGTCAAACCGACCGGGTAGGCGTCGCCGAGCACCTGGCGCAGCGCCCGCAGCGCGGTCAGGTGCATGACGATATTGCCCTTGCAGTCGGCCGCGCCGCGCCCGTACCAGCGCCCGTTCTGCTCGGTCAGCGTCCAGACCGGGGTCTGCCAGGCGGCGTCGTCGAGCGGCGGCTGCACGTCGTAGTGGCAGTAGAGCATGACGGTCGGCGCACCGGCCGGAGCCTGGCTGCGCGCCACCACCGCCTTACTGCCGTCCGGGGTTTCGTGCAGTCCGGCATCGGTGAGCCCCTCGGCGGCGAAGGCGTCGGCCACCCATTGCGCGGCCTTCTCACACTCCTGGGCCGGGAACTGCCGCGGGTCGGCGACGGACTTGAACGACACCAGCTGGGCCAGATCGCTTTTCGCGCGCGGCATCAGCTCCCGCACCGCGGCGCGCAAGGCCGCGGTACGCGAATCCTCTTCGATCTCGGTACTGGTCATTGCGTCCTCCTGGTCACTTCGGCTCATCCGGCTTGACCGTATCGCCCTTCTTCAGGGTGCCGGTCGCCTCCAGATAGCCGGCGAGCTGGTCGGGGCAATAGGTTTCGATGGCCAGCGCGGTGGCGGTGAACACCTCGCTGTCGGCGATCACCGGCCGATTCCCGGGCCCCGACGCGCCGTTGCTGATGGCCGCCCGATAGCGCGCCCTGATCAGCGGCGAGGTCGGGTCCTGGCAGACGAAACCGCCGTCCTCACCCATCGTGTCGGCGATGACCTGCGGATCGGGTGCGCTGAAACCGGCATCGGCCAAACGGGTTTGCAGCACTTCGGCCCGCCGTAGCGCCACATCGGTCTCGCGATCCTTGCGGAAGACGATGGCCCCGGCGACCGCCAGCGCGACCAGCAGCAGCGCCACCGAGATGTAGATGAGCTTGCGATACCGGTCCCCCGCGTTCAGCGCTTCGGGGAGTTCGACCTCCGTCATGACAGCGCCTCCTGCGGGGTGGCGGACTTCCAGCCGGGCTTGCGGAATCGGAGGAACAGGTAGGGAATCAGCAACCCGACAATGCCCATGCCGAGCCCGATGATCAGCACATAGCTGAGCGCGTTACCGCTGCCGTACTGCGAGGGCGGCACGAAACCGATGAGGAAGGCCGCCACCGAGGAGGCGGTGCCGAGCCCGCACAGGGCGATCAGCGCGGGTGCGCGATAACCGCGTGGATGACCGGGATCGTTGCGGCGCAAGCGAATCGCCGCGATGAACATGAGCACATACATGATCAGATACACCTGCGTGGTTATCACCGACAGGATCCAGTAGGCGCTCGACACATCGGGGATGAACGCGTATAGCAGCGCCAGCAGCGTGGTCACCACGCCCTGCGCCACCATCATGTTCTGCTGCACGCCGTGCTTGTTCACCCGGGTCAGGATCGGCGGCAGATAGCCCTCGTTGCGGCCGATGATGAGCAGCCCCTTGGACGGCCCGGTCAGCCAGGTCAGCATGCCGCCCAGCGCCGCCGCCACCAGCATGACGCCCAGGATCGGGGTCAGGAAGCCGATGCCGAAGTGCTGGAAGAACCCGTCGAAGGCCTGCATGACACCGGCGGTCAGGCTCAGGTTCTTGGACGGCACCACCCAGCTGATCACCACCGCGGGCACGATGAAGATGGTCAGCACCAGGATCACGGCCAGCAGCATGGCCTTCGGGTACTCCTTGCCCGGATTCTTCAGCGAGGAGACGTGCACTGCGTTCATCTCCATGCCCGCGTAGGACAGGAAGTTGTTGACGATCAGCACCAGGCTGGCGATACCGGTCCAGGCGGGCAGCAGGTGCGCGGAGTCCATCGGCGCGGCCGAGGGATTGCCCTGCGCCAGGAACACCAGGCCCAGCGCCACCAGCAGCGCACCGGGCACCAGCGTGCCGATGATCAAACCCATACTCGACAGTCCCGCAACGGTTTTGGTGCCCTGCGCGGAGACGAACACCGCCGCCCAGTAGATGGTGATGATGACGATGGCCACGTACACCCCGTTGGCGGCCAGCGCGGGGTTGATGATGTAGGCGAAAGTGCTTGCCACATAGGCCAGCAGGCTCGGGTAATAGAAGATGGTCATGGCGAACTGGCACCAGACCGCCAGGAAGCCCATCTGCTTCGAGATGCCCTCGCCCACCCACTTGTACACCCCGCCGCTCCAGCCGGAGGCCAGCTCGGCGGCGACGAACGCGGTCGGCAGCAGGAACAGCAGCGCCGGAATCAGGTAGAGGAACACGCAGGCCAGGCCGTACACGGCCATGGTCGGCGCGGCCCGCAGGCTGGCCACCGAACTGGTGGTCATCAGCGCCAGGGTGATCCAGGAAATGTATTTGGTGGCAGTGGCTTTCGTCGCGGTGGTGGTCATAGCACCGCGGTCCCGGCCGAGAACCCGGGAACCCGGCCGGAAACAGTTCCCGCACCGACGTGTGGCGGCGTGGCGGACATCACCTGCTCTATGACATGCTGATAGCCCATAGAGCTGAATAGTAATCGTTCAGCAACCATCCTTTGATTACGAAACGGTACCTTACCCAACCAGTTTCGAGCCACGGGAAGCTGGTTACCGCCGCACAGCAAACCCTGCTTACGAGACTGGAGGCGCGATGACCGCAGACCCCGGACCAGACGACCTGTTCGCCATGCCCGGCCTCGGTCGAACCGCCCCGAAAGCCGGCTTCCCGGGCCCGGAAATGGCGCCCCAGGTGGCCTACGAGGTGGTGCACGACGAGCTGATGCTCGACGGGGTCGCCCGGATGAACCTGGCGACCTTCTGCACCACCTGGGTCGATGACCAGGCGCGGCGTCTGATGAACGAATCCCTGGACAAGAACATCGTCGACAAGGACGAATACCCGCAGACCGCCGAACTCGAGCAGCGCTGCGTGCGCATGATCGCCGACCTGTGGCACTCCCCCGACCCCGCCAAAGCCGTCGGCACCTCCACCACCGGCTCCAGCGAGGCCGCCATGCTGGCCGGGCTGGCCGCGAAGTGGCGCTGGCGCAAGCGCGGCGGCGTCGGCACCCCCAATTTCGTCTGCGGCCCGGTGCAGGTGTGCTGGGAGAAGTTCGCCCGCTACTTCGAGGTGGAGCTCCGCCAGATCCCGCTGCGCGAGGACCGGCTCACCCTGCACCCGGACGATATCGCCGCCCACTGCGACGAGAACACCATGCTGGTGGTGCCCACCTTCGGGCAGACCTTCACCGGCCTGTTCGAGGACGTGGCCGGCATCCACCAGGCGCTCGACGAGCTGGAGGAGCGGACCGAGCTCAATATCCCCATGCACGTGGACGCGGCCAGCGGCGGCTTCCTCGCCCCGTTCTGCGCACCGGATCTGGTGTGGGACTTCCGGTTACCGCGGGTGAAGTCGATCAACGCCTCGGGGCACAAGACCGGGCTGGCGCCGCTGGGCGTGGGCTGGGCGATCTGGCGCACGCCCGCGGACCTGCCCCGGGAACTCATCTTCGACGTCGACTACCTCGGCGGCTCGATGGCCACCTTCAACCTCAATTTCTCCCGGCCGGGCGGGCAGGCCATCACCCAGTACTACGACTTCATCCGCCTGGGCCGCACCGGCTACACCCGCGTGCAGAGCCGCATCTACGAGGTGGCGCGGCATCTTGCCACCGGTCTGGAGCGGATGGGGCCGTTCGAGCTGATCCACGACGGCGATCCCCGGCAGGGCATCACCGCCGTGTGCTGGCGTCTTAAGCACGAGCAGGTCTACAACCTCTACGACCTGTCGGATCGGCTGCGCAGCCGCGGCTGGCTGATCGCGGCCTACCCGCTGCCCGCCGGCCGCGAGGACGAGACCGTCATGCGCGCGGTGCTGCGGCACGGCTTCACCCACGACATGGCCGACCTGCTGCTCGCCGACGTCCGGCGGTGCATCGCACAGCTGGTGGCGCACCCCCTCGTCACCTCGCTCACGCATGCGGAGGCGGGCGGGTTCCCGCACAACGCGCATGCGGCGGTGCCGTCCGAGCAGGCCGTGCCCGCCGACGCGCAGCCGTGATCAGACGCCGGCCAGACCGACGGTGTCCAGCAGCCAGGCGAACTCGAACGAGATTTCCTTCCACTTCTCGTAGCGGCCGCTCACGCCGCCGTGCCCGGCGCTCATCTCGGTCTTCAAAAGCAGCTGCGAGTCACCGGTTTTGGTGGCGCGCAGTTTCGCCACCCACTTGGCCGGTTCCACGTACAGCACGCGGGTGTCGTTGAGCGAGGTGATGGCCAGGATGGCCGGATAGTTCTTGGCCTCGACGTTCTCGTACGGCGAGTACGACTTCATGTACTCGTAGACTTCCTTGTCCTCCAGCGGATTACCCCACTCCTCCCACTCGGTGACGGTGAGCGGCAGGGACGGATCCAGGATGGAGGTCAGCGGATCCACGAACGGCACATTGGCGATGACGCCCGCGAACAGCTCCGGCGCGAGATTGGCCACCGCGCCCACCAGCAGACCGCCCGCGCTGCCGCCGTCGGCGACCATGCGGTCCGCCGCGGTGACGCCGGTCTCCACCAGATGCCTTGCGCAGGAGACGAAGTCGGTGAAGGTGTTCTTCTTGACCAGCATCTTGCCCTCGTCGTACCAGAGCCGGCCCATCTCGCCGCCGCCGCGCACGTGCGCGACCGCGAAGATCATGCCGCGATCCAGCAGCGACAGCCGCGCCACCGAGAAATACGGGTCGATGCTGGTCTCGTAGGAGCCGTAGCCGTAGAGCAGCAACGGTTTCGGATCGCCGGGCGCGTAGCGCGGACCGGCGGTGGCGGCGCGGCCACCGTCCTTACGCCGCACGATGGAGATGGGAATCCGGGTGCCGTCCGCGGCGGTCGCCCAATCCCGGTGCTGCTCATAGTCGTTCGGGTCGTACCCGCCCAGCACCACGGTTTCCTTGCGCAGCAGCAGTTCCCCGGTGACCGGTACGTAGTCGAAGATCTGCAAGGGGGTCAGGAACGAGGTCAGGCCCATGCGCAGGGTCGGCTGCACCCATTCCGGATTCGACATCAGGCCCGCGTCGAACAGCTCCAGATCGAATTCGATCTCGCGCAGCTCGCCGTAGCCGGTATCGGTCAGCGGCCACACCGCCACCCGGGGCAGGGCATCGCGGCGGTAGCTGAGCACCAGCTTGTCGGAGAAGGCATCGATATCCAGGATGCGGGTGTCGGTGCGGTGCGGCACCAGCAGCGTCTGGTTCGCCGGATCGGCCAGCGGGGCCTCGGCGAGCACGAAGTTGACGGCCTTGACGCCGTCCACCACATCATTGTGCAGGATGAGCAGCTTGTCCTCGCCCGCGATCACCGCGTGCTCGACGCCGTACTCCACGCCCTCGCGGCGCGGCAGCACCACCCGGAATTCGCCTGCCGGATCGTCGGATTCGAGCAGCCAGATCTCGCTGGTCAGCTTGCCGGAGGTCTCGATCAGCAGGAACTTCTCGGAACGGGTGGCGGTGATGCCGACATTGAAGCGCTCGTCGGGCTCGTGGAAGATCTTGACGTCCTCGGACGCCGGCGTGCCCATGCGGTGCCGCCACACGGTGTCGGAGCGCCAGGCGTCGTTGAAGGTCTGATAGAAGACGTAGTCGCCATCCAGCGACCAGGTCGCGCCCGGGGCCACCCCCGGAATCTCGTCGGGCAGCAGCTCGCCGGTCTCCAGGTTCTTGAACCGCAGCAGGTACCGCTCGTCGCCGACGGTATCGACCGAGTAGGCCAGCACGTCGCCGGCGTGGGTCAGCGAGAACGCCCCGACCCCGATGAAATCATGCCCCTCGGCCAGCACGTTCAGATCCAGCAGCACCTGCTCGCCGGGCACCTCGGCATCGGCGTCCAGCACCGGCGGGGTCCAGTCGTCCGGATTCGCGATCGGCGCCCGGCAGGACACCCCGTACTGCTTGCCTTCGAAGCTGCGCGAGTAATACCAGTACTCGCCCATCCGGGTCGGCACCGTCAGATCGGTCTCCTGAGTGCGCGCCTTGATCTCGTCGAAGATCTTCTCCCGCAGCGACTTCAAATGCCCGGTCTGCGCCTCGGTATGGGCGTTCTCCGCCTCCAGATACGCGATGACCTCGGGATTCTCCTTCGCCCGCAGCCATTCGTACTCGTCGACGAAGACATCGCCGTGGTGGACGCGCTCGAACGGCACCCGCTCGGCGATGGGCGGCGCGTCCGTCGCGCCGAGGTCGGAGGTCGCGCTACCGCTGTCAAGAGCCATGCGTCCACGTTAGTGGTGCGCCCCGCGACCACTGCTCAACGGCCCAGCCGGACGCGCGGTTCATCTCGATCTATCGCCGATAACACCTCGGACTTCACCTGCGCCGACGTACGGCCGAGCGAACTAGCGCGCTCGCCGCTCGCGCCCTACCGGCGCGACATGCTGCTGACGGTGCTCGTAGAGATAGAAGACCGCCGCCTTGCGCCGCGCGCACTGGTCGGTCGGGCAACTTCGGTGAATCCGCAGGATGCTGTGAGCGAGCTCCGAGGTGAATCGCTCGGGAACCATCTCACAGCTATCGGAGATGGGGGCTGCTCGCTGTGGGGTCCATGGCGTGCGCACCGTACCTCCTTTCGCTGACACAAGATGGAATATCCGATCCGGACCCCGCACAAACCCTGGCATCATGATTGCGATCCACATCACCGTCCAGTACTGGCAAGCGCACAGGAGTCCGGAGTGGAAGCGAAGAACCGCGAAATCGAAACCGACGCCGTCTGGCGGCGCGGCGACGACAGTGCCGAGGGCGTCGAAATCGCCTTCCTGGCCAGCGGAAATATCGGATTACGGGATTCCCGCAATCCGGATGGGCCGGTCCTGATCTTCACCCCCGGCGAGTGGAAGGCCTTCGTCGCCGGGGCCAAGGACGGCGAATTCAACCGTCCGGGAAGCTGATTCGATTCGCGATCGGGGTTCAGGCCCCGATCGCACCCCCGATGGTCGGCCAGGACGTGTGCAGCGTGTCCTGCCAGTAGGACCAGGAGTGCGTACCCACCACGCTGCGATCGATGCGAGCCGGAATGCCGAGGCTGCTCAAGCGCGCCTCGAACGCAGCGACGCAGGCGTTCACGCCCATCTCGATCGGGCCGCCGAAGAAGATGTTCTCCGGCAGCTGCGGTTTGATCTCCAGTTCGTGCGGGCCGGGCAGGCCGCTGCCGGTGGAGAGGAAGATGGTCTTGCCGCGCAGCGCCTCGGTCAGCACCGCCGGATTGTGCGCGCTCCACGCCGGGTCGGCGGGGCCGCCCCACATATTGAGCGGATTGCCACCGCGATTGGCGACCGAGAAGAAGATGGCCGGCTGCGCGATGGAGGTGTCCGGGCAGGCGCTGTAGCCCGCGACCGCGCGATACAGGGCCGGATGGCGCACCGCCAGGGTGAAGGCCGCGCTGCCGCCCATACTCAGCCCGCCGATGGCGTTCACGCCGTTACCGCTGAAGTAGCCGTCGATGATGGGCGGAAGTTCTTCTGTCAGAAAGGTTTCCCACTTGTAGCGGCCGAAGCGCGGATCGTCGGCCACCCAGTCGGTGTAGTAGCTGGCCTGGCCGCCGATGGGGAGCACCACGTTCACATCGCGGCCCTGGAAGAAGGACTCGGCGTCGGTGGCATTGGTCCAGGTGCTCTGCGTCGCGCCGGGGTCCAGACCGTCCAGCAGGTAGTAGCTGGGGCGGGCGCCGCCGCCGGCCGGGTGCAGTACCTGGACCTGGATGGTGCGGCCCATGGCGGTCGAATCGATGAAGAGCGCCGAGCGGGTGGCGCTGAGGTCGTCGACGCGGACCACCTGTGCCGCCCGCGCGGTTTGCGGAGCTACCACCGCCGGACTCAGCAAACCTGCGGCAACCGCGAAAATCGCTGCGGCAATAACTCTTCTGCGCATGTCCCCACCTCCATCAGCCCACCACAACCGGGTTCAAAAGTAGCTCGAGAGACGCCCGCTACGAGGAAGATTTCGATTTTGGCGTGTCGCTGGCAAACCAAGCGGTTCGGATATGTTAATCCGTTTCGGCTATGACCGGCCGGAGGTTCTGGTGAGCGCGCCCTTGATCGATCCGGCCAGGTAATCGAGATCCTCGCGACGCGGACTGGTCGGTCGGCCACGAAGGCCGAAGCCGTCGCCGGGCGTGCGGGGAATCACGTGCAGATGCACGTGGAAAACCTCCTGCCCGGCCGTCACGCCGTCGGCCAGGAAGAAGTTCACGCCGTCGCAGTTCACCTCGGACTCGCGCAGCGCGGCGGCCAGCTGCTGGCCGACCTGGAACAGTTTGCCGCCGACCGCGGGATCCAGCTCGGCCAGGCTGCGCGCCTGCACCTTCGGAATCACCAGCAGATGGCCGGGCGTGAAGGGCCGAATGTCCATGAACGCCACCACATCCGCGTCCTCGTACACCTTGCTGGAGGGCGCGCGGCCGGCAACGATATCGGCGAAAATCGTGTACGGATCCATGACCGCAGCCTAAATGGCCGCCCGCGAACGCAATTCGCCCCGGCTCGACAGACGAGCCGGGGCGAAGAATACGAGAGGCGCGGTCTCGCTAGAGGATCGGCGAGGGGGTGTAGCGGGCGGCCTCCGGGTTGGCGTCGACCAGCTTCTGCACCTGGGCGATGACATCCCCGGCCTGCGCCTCGGCCGCGCCGATGAAGGCGGAGCGGTCGGCGAGGGCGATATCGAGGGCCTCGCGATCCAGCGGCATGCGGTCGTCGGCGGCCAGGCGATCCAGCAGATCGGGTTCGCGGCCCTGCTCGCGCATGGCCAGCGCCACCGCCACGGCGTGCTCCTTGATGACCTCGTGCGCGGTCTCGCGCCCCACGCCCGCGCGCACGGCCGCCATCAGGATGCGGGTGGTGGCCAGGAACGGCAGGTAGCGGTTGAGTTCGCGGTCGATGACCGCCGGGTACGCGCCGAATTCGGCGAGCACGGTCAGGAAGGTCTCCATCATGCCGTCGATGGCGAAGAAGGCGTCCGGCAGCGCGACCCGGCGCACCACCGAGCAGAACACATCACCCTCGTTCCACTGCGCGCCCGCCAGTTCCGCGGCCATGGAGGCGTAGCCGCGCAGCACCACCTGGAGGCCGTTGACGCGCTCGCACGAACGCGTGTTCATCTTGTGCGGCATCGCCGAGGAGCCGACCTGCCCCGGCTGGAAGCCCTCGGTCACCAGCTCGTGCCCGGCCATCAGCCGAATGGTGTGCGCGAACGACGACGGCCCCGCCCCGACCTGCACCAGCGCGGAGAGCACATCGTGATCCAGCGAACGCGGGTAGATCTGCCCGACGCTGGTGAACACATTGGCAAAACCCAAGTGCCGCGCCACTTTCTGCTCCAGCTGCGCCAGCTTCGCCGCATCGCCGCCGAGCAGATCGAGCATGTCCTGCGCGGTGCCCATCGGCCCCTTGATCCCGCGCAGCGGATACCGGTCGATCAGCTCGCGCAGCCGAGTGAGCGCGATCAGCAACTCGTCCGTCGCCGAAGCGAACCGCTTGCCCAGCGTGGTGGCCTGCGCCGCGACATTGTGCGACCGCCCCGCCATCACCAGCGTCTGATACTCGGCCGCGCGCTCCGCCAACCGCGCCGCGATAGCGACCCCGTGCTCGTACACGTGCTCCAGCGACAGCCGGATCTGCAATTGCTCCACGTTCTCGGTGAGATCGCGCGAAGTCATGCCCTTGTGCACATGCTCATGCCCCGCCAGCGCGTTGAACTCCTCGATCCGCGCCTTCACATCGTGCCGGGTAACCCGCTCCCGCTCGGCGATCGACTTCAGATCAACCTGGTCGACAACCCGCTCATAATCCTCGACCACCCCCGCCGGCACATCGATCCCGAGCTCGGCCTGCGCCCGCAACACCTCCAGCCACAACCGCCGCTCCAGCACGATCTTGTTCTCCGGAGACCACAGATGGACAAGCTCAGGGCTGGCATAGCGAGTGGCGAGGACGTTAGGCACAAAGGTCACGTTTGGCCAGTTTACCGGCGTGATGCTGGTCGCCCGCGAGCGCGGTCGGAGTTCCCCGCCCGCACCCCGAACTCCCTCCCCGCAGACATTTCGGCCGTGCCCCGAACTCCATCCCGTCGGCGGTTTCGAGCGCGCCCCGAACTCCATCCCGGTGGCGGTTTCGAGCGCGCCTCGATCTCCCTTGAAGTCGGCGGCTTCCCGGCGAGCCCCGGCCTTCTCGCTTGGGGTTTCAGGGGCTTGCCCCTGAGGTTCTTCCCTTCCGGGGTTTCAGGGATTTACCCCTGAGAGTCACGAGAGTTGTCTATGCCGGGGGCGCGACGATGTCGATGACCTCGAGCAGGGCGGCGCGGGCGACTCTTCGTGGCTGCGGGTCGAATTCGCAGAGGGCGGTCACCACCGCGCCGTCGACCACGGCAACCAGGCGGCGTATCTGTTCGACCCGAACCACCCGATCGGATCGGCGCAGGACGTCGGCGAGGAGTTCGTCGAGCTGGGCGCGTAGTCGGAGCTGGACCTCGCGTAGTTCGGGGTGGCGGGCCGAGGCTACGGAGCGTTCGTAGCGGGCGATCAGTTGGCCGCGGGCATCGTCGTCGGTGGCATCCGGACCGACCAGCAGGTCCAGAACCAGATCGACGGTCGCGTCGGCGCCGCGCCGGCGATGCGTCACCTCGCCGACCCGCCGCCGCATGGCATCGAGTTCGGCGTTTCCGGAGAACTCGACCGCCCGCGCGATCAAGTCCTCGAGCGATTCGAAGTAGTAGGTCGTGGACGCCAGCGGCAGATCCGCGCGCGTCGCTACCGAGCGATGCCGGACGGCTTCGAAGCCGCCCTCGAGCAACAGCTCGGCGGCCGCTGAAACCAGCGCTTGGCGACGCCGTTCGCCTTTCGGAGTCGTCGCAGTGGTCACCGTGTCATCGTGCCAGTCATCATGAGTTCATCAGTGCCAAATCTGTGCGATCTGTGGTGATTCCACTTCGGATGGGCAAACGGGAGAGCCGTGCGGGAAAGCGGTACTGCTTTTGTACCCCATCGCGGCGCGCCCGTGGGCCACTCCGGAAAGTCTTGGCAGATCACGCCATATAGCGTTCCAACCGGTCGAGTGCCTCCTCGATATCGGCACTCGCGCCGGCGAACGAGAAGCGAACGGTGTGCTGCCCGTTGACCGTATCGAAATCGATGCCCGGCGCCAGCGCGACGCCGGTCCGGTTCAGCACCTCGGTGCACCAGGCCATCGAATCATCGGTCAGGTGCGCGATATCCGCGTAGGCGTAGAACGCGCCGTCGGCCGGGGCCAAGTCGGTGATGCCGAGCTTGGGCAGGCCGGTCAGCAGCAATTGCCGATTCGCCGCATAACGCTGCACATGTCCGTCCAGTTCTTCTTTCGCCTCGGGCCCGAAGGCGTGCACCGCCGCGAACTGGGAAATAGCCGGCGGGCAGACCGTCATGTTCGAAGCCAAGCGCTGCAAAGCGGGCCGCAGGTGCTCCGGGGCGAGCATCCAGCCGAGCCGCCAGCCGGTCATGGAGAAGTATTTCGAAACCGACCCGATAACGACCGAATTTCGTGAAGTCTCCCAAGCGGACGATGTCGGCTCGGCGCTCGTGGAGAACCCGGCGTCGTAGACGATGCCGTGATAGATCTCGTCCGAAATCAGCAGCGTCCCATGCGCATCGCACCAGCGCGCCAGCGCCGCCAACTCCGCGGGCGCGATCATGGTCCCGGTCGGATTGGCCGGGCTCGCCACGATCAGCCCCGCCGGCGGCTCCGGCAGCGCCTCCAGCATGGCCACGGTCGGCTGGAACCGCGTCTCCGGCCCGCAATCCAGTTCGACCACATCGCACCCCAGCGCCGTGAGTGTGTTCCGGTACGCCGGATACCCCGGTCGCGCCACCACCACGGTGTCCCCGGCATCGAACGCCGCCAGGAACAGCAGCGTGAACGCGCCGGAGGATCCGGTCGTCACCACCACGTCCTCGGCGCTCACCCGCACCCCGTAGGTGTCCCGGTGATGCCCCGCGATGGCCTCCCGCAACTCCAGGATTCCGAATGTCTCGGTGTAGCCGAGCAATTCGCTCTCCATTGCCTGCTTGGTTGCCCGCAGGACCGCCCGCGGCGCCGGCGTGGAGGGCTGCCCCGCCGCCAGCACCAGCACATCTCCGTGTGTCCGGGCCCGTTCAGCTGCTGCTTTCCAGACGTCCATCACGTAGAAAGGTGGAATGGCCGACCGGCGAGATTCGATACGCACCCGACAGACGGTAGAGCACCCGCTCCCCCGGCTGTCCGACAATGGTCGCCGGAATGCCTGAGGAGGGGAAAGTGCCGGGGGGACGAATCGACACCGAGGAGGTCTCGGCGGCAGCCGATGCCGAGCCCGTGGACAGCGACGCCACTCCCGGCAACACCGAACTCGAACCCCAGGATCGCGACGCCGGACCGGAGAGCACCGATACCGCTGACGAGCACGACGGGCTGCGGCGAAAGACCGCGACGTACACGCCGGGGGTCCGCTCGCATCTCATGGCTCCGGCGGCGTCCTCGTCGGCGTGGGCCCGTAAGCAGCTCGATCGCGTCGGCGAGGTGTCGGCGAAGGCGGTCGCGGCGGCCCGGGAGCAGGCCCCGATCGTGCGGGACCGGGCGGCCGGGTGGTGGGAACAGCGCCCGCGCTCGCGGGCCGAGGCGGCGGCGCTCGCGAAGCAGGGGCGGGACGAATTCAAGCGGCAGGCGCCGGTCGCCAAGGCGTGGGCGATCAAGCATCGGGTGCTGATCGCCGGGATGACGGCGGTCGTGGTGTTCGCTTCGGCGGACAGCGCGCTGGGGATGATTCCGCTGGACGCGGAGGCGAGTCCCGGTGTGGCGGTGCGGGTTCCGGTTGCACACCCCTTGCAGGTGAACACCACCGCCGGCACGGCCAAGCGCTATCTGGACGCCATCAACAACGGCGAGAAGCTGCGTGAGGCGGCGGTGGTCGCGGCGGCGGCCCGCCAGACCCTGGAACGCGCCAAGGCCGAGGCCGCCGCCGCGGTGGCGGGCGAATACCAGCCGTGGATCTCGGCGACCACCCCGTACCCGGAGGGCACCCTGCCGCCCGGATACGCGCCCGGTGGTTTCGCGCTGCCCGCGAAGGGCGCGTTCACCTCCGGATTCGGTTCGCGCTGGGGCACCTTCCACGCGGGCATCGATATCGCGGGCCCGCTCGGCTCCCCCATCTACGCGGTCGCGGCGGGCACGGTCATCGACGCGGGCCCGGCGCAGGGCTTCGGCCTGTGGGTGCGCATCCGCCACGACGACGGCACCATCTCCGTCTACGGGCACATGTACGACTTCTTCGTCTCGGTCGGCGAACGCGTCCCGGCGGGCATGCAGATCGCCCGCATCGGCAACCGCGGCGACTCCACCGGCCCGCACCTGCATTTCGAGATCATCGTCGGCGGACAGCACGTGGACCCCGCCGCCTGGCTCGCCGCCCGCGGCCTCAGCCTCACCTGACCCCGACCACCGCCCGCACCCCGTCATCCCGAGGGACGAGTGCTCATACACAGAACGCCCGCCCGAGCGTGAAAGCCCGGGCGGGCGTTGAAGTTTCGAAGCCTGGGCTCAGACCGCCGAAGGCACCGTGATGCGGCCCTCGGTGGCGGCGAGCGCGATATCGGTGCGGAAGTGCCCGCCGGGCAGCTTGATTCCAGCGAGCCGGTTGTAGGCGTTCGCGCGCGCCTCGTTCAGATCCGCGCCCTGGCCGACGATGGCGAGCACCCGTCCACCGGCGGAGACCAGCGCACCGTCCTCACGCGCCGCGGTACCGGCGTGCAGCACCTCGGATTCGGTTCCGGTGCCGGAGGATTCGGCCCCGGTGATGACATCCCCGGAGCGCGGCCGCGCCGGATAGTTCTCGGCGGCGAGCACCACGGTGACGGCCGAGCCGTCCTTCCAGCGCGGCGGGTCCACCTGGTCCAGGGTGCCGGTGGCGGTGGCGTAGAGCAGCTCCCCGAGCGGGCTGTCCAGCATGGCCAGCACCGCTTGGGTCTCGGGATCGCCGAAGCGGCAATTGAATTCGACGACGGCGGGCCCGTTCTGCCCGACCGCGAGCCCGGCGTAGAGCAGCCCGGAGAACGGCACGCCCTGCCGGACCATCTCGGCCGCAACGGGTTTCACCACATCGTCGACGATGGCGTCCAGGGTTTCCTGCGGCAGCCACGGCAGCGGGGTGTACGCGCCCATGCCGCCGGTGTTCGGCCCGGTATCACCGTCGCCGACCCGCTTGTGATCCTGCGCGGGCAGCAGCGGCACCACGGTCTCACCGTCGACGAGGCAGAACAGCGACACCTCGGGACCGTCGAGGAAGGATTCCAGCAGCACCGGGTGCCCGTTCTCCAGCAGTTCGGCGCCGTGATCGCGCGCGACCGACCGGTCGGCGGTGACGACCACGCCCTTGCCCGCGGCCAGCCCGTCGTCCTTGACCACCCAGGTGGGCCCGAAGCGATCCAGCGCGGCATCGAGTTCGCCCGGATGATCCACGATCTCGCTGTGCGCGGTCTTGACCCCGGCCGCGTTCATGATGTCCTTGGCGAACGCCTTGGAGCCTTCGATGCGGGCGGCGGCCGCGGACGGCCCGAACGCCGGAATCCCGGCGGCCCGCACCGCGTCCGCCACGCCGAGCACCAGCGGCACCTCGGGCCCGATCACCACCAGATCGGCCTCCAGCTCCCGCGCCAGCGCGGTCACCTCCTCACCCGAGGAGGCATCCACCGGACGCACCTCGGCATGCTGGGCGATGCCGGCATTGCCGGGGGCGGCGTAGACCGCGGTCACCGCCGGGTCCTTGCGCAGGGCAAGAACGAGGGCATGTTCACGGGCTCCGGAACCGATCACGAGTACGCGCACGGCTGACAGCTTAGAGGGATGATGGACGGTGACCGCCGTCACCCACCACCACTGTGAGGATGTACCGGAGCATGGGTCTCATCGACGGATTGATGGGCAATGCGGGACGTATCGATCCCGCCGAAGCCCAAGGCGAATACGGCAAGCTGCTCGGCCAGGGCGAACAGATCTACGCGGCCTACCTGCTGATCCGCGACGCCATCCTGTTCACCAACCGCAGACTGATCATGGTCGACAAACAGGGCGTCACCGGCCGCAAGGTCAGCTACCACTCCATCCCCTACCGCGCGATCACCCACTTCTCGGTGGAGACCGCCGGCACCTTCGACCTGGACGCCGAACTCGCCATCTGGATCTCGGGCAATCACGAACCGATCAGCAAACGCTTCAACCGCCAGGTCGACATCTACGAAGTGCAGGGCATCTTGTCCCACTTCGTAGCCGTGTGAACGACAATCGGTCGTCGCGCGGGGCGACAACCGATTTCGAACGACCGGGGTAACTCACCGGGTACGACCACAATCGGTTCGGCCGGAACCGCCGGCACGCGTTGCCAACCGGTAACGGCTCTCTGCCGCGCGCAGAGGTTCGGGGAGGCGGGGGAGCGTAATGTCCGGGCTATGGCTTCCGTATTCTCCGCAATCATCAACGGCCAGCTGCCCGGCCGATTCGTTTGGGAGGATGACGAATTCGTCGCCTTCCTGACCATCGCACCCGTCACGCAGGGCCACACGCTGGTGGTGCCGCGCCAGGAGATCGATCAATGGCAGGACGTCGAGCCCGCCACCTTCGCCCGCATGACCGCCCTGGCACAGAAGATCGGCCAGGCGGTGCGGGCGGCCTGGGACGCGCCGCGCGCGGGCCTGCTGGTCGCCGGCCTGGAGGTGCCGCATCTGCACCTGCACGTCTTCCCGGCCTTCGAGCTCGGTGACTTCGATATCACCGGCGCGGACCCGGAACCGAGCAAGGAATCGCTCGACGAGGCGCAGGCCAAGATCAAACAGGCGCTGCGTGATCTGGGTTATGGCGCGAACGTTCCGGACTGAGCTCGACCGGCCCGTCCACGTCCCCGCGCGGTAGCCGGACGGTGAAGGTGGTGCCCACCCCGGGCGTGCTCGCCACCGTCACCGTCCCGCCGTGCGCGGCCACCAGGGCGGCCACGATCGACAGCCCCAGCCCGGTGCCGCCGCGCTCACGGCTGCGGGATTTGTCGGTCCGATAGAACCTTTCGAAGACCCGCTCGGCCTGTTCGGGCTCCAGCCCGGGGCCGGTATCCACCACCCGCAGCCACACCTCGTCGTCGGCGGGGCGCAGCCGCACCGTCACCGAGGCTTCGGGCGGGGTGTGCACCAGCGCGTTGTTGAGCAGGTTGGCCAGGATCTGGCGCAGCCGCACCTCGTCGCCGAGGATCTCCAAAGTGCCCGTGCCGGAATCGATTTCCAGCCCGATCGGCCGATGCGCCTCCGGATGCTGGGCCGCCGCCACCGCCCGCGCGCTGTGCACGGCATCGCTGGCCAGCGCCAGCAGATCCACCGGCCGCCGCTCCACCGGCCGTTGCGCGTCCAGCCGGGCCAGCATGAGCAGGTCCTCGACCAGCAACCCCATTCGGTTGGCTTCGCGTTCGATGCGATCCATCAGCATCGCCGGATCCGTGATGGCCCCTTGCCGATACAGCTCCGAGAACCCCTTGATGGTGGTCAGCGGCGTCCGCAGTTCATGGCTGGCGTCGGCCACGAACCGCCGCATCTTGGCCTCGGAGCGCCGCGCCGCCTCCTCGGAGGCCTCGGTGGCGGCGAACGCCTGCTGGATCTGGGTCAGCATGGTGTTGAGCGAGCGCGAGAGGTGATCGACCTCGGTATCGGTGCCGCGCACCGGGACTCGCCGATGCAGATCCCCGCCCGCGATGGCCGCCGCCGTCTCCTCCACCTTGCGCAGCGGCCGCAGGCTGCGCCGGATGACCAGCCGCGCCACCGCCGCCAGCACCGCCAGCACGATAGCCCCGATCACCACTTGCAGCGCGATCAGCCGATCCAGGATCGAGTAGGTCTCGTCCATCCGCAGCGCGACCGTGGTGGTGCCGAATTGGTTGCCCACCCGCACGATTCGCCACTGCTCCCCCGAATCGCCCACCGAGCCGACGGTGACCGGCCGATGCCCGAGATCCTCCGGCACCGCGGGTTTCAGCATGGTCGGCGAGAGCACCAGGGTCTCCTGGCCGCTCGAATCCACCACGCGCACATAGAAGAGATGCGGCGGCCGCTCCTGGGCCGGCGGCCGCGGCAGCGGTTCCGGCCGGGGCGCACCGGGTTTCGCCCAGCTCTCGGCCGCCCCGTACAGCTGCGCGTCGATCCGCCCGATCAGCACATTGCGCATCAGCGAGGTCACCACCAGCCCGGAGATGAGCATGCCGAGCGCGGTCAGCGAGACCAGCGCCACCATGAGCGTGGTGCGCAGCGGCACCGCCGCGAGCCGTGCCGCCACCCGGCGCCGGACGGTGCGCGCGGCGATCACTTGGCGCCCGAGCCGCCGCGCGGTTCCCGCATCACGTAGCCGACCCCGCGCAGGGTGTGGATGAGCCGTTCGGGCCCGGTATCGACCTTCTTGCGCAGATACGACACGTAGGTCTCCACCACCCCGACCTCACCGCCGAAGTCATAGCGCCACACGTGATCCAGAATGCGCGGCTTGCTCAGCACGGTGCCCGCGTTGACCATGAAATACCGCAGCAGCGTGAACTCGGTCGGCGAGAGCGGCACCGCCTCCCCCGCCTTCCACACCTCGTGCGTGTCGTCGTCCAGCTCGATATCGGCGAACTTGATCCGCGAGGTCTTCTGCTCCGGCACCGCCCGCCCGGCCCGCCGCAGGATCACCCGCAGCCGCGCCACCACCTCTTCCAGACTGAACGGCTTGGTCACGTAGTCGTCGGCCCCGAGCGTCAGCCCCGTGATCTTGTCCTCGACATCGTCCCGCGCGGTCAGGAACAACACCGGCGCATCGATCCCATCGGCCCGCAGCCGCCGCAGCAACCCGAACCCGTCCATCCCCGGCATCATCACGTCCACGATCAGCGCATCCGGCCGGAACGCCCGCGCTTTGTCCAGCCCCTCGGTCCCGCTCCCCGCGGTGGCGATCTCGAACCCCTGATACCGCAGGCTGACCGACAACAACTCCAGAATCATGGGCTCGTCATCGACGACCAGCACCTTCGCTTCGGGTTCACGCTGTCCGGGCACACCTGTCATGACAACATCCTCCGGCCGACCGCGCCGATTTCCCTGAACGTTCCCTGCGAGTTCCCTGGGAAGGGCCGGAAACGACGAACGCCTCCCCACGACCGGCAGAAGTCGCGGGGAGGCGGAGGAGAGCCCCCTGTCAGGATTGAACTGACGACCTTTCGCTTACAAGGCGAGTGCTCTACCACTGAGCTAAGGAGGCGGGTAGCGGAAGCATCATAACCAGGTGGGCCGGCTGCGCGGAAAAGCCGGCGTCCCAGTTGGTTCCGAGTACAGCCCGAGGGCAGATCCTTATGCGGCCGAGGGACTCTCGGCCGCATCAGGAAAACCGTTCCCGTGCCGTATCGGGGCTAACCGCGGTCGATCAGGACTGAGCCGCCTGACGAGCCGCGTCATCGGCGGCCATGGCATCGCGAAGGCTCTTGGGACGCATGTCCGTCCAGTTCTTCTCGACGTATTCGACGCAAGCCGCACGGCTGTCCTCGCCGAACACGACTCGCCACCCGGCCGGGACCTCGGCGAAGGCCGGCCACAGCGAATGCTGTTCCTCGTCGTTGACCAGGACGAAGAACCGGCCGTCTTCGTCGTCGAAAGGATTGGTGCTCATTTCACCTCACTGGATACTGGCGCTGTGTACGGGAACGCTGACGGATCGTAACTCCGCCCGGTGTGACCACGAGCATCGTACGAACCCCCGACGTTGATTCGACCCTAGCAAGGAGGGTGTTACGGCTGGGCGGTTACCTTCATGCCCCGGCGAAGAATTCCAGCAGGACCTTGTTGACCGCCTCGGGGCGTTCCAGGTATCCGAAATGGCCCGCATCAGGGATTTCCTGGTAGCGAGCGCCCGGAATCACCTCCGCGACCTCGCGAGACAGGTAGGGCGGGATCATCCGGTCGTCGGCGAAGCCCATGGACAGGCAGGGCACCCTGATCTGCCGATACGCGGCCAAACGGTCGAAATCATGATCCATGCGCCGCTGCGCGCGTACGCCGGGCGAGACCGGGCCGCCGGTGAACTCGAACAGGTCCAGCCAGTCGCGCGCGGCGTTGGTGTCGGCCAGGGTCGCCGGCGACAGGTTCATGATCGCGGTGAGCGCGGCGTCGTACTTGGCGGGCAGCCGGGTCCCGGCGGCGTCCAGTTCGTGTTCGCCCAGCGACAGCGTCTTCTGGAACTGGTCGAGGCGTCCGTGCCCGGCCATGAAGACGGCCTTGCGGACCAGGTCGGGGCGGGCCAGCGCGAGCTCCTGGGCGACCCGCGAGCCCATCGACTGGCCGACCACCAGGGCCGGTCCCTCACCGAGGAATTCGATCAGCGCGGCGGTGTCGCGCACCAGATCGTCGATGGTCATTCCGCCCGCGGCCTCGTAGGAGGGCGCGATGCCGCGATTGTCGAAGGTGCACACCCGGTATCCGGCGGCCACCAGCGCGGGCACCTGGTGCAGTTCCCACACCCGGCCCGGGCTGCCGGTGCCCATGATCATGACGACCAGCGGGCCCCCGCCCTTGACGTCGGTGCCCTTGGCCCGGTCACCCTTGACCTGGTAGTTCAGTGAGATTCCGTTCACCGTGGCCAACGGCATGCGTACAACCCCTTCATCGGATGAATCGACTTCAGCTTCGTCCACCGTATAGCCATTCGGCTCCGGAACGTTTCGCGGTGCGGCCCGCCCCGGGGGGTCGAGCTTGTATTCCGTTTGGGGCTCGAGCTACACCGACCGGACAGCCCCGCCGAGCCGGACAGATACGATGGACGTCATTCCGAGGCAGATTTCCCGAGAGGACATGATGATGGCCGCGAAGACCGGCGCGAACGACATCGCGGACGACGATCTGGAACCGCTCGCCGATGAAACCGCTCGTCAGGCCCAGCGCGTGGTAGCCGCCTACGCGACCGACGCCGACGAATGCCGCATGTTGCTCTCCATGCTGGGCATCGGGCCCAACGCGCGAGGCGAATGACCCGTGAACCCGGATAGCTCCGGCTCCGGTTTCGTCGTCGTCGCCAATCGGCTGCCGGTGGACCTGGAGCGACTACCCGACGGTACGACCCGCTGGAAGCGCAGCCCCGGCGGCTTGGTGACCGCCTTGGAACCGGTGCTGCGCAACAACAAAGGCGCATGGGTCGGCTGGGCGGGCGTACCCGATATGGATCTCGACCCGATCGTCGAGGACGGCCTGGAGTTGCATCCGGTGCCGTTGTCGGCCGACGAGGTCGCCGACTACTACGAAGGCTTCTCCAACGCCACGCTGTGGCCGCTCTATCACGACGTGATCGTGCGCCCGGTCTACGACCGCAATTGGTGGCAGGCGTATGTGCAGGTGAACCGCCGTTTCGCCGAGTACACCGCCAAGGTCGCCGCCGAGGGCGCGACGGTCTGGGTGCAGGACTACCAGTTGCAGCTGGTGCCCAAGATGCTGCGCATGCTGCGCCCGGATCTGACCATCGGATTCTTCCTGCACATTCCGTTCCCGCCGGTGGAACTGTTCATGCAGATGCCTTGGCGCACCGAGATCGTCGAGGGCCTGCTGGGCGCGGATCTGATCGGCTTCCATCTGCCCGGCGGTGCGCAGAACTTCCTGTATCTGGCCAGACGGCTTGCCGGACAACCGACTTCACGCGGCAATGTCGGCGTGCGCTCGAAACTCGGTGTGGTGCAGGTGGGTTTCCGCACCGTGCGGGTGGGCGCCTTCCCGATCTCGATCACCTCGACCGAGCTGGACGAGTACTCCCGGCAGCGCAATGTCCGGGAGCGGGCCGCGAAAATCCGTGCGGAACTGGGCAATCCGAAGAACATCCTGCTCGGCGTCGACCGCCTGGACTACACCAAGGGCATCGACATCCGGCTGGCCGCCCTGGAGGAACTCCTCCACGAAGGCCGGTTGGACCCCGAGGAGACGGTCATGGTCCAGCTGGCCACGCCCAGCCGGGAACGCGTCGAGTCCTACATCCAGATGCGCGGCGATATCGAACGCCAGGTGGGCCGGATCAACGGTGAGTTCTCCCGGGTCGGTTATCCGGTGGTGCACTACCTGCACCGCCCGATCCCGCGCGATGAACTGATCTCGTTCTTCGTGGCCGCCGACGTCATGGTCGTGACGCCGCTGCGGGACGGCATGAACCTGGTGGCCAAGGAGTACGTGGCCTGCCAGGGCGGCCTCACCGGCGCCCTGGTGCTGAGCGAATTCACCGGCGCCGCAGCCGAATTGCGCCAGTCCTATCTGTGCAACCCGCACGACCTGGAGAGCGTGAAGGAAGCCCTGGTGGCGGCGCTCGAGGATGACCGGGACACCCGCCGGCGCCGCATGCGCTCCATGCGCCGCCAGGTCCTGACCCACGATGTGGACCGCTGGGCCCGGGCCTTCCTGGACGCCCTCGCCCAGGACCGGGTGGCGGGCAGCGCCCTGCTCACCGACGACGACGTCGACCCGGGCCTGCGCCGCTAATTCCCCACGGCCGCTTCGAAATCGAACCGCACCCCGGTGAGCCGCTCGGACTCTGCCCAGAGCCGAGCGGCGAGCTCGGGGTCGCGGGCGGCCGCCGGCGGTTCCTCGAACACCGGAAAACCCTTCCACCGCCCCGTAGGACCGACGAACTCCCCACCGCGCACCTCCGGATCCACTGCGGCCCGCAGCGTCGGCAGCGCACCCATCTCGGTGGTCTGCTTGAACGGATCGATCACGAACCGCAGGGGCGACCGCGCCGCGCGCCGGAACACCGGTCCGAGGCTCTGATCGAAATCCGACTGCGCCACCCCCGGCCGCGCGGCCACCGACACCAGCGCGGTGCCGATCCCGTTGAGCCGCCGCTGCATTTCGAGCACGCACATCAGATTCGCCAGCTTCGACTGCGCGTAGGCGGTCAGCGCCCGATAGCGCCGCCGCTCGTAGAACAGGTCGTCCAGCTCCAATCCGGAGTTGCGCCATCCGGACGCGTTGCTGCTCACCGACACGATCCGCCCGGCGGGAGCGGCGAGCAGCCGGTCCAGCAGCAGGCCCGTGAACGCGAACGGACCGAGATGGTTGGTGGCGATGGTGGTTTCGAAGCCGTCCTCGGTCCGGCTGGGTCGCGCGCAGGCCGTTCCCGCATTGTTGATCAGCAGGTCGATGGAGCCGTATAGCTCCCGAAGCTCCTGGGCGGCAAGGCGTACCGACGCCATGGACGCGAGATCCAGTCGAACCACCCGTAATTCGGCTTCGGGCGCACTCCGCCGTATCGCTTCCGCTACGCCGCTTGCCTTCTCGACATTGCGACAGGCGAGCACGACGCGCGCCCCGTGTTCGGCGAGCAGCCGCGCGGTGGGTATTCCGATGCCGGCGCTCGCCCCCGTCACGACGGCCGTGCGGCCGCTCAGATCCGGGATGACTGCCACGGTCCACGATGTCGTTCGCTGTGCCACATCGGCCATTCTGGTTCGCCCGCCGCCGATCCGCGCGCTGGAAAACGCAAAAGGCGCACAGCATTCCGCTGTGCGCCCCCGGTGACGGACCCGATCAGATCGGGTTGACGTCCGCGACCAGCCAGCGGCTGCCCTGCTTCTCCAGCGACACCTTCAGGCGGCTCTGGATGTAGGAGCCGGTGGCGGGATCCTTGCCCACGCTCTTCTGGTTGAGGAAGACCATCACGTCGGCCTTGTCCGCGCTCGCCGACAGCACGCCGGTGGCCTGAATATTGGCGGTGACGACCAGCTCTTTCTCCTTGGCGGACTTGGAGATGTTCTCCGAGACCACCTTGTTCCAGTCCTGCTTGAAGTCCGGCGTCATATCGTCGGTGACCTTGGCCATCTGCTGATCGACCGACTGGTAGCTGTAGCCGAACATGCCGTCCACGGCCCGGCGGGCCACCACCACGGAATCGTCACGGGCGGACTCGGATTGGCGTTCCTGCCAGGCCAGGTAGCCGGTCACGCCGGCGGCGGTGAGGCTGGCGACCAGCAGCACCGCGGCGCCGATCAGCACATACAGATCGATCTTGCGCTTCACAGCACCATCTCCATTCCGGTGACCGAGAGCTTGTCGCCGTCCTTGGCGATGGTCACCCGGAAGCGGTACTGGCGCTGCTGTTCGCCCTGCACGCCGGTGTTGGTGAGCAGCTGCTTCACGCCGACCAGCACGATGGCGGAGTGATCGTCCGAGCTCTCCAGCGCGGCGCCGACGACTTCACCCTTGACCTTGACCTGGGCCTTCTGGATGAGTTCGGCGAAACCGTCCTTGCGCTTGGCCAGGTCGGCGGCGAAGTCGCCCGAGGTGACCTCGAGCGCCTTGGCGAAATCCGCGCCCGCGGTATCGCCGTTGACATTGACGATGGTCGTCATGGCCTTGGACGCGAACTGCACGTACTCGGTGCGCTGCGCCTCCAGGTCGGCGGCCTGATTGCGTTCGTGGACAAAGAATCCGGTCGCGGCCAGCGCCACCACGGCCAGCACCGCGCACGCCGTCGCGAGCACCTGCATCCACCGGGAACCGGAAGCCGAAGCGACTGCGGGCGCTTCGGTTTCCTCGGCTTCGGCGGCTTCGGCGGCGTCCCCGGCTGCCGCGGGGGCCTTCTCGAGCTTGACGGTCTCAGCCGCCGCGTCCTCATGCTGCGGCGTTGCCGCCTCCGCGGTGGCCGCCACATCGGCCGCCGCGGATTCGGTAGCGGCCGGGGCCTTCTCGGCCACCGGCACCACGGTGTCGAGCACCGGTGAGGTGGTACCCCCCTCTTCCGGCGGCGGTCCTTCCGAACGCACCGCGCGCCGCCGAGTACGGGTTGTCACCCCACTGGTTTCGCTCATTTCATCTGCTCCTGAACCATTGCCGTCAAACTTGCCGGGACCACTCCGGACCCGTCCGGACCGATATTGCCCATCCGGTACGTGCGGTTGTCCGGTCCGAGCACGGTCCCGGTCTTGGGATCGTACGACCGGGTTTCCAGCGATGCGGGTTGTGTCCCACTGGCCGCTCCGGAGGTCCCTCCGGAGTTAGCGCCCGGGTTGCTCGATGCGGCACCGGGGGCGTCCTTCTGGAAGGGTAGCGGCATATCGCCCTCGGGAACATAGCCGTTCGGGTCGCGGCACAGCTCCGGGGTGGGCGCGCGCCGGCCCGGGTACTCCATGCAGGGCGTATTGCGGATACCGCGCACCGCGTAGGGCGCGTTCTGCGGGGCCTTGCAGTAGAGATTGTCCGGGGTCGCCGGGGCATCGCGCATGGACGCGTCGCGCCGGTCGTTCGGCGAGAGGAAGCCGACGGTGCAACCGACCGGATCGTTCAGCGAGACCATGAAGTCCACCATGGCGCCGTATTCGATGGGCCCGCCCGTGGCCGCGGTCAGCAGCCCCGCGATCAACGGCGGGAACACCACGAGCAGCTGTTCGATGCTGGGGTTGTAGATCGAGCTGACCTGCCCCACGCTCACCAGATTGCGGGCCAGCAGCGGCAGCGTCGGCTGCAAGTCCTGGAACAGCTGGGTGGCGGTGGCGGCGGTGCCGGGCGTCTTGCGCACGACATTGCGCAGCGCCGGATCATGTTCGCGCAGTTGATCGGTGAGCGTCGCCAGGTCCGCGGTCCAGCTGCGGATGTTCGCGTCGGACTGCACCTGGGTGTCGAGCAGCGGGCCGATCTTCTCGATCAGATCCTTGGTGGCCTGGGTGTTGTTCTTGGCCTCCTGCACCAGCAGGCTCGCCGAGTCCAGGAACCGCTGGAGGTCCGGCCCGGCGCCGTTGAACGCCTTGAAGGCATCGTCGATGACCTGGCGCAGTTTGGTGTCCGCGACGCTGTTGAGCAGCCGGTCGGTCTGATCGAGCAGGGTGCCGACATCCTGCGGCAGCTTGGTGCGCTCGACCTCGATCACCGATCCGCCGGAGAGGTTGCCGCCCTTGGGATTCTCGGCCGGGACCAGGTCCACGTACTGCTCGCCGACGGCCGACACGCTGCGCACCCAGGCGTCGACATCCTTGGGAATCTTGTAGTCGCTGTCGATGACGAGCTCGGCGTCGACGCCCTTCGGGGTCAGCCGGACCTCTTTCACCTTGCCCACATTGGTGCCGCGGAAGGCGACATTGGCGTGCTCGTAGAGTCCGCCGGTGGCGGCCAGCTTCACGGTCACGTCGTAGACGCCCACCCCGAAGGCCGCCGGAAGTTGCACGTAGACAACGGTCATCACGGTCAGGCCGATGACGGTCAGCACGGAGAAGATTGCCAGCTGGATCTTGACGAACTTGGTGAGTTTCACTGTCCACTCCCTTGCGGCACGGTGATGCCCGGGATGGCGGGCAGGCCGGGCACCGCCCCGACGCCGGGCAGGGTCGGCGTACCGGCCGAATTGGGCTGGAACGGAGCGGTTCTCGGGTCGACGGGCGCGCCGTCGGTGCCGCCGATCTGCCCCACCACGCCTTCCACGCCGGTGCCGCGCGGACCGAGCGCGGTGCCGGTGAAGAGGTTCTTCTGGAGGCGGGCCACGGTGAGGTCGTAGACGATCTTGACGTTCAGGTAGTCGCCGCGCACCGCGCCGTCCAGCGAATGCATCGGGAACGGGAAGGTGAGCAGCATGCCCAGCGCCAGGGTCAGATTGCTGCCCGTATTGGCGATCTGCTCCAGGGTCGGCCACAGGTTGGCCAGGTTCTGCTTCAGCGCGCCGTTGTCGTCGGCGACGAACTTCGACACCACATCGCTCAGGCTCGCCAGCGAGGTCAGCGCATTGGTGATGTTCTCGCGCCGGTCCGCCAGCACGGTCAGCGCCGGATGGATATTGTCGATGGCCGAGGCCAGTTTGTCCTGCTGCTGCGCCAGGATCCCGGAGAACCGGTCCAGCCCGCCCATCGCGGCGATGATGTCCTTGGTCTGCCCATCGAGGGTGGTGACCAGGGAGTTCAACTGCGGCAACAGATCCCGGATGGCATCGGTGCGCCCGCTGAACGCCTTGTTCAGCTCGCCGGTGATGTTCTCCAGCTGGCTGATGCCGCCGCCGTTGAGCACCACCGACAGCGAGGAGAGCGTCTGCTCGGTGGTCGGGTAGGCCCCGGCCCGCTCCAGTGGAATGGTGTCCCCGGCCTTCAGCTCGCCGGTGGCCGGCGTGTCCGCGGGCGCGGCCAGTTCCAGGTGATTGGAGCCGAGCAGCGAGGTCTGGCCGATCTTGGCGGTGGCATTGGCGGGCAGCTTGACGCCCTTCTCCAGGCTCACGGTGACCAGCGCGTGCCAGCCCTCGACATCGATCCCGGAGACGGTGCCGACGGTGACGTCGTTGACGCGAACCGGCGAATTACGGGTCAGCGTGGTGACATTCGGCATCTGGATCTTGACTTCCCAAGCGCCGTCGCCGGTTCCGGCCGCACCGGGCAGGGGCAGGGAGTTGAGCCCGTCCCATTCACAGCCGGTGGTGCCGAGCGCGATGGCCACGCCGATCGCCAGTCCGGCGACCCGCTTGCGTCCCCCTACGGTTCTCATTTGTTGCCTCCCGGAACCGCCAGGTCCGCAAGGGATCCCGGCACGCTGACCTGTCCGGCCCGCTGCGCGAGCTCCGGGGTCGAGTAGGTGATCTGGTCGGGGGTCGCCCCCGCGGCGGTGGCGGGACTCAGCATGAACGGCAGGTAGTTCATGGTCATGTTGGAGAGCGCGGGCCCGAGGGTCTGCGCGCACAGGTCGGCCGACTTGTCCGAGGATTCCCGGGCCGCCGCCCGCACCGAACCGCACAGGAAGCTCAGCGGATCGGCGAAGTTGGTGAGCACCGGGTAGCCGGTGAGGCTGCCGGTATTGGGCTTGTAGAGCTGGTAGAAGTTCACCAGCGCGGTGGGGCCGGAGTGCAGCAGGCGCTCCAGCTGCGGCCGCTTCTCCACCAGGATGCCGGTGACGTCGGTGAGCTTTTGCAGGTCCTCGGTGAGCGCGCCGCCGCGGCTGTCGATGAAGCGCTTGACGTCGTCGACCGCGATATCCAGATTGTCCAGTCCCGCACCGAGATCGGCGGAGACGTTGGCCAGCACATTGGCGACCGAGGCCAGCTTGCCGCCGAAGCTCACGATCTGGTCGTTGCTCTTGGAGAGCACGTCCACGAACTGCTGGAGATTGCGGATGGTGGCGAACAGGTCGGTGCGGCCGTCCGAGAGCGTCCCGAGGGCGGCGGAGAGTTCCTTCAGCGTCGAGCGGAAGGCCTCACCGTTACCGTCGAGGTTGTTCGCGGCGGTGTCGACGAAGCGCCCGAACGAGCCCTGCTGGTCCTGGCCCACCGGGCCGAGAGTGGTTGCCAGCTTGGAGAGTTCGGCCTTGATGTCGTCCCACTCCACCGGAATGGCGGTGCGCTCGATGGGAATCGAGCCGCCGTCGTTCAGCTTGGCGCCGCCGGTGTAGGCCGGAGCCAGCTGGATGAAGCGCGCGGACACCAGCGACGGCGAGATGATCACGGCCTTGGCGTCGGCGGGCACGTCGATGCCGCGGTCCAGGGGCATCTTGACGGTGACCCGGTCCTTGCCCGGTTCCACCGAGTCGATCTTGCCGACCTTCACCCCGAGGATCCGGATGTCGTCGCCGGCGTACAGGCCGCTGGTCGAGGGGAAGTAGGCGGTCACCTGCTTGGTGCCGACCTTGGTCGCCGCGGAGTAGCCGACCGCGACCAGGATCGCGATCAGGGCCAGCGCGATGCCGATCTTGGCGCCGCGGGGCAGTTTTCCGAGGTTCGTTCGCACGGCGTTCATTTCTGCGGTCCGACCTTTCCCTGGGAGAGGCCGAGGGTGCTCAGCATGTTCTTCAGCGCGTCCGGCACGTTCTCCGGCCAGACCATGGCATCGACCAGCACCTCCAGTGACGAGGAGGAGAAGTTGGAGATGTAGGCCTGGAAGTAGGGGCCGGAGCCGACCTGTTCACCCAGCGCGCCCGCGTACGGGCCCACCGCGTCGAGCGCTTCCTTGAGGTCCTGCTGGTTGCGCTGCAAGATGCCCAGCACCGAATTCAGCTTGTCCAGAGTCGGTTTCAGCTCGGCCTCGTTGTCGTTGACGAAACCGGTGAGCTGCTTGGCCAGCCCGTTCACGTAGACGATGAGCTGGCTGAGCGCGGCCTTGCGGGCATCCAGCTCGGTGAAGAGCGAATTGCCGTCCACCAGCAGCGAATTGACCTTGGCGGCCCGGTCCGAGAGCACATGGGTGACGCCCTGCGCCTTGCTCAGCAGATCGGTCAGCGCCTGATCGCGGGTGTTGATGCTGCGCGAGAGCGCCGAAATGCCGTCCAGCGCATTGCGCAAGGGCGCGGGGGTGTCGGCGAAGGTCGCCGACAAGGTGTCCAGGGTCTTGTTGACCTGGTCCATGTCCAGGTCCTTGACCGTGTTGGACAGATCGCCGAGCGCGTCGTTGAGCGAGTACGGAGAGGTGGTGCGCTCCAGCGGAATCGGATCGTTCTTGGTGAGCGTCCCGCCGCCGTCCGGAGTCACCTCCATCGACTTGCGGCCCAGCACCGTATTGGTCTTGATGGCCGCGGAGGTCTTGGTGCCCAGCGGAATCGACTCGTCGAGGGTGAAGCGCACCTTCACCTTCGCGCCGTCCAGCTTCACCTCGTCTACGCGACCGGACTTCACGCCGGCGACCTGCACGTTGTCGCCGGCGACCAGGCCGCCGGCATCGGCGAAGTAGGCGATGTACTCGGCGCCGGAGCGCACGAACGGGAGCCGATCGAATTGCAGGGAGGCCAGCGAGACGGTCACGGCCAGCACGATGCCGAGGACGCCGATATTGGCCGTGGACAAACGGTTCGTCTTCATGACTACTTGGCGCACCTTCCGTAACCCATCTGACCACCGGGGGTGCTGACCAGGAGCGGCTTACCGTCGGGGCCGTCGATCATGATGTCGGTGCCGCAGACGTAGATGTTCAGGAACGAGCCGTAGGAGCCGATGCGGACCAGCTTCCGGTAGGACTCGGGCAGGTTCTGGATCAGCCACTCCAGCTCGTCGCCCTGATCGTCGAGAGCCGTTGCGGTGCGGCCCAATTGCTGCACGGTGCTCTTCAGATCCGGCCGGGCCGCCTGCAACAGCGCGGTGAGATCGCCGGTGGCGCCGGAGATCCGGGGAATCGCGTCGCCGATCGGGTCCTTGTCGGCGGCCAGGCCGCTGACCAGGCGCTGCAATTCGTCCAGCGTGGTGCCGAAGGCTTCGTCCCGCTCGTCGATGGTGCCGAGCACCGTCTTCAGGTTCTCGATCACGCTGCCGATCAAGGCATCTCGTTCGGCCAGGGTCTTGCCGAAGGAACCGCCGCTGTTCAGCAGCGACACCAGCGTGCCGCCCTGCCCCTGGAACACCTGCATCAACGCCTCGGTGAGATCGTTGACCTGGGTCGGATCCAGACCGCGCAGCAGCGGTTTGAACCCGCCCAGCAGCATGTCCAGATCCAGTGCGGGCTTGGTGTTGTTCGTGTCGAGGGTGCCGCCGGACTTCAGGGTCTTGGTGTCACCCGAGCCCTCCATCAGCTCCAGATACCGGTCCCCGACCAGGTTCTCGTAGCGGATGGTGGCCTTGGTGCTGGTGTAGAGCGTGTACTTGCGGTCCACGTCGAAGTCGACGTGCGCCAGCTTGTCCTTGCCCACGTAGACCTTGTTGACCGTGCCGACCGGCACCCCGGCGATGCGCACCTTGGACCCGGGCAGCATGCCCGAGGAGTTGGTGAACACCGCGTGGTAGCCGTTCTCGCGGGAGAACCGCATCTGGCTGAAGATCACCCCGAGCATGGCCAGCACGAGCACCATGACGAGGGTGAACAGACCGAGCTTGACGGTCACCGCACGCGGTTTGAACTTCACTTCTTCACCCCCGGGATGCCGCCGAACAGCCACTCGAACACATTCGAATTGAAGTGCGGGACGGTAACCGGCTGGAAGACCGTGCCCTCGGAGGTGTCGGTGACGTAGTACTTGGCGTTCTGGCCGGGCACATTGTCGAGCACGCCGGTGCAGTTCGGGCCGCCGGTGGCATTCACCTTCGGCAGATCCTGCGGGTACTTGTACGGTTCGCCGCCGGGCATGACGCCGGCGTTCATCGTGACCGCGGGGTACCGGCCGCCGAAGATGTCGTCCACGATCGGCATATTCGAGCCCAGGCCGACGATGGTGCAGAAGATGGCGGAACGGTATTCGTACAGCGTGCCCGTGGTCGGCTTCAGCAGATTGAGCGCCTGCGCCAGCGGCGCACCGGTCTCGTTCAGGATCGGCGTGGCCGTGTTCGACAACCCGGTCAGCTCCAGCAGCATGCTGTCCAGCTGCCGCTGCTCGGCCACCAGGGTGGCCGCGGTGACCTGGGCATTGTCGGTGGTACGCAGTAGATCCGGCACGGTGTCGGCGTAGGTGCCGGTGACGGCGGTGGTCTTGCGCAGATCGTCTTGCAGGGTGGGCAGGCTCGGGTTGATCTCGCGCAGCATCTCGTCGGCGTTCACCAGCGTCTGGCCGAGCTGATCACCACGGCCCTGGAGCGCCGAACCCAGCGCGGTCAGGGTGGCGTTCAGCTTCTCCGGCTCGACCTTGGCGAGCACATCGCCCAGGTGCTGGAAGATGGTGTTGAACTCGACGGTCACCGCGGCGGCCTGCACGGTCGAACCCGCGTGCAGCGAATCCTTCGAGGCGTTTTCCGGCGCAACGAAATTGATGTACTTGGCGCCGAACACGGTGGTGGATCGGATATCCACCACGGCGTTGGCCGGCACCATCTTCAATTTGTCGGGGTCGAGCGCCAATTCGATATTCGCGCCCTGGGAAGTATTGGTAATTCCCGAGACTTTCCCGATTTCGACGCCCCGGATCTTCACCTTGGCGTCGGGGTCCAGCACCAGGCCGCTGCGCGGGGCCGCGACGGTCACCTTGACGGTGTTCTCGAAACCGCCGGCGAACATCACCAGGCAGATCGCCACGGCGCCGACCAGGCCCAGCACCAGGCCGAGCCCGGCCAGCTTGACGACCCAGCCCTGTTCGAGAGTTCGCTTGGGCCTTGGTTTTTGCGCGAAGGCCGGGCCGATCTGGCCCGGGCCCATGTCACTTGAAGTCACCAGTCGCCGCCCTACCCGGAGAGATGGAAATTGCCGGAGGTGCCGTAGATGGCCAGCGAGATCAGCAAGGTCACCATGACGACCGCGATCAGAGAGGCGCGCACCGCGTTGCCGACGGCCTCACCGACGCCGACGGGGCCGCCGGCGGCGTGGTAGCCGTAATAGGTGTGGATCGCCATGACGGCCAGCGCCATGAAGATGGCCTGACCGAACGACCACAGGATGTCGCTGGGGATCAGGAAGGTCTCGAAGTAGTGGTCGTACACACCGGCCGACTGACCGTAGATGCCCACTGTCGCAAAGCGACTCGCCAGGAAGGAGGCGATCACCGCGAGCGAGTACAGCGGGATGACCGCGATCATGCCCGCCAGGATGCGGGTGCCGACCAGGAACGGCACCGGCCGGATGGCCATCACCTCGAGGGCGTCGATCTCTTCGGAGACGCGCATGGCGCCCAATTGTGCCGTCGTACCGGCGCCGAGCGTGGCCGCCAGGCCGATGCCCGAGATAACCGGCGCGGCGATGCGGACGTTGATGAAGGCGGCGAAGAAGCCGGTGAGGGCCTCGACGCCGATATTGCCGAGCGAGCTGTAGCCCTGCACGGCGATGGTGCTGCCGGCTGCCAGGGTGAGGAAGCAGACGATCACGACGGTGCCGCCGATGACCGCGAGAGCGCCTGTGCCCATGGAGATCTCGGCGATCAGCCGGATGGTCTCGGTGCGGTAGTGCACCAGCGCCTTGGGCACCGAGGCGATCGACTGCGCGTAGAAGACCGCGTGCTTGCCGATCGAGTCCAGGCGGTCCGAGAAGCGTTGAAAACGCCGGGTCACCTTGGGGAAACGAGATTGGATCACGAATGCCATCTGATCACCGCGCCGTGAACTTGATACTGATGGCGGTGACCACGACATTGATGACGAACAGGGCCATGAAGGCGAAGACGACGGTCTGGTTCACCGCGTCGCCGACGCTCTTGGGCCCGCCCTTGACGTTCAGGCCCAGGTAACAGGCGACGAGTCCGGCGACGAGTCCGAACAGCATGGCCTTGACCTCGGAGAAGACCACCTCGGGCAGATGGGTCAGCAGCGTGATGCCGTTGACGAAGGCGCCCGGGTTCACGTCCTGCAAGAAGACCGAGAACAGGAACCCGCCCAGGATGCCGATGGTGGAGACGAGGCCGTTGAGCATGGCCGCCACGAACATGGAGGCGAGCACGCGGGGAACCACCAGGCGGTGCACCGGGTCGATACCCAGCACGCGCATGGCGTCGATCTCTTCGCGGATGGTGCGCGCGCCGAGGTCGGCGCAGATGGCGGTGGCGCCCGCGCCGGCGACGATGAGCACGGTGACCATCGGGCCGATCTGGGTGATGGAGCCGAAGGCCGCGCCCGCGCCCGAGAGGTCCGCTGCGCCGATTTCGCGGAGCAGGATGTTGAGGGTGAAGCTCACCAGCACGGTGAACGGAATCGCGACCATGAGTGTCGGAAACATGGACACCCGTGCGATGAACCAAGCCTGATCGATGAATTCCCGTCGCTGAAACGGGGGCCGTACCGCGGCGCGAGCGACATCGCCGGCGAGTTCGAAGAACCCTCCGACCGCCCGCAGCGGTACGGCAAGGACTTCATTCATTCCCGCTATTCCTCCTGCCCCTGCCTAGCTATAGCACCCGAGATCAGAATGTGATCTCGGTCCCGCTCCAAGATTAGAACACGTTCTCGTGCCATCCGGGAAGGGTTCGATAGTTTTGAACAGGGAATCTTTCTGAACTTTTGACCAGTTTCCAGAACGTGTTCACCCCAGAAGCAGCGTCAGACCGGTGCCACCTTTGTGAGCCGCCACACATAGTTGATCCCCATTCCTACCAACGATCGACCGCTTGATCAACCGCAGGGGCGGGGGCACGCGCCCCCACCGACTGAAGTTAGGACGAACTAACCGAGATCCATCAGCGATGACGCGGAAAACGTGGCAGCCGAAGGACGTTCGGCGAAATAACCACCCAGCGATGCGGCCAGACCCTCGCGGGACCATTCACCCTCGGTGTCGAAACGCTGCTCGACCACCGGGGCGGCCATCAAAGCCACCATCGGACCATAGACGACGAAGAGCTGTCCGTTGATCGACTCGGCCGCAGGCGAGGCCAAATATCCCACCAAGTGGGCGACATGGTCGGGCGAGAGTGGATCGATGCCGTCCTCGGGGGCGGCCGAGAAGACCTTCTCGGTCATGGCGGTGCGGGCGCGCGGGCAGATGGCGTTGGCGCGCACGCCGAAACGCGACAGGGCGCGCGAGGCCGACAGGGTCAGCGCGGTGATACCGGCTTTGGCGGCACCGTAATTGGCCTGCCCCTCGGGACCGAGCAGACCCGCCTCGGAGGAGGTGTTGACGATGCGGCCGTAGACCGGGCCGTCGGCCGCCTTGGACTTGCCCCGCCAGTAGGCGCCCGCATTGCGGGTCAGCAGGAAGTGGCCGCGCAGGTGCACGGCGATCACCGCGTCGAAGTCCTCGTCGGACATGTTGAACAGCATCTTGTCCCGGGTGATCCCGGCATTGTTGACCACGATGTCCAAGCGGTCGAAGGTGTTCTCGGCGGCGGAGATCAGGGCGTCGGCGGTGGATCGCTCGGCAATGCTGCCGGCCACGAATTCGGCCTTCACGCCCAGCTCGCGAATATCGGCGAGGGTTGCGGAGACCGCGTCGTTCTCGGCAAGGTCGTTGACGATGACCGAGGCGCCGGCCCGGGCCAGTTCGAGGGCTTCGGCCCGGCCCAGCCCGGCGCCCGCGCCGGTGACGATCGCTACCCGGCCGGCAAGACTTACATCAGAATCGCTCACCGGCCCGACTCTAGAACGTGTTACACCCAGCGAGCAAGGCTGGCGTCAGACGATCTTCAAAGCCGCCTTCGGGCACTGGAGCACGGCATCGCGGACATCGTCCTCGAGTTCGGCCGGGACCTCCTGGCCGATGATGTGCAATTGGTCGTCATCATCGAGTTCGAACACGTCGGGGGCGTATCCGACACAGATTCCGTTCGCCTCGCACTGGTCGAGATCGACGGTGACCTTCATAGCTGACTCCTTAACCACAGGTGTTGGCCAACCCTAACAAGCGGAGGCCGCACCGGATAGGAAGTCAACCCTCATTTGCTGGCCATACTGGAACATGTTTCACCTGCTGTGTCATGATCGGCTGAACCGAGAAACGAAGGCTTGAGGTACTGCTATGCGGATCGCATACACGCCGCAACAGGAACAGCTGCGTGCTGAGCTGCGTGACTATTTCGCCAAACTGATCACTCCCGAACGGCGGCAGGCGCTTTCGGCCCAGACCGGTGAGTACGGCGAGGGCAATGTCTACCGTGAGGTCGTCGCGGAAATGGGGCGCGACGGCTGGCTCGCGCTCGGCTGGCCGAAAGAGTACGGCGGCCAGGATCGTTCGACCATGGATCAGCTGATCTTCACCGACGAGGCCGCCGTCGCGGGCGCCCCGGTGCCGTTCCTGACCATCAACTCGGTGGCGCCGACGATCATGCACTACGGCACCGAGGAGCAGAAGCAGTTCTTCCTGCCCAAGATCGCCGCGGGTGAATTGCACTTCGCCATCGGTTATTCCGAGCCGGGCGCGGGCACCGACCTGGCCTCGCTGCGCACCTCCGCGGTGCGCGACGGCGACGAGTGGGTGATCAACGGGCAGAAGATGTGGACCTCGCTGATCGCCTACGCCGACTACGTGTGGCTGGCCGCGCGCACCGATCCGAATGCCAAGAAGCACAAGGGCATTTCGATGTTCATCATGCCGACCACGGCCGCGGGCTTCTCCTGGACCCCGGTGCACACCATGGCCGGTCCGGATACCTCCGCCACCTACTACCAGGACGTGCGGGTCAAGCACTCCGACATGGTGGGGCCGGAGAACGGCGGCTGGTCGCTGGTCACCAACCAGCTCAATCACGAGCGGGTCGCGCTGACCTCGTCCGCGCCGCTGGCGCTGGCGGTCGCGCAGACCACCGAGTGGGCGCGCAATACCAAGACCGCCAACGGTTCCCGGGTCATCGATCAGGAATGGGTGCAGATCGCGCTGGCGAAGATCCACTCCAAGGTTGAGTACCTGAAGCTGCTGAACTGGGAGGTGGCCTCGCGCGCCGACGCCGGCGGGGATGCCGCGCCCCGCCCGTGGGATGCCTCCACCTGCAAGGTGTTCGGCACCGAGCTGGCCACCGAGGCCTACCGCACCCTGATGGAGATCCTGGGACCGCAGGCGTACCTGCGCCAGGATTCCGCGGGCGCACAGCTGCGGGGCCGGCTCGAGCGCATGCACCGCGCCTGCCTGATCCTCACCTTCGGCGGCGGCACCAACGAGGTGCAGCGCGACATCATCGCGATGACCGCCCTCAAGCAGCCCGCCGCGGCGCGCTGATCGAAAGCGGGTACACATCATGGATTTCACTCTCACCGAGGCCCAGCAGGATCTGGCGCGCCTCACCGCCGAAGTGACCGGCAAGCTGGTCACCGCCGATCGTCTGCGCGAACTCGACAAGAACACCGCGGCCGACGGTAACCCCACCGTCCGCTTCGACGCCCCGCTGTGGGCCTCGCTCGCCGAGACCGGCGTACTGGCCGCCGCGCTCCCGGAAACCGTGGGCGGCAGCGACTTCGGCGTGCTCGAACAAGCCGCCATCCTGCGCGAACTCGGCAAGTCCGTGGCGGCCGTGCCGTACCTGTGGTCGATCGTGCTGGGCGCGGGCGCGCTGGCGAAGTTCGGTTCCGAAGCCCAGCGGGCGCTGGCCGGTCAGGCCGCCACCGGCTCGGTCATCCTCACCGCGGCGCTGGCCGAGGAGCGCAACTGGGAGCCGGCCAAGCCGGTCACCACCGCCGCCGACGAGAACGGCTGGCGCGTCACCGGTCTCAAGACCACCGTGCCGTTCGCGGCACAGGCGTCGCGAATCCTGGTCCCCGCCACCGTCGATGGCGTGCCCGCGGTCTTCCTGGTCGATCCGTCGGACGCCACCGTGCGCGTCCAGGACCAGATCGTCACCGACCGCTCCCCCGAGGCCGAGATCGAATTCGCCGGCGCCCCGGCCGAATTGGTCGGCACCGTGGAGCAGGGCGCGGAGATCCTGACCTGGCTGCTCGAGCACGCCTGGCTCGGCCTGGCCGCCACCCAGCTCGGCACCCTGGAGAAGGGGCTCGAACTGGTCGCCGACTACGCCCGCGAACGCGAGCAGTTCAATCGCAAGATCGGCAGCTTCCAGGCCGTGGCGCAGCGCCTGGCCGACGCCTACATCGACATTCAGGGTGTGCGCCTGGCCGTCCAGCAGGCGGCTTGGCGTCTCGCGGAGGGCCTGCCCGCCGCCAACGAGGTCCACACCGCCAAGTACTGGGCCGCCGAAGCCGGTCACCGCGTCGCCCACACCGTGGTGCACGTGCACGGCGGTGTCGGCATCGACCGCGACCACATCGTCAACCAGTACTTCACCGCCGCCAAGCACAACGAGTTCGCGCTCGGCGGAGCGACCGATCACCTGCGCGCCCTGGGCGCGAGCTTCGCCGTCCAATGACCTGACGAAAGCAGCGGCGGTGGCACATAATGTGCCACCGCCGCTTTGCTTTTCGACAGCTGTCGCGCCGCTCTCAGGGCACCAGCGGCCCGGCGAGTACGCGCTCGCCTGCCGCGCGGTCGCCCTCCCAGGAGAGGGTCGGGTCGGTGGCGGGCTTGCGGCCCCAGAGGGCGAGCAGTACATCCGAGGCGGTGCCGGCGATCTCGGCGACCGGTTCGCCCGGGCCGTAGGTCCAGCCCGGGCCGGTGTCGGTGGCGCGGACCCGCAGCGCCACCTCGGGTTCGACGGCCAGGCCGCGCTGAACCATGCGCGGGGCGAAGAGTTCGAAGACCTCGGTGATGCCGTCGGCGGCCAGATCCACGTCGAACGGGTAGGGATAGCCGAGCGCGTTCTGTGCGTCCCACAGGTGCATGAGGGTCTCCTGGGCGCGGCGGCGACGCCAGAATCCGACGTTGCGCGGCATCGACCGGGTGAAGGTCCAGGCCGGGGTCTCGGGATCGGCCGACAGCGAGGTCACGATGGCGTCGGCCGTCGCGTCGAACCAGGCGCGCAGCTCGACCGGATCCTTGGGCGCGGGATCGCCCTGGTAATCGCCGCGATCCTCGGCGACCGCCGTCACCACCCACAGATTGCCCTGGCCGACATGGTCGACCAGGTCGTAGAAGGTCCAGTCGCCACAGGAGACCACCGGCGCGGCCAGCGCGACGCCGGGGGTGATGAGTTCGCCGAAAGCGGTCAGCTTGTCGCGGAGTACGGCCAGGAAATCCATGGGGTCACGGTAACCGCTCAGGAGTCGATCTCGCGTGCGGACAGCGCGCGATCATGGACCGGGTCGGGGTGATCGGGGGCGGGTTCGAGCTCACGCAGCAGGCGATCACCGAGGGCGCTGCGGCGGATGTCGTGGCCGAGGACGGCGGCGGCGCGGTAATGGACGCGATTGCGCAGTACCCGGCGCACGGCGCGGGCGATGCGTTCTGGGGATGCGGTGCGGGGCAGCGCGATTCCGGCCTTGCGCGCGTGCACGCGGGCGGCATTGTCGGCGTGATCGCGGCCGTGCGGGAGGATGACCACCGGCAGGTCGTTGGCGAACGCCTTCATCAGGGTGCCGTGACCGCCGTGGGTGATCACCAGGCTGGCGTGGCGCATGACGCGCTGATGCGCGGCGGCCGGAAGGATGGCGACGTTCGGGGCACCGCGCAGTGCGGCCGGCTCGACGGCGGGACCGGTGGTCACCACGCCCCGCACGGGTAGCAGGGCGAGGGCGTCGACAATGCGTTGCAGACAGTCGGTTTGGCGTTGGCCGGTGGTGGAGAGCGAAACCAGGATCAGCGGTTCGCCGCCGTCCGGGACCGCCCACTCGGCCTCCCGGGTCCAGTGCGGATCGTCCAGGACCGGACCCACCCAGCGCACGCCGTCCGGTTGCTCGCCCAGGAAATCGAAAGCGGCGCTGGACAATACGAGCTGCCGATGGGCCAGGCCGACCTGATCCCGATAGTGCGCGAGCCGTTCCAGGCCGAATCCGGCGCGCAGCGCATTGAGCTGCGGCAACAACTCCTGATCCCAGCGACGCTGCACCACGCCGCCGACCACCCGATCACGCAGGCGGCCGACCGGCCCCGACGCCTGCCCGAAGCCGGTGCCCGGCGGCGGCGCGCCCTCCAGCGGCAGCGGGTAGATGCCGGGGATCAGCACCACGAACGGCACCCCGCACGCCTGCGCGGCGACCATGGCTCCGAAGGCGAAGTACGAGGTCAACACCAAATCCGGCCGGTCGGAATCGATTTCGTCGGCGGTATCGCGGGCGAATCCCACCCCGGCCCGCGACCGCAGCCGGGCCCCCGTCGCCGCCACCTCGGCGGTCAAGGATTCCTCGGCGAGCACCGTCACCCGGTGGCCGCGTTCCACGAGCCGGCGCACCACGCCGAGCTCCGCCGGCACGGTTCCGCCGCTTCCGGTGAGGGCGACCAGGTAGCTGTTCATCGGGCACCTCCTGTCCGCCACTCTGTCACGACCGGCCCACCGCCGACTTCCCGATCACCAAATGAGGTGTCAGGAGGCGCCGGCCATGCCCCACCGATGAGTTTTCCGCGGCCGCCACGTCCCCACCTACGACACCTAAAGACACGCGATGGTTCGCGGATGGAAGGACGAGGCGCGATGGCCAGCAAAATGATCTTCATCAATCTCCCGGTCTCCGACCTGGAGCGCTCCAAGACCTTCTACGAATCGCTGGGCTGGCAGGTCAACCAGGACTTCACCGACTGCAATGCCGCCTGCATCGTGGTCGACGACAATATCTGCCTCATGCTGCTGACCAAGGATTTCTTCACTACCTTCGGCTCCCGTCCGATCGGCGATACGGTCGGCGCCGTGAACAGCCTCTACGCGATCGCGCTGGGCAGCGCGAACGAGGTGGACGAACTCGCCGACGCCGCCATCCGCGCCGGGGGCTCGGAAGAGGTGAACGCGGAGAAGCGAATCCAGGAGGAACAGGTCGGCATGCACGGCCGCACCTTCCTCGATCCGGACGGCCACCAGTGGGAGCCGTTCTACATGGCCTATCCCGCCTGAGCTCACCATCGCCACCCCGAGGTCCGGAAATTCGAACGGCCCGCGGGGTTTTCACCCGCGGGCCGTTCGCATGCATCGTCGCGCTGCGCCGGTACCACCCCGGCGCATCCACCTGCGCGGCGACCTGGTCTAGTCCCGCAGCTCCGGCGCGAGGCCGAAGAGCGGGAACAGCTTTTCGGTGTCGAGGAAGAAGTTGAGACCGGAGATCCGGTCGCCGTCCAGCTCGAGCACGGTGACGGACCACGGCACGTACACGCCCGGCTCGTTCGCGCTGGGCTTGTAGTGGCCGAAGGCCGGCATCCCGTTGGCACCGAGGGGAACCATACGCGAATCCTTGCAGGCCGAACCCGTACCCAGCATGAACTCGGCGACATTCTCGGGGCCGGAGATCCAGAGCGCGAACGGCGGCATGGACAGCGCCACATCGGCTTTCAGCAGCTGGGTGAGGGTGCCCATGTCATAGGCCTCGAAGGCTTTGACGAAGTCGTCGACGAGTTTGCGCTGCTGCTCGTTGGTTTCGTCGAAGGTGTCCGAAACCGTGGACACCTCCTGGACTTTCGACATGGTGGCGCGGGCGCGCTGCAACGCGCTGTTCACCGACGCCGGGGAGACGCTGAGCATCTCCGCGGTCTCGCTGGCCGAGAAGCGCAGTACTTCGCGCATGATCAGGATGGCGCGCTGGCTGGCGGGCAGATGCTGCACGGCGGCGACGAAGGCCAGCCGCAGCGTGTCCTTGGCGCTGGCGGCCTCGGCCGGGTCGGCGCCGAAGGCCAGGGCGTTCGGAATCGGCTCCACCCAAACGTAATCCGGCTCGGGGGCGGGCAGCGTCGAATCCGGTGTGGAGGGACCGCCCAGGTCCATGGGTCTGGCTCTGCGCTGCGGACCGTCCAGCATGTCCAGGCAGACATTGGTGGCGATCTTGTACAGCCAGGACCGGAGGCTGGACCGGCCCTCGAAGGCGTCGTAGGACTTCCAGGCGCGGGTGAAGGTCTCCTGCACCGCGTCCTCGGCCTCGAAGGAGGAGCCGAGCATGCGGTAGGCGTAAGCGCACAGCTCGCGCCGGTGTCCCTCGAAGGACCGCAGTACCTCGTCGGTGATGGCGGTGGAGCCTGCCTTTTCGCTCATGCCGAACACTCTTCCACACCCCACCGACAAGAATCAGCACTCCGAAAAGCCTTGTGCCCGCCTGTTTCGCAACAGGCGGGCACAAGATTCACACGAGCCCCCTGCGTTCGCGCGTACCTACCCGCGCGAGCGCCCGGAGGGGTCTACTTGGAGGAAACCTGCGCGTGGTTGTCGGCCTCGCGCTCCTGGGTCTGCGCCAGCGCCCACTTGTAGTCGGGCTTGCCGGCGGGCGAGCGCTTGATCTCGTCCACGTACCACAGGCTGCGCGGCATCTTGTACGACGAGATCTCCTGAACCAGCGTGGGGCGCAGCTCTTCCAGCGTCGGGCGGGCCCCGTCGCGGCAGTGCACCACGGCCACCACGCGCTGTCCCCAGCGCTCGTCCGGCACGCCGACGACCAGCGCGTCGAAGACCTCCGGATGCGCCTTGAGCGCGCCCTCGACCTCTTCGGGGTAGATCTTCTCGCCGCCGGAGTTGATGGAGACCGACCCGCGGCCGAGCATGGTCACGGTGCCGTCCTCCTCCACGCGGGCGTAGTCGCCCGGGATGGAGTAGCGAACCCCGTTGAAGGTCTTGAAGGTCGCCGCGGTCTTGACCGGGTCGTTGTAGTAGCCGACCGGGATATTGCCGGTGCGCGCCAGCATGCCGACCTGGCCGGAACCGGCCGCGATCTCGTTGCCCTCCTCGTCGATGACCTTGGTCGAGGCATCGATCTTCACCCGCGGGCCGCCGGTGTGGGTGGCGCCCTTGGTGGCCACGGCCAGACCGCCGAAGCCGGTCTCCGAGGAGCCGATGGAATCGGTGATGAGCGCGTTCGGGAAGCGCTCGATGAACTCGTCCTTCAGCGCGGGCGAGAACAGCGCGGCGCTGGAGGCCAGCACCCACAGCGTCGAATGCTGGTACGGCGCACCGGTTTCCGGGTTGCCCTCGTGCAGCGCGTCCAGCATCGGCCGGGCCATGGCATCGCCGGTAATGAAGATCATGTTCACGCCGTGCTTCTCGATGGCCTGCCACACGCCGTGCCCGGAGAACTCCGGCAGCATGACCGCCTTGCCGCCGTCGAACAGCGAGTGCAGGGTCGCGGTGAAGGAGCCACCGTGGATCAGCGGCGGGATCGGGTAGCGGGTCATCGGCGAGTTGCCGGAGGCGCCGCCCTTGGACTGCTCCCACTCGTCCTGGATGAATTCGCCGGTGTAGAAGTTGATGCCGCCGCCGAGCACGCGCCACCAGTCCTCCTGCCGCCACATGACGCCCTTGGGCAGGCCGGTGGTGCCGCCGGTGTAGATCATCATGATGTCGTCGGCGGAGCGCTCCTCGAAGTCGCGCTCACCGTGAGTGGAGGCGATGGCCGCCTCGTACTCCACCGCGCCGGCGGGGGCCGCGAGATCGGTGCCGTCCTCGACGGTGATCACGGTCTTGATGGCCGCGACGTTCGGCAGCACATTGCCGACCTTGTCGCTGTAGCGGCGCTCGTGAATGAGAGCAACCATGTCCGAGTTCTCGAAGATGTATTGCAACTCGTTCTCGACGTAACGGTAGTTGACGTTGATCATCACCGCGCGCGCCTTGAAGATCGCGACCATGGACTCCACGGCCTCGATGGTGTTGCGGGAGTACACGCCGACCTTGTCGCCCGGCTTCACACCCTGTTCTTGCAGGTAGTGCGCAAGACGGTTGGCCCGGTCCTCCAGTTCGGCATAGGTCACCGAACGAGTGTCATCGGCCAGCGCGACACGTTCGGGCATGAGGTCGATGGTGTGCTCGACAAGATCCGCAATGTTGTAGCTCACAGGATCAAAATAGAACGTGTTCTTGTGTGTGACAAGCCACAAATTTTTCTTGGTCGATCGACCGGATGTGTCCCCCGCCACAGATTACGGCGACTTACGCCGAATTGGAATAGCCGGGAAAGACCGCGCCCCACCGAACGGGACCCGCCCTTCCCGGCCATGCCGCCCGTGGCGTATCGCGCGGGCGGAATCTAGAACAAGTTCTACGACTCGATCAGCGGCCGGAGGCGCTCGAACTGGGCCACGTCCCGGACCCCGACCAGCAACATGGTCACACCGGCCTGCTCCCAGACCTTCAGCTGCTCACGCACGTGCGCCTCGTCGCCGATGATCGTCGTATCCAGGATCAGCTCATCCGGAACCGCGGCCGCCGCGGCGTCCTTCTGGCCGCTGCGGAACTTCCGGGTGATCTCGTCGACCGCGTCGCCGTAGCCCATTCGCCGGTAGACCTGGGCATGGAAATTCAATTCCTCCGCACCCATGCCGCCGATGTAGAGAGCCATGAACGGGCGCAGCCGATCCAATTCGGCCTTCGTGTCGTCGGTGAGGATCACCTGCGCGGTGGCCGCGATCTCGAAGTCCTCGCGCGAGCGCCGCGCGCCCGGCTTCGCGAAGCCCTCGTCGAGCCACTCGTTGTACATGTCCGCCAGCCGCGGGGTGTAGTAGATCGCCAGCCAGCCGTCGGCGATCTCGGCGGTCAGCGCGACATTCTTCGGACCCTCCGCACCGAGCCAGATCGGCAGGTCGGAGCGGAGCGGATGGGTGATGGACTTGAGCGGCTTGCCCAGACCGGTCGCCCCGGAACCGTTGTAGGGCAATGGGAAATGCGGGCCGTCGCTGGTCACCTTGCCCTCGCGCGCCAGCACCTGCCGCACGATCGAGACGTATTCGCGAGTACGGGCCAGGGGCTTGGCGAACGGCTGGCCGTACCAGCCCTCCACCACCTGCGGACCGGAGACGCCGAGCCCGAGAATGTGCCGCCCGCCACTGAGATGGTCGATGGTCAGCGCGGCCATCGCGGTCGCGGTCGGGGTGCGCGCGGACAGCTGCACGACCGAAGTCCCGAGCCGCACCCGCGAGGTGTCGGATCCGTACCAAGCCAGCGGAGTGAAGGCGTCCGAACCCCACGATTCGGCGGTGAACACGGCGTCGAAGCCGACTTCCTCGGCGGCCAGCACCAGTTCGCGCGTATTGGCGGGCGGCTGCGCGCCCCAATATCCGAGTTGCAACCCAAAGCGCATGTTCGGTTCCCTTCCGACTTGGGCTCTTGCACCCATCTTTAGAACCTGTTCTACTCGATCTCGTGACTCTGGGGAACACCGAAGTACTGTCCGCACCGCTGCGGATGCAATTCGATTACACCCGCTCCACCGGTCCGACCATCGGCCGCTTCCTCACGGGGTTGCGCAATGGCAAGGTCATCGGTGTGCGGGGTTCCGACGGGCGCGTGATCGTGCCCCCGGCCGAATTCGATCCGAAGACAGCGGAACCACTCACCGATTTCGTCGACGTCTCGGACGTGGGCACGGTGCAGAGCTGGAGCTGGGTGGCCGAGCCGCTGCCGAACCAGCCCTTCGACCGTCCCTTCGCCTACGCGCTGATCAAGCTCGACGGCGCGGACACCGCGCTGCTGCACGCCGTGGACGTGGCCTCGCCGGCCGACATCTCGACCGGGCTGCGGGTCCGGGCGCGCTGGGCCGGTGAGCGCACCGGCGACATCCACGACATCGTCGCCTTCGAGCCGGGCGAAACCTCCACCGCGCCCGCGCCTTCCGAGGACGAGGGCGAGCAGGTGACCGGCATCATCACGCCGGTCGATCTGTCGTTCAAGCACACCGCGGCCCCGCAGGAGGGCGAATTCCTCAAGGCCATCATGGAGGGCCGCCTGCTGGGCGCGCGCGCCAAGATGGACGGCAAGGTGTACTTCCCGCCGCGCGGCGCCGACCCGCGCACCGGCGAGCCGACCGACGACTACGTCGAGGTGTCCGACAAGGGCATCGTGACCACCTTCTGCATCGTGAACGTGCCGTTCATGGGTCAGCGCCTCAAGCCGCCCTACGTGGCCGCCTATGTCCTGCTGGACGGCACCGACATCCCGTTCCTGCACCTGGTGCTGGGCGTGGACGCGAGCGAGGTCCGGATGGGCATGCGCGTCGAAGCGGTCTGGAAGCCGCGCGAGGAGTGGGGCCTGTCGATGGCCAATATCGACCACTTCAAGCCCACCGGCGAACCCGACGCCGACTACGACTCGTTCGCGCACCACCTGTAGAGAGGCGCTGGATTACCTTGAGTAACAACGCAACCGACATCGCGGTGGTGGGGTTCGCCCACGCACCGCACGTGCCGGAGACCTTCGGCACCACCAACGGCGTCGAGATGCTCGCGCCCTGCTTCACCGAGCTGTACGCGAACCTCGGCATCACCAAGTCCGACATCGGCTTCTGGTGCTCGGGCTCCTCGGATTACCTTGCCGGACGCGCCTTCTCGTTCATCTCGGCGATCGACTCGATCGGCGCGGTGCCGCCGATCAACGAATCGCACGTGGAGATGGACGCGGCCTGGGCCCTGTACGAGGCGTGGGTGAAACTGCGCTCCGGACAGGCCGAGACCGCGCTGGTGTACGGCTTCGGCAAGGCCTCGGCCGGCACCCTGCGCCAGGTGCTGACCTTGCAGACCGATCCGTACCTGGTCGCGCCGCTGGGCCCGGACGCGGTGTCGATGGCCGGACTTCAGGCCCGGGCGGGCCTGGACGCCGGTAAGTGGACCGAGGCGGATATGGCAGCGGTGGCCGCGCGGAGCACCGGTGTGGATGTCGAAAAGCTTTTGGGCGCGGAGTATGTCGCCGAGCCGTTCCGGGCGCACGATATCGCCCCCATCACCGATGGCGCGGCCGCGATCGTACTGGCCGTGGGCGACCGCGCCCGCGAGCTGACCGAGCGCCCGGCCTGGCTGACCGGTATGGCGCATTACATCGACACCCCCATCCTGGGCGCTCGCGACCTGACCGTCTCGGACTCCACCTCACGCGCCGCCAAGGCCGTATTGAACGGTGCCGCGGCCGATTTCGACGTCGCCGAGCTGCACGCGCAGTACAGCCACGAGGAGTTGATCCTCAAGGAGGCCATCGGGCTGAACGGGAACACCCGGATCAATCCGTCGGGTGGTCCGCTGTCGGGCAATCCGATGTTCGCCGCCGGTCTGGAGCGCATCGGCTTCGCCGCCCGTGAAATCTTCAATGGCTCCGCGAATCGCGCACTGGCCCATGCCAGTTCCGGTCCGGCGTTGCAGCAGAACCTGGTCGCCACCCTGGAGGCACGCTCATGAGTTTCCCCGCCGCGGTGCTCGGCACCGGACAGACCCACCACGTGACCAAGCGGTCGGACGTGTCCATGGCGGGCATGTGCCGCGAGGCCATCGATCGCGCGCTCGCCGATTCCGGCCTGACCATGGCCGATATCGACGCCGTGGTGATCGGTAAGGCCCCCGACTTCTTCGAGGGCTCCATGATGCCGGAGCTGTTCCTCGCGGATGCGCTGGGCGCCACCGGGAAACCGCTGCTGCGCGTGCACACCGCCGGATCGGTGGGCGGCTCCACCGCCGTCGTGGCCGCCAATCAGGTGCAGGCCGGCGTGCACGGCAAGGTGCTCGCCATCGCCTGGGAGAAGCAGTCCGAGTCCAACGCCATGTGGGCGCTGTCGAATCCGGTGCCCTTCACCATGCCGGTCGGTGCGGGCGCGGGCGGCTACTTCGCCCCGCACGTGCGCGCCTACATCCGCCGGGCCAATGCCCCGCTGCACATCGGGGCCATGGTCGCGGTGAAGGATCGCAAGAACGGCGCGCGCAATCCCTTCGCGCACCTGCAACAGCCGGACATCACCATGGAATCGGTGATGGCGTCCCAAATGCTCTGGGACCCCATTCGTTTCGACGAGACCTGCCCGTCCTCGGACGGCGCCTGCGCCATCGTGATCGGCGACGAAGCCTCGGCGAAAGCCGCCACGGCACAGGGCAAGAAGGTCGCTTGGGTGCACGGCACCGCCATGCGCACCGAGCCGCTGGCCTACGCGGGCCGCGATCAGGTGAATCCGAAGGCCGGTCAGGCCGCCGCCGCCGCGCTGTGGCAGCAGGCCGGGATCACCAACCCCCTGGAAGAGATCGACGCGGCCGAGATCTACGTCCCGTTCTCCTGGTTCGAGCCGATGTGGCTGGAGAACCTGGGCTTCATGCCCGAGGGCGAGGGCTGGAAGCTGACCGATGCGGGCGAAACCGCCATCGGCGGAAAGCTTCCGGTGAATCCCTCCGGTGGCGTGCTCTCCTCCAACCCGATCGGCGCGTCGGGCATGATCCGCTTCGCCGAGGCCGCCAAGCAGGTCATGGGCCGCGCGGGCGACTACCAGGTGGAGAACGCCAAGAAAGCCTTCGGGCACGCGTACGGCGGTGGCTCGCAGTACTTCTCGATGTGGGTCGTCGGAAGCGAGCAGCCGTGAGCGACGAACATCCGGCCAAGGTAGCGGGTTTCGCCTCACAGGCGGCGGTACGGGCCAAGGACAAGGACGCGTGGGTGGCATTGTTCGCCGCCGACGGCATCGTGGAGGATCCGGTCGGGCCGTCCTTCTTCGATCCCGACGGCAAGGGGCATCGCGGTGCGGAGGCCATCGCGGCGTTCTGGGACAAGGCGATCGCGCCGACGGAGAACATCGATTTCCTGTTCGAGGATTCCTTCGCCTGCGGTAACGAGGTGGCCTTCACCGGTCGCATTCGCACCACCATGGGCGGGCACATCGTGGACGCGGAAGGCGTATTCACTTACAAGGTGGACGAGGCCGGGAAAATCCTTGCCCTGCGCGCTTTCTGGGAAACCGAGCGGGCCATGAAGACCTTGAAACCTGCCTGATTTTCGGCGACCACCGGATATTCGGACATACGTCCAGAATCGTCACGTGGCGGGAAAAACGCAGCGGGTGAACGGTATACCGTTCACCCGCTGGTTTTGTTTCCGGGTCAGTGCTTGACCGGGCAGCCCTGGTAATCGACCTTCAATTCCTTGACGCCGTTCAGCCAGCCCGAACGCAGCCGCTTCGGATCACCCAGCTTGGCGATATCCGGCATATGGTCGGCGATGGCATTGAAGATGATCTCGATCTCCAGCCGCGCCAGGTTCGCGCCGATGCAGTAGTGCGCGCCGGTGCCGCCGAAAGACAAGTGCGGGTTGGGATCCCGCGTGATGTCGAAGGTGTAGGGGTCCTCGAAGACGTCCTCGTCGAAGTTGGCCGAGCGGTAGGCCAGCAGCACCCGCTGCCCCTTCTTGATCTCGACGCCGCCCAGCTCCACATCCTCGAGCGCGGTGCGCTGGAAGCTGCTCACCGGGGTGGCCCAGCGAATGATCTCGTCGGCCGCGGTCTTGGGCCGCTGCGCCTTGTAGAGCTCCCACTGCTCCGGATGCTCCATGAACGCGATCATGCCGTGCGTGGTGGCATTGCGGGTGGTCTCGTTGCCGGCCACCGCCAGCATCATGACGAAGAAGCCGAATTCCTCGGGGGACAACGACTCTCCGTCGATATCGGCCTGGACCAGCGTGGTCACGATGTCCGACGCCGGGCAGGCCCGCCGCGCCTCGGCCATCTGGTAGGCGTAGCCGAGGATCTCCATCGACGCCGTCATCGGATCCACATCGGATTCCGGATCGTCGTAGCTGGTCATCTCGTTGGACCAGCGGAACAACTTCATCCGATCCTCTTGCGGCACACCGATCAATTCGGCGATGGCCTGCAAGGGCAGCTCGCTCGCGACCTGCACCACGAAGTCGCCGGTGCCACCCTCGACCGCGGCCTTCACGATCTTCTCGGCGCGCGCGGTGAGTTCGGCTCGCAGACCGTTGATCACGCGCGGGGTGAAGCCCTTGGAGATCAGTTTGCGCAGCTTGGTGTGCTCCGGCGCATCCTTGTTGAGCAGCACGAAGCGCTGCATCTCGATCTGCTCGCGGGTGATGTCGTCATTGAAACGCGGGATGGCCGTGTTCTCGTAGGTCGAGAAGACGTCGTCGCGCCGGGAGACTTCCTTCACATCCGCGTGCTTGCTCACCACCCAGAAACCGTCGTCGGCGAACCCGCCGACCTCCGGAGACTTGGGGTTCCACCAGATCGGCGCGGCCTTGCGGAGCTCGGCGAACTCCGCGGCGGGCACGCGCTCCGCCCAGATATCGGGATCCGTGACGTCGAAACCATCCGGCACATTGGGCCGGGCGTGGGTATCCACCACCAGCAGTCTCCTTTGACCAACTGAAACACGTTCTACCGTTATTGAAGCACAGGGGGTACAACAAGAGAAGGGACTAGGTACGAAGGCCGGAACAGGCCTACGTTACCCGTAGAGAACTTGTTGCAGTTCAGCTCCGGAAGGAAAGAAATGGGTACACCCGTCATCGTCGAGGCCGCGCGCACCCCGATCGGCAAGCGCAACGGCTGGCTGGCCGGCCTGCACGCCGCCGAGCTGCTCGGGGCGGCCCAGAAGGGCGTGCTCGAACGCGCCGAACTCGACCCCATGCTGGTCGAGCAGGTCGTCGGCGGCTGCGTCATGCAGGTCGGCGAGCAGAGCAACAATGTCACCCGCACCGCGTGGCTGCACGCGGGTCTGCCGTGGCAGGCCGGCGCGGTCACCATCGACAATCAGTGCGGTTCGGCGCAGCAGGCCGCGGGCCTGGTCGCGGGCCTGATCTCCACCGGCGCAATCGAAGTCGGCCTGGCGTGCGGCATCGAATCGATGAGCCACGTGCCGCTGGGCGCGAACGTCGGCACCCACGCCGGGCCGCGCCGGCCCGCGTCGTGGGACATCGATATGCCCAACCAGTTCGAGGCGGCGGAGCGAATTGCCAAGCGGCGCGGCATCACTCGCGATGACGTCGAGGAATTGGGCGAGCGTTCGCAGCGCCTGGCCGCACAGGCTTGGGCCGAAGGCCGCTTCGATCGCGAGGTGCTGACCATCGTGAACGCGCCGCAGGTCGACAAGGAGGGGAACCTCACCGGCGAGTTCGCCGACATCAACAAGGACCAGGGTCTGCGCGCCACCACCCGCGAGGCGCTGGCGAAGCTGAAGCCGGTGCTGGAGGGCGGAATTCACACCGCGGGCACCTCCTCGCAGATCTCCGACGGTGCGGCGGCGGTGCTGCTGATGGACGAAAAGGCCGCGCAGCGACAGGGTTTGAAGCCGCGCGCCCGGATCGTGTCGCAGTGCCTGGTCGGCGGCGAGCCGGAATACCACCTGGACGGTCCGGTTCAGGCGTGCCAGCGGCTGCTCGAGCGCAGCGGAATGACCATGTCGGACATCGACTTGTTCGAGATCAACGAGGCTTTCGCGTCCGTGGTGCTGTCGTGGGCCTCGGTGCACAAGCCGGACTTCGATCGGGTGAACGTGAACGGCGGCGCCATCGCGCTCGGCCATCCGGTCGGCAGCACCGGATCCCGGCTCATCACAACGGCTTTGCACGAACTGGAACGTTCCGACAAGTCCACGGCGATGATCCTGATGTGCTGCGGTGGCGCACTCGCCACCGGCACCATCATCGAGAGGATCTAGTCCACAATCGAATTCGGCCAAGGTTGAACGTTCATCTTCGGGTACCCCGAAACGTGGCGTACGCCACACAATCCCAGGTACAGACAAGAAGATGAGACGTCAGCTATCTTATGGCTACCCGTGGCCCGTCCGGGAAGACCCTTGCGACGGGCCAGAACCGGGGCTCTTAAGCCCTCCGCAAGAACCATGGGGGTGGCCCGCAAACGCCCAAGCCACGGCGGGTTCGCCGGATCACCGTCTAGAAGCTTCAAGGAAATCGCGAATCAGGCGTAGGTTTTCAGTTACTGAGCCGCTAATATCAATGATACGTATCCGAGATAACGACTGTTAGTACAGCGAAGGGAATTGGGCGGCTCACAATGGCTGATTTCGCGGCGCGGCTGAACAAGCTGTTCGAAACCGTGCATCCCCCCGGGGCGTAAGCCGCACACGAACGCAGAGGTGGCGGCCGCCTTGACGGCATCCGGCCATCCGATCTCGAAACCGTATCTGTCGCAGTTGCGGTCGGGACAGCGCACGAATCCGTCCGATGAGACGGTGGCTGCGCTGGCGAAGTTCTTCAAGGTCAAACCGGACTACTTCTTCAACGACATCTATGCGGCGAAGATCGATCACGATCTCGAGCTGCTGTCCCAGCTGCAGGGCTATGGACTTCGTCGGTTGTCGAGCAGGGCGTTCGACCTGTCCGAAGAATCTCAGAATCTGCTTACCTCCATGGCGGAGAAGTTGCGGGCAAGCGAAGGTTTGCCCGAAATTCCTCCAGACGGCACGGAATAGGCCCTGTCACAGCGCAACACAGTGCAGCCAGCTCGGAGGCCGCACTGTGTTGGTTTGTAACAGGGAATGCTCCAGGTCGTACCAAGGGCGATGCGGGGGCGCTGGTTGCAGGCCAGCGCCACTGTTTCACAAGATCTAGTACGCCTCGCCGGACCATTCGGTTCGAGTGAAGAGTGTTGCACCGGTCTCAGGGCGCTGAGGCCATGTGGCGTAGACCCCTGCGCTGGTGCAATATGCACAAACCTGGCATAACGATGCTTGCGTCCAGCAAAGCATTCAAACCAGTCTTTTTGTGCACTATGTCGTTTTGTGCGTTGTGAGCGTTTCGCCCCCATTGCACCAACCTCGACAAGCAAAGTCCCCTGCGCGTACATCGAGTGTGCCGAGACGAAACTTCGGATACGTTGTCTCGGCACGAATGCTCGCGAACAGGTCAATCAGTACGGCGACCGATTCGATGACGGATCTACCGACCGATACAAATTGACCCATGGAATGTCGCAATAGGGACCGTAGGCGTGAATGTGCCGCGGCGGACCACCCGCCGCGGCACATTCTTGTGCGGAAACTACCTTGTGCCCGATTTATCGCGCTGAAGAACTACTCGCCGCCGGCGAACCGCTCACGGCCTTCGCATCGAAGGCCCGGGCAATGGCTTGGACCCAGCCGCGCGGGCCCACGCCCGGCGGCGGCGAGATCCAGCGCGGGTCGATCACCACGTCCCCGAACGGGTTTCGGGCCCACTCGGCCACCCGTTCGGCCCGCGGAGCCACCTCGTCCGGCGGTTTGGTGGCATCGGTGAGTTCGATGCCGAAGGTGGCCAGGTCCACGCCGCCGCCGGATTGCAGGTAGAGCGCGTCCATGATCTGGGCGACCTGGTCGGAGGCCTTGAGCTGGGTGCCGGTACCGGTCTGATCCTTGGCCACCACTTCGGGGAAGCGGGCGATCAGCACCCGGTGCAGGGTGCGAATCTGCCGCAGCAGCAGGCGAGCTCGCGCCCACAGCTCGATCACGATCCAGACCGCACCGATCGCGATGAGCAGGCTCGACAGCGACCAGAGCGGCCAGAACCAGTCGCCTTTACCGGGTTCGGCCATGGGCTGATGCTGGAAGGCGCGGCGGATGGAGAGCGTCGAAAGTAGACCGACCAGAAGCGTTCCCGTGCTGTAGATCGCGATACCGCGACCCAGCGTCGTCCAGTCCAGGTTCCGCACCCCGGTGACGACGATGAAGACGCACTCCAGCACCACCACCAGCCAGCCGAAGGTGACCGACCAGAGCAGGGTCGCCAGCATGGCGATCGCGCCGACCGCGTAGATGGCCCAGGCGATCTGCCGCAGGTTCCGGCGGGAGACCACCGGCCAGGCGGCCGCGGCCACCACGGATGTCGCGGTTCCGAACAGAATCCACGCGGCGACGGTCAGCCGGTCCGACAACCACATGCCGCGTATCCCGTTGGGCACCAGATGATCCACTGCCACACCGATTTCCGGTACCGCCAAGGTCGCCGTGGCGGCCACGGCAACCACCGCGAACAGGATCGCCACCCGGGCCGTGGTCGCCGGTTTCACCAGCACCCGGCCCACTCGGGCACCGGCGGCCATCCAGACCAACAGGGCCGTCAACCAGAAGGTCATGCTGCGTCCTCTCGCGGATGCCCGAGGGGCGCTCCGTGGTTACGCACGCTGCCTCCTCCGCGCCCTGACTCGGTCATCCGAGCGCCTCATCGAATCGAAGGACCGAGACGCCGGCGCCCCGGTTGCTGAACACGCGCAGGCGCGTCATGAGCATGCTGGCGAAGGTCTCCGCCTCCCATTCGGCCTGCTCGTCCTCACCGAGATCCACCGCCGTCTGATGCGCACGTTGGCTGAGCATGTAGGCGATGAGATCGTCGTCGGCCTCCAGCACCACCTCGGCCGCCGCCTCCCCCGGATGATCGAAGACGATGTGGCCCAGCTCGTGCGCCAGCGTGTGGTCGCGGCTCGGCAGCGCCGCGGCCAGCACGATCACATCCTTCTCCGGATAGCTGCGGCGCTGACCGCAGACGCCGGGACCCAGTTGGGCACTGGCGATTTCGATGGGGCGGCGGCGCTCGGCGGAGATCGCGTGCACCACATCGTCCAGGGTGGTGGCGTCGAAGTCGGCGGCCACCGCGCACACCGCGTCCACCGCCGCCGCCACCCGGCGATAGGACCCGATGCTATGGCTCTGCGCCCGGCTCTCGGTCATCGTGGTCCCCTCACACCCTCGGTCCGAAGAACGCGGCCCGGGCGGCATCGATCCGCCCCTGCGCCGCCGACGCGCTCTGGAAGCTGACCGCGCCCGAACCCGCGCCCGCCAGGGTGAGCGCGATCAGGCCGCCGATCACCGAGAGCACCTTGATGGGCGGCAGCGGGGAGTTGGCCGAGGTGGGGCGCACCTGCGGACTCGGTTGCGCCAGTGCGGGAACCGGAGCGGGCGGGGGCGGAGGCGGCGGGGCCGCGGCGGGCGCCGGCTCCGGTTCGACCACCGCGGGCGCGACCACGGGGGCGACAACCGCCGGAGCCTGCGGGGCGGCCGGAGCCTGCGGAATCTCGATAGGCACCGACGGCGCCTCGGGTGCCGGCGCCGGGAGCGGAATCAGCAGCAAGAGCAGCGGAGAAGCACACAGCGCGGCGGAACCCGTTGCGGCGGAACCGACCCCGGCCGAGCCCACCGCAGCCGAACCGAGCGCCCCCGAACCCGTTGCCGCCGAACCGACTCCGGCCGAACCGACGGCCGCCGAGCCCACACCGGTCGAGCCGGTGGCGGCCGAACCGGCGCCGGCGGAACCGGCGCCCGAGCCCGCACCCGCCGAACCGGCAGCCGAACCCACTGCCGCCGAACCGATTCCAGCGGATCCGACAGCAGCCGAACCGGTGCAGAAGGCCAGCAGACCGGCGGAGCCGGTGGCGGCCGAGCCGACGGCGGCGGAACCGACAGCAGCGGAGCCGGTACCGAGCAGCGTCGCGAGCAGGCCGACACCGGATCCGGTGGCAGCCGAACCCACGGCGGCGGAACCGGTTCCGAGCAGCAGCGGGAGGCCGACGCCGGCGGAACCGACGGCAGAACCCGTGCCCGCGCCCGCGGAACCGACTGCGGCCGAACCAGTGCCCAGAATTGTGCCGACCCCGACGCCTGCGGAACCCACTGCGGCAGAACCCGTTCCGCCCGCGGCCGAACCGACGCCCAGCGCGGCCGAGCCGGTGCCGAGCACAGCGGAGCCGGTAGCGGCACCGGCGGAACCGACAGCAGCGGAACCGGTACCGGCGGCGGCCGATCCGGTAGCGCCCAGGATCAGTCCGAGGGCACCGAGGCCCGCTCCGGCGGAACCCGTACCGGCGGAACCGACTCCGGCCGAACCGACACCCGCGGAACCGACTCCGGCCGAACCGACACCAGCGGAACCGGCGGCGGCGGAACCCGCTGCGGCCGAACCGGCTGCGGGGAGGCCGAACAATACGGCCAGCAGATCTTGGGGTCCGGCAACGGGATTCACGGCGGCGGGGCTCGCCGCGCCGGCGCTCACCCCTGCGGGATTCCCCGAAGAGGGGCTCGTGCCGGCGGGGTCGGAACCGGGCGCCACCACGGGTTGGGGCTGTGCGGTCTGCTGCGACTGGCCGGTCCGCGGCTGGGGCACGACGGGTTCCTGGCCGGCGGGGACCGGGTCGAGGTCGATCCCATTGGGCTGCGCGAGCGCGGCAACCGGCCCGAGCAGCGCTGTACCGGCGACAGCCGCTATCGCTGCCACCAGGCGCATTGCACGACCAACGATCATGCGCCAGCCATCCCCTCATCGATACTGCGCAGTCGGCTTGTCTCCCGCACGCGGTCGGTGCGGGTAAGAGCACGCGGCCACCCCGTTAGCCGGGCCTTTGCGGAACGCGGTCATCGTACAAGGGAGTACGACACCCCGCACAAGTCCCGAATGCATTAGGGGCCGAGACAAACCGTACGCCTGCGCATCTCCCCATGTGGGGAATATCAGCAAGCGGCCCAGGCCAATTGGGTTCGGAGGGCACTTTCAGGGGGCCTCACAACCCCGGTTCGACGGCCGTGAGGCGCGAGCGAACAAGGGCAACAAGGGCAATTCAGACCTATGGGACAGCAAATCCCCTGCTCACCTCGGGTGAGCGCACGCTTCAGCAAACCAAGTGGTTTGCATCACTTCGCGATACGCGGAGCTATGGCATCGACGAAGGCGGCCTCGGTCGCGGCGGGGCCCGGACCCAGGTTGATGTGAGAGCCATCACTCCACTGCCCGAGGGTCGAATACGGGTCCCCGCCGAGCGGATCCACCGAATACTCGAGGGTGTAGTACCGGCACTCCCCCGCCTCCGGCGGCACCACGAAAGCCGCGAAATACGCCTCCGGCGGGGACGTCGGCTCCGGCAAGGTCACCAGCACGATCTTGATGCCGTCGCGTTCGATCAGCTTGCCGCTCAACCCCGTGGGCGCCAGGCGATCCGCATCGGGCAGGGTGGAGCCGAGCCCGTTCCACCAATCGGTGAGCGCCGCGGTCCAATTGTCCGCCGCCACCCGTTTCACCAGCTCCGCACCACGCGAACGCGCCATGTGCGCCAACAACCGGTGCGCGAATTGGTAGTGCTGTGCCCGCGCCATCCGAAACCTCGTTCCACTCGGCCGATCAACTTCACCGCCGAACCTACCCCGGGCACGGCGACTCGCGCCGCACCCGCACACGGCCGCAACCCCGGGTGGGTACCGGTGAGGAAACAGCCGGTGAACAGCGGATTACCTACTCCGCAAACAAAAATCGCCGACACCCGAGGGTGTCGGCGAAGCTCGCGGAGTGGAACTCAGGCGCCGTAGACCGGCTCCGGGGTGACGGCCTTGGCCAGCAGATCGCGCATGACCGGGCCCAGCTCGGCCGGCTCCCAGCGGGCGCCGCGATCGACCGAGACGCCGTGCCGCCAGCCGTCGGCCACCGTCACCTTGCCGCCCTCGACCTCGAACATGCGGCCGGTGACGCCGGCCGAATCAGCGCTGCCCAGCCAGACCACCAGCGGAGAGACGTTCTCCGGGGCCATGGCGTCGAAGCCGTCCTCGGGAGCGGCCATCATGTCGGCGAAGACGGTCTCGGTCATGCGGGTGCGCGCGGCCGGGGCGATGGCATTGACGGTGATGCCGTAGCGGGCGAACTCGGCCGACGCGGTCAGGGTCAGGCCCGCGATGCCGGACTTGGCGGCGGAGTAGTTGCCCTGGCCGACCGAACCCAGCAGGCCCGCACCGGAACTGGTGTTGATGATGCGCGCGTCCGGGGTGCGGCCCGCCTTGGCCTCGTTGCGCCAGTACTCGGCGGCGTGCCGCATGGGGGCGAAGTGGCCCTTGAGGTGGACCTTGATGACGGCGTCCCACTCGTCCTCGCCGAGGTTGACCAGCATGCGGTCACGGACGATACCGGCATTGTTGACCAGGATGTCCAGACGGCCGAAAGTCGCTACGGCAGTGGAGATCAGGCGGCGGGCGCCCTCCCAGTCGGAGACGTCGTCGCCGTTCACGACGGCTTCGCCGCCGAGGGCCTTGATCTCCTCGACGACCTGGGCGGCCGGGGAATCGGGGCTGGGAGCGCCGTCGAGCTCCGCACCCAGGTCGTTCACCACGACCTTGGCGCCGGCGGCCGCGAAAGCGAGAGCATGCGCACGACCGATGCCGCGACCGGCGCCGGTCACGATGGCGACGCGGCCTTCGCAGATCTTGTTGTCAGTCATATCGATTACCTCGCTGGAGTGTGGAAAGGGATTGTGGGGAGAGGCCGCGAAGCCGAGGCCGCCACGCCCGGAAGGAGCAGGGCCGGGGCCGGGCTAGTGGCCCGAGACCGCCGGGACATCGGCGGTGGAGGCTTGGAGGAAGGCGGGCTTTTCACCGCCGCCGTGCACCAGAAGCGAACTGCCGGTGATGTATTCGGCCAGCGGGGAAGCCAGGAAGGCGGCGGTACGGCCGATGTCCTCCGGGACGGCCATCCGCTGCATGGGAACAGTGCCGGCGACAGCCGCGATGCCGTCTTCGTCGCCGTAGTGCAGGTGCGAGGACTCGGTGTTGACCAGGCCGACGATCACCGAGTTCATCCGGACCTTGGGAGCCCATTCGACGGCGAGCGACGAAACCAGGCTGTCCACACCGGCTTTCGCGGCCCCGTAGGCGGCGGTGCCGGGCGACGGGCGGTGACCCGAGACGCTGGAGATCATCACGATCGAGCCGCCCTGCTCCTGCTGCTGCATCACCTCGTTGGCGACCTGCGAAACGAGCAGGGGCGCCAGCAGATTCAGCTGCACGATCTTGGCGTGGAAGTTGGCGCTGGCATCGGCGGCCAGGGCGAACGGCGCACCGCCCGCGTTGTTCACCACGGTGTCGAGCCGCCCGTACTTCGCCACGATCGCGTCGATCAAGCCGCGCACCGATTCGGGGTCCCGCACATCGCACGGCAGGAAGTCGATACCGCGCCCGTTCGACTCGACCGGAACATCGGCCGGACGGCGCGCGCAGGCGACCACGGTCGCGCCCGCGTCCAGGAAAACGCGGGAGATACCGGCCCCGACGCCCCGGACGCCACCGGTGACCAGGACGACCGAGCCGGAGAGGTTCACTTCGATTGCCACCGTGCTAACCTACCAAGCACTTGCTTGTTTTGCCAACGATGGGCTCTGCCCGCTTAAGGACACGCGATGGGGATCATCCGCCACACCGAAACCGAGGGCGTCGAAGTCGTCACTGTCGACTACCCCCCGGTCAACGCTCTGCCCTCCGACGGCTGGTTCGCCCTGGCCGACGCCGTCCGGGAAGCCGGGCGCGATCCCGAGACCCGCGTCGTCGTGCTGCGCGCCGAGGGGCGCGGGTTCAACGCGGGTGTGGATATCAAGGAGATGAACGCGGACGTCGGGCACACCAAGCTCATCCGCGCCAACCACGGCTGCTTCGAAGCCTTCGCCGCGGTCTACGACTGCCAGGTCCCGGTGGTCACCGCGGTCAACGGCTTCTGCCTCGGCGGCGGCATCGGCCTGGTCGGCAACTCCGATGTGATCGTCGCCTCCGACGACGCCACCTTCGGCCTGCCCGAGGTCGATCGCGGGGCGCTCGGCGCGGCCACCCATCTGGCGCGGCTGGTTCCCCAGCACCTGATGCGGACCATGTTCTACACCGCGGGCACGCTCACCGCGCAGCAGCTGCACCACTACGGTTCGGTGTTCAAGGTGGTGCCGCGCGCCGAACTCGACGCCGCCGCAATGGAAGTCGCCAAGAACATCGCGAACAAGGACGGCCGCGTCATCCGCGCCGCCAAGAAGGCTTTGAACGGCATCGACGTGCAGGACGTGCACCGGTCCTACCGCTTCGAGCAGGGCTTCACCATGGAGCTCAACCTCGCGGGCGTGGCCGACGAGATTCGCGCGCGCTTCGACGATGACATCGCGGCGCAGAAGAAGGAGAAGTAGAAGCCATGCGCGACAAGCGGATGACGCTCGACGAGATCGTCGGCGAACTGCGGAGCGGAATGACCATCGGGCTCGGCGGCTGGGGTTCCCGGCGCAAGCCGATGGCGCTGGTGCGGGCCATTCTGCGTTCGGACATCACGGATTTGACGGTCGTCACCTACGGCGGGCCGGACCTGGGGCTGCTCTGCTCGGCGGGCAAGGTGCGAAAGGCGTACTACGGCTTCGTATCCCTGGATTCCGCGCCGTTCTACGACCCGTGGTTCGCCAAGGCACGCACCGAGGGCCGGATCACCGTGCGTGAGATGGACGAGGGCATGGTGAAGTGCGGGCTCCAAGCCGCCGCCGCGCGCCTGCCGTTCCTGCCCATCCGCGCCGGATTGGGTTCTGCCGTAATCGATTTCTGGGAGGGCGAGCTGAAGACCGTGCAGTCGCCGTACCCGACCGAGGGCAAGACCGAGACCCTGGTCGCCATGCCGGCGCTGGATCTGGACGCCGCCTTCGTGCACCTGGATCTGGGCGACAAGCACGGCAATGCCGCCTACACCGGCGTCGATCCCTACTTCGATGACCTGTACGCCCTGGCCGCCGAGAAGCGCTACCTGTCGGTGGACAAGCTGGTCGAGACCGAGGAACTGGTGAAAGCCGTTCCGCACCAGTCGATCATCCTCAATCGCATGATGGTCGACGGCGTGGTCGAGGCCCCGGGTGGCGCGCACTTCACCTTCTCCGGGTCCTACGGGCGCGACGAGAAGTTCCAGCGCCACTACGTCGAGGCCGCCAAGACGCCCGAGTCGTGGGCCGAGTTCAAGGCGCGCTACCTGGATGTGTCCGAGGACGAGTACCAGGCCGCCGTTCGCGCGTTCGCCGAGGAGCAGAAGTAATGAGCGACACCACCACCATCACTCGCGCGGAGATCTGCGTGGTCGCCGCGGCCGAAATCTTCCGTGGCGCAGGCGAGATCATGGCCAGCCCGATGTCGACCGTCACCACCATCGGTGCGCGGCTGGCACGGCTGACCTTCGAACCTGACCTGCTGCTCTCCGACGGTGAAGCGCTGTTCTTCGCCGAGGTCCCGCCGATCGGCGGCAAGGCCCCGATCGAGGGCTGGATTCCGTTCTCCAAGGTCTTCGATGTGGTCGCCTCGGGTCGCCGGCACGTGGTCATGGGCGCGAACCAGCTGGACCGCTTCGGTAATCAGAACCTGTCGGCGTTCGGGCCTTTGCAGCAGCCGACCCGGCAGATGTTCGGGGTGCGCGGTGCGCCGGGCAACACCATCAACCACGCCACCAGCTACTTCGTGCCCAAGCACAACAAGCGGGTGTTCGTGGATCAGGTCGACATCGTCTCCGGAATCGGTTATGACAAGGTCGATCCCGAGAACCCGGCCTACCGGTTCCACCACCTGCATCGCGTGGTGTCGAACCTGGGCGTGTTCGACTACAACGGGCCGGACCACACCATGCGCGCGCTGTCGCTGCACCCGGGTGTGAGTGCCGACGAGGTCGCGGAGAACACCTCCTTCGAGATCGCCGGGCTGGCCGACGCGGGCGAGACCCGTCTGCCCACCGAGGAAGAGCTCACCATCATCCGGACCGTGTTGGATCCCAAGGGCTTCCGGGAGAAGGAAGTGCAGGCATGAGCGCGCAGCGGCTCCGGACTCCGCTGACCGAACTGGTCGGCATCGAGCATCCGATCGTGCAGACCGGCATGGGCTGGGTCGCCGGTCCGGGTCTGGTCGCGGCCACCGCCAACGCGGGCGGCCTCGGCATTCTGGCGTCGGCCACCATGAACCTCGACGAGCTCGAGGTGGCCATCGCCAAGACGAAAGCCAAGACGGACAAGCCCTTCGGCGTGAACATCCGCGCCGACCTGTCCGACGCCCCCGACCGGATCGAGATGATGATCCGCGAGGGCGTGAAGGTGGCGTCGTTCGCGCTGGCCCCCAAGAAGGAGCTCATCGCGCGCCTCAAGGACAACGGCGTAGTCGTGATGCCGTCCATCGGCGCGGCCAAGCACGCGGTCAAGGTCGCCTCCTGGGGCGCGGACGCCGTGATCGTGCAGGGCGGTGAAGGCGGCGGCCACACCGGTTCGGTCGCCACCACGCTGCTGCTGCCCTCGGTGCTCGATGCCGTGGACATCCCGGTCGTGGCCGGCGGCGGCTTCTTCGACGGCCGTGGCCTCGCCGCAGCGCTGTCCTACGGGGCGGCCGGCGTGGCCATGGGCACCCGCTTCCTGCTCACCCAGGACAGCTCGGTGCCGGAGTCGGTCAAGCAGGAGTACCTCAAGCGCGGACTCCAGGACACCGTCGTCTCCAGGAAGGTCGACGGCATGCCGCATCGCGTGCTGAACACCGAACTGGTCGACAAGCTGGAGCATTCCGGCCCGGCCCGCGGCTTCCTCGCGGCGGCCACCAATGCCGTCAAGTTCAAGAACATGACCGGCATGAAGTGGACGACCATCATGAAGGAGGGCCTGAACACGCGTAAGCACAAGGGCCTCACCTGGTCCCAGGTCATCATGGGCGCCAACACCCCCATGCTGCTGAAAGCCGGTCTGGTGGACGGCAATACGCAAGCCGGTGTGCTCGCCTCCGGCCAGGTCGCCGGCATCATCGACGACCTGCCGACCGTGGCCGACCTGATCGACAGCATCATCACCGATGCCGTCCTGCGCATCGACAGCCTGGCCCAGTACAAGGTGACCGACTCCGCCACCGCCTGACCTGCCCCGCCCCGAGCGCTGCGGACCGTACGCCCCGCAGCGCCCCGGACTGCGCGTCCCGACACAATCGGCCGCGCAACCCAGCGGATCCGGCCGAAATCCCGGATCCGTCTGCGCGACCGCCGAACCCCCGGTCGCGCACGAGCCGCCCCCGGATCCTCTCGCCCGGGGGCGGTTTTCGTACGTTCGCAGCCAGGTATCCAGCCCGAAAGCTGGGACCAGGACGAGGAATGGCTGGCCGACCCACACGATGTGGAGTTGGCCGTCGAGGTGATCTCGAAGTTCGGGCGCGCGGGAATTGTGCGTGACGGGAAAGCGGTGGGCTGCGACCATGTGGCCATGGGGAATGTCTTGATTGTCGGGGATATTCATGGGAACACCTCGCATGCGCTGAGCCTGATTCAGGTCGCGGTGCGGCAGGAGTGCGCCAAGGTGTTCGCCGTGGGGGATTTCGGGGCCTGGGAGCATATGCACTCGGGGCGGCGGTACTTCGATGTGGTGAACAAGGCCGCGAAGAAGGCGGGGGTGACCGTGTATTTCCTGGACGGGAACCATGACAAGAGCTCGCTGGTGCACGAGTTGTACGGGCAGCAGCGGGATGACGAAGGGTTCCTGATCTGCCGGAAGTTCCTGCGGTTCGCGCCGCGCGGGCATCGATGGGAGTGGGAGGGCACCACTTTCGCGGCCTTCGGCGGGGCGCGGTCCACCGACAAGGGGTGGCGGCTGGCCCGGGAGGCGCGCAAGCAGGAGCAGAGCGCGAAGCGGGCCTACGGGTCGGGGCGCAAGCGGATGAGCGCGGGCACGCTGTGGTTTCCCGAGGAGGAGATGACCGATGCGGAGCTGGACGCGCTGCTGATCGCGGACAGCTCGCCGGTGGATGTGCTGCTCTCGCATGACAAGCCGCGCGCCAGCACGCCGAAGTTCAATCGGAAGAGCAAGCCCGAGTGCTTCCCGAACCAGGATCGGATTCAGACCGTGCTGGAGACGCTGCGGCCGGGGCTGCACGTGCACGGGCATCTGCACTACCGGTACACCGAGATGCTGCCGTGCGGGGACGGGCAGTGGACCCGGGTGGAGGGCCTGGCCGCCGATCCGGAGGCGTCCTCGCATCCGGCGTACAGCAGCGACCAGGCTTGGCTGGTTTTGCCGCTGCCCTACGCCGCCGCGGCCGGCGAGCTGGTGAGCGAACCGGCGGCGGGCTGAATCACGGCTTGGCGCTGGGCTCGTCGTAGGAGGAGGTGCCTTCGTCCAGCAGCGGCTCCTCCGCCTTGAAATGGGCCGGCGCGAACAAGCGCAGCACGTGGTAGCCGGTGATGACGACCAGCGTGCCCAGGGCGATACCGCTGAGGGTGAAGGTGTCGGTGAACTTCATGCTCACATTGCCGATGCCGATGATCAGGCCCGCGGCCGCCGGGACCAGGTTCAGCGGATTGCGCAGGTCCACTCCGGCATTCGTCCAGATCTGCGCGCCGAGCAGGCCGATCATGCCGTACAGGATGACGGTGATGCCGCCGAGCACACCGCCCGGAATGGCGGCGACGATCGCGCCGAACTTCGGGCACAGACCGAACAGCAGCGCGAAACCGGCTGCGGCCCAATAGGCGGCGGTCGAGTAGACGCGGGTGGCGGCCATGACCCCGATGTTCTCGGAGTAGGTGGTGTTGGGCGGGCCGCCGACGGCGGTCGACAGCATGGATCCCACACCGTCCGCGGCGATGGCGGTGCCCAGCTTGTCGTCCAGATTGCGCCCGGTCATTTCGCCGACCGCCTTCACGTGGCCCGCGTTCTCGGCGACGAGAGCGATCACCACCGGCAGGGCGACCAGCATCGCCGACCATTCGAAGGACGGGGCGTGCAAGTGCGGCAGGCCGATCCAATCCGCCTTGCCGACGGCCGAAAGGTCCAGCCGCCAGTGCTCGGTCACCGTCCCGCTGCCATCGGCGGAATGGATCTTGCCGAACACCCGGTCCAGCACCCACGACAGCCCGTACCCGAAGATCAGGCCCAGGAAAATCGCTATGCGAGAGAAGAATCCGCGCAACCCGACCACAGCGAGCCCCGTGAACAGCATGACCAGCAGGGCCGTCCACTGATCCTGCGGCCAGTAGGTGGAGGCGGTCACCGGGGCCAGGTTGAATCCGATCAGCATGACCACCGCGCCGGTGACCACCGGCGGCATAGCCGCGTGAATGATTCGCGCCCCGAACTTCTGCACCGCCAGGCCGATCAGGAACAGCACCGCGCCGACCGCGAGGCAGGCTCCGGTAACCGTCGCGCTACTGCCGCCCTGCGCCCGGATCACCGCCGCCACGCCGACGAACGAGAGCGAACAGCCGAGGTAGCTCGGCACCCGCCCCTTGGTCGCCAGCAGGAAAACGACGGTCGCGACACCCGACATCATGATGGCCAGGTTGGGGTCCAAGCCCATCAGCACCGGCGCGACGAAACTCGCACCGAACATGGCAACGACGTGCTGCGCCCCCAGTCCGATGGTGCGCGGCCAGGTCAGCCGCTCGTCCGGGGTGACGACCACGCCCGGGGCGGGCGTGCGCCCGTCCCCGCCGTGTAGCTTCCAGCGGACACCCAGATCCATATCAGCCCGCTTTCTCATGAGTTCGGGAAACGATCCCGGACATCGTAGTTCGAGCAAACCCCCGGCTCCGCACTCCCGCGCTCCGAACCGCGCGGCCGATTCACGACCTCTCGTACCGTGCCCGGACCTCCCGCGGAAACGCGTACGGATTCGGCTCGGGACCCTCGTCGGAGTCAACCGGCTCGGCACCGGACGCGTACGACCGGCTCGAGCGAGCGGCGCCTTCGTCCCGGGCGAGAAAGCGGCGGATGGTGGCCGCGACGGCCGGATCAGCGGTGAAGTCGCCGCGTAGTTCCGCCTCGCGCGCCGCGACCTCGGCCAGGGCGCGCTGGTGTGCCGTCGAAATGACCTGCGCCAGTGCCGCATCCGGCAGGGACAGGGCGGTGATGCGGCCGTCTGCCGCCACTTCGACCCGCACACCGGAGGCGGACACGGTGGCGCGCAGCCCCGCTACGAGGTCTTGCAGACGCCGTGCCCGCGCCCCGATCTCGGCCAGATCCGCTTCCCCCGATATCCCCATATCCCGAGGTTACGAACGGACAGGCCGGGTCGCACCGAGTCGGCGACCTCGCGCGACCCGGGCCACCGGCGTGGCGCGGGTCCGGCTAGCCCGGCAGCACGCGGATGCGCTGCATCATGTCGTGGTCGGCGTGGTCGAGATTGTGGCAGTGCCAGACGTACCCGCGGATTTCACCGTGGCCGGACATGGCTTCGGCGGAGTGCGAAACCGTCAGCGGGGCATCGGGGTCGAAGCCCAATTCCGCGACGGACGGCCAGTGCACGATGATCCGGGTAATGGTGTCGGTCGGGCATTCGACGGTGTCTTTCCAGCCGTATTCCCAGGGCGGGGGGAGCTGTTGCGGCGTGAAGGCGTAGGCGTCCGCCGATGGGGCCCAACGGGTTCCGTAGGCGGGCGGGTAATTGTTTGCCCAATACAGCGAGGTGAGGATGGGCTGGCGGCCCAGGACGCGCAGGCGGGCCAGGTGGATGTGGATGGGGTGATCGAAAGGGGTGGTGTTGACGATGTCCCACTGTTCGACGGTGCCGGCTCGGGCGAAATCGATGTCGTCGCTGAGGAATGCGAGATTGTTGAGGGACATGAGGGTCGGGAAGACAGCCGCGGTACGGGAGTCGTCATTGAGCCCGATCAGGGTCATGGTGCGAACCGGGCCGGGCGGGTAGACCGGATCCAGCGGCGGCGGCAGTCCGGGGCCGCCGCGCAAGCGGTCCGGGACGGCGGCGGGCGGGCCGTCGCCCTGTACCGAGAAGCGCATGATGCGGCGGAGTTCGGGGGCCATGAAGACGGTGTTGCCGAGGTCGTTCTTGGCGGTGTTGATCAGCTCCAGCTGGGCGCCGTCGCCGAGGAAGCGGAAATCGACCAGGAGGTCGACTCTTTCGCCGGGGCTGACCCGGATGGAGGGAGTGGGGACCGGGGCGTCCAGCAGGCCCAGGTCACCGCCGATCGCGTAGAACGGCATGCCGTTGTCGAACTCGAAAATGTATGGGCGGGAATTGGATCCGTTGAGGACCCGAAAACGGTAGACGGTGCGGCGTACCGGGAGATAAGGCCAGACCTTGCCGTTGACGCAGCAGACGTCACCGAATTGACCGGATTGGTTGTAGCCCTCCGGAATATAGGTGGCCGTCATCGGCTGGACGGTGCCGTCGGGGTTGAACGTGCGGTCTTGCACGATCAGCGCTATCTCGAACTCCCCGGCGGGTAGACCGAGGGGATTGTCGGCCGCCCCGGTGTCGAAATCGTCTCGCACGTAATACATTCCGGCCAGCCCGGCTTGAATGTTCAGCCGGGTGATGCCCATGGCGTGGTCGTGATACCAGAGGGTGGCGGCTTCCTGGCGGTTGCCGTATTCGTAGTGCGCGTGGCCGCCGTTGCGGAAGGCGATGAGCGGATGGCCGTCGGAGTCGGGCGAGTTCTCGCCGCCGTGCAGGTGGACGGTGAAGCGCGGATCGGTGCGATCCAGTTCGGTGACGCCGTGCATGGTCAGATCGATGTGCGGGGCGAGGGGGTGTGCGCCGAGTTCGTTGCGGAAGGTGATGCGGGCGGATTGCCCTTGCCGCGCTTCGAGATTCGGCCCCAGTACGGGTTGCCCGAAGCCCCAGGTGCGGGTCTCGGGCAGGTCCCGATGGTATTTGTGCATGCCCGCCATCGCGGCCAATTCTCCTGCCGCAGCCCGGGTTTCGATGATCGGCAGCTCGTCCACGAACGGCGCCAGCACCGGTGAGTGATAGTTCAGCGGCGTGATTGGTGGCGGATCGATGGGCGGAACCGGCAGGGGGAAGGGCGGCAGCGGGGAGGGATCGGCGAAGGCTTTCGCGCCGACGCCGAGCCCGAACGCGGCGAGGGCTCCCAGCAGGAACCCTCGCCTCGGCAGGTTCTCGCCCATGATCTTGCTGATTCTCCATGGGGAATCAGCGGGGGCCGGGAGCTCTCGCCGTTTCGTTATAGAAATGGTCCATTGACCTGAAATGGCTTCAGGTCAACGGCAACTCAGCCCAGGCGCTCGATAATGGTGACGTTCGCGGTGCCGCCGCCCTCGCAGATGGTGAGCAGGCCGTAGCGGCCGTTGACCCGCTCCAGCTCATTGAGCAGCGAGGCGAACAGCTTGGCCCCGGTCGCGCCCAGCGGGTGGCCGAGCGCGATGGCGCCGCCGTTGCGGTTGACCTTCTCCGGGTCCGCGCCGGTCTCCTTGATCCAGGCCAGCACCACCGACGCGAAGGCCTCGTTGATCTCGATGACATCGATATCGTCGATGGTCAGGCCGGTCTTCTCCAGCGCCCACTTGGTGGCCGGAATCGGCGCGGTGAGCATGTAGATCGGGTCCGCGCCGCGCGCGCTCACGTGGTGGATGCGGGCGCGCGGGGTCAGCCCGTACTCGGCGACCGCCCAGTCCGAGGCGAGCAGGGTGGCCGACGCGCCGTCGGAGATCTGCGAGGCCAGTGCCGCGGTGATGCTGCTGCCCGGGGCCAGCGGCTGCAATCCGGCCATCTTCTCCAGGGTGGTCTCGCGCGGGCCCTCGTCGATCCAGAAATCGCCGACCGGCACGATCTCGCTGTCGAACTTGCCCTCCACGATGGCCTTGCGGGCGCGCTCGTGCGAACGCAGCGCCCACTCCTCCATATCGCGGCGCGAGATGCCCCACTTCTCGGCGATCATGTGCGCCGAATTGAACTGCGTCACTTCACCGGTGCCGTACCGGTGATCCCAGCCCTGCGCGCCCACGAACGGGGAATCGAAGCCGTACTGCTGACCCGCCAGCATGGCCGCCGAGATCGGGATGGCGCTCATGTTCTGCACGCCGCCCGCCACGATCACCTCGTTGGTGCCCGCCATGATGGCCTGCGCGCCGAAGCTGATGGCCTGCTGCGAGGAGCCGCACTGCCGGTCCACGGTCACGCCCGGCACGTGCTCGGGATACCCGGCCGCCAGCCACGCGGTGCGCGCGATATTGCCGGCCTGCGGTCCGATGGTGTCGCAGCAGCCGAACACCACGTCCTCGACGAACTGCGGGTCGAGCTGGGTGCGGCCCATCAGGCCGTTCAGCGCCGCCGCGCCCAGATCGGCCGGGTGCACGCCGGCGAGCGAGCCGCCGCGCTTGCCGACGGGGGTGCGCACGGAGTCGATCACGTACGCCTCCCGCATGGGCGCGTATTGGCGGCGGGACGGTGCAGACATTCTGAACTCCTACTGCTGAGCTGGAACTATGCGTGCTGTTCGGGATTGACGAGACCGTCGAGCACGATGGTGAGGTATTGCTTGGCGAGGCTGTCCACGGTGATGCGGCCGCCGGGCTGGTACCAGCGCACCGACACCCAGACGGTGTCGCGCAGGAACCGGTAGGCCAGTTCGATATCCATCTCGGGACGGAAGCTGCCGTCTTCGACGCCGGTGGTGAGCACCTGGTGCCAGAGTTCGCGGAACTCCTTGTTGTACTCGTCGATATAGCCGAATCGCGGTGTGCCGCTGAGGCGTTTGGCCTCGGCCTGGTAGATGGCGACGGCGGCGTGGAAGCGGTCGAAGGATTCGTAGGACGCGATCACCAGGGCTTCGAGGGTGTCGCGGGCGGGGAGCCCGGCGCCGACGATCTCGCGGTAGCGGCCGAAGAGGTCGTCGAGGAAGCCGCGGAGGATTTCGTCCACCATGGCTTCCTTGGAATCGAAGTGGTGATAGAGGGACCCGGATAGAATCCCGGCGGCGTCGGCAATGTCTCGAACCGTGGTCGCGCGCAGTCCTCGCTCGGCGAAGAGGTTGGCGGCAAGACCGAGCAGCTCGTTACGACGTGCTGATTTCGTCGGGTCTGGTGAGGTCACTCCGCCAATATACAACCAAGCATTTGCTTGGTCCACCAAGGTTCCCGTTCAGCGCACGGAATATCGGAGCGGCGAGGACACCGACAGGTCCGCGAGCAGGCGATCGCAGATGATGATCGGGGAGACGCCCGCTCGCGCCATCCGGGCCACCAGCGCCAATCTTCGCTCCGGACTGTCCCATTCGACGGTCAGCGGATCGCGGCCCGGTCCGGCGTCCACGGTCGCCATCACGCGCGGTGGTCCGCCGTCGTCGTTGGGTTCCTCGATTATTTTGAGCACCATCCCGCGCTGCCATGCCCGATATGTCTCCATATCCGCACCGACCACCAATTTGTCGGTGGCATCGCACAACCCCTTGGCTATGTTGTCGGCGAAGGTGAGGCGGTCGGCGTGCTGACGCTGGCTGGCTCGGACGACTTCGAGGAGATCCGCCCGTACTTCGCACAACAGCGCCGTGCGTTTGCGACGGCGCTGTTGTACTTCGGTATCGAGGTAGCCGACCTCGCGGGACAAACCCAGGCGGCGGGCCCGGTCACGATCGCGGATCATGTCGCGGCGCAGCGCTCCGCGCGGATCGCGGGCCACGTCGCTTTCGTCCACCACATGCTGTTCGAGGATCTGCGCCGCGCGCATGGCGGTGGCGCACTCGGAATCGTGGTCGAGCAGCTCGGCACCCAGGGTCAATGCCGCCATGACGGCATTGTCGAGTCTTCGCCGCGCGAGAACTACCTCGCGCACCAGCTCGAGTTCGAATTCCTCGAGGGCTTGATGTTCGGGGGTTGTTTGTTGATGGCGATCCGGACCCATGGGTCGCGCCCTTCGACTATGCGGAACCGGCCTAAACCAGGATTGCACAAGCACGCCACCGCCGCGCCAGCCATTTTTGCTCTCGGGCAAAAATAACCACTGCCGCGCCCCCTGGGGAACGCGGCAGTGAGAAAAACTGCGACCGGGCGACACAGCTTTTCGCTTTGCCCGAACGCTCTAATTCAATTGTGCGAGTGCAATTTCGAGTCAGGCGCGCTGACTGGAAATCGACACCACCTCACCGGTCAGGTAGGTGGTGTAGTCGCTCGCCAGCATGGCGATGGTCGCGGCGACCTCCCACGGCTCGGCCGCGCGGCCGAACGCCTCGCCGGCGGCCAGGCGATCGAGGAGATCGGCGGAGGTGACCTTGTCCAGGAAGGCGTGCCGGGCGATGGACGGGGCGACGGCATTGATGCGCACGCCGTACTCGGCGGCCTCCACCGCACTGCACCGGGTCAGCGCCATGACGCCCGCCTTGGCCGCGGCGTAGTGAGCCTGGCCGTGCTGGGCGCGCCAGCCGAGGACCGAGGCGTTGTTGACGATGACGCCGCCGTGGCCGGCCTCGCGGAAGTACTTGAGCACGGCGCGGGTGGCGCGGAAGGTGCCGTTCAGGGTGATGTCGAGGACCTTGTCCCACTGCTCGTCGGTCATGTCGACGACGGGCACCTCGCCGCCCAGCCCGGCATTGTTGACCATGATGTCGATGCGGCCCAGCGCGGCGACGGCCCCGGTGATCAAAGCGTCGACCTGCTCGGTGGAGCTGACGTCACACGGCACGGAAGCGATTCGGCGGTCCGGGAATTCGGCCTTCAGCGCCTCTTCGGTCTCCTTCAGCCGACGCTCGTGCCAGTCGGAGACGACGACATCGGCGCCCTCGGAGAGCAGCCGGCGCGCGGTGGCCGAACCGATGCCGGTACCGGCGGCCGCGGTGACGACCGCGGTCTTGCCCGCGAGCAGGTTGTGGCCGCCGACGATTTCGGGGGCGATGGACAGATCACTCACGGTCGAGCCTCTCGGGGAAGTCCGAGCACCCGCTCGGAGATGATGTTGCGCTGCACTTCGTTCGAGCCGCCGTAGATGGTGTCGGCCCGGCTGAAGAGGAACAGCCTTTGCCAGGCATTGAGATCGTCGTCCGCGGCGTCGGCGATGAGGCCGGGCGCGCCGAGCACATCCATGGCCAGCTCGCCCAGATCGCGATGCCAGTTGGCCCAGAGCAGTTTGGTGACCGATGCCTGACCGGCGGCGGTGCGGGCATCGACGGAGGCTCCGTCGTGACCGGATTCCAGGGTGCGCAGCACGTGCGCGCGCAGCACCCGCAGGCCGACCCACGCCTGGTCCAGGCGGGCGGCGATGACCGGATCGTCGATGGCGCCGTTGTCGCGGGCGACGACCTCGAGATCGGCGAGCTCCCGCGCGTAGCGGATCTGCTGGCCGACGGTGGAGATGCCACGCTCGAAGGTGAGCGTGCCCATGGCGACCTTCCAGCCGTCACCGGGCTGCCCGACCACGAGATCGGCTGCGGTGCGGGCGTTCTCGAAGAACACCTCGTTGAACTCCGCGGTGCCGGTGAGCTGGACGATGGGCCGCACCTCGACGCCCGGCTGCTTCATGGGAACCAGCAGGTAGGACAGGCCGTGATGGCGGCTGGAGCCCTTCTCGGTGCGGGCGACCACGAAGCACCAGTCGGACAGGTGCGCGAGGGAGGTCCAGACCTTCTGGCCGTTGATGACCCATTCGTCGCCGTCGAGGTAGGCGGAGGTCTGGACGGCGGCGAGGTCGGAGCCCGCGCCCGGTTCGGAGTAACCCTGGCACCAGAGTTCGGTGACATTGCGGATGCCCGGGAGGAAGCGCTGCTTCTGTTCCTCGGTGCCGAAGGCGATGACGGTCGGGCCGAGCAGTTCCTCACCGAGGTGCGAAACCCGGCTCGGCGCATCGGCCTTGGCGTACTCCTCGTGGAAGATGACCTGCTGCGCCAGCGTCGCGTCGCGGCCGCCCCACTCCTTGGGCCAGCCCAGACAGGTCAGACCGGCGGCGGCCAGGGCGCGGTCCCATTCGAGACGCTCCTCGAAGGCCTCGTGCTCGCGCCCGGGACCACCCAGACCGCGCAGCTCGCGGAACTGGCCGTTCAGGTTCTCGGCCAGCCAATCCCGCACTTCCGCGCGGAACTCGGCGTCTGCACGGGGCTCTGTCCCGGTGGCCGGTTCGGGGGTCTGGATCATGCTCACGTCCGTAGAGTAACCTACCAAGCACTTGCTTTGTTAGACCCATTCCCGGACGGCAGGAACACCCGTGACATCTCCTCCGCAGACCACACCGCTCGCCCTACACGCGGCCGCGGCCACCCATGGTGACGCCGCCGCTGTCGGCGATGGTGATGTCCGTCTGAGCTGGTCGCAACTGCTGGACTCGGTCCGTGAGACTGCGCGTGCGCTGCTGGCGCGCGGTATTCAGCGGGGCGACCGCATCGGCATCTGGGCTCCCAATACCCATCACTGGGTGACGGCGGTGCTCGCGACGCACTATGTCGGGGCGGCCATCGTTCCTTTGAATACGCGGTACGTCGCGGACGAGGCGGCCGATGTGCTGTCGCGAGTGGATGCCAAGGCGCTGTTCATCGCGGGCACCTTCCTCGGGCGCGACCGGTTGAGCGAATTGCGGGCGGCGGCACCGGAACTCGGGATCGAGACGGTCATCGTGATTCCGTCCGAGGTCGAGGAGCCGGTGGCCGATGCCATCGTGTGGTCCGAGCTCGCCAAGCTGGCCGAAGCGGTCAGCGTGGAAGACGTTGTGGCGCGGGCCGAATCGGTGTCGCCGGAGGACCTGTCCGACATTCTCTTCACCTCCGGGACCACCGGGCGCAGCAAGGGCACGCTGATCGCGCATCGGCAGGCCCTCGCCGGTGCGCGGGCGTGGGCCGAATGCGCGACGCTGAACGCGAGCGACCGGTACCTGGTGGTGCCGCCGTTCTTCCACAACTTCGGTTACAAGGCGGGCATTCTCGCGTGCCTGGTGACCGGTGCGAGCATCATTCCGCAGGCCACCTTCGATGTGCCGGAGACCATGCGGCTCGTTCACGACGAGGGCATCACCGTGCTGACCGGGCCGCCGACGATCTATCAGACGATCCTGGAGCATCCGGCGCGGCACGATGCCGATCTGTCGTCGCTGCGGGTCGCGGTCACCGGTGCGGCCACGGTGCCGGTCGTGCTCATCGAAAGAATGCGCGGTGAACTGCAATTCGATGTGGTGCTGACCGCGTACGGGCTGTCGGAGTCCGGTGGGTTCGGGACCATGTGCCGGCCCGAGGACGACGCGGAGACCATCGCCAACACCTGCGGGCGGGCGATCGGTGACTTCGAGATCAAGCTGGCCGACAATGGCGAGCTGCTGATCCGCGGGTCGCAGGTGATGCTGGGCTACCTCGACGATCCGCAGGCCACCGCGGACACCATCGACAAGGATGGCTGGCTGCACACCGGTGACGTCGCGATCATCGATGAGCGCGGGTATCTGAAGATCACCGACCGGCTCAAGGACATGTACATCTCCGGCGGGTTCAATGTGTACCCGGCCGAGGTGGAGCAGGCCCTGGCCCGGCTCGAAGGCGTCGCCGAGACCGCCGTCATCGGGATCGAGGACGAGCGCATGGGCGAGGTCGGCAAGGCGTTCGTGGTGCGCAAGCCGGGTTCCGATTTGACCGTCGAAGATGTTGTGGCGCATGCCAAGACGCTGCTCGCCAACTTCAAGGTGCCGCGCTTCGTGGAGTTCCGCGACGCGCTGCCCTACAGCGCCGCCGGGAAGGTACTCAAGCGGCAACTACGTGAGGAGAAGGCGTGAGCGCCCACGTGAGTGGAAATTCGACACCGGAACTGGGACCCGTTCCCGATGAGGGCGAGGTCGTCCTCTACGAGAAGCGCGGACCGATCGCGGTCGTCACGCTGAACCGTCCGGATTACCGGAACGCGCAGAACTCGGTCATGACCTACGCACTCGATGCCGCCTTCACGCGGGCGGTCGAGGATGCCGAGGTCAAGGTCATTGTATTGGCCGGGGCCGGAAAGCATTTCAGCGCCGGACACGATATCGGGACGCCGGGGCGCGATCACCACATCTCGTACGAGAACAAGGCCGCGCTGTGGTGGGACCATGTGGACCGGCCGGGCGGTGACCAGCGGTTCGCGCGCGAATCAGAGGTGTACCTGGGTATGTGCCGGCGCTGGCGGGAGATCCCCAAGCCGACCATCGCCATGGTGCAGGGCGCGTGCATCGCCGGTGCGTTGATGCTGGCCTGGTCCTGCGACATGATCGTCGCCTCCGAGGACGCGTTCTTCTCCGATCCGGTTGTGCGGATGGGCATTCCGGGCGTCGAGTACTTCGCGCACCCGTGGGTGCTGGGGCCGCGCCGCGCCAAGGAGATCCTGTTCACCGGTGAACGCTTCACCGCCGCACAGGCTTACGAGTGGGGCATGCTGAACCGCGTTGTGCCGCGCGAAGAATTGGAATCGCACACCATGGCGCTCGCCGAGAAGATCTCGGAGATGCCGCAATTCGGGTTGGCGCTGACCAAGAAGGCAGTCAACCAGTGCGAGGACCTGATGGGTATGCGCGCCGGCATGGATTCGGTGTTCGGGCTGCACCATTTCGCGCACGCGCACAATGCCGAGGTCGGAGCGGACTCGCTGGGCGGGATGAACGCCAAGTCCATGAAAGCCGCCGCGGCGAGCCGCGAATCGAGTGCAGCGACAGATATGAACGGGGCGAAGTAAGTGGATCTCGAATTCGACGCCAAGACCGAGGAATTCCGCCGCGAGGTGCGGGAATTCCTGGCCGCCAATGTGCCCGCCGAACCGCTGCCGTCCATGGACACCAAGGAAGGCTTCGAGGCGCACCGGGCGTGGGAGGCCAAGCTGGCCGAGGCCCGATTGTCCTGTGTGGCATGGCCCGCCGAGTACGGCGGCCGTGACGCCTCGCTGACCGAGTGGGTCATCTTCGAGGAGGAGTACTACGCGGCCGGTGCGCCGGGCCGGGTCTCCCAGAACGGCATCTTCCTGCTCGCGCCGACGCTGTTCGAGCACGCCACCCCGGAGCAGCTGGCGCGGTTCCTGCCGAGAATGGCGCGCGCCGACGACATCTGGGCGCAGGCGTGGTCCGAGCCGGAGGCCGGCTCCGATCTGGCCGGTATCCGCTCGACCGCCAAGCGCACCGAGGGCGGCTGGCTGCTCAACGGGCAGAAGACCTGGAGCTCGCGAGCCTCGTTCGCGGACTGGGGATTCGGGCTGTTCCGCAGCGATCCGGAGGCCGAGCGCCATCGCGGCCTCACCTACGTGATGTTCCCGCTCACCGCGGCAGGCGTCACCGTGCGCCCGATCCCGCAGCTGGACGGCGAGCCGGGTTTCGCGGAGATCTTCCTCGACAATGTGTTCGTGCCCGACTCCGATGTGATCGGCGAGGCCAATAACGGCTGGAAGGTCGCGATGGCGACCTCCAGCAACGAGCGCGGGCTCTCACTGCGCTCCCCCGGCCGGTTCAATGCCACCGTCGCCAAGCTCATCGAGCTGTGGAAGTCGGCGGCAGCCGAAACCGACACCGCCGTCAGCGATCGCGTCGTCGACGCCTGGGTCGGAGCCGAAGCGTACCGCCTCAACACCTGGGCCACCGTCACCCGCCTGGCCGAAGGCGGCCAGCTGGGCGCGGAATCCTCGGTGAACAAGGTGTTCTGGTCCGAACTGGACATCGCCATGCACGAAACCGCGCTGGATCTGCACGGTGCCGCCGCCGAACAGGAGTCCGCCTGGACCGACGGCTTCCTGTTCTCGCTGGCCGGCCCGATCTACGCGGGCACCAACGAGATTCAGCGCAATATCATCGCCGAACGCCTGCTCGGCCTGCCGCGGTAGAGGGAGACGACATGCGATTCGCATTGACCGCAGAACAGAACGACTTCGCCGCCAGCCTGCGCAAAATGGCTGAGTCCGCCAAGACCCCGGGCGTCGTCCGGGCTTGGGGCGCAGGTGATTCGGCCGCCGGGCGCGCGCTGATCGGCCAGCTGGCCGAAGCGGGCGCGCTGGGCCTGACCATCACCGAGGAGAACGGCGGCTTCGGCGCGGGCCCCGTCGAACTCATCGTGGCCTTCACCGAGATCGGCCGCGCCGCCGTGCCCGGCCCGCTGGTGGAGACCGCCGCCGTCATTCCGGCCCTGCTGCAAGCCCTTCCGGCCGCGGACCTCGCGGCCGAATGGCTCCCGGCCTTCGCCGAGGGGGCCAAGCTCGGCACGATCGCGCTGACCGCCGCCGGTGGTTCCGCCGCGGGGACGATCGCGGGTGGCGCCGCCCCGCTCGCCCTCGACGCCGACCAGGCGGACCTGGTGCTCGTCGCCGCGGGCGACAGCATCGCCACCGCCACCGCCGGTGACCTGGTCAAGTCCGTGGACGCGGCTCGCCGCCTGTACACCGTCGCCCCCGGCGACGTGCTCGCCGAGGGCGAAGGCGTAGCCGAGGCGATCGAAACCGCTTTCGACACCGGCGCTCTCGCGGCGGCAGCCCAGCTGCTCGGCGCGGGCCGTTCGCTACTCGACATCAGCGTCGAGTACGTCAAGCAGCGCCAGCAATTCGGCACCCCGATCGGCCGCTACCAGTCGATCAAACATCACCTGGCCAATGTCTCCATCGCTTTGGAAATGGCCCAGCCGCTGCTCTACCGCGCCGCCCTCACCCTCGAAGGCGACGCCGACCGGCAAACCCGCGCCCGCGACGTCTCCGCAGCCAAGCTGGCCTGCGGCGAAGCGGCGTACCAAGCGGCCCGCATCGCCCTCCAGGTACACGGCGCGATCGGCTACACCGCAGAATGCGACCTGTCCCTGTGGCTGACCAAGGTCACCGCACTGCGCTCGGCCTGGGGCACCCCGGCCGAGCACCGCGCCCGCATCGCCACCGCCCTGCGCGCCGGTAACGTGGCATGAGCATCTCGGCGGCCGGAGCGACCCGCAGGCTCGAACTCTCCTGCGCCGATGGTGAATTCACGCAGGTCTTCGCACGAGCCGTACACACGCTGCGCGCGCTCGGCAAAGCCAACGGTCTGACCGGCCGCCGGGAAGCCGGAATTTCGAGCGCTGCCGAGGGTCCCGCCGGGGCGCCGGTGCGTAGCGCCGACAATCTCTCAATCGCGCCGGATCCGTTGACCGCGCACCACTTCGATACGACGGGAGCGAATGCGTGAGCATCACCGCCGAACAGCAGGAACTCGCCACCACGGTGCGCGCGGTGCTGGCCAAGCACGGGGACAGCGCTGCCATGCGGCGTGGGCTGGAAGCCGAGCGCGGGTATGACGAGCAGCTGTGGAAGTTGCTCTGTGAGCAGGTCGGGGTGGCGGCGCTGGCTGTTCCGGAGGAATTCGGTGGGGTCGGAGTCGGGCTGACCGAATCGCTGCTGGTGGTCGAGGAGCTCGGGCGCACGCTGGCGGCTCCGCCCATGCTGGGATCGGCCGTCCTGGGTGTGCAGGCGTTGCTGCTGGCGGGGAATGCCGAGGCCAATGCGCGGCTGCTGCCGGAGGTGGCCGAAGGCGCTCGCACGCTCGCGCTGTGCTGGGCCGGGGTGCGCGGCTGGGATTCCTTCGGAGTCGCCGCCGCGGGCGAAACCCTTTCCGGCTCGGCGCATTACGTCATCGACGGGGCGCACGCGGACACACTGCTGGTACTGACCGAGGCGGGGCTGTTCGAGGTCGATGGTGATGCCGCGGGCGTCACCCGCACCACGGTGGTCACGCAGGACCCGACTCGGCGGCTGGCGCGGATCGACTTCGAGAACGCGGCCGGCCGGCCGCTCGGCGCGCTCGACGTCACTCGCCTGCGTGAAATCGCTTGGGCCGCACTGGTCGCCGAGCAGCTCGGGGCGGCCGAGCAGTGCCTCGACATGACCGTCGAGTACTCGAAATCGCGGGTGCAGTTCGGGCGGCCGATCGGCAGCTTCCAGGCCCTCAAGCACCGCATGGCCGATATGTACGTGCTGGTGGAGTCCACGCGTTCCATTGCCTACCTGGCCATTTCGGGTTTGGCGGCGGGCCATGTGGATCCGATCGACATCGCCTCGGCTCGGCTGCACGCCATCGAGACCTTCAATTCGGTGGTGTCGGAGACCGTGCAGATGCACGGCGGCATCGCCATCACCTGGGAGCATGACGCGCACCTGTTCTTCAAGCGCGCCCACGCCGACGCACAGCTGTTCGGCACCCCGGCCCGGCCGCTGGCTCGCCCGGCCTAGGGTACGAAGTTCCTGGCGACGGGAGTCCGGCAAACCGCCGGGCTCCCGTTTCTCATTGCCGGGCAACGGGCTTGCTCATACCTTGGGGAACATCGTGACCTGGGGAGGGCGGGCCTATGAGTACCTCGAGCGAAGAGATTCGCAAACTCATCACCCGCATGATCGTGCTGATCGTCGAAGCGCAGCGCCGGCCATAGCTCAGCCGGAGTGCTGCGCGATGTGCTCGCGATAGACGTGATAAGCCGGTTTGGGCGTGTAATCGTCACGCATGAGCCCGAATTGGTGGAACAGCCCCGGATTCGCGGAGTCCGCGTCGCGCAGCGAGAAGTGGTGATAGGCGCCGAGGCCGTGCTGCTCGACCACCTCCAGAATGCCCGCCAGCACCTCGGCCTGCCGGGCTTCGCGCCGGTCCGGGCCGGTGGGCCAGCCGTTCTCGGTGATATGCAACGGAATATCCACCGGCAGACCGGCATTGGTGAGCAGCTCCCGGTGCATGCCCAGCAGCCAGGACAGCGCGGCAGCGGGGTCCTCGGCGGGCATGAAAACATCGGGGAAGGCATCGAGGCCGATGTAGTCGAGAGCGGCCACGAACGACGGCCCACCCTCGGTAACCAGGTCCTGGACGAACGACGCACCGGGACCGAAGAGCGGTGTCGTATTGAACCCGACCTGGAACCCTGCCCCGAAACCGGGCGACCAGGTCGAGTTTGCGCCCCGCGTGCGCATAGCGTCCGAAGTCCGCCGGCGTGACGGTGAACTCCTCCCCCGGATCCTTGAACGCGGTGTACGCCCGCACCACCGTGACGCCCAGATCGTCCAGCGCCGCTTCGATACTCGCCGGATCATCCGGTTTCCCGGTAGCCAATCCACCGACATCGTTACCCGAGATACCGCCGGGATAGATACCGAATTCGGTCATCTTTCCCAGATTAGTGGTGCAGCACCTCGACCTCGCGGACCGGGGGTTTGCGGCCGAAGCGCTTGCGCAGCGGGTAGATCGCGGCCACGAACAGCAGGCTGACGGTGGAGGCGATGAGCTGGTTGCGTTGGTCGGGGTTGCGGGCCATGGCGATGAAGACCGTGAAGATGGCGATGATGACGGCCCAGCTCAGGTAGGGGTAGCCCCACATGCGGTAGGTGAGGGCGGAGGGGTCCTCGCGGCGCAGGCGGGCGCGTAGCCGGAGCTGGGAGGCCATGATCGCGACGTAGACGAAGGCCAGCACCACGCCGATGGAGTTGACCAGGAAGGTGAAGACCTCGTCGGGGGAGACGTAGGAGGCGATGACCGCGCCCCAGGCCGCGATGGTGCCGAGCAGCACGGCCCGGGCGGGGACGCCGCGCTTGTTGACCTTCACCAGTGCGGCCGGGGCGTCGCCGTCCCGGGTCAGCACGTAGAGCATGCGCGAGGAGACATAGATGGCCGAGTTCAGCACGGACAGCACCGCGGTGAGGATGACGACCTGCATGATGGTGCCCGCCGCGGGCACGCCCATCCGGTCCAGGGCGCTCACGAACGGGCTCTTCAGCACCTGCGCGTCGTTCCACGGCAGGATGGTCACCACCAGGAAGATCGAGGCCACGTAGAACAGGCCGACCCGCCAGAGCACATTGTTGGTGGCGCGCGCCACGGCCTGCCCGGGCTCCTTGGATTCGGCGGCCGCGACGGTCACGATCTCGGTGCCGCCGAAGGCGAACATGACCACCACGATGGCCGAGAAGATGCCCGCGATGCCGTTGGGCGCGAACCCGCCGTGACCGGTCAGATTGTGGAATCCGGCCTCCGCGTCCGGCCACAGCCCGAAGATCCAGGCCAGGCCGAGCGCCAGGAAGATGACGATGGCCACGACCTTGATCGAGGCGAACCAGAACTCGAACTCGCCGAAGGACCGGACGGACACCAGATTGACCGCGGTCATGACGATCAGCAGCCCGGCCGAGAGCATCCACTGCGGCAGGTCGATCCAGCCGGCCAGGATCGCCGCGCCCGCGACCGCCTCCGCGCCGACCAGGATGACGTAGAGGTACCAGTACAGCCAGCCGATGGTGAACCCGGCGAACGGCCCGAGCGCCATGCGGGAGTACTCGGCCAGCGAACCGGCGACCGGGCGGGCCACCACCATTTCGCCGAGCGCGCGCATGACGCACAGCACCAGCAATCCGGCGGCAGCGTAGGACAGGATCGCCGCGGGTCCGGCGGTGCCGATCACCGACCCGGAGCCGACGAACAGCCCCGCGCCGATCGCGCCGCCGATGGCCAGCATCGTCATATGACGCCGTCGCAGTCCGGTCCGCAGTCCCTGCTGCTCGACGGTGCCGGTTTCCGACATCTGACCACCTTCAGGTTTGTTGCTCGAGTGTTGCCAGCCCACCATATCCAGGCAGGTCAGCGGGTAGAAATCGCAGGTGTGCATGACTGCCCGGGCGGAACCGGCCGCACCGCGAATTCCGTTCCCGGACTGCCCCTTCCAGGCGGGAGTACCGTCGGGAGGTATGACCGAATCGAACCCCGGATTCCAGGCACGGGTCGAACCATGCGCCAAACGGGTACGCGTCTACCTGGGCGGTCACCTGGCCGCCGACTCGCTCCGACCGCGTCTGGTGTGGGAGCACCCGTACTACCCGACCTACTTTCTGCCCGCCGGCGATGTGCGCGCCAAGCTCGAACCGACCGGTCGCCCGCACGACTCGGCCGTCTTCGGCCAGGGCCTCGAATTCGATGTGGTGGTCGGTGACGTGGTCGCCCAGGGCGCGGCCGTGCGCTATCTCGAATCCGCCGTCGAAGAGGTGCGCGATCTGGTCCGGCTGAAGTTCGACGCCATGGACGAATGGTTCGAGGAGGACGAGCCCATCTACGTCCACCCGCGCGATCCCTACAGCCGGGTCGACATCCTCGGCAGCTCCCGGCACATCCGGATCGAGCTGCACGGGCAGACCCTCGCCGACTCGCACAACCCGCGCATCCTGTTCGAGACCGGTCTGCCGCCCCGCTACTACCTGCCGCTCACCGATGTCCGGCTGGACCTGCTGCGCCCTTCGGACACCAAGACGCAGTGCCCCTACAAGGGCACCGCCGAGTACTGGAACGTTCAGGTAGGCGAAGACGAGTACCCGGATCTGGTGTGGATCTACCGGACCCCGCTGCCCGAGAGCCAGAAGATCGCGGGCATGGCGTGCTTCTACAACGAGAAGCTCGACATCTATGTGGACGGCGAGCTACAGGAACGCCCGCACTCGCCGTTCAACTGAATCGGCTACTCCCCCAATATCTCCGACACCAGGCGCGGCAACGCCACCCCGATCGGATCGCGAACCACCTCGGCGGCGTACACGTCGTACGGGGTGGGTTCGGCGTTGATCACCACCAGATCGGCGCCGGCGTCCACGGCCACCGCGCACATGGAGGCGGCCGGCTCCACCTGAAGCGACGAGCCGACCGCGATGAACAGCGCGCTGGTCTCGGCGATATCGATTGCCGCGCGGATGGATTCGGGTCGCAGCTGCTGACCGAACATGATCACCCCGGCCTTCAGGATGCCGCCGCACTCGGGGCAGTCCGGATCGGGTTCACCGGCGGCCACCCGCTCCAGCGTGAGCTGCATCGAGGTCGTGAAATCGCAGTCGATGCAGACGACTTCGAACATATTGCCGTGGATCTCCACCACCGGGTCCGAGCCGGCCCGCTGATGCAGCCGGTCGATGTTCTGGGTGATGATCCCGACTTGCCGCCCCGCCCCGGCCAGCCGTACCAGCGCCTGGTGCGCCGCGTTCGGCACCGCCCGCCACGCCGGATTGTCCCGCCGCGCCAGCCAGGCCCGCCGCCGTAACTCCGGGTCGGCCACATAGTTCTGGTAGGTGGAGAGTAGTTCCGCGATCGGGTCCTCGGTCCACACTCCGCGCGGCCCACGGAAATCCGGGATGCCGGAATCGGTGGAGATGCCCGCTCCCGTGAGCACTCCGATCGGACCTTTGCGCGCACGCCAATCCGTCATTCGCCCCAGCCTAATCCGGATCAGACCGCGATGACCGCTGGTTTTTCCTCGGCCCTCCGGTATTGCCCAGGGGCCAGCCCGTATTCGCGCTTGAACGCCTTGGCGAACGCGAATTCCGACTGGTACCCGACCTTTCGGGCCACCCCGGCCAGCGGCGTATCGGTCTCCCGCAGCAGGCGCGCGGCGGTGAGCATGCGCCAGCGGGTGACATACGACAGCGGCGGCTCACCCACCGTGGCGGTGAACCGGCGGGCCAGGGTCGCCCGCGAAACCCCCGCCACCGCACTGAGTTCCGGCACCGTCCACGCCCGTTCCGGAGCATCGTGGATGGCCCGCAGCGCCACCGCGACGGCGGGATCGGTGAAGACGCCGGCCCACCCGGTCTGCGTGCCGGCCTGCTCGTCGAACCAGGCCCGCAGCAGGAACAGCAGCATGGTGTCGAGCAGCGCGGGAATCGCCGCGTCGGCGCCCGGGCGCGGTTCGGCGATCTCCCCCGCGAGCAGGTCCACGGCCGCGCGCAGCGCCGGATGCCGGCCGGGACGCGCTGGGAGATGGATGAATTCGGGCAGTTCGTCCAGGAGGGGATGGCTGCGCTGGCGGCCGAGTTCGTAGGCCCCGCACACCAGCACGGTCCGCACCCCCGGCCCGACGATCTCCCGCGGCTCGCCGGGCTGGGCCAGCTCGGTGATCGGCGTGCCGAGTTGATCGACGATCTCGTGGTCGGCTCCGCGCGGCATGAACAGCACATCCCCGGCTCCGAGCGCGATCGGCTCGCCTTCCCGCGGCAGCACCCAGCACGAACCTTGGAGCACCACATGGAAACTCGCCCCCGGCACCCGCGGATAACGCCGTCCCCACGGCGCGTGCCGCACGAACAGCCCCGAGGCGGGATTGCCGGTACGGATGGCGGCGATGGTCTCGCTGAGGATGTCCACCCCATCACCATAACGCTCCGGCTATGAGCGTCTCGGACATGCCGACCGGAGGTGGGCGCGTGCACCGGCCCGGATCCGGCCGTACGGTGAGAACGTGAGCGACAAACGACCCGAGCTGGCCGAGCAATTGGATCTGCTACCGCATCCGGAGGGCGGCTGGTATCGCGAAACCTGGCGCAGCGCGGTCGAGTTCGAGCCGAAGGGCTACGACGGATCGCGCGCGAGTGCGACGGCGATCTATTTCCTGCTGCTGCCGGGTGAGGAGTCCGCACCGCATACGGTGAAATCGGACGAATTGTGGTTGTGGCATCGGGGTGGTCCCCTGCTGCTGAACATCGGGGGTGAGGAGGTCGTCCTCGGACCCGATGTCGCGCAGGGGCAACGGCCCCAGGCGGTGGTCCCCGGTGGGGTGAGCCAGGCCGCCCGCCCGGCGGGCGACGACTACGTCTTGGTGAGTTGTGTCGTCGCACCGGGATTCGACTTCGCCGACTTCGGTTTCGATTGAGCCGGAACCGCGGCTAGTCGTCTATTTCGAGCAGCCCCTCGGCCAGTGCGTGGTCGATGGTCTTCTCGAGATTGGGGCAGGAGTCGGGCTTGCCGAAGACCGGTCCGGCCTCGGCCATCTTGGCGAAGACCGGGCAGTGGTCGGCCGGATTGACCGTCCACTGCACCGTCCGCTGCTGATTGCTGTGCTTGCGCACCAGCACCTCGGTGCCGCACGTGAGGCACGCCAGCGGAGTCAGGCCCGACTCCATGTAGTGGGCTTTGTCGATCACCGTCTGGGCGCGCACCTGCTCGCGCTGTTCCGGACGGTCCGCGAAGTCCGGTGCTTTCGCCCAGCTGGTCATCAGACGCTCGCCTCCTCCGAATCGGCTGCGGCAGCGGCGGCTTCGTCCGCTTCCCGCTTCTTGCGCAGATTCTCCTCCACCTCGAGACCCCAGGCCTCATTGGCCTTGGAGGTATCGATTTCGAATTCGAAGCGCTGCACCGACTTCGGGTCGATATCCGCGACATCCACGTAGAACTGGTCGTACCAGCGGCGCAGCTGGTAGACCGGGCCGTCCTCTTCGGTGAGCAGCGGGTTGTCGATCTTGGACTTGTGTTTCCAGATCTCGACGTCCTGGAGGAAGCCCTCGCTGACGCCCTCGGTCATCTTCTTCGCGAACCCTTCGGCCTGCTCCTCCGGCAGCCCCTTCGGCTTCTGAAGGGACACGCCCCACTGCAACACGAAGGAGTTCTGCGTGACCGGGTAGTGGCAGTTGATCAGGACCGTCTTGACCTCGAAGCCGCTGTAGATATTGAGCAGCGGGTTGATCATGTACGACGGGCCGAAGTACGACGCCTCGGACTTGAGCAGCACATCGATGCCCATCTTGGCGGCGTTGCCCATATCCGGGCGCGCCTTGGTCTCCAAGTACTGGGTGGCGATGTGGCCCTCGAGCACGTTCTTGAAGTACGTCGGGAAGGCGTAGTGGATGTAGAAGAAGTGCGCCATGTCCACGACGTTGTCGATGATCTCGCGGCAGTTGGAGCCTTCGATCAGCATCGAGTGCCAGGTCCAGTCGGTCCAGCCCTCGTTCAACGTCTCCGAGCCGCTGCCGTCCTCGTTGGTGAACGGACCCTCGATGTAGGGGATGGTCACCTCGTCCGGCGGCGGATTGCCCTCGTGGTCGTGCCAGACGAAGAGCTGGCCGTTGCGCTCGAGGGTGGTCCAGGCGCGGGTGCGGGCGAGCGGGGGCACGCGGCGCGCGTACGGGATGCCGGTGCACTTGCCGTCGCCGCCCCAGCGCCAATCGTGGAACGGGCACGCGATGGAGTCGCCCTTGACCTCGCCCATGGAGAGGTCGCCGCCCAGGTGACGGCAGTAGGAGTCGAGTACCTTCAGCTCGTCTTTGCTGTTCTTGAAAACAACGAGCTTGGTGCCGAAGACGTTGACCGAGTGCGGCTTTCCGTCGCGGAAGGTCTTCGCGAGACCCAGGCAGTGCCAGCCCCGGGCATATCGCGTGGGCATGGCGCCCACATCGATCTCACGGACCTTTCCGCGGGGCCCCTGCGGGGTTGTAGCCATCGTTCTCCTCCTCTGGAAGTACTAGAACACGTTACAAAATTGCTCGGCCAAGCGCCAGCGATACGCCCAACTACCAGGATGGGGTCGGTCTGAGCTGCGTTTGAACAGCGTTCTCGACAGGAATAAGAACGTGTTCTACTCTCAGGGGCAAACGTGAACCGCTTCCCGAGCAATCGGGAACACACGCAGGCAGGAGCATCTGGCGAGATGACGCAAGAAGTAGTTGAGCGGGTCGAGGCGCTGCTGCCCACCCTCCGCGAACGTGCCCAAGAAGCCGAGGACCTGCGCCGACTCCCCGAAGAGACGGTCAAGGACCTACAGGAGACCGGGTTCTTCAAACTGCTGCAACCGCGCCAGTGGGGCGGCCACGCCGCCGATCCGGTCGTCTTCTACGACACCGTCCGCAAGATCGCGAGCGCGTGCGGCTCCACCGGCTGGGTCTCCGGCATCATCGGCGTCCACAACTGGCACCTGGCGCTGTTCGATCAGCGTGCGCAGGAAGAGGTCTGGGGCGAGGACACCGACGTCCGCATCTCCTCGTCGTACGCGCCGATGGGCGCCGGCGTGGTGACCGAGGACGCCGACGGTTACCTCGTCAACGGCAAGTGGGCCTGGTCCTCCGGCTCCGATCACGCCACCTGGGTGGTGGTGGGCGGTCCGGTGATCAAGAACGGCAAGCCGGTCGACTTCGGCTCGTTCCTCATCCCCCGCACCGAGTACAAGATCGATGACGTGTGGAACGTGGTCGGGCTGCGCGGCACCGGCTCCAACACCGTCGTCGTCGAGAACGTCTTCGTGCCCCGCCACCGCTTCCTCAGCTTCCGCGCCATGAGCGAGCTGAGCGCTCCGGGCCTGGAGCAGAACACCGACCCGGTCTACAAGATGCCGTGGGGCACCATCCATCCCACCACCATCTCGACCCCGATCGTGGGCATGGCCTACGGCGCGCTCGAGGCGCACATCGAGCACCAGGGCAAGCGCGTACGCGCCGCCTACGCCGGTGAGAACGCCAAGGACGATCCGTTCGGCAAGGTCCGCATCGCCGAGGCCGCCAGCGATATCGACGCCGCCTGGCGTCAACTGTCGGGCAACGTGGCCGACGAATACGCCTACCTCGTCGCGGGCAAGGACGTTCCGTTCGAGGTGCGGGCCGCCGCGCGCCGCGACCAGGTGCGCGCGACCGGCCGCGCCATCGCCTCGGTCGACCGGCTCTTCGAGGCCGCCGGCGCCACCGCGCTGACCAATGGCACTCCGTTGCAGCGCTTCTGGCGGGACGCGCACGCCGGCCGCGTGCACGCCGCCAACGATGCCGAACGCGCGTACGTCATGTACGGCACGCACGCGTTCGGTCTCCCTATCACCGACACGATGGTGTAATCCATGACCGCAGTGGAAGAAATCACCTACGAGTCCACGTCGCGGTTCGCGCAGGTGCGGCCGGACCTGAAGCTGCACTATCACGAGGCGGGCGTCGGCAACGGCCCCACCATCGTGCTGCTGCACGGCGGCGGTCCGGGCGCGTCCTCGTGGTCGAACTTCGCGAAGAACATTCCGGTGCTGGCCAAGGACTTTCACGTGCTGGCCGTCGATCAGCCCGGGTTCGGCCAGTCGGACAAGCCGACCGAGCATCCGCAGTACTTCGTGCACAGTTCGTCGGCGCTGAAGGATCTGCTGGATCACCTCGAGATCACCGAACGCGTGCACCTGCTGGGCAATTCGCTCGGCGGCGGCGCGGCCACCCGGTTCGCCCTGGACTACCCGGATCGCGCGGGCAAGCTGGTGCTGATGGGTCCCGGCGGGTTGTCCACCAACCTGTTCGCGCCCGATCCCACCGAGGGCGTGAAGCTGTTGTCCAAGTTCAACTTCGAACCGACGAAGGAGAACCTGGAGGCGTTCCTGCGCATCATGGTGTTCGATCAGAAGCTGATCACGCCGGAGCTGGTCGAGGAGCGGTTCGCCTCGGCGTCGCAGCCGGAGTCGCTGGCCGCCACCCGCGCCATGGGCAAATCGTTCGCGGGCGCGGACTTCGCCAAGGGCATGATCTGGCGCGATGCCTTCAAGCTGCGGCAGCCGGTGCTGATGATCTGGGGCCGCGAAGATCGGGTGAACCCGATCGACGGCGCGCTCGTAGCCTTGAAGATGGTCCCGCGCGTGCAGTTGCATGTCTTCGGCGGTTGCGGGCACTGGGCGCAGTTGGAGAAGTTCGACGAATTCAACCGCCTGGCAACGGACTTCCTGCTCGGCGTCAAGGAGAAGTAAGCATGGGGATCAAAGCCCTCGGCTACATGCGCATCGAGGCCACCGATATGGCGGCCTGGCGCGAATACGGGCTCAAAGTGCTCGGCATGATGGAGGGCTCGGGGAACAATCCCGACGCGCTCTACCTGCGCATGGACGACTTCGCGGCCCGCCTGGTGATCGTGCCGGGCGAGAAGGACCGGCTGCTGGTCTCCGGCTGGGAGGTCACCGATGCGCCTGCGCTGCAAGATCTTCGGGACGCGCTGTCCAAGGCCGGGGTCGCCTTCGTCGAGGGCACCAAGGAGGAGAAGCTCGAGCGGCGCGTCGAGGGCCTGATCCGCTTCGACGATCCCTCCGGCAACACCCTCGAGGCGTTCCACGGTGCGCAGTACCTGGGCCGCCGCTTCGTCAGCCCCTACGGCCACAAGTTCGTCACCGCCGAACAGGGCCTCGGCCACGTCGTGCTCACCTGCACCGATGATGCCGCGGCACAGGCGTTCTACCAGGACGTGCTCGGCTTCCGCCTGCGCGATTCCATGCGCCTGCCCCCGCAGATGGTGGGGCGTCCCGCCGACGGTGACCCGGCCTGGCTGCGCTTCTACGGCTGCAACCCGCGCCATCACGCGCTGGCGTTCCTGCCGCTGCCCAATCCGACCGGCATCGTGCACCTGATGGTCGAGGTGGAGAACTCCGACGACGTCGGGCTCTGCCTGGATCGCGCCAACCGCAAGAAGGTCAAGATGTCGGCCACCCTGGGTCGCCACATCAACGACAAGATGCTCTCCTTCTACATGAAGACGCCGGGCGGATTCGATATCGAATTCGGTTGCGAGGGCCTCGAAGTCGAGGACGAGTCCTGGATCGCCCGCGAATCCACCGCGGTCAGCCTGTGGGGCCACGACTTCACCGTCGGATTCAAGTAAGCGAGCGACAGGGTGGACATGACCACTGACGAATACCCCGCCATCGACGGACGGCAGTTCCGGAATGTGCTGGGCAGCTTCTGCACCGGCATCACCGTGATCACCACCTTCGACGACGATGCCGAGGGCGGCCCCGCCCCCATCGGCTTCGCCTGCCAGTCCTTCGCCGCCCTGTCCCTCGATCCCCCGCTGGTCCTCTTCTGCCCCACCAAAGCCTCGCGCTCCTGGGCGGCCATCGAGAAGTCCGGCATGTTCTGCGTCAATATCCTCGCCGAGGAACAACAGCCCGTCTGCGCCCGCTTCGGCTCCCGCGAACCCGACAAGTTCGCCGGCGTCCCCTGGCACACAACGGATCTGAAGCTCCCGGTCCTGGACGGCGCGTTGGCCACACTCCAGTGCAAAGTGGACAACGTGCTGGACGGGGGCGACCACTACATAGTGGTCGGCCGCGTCCTGGCCCTGTCGGAGTCCACGGGCTCCGACAGGCCACTCCTCTTCTACCGCGGCCAATACACCGCCATCGAACCCGAGAAGTCCACCCCGGCGCCCTGGCGAGCCGACCTCGAACACTTCCTCACCACAACCACCCTCGACACCTGGTTGTAGACGAACTACGAAGGCCCCCGCGTAATCCGCAGGGGGCCTTCGTCATTCGCGGGGTCAGGCCGCGGTGCGGGCTTGGCGGCGGTATTGGCCGGGGGCTTGGCCGTATTCGCGTTTGAAGGCCTTGCCGAAGGCGAACTCGGAGCTGTAACCGGCTCGGGCGGCTACCTTTTCGATGGGCAGGTCGTCTTCGCGCAGGAGGCGGGCGGCGGTGGTGAGACGCCAGCGGGTGAGGTAGGCGAGTGGGGGTTCGCCGACCATGGTGGTGAATTTGCGGGCGAAAGCGGCTCGGGACAGGCCCGCGTGGTCGGCCAGGGATTGGACGGTCCAGGCGGCGGCGGGGTCGGTGTGCATGGCTTGCAGGGCCGGGGCGACGGCCGGATCGCGCAGGGCCGCAGCCCATCCCACTGCTTCCGATTGCGGCTGGTCTTCTATCCAGGCTCGGAGGATGTAGAGCAGGAGGGAGTCGATGAGGGCGGGGACTATGCCGTGGGAGCCGATGCGGGGGTTGTCGAGTTCGGCGGCCAGGAGTTGGACGGCGGCATTGAGTTCGGGGTGGCGGCCGTGGCGGGCGGGGAGGTGGATCACCTCGGGGAGCTGGCGGAGCAGGGGGTGGGGGCGTTTGCCGTCGAGGTGGTAGTTGCCGCAGAGCAGGGCGGCGGTGGGCGGACCCGCCACGCCCATGCGCAGCACACCGATCGGCGGGCACACGATGTACTGGTCGGGGCGGGGGTCGGCGGCCGGTGTGTCGGGATGGTCCGCCAGCACATGCCCCGCTCCATGGCGCACGAACACCAGGTCGCCCTGGCCGAGCGGAATCGGCTCGGCATCCGCGGCGGGATAGAACCAGCAATTCCCGTGCAGCACAATGTGAAAGCCCGCGCCGAGGACGTCCGGCAGGCGCATCGCCCATGGCGCACGCCCCTCGGTGCGCACCGAATGCGGTGCGCCGGTGCGCATGGAGGCCAGGGCCTCGCTGAGGACGTCCATCGCGGCTCTCCTTCGTTTCGATATCAGTCGACGGTGAGTACAACCTTGCCGACCGTCTGCCCGGAGGCAACCAGGTCGTGCGCCTTGCCCGCTTCGGTCAACGGCAGCGTCTCGGCAATGGTCGGACGCAGTTTGCCCGCCTCCACCAATTCCGTGATCGCTTCCAGCGCAGCGTAATCCGGTTCCACCGAGACTCCGGCGAAGCGGCGGCCGGCGGCCTGCACGGCTGCGGCGGCTTCGGGGTTCGCGTGCTCGAGAATGCTCACCAGCACCCCACCGGGCTTGAGCACCAGTACATTTCGTGCGGCGTCGGCGACCGAGTCGAAGACGATATCGACATCCCGCACCGCCTCGGTGAAATCCGTGGTGCGGTAATCGATCACCTCGTCCGCACCGAGGCTCTTCACGAAATCATGCTTGGCGGCACTGGCCAGCGCGATCACGTACGCGCCCCGCGCCTTGGCGATCTGCACGGCCAGATGACCGACCCCACCCGCGGCGCGATGGATGAGAACCCGATCCCCCTCCTGCACCCCGGCGCGATCGACCAGCCCCTGCCAGGCGGTGAGCACCGCCAGCGGAAGCGCGGCGGCTTCGACGTGGCTGAGCGACTTGGGCTTCCGCGCCACCTGACGCGACGGCGTCGCCACGTACTCGGCGTAACCGGTCGCGGCGCGCGGGAAGAACGGCATCCCGTACACCTCCTCGCCGACCTCGTACCGCGCCCCCGGACCGACCTCCTCGACCACACCGGAGATATCCCAGCCGACACCGAACGGCGGCTGACCGAGCAGCGGGAAGGCGCCCGAACGAACCGCCACGTCGACCGGGTTCACCGCGCTGGCATGCACCCGCACGAGTACCTCACCGGAGCGCAGTTCGGGCTTCTCGACCTCGACCACCTCGAGGACCTCGGGACCACCGAAGGACTTCTGGATTACCGCACGCATCGTCTTCTCCTCCTGAACGCTGTGTCGCCGGTTGCTCTGTCGAACCGAACAAGGACAACGTTAGGCAGTATCAGCAAGACGATGAATAGCTTACAGTCTCCTGTTTTTATCCATGCGTATACATCGGAAGACTGGTTCGGAAACGACGCTGGGCCGCGACCGATCGCGGTCGCGGCCCAGCGGGTCGTGCGAGGTCAGCTGTAGGTGAGGACCACGTCGGCCAGGACGGGAGCGTCGTCGCGCTCGACGGCGGTGACGGCGATGCGGAGTTCGCCGTCCTGCTGCCAGATGCGGGAGCGGAGGGTCTCGCCCGGGTAGAGGACGCCGGCGAAGCGGGTGCGGATGCCCTTGACGCGGGCGGCATCGGAGCCGAGGACGGTGTCGGTGGCGGCCTTGCAGACCAGGCCGTAGGTGCCCAGGCCGTGCATGATCGGGTTGGGGAAGCCGGCGTTGCGGGCGAATTCGGGATCCGAGTGCAGGGGGTTGCGGTCGCCGCACATGCGGTACAGCAGGGCCTGCTGCGGCAGCGTCGGCGTCAGCACCTCGAAATCCGGTGCGCGGTCGGGGAGTTCGGTTTTGGAACTGGGGCCGCGGTCGCCGCCGAAGCCGCCTTCGCCCTTGGCGAAGATGGAAGAGCGTGCGGTCCAGAGGAGTTCGCCGTCGGAGCTGGTGGCGGTGTGCTCCTGCCAGATGACGGCGGCGGAGCCCTTGTCCCAGATCTCGCTGATGCGGCGTTCGAAGGTGGCCTTGCCGGAGGCGGGGATCGGACGGTGGACGACGATCTCCTGGCTGCCGTGCACGACCTTGGCCAGGTCGATGTCGATGCCGGGGAACTGCACCTTGGGCGGCTCGGTCTCGTGGAAGAACGGGGCGACGGTGGCGAAGGTGGGCAGCACCTGCGGTTCGCGGTCATCGAGGTAGCGCAGTTCGGCCGGGTCGGTCCAGCGCGCGCCCGCACCCAGGGCGAGGTGGTAGTGCTGCACATCGGTTGGCGTCCAGCTGAATTCGACGGACGGCAGCTGTGCGCCGAGCGCGATATTCGGATCGATGGCCATGAAGTCTCCTCGTGATCGGTGGGCGCTCACCCTCCGCGTGAATCCGGGTCCGATGGTGCGGCGCGCACCCGGTTCCGATGGTGCGGCGTGCCGCGGGGCCCGCGCAAGCAGCGCGTCCGCTCGGCGGGACGGCCCGCCGGACAACCACGGCGGGCGGTGGGAACAGGGGATCCCACCGCCCCCGTGCAGTGTGATTATTCAGTTGAGCTCGCGGCACCGGGTGAGAGATCCGATGACGCGAGGGGTGGGTTGGGCGCGGGCTCGACGTGACCCGGACTCGCGCCCAACCCGATCCTGAACCGGGTTGGGACGGTTCAGGAGGCTTTCTCGGCGACCGGCGCGCTGTTCTTCGCCTTGGCGGCGATATCCAGCGCGGCCAGGTAGCCGAAGGTGATGGCGGGTCCGATGGTCGCGCCGGGCCCGGCGTAGGTGTGCCCCATGACCGGCGACGAGTTGTTGCCCGCCGCGTACAGCCCCTCGATAACCGACCCGTCGGCCCGCAGCACGCGCGCGTCGTTGTCGGTGACCAGGCCACCCTTGGTGCCGAGGTCGCCGGGGACCATCTTGACCGCATAGAACGGGCCGACCTCGAGCTTGTTCAGGCACGGGTTCGGCTTGATGGTCGGGTCGCCGTAGTACCGGTCGTAGGCGCTGTCGCCGCGCTTGTAGTCGAGGTCCTTGCCGGTCTCGGCGAACCCGTTGAAGCGCTCGATGGTGGCGGCCAGGTTATCGGCCGGCACACCGATCTTCTCGGCCAGTTCGGCCGCGGTGGGGGCGACGACGATCAGGTCGTTTTCCATCCAGCGGGACGGAATCCGCTGGCCAGGCTGCAAACCGGCGAAGATGTAGCGACTCCGGTAGCGATTGTCGAAGACGAGCCAGCACGGCACGTTCTCGCCCGGACCCTCACCCTGCCCGTACTCGCCGCCGTACATGGTGTGCACAGCTTCCACGTAAGGAGCGGACTCATTACCGAATCGCTCGCCCTGCGTGTTGATCATGATGCTGCCGGGCAGATTACGTTCCGCGAGCGCGAACCACGGCTTGCCCTCACCCTTGAACGTGGTGGGTCCCCACCAGGCGTCCTCCATGAAGTCGAGGTCCGCCCCGACCGCGATGCCGGCCTGGATGCCGTCGCCCTCATTGGCTTTGGCGCCGGTGGTCCACTCGGTGGTGATGGGCTCGCGCTGGTACTTGTGCCGCATTTCGGCGTTGTGCTCGAATCCGCCGGCGGCCAGGATCACGCCGTGCTTGGCGGTGAACCGCACGGTCTCGCCCTCGTGGGTGGCTTCGACGCCGGTGACCACACCGTCCTCGACGATCAGCCCGGTGAGCGGAGTGTTCAGCAGCACCGGCACATTCGCGTCCATGAGCCCCTTGCGCATGCCCGCGATGATCGCCTGACCCATGCCGACCAGGGCCTTACCGGTCACCTTGCCCCACGCCCAGCGGGTGCCGACGCGCAGTACGCGGGCCATGCCGGAGGGGTGGCGGCGAATCAGGTTGAGCTTCTTGAAGTCGGCCTGGGTGACGACCACGTTCAGCGGCGCCTTGGAGTAGGGGGGTTCCAGCTTGAACCGCTCGTCGCCGAGGATCTTGGTGTTGAAGGGCTTGGGTTCGCAGCTGCGGCCGTCCGCCTTGCCGCCCGGTGCCTCCGGGTAGTAGTCGGAGTAGCCCGGCACCCAGGTCATCTTCAGCGGCGAGTGCTCCAGCACGAAGTCGAACGCCTCGGCCCCGCGATCGAGGTAGGTGTCGATCTTCTCCTTGGGCACCACGTCGCCGATGATGCTGTACAGGTAGGTGCGCGCCTCGTCGAGGTCGTCGCCGCGGCCCGCGGCCTTGAGCACTTTGTTTCCGGGAATCCAGACGCCACCACCCGAGCGCGCGGTAGAACCGCCGTAATGAGCGGCCTTTTCGATGAGCACCGTGCGGAGACCGCGGTGCGCGGCGGCGAGGGCGGCGGTCATACCGGCGGCACCGCTGCCGACCACCACCACGTCGTAATCCCGATCAGTCATGTAGAACACGTTATAGAATCAATCCTGGTTTGGTCTATGTTGGTCTGGCAGATGGGACTGCTGAAGCGATGTTCTTCACAAAAACTCGTTTCAGTTTCTAGTCTCGTAAGGTCGTGGCCACCGGCCGGTACCCCCGATGAGAGGAACACAGCGTGCTGACCGACGCGCTACGGAAGGAACTGGCGGAAGAACTAGCCGTCGCAGAGCGGGATCGCGTTGCCCTCGACCCACTGGTCGCACGGCATCCGGACATCGATGTGGTCGATGCCTACGAGATCCAGCTGATCAATATGCGCCGGCGGTTCGCGGGCGGCGCCAAAGTCGTAGGCCACAAGGTCGGGCTTTCGTCCAAGGCCATGCAGCAGATGATGGGCGTCGACGAACCGGACTACGGGCATCTGCTCGCGGAAATGGAAGTCCACGAAGACGTTCCGGTCGATACCGCCAAGTACCTGTACCCGCGCGTCGAGGTCGAGGTCGGCTTCATCCTGGGCGCGGACCTGCCGGGCGAGGACTGCACCGAAGAAGACGTGCTGAAAGCGACCGTGGCATACGCGCCTTCGATCGAGTTGATCGATACCCGGATCAAGGACTGGAAGATCGGCCTCTGCGACACCATCGCCGATAACGCCTCCTCCGCCGGGTTCGTCCTCGGGAAGCAGCGCGTCGCGCCGGATCAGTTGGATATCAAGGCGATCGACGCGGTGCTGACCCGCAACGGCGAGGTCATCGCCGAGGGCCGTTCCGATGCCGTGCTGGGCGATCCCACGATCGCCGTGGCGTGGCTGGCCCGCAAGGTCGCCTCGTTCGGCGTGCGGCTCAAGGCGGGCGACATCATCCTGCCCGGATCCTGCACCCGCGCCATCGACGCCCGTCCGGGTGACGAGTTCATCGCCGAGTTCACCGGGCTCGGCAACGTCCACCTGTCTTTCAGCTGAGCTCACCGAGTAGGAGAAAGCCGTGACCGCAAGCAAAGTCACCGCCGCGATCGTCGGGTCCGGCAATATCAGTACCGATCTGCTGTACAAGCTGCTGCGTTCGGACAAGATCGAACCGCGCTGGATGATCGGTATCGATCCGGACTCCGAGGGGCTCAAGCGCGCCCGGGGCCTGGGCCTGGAAACCTCCGCCGAAGGCGCGGATTGGCTACTGGCACTTGACGAGAAGCCGGATCTGCTGTTCGAGGCCACCTCGGCGTATGTGCACCGGGCGTACGCGCCCAAGTACGCGGAGGCGGGTATCCGCGCCGTCGACCTCACCCCCGCCGCTGTCGGCCCCGCCGTCATTCCGCCGGTGAACCTGGATTCGCTGTCCGACGCTCCGAACGTCAACATGATCACCTGTGGTGGTCAGGCGACGATCCCGATGGTAGCCGCCGTGTCGCGGGTCGTCCCGGTCGAGTACGCCGAGATCGTGGCGTCGGTGTCTTCCGAGTCCGCCGGACCCGGAACCCGCGCCAATATCGACGAATTCACCAAGACCACCTCCAAAGGCGTTGAGACCATCGGCGGTGCCAAGCGCGGCAAGGCCATCATCATCCTGAACCCGGCCGAGCCGCCGATGATCATGCGCGACACCATCTTCTGCGCCATCCCCGAGGATGCCGATCACGATGCCATCGCCGACTCCATCTACCGCATGGAGAAGTCGATCCAGGAGTACGTGCCCGGCTACCGCCTGCTCAACGAGCCGCAGTTCGACGAGCCGTCGGTGATCTCCGGTGGCATGGCGAAGGTTTCGATCTTCGTCGAGGTCGAGGGCGCCGGCGACTTCCTGCCCCCGTACGCGGGCAACCTCGACATCATGACGGCCGCCGCCACCAAGGTCGGCGACGTGATGGCGTCCCAGATCCTCTCGACTCGGGTGTAAGGAGTTCCGACAGTGAGCAATCCGAACGTTCTCAAGAAGTTCTCGGCGGATCTCGACATCCGCGTCACCGACACGTCGCTGCGTGACGGTTCGCACCACAAGCGCCACCAGTTCACCGTGAACGAGGTGCGTGACATCGTGGCCGCCCTCGACGCGTCCGGCGTGCCGGTCCTGGAGGTCACCCACGGCGACGGCCTCGGCGGTTCCTCGTTCAACTACGGGTTCTCCAAAACCCCGGAGCAGGAACTGATCAAGGTCGCGGCCGAGACCGCCAAGCAGGCCAAGATCGCCTTCTTGATGCTGCCCGGCGTGGGCGTCAAGGAAGACATCAAGATCTCGCAGGACAATGGCGCGAGCATCTGCCGCATCGCCACCCACTGCACCGAGGCCGACGTCTCCATCCAGCACTTCGGGCTCGCCCGCGACCTGGGCCTGGAGACTGTGGGCTTCCTGATGATGGCGCACTCCACCACCCCGGAGAAGCTGGCCAAGCAGGCGCGCATCATGGCCGACGCCGGCTGCCAGTGCGTGTACGTCGTGGACTCCGCGGGCGCCCTTGTGCTGGAGCAGGTTTCGGACCGCGTCTCCGCGCTGGTCGCCGAACTCGGCGACGACGCGCAGGTCGGCTTCCACGGCCACGAGAACCTCGGCCTGGCCGTGGCCAACTCGGTGTACGCGGTGCGCGCGGGCGCCACCCAGATCGACGGCAGCGCACGCCGTTTCGGCGCGGGCGCGGGCAACCTGCCCGTCGAAGCCTTCATCGGCGTCTGCGACAAACTCGACATCAAGACCGGCGTCGATTTCTTCGCCGTCACCGATGCCGCGGAAGACGTTGTCCGCCCGGCCATGCCGTCCGAATGCCTGCTGGACCGTCAGGCCCTCATGATGGGCTACGCGGGCGTGTACTCCTCCTTCCTGCGCCACGCCGAACGCCAGGCCGAGCGCTACGGCGTCTCGGCGGCCGAGATGCTCGTTCGCGCCGGTCAGCGCAAGCTCGTCGGCGGCCAGGAGGATCAGCTCATCGATATCGCCCTGGAACTCCAGCGGGAGCAGCAGACCGTCACCGCCTGAGCTCGGAGGGACAACCGTCTCCGGGGGTGACAAAGCTGGGCCGCGACCGATCAGGTCGCGGCCCAGTCCCGTTCCCGCACCGCGAGTTCCGGTGATCGGCTGGCCGGCATGGAGCGGCGGGGCGTTGCCGTCAGGCGGGTGTGGTCACGGACGGGATCGCCGCTGATACACGGAGCCGGCGATGCGGGTGGAGGCATCCGGAGTGCATGCCGGGGTGGCGGAGGGCCGGCGCCGGGGCGAGGGCGCGCCTCCCGTCGGCGGTGTCGAGGGTCGCGTATTCGAGGACGGCGACCAGGTCTTCCCGCTCGAGTTCGGGATGGTCGGCGAGGATCTCGGCGGGCGGGATGCCCGCCGCTAGCAGGCCGAGCAGCAGATCCACCGGGAAGCGGCGACCGCGCAGGACCGGGACGCCGTGGCAGATGGTCGGGTCTTGGGTAATGCGGTCCAGATAGGCCATGTAGGAAACGGTACGAGGCGACTGTGATCCGGCGGTGTGGCGTGTTTGGCGGGGTTCTGTGGATTGCCGGACCAACCGGTTCGACCCGATAGCCCCCGGGTAGCTCCGCGCGGCCGGTGCGCCGGATGTGGCAGAGTCGGGCATATGGACGAAAACGTGCGCATGTACGGCGCGGACTGGTGCGGCGACTGCCGTCGCGCGAAGACGTGGCTACGCGAGCAGGGCGTGGCGTTCACCGAGATCGACGTGGAGCACGACGAGGTCGCGCGCAACGAGGCGATCCGGCTCGCGGGCGGGCGCAAGAACATCCCGGTGGTCGTGGTGCCGAGCGGGGCGGTGCTCGTGGAGCCCACCAATTCGGAGCTGGCGGCGGCGCTCGGGCGCTGATCGGACGGCTATCGCGTGCGACCGGTCCGATGCGGCTAGTTGCGCGCTGAGACTCGCCCGCGGTTCTCGCGGGCGAATTGGCCCGGGGACTGGCCCTTCCAAGAGCGGAAGGCGGAGGTGAAGGCGGAGACGCTGGCGTAGCCGAGGCGGGTCGCGGCCTGTTCCACCGTCATTCCGGTGGTCAGGAGTTCCTCGGCGAGCAAACCGACTGTCTCGGTTGCCAGTTCGCGAAATGTGGTGCCCTCGTCGGCGAGGCGGCGGCGCAGGGTGCGGACGCTGACATCGAGGTCGGAGGCGACGCGGGATTGATCGGCCACGCCGCCGTTGCTGATCAGCAGCTGGCGGACGCGACCGGCCAGGCCCTGCCGGCGTTTGCGGCGCTGCATCAGGTCCGCGCATTGCTGTTCATAGAAGCGGGCGGTGGCCGAATTGGCCTGCGGCAGCGGCATTTCCTGGAAGCTGAGCGGACCGGTCACGACCGAGCGGGGTGCGTTGAAGACGACCTCCTCGACGCCGAGCATGGCGCCGAACATCTCGTAGACCGGATGCGGCGGGAAGGCCACCGCGACCCGGCTGAGCGGGGTGCGTACGGGCAGCACGTCCTGCTGGATGGTCCAGATGGCCGCCACATCGCGTTCGACCGCGAAGCGGCGCAGGTGGGCGGGTACGGCGCTGTCGTCGCGCACGATGGAGGCTTCCGTACCGTCGATGACCAGTTGATGGCGCGCCACGGTGAAGGTGAGATCGGCGTAGCGCAGCGCCAGGTCGACCGCCTCGCGCACGGTGGGGCAGCTCATCAGCGCGAAGCCGAGGACGCCCAGACTCGGTGGGTGACAGAGCAATCCGGCCATCAGGCCCATGCCGGGTTCGTCGCCGACGCCGGTCACCACATTGTGCATGAGGGCCAGTTCCTGGCTCATGGTGATCTCGGCGGTCGAGTCCAATAGGTCCGATTCGCGAATTCCGGTCCGGCGCAGCATATCCGCCCGCTCCAGGCCGCGGCCGATGGCGAACTCGACCAGCAGCGCCGCACTGGTGATGGAGCGCAGTTGGCCCTGCCCATCGGTCACCCTACGAATCGTCGCAAACTTTCGGCGTGATCGGAGCGGAACCAGCAGGTAAGTTGCTGAAAGAGGCCGAAATTCATCTGTTTCTGACCGATTCGGTACTGGCACAAGTAACACCGAAAGCCGTACGGTGAATATCTAGCGAACCATTACTACCGATTGACGACGGAGAAGGTGAGCCAATGGCCGGCTGGCAAGTGTTCACGGCCACTCTCGCAATGCTGACGGTCACCGCTGCGGTGCTGCTGAGCTTGCATCACTACCCACATCGCATTCCGGACGACAGACTGTCCGTGGACCGGATACGCGAGCGAATCAACAACGAGCACAACATTTCCCCCGATCCGGTGATCGCCTCCTCGGCGTGGTCCCATGTGGCGCCGGATCACCCGCTCGGGGTGCAGGAGGCCCACCGGACCATGCAGCAGCATCGCCGCTGTGTGGTGACGGAGTGCGCACGCAAGGCTGCGGCCTTCAAAGTGCTGATCGACGCCGGGCGAATCAAACCGACCAGAATGCCACCGGCGCTTCAGTAGCGGGTTCCCCCGCCCGCAGGGGTTTCGGGGGCTCGGGCCCCGAAACCACGGCAATGCCCGGACCTTTGGTTCGGGCATTCCGGGCAATTCAGCCAAAGGCGCACGCGGGCCGAGTCGTTCAGTAGCCGGTGAGATAGTCCGCGGGCACCGCCGCGACCAGCCAGACGCCGTTCGTGCTCACCCGGAATTCGTGTCCGTCGCGGTGCATAGCCGCGGCGTCCACGGTGAGAATCACCGGCTTGCCGCGCCGCGCGCCCACCTTGGTCGCGGTCTCGATATCCGCCGAGAGGTGAACGGCATGCCGGGCCATGGGTTTCAGGCCCTCCGCGGCGATGGCGGGCAGCACCGCGGCGACCGTGCCGTGATAGAGCACATCCGGCGGCACGGTGACCGCGTACTCGAGCTCGACCGCCACCGTATGCCCTTGGCTGGCACGGATTCTGGTCCGGGTGCCGTCGAACTCGAAGCGGCGCTTGTTGTTCCGCGCCACCACCTCGTCCAGTTCGGCGGGCGTGACCCGGCGGCCGTGGCTGTCCAGCGCGGCCAGCAGCTCGCTGACCGGCACCCAGCCCGCGGCATCGAGCGCGATGCCGATCTCCTCCGGCGCGTGACGCAGATGCCGCGACAACCGCTTCGAGGTGCGCACCAACTGCTTCTCGTCCATGCCGACAGTGAACCAGGACGGGCACCGGGCCGGAAGAGATTATTCGGCGAGCCCGCGAATTACCGAGGCGTACAGCAGGATCACCGCGATCGGCGCGGCGATCGGCAGCCAGGCCAGGCCGGTGGGCAGCAGGGTGGCGGCGCCGGCGGCCACGGTGAAGACCAGCGCGCCCGCCACGGACGGGATGGTGGTCGGCACCACGCCGATCGGGGCCGAAACCGTGGCCGTATTCAGCAGGTAGGTGGTGGCGACCAGGCCGATGGATCCCGCCACCAGCGCCCCGGTGTCCACGAAGGCCAGCACGGCCAGCGCCACCAGCACCGCGCCGACCGCGGCGATCCGCCAGCGCCAGCCCAGTACGGCCAGGATCAGCACCGGGGCGGCCGCCCACGGCTGCACCAGGGCCACGGCCAAGGCCAGCAGCAGGCCGGCGAGCACGGCGAGGAATCTGGTCATCGGCGCACCCGCACGGTCCGGCGATGCTCGGGCACCAGGCGCATGGCCTGATCCAGCCGGGTGTCTTCGGGCCAGGAGACGATATCCACGCCGACGGTCCCCATATCGCGATACATGGACGCCCGCTCCAGCTGCCACATGCGGGCCAGGGTCGGGTCGAGCTCGGTGAAGGGCGGGCCGCGCAGCACATCCACCACCACGACCACGTGACCGCGCTTGCGCAGATCGATGAGCGAGAGCGCGAACTGGGTGTCGAGCAGCGTGGAGAAGGCCACCACCACCGCGCCGATCGGCACCGCCGCGTGCGGGGCCAGCGTGCCGGAGGTGTCGATGTGCTCGTCGCCGACATCGAGCACGGTGTCGACGATGCGGTAGAACTGGCGGCGGCCGATGTCCGGGCGCAGCCAGCGCGGCGAACGGCCCAGGCAGACCACCGCCGTCCGATCCCCGGATTGCAGCGCGGACTGGGCCACCTGAGCGGCGCCGCGCACCGAACGCTCCAGGGCATCGGTGGCCGGACCGGGGGCTTGCAGCGAAGTGTCCACCAGCACAACCACATCCGCCGCACGGTTGGTGAACCGCTCGGTGACGAACAACCGTCCGCGCCGGGCGCTCACCGCCCAGTTCACGGTGCGCAGTTGATCGCCGGGCGCATAGGCGCGCACATCCGCGAACTCCACGCCGGGACCGTGCCGCCGGGTCAGATGCGCGCCGATGCGTTCCGGAAGTTCGGTGCGCGGCAGGCGCATTCGCTGCGGATCGGTGATCGGGTACACGTACACCTCACCCGCGGGCAACCGCACCGACGCCACCGCCAGCCCGGCCGGGCTCAAGGCCGTCACCCGCAGCGGAATCGGATACCGGCCCCACCGATCCGCCGACAGCGACAGCCGCAGCCCGGCGGGCGCGGACCCGGAATCGATCGTCTCCTCGACCCGTAAATCCATGCCCGGCACCGATTCCTGATGCAGCCGCAGCAGCGCGTGCCCACTCTCCACATACGCGGCCGCGTTCAGCTCCACCTCTTCGGTCTCGAAACACCGCAGCACGCCCGCGCCGTCCACCTGAATCTTGGTGCGCGACATCTGCAATGGCGCGGTCGCCAGCACCCCGAGCATCGGCGCGGCGAAAACCACCAGCTGCCACTGCGCCAGCAAAACCGCCAGCACCAGCGCCGGCGCCGACACGGCCGCCAGCATGAACACCAATGGCGCCGGCCGCCACCGCAATTCGGCCTCGGACGCCGTCGTCGTATCGCGATGTCTCATGCGTGCCTCACCGAACACCCTCGACAGACGGGGAGCGGCGGGGGCTGGTGGTGCGGCATGACTCGGCTCACGCGGTGGTGGCGCGCGGGACCGGGAGGCGGCGCAGCAGTTCGGAGATCACGTCCTCGCCGCGGATACGGCGGACCCACATTTCCGGGCGGAGGGTGATGCGGTGCGCCATGGCGGAGACCGCGAGGGCCTTCACGTCTTCGGGGACTACGAAGTCGCGGCCGTTGAGAAGCGCCCGGGCGCGGGCCATTTGGACCAGGTCGAGTTCGGCGCGGGGACTCGCGCCCACCTCGACCTGGGGGTGGCCGCGGGTGGCGGCGGCGAGCGAGACGACGTAACCGACGACATCGGGGTGGACGGTGACGAACTCGACGCTCTGGCGCATCTCCAGCAGGCCCTCGGCGTCCACCACCTGGCCGACCTGAGCGGGGGTGGAACCGCGTTCCAGGCGGCGGCGGATCATGTTCATCTCATCGGATTCCGAGAGATAGCCCAGGCGCAGCTGCATGGCGAAACGGTCCAGCTGGGCCTCCGGCAGCGGGTAGGTGCCCTCGTATTCGATGGGGTTGTCGGTGGCGAAGACGATGAAAGGGTCCGGGAGCGGGAAGGTTTCACCGTCGATGGACACCTGCCCCTCGGCCATCGCCTCCAGCAGCGCGGCCTGGGTCTTGGGCGGGGTGCGGTTCACCTCGTCGGCCAGCAGCATGTTCGTGAACACCGGACCGCGCCGGAAACTGAAACGGCCCGAATGCATGTCGTAGATGGTGGAGCCGATCAGATCGGCGGGCAGCAGGTCCGGCGTGAACTGCACGCGGGTGAAGTTCAGCCCGAGCGCCGCCGCGAACGAGCGCGCGATCAGGGTTTTACCCAAGCCGGGCAGGTCCTCGATCAGAATGTGCCCGCCGGACAGCACCGAGATCATGATGAGTTGCAGTTCGTCCCGCTTGCCCACCACCACCCGGCCCACCTCGCGGAGCACGGCGTCGGTGCGCTTGACGGTCACGTCCATCGGTGAAGTCATTTCTCAAATCCCGGTGTCGAAGTCACATGGTCTGGAGGCGGCGCAGGATCTCGTCCAGCGCCGCCCGCCCGGGCGCGCGGTTGACGGTATCGCGCAGGGCCGAATTCGCCGGATCCACCCAGCGCCATAATTCCGGCCCGAATTGCAGCTGCCCGGCGATCTCCAGCGCTCGCCGGTTCTTGGCCATGCGATGGCCGCTGGTCAGCTCGAATTCCTTGGCCAGCAGGGGGCGTAGATGGCGGTCCCAGTCCGCGCGGGTGCCCTCGGAGCGGTCGGCGAGCATGGTGGCGCGGGCCTGCCAGCGGGTCAGCATCTCGGCGGGGCCGTTGTCGATCTCGTTGTCGGCGGGTGAGACCTCCAGCCGCCGGGTGCGTTCCACCAGCGACCAGATCAGCAGGGCCAGCGCGCCGGCCACCGGAATCGCGGTCACCATGAGCAGGCTGTCGCGCCGATTGCCGACCGCCAGCAGTTCGAGGAATCCGGCCAGGATCAGCGCGCCCACCACGATCGCGACGCGGTTCATCGCCGGACCTCCGTCCGGTAGCGGGAAAGGCGCGGTGCGCCAAGGGTTTTCATACCGCCTGCCGTTGCAGATCGGCCAGCACGATGCGGAGCAGCTGCTCGGCTCGCATACGCTGCCACTCCAGCATGGCGTGCGGGCTGAACCGCGCCTCCTCGAACAGCGCCACCAGCTCCCGCGCCGAGGCATCGTGCAGGAAGCCGCGGTCGAAGGCGCGCGCCAGCACTTCCGAGGGGGTGTCGGAGATCAGCGGGGCCACCTCCCGCGCCGTCGCCAGACCGCTCTCCATCGCCACATAGCAGGCGATGATGGCGGTGCGCGGGTCCTGACCGGGCGCGATCATGGCCGCCAGGCCCATCGCCGCCACCTTGGCCAGCGATACCGCCTCCTTCGGGGTGGGCGGCGCGTTCGGGGTCCGGGCCAGCGGCACCCGGCGGCTGGAGCCCAGCGCGACCACCACCAGTCCGGCCATGGCCACCGCCACCAGCAGCCCCGCGCCGATCGCCACCAGCAAGAGCGCGGTGCCGCTCAGCGCGGGCGCGGAGATCGGATCAGCGGGCGGCGCAGGCGGTTCCACCGTCTCGACCACGGACGTGGACGGCGCCCGGGTGGGCGTGGACTCCGCCGACTCCTCACGCCCCGGCCCCACCAGATACACCGACACGATCGCGGTGGCCAGCAAAGCCACGGCGGCCGCGCCGATGAGCAGCAGCAAACCGAGCGCACCGAACCGAACCGAGCGCTTGTCCGGATCCCGTTCCGGTTCCGGCATCGACAACGGCAGCCGATGCTGGCTGTTGATCACCCCCGCGGCCAGGATCACGATCGACACCAGCAGCAGCACCGGCATGAGCGCGATGGTCACCGCCGACGGCGGATGCGGCGAGGTCGGACCCCCGGTCCCCGGAATATGCCCGCGCAGAGCGACGACCGCCAGCACCAGCAGCGCGATCAACCCGATCGCGCGCGTAGCCACCGTCCCCGCCCCAGTCATATTCACCCCCAACCGGAGTCCAGCAGAAAATCAGGCACATAGTTACATGCCGAGCGGTCCGTCGGGCCGGTTTCACAAACACCGAAGTCATACGCTTCCAGCATGAATCGCCGCCCCGCACGCGGGCAACCGTTCAGCCGCCGAACGCCAGAGTGAGAGCGACCGGCAGGCGAACGCATTCCGCGCGTGCTGCGCCGCGGGGTCGCGCTGGGAAGCTCAGGCGCTGCGGCGGACCCGAGCGCGCAGGCGGTTGAGTGGGGACACCGCGAGGGTAGGTGCGGGGTCCGGCTGCGGCACCGGGCGGCCGGCGCTGGTGGCGAGGGTCGGGTAGGTGAGTGCGGGTGCGGGGGTGCGGGGTTCGATGAGGCGGCCGAGGGCGCGGAAGTCCCAGCCGGCGGCGAGCCAGGGGTCCGGGGTGAGGGTGTTGCGGGCGTCGAGGATTACGCGGCCGCGGGCTACCGTGCGGAGGAAGACCGGGTCCAGGTCGCGGAATTCGCTCCACTCGGTGAGGTGCAGGACGATGTCGGCCTCGTGGAGAGCGGCGGCGGGGGTGGCGGCGTAGGTGAGCTGGGGGGCTACGGCGCGGGCGGTTTCGGTGGCGGCGGGGTCGAAGACCGCTACCTCGAGACCGGCGGCGTGCAGGCGGGTGGCCACGTCCAGGGCCGGGGAGTCGCGGACGTCGTCGGAGAGGGGTTTGAAGGCCGCGCCGAGGATGCCGACGCGGGCGGGGCTGAAGCTTGCCGGGCCGTCCGCATCGGAGGACGATGCGCCGGCTGGGTAGAGCGCGCCGGTGGTGAGGGATCCATTGGCGCGCAGGATGTTCAAGGTCTGGCTGACCACGCGATCGCGGCGGCGCAGGTTGACGGCGTCGATATCGCGGAGGAAGGCGACGGAGTCGTCGGCGCCGAGTTCACCGGCGCGGGCGATCAAGGCGCGGATGTCCTTGGGGAGGCAGCCGCCGCCGTAACCCAGTCCGGCGCCGAGGAATTTGCGGCCGATGCGATCGTCGTGACCGAGTGCGTCGGCCAGCTGGGTGACGTCGGCTCCGGTCAGTTCGCACAGTTCCGCCATCGCGTTGATGAACGAAATCTTCGTGGCGAGAAAGGCATTGGCCGAGACTTTGATCAGTTCGGCGGTGGGCAGGTTGGTCACCACCACCGGCGACCCGGCCGCGATCGGGGTCGAATAGACCTGGCGCAGCGCCCATTCCGCGTCCGGGCTGGTGACGCCGAAGACCAGGCGATTCGGGTGCAGGGTGTCGTAGACGGCGTGCCCCTCGCGCAGGAACTCCGGATTCCAGGCCAGATCGACCGAAATGCCCTCGGGCGCGAGCTCGGCGATGCGAGCGGTGAGCGCCTCGGCGGTGCCGACCGGCACCGTGGACTTGCCGACGATGAGACAGTTGCGGGTCAGGTGCGGCACCAAGCCGTCCAGCACCGAGTACAGCTGCGACAGGTCGGCCGCGCCGTTCGGGGTGGGAGGCGTTCCCACGCAGAGGAAATGGACGTCGGCGAAGCGTGCGGCCTCGGCGAGCGAGGTGCCGAAGCGCAGCCGGCCGCCGGCGACGTGACCGGCCAGCAGCTCCGGCAGCCCGGGTTCGTGGAACGGCACCCGGCCGGCGGACAAGGCCGCCGCCTTCTCCGGATTGTTGTCCACGCCGAGCACTTCGAAGCCCAGTTCGGCCATGCCCGCGGCATGGGTGGCGCCCAGATATCCGGTGCCGATGACGGAGATGCGGAGCATCACGATGCCTCCTTGGTGCGCGGGAGCTCACCCGGAACCGGGTGCAGCCGTTCCGCGATCACCTCGCGGTAGTGGCGGACGAGCAGATCGTTGACGGCCGCCCAGGAGCGGGATTGAACACTGCGCTGGGCGATATCGGCGGTCTGCTCGCGCAGCTGCCGGTCCTCGACCAGGCGGCGCACCAGCGTCACCATGGCCTCGGCATCGCCCGGGGGGTAAAGGAATCCGGCGCCGGGCGCGACCACGTCGATCGGCCCGCCGGAGCGGGGCGCGACCACGGGCACGCCGGAGGCCAGGGCCTCCTGCGCTGCCTGGCAATAGGTTTCGTGTCGTCCGGTGTGCACGAAGACATCGAGCGAGGCGTAGGCCGCACCCAGCTCCGCACCGTGCAGCACTCCGAGGAACGCCGCATCCGGCAGCAGCTTGCGCAGCCGCTTCTCCTCCGGCCCGCCGCCGACGATGACCAGGCGGATGCCCGGCACGTCCCGCAGGTGGGCGAGGAGTTCGAGTTCCTTCTCCGGCGCCAAGCGGCCGATGTAGCCGATCAGCGTTTCACCGTTGGGGGCCAGGCGTTTTCGCAGTTCCTCCGACCGCCGGAACGGCCCGAACTGTTGCAGGTCCACCCCGCGCGGCCAGCGCGCCAGCCCGGGCACGCCCATCAGCTCCAGCTGCCGCAGGCTCGCGGTGGACGGGGCCAGGGTGCGATCGACCTGTAAATGAATGCGCCGGGTGAGTGCGGCCATGGTCCGCACCCCACCCGGCAGGTCGTAGCGCTCCGCGAAACCGACCAGATCGGTTTGGTAGATGGCCACCGTCGGAACATCCAGCTCCGCCGCCACTCTCGCGGCTTGATAACCCAGCGTCGCGGGTGAGGCGATGTGCACGACATCGGGCCGGAACTCCCGCATGATCCTGCGGAGCCGCCGCCGGGTCTCGAGCCCGATCCGGAAGTCCCGATAGAACGGCAAGCGCGCCCCGCGCACCACGTGCACCCGGAAGCCGGCGTACCTGGCGGGCCCGGTGGGGGCCATCAACTCGGCTTCGTGCCCCTTGGCCGCGAGATGGTCCAGCACCCGCCGCACCGAATTGGTGACGCCATTGACCTGGGGAAGAAAGGATTCGGCGACGACCAGCACCCGCAATCGGGTGCCGGGGACGCTCGCATCGCGCGGCCCGGAACCCCGTGCCCACTCGGGTTCGCCTGCCTTGTCGAGGTTTCGCATCGGTTCCCCTCCGGTTCGGTGCTACCTCCTCCCTGCACGGTAGAAAGCGGCCCGCAACACCCGACCGCGTCCGTGTGGACGGCAAATGAATCTCGCGCGTCGATCAAGTCGGCGCGTTCACACACCTGTCGCTCACCGGACGCCCGGAGCTATCCGACCGGTTCGGTGCGCCGCACCCGCAGTTCGCCGAGTCGGCTCAGCGTGCGGTACAGATCCGGCACCCGCCGCACCTCTTTGCCCAGTTCGTCACGGCTGCGCTCGGCCCAGATCGAGAGTTCCAGGTCCGCGTCGTAGAGCACGTCCACGAGGTTCACGAAACGCATGACCCAATCCGGGGGCACGGTGGTGAGGTCCGGAACGCCGCACACGGTCCAGCGCCGGTATTCGCCGAGCAGGGCCAGGAAGTCGGCCGCCGACACCGGGATTCCGCAGATCTCGGCGAAATCGACGGTCAATTCGCCGTTCCCGGCCGCGCGGGCGTACATGAGCCGGTGCGCGATCGGCACCTCGGCGCGGCCGCGGACCGGGCACTCGCCGACCGTGTACTCCCCCGCCGCGAATCCGGTGTGGCGACCGTGAATCTCGCGGTAGTCGAGTGGTCCGTCGACGGCCACCACCTCCAGATGCGCGACGATCTCGGCGATGGCGGGCTCGAACATGGGGTGGAACAACGGGTTCGGCAGCAGCTGCTCCGGCGGGTAGTTCGAGGTCACCACCAGCGTGATGCGCCGGGCGAAGAGCCGATCCAGCAGCCGCTCCACCAGCCGTGCGTCCCCGGCGTCATGCACGTGGAATTCGTCGAAGCAGAGCAGTTCGGCATCGCCCAGCAGCGCGTCGGCCGAGGCATCGATGGAGCCGTATTCGTGCACGCCCGCGTTCAATCGGGCGAAGAAGCCGTGGAAGTGGAAGCGCCGCTTGCGCTTCGACGGCACGGCCGCGAAGAACCGATCCATCAGCATGGTCTTGCCCCGCCCCGGTCCGCCGTAGAGGTACAGCCCGCGCGGCCGCCGCCACCGCTTGCCCACCCGCCCCGCGATCTCGGCCAGCCGGTCCGCGGCCGCCTGCTGGTCCGCGTCGAGCACCACGGCCTGCGTATCCATGACCAACCTCCCGCCGTCTCTACATCCGTAGAGCTTCCTCTATAGTTGTAGAGGATTTCGCAGCCGCAAAGGAACAAAGGTGACCACTCTTACACCGGACCGCCGCACCCTGATCGTCGAGTGCGCCATCGATCTGATTGCCGCCCAAGGACTCCGGGCGCTCACCCACCGCGCCCTCGACACCGCCCTGGATCTCCCCGCGGGCTCGACGTCCTATTACTTCCGCACCAAACGCGCCCTCATCGAAGCCGTGGTCGATCGCATAGCCACCCGCTCGCGCACCGATTTCGCCGCCGCCCAGGCCGACGGCACCACCCCACCTCCCACCGGCCTCGAACCCCGCGAAATCGCACAGGGCATGGCGGTCTGGCTGGATCGCCTACTGGCGCAACGCCGCAACCACCTGATCGCCCGTCACGCCCTCATCGTCGAACTGCTCGCCGATCCGGACCTGCACGCAAAGCTCGTCGGCTGCCTGTTCTCCCACCGGCACGCCACCGACCTGTTCCGCGCCCTGAAGTCCTCCGACCCGGAGACGGCGGCGGCCGACCTCATAGCGGTCATCGAAGGTCTGATCTTCGATCGATTCGCCGGAGCCAGAACGACTCTCGCGCCCGGCACCGCCACCAGCGTCGCTCAGCTGGCGGCAGTGCTCACCGCCCAGCTCGGACCCGCTTCGTAAGCTCCTGCGAGATCCTGACATCCGGCCACGGCGGCCGCTTCAATACCGCCGCCGTCGCGAACGCCGCCGCCACGAACCCGGTCAGCACCCCGATGATCGCCACCCGCCCGGCGTCCACCGCCGACTCGAACTGGACCTCACCCCCGTGCACCACGAACACCCCGATCGGCCGCTGCCCCAGCAACCCGCTCGCGGTGACCGTGATGATGACCGTCCCATCCGCCGTCTCGTGCGGCTCGCTGAACGCCATCCCCCCACCGACCACCGGATACTCACGCAATCGACTCGGCAGTTTCATGCCCGGCCCTCCCGACCTAGTCCTGCGGCCCAATCTACGCCGCCGCACCGACGCCACTCGTGAATTCCGTTTCAGGCCATGCCATCAAGGAATATCCGGACACAGTGTCCAGTTGATCCCGGCATGGTCACCACATCCGAAATCGGCATCGTCTTCGGCAGCCTCACGCCTCCCGAAGCGCTTCCCGGCGGCGCCGCTCTCGCCGAACGGCTCGGCTTCGGCGCACTCTGGTTCTCCGAGGACTGCTTCTTCACCGGCGGCCTCTCGGGCCTCACCCAGCTCCTCGCCGCCACCGAGACGATCCCCGCGGGCCTCGGCCTTGCGGGCATCATGACCCGGCATCCCGCGATCCTCGCCATGGAGGTCTCGGCTCTCGCCCGCACCTATCCCGGCCGGGTCCGCGCCGGAATCGGCCTCGGCAATACCGGCTGGCTCGACCAGATGGGACTGCGCCCCGACCGCCCGCTCACCGCACTCGCCGAAACCACCGACGCCCTGCGAGACCTGCTGAGCGGCAAAACGGTCAACCGCAAGACCACCGCCCACACCTTCAACGACATCCGCTTGGACTTCCCACCCGATCGAACCCCGGAAATCTGGCTCGGAGCGGTGAACCCCCGCGCACTGCGGCTGGCAGGCGAAAAAGCCGACGGCATCCTGCTTTCCGCCCTGACAGGCACCTCCTACCTACACTGGGCGCGGACCCTGCTACCCATCCCCGCCCCGCCGATCACCGCCTTCGCCCTGACCGCCATCGACGACGACCCGGCCGCCGCACGCGAGGCCGTACGACCTGCCGTCAGCTTCTTCCTACAGGCCGAAGCCCACACCGCACTCGTCGGAAAATCCCACCACGGCACCGCGGTTCGCGCCCGCCTGGCCACCCTCGCCCCCGGCGAACCGCTCCCCATCGAAGACCCCTGGATCGACGAGTACGCCATCGCCGGCACCCCAGCCCAAGTCCGCGCGAAACTCCGCGGCCTCCTCGACGCCGGCGCCACCTCGATCGCCCTCTGGCTCTTCCCACCCGACCGCCAACCGGAACAACTGCACCGACTGGCAACCGAGGTCCTCGACACGTAGAACGCCCCGATCCGCGTCGTGACCGATCCGATCTCGGTCCGGTGCCGGTATTCAGTCCGCCTGCGGCACGAGCACGACTTTGCCGGTGACAGTGCGGGATTCGGCCAGGGTCAGGGCCTCGCCGGCCGCGGTGAGTGGGAAACGAGCCGCGATCTGGGCGTGCAGGGCGCCGCTCGCGGCCAGGTCCAGGACCGCGGTCAGATCGGTGGCCAGGCGGGTGCGGAACGCGGCGAGGCGGCGACGGTCCGCCCAGATGTTGTAGAAGTGCGCGGAACGCTTGTTGGGCAAGGCATTCCAGAGCGTCAAGCGGGCGAAGAGAGTCAGGACCGGGAGGCGGGAGTTGCCTGCTTCGTTCTTGGTGGAGGCGCTGCCGTAGGCGATGAGGGTGCCGCCGGGAGCCAGCAGGCGGAAGGAGTCGACGATGCCGGGGCCGCCGACGTGGTCGAAGACCGCGTCCACGCCGTTCGGGGCGAGGGCGCGGACCTGGGCGGTGACGTCGCCGCGGTAGTCGACCGGGGTCGCGCCGAGGGCGGCGACGGCTTCGGCATTGCGGGCCGAGGCGGTGCCGATCACCTGGACACCGGCCAGGCGGGCCAGCTGGACCAGGGTCGAGCCCACGCCCCCGTTCGCGCCGTGCACCAGGATGGTCTGCCCGGCACGGACTTTCGCGTAGCGGTGGAGCATCTGCCAGGCGGTGATGCCGTTGACGACGAAGGTTTCGGCGGCTGCCGGATCCAGGCCCTCGGGGATCGGGACCAGGTCGGCGGCGTCGAGGAGGACGCGGGTGGCCCAGCCGCCGGTCTTGGTGAGGGCGGCGACGCGGCGGCCGCGGAGGGCGGGATCGGTTCCGGGGCCGAGGGATTCGACGGTGCCGACCAGGTCGTAGCCGGGGACGAAGGGGAAGGCGGGCTGGTCGTAGTACTTGCCGCGGCGCATCTGCTGTTCGGCGAAGGAGACGCCGGTGGCCTCGACTCGGACGATGGCTTGGCCCGTGCCGGGCTCCGGCAGTTCGCGCTGGGTGGTGCGCAGTTCGTGCGGTTCGACCAGGCCGGGGAGCACGATCTCGGTGGTGGTGGACATGATTGCCTCTGTTCGGTGAGTGAGTGACTACTCAGTCACTAGATGGGTGAAAGAAAGGCCCCGGGGCTCGGGGCCGAGTGAAATCAAGCAGAAGGTAGCGAGGACTCGACGCTCGCTTGCGGCGGAACACTTTCGCCCGCAGGCACTTCCGGGTAGTGGCGGATTCCGGCGGTGAGCACCGTCGCCCAGCCGCCTTCGTCGCCGTCGAGCCCGAGGGTGGTGATGAGATGGCACAGCTGGCCGTAGGCCATGAAGCGCTGCACCGCTTCGTCCGACCCACCCGAACGGGTCTTGGCGTAGTCGGTGACCCGGGCCAGCCCACGCCGGACCGCAGCGCCGATATCCGCGATCTCGGCCGCCGACTGGGCGTGCACCTGGAGCATGAGCAGCCGCTTGTCGGCGATGAGTTCGGCGTACGCCCCGCCCATTTCGTGCAGGATCGCCTCCGGCTCCGCGCCCGCCACCCGTGCGGCTCCGGCAGCGAGGGACCGCTCCACTAGTTCGAAGCAGCGGTCGAGGGCGGCCACGAACAACTCCACCTTGCTCGGGAACAGCTTGAACACGTACGCGGTGGAGATGCCGGCGCTGGTGGCGACGGCGGTGGTCGGCGTGCCATGGTACCCGGTCCGGGCGAACTCGGTGATCGCCGCATCGACTACCGCTTCGCGTCGAACATCCGAGGTAGAGAGGGTGACCCCGCGCTTTGCCATGTGAGTGACTGTACACTCACTCTCATCGGCGCGGCAATCCCCGGGATGTGAAACATCCCCGAGCGCGGTCCGAAGCGCTCGGGGATGTCGGCGAATCACATTGCGGGTGAAACTAGTTCGAGGTCAGCACCAGACCCGAGGTCGGCACGCCGGTACCGGCGGTGACCACGATGTTCTCCAGGCCCTCGACCTGGTTCACCGAGGTGCCGCGAATCTGGCGGACGCCCTCGGCAATGCCGTTCATGCCGTGGATGTACGCCTCGCCGAGCTGACCACCGTGGGTGTTCAACGGCAGCTTGCCGCCGATCTCGATGGCCCCGTCCTTGATGAAGTCCTTGGCCTCGCCGCGACCGCAGAAGCCCAGTTCCTCGAGCTGCATGAGCACGAAGGGGGTGAAGTGGTCGTACAGGATGGCGGCTTGCATATCGGCCGGGGTGAGCCCGCTCTGCGCCCAGAGCTGGTCGCCGACCAGGCCCATTTCCGGCAGGCCGCTCATGCCGTCGCGGTAGTAGCTGGTCATGACGTACTGGTCCGCGCCGGATCCCTGTGCGGCACCGGCGATCAGCGCCGCCTTGTTCGGCAGATCCTGGGCCCGCTCGGCACTGGTGACCACGATGGCCACGCCGCCGTCGGTCTCCTGGCAGCAATCCAGCAGGTGCAGCGGTTCGGCGATCCACCGGGAAGCCTGATGCTCTTCGAGGGTGATCGGCTTGCCGTAGAAGTGCGCGGCCGGATTCACCGCGGCGTGCTTGCGATCGGCGACCGCGATCCGGCCGAAATCCTCACTGCGCGCGCCGTATACGTGCATGTAGCGCCGCGCCACCATGGCGACCTGCGCGGCGGGGGTGCCGAGGCCGTGGGTGTAGGAGAAGGCATTGTCGACGCCCGAGGAGCTCGGATTGCCGGTGGCGAGATGAGTTGCGAACTGGCCGAAGCGATTTCCGGAGCGCTCGTTGAACGCGCGGTACGCCACCACGACATCCGCGACGCCGGTCGCGACGGCCATGGCGGCCTGCTGCACCGTGGCCGCGGCCGCACCGCCACCGAACGGGATGTTGGAGAAGAACTTCAGGCTCGGAATACCCGCGGCCCGGGCCACGGCGGCCTGGGTGTTGGTGTCCATGGTGAAGGTCGTCAGACCGTCCACATCGGCCGGAGTCAGCCCCGCGTCGGCCAGCGCCGCGGTCACCGCCTCCGCGGCCAAACGCAATTCACTGCGCCCGGAGTCCTTGGAGAAATCGGTCGCGCCGATGCCGACGATGGCGGCCTGGCGGCTGAGTCCCGTCACTTGCGGTCCTCCTGAAGAGAGATAACGGCTTTCGCCACGATGTGATCGCCGAGGCTGTCCTTGCCGGTGACCTGGATGGTGACGTCGGATCCCTCGATCTCGGTCACGGTGCCTGACAGGGTCAGCGTGTCGCCGGCGTACAGCGGCACGCCCAGACGCAGCGAGATCGCCTTCACCCGTGCGGCCGGACCGGCCCAATCGGTGACGAAGCGCTGCACCAGACCGGTGTCGGTGAGGATATTGACGAAGATGTCCTTGGACCCGCGCGCCACCGCCTTGTCGCGGTCGTGGTGCACGTCCTGGAAGTCGCGGGTGGCCAGCGCCGAGGCGATGATGAAGGTCGGATCGGCGTGAATCGCCAACTCCGGCAATACGGTTCCGACGGCGACGGTGGCCGGTTCGATGGTGGAGGTCATCGGGCAGCCTTCCAATAGGGCACGGTGTTGTCGTCGTCGATCTTCAGGAAGGCGGCCTCGACCGGCAGCCCGATCTCGACGTCAGCCGGGTCGATGCCGGTCAGCTCACCGAGCATGCGGACGCCTTCCTCCAGCTCGACCAGCGCGATCACATACGGCAGCTGCCGCCCCGGCACCTTGGGCGCGTGATGCACCACGAAGCTGAAGACGGTGCCGCGCCCGGAGGCCACGACGTAATCGCTCTGCTCCGAATGGTCCTTCCACAGCGCCGGCACCGGCGGATGCTGAAGCGAACCGTCGGGCCGCCGCTGAATCCGCAGCTCGCCGAGTTTGGTTCCCTCCCAGAAGAATTCGGTGTCCTTGGAGACGGTCGGACGGACCCGCTTGGCCAGATCCTCCGCCGAAACCTCGCCGGATTCCTTGGGAGCAGCGGTTTTTCCGGTTCCGGGCGCGAACTTCAGCATCCGGAACTTCATCTCGGTGACGAGCTCGTCGCCGACGTACCAGTTGGTGAGGTAGGTGGTGAACCAGCCGTCCCCGAGTCCGGTCTTCTTGGGCCCCACGATGTCACCGATGCTGGTGCGCACCGTCACCTGCTCACCGAGCTCCAGGTACCGGTGGTAGACCTGATCGCAGTTGGTGGCCACCACCGAGGTGAACCCGGCCGCGTCGAACAGCTCGTTGGTGCGGGTCATCGGGTCGTCGTCGGCGCGCACGCCGCCCAGCCCCAGCATGGTCCACACCTGCGCCATGGCCGGCGGCGCCACGATCCCGGGATGCCCGGCGGACTTGGCGGCGGCCTCGTCCACGTAGATCGGGTTGGCGTCGCCCATCGCCTCGACCCAGTTGTTGATCATGGGCTGATTGATCGGATCCCGCCCCGCGCGCGGCGCGGACTCCCCGTCGGCCTTGATCTTCTCCAGGCCCGCGCGGATCTCGTCGGCCGTGAAACTCGTTGTCACGCTGAAACTCCTATCGCGGCACGCGCGGGAGACGAAGGCCCATCTGGGCGATCAGCTCGCGCATGATCTCGTTGACGCCGCCGCCGAAGGTCACCACCAGGTTCTGCTTGGTGCGGCGATCCAGCCACACCAGCAGTTCGGCGGTGGCCGGATCGGCGGGATCGCCGTAGCGGCCCACGATCTCCTCGGCCAAGCGGCCGGCCTCCTGCAACGCCTCGGTGGAGAACACCTTGGTGGCGGAGGCATCGGAGATGACATCGGCCGGATCGGCGTCGGGGCGCTCCATATTGGAGGCCACCTGCCAGTTCAGCAGTTCGTTCAAGCGCACCATGGCGTGCAGGCGGCCCAGCGAACGGCGCACCTCCTGCTCACCCAGCACGCCCTGCTTCTGCGCCCATTCCCGCACCCGCTCGTAGAGCTGCTCGATCTTGCCCGACGGGCCGAGGGAGACGCGCTCGTGGTTGAGCTGGGTGGTGATGAGCTTCCAGCCGCCGTTCTCCTCGCCGACGATCATGTTCGCGGGCACGCGCACATTGTCGAAGTAGGTGGCGTTGGTGTGGTGCGCGCCGTCGGCGGTGATGATCGGCGTCCAGGAGTAGCCCGGATCCTTGGTGTCCACGATGAGGATCGTGATGCCCTTGTGCCGGGACTCCACCGTCCCGGTGCGCACCGCCAGCCAGATGAAATCGGCCTCGTGCGCACCGGTGGTGAAGATCTTCTGCCCGTTGACGATCCAGTCGCCGTTCGCGTCCCGGACCGCGCTGGTGCGCAGCGCGGCCAGGTCGGTGCCGGCGTCCGGCTCGGAGTACCCGATGGCGAAATGCACGTCACCGGTGAGGATTCCGGGCAGGAACTTCTTCTTCTGCTCGTCGGTGCCGAAGCTCTGCAACGCCGGGCCGACGGTCAAGAGCGTGACCAGCGGCACCGGCACGTCCGCGCGCACGGCCTCGTTGTAGAAGATCTGCTGCTCGAGCGGGCCGAAACCCTGCCCGCCGTATTCGACGGGCCAGCCGAGCCCGAGCTTGCCGTCCGCGCCCATCCGCTTCACCACCGCGCGGTAGGCATCGCCGTGGCGGTTCACCAGCATCTCGGCCTCCTCGTCGGGAGTCACGAGACCGGTGAAGTACGAACGCAATTCGTCGCGCAGCTGCCGCTGTTCCGCGGTCAGTTCGATGAACATCTGGCTCCCAGCCGATCCAGCCGGAACGATTCGCCGCCGAGCCAGCGCGCGATGTCCTTGGCTTGTGAGTAGTAGCGATGCAGCGGATGGGTCATATCGACGCCGAGACCACCGTGCAGGTGATGACACTTCTGCATGGCCGCGGGCAGCTCGGAGGCCACCGTGTAGGCCAGCACGTCCAGGTCGTCGTCGGTGCGCTCCAGATGCTCGGCGGAGTCGTCGTCCTGCGCGAGCGCCCAGTTGGCCGAGGTGGCGGCCGCGTGCAGCGTCCGCGAGACCACGTAGACGTCGGCGATCTGCTGTGCGACGGCCTGGAATTCGGCCAGCGCGCGGCCGAACTGCTGCCGGGTGCGGACATGCTCGGCGGTCAGCGCGATAACGCCCTTGAGCAGGCCGTCGGCCACCGCGCCGATACCGGCCAGCGCGTAGCGATGCAGTTCGGTGAGACCGCCCGGAAGCAATTGCTCGGCCGGGATCTGCACGCCCTCGAAGGCGACCGAAAACTCCGGCACGCCATCGGAAGTCGGGCTCGCGGTCTTGGTGATGCCGGGGGCGTCACCGTCGACCACCGCGATACCGCTGTCCGTGGGCACCAGCATCCAGCGCGCGGTGTCCGCGTACGGCACCGCCACCTTCCGGCCGGTGATACGCACGGTGACACCGTCCGGCGTCGCCGTGGTCTCGGGCTTCACCGTGAACGGCGAGCCGGTCTCGTGCAGAGCGGCGGTGAGCACCGCACCCTCGGCGACGGCGGGAAAAACCTTCTCCGCCAACGCATCCGGCACACCGATGGCCAGCAACGGCAGCACACCGAAGGCCAGGGTGCTCAGCGCCGGGGTCTGCACGGCATCGGTCGCCAGCTCGGTGAGCAGCGTCGAGACCTCCAGCAGGCCCATCTCGTCACCGCCGAAGCGCTCGGGCAGCGGCAGGGCCAGCAGTCCAGACTCGGCGATGACCGGCCAGAGCTTGATATCGCGCGCGCTATCATGCTCCAGCAAACTTACGACAACCTCGGCGACAGCATCCTGGCTCTCGTCCCGCGTGAAGTCCAATTCCATACTCCCGGTTGAAGGGTGGGCTAGCCGTGCGACTCGCGAGGCAGCCCGAGGATCCGTTCACCGGCGACGGTCAACAGAATCTGCTCGGTCCCGCCAGCAATCGACAAACAGCGTGTGAGCAGGAATTCTTTCACCACATCGGTCTCTAGAGCACCCGCCGCACCGGACAATTCGACCGCAAATTCGGCGACCGCCTGGCGGTGTCTGACACCGACCAGTTTGCGGACACTGGACTGCGGTCCAGGATCTCCACCGGACAGCAGTTTCTGCGCGGCACGAGCTTCCAGCAAAGTTCCAGCAACCGATTCGGAGATGAGCCCTCCGAGTCGATCCGCCACCCGTTCGGCGCCGGGACCGGACTTCGGAGCGGCGGCGATCATCGCCTCCAGCTCGTCGCCGATTCCCTTGCCGCCCATGGCGACCCGCTCGGCCGAGAGCGTGGAACGGGCGATCTTCCACCCATTGCCCAGCTGACCGACCAAGCATTCGTCCGGGACGAAGACACCGTCCAGGAAGACCTCGTTGAAACGCGCCTCACCGGTGATCTCGACCAGCGGGCGGATATCGATCCCGGCGGACTTCATATCCACCAGGAAGTAGCTGATGCCCTTGTGCTTCGGGGCATCGCCGTCGGTGCGCGCCAGACAGATGCCCCAGGTCGCCTTGTCGGCGAGGGAGGTCCACACCTTCTGGCCCTGTAGCTTCCAGCCGCCCTCGACCCGCGTGGCGGTGGTGCGCAGCGCGGCCAGGTCCGAACCTGCACCCGGCTCGGAGAAGAGCTGACACCAGATGACCTCACCGGTCAGGGTGGGCAACGCGTAGCGCTCGATCTGCTCGGGCGAACCCCATTGCAGCAGGGTCGGAATCGCCCAGTTGGCGATGGCCAGCTCGGGCAGTTCGATGCCGGCCTTACGGACCTGATCGTCGAGGAAGGTGCGCAGGATCGGGCCCGCGCCCCGGCCGTACGGCTTGGGCCAGTGCGAGGCGAGCAGGCCGGATTCGGCCAGCGCGACCCGCTGCTGCTCCGGCGGCAGAGCGGCGATGGCGGCGAGGTCGGCGGCCAGCACCGCGGCTTCCCCGGCGTCCAAACCGACGGTGTCCCAATCGGCTTCGCCCTCGCCGTCGCCCAGATCCAGGCCCACGGTCCGGCGCTGGCCCGCGAGGGTCAGTTCCGCGACCCGGGCCCGCCAGCGCGCGCTACCGCCCAGCAGCTGCCGCATGGCGGTGGCCTTGCGCAGGTACAGGTGAGCGTCGTGCTCCCAGGTGAAACCGATTCCACCCAGGACCTGAATGCAGTCCTTGGCGGTCTCCACCGCGGCGTCCAGCGCGACCACCAGGGAAATGGCGGCGGCCAACGGAAGTTCGGCGCTGTCGGTGTCGACGGCGTGCGCGGCATCGGCGGCGACCGCGCGAATCTGTTCGGCCCGGCACAGCATCCATGCGCAAATGTGTTTCACCGCTTGGAATTCGCCGATCTTCTTGCCGAATTGCTCACGCACCTTGGCGTATTCGACGGCGGTCTCCAAGCACCAGCCGGCAATGCCGGCGGCCTCGGCGGCCACCAGCACGGCGGCCAGATCGAGCACGCGCTGCCGCGGCTGGAAGATCTTCTCCGGTGCGACAGCAACTTCCGAGCAGCTGACCTTGGCCAGCGGCGTGCTGCGATCGATGGCATCGAGCGGCTCGATGGTCAGACCGGTGGCGCCGGCATCGACCAGGCACCAGAGCGACCGGTCGCCATCGACGATGGGGACCAGCACCGCGGTTCCCGGCGCGGCGCCCAGCACCGAGTCCCACTCACCGGACAAGATCACACCGGATTCGCCGGTGGATATTGCGATTTCGCCCCCGAGCGCCACGCCGCACGGCGTATCCTCGTCGAGCATCTCCCCGGCAACGAGACCAGCCAATGCCGTCGAGAGCACGGGACCGCCGACCAGATCATGCGCCGCCTGCTCCACCAGGACAGCGAGATCCCCGACGGAACCACCAGCTCCGCCGTTCTCCTCCGGGACCGCGACCCGGAAAATTCCGAGTTCGGCCAGGCGCGACCAATATTCGCGCCAATATTCCGGTGCTCCGGTTCGCATTGTTGCAATTGGACGCACCGCCGCGGCCCATCCGCGCATCGACTCCTGAACGGCTTTATGCTCGTCAGTGGTGGCTATGGTCACACGCCATACCGCCTTTCCGGGGTGACTTCCGCTCCTAGAACATGTTCTAATGTTCAGGCCGGGCGGAAGTCAAGCGCCGTCAGGTCGCGGTACGAACTCGTAGCCAGCCGCCGCCACCGGACGACTGGGTGAGATGACCGAACGATTCGTGCAGGAAAGGACTTTCAACCGATGGCCAGTCCCTCCCGATCGCAAGCAGCAGCCGATCAGGTGGCCGCCGCGCGCACGGCGCCCGTGACCACGCTCAGCGAGGAGGACCTCAGCTCGGCCGCACAGCGCGACCGGCGCAAGCGCATCCTCGACGCCACCCTCGCGCTCGCCTCCAAGGGCGGCTACGACGCGGTGCAGATGCGGGCCGTCGCCGAACGCGCCGACGTGGCAGTCGGCACGCTCTACCGCTACTTCCCGTCCAAGGTGCACCTGCTGGTGTCGGCCCTGGCGCGCGAATTCGAGCAGTTCGAAGGTCGCCGCAAGCCCTTGGCCGGGGCCACCGCCCAGGAGCGCATGCACCTGCTGCTCACCCAGGTCACCCGGGCCATGCAGCGCGATCCCCTGCTCACCGAGGCCATGACGCGGGCCTTCATGTTCGCCGATGCCTCGGCCGCGGCGGAGGTAGACCGCGTCGGCAAGGTCATGGACCGCTTCTTCGCCCGCGCCCTCGCGGATGAGAACCCCACCGACCGCGAACTGGCCATCGCCCGAGTCATCTCCGACGTCTGGCTGTCGAATCTGGTTGCCTGGCTGACCCGCCGCGCCTCCGCCACCGACGTGACCGAGCGCCTGGAGCTCACGGTCGACCTCCTCATCGGAGGAAAGAAGTAAGAATCCCGGGGGCCACGCCCCCGGTCCCCCATAGCGTTCGCCCGGCGGGCGTTCGCCGGGTGTGACGAAGGTCCGCCCACTCCCGGAGAGTGGGCGGGCCTTTTCGTTGTTGCTACAACGTGACTGGTCAAGGGGGGTTCTCACCGGAGAACCGGACATACGGTGAACGGTGCGAAAGTGTCTTGTAAACGCTATGTATCACCACGCATACGACGGGGAAACCGGTACCCAGTAGCATCACTCGCGCCCTGAAAAATCTCCTCCGATCATTAGGTTGGATGCGTGAGCGCACAGGATTTGCCACTCGAACTTCGCCGTGCGTTGGCGGCCATCGCCCGCGTGCCACGGCTGCTGGTCGCTTCGGACTACGACGGGACGATCGCGCCCATCGTCTCCGACCCCGCGAAGGCCTATCCCCATAGGGAATCGGTGAGCGCCTTGCGCGCACTGGCTTCCCTCACCGGCACAACCGCCGCCGTCATCTCAGGGCGCGCCCTGCGAGATCTCGCGGCCCTGTCCCGGCTGCCCGTCGAGGTACAACTCATCGGCAGCCACGGTTCCGAGTTCGATGTGGGCTTCGTGCACGCCATCGACAACGACGCCAAACAGCTACTGCAAGAGGTCACCTCGACCCTGACCCAGATCGCTCAGGACAATCCGGGCGCCACGGTCGAGATCAAACCCGCCAGCGTGGCTCTCCATGTCCGTAACGCGAGCCCCGAAATCGGCCGCCGCGCACTGGTTCAGGTCCGGCAGGGCCCGGCCAGCTGGGTGGGCGTGCAGATCACCGAGGGCAAAGAGGTCATCGAACTCGCGGTGGTCGAGACCGACAAGGGCGCGGCCCTCGACATCGTCCGGCATCAGCAGGGCGCGTCCGCGGCGGTGTTCATCGGCGACGACGTGACCGACGAGAAGGCGTTCAAACGCCTGTCCGGCCCCGATGTGGGCATCAAGGTGGGTGACGGCGAGAGCCTCGCCAAGTACCACGTCGCCAGCACCGAGGAGGTGTCGAAGGCGCTGGCGTTCCTGCTCGAGGAACGCCGGACATGGTTGGCAGGTGCCAGCGCCCCCCGAATCGAGCGGCTGACCATGCTGGCCAGCCCCCGCTCCAAAGCCCTTGTCACACCGGACGGCACCATCACCTGGCTGTGCCATCCCGAACCGGATTCGGCGGCGGTCTTCGCGCACCTGCTCGGCGGATCGGGCGCGGGCCACTTCACGATTCAGCCCGAGCGTTCCGGCCTGCCGCTGTCGCAGCGGTACGTGGACGGCACCATGACCGTCGAAACCCGTTGGTCCAGTTTGCAGGTGGTGGACTACCTGCCGCACGATGTCGCGCTGGAGCGCACCGACCTGACCCGCGTCATCACCGGTGACGCCAAGGCGGTCATCACCTTCGCGCCGCGACCGGAATTCGGGCAGGTGCCGGTGCGGATCGTGCACGCGGCCGGCGGATTGAAGGTCCAGGGCACCAACGATCCGATCGTGCTGCGCTCCCCCGGCGTGGATTGGGAGATCCTCGACGACGGGAACCATCACACCGCGCGGGCCGTGGTCGATCCCTCGCAGGGACCGATCATCCTGGAAATGCGCTGCGGCACCTCCGATCTCGCCCCCGCCATGACGCCCGAGGCGGACCGGCGGCGGGAAGCCGAACGGTACTGGTCGGAGTGGGTCGGCACGCTGGAGCTGCCGCCGCTGAAGCCGGACCTCATGAAGCGGTCCGCGCTGACGCTGCGCGGTCTGGTGCACGCGCCCTCCGGTTCGATCCTGGCGGCGGCCACCACCTCGCTGCCCGAGGACATCGGCGGCGTGCGCAACTGGGACTACCGCTACTGCTGGCTGCGCGACGCCTCGCTGACCGCCTCCGCGCTGGTCTCGCTGGGCTCGGTGGGCGAGGCCGAGGAGCTGCTGGCCTGGGTGCACCGGGTGCTCGAGACGCTGCCCGGACCCGAACGGCTGCACCCGCTCTACACCCTCTACGGCGAAACCCTGCCGCCCGAGGCCGTCATCGACCAGCTGCCCGGCTATGCCGGATCGCGGCCGGTGCGCGTCGGCAACGCGGCGAACATGCAGGTGCAGCTGGACGTGTTCGGTCCCATCGTGGATCTCATCTCCCAGCTCGCGCACGCCCGTGAGCGCAAGGGCATCACCGATCCGGCCAAGGCGCTGCCCGACGCCGATTGGGAATTGGTGCACGCCATGGTCTCCGCGGTGCAGCGCCGCTGGCGCGAACCCGACCACGGCATCTGGGAGATCCGCGGCAATCCGCGGCATCACGTGTACTCCAAGGTGATGGGCTGGCTGACCATCGACCGCGCCCTCACCCTGGCCCGCCAGTTCGGCCGCCCCGCCGATCTGGATTGGGAAGCCTTGCGCGACACCATCGCCGACGAGGTGAAGGTGGAGGGCTGGAACGACGAGGTGCAGTCCTACACCGCGGCCTACGACGGCACCGACCTCGACGCAGCCACCCTGCACATCGGCCTGAGCGGTCTGATCGACCCCTCCGATCCCCGGTTCGCGGCCACCGTCGTCGCGACCGAAGCCGAATTGCGCAGCGGTTCCACCGTTTACCGGTACCACCACGACGACGGCCTGCCCGGCGGTGAAGGTGGATTCCACCTCTGCGCGGCCTGGTTGGTCGAGGCGTACCTGCTGATCGGCAAGCGTGAGGACGCGGAAGCGTTGTTCGCTCAGCTGGTCGATGTGGCGGGGCCGACCGGTCTGCTCTCCGAGGAGTACGACCCGGTCGCCGAACGGTCACTCGGCAACCACCCGCAGGCCTACAGCCATCTCGGCCTGCTGCGCTGCGCCCAGCTGCTGAGCCAGCCGGTCGCCGCGCTGACCACGTAGGTCCTATCGGACCAAAAGAAGGCCCCCGCGAACCGACGTTCGCGGGGGCCTTTCGTGTGCGTGGGGGGTTGCCCCACGTGTCCCCCACCACAACCGAGCGGTCGGATTACTGCCCTGCTGGACACTTGCGCTACATTTTAATGGCAATCGTTTTCGTTTTAGTTAAGCCGGTTTCAGGAGTTACCCGCGTGACCAAGAGATTTGCCCGAGGATTCGCGTTCTTCGCCGCAGGGCTCGCCACAGTGGCAACCCTGACCGCTTGCGGAGGCTCGAAGAACGATTCCGATCAGCCCACCATCGTCGCCTCCACCAATGTCTGGGGCGATATCGCCAAGACCGTCGCCGGACCGGACATGAAGGTCGAGTCGCTGATCTCGGACCCGAGCGTCGACCCGCACTCCTTCGAGGTCAGCCCCGCCCAGGCCGCCAAGGTCCAGGACGCGGCGCTGGTCGTCTACAACGGCGGCGGCTACGACGAGTTCATCGACAAGGCCATCAGCGGCAAGAACAAGAAGACGGTCAACGCCTTCGAGATCGCCGGTGAAGGCAGCCACGACGCACCCACCGCCGCCGCCAAGTCCGGCGAGACCGGCCACGCACACGACCACGGCGGCACCAACGAGCACGTCTGGTACGACGTGCACATCGCCGGGCATGTCGCCGAGCACATCGCCGACGCGCTCGGCGAGATCGACCCGGCGCACAAGCAGGGCTACGCCGAGCGCGCCACCGCCTTCGCCGGGCAGCTGGAAGGCATCGAGGCCATTACCGCCAAGATCGCCGCCGAGCATCCGAACCAGCCGGTCCTACAGACCGAGCCGCTGGCCTACTATCTGCTGCTCGACGCCAAGGCCGACGACCGCACCCCGCATTCCTACCAGGAAGCCATCGAACAGGGCACCGACCCCTCCCCCGCGGATATCGCCGCCGTGCGAGACCTGTTGACCGGCAAGCAGGTACGCGCTCTGGTCTACAACATCCAGACCGAGGACAAAGCCACCGAGGACCTGCGCGCCACCGCCGAGAAGGCCGGCGTCACAGTCGTCGAGGTCACCGAAACCCTGCCCGCCGGAACGAATTACGTGCAGTGGATGACCGGCAACGCCCAGTCGCTGGCCAAGGCTCTGGCCTAGCCGTCGTGTCCGCCGCCATATCCTCCCGCGAGGAAGCCGCCCCGGCCGCACCCCGGCCACAGCGGCAGGCCCCGGACGCGGCTGCCGCGTCCGGGGAATTCTCCACATCCGGGACCGGTTCGACAGCCACGAACACCCGGACCGCGACCACCACCCGGAGCACCGCCATGAACGCGAAGAACGCCGTACCGGCTCCGATCGCCCAGCACGCGCCCACCGCGCACCGGTCGGCCGAAACCACCGCCCGCACAGCCGAATCCCCGCAGCCTGTGCACGAACCCGGGTCCGCCGTCGTATCCGAGACACCCTCCGGCGCGGCCCACGCCACCGGCCTCGACCGCGCCGGGGTGACACCGCCGGCGGTTCGGCTCTCGGATGCGCGACTGGCGTTCGGCGCGCGCACCCTGTGGGACGGACTGGATCTCGAGGTGCAGCCGGGTGAGTTCATCGCGGTGCTCGGACCGAACGGGTCGGGCAAGACGTCGATGCTGAAAATGCTGCTGGGACAGCTGAAGTTGTCGAGCGGCACAGTGGAGATCGCGGGCGGCCCCGCGCGCACCGGCAATCCGGATATCGGATACATCCCGCAGCAGAAGACCATCGACGGCGGAGCGCAATTGCGCGGCGTGGATCTGGTCGGGCTGGGCGTGGACGGGCACCGCTGGGGGCTCGGACTGCGCGGGCGCAAAGAACGCAAGCTCAAAGTGGCGCAGGCTATCTCGGCGGTGGGCGCGGATCATTTCGCGGACGCGCCGCTGGATGTGCTCTCGGGCGGTGAACAGCAACGGCTGCGCGTCGCCCAGGCGCTGGTCGGCGATCCGCGCGTGCTGCTCTGCGACGAGCCGCTGCTCTCGCTCGACCTGGCGAACCAGCGGCTGGTCTCCGAGCTCATCGACAAGCGTCGCCGCACCCACGACACCGCCGTGCTGTTCGTGACCCACGAGCTGAATCCGATTCTGCCGCTGGTGGATCGGGTGCTCTACCTGGTGGACGGCAAGTTCCGGATCGGCACGCCCGACGAAGTGATGACCTCCGAGGTGCTCTCCGAGCTGTACCGCACCCAGGTCGACGTGCTGCGGGTGCGCGGGCGGCTGGTGGTGGTCGGCACCGGGGACAGTTTGGATGCACTCGGTTCAGCCGGTCACTGCCACGGCGAGGATCCGAACTGCCACGACGACAAGGCGAACGAGGCGCGGGCATGATCGACAAACTCTCCGGCGTCTTCACCCAGATGTTCGACTTCGCCACCACCGCCGACCTGCTGTCGCGGGACTTCGTGCAGCAGGCCGTGATCGCGGCGGCGCTGCTCGGGCTGCTCTCCGGGGCCATCGGGCCGCTCATCATCAGCCGGCAGATGTCCTTCGCGGTGCACGGCACCAGCGAACTGTCGCTGACCGGTGCGGCGGCCGCCCTGCTCGCGGGCATCGGCGTCGGAACGGGCGCCATCATCGGCTCGGTGATCGCGGCGGTGCTCTTCGGCGTACTGGGTTCCCGTGCCCGCGAACGCGATTCGGTGATCGCGGTGGTGCTCTCGTTCGGCCTCGGCCTGTCCGTGCTGTTCCTGTGGCTCAGCACCGAACGCTCGGGATCCAAGTTCTCGCTGCTCACCGGCCAGGTCGTCAGCGTCGGTTACAGCGGGCTCACCACGCTGGCCACCTGCACCGCGGCCGTGCTCATCGTGCTCGCCGCCATCTACCGGCCGCTGCTGTTCGCCAGCACCGACCCGGAAGTGGCCGTCGCGCGCGGGGTTCCGGTGCGGGCGCTCTCCATCGTGTTCGCGGTGCTGCTCGGCATCACGGCGGCCTTCGGCGTGCAGATCGTCGGTGCGCTGCTGGTGCTCTCGCTGCTGATCACCCCCGCGGCCGCGGCGGCGCAGCTGACCGCCAGCCCGGCCAAGGCCGCGGTGCTCGCCATCGTGTTCGCCGAAACCGCTGCCGTCGGCGGCATTCTGCTGTCGCTGGCGCCCGGCGTCCCGGTGTCGACCTTCGTCACCACGATCTCGTTCACCATCTACATCGTGTGCCGGATCATCGGGTCCCGCACCCGGTCGCGCCGACGCGCCCTCGTACCCGCCTGATCTCGGGCATCGATCTGCCGCATGAGGGGCGGCAGATGATGTCCCGGCCACGCCCCTGCCCTGACGCACCTCGTCTCGCCAGGGCAGGGGTGTGCGTATTTGCGGGGCGAGCTAGGCGCGCGATGCGCCCTCGCCGGCGAGGGCGAAGAGGCCGTCCGGGGTTTGTTCGATGAGGCCGTCGACGAGGAGCGAGTCCAGGGCGCGGTCACGCTGGCCCGGATCCCGAGTCCAGGCCAGATCCAGGCGGACTCGCTCGACGGGGCCGGTTGCGTCACGCAGGACATCCAGCAGCCGACCGCGAGCCTGCCGGTCGGTGCCCTCGTATTTCTGGACGCGGCGCACCACCTCGGAGACCGGGCGGCCCGCGGAAACCCAAGCGCACGACGGCAACGGGCAGCGCGAGCAGTCCGGGGTGCGAGCCGTGCAGACCGTCGCGCCCAATTCCATGAGGGCGGCGGAGAAGACGGCGGCACGATCCACCTTGGCGGGCAGCAGCGCCTCGGTTTCGGCGAGGTCGCGGGTGGCTGGATTGCCCGCTTCGGCACGGCCGTGCACGGCGCGCGCGACGACGCGGCGAACATTGGTATCCACCACCGGAACTCGCTGACCATAGGCGAAACAGGCGACGGCGCGGGCAGTGTACGCGCCGATCCCGGGCAGGCTCAGCAGCACATCCACGTCGGCAGGCACCTCGTCGCCGTGGTCGCGAGCCAGGACCTGTGCGCACTCGTGCAGGCGCAGCGCGCGGCGCGGATAGCCCAGTTTGCCCCAGGCCCGCAGCACCTCACCCTGCGATTCGGCGGCCATGGCCGAAGGCACCGGCCAGCGCGCCACCCATTCGCGCCAAATCGGTTCCACCCGGACCACGGGGGTCTGCTGGAGCATGATCTCGCTCATCAGGATCTGCCACGCGGTCACCTCGGGCCGCCGCCAGGGCAGGTCACGCGCGGTATCGCGATACCAGTCGATGAGCACGTCGCTGTCCACGAAAGACCTTCCTGCCGACACTCGGAACCCGGGATTTCCCCACGTCCCCACGCCAGCGATGGTATCCATGACTCCCCCGCCTCTCCGCAACTTCAGCGCCCACCTCGGGTGCCGTCGCACGTTAGCAACGCGTGCCGACGGTCGGGTGCGGACTGCTACTTCGGCCGTCCCCGGCGAGTTACCCTCGACTCACGAAATCAGTGGTCACCTTCTCACCGCAGGTCGAGCAACCCGGACAGCCCAACTTTGCCGGGCCGTAACTTCGCGGACTCGCCGGTAACCGACGACATATGGAAAATGGGACACATGCCGCATTCCAACCCGATCAGCGCCTGGAAATCCCTGCGTGAAGGGAACGAGCGCTTCGTCAACGGCGCGTTGCAGCACCCTAGCCAGGGGGCCGCCGACCGCGCCAAGCTCGTTTCCGGACAGCAACCGCAGGCCATTCTGTTCGGCTGCGGCGACTCGCGCGTGGCCGCCGAGATCATCTTCGATCAGGGCCTCGGCGACATGTTCGTGGTGCGCACCGCCGGGCACGTGGTGGACAGCTCCGTGCTGGGGTCCATCGAGTACGGCGTGCAGGTGCTGAACGTGCCGCTCATCGTGGTACTCGGCCACGACAGCTGCGGGGCCGTGCGCGCCACCATCGACGCGCTCGATCACGGCAATGTGCCCGGCGGGTTCATCCGCAGCGTGGTCGAACGCGTGATGCCGTCCATCCTGATCGGCCGCCGCGAGGGCCTGACCTCGGTCGACGAGCTCGAAGCCCGCCATGTGGAGGAGACCGCCCGGCTGCTCATGCAGCGGTCGATGATCATCTCGCAGCGGGTGGCGACCGGCGAATGCGCCATCGCCTGTGTCACCTACAACCTGGGCGAAGGCCAGATCAAGCTGCACCGCGTGATCGGCAATATCGGCGAAGTGGTCTGACACCCGCCGAAACGGATGTTCCATGCCGGGGGCGGGCGGATTCGCCCGCCCCTCGCATCATCACCGGGCAATCCGCGTACCCGCGGGCGAGAGCGCCCGAGACGGCCGATTTCCGCCCCGCCACAAGGTCTTTCGCACCGCCCGACCCACCACAGTGCCCGGTGGGCGCGGAAATGTACCTGTCGCGTAGGGCCTTTCACCTCCGACACGCCGAGACCCTGCCGGGGATGCGTCCGACGGTGCCCTTACCGTTGTCAGCGTGCTGGAACCGAATGGACCGCTGCCGCCGGAAATCTACTGGCGTCGTCGCGCACTCGCGATCGGCGCGTTGGTGGTCGCCCTCGCGATAGTGATCTGGGTGGCCTTCGCACTGCTGCGCGGCGGCGGTGGCGACGAGAAGAAGGCCGACGGCAAGGCCACCACCTCCGCGAGCGCGACCGGCAAGCCCACCGGAACCTCCTCCGGCGCATCGGAGTCGAGCGCGCCCAAGCCCAGCGCCGGCGGCGCCGCCGGCGCCGCGCCCGCGGCCTCCGGACAGTGCCCGGACCAGTCCCTGGCCGTGAAGGTGAACGTCGGGCAGCCCACCTACAAGACCGGTGAGCAGCCGGTGTTCGGCATCGTCATCACCAATATCTCCAGCTCCGCCTGCGAACGCGATATGGGTTCGGGGTTGCAGCTGGTCTCGGTGCAGTCGCTCGACGGGCAGCGCAAGCTGTGGTCTTCCACCGACTGCTACCCGGACGGCACCCCCGACATCCGCACGCTCAACCCCGGCCAGCAGGCCGCCTTCACCGTCACCTGGTCCGGCGCCACCTCGGCGCCCGGCTGCGCGGGCGAGCGGGTCGCCGTCGCACCGGGCCCGTACACCGTTGTGGCCCAACTGGGTTCGGTGCGCAGCTCGCCGGAACCGTTCAATATCGCCTGATCCCACTTGATTCGGCACATCCGGGCCGGGCATCCACGATGGGTGCCCGGCCCGCTCCGTCGCACGAGCCGGCTTTCGTCATGCCCGGGACTCGCGCCGGATCACGGGTAGCGGTGCTCACCCAGGCGGACCAGGCCTTCGCGAATGCGGCGCGCCAGTGCGGAGTTCATGCCCTCCACCGCCTCCAGGTCGGCCGGAGTGGCCTCCAGGAGCGCGCGTAACGTGCCGAAGACGCTCACCAAGGGTTCGACCCTGCGGAAGGGCACCCGCGGGATCTGGGCGAGCAGGCGGTAGCCGCGCGGACCGACCGCGGTCGCCACGGCCTCCGGGGTGGCCGGATAGCCAAGCGGCGGAGCCAGATTCGCCAACTCGACCAGATCGCTGTCGGTGAGCCGGTCCAGCCGCGCCAGCGCTCGATCCACCTGCGCCTCCCCCGCCGCCTCGGCGACCAGATAGTCGCGCACCAGCAGCCGGCGCAGGTTCTCGGTATCGGCGACCAGTTCGGTGAGTTGCAGCGCCGGCTGGCGGCCGTCCACGCCCAGCTCCAGCACGTCCTGTTCGATCTCGCCCGCGGTCCGGCGCATGAGCTCCAGGCAGTGCACCACGGTCAGCACATCGCGCAGGGTGGCGAAGTCCTCCAGCTCCAGCGCGGAGAGGCGGCGGGTCAGTTCGTCGAGGCGGAAGCGGTAGCGCTGCAATGTCGCCATGGCCTGATTGGCGCGCGACAGGATGGTCGCCGAATCCTGCACCAGATGCCGGCCGCCCTGCATGTACACGGTCACCAGGCCGGTGGAGCCGCTCACCGACACCACCGGATATCCGGTTTGCAGCGCGGTGCGTTCGGCGGCTTTGTGCCGGGTCCCGGATTCCACCGTCGGCAATGCCGGATCCGGCACCAAATGCACATTCGCGCGCACGATCCGCATACCGTCGGTGGAAAGCACCACCGCACCATCCATTTTCGATAATTCGCGCAAGCGGGTGGGCGCGAATTCGGCATCCAATTCGAATCCGCCGTCGCAGATTCGCTCCACCCGATCGTCGTATCCGAGCACCACCAAACCACCGGTGCCGGCCCGCAGAATTCGATCGATTCCATCGCGCAATTGCGTGCCCGGCACCAGGCGGGCGATCACATCCCGGACCGCCTCGGCCGAATTGTCCTGCGCTTCAGCCGAATCACTCGCGCCCGCGAGCAAGGGCACGGAACGACCGAGCAGCCCGTTCATCCAGCGCCCCGCCATCACCCGATCTCCATCCGGCAATCCCCCGCCTCGGTCCTCATCGGGGCAGTGCCCCGCTCATTCGGCCAGCTCCTCGCGTGGCCGCTCCCGCCGCCGTCCCCGCAGCCCGGTGATGGCCAGCGCCGCACCGAGATCCGCGACCTCCCGCAGCGTCATGCTACGACCGGTACGTTCCACGCCCGGCGGCACCAGCGCCTCGGTGAAGCCCAGCCGTTCGGCCTCGGCCAGCCGCCGCGACAGGCCGGTCACCTGCCGCACCTCGCCCGCCAGCCCGACCTCACCCAGCACCACCATCCCGCTGGGCAGCGCGCGATCCATCCCGGCGCTCGCGATGGCAAGCGCGACAGCCAGATCCGCCGCCGGTTCCACCAGCCGCATACCGCCGACGGTGGCCGCGTACACGTCCTGCTTGCCCACGTAGACCCCGCCGCGGCTCTGGAGTACGGCCAGCACCATCGAAACCCGGTTGTAGTCCAGGCCGCTCACCGCACGGCGCGGGGCGGGCGCCTGGGTGTCCACGGTCAGCCCCTGCACCTCGCCGAGCATGGGGCGTTTGCCGTCCATGGCGACGGTGACCGCGGTGCCCGGCACGGCCGCGCCCCGATGGTGCAGGAACAGGCCCGACGGATCGTCCACGCAGTGGATGCCGGCCTCGCGCATCTCGAAACAGCCGACCTCGTCGGTGCTTCCGAAACGGTTCTTGATGCCGCGCACCATGCGCAGCGAGGAGTGCTTGTCGCCCTCGAACTGCAACACCACGTCCACCAGATGCTCCAGCGTGCGCGGGCCGGCCACCGCGCCGTCCTTGGTGACGTGCCCGACCAGCAGCACCGCGATCCCGCTCGCCTTGGCCAGCGAGGTGAGCGCCGCCGTCACCGAGCGCACCTGGGTGACACCGCCGATCACTCCGTCCGCGTCGGCGGCCAGCATGGTCTGCACCGAGTCCACCACCAGCAGTGTGGGTTTCACCTGCTCCACGTGGCCCAGAATGGTCCCCAGATCGGATTCCGCGGCCAGGTACACCTTTTCGTGCACCGCGCCCGTCCGGTCGGCCCGCAGCCGCACCTGCCCCGCCGATTCCTCCGCGGTCACGTACAGCGCGATCTCGTCGCGCACCCGCGCCCACCGATGCGCCACCTCGAGCAGCAGCGTCGACTTGCCCACCCCCGGCTCGCCCGAGAGCAGCACCACCGACCCGGGAATGATCCCCCCGCCCAGCACCCGGTCCAGCTCCGAAACCCCGGTCGAGCGCGCGAACGTCTTGTTCGCGTCGATCCCGGTGATCGGCACCGCGGCCGTGCTCGGCAACATGGCGCGCCGCCCCACGGCCACCGCCGCCGACGACGAAGCCACCTCCTCGATGGTCCCCCAGCCCCCGCAATCCGGGCACCGCCCCACCCATTTGGCAACCTCGTGCTGGCAGCCCGAACAGCGATACAGCGATTTCACCTTGGCCACGCGCGCAGCCTAGTCAGCTCCCCCGACAGGTCCCGGCACCCCGGCCGCGAATCCCGCCGCGCCACCCCCGCTCCGGTCGGCCCCTACGCGAATCCCCCTGCGCCACAGCCCGGCTACCGACGACATCACCCGCCATGCCGCAGGTCGGCGCGCCGCGAACGCGCCGGGTCCGTGCTCCCTGTGCGAGAGACCGGTAAATACGCACGGCCGGTCCGCCGGATACGCGAAGCGCCACCGGATACGCGAAGCGCCACCGGATACGCGAAGCGCCACCGGATACGACCGCGCCCCGCTTCGTTTCGAAGCGGGGCGCGGTCGAAGCTGATCAGCGGGTGGCTCAGTGGCCGCCCTTCTTCTCGCCTTCGGCGGAGGCGGGCTCGGGGCGCGGGTGGTCCGGGCCGGCGTCGACCGGGACGTTGACGACGACGGTGCCGGCGTCCTTGAAGTTGAAGGTGACCGGGTAGGTCAGGCCGGGGGTGACGTCCTTGGTCAGGCCGGTGACCTCGATCAGAACGGGCTTGGCCTCCGGGTCGGCGGTCTTCTCCGCGGCCGGGGCGGCCGGCGCGGTGGTGGTGGCGCCGTGCGAATCGTGGCCGGCCTCGGCGCCGTGCTCGTCCTTCTTGGCGGCGGTGGCCTCGGACTTGTCGGCGACGACGGTGGCCTGCGGCTTGATCTCGACCTTGCTGCCGATCTTGGCCGGGCCCAGGTCGGTCGTGATGCTGACCAGTTCGTCGGTCTTGTACTCGCTCATGTTGATGGCACTGAAGGCGAGCACCGCCTTGCCACCCTTGGCGTTGTTGTACTCCTCGGTCTTCGGCAGCAGGAAGCGCACGTCGCGCAGCGACACATTGCCGACGTTCGCGGCGTTGCCGTTGACCGCCGCGACCTGGCTCGCGGTCTGCGAGATCTGACCGGCACCGCAACCCGACAGCGCGAGCACCGCACCCGCGGCGAGTGCGGCAACGGTCACGGCACGCCGCCGCTTCTTCGACGCAGTGGTGGCTTTCAGGGCAGTCACGGGGTCCTCCATGTCGACCGGGCTCACTCCACTATGGAGAGTAGTAGTCAAAGAGAGTAATCCGTGTCTCGCCGCGCCACGCAGCCGGGCGGTGTTGTGGGAGGGCGCACGGGGCGCGCCCGGGCGACATGATCGCGCGCACGCTTCCGGATCATCGAATCCGACTTTGCTTCGTTGCGTTCGCACTCGATGCAATGTCGTTTATGGGAGGTGCGCACTCGCGTATGCATGAACTGAACGCGCATATGCGTCCGTTTGTAACTCCTTGTGGCACTTAAGGATGCATACGAATCGCGTTCTGTCAACCCCCGGCGCCGCCTCGTTGTGGCCCTGACCTGCGCCGTTGATCGCGCCGTTACCGAGTCGCATGTTAAACTGTGAACATCGAAAGGGGCACGGGACACATGATTTTTAAGGTCGGAGACACCGTCGTTTACCCCCACCACGGAGCGGCGCTGATCGAAGCTATCGAAACCCGCACCATCAAGGGTGTACAAAAGGAGTATCTGGTCCTGAAGGTCGCGCAAGGCGACCTGACCGTTCGGGTTCCCGCTGAGAACGCGGAATATGTCGGCGTCCGCGACGTCGTCGGCCAGGAAGGCTTGGATCGAGTCTTCCAGGTGCTGCGAGCTCCGCACACCGAAGAGCCCACCAACTGGTCTCGCCGCTACAAGGCCAACCTCGAGAAGCTCGCCTCCGGCGATGTGAACAAGGTGGCCGAGGTCGTTCGTGACCTGTGGCGCCGGGAACAAGACCGCGGACTGTCCGCCGGTGAGAAGCGCATGCTGGCCAAGGCTCGGCAGATCCTCGTCGGTGAGCTCGCGCTCGCCGAAGGTACCGACGATGTGCGGGCCGAGACACTGCTGGACGAGGTTCTCGCCGCGGCGTCCTGACCGTGAACAGATCAGACGACGACGGCCGCGTCGTCGCGCTGGTTCCTGCCGCCGGCATGGGTGTTCGCCTCGGTGAAAACAAACCGAAGGCGTTCGTCCACGTCGGCGGCAGTCCCATGCTCACCCTGGCCGTACAGGGCTTGATCGACTCCGGGTCCGTCGACGAGGTTGTGGTTATGGTGCCCGCCGAACTCGTCACCGAGACCCGGGCCCTGCTGCCCGGCGGCGAGACCCCCGTGCACGTGGTGCCGGGTGGCGCCGAGCGCACCGACTCGGTGCGGGCCGGCCTCGCCGCCGCGCCCGACGCCTCCTATGTTCTCGTTCACGACGCCGCCCGGGCCCTGACTCCCCCGGCGCTGATCGCGCGCGTGGTCGCGGAATTGCGCGCGGGTGCGCAGGCCGTGGTGCCGGGGCTGCCTGTTTCGGACACCATCAAATCCGTGGATGCCGCGGGTGCGGTGACCGGCACGCCCGATCGCGCCGCGCTGCGCGCCGTGCAGACTCCACAGGGCTTCGAGGCCGCGCTGCTGCGCGCCGCCTATGCCACCGACACCCGGGCGACCGATGACGCGGGCCTGGTCGAACTGCTGGGCGCTATCGTGCGCACCGTGCCCGGAGACCCCCTCGCTTTCAAGATCACGACGCCGCTCGATCTGGTCTTGGCCAATACGCTTGCCGCCCAGCGTGATACCGCCGACACCGTCAGTGCCCTGAACACGACACGCCAGGCGGTGACTGCACCGTGATCGATCCCGCCTCGATGCGCGTGGGCATCGGCAGCGATGTGCATCCCATCCAGCCCGGCCGCCCCTGCTGGATGGCCGGTCTGCTCTTCGACGGCGACAGCGGCTGCGAAGGCCACTCCGACGGCGATGTCGCCGCCCACGCGCTCTGCGACGCCCTGCTCTCCGCCGCCGGTCTCGGCGATGTCGGCGCGGTGTTCGGCACCGGAAAGCCGGAGTGGGAAGGCGTCTCCGGCGCGGCCATGCTGAAGGAAGTCCGGCGGCTGCTGGACGAGGCCGGCTTCGCGATTGTCAATGCGGCTGTACAAGTAATCGGCAATCGCCCCAAGATCGGCCCGCGCCGCGCCGAAGCGCAACAGGTGCTGGGCGAGATCCTGGGCGCACCCGTGTCGGTCTCCGGCACCACCACCGACGGCCTGGGACTCACCGGCCGCGGGGAGGGCATCGCCTCGGTGGCGACCGCCCTGCTCTGTTGTCGGTCCTGATACGCCCTCGGTTCCGAAACCGATTCGAGTAAAGACCTGGTCGCGGCCGACCTCGAAGCCGTATCCGCCCGTAATCCGCCATATCTCAACAGCTAGGATGCTCTGTCGTGACTCTGCGCCTTTTCGACACCGAGACAAGGACCATGCGTGACTTCACGCCCCTGGTCCCCGGTCATGCCTCGGTGTACCTGTGCGGCGCGACCGTCCAGGGGGAACCGCATATCGGCCATGTGCGCAGCGGCGTCGCATTCGACGTGCTGCGACGTTGGCTGGCCGCCAACGGATTCGATGTCGCCTTCATTCGCAATGTCACCGATATCGACGACAAGATTCTGAACAAGGCCGCCGAACACGGCCGCCCGTGGTGGGAATGGGCCGCCACCCACGAACGCGCCTTCGATCGCGCGTACCAGGCCCTGGGTGTGCTGCCGCCGTCCGCCGAACCGCGCGCCACCGGGCACATCACCCAGATGGTGGGGATGATGGAGCGGCTGATCGAGCGCGGCCACGCCTATCCCTCCGACGGGAATGTCTATTTCGATGTGCTGAGTTTCCCGGATTACGGGAAATTGTCCGGGCACAAACTCGACGATGTGCACCAGGGTGAGAGCGCCGGGACCGGTAAGAAGGATCCGCGCGATTTCACCCTGTGGAAGGCCGCCAAGCCCGGTGAGCCGAGCTGGCCGTCGCCGTGGGGTCCCGGGCGGCCGGGCTGGCATCTGGAGTGCTCGGCCATGGCCGAGTTCTATCTCGGGCCGGAGTTCGACATCCATTGCGGCGGTATGGATTTGATCTTCCCGCATCATGAGAACGAGATCGCGCAGTCGCAGGCGGCCGGGGACGGGTTCGCCCGGTACTGGCTGCACAACGGCTGGGTGACCATGAGCGGCGAGAAGATGTCCAAATCGCTGGGCAATGTGCTCTCCATTCCCAATGTGCTGCAACGGGTCCGGGCCGTGGAGCTGCGCTACTACCTGGGCAGCGCGCACTACCGGTCCATGCTGGAGTACTCGGACAAGGCGCTCGCCGAAGCCGCGACCGCGTATCAGCGGATCGAGGCGTTCATCGAGCGGGTGCGCGACCGGGCCGGTGAGATTCCGGTCGGGACCTGGACCGACGCGTTCGCCGAAGCCTTGGACGAGGACCTCGGGGTGCCGAAGGCGCTCGCCGAGATCCACCACGTGGTGCACGAGGGCAACAAGGCCATCGAAGCCGGGGATCTCGAGGCCGCGCGCGGTCTCGCGGGTCAGGTGCGCGCCATGCTCGGCATCCTCGGCGTCGACCCGCTCGACGCGCACTGGTTCGCCCCCGCCGACAACTCCTCGGCGATCGCCGCCCTGGATGTGCTCATCGGCGCCGAACTCGAGCGCCGCCAGCAGGCTCGCGCCGACAAGGACTGGGCCACGGCCGACCAGGTACGCGACCGGCTCAAGGCGGCCGGCGTGGAGGTCACCGACACTGCGCAAGGCGCGGAGTGGACGTTGACGAAAGACAACAAGTGAACTTCCGCTTCGGCGGAGTGACAGAGGGCGCAGCCGTTCGCTGCGCCGACCGGATGCAGGTTTCCCGCAGGATCGACCGAGCGCGGGTACTCCCGTGACCGGCGAGTGCGGGTTTCCCGCGTGATACGGAAGGCGAAGTGATGGCAGGGAATTCGGCACGGCGTGGCGCGGTGCGTAAGTCGGGCACCAAGAAGGGTCAGGTCGTCGGGTCCGGCGGCAAGCGCCGCCGCGGACTCGAGGGCAAGGGCGCGACGCCGGCGGCGGTCGATCGGCCGTACCACGCGGCCGCCAAGAAGGCCAAGGCCAAGGCGAAGGCCGAGAACGCCGCCGCGACCTCCCGTTCCCGCAATGCGAGCCGGCCGCTGGCGGGGCGCAAGGACAGTGACGGGCCGGAGCTGGTGCTCGGGCGCAATCCCGTCGTCGAATGCCTGCGCGCCGGGGTGCCCGCGACCGCGCTGTACGTCGCGGTGGGCACCGAGAACGACGACCGGCTCAGCGAAGCGGTGAAGATCGCGGCCGAGACCGGGATCTCGATCCTGGAGGTGCCGCGCACCGACCTGGACAAGATGAGCCACAACGGCCTGCACCAGGGGCTCGGGCTCCAGGTGCCGCCGTACCGGTACGCGCATCCGGACGATCTGGTGGATCGGGTCAAGCAGAGCGCGGAGCCGGCGCTGCTGGTCGCCATGGACAACATCACCGACCCGCGCAATCTGGGCGCGGTGATTCGTTCGGTGGCGGCGTTCGGCGGTCAGGGCGTGGTGATTCCGCAGCGGCGCAGTGCCAGCGTGACCGCGGTGGCGTGGCGGACCAGTGCGGGCGCGGCGGCGCGGCTGCCGGTGGCGCGGGCCACCAATCTGACTCGTACGCTGAAGGATTGGGCGAGCCAGGGGTACCAGATCGTGGGCCTGGACGCGGGCGGCGACACCACCCTCGACGAATTCGACGGCAGCGCACCGACGGTCATCGTGGTCGGATCCGAGGGCAAGGGGTTGTCGCGGCTGGTGCGCGAGAACTGCGACTCGATCCTGAGCATTCCGATGGCGGGGCCGGTGGAGTCGCTGAACGCGTCGGTGGCGGCGGGCGTGGTGCTCGCGGAAGTGGCTCGGCAGCGGCGCAACTGAGCGTCCGGCAGGTAGTCAGGCGTCCAGAAACGGTGTCGCGCAAGCGAACACCGCGCGTCCGGCTGCCCAGATCGGCTTCGCGACCGTAAAATCGGGCGGTGGTCATCCCCGAACAGCCCATCGGCGTCCCCGTCGAGCATGAGCATGCGACGACGGTATTGCTGCTCGGCGTGCTCAGCTTGTTCTGTTGCGGGATCCTCGGGCCGATGGCCTGGGTGCTCGGTCGGCGCGCCCTGAACGACATCGAGGCCTCCGGCGGGGCCTACGGCGGCCGGGTGCAGGTGATGGTGGGCTACATCCTCGGCATCATCGGCACCCTGTGGATGATCGCCCTCGCCATCCTGTTCATCCTGATGATCATCGGCGGGAACGCGTAGCTCTCAGGGCTGGTTTCAGTCCAATCCGGGGTATTTGCCGTCGGTGACGGCGTCCCAGGCGGGCCATTCGGTGCTGATGGTGCCGGTCCATTTGGGTTGGCGGCGGTCCTTGAGGGCGGCTACGCCTTCGCCGCCGTCGGTGGATTTGGCCACGTAGTCGTTGAGCTCGGTCTCCAGGCGGCCGACGGTTTCCGGGGTCATGGTGGGGGCTTCCCAGAGCAGGCGCTTCGACAGCGCCACCGGGAGCGGGGCCGAGCCGTGGGCGATGTCGTGGGCCACTTCGAGGGCGGTGGGGAGGACTTCGCTCGCGGGCAGGCAGGCGTTGGCGATGCCCAGGGCGCGGGCTTCGTCGCCGTCGAAGGTGCGGCCGGTGAGCAGCAGGTCGGCGGCGTTGGCGCTGCCGACCAGGCGGGGCAGGGTCCAGTGCGCGTAGCCGTCGGCGAGGGCGCCGCGGCGGACCTGGTTGAGGGCGTAGACGGCATCGCGGGCGACGTAGCGGAGATCGCATTGCAGGGCGATGGTCAGGCCGATGCCGACCGCGTGCCCGTTCACCGCGGCGATGACGGGTTTGCGGATGCGGAAGGGCGGCGGGTCGATCAACCCGTTGACCTCGCCGACCTTCAGCGACAGGTCCGCGCCCGCACAGAAGGCGGGCGGCGTCCCGGTGATCACCACCGCGCCGATGGCGTCGTCGTTGTCGCAGCGGCGCAGCGCCGCACCGACTTCCGAGGCCATCGCGGGTGTGAGCGCGTTCTGCTGGGCGGGCCGGTTGAGCGTGAGCACCGCGACTCCACCGGATACGTCGACATGCAGTTCCGAACCCATGGCCAGGAAGCCTACCCGCCTCTCCGCGTCTCCAGGCCAGACTGAGCAGCCCCGACAGTCCCGTCGGCGACTGGCAGATCCGGCCGTGGCCGGGTTCCGGACGTCCCCGGCGAGTCACCCGAACTCGCGAGATCAGTCGTCACCCGGCGATTCTCCGGTTGGTCAGTCGCGCAACAACTTGCGGCCGATGGCGTACTTGTGGACTTCGGTGGGGCCGTCGTAGAGGCGGAAGGCGCGCATATCGCGGAAGATCATTTCGACGACCGTCTCGTCGGAGATGCCGATGCCGCCGAGGACCTGGACGCAGCGGTCGGTGACCTTGAACAGTTCCTCGGAGACGTAGGACTTGGCGATCGAGGATTCGTGGCGGGCTTTCTCGCCCTGGTCCATCAGCCAGCAGGCGTGCCAGATGGTCAGGCGGCACTGGTGCAGTGCGATCTCGTTGTCCGCCAGCATGAACGACACGCCCTGATGCTCGCCGATGGTCTTGCCGAAGGCGGTGCGGGTCTTGGCGTAGTCGACGGCGATGGCCTGGGTCCGCTCGGCCGCGCCCAGCCAGCGCATGCAGTGCGTCAAACGTGCGGGGGCCAGCCGCAATTGGGCGTAACGCAGCGCCTGCCCGGTCTCGCCGAGCACGGATTCGCGTGGCAGCACCAGGTTCTCGAAGTTCACCACCGCGTGGCCGCCGACGTAATTGCGGTCCATGGTGTTCATGATCCGCTCGATGACGATGCCGTCCCGGTCGCCGTCGCAGAGGAACAGCGTCGGGCCTTCGGGCAGGTGCGGGTTGGCGGCCAAGCGCGCCATGATGATCCACGTCTTGGCGCCGTCGGCGCCGGTGATCAGCCATTTGCGGCCGTTGACGGTGAAGTTCTCGCCGTCGAACACGGCCTCGGTGGCCAGCTGGTTGGGGTCCGAGCCCGCGCCGCCCGGTTCGGTCATGGCGAATACCGAGCGCTGGTGGCCGTCGATGACCGGCTGGAGGTACTGCTTGGTCTGCTCCGGGTTGGCGATCTTGGAGAGCAGGAACATATTGCCTTCGTCGGGCGCGGCGCAGTTCATGGCGACCGGGCCGAGGGTGGACCAGCCGGCGGCCTCGTACAGCACGGCCTGCTCGACGTGGGTGAGCCCGCGGCCGCCCAGTTCCTTCGGGGCCTGGATGGTCAGCAGGTCCTCGGCGCGCGCCAGCTCGACCATTTCCTGACGCAGTTCGTCATTGGGCCCGTGCGCGGTCAGGCGCGGGTCGCGCTCGAAGGGAACGATCTTGTCGATGACGAATTGCCGGACCCGATCGCGTTCGGCGGCGAGTTCGGCGGGAATCGTGAAATCGATCATCGGTGGTCACCATTCACTCTGGGATGCGTCGAGCCGAGCATACGACGCGACCCCCCGAAGACTGAAGGCACCCGCCCTCAATCGAGCACGCGGCGTAGGAAGGCCGCGACTTCGCCCCGGTAGGCGGCCGGTTGGTCATCGTGCACCAGGTGCCCGGCGTCGGCGATGACGATGTGCCGGGCGTCCGGGTGCACCGCCGCCATCTCCCGCATCTGCCCCGGCGGGGTGATGGTGTGCTCGCCCTCGATGAGCAGCGCGGGCACGGTGATCGATCGCCACTGCGCCCAGAAGTCGCGTGACCCCCACTCCTCGGAGATATCCCGGAAGGTCGGTATGTCACCGTGCAGCCGGAAGCCGTCCGGGCCTTCGATGAAGGAGGCGAGGAAGTACCGCCCGGCCACCGGGCCGAAGAACTCCAGCACCGCCTCGCGCGACGGAAACGGTTGCGGCCAAGCCGAAATCACGGCGGCCCAATCGGCGGCGGTGCGGCCCCGGAAATCCGGCGCGATGTCCTCGACCACCAGCGCCCGCACCCGCTCCGGATACGCGGCGGTGAACATCCAGCCGTGCAGTCCGCCCATCGAATGTCCGATGACGACCATGGGCTCGGAGATCTCCGCCGTGGCCGCCGCCAAATCCGCCACGAACGCCTCGGTGGTCAGCTCGTCCGGCGCGGGCCGCCCGTGCCCCGCGGCATCGAAGGTGTACACGTGCCCGAACTCGCGGATCCAAGCCACGTGCGAATCCCAGGTCCGCGCACTGCCCATCAGCCCGTGCAACAGCAGGATCGGAACACCGCCGCCGCCTTCGTCATACAACACGCAATCAATCTATGGGCATCCGGGCGATGCGGGCGCGCGAGGTAGCCTCGCTCCCATGGCAGTAGTCAAGATCAACGCAATCGAGGTTCCCGAGGGCGCGGGCCCCGAACTGGAGAAGCGCTTCGCCGCCCGCGCGCACGCCGTCGAGAACTCCCCCGGTTTCCTCGGCTTCCAGCTGCTCCGCCCGGTCTCCGGTGACAACCGCTATTTCGTTGTCACACAGTGGGATTCCAACGAGTCCTTCGAAGCCTGGCGCGACGGCCCGGCCCGCGAAGCGCATGCTGGCGAGGCCCGCAAGCCGGTCTCCACCGGCGCCTCGCTGCTGGAGTTCGAGGTCGTCCTCGACGTGCAGGGCAAGAACGCCTGATCGGACCCCGTATTGACGCCAGGCCAGCGTGGATGTCACTCTTCGGAGTGAAGTAAGCGACGGTGACGGGTAACCCGGTGTGATTCCGGGGCGGTCGCGCCACTGTTATCCACGCACAAGTCCCGAGTCCGGGGTGGGTGCCGGAAGAGCCAGACACCCGGCATCGTCGCAACCCAACTCGAGGGGGACGCGAAATCCCCAAGGAGGACTCGCATGGCCATCGTCCACAGTCCCAGCCGGAGTTCCGACGCGCTCAACGCGCTGCTCATCTCCGCGGCTGTCGTTCTTCTCGCACTGCTCACCGTGTACCTGGTCGGTTTCGATCAGGGCGTCATCTCCCGTACCGGGATGTACATGCACGAGCTGATGCACGACGGACGGCACCTGCTGGGCGTCCCGTGTCACTGAGCGAAACCCAGCCCCTTTCGGGTTCGCTCAAGACGCTTTTGCTGCGCGGCCTGCTGGCCGGCCTGATCGCGGGCCTGCTGGCGGGCACCGTGGGTTTCCTCATCGGGGAATCCAAGGTGGATGCGGCGATCGCCATCGAAGAAGCGCAATCCCAGACGCATTCGCATGATGCCGCCGAGGCTTCCGGCGGGCATTCGCACGGCGACGCGGAAGAACCCCTCGTGAGCCGTACCGGTCAGAAGTTCGGTCAGTTCCTGGCGCTGGGCCTGTTCGGCATCGCCATGGGCGCGCTGCTGGCCACCGCCGCCAATGTGGCGCGGCGATACACCGAGTGGTCCGGGCCGAAACTGGCGCTCGGGCTGGCGGCGGCCGGCTGGCTCGCCATTGTCGCGGTGCCGTTCTTCAAGTACCCGGCCAATCCGCCCGCGGTGGGCGATCCGGACACCATCGATCAGCGCACCTGGCTGTGGCTGGCGGTCGTACTGCTCGGCTTCGCGGCCGTGGGCGCGGGCGTGTACGTGTTCAAACTGCTTCGTACACAGCTGAATACGGTGCGCATCATCGGCGGCACGGTGGCGTTCCTGGCGGTCACCGCCATCGGATACGTGGCGCTGCCCGGCATCAACGAAGTGAAGGACGATTTCCCGGCCACCCTGCTGTGGCAGTTCCGGGCGGCCTCGCTGGCCGAGACCGCCACGCTCTGGGCGGCACTCGGGCTGGCGTTCGCGGCCCTGACCGAATTCGCGAGTCGCGATCGGGTACCGGCGGGGATCTGACCCGGATACCGAAGGGCGGCGGTGATCATTCGATCGCCGCCGCCCTTCTCGTGCTCGGACTCAGGACTCGAAAGTCGCGTCCAGTTCGATGGTCTCGACGCCGGTGAGCGCCTTGGAGACCGGGCAGCCCGCCTTGGCGGCCTCGGCGGCGGCCTGGAAACCGGCGGCGTCGATACCCGAGGCGCGGCCGGCCACGGTCAGCTTGATATTGGAGATGCGGAAGCCCCCGGCCGGGTCCGGGCCCAGCGTGACGTCGGCGGTCACGTCCAGGCTCTCCGGAGTGCCACCCGCACGGCCGATCTCGGCCGAGAGGGCCATCGAGTAGCAGGAGGAGTGCGCGGCGGCGATCAGCTCTTCCGGGCTGGTGGTGCCGTCGGCATTGTCGGCCGAACGCTTCGGGAACGAGACGTCGTACTTGCCGACGCCGGAGCTGACCAGCTCGACCTGACCCGAGCCGTCCTGCAATCCACCGGTCCACGCGGTGCGTGCGGAACGTGTAGGCATCACTGTCCTTTCCAGAATTGAAGTCTTACGCGTCGAACCTACTCCGCCCGACCGCGCGCGGGCCGTCGCTGCGCGACTATCGGCAGCCGCCGCCCAGTTGCGCGGCCACCGCCGCGGGGACGTCATACGCGCTGGTGCAGTCGATCGCGGAGCCCTGGGCGACCAAATGCCAGAAGCCCTGCGCATTGGGGTGCAGCAGATAGCCGGTGGGCTGCGGGTATTTCTCGCTGTGCGCCGAGTGCAGCAGCGCCCAGCTGCCGGCACACTTCCAGCGGTCGATCTCGATACCCGGCAGGCCCAGCACCTGCTGCAAATCGGCCAGGCCGACGCGGGAGCACCAGTCGAACCCCGGCATCGAGGGATCCGCCACGGCTCCTCCGGCGGAGGTGGTGGGCGGCGCGGTCGTGCCATCCGGATTGCCCTGTCCGCCCGGACTACTCGATGTCATCGAGGTGGGGGCGGCGGAGGCCTGGACCGCACTGGAGGTGGCGGGTGGGGCGCTCTGCTCACTCGTGCAAGCACTCAGCCCGAGTACGGCCGCAGCCAGCATCAGGGTCGAAACGGCAACTCTCACTTGGCGTTACCCCACATCCTCGAAAGCGACTCGGTCACCTCCGGAGATCGCGCAGCCGCCCCCGGATCATTACATCGGGAAACGATCCGGCGGGCCATCACTTTTGGGGGCAGCAGAATTCCGGGGCAGCGGCGAACCGGCTCACACCGCGGCCGATGCGCGCTCGTCCCATTGCGCGAGCACCAGCGGCCAGGACTTCTCGTGGCGATCGCGAGAGGCGGCATTGGGGAAGCCGGCGTGGGTGAGGAGCAGGACGGTGCCCGCGCCGTGGTCGGTGAATTCAACGGTGAGAACGGTTTCCACGCCCTCGGTGCCGCCCGGCCCGGTCACCCAGGTCAATTCGACCAATCGGTCCGGAATGAGGCGCAGGAAGCGGCCGTAGTGCGGGTGCCCGCCGCCGGCGGTGAAGAAGAACGGTTCGTTGACGGCGGCGCGCATGAGCACCGATCCGGGATCGGCGAACCACAGGGAGAGTTGCTGGGTGCACATGCGATACAGCTCGGCGGGCGAGGCCGCCATGATGCGCTCGGTGGCCAGGAAGAACGGCCGCGCGGAGAGGTCGGGAGGCCGGATCGGCGCAACGTTCATGGGGCGGCACGATACCGCCCCGAGCGGGCGTCATTCGGGATTGGTCACCCTTGCCAGCACGATGCCGCCGATGATCATGGTCAGGGCGAGCACGCGGCCGGCGCTGAGCGGGTCCTTCTGGATGAGCACACCGAGGCCGATCGCGCCCACCGCGCCGATACCGGTGAAGACCGCGTAGGCGGTGCCGACCGGGAGCGATTGCATGGCGTAGGAGAGCAGGTAGACCGCGACCGCGGCGAGCACGAAGCAGATCAGCGTGGGCAGCGGCTTGGTGAAATTCTGGGTCGGTTTGATGGACTGCGACCAGGCGATCTCCACCACGCCGGCCAAACCCAGTATCAGCCAGTTCATTTCAGTACTCCTTGCCGAGCCGGCGCGCCGCCTCCAGGGCCGCCGCATAGGACTCGTCGTGCTTGTCGCGCAGGTGGGCCAGGGCGGGGTCCTGGCGGGAATTGACCAGTTCCGCGTTCACGAAAACGGTGTCGGTGACGGCGAAGTGGCCCGCGAAGAAGTCGCGCAGGTAGCGCTCCTGGTAGTCGTAGACGGCCTTGGGCGCACCGGGCGAATAGGCACCGCCGCGGGCCGTGGTGACCACGAATCGGCTGGGGGCCAGCGACATTCGCGGGAAGGTGATCTGATCCAGCCAAGCCTTCAGGCTGGCCGGGATCGAGTAGTTGTACATCGGGGTGCCGATGAGCACCACATCGGCGGCGCGCACCTCGCTCAGCAGCGGTTCGACGATCGCCCACGCCCGCTGTTGCGCAGGCGAATTCACCAGATCCGCCAGATGATCGAGGTCGGTGCTGCCGTGCGCGAGGACCCGGTCGCAGAGCTCCGCCCAGCCTTCGCCGATGAACGGAACGGGTTCGGCGGCCAGGTCGCGGTAGGTGTAACCACCGTCCGGGTGCTCGGCCTTCCAGGCGTCGGCGAATACGCCGCTGAGTTCACGGCTAATCGAGGTGCGGCGGGCGCTGGAATCGAGGTGCAGCAGGTTCGGCATGGCGTTCTCCAATCAAGTGGACATTGTGTCCGTTTGCTGATTCGAACAGTAGAGCACAACCGGACAGCTTGTCCACTTATTCCGCTGCGGCTACAGTGAGCTGCATGGAACCCGTCGGACTACCGCTGCTGAACGATCAGCAGACGCCTGCCGCACCGGTCGAACGCGCCGACGCGGCCCGCAACCGGGCCAAGATTCTGCAAGCGGCGGCGGGGCTGTTCGGGTCGCGTGATCCACGCACGGTGACCATGGACGACATCGCCAAGGCGGCCGGGGTGGGGCGCGGGACGCTGTACCGGCGGTATCCGGATGTCGGGTCGATCGCCATGGCCCTGCTCGACGAGCACGAAAGGGCTTTGCAGGAAAAGCTTTTGCGCGGGGAGCCACCGCTGGGGCCCGGTGCTCCGCCCGCCGAACGCCTGGCCGCGTTCTACGCCGCCATGGTCGAACTGCTCGATACGCATGCCAACCTGGTGCTGGGCGCGGAGGCGGGCAGTGCGCGGTTCAAGACCGGGGCCTACCAATTCTGGGCGGTGCATGTACGGTCCCTGCTGACCGAAGCCGGTGTGCCGCAGCCCGATTCGCTGGTGGATATCCTGCTGGCCCCGCTCGCCGCCGAGGTCTACCAGCAGCAACGCGAGCGCGGCCTGACCTCCGAAGAGATCACGACCGCGCTCGGCGGATTGGCAATCGGGGTATTCGGTCAGGCCATATCGCGGCGGCGGATCAGGAACACGGTTCCCGCCACGAACAGCGCCACGTAGACGGCGAGCGTGATCAGGGATTCGTTGCGGCTCAACGCATCCAGGACGCCCGGGGTGGCGGGTCCGCCCGTGGTGCGCAGGGAACCGGCCAGCGAACCCGCGGCGGTACCGGGCAGATGATCGGTGATCGCCGCGATCGGTGAGAAGATCCCCGCTACCCCTCGAAGCAGGTTCTCCACCACCAATACCCAGACCAGCCCCAGGCCGACGGCGAGCGCCGGTCCACGGGCGATCACACCGATCACCGCCCCCGCGAGGGTCCACATGCCCAGAATCGCGGTGCCGGAAGCGATTCCGAGCACGATCCGGCCGATCGACGGCAGCGCGAGCGACCGCCCCTCGGTACCGCCGATGAGCGCCGCCACCCCGGTATCGACGACGAAGGCGACCAGCACCAGCGCGATCACCGTCGCGGCCAGGCTCACCAGCACGCCGCCGGCCGCCGCGGCCCGCGAAGGTCCCTGGCTGAGCACGGTTTTCCAGGTTCCCCAGCCGTAGCCGCTACCGGTGGCCAGCGCACCCAGCACCAGCATGAGCGCGCCACCGAACATGGCCATGCCCTGGGTGAAGACCTCGGGCACCGCGGCCGGAAGCATCAACTGCAACAGCACTTCTCGCGGCTGGCCATTGGACATCCGGCTGCTGTCGCCGGTCGTGTAGGCCAGATAGTTGAACAGGTAGGCGAACGTGAGATTCAACAGGATCCACGTCCCGAGCACGATCCAGAACGCGGGCCATTTGCGCAGGCGCAGCAGTTCGGCCCGGGTCGCGGCCATCAGGTCAGTCATTTCACCGACTCCGTCATCTCGAAGAAGACTTCTTCCAGGGATTTCTCATCGCTGCGCAGCTCCAGCAGGTCCGCGCCCGCCTCGATCACCGCACGCGCTACCGCGGGCGCCTTTGCCACCCCGGCGTCGACTCTGATGCCGGTGGCGGTCAGCAGTGCGGATCGATCGCCGACCACCCGGCGCACCGCCGGGTACGCCAGCTCTAGCGGTTCGGCGCGGACGAAAAGCGATGCCGCGCCACGTAGTTCACGCACCGTGGACTCGGTGAGCAGTCGTCCGCCGGAGATGACGCCGACCCGATCACAGATCTCCTGCACTTCGCTGAGCAGGTGACTGGAGAGCACGACGGTGTGCCCGTCGGCGGCCAATCCGGTGATGAGCTCCCGCATCTCGGCCATGCCGGCCGGATCGAGACCATTGGTGGGTTCGTCGAGAATCAGCAGGTCGGGGTGGCCGAGCAGGGTCGCCGCCACGCCCAGGCGCTGCTTCATGCCGAGCGAATAGGTGCGGAATTCGTCATCGCCGCGATCGGTCAGCTTGACTCGATCGAGCACCTGCTCCACCTCGTCGCGGCCGACAACACGGTACTTCGCCAGTACGCGCAGATTGTCGCGGCCGGACAGGTAGGGGTAGAAACCCGGGCCCTCGATCAGAACGCCCATGCGGCGCAAGGTATCCGGGACACCCGGGCGCTGCCCGAGCACCGTCGCGGTGCCGCCGGAGGGCCGGATGAGGCCCACCAGCATGCGCAGGGTGGTGGTCTTGCCCGCCCCGTTCAGGCCGAGGAAACCGTAGATCTCACCGCGGTGGACGGTCATGCTCACGGCGTCCACGGCGGTGTGGGGGCCGTAGCGTTTCGTCAACCTGTCGGTGCTGACAATCGCTTCGTTCATGACTTCAAGAATCCGCTCCGACCTGCGACGGAACATCCGGCGCGGGGCGCGATCCGGCGTACGTATCCAGACGTATTTCGGGCCGAGCGGGTGCCGCGGGCGCGCGTACGGCATTACCGTGCAGCTATGGAGTCGAGTGGGGGACGAATCGGACGGTGGGATATCGCGCTCGCCGTGGTCGTCGCCGCCGTGCAATTGGGGGCGGGCACGCTGGCGAGCAGGCATCAGACCGGGATCCGGGCGCTGGACGCGTTCGGATACGCGCTGCTGGCGGCGGGACCGCTGCTATTGCTAATGCGCAATCGGTATCCGCTGCCGGTCTTCTACGCGGTGCTCACGGTTACCTGCGCGTTCCTGCTCATCGGGTACGGGTACGGGCCGATCTTCGTCTCACTGGTGATCGCCTTCCTGACCGCGGCGGTGCGCGGATCACGGTGGTACACCTACAGTTCGGTGCCCGTCGGATATCTGCTGATGGTCTGGCCGGTGCCGGGATGGCGCGGCTACGACACCGATGTGTGGCAGGAATTCGGGCTGCTGGCGTGGCTGGTCGTGCTGGTCGCCATCGCCGAGGGACTGCGGCAGCGGCGGGCGGCGGTGCGGGCGCGCCGGGAGCGCGAAGCGGAGGCGCGGCGCAACGAACAGGCCGAGCGGGAACGCGAGCACGCCGAGCAGGCGCGGGAACTCGCCGAGCGGGAGCAGCGGGCCAGCGAGGAACGGCTCGCCATCGCCCGGGAACTGCACGACGTGCTGGCGCACAGCCTCTCGCTCATCAATGTGCAGTCGTCGGTGGCGCTGGAACTCATCGACCGCAAGCCCGAGCAGGCGGCCACCGCGCTGGCGGCCATCAAGACCGCGAGCAAGGACGCGCTCGGTGAGGTGCACGCGCTGCTGCGGTCCATCCGGGCCGGGGCGGGGACCAGCAACGCCGGCACCGTCAGCGCGCCGACCGCGCCCACCGTCGGCATCACCGATCTCGACAATCTCACCGCACCCGCCCGCGCCGCCGGGCTGGTGGTGCATACCGCCGTGACCGGTGCGCGGCAGCGGCTGCCGGCCGTGGTGGATGTGGCGGCGGCGCGCATCGTGCAGGAGTCGCTCACCAATGTGGTGCGGCATGCTCCGGGCGCGAGTGTGCTTGTCACGCTGAACTATTCGGCCGATCGCCTGCAATTGACCATCGACAACACCCGGCCGACCCGCATTCCCGCGCCGACTTCCGTCGGCGGGCACGGCATTACCGGCATGACCGAACGGGTGCGCGCGCTGGGCGGGCAGATCTCCGCCGAACCCAAGGCGGACGGCGGCTTCCGGGTCACCGCCCGCTTGCCCACCCACCTGGCCCGGCCGGAACCGGCCGCATAGCTATGGAACTCGACAGGGAGGATGGGCAGATGGGTATCCGAGTGGTGATCGCCGACGATCAGGCCCTGGTGCGGGCGGGCTTCGTGGCGCTGCTCGATGCCCAGGACGATATCGAGGTGGTCGGCGAGGCCGACAACGGTGAGCAGGCGGTGCGGCTGGCCCGCGAGCACACCCCCGACGTGGTGCTCATGGATATCCGCATGCCCGTCCTCGACGGCCTCGCCGCCACCCGCGCCATCGCCGCCGATGCCGCGCTCGCCGAGGTGAAAGTGGTCGTGCTGACCACCTTCGAACTCGACGAATACGTCTTCGAGGCAATGCGTTCCGGGGCCACCGGGTTCCTGGTCAAGCACACCGAACCCGCCGACCTGATCAAAGCGATCCGGGTGGTGGCGGGCGGCGACGCGCTGCTCTCCCCCAGCGTCACCAGACGCCTGGTCGCCGAGTTCGCCACGCACGCCAAACCCGCACCGGTGGCCGAACTTTCGGAACTCACCGATCGCGAACGCGAAGTCATGGCGCTGGTCGCCGAGGGGCTCACCAATGCCGAGATCGCCGAACGGCTGTACATGAGCCCCGCCACGGCGCGCACCCATGTGAGCCGAATCCTGTTGAAGCTCAATGCCCGTGACCGCACCCAGCTGGTCGTGATGGCCTACGAGTCGGGACTGGTGCGGCCGGGCTGGCAGTGATCAGTTGCCCGGATTGGATTCGGAGCGTTCCTGGTCGGTGAAGCCCCGGCGCTGACGGGCTCGCATGTGGCGCTGGGACTTCAGGTCCGAGGTGTTGCGGGAGGCGGCGCGGAAGACGTTCGAGACGCCGGCGGCGCCGGGGGCGTAGGTGATGGATTGCTGCGGGGCGAAACCCATTGCGGTGCCGATGGATACGGCGTCCATGTTCGCGCCCAGGAACAGGAAGTCCCAGTTGTAGACGTCCTGCTGCTGGGTGATCAGCGCGCGGACGGCGTGATGCGACCATTCCTTGCTGGAGTTCTCGTGGCCGTCGGTGAGGACCACCACGACGACGGTGCCGGGGCGGGCGGGTTCGGGGCGGGCGGCGAGCTCCGCACCCACATCGGTGATCAGCCGGCCGACCGCGTCGTAGAGGGCGGTCATGCCGCGCGGTTGCAGCTCCAGGGGCGGGACGGCGGGCAGCGGGCGGTTGGCGTAGACCAGATCGTATTCGGTGTCGAACTGGGCGAGGGTCACCTCGACGGTCTCGCCGGGCTGTGCCGAGCGGCGCTGTTCCTCCATGTAGGCCGCGAAACCGCCCTCGGTATCGGACTTGATGGACTGCATCGAACCCGAGCGGTCCAGCAGGACCGCCAGCAGCGTGAGATGTGGATTCGTCATCGTTCTACCCCCGAACTCGGCCATCTGAATGCTGCGACGGTACGAGCGGCGGCTTGCAACCCACCGGGTCATTTCCTTGCAGCGCTGCTCGATTCGGGACCGGGCCGTCAACGCAGTACGTATTCGGACGTAGTCGAAGTACCGTCCGGAAACAGATTCCCCGACAATCGGCGCCGCGCATGCTCGAAGCATGACCATGAACTTCGGCCTCGTCACCGCCCCCCGATCCGGATCCGAATGGGTACGCGCCGCCCAGGGCGCGGAAGCGCAGGGCTATGCGATCCTGCTGCTCCCGGACACCCTCTACACGCCCTCCCCCCTGCCCGCACTGGCGGCGGCGGCCGCCGTCACCGAGCGCATCCGCCTGCGCCCGAACGTCCTCGCCGCCCCCATGCGCACCCCCACCGCCACCGCCCGCGAAGCCTCGGCGCTGCAATTGCTTTCGGACGGCCGCTTCGAACTCGGACTCGGCTCCGGCCGCCCCGACGCCGCCGGTGAGGCCGGAAAACTCGGTGTGGCTTGGGGTTCCGCCGGGCAGCGCCGGCAACAGCTGATCGAGGTCATCGAAACCGTGCGCGCCACCGTGCAACCCGCACCGCCCATCGTGCTGGCCGCCTCCGGGCCCCGCATGCTGGCCACCGCCGCCCAGCTCGCCGACCGCATCCACCTCGCCGTGCAGCCCGCCGCTACCGAGCAGGATCTCGCCGATATCGTCGCCATCGTCCGCGATCACACCGATCGCCCGATCAGCTTCAGCCTGCAACTGGTGGGAATCGGCGAACAGCTGCCCTATTTCGTGAGCCGGCGACTGGGCGTCACCATCGACCAACTCCGCGACGCCGGCGCCGCCGCCCTGCTCCCCGCCGATCCGGCCGCCGCCGCGGAAATCCTGGAGTACCGGCGCGAGAAGTACGGCATCGACGAACTACTGGTCCCCGCCGAACTCGCCCAGCCCGTCGCGCCGCTGGTGGCCCGGTTCCGCTGACTCAGGCGGGAACTTCGGCGAGGCCGCGGCGGATGGCCAGTTCCACGGGTGAGTAGTCGCCGTCGGGGCGGTCGAGTACGCAGGGTTCGCGGAGTAGGAGGGGCGGTTGGGCCAGGAACCTCGGATTCCGGCCGTGGTGGGGCTGGGCGGCGTGCACGAGGAAGGGGTGGCAGAGGTAGACGTCGCCGGCTCGGCCGGTGGCCAGGGTCTCGGGGAGATCGGCGGTCGAGGCGTAGCAGTCGGTGAGGGCGATCATTTCCGCGCCCGCGTCGCCCAGAGGTTCGAGGACCTTCGGCAGGCGGAGATGGGAACCTGCGCGGATGCGGGTGGGGGCGTCTTCGGGGGTGATGTCGGAGAAGAGGAAGAGCATGAGCAGGGCTCGGCCTCGGGAGTGCAGGTTGAGGCGCCAGCGCAGAAAATTTCCGGGGTCGTCGCCGGGGAAACTGGCGTCCACATGCCAGCCGTCGTCGCCGGGGGGCTCCGGGCTGGGGAAGCGAATGGGCCAGGTGCCGAGGCTTTTTCGAGGCAACCAGCGGCCGGGGCCGACCAGTTGGTCGAAGGCGGCACGGAGCAGGGGTGCGTTCACGGCCGCGGCGAACGGTGGTTCGGCGTGATCACCGAGGCGGATCACCGGGCTGGTCCAGGTGGCAGGGTCGTTCGGATCGCATCCGGTTGCCCGCCACAGGATTTCGCGGCCGGCCGCGGCGACTTCCGCCGGGAAGGCGGATTCCACCTTCACGAAGCCGTCGGTGATGAACGCTTCGATCTGGGTTTCGCTGAGCGCTGGCGGCACCGGCATCGAGTTCCCTTCGTCGTCGAACCTTCCGAGGATGGCGATTCCGGCGGACGGCCGCCAGTGAATTTCCGGGATCCGAATATGCGGAAGCCCCGCGCACCGGAGTGGTGTGCGGGGCTTCCGTTGGCCGGCTGTGCCTTTCGGACTACTCGCCCGAGGCGGCCGCCGGGGCGTCACCCGCGAGGGCGACGACCGGCTTGTCCTCGGCGGGCTCGTCCTTCTTGGTGAGCTTGGCCTTGGCGGTGAAGGTGAACTTGGCGTTCTCGCCCTGGCCTTCGCCGTCCCAGTTCTCGACGTCGACCACCACGATCTGACCGGCGCCCAGTTCGCCGAAGAGGATCTTCTCCGACAGCTGGTCCTCGATCTCGCGCTGAATGGTGCGACGCAGCGGACGGGCACCGAGCACCGGGTCGAAACCGCGCTTGGCCAGCAGCGACTTGGCCTGCGGGGTCAGCTCGATCTCCATGTCCTTGTTCCGCAGCTGGTTGGCGACGCGGCCGATCATCAGATCCACCATCTGGACGATCTGCTCGCTGGTCAGCTGGTGGAACACGATCACGTCGTCGATACGGTTCAGGAACTCCGGGCGGAAGTGCTTCTTCAGCTCGTCGTTGACCTTCTGCTTCATGCGCTCGTAGTTCGAGCCCTCGACATTGCTCTGGGTGAAGCCCAGGCCCACGGCCTTCGAGATGTCTTGGGTACCGAGGTTCGAGGTGAAGATCAGCACCGTGTTCTTGAAGTCGACCGTGCGACCCTGGCCGTCCGTCAGGCGACCGTCCTCGAGGACCTGCAACAGGGTGTTGTAGATCTCCTGGTGGGCCTTCTCGATCTCGTCGAAGAGCACGACCGAGAACGGCTTGCGACGCACCTTCTCGGTGAGCTGGCCGCCCTCTTCGTAGCCGACGTAGCCCGGAGGGGCACCGAAGAGCCGCGAAGCGGTGAAGCGGTCGTGGAACTCGCCCATATCGATCTGGATGAGCGCGTCGTCGTCGCCGAACAGGAAGTTCGCGAGCGCCTTGGAGAGCTCGGTCTTACCCACACCGGACGGACCGGCGAAGATGAACGAGCCCGAGGGACGCTTCGGGTCCTTCAGACCGGCACGCGTACGGCGGATGGCCTTGGAGACGGCCTTGACCGCATCCTCCTGGCCGATGATCCGGCGGTGCAGCTCGTCCTCCATGCGGAGCAGACGGGTGGTCTCCTCCTCGGTGAGCTTGAACACCGGAATACCGGTCCAGTTGGCCAGCACCTCCGCGATCTGCTCGTCGTCGACCTCGGCCACGACATCCAGATCGCCGGAGCGCCACTGCTTTTCGCGCTCGGCCCGCTTGGCGACGAGCTGCTTCTCCTTGTCACGCAGGCGCGCGGCCTTCTCGAAGTCCTGCGCGTCGATGGCGCTTTCCTTCTCGCGGCGGGCGTCGGCGATCTTGTCGTCGAATTCGCGCAGGTCCGGCGGTGCGGTCATGCGGCGGATGCGCATGCGCGCGCCCGCTTCGTCGATCAGGTCGATGGCCTTGTCCGGCAGGAACCGGTCGTTGATGTACCGGTCGGCCAGCGTCGCCGCCGCCACCAGCGCGGAGTCGGTGATCGAGACGCGGTGGTGCGCCTCGTACCGGTCGCGCAGGCCCTTGAGGATATTGATGGTGTGCTCGACCGTCGGCTCGCCGACCTGCACCGGCTGGAACCGGCGCTCCAGGGCGGCATCCTTCTCGATGTACTTGCGGTACTCGTCGAGGGTGGTGGCACCGATGGTCTGGAGCTCACCGCGGGCCAGCTTCGGCTTCAGGATGGAAGCCGCGTCGATCGCGCCCTCGGCGGCACCCGCACCCACGAGCGTGTGCAGCTCGTCGATGAACAGGATGATGTCGCCGCGGGTGTTGATCTCCTTGAGCACCTTCTTCAGGCGCTCTTCGAAGTCACCGCGGTAACGCGAACCGGCGACCAGGGAACCCAGGTCGAGGGTGTAGAGCTGCTTGTCCTTCAGCGTCTCCGGCACCTCGCCGTTGACGATGGCCTGCGCGAGGCCCTCGACCACGGCGGTCTTACCGACACCGGGCTCACCGATGAGGACGGGGTTGTTCTTGGTGCGGCGGCTCAGCACCTGCATCACGCGCTCGATTTCCTTCGAGCGGCCGATGACCGGGTCGAGCTTGCCTTCGAGAGCGGCCTGCGTCAGGTTGCGGCCGAACTGATCCAGCACCAGCGAGGTGGACGGCGTACCGGCCTCGCCCCGCGTGCCCGACTCCACGGCTTCCTTGCCGCCCTGGTACCCGGAGAGCAGCTGAATCACCTGCTGGCGCACGCGATTCAGATCCGCGCCCAGCTTGACCAGCACCTGCGCCGCGACGCCCTCACCCTCGCGGATCAGGCCGAGCAGGATGTGCTCGGTGCCGATGTAGTTGTGGCCCAGCTGCAACGCCTCACGCAGCGACAGCTCGAGCACCTTCTTGGCGCGCGGGGTGAAGGGGATGTGACCGGACGGCGCCTGCTGGCCCTGCCCGATGATCTCCTCGACCTGCGAACGCACGCCCTCGAGCGAAATGCCCAGCGACTCCAGCGACTTGGCCGCGACGCCTTCGCCCTCGTGAATCAGACCCAGCAGGATGTGCTCGGTACCGATGTAGTTGTGGTTGAGCATCCTGGCCTCTTCTTGTGCCAGAACGACGACCCGCCTAGCGCGGTCGGTGAACCTCTCGAACATCGCTCCCTCACTTCCTGCTCCGCTGTCAACGGCATCCGGCGCTTCAGTACCCGACTGTGCGCCAGCCTGCCATGAAGCCCTGGGGTTGCTTCCCCCGACTCCACTCTAGTTGTCGGGGTTCGCGCACGTCGCCCGTCCACCCTATTGCGAACCGGCGACAACACGAGTCATTAGGTCATAACGGGGCTGTAGCCGGGATCGTTTCCGTCCCGGCTACGCCCACAGCGAACAAACCCGTCTGCTCGATCGGTTACCCGGTGAAGGGGGCTACGAACCCGCAGGACACATCACGCTGATGTTCCGGATCGAGACCGTTCAGGGCAAAGGCGGCGGCTCGCGGGCTGCCGGCGATGGCGAGATGGTCGGAGAGGTCGGTCGGGCAACCCTCCTGCACCACGTGGTTGACCGCGTTCGGGGCTTCGACCACGCCGATCGAGTACGGCACCACCAATTCGTCGTAGATGCCGATGATGTTGGTGTAGGAGACGGTCGGGTCGTAGATGCCGTCGGAGTTGAGCTCGGTCATGAAATCCGCGCCGCCGGTCATCTGGGTGCAGGGGATGCAGACGCCGGCGGAGAGGACGGCGTCCACGTTCGAGACGCCCAGGGCCGAGGCATAGCCGCGGACCAGCTTCATCTGATCGCCGTAGGTGCCCAGCCAGGGGGCGGCCAGGGCGACGAAGTTCCCGACGTGGCCGGAACCGCCGAGGCGCTTGATGTAGTACTGGGCGACGATATTGCCCTGCGAGTGGGCGATGAAGTCGACCTTCGCCGCGCCGGTGGAGACGCGGACGCGAGCCACGAAGGAGGCGAGTTCCTGCCCGCTGCTCTCGATCGATTTCATGCCGCCCATGGCGTTCAGCGGCCACGGAACATCCAGTGCGCCATAGGTCAGCGAGTAGACGCAGTAGCCCTCGTTGGCCAGCAGCGGGACGTAGGCGCCCCAATTCGTCTGTGCCCCACCGGCGGTGCCGTGTACGAGCACCACGGGATCGGGATGCGCGGCGGTGGGCTTGCAGTTCCAGTCGTTCGAACCGGGAAGGGAGCCACCGGGATTGGACAGTTCGTAGGGGATGCCCGCGAAGAAGTTGTAGACCACCGGATATTCGGCGTGCGCGGAGCCCGCCACCGCCGTCCACAACCCAGCCAGAACCACCAGGATCAGCATCGATCCCGGCGTACGCCGCAGCATACGTCGCATGGGCCCCTCCAAAACTAGAACGCGTTCCGGACAAGCTAACCGGAGCGCCGGCCAGCTCGGGGGTGTACCGGCGAGTAACTATTACAACGTGTTACGCACACAGCGAAAATGCGCCCCACCCGAGTGGGCGGAGCGCATGTTTCCTGCTGCCGATCAGCGATTCCAGCCCTGCCCCGGCTGCACCGGGGCCTGCCCGAACTGCGTCGGAGCCGGACCGAACTGCGGCCCACCGGCCACCGCACCCGCCGGCGCCACACCGGAAGCCGAGTTCTGTGACTTGCCGTGCTGCACGCCCGCCACGAACAGCGCGCCCGTCAGTACCAGGAAGGCCAGCGTGTGCAGGATCGCGCGCAGCACGTTCCAGCGCACCCAGGAATCCTCGAACTGGGCGCGCACCGCCGCCAGATCGCCGATCTGGCCGACATCGCCAGCCGCGGCCAGCTGATCGTTGAGCGGCACGTTCAGGCCCGAGGTCACACCGAAGGCGATGATATTGAGCACCAGCGCCACCGCCAGCCAAACCAGCACGGTCCGAACGTCTTTGCCCAAATGCAGCGCCGCCGCCAGGATGCCGAACCCGACGGTGCCCATGAACCCGATCATGAACCACGGATTGATGATGACCACGTTGATCTTCTGCATCACGTCGATGAAAGTGCGGTCATCGGACTGGTGCAGCGCGCCCATCACCGAGGTGGCGTAGGCGTAGAACACTCCGGCGATCAGACCGGTCGAAAGCGTCGCCGCGACCAGCGAGGCCATGCGAAGAGCGAACATTAGTGGATCTCCTGACTGGGTCTGTTCCCCGCCGAAATCTTCGGGGGATCAATGACTTCCAGTCAACCGCCGGGAGCTCGCACGCTCCATCGCTCAGAAGCTCGCGCGCATGAGCTTCCGTCTCACAGGTCGCGTTCGGAGATCACACCGCTGCGCAGGGCCAGGTTCGCCAGCTGCACCCGCTTGGCGTTCTGCGGCAGGTCCTCCACGCCGAACTTCGCGAAGAGCGCCCGCAGATGGGTCTTGATGGCGTCCACACTCAGGAACAGCTCCGCCGCGATCTGCTGATTGGAGGCGGGCGAGGCGAAACCGTCATTGCCGCGCAGCGGGCGGCACAGCGCCACCAGCACCGAGCGCTGGGTCTCGGTCAGCGAGCGCAGCGTGGGCAGGCCGCCGGTGGAGGTCTGCGTGATATCGCCTGCGGCGCCGCTGAAGTCGTGATAGGTGATCCGCGAGGTGCCCATCCGGATGACATCGCCGGGTTGCAGCCGATGCCGGCCCACCAGGCGGTCGCCGTTGACGAAGGTGCCGTTGCGGGAGAGCCCGTCGTCGACGATGGTCCAGTGCGGGCCCAGGTATTCGGCGGTCGCGTGCAGCCGCGACACCTCGACATCCCAGAACAGCGAAAGATCGGCCTGCGGGGAGCGGCCGATGGTGATGCGAGGCTGATCAGGGGTCAGCATCAGCTCGTGCTGGCGCCCCTCATGATCCTTCACTCGCAGGAGTGAACCGTGAAATGCGGTCACTGCGCCGATACCTTCTCTCTACACCCAGCCAGTGACATCATGCACACAGTTTCAATGGTGCCTGCCCGCTTCGGCCCGAGCAAGATCGTGGGTCGCAGATGGGCACCGGTCACCCATCAGAGTTATGCGCAAAGCGTATGAATAAACCACTGCCGCCCGGGTTCGCACGAAACACCCGAGCGGCAGTCGAATCGGCGACTAGTTCTTGACAGCAGCCTTGTTGTAGGCCTCGGTGATGTCCGCGGAGATACGACCGCGCGCCGAAACCTTGTGTCCATTACGACGCGCCCATTCCCGAATGGCGGCGCTCTGTTCACGATCGATGGAGATCCGGCCCTTGGGCGCAGCGCCCGCGGCACCGGCGGCCACCTTGGTACGGCGGCGCCCGCTCACCCGGCGCGCGCTGGAAACCCAGACCTCGAGCCCGTCCCGCAGCTTGGCCGCATTCTCCGTCGACAGGTCGATCTCGTACGAGACGCCATCGATAGCGAACTCGATGGTCTCGTCCGCGATGGACTCACCGTCGACATCGTCGATCAAGCTAACGGTGACCTTCTTTGCCATGAGATGAACGTCCTCTCGAAATCGTGCGACCCGCATAGTTAGGCCGATTACCCGAACCCAGAATAGCGCTAATTGCAATACTCCCAGAACGGGCCTCGACAATGCAATCCAGCGAACTCAGCGAGTCGATGGACGCACAATTGGAAAGAGTATCGTTTCCCGGATTCCCAAGCCAGTCAGGGCCATCAGCAAACGATCGATACCCATACCGGTTCCGGTCGTCGGCGGCATACCGTGCTCCATCGCGGCGAGGAAGTCCTCGTCCAGCCGCATAGCTTCGTCATCACCGGCGGCGGCCAAACGCGCCTGATCAACGAATCGTTCACGCTGGATGACCGGATCCACGAGTTCGGAATATCCGGTGGCGAGTTCGAACCCGCGCACATAGAGATCCCACTTCTCGGTAACCCCAGGTTTGCTGCGATGCTGACGCGTCAACGGAGAGGTCTCCACCGGGAAGTCACGCACGAAAGTCGGGGCGTAGAGCTTGTCGCCGTAGACGTGCTCCCACAGTTCCTCGACGAGTTTGCCGTGACCGTAGCCCTTGTCCTGCGGAATTTCCAGACCCACCCGATCGGCGAGCGCCAGCAATTCCTGCACCGAAGTTTCCGGCGTGACCTCGACACCGATCTGCTCCGAGAGCGACGGGTACATCTCGACCGTCGTCCACTCGCCGGACAGGTCATATTCGGTGCCATCGGCAAGGGTCACCACGAGCGTGCCGTAGACCTCCTGCGCGACTTCCTGGATCAATTCGCGCATCATCTTCGCGGAATCGTCGTAGGTGCCGTACGCCTCGTAGGTTTCCAGCATTGCGAACTCCGGCGAATGCGTGGAGTCCGCGCCTTCGTTTCGGAAGTTCCGGTTGACCTCGAACACCTTCTCCAGGCCACCGACCACACAGCGCTTCAGGAACAGCTCCGGCGCGATACGCAGGAACAACTCCATATCGAGGGCATTGGAATGGGTGGCGAACGGACGCGCCGCGGCGCCACCGTGGATGGTCTGCAACATGGGGGTCTCGACCTCGAGGAAACCCCTGCGCTCCAAGGCATTTCGCAGCGCGCGCACGGCCTTGACGCGAGTGCGCGCCATTTCCCGGGCCTCCGGGCGCACGATCAGATCGACATAGCGCTGGCGGACGCGGGCCTCTTCCGACATCTCCTTGTGCGCCACCGGCATCGGGCGCAGCGCCTTGGCGGCCATCTGCCACTCGTCGGCCATCACGCTCAATTCGCCGGTGCGGGAAGCGATCACCTCACCGTGCACGTAGACGAAGTCGCCCAGGTCCACATCGGACTTCCATGCGGCCAGCGCATCCGCGCCGACGCCGTTCAGGCTGATCATGGCCTGGAGCTTGGTGCCGTCGCCCTCCTGGAGGGTGGCGAAACACAGCTTGCCGGTATTGCGGACGAAAATGACACGGCCCGCGATTCCGACCACCTGACCGGTTTGGGAATCCGCTTCGAGATCGGGATACGCCGCGCGAATTTCGGCGAGCGAGTGCGTCCGGGGAACCACGACCGGATAGGCGTCACGGCCCTGTTCGAGCAACCGTTCCCGCTTCTCCCGGCGAATCCGCATCTGCTCGGGGACATCGTGCTCGACAGCGTCCTTCGCACGGGTTTGCCCAGCAGGAGCCGTGTTGCTACCGGTGGAAGTGGGGTTGGGGGTGCTCACGGGTTTCAAGGGTATATGGCGCGGGAAAGCGATTTTCCCGCGCCATGGGTCAGCGGGTGCGCAAGCGGGCTCGCGGGCCGAAGCCCCCGCGAGTTACGCGAGTTGCCTACAACCAGGCGAGCGTCGCGACCTCGCGCTGGAAGTGCGGGGCGGCCGCTGCCACATTGAGCAGTCCGGCGGCCTTCGCGGCCTGGTATCCGCCCACCAGATCGGTGGCGCGGCGCAGGCCCAGCTGCTGTAGCGAGGCGGCGGCCAGGCTCGAGGTGTAGCCCTCCGAGCAGAGGATGATCCATTCCACGTCGTGGTCCTCGGCCAGCGCCAGGCGCGCGGAGCTGGTCGGATCCAGCCGCCATTCCAGGACATTGCGCTCGATGACGAGCGCGCCGGGGAAGGTGCCCTCCTTCAGGCGCTGCGCCTGCGGGCGAATATCCACCAGAATCGCACCGCGCGCGATGGCCTGCGGCAATTCGTAGGCGTAGATCCGTCGCAGCGTCTCGCGCGCCTGAGCGAGCATGCCGTCGATGGTCAAGTGCGTCATTCGAGTTCGCCTTCGGGCTGATCGGTCAGGACGGAACGGGTACGCCGCAGGGTGCCGTGGCCGGTGACCTCGTAATAGGACATGGCCGTCAGCGGCGGCGAATAGGCGTGCACGCTCAAAGTCGGATTCAACGGGCCGGTGATACCGGCCTCCTCGGCCGGCGCGCGGACCACGTCGTGCACCCAGCCGAGCGGGAAAGACGCCTGATCGCCCGCGGTGAGGGTGCGGCGGCGCAATTCCTGGCCATTCCAGCGATATTCGGAAAGGGCGCCGGAGAGGACGGTCAGCGCGCCCAGCGAACCGGCGTGATCGTGCAGTTCGGTGTACTTGCCCTCGGCCCAGCTGATCAGCCAGAGATCGACCTCGTCATCGGCGATCAGCCTTGCGGCCCAACGGTTTTCGGTCGGCCACAGGCCACTCTGCGGGAGCAGGTGATCGTAGCGGCCCTCCAGGACGTCCTGCGCCCCCTCATCTGTCAGGCGCAGCAGATCCGCCGGGCGGAGCCGGGTGGGGAGAGCCGAGGCGGTGGCCCGTTCGGTTACCTCGGGCAGCAGACGCGAAGTACCGGCGGCACGGGCCGAATCGTTCGTGGATAGCGAAACAAAAGAAGATCGCATGAGCGAAACTCCAGGAGGTGTGTAAATGGCCGGGGGCTATACGAAGCCTCGACGACCGTCGAGGCGAGTCAGCCTCGACAACACTCCTGGGTGCTCATGCGCGAATACACGTCGGCGAGTCTAACAGCGCATCTCCGGGATGCAACAGACCCTCCCGGAGACGACTGGATCACAAGTGGGGGCCGCCCCCCACAGCGGAAGGGGGTCCGGGGGCCTGACCCCCGGACCCCTGCTCTCGCTGCGCCGAAGCGCTCAGCGGGTGCGGCGTTGCTGGTTGCGCTCGTAGACAAGCCGCAGGCCATCGAGGGTGAGGGTGGGTTCGTGATGCTCGATGGTCTCGGACTCGGGGACGATGAGCGGCGCGCTGGCACCCGTCGCCACGATGGAGACATCGTCGCCGGAGAAGGCATCGAACTCGTCGCGAATGCGGTCGATGAGACCGTCGACCAGCCCGGCGAAACCGAAGATGGCGCCCGACTGCATGCACTCCATGGAATTCTTGCCGACCACCGAACGCGGCCGCGCCAACTCCGCCCGGCGCAGCGCACTGCGCTCCACCAACGCCTCGGTGGAAATCTCCACACCGGGCGCGATGATGCCGCCGAGAAATTCCCCCTTGGCCGAAACCAGATCCACACAGATGGCCGTACCGAAATCCACCACGATGGCCGGGGACTGGAAACGGTGATATGCCGCAAGACAATTCACGATACGGTCCGCACCCACTTCTTTGGGATTGTCGACCAGCAACGGAATACCGGTGCGCACACCGGGTTCCACCACCACATGCGGCACATGACCCCAATAACGGGTCAGCATCTCGCGCAGCTCGCGCAGCACGGGCGGCACCGTCGACAAGGCCGCGACACCGGTCACCTGCTCGGCGTCCGGGCCGATCAAACCGCGCACCTGCAAAGCGAATTCGTCCGCGGTCAGCAGCGGATTGGTGTGCATCCGCCAGTGCCGCGCCAGCTTCGCATGATCACCGCTGCCGGTGAAAAGCCCCAGCTCGATGCTGGTATTGCGGACATCGATGGTCAGTAGCATGCCCGCCCGCCGCTCAGGCGATGGAGAGGGAACGCGGGGAGATCAGATCCGAGCCCTCCGGGGCGTGCGCCGGATCGGTGCCCAGCTCGATCGGGCGATTGCGCTCGTCCACGAAAACCACGTGCGGCGCGTAGTTCTCGAGCTCCTGCGCGTCCATCATGCCGTAGGCGATGAGGATGACCAGATCACCCGGGTGCACGAGATGCGCTGCGGCGCCGTTGATTCCGATCACGCCGGAACCGCGCTCGCCCGCGATCACGTAGGTCTCCAGGCGAGCCCCGTTGGTGATATCGACGATCGAGACCTTCTCGCCCTCGAGCAGATCGGCGGCATCCAGGAGATCCTGGTCCACCGTGACCGAGCCGACGTAATGCAGATCGGCGTGAGTCACCGTGGCGCGGTGGATCTTCGACGTCATCATGGTGCGCAACATCGTCGTCGCCTTCCTAGTGAGAAGCCTGGGCGGGCTGGTCGGGAGTGGTGGGATGGCCGTCGATCGGGGCGCCGATCTTGACGGGCATATTGTCGATGAGGCGGGTGCTGCCGACCCGGGCCGCGACCAGCAGCCGGGCATTGCCGGTGGGCCACTCCTCGGAGAAGTCGGAACCGCGCAGGGCCAGGTAGTCGATATCGATGTCCGGGGCCAGGTCCAGCACCGACTGCGCCGCCTCCAGCACCGCTTCCGGGCCGAGACCACCGGAGTGACGGCCGGCCAGCAGGGCGGCGGAGAGGGTGGCGGCCAGCTCGCGCTGCTCCGCGCTGAGGAAGCGATTGCGCGAGGACATGGCCAGGCCGTCGCGTTCGCGGACGGTGGCGGCGGGAACGATCTTCACGTCCAGGTTCAGGTCCACCACCATCTGGCGGATCAAAGCCAGCTGCTGGTAATCCTTTTCGCCGAAGAACGCCTCGTGTGGCTGACAGATATTGAACAGCTTCGAGACCACGGTCAGCACACCCGAGAAATGGCCGGGCCGGGTCGCGCCTTCGAGAATGTCGCCGAACGGTCCGGCCTGCACCGTGGTGCGCGGGCCGAACGGGTACATGTCGTTGGCGCTGGGGGCGAACACCAGCTCCACGCCCTCACCGCGCAGCAATTCGACGTCCGCGTCCAAGGTGCGCGGGTATTTGTCGAGGTCCTCGTTGGCGCCGAACTGCAAGGGATTCACGAAGATCGAGACGATGACGGTGGTGTTGGAGAGCTTCGCCAGGCGCACCAGCTCCAGGTGCCCCTCGTGCAGCGCGCCCATGGTGGGGACCAGCGCGACCCGGCGGCCGACCGACTTCAGGGCCTTGACGACCTTGGTCATCACGGCGGGGTCGTGGTGCACGGTCAGCTCACCGCGCTTGTAACTGCCGATCAGTTTGGGGTCCATCAGTATCCTTCCAGCAGTTCGATCAAGGCGGGATTGGTGCGGGCGCGCTCGGCCGAACGCAGTGACATGGCGCGGTATCCGGCGGCCAGGCGAGGATTCACGGCGTCGAGAGCGGTCAGATGCGCGGCGACGGCATCGACGTCGCCGCGGGCCACCGGGCCCGTCAAGGCGGATTGCCCACGGCGCAGGGCATTGTCGAGGGCGGCCGAGGCGAGGGGTGCGAGCATGCGCTCGGCCAGGCCGTTCGGCTGCTCGTCGACCAGCTGCTGGCCCAGCAGACCGGGGCCGGCGAGGGCGGCTCGAAGTGCTTCCACCGCATCGACGATGAGCGTGACCAGGTGATTGCTGCCGTGCGCCAGCGCCGCGTGGTAGAGCGTGCGGTTCTCCTCCGCGACGCGTACCGGCTCGCCACCCATCTCGATGACCAGCGATTGCGCGATGGCGTAGCCGATGTCGTCCGCGGCCGTCACCCCGAAACAGGCGTTGGCCAAGCGGGATACATCCTCGTCATGCCCGGTGAAGGTCATGGCGGGATGGATCGCCAGCGGCAGCGCGCCCTGCTCGGTCAGCGGGGCCAGCACGGCCACGCCGTTCGCGCCCGAGGTATGCACCACGATCGTGCCGGGACGCACCACCATCGCGGTCGCCAAACCCGTGACCAGCCCGGCCAATTCACTGTCCGGCACCGCCAGAATCAATAATTCGCTGCGGGCCGCGACCTCTTCGGCGGGCAGGATTCGCGAATCCGGAAGACGGGTTTCGGCACGGCGGATCGACGCATCCGAAATAGCGGAAACGCCGAAAACCACGTGACCGGCACGCTCGAGTGCCGCACCCAGAGCGGACCCGACGCGTCCCGCCGAGACGATTCCCACCGTCAACCGTGCAGGCGCAAGATCGGTTCCGCAGACAGCCTTGTCCGAGGTCACCCTTGTCCTCTCGAAAGTCGTTCCAGTCCCGCATTGCGGGTACCGGACGTTACTCGGCGAGAATATCGGGCCCGATATCGGACGACCACCAACTGTGGGGCTTCCCACTCCCGGGGCCCTCAGGGGCAAGCCCCTGAAACCCCGATACGCCAGGCAGCGCGGGTCGACGCCCCCGCGCCCCTTTCACCGGGGAGATTCAGGGGCGGGCCCCCGAACCGGTACCCGCGCAGCCCGGGTCAGTTCTCGCTCTCGGAGCGGAGGTTGGCCATGATTTCGGCTACCGAGAGGCGGGGGCCGGAGTCGGCGGAGTCCTCGGAGCGGCGGCGCCGGCGGGAGCTGGCGGTGCCCATCGGGGTGGAGGCGCGCGGGGAGGAGGGGTGGGTGGGGGTCGGGCCGGCAGAGGGGTGGTCGTGGGCGGCCGGTGCCGAGGCGGTTGCGGCGGGGCTGTCGGCCGGTTTCGTGGTGACCGGGTCGGTGGGGGTGTTGCCGGCGGGGATTTCGGTTTCGAACCAGGCGACCTGGTTGAGTTGTTCGTGGTCCAGGCCGGTGACCGGTTCGGTGGGGGCGGGGGGTGCGTCGGGGGTGGTGCGGGCGCGGAAGTCGGTGGACTTGGGGGCGCCGTTGCGGGGCTGGGCGGATTCGGCGGGGGGCGTGGCCGGGGTGGGGGCGCCCAGGTTGGTCATGGGCTGCTCGGCGGGGGTCTCGTCGTCGTCGAAACCGCTCAGGCGCATGGCGGTGAAGCTGCCGGTGTCGAAGGTGACGATGGAGGTCTCGGCGGTCACCGGATCGTCGAAGGGGGTGGCGAAGATCGGGGGTTCGGGGTGGTCGGCGTCGAAGACGGGGGCGATGCGGGCGTGCAGGTCCTGCTCGTCTTCATCGGGGGTGGACCACGGATCCCAGTGTTCGGTTTCCGTCCAGTTATTGTTCGCGGAATTGCCGTTGGCGGCGGGGGGGGTCGGGCGGGCAGTTCCTGGACGCGGACGGCTTCGGCGCGGAGTGCGGGGCGATCTTCGAGGAGATCACCGTCGAAGAGGCGGTGCAGGTTCTCGCGGAGAATGGCGAGTTCGGCCCGGAGCGCGGCCATCTCCTCGGCATTGGCGCCCACCTCGCGGCGCACCCGGGTCTCGACCCCGAGCTCGTACTCCCGGCGGGCAGCAACCTCGCGCTCGAGCTGGAGTTGATAGACCTTTTGCAGGTCGTTCACTTTCGCCTTGTCGACCGCCGACTCCCTGCGGTAACGGGTCGCCGCGAGGGTCCCGATGGCGGCCGCCCAGAGCGCGGCGACCAGCCCGACCCGGATCATGTGCGGGTTGTCGCTGAAGACCAGGAAAATACTGGCAACCAGTCCGAGGAGAAGCAGTACGCCGGTGAAGAACTTTCCCGCGTCTTCTCGCCGTCGACGGGAAGTGCTGCTACGGGAGGGTGAAACCATGTCCGCCAGCGTAGCTTGAACTACCGACCAAGTCCGCCACCTTCGAAATGATCATCACCGACCTGTTAGCTACGAAGTAGCTGCCTCATCGGGCGGATCGATAGGCGCACGACAGCAATACTCCAGCCACAATGCGGCCACCACCAGCGCCAGGCCCGCGACCAGGCCCACCACCGCACCCGGCATATCCGACGCCGCCGACCGCATATCCGACCGGTTCGGCAGCAGCCAGATCACGAAACCCAGCCAGATCCCGCCGACCAGCGAACCCACCAGCACCGACGCCTTCGCCAGCGCCACCGCCCGCGCCGCCGTGATCGGATGCAACTGCCGCGGCCCGTCCCCGATGCCCTGGTTCTCCACCCGGGACCGGATCACGAACGCCAGCACCGCCTCCAGCACCGCCACCGGCAGCAGCGAAGCCCCCGAGAACACGGTGATGGGCGGAAAACTCGAGTACGCGATATTCGTCGCCACCCAGGCGATCACCGCCGCCAGCGCGACATTCGCGCACAGATCCAGCACCCGCGTCGGCTTCACGGCATCACGCCTTCCAGCCCAGCGCATGCCCGGTCCGGCGGACGCCATCGACCTCGGCGGAGTCCAAGGCGGACAACCACTCTCGCAGCGACCGCACCGCACCCTCCGCTTCCAGGGTCGCCTCCGGCTCCACCTCGAGCCACGGCACCAGCACGAACGCGCGATGGTGCGCCTGCGGATGCGGAAGCGTCAGCGTCGGATCCAGGCTGCGCACCACGACCTGGCCGTCCCGGCGGCGCTGCGCGGCCCAGACCACATCGACATCGAGAGTGCGCGCGCCCCAGCGGACTTCGCGCACCCGCTCGGCGGCCTGCTCGAGCTGCTGCCCCAACCGCAGCCAGTCGGAGGGCTCCAGCTCCGGATCCTCGGCCACCAGTACCGCATTCAGGTAGTCCTGCTGCGGCACCCCGCCCCACGGCGGGGTGGAGTACACCGACGACACGGCCAGCAGGCGCGGGCGCAGCGCATCCACCACGCTGCGCAGATGCGCGAGCCGATCGCCGAGATTGGATCCGATCGACAGGACTACGCGGGTCACCCCAGCTCCTCGCGACGGCGGGACGTGACTACTCGAACGTCTTCGAAGGTATGCGGGATCGGCGCGGAAGGCTTGTGCAGCACCACTTCCACGGCCGCGATCCGGGTATCGGACATGATCGCGTCGGCCACCTCCGACACCACCGTCTCGATCAGATCGCGGGGCGGGCCGGAGACGATCGCCACCACCTGATCGGCCAGCTCCCCGTAGTGGATGGTGTCGCCGATATCGTCGGATTTCGCGGCGGCCGAGAAATCGGTCCACAGCGTCACATCCACCACGAACTCCTGGCCGTCCCGCTTCTCGAAGTCGAAGACGCCGTGATGGCCGTACACCTTCAGGCCGCGCAATTCGATGCGGTCCGTGCTCAATTCGGTTCTCCTCGTCCCCGCCGGTACTTGCCCCGCAGCCGGGAGGCGGCACGGGTACAGGCATCGGCGACGGCAATGGCATCCAGCGAGGCGCGCACATCGTGCACGCGCACGCCCCAGGCCCCGTGCTCGGCGGCCAGCGCGGAAATGGTGGCGGTGGCGATCTCGCGGCCGTCGGGCGGGCGCGGACCGGCGGCATCGGCCAGCAGGGCGCCGAGGAAACGCTTGCGCGACGCGCCGATCAGGATCGGCAGGCCGGCGTCCATCATCTCGGTCAGCCCGAAGTACAAGGCGCCCAGCAGTTCCCAGTTGTGGTCGGCGTTCTTGGCGAATCCCAGTCCCGGGTCGATCACCAGCTGATCGAAGTCCACGCCGCCCGCGACGGCCATATCGACCTGGGCGTGCAACTCCTCCCACACCCGCGCGACCACATCGTCGTACTGCTCGGCGGGACCGGTGTGCCGGTAGTCGGCATCGGCCCGCCAATGCATGAGGATCCACGGAACCCGGGCCTCCGCAACGACTTTCACCATGTTCGCATCGGCCCGGCCGCCGGAGACGTCGTTGACCATGGCCACCCCCGCCTCGATGGCGGCCGCGGCGACACTCGCCCGCATGGTGTCCACACTGGTCGGCACCCCCGCCGCGGCCAGCCCGCGAATCACGGGCGCGACCCGGGCGGCCTCGGTCTCCGGATCGATGCGAACGGCGCCGGGCCGGGTGGATTCCCCGCCGACATCGATGATGTCCGCGCCCATCTCGTACAGCTCGATGCCGTGTGCGACAGCGAGTTCGGGGTCCAGATAACGCCCGCCGTCGGAGAACGAATCGGAGGTGACGTTGACGACGCCCATCACCACACACGAGCGGCCACCGCGCGGAACGATCAGTTTCGTCCCCCGCGTGCCGCTTTCGGTCATGGTCGGTGCGCTCACTTCCGCAGAATGAGGTCGAGGGCCTCGGCGCGCGAGGAGGCGTTGGTCTGCAACAGGCCGCGCACCGCGGAGGTGGTGGTCGAGGCGCCGGGCTTGCGGATGCCGCGCATGGCCATGCAGAGATGCTCGGCCTCGATCACCACGATGGCGCCCCGCGGATCCAGCTTCTCCATGACCGCGTCCGCGATCTGGCTGGTGAGGCGTTCCTGCACCTGCGGGCGCTTGGCGTACAGATCCACCACGCGGGCCAGCTTGGAGAGCCCGGTGACGCGGCCGTGCGGGCCGGGGATGTAGCCGACGTGCGCGACGCCGTGGAAGGCCACCAGGTGATGTTCACAGGTGGAGTACATGGGGATGTCGCGGACCAGGACCAGTTCCTGATGCCCCTCGTCGAAGGTGGTGTTGAGCACCTCGGACGGTTCGGTGTAGAGCCCGGCGAACATCTCCTTGTAGGCCCGCGCCACGCGCGCGGGAGTGTCGGCGAGGCCCGGGCGGTCCGGGTTCTCGCCGACCGCGATCAGCAATTCGCGCACGGCAGCTTCCGCGCGCTCCTGATCGAACGGCCGACCGGTGTCGAGCGCGATCGGGCCCGATACGACACGGTTGTTGGTGGCCGACAATCGACACCTCCTGTGTTGAATTGCCGCGTAGCGATGTGCGGCGTGTCCGCGGTCGCCGACGGCCCGGCCGCTGCGCCCGGCAGGCGTTTCACCTGCCGGGCGCAGCGGACCGAGCCGGGCCACGAACCTCTCGAGCGTATCGGGACGTGGTCAGCGACGACCGTTCGGTCCGTCCCAACCGTTGTCGCCGTCCTCGTCATTCCCGGCGGGGTGACCGGATTCCGGTTGCGCCGGTTGCGGATACCCGGACTGGCCGGGCTGATACCGCTGATTGCCGGCCGGGGCCCAGCCACCGTAGGCGGGGCGAGCGGGCGGCTGCTGCGGCTCGTCCTCCTGCGGCGGCCAGCCCGGAGCGGACCAACCGGCCGGTGCGCCGTAGTCGGGCCGCGAACCGTGCGTACCGCCCCCGTGCCGCGGATAGGCCGGAGCCTGCTGCTGCCCGGGGTAGCCCGGAGCCGGATAGCCGTACTGCGGCGGAGCCGGGGCGTACGGGTCCGGTGCGTAACCACCGTTGACCGGCTGTCCGGCGGGCACCGGGGTGCGCACCTCGTCCGGCCACGGCTCGCCACGCTCGGTGGCCAGCTCGCGCGGCGTCTTCACCGGCGGCCGATCCGACGGGGTACGCCCGCCGAAATCGTTGAAAGCCGTGATGCGCGGGCGCTTTTCGACGGTGCTGAGCACGGTCTCGAGATCCTTGCGATGCAGGGTCTCGCGTTCCAGCAGCGCGGTGGCCAGCGCGTCCAGCTCGTCCCGGTACTCGTTGAGCACCGCCCACGCCTCGGTGTGCGCGGCCTCGATGAGGTTGCGCACCTCCTCGTCGATCTCGCGGGCGACCTCGTGCGAGTAGTCCGAACCGGTGCCCATGGACCGGCCCAGGAACGGATCGCCCTGCTCCTGCCCGTAGCGGACGGCGCCCAGGCGAGCGCTCATGCCGTATTCGGTGACCATGGCGCGAGCGATCTTGGTGGCCTGGTCGATATCGGAGGAGGCGCCGGTGGTCGGCTCGTGGAAGACCAGTTCCTCGGCCGCGCGACCACCCATGGCGAAGACCAGGCGGGCGATCATCTCCGAGCGGGTCATCAGGCCCTTGTCGTCCTCGGGCACCGTCATGGCATGACCGCCGGTGCGGCCGCGGGCCAGGATGGTGACCTTGTAGACGGGCTCGATATCCGGCATCGCCCACGCGGCCAGGGTGTGCCCGGCCTCGTGGTACGCGGTGATCTTCTTCTCTTCCTCGCTGATCACGCGGGACTTGCGGCGAGGGCCGCCGATCACGCGATCGACCGATTCCTCGAGGGCCGCACCGGTGATCACGCTGCCGTGCTCACGCGCGGTGAGCAGCGCGGCCTCGTTGATCACGTTCGCCAGGTCGGCGCCGGACATGCCGACCGTCCGCTTGGCCAGACCGTCGAGGTCGGCATCGGGCGCGATGGGCTTGCCCTGCGAGTGCACGCGCAGGATCGCGCGGCGGCCCGCCAGGTCCGGATTGCCGACCGGGATCTGCCGGTCGAAACGACCCGGGCGCAGCAGCGCGGGATCGAGGATGTCGGGCCGGTTGGTGGCCGCGATGATGATGACGCCGGTGCGCTCACCGAAGCCGTCCATCTCGACCAGCAGCTGGTTCAGCGTCTGCTCACGCTCGTCGTGCCCACCGCCGAGGCCGGCGCCGCGCTGGCGGCCGACCGCGTCGATCTCGTCGACGAAGATGATGCAGGGGCTGTTCTGCTTGGCCTGATCGAACAGGTCGCGTACGCGGGAGGCACCGACACCGACGAACATTTCGACGAAGTCGGAACCGGAGATGGTGAAGAACGGGACACCAGCTTCACCGGCGACCGCCCGAGCGAGCAGCGTCTTACCGGTACCGGGCGGGCCGTAGAGCAGCACGCCCTTCGGGATCTTCGCCCCGAGCGCCTGGTAGCGAGCCGGAGCTTGGAGGAAGTCCTTGATCTCGTACAGCTCTTCGATGGCTTCGTCCGCGCCCGCCACATCCTGGAATGTGGTCTTGGGCATGTCCTTCGACAGCAGTTTGGCCTTCGATTTACCGAAGCCCATCATGCCGCCGCGGCCGCCGCCCTGCATGCGGGCCATCACGAAGATGAAAAGGCCCAGCAGAATGATCATGGGCAGCATGAAGAGAAGGATCTGACTCAGCCAGGAATCCTGCTTGACGCTGGTGTCGACCTTGGCGCCGGTGGCATTGGCCGCCTGGAAGATCTGCTGGGAAATCTCGCCGCCGCCAGGGTATTTGGCGAGGATCTTGGTCTTGCTGTCGGTAGCATCATTGCCGTTCTTCAGCGTGATGCGGATCTGCTGCTCTTTGTCGTCGATCTGAACGTTGTCGACATTGTCTTTGTTCTGCAGCTGAGAAAGCGCCACCGACGTGTCGACCTTCTGCCAGCCGCGCGTGTCATCACTGAAGAAGCTGACCAGATAGATCACGAGCAGAAAGCCCGCGACTATGGCCAGGTTGCGGAACACATTCTTGCGGGTCATAGAGCGTCGGCCGGCGGCCAGTCCTTTCCGGGGGGTGTATCCGGTTTGCCTGCGATGCTTGGTGGCGCGCCCGTTCCGGCGAACGGATGCGGACAAGCCACGTTACCCCGTAGGGTCGAAGTGATACATCGCGCAGTTCGGCAGCTAGTGCAGTTTCAACAGGTAACGGCTGGAGAACGCGGGTGGTTCCCCAACCACTTGCGGCAACACGTCGGGACGATCACCCCCTGGTGTCGGACCGAGTGGTCACAATGATGGCATGGTCGTCCTATCGTGAGTGACGACACAACAGAGCGCAGGGGGTATGGACATAGTCGAGCTACGGACACCCACAGCGATAGTGCGTCACGGCAACGGGCGGTTGACGGTGCTGCGGCCGGGTACGGACGGCGAGCGTGTGCTGGATGTGCCCGTAAGCGAACTTCTCAAGGTGCGTTTGAACCGGCGCGCGGACGATGCGGTCGTCATCGAGATCTACCTGCGCTACCCCACCCCGGTGCTGACCGGCGTACCCGCCGACCGCACTCCCCTACCGGTGCTGATCGCCGAACACGATGTGCCGGCGGCGACGGTGATCGTCGAACGCATCAACAATCAGATTCTGGCGACGCAGCGCCTCGACGTCGCCGCCCCCGATCTCACCCCGCCCACCCCGTCCTGGGGTCGCAGTGGTCCGGCGCGCGCCGATGTGGACCGCGCGGTCCGGCGGATGGCGCCCAAGCGTGATGCCAAACCGTCCGTCGCCGCACTGCATCGCTATGTGACGCCCGACGAGTACGTGCTGGAGACGGCCATCGTCACCGCCCAGCCGCCCGCTGCCAAGGGGACCGGTCTGCTCGCGGTCACCACCACGCGGTTGATCTTCGTATCCATCGGCGCCAGTAGGCGATTCGCGCACGAGCTGCCGATCGCGGCGCTGCTGTGGGCCCGCGCCACCGACGATTCCGAGACCGGTGGGGCCGCACCCGGCGAGTACGGGGTCGAAGTCAATGACGGTAATCAGACCTGGCATTTCACCGGCACCGACCGGGCCGATACCGACCGGGTCACCGGGGCCTTGAATTTCGCGATTCAGCGCGAGGTGGCCGACGGCGCCGCCGGGCCCGCGGATCCCGGTGTCTCCAAGCTCTATTCCGAGTGGGAGCTGCTGGTCGAGCGGCATTCGCTCGGCATGGTCGACGATGCGCAGTTCCAGCGCTACGGGCGCGGGATCCTGCGTTCGCTGCCGGACTGAGTGTTCCGGCAGCCGAGTTTTCAATGAGCCGAATCGCGGCCCGCCTCGGAAAGAGGCGGGCCGCGGTCGTTTTCACTGCTGAGGTTGTTCCTCGGGCTGGAGGGTGATGCGCCGCCACGGGCTGGACGGTCGCATCCAGAGCCGCAGCAGTTCCATCCGGCGATCCACGCCACCGGATTTCAATTCGGCCAGGTCCTCGCAGGCCTGCCAGTAGGTCCAGCCGGCCAGGTAGGCGTCGCCGAACTGCCGCCAATTGCGGTACTTGCGCTGGGCCAACGGGAGCGCGCGCATCAGGTAGTCCCAGGCGACATCCGCGTCGAGGTAGCCGGCGGTGTAGGCCATCCGCGCCACGGCCACCACCCGGGCCAGGTCCCAGGCTTGGATATCGGTCGGCAGCGGACGGACCAAATGGTCGGTGAGCCCGAGTTTGATGGCCTGCGACCAGATGTCGTAGTCGCGGACCAGCGCCTCCGGATTCTCCATGCCCCGGAACGACCCCACCTGCCGCAGGAAGGCGCGATGCCGGTCGGCGCGCTCGCCGAAACGATCGCGCTCGGCGGAGTTGATGGCGGCCATGACGAGCGGATGCACCAGCGCGTACAGCGGGGCGTGCATGCCGTCCAGCAGTTGCTCCATGGATGCCATGGCCTCGGTGCCGTCGGTGATGCCCCACGCGCCGGTCAGCGTGTCGATGGCCAGCTCGCGCCGGTCACCCAGCGGGTGCTGGCGTTCCGGTCCGAGCAGCAGGGCGTCGTGGAAGGCGTCCCAGCGCGCCGAATAGAAGCCGCCGAGCGCCAGGGCGCGCAGTTCGTCGTCGTTGACCTGCGCACCGGACCAGTGGTCGTCCTCGCGCTGGTCGAGCTCCGGGTACGGAAATGTCGTCAGCGTTGGCACGTCGCGGGCGGGCATACCGTCGATTGTTCCCCATCGATCTTGGAGTGGCCCACTATTCGCCGATAGCGTGTGGCGGCGCTCTCCGGACAGTGGCGAATTCTCGCCCTGTCACACAAGGTAATCGGGCGCTAACCTCTCGGGCATGAGCGGGAACATCACCCTCCTGCGTGGGCTGACACCGGCAGCCACGGAGCAGGAAATCTACGCCGCCGCACAGGAATACGTGCGCAAGGTCGGCGGGGTGTCTGGATTGACCACCACCACCAAACCAGCGGTAGACAAGGCGGTGGCGGCCATCGCGGCGGCGACCACCGCGCTGCTGGCCGAATTGCCGAGCCGGCCGGCGCCGGCGGAGAGTGAACCGCCCTTGCGGCGGCGGGCGGCGCGCGAGGCGCTGGACGACGCGAGTTAGCCCCGGCAGTTTCACGAACCGCCGAGCCGGTTTTCACACGCCGTAGACAGCGACACAGTCAAGGGCCATATCCAAACGCGCCCCACGCTGATCGATGGAGCGGCCGAGCAGTTCCTCTATGCGCTGAATGCGATAGCGGACCGTGTTCTTGTGCACGCCGAGGCTCTTGGCCGCGGCCTCGGGACTGCGCCTGGCGCGCAGATACGCGTGCAGCGTCTCGCGCAGCCGCGCCGATTGCGCGTCCGGCGCCGCCAGCGGCCCCAGTTCACGGGCGATGAGCGCCCGCATGGCGGTCTCGTCCACGCCGGCCAGATAGGCGACTTCGATCTCCGCGTAATGCAATACGCGGGGCAATCCCGGCCGGGCGCGCTCGGCCACCTGACGCGCGGCCACCGCCTCACGGTGACTGTCCCGGAATCCGGCGATATGCGCGGCCGGGTTACCGACGGCGATACGGACCGGCGGGACGGCCGCGGCGCCGAGGATTTCGCGGGCGGCCGCCTCGTCGTCCAGGCCGATCCAGGCCCAGAGTGCGGAGGCGCCGGCGGGGAGGGTGAGAGCGCTGCCGTTGCCGAGAGCGGCGGCGGTGCGGGCCACCACGCGTTCGAGCAGGCCGGCTACCACGTCCGGGCTTTCCGGGCGGACGACGGTCGGGTCCTCGTCGGTCCACAACAGCAGGGCCAGGTGACGCTGGGCGAGACGGTAGCCGAGGCGGGCGGAGGCTTGTTCGGGGTCCAGGTCGGTGCCGTCGAGCAGGGCGCGGACGGTGTCGGTGCGCTGGCTCAGGGCGGCGCGCAGGCCCTGTTCGCGTTCGCGCATGTAGGTGTCGGTGAGGGTTTCGATGGAGGAGCTGACCCAGCGGGTGGTGCGGTCGAAAAGGCGCAGCAGGACGGCTCTTTCGATATCGCGCGGGAGTGGTTCGCGAACCTCCAGGACGTCGGTCATGTAGTCGAGCACGGCCTCCTGGCCGACGTGGTAGACGCGCAACAGCAGGCGGACGTCGTGGCCGCGGCGGGCGAGGGTGCGGGCGAAGGCGTGCGCCTGTTCGGGGACCGGATAGTCGACGCGTTCCTGGGTGAGCCCGCTGAGCACCTCGAGCGCGTGGGCGCGGGTGCTGGCGGCGAGGTCGCGGCGCATATCGCGGTCGCGGAGTTCGGGGATGCGGGCGATGATGGCGTTGTCCAGGCGGGTCACCACGCCCTCGAGGGTTTCGGTGCGCAGGGTTTCGGCCACGAAGTCCGCGATCCACTGCCGAATCACCTCGGTGGTCGCGTCCGTTTCCACTCACCGCTCCCCTGTTTAGTTCCGGAGCACAAAACCGCCCGGAATACTTGAGCCGAGAGGCCAAGAAAGCCCCGCCGAAATTGTGTCACGATCATAGTTCAGTGAGCTGTGGCACAGCTCGAGGTCGGCCGTACGCAATGCAGCGCACGTGGGGAGAAGACAACGTGACCAATTCCGAACCCGCCGCGGGCCCAGCCCGCAAGGCCCCGGCGCGCAAGGCCGCCGCGAGCAAGGCGAACGGCGGACCGGCCCCGGCCGACCCCGCCGCGGCCGACGCGGCGCCCGCCGAACCCGCCAAGGCGGCACCGGCCAAGACCAGGACGGCCCCCGCCAAGGCGGCGAAGTCCGCACCGGCCAAGGCAGCAGCCGCGAAAACGGCCAAGACCGAGGCTGCGCAGGCGACCAAGACCGCATCGGTCAAGGCGGCCGAGGCCGAGTCCACCACGGAGTCCAACCGCGAATCCGTCGCGGCGGCGAAGGCCGACCCTGTTGCGGCGGCGAAGTCGGAATCAGTCGCGGCGGCAATAGCCGAACCTGTCACCGCAGCAATAGCCGAACCTGCCGGGGCGGCAAGGGCCGAACCTGTTGCGGAGGCAGCCCCGACCGAGCTCGAGGTGCGCAATCCCGCGAGCGGTGAAGTGGTCGGGACGGTGCCGATCGATTCGGCGGCGACCGTGGCCGCGAAGGTGCGGGAGCTGCGGGTGCATCAGCGGGAGTGGGAGGCCATCGGCCCGGATGGGCGGAAGGAATGGCTGCTCAAGTTGCAGGACTGGTTCGTGGACAACACGGATCGGCTGGCCGATGTCTTGCAGTCGGAGACCGGTAAGGCGCGTATCGATGCGCTCATCGACCCGGCGTTCTCCATCGACCTCACGGGTTATTACGCCCGGCGCGCGGCGAAATTCCTTGCGGACGAACATCCTTCGCCGCACAGTCCGCTCGCGCGGGTCAAGACGCTGACCACGGTCTTCCGCCCGTACCCGGTGGTCGGCGTCATCACGCCGTGGAACTTCCCGCTCGCCATGCCGGTCATCGATGTCATTCCGGCGCTCGCCGCGGGCGCCGCGGTCATTCTGAAACCGTCGGAGGTGACACCGCTTTCGGCGATGGAGCTGGCGCGCGGCTGGCGGGAGATCGGCGCGCCGCCGGTGCTGGAAGTGGTCACCGGTGCGGGCGCGACCGGCGCCGCCGTGGTCGCCAACGCCGACTACGTGCAGTTCACCGGCTCCACCCCGACCGGCCGCAAGATCGCCGCCGCCTGCGTGGAGCGCATGATCCCCTACAGCCTGGAGCTCGGCGGCAAGGATCCGGCCATCGTGCTGGCCGACGCCGACCTGGAGCGCGCCGCGCACGGCATCGCCTTCGGCGGCCTGTTCAACTCCGGGCAGGTCTGCATCTCCGTGGAGCGCGTGTACGTGGAAGCGCCTGTCTACGAAGAGTTCCTGAAGAAGCTGACCGCCGCCGTCAAGGAGGTCCGCCAGGGCGTGGACGGCCGCGAACCCAAGTACGACATGGGCGCGCTGGCCAACGAGAACCAGGCCGATATCGTCACCCGTCACGTCGACGACGCCGTCAAGGCGGGCGCGCGCGTGCTCACCGGCGGCAAGCGCACCGGGGTCGGAACGCTTTTCGAGCCGACCGTGCTCGCCGATGTCGACCACTCCATGACCTGTATGACCGAGGAGACCTTCGGGCCGACCCTGCCGGTCATGAAGGTTGCCGACGAGACCGAAGCCGTTCGCCTGGCCAATGATTCGATCTACGGGCTCTCCGCGTCGGTGTGGAGCGGCGACAAGGATCGCGCGGAACGCATTGCGCGGCAATTGAACGCGGGCGCGGTGAACATCAACGACGTGTTCTCGAACATGTTCAGCTTCGCGCTACCCATGGGCGGCTGGGGCCTGTCCGGCGTCGGCGCGCGCTGGGGTGGCCCGAACGGGGTGCGCAAATACTGCAAGCAGCAGGCCATCACCAAGCCGCTATTGCCCACGCAGACAAAGGAACTGCTCTGGTTCCCGTACAACACCACCAAGCTGGGCTTCGCGCTGGCCGCCATGCGCGCGGCCGGTTCGCGCGGTATGCGCCGGCTCTCCATTCAGGATGTCTTCAACACGGTTCGGGGGAAGTGACATGACCGACTTCGGTTCGATCGCCGGCAAGGTGGTCGTCATCACCGGTGGCGCCCGCGGTATCGGCCTCGCCACGGCGACGGCCCTACAGGCGCTGGGCGCCCGCATCGCCATCGGCGACATCGACGAGACCACCGTCAAAGAGTCCGGTGCGGCAAGGGGTTTCGAGGTCTACGGCAAGCTGGACGTCACCGATCAGCAGTCCTTCACCGCGTTCCTGGACGAGGTGGAGCAGCGCCTCGGCCCGATCGATGTACTGGTCAACAATGCCGGGATCATGCCCACCGGCCGCCTGGTGGACGAACCCGATCAGGTTACCCACCGCATTCTGGACATCAATGTGTACGGCGTGATCCTGGGCTCCAAGCTGGCGCTGGCGCGCATGCTGCCGCGCGGGCGCGGGCACGTCATCAATATCGCGTCGCTGGCCGGCGAGACCCATATTCCGGGTCTGGCCACCTACAACGCCTCCAAGCACGCGGTGCTCGGCTTCACCGACACACTGCGCGAGGAGTACCGCGGCACCGGTCTGCGGTTCTCCTCGGTGCTGCCGACGCTGACCAAAACCGAACTGGGATCGGGTGTCACGGCTCCCAAGCTGCTGCGCCCGGCCGAGCCGGAGGAGATCGCCGACGCCATCGCCAAGCTGATCGTCGAACCCAAGTCCAAGGTCCGGGTGACCGCCGTCGCGGGCATCATCGCCCAGGTGGTCGGGCTGCTACCCGAGGCGGTGGGCGATGCCATCGGCCGGGCGCTGGGTGCGCAGAACGCGTTCCTCGACGATGTGGACTCCGACGCCCGCAAGGCGTACGAGAACCGGGTCCGCAACGACTGAACGGCGGCGACCGGTCGGACCGGTATCGTCGTCCGCCATGGATACCGGTGCGGTCTTCGTCGGCTTGTCCACGCTGGATCTGGCCTACACGGTGGGCCGGTATCCGGCGGAGGACAGCAAGACCCAGGCCGACGATTTGTTCCTGGGGGCCGGTGGTCCGGCCGCCAATGCGGCGGTGACCTACGCCTTCCTGTCGAATCGGGAACCGGCGCTGGTCACCGCGCTGGGCAAACACGCACTGGCGGAGCTGATCCGGGAGGATCTGCGGCAGCACGGGGTACGGGTCGCGGACCTGACACCGGAGCGTGCGGCGCAGCCGCCGGTCTCCTCGATCGTGGTCGCCACCGAGTCCGCCACCCGGACCATCGTGTCGCTGGACGGTTCTCGCATCGAACCGGCCTTCGACACCTCGGCCGTCGAACTGCCGGCGGGCGCGCCGCTGGTGCTGGTCGACGGCCACTACGCGGAACCCGCACTGCGCCTGGCGGAAGCGGCGCAGCTCGCGGGCGTCCCGGTGGTGCTGGACGCCGGACGCTGGCGGGAGGTGCACGCCGATCTGCTGCCGTTGGTCGATATCGCCATCTGCTCGTCGGCTTTCGTTCCGCCCGGCGTGCAACAGCATTCGGCCGAAGCGGTGATCGAGTTCCTGCATTCGGCGGGGCCGGATCTGGTGGCGATCACGGACGGCGGGCAGCCCATCACCTATTCGCTGTACGGCGAGCGCGGTCAGGTCTCGGTGCCTGTCGAAGGAGCCGTCGACACCCTCGGCGCCGGCGATATCCTGCACGGCGCGTTCTGCCATTTTCATGCCCTCGGCGAACCGTTCCCCACCGCCCTGGCGCACGCCGCGGAGGTGGCGACCGAGTCCTGCCGTTTCACCGGCACTCGGGAATGGATGCGACACCGGACAATTCAGCCGAAGCGATAACCGCGCCCGTATTTGCGCAACACCAGATCCGCGGTGAACCGGGTCGTCTCCACCAGTCGCGCATTGAGCAGGTCACTCTGTGCCACTTTGTCCTTCGCCGCTTCCGGCGTGCGCCCGCCGCGAATATGCCTGCGCAGCAATCGCCTTTCGATGATCGGCCGCGGCACATCCAGATACCAGGTCTCGTCCAGCAGCCGCCGCACCGCCGACCAGCCGGGCGTCCCGTGATCGTCGAGCAGCAGGTAATTGCCCTCGGTGATCACGACCCGCTGCCGATCGAAAACCACGCCGCCGGGGACGGGTTCGTGCAGTTCCCGCGAGTAGGTCGGCCACGCCACCGTCTCCCCCAGTGGAGCCTCCCGCAGCGCCCGCAGCAGCCGCACATACCCGGCGACATCGAAGGTGTCCGGTTCCCCTTTGCGCGCCAGCTTCCCGTCCGCAGACAATCGCGCATTGCTGAAATGGAAGCCGTCCATCGGCGCGACCTCCGCGAACTCGCTGCCGGCGGCAATATTCAATTCGTCCCGAACCCCGCGCGCCAGCGTGGATTTCCCGGCTCCGGGCGGTCCCGCGATCCCCAGCACGAACCGTCCGCCCCGTCCGTCGGCACGCGCGCGAATCCGCGCCGCCAACTCCGCCAAGGAGGTCTCGACAGTGCCCCGGGTCACCCGCCCAGCGTACGGAACCGGCACCGGAATCCGGGCGGGCTCGCCCGGATGCGTCACCCTTGTCGCGCGCCCTGCGGAATCGCCCGCACCAGGGCGCGCAGGTCCGCCTCCAGACGCTGAAAAAGCAGGAAGCTGAGCACGAAGGCGAGTATGCCGCCGACGCTGAGCCAGCGCACCGTCACGATCACCACCGCCATCTCCGCCCCGGAGACGAAGGTCGCGCTCGCCACCCCGAGCAGCGGCACCGAGGCCGCCACCGCCAGATAGAAATTCGCCCGCCGCGCCAAGGCCGACAGCTGCCGCCGATCCTCCGGCCCGATCGCGCCCCGAGCCAGCAGCTGCGGATACAGCGAGCGCACCGAGTACACCGCGATCAGGAAGAACGGATAGGCCAGCGCGATCGCCGCACACACCACTTGCGCCGCGAAGAAGTGCGCGTACGCCTGCCCAGATAGATGCGCCCCCATCCGCGAAAGTCCCAGTGGCCAAGCCACTCCCGCGAGTATCCACATGGCGAACGGCACCCATACCGTCCGCTCCCCCATGAGCAAGGTATCCCGCCGCGCCCGCTCCAATTCCGCCGGCGCATAGTGCCGCCCGCGCGCCAGCCGATAGGTGACGGTCAGCGGTCGCCGCGCCAGCCACAACAACACGAACGCGGCCAACGGAAACGCGATCCCATTGTTCACCAGCGCCACCGTCGCGAACCGCTCCTGGTCGGCCGCCGACAACCGATCCACGATCAAACTCTGATTCAGCCGAATGTTGTACACACTCGCCAGCAGATTCGGCAACCCCACACACAAGGCCGCGATCGGCACCGGCCACCCCCGCAACCGCGCCCACGAACTCCGCGGCGGCGCATCCACCAGATCCCGAGCCCGCGCATCCAAACAAAGATCCAACTGCCCCGCCAACTCGGCCCCGTTCTGCCACCGCCGCTCGGGATCGACCTCCAAACAGGTAGCCAGCACCCGCCGCAACGTCGCAGGCGTATCCGCGGGCAGACCCTCGAACGCCCCCTCAGGAACCCCGATCATCCGCTGCCGCAACAACACTCGCACCCTGCCATCACCGGCCGACCCCACCGAAGAGCCGCCCAGGTCCAACGCCGCCCCGGCCGCACCTCCCCCGCCGGGGGTTGCCGCCGCACCCACCGAAGAGCCACCCCGGTCCAATGCCGCCCCAGCCGCGCCACCCACACCCGGCACCGCCGCACCTCCCTCGCCGGAAGTTGCCGCCGCACCCACCGAAGACCCACCCCGCTCCAAAGCCGCCCCAGCCGCGCCACCCACACCCGGCACCGCCGCACCTTCCCCACCCGAGGTTGCCGCCGCACCGCCCACGGTCACCGCTCCACTCGACGCGCGTGCCGAAATGCCGCCCGGGCGTGGATCGCTTTCCGGCGCATCCGCCACCGCGCGATGCCCGTCCGGCAGTCCATCTGTCACCGGCTCATCGAAGGGCAGTGTGCCGGTGAGCATTTCCCATAGCAGCAGGCCGAGTGAGTAGATGTCGCTGCGCGTGTCGGGGACAGCCGATGCACCCTGTCCTTCGGCACCCGAGGCGACGTAGCCGGCGTCCAGTGCGGCGCGCGGGTCCAGTGCGGCGAGCGCTTCCGGCGAGCGGTAGCGCAGCGTTTCGATGCCTGCGCGATCGTCGGGGGGATACAGCGGTCCGACCGTGAAATCCGCCAGCTTCGGCACGCCTTCGGCCGTGAAGATCACGTTTCCGGGCCGGATATCGTGATGCAGCACCCCGTGCCGCTGCGCGTACTCGAGCGCCTCCGCCAGCCGCCGGCCCACCCAGGCGACGGTCTCCGGCCAGCTCAGCTCCGCGATCTCCGCCCGCACCGGCGACGATGCGGCGGAACGAATCTCGCCCCGCGCCTCCATGGCCGCATCGACCGCCGCGAGCAGTACCGCGCCGGTGATGCGGGGTACGTCGGAATGCCCGCGCCCCGTACGCGCGGCCGCGACCGCTCGCCCGATCCGCACATCGGCCCGCAGTCGCTCCGACCGAGGGACAACTCTGCCCACGTCGGTCGGCATGGAGTCGCTGTCCACGTCGGTCGGCATGGAGTCGCTGTCCACGTCGGTCGGCACCGAGTCTCCGGCCGCATCGATGGTCACCGAGTCTCCGGCCGCATCGGTCGAAGCCGAGACTTCGGCCGCATCGGTCGACGCGGAGACTCGGGCTACGTCGGACGGCGCGAAGCCTTGAGCCGCATCGATCGGCACGGAGACTCCGGCCACGCCGGACGGCGCGAAGCCTTGAGCCGCATCGATCGGCACGGAGACTTCGTCGACGTCGCTCGACGCGGAGACTTCGTCGACGTCGCTCGACGCGGAGACTCCGCCCACGTCGCTCGGCACGAAGACTTCGTCCACATCGGTCGGTCCGGAGACTCCGCCCGCGTCGCTCGGCACGATGACTCCGTCCACATCGGTCGGAGCGGAGACTCCGTCCGCGCCGGTCGACGCAGTGACTCCTGGGCGACCGGCTGGAGTAGAAACTCCCGAATGCTCCACCGGGACCGGTTCTCTCGCGTGCGGATTCGAATCTCGTTCCGCCGGGGTCGATTCGGTTGCGCGGGCGTGGCGGAGTTGGGTGAGGACGCCATCCACGGTGCCGCCGGGGTGGTATTGCATGTAGAGCAGGCGGAGGGGTTTGCCGGTGCTGCCGTCGGCGATGAGGCGCTGGTCGTAGACGCGGACGATGTGCTGATGGTCGAGCTGGGCGACGGTGGGGGTGTCGCTGTCGGCGCCGGATTCCACGCGGACGGCGACGAGGCGTTGCATGGAGCGTTGGCGGGCCAGGAACATGCGGCTGTGGTCGGTGCCGCCGAGCCGGGTGAGCAGGTCGAAATCGTCCAGGCGGCGGCCGGTTTCGATATCGTCGGGCAAGGAGGTGGGGTCGGGGCGGGGAGCGGCGGCTTCGGTGGCGCGGCGGCGGATCTCGTCCGCCACCTCTGGGTAATCGACGACGAAGGTTTCGACGTCCGGTTGCCCGCGGCGGCCGCAGGCGAGGAATTCCTCGAAGACCAGGTCGGCGTATTCCGGGCTGGCGGTGACCTCCGGGAATTCGGTGCGGTAGTCGAGGATCCGTTTCTCCAGACCGGCCCGCCGCCGGCGCCTGCGCACATCCATCCACACCAGTTCGGTGAGCAGGGCCAGGCGCGCCTGCCGTCCATCGGGCAGGAAGGGCTGGAGTCGGGGCGGTTCGTTCCGTTCCCCGCGCAGCGTGGATTCCCATTCGGCGGCGAATCGGGAAACCGCCTGCGCCGGATGCTCGTTCACGTCCGGCTGCCTGATGCGTCCCCGCCCTCGTGTGCCGCCCGCCCCGGCGCCACCACGCGTTCCAGCGCCAGCAAGTCCGCCTCCAGCGCCCGGAACATGGCGTACACCGCCACGAAGGCCGCGATCCCGCCCACGCTGAGCACCCGTACGGCCACGATCACCCGCGGAATGTCCTCGGGTGGCAGGAAGGTCACCCCGGCGACCGCCAGCAGCGGCACCGACGCGGCGATGGCGAGGTAGGTGGTGCAGCGCCGTCCGAGCCGGCGCAGGCAGGCGGCATCGTCGACGCTGATATCGCCGTGCCGCAGGAACATCGGATAGATGCAGCGCACCAGATAGAAGGTTACAAGGAAGAACGGATAGGCGACCGCGATAGCCCCGCACACCACCAGTGACACCAGGAAATGCACCACGCCCCGCATCGGCAGATCCCCGCTCGCCAAACGCAATGCGACCGGGAAGGTGAGCCCCGCGATCACCCACAGCGAGAACACCACGAACGAAATGCGTTCCCCCGTGAGCAATACGTCCGAACGAGCCCGCCGCAACGTCTCCGGGTCGTACACCTTGCCTTTGCGCAGCCCGCGCGGCACCACGATCACCGCCCGGCACAGATAGGTGATGACCACCGCCCCTAACGGGAAGAACACCAGGTTGACCAGCGCCGTGGTGAGCGTGAACGTCCGCATGGCCGACTCCGACAACCGGCTGATGATCAGGCTGTCGTTGTGCGCGATGTTGTAAAGCGAGGCGAGCCCGTTGGGGATCGCGACCGCCAGCACGACAATGGGAAGCAGGTAGGGCCGCAACCGTTTCCGCCAGCTGTCGGGCGGCGGATCGACCAGATCGCGGGCGCGTTCGTCGAGGCACAGCTCGAGCTGCTGAGCCAGCACGCCGCCACTGCTCCAGCGCTGATCGCGATCCGGGGCCAGGCAGGTGAGCAGCACCCGGCGCAGCGCGGCCGGGCAGTCGGCGGGAAGCCGTTCCAGGGCAGCGGCTTCCACCCCGCCGTGGCGGCGATCCAGCATCGCCTCCAGGGTGGTGCGGTCGCCGTGCTCACCGGGCCCGGCCGTGCTGTCGTCGAATGGTTTTGCCCCCGTGAGCAATTCCCACAGCACCACGCCCAGCGAGAAGATGTCGGCGCGGGTGTCCAGGTCGGCGGCGCTGGTGGCCCGGCCCGGATGGCAGGCCTCCAACTGTTCGGGCGACATGTAGGACAGCGATCCGCCGAAGTAGGCGACCGGGCTGGCATCGTCGAGATTGCGGCTGAAGCTGATATTGAAGTCGGCGAGTTTGGGCACGGCTTCGGCGGTCAGCAGCACATTGGCGGGCTTCACATCCCGGTGCAGCACCCCGTGCCCGTCGGCGTATTCGAGGGCTTCGGCGAGCCGGCGGCCCAGCCACGCAACGGTTTCCGGCCACGACAGGGCCGCGATCTCGGCTCGCACGCTGGAATCGGTGGGCCGGATCTCGCCCTTCTCCTCCATGGCGGCGTCGACGGCATCGAGCAGCAGTTGCCCGCTGCGTTCGGCGGCCGGGGTGGCGCGCACCCAGCGCAGCACGCCGAGCAGCGTCCCGCCGGGCAGGAACTGCATGTACAGCAGCCGCAGCCGGCGTCCGGTCTCGGTGCGCATACCCGACATCAGCCGCTGATCGAAGACCCGCACGATGTAGTCGTGATCGAGCTGGGCCAGGGTCTGCGGTTCGGTGCCGTGATCGGCGGAGATCTTCACCGCGACCAGCCGTTGCAGTGAGCGCTGCCGGGCCAGGAACACCCGGGCGAACGCGCCGCTGCCCAGCCCGGTGAGCAGATCGAAATCATCGATCCGCTGCCCGATTTCGATGCGGTCCAGCAGGTCCGAGCTGCCGGGGATGGACATGCCGCCGGTGGCCCGGGTCGAACCCTCGGCCGCCGCGGTGAGCTGGGAGGCGTCCAGCCGGGTCAGCTCCCCCGCGTCCGGGACCCGGGTGCTCTCTTCCCCGGGCAACGGCCGGGCCTCGGGCGCCGCGTACGTGGTATCACCGAGCGCGGTGCCCTCCAGCCTGGTGCCCCCGAGCGTCGACTCGTCGAGAGCGGCGCGGCGGGTGCTCTGATCCTCGTCGTCGGCATTGAGCAGCTCCCGCAATTCGGTCGCCTGATCCGGGTACTCGAGCAGATAACCCCGGGGATCGACGCGTTCGCCGCTGTGCCGGCGGATCACGAACTCCTCGTACACCAGCCCCGCGGGCAGGTCGCGCGCGGTGAGCTCCGGGAACTCCGCGCAGTACTCGCGCAGCCGTTTCGGCACGCGCGCCCGCTGCCCCACGGGCCGCAGCCAGCGATGCCGCATATCGATCCGGATCAACTCCAGCAGGGCGCTGCGCCGCAGCGTGCGCGCGTCGGGCAGGAAGTCGGCGATGCTGGGCGGCGCGGCGCCGGTATCCCAGGCGGCGGCGAACGCGGCCACCGCGCTGAATTCCGTTCCCGCCGTATAACGGCCGGAACGGTGGTCGGAACCAGAAGTCATGTCCGCACCCCGCTGGCTCGGCACGGAAACAGTCGAATCCGCACAGTCGATCCGTGGCTGCGACGAAGAATTTCCGCCACACCCGACACCATCATCCCCGAGCAATAGCCCGAATGATAACTTGCGGCTGAACAGCGGATCACCCGATTTCGACCACGAAGCGACGGGGGAACACCAGCATGTACGACGAGGGCACCCAGCTGACGGGCGGTATAGCGGCGGGGGACGGCCCCCGAACTCCCGGCGAAACGCAACCGGCGGCAGCAGCCGGCGTCTCCGCACCGGATGCACCGGCCACCGCGTCCGAGCCGGATTCCCCCACCCCGTCCGAGCCGGATTTCCCGGGCACCACCGTCCGCGCGGCCAGCGAAGTGAACCCCGCCCTGCTGCCCGGCGGTACGGCCGGACAGATCGCGGCCGCCGTGCAGAACGGGATGGTCACGCCCGAAGAGGTGGTGGCGGCGACGCTGGAGCGGATCCGCGCGCGGGATCGGAAGTTGAACGCGTTCAGCGTCGTTCGCGTCGATGCGGCGCGGAGCGAGGCGCGGGCGGTGGCCGAGCGGCCCGAACTGGATGTGCTGCCGCTGGCGGGGGTGCCGGTGGCGGTGAAGAACAATGTCGATGTGGCCGGGGAGGTGACGCGGGGCGGATCGCTCGCGGTCGCGGACCGGCGGGCCGAGGATGATCACCCGGTGGTGCGGCGGCTGCGCGCGGCGGGGGCGGTGGTGGTCGGGCTGACGACGATGCCCGAGTTCGGGTTGTGGGGCGTCACCGACGGGCCGGACCGGATCACCCGGGGGCCGTGGAATCAGCGCTTCAGCGCCGGGGGCTCCTCCGGTGGCGCGGGCGCGGCGGTGGCGGCGGGCATGGTGCCGGTCGCGCACGGCAATGACGGGCTGGGCTCGATCCGGATTCCGGCGGCCTGCTGCGGACTCGTCGGTATCAAGCCCGGACGGGGCCTGGTGCCCGCCGAGGTCGGCGTGGATTCTTGGCACGGGATGACCGAGAACGGGGTGCTGGCAACGACTGTCGCGGATGCGGCGCTGCTGCTCTCGGTACTGGCCGACCGCCCCGATCTCGCGGATCTGGAGACCCCGCCGGCGCTGCGGATCGGCCTGGCCACCGCGGCCCCGCTCCCGCTGATCCGGGTGGATCGGGCCTGGACCGCCGCCGCCGACAAGGCCGCCGCCGCGGCCTCGGCCGCCGGGCACACCATCGGCGTGGCCGAACTCCCTTATCAGGGTGCGGCTTTCGCGACGGCGTTGCGCTGGCTGGCGGGGGCGGCGGTGGAAGCCGCGGCCGCCGCGTATCCCGAACGGCTGCAACGCCGTACGCGCACGCACGCGAGGCTGGGGCGGCTGGCGCTGAAGTCCGGCCTGCTGCGGCCGTCGCAGGTGGATCGCGTCGAGGCCCGGCTACAGGATTATTTCGAACGCTACGACGTGGTCATCACGCCCACGCTCGCGACGCCGCCGCCGCGCGCCGGGCGCTGGCATGCCCGCCCCTGGTTCGCGAATGTCGTTGCGAATACTCGCTTCTCGCCGTTCACGCCGCTGTGGAATCTGGTCGGCTGGCCCGCCATCACGGTTCCGATGGGTTTCCATCCGCGCACCGAGACCCCCGTGGCCGCTCAGCTGGCGGGCCCGCCCGGCAGCGAATCGACCTTGCTGTGGCTGGCCGCCCAACTCGAGTCCGCTCATCCCTGGCCGCGCACGACCGCTTAGCCCGGTACGCGCAAGAGCCGCCCGCAGCGGTGCTGCGAGCGGCTCCTCGAATTCGGTTCGGCGCGAACCTCACCCGCGGCGGCGGCAACCTCCGACTCCTGCCGCCGCCCGGCGCGGGCGCACGCCGGTGACGCGCTACTGCGCGGCAACCGCTTCCTTGGCCTCCGCGAAACCACCTTCGAGCACACGCGCGGCGAACTCCAGAATGGTCGGGCGGTCGTCGTCGGCGCGCCAGGCCACCGCGAGCTCGCACGGGGCGAGGCCGGTGAGCGGGCGGGCGGTCAGACCGGGCCAGCGGTACATCGGGACATTGTTCTCGGCCAGCAGGCAGACGCCCAGCCCCAGCGAGACGGCCTCCAGGCGCTCCTCGGCGGTGGCGGCCTCGGCGCCGATCTTGATCTGGCGTCCGGCGCGGGCGTCCGCACCGAGCCAGAAGTCGCGGGCCGCACCGGCTTCGGCGGGCATGGCGATGAAGGGCTCATCGGCCAGATCCGCGAAGTCGATGGTCTCCTGATTGGCCAGCGCGTGGTTCTCGGGCAGCAGCACCCAGCGCGGCTCGGTACGCAGCACCTGCCAGCGATAGCGGCTGGTGTCGGGTACGGGCAGCCACATCAGCGCCAGGTCCGCCTGTCGCCCGGCCAGGCCGGAGGAAGGGTCGGTCCAGGATGCCGAGTGCAGGGCCAGGCGGTGTCCGCTGGCGCTCTCCAGATCGGTGATCAGCCCGCGTCCGATGGAGGACTGGATGCCGACGCGCAGCACCTCGCCGGCCTCCTGGAGCGCCACGTTGGTGACCTCCCAGAGCTCCAGGATCTTCCGGGCGCCCTCGAGCAGTTCCTTGCCCGCGACGGTCAGTGCCACGCTGCGCTGGTTGCGGTCGAACAGGACCACGTCGAGCTGCCGTTCCAACTGACGGATCTGCCGGGAGAGGGTGGGTTGAGCGATGTGCAGCCGCTGCGCGGCATTGGTGAAGTGCAGTTCCTCAGCGACGGCGACGAAATACCGCAGGTCGCGCAAATGCGGGTCCATAGCCCCTTGCTATCAGAATCGGTCTTGAATTTCCAGCTGAATCCGACCCGAAAGTTTGCAATCGAGTCAGAAAACAGCCGTCAGGTTTGTTACAGACAGCATAGGGCTGACTCGAAACTTTCCGGTAACCGGCGTCGCGAATTCCTGGCCATTCTCTGCGACGGGCTGTCTCACGCATCATGTGAACATGTGACCAGCAGTAACATACGCCACGGTTTATCCGGGCGCTCACCTGGGGACAGCACGCGCGGACTTTCAGCAACGGGACCCGGCAACCGGCCGCACCGCCCCTGCGTACCAGAAGTGAAATTAGTCACATAAGACGAAAAGCCGCCCACCGAAGTCGGTGGACGGCTTGAACTCGAGCGCCCGTTCAGCAGTCTCGCGGGCTATTTTCCGCCGTAGACCTTCGGGTCCAGGGTGCCGATGTACGGCAGGTCGCGGTAGCGCTCGGCGTAGTCCAGGCCGTAGCCCACCACGAACTCGTTCGGGATGTCGAAGCCGACGGCCATCACGTCCACCTGGGTGCGCAGCGCATCGGGCTTGCGCAGCAGGGTGACGACCTCCAGGGAGGCCGGGTTGCGGCTGGAGAGGTTGCGCAGCAGCCACGACAGCGTCAGGCCCGAGTCGATGATGTCCTCGACGATCAGGACGTTGCGCCCCGCGATGTCCTTGTCCAGGTCCTTCATGATCCGGACCACGCCCGAGGAGGAGGTGGAGGATCCGTAGGAGGAGACCGCCATGAACTCCATCTGGGTCGGCACGGTCAGCTTCTTCGCCAGATCGGTCATGAAGAAGATGGCGCCCTTGAGTACGCCCACCAGCAGCAGATCGCCCTCGGGCGCACCGGCCGGATAACGCTTGGCAACCAGTTCCGCGAGCTCGTCGACCTTGGCCGCGATCTGGTCTTCGCTGATCAGCACCGACGCGATGTCATCCCCGTACACGTGCGCTGGTTTCCCTTCAGTGATGATGTCGACCCAGATCGGGTCCGATGTGGTGCAAGCCCAGTATGAGCCTGCCATGTTCACGCCCGGCAACCAACCTGGTCCCGCTGATCGAACCGCCCACGGCCACCCCGCCCTGCCCGCGCCACGCCGTGACCAGCGCTTCCACCGCGCGTAAATTGCTGTCCGTCAATGATTTTGCGCCGGCTGAAAGCAACCACGCCCGAATGACCCGGCGGCGCAAGGCGGGCGCCGCAGTGGCGAGCGTCTCGATCACCAGCGTCTCGCCATCACGCGCCTCCGCCAGCAACTTCTCGGCGAGCCCATCCAGCACCGCCCCGTCCTCGCGCAACTGCGCCGCGGTCCGCCCCAGCGCCGCGGCCACCCCGCCGCCGAGTACCTCCTCCAGCAAGGGCAGCACCTCGGTACGCAATCGCACCCGGGTGAATTCGGGCGAGCTGTTGTGCGGATCCTCCCAAGCCGTCAACCCGAGATCCGCGCAGACCTGCCGCGTCGTCTCGCGCCGCACCCCGAGCAGCGGCCGCCCCCACGGATCATCGAACTCCGCCATGCCTTGAATGGACCGCGCACCGGACCCTCGCGCCAAGCCCAGCAGGACGGTTTCGGCCTGATCATCGAGGGTGTGACCGAGCAGCACCGGTGCCCCCGCGACCTCGATGCGAGCCGCCCGCAAGGCCGCGTAGCGAGCACGCCTGGCGGCCGCCTCGAGGCCGCCGGCCCGTCCGACCTCGACGCGCAGCACCCGGGCGGATCGGCATCCCAGGCGCAGCGCGGCGGCCACCGCGTCGGCCGCCACCACGTCGGACCCGGCCTGCAATCCGTGATCGACGACGAAGGCATCCACCGCGTCCGCTTCGGTCACGGCGGCGGCGGTCAGCGCCAGCGAATCGGCGCCACCGGAAAGCGCCACGGCCACCACGCCTTCGGGCAGGTACCGCCCCAACCACCCCCGGACCGCGTGCCGCACTGCCAGCACGGCCCGCGTCTCGGGCAAACGGGGACGATCGTTCACGCCCCGATCGTCGCATGCGCCGACCTGCCGTCCGGCATCTCGGGATCCGATCTTGCCGCCTGCCGGGTCGCCGTGGCCTCAGCCGAGAACGCGCCGGACCCAGAGCTGGGGTTCACCGATCTCGTCGGTGCGGGGCAGGGTTTCCGGATCGGTCCAGATGGTGTTGAAGCGTTCCATGCCGACGGTGTTCACCACTTCGTCGACAAAGGCTTTGCCTCGAACATATTGCGCCACTTTGGCATCCATGCCGAGCAGCGCGCGGAGTAGTCGTTGCAGCGGATTGCTGGGGCGTTTGCGGCGCTGATCGAAGGCGGCGCGAATGCGGGCGACCGAGGGGACCACGGCGGGGCCGACGGCGTCCATGACGTGATCGGCGTGGCCTTCGAGGAGGGTGCCGAGCATGAGGAGACGATCGAGGGCGTCGCGCTGAGGTTCGGCCTGGGTGGCGCGGAGCAACCCGACCACGCCGGCGGCGGCCGGATCCTGGGTGCCGTTGCGACGGTCGCGCACCGCTTCGGCCAGGCGGGCGAGCATATCGGCGAGGGGTTCCTCACCGGCCTCGCCGAGCGTCTCCACGTTCTGCTGCATGTAACCGGCCAGCCAGGGCGCGGAGGAGAACTGCACGCGATGGGTGACCTCGTGCAGGCACACCCAGAGCCGGAAATCGCTGGGCGGCACGCCGAGTGCGCGCTCCACCGACATGATGTTGGGCGCGACCAGCAGCAGCGTGCCGTCGTCGCCGGTGAACGGGTCGTACTGCCCGAGGATCGCGGTGGACAGGAACGCCAGCATGGCGCCCGCCTGCACGCCCGCCGGTTTGCCGCCCAGCATGCCCTTGGCGGGCCCGTCCCCCACCCCGGTCCCGGTGAGCTGGGCCATGGAGTCGGCGGCGGCCCTGATCCAGCCGGGCCGGTCCACGATCAACGCCGCGGGCACCGGGGCGTCGTCGACGAGCCGGCTCACCTCCCGCACCGGACCTTCGGCCCGCACCGAAGCCTCCGCCAGTTCGGTGACGGCCTGCTCGGCGGAGTACCGGCTGGTGCGCGGCCCGGAGGGCACCAGCGCCGCACCCGTGCGCGCGGCCAGCCCCCAATCCACCGACCCGGCCAGCTGCGACCGTTTTCCGGTCGGCTCCTTCGTCTCGGTATTGCTCACCGTCTGCTCCCTCCGGACGAATTCACCGTGCTCTCGTGCCTTCCGGCCGGACTCCGGACCGGGATCGCCGGAGGCGTGCTCCCCGGGGCCCGGCCGGCCGGCCGAATTCGGTTCGGGTTCGGTCATGTTCATCCACCCGTCAGGAGCAGCCACAGTTGCGCAGTGCGGTGGCGACGGCGTCCAGCGCCGGACGGCTCGCCTCGGGCGGCCGTTCGTTGGACATCAGCGCGAAGGTGAGCACCCGGCCGTCGCGATCCAGCACATACCCGACCAACGTGCTTGCCACGGAAAGAGTTCCGGTCTTGGCCCGCACCCAGCCCGCACCGGCCCGGTCGCGGGTGACATAACGGCTGGCCAGCGAGCCGGTGCCGCCCGCCACCGGCAGGTAGTCGAGCAGGCCGGCGAGCGGATCGTCGGCGGCGCCGGCGGGGGTGGGGTCGCCGGTCGAATTGCCTTGGCCGCCAGCGGTGTCGGGCAGCGCGGCCACCGTCAGCACCCGATTGAGCAGGCGGGCGGGGATGCGGTCGTCGGTGGACAGGCCGCTGTTGTCGAGCATGGTCATGCCGGTCAGATCGAATCCGGCGGCGCGCAGCACGGTGCTCATGGCGGTGACCGCGCCGGTGAAGGACGGCTCCTGCCCGGTGGCCACGGCCAGTTCCCGCCCGACGGCCTCGGCCAGCACATTGTCGGAGTGGATCATCAGATCGCGCAGCCGGTCCCGCAGCGGCGCGGACTGCACGGCGGCGAGCTGGGTGGCCGCGGCGGGCTTGCCGCCGAGCTTCACCCGCGCCGGATCCACCCCGAGCGCGGCGGCGAGTTTGCGGCCCGCGTCGAGCGCGGGCGAATCGGTGCGCGGCGAGTACTCCACCAGCGGATCCAGCCGCCCGCCGTCGATCATCACCGAATCCATCGGCGCGATGGAGCCGCCCGCGATATCGGGCGCCTCCCAGCCCGGAGCCATGCTCGGCCCGGTATAGGCGGAGTTGTCGACCACGATCGAATCCACCCGCTGCCCAGCGGCTTTCACCTGTGTGACGAGATCCGAGAGCTTGGCCGAGTTCGGGTAGTAGCCCTTACCGTCCGGCTGTGCGGTGATGGTCGGATCGCCGCCGCCCACCAGCACGATCTCGCCGGGCGCGGAACCGGTCACCACGGTGGTGGTGAGGCGATGATCACCCGGCAGCGCCAGCAGCGCCGCCGCCACGGTAATGATCTTGGCGGTCGAGGACGGGATCATCGGCTTATCCGCGTCCTGCGTCCAGAGCACCTGCCCGCTGTCGCCATCGGAGACCGAAGCGGCGAAGATCCCCAGGTCGGGATTGCCGACCACGGGTGCGAGCGCCGCCGCCAATCCGGCCGTGCTCGGGGCGGGCGCGGTCACCGGCGCGGGCGCGACCTGCGGTATCGCCTTGACCGGCGCGGGCGGCGCGGCGATCGTCAAACCACCGTGCCGGAACTCCTCCGTCCACGGTTTCACCGTCAGCACCACGGCCGCGACCGCGACCACCACGACGACCAGCGCTGACAACACCACGATCCAGGTTCGCTTGCGGCGCTTGGCCTCCAGACCACCGATGTTCTGCTTGTTCTTGACCGACACCTGCCCGCTGTCTCCCTGATACCTGTGGTGGGGAATGCCCCGGGCGTCCCTGCCGAACCCACACGCCCGCGCTCCACACTATCCTCGTTGCGCAGTCGTTCCCCCGAACGAGCTGGCGAGTCGGCAGCCATACCGCCCACTGAAGAAGGAGTTGACGTGGAGTTCGACGTCACCATCGAGATCCCCCGGGGTCAGCGCAACAAGTACGAGGTCGATCACGAGACGGGACGCGTGCGGCTGGACCGCTACCTGTACACGCCGATGATGTACCCGGCCGACTACGGATACATCGAGAACACCCTCGGCGGCGACGGCGATCCGCTGGATTGCATGGTGCTGCTGCCCGAGCCGGTGTTCCCGGGTGTGCTGGTCGAGGCGCGTCCGGTGGGCGTGCTCATCATGAGCGATGAGGCCGGCACCGACGAGAAGCTGGTCGCGGTCCCGAACAAGGACAAGCGCTGGGATCACATCCAGGACGTCGAGGACATCCCGGAGTTCCAGCGCAAGGAGATCGCGCACTTCTTCGAGCGCTACAAGGACCTGGAGCCCGGCAAGTGGGTCAAGGTCGAGGGCTGGGAGAACCGTGAGAAGGCCGAGAGACTGGTGACCGAGGCGTACGCCCGGTTGAAGGAGCAGGGCTCGCACTGAGTCGCGGGTGAGGGGGCGTGGGCCGGATCGGTTCGCGCCCCTTCGTCATTCTCCGGCTCCGAGCCCGGCGGTGGTGCGGAGCGGTACTTCCTTCCAGAACAGGACCAGGATCAATGCCACCAGCGTGACCGCCGAGGTGGTCAGGAACACCGTGGACAGCGATTCGGCGAATCCGTCCTGGAAGGCCCGCGCGATCTGCGGGGGCAGGTGTTTGATGATCGAACTGTCGCTGAGCACCTTCTCGGTCGGCGCGTTCGAGGTCTCTACCGTCACACCGAGTTTCGACTTGATGTTCGGGACGAGCCGGGTGAAGAGAATCGACAGGAAAACCGCCGCGCCCAGCGTGCCGCCGATCTGCCGGAAGAAGGTGGCGGCGGCGGTCGAGACGCCCATATCCTTGGGCGGCAAGGCATTCTGCAAGGCCACGATGAGCGGCTGCATGAGATTCCCGAGCCCGAATCCCACGCACAGCATGTACAGCACCACGATCCAGAACGGCGTATCGGTGCGCAGATAGTGCAGCAGGAACAGGCCCAGCGTGATCATGGCCGCGCCCAGAACGGTGTACGGCCGATAGCGCCCGGTCCGCGAGATCAGCTGCCCGGACAGTACCGAGCCGAGCATCATGCCCAGCACCATCGGCAGCATCTCCAGACCGCCGACCATCGGGCTCGCGCCCCGCACCACCTGCAAATACTGTGGCAGCAACAGGATTCCGCCGAACATGCCCGCGCCCACCACGAACGAGATGATCACGCCGAGCGCGAAGGTGCGGTTGGCGAAGATGCGCAGCGGGATCAGCGCGGCATCGCCCATGACGGCCTCCACCGCCACGAATCCGAGCACGCCCAGGCCGCCGATGACGTAGCAGAGCACCGAACGTCCACTGCCCCAGCCCCATTCGCGACCCTGTTCGGCGACGATCAGCAAGGGCGTGAGGCCGATGACCAGCACCAGCGCACCCCAATAGTCCACGCGGTCACGGGATTTCTCCCGCACCGGCAGCTGCAAGACGCGCGTCACCACCGCCAGCGTGAACAGGCCGATCGGCACATTGACCAGGAAGACCCAGCGCCAGCCCGCGATTCCGAGAATGCTCTCCTGCCCCGCGAACAAGCCGCCCAGCACCGGGCCGATCACGCTGGAGGTGCCGAACACCGCCAGGAAATAGCCTTGGTAGCGCGACCTTTCGCGCGGGCTCACGATATCGCCGACGATGGTGAGCGCCAGCGACATCAATCCACCCGCACCCAAACCCTGAACGGCCCGGAAAATGGCCAGCTCGTACATGGATTGCGCGAAGGTGCACAGCAGCGAACCGGTCAGGAAGATGGATATGGCGGCGAGGTAGAAAGGCTTGCGCCCGTACATATCCGAGAGTTTGCCGTACAGCGGCGTGGCCAGCGTGGCGGTGATCAGATACGCGGTGGTGGCCCAGGCTTGCAGGGCGTAGCCGTCGAGATCATCGGCAATGGTGCGGATCGCCGTGGAGACGATGGTCTGATCCAGCGCCGCGAGCAGAATGCCGAGCAGCAGGCCACTCAAGATCACCAATATTTGCCTGTGGGTGAAGTCGCCTTCGCCGGTCGACTCGCGCACTTCGGATGTAGCCATGAAGAACCTCCAGCCCCGACCAACCATAGGCCGGGGAACCGGAGGTGCACAGTCCTTTTAGCAGATCCCAGGGGGTTCGGGGCGAAGCCCCTGAGAGCTACGAGAGTCGTTACCTACCCCGGAAACGCGGGGGGCGCTTCTCGAAGACCGCCGTGATGGCCTCGGTGAGGTCCTCCGACGGCAGGAAGGCCGCGTTCCAGGCCGAGACGTAGCGCAGACCGTCCGCGACCTTGCCGCGGTTCGGCTGATCGAGCACGTCCTTGATGCCCTGCACCACCAGCGGCGGGTTGGCGGCGATCTCCCGCGCCATCTCGTGCGCCGCGTTCAGCACCGCGTCCTGATCCTCGAACACCTCGTTGATCAGCCCGATCTTCTCGGCCCGCACGGCGTCGATGTCCTTGCCGGTGAGGGCGAGCTCGCGCACATGCCCCTCGCCGATGATCCCCGGCAGCCGGTGCAGCGACCCGATATCCGCCACGATCGCCACCTTCGCCTCGCGCAGGCTGAACTTGGCGTCCGCGCTCGCCAGCCGCACATCCACGGCCGCGATCAGATCCAGCCCGCCGCCGATGCACCAGCCGGAGATGGCCGCGATGACCGGCTTGCGGCAATCCGCCACCGCCGTCACCGCGTCCTGCATCTCGCGCACGTGCTTCAGGAAGTCGGTGCGCGGCCCGGCCAGGGCCTTGTCGGCCAGCAGCGGCCCGAACAGCGGGCTCATGGCGGGCAGGTCCAGCCCGTAGGAGAAGTGCTTGCCCGACCCGGTCAGCACGATGGCCCGGATCTCCGGGTCGGCATCGAGTTCGCGGAAGACGAGCGGCAGCTCGCGCCAGAAGTCCGGGCCCATGGCATTGCCCTTGCCGGGGCCGGTCAGGGTCACCTGGGCGACGTGGTCCTTGCTTTCTACCTCGAAAGCCTTCCAATCGGTCATCGGTCCAGCGTATCGGGGGTGCCGGTGTCCCGGACAGGCAGTGTTAAAGGTGTGCTAATTCTGCTGGGCCGCACTGTTTTACGCATGGTTGCGGACGCACGATTAGGGGGTCCGCACAAGCTACACCCCCAGTGTGTGAGGTCACGATGTTGATGCATCACGGAATCGGCCTCGACCGCTTCAATCACCTCCCCAGGACCCGGGCCATCCACGCCCTCTACGAATGCTGTTGCAACGTCACCTGGGCCGCGAAGCTGGCCGACGGCCGCCCCTATCCCGGCTACCGAGCGCTGCAAACCGCGGCGACCGCCGAAATCCACGCCCTCTCCCCCACCGATCTGGAGCGCGTCTTCGATTCCTGTGTCCACGAACAGGTTTCGGAGCACTCCACCGCGGAGCTGATCCGCATCACCGAAGCGCGAATCCTGCGAATGCTCGGCCCCGAGGACGGCTATCCCGATTACTGATCCCCCGCACATCCACCGCAATCGCTCTACCCTGGTTGCCATGCGCAGGTCCCTGCCACCGGTCGCGACAAGGGTTTCCGACACCTTGATCCAGCGCGGCCATCACGGGGTGATAGTCACCCAGCCCACGCCCACCCACACCGCGGCCGAGGCGGCGGAAGCCCTGGGCGTGGACGTCGGAGCCATCACCAAATCCCTGGTGTTCCTGCTGGACGAGGATCCGGTGCTGCTGCTGGTCTCCGGCGCGCACCAGGTGCATCTGGCCAATACCGGAAAGCGCCTGGACGGCACGCTGACTCGGGCGCCGGCGGCCATGGTGCGCGAGGTGACCGGGCAGCCGATCGGCGGGGTGGCTCCGCTCGGGCATCCCACCAACCTGCCCACCTTCATCGATAACGCGCTCGCCCGGCATCAGGAGTTGTGGGCGGCGGGCGGGCATCCCAGCACGCTGTTCCGGACCACGTTCGGGGAGCTGGTGCGGATCACCGCGGGCCTGGCCATCGACGTGGATTGAGCGAGATTTCGCACAGCCTGGGAATAAGCGGCCGGGCGCGGGCGTAGGTTCGAGGCGTGAGCGATTCTCCGGTGCCCGGGTCCGAGCTACAGGTGCCCGATGATCTGAGCGGTATCACCGCGCAGCAGTATCGGGCGGCCATGCGGCATTACCCGGCGGGCGTCACCATCGTGACGCTGAACTCGAAGAACGGTCCGGTCGGTTTCACCGCCACCTCGTTCGCGTCCCTCTCGGCCCAGCCACCCCTGATCTCCTTCAATATCGCCCACACCTCGTCGAGCATCGAGGCACTGCGGCACGCCGACTCGGTGGTGGTGCATTTCCTGGGCGAGCATCAGAAACATCTGGCGCAGCGCTTCAGCCGCACCGCCGAGGAACGCTTCACCGACCGGTCGCTATGGAACACCCTGGAGTCCGGCGAGCCGATCCTGCACGGCACGCCGATCTGGGTGCGCGCCACCATCTACCAGCGCATCGAACTGGGCGACCACGATCTGATCATCGGCCTGGTGACTCGGGTCTACGACCAGACCCAGGACACCCCGGCCGCGGGCCCGCTCGTCTACTACAACGGGGCCTACCACCGCGCCGAGATCGCCGACTGATTCACGCCGCCGACGCGGCCGTACCGATCCCGAGCGCCGCCAGCACCGCCGCGCTCGCCCGCTCCAGCCGCCGGCGCACCCTGGGCCGCCGCAACAGCGCCACCGCCCGCGACGCGGCCACCGCCAGCAGCACCATTTCGACTGCGGCCACACTGGATTCGATGGCCCCCAGCGTCAGCGTGTTCACGAAAGTCACGTCGGCGAGAAACTGCGGCAGCACCGCCAGATAGAACAACCCCACCTTCGGGTTCAGCACACAGGACAGCAATCCCGCAGCGAACGCGGAGCGAACCCGCGAATCCGGTTCCGGCACCGCGCCGGACTGCTCCGATTCATCGCCACGACGAGCCAGCAGCGCGCGAACTCCCAAGTACACCAGGTAGATTCCGCCGATCACCTTGAGCGTGCGATAGGCAGCCGCAGACTGCTCCAGCAGCGCCGCCACCCCCGCCGCGACCACCACCGCCCACACGATGCCCCCGGCCGCCGATCCCATCGCCGCCGCCACGGCCTGACGTCGCCCGGCCATCGAAAAGCGCAGGACCAGAAAGGTATCCGGCCCGGGCGTCAGAGCGAGCAAGACGCACAATCCCACAAAGCTCAACAGCAGCGGAAGACTCATGCCCTCTATGCCAACTCACAATGTGATGACCAGGCAAGTCCCACAATGACAAGACCGCTGACCTGTCCCCGACAGGCGGCCATTGATACCAGCGGGACAACTGATTTCGTGAGACCTGGGTAACTCGCCGGGTACGCCCAAAATTGTCTCGGCACCCGACCGCAGGCACGGGTCGACGACGCCGACGTCCCTCAGCCGACCGCTAAATACGCGAAGAGGCGGGGGAGCACTCTGTGCCCAGTTCACGGAAGAGGTCGGTGTTCATGGTGAAGGCGAGTCGCGCTTCGTCGAGGACCCGCTCGACCTCGGCTCCGGCGATCGGCATGGCGTCCAATGCCTCTCGGTATTCGCGCTTGAACGCGGCCGGATTCGAGATGCCTTCGAACACGTAGAACCGCACGCCGTCGCCCTTCTTGGGCAGGTCCCACAGCTTCTCCGCGGTGCCGCGAATGACCTGGCCGCCAGAGAGATCGCCCAGGTAGCGGGTGTAGTGGTGCACCACGTACCCGGCCGGCCACTCGTTCGCGCACTCCTCGATGCGGGCGGCGTAGGCGGCGGTGGACGGCAGCGGGGTCAGCTCGTCGCGCCAGTTCGCGCCGCCCAGGTAGTCGAGGTCGGTCTCGAGCGCGGCCAGGCGGTCCAGCTCGGGGCGCACGAACGGACCCGCGACGGGATCGGAAGCCAATGCGGCGGAATGCTTTTCGAGTGCTTCGTAGACGAACCAGAGCTGCCCGGTGTAGCGGTAGAAGGCTTGGACGCCGAGCTGTCCGGTGAGCAGATCGCGCATGAAGGTGGAGTGCTCGGCCTCGCTGTGCTGCTGTTCGGTCGCGGTGCGAATGAGCGTCGAGAACGGCGTAGCGGCGTCTACCGTGCTGGTCATGGTCGAGCTCCCTCGTGATCAACTCCGGGCGCACTCTTTAGGCCACCCTAACTTCGTCTCCGACTGTACGCCTCAGCAACGATCTCGCGATTCGAACTTCGGCACCCTCCCACTCCAACTTTCGGATGATTTTCGCGGCGGGGTTGACAACCACCCGAGCCATCTGCCAGCCTCTCCAATCAGGTCATGAGTACCAGCGTCAAGCCCTGGCTAGCTGGTCGGCAACCCTCCTCCGCGGTGGGGTGCTCCAGGTGACGACCGGGCCGTAGTCCGACCGGACACGGCAAGCGCGGACTCTCGATCACCTGTTGTGCTGATCGCGCGTCCCATGATCCGACGGGATTTCGTGATGACTGCTTTCGCCGACCAGACCTGTGCCCCGCTCGCCGCCGTCTCCGGCTGCGACCTCCAGGTCCCCCTCGTCCAGGGCGGAACCACCACCTACGCCAACTTCGACTACGCCGCCAGCGCCCCCGCATTGCGGCAGGCCACCGACCGTATTTCGGAGCTGCTGCCGTACTACGCCAGCGTGCACCGCGGCGCCGGCTACGCCTCCCGCGTCTCTACCGACTGCTACGAATCCGCCCGCGGCTCGGTCGCGCGCTTCCTCAACGCCGCCGACGATCAGGTCGTGGTCTTCACCCGCAACACCACCGACTCGCTCAATCTGCTCGCCTCCTGCGTACCCGGCGACACCGTGGTGCTGGATGTGGAACACCACGCCAATTTCCTGCCGTGGGAGCGGCACGGCCGCCGGGTGGTGCCGGTCGCGGACACCATCGAGGAGACGATTCAGCGGCTGGTCGCCGAATTGTGTTCGAAACCCGCTGCGCTGCTTGCGGTTACCGGGGCGTCGAATGTGACCGGCGAACTGCTGCCCATCGAACGCCTAGCCTGGATCGCGCACCAGTGCGGCACCCGCATCCTGGTCGATGCCGCCCAGCTGGCCCCGCACCGCCGCATCGATCTGCGGACCTCCGGCGTCGACTACCTGGTGTTCTCCGGCCACAAGGCGTACGCCCCCTTCGGCGCGGGTGTACTGGTCGGTCGCCGCGACTGGCTCGACGCCGCCGAACCCTACCTGGCCGGCGGCGGCGCGGTCCGCTCCGTCACCAGCGACAGCGTCGAATGGGCTCCGGCCCCGCAGCGCCACGAGGCCGGCTCGCCCAATGTGCTCGGCGTGGCCGCGCTCGCCGCCGCCTGCGATGCGCTCGCCGCCATCGACGAGACCACCGCCGTCGAACACGAGCAGTACCTCACCCATCGCCTGCGCTACGGCTTGAAAACCGTTCCGGGCGTGAACTTCCTGCGCATCTGGCGCGACAGCACCGACGCCGTCGGCATTGTCGCCTTCACCGTCGACGGGTTCGAACCCGCCCAGGTCGCCGCCTATCTCTCCGCCGAGCACGGCATCGGCGTGCGCGACGGCCGTTTCTGCGCGCACCCGCTGCTGGCGCGCCTCGGCGTCGATGCCGCCCTGCGCGCCAGCATCGGCCTCGGCACCACGGCAGCCGATGTGGACCGGCTCATCGATGCCGTCGCCACCCTCGTCGAATCGGGCCCGAAGTGGAATTACGCTCGCACCGAAGGGCATTGGAACCCGGTGCCCGAAACCCGCCCGTTCGGCAGCGGCACCGACGGCGCCGCGCCCTGCGCGTTCTAGAAGACCAGATAGCGGGCGGCGAGCTCCTCGATCAGGGGGTCGCCGTCCGCGACCGCGTCGAGTGTCTCCAGGTCGTCCTGCACCGAGATCTGGCGTGGATCATCCTGATCCGGATCCGGCGCACCGTCCTCGTTCAGTTGGCGAAGCAGCTTGGCACGTACACGTTCCTTGAGGGAATCGGTCATATCCAGAGCATTACCGATTACACGGGAGCTAGCCAGCTACCCCACGGGGTATTTCGGAAAACCGTATAGCCGAGGAGAAAGGCGGCGGCGATCCAGACCGCGCGGGGCGGCAGAATCCGCGGGAGCGCCGGAACTCGGCCGTCGCCGCGCCGCACGCGCGCCAGCCAATTCACCCAGTAGGCGAAGAAGCCGAGGACCAGCGGCAGCACGAAGATATTGCTCTGGATCGCATCGAGAATCCGGCCGTCGGTGAGATTGTGCAGGCCGCGCAGGCCGCCGCAGCCCGGGCACCAGTAGCCGGTCAAGGTGTAGAAGGGGCAGACGCCGTAGGAACCTTCGGCGTGCGGATCCCGGAAATGCAGCAGCGCCAGCGTTCCGGCTGCGGCCGCGCCGGTGAGCAAGGGCAGGCCGACGCTCACCCAGCGCGGGCGGTTCGGGGCTTCGAGCTCGGGCGAGGCGGTGTCCACGAGGATCAACGGTAGCCGCGCGCCCGATCCACGGCCAGGCCGATGACCGGTGCGATCAGCGCTCCGGCGAGCAGGTCGATGACTTCTCCCCAGGCATCCACATCCCCCGCGCGCACCTTCCCGGCTTCCACGGCGCGTTCGTGATCGGCGAGCAGCGCGAAAAGCATTGTGGTGAGGGCACGTAACCGGCGCACCCGCAGGCGCGGCGGCAGTTCGTCCAGTTCCCGCTCGAGGCCCTGCATGATCACCCGCACCGAAGTGCGGTCAGCGCCTTCCAGATTCTGCGCGTCGGTCACCACGGGGTGGGTGTGGATCTGCTCCAGGAAACGCGCGTAATGGTGGGCCCCGTGCCGCTCGCCGAGTTCGAACATCGGGATGACCAGTGCTTCGAGCAGGCCGTGCACGCCCGGTGGCCGCCCCGAACCCGCTTGTTCGGCAAGCAATTCCAGCCGCCGCACCTCCAAGGTGGCCAGCCGCCGCTCGACCACGGCTTCGATGAGCCCGTCCCGGGAGCCGAAGTGGTACTGGATCGCCGAATTGTTCCGCTGTTCCGCGGCCGCGGCGATATCCCGCAGCGGCACCGCCTGCCCGCGCTCGGCGATCAAGCGTTCCGCCGCGGCGATGATCCGCTCCCGCGCGTCTGTCCCTGCCACAGTCAGCAGAGTAGCCGCTCACCAGCACATAAAGAACTCATCCTTGACACTTAAGAGCTAGTTCTTAAAACTGCTTGTAACCGCCGTCACGAGCGGGCATCTCCGAGAAGGACTTACGCCATGATCCTGGACACCTTCCGACTCGACGGCCGCGTCGCCGTCGTCACCGGCGCCGGCCGCGGCATCGGCGCCGCCACCGCGCTCGCCCTCGCCGAAGCCGGTGCGGACGTCGCCATCGCCGCCCGCACCGCCGGACAGCTCGACGAAGTCGCGGGCAAGATCCGCGCGCTGGGCCGCCGCGCCGTCACCGTCACCGCCGACCTGTCGGACCTGTCCGCAGTCAAGGACTTCGCCGAAACCGCCGCCGCCGAACTCGGGCGCATCGACATCGTGGTCAACAATGTCGGCGGCACCATGCCCAACACCTTCATGACCACCTCGCCGCAATTCCTGGAAGACGCCTTCCGGTTCAACGTCTCCACCGCGCACGCCCTCACCCAGGCCGCGGTCCCGCATCTGCTGAAGTCCGGCGGCGGGTCGGTCGTCAACATCACCTCGATGATGGGGCGCACCGCCGGGCGCGGATTCCTGGCCTACGGCACCGCCAAGGCCGCGCTCGCGCACTGGACGCGAATGGCCGCCACGGATCTGTCGCCGCGGATTCGCGTCAATGCCATCGCGGTCGGATCGGTGCTCACCTCGGCGCTGGAAGTCGTTGCGCAGCAACCGGAAATCAAGGCCAAGATGGAGGCGGCCACGCCATTGCAGCGACTCGGTGAGCCCTGGGAGATCGCGGCCGCCATCGTCTACCTGAGCTCGCGCGCGGGCGGCTACGTCACCGGCAAGGTGATCGAGGTCGACGGCGGCATCGAACACCCCAACCTCGACCTCGGCCTGCCGGACCTGTGATCGCTACCCGCACAAAGGATTTGCCATGACATATCGCGTAATCCAGTGGAGCACCGGCAATGTCGGTGCGCGAGCGCTGCGATCGATCATCGCCCGGCCCGAACTCGAACTCGTCGGCGTCTGGGTGTCCAGTGACGCCAAAGCCGGTAAGGACGCGGGCGAACTCGCCGGTCTGGACGTCGAAACCGGCATCGAGGCCAGCACCGACGCCGATGCCCTGCTCGCCCTGAAGCCGGACTGCATCCTGCACACCGCCATGGCCGATGACCGGCTGATGGAATCGGTCGAGGATCTGAAGCGGTTCCTGCGGGCGGGCATCAATGTGGTCTCCAGCAGCCCGGTCTTCCTGCAATTCCCCTACGGCGTGCTGCCCGACGAGGCCATCGCGCCGATCGTCGCGGCCGCCGAGGAGGGCGGAGCCTCGCTGTGGGTCAACGGGATCGACCCCGGGTGGGCCAACGACTGGCTGCCATTGCTGCTGAGCAGCGGCTCCGAGCGGATCGACAAGATCATCTGCTCGGAGATCATGGACTACTCCACCTACGACAATCCCAAGGTCGTCTTCGACATCATGGGCTTCGGCAGCGAGCTCGACGCCCTGCCCATGCTGCTGCAACCCGGCATCCTCACCCTGGCCTGGGGCAGCGTCATCCGGCAGCTGGCCGCCGCCCTGGATATCGAACTCGATTCCGTCACACAGCATTTCGAACGGCTACCGGCGACCGACAAGATCGTAATCGGGGACCGCACCATCGCCCCCGGCACCGCGGCGGCACTGCGCTTCCAGGTGCACGGGGTACGCGGCGGACGCGAGATCCTCACCCTCGAACACGTCACCCGGCTGCACCCCGACCTAGCTCCGGAGTGGCCGCAGCCCGCCGGAAAGGGTTGCTACCGAGTGGAAATCCAGGGCGACCCGGACTATCAGCTCGATCTCCAGCTGTACAGCAACGGCGACCACGCGCTCGCCGGCGTCGTCGGCACGGCGGCCCGCCTGGTCAGCGCCATCCCCGCCGTGGTCGAGGCCCGCCCCGGCCTGCTCACCGCCGTCGATCTTCCGCTCACCACCGGTCGCGGCCTGGTCTCCTGACCCACGCGCCCATCGACCTGCGTGCGATGGGCGCCGAACTCGACGCGCGAGCTGAATTCAATCGGCCGCGCGCGCATCAGCGAAGCGGGCGGCAGCCACGACGGCGACCGCCCGGCCTTCGTGCGCGATGACCACCGGCCCGGTATGTTCACCGAGCCGGGCGAGCGCCGTCCGTACCGGCTCGGTAGTCCCGGCCACCGGCAGCGGCGAGCTCAGATGGTCGCGTACCAGATCCGAATCCGGCACTGCGGCAAGATCTTCCGCCGTGACCGCACCGATGATCTCGGCGACCACGACCGTGTCGGGCTCTTCGCGCTGCAACAGCACCGGCAAGGCGGACGCCGATCGGAGCAGTTCCCGAGCCGCCGCGGCGGTCGCTCCCGAAGGCACCACCCGCGCCACCCCGCTCGTATCAGGTGCGAGCAACTCCCCCACCGTCACCTCGTCGACCGGGCTTGCCAGCGGAAATCCCAAGGCCCCCAGCCATTCATCGTTGTAGTACTTCGACAGGTAGGCCCGGCCGGAATCCGGCGCGATCACCACGACCGTGTCCTCAGGCCCCAATTCCCGCGCGATGCGCAGCGCCGCCGCGATCGACGTCCCCGACGACCCGCCCAGCAGCAGCCCCTCCTCTCGCGCGAGGCGGTGCAGCACTCTGATCGCCTCGACATCCGGAATGCGCTCGATCCGATCCACCACCTCGGGATGAAAAGCCTCCGGCCACAGATCCTCCGCGGTCTCCGGATGCCGGAAATGCCCCACCGCCTCCATGTACCAGATCCGCCCGTCACCCCCGCCGTACACCGAGGTCTCCGGGTCGGCCCCGATCACCCGCACCGCACCCCCCGACGCCTCCTTCAAGAACTCCCCCGCCCCCGTGATCGTCCCGCCGGTCCCCACACCGGCCACGAAATGCGTTACCCGCCCGCCGGTTTGGGCCCAGATCTCCGGCCCGGTAGTCGCCCGATGCGCCGCCGTATTCGCCGGATTGTCATACTGTCCCGCGAACCAGGCCCCCGGAATCTCCTCCACCAATCGCAAAGCGACACTGCGCAAATGCTCCGGATGCCCCACCGGCCGCAGCCCGGGCGTCTCCCGCACCTCCGCCCCGTACGCCCGCAGCACCGCCTTCTTCTCCTGGCTCACCCGATCCGGCACCACCACGATCGTCCGATACCCCCGCGCCGCCGCCAACGCCGCCAGCCCCAACCCGGTATTCCCCGAAGTCGCCTCCACCACCGTCCCGCCCGGCCCCAGCTCCCCGGACTCCTCGGCCGCAACCAACATCCCCAGCGCAGCCCGATCCTTCACGCTCCCACCGGGATTCAAATACTCCAGCTTCACATAAACCGCGGCCCGAATCCCCGCCGTGACCCGATTCAACCGCACCACCGGCGTATGCCCGACCGCCTCCGCGAACGACTCGTACGCCCCCGCCTGGAACTCGACACCGACAGTCACGCCACACCCCTGTCATCCACTGACCCCGGCGAACCCGGACCAGCTCAGATTCCCAGAAACCCACCCCACCCGAACATCTTTCGCCGCACCCGGAATACAACTCGCCGCACCGGCCCCGGCGGCACATCGCCACCGAGTAAGAGCGGAACGGCATGACTCGCCGGTGTCACGGTGCGCCGCCGCAGTGCGGACCGCCGGAACGCAAAACACCCCACTCACTGCGAATCCGCAGGACGAGTGGGGTGTTCGATGGAGCCGCCTGGGGGAATCGAACCCCCGACCTTTTCATTACGAGTGAAGCGCTCTACCGACTGAGCTAAGGCGGCGTGCCTTCCGGCGCTGCGAGTCTATCGTCTCCCGCCCGGATCACGAAAACGGGTGGTCGGACTCCGCCTCGAACGGCCGAGCTCACGTGAGCAGGACACGCTCGGACGGGCGCCCGCGATGCAGTGCCGCCGGGCTATCCGGAGCGGGCGGCTATCAAGGTGGCGGCCATGGCGGCGACGGCGAAGCGGGGCTTGACGTTCGTTTCGAGGGCTTCGCGGCAGTCGAGGACAGCTTGGATGGAGCGGAGCAGGCCCTCGGGGCGGACATCGGTGGCGAGTTCGCGGATCTGGTCGGCCATGTCGGGGTGGGTGAGGGTGACGCCGGATTTGGAGTCGGCGGTGGCCGCTCCGAATCGGACCGCGAGAGCGTCGCGGTAGAGGCCCGCGACATCGATGAGCGCCCGGTCCAGGGCGTCGCGGCCGGTGCGGGTGGCGCGCGACTTCTGGCGTTTCTCCAGGTCTTTGAGGGCTCCGGCCGATCCGCGGGTGGCTCCGGCGGTGCCCTTGCCGGTGCCGCCGGCGCCGAGTGCGGTCGCGAGTTCCTCGCGTTCCTTGTCATCTCGTTCGGAGCTGACCTGTTTGGCCTCATCATCGGCCAGTTTCACCAGTGCGTCGGCCGCGGCATAGGCGGCCGCGGGGCGGGCAGTGGCGGCGACCAGGGCCAGGGCTCGTTTACGCCGGGCCCGGGCCTCCTCATCGGTGGCCAATCGGCGGGCGCGGCCGACATGCCCGCCGCTGACCGAGGCCGCCCAGGTGGCGACCTGATCAGAGAGCCCGTCACGTTCGCGCAGCACCTGCGCGATGGACGGCACCGACGGCGTGGCCAGATGGACGTGACGGCAGCGCGAGCGCAGGGTGATGGAGATGTCCTCGGGGTCCACCGAGGGCGCGCACAGCAGGAAGACCGTCCGCTCCGGCGGCTCTTCGACCACCTTGAGCAGCACGTTTCCGGCGGCCTCGGTCAGCCGGTCGGCGTCCTCGACGACGACCACCTGCCAGCGCCCGGTGCTGGGCCGCCGCGAGGCGACCTGCACGATCTCGCGCATCTCCTTGGTGCCGATGCTCAAACCCTCCGGCACCACCCGGCGCACGTCACCGTGGGTGCCGGCCATGGTCGTGGTGCAGGCATGACACTTGCCGCACCCGGGCGTTCCCGAGTCCGTGCACTGTAGAGCCGCCGCGAAGCACAGCGCCGCCACCGACCGCCCCGATCCGGGCGGGCCGGTGAACAACCACGAATGCGTCATTGCCGACGAGGACCCCGCGCCGTCGCGCGCGGCCACCGCGGCAGCGGTCAGTTCGGACTCGACCGCACCTTGGCCGACCAGCCGATCGAAGACACCCGCCACGTCGTACACCCTAGCGGCCCGCACCGACAGCCCAGCCCGGCCCACCCGCGCGGCCGCGACACACCCCGCCCGCACCCGATCCGGCGCGGGCATCGAACGAATCGGGTGTCAGGCGCGCTGGTAGGTGGTGTTCGCGCCGTCCAGCGCTTCGCGAATGATGTCGGCGTGCCCGGAGTGGTGCGAGATCTCGCGCAGGATGTGCAGCAGGATGAAACGCGCTGTCCACCACATGCGTTCGGGCGACCACGGGGCGGTCGGAATTGGAATGGAGTCGTCCAGGTTGTCCAGCTCGCGAATGAGCTTGGTGGTCTGTTCGACGACCGCATCCCATTCGGCCAGCAGACCCGCCACCGTCTCGTCCGGCCCCATCCGATATTCGGTATCCATACCGGAGACGTCGAACTCGGCGTTCTCGTCCCGCTCGACAATGACCGTGGTCCAATGCCGTTCGGTATTGATGACGTGGTGTAGCAGCCCGCCCAAGGTCAACTCACTGACCGTGCTGCGCTGCCGCGCCTGATCATCCTCCAGCCCACGCAGGGTGATGCGGAAAATCTCGCGCTGTTCGGCGAGCAGGTCGATCAGATCCTCACGGCTCCGGTCCACGGTCATCGAATGTCCTTCCGCTGGTGCGTGTTCCGGATTACACGCTACGGCAGGCCACCGACAGAAAGAACCGCCTCAGACCAGTCGGTACGGTCTGAGGCGGCCCCCAATTCTCTCGGCATCGAGCCGGCTCAGGACTTCGAAGCCGCCGCGGTCTTCTTCGCGGGAGTCTTCTTCGCCGCCGTCTTCTTGGCCGCGGCCTTCTTGGTGGTGACGCCGTCGGCGGTCTTGGCCGCCGCCTTCTTCGCCGCCGCCTTCTTGACCACGGTCTTGGCGACCGCCTTCTTGGCCGGCGCCTTCTTCGCGGTCTTCTTGGCGGCCTTCTTCACCGGCCCGCGCGCCCGCCGATCCGCCAGCAGCTCCGAGGCCCGCTCGTCGGTGATCGACTCGACCTCATCGCCCTTGCGCAGGCTGGCATTGGTCTCACCGTCGGTGACGTACGGCCCGAACCGGCCGTCCTTGATCACCATCGGCTTCTCCGACACCGGATCCACCCCCAGCTCACGCAGCGGCGCGGCACTGGCCGCCTGCCCGCCCCGGCGCTTGGGTTCGGCATAGATCTTCAGCGCCTCGTCCAGGGTCACCGTGAAGATCTGATCCTCCCCGGCGAGCGACCGGGAATCGGTGCCCTTCTTCAAATACGGCCCGTATCGCCCGTTCTGCGCGGTGATCTCGTCACCGGAGGTCGGATCCACACCCACCACGCGCGGCAGCGACAGCAGCTTGAGCGCATCGTCGAGCGTGATCGAGGCCAGGTCCATCGACTTGAAGAGCGAGCCGGTGCGCGGCTTGGGCGCGGTCGCCTTCTTGGCCGGCTTCTTCGCCTCCGGCTCCTCGGCCGGCTCGGGCAGCACCTCGGTCACGTACGGACCGAAACGCCCTTCCTTGGCGACGATCTCGTGCCCCGACACCGGATCCACGCCCAGCGAGCGACCCTCCTGCGGCGTCGAGAACAGCTTCTCGGCGACCTCGGGCGTCAGCTCGTCCGGCGGCAGATCGTCGGGCAGGTTCGCCCGCTGCGAAACCGAATCCCCTTCCGGGTCATCGGGATTGACGATCATGCGCTCCAGGTACGGACCGAACTTGCCGACCCGGACCACCACATCGCGGCCTTCTTCGTCGGCGAACAGCTTGATGGAGTTGACTTCTCGCGCATCGATCCCGTCGAGATTGTCACCCACCATCCGCTTCAGCCCGCCGGAGCGCGCCACCGACCCTTCGGCGCCGTGATCGCCGCCGAAGTAGAAGCTGGACAACCAGTTTCCGCGCTGCTCGCGCCCACCGGCGATGGCGTCGAGGTCGTCCTCCATGGCCGCGGTGAAGTCGAAGTCCACCAGCCGCCCGAAGTGCGCCTCCAGCAGCCCGACCACCGCGAACGCCACCCACGACGGCACCAGCGCGCTACCGCGCTTGTACACGTAACCGCGATCGAGAATGGTCTTGATGATCGAGGCGTAGGTGGAAGGACGCCCGATGCCGAGCTCTTCCAGGGCCTTGATCAGCGAGGCTTCGGTGAACCGCGCCGGCGGATTGGTGGTGTGCCCGTCCGGCAGCAGCTCGATGGCCGTCACGCCCTGACCCTCGGTCAGCGCGGGCAGGCGCGATTCGGCGTCGTCGGACTGACCGCCCGCCTCCTCGTCCACGCTCTCCACGTAGGCCTTCAGGAAGCCCGCGAAGGTGATGGTCCGGCCGGAGGTCGAGAAGACGCATTCCTCACCGGTATTCGCCACCCCGGTGACCCGCACGGTCATGGTGGTGCCGCGCGCATCGGCCATCTGCGAGGCCACGGTGCGCTGCCAGATCAGTTCGTAGAGCCGGAACTCGTCGTTGTCGACCCGCGAATGCACCTGGCCGGGCGTCATGAAGGTGTCACCCGAGGGACGAATCGCCTCGTGCGCCTCCTGCGCGTTCTTGACCTTGCGGGTGTACTGCCGCGGCGTCGGGCTCACGTACTCCGCGCCGTACAGCTGCGTGGCCTGCGCCCGCGCCGCCTGAATCGCGGTGTCCGACAACGTGGTCGAGTCGGTACGCATGTAGGTGATGTAGCCGTTTTCGTACAGCCGCTGCGCCACCCGCATGGTGCGCTCGGAGGTGAAGCGCAGCTTGCGCGCCGCCTCCTGCTGCAAGGTCGAGGTCATGAACGGCGCGTACGGTTTCCGCGTGTACGGCTTGGACTCGACCGAGGTGACCGCCAGGTCCACCCCGTGCAACGATTCCGAGAGCCGCTGTGCGTACCCGGCGTCCAGCACCACCACACCCGAGGGCTTCAGCTGTCCATCCGGTCCGAAATCCCGGCCGCTCGCCACCCGCGAACCATCGACGGCCACCAGGCGCGCCCCGAAGACGCTCGGATTCCCGCCCTCCTGGGTACCGGCGTCCAGCTTGGCCGCGATATCCCAGTACTCGGCGGACCGGAACGCCATGCGCTCCCGCTCGCGCTGCACGATGACGCGCGTCGCCACCGACTGCACGCGGCCCGCCGACAAACGCGGCATGACCTTCTTCCACAGCACCGGCGAGACCTCGTACCCGTAGAGCCGGTCCAGGATGCGCCGCGTCTCCTGCGCGTCGACCAAATCTTTGTCCAGCTCGCGCGTGTCGGCCGCCGCGGCCTGAATCGCGGACTCGGTGATCTCGTGGAACACCATGCGCCGGACCGGCACCTTCGGCTTCAGCGTCTCCAGCAGATGCCACGCGATGGCCTCGCCCTCGCGGTCGGGGTCGGTGGCGAGGTAGAGCTCGTCGGCGTCGGCGAGCAAGCTCTTGAGCTCACTGACCTTGGCCTTCTTATCCGGGCTCACCACATAGATGGCCTCGAAATCGTTATCGACATCGACGCCGAGCCGGGCCCACTGCTGGCCCTTGTATTTGGCGGGCACGTCCGCCGCACCGCGCGGCAGGTCCCGGATATGCCCCACCGAGGCCTCCACGGTGTACCCGCGGCCCAGGTAGGGAGCGATCTTGCGGGCCTTCGTCGGCGACTCGACAATGACGAGACGACGCAGGGGCCGGCCCTGGTCGGGCGCTGCCTGGGAGTTCGGCGCTGCACCGCGGTCTCGTGTTGCCACCGGCGAACACACCTTTCGTCTCGATCCGCGGGGCGCGGCGGGCGCGCAATACGCGGCTTGGGGCAAGCGGCTGCGACTACATATATCGCTGCCAGCAACGTTTATACCGTGTTGAAGAGCTGCACCTGCTGTGCAGCGACGATGTCGCCCCGGGTTGTGATCGAGTGTAATGGGTCCGGATATGGGTCGTCCCCCACCGCCGGGGAGGCGATGGGGGACGGATACCTGTGGGTAGGCCCGCTATCAGAGCGCGCGAACACCAGTGGCCTGCGGGCCCTTGGTGCCCTGACCGACCTCGAACTCGACCTTCTGGTTCTCCTCGAGAGTGCGGAAGCCCGAACCCTGGATCTCGGAGTAGTGGACGAAGACGTCAGCGGACCCGTCCTCGGGCGCGATGAAGCCGAACCCCTTCTCCGCGTTGAACCACTTCACAGTTCCCTGTGCCATTCTGTTCCTTCTCTTTCCATACCGGAACGGCGGACAAGTAGGTTCATCCACCGGGTCCGTTCCGACCGTTGTACTCTGTTCCCCCTGCAGGAAAGCACCCAGTACACCGTTCGCAACATCGATCCTGCTGATGGTTTGGACTTTGGATCCGTCCCTCGAACACAGAAGCTTGCGACCAGGACCCACTTAACCATGTCTCCGCTCAATTCAACAGCCGAGTTACCCACAATTTGCAAAAAAGTTGATCTTGCGAATGCGCAGGTGAGGGGCACAATGCCCAAATCCGTACTTGAAGTAGGTTTGCTTCCCGATAACAGAGCGAGCATCCGGCAAACTGGGTGTGAGGCGGGTCGCTACTCGGTAGTGAAATGGCAGGTAGAGCAACGGACGTACACACCGTTCGCAGCGCGCGGGCGTGTCGCGGCAACGGTTCGATGAAAGTGACGGAGCCGACGAGCCGGGACGGCCACGGATGCGAAACGAGCTACGGTCAATCGTTGCTGAATCGTGTCCTAAATGGCTTCGGGAATGGTGACCCCCGCCTCACCCATATAGCCGAGCTACCGGCGCGCGCCGCCCAGGTCACGAATTGGCCCGAATGGATATCGCCCGAGGTGATCAGCGCAGTTCAGGGCCTCGGGGTGGAACAGCCGTGGAGTCATCAGAGCGCGGCGGCGGATCTGGCTTACCGAGGGCGACATGTCGTGGTGTCCACCGGAACGGCCTCCGGCAAGTCGCTGGCCTATCAATTACCGGTACTCACCACGCTGCATCAGGATCCGCGGGCCACCGCGCTGTACCTCTCCCCCACCAAGGCGCTGGGGGCCGATCAATTACGCATGGCCTGCGAACTGACCGGGTCGGATGCGTTGCGCGGCATTCAACCCGCCTCCTATGACGGCGATACGCCGACCGAGATCCGGCAATGGGTACGAGCCAATGCACGCTGGGTTTTCACCAATCCCGACATGCTGCACCTGGGTGTCCTCCAGTCGCATCAACGGTGGGCGCGGCTATTGCGGCAGTTGAAGTACGTGGTGGTCGACGAATGCCATACCTACCGGGGCGTTTTCGGGTCGCACGTGGCGCTGGTGCTGCGCCGGCTGCGGCGGATCGCGCAGCGTTACGGGGCCGATCCGGTCTTCGTGCTGTGCTCGGCGACCACGGCGGAACCGGCCGACACCGCCTCCCGGCTCATCGGCGCGCCGTGCGCCGCGGTCACCGAGGACGGGTCGCCGCAGGGTTCGCGGACGGTTGGATTGTGGGAGCCGCCGCTCATCGGTGCGGGCGTGACCGGGGAAAACGGTGCGGCAATCCGGCGTTCGGCCGGGGCCGAGGCGGCGCAGGTGATGGCCGAGCTGGTGGCCGAAGGGGCGCGGACGCTGACCTTCGTACGGTCCAGGCGCGGCGCGGAACTCATCGCGATGGATACGAAGCGACTGCTCGCGGACGTGGACGTGACGCTGCCCGGGCGGGTGGCGGCGTATCGGGCCGGATATCTCGCGGAGGACCGGCGGGCGCTGGAAGCCGCCCTGTCGGAGGGGTCACTGCTGGGTGCGGCGACCACGAACGCGCTGGAGTTGGGCGTGGATATCGCCGGGCTGGATGCCGTTGTGGTGGCGGGATATCCGGGCACCGTGGCCTCGTTCTGGCAGCAGGCGGGGCGGGCCGGGCGGCGCACCCAGGGGTCGTTGGTGCTGCTCATCGCGCGCGACGACCCCCTGGATACGTATTTGGTGCACCACCCCGAGGCGCTGTTGGGGCGGCCGCTGGAGGCCAGCATCACCGATCCGCACAACCCGTATGTGCTGGCGCCACATCTGCTCTGCGCGGCCATGGAACAGCCGCTCACCGATGCCGAAGTGCACGGCTTCCAAGCCTGGGAACTGCTCCACGACCTGGCCGGACAGGGCTTGATCCGGCGCCGGGACGGGGTGGCGCGGGACGGGGGCGCGCGCTGGTTCGTCACCGCCGACGCGCATCCGCACGATGCCGTGGACGTGCGCGGCGGGATCGGATCGGCGGTGGCCGTGGTGGACGGTGAGACCGGGCGGATGCTCGGCACCACCGATGCCGGGCGCGCGCCCGCCACGCTGCACCCGGGGGCCGTTCATCTACATCAGGGCGAAAGCTTCGTGGTCGATGAACTGGACCTGGAAGCGGGCGTCGCGCTGGTGCACGCCGAGACGCCGGGGTGGACCACCAGTGCGCGGGCGGTGACCACCACCGAGCTCGGGGAGGTGACCGAGCATCGGCTGTACGGGCCGGTCACGACCGCATTGGCACAGGTCCTGGTGACGCGGCAGGTGATCGGTTACCTGCGGCGGCTGCCCAGCGGCGAGGTGCTCGACATGGTGCCGCTGGACCTGCCGCCGCAGACGCTGCCGACCCGGGCCGTGCTCTATACGGTCACGCCGGATCTGCTGGAACGGGCCGGGATCGACGCGAAGCGGGTGGCCGGGGCGCTGCACGCCGCCGAGCACGCCGCCATCGGCATGCTGCCGCTGGTCGCGACCTGTGATCGGTGGGATATCGGCGGCGTGTCGACCGCGGCACATCCCGATACCGGGCTGCCCACGGTCTTCGTCTACGACGGGCATCCCGGTGGAGCCGGCTTCGCCGAGCGGGGATTCGCGCGGCTGCGGCACTGGCTGGGCGCGACCCTGTCCGCCATCGAATCGTGCGGGTGCGCGGGCGGGTGCCCGTCCTGCGTACAGTCTCCGAAGTGCGGAAACGGCAATAATCCCCTGGACAAGGCCGGTGCGGCGCGGCTGTTGACCGCGGTGCTGGCCGAGCTCGGGCTCGATGACGGTGACGCCGTCCAACCGTGACCCGGCCGCCTCCGGAGCGAGACCGGAGGGCCATCGGAGCGGCCGGGCGGCCAGATCAACTGGTTGGTATCGGACACGGTCCGAGAGGCCCGGCACGAGTCATGCACCGCGGAGCCCGTAGCCGAATAAAAAGGGATGTGATCCTGTTAACTGGGGGGTTGCCCCGTTCGATAATGTCGCTAGCGCATTTACCTGTGCATTCTTTCGAATCAGACTTCCGCAGCGAATAGGAAAGTGATCGATACCCAATCCTTCCGGCTCCGACTTTCATCGAATTTCGACATTGATCGACAGGTTGTGTGGTCCGCGCCATCGCATTTCTAACCAACCGCTCGGTACGAGATTGCACCTTTGTTCGCACTACTCCCATTCGGCCACCGGTCCCGCCCGCGCGGTGCCATGAACCACTCGCGCACCGAGTGGTCCGAGTGACACTCGCGCCTCGGCAGTGACGGTCACATCCCAATCCGCCGCCTCGCATTCGACTACCCGGCCGCCCATTCGTCGCACCACCACCGCCGCCTGCGCACAGGCGGACGTGCGACCGGCATCCAGTCCGCCCGCCGCGGCCAGGGCGCCGAGGTCGGCCGCCGCCTGGATCCGGTGCTTGGCCGCGACGGCCACCCCGATCTGCACCATCAACACCGTCATCGCGAGCATCGCCAGCAGGGCCAGGCACGTGGTGATAGTCACGCCACCGCGCTCGTTCACGGCGCTTCCCCCGGCTCTCGTACCGCCACGGCCTCCGCGCGCAGGGTCAGCGGTAGCAGTGGCGCACGGGCGCTGACGGTGGCGACCACCAGCTCGCCGTCCACCCGCACCTCGACGGCAGCTCCCGGCGGCGCGACCCGCCGGGCGACCGGCACTGCCCGCTCGGTATCGCCCCGCGCGGTCAACCGGGCAGCCTCCCGGGCGGCATCGACACAGCGGACCTGCGCCGATGCCGTCAGCAGCGCGCCGGCACACAACGCCAGCACCGTGACCAGGGCCGCCAGCGCAATGGCCAATTCCACGGTGGCCGAGCCGGTGTCATCGCGCAGCCACCGCCCGGCCGGACTCAGCCGACCGAGGTCTTCAGCGCCTTGTCGATGATCTTGGTCAGCGCATTGACGATGCTGTCCCCGGTCACCACCGCGTACAGCACCGCCCCGAACGCCGCCGCCGCGATGGTGCCGATCGCATACTCGGCCGTACTCATCCCCTCCTCCCCCACCGCCGCAGCCAGCAGCCGCGCGCGCAGTCGCCAACCCATGCCCCGCACTGTCGTTCCCACGGTCGTCCCTTCTCTCGGTCCGGCGCGGACGTTCCGCACCGGCACGCTCTTCACTCACCACAGACCTCCGCCCGCAACCCGTCCCGCCAGACCGATGACGACCGGCACGATGCCCAGGCAGACGAAGGCCGGTAGGAAACAGAGCCCCAGCGGCCCCGCGACCAGCACTCCGGCACGTTCCGCACGCGCCGCAGCGGCGTCCTCGGCCTCGGCCCGCCGCCGCTCCGCCAATTCGGCTACCGCGGCGGCCAATCCGGCACCGGATCGAGCGGACCGCCGCGCCATCCGCCCCAGCGCACCCGCCGTCTCGTCCGCCCGCCCCACCGCCGCCTGCTCCCAGGCCGCCACCGGATCCGCGCCCAGCGACAGCAGATCCGCCGCCCGCCGCAGGACCGAGCTCAGTGGCTCCGGCGCCGCCGGGGCAACGGCGGCCGCGGCGGTCGCCGCCGGCAGACCGGCCCGCAGACAGGCCGCGAACAGATCGAGCGCACCCGCCCCGGCGAGCGGATCGGGTGCGGACCGTACAAATCGCCTACGCACACCGCTTCTTTCAGCCGGCTGATCCCGCAACCGCCGCAGCCGCCGCACCGCACCGCCGCCGCCCGGCAAGACGAGCAGCGCGAGTGCGCAGAGCAGCAACGGCATCGCGGTCATCCCCACACGTCCTTCGGATGGGGCGCAGTCATCGCCGCACGCCTGTGACGGTCCGTGCTCATCGCCGGACTCCGTTCCAGAGAATGACAGCCGCCCACACGAGGGAGGCGAACGGCGCAATACCGGGCATCGAAAGCCCGATCATCGAGTCGCTGCCGGTCCAGAGCTCTCGGCTGTCAGCCGCGAAGCACCGTCCGCCAGCGGCCGTACCTGCGTCGCTACGGGGGCTGCGGACACGAATACGACTGCGGGACAAGCCGAGACGGTTCGCGTGGGCAGGACGACGAGACGAGGCAGTTGAGCGAGGCGCATGCGTCGTCATCGGATCGCCTTGCCCGAGCTCCTGACCGCGGCCAGTTCGCAGTGAGGGGCCGCATCGGTTCCCGGTGCACCAGGAATCCTGTCGGCATGAGTTCGCGGGCGATGCGAGGAGCCCCGAAGGGCTTGCGGGCGAGCATGAGCCGCCAGGGTGTCACCTTGCTTGCGGATCCAACCGGGCCGTACGTACTTCATCGTGGATTCCTTTCTCGGGAGCGCCGCGCCGGCCACGGGGACACCGCCGGCCGGTCTGGCTGTACGTCGTGCGAGCGAATTCGGTTGTGCGACAGCCGCCGGTTCAGCTGTGCGACAGCCGCAGCCTTGGCTAGGAGGCAGCCGGCAATTCAGGGCGATCACGCCGTAACCGCCACTCCACGGCCGACCACCTCCGATTCGGCGATTCGACAGCCGCCGATTCGGTTGTGCGGCAGCCACACTCGGTTCGGGCGAGAGTCGCGGACTCGGTTGCGCGGCCACCGCAACGCAGTTGGGCTGGAGCCCCAGACCCCGGTCGGGCTGCGGCCGATGAGGTAGGCGCTCGGGTCGGCTTCGCAGACTTGGTAGCGACGCTTGGAAACGCCGTCCGGCGCGGCGGAGGAGAGTAGCGGTTCTCATCGCAGAACTCGTTCGGTGATGGCGTCGGTCCAGAGCAGACCGGCGCAGCTGAGGGCGGCGCCGAGCGGGAGCAGGACGGTGCCGGCCGGGGCGGCGAACAGGATGTGCAGAGGAGCGGCACCCATCAGTTGGCCCAGGCCGATGCCGAGGAGTGGCAGCAGCGCGAGGACGGCGGCTGTCGCGCGGGCGCCGGCCAGTGCCGCGCGCGTGCGGTCGCGAAAGCGGCGGCGCCCCAACAGGTCCAGCCGGGCCGCGGAGAGGAGTTCGGCCAGGGCGAGCCCGTGTTCCTCCGCGACTTGCCAGGCGTCGGCGATTCGGGACAGCTCCTGCGACACCGCGGCCTCGCTCTGTCGCAGGCCGTCCGCACCGGAGCCACCGAGCCGGCTGCGGGCGGCGCTGACGGCGAAGGCGTGGGCCACTTCGCCTTTCGTCTCCCGTGCCGCGATCGCGGCAGCGGCACTCGGGTGCGCGCCGATGCGCAACTCGCCGATCACCGTCTCGAGTCCTTCGAGCAGTTGCGCGCACCCGTCGGCCCGATGCTGTTCCCGCGTGCTCCGGCGCCGGCGCAAACCGAAAGTGCCTGCCAAACACACGGCCGCGAGCATCGGACCGACACCGAGAACGATCACTGCCACCGGCGCGAGACAGGCCGCGAGTCGAATCGTCCGCCCGATCCTCGGTTTTCGCACCCGCCGCCGGGTCCGGAAGACCGCGTCGAACCGGCGGCGGGCAGCCGGTGCGGGCAGCATCACCAGGGCGACGGCCAGGCAGCCCAGCACCGCGGGAGCGGGTCCCGGCCCCGACATCACGCTCCACCGTGGCCGTCCCGGCCGTCGGGAGCCCAGCCGCGATGACCGGCTGGCATCGCGCGGTGGTGGCCGAACCGCCAGCGGCGTAGGCCGGGCGGCTGCGAGGGACGCCACCAATAGGGCTTGCCGCGACGAAGATCCGGGTTGTGACGTCCCGCCGCGCTCCGCACACTCGGGCCTGGCCACCAGGTGCGACCACACGAACCTCGCTCCGCCGCGCGGCCACCGGCCGGAACAGCGGCGCAGCCGGCCGGTTTTCCGACACGGAGGTCGGCATTGAATGATCCGCCGCGCTCGGGAAGGGTTGCGCGGTACCGATCACTGCGGAACGAGCGGCCGGGTTGAGAGGAATTGCGCTTGGTCATCGATCTGTCCTTTCGGCGATCAGGCGGAACAGGGTGGGAGCGGCGGGCGTGGGGTCGCCGCGGGCGGACCAGGCGGGGGTGATGCGGACCTGGTTGTCGGTGGGTGTCACCAGGCCGATTTCGCGGAGGGTGCGGGTGCCGTCGGGGTGGCGGTGGACGTGCAGGACGACCTGGATGGCAGCGGCGAGCTGGCTGTGCAGGGCGGCGCGGGACATGCCGCCGAGGGCGGCGAGCGCCTCCAGGCGGGCGGGGACCTCGCGCGGGGAGTTGGCGTGCACCGTGCCCGCACCGCCGTCATGGCCCGTATTGAGCGCCGTCAGCAGATCGACGACTTCCGGACCACGTACTTCCCCGACGACGAGCCGGTCCGGGCGCATACGCAGGGCCTGGCGAACCAGGTCGCGGACCGTAACCTCGCCCGCGCCTTCGACATTGGCGGGACGAGCGACCAACCGGACCACGTGTGGATGGGGTGGCGCCAGCTCGGCAGCGTCCTCCACGCAGATGATGCGTTCGGCGGGGTCCACCTTGGCGAGCAGTCCAGAGAGCAGCGTGGTCTTGCCCGCGCCGGTTCCACCGACGACGAGAAAGGCGAGCCGGGCCCGAACGATGCTCTCCAGCAACGCTTTCCCCTCGGGGAGGACAGCTCCCGCGGCCGCCAACGCATCCAGCCCCTGTGCGGCCGGTCGCAGTACCCGCAGCGATAGGCAGGTACCGCCGTGCGCGATGGGCGACAGCACCGCATGCAAGCGCACCCCGAACGAATTACCCACGGCCGCTTCGGTGCCCGCCAGCCGCCCATCCACCCAGGGCTGCGCATCGTCGAGTCGCCGCCCCGCCGACAATGCCAGCCGCTGCGCCAACCTGCGTACGGCCGCCTCATCGGGAAATCGCACCGAGGTGCGCCGCAGTCCCCGGCCACGGTCGACCCATACCGCATCCGGCCCGGTCACCAGCACATCCGCGACGTCGGGATCATGCAACAGCGGCTCCAGCACACCCGCGCCCGTCATCTCGGTCTGCAAGAGCCGCAACGCCCGCAGCAGATCGGTATCCCCGAGCATTCCGCCCGCCTCGGCCCGGATGGCAGCCGCCACCCGCGCGGGATCCACCTCTCCCACTCCCTCCGCCAGCCGCTCCCGCACCCGATCCAGCAGCTCCGCCGTCACCAAGGCACTCATCGCGCACCCATCGCCCAGCACACGGACCCACATACCCGCGACGGCACGGGCCCGTCGCACCGGCATTCGCCGATGCGAGTCGAATCGCTGCCACTTACGGCCGCGACCCGGTCGGCCGCCGCTTCCTGGGCGGTGTGATCCGGTTCTGAATTCGACTGCACACCAGCATCTTTCGCCGGATTAGCGCACTGTCCCGCGCCTGTCTGCGGCGAGAAGACACTCGACGATGAACCCTGAGTCGTCGATGTCGTATCGCGCGGGCCGTAGCTGGCCGTGCCAAGCTCGGTCGGCGAATCAACAAAGCTCCCGGACGAAACATGCTGCGCGTCGGTCTTTTTGGCGAGAGACACGGTCATCGGAACACCTTCGAGTTTGTGGGATTCGACGCAATCGGGTCGGCGTGCGCGGGCACGCAGGTGGTCGTCGGCGTTCGCCGGCGCGGGGCCGACCGCGTTCCCGAGGAGGTGCGCGGGAGTTCGGTCGCGAGTGGGAGTGCTTGGAGGACGGCCGCCGCTGCGGTTCGAAGGGGGCCGCGGCGGTTGACGGTGAGACCGGCGCGTTCGAGACGTTCGGGGAGGCCGGGCTGAGGTGGTACCGCGGCGAGCAGGGGCAGGTCGAGAGTGGTCGCGATATCGGCGCCGCGGAGGCCGCCGGGGGCGGGGCCGCGGACTACCAGGCGCACGTTGGGGTTTCGGGCGATGAGGTGGGCACGGACGGACTCAGCGGCGGCGACCGCGCGGAGCCGGGCGGGGGTGATGAGGACCACCAGGTCGGCGGCTTCCAGGAGGTGTTCGGTGTGCGCGCCGCGTTCGGCGGACAGGTCGCAGACCACGAGATCGCCCGCGGAGCGACCCGCTTCCACCACCGCCGCCATACCGACCGGGGAGAGAGCCGCCGCGCCTTCTCGGGTGACCGGATCGGCAGAAGCGGCCATCAGCTCCACGGCGGACCACGGGGCGGCGGAAGCCGATCCTGTTGTCGCGCCGACCGCAGCGACGGCCGATTTCCCGATAGTCCCGCTAGCGGTGATCGGAGTTCCCGCCACTGCTTCGCCGGTTGTCGCCGATGAGTGAACTGCCGCTGCATGTTCCGCGTCCGACGCACCGAATTCTGTTGCTGCCATGCCGAATACCGGATGTCTCTCGATGAGCATGTTTGCGGTGCGAGGTACGAATTTCGCGCCGTTGACGGCCGTTTCATCGTCGAAATCGGTTGGTGCCGAACCTGTTCCGCAGGACAGCACGGAGACTCCGGAGATGGCAGGGAGAGCTTGATGGAGGGCCGCGGCGGAGATCCGTCCGTTCTCGATCACCAGGTCGGGCCAGCGGAGGCCGGGAGTCTGCTCTATGCCGAGGAGCAGGTCGAGTCCGCCGCCGTACGGGGCGGCGTCCACGAGGAGGGTGCGGTCCCGGAAGTGCGTAGCGGCGGTCAGGGCTACGGCGGCGGCGAGGGTGGAGGCGCCCGCACCGCCGCAGGCACCGGCTATGGCGACGACGGCGCCGGTGGTGCGGGAATGGGCGTTATGGGTGGCGAAAGCGGTGATCAGGGTGTCGGATTCGGCGGGCAGCTGGAGGACCTGTTCGGCGCCTACCCGGGTGGCGGTCTGCCAGTCGAGCAAACTCGGTTCGTCGGCGGTTACCAGGAGGATTCCGGGGCGGCGGGGGTGTCCGGCTGCCGCGCAGTTACGTGCGGACAGGGTGTCGAGGATGATCACCGGCGCGGCGAGGAAGGGGTGCCGGGCGGGCAGGGTGGCGTGTTCGTCGATGGTCCGACCGGCGGCGGCCGCGATCCGGCGGACCTCTTCGCACAACGGGCTTGCCGACACCAGCACGAGAGCCGGGGTGGGTGCGGCGGTGTGATTGTCCATGCAGGTCAGCGTCGCGCCGAAAGCGAAGCGGAAACAGGGGGCGCTCGGCGAGTGTGGATAACACGCGAGTTGTGGACAACTAGAAATTCGGCGACGGGAACAACCGAACTGTCCGGAAATAGAGGACGGCCCCAGCCGGGGGGGGAGGAGGCTGGGGCCGTCGGGTTCAGCCCCGGGGGGTCGGGCTGAACGCGCCTGGACCATGTCCAGGTAACAGCGATACTACACCCATGACCCGCCAGGTTTGCAAGTCCGTCCGGCGAGTCTTTTTCCCGCCGACACCCTTCGGCTTCCCCCTGGCTAACCCGGTCGAATGCCACCGAAGCACGCGTCTGTCACCCGCAAAACATATTCTGGACGGCGTGACAGCCGAGCGCGGACGAGTCGCCGCCTTCTTCGATCTCGACAAAACGGTGATCGCCAGGTCGAGTGCCTTCGTGTTCAGCAAGCCATTCCTGGACCAGGGCCTGCTCAGCAGGCGTGCGGTGCTGGAGAGCAGCTACGCGCACTTCCTGTTCCTGCTCTCCGGCGCGGACCACGACCAGATGGAGCGCATGCGCGAGCACCTCACCAAGATGTGCGCGGGCTGGGACGTGGCGCAGGTGCGCTCGATCGTCGCCGAGACGCTGCACGACATCGTCGATCCGCTCATCTACGCCGAGGCGGCGGATCTCATTGCCGACCACCGGATTCGGGGCCACGACGTGATCATCGTGTCGGCCTCCGGCGAGGAAATGGTCGCGCCGATCGCGGCCGCGCTGGGCGCCGACCACTTCGCCGCCACCCGCATGGTGATCGAAAACAACAGGTACGCGGGCGAAGTCGAGTTCTACTGTTACGGCGAGGGCAAGGTCGAAGCGATGAAAAGGCTTTCGGCGCAATATGGTTACGACCTTGCGCGCTGTTATGCCTACAGCGATTCCGTGACCGATCTGCCGATGCTGAACGCGGTCGGGCATGCCACCGCGGTGAATCCGGACCGCGGGCTGCGGCGCGAGGCGCAGGCGCGCGGGTGGCCGGTGCTCACCTTCTCCAATCCGGTATCGCTGTGGGCGCGACTGCCCGCGCCGACCACCACGACGGTCGCGGCGAGCGTGGCGGTGGGGTTGGGTGCGGTCGCGGCGGGGGCACTCAGCTATCGATTGATTCGCCGGCGGCGTTAATGCGCCAGTGCGCGAAACGCCATACCCGGAAGTGCGGGACACGCCGAGTATTTGAATGTTTCCCCAGCTCTTGATGTGATGGCCGTCACGGGGTAACAATGGATGCACGGAAGGACGGAAGGCCAAGACCGGACCGGAAGAGAAGGTCCGACCTCCCATCCCACCCTTCCCAGCACGGACACCAGGCACCCACGCGGAGCACGCCGCGACAAGGGCACGAGTGTTGTGGGCCTGCGTTATCCGGGATTTCGAGGGCGAGGGCCTCGCACGATGCGGGGATGAACCAGCGGATTCCGGAGAGCTCGCCGAGGCCATTACACAACCCGAAGAGCACGCTTGGTAACCAGGTGGTCCGTGCTAGCGGGCGGTGAGGTCGCAATTCGCGACAACGCCGCCCGCTTTGATATTTGCCAACTCTCGGCGCTCTTAGGGGCTTCGCCCCCGAACCCCCTCGCGATCCTCAGGGGCTTCGCCCCCGAACCCCCTCGCGATCCTCAGGGGCTTCGCCCCCGAACCCCCGATGACTCGGGAGAGCTCGCGCCCGCACCCCCGCTGCTTCGGTGGGCTCGCGCCCGCACACGCTGCTTCGGGTGAGCCCGCACCCGAACCCGCTCCTTCGGGTGAGCCCGCGCCCGCACCCACTCCTTCGGGTGAGCCCGCGCCCGCACCCACTCCTTCGGGTGAGCTCGCGACCGCCCCCTCCTTCGGGTGAGCCCGCGCCCGCACCTCGCCCGAACTCGTCGGAAGTCGGCCGGCACTTCTCTTGAACCTTGCTGGGGCGTAAGGGATCTTGACTGCGGCGCGGGTTAGTTGACGGCGGAGTCGGCGATGGAGCGGGCTTCTCGGGCGCCGTCTTCGAGGGCTCCGCAGGTGAAGAGGACCCAGCCGCCTACGCCTTCGGGGGTGCCCATGCCGAAGGAGGCGGCGGCGTCGAGGTAGGGCTGGTGGCGGCGGAGGTAGAAGACTTCGGGGACGCCGAGGCTGTGCGGGTCGAGGCCGGTGGAGACGGCTACCAGGCGGGCGGCGGCGCGGGCGACTATGCCGTCGGCGGTGCCGAAAGGCTTGAGGGACAGCAGTTCTCCGTGCACGACGGCGGCGATCACCGGGGCGGGGGCCTTGGTGGTGGTGATGGTTTGGGTCAGCAGGTCCAGGCGTTCGGCTACGCCGGGGACATTGCGGGGGCGGCCCAGTTGCTGCTGGTCTTCGACCAGGTCGGCGGCGGCCAGCAGGTGGAGGCGGGCGAGCGCTTGGAGGGGGGCGCGTTGCCAGACGCCGACCAGGTTGGTTAGGGCTTCGCCGTCGAGGGCTTGGCCTACGCGCAGGGCGCCCGCCAGGATCGGGTCTTCGACATTGCCGTCGGCGGGGAGGTCGATACTGCCGCCTTCGATGGCCGCCGAGGAGCGCGCCGCGCGGACCGCCGCCTCGGCCGCGGTGGTGGGCCAGCCGCGCCGGTTCGCCCGGTGGCGATGCACTTCGGCGAGGGCGTCGCGGGCCTTGTCGGCGGCTTCGCGGACGCCGGGCAGGTCTACCAAGGGCTGGAGCGGATCGGTCACGAAATACGAGACTAGCGGTCCTGCCTCCCAGCCACTTTTGTGCCCGGGCTCAGCTCACCAGGAGGTCGCGGCCGGGGATGGCGTCCAACAGGCGCCGGGTGTACTCCGATTGCGGGTTGTCGAAGACCTCGGTGGTGGTCGCGGCTTCGACCACCCGGCCCTGTTGCATGACCACCACATTGTCGGCGATCTGACGGACCACGGCCAGGTCGTGGGTGATGAAGAGGTAGGAGAGGCCCAGTTCGGCTTGGAGTTCGTTGAGGAGCTGGAGAATCTGGGCTTGGACGAGAACGTCCAGGGCGGAGACGGCTTCGTCGCAGACGACCAGATCGGGTTCCAGCGCGAGGGCGCGGGCGATCGCCACGCGCTGGCGCTGTCCGCCGGAGAGTTCGCCGGGATAGCGATCGGCGACGGAGGCGGGCAGGGCGACCAGTTCGAGGAGTTCGCGAACCCGCGCGTCCCGTTCCGGCCGGGTGCCGATGCCGTGCGTGCGCAGCGGTTCCACGATGGTGCGATGGATTGAGTAGGAGGGGTCCAGCGACCCGTACGGGTTCTGGAAGATGGGCTGTACCCGGCGGCGGAAGGCCAGGGAGGCGCGTTTGGCGGCGTCCGCCACCTCGCGGCCGTCGAAGGTGACGCTGCCGGAGGTCGGGGGCACCAGGCCGAGCACCATTTGCGCGACGGTGGTTTTGCCGGAACCGGATTCACCCACGATGGCGGTGGTGGTGCCGCGGCGCAGCCGGAAGGAAACCTGGTCGGCGGCAACGAGTTCGGTGTACTTCCAGGGGACCGAGCCGCGGATGCGGTAGCGCTTGGTGAGCGAGTCTACGACGAGGATGTCGTCGGGCACCGCGCCCTCGGTTTCGGCGGTCGCGACGTCCTCGGCGAGTTCACGGATCTTGGCGCGCGTGCGCACCACCGAGAGTCGCTGCGAGGCGATCGACGGAGCGGAATCGACCAGGCGGCGGGTGTACTCGTGCTGCGGGTCGCGCAGGATCGCCAGTGCCGGACCGGATTCCACGACACGGCCGCGATACATGACCACCAGGTGCTCGGCGCGTTCGGCGGCCAATCCGAGATCGTGGGTGATGAGCAGAACCGCGGTGCCGAGCTCCCGGGTGAGCCCGTCGATGTGGTCGAGAATCTGCCGCTGCACGGTGACGTCGAGCGCGGAGGTCGGTTCGTCGGCGATCAAAAGCTTCGGCCGCGCGGACAATCCGATGGCGATCAGCGCGCGCTGCCGCATCCCGCCGGAATATTCGTGCGGGTACTGGTTGACCCGCCGTTCCGCATCCGGGATGCCGGCTTCGGCCAGCAGTTCCACCGCTCGCTGCCGCGCTGCCCGGCCGCGCGCTATCCCATTGGCGGCCAAGGTTTCCGAGATCTGGAAGCCGACCTTCCAGACCGGGTCGAGATTGGACATCGGATCCTGCGGCACGAACCCGATCCCGTTGCCGCGCACCGCCACCAGTTCCGCGGCCGAGGCGGCCGCGAGATCCTTGCCGTCGAAGCGGATCTGCCCGGACTCCACTCGCCCGGTCCCGGGCAGCAATCCGATGACGGCATGCGCGGTGGTGGATTTCCCGGAGCCCGACTCCCCCACGATGGCCACCGTCTGCCCCGGATACACCGTCAGGTCGACGCCCCGCACCGCCTCGATCCGCCGCTCGCCGGAGCCGAAACACACACGCAGATCCCGGATTTCGAGCAAGGGCGCAGTCATCGCCGCTCCTTCGGGTCGAGGGCGTCGCGCAGCGAATCGCCGAGCATGATGAAGCCGAGCACGGTCAACGCCAGCGCGGTCGCCGGATAGAACAGGATGAGCGATCCGGCACGCAGCTGCCGTTGCCCGGCGGCGATATCCGCGCCCCAGGACACCTCGGTGGGCGGCAGGCCGACGCCGAGGAACGACAGGGTGGCCTCGGTGACGATGAACACGCCCAGCCAGATGGTGGTCACCACGATCACCGGGCCGAGCGCGTTCGGGATGACATGCCGGAGCAGGATGCGAAACCTGCTGACGCCCAGCGCTTGTGCGGCGAGCACGTAGTCGCTGCCCTTGACCGAGAGCACCGAGCCGCGGGCGATGCGCGCCACCTGTGGCCAGGTGAAGGACGCCAGGATGGCGATCACCACCCAGATGGTGCGATGCCCGGCCAGCTGCATGAGCACGATGGCGGCGAGCATGAGCGGGATCGCGAAGACGATCTCGGCGATACGCGAGATCACCGAATCCAGTACTCCGCCATAGAATCCCGCCAGCGCGCCGAGTGTCCCGCCGATCGCCAGGAACAGCAGCGTCGCCCCGATCCCGGTGAGGACCGAGGCCCGCGCCCCGTAAATGGTGCGCGCGTAGATATCGCACCCTTGCAGGTCGTAGCCGAACCAGTGGTCTCGGCCGGGCCCGACCAGGCTGTAATCGACCACGCAGTGCCGCGGATCCTGTCCGGTGAACAGGCCCGGGAACGCCGCGACCAGCACGACCAGCAGAATGAGGGCCGCCGCCACCAGGAACAGCGGTTTGCGCCGCAGCTGCCGCCACGCCGACCCCCAGAACCCGGCGGGCGCGCCGTGCACCTCGACCTTGTCGGTGGCGACCACCTCGACCTCGTCGGGCGGCGCCACCCAGCGTTCTTGCCCGGGCCGCGGACCGCCCTGTGGCGCATCCTTTTCCAGCATCGGTGGCTCCCGTTCAGGCATAGCGGATCCGTGGGTCGAGCACGGCGTACAGCAGGTCCACGATCAGGTTGGAGATGAGGAAGACCACGATCAGCGCGGTCACGAAGGACACCACGGTCGGCGCCTCGCCGCGCACCACGGCTTGATAGAGCGTGCCGCCCACGCCCGGGATATTGAAAATGCCCTCGGTGACGATGGCCCCGCCCATGAGCGCGCCCAGATCCGCGCCGACGAAGGTGACGACCGGGATCAGCGAGTTCCGCAGAATGTGCACGACCACCACTCGCCGCCGCGGGAGCCCCTTGGCGGTCGCGGTGCGCACGTAGTCGGCATCCTTGTTCTCCGCCACCGAGTTCCGGGTCAGCCGCAGCACGTAGGCGAAGGAGAGCGAGGCGAGCACCAGCGCGGGCATGATGAGCCGCGGGATGCTCACATCGGAGCCGACGGTGACCGGCGCGATATGCCATTTCACGCCGAACAGGAATTGCGCGAGGAAGCCGATGACGAAGATCGGCATGGCGATCACGATCAGGCTGGCGACCAGCATGGTGGAGTCGAACCAGCCGCCCTTGCGCAGGCCCGCGATGACGCCGAACACGATGCCGAACACCGCCTCGAAGAAGACCGCGAGCAGCGCCAGCCGGATGGTGATCGGAAACGCGTGCGCCAGTACGTCTTTCACCGGCCGACCGGAGTAGGACGTGCCGAGGTCGAAGGTGAAGATGCCCTTCAGATAGTGCAGATACTGTTGCCAGAACGGCTGATCCAGCCCGTACTGCGCTTTGAGCTGCGCCTCCAGCGCCGGCGTCAGTGTGCGCTGCCCGGCCAGCGCCGTCACCGAGCCGCCGGTCACCTTCCAGATCAGGAAGTAGATGAGCAGCGTCGCACCGAAGAACACCGGGATCATTTGCAGCAATCGCCGCACTATGTACCAAGTCATGCGCGCCAGCTCATTTCAGCTCGATGTTCTCGAAGTCGAGGAGCCCGTTCCAGGTCATGGTCACCGAGGTGACCCGCTTGGAGTAACCCGCCGAAGCGGTGTAGTCGAAGATCGGGATGGTCGGCAGGTCACGCAGCAGCAGCGATTGCGCCACCGCGACCCGCCGCCAGGACTCCTGTTCGTCCGGTGCGGCCTCGGCCGCCGCGATCAGCCCGTCGAATTCGGCACTGTGGTAGTCGACGTCATTGGACTCCGAGGTGGAGAGGAATCCCGGCTCCAGGAACTGGAGCATGGTCGGATAGTCGCCCTGCCAGCCGTACCGGAAGGGTTTGCCGATCTTGCGGGGCACGATCTGGTCCCGGATCTGCTTGAAGGTCGGGAACGGCGCACCCACCGCCTCGATGCCGAGCGTATTGCGAATGCTGTTGACCAGCGCGTCGATCCACGCCTGATGCCCGCCGTCGGCGTTGTAGGCCAGCTCGAATTGCCCGGTCCAGGGCGCGATCTCATCGGCCTGCGCCCAACGCCGGCGCGCCTCGTCGGGGTTGTAGTCCAGGACTTCCGCCCCCGGCAGTTTCCCGTCGAACCCCGGCAGCACCCGGGAGGTGTAGTCGCGCGCGGGGACCCGGGTGCCGTGGAAGATCTTCTGCCCGATCTGTTCCCGGTCGATGGCCATCGAAATGGCCTGCCTGCGCAGCAACCCCTCCGGACCGCTGAAATGCGGCACATTGGCTTGGATGCCGATCCATTGGTTCTGCGCGGTCGGCGCTTCCACGGCCCGTTCGCCGAGGTCCTGCTTGAACACCCGGACCGCGCTGTCCGGAATCGTGTCGAGCATGTCCAGGTTGTCGGCCAGCAGATCCGAGTACGCGGCGTCGAAGTTGGAGTAGAAGACGAAGGTCAGGCCCTTGTTGCGGGGCGGCCGGCCACCCCGGTAGCTCTCGTTCGGCACCACGGTCAGCTGCACGTCGTGCTGCCAGGCGTCGCCATCGGCCAGGCGATAGGGACCGTTGCCGATCGGGTGCTGTCCGAACGCCTTCATATCCTGGAACGCCGCCTCCGGCAGCGGATAGAAGGGCGCGTACGCCAGCCGGGTCCGGAACTCGATGGTGGGCGCGATCAGATCCACCGTGAAGGTCAGATCGTTGACCACCTTCAACCCCGACATGGTTTGCGCCCGTGGCGGATCCGCCTGCACATCGGCGAATCCGACGATGGGCGCGTAGGTGTAGCTCTGCAACTGGGCATTGGTGATCAGCGCCCCGAAGTTCCAGGCATCCACGAAAGACCTTGCGGTGACCGGTGATCCGTCACTGAACGTCCAGCCGGGTTTCAGCTTGATCCGGAAATGCTGCTGATCGGTGGTCTCGATGGATTCCGCCACCTCGTCGTGCAGCGCGCCCTTGGCATCGATGTACCGCAGCCCCGCGAAGAGCCGGTCCACGATCCGCCCGCCACCGTTCTCGTTGGTATTGGAGGGAATCAGCGGATTCTGCGGCTCGGTGCCGTTGACCGCGATCATGTCCCCGAACACGGGCTTGATGGTGCAGCCGGACAGCAGCGCCGAGAGCAGGGCCAGCACCGCGGCCAGCGCCACCGCGCCACGGCGTATCGCCGGTTTCGCCAGTTCCACCTGCGCCCCCGATTCGCTTCACGGTTCGGTCATACAGAGCCTGGAAAGTTAGGAGCCGACGTTACGTGGGTTCGGCGCGCTTGTCCCGATAGTCCGGACTTCGCGCGCGACACGCCGAGCGCCGGGTCATCGCGGACGGACGTGAAAACGCTCACCATCCGCCGAGTGAGACCGAACCGGACGGGCGAACCCGACGCAGGTCACAGTCGGTTAGTGTCGAACGTGGCCGCGGTCACCCCGCCGGCCGTACGCGAGAGAAGAAGAGACGAGATGACCGAAACCGCCGATCACCTGGATGCGTATCCTCCGAGCGCCGAGTTCGCTGCCGCCGCCAACGGCGACGCGTCTCTCTACGATCGGGCCGCCGCCGACCGCGAGGGCTTCTGGGCCGAGCAGGCGCAGCGGCTGCACTGGCATCAGCCCTGGGACCGCGTCCTGGATTGGGACGACGCGCCTTTCGCCAAGTGGTTCGTGGGCGGCAAGCTGAACGTCGCCTACAACTGCGTCGACCGGCACGTGCTGGACGGGCACGGGGACCAGGTCGCGATCCACTGGGAGGGCGAGCCCGGCGATTCCCGTGACATCACCTACGCCGAACTGCTGGCCGAGGTGTCGCGGGCCGCGAACTACTTCACCGCGCTGGGCCTGGTGGCCGGGGACCGCATCGCGATCTACATGCCGATGGTGCCGGAAGCCATTGTGGCCATGCTGGCTTCGGCTCGGCTCGGCCTGACGCATTCGGTGGTGTTCGCCGGGTTCTCCCCGAGCGCGCTGCGCCAGCGGGTCGACGACGCGCAGGCGCGGCTGGTCGTCACCACCGACGGACAGTGGCGGCGCGGTAGTGCGGCTCCGCTGAAAGACGCTGTGGACGAGGCGCTTTCGGCCGAGGGCAGCAGCGTGGAGCATGTGCTCGTCGTGCGGCGCACCGGGCTGGACGTGCCGTGGACCGAGCAGCGCGATCTTTGGTGGGAC
>NZ_BDBK01000008.1 GCF_001612945.1 Nocardia inohanensis NBRC 100128
GACCGAGAACCTGAAGGTCATCCAGCAGCCGATTCCGGATCAGCCGAGGGTGCCCGTCAGCCCGAAATGAGTGCGTATCAGACCACCCTCGGAACCGAATTCGGCCCGCATTTCGTACAGGCCGAACATCGCGCCGACGAAATACGGCTCACCGACGTAAAGCATTGGTAGACCGTAATATTCGAGGAACCCGGCAGCCATGGTGCGCATGGTCGGATAGCGATTGTGCGCGCGGGTGAGCGGATGCACCATGTCCGCGGCGTTCTCGAGCAGCACACACGCGTCGTCGGGATCGATGCCGCGGGCGCGGACGCGGGGATCGGTGAGCGCCAGGTTCACATAGCCGGAGGCGGTGGGCGCGTGCAGCCAGCCGATCGCCCCGCCCCGATGGACCGCCGCCGCGGCCAGCAGGTTCGCGATATTGGCCGGTCGCGCTTGTCCGTCCAGCGAAACCTGTTCGGCGGCCAGGTGATCGGCTTCGTGCTGCGTGGCGATGGCGCGGATCGTGGACGCCCCTTCGAACTCCGACCATTCCCACAGCCGGCGCTGCGCATCGAAATGCCCGATCTCGGCGGCTTCGAAGGTGAGATCGGGGCGTTCGGCGTAGAAGAACCGCCCGGCCGCCCGATCCCATACCGGTTGCCGCTGCCGGAGTTCGGTCAATTCGGGTTCGGCTTCGAGCAGCACCCCGCTCATACTCATGGCGATGGGCGCGCCCGGCGCCAGCACCGGCAGCAGCGAATCCGGGATGAATCCGGGCGCACTACCGGCCGGAGCCGCACCACCGGTATTCACCACGCGTGGAACGGAACCGGCCAGTATCTCGTCGGCGGCCTGCCGCGATTCGGCGGCCCGGCTCGGATCCGGGTTCGCCACCGGTACCGACTCGTCGTCGATCAGCACATACGTGTACGCCCGCCCACCGTGGTTGAACTTCGTCATCCCGCGCACGCCCAGCAATGCCTGCGCGATCAAAGCCAACTGGTCGGCCGCGGCCCACGGATCCTCGAATCGATCCAAATCCACCAGCGCCGTGGTGAGTTCGGGCACCCGGTGCGCCATCCCGAGTTCCCGCAGCCGGACCGAGTGCGCGACCCCGGGCATCCCGCGCAGGTTTTCGTTCGCCCAAGCCCACATGAAGGTGCGGTCCTCGGCGAAGGACCCCAGATGCCCGGACCGATCGAACTCCCGATCCCCGATCCACACCTTCGACAACTCCGAGTTCGCGGCGGTGTTCCCCGCCGGAATCGCCTGCGAGAAGGCGTAATACTGGTCGATCGCCCCGCCCAAGCTCCCCCGAGCGAGAGACGTCAATGCATCACTGAATGTCTCCACGCCCCGGACGCTACCAGCGGAACCCGGACGGCAGAACCGAGTTCATCCGGGGGCGGGATAGTTGTGGTCGCGCAGCAGACGGGCCAGGTGGGCGGCGTTGCGGGCCATGGTCGCGGTGGCTTCGGCGACGGCGGAGGGGACCTGGTCCAGATCACGGAAGTCGATGCTGCCCATGGCTTCTCCGTTCCAGTAGGTGCAGCCCTGGGACGGGATGGTGAAGCCGATATCGTTCAGGCCCTGGAAGAGGTCGGCCACGATTTTGTGGGCGCCGTCCTCGTTGCCGACGGCTGCGGCGAGGCCGATCTTGCCGGCCATGACCGGGCGGCCTTTGGAGTCGGTTTCGTGCAGGTCGGCGTCGAGGCGTTCCAGCACGCGCTGAGCGATCGAGGACATGTGGCCGACCCAGGTCGGGGTGGCGATCAGCAGGATGTCGGCGGCGAGTACCCGGGACCGCAGTGTGGGCCATTGGTCGCCGTCGCCTTCGTCGGCGCTCACTCCGGGGCGGATGTCGAGATCCGCCACGCGGACGAGTTCGCCTTTGATGTCGTGCTCGGCCAATTGGTCGAGGACCTGGCGGGCGATGAGGTCGCTACTGGATTCCGCGGGGGTGGGCTTGAGCGTGCAGACCAGGGCCAGCGCGGTCGGTGTGGACATGACGGCCTTCCCGAAAGTGGGTGGAACTGCTTCGTTCGGTTCTGCTGGCGCGATACCCGCGCGCCGAGCGAGCAAACGCCGAGCGGATTCCGGGCGCGAGGTTTGTACGGAACCCGGCGGGGAATGGCGGGATTGTCGAAAAATCGAATCGGACCGTCGGGCTGGCGAATGCGCGGGGCTGCTGCGAAAGTGGTTGGGGCGCTCTAGGATTCGAGATCGAAATAAGGGACCGTGGAATTCGGTGGCGATCAGAGTCGATATCTTCCGGACCGGTTCGAATGCCGGAGAGGAGCATTGACTATGGGCCGATTCGATTTGGACGGCAAGGTGGCGCTGGTGACGGGCGGGACGCGGGGGATCGGGCTGGCCACCGCGCGGGCGCTGCGGCAGCGCGGCGCGCAGGTCACGATCGTCGGGCGGGATGCCGGCAATACGGCGGCGGTCGCCGACACCCTCGGTGACGGTGTGCTCGGGGTGGGCGCCGATGTGGGGGACCGCGACGCGGTGGAGCACGCGGTGGCGGCGACCATCGACCGGTTCGGACGATTGGACGTGGCGGTGGCCAATGCGGGGGTGACCGCGCGGCTGGCCACGGTGCGCGGTATGCCGCCGGAGGAGTTCGAGAAGGTGGTGCGCGTGAACCTGCTCGGCGCGTACTACACCGCGCACGCGGCGCTGCCGCACATTATCGAGACCGGCGGGCATATTTCGCTGGTGTCGTCCATCTACGCCTTCACCCAGGGCGCGTTCGTGGCCCCGTACGCGGCCAGTAAAGCCGCCGTGGAGCAATTCGGCCGGGCGCTGCGGGTCGAACTCGCACCGCACAAGGCGAGCGTCACGGTCGCCTACTTCGGCTTCGTCGACACCGATATGGTCCGTTTCGAGGTGGATACCGATCCGCTCGGTGTGCGCGGAACCAGTTTGGTGCCATGGCCTTTGAACCAGCATCTGACCCCGGATCAGGGCGCGGAGGCGTTGGTGCGCGGTATCGAGCAGCGCTCCGCGCAGATCATCGCCCCCAGCCAATGGTCGGTGTTGTCGGTGCTGCGCGGCATCATCAACCCCGGCGTGGATTTCGTGATGTCGAAGCTGCCGCTCATCTCGGAACTGGTCGCCCAGGGCGATAGCCAAAAGGTCGCTGACAGCGCGCCCGACGCTACGCTGGAGCTGCCCGTGAACCGGGAGGCAGCGCGCGCCGGCCGCGTGGAATAACAGGCCGGGCAAGCGATTTCCGCTGCGGCGGCCCCCAAGTTTGTCGGTGGGTCGCCGTAGAGTTGCGTTCATGGGTACTACGGTGTTCCGGCGCGCTGGGCCGAGCGAATTCAGTTGCGCAGCTGGTGGTTCGGATATCACTGTGTGTGTCGTAAGTGATTCACGTGCAGGGTCATGGGGAGTGACCCTCCGGGGGAAGGAATGCATGCCATGAACGGCAACAAGATTCGCGCGGAGCATCGCGGCCCGCGGTTCGCGAAGAGCAGCTTCAGCTACGGCGGTGGCGACTGCGTCGAGGTCGCGTACCACGAAGGTCAGATCGCGCTGCGCGATTCGAAGGATCGGTACAGCCCGACCCTGTGGTTCACCCGATCGGAATGGCGGGCATTCGTGTCCGGCGTGCGCGCCGGCGAATTCGATTTCGGATAAAAGAGGCAGGTGGTGTCGCAGCGAATTCGCTGCGACACCACCACCCCTCGTGCGGCCGACCCCTCGTACAGCCGCGGGATTCAGGTCAACTGGTGGAAATGCGCAGGATTTCGGCCCGGAGTTCGGCGATGAATTCGCGGGCGTCGTTGTCGAACAGGGCCATTCGCGTCAATGCGTCCCAGCGGCGGCGGTGGGCGTCGACCTGTTCGGGGCCCCGGGTGACCATGCTCCCGGGTATCGGTTCCGCGGAGGCGAGGGCATTGTCCTCGCTTTCGTAGATGACGAAACCGTGCGGGATAGTGGTGCACGCCTCGATATCGTGCGGAATCACGCCGATGGTGACGGTATCGAGGGTCTCGATGGAGATGATCCGATCGAGCTGGGCCAGCAGCACCCGATGGGGGCCGGGCCGGAAGCGCAATGCCGCTTCGGTGATGAGGAATTCGAACCGCTTGGCGGTGTCGTAGAGCACGCGCTGGCGGTGCAGGCGCGCGGCGAGCGCGGCCGCCAGGTCTTCCTTGGAGTACGGGGGATCGAAATTGGCGAACACCCGCCGCGCGTACTCGGCGGTCTGTAGTAGGCCGGGGATCAGTGAAGGCTGGAAGTTCCGCACCAGGTGCGCGTCTTCCTCGAACTCGCGGACGTCGTCCTGTAGGTGGGCGCGCTCGGCGAGCGAGGCCGCCCAGTCGTGCACCTCGGGAGAGTGCGCCGCTTCGGTGAGCGTGCGTAGCGCGTGTTGCGTCTCCGCTTCGGCGCCGACCTCTCTGGCCCAGTCGAGCACCTGCGGTAGGGGCGGGACCACATGACCCGATTCGATGCGCGAGAGCGTCGACTGGCTGATTCCCACCCGTTTGGCGAGCTCCCGCCCGGAGATTCCGGCGAGGTCGCGCAACCGGCGTAGCTCACCACCCAGCCGCACCCGCGGGTGCGGTTCGGGCGCAACCGGATTCGCGGCGGCTGCCGCACCGGTCGCGCCCGGTATCGGGTGATTCACTGGATCCATAGTGATTCAAATCGAATCACTTTGATTCCGATCAGTCAAGACGGGCGGAATCGCCGGTCTGGCAAGCGGACTCGTCCAACCGCGCCCCATCGCGAGTATGCGCAGGCCGGCGGCCACGACCACCGCCGCGATGGTCGGAAAACCCGATCCTGTCCAAGGCCGGGCGATCAGGTAGACGGCGGCCGCACCCAAAGCCGCTGTGAGGTACCAAGATCCGACGCGCACGAGCGAGACCGGATCGCCCAGCAACAGATCCCGCAGCAGCCCGCCACCGCTGCAAGCGACCAGCCCGACCAGAACGGCGCCGGCGAGCGGCAACCCGGCGTGCTCCGCCTTGGTGATCCCGAGAATCAGATACAGACCGATCGACACCGAATCGAGCAGTGCGATCACCGGCTCCGCGCGAACCAGCAAGTGCGCGAAGGCCATTCCGGTCAAGGCGGCGATCAGCGTAACCAGCAGATAGCGGTCGGCGCGCAGCGCGGCGGGTTGCTCGCCGAGCAGCACATCGCGCAACAGGCTGCCACCGAGACCGGTAGCGAAGGCGACCACCGTCACGCCGAGCACGTCGATCCGGTCGGCGGCGGCCCGCACGGTGGCCGCCGCCGCGCCGCCGATCGCACCGACCGCCACCGCCGTCAGATCCAAACCGATTGGGATGCGCAGAATCTCGCCGCTCACGCCCGGGACACGGCGGTGCTGGCGAGAATGCCCGACCGTACCGGTTCCGGCCCGCCCGCGACCGCGTCGATCCACTCCCGGGTCGTGCAGACCGCCGCGAATCGCGACTGCAATGTCACCAGCACGGCCTCGTGCAATTCTTTGGCCCCGATGTTGCCGGCCTCATTGGCCATCCCCAGAGTGCCGGTGGCATCGGAGAGGAACTCCACCGCCAGGCCCCGATGCACGGCTTCGCGGGCGGTGGACTCGTCACAGTTCTGCGTCATGTACCCGGCGATCACCACGGTGTCGATGTCGTGTGCGGCCAGCCAATCGCCCAACCCCGTGCCGGTGAAACTCGAAGGCATCGTCTTCTCGAACAGCACGTCGAACGGGCGTTCCGCGACCACCGGATGCAGCGCGAAACCCGCGCTGCCGACCGCGAACAGCGGCGATTCCGGGGGAGCGGTGTGCTGAATCATCGCGATCGGTATCCCGGCCCGCACGGCGGTATCCATCGCCGCGGCGATATTGCCGAGGCTGATATCGAGCGGGGGATAGGCGATCGGCAGCTTCCCGCTGATGTATTCGTTCTGTACGTCGATCACGAGCAAAGCGCGCCGCATGGCTTCGGTTCCTTCCGAGATTGCCGGGTGATGGCCGGTCCTGGCCTCGACACCCAGCCTGGAGGACCCGGAAGCCGGTAAACAGCCCTCTGTTTCGCCCCGGGCGCACCCAACCCGGGGTCCGGCGGAACCCCTTTAGGATCTGCGTCCGTGGAGGAGATCTCGAATATCGGCGCGTTCCTGCGCACCCGGCGCGCCCGCCTGCGCCCGGAGCAGGTCGGCCTGGTCGCGCACGGCAATCGCCGCCGGGTGCCGGGCCTGCGCCGCGAGGAGCTCGCACAACTGGCGGGCATCAGCGTGGACTACTACATCCGCTTCGAACGCGGCCGTCTGGACAATGTCTCCGACACGGTGATCGACGCGATCGCCACGGCGTTGCGGCTGGCCGCCGACGAACGCGAATACCTGTACAACCTGGCCCGGCCGCCGCAGAACGAAACCGCCACGCGCAGTGCTCCGTTGCGCCCGCGCCTGACCCAGATGCTGATGGCGCTGGATCCCACACCCGCCTACGTGGTCGGACATCGCACCGACATATTGGGCTGGAATCGCGCGGCCTGCGCGGTGTTCGATCTGGATTTCGCCACCGTCGCGGAGCCCGAACGCACCTGGGCGCACCTGGTTTTCCGCAATGACGGCATTCGCGCACTCAGTGCACCGGTGTGGCCGCAGGTGGCCCGGCAGATCGTCACCTACCTGCGCTTGCGCGCCGCCGCCCGCCCCGACGACCCCGAACTGCGAACCCTGGTCACCGAGATGACCGCGACCAGCGAACAATTCCGGCACATGTGGGACACCCACGACGTCACCGATCTCGCCTACGGCCGCTACCACTTACGGCACCCGCGAGCCGGTGACCTGCACCTGGATTACGAATTCCTCAACCTGCCCGCCGATCCGGGCGCGCGAGCGGTGGTGGTCTACAGCGCCGAACCGGGCACCGGGTCCGAGGCCGCGCTACGCAAGCTCACCGCCGAGCTCATCTGAACCCAACTCCTCGATCCGCGACCGCAACACCTCGAGCAGCTTCTCCGCGTCATCGAATTCGCCGGGATCGATCGGCTCACCGAAGCGAATGGTCACCCGCTGACTGCGGTCGAACGCCTTCCCGTCCCCGCGCACCCGCCGCATCGGCAGCACCCGGTCGGTCCCGCGCGTCCCCACCGGCACGATCCGAACCCCGGTCGCCAGCGCCAGTTTCGCCACCCCGGGCTTGTAGGGCTCCTGCTCACCGGGCCCCACCAGCCGGCCCTCCGGATAGATGATCAATACGCCCCCGTGCCGCAGAATCGTCTCCGCCTGCGACATCGCCGCCTGCCCGGAGTCGCTGTCCCGCCGCACCACCGGAATCTGGCCGAGCCGCCGCACCAGCCACCCCACCACCGGCCACGACCACAGCTCCGCCATCGCGATGGCGATCGCCCGCCGCCGCAACGCGCCCCACAGGAACACCGCGTCCAGCATCGAAATGTGATTGCTCGCCACGATCACGGGCCCGGTGGCCGGCACCAGGTCCCGGCCGATCACCGTGACATGCACGAACCGCGACCACGCCAGCCCGCGCAGCACCCGCCGCACCAGCTTGGTGGTCACCCACGCCCGTTTTCCCAAACCTTTGGGGCGTCGTCCCGCGTGCTCGTCCATCCGTCCCCCAGACTGTTCGTTTGAGAGCGAAACTACCGGAGGAGGGTGCTCGTGAAGGTCTTCGTGATCGGCGCCGCAGGCGGTATCGGACGCCGATTGGCCGCCCTGCTGACCGAAGTCGGCGATGAGGTAACCGGTATGCACCGCAATCCCGATCAGGCCGACGCCATCGCGGATGCGGGCGCGAACCCGGTCACCGGGGACCTCATCACCGACGGCATCGACGCACTCGCCGCAAAATTCCGTAGTCACGAGGCGATCGTGTTCGCCGCGGGCGCGCACGGCACCGGGATGGACCAGACCACGCTCATCGACGGTAAGGGCCTGGAGAAGGCCGCCGATGCCGCCCGGCTCGCCGGAGTGTCGCGATTTCTGCTGGTCTCGGTATTTCCGGAGGCGGGCCGGGATCGAGAGATGAGTGAGGGTTTCGAGCACTACATGCGCGTCAAGAAGACCGCCGATGTGTATTTGACCCGCACCGAACTGGATTGGCTCATCGCGCGTCCCGGCACGCTGCGCAACGAACCCGGAAACGGCCTGGTGACAGCGGGTCCGGCGATCGAATACGGGGATGTGTATCGCGATGATGTGGCCGCGTTCCTGGCCGCGGCGCTGCATCGCCCGGAGTTGAACCGGGTAATAGTTGAACTGACAGCCGGCGCGACACCCGTCGCGGAGGCCATCGATCGGTTGCTGGAATGAGACTGGCAGACTGCCAAGCAGGGCGGCTGATCCCAACCAGGTGCGGCAAATGCGGCGGATACCTGGAATAGTTGTGGCAGCACGCACAGAGACCAAGGCGAAAGCGGGGATGTTGGGTGACTTCGACTGATGGTGTGAGTGGGGCGACGATGGCGAAATCGGATACGCCGGCTCCCGTTTCCAGCACCCTCGAGCGCGATGTCCAGACGCTGGAGAAGGCGATCTACGAAGTCAAGCGGGTGATCGTCGGCCAGGATCGCCTGGTCGAGCGTTTGCTCGTGGGCGTGCTCGCGCGGGGCCACGTGCTCCTGGAGGGCGTGCCGGGTATCGCCAAGACCCTCGCCGTGGAGACCTTCGCGAAAGTGGTGGGCGGCAGCTTCTCTCGCGTGCAGTTCACCCCCGACCTGGTGCCCACCGACCTCGTCGGTACCCGCATCTACCGGCAGGGGCGCGAGGAGTTCGATACCGAACTCGGCCCGGTGGTGGCGAACTTCGTGCTCGCCGACGAGATCAACCGCGCGCCCGCCAAGGTGCAGTCGGCGCTGCTCGAGGTGATGGCCGAGCGGCATGTGTCGATCGGTGGCAAGACCTACCCGATGCCGAATCCGTTCCTGGTCATGGCGACTCAGAACCCGATCGAATCGGAAGGCGTGTATCCGCTGCCCGAGGCGCAGCGCGACCGCTTCCTGTTCAAGGTGGTCGTGGACTACCCGTCGGTCGAGGAAGAGCGCGAGATCATCTACCGGATGGGCGTGACCCCGCCGGAGCCCAAGCCGGTGCTGGATCCGGCCGAGCTGGTGCGCTTGCAGCAGCTGGCCGCGAACACCTTCGTGCATCACGCGCTGGTGGATTACGTCGTGCGCGTCATCGCCGCGACCCGTAAGCCCGCCGATTTCGGCCTGCACGATGTGGCCGGCTGGATCTCCTACGGCGCTTCGCCGCGTGCCAGCCTCGGCATCATCGCCGCCGCGCGGGCCGTGGCGCTCATCCGTGGCCGCGACTACGTGGTACCGCAGGACGTCGTCGAGGTCATCCCGGACGTGCTGCGTCACCGTCTGGTGCTGTCCTACGACGCGCTCGCCGACGAGATCACCCCCGACGAGGTGATCCGCCGCGTGCTCCAGACCGTCGGCCTGCCGCAGGTGGCCCCGCAGGCGGTGGCCCCGGCCGGCGCCGCGCCGGCCGCGCCGATGCCGTCGGCTCCGCAGCCCGCCGCGCCCGCCATGGGCCCGCACGGTGTGCCGCAGGGCGCGCCGCAGGTTCCGCACGGCGGCATCCCGCAGCCGCCGCAGGGCATCCCGCAGCCGCCCAACGGTCAGGTTCCGGGCGTGCCCGGCCAGCCGCAGGCCAAGTGAGACGAGATTCGGATCCGGTTGCGCCCGTGACGAATTCCGTGCCCGGCGGTTCATCGCATCACCCGCCCTCCTTCCGGGCGGGTGACCTGCGTGATCCGCAATTGTCCGCCGCGTTGAAGACCCTCGAGCTCACCGTGCGCCGCCGCTTGGACGGCGTCCTGCACGGCGACCACCTGGGCTTGATTCCCGGCCCGGGATCCGATCCCGGCGACGCCCGCATGTATCAGCCGGGTGACGATGTGCGCCAAATGGATTGGTCGGTGACCGCCCGCACCACGCATCCGCACGTGCGGCAGATGATCGCCGACCGGGAACTGGAGACCTGGCTGGTGGTGGATCTCTCCGCCAGTCTGGATTTCGGTACCGGCAGGTGCCAGAAGCGGGATCTGGCGGTGGCCGCGGCCGCCGCGGTCACGCATCTGACCAGTGGCGGCGGCAATCGGATCGGCGCGGTCGTCGCCAATGGCGAACAGCTGATCCGGATTCCGGCGCGCAGCGGCCGGGTGCACGCCCAGACCATGCTGCGCAAGATCGCCACCACCCCGCACGCCCGCGACGGCGTGCGCGGTGATCTGGGCGGGGCCATCGAAGCCCTGCGCCGGCCGCAGCGCAAACGCGGTCTGGCCGTGATCATCTCGGATTTCCTCGGCGATATCGATTGGCAGCGTTCGCTGCGCGCCATCTCCGGCCGCCACGATCTGCTCGGGGTGGAGGTGCTGGATCCGCGCGATCTGGAGCTGCCCGACCTCGGTGATGTGGTGCTGCACGATCCGGAGACCGGCCGCACCCGCGAGTTCAGCGTGACGCCACAGCTGCGCGCCGATTACGCGCGCGCCGCGGGGCAGCATCGCGATCAGGTCGAAGGGGCGTTGCGCAGTTGCGGCGCGCCCGTCATGACCTTGCGCACCGATCGGGACTGGATCGCCGATGTGGTCCGATTCGTGTCCACCCGGCGCCACACTTTCGGCGCCTCGACCTCCCGGCAGGTACCGCGGCAGTGAGTATTACAGGCTTCACTTCGTATGTCTGGTTCCTGTTCCTGGCCGTGATCGCGGTCCTCGCCCTGGTGTACGTGCTGGTGCAGCGTGGCCGGCACAAGCAGATGCTGCGTTTCAGCAATATGGAGCAGCTGGAACTGGTGGCGCCGAAAAGTCCCAAACCGTGGCGGCACCTGCCGATCGTGCTGCTGCTGGCCGCGCTGGTCTGCTTCACCATCGGTGCGGCCGGTCCGACCGAGGCCAAGAAGGTGCCGCGCAACCGGGCCACCGTGGTGCTGGTGCTGGACGTGTCGCTCTCCATGGAGGCCACCGATGTGCCGCCCAGCCGATTGCAGGTGGCGCAGAAGGCGGCCAAGGAGTTCGCCGACGGCCTGACCCCGGGCGTCAACCTGGGCCTGGTCACCTTCGCGGGCACGGCGTCGGTGCAGATGTCGCCGACCACCAATCGCGAAGCGGTGAAGGCGGCCATCGACAACATCAAGCTGGCCGAGCGCACCGCCACCGGTGAAGGCATCCTGACCGCGCTGCAATCCATCGACACCCTCGCCTCGGTGCTGGGCGGGGCGGAGACCCCGCCGCCCGCGCGCATCGTGCTCATGTCCGACGGTAAGCAGACGGTGCCCGCCGACAACGACGTCGACAATCCGCGCCACGGTTTCACCGCCGCCCGCCTGGCCAAGAGCAAAGGCGTTCCGGTATCCACGATTTCGTTCGGCACCACCTGGGGCACGGTCGAGATCCCCGATTCCGACGGCAAGGGTTCGCAGCGCGTCAAGGTCCCTGTCGACGACGATTCGCTGCGTGAGATCGCCAAACTCTCCGGCGGCGAGTTCTATACGGCCTCCAGCCTGGAGGAATTGAACGCCGTCTACGACACTCTGGAAGAGCAGATCGGCTACGAGAACACCCGGGGCGACGCCAGCCGTCCCTGGATGCTGCTCGCCGGCCTCCTGGTCGCCGCCGGTGTCGGATCCGGACTGCTACTGCGCCAGCGCATTCCGTAACCCGCTCGACACGAAAATGCCCGACGCTACCCGACCTCGGCCAGGTGGTTTCGGGCATTCGTCATTTTGTTCCTATGACGAATGTGATGTCGCCCCAATGTGGGCATCACACCCCGGACCGGTTAAGTTCTACGGCATGTCGAACACTTCCAGGTCGGTACTGGTTACGGGCGGTAACCGCGGCATCGGGCTCGCGGTCGCTCAGCGCCTGCTCGCCGATGGACACAAGGTCGCCGTCACGCATCGTGGTTCGGGGGTGCCGGAGGGACTCTTCGGCGTGAAATGCGATGTGACCGATGCCGAATCGGTCGATCGCGCGTTCACCGAGGTCGAAGCGCATCAGGGTCCGGTCGAGGTCGTCATCGCCAACGCGGGCATCGTCGACAATGTGCTGTTCATGCGCATGGGCGAGGAATCGTTCCAGAAGGTCATCGACGCCAACCTGACCGGTGCGTTCCGGGTCGCGCAGCGGGCCAACCGCAATATGCTCAAGAACCGTTTCGGCCGCGTCGTGTTCCTCGGCTCGGTGGTCGGTCAGATCGGCGCGCCGGCGCAGGTCAGCTACGCGGCGGCCAAGGCGGGCCTGGTCGGAATGGCGCGTGCCATCACCCGTGAGGTCGGCAAGCGCAACATCACCGCGAACGTGGTCGCGCCCGGTCTCATCGACACCGATATGACCCGTGACGAGATGACCCCGGAGATGCGCAAGACGGCGCTCGAGTTCATTCCCGCCGGTCGCATCGGCCAGGCCGAGGACGTGGCCGGTGTGGTCAGCTTCCTGGTCTCCGACGACGCCTCCTACATCTCCGGCGCGATCATCCCGGTCGACGGCGGAATGGGCATGGGCCACTAGGCTTCACCTACCGCGCATTCCCGATCCCCAATACCGAGGAGAACCGACCAACCCATGGGTGGATTGCTCGAAGGCAAGACCGTACTCATCACCGGCATCATCACCGATTCGTCGATCGCCTTCCACGCGGCCGCGGTCGCGCAGGAGCAGGGCGCGAAGGTGATCATCACCGGTATTCCGGAGCGGCTGCGGCTGATCGACCGGATCGCCAAGCGGCTGCCGCAGGAGGTTCCTCCCGCCATCGGCCTGGACATCACCAGCGAGGAGAACCTCTCGCAGCTGGCCGAGAAGGTACGGGAGCTGGCGCCCGAGGGCATCGACGGCGTGCTGCACTCCATCGCCTTCGCCCCCAAGACCCTGATGGGCCCGGACGCGGTGAACTTCCTCGACGCGCCCGGTCCGGACGCGGCCAAGGCGTTCGAGATCTCGGCGTGGAGCTACGCCTCGCTGGCGCGCGCCGTGCTCCCCGTCATGAACGAGGGCGGCTCCATCGTGGGCATGGACTTCGATCCGCGCACCGCCATGCCGTTCTACAACTGGATGGGCGTGGCCAAGGCCGCGCTGGAGTCCGTGAACCGCTATGTGGCGCGGGAAATGGGCGAGGCCAAGAAGATTCGCTCGAATCTGATTGCGGCCGGCCCGATCAAGACCCTCGCCGCCAAGGCCATCGCGGGCACCGCCACCGATGACGCCAAGCAGCTGAACATGCTCAACGAGTACTGGGACGGCGCCTCGCCCATCGGCTGGGATGTGGACGACCCGACCGTGGTCGCCAAGTCCATCTGCACCTTGCTCTCGGATTGGCTGCCCGGCACCACCGGCTCCATTATCTACGTCGATGGCGGCGCCAGCCACAACACCTGGTTCCCGGAACAGGGTTTCGGCGCCAACTAGAGCTGAAGGAGGGGCTGTGGCCGCGGATGCCACCGCTGTGAAAGTGGATGCGCTGCTGCTGCTGTCCTTCGGCGGCCCCGAGCGCCCCGAGGATGTGATGCCGTTCCTGGAGAACGTCACTCGGGGCCGGGGCATTCCGCCGGAGCGTCTCGCCGAAGTCGCGGAGCACTATCTGCACTTCGGCGGGGTGTCGCCGATCAATGCGCTGAACCTCGACATCATCAAGGCGATCGAGGCCGAATTCGCTTCGCGCGGTGTGGAATTGCCGGTGTACTTCGGGAACCGCAATTGGCATCCGATGGTCGAGGACACCGTGGAGCGCATGCGAGCGGACGGGATCCGTTCGGCGCTGGTGTTTCCCACCTCGGCGTGGGGTGGGTATTCGGGGTGCTTGCAGTACCACGAGGACATTTCGCGGGCGCGGAAAGCGGTCACGGATGCCCCGGATCTGACCAAGCTGCGTCAGTATTTCGACCATCCGCTACTGATCGCGGCGTTCGCCGATGCCGTGCGTGCGGCGGTTGCGCAATTGCCGGCGGACCGTCGTGAACGCGCCCGCCTGGTCTTCACCGCGCATTCCATCCCGGTGTCGGCCGATCATGCCTCGGGTCCGCCCGAGGAGCAGGACCTCTACAGCCGCCAGGTCGCCGAGGCTGCTCGATTGGTCGCCGCCGCAACAGGTTTCGCGTCGCACGATCTGGTGTGGCAATCGCGTTCCGGCCCGCCGCGGATCCCATGGCTGGATCCCGACATCGTCGACCACTTGGACGCGCTGGCGGAACAGCACGTGGACGCGGTGGTGGTCTGCCCGGTCGGGTTCGTCTCCGATCACCTAGAGGTGATCTGGGATCTCGACAACGAGGCCGCCCAGCGCGCCGCCGAGCTCGGCATGGCCTTCGCCCGCGCCGCCACCCCGGGCCCGGACCCGCGCTTCGCCCAGCTGGTCGCGGACCTGGTGCAGGAGTACGTATCCGATGCGGCTCCGGCCCGCCTGAGCACGCTCACCGGCCTCGGCTGCACCACCAACGGCGCACCCTGCACCCCCGGTTGCTGCGCATTGCCCGCGCGCCCGGCCCGGTAGTCTCAGCCCGCACGGAATCGTCGATTCGCCGCCTCAGGTACCGCCCAGCGCGACTGGGCACCCGTCCGGTTGACCGCACGGGATACCATGCGAGCCATCACGATTCAGAAGGGTACATTCATGTCCAAACCCGGTGAGGGTGCGCAGGCCACGGCCGGTGACCATCCCAAACCGTCGCAGCGCTCCAGCTCGAAGTCCGCGGCGGTTCCGTCGATACCGGAGTACGCGCCCGCCGCGCCGCCGCCGTTCCTCAACGAGCCCAAGCGATCCGATGCCAACCGCGTCCCGCTCATTGCCGCGGGCGTGCTGGCGGTGCTGGGCATCGCCGGGACCGCGTTCTACGGTATGCGGGCGAGCAGCGCGCAGGACACCGCCGATCAGCGCGCCGACACCATCGCCCAACAGCGGCAGCAGGTTTCGGCCGCCAAACAGGCCGACGCCCGCCAGGGAGCGGCGGTGCAGGCTGCCTGCGACTACACGCAGCTGCTGGCGAGCTACGACTTCACCGATCCGGACCGGTACTTCACCGCGGTGCTGAACGCCTCCACCGGCGGCTGGAAGCAGGAGTTCGGCAATTCCACCGCTGGTCTGCGGGATTGGATCGGCGGGCAGTTCGTGCGCAGCACCGCCCTCGACACCCATTGCGGGCTTGCCACATTCGACGGCAAGAAGGCCGAGGCGCTGGTCTCGGTCAAACAGCAGCAGTGGAGCGTGGACGTTCCCGACTCGCACATCGTGCCGCTCACCCTGGTCCTGAAACTGGAGGAGCAGTCCGACGGCCGCTGGCTGGTCAGCGAGTCACGACCCGCCGTCTGAGATCATCGTGAGAACCTCCGCCCGCACCGCCCCTGAGCGCGCGCGGGCGGACGGTCGATTGTAGTGTCGCCCAGGTGAGTACACAGGGAAGAACAACTACGGCGCGACGTCCGCAGTCCGGGCGCGCGGGTCAGGCTGGGGGAGCGGCGCAGAAGAAGCGCGCGCTCGGCGCCCCCGACATGTTCGTGTGGTTGCCGGTGATGGGCCTGTTCATGGCGGCCGGCATCTGCGCCACCATCGGCCAATCGATCCTGCTAGCCGGTGGTCTGGTCGCCGGCGCGGTGGTGCTGGTGCTCGCCGATATGTGGTTCAACCGCTGAATTCGTAGTCATTTCAAGACATTGACCGCGCGGGCGATGACCAGGCTCATGGTGACCAATGAGATCGCCGATTGCACCATCATCATGAGCTTGGCCCACCAGGACATGGGCATCACGTCGGTCGGGCTGAACGCGGTGGCGTTGGTGAACGAGAGATACAGGTAATCCGGGAACTGCGGTTCCCAATCATCCGGAGCCAGGCCGGGATTCTGCATCTGCACGAAAGCGAAGTCCGGGTACTTCTTGCGGCCGTGGGCCCGCGCCGCCGGTCCGCCGCGATCGAATTCCCAGTACCAGAGCGCGAAGACCAGCACGTTCGACAGCCAGACCGCGCCGCCGGAGGTGAGCAGGCCGCCCGGATTGTTGCTGACCGATCCGTCGATGAGCGCCTCCACCAGGTGCGTCACCGAATAGACCATGGCGAAACCGAGCAACGCCATCATGGTGAGGCTGAGATGGCGCAGCCACTGTTCCTCACGGTCGAGCCGGAACGGACTGCCCACCACCAGCACGACGATCACCACGAACCCCAGCAGCGGCACCAGCCAATTCGGGGTCGGCGTGATCTGCTGCGGCAGGTAGTACTGCAACACCAGGAACCCGATCATCGCGGCCGTAGCGGCCCACCGGGATTCACCGGCGGTCTTGCGCGCCCACGCCGGAACCTGATCGTCTGTCTCGGAACCGCTCACGCCCAGCAGTATTACCCGCCGATCCGCCGGGGACCGGGAGCGACGCAGCGCAAGCGAGTGCACCGAGCGACCGCTAGGTTAATCGAGTGGAGCACGGACGCGGCGCGGTTCGACTACGGCGATGCCGGGCCCTGACGGCCGCGTTCCGGTAATGTCATGGCGCGCAGTCGATCCGGGATCGGTGGGTGGTCGTCGAACCAGCGCCGGAATGGTGCGGCGGGCTCGGTGCCGGTCGGTCGCTGCCGCCGGAGCAGGGCGTCGGCGAGTTCGTGCCGGTATCCGAGGTGGACGGCGATCGCGTCGGCTCGCAGCTCGGCTCGGCGCCGGCGGGCGGCGGTCGCCAATGGTTCGACGCCGAGCAGTACGGCCATGGCGGTCGCGGGCCATCCCGCGGCCGGGGTCAGACTCCATGCCGCGACAGCCAGTATCAGTACCGCGCTGACATACCGGACGGCCGTGGCAATCGGGCCGGTGGCACGGCGGGTAACGAGGCGTCCCGGTAGTGTCCCCAAGCGCTGCGCCAGCCGTACCGGTGCGCTGATCCAGGCTTCCAGCAACCGCAATCGGGCGTCGGAGACGATGTGGTGCCCGTATTCGTGGGCGAGCACGGCTTCCAGTTCCCGGGGCGGCAGCGTGCCTACGGCCCAACTGGTGACGGCGACGAGCCGGGCCGGGCCGGCGTACGCGTTGATCTGCGGCGACTGCTGGATCCAGAGTGAATAACCCCAGCCGTCGACCCCCGGCCGCTGCGACAGGTTCGCCCACGCCGTCGAGAGCGCATCCGATTCCCCGGCGACCGGGCGCCGTAGGCCGAAAGCGGCGGCGAGCAGGTCACGGCGTGGGTGGAACCATCCGGCATCGAACAGTGTCACGCCCGCCAACAGCCATGCCCCGCAAAGAGTGGCGAGCACCCACACTCCCGCGCATCGTTCGACGACGATCACGATCGAAGCGACGGCCGCCACGGTCACTGTCATCAATAGCGCTGTCACTGGTCCGCCCCTCCGCCGCCGGACCATTCACGCTACGGCCTATCGAACCGCGCCGAATTTGTATCGGATCAACACTCGATTGTCCGAATGAGCCTGTCCGGTAGGTTGAATCGACCGTTCGCATCGATGGCGGCGGCAGTGTGCGGCGGAAGGACAACCTGTGCGGAGTAGTACCGGCCCGATCATGCTGAGCGCGATCGCCATTGCGGTACTTGGGCTTTCGGCTTGCTCGAACGAAACGAGCGGCCACCCCGAAGCATCGCACTCGACCACGACGGCGTCAGCCCCGGCCACCACCGCCCCGAAGACAACCACCCGCACCTCCACCCCGCGCCCCACGAGCGCCGCCGCCGACTACATCCCCTGCGGCGCCGCCTCGAACGGGCTGGGCGTCCTGGCCGCGACCGCCAAGGGCGAATCCTTCTGCGCCCAAGCCGTATCCGTAGCGAACACATACATCACCCTCCGCAACCAGAACGGCGATACCACCGAAGATCTCGCCGTCCCCGCCACTCCCGACGACTGGACTTGCGGCCAGCGCGACGGCAACCCCAACCCCTACGTCGAATGCGTCAACTCGGCCCAGCCCACCGAACGTCTGAAGATCGTCTCCTGATCGGCGATTGAATGCCCGTAGCGTCGTTGGTAACGTTGCGCGGGCCGATCAAACACGTTGTGTGACACCGGCTTACATTCAGCAGTCCGATAACCGGTCTGCCCGATGAAAGGCCCGCCGATGGCACCGCAACCTCAGGAACGCCGGGTGCCGGCCGCCGCCTGCCCGATACCGACCGGCACGGCGCAGCGCTTGGAGATCGAACCGGAATTGGGCCGGCTGCGCGATGGCGACGGGCTGGCGCGGGTGGCGATGCTCTTCGGCGGCGATGCGTGGCTGGCGGCCCGGCACGGCGATGTCAAGACATCACTGTCCGATCCCCGCTTCAGCCGGGCGGCCGCACTCGGCGCCGATATACCGAGGTCGATCCCGGTGCCACCGACCGACACCAGCCTGGTTCTCATGGATGGCGCCGAGCACGCCCGGCTGCGCCGCCTGGCGGCGGGCGCATTCACCCATCGGCGCATGGAACAACTCCGGCCGCGGGTCCAGGAAGTGGTCGACACCCTGCTGGACCGCATCGTCGAACGCGGCCCGGTGGCCGACCTGGTACGCGATCTCGCAGTGCCCCTGCCGATCACGATGATCTGCGAACTACTCGGCGTCCCGTTCGAGGACCGGGAACAGTTCGGCGCCTGGACCGACGCGGCGCTCGCGCTCTCCGCCTACCCGCCCGAGCAGATCGTCAGCGCCCGCGAAGAACTCAAGCGGTACCTGACCGGACTGGTGGCGAGATGCCGCGCACATCCCAACGACGACGTCCTGGGCGTCTTGGTGCAGGCCCGTGACGACCAAGACGCACTCAGCGAAGATGAACTGGTTCAGTTCGGCGTGACCCTGCTGATGGCCGGGTTCGAAACCACCGTCAACCAGATCGGCAATTTCATCTACACCCTGCTCACCCACCCCCACCAGCTCGACCTGCTCAAAGCCGACCCTGCGCTACTGCCGCGCGCCATCGAAGAACTACTCCGCTTCACCCCGGCCGCCATCAGTCCACTGCTGAGCCGAATCGTGCTCGAAAACACCGAACTCGGCGGCACCCTGTTGCGCGCCGGAGACGCCGTGGCCGTCCACAATCCCGTGGCCAACCGGGATCCCGCCGTATTCGAGCGCCCCGACGAACTCGACCTCACCCGCCAAGACAACCCTCACCTTGCGTTCGGCTACGGCCCACACCATTGCCTCGGCGCACACCTGGCTCGAATCGAGCTCCAGGTAACCATCGGCACCTTGTTCCGGCGATTCCCGACCTTGGCTTTCGCTATACCTGTGGAGGACATCCCGTTCCGGCAAGGCCGCATGTTCCGTGGCCTCCTGGAACTACCGGTCACGTGGTAACCATCGCCGGGCCGATCAGTTGGCGGCGAGGCCGCGGGCGATCACGAGGCGCTGGATTTGGTTGGTGCCCTCGAAGATCTGGGTGATTTTGGCTTCGCGCATGTAGCGCTCGACGGGGAAGTCCTGGGTGTAGCCGTAGCCGCCGAAGACTTGGACGGCGTCGGTGGTGACCTTCATGGCGGCGTCGGTGGCGATGAGTTTGGCGACGCTGGCTTGGCGGGAGTAGGGGAGGCCGGCGTCGCGGCGGCGGGCGGCGTCGAGGTAGGTGGCTCGGGCGGAGTCTACGGCGGCGGCCATGTCGGCCAGGACGAAGCCCAGGCCCTGGTGGTCGATGATGGCTTTGCCGAAGGCTTCTCGGTCTTTGGCGTAGGCGACGGCGTCGTCGAGGGCTCGTTGGGCGATTCCCGTTGCCACGGCGGCGATTCCGAGGCGGCCACTGTCCAGGGCGGAGAAGGCGATGGGGAGACCTTCGCCGGCGGCGCCGATGAGGCGGTCGCGCGGGACGAATGCCGCGTCGTAGGCGGCGCCGGTGGTGGGGACGGCGCGGAGGCCCATTTTCTCTTCGGGTTTGCCGAAGGTGAGGCCGGGAGTGTCGGCGGGGACGAGGAAGCAGGAGATGCCTCGGGAGCCTTCGCCGGTGCGGGCGAAGAGGGTGTAGTAGTCGGCTTTGCCGCCGTTGGTGATCCAGGCTTTGGTGCCGGTGATGCGGTAGCCGTCCTCGGCTTCGACGGCGCGGCAGCGGAGGGCGGCGGCGTCGGAGCCGGCGTGGGCTTCGGAGAGGGAGTAGGCGCCGATCAGGTTGCCGGACAGCATGTCCGGGAGCCAGCGGTTCTTCTGTTCGTCGGTGCCGTAGGCGAAGAGGGGGTGGCAGGAGAGGCTGTGGACGCTGACCGCCACCGCCACCGCCGCCCAGCGCGCGCCCAGCTCTTCCAGGACTTGGAGGTAGACCTCGTAGGGCTGTCCGCCGCCGCCGAATTCCTCGGGGTAGGGGAGGCTCAGCAGGCCCGCCGCGCCGAGTGCGCGAAACGCCTCTTCCGGATACCGCTGCTGCTTCTCGAATTCGGCGGCGTCGGGTTCCAGGACCTTGTCGGCGATATCGCGGGTCAGTTCGAGAAGGTCGCGGGCTTCGGTGCTGGGCAGCAGGCGGTCGACTGGCATGCCATTACGTTACGGGTGACACCCAATTCCGTGCAAGGGTGCACGCAATTTCGGATGATTGGGTAGAGTGACCTGGTGGTTGCGGGTCTGCCTTTGAACAAGCATCAGGAGAAGAGTCTGCGAACGCGGGCGCTGCTGCTGGATGCCGCCATCGACAGCCTGGCCGAGGTGGGGTATGCGAGCGCGTCCATCGCCGATATCACCGCGCGAGCCGGAGTGACGCGGGGAGCGCAGTTGCACCACTTTCACACGCGGCAGGAATTGTTCGCGCAGACCATCGATCAGCTGACGCAGCGGCAGCGGGAGGCGCTGGGTAAACGGGTACGCACCCTGGGGGCGAGCGCCGCGCCCGGGGAAGTGCTGGTGGAGTTCGTGACCGCGCCGTTCGCGGGCAAGCTCGGCAAGGCCGCCGTCGAGCTGTACGTCGGGATCGCCAACGATAAGGAACTGCGGCGCGAAATGCTGCGTGTGCAGCACGAATTGACCGTCGAGCTGCTCGACGCGTGCGCGGCCCGGATCGATGTCTCGCGTGAACGCCTGGAGGCCGCGTTCTGGCTCACCATCAACCTGGTGCGCGGCGCCACCCTCGATGAGATGGTCGGGCGAGATCGGTTGCGCCGCAAGCAGGTTCTGGCGGACTGGACGCGCCTCGCCGAACAGCTGCTCGGCTGAAACACCGGGCCCATCGGGGGCGATGACCGGGCGGATGGTGTTTTCGTACCGGTTTCCGGTGTGCGGCGATCGGGAATGTCCTCGGGGGAGGCATCGCGATGGCGATCGATCGTCGGACTGTATTGCGTGCGAGCGGGGTGGTGGCGGTGAGCGCCGCGCTGGGGGCGTGGACGGCCGGCGGCCGGCAGCAGGCGGAATCCGCTCCGGGGCAGCTGGATTGGGCGGGATTGCGCAATCGGCTGTCGGGTTCGCTGCTGCTTCCGCAGGACAGCGGGTACGAGCGCGCGAAACTGGCGTTCAATCCGCGATTCGACGACCGGCGACCGGCCGCGGTCGCCAAGTGCGGCACCGTCTCCGATGTACAGGCCTGTGTGACCGCCGCCGCCGGCACCGGGATCACGGTCGCGGCCCGCAGCGGAAGCCACAGCTACGCAGGTTATTCCACCCCCGACGACGGCTTGATCATCGATGTGGGTGGGCTCGACGGCGTGGAGGTCCGGTCGGACGGCACCGCCGTGATCGGCGCGGGCGCCCGGCTGATGCCGGTGTACGCGGGCTTGGCCGACGCCGGCCGCTGTCTCCCGGCCGGCTCCTGCCCGACCGTGGGGATCGCCGGGCTCACCCTCGGCGGCGGTATCGGCGTGCTGGCCGGGAAGTACGGATTGACCTGCGACAGTCTCGTTTCGGCGGAGATCGTCACCGCCGACGGCACCGTGCGGACCGCCTCGGCGACCTCCGAACCGGACCTGTTCTGGGCGTTGCGCGGCGGAGGCGGTGGCAATTTCGGTGTGGTCACCTCGTTCACCTTTCGCACCCAGCCCGCACCCCGCCCGGCGGTGGCCAAGCTGCTGTTCCCGGCGGTTCGTCGACGGCCGTGATCGGCGGCTGGCAATCCTTCACCGCCACCGCCCCGGACGAATTCTGGTCCACCCTCGCGATTTCCGCCGGTTCGCCGCCGTCCAGCCGGATCAGCGTCTGCTATCTCGGCACCGACAAGGACCTGAACTCCCTGCTGGACAAGCTGATCGCGGCCATCGGCGCCCAGCCCGCGAGCCGCGAAGTCACCACCATGGCGTTCTTGCAGTCCGTGCAGTATTTCGGTGGCTGCTCGAACTATGCGGTCGCGCAATGCCGTCCGTCCTGGAACGACGGCGGCGCGCTGGAGCGCGAATCCTTCACCGCCTCCTCCCGGATGCTGACCGAACCGCTCGCGGATCCAAGCCGCCTCACCGCACTGCTGACCGGACGCGCCGGCATGGACGTGCTGCTCGACAGCCTGGGCGGCGCGGTGCGGCGAATCGGTGCGGCCGACACCGCGTTTCCGCATCGAAGCGCGCTGGCGACGGCGCAGATCTACGTCGGCGGAACGACCGCGGCGGACCGGACGGCGGTCGGCGAGGTGCGTGACGCGCTGGGCGATCTCGCCGGCGCGACCGGATTCGTGAACTACATCGACCCGGACCTGAAGGATTGGGGCCGGGCCTATTACGGCGCGAACGCCTCCCGGTTGCGCAAGGTCGCCCAGCGCTACGATCCGGATGGCGTATTCACTTTCGCGCAGTCGGTGTCGAAACTCTGAGGCGCGGGCGTTCGAACGAGATCAGAACGGCGCGGGCAGGCGTGCGTACACGCCCGGATATCCGGGTTGCGCCGCGCCCCGCGCCCACGAGGTGATTCCCACCAGTTCACCGTTCACCAAGAGCGGCCCGCCGCTGTCGAATTCGCCGGTATCGGCCGTGGTGGATCCGGCGCACACCATATCCGCGGCGTCGAACGCACCGGGGTAGGCGCGGGCGCAGTCGGCATCGGTGGTCATCGGAACCTCGGCCGCTCGGAGCCGGGTATTCGTGGTGTCGCCTTCGGCGGTCGCACCCCAGCCGAGCACACTGCCCGAAGTGCCGTGCGGTGCGGCGATCGCGACGGTCGCCCGCAGCTGCGGCTCGGCCAGGGTCAGAATGGCGAGATCGTGGCGATAGACATCCACCCCGTCCACCGTTTCCTGCCGGAAGTCCGGGTGGATCCGAACCGCCCGCACACCCACCGTGACTCCGTCGCTCGCCCGCAGGTCGGTGCGGTCGAAGCGGACGGTCAGGGCCTGGGGGAGCAGCGCGGCCAATTGCACGCAATGCGCCGCGGTCAGCACCTGATCGGGTGCGATGAGCGCACCCCCGCAGAACTGACCGGACGGGCGCTCGAAGAAGAACGGACTGCCCACGGCCGCGAGCCACGGATACGCACCCGCGCCGACCTCGGAGCCGCCGATCACCGCGGCGGCGGGGGAGACGGCCAGGGTCGCCCCGGCCAGCAGTACCGCGGCAGGTACCGCGAGACGACGGAAGACGGTCACGCCGCCCATTGAAACAGACCGTCCGCGCCGATGACGGCCGAACCTGTCGGCCCCCGCGCGTACCGTCGATCTATGACGTCCTGGTCCGAGTTCGCTGCTGCCGCACCGCACATCTCGTCGATCTTCACCCGCCGTCACGCCGCCACCGGCAATCTCTGCATGCTGGCCACCGTGCGCGCCGACGGCTCGCCGCGCATCAGTCCCATGGAACCTCGCTTCTTCGAGGGGCAGCTGTGGGTGGCGGGCATGCCCAACACCACCAAGTTCGCCGATCTGGCGCGTGATCCGCGTTTCTGCCTGCACACGGCGACCGTCGACACCCAGGTGGGTGATGGCGACGCCAAACTGTTCGGCACCGTCCGCAATGTGCGGGACGAGGCGCTGCACAAGCGCTTCGCCGACGCGCTGTTCGAAGAAACCGGGTTCGACCTACGTGGCCAGAAGTTCGATCCCTTCTACGCGGCCGAGCTGACGGGGGCGTCCGCGGTGGAGGTCGTCGACGGCAAGTATCTGGAGATCACGATGTGGAAGCCGGGCAAACCCGAATACACGGTGCGGAAGGACTGATGTCCGCGGACCCGGCGCAGGTGACCGCCGCGCGGGCGGGGCATGCGATGCGGGCGTGCAGGATGGGCAAGAATGCACGCGATGCAAGTGTGCGCGATGTGCCGAATACCGCGCATCCCAACGCATTTCCGGCCCAGGAGCAGTATCGCGAACGCTCGTCGAGTCTACCGGGCGCGGTCGTCTGGACCCGTGAAACGGTCGGCGCCACGGACGCCCGGGTGCTCCCGGACGGCTCCATGGATCTGCTGTGGATCGACGGCCGTCTCGCCGTGGCGGGCCCCGACACCCGGGCTTATGTCCTATCCGTCGGCCCTGCGACCCGCATCGCCGGAATCCGCTTCTTCCCCGGATCGGCTCCGGCGCTACTGGGCATACCGGCGCACGAACTCCGGGACGGCCGTGCCGATCTCGCGGATATCTGGGCTCCCGCCGATGTACGTCGTGCGAACGATCTGCTCGCCCGTGCCGGACACCCCGCCGCCGGTCTCGAGGAAATCGCTCGCTGGCGCGCCGCGGACGCCGCCGTACCCGATCCGCTGCTGCATGCCATTGTCAGCCAATTGCGCGCGGGCGAATCGGTATCCGCGCTCGCGGACAGCCTCGAGCTGGGCGCTCGGCGTCTGCACCGCCTATCCCTGACCGCCTTCGGCTACGGCCCCAAAACCCTGGCCCGCATTCTGCGCATGCAACGCGCGCTGGCCCTGGCCCGGACGGGTACGGCATTCGCGGAGGTCGCGGCCCGCACCGGCTACGCCGACCAGCCCCACCTATCCCGCGAAATCCGCGCCCTCACCGGCCTGTCGCTCACCGGCGTGACCCGCGCCCGCCCAGCGCAACCCTGACCAGGGTCGGCTGACCCGAGCGCTTCGCCGGGCGGGAGTCGCCTGACCCCGGTAGACGCGGGTGCCCGGTCCGCACCATCACCCCTGCGCGGATTCCCCCAGTGCCGCATAGAGATCCACACTGTTCCCGTCCGGGTCGGCCACGGTCGCGTAGCGCTGCTGCCAGAAGGCGTCGAACGGTTTCAGCTCTCCGTGGTACCCGGCCGCGACCAACTCCTCGAACTTCGCGTCGACCTCGCCGGGACTTTCACACCGCACGGCCAGCCCGATCCGCCCGGTCCCGCTCGCCCGCCACTGCGGGTGGAACGACCGAATGACCTCCTCGGTATCGAAGGTCAACCGCACCCCACCCGGCAAGCCGACCTCCACATGCGGCTCCGATTCGGCCCCCGCAGCGATATCCAGCCCGAGTCGCCGGTAAAACGCCAGCGCCGCCGCCATATCCGAGACGACGATCCCGATCACATCCAGTTGCACAGTCATACCCGAACCCTAGGAGCGCCCGAGCGGCTCTGTCTTGAACGAATCGGACACCCGGGTCTCAGTCGCGGTTCTCGAAGTCGGCGAGGGTGACCTCGAGCCACCCGATGAAGGACGCGGTGGAGGCGCGGCCCTGTTCATGTGCCGCGCGCATGACGTCCGCGGCCCAGAGCGGGCTGATCTCGTCGATCGGTTCGAGGGCGGCGGCCAGTTCGCCGACCCGGGTCGGTGTGCGCACCTGTTCGCGGCGGTAGTCGAGTTCGGTGCGCAGGACGCGGATGGCGGTATCGCGGCCGAGTATGCCGCCCAGGAGAAATCGGACCATGAAGTCGGGGTCCATCGGGCGCGGGGCGGGCTCGTAGGGCGAGTTCGCCCAGTCCAGAAGCGTCTGTTTGCCGTCGGCCGTGAGCCGGTAGACCTTGGCGTCGGGCTTGCCCGGACGCGGCTCGACCTCGAATTCGACCAGGCCGCGTTCGACCAGTTTGGCCAGCGCCCGGTAGACCTGCGGCAGGGTCACGCGATAGCCGATGAAGCGGCCGGGCCCATCCATCCACTTGCCCAGGTCGTAGCCGGACAGCGGGCGCAGCGCCAGCAGTCCGAGGATCACGGTATCGAGCATGCGGACAGCATATGTGCTCATGCATCTATGCGAGGGACATATGTGTGTGCGAACATATGCGGGTCCGTGAGCGGCTGAATAGGAGTGCGAGAACATTGGGCTTGGATGATGCTGGTGACGCGGTTTTTGGTAGGCGTACCTTCAACCTCGGCATTGCAGGGGCGCTGGCGATAGGTGTGTCAGCACTTACACGAGGCGGGCGAGCGACGGCTGAGACGCCCGCGCGCGGCCTGATCGCCGATACCGCGTTCCATCCGGTCGGCACCGATTTCTTCGGCGTCAACGGCGCCCGGATCATCTCCCCGCTGAATGCCCGGCAATGGCACGACCCGGCCTTCCTGGACCGGCTGGCGGCCGTCGGCCCGCGCCTGCTGCGGGTGCAGGGCGGCACCACCTCGCAGTGGATCGATTGGCGCACCGGCCGATTCGTAGAGCGGTCCGGCAGCAGCTTCGCCACCGCCAACGACGGCCGGCCGCCGCTCACCTTGGAAGACTGGGCGTTCGCCGTGCGCCGGATCGGTGCGACACCGATTTTCGATCTGAATGTGGCGACATCCACCTTGGCAGAGCAGATCGCCCAGCTGCATGCGGCCGAGCGGCTCGGAATGCCGGTGCGCTACCTCGAACTCGGCAACGAGATCTGGATGCCGATGTCGCCCTACACCGAGCTCTACCCGACCGGCGCCGACTACGCCCGCGTCATGAACGACTGGATCGTGGTGTTGCGCAAGGAGTTCCCGCAGGCCCGCATCGGGGTGCCCGCCGCGGACGATGCGCTGGGCTCGGCGCTCGGCGAACGGTACCGGACCTGGAATCAGGGCCTGTTCGACACCATCCGAGGCGCGGACGCCGCGGTGTTCCACCCGTACTGGATCGTCGACCCCGTTCGCGCGGACATCTCGTCCACCGCCGCGGGCGGCACCGTGGCCTGGACCGAACTGTCCCGCGCGCTGCCGAAAGTGCCTGCCGCGATGTCGATCTGGATCACCGAATACAACCAGATGGGCCGCGAGGGCACCCCACCGCTGACCATGCTGCCCGCCTTGCAGCAGACCTGGGCGGTGGCACTGGGCGTGGCCGCTTTCACCCTGCGGGCGCTGTGCGATCCCAAGGTGGAGATGGCCGTGCTGCACTGCGCCCTCAACGGCGCGCCCGGCAGCGACACCTCCGGCGGCGGCACCACCAACCAGGCCGTGCACGCCCTGATCTCCGACGGCACCGGCGGTTCGGAGGTGTTCGGCCGGACCGCGCACAATGTGGCGCTCACGCCGATCTATGACAGCCTGCGCGCGGATTCCACGGTGCGGATGCTGAGTTTGGATACGCCGGTCGAGGTTCCGGCGCTGCTGCTGGTGCCGGCCTACGCGGGGACGGTCTCGGCTTTCACCGGTGTGGAGCTGTCCTCCCCGGAAGGAACCAGCGCCGTGCTGCTCAATGCCGGCGCGGAACCGATTCGAATCACCCTGCCCGAGTATCTGTCCGGCGAGGCGGAGATCTATTGCGCACCGCCCGGCGCCGCGCCGGCCTTCGTGGCGGGCGACACCATCCCGGTCACCCGGATTCGCGCCTCGGGCTCGATCGAGTTGCCCGCCTACTCGGAGACCGTCCTGCGCGGATCACCCGCGGCCTGAGCCCGGCTCGCCCACAATCGAATACCCGATCCACGACAACGAGGAGTTCCCCATGCGACCAGCGACCCGCTCGGGTATCGCGCTCGCAGCCCTGGCCGTCACGGTCACCCTGGCCGCACCGGCCCGGGCAGAAGCCGGCGCGGCGCCCGCACTCGACTCGATCGAGCCCTGTCCCGCAGGTACTTCCGGCCACCCGATCCTGATGATCCACGGCACCAACGCCACCCTGGAGAAGAGTCTGGGCCCGACCTATCAGGCTCTGCTCGCGGACGGTCGTTGCGTCTACGGCCCGGATTATGATTCCAGTCGCGCGCTCGCGGAATCGACCGGCTACTTCACCGCCGTCGCCGAGCGCATCCTGGCGGTGAACGACGCCGCCTCCATCGATCTCGTCGGAAAGTCCCAGGGCGGGTTGATCGCCCGCGCCGTGAGCCTGGAACTCGCCCAGCGGCCGTCGAATCCGGTCCGGCGGGTGATCTCGGTCAGCGGCCCGCAGCGCGGCATCGACCCGGCCGGGAGCGCCGAGCTCGGCGCGCTGGCACTGCGCCTGCCAGGTCTGCCACCCGCGATGCACGACATGATCGCCGGCTCCGAATTTCTGACCGGACTCGATCGCGGGCAACCGGCCGCCCCCGGCGTGCGCTACACGATGATCGGGACCCGGTCCGACCAAATCGTGACGCCCTACACGCGGTCGTTCCTCGACGCCCCGAATGTCGAGAACGTCACCCTGCAAGACGGCTGCCCGGAGGATCTGGCCGGGCACCTGGCCGAATCCACCGACCCGCGCACCATCGACCTGACCTTGCACGCGCTCGATCCGGACCGGCACCCCGAAATTCGTTGCCAGGCCAACGACGACACCCGCTGACGATCGCGGTTCCTCACTTCGGCAGCCAGTCGCCCAGATCGGGTAGATCGGTGCTCGCCACGCCGGTGAATCGGGGCGGGCGCTTCTCCAGGAACGATGAGATGCCCTCGGCCAGATCGGGACTGGTGGCGGCGTGCGGGATGGATTTCCGGTCGAGGGCGAAGGCGGCTTCGGGATCGCCGTGGGCGGTCATCGCCACCAGGGCCCGGCGGATCAGGGCGGCGGAGGCCGGAGCGATCTCGGTGGCCAGGTCGCGGGCCAGAGCGTAGGCGGCGGGGAGCAGGTCCTCGGGCGCGTGCACGCTGGTGATCAGTCCGGCGGCGAGCGCCTCGTGAGCGGTGACGAGGTTGCCGGTGAGCATCCACTCCTTGGCCTTGGCCAAGCCGACGAGCTGGGGCAGGAACCAGGTGGAGCCGCCTTCGGGGAACAAGCCGCGCCGGGCGAAGACGAAACCGAATCGGGCGCGATCGCTGGCCAGCCGGAAGTCTGCGGCGAGCGTCATGGAGATACCGACGCCGACCGCCGGACCCGGGAAGGCCACGATCACCGGTTTGTTCGAATTCGTCATCGGCCGGACCACCCGGGTGGAGGGTTCGTCCCACTCCGGATCGGTGGTGTCGCCGAGCGACGGTTCGGCGAAATCCATACCGACACAGAAGTAGTCGCCGGCCGCCGTGAGCAGGATGACCCGGACCTGGTCGTCGCGGTCGGCCGCGGTCAGGGCGGCGCCGAGCTCGTCGGCCATGGTGAGGGTGAACCCGTTGCGGGCGTGCGGCCGATTCAAAGTGATCGTCGCGATCGCCTCCGCGACGGCGTAGGTGATCGTCGAATAGTTTGCCGCGCCGTCCGAGCGCCCGCCGTCGGTAGTCATGCCCGAAGATCCCGTCGTTGAGTGAATGGAACCTGAAGCCTCTCAACGCATCAGCATCTGGTCAATGCCCGCGCAGCAGGCGCGTCACCGCTCGGTCGACAAGGAGACGCTGTTCCTCGGGGCCCGCCCGCTGTGCCCGCCGCAGTGCGGCCGCGATGGTCCGCCCCTGCTCGAATGCGGTGACGATGCGCGGATCGACATAGGAGGCGCGGGTGACCGTGGCGGTATTGCCGAGCACCAGCGACACATCGGTCATCACCTGTTTGATCACGGCACGACGAGCGCGGGCCGATGCCGGCAGCTCACGGGTGGCGAAGTCGGCCGCGGCATGCACCGTCGCCTGCCAGGTCCGCAGGTCCTTGACGCTGAACTCCGGACCGGTGAGTTCGCGGAAGCGCCGGTTGATGTCCTCGGCGTGCAGCGGGTGATATCCGCTCGCGTCCTTCCACACCAGCAGCCGGTCGCTGCTCGCGGGATTGCGCAGCAGGGTGCGCGCCGCTTTCGCGAGCGCGGCGTCACACACCGTGACCTGTTGCCGGATACCGCCTTTCGCGATGAACTCGAAGTCGACCGCATCCCCCGACACCCGGACGTGCTCGCGCAGCATGGTCGCGACGCCGTGCGTGCCGTTGGATTCGGCGTACTCCTCGCCACCCACCCGGAAGACACCCGAATCGAGCAGCGCGATCGCCGCCGCGAGCACCCGGTGCTCGGGTACTCCCCGCAGCGCGAGATCGGCCCGGACCTGTTCGCGCAGGCGCGGCAGATGCTCGGCGAGCTCGAGCACCCGGTCGAACTTCTCCTCGTCCCGCTCGCGCCGCCATTGCTGGTGATACAGGTACTGCCGCCGCCCGGCACTGTCGCGGCCGACGGCCTGCACATGCCCGTTCGGATGCGGGCAGATCCAGACCTTGCGCCAGGCGGGCGGAACGGCCAGCGCCCGAATGCGTTCGAGGGTCACGTCGTCGGTGACCGGGACGCCCTCGGCGGTCGCGTAGGAGAACCCGCGCCCGCGCCGCCGCCGGACGATCCCGCCGGCGTAGAGATCGCTGTGCCGCAAACGCATGGCTGTCCTTTCCCCGGCGACCATCCCGCTACCGGGCAATACCCGCGTGGTCGGCGATCACACCGCCGTGCGCCCGAGGCGGTTCGGCTACGGGGTGGGATCCTCGGCGGCGGCGTTCAACAACCGTTTGAGCACCTTGCCCGTCTCACCGCGCGGCAAGGCTTGGAGGAAGACGATGTCGCGCGGAACACTGAAGCGGCTCAACCGATTCCGCACATACCGGCGCACCATCTCCGGGTCGAGCCCGGACCCCTCCCGTTTGACGATGTAGGCGGCCAGCCGCTGGCCGAAGTCGTGGTCCGGCACGCCGACCACGGCGACCTCGCTGACCTGGGGGAGATGGGCGAGCGCCTCCTCGACCGGGCGGGGGAAGACGTTCTCCCCGCCCGAGATGATCATCTCGTCGTCGCGTCCGGCGATGAACAATCGGCCCGCCGCATCGAGATATCCGAGATCGCCGGTGTCGAGCAGACCGCCGACCTCGTCCGGTGGCGGGCAGTTGACGTAGCCGTCGAACAGCATGTGGTTGCCGACGTATATGCGTCCGGTCGCGCCGACCGGCACCGGCCGCCGATCCTCGCCCAGCACAGCCACTTTGGTGCCCAGCGGCGGCCGCCCGGCGGTGGTGGGGGAGACGCGCAGATCCGCCGGGGTGGCGATGGTCGCCCACGAGACCTCCGTGGATCCGTACACGTTGTACAGGACGTCGCCGAAGACGTCCATGAACCGCAGTACCGTCGCCCCGGCCAGCGGCGCCCCGCAGCTGGCGACCACGCGCAGGCTGGAAATGTCGTAGCGGGCGCGCACACTGCCGGGCAGATCGAGAATGCGCTGCACCATGGTCGGCACCACCACCAGCACCCCGGCCCGGTGCTCGGCGATCAGCCGCAGGCACTGCTCGGCGTCGAAATCCTCCGACAGCACGACGATGTCACGCAATGCCACGCTCAATTGCAGCGCGGCCAGCCCCCAGGTGTGGAACAGCGGCGCCGCGATGAGGATGGTCTCGTTCATCCGCAACGGGATTCGTGACAGCAGCGCGGCGACGGTGGCGAAACCCTTGGCGTGCGGGCGGCGCGCGCCCTTCGGGGTGCCGCTGGTCCCGCTGGTAAGCACCACCAACCGCCCCGGCCGGGTGGGTCGCGGGAACTCGGGTCCGCCGGTCGCCACCAGCTCGGCGATGCTGTCCGGCCCGGCGTCATCGGTCCGATAGCGGCGGATATCGGCGTGCAGATAGTGGACGAGCGGCTCGAGGTCGCCGTCCACGAACAGCGTCCCGAGCCGATGCCGCTGCACGATGTCCTCGATGCGCCGCGCCGAGAGTCCGGCATTGAGCAGCACCACATCCACCCCGAGTTTGCCTGCCGCGACCATGGTTTCGACCATGCCGAGCCGGTTGCGCGCGAGCAGCCCCACCGCGTCCCCGGCGGCCAGCCCGAGTTCGGCCATGGCGCACGCCAGCGCGTGACTGCGCTCGTGCATTTCGCGGAAGGTCCGGCTGCCCGCGTCATCGACCACGGCCGTCCGACCGGGTGAGCCGGCGGCCGCCACCGCATACCCGCCGGCCAGATTGAATCCCCATCTGACCAGCTGTCTTACGCCGCGATCGATGCGTCCGGCGACGACGCCGGTCGAGACCATCTGCCGGGCCACCCGCAATCGCCGCCGCAGCGGTGTGTCCTCGCCGTTGTCCACGATGGAAGTCGGTGTGCCGGAAGCGAGTTCGCCCAGCCTGCGCAGCGCGTCGCGGGTCCACTCGGTGACCGCCGAATTCGATTGTCCGGCAACCACCGGATGCATCCGGCCCGGCGCGAAGTAGGTGACCGTGGCCCGAGTGTGCTCGCCGCAGGCCCGCAACCGGATCAACGCGAAGCTGCCGGTGTCCGGGCACTGGATCTCCAGCCCGTCGCCGTGTCCGCGCCGCACCTCGACGCTCACCGCTGCAATCCCGGCCTCGGGTGTCCCGATCCGGAGCTGCCACCGCGCTCCGCCGTCCGGCAGGGCGATCCGTTCACAAGCGCCGATTCCGGCGCAGATCCGCGGATACACCTGCGGGTCGCTCAGCAGTTCCCGCAGCGGCTGCGGCGCGACCGGCAGCTCCATGGTCGTATCAAATATCTCGGTTACCACAATCTCGCGGTTCTGGCCGGGCCGATTCCACCATCCCGAATCGGCGGGAGCCTCTTTATATCCGCGCGCCCATGGTCGGCCGACCATGATCATGGGGTTCTGTGACGCCGCCCTGCCGGGGACGGAATCGATTGTGGGAGTCGCCAATGCCGCGACCGCAGCCGCGGCAGTGGGGCTAACCCAGCGTCACTACCTTGGCCTGGCCGGAGACCACGTTCTCGCCGCTATCCACCAGCGCCACCCGGACCTGCACCGTCTGGCCCGCCGCGAGCGGGGTGGAGGCGGCCGAGGCCGGAGTGAGCACGACGACGGTGGTGTGGGCGGTGCCATCGCAGCTGACATCGGATTGGGTGCCGGTGGCCGAGGGGCTCTCGGCGTTGGGATCGCCGGCCATGGCCTGGATGCTCGCGACCCCGGCCGCGGCCTCACAGGTGTAATCGACCTGCACGTTCGCGGGACCGACGCCGCTGACGTCGATGGTGTTGGCCGCCGCCGCGGGCCCCGCCGTCGCGGCCACCCAGCCCAATGCGCCGCAGACGGCGAAGGCGAGTACGGGTCGTCGGTGATTGCTGATCTGCGCCATGGATCTTCGTCCTCCTGCGTCGTGGAATGATTTCCGAACACGCTCAGAAGAGATCGCGGCCGTCGCGCACCGCCCATCCATGGTCCCAGATCAGGACTCGGCCGCGCGCTCCGGCACGGTCACGCCGGTGGGTTCCGGCTTGGTTAGCCGCCGGATCGACGGGTAGTCGGCAGAGATGAAGGATGCGCCGATTCCCTGCAACGACCTGGTGACCAGTGCGGATGCTTTCTACGACGGCCCGCGCGCTTCCGACGTCTACGACAATCGATTCCACGGCAGCCATGCGGTACCGCATCTGGATACCCATGTCCCGCAAGGGCTGGCGGCCTGGTCGAACTGGGACGGTGAGAACGATCTGCTGTTGATCACCGCCTGCGTCCCGGACAGCGACGAGAACGCCTACCTCATCGGGTTGGACGCGAAGTCCGGAAAGCACATCGGCACAGCGCGAATCGACCCGACGCACGGTGGCGCGATCGCGGTTCTGGAGGAACAGGGCTGGGCATTCATCTCCGGCACCCAGCACAACCTGGTGCGTGCCTACCCGCTCGACAGGTTGCGCGGAGCGATCGCCGATTCGTCGCATATCGCCGCGGACGGCACCGACCGCGAGGTGTCCGGCGGTTCCTCACTCCTGGCCGGTCACGGTCCGACCGGCACCCTGTGGGCCGGTGCGCACGAACCCGACACCCGCGCCGAAATGTACTCCTACCGAGTCGATTCCAACGGCGAGCTGGACCACCGTGAAGGGCCGTGGGAGTTACCCCAGCAGACGAGAGGCGTGGCCGTCACCAGCGAGGTGTTCATCTACAGCACCTCCCACGGCGGTGCCGACAACAGCACGCTCTTTGTCGTGCGGCGTGGTGAGGACGCGGTGGAGCTCGATACCGCCCGGCTCCTCTGCTTCCGCTCCCCGAGCATGTCCGCCGGCCTGGCGATCCACGGCCAGGACATCTACGTCGTCTACGAATCGGGCGCGGCCCACCACCGCGCTGACCCGTCGAACCTGCCGCGCAACATCATCGAGCACCTGCACCGGGCCCAGATCTCCGAACTCGCCGACCTCCCACCCCACAGCGGCCCGAACGGTTAGCCGAGCCCGGTCAGCGGGCGTGCACGGCCGCGAGGCGGGCGGCGCGAATGGCATTCCAGAGCGGTCGCAGCAGCGATTCCTGTGCCGCGGCCGCGCTGGCCGAGGTCGGGGCGGAGGCCGGTTCGCGTTCGGCCACGGTCAAAATGGCCGCGACCTGGTCGGCGGAATCGAGGATGCGGCGGGCCCGCAGCGGCATGGATTCCGGGTAGGCGTGGCGGGTATGGTCGGCCAATTCGGCTTCGATCAACTCGCGGGGGCCGACGCCGCCGGTGTCCATGCGCGTGGTTTGCAATTGCTGTAGGGCGTCCGCGGCATCGCGTACCGCCTGCCGCATCGAATACTCGGCCTCGCCGAGCGGCATGTCCGGTTCGGCGCTGAGCGGGATCGGGGTGGCGTAAACCGTCCAGCGCAGGGTCTCGTCATCGGTCCACACCGGCACCAGCCCGGTGCCTTCGGTCCCGGGCGTTCCGAGCAGCAGTCCTTCACCGGCTTCGGTTGCGGCAGCGGCGAATTCGGAACCGGCGGGCAGTCCGCGGACGTCCCCGGGTACCGGCAGCACCAGTCGCATCTGGGCGTCGGGCGCGGCGGTGGCTTCCCGGATCAGCTTGAGCAGCACCATGATCCCGGCGCCGGGCGCCGCCTCGGCGTCGTCGTGCGCGGCCCAGGGCAGGCCGGTGTGGCCACCGGTCACCGGGTCCCCGGCCGCGACGCTCTGCTGCGGGGCCCAGGTGCGCAGGGCATCCAGCAGATCGTCGGGGGCGCTGCGGCCGGCCAGCCACGACCCGGCCCACACCGTCAGCGTCGTACTCGGTGAGCTCATTCCAACAGAATAACTGGGGGACAACTGGGGCATGGCCCGGAAATCGATCAACCGTTCGACGGTCGCGGGACTTGGTCTCGGGCAAGGGATCTGAGGGTCGGTTGTGGCGAGTCTGTGGATCCGGCCTGAATGTGAAACGGAAGTGGGTTCCCGGACGGTTGCATGTCGGACTCGTCAGTAATGTCGGGTGTGGGCAGCGGCTGCCGGCGGTTGGGCGGGCTGTTCGAAGGTGCACGGATCGGCTCGGATGAAGAGGGCATAGATGTTCGCGTGGTGGGGTGGTGTGGTCTACCGGCTGCGGTTCGGGGTGCTCGGGATCGTGGTGGCGGGGCTGCTGGCGTTGGGGGGCTACAGCGTCGGGGTGGCGGAGCATTTGACCGCGGGCGGGCTGGAGGATCCGGGGGCGGAGTCGTCGCAGGCGGCGCGGCTGGCGGATGAGGCGTTCGGGCGCAATCACGAGGTGGATGTGGCGGTGCTGTACACCGCGCCCGCGGGGAAGACGGTCGACGATCCCGAATTCAGCCGCAAGATCATCGACAATTTGAACAGCTTGCCGCGGGACTATCCCGAACAGATCTCCGGGATCAATGCCGCGTATTGGCGGACCGAGACCGGGAAGCTGAGCGGGGCGCAGGCCGCGACGAAGGATCGCACCCGGGCCATCGCGCTGATCGCGATTCGCGGTGACGGCGACACCGAGGTTTCGGCAAACTATCGAAAAGTCAAGGATGTCTTCTTCATTCCGGGGGTGGATGTCGAGGTCAGCGGTTTGCAGCCGGTGGCCGGGGAGTTGAACGACACCATGGCCGACGACCTGAGCCGGATGGAGCTCATCGCGCTGCCCGCGGTCGCGGTGCTGCTGTTCTTCATCTTCGGGGGGGTGGTCGCGGCGGCGCTGCCGTTGGCCATCGGCGGGCTGACCATGATCGGCGCGCTCGGGATCGTGCGCATCCTCACCAATTTCATCGAGGTCAACTCGTTCGTCTCCTCGGTGGTGACGATGATCGGGCTCGGGCTGGCCATCGACTACGGGCTGTTCATCGTCAGCCGCTTCCGTGAGGAACTCGCCGCCGGCCACGACAATCGCACGGCGGTACAGCGCACCGTGATGACCGCGGGCCGGACCGTGGTCTTCTCCGCGACCATGATCATCGCCAGCCTCGGCGGGATGCTGCTGTTCCCGCAGGGCTTCCTGAAATCGATGGCGTACGGGGCGATTACGACGGTCACCCTGGCCGCGCTGACCGCCATCACCATCCTGCCCGCCGCGCTCGGCATCCTGGGCGAGCGGGTGGATGCGCTGGGGTTCAAGCGATTCCGCAGCACCCAGACCGCGGAGCAGATCGAGAACGGTTTCTGGGGTCGATCCACCGCCTGGGTGATGAAGCATCCTTTGAAGATCGGCGTCTCGCTCTGCATCATCCTGCTGTTGCTCATCCTGCCGGTGCGGAACCTGGTCTTCGGCGGCTTCAGCGAAAAGTATCTGCCGCCGGACAATTCGGTTCGCATGGCCAAGGAACAGATCGACGAGCTGTTCCCGAACCGCCGGTCCGATCCCATCCAGCTGATCCTCGTCTCCGCCGACAGCACCGCGGTCGGCGCGGCCTGGCGAGAAGCCGGTGCGGCCCCTGGCTTGGACACGCCGTTCGAGGTACCGGCGCGCTCCACCATCGATCCGGACGTGTACCGGACCACCGCCACCGTCGCCGATGTGAACGACGCGGGCGAGACCATCGACTATCTGCGTTCGATCGAACTCCCCGAAGGCACAACGATGTTCGTCGGCGGCCTGCCCGCCATCCAGAAGGACAGCATCGACGCTCTGCTCGCCCGCATCCCGGTCATGGTGATCCTGGTCCTGTTGCTGACCACCCTGCTGATGTTCCTGACCTTCGGTTCCCTGGTCCTGCCGATCAAGGCCGCCCTGATGAGCGCCCTCGGCCTCGGCTCCACCCTCGGCATCCTGACCTGGATCTTCATCGAGGGCCACGGCGCGACCCTGCTCAACTTCACCCCGCAGCCCATCCAGGCCAATGTGCTGGTCCTGATCATCGCCATCATCTACGGCCTCTCCACCGACTACGAGGTCTTCCTCATCTCCCGCATGGTCGAAGCCCGCGCGGCCGGCGCGACCACCACCGAGGCCGTCCGCATCGGCACCGCCCACACCGGCCGCATCATCACCGCCGCCGCCCTCATCCTGCTGGTGGTGACCGGCGCTTTCGCCTTCTCGGACCTGGTGATGATGCAGTACATCGCCTACGGCATGATCGCCGCGCTCTTCATCGACGCCACCGTCCTGCGCATGCTCCTGGTCCCCGCCACCATGAAGCTGCTCGGCGACGACTGCTGGTGGGCCCCGGAATGGATGAAGCGAATCCAGCGCCGGATCGGCCTCGGCGAACCCACCCTGGAACCCGAAAAGCCTTTGCTGCCAACCGATTCCCTGACGGAGGCGGCTACTGGGGTTCGGTGACGAAGTCGATGAGGCGTTCGACCGCGCCGATGAGCGGAGTCTCCAAGTCGCGGTAGGAGGTTACGGCGTTGTAGACGCGCCGCCAGCCGTCTTGCGGTGTGCCCCAGCCCAATCGGCGGCAGATGCCGGTCTTCCAATCCTCGCCGCGAGGCACTTCGGGCCACGCCTTGATGCCTACCGCCGCGGGCCGGACGGCTTGCCAGACGTCGATGTAGGGGTGGCCGGTGACCAGGACGTGCGGGCCCAGGCCGGTGGTGAGGCCGGTTTCCTTGGAGCCGGTGACGAGATGGTCGACCAGCACGCCGACGCGGCGGCCGGGCCCGGGCTGGAAGTCGGTGAGGCGGGCGGCGAGGTGGTCCAGGCCCTCGAGCTGTTCCACCACGACGCCTTCGACGCGCAGGTCGTGCCCCCAGACCCGTTCGACCAGGGCGGCATCGTGGATGCCCTCCACCCAGATGCGGCTGGCCTTGGCGACCTGCGCCTTCACGCCCGCGACGCGGGTGGAACCGGAGGCCGAGCGGGTGGGCTGCTGCTGCGGCACGGCCTTCGGGCGAACCAGGGTGACGGGCTTGCCGTCGATGAGGAAGGCGGCTTCGCGCAGGGCGAAGAGCCGGACCCGGCCGGCGCGGTCCTCGAGTTTGACGAAGTCGCCGTCATAGCTGCGGTCGAATCCCACTACGGCGCCGCAGAATCCGGTGGCGGCGTCCTCGGCGACCAGGTCGCGTTCGGCGACTACCGTCGGGACCTCGCGTTTGCGCGTCCTGGAATGCCCGGAATAGATGTCGCCGTAACCGTGGTGCCCGTTCACGGGGGCGAGGGTACCGGGATCGGCGGCGAAACCCGGTCGCGCCGCGCCCAATCGGCACACGAGTGTGGGGGAGACCGCATCGGGACCGGGCGGATCGATTCGGAACGGGCGGTTCCGGCGGCAGGATGATCACGAAAACAGGCCGCCGACGGGCATGCCGACTACTGTTGGGGACGTGGCCGCAATCGTTTGGCTGGTCGCGGGGATCCTCCTCGCGGCGGCGGAGATGCTCATCGGGGATCTCACGCTGCTCATGCTGGGTGGCGCCGCGCTCGTCACGGCGGGGGTCAGCGGGCTGGCGGGGACCTCCGTGGTGGTGGATGCCGTGGTGTTCGGTGTCGCCGCGCTGGTGCTGATACTGCTGGTTCGCCCATTCCTGTTGCGGCGCTTCGCGACTCCGCCACCGCATCAGACCGGGGTGGCCGCGCTGCCGGGCAAGACCGCGAAGGTGATCGAGATGGTCGACGAGCACGGGGGCCGGGTGAAAGTGGACGGTGAAGTCTGGAGTGCGCGGCCGTTCGACCCCTCGGAGCAGTTCGAGGTGGGCGAGACCGTGTGCATCATGAAGATCGAGGGCGCTACCGCCGTCGTCTTGAAAGGGTCCTGAATCATGGGTGTACTCATTGTCGCCGCGGTATTGATCCTGCTGGTCGTGGTGGTGGTGTTCAAATCGGTGGCGCTGGTGCCGCAGGCCGAGGCGGCCGTCATCGAACGCCTGGGCCGCTATTCGCGGACCGTGTCCGGGCAGTTGACGTTCCTGGTGCCGTTCGCGGACCGGGTGCGCGCCAAGGTGGACCTACGCGAGCGGGTGGTGTCGTTCCCGCCGCAGCCGGTCATCACCCAGGACAACCTGACCGTGCAGATCGACTCGGTCGTCTACTTCCAGGTCACCAGCCCGCAGGCCGCGGTCTACGAGATCTCCAATTACATTGCGGCCGTGGAGCAGTTGACCATCACCACGCTGCGCAATGTGGTCGGCGGCATGACCCTGGAGGAGACCCTCACCTCCCGCGATCAGATCAACAGCCAGCTGCGCGGCGTGCTGGACGAGGCGACCGGCCGCTGGGGTCTGCGGGTGTCGCGCGTCGAGCTCAAGGCCATCGATCCGCCGCCGTCGATTCAGGAATCGATGGAGAAGCAGATGAAGGCCGACCGCGAGAAGCGGGCCATGATCCTCACCGCCGAAGGTCAGCGCGAGGCGTCGATCAAGACCGCCGAAGGCCAGAAGCAGGCGCAGATCCTGGCGGCCGAGGGCTCCAAGCAGTCGGCGATCCTGTCGGCCGAGGGTGAACGCCAGTCCCGGATCCTGCGCGCCCAGGGTGAGCGCGCCGCCGCCTACCTCCAGGCGCAAGGTCAGGCGAAGGCCATCGAAAAGGTTTTCGCCGCAATCAAATCCGGCAAGCCGACCCCCGAACTGCTGGCCTACCAATACATGCAGACGCTGCCGATGGTCGCCAAGGGCGATGCCAACAAGGTGTGGCTGGTGCCCAGCGATTTCGGCAAAGCCCTGGAGGGTTTCGCCCGTAACTTCGCGACCAAGGGCGAGGACGGGGTGTTCCGGTACGAGCCGGGCCAGGACGAGGAGACCGTCGAACGTCCCGAGGACGATTCCGAGGAGGTGGCCGGCTGGTTCGATACCGCCACCGATCCGGCCGCCGAACGCGCGGTGCGCGCCGCCGAAGCCGATGCCCGGACCCCGGTCGAGACCACCGGTATCCCGCCCCGCCCGCGTGCCGAAGAGCAACAGCCGCAACGGTATCGCCAGGATCCGGGCGATCAGCCGTGGCAGCCGCCGAAGCCCCTGGGCCGCTGACGAAACGAGCCCCTCGGCCGATCGGCCGAGGGGCTCGCGCGTGTGTGGGGTCAGTTCGCCGAACCCACGAACCGCTCACCGGCGATGGACCGCGACTCCTGACCGTCCACGCCGACCGGCACCTCGCCCTCGAGGGTGGTCCGGTAGAGCACCCGGGTGACGTCGAGATGATCCAGGTCGCTGGGCGCCAGGTGCGCGGTGGCGCGATTGTCCCAGAACGCGACACTGCCGTGCTCCCAGCGGAATCGGACCGTGTACGCCGGATCCGACAGCTCCGCGTACAGCAGTTCCAGCAGCGCGTCGCTCTGCCGCGGGCTCAATCCGACGATGCGGGTGGTGAAGCCCGGATTCACGAACAGCACCCGTTCCCCGGTCACCGGATGCACCCGCACCACCGGATGCTCGGTGACCAGGGGAGCGGCGGCGACCCGCTTGGCGTAATCGCTTTCGGAATCCCAGGCGGGCAGCTTCCCGCCGAATCGATGCTCGGCGCGCAGCCCGTCCAGGAACGATTTCAGCGACTCCGGCAGCCCCGCGTACGCCGCCGCCAGATTGGTCCACTGGGTGTCCCCGCCGCGCTCCGGTGCGATCTCGGCCCGCAGCAGTGATGCCGCCGGCGGGTTGATCAGCGGTGAGACATCGGTGTGCCAGTGATTGGTGTAGCTGAACTTCCGCTTCCCGAAACGCTTCTCGTACAGCCGGCTGTCCACGGCCAGGATCTCCGGATGCTCGGTCGGCGCGTCATCGTCGTAGGGATGCGACGGCGTCACCGCGCCGAACCGCCGCGAGAACGCGATCTGCTCGGCGTGCCCGATCTGCTGATCGCGGAAGAACAGCACCTTGTACTCGTGCAGCGCCGCGGTGAGCTCGGCGATCTGCGCTGCGCTGAAGTCGTCGCGCAGATCGATATCGCGGATCTCCGCTCCGATATGCCCGGCGACCGGTGCGATGGTGAATGTGCCGGTACGGTTTTCGGCCACAGTGGTCATGTTCGGTTCCTTCGGTGAGTTATCGGATCAATCGCTTCACGCCGTGGCGCGCGTCTCGGCCTGCTCCGCGAACTGGCTCTCGACGGGGTCGAGGCCGTAATGCCCGCGCAGCGTGGTGGCGGTGTAGTCGGTGCGGAACAGCCCGCGCTCCTGGAGGATCGGCACCACGCGGTCGACGAAGTCCTCCAGCCCGCCCGGCAGGTAGGGCGGCATGATGTTGAATCCGTCGGCCGCGCCCTGCTCGTACCAGGACTGCAATTCGTCGGCGACCTGTTCGGGCGTACCCGCGAAGGTGCGATGCCCGCGCCCGCCGCCCAGCTTGCCGATCAGCTGCCGCACGGTCAGTTCCTCGCGTTCGGCCAGGTCCTTCACCAGCGTGAATCGGCTCTTGCCGCCTTCGATTTCGCTCTCGGCGGGCAGCGGCGGCAGCGGGGCGTCCAGGGCGTGCTCGGTGAGATCCACCCCGAGCAGCGACGAGAGCTGCTTCAACGCGTAATCGGGGGAGATGAGGTCGGTGAACTCCTGCTCCAGCGCGCGGGCCTCGGCCTCGGTGTCGGCGATGAACGGCACCAGCCCCGGCAGCACCTTCAGCTCGTCGGCCGAACGCCCGTACTTGGCCAGGCGCGACTTCAGATCCCGGTAGAAGGCCCGGCCCTCTTCAATGCTGCGCTGCGCGGTGAACACGGCCTCGGCGTAGCGGGCCGCGAATTCCTTACCGCTCTCGGAGGATCCGGCCTGTACCAGCAGCGGCCGCCCCTGGGGTCCGCGCGGCGAGTTCAACGGCCCGCGCACCCGGAATCGTTCGCCCTGGTGATCGAGGGTGTGCACCTTCTCCGGATCGGCGAAGATCCCGGCTTCCTCATCGAGCACGATGGCCTCGGATTCCCAGCTGTCCCACAGCTTCACGGCCACATCCACGAATTCCTGCGCCCGCTCGTAGCGCCGCGCGTGCTCGGGAATCGAGTCGTAACCGAAGTTGAACGCCTCGTCCTCGTTACCCGAGGTGACGATGTTCCACCCGGCCCGCCCGCCGCTGATGTGATCGAGCGAGGCGAACTTGCGGGCCAGATTGAACGGCTCGTTGTAGGTGGTGGAGGCGGTGGCGATGAGCCCCACGTGTTCGGTGGCGGTGGCGATCGCCGCGAGCAGCGTGACGGGTTCGAACACCGCGAGGGTATTGCGCTTGATGCGCGGCCCGACCGCCAGCCCGTCGGCGAAGAACACCGAATCCAGCTTGCCGCGCTCGGCGATGCGGCCCAGCTCCTGGAAGTGCTTCACATCCAGGACCCGGTGCGCCTCGGTGCGCGGATGCCGCCAGGCGGCTTCGTGGTGGCCGACGCCCATCAGGAAGGCATTGAGGTGAAAAGGCTTACGCGACTCGGTCATACGAGGATTCCTTAGCAAGTGTGGTCGGTCAGGCTTGGGTGCGCCAGCGGGAGAGCCGTCGTTCGATGGCGACCAGCACCCCGTTGAAAGTCAGCCCGACCAGGGAGATGGCGACGATGCCCGCGTACATGTCGGGAATCTGGAAGTTCTGCTGCGCGGCGGTGATCAGATAGCCCAGACCCGCGCGCGCACCGACCATTTCGGCGGCGATGAGCACCAGAATGGAGGCCGAGGCCGCCATCCGGATGCCGGTGAAAATGCTCGGCACGGAGGCGGGCAGCACCACTTTCAGGAACAGCGGGATAGGCGAGAATCCCAGCGACACCGCCGATTTGACCAACAGCGGATCCACGGTCCGGACGCCGGTGATGGTATTGAGCAGGATCGGGAAGAAGCTGGCGTACACCACCAGAGCGATCTTGGAGGTCTCGCCGATGCCGAGGATCAGCACGAACACCGGCAGCAGGGCCAGCGCGGCGGTATTGCGGAACAGTTCGAGAATCGGGCTCAGGAACTCCGCGACCGGCCGGTACCAGGCGATCGCCACACCCACCGGAACCGCGGTCGCGAGCGCGATGGCGAACCCGGTGAACGAGCGGGTGAGGCTCGCCGAGACATGCTCCTGGAGTTGGCCGTTGCGGATGAGCCCGAGCCCGGCGTCCAGGACGGCGGTGAACGGCGGCAGGAACACCTCGTCCACCAGTCCGAGCCGGGGCGCGGCCTCCCACAGGGCCAGGAACAGGGCGATGACCAGCGTGGGTTTGACCACCCGCCACACCACCCGGCCGGTAGTGCGGGCGACCCGCGCCGCCGAGCCGGATTCCCCGGCCCGCGCCGGTGCTCGATCGGTCTCGGTGACCGGTGGGGCGGTGGTGACCGGTGCGATGGCGATGGCACTAGACATGGCTGTTCCCGTCCGCGGCGAGCGCCGCTTTCTCGAGTCCCTGCGCCCGCGTGACCTCGTCGTGCAGCAGAGTCCAGATGTGATGGCGGATATCGCGGAAGCGTTCACTGGAGCGGATGTCCTGGTCCCCGCCGCGCTCCAGGTCGATATCAACCACGGCCTTGACCCGTCCGGGCCGCGAGGTGAGCACCGCGACCCGCTGCCCCAGATACACCGCCTCGTCGATGCCGTGGGTGATGAAGAGAATGGTCTTGCCGGTGGCCCGCCAGATCCGTAACAGCTCGTCCTGCAACGACTCCCGGGTCTGCGCGTCCAGCGCCGCGAACGGTTCGTCCATCAGCAGCACTTCCGGGTCGAAGGCCAGGCTGCGCGCGATGGCCACCCGCTGCTTCATCCCGCCGGACAGTTCGTGCGGATACCGGTCGCCGAATCCGGCCAGACCGACCAGCTCGAGGTATTCGTCCGCGATCCGCTTGCGTTCGCGCCGGCGAATACCCTTGGCCTCCAAGCCGAATTCGATATTGGCGCGCGCCGTGCGCCAGGGCAGCAGCGCGTACTGCTGGAACACGATCCCGCGATCGAGACCGGGGCCGGCGATCGGCGCGCCATCGAGCAGGATCTGCCCGCCGGTCGGCTTGCTCAACCCGCCCAGCAGATCGAGCAGCGTCGATTTGCCCGACCCGCTGGGCCCGACCAGCACCAGGAACTCCCCGTCGCGCACCTCGACGCTGATGTCCTCGATGGCGGTGAAGGACTCCCGCTCACCGCGGACCGCGAACTCCTTGCGCACCCCCGAAAGGGCGAGTTTCACCGTTGCCGTACTCATTTCGCCACCTGCTCACCGCTCGGGCCGCTGGTCGCCGGGTAGGTGCCATTGGCGTAGGGATTGTCCTGATTGGTGTAGATGTCCTTGGCGGCGATCTTGCCCGCGGGCAGTTCGCCGTTGCGGACCAGCCAATCGATCCAGATCTGCAATTCACGCTCGGCGATGACGCCGCCCGCCACCGGAATTCCCGAACTCTTCCAGTACTGCAAGAGGTTCACGTTCTCGTTCCGCCCGCGCTTCTCGATGATCGACTTGAATTCGGCGAGCACCTCCTCGCGTGGCGTGACTTGCAGCCAGCGGGTGGCCCGTGCGGTGCCCTGCACGAAATCCCGCACCGCTTCCGGATGCGACTTGATGTAGTCGTTCCGGAAAACATAGGTGCCGTAATCGAATTGTCCGAACAGATCCTTGTCGGTATACAGCGTATGTATGCCGCCGCGCCCGACCGCGGTGTCCCGGAATACTCCGCCGAGGGCGGCCGCGTCGATCTGGCCGTTGCGGAGCGCGTCCTCGGTATTGGCCGGCGGCAGCACCACCAATTGCACCTGTTTGATCTCGGCGTCGCTGAGTCCCTGATCGTGCAACCACTGGCGGGTGATGAATTCGTGGTGCGCGCCCAAGGTGTTCACGCCGACCTTCTTGCCGATCAGATCGCGCGCCGCGGTGATTCCCGAATCGTCGCGCACGAAATACCCGGTGAAGGATTGCTCGTCCGCGCCATAGGAACTGAGCACGGAGGTGACCGGCGCGCCGCCGGCGATGAGCTTGACGACCGCGCCGTTGAAGGCGCTGCCGAACTCGATCTGCTTGGTCGCGGCCGCCTGGATATTGGCCGGGCCGCTGGTGGTGTCGCCCTCCCAATGCAGCTCGATCTTGGTGAAGTAGCCGAGGTCGGCGGCGAGCTCGACGGCCGAGACCTGGCCGGTGGAGCCCTGATAGCGAATTACCGTGCGGCCGTCGGCGGTGGTGCCCGCCTCGGTTTTCGCGCAGCCGGTGAGCGTCGCGAGCGCGGCGGTGACGGCGACCGCGGCCACCAGGGCGCGGCGCAGCGGTGAGCTGCGGAGTGACAGATGCATTGCTGATTCTTTCGGTGGGGACGCCGGAACGGCGAAGTTCGAATACGAAGGAATCAGGCGGAACAGATGCCGTGCGCGACACGCATGAGATCGACTGCGCGCCGGCGGGTGAGAAGCGAAGGCAGCACTCCGAATCCTTTGCGGGAGTAGTCCTGTGCGGAAATGGCGGTATTCACCGGTGGCCCATATGGTGCGGTGGGTTCGGGTCGCGCGGCAACCGCCGTTTCACGATGTGGAAATCAGCGTGATTCTTATTCGGCGCCGGAAAGCATTGGGGCGCCGGAGGTTTGGAAAAGCGGCGCGATACGGCCCGCGGCCACCCGCATGGCCGGCACGATATTGCGCACCAGGGCGTCATCGAGGCGGGCCGACCGGGCCTGAACCGCCAGCGCGCCGCGCACCCGCCGGTCGGGCCCGAGAATGGGCACGGCGATGGCGCGGATCGGGTCCTCGGTCTCGATGAGCTCGCTGGCGAATCCGGTGCGGCGCACGCGATCCAGTGTGGTGTGGGGGAGGGCCGCGCGCGAATCCCGCTGGGCGGCATGGGCTTCCATGATGGCCCCGGTGGGAGAGTAGGCCAGCAGCGCATGCCCCACCGCGCTGGCGCGCAGCGGCTGGCGGGCCCGCGGCACCTGGTTGGGGCAGAAGAACACCGGCGGCCGGGCCTGGAAGACGGTCACCGCATCGCGGTCCTCGGCCACGCTCACGCTCACGGTGATCTTGATGCCCGCGGCCAGTGCGTACAGGTGCGGGGCGGCCGAATCCAGGCCGAGGCGGGTGAGCGCGGGCCGGGCGAGCGAGGCCAAGCCGTGACCTATGCGGTAACGATCGGTGGCCGGGTCCTGTTCGAGCAGGCCGCCGCGCACCAGCGCCTGGGCCAGCCGGTGGGTGGTGCTCACCGGTAGCCCGGCCCGGGCCGCCAGCTCCACCAGCGACAACTCCGGATCGTTGCCCTCGAAGCAGCTCAGGACCTGGACGGCGCGGTCGACCGCGCGGGTGCCGGAACGGGGCTCGTCGGTGGTGCTCATGGCTGCTCCTGCCGAGGGGTGAGAGGGCGTTCCCGGCACTATCCCCAGTGCGCCGACCTGGGGCAATGATTGCGCGCAGCGCGATCCCAGCCGGTCAGCGCGCGAATGCCGAGCCGCCGCCCCGGTAATTGGCGGATAACGGCATCGCTTTGTTTCGGGTTTGTATTACGCGAGCCGGATCACTAAATGCCCGTGACCTCCGTCACAAAATTGCCGGTGAATTCGGCGTTTGTAATTTACCGGGCATCGGATGTCAGCTGCGAAAAGCCGCAATTTGTACCGAATGCCACTTTGTCAACCCCTCGTAATCCGAACGTGATTCGTCGTGATAGTTCCGTTACCGTCGCTCTCGGCTCGGATAACCGAGCTCGTACTCGAATCGCCGAACACCGGCAAGCCCGTCCCGCGATTCGAACGCAACCGACATCCCTGGGGACGGGGACCCGCAGCTCGGAGCGCGGGCCGGCAGGGCGCAGGCAGGGAACCGAACTTATGCATCGCAACCGGAAGCTCACCACCCGCATGCTCGCCGCCACCGCGGCCGTCGGCGCGCTCGTGTCCGTCCCGTTCGCGCTGTCCACCGCGACCGCGTCGGCCGCCAGTGGCGACTGGGATGCTGTCGCGCAGTGTGAGAGCAGCGGCAACTGGGGCGCCAACACCGGCAACGGCTTCTACGGTGGCCTCCAGTTCACCCAGAGTACCTGGAACGCCTACGGCGGCGCGGGCAACGCTGCCAACGCCAGCCGCGAGGAGCAGATCCGCGTGGCCGAGAACGTGCTGGCCGGCCAGGGCCGCGGCGCGTGGCCGGTCTGCGGCGCTTACCTGTAAGCGCTTCGGCACCGCAGCACATCACGAGCCCCCACCGTCCCGCGGTGGGGGCTCGCGGCGTGTCGGGGCGATGGGATCGGCGGATGGGCCTAGGTGTGCGCGTCGTAGATCGCCCGCGCCAGTTCCGACTTCAGGGCTTGGAAATCAGGCATGGCGGTCACCGCGAGGGACCGGACCCCGCCGGGCTCGTCACCCGGCAACTCCACCCGCCGATCCACGATCACCCGCCCCGGCCGGGCGCTCATCACCAGCACCCGGGTGGAGAGGAACACGGCCTCCTCCACCGAATGCGTCACGAACACAATGGTTTTCCCGGCCTGCCGCCACAGGCGCAGCAGCTCCACCTGCAAACGTTCGCGGGTGAGCTGATCGAGGGCGCCGAACGGTTCGTCCATGAGGATGATGCGCGGGTCGTTGATGAGCACCCGGGCGATCTGGGCGCGCTGCTGCATGCCGCCGGAGAGTTCGTAGGGGCGTTTGCCCGCGGCGTCGGTGAGACCGACCAGTTCGAGCAGGCGGTCGGCCTCGGCACGGCGGGTCCTCTTGTCCACGCCACGGCATTTCGGGCCGAACTCGACATTGCCGCGTACTGACAGCCACGGGTAGAGGGTGGGGGCCTGGAAGACCACGCCTCGTTCCGGGGCGGGTCCCGCGATGCGGTCGTCGCCCACGCGCAGGGCACCGGTGCTGGGTTCCAGGAAGCCGCCGAGCAATTGCAGCAGGGTGGTCTTGCCGCAGCCGGACGGGCCGACGATGCTGACGAATTCGCCGGGTTCGATGACCAGATCGGTGGGGGAAAGGGCGACGGTGGAGCCGGTGGCGGTCTCGTAGGTCTTCGAGACCTCGGTCAGTACCACGCGGTCACGGGTGTCGACGGCGGCTGTCATTTCGTGCTCACCGCGCCGTCGGCGTAGACGGCCCCCGCATAGGTCTCCGGGGTGGCGAGCCCCTGAATCTCGCCCTGGCTCAACAGGAATTCGGCCGCGGAACGCAGATCGCTGCCCAGCTGCTTGCCGAGGTAGGCCGCTCCGGCCTGCGCCGGCGCGTCGAGATAGCCGTACTCACCCAGTTGCTTGCGGATATCGGCGACGGGGACACCCAGCTGCGCGGAGATACGGGTGGCGGCCGCATCGGGCGAAGTGTTGATCAGCTTGACCGCCCAGTTCTGCGCGGCCGTCCATACCTCCAGGAAGCGGGGATTGGCGGCGACGAACTCGGCGCGCGCGCCCTCGAGGTCGTAGGTCGGTTTGCCCGCCTTGGCGGTCTCGGCGGCGCTGGTGATCACATGCCCGTTCTTGGTCAGCTCCGACAGTGTCGGCTCCCAGACGAACGCCGCGTCGATGCCGCTGTCTCGCCACGCCGCCGCGATCGCGTCGGGCTGCATATTGACCAGGGTGACGTCGCGTTCGATTCCGGCGGCGGTGAGCGCGGCCAGCAGACTGTAGTGCGAGGTGCTCGCGAACGGCACCGCGATCTTCTTGCCGCGCAATCCGGTCACGCTGGTGACAGCCGGGTCCTTCACCACCAGTGATTCGGCCGCGCCGATCACATCGTGCACCCACACCACCTTCATGGCGATATTCAGTGGGGCCGAAATCGCCCGCGCGGCAGCGGAACTGCCGAGCAAGCCCATATCCACGGAATTGGATCCGAATGCCTGGATGACGGTGGCCCCGGAGGCGAACTTGCTCCAGGTGATCTTCGCCTTGGGCAGGCAGGTCTCCAGCACGCCGGCGTCCTTGACGACCAGCGCACCATTGGGAATATCCTGGTAGCCGAGTCGCACTGTGCCGGTGAAGGATTCGTCCACCGCGACCGGGCAGGCGACTTGCTCCCCGCCGTCCCGCGATTGCGCGGTGCGCCCGGATTCGACGCAGCCGGTCAGTGTGACGGTCAGCGCACCGGCCAATGCCAGCGCCGCGAAAGTGGCTTTCACGCTTTGCCTTTCCACGGCACGACCAACGCGCCGATCCATTTGATGCCCGCGTCCAGAGTCAGCGCGGTCAATCCGATGACGATGATGCAGGCCATGGTCAGCGCCGTATTCAATTGCTGACCGGCCAGGAACGCCAGGCCGCCGATACCGGGGATGCCATTGTCGAGTTCGGCGGCGACCACGGTGGTCCAGGCGAATCCGATCGCCACCCGGATACCGCCGATCACATCGGGCAGGGTGGCGGGCAGCAAGACCCGGGTGACTACCTGAATCCGGTTCGCGCCCAGGGACCGTGCCGCGTTGACCCGGTCCGCCGAGACGCCGTGCACGCCGGAGATCGTCGCGATGACCACCGGCGGGAACGCGGCCAGGAACAGCAGCCAGATCTTGGAGGTATCGCCGATGCCGAACCAGACGATGAGCAGCCCGATGTATCCCAGCGGCGGCAGGGTACGCAGGAAGTTCAGGTACGGCTCCACCACCGCGCCGATGGTTTTCGAGGTGCCGAGTACGAAACCCACCAGCGGCCCGAGGACCACGGCCGCGCCCGCCCCGATGGCGATGCGCTGCAAACTGGCGACCAAGTGCTCCCACAGGAAGTAGTTCTGCTCCCCGCGCACCTCTCGTGGCACGCCGGGCGCGATCTCGTGCCAGCTGTTGGCGCGCAGGAACGCCTCCCACACCGCTCCGGGCCCCGGCAGGAATCGCGGATCGACCAGTTCGAAGGCCGCGACCAGCCACCACACGGTCACGAACGCGACCAGCGACAGCACCCGCACCGCGATGGCGCGCGCCCGCGACCCGGCGAAACCCGTTCGCGCCCTCCTCGTTTCGCGCGGCACCGGCGGGGCCGCGCCGTCCTCGCTGGTCGTGCCGTCGGCGACGGCGATCGGGGGAGAGGTCACGCGGGGGACTGCCTTTCCGGTCGAAGGGGGTGGACCGACGATCCCGACCCAGGCCGAAACCGTCCGGTCCGATCCTGTCCCCGTTCGAACGCCGCGAACACCTCCACGATCACCGTGATTCGAAGTCACCCGTCCGCGACGCGACGGCAATCACAAATTATCGCCTCGTTATCGAACCTCCACGTGATCTCGCCCGCCGGTTCCTACGCTCACACCATGACAGTTACCTGGCCCGACGAAGTCGACGCCGTCCTCGCCGGAGATCTGACCTGCGGCCTCGCCTACCTGACGCCGGCCGGCGGTGCGGTCGTCACCGCGGTGGCCCCGATCGGGCTGCGTGACCGCACCGCGGGCACCGTCGGCTTCACCACCTCCCTCGGGTTCGGTAAGAAGCTCGACCGCATGAAGCGAAACCCCAAGGTGGCCCTGGCTTTTCACACTCGCGAGCACGGCCTCGGCGCGCCGGAGAACCAGCGTTACGTCCTGGTGCAGGGCACCGCCACCTTCGACGAACACCCCGATCAAGCCATCCTCGACAGCATCGGCGTCCAAGCCACCCCGTATCTGGGCGCCCCGCGTCGCGGCCGTTTCTGGGACCGCTGGCTCAGCGCCTATTACGCGGACCGCGTGCTGGTGACCGTGCAGGTCGATCGCGTCATCGTCTGGCCCGACCTCACGGCCGCCAAATCACCCGAGGTGTACGGCGATCCGTTGCCGAGCGCACCGTCCGCGCCGCAAGCACCGCCCGCCAAAGGCACCGCGCCCCGCGTCGACGTGGCGAAGGCGGCCCGCAGGGCGGCGAAGCTTCCGCATCGGTTGCTCGCCTACCGTCAATCCGACGGTTACCCCGCCGTGGTCCCGGTCCGAATCTCCACCTCCGGGCCCGAGGGCATACACCTCACCGTGCCCGATTCCGTCCCCGAATCCGGCCGTCGCGCAGGGCTGCTCGCTCATGCCTATCGCCCGGCCCTCGTCGGTCTGGAGACCCGTCAGCACACCGGGTGGCTCGAGGTGACCGCCGACGATGCCGTCTACTCCCCGCATACCAGCGGCGGTTTCATCGCACCCCCGAACAAGACCCTCCTGCTGCTGGCCAATGGGTTCATGGCCCGGCGTGGCCTGAAACGAGCCGGTATAGACCGTTCGGTTTGAATGCTTCGCTATGCTCCGCCGGTGATCGAAGGCACCATCCCATTGCGAACCGCAGTCGTACTGCGGGATACGGCGGCCAAGGTGGGCGCGACGCCCTGGCACCTGGCCGGCTTCTCGGAGATGGATTCGGGGCGGCACGGGGACGAGCGGCTGCGGGTGCCCATCGAATCCGCTTGGCGGTTATGGGAATTGATCGGGGCGACCGGGGGACCGGGAGCCGGGTTGTGCGCGTCCGCGGCGGCCGATCGCGGCGTGCTCGGGGTTTGGGACTACCTGTTCACCAGCCGGGCGACACTGGCCGAGAGCCTGCGCGCGGTGATGGAGTTCCGTTCGGCGGTGACCGATCCCGCGGTGGTGTGGGAGGTCATCGAGGACGGCCGGGTGATGACGGTCCGGGTGGGCGTCGCCGCCGAGGCCGATCCGGTCTTCGTGCCGGTCGAGGAGTTCGTGCTGTCGCTCATCCTGCGGCGGGTGCGCGAGGCCACCGGAGAGCATGTGGTGCCGGCCCGAGTGGCGTTCACGCACCGGGTGACCCAGCGGCGGCGCGATCTGATCGACGAATTCGGCACCGGGCGAATCGATTTCGGTGCGCCGTATTCGGAGATCACGTTCCTGGACGCGGGAGCCCTGCCCACCGGCGGTGACCCGGGCCTGGGCGATGTGCTCTGCCGGTACGCCGGACTGATGCTGGAGACCTCGCGCAAGGCGCCGGACTGGCGGGACAAACTGCACGCCGCGATATCGGATGCGCTGGCCTGCGGTGAGATCGGCCTCGACGGGGTGGCGCAGCGGCTGGCGATCAGCCCGCGCACCCTCCAGCGCCGCCTGGCCGACATGGACACCACCTGGAGCGCGGAGATCGAGAACGTGCGGCACGAGCAGGCCCGGAACCTGCTGCGCGACACCGAACTTCCGGTCCAGACCATTGCGGCGCGGGTGGGGTACACCGATGCCCGCACCCTGCGCCGCGCCTTCCATCGCTGGTCCGGTCAGACTCCCGACGCGTTCCGCAAGCAGACGGCCGGAAGGTAGGTCAGCGCGCCAGGACCGCGCGGAACAGCTGGGCCGCGACATCGGCCGCGGGGTTGATCAGCTTCGGGTCGTCGTAGAAGTCGATCTGGCCGATCGATTCCAGCCACAGCTCCGACTTGGGCGCGGGCACGGTCGCGAAGAACTTGCGCGCGAACGGCGGCACCAGCGCGTGCTCGGAATGCACCATCGCGTACGGCACCGCGATGCGTGCGGCGGCCTCCATGGAATCGAAGTCACCGTAGGCGAACGATTGCACCGCATAACCATTGGTGTAGTTCGGGACCGCGCCGCGCGGCGTGCCGTAGAACTCGTAGGCTTCGCGCAGCGGCATGCCCACGTCACCGCCGTCGGGGGCGACCGCCGGAATCGTCTCGGCCGCACCGGTTTCGCGCCAGCGCGCCTCGGCGGCCCGGCCGCGCTCGAGGACCGCCGGGTCCGGCGGCATGGCGGAGGTGTCGGAGTAGAACCCGGCGACACCGGTGAAGGCGAGGATCCGCGGATCGTCGGCGACCGCCCGGGCCATGTAGCCCGCACCCGCGCACACGCCCACCGCGACCACCGGAAGCTCCTTGGTTCGCTCATCGGTGGTCAAGGCGGTGACGGCGTTCCGGATGTCCTCGGCCTTGCCGTACGGATTCTCGAATTGCCGCGGCTGTCCTTCGCTCTCACCGAAGGTCCGGTGATCGAAGGCCAGCGCCGCGAATCCGCGCTCGGCCAGCGCCTGCGCGTAAGCGCCCGCCGCCTGCTCCTTCACCGAGGTCAGCGGACCACTGGTGACCACCGACGCGATCGGCTCGCCGTCGGGCAGGTGCAGCACCCCGGCCAGCCGGTCACCGTTGCTGGTGAAAGTGAATTGTTCGGTTCTGGTCACCGTGATCCCCTCGAATTGTGTGGACGCGAGAACCCTAGGACGGTGTGCAGGCGCGGGGGAGGACTATTCAGGCCGCGCCGGGAACAATTCACGCCACTCGCACCGAATGGAAGCAGTCCGGATCAGTGCGGGATGACCCCGGCGGGCCGGGGTTCGGGGCGAGAGGTCAGATGGGCTTCGATCACCTGCGCCACCTGGTAGGCGTGCTCGGTGGGCTCCAGGTACGGCAGGTATTCCACGGTGCGGGCCAAAGCCGGGAGGTCGACGGAGAGATATACCGCCATGAGCGGATTCACGAACAGTTCGGTGCCCGTGGTGCGGTCGGTGGCGTGCACATCGCCGAATTCCCCGCGCATCGCACAGGCGATCTGGGAGTGGACGATGCTGGGGCGCAACGGTGTTTCGGCCAAGGCGTGCACGACCGCGGCGAAATAGGCGGTGCCCTCCGGGCTTTCGGCTGGAATGGAGAGAGCGCCGAGGTATGCGTGCTGCCGTTGCAGCGCGGCCAGGTTCTCGAGTACGTGGGCGTGGCAGACACCGTGATAGGCATCGATGCCGAAGCCGACCGACACCACCAGGCGGTTGATGTCGTCCAGTCCGGCGACAGCGGCCAGGCTCGTCATATCCTCCTGCGGGGTGCCCAGCGCGGCCTCGTCACCGCGCAGCAGGATGTCGGTGCCGCCGTCGATCAGCACGATGGCATCCAGGCGCAGTTGTTCGACCAGCGTGGCATACGCCGCTCGCAACGGCCGGACGCCGGATTTGGGGAAGGCGTACACCAGCGGATTCCGGCCGGTGGTGGCCAGCCAGCGAGCCAGGCTGCGCTCCGGAAAGTAGTCGTCGTTGCCCGCGGTCTCGGGGCCGACGGCCGCGACTCCCGGTGCGAACCAGTCTTCGAGCGGGGTGCGGCGCAGATCGCTGAACGAAAGATTCGCCAGATGGACCGTCTTGCCCTGCGCCTCCAGCGCGATGGCGAGCGGCAGGCCGCCGTAGACGTCGAAGCCGCCGCCCGCGCCCGCGATGAGCACTCTCGAAGCATCGCGCAGACGCGTGAACAACGGCGGCTCGGCCAGGCTGTACGAGGTCACCCGGCCCATGATGGTCACCGAATCGGGACACCGCCAATAGGTTTCGCTGAGCGGGCTCGAGAAACTGGATTCAGGCCGATTGTGACGGCAATCACAAAGATGATCTTCGCGCTGGTGAGAGCGGACGCCGGCGCACCCGCGCGGGGCCGTCACCGTTTGCCGATGGCATACATGGGTACCGGTCTGTTTCGTGCGAGAAACCACGGAACCGAACAAACCCGGCTTTCCGCTACGGAGGTCGGTCGCCGCGAGCGCCATGGGCAATGCCACCGAGTGGTTCGACTACGGCGTGTACGCCGCCACGGCCGGCTACCTCACCTCCGCCTTCTTCCCCGGCTCACTGGGGACCCTCGGCACCATGCTGGGCTTCGCGGTCTCCTTCGTGCTGCGCCCCCTGGGCGGCATGGTCTGGGGCCCGCTCGGCGACCGCATCGGCCGCAAAGCCGTGCTGGCGACCACCATCCTGCTGATGTCGGCCGCCACCGGCGCCATCGGCCTGCTGCCGACCCACGCCACCGCCGGCGTGCTGGCGCCGATCCTGCTGATCCTGCTCCGCGTCGTGCAGGGCTTCTCAACCGGCGGCGAATACGGCGGCGCCGCAACCTATCTCGCCGAATGCGCGAACGACCGCAAACGCGGCTTCCTGGGCAGCTTCCTCGAATTCGGCACCCTGGCGGGCTTCGTCGGCGGCTCGGCCGTCGTCCTGGCCTGCCAGCTCGCCCTCGGCTCCGACGCCATGTACGCCGGCGGCTGGCGCATCCCGTTCCTGCTGGCCATCCCGCTCGGCCTGGTCGGCTGGTACCTGCGCGCCAAACTCGACGAATCCCCCGTCTTCACCGAACTCGCCGAACAGGACGACCGCGACACCCCGCCCGGCGGCCTGCGCGAGGTCCTCACCACCTACCGCCGCGAACTGCTCACCCTCATCGGCCTGGTGGTCGCGCTCAACGTGGTGAACTACACCCTGCTCACCTATCAGCCCACCTACCTCCAGCACACCATCGGCCTCGGCGAATCCACCACCACCGCCATGATGCTGATCGGCCAGCTCGTCATGATGGTCTCCCTCCCATTCTTCGGCCGCCTCTCCGACCGAGTCGGCCGCCGCCCCCTCTGGCTGGTCTCCCTCACCGGCCTCACCGTCCTGGCCATCCCCATGTACTGGCTGATGGCCCGCGGAACCGCCTGGGCCGTAATCGGGTTCGTAATCCTCGGCCTGCTCTACGTCCCCCAGCTCTCCACCATCAGCTCCACCTTCCCCGCCATCTTCCCCACCCACGTCCGCTACGCCGGATTCGCCCTGGGCTACAACATCTCCACCGCCCTCTTCGGCGGCACCGCACCCCTGGTCAACGAAGCGGTAATCGAAAAGACCGGCTGGTCCTTGTTCCCCGCGGGCTACATGGTCGCCGCCTCGGTGATCGGTCTCGTCGCCTGCGCCTTCCTCCGCGAAACCGCGGGAACCTCTCTGCACGGCACCGAGATCCCCGAAACCGACCCCTCCGAGCTCACCCCCGTCGGCGCGCAACTCCTCCCGGGAGCCCCGGCCTCCGAACCGTCGCCGCGCCCCGACCCCACGGCTCCGGCCGCGGGCTGAGCAGGCCCCCGGCCGGACGCGCCGGCGGCTAGACGACGTTGGCGGCGATGAGCATGGTCCAGACCTCGCCCTGGTCGACGACCTCGACACCGAGTTTCTCGGCTTTGGTGAGTTTGCTGTCGCCGACTCCGGCGCCGGTGATGAGCAGGTCGGTGCTCGCGGAAACCGAGGATGCCGTTGTCGCGCCGGCCCTTTCGCAGAGGCGTTGGAAGGTGGGGCGGGCGACCTTTTCGCCAGAGCGAGGGTCGCTGATGGCGCCGGTGATGACCACCGTCTTGCCTGCCAAGGGCGCGCCGGCGGCGACTACGGGCGGTAGATCTTCTTCGCGGACATCGAGGGAGACGCCGTTCTCGCGGAGGCGGTCTAGTTCCGGGCGCAGCCGGGTGAGGTGGGTGACCAGGGAGGCGGCGACCTTCTGGCCGATATCGTCGACTTCGACGAGCCGGTCCTCGCCGGCGTCGGCCACTTCCTCGAGGGAGCCGAAACCCGCGCGGGCCAGGCGGGCGGCGGTGCCGTCGGAGGCCATCGGGATGGCCAGGCCGATCAGGGCGCGGCGCAGGCCGACCTGGCGGCTGGCATCGATCGAATCGATCATGCGCTGGGCGGAGACCTCGCCGATGCGCTCGAATTCGAGGAGGCGTTCCTTGGTGAGGGTGTAGAAGTCCGAGGGGCGTTCCAGGATGCCCGCATCGGCCAGGCGCTCGATCCACACCGGGCCGATGGCGTCGATGTCGGCGGCCGCGCGAGACGCCCAGTGGATGAGGCGGCGCACGGTCTGTGCGGGGCAGGAAACGTTGGTGCAGAACAGTTCTCGGCTATTGCCCTGCTCGGTGACGGGTTGCCCGCAGGAGGGGCAGACGGACGGCGGCACGATCTCGCGCTCCTCGCCGGTGCGCTTGGAGGCGTCGAGCACGCCCGCCACGAACGGGATCACATCGCCCGCGCGGCGCACCAGCACCGTATCGCCGATCTTGATATCCCGGGCGCGGATCACCTCTTGATTGGCGAGCGTGGCCTTCGTGACGGTCGTGCCGCCCACGAATACCGGCTCCAGCCAGGCGACCGGCACGATCTTGCCGGTCTTGCCTACATCCCACACCACGTCGGCCAGCAAGGTGGTCTTCTCCTCGGCGGCGAACTTGAACGCCAGCGCCCCACGCGGCGAATTCGAGCGAGTTCCCGCCGCCGCGTACGCATCCCGATCCGCGAGCCGCAACACCGCGCCGTCGAGGTCGTAATCCAAATCGTTGCGGCCCTGCTCGATCGCGGAGATCGCCGCCTGCGCCTGCTCGGCATCATCGCAATGCCGCATCTGCGCCCCCGCGATCCCCAGCGCCGCCAGCCCCTCCTCCAGATCGACCGCCGTGCCCCCTTCGGAAGCGTCCAGATCGAACCCGAAGAACTGCAACCGCCGCTCGGCCACCGTCGCCGGATCCTTCGCCCGCAACGTGCCCGCCGCCGCATTCCGCGGATTGATCAGCGGCTTGTCCGGATGCGCCGTGTTGTACGCGACGAACGTCGACCGCAACATCACCGCCTCGCCCCGCACCTCCACCCGCCCCGCAACCTCGATCTTCTCCGGCACCCCGTCGACCAACGCCCGCACCAGCATCGTCACGTCATCCCCGGTGGTGCCGTCCCCCCGGGTCACGGCCCGCGCCAGCCGCCCCTCCTCGTAAACCAGCGACAGCGACAACCCGTCCAGCTTCGGCATCACCACCACCGACTGCCCCGGGAACCGCCCGAAGAACGCCACCACCTGCTCCGGCTTGGTCGCCTTCTCCAACGAAAGCATCGGGCGCGCATGCCGAACCGGCGCATGCAACACCGCCGGCGCCCCCACCTGCTCGAGCGGATTAGGATCCGGCGCCAACTCCGGATTCGCCTCGATCAACCCCCGCAGCTCATCCTCGACCACGTCGTATTCGGCATCCGCCACCAGCGGCGATCCCCGATAGTAGGCATCGCGCAACGCCACGATCCGGTCGGCGAGCTCTTGAATGCGTTCCCCAGTCTCCACAACCCAGACGCTACCGATCCCCACCGACACCCGCGCGCAGCGACTCATCCTCGACGCACGATCAGCGGGGCGCGTCCCGGCCCGGCCCGGGGCGCCGATACTATTCTCGCTTCAGCTAAGTGCTGGTTATCGCTGATGGTCCGGTTCTTCCACAGCTCGCGCGAGGAGATCTTCGTGGCAGTGAGGCGTGTTCCGTTGGTGATCGCCGGGTGCGTCCTGTGTGTACTAGGGACGCTCGGTGTCGTTCCGGCCGAAGCTGATCCGCCGCAAATCGACGATTCGCTCGGCTCGCGGCTGGTGCTGGGCGTGGCTCACCTACCGCCGACGCTGGCGCTGCTCCAGATCACGCGCGAGCTGTTTCCCGAGGGCGGGCCCTACGTGCCCTGGACATACCGGCTACCTCCCGCGCCGATTCCCCACACCCCAGCACGCGGGGTGTGCCCGAGCGGGGCCGACAGCTGTATCGACGACACCATCGCCGAAATGGAAACCAGGGCCGCGGTCATGAAACGCGACTGCGACGACAACGCGCCCCTGCTGCTCAGCTACCTGCACACCACGAAGGGTGAACGCGAAATCGCCCGGGAGCAAGGCGGTTTCGAGCACCCCGCGCACGTCAACGACTGGTCCACCAGCTACGCCCACCACTATTTCGACGCCATCGACAACTACTACCGGTATCACCGCCCCGACCTGGTGCCCGAATCGTGGAAACAGAACTTCCGCGCTTCCGACGACCATTCACTCACCGTCTTCGGCAATGTGGCCGCCGCCTACAACGCCCACATCACCCACGACCTCCCGATCGTCATCGCCGAAATGGGTGTCACGGCCCCCGACGGCTCCTCCTACAAACCCGACCACGAGAAAATCAACGCCCTACTGTCCCAAGCCGAGCAAGGCACCGTCGAAGAACTGGCCGCCCTCTACGGCGATGCCGACCCCGCCATGCGCGCCCCCTACGACTCCGAACCCCTCACCGCCACGGCCTTCGGCCAAACCATCCAGATCTGGCGCGAATACGCCTGGCGCGGCGGCGAACAACTCCTCCTGGCCCCCACCCCCGAAGCCGCCCGAGCCATCGAACAGCAAATAGACGCCCTCTCCAACCTCCTGGGCGAGGTAATCCTCCGCCTCTTCGCCCGCACCGACCCACCCCCGCACCAATCCCACTGCCCAGCCCGCTAACTCACCCTCGTAACCAGATTGCCAGGGCGTCCAGGTCCGTATTGCTCAGTGCCCGAGAAGGTTCGACGTGCCACAGGAGCGGAGTGGTCAGTCGACGACGAGGAACATCAGCGGGCGTTGCATGTCGGATGTTTACCGTAGCGAGCCCGTCAGCGTTCGCCGGGCACCGCCAGGCGGGCGTCTACGACCAGGCCAACGACGCCGGCGGCGAGGCAGAGGGCGGTGATCGCGAGTTGGGCGGGGGAGGTGCGGTTGGTGAGGGCGTCGCCGAGCAGGACGGTGCCGATGGTGCCGGGGAGGATGCCGAAGATCGTCGCAATGACGAAGGGGGTCATGCGGATCGAGGACAGGGCCGCGCAGTAGTTGACGATGGAGAAGGGGGCGAAGGCGATCAGGCGGAGGGAGCCGATCGCCAGCCAGCCGCGGCGGGCCAGGCGGGCGTCGACGGATTGGACGGTGGGGTGGGTCAAGCTGGCACGAACGCGGTCGTGGTCGAGGGCGCGGACCAGAAGTAGGGCGAGGACGGCGCTCAGGGTGGTGGCGGCGAGGGCCAGGCTCAGGCCCAGTGCCGAACCGAAGAGCATGCCGGCGCTGAGGGTGAAGATGGTGCGGGGGAAGGGGAGGACGCACACCAAGGTGTGGAGGGCGAAGAAGACCAAGGGGAGTGCCGGGCCGACCGAATCCGCCCAGGAGCGGATCTGTTGCGGGCCGGGGTGCGGCGCGAATGCCGCCAGGGCGAACAACACGGCGCAGCCGAGCAGAACGGCTAGGACGCGCGGTTGGCGGAGTCGGCGCAGCAGCTCGGGGAGGCGGGTGAGCTGGGCGGACAGGCGTGTCCGGGGCCGGCTCTCGGTTGTTGGCACCGCGCCAGGTTACCCGCTGGTAGCGAGACTGGGTGGACAGGAATCGGAATGCTGCGGTTAGCATCAGGGTAAAGACGATGAATGCTCGTTAACCGAAGTGCCCGTTGAGCTGTGGGAATGCAGTCGAAACCGGTCAGACGGTCAGTGAGTGGAAGAGGAACAGCAGCTATGCCGATTGCTTCAGACTCGGGCACCGAGCCGGTGCCCGGGTATGCCGCCTGGCGCAAGGGTGTCGCCGGGGTGCTGGCCAAGGCCCGCAAGGTGGATGTGTCCGAATTGCCGGACGAACCGGAGAAGCTGCTTGCGGTCAAGACTTATGACGGCCTGACCGTCAATCCGCTGTACACCCGTCGCGACGAGCTGCCCGAACAGCCGCTGCCGGGGCAGTTCCCGTTCGTGCGCGGTGGGGATGCGACCCGTGATGTGCACCGGGGCTGGTATGTGAGCCAGCGCTTCGGCGGCACCGACGCCAAGAGCGTGAACGAGGAGATCCTCTCCGCGCTGGAGAACGGCGTCAGCGCAGTGTGGTTGAGCGTGGGCGCGAATGCCGTGCCGGTCGCCGACCTGCCGGTCGCGATCCAAGGCATGCTCTTCGATCTGGCCCCGCTCACCCTGCACGCCGGCGCCGAAGTGAACGAGGCTGCCGCGCAGCTGTTCTCGGTGCTCGACGGCTACCAGGCCGAGGACCGCAAGGCGATCAGGGTTTCGCTCGGCGCGACCCCGCTGACCAGCCTGTTCGCGGGTTCGTCCGCCATCGACCTGGATGGCGCCGTCACCCTCGCCCAGCAGGCCGTGGCTCGCCTCGAGACGGTCCGCGCGATCACCGTGTGCGGCATCGCCTTCCACAATCAGGGCGCCTCCGATGCCCAGGAACTCGGCGCCGCCATCGCCGCCGGCCTGGAGTACCTGCGCGCGCTCACCGACGCCGGCGCCGATATCGCCGATGCGCTCGGCCAGCTGGAGTTCCGCTTCGCCGCGACCGACGACCAGTTCGAGACCATCGCCAAATTCCGTGCGGCCCGGCGACTCTGGGCCCGCGTGGCCCAGGTGTGCGGCGCCCCGGACTTCGGCAATGCCCCGCAGCAGGCCGTCACCTCGCCCGCCATGATGACCCAGCGTGACCCCTGGGTGAACATGCTGCGCACCACCCTCGCCGCCTTCGGTGCGGGCGTCGGTGGCGCGGACTACGTGACCGTCCTGCCCTTCGACGACGCCCTGCCCGCCGGGGAACTCGGTGTCTCGCAGGCGTTCTCGCAGCGCATGGCCCGCAACACCCAGCTGCTGCTGCTCGAGGAATCCCACCTCGGCCACGTGCAGGACCCGGCCGCCGGCTCCTGGTACGTCGATTCGCTCACCGATGAACTCGCCGCCAAGGCGTGGGAGTTCATGCAGGAGATCGAGCAGGCGGGCGGCTACCTCGCCGCGCTCCAGGCCGGTCTGCTGGCCGAGCGCATCGCCGCGACCAAGGCCGAGCGCGATTCCGATGTGGCGCACCGCAAGACCGCTGTCACCGGCGTCAACGAGTTCCCGAACCTGGCCGAGCAGCCGCTCTCCGAAGCGGCCCGCGTGCCCGCTGCGACCGCTCGTTACGGGGCGGCCTTCGAGGAGCTGCGCAACCGCTCCGACGCCTTCCTGATCGCGAACGGCGCACGCCCCAAGGCGCTGCTGGTTCCGCTCGGGCCGGTCGCGGAGAACAATGTCCGGGTCACCTTCACCGCCAACCTGCTCGCCTCCGGCGGTATCGAATCGGTGCACCCGGGCGCCATCGGCCTCGACGAAATCGGTAAGGCCGCGGCCGAATCCGGTGCCTCGATCGCCGTGCTGTGCGGTGCGGACAAGCGCTACGCCGCCGAAGCCGGTACCGCCGTGGACGCCCTGCGCGCCGCCGGCATCACTACCGTGCTGCTGGCCGGTCCGGAGAAGGTGGTCGCCGACCTGACCGGAACCTCGCGCCCCGATGGTTTCGTGGCCGCCCGCATCGACGCGGTCGCGGCGCTGTCCGGCCTGCTCGAGAAGCTGGGAGCATAGGAATGAGTGAGATCAAGCATCGCATCGGCAATTTCGCCGAAGTGCCCCTGGCCGAGGGTGACGCCACCGCCGCCGAGGTGGGCGCGACCGAGGTGAGCGAATTCGTCGCCGCGGCCGCCGCCGCCAATCACTATGCGCCCGAACAGCTCACCTGGGCGACCCCCGAAGGCATCGACGTGCCGCCGGTCTTCACCAAGGCCGACCGGGACGCCGCCGTCGCCGCGGGCTATCCCCTCGACAGCGTGCCCGGCATCTCGCCGTTCCTGCGTGGTCCGTACCCGACCATGTACGTGAACCAGCCGTGGACGATTCGCCAGTACGCGGGCTTCTCCACCGCCGCCGACTCGAACGCCTTCTACCGCCGCAATTTGCAGTCGGGTCAGAAGGGTCTGTCGGTCGCGTTCGACCTCGCCACCCACCGCGGTTACGACTCCGATCACCCGCGCGTGACCGGTGACGTCGGCATGGCGGGCGTCGCCATCGACTCCATCCTGGATATGCGGGAACTGTTCGATCAGATTCCGCTGGACCAGGTTTCGGTGTCGATGACCATGAACGGCGCGGTGCTGCCGATCCTGGCGCTCTACGTCGTCGCCGCCGAGGAGCAGGGCGTCAAGCCCGAACAGCTGGCCGGAACCATTCAGAACGACATTCTGAAAGAGTTCATGGTCCGCAACACCTACATCTATCCGCCCAAGCCCTCGATGCGGATCATCTCCGACATCTTCGCCTACACCTCCGCGAAGATGCCGAAGTTCAACTCGATCTCCATCTCCGGCTACCACATTCAGGAAGCCGGTGCGACCGCCGACCTGGAGCTGGCCTACACCCTCGCCGACGGCGTGGAGTACCTGCGCGCCGGTCTGGACGCGGGCATGGAGATCGACCAGTTCGCGCCGCGGCTGTCGTTCTTCTGGGCCATCGGCATGAACTTCTTCATGGAGGTCGCCAAGCTGCGGGCTGGGCGACTGCTGTGGGACGAGCTGGTCGCGAAGTTCGAGCCCAAGAGCGCGAAATCGCGTGCGCTGCGCACACACTCGCAGACCTCGGGCTGGTCGCTGACCGCGCAGGACGTGTTCAACAATGTGGCGCGCACCTGTGTCGAGGCGATGGCGGCGACCCAGGGGCACACCCAGTCGCTGCACACCAACGCCCTCGATGAGGCCCTCGCGCTGCCGACCGACTTCTCGGCTCGTATCGCGCGCAACACCCAGCTGCTGATCCAGCAGGAGTCCAATACGACTCGCCCCGCCGACCCGTGGGGCGGCTCCTACTACGTCGAATGGCTGACCCATCAGCTGGCCGAGCGGGCCCGCGCCCACATCGCCGAGGTGGAGGCGCACGGCGGTATGGCGCAGGCGATCTCGGAGGGCATTCCGAAGCTGCGCATCGAAGAGGCCGCCGCGCGCACCCAGGCGCGGATCGATACCGGTCAGCAGCCGGTCATCGGCGTCAACAAGTACCAGGTCGAGGAAGACACCCCGATCGAGGTGCTCAAGGTCGAGAACTCGCGGGTGCGCGCCGAGCAGAACGCCAAGCTGGAAAAGCTGCGTGCCGAACGTGATGCGGATGCGGTGCAGCGGGCACTCGCCGAATTGCCCCGTGCCGCAGCCTCTTCCGAGGGCGGCATGGAGAACAACCTGATGGCCCTGGCCATCGCGGCCGCGCGCGCCAAGGCCACCGTCGGCGAGATCTCCGACGCCCTCGAGCAGGTCTACGGCCGCCACCAGGCCGAAATCCGTACGCTCTCCGGCGTTTACCGTGAGGAAGCGGGCAAGGTGACCAATATCAGCAAGGCCATCGCGCTGGTCGAGGAGTTCGGTGAAGCCGAAGGCCGCCGCCCGCGCATCCTGGTCGCCAAGATGGGTCAGGACGGGCACGACCGCGGCCAGAAGGTGATCGCCACCGCCTTCGCCGACCTCGGCATGGATGTCGATGTGGGCCCGCTGTTCCAGACCCCCGAAGAGGTGGCCCAGCAGGCGGCGGACAACGACGTGCACATCGTCGGTGTCTCCTCGCTCGCGGCCGGTCACCTCACGCTGGTGCCCGCCCTGCGGCAGGCGCTGGCCGATGTCGGCCGCCCCGACATCATGGTCATCGTCGGCGGCGTCATCCCGCCCGGTGACTTCGACGAGCTCTACGAAGCCGGCGCCGCGGCGATCTTCCCGCCCGGCACCGTCATCGCCGAAGCCGCCATCGATCTGATCAAGAAGCTGGCCGGATCGCTCGGCCACGAGATCGGCACCGGCGCGGACGCATGAGCGGCGGGGATTCCCGGCTGAGCACCACCTCCGGGACCGGTGCGGCCGGACCCCGCCCGGTCGCGCCGGGCCCTCGCCGCACCGTCGATGTCGATGCGCTGGCCGAGCAGGTGCGCTCCGGTCAGCGCGCCGGGCTGGCGCGGGCCATCACCCTGGTCGAGTCCACCCGGGCCGATCATCGGGCGCTGGCCCAGCAGCTGCTGCTGAAGCTGACGCCCGAAACCGGCGCGGTCACCTCCAATCGGGTTGGCATCACCGGTGTTCCGGGTGTCGGCAAATCGACCTTCATCGATGCGCTCGGCATGTACCTGATCGGTCAGGGGCATCGGGTCGCGGTGCTGGCGGTGGATCCGTCCTCCACCCGCACCGGCGGTTCGATCCTCGGCGACAAGACCCGCATGGCGCGGCTGTCGGTGCAGCGCGACGCGTTCATCCGGCCCTCGCCCACCGCGGGCACCCTCGGTGGCGTGGCCAAGGCGACCCGCGAAACCATCGCGCTGCTGGAGGCCGCCGGCTACGACGTGATCCTGGTGGAGACCGTCGGCGTCGGCCAATCCGAGGTCACCGTCGCGAACATGGTCGACGTCTTCTGCTTCCTCACCCTGGCCCGCACCGGCGATCAGCTCCAAGGCATCAAGAAGGGTGTGCTGGAACTGGCCGACCTGGTCGCGGTCAACAAGGCCGACGGCAAGCACGAGCTGGAGGCCAAGGCGGCGGCCCGCGAACTCCAGGGTGCGATGCGTTTGATCCACCCGCGCGAATCCCTCTGGCGCCCACCGGTTCTCACCATGAGCGGCCTGAACGGCCAGGGCCTGGACACCTTCTGGGATACCGTCCTCACCCACCGCCGCGTCCTCACCGAAGCGGGCGAATTCGTCGAGAAGCGCCGCCGCCAGCAGGTCGACTGGACCTGGACCATGGTCCACGACAACCTGCTGCGCCGCCTGGCTGACAACCCGAACGTGAAATCCCTGCGCGGCGAGGTGGAACAGCAGATCCGCGACGGCTCCCTGACCCCGGCCCTGGCCGCCGAGGAGATCCTGCGCGCCTTCGACGGTCGATGAACGACATCGAGATTCGGCCCGGCACGCCCGCCGACGCGGATCCGGTTGCGGTGCTGCACATCCAGAGCTGGCGCACCGCCTACCGGGGCATCATGCCCGATTGGTTCCTCGACACCCTGCACCCGGGCATCCGCAGCGAACAATGGCGCGACCGGCTCACCGCAGCCGACCCCTCCACCGCCCTGTTCATCGCGGAATCCGACGGCGAAATCCTCGGATTCACCTACCTGTCCGCCCAACCCGACGGCCGCGTCCTACTCGACAACCTGCACGTCCGCCCCGACCTGAAACGCGCCGGAATCGGCGGCCGCCTGTTGCACCGCGCCCTGCTCTGGACCGCCACCCAATTCCCCGGCCACCCCCTGTACCTCGAGGTCCTCGAAGACAACCTCCCCGCAATCGAGTTCTACGAACGCCACGGCGGCGAACGCACCGCCGAACGGATAGCCCATTGGCCCCAAGGTTTCGATCTGGCCGAATTCGAATACACCTGGCCCGCTACACCCCCCAACAGCGAGTACCCTGGATAATCCGAATCCCGCAATAGGCCAGCAACCCACTGACCCGGTACTCCAAGGAGATGGTGGCGATGGGGTGGGAATTCAACTGGATGCTGAACCTCCTCACCTACCTGAGCAGCATCGGCACACTACCGCCCATGTCCCTGCGCAAATAGTCCGCGTCAGGTTCGCGGCGGGGAGGGGGTGGTCGAGCGCAGGCGGGAGGCTAGTACGGCGGCTTGGGTGCGGCGTTCCATGCCCAGTTTGGCCAGGAGGCGGGAGACGTAGTTCTTGACTGTCTTCTCGGCCAGGAACATTCGTTCGGCTATCTGGCGGTTGGTGAGGCCCTCGCCGAGGAGGTCGAGGAGTTTGCGTTCCTGGTCGGTGAGCATGGATAGGGGGCCGTCGGGTTCGGTGCTGCGGCGCAGGCGCTCCATGAGGGCGGCGGCGGCTCGGTTGTCGAGAAGTGAACGGCCGGAGCCTATTTCCTTGATGGCTTTGGCCAGTTCCATGCCTTTGATGTCCTTGACGACGTAGCCGCTGGCGCCGGCCAGGATGGCGTCCATCATGGCCTGTTCGTCGGTGAAGGAGGTGAGGATCAGGCAGCGGAGATCGTCGATGCGGGAGAGGAGTTCGCGGCAGAGTTCGATGCCGTTGCCGTCGGGGAGGCGGACGTCGAGGACGGCTACGTCGGGGCGCAGGGCGGGGATGCGGGCGAGGGCTTGGGCGACGTCGCCGGCCTCGCCGACCACGGTGAGTTCGGGATCGCCCTCCAAGAGGTCGATCAGTCCGCGGCGGACGATCTCGTGATCATCGACGAGAAACACCTTGATCATGGGGCGCGTCCGATCTGCGGTCCGGAACTGACCCACCCAACATAGTCCGAACGGCCCGGCTCGGGGATGGACCAAAGTCCCTAATCAGACGACGTTCAGGGCGTTTCGCGCGGCGTCCAGGTGGTTACTCGATACCGAATATCCGCGCTGCGTTGTCGTGAAGGACGCGGCGCAGCCAATCCGCGCCGAGATCCAGGCGTTCCAGGGCGAAGAGGGCATGGCCGTACGGGTAGGGGATGTTCGGGAAGTCGCTGCCGAACAGGATGCGGTCGGAGAAGTCGCGTAGCCGGGCGTGTTCGGTGACGGGGAAGGGGTCCGCGGCTTCGAAGAAATCGGTGAAGTTCATGGTGGTGTCGAGCAGTACCCGGTCGTGATCGGCTGCGATATCGAGGAATTCGCGATACTCGGGCGCGCCGAGATGGGCGATGATCAGCGGTAGCCGGGGAAACCGCCGCAGCAGGGCGCGAATCGGGTCCGGCCCGGTGAATCGGCCTGGTGCGGGCCCGGATCCGCAGTGGATGACCACCGGCACCCCGGCATCCTGGATGAGGCCCCACACCTCGTCCAGCAGCGGGTCACCGGGATCGAAATCACCGACCTGTATGTGCACCTTGAAAACCCGCACGCCGGCGGTGAGCGCCGCACGCACATATTCGCCCGCGCCCGGCTCCGGATAGAAGGTCGCGGTATGCAGGCAATCGGGGGTGCGGGCCGCGAAATCGGCCGTCCAGCCGTTGAGCCAGGCCGCCATATCCGGTTTGTGCGGGTACACCATGGAGGTGAACGCGCGAACTCCGAACCCGCGCAGCGTCTTCAGCCGCACCTGCTCCTCATCGCGATAGGCGATCGGCCATTCCCGCCCGACCAGCGGCCCCGCCGCATCGAAGTACCCCCACACTTTGCGCATGACCGGATCGGGCATGAAATGCGTATGGATGTCGATGATTCCGGGCAGCCCCAGGCGATCGCGGAGCGAAGCGATGTAGTCCTCGTCGCTCACCGGGCAGCCTCGGGCGGGTACACGCCGCGCGCGAAATCGCCCACCCGGCTGATCATCCGCTCGAAGAACCGCTCCGGATCAGTCCCGATCACGATGTCCGCGTTGGGTTCCCGCCCCCACATCCCCGCCCAGTCGGCAACCGTCGTCGCCCGCGTGATGGTCCCCGCCAGTTCCACATCCACGGTCGCGGGTTTGGTCACCGCCAGCGCCGAGTCCAATGCCACCGCCGCCGCGAACGGATCGTGCATATGCGCCAGATATCCCTGGTCGTAGAGCCGGTGGAAGTCGAAGTAGAACCGCACCGCATCGGTGAAATACCGGATGATCGGATTGCTCGCCGCCGAACGCACTTCCGGCCCATCGCTCTCCGACACCAGCTCGATGGGCGTGCTCCCCGCCCGCTCGGCCAGCAGCGCCACATGTTTGGGCCGCATCTCGATGGTCTCGGTGACATCCAGCGCGCACACCAGCGGCCGCCGATCCGCCGGAGCCGCGCTGAAGGCATCGAACACCTCTTTGGCGGCCTCCGGATCCACGTGCACATTCCACTCGTTGGTGGGCGTGGTGTTCCCCGGATGGTTGAACGCCCCGCCCATGATCACCAGCCGGCGCAGCAGCCGGGGGAGTTCGGGTTCGATCCGCAGTGCCAGCGCCAGATTGGTCAGCGGCCCCGTGCACAACCCGACGATCTCTTCCGGATGCGCCCGCACCAGATCCACCCACAGCTGCGCCGCCGACCGTTCGGACAACTTGCGTTGCGACTCCGGCAGTTCCGCGTACCCCACCCCCTGCGGCCCGTGCGTGTCCTCGGTGGTCCGCAGCGGAATGGCGAGGGGCTCCGCCGCCCCGAGCGCCACTTCGATCTCCCCGGCCCGGCACACATCCAGCCAGGCCAGGTTGTTGGCCGCCACCCGATCCGCGGGCACATTGCCCGCGGTGGCGGCGATTCCGACGATCTCGGCCTCGGGGGAGGCGAGCAGATAGAGCAGGGCCAGCGAATCGTCGATGCCGGTATCCACGTCCATGATCATCTTCTGCCGCACGTGTCGAGCCTAGTCGCCGTCCGCTACTCAGTAGGTCGGCAGCTCGTAGTCCTCGGTCTGGTCCAGCATCTTCATCATCACCGGCCGCATCACCTTGGTGGTCATCAGCTTGCCCATCGCCTGCGCGGCCTTGAGCCCGAATTCGGAGTTGGGCAGCATCATCTTGATGCCACCGCCCGGCAGCTCCTTGGCCTTCGCCAGGAAAGGGGTCACGATCTCCTCGTACCGGGTCAGCGCGGCCACGAGATCGGCCGGGCTCGAAGCGATCTCGCCGGCGAGCACATACGCGCCGACCAGCGCCATGGCGGTGCCCATACCGGTCATGGGCGAGCCGCAGAAGCCCGAATCGCCCAGCAGCACCACACGACCCGCCGACAGCGACGGCATATCGATCCGCACCAGCTCGTCGAAGTAGAAGTCGGGGGTCTCGGCCATACCGTCCAGGATCTGCGGCGCGATCCAGCCCGCCTTCGCCAGCATGTCGCGAATCAGCCGCTGCTGCGCCGCCACATCACGCCGCAGGGCCGGATCCTGTTCGGCGCGCAGGGTGATGATGGCCTTCGAGGTGGCCGGGTCCGCGTCGGCGCGCACGCCGACCGAAGCCTTCGGCACCGGGTGGATGGTCATCCAGCGCGGATCGGTCTCGGCGGGCGTCGGAATCGTGTAGAAGGACATGTATCCGCCCAGGTAGGTGGCGAACTGCTCTTCGGGCCCGAAGGCCAGCTTGCGGGTGCCGGAGTGCACGCCGTCGGCCCCGATCACCAGGTCGAACCGCTCGGCCCGGCCCGAGGCGAAGGTGACATCGACCCCGGTCTCGTCCTGGGTGAGGTCCTGGATCCAGTCGCCGTAGCGGTAGTCGAGTTCGCCGCCGGCGGCGCCGAGCGCGGTCAGCAGTACCTCGTTGAGGTCGCCGCGGGAGATCTCGATATCGGCGACCGGTCCCTTGCCGCCGAACATGTCGGCGTCCATCCGGTAGATCTCCTTGCCCTCGCGGTTGACCAGCAACATGGCCTCCTCGTCGAGCTGGTACTTGCGGATTCCCTCCATCAGGCCCATCTGCTCGGCTACCCGCCGGCTCGGGCCGCGCAGGTCGACGGCCTGCCCGCCGGGGCGAGGAGCGTCGGCGCGTTCGACGACCGTGGCCGCGATCCCGGCCCGCAGCAGTTGCAGCGCAACGGAATTCCCGGCGATGCCGCCGCCGGCGACGAGGATGCGGAGGTTGGTGGCGGTGGTGCTCATGATGCTGACTCCCGGTGTAGTGGAGAACGTCTGTCTAAGACATATGTCTAACAGACCTTGGAACGGTTGTCTAGAACAAATGTCTAAGACGCTGGTAGGGTGGGGTTATGGGAAACCGAGAAGATCTGTTGATGGGAGCACGCCGGGCGATCCTGGACCGCGGACTGGCCAAGGTCACCGCACGCGATATCGCCAAGGAGGCGGGCGTCAGCCTGGCCGCGATCGGCTATCACTTCGGCTCCAAGGACAAGCTGGTCCTGGAGGCGATGACCGAGGGGGTGGGCAGTCACATCGGTGACGAGATCGATACGGCCATCAAGGACGCGGGGGAGGGGCATCGGCTCTGGGAAGCCCTGGCCGCCACCTGGAACGGCCTGGTCGACGTGATCGACGGCAATCGGGACGAACTGCAATTGAGCGCCGAGAACGGCGTGCAGATCGCCCGCGATCCGGAATCCCAGGCGTACATGGCCGACGCGACCGCCCACGCGGTGGCCGATATGACCGCGACGCTGCGCGAGGTGTACCCCGAACTGACCGCCGGACAGGGTCGTTCGCTGGCCAAGCTGCTGTTCACCCTGTTCCAGGGTATGGCCATGCAATCTCTCGTCGCACCGGGCGCCGACCTGCTCGACGGCGACGATCTGGTCACCGCCGTGCAGGCCATGCGCGGGCTCTGACTAGCCGGGCGGGATGTGCCGCAGCCGCGTCATCGCGATGAACGCCAGCAGCAGCGCCGCTCCCGCCGCGATGGCCGAGGTCAGATGCATCCCGGTGAGGAAGGCGTGCTTGGCCGCATCGGCCACGGCCGCGCCCAGCTTGCCCGGCAGCGTATCGGCGACCTGCATGGCCGCGCCGAGGGTGTCGCGGGCGGAGTGCGCGTCCGGATCGCGCAGGCCGTAGGGCAGGGTATCGCCGAGACTGCTGCGATAGATGGCGATGCTGATGCTGCCCAGAATCGAGATGCCCAGCGCGCCACCGAATTCCGCACCCGTCTCGGAGAGCCCGGAGGCCGCCCCGGCCTGCTCGGGCGGCGCGGTGCCCACGATCAGCTCGGTGGTGATCCCGAAAACCGGTGCGAGACCGAAGGACACCAGCAGTGAGGCCGCGATGACCAGGCCCACCCCGCCGGTGACGGTGATGCGGGTGAGCAGCAGCAGCCCGGCCGCCGCCATGGCCATGCCGACGCTGATCATGTAGGCGGGCCGCACCGACTTGCCGATCCGCGGGCCCAGCTGGGAGCCGATCATGAACCCCAAACCCGCGGGGATGGTGCAGATTCCGGCGCGCAGCGGCGACATGCCCAGCACCAGCTGGAAATACTGCCCGACGAACAGGAAGTAGCCGAAGGCCACGAAGATGGCGACCATATTGATGGTCAGCGCGGTGCGAAAGCTGGCCAGCCGGAACAGCCGCAGATCCAGCATGGGCTCGGGCGCGGTGAGCTGCCGCCGCACGAAGATGAACCCGATGATCAGCCCGGCGGTCAGCGCGGTCACCGCGGGCGTGCCCGGGCCGTCCTGCGCGGCCTTCTTCATGCCGAACACCACCGATAGCACCGCGGCCGTGCACAATCCGGCGCTGATCAGATCCAGCTGCCCGGCATGCGGATCACGGAATTCGGGCAGCACCCGCGGCGCGAGCACGATGAGCAGCAGCATGACCGGCACCGCGAGCAGGAAAACCGCTCCCCACCAGAAGTGTTCGAGCATGAACCCGCCCGCCAGCGGGCCGATGGATCCGCCTACCGAGTAGGACCCCACCCAGACGCCGACCGCGACCGAGCGCTGCTCCGCATTGCGGAACATGGTGAAGATCAACGAGAGCGTGGACGGGGCCAGGGTGGCGCCGGCGACCCCGAGCAGGGCGCGGCAGCCGATGAGCACGGGTGCGGAGGGGGCGAACGCGGCGATCACCGAGACCATGGCGAAGGCGGCCGCGCCCACCATGAGTAGTCGTCTTCGCCCGATCCGGTCGCCGATGGTGCCCATGGTGAGCAGCAGGCCGGCGACCAGGAATCCGTAAACGTCGATGATCCAGAGCAATTGGGAACCGGTGGGGCGGAGCTCGGCGCTGATCTGCGGGACGGCCAGGTGCAGGACGGTGAGATCCATCGAATACACCAGGCATGCCAGTGCGAGCACCGCCAATCCGGTCCACTCCCGACGTCCCACTGAGACGGTGGCGGTATCCACCGCGGTTAGCAGGGGAGCAGGTGTGTCCACGATGACGACCTCCATACGCATGCCGGCAACTGTGTCGGTATTAACGATGTCGGTTTCAGCATCTCATCTATTAACGGCACAAAAGCCCACTGTACGAGGGGAATTCAGATTTATCCGAGGTGTTCTTGCGGGTGTGCGTGCAGGTGATCGTGTACCTTCCCGCACATTAAGAACCGGCCGGTCGGACTGTCCAATCCGCCGTATCCGCACCGTATTGCGGGGCAGGCCACCGGAAATCCGGATAGGCTGACAGCGCCGGTCCGGCGGTCGTGATCGAATCATGAGTTACCGCGTAGCATGCGTCCGGTGCGGTGGCGGGCGCGTGGTCCGGAGTCCGTCCCGGCGCGGCCAGCAGCCAGGAGGCGGTGCGCGCCAATGCGACTCGCACATCCCGACCGGTGTCGTCGTGAGCGCGTGCGACGAGCGCGTCGATCACACCCGCGGCCAGCAAATATCCACTGGCGTGGTCCAGCGCCTGTGCGGGCAGGGCGCCGACCGGTGACTCGCTCCGTGAATCACCCTGCGCGCCTTCGATGAGCGAGATACCGGATGCGGCCTGCACTATGCTGTCGAACCCCCGCCGGTCGCCCCACGGCCCGTGCTCGCCCCAAGCGGATACCCGCCCGTATACAATTCCGGGACCAATTTGCCCGGCGTCTACTCCGGCCCGTAACAAAGCGCCCGGTCGGTAACCTGAGATGATTACATCTGCATTCTCGAGCAGATCTCGAAATAACGGCCATTCGGTCCGAATATCGAGTAAGGTCGACCTTTTCCCCTGACAGGTATCCCGAAATTGCCATTCGATCTCGGGCATGCCCGGCGGATCGATTCGCAACACCTCGGCCCCCAGTAGCGCCAGTGCCCGCGTCGCCACCGGCCCCGCGATCACCCGCGTCAGATCCACCACCCGCACCCCGCGCAGCGGTTGCAATGAGGTTGGGGCGAAACGTGACTCGTTTGCTGCCCGGTCGGCGCGCACGCGATCCGCACGCGGCTCGATCGCTACCAGGGGACCGGCGGCGGTTGCCCGGCCCTGCGGGCTGTCGGCCCATTCGTGTTCGGTGCGCACTCGGACCGCGATCGCGCCGTGATCGTGTGCGCGGTCTTCGATCTCCGATGCCGGCAGCGCCGCGACCCGTTTCGTGAAGTCCGCGCGCGAGGTGCCGGGTGGCAGGCCGAGCGCGGTGAGCAGGCGGGTGCGGTGGTGCGGGTAGTTGGCGTGGGTGCGGATCCAGCCGTCGGCAGCGGCGAAGAACCCGGACAGCGGCGCGAAGACATCGGGTGCGGCGCCGCCCGCGCGGAAGAGCCGCTCGCTGGAGAAGGCCGCGGTGATCCGGCCCGGATCCGGCACTTCGCCGAGCGGATCGAGTCCTGCCGCGACTCGGAACCGGTCGGTTGCCCTGGAGTAGGCGGTCACCGCCCCGCCGGCGAGCGCCCACACCGGCAGCGCCGCAGCCAGATTCGATCCCGGATCCACACCGGGCATACTCGAACCGTCGACCCCGATACCGGACTCGTAGGCGTGGACCAGATCCGCGTATTCAGCCACGAGCCCGACACTAGTGCTCAGAGGAGGCTTATCCGTGGTGGCAATTCTCACCGGCACCGCCTGGCTGCGCGAACTGCGCCCCGACCCCGCGCCGCACACCGTGCTGGTCTGCTTTCCGCCCGGCGGCGGATCTGCCACCGCGTACCGTGCGCTGGCCCAGCGTTTCGGCTCCGGCACAGCGGTTTTCGCGGTGCAGTATCCGGGCCGCCAGGATCGGCTGGGGGAGCCGCTGCTGACCGACCTGACCGAGCTCGCCGAGCGGGCCGCCCGGGACCTGCTGGGCTGGCCGAAAACGCTGCGCCTGGCCATCTTCGGGCACAGCATGGGCGCGACCGTCGCCTACGAGGCCGCGCGCCGGGTGCGGGCCGGGGGCCGCGCCGTCGATCACCTGATCGTCTCCGGCCGCCCCGCACCGGATTCCACCGAAACCGGCGAGTTGCACCGCGGTCCCGACGCCGACCTGATCTCGCAGCTGGAACTGCTTTCCAACGAACCGGCCTCGGTCGCCATCCTGCGCGAGGAACCCGGCCTGGCCGAACTGGTGCTGCCCGCGCTGCGCGCCGACTACCAAGCCGTCGAAACCTATCGGTACGTGCCGGGCGATCCGCTCGACTGCCCCATCACCGCGCTGATCAGCTCCGAGGACCCGACCACCACGCCGGACGAGGTAGCGCGGTGGCGCGAGTTCACCAGCGCCGACTTCGCCACCCGGACCTTCCCCGGCGGCCACTTCTACCTCGATCTGCCCGAAACTCAGCCCGCCGTAGCCGATTTCATCGCCCGCCGCCTGAGCAGCACGAACCCGACCCAGGACGCCAGCACCAGCAGCGCCACCCCCACCCGCACCAACTCCAGCGCACTACGCGGATAGAGCACCCCGGTGATGTAGTGGTCGATGAACCCGCTCGACGGCAATCCGGCCTGCCCGGCACGGTGCCGGCTCCAGTTCTCCAGATTCGTCAGCGGGCACTCGAACCCGAACAGCACCGTGCTGAATCCCCAGGCGAAGGCGGCCAGATGCAGCCAGATCGTGCGCCGCCATCGCCAGGCCAGGAATCCACCCACCACCACGTACGCCACGAACAGGAAGTGCACGATCGCGGTGGCGTCGGCGAGCAGCCGGTACAGCATGCCGTCCAGCCTACGAGGACACTCGCCGCCCGTCTCTGAGGTCGGGCAGATCGCCGGTGGCGTACCGGGCGTAGGTGTGCTCGGGTTCCACCGTGATCACATCGGTTCTCGCCACCAGTTCCCCGGGCACCAGATCGCCTTCGAAGTGCCCGGGGCCGGGCACGATCACCGCCTCCACTCCTAATCGCTCCACCACCATGGCCAACCGGAGCACGGGTTCGTCGGTATGCGGTCCGAACACGATCGTCTTCCGCAACTCGTACCCCAGCCGTGCCGCCAGACTCCGGATCTGCGCCTCGTCCCACTGCTGGCGCTCGCCGGACACATCCCGACGCAGATAACCGATCGCGCCTGGTCTCACCATCCACCTCTTGTCTCGTTGTTTGCCGGGTTACGGCATGCCACGAGCCTGACGGAAATGGTCTCGCCGTCCCAGCCACGGAACTACAACGGAGGTAATACGCTTCCGATACGCACGGTTGCACCCCCAGGGCGGAAGTGGCGATGATCGTCAGCAGATGGACCGGTAAGGAAGTCCGAGCATTGCGCACGGCCGCCCTACGGCTGACGCAAGAGGAGTTCGCCGATGTCGCCGGGTATGTCCCGGCCACCATCCGGAAATGGGAACGGGCGACCACCCACCGCCCGATCGTCGGCAAGTCGGCACAGGTGCTGGACACCATCCTCACCCGGCTGGAAACCCCGCAACTGGAGCGTTTCACGTCGGCGCTCACCCCGCCGGAGGGACGGCAACCCCACGAGCATCCGGCCACCGCTGACGGACGGGCCGCGCTCGAGCACGGATCAGACACCGCGTTCGGTCTCTATTCCTGGGAGGTCGGTGACGCCGTGAAGAGGCGAGAATTCGGAAAACTGGCGGCGGTCGGCGCGACCGCGGCCTTCCTCGGCGCGGGCGGCGAACACGTCGGCATGAGCGATGTGCGGCGGCTGATGCACGGGGTGGCCGCACTGGAGCAGGAGGATCAGCGCATCGGCGGCGGGGCGCTGGTGGACTTCGCGGTGCAACAGCTCGCGAAAGCCAAGCACCGCTTGGACATCTGCGCGTACGACACCCCCACCGGGAACGCCTTCACCAGCGCGGTGGGCGAGCTCGCGGTCCAAACCGGTTGGCTGGCCTACGATTCCGCGCGGCATCCACTGGCGCGGCGTTGCTACGCGGATGCTCTGGCGCTCGGCACCGAGGCCGACGACCGCGATCTCATCGCACACGCCTGCCTGAGCGCCGCCACCCAGTCGATCTCGTTGTCCCGCACCGGTTCCGGCAGCCCGTATCACGCCATCAAGCTCATCGACCGGGCCCGTGACCTGATGCGCGGGCGGCCACCGGGCCGGATCCACGCCCTGGTCGCGGTGCGCGACGCGCAGGCGTACGCCATGCTCGCCGACCGTCCCGCCTTCGAACGCGCCATCGCCACCGCCTGGCGGGAGCTCGATTACGCCACCACCTACGAGGCGCTCGCCGACTGCCCGCAGTGGTTGCGTTTCGTCACCCGCCTGGAGATCGTCGGCCACGAGGCGCGCGGCTGGGCGGACCTGGGTGAATTCGACCGGGCCGTGGCGCTTTTCGAGGGCGCCACCGGTGGGGACGGCAGCGCCCGCAACGATGCCAACCTGCGCGCCTGGTCCGCCGCCACCCGCGCCCGCATGGGTGATCTGCACGGCGCGCTCGGCGAAGCCCTGCCCGTGGTGGTGGACCTGGCCGAGGTGTCCTCGGTCCGCACCCTCAGCGTGCTGGAGCCCGTCCGGGCGGCCACCACGCATCTGGCCGCCGCTGACGATTTCGGCCGCCGGTTCGACCTACTGTCCCGGAAAGCTATCACCGCATGACGCTCTCGTTCCCCGGTCTCGAATTCCAGCATTTCACCGCCGCACAGGCGCGCCGGCATCGAGACCTCGTGGAAGACGTGTTCCGCCGCTCCTACGTCGAGGCCATCGACTCCGGTGACCCGTTCGAATCCCCGGCCGCCTTCATGGCGCGCTTCGACGCCTACACCGCGCCCTCCCGGTCCTCCGGTTTCGTGCTGGTGCTGGCGCACGTCGACGGTAAGCCGGCCGGCCAAACCTGGGGCTGGCCACTGACTCCCGGCTCGGCCTGGTGGCAGCACCTGGTGCTGGACCAGGGCGATCCCGTCGAATTCACCACCGAAACCGGTCACCGCACCTTCGCGCTGTCGGAGATCATGGTCTGCGCCGAGTACACCGGCCGTGGGCTGGCCCGGCGGCTGCACGACGAAATCCTCGGCAGCCGAAGCGAATCGCGGGCGACGCTGCTGGTGGATCCGGCGAATCAGCGCGCCTACGATCGCTACCTGTCCTGGGGCTGGCAACGGGTGGGCAGGCTGCGGCCGTCCTGGGCCGATGCCCCCGAGTTCGATGTGCTGCTGCGGGAGCTACCTCAGCGCTGATACACCGACTCGAGCACCAGATCCCGCAGCAGGGACTGATATTCGACATGGGTGCGATGCTCGGTGGTGCGCCACGACCGGCCTTCCTCGTCCCGCATGTAGCGGCGATAACCCGGTGCGCCCGGGACGCCGACATTGTCGGCGAGCACCACGCTGCCGCGATGGAACCAGCCGGCGCCGATCAGCGTCTTCAGATCGGGCAGGTAGGCGTCCTTGTCGTGATCGATGAAGACGAAATCCAGTGTGCCGGGCCCGAACCCGTGATCGGCCAGCCGGGCCATGGTCTTGCCGTCGTCGCCGATGCTGCCGTCCAGCACGCTCACCCGGTCGGACAGGCCCGCGTGATCGATGACGGCACGGGCGATCTCGGCATTGGCCGGATTGAACTCGACCGAGACCAATAGATCGTCGGGGGAGAGGGCGCGTCCGGTGCGGACGGCGCTGTAGCCGCAGTACGCGCCCAGTTCGAGCAGCAGGTGCGGCTCGGCGCGCGCGAGCGCGGCGTCGAGGATGAGGCCCTTCTCGTCGCCGATATTGACCAGCATGCGGTGGTCGCGGGCGAAGTCGTCGAAGGCGGCGAGCACACTGTCGGGGTCGCCGGCGGTGGAGTGGGCCAGCACGTACGCGCGGGCTGCGGCTTCGCGTCCGTCACCTACCTGGCCGGTGCGCACGAAAGTCGGTGCGCCGAGCACGAATCGGATCCAGGACCATCGCAGAAACGGAACCCGATCGCGCAGGACCGAGCCAATACCCTTGCTGCCCATGGTGATCGATTATCGCCGACCCGGCGGGGCGGGGGAGGGGATTGGTTGATAGAGGCATCTCCACATGCGGATATGCGCAGTTTGTGATGTATGTCCGGAAGTGTCGGTATCGCTTCGCGTCAGGCATCCCGGGCGAGGAGCCGGCCGATTCGGCTGGTCACGCTTGTGTCGGCGTATATACGCACCCCCTTTACTGGCCTTATGTTTTACATATCAATACTTAGATATGCGCATCTACGCATGTAAAAGTGCTTCAGGTAGTAGAAGACTCCCAAAAACCAAAGGATTAAAGACCAGCCCATGAAGAGAGAGGCCGCTCGGCCCCTCCGGATTCACCAGTTGGAGGGTTCGTAGTCCTTGAGGAAGACGCCGTGCAGATCGTCGCCGTCTTCGCCGCGCACGATCGGGTCGTACACCCGCGCCGCGCCGTCGACCAGGTCGAGGGGAGCGTGGAACCCTTCCTCGGCGAGGCGGATCTTGGTGTAGTGCGGACGCTCGTCGGTGATCCAGCCGGTGTCGACGGCGGTCATGAGAATCCGGTCGGTCTCGAACATTTCGCGCGCGCTCGTGCGGGTGAGCATGTTCAGCGCGGCCTTGGCCATATTGGTGTGCGGATGCCCGGGGCCCTTGTAGCCGCGGGCGAAGACGCCTTCCATGGCCGAGACGTTGACGACGTACTTGCGTTTGGCCGCGGCCGAGGCCATGGAGGCGCGCAGGCGCGAGATCAGGATGAACGGGGCGACCGAGTTGCACAGCTGCACTTCGAGCAGTTCGGTGGCATCGACCTCGCCGACGCCCTGCACCCAGCTGTTGGTGTGCGCGAGATCGGGTACGAGGCCGCCCGCGTCGATGGCGACGCCGGCCGAAATGCGTTCGGGGGTGGCCGATCCGGCGACCAGGGCGAGGTCGGTGATGTCCTCGGCGGTGAGCGAGGGTGTCAGCGATGCGGTCAGCGCGGTCGGGTGCGCCTGCATGGTCTTGCCGAAGGTGACGACGTCGGGGAGTTCGCCGGCGGGCAGCGGCCCGTTCTCGGCTTCGACGAGTGCGCTGTAGGCGCCCGCGCTGCGGCGCACGGTCTGCGCGGCGTTGTTGATCAGGATGTCGAGGGGGCCTTGTGCCGCGACGTCATCGGCAAGGGCGACGACCTGGGCGGGATCGCGCAGGTCGATGCCGACGATGCGCAGCCGGTGCAGCCAGTCGGCGCTGTCGGGCTGGGCGGCGAAGCGGCGGATGGCGTCGTTCGGGAATCGGGTGGTGATGGTCAGGTGCGCGCCGTCGCGGAGTAGTCGCAGCGCGATGTACATGCCGATCTTGGCGCGGCCGCCGGTGAGCAGTGCGCGTCGTCCGGTGAGGTCGGTGCGGGCGTCGCGTTTGGCGTGGCTGCGGGCGGCGCAGTCGGGGCAGAGCTGGTGGTAGAAGGCGTCGACGCGGGTGTATCGCTGCTTGCAGATGTAGCAGGGGCGCGGCCGGATGAGGGTACCGGCGCTGCCGTCCTCGGTGGCGGAGCTGATGGGGATGCCCGCGGTCTCGTCGTCGATGCGGCTGGGTGATCCGGTGGCGGTGGCCGCGACGACGGCGCGGTCGGCGGCGGCGACGGCTTCGCGTGATTCGATGCGCTTGTTGCGCTTGAGCTTTTTGAACATGCGCCCGACGGCGCGCTGCACGGTGATGGAGTCGGGGTGCTTGGCGTCGAGTTGGCCCGCTTGTTCCAGGACGCGCAGGCAGGTGGCCAGCTCGTCGGGGTCGATGGCCGGTGCGTGGGTCTGGTCTACCGGGGTGGTGTGCTCGGCCATCGGGAGGTGCGCTGATCCTTCGTGTGCGGGGTGGGGGACGGTCCATTCTCGCATCGCGCCGTCGGGTGACGGCTCCCCACCCCGCCGCGGGGGTTATTCGGTGTGGGCGCCGACGGGTTCGAGTTGGTCGGCGTCGGTGTCCCGGCCGAGTTCGCGGGCGCGTTCGGCGAGCAGGGGCAGCAGGTTGGCGGGGATTTCGTCGCGGACTTGAATGAGGGCCTGCCACACCACGTCCGGGGTTTCGGGGGTGAGTGCGGTGAGGAATTCCTCGAGTTCGTCCATGCCGTCGATGATTTGCAGGACGCGGGGGCGGCCGCTGGGTTCCTGGGCGAGGGCGATGTCGACGAGGGTGTGGATGTTGTCGCTGCGGGAGGCGGTGAGGATGGCGGCCAGGAGTTGGTCGCGGGACAGGTCGCCGATGGCTGCGGCGAGGGTGGGTTTGGCGCTGTCGGGCAGGGCGTCGACGAGTGGCAGGGCTTGGGACCAGAGGTCGTTGTCGGCGGTGGCGGTGATGACGGCGCGCAGTACTTCGGTTTCCTGCATGACGGGCAGTCCGGCCATGCGGCGGCGGTGGTCGTCGGTGAGGGTGAGGGCGATGGGGATGAGGGCGTCCCAGAGTCCGGCGGTGTCGGCGTCGCGGATGAGTTGGCCGAGGCGTTCGTCGTCTTGTTCGCCGACGCGGGTGGCGATGAATTCGAGTGCGGGGGTGGGCAGGTGGCCGGCGAGGGGTAGCAGGTCGACCCATTGGCCGCCGTCGAGGGCGGTGTCCATGACGGCGGCGAGGACGGGTTCGGCGTGTACGGCGGGGCGTTCGGCGAACAGGCGCAGGCTGTCGTGGCTCATGGCGCTGGTGATGGGCAGCAGGGTCGCCCAGGCGTCGAGTTCGGCGACGGCGCCGATGAGGGCGTCGAGGACGTCGCCGCCGAGGCCGGCGGTGATGTCGCCGATCCAGGCGCGGTTGTGGGGTGCGATGGAGTCGAGCAGGTCGATGCCTTCGGCCCACATGTTCTGGGTGTGGGCGGCGCGGATGACGCCGGCGACGCGGTCGGAGACGATGTGCAGGACGTCGTCGATGGCGGATTTGTCTTCGAGCAGGAAGCCGATGCGCAGCAGGTCGGTGTCGCTCATGATGGGTGCGGCCGCGCGCAGGGCGGGTTCGGGGACGACGTGTACGAAGCGGCCCATGGTGATGTGGTCGCCGCGGGCGAGTAGTTCGCGGGCGACGTCGGCGACCATTTTGGGTGGTACGGCGGCGATGATGTCGGCGGTGCGGCGGGGGTCGAGCAGGACCGAGCATTCGGCGAGGAATCGGGTGGGCAGGGCTTTGGCGATGTCGATGGCGCGCTGTGGTTCGACGGCGCCGGCGACGGCGGCGCAGAGGACGGGTCCGAAGGCGCGTTCGGCCATTTTGGAGCTGATGCCGACGGGGACGAGTTTGCTGGCGGCAGCGATGCCTTTGAGCCGCTTGGCGTCTCGGTCGAAGAGCAGGTCGGTGGCGCGTTCGCGGAATTCGCGGATGGCGGCGGGTGGCAGGTCGACGAGGAAGTCGAGTTCGGTGGGGTCGGTGATGCCGAGGAGCCGGGCGAGTTTGGTGGTTTCGGCGACGGCGACGAGGTGTTCGCTCACAGGCCCAGTGCTTTCTTGACGGCCGGGCGCATGAGGCGCGGCACGATGTCGAGGGAGTTGCCGATGGCGTTGTCGAGGCTTTCGCCGCGGCGGGTGAGCGCGGTGGTGAGGAGGCGTTCGAGTTCGGTGTGGTCGGCGTCGCTGAGCCGGTCGAAGGCGGCGGGTAGTGGCGCCCCGAGGGTGTCGGCGAGTTGGGTTGCTGGGTGTGTCATCGGCGTCTTTCCGGTCGAAAGCGTCTGGTTTCCGTGCCGGTGTGACCCCTGCGCACACCGGTGCGTACCGCCGGTACGGTTATCGATACTGGCAGTACGTTCGAGGTGAATGCAATGCCGTGTGGCGGACCTCGGATGTGTCGTCTGTCACGTGTCTACCCGGTAACGACGCGGACAAACCGGGCGGGATGCTGGGGGAGGGCGGCGTACCGGCGGTACATGTACACTCGGCGGGTGGCTCGTACCAGTGCCGGTTCCGTGCGCCCGGTTTCCCGTGACGACATCGTGGACGCTGCGATCCGGGTGATCGATCGCGACGGCCCGCGCCCGAGCATGGACGACATCGCCCGCGAAGCGAACATCACCAAGCCGCGCCTGTACCGGCAGTTCGCGGACAAGGGGGATCTGTTCACCGAGATCGCCGATCGGATGTCGCGGCAGGCGTTTTCGGCGGCGGGCAGCGATATGACGCTCATGCTCCAGCCCCCGCGCGCGGCCTTGCGCAAGGTGTTCACCTTGTACGCGCAGGGAATCCTGGAGCACCCCAACGTCTTCCGCTACCTGGGTCAGGCCCCGGTGTTGCAGCAGTCGGGTTCGGGTGTGCTGCAACTGGATCTGGGCCGGGCCGCCGCGCGGCGGCTGACCAAGATGGCGCAGCAGATCGCCGAGGCCGTACCCCTGGATACCGCGGGGCTGGACTACCTTTCGCGCGCGCTGATCGGTGCGGTGGTCGCCATCACCGATCTGTGGCTGACCGATTCGGATACGCCCACACCGGAGCAGACCACCGAGTTCGTCGCGCAGGCCACCGAGCTCACCTGGGGTTTGATCGATGGCTATCTGCGTCGTCAGGGCATCGAAGCCGATCCGGACACGCCGATCTTCACCACGCTCGCCGAGGTCAATCAGTCCCGCGCCGGCGGTCATTGACACTCTGTTGACACTTCGCCAATAGCGCTGCATCCTTGGTCTCGACACGGCGATGTGTCGCACGCGGCAACGAGCGAAGGAACTTTCGATGGCACGCCCCGCCTGGAGCGACGACGAGGTCGAAGCGGTACGTGGTCTGGCGACCACATTCTTCGAGAAGGAGGTGGTGCCGCACGAGGAGAAGTTCGTCGAACAGGGCCACCCCGACCGCGCCCTCTACAACCGGGCCGGTGAACTCGGCCTGCTGTGCGCGGCCATCCCGGCCGAATACGGCGGCGGCGGAGGCACGTTCGCGCACGAGGCCGCCATCATCGAAGCCCAGACCCACGCCGGGGACGGTGCGCTGGGCATGTCGGTGCACTCCTCGATCATCGCGCCCTACATCCACCAGTTCGGGTCCGAGGAGCTCAAGGCCCGGGTGCTGCCCAAGGCCGCCTCGGGGGAGATCGTGCTCTCGATCGGCATGACCGAACCGGGCACCGGCTCGGATCTGCAATCGATCAAGACGCGGGCGGTGCGCGAGGGCGACGAGTACGTCATCACCGGTTCGAAGATCTTCATCTCCAACGGCTGGCTCTGCGACGGCATCGTCATCGCCTGCAAAACCGACACCTCCCAGGGCGCGGCGGGCATCTCACTGATCTACGCCGACGTCTGCGACGACACCCCGGGATTCAATCGCGGCCGCATCCTGTCCAAGATCGGCGGCAAGGGCCAGGACACCGCCGAGCTGTTCTTCGACGGCCTGCGCGTGCCGGTCTCGAACCTGCTCGGTGACGCCGAAGGCCAGGGCTTCTATCAGATGATGGCCATGCTGGCGCAGGAACGTCTGGTCACCGGCATTCTCGCGGTCTCGATGACCGAGCGCGCGGTCGAGCTGACCATCGATTACACCAAGGGCCGTGAGGCTTTCGGCAAACCGCTGTTCGCCATGCAGAACACCCGGTTCGAGCTCGCCGAGTGCGCCACCATCGCCAAGGTCAGCCGCGTGTTCCTGGACGACTGCATCACCAAACACCTGGCCGGACAGCTCGATATCCCCACCGCCGCCATGTCGAAGTACTGGTTGACCGATCAACTCGGTAATGTGGTGGATCGCTGCCTTCAGTTCTTCGGCGGCTACGGATACATGACCGAGTATCCGATTGCCCAGCTGTACACCGGCGCCCGGGTTCTGCGGATCCTCGCGGGCGCCAACGAGGTGATGAAGGACCTCATTGCCCGCTCACTCTGACGTCGCACCGCCGGCCACGCCCGGCCGCGACAACGACACCGCGTCGCCGGAGCACTCCGGCGACGATCTCGGCAGCGCTGCGCCCGGCAAGCCCGTGGGCGAGAGCGCGATCGAGCCGACCGCACCCGAGACCGACGCCCCCTCCCGGCGGCGTCGCCTCGAACCCGACGAACGGCGCGCCCAGATCCTCTCGTGCGCCATCGACATGTTCGGCGAACGCCCGTACGCGGCGGTCTCCACCGCGGAACTGGCCGCCCGCGCCGGCGTGGCCCGGGGTCTGATCAACCACTACTTCGGCAACAAACGCGACCTGTACCTGGCGGTCGTGCGCCGCATGGTGACCCTGCCGCGCCCGGAGAAGATGGCCGCCCCCACCGGCAGTACCCGCGAACGCGTGGAGGCCAGCGTGGCCTGGCTGCTGGACACCATCGGCGAGCACGGCAGCACCTGGGTGAAGGTCACCGGGCACGAAGGCGTCGGCGACGACCCGGAAGTGCAGCGCATCCTGGACGAAGCCGACTACGCCGCCGCCGACCGGATGGTCCAGATGATGGGCCTGTCCGATTCGCTGCACAGCGCCGAATTGCGTGCCCTGGTGCGCTGTTACGGCGGCCTGGTCAAGGCCGCCGGCCGGGAATGGATCGTGCGCGGCAGCCTGACCCGCGAACACGTGCACGCCCTGCTGGCCGACTCCCTGGAAACCCTGGTGGCCCAGACGTTCCCGAAGGTCAACGGCACCCGCTGAGCCGGCCTTCGTCCCGGCGTCCGACACACCAGTCGATGCGGCGTGCTCCCGGCCGGAATCTCACCTACCGCAGTGAGATTCCCGTCGAAAGCGTGCCGCGGTGACGAAAAGGGCCGCGCGGGCAGCAGATTCGTCCCGCGGCTCAGGCCGCCGTGGCCGCCGGGCGGGTGTAGCCGGTGATCAGGCGCACCTCGGCGATCATGCGCGCGATCAAGGCGTGCGGGGCGGTATCGGTCCACACCACGGCCAGTTCCGAGGGCGGGGCGTCGGTGACCGGACGCCAGACCACCGAGGTCAGCGGGATCCAGCGGCTCAAGGGTTCCGGGGCCAGCCAGACGCCCTTGCCGCGCGCCACCATTAGCAGGGCGTCCTCGAGCGCGGTGACCGCGGGGCCGCGCAGGGCGGGGGAGCCGTCCGGGCGCGGGTCGGCGATCCAATGGCAGAGGTTCTCCTCGGACAGGAAGATGTCCGGCCGGATCACCGGTTCGGCCGCCAGATCGGTCAGCGTCACCGAATCCTGCTGGGCCAGCGCATGTTTCGGTGACAGGGCGACGGCGCGGTGGTCGGTGCGGATGGCCGCGTGGTGCAGCACCGGATCCCCGAGCGGAGTCCACATGAACGCCGCATCGCATTCGCCCGACAGCAGCAGGGCCCGCTCCTGGGGCGGGGTGTGCACGGTGACCAGTTCGACTTCCAGGCCCGGGACCGCGGCCTCCATGGCATCGGCGACCTCGGTGGCGAACAGGGCGGTCGCGTACGGGCAGCAGGCCACGCGCAGCCGGCCCAGCCGCCCGCTCTCGGTGGCGCGCACCCGTTCCGCGAGTTCGCCCGCGTCCGCGACCAGTTCCCGGCCGCCGCGCTCGAGCTCCACTCCGGCGGGCGTCAGCAGCACCCCGCGGGAGGTGCGCACCAGCAGCGTCACCCCGATCGCGCGTTCGAGCTGCTGGATCTGCGCCGACAGCGTCTGCTGGGTCAGGTGCAGGCGCGCAGAGGCGCGGGTGATGTTCAGCTCCTCGGCCACCACCAGGAACGACTGCAACTGACGAATATCGAGAGCTATCACGCGATCACCGTACGCGAGGGGCGAATCAGCCGCCGCGCGAGCCGAATTCATCCACATCGATGCTGGTAGAGCGAATGTCGCTGGGCCACAGGAAATGTCGGTGGCCGATACAGAAAGCTCCTGTTTCCGTTCCGGTCGCGGGCACAGCAAGCTGAAAGCAACAGCGAGCGACCCGCCCGCTGCGCCTCGGCCCCGACCCCCGCGAAGGACAGCTCGACCATGATCACCACACCGCCCGACCACGCCGCTGCCGCCGCGACCACCGGCGCGCGCGGCACTCTCACCGGGCCCGCCGGCTCCGGAACCGGCAGCACCGAGCGGACTTTCGGCCGCCGTCCCTCCTGGCGCAGCCGCAACTGCTTCACCCCCGCGCGCACCGAACAGCCCGCCGTGACCGACCCGCACGGCCGCACCTGATGGACACCGCCGTCCCGTGCGAGCAATACGGCCGGCGCGACGCAGCGAGCGCCGCCGCACGCGATCTCACCGGCAAGGTGGCGCTGGTGATCGGCGGCAGCCGCGATCAAGGTGCGGCGTGCGCGGAATCGATGGCGGCACGCGGCGCGGTCACCGTGCTCACCTACTCCCGCGGCGAGCATGCCGCCGCCCGCACCCTGGCCCGGCTGGACCGGTACGCGGTGCCGGTGGAGGCCATCCGCTCCGACGCCACCCGCTCCGAGGATGTGACGCGGCTGTTCTCGGGCGTGAAAACCCGGCACGGACGCATCGACATCGTCGTGCACACCGTCGGCAGCATGCGCTCGAAGGCGTTGTCGGACTCCACCGACGCCGATTTCGATCTGCTGATCGACAGCAATGTCCGCAGCGTCTTCCACACCTTGCGGGCCGCCACCGCGCACCTGGCCGACCACGGCCGATACGTGGTGATCAGCAGCGCGCTCCCGCCCGCCGGGCGCGGGCTGTACGCGGCGGCCAAAGCGGCGGTCGACACCCTGGTCGTCGCCGCCGCGCACGAACTGGCGGCCCGCGACATCACTGTCAACGCGGTCGCCCCGGGCCCGGTCGGCGATAGCGCGGCGGGCGAGGATCAGCCCCTGCCCGCCTCCCCGCGTGGCCGGCTCGGCCAGCCCGAGGACGTCGCCCGGGTCGTGGAGTGGCTGACTTCGACCGGCGCGGACTGGGTTTCGGGCCAGACGATCCGCGTCGACGGCAGCCCACACCTCGGCCTGACCGCAAGCCGGCCTCACACAGAACGATTCCAGGAGTAACCGAAATGACTTCAGTAACCGAATCATCCACTGCACCAGGCGAATCCGAGCGCGTGTCCTGGCATCGCTGGCTGGGGGTGGGTGCGGTGGCCGTGGGCACCTTCGCCATGGTCACCTCCGAACAGCTGCCCGTCGGCCTGCTCACCTCGGTCGGCGCCGACCTGCACGTCTCCGAGGGCACCGCCGGACTCATGGTGACCGCGCCCGGCCTGGTCGCCTCGGCCACCGCACCGGTGCTGCCGGTCGCGATCGGCCGGCTCGATCGCCGCCTGGTGCTGCTCGGCCTGATCGTCCTCATGGTCGCGGCCAACGTCTTGTCCGCCACCGCACCGTCTTTCGCGGTCCTGCTCGGCTCCCGCGTACTGATCGGCATCGCCATCGGCGGCTTCTGGGCGCTGGCCGCGGGCATCGCGGTGCGCATGGTGCCCGACCGCTACGTCCCGCAAGCCACCGCCATCGCCTTCGGCGGCGCCACCGCCGCGAACGTACTCGGCGTCCCCGCCGGCACCCTGATCGGTGAACTCACCGACTGGCGAGTGGCTTTCGGGCTGCTGGGCGGACTCGGATTGCTGGTGGTGGCCGCCCTGCTCCTGCTGCTACCGCCGCTGCCGGCCGGCACGCCCGTCCATTTGCGTACGCTCGCCGCACAATTCCGCAACCCGGTCGTACGCACCGGCGTGCTCATGACCTTCCTGCTGGTCAGCGGTCACTTCGCGGCCTTCACCTTCATCAGCCCGATCTTGCAGGACCACGCCGGAATCGACAAGGCGATGATCGGGCCCGCCCTGCTGGCCTTCGGAATCGCGGGCATCGTCGGCAATTTCGTGACCGGCACGGCCACCGGCCGCAATATCCACGCCACCCTGGTCACCATCAGCGTCACCCTGGCCACCGTCCTGATCCTGGTCGCCCTCCTCGGCGCCACCCCCATCACCGCGATCGCACTGCTGATCGCCTGGGGTCTGGCCTTCGGTGGCATCCCGGTCGGCGTGCAGACCTGGATCCTGCGCGCCGCCCCCGATTCCACCGAGGCCGCAACCGCATTGAACACCGCCACGTTCAACCTCGCGATCGCCTCGGGCGCACTCTTCGGCGGCCTCCTCACCGACTCGATCGCCCTGACCGCGGTGCTGTGGTTCGGCGCCGCACTCAGCGCGCTCGCCTCGGTCGCGGTATGGCTCACCCCGGCCGGCGACCGGTAAAAGACCACCATCGAATACCGGCTCGTGTCAGTGTGATGCCATGCGGAAACTCACCTTCGGCATGAACCTGAGCCTGGACGGCTACATCGCCGCGCCCGGCGACGACCTCGGCTGGAGTGCACCCGACGACGAGTTGTTCCAGTGGTGGTCCGACCGGGTCGCGGCGACGGGCCTGGCGCTGTACGGGCGCAAATTGTGGGAGACGATGAGCTCCCACTGGCCGACCGCCGACCAGCAGCCGGGTGTCACCCCGGCGCAGGCCGAGTACGCCCGGCGCTGGCGGGACATGCCGAAGGTGGTGTTCTCGGCCACCACCCGCGACGTCGACTGGAACACCCGCCTGGTCACCGGCGACGCGGTCACCGAGATCACCCGGCTCAAAGGCGAGGACGGCGGCCCCATGGATATCGCCGGCGCCACCCTCGCCGCCGCGGCCATGCGGGCCGGGCTGATCGACGAGTACGTCACCGTCACCCACCCGGTCCTGGTGGGCGGCGGCACGCCGTTCTTCACGACCCTGGACAACTGGGTGAACCTGAAGCTGGTGGAGACCCGGACCTTTCCCGGCGGCGTGCTGCTGGCCAGGTACCAGACCAGGCGCTGAGTGGTGCTACTCCCGCCAGCCCGCCAACTCGATGCCGCGGGCGGTGTCCACCCGGAATCCGACCGTAATCTCTACGGCCGCATTGGATTCCAGGGCCAGCTCCCAGGTGAGCTCTCCGAGTTCGGTGCGCTCCTTGGGATCCGGGCGGCAGGTGACATCCTTGACCGTGATGCCGTCGTCACGTGACACCGGAAGCTGGTCGAGGACAGTGATTTCGGTGGCGCGTGGCGAATGGTTGGCGACCTTGATGCGGTATTGGGCTTCGCGGCGTTTGCTGCTGCCGATCATCGCCTTGCCCGCGGTGCGGCGGATCAGCTCTCGTTCGACCCGGATACGGTCGTCCACACCGAGATTCAACTCCACCTCCTCACCCGGCGCCCACACCTCGAGGGTGGTGGTGCCGACGAACTCGTCCTCGTGGAACACCGACGCCTTTCCCGGCCGCAACGCATGCTCGGAGGTATTGATCGCGGTGGCGCGCAGGAACGCCTCGGTGCCGGCGACCGGTGCGGTGACATGGTCGAGGGTGGCGCCCAGGTCGATGACCGTCACCGTGGTGCGATGCGCCGAACCATCGGCCGGCACCGCGACCGTGCGGGTGGGGCGATAGGTGGTGGCGGCGACACCGTGCTCGACCACGGCCTGCGGCGGGGGCGTGAAACTTCGGCGCGCCATCATCCGGGGTGCGGACGGCACGGCACTCTCGCCGTCGGGCATTGCGCCCGGCGCCGCGCCGTAACCCCCGGCCGCCACCGGGACCGGCGCAGGCGGCACCGGTGGGAGTTTGCGGTCCAGGAACCAGGGTTCGAGCTCGGGCAGCCGCGCCGCGATCGCCGGGCGCGCCGTGGACAGCGCGAGCTCGCACTCGGGCCAATCCTCCCCGGTGTTCTGGGTGATCTCCGCATGCCAGGTCAGGGTGAGTTGTTCACCGCGCAACCGGATGTCGTAGCTCGAGACCCAGCGCGCGTCGTCGAGCACATACGACAGCTCCACCTCGACCGGCCCGTCCGCCCGCACCTCCAGATCGACCACCACCGCCTGCCGATCCGGGGCGCTCTGACGACGCAATGCCGCCAATTCCCGCTCCACGGCGTGCAATTCCTGCTCGCAGCGCCGACGTTGCTCGGCCAGCTCGCGTTTGCCGGCCAGCGCGTCCGAGAGCTGACGCGCCATGGCGTCGTTCACCGTCGCGATCCGCTGCGGCTCGATCTTGCTGTGCGCCAGCGCTTTCGCCAGCGTCTCCCCGGATTTGCGGCCGATCTCGCGCAGCAATTCGATGCGCCCCTCGGCGACGGCCTCGCTGTCGGTCACCTCCGCCAACCCCAGCCGGGCCGCCAGTGCCCGCTTCTCCAGCTCGTGCACCGTCTCATCCGGTGATCGCGGATTGCGTGCCGTGGTGACATCCACCCCGACCACGCTCGCCTCGCCGCGCCCGTTGATGCGCACCGAATCGCGCAGCAAACCCAGCGGTAGTCCGCCGATCTCCACCCGTCGCGCCCCGGTTTCGAGGTCGAGGGTGGCGCGGCGCGTGATTCTGGCCTGACCGGGATAGACGGTCACGGCGACGATCGGTGCTTGCACGGTGTCGGTCACCCCGCGAGGCTACGCGCCCGCACCCGCCGCCCGCACCGGGAATTGCCTGAGATATCCAGGTGTTGCGGACTCGTATGACGACAGACGATCTCGGGAAATACGGTGTTTGGCAAGCCTATTCGACGATGACACCGCAGGCGGCCCGCGAAATCGAGGAACTCGGTTACGGTGCCATCTGGCTGGGCGGCTCCCCGGCCGCGGACTGGGACGGCTACGACGGCCTGCTCGAGGCCACCGCATCGATCACCATCGCCACCAGCATCGTCAACATCTGGTCGTCCCCGGCCAAGACCGCCGCCGACACCTACCATCGCCTCGAACAGCGATTCCCCGGCCGCTTCCTGCTCGGTGTCGGCGCGGGCCATCGCGAGAACGACGGTGATTACACCAAACCCTATGACGCCCTGGTCGCCTACCTCGACGAACTCGACGAACTCGGCGTCCCCCAGCGCGGGCGCGCCCTGGCCGCTCTCGGCCCGCGCGTCGCGAAGCTGGCCCGCGACCGCACCGCCGCCGCCCTGCCGTACCTCACCGTCCCCGAGCACGTCGCCGAATTGCGTACCCAGCTCGGGCCCGACGCGCTCATCATCCCCGAACACAAGGTGGTCTTGGACACCGATGCGGACCGGGCGCGCGCGGCCGCACGCCCGGTCATCGGCTTCTACACCGGCCTGTCCAACTACACGAACAACCTGCGCCGCTTCGGTTTCGACGACGCCGACCTGACCACCCCCGGCAGCGATCGCCTCTTCGATGCCGTCGTGGCCCACGGCGACGCCGACCGGGTCGCCGACCAGGTCACCGCCCACTTGCGCGCCGGCGGTGACCACATCGCGGTGCAGATCCTCGGTGCTCACGACACCCTGCCCGCGCTGCGCGCGCTGGCGCCGGTGCTCGCCGCCCGCGCCTGATCACAGGTGCGCGACCAGCTCCAGCGCGATGTTGTCGGGGTCGCGGAACTCCAGGATCGCCATCAGTCCGAGCTCTTTGATCGGTTCGTGCGCGATGCCGTGCTCGTCCAGCAGCACGGCCGCGGCCTCGAGCGCGGCCCGATCGGGCACCGTGAACGCCAGATGATCCAGCCCGCACCGGTCTTCGTGGAATTCGTCCTCGGCGACCGGCCGCAACCCCAGCAACTGGTTGTCACCGAGCCGGTAGAGCACACCGCCGAACAGGAACCCCAGCGCCTTGCGCGTCGCCTCGTCGGCGTTCTCGGGATGCTCGATGAGGATCGGCCAGTCGAAGACCGTCTCGTAGAACTTGCGTGAGGCTTCGATATCGGAAACCGTCAGCCGCACATGGTCGATGGAGGTGGTTGCGATAGGCATGCGCCGATGCTGCCACGCCCCGCAAATAATGGAAAGAGTTCCTTTCGTAATTCGGGAGGTGGTGCCGGGCAGGGCATTGCGGGCTACTGCTCGGCATCCTTGGCGCGAGCCTTGCTCGGCTGCACGCGCGGCGGCTCGCCCGGCATCTTCGGATACACCGGCGGCCACGGCGCATCCATCAGCCCGGCGGCCATGTCCTTGTCCGACATCTCGAGCAGCGGCGTGATCGACTGCGGGGTGCGGTCGGCCCACGGATCACCGAGCTCGGCGACCCGGGCGGGCACAGTGGCGATGGTCAGCTGCTCGGGCACGATCTCGGCCAGCTCGTCCCAGGCGATCGGGGTGGAGACCTGCGCGCCGACCTTCGGGCGCACACACCACGCGCCGAAAACCGTTTTGTGCGGGGCGTTCTGGTTGAAATCGACGAAGACGCGGGAGCCGCGCTCCTCCTTCCACCAGGCCGCGGTGATGGTGTCGGGATGGCGGCGCTCCAGCTCGCGGGCCAGCGCGACCGCGGCGGCCCGCACCTGGTAGCCGTCCCATTCCGGTCGCAGCAGGGCGTACAGATGCAGGCCGCGCGAGCCGGATGTCTTGACCCGCACGTCGATTCCCAGTTCCCGGCACAGCTCGCGCACCCGGAACGCGGCCGCGCGCAGATCCTCGAAGGAGATGCCGGGGGAGGGATCGAGGTCGATGCGCAACTCGTCGGTGACCCCGGTCGGCGGCAGCACCGCGCCGGCCGCGTCGTACACCGGGGGCGCGGTGCTGACCTTGTCGGCGTCGGCGTGGGTGGGCCAGACGTGAAAACCCAAGCAGCCCAAGTTGACCGCCCACAGGATGTGCGCCATATCGGCCGCCACCAGTGCGTCGCTGACGGTGCCGTTCGGAGTGGAGACCTCGGTGGTCTGCAACCACTCCGGCACCGACTTGGGTACTCGTTTCTGGAACCACGATTTACCGCCGGCCCCATCGGGATAACGCTCGAGCAGCAGCGGCCGATCGCGCACGGTACGCATCAACGGCTCACCCACGGCCAGGTAGTACTCGACCAGATCGCGTTTGGTCTCACCGCGTTCGGTGAAGTACACCTTGCCGGGATTGGAGATGGTGACCGTGCGCCCGTCGACCTGCACGCTCATCGACTCCTTCACCGCCCGGCCTCCTTCGCGGCTCTGGCCTCGGCGAAGATATCGGCCAGCTCGGCCGGTGCCACCTCGTCGAGCTGAGCGTAGGTACACGATTCGGGGGTGCGGTCGGTGCGGAAACGCACCAGCCGGCCACCGTGGCGCAGCCGTCTCGCCATCACGTGCTCATAGCGCACCTCACCGACCAGCTCGGGCCGCAACGGCTCCCACGACAGATCCTTGCCGCCGGTCCAGCGCGAGACCCCGCCGGGCATCTTGCCCTCTGCCTTGGCCTGGGCGGCGGCATCGGCCCAGCTGCGCCACGGATGGTTGTCCAGGGCGTACTCGCGCAAGGGTTTCAATTCGTCCACCAACTCTTGACGGCGTTTGGCGGTGAAACTGCTCGCCACCCCGACGTGATGCAGGTTACCTTCGTCGTCGAACAACCCCAGCAGCAGCGATCCCACGCCCTGGCCGTCCTTGTACCAGCGGAATCCGGCGATCACGCAGTCCGCGGTGCGCTCGTGCTTGATCTTGAACATCAGGCGTTTGTCCTGCATGTAGGGCAGATCGGCGGCCTTGGCCATCACTCCGTCGAAGCCCGCGCCCTCGAATCGGGTGAACCAGTCCTGCGCCACCTCGGGATCGGAGGTGATCGGGGTGATGTGGGCGCGCGTGTCGTCCGCGGTGTCCAGGATGGTTTCCAGGAGTTTGCGGCGCTCGGCGAAGGGCTGCTCGGTCAGGTCCCGATCGCCCAGGGCCAGCAGGTCGAAACCGACGAAGCTGGCCGGGGTTTCCGCGGCCAGCTTCTTGACCCGTGAGGCCGCCGGATGCAGCCGCTGTTGCAGCGTGTCGAAATCCAGTCCGTTCGCGGTGACCACCACGATCTCCCCGTCGATGACGCACCGCGGCGGCAGCACCTGACCCAGCAGCTCCACCAGTTCGGGGAAGTACCGGGTCAGGGGCCGGTCGTTGCGGGATCCGAGTTCGATCTCGTCGCCGTCGCGGAAGACGATGCAGCGGAAGCCGTCCCATTTGGGTTCGTACAACAGCCCGGGATCGCGTGGCAGCTCCGAGATCGATTTCGCCAGCATCGGTTTGACCGGCGGCATGACGGGCAGATCCACGCGACCTCCTCGGTTGAGAGTCCTTACCCGAGACGATCGTAATCCGAACCGGTCAGTTTTCGATCCAGCCGTGCTGATCCGCGAACGCCGTCAATCGATCCCGGATGGTCAGGATCTCCCCGGCCGTCAGCGCCGGCGAGGCGTCCAGCAGCAACTCGGTGATCAGCCGCTTGTGCTCGGTCGCGGTCAGCTGCCCGCCCGCCCCGCGCTCCTTCTTGTGCCGCACCGGCGGCGCGCTCTGCCCGGCGACCAAGGCCAGGTTGACCGCTTTGGGCCCCCGATCACCCTCGGTCACATCGAATTCGAACACCCGCCCCTGCCGCAATTCGTCCTCGTCCAACCCGATGTCGTTGACATGGACGAACACGTCCGGCCCACCGTCTTCCGGACGGATGAAACCGAAACCCCGAGAACTATCGAACGACACCAATTTCCCGATGGACACCTAAACACCCGCTCCTCGTCGCGTCCCTCTCGCGGTCACTCTAGTCCGCGTGCTGATCATTGTTGGAGGAAAGTGCCTTTTGCAACGAATTGAACACCGTCAAGCCCTGTCCCACCATGCCGTTCACCAATTCGCTCACCCCGTCCGGGCCGTTGAGCACGGTCAGATTCGCATTCGAGAGCCCGCCCGCGGCCTGCTTGACGATCTCGGGCAGCTGCTCGATCAGCAACTGGTCCAAGGCGATCCGATTGTTGCTCGCGGCCGCCTCGGCCTGGATGCGGGTGCGATCGGCCTCGGCCACCGCCAGGATCCGCACCCGTTCCGCCTCTGCCAGGGCCGGTTTCACCACTTCGGCCTGCAACTGCTGCTCGCGCAGTTCGGCCTCCTTGCGGGCCTGCTCGGCGCGCGCGGTCAGCACCTCCTGCAACGCGGTGGCCTGCGCGAGCGGACCCGCCTGCGCCGCTTCGGCATTGGCCTTGTCGATATCGCGCTGATACTGCGCGCGCAGGATCGCGGTCTCGCGCTGATACTCGGCCTGCTTGCGCTGGGACTCCTGCTCGGCTTGGGCGGCCACCATGGCCGCGGCGGCCTGGGCGACCTGCGCGTCGCGCTGCACCGCGGCATTGTGCGGGGCGGCCAGCGCGGCGATATAGCCCAGATTGCCGTCGTCGATCGATTGGATCTGGAACGAATCGACGGTCAAACCGATCGAGCCCATCTCGATCTTCGAGGCGATCAGCACCTCGTCGGCCAGCTTCTGGCGCTCGCGGATGATCTCCTCCACCGTCATCGAGCCCACGATCGAACGCAGATGCCCGGAGAAGATGCGCCCGGTCAGCACCGACATCTCCCGCTCCTGCTCGGACAGGAACCGTTGCGCCGCATTGACGATCGACTGCGTGTCGTTGGCGACCTTGAACGCGATCACCGCCCGTACATCCAACTGGATGGCCTGCTTGGTGACGCAGCGTTCGCCGATCTCGGACTCGAACATCGCCAGCGACAGATACCGCACCTTGCGGAAGAACGGCATCACCCAGGTGCCCTGCCCGATCACCACCTTGAACGGTGCGTTGTCCTTGGTGCTGCCGCCGGACACGAGCATCGCCTCGTCCGGATCGGGCACGTGATAACCCAGCACGACTTCTCTCCCCTCGGTACTCGGGAGAACCACTCTCCCGAGAAGTCAATCGCCGGGCAGGGGAATCCACGCAACAACATCGACCACACGCCCGGGATGCACCCCCACCACCAGCACCGGGCTGCCCGCGGGCAGTGCCTCCTCGGATTGCGCGATGTAGAGCTCGGTTCCCCCGCGGATGGCGACCAATACCTCCCCGAGCGTTCCCGCGCCGCGGATCGGCGAGGTGAGCGTACCCGTCAAACCCAGTACCGGGTCGATCATCGCGATGAACTCCTCCAACCGCTGGAAAACCCAGCGTACGAGCAGGATCGGCGCAGCGGGCAAGCGGGCGGGCACGATCATGTTCGCCCGAGATTCGCTACCGGTCGGTATGGTGGGTGGGGTTCGCGTTCGGGCACGCGGCGTCGGCCACGATGACGACGGCCGGCCCCCGCCCTCCCGCCGAGGGCGCTGATCGGGTGCGCGCGCGTGTCGCTGGTAAAAGATGCTGGTTCCCCGACCTCCGACCTGGCAGGCTGAAGCGGTGACAACACCTCCGGATACCCAGGCGGCCGACGCCGCCGACGACAAACTAGACGCGCGCGTCCTCAAGATCGCCGGTGTGGTGGTGCTCGGGGCGATCATGTCGATCCTCGACATCACCGTCGTGAACATCGCGCTGCCGAAGTTCCAGCAGACCTTCGACACCACCACCGCCGTCGCCGCCTGGTCGCTGACCGGCTACACCCTGGCCCTGGCCACGGTCATCCCGCTGACGGGCTGGGCCGCCGACCGCTTCGGCACCAAACGCCTCTACATGCTGGCGCTGGTGCTGTTCGTGGCCGGCTCGGTGCTGTGCGCGACCGCGTTCAGCATCGAATCGCTGATCGCCTTCCGCGTCATCCAGGGCCTGGGCGGCGGCATGCTGATGCCGCTCGGCATGACGATCATGACCCACGCCGCCGGGCCCCAGCGCATCGGCCGCGTCATGGCGGTGCTGGGCGTGCCCATGCTGCTGGGGCCGATCGGCGGCCCGATCCTGGGCGGCTGGCTCATCGACAGCTTCAGCTGGCACTGGATCTTCCTGATCAACCTGCCCATCGGCATCGTGGCGCTGTTCCTGGCCTGGCGGATCTTCCCCGCCGACCGGCCCGAACCCTCGGAAACCTTCGACTTCGTCGGAATGCTGCTCGCCTCACCGGGTTTGGCACTGTTCCTCTACGGCGTCTCCTCCATCCCCGGCGAAGGCACCGTACTGGCCAAGAAGGTGCTCATCCCGGCCGTCATCGGCCTGGCACTGCTGGTGGCGTTCGTGTTCCACGCACTGCGCACCAAACACCCGCTCATCGACCTGCACCTGTTCCAGAACAAGTCGCTGCGCTATGCCACGCTCACCATGACCCTGTTCGCCATGGCGTTCTTCGGCTCCAGCCTGCTGCTGCCGCTGTATCTGCAACAGGTGCGCGGGGAATCGACCCTGGCCGCCGGTCTGCTCATCGCCCCGCAGGGCCTGGGCGCCATGCTCACCATGCCCATCGCGGGCCGGTTGGTCGACAAGATCGGGCCCGGCAAGATCGTGCTCACCGGTATCACCATCATCTCCATCGGGATGGCGTTCCTGACCCAGATCAAAGCCGACACCCCGTATCCGCTGATGTGCGGCGCGCTGTTCATCACCGGTCTGGGCATGGGCTGCACCATGATGCCCACCATGACCGCCGCCATCCAGACCCTCACCCACGGTCAGGTCGCACGCGGCTCCACCCTGATGAACATCGTCAACCAGACCGCCGGATCCATCGGCACCGCAACCATTTCCGTGGTGCTGACCAGCCTGCTCAACGATCACGAGGCAGCGGGGGTGGCGATCGCCTCCAACTACGATCCCTCGATCGCCTCGAAGGTCCCGGCACCGGTACTGGCCGAAGGCTTCGATCAGGCCGCCTCGGCGTTCGGGCACACCTTCATCATCGCCCTGGTGCTGCTGCTGGCCACGCTCGTCCCGGCCGCGTTCCTGCCGCGCACCAAACCGGCCAACCCCGAAGCGGCGGAGAAAGCCATCATGGCGCACTAGCGTTCCCGCCCGCCGAGATTCACCGATCGCCCGCCCCGGTAGCAGCCGGAGCGGGCGATCGGCGTTCCGGTGCAGGTGAGAGCGGCGGGGGCGAGTAGTGCGCGGCAGCGGAATCGGGTAGCCGGGCACGCGGGTGCCGGCGCGAACTCGCGGTGATGCTGGAGACGGGTCGGGAAGATCCAGCCACCCAGGGGGAGCCATGACACTCGGACCGGACATCAACGACAGGTACCCGATTCAGGAGAGCCTGTCCCCACCCGAGATCGCGCGCCCGGTGTACGAATGCGCGCAGGCGGTCTACGTCACCGGATTCCTCGCGCACGCCCTGGTGCGGGTCTACGCCAACGGCAACGACCTGCTCGCCGAGACCGAACCGCCCTTCGGATTCGCCACCATCACCCTGCGCCGGGCGGTCGCCGCCGGCGAGGTCCTCACCGCGCAACAGGTCGTCGCCGGGCAGCGCAGCCAGCATTCACTGCAACCGGTCACCGTGGAACCCTTGGACGGCAACCGGATTCGCACCACCCAACCGGTGATCGCCGCACCGGTGTACGAATGCGGCATCGTGGTGCCGGTCGGGAATCTGGTGCCCAGCACACAGGTGCACGTCACCGAGAACGGCGGGCAGATCGGGGCGATGGCCGCGGCGCAGCCATACCATCCCGTGGTCACCGCGCCACTGCACGCGGGCAGCAGCGTGCGTGCGGCCGCCATCGCCTGCGAGGGCACCGATCACGAGGTCCGCGGCCCCGAATCCGGTGCTGTCACACCGCTGGCCGCGCCGGTACCCCCGCCCGCGCCACGGGTGGACGCCGCCACCTTGATTCCCGGCAACGACGCGGTAACCCTGACCGGGCTGCTGGTCGGCGCGGCCGTCGAGATCTTCGACAACGGGGTGTCGGTCTCCTCGGGCTGGTACGCCACCGCTGACGCCAACTACTTCCCGTTGCAGCGCAGGCTCTCCAACACCCCGATCACCGCGCGACAGCAATTGTGCGGCAATGTCAGTCCGGAGTCGGCTCCGGAGACACCGCGCGCGAAGCTGCGCGCACCACAGGTGGTCGGGCCGATCTGCGCGGGCGCCCGGCACGTGGTCGTTCGCGGGTCGGTGATCAACGCGGCGGTGGTGGTGCTGCGCAACGGCAGTCCCATGACCCACGGCGGCGCGGCCCCCGGCGACCTGATTCTCGCGCTCGGACAGGGCGCGCAATTGGCGGCCGGTGATGTCATCAGCGCCGTGCAGTACATGAACGGCACCCTCAGCCCCGTCTCCAATACGGTGACGGTGTCCTCCGGGCTCGAAGCGCCCGTCATCGAAATCGACGGCGGGCACCCGTTCTTCGCGCCCGCCCCGGGCGAACAGGCGATTGCGGGCGGAGTGTTCCCGCGTGGGCGCGGCGGCCCCCGCATCCGGATCCAAGCCTGCTGCCGGGACCGGGTGGTCGCCTGGCTCACCGGGCCCGGCGGCGAACACGTCGCCGATCTCGCACCGGCCCAGCTGTATCCGGGCTACTACACCGCCGCCTGGGACTGGCAGAACCAGGCCGGATGGGCGGTACCGGCGGGGATTCCGGTGGGCGAGTATCAGGTGCACGTCCGCAGCGCCTGCCAGGACCGCGAGGGCCGGGCCTCGTTCTTCGTGATCTTCGACCCGGACGCGGCCGGCGGGCCGGCGCGCTTCGCCTTCGACCCCGCCGCGGTCTGGTTCGGCAGCGGCACCAACAGCATTCAGGGACTGCACTACTACCTGCGATGCAGCGACTGGCGCGTGTTCCGGATCGCTATCACCGCGGCCGCGCGGGCCGTGGACCCCTACACCGCGGCGGTCGCGGTGGCGCGCGCCGAGGAGAGCCTGTTCGGCTACAGCCTCAGCTATCACACCCAGGACGTGCTGGACCTGATCACCAACTACTCCGAGACCCAATGCGCCGACGACGCCGCCTGCCTGACCGCGCTGCTGCGCGCCATCGGCGTGCCCGCCCACCCGGTCACCGCGGACGCCGCCCTCGAAACCGGCGCCGCCGATTGGACATTCGATACCTGGATCGAGTTCCTCGCCGCGCACGGCGGCGCGCCGCAATGGTGGGCGCTGCATCCGCACCAATACCCGGGCATGGCCCCGGAGACCCGCGCGCAGTTCGGGGTGCGCGGGGTGGCGAGCAAATCGTTCAACGATCTCATCGTGATGGCCAACGAGAACTGGATATTCGCCCAGCTCGACGACGGAGCCTCCGATGTCACCTACAGCCGCAACGAATGCCGGGAACCGCAGCAGTCCATCGCCAAGGCGTCCTGGATCGACGAGTTGTGTGAAGCCGGGTATTGGTCGCAACCGCATTGGGATTGCGCCGGGGTACGGACTCGCTCGCTCGCGCCGGGCAACGGATTCCGGATCACCGACGGCGAACCCGTCTACGGCGGACGCATCGTCGGCACGGTCGAGCTGGTCAACGCCGAAACCGCGCGCGTATTCGGCAGCGCCGCAGTCGATCTCGTCGTGCACCGGATCGAGGAGAAGGGATTCGACCGGGTGATCGGCACCGCGCGGCGCGAGATCGCTGTGGACCCCGACGACGCCGTGGAGCTCGAGTTCGAATTCGATCTGCCCTCCACCCTGGCGCCAGGGGAGAATCTCTACCTGCGTGCCCGGCTGGACCGGCGCACCGCGCTGATCCGGCACCTGCGCCTGCCGCAAACGCTCACCGCCGAAATCGACCTGCCCGGTGAATGGGGCGTCGGCGAGGAGCACACCGTGCCGATCCTGCTCGAGAACCGGGGCGACGACACCGTGACCGGGCTGACCCTGGAACTGCTCGCCCCCTACGCCCTGCATATCGAGGCCTTGGACAATCGCATCCCCGATCTGGAATCCGGTGCGCGAGTAGAACTCTCGGCGCGAGTACGCGCGATCGCACCCCTGCCCTCGGGCAGCGTTCACATCGCGATCGCCAGCCGAAATGCCGGTGCAGTACTGCTACGCCGACCCTTCCAGGTCCGTGCCGACGCGACCGGCGAGGTCATGGTCAGCGTGCGACCGGACTGAAACCCACTCGCGCCGGTACCTGGGCCGCCGTCGTTGGCATCGTGTCCGCCGGGTTCATCATGTTCGTCGGCGGCGGTCATCTGTTCGCGCCGCAGAAGATGGCCTTCGGGGTTCGGCTTCACCGACCGGCCGCACCCCGAGGCCCACGGCTTCCTGAACGTCAAGGGCATCCGCGATGTGGACGACGAACTTGCCGTCAGCCGATTCGGAGTCGGGGCGCGCGCCGAGTGGCACGCGCTACTACATCGGTTTGACCTCGTCGATCGACGGCGAGCCGGGATCCGGCGGCTGATCGGGATCGATAAGCGTGGACTCTGTCCGGGCAGTGGATTCGGTGGCGGCGGTGGACTCGGTCGGGGCAGCGGACCCCGTGCGGGCAGCGGACCCTGTGCGGGCCGGAATCAGGTCGGTGAATTCGGTACGGCGCGAACCCGGTTCGTGTGCGGCGAGCGACTCGCGGACCGGGGTGGCGTAGTCGCCGTCCCACCACGGCTGGGTCCTGATGAGCGCGGGCGGGGCGCCGGCAGCGAAGAGGACGGCGCGTCCGCGTGGAAGCGCCCGCAAATCCGCCACACCGAACTCGGGGCTGCCGATACCGTCGGCGCGGTCACGCAGGAAGGCCGCGTCCTCGACGCCGGGGCCCAGCACCTTCACCGTGGCCGCCGACCACAGCTCGCTCATGCCGCCCTCGCCCCAGCAACGCACGCCCTGCGCCCAGGATTGCAGCAGTACCATCGCCGTGATGCCGTGGGCGCCGAATCGGCTGCACCGTTGCGGAAAGTCGTTCCAGCGCAGCGCGTTCGCGGCATCGTCGAAGACCGCGGTCAGCGGGACCGCGAGCTTGCCGCCGGGGGAGGCGCCGGCCCGGGTGACCGCCACCTCCAGCACCGCCTCGGCCAGAGCACCGACCAGGGGTGCGGCGGAACCGTGGCCCGGTGTCGCCACGCAGTACAGGGTGCCGAGGCTGTCGAGGAAGTCGCCTTCGTCGAAGGGAACACGATTGCCGCCCGGGGTGAGCCAGGGATGCATATCGGTGTATTGCAGGCAGCGCACCATCACCTTGGCGGTGCCGAAAATGCCGCTGCGCGTGCGCTCGTCGGTGTTGTAGATGGCCGCGACACCGGCCGCGGCGAAATTGCGGCCGTGACTGCGCAGCAACTCCACCGGTTCGCTGTCCATCGGATTGGCGATCCAATCCCACACCTGCACGATCGGACGGGAATCCAGTGAGGCGGCCAGGAACAGCCCGGCCAGCAACTCCTCACCCTCGATATCGAAGTAATCGCGCGACTCGTTGCGCAATTCCCCGTGCGCGAAATGCCCGGCCAGATGCGCGGCGCGTTTACGATCACCCGCCACCCAGGCCAGCGGATCCCAATACCAGCCCGGCTCCTCCCCGAGCCGTCCCTCCGGATCGAACACCCGCACCGGACTTCCCTTGGCGGCCCGCACATCCCGGGTGGCATCGACCAGCCGCCGGGTTCCGGTGGTGACGATGACCGCACCGATCGCATCGAGCACCGACGGAACAGCCCGGCACGCCGACTTCCCTTGCCGCGGACCCCAGATGTCGAGATGCAACTCCTCGAACGAGCCGTACAACCGTGCCCCGCCATCGACCGCGAACCCGATCGGCAATCCCGGCTGATCGTCGGCTCCGAGCCGCAACCCGTACTCGTGCGCTCGCTGCCGTGCGCCGGCCTCGGTCAACGGTCGCAGCCCCGCGCTGAACGCCAGCACCTCGGCTTTCTCGTCGACCGGCAATCGTCCTCGTAGCCGATGCCGCCGCACCAGAACCCAAACCGTCGCCAGCACCACAACCACCACTGCGGCGGCTGCGATCACCTCCGGCTTCCTCATCCAATCCGGTTGCCCAACAGCAAGTTCTGTGATCATGGCGATCGGCTTCACCAGCACATCCTCGCGCACGGTCGGCGGGCTCGGCAGCGGAACAGGGGCGGACAATCGCATGGAATCGATTGCCAGTTTTTGGGGGCCGCCTATGGCGGAAACGAAATAGTGTGGCCACTTCGCCTACCGTCCCCGACGTTGGTCCCCCAGCCGACTGCCGTTACCTCGCCTCCCGGCGTCGGCGGGGCCGTTGTCACCTTCTCGAGCGGAAAAACCAAGAACAAGAAACAGACTCATCGGTCACTGGGAAATGGTTGCGGGGTTTCACGGCGTGTCGCCGCAACCAGTTCCCACTGACCGACGGGTCTGCTACCGAGCGCCCGAAATGTGCCGATTCTTCACGCTCGAAAAGTCGACAACGGCCCCGACGACGCTGGAAGGCGAGGTAACGGCAGACGGCGGGGGGACCACAGTCGGGGACGGCACACGAAGTGGCCACACTAATTTCATTTCCGCCATAGGCGGCCCGGCGGCAGGACCCAAGAACCGAACCGTCTTCAGGAGAGCGGATGGACACGTAGCCAGTCGAGCACCTCGTCTGCGTGACGGTCAGGCGCGAACACCGGATAGAAGACATGCTCGATGCCACCGTCGCGCACGATCATCGTCAATCGCCGATACAGCCGGTCGGCACCGGCGGTGAAGGTCGGCAGGTCCAGAGCATCGGCCAGTCGCAGGCCCGGATCCGACAGCATCGCGAACGGCAGCCGCAGCCGTTCGGTCACCTCACGCTGATAGGCGGAATCCTGACTGGACAAGCCGAATACTCGATTCGCGCCCGCCGCAAGCAGATCGGAGTGATGGTCGCGGAACCCGCACGCCTGCGCGGTGCAGCCCCGCGCCCCGGGGATCTCGTTCCAGCCAACGGGCAGGTCCGTATCCGGGCGGCCGGTCAGTGGATACAAATACAAAACGGTGCGGCCCGGGCCGAGCGCAGCCAGATCGATCAAGGTGCCGTCGGTGGCCGTGTGGGACAGCGACGGCAGGCGCATCCCCGGAAGGTGGTCCGCGGCACCGTCGTCGACCGGAAGCGGCAGGCCGGGCGAGAGGGTGCACAGAGCTGCCTGTGCCGGTAGGGGTATCGGGAAATCGACTGGGGGAGTGCGCTCATCGGCCGCTCGACCCGGCTGGGCAGCAGAGTCGGCGGTGGTTCGGGGAGGCGTGGATATCGCCGAGATGTCAGTGGATCGCGCGGTCGGGATCGGGTGGGTTCGGGCGGCAGCGTGCGTGCCCGGCAGTGGCGGCGGGGTGGTCCGATATGCGGCGGCGCGCAGGCGGCGGGTCAGGGTTTCGCGGCGGGCGGTGAGGTTGTCGATCTGGGCGGTGAGATCCGCTATCGCCCTGCGATATTCGGCGAGTGAGGCCGGGCAGTCGTCGGCGTTGGGGCTGCCGTCGGCCAGGCAATCCAGGAAGGGGCGGGTGTCCTCGACGGGGATGCCGAGCCGGTTGAGGCCGCGGATCTCCTGGACCGCGCGCACATCTCGGTCGTCGTACTCGCGATACCCGTTGGCGCGCCGCGCCGGAGCCACCAGGCCGAGGGCCTCGTATCTACGGATCGCTTTGGGGCTGGCGCCGGTGAGCGCCGCGAGTTCGCCGATCTTCATGGATCGACGGTAAACCTTGTCCCCGGGGACAGGGTCAAGCGTGTGACGGAAGCCGCTGGAGGCGCGCGGCTCGCGTACGTTCGCCGACTTCAACCAGGCCGCCTCGCGTGAAAAGGTTCGGCGCTCACCGTATCCACGGCGGCAGCACTCAGATCGGCAGATGTGCCAGCGCGGTGGCGATGATCTCGCCGCTGTCGGCGTGCAGGGCTTGCGCCGCGGTGCGGCCTGTCGCCGCGAGATATGCATCGACCAGGCGGTTGCCGGCCGCATATCCCGCACCGGTCGGCAATCCCACCGGTGCGGCGCCATAGCGGCGGGCGGTCTCGTCGCCGTGCACCCACGCGGCGAAATTCGCCATGCCGGTGACATCCAAGCCCGTCAGCACCTTCTCGAAGACCGCGTCGTCGTGCAGGTGCGGGACTCCGATTCTGGTGTAACCGATTTCGTCGCCGTAGAGCTGGCGGGCGAAGGCGTCGGCCAGACCTTCGGAGATCACGTGTTCGCCGACGGTGACGGTGGCCGGATTCCACACCACCCCGCCCGGGCCGTAGCGCAGGTTGTGGGCGAGTTCGTGCACGACCGTCGACTCGAGGCGTGCCACATTTTCCGGATACGGCCACACCGTGACCACGATGTATCCCGAAATGCCGCCGTTGCCGGTCACTCCCAGCGCCGGGCCCATGAAATGGGTGTCGCCGGGATCGCCGAGCACGACGAGCACGTTGATATCGGGAACCTGAATCGAAGGTGTGGCAGCCGATTGCACCGCCAGCGCGTCATCGAGGGCGCGACGGATGCGAGTCCAGGCGTCGGCCGCGGTCAGCACGTCGAGGGCGTCCAAGCATCGGTGTTCGTCACGATCGATCGGGAATCCGGACCCCATCGCGTGCATGGCCACCGGATCCACCTCGCCCGGGAAGTAGCGGTACATCCCGGTCATCGATTCGAGCATGGCCGTCAGCAGCGCGGGGCGATCGGCGGTCGGCGCGAGCAGGATTCGGCGCATCGCCACATCGGTATCGAGCACGGTGATCGTCATGTGCGGCAACGCTAAAGGTTGCCGTAGCGGCAAAGTCAAACGAGATTGCCATGACGTAACCCGGCCCACATCGGGTTGCCATCCGCACGCCAGAGGTGTTTACTCGCAAACGCAAGGTGCCGTCGTTAGCTGAGGCTCCTTCACGGATACAGGCCGGCGATCCCGAACGTCGAGAGACGCCCCGGATCAGGACAGGTCTCCCCGGATTAAGGGGACACCCCGACCGGCTACCCACCCGAAACAGCGGGTGAGTTCACGCCGTGGAGTGCTGAAGGTCTTACGAGGAGTGGTACTCGACCCGGCGATTCCCGCCGATCCCGCTCCCTCGGCGTTCGTTGTGTGCGTGTGGAGCGGAGGTGGTTGTGATGCCTGGCGGATCAGACAAAGTTCCGTTAGCCAATCGTTCACTCGGCGACACTCCCGCAATCCGCTGCACGCTGCCCGCATCCCGGTAGCGTGCGATTTCGAGTGCGCCGACCTCTACCGGGAGGGCGTCATGACCACCTTGGAAATGCTGCTTCGCCTCGGCGCCGGCGTCGGATTGGGCGCGGTGATCGGGTTCGAGCGGCAGTATCGGGCCCGCATGGCCGGACTGCGCACCAACGCGCTGGTCGCCGCGGGCGCGACCCTGTTCGTACTACTGTCCGCGCACGGTTTCAGCGGCACCGACGCTGATCCGACACGTGTTGCGGCGCAAATCGTTTCGGGTATCGGATTCCTGGGCGCGGGTGTCATCCTGCGCGACGGGTTCAATATCCGCGGGCTCAATACCGCCGCCACGCTGTGGTGTTCGGCCGCCGTCGGCTCGCTCGCCGGCGCGGGCATGTTCAGCACCGCGGCCGCCGGGGCGTTCGTCGTGGTCGTGGTCAATACCGCGCTGCGCACCGCCGCCCGTGCGGTCGACCGGCCCATCGACGACGGGACGGCCATCGAAGCGCTGTACGCGTTCACCGCCGACACCGACGACGCGCACGAAGCGCATGTGCGGGCGCTGCTCGTACAGTCGCTGACCCGCACCGATTTCCGGCTCGTCTCCATCTCGAGTCACGACACCGACAACGGGCGCGTGCAGGTGCGCGCCGAACTGACCGGTTTGCGCCGCGACGACCGCCAGATGGAGGCCGCGGTCAGCCGTTTGAGCCTGGAACCGTCGGTGACCAGCGTCGGCTGGCGCACCGTGCCGCAGCCGGAGGTGCAGGCATGAGCGTCACGACCTTCCCGTCCCGGGGTGTGCTGGAACGGCCGCGCTCGCGCTGGGCGGATGTGGCGGTGTTCCTGGGCGCGGCCGTCCTGATCTGGCTGATCGTGCGGGTATCGGCCGGGATGAACGTGCCGTTCGACGACACCGCCACCACCGCAACCATTTCCACCGATCCCGCCGAACTGCCCTACTATGCGGCCCGGTCACTGCTGCGCATGTTCATCGCGCTCGGGGCCTCGATCCTGTTCACCTTCGTCTTCGCCACCGCCGCGGCCCGGCTGCCGCGCGCGGAGAAGGTGATGCTGCCCGCGCTCGACATCCTGCAATCGGTGCCGGTGCTGGGTTTCCTGTCGGTCACCGTCGCCGGATTCATCGCCTTGTTCCCGGGCTCCTCGCTCGGGCTGGAAGCGGCATCGATCTTCGCGATCTTCACCGCGCAAGCCTGGAACATGGCCTTCGCCTTCCACCACAGCCTGGTCTCGCAGCCACGCGAACTCGACGAAGCCGCCCGGAATCTGAGATTGTCACGCTGGCAACGCTTCTGGCGGATGGATGTGCCCTCGGGCATGTTCCCGCTGGTGTGGAACGCGATGATGAGCTTCGGTGGCGGCTGGTTCTTCCTCACCGCTTCGGAAGCGATCAGCGTCTACAACCGCGAGTACATGCTGCCCGGGATCGGATCGTATGTGGCGGTCGCGGCCGGCGACAGCGATACCCGCAAGGTCGGGCTGGCCGTGCTCACCATGATCGCGATGGTGATCGGGCTCAACATCCTGTTCTGGCGGCCGATCACGGTGTGGGCCGAACGATTCCGGGTCGAGGACACCGAAGCCGCCGACAGCCCGCGCAGCCTGGTGCTGGATCTGTTGCGGCGCAGCCACATTCCCGGATTCCTCGGCCGGATGTTCGGGCCGCTGGTGTATCCGATCGACCGGGCGATGAGCGTGTTCGGGCTCGCCGAGCATCCGCTGTATGTGCCGCGCGCACGGCGGCGGGCCGGGGATCTGGCGTTCACGGTGATCGTCGGGTCGGCGCTGGTGGTGGGCTGCTACTACATGCTGCACTACATCCACACCACCGTCGGCTTCGGCGAACTCGGGCACGCGGCCGGACTCGGAGCCGTCACGCTGCTGCGGGTGATCGTGGTGCTGATCTTCGCGACCCTGGTGTGGGTGCCGGTGGGCGTGTGGATCGGATTGAACCCCAAGGTATCCCGGCTCGCGCAGCCGGTGGTGCAGGTGCTGGCCAGCTTCCCCGCCAACTTCCTGTTCCCGCTCGTGGGCGCGATCCTGGTGGCCACCGACTCGAGCCTGCAATGGGCCGGCATCATCCTGATGGCGTTGGGCGCGCAGTGGTACATCCTGTTCAACGTCATCGCCGGCGCGTCCGCGGTCCCCAACGATCTGCGCGAAGCCGCCGCCAACCTGCGCCTGCCGCGAAACCTGTGGTGGCGCAAGCTGATCCTGCCCGCCGTATTCCCCAGCTACGTCACCGGCGCGATCACCGCCGCCGGTGGCGCCTGGAACGCCTCCATCGTCGCCGAGATCGTCACCTTCGGCTCCACCACGCTCACGGCCACCGGTCTGGGCGCCTACATCTCCGATGCCACCCGCGACGGCGACAGCCCCCGCATCCTGGTCGGCGTGCTCGTCATGAGCGCCTACGTCGTCGGCATCAACCGTGTCTTCTGGCGCCGCCTCTACGCCCTCGCGCAGCGCCGCTACTCGCTCTGAACCCAGGGAGAATTCGCATGACCTCCACCTTCACCCCCGGCGAAGTCCTCATCGATATCGACGACGTCGGCATGGCTTTCACCGGTGCCGCGGGCGAACGCCTGCACGTGCTCGACCACGTCGACCTGCAATTGCGTGACGGCGAAATCGTGGCGTTGCTGGGGCGCTCCGGTTCCGGCAAGTCCACGCTGCTGCGCGCCATCGCCGGACTCATCGCCCCCACCAGCGGGCAGGTCCGCTACCGCGGGCGCAAGCTCACCGGAACCAACGCCGGTGCGGCCCTGGTCTTTCAATCCTTCGCCTTGATGCCGTGGCTGACCGTGCAGGACAATGTCGAACTCGGCCTGGCCGCCCGCGGCATCGCCCCCGATGCCCGTCGCCGCCGCGCCCTGGAAGCCATCGACCGCATCGGTCTCGACGGCTTCGAATCGGCCTACCCCAAAGAACTCTCCGGCGGTATGCGCCAACGCGTCGGATTCGCCCGCGCACTCGTCCTGGAACCGGACCTGCTGCTGATGGACGAACCGTTCTCCGCCCTGGACGTCCTGACCGCCGAGAACCTGCGCACCGAACTGGTGAACCTGTGGTCCACCAAGGATTTCCCCACCAAATGCGTCTGCATCGTCACCCACAACATCGAAGAAGCCGTCCAACTGGCAGACCGCGTCGTCGTGCTGGGCGCCAACCCCGGCCATATCATCGCCGAGGTAGCCATCGACCAGCCCCGCCCCCGCAACCGCCGCGCCCCCGGCTTCCAACTCCTGGTAGACGAGATCTACGGCCTGCTCACCGGCCGAGACGAAGAAAAAGCCACCGCCACACCGGATTCGGGAACCCCGTTCACCATCCCACTCCCAGCCGCCTCGGTCGGCGGAGTAGCCGGCCTGCTGGAACTGGTCTGGGGCAACGACGGCCGAGCCGACCTCCCGGTAGTAGCCGACGAACTGAACTTCGAACTCGACGACCTGCTCCCACTGGTGGACGCCGCCGCCCTCCTCGGCTTCCTCACCGTCGACTCCGGAGACGTCATCCTCACCAACATCGGCACCCGCTTCGTCCACGCCGACATCCAAGCCAGCAAACAACTCTTCGCCGCCCAAGCCCGCCGCCGCGCCCCCTTGGTCCGCACCATCTGCTCAGCCCTCATCGGCAGCCCCGACGAATCCGTCCGCGCCGACTTCGTCCTGGACCTCCTAAAACGCGGCTTCTCCGACGACGACGCCCGCAAACAACTCCAAACCGCCATCGACTGGGGCCGCTACAGCGAACTCTACGACTACGACACCGACTCCGGCCGCATCACCGCCGACCCCACCGCCGACCTCCGCCCCGACCACACCTGACCGCCGACCCCATCCCGGGGCACGAAGTTGTCCAGCCGTTCCCGGGCACCTTCAAAGCTCGAAGTCGTCGGCAAGTTCGTCCCACCGAAGGCTTCGCAGACTGGGCTCTGCGTCCTCGCCTGACGGTACTTCGGGAGTGGATTGGAGCCACATGACCGTCAGCGCGGAGTAGTGCAGCACCGAATCCTTCGCGGCATCGATCGGGCGAGAGGAGAAGAATCCGATGCAGGTCACGGCGGGCAGCAGCTCGACCGGGCCGAAACTGCCCGGTGCGACGTCGGGCAGCTCTCGCACTGGCGGGATCAGATGCACAGGGAACGCTGGCCGATCCGCCCCGGCTCGTTCGAGCATGCCTGCCAGCTTGCGGTCGTTCCATCGCTGGAACGGATACCCCTCCAACATCGTGCCGTACGTCGATGACAGTCGAAGCTCCGAGAGTTGAATCGAGCGGCCGGAGGTGAGTACGACCTGCGCCAATGCCATGACAGACCACACTAGCGGCATGCATTGGCGCAACACGCCCACGAGTGGAGAAATCGGGCAGGTCCGAGCAGTTCGGGAACGGATGTTCGAATGTGTTGCTACGTTGCCGTCGTGCCGTCCATCCGTCACGAGATTCCGTTGCAGCTCTTGCGAAATCGGCCCGAGGTCGCGCCGCAGATAGCGCGAACCGTCCTCGGCTTGTCGATCCCGGACCTACCGTGTTGGCGGCCGGGGCCCGAAACGGTCACGTTGCTCTCGCCGGGTGAACTGCACCTCGATCTCGTTCTTGTCGGCACCAATGCCGACAAGCCCGAGTATGCCCTCATCCACGAGGTCCAAAACGCCTGCCGTCCAACGGAACTCGAACGTATCGCGTTGAGTTGGCCCGCCTATGTCACCCATGTCCGGCAACGATTGGGCTGCCCGGTAGTGCTGCTAGCGTTCTGTCCGGACGAAGCAACCGCCCTGAGAATTGCGACTCCGATCGAGACCGGCCACCCCGAATTCGTTTTCCAACCCCGCACGTACTGGCCGGGCATGCTGCCCGCGATCACCACCGTCGCGGAGGCGGACCGCTGGCCGGAGCTCGCGCTGCTGTCCGCGCCGGGACACCTGAGCGATGCCGAACGTCACAACGTTCTCGTCATGGTCCTCGAGGCTATGCAACATCTCCAGCCTGACCTGCGCGTCCATTACCATGACTACATCAGCAAATGCGTACCAGCCCGGTACCGAAAGGAGTGGGAGGAGCTCGTGGCCATCGCAATCGAGAACTACCACTGGGAGAGCGACTTCGCGCACGAACACCAGGCCATCGGCCGCGAGGAAGGGCGGGCGGAGGGCAGGGCGGAAGGGCGGACCGAGGCACTGGCGGCGTCCGTTTTGCGGATTCTCGATCGGCGCGGGCTCATGGTCGATGATGCGGTCCGAACACGCGTCACCGACTGCTCGGATCTCGAGCAGCTGACGCGGTGGTTGGATGCGGCGCTTGTTGTGAATTCGGCCGAAGAGATCTTCGACATCGGTAGGAGCCTGTAGTTCACGGAGCCGACGAGAGTTCGGGCACCGAGGCGGATGACGTGAGTTAGTGGGTTTGGGGCCAGGGGGTGGGCCAGGGGTTTTCGGGGTGTTCGGTTTCTTCGAGGAAGATGCGTAGGCCTTCGGAGATCTTGCCGGCGGTGGTTTCGAGTTGTTCGGGGGTGAGGGGGGTGCCGAAGGCGGCGGCGTGCAGGAGTTGGTTGCGGGCGTGGTCGAGGTTCATGGTTGCCCAGTCGCGGCGGGAGAGTTCAGGCATGCGGGGAGACTACCTCGAGTAGAACGTATGTTCGAGTGTTCGAGGGTGGGAATTTCGCGGGGGCGGGGCGTGAGTTGTGCGGTGCGCCTTGCGGTTCCGGTGGGGAGGGAGTGACTACGCGGCGCGGGTGGCGGGGGCGGCGAAGGAGTCCAGGAGGATGCTGCGGTAGAGGTCGCGGAGGCGTTCGTAGCGATAGCGGTTGTAGGCCAAGGGTTCCAGGGTGAGGCGGCGGGGGAGGTAGCGCCAGGCGGTGCCCAGGAGTGTGGTGTAGAGGGTGTATTCGAACTGGTGGCGGGGGGTCCAGTGCACGTGGAGGAGTTGTTGCATGCGGGGGTGGGCGGCGCCGGAGGAGCAGACTGTGACCGGGCGGGCGGCTAGTTTGGTTGCTGCTCGCCATAGTGGGGTGAGGGCGGGACGGGCGGCGCGGGGGACGAACAGGGCTGGTAGGGGGAGGGTTTCGAAGCTGCGGCGGGCGAATTGGAGGAATTCGTTATCTGCGAGGTGGGTGGTGGCTACTCGGTCGTAGTAGGCGCGCATCTCGGTGAGGGTTTCGGGGAGTTTGCCTCTGCTGCCGGGTAATTCGAGGTAGCCGAGTTCGGTGCGCAGGGTTTGGTAGACGATTTCTTGTTCGTCGGCGGTCAGGGTGCGGCCGCAGAGGTTCACGTATGCCTGGTGGATGGCGTTGAGGCCGCTGACGGCGACCCAGGTCCACATTTCGGGGGTCAGGGCGCTGTAGCGGGTGTCGGCGAACTCGCCCGTGCCGGTGCCGCGGACGTCGCGGTGCAGTCGCTTCAGATCCTCGCGGAACGCTTGTGCGTCAACCGGATCGGCGAAACCCATCAACGCGGTGAACGCCACGCTGCGCAGTCCGCGGTCGGTGAAATTCTCGGCGAAACGCCCCGTGCGATCCACGGCCGCCGCGATCTCGCGATAGGCGACCTGGTCGAGGGCGAGGCGGCCGAAGACCGCGGCCAGGGGCGAGCCGGTGAACCAGCGAACGTCGTCGGCCAGTGAAACCTGGTGCGGCACTGCACTCATGGTGACCATCCGGGGTGGGAAGAAGAGAGGAAATTACTCTCACGGTATGCCCGGAATCGGGTCGTGCCAAGTCACTCGACTTGAACTGTTGGCGTATCGTCACCCTGGTGAGCGTGCCGCAGGCCAGAACCCCCGGGCGGCGGGCACAACAGCGCGCCGAAGCGCGAATCGCGTTGCTGGACGCCACCATCGAGAGCCTGATCCGGCACGGTTACGCGGCCACAACCACGCGCGGCGTCGCGGAATTGGCGGGCGTCAGCCAAGGCAAACAGCAGCACTACTATCCGACCAAAGCCGAACTGGTGAAGGCCGCCGCACTGCATCTGGCACAGGTGTTCACCGAGGCCATCCGCGCCGAACCCCCCGAAGCCGACTCCGAACACGACCGCGCCATGCGCATGATCGACGCGCTGTGGCTGGCCGCGGGTCAGCCGCTGACCAACGCCCTGCTGGAGTTCGTCGCCGCCGCCCGCACCGACACCGGTATCGCCGCCACCGTCGGCGACATGCTCGAACGCATGGAAACCATGGCCTACAGCCTGTTCCGCGATATGACCCCCACCCTGGCCGCCGCCCCCGGCGCCCGCGACTGGTTGCGGATCAGCGCGAGCATCATGTGCGCCGCGGTCGCGGTGACCGCCCTGCCCGGCGGCGCACACCTCGCGGCGGGCTGGGGCAATATTCGCGAGACCATCGAAGCGGGCCTGATCCGCCTGACCGAACGCTGACCTAGCCGCGATACATGGACCGATACGCCGCGATGGTCTGCACCAGATGGTCCACGATCTGATCCCGGCTGGCCCGCAGCGTCCCGTTCAACCACGCCGAGAACATGCCCGCATTCCCGCTGGCCATGGTGACCGCCGCGACCCGCCGCTGCACCGGATCCTCGATATGGGCGAACAGATGATCCTGGATGAGCCGGGTGAACGCGGGCATCACCGCGATGGTGGTCTGCCCCAGCCCGGTCGAGGAGTACGGCTCGACCAGGAACAACCGGGACTTGCGCGGGTCTTCCAGCACCTTGTCGACCAGCGCCTCCGACAGCGCCCGATCCCGGTCGGGATCATCACCCACCGCGAACGCGGTCATCGGTTCCAGGAATTCATCGGCGATCTGCCGGTACAGCACATCCAGCAGTTCGTCTCGGCTGCTGAAGGATTCGTAGAAATACCGATCGGTCAACGCCGCCCGCCGGCACACCGCGCGCATGGTGACCGCCCCCGCCCCGGACTCCCCGATCAGATCCAGGGCGGCGTCGAGCAGCGCCGCGCGCCGCGCCTCCCGGCGTTCGGTGAGGGTGGTTCCACCCCAGATGCGGGGTTCGGCGTCGTTGGAGGGCTGGCCAGTCTGCACCGGCTCAAGGGTAGTGCCCGCGCGCGGTGCTCCGCGCACACCAGGCCCGCTGACAGGTCGCCGGGCGGCTATCCCAGCAGTTCGTCCAGGTAGCACCAGCGCCACGACTCGCCCGGTTCGACGCTGCGCATCACCGGATGCCCGGTCGAATGGAAGTGGTTGGTGGCGTGATTGCCCACCGAGGAATCGCAGCACGCCACATGCCCGCACGCCAGGCACATCCGCAGATGCACCCACACCAATCCTTCTTCCAGGCATTCCCCGCAGGCGTCGGGAGTGTCGGGCACCTTGGTGTGCGGGGCTTCGCGCAGATGCTCGCAGCCGCCGGTGGCCGGCGCGGCCAGCAGGTAGTCGTCATCGTCGGCGTCGGCTTCGGCGACCCGGTCGATGGTGGATTCCTCGAGGTCGATGGTGGCCATCACGGCCTGCAACACCTCATGTTCGACGGCCCCCGAATCCCGCACCCGCAGCAGCGTTTCGCGTTCGGCGGCCAGCATGGCCAGCCGCAGCCGCCGGTATTCGCCGCCCGGAGTGACCCGCTGGGATTCGGATCGTCCCAGCAATTCCCATGCCGTCCGAGCCCGATACACCACCCGGCTGCGCAGCGCGTCCACCACTTCCGGCGGCGTCTCCTCGACGATATTGGCCTCGAGCGCCTGCAATCCGGCGGCGGTCGCCTGTTGCAGCAGGTTCGCCTCCTGCAACAGGTCTTCGGCATGACTGGGCCCGCGCAGTTTCAGCGCCCGCACCAGCCACGGCAGCGAGATGCCTTGCAGCAGCAGGGTTCCGCCCACCACGACGACCGCCAGCAACGTCAGCGTCGCCAGCTCCGGGGTGTCCAGGGGCAGCAGCAGCGCCGCGGCCAGGGTCACCACCCCGCGCATGCCCGCCCAGGACAGCACCGCCGGACCCGTCCATGCCGGTTTGGGTTTGCCCAGCCGTTTGCCCTCGACATACCAGGCGAAATAGGTGGCCGGGAACATCCAGATCGGCCGCACCACGATCACGGTCAACAGCACCGCCGCGCAGGTGATGAGCAGCGTGGAGTGCGGCAGATCGCTGTGCCAGGCGTCTTCGACGATATGACGTACCTGCAATCCGATGAGCAGGAACACCGCGCTCTCCAGAATGAACGCGATGGTCCGCCAATTGGTGTGCTCGGCGATGCGGGAGGCCGCGCTCTGCCAGCGCGGCGCTCCGTGTCCGAGGATCAGCCCGCAGGTGACGACCGCGATCACCCCGGAGGCGTGCACCGATTCGGCCGGCAGGTAGGCGATCCACGGTGCCAGCAGCGAGACACTGGTGTCGAGCACCGGATCGTTGATGCGTTTACGCAGGAACACCAGCACGATCGCCGCGAGGGTGCCGATCAGCGCACCGCCACCGGCCGCCCCCAGGAAGTCGAGTCCGGCCTCCCAGATGGTGAAGGTGCCCGCCATGGCCGCCACCGCGGTGCGCAGGGTGACCAGCGCGGTGGCGTCGTTGAACAGGGATTCGCCCTCGAGCAGCGTGGTCATCCGCCGCGGCATGCCGACTCGGCGCGCGACCGCGGTGGCCGCGACGGCGTCCGGCGGCGCCACGATCGCCCCGATCGCCACCGCCGCCGAGAACGGCACGGGCAGCAGCCAATACACCACCCCGCCCACCGCGAACGCGGTGAACAGCACCAACCCCACCGACAGCAGCGTGATCGACACCTTCTTGGGCCGGAAGTCGACCAGCGAGGTGCGGATGGCGGTGGTGTAGAGCAGCGGCGGCAGCAGCCCGAGCAGCACCAGTTCCGGTTCGATGTCGAATTCGGGCACGAACGGCAGGTAGGAGGCGATCACCCCGGCGATGGTGAGTACGAACGGTTCCGCGATACCGAGTCGCCGGGCCAGGGCCGCCAGTGCTACCGCGGCCGCCACCAGGGCGAGAAGTCCGAACGCCACCTCCACAAGGTCATATCGTGCCAGCCGGGCCGGGCGTCGTGTGCACCGACCGGCCGGTGTGTGATCGGCCGGTCAGCGCCGGGGCGCGGATTCCATGGATTTGCCGCTGTCCCGCCACGCCCCGATACCCCCGGCGAGGCTGGATGCGTCATAGCCCGCGCGCCGGGCCAATGCCGCGAACCGCAGCGACACCTCACCGACCGGGCAGACGAAAACCAGTGGCCGCGAACGCGAGAACGGGACACCCTGCGCGAACATGTCCTCGAGTTGGTCGTCGCGAATATTCACCGCACCCGGCACGTGCGCGATCCGGTACGCCATCGCCCCGCGCGTATCGACGATGGTCGGCCGCGCGGTCCGGTCGAGTTCTTCGAGCGCATCCGGCGACAGCTGCGGCGTCGCATCGAGCTCGGCGGGCGAGGGCGGCTGCGCGCGAACCGCTTTGCCGAACAACTCCGGCCGCCGCTTGCGGATATAGGACAGATACGGCTCGATCCGATCACAGACGATGAACACCGCCACCACCGGCTGCGCGGGACTCGAATCCGCCACGGCCGCCAGCTCTTCCAAAGCCGCCGCGTACGTGGCCCCGCTGGTCGGCCCCGCCAGCACCCCGTGCCGCATCGCCAATTCCAGGGTCGCGTCCACCGCCCGCCCGGCCTCCACGCTCACGATCCGGTCGTAGAATTCGGGCTGGAACAACCCCACATCCCACATCTCGGTCTCGGAGCGGATGCCGGGAATGAAATCGCCGCGCTCGGACACCACCGCGACGGTCTTCAATTCCGGATTGTGCTTGCGCAGGAACGTCGCCGCCCCGCGCGTGGATCCGGTGGTACCCAATCCGCCGATCAGATAATCGACCCGGGTGATGCCGTCGCGCGCCAAATCCTCGTGAATCTCGCGCCCCGTCCCCTGATAGTGCGCCTCGATATTCTTCTCGCTCGTGTACTGCGACGGGTGATACCAATCCGCAGGCGCTTTCGCCATGGTCGATTCGATGACCGAGTACACGTCGTTGGGCGCGGTCGGGTCGGGGCACTCCGACAGCCCCGGCAGCTCCTCGATATCGGTGTCGAACAGCTGCAACAGCTCTCGCACCTCACCGACCCGGATGCGATTGGTCACCGCCCGCAACCGCACGCCGTGCATGCCGGCCAGAATCCGCAACGCTTTGGCGGTATTGCCGCTGGAGGCCTCGATCAGCGACTGCCCGCGCGCCACGATCTGCTCCAGATCGTCGCGAATCATGCCCCACGCCACCCGATCCTTGACCGAGCCGAACGGGTTGAAGAATTCGAGTTTGGCGTACAACTCCAGATTCGGCACTCCGTGCACCGCCGGATCCAGCCGCAGCAGGGGAGTATTGCCGATGAGTTCGGTGATGTGGTCGTAGCGCATTACCGCACCCGCTCGGGCTCGTATTCGGCGTCGCGGCACACCCGGAACCCGTCGCCCGCGCGCGTGACCGCCAGTTTCGGTGGCAGTCGATGCATGGATGCGGTCGCTGCCGACAAATCCATATGGTAGGCAGCGGTATTGGGAAACACGATCAGATCCCCGGGTTCGGGCCGCGCCGGCAGCCACACCTTGTGATTGGTGATCAGATCCCGTTCCAGGCACAACCGCCCCGCCAGAAACACCCCGGTCGCAACGGTTTCCGGGCGCGGGCGGGCGGGGATCAGCAGCGGGTCCACCATGACTTCCTGATCGGCCGGGGTGACGGTGTCGCGGCTGAGATCGAGGTTGGCCAGCAGTGACCCGTCGGCGGTTTCCTTCAGGAACTCCACCCGCGCCACCGTGATTCCCGCATGATCGACCAGCGCCTTGCCCGGCTCCAGCCACACCTCGAGGAGGTTCTCGGCGGCGACCTGCCCGAACTCTCGCCCGCCCTGCGATTCGAGTCCGGCGGCCAGCAACTCGGCCAGCATGCGGTCGGCGGGAACGGTATTGGCGTACTTGTGGAACACCGGCGTCCCGTGCACCGCGCCGCCGTCGAGATGGAATCCGAAGGTATTGCCGCCCCACGCCATCGCCTCACCGCGGCCCAGCAGCGCTTCGCGCAGGGCGATCACATAGTGGTCGAAGGCGTCGGGGTCGGCGGTGAACACCTGCCGGAACCCGCCGCCGATATTGAGCACCGAGGGCGCGAGCCCGAGCTCGTAGGCGCGTTCGGTGGCGGCCAGGCACGCCTCCACCGCCCGCAGCCGTTCGGCGGGCTCCCCGGAATCCAGGTGAAAGGCGAACCCCTGGAAGCCGATCCGGTCCCGCTGCGCGGCCAGCACCTCCAGCACCTGCCCGAGCCGGCGCACCGGAACCCCGAACCGGCTCACCGGCGTCCCCGGAAAACCACTCAGCCGCACCAGCACCGGCGCGACCACTCCGCGTTCGCCCGCCAGCTCACCCACCCGCCGCAGTTCCCACACATTGTCGACACTGATGGTCACCCCGGTCCCGACCAGCTCCCGCAGAAACCCGTCACCCTTGGGCCCGGTCACCTCGATCCGCTCCGGCGCGAACCCGGCCCCGCCCGCACTGGCCAGTTCCTCGGCCGAGGCCACATCGATGCCCACCCCGGCCGCCTCGGCCGTGCGCACGAACGCCCGCGATTGATTCACCTTGTGCGCATAGCAGATCCGATACCGCCGCACACCGGCCTCCAAGACCGCTCGCAGCCGCTCCAGGTTCTCGGCGAACACCTGCGGAAACACCAGATGCGCCGGTGACGAACCTCCCTTCAGCGCATCCTCGACCGCGCCGGGCGCATCCAGGAACGCACGCACCAGCGGATGGATCTTCGCCGGCAGTCCCGGCGGCGCCGCAGCGCTCATACGGCCGTTTCGGTGGCGGCGGGCACCTGCGTGGTGGGGTTGTAGCCGCTGTCGCGCAGGGATTCGAAGGCCCGGAACCGATTCCGCGGCGACCGGAACTCGGCCACCACCCGTTTGCTGAGCAGATCGATGTCGTGCACGCCGATCCCCATCGACTCCAGCACGCCGGTAATGGTGCGCACGCAATGCTGGCAGGTCATATCCGGCACCCAGAACACCCGGTCCTCGGCGCTGGTCTCCTCGCTGTCGGACCCGGTGTCGGCGGGCACCTCACCCACGGTCATCCGCCCCACCACGGTGGTGAACAGTTCGGTGAACCGGTCCACCACCACCGGCAGCAGACTGTAATGCTCCCCGTCGAGCTGATGCGGCATGGCGGCCAGGCAGGCCGGGCGCGTCCCGGGTGGCAGCAGCGCGTACTGCCGCGAGATCACATCCAGCTCGTCGTGATACTTGGCGATCGCCTCGGCCACCGACAGTCCCTCGACATTGGTGGCGCGCCGCATGACCCGGTGCGCGTCGGCGATGGTCATATCCTTCATCGACCGCAGCGTCGCCACCGTCTCCGCCGAATACCGGACCGTACCGTCCGGTTGTGTCGCCAGGGTCACCGCGATCATGCCCCGCCGGTAACTGGACGCCTGCAACTCCCAGAACCAGCGCGTCGCCACCGCCGAATAGATTCCCGAATCCCGCATGCCGAGCGCGAATTCGGCCGGACTGCGGTACGGCGTCCAGCGCGCCAGCAGCGCATGCTGTGCCAGCGCCCGCCCGCACGCCTCGATCCCCACCCGGAAGATATCGAGGGGTTCGTGATCGGTGGTGGTGCCGGCCAGCACCGCCTGCTCACGTGCACCCAGTGCCGAAATCCGCTGCGCCAGTGCTGCATCGGCGTCGAGGGAATGCCACAGCGCCAGCACCGTCTCCCGCATGGCGATCGGCACGATCGGCCCCAGCCCGCCCGAATGATAGAACCCGGTATTGGGCACCCCGTCCGAATCCGTCCACGCCATCCGATGCGTCGCCGAGGTGACCTGATCGGCCCGGCACGGCCGCATGAACCGTTCCAGGTACAGCCGCTGCGACAGCGTCAGGTGCGAGCCCGATTCGGGCTGCAATGGCGTGCAGGTGTATTCGACGTGCCGGGCGGGCGGCGGCGCGACGGGCGCGCCCAGTCCCGGCCGGGCCAGCACGGCCAGCACCCGGGATGCGGCACGGCGGTCATAGCGCGGTTCCAAGCTGTTCATCCTCAACCGACCTCCTCGGCAATCGTGGCGACACACTCGGTGAACCGGTCGATCTCGTCGAAGGTGTTGTAGATGTGGGTGCTCACCCGCACCGAATCCGCGTCCGGCTCACCGTCGGGCACGCAGTGCGCACCGGCGCGGACCAGGAACCCGAATTCGCTGAGCACGAAACCCAGATCGGTGGCACTGATCCCGGCGAGGGTGAAAGACACGATCCCGTACCCGGTTTCACACGGCGCGTACGCCGGTCCGGGCGTGAACTCGAGCCCCCGAACCCGTCGTAGCCCGGCGATCAACGCGATCGTCAATGCCCGATTGTGGGCAGCGACGGCATCCATCCCGAATTCGTTCAGCACCCGCAATGCCGCACCGAGTGCCAGAATGCCCGCGATATTGTGGGTGCCGCCCTCCAGCAGCCGCGGCATCGCCCCCGCGCGCAGGCCGGAATCATCCACTGTCACAGCCGAATTGCCGCCCGGCAGGAACGGGCTCAGTTCGCCGTGCCGCTGGCGACGGCAGTACAGCACCCCGGTGCCGGGCGCCCCGAACATCTTGTGCGCGGCGAACACCGCGAAATCGGCGTGAAGCTCGGCCACATCGACCGGTAGATGCCCGCCGCTCTGCGAACAGTCGAAACACAGGGCGATCCGCGGATCGATATGCCCGCGCAGCTCTTCCAGGGTGGTGAGCGCTCCGAACACGTGATGCAGATGCCCCACGGTGATCAACCGGGTGCGCGGGGTGATCTTGGCGGCGATATCGTCGATGTCGGCCTCGCCCATGGCATTCACCCGGTACGGCACCAACCGCACCGTCCGCCCGAAACCGCTCAGCAGCTGCCGCAGATGCAGCCACGGATACACGTTCGAGGCGTGATCGCGTGGACTGTACAAGATTTCGTCGCCGTCCCCCAGGTTCGTCAGCCCCCACGCCAGCGTCACCGCGTTCAACCCGGCCGTCGCCCCGCCGGTGAACACGATCTCATCCGATTCCGCGCCCACGAACCGGGCCATCCGCGCCCGCACGTCCTCGATCTCAGCGGTCAGCCGCGAGGCCCACGGATAGCTGCCGCGCCCGGCATTGGCGGTCCGCGATTCGTGATATCCACGCACCGCGTGAATCACCGGCAGCGGTTTCTGGGTGGTGGAGGCCGAATCCAGATACACCGCATCGGTTTCGGCGAGCGCCGGAAATTGCGCGCGCAGACCCGGGGACGCGGGTTCCCGGGCGGGGGAGGACCCGGCGGTGGACGCAGGCGCACAGGACCGCACCGTCGCTCCCTCCGAGGAGTACGCGATTCGACCTCACCCACGATACGCATGTTTCGATGCCCGCTCGAAGGTTCTGGCAGGCAACCGCTTTCGTCGGTACCTTCTCGTTACTCCACCACTTGACGGTGCGGCGGGCTGCTCAGCGCTCGGGTCCGCCCGGATTGCACAGCGCGTTCACGGTGGCCTGATATCCGACCGCGGGCCGCCACGGTTCCAGATTCCAGCTGGTCTTGTTGGGCTGTACGACCCGCGCCCACTCCCAGTGGCAGATGAATTGGTCACGCATGCCGGGAGTGTCGGCCTCCGGCGATTGCGACAGCACTTCCTGCCACGCGCGCTCCCCGGCGGTCGGGTAGACATCGGCGCGTCCGGCCTGGGTCGGGTAGACCAGCAATCGGCTGCCGTCCACCGCCTCGGTCCATTCGGTGTGATCGATGAGTGCGACACCGGCGTACACATCGACCATCGGGGTCGGCGAAGTCGACGGCGAGGCGATGGGATGCGCGGTCGAGGCCGAGGATGCGCCGGGGGTTTGCGCGGCCGCTGTCACCGACCCGACCACCACGGGCGCCGATTCCTCGGCCGCACCGCATCCGGTCAGCCCCAGCGCCAGCGCGATCAGCGCGCCCGCCGGCCTCCAGCGCCGCCGCATCGGCCTCGCCCCTTTCCGTTCGTTCTCGGCCGGACCATCGCCACGTAGCGGTGGCACTCTGGCCCAGACAGCCCCTACGATGTCACGCGCGGGGCGATTCCCGAAAGTGGGGTCCGCCCCGCTCCCGAGCTACCGGTAGTTTGCTACCTGTCGTCGTGAGTACACGACAAGGGGACACTGGATCGACCGTAGGGGCGCGAACATGGCAGTTGCGAGTGTGAAAGTCCTTGTCTGGGAGGTAGACAACTCCCTGTGGGACGGCGTGGTGTGCGATTCGACCGCCGGAGCGCCACGAGCGGAGGCGGCGCGCGCACTGCGCATCCTGGCCGAGCGCGGCGTCATGCACGCCGTCGCCAGCCGCGGAGAATGGGCCTGGACGGTCGAGCAGTTGCGCCGGCACGGACTGCACGAACGCTTCGCGGTGGTCGAGGTCGGCTGGGGCCGCAAATCCGCCGCCATCACCCGCATCGCCCAAACCCTCGGCGTCCAGCTCGAACAGGTCGGCTACCTCGACTCCGAACCCCTCGAGCGCAGCGAAGTCGCGCACGCCCTCCCGCAGGTCCGCTGCTACGCCGCCCGCCACGTGGACGTGCTGCCCGCCCTCCAGGAATTCCGCGCTCCCGTCGGGGACGTCCCGCCGCCCACCTCACCCATGGGCATCTCGCACATCCACGCCACCGACGAGCAGCCCCTCATCCGCTGACGGCGGTAGCCGCTCGAAGCGACCGGAACGCGAGAATTCCCGCAGCCGATGCGGGATGGCATCGACTGCGGGAATTCCCGGTTCGGTGAAAACGCCTCAGGCGGGCGTGGATTCGGCCCCGCCGGAGCGGATCTGCACGATCGGCAGCACCAGTGCCGCGGGCGCGTAGGCCGGGACCACCGGCTGCTTGGGTGTCACCGGCGCGATGCGCTGATAGCCGGCGCTCTGCTCGGGCCGGGTGTCCTGCTCGCCCTTGTTCGGCCACATGGCCGCCGCCCGCTCGGCCTGCGCGGTGATCGTCAGTGACGGATTCACGCCCAGGTTCGCCGATACCGCCGCACCGTCCACCACGCTCAGGCTCGGGTAGCCGTATACCCGGTGATACGGGTCGATCACACCGTGCTCGCGGTCCGCGCCGATAACCGCGCCGCCGAGGAAGTGCGCGGTCAGCGGGATATTGAAGACCTCGCCCCAGGTGCCGCCGGCGACGCCGCCGATCTTCTCGGCCACCTTGCGCGTCACCTCGTTGCCCGCCGGGATCCAGGTCGGATTCGGTTCGCCGTGACCCTGTTTGGAGGTCAGCTTGCGGCCGAACAGCCCGCGCTTGGTGTAGGTGGTGATCGAATTGTCCAGATGCTGCATGACCAGTGAGATGATGGTGCGCTCGCTCCAGCGGTAGGGCGAGAGGAACTGGATCAGCGTCAGCGGGTGGCGCAGCACCACGCCCAGGAACCGCAGCCAGCGCGGGATGCGGCCGCCGCCGTCGACCATGAGGGTTTGCAGCAGGCCCATCGCATTGGAGCCCTTGCCGTAGCGGACCGGTTCGACATGGGTGTCGGGGGTGGGGTGGATGGAGGAGGTGATGGCCACGCCGCGGGTGAAGTCGGTGCCCGGCATCACCTTCCGGGTCGCCGCGCCCACGATCGATTCGGAGTTGGTGCGGGTCAGCACGCCCAGGCGCTCGGAAAGATCCGGCAGCAGGCCCTGATCGCGCATGGCGAACAGCAGCTGCTGGGTGCCGCGCGTGCCGGCCGCGAGCACCACGTGCTTGGCGGTGTAGGTCTTGGGCCGCTTGCGCAGCCATGCGCCGGTGCGTTCGGTGGCCACGTCCCAGGTGCCGTCCGGCAGCGGGCGCAGGGTGTTCACGGTGGTCATCGGAATGACCTGCGCCCCGGCCTGTTCGGCCAGGTAGAGGTAGTTCTTGACGAGGGTGTTCTTGGCGTTGTGGCGGCAGCCGGTCATGCATTCGCCGCATTCGATGCAGCCGGTGCGTTTGGGGCCCGCGCCGCCGAAGTACGGATCGTCGACGGTCTTGCCCGGCTCGCCGAAGAACACCCCGACCGGGGTCTGCACGAAGGTGTCCCCGAAACCCAGGTCGTCGGCGACGGATTTGAAGACCTCGTCGGCGGGGGTCATATGCGGGTTCTGCACCACGCCGAGCATCTTGCGGGCCTGCTCGTAGTAGGGCATGAGCTCGTCGTGCCAGTCGGTGATGTCGCGCCACTGCGGATCGGCGAAGAAGGGGGCGGGCGGTACATACAGGGTGTTCGCGTAGTTCAGCGAGCCGCCGCCGACACCCGCACCGGCCAGGATCAGCACATCGCGCAGCGGATGAATGCGCTGGATTCCGTAGCAGCCCAGCTTGGGCGCCCACAGGAACTTACGCAGGTCCCAGCTGGTCTTGGGCAGCTCGTCGTCGGCGTAACGCATACCGGCTTCGAGCACGCCGACCTTGTAGCCCTTCTCGGTGAGGCGCAGCGCGCTGACGCTGCCGCCGAATCCGGACCCGACGATGAGCACATCGAAGTCGGTGTCACGTTGGGTCATCAGGAGAACTCCCTTGTCGTCGTCGACAGTGTGGCGGCGGTTACGCTAACGCGGACAGTAGCTACTGTCAACGTTAGCTGTTCGCTGTATCTATGCTGTTCGCGTGGACCGATTCAGCCGCACCCAACTCGCCGAACTCAGCGGGATACCCGCCCGCACGATTCGCTACTACCACTCCTTCGGCGTGCTGCCCAAGCCCGGACGGGCCGGGAAGGAAGCGGTCTACAGCGGCGAACACGTGGAACGACTGCGGGCCATCGCGGCCATGCAGGCGCGCGGACTGCGACTGGAAGCCATCCGCGAGGTATTCGAAGCCGACACCGCGCGCGACGCCGACTGGCGGGAGGTCTTCGATCCGCGGCTGCCGCGCGAGGATGAGATCGTCAGCGACGAGCGGCTGAGCGAGCTGCTGGGCGATCGGCGGCCGGAGATTCTCGACGAACTGGTCGGCCAGGGATACGTGGTGCGCGAGGGCGAGGGCTGGAGGGTGCCCGAACCCGCGATGCTCACCGGTGCGCTGGTGCTCTACGACGTCGGCACCGACATCTCGCTGTCGGGGGTGCTGCGCAAGCTGATTCGCAGTCATATCGCGGTGCTGGCCGACGACATCGTGCAGACCTTCCGCGATGCGGCGGGCACCAGTTACGGCGGCGAGGGGCCGAGCGTGGACCTGGACCGGTTCGGTGACCGGTTGCAGGCGATCGCCCGGGAGGTCGGCGGGGCGACGCTGGCCGAGGAGATCATGCGCGCCGCACGCGAACTCGACAGCTGAGGCCATCGCGGCTCAGGGCACGGTGACGGGGGAGTCGCAGCTGGCGGGCGGATCCACGAGTACGCAGTCCGAGGGGGCGCGCACCGGGGTGTAGGTGCTGGGCACACCGCCGGTGCTGATGATCTGCCGATAGGCCGCTACCGCGTCGGTGGGGGTGCGGGTCAGCTCCGGATCATTGCGCGCATCGACGGTGTAGAGGCCGAATCGCGGTGTGTAGGAGCCCCATTCGTAATTGTCGGTGATGCTCCAGTAGTTGTAGCCGATGATCTTCATGCCGTCGATCTTGGCGCGCTGCAACCAGTAGACGGTGTCGCGCAGGTGATCGGAGCGGGTGTAGCCGTCGGCGCGCGGTTTGCCGTCCTCGGTGGGCATACCGTTCTCCACCACCCACAGCGGCTTGTCGGGGAACATGCGCGAATAGTGTTGCAGCGCGAAGTAGATGCCCTCGGGGCGGATCGGCAGCTCCCACATACCGGCGGGCGGGGGGACCGACCCGTCGGGTTGATTGACGGCGTTCTTGGGCGGTTCGTGCCCGAAGTAGTAGTCGACGCCGATGAAATCGAGCTTGTCCCCGATGCGCTCGATCAGCGGCCCGTTCACCTCGGACTCGGCCCCGGCCACATACCCGACATTGCTGGTCACCTGCGCGCCCGGCTGCACCTGATGGATGTAGTCGTAGATCTTGTTGTGCGCCTCGGCCACCCGATCCAGCATCTCGTCGGCGTTCTGCTCGTTCTGCCGCACCTCGTGCATGATGTAGGCGACCGGCTCGTTCACCGTGACCCACACCGGATTCCGCGCCGCGAACCGATCCACCACCTTGCGGGCATTGGCCAGCCAATCGGCCACCATCTCCGGATTGCGCCAGCCCCCGCGCGCGGCCTCCCAGCCCGGATACACCCAGTGGTCCAGGGTCAGCATCGGCTGCATGCCCGCGGCGATGATGGTGTTCACCACGTCGTCGTAGAACCCGAACGCCTCCTCGTCCCAGCCGTCCGGCGTCGGCTGCACCCGCGCCCATTCGATGCCGACCCGGAACACCTTCACGCCCAGGCTCGCGGCCAGGGCGATGTCATTGGGGTAGCGGGAGCGGAAGTCCACCGACTGGCCGTAGAGGTCCCAATCCGGATTGTTGCGGATGTAGCGCTGCCAGTTGCTGTCGGCGGCATGGCCTTCGGACTGGAATCCCGACGCCGCCACGCCCCACAGGAAGTTCGAGCCGAGCACGCCGTGCGTACTCGGCGCGGGCGGGGTGGCGTGCGAGGCGCCGGCTACCGGCAGCAACGTCGTGGCGGCGGCCAATCCGGCCAGGGCGAGACGGTGCAGCCGTGCGCGCATCGGGACTCCTCCTCGGGACAAGCGGGTCGGAAATGTCCCGATCGGAGCGTAGCTGTCAAATAGCCGGATTCCCGTGCAGCGCGGTGCGTGTCGGGTTATCGGGGGACGGTGACGGGGTTCACGCAGCTGTCGATGCCGTTCACCAGTGAGCACGTGGCGGGTGCGCGGGTGGGGAGATAGCCGGGCGGCACGCCATCGGCGCCGGTGATGGCGCGGTAGGCGTCCACGGCGTCGGTGGGGCGGCGGGTCAGGGTCGGATCGGTGAGTACGTCCACGGTGTAGAGGCCGAAACGTGGTGTGTAGGAATCCCACTCGTAATTGTCGGTGAGACTCCAATAGTTGTAGCCCATGACGTTCATGCCGTCGGCGTGGGCGCGTTGCAGCCAGTAGACGGTGTCGCGCAGGTTATCGGCGCGGGTGTAGCCGTCCGGGCGCGGTGCTCCGTTCTCGGTCGGCAATCCGTTCTCGACGATGTACAGCGGTTTGCCCGGGAAGAGGTTGCTGAAATGACGCAGCGCGTAATAGATGCCCTCCGACTGCAACGGCAGCTCCCACAGCGCTGAGCGCGCGTACCCGGCGAAGTCCGCCGCGGTGTCCGGAGACATGCCGTAGTAGTAGTCGATCCCGATGTAGTCCAGCCGGGCCGCGATGCGTTGCAGCATCGGCCCGTTCACCACGTCGTCGACGCCCGGGACATAGGCGACATTGCTGGTCACCATCGCGCCCGGCTGCACCTGGTGGATGTAGTCGTAGATGCTGTTGTGCGCCAGGGCCAGCCGATCCTGCATCACCCCGAGGTCGGTCGCGGGCAGCCCGCCGTTGCGGATCTCGTTCATCATGTACGGCCCGGGCTCGTTGATGGTCACCCACAGCGGATCGAACCGGGCATATCGGTCCACCACCGCGCGCATGTTCGTCAGCCAGTCGTCCACCATTCCGGCGTGCGCCCAGCCGCCGCGGTCGGCCTCCCAGCCCGGATACACCCAGTGATCCAAGGTCAGCATCGGCCGCATCCCCGCCGCCCGGATCGCCGCGATCACCTTGTCGTAGAAGGCGAATCCCGCTTCGTCCCACACCCCGGGCTGCGGTTGCACCCGTGCCCATTCGATCCCGATCCGGTACACGTTCACGCCGAGGTCGTGGGCCAATGCGATATCGGAGGCGTAGCGGGTATAGAAGTCCACGCTCTCGCCGTACCGGTCATAGCTCTGGTTCTTCTCGACATACCGCCGCCAATTGCTGTCCGGCGCATGCCCTTCCGATTGGAACCCCGAGGCGGCCACACCCCAATAGAATCCGTCACCCAACGCCGGGACCTCCGGGCCGGCGGCGGCGGGGCCGGCGCTGGTCAGCAGTGCTGCCGAGGTGACGGCGAGCAGAACAGCGGCGGAACGAATGGACGAGCGCATCTGAACTCCTCATGGTCTCGCCCGAGCCGAACGAGCTGGGCGCGCGTCCAAAATAGCTGCTCGCCGTCGCCACCCGGGCGAATTCACCGACGGACGCTCGAGATCACGATGTCAGTGCACGGATTACCAGCGTGTCGCCCCCCGGCAATTCCCGGCGATGGCCTGACCAGCCGCTTCGGGTGCGGGCGTGAGTAATACGCGGGCCGGGTAGCTCCCGGGCGGCGGGCACGGCAAGGTAGCGGGAAGCCAGCACGGACGGCGTGAGGTCCTCGATCACGGCGAGCCCCGCGAGGTTCAGCAACTCGCACGCCGCATGCGGCACGGTCTCTGCCGCATGGTCGAAAATGACGGCGCTCCCCGCGGCGCAGCCGCCGACATATCGGAGCGCGGCGGTCAGCGCCGGATCGGTCAGCGATGCGCTGCCATCCAGGCGAACGAAGAACCCGGCGGCCGCAGCGTCGAAACCGGCACCGCTGAGCGCGTTCTCGAGCTCCGCCGCCCCCGGCACCTCGAACACGCGCACCCCCCGATACGGATTGTGCGCGGCGAAATTCTCGAGCCCGTCCCCGATCAGCACCACCTGCCCGATCCCGTCACTGATCGCATCGGCGAGCCGATCCTCGGCGAACCGGCACCGAGCCGCCGCGCACAGTCGAGAACTGATCCGGGACGTGCGCGCGGCGGATGCGGCGCGAGCGGCAGACATCATCGGTCGGACTCTCACTCGAACCGGTCCGCCGCTCAGGCGGACTCGCCTTCACCCCCAGGCCGCCCCGGCGGCGTATGCGGGTTCGGCCCGTGCCCCATGAACGGCGGCACCGGCATCCTTGGCATCTCAGGCATTTTCGGCACGTTCGGCAAGGGCGGCACCTGCGGCATCGGCGGCACAGGCGGCATAGGCGGACCCGAAGGCATCGGCGGAATGGGCATCCCACTCGGCCCACCCCCGAACCGCTGGAACGCGGCCTGCCGGGATGTCCCGAAAATTTCCCCCACTTCCGCCCACGTCCGTCCCTCGTCCCGAGCCTGCTGCACCAGCGACCGCAGCACATCATCGACAACACTGTCGAGACTGCGAGCCGCCCGCAACGCAGCCATCACCGAAGGCGCCGGCGTCCCCGCCGCCGGATGCAACACCTCGGCCAGGAATTCAGCATTGGTAGACAACAACTTCGCAAGTACCGCCCGCTCATCAGCGTTATCGCGGTCAATCGATTCACTCATGCGTAAATGCTGCCTTTACATGTACCGCCTTGTCAAGGTTGCGTTTACATCACGCGCAGTCGAAAGTTTGCCGAGACCCCTCTCCGGCTCCTAGGTAACCGCCTGCGCGGCAGCGGATTCGGGCCACCCGGCCAGACCGAACGCCAGCCCCCGGCGGAACAACCCCAACCCTTCACAGGTGTACGCCAAGGTATCGGCAGGAATCCCCGCGAGAGGAAACCACCGCAGCTCCGAGCATTTGTGAGGCTCGGCGTTGACCACTTCACCCCGCCAGCTCGTGGCATGGAAGAAGAACCCGACCCGAGGCGCACTGTCCGGCGGATTGTAGTGAAGAGCGGCAGCCATCCGGATGTCCCTGCGCCGCAATGTTATTCCGATTTCCTCCTCCGCTTCACGGATCACGGCGGCCTCGAGATCTTCCCCGGGCTCGAGCTTGCCGGAGGGAACGTTCCACAAGCCGTCCCCGTACCCGGTGTTCGCGCGCCGAGTCAGCAGGATCTGGTCGCCCCTAGTCGCGATGAGCAGTACATCGACCGGGCAGGTGTAAGCCATGGCTTTGATCCTGCCGCTATCCGACAGTGGAGATCGCGAGAACGTAGCCTTTGGGGTCACGCCAAGGGGTGCCGGGGTCGTCGGCGAACCAGTCGGTGATGTCGGTACCGATCCCCGCGAGTATCCGTGCACGACCGGGGTAGTCGGGGCGGACGCGGTGGAATCCGAGCAGGGCCGCCGGTGAGGTGTCGACTCCGATGAGAGGTCCGCGGTGGCCGCCGGCCGCCAGTTCGGCGAGGAATCTGCCATCGCCGCAACCAATGTCGAGCAGGCGTCGTCGGTCCACGGAATCGGCGGGAGTTCGTATTGCGACCGAGGGGTGGGACACGGTCGGCGTAATCGCCCCTTGCCGCGGCTGTTCGGGAACACTGGCCGCGTGCGAGTGGTGATTGCGAATCGGGGAGAGATAGCCGTTCGAGTGGCGCGGACGGCGCGTGAGCGGGGGTATGGGACGCTGGCGTTGTATACGGCGGAAGAAGCCGGGAGTCTGCCGGTGCGGCTGGCCGAGGAGGCGGTGTGCCTGCCGGGCGAGGGGGCGGGGGCCTATCTCGATGTGGACGCTGTCGTGGTGGCGGCGGCGCGTGCCGGTGCGGGTGCGCTGGTGCATCCGGGGTACGGATTCCTCAGTGAGAGTGCGGATCTGGCTGCCGCGTGTGCTGCGGCGGGACTGGTGTTCGTCGGACCGGGCCCTGAGGCGCTGCGGCTGTTCGGGGACAAGCTGACTGCACGGGCGGTCGCCGAGCGGGCCGGGGTGCCGGTGCTCGCGGCGACTCCGGTGGACGGGGGGCTCGAGGCGGTGTTGTCGTTGTTGGCCGCCCACCCGCAGGGTGTGATGGTGAAGGCCGCCGCGGGTGGGGGCGGGCGCGGTATGCGGGAAGTGCATGATCGGGCGCAGGCCGCCGACGGGTATGAACGCTGCCGCGCCGAAGCGCTCGCCGGATTCGGTGACGATCGGGTGTATGCCGAGGCTTTGGTGACCGGCGCACGCCATATCGAGGTGCAGGTGATCGCCGATGGCGGGGGAGCGGTCGCGCTCGGCGACCGGGATTGCAGTGTGCAGCGCCGGCATCAGAAGCTGATCGAGATCGCGCCGGCGCCGGATCTGGTTGCGGGACTGCGGGATCGGCTGCACCATTACGCGGTGCGGATCGCCGAGTCGGTGGCCTGCCGTGGTGTGCTCACCGTCGAATTCCTGGTCATCGGCGACGAGGCTTGGTTCTTGGAGGTGAATCCCCGCCTGCAAGTGGAGCACACCGTCACCGAGGCGGTGACCGGCGTGGACCTGGTCGCGGTGCAATTGGATCTGGCGCAGGGCGCTACGCTGGCCGACCTGCGCCTCCCGCTGGGTACCGCCCCGCGCGGCTACGCGATTCAAGCCCGCGTCAACGCCGAGCTGCTCAGCGCCGACGGCACACCGCTGCCGAGCTCCGGCGTCATCACCGAATTCAGTGCGCCGACCGGTATCGGGGTGCGCGTCGACACCGCCGTCCGCCCCGGCACCCGGCACGGCGTCCGGTTCGACTCCCTGCTCGCCAAGATCATTGCCCACGGGCCGTCCTATCCGGCCGCGCTGCAACGGTGTTCCGATGCCCTCGCCGAAACGCTGATCACCGGCGTGGACACCAATATCAGCCTGCTACGCGCGGTCCTCGACGAACTGCCGAAGGCCGGACCGGTCAGCACCGAATGGTTCGAACAGCGGCTGAGTGAATTCCACACGCGGGCAACCGATTACCAGGAACCCGCGCCGGAGGTCGATGCGGCCGCCGGCCCGGGTGCCCCGGATCTCGACGACACCGAACAACCCCTGCGCACGCCGATGGGCGCCACCGTCGTGAGCCTCGCCGCCTCCGGCGTACTCGTCCCGGCCGGGGCTGAAGTCGCCGTCCTGGAAGCGATGAAAATGCAGCACGTCCTGCGTGCCGAGGAGCCGCTGCGCGTGCTGCGCCACACCGTCACCCCCGGCGACGTGGTCGATCCGCACACCGTCCTGCTCACCTGGACCGCCGCCGACGATGAAGGCGCGAGCACGGAAACCACTGTCCTGGACTTGGATTCGCTCCGCCCGGACCTCGCCGAGGTGCATGCCCGCCACCGCACCCTCACCGATGCCGCCCGCCCCGAGGCGGTAGCCAAACGCCACCGCCTGGGCCGCCGCACCGCCCGCGAGAACATCACCGACCTCGTCGACCCCGGCAGTTTCGTCGAATACGGCGGCTTGGCCATCGCCGCCCAGCGTGCCCGCCGCAGTCTCGAAGACCTGATCGCCAACACCCCCGCCGACGGCCTCGTCGCGGGCGTGGCCACCATCGACGCCGACCGTTTCGGCCCCGACCGTGCCCGCGCGGTCGTGCTCTCCTACGACTACACGGTCCTGGCCGGCACTCAGGGCATGCGCAATCACGTCAAGACCGACCGCATGCTCGAACTCGCCCGCGAGCAACGACTTCCGGTCGTCTTCTTCTGCGAAGGCGGCGGCGGCCGCCCCGGCGACACCGACCACGGCGGTATCTCGGGTCTCGATGTCACCACCTTCCGCGCCATGGGCGCGCTCTCGGGCCGGGTCCCGCTGATCGGCATCGTCTCGGGCCGCTGTTTCGCCGGCAACGCCGCCCTGCTCGGCATGTGTGATGTCGTCATCGCCACCCCCGACGCGAATATCGGCATGGGCGGCCCCGCCATGATCGAAGGCGGGGGATTGGGCGTCTACGCACCCGAGGACATCGGCCCGATCGAGGTCCAGCGCCGCAACGGCGTGGTCCACATCGTGGCCGCCGACGAAGCCGAAGCGGTCGCCACCGCCCGCCGCTACCTGTCCTACTTCCAGGGCGAGATCGCCGACTGGCAGGCCCCCGACCCGCGCCTGTCCCGGCACGTCATCCCCGAGAACCGCTTGCGCGCCTACGACATTCGTGCCGCCATCGACTCCATCGCGGACGTCGGCTCGTGCCTGGAACTGCGCCGCGACTGGGCGGTAGGCATGGTCACCGCCCTGATCCGCATAGAAGGCCGCCCCTTCGCTCTGATCGCCAACAATTGCCACCACCTCGGCGGCGCCATCGACGCCCCCGCCGCCGAGAAACTCAGCGCCTTCCTCAACCTCTGCGCCGCTCACCACCTCCCGATCGTCTCCCTCTGCGACACACCGGGCTTCATGGTCGGCCCCGAAGCCGAAAAAGACGCCACCGTAACCAAATTCAGCCGCCTCTTCATCGACGCCGCCGCCCTGGACGTCCCCTTCGGCACCGTCATCCTCCGCAAGGGCTACGGTCTGGGCGCGCAAGCCATGGCCGCCGGCTCCTTCCGCGCCCCCCGTTTCGTAATCGCCTGGCCCACCGGCGAAATCGGAGGCATGGGCCTGGAAGGCGCGGTCCGCCTCGGCTTCGCCAAGGAACTGGCCGCCATCGAGGACCCCGCCGCCCGCCAATCCGCCTTCGACACGCTCGTATCCCACGCCTACGCCGCAGGCAAAGCCCTGACCGCCGCAACAGCTTTGGAACTCGACGACGTCATCGACCCCGCCGACACCCGCCGCTGGCTCCGCACCCTCCGCTGACACCGGGTCGGATACCCGGCCGGGTGGTCCCGCGGATCACGAAGTTCCCGGCGGTCCATGACCGCAGTGCGGCGGAAACTCGCTAGCGTCCCGAAAAGCGTTCGGCTACTGTTCGATTCCCACCGCCCTCACCGACTGCTGCCCTCCCGTAAAGAATCGATCATGCTGCGTAGCATGCGGAACGCGGCTGACTGCTCGGTCTCGGTGAGGCCGGCCAGCATTCTGAGCTCGACGGATCGGACCGCGGCGCTCGCCTTCTCCAGTTGACGCCGGCCGCGAGGGGTGAGCTGGGTCGGGAGCACTTTTCCGACCGGCGCTTCCGCGGGCCTGGTCACCTGGCCATCTCGCTCCAGGGTCTGGAGCAGGACGTTCATCGTCTGGCGTGTCACGAACGCCCCTCGTGCGAGCTCGGAGTTCGACAGGCCCGGTCGCTGCGCCAGCAGTTCCAGGCACGAGTAGTGCGTCACGTTCATTCCGAGCGGGCGCAGTACCTCCTCCATGGCCACGCGCAGCGCACTCGATGCCTCTTTCAGCAGGTACCCCAGCGACGTCTCCAGGTCGACACCGTCTTGACTCATGTCAGTATTCTGACATACATTGGGCATGTCAGAAAACTGACACGGAATCAAGGAGTGTCATCATGCCCGTCACCGGCCCCGACTTCATCTCGCTGCAAGTAGCCGACCTCGCCGCGTCCCAAGCCTTCTACGAGCAATACCTCGGCCTGGTCCGCTCACCGGCCGGCCCGCCGCACGCCGTCGTCTTCGAAACCAAGCCGATCGCCTTCGCGCTGCGCGACATCGTCCCCGGCACCGACCTCGCATCGGTCCCGCAGCCCGGCATCGGCGCCGCGATCTGGCTGCACGCCACCGACGTTCAAGCCATCCACGACGCCCTCGCCGCCGACGGGCACCGCATCGCCGCCGCCCCGATCGACGGCCCGTTCGGCCGGACCTTCACCTTCGCCGACCCCGACGGCTACCAGATCACCCTGCATGACCGCGCCTGACGGTTCATCGCCGGGAGATCCCCGCTACGAGGGCTGATCCGCGGCGAAGCGGGCTGCGATATCGGCCGCGGTGACCTTGGCCAGTTCGACCAGGAACGGAAGTCGTTCCGGAATCATCAAAGTGGTGGGTCCGCGCAGGCCGAGCGCGAAGCGGCAGTCGCCGGCGGGGGTCAGGATCGGCAGGGCGATGGTGCGGAAGCCCGGGTCGAGTTCCTCGTTGTTGTAGGCGTAGCCGCGCGCGCGGGTGAGTGCCAGTTCCTCGCGCAATTCCGCAGGGGTGGAGACGGATCGGGCGGTGCCCTCGTCGTAGGGCAGGCCGTCGAGGAACTCATCGGGGGTTTCGGAGTACGCCAGCAGCGCTTTACCGAGGGCGCTGGCGTGCAAGGGGAGTCGCACGCCCATGAGGCGGTGACCATCGGATTCACGCCAGCGGCTGGTGCCGAGCAGTACCGCGTGAATGCTGTGACGGATGGCGACCGAGGCACTGGCCCCGGTGGTGGCGGCCAGCTGTTCCAGGCAGGGTTCCGCGAGATAGATGCGATGCTGCCGGTAGGCGATCTGACCGTATTCGGCCAGGGCGCTGCCCATGCGGTAGCGGCTGGAGAGCTCGTCCTTGTCCAGGAACCCGGCCTGCACGAGTGCGGCCAGCAGTCGATGGGTGGTGCTGACCGCCAGCCCCTGTTGGCGTGCGACCTCCGAGACGCCGCGTTCCTCGCCGCCACGGAAGCAGTCGAGAACCGACAGGGCGCGCGCGACGGTCTGCACTCCGGAAGCTTCCACGTCGGCGACGGTAGCACGGCTCACCACTGCCTCGTGCGTTTCGCTTTCCACAATATGGAAAGACTGTGGGGCTATCGGTTTCGTTCGGGCTGCGCGAAACCATTTCCTGTCGACGAGGTTTCGCCTGGCAGTCCCGAATCCGCTGACTCATAACGCCTCTCGGCCCGTTCTGTCAATCCTTCCGATCCTCGGAAAGCATTACCTCGCCGCGCCCGCACCGGATCCCTACTGTCGCTGAGCATCGATCGATTGCGATCCATGACTCGGAAGAGGTGTTCCACGATGCTCCGCACACGCCGGCCAAACCGTTGGCGGCTCGCGCTCGCGCTCGCGCCCGTCGTTGCTCTGGTGGCGGCGTGTGGATCCGGATCGGCCACCGATTCCGGATCGCGGGCCGAGCTGGTCCTGAAGGTGGCCGACCCCGGCAATTCCGGTCCGCTGGCGGTGGCCAAACGCGACGGCACCTTCGACAAGGCGCTCGCCCCGCTGGGCGCCAAGGTCGAATGGGTCAACACCACACCGGGTTTCAGCTCGATGCTCAAGCTGTTCAACACCAAGGAGCTCGATATCTCGGGCGCGGCATTCAGTCCCGTGGTGGGCGCGCTCTCCAAGGACGTGGCCGTGCGCATCGTGGCCGTGCAGGACCCGGCGGGCAAGGACCAGAGCGGCATCATCGCCGCCAAGGACTCCGGTATCCACTCGGTCGCCGACCTGGCCGGTAAGCGGGTCGCGGTGAATCCGGCCGCCAAGGGTGAGTACATCCTGTTGAAAGCGCTGGCCCAGGCCGGGATCCCGGCCGACAAGGTGACCCGGGTGCCCTTGCAGCAGAAGGACGCCGCCTCGGCCTTCGCCACCGGCAAGGTCGACGCTTGGGCCTCGTTCCTGGTGCCCTACCAGGAGGCCAAAGCCAATGGCGGCGTCGAGATCGCGACCGAGCAGAGCATCGGCTCCAAGGACAACTCGGTGGTGGTGTTCCGCACCGAGATCCTCGACAAGCGACCCGAAGTGGCCGCCAAATACCTGGAAACGCTGCAAGCGCTGACCGCGCAACAGCACGCGAACCCCGCCGGTTTCGAGAACGTCTTCGAACAGACCGGTCCGCGCGCGCTCGGCGGGCAGCGTCTCGCGGATGCCCTGCGGGTGGGTGGCGAGGTCACCGTCCCGCGCCTGCCCACCGATTCCGACGCGGCCGATCTCGCCGATGTGGTGAACCTGTTCGCCGACAACGGCGTCATCAGCCGCAAGATCACCGCCGCCGACATCTTCTACGACCTGAAGTCCAAGCTCACCGCCGACCAGCTCGCGGCCTTGCAGACGGGCCGCTGACATGGCCGTCCTGATCGCCGCCGCGGAGCCGGTCGCACACCTGGCGCCACCCCGCAATCGAGTCGAGAAGCCCAGGCCCGCTTGGCTTTCCATACCGCTGCGCTTCCTGCTGCCCGCGCTCATCTTCGCGGCATGGTGGATCGGTTCGGCGACCGGCGCGCTCTCCCCGCAGGTGCTGGCCGGCCCGCCCAAGGTGTGGTCGGCGTTCCTGGAGCTGTCGCGCAGCGGCCAGCTCACCGATTTCGCGCTCGCCTCCTTCACCCGTGCCGCCTTCGGGGTGGGGCTGGGTGTCACCGTCGGACTGGTGCTCGGCCTGATCGCCGGATTGTCCGCGCTCGGTGAGGAACTGGTGGACTCCACCATGCAGATCGTGCGCGCGGTGCCGTTCCTGGCGCTGGTGCCGCTGTTCATCGCCTGGTTCGGCATCGACGAGCTGTACAAGGTGCTGCTGATCGCCGTAGCCACCGTCGCCCCCATGTACGCCTACACGTACCTGGGCGTGCGCAATGTCGACCGCAAACTGGTGGAGGCCGCACGCGGCTTCGGCTTGCGCGGCGCCCGGCTGGTGCTCGAGGTGATCCTGCCGTCGGCGCTGCCGGGCGTGCTGATGGCATTGCGAGTCTGCCTGTCCATCAGCATCACCGGATTGATCGCCGCCGAACAGGTCGGCACCGACGAAGGCGTCGGTTATCTGGTCACCCTCGCACAGGAATACAACCGCACCGACTACATGGTGCTGTGCGTGGTGCTCTACGCGGTGCTCGGCCTGATCTTCGACGGCCTGGTGCGGATCGCCGAACGCTTCGCCATGCCGTGGCGGCGACAGGTGGCCATCCGATGACCGCTCTGGACACACCCCGCACCGCCGCCCCGATCGCGGTCCGGCTCACCGGCCTGCGGAAAACCTTCGGCGACAAGGTGATTCTGGACGGCGTCGACCTCACCGTGCGGCGCGGCGAGTTCGTGGTGCTACTGGGCCCCAGCGGCACCGGCAAGACCACCCTGCTGCGGCTGCTCACCGGGCTGGAAGCGCCCGACACCGGTGAGGTGCTGGTGCCCGCCGCCCGCACCACCGTGTATCAGGAGCCGCGTCTCATCCCGTCCAAACGAGTCCTGGCCAATGTGACCGTCGGACAACGCCGTTCCCGGCAGACCCGCGACGCGGGCCTGCGCGCCCTCGCCGAAGTGCATCTCGACGGCAAGGCCCGGCAGTGGCCGGCGACCCTCTCCGGTGGCGAAGCCCAGCGCGCCGCCCTGGCCCGCGCCCTGGTGCGCGAACCCGAATTGCTGCTGCTGGACGAGCCTTTCGCCGCCCTGGACGCATTGACCCGATTGCAGATGCAAGACCTGGTCGGCGATCTGGTGGCCCGGCACCGTCCGGCGGTGCTCATGGTCACCCACGATGTCGACGAAGCCATCCGGCTCGCGGACCGGGTGCTCATCCTCGATCACGGCCGCTTCGCCGTCGACGCCGATATCGACCTGGTCCACCCGCGTGACCACACCGATCCCGCTGCCCTGCGCTACCGCGCGGCCTTCCTCGCCCAGCTCGGCGTCGGCCGCACCCCCGACGAAAACCCCAGGAGCACTTCATGACCGACACTCTCTGGTACACCCGCTGCCCGGTGCCGACCGCCAGCGGCCTGGCGCACAGCCTGGGCTGGCTCGGCGAGACCGCACGACAGCACGGCCTGGAATTCGGGGTGCTGCAAGACGCGGGCCCGGAACTGGCCGGGCACCACTTCGATCACACCCTGCCGGGCTTGATCCGCGAAGGCGGCAACGTACCCGCGCTCGCCGCCCGCGCCCAGGGGTCTCCGACCAGACTCGTGGGATTGACCTGGATCGATGAGGCCCAGGCGATCCTGGTCGGCCCGGACTCACCGGTCGCCACGGCCGCCGATCTGGCCGGGCTGCGCATCGGCATTCCGGCATGGGCGGCCGATCGGGCACGCAGTTTCCCGCGCGCCATGGCCCTGCACGGGTTCACCGGCGCGCTGGGCCTGGCCGGGCTCGGTCTCGCCGATGTGCGTGTCGTCGAACTCGAGGTGGAACGAGACCCGCAGGTGCGCAACGCGGTTCGCGATCGCGCCGTCACCTGGGGGGTGGCCGAACTGCTCGACGGCGCGGTGGACGCCATCTACGTCAAGGGCGCCCGTGCCCAAGAAGTCGCGAAGCAGCACGGATTGCGGGTGGCGGTGAACCTGGACGCCACCGACAGCAAGCGCTCCCGCGTCAACAACGGCACCCCGCGACCGATCACCGTGCACCAGGAACTCCTGGACACCAACCCGGACGCGGTGATCGGCTTCCTGGCGCAGAGCCTGCGCGCCGGGGATTGGGCCGCCGGAGATCTCGACGGCGTGCGCAGCGTCCTGCAACGCGAAACCCGCTCCGGCCCGGAAGGAGTCGTCGCCGCGTACGGGGCGGACTTCCATCTCGGACTGCATCCGTCGCTCGACCCCGAGCGCCTGGAACTGCTGGGCGTGCAGAAGCAGTTCCTGTACACCCACGGCTTCCTGGCCGCCGACTTCGACCTCGACTCCTGGGTCGATCCGGAGCCTTTGGCGCGGGCGCGGGCCCTCGCCACCGCGGAGGGGGTGCCCGCGTGAGCGAATACCTGTGGCGGCTGCCCAGCCGCGGTGACGGCCGCCGGGCGCGCCCGGAACTGCGGCACCGCGGCGGATTCGGGCCGGGCGCACCGACTCCCGCATCCGGTGCCATCCCGGCGGATGGCATCGGTGCATCCGGACCGATCACCAGGAGCGTGGAGCGCGCTGCGGATGCCGCAGCGGGTGCCGCACCCATATCCGCGCCGGCCTTCGATCGCACACCCACCGATGTGCGCACCGGGCGTTTCGGCCCGTTCGATGATCTGCATCAGGTCGTACACGCCGCTGAACTGGCCGGTCTGGATGGAGTGCTCGCACCGTACGACCCGCTGGGCGAGGAGTCCTGGATCGTCGGCGGGGGAGCGTTGCGTGCCACTCGGCACAGCCGGGTCGTCATCGAATTCCAGCCCGCCTTCGGCACTCCCGTCTACGCCGCCAAGCTCTCGGCCACCTTGCAGCGGCTGGCGGCGGGCCGGTTGGCCTGGCGGCTGGCCGTGGACACCGACCCCGCCGATGCCCGCGCCCGGGGCGATCTGGTCGCCGACGACGACCGCTACGCGCGGGCCGCTGAATTCCTCACCGTCGCACGCGGGGTGTGGAACGCCGAACCCGTTGCGGGGGCCGGCTTCCGGGGAACCGGATTCGAATTCGCCGGAGAGTATTACGACGTGGCCGACGGGGGATTCCGGGGCATCCTGTCCGGACTGCCGTTCCCGCAGGTGTATCTGACGGGCAATTCGCCTGCGGCATTGGAGCTTTCGGCGCGCCACGGTGATGTGCACGTCTTCGCCGAAGCACCGGCCGGCGTCGCCGAACAGCTCGCCGCGCTGCGTGCGCGCACCGCTGTCACCGGCCGTACCGTGCGCGCCGGCTTGGAGCTGCCCATCATCGCCCGCGAAACCGAGGACGAAGCCTGGGCGCGTGTCGAAAGACAGTGGCGGGAAGTGCATCCCGAAGGACCCGGCGCGGATTCGCTGAGCCTCGGCGACGGCCGGTGGGCCGGGTTCACCGAACTCGGCTACCCGCAGTCGATCGGATTGGTCGGCAGCTATGAGCAGGTGGCCCGTCAGCTCCAGGTGTACGAAGCGGCCGGGATCGACAGCTTCACCCTCTCGGGCCACCCGCACATCGAGGAAGTCCATCGCGCCAGCGAACACCTGCTGTTCCTGGCCGATCCGGCCGGACGCACCCTGAAGGAGGTCGCGGTATGAGCATCGACGTCTATTGGCGCATCGGCATGGAAGGCGATCACGCCTCGCTGCGCACTCCGCGCCGCTACAACCGCGGCAATGCCGGAAGCTACGGTCCCGGCAATATCGCCCCCGCCATCCGGGGCGGCGAGCTCGACGGTTACAGCTATATCGACCATGTCGCGGCGGTCGCCAAGGCGAGCGAATCCGCCGGCTTCCTCGGCGGGCTGCTGCCCTCGTTCCCGGTGACCGAGGATCCTTGGGCGATCGCCGCCGCACTGGCCCGCGAAACCACCACCTACCGATTCATGGTCGCCTTCCAGCCCGGCTTCCTGCACCCGGTACAGGCCGCGCGCATGTCCGCCAGCCTGCAACGCGCGACCGGCGGGCGGCTGGTCTACAACATCATCAGCGGCGGCGGTGGACCGGCCCAATTGTGGTGGGGCGACAAGGTTTCCCACGACGACCGCTACGCCCGCACCAGCGAATTCCTCGATGTGCTGCGCGGTGTGTGGGACGGGCAACCGTTCACCCACGAGGGGCGCTTCTTCCACACCGACCAGGCCGCGCTGCCGCCCGGATTGGCCGGGCAACCGTTCCCGGAGGTGTACTTCTCCGGCTCGTCCGGAGCCGCGGTGCAGGCCGCAGGCCGGCACGCCGACTACTACCTGTCCTGGCTCGAACCCTTCGCCGACCTGCGCGCCAAATTCGACGGCGTGCGCGCGAACGCCGAAAAGCTGGGCCGTACTCCGAAATTCGCGGTGCGCATCGACATCGTCGCGCGTCACACCGAGGAAGCGGCCTGGGCGGAGATCGAGAAGGGCTGGGCGTTCGTCGACCGCGACGCCGCCAACCGCGCCGCCCAGGGTGATTCCGTCGGCGCGGCCCGCATCCAGGGCTGGGTGCCGGAAACCATCACCGGCTACCGGGATCTGGAGGTCCAGCCCAATGTCTGGTGCGGGTTCAGCCTGATTCGCGGCGGCCCCGCCTTCGGTCTGGTCGGCAGCTACGAACAGGTCGCGCAACGCCTGGACGAACTCGTCGACCTCGGCGTGGACGCCTTCATCCTCGCGGGCAACCCGCACCTGGAGGAGGCGTACCGGGTCGGCGAGGAAGTGCTGCCGCTGCTCGGGCGATCCCGCCTCACCACACCCGAATCCGCCCTGTCGCTCGCACTCTAGGGAGTCGCCTTGACCACCATCGAAACTCACCTCACCGACACCGTCCGCGAATTCGTCGACACCGTCACCCGCGATGCCGCCAAGGCGTTCCGGGTGCTGCGGGAAACCGGCACGGTGACCGGCAACGGCACCGTGAACTTCGTCGAACGCGTGCCGGGCACCGAGATCGCCGTCGCGCTCAACGAACCCGGCCCGTGGGCCGACGACCGCACCGTGCATCCGGTGGTCGCCACCTTCGACGGAGAAGTGCTGTCGGGCAAGGGATCCGCCGGATTCGTCACCGGCTACGCCAAGGTGTTCCGGGCCCACCCCGAGATCACCTCGGTGGTCCACGTGCACAGTCCGTGGCTGGGCGGCTGGGCGCAAACCCATCGCGTGTTCCCGATCCGCTACGCCGCCGTGCAGCGGCTGACCCTGTCCCGCGAGATTCCGCCGCACATCGACCGCAGTGTCGGCGCGGGCGACTTCATTCTCGATCAGCTGGCCCGGGACCCGGACCTGATCGCGATCTTCGAGGCCAACGGCGGCGCGAACGTCATCGGCCGCAAGGGCCTGCTCGACCTGGCCCAGCTGATCGTCCTGCTCGAGGAAGGCGCGCAGTATCAGGCCATCGCCGAATCCCTCGGCGGCTCCGTCGATTTCGACAAATCCAATCTCGCCGTCCAGTGGTCGCGCACCGGCCTGGCCGACGAAGCGCGCCGCCGCGGCCTGCTCTGACCATCCCCACTACTTCAGGAGTGCACCCGTGACCATCCGTGTCGGCTACTTCCCGCACAACAACTCCCTGTTCGTCCTGCGCCATCGCGGCATCCTCGAACGCGCCCTGCCCGATGTGGAATGGGTCGATCTGCGCACCCTGCCCGCGCCGGCCCCCGTCGATGTGAAGACCGCGTTGCCCGCCCAGCATTCGGATTACCTGTTCAGCGATCCCGGCTACGACTTCATCGGCACCGGCTTCACCCCGCCCATCACCGCGCTCGCCAACGATCGCGACATCGTCTACGTCGCCGTCTCCGGCCCGCGCGTCGAGAACGGCCGCCTGGTCACCAAGGCGGGTAACGGCATCGACTCGGTCGCCGACCTGAAGGGCAAGCGCGTCGGCATCGCCCACGGCTCCTGGCAGACCACCCTGCTGCTGCTGGCCCTCGACCAGGCGGGCCTGCACTGGTCCGATATCGAGCCCGTCGACACCGGCGTCAACGAAGGCGGCCCCCTGCTGCTGGACGGTGCCCTCGACGCTTGGATCGGCGCCTATCCGGGCCTGGCCGCCGTCGAAGTCGCCACCACCCTGCACACCCTCGTCGACACCGAATCCATCTTCTCCCACCCCTCGCTCTGGTTCACCCGCCGCGATTTCGCCGAATCGCACCCCGATGCCCTCCGCGCCATCATCGACGCGCTCCAGGAATCCGACGCCTGGATCACCGAAAACCCCCGCGCCGCAGCCCAATACTTCGTGGACGACATCACCTCCCGCGGCGGCACCGCCTCCCTCGACCACTGGGAAGCCGCCCTCCGCGGCCGCCCCTTCGGCCTGAACCCCGTCGGCCCCGAATTCCTCGCCGAACAACAACGCGCCGCCGACCTGCTCGCCGCCAACGGCCTGCTCCCCACGCGAATCCAGGTCGCCACCGCCGTAGACCCCGCGATCAACGACTACCTGGCGTCCTCGGCCGCGGTGCTCCAGCCGTGATGCGGTAACCGGCGGCGGCCGCTCAGGTCGCCGCCAGGAAGCATCCGGCGTGCAGTGTGGTACCGAAACCGGCTGCGAATTCGCCACTTTCGTAGACGAGTCGGTGAGACGGTGCACCGCCTGCGCGATCGTCATGAATCCGCGCTGGTGGACGCGTTCGAGCAGGCGGACGCCGAAGTTGTAGAAGGCCATATTGTGCAGGTGCGCGCCGGAATCGGCGAAACCCACCTGCACCCGGGGTGACCGTTGCAACCGGTCGAGGACATCGTCACGGTCGTTGGCGATGGTGGTGCGCCAGCGCAGTTCGGTGCCGTGTGCCACGGTCAGGTCCAGCAGTGCGTCGGCGGGTTCGATGCCGCGGATGCGGGCGACTTCGGCGAAGGACAGGCCGACGACGGAAGAGTCCGGGCAGGACACGATTTCGGCGTCGTCGAGGTTCCGATGCCAGACCCGGGGGCCGAACCGTTCGGCCACATCCCTGCGGAATCGGCGGAAGGGCACCGGTAGGTGTTGCCAGCGGAAGTTGCCGCCGGCCCGGTTGGTGAGCGCCGCTACCGCCGTCGCCGCACGGGCGACGGTGCGGTCGGCTTTGATGTCCGCGGCCGAGATCAGCGTGGTCTTGAGCGGTTTACGCTTCCGGCGGCCGAGGCTCTGCTCCAGTCGAAATCAACCATCGCGAGTCACCTTCTACCTTCGCGCGCCTGCCGGTAACCGCGAGTGTCGTGCCCACCGTGCCGGCTGTCAATGTGATTGCGCCCATGCCAAGATCGACTCTACCTGCGCGGCCATGGCGGCGCCGGAGGCGTGCAACGGCTCAGCCGAGCGCAGCGTCCGGCTGAGTATGAACGCCCCTTCGAGCGCCGACAGCACCGACAGGATGAGGGCGCGGGCTTCAGCTGCGGAAACCCCGCGGCGCGTGAAATACGTTGTGCCCTCATCGATCCAGGAACCGATCACTTCGGCGGCCACCGCCCGTAACTCGGGCTCGCTGTCGGCGATCTCCCCGGCGACCGTCCCGACCGGACACATATTGAGCCACCCGCCCTGCTCGATCACCTCCGCCGCGGAGGCGAACGCCGCTGGAACCGCCTGGCGCAGATCGTCGTACGGGTCCATCAGCATCGGCAGCAGCTGGATGTAGGCGGCCCCCGAACTCCGCAATGCCTCGGCCGCGATCTGCGGTTTGCCGCCCGGGAAATGGTGATAGAGCGAACCCATCTGCGCCTGAGCGGCTTCGGTGATCTGTTTGACCGTGATCGCGCTGTACCCGCGCACGCGCATCAACTCCGCGACCGCGCTCACCAGGCGATCCCGGGTATTCGTTGACATCTTCTCCGCCACTGCACCAGACTAGAGCAAACGCACTAGAGCGAATGCTCAAATGGAGGGGTTATGCCGAAAGTCGACCTTCCCGCCGGCCCGATCCACTACGAAGACCAAGGTCAAGGCCCTGTCGTGGTGCTGCTGCACGGCCTGCTGATGAATCACACCGTGTGGGACGAAGTGCTGCCGCTGTTGCCCGATGGCTTCCGCTACGTGCTGCCCGACCTGCCGCTGGGCGCGCATCCGGAACCCATGCACGAGGGCGCGGATCTGAGTCTGCGCGGTTTGAACCAGCTCATCGCGGACTTCCTGACCGCTCTGGATCTCGACGCGGTCACCCTCGTCCACAGCGACTGGGGTGGCGGCTTGTTCATGACCGCCTATGGCCTCGACAAACGCATCGCAAACCTGATCGTCCTGCCCTGCGAGGCCTTCGGCAATTTCCCGCCCGGTCTCCCCGGCAAGATGGCGAACGCCATTACCTACGTGCCCGGCGGAATCAGTCTCGCGCTCAGGCAATTACGCATTCCGTTCTTGCGCAACTCACCGATCATGTTCGGCTCGATGGCCAAACGCCCGCTGCCGGACGAAGTGGTGGTTGCTTGGACCGAACCCGGATTGCGGGACAAGCGCATTCGCCGCGATCTGATCGCCTACAACCACTCCGGGTTCCGCAAAGCCGAACTCATCGCGAATACCGAAGCCCTGCGCGGGTTCTCGGGGCGTGCCCTCATCCTGTGGTCGTCCGCGGGCAAGGTGATGCCCCGGGAGCACGGCCGTCGCCTGGCCGCCCTGATTCCCGGAGCCACCCTGGTCGAACTCGACGATGCCTATGTCTTGTCGATGCTCGACTCGCCTGAAGGGGTCGCCTCGGCCATGGGCGAGTTCCTGGTCGCCGGCAGGAAGGAATAGGCGAGGCAGACCAGGCCGAACAGCAGATAGCCGAGGGCCACCCGCGGTGCTGCGGCCCAATCGACTTCGGCCGCATGAATGAGGCCGATCCAGCTCAGCGCCGCGCCGACGATCGCGGCTGTCGCCGCGGCGCGGAAGCGTTTGTCGAGAATGAAGGTCACCATGGTGCCGAGCACCAGACCCGCCAGCACCGCACCCGCGCCGAGGGTTCGCAATCCGTCGTAGACGACGCCCGCTTGCCCGAGCGCGGCGGCGCCGACCTTGTCGGCGGAGGTGCCGGCGGCGCTCAGCGCATTGTCGATCTGGCCGACACCCCATTCGGCGAGGTTCGGCAGCAGGGCGGCCACCACCGCGACCGCGTGCAGTCGCGGCACCGCTTGGAAGGCTTGAGCGCCGATGAGCAGCCCGATGTAGAGCAGGATCGGGACGATGGCCGGAATGGGCAGCACGGTCGCGAGCAGCCCGAAAAGCCCCAGCAGGCACATGGATCCGATGGCCGCGCCGCTGGCCAGGGAGTAACCGGTGCGGCCGCCGGCATCCTTCCAGCCGGGATGACCGATGTACACGGCGGGCGGGAACGGCGAACCGAATCCGGACCCGATGATCGCGCCGAACCCGTCGGCCAGCAGCACGCTGCGCAGGTTGTAGTTGTCGCCCGCCGCGGCCGCGCTCTCCACATTGCTCATGGCCTCGGTGAAGTTGTATACCCCCAAGGGAACCGCGGTGGCCAGCAGCGGTGCGAGGTTCCCGAGGCCGTCGAAGAGCAGCCCGAGCCGCAGATCCGGCAGTCCGAGCGCGATATCGTGGGCGGCCTGGGTGACGTCGGGCACCGACATGTACCCGCCGATCCAGCCGATGGCGGTGCCCGCCAGCAACGCGACCAGGCCCACCGGAATGTTCCCGGGCAGCTTCACATCGGTGAAGAAGCCGATGAGAATGATTGCCAGCACCGGCAATCCGATCCAGGCCGCCTCCCACATCTGTGCGGCCGGCCGCATGGCGATGAAGGTGATGGAGATGCCCGCGAGGGTGCCGAGCATGGCCGCGCGCGGAGTGATCCGGCGAATGAAGGGTCCGACGAAGGCGCCGATCATGACGATCACGCCGATCATGAACGCCCACGCCAGCCCGGCGGCCCACGCCTGCGCCGGATCCCCGGTCTTCAGGTAGATCGGCAGCATCACCACGAACACCACGATGAACATGTGCGGCACGCTCGGCCCGTAGGGCAGCGCGGTCACCGTGGCGCGCTGCTCCCGGCGGGCCAGCCGCCGCGCCAGCAGCATGTAGTACAGGTTGCCCAGGACCAGGGCGATTCCCAAGGCGGGCAGCACCGTTCCGAGCACATCGGCGCTGGGAATCTTGACCACCGCGACGGAGAGCGTGGTCAGGGTGAGCACATTGACCAGGATGTTGAACGACAGCCCGAAGAAGGCATTGGTGTCGCCACGCGTCCACCACGGCAGGTGCAGTGGAACCGCGGGATCGGTGGCGTCGGTGAGTTCGGTATCGACGGACATGGTGATTCCTAAACCGGGGTGTTCGAGGGGGAGAGGGCGCCGAGAACGGCGGCGGAGTCCGCGACCCAGCCGAAGATGCCGCCCTGTGCGGCGATCATCTCCAGTCCGGCGCGCTGGAATTCCGGGAAATAGGAACCGACGCAGTCGGATACGACCAGGCATTCGTAGCCGCGATCATTGGCCTCGCGCACCGTGGTGTGCACGCAGACCTCGGTGGTGACACCGGTGACCAGCAGCGACCGGATACCGTTGCGCTCCAGCACGCCCGCCAGTCCGGTGGCGTAGAACGCGCCTTTGCCCGGTTTGTCGATGACGATCTCGCCCGCGACCGGAGCGAGTTCGTCGATGATGTCGTGCCCGTACTCGCCGCGCACCAGAATCCGCCCGAACCTGCCGATATCCCCGATGCGCTGAGCCGGGTTGCCGCGCAGCAGTTTCGCGGGCGGGCAATCCGACAGGTCGGGCAGATGCCCCTCCCGCGTATGGATGACGGGCATACCCGCCGCGCGCGCCGCCGCCATCAGCCGTGCGAGCGGTTCGATGACCGCCCGCAGCAGGCTCACGTCATTGCCGAGGCTCTCCCCGAATCCGCCCGGGAGCAGGAAGTCTCGTTGCATGTCGATGACGAGCAGCGCCGTCGACTCGGTGTCGAAAGGAAAGGGACCCGGCCGGGCCGGAACAGGTGAAACCGCTGTCATTTTCGTTCTTTCTGTCCGAGCCGGATATCCAATTGCGCCGGGGACAGGCGCGGCTCGTCACGGATGCGGGCGGCGGCGGTGAGCACCGCGTCGTCCGCGAGGGCGGGACCGAACACCATGGCCGAGACGGGCCGGCCGTCGGCGGCGGTGCCGATCGGCACCGCGATGGCGGTCAGGTCCAGCAGATTCCCGAAATGGGTGTAATGGCCGAGCATGGTATTGGTGGCGATCGGATCGGCCAGCACCTGATCGACGGTGAACGTGGTGCCGATGGTCGGCACCACCATCAGATCGAAATCGGCCCACACCCGGCTGACCTGTGCGCGCAGCTCCTGTAGGCGCTGCTGCGCGCGGAACACGTCCACGGCGTCGAATCGATAACCGCCGGTGAGGATTTCCCGGATAACCGGCAGCACCGAGTCCGGATGCTCCTGGAGGAACGTATCGAATTCCACCAGCCGCTCGGCCACCCACGGCCCCTGGTACAGCAGTTCGCCCGCCGCGAGAAACGGCCGCAGCGAGGCCGGCACGCACCGGAACCCGAGCCGCCCCAACCGGTCGCGGAAACCCAGATGCGCGTCCCGGAACACCGTGTCGCCGAAGAACTCCAGCTCCTCCACTCCCGGCAGCCCGACCCGCAGCTCCCCGCCGATGAAGCGCGGCCCCCGCTCCCGGCTCCACGGGTCCCGGGCATCCACCCCGGCCATGACCGCGAACGCTCGCTCGAGATCTTCGACGCAGGAGGCCATCAAGGTCATGCAGTCCAGTGACTTACACGCCGGAACCAAACCGACCGTGCTGATCAATCCGCGCGAGGGCTTCCAGCCCACGATCCCGTTGAGCGCCGCCGGCACCCGCCCCGATCCGGCCGTATCGGTGGCCACACAGAACGGCACCTGCCCGAGCGCCACCGCCCGCGCCGACCCCGAACTGGAGCCGCCGCAGATCAAGTCGCCCCCGAACACACTGCGCGGTATCGGATACGGGGTGCGGGTGCCGTTCAATCCGGTCGCGAACTGATCGAGATTGGTCTTGCCGACGAACAATGCCCCCGCATCCAGCAGCCGCCGCACGGCGGGCGCGGTCTCGGTCGCCACGTACGCGTAATCGGGGCACGCGAGGGTGGTCGGCCACCCCGCCACATCGATGCTGTCCTTCACCCCGAACGGCACCCCGTACAACGGCAGCGTGCGCGCCCCCGGCCGTCGCTCGATCGCCGCCGCCGCGGCCAGCAGCCGATCGCGCGGCACCGGCGTGATCCAGGTGCCGTCCGCGCCCCGCGCCGCGATGGCGTCCGCGACCCGCGTGGCGGTGGATATCGGCGAGCCGCTGCCGCTTTCGTGCGAAGCGAGAATCTCGGCGACCGTCGGCCCGGGGTTCCACATTCGTCGATTGTCGGAAGCGCGTATGAAGCCGGAAGTGTCCGAATGTATCGAGTGTGTTGCCGGGCCGCGGACCGGAGCGGCTTGCGTGCGTGTCGATCTCGATCCGGCGCGGCGGTGACCGGCCCCGAGTCACCGATCGGCTATTCACCGGTCCCGGACACGCGGCATCGGGCCTGGTCGACGCGCCGGGCGTCAAATCGACTGGGCCACAGTAGGTCTTGAAGCATGCAGCGCGATAGTGTCGAATTACTTGGCGTCAGAAATGATTCTGCTAGGGTGGCTGCGCCGAGCCTCGGATCGGACGGGAACGACAAGAGAATTGATGAATCAAGACACTGCCGTAGTCCTGGCGTGGGTGCTCGCTGCCGCGCTCGTCCTGGCCCTCGCCGCAGCGGGTTTCGCGTGGCGCGCGGTCTTGCAGCAACGATCCCGCGCACGGGAGCTCCGCCGGGAGCTGGCCGAGCAGCAGGAGGCGTTCGAGCGCGAGCTCGCCGCGCGCGAGGAGGCCCTCGCTCAGCGTGAGGCCGCCGCGCAGCAGGCCGCCGCGCAAGCCGCCGCCGCCGCGCGCGGAGAGACCGAAATCGCCGCCCGGGAGGTGACCCGGGCCGCGGTGCGCGCCTTCGGCACCTCCGTGGTGAGTATCGGTGCCGACGTCGGGCCGGTGCTCAGCGGTGCGCTGCGCGTGCACCGCGACGACGAGGTGTACGAAACCCTCACCCGCATCGACCATTCGGTACAGCAGATGGTCCGCCAGGCACAGTCCTATGTGATCGTCTGCGGTGGCCTGCCCGGCCGCCGCTGGCCGCAGCAGACGCTGACCGATGTGGTCGGCGGTGCGATCGGGCGCGTGCGCGACTTCACCCGGGTGCGCCCCACCCAGCTGGATCGCACCGTGGTCAGTCGCGCGGTGGAGCCGCTGGTGCACACCGTGGCGACGCTGCTGGACAACGCGCTGCGCTATTCGCCGCCCACCTCGTTCGTGGATGTCGCCTTCCAGGAAGGCCATCACGGCGTCACGCTGATCATCGACGATGCCGGTGTGCGGATGAACGCCGAACAGCTCGAGGAGGCCCGGCAGCTGCTGGCGGGCGAGCGCACCGTCGACATCCACCAGCTCGGACCCTCACCGCGCGTGGGCATTCCGGCGGTGGCCGCACTGGCCCGGCGTTACGGTTTCGCCGTGTACGTCGACGGCCCCAACGTGTACGGCGGTATGCGCGCGATGGTCTTCGTGCCCGACGCTCTGCTGGTCGCCGGCGCCGCCGGCCCGGACACCGTGCAGGTCTCGCCGATCCCGGTCTCCTCCATGGTCGTCGAATCGCCGCGGGTGTCCAACCCGGTGGAACCGGTGGCCCTGGTCCAGGAGCCGATCGCCCCCGCCCCGGCCCCCGTCGCCCTGGTTCCGGAACCGGTCTCCATCGCCCCGGAACCGGCCGCAGGTGAACCGGAACCGGATTCGGGCACCGATATCACCCCCGGCGGGCTGCCGAAACGACGCCGCCGCGCGGTGGCGGCCGTTCCCACCGAGTCCGCCCTCACCACCGGCCCGGCCCGGCCCGAAGTCGTCGCCGCATGGCATAGCGGCTCCCAGCGCGGCCGCGCGGCCGCGATCGACCAACCCGAAGGGATGTCCTGATGACCACACCCGGTACGGCGATCACCGACAGCAACAAGCTCGCCTGGCTACTCGAAGACCTCAAGGTCACCGGAGTGCGCTTCGCCGTGCTGCTGTCCGAGGACGGCTTACGGATCTCCAATACCCGCGGCATCACCGTCGAGGACGCCGAGCGCTTCTCGGCCGCCGCGTCCGGTCTGCGTTCGCTCGGCAAGGCGCTCGCCGAGTTCTGCGGCGGCGTGGTCGATAACGGTGTGCGGCAGTCGATGACCGAGTACGGCGAGGGGATGATCTTCATTACCGCCGCCGGTGCGGGCGCGCTGCTGGGTGTGTCCACCACCCACGACGTGGATGTCAGCCTGATCGCGCATCGGATGAACGAGCTCGCCGCCCGGGTCGGTCACGAGCTAGGCAGTATGTCGCGCAACAGAGCGGACGCTGGCCGGCCATGAGCCGCCCGCGGCGCGATCCGGACCTGGTCCGGGCGTATGTGCGCACGGGTGGGCGGTCGCGGCCGACGCGCCACCTGGATCTGGTGACACTGGTTGTCTCCGCGAAGGATCCGGGGGTGGGCGCGTCGACCGATGCCCGTCGCATCATCGAGGTGTGCCGTCGTGGCGCACTCTCGATCGCCGAACTCTCGGCATATCTGGACCTGCCCCCGTCCGTGGTGAAGATCGTCACAGCCGATCTGCTCGACAGCGGTCACCTGGTCGCCCCCGCCCCGGCAGAAGTGCTGCCGGACACCGCTTTGCTCGAGGAGGTACTCAATGGGCTCCGCGCTCTCGCCGTCTGAGCTCGTTGTCGACTATGTGCCGCAGACCGTGACCCGATCGGTGAAGTTGCTGGTAGCAGGCAACTTCGGGGTCGGGAAGACCACGTTCGTCGGCAGCGTGTCGGAGATCCGGCCGCTGCGCACCGAGGAGACGATCACCGAGGCCAGCGTCGGCATCGACGATATGGCCGGGCTGCCGGGTAAATCCACCACCACCGTGGCGATGGATTTCGGCCGTATCACGCTGAATCCGCAGCTGGCGCTGTACCTGTTCGGCACGCCCGGACAGCGGCGCTTCCTGCCCATGTGGGAAGAGCTGTCGGTGGGTGCGCTGGGTGCGCTGGTGCTGGTCGACACCCGGCGCATCGAGAAGGCCGACGAGGTGCTCTCGGTGCTCGAGGAGCGCGGGGTGCCGTACTCGGTCGCGGTCAACGAATTCGAAGGCGCGCAACGGTTTCCCCTGGAGGAGATCCGCGACGCCCTGGATCTGGCCCCTGGCACACCGCTGACCAGCCTCGATGCCCGTGATCGTGCGCGCTGCCTGCAATCGCTGATCACCTTGGTGGAGTATCTGTTCCAGCGGCAGACTACGGGTCGAGCACGTTGAACGGGGCCTCCCGCGGGCCTTGATCCAGCGGGGTGCTCCAGCTCGGTCCGGTGCTCGGCGCCGTCCACACCGGACCCGAGCCGGGCGGTCGCGCGCAGTCGAGGGGGTATTGCGCGGGCGGCGGTTGTGGTGCGGGGTCCGGAATTGCCGGAGCCGGGAGCGCGGGAGCCGGTGCGCCGCAATCGAGCACGCAGGATCCGGGCGGGCCGGGAATGCCGGGTTGCGGATAGTTCGGGTCCGGCAGCGCGAGCATTCCGATCGCCGGCACGCTGACCACCGCTGTCACCCCGAAACCGATCGCGACTATGAACGCCATCGACTCGACTCCCTTCCGCGAAGCTGTGACAGGCAGGCGATAGCCGGTGCCCGGGTAGGTAAACCTGCCGGTAGTGCCCGGACCGGGTGCGCGCGGGGCGGGGCCGGTCGGTAGGCTCAGGCACCGTCGTGCCAGGGATATTGCTGCCGTGGCCACGCTGGGTAGGAGGTTGTTGCGTGCCGCTGCTGCACGGGAATGTGTTGGCCGGCTACACCATCGAGCGATTGCTCGGGGTGGGCGGTATGGGGGCGGTTTATCTAGCACGGGATCCACGAACCGACCGGTTGGTGGCCCTCAAGGTCTTCAATGATGCCTTCGCCGCGCGCGAACAAGGACGGACCGCCTTCGCCCGCGAGGCCGGATTGCTGGCGGGGCTCGAGCATCCCAATATCGTGGCGGTCGCCGACCACAGCGGTAGCGGTGACGAACAGCTCTGGATCGCAATGGAATTCATCGACGGCATCGATGCGGCGCGCCTGATCGCCGACGCCGGGACGCTCGATCCGGAGCATGCTGTCGAGTTGATCTCGCAGGCCGCCGACGGACTCGCCCACGCCCATGCGGCGGGCGTGGTGCACCGCGACGTGAAACCCGCGAATCTGCTGGTGGAACCGTCGGATTCGGCCGCCGAGCGCCTGCTCGTCACCGATTTCGGGATCGCCCGCGCGCTGGGGGAGACCGCCACCGCGGGCAATATGACCGCCACCTTCGCCTACGCCGCCCCGGAACGCTTCCAGGACGCGCCGATCGACGAACGCGCCGACGTCTACTCGCTCGGCTGCACCCTGTTCGAATTCCTCACCGGCCAGCCGCCCTTCCCGCGCAATGATCCCGCCGCGGTCATGATGGCTCATCTCTTCGAACCGTCGCCGCCCGCCAGTGCGATCCGCCCCGAACTCCCAGCGGCGCTGGACGCCGTGCTCGCGACCGCGCTCGCCAAGGATCCCGGCGAGCGGTTCGCGGACTGCCGGGCCTTCGCTCTCGCCGCGCGCCAAGCGCTGACCACGGCCGATTCGGTTTCCACGCAGCCGAATACCGGGGATCCCGCTGCCGCCGAGCCCGCACCCGCACCATCCGTGGCCGGCACGCCGCCTCGACCGCGCACCCGCCCGGTCAGTCTCGGTACCGCGGCGGCCGCCACCCTACTGGCCGGTGGCGTCGCGGTGCTCGCCCTCGCGATGTCACCCGGACGAGACCACTTCCACAGTGGCGCAGCGGCTCCCACCGGCACCACGCAGCCGCCAACCTCGCTCGTCCAGGATCCGGCCGTTCCCGCGCGCATCCCGGCGGCGCTCACCGAACCCGCACCGGTCATCGAACCGGTTGTGTCGGAAGATGTTTCGGCCGCCGCCCGCGCCCAATGCCAGGCGTACGTGACGGTGGTCCAGCAGAACGGGGTCGACGGCGCGCTCGCGATCATCGAAGCCGAACCGGCGTGGAGTCTCGCGTCCGCGACAGAACAGGCGACGGTGCGCGAGGCGGTCCGGCTGGCCGGTGGCGGAGAATGCGGATAACCGGGCCCACACAGGCCGGCGCATAGAAAAAGGAAGGAGTACTACTCCTTCCCACTCTCAACTTATACCGCACCCCGGGGCTTGCGGCAAGACCCCGGGTATGCCGCAGAATCGCTCATCGAAGCTCGAACCTGCGGAAATGGAGTTGTGAATGGGTGCTGCCGACGTGAACTCGCCGACCATCGACGCTTTCGATCTTCCGGAGCGGCTCGCCGCGAAGGCCGACCCGGTATTGATCGCCGAAGACCGGCGGCATTTCGCGGCGATCGCGACCAGCCTCGAACAGTCCATCAAGGACCTGTCCGACCGGCTCGACGCCGTCCGCAAAGCGCCGGTCTCGCTCGGGCAGGAAGCTGTGGACCGGGACTACGAGGTCCGCCAGCTGAACAACCGGCTGCGCGGCCTGCGCCGCTTCGGCCTGGACCTGTGCCTCGGGCATTTCATCGGAGCGGACAGCGCCGAACCCGTGTATGTCGGGCGGCTCGGGCTGACCGACAGCGCGGGCGAGCGGTTGCTGGTCGACTGGCGGTCTCCGGCGGCCGAGCCGTTCTTCGCCGCGACGCACGGCAATCCGATGGGGTTGATCCGCCGTCGCCGGTACCGCTGGACGCTGGGCCGGATCAGCGATTATTGGGACGAGGTCTTCACGGCGGACGGGTTGGAGAACGACGCCGCGCTCGATGACCAGTCCGCCTTCATCGCCAGCCTGGGCAGCAATCGGTCGGCGCGGATGCGCGATGTGCTGGGCACCATCCAAGCCGACCAGGACGCGATCATCCGTGCCGGATCGCAGGGCGCGCTCGTGGTCGACGGCGGTCCGGGTACCGGTAAGACCGTGGTGGCGTTGCACCGTTCGGCCTACCTGCTCTACGCCGATCCGCGACTGGGGCAGCGCCGGGGCGGGGTGTTGTTCGTCGGTCCCTCCCGCCCGTACCTGTCCTATGTGGCCGATGTGCTGCCCAATCTCGGTGAGGAAGGGGTGCAGTCCTGCACGCTGCGCGATCTGGTCACCGAAGGGGCGGGGGCGCGTGCCGAGTCCGATCCGGAAGTGGCGCGGCTCAAGTCCTCCGCGGATCTGGTGGCGGCCGTCGACGCGGCCGTGAAGTTCTACGAGACGCCCCCGAAGAAGGGCATGATGGTCGGCACCGACTGGGCCGATGTCTGGCTCAGCCCCGCCGATTGGGCCGAGGCATTCGACGCACCGGAAGCCGGCACCCCGCACAACGAAGCCCACGAGCAGATCTGGGATGTGCTGGTCACCATCCTCGCCGAGAAGCACGACAACGATGTGCCACGCGACGAACTGCGCGAATCCCTGTGGCGGAACAAGGAATTGCGCACCGAACTCAATAACGGCTGGACGCTGATCGAAGCGGCCGACCTGGTCGCCGACCTCTGGTCGGTCCCCGCCTACCTGCGCAAATGCGCGCCCTGGCTGACCGCCGAGGAGGTGCGGAAGCTGCAACGCCCGGACCCGAAGAACTGGACCGTGTCCGACCTGCCCTGGCTCGATCTCGCGCGCCAGCGGCTCGGCGATCCGGAAGCGGCGGTGCGCAAGCGCCGCCAGGAGGCCGTCCTGGCGGGCGAACGCGCCCGCATGGCCGATGTCATCGGCGACCTGATCGCCTCTGCCGTGCACGACGACGGCGAGGGCCTGATGACCATGCTGCGCCAGCAGGACCTGAAGGACACCCTCGTCGACGAATCCGCGCTCACCACAATCGAACCCGACCAGCTCGCCGGCCCCTTCGCGCACATCGTCGTCGACGAAGCCCAGGAACTCACCGACGCGGAATGGCAGATGCTGTTGCAGCGCTGCCCATCCCGCAGCTTCACCATCGTCGGCGACCGCGCCCAGGCCCGGCACGGCTTCGTCGAAACCTGGCAGGAACGACTCGAACGAGTCGGCCTCGACCGCATCAAGGTCGCGGGCTTGACCGTGAACTACCGCACCCCCGAAGAGGTCATGGCCGAAGCCGAACCGGTGATCCGCGCCGCCCTGCCCGACGCCAACGTCCCGACCTCCATCCGCAGCAGTGGCCTGCCCGTCGTCCACGGCCCCACCTCGGACCTGCACTCGATCCTCGACAACTGGCTGACCGAGCACAGCGAGGGAATCGCCTGTGTCATCGGCGATCCCGCGTTCGAGGAAACGGCCCGCGTCCGTTCGCTGACCCCGGAATCGGCCAAGGGTCTCGAATTCGACCTGGTCGTTCTCATCGATCCGCAGGAGTTCGGTTCGGGCATCGAGGGCGCGGTCGATCGCTACGTCGCGATGACACGAGCGACCAGTCAGCTGGTCGTACTCACCTCCGAATGAAAGCGCCCCGGCCGCCCGCCATTTCGCGAAGCTACGGGGCTCGGAAGCCGCCGATCCGCTGCTCGAGCAGTTCGGCCAGCCGCAACGGGGTGCGGTCCTCGAACTTCGGGCCGATGAGCTGCACTCCGACCGGCAGGCCGTCGGGGGACAGGCCCGTGGGTATGGCCGTGGCGGGCAGGCCGGGCATGGTGGCGACGCCGGCCCAGACGAGTTGGTCGAAGTAGGGGTACTCGACGCCGTCGATGTCGATGCGCCGGTTCTCCAGACTTCCGTTGTGGTCGTGCGGGAAAGCGGGAGTGGGGGTGATGGGGCATATCACGGCATCGAATTCGGTGAAGAGCTGTCGCCAGCCCTGGCGGTGGAGTTGGCGGCGGTGGTCGGTCGCGACCCAGTCGCGGTGGCTGAGGACCATGCCGCGTAGCCGTGCGGCGTCGAGGCTGTGGTCGTCCGCGTTCAGGGCGGCGGCGCGGGCCCGCAGCTGTTCGTATACCTCGATGGGGAGGCCGGCGGCGGCGTTCGACAGCATCAGCTGCATGTAGAGCGATGCGGCTTCGGTGAGGTCCGGTAGCAGCGGGGTGTGCCGTGCGATGTGAGCGCCCGCGTCGGCGAGTGCGGCGGCGACACGGTTCACGCCCGCCCGCACCGCTGATCCGGTCGGGATGAGCGGATGGTCTTCGATGATCAGGACGCGGAAGTCCGACAGGTGTTCGTGGCGGGCGGGCGGCAGTGCGAGGTCGTAGGCGATGCCGTGGGTCAGCGGGTCCGGTCCGGCCATCACGTCCAGCAGCAGCGTGAGATCGCGGGCGGTGCGGGCCATCGGTCCGACTACGGCGAGGTCGAGGTCGATCGGCAGGGCGGGCGCGGGCGGGGCGATCATGCCGCGGGTCGGGGCCAGACCGAGGGTCGGCTTGTGCGAGTAGATGCCGCAGAAGTGCGCGGGGGTGCGTAGCGAACCGGCGAGGTCGGAGCCGATGGACAGCGCGCCGAATCCGGCCGTCAGGGCCGCCGCCGAGCCGCCGGACGACCCGCCCGAGGTGCGGGCGTGATCCCACGGGTTGTTGGTGGTGCCGTAGATCTCGTTGAAGCTCTGGATATCTCGCAGTGTCACCGGCACATTGGTCTTGCCGAGGATCACCGCGCCGGCGGCCTTCAACCGCGCCACCTGTACCGCGTCCTCGGTCGCCACATGGTTCGCGTTGTGCGGCAGGCCCCAGGTCGTGGGCAGCCCGGCCATGTCGTAGGACTCTTTGACCGTGACCGGTATACCGAGCAGCGGCCGGTCCTCACCACGGGCCCGCGCCCGGTCCGCTTCGCCCGCGGCGGCCCGCGCCCGGTCGAAGTCCGGCACACAGATCGCGTTGATTGCCTTGTCGTCGCGCTCGATTCGAGCGATCGCCTCGTCGGTCAGCTCCACCGAGGTCACCGCACCGGCCCGCAATGCGGTCGCCAGTTCTTCGGCCGATCGATAACTCCACTCCATGAATCCGACGGTATCGGGGTGCCGGAGAAGCCATAAAACTTCACTTCGCGCAATCGGCGAAAGTCAAAGACCGAGTTTGGTTACGGCATTGTCTTCGAGGGGATTCGCGGTCCGGATGTAGCCGTGCACGGTGCGCGGGTTGGACCAGCGGCCCTGGCGCATGATCTCGCGATCGCTGGCCCCGCCCAATGCGGCCTGGGTGGCGAATCCGGCACGCAGGGAATGCCCGGAGAACAGGTCGGGGTCGAGACCGGCCCGGGCCGCATAGCGTTTGACGAGTTCGGCCACCGCACGGCCGGACATGGCGGAGTCCCCGATGCCGCCGTGCCGGGAAATCGTCGGGAACAGTGGCAGATCCGGGTCGGTGAGGGTGGTACCGGTGAATCCGTGGCAGCGGTGAATAGCGGTCTCGGCGGGGCGATCGCCGTCCACCCAGGCGGACAGCCCGAGCGGATTCGCGATATGCGCCTCGCGCAGCCGAATCCAATCGGCGAAAGCGCACACCGGGCAGGTATGCGGACGCTGCCCGCGCGGCAGCGCGACCCGCTGCTCGTTCACACCGGTGGGATCGGTTTTGGTGGTGGGCAATTGCAGCAGCAACAGCGGCTCACCACTGTGGTGATCGGTATGCACCCGCACATCGCTGATCCGCAGCCCCGCGAGCTCACTGCGCCGCAGCGCCCCCGCGAATCCGACCAGCAGCAGCAAACCATCGCGCCGGCGTGCCGGTTCGGTCGGCCAGCCCGCCGCCGGTAGTTCGCTCAGCAATTGATCCAAGGTATGCAACAACACCGGCCGCTTCCGCTTCGGCTGACTACGCCGCGTCCGCCGAATACCGCGCAATGTCAACCGCACCACATCGGCCCGGGTGGGGGAGGGCAGCCCGTTCGCGGCATGCACCGCCGCGATGGCGGCCGCCTTCCGTTCGAGAGTGGCCGCGCTGAAAGCCCATTCGCCGTTCTCGCGCCGCGCATCAGCCGCCGCTGCCAGATAAACGGCCACATCCAATGCATCCGCCGGCAACGCCTGCCGGGATTCCCCCAAACACCATCCCGCCCAAGCGATCCAATCCGTCCGATAAGCCCGCAACGTATTGGCCGACTGCGAAGCCTCCAGATACCGCCGCAACGACCCGGCCTGCTCATCATCGAACCGCTCCCGAACCAATTGCAGCGCAGCGGTATCCACCAGCACACTCCGCACCCCGCGCCGCAATTCGGTCCGCACCGCATCCGGCACCGCGATCACCGCCCCCCGCGCCGCACCCTCGGACTCCACAACCCCCTGTGATTCCACCGGTCCGACCATCCCCCGACCCTACGTCACCTCTGGCGAATCGCTGTGACGGCGAGGGTGGTGTAGGGCATGGTGAAGCTGCCGCCCAGGGCATCGATGGCCGCGCCGACCGCATCGTGGATCGGGGCTTGCTGTTCGTCGGAGAGCCGGGTGAGTGGGCCCTGTGTCGGGAGCAGGTCCAGCCAGGCGTCGCGGGTGTAGTCGAGTTCCCAGTCGAAGCGCCACTGCTCGGGTTCGTCGAAGCGGGCGGCGGCACGGATTCCGGTGGTGGCGGTGTCGATCATGTGCTGGTAGCTGTCGATCGCCGAGGTGACGGCTCCCGGATCGAACGGGGAGTCGGGGACCGCCTGCCGGAAGGCTGCCCAGAAGGCGTCCATGACAGATGCGGGCGGTTGGAATGCGTTCCAGAACAATGCTATTCGGCCGCGAGGGCGCAGTATGCGCGCCACTTTCGCCGCGCCGGCGACCGGATCGACCCAATGCCAGGTTTGCGCGGCGATGGCGGCGTCGAAGGTGCGGTTCGCCGGGTCCCAGTTCTCGATGGTCGCCACTTCGACCGGGATGCCGCTCTGCCGGGCGAACTCGGCCATACGCGAGTCGGGTTCGACGCCGAGCATTCGGCAGCCGTGGGCTCGGAACTGCCGGGCGGCAATGCCGGTGCCGCAACCGATATCGAGAAGCTCGGGACCGGGACTCTCGGCGATGACCCGGCGCACCAGGGCTTCGGGGTAGCGGGGTCGAGTCCGGTCGTAGCGTTCGGGATTCACCCCGAACGATTCCGCCACCTGCCGTAGCCGGTGCGGTTCCTGCGGCACTTCCGGTCGTATAGTGGGCATGCGCCCACCATAGTGGGCGCATGCCCACTCGACAAGGTGGTGGGCGATTGAACGAAGGGAAATCGGCACGGTGCCAACGGGTGTGGCGATTCGCGATGCACGCGAGCAGCTGTTCGAAGCGGCCGAACGCATCCTGCTGCGCGACGGTCCGAGTGCTTTGACCAGCCGCGCGGTCACAACGGAAGCGGGCTGTGCCAAGGGCGTGCTGCATCGCCATTTCGCGGACTTCGATGCGTTCCTGGTGGAGCTGGTTCAGGATCGGATCGTCAGGGTGCAGCGGCAGTCCGAGGCCCTGAATGCCTCTGCCGGTTCGGGTTCGGTGGTCGAAAACCTCACGGAGGCAATCTCACTGGCGTTCGGGCCGGTCGCGGTGGCGGTCGTCAGCCTGATCACCTTCCGGGACGAGGTGCGTTCCCGGCTGCGCGCGACCCGGCCGGTCGGTGTTCCGCTCATTGCCGATATCGCCGAGATGATCGCGTCCTACTTGAGGGTGGAACGCGAGCTCGGGCGGCTCGAGCGTTCCACCGACATCGACACCCTCGCGCCCACGCTGATCGGCGCCGGGCATCTGCTGTTCGCCGACCGGACCGGCGCCCCGCCCACTCCGGAGGCCGTCCGATCGATGGTCACGGCCGTCGTGGGCGCGAGCGCGACCGGATAGGCCCGGCCGCTCACCGGATCATCAGTCGCGTGACAGCCGAGTCAATTCGACAGTGGCAGCACGTAATTCACCGATGGAATCGATAGGCGATACGTAACCCACCCGGGTGACGGCCACTCCGCGCGGCGTCGTGACCCGCAGATCCAACCCATATCGGTCGGCCCGTTCACACACCGCCGCGGTCGCATCGGGGTACCCGCCACGCGCCCGCGCCATGGCCAGCAGGGCATCGGCATGATCATCGTTGAGATGCGCGATGGCCCGCCCCGCCGCCGGAATGACCGGATCCGCCGCAGCCGCGGCGTACTGCTCGGCACTCGCCGAATCCATCCGCCCGTACCCGCCGACCCACCGCACGCGTTCGACCCGCAGCACCCACAGCGTGAAATCCGAGAAGTCGATGTAAACCTTCGCCGCCGGCACCGCGGCCAGATGCGCCTCGCGCGCCGCCACCGCCTCCGCGCCTTGCGGCTGTTCGACCCGCCCTGCCAAGGTGACTCGGGCCGCGGCCAGCGGATCCGCCGGCAACTCCGGCATCACGATCGACAGGCTGGCCCGCGGGTCCGCGGCCAGGTTGCGCCCGTGCTCGGCCATCCGCGAGACGCACAGCACCGGCTGCCCATCGAGCAACCCGTAGGTTACGAACGAGGCCCAGGGCGATCCATCGCCGCTCAGCGTCGCCAAGGTCGCCGTATTGGTCGCCGCCGCAACCGTTCTGGCCTCATCGGCCGCCGTCGGCAGCGTGGCCTCGATGATCTCCGTCAGCGGAGGCGGAGTGGAGGGAGCGTCGCCGGGGTCACCGTGATCCAGAGCCATGCTGAAAGGCTACGCGGCGCCGCCCCGCTCGCACCGACCGCTCATGATCCATTTGCGCGCGTATCAACCCGCCGCCCGGGTATGCGCCCGCTATGAACACAGACGACAGCACCCCGGAACGGAACGCCAAACAGCAACAACTCGACGCGCATCGGGTAGATCGCGAGCACGGCCGCCTGACCACCCAGCAGGGCGTGCGCGTCGACGACACCGACAACGCACTGAAGGCGGGTGACCGCGGGCCGACCCTGCTCCAGGACTTCCACGCCCGCGAGAAGATCACGCATTTCGATCACGAACGCATTCCCGAGCGGGTGGTGCATGCGCGCGGGGCCGGCGCCTACGGCCATTTCGAACCGTACGACGACTGGTTGCGCGAATACACCGCCGCCGAATTCCTCACCACACCCGGCCTCCGCACGCCCGTATTCGTGCGCTTCTCGACCGTCGCCGGCTCCCGCGGCTCCGCCGACACCGTCCGCGACGTGCGCGGTTTCGCCACCAAGTTCTATACCGAGCAAGGAAATTACGACCTGGTCGGCAATAACTTCCCGGTCTTCTTCATCCAGGACGGCATCAAGTTCCCCGATTTCGTGCACGCGGTGAAACCCGAACCCCACAACGAGATTCCGCAGGCGGCCTCCGCGCACGACACGCTCTGGGATTTCGTGGCCCTGCAACCGGAAACCCTGCACGCCATCATGTGGCTGATGTCCGATCGCGCGCTGCCGCGCAGCTACCGCATGATGCAGGGCTTCGGCGTGCACACCTTCCGATTGGTGAACTCCAGCGGCGCGGGCACTTTCGTGAAATTCCACTGGACGCCGCGCCTCGGCGTGCATTCGCTGATCTGGGACGAGTGTCAACAGATCGCCGGCCGCGACCCCGACTTCAATCGCCGCGATCTGTGGGAAAGCATCGAATCCGGCCATTACCCGGAGTGGGAGCTGGGCGTGCAGTTGATCCCCGAGGACCGCGAACACGATTTCGACTTCGATCTGCTCGATGCCACCAAACTCGTTCCCGAGGAGCAGGTTCCGGTGCGCCCGGTGGGCAGGCTGGTCCTGAACCGCAATCCCGACAATTTCTTCGCCGAGACCGAACAGGTCGCTTTCCATACCGCCAACCTGGTGCCCGGCATCGACTTCACCGACGATCCGCTGCTGCAACTGCGCAACTTCTCCTACCTCGACACCCAGCTGATCCGGTTGGGCGGGCCGAATTTCGCGCAATTGCCGATCAATCGGCCGGTGGCGGAGGTGGTCAATCACCAGCAGGACGGTTACGGGCAGCACACCATTCCGCAGGGCCGGGCCGCCTACACCGAAAACAGTATCGGCGGCGGCTGCCCGGCGCTCGAGGGCGGCTTCCAGCACTATCCGGAAACGGTGTCCGGCGCGGCCATCCGTCACCGCGCGGAAAGCTTCGCCGACCATTACCGCCAGCCGCGCATGTTCTGGCGCAGCATGTCCGCCCCCGAAGCCGACCACATCGTCGACGCCTTCGGATTCGAACTCGGCAAGGTCGAGGTCCCCGAGATCCGCGTGCACGTCCTGGAACACCTGGCGCGCATCGACCCGCGCCTGGCCGCCCGGGTAGCCGCGAAACTCGGCCTCCCCGCGCCGATCCCGGCCGAAGAGCCCGCAGAGGTCCCGCTCTCCCCGGCCCTGTCACAACTGGCGGTGGCCGACACCATCGCCACCCGGAAAATCGCGATCCTGGTCGATGACGGCGTCGACGCCGCTGGCGTGGAACGCCTGCGCGACCTGCTCACCGAACTCGACACCGTCCCCGAAATTCTCGCCCCGCACGGCGGCCAGGTGCGCGGCGCGGAAGCCGGTGACCTGACCGTCGATCGCGCCCTGCCCACCACGGCCTCGGTGCTCTACGACGCCGTCATCATCGCGGGCGGCGACGAAGCAGCGAAATCCCTGTCCGCCAACGGATCCGTCCTGCATTTCGTCCTCGAAGCCTTCAAACACGGAAAGCCCGTCGGCGCGCTGGGATCCGGAACCACGGTGCTGCGCGGTATCCGGATCGCCGACGACATCCCGCCCTACGGCAACCTCGCCGAGGCCGACGGAGTGGTGCTGGCCGGTTCCGACGACACCGAAACCCTGACCACCTTCGTAACCGCCTTCGCAGGCGTACTGATGCGGCACCGGGTCTGGCAGCGCGCCACCGACCGAGTCCCGGCCTGACGACTCGCCCTACACCCGCCCCAGGAAATCCCTGATGAGCGCGGCGATTTCGTCGCCGTGGGTCTCCAAGGCGAAGTGGCCCGCGTCCAGCAGGTGCAGTTCGGCGCCGGGCAGATCACGCAGGTAGGCGCGAGCACCGTCGGCACCGAAGATCTCGTCGTGTTCGCCCCAGGTGATCAGGGTCGGGGGCTGGTATTCGGCGAAGTACTTCTGGAAGTCGGGGTAGCCGTCGAGATTGAGTTTGTAGTCGGCGAACAGCTGCAACTGGATCTCCTTGTTGCCGGGGCGATCCAGGTAGTGCTGATCCAGGGTCCAGGTGTCGGGGCTGACCCGGTTCAGCCGGTCCGCGGGCACGCCGTGGGTGTATTGCCATGTGGTGGCGTCGAGTTCCAGCAGCTTGCGGACGGCGGGTTCGTGGGTGGCGCGGTCGTTGGCGTGGGCGAACAGCACCTCCCAGAAGGGGGTGAATCCTTCGAGGTAGGCGTTGCCGGATTGGGTGATCAGCGCGGTGACCCGTTCGGGATTGCGCGAGGCGATCCGCAGCCCGATGGGCGCGCCGTAGTCCTGGATGTAGAGCGCGAACTTCTCGAGGCCGAGGGTGTCGAGCAGCTCGAGGGTGATCTCGGTGAGTTTCTCGAAGCTGTAATCGAATTCGTCGACCCGCGGCATGGCCGATTGTCCGAACCCGATGTGGTCGGGCGCGATCAGGTGATAGTCGTCGGCGAGCGCCGGGATCAGATTCCGGAACATCGCCGAACTGGTCGGGAACCCGTGCAGCAGCACCAAAGTCGGCTTCGCCCGATCACCCGCCTCCCGATAGAAGACATCCAGCCCCTGAACCTGCACAGTCTGATGCGAAACAACGCTGGTCATAACCCCTACTTCATCGATCCATCCGCCCCGAACGAGGCAGCGAGATCAACCTATGACCGTTCCGACACCACACCGGGGGACCGAACCCGCCGACAAGCGGTCCAAACCCGCCGCACTCAGTGCGAGTCCACCGCCAGCATCCCGAACCGGCTGACGTGCGCGTGGTGTTGCCCATCAGGACTGGTGATCACGACCTCGGTGGGATTGGTGAGCGCGATACAGCAGAAGCGATCGCGATCCTGTTGCACGCTGAGCGACAACAGGCGTTGATTGTTGACCCGCTGCCATTCGTCCATGCACTCGTACAGCCCCCGCATGGAAGCCTCTTCGAAGTAGACGAGGTTCTGCTTGTTCATTTCCGGCATGCTCTATGGTGGCCCTTCGAGGGGCATCCGCGCAGCACGAATATCGCGGACAATGCGATCGACGAGCGTGTCCAGGCTCCAGCTCGCGTCCAGCCGCACTTCGTCTACGAAGGAAAGCGGCTGCCATCCGTGATACCACTGCGCCATCTGTTCCGGCGAGAACTGTTGTGCCTGTGGCCTTGTCGTGTGCCGCGCGAGTGTCTCCTCGAACGAGAGGTCGAACCCGTAGTGTAATGCGTGTGCCGCTGAAGCCGTGAGTCGTTCGAGCATGTCGCCGTAGCGGTGGGCGTCGAGAATGCCTTCCACGATCACGACGAGGCTGCGGGCCAGGCCGAATGCCGCGATATGTTCGATCAGATCGATGTTCGCTGCGCCCACGATGTCATGCTCGCGGAGCATTGTTCGGCGGACCGTATCCTGCTGTACGACAAGGCATTCGGCGCGGGGGAAGGAATGTTGTACTGCCAGCGCCGCGGTCGACTTGCCGGAGCCGGAATTGCCGCGCAGGACGACCAACGTCCCGGTCGGCCGCGGCGGTCCAGCCATTTCGTGTCGACCTCATGATGCGATTCAGGTGCCATCGAGGATTCTGGGCGCTGCGGGGTGGCTGGCTGTTTCTTCCCTCTTCAACTTATAACGCAGCGGGGGACTTGCCGCAAGGGCTGGGGGATGGCCCAGAATCGCTGCTTGTAGTTGATGGAGTGTGGGAACAGGAGTTTGGGTTGCGAGTCATGGACACCGACGTGATCATTGTCGGCGCGGGGCCGACGGGGCTGATGTTGGCTGGTGAGCTGCGGCTGGCGGGGGTGCGGCCGGTGGTGTTGGAGCGGCATCCGCAACTCTGGGATGTGCCGAAGGCCAGTGGGATCGGGGGGCGGATTTTGGATTTGCTGCGGTATCGCGGACTGTTGGAGCGGTTCGAGGGGGCCAGTGCTGATCCGTATCCGCCGTTGCGGTTGCCGTTCGGGGGGATGCATTTGGACTTCACTCGGATGGCGGAGGCGCCGATGAAGGTGTTGCCGATGTCGCAGATGGAGATCGAGCGGCTGCTCGGCGCGCGTGCTGATGAACTCGGGGCGGAGGTGCGGCGTGGGCATCGGGTGGATGTGGTGCGGCAGGACGAGGATTCGGTCAGTGCGGAGGTGACGGGGCCGGATGGGGCGTACACGGTGACTGCGCGGTACCTGGTGGCGTGCGACGGTGGGCGTAGCCGAATCCGCGAGATGGCGGGGATCGCGTTCTCCGGCACCACTTATCCGGAAGTGGTGCGGCTGGCGCAGGTCGCGGTCGGTGATGGCGTGACCGTGTACGAGAACGGTGATCTGGAGGTGCCCGGATTCGGCCGGGTCGCAGCGGGATTCACGCGGACCGATGGTGGTCAGCTGGCGTTCGCGACGACCCCGGACGGGCAGCTGCACCTGTCCACCACCGAGGACGAGACCACCGAATACGACGACGATGTCCCGATGACCATGGACGAACTCCAGGCCAGCATTCGCCGGGTGCTCGGCGCTGAGATCCCGATGCGGGACGCGAAGCGCCTGTCACGCTTCACGTTCAAGGATCGCCAGGCCGAGCAGTATCGTGCCGGGCGGATCTTGGTGGCCGGTGATGCCGCCCATCTCTTCCCCGCCACCGGTGTCGCACTCAATGCCGGCATGCTCGACACGGTGAACCTGGCGTGGAAGCTGGGCGCGGAGATCAACGGCTGGGCGCCGGCGGGTTTGCTCGACACCTACCATGAGGAACGCCACGCCGCCGGCGCGCGCACCCGCATGCAGGCTCGCGCTCAAGTCGCATTGCGGCGCGGGCAGGATGCGGCGTCCGAAGCGCTGCGGACCCTCTTCCAGGAGCTGACCACCGACGAACCGGCCCTGCGCCGAGTGGGTGACCTGATCGCGGGCAACTGCACCCGATACCCGCAATCCGGTTCCGCCCAGCACCCTTTGACCGGCACCTTCGTCCCCGATCTCGCCCTCAACACCGAAAACGGTGCGACCAGCATCGCTGAACTCATGCGCACCGCCCGCCCTGTCCTGCTCATCCTCACCGACCGTCCGGACCTGAGCGAAATCGCCGACGCCTGGCGCGATCCCGTCGAAATCCACACCGCCACAACGGCTGATCGCCCCGCAGACGCCCTGCTCATCCGCCCCGACGCACATATCGCGTGGGCCGCAGCCGTCGACGAGCCCATCGAATCGGCCGCGGGCACCCTCCGCGAAGCGCTCTCGGTTTGGTTTGGCGAGTCCTAGCCATGCATTGCTGATTCCGGCACCAGTAAGTCGGTGAGCCGCCGCGCCTGGTCGTATCCGGCTGTGCGCGGCGCGGAGTCGGCCAGCATCGCACCGAAATGCTCGTCCACCCAAGCTGTCGCCGACGACCCCGGCCACAATGTCCCGCCCCTGAGCCGTGCGAGAACCTGCTTGTTCTTAAGCAAAGAATCCAAGACCCCGCATCGATCCAGGACGTACAGCTCGTACGGCATGGAGAAGATCAGCCGCAGCGCCCGGTCGTCGGTCAGCACCAACTGGGTGATGGCCTTCTTCCGATTCTTCAGGATCGCGTCGGAGACGCCGAAGAGATAGCCGTGCTGTTCCAGATGCGTGCGCAGATCGGCGACATCCTCGGTGAGGCGATCCAGCCCCGCGGCCGTGGCATATTCGCGAAGCTTGGCGAAGACCCCGGACGAGCTGCCGATGGTCAGAGCGACCGCGCGATAGGCCGTCAGCGCGGCGGCCGGTCCATCCCGCAGGGCCAGCGCATCGCATGCCTCCTGCGGGTCGGCATCGTGATGGAAGGTGAGCGCGTACATCAGATCCGGGTCGGCCGACAGGTTCGAACGCCGGCATGCCGAACGGATTTCGGTGCGGCAGGTCTTCACCCCGGTGTGCTGATCGGTCCAATGGCTGCCGCCGCCGGTGTCGAAGGTGGACGAGCACGCCGAGACCCAGAAGGAGGCGCGATGGCGGACAGGCAGCCGGGCCGCGGCGCGCTGTAGGACGCCGACCGCCGCGTCCGGATCGTCGTCGTAGGCGAGACGCCGGGCTTCGGCGAGTGCACACACACCCTCGATCGCCTCGGCCTCGGCGATCACGTCGTACTGCTGCGCCCACGCGGGAAAGCCCAGTAACGGATGCCGAATAGCCGCCGCCACCGGCGGACTCACCTGCGCCGGTGGACATCCCAGCTGTGCGGCATACAGATCCGCGCCGACCGCCTCGGCTTCGGTGAGCAGCCGCGCGACCGGGCGATCACCGAGCTCGGCGTGCCGGTAGACATGCACGCGCACCACCTGTTCACGCGGATAATCCGGGCTCTCGGTGTCGGCCACGACGACCGGCAGGGGAGCCAGACCGACCCGCAGCGCGCGATCGCGACCGTGATCACCGGCCCGCCGGGCGTCGTATTTCCCTGGCCGCCAGCGCAATCCGCGCCTGACGAGCTGGTCCGCGACCGGTGAACGCCCCGCCCCGCCCAGCAGTGCGCGGGCGGCCGCGAGATCACCGATGTCCTCACTGTGCGGAAAAACCAGCTCCGTCACAGTGACATTGCGCCGCCCACCATCGAATCCCACTACCGCCACACCGGATTCGCCGATCTCGTCCAGCAATCCCGCCACCGCGATCGCACCGCCGGCCGAATCCTCCCATTGCCCCACAAAGGTGGCCCGCAATACTGTCCGCCAAGCCGGGTCGACCCACAGCCGCCGCAGCAGTTCGACCGGCACCGTGTGACAGCCGTCGGTCCAGCGATCCACCTGACGGCGTATTACCAGCTCATGATCGGACAGCCAGGATTTCTGCGTGGGAACGAGATTCACCGCGCCGATGCTAGCGGCCGCAACCGATTTCAGCCGAGTTGCAGTGCGGCGGCGGTGAGCTGCCACAGGCGTTCGGTGGCTTGATCGACGCTCGCCCGCGGCGTCACCCGCAGCTGTTGCGCGATACTGTGCCGCAGTCCGCCGATCACGAAATGCCCCGCGCTGTCCGCGTCGACCGTCGCCGGGATCTCGCCGGATTCCTGACCGCGCCGGATATTCGCCGCGGCCGCATCGCCGAGGTTGAGGATGTAGACGGCTTCGAGTTCGGTGAGCCCGGGGTCGGGGGCGGCGCGATTGAGCAGCAGCGACGCCAGCGGGTGCGCCAGGTGGTATTCGACGAAGCAGCGGGTGCGTTCACGTTCCCGCGTCGCCCAGTCCGCGTCCGGGAGCCGATCATCGGCGGTGGCCCGGCTCAGCCCTTCGTAGAAGTCGTCCCAAATGGCCGCCAGCAGACCGACTTTCGACCCGAAATGGTGATAGACCGCCCCGGTGCTCAACCCGGCGCGCCGGGTGAGCGCGCCCAGTTCCAGCACGCCGCTGCCGCGAATCAGTTCGTCGCGGGCGGCGTCGAGAAGTTGTTGACGTCCGATCGGTGCGCGTGCCACAGTCGAAGCATAACCGAATTCGGTTATGTTATGACTTCCGGAGGGAGCCGCCATGAGCGCGGACGTGTCATCGCTGGTGGATCTGAACGGCGATCTGGCAGGCACCTATCGCCGTACCGCGAGCAGTGGCGCGAGCATCGATCCGGCCGTGGTGGATGCGGATCTGGCGGCCTTCGAACGGGACGGTTACGTCATCCTGCGCGACCTGCTCACCCCCGAAGAGCTGGCCGAGATTCGCGAAGCCGTTGTGCCGCTGCTGGATCGGACCGGCCGCAATGCCTTCGAAGGGCACGGCACCCAGCGCCTCTACAGCGTGCTGAACAAGACCCGCGCCTGCGACCGGATCGCCGACCATCCCCGTGTGCTGGCGCTGCTGGACCGGCTGTTCCTGCCCAACTATCTACTCTCCATGCTTCAGGTCATCAGGATCCTGCCCGGCGAACAGGCGCAGATGCTGCACACCGACGACGGTTTCTATCCGCTGCCGCGACCGCGTAAACCCTTGGGCGCGGCCACCATCTGGGCCATCGACGACTTCACCGCCGAGAACGGCGCCACCGACCTGATCCCCGGCAGTCACCTGTGGGGCGACCGGCTGCCCGACGGCGAAGAACGCGTCCCCGTGGTCATGCCCGCCGGCTCCTGCGTCTTCTTCGGCGGCACACTCTGGCACGGCGGCGGGGCCAACCGCACCGACGCACCCCGCCTCGCTCTGACCGCGCAGTACTGCGAACCGTGGCTGCGACCGCAGGAGGCGTTCACGCTGTCCATCACCCGCGACACCGTTCGCGCTGTCTCCGAGGACATTCGGCGCATGCTCGGCTACAGCATCCATCCGCCGTTCATCGGACAGGTCGACGGCATGCACCCCAAGCGCCTGCTCGAACCCGGCGCGCCGGCGGTCTGACCCCGCTCAATCGGGAAGCGTCGGCACCGACAGCCCTTCGCCGCGGCCCAGCAGCGCGGCGCGGGTGACGGTGCCCGCCCCGAACCGGTCGCGCAGCGCGTCCAGCGTGGAATCGAGGGTGTTCTCCGCGCGCTCTTCCAGCGGCAGCGCAAGCTGCATGGTGTCGGAATCGTCGAGGTTGGTCAGCGCCAACCCGATCAGCGTCAGCCCGCGCTCGTGGATCATGGGCAGCGCGGCCTCCAGTAGCGTGCGCGCCGCCCGCAACACCACCTCCCCGCGATCGGTCGCCTGCATCAGCGTGTGCGATCGCGTGGCCCGGCTGAAATCGTCGAATCGCAAGCGCAACACCACCGTCCGGCACACCCGCCCCGCCTTGCGCAGCCGGTGCCCGAGCCGATCGGCCAGCCCGTGCAGATACGCCTCGATCTCCGCATCGGTGCGCGTTCGCCGACCCAATGCCCGCTGCGCGCCGATGGAGCGCCGCCGGCGCCCGGTCTCGACCCGGCGCGGATCCCGCGCCCACGACAGCGAGTGCAGATGCCGCCCGGCCGCGGGCCCGAGCACGGCGGCCAGCGGTCCCTCACCCAGCTCCGCCAGCTGCCCCACCCGCGTGATCCCGCGCTCCCGCAATTCCCGGGCCGTCACCTCGCCGACACCCCACAACCGCTCCACCGGCAGCGGATGCAGGAACTCCAGCTCCCGATCCGGTGAAACCTCCAGCAGCCCATCGGGTTTGGACACCGCACTGGCCACCTTGGCCAGGAACTTGGTGCGCGCCACCCCCACCGAGATCGGCAACCCGACCTCGGCCCGCACCCGGGCCCGCAAAGCCTGTGCGATATCCACCGGCGCTCCCGCGATCCGCCACAGCCCGCTCACATCCAGAAACGCCTCATCGATGGAGATGCCCTCGACCTCGGGCGTCGTATCCCGGAAGATCTCGAACACCGCCTTGCTCGCCTGCGCGTACGCCGACATCCGGGGCGGCACCACGATCGCGTGCGGGCACAAGCGGAGCGCCTGCCGGGAATTCATCGGCGTCCGAACCCCGAACGCCTTCGCCTCGTAACTGGCGGCCAGCACGACTCCGGATCCCACCAGCACGGGTCGTCCCCGCAGTCGCGGATTGTCGCGCTGCTCCACCGAGGCGTAGAAGGAGTCCAGATCGGCGTGCAGGATCGCCGCCCGCTCGGGGCGGTGACGGCGACTCGCTTCGGATCCGTACACGAACATATGTTCGCATACCCTTCGGTCTCTTCGGCGGGTACCGCCCGAACCGGATCTCCCGCAGGCGCTGGAAACGATCACGCCGCACCTCGGTTGCATTTCGCTCTACCTGCGAAAATGCGGGCGCGAGAGGAGCATGCTGTGGGAATGAAGCTCGGGGGTGAGCGGGACGACGGATCGTTCTACGACGGGGGCAGGGCGCCCGCCGAATCGGCGGCGGCCGATGTGGGCCCCGGAGCGGTGGTGGTCAACAAATCGGCGGAAGCCCATCCGCCGGAATCGGCCCCGCCGCCGCCCGAACCGCCCATCCCGGTGACACCGGATCTGACCATCATGCTGGATCGGCGATTCAATCTGGCCACCAAACGCGAGGAGTTCCGGCTGCTGCGGCGCATCGGCTACAACGATGATTCGCCCAACGGCGTGGGGGAGATCCTGGTGCCCGCGGACCTGGAGCACTGGACCACCGACCTCACTTCGGTGCCGGCCTTCCTGACCTGGCTGGTGCCCAAGACCGGCGCGCATCTGCCCGCGGCGATCCTGCACGACGGTCTCGTGCTCGACAAGGGGGAGCCGGCCAGCTACATCGCCGGCCGCGAGATCCATCGCGACGAGGCGGACCGCATCTTCCGAGACGCGATGGCCAAGACGGGAACCGGCGTGATCCGCCGCTGGCTGGTGTGGTCCGCCGTCACCGCCGCGACCATGCACCATGGGCGGCAAGTGGATTGGACGCCGCTGCGCAAATGGCACTACCGGATCGCGCTGTACGGCACCCTCGCGCTCATCGTGCTGCTCGGAATCTGGTGCACGCTGGACATCCTCGATATCCCCGGCATCCCGGGCGCCCCGTGGATCGGCGAACGACCTTGGCACGCACTGATCGGCGGCCTCGCCGGGGTTGTCGTGATCCCGCTGCTACTCGGTATCACCTGGGGAAAATTCCGGATCGCGGGATGGATCATCGGTTCACTGGTGGCATTGGTGATACCGGCGGTCTTGCCGATCGTGCTCGTGGGCGCGCTTTTCGCGGGCGTGAACCGGCTCGAGGAGTGGCGGCCCGAAGTGGCCAAGGCGCTGGCGATCGCCTTCATCGCCTTGGCATTCGTGGTGTTCGTGGTTTCGTGGTGGCTGGACTGACGCCCGGAGATCAGCCCGCGGCGGCGGTGCGCAGCTGCTCCATACCGGGGTTGGCGCGTGCCGATCGGGCAGCCAATGCGGCCAGCACCGGCAGGCGCGCATCGCCGAGCGTGGACGCCCGATTGCCGAGATGGTTGGTCACGAACGCGATGGACAAACCCAACCCGGGCATGGCGATACCGCCGGACCCGCCGATACCGAAGTGGCCCAGCGAGTCCCGGCGCAACCGGGTGCCGACGATGGCGCGGTGGTAGCCCAGCGAATGATTCGGCGGGGCGCCGAGCACGTAGTCGAACTTGCTGTTGAACGGCATTTCGGTAATGTGGGCAACGGTTTCCGATTTCAGCAGCCGCTGATTGCCGACCCACCCGTCATTGGCGATGGCGGCGTACATGCGCGCCACCGAGCGAGCGGTGAACACCCCGTTCCAGCCGGGCATCATCGCGTCGTAGGAACGGTCGGAGTAGTGCGCTGCGTGCAGCATGCCGTCGAAGAGGACGCCGCGCAGGGACCGCAGTGGCGGCACGGCGGCCGCCACGCCCAGCAGCCGATCGACCGGCAGCTTCGCCACATTGGCGCGCGGGCCGAGCTGCGCGATCCGCCCGCGCTGATGGGCGGGAACGCCGAACCAGAAGTCGCTGTCGCCCAGCGGAACCGCGAGCTCCTCACGCACCAGCTCACGGAAGTCCCGCCCGGTGGCGCGCTGCGCGATCTCGGCCACCAAGGTGCCGAAGGTGACCGCGTGATATCCGGAAGCCTTGAGGCGCAACGGGTCCGGCGCACTCGCGGCCAATGCGGCAGCCACCGCGTCATGCTCGTAGAGGTCCTCGACGTCGGGTAGCAGACCGCGTATCCGCTGCAACCCCGCGCGATGGCGGAGCACATCGCGAACGGTGATCTCGCCCTTGCCCCGCACCGCGAACTCCGGCCAATACTCGGCCACCCGCGCGTCGTAATCGATGAGCCCGCGATCCGCCAGCCGATGCAGCACCGTCGCGGCCACACCCTTGCTGGTGGAGAACGACAGCGCCATGGTGTCGGCCCGCCAGGGACGATCGGGCGCGGCCCAGCCCGCCCAGATATCCACTACCGGTTCGCCGTGCAGATAGACGGCCACCGCGCCGCCACCTTTCCGCGGGGCACCGAACAGCGAGAAGAATTTCGCGGCAACCGAGGTGAATCGGTCGTCGACAAGCATCGCAGCCGACATTCCAGACTCCTTTGTCTGTACAGGTCGCCCGCACACCACACGTTTAACAGTTGCAAGCGCCTTTGCTAACCACTCTCGACGATACGACCGACCGGGGAACAGGACAAGAGTCCACCGGCAACGACGTTCATTCCCGCAGGCCGTGCACGATGGTGGCGGCGAGTTGCCCGGCCACCGCGGGGTCGATCGGCTCCGGCGACAGCAGCGCCCGGAAATGCAAGGGCGACACCAGCATTTCGAGCACCAGCCGAGCATCGGCCGACGGCGGTATCTCGCCGCGCCGCACCGCCCGGGTGACCATGACTCCGGCGGCCTCGGAGCGCGCCGTCCAGAATTCGACCTGGGTCGCACGCGCCTCCTCGCCCGCGACCAGCATCGCCCGTGCCGTCGCCTGCCCGAAAGGACTGTGCAGGAAGGCGATCACGTGGGTGGCGAACTCGGTCAGATCGCCGTGCAGGGTGCCGGTGTCGGGGATCGGCAAGCGCTCCCGGCTCTGCCGCAGCAGCGCATCGAGCACGAGCTTTTCGCGCGTGCCCCAATGCCGGTAGATGGACACCGGATTCACCTCGGCCCGCTTGGCCACCTCATTGACGGTCAAGCCGTCGAGGCCCTGCTCGGCGAGTACCGCCAGGGTGGCGTCGACGATCGCACCGCGCACGCGAGCGGTTCGTCCACCGGGGCGGCGCCGGATCTCGGTATCTTCCACGCCCTCAACCATAAAGCAATGCCTCTTGCTTTTGCCCACCCCCGGATGCACTCTTAAAGAAAGTTGGCTTGCTTTAAGGAGTTGAACAATGGCGTTCCAGTGGAAATTGGACCCTGCGGAGCTGTTCGTCGAGCGCTACCCGCAGATGGTCAATACCGGCCTGCCCGTGGCGGATGTCGACGCCGTCCGGGCCGCGATCACCGCCATGTGGCCGGATGAACCGGGCGGCTGGGTTCACGAGTGGTCACGTCTGGGGGCGCGGTACGCGGAGGCGGGGCGGCACGACGCGGCGGTGTCGGCCTACGGGTGGGCGAGGTTCCCGACCTTGGCCGATGACGCCAAACATGTCGCGTTCCAACGGCAGTTGGAGCAATACCAGCTCGCCGCGGCAGAATTCCCCGTCAGCTTCGAGCGCCGGGTGCTGCACCTGCCGCACGCGGGATCCACCACCCCGGTCCCGGTGCACCTGCTCGGTGCGCACGACCGGCCTGACCCCGCTCCGGTGCTGCTCGTCAGCGGCGGCGTGGACAGCTGGAAGATGGATCTGCACAACCTCTTCGCGAGCCTCGCCGTGCGCACCGGCGCGCTCGTGGTCGCGTTCGACATTCCCGGCACCGGAGAATCGCAGCTTCCCCTCGACGTCACGAGCGCGGAGCTCGTCGATGAACTCGTCGCGGCGGCACGCGAATTGGGGAACGGCCGCGTCGTGCATTTCGGCATCTCCATGGGCGGGTACTTCTCCGCGCGCACCGGACTGAGCGGCCACGCCGATGCCGCCGTCGTGCTCGGCGGACCGGTCGAGGCGGCGTTCGCGCCCGATCGCGGCTGGGCTTTCGGCATGGCCGGCATCGTCGGCAATGCCATGGGCTTCGATGCCGTCCCCGAACCGGCCGAGATGAGCGAGCGTATGGCGGCTATGACGCTGCGCCCGCTACTGGACCTCGATACCGGATCGCCGATGTTGATCGTCAACGGCGCCGACGATGTTCACATCCCGGCTACGGACACCCTCGTCTTCGAGGGCCGCCGCGCGACGGAAGTGCATCTGATGCCGGACACCGGGCACTGCGCGATCTCGAAACTGCCCGCCGCACTGGACATCATCGTCCCGTGGCTGCAACGGAATCTGCGGGACTAGCCGGGAGAATCAGCGCCGCCGGGCCGGATTCACCCGGACCTCGATATCGCCGGACGTCACCTCGGCCACCGGTTCCGAGGTGACGAGGACGCTCAGCGCGCGGTCGCTGCCGCTGTCGAAGAACGCGAGGGGCGGGCGGCCGTCCTGGAGATACTTGTCGCCCCACTGCATGAGGGACATGAAGACCGGCAGCAGGTCCTCGCCCGCCGGGGTGAGCCGGTATTCGTCGCGGGCGCGGCGGCCGGGTTCCCGGTATGGCGTGCGCGCCACGATCCCGGCGGCCTCCAGCTGTTTCAATGCCCGCGACACGGCGGGGGCGGAGGTGCCGATCCGGGTGACGAAATCCTCGAATCTCGTGGTGCCGTAGAAGCATTCGCGGACCACCAGGAACACCGTCTTGGTGCTCAGCAGATCCAGCACCCGCTCGGCCGAGCAGCCGTCGCCGATCGTCCAGGCGTCGCGGTCGCGTAGTCGCTCCTCGAATTCCATCGCCACTCGGCCAGTGTAGCTAACGCTTGCGTTATCCAGCATCGGCATGCTTCCATCTAACTAACGACATCGTTACCTAGACGGAGGATGCAATGGTGGCAGTAGCGGGCAAGGTGGCCGTGGTGACCGGGGGCCGACGTGGCCTGGGCGCGGCACTGGTCGACGAGCTGTTGGCGCGTGGGGCGCGGAAGGTGTATTCGACCGCGCGATCGGCCTATGCCGACGAGCGCCCGGAGGTGGTGACCGCCGAACTCGAAGTGCGCTCGGCGGATTCGGTCGCGGCCTTCGCGGCCACGGCCACCGATGCCGAATTGGTCTTCAACAATGCCGGTGTGCTGTTGCCGGCCGGACTGCTCACCGGCGACTTCGAAAGCATCACCGACACTTTCGATGTCAATGTCTTCGGTCTGCTGCGGGTGGCGCGGGCCTTCGCCCCGGCCCTGGCCGCCAATGGCGGGGGAGCGCTGGTGAACATGCACTCGGTGCTGTCCTGGCTGGCGGGAAGCGGTGCGTACGGCGCCTCCAAAGCCGCGGCTTGGTCGGTGACGAACTCGCTGCGGCTGGAACTGGCCGCCCAGCACACCGAGGTGGTGGGCGTGCACGCCGGATTCATCGATACCGACATGGTGTCCGCCATCGAACGGCCGAAGGCCACCCCGGCCGAGGTCGCCGCCCGCATCCTCGACGGCCTGGAAGCCGGTGACCCCGAAGTCCTCGCCGACGACGTCACGGTCACCGTCAAAGCGGCGCTGTCCGGACCTGTCGAACACCTGACCTTCGTCGCCGCGGGCTGAGCCGCACCCCCAGCATCCCGAGGAGAATCGAACCGCCATGCCGCTGTGGACCATTCACCACACCCCCGGAATCTTCACCCCCGAGGAGAAGCATCAGCTCGCCTCCCGCATCGCCGATCACTACGAGCGCGTCGGCCTGCCCCGCTTCTATGTGGTCACGCTGTTCCAGGAAACCCAGCCGGAGAACTTCTACGTCGGCGGTGAACCCACCCCGGCCGGGGTCCGGGTCGTCATCGACCACATCGCCCGGCGCAATCCCGATGCGGAGGCGCGTCGCCGCACCACCCAGTGGATCAACAGCATCCTGAAACCGCACCTGGACCGTCATCCGGATCTGCACTGGGAGTTCCACGCCGACGAGACCAGCGAGGAGCTCTGGATGATCAACGGCCTGGTGCCGCCGCCGGGCGGTTCCGAAGCCGAAAAGGATTGGGCGAAGCGGAACCTCGCCGCCCCCTACTGATCAGCGGGTGGCGCGCTCGACGCGCGCCCGGGCCGCGGCGAACCATGCCTGGGTATCGACCAGTCCCGCGGCGATCTCCTTGCGAGCGCCGTTGAATCCGTAGAGCGCTCCGGCGTACCGGGTCAGGATGGACCCTTCGGGTTCTTCGAGGGTCTCCAGCATTTCGGCATCACCCAGCAGGTATGCGACACCCGCGAGGTCCCCGGCGGCCCAGGCTTCGCGGTAGTCGTCCCATCCGTGCTGCTTGACGGCGATCGCCCGCTCGACCAGTTCGGCTTGCAGGGCATCGCGTTCGGTATCGCTGGGCTGCCGCGATTTGAGGTGATCCCAGTTCATCGCTCGAGTATCCACCATGGCTCGTGCGGGCCGATTCGCGCGAGGCAGCCCTTGACACTTAGTGACCGATCGGTTGCAATGTTGTTGTGAGCTATGACACGATCATCAAAGGCGGACGCTGGTTCGATGGCGCCGGATCCCCTTCTGCCATCCGCCATCTCGGATTGCGCGGTGATCGTGTCGCCGTGGTCGCCACCGAGCCGCTCGACGAAACCGATTGCCCGCGAGTCATCGACGCCGCGGGCAAATGGGTGCTGCCGGGCATGATCGACATCCACACCCACTACGACATCGAAGTCCTGCGGGCTCCGGGACTGACCGAGTCTGTGCGGCACGGCATTACGACGGTGATTCTCGGTTCGTGTTCGCTCTCCACGGTGCACGCCGAGGCCACCGACGCGGGCGACCTGTTCGGCCGGGTCGAGGCGATTCCGCGCGAGCACGTGATCGCCGCGGTGCGCGACAAGAGCTGGAACTCCGCCCGCGAGTACGTGGCCGCGCTCGAGGCGTTGCCACTGGGCCCCAATCTGGCCGCGATGATCGGGCATTCGGATATCCGGACCGCCCTCATGGGCCTGGACCGCGCCACCCGCAAGGAGGTCCGGCCCAGCGCGGCGGAGCAGGCGGCGATGGAAGCCGCGCTCACCGAGGCGCTCGACGCCGGATTCGTGGGGATGTCGGCGCAACAGCTGCTCTTCGACAAACTCGACGGCGAGGTCGCCCGGTCACGCACGCTGCCGTCGACCTATGCCGGGGCGCGGGAACGCCGGCGGCTCAATGCGATTCTGCGCCGGCGCGGGCGGGTATTGCAGGGCGGACCCGATGTCACCTCGCCGCGCAGCATCGCCGCCATGACCTTCAGCAGCGTCGGGCTCTTCCGCAAGCGGTTGAAGACCACACTGATCTCGGCCGCCGATCTCAAGGCGAATCCGCTGCTGGTGTATCTGATGGGCGCCATCACCCGCGTGGTGAACGGCCTGGGCGGCGACTTCCGCTGGCAGCATCTGCCGATCCCGTTCCAGGTGTATGCCGACGGCATCGACCTGGTCATCTTCGAGGAGTTCGGATCCGGTGCGGCCGCACTGCATCTCGCCGATCAGGTCGCGCGCAACGCGCTGATGAGCGACGAGTCCTACCGTAGGCGGTTCCGCAAGGATTACGACAACAAGTTCGGGATCCGGGTGTGGCATCGCGACTTCTTCGACGCCGAGATCGTGGGCTGCCCGGATTCCAGCGTGATCGGCAAGACGTTCGGGCAGGTGGGCGTCGACCGCGGCGGGCTGCATCCGGTGGATGCGTTCCTGGATCTGGTGGTCGAGCACGGCACCAAATTGCGGTGGCGCACAACGATCTCCAATCATCGGCCCGAGATGCTCAACAAGCTGAGCGCGCATCCGGGCGTGCAGCTGGGCTTCTCGGATGCGGGCGCCCACCTGCGCAATATGGCCTTCTACAACTTCGGCCTGCGCTTCCTGCGGCGGGTGCTGGAGGCCGAACGGTCCGGCGATCCGTTCCTCACCTTGGAACAGGCGGTGCGCCGGGTGACGGGCGAACTCGCCGACTGGTACGGCCTCGACGCCGGATATCTGCGCGCGGGCGATCGCGCCGACCTGCTCGTCGTCGATCCGGCCGGCTTGGACGAGTCGCTGGAGACGTACGCCGAATGCCCCGTGCCGACCTACGGTGACCTGCCACGTATGGTCAATCGCAATGACAAAGCCGTGTCGGCCGTATTCGTCGGCGGCCAGTACGTCTTCGGCGACGGTGTTCCCGCCGAGGTGCTGGGCGCCGAGCGGACCGGCCGATTCCTGCGAGCTGGAGGCTAATTGACGACCGCGCGACGAACTCAGGCCGAGCGCCGCGCCGCCACCATCACCAAACTCGTCGAGGCCACCATCGAGGCCATCGCCGAGATCGGTTATCACAATGCCTCGCTCGGTGAGATCAGCGCCCGGGCCGGGGTTTCCAAGGGCGCCATCTTCCGCCACTTCGAATCCCGGACCGATCTGGTCGTCGCCGCCGCGGACGAGGTGCGCCGCCGCCATATGGTCGCGGTCGCGGATCTGCGCGTTCCCGGGAACACCACGCATCCGGTCGATCTGGTGGCGGTGCTGCGCCTGATGCGCCGCGAGATTCGCGACACCACCAATACGGTGTGGCTGGAGCTGCTCGTCGCGGCGCGCACCGAACCCGAACTGCGCCTGCGCCTGGAACCCGTGCTGCGGGACATGATGCGCGAGGTCGAGGAGCTCGCCGTCACCGTCCTCACCCCCGACGTCTCCCCGGACGCCGCCCGCCTGATCGCCACCTCGCTGACCCACATGTTCGATGGCGAGGCCATCTTCCGGCACACCTATCCGCGCCCCGAACTGGAGGAGGCGCGGGTCGAGCAGATCGCGAATGCGTTCCACCAGTTGACCTCCCGTACCGACGCCACCCCCTGAATATTGGCTGGACCTCGATCAGGTTGCACCGGATCATCTTCGGAATGATCTCGACACCACAGGAACGCGTGCGGACGGCCGGCCGGGAAGAGCCCGCCGGCGCGCTCTCGTGGGTGATGAACCTCGACGACGCCGATACTCCGCACGACATCATCGACGCCCTCGCCATCGCCCGCTTCGCCAGCGGCGAACAGCCGCACGCGCTCTCGGTGCAGCTCTACGGGGTCAAGCCCGATGCGCCGCTGCTGCCGAACGCCGCGCGCATCCTTCGGACCAGCGAGGACGACTCGCGGACCACCCTCGCGGAAGGGGAAGGCTGGACGCTGCGCGTGGTCCGCCGCAGCAACGGCAGCGCCGTGCTCCAGATCGTCGCGACCAGCGAGGAACTGGCGCGCAAGGTGATCGACGAGTGCGGCCACGAGGCCACGGTGGAACCGGAATCCGACGACGATCAAGTGTCGATGGGCTTCTGGCATTACGGATCTCACGGCCCGCAACGCCGCGAACGCACCATCAGCGCGGCGGCGTGGCCCGAGATCGCGGGCAACTACGGCACCAATACGGGTGCGGCCCTGCACCGTTTGATGACGCTGACCCCGGCCGAAGTCAGCGGCCGCCTACTGCTGCTGCACGGCCCGCCCGGCACCGGCAAGACCTCGGCGCTGCGTGCCCTCGCCCGGGAATGGTCCGAATGGTGTCAGGTCGACTGCGTCCTCGACCCCGAAGTACTGTTCTCCACCCCCGGCTATCTCATGGAGGTGGCCATCGGCGTCGATGCCTACGACGAGAACAAGCGCCGCTGGCGGCTGCTGGTCCTCGAGGACTGCGACGAACTGATCCGCGGCTCCGCCAAAGAATCCACCGGCCAGGGCCTTTCCCGTCTGCTGAACCTCACCGACGGCATGCTCGGCCAAGGCCGTGACGTCCTGGTAGCCATCACCACCAACGAGAACCTCTCCCGCCTGCACCCGGCCGTCGTCCGCCCCGGCCGCTGCCTGGCCCAACTCGAAGTCGGCCCGCTCTCCCCGGTCGAGGCCACCGCCTGGCTGAACCGTGAACTATCGGACCGCCCCAAACCCGCGGTGGGACCGGACGGTCTGACCCTCGCCGAGCTGATCGAGGCGCGCGAGCAGCGCACCCGTATCCAAGCGACCCCGGCCGACTCCGACTCCACCCTGGCCGGATACCTGTGAACGGAACGGTCGGTGCGACTCCGAGGAGCCGCACCGACCGTGTCATTCAGATTTCCGAATCCGTTGTGCGTCAGGGCTTCTGCGCGCATTCGGCGGGGGCCACGATGCCCTGGTTGGCGACCTGGTCGCCGAGCAGGACGGTGATCTTGGCCTCGACCGGGGTCTGGCCGGGCGCCGAGATCTTGACGATGAAGGATTCGGTCTTCTCCGCGGCGGTCGCGGTGCACTGCGCCCGCCAGGCGACCTTCTGTCCGTCAGCGCTGATCTCGGAGCTGACGTAGCCCTTCTTCGGTTCGGCGCTGGTGACCGACACGATCTTGGCGGTGACACCGGCCGGGATATCGACCAGCTCGGAGATCGGAGTCTCGGCGCGCCCGAAGGTGTTCACCGAAGCACGGTCTTCCTTGGCGACCAGTGTGCCGGTGGGCCCGGCGCCGGTGGTCGTGGTGGTGAGCGTGTTGGACGCTGCGGTCGTATCGAAGGCCCCGTTGGTAGCGAACCCCTTCACCACCGCCTCGCTGGAGATAGCGGTCTTGTCCGGGGTCTTCCCGTCGACCATCACGGTGAGGGTGGCGGTCCCGGTCTTGGTCTTGGAGATCTCGCCGAGGGTGAACTGCACCTTCTGCCCCTGGCGAGTCCCGCCGGACTGATAGGTGGTGCTGTTCGGAATGGTCACTTCGGCAACCACATTGGTGAAGGTGTCGTTGCCCGCGGTGCTCACCGTGAGCACACACGCGACCTCGTCGCCGGGGAACAGGCTGCCCGGGGTCTGGATGTCCTTGCACTCGTACTTGGAGCTCGGCCCGGCCACGGCGTAGGCCGGAGCGGTGGCGAGCTGAAGCCCGCCGGCGGCGAGGGCGATCGTCGAGGCGACCATCGCGACTCGTTTCAGCGCGGGCTTGGGGGCACTGGTCATTGTCTTCTCACTTCCTGGTCGGTTGATCGGCCCCCGCGCTGACTGCGGTTCGGATCATCCTCTGCTGTGTTCTGCACCCAGGGTCGGTGGAGTGACTCTGTATCCACCAATGAACGACTAACGGTCGCGAATCGGGGGGTGCCCAGTTTTTGAGGGGATTTCGTTGGATTGTGTTTCGTATGCGCCAACCAAACGGAAACGCAATAGATTCGGCTGCTCAACGGGGGAGTCGGGAAGCCTGACCCCCGATAAGGTTCACTTATCGGAGGTCAGAACGGGCGCGGATAATTTGGGGCGCAACGGGTTTCGTTTCGTGTTCTTACGTTGGAAATGACGAAACCAACGCTACGATTCTCGTTGTGCCGACGACTTGCAACTACCCGGGATGTGTCCGACCGATTACTCGCGGAGGGGGACCCGGAAGGCCATCGGAATACTGTGATCACCCGGACCACACCCGGTGGCGGGCTTGGAAAGAGCGGCAGCGGCGGCAGAACGCGGAGGGTGAGACCTCGGCCGCGAACGTCACTGTGACGCAACAGGGTCCGGCCGTGGTTGCTCGACTGCGGGCCGATGAATTGCTCGGTCAGTTCCGTGGGCTGGCTGATCAGTTGGGGAACACGCTCTCGGCGGCGGTGGCCGAGTTGTCCACGCTCGCCGATCCTTCGGTGGCGGAAGCGCAGGTCCAGGCGGTGCAAGCGGATGCGGCGCGGAGGATCGCGGAGGCGGAGGTGGCGACGGTCGCGGCCGAGCAGGCGCGGCGGGAGGCCGAAGAAGCCCGGGAGGCAGCCGAAGCGGCGGCCGACGACGCGGCGGCGGCGGCAGAGAGCGCGGAGGCGCGGATCGCCGAAGCTCTCAGTGCGCGGGACGATGCGCTGCGCGAGGTCGAACGCGTCAGTAAGCAGGCTGGGGATGAGGTGTTCGCGGCGCGCGCCGAGGCGGAGGCCGAGATTCGTACCGTGCGCCGGGAAGCCGCCGAAGATGTGGAGCGGGCTCGTCAGCAGGCCGGCGAGGAGATCGAGCTGGCGCGGTCGAAAACCGCCACCGAGATCGAGGGCGTTCGCCGTGAGGCCGGTCAGCGCATCACCGCTGCCGCCGCGGAGCGGGATCTGGCGGTACAGCGGGCGGCCGATGCCGAGCGTGCCATCGACCGGGCGGAAGCGGCGGTGGCCGAACGCAATCAAGCACTGGGCGAGACCCGGGACGAGCTCAAGCGGGTGCGCGAGGAGCTCGACCGTTCACGCTCCGAACTCGCCGAAGTCCGCAAACAGGCCGCCGCCGATATCGCGGCCGTGCGCGCCGAATCCGCCGCAGCGGTCGAGAAAGCCGGAAAGCAGGCGGCCGAACGACTCGCCGCCCTCGATGACGCCCGTGCGCAAACCCTGGCCCGCGCCGAACGAGCCGAGCAGCAACTCGATCAGCTCCTCGCCGAACGCCCCGCCACAGCGCGCGAGACTCGGTGACGGCCAACGAGATCCCCGCACCTCGTCGATTGGAACCTGTTTCAGAATAGGCGATCTTGCAACCCCGATCCGCAGTAGCATCACCGGCATCCACCGGAGGGTGGCGGATTGAATGGGGGGATGCCGTGCGTACGGGGTGGGGGCGAGCCGTGCTCGTCACGGTCGTCATGACGATCGCGGGAATGGTCGCCGCGCCGGGACCGGCGGTCGCGAGTGCGGAGCCGGACTGCCGGGACATCGACATCCCGGTGACCGTTGCGGGTGCGGCGCACACCGTGTACGGCCGGTTGTGTAATCCGGCCGGCGGTCCCTCCGCGGCATTGCAGGTGCTGGTGCACGGCGCGACCTACGACCATTTCTATTGGGATCTACCGGGATTCGACGGCCGATACTCCTATGTGCGACGCGCGAGCGAGGCCGGGTACTCGACGCTGGCGATCGACCGGATCGGTTCGGGGCGCAGCAGCCGCCCGCCGGCGACCGAGGTGACGGCGCTGTCGAACGCGGAGGTGCTGCATCAGGTCGTGCGGGCGATGCGGCGCGGCGAGGTGTCCGATCCGTGGAAGTACGTTGTCACCGTGGGTCATTCGTTCGGCACGGTGGTCACCGACGTGGAGGCCGCGACCTACCGGGACGTCGATGCCGTCATCGCGACCGGATGGCTGAGCCGGCCGGGGCTGCTGACCTCCATGGATTTGATCACCAGGCAGCAGGCCGGCACGGACGGCGCACTGCCTGCCGGATACTTCACCATGCGGCCGAACGGGCGCGAGATGTTCATGGCGGCGGGTCATTACGAACCGCAGGTCTTGACCGCGGTGGAGGCGCTGGGCGGGACGATCACGCTCGGTGAGACGGCGACTCCCATGACGGCTCCGCTGGTGCAGGCCGGCAATCCGATCGCGGTGCCGACACTGCTGGTGCTGGGCGAATACGATCCGTTCTTCTGCACCCCGCCCGAGCATCAGCCCTGCACCGCCGCCGGAGTGCTGACCTCCGAGCGCCCGTTCTTCACCGATGCCGCGCAACCGGCGGTCCATGTACAACCCGGCGCCGGTCACAGCATCGCGCACGAGACGAATGCCCAGGACGGTTTCGACGCCATGCTCGCCTGGATGCGAAATAGGGCATTTGTCCGATAGCTTCCGGTTCGTCCCACCTTTTAAGGTCGGCTTCGGGTCGGGGTGGTCCGGAGGAGGAAGTTCGCGGATGATGCGGTCGCGGAGTCGCTTTCGAGCGGCGATGGGTGCGTTGGTGGTTGTGGTCGCGCCGGTGCTGGTGGTGACGGCGTGCTCGACGAAGGATACGAGTTCGGGGGCGTCGGCATCGTCGACGGTGAGCCGGACCTCGGTGAGTGCGACGAAGACGGTGACGCCGACGAGTTCGGGTGCCGCGCAGGGTAATCAGGGTGGTTCGGGCGGCGGTCAAGGCGGCTCGGGCGGTTCCGGTGGTACCGGCGGCGGAGCGAATTCGGGTGGTGGTCAGGGCGGCGGCACCCCGGACGGGGCCGGGTATCCGCCCGGATATCAGGACGGCGGCCCGATAAACGGCAAGCAGGCCGACGGCTCGGGCTATTACGCGGATCCGACCGCGCCCGAATCGCCGTATATGCATTCGCCCACGCCCACCCCGGGCGGTACCGATATCGGCTGCGGCGTGGATTGCGGCGTGATCAAGAACTGCGCGTCGCAATACAACTATTACGGCGACCCGCGCACGCCCGCCGAGATCGATGCGATCGGCCAGCGAGATGGCAAGTGCCCCACACCGATCAAGGGCACCACGACCACCTCGCCGAAGGCGGATCCGCCGGTGACTTCCACGACGGCTCCGGCCCCGGAACCCAGCACGACCATTGCTACCTCGGCTTCTGTTCCGACCTCGGCCGCGACCACTTCGCCGGCGAACTAGCGAACCCGTAGCGCCCACAGATCCGCTGCGGACCGCATCCTGCATGCTTCGCGACGGAAGCTCCGATGTTGCTCGCATCCGGCCCGTTCAGCGGTATCGTCATGGGCAAGACGGCACCGCCCGGACCTCGCTTCTGCAATGATCTTCGATCGAGGGTTCGTTATCCGGCGGGCCGCCCGTGCAGGGATCCACCGACAGGTGCACGGAAGGGTAAAGGGGTGCGAGACTTGAACATCGACGCCATGCGAGCACGGCAATCCCGGCCAAGTGTGGCGCGCGTCTACAGCTACGTGCTCGGCGGGCGCGACAACTACGGGGTCGACAAAGAAGTCGGCGACTTCTTCATGGGCGATCTGCCCGGTTCCGAGCTACTCGCGATCACCAATCGGCAGGCGGTGCTCCGCGCTACGCGGAGTATGGCCGGGGACGGGATCAAGCAGATCATCGATATGGGCTGCGGTCTGCCCACCGATGTCAACGTGCATGACGAGTTGCGCAAGATACATCCGGACGGACGGGTGGTCTATATCGACAACGACCCGTTCGTGGTGGCGCACGGTCGTGCGCTGCTGGCGGTGGACGACAATATCCTGGTGCTCGAGGCCGAGGTGGGTGAGCCGGAGAGCATCGCCGGTAATCCGGACGTGCAGCGGCTGATTGATTTCGACGAACCGGTTGGAATCATCTTCGGTGCGGTGCTGAGCTTCCTCGAGGACAAGGAAGACCCGGCGGGCGTGGTGCGGTACTGGGCCGAGCGCATCGCCTCCGACAGCCGCATCTACATCTCACACTTCCGCACCGGCCACAATCGCGAGGCGGCGGCCACCGAGCGGAAGATCGTCGAGGCGTTCGGCCGCGGCAAATGGCGTACCGATGCCGAAATCCGGGCTCTGTTCGGCGATTTGGAGGTGCTCGAGCCCGAGGTGCAGCCGTGCGCGGAGTGGCGGCCGGACCCTTCGGCCGTGAAGCACGACCTCAGCGATTACGAACTGCTGATCGTCTGCGGGATCTCCCGCAAGCCATAGCGACTCCCGGGTGCGGTAGGTGCGAAAGCAGCTACCGCACACTGCTGTTCAGCGCGGCTTCCGCCACATCGGCCACATGAGTGGCCCACCGCCGGTGGCATCCAGTTCCCCGGTGACCTCGAAACCGAAACGCTCGTAGTACGGGACGTTTTCGGCCTTGCTCGACTCCAGATAGGCCGGCGCACCCTCGGCGTCACAACGGTCCAACCGCGAGGCCAGCAGCGCGTGACCGTAGCCGAGCCCGCGGGCGCTGGGCAGCGTGCCGATCGCCTGGAGGTACCAGTGCGGTTCACGAGGATGCTGCGCGGCCATGGTCTCGGCCAGCTGCCCCGCCTGCCCCAGCCGCCGCCCGAACGCTCGGATCAGGCTCGGCAGCGCCCGCAGATTCGCGCCCTGGGAACTGTGCCAGCGACCGGGTGGGGCCCAAAGCGTCGCTCCCGCAATCCTTCCGGCGTCGTCTTGGGCGACTTCGACGCCGCCGTGGGCGAGGAAATGCGTGCGGACCTGCCCGGCGAACAGCTGTGCGGCGCGCTGCGGCCGGACGGCGTCATCGGGGATGAGCCATTCGAAGACCGGATCGTCGCCGAAGGCGATGCCGAGTACGCGCGCCAGCTCCCGGATGTCCGTTTTCAAGGCGGGGCGAACGGTGACCTCCATGCCCTCACGGTACTGCCTCGGCCGCATCGGGATGCCCGGCCGCGAGATGTCCGGCGGCGGAATGGTCATGGGTGGGGACGATCCGCACCGTATGCCGGACCACGTGCAACCGGTGCAGAGTACGGAAGGTCTCGTCGCGATCGGCATCGACGAAGCGGCCCGGGATCGCCGACTTCTGCCGGATCTCGCTGACCTGCAAGGCATCCCAGGCGGCGTCGCCGGCCAGCAGCACCCACCCGCTCGCGGTGTGGGCGAGCACGCCGACGCTGCCGGGCGTATGACCGGCCAGGTCCACCAGCACCACGCTGCCGTCGCCGAACAGGTCGTGGCTGCGGGCGAAGGTGAGTACCGGCGGACCGTCCAGCTCGTACTCGACGATCGGCCGATCGAGCAGCGAATCCCGGACACCACCCGCCGGCGCCACCGCACCGGCGGTGATCCACTCGTGTTCCGGGCGGTGCATGTGCACCGGCAGACCCGGCAGGTCCAGCAAGCCGCACACGTGATCCCAGTGCGCGTGCGTCGGCAGCGCGAAATCCGGTGTGGGCAGCGCGGGTACGCGGCGCAACGCATCGATTGTCGGGAGGGTGTCGGCGGGCGGGCGGACGATCCGGCGCAATGCGGCCGGCAGCTGGCCGATCGCCCGGGTCTCGGCATCCACGCACACGCTCGGATCGACCAGGAAGGTGGCCTGCGGATGCTGAACCACGAACGTGGTCAATGCGGTTCGGATCCGGCGAGGCTGGAACACGCCCTCCACGACCATGGCGGTGGGCACCGGCCGCGGCGCCTGGGGCAGCGCGGTCACCCGCACCGTATTGCGCGGGGTGGGCAGGCCCGCATCGGTGAGCGACCGCAGAAACCGCTCGTCCGGCCGGCGTGGGCGGACCATGCCGTGCACCAGACCGGCTGCGGCGGAGCAGCATTCGAGGAGGGTGGGGGTGCGTACTGGATCTGACATGACCGAACGTTAATACTTAAGGTCGACATGAAGTAAAGGGGTAGAGGTCATGACCACCACCGCACTGATGAGGATCGGCGACGCGGCGGCCGCGCTCGGCATCGAAGCGCACGTGCTGCGGCATTGGGAATCGGTCGGCCTGCTGTCCCCGCCGCGCACGCCGTCCGGGCATCGCGGATACGACGAGCAGACCCTGTATCTGGCCCGCCTGATCCGCATCCTCCAGCGCACAGGCTTGTCGCTGGACCAGATTCACGAACTCGGCCGTATCGACCGGGACGGCCGGAAGGAGCTGATCGCCACCCGCCGCGCTCAAATCCAGGACCGGATCGCGGTGCTGGAGCGCACCGACCGCTTCCTCGAGCATCTGGTCACCTGCCACCACCCGGTCATCTCCGAATGCCCGGAGTGTTCGGATTTCGCCCGGTCCGATCGCACCGGGCATCGTCCGCCCGCTCGCGACTGACTCTCAGCCCTGCCGGTAGGCGACGAACACCGGAATCACCCGAGTCGTATTCGCCTCGTAATCCGCGAACTGCGGCATCACCTCGACCATCCGTGCGTAGAGCGCATCACGCTCGGGTCCGGTCACGAGTTCGGCCTTGGCCCGGTACTTCTCGTCCCCGATCTCCACCTCGAACTCCGGATTCGCCCGCAGGTTGTGATACCAGGCCGGATGCTTGTCGGCGCCGCCGTTCGAGGCGATCAATACGATCCGGTCGCCGTCGCGCACGAAGACGAGCGGATTGGTGACCTCCCGACCCGATTTCGCCCCGACCGTGGTCATCAGCATCATGTTGTCGCGCCCGGCGAACACCCCGCCCACCTTGCCGCCATTGGCCCGGAACTCGGCGATCACACCGGCATTGAAGTCGTTCATCCACGCTCTCCTTCTCGATCGTCTCCCGAAGCGGCAACCTCCGGGAATCGGCCCTCATTCCCGGGGAGCGTTCAGCGGATCTTGCGGAAGAAATCGCGCAGGTCGGTGGTGAGCAAGTCGGGGGTCTCCATCGCGGCGAAGTGCCCTCCTCGGGGGAATTCGGTCCAGTGGGTGACGGTGTGCTGTTTCTCCGCCAGGCCCCGAATCGTCTTGTTGCCGGGGAAGAGTGCGATGCCCGTGGGGACCCCGGAGTTGGGGAGGTCGGCGCCCCAGTGCTGGGATTCCTTGTAGAGGCGCAGCGAGGAGCCGATCGTATTGGTGAACCACAGGATCGACAGGTTGGTCAGGAGCAGGTCGCGGTCGATGGCGTCGGTTGGGGTGGCCTTGGCGGGGTCCTTGTAGGTATTCACCACATCGACGACCCAGGCGAGCAGGCCGGCCGGGGAATCCGTGACGGCCGGTGCCAGGGTCTGCGGGCGAGTTGAGTGCATGCTCGCGTAACCGGAGGTGTCTCGACTGGACCAATCGGACATTTCAGCCAGCTTCTGCTGATCGGCCGGGCTGTAGGAGGATCCGTCGTCGCCCCGGGACGGGATGGTGATGGGGTCGTTGAGGTGGATGCCCACGAGATGATCGGTGTCCATCCGCCCCAGCTGGGACGCGATGAAGGATCCGGCGTCGCCGCCCTGCACGCCGTACCGCGAATAGCCCAGGGCGGACATGAGTTTCGCGATCAGCTCCGCACTGCGCTCGGTAGCGGCATCGCCCGGACGGTGGGTGGGACCGGAGAAGCCGAAACCGGGCAGTGTCGGGACGACCAGGTGGAAGGCGTCCCGGGGATCGCCGCCGTGCGCGCGCGGGTCGGTGAGCGGACCGATCACCTCGCGGAAGTCCTCGAAGGGCCAGCCGTGAACGAGCGCCAGCGGGAGGGCATCGGGTTCGGGGGAGCGGACATGGGTGAAATGCAGACGCCGGCCGTCGATTTCGGTGACGAACTGAGGGTGGGCGTTGAGGTCGGCCTCGTGCTGGCGCCAGTCGTATCCGGTGCGCCAGTAGTCGCACAGTTCGCGGACGTATCCGGTCGGGATGCCGTAGCGCCACTCCACGCCCGGCAGCTCGGCGGGCCAGCGGGTGGCGGCCAGGCGAGCGTTCAGATCGTCGATGTCGTGCTGCGGGACCGCGATTCGGAAAGGAGCGAAGTTCATCCCTCCACGGTAGGTAGGAAGTAGGCCGGTTCCCGTCCTACTTCACGCGATGTGTTCCATATTCGAATCCCGGGCCGGGCTCTACGCTGGAGGAGGCTGCCGCGCGGACGCGGCCTGCGCGAAGGGACGTCTCGTGAACCTCGCTTTCCCGCCCGGACCGCCCGTGCCGCGCGCGATTCAGACGCTGATGTACGCGAAATGGCGCGCACCGCTGCTCATCGCGTCGGCGCGGCGCTACGGCGACGTGTTCACCCTGCGGCTGATCGAACCGTACGCATCGAGCGTTGTGGTGTTCTCGCGCCCGGAGCACATCCGGGAGATCTTCGCCGGCGATCCCGCCGATCTGCATGCGGGGGAGGGCAATCGGCTGCTGCTGTATGTCATGGGCGAGCATTCGCTGCTGCTCACCGACGAAGCCGAGCATGCGCGAGCGCGGCGGTTGCTCATGCCCGCCTTCGCCGGTTCGGCGTTGCGCGGCTACCGGGGCATGGTGGGGTCGATCGCCAAGGAGCACACCGAGCGCTGGGCCGACGGCTCCACGGTGCCCACCCTGGACCGGATGAACGACCTCACCCTCGATGTCATCATGCGCGTGGTGTTCGGGCTGAGCGACGCCGGGCGGCGGGCCGAACTCGCGCCGCGGCTGCGGCAGATCGTGAACCTCAACCCGATCGTCTTCCTCGGCTGGAAGTACCCGCGGCTGGAGCGGTTCGGACCGTGGAAGCGTTTCCGCGAGACCCAGCAGGCCGTCGACGCGCTGATCTATCGCGAGATCGCCACCCGCCGCGCCGACCCGGACCTGGATCAGCGCACCGATGTACTGTCCCGGCTGCTGGCCGTCGGCTCGGGCGAGAATCCTTCGGACGCACCGCTTTCCGATGCCGAGTTGCGCGACCAGCTCATCACCCTCCTGCTGGCGGGTCACGAAACCACTGCCTCGGCGCTCTCCTGGACGCTGCACGAACTCGCCGCCGACCCGGCAATCCAGGAAACGGCGCGGCGGGCGGCCCGCGAAGGAGACGCCAAGTACCTCGAAGCCGTTCTGAAGGAGGGCATGCGCCGCCACACCGTCATTGCCGCGACGGGCCGGAAACTGACCCGCGACATGACGATCGGCGGCATCGACCTGCCGCGCGGCACCGTGGTCTCCACCTCGATCCTGCTGGCGCATCGCAGCACCGGCAACTATCCCGACGCGACCGCCTTCCGTCCGGAGCGTTTCCTGGACGGCAGCGTCGGCCACAACGCCTGGCTCCCGTTCGGCGGCGGCGTGCGCCGCTGCATCGGCGCGGGCTTCTCGCTCATGGAAGGCACCGAGGTGCTGCGCGCGGTCCTGACCCGATACCGGTTGGCGGTGCCCGCGGGACGCGCGAATGAACGCGCCAAGATCCGCAATATCACCCATGTTCCGGCGCACGGCGCACCGATCCGGGTCACCGCGCTCCGGTGAGCGTTTCGCATGCTTTCCAGCGCGTGCCAGCCGCCGGTCCGGGCGATAAGATACGTGGATGACAATCGTCGACAACTCGATTGTCGAAGTGCGCGAGCGAATTCTGCTCGCCGGCTACGACTTGTGCACCCGCCAAGGGGTGCGGGCGGTCAGCGGAGCCGCGGTGGCCGGTCAAGCGGGGGTCGCCGAAGCTGTACTGTACGAACATTTCCCGACGCTGGACGCCCTGGTGCTGGCCGTGCTCGAGCGGCGCGAACGGCTGTGGACCTTCGCGCTCATCGAGGAGCAGTCGCGCGCCCGCGGCAATACCGCCGAAGCCCAGTTGCTGGCGATTTTCGACGTCTTCGAAGAATGGTTCGCCGGTAGCGATTTCGACGCCTGCACCTTCATCAACGTCCTATTGGAGATGGGCGCCGAACACCCGCTGGGCCGTGCCTGTGTCGAACACTTGCAAAACATTCGCGACATAGTCCGCACCCGCGCCGAACGCGCCGACCTCACCGATATAGACAACTTCGCCCGCTCCTGGCACATCCTGATGAAGGGCGCGATCATCGCCGCCGCCGAGGGTGACAGCGGCGCGGCCCGCCGCGCGAAAACCATGGCCCGCGCCCTGATCGAAGCCCACCGCGCCCAACCCTGAGCCGCGGCTCGGTATCCAGCGCGACACGCCGGTGACGCGCCATCGTGCATCGGCTGCGGACATGCCGTAAACGCAAACAGCCAGGTAATCGGATATTCCGGTCATATCATGGAGGGCATGCCCACCAATCGGATCGAGGGGCGGATCACGGTGTTCGCCGACTGGGCTTGGCAAGCGCTGCTGGTCAGCGGTGCCTGCTCGGTGCTTTTGGGTGTGGTCACCGTGGTCTGGCCGAACAAGAGCGACACCGTGCTCGGCATCCTCGCGGGGCTCGTCCTGCTGGCCACCGCCGCCGTGCAGCTGGTGGTGGCGTTCGGCGCGAACATCGCCACGCCGCTCAAGGTATTGGAGTTCGCCGCCGGCGCGGCGGCCTTCGTGCTCGCGCTGTGGTCGTTCAGCAGCGGGCAGTGGATCTCGTTGCTGTCCTTGTGGATCGGTATGGGCTGGATGGTCCGCGGCATCGCGCAGGCCATTGCCGGCGCGTGGTCGGAGCAGCATGCCGGGTCGGGGCGGCAGGAAGTGCTCGGCCTGGTCACCGCCGCGCTCGGCATGATCCTGGCGATCGGCCCGTTCCAGACCCCGACCGCCTTCTCGATCGCCGTCGGATTCTGTGTCGCCGCCCTCGGGGTGAGCGAGATCCTCACTGCCGCGCAATTGGTCGTCCCGGAGCAGTCCCGCGGCGTCACGGGCTACCCGCCCGCGTAGACGCCGACGGGGCACTCCGCTTCGCGGTGGCCGGCTTTCGCCCCGGACCCACCGGACCGGGGATCGATCACTCCGGTGCGAGCGGGACCGTGCTCGCCGCGCGTCGCACATCCACATCGGCATGGCCCCGCAACTCGGTGAGCAGACCGCTCCAAGGGTCGCTCCATCCGAACCGCTCGCCGCACTTGGCGATCACCGCGACCGCGGCGAGTGCGGTGGACGGATCGGCACCGGCCGCCAGGGGAGTCACCAGCGCGGTCCAGCGTTCGATCGGCACCGTGTCGAGAGCGGGGAAGACGCGGGCGGCGAGCCGATCGGCGGGCACCGTGACCAGCGCGCCGGTGGCGTAGACCGCCAGTGACCGCATCGTCGATACCGCGGCTTCGGGGTCGGTCCAGCGCACCGTGACGATCGCCAGTTCGATGAGGTGCCGATGCCAGAGCGGATCCCCGGCCAGCAATGCGCTCACCGGCTCGGCGGCCGGGAGCGCGGTGTCGTGGTCGCGGACCGTCACCGCCAGCCAGTCCAGCAAATGGGAGAGTCGCTGTCGCGCAGGCTGATCGCGGCCGGGCAGCGTGACGGTCGAATCGCGAAGGGCGGTCACGGCCGCGAGGAGTGCGCGCGGATCGCCGTCGTGCGCCAGGTCGGCCAGCAGCGCGCGGGCCGCCGCGGTCCAGAGACCGACTTGCGACAGCTCGGTCAGCAAGCGGACGTACACGTCCCTGGTGTCGGCCGGAGTCCAGCGCCGCCACCGCGTGATGTAGTTCAGGGCCTGTCCGGCCGTCCGCGGATCACCGCCGGCGATCAGGTCGCGCAGGAATACCGCGAAGCGCAAGCGCTGCGGCGGTGGCAGCAGAGCGGGAGTGATATCGAGGATAGCTCCGGCGATTTCCGGGTCGGCGACGGCATCGGCGAGCACTTGCCAGGCCTGCGGCCGATCGAAGAGCGAACGCGTCGTGGAGACGGCCGCGCGGCGCACATCCCGGTGCACGTCCGGCCGGCTCCACAGGGCCGCGATGATTTCCATGGCATCGGGAGCGTGCAGGGTCGCGATCAGCCGGATGCCCTCTTTCTGGGCGGTCACCTTCCGCGAACTCAGCAGCGGCGCAAGTGCTTCGGAGAGCCGATCGGCCGGAATGTCGCGCGCGAGGGTCGCGACAGAGCTCACCGCGACCCGTGCCCGGTCGCCGTCGACGTATCGGTTCAGCACCGCGATCGCGTGGCCGGGCTCGTCGCTGCGCCCCAGAGCGGTGAGGGCGGCCTCCTGAACCACCAGATCGGCGGATTCGAGGTGCGCGCACATGCGCGCGAAACTGCCTGGCAGGCGGCCCAATTGGCGTACCGCGTCCGCTCGTTCGTGCAGGGCGGCACCGGAACTGCGCGCGTAGGAATCCAGCAGTCGTGCGTACCGCTCCACCTGCGCGGGCGACCAGTGGTCGAATCCGCTGTAGAACATGGGCACGAATCGGATCTTCCCGGACAGGAAACGCCCCGAGGTCGATTTGCTCAGCAGCATGTCGAGCAGATCGGTGCGGCGGGAGGCGACGAGGTTGCGGACCGCCGGGAGCGCGATCAGCGACCGATCGTGGCGCAGTATCTCGTCGAGGTGCGCATCGCGGGTGGCGGGTGCGGCCAGCGCCAGCGGTACCGCACTACGCACGGTCGAGTCACTGTGCGCGGTACAGGCGCGCACCAGCAGGCGCTGTAGTTCGGGGACCGTGAATGCCCGGCGGTCCAGGCCGGTCGCGAGATGGAGGGTCAGGTCCCACCGGTCGCGGTCGGCGTCGGCGAGCAGGCGAGCCCGCAGGCTCGCCCACAAGCGCTGTTCGGCGCCGCGCGGCAGATTACGGTGCAGCCCATGGAGATTGACGATGCTCGCGAGTTCGGCGAGCCGGGTGAGGATGCGCAATGCCGTCTCGGTGAAGGCGGGATCGCCGGACTCGGCGCCGCGCAGCAGCAGGGTACGAGCGAGAGCGCCGATCGTGTACGTGGTTCGGTACGAGCGATCCCGGGCTTGCAGGGCGTCCTCGGCGAGCTGCTCGAGCGCGGCCAGGTGATCGGTTCGCAGCAGCAACGCCGGGATGCCGTTCACCGCCTCCAGCGCACTGCGGCGCACCGGGTCCTGTTCATTGCGCAGCCGTCCCAGCATGCCGAGCATGTCGCCGACTACCTCGGGGTCACGACTGCCCGCGGCGGCCGTGGCGAGCAACGGGTACGCGGCCGCGCGTTCGTCGGCGGTGGGACGACGGATGGCTTCCGCGAGCACCGGTTTCGCCTCCGGCCACGGCAGCCGGGCGGTGAGCTGTTCGGCGACCTCGGGCACATCCGCACCGCCCGGACGGGCCAGCAGGTCCCGGACCAGGGCGGCGCGATCCCGGCCGGGCAGCATGTCCAGCGCGGCCATATCGACCTCACCGGGCGCGAGACCGATCCGGGCGATCACCGAACCGGCGACCACGGCGCGGCGTGCGGGCGGCAGCGTCCGCAGGAAGCTCTGCCGGTAACGGGTGGGGCACGCACGGTACAGCTCGCGCAATCGGTCGTCCGGGAGCTGCCGCAGGCCACGCCACATGGCCGGGCCGGCGAGCCCGCGGCCGTTACCGCTGGAATGCGTGATCAACCGGAATACGGACTCGGCGTCGAATCGCGCCAAACGCCCTGCCACGGTGGACAGTTCATGGATAGACACCCATTCCACCGCCCGCCCGGCCACCACCAGCACCCGGGCCAGGTCGAACTCCACGGCCGTCTCGGCGGCGGCGGTGAACCGCGCCCACCATTCGGCCCAGTCGTCACGTCCGGACGCGGCGGTCAAGCCCTCGACCTGTTCGAACACCACCTCGATGTGCCGGCGACCCAGCATGCGCCAATTCGGCACGGCATAACCGAGTTCGGGCAATAGTTCACGCACGATGGCCGCCGAGCAGAACGGCAGCACCCGCGCCGCCTCGGCGTCGCCGAACAGGGCGCGCACTCGCGGCAACAGGGCGCCGGCCAGCTCCTCCCGATCGCCGGAGGCCAGTGCGCGCCGGATGTACTTCCTGGTGTGATGGGAGAGCCCGGGCAGCCGGTCGACGACCACCCCTGGCTCGACGCCCAGCCGCACCAGCCCCGTCATCGCCCGATTCGAGCAGGCCGGATCAGTCGAATCCAATTGCCCGATCAGGTAATCGCGCGCCCCGCCCACCTCGGCCATCCGGATGGCGGTCAGCCGCTGATAGCGGTCGCCCGCGCCCAGCTCACCCAGCAGCCGATCCAATTCGGCGGTCCCCGCGAGCCGCCGCGCCTCCGCCGAGATCGCATGCAAACGCCTCGGCACCGACATCGCCGCCGTCGACTCCAACCATCGTTTCCCCGCACCAGTCACGGCAGCCACGTTACAAAGGTCGACGCGCGGCCGCCGGTTCAGCGCGCCGGGCAGGGCGGATGCTGTTCGGCCGGTGCGAACAGCTCGGTCCGGGAGTCGGTGAATCAGCGTTCTTCCCAATCGAATTCGGATACGCTGGACGACGTGTCGGAGATCGAGCGACTATCGAGTGTCTCTCGCGTACCGCACGCCGATATCGCCGCACTGGGGGATCTCGACGAGGGGGAATACGCGACCCTGCGCGCCGCCTACGAGCATGCGCTGCAATTGCGGGAGCGCGAGTTGAGTGTGGCCATCGACAAAGGTCTCGGCATCATTCCCAAACTGCTGCGCCCGGCGGCTCGGCGCATCCTCTTCTCCTGAGGCGACCATGACGAGTTTGGCGGCACGTGCGGAAGTGGTGAAGCTGGCGCGCGAATTGCACACCGCGCCCGAGGATCTGGCGTTTCTACTGGAATCCGACCCGCAGGCTTTGCGTCAGGTGCGCCGCGGCATGCACAAGGGCTTGGATGCCGAGCATCGGCCGATGTTCGATCGCCTCGCCAAAACCAGTGCGCTGATACCGAATCCGCTGGCCGTCACCATCGCGACGCGATTCTTCGGCCCGGTGCTGTGCGGCATGATCGCGCCCTCGCTGAGCCCGGAGCGCGCACAGGCCCTGATCGGTCACGTGCCCATGCGTTTCCTGGCCGACCTGGCCCCGCACGTGGATCCCGACGCCGCCACCCCCATCATCCGCTCCCTCGATACCGAGGTGATGGTCCCGGTCATGCGGGAGATGCTGCGGCGCAAGGACTATGTGACGCTCGCGCGGTTCCTGGTCGCCGCCACCGACCGGCAGCTCCTGGAGGTATTGCCGCACCTCGATTCCGGCGAGGACATGCTGCTGGTGGCGTTCAACGCCGAACTGGACGCGGTATCGGACCGCTTCGAGGTCGTCATGGCCGCGCTGCCGGAGGAACGCATTCGCGAGGTCCTGCTGGCCGGCTACGAGCAGGACCGGGTGGTCGAGGCGCTGACCTTCATGCAGTTCCTCAGCACCGAGACGCTCGCCCGGGTCGGGAACACCCTGGCCGAAATGGACGACGAGATCCTGACCCATATGGTGGAGACCGCGCATCGTGAGAGCGCCTGGGCGGAGCTGATTCCGATCGCGACGGCCATGTCCGAGCAGAATCAGCTGCGCATGGCCGAGCTCGAGGTGTGGGATGACGAGAAGATCGAGGCCATCACCCGGGTAGCCGAGCAGCACGGGCTCGCCGGGGAACTCGGCAAGATGATCATCGCCGCGGCTGAGCGGCGCGACTGACACCGTCGAGCACGCATGCCAGCCCGAACGCGAACTGGTCGGCGGGTTCGGGATCCTCGGCTTCGATCACCCGGCGGGTCAGATGCGGGTACTCGCCGCTCTCGATGACCGCGCGGACATACGGTCCGACGCTGGCCCGCCACTGCTCCTCGGTGAGGCCGGTGCGCTGCTGCACCCGTATCTCGGCGAGCTCCTGACTGACCGCGCCGAAGACATAGGACAGCACCGTCGAGACGATCTGCGAGGCCAGGGTGGGGTCCGAGGTGAGCGGCGCGACAGCGGCCAGGGCCAGGTCGTAGCGGCGTAAAGCGTTGGGGCCCAAGGCCGGGCGACCCGACAGCTCGGGGCCGAGCCATGGGTGCCGCAGCAGCATGGCGCGCATCAGTGCCGCCAGCTCGGACAGGTCGGCGCGCCAATCGCCGGAGAGTTCCAGCAGCGACAACTCGGCCTGGGCGGCATCGATCATCAGATCCAGCAGTTCGTCACGATTGGCCACGTAGCGGTAGAGCGAGGCCGTGCCCGAACCCAGATCGGCGGCGACCCGGCGCATCGATACCGCCGTCAGCCCTTCGGCATCGGCCACCGTGGAGGCGGCCCGCACTATGCGATCCACGCTGGGGGCCTGCCGAGCGGGCACGCGTCGGTCTTTGCTCCACACCAGCTGCGGGTCGGTCATCGGCGTCCTTTCCTGTCGATTGCGCACAGCCTAACACTGTGGTTACGGTGTAACCAGAACGGCTACGGTGTATCCATAAGGAGAGTTGTGATGGCGGACAAGCGAGTTCCGGTGCTCATCGCCGGTGGTGGATCGGTCGGATTGGCGGCGGCGTTGTTCCTGGCGGATCGAGGAGTGCCGCCGCTCGTCGTGGAGGCGCAGGCGGGGCCGTCCACGCATCCACGGGCGACCGGGCTCGGGTCACGCACCATGGAGATGCTGCGGGCGCTCGGGCTACAAGAGGCCGTGAACGCGGTGAGCGTGGACATGGTCGGCGCGGGACTCGGGAAGGTGTACGCGCGCAGCCTCGCCGAAACCGATTTCGGTGCGATGCCGGTGGTCGCGCCGTCACATAAGGCGTGGGGCAGAGACGAGGTGAGCCCGGGTCGCACCCGCGGCACCTGCCCGCAGCATCGGCTGGATTCGGTGCTGCTGCCCGCCGCTCGGGAACGCGGTGCGCAGCTGCGGTATTCGACCCGGCTGGTGTCGCTGACCCAGGACGAGGCCGGTGTGTATGCGGTGCTCGACAGCGGGGAGACGGTGCAGGCGGACTACCTGATCGGTGCCGACGGCATCCGCAGTACGGTGCGCGCGAACCTCGGCATCGGCACCAGCGGACCCGGCGCGCTCGGAAAACCCATGGTGAGCATGCTGTTCCGCGCCGATCTTGCCCGGTACCTGAACGATCGCCAGTTCGTCACCTGCAATATCGAGAACCCGGGCGTGACCGGGATGCTGGTGACCGTCGACGGTGAGAAGGAATGGATCCTGCATGTCGCGGCCGCCGACGAGACGGTCTTCGCTGACGCCCGGTGCATCGAGTTGATCCGCGCGGCCATCGGCGACGCGGCGGCGGAGGTCGAACTGCTGAGCGTATTGCCGTGGCGGCCGCGCGGATTCCTGGCCGACAGCTTCCGCTCCGGCCGGGTCTTCCTGGTCGGCGACGCCGCGCACGCCGTGCCGCCGATCGGCGCGTTCGGGCTCAATACCGGCTTCGCCGACGCGCACAATCTGGCCTGGAAGATCGCGGCCGTACAGCACGGCCAGGCCGGGCCGGCACTGCTGGACACCTATGCCGCCGAACGAGAACCGGTGGTCCGGATGACCTTCGATCAAGCCCTGCTGCGCTCGTCCGACCCGCGCCTGCACTGGGACAACAGCGCCGAGACGGTCGCCGAGCGGATCGCGAAGGGCGTGCTGAACGCACCGGTGGTGCATCTGGGGTACCGCTACGACTCGGCGGCGGTCATCGGTTCCGATCCCGAACTGCCCTCCACCGAGGATGTTTCGCTCGTGCTGGACGGCACGCCCGGTTCCCGGCTGCCGCATCGCTGGGTCACACACGACGACCGGACCGTATCGACCCTGGACCTGATCGGACGGGGATTCACCGTCTTCACCGCCGACGAGGAGTGGGCCCGAGCCGCCGAGCAACTCCCGGATCTCACCGTGCGCCGCATCCCGGCCGCGGACGAAGCCTGGATCGGCAGCCTGGGCATCTCCGCACGGGGTGCCGTTCTGGTCCGCCCCGACCATGTCGTCGCCTGGCGCACCTCCGAATCCGCCACCGCTCCAGGCCAGGAACTCGCCCGCCTGCTGGATCACCTGCTCGCACAACCCCATCGCCCCGGCAAGTGAGCGCTCGTGCGATTGCCCGCGCCGCACGGTTGCATCGGCCGCAATCATGCGGCATCCCCGAGGATGACTGTCAATACCGCTGAGGTCGAATGGATTTGCGCTCCCCAGGCCGATGTGGCGGGTGCGGCGGCGACCGTACCGTGACGATATGTCCGTTCAGGCCGTGTCCTCAGTCGCCGCCGGGCGGCGCATCGGGGAGGTCGATACGCTGCGCGGGTTCGCGCTGTTCGGCATTCTCGTCACCAACACCGTCGTGCTGACCATGCTCATCTCCCTCCACGGCGGCGGAAGCGAGGTGACGTTCGGATTCGACAGCGGCTGGGATCGTTTCGGGTACGCGATCCTGGAGGGGTTGTTCCTCGGCAAGTTCTATCTGCTCTTCGCGTTCCTGTTCGGATACTCGTTCACCTTGCAGATCGCGGCGGCGGAGCGGGCCGGGGCGCGTGCGGTGCCGCGACTGCTACGGCGCAGCGGGATGCTTCTCTTGATCGGGCTCGCGCACGTGCTGTTGCTTTGGCTGGGCGACATTCTCACGCTGTACGCCGGATTGTGCGTGCTGCTCATCCTGTTCCGGAAGTTGCGGGCGCGGACGGCATTGATCACCGGGCTCGTGTTGTACGCGCTGTTCATGGCGCTGGCGTTCCTGCCGTCCGCCGATGCGGGGGATATGTCGGGGCTGGGCGAGGTACTGGACGTGGCTCGCCTGCGCGACGGATTCACCGGCGGGTTCACCGACACCTTCCACGCCCAGGTGGCGACCGCGCCGGTGTTCATCCTCTTCACCTGGGTCGGTCAGGGGATTCCCGCGTTCGGGATGTTCCTGATCGGCATGGCAGCCGGTAAACGGCGGGTGTTCGAGGACACGGAGTTCCTGCGGCGCTGGACTCCGCGGGCGCTGGCGCTGGGATTCGGTGTGGGCCTGCCGATCGCGCTGGTCACCATCGTGCTGTGGAGTCTGCACGGCGGGGTGCCCACGTATTGGTATGGGCTGCAAGAGCTCACCAATCCACTGCTGACGCTCGGATACGTGGCGGGCATCGTGTGGTTGACGCGGTCGCGCTGGGCGGATCGGATCGGTCTGCTCGCACCGGCCGGGCGGATGGCGGCCTCGAACTACATCGCGCAATCGATCGTCTTCATGTTCGTCTACACCGGATACGGTCTGGGGCTGGGTGATCGGGTGCCGCCGATCGGGGTGGCCGCCATCGCCGTGGTGATCTACGCGGGCCAGGTCCGGCTGAGCGTGTGGTGGTTGCGGCGGCACGCCTACGGGCCGGTGGAGTGGGTGCTGCGGGCGGCGACCTATCTGTCGGTGCCCGCCTGGCGGAAATCCTCGGCGTGAACGGTGGCCCACTGGGCGAAGGTGCGCGGGGCGCGACCGGTGATCTGCTCCACGGTCGGGCGGACCACCGATTCGTCGATGGCGCCGCCGACGTAGAAATCGAAGAAGGCGTCGACGTACTCCACCGGGGTGGTCTTCAGCATGTCGGCGCGGGCCTGCTCGTCGGTGAGGCCGACGCATTCGAGATCACGATCCAGGACGCGGGCCAACAGTGCGACCTGTTCGGCGGGCAGCAGCGATTCCGGACCGGTCGGAAACAGGACCTCACCGTGGAAAGCCTTGTCGCGCAGCGCGTATGCGGCGACCGCGGCCAGATCGTAGGGGTCGAGGCTGGCGGTGCGGACCTGTGGGAAGGGGACCCGGATGACGTCACCCTCGCGCAGCTGCGGGAGCCAGCGCAGGGCATTGGAGTCGAATGCGCTGGGGCGCAGGATGGTCCAGGTAGCCCCGCAGTGCTGCACCTCCTACTCGGAGGCCATCATGTAGCGGGAGATGGCGTTGCCGGCATCGCCGGTGCCGGCGGAAACGCCCGAGAGCTGCACGATGTGTTCGACACCGGCGCGCGCCGCCGCCTCGGCCACGCCCGGATAGCCGGGGAGCAGGAACGCGGCCCGGACGCCGTCGAAGGCCGGGGTTAGCGAATCGGGTGCGGTCAGGTCAGCGGCTACCGGTTCGATGCCCTCGGGCAGGATCGCGCGCCGCGGGTCACGGACCGCCGCACGTACCGGTTCGTCGCCGCCCGCCAGCGTCTGTGCCAGCTCCGCACCGATATTGCCCGTCGCGCCCGTTATCAGAATCATTCGCCCACGCCTTCACCTTGTGCCCGAACCGTGCTCAGGGATACCCGAAAATCGTACGTGCAGAACGGATCTGCACGATTCCTTTACACGGTCGGGGTCGTTCAGGCGAGGTCGTAGGCGACCGGATGGCGAGGTTGATACAGCCCGACCTCGCCCGCGCCCGGCACCAGGAAGCTGGTCAGCAAGCCCCATCCGGCGTCGGTGACCTCGGCGGTGAACTCGACGTCCGCGGCCCGCAGGTCCGCCATGGTGGATTCCAGGTCGTCACACATGAAATAGATTCCGGCGGCGCCGCTTTCGGGTGCGGCTGCGGGGTGGACGGCCAGCTCGGCGGGTGGGGATTTGAAGATGAGCCAGCCGCCGCCGGCGTCGACGTTCGGGAATTTCAGCACATCGCGGAAGAAGGCGCGCGCCCGATCGGCGTCGGAGGCGTAGAGGATGGTGTGCGCTCCGTTGATCATGCGCCGACGGTAGCAAGGCGGGGGCCGCCGATCCCGAATGTGCGGAGCGTGCGCGCGTCAGGTCACCACGGGGGAGAGCAGCGTTTCGACCAGCAGGTTCGCGAAGGCCACGGGCTCGTCGGTGAATCCGCTGTGGCCGCCGGGGAATTCGGTGACGGTGATACCGAGTCGCGCGGCGAGTTCCGCAGCGGGGCGGGCCGGGAGGTGGGTGCCGGTTTCGCGGCCGGAAGCCAGGACCAGGCGGTCGGTCACCGGTGCGAGGGCGGCGATATCGGGCAGGTGTGAGGTGAATTGGCGCAGTTCGTGTTCCATCATGATCGGGGCGTTGGCGAACAGGCGGGACATCATCGCGGCGGCGCGGGGCGGAAGATCGGCCGGATTCGGCATCGATCCCATGGTGCCGCCGATGCCCTCGACGAACCGGGCGCCCGCAGCGGCCACGCCATCGGTGCGGAACAGGTGATAGACCTCGTCCACGAAAGCTCGCTGCACGGCGGCATCGGGCAGGATCGCGAAGCACGGGGGCTCGTGAGCGACCAATTTGCGCACCCGTTCGGGATGTCTTGCCAGCAGGTCCAATCCGACGATGGCGCCGCCGCTGCCACCGAAGACGTAGGCGGGTTCGTCGGTGAGATGGTTGATGAGCCGGTAGGCGTCGTCACTCTGCACCTCGACGCGTTGGTCCTCGGGGCCGTTGTCCAAGGTGCTGCGCGAATATCCGCGCGGATCGATGGCCACCAGGGTGAACCGGTCGGTGAGCGTGTCGGCGATCGCATCGACGATGGCCGCGTCGCCGCCGCTGCCCGGCAGGAACAGCAGCAGGGGGCCGGTGCCGCGCACCTCGTAGTACAGGTGCGCGCCGGGCACACGCAGGGTTTCGGATCGCATTCGTACTCCTCAGCAAACAACAAACCTAGTATTCCTAGGTTTCATCCTAATATACATAGCCAGCTGAGGCGGCTGGTCCACTTGTCAGTTCAGGTCGATGCGAACGGTCAGTAGATCGGTACCGACCGTTCGCACACCTGATTGTTCGCCTTGGCCAAGCGATTACGGCGTTGGCCGTGACGGTCGGGGATCTCGGTCAGCATCTTCGGGTGACGGCATCCCGAACCACTTGGCCAGATGATCGGCCAAGTCCTGTTGGTCCGCGCCGACCCATGCCACATGCCCATCCGGGCGCAGCAGCACCGCCGGCACCTCCAATTCCTCGCTCACATCGACGACGTGGTCGACCCGATCCACCCAGCCCGCAACCGAAAGCCGTCCGGTCTGGTCGAGGAGCAGTCCGCGCCCCTCGCGCATGAGCTCGTAAAGACGTCCGCCCTTCAAGGTGACATCCCGCAATCGCCGCCCGAGCAGTTCATGCCCCTCGCCGAAGTCGTAGCGCACCGAGACCGCGATGACCCGTTCCAGCAGATACCGGTTCACCTCGTCGAAGTCCATCAGCTTCGACATCAGACTCCGCACCGCCTGCGGGCCCGGCTCCAACGTTGTCAGCTCGACCATCGCCCGCGTGCTCTCCAGCACGTCCGCCGCCACCGGGCGCCGTTCGATCTCATAGCTGTCCAGCAGATCTTCCGGAGCCCAGCCCTGGATCTCGGCCGCCAACTTCCAGCCGAGGTTGAAGGCATCCTGAACGCCCAGATTCAACCCCTGCCCGCCCTGCGGCGGATGAATGTGCGCCGCATCGCCCGCCAACAGCACCCGGCCCGAACGGTACTGGTCAGCCAGGCGGGTGGCATCCCCGAAACGCGACAACCACCGCGGCGAATGCGCACCGAAATCGGTTCCACCCCACCGCCGCAACTCCTGCTTCAACTCCTCCAAAGTCGGTGGCGTAGCACGATCTTCGGCCACCTCCGCCGCCGGCGCACCCACGCGATAGAACCCGTCCCCGAGCGGCATCGCCCCGAAACGCAACTGCGTCTTGCGAACCTCCGTCACCACCGCCGTCACCTCCGCCTCCGGCGCGGTGAACTCCACCTCGGCGATCAAGGTATCGATCCGGCTCGGCTCGCCCGGAAACTCGATCCCAGCCAACTTGCGGACCGTGCTGCGCCCACCATCGCACCCGACCAGGTACCGCGCCCGCAGCGTGGTGCCGTCACCCAGCTCGACATCCACCCCCTGCCCGTCCTGACTCAGCCCGGTCACCTCACACCCGTACCGAACCTCGACCCCCAACTCCCCGGCATGCTCCAGCAACAACCGCTCGGTCTCCGGCTGCGGAATCCCCAGCACGAACGGATACGTGGTGTCCAACCGCTCCGGCTGCGGCTTGGCGATCCCCGCGAAAAACCCTCCGAGCGGATACTGCTTCCCCACCGCGAGAAACCGCTCCAACAACCCCCGCTGATCCATCACCTCGATACTCCGCGCATGCAACCCCAGCCCCCGCACCACCTTGCTCGGCTCCACCTCCTTCTCCAGCACCACCACACCCACACCCCGCAACTTCAACTCACTGGCCAGCATCACGCCCGTCGGCCCACCACCGGCAACGATCACATCAATCATGAACACCCCATCCGCCAATCTGATCTCATCGATTTCCGCAGGTACCGGCTTCGGCAGCCGATTGTGCAGCATCCCCCGCCCCTTGCCGCAAGCCCCGGGGTCCGATATAAGTTGAAGTGGGAGGGGGATTCTCCGCGGGCCGAATTGCCGGTTACCTCTTCGGCTTCATGCCCACCAGGCGCCGACGGGCGTGTAACCCATCGCTACACGTCGGCCTGGGCCTCGTCGGGACCGGTGAGGGCTTCATAGAGCCAGTGGTGGGCTTGGCCGACGGTGGCGGAGGTGTCGAGCAGGTCGGCGGTCAAAGTCCAGTAGCGGCGGATGCGGCGGTCGGCATCGGATGCGTTGGCCAGTAAGTGGTTTCGGAATTCTCGCGAATCGCGTTCGTTGCGGGCTTTGGCGTGGGCGGCGACGAAACGGTCCAGTTCGGGGCCGGGGTGGGGGTGGGTGTTTGCGGCGACGAAGGGGATTACCTCGACCAGGAGGCAGCCGACGTCGAAGAAGAGGGCTCGGCGGTCGCGGATGGTTTGCGGTCGGGTGCGCCAGAGTTGTTGGCCCATGGCGTAGTACAGGTCGGGGTCGGATACGAGGGCGGTCAGTTCGGCGTAGGCGACGATCTGCTCCACCGACGGGTCGGCGGGTGGTTCGGGGATGTTGCCGCAGGCGAAGAAATTGAAGTCGGCCACGGTCAGGGTGGTTAGCAAGCGCCGCCAGAATTGGATCAGGCGATCGTGTGCGGCGGTGCCGTCCTGCGCTGCGGCCAGTAGTGCGAGGCGTTCGGGGCGCTGGGTGAGGTCGGCCGAGCCGAGTGCGCGCAGGGACGCGCGACGCCACGCCAAGGAGTTGAATTCGGTATCCAGGCGGATGGTTTCGGCGGCGATGACTTCGTCGATGGATCGTTCACCTTGCAGGACTTCGGTAATGGCGGTGAGACCCAGGCCGAGAGTTCGCAGGCGCCGGACCAGCAGGAGTCGTGCTGTCGCGGTATCGGCATCGAAAAGACGGTGACCGCCAGTGCTGCGGTGCGACTCGAGAATTCCTTCGTCGCAATAGAAGCGGATCGTGCGCACCGGAAGCTCGGTGCGGCGTGCCAATTCGCCGATGCTCAGCAAACCGGGCTGTTGTGTGCTGTCCGTCACAGTTGCTTGAACCTCCACCCCACTGGAGGTCCTAGCGTATCGGCAATCGAACGGGGCGTTCGTGATTGGTTCTGGAAGGGATGTTCGTGACTACCACGCAGGTCGAGATTGTTGCCGGGATCGCGCAGATCGTGGAGGAGGTGACCGGGATCGAGACGGCGGAGGTGACAGTCGAGAAGTCGTTCGTGGCGGACTTGGAGATCGATTCGCTGTCGCTGGTGGAGATCGCGGTGCAGTTGGAGGACAAGTACGGGGTGCAGATTCCGGACGAGGATATGGCGAGCTTGCGAACCGTCGGGGACGCGGTGGCCTATGTGCAGAAGATGGAGGCCGAGAAGCCGGAGTTGGCGGCGGAATTGGAGACCAAGTTCAAGGAAGGACACGGGAATTGATCGCCGATCCCGGATTGGATCCGGCGGCGGTCGAGATCGGGGGCTTCTTTCCACAGCCGCTGGAGGCCGTGTGGCGGGCCTTGACGGTGCCGGATCTGCTCGAGCGGTGGCTGATGCGGCCGAGCCGCATGATCGCGACGGCGGGGACGCGATTCATCTTCGTGCTCCCGTCCCATCCACACAACGAGATCGAGTGCGAGGTCATCGCGTTCGAGCCTCGGGAGCAGTTGACCTACACCTGGACCAATCCGCGCGCCGAATGCCCGAGCGCGGGGACGGTGGACTGGACGATGCGGGCGCAGGGCCACGGCACGCGGTTATTGTTGACGCACACCGGATTCGATATCGGGGATCGCAGGCAGAAGATGGTTCGCAATGCCATGGAGCGGGGGTGGCGGAATCGCTTTCCACGACTACACGAGGTGCTCGATCGGTAAGTCGGTAGGGATCGGCGAATTGGCGCGGCGCACCGGGCTTCCGGTGCGCACCATCCGGTTCTATTGCGATGAGGGCATGCTGGAGTGCTCGCGTAGTGCGGGCGGGCATCGTTTGTTCGAGGCCGACCGCGCCGTCGAGCGTTTGTTGCTGGTGCGCCGGCTGCGCACGCTCGGTCTGGGGCTCGATTCGATCGCGAGCGTGCTGCGCGGCGACAGGTCGATTGCCGAAGCCGTCGCCGTCGAAAGCGACCGGCTCGATATGGAATTCCGGGCGTTGAGTTGGCGGCGTGCGGCACTGCGCGCCGTCGAGGCTGCCGTCCCGGCGCAGCGGTCACGGCGTCTTGCCTTGCTCGCCGCCGCGCAGGACGGCGACGCGGCCCATGACTGCCTGGTCCGGTTCTGGCGGCAGATCCTCGCGCCGATACCGGGACGCGAAGTCGACGGGTGGCTGGAGTGGAACATTCCGGAGCCGCCCGCCGACCCCTCGGTCGAGCAGGTCGTCGCTTACGCCGAACTGGCCGAGCTGACTACCGACGCCGGCATGAACAACGCTGTGCGACACCAACTCTTCCGGCATCAACCCGAACGCATCCGCGACCTTCGAGGGCTCTATTCCCAGGTCGGTGACGTGATGGCCGAGGTGGTGCCGCTGGTGTCGGAAGGCGTCCGCCCGCGCGGCGGCGGCGAACTCGATCGGTACGTAGCGGCGCACGCCGGCGCGCGAGGCGAATACGACACCCCGGGCTTCCGTGAACGGTTGCTGACCGGCGCCACCGATTCCGACCACCGGATCCACCGCTACTGGGCGCTGACGAGCGAGTTCCTCGGATCCCGGCTCACCGTGGGGCAAGCCCACAACTGGGTGTACGACGCGCTGGCCCGCTCAGAGAACTGACAGGCAGGCGCGAGCCACCTCGACATCCTGGTCGGCGGTGCCGCCGGAGACGCCGACCGCGCCCACGACGGTGCCGTCCGGGGTCGCGAGAGGCAGGCCGCCGCCGAAGGTGATCAAGCCGTCATTGCTGACTTCGATGCCGTAGATGGGACCGTTGGGCCGGGACAGCTCGCCGAGAGCGGCGGTGGGCATACGGAACAGCAAGGCGGTCTTGGCTTTTCGGTGGGCCAGGTCGATGGAACCGAGCAGGGCGTTATCCATGCGGGTGAAGTGCAGCAGATGACCGGCCGCGTCGACGATGGCGATGTTCATCGGGACGCCGAGGGCGGTAGCGGTCTTGTGCCCGATGGCGGCGAGACGGTTGGCGGTATCGAGATCGATCGTTGTCATGGGATCGAGCTTGGGCCGGTGCGGGCGGGCGAACCAGGGCGGTGTCGTGGCGGGGGCAGGCGTGCCTGGGGATGACAGCCCCAGGCACGGGACCGCCTGCGGGTGCGAGACTGGGCGATGTGAGTGAGCTCGGCGATTTTCTGAAAGCCAAACGGGCCGCCTTGACGCCCGAGGCGGCCGGGCTGCCCACGGCCGGGAATCCGCGGCGGGTCAAGGGATTACGGCGCGAGGAAGTCGCGATGCTGGCGGCGGTGAGCGTGGACCATTACACGCGGCTGGAGCAGGGGCGGGTCGCGGCGGCGTCGGAGAATCTGCTGGCCGGGATCGCGCGGGCATTGCGGCTCAGCGACGAAGAGCACGAGTATGTGCGAATGCTGGTGGGGGTGCGGCCGCCGCGTCGGAAGTCCGCTGAGCCGCGGGTGAGCGGCGCGCTGCGGGATCTGCTGGACGTGCTGCCGACGCCGGCGCTGGTGCTGGGTCCGCGCACCGACATCATCGGCTGGAACGCGTCGGCGGCGGCGCTGTTCCTGGATTTCGCCGAAATACCGGTGCAGCAGCGGGCTTTGGTGCGGATGGTGTTCCTGGAACCGCGCATGCGAGGGCTGTTCCTGGATTGGGAGCAGGTGGCGGCCGAGGCGGTGGATCGATTGCGGATGGCGGCCGCGCGCACGCCCGGGGACGCGCGGCTCACACAATTGGTGGGGGAGTTGTCGGTGCACGATGCCGACTTCCGGCGGTGGTGGGCGGGTCACGGCGTGCGGGCGATGGCGGGTGGGCGTAAGCGGCTGCGCCATCCCGTGGTGGGGGAGTTGGAGTTGGATTGGCAAGTGCTTCAAGTCCTTTCCGCCGCCGACCAGACGCTGGTCACCTATACCGCTGCGGCCGGGTCGGCGAGCGCGGAGGCGCTGCGGATCCTCAATTCGTGGTCGGCGACCGCGGCGCCGGCGCGGGCCGGTTCGGTTGACGCAGATCACTGACGCGGATCCGGTGAAGCTCTACTACGACGTGTCGTGGTCGTCCTACTATCTGGAACAGGAAGACTCGACGAGCAAGGGGGCCCGCGATGCGAGCGATGACTCGAACCTGGAACTACATCAAGGCTTTCGGGCGTGCCCGGAAGAATCAATCCGATCTGGTGGGGTGGCTGATCCGGCGGCCGCTGGTGTTGCTGGGGACGATGTTCTACGAGACGGTGCTGCTGCTCAGTAATCGACTGGATCCGCATTTGAAGGAGCTGGCCGAGCTCAAGGCGGCTGCCCTGGTGAATTGTCAGTTCTGTCTCGATATCGGTTCAACGCTGGCGCATTACAGTGGTTTGACCGAAGCACAGGTCACCGAGCTGCCCAAGTATCAGACCAGCGCGGCCTACTCCGAGCTCGAGAAGCTGGTGTTGTCCTTCGCCGAGGCGATGACGGTGACGCCGTCCGCGCTGGATCTCGAGGAGGTGCGGACCGAATTGCTGAAGCGGCTGTCCAAGTCGCAGGTCGCCGAATTGGCGGCTGCGGTCGCTTGGGAGAACCAGCGGGCGCGGCTGAACCAGGCGCTCGGCGTGCGACCCACCGGTATGGCGGAGGGTATGGTGTGCGCGCTGCCGGAACCTGGAAAAGCGCTGTGAACCAAGCCGATTCGCGGCGATGAATTCCCGGCGGTCGTACCGTCGGTAGTGGTGTCCGTGCCGTACGCCCGCTGGGAGAAACCATGACCTCGTCCACCCCCGTCACCTCCGGAACCTTGGCCGTGCCCGATGGCCGCCTCTACTACGAGGTCCGCGGTAGCGGGCCGCTGATCGCGCTCGTCGGAGCGCCCATGGAGGCCGCGCCGTTCGCGGCCGTCGCCGACGCGCTGGCGACCGATCACACCGTGCTGACCATGGATCCGCGCGGGCACGGGCGCAGCGAACTCGACGATCCGGCCCAGGATTCCACCCCCGAGTTGCGGGCCGACGACCTGGCGCGGCTCATCACCCACCTCGGTGTCGGACCGGCCGCGGTATTCGGTTCCAGTGGCGGCGCGGTGACGGGTCTCGCGCTCGTGCTGACCCATCCCGAGGTGGTGCACACCCTCATCGCGCATGAGCCGCCCGTGCGTGAATATCTCGAGGACCGGGCCGAAATGCGGGTGGTCACCGACGACATTCTCGCCACCTATGCGACCGGCGGTCCGGTCGCCGCCATGCGGAAGTTCTTCGCCTTCACCGGGATTTCCGTTCCCGATTCCATGATCGAGCAGATGTTCGGCGGCGAGCGCGATCCGCGTGTGGTCGAAGGTGAGCGTTTCTGGTTCGAGCACGAATTCAACGGCACCGTCGAATTCCATCCCGATTTCGATGCGCTGCGTGCGGCACCCGCCCGGATCATCATCGGGATCGGTGATGCTTCGGCCGGCCAGTACTGTGACCGGACCTCCCGGGCGCTGGCCGCCGGACTCGGCATCGAGCCGGAGTTGTTCCCCGGTGGGCACGGTGGGTTCACCGAGGATGCCGAGTCCTTCGCCAAGCGAGTGCGCGAGGTGCTGTAGTCGCGGTCAGTGCCAGTCGCTGATCTTGACGTCGTGGGGGTCCGGGGCGCCCTTCCCGGTCTCCACCAGCGCCTTCATGCTCTGTAGGAATACGCCCCATTTGGTGGTGCAGTGGTACATGAACTCCACCGGTTCACGCCAGCCCTCATGTTTGAACAACACGATGGTGTATTCGCCGGTGCGGGAGAGGTTCCAATCTATGAAGGTGCCGATCCATTCCTCCGGGCCGTCCACCACTTCCCAACGGACCCGCTGATCAGGGTCGAGTTCGACCACCTTCATATCGAATCCGCCGGGGCCGAAACGGAATTCGATGATGCCGTCGATATCGCCGGGCTTGCCCCGGGTGTCGGTCGTCCACCACCCGGCCAGGCCGTCGACGGTGGTCAGCGCCGCGTACACGTCGGCGGCCGGGGCTACGATGCCCACTCTGTGCAGGATGTCTACCATTCGATCTCTCACTTTCCGGCGTTCTGATCCTTTTGGCGCTGAATCGCTTCCGCGATCCGCTTGATGCGCCGCAACCTGGCATCCCAGGCCTCACCTACCGCGGACAATTGCGCCACCGCGCGAGCCAGTTGCGCTTCGTCCACCCGATATCGGCGTTCACGTCCGGTGGCCGTGGCATGCACCAGGCCGACGCGGTCGAGTACCGCGAGATGTTTCGCGATGGCCTGCCGGGTCACCGGCAGCTGCTCGCTGAGACTGGTGGCCGTGCCATCGCCGGCCGCCAGGAGCAGGTCGAGCATCCGCCGACGGGTCGGATCTCCGACCGCGGACCACAGGTCGTCGTCGACGGTGGCGTTCACTTGGCCGACACCAGCCGCGTGAGGTACTCCGCGAGCCGGGGTAGGAAGATGCCCCAGCCGTTGTCGTGGTCGCGGTAGACCTCCTCCAATTTGGCCGCCTCCCAGCCCATCTCACGGAACCCGGTCTCGGTCATCTTGATCAGGGTGCCGGTGCCCGAGGGGGTGAGCTCGAAGGTGACCAGTAGTGAGTCCGCGACCTCGTCGGCGACGTTGTCGGGATAGCACCAGCGGAAGGCGAACAGCCGCGGCGGGTCGGCGGTCACCACCCGCATGACCGCAACGTCTACCCGGTCTCCCCAGACCAGTTCCCCTACGGACCCCACGGTCGGCTTGAAGTCGGCTTCGTCGCTCCACCATTCGGAGACGTGCTCGGGGCTGCTGACCACCTCGTACACCACTTCGGGTGAGGCGTCGACATGAATCTCACGTTCGATACTTCCGAACTCCATCGGATTCCTCCATATGCAACGTTTGGTTGCATATAAAGCTAGCCCGCAGTCACGCCATGCGCAACCCTTGGTTGCGCATTCGTTCGAACATCCTCACGGGTGCCCCGCCCGTGTTGCCGGCGCCCGCACTGCCAGCACCTGCCCCGTCCGGTTCTCCGATGTCATCCCCTCGGCCCCGAGCCATTGCGCCGCAACCACATACAGCGTCGGCTCCGCCACCCCGCCCAGCATGCACGCGAACGCGCTGCGATCCAACGGCACCTCCGCCAGCACCTCCCCACCCTCCCGCACCCGCACGCACCGCTCCATCGCCGCACACCACACCGCCCCCTCCGCATCCAGGCAGATCCCATCCGGATACCCGTCCACCTCAGCCCACACCCGCCGATTCACCAATTCCCCATCCGCCCGAATATCGAAGGCGCTCAACCTTTTCGCGTGCGACTCCGACACGATCAACGTGCCGCCATCCGGCGTCACCACCATCCCGTTCGGAAATGCCATCCCATCGGCAACCTCGCGCACCGCCCCCTCCGGCGTCACCAACGCGATCACCCCCAGCCCCGGCTCTGCCCCGCCCATCATGTCGTACCCGATCCCGTTCACATACGCGTTCCCCCGCCCATCCACCACGATCTCGTTCCACGCATGCTCATCGATCCCACCCAATTCCGCATGCGTAACCCAAGCCCCACCCTCCGCCCGCCGCAAAACTCTCCGCCCGTCCCCATTCGACACCATCAGCATCCGCCCATCCGGCAACCAGTCGAAACAAAACGGCAACCCCTTCGCCCCGAACTCCACCACCCTCCGCCCCACCTCATCAACACTGAACACTTCCCCCGCCACCCAATCCGACAACCACAACTTCCCCCCGTGCCACCGCGGCGACTCACCCAATGCCAGCCCCTCGACCAGCACCTTCGGCTCCAGCAAAACCCCGGACATAAGCCACCTCCGACTCGATCGATGCGCGATACAACAGAGACGCCGTACTCGTCACGATTTCATCGGTCCGTCAGAATCAGCCATAACCGGCCGGTTGGCCGCGGCACGAATCGGGTAACGAATCCATTACCTGTCAAATCGCAGTGGGGGAGACATGACCGAACCAGCTCATCGAATTACGGAAACCGAGAGCGCCGCACCAACCTTCGTATTCGTGCACGGCCTGGCCAGCAACAGCTTCTTCTGGACGCCCGTGGTTCGCGAACTCGCCCTGCTCGGCCACCGCAGCCTGCCGGTGGACCTGCCCGGTCACGGCCTCGAAACCTCGATCCCCGTGTCCTATCAAGCACCTCAAGACCTGCCCGCCTATACCACCGGCTCCTCGCCGATGTCCGCGATTACCTTGCAGGACAACGTCTCCCACGTCATCGACGCCGTACGCCAGGTCCGGCGACACGGCCCGGTCATCCTGGTCGGCCACAGCCTCGGCGGCATCACCCTCGGCTTGGTCGGCAATGCCATCCCCGAGGCCATCGATCGAATCGTCTACGTATCCGCCTTCTGCCCCTCCACCCCCGAAGCCCCGAATGCGATGGCCCTGAGCCAAACCCCGGAAGCGCTGAAAGACGTCCCCGCCCCGAACCCGAATCACTCCCTGTTCCTCGGCCTGGACGCCCCGCCACCAGGCATCATCCGATTCAACTTGCGTTCGGCCGACCTCGAGGCCCTCGAGGACTTCCGCCTCGTCAACATGCCCGACGCCACCCTGGATCAGACCCTGACCGTCCTCAATTACTTCATGCAACACGAGGACTCGGCCCAACCCAGCTTCACCGACGCCCGCGTGGACGCCCAAACCTGGGGCCGAATCCCACGCACCTACATTCGCCTGACCCGCGACAACGTCATCTCCCCGGCCCTGGCCACCAAAATGATCGAAGACGCCGACCGCCTCACCCCCGACAACCCCTTCGACGTCCACGACCTGCGCGCCGGCCACACAGACGTCACGTTCCACGCCCGCGAACTAGCGGCCATCCTCGACCAACTCACCTGAACGCTCACGACTCGGATCAGCCGGTGGGCCGCGGATTACTGAGCACCCGGATCGCGTCCGACAAAGGAATCATCCGATCCGGCTGCTCGGTGGCGGTCGGCAGGTGCGGATGGGTCTTGATACGTTGACGTGGTGCGAGGTGTCAAGAGGGGGAGCCGGCGGCTCCGAACGGGCTGGTTGGTTGCTGCGGTCGCTGCGGGAATCGTTGTGGTGCAACCGGATGCGGGGGCTTCGCCGTTTGCGCCGGATTGTTCGGCCGGGTGGGAAGTGAGCACCGTGATGAGCGGGCGCGGGGAGCTGGAGAATCTGGATTCGGATGGGCGGGGCGGGTTTTACGTCACCACCATTCTTGCGGGCGAGCTGCTGCATGTGGGCGCGGACGGGGGTGTCGAGACTGTCGCGCAGGGGTTCGATCATCCGGCGGGAGTGCGGTTCGATGGGCGGTACGTGTACTTCGTTACCGGGGACGATTTTTCGGCGGCTCCGGGGCAGTTGTATCGGTATGACACGGAATCGGGTGAGCTGGTTTCGCTGCTCAGCGGGTTGAGCATGGCCAATGGCCTGTTGTTGCTGCCCGATGGGGACCTGCTGATCGCGACCAGTTCGTTCACCGGTGCCTCGCAGGGGATTTCGCGCTACCGTCCCGCGACGGGTGAGTACATCAAGGGATGGGCGCCGCTGACTGCCGCGAACGGGCTGGCGCTGTCGGAAGACGGTAAGGCGGTTTACGCGAGCTCGCTGACCATGCGAATTCAGCGGGTGCCGCTGGATAATCCGCAGGCCGCGACCTTCGTGACCGGTGTGCCGAAGGTGCTGGCTTTGCCCGACGATATGGAGGCGACGCGATCGGGGCTGCTGTTCTTCGGCGATCACGGGGTCGGTGCGATCTACCGGACCGATACCGCCACCGGCGAAACCTGTTCGATCATCGACGGTTTGATCAAACCGTCCGCGACGCGGGTGCCACCGGACGGCGTCAGTTCGGTTCGCATCGCGCGCGACGGCGACGGCTGGGCGCTCTACGCCACCGCGATGGACGGCAATCTGCGTCGCCTGCGCCCGCCGCCGGGCATCGACCTCACCCCGGTCACCAATCGTCCAGGTAACTGAGCCGCCACACATCGGACCGTAATCGATACGGCGGGAATAACTCTCGTGGGTTTGTTCGACGGCTTCAGTCCAGCGGCGGGATGAGCCATCGGGCATAGGTGTTCTCTGGGGAGACGGTGATCAGATCGGCCACCTTGATGACGTCGGCGGGCACCTCACCGTCGAAATGTTCGAGGCTGGGGGTGATTACGGCTTCGGCATCCAGCCGGGTGAGGACGGTGCGGACGCGAGCGAGGAGCCGATCGGTGTCAGGGCCGAGGACGAGCGTCTTGCAGAGGTCGTAACCTAGTCGGCCGGCGAGGTGACGAATTTGCGCCTCGTCCCATTGTTGTCGAGCGCCCGACACGTCGTGTCGGAGGAAACCTATGGCGGCTGGTTGCGGCCGCATGACTCCTCCTCGAGGGAAGCCGTGATGGTGCTGGTTTCAACGCTAAGCGACGCGGGCGGGGTGGGGAAGGATAGTGCGGAGGGCTACCGAAACAGGAAGGGCCGGGCGGATGCCCGGCCCTTCCTGATGGGGTCGATCAGTGGATGAGAGTGGCCGCCTGCTCGGCGAGGTCGAGCAGGGGTTGCGGGAAGATGCCGAGGACCAGGGTGGCCGCGGCGGTGAGGGCGATGACCGTGGTGGTGAGGGTGGGGAAGACGACGGTCGGGCCGGGGGTGGGGGCGTCGGTGAAGAACATGAGGACGATCACGCGGACGTAGAAGAAGGCCGCGATGGCGCTGGTGACTACGCCGACGATGACCAGTGGAGTGGCTCCGCCGGAGGAGGCCGCTTGGAAGACAGCGAATTTGGCGATGAAGCCGCTGGTCAGGGGGATGCCGGCGAAGGAGAGGAGGAACAGGGACAAGATGGTGGCGAGCCAGGGGGAGCGGCGGCCCATGCCGGCCCAGGCGGTGAGAGAGGTTGCCTCGTCGCCGTTTTCGTCGCGGACCAGGCTGACGATGGCGAAGGCGCCCAGGGTGCCGACGCCGTAGGTGGCGAGGTAGAACAGGACCGAGGAGATGCCGGCGGTGTTGGCCGCGACCAGTGCGGTGAGGATGAAACCCGCGTGGGCGACGGCGGAGTAGGCGAGCATGCGCTTCATGTCGGTCTGGGTGATGGCCAGGATCGCACCGGCCACCATGGTGGCGATGGCGATGGCGGCCAGGATCGGACGCCAGTCATCACGCAGGCCCGGCACCGCGACATACAGCACGCGGAGCATGGCGCCGACGGCCGCGATCTTGGTGGCGGCGGCCATGAAGGCGGTCACGGCGGTGGGCGCGCCCTGGTAGACGTCGGGCACCCAGCTCTGGAACGGCACCGCGCCGATCTTGAAGAGCAGCCCGACCGCCAGCATGGCGACGCCGAGAACCGCCAGGGTGTGCGAGTTTCCGCTGTCCCGGGTGACCGCGTCGGCGATACCCGCCAGCCGCACCGTCCCCGCGTACCCGTACAGCAACGCCATCCCGTAGAGGAAGAACGCGGACGAGAACGCCCCCAGCAGGAAGTATTTCAGCGCCGCCTCCTGGGAGAGCAGCCTGCGCCGCCGCGCCAATCCGCACAGCAGATACAGCGGCAGCGACAGCACTTCCAGCGCGATGAACATGGTCAGCAGATCATTGGAGGCCGGGAAGAGCATGAGCCCGGCGACCGCGAACATGGTGAGCGGGAAGACCTCGGTGGTGGCGATTCCGGCTCGGGTGGCGGCGATTTCGTCGGAACTGCCGGGAGTGGCCGCGGCCTGCGGGGTGAAGGCATCCACGCCGCGCGAGGCCGTCAGGCTCCAGGTGCCGGGTCCTTCCCGCCGGATCGGCATCCGGTCGGCCCGGCGCTCGGCCATGAACAGCAGTCCGAGCATCGACACCACCAGAATGGTCCCCTGCAAGAACAAGGTCACGCCGTCGATGGCGACCGCTCCGACCACCGCGCTCTCCTGGGTGCCGCGCAATCCGATGACCGCGCCGAGCGCCACACCGAGACCGCCCAGTCCGAGAACCAACTGAATGAAGTAACGAGACACCCTGGGCGCGAACGCCTCCACCAGCACCCCGGCCACCGCGACGCCGAACACGATCAGCATCGGCGACAGGTCCCGGTATTCGATGGACGGCGCCGGCACCGCCGCCGCGAGCGGCATATCCGCTCCGGCGGCGAACAGCGAAGAGCCTGCACTCATTTGTGTGCACCTCCGGTTTCGGTCTGAGCGGCTTCGGGCTGCACCGCCGGTTTCGGATCGTGCTGCCCGATGGTGCTGAGCGTGTTGGCCACGGCCGGATCGATGCGGTCCAGTACCGGCTTCGGGTAGAACCCGAGCACCAGCAGCGCCACCAGCAGCGGTACCACCACGACCATTTCGCGCGGCAGCAGATCGTAGAGCCGCTCATTGCCCTTCTTGACCGGGCCCGTCATCATGCGCTGGTACATCCACAGGATGTAGAGCGCGGCCAGCACCAGCGCCGTGGACGCCAGGATCGCCGCCACCGGGTAGCGCGTGAAGGTGCCGATCAGAACCAGGAATTCACTGATGAACGGCGCCAGCCCCGGCAGCGACAGCGTGGCCAGACCGGCGATGAAGAAGCTGCCCGCCAGCACCGGCGCCACCTTCTGCACCCCGCCGTACTCGGCGATGAGCCGGGTTCCGCGCCGCGACACCAGGAATCCGGCGATCAGGAACAGCGCAGCCGTCGAGATCCCGTGATTGACCATGTACAGCGTCGCACCGGACCCGCCCTGGGTGGTGAGCGCGAAGATGCCCAGAATGATGAACCCGAAGTGCGAGATCGAGGTGTAGGCGATCAACCGCATCACATCGGTCTGCCCGATGGCCAGCAGCGCCCCGTAGATGATCCCGATCACCGCCAGCACGCTGATGAACGGCGCGTAAGTCGAAGTGGCGGAGGGGAACAGCAGCAGGCAGTAGCGCAGCATGCCGAAGGTCCCGACCTTGTCGACGATGGCCATCATCAGCACCGCGCTGGCCGGCGTCGCGGCCACGGCGGCATCCGGCAGCCAGGTGTGCAACGGCCACAGCGGCGCCTTCACCGCGAACGCGAACATGAAGCCGAGGAACAGCGCGTTCAGCACCGCCGGCCCGGCCCCGAGCTGCCCGGAGTTGGCGGCCTCCATGACGGCGCGGAAATCGAAGGTGCCCTTGCCGTCCACGCCCAGCTTCTCGCGCGCGGTCAGCACGTACAGCCCGATGACGGCCGCCAGCATGATGAGCCCGCCGAACAGGTTGTACAGCAGGAACTTCACCGCCGCCCGCGACCGCTGCGCCCGCACCGCCCGATCGCTGGTGCGCGGCCCGAACCCGCCGATGAGGAAGTACATCGGGATGAGCATGACCTCGAAGAACACGTAGAACAACAGGATGTCCAAGGCGGTGAAGGAGATCAGCACCATGGACTCGACCACCAGCGTCAAGGCCATGTAGTAGTGCGTCACCCGGTGCCCGGTGCCCACCGAACGCTCGTCCTGCCAGCCGGCCAGGATGAGCAGCGGCACCAGTCCGGCGGTCAGCAGCACCAGAACCAGTGCGATGCCATCGATTCCGAGCGTGTAGCCCGCGCCGAACGCCGGAATCCATTGATGCGATTCGACGAACTGGTAGTGCTCGCCGCCAGGCTCGAAATCGATAGCCAGCCAGATCCCCACCCCGAGCGTGCCCAGCGACACGATCAGCGCGAAGGCGCGGGCGGCGGTCCGCCACGCGGCGGGGAACAACAGCACCAGCACCGCCCCCACCATGGGCGCCGCCCACAGCGTTGTCAGCCAAGGAAAGTCGTTCAAAACAACCTCACCGCCAGCAGGGCGGCAGCCACCAGGGCCGCGCCGGTGAACATGGACAGGGCGTAGGACCGCACGAAACCGGTTTGCACCCGCCGGACCCGCGCCGACAATCCGCCGATGACCGCGGCCGTCGTATTGACCAGCCCGTCGATGCCGCGATTGTCGACGAACACCAGCGAACGGGTCAGGTACTGCCCGGTGCGCATGAACGCCGCCTCGTTGACCGCATCGCCGTAGAGATCCCGGCGCGCGGCTTCGATGAGACCCGATGCGGCCGGGGCGGTTTCGGGAATCGCCTGTCCGGCGTACTGGTCGTAGGCCACCCACACGCCCGCCGCGACGACCGCGAGCGCGAAGAAGGTGATGGCCCAGACCGGAATGACCGGCTCCCCGTGATGCGCTCCGACGACCGGCTCCAGCCAGTTCGCCAGCGAGGATCCCCAGGCGAAGATCGCGCCGGAGGCGACGGATCCGATGGCCAGCAGGATCATCGGACCGGTCATGGACACCGGGGCCTCGTGCGGATGCGTGCCTTCGCGCCAGCGCTTCTCACCGAAGAAGGTGAGCAGCATGACGCGGGTCATGTAGAAGGCGGTGATACCCGCACCCGCCAGCGCCGCGATACCGGTGACGATGCCGCCCCAGCCGCCGTGCGCGAACGCCGCTTCGATGATCCGGTCCTTGGACCAGAATCCGGCGAACGGCGGAACACCCAGGATCGCAAGGTATCCGAGCCCGAAGGTGACGTAGGTGATGGGCAGCAGTTTGCGCAGTCCGCCGTAGCGTCGCATATCGGTTTCGTCGTTCATGGCGTGCATGACCGAGCCCGCGCCGAGGAACAGCCCGGCCTTGAAGAACCCGTGCGTGAGCAGGTGCATGATGGCCGCGGCGTAACCGACCGGGCCGAGCCCCGCCGCGAGCACCATGTAGCCGATCTGGCTCATGGTCGATGCCGCGAGGGCCTTCTTGATGTCGTCCTTGGCGCAACCGATCACCGCACCGAAGATCAAAGTGACCGCGCCGACGGCCATGACGCCCGCCCGCGCGCCCGGCGCCAGATCGAAGATCGGATTGGATCGCGCGATCAGGTATACGCCCGCGGTGACCATGGTGGCCGCGTGGATGAGCGCCGACACCGGGGTCGGGCCCTCCATCGCGTCCCCGAGCCAGGATTGCAGCGGTACCTGCGCGGACTTACCGCAGGCCCCGAGCAACAGCAGCAGCCCGATCGCGGTGAGCGTGCCCTCGCTCGCCTGGGACGCCGCTCCGAACACCGTCTGGAAGTCGATGCTCCCGAACGTCGCGAACATGACCATCAAACCGATGGCCAGCCCCATGTCACCGACCCGGTTCACCACGAACGCCTTCTTGGCGGCCGTTGCGGCCGAGGGCTTCTCGTACCAGAACCCGATCAGCAGATAGGACGCCAGGCCGACGCCTTCCCAGCCCAGGTACAGCACCAGGTAGTTGTCGGCCAGCACCAGCACCAGCATGGCCGCGAGGAACAGGTTGAGGTAGGCGAAGAATCGCCGCCGCCCCGGATCGTGCGACATATAACCGATCGAATAGATGTGGATCAGCGATCCGACACCGGTGATCAAGAGCGCGAAGCACATCGACAGCTGATCGAGCTGGAAAGCGAAGTCCACCTTCAACCCGCTGACCGGCACCCAGTCGAACAGGCTGTAGTGCACGGCGCGTTTCGCATCCGAGCGCCCCAGCATTTCGGTGAACGCCCACACCGCGACCCCGAAGGACGCGAGCGCCAGCAGGGACGCGACCCAGTGACCCCACTTGTCGGTGTATTTGCCGACCAGCAAAAGGAATACGGCTCCGCCCAACGGCAGAGCGGGCAGCAGCCACAGCATCATCTGCGCGGTATCCATGTCAGTACCGCAGCAGATTCGCGTCGTCGACCGAGGTCGAGCGGCGGGCCCGGAAGATGGTCATGATGATGGCCAGGCCGACCACGACCTCGGCCGCCGCGACCACCATGGTGAAGAACGCGAACACCTGACCGTCGAGATTGGCGTGCAGCCGGGCGAAGGTGACGAACGCGAGGTTCACCGCATTGAGCATCAACTCGATGCACATGAACACGACGATGGCATTGCGCCGCACCAGCACTCCGGCCGCGCCGATGGTGAAGAGCAGAGCCGAGAGATACAGGTAATTATCGGGATTCACCGCAAACCTTCCTCGGGGGAGTCGTTGCCGCCGTCGCTCACAGTGCCGTTCTCGCGCACATTGCGCGCCGCCGCTTCGGTGTGCGCGCGTTCGCGCCGATGCCGCAGGATGGTGCTGACCGACAGTTCCTCGAAGGAGCCGTCCGGCAGCCGCGCCGGCGCATCGACGGCATTGTGGCGGGCGTATACGCCGGGCGTCGGCAGCGGCGTGACCCGCTTGCCTTCGCGGAAGCGCTGTTTGGACATTTCCCGCTGATCCTGACGCGGTCCGAAGCGTTCGCGGTGCGCGAGCACCATGGCCCCGATGGTGGCGGTGATGAGCAGTGCGCCGGTCAGCTCGAACGCCCACACGTAGCGCACGAAGATGAGTTCGGCGAGCGCGCCGACGGTGTCGTTGCCGCCGAGGCCGGGCCCGGTGAGCGCCACGCTCTTGTCGGACATGCCGCGGGCGACGGCCGCGATGATCAGCAGCCCGAAGCCGATGCCCACCACCAGCACCGCGATCCGCTGCCCGCGAATCGATTCCTTCAGCGACTCCGCCGAATCCACGCCGACGAGCATCAGCACGAACAGGAACAGCATCATGACCGCGCCGGTGTAGACGACGATCTGCACCACGCCCAGGAACAGCGCGTCCTGGGCGATGTAGAACACCGAGAGCGTGATCATGGTGGCGGCCAGGCAGAGTGCGGAGTGCACCGCCTTGGGCGCGCACACCATGCCCAGCGCACCCACCACCGCGATCACCGCGAGCACCCAGAACAGCACGGCCTCTCCGGTGGAGGTGCGGGTGATCAGCTCCGGATCGGCAGCCAGCAGGTCGATCATTTCGCCGCCCCTTCCGCGTCGGCCAGTTCGCCAGGCGCGCCGGGTACTTCACCCCGGTAGTAGGAGCCCTCGTCGGCACCGGGGTACATGGCGTGCGGCGGGGCCAGCATGCCGTTGCGCAGCGGTGCGAGCAGGTCGTCCTTCTCGAAGATGAGGTCGGCGCGATTGTCGTCGGCCAGCTCGTATTCGTTGGTCATGGTCAGCGCCCGGGTCGGGCAGGCCTCGATGCACAGGCCGCAGCCGATGCAGCGCAGATAGTTGATCTGGTAGACGCGGCCGTAACGCTCACCGGGCGAGAAACGTTCGTCCTCGGTGTTGTCCGCGCCCTCGACGTAGATGGCGTCCGCCGGGCAGGCCCAGGCGCACAGTTCGCAGCCGATGCACTTCTCCAGGCCGTCCGGATGCCGGTTGAGCTGGTGCCGCCCGTGATAGCGCGGCGCGGTCGGCGTCTTGACCTCCGGGTACAGCTCGGTGTTCGGCTTCTTGAACATGGTGCCGCCGGTGACCAGGAAGCCGCCGAGCGGTTCCAGCAGACCGGGTTTGGGCTTCTCGGCGGGCGGTTCCTTCGGCATGGGCGGCACCGGGAACGCCGAGTAGGCGGTGGTGGCGTCCTCGTCCGGTGCGGCCTTGGTGCGATCGTCGCCGGCGTGCCCGGCCTTGAGCACCAGCCCGATCAGCAAGCCCGCCACCAGAATTCCGCCGATGATCATGCCCGGCGTCTGAACCTCGATGCCCTCGTTCTGCAAGGCGCGCAACGTGGCCACGTACATGACCCAGGCCAGCGACACCGGGATCAGCAGCTTCCAGCCCACGTTCATGAACTGGTCGTAGCGCAGGCGCGGCAGCGTGCCGCGCAGCCAGATGAACACGAACAGGAACGTCCACACCTTGGCGGTGAACCACAGCATGGGCCACCAGCCGGAGTTCGCGCCCGCCCACAGGCTGAGCGGGAACGGCGCGTGCCAGCCGCCGAAGAACAGCGTGGTCGCCAGCGCGGAAACCGTTGCCATGTTGATGTATTCGGCCATCATGAACATGGCGAACTTGAGCGAGGAGTACTCGGTGTGGAAGCCGCCGACCAGCTCGCCCTCGGCCTCGGGCAGGTCGAAGGGCGCGCGGTTGGTCTCGCCGACCATGGAAACCGCGTAGATCAGGAACGACGGCAGCAGCAGGAAGACGTACCAGGTGCCGTACTGCGCCTCCACGATGCCGGAGGTCGCCATGGTGCCCGAGAGCAGGAACACCGCGGCGAAGCACAGCGCCATGGCGATCTCATAGGAAATGACCTGCGCGGTGGAGCGCAACCCGCCCAGCAGCGGGTAGGTGGACCCGGAGGCCCAGCCCGCCAGCACGATTCCGTACACGCCCACCGAGGCCATGGCCAGGATGTAGAGCACGCCGACCGGCATATCGGTCAGCTGCAACGGCGTGCGATGCCCGAACATACTGACTTCGGGTCCGAACGGGATGACCGCGAACGCCATCACGGCCGGGATCAGCGAAATGATCGGCGCCAGAATGAAGATCGGCTTGTCCACGATGGCCGGGATGATGTCCTCTTTGAGGAGCATCTTCACGCCGTCGGCGATGGATTGCAGGGTGCCGCGCGGGCCGACCCGGTTGGGGCCGACGCGCATCTGCATGAACGCCACGATCTTTCGCTCCGCGTACACCGCCAGCATCGGGGTGAGCAGCAGGAAGACGAAGATGCCGATCGATTTCACCAGCACCAGCCACCACGGATCGTGGCCGAACATGCCCAGCGGGTTCGCGTCGGGCCCGGCGGCGGCAGCGTGCGTCACCACGTAGGGCCCAGCGAACCCGCCGATCGAATAGAGCTCACTCACGGTGGTCCTCCCGTCGGATACGCACGATGCGGCCGGGTGTGGTGCCGAGCTGCACCAGCACGTCCGAGCCGGGGGAATTCATGGGCAGCCACACCACGCGGTCGGGCATCTCGGTGATGACCAGCGGCAGCGTGATGCGCCCGTGGTCGTTGCCGACCGTCACCGGATCGCCGGTGGTGGCCCCGATCTCGGCGGCGGTGTGCGCGGAGAGCCGGACCACGGGGGTGCGGGCGGTGCCGGCGAGGTTGGGTTCGCCGTCCTGCAACTTGCCGCGGTCGATGAGCATGCGCCAGCCGGACAGGATCGCCGCGCCCGCGGGCGGTTGCGGGAGGGGCTGCGGCCGCAGAGAGGGTGTGGCGGCGGCGGGGCCGTCCCACGCACCCAGGTCGGCCAGTTCCGCGCGCGCGTGGGCGGCATCGGGCAGGCCCAGGCGCACCCCCATTTCCTGGGCGATGGCATCCAGCACGCGGTACTCGGCCAGCGGCGCGGGCTCGCGCCGGACCGTGGAATCGCGCAGCGCGGCATCGAATTGGCGGTGGCGGCCCTCCCAGGTCAGGAAGGTGCCGGTCTTCTCCATGGCCGAGGCGACGGGGAAGACCACGTCCGCGCGGTCGGTGATATCGCTGCGCCGCAGTTCGAGCGAGACCACGAAGCTGGCCGCGTCGATGGCCTGCAAGGCCGCGTGCGGGTCGGGCATATCGCCGACCTCCACGCCACCGATGAGCAGTGCGCCCAAAGTGGGTGCGGCGGCCAGGATGGCGCTGGTGTCCTTGCCCGCGGTCGCGGGCAGCTCGCCCATGCCCCACGCTTCCCGAAGCTGAAGCCGCGCAACGGGATCCGAGAGGGGACGACCGCCCGGCAACAGTACCGGCAGGGCTCCGGCTTCCAGCGCTCCGCGTTCTCCGGCGCGCCGGGGAATCCAGGCCAGGCCCGCGCCGGTCTCGTCGGCCAGCCGGGCGGCGGCCGAGAGCCCGCCGGGAATCCCGCCGAGCCGTTCACCCACGAGGATCAGCGCGCCCGGTTCCCGCAGCAGCGCCCCGATTTCGTGCAGCCGGCCGTACTCCGCCGCGATGCCCTCGGTCGACCCGGTCCGAATCGCCTCCAGCAGATGCGGTTCCACACCCGGCGCGGTGGCGACCAAGGTCCCGGACATGCGCTGCAAACCACGCGTCACGTACGGAGCCATGGAGAAGATGGCCGCGCCGTTCTTGCGGGCCGACTTGCGCAGCCGCAGATATACGATGGGCGATTCTTCCTCCGCCTCGAATCCGACCAGCAGCACCATCGGCGCGCGTTCCAGCGCCGCGTAATCCACCGTGATGCCCTGGCCCGCGACCCGCGCCGCCAGGAAGTCGGCTTCCTCGGCGGAGTGCGCGCGCGAACGGAAGTCGATGTCGTTGGTGCCCAGGGCGACTCGCGCGAACTTGGAGTACGCGTAGGCGTCCTCCAGGGTCACCCGCCCGCCCACCAGCACACCGGCATTGCCGTGAGCCGAGGCCAGCCCTCGCGCGGCGGCGGTCAGCGCCTCCGACCACGAGGCAGGCTGCAACGAACCGTCCCAGCTGCGCACCAGCGGTGTGGTGAGCCGATCGGGTTCGGTGGCGTACTGGAACGCGAATCGTCCCTTGTCGCAGTTCCATTCCTCGTTGACCTGCGGGTCGTCCCCGGCGAGCCGGCGCATGACCTTGCCGCGCCGATGATCGGTGCGCTGGGCACAGCCGGAGGCGCAGTGCTCGCACACCGCCGGGCTGGACACCAGATCGAAGGGCCGGGCCCGGAACCGGTAGGTGCTGCCGGTGAGCGCGCCCACGGGGCAGATCTGCACGGTATTGCCGGAGAAGTAGGAGTCCAGGGGCTCCCCGGCCGCGATGCCGACCTGTTGCAGCGCACCGCGATCCATCAATTCGATGAACGGGTCGCCCGCGACCTGCTGCGAGAACCGGGTGCAGCGCGCACACAGCACGCAGCGTTCACGATCCAGCAGGATCGCCGAGGAGAGCGGAATCGGCTTGGGGTAGGTGCGCTTCTCGCCGTCGAACCGAGATTCGGCGCGACCGCTGGACATGGCCTGGTTCTGCAACGGGCACTCGCCGCCCTTGTCGCAGACCGGGCAATCGAGGGGGTGGTTGATGAGCAGCAGCTCCATCACACCCTCCTGCGCCTTCTCCGCGGCGGGCGAGGTGAGCTGGGTGTGCACCACCATGCCGTCGGCGACGGTCATGGTGCAGGAGGCCACCGGCTTGCGCTGCCCCTCCACCTCGACCAGGCACTGCCGGCACGCGCCGACCGGGTCCAGCAGCGGGTGGTCGCAGAACCGCGGAATCTGGATGCCGATGAGTTCGGCGGCCCGGATCAGCAGCGTGCCGGGCGGGACGGAGACCACGGTCCCGTCGATGGTTACGCTCACCATCTCGGCGGGTGCGAGATCGCCGCCGGTGCTGGAGCTGACTGTGGATGTCATCGCACTCCTTCAGCCCAGACGGTGGACCGGGCCGGGTCGAACGGGCAGTGGCCGAGTCGGATGTGCTCGGCGTACTCGTCGCGGAAGTACTTCAGGGAGGAGAAGATCGGGCTGGCCGCGCCGTCACCGAGGGCGCAGAACGATTTGCCGTTGATGTTGTCGGCGATGTCCAGGAGCTTGTCCAGGTCGGTCTCGTGGCCGGTGCCGTTCTCCAGGCGTTGCAGCAACTGCACCAGCCAGTAGGTGCCTTCGCGGCACGGGGTGCATTTACCGCAGGATTCGTGGGCGTAGAACTCGGTCCAGCGCAGGACGGCCCGCACCACGCAGGTGGTTTCGTCGAAGAGCTGAAGCGCCTTGGTGCCCAGCATGGATCCGGCCGCGGCCACGCCCTCGTAGTCGAGTGGGACGTCGAGGTGCTCGGCGGTGAACAGTGGAGTGGAGGAGCCGCCCGGCGTCCAGAATTTCAGCGTGTGCCCTTTTCGGATGCCGCCCGCGTGAGCGAGCAACTCGCGCAGGGTGATTCCGAGGGGTGCTTCGTACTGGCCCGGTCGCGTCACGTGACCCGAGAGCGAGTAGATCGTGGTGCCCGGCGACTTCTCGCTGCCGAAGCCCCGGAACCACTCCACGCCATTGGCGATGATGGAGGGTACGGAGGCAATGGATTCCACATTGTTCACCACGGTCGGGCAGGCATAGAGCCCGGCGACGGCGGGGAACGGCGGACGCAGCCGGGGCTGACCGCGGCGGCCTTCCAGGGAATCCAGCAGTGCGGTCTCCTCGCCGCAGATATACGCGCCGGCTCCGGCGTGTACGACCACTTCCAGGTCGTAGCCGGAGCCGAGGATATTGCGGCCGAGATAGCCGGCGTCGTACGCCTCGCGGACCGCGGTTTGCAGCCGGCGCAACACCGGGACGACCTCGCCGCGCAGGTAGATGAACGCATGCGAGGCACGGATCGCGTACGCCGCGATGATCACACCTTCGACCAGGGTGTGCGGGGAGGCCAGCATGAACGGAATGTCCTTGCAGGTCCCCGGTTCCGACTCGTCGGCATTGACCACCAGGTAGTGCGGTTTGGTGACGCCGTCCGGGCCCGGCCCCTGCGGGATGAATCCCCACTTCATTCCGGTCGGGAAGCCCGCGCCGCCGCGACCGCGCAGCCCGGAGTCCTTGACGGTCGCGATGACCTCGTCCGGTTGCATGCGCAGCGCCTTCGGCAGGGCGCGGTAGCCGTCCTGGCGGCGGTAGTTCTCCAGCGTCCACGATTCCGGATCCGCCCAGTGGCGGGTGAGTACCGGCGTCAGGGTCACTTCGCGCCTCCGTCGGTCGAATCATCTTGCACCGCATGCAAACCCGCGAGCGTTGCCGCGCCGGGATCACCGTTGTTGGCATCGGGCCGGTCGTCGGGGTATCCGGCGAGAATCCGCGCGGTCTCGCGGAAGGTGCACAGCGGTGCGCCGCTGCGGGTTCCGGTCACCTGCTCGCCGCGGCGCAGCGAATCCACCAGCGCACGAGCCTTGTCCGGGGTCTGGTCGTCGAAGAACTCCCAGTTGACCATCACCACCGGCGCGTAGTCGCAGGCCGCATTGCATTCGATGTGTTCGAGGGTGACCGCGCCGTCGGCGGTGGTCTCCCCGTGCTTGATGCCCAAGTGCTGCTTCAGTTCCGCGAAGATCTGGTCACCGCCCATGACCGCGCACAGCGTGTTGGTGCAGACGCCGACGTGGAAGTCACCGGTCGGCGTGCGCCGGTACATGGAGTAGAAGGTGGCGACCGCGGTCACCTCGGCATCGGTCAATCCCAGCTGCTCGGCACAGAATTCGATGCCGGTGCCGGAGACGTAGCCCTCCACCGATTGCACCAGATGCAAGAGCGGCAGCAGCGCCGACCGCGAATGCGGGTACCGGTCGATGATCTCCTTGGCCTCCAGCTGGAGGCGGTCGTGCACCTCCTGCGGATACGGGATCGGGCGCACGGTCAGGTTGAGCAGGATCTCGGTCATCGGTCCACACCACCCATCACCGGGTCGATGGAGGCGACCGCGGCGATGACGTCGGCGACCATGCCGCCCTCGCACATCGCCGCCACCGCTTGCAGATTCGTGAAGGAGGGGTCACGGTAGTGCACGCGATACGGGCGGGTGCCGCCGTCACTGACGATATGCACGCCCAGCTCGCCACGCGGGGATTCCACGGCCGTGTACACCTGGCCGGGCGGCACTCGCATTCCCTCGGTCACCAGCTTGAAATGGTGGATGAGCGACTCCATCGACTTGCCCATGATGTTGGAGATGTGCTTGGGGGAGTTGCCCAGACCGTCGGGACCCAGCTCCAGATCCGCCGGCCACGCGATCTTCTTGTCCTCCACCATGACCGGGCCCGGGCGCAGCTTGTCCAGGCACTGCTCGACGATCTTGAGCGATTCCTTCATCTCGTTCACGCGAATCAGGTAGCGCCCGTAGCAGTCACAGCCGGTGTCGACCTGCACCTCGAACTCGTAGTTCTCGTAACCGCAGTACGGCTGAGCTTTACGCAGATCGTGGGGCAGGCCCGTGGAGCGCAGCACCGGGCCGGTGATGCCCAGCGCCATGCAGCCGGTCAGGTCCAGGTACCCGACATTGCGGGTGCGGGCCTTCCAGATCGGGTTCTCGTTGAGCAGCAGCTCCATGTCCCGCAGGCGCTTCGGCATGAGCTCGAGCAGCTCGCGCACCTTCTGCACGCCGTCCTCCGGCAGATCCTGCGAGACGCCGCCGGGCCGGATGTAGGCGTGGTTCATGCGCAGGCCGGTGATGTTCTCGAACACGTCCAGGATCAGTTCGCGTTCACGGAACCCGAACAGCATGGGCGTCAGCGCGCCCAGCTCCATACCGCCGGTGGCCAGCGCCACCAGGTGCGAGGAGATGCGGTTGAGCTCCATGAGCATGACGCGAATGACGTTGGCGCGCTCGGGAATATCGTCGGTGATATCGAGGAGCTTCTCCACGCCCAGGCAGTACGCCGTCTCGTTGAAGAACGGCGACAGATAGTCCATGCGGGTGACGAAGGTGACGCCCTGCACCCAGCTGCGGTACTCGAGATTCTTCTCGATGCCGGTGTGCAGATAGCCGATGCCGCAGCGGGCCTCGGTGACGGTTTCGCCCTCGATCTCCAGAATCAGGCGCAGCACCCCGTGCGTGGAGGGGTGCTGGGGGCCCATATTCACGACGATGCGTTCCTCGGCGGCCCCGTCCAGGGCGGCGGCGATCTCGTCCCAGTCGTTGCCGACGGCGGTGAATTCCCGTTCGGGAGTGGGAGAGACGGGTGTATCCGGCGTACCGCTCTCGGTGCGCCGGGTGTCGATGTCGTTCATTACTTGTACGCCCTCCGCTCGTCGGGCGGCGGGATGCGCGCGCCCTTGTACTCGACCGGGATCCCGCCGAGCGGGTAGTCCTTGCGCTGGGGGTGTCCGCGCCAGTCGTCGGGCATCGCGATCCGGGTCAGCGAGGGGTGCCCGTCGAACAGGATGCCGAAGAAGTCGTAGGTTTCCCGCTCGTGCCAGTCCGTCGTGGGGTAGACGGAGTAGAGCGAGGGGATGTGCGGATCCGCGTCGGGCACCGAGACTTCCAGGCGCACCCGGCGGTTGTGGGTGATGGAATTGAGCGGGTAGATGGCGTGCAACTCCCGGCCCTTCTCATCCGGGTAGTGCGCGCCGCTCACGCCCAGGCACAACTCGAAGCGCAGCGGCTCCTTGTCGCGCAGGGTCTGTGCCACCAGCGGCAGGTGTTCGCGGACCACGTGCAGGGTCAGCTCGCCGCGGAAGACCACGATCTTCTCGATGGCCTCGGCGAAGACGCTGCCCAGCGCGACCCGCAGATTGGCCACCAGGTCGTCGAAGTAGCCGCCGTAGGGCGGTTCACTGCCGCCGGGCAGGCTCACCGTGCGCACCAGGCGGCCGTAGCCGGAGGTGTCGCCGGTGCCGGTCACGCCGAACATGCCGTGCCGGACGCCGATCACCTCCGCCGCCTGCGGTTCGGACGCGGAATCCGGTGTGCCCGGGGCGGTTTCCTCGGGTGGTTCGATCGGCTGGTTCGATTCGCCGTGCGCTTTCACGGCTTCCTCCGGGGGGCTCTCCGTGCCTGTGGCTGAATCGAATGTCATCGCAACAGCCCCTTCAACTGGATGGTCGGGGTGCTGGCCAGCGCGGCGCGTTCGGCCTCGCGAACGGCCTCTTCGCGATTGACGCCGAGCGGGGATTCCTGAATCTTCTCGTGCAGCTTCAGGATCGCGTTCAACAGCATCTCCGGGCGCGGCGGGCAGCCGGGCAGGTAGATGTCGACCGGCACGACGTGGTCGACGCCCTGCACGATCGCGTAGTTGTTGAACATGCCGCCGCTGGATGCGCAAACACCCATGGCCAGTACCCATTTGGGTTCGGTCATCTGGTCGTACACCTGGCGCAGGACGGGGGCCATCTTCTGGCTGACCCGGCCCGCGACGATCATGAGATCGGCCTGGCGGGGGGAGGCACGGAACGCCTCCATGCCGAAGCGGGCGATATCGAATCGCCCGCCGCCGGTGGCCATCATCTCGATCGCGCAGCACGCCAAACCGAATGTGGCGGGCCACAGCGAACTTTTACGCAGGTAGCCGGCCATTCCTTCCACTGTGCTCAGCAGGAATCCGCTGGGCAGTTTCTCCTCGAGACCCATGTCGAACTACTTCTCCATCGGATCGACTCCGTCGAAGGCGGAGTTGGTTTTCGGAATCCCCCTGTGCGGCAATCAATCCCAGCTGAGCCCGCCCCGCTTCCACTCGTAGGCGTAGGCCACCGAGACGTTGAAGATGAACAGCGCCATGGCGGCCAGGCCGAACAGGCCCAGCGAATCGAAGTGCACCGCCCACGGGTAGAGGAAGACGATCTCGATATCGAAGATGATGAAGAGCATGGCGGTGAGGTAGTACTTCACCGGAAAGCGTTGTCCGGCAGGGCTTCCGGGCCCGCCGCCGATGGCGTGCGGGGTGGGCTCGATACCGCATTCGTACGGTTCGAGCTTTGCCCGGTTGTAGCGTTTCGGGCCGATCAGCGACGCCAGGAACACGGAGAAGACCGCGAAGCCGGCGGCGACCGCGCCCAGGACAAGCGTGGGTGTTTCGATGTTCACAACAGCACTACCCCTCCTGCGAGCTGGACGACGCGATGTACGGACGCAGCTGCCGACGCGCGGGGGGCCGGTGGAGTAATACGCCTACCGCGCGCGGTGTGAGCTAGGGCACAGACTACAACTCACGCGACAACATACATGACGATTCACCACTGCGTTTGATCGAATTCGGAACAGTCTTTTATGACCGAATAGACGCAATCGCCGTCGTCACGTGACAGAAACAACTCTCGTAACTCTCAGGGGTTTCACCCCTGAAACCCCCGGTCGCGTGGATCGATTTCGCCTGGTCGACGCTGCACCCCAGAAACCTGGTCGCGGGCCGTTCGGCCACTTGGGGTTTCAGGGGTGAACCCCTGAAGAATGATCCAGCGAGCCATGCGGCTTCAGGCTGCGGAACGGCTCCGGAGCACGCCGAGGACCGCGTCCGTCAGGCGGATGGGGTCGATGGGGTGGGAGACCGCGGCATCGGCACGCGACCAGTTCGCCAGCCAGGCGTCATCCGGACGGCCGGTGATGACGACGATGGGTGGGCAATCGGCGATTTCGTCCTTGAGCTGCTTGGCCAGGCCGAGCCCACCGGTGGGTGCGGACTCACCGTCGAGGATCAGCAGATCCAGTTCGTGATTGTCCAGCTGCTCGATGACCACCGCTCCGGTGGCGACTTCGAGGTATTCGATGGGCGGTAGGTCGGCATGCGGCCTTCTGCCCAGCGCCAGCATGACTTGGCTACGGGTATCGGTGTCGTTGCTGTAGACCAGCACTCGCACCGCTGCGGGACGTTTCGCTTCGGCCACGTCCCGCATGGTACGGGTTGCACATGGGTGCAGGTGGCAGCTTCGGGTGAACCCGTGTGCGCGTCGCGATTTCGCCGGACGCACGACAAGTCGATCACAATCGATACCCGATTCACGCCCGGTAGCATCCGGAAAATGCGGGGAGACATCGATGAACGGCTGAGCGAAACCGACGCCCGGACCGATGGGATGCCACACCGGCGCGGCAGCGGAGGCCGGATCGCATGACCGGGCGGGTGGAGGTGGTGCCCGGCGGGCATCTGGTGGCGTGCGTGGACGGGGTGGTGGTGGTCGTCGCGCACCGTGACGACGCCGCGGTGACCGCCGAATCGGAGTCCCTGGCGGTGCTGGACAAGCTCGCCGAACTGGTGCGCGAGGCGGCCTCGCGGGAAACCCGGCGCACCGGAAGGACTTTCGCGCGGCTGGCCTCCACCTGGCTGATGAGCCGCGAGGACGAGGAACGGGTCGAGTTCGGTGTCCTGACGCCCGGGACCCGGGCCCTGGCGGTCTTCTTGCACGGCCGGATCACCGCCGTCCTCGAAGGCGACGACGGACGTGAAGTCCTGCACGGGAGCGATGCCGGGTTCACGGTGGATCGCGTGGTGCTGCCGACGCCCGCGCGTGCGGCCGCCTTGTTCGTGGATGAGGAGACCCCGCGCGACGAGCTGCCCGCGCCAGGCGTCTGGTCATTGGGCGCCGGGCGCATGCCCGGGTCGGGCGCGGTGCTGTGGGTCGGTGAAGCGGGCGAAACTACTTCCAGCGGTGGATTCCTCGCGGTGCGCGACTTCGGATCTCCATCGGAGCGGCCACCGCTGGGCGTGCTGGTGCTCGATGACGGCACGTCGTTCGCGTTGGACGGCGATCTGGTGATCGGGCGGGAACCGGAACGCTCCGAGCGGGTGCGACGGGGTGCGAAACCGATACGGCTGCATGATGTTTCGGGTGGGATGTCGCGGGTGCACGCCGAGGTGCGTTTGGCGGAGCGGGAGGTGACGGTGGTGGACCGGGGATCGGCCAACGGGACGCATATCAAGCCGCCGGGACGGGCGGAGTGGATGCGAGCGGTGCCGGGGCATCCGGTTGCACTCGAACCGGGCAGTCAGTTGATGCTCGGCGGTCGGGTGTTCACGTTCGAGTCGCCGCAATAACCGCGCTGATCCGGCGGTGGGATAGCGTCGAGGGCGAACGCCCAGCGAACCCGAGGAGCCGTTATGCCCGCTGAAGTCGTGGACGCCGTCGTGATCGGGATGGGTCCCGGTGGTGAGGAACTCGCGATGCGGCTGGCTCGGGGCGGGCTGTCGGTGGTCGGCGTGGAGGGGCGGCTGGTCGGCGGCGAATGCCCGTACTACGCCTGCGTTCCCACCAAGATGATGGTGCGGGCGGCGTCGGCGCTGGCCGAGGCGCGGCGGGTGGACGAGCTCGCGGGAACGGCCACGGTGCGGGCGGATTGGGCCCCGGTGGCGGCGCGGATCCGGGACGATGCGACCGCCGATTGGGACGATGCCTCGGCCGTCGAACGATTCGAGAAGGCGGGCGGGCGGTTCGTGCGGGGCTGGGGGCGCATCTCCGCGCCGAACGAAGTCACCGTGGCGACCGCGGACGGAGATCGGGTCTTCCGCACCGAGCGCGCCATCGTGCTGAATCCCGGTACCGCCCCGGTGGTTCCGAAGCTGCCCGGCCTCGCCGATACCCCGTACTGGACCAACCGTGAAGCGGTGACCGTGACCGAACTGCCGGCGTCGCTGATCGTGGTCGGCGGCGGACCGGTCGGTGCGGAATTCGCGCAGCTCTTCGCCCGCTTCGGCGTGCAGGTCACCATGATCGTCCCGCATCGCCTGCTGCCACGTGACGAACCGGAGGCGGGGGAGTTGCTGGCGAAAGTGTTCGCCGCCGACGGCATTACGCTGCGCACCGGCGTGCACGCCGAGTCCGTGGCCCACGACGAGCAGGGCTTCACGGTGAAGCTGGAAGGCGGCGAGAGCCTGCACGCCGAGCAGCTGCTCATCGCCACGGGGCGTTTCACCGATCTCGCGGGCCTCGGTGTCGCCGCGCTCGGGCTGGACGACAGCGCGAAGGGGCTGACCGTGGACGAACACCTGCGCGTCGCCGACGGTGTCTGGGCCATCGGCGATGTCACCGGTCGCGGCAACTTCACGCACGTCTCGATGTATCAGGCCCGGATCGCGGCCCAGGACATCCTCGGCGAATCCACCGAACCGGCCCGCTACCACGCGGTTCCGCGGGTGACCTTCACCGATCCGGAGATCGGCGCGGTCGGGATGACCCAGGCGGAGGCCGAGTCAAGTGGCCTGAACATCCGGATCGGGCACACCGAACTGCCCGACTCGACGCGCGGGTGGATTCACAAGGCCGGCAACGACGGATTTCTCAAGCTGATCGAGGACGCCGATCGCGGGGTGCTGGTCGGTGCCACCTCGGCGGGCCCCACCGGGGGAGAAGTCCTGAGCGCGCTGGCCGTGGCGGTGCACGCCCAGGTTCCCACCGCCACCCTGCGCGAGATGATCTACGCCTACCCGACCTTCCACCGCGCCATCGAATCCGCGCTCGACGCTCTCGCGTCCGGTTAGGTATCGCGTCGTAATCGTTGCTGTTCACCTGCGGCAAATCGCGCGATCCTGTTAAGCATCGAAGGGTCCCGAGGGTTGGCGGTGGACATATGCGCATCTCCGAAATCCTGCGCCGGAAAGGCTCCGACGTAGTCACGATCGCACCCGATGCAACGGTGCGTGAACTGCTGAGAGTGCTTGCGGCACAGAATGTGGGCGCGGTCGTCGTCTCCCCGGACGGGATGGCCATCTCCGGCATCGCCTCCGAGCGCGACATCGTCCGCCACCTGCACACCTACGGCGCGGAACTGCTGGATCAGCCGGTGTCGGCGATCATGACCGCGGCCGTGCACACCTGTGCGCCGGAGGACCATGTCGAAACCCTCAACACCGCCATGACCGAGCACCGCATCCGCCATCTGCCGGTACTGGTGGACGGGCGCATGGTCGGCATCGTGAGCATCGGCGATGTGGTGAAGAGCCAGATCTCCGAACTCCAGACCGAACGCGAACATCTGGTGCGCTACCTGCACGGGTGAAAATGGGGATTGTTCACCACCCCGACAGCTGAAAGAGTGTTTACCGACGCTTCGGTCACCCGCATCGCGGATACCTTCGCGCTCGACCTTGTGCAGCCCGATACTCCCGGCGACGGGAGCATCAACCCTCGAGATTGTGAACGCTCCACCATATGAGTTCTCCACTGTCGGCGAATCGAATTCCCGAACTGGTGTCCATCATCATCCCCGTCTACAACGGACTTCCCGATCTGGACGAGCAACTCGAAGGGCTGGCGGAACAGGATTACCCCGGCGATTTCGAGGTGCTGGTAAGCGATAACGGGTCGAAGGACGGCCTGCGCGAACATATTGCGGGGCATCCGCTCACCGAAAAGCTGCGCCTGCGATATGTGGACAGTTCCGGCAAACGGGGTGCGCCTTTCGCCCGCAACAATGCGGCCGCGGTCGCCGGTGGTGATTTCCTGGTCTTCGTCGACCAGGACGACCGCGCACACCCCACCTGGCTGAGCGCGCTGGTCCGGACCGCCGCGGAGTTCGACGCGGTGAGCGGGGCGATGGAGACCGACAGCCTGAACGACCGCACCGCCGCGACCTGGCGGCCCGCGCCGCCGCCCGAGCAGGGCTTCCCCACCCATTGGATGCCGTTCGCCAATGGAAACAACACGGCGTATTGGCGTTCCGCCTTCGAAAAGATCGGCGGTTACGACGAATCCCTCGTTGTCGGCGCGGACGATGTGGACATCTCCTGGCGTTTGCAGCAGTCCGGTCAGAAACTCGGGCACGCCCCCGACGCGGTGATCGCGTATCGGCTGCGGCGGAATTTCCGTGACGCCTGGAGCCAGTGCTTCGATTACGGCTACACGTATGCCGAGGTTTGCATAAAGCATCGCCCGCTGGGCTGTCCTCGAATTCCGTTCCGCGCCACGCTGCTTTCGCTGGTGACGGCGATCGTCTGCAATCCGCTGAATCCGTTCCCCCGGAAGATAGTGCCGACCGGTCTGTGGATTCTGCATACCGCCGGACTCCTCGGCCGCCTGCGAGCGAACATCCACCACCGCACCTACACCGGCTGACCCCGTCCGCGCCATGCGGTTCGAGGGTTGCCGAAGGTCCCGATTAACCTTCGAATCCTTGGGTGTGGCGGCGGATGGTGAGGTATGGGCAAGAATCGGCGGCACAAGGAGCGGCAGCGGGCCGCGGGCGATCCGGGGTTCGCGGCCGTCGCCTCCGGACTCGGCGCGGACGCGACCGGCGAACAGATCGGGCAGGCGATCCTGACCGGGGCACTGGCGGTCGCTCGCGGCAATGCCAAGGCGGCGCGGCAATTCGCGGGCGAACTGGGCGCACTGTCTCCGGCGCCGCTGAGCGAAGGCGCGGATTCGGCTGGGCGGCAACTTGTTTCGGCGGTGTTCCGCAACGGCTGGCTGCCGGGGGATATCGAGCAGGTGGCCCGCCGCCGGGTGGACGAGTTCGCGCAGGGGTACCTGATCGATGTGATGGCGGCCCACGTCCGCCCGTACCCCGCCGAATCGGTGGACGCGACCTGGCTGGCCCAGCTCGCGGCGGCCGGGGCCACGGTGTGGTGGTCGCCGGACGAACCGCACTTCGGCCAGTGGGCGGCGAAGCGCTTGCTGACGCCCGCCGAGGCGCTCGCCACGGTGATCGAAGCTCTCGCTCTGCTGCTCCAATTGCCCGCGATGCCGCTGATCCGCCCGCTGCCGGGGGCCGCGCGGCCCGAGCAGAGCGTGCCGCACGCGGTCGACGAGAAGGTGCTGGGCCGCGTGCGCGGTCTGCTGGCCAAGGCCGAGTCGACGGCCTACCCCGAAGAGGCCGAAGCGCTTTCGGCCAAGGCGCAGGAATTGATGACCAAGTACGCCATCGACCGGGTGCTGGTCGATGCCGATCACCGTGCGGTCGATCTGCCCGGCGCGCGCCGGCTCTGGCTGGAAACCCCGTACGTCGATGCCAAGGCGCTGCTCGTCGACGCGGTCGCCAAGGCCAATCGATGCCGGGTGATCCTGTCCGCCGAGTGGGGGTTCGTGGCCATCGTCGGCGACGAGACCGACCTCGACGCGGTCGAACTGCTGACCACCTCGCTGCTGGTGCAGGCGACCCGCGCCATGATCGCCAGCGGCAATCACCAGGACCGCGTGGTGGAGGCGCGCAGCCGCACCTTCCGCAAATCCTTCCTGATCGCCTACGCCACCCGCATCGGCGAACGCCTGGCCGCGGCCGAGCAGGCCACCATCGCGAAATCGGCTGCGCCGGAACGCCTGCTCCCCGTGCTGGCGGCCCGGCGGCAGGATGTCGACAAGGCCTTCGAGACGTACTTCCCCGCCGCGAAATCGTCCCGGATCTCCGCGGGCAGCGCCGAAGGCTGGCAGGCCGGGCGTGCGGCCGCGAACCAGGCTCAGCTCGGGGCGCATCCTCCGATCGGGAAAGGACGGAAGTAGCGCCGAACCACCGGCCGCTTACTGGTCCAGTGCGTCGATGAGAAGCAGCAGCGTCGACTTGAGGTCCTCGCGCTGTTTCGGTTCGAGCCGCTCCAGCGCGGCGGCGAACCGGTGGATGCGCTCGGAGGTCAATCCGCTGACCAGGTCATGCCCCGAACCGGTGGCCGAAAGCAGTTGCGCCCGGCCGTCTTCCGGATCGGCGTCGCGGGATACGTGCCCCGCCTTCTCCAGCCCGGTGATCATGCGGGACATGGTCGGGGCGCTGACCCGCTCGAGCTGCGCGAGATCGCTCAAGCGCATGGGACCCGAGCGGGCCAGCGTGGCCAGGGCCGAGGCGGAGCCGGGGCTGAGCGCGCCCAGATCCCCGGAGTGACGCAGGAGCCGGATGGTGCGGCCGATCGCGTGATAGAGGTCGGCGGCTTCGCTGAGCTGGTCGGTATCGGCGATACTCGCGGACTCGGTCAGCACATCCTCCTGCGTCATCGGATCAGATTCCGGCGCGGTCGGCTTCGCGGAGTTCGGTGGCCTCGTCGACCACCTTGGGCGTACCGGCGAACCAGGACGCCACCGCGCCGATCAGCATCATAAGCGCCGCACCGAGGAACACGACCACCAGCCCGGAGTGGAAGGGACCGGAGATCAGGTTCGGGAAGAACTCGCGACCGGTGAGCACATCGGTGTGCACGCCCGGCTGGTTCAGCACGCCGCTGTGCCCCAGCAGTTCCTCGATCGGGTTGTAGCCCAGGAACGCCGCGAACAGGCTGCCGACCGGCGGCAGATCCGCGACCTGACCGGCGACGTCGGCGGGTACGCCCTGCGCCTGCAAGCCCGAGTCCATGGCATCGGGCAGCGGACCGGAGAGGCCGATGATCATGAGCGAGAAGAAGATTCCCATGGACAGCGCCATGCCGCCGTTGAACAGCGTGCCGCGCATACCCGAGGCCACGCCGCGCTGCGAGGCCGGAACGCTGTTCATCACCTCGGCGGTGTTGGGGGAGGCGAACATGCCCGAGCCCAAACCGTTGAGCATGACGATGGCCGCGAAAGCCCAGTAGTCGAAGTCCGCCGGAATCACCACCAGCAGTACGAAAGTCGCCGCGGTGATGAGCATGCCGAGGGTGGCGAAGGTGCGGGTGCCGTACCGATCCGACAGCCAGCCCGACACCGGACCGGCGATCAGGAATCCGACCGTCAAGGGCAGCAGGTAGATGCCCGCCCACAGCGGCGTCGCCTCGTAGTCGTACCCGTGCAGCGGCAACCAGATGCCCTGCAACCAGACGATCAGCATGAATTGCAGGCCGCCGCGCCCGATCGAGGACATCAGCCCCGCCAGATTGCCGAACGCGAACGCGCGATTGCGGAACAGCGAGAGCTGGAACATCGGCTGCGCGACCCGGGTCTCGATCCAGCAGAACAGCGCGAGCAGCGCGAGACCGCCGAACACCGACCCGATCACCCAGGGGTTGCCCCAGCCGGTGGCCGAATCACCGTACGGCTGAATGCCGTACGTGATGCCGGTCAGCAGCGCGGTGAGACCGAGCGCGAAGGTGAGGGTTCCCGGCAGATCCAGCGAGCCCGGGGTCCGCGCCCCGAAATCGTGCAGCGACCGGTACGACCACACCGTGCCCAAAATGCCGAAGGGCACGCTGACCCAGAAGACGGCCTTCCAATCCCACTCCGACAGCACGCCGCCGATCACCAGGCCCAGGAACGAACCGGCCACCGCGGCAACCTGATTGATACCCAGTGCGAATCCACGCTGCTGCACCGGGAAGGCATCGGTCAGGATCGCCGTCGCATTCGCCATCAGCATGGCTCCGCCGACGCCCTGGATCACCCGCCATACGATCAGCCACATCGCGCCGCCGCCGTGCGTGAACGGGTCGAACGACAACGCGATCGCCGACAGCGTGAACACCACGAACCCGAGGTTGTAGATGCGCACGCGGCCGAACATGTCGCCCAGCCGCCCGAACAACACCACCAGCACCGCGGATGCCAGCAAGAACCCCATGAGCAGCCACAGCAGGTAGCTCACGTTCCCTGGCTCGAGCGGATTCAACCCGATCCCGTGGAAGATCGCCGGCAGCGAGATGATGACGATCGAGGAGTTGATGGTCACCATCAACATCCCCAGCGTCGTATTGGACAGCGCCACCCACTTGTAATGCGGATGGTCCCGGTCGACCCGGAGCCGCCGCCGAATGGTCTTCACATCATCGGCGTCCAAGCCGGTGGTGGGAGCCGTAGCCATCTGAGCCTCCCCAGGAGTCGAACAAGTACGAACAGCGTCCCAATATAGTTGCATTACGCTAACTAACGAAATCGAAGACGCTGCCCACCCTCGCCGCGGCACCACATTACATACGGTGACCTGCGGTTTTTACTCCAAAGATCGGTTCGGACGGCGGTGGCCGATCAGCTGAGACGGACCTCGGCGGTGGCGAGGCCGAAGATCTTGCGGCCGCCGGACTTGGCTGTGATGACTACGACGGCGGTCTTGGTCTCGGGGTCGAGGGATTTGATGCGGCCGGTGAATTCGACGGTGCCAGCTGTTTCTGCCTCGATGACGGTGTAGTTGGAGAGACGGACCGCGTACCGGGTGAGCGCGCCGGGATCGCCTAGCCAGTCGGTGACGAAACCGGCGCCGAGGGCCATGGTGAGCATGCCGTGCGCGATCACATCCGGCAGTCCGGCTCGAGCGGCGATGTCGTCGTGCCAGTGGATGGGGTTGGCATCGCCGGCCACGCCCGCGTAGTTGACGAGGTCGCCGCGAGTCAGGCGGGCGGTGCGGGGCGGCAGTTCGTCGCCGACCGCGGCCTTCTCGAAGTCGATCGCGGTGCGCGCGACGCGGTTTCGGGTGACCGCGGAGTACGGGCCGAGTTCGGGCGCGGAGGTGGATTCGGTCTCCGCGGTCGTGGTGCGGGACGGGATCTCGATGCCGTGCATCATGACGCGCTGAATCGCCTCGCCGAGACCGGCATCCACGTCCTCGTCGGTGATGCCGACGACCGTGGTGTGCATGACCTGCACGATCTCACCGGTTTGCGCGGTGAAGGTATTGGTGACGGTGAGCAGTTCCTTGCCCGCGATCCGGCGCACCGCACTGAGTTCGACATCGCTGGTCAGGCGGTCGCCGGTGACGACGGGCTGATACATCTCGAAGACCTGGTCGGTCTGCACGAACACGTCGTAGCCGCTGATGACGGTTTCGAAGAGCCGCCGATTGGCCAGCATGGCGACGATCGAATAGAAGGTGGTCGGGGCGACCAGTCCGGTGTAGCCGAGTTCGTTCGCGGCATCCTCGCTCCAGTGCGCGGGATGGAAATCCTGCACCGCCCGGGCGTATTCGCGGATCTTCTCGCGACCGACCTCGTAGTAGTCGTCCACCCGATAGTGATGCCCGACCAGCTCGGCCGTATCGAACGTCGCTTCCACCAAGGTGCTCCTCACTTCAGACTCCCCGGCATCGCCCGAAAAACTTCTTTCGAAAATCTTCGGGTGATGCGTCGAGATCCGGTCGGCGGCTCCGACCTTCGGGTGACAGTAGTTCAAACGCTTCCCTCAGGAGTCGTCATGACCACGCTCAATACCTTCATCTGGTTCGACAACGCCGCCGAGCAGGCCGCCGAGTTCTACGCGGCGACCGTGCCCGGTTCCAAGATCGTCGAGATCACCCGCAATTCCGACGGTTCCGCGTTCATCGTCACGCTCGAGCTCGCCGGGCAGGCGGTCACGATCATGAACGGCGGCCCGGATCATCCGCTCACCGATGCCATCTCGCTGCAACTGGTCGTCGACACCCAGGAGGAAATCGATCAGCTGTGGGCCGTGCTCACCGAAGGCGGCGCCCCCGGCCCGTGCGGATGGCTCACCGACCGCTACGGCCTGAGCTGGCAGATCGCGCCCTCCGCCATGCCGCGGCTGATGAACGGCGAACCGGAGCAGGCCCTCGCCGTCGCCATGGCGCTGCGGTCCATGTCGAAGATCGACGTCAAGGTCTTGCAGGACGCCTACGACCACGCCTGATCCGCGCTTTTGCCACCATCGCCGCCCCCGTGGATGTGAGTCATCGCGTGGGCGGCGATGTAGGCGTGCAGGCGGGCTACCGCCGGGGTCGGGCGGTGCGCTCCGGAGACCAGGCCGATGCCGCGGGTGCGCGGATCCCGGATGGTGAGGCGATGCAGATCGGGGTGCGGGGTCTCCGGCTCCGGCAGCAGCGCGACACCCAGCCCGTGGCCGACCAGGGCGCGCAGGGTGTCGAATTCGGTGATCTCGAATGCGACGGTGGGCGCGAATCCGGCTTCGGCACACCAGGTATCGAGCAGCTGGCGCAGGTGATAGCTGGGCGGGTTGGCGATGAACCGCTCCCCGGCCAGGTCGGCCAGATCGATGACATCGTGCCGAGCCAGCGGGTGACGCCGGGCGACGTAGAGCTGAATGGGCTGCTGCCCCAGCACCATCGCCGGTAGGTCGGCGGGCGCGGGAATCATGACCGCGAGGTCCAGTCGTCCGGTGCGGATCTGCTCGGCGAGGGGCTTCGCCGTGCGCCTGCACCAGGTGCAGCCGGATTCGCGGTGCCGTGGCGTGGAAGCCGGCCAGCAGCGACGGCATGCTGACCGGTCCGAGGCTGAGCGGGAAACCGAAACGCACCAGCCCGGTTTCCGGATCGGCGTTCCCGCGCACCATGTTGATAGCGTCGTCGAGTCCGCGCACCAGATGCCGCGTGCGCTCGAACAATTCACGCCCCGCCGGGGTGAGCGTGATTCCACGACCGACCGGTTGGAACAGTTGAAGCCCGAGCGTCTTCTCGATGGTCTTCAACCTGCGGCTCAAGGATGACTGCGGCACGCCCAGCACCTGCGCCGCGCGTGTGATGTGGCCCGCACCCGCCGCGGTATCGAAGGCCGCGAGCAGGGGCGCGAGCGCCTCCAGCTGCGCGTACGGCGACTCATCCATATTCGGATCATATTGGCCCGCAATCGATATTGGACGGATCAATCCGTGCGGTGTGACGATCCCAGCATCACGACGGTAGGGAGGCCGAAATGGAAGACGTCCTGGATGTGGCATTGATCGGCGGGGGCATCATGTCGGCGACCCTGGGTGCGATGCTCGCGCGGCTGCAACCGGATTGGTCGGTCGCACTCTTCGAGCGCCTCGGTGAACTCGCCGCCGAGAGCTCCGATCCTTGGAACAATGCGGGCACCGGGCATTCCGGGTATTGCGAGCTGAACTACATGCCCGATCCGGAGGATGCGGGCAAGGCCGCCGAGATCGCCAGGCAGTTCCGGTTGTCGCGGCAGTTCTGGGCCTCGCTCGCGGATACCGGATTCGTCAGTGCGGCACCGCATATGGATGTGGTGTTCGGCGAGCGTGACGTCACTTATCTGCGGGCACGATTCAAGACCTTGCGGTCGCTGCCGGCGTTCGAGGCGATGGAGTACACCGAGGATCCCGAGCGGATCGCGCAGTGGGCTCCGCTGCTGATGGACGGCCGCGAGCCCGGCGAGCCGATGGCGGCGACACGGTTCGAAGGCGGAACCGATGTGGACTTCGGTGCGCTGACGCGGTCACTCGTGGACGTCATGACGGAGACCGGGGCGCGAATCCAGCTAGAGCAGGAGGTGGTCAAGCTGCGCCGCGATGCCGACGGCGTGTGGACGCTGACGGTGCGTAATCGAATCACCAAGCGCCGCCGCACCGTTCGAGCACGGTTCGTCTTCGTCGGCGCGGGCGGGTACGCCCTGAAACTGTTACAGAAGGCACGCGTGCCGGAAGTACGCGGGTATGCGGTGCTTCCGTTCGGCGCTCAGTTCCTGCGCACCGACAATCCCGACGTCGTCGCACGTCACGGGGCGAAGGTCTACAGCCAGGCCGCGTTGGGCGCGCCGCCGATGTCGGTCCCGCACTTGGACAAACGAGTGGTCGAGGGTGGTGAATACCTGTTGTTCGGGCCGTACGCGACCTTCAGCACCCGGCTGCTGAAGCGCGGCCGCCTCATCGACCTGTTCACCACGATCCGCCTCCGCAATATCGCGGTATTGCTCGCCGCCGGACTCCAGAATCTGTCTTTGGTTGTCTATCTGCTCGGTCAGCTCCTGGCGACGCGCCGTCGCAAATTCGCTGAGCTGCAACGGTTCTACCCGTCCGCCGACCCGAGTGATTGGACGCTCATCCAAGCGGGCCAGCGCGCCCAGGTGGTGAAACCTCATCCCGGCAAGGTCGGCGAATTGACATTCGGCACCGAGCTCGTCACCGCGGCCGACGGCAGTATCGCCGGATTGCTCGGGGCCTCGCCGGGCGCGTCGACCGCCCCCGCGATCATGGCCGGCCTGCTGCCGCGCTGCTTCCCCGATCGCTACCGCGACTGGGAACCGGCGCTCCGTGATCTTATGGCGGCGCTGCCACCAACTAATGTCGAATCGTGAGCGAGAGCATCGAAGAGGTGACCCGGTTCGAACCGGTTCCGGATCCGCGGCCGTTCGACGAGCCCTGGCCGGAAATGGTCTGGCCGATCCCGGCGGATACCGAACTGACCGGAACCTCGGTGCTGCTGACGCCGCTCGACCCGGCCGCGGATACGGCGGACCTGTTCCGGGCGCTTGATCATGACGAGGTCTGGGCGCACGTCCCGTGGCGGCCTTCGGATCCGGACGAGTTCCGAACCCATCTGGAGGCCCGGTGCGCGCTGCCGGATTGGCAGGTCTGGACCGTGCGGACCCGGGCCACCATCTCCGGAGTGCCGGCCGGCACGGTGGTGGGTGTGACCGCATACCTGGCGGTGTCGGCGCGGGACGCGGCGCTGGAAATCGGATTCACGCTCTATGACCCGCAGGTTTGGGCCACCACCGTGAACCCCGAGGCCAAACTGCTGCTGCTCGAGTTCGCGTTCGAGAAGTTGAACGTCGGTCGCGTCCAGCTGAAAACCGATGTCCGCAATCATCGTTCGCAGCAGGCGATCGCCCGGCTCGGTGCGCGCTACGAGGGCGTGCTGCGCCGCAATTTCCGGCGCTCCGACGGCACCATTCGCGACAGTGTGCAGTTCTCGATCATCGCCGAGGACTGGCCCGAGACTCGGGCCCGGCTGACGGCACGCCTCTAGGGAGCGGGATCGTGCGGGGGATGAGTACCTTGTGGCCCGGGGGCGAGCCGGTCGGGGAGCCCGCCTCGGCGAGCAGCGTGGCCGATCTGCGGATCGATCACCGGATCTTCGCCGCCGACCCGGAGGACGGGCAGGCGGTGTGGTTGCGTCCGGTGCGGGATGTGGCGACCGTGCGGTTCCGCCACGAAGTGTTCCGTGATCTCCAGGATGAGCCCGTGCGCATGGCTTTCGAAGCGTTCGGGGCCGGAATGCGTTCGGTGCGAAAGCATCTGGCACAGGGACGGCGGCTCGAACAGCGCGACCGCTGGCAGCTCGATGCCGAAGAGGTGTACTGCCGGACGGTGGCGGAATTCGGGGAGGCGCTGCGAGCCTTGCCGATCCGCGCGCATGCCCTCCGGCGGTTGCGAGAGCGGCTGACGGAGTACCTCGAGGGGGAGTGGTTCACGAATCTGGTCCGCGAGCGGGCAGAAGTCCACGCGGCGCTGGACCGGGTCCGCTACAGCGTGCAGTTGAACGGGCGCAAGGTGGTGGTCGACCGCTATCGGGGGCAGGCGGATTACAGCGAGACGATAGCCGCCGCGTTCGCTCGATTCCGGCCCGGCGACGCGGAAAAGCCGGTCGTCGTGGTGGATCCGTGGCCGGATATGAACGAGGTCGAGGAACAGCTCATCGCCGCGGTCACCGAGCAATTTCCGGAGGTGTTCGAAAGGCTTGCGCGGCATGCGGAGCAGTTTCGCGAGTTCATCGATCCGATGCTCGCGCGGGTGGATGCCGAGATGCGGTTCTACCTCGGCTACTCCCGGTTCGTGCGGGGCTTGGGCGAGCGCGGGCTGACGTTCTGCTTCCCCGAAGTCACCGAGCGTTTCGAGGGCATCGTCGCCGAGGGCGCTTTCGACGTGATGCTGGCGCGTGCCCGGCACGGCGACCCGGCCGCCGTGGTGGTGCGCAATGACATTCGCCTCGATGGCCCCGAACGCTTGATCGTGGTGACCGGCCCGAATCAGGGTGGCAAGAGCACCTTCGCAAGGATGGTCGGGCAGCTGGCGTATCTGACCGCTCTGGGCTGCCCGGTGCCGGGAACGCGCGCGCGAATGATGCTGCCGGACAGGGTGCTCACCCATTTCGTGCACGAGGACGATATCGCCGAGCCGGGCGGTGCGCTGGCGCAGGAGCTGGCTCGCATGCGCGACATCCTGGGCGCGGTCACCGAGCGCAGCGTCGTGATTCTGAACGAGAGCTTCAGTACCACTACCGCCGCGGATGCCGTATCCATCGGCGGTGAAGTGGTGCGCCGGATTGTCGAACGCGGTGCGATGGGCGTGTACGTGACGTTCCTGGAAGAGCTCGCCGAGGTCGGGCCGGAGGTGGTGAGCATGGTCGCGGGCGTGGAATCGGATGCGGATACGACGCGTACGTTCCGGATCGAACGCAGGCCGCCCGATGGATTGGCGTACGCCACAGCGGTGGCGCAGCGGCACGGGTTGACCTACGACGCGATCCGGGAGCGAGTGCGATGATCCCGATCGGTCTGCTCCACCCGCCGGGACAGCGGGCGCAGGTGGCGCGCAACGGCGAAGCGGTGGCCGAGGACTTGGGCCTCGCCGACCTCTACACCGCGATGGCGGCCGGTGACGAATTCGTCGCCGATGTCGTGAAAGCGATTGTGCCGGTGAGCCTCACGGACCCCGACGTCATCCGGTACCGGCAGGATGTGCTCGCGGACTTCTGTGCCGACCAAGCACTGTTGCGCGAGCTGTACGCCATCGCCCGGGAGGCCGCTTCGGTGCGCCGCTGGACGGCCATGGCTTTGCAATCGCTCGAGGAGCTGGTCGGTCATCTGCGCCGACTCCGGCAGACCTGCGAGAAGCATGCCGCGGGCAGTTCCGCGGGGCTGACCCGATTCCGCGAGGTCCTCGCCGCCCAGCTCGACGACGAGTATCTGAGCGGTCTCGAAAAGCATTTGGCCGCCCTGTATTTCGAACACGGCATGTTGTTCAGCGCCGCCCTCGGCACCGGCAACAAGCTCGACCGGGTAACACTGCACGAACCACCCGCCGCGACCAGGCGTTCCCTCTTCGGCGGTCGCAGCGGATCGAGCTTCGTCGCCCTCGAGAACTTCGAATTCCACGACGGCGATCCGTTGCGGATCGTCACCGCCCCGGCGCTGGCCATCGTCAAGGAGGTGGTGGGCCGCGTCGCCGACAATGTGCAGGGCTTCTTCCGTGAACTCCGCACCGAGCTGGCGTTCTACCTCGGCTGCGTGAACCTGCGGGAACGACTGTCCCGTGCGGGAACCCCGACCTGCTTCCCGATACCGGCGCACCCCGGCGAGAACGTGCTGTCGGCCCGCGACCTACGCGACCCGCTCCTTTCGCTGGCGCGCTCCGAGGTCGTCGGCACCGACATCGACGCCACCGCAACCACCTTCACAGTGGTGACCGGCGCGAACAGCGGCGGCAAATCCACCTTCCTGCGCAGTGTCGGCTGCGCCCAGCTGATGATGCAGGCCGGCCTGTTCGTCACCGCCCGCGCCTGCACCGCCGACATCCGCCACGGCCTGTTCACCCATTTCGTCCGCGCCGAGGATCCCGCCATGCAGCACGGCCGCCTCGACGAGGAGCTGGCTCGCCTGCGTGAGATCACCGACCAGCTCGCACCCCACGCGATGGTGTTGTGCAACGAGCCTTTCGCCTCCACCAACGACCGCGATGCCGCGGCCATCACCGACCCGATCCTGTCCGCGCTGCTCGACTCCGGCGTGAAAGTCGTGCTCGTGACCCATCTGCACGATTTCGCCCGGCAGCGCTTCGCCCAGCGCCACCCGACGGACCTGTTCCTGCGCGCCGAGCGGGCTCCCGACGGCCGCCGCACCTATCGGCTGACGCCCGGCGCGCCCGAGCCGACCAGTCACGGCACGGATATCTTCGCCCAGATTTTCGGGTACGCGCCCGGCACGAACCCGCGACACGGACCGGATCGGTAGTCTCGTGCGGATGACGAGGACTTCAACGGCAGGGGTTGTGAGTCTGACGATCGCGGCCGTCTGCGTGACGCTGACAGCCTGCGGCGACGATGCGGGCAGCAGCGCGACCTCCACTCGCACCGCGACACCGCAAACAACGACATCTCTTTCCGCACAACCTGTTTCCCCCACGACCACCGCTTCATCCGCCCCGGGCCCGGCGGTGACGGTGGGCGCGGTGCCCGGCAACCCGAACGCCGCCACCGCCCTGACCCCTTGGGTGCGCGACCTGGTCGCAGGCGATATCGACCAGCTGGTCCGCAAATGCTGGACCATCGAACCCACCAACGCCCGCAACATGTACGCCGACCAGCCCGGCATCCTCGACGCCGTAGCCCAGCCCGGCCTCGACGGCCAATTCGCGGTGATCTGGAAAGGCGCGACCCGCACCGTCAGCGTGAAACGCAGCGAAATCGCCTCCGGCTACGCTTGCCCCCGCGTCAGCCCGGCCGACGACCCGGCCGCCTTCAACACCGCCGACGCCCGCTACGCCGTCCACCGCTACCTGTCCCGCTGGATCGGCAAGCCCGTCGACCCCAACGACGCCGAAGGCAAATACCCCCTGGTATGCGCAGGCTCGACCCTCGCCAACAACCCCGGAAAACTCACCGGCACAACCGGATTCAAAGACTCCGACATCACCGTCCAATCAGCCGGCCCGGACCAGGTCGAAGTCTCGGTTCCCCTGACCAACTCCTCCGGCGTGACCCAACCGGCCACCTTCGTCCTCAACATCGGCCAGGAAGGCTACTGCATCACCGATATCCGTTCCTGACCCCGCCTAGGCGCGGGGGCGTTTGTCGGTGGCTTCGGGTTCGAAAGCGTTCTCGCCCACCTCTTTCGGGTTCATGATGTGGGTGATGAAGAGGCGGGCGGCGGGGGTGGGGGTGCGGGTGGTGACGGCGTGCCAGGGGCGGGTCAGGGGGGTGCCTTCGAGGGGGATGACCTCGAGGCGGTGGGCGGAGAGGTCGGTTTCGATGGCGTCGGAGTGGATGAGGGTGATGCCGAGGCCCTCGCGGGCGGCGGCGAGGGCGGCGCCGTGGGTGCCGAGAGTGAGGGTGGGCGGGCGGATTTGGAGGCGGTCGAACAGGGCCAGGGTGGTGTCGCGGGTGCCGGAGCCGGTGCCGCGCAGTAGCCAGGTGGCTTCGAAGGGGTCGGGCCAGCGGTTGGGGGCGCCGACCACGACCAGTTGGCTGGGGCGGCGGGCGCGGGTGACCAGGCCGGTGTCGCGGGGTGGGCGGCCGGCGACGACGAGATCTGTTTCGTGGTGGGTCAATTCGAGGAACAGGACGTCGCGGGGCTGGATGGAGAGGCCGAGTTCGATATCGGGGTAGCGGGTTCGGAAGGACGCCAGCAGGCGCAGGAGTACGTACTCGCCGGCGGTGGCCACTACCCCGATGCGCAGGCGGCCGGTTTCGGCCTCGCGCACCGCGGCGTGCGCTTCCTTCATCAAGCCGAGGATGCTGCGGCAGTAGTCGGCGTATACCCGGCCCGCTTCGGTGAGGGCGATACCGCGCCCGGATTTGGCGATCAGTTTGGCGCCCAGCTGTTTTTCGATGTGCGCCACGGCCGCTGAAGCCGCGGCTTCGGTGATGTGCAACTGTGCGGCCGCACGGCGAATGCTGGAGTGGCGGGCTACGGCGAGGAAAGTTTCCATGCGGACCGCGCTCACCGTACCCATCTTCAGACGGTAGCAAACTCCACTAAACGGTTGAGGGAGACCAGGAATTATCCAATTGTTTGTGGTTAACGCCCCCGTCATCCTTGGAATCACTAGTCGCCCAACCCGCTTCGCAGGAGGAATGATGGCTGGAGCTTCCGATGATCAGGATGGGCGCGGCCGGTGGGATCCGGGTGTGCAGACCTATGCCTCGATGGGATACTACGCCCCGGACTATCAGCCCAAGGACACCGATGTGCTCGCCGTGTTCCGGGTGACGCCGCAGAAAGGCGTCGATCCGGTGGAGGCGTCCGCGGCGGTGGCGGGCGAATCCTCCACGGCCACGTGGACGGTGGTGTGGACCGACCGGCTCACCGCGCACAACCGCTACCAGGGCAAGTGCTACCGGGTGGACGAGGTGCCGGGCCGGCCGGGCGAGTACTTCGCCTACGTCGCGTACGATCTGGACCTCTTCGAGGAAGGGTCGATCACCAATCTGACCTCCTCGGTGATCGGCAATGTATTCGGCTTCAAGCCGTTGCAGGCATTGCGCCTGGAGGACATGCGAATTCCCGTTGCATACGTGAAGACCTTTCAGGGTCCACCGCACGGAATCGTTATGGAACGGGAATATCTGAACAAATACGGCCGGCCGATGCTCGGCGCGACGGTGAAACCGAAACTGGGCTTGTCGGCACGCAACTACGGCCGCGTCGTATACGAAGCCTGTAAGGGCGGACTCGATTTCACCAAGGACGACGAGAACATCAACTCGCAGCCGTTCATGCGCTGGCGGGATCGCTATCTGTTCGCTATGGAGGGCGTCAACCGCGCTATCGCGGAAACCGGTGAGATGAAGGGGCATTACCTCAATGTCACCGCCGGCGATATGGAGGACATGTACGAGCGCGCCGAGTTCGCCAAATCGCTGGGCAGCGTGATCATCATGATGGATCTGACGGTCGGCTACACCGCCATGCAGTCCATGTCCAAGTGGGCGCGCAAGAACGGCATGCTGCTGCACCTGCACCGCGCCGGGCACTCCACCTACACCAGGCAGAAGACCCACGGCGTGAGCTTCCGGGTGCTGGCCAAGTGGTGCCGGTTGATCGGCGTGGATCACCTGCACGCGGGCACGGTGATCGGCAAGCTCGAGGGCGACCCGCACACGGTCAAGGGCTTCTATGACACGTTGCGCGACAACCACATTCCGATGAATCCGCAGAACGGCATCTTCTTCGATCAGGAGTGGGCGAGCCTGCCCGGCGTCATGCCGGTGGCCTCGGGCGGCATCCACGCCGGGCAGATGCATCAGTTGCTGGATCTCTTCGGCGACGACGCCATCCTCCAGTTCGGCGGCGGCACCATCGGCCATCCGATGGGTATCGCGGCGGGCGCGGAAGCCAACCGCGTCGCCCTCGAAGCAGTCGTCAAGGCGCGCAACGAAGGTCGCGATCTGCTCAAGGAAGGCCCGGACGCGCTGCGCCGCGCCGCCGAGATCTGCCGCCCGCTGAAGGTCGCCCTCGATGTCTGGGGTGATGTCACCTTCGACTACACCTCCACCGACGCCCCCGACGCCGTCCCCACGGCCACCCGCTGAAAGCCGAGGTAAGACCATGCATCTGCGTCAGGGCACCTTCTCACACCTGCCCGAACTCGACGACACCGAGATCGCCGCGCAGGTCCGCTACGCACTGCTCAACAATTGGCCGGTCAGCATCGAGTACACCGATGATCCGCACCCGCGGAACGTGTACTGGGAGATGTGGGGCCTGCCGCTGTTCGATCTCGACGAACCCGACGGCGTGCTCGCCGAGATCAATGCCTGCCGGGCCACGTTCCCGCGCCACTACATTCGCGTGAACGCCTATGACGCCGCCTACGGGCGCCAGACCACGGCATTGAGCTTCATCGTGCAGCGCCCGGCGAACGAGCCGGGCTTCCGGTTGAACCGCTTCGACACCGACGACCGGCGTCAGCGTTACGGGTTCCACTCCTACGCCCAGGACGCCCGGCCGGGCGAAAGGTACGACGGCTGAATGTCTTTCGGTGACGGAGGTTTATTGTGAGCGCGGAACACCCCGCGGCAACGGACGGCCGCGGACCTGCACCCGGCCGTCCGGCGAGTGGGTTCCAGATGCATCGGCCCGGGGTCACGAGCCCCGGCCCGCTGCGCGGTACGGCCGCCGAGGGTCCCCGATCGGGGGATCCCGGGGCCGGCCACCCGGACCTGCTGCCCGACGACGCCCTGCTGGACCTATCCACGGATGTGGCGGGCAAGGACGTCGAGGACACCCTGCATCGCCTCGACGCCGAACTGGTCGGCCTCGCGAATGTGAAGCGCCGGGTGCGGGAGATCGCGGCCCTGCTCCTCATCGACCGCGCCCGTCAGCGTTTCGGCCTGCAAGCCACCCGGCCCACCATGCACATGAGCTTCACCGGCGGTCCCGGCACCGGCAAGACCACCGTGGCTCTGCGCATGGCCGAAATGCTGCACGCCCTCGGGTACATCCGTAAACCCAAGGTGCACACCGTCACCCGTGACGATCTGGTCGGTCAGTTCATCGGCCACACCGCGCCCAAGACCAAGGAAGCCCTCGCCAAAGCCGCCGGGGGCGTCCTGTTCATCGACGAGGCGTACTACCTGTTCCGGCCGGAGAACGAACGTGACTACGGGCAGGAGGTCATCGAGATCCTCTTGCAGGAGATGGAGAACGAGCGCACCAGCCTGGTGGTCATCTTCGCCGGCTACCCGGATCGGATGGAGACCTTCTTCTCCGCCAATCCGGGTCTCTCGTCGCGGGTCGCCCACCACATCGAGTTCCCCGATTACACGCACGGGGAGCTGCTGGCCATCGCCGAGCTCATGGTCGAACAGGAGAACTTCCACTTCGACGAGGCTGCGGTACAGGCGTTCTCGCACTATCTGCGGTTGCGGATGGACCGGCCGCGTTTCGCCAATGCCCGCAGCGTCCGCAACGCCCTGGACCGCTGCCGCCTGCGCCAGGCCAAGCGCCTGGTGGAACTCCAGCGGCCGGTGAGCCGAACCGATCTGATCACCCTGACGGACAGCGACGTCTACGGCAGCAGTGTGTTCGCCGATGCCCCCATCGACGAGGGGGCGTCCGGATGAGGAAATGAGCAGGGGATGCCCGAAGGATTGAAGACCCTCACCCGCTACACCATCGAGCAGGAGCATCGGCATCCCGGATCGTCCGGGGAGTTCTCGGCGCTGCTGAACGTGCTGGCCACCGCGACCAAGATCATCGCCAATCAGGTGACCAGGGGCGCGATCGTCGGGTCGCTCGGCGCGTCCGACGCGGGCAATCTGCCGATCACGGTGCACCGCAAGATGGATGCCATCGCGCACGACATCATGGTGGCCGAATCGCAGTGGACGGGTTTGCTGTGCGCGCTGGTCTCCGAGCAGCTCGCCGGATTCCACCCGGTGCCCGGCGAATACCGGCGCGGTAAGTACCTGCTCGCCTTCGATCCGCTGGACGGGTCCAGCAATATCGACGTGAACCTGCCCGTGGGAACGATTTTCAGTGTGCTGCGCGCGCCCGAGGACGGGGGTGAGGCGGGCGCGGCGGACTTCCTGCAACCGGGGGTGCAGCAGGTGTGCGCGGGCTTCACCCTGTACGGGCCCGCGACCATGCTGGTACTCACCACCGGCAACGGCGTGGACGGGTTCACCCTGGACCGGGAGGTCGGCGCATTCGTGCTCACCCATCCGCGCATGCGAATCCCCGAGGACACTTCGGGATTCGCCATCAACGCGGCCAATGAGCGCTTCTGGGAACGACCGGTGCGCCGCTACGTCCACGAATGCCTGGAGGGCGTCGAGGGGCCGCGCGGACGGGATTTCAATATGCGCTGGGTCGCGTCCTTGGTCGCCGACACCTTCCACATCCTCACCCGCGGCGGCCTCTACATGTACCCGCGCGACACCCGGCATCCGGCACGTCCGGGCCGGGTGTCGCTGCTGTACGGCGCGAATCCGATCGCCTTCGTGGTGGAACAGGCCGGGGGAGCGGCCATCACCGGTCACGAGCGCGTGCTGGATGTGAAACCCGAGGAACTGCATCAGCGGATTCCGTTCATCTTCGGATCCCGCAACGAGGTCGAGCGCATCGAGCGCTATCACCGCCACCCCGACGAAGGCCCGAGCTTCGACGCCTCGCTGTTCGGGTCGCGGTCGCTGTTCCGTTCGGCGGGGCACTGAGTTCGCGGTTCACCAGAACCGTTGTCCGGCAATCCAGGAGGTGCCATGTCGGTCAAACATCCCGTGGTCGCGATCACCGGGTCATCCGGTGCGGGAACGACCAGCGTCACGCGGACCTTCCAGGAGATATTCCGCCGCGAAGGCATCAATGCGGCCATCGTGGAAGGGGATTCGTTCCACCGCTTCGACCGCAACGAGATGAAGCTGGCCATGGCCGAGGCCGAACAGCAACGCAACCTGACCTTCTCGCATTTCGGGCCGGAGGCGAATCTGCTGGCCGAACTCGAAACTCTGTTCCGCGATTACGGGGAGACCGGGGTGGGTGCGGTGCGCAGGTACCTGCACGACGACGAGGAGGCCAAACCCTACGGACAACCGGCCGGCACTTTCACGCCGTGGGAGGAATTGTCACCGGGTTCGGATCTGCTGTTCTACGAGGGGCTGCACGGCGCCGCGACCAGCGGTGATATCGATGTGGCCCGGCATGCGGATCTGCTCGTGGGCGTGGTGCCGATCGTCAATCTGGAATGGATTCAGAAGGTGCACCGCGACCGCAACGAACGCGGCTACGACGATGAAGCCATCATCGATACGATTCTGCGGCGCATGCCCGACTACGTGAAGTACATCTGCCCGCAGTTCTCGCGCACCTACGTGAATTTCCAGCGGGTGCCGACCGTGGACACTTCGAATCCCTTTACCGCGCGCACCATTCCGACCGCCGACGAGAGTTTCGTGGTGATCCGGTTCGCCGATCCGAAGGTGATCGACTTTCCGTATCTGCTGTCCATGCTGCACGATTCGTTCATGTCACGGCCCAATTCGATCGTGGTGCCGGGCGGCAAGATGGACCTGGCCATGCAGCTCATCTTCACGCCGCTGATCCTGCGCCTGATGGACAAGCGGCCGAAGCGTTTGCGCTGAAACGAGAAACCGGCGGCCGTCTCGGAAGACGACCGCCGGTGTATCGGTTCGGGTGCTGCTCAGAGGCCCCTCGGCACGGCCTTCGAGCCGCTCTTGACCTGGAACGCGCTGACGATCTCCATAATGCCCAGGAAGATCAACCACCAGCCCGCCACCAGGGTCAGGGTCAGAATGGAGGTGAACGGCACCGCAATCAGCCAGCCGCCACCGATGATCAGCACGATGCCGAAGAAGATCGCCCAGCCGCGCCCCGGCACACCGTCCGCCGACAGGCCGACGATCAGCGAGGAAACGCCACGGAAGATCCAGCTGATGCCGATCCAGATGGCAAGCAGCAGAACGGCTGTCGCCTCACCCTGGTCCCGCCAATCGTGGAAGCACAGAAAGCCCAGGATCAGCGACAGAATGGCGCTGACGAAGGACAGGATCCGCATACCGGCGCTGATATGCACGCCGAATGCCGCGATGAGCTGGAAAACACCGGACACGATCAGGTAGACGCCGAACAGCACGCCCGCCACCAGCAGGGTCTTGCCCGGCCAGGCCAGGACCAGAATGCCCAGCACCACCGAGAGGATGCCGGTCAATAGAATCGACTGCCACGCACTGCGGGCCAGGGCGTGCACCGGCCCTTCGGAAACTTCCTCTTTGCTGGTTGTCATGATCGACAGAGTAAGCCGACGTCAGACCGTATTGCGGTTTATTTGCGAGGTGTTGCGCGGCTGTGATCACCGGCGCATTTCGCCGCTATTCGACCTCGACCGCTTCCCGTTTGATCTGCCGTTTCACCCAGCGGATATCCGCCCGCCAGGTATAGGCCGCGACCAGCGCCGATCCCAATGCGGCGGCGCCGAGCATGTTCTCGCCATCGACAACGAGACTGACCAGGCCGCCGAAGAGCGCGCCGAGTGCGAACGAGAAATATTGCAGCCCATATCCGGCCCAATCGCGGATCGTGCCGCCACCGAAGAGGTGGCGTTCGATGCCCTGGGCCAGTTTCACCAGGGTGCCCGTCACATAACTGACCGGGATGGAGACCTCGCCGTTCTTCACGAACGAGGTGTTCAGCGCGCCCATGCCGAAGGCCACCAGCAGAATCGGCGCCAGGCCGATGCTCTTTTCGCCCAGCGAGATATCCACCAGCGAGGCGAGGATCAATGCCACGGTAGCCAGCACGGTCGCGCCGTGCGGATGGTTGGTCCACCAATACCGCCGGCACATCGACGCCACGAAAACACCCGCCAGGAAGCAGACGATGATGGCGGCGGCGCCGAGTGCGAGGGTGTGGTCGCCGGTGAAGTTGCCGATGATCGCCCGCTCGGTATTGCCGGTCATGAAGGTGACGAAATAGCCGATGGAATGGACGTAGGCGGCGGCGCCGACAAAGCCCGCGAGCACCGACAACACCGCGGACAGCCGCATTTCCAGGTCCCAGAAGGGCGCTCGTGAATCGTCCTTGGCCGGATGCATGGCAACAGGCTAGCAACCTTCACATGAGGAGAAGCTGAGCCCGAGCGTGCGGTACAGTGCTGATGTTAACCGGAATTCTCATCCGGTTGAGCAGGGAACGAACAAGGAGCTGCCATGACCTCCGCCGTCATCGTCGACGTCGTACGCACCCCGTCGGGTAAAGGGAAAGCCGGTGGCGGGCTGTCGGAAGTACACCCCGCGACGCTGCTCTCCGGAGTCCTCGCGACGCTCGTCGAACGCACCGGCATCGACCCGGCCATCGTCGACGATGTGATCGGCGGTTGCGTCACGCAGAGCGGCGAGCAAGCCTTCAATATTTCCCGCACCGCGGTGCTGGCCGCCGGGTTCCCGGAGTCCGTGCCCGCCACCACCGTCGACCGGCAGTGCGGATCCTCGCAGCAGGCGGCGCATTTCGCGGCGCAGGGCGTGATCGCGGGAGCCTACGACGTGGCCATCGCGTGCGGCGTGGAGTCGATGTCGCGGGTGCCGATGTTCTCCAATGCGGCGGGCAAGGACGCCAATCGCGGGCCGATCGCGCACCGCTACCCGGACGGGCTTGTGCAGCAAGGCATTTCGGCGGAGGTCATCGCGGCGCGCTGGAAGTTCGACCGGGCGGCCCTCGACGAGTTCGCGGCGCGCTCGCATCGGCTCGCGGCCGAGACCGCCGCGTCCGGCGGATTCGACAACGAACTGGTGGCGGCGGGCACGCTGACCGCCGACGAGACCATCCGACCGGCCACCACCGTCGAGGGTCTGGCCGGATTGCGGCCCGCGTTCGAGGACGCCGAGTTCAAGGCGCGGTTCCCGGAGATCGAATGGTCGATCACGCCGGGCAATTCCTCGCCGCTGACCGACGGGGCCTCGGCCGCACTGATCATGAGCGAGCAGAAGGCGGCGGCCCTGGGACTGAAGCCGCGCGCCCGGTTCCACTCCTTCGCGGTGACCGGCGACGATCCGCTGCTCATGCTGACCGCCGTCGTTCCTGCCACCAGGAAGGTGCTGGCGCGGGCCGGATTGACCATTGACGATATCGACGCCTACGAGGTCAACGAGGCGTTCGCACCGGTGCCGCTGGTGTGGGCGGCCGAGGTGGGCGCCGATCCCGCCAAACTGAACCCGCGCGGCGGGGCCATCGCGCTCGGGCATCCGCTGGGCGCGTCCGGCACCCGCATCCTGGCGACCATGCTCAACCACCTGGAGCAGACCGGCGGGCGCTACGGGCTGATGACCATGTGCGAGGCCGGTGGGCTGGCCAACGCCACCGTTATCGAACGGCTCTGAGCTACGTCCCACCACACCGCACTTGCCGGAATCTGTCGGCGCCGGGTCGTAAGGTGTCCTCGGCAGCGAGATTTCGGTGAGTGGGTGTGGGAGGCGCGGTGCGGCTTACCTGGGACCAGGTGCTGGCCTGGCGGATGCGGCGGCAGTATGTCGATCCGCGCGCCGGTCGTGACGCGGTGGAGGTGGCGCGGCGGCTGTGCGGAGTCCAGGCGCAGGTGACCTCCGCGGCGGAAACCGCGGTGGCGCTGCGCCGTTCGGCGGGGGAGCCGGGTGCGGTCGTCGCCGCATTGAACGAGGGCCGGCTGGTGAAGACCTGGGCCATGCGCGGCACCCTGCACGCCTTGACTCCCGACCTCGCGCCGAGCGTGCTTTCGCTGATGGCCTCCGCGCGGACCTGGGAAAAGCCCGCATGGACAAGGGTTTCCGGAGCCACGCCCGAGGATGTGGCCGCACTTGTCGACGCGGTCCGCGAGATTCTCGACGGCGCGGTGCTGACCCGTGACGAACTGGTCACCGCGCTGCTGAAGAAGCCGCGCTTCCATCCCATGGAGGAGCATCTGCGTTCGGGCTGGGGTTCGATGCTCAAACCGCTGGCCTGGCAGGGGGCGTTGTGCCACGGCCCGGCCCAGGGCACTTCGATCACCTTCGCCAACCCGGCGCAGCTGATCCCCGGCTGGTCCGGCATTCCCGACCCCGATACGGCCGCCCCGGCGGTCATCTCCGCCTACCTGGGCGCGTACGGACCCGCCACGCCGGAGATCTTCAACGCGTGGATGTTCCGCGGTTTCCTCTCCAAAAAGACTGTGCGCCGCTGGTTCTCGGACCTCGGTGAGCAACTGACCGAGGTCGAGGTCGAAGGCCGCACCGGTTTCGTGCTCACCGCGCACGCCGACGAACTGGCCGCCACCGAGCCCGCCCGTTCGGTCCGCCTGCTGGGCCCGTTCGACCAGTACGTGCTCGGTCCGGGCACCAATGACACGATCCTGCTACCCGGGGACCATCGCGCGAAGGTCAGCCGGACCGCGGGCTGGATCTCGCCGCTGGTCCTGATCGACGGCCGCATCGCCGGAACCTGGGAAACCACCGGCGCGGACCTGGTCGTCTCCATGTTCGACGATGCGCGCGCCCCGCTGAAGGAGCTGAAAGGCGAAGCGGCACACGTGGCCCGCGCGCTCGGGCAGCCCGGATTCACCATCCGGGCGGCTTGATTCTCAGGGATGGATTCAGGGGATGTCCGGATGTCCCGGAGGTGGGTCGGCCCCTAGCGTCGGAGCATGCGATTCCTGCCGATCTCGGGTGTACTGGTCGTTCTCACCGTCACCGGTTGCGCAAGCATGACCGAGAACACCGCGCCCACCAGCGTCACCGCCCCGGCCGCGGTGTCCGCCAAACGCATTCAGCAAGTCCAGGAGGATATCGACGGACTGGTGCGCGGCGGGGTCGCGGGGACCATCGCCACCCTCACCGAGAACGGACAGACGGTCACGCTGACCTCGGGCGTCGCCGACCGCGGCACCGGTGCCCCCATCCCCACCACACCACCACAACAGGTCCGGGTCGGCAGCGTCTCGAAGTCGTTCGTCGCCGCGATCCTGCTCCAGCTCGCCGGTGAGGGCCGCATCCATTTGGATGATCCGGTCGACACCTATCTGCCGGATCTGCTGCGCGGCGACGGCGTCGACGGCCGGGCAGTCACGGTGCGGCAGATCCTCCAGCACCGCAGCGGCTTACCGGAGTTCAGCGATGCGCCCGAGATCGACGAATACCGCGCCGCCGTCGAGGGCCGCACGATGACCCCGGCCGCCGAGATAGCGATCGCCCTGCGCAATCCCGCACAGTTCGCCCCCGGAACCCGATACAAATACACCAACACCAACTACATCGTCGCCGCGATGATCATCGAAAAGGTCACCGGCCGTGCCTATTCCGAGGAACTCACGGGCCGCATCCTCACCCCGCAGCAGCTGACCGCCACCTATCTGCCCGGCACCGGCGAAACCGATATCCGCGGCCCGCACCCGCACGGCTACGCCACCCTCGACGGCGTCCGCACCGATGTCACCAGCTCGGAGCCATCCGTGCCCTGGGCGGCCGGCGCGATGGTCTCGACCGGCACCGACCTGAACCGCTTCTACCTGGCTTTGCTCGCGGGCCGGATCGTGGGCGAAGGTCAACTCAGCGACATGCTCTCCACCGAAAACCTCATCCCCGACAGCGATTTCAGCTACGGCCTCGGCATCGGCTCCGGCCGGCTCTCGTGCGGCACCCGGTTCTTCGGCCATACCGGGGGCATAACCGGCTACCTCACCTACGCGTACGCCACCCGTGACGGCCGCGCCGTGACCATCGCCCTCACCGAATCACCCGAGCAGGAGCCGCCCATGACAACGATGCTCAGCCACGCCCTCTGCCCGTGAGATGGAGTTCGGCGGCGAGGGTGAGGAGTTCGGGCATATGCGGCCCGTCGGTCGCCGCGTGCACCCGGGCTTCGGACAGCGGGAACGCCCGGACCTCCAGAATATGTTCGGCATCATCGGGATTGGTCGGAGCCGAGGTGAGGGTGACATCCGCGGTGCACCACAGCCAGGCTTTGCGCGGGTGCGGCTGCCAGGGCCGATAGGGCTCGGCGTGATCACTGCGAGCGTGGTGCGCGCCGAACCGATACAGCGGCCCCGCGAGCTCCGCCCCCGCTTCCTCGCGCAGTTCCCGAATCACGCAGTCCAGCACCGATTCCGAGGCTTCCCGGGTGCCGCCGGGCACGATCCAGACGTCGCGATCGTCACGGCACAGCACGATGTCATCGCCCACGAAGCTGATCACATGGATATTGGTGACGAGATCGTCGGGCGGCAGCTCGGTCGAGAAGTGCACGTCCAGGCCGCCCCATTCCCAGCGGGTCGGCATGTGCAGCAAGGGGAAACGGTCCGCGAGCGTCATGCCTCGACGGTAGCGGTCCGAGGCAGGTCCGGGTGCACCCCTAGAACCGGTGTCAGTATTGTGCCCTCATGGCCTTCGTCATCGATTACAGCGTGGAGATCGACGCACCCAGCGATCTGGTGTGGCAGGTACTCACCGATGTGGACAGCTACGGCGAGTGGAACCCCTTCGTTCCCGCTTGCTCGACCACCTTGGAACCGGGGTCGCCGATCGATATGCAGGTGCGGCTGGTGGGGCCGAACCCGAAATCCCAGCGCGAGTACATCCGTAGCCATACCCCGGGTAAGGAGTTCAGCTATGCGATGAAGCCGGCGCCGCTGGGGTTGCTGCGCAGCGAACGGTCGCACACGATTACCGCGCTGGCCGACGGGAAGACCCGGTACGACTCGCATTTCCAGCTCGAGGGGCCGTTCAGCCCGGTGGTCGGCGGATTGCTGGGCGGGGCCTTGCGTAAGGGATTCGGCAGCATGACCGAGGGTGTGCGGTTGCGCGCGGAGTCGTTGCGCGCGGCCGACGGCAACTGAAAGAAAGAATCCCTGCCGCTCGGCGCGGCAGGGATTTCGTGAGGTCTCAGGCCTCGAACACCACTACGTTCCCGAAGCTGTCGCGCGCGCCGCTGTCCTTCTCGATGGCGGCGGCCAGATCCTCGACGGCCTCCCAGGTGCGGGGTTCCTCGTCGTCTAGATTGCCGATGGTGTACCAGGTCGCGCTGCCGCGATAGCGGACCAGACCGTGGCCGACGGGGTCCAGCGTCACGTCGAGATCACCGGAAACCGTGCCCTCCTCCTGGGTCATCACGGCTGCCGCGCTGGGGATCTCGACGATGGCGTCTACTTGAACCCTCCTCGATCGATGCAGTCCTGCACTGCGGTCTTCAGTGCGGCCTGCTCCTTGGAATCGACGTTCAGGCCATACTTTACTTTCACCTGGAGGTAGCGGCCCACATATCCACACCGGAAATTCCCGGGCGGCAAATAGTTGGCGGCGTCCTGGTCACCCTTGGAACGGTTTGCGGTCGGGTCGGAGGGGGAGAGGTTCACCGCGTCGTTGGCGATATTGCGGCGGGTGTCCTCGTCCATCTTGGCCGCGCCGGAACGCCACGCTTCGGCAAGCGCCACAATGTGATCGATGTCCACGCCCGAGGAATCGGTAATGAACTTGTAGGGCTTGAGCTCATTGGTCTTCTTGTCCGGCACGCCGTACTGGTCCCGCCAGCCGCCGTCCTTGCCGACGGTGAACTTGCAGGTGGCGGGGTCCAGCTTGACCGAGCCGGTGGCATCGCGCAGCAGCATCACCTCGCGGGTGGTGCATTTGCTGTACGCGGCGTAGGCGTCACCGAAGCCGTGTTCGGGCTTGTTGGTGTCCCAGTGCGGGAACTGCTCGCGGCTGTACCCGGTCATCGGCAACTCGTCGGCGACCTTGAGTTTGCCGAGCAGCGCCTTGATCTCGGTGGCCGAGCCCGCGACGGTCGGATTGGTCTGGCCCGGGTTGGTTTTCGGCGAGTCGCCCGATTTGTTCAGCAGGGCGGCGACGACGATCAGCACGATGACGAAGAGCGCGGAGCCGATGGCTCCGGCGATCTTGGTGAGGCTTGACGGCTTCTTCTGCAACATATCCCGACCACCGTCGCAATCCACTACCCGAAACAGCAAGTTACGCCCCGGGTTCGGAGACGGGTCTCACATCACTCGGCCCACGGCGAACACAGCGTTACTTACATAGTGAGCTTCGTCAAGATCGAGAACAACGGAGTGGCAGCACTTTTCGGCGTGGCGTCGCGAATGTTCCGGCGAGTCGTCAAATTTGATGCAGCCAGGCTATGAAGAACGCGATCGCGGCGACGAAGGCGAGGGCGGCGAGCGGGATCGGCCACCACGGTCCGGTGCGGGCGAGCAACCGCCGGGCGAGTTGCCTTTGCAGCACTCCGATTCCGGCCAGCAGCAACACCCAGAGCGGGAGCAGTCCGACGCCGAGCAGGAAGTGCACCGCCCACGCGCCCGCCAAAGTGGGGCCGCCCCAGGAATGTTCGTAGTCGCCCGCGGCGACCAGCGGGTAGGCGATGCCGCGGACCGCCGCGACCAGGGCCAGGAAGACCGCGAACCAGGCGACCAGTCCGATGGCGGCGGCGAGCGCCGAATGCGCGACGGTGCGGAACCAGCCCGGAGAGTTCAGCGCGAAGGGCACGCGCAGGTTCCGGCGCGTCACCCGGGCGCGAACCCCGGTGGGCGCGAAGGCAACCGGCAGCGCGAGCACCGCGTAGTACGCCGATCGCGTCACCGCCTGCACCTGACCCATGCGCCCACGGTAGCGCGCCGCGTGACCCGCCCGGGGGATTGAACCTTGACCACTTCACAAACGAGCCCGGCCGTCCGGAAGAACCGGACGGCCGGGCTCGCGAATCACGCAGCGGGCGATACCCGCTATCGGGATATCAGGCGTTGTTGAGCTTGTTGAGGCGCTCGCACGCCTCCAGGTACTCGGTGATCAGCCGCTGCACCACATCGGCCGAGCGCTCGACCTTGTTCATCAAACCGACGACCTGGCCGACCGGGTTGAAGTTCACGTCCTTGGCGGCCTCGGGGTAGCGGTGGCCGCGCTTGACGCCGTCCAGGGCGACCATCATCTGCAAGGGCATGGGCAGCGGGTTCGGGGTGTCGTCCCGCTCCCACGCCTCGGTCCAGTCGTTCTTGAGCATGCGGCAGGGCTTGCCGGTCCAGGAACGCGAGCGCACCGTGTCGTGGCTGGTGGCCTCGAGGTAGGTCTGCATCTGTGCGGGCGGCACATTGGCCTCCTCGACGGTCAGCCACAGCGAACCGGTCCACGCGCCGGCCGCACCCATCGCCATGGCGGCGGCGACCTGACGACCGTTGCCGATACCGCCGGCCGCCAGCGCGGGCATATCGCCGATCGCGTCGATGACCTGCGGCCACAGCACCACCGAGGAGACCTCGCCGCAGTGACCGCCGCCCTCGGTGCCCTGCATGACGACGAAGTCCAGGCCGGCGTTCTTGTGGTTGAGCGCGTGCTTGACCGAACCACACAGCGCGCCGATCAGACGGCCCGAGTCCTGGATCTGCTTGATCACGTCATCGGGCGGGGTGCCCAGCGCGTTGGCGACCAGCTTGGCCTTGGGGTGCTTGAGGATCACCTCGATCTGCGGGGCGACCGTGGTGGCGGTCCAGCCGAGCAGCTGGTTGTGGTGCTCCTCCGGCGGCAGGTGCGGCACATTGTGGTCGTTGAGCAGCTGCTCGGCGAAATCACGGTGGCCCTGCGGAACCAGTTCGCCCAGCTTGGATTCCAGTTCCTCCGGGGAGAGGCCGTCGACGCCCTTGCCCTCGTACTTGGAGGGGATCACCAGGTCGACGCCGTACACGCCGGTGACGTGCTCGTCGAGCCACTGGAGCTCCACCTCGAGCTGTTCCGCGGTGAAGCCGACAGCGCCGAGCACGCCCAGGCCGCCCGCATTGCTCACCGCGGCCGCCACATCGCGGCAGTGGGTGAAGGCGAAGATGGGTACGTCGATGCCGAGGCGATCACAAATCTCGGTACGCATGGTGCAGTGGGCTCCTCTGAACTTTCCGGCACTGGAATGTTGTTCCCACCACACTAGAACATGTTCTACATTCAGGCCAGAGTATCCACGCCTACCCCTCGGTAGCGGTCAACAACTTGTTCCAGTTAGTGGGACAGCAGGCCGTCCGCGACCAGATCATCGAAGAGAAGTTGGTCCACCGGCGGGACCTCGTCCCGGTCGGCGTAGGTGAACCAGGCGACCTCTTCGATCTCACTGCTGGCGGCGAGGATGCCCGCGTAATCGGCGGTGTAGCAAGCCATTCGGACCACCGCGTCCGGGATCGGGGCCTCGTAGGTGCCCACGTGCGCGACGGACGCCGGGATCAGCTCGACGGTCAGCTCCTCGCGGATCTCACGGATCAGCGTCTCCAGATCCGTTTCCGCGCCTTCCCTTTTGCCACCCGGAATGTAGAAGACGTCCTTGCCGCGCGGGCGGGCGCACAGGATCTTGCCGTGCTCGATCCGCACCCATGCCACCGTGTCGATCAGCCGCTGCTCCGTCTGCATTCGAGCAGCCTAGCCAGCGGTCAACGGAGCGCCCGGGCGACCAGCAGGTCCACGGCGCGGGTGACGCGATCGGTGTCGCCCACCGCGCGATCGCTGTGGTTTGATCATCGCGTGATGTTCATGGCGCAGTCGTGGTGGTGGCCGGAGTTCCGGCAGCCCTGACCCGCGCTCGCGTATCGGCTGCCTCGCGCGGCAGCCGTACGTTACTGATCACCCGGCTGGTGTGCGCCGGCAGCCTCGTATCGAAAGGATCGAGGCATATGTCCTTGGAAGAAGTCCGCGGCGAAATCGACGCGATCGATGCCCGAATCGTCGAGTTGCTCGGCGCACGACAGCAATTGGTGTTCCGGGCCGCGACCTTCAAACGCGACCCCGACGAAGTGCGGGCTCCGGATCGACGGGCGCGGATGATGGTTCGGCTGCGTGAGCTCGCTCTACAGCACGGGGTGGAGCCCGAACTCATCGAGCGGGTGTACACCACCATGATCGACGGATTCATCGAGATCGAGCAGGGCCGCCATCGCGCACTCACGGCCGACGGAACAGTCACGGAATAGTTGTCAGCCTCGGACGAACTCGTAGGTGTAGAACAGCAGGCCGTCACCGATCGTCCGGGTGTTTGTCAGGCGCAACGGCTTTCGGTCCCTGGGCTGGTCGAAGATGCGGTGGCCGGTGCCCAGCACGACCGGGAAAACAACCAGTCGCAGTTCGTCGGCCAGGTTCTGTTCTATGAGTGTGTGCACGAGTCGGTAACTGCCGTAGACGAGGATTTCGCCGTCCACGGTTCGCTTCAGCTCCGAGATCTTCTTTGCCGCATCGCCATCGAGGACGGTGGCGTTGCTCCATCGGGGATCTTCGAGCGTGGACGAGACAATGTATTTGGGGAGGCTTTTCACTCCTTCCGCCCACTCGCGGCTCACGCGGACCTCCGCATCGTCGCGGGACAGCATGCGGGTCGCGAACCAATCGCTGGTCTGCCTGCCCAGCAGGAGCGCTTTGGCACGCAGTAGTTCTTCGGTTTCGCGGGTGACCCAGGCTTGGAGGTCCTTGCCTGTCACGCACTGGTGGAACCAGCCGCCCCGGTCGAAACCCTCCTCGCCGTCCGGGTCTTGAACCACTCCATCGAGTGTGATGTTCGAGCTGATGACGATCTTTCCCATTTGCGTGCTCCTTCGCGGATGCGGTCGGCTATCACTGGTCTGGACGTCGTGGCGGCAAGCAAAGAGGCGCTGGGCGACCGCCCCTTTCGCAGCTCGGCCGGCGTCGAAACAGGATGGGATTGCGCATAAGCGATGAGGTGGCCGGAGTGGAGTCGGTGCGGACGGATTTGATGTCGAGGGCGCGGGCCGGTGATGGCGAGGCATTCCGGGCGCTGACCGAGCCACACCGCCGGGAGCTACAGGTGCACTGCTACCGGATGCTCGGCTCGGTTCAGGATGCCGAGGACGCGCTCCAGGACACGATGCTCGCCGCTTGGCGAGGTCTCGAACAGTTCGACGGGCGCGCCGCGCTGCGCACCTGGCTCTATCGCATCGCCACCAACCGGTGCCTGGACGCCTTGCGGGGCGCGCGCCGGCGTCCCGCGAAGCAGTGGGATATTCCGGGAATCGAACCGCCGGAACCCACGGGGCTGGGCGAAATCCACTGGCTGGAGCCATATCCGGACGCCCTACTGGGCGGTGCGATCAGTGTGCCGCTCGGCCCGGAGGCGCGCTATGAGCAGACCGAATCCATTTCGCTGGCCTTCGTGACCGCCCTCCAGATCCTGCCGCCTCGCCAGCTCGCCGTGCTCATCCTGCGCGACGTTCTCGGATTCCATGCGAACGAGGTGGCCGAGATGCTGGACACCACAATCGAATCGGTGAAGAGCGCCCTCAAACGCGCACGGGCGGGAATGCAGCGCCGACTGCCGGATCCCGCCCGCGAGCAGCCGCCCGCCAACGGCTCACCTGCCGAGGACGCGATCGTAGCGAAGTTCGTCAGCACCTACGAAGCCGCCGACATTGAGGCTTTGGTGGCGCTGTTGACCGACGACGTCTTCATGACGATGCCACCGATGCCGTTGGAATATCGGGGTCTGGACAGCGTTGCCCGCTTCTGCGCGTTCGTCTTCGGTTCGGGACAGCAATTCGAGCTGGTGCCGACGCGTGCCAACGGTCAACCGGCGTTCGGGGTCTACCGGCGGACGCCGACCGGGAGCCATGGAGTCGGCCTCTTCGTCCTCGCGCTCTCGGGCGACCGAATCAGCGCCATGACACGCTTCGAAGAAACCGTCCTCCCGACATTCGGTCTGCCGCAATCCCGCCCGAGCGCAGTGGGGCCGACATAGTTCGAAGAGTTCGGCGTTGGAGTGCTGAGACCAGTCGGCATTCGGGGGCGAATTCGGGGTGGGATGAAGAGATTAAAGAAGGATAGTGTGGCTGGGTCGTGTGCCCTGCCGGACCTTCGCTGACGCGACTTGGGAGCCTCGACCGGCGGTTTTCGACGGTAGTGGCTGCACGTATCACCTTTTACAGATTTCCCGATCCCGGGAATTTCACGACCGCAGGATCGGGGAGCGCGGGTGGATGCGCGCCAAGGCGCGTTCCATCATCTCCCCGGCATGGTGGCGGTGATTCACTCTCGGTGTCCCGGTCGGATCGATATGGGCAGGCGCGATCCAGCCCGTCCGTCCCGCATAGCGCGAATCTTTCGGCATGACAACAGTTTTCCAACCCCCAGGTCCGTCGTGCACCAGGGCATGACAGCGATCACACGCCAACGTCAGATTATCCAGATCGGTGGTGCCGCCCTTGGCCCATTCAGTGACGTGATGCACCGCCGCCATCGACGCGGGGGCATCGCAGCCGGGGCGCGTGCAGCCCTTCTCGGTCGCAGTCAACGCCAAGCGCTGGGCGGGGCTGGCCAGACGACGAGAACGCCCGAAATACAACGGCATTCCCACCGGATCGACCACCGTCACAAACCGCGAGGACTTCGCAGCGGCCAGCTTGACCGCATCGGCGACCGGGATAGTGCCGCCGGTCGCGGTGGTGGCGACACCGGACAGGGTTTCCAGCTGCTGGACACTCATCGTGATCACCGTCGCAACGGGCAGACCCCGGTGAGTGCCGAGCCCGTCGAGGGTGACGCTCGGGGCCAGCAGCGCCAGCAGCGCGTCATGGGTGCGTTGCCCACTGGTGCGAGTATCGCGGGCGGCCGCCGCCTCGAGCATCGCGCGATCGACACCACGGTCGGCATCAGCGTCGGCGGCCGTCGGGCTGTCGGGATCGGCCGGGTTACACATGCCCGGGCGCGCGTACTTGGCCAGCACCGGCTCCAACAACGCCCGCAATTCCGGGACGATCTCGCCCTTGAGGGTGGACATGCCATCCACGCGCTGCTTGCCCAAGACCAGCTCCCGCATCCGGGCCCGGTCACGGGTGTCGGTCAGGGCGCCGTCGGGATCCAACCGCCCCAGAATCGCATTCCCCACCTTCGGCTGATCATCGGGGGAACCCCCGGACCGGGCGTGGGCGACCAGGATCTGTTCGGCTTCGGCCTTGGCTCCCGCCGGTGCGGCCGCCGGGATCCGGTCCAGGATCTTCACGATCGCGCGCACCTGCTGCACCGACAACTCCCCCTCGGCCTGGGCGGCCGCGGTCACCGGCAGCAACGGTTCACGCTCGACACCATGCATGTCACGAAACACCCCCACATACGTGGCGGCGTTGACCCGCGCCCGCGCTTCGGCACGCGACAAGGTCAGGGTTTCAGCGAGAAAGCTTGCGATGTTGGCGCATCCGGCCCGCGCGGGCATCGACCGATCGGAAACCTCGATCACCAGCCGGTGCCCGACCGCTTCCAGGCGACGCTTGGAATTCTCGATACTGCGCAACACCGCGGTGATATCGGTGTCGGACAAGGAATTCAACGATGCGGTCAACAGGATATCGGTGGCGTCGGCGAACTCCGCCACCGCTTCGATGAATTCCCCCTGCATCCCCATACCCCTATTTTACGCGGGTATCTCACGCACCGGAATACGAATCCTGTTGTGATATAAGGATATTCACTCCGTCTGAGCCGTTATCGGGCTCGTCGGCATATGGAACTCTTCCAATGGGGCCGAGTCGTACCAGCTGACCAGTTTTGAATTTCAGAGTGCGTTGTTCTGCATCAGTTGGCGGCGGTGGCGGCGCTGGAGGTCGAAGAGTTCTTCGTCGGAGTAGGAGGACCAGTCGCGGGTGGGGGCGAATTTGGGGCGTAGGTCGCGGATTCGGTCGGCGCACCAGAGGACTTCTTTTTCGAGTACGCGAGGGTTGGTGCAGCCGGGCCAGAGTGGGGAGACGGTGATCGAGTGGATCGATTCCCGGTTGCCGGTCATGGAGAGAACGGGTTTGGCGTATTGGGTGGTGGCGCCGCGGATCAGGTAGTTGCCGTCGGAGAGGAGGTCGTCTTGGATTCGGCAGTATTTGTTCCAGGTGCGCGTCTCCAGCAGCATGATCGCTTGTTCGCGGGCGGAGAGTAGACCGCTGCGGGCGGAGCTGTGCGAGGCGGAGTGCCGGCCGTGGCGCTCGTTCATGGCGTCCTGGTACGCCTCGAAGAGCTCGTCGCCGACGTCTTTCGGTGCTACCCGCTCGTGCCAGTCGGAGGTGAATTCCAGGCGGCAGGGGAGGCCGCCGTCCAATGTCATGGTGACGAACGGGCCGGGAGCTGGCGTGGCGGACGGGACGGCGTAGAGCGCGGGGAATTGTTCGGCGGGCGGGGAGGCCGTCACCGCGTAGGTCGATTCCTGGTGCAGTGGTTGCGAAGTCACGTTCACCGTCACCGATACCGAGACGTTGACCTTCGGATTCCGATCGTCGTCATAGTCGTCGACATGTCTGATCACCATGACGAAATCAACTCCTGCGCAGCCGCTTTCGGCGCACGCTATCAGATCTTGAAGGAGAAGATCCCGAAGTCAGGGGAGTTTGTCGGTTTGGACTCGGGGGTCGAGTTTGCGGAGGGTTTCGGGGCGGTCGGTGAGGCAGGGCCAGTCGCGGCTGACGGCTTCGATGGTGGCGTGACCGGCGGGGATCAAGGCGTCGGCGTCGGGACGGTCGGCGAGAGCCGCGCCGAGGTGATCGCTGGCGGGGCGGTCCAGGGGTTGGATGACCGTGTTCGGCAGATCCAGCAGGACGGCGAGGATATCGAGGCGGCCGGAGGGGATGAGCGCGCGGGCGGCGGCGAGGGCGGTCGCGGGGACGATGATGGTGTGGCCCGCGTCGGCGGTGGCCCAGACCACGGATTGGACGTAGGCGACTCGATGGGCCCAGGCGGTGAGGGCGGCGGTGTCGAAAACCACGCCTCCGAGCGTGGAGCCTGCGGTGGTCATGCCGCGCCGGCGTGGTCGCCGGGAGCCTCCTTGTCAGGTAAGGGCGGTAGACCTTGGACCGCGCGGGCCCGGTTGATGAGGTCGAGGGGTGGGCGGCCGCCGAGGGCGTTCTCGAGGCGGGCCAGGGATTCGGCGCGGTTGACCCGGGCGCGAACCGATTCGGCTACGAAGGAGGAGATGGATTCGATGCGGCCGGTGGCGCGCCAATCGTCGAGGGTGGCGGCGATCTCCTCGGGCATCGACACGGTGATCTTTCTGGTGCGACGCGCTCTTGCCATACCGGAATTGTAATGCGGTATGGGCGGGGCCACTGAGATGACAGACCGTTCGCCTCGGGTTTCGGATTCGGGTGATCCGAAACCTGCCGGTCACGCCGCGATCGGTGTTCGATACGGTGGGCGTGTGCCCGCGACTCGCGGGCGGTGCCCGATTATCTGCGTCAAGAGGACATTACTTAGATGGATCAGAGTTCGATCGTGTGGGACGAGGGTGCCTTGGTCACCATCGACCAGCGAGCATTGCCGCAGGAGTTGCGGGAGTTGCGGATCACCACGGTCGATCAGGTCATCGATGCGATCAAGACGCTGGCCATTCGCGGCGCGCCGGCGATCGGGGTGTCGGGGGCGTTCGGGGTTGTCATCGCCGCGCTGGCGCACACCACCGATGGAGTCGTGGATGCCGCGGCGGTGCGGAGCGATGCCCAGCGGATCGCGGACGCCCGGCCCACCGCGGTCAACTTGGCGTGGGGTGTGCAGCGGGCATTGCGCAAGCTGGACGACGGCGTGCAGGCGGTGCTCGACGAAGCGCTGGAGATGCAGGCCGAGGACGGGCGCACCAATCTCGCGGCGGCGACGCATGCGGCGGATCTGCTTCGGAACCTGTGCGGGGACCGGCCTTTGCGGCTGCTCACGCATTGCAATACCGGGCGGCTCGCGACGACCGCCTGGGGGACCGCGATCGGTGCGATGCGCGTGCTGCATCAGCGCGGCCGGCTGGCCGAGGTGATCGTGGATGAGACCCGGCCGCTGTTGCAGGGCGCGCGGCTGACCGCCTGGGAGATGGCGGAAGCCGGTATCCCACATCGGCTCACCATCGATTCGGCGGCCGCGTGGGCCATGGCCACCGAGAATGTGGACGCGGTGATCGTGGGTGCGGATCGGATCACCGCGGATGGCGCGGTAGCCAACAAGATCGGCACTTACATGCTGGCGCTCGCCGCCAAGCATCACGGCATTCCGTTCATCGTGGTCGCGCCGGAATCGACACGTGACATTTCGACGGCGCACGGTAGCGACATCGTGGTGGAGCAGCGTGCCGCCGCCGAGGTGACCGGATTCGGCGGTGTGACAACGGCTCCCGTAGGTACGCAGACCTTCAACCCGGCGTTCGATGTCACGCCGGGTGAGCTGGTGACCGCTGTCGTCACCGAGAACGGCGTACTGGTCGATCCCGCCGCAGCTGATGGCGCGGTGCCGCCCGCCGAACTGGCTGGACATGCATCCGGTGCAACATTGCAGGCCGGGCAGCAAATCGCCGACATCGCCCGCAAACTGTATGCCAATGGCTGGATGCCGGGGACCGCAGGCAATATCTCGGTGCGGCAAGGCGATACGGCCGTGATCACCGCGAGCGGCCTGTCCAAGGGCGAGCTGACCGGGACCGATATGGTCACCGTCGCCGTCGTGGATTCGCAGCCGGTGCGCGCGGACGGTCGCCGCCCGTCGGCCGAAACCACCATCCACACCGCCGTTTACCGCACGCGCGGCAGTGAAGCCGTCGTGCATGTGCACCCGCCGCACGCCACCGCGCTCTCGATCGGTGCAGCGAGCGCAACCGTGCAGACCGTGCGCTTCTCCGGATATGAGCTGATCAAGGGACTGGGCGGAGTTCGCCCGGACGCCATCGACATTCCGGTGTTCCCGAATCACGCGGACGTGCCGCGCATCGGCGAGGACATCGAGAAGTACCTGACCGAGCATCCCGACGCGCCGCCCGTGCTGTTCATCGCCGGCCACGGCATCACCGCCTGGGGCGCCACGCTCGCGCAGGCCCGCGATCGCGCGGAATGCCTCGAGGCCATGTGCGAACTGACCACCTTGACCGGGCACCGTGAGATTCCGGTGGGCGACAATTAGTTCCGAGAAAGGAACCCCGATGACTCTGCTTCAGATCATGTCCGATCAGGACGCCGCCGATGTCAAGCTGCGTACCAGCGATGACGCCGAGATCGCCGCCGAACTCGGCAAGCGCGGCATCACCTTCGAACGCTGGCCGCTGCTCGAAAACCTGACCGGCGCGACCTCAACCGAGGACCTGCTGGCCGAGTACCGCTCGCGCATCGACGAATTGAATGCCGACGGCCGGTACAAGTTCATCGACGTGGCCCGAATCCACCCGGACGACGCCGATCCCGAATGGCCCGCCAAGGCCGTGGCCGCGCGCACCAAGTTCCTCGACGAGCATCGGCACGCCGAGGACGAGGTGCGGTTCTTCGCGGCGGGCCAGGGCTGCTTCTACCTGCATCTCGGCAATGAGGTGCTGGCGACCGTCTGCACCGCGGGCGATCTGGTGTCGGTTCCGGCCGGCACCCTGCACTGGTTCGATATGGGCACCCATCCGGAGTTCGTGGCCGTCCGTTTCTTCGAGGAAGAGGACGGCTGGGTCGGCGATTTCACCGGCGACAAGATCTCCACCGGCTTCCCGACCCTCGACGAGCTGACCGCGGCATGATCAAAGCGATCGTGCTCGATATCGAAGGCACCACCAGCCCGACCAGTTCGGTGCGGGAGGAGCTGTACGGGTACACGCGCGACCGATTGCCGGGCTGGCTCGCCGAAAACCAGGGCGGAGCAGCCGATTCGATCATCGAGGCAACCCGCACCCAAGCCGAGCGCCCCGATGCCGACGCCGCCGAGGTCGCCGCAATCCTGATCGGCTGGCTGAACTCGGACGTGAAGTCCGAACCGCTCAAGGCCGCCCAAGGCATCATCTGCGCCGAGGGTTTCCGCAACGGTTCTTTGTACGGCGAATTCTTCCCGGATGTCGAACCGGTCCTGCGTGCTTGGCGTGACGCCGGAATCGAGCTCTACATCTACTCCTCGGGTTCGGTTCGCAACCAGAAGGATTGGTTCGCCTTCGCGCGCGGGGGAGACCTCTCGCCCCTGATCAGCGGTCACTTCGATCTCTCGACCGCAGGCCCGAAGCGCGAACCCTCCTCCTACGAGAAGATCGCCAGCGCGATCGGCGTACCGGCGGACAGCATCCTGTTCCTCTCCGACCACCCGGACGAAGTGGATGCCGCCGTAGCAGCCGGTTGGTCCGCGATCGGCGTGACGCGTCCGGGCGAACCCAATACCCCGCGCCCGCCGCACCGCTGGATCAGCGACTTCGCCGACATCGAATTCGACTGAGCGGGCCGGGCTTATCGGGCGCGGCTCGCGCGGATGGGGTCGTGGGTGTCGGTGAAGCGCAGGAACCGTGGGATCACCTGTTCCGGGTTCGCCCAGAACAGGTCATGGCCGACACCCGGGAAGATCTCGACCTCGGCTGACGGGATATGTTCGCGGGCACGGGCGGACACGATCTCGGGATCGTTGACGACGGTTTCCGCGCCGATGAGCACCAGGGTCGGGGCGGCGATGGCGGCCAGCTGAGCGTCGGTGAATGGGCGGTCCCACGGCAACGCCATGCGGAACTTCATGATGGTCATCGCGGCCGCGAACTCCTCCTCCGGGAGGTCGGCGCGGGGCATCAACCACTGGTTGAGCTTTCGCATCCGCTCGGGCGTCGGTCGCATGCCCGCTATCAGGAATTTGAACAGCAGGCTCCAGCGCGGCTTGCTGAAGGTCGCCCCGCTCGGTTCCAGCATGGTCAGGCTCGCCAACCGATCGGAGCGATACACCGCGATCGCACCGGCCAGCCACGCGCCCAAGGAGTTTCCGGCCAGGTGAACCCGATCCTCGCCGAGCCCGTCGAGCACCTCGCTCATCCACTTCGCGATGTCCTCCGCGTCACGTAATGGAGCCGTCTGCACGCAGCGCCCAGCCCACCCCATCACATCGGGGGTGTACACGACGTGGTCTCGTGCCAGATCCTCGATGAACCGCAGCCACACCTGACCGTTGCCGCCGACGCCCGGCAACAACACGATCGGCGCGCCCTCCCCGTCTCCGGATCTGCGCACTCGTGTTGTCCCGAACGATGTTTCGACGTCCACGATGGTCGACGGCACCGGCCATTTCGCGGCCATCGCGTCGTAAGCGCTCAGGAAGGCCGCCTCTGCTTCCTCGCTGGTGAATCGCCCGATCTTCGGCATCGCCCTCCCTCTCGTCAGTTTTTACGGTATGAACGTATCATCTATGATGATACGTGTGTACCACTTATGAGATTCGGGGTTCACGGCCACGGCATTCACACGTGATGGATTCCGGCCGTCGGATTCGATGTGCAGGACGTGCTGTCGCCGGGGTGGGGCGTCAGGTTCAGCGTTGCGTCACAACGGGTATCGACGCCACGGATCACTGTGACGGCCAGCTCGGTGCTTGTTGCCTCGCGACAGGCGGCGTACAGGGCTGCTATGGAACGCAATTCGTGGCCGCCCGCATTTATCAGGACGTCTCCGGTGGTGATGCCGGCTCGGTCCGCGCGGCCGCCCTTGTCGACGGCTTTGACCAGTAGGCCGGTGATCTCGGGCAGACCGACCGCACGGCGGGCGTCCATGGCGCGATGGGCGGATGCCAGCGTCATTCCCAGTCTGGGCAGTTCACCGGCCGCGACAGAACCTTCGTAGGAGACGAGCAGCTGCCGGAGCAGGTCCGCGAGCATTTCGCGTTGATCCGGGTTCAGGGCCGCCAGCATGCGATCCTCGCTGCTCACATGGGCGGGGGTCACCCGGTCCATGAGTTCATGGCCGGCTTCGGTGAGCGCGACCAGGGTGTTGCGGCGGTCCTTCGGGTCGGGGCGGCAGACCACGAAGCCCTGGGCGGCAAGACGATCCACGCGGGTGCTCATGGTGCCCGAGGTGAGGCCGAGTTCGCGCATCAAGCGGCGCTGCGGGACGCCGTTCGGATCGTCGAGTTGCCGCAGGGTCGCCAAGGCGACGTAATCCGGGCCGTTGAGGCCGAAGTCGGCGAAGGTCGACTCGATCTCGGCCTCGAGGGCGCGGCGGACCCGGCCCAGGCGCTGGACCACCGACAGCGGAGACAGGTCGAGTTCCGGTTGGATCCGACCCCACGCGTCGACGAAACGGTCGACCGAATCCTTCGGCCCCGCTGGCGGATTCGGTCTTTCGGCGGGGGAACGGTCAGCTCTGGACATGGACACACACAGAGCGTACCTTCTGGGCAATGGCTTTGGCCAAAGCTATCTCTAAAAGCTAACTCGCACAGAGGAGTCCGTCACCATGGATATGCGATTGCGGGGCAAGCGTGCCCTGGTCACAGGTAGTACCAGCGGGATCGGGCGGGCCATTGCCTGCGGGCTGGCACGAGAAGGGGCGGCGGTCGTGGTGCACGGTCGCGACGCCGAGCGGGCGAAGGACACGGCGGAAGTCATTGTCGCCGAAAGGGGTAGAGCGGCTGTCGCGCTCGGGGATCTCGCGGACGATATGGCCGCCGCCGCGGTCGCCGAGCGGGCCTGGGATGCTTTCGGCGGCATAGACATCCTGGTCAACAATGCCGGCGGTCTGGGCACCGATGGCTGGGATGCGGCTACGGCCGCGGATTGGCTCGCGCTCTACGACAGCAATGTGGGGTCGGCGGTGCGGATGATCCGGGCGCTCTCCCCGGGTATGCGGGCGAACGGGTACGGCCGCATCATTCAGATCGGCAGCGCCGCCAATCCCAATCCGCTGCCCAACCGTGCCGCCTACAGTGCCGCCAAAGCGGCGCTGGCCAATCTCACCGTCAGCCTCGCCAAAGAGCTCGCGGGCACCGGCGTCACCGCGAACACCATCAGCCCCGGGCCGACGCGGACCGATGGATTCCGGGAACTGGCAGCGCATTTCGCTGAGCAGCACGGGCTTCCGGATATCGAATCAGCCACCCGCGTACTGTTGGAAGGCCCGCTGAACAGTCCTTCTCACCGGCTCACCGAACCCGAGGAGATCGCGGCCTTGGTGGCGTTCGTCGCCAGTCCGTTCGGTGCTTCCGTCAATGGCGCCAACCTGCGCATCGACGGCGGATTCACTCCCACTGTCAATTAGGAGAGGTAATCATGACTGAACGTCCTGTGCTGCAACCGGGATCTGACCATCCGCTCGTGTTCGAGGCGAATCCCGGTCGGGTGACGGTTCGGGTGAACGGGCGCACCATTGCCGATACGAAGCGTGCTGTCACGGTGCGGGAGTCAAACTATCCTGCGGTGCAATATATTCCGATCGAGGACGTCGACCGGTCGCTGCTCGTGCCCAGTTCGACTACCAGCTACTGCCCGTACAAGGGGGACGCGTCGTATTACGGCGTATCGGTCGACGGGGAGCGGCGCGAGGATGTGGCGTGGGTTTATGAGCGGCCGCATCCGGCATCGGACCGGATCGCCGGCCATCTCGCGTTCTATGCCGACCGGGTCGACGAAATCAACGGCTAGGGAACGATGATCAGTTTGCCGGCGGCGCGGTTGTCCTCCATGTATCGATGGGCGGCGGCGATATCGGTCAATTCGAAGACGCGGTCGAGGTTGGGGCGGTAGGCACCGGTCTCGACCTGGTCGACGACTCGCTGTAAAGCGGCTGTGTCGCCTTTGCAGTTATCGCTGTGGAAGGCGGTGAGTTTGGTACCGGAGGGGATCATGGCGATCGGTTCGAAGTGGGGGATCAGCCAGCCGCTGAGCGAGCCTGACATGCAGACGGTTCCGCCGCGACGGACCAGGTGCAGGGAGTCCAGCACGGTGTCGGTGCCGATCAGATCCAGGATGTAGTCCGGTCCGTCGGGCCAGATCTCTTGCATGCGCACTGATAACGGCCGGCCGTCGTCAACGAGGACGTGAGCGACGCCCGCGGCGGATAGGGTGCCGGCCTTGGCCGGCTGGCGAGTCGTGGCGGCGATGTCGAAGCCGTAAGCGGCGGCGATGGTCGCGGCCGCTATGCCCACGGACGAAGTACCGCCGCGAATCAGTAACCGTCCTTTGCCATCCGGGGTGATGCCCGCGGCGTCCAACGCGCCCTGGGCGGTCAGGTAGGTCTCGGGGAGTGCCGCCAGGGTCTCCCACGGGAGGGCGGTGGTGATCGGCATCAGCAATGCGTTCGGGAGCAAGGCGTATTCGGCGTAGCCGCCGTCGAATTCGCGGCCCATCTCGCCCATGACCGCCGCCACGGTGGTGCCTTCGGGCAGGGCGGGGTCGGTCGAGACCGCGATGGTGCCCACGCATTCGATGCCGAGCACCCGGGGGAAACGCACGGACGGCGAATGGCCTTGACGGGTCCGCAGTTCCGAACGGTTCAAGCCTGCGGCGCGTACCCGCACCAGGCTCCAGCCCGCACGAACCGCGGGGATCGGAAGCTCGCGGACCTCCAGTACCTCCGGGCCGCCCGCCCGGGTGCAGACCGCTGCTCGCATCGTCGTATTCAGGTTCTCGCGCATGGGATCTACTGTTGTCGAGGACCGATATGGCCGACTACCGATAGAAAGCCAACTTATGCCCGATAGCCGCCAACCTGATGAGGCCGGCCCGACATCCCGGCTGTGGCCGTCGGGTGGGATGCATCTGTGGCTGTCCGGGGGCACGAGTTCGGCGCATTCGCATGATCGCGGGCATCTGGTGTACGCGGCCCGGGGCGTGCTGTCGGTGCACACCGAATCCGGTACCTCGATCGTGCCCGCCGATCGTGTCGCTTGGACACCGGCCGGGTTCAGGCACTATCACCGGGCGCACGGTCACACCGATATGCGGATCGAGTTCCTTCCGCCCTCGCTGGCGCGGCTGGTGCCGGATCGGCCGGTCGTGTTCCTGGCCTCCGGCCTCGCCCGCGAAATCCTGCTCACGCTGACGGGACCACGCAATCTCGAGGCCGCGAGCGATCCGGACCGCGCCGCCCGGGCGCGCCTGCGCCGAGTCCTCGTCGATGAACTCCGCGAGACCCGTGAACAACCACTGCAACTGCCGGAACCGCGCGACGACCGATTACAGGCCCTCGCGCGATTGCTGTACGAAAACCCCGGCGACAGCACTCCTTTGGCGGACCTCGGGCAGCGAATCGGAGCCAGTACCCGCACCCTGAGCCGATTGCTCCACGACGAACTCGGCATGACCTTCTACGAGTGGCGCACCCAGCTGCGCATCTATCACGCGCTCGTGCTGCTCGCGGACGGCCACGACACCACCCGGGTCGCGCACGCCTGCGGATGGGCGAACCCCAGCGGCTTCATCGCGGCCTTCACCGCCGTCATCGGCACCACGCCTGGTCGCTACCGAACCGGCTGAAACAGCTGCGCGGCGGCGCCCGATCGCCCCGAGGGGTGACCGCGCGGCCGCCGCGCAGTTGGGTGTCGCTCAGACGCGCGCGCCGCCGGCGGCCCGCTCGATGAGGTACTCCACCAGCGTCATCAGCACGTTCTTGGCCGAACTGCGGTCCCGCGCATCGCAGAGCAGGATCGGGATGTGCTCGTCCAGGTCGAGTGCGTCGCGCACCTCGACCGGGGTGTACATGGGCGCCCCGTCGAAGCAGTTGACCGCCACGGTGAAGGCGACGCCGCGGCGTTCGAAGAAGTCGATCGCGGCGAACGATCCTTCGAGGCGGCGGGTGTCGGCGAGGACCACCGCGCCGAGCGCGCCACGCGCCAATTCGTCCCAGAGGAACCAGAAGCGGTCCTGGCCGGGCGTACCGAAGAGGTACAGGACCAGGTTCTGGTCGATGGTGATACGACCGAAATCCAGCGCGACGGTGGTGGTGGTTTTACCCTCCACGCCGCGCAGATCGTCCACGCCGGTGGACATTTCGGTGATGAGTTCTTCGGTGCGCAGCGGAGTGATCTCACTGATCGCCGACACCATGGTCGTTTTGCCGACACCGAAACCGCCCGCGATGAGGATCTTCACCGAGGCGGCCAGGGGGCGCGCATTGTCAAAGTTTTCGGATGCCATCGAGTACAGCTCGCAGAATGTTGAGGTCACCGGGCGCCGCCTCCGGGGAGACGGGCGCGCGGAAGTTGAGGATATTGTCCGAGATGAGGTCCCCGACCAAGATTTTGGTCACCGCCAGCGGGAGCCGGATGGCGGCCGAAACCTCGGCCACCGACAGCGGCAGGCGGCACAACCGCACGATCTCCGCGTACTCCGGTTCGACACGCCGCAGCGGCGGGGCGGCGTTGGGAACCACCACCACCGTCAGCATGTCCAGATCGTGCCCCGCGCCCATGGTTCGGCCACCGGTCCGTGCGTAGGGGCGCACGAGCGGACCGGCCGCGTCATCGAACCACTGTTGTTCCCCCGGCCGCGGCATCATGACAATCGAGGGTTCCCTTGTCCGGCCAGGTTCTGGCGCGGTGTGGTGGACAGGTAGGTGCCGACCCGCTGCACGGTCAGGTTCATCTCGTAGGCGACCATGCCCAGATTGGCCTGCTCGGTGGCTTGCAGAGCCAGGCAGGCGTGACTGCCGGCGGCGGTCACGAACAGCACCGCCCGGTCGAGTTCGATGACCGCCTGGCGCACGCCGCCGCCGTCGAACCGGGTGCCCGCGCTGCGCGCCAGACCGTAGAGGGTGGAGGACATGGCGCCGAAGTGTTCGGCGTCCTCCCGGCTCATGGCCGAGGAGCGGCCCAGCAGCAATCCGTCGGTGGAATGCACCACGGCGTGACGGACACCCGCGAGCCGATCCACCAGATCGTCGAGTAGCCAGTTGAGATCACCAGCGTTGGAGGTGGTCACCGTCGCCTTCCTGTCGGTCTGAGTAGGAACCTGACTCAGGCCCGAAAGCACCGGGATCGGCCCGGCGGCCCTGCCTGGTTCCGTTTTCGATGGCGGACATGAGGTCTCGGGCCTGCTCGGCCGTGCGGGAGGATTCGGGAGGCGCCTCGGGCGCCGCCGTATCCTGCGCCAATTCCGGTGCGAGACTTGCCTGCCGGCGCCTACGCGGAAGCGCGGGCCGGACGTCGGAGCCAGTGTACTGGGAGCGATCGCGTTCGCGCGGGCGGAACTCGATATCCGGTTGCTGGGCCGAAACCTGCTGCGAGCGAGCGCCCCTCGGGTCGGTCGGCGGCTCGTACTGTTCGGGCTCGAAGGTGCGCGAAGGTTCGAACGATTTGAACGGCTCGAACGGCCTCGGCGTCTCGAAGGACATCTGGCGCTCCGGTAGTTCTGGTGCGGCCGGAACCTGGGGCAGGGCTTCGATGACCGACCGCGCGGACTCCAGTTGGCGTGATTCGGGGGCCGGTTCGGGACGCCGCGGCACCACCGGGATCTCACCGGTGCGCCCGGCGGCCACGGTCAGGGTGTTCGGCACCAGCACGATCGCCCGTACGCCGCCGTAATCGGATTCGGTGAGCCGCACCGAGATTCCGTTGCGCTGCGCCAGCCGGGCCACCACGAACATGCCGAGGCGGGAATCCTCCGACAGCGTGTTGACGCCGAAATCCGGTGGGTTGCGCAGCATGTCGTTGAGCCGGGCCATCTCGGGCTCGGGCATGCCCATGCCCTGATCCACGATCTCGATTGCCACGCCCTTGCCGACCACATTGCCGCGCACCTCGACCTGCGACTGCGGCGGCGAGAACTGGGCGGCATTGTCGACCAGCTCGGCCAGCAGGTGCACGACGTCGGCGACGGCGGATCCGGCGACCGCGATCTCGGGCAGGCGGGCGATCTTCACGCGCGTGTAGTCCAGGGCCTCACCGACACCCGAGCGCACCACCTCGACCAGCTGAACGGGATTGCGCCACTGGCGACCCGGCTGGCCGCCCGCGAGAATGATCAGGTTCTCGGCATTGCGGCGTTCGCGGGTGGCGAGGTGATCCAGGCGGAAGAAGATCTCCAGCAGCGCCGGATCCTCCTGCTTGGACTCGGCCTCGTCGAGCACCTCGAGCTGGCGGTGCACGACCACCTGGCTGCGGTGGGCGATATTGAGGAAGACCGCCTTGACGCCCTCGCGGGTGCGGGCCTCGGTGACGGCGGCCGCGACGGCGGCGGCGTGCGCGTGCGTGAACGCCTTCGCCACCTGGCCGATCTCGTCCATACCGAAGTCCAGCACGGGGGTCTCGGCCGCGGCGTCGATGGTCTTGCCCTCGTTGAGCTTGGCCATCATCTGCGGCAGGTTCTCGTCGGCCAGCTGCATGGTCTGGTCGCGAAGCCGCTTGAGCCGCCGGATGATCCGGTTCGCCAGCACCAGCGCGACCAGGAACGCCGAGACCGAGACCGCGAGCATGCCGGCGCCGGCGAGCGCCGAATCGGTGGCATTGCGGTCGGCGGCGTCGGCGGCCAGGCCCTGCGCGTATTTGCTCTGGCCGTCCCAGAATTCGAGCAGCGCCTTGTTGACCGAGGTGACGGCCTCCTGCCACTCCTGGTCGGTGAAGGTCAGCGGCGCCGGCTCGCGGGTGGTCCCGGCCTTGGCGGGGGCGGCGGTGATGGGATCCATCGCGCGGGCCAGCAGCGAGTTCTCCATCATGACCAGCTTGGTCCAGTTCGGATTGCCGGTCACCGCCTTGGCGGCTTCGGAGTGCTTGTTGTCCCCGTCGGCGACCAAGGCTTCGATGTTGACCCGGTACGCGCCGATCAGGCGGGCGAATTCGATGGCCAGCTCCGGCGGCAGCACGCCGTTGTTGATCAGCACTTCGGCCAGAGCGGCGCCGCGGGAGAGCATTTCGGAGGCGGAGACGATCTGGAGGGTCTCGCCGATCTCGACGGCGGTCTCGGGGTTCGGGGCGGCGCCGGTGACGGCTTTGGTGCCGATGGAGACCAGGTCGAGCAGGTGGCCGTAGAAGCTGTACGCCTCGGTCATCTGGAGTGCGTTGCCGTCGATCTGGGTGCGCACGCCCGCCAGCGCCCGGGTCAGCGTCTGGAAGCCACCGACGTCGCCCTTGACGCCGTCGGGGCCGAGCTCCTCCATGTCCGGGGTGGTCTTGTCCATCGCGCGCAGCGCGTTGTCGAGCCGCAATCGCGCCTGGGCCAAGCCTTTCGGGTTGGCGTCGCCTCCGGCCAGCTGTGACAGCGTGATCTGCCGCTCCTGCTGCACCGCGCTCACCAATTCCTTGGTGAGCGGGGTGGCGGCATTGAGCGCGTCGGCGAATTCGCGCGCGTTTCTGCCCTCGACAACCAGGTATCCCGCACCACCCACACCGATCACGAGCAGCGCGAGGCTCGGGACGAGTGCGATGGCGAGAACACGGGTCCGGACACCGAGTCTCGCTCTGAACATCGCCAAAACGTAACGGTACGTATGTAACACTCGATGACGAGATCCCGTTGAGCGGGAACATGATTGACAAGTCGACTCATGCATGTAACGGAATGATGCACGCGAATTCGCGATAGCCCGGAAGTCGCTGGGCCTCAGCCGAATTCGCCGCGCCGCGCCCCGGTGGAGAGAAACGTGCCGACGCGCTGCACCGTCATGTTCATCTCGTAGGCGACCATGCCCAGGTTGGCGTCGGCACCGGCTTGCAGTGCCAGGCAGGCGTTGTCGCCCGCCGCGGTCACGAACAGCACCGCGCGATCCAGCTCGACCACCGCCTGCCGCACCCGGCCGCCGTCGAACCGCTGCCCGGCGCTGCGCGAGAGCCCGTAGAGAGTGCAGGACATGGCCGAGAAGTGCTCGGCGTCCTCGCGGGTCATCCGCGACGAATTCGCCAGCAGCAGCCCATCGGTGGAGTGCACGACGGCATGCCGCACCCCCGCCAGCTTCTCCACCAGATCGTTCAGCAACCAGTCCAGATCACCGGCATGGTGGGTGTTCACCCGAGTCCTCCTGTCCATCCGCCGGGCGCGCCCTCGGCACCCGGATCGCTCTGCCTGCCCCGCCGCGTCCCGTTCTCGATGGCGGAGAACAGATCTCGCGCCTGATCGGCGCTGCGTTCGGGGGCCGGGCCGCGCTCCGGCGACGCCGCATCGGCCGCGCCGGGATCATTCGCCAGCTCCGGCGCGAGACTCGCCTGCCGCTGCCTACGCGGCAGGGCGGGCTTGGATTCGCGGCGCTCGTCGCGGTCCGGTGCGGCGTCGGGGCGTCGCGTCCAGTCCGGCGGGGCGTTATGCCTGAAGGCCGACGTCACGCCGGGCTGGTCACCGCCGCGGGCGCTGCCTCCGGTTGCCGCTGCGAGCCAAGGGAATCGGTCTTCCGGGAGGGCGGCCAGTCCTCGGCCGGGATCGGGCGGCGCGGTGGAATCCAGGTCGGCGCGGCGTAGAGCGGGAAGGCCGGTCGCCGGTTCCGGGTCGCTGGCCTGGGCCAAGAAGGGAGCGGGGATGAGGACGACCGCGCGGATACCGCCGTAGTCGGATTCGGCGAGGCGGATCGAGATGCCGTGGCGCGCGGCCAATTGCGAGACCACGAACACGCCGAGACGGGAATCGTGCGAGAGCGTGGTGATACCGAAGTCGGCGGGGTCGGCCAGACGGGTATTGATGGCCGCCAGGTCGGATTCGGGAATGCCCATGCCCTGATCGGTGATCTCGATCGCGACGCCGCGGCCGACGGTATTGCCGGTGATCTCGACGCGGGACTGAGGCGGGGAGAAGGAGGCGGCGTTGTCGATGAGTTCGGCGAGCAGGTGGATGAGGTCGCCGACCGCGGGACCGAGCACGAAAACCGCCGGCACCCGGCCGGTTCGCACTCGGGTGTACTCGATCGTCTCGCCGACGGCGCTGCGAATCACATCCAGTAGCGGGACCGGGTTGCGCCATTGGCGGCCGGGACGCCCACCCGCGAGAATGACCAGGTTCTCGGCATTGCGGCGTTCGCGGGTAGCGAGATGGTCGAGGCGGAAGAAGGTTTCGAGCAGCGCCGGATCCTCTTGACTGGATTCGGCTTCGTCGAGCAACTCCAGCTGGCGGTGCACCACGACCTGGCTGCGGTGGGCGATATTGAGGAAGACCGCACGGACCCCTTCGCGGGTGCGCGCCTCGGTGACGGCAGCCGCGACCGCGGCGGCCTGGGCGTGACCGAAAGCCGATGCCACCTGGCCGATTTCGTCGCCGCCGAAGTCCAGCGCCGGGGCCTGGATCTCGTCTTCGACGGGTTCGCCGGCGGCCAAGCGGCGCATGGTCTCGGGGAGTTGCTCATCGGCCAGGGCCAGGGTGCGGTCGCGCAATCGCTTCAATCGCCGGATGATCCGGTTCGCCAGCACCAGTGCGACGCCGATCGCACCCAGCGCCACCACCAGCATTCCGGCCGCCGCCAGCAGCGATTTGCGGGTGGTGTCGGAGGCGGCGTCGGCGGCCAGTCTTTGTGCTTCGGTGTTCTGGGCCTGCCACAGATCCGCCAGCCCCTGGTCGACGGTGGTCGCGGCGGCGGACCATTCGGCCACGGTCAGGGGCAGCGCCGAGGTCCTGGTTCCGTTGTTACGCGGCAGCGTTCGCTGTACGAGTGCGGCTTCCATCGCACCCAGCTGTAGCCACGGCGCTCCGCTGACCAGCTGTTTGGCCGTGGCGGCCTGCTCGGCGTCGCTGTCGGCGACCGTCTGTTCGATCTGCAACCGGTAGTACCCGGCCAGCCGCACGTATTCGGTGGCCAGTGCGGGTGGCAGTTCCTCGCCGTTGACGAGTGTCGCGCCCAGCGCGGTCACCCGGCTCGCGGCCTCCAGGCTGCGCAGCACCTGTTCGGCTTCGGTGAGTTCGGCCGCGGTCGCGGCATCGGGTGCGGTCTGCTCCGCGATCCGGACCCCGGCGAGCACCAATTCGGGCATGCCGCTGTAGAACTGGTAGGCATCGATCATGGGCAGCGTGCCCGCGTCCACGCCCGCGCGAATGGTGGCCAGCTGCCGGCCCAGCCCGCCCAGCGCCTGGCTGCTCTCCTTCATCGACTGCGGACCCAGATCCGAGAGCCGGTTCTGTGCGGGGGCGAGCGCGCGCAGCGCGTCGTCGACCCGCGCCCGCGCCTTGGTCAGCTCGCGCAGATCGGTGTCCATACCGGCGCTGCGCCACAGCGTGATCCGCCGTTCCAGCTGGACCGCGGTGATCATCTCCCGGGTCGGGCCGATCCCGTCGCGCAGTTCGTCGGCCCAGGTCCGGGCGGCACTGGAGTGATCGACGAGCACACCGGTAGCGCTGATTCCGACGACGACCAGGGCCAGGCTCGGCACGAGCGCGATGGCCAGAATTCGTGTCCGCACACCGAGCCGCGGTCTGAGCATTGCTCGAAGCTAGCCATCACCGACCGGCACGCGCGCGACGAGTCCTTTTGAGCAGGACGGCATTTGACCTTCGGAACGGCGGTTCGGTAAGCGGCAACAGCGGCGGAGAAACGAAGTCCCGCCCGCAACCCCTCAGGTACGGGCGGGATTCCGGGTTCTCAGCCGGCCGACATGGCCGAGGCATACCAGCCGAACGAATGCCCCTTGCTGGTGCAGGAGAAGCTGCCGTGGAAGCCCACGGCGCACTTCGCCCCTGCGTGCTCCACCCACGGTCCCCACGTATCGCTTCCGGTCGCCACCTGATCGATGCTCGGATTCCCGCCCGCCATGGTGTACGCCCCGGGTGTGAAACCGGGATGTCCCGGGGCCCAGGGCACGTCGATGACGACCTGGTTCACCTGGAACGGTAGCGGGATGTCGACCTGGCCGACCCTCATCGTCAGCCAAGCGGGGGAGCCGAGATCGCAGCCGACGGTGCCGTCGGAGGCGATGGAGCAGCTGAAGGTGCCGGCCCGGAAATACAGCGGGGCCGGATCTTCGGCCTGGGCCGCGCCCGCGAGGGGAACGGTTGCCAGAGCTGCGGCCGCGGCGAGTGCCGCGACCCGATACGTGGAGCCGTGCATGGATAACAATCCCTTCCGAACGATGAACTCGATGGTTGCTATTCGGTGGTACTGCTGGGGGTTTCTTCGTTACCGGCGGGCCGGTGGTTACAGATCAATTTCGAAACCGGGCAAACCGGTCGGGTCGCCCACCTGTGCGGGACCGACATTTTCGGCCGGAAACCCGATCCGACCGGCCCGAGTCGGGCAGTCGGCGACGTCCGGGTCCACACCGGGGTAGATTTATCCGTACCTGCAAGTAACTTGTAATCAGGAGGCGACGATGCCCGTCCCGGCACCCGCGGTGTTCGAACGTCTGCGCACGTTCGCAGCGGTGGATACGACCCAGGATCGCGAGAACCGAGCGATCACCGAGGTGTTCACCGGGCAGAAGCTGGGCACCGTGCCGGTCGGCACCGCCGAGGACGTCGCCAACGCCATGACGAAAGCGCGTGCGGCGCAGGTCGAATGGGCCGCGCGGTCGGCCAAGGAGCGCGCCGAGGTGCTCGATCGGTATCGGGCGCTGGTAGTGGAGAACCGCGAATTCCTGATGGACATCGTCCAGGCCGAGACCGGCAAGGCGCGGTGGGCGGCGCAGGAAGAGATCATGGGGCTGATGTTCGCGGCCCGGTACTTCACACGTGTCGCTCCGGAGTTGCTGGCCTCGCACAGCGTGGCGGGGGCGTTCCCGGTGCTGAACCGGGCAGCCGTGCGGCATGTGCCCAAGGGCGTGGTCGGGGTGATCGCGCCGTGGAACTATCCGATGCTGCTCTCGGTCGGTGATTCGATTCCGGCGCTGCTCGCGGGCAATGCGGTCGTGGTGAAGCCGGACAGCCAGACCCCGTATTCGTCGCTGGCCAATGCCGAACTGCTGGCGCGCGCCGGACTGCCGCGGGATCTGTTCGCGGTGGTGACCGGGCCGGGCACCGTGGTCGGCACCGCCATCGTCGACACCTGCGACTACCTCATGTTCACCGGCTCCTCGGAGACCGGGCGCACCCTCGCCCAGCAGTGCGGTGCGCGGCTGATCGGGTTCTCCGCCGAGCTGGGCGGCAAGAATCCGATGATCGTCACCAAGGGCGCGAAGCTGGACAAGGCCGCCAAAGCCGCGGTGCGGGCGTGCTTCTCGAATGCCGGGCAGCTGTGCATCTCGATCGAGCGGCTGTACGTGGAGAAGTCGGTGGCCGCCGAATTCACCGAGAAGTTCGTGGCGGCGGTCAAGGCCACGAAACTCGGTGTGGCCTACGACTATTCGACCGATATCGGCAGCCTGATCTCCAACGCGCAGCTCGAGACGGTCACCAAGCATGTCGCCGACGCGGTCTCCAAGGGTGCGAAGGTCCTCGCGGGCGGCAACGCCCGGCCCGATCTCGGCCCGCTGTTCTACGAGCCGACCGTGCTCGCCGACGTCACCGACGAAATGGAGTGCGGCCGCAACGAGACCTTCGGCCCGCTGGTCTCCATCTACCCGGTCGACGACGTCGAAGAGGCCATCGCCCGCGCCAACGACACCGCCTACGGTCTGAACGCCAGCGTCTGGGCCGAGAGCAAGGCCGCGGGCGAGCGCATCGCCGAACGCCTGCACGCCGGAACCGTCTGCGTCGACGAGGGATACGCTCCCGCCTGGGGCACCACCGGCGCTCCGATGGGCGGCATGGGCATCTCCGGCGTGGGCCGCCGCCACGGCCCCGACGGCCTCCTCAAATTCACCGAACCCCAGACCGTCGTGGTCACCCGCTTCCTCAATCTCGATGCGCCCCCGCTGGTTTCGCAAGACAAGTGGCAGCCTTTCCTGATGAGCATCGCCCGCGCGATCCGCTTCCTCCCGGGCCGCTAGGCCATCCCTTTCGACCGCCCCGCCCCTGCGTAGGCTGGGGCGGTCGAAAGGAATGCCGATGCCGGACAACCCCCTCGCCGCCCCCGCACCCTGGGACGACATCGCCGACGGCTACGACGAGGTGATGACCGACCTGATGCGCCCCTTCGCCGTCGAGGCCCTACGCCTGGCCGCCCCGACCCGTTCCGCCCGCATCATCGACATCGCCACCGGCCCCGGCACCCTCGCCCTCCTCGCCGCCCCCATGGTGAAAGAGGTAGTAGCAGTCGACTTCTCCGAAGCCATGATCCGCCGCCTCCGCCACGCCGTCATGCGCTCGGCCACCACCAACCTCCTCACCGGAGTAGGCGACGGCCAAGCCCTCCGCTACCCCTCATCCCACTTCGACGCCGCCTTCTCCATCTTCGGCCTCATGTTCTTCCCCGACCGCCCCCGCGGCTTCGCCGAACTCCGCCGCATCCTCCGCCCCGGCGGCACCGCCGTAGTCTCCAGCTGGGCCCCCATAGCCGACTCCACCCTCATGACCCGCCTCTACGAAGCAGTCCAGGCCGGCAACCCCAATTTCTCCATGCCCCAACCCAACCCCGCAAACCTCGAAAACCCCGAAGTCTTCGAAAACGAACTCCGCACAGCCGGTTTCACCGACGTAACCGTCCGCCCCCACACCGAATCCTTCGCCTACGTCTCAGCCCAGCAAATGTGGGACAAACTCACCCGAGGCAGCGCCCCCATCCACCTGATGCGCAGCAAAACCGACCCGGCCACCTGGAAAGCCCAGGAACAGACCATGATCGACCACCTGTCGGCCCACTACACACCGGGCGAAGAACTGACCACCACCGCCTGGCTCGGCACGGGACGCGCTTAGGCCACGGTGGTGCGGCCGGCCCGGAGAAACCGGCCGCGCCACCGCTTCTCATCCGGTCAAGTCGATGCCTCGGGGCGGGGCGGGAGCCGCTTCCAACGCCGCCGTTTCGGCATCGGTGAAGAGTCTCGAGCGGATGATGAATCGGACGCCTTCGGGGGCTTCGAGGGAGAAGCCGCCGCCTCGGCCAGGGACTACGTCGACGGTGAGGTGGGTGTGGCGCCAGTATTCGTATTGGTCGGCGCTTATCCAGAAGGAGGTGTCGGGGAAGACGCGGCCCAGGAGGACGTCGGCTGCGCCTATGCGGAACTCGCCCAGCGGGTAGCACATCGGGGAGCTGCCGTCACAGCAGCCGCCGGATTGGTGGAACATCACCGGGCCGTGGTGGGCGATGAGCCCTTGCAGCACCTCGGCGGCTGCCTCGGTGATGCTCACCCTGGACACGGAACCCGTTTTCATATCAGAAGAACCCCAGCTTCTTGGGGGAGTAGGAGACCAGGAGGTTTTTGGTCTGCTGGTAGTGGTCGAGCATCATCTTGTGGGTTTCGCGGCCGATGCCGGACTTCTTGTAGCCGCCGAAGGCCGCGTGGGCGGGGTAGGCGTGGAAGCAATTGGTCCAGACGCGACCGGCTTTGATGGCGCGTCCGACGCGGTAGGCGGTGCCGCCGTCACGGGACCAGACGCCGGCGCCCAGGCCGTAGAGGGTGTCGTTGGCGATGGTGACGGCCTCGGCCTCACTGTCGAACGTGGTGACCGCTACGACGGGACCGAAGATCTCCTCCTGGAAGATCCGCATATCGTTGCGGCCCTCGAAGATCGTCGGTTCGACGTAGAACCCGTTGGGGAAGCCCTCGACCTTGCGCATCTCACCGCCGGTGAGCACCTTCGCGCCCTCTTTGCGGCCGATATCGATGTAGGACAAGATCTTTTCGTATTGATCGTTGCTGGCCTGCGCGCCGATCATGGTCGAATCGTCGAGGGGATTGCCGCCCTTGATCGCCTTGGTGCGCTCGATACAGCGGGCCATGAACTCGTCGTAGATGGACGAATGGATCAGGGCGCGTGAGGGACACGTGCACACCTCGCCCTGGTTCAGGGCGAACATGACGAACCCTTCGACCGCCTTGTCCAGGAAGTCGTCGTCGGCCGCCGCGACATCGGGGAAGAAGATATTGGGCGACTTGCCGCCCAGTTCCAGCGTCACCGGGATGATGTTCTCGCTCGCGTACTGCATGATCAGCCGCCCGGTGGTGGTCTCACCGGTGAAGGCGACCTTGGCCACGCGCGGGCTGGACGCCAAAGGTTTGCCCGCTTCGACGCCGAAACCGTTGACCACGTTCAGCACTCCGGGCGGCAGCAGGTCGGCGATGAGCTCGATGACCAGCAGCAGCGAAGCCGGAGTCTGTTCAGCGGGCTTGAGCACGACGCAGTTGCCGGCGGCCAAGGCGGGCGCCAGCTTCCAGGCCGCCATCAGGATCGGGAAATTCCACGGAATGATCTGCCCGACCACGCCGAGCGGTTCGTGGAAGTGGTAGGCGATGGTGTCCGCGTCGATTTCCGCGAGCGAACCTTCTTGTGCCCGAATGGCTCCCGCGAAATACCGGAAGTGGTCGACCGCCAAGGGCAGGTCCGCGGCGAGGGTCTCGCGGACGGGTTTGCCGTTCTCCCAGGTTTCGGCGACCGCGAGCTTCTCCAGGTTCTCCTCGATCCGGTCGGCGATCTTGTTGAGAATATTGGCACGCTCGGTCACCGACGTGACACCCCAGGTCTCCGCCGCCCGGTGCGCCGCCTCCAACGCCATATCTATGTCCGCGGCGCTGGAACGTGCTACCTCACAGAAGGTTTCGCCGTCGATGGGCGAGGGATTGTCGAAGTAGCGGCCCTCTATCGGGGCTTTCCAGTCGCCGCCGATGAAGTTGTCGTAGCGGCGGGCGAACGCGACGATACTGCCGTCGCTGCCTGGTTTGGCATAGATCATGGCGCGGCTCCTGATCCCATCCTGTGGTGACGGGGGTCACTATGAACCCGTGAGGTTGGCGCGAGGTTGCCGCCAGGTTGGTGAAAAGTTGGCAAGTCACTGCAACCTGGTTGGCGCCTGGTTGGCGCCCGAAATGTGTTGTGGCTCAGGAACGTGTGGCGGTGTGCAAACGCGCGGCAGCCAACGCCCGGCGGCTGTCGCCGGGCAGCAGCAGGAACATGGCGTGCTCGTGGATCTCGATATCGTCGGGGCAGCGCTGACCGAAGCGCAAGGCGTGCTCGGGATTGCGGTCGGCCAGCACGGCGGTGCGCAGGCAGACATCGAGATGCTCGCGCCACTGCACGATGCCCGGGATATCCGAATCCGGTAGCAGCGGACCGCGATACAGGCGCACGGCGGTGGTCAGATCACCGGCTTCCAAAGCGGCCAGCAATTCCAGGGCATCGCAGCCGATGGGTTCGGTGAGCATGTAGCGGCGGTCGGCGATCTGACCGTCGGTGGCCTGGCGCAGCCGGGACACATCGGCCTTCAAGGTGCTGGAAGATACAGCCCGGTCGCCATATACGGCCTCGCGCAAGCGTTCGGCGGTGAAGCCCTCCGGTTCCAGGGCCAGCAGCGTGAGGATCTCGAGCTGCCGTGGGCGCATGGCGACCGGCTTGCCCGCCTTGTACAGGTATGGGCGCCCCAGGCACTCCAGGCGGGTCCGCGGCGCGGGACGGGACTGCTCGACGTGCACTCGGGATTCGATCGCGGTGACCAGCGCTCGGACGGTGGTCAGCATGAGCGGATGGGAACGGTCCCAATACGTCGACAGGTCCAGGACACCCAATTGCCGGCCGTCGGCGGCGCGGATCGGCGCGCAGTAGCAGACCCAGCCGTGCAGGGCTTCCACCAAATGCTCTGCGCCCCAGACCGATGTGGGGCGACCGGTATGCAGGGACATGGAGACCCCGGTGGTGCCCATGTACGGTTCGTCCCAGCAGCCGCCGGGCGCCAGGTTGACCGTCTCGGCACGTCTGCGCACCGACCGGTCGCCACAGCTGAAGAGCACGGTGCCGACCTCATCGGTGACCACCGCGATCATCCCCGCGTCCTCGGTGATGGCGCGTAGCTCGCCCGCGAGTTCGGTGACCGGCGTGCGCAGCGGGGATTCGGCCCAGCGCGAACCCAATTCGTCCCGGTCGGTGCCCGGGGCGACCGCGCGCGCGGGATCGACCGTACGCAGCGAACGCTCCCAGGACTCGACCACTTCGTGACGCAGCGTCGGGACCGCATCGAGCTGACGGGGCCGCCCGGTCGCCCTACCCATACCGGTGGCCCAGCGCGCCCACGCCTTCTCCAGCTCGGCACGATGCTCGGAGCGGGCGGGCACCTGTGTCATCGCGCGAACTCCTCGCGGGCAGCCGGACTTGCGATACCCCATGATGGCGCGTGCCCCCACCGCGCGCAGCCCAATCCGCGCACTCCGTACGTCAATTCGTTCGCGGTCGCTTCGCAGTGTTCGCCGAGTGTGCGTCCGCGCAGCCCGCGGGCGGCGAATCAGGCTGGTAGATCGGGCTGGGCGCGGGGTATGTGGAGGCCGAATTCGATTCCGCCGGAATCCCGTTCCCGCCGGCGGGGGAGCGGGTGCGGCATCTCGAGCGGACCGTTTCGGCGTCAACTATTTCACCGTCCTCGAACACAGTATGGAGCGGTTCGCGCGGCTCATTCCGCTACTGCGTGGTGAATACCGGACGGTTCCGGCACGTTTGACGATCTTCATCCGAGGCATTGCGTCGGCAGAACGACGAACTCGGCTAGGAGGATCGGATGTCGGGCGCATTGTGGACGGTCATCGTCATCGTGGTGATCATCGCGGTTTTGGCGGTGGTCGCGCTCGCGCTGCTGCCGCGCATGCGCAGCCGGAAGCTGCGTGAACGCTTCGGACCGGAGTACGACCGGACGGTGGCGCAGGCCCCGAACCGGAAGGTGGCGGAGCGCGAACTCACCGAACGGGAGAAGCGGCACGAGCAGTTGGAGCTGCGGGAACTCTCGGAGGGCGAGAAGCGGCGCTACGGAATGCAATTCGCGCAGGTGCAGGAGCAGTTCATCGACGACCCGGCGGGCGCGCTCGGGGCCGCGGATCGACTGCTGACGCAGGTCATGGGCGAACGCGGGTATCCGACGGAGAGCTACGACCAGCAGGTGGCGGATCTGTCGGTGACGCACGCGCAGCCGCTCGAGCAGTACCGCAGCGCGCACGAAATCGCCGGGCGGGCCGGACGCGGGGAGGTGTCGACCGAGGACATGCGGGCGGCGATCGTCTCCTACCGGGCGCTCTTCGTGGACCTGCTGGACGGACACGACGCCGGACAGCCCGCACATCGGAAGTAGAGGACGGAATCATGAAGATCAGTAGAGAACGACGGAATCAGCCCGAACCCGATGCGGGACAGGCGCAGCCGGCCGAGACCGAACGGATGCGCGGGGACGACGCCCCCGACCGGCAGGTGCTGCGGCCCGGCCACGACGGCCCACAGGGCGCTCACGACGCCGGACAGCGCCCGGCAGGCGGTTACGAGATGCCGCCGGGGCCGGCGGGCGCGCAGGACGATCCGCAGATGACGCAACGTATGGAGCGTGGTCCCGGAGTCGCCCGCCACGAAAACGAATCGGTACCGCCCGGCGCGGGCTACGGTGCCGCGCAATCCGATCCGCACGCCGGGCAGCCCGGACACGCTGGCGCGCAGTCCGATCCGCGGGGCGCGCAGCCCGGACACGGCAGCGGGCGACCCGATATTCCGGCCGCGCAATCGAATCCGCGCGCGGCGGACGGCCGGCACGGCGGCAACGGCGGCGAGCGGGTGCTCGCGGAGGCCGATCTGGGCCGGTTGCGGGATCAGTGGCGCGAGGTGCAGACCATGTTCGTCGATGATCCGCGCGATGCGGTGACCCGGGCGAACGGCCTGGTCGAGGGCACGATTCAGCAGTTGACCGAAACCTATGCGCAGCGCCGGCAGGCCCTCGAGAACAAGTGGGCGCGTTCCGAACGGGACGACACCGAGGAACTGCGGCAGGCGCTGCGCGGATACCGGCAGCTCTTCGATCAGCTGCTGGAAACCGCGGGTGCGGCGACGAACATGTAGCTCTTCTCCTCCACCCGCTGCTGGATGCGCCACCGTCCGCCCAGCCGCACGAAGGTGTCGTGGTACCACAGTCCGCACAGCATGAGCTGCGTGTGACCGTCGGGACCGGCCACGAGCATCGGGTTGTGGCACATGGTGCGGGCGGTGGCGTGATCGCCGTCCACCCGAATGGACGAATTGGCGAGCAGGTGCTGGAAGGCCGAGAAGTGCGGCATCACCCCGGCCAGGAACTTCTTGGTGGATTCCAGATCCCCGGCGGGCCCGCCCATCGCGGTGTAGTCGATGTGCGCGTCCGGGGTGAAGATCTCGTCCAACAGGTCCCACTGGTGGGTGTCGACCGCGTGCGAGTAGCGGACCATGAGGTCCTCGATTTCGAAACGGTCCGAGATCTCCTGCAAGGACAGCATGATGCCTCCGTGGTGCGAAAACGTGTGCTGGGTCGGAGCGCAAGCGTACGGGGTCCCGCGGCTGATCTTGTGGTTTCCGAAAGATACGGGCGTGCAATAGATCTCGATGAGACCGGTCGTCAGCTATTGCCGGGCCGTGGCGAACGAGTAGTCCTCGGCCGCGATGGTGCGGGCGACCTTCTGCGGTGCGCCGCCGATCAGGCCACGCCACGGCAGGTACGGGAGCAGGCGCACATTGAGATCGCGGAAGCGGATCATGGCCTTGCTGGCGGGCGCGTACCAGCCGCCGACGCCCTCGGCGAACTGCAGGCAGGCATCGACCATCGGGCGCATCTTCTCGTTGTACTCGCCGAAGGCGACCGTGTGATCGCCTGCCGCCGCGGCCAATTCGCCCGCCAGCACGTAGGCGCCGACAAGCGAGAGGTCCGCACCCTGACCCGACAGCGGTGAGGCGCAGTACCCGGCGTCGCCGACCAGTGCGACGCGGCCTCGTGACCAGCTGTCCATCTTGATCTGGGTCATGGCGTCGAAGTAGAAGTCCTTCGCGCTCGGCAGCTCCGCCAGCAGGCGCGGGACCTCCCAGCCCTGCCCGGTGAACCGGTCGGTGAGGATCCGGCGCTGCTGGTCCGTATCGCGGTAGTCGTAGTCGAGTTTGTCGGAGGCCCACGCGAAAATCGCTTTGGACTCGGTGTTGTGGCGAGCGCTGTAGCTGCCGGCGATGGTTCCGGGGGTGCTGTAGTCCAGCTCCCAGTGATCCAGGTTCAGCAGGTTCGGGGTCGTATAGATGGCGATGTAGTAGCCCATGTGCTCGGCGAATTCGGACTCCGGGCCGAAAACCAGTTCGCGGGTGTGGGAATGGACGCCGTCCGCACCGATCACCAGATCGAAGGTGCGGGGTGCGGCGTGTTCGAAGGTGACGTGCACGCCCTGCTCATCCTCGCGCAGCGCCGAAATCGAGTCGCCGAAAAGGTATTCGACGTCCTCGCGGGTGGCGTCGTAGAGCACCTGGGCCAGGTCGCCGCGCTGGATCTCGGTGTCGCCATCCGCGCCCACGCCGTTGAAGTTCTCGCTGCTGATGCTGGCGCGGGGCTTGCCGTCGGCGCCCACATACGAGGTGCCGCGCTTGCCCGTGCTCATCTCGTGCACCCGCTCCAGCAGGCCCATGCGCCGGACCACCTCGGTGGCGGTGCCGAGCACATCGATGGCCTGCCCGCCTTCGCGCAGCGCGGGGGACTTCTCGACGACGGTCGGCTCGAAGCCGTAGCGCTTCAGCCAGAAGGCGAGGGCGGGGCCCGCGATGCTGGCACCGGAGATGAGGACGTTGCGGTTCTGCAATTTCGGCATGTCACAACCATAGAACCGAGTTGGGCAATTGCGCAAGACATTTGTCTTAGGCATTTGCGCTACCATGGTGGGCATGGGAAACCGTGAGGATCTGCTCGCCGGCGCTCGGCAGTGCTTGTTCGAGAAGGGGTACGCGCGCACCACCGTGCGGGATATCGCCACCGCGTCCGGGGTGAGCATGGCGGCCATCGGCTATCACTTCGGGAACAAGGAGACGCTGCTGGTGGCCGCGCTCGCCGAGGCGACGCGCGAGTGGGGTGACGAGCTGGCGGGCACGCTTCAGGACGTGAACTCGGAAAACGGGGCGGCGCTGGATCGGCTGGCGCAGCGCTGGGATGCGGTGCGGGCCTCCATCGGCGCCCACCGCGGACTGTGGGCGGCCACCTTCGACGCGCTCGCCCACCCCGAGACCCGGGCGCAGTTGGCCGCCAACACCTCCGAAGCGCGATCCGGTCTGGCCCAGTTGTTCGATGCCCCCGCCGAATCCGGCGAGGACGCCGGGCGCACGGTCGGCGCGCTGTATCAAGCACTGCTCATCGGTGTAGCGGCACAGTACCTGATCGACCCCGAAACCGCGCCTACCGGAAGGGATCTCGTCGCTGGATTACGCACGATCGCTGCTCGGGGATGAGCGCTGCGACGGCAGGATCGCGGCGACGAGCCGGCCGACCGGTACGGCGACGCCCGGTACGGCGGCCGCATCCGGTGCGGAAAGCCCGCGAATGCGGGAAGGTGGGGCGGTGACCGGCATCGTCTTGGAGCAGGTGCGCGTCGATCGCGGCGCACGACCACTGCTCACGGATGCGAATGCGATCTTTCCCGGCGGTCGATGCGTGGCCGTGGTCGGGGCCAGCGGGGCCGGGAAGACGACGCTGCTGCGACTGCTCAACCGTTTCGAGGAGCCCAGCGCGGGGCGCATTCTCTTCGACGGTAGGCCGATTCGCGAACTCGACGTCCTCGACCTGCGCCGACGGGTGGCCTTGGTGCCGCAGCGGCCCATTCTGCTCACCGAGGTGGTGGCCGACGAATTGCGCGTCGGGCGAGCTCTCTCCGACAACCGGATCGGCGCCCTGCTCGAACGGGTCGGGCTCGGCACCGGCTTCCGCGACCGGCGTTGCGCGGAGCTTTCCGGTGGTGAGGCACAACGGGTTTGCCTGGCGCGGGCGCTCGCGGTCGAGCCGCGGATGCTGCTGCTCGACGAGCCGACCTCGGCGCTCGACACCGCCGCCGCGGTAGCCGTGGCTGACCTCGTGCGCGCCCACGCCCGCGCGGGCGGCGGGGTAGTGCTGGTGAGCCACGATCCCGCCTTCGTGGCGGAGGTGGCCGATGAGGTGTGGACGCTGGCGGATCATCGGCTGGTGCGCGACGCCCAGCACCCGGCGGACGGCGGGTAACGATGAATCAGAGTGCGGCGGTGCCGGATTGGACCGGCGTGGCAGCTTCCTTGGTACTGGCGGGGTTGGCGGCCGGGATCGCCTACCGGCAGCGGTTGCTGTTGACGCGGGAACTGGTGGTGGCGGCCTTGCGGGCCGGGATCCAGTTGGTGGCGGTGGGGGCGGTGCTGCTGATTCTCTTTCGGCATACGGGGTTGCCCGGAGCGCTGGGGTGGGTGGTCATGATGGTGGTGATCGCGGGCCAGGTGGCCGGGCGGCGGGGTGCGGGATTGCCGCGGGCGCGGTGGTCGGCGACCGTGGGAGTGGCGGTCGGGGCGTCGATCACGTTGGGAGCGTTGATCGGGTTGGGGATCGTCTCCACGCAGGCCCGGGTGGTGGTGCCGGTGGGCGGGATGATCGTGTCGTCGGCCATGCAGGCGACGGGGATCGCATTGCGGCGGTTGGGGGAGGATGCGCGCGGGGCAAGAGAAATAGTGGAGGCGCGACTGGCGTTGGGGTTGTCGGGGCGGGAAGCGTTTCTGCCGCATCGCAGGTCGGCGTTGCGGACCGCACTGCTGCCCGCGATCGACGGCACCAAGGTGGTGGGGTTGATCAGCCTGCCGGGGGCGATGACGGGGTTGATCCTTGCGGGCGTGGATCCGTTGACGGCGATCCGCTATCAGATCGTGGTGATGTACATGTTGCTGGCCGCTACCTCGCTGGCCGCACTGGCGGCGACGCGGGCGGCCGAACGGACCCTGTTCGACGATGCGCAGCGGCTCGTCGAGTTGCCTGGCGAATAGCCGGCCGGATTGCCGAGAGATCGAACAAACGTCCCGATCGTCTGTATTGTCGTGTTCACTGCAAAATGGCTGGGGCATAGGTGGTTTCAATGGGTCCGTCCGATTTCTTCATGCCGTTCGAACCGGAAGGTCTCAACTCAGCGGAAGCTGCCGCCGAGGCCGGCATGTGGGAGTGGCTCGAGAAGTTCGATCTGATCCCCACCCAGCCGACCCGGCGACGGGTGGAACGCACCCGCCCCGCCCGCATGTACGCGCTGTGGACGCCGCGGGCAGGCATTTCCGAACTGACGCTGCTCACCCGGTTCACCGCCTGGGCGTTCATCGTTGACGACCAGTTCGATATCGAAATCCCGGATCCGCGACGGACTTTGGCCGCCATCACCGCCATCGAAGCGGTCTTCGAATCCGGCACCGACCCCGCCGGCGTGCTCGCGGTCGCCTTCGCCGATCTGTGGCAGCAACTGACCGAGGGACGCTCCGCGCACTGGTGTGAGGCGGTGCGCTCCAAGATCCGGGCTTGGCTGTGGACCTACTACACCGAGAGCGTGGGCCGGCTGTCGGGCAACCTGCCCGACCTGAACGCCTACCGCGCGCATCGGCGAGACGGCGTGGCGCTTTTCGTGTTCCTCGATATCAGCGAGCTCGCCGACGGCGTCGATCTGCCCGCCGGCGCGCGCCACCTGCCCGCCATGCGCGGCCTGCGGGAGGCGGCGGTCGAGCATATGGGTCTGTTCAACGACGTGCTCTCGGTGGCCTCCGATGAAGCCTCCGGATACCTCTACAACTCGGTGCTGCTCGCCGAATATCATCACGGGCACAGTCGATCAGAGGCGCTGGCACTGGTCGACGGCATGCTCACCGAATGCGTCGAGCGGATGCGAGACGCGCTGGAACGACTGCCGGTGGAGCTCGCCGATGCCGGTATCATCGGCTCGGAACGAGACGAAACCCTGGCCACCGCACACAATTACACGATCTACGTGCGCGCCAATCACGATTACCACTATCAGGCCGCCCGCTATACCAGCGCACCCGTGGTAGCCCTCGAACATGGGCTGCCACTGACCTGAGACCCGGACACACCGGCCGTTGCCGAACCGAAACCCGATCACCTCCCCAAGGACTCCGATCCAGGTGGGAGGATGGGCTTCCACGCATGGCCGCCCACGTTTCCCCACCGGGTGGCAGCGGCGGCCGTGTCCGAGCGAGCGGGGCCGAACATGCGAGTGTCGAAATCGACCGAAACCACTGCGGGACAGCGCCTCGACGGCAAACGCCGATGGGGACGATCGCGTCCGGTCGTGACCGCCCACAGCGAAACATGCCAGCGGGCAGGCGAATCCGGAAGTCCATCTTCGGAGAGTAGAGACACCGGTCTCGGCGACCGGGGCGCACGCCGGCAATTGGCGGGCGCCCGGACCGCCATCGAACCGGTCTTGCGCGCGGCGGTGAACTCGCTCGCCGAACCACTGGACCGGATGGCGAGCTACCACTTCGGCTGGTGTGACGAGCACGGCACGGCAATCGAGGGGAAGCAAGGCAAGGCATTACGTCCCGCACTGACCTTCGCCGCGGCGGCGGCCTGCGGGGAAGCCGGCGAGAACGCGGTGTACGCGGCGGCGGCGGTCGAACTGCTGCACAACTTCTCGCTGGTACACGACGATGTGATGGACACCGACCCCATGCGGCACGGACGGCCGACCGTCTGGCGGATCTGGGGCGAGACGAACGCGACGCTGCTCGGTGACGCCTTGCAGGCGCTGGCACTGGGCGTGCTCTCCGACGGCATGCCCGACGAGGTGTGCGCGGAAGCGGTGATCCGGCTGGCGCGCGCGACCGTCACGCTGTGCCGGGGACAGTACGAGGACTGCGCGTTCGAGACGCGGGCCACGGTCAGCGTGGACGAATACTTGAACATGGCGGCGGGAAAGACCGGGGCGCTGCTGGGTTGCGCGTGTGCGCTCGGGGCGCTGTGCGCGGGCGCCGATCATCGCGTGGTGTCGGCCATGCACACGTTCGGAAATCAGCTGGGGCTGGTGTTCCAGCTCGTCGACGACGCCATCGACATCTGGGGTGATCCGGCCGTCACGGGTAAGCCCGCGCACAGCGATCTCCTGCACCGCAAGCAGTCGTTCCCGGTGGTGTGCGCGCTCTCCTCGGGTACCGCGCCGGGGCGTGAACTGGCGCGGATGTACGCCTCCCGGCAGCCGATGACCGCCGCCCGCGCGGCGCACGCGGCCGATCTGGTGGAGGCGGCCGGTGGGCGGCAACGCACCTTGGTGCGGGCGGCCACCGCTCTGGACGCGGCCCTCGGGGCATTGCCCCCGGAGATCGATGCGACCGATCTGACCGCGCTGGCGCAGTTGGTGGCGAATCGAGATCGGTGATGCGCCGCGCCCGGACAGCGGGCGGGTACGCCGGTTTGCGACCGGCGGCATCGGCTATTGCCTGAGCAGGGACAACGACACAACCCGGGCGGTGGAGCAGGCGAGCGCACCGCTGCCGGGGTTGATTCATGCCCGGCTCGGCGTGGAGAGGATCGATCGTGAACGGTACGGGCAGGTCCGGCGGCGGGCAGGGCGGGCCACGCGGCGAACACCCCGAGCCCGTCGATGCCCGCGGCGAACCCCTCGACGAGCACGGCGAACCCGTCGGCGGGCAGGGCGGGCCTTCGGAAGAGCAAGCGGAGGCCGCCGGGCATCGCTCGGTCATCGCCCAACCACATACCCACTCCGAGGGTGAGCCCATTCTCGAAGCGGAAGCGCAAGCGGCGCAGGCGCGTTCGGTATCGCATCCGCTGGGCAGGCCGGGGCGTCCGTTCGACCGGAATTCCCCTTTCATGATCGGCGTGATGGGTGCGGCGGGGGTCGCCACCACCTACGCGCTGATCCAGTCGGTGCTCGCGGCCGGGCAGGTGCTGACGCTGATCGGGATCGCGATGTTCCTGGCGATCGGCCTGGAGCCGGCGGTGTCGTGGCTGGTGCGGCCGTGGTTTCCGCGCTGGGCGGCGGTCACCACCGTTTTCCTGACCGCCGTGGGCCTGTTCGCCGGTTTCCTGGCCGCCGCGATCACGCCGCTGGTCACCCAGGGTGAAGGGCTGATACATCACGCCCCCGATACCGTCGCGCATCTGGGGGAGCGGTATCCGCTGGTGGCAGAGCTGAATACGCGCTTCGAGTTGCAGGAGCGGGTGCAGCGCTCGCTGACCCAGAACTCCGGGGATGTCGCCGGCGGGGTGCTCAACGCCGGCCGCACGGTGTTCAGCCTGCTCACCTCGACGGTGATCGTGCTGGTGCTCACCGTCTATTTCATGGCGAACTTCCCGCGCATCCGGGCGTCGGTCTACCGGTTGTTCCCGCGCGAGCGGCGGCCGCGCGCGATCCTGCTGGGCGACGCCATCTTCGCCAAGGTCGGCGGATACATCCTGGGCAATGTGGTCATCTCGCTGATCACGGCGGCAGCCACGTTCTGCTGGCTGTACTCCTTCCACGTGCCGTATCCGCTGATTCTCGCGGTCCTGGTCGCGGTGCTGGATCTGATTCCGGTGGTCGGCTCCACCCTGGCCGGGGTCATCGTCGCCCTTGTGGCACTGACGGTTTCGCTTCCGGTGGCCATCGCGACGGTGATCTTCTTCATCGTCATGCGGCTGGTCGAGGATTATCTGCTGGTGCCGCGGATCATCGGCCGCACGGTGGAGGTGCCGGGGGTGGTGACGGTGGTGGCGGTCTTGATCGGCGGCGCGCTGCTGGGTATCACGGGTGCGCTGCTGGCGATTCCGGTGGCCGCGGCGGTGCTGCTGCTGTTGCGCGAGACGGTGTTCCCGTCACTGGACAAGGACCGGTCCGGATGAGTGGATGTGAGAAGTTCGCGAAGGAGGAGATTTTAGTGTAACTGCCGGTTACATATAACTCGAACTCCGCGCGAGGAAGATTTCTGAACGCAGCATAGCAGGCCACCGCGCCCGCGGCTCACCCACCCGCTCGATATTCCCGAGAGACCGGTCGGAAGCGCTGACAATGTGTGCCATGCCCAAGCGCTGTCTTCTGTTGCAGTTACGCCCCGAGCAAGCGGCCTCGGACCAGGAGTACCACGCCATCCTGGAGGCCGGTGGGCTGAAGCCGGAGCAGGTGACGCGCATCGAGATGAATCACGAACTGCCCGACCTGGAACTCGACGACTTCTGGGCGGTGATCGTGGGCGGTGGACCGAGCAATATCAGCAATCCCGAGGACAAGAAGTATCCGTATCAGAAGCTGTTCGAACCCAAGCTCAAGAAGCTGCTCGCCGAGGTCCTGCGCCGCGACCTGCCGTATCTGGGCGCGTGCTACGGGCTCAGCGTGCTGGCCGAGGTGCTGGGCGGGCGGGTCAGCGATGAACGCTTCGGCGAATCGGCGGGACCGCTGACCATCGAATTGACCCCGCAGGCTCGCGAGGATCCGCTGACGCGCGATCTCCCGGAGACATTCCGCGCCTTCGCCGGCCACAAGGAAGCGTGCCAGGAGGTCCCGCCGCGGGCCGTGCTGCTGGCCCGCTCACCGGAGTGCCCGGTACAGATGATCCGGGTCGGCGAGAACGTGTACGCCACCCAGTTCCATCCCGAACTCGACGGGCACGGGCTCGCGTTGCGCATCGAAATCTACCGGGACCAAGGCTATTTCGACCCCAACGAGGCCGAGGCGCTGACCGCGATCGGGCATCGGGAGATCATCACCGCCCCGCAGCGGATCCTGCGCGGGTTCGTGGACCGCTATCGCCCGGAATAGGGGCTGACGGTCACCGGCGGCGAGCATCGGGTGGTCTTCGACAGCGGCTATCTCACGCAGACGCGATTCCGCGCGGTGGGTCGGGTTCGTCCCAGGCGAACAAGCGCCAGGTCGGCAAGCCGGGCGGCAGGTTCTCGGCATCGGCCGCGAACGATTCGACCTGGACCCGGAAGTCCGGATTCCATTGCCGCAGGGCCGGGGCGAAGCGGGCGATCACATGCTCCGGAGCGGTGTAGCTGATCGTGGGATGCCTTGGGCCCGAACCGAAATCGATGTGCACTACGAAACGTCTCGGCAACTTCTCGGAGTTCAAAGTGACTCCCGCCGGCAAAGAACCATTCGATACACCCTTCTGGGTTGGTCGCTAGTCCATTGCGGCACGAGGCTACTCGTGATCTCGCTAGCAAACAACTAGTGAACCAGGTGAGTTCGCCGCCACTTACCCAGCGCGCCATCGATAATCGAGTCGATGCCGTAGCGCGCCACCACCTCTGACCTCCACCGATGAATTCCGGCCGGGCACGGCGTCTGTGTTCTCAGGAGGTATTGGCATGTCCGAAATATTGGATGCGGCGCTGCTACGTCAGATCTGCTTGGACGCCGGGGCCGAGGATGTCGGGTTCGTGGCGCTCGAAACCCCCGGTCTCGAAGGCGAGGTCGAGTACGTGCGCGAAGCGCTGCCCAGCACTCGTTCGCTGATCGCGGTGTGCGTGCGGGTGACGCGGGCGAATTTCCGCAGTCGCGCGGCGAGCAGCGTGAACACCGAAATCGATACGGCCATACCGGTGCTGGACCGGATCGGGCATCGGATCAGCCTGGCCCTACAGGATCGCGGATACCGGGCGCTGTATCCCTCGGTCACCTTCCCGGTGGAGGCGCAGCGGTTGCCGAGCCGGGGGTGGACGGTGTCGCACAAGCCGGTCGCGGTGGCGGCGGGGCTGGGGCACATGGGGATTCACCGGTGTGTGATCCATCCGCGGTTCGGGAGTTTCATCGGGCTCGGGACGGTGCTCACCGATGCGGTGATCGCGCCCTACAACGTGCCGATCGATTGGAATCCCTGCCTGGGCTGCTATCTGTGCGTGGCGGCCTGCCCGGTGGGGGCCATCCACAACGACGGCAGTTTCGACTTCAACAGCTGCTACACCCACACCTACAACCAGTTCGTGAACAACTTCGCCGACTGGGTCGAGACCATGGCGGACAGCAGCGATCTCGAGGACTACGGCGAGCGGATCACTCCGCGCGAGACCACCATGCAGTCGCGCCGGCAGTATCGGTCGGGGTATTGCGTGGCGGTGTGCCCGGCGGGCGACGAGGTGATCGGGCCCTACCTGGCCGATCGCAAGGGGCATGTGCAGGAGGTGCTGCGGCCGTTGCAGCGCAAACCCGAGAACGTGTACGTGAGCGCGGGTTCGAACGCGGAAACCCATGTGCGGAAACGGTTCAAGACGAAGATCGTGCGGCAGGTGGACAGCGGGATCATGCCGCCCGACGATGTCGACCCGGCCCCGGAGTCGCGATGAACGACGCGGAGCGGCGATGGAATCGGCTGCATGTGCCCATCGAGCGCGGAACCGCGGAAAATCCGCATCCGAGCGTCGCGGCGGCGCGGGCGCGGCAGACGGAGCAACCCGGTGGCGAACCCGGCCCGCTGGATTCCGGATGGCTGCGCGAGCTGTGCCTGTCCGCCGGGCTCGATGATGTCGGCTTCGCCGCACTGACGACTCCCGGGCTCGAAGGCGAAAGCGATTACGTGCTCGAAGCATTGCCGGGGACCCGGACGTTGATCGGGTTCTGTCTGCGGACCAGCCGGGACAATCTCCAGAGCCGGTCGATCAGCGCCGGTAACCGGGATGTGGCGACCACGCAGGAGCTGGGGCACGAGGCGGCCCGGCACATCTGCCTGGAGTTGCAGCGGCACGGCGTGCGGGCGCTGTATCCGGCCGCGGGGTTTCCGGCCGAGATCCATCGGTTCCCGAACCGGAGCTGGGTGGTGTCGCACAAGCTGGTCGCGGTCGCGGCCGGGCTGGGGCAGATGGGGTTGCACCGCAATGTGATTCATCCCCGGTTCGGCACCTTCATCGTGCTGGGCACCATCCTCGTCGATCGCGAGGTCACCGAGTACTCCGCACCCGTCCCCGCCAACCCCTGCATCGACTGCGGATTGTGCGTGACCACCTGTCCGGTCGGGGCCATCCACGCCGACGGCGGCTTCGACTTCGATGCCTGCTACACCCACAACAATCACCACGAACTGTCGAACTTCGCGGGCTGGGTCGAGGACGTGGTGGACAGCGCGGACGCCGCCGACTATCGGCGGCGGGTGACGCCCAGCGAAACCCTCGCGGTGTGGCAGAGCCTGTCGTTCTCGCCGCAGTATCGCGCCGGATACTGCGTGGCGGTGTGCCCCGCCGGTACCGACGTGCTCGGCCGCTACCTCGACGATCCCGAGCAGCATGCCCGCGATGTGGTGCAGCCGCTGATGCGGAAGCCGGAGTACATCTACGTGGACGCCGGTTCCGATGCCGAGAAACACGTGGTGAATCGGTTCCCGCACAAGACGATTCGGCATGCGCGCCGGGTACAGGTGCCCGAACCGGAGATCGACCCCGGACCGGAGAAGCATGCCCAGCCATAGCGAACTGCGACGCGACCTGCCGATGTTCGAAATCTATTCGGGTGCGAACGGCGCACGGGTGGAACTGCATCCGTGGTTCTTCGTGGCGGGCAAGCAGTACCTCGGCCTGACCCGGGTGCTGCCGCCCGGAACCGGCAGGGGACCGGCGCACGTGCACACCGGAACGGTGCAGCATTCGTTTCTGCTCGCCGGTGAGAGCGCCCGCTACCGGTGTGGGCGCAGGACCGGGAGGCTGAAGGTCGGAGAGCCCCTGATCATTCCGTCCGGCACGCCCCACGTCGATCCGTACAACGACACCGGTCAACCCATCGTCGTGCGCACCCTGTACTCACCCGGGCCCGTTTGGCTGCTGTCGTTCGGCAAGACGCTCGGCCAGTCGATCAGGGACGGAAAGGTCAACTCCCAGCAGGAACTCCACTTCCTGCATCTGCTGATGATGCTGGGTACCCCGGGGTCGGTGACCTTCGCGGCGACAATTCCGGTCGCCTTCCAGCAGCGCGTACTGCTGCCGCTGGCCGGACGCATCGCCCGGCGTCGCGGTTACGGACAGGCAGCGGGGTTACGCGCCCACATCTTTCGGTGATGAACCCGGATAGCGCTCGAGCATTGCCAGGACGTCCTGATAGCTGGGCGCCGCGGGGACGGGATTGCTGTCGCGCACCGCGGCGGCGGCAGCGACGGTCGCCCCGAGCGCTACCCGGTGCAGCAAGGAACCGGTGCTGACCCGCTGCACGCCGAGCTGGGCGAGTTCGGTGAGCGGGCGTTGCGCGAGGACATTGAGGGGGAGCGGCATGGCTTTCACCGCGGCCTCGATGTCGTTGTCGGCGATGAGGCCGGGGATGAAGATGCCGTCGGCGCCGGCATCGGCGTAGCGGGCGGCGCGGTCCAGGGTGGTGTCCTTGTCGCGGTCGAGCCAGTGGGTGTCGATGCGAGCGTTGACGAACAGGGCGGGCGCGCCGTCCTTGCAGCCCTGAATGATTCGTGCGTGCGCCTCCGGGTCGCCGGCGGCGTCCTCGATATTGACGCCCGCGACGCCGATATCCCAGAGTTCGGCGGCCAGGTCGCGGGGGTCGGCGCCGAAGCCGGATTCGATATCGACGGTGATCGGGACCGGCAGGCGGACGAGAAGGCGCGCGAGAGCGAGCGTTTGGTCGCGCGTCGCACCGGCGGCGTCCGGGAGGCCGTGGGCGGCGGCGACGCCGAGGCTGGTGGTGCCGATGGCGGTGAACCCGGCCTCGACGAGAGCGGCGGCGGTCGCGAAGTCCCAGGCACTCGGCAGGACCAATGGTCGCGGGCCGTAGTGCAGGCGGTGAAAGGGACCGGCGGCCAAGGCCGTTGCGTGCGCTCGTCCCGGGCAGGCGTGTTTGCCCGCGCCGAACGGGCGGCCGGTGAGATCTACTTCGGCGATGGATCCGTCGGGGGTCAGGCGGCGGGTCAGCGGGACGGGCGGGTTGCGGCCTGCGATGAGCGCGGTCGTCGCGTCGCACGCCTGGACGAGCAGGCCGATGCGGTTGGCGGTCACCTCGTCGGCGATGCCACCGCAGGCCGCGATGAGGCGGGCCACGGCGGCGTCGGCGGCCGGGGTGACCGGCAGGTGGGGTTGATAGCAGGCGGCGACCGCTTGCACGTCGGCGACCGAGACCGTGGAACCCATTGCCCGGGCCAGGATTTCGACATGGTGGCCGGTGCCGTCGCGCAGGACAGCGGGGTCGATGGCCGCCAGTTCCCGTTCCACGAGCGCGCGCCTGCGCATGTGGTCCGCTCCTTCGCTGAAGCGGACCACATGCGCGCGCAACCAGCTCATACCGGAGTGGCCTTCGGGTACCGGCGGCACCGGGAGATTCAACATGCCCCAACCGTAGGTGCCGGGTACCGAGATGGCCGTCTGATTGCCGCCGTGGGCAACGTCATTCGGCCGCCGGGACCAGCGACAGGTTCCAGAAGTCGGCGTAGCGGCCGCCGCGCTCCAGGAGTTCGTCGTGGGTGCCCGCCTCCGCCAGCCGACCGTGGTCGAGGAAGACGACTTGCTCGGCGCGCCGGACGGTGCGCAGGCGGTGGGCGATCATGACCACTGTGCGGCCGGACATCAGGCGTTCGATACCGGCGTGCGCGGCCGCTTCGTTGATCGGGTCCAGGGCCGAGGTCACCTCGTCGAGCAGCACGATGGGTGCGTCTTTGAGGAGCGCGCGGGCGATCGAGACACGTTGGCGCTCACCGCCGGAGAGCAGGGCGCCACCCTCGCCGACATGGGTCGCCCAGCCGTCGGGGAGCCGGTCGATGACCTCGTCGAGGCGGGCGGCGGTGGCGGCGGCGCGGAGCTGGGCGGCGGTGGCGTCGGGGTTGCCGAGGCGGACGTTCTCCTCGATGGTGCCGTCGAAGAGGTACACGTCCTGGAAGACGATGGCGATGCGGGCGATCAGGTCCTCGGTGGCGAGGGCACGCACGTCGGCGCCGCCGATACGGACCGCGCCCGCGTGGACGTCGTGGAAACGCGCGAGTAGTTGCAGGACAGTGGTTTTGCCCGCACCGGAGGGTCCGACGATGGCGAGGCTGCCGCCTTGCGGGACGGACAGGGACAGGTTGTCGATGACCGTGCGGTCGCCGTGCCGGAAGGTGACGGAGTCCAATTCCAGGTCGTGGCGTCGCGGTTGTACGGGTTCGGCGGGTTCCGGGAGCGGTTCGGTGTTCAGCAGGGTTTCGAGTCTCGTCAGCACCGAACGTGCGCCACGCAATTGGCCGCCCATGCCCGCCAGCGACAGCAGCGGGTCGGCGCAGCGGGCGGCCAGTACCAGGATCGCCAGCACCTCTGCCGCGCCGATGGTTTCGCCCAGCACCAGCGAGGCGGCCAGGACCAGCAGCGCGGTGAACATCGCCTGCACGGTCAGGGTGAGGCCGAGAATGCCCGGCAGGGCCGAGACCGCGGATCGGCGGGAGGCGCGCTCGAGGTCTCGCAGCGAGTCGTCGAGCAGGCCGAAGCGTTCGGTGGTGCGGCCGCCGGCCCGCAGGACCGGTTGCGCCTGAAGGTATTCGATGACCCGGCCGGTGGCCTCGTGGGCGCGTTCGGAACCGGCGGCGTCGGCGGCGGCCGTCGCGCGGCCGGTCCAGACCTGGACCGCCACCACCAGCGGGGCGGCGAGCAGCGCGGCCGAGCCCAGCTTCCAGTTGATGGCGAGGATGACCGCGACGATGGTCAGCGGTGTCACGGTGGCGGCGATGAAGGGGGCCAGCAGATGCGCGATCACGCTCATCGCTTCGAGCACACCGCGACTGGCCAAGACGGATACCTCGCCGGTGCGGGTCGAGCTGTACCAGCCGAGCGGCAGGCGGGCCAGGTGGTCGCCGAGGCGGTGGTACATGCCGCGCAGCAGCGTGGTTCCGACACGGAAGCCGGACAGGTCGCTCAGGTAGCGCAGGGTCGCGAAGGCCGCGACGGCGACACCGAAAGCGGTCAGCCAAGGCCAGGCGGCGGCGGGTTGCGGGCCGAGCAGGGCGCGCAGGACCGGAACCAGCAGGGCGTAGGACAGGCCCTCGGCGATGGCGGTCACCGTCATCAGCGCCACGGTGCGGCGCACCGGGGGCGCGTATTCGGGGCCCAGGACGCGGAGCAGTGTGCGAATCATCGGTGTTCGTCTCCTTGCGTTGCACCGGAACGGATTTCGTTCTCACCGGTGCTTGCCGATCGGTGGGATTGCCAGAATTCGGCGAACTTTCCGCCCCGGGCCAGCAGTTCGGCGGGGGCGCCGCGCTCGGTGATCACGCCGTCTTCCAGCACCGCGACGGTGTCGGCATCGGCGACCGTTTCCAGGCGGTGAGCGATGACCAGGATGGTGCGATTGCCCGCCAGTGTCGAAAGAGCCTCGCGCACAGCCTGTTCGGTGTGCGGGTCGGCGAAGGCGGTGGCCTCGTCGAGGACCAGGACGGGTGCGTCGGCGAGCAAGGCCCGGGCCAGCGAAATGCGTTGCGCCTCACCGCCGGAGAGTCCGGCATCCAACCCGATTACCGAGTCGTAGCCGCGGGGCAGTTCGAGGATTCGATCGTGGATGTGCGCCAGGCGGGCGGCGCGCACCACCGCATCGCGATCGGCGTGCGGGTCGGCCAGGGCGATATTCTCCGCGATCGAGGCGCGCAGCAACCGGACGTCCTGGAAGACGAAGGAGACGGTGCGATACAGCTCTTGGCTGCCGAGTTCGCGCAGGTCGACTCCGCCCAGCCGGACCGAGCCGTGGGTGGGGTCGAAGAAGCGGGGAAGCAATTGCACGAGAGTGGATTTGCCACTGCCGGACGGGCCCACCAACGCCGTGACCGTGCCCGGTTCGAGCTCCAGATCGACCCCGCGCAGTACCTCACGCTCGGTGTCGTAGCCGAATCGGACGCCACGGAACTCCACCCGATGCCCTTGCGGCGCACGCGGATGCGCGGGCTCGGGCAGGGACGGCTCGGCCAGCACATCCCGGATGCGGCCGAGGGCGCGGGCGGCGGACTGCATATCGTCGAAACCGTGGCCCAGGGCGGCCACCGGGGCGGTCAGGCCCAGGCCCAGCAGCAGGAACGGCAGCAGGTCGGCGGGGGCCAGCGAGCCGTCGGTGATCAGCACCGCGCCGCCGGTGAGCACGATCAGCAGCACGAACGGCGGCGAGAGCACCAGTTGCATGGCCGCGGCGATCGGGGCCAGACCGCGGACCCAGCGGAAGAAGGTGGCGACGAAATCGTCCACGGCCGTGCGGAAGGCGTGATGGGCGCGGCCGGAACCGCCGAACACCTTCACCACCGCGATACCCTGCACGAACTCGATCACCGAGCTGGCGACCCGGCCCATCGCGGCGTCGAAGCCTTCCTGTTCGCGCAGGCGGGGCGGGGTCATCATGAGGGGGACCAGGGCTACGGCCAGGACCACCGGAATCAAGGTGATCAATGTGAGCCGCCAGTCGATGCTGAACAGGTAGATCAGCGACACCAACGGCACCACGAACGCCGAGACCACCTCGCCGGGGGTGTGGGCGATGAACGGGTGCACGGCGCTCACGTCGTCGCCGACCAGTTGTGCCAGCTCACCGGTGCGGCGACGCGAGAACCAGCCGATCGGTACCCGGCCCAGCCGCTGCGCCAGCTGCCGGCGCAGCGACAACTGCACGCGGCTGTCCAGCAGATGACCGAGGCCCGACGACGCGGCCGTGAACAGCAGGCGGATCAGTAATCCGGCGGCGCCGGCGAGCACCGCGAGCCACACGTGCCGGTGATCGACCGGGCCCGGCGCCAGCAGCACCCGCCCCAATTCGACCACCGCCAGCAGCGGGGCCAATCCCGCGACCGCACCGATGATCTGGAAGATCACCACGGCCGCGAATCCGCCCAGATACGGGCGCACGATATCGGAAACACGCTCTCCGGCAATGGCATCGGGCTCTCTCGGTGGGTCCGCCCGCCGTGCTTCGGTGACCTCGGTGACGGTCATCGCCGCCCCCATTCCTGCGCGCACATCTCTCGCACGACCGCACTCCAGACTCTTCGGCGGCCACCGCTTCCCGGCGGCCTACCGATACCCTGGCAAGCGTGACCCCCGACGCGCTTTCGGAAACCTGCGGTCCCGCGCGGACCCCGGTGGCTTGGATGCGGCCCGGCCACATCGGCTACATCGGCCCGGACCTGCGCGTCGAACCGCATTCGCCGTCGGTCGCCATGCTCACCATCGGGTTGGAAGCGCCGCTCATCGTGCACACCCCGCAGGGACCGATCACCACCCGCAGCTCCTTCGCGCCCGCCCGCACCACCCAGCGCGCCGTCGCGACCGAGGGCTGGATCCTGACCCTGTTCGTCGACCCGGCGGGCGCGCCCGCCACCGCCATCGCCGATGAGATGCGCACCGCCGCAGGGCGTTTCGGACTCTCACACCGCCGCGAACGCGAACTCGTCGACCTGTGCCACCGCGCGCTGGTGGACCCGGACCACGTCTACGCCCGCGCCATCGCCGGCGCCGCACCCGCCACCGACCCTCGCATCGACCGCATCGCCGCGGTCATCCGCACCGACCCGGCCCGCCCCTTCCGCGCCGACCACATCGCCGCCAACCTCGGCCTGTCCACCACCCATTTCCTGCGCCTGTTCGCCACCCAGTGCGGCACCACCTTCCGCGGCTACCAACGCTGGAACCGCCTGGTTCACACCGTCGCCGCCGCCGTCTCCGGCCAAGACCTCACCCGCTCCGCCATCGACGCCGGGTTCGCCACCCCCTCGCACTTCAGCGAAACCTTCCGCGACATGATCGGCGTCCCCGCCACCCGAATCCTGCGCGCCGGCATCCACTTCGACCTCGGCGACCTTGCCGCCCAGGCCGAAAGTCACGGCATGTGGACCGGTCAGGCAGACTGAGGGGATGGGTTCGTCGCCGACTCGACCTAGTGCCGCTGAGCTGGCGGCCGCGCAGGACAAGACGGTTCCCGATGTGATCGGCCCGGGGTTGCGGGTGTTGTTCTGCGGCATCAATCCGGGGTTGTGGTCGGGGGCGACAGGGTTGCATTTCGCGCGGCCCGGCAATCGGTTCTGGCCGGCGTTGTATCGGTCCGGGTTCACGCCGCGTCAGTTGCGCCCCGACGAGCAGGATGAACTGCTCGGATTGGGGCTCGGTATCACCAATGTCGCCACTCGGACCACGGCTCGGGCCGATCAGCTCAGCAGTGCGGAGTTGCGGGCGGGTGGGCTCGAGTTGGTCGAGCGGGTGCAGCGGTTTCGGCCGCAGGTGCTGGCGGTGCTGGGGATCGGTGCGTATCGCACTGCGTTCGGGCGGCCCAAAACCGCGGTCGGGCCGCAATCGGAGCGGATCGGGGATACCTCGATTTGGGTGCTGCCCAATCCCAGTGGGTTGAACGCGCATTACACACCCGAGGCCCTCGCCGGTGAATTCCGCACTCTCCGTTCGGCTCTCGACAAGGGCGGGCCCGCTACTTCTTGATCGCGTGCCGGGCGGACAGGTCGGCGGTCCAGAGCGGTTGGAGCATGTGCCAGTCGGCGGGATGGGCGGCGATATTCGCGGCGAAGCGGTCGGCCAGGGTTTGGGTGGCGGGTTCGACACCGGCCGAGGTGTCGATGGGCGCGCCGATGGAGAAGCCCCAGCCGCCGGGGGTGAACCAGCAGTGCACGGGCAGCAGTGCCGCGCCCGTTTCGATGGCCAGGCGGGCAGGTCCGGCGGGCATGCTGGTCTGTTCGCCGAAGAAGGTGACGGGTACGCCGTTGCCGGACAGGTCCCGCTCACCGAGCAGGCCGACCACGCGGCCCTGCCGCAGTCGCTGGGCGAGCAGTTCGAACGGGGGAGCGGAACCGCCTGTGAGCGGGATGATTTCGAATCCGATGCCTTCACGGAAGCGGACGAAGCGGCGGAAAAGGGATTCGGGGGCCAGGCGCTCGGCCACCACGGTCGGGGTGCCGATCCGCTGCACCACCCACACCCCGGCGAGATCCCAGTTGCCGCTGTGCGGCAGCGCCAGCACCACGCCGCGGCCCGCTGCGACGGCGTCGTGGACATGTTCGATACCCAGAGCCGAACGCTCGATCTCGTCGGCCAATGCGACCGGATCCATTCCGGGTAACCGGAACGCTTCCCGCCAGTATCGCGCGTAGGAGCGCAGGCTGTCCCTGATCAGTTCGTCGGGCACCTGCTGGGGCGGCACTCCGATCACCCGGGACAGGTTGCGCCGCAACTGTTTCGGCCCGCCGTCACGCCGGGCGGCACGATCGGCCGCGGCGTCGAAGAGCTTGACGGCCAGCCGCTCCGGCATGGCCCGCACCAGCCGCCATCCTGCCGCATATGTCAGATCCGGCACTCGATCGCGAAGGCCCATGCCGCGATTCTCCACCGAAGGCGGCGCCGTTCAGTCGCGTTTCGCGATTGCCGGGGCGGGCGGCCGTGTCGCGGCCACCGCGACCACAGCCATCGGCAGACCTGGCGTGGTGTGCAGGACCGCCGCGCTCAGGCCGCGACCACCGGCCTGGGTCGCGGCAGCGCGGAAGTGGCGGAATCGGGCGTTCGGGGCTCGGTATCGCGGTGCGGCGGTTCGGGATTCACCACCGCGCGCCAGGTGGTGGGTGCGTGCAGTTCGCGGACCCGCAGGCCCGCGACCCGGGCGAGGATCAGGCCGATGGCGAGGGCGGCGAGCGCCGAAACCGCGCCGCCGGCCGCGAATCCCACACGCGCGCCGTAGGTGTCGGTGATCCAGCCGACCAGGGGCGCGCCGATCGGGGTGCCGCCGGTGAACACCATCATGTACAGCGCCATGACGCGGCCGCGCATGACCGGGTCGGTGGCCAGCTGGATCGAGGAGTTGGCGGTGACGTTCACCGTCAGGCCGAACATGCCGATCGGGATGAGCAGCAGTGCGAAGAGCCAGAAGGACGGCGTCAGCGCGGCCACGATCTCGAGCAGGCCGAAGATCAGCGCCGCGGCGACCAGCATGCGCAGGCGTGAGGTGGCGCGGCGCGCGGCGAGCAGGGCGCCGGCCAGGGAACCCGCCGCCATCAGGGTGTTGAGCAGGCCGTATGTCTGTGCGCCCGAATGGAAGACGTTGTGGGTGAAGGCGGTGAGCCAGATCGCGAAATTGAATCCGAAGGTGCCGATGAAACCGACGAGCACGATCGGCCAGAGCAGGTCGGGGCGGCCCGCGACATAGCGCAGCCCTTCGCGCAACTGGCCCTTGCCGCGCGGGGTGCGCTCGACTTCACGCAGTTCGGTGGTGCGCATCAACAGCAACGCCGCGATCGGGGCCAGGAAGGACAGTCCGTTGAACACGAACGCGTACCCGCTGCCGACCGCCCCGATCAGCACACCCGCGACCGCGGGACCGACGAGCCGGGCGGATTGAAAGTTCGCCGAGTTCAAGCTGACCGCGTTCGACAGCTGATCCGGGCCGACCATCTCCGAAACGAAGGTCTGGCGGGCCGGATTGTCCACGACCGTGACCAGGCCGAGCACGAAAGCGGTTGCGTAGACATGCCATACGTGAACTTGGCCGGTGAGGGTGAGAATGCCCAGCGCGAGCCCGGTGGCGCCCATCGCGGACTGGGTGAACAGCAGCAGTGGTCGTTTGGGCAGCCGGTCGACCAGCACGCCGCCGTACAGGCCGAACAGGAGCATCGGCAGGAATTGCAGAGCCGTCGTGATGCCGACCGCGGCGGCCGATCCGGTGAGGCTGAGCACCAGCCAGTCCTGTGCGATCCGCTGCATCCAGGTGCCGATATTGGAGACGACCTGACCGGTGAAGAACAGGCGGTAGTTGCGGATTCGCAGGGAGCCGAAGGTGCTGCGCGGGGGAGCGTCGCCGGGAGTGTGCGGATCGACGGACTGGGGCGCTACGACTCCCGGCCTCACAGGTTTGCCTCCAAAGGTGCGACGGTTCACAGGTGTGCGGGTCTGCGCCCTGCACCGCAACCGCCCCGGAGGGGGTGAAAACAGCCCACGCCCATCGGACGTTCGGACTCGGATATCGCCGCTCGGAGAGAATCGACAGACCCGCATGCGGTCCGGCAAGGGTCCATCCGGACAGGCACTACGACGTCGTCGGCGCGGCCGGGAAACCCAACACTTTCCTTAGGCTAATCAATTTGCTCCGCAGATGCCACCGAATTTGGCGACGCTCACAGCGATGGAAACCGACTCACCGCCAACGCCGGTCGCAAACCCTCGGTAATCATCGCGCTGCGCGGCATAGTTGGAGCCAACCCATCCCGTCACAGCGAAAGGGCTATGCCGTGGCTGCATCCAAGCGCGTCACCGATGCGGGGGAGCTGACCGAAGCGCTCGCTTCGGGGGCAACCGAGATCATCGTCGAAGGGCAGATCACGGGCATGCCGATGATCACCCTGCCGCCCGGCGTGACGATACGGGGCGGAGTATTGCGATTCGGCGCCAAGGGAATTCGATTGACCAGCAACAACACTCTCGACGGTGTCACCGTGCTGACCGAGCCCGACGAGGTCGCCATCGGCAACGACACCTCGGTACCGGCCCTCGGCACGTTGACGCTGCGTGATGTGCGCACCGTCGGGCAGGTGCTGCTGACCGCCGAGCACGCCGTTCGAGCGGGCGACCTGCGGATCGAGGGACTGCGCATCGATCAGGCGGATGTGCGCGGGCGGGTGGACCGGCCGTACGGGTTCGGCGTCGAGGCGCTCCAAGGCGCGCTGACGGTGTGGAACTTGCAGTCCGATCCGGCGGTGACGATCACCGCCGAACTGCTCGATATCGCCGCGGGCACCGCCGGACGCCCGATCCGGGGCAGCGGCGTCTTCGTCGGCGGTCACAGTGCGACGGGTGAGGGCGGCGTCCTGCGCGTCTCGCACCTGCGCACCGGCGAGATCCATACCGACGGCGGCATTCCCACAGGCACACCGGATCTCATCTCCGGCGGCGTATTCGTCATCCACGGCGCCGTAGTAGAGAGGGTGACGAACGCCGGGCCCGTCACCACCCACGGCCAGAACGATATGGTGCTCGACAATTGGGGTGACGTGACGACTTGGACTGCCACCCAGCCGATCACCTCGCACGGCCCCAGCGGTATCGGCTTCGTCAACTTCGGTGCGCTGGACCGGCTCGACGTTCGCGCACCCATCGCCACCCACGGCACCGGCGCTCGCGGCTTCAACCTCTACGACGGAACGCTGCGCGAGGCGAACTTCACCGATATCACCACCACCGGCGACGGATCGGTCGGCGTCCAGATCAGCAAACCCCTTGGGACACTGACGATCTCCGGGAACCTGACCACCCGGGGCGGCACCGGCATCAGCCTGGTCAAGGGCGTGCAGACCCGGCTCAGCGCGGTGGCATTGAGCATCAAACCCGGTGCCAGGATCGATCGCATCGCCGTCGGCGGGTCCATCGAATCCGCCGGTGACGAGGTGACCGCCGTCGAACTCGAGGGGGTGGTGGGCGACTTCTCGGTCACCGGCGGAATCCGTGCCTCCGGCAAGAACTCCGACGCCGTCCATGTGGCGGGCGAGGTGCCAGGACTCGACGCGATCATGCTGACTGTCGCGGACGGGCGACCGATTGTTCGTTCGTAGTATCTCCGGCGCGGAGTGGTTCGCCGACGTGGTGGAGGTGTTTCAGCGCTTCACGGTAGGAGGAGATCAACCCTGTCTCGTGGTAGGCGACCCCGATATCGGCGCAGTAGCTGCGGACGATCACCTGGGCGCGGCGCAGGTTCGGGGTCGGCATGCTCGGGAACAGGTGGTGCTCGATCTGATAGTTGAGCCCGCCGAGCGCGAAATCCGTCCACACCCCGCCGCGCACATTGCGGGAGGTCAGCACCTGGCGGCGCAGGTAGTCGGGGCGATCGTCACCGGTGAGAGTCGGCATGCCCTTGTGGTTCGGGGCGAATATGCAGCCCATGTACAGGCCGAACAGAGCCTGATGCACCGCCAGGAACACAATGGCCTTGCCGGCGGGCAGCACCATGAACAGCCCGGACAGATAGGCGGTGACGTGCACGAAGAGCAGCGCGCCCTCCAGCCCGCGGTGCTTGAGCGAGCGTGATCCGAGCGCACGGACGCCCGCGATGTGGAGGTTGAGCCCTTCCAACGCCAACAGCGGGAAGAACAGGAACGCCTGCATCCGCCCGATGATTCGAGCCGGACCGCGGCTGGCTCGCGCCTGCCGTTGCGACCAGACCAGAATGTCGGGCGCGACATCGGGATCGAGTTCCTCGTGGTTCGGATTGGCGTGATGGCGTGTGTGTTTGTCCTGCCACCACCCGTAACCCAAACCGATACCCGCATTGCCGACCACCCGGCCGACGACCTCCGTCGTGCGCCGCGTCCGGAACACCTGGCGGTGTGCCACATCGTGCATGACGAGCGCGACCTGAGCGAAGGCCACGGCCATGAATGCCGCCACCGCGAGCGTCCACCACGAGTCGCCGATCAGAACGAACGCCGCCCAACCGGCCACGAACCCGAACCCGACCAGGCTCAGCCGGACCGCGTAATAGCCTGGCCGCCGCCGCATCAGCCCCGCTTCGGAGATCCGGCGCAACAGTCGAGAGTAATCCCCGTCCCCACCGCGTCGCGAGGACGGCGGAGCGGGCTCGGGAACCAAAGCAGAGGTCGTCATGAGTCTTCCTGACAGCTGAGTCGCGATGCCACCGTCACCCGGAAATCGGTGCGGGGGAGAACGATTCGAAGCTATCGGCAGAATTCTCGTCCGAAGTAGTACCCGGGTACGGCATGGAGTAGAACCCTGGCGTGATAAACGAAGAAAGCCGCTGCGATGCAGCGGCTTTCGTCTGTGTCCGGAGGGGGACTTGAACCCCCACGCCCTAATACGGGCACTAGCACCTCAAGCTAGCGCGTCTGCCATTCCGCCACCCGGACCGGTGATGTGACACAAGATTAGCCGAGGCTTACGGTGGAATGGAAATCGGTGGGTTGACCTGTGGTTTTGGTGAGGCGGGGGTGGTTACTTCTTGATGAAGATGCCGGCGATGTCGGCGTTCTTGATGGGGGTGTCGGAGTTGGCTTGGATCTGGCAGAGGGTTTGGACGGCGGCCATGGTGAAATCGACTGAGGTGCCGGTGGGTTCGTTGTCGTTGCCGGCCTGCTGCTTGATGAATTTGGTGACGGTGACGCGTTGGGTGTCGGGCTGCTGGGTGAGGTATTCGCTGCACTTGGTGTCGCCGCCCTTGTTGAGCGCCTTCTCTACCTCGGAGCAGCCGGACAACAGGGTCACGGCGAAGGTGGCGGTGGCCGCGGCGGTGGCCCAGCGCAGGGTGTTCATTTTCAGTCCTTCGGATCGTGGCGCGCCGGAGGGGTCGGCGCGATCGCACGTCAGCGTAGAGCGCCGCGATCGCCGGGCAATCCTGGCTGGACCCTGATCTTCGGGAGTCTTGGTGTGAGTTGGGTCACTATTCGGCGGCGAGGGCGGCTCGCCAGACGCGGGCCTCGCTGATCTTGCCGCGGCGCTCCAGGACCGCGGCGAGGCCCGCCATGGCGCGGACGTCGCCGTGGTCGGCGGCGGTGCGCCACCAGTGTTCGGCTTCGGCGAATTCGCCCTGCCGGAAGCGCACCACGCCGAGGTCGTAGGCGGCGCCGAGGTGACCGAAAGCGGCTGCCTGACGCCATAATTCGCAGGCTTGGCGCTCTTCGCCGCGGCCGTGCATGGCCACGCCGAGGTCGTAGAGCGCGCCTTGGTAGCGGCCCGCCTCGACCGGTGGTTCGGGTGGCGCGGCAGTGGGGGCGATACCGAGTTCGACGACCAGTTCCCCGAAGTCGGGCGGCCCGACGCCGGTGCTGCAATGCAGGACCGTGCAGGCGGGTTCGCGGGTGACGAGCATGCCGTAATTGCCCGACCAGGACAGCACCGCGCCGGTGTCGTCGACCCACACCGGGGTCAGGGTGATGGCGGCGTCTGCGGTCGGGCAGATCTGGAGGCCGATGCCGCCGGACATGGCATCGGACCAGACGTCAACCCCCATCAACTGGCGGCCGTGCAACAGGACATGTCCGGCATCCACGGAGAGGCCGATGCCGAGGCTGTGCACACCGCGGCGCGGGGCGGCGGTGCGCAGGTTGAGCGTGACGGTGGTGGGGGAGAGCCCGATCGCTGCGCTGTGCACCGGGTAGACCTTGGCTCCGTTCCAGGTCACAGGCTCGGCGCCGGCATATCGATCGGCCAGGGGCGGTGCGGTCGATACCGGTTCGGCGTACGAGTTCGACCCCTTCATTGCCCCGCCTTCCACCGGTGCGCGCGTGCTGTCGCGGCCCACCGTAGACCCCCTCACGCCCGCTGAACCAGGTATTTGCCAGGTGTCCCCGCCAGATAACTTCTGGTCGGATGACCTGCTCTTTTCGGCGCTCCGACCGTGATCGCTGGACGAGTTCCCCTGGTCCGCGCGGTGTGTCGTAACCGCGTGGCGGCCGGTGTCCTGTTTACTCGACGCCGACGTACCAGCGAACGAGTGAAAGGTAAGGACATATGGCTCTGCCCACCATGACCCCCGAACAACGCTCCGAGGCGCTGGCCAAGGCCGCCGCGGTGCGCAAGGCGCGCTCCGAGTTGATCGCGCAGGTCAAGAAGGGGTCGGTCAGCCTGGCCGAGGTCCTGAAGCGTGCCGACAAGGAGGACCTGGTCAAGAAGACGAAGGTGGCCGCGGTCATCAAGGCCCTGCCGGGCATCGGCCCGGTCAAGGCCGCCAAGCTCATGGACGAGGCGGAGATCCCCGCCGATCGTCGCATCGGCGGACTGGGTTCGCGGCAGCGCGCCGCGCTGCTGGAGGCGTTGAACGCCTGAGTCTCGGGGGTCGCCGCCCGGGTCGGAACTCGACCCGGCGGCAACCGCCCCGACCGCGGACCGGATGAAAAACAACAGGTAGACGGCCGATTTGGTCCAGGCGGTCTGATCCGATAGCCTTGCTGAGCACACCAGTCGGGGTGGCGGAATGGCAGACGCGCTAGCTTGAGGTGCTAGTGTCCTTAGGGACGTGGGGGTTCAAGTCCCCCTCTCGACACAACTGTGAGACAACGGGCGGTTTCGGAAGAAGTTCCGAAACCGCCCGTTTCTTGTTGCCGGCCACCGCGGTATCACCGTCGGCGAATCACCCCAGCGTGAAAGTGGCACTGCCGCTGATCTGTTCCAGCTCCCGCTGCGAACCGTCGTCGTACAGGGTCACGATCTTGGCCTCCACCCGGCCGGCTCCCGGCGCCATCCCGAAACCGGTGATCACCCCGTCGGGAGCCTGCTGGATTTCGCCGCGCTCGTTGATCTGGTGCGACTGGCCGTTGGTATTGCCGGAATCCAGGTTTCGCCAGCGCACCGCGACGCGGTACTTGCTACAGAACTCGCCGTCCTGCGTGATCCGCACGCGGACGCCGAACTGACCGGACTGCGGCTGGGGTACGACCGTGGCATTGATGATCGCCGCGCAGCTGGGGCCCGGGATGCGGGTGAGGGTGGTGGAGAAGATGGTGGCCTGGTCGCTGGGGAGAGCGGTGGCGGGACCGGTGAAGCCGACCAGGGCCGCGACGGCCGATGCGGCGACGACGCCGGCGCGAAGGAGCATCGACGACTTGCGGGCGGGGCTCTGCGTTGTACTCATGACCAGTGCGTCGGTACCGGACCGGCGATCATTAGCACAAGCAACTAACCCGACTTTTGGGGGCACCCTGCTCGTTAACGTCCGAAATACTCAGCGCGACAACGATGTCCGCGCACGCGTGGCCGGGCCCGCCGTCATCCCAGGACCGCGGCGAGGTCGAGGTCGGGCAGGCGGGCGGGGTCGGAGAAGATGTCGATGGCGACGATGCGATCCGCCACGATGGTGAAGCTCATGATCGAGAACGGCTTGCCGTCGACCGTATTGACCAGTCCGGCAACGCTGTTGACCACCGCGGGATGGGTGCGGCTGAGGGTGGCCATGCGCTGGAAGGTGTCGGCCATGCCCGCGACGGCGAGCGAACCGCGGACCGAGCGCAGGGTTCCGGAATCGGCGCGCAGCACCACCTCCGGATCGAGGATGGTCAGCAGCGCTTCGAAATCGCCTTCGCGGGCGGCGGCCAGGAAGGCGTCCACCACGCGGCGCTGACGGGGACGGTCCGGGCTCGGGGCCGGCAGGTCGCCGCGCACCCGGCGGCGGGCCTGGCTGGCCAGTTTCTTGGCGGTTTGCGGCGTGCGGTCCATGATCGGGGCGATCTGCTCGTAGGGCATGGCGAACATGTCGTGCAGGACGAAGGCCAGGCGCTCGGCGGGGCTCAGCGATTCGAGCACGATGAGCAGGCCCGAGCCGACCGAATCGGCGAGCAGCGCTTCCTGTTCCGGGTCCGGGGTGCTGACGCTGGTGACCACCGGGTCGGGGAGCCGCTCGACCTCCAGGGGCTCCTCGTGCCGGGTCTTGCGGGAGCGCAGCATATCCAGGCAGACGCGCCCGACCACCGTGGTCAGCCAGCCGCCCAGATTGTCGATCTCGGCGGAGCCGTTGCGGGCCAGCCGCAGCCAGGCTTCCTGCACCGCGTCGTCGGCATCGGTGAGCGAGCCGAGCATGCGGTGCGCGACCGCACGCAGATGTGTGCGGTGCTCCTCGAAACGGTCGGCCAGGTAGTGGTCGTCGTGCACGGATTCCTCCTCGATCGATACATCCCTCTCGGATGACGGATCAACCCGGCGAAATGTGACAGTCACGTTCTCGCGCCGCCGTACGTCAAGGCAGGAGAACAGGCTGAGCGAGAGGAACGGGACTGTGGGTGCGATCGAGATCAAGGGCACCGTCGCCGACGGATTCGAGGCGGTGCGAACCGAATTCGCCGCCGTGGTGGCCGAGGCGGACGGGGAATCCGGTGCGCAATTGGCCGCGTATGTGCGAGGGCGGCGCGTGGTGGATCTGTGGTCCGGCGCGGAGGTCACCGGTACCACCTTGACCGGTTTGCATTCCTCGACCAAGGGCGCTTCGGGCCTGGTGGTGGCGTTGCTCATCCAGGACGGGGTGCTCGCGGTGGACCGCCCGGTCGCCGAGTACTGGCCCGCGTTCGCGGCGGCGGGCAAGGAGCACATCACGATCCGCGATGTGCTCACGCACCGTTCGGGCGTCATCAATGCCGACGGCGGCTTCACGCTGGCGGATCTGGCCGACGACCGGGTCATCGCCGAACGACTGGTGGCTCAACGCCCGTTCTTCGCACCCGGTACCGCGCAGGGCTATGGCGGATTCGTGACCTACGCGATCATCGGCGAAGTGGTGCGGGCGATCACCGGCAGCACCGTTCAGCAATTGTTCGAGCAGCGGATCCGGGCCCCGTACGAGCTGGATGTGTATCTGGGGCTGCCGGAGGAACTGGACCACCGCTATCTGCCGATCCTGCCTTGGCACGCTACCCCGGAGATGGAGTCCGCTTTCGCCGCGAATTCGCCCAACCCGTACGGGATTCCGGGCATCGCCTACAACCTCAACGCCCGTGGATTCACCCCCGCCGATGTGATGGCGCTGCCCAATGACACCCGATTGCGGCGTCTCGGTCAGGCGTCTGCGGGCGGCGTCGGCAGTGCGCGCGGGCTGGCGGCCATGTACGCGGCGGCGATCTCCGGTCTCGACGGCCGGCCGCCGCTGTTGTCCCTGGACACCATCGCCATAGTCTCCGAGATCCATTCCAGTGGCACCGATCTGGTGCGCGGCGACAATGCCCCCTACGCACTGGGTTTCGAAGCCGAGACGCTGATCCACCCGTTCCTCGGCGTGCACGCCTTCGGGCATACCGGCTCAGCCGGCTCGGACGGTTTCGCCGACCCGCACACCGGGCTGACCTACGGATACACCCGCCGCCGTGCCGCTTTCGCCTTCAACGCCCCCGAAAACGCCCGGCTGGCAGCGGTATTGCAGCACGCCGCGAACGCCACCGCCGGCCCGCGCGCGGCATGAGACGACCGACCCCCACATTCCAGAACAGGAGCAGATACCGATGACCACGAATTCGATAATCCGTTCGCGCGGTGCACGTTTGGCGAAATGGGTGCCCGCGACCGCGGTGGTGGCCGAGACCGCGGTCGGTTCCTATTGGGACCTGGCCCGTATCTCCTATGTCCGCGATGTCTTCGACAAGCTCGGCTATCCGATGTATTTCGCGACCATTCTGGGCGCGGCCAAGGTCGCGGCGCTGGCGGCGATCTTGACTCCGGGCCATCCGCGCACCAAGGAATGGGCTTACGCCGGATTGTTCTTCATCTACGGCGGCGCCGCGGCCTCGCATATCGCCGTCGGTGACGGCCCGGACAAATGGGGCGGCCCCGCGGTGTTCGCCGCTTCCACCTTCGCCGCCCGCGCCGCATTGGCCTGATCCACCCATCAAGAGAGAGAAGGAAACTCATGACCACCACCACGCCGGAACAGACCGGTTCGCGACTGCCCAATCCGGGCCAGCTGGTGCCGGAAATGGGCGAGGTCGGTGCGGCGCTGTTCAAGGCCACCGGCAACAGCTCGGTCCCGCGCAGCACCATCGCCCTGATCCAGCTGCGCGCCGGGCAGATTGTCGGCAGCACCTATCTGGTGCTGCTGCACTCGGGCAATCTGCGTGGCGCGGGGGAGTCCGAGCAGCGCATCGCGGCGGTGGCGACCTGGCAGGACGCCCCGTTCTTCACCGAGGCCGAACGCGCCGCGCTCGCCCTCACCGAAGCCGTGCTGCAACCCTCGCCGCACGGTGAGCGGGTCTCCGACGAGCTGTACGCGCTGGCGCGCGCCCATTACGACGAGAAAGCCCTGGCCACGCTCGCGATGGCGATCGGCCAGGTGAACTTCTTCATCCCGGTGGCGCTGATCGGCAAGCCGATCCCCGGCCGCTCGCCCGCCGAGCAGTGGACTCCCGTAGCGGGACAGTAGGTTTCCGGACCGCGGGAACGGCCCTTCCCGAATCAAGGGAGGGCCGTTCTTTTTACCCTACGAGCGCAGGGCGGCGAACTAGGCTGTTGCGAACAACCTGTAATCGGTCAAGGGCATGAAGCGGTGATGGGATGGACGGGGACGTACCACTGGATCGACCACATACTTCCCGGATTTACGACTACTTTCTCGGCGGCAAGGACAACTACGAGATCGATCGGCAAGCCGCGGAGGAGATCCTGAAGGCGTGGCCGGATATTCGGGTCGCCGCCCGGATCAATCGCCAGTTCATGCACCGCAGCACCCGGTTCCTGGCCGAGGCCGGCATCAAGCAGTTCCTCGATATCGGCACCGGGATCCCCACCGAACCCAACCTGCATCAGATCGCGCAGCAGACCGCGCCGGATGCCCGGGTGGTTTATGTCGATAACGATCCGCTGGTGCTGGCGCATGCGCGGGCACTGATGACGGGCAGCGCACCGGGCGAAATGACCTATATCGAGGGTGATGTCACCGATCCGAACTCCATTCTGCGCGCGCCGGAATTGGCCGAGGTCATCGATTTGAACCAACCGGTCGGCCTGAGCATGATCGCGCTGCTGCATTTCGTCGAAACCGATGTCAACAAGATCCTCTCGACCTTCCTCGACGCCCTCGCCTCCGGCTCGTACCTCGTAATCTGCATAATCACAGGCGATTTCGCGCCCGAGCGGATCTTCGCCGCCCAGGACGTCTACCGTGTCCGGAAGATGCCCGCGCAGATCCGCTACCGGGAGGAAGTCGTCGGCTGGTTCGACGGCCTCGAACTGGTCGAACCGGGCGTCGTGCCGCCGCATCGGTGGCGGCTCGAGGAGGCCGCCGAGATCCCGGCCTCGTTCGATGCCAAGGTCTCCTGCTACTGCGGGGTGGCGCGTAAACCCTGATCGCGCATTCCCGGATGGCCGCGGTGCTAGCGCAATAGAATTCGATTGTCTTTGATCGTGTTCGCACAGCTGTCGAATATCGACCCTCTCGAGAGGGGTGCCGGCCGAATGATCACCAGCAGAATCGCCGCCGCCTTCGCCACCGTCATCACGCTCACCGGGGCCTTGCTCACCGCGGGCGCGGCCACCTCCGACGCCTATGGGCCCTGGTCGTGCGCGGCCGACAATTGGATGGCCCCTACCGCCGAGCTGTTCGGGACCTGGAACACCGCCACCATCACCGACCCGGCCGATGCCCGGATGAACGATCCGCTCACCCAGTTCGAGGTGGAGGTGAACCTCACCGCCGCCATGGAGCTCGGGTTGACGGTGCACTCCCAAGCCATCGACGGGGTGTATTGGTCGCAGGACTCGCAGCAGATCACCTACGAGCCCGCGCGAGTGTTCGACCTGGCCTGCACCGGGCGCGACAATCTCTGCTGGATCGCCGATGACCTGCGGGTGCGCTACAACCAGGAAGCCGTGCTGGGCATCGAATTCCTCTCCGCCGACAACGAGCGGGCGGACGGGTTCCTGGTCGAGGTGCCGGGGGTGGACGTGACCCGACTACACGACGCGCTGCTGGCCGATCCGGCCGCGCGCGAACGACTGGGCGGTGGCGCGGTCACCGAGGACGGCAGTCTGCTGCTGGTCGCCGACCGCGGTGACCTCGACACCGCACGCGCCTTCGTCGAACGGCTCGGCGCGCACTGGGATCCGGGCTCGGTGCGCTACGGCGACCGGCAGCTGGTCACCGGCTACTGCTACCCGGGCGTCTACTTCTGAGTGCGCTCAGGCTCCGGCCGCGGCGCGTTCCAGGGTGGCGATATCGATCTTCTTCATCGGCTCCAGCGCCTTGTTGACGCGGTCGGCGCGCGCCGGGTCCGACGGATCGGCCAGCTCGTAGTAGCGCTTGGGCGTGACCTGCCAGCGCACCCCGTACTTGTCCTTGAGCCAACCGCATGGCATCTCCTCGCCGCCGTCGGCGGTGAGGCTGTTCCAGTAGTGGTCGACCTCGGCCTGATCGTCGCAGTCGATCATCAGCGAGATGGCCTCGTTGAACGCCCAGTCCATCTTGCCGCCGTTGAGCGCGGTGATTTTCTGACCGTTCAGTTCGAAGTCGACCACCATGGTCTGACCGGCCTTGCCACCGAAGGCGTCGCCGTAGGGCACCACCGTATTGATCTTCGAGGTCTTGAAGATGGAGGTGTAGTAGCGGGCCGCCTCCTCGGCTTCGTCATCGAACCACAGACAGATTCCCAGTCCACTCATCGATATCACTCCTGATTCGCATTGGTGTGGGTCGTGCCATGTGTTGAGACCAGCCAGGCGACCGAAATTCATCGGTCCCGCCGGTGTGCGCGGCAGCGGTGCGGTTCGCCCTGGGTGGAGAAACTTTCCGGGTTGCCGAATCGTTGGACGAAAGTGCGCCGGAACTGGCGAGTTCCTCTGCCGCGGACGGCATCTGGACCGGTAGCGTTGACGGTACTGCTGGTCGAGGATGTCCGGCGATACGGGATGTGGTGCGCAGTGTGGGATTTCGAGGTGTCATCGGAATTGTCGATCGGTGAGTCGGTGCTGACCGAATTGCAGGAGCGAGCCGTCGCGGACGGGGTCGCCCTGCGGGTGGGGTTGGTACTGGAGCAGAACGGGGCGGTGCTGCTACTACAGCGCGAGGAGCATCCCTCGGCGCGCAGCCCGCTGAATCTGCCGGGGACCATTGTGCGGGCGGGTGAGCGGCTATCCACTGCGATCGCCCGGGCGCTGTACGAGGAGACCGCGTTGACGGTGGTCGATATTCGGCGGCATCTCGGCAGCTTCGACTATTTGGACAATGCGGGCAAGCATGTGCGCCGCGAGCATTTCGCGGTGGATGCGGCGGCGACCGGACCGATTCGGCTGTCGAACTACTGGGGTTACCGCTGGCTTCCGCTCGACGGTGAGCTGCCGGTGACCTCGTCGATCCGGGCCATTCTCACCGATTACCGTAAGTGACTGCCGGTGCGGGCCCCGGTTCGCGGGGCCCGCACCGCGTTTCGCGCGGCTGCTACGCGTGGCTGTCGCGGCGCACCGCGCCCACGGCCTTGCGTGCCGCCACCAGCACCGGATCCCAGACCGGTGAGAAGGGCGGGGCGTAGCCGAGATCCAGGGCGACCATCTGCTCCACGGTCATGCGGGCGGTCAAGGCGACGGCCGCGATATCGATGCGTTTGCCCGCGCCCTCGCGCCCGGCGATCTGCACGCCGAGCAGGCGGCCGGTGCGGCGTTCAGCGAGCATCTTCACCGTCATGAGGGCGGTGCCGGGGTAGTACCCGGAACGGCTGGTGGATTCGATCATCACAGTGACGTATTGCAGGCCGACCGCTCGAGCGTCCTTCTCCCGCAAGCCGGTTCGCGCGACTTCGAGATCGCAGACCTTGCTGACGGCGGTGCCGACCACGCCGGGGAAGGTCGCGTAGTCGCCGCCGACGCCGGAGCCGATGATCTGGCCGTGCTTGTTGGCGTGGGTGCCGAGCGGAATGTGGCGCAGGGTGCCCGACACCAGATCCAGGACCTCCACGCAATCGCCGCCCGCCCAGATGTTCTCGTAACCGCGCACCCGCATGGCGAGGTCGGTGAGCAGGCCGCCCGCCGGACCGAGCGGGAGGTCGGCGGCGCGGGCCAGGCCGGTGTTCGGGCGGACGCCCAGTCCGAGCACCACCACATCGGCGGGATAGTCGGCGTCCGAGGTGGTGACGGCTTCGACCCGGCCGTCGGAATCGGTACGGATACCGGTCACCTCGGCATCGCCGATGACCTTGATTCCCAAGCCCTCCATGGCCTTCCGCACCACCACGCCCATATCCGGGTCGAGGGTGGACATCGGCTCGGCGCCACGGTTGACCATGGTGACCTCGTAGCCGCGGCTGATCAGCGCCTCGGCCATCTCTACTCCGATATAGCCCGCGCCGACCACGACCGCGCGCCGGCCCGGCGTCGATTCCAGGGTGTCGATGAGGGCCTGGCCGTCGTCGAGGGTCTGCACGCCGTGCACTCCCGGGGCATCGATGCCGGGCAGTGGCGGGCGGATCGGGGTGGCGCCGGTGGCGAGCACCAATTTGTCGTAGCCCAACCAGGATTCGTCGCCGGATTCCAGATCGCGCCAGCGCACCCGCTGCCCGGGCACGTCGAGTTCGAGCACCTCGGTGCGCAAGCGCAGATCGATGCCGCGCGCGCGATGCTCCGCGGGTGTGCGGGCGATCAGATCGTCGCGGTCCTCGACGTCGCCGCCCACCCAGTACGGGATTCCGCAGGCCGAATACGAGGTGTAGTGCCCGCGCTCGAACACCACGATCTCGAGTTCTTGCGCATTCTTCAGCCTCCGGGCCTGCGATGCCGCCGACATTCCGGTCGCATCTCCGCCGATCACCACCAAGCGTTCGCTCATGGGTTCACGTTACGAGACGAGCGGCCGGACGGGCCGGGCCGACACTATTCCCGGCGCGCGTAATCGTCGTCCGGCCGCGGTGTGGGGGTGGTCGCGCTCAAGGGCCGGGCCAGGTCCTCGAGCGAATGTCCTTCCGCGCGAACGCCGAAGAACAACTCGACCAGTCCGGCGAGCATCATGGCCAGCGCGCCGATGGTGAAGGCCAGGGCGATACGGCCCGGGTCGCCGTCGGCGCAGAGTTTGGCGAAGACCAGGGGACCGATGACGCCGCCCGCGATGGTGCCCAGGGCGTAGAAGAAGGCGATGGCCATGGCGCGGATCTCCATCGGAAAGATCTCGCTCACGGTCAGATACGCCGCGCTGGCGCCGCAGGAGGCGACGAACAGCACCGCGCACCAGCAGACGGTCAGGGTGATCGCGGACAGGTGGCCGTCGCGGAACAGCCAGGCGGTGCCGAGCAGCAACAGCGCCGAACCGATGTAGGTGCCCGCGATCATCGGCACCCGCCCGACGGTGTCGAACAGCCTGCCCAGCAAGAGCGGTCCGAAGAAATTGCCCAGGCACAGCAGGGCGAAGTAGTACCCGACGTGATCATCGGGAATGTCGAAGGACTTGGACAGGATGAGCGCGTAGTTGAAGGTGATCGCGTTGTAGAGGAACGCCTGCCCGATGAAGAGCGAGAACCCCAGCACCGCGCGAGTCGGATAGTCGCGGAACACCACCCGGGCGATCTCCCCGAACCCGGTGCGGCGGCGCTGCTGGATTTCGATGCGCTGATCCGAGACGTCCTCCAGTGTCGCGCCGGTCTGCTCCCGCACCTGCGCTTCGATCTCGGCGACGGTGGCCTCGGCCTGCTCGTCCCGGCCGTGGATGAACGCCCAGCGCGGGCTCTCCGGCACATGCCGCCGCACCACCAGAATGATCAGCCCGAAGATCGCGCCGAGCCCGAAGGTCAAGCGCCAGCCCACATTCGGCGCGAACAGATCGGTATTCAAGGCCAGGATCGACAGCAGCGACCCGCCGAGCGCGCCCAGCCAGAAGGTGCCGTTGATGACGATGTCGATGCGCCCGCGCAACCGGCGCGGGATGAGTTCGTCGATGGCGGAGTTGATCGCCGCGTACTCCCCGCCGATCCCGAACCCGGTCAGGAAGCGGAACAGCACGAACCACCACACCGAAAATGACAAAGCGGTCATCGCGGTGGCGGTCAGATACAACGCGAGCGTGATCAGGAACAGCTTCTTACGACCGAACCGGTCGGTGAGCCACCCGAAGAACAACGCCCCGATCCCCGCACCCGCCACATACATCGCCGCCGCCAGCCCCGAAACCTGTGCGGCACTGATGTTCAGACCGCTCCCCGGCTCCGAAAGCCGGCTCGCCACGCTGCCCACCACCGTGACCTCGAGCCCGTCCAGCATCCACACCGACCCGAGCCCCACCACGACCATCCAATGCCAGCGCGACCACGGCAATCGGTCGAGCCGAGCCGGAATATCGGTGGAAATGGTTCGCACCCCGCACCCCTTTCCTCGTCGCCCCGACCGCGCTATACCCGGTCCGCCGCCAGCCAATCCGACGCGCCGAGGCGGGCGATGACGGGATGGCCGGTCGCCGAGCTTTTATCGGCGCAAGTCGGTGCGGCGGTGGCGGGCCAGCTGGATTTCCAGCAGCAGGCGGTCGGCGGGGTCGTCGAGGTCGATGCCGGTGAGATCGGTGACGCGGCGCAGGCGATAGCGCAGGGTGTTGGGGTGGATGCGCAGGGTGGTGGCGGCGCTGCGGACGTCGCCGTGTTCGCGCAGGTAGGCCTCGGCGCTGGCGCAGAAGTTCGCGGCGTGTTCGCGGTCGTAGTCGAACAGGACGGTGAGGCGGGGGTCGTGCAGGTCGGGGCGGGAAGCGACCAGGTCGAGGATTTCGCCGAGCAGGACGGCGGTGCGGGAGTCGGCGAGGGTGGTGACGCGCTGGGGGGTGGTGCCGTTGAGGACGCGGTCCACTTCGTGCCGAGCGGCGGCGACCGCACCGAGGTCGGTGACCGGGAGGGCGATCGCCGCGCGTAACGGCAAGGCGCGCATGACTTCCAGTTGCTCGACGAGCTGGCGGGCCCAGGCGGCGACGGCGGTCGCGGAGTGGTAGGCGGGCAGCAGGACGTAGGCGCGGTCGCCGATCACGGTGGCCAGGGCGTCACGGCGGAAGGCGCTGGCGTGCAGGCGCATGGTGCTGCCGAGCGCGGAATGGTCACGGGCGGTGGCGGAATCGAGGCAGGCGAAGCCGATGACGGCGGCGGGGCCGGTGAGCGGGATGCGCAGGGTGTCGGCGGTGGCCGGGATATCGATCTCGCCGCGGCCCGCACCGAACAGGCGCTGGATGAGCAGCGCCTCCGTCGATGGCGCGGCGAGGCTGCGGGAGATGATGCGGGCGGCGATGGCCGAGGCCCCGCGCAGCACTTCCGCGGCGCCGGGTTTGAACGGCCGCTCGCCCTCCTGGAGCCAGATGGCGCCGAGCATCGTTGTGGGCGTGGGTGTTCCGTCGCTGGGCTGGCGGATGCTGACCACCAGCCGGTGTTTGATGTCGGCGTGCGGTGGCAGGTCGATGACCTCGTCGGTTTGCCGGAGCCGGTCGAACACGCCCCGTTGCCGGAGGACGCGCAGATATTCGCGTGGACCTTCACGGCCCAGGATCGATTGGATCCGCAATCGGTCGGCGGCTTCGTTGGATGCCGAGTAGGCCAGCACATGCGAGCGCGGGTCCTCGATCGACACCATGCCGCCGGCGTGCTGCGCGACGATCCGCGCGAGACCGAACAGGTCGGTGTCGCCGGCGAGTTCGTCGCGCAGCACGCTGCCAGGCTCGTCCGCGGCCACTGTTCCCGCCTCCACTCCGACCGGCTACCGAATAGGCCGAACGTACAACACGAACGGCGGCAGGTTTGGCCGATCGGCTCAATCTCCGGGCGGGGTGCGCGGAGTTGACTCTGCGTACCAACTCGCCGGACCCGGCGATCGCCGGGTCCGGTCACGAATTCGATTGGAGGACCTCATGGATGCCGTCACCAGTCCGCCCCGGCCGGTGAACGAACCGGTCGGCACATTCGCACCGGGGAGCCCCGAACGCGGTCGGCTGCAAGCGAAGCTGAGCGAGTTGGCTGCCGCGCCGCTCGAGGTCAACCATGTCATCGGCGGAAAGCACCGGCGTGGTGCGGGGGCGGTGACCGAGATCGTGCAGCCGCACCGGCATGCGGCGGTGCTGGGCAGTTGTACAGCCGCGACGGCGCAGGACACGCGGGATGCCATCGAAGCGGCGACGAGTGTGGCGCCCGAGTGGCGGGCGATGACGTTCGAGGATCGGGCGGCGGTGTTCTTGCGGGCGGCCGAGCTGCTGGCGGGACCGTGGCGCGAGACCCTGGCTGCGGCAACCATGCTGGGGCAGTCGAAGACCGCGTATCAGGCCGAGATCGACGCACCGTGTGAGCTGGTCGATTTCTGGCGGTTCAATGTGCACTTCGCGCGGGAGATCATCGCGGATCAGCCGATTTCGTCGCCGGGTGTGTGGAATCGGGTGGAGTACCGTCCGCTCGAAGGGTTCGTGTACGCGGTCACGCCGTTCAATTTCACGGCCATCGCGGGGAATCTGCCGACCGCGCCGGCGCTCATGGGCAATACCGTGCTGTGGAAGCCCGCGCCGACCCAGGCGGTGGCGGCGTATTGGACCATGCGGTTGCTGGAGGCGGCGGGGCTGCCGCCCGGGGTGATCAATCTGGTGCACGGGCCGGGGCCGCAGATCTCCGAGGTCGCGCTCGCCGACCGGCGGTTGGCGGGGATTCATTTCACCGGGTCCACCAAGGTTTTCCAGCAGTTGTGGCAGACGGTCGGCGCGAATATCGCCGGGTACGACGGCTATCCACGGCTGGTGGGCGAGACCGGCGGCAAGGATTTCGTGCTCGCGCACAGCTCCGCCGATCCGGAGGTGCTGACCACGGCGTTGATCAGGGGCGCGTTCGACTATCAGGGTCAGAAGTGTTCGGCGGCCTCGCGTGCGTTCGTGCCGAAGTCGGTGTGGGAGAAGATGTCCGGCGACTTCATCGACAAGGTGTCGGCGCTGACCTACGGCGATGTCACCGATTTCGGCAATTTCGGTGGGGCGCTGATCGATCGGCGGGCCTTCGACCGCAATGCCGCGGCCCTGGAGCGCGCCAAGGCGACCGCGAGCCTGACCGTGCTCACCGGCGGCCGCGCCGACGACAGTGTCGGATACTTCGTCGAGCCGACGGTGTTGCTGGGCGACGACCCTGCCGACGAGGCGTTCCGCACCGAGTACTTCGGGCCGATCCTGGCCGTGCACGTCTACGACGACACCGCACCGGGCGGCTTCGACGCGGTACTGGACCTGGTGGATCACGGTGCGCCCTACGGACTCACCGGTTCGGTGATCGCCGACGACCGGGCCGCGGTCACCCGCGCCACCGCACGATTGCGGTTCGCGGCGGGCAATTTCTATATCAACGACAAGCCCAGCGGCGCGGTGGTCGGGCAGCAGCCGTTCGGCGGGGCGCGGGCCTCGGGGACCAATGACAAGGCCGGGTCGGCGCTGAACCTGCTGCGCTGGACCTCGGCGCGGACCATCAAGGAGACGTTCGTGCCGCCACGGCAGCATCTGTACCCGCACCAGGCGATCGAGGGGGAGCGCTGATGTTCGCGACCGTCTTGCGTCCCGGATTGCTGGCCGCCTCGCGTTCGCCGCGGGTGCGGCGCACCGTCACCGGCCTGGCCTCCACGCGGAAACTGGTGGCGCGCTTCGTGGCCGGGGAATCGGAGGCGCATGCGGTGGCGGCCACCCGGGCGCTACGGGATACGGACCGGTTGGTCAGCATCGACTATCTCGGCGAGGACACCACCGATCCGGCGCAGGCCGCCGCCACCGTCGACCACTATCTGCGCCTGCTGGAGCTGCTCACCGCAACCGTGGACACCGGGGAATCCGTTCGCCCCCTGGAGGTTTCACTGAAACTGTCCGCACTCGGCCAGGCCCTGCCGCGCTCCGGGCACGCCATCGCCCTCGAGCACGCGCACAAGATCTGCTCGGCGGCCGATGCGGCGGGTGTGTGGGTGACCGTGGACGCCGAGGACCACACCACCACCGATTCCACCCTGGCGATCGTGCGAGAATTGCGCACCGAGTTCCCCTGGCTGGGCACGGTGTTGCAGGCGTATCTGCACCGCACCGAGGACGACTGCCGCGAATTCTCGGGCCCGGGATCGCGAATCCGGCTGTGCAAGGGCGCCTATCGCGAGCCCGCCGCCGTCGCTTTCCAGTCGAAGGACGAGGTGGACAGCTCGTATCTGCGCTGCCTGGACGTCCTGATGCACGGCCGGGGTTATCCGATGGTCGCCACCCACGACCCCGCCATGCTGGCCGCCGCCCGCGAATCCGCGCGCTCGGCCGCCCGCGAGCCCGGCGATTTCGAATTCCAGATGCTCTACGGCATCCGCGCCGACGAGCAGCTCCGCCTGGCCGCCGACGGGCATCAGGTCCGCGTCTATGTCCCCTACGGCGACGAGTGGTACGGCTATTTCATGCGCCGCTTGGCCGAACGCCCCGCCAATCTCGCCTTCTTCCTGCGCGCCCTGCGCCCCGGCGCGCACCGCTGACCAGCGGCCGGGCGTGTCGCCTGCGGGGCGAGACGCCCGGCCGGTTGTCCTATCGGCCAACCGTTTTGAACTTTATTTAACCAATCGGCCGATCCCAGCCTGTGTCATGGTCGGATTAGCTGAGCCTGCTCGAGTGTGACCTGCGTTACCCGCATCGGCGCGGGGCGCAGCGGAAGGAAAGGATCCCGCATGTCCCTTGCGGAGTTGCGCGGCCAGATCTTGCGCCGCAAACCGATTACGGACCTCGATGACGACACCCCCGCCGATGAGCGGCTGTCCAGACACCTGGGCCTGTGGCAGCTGACGGCCATCGGGGTCGGTGGCATCATCGGCGCGGGCATCTTCTCCCTCGCCGGATCGGTGGCGAACAAGACCGCCGGGCCGGCGGTGCTCATCTCGTTCCTGATCGCCGGCGTCGCCAGTGCGTGCGCGGCCCTGTGCTACGCCGAGTTCGCGGGCATGGTGCCCAAGGCCGGGTCGGCCTACACCTACGGCTATGTGTCGCTGGGGGAGCTGGCCGGGTGGTTCATCGGCTGGGATCTGCTGCTCGAGTACGTGGCGGTGGCGGCGGTGGTCGCCATCGGCGTCTCCGGGTACTTCAACTTCCTGCTCGATCAGATCGGAATCACCCTGCCGGACTGGATGCTCGGCGCGTCCGGGACCGGTGACGGGCATGTGGTGGATGTGTTCGCCATGCTGTTCTGCCTGGGCACCGCGTGGGTGCTCTCACGCGGGATCCGCAGCGTGGGCCGGTTCGAAACGGTGTTCGTGCTGATCAAGGTGGCGCTGGTGCTGCTGATCATCGGGCTGGGCGTGTTCCAGATCGACAGCGCGAACTACAGCCCGTACTTCCCCTACGGCACCGGCGCGGTGTGGACGGGTGCGGCGACGGTGTTCTTCGCGGTGTTCGGCTACGACGCCATGAGCACCGCGGCCGAGGAATCGACCGAGGCGAAAAAGCAACTGCCCAAGGCGATTCTGTATTCGCTGGCCATCGCGATGGTGTTGTACGTGGCGGCGACGCTGGTGCTGACCGGTATGCAGAAGTACACCGAGATCAGCCCGACCAGCGGGTTCTCCACGGCGTTCAAATCGGTCGGGATGCCGGGGATCGCGAATGTGATCGCGGTCGGGGCGATCGTCGGCATCATCACCGTGGTGCTGACGTTCATGCTGGGCGTGACCCGCGTCTGGTACGCCATGAGCCGCGACGGGCTGCTGCCGGAATGGTTCGCCAAGACCCATCCGACACGCAAGGTGCCGACCCGTGTGACCTGGATCGTCGGTTTCGGCTCGGCGATCCTGGCCGGGGTACTGCCGATCAATACCGTTGCCGAACTGACCAATATCGGCATCCTGATGGCGTTCATCGTGGTGAGCGTGTCGGTGATCGTGCTGCGCTACACCCGCCCCGACGAGCCGCGCGAATTCCGGTTGCCGCTGATGCCGGTGGTGCCGATCATCGGCATCGGCTTCTCGGTGTACCTGATCTGGTCGCTACCGTGGGAGACCTGGGTCCGCTTCGCCGGCTGGCTGGTCATCGGCCTGGTCATCTACTTCGGCTACTCCCGCATGCACTCGCGGCTGGAACGCGGTGGTCCGGTGGCCCTCGAGCAGAGCTGAGCGTTCGGTCCGTTCCCGGTCGGCGCCCATCCCCACCAGGATGTCGACCGTGGCCGGGCCGAGAACCGTTGTCACGCTGCGGCCTTCGGCGCCCAGGTTGCCGGCCAGCTCCAGCAGGACGGTGCCGTGCAGCAGCGCCCAGAGCCGGGCGGCGACCTGGCGGGGCGGGTCGGGGCGCAGGTGGCCGCCGGTGATCATGCGTTCGGCGGCGGTGACCGCGGGTTCGAAGGTTTCGGCGCCGATGGCGTCGGGGGGCATGGATTCGGTGAAATCGCAGACGAATTGGGGGCCGCCGACGGCCGGAGCGGTGAGACCGAACATCAGGCGGTAGCGCTGCGGGTTGGCCAGGGCGTAGGCGCGGTAGGCGGCGCCGAGGGCAAAGAAGTCCGCGACGGGGTCATCGGTGGCGGGGACGGCGGTCAGCGCGGCGCCGAAGCGGGCGAACGCCTCGGTGATCACCGCGACCAGCAGGTCGTTCATGCTGCCGAAGTGCGTATAGACCGCCATCGTCGAGACGCCGGCCGCCGCCGCTACCCGCCGGGTCTGCAACGCTTCGGCCCCGTCGGTCTCGAGCAGCCCGATCGCGGCCTCGACCAATTCGGTGCGCAGGGCGGGGTTGCCGCGCCGATTCGGTTGGCGGGAGCGGGAACTCGTCATTGAATCACCTCCATAACAGCGTTATTCTAAGACACATAACGCTGTTATTCATTTGGAGGTCTCCCATGGGCAATCGCTATCTGAACGGCGCCTTCGCCCCGATCGAGCACGAGTACACGCTGACCGAACTGCCTGTCACCGGGCGCATTCCGGAGCATCTGGACGGGCGCTATCTGCGCAATGGGCCCAATCCCATCGGGGAGGTGGATCCCGCGCTCTACCACTGGTTCATGGGTGACGGGATGGTGCACGGGATCCGGCTGCGGGACGGGCGCGCCGAGTGGTATCGCAATCGCTATGTGCGCGGGCCGAGCACCTCGCAGCGGCTCGGCGAACCGATGCGCTTCACCTCGAATCCGTTGGCGGGCATGGGATCCAACACCAATGTCATCGGCCATGCCGGACGCTTCTTCGCCCTGATGGAGGCGGGCGCGGCCAACTTCGAACTCTCCGGCGAACTCGACACCGTCGGCATCTGCGATTTCGACGGCACCCTCGGCGGCGGCTACACCGCCCACCCCAAGCGCGACCCCGATACCGGTGAGCTGCACGCGGTTTCGTACACGTTCATGAAGCCCGGGACCGTGCAGTACTCGGTGATCGGCGTCGACGGGCGGGCCCGTCGCACCCTCGACATCCCGGTCACCGGATCGCCGATGATGCACGACTTCTCGCTCACCGAGAACCATGTCGTCTTCTACGACCTGCCGGTCACCTTCGACACCGGGCAGGTGGCGGAGATGATCGTCCCGCGCTGGCTTCGGCTGCCGGCCCGGCTGCTGCTCTCGGCCATGATCGGCCGCATCCCGATTCCGAGCCCGCCGCGCCCGAAGACGCCGTCCGCGAACCGGCGCCTGCCCTACAGCTGGAATCCGCGCTATCCCGCCCGGATCGGGGTCATGCCGCGCGAGGGAACGGCGGAATCGGTGCGCTGGTTCGAGATCGAGCCCTGCTATGTCTTCCATCCGATGAACGCCTACGACGACGGCGACACCATCGTGCTGGATGTGGTGCGGTATCCGAAGATGTTCGACACCAACCGGACCGGGCCCGACGACGGCGCGCCGACCCTGGACCGCTGGGAGGTGGACCCGGCGGCCGGCACGGTGAGCCAGAGCCGCTTCGACGACCGCGCCCAGGAGTTCCCGCGCATCGACGAACGCCTGACCGGCAAACGGCACCGGTTCGGGTACGCCCCAGCGGTCGGCGAGGGCCTGAGCGGCGAATCGACCCTGCTCAAACACGATCTGGTGAACGGCAAGACCTTCACCCGTTCCTTCGGCGCGGGTAAAGCCCTGGGCGAGTTCGTCTTCCAATCCGCGAGCCCCGACGCCGCCGAGGACGAGGGCGTGCTCATGGGCTTCGTCTACGACGCACCCACCGATCGCAGCGAACTCGCCATCCTCGACGCCGAGACCCTCGATTCCATCGCCAGTATCCAGCTCCCGCACCGGGTCCCACAGGGCTTCCACGGCAACTGGATTCCGGAGACATAGTCACTCGGTGCGGGCGGGCCGGGCGAGCAGCAGCAGACTCACCGCGAGCACACCCATCCCGCACCACGACACCAGCGGCAACCGTTCACCCACGACGGTGACCCCGAGCAGTGCCGCCACCGCCGGTTCGGCCAACGTCAGCGTCGTCGCCGTGGTGACGGTGGTGTGCCGCAGCCCGTAACCGAAGAGCCGGTAGGCCAGGAAGGTCGTGAACACCGCCAGATGCAGGGCCACGGCCGCCCCGCGCGGGCTTGCCAGCCAATGCATTCCGCTGCCCAGCACGACCGGCAGCACCAGCACCGCCGCCCCGCCGAACATCACCCCCATCACCGCACCCGAATCGTGCCCGCGCGCGATCAACCGCCCGCCGAGCATCGAATAGATCGCATAGGTGAGCCCACCGCACGCCGCCAGCCCGACGCCGAACAGGTCTATCTCCTGCCCCTTTCCACCGAGCACAGGCCCCAAAACCATTACCGCACAGCCGCTTACCGCGAGCAGGGTGGCCGCCGCCCATCGCGCGGCCGGACGCCCCTGTCCGGTAAACCATGCAAGCAGTCCCGCGAACACCGGCGCACTGCCGAGCGCGATGACCGTCGCCATCGCCACGCCGGTCCGAGCCACAGCGGGATAGAAGGTCACCGGATATCCGGCCACGGCAACCGCGCCCAGGACAAAAAGCCAACGATCCCCGGCGCGGCGGACCGATCGAGTTCGCGCCGCCCCACGTCGAGTGGTGGCGAACAGCAATGCCCCGCCGAGCAGCAGCCCCGCCGAACCGATTGCGGCAGCGGATGTTCCCGACGGCGCGAACGAGGCAGCGGTCCCGGTGCTGCCCCACAACGCCGCGGCGGCCAGGATCGGAATCGGCCCGTTCCACGCGTACCCGCGCGCGGGCGATGAGATGCGAGTTGAAGTGCTGATAGGCACAGTCGTCCACTCCGTATCGAATTCCATTGGGAAGGAGTCGAAACGGGCGCACGACGAAGTCCGTGCCGTCCGGAATGGATCAGCAGGAGCGTGAAACGAGAGTCAGCCGATGCGCCCGATCAGGCGACAGGCGGCGGAGTGACAGCGTGCCAGTAGGTACCCACACGGGCAGCCTACCCGTGCACCGGCAGCGACGGGCGCGACGGTCACCAGGGCAGAGGATGGCCGCCGCGGAAGAATCCGCCGGCGGGGCCGTCGTCTGGCAGAGTCACGGCCCGAACGACGCCGGTCGCAGGTGTCGTAGGTTGCCATCATCGACGCAGAAAATCTAACCGAGCGGGATCCTGGGTGAAGTTTCTTCGGTAGCGTGCAGTAATGCACAAGGTTCCTTCGATTCCGGCACGCTCATCGACTTCCGGACGGCCGCCAGTCCCGGCTCGGCCGGTGCTGGACGAGATCGACCGGGTTTTGCTGGATCAGCTGGCTCGGGATGGGCGGATGACCAACCAGGCGTTGGCGGAGGCGGCGGGGATTGCGCCGTCGACTTGTTTGGGGCGGGTGCGGTCGTTGGTGGAGCGGGGGGTGATTCGGGGGTTTCATGCGGATATCGATCCGGCTGCGCTGGGGCGGGATCTGGAGGCGATGATCGCGGTGCGGTTGCATGCGGAGGCGCGGGGGGCGCTGGCGGCGTTCGGCGCTCAGGTGGCGGAGTTGCCGGAGGTGGAGAACGTGTATTTCATTGCGGGGGCGGATGATTACTTGATTCATGTGGCTACCGGGAGCTCGGGGGAGCTGCGGGGGTTCGTGCTCGATAATTTGAGTGCGCATCCGGCGGTGGCCTCGACGGAGACGATCTTGATTTTCGAGCATGTGCGGCCCGGGGGGCGGCCGGATCTGTCGTAGCGGGCGGCCGCCCCGTCGAGGTCAGGCAGCCAGGGTGTGGGGGGTGTATCCGTGTGCGGCGGCTACGGATTCGGTGAGCAGGAGGCCGTCGTGGGTGCTGAGGCCGGCGGCCAGGCCGGGGTCGGCGGCGGTGGCGGCGCGCCAGCCGTGGTCGGCCAGGGCGGTGACGTAGGGGAGGGTGGCGTTGGTGAGGGCGATGGTGGAGGTGTTGGGGACCGCGCCGGGCATGTTCGCTACGCAGTAGAAGATCGAGTCGTGGACTCGGTAGGTGGGGTCGGCGTGGGTGGTGGGGCGCGAATCGGCGAAGCAGCCGCCCTGGTCGATGGCGATATCGACCAGGACCGAGCCCGGTTTCATCTGGGCGACAAGGTCATTGGAGACCAGAGTGGGGGCCTTGGCGCCGGGGATCAGGACCGCGCCGATCACCAGGTCGGAGGAGCGCACCAGGTTCTCCACCTCGAGGCGGTTGGACATGATGGTGCGCACCCGGCCGTGGTACAGGTCGTCAATCTCGCGCAGGCGGGCGATGTTCACGTCCAGGACGGTGACTTCGGCGTGCATGCCGTGCGCGACGGCGATGGCATTGCGGCCCGCCACGCCCGCACCGATCACGGTGACCTGGGCGGGGCGCACGCCGGGGACGCCGCCCATCAGGACGCCGCGACCACCGCCGTGCCGCATCAGGTTGTAGGCGCCGGCCTGGGGAGCCAGCCGGCCCGCGACCTCGCTCATGGGAGCCAGCAGTGGCAGCGATCCGTCACGCGCGGTGACGGTTTCGTAGGCGATTGCAGTGGTGCCGGAGGCGAGCAGGGCGTCGGTGCACTCCTTGGAGGCGGCCAGGTGCAGGTAGGTGAAGAGCACCTGTCCGGCGCGCAGCCGCGAATACTCCTCGGCTACCGGTTCTTTCACCTTCAGCACCAGGCCGGCGGTGGCCCAGACCTCGTCGGCGGTGTCGAGTACCTGTGCGCCGGCGACGCGGTAGGAGTCGTCGTCGAACGCGGAGCCCGCGCCCGCACCGGCTTCGATGTACACCTCGTGGCCACGGGAGACCAGTTCGTGGACACCGGCGGGCGTGCAGGCCACGCGGTATTCGTGGTTCTTGACTTCGCGGGGGATTCCGATCCTCATGACATGGAAGTATGAATATTCTGCGAGATCTACTCCAGATACCTGAAGATGATTCTTGAATTGGCGTTCTGATCGTTCATATCACCGAAACAACGTGCTGTCCGTCCAGGTGTGTCGAAGCATCTTCGGCTTCGGCTAGACCTCGGGCGATCCCCAGCCGTCGTCGATCGGCCAGCCACCACCGCGCAAATGCTCACGCACACGCGTCAGATCCGCTTCGCGCGGCATCGCATCGGTGAGCCTGGTGATGAGCACGCCCACATCGACCTTGTCGGCAGGCCAGGCCCCTTGCCGCACCAGCGCTTCGGCCACCGCCTGGATCTCGGCTTCGGACAAGCGGCGAGCCAGCAACGCCACCAGGGGCACATAATCGGCATCCGGCACACCCTGCGGATATCCGGCACGCAACCATTCCACGATCTTGGCGAGCAGTTCGGACAGCCCCATTCCGTTGCCGCGACGCCGATTTCAGAGGTCGCCGGGGCGGGCCGGCGCGGCGATCGGGATCGACCGGTGGGTGGTCACGGATCACTTCTTCCGGGGTTTGGCGCCGAAAATCTGGACATCGAAGGTGTGGCTGATGAAATCCCTTGCGATGAACAGTATTCCGGCCGCTACCACTACAGCCACGAGGGCGAAGCACAGATAGGCGACGGTGCGTTCGAGTGTGCCGCGAGACTGCGCCGGGCCGTGCGCGGTGACCGGTTCCAGCGCCCACAGGCGCACTCCGAGGCCGAAGATCAGGGGCACGCCCGCGCCCAGGACGATGGCGATGGCGGTCACCTCGCCGAGGGATTTCGCGATGGTGGTGAAGGTGTGCACGATCAGCCTCCTCAGTGCGCTGCCTCGGCGGGCTCGCGGGCCGACGGCGGGGCCAGCCCGTCCGCCCAGTCCTCGTTCACGTTGGTGGTGTCCACCCGGTTGCGGCGTGAATGCAGGTACATGTAGGTCGTGGCGGCGATCAGCACGCTCAGATCGATGAGCACGCCGCTCAATCCGCCCGCCAGGTCCGCGACCCACCAGCACAGCGCGCCGACCAGACCGGCCAGCGGCAGGGTCAGCACCCAGGCCACCGCCATCCGGCCCAGCACGCCCCAGCGCACCTCCGCACCCGGCTTGCCCAGTCCGGTGCCGAGGATCGAACCGGTCGCGGTCTGGGTGGTCGAGAGCGGCAGCCCGAACTGCGCGGAGGTGAGAATGATGGCGGCGGACGAGGTTTCGGCGGCGAAGCCCTGCGGGGAATCGATCTCCACCAGACCCTTGCCCAGGGTCCGGATGATCCGCCAGCCACCCAGGTAGGTGCCCGCCGCGATGGCGACCGCGCAGGCCACCTTCACCCACAGCGGGATATCGTCACCGGAGCCGAACGTGCCGTGCGCGACCAAGGCCATGAAGATCACGCCCATGGTCTTCTGCGCGTCGTTGGTACCGTGCGCGAGCGAGACCAGCGACGCCGAACCGATCTGCCCCCAACGGAATCCGGTGCGCACCCGACCCGGCTCGGCACCGCGGGTCAGCCGGTACACCAGATAGGTGCCCAGCGCCGCGACCAGTGCGGCCACGAACGGCGCCAGCACCGCCGGAACGATGATCTTGTTGAGTACACCGGTCTTGGCGTCGCCGCTCCAGATCACCCCGCTGGTGCCCAGCGCGGCCAGCGCCGCCCCGATCAACCCGCCGAACAGGGCGTGCGAGGAACTGGACGGGATACCGAACAGCCAGGTGAACAGATTCCACAGAATCCCGCCCACCAGCCCGGCGAACACGATGTGCAGCAGGGCCATATGGTGCACGCCGCCGATGTTCAGCAGCCCGCCCGCCACGGTCTTGGCGACCTCGACCGACAGGAACGCCCCCAGCAGATTCAGCACGGCCGACAGGGCCACGGCCACCCGGGGGCGCAGCGCACCGGTGGTGATGGAGGTGGCCATCGCATTGGCGGTGTCGTGGAAGCCGTTGGTGAAATCGAAAGCCAGCGCGGTGATTACGACGATCAGAAGCACGATCAGCTCAGCGCTCACGGTTTCAGTGTCGGTTCGAAAGCGTCCGCCGAAACCGCCGGGGGCAGCTGTTCACCCGATGTTCAGCCGCCGGTTCCCAGGTCGTGGGCGCGACGGTACGCCGTGAGTGAACCGGGCACGCGCGGTGCGGGTTCCGGGCCGAGAATGACGGTATTCGATCCGATTGTGGAGGGTATTGATGGATGAGGTACTGCTGACGCCGCCGGATGCGGACGAGGTGCGATTGCTGGCGAGCGGGGTGGTGTCGGCGGCGCGCGGAGAGGCGGGGCTGACGCCGTTGCAGGAGTTGCTGATTCCGGCGTTGTTCCAGTCGATGACCGGGCACACGGTGGAGCTGGCGGAACTCGCGCCGGTGGACCCGGCGCAATTCGCGGAGGGGCTGGCGCGCCGGAACCGGATCTTCCGAGAGCGGATCGTGCAGACCATGCTGCTGTCGGCGCTGGTGGTGCGGCCGCTGCCGGAGACGGTGGCGAATCGGTTGCGGGCGTTCGCCGATGCGCTGCGCGTGGACGACGACATGATCGCGGTGGCGCAGAAGTACGCCGAAGGCGCGGTGGACCTGGCGGCCGTGGACTTCTCGCGCAACGGATACCTGGGCGGGGTGGACGCGGATCGATTGCACGCCTTGCACACCGGTGGGCTGGACAGTTCGTGGAGTGCGGTGGTCGACGATCCGCAGCTGGCGGAGCGGTGGGCCGAGCTGTGGGAACTGCCGGTCGGGACGCTGGGGCGCGGGGTGGCCGACTTCTATCGCGATCGCGGGTTCGTGACACCGGGCAAGCCGGGATCCGCGCCGCCGCTGCTGGCCCAGCACGATTGGGTGCATGTGCTGGCGGGGTACGGGACCACGTTGGAGAACGAGATCGAGGTGTTCGCGTTCATGGCGCGCGCCAATGACGATCCGCGGGCGTTCTCACTGCTGGCCATGGTGATCTCGCTGTTCGAGACCGGGTATCTGCGGGCGGGGGCGGGGTTGTTCGAGGCCGACGAAGGGCATTTGAGCACCAGCGGGATGGCATGCCGGTTGGGTGATGCGATGCGCCGGGGCGCGCTCACCAAGGGCAGTCACGACTTCCTGGACCTGGACTGGTTCGGCCTGGCCGATCGGCCGATCACCGTGGTGCGCAACGAGATCGGGCTGGTGCCCAAGGACGCGGTCGCGGTGGCGGCGGGCTCGGTCGGGCCGTGGCAGCCGGGCGGGATCACCCCCTACCAGCTGCACTCGGCCCAGGCCGCGGCCGAATCCGAAGGGCGCGTCTATATTCCGTGGACGCCCGACGCCTCGCGGGATTGACCGGGCGGGTCGCACGGGACTCGCATCGAACCGGTCAGACCGAGCCCAGTAGGTCCAGCATGCCGGAAACCGCGGCGGGCCAGGTGAATTGTTCGGCCCGGTGGCGGGCGGCCCGGCGGCGCTGCCCCGGCGGTTTGGCCAGCACATCGGTGACCGCGTCGGCGAATGCCCCCGGATCGTCCGCGGCCACCGCGCCGCAGTCGGCGGTGACGATATCCGCGAGCGCGGAGGAGCGGCTGGCGACCACCGGCGTCCCGGCGGCAAGGGCCTCCAACGCGGCCAGTCCGAAGGTTTCGTGCGGCCCCGGCGCCAAGGAGATGTCCGCGGTGGCCAGCAGCGTCGCCAACCGCGTTCTGTCGTCGATGAATCCGGCGAAATGCACCGCGGGCTGCCCGTCCCGCAACGGCGGAATGGTCCGGGCCCGGCGTTCGAGCGCTTCCCGGCGCGGCCCGTCCCCGGCCACCACCAGCCGCGCACCGACCCCCGCCCGCCGCAATTCCCCCACCGCCTCGATACTGCGATCGACCCGCTTCTCCACCGACAACCGGCCACAGTGCACCAGCAGCGGGAATTCGGCGGCGGCGAGATCATCGCGCAACGCCCGGTCGTGCCGAGCCGGCGTGAACATCTCCAAGTCCACCCCCAACGGCACCAACTCCACATTCGGTACGTCGATCCGCTCGAACTCCTCCCGCGCGAATTGCGTTGTGCAAACCACGATGTCGTAATTGCGCGCGGTCCGCCGATTGGCCGCGTCCGCGGCCCGGCGAGCAGCCGGCCCCGGCAGCACCTGCCCGATCAACCGATCCAGCCGCTCGTGCGAGATCATCACACTCGCCACATCCCGCCGCCGCGCCCACCGCCCGAACCCCCGCAACGTCAACCGATCCGACACTTCCAGCGCATCGGGCCGCAACCCGGCCAGCACATCGGCCACCCGCCGTGGATGCGCCGCCCGATACCCCCCGGTCCACGGAATCGCCGGCGCGGGCACCGTAATCCGCACCACCCCCGACCCCAGCACCTCCTCCTCCCGCCCGGCCCCGGGCACGATCAACACCACTTCATGCCCCGCCGCCACATACCCGCTCCCCAGATGATGCAGTGCGGTGCGCAGCCCCCCGGAGCGCGGACCATAGAAATTAGCCAGCTGAACGATGCGCACGCCGCCGATCGTCGCAGTCGCGCGGGTTACCGACGGCACCCGCCGGCCGAACTGCGCGTGAACACCGAGCGAAGAACCAGAGCGCCGAATCAGCCGGTCGTCTGGCCGATCACCAGGCCGGGTCCGAGTGTCCGCGCCATCGCATCGGCGATCGGTGGACACGGATAGCCGTAGTTGCCGAGCTTGTAGCCAACCGACATGAACACCTGCACCGGATGCACCGGGCCGTTGTCCGGATCCGCGCGAGAATCGGCGCAGACGGGCCGATACTGCGGGCGGGCAAGTGCGAAGCAGGTCAGCAGGATTCGACAGTCCTCCCGCCGGAAATAGTTCAGCACTTCGGCATTGGTGAAATCGAGCCGGTCGAAGATGATGGCGATGTCCTCGCGGCCATACGGGGCGGCGGCCAGCGCGGGGGCGATCTCCGCCGGATCGGTCCCACTGGCGAGTACCCGGCCCGATTCCCGGACATCTCCCCAGGGTGCGGGCTGTTCGTCGCACCATTCGGCGCTTTCGGCCATATCAGTGGCCCGCGTGTCGCCCACGGTCAGCGAACCGTCGCGAATGTTCCAGCGAATGCCGCCGAGAATCCCGATATACGGAAGTTCGGCATTGGCGGACAGCTCTCCGGCGACCAGCGTCCACGGCCCGCATGCCACGCCGTACCGGATCAGGCTCGCCGCCATTTTCGCGAATTCCGACACCTCCGGCAGGAACGCCTCATAGGGGGCGATGAATTGGTCGGTCCAGACACCAATACGGAAGACCTTGCCAGGACGAACCCGGCGTACGGAACCGGATTTTCGGTGGCGTCGGCACTGGTCTGGCCGCTTGACCTGTGCGGCGGGTAGCGTCGGGGCATGGCGTTCAAGCGGATCGATCGGCGGACGGTGCCCGACACCGTGTTCGAGCAGTTGATGGGGGAGGTGCTGGACGGGGAGCTGGCGCCGGGGGCGGCGTTGCCGGCCGAACGTCAGCTGGCCGAGGCGCTGGGGGTTTCGCGGCCTACGGTGCGGGAGGCGTTGCAGCGGTTGGCGCATTCGGGGTTGGTGGAGGTGCGGCAAGGTGGGTCTACGACGGTGCGGGATTACCGCAGGCATGCGGGGATGGATGTGTTGCCGCGGTTGCTGGTGCGGAAGGGGGAGATCGATCGGGGGGTGATCGGGTCGATTCTCGAGACGCGGCGGGTGCTGGGGCGGGAAGTGGCGGGGCTGGCGGCGGAGCGGGCGGGGGCCGGGCTGGCGGAGGCTTTGGACGGATCGCTGGATGCGCTTGGGGGGCAACGGGATCCGGTGGGGCAGCAGCTGGCGGCGGTGGCGTTCTGGGATGTGCTGGTGGACGGGGCGGATTCGATTGTTTTCCGGCTGCTCTACAACGATCTGCGGGCGGTGTACGAGCCGGCGATCGAGGCGCTCGCGGGGTTGATGGCGCCCGAGGTGGGGCGAATCGATGCCTACCGGAAGGTCGCGGCGGCCGTGCTGGCCGGTGACGGTGCGGCGGCTCGGGAGACGGCGGCGGACCTGCTGGCGCTCGCGTCGGCCGAATTCGATGCCTTCGTACGCCGGATCGGTGCGAACGAAGGCTGAGCAGGCCGCCCGGTTCGCGGTCGCGCCCGGGTTCGGCGAGGTCGAGAGCGGGTTCTGAAAGTCGGCTGGATTGCGCTGTTGCCAAGTGCCGCCTTGTGACTATATTGGTCTGACCACTTGGCCACCGGGCCAACAAGGGCGTTTTGACGAGGCGGTTGGGCATGACGGCACTGCATGAGGTGCGATCGGGGACGGTGCTGGTCGAGCGGGCGCGGGCGGCGCAGACGGGGTGGGGTGCGCTCGAGGTCGAGGAGCGGGTGGCGATGCTCGGGCGGCTGCCGCGGGTTTTGCTGCGGAATCTGGATCGGATCGCGGATGTGATCGTGGCCGAGAACGGGAAGCCGCGGGCCGAGGCGCTGGCGCACGAGGTGGTGCCGGGGATCGCTCTGGCTCGCCGGCATCTGGGGGCGGCGGTGGCGACGCTCGGTCCGGCGCGGATCAGCTCGTTGACCGCGCCGCATCGCAAAACCGTTCGGCTGCATCGGCCTTACGGGGTGGTGGTGGCGATCGCGCCGTGGAATCTGCCGTTTCTGATTCCGTTCAGCCAGGTACTGCCCGCGCTGCTGGCCGGGAATTCGGTGGTGCTCAAGCCTTCCGAGCTCACGCCGCGAGTGGGCGAGGTGCTGGTGGAGCTGTTCGCCGAGGCGGGCCTGCCGGACGGGGTGCTCCAGCTCGCGCTCGGCGATGGGACGCTGGGCGCGGAATTGATTTCGGCGGGGCCGGACAAGGTGCTGTTCACCGGGTCGCTGGCCACCGGCCGCAAGGTGATGGCCGCGGCGGCGGCGTTCCCGATTCCGGTCGGGCTGGAACTGGGCGGTGTGGACGCGGCGATCGTGCTCGAGGACGCCGACCTGGAATTCACCACCTCGGCGGTCGCGTGGGGCGCGAATTTCAATGGGGGACAAGCGTGTTGCTCGATCGAGCGGGTGCTCGTGCACACCGAGCTGTATGAGCCGTTCCTGGCGCGGCTCGCGGACAAGCTGCGGCGAATCGACGTTCGCACCGATCTCGCGCCGGCCATCGACGAACGGCAGCACCGGGTCTGGCAGCGGCATCTCGAGGCGGCGCGGGCAGCCGGGCTCACCGTGCAGGGCGGTGAACAACTGGCGGACCGGCACATCACGTCCGCTCTGATCAGCGGTGATCAGGTGACCGAGGCCGAGGTGTGGATCGAGGAGACGTTCGGGCCGGTAGTCGCGGTGGCCAGGTTCGACACCGACGCCCGAGCGGTCGAGCTCCATAATGCGAGCGAATACGGGCTGACCGCGAGCGTGTTCTCCGGCGATGTGGCCCGCGCCCGCACTCTGGCGGCGCGACTGCGTGCCGGTTCGGTGGCGATCAATGATGTTGCCGCGACGCTGTACTCGACGCCCGAACTGCCGTGGGGCGGAATCGGGCGCTCCGGGTTCGGCCGCTCGCACGGCGTGGACGCGCTGCTCGACGCCTGCTGGGTGCAGGTGGTGGACGCGCCGCGCGGACCGGCCTTCGGACCGAAACGCCCCTGGTGGTATCCCTACGGGCCCGAATTGGAGGACGCGTTCCGCGAACTCGCCGCCGGGGTCGCCGCACCCGGCCCGGCCGGTTTGGTGGGCGGCGCGCAACGTGCCGGCCGCCGCCTGCTCACCATGCTCAGCCGGCAGCCGAAGCTTTGACCGCCCTGCCGGGCTCATCGAATCAGAGGTCTCGAATCCATGTCTGCTCTCCTACAGAACAATCCGCGCCTGACCCCGGGCGGCGACCATGTCGAATCGTGGTTCGTGCGCGCGAATGATCCGCATTCGCCACGCGCTCTGTGGATCAAGGCCACCGTCCTGACCTCCCGGGACGGGACCGCGATCGCGCAAGCCTGGTGCAGTGTGTTCGACGGGGATCGGGTCAAGGCGTGGTGCGCCGATATTCCCTTGTCGGCGGCGGTTTTCGACGCGGACGAGAAGGGGCAGGACCACACGGTCGGACCGCTGCGATTGCAGTTGAATGCCGACGGCGGTAGTTCGCGCGGTGTGCTGGCGGACGAGTCGGCGCGCGTGGAATGGGGATTCGAGTTCGCCAAGACGCCGATCGTCGGAGAGCCGCTGTCGATGTTGCCGACCGACCGGCTGCTCGACGCGAAGTTCCCGAGCAACAAGCTGGTCACGCCGTTTCCGGTGGCGGCGGTCAGCGGGTACCTGGAATGGGCTGGTGAACGCTGGAATCTCGATGGGTGGCACGGCATGCAGGGCCACAACTGGGGGACTGCGCACAGTCCCGAATACGCCTGGGGGCATTGCGTTTTCACCGATACCAACGGCGGTGAACCGTTCGCCGTGCTGGAGGGTGCGTCCGGCCGGACTCGGATCGGCAGCCGCGTCACCCCGCTGCTTTCCATGCTGGTGATCCGGCGCGGCGACCAGGAGTACCGCTTCGACCGGATCCTCGATCTGTGGCGGCAGCAGCCACGCCTGGATTTCCCCGACTGGACACTGCGCATGCGCGGCCGCGACGGGACCGCCACCTTGCGGATGAGCGGTGCGCCGGAACGCATGGTGTGCCTGGCCTATCGCAATCCGGCCGCGCCGACCAGCTATTGCCTCAATTCCAAGACCGCGACGGTGTCGGTGCATGTCGAACCGATCAACGCCAATGCCTTCCGATTGCGCAGCGAGCACGCGGGCGCACTGGAATTCCTGACCCCGCGACCGCATCCCGCCGTGCGCCCGATCGTGTGAACGGAGTACCTCCGCTATGCCTTTGACCTTCTTCGAAACCATGAGCGGCGAACTGTACGACGCCGACGGGCACCCGCATCACGTGGCCATGGATCTGCGCTGCGAGTCCGGGCGCGCGCTCGGCTTCGTCACCAATGGCCGGGCCCGCATCACCGGAACCCTGCGCGCCGCACCGTGGGTGGAGGGCGCGGCCGTGATCGGAACGCTGATCGCGTTGCCCGTCACCAAGCGCTCGATGAGCTACGAACTGGACTTCCGCGACGACGATGAACGCGCCTGGCGGTTGACCGGCCGCAAGGATGTACGTTGGGGACGCGGCACGCACGCCAGCCTCACCAACCTCGACACCACCCTGTGGTGTGAAGGCCGCGAGATGGCGCACGGGCGAATGCAGTTCTTCGCCAACGACTATCCGAGTTTCCTGCGCTCGTTCCAGCCGTGGGTGTCGCTGCGCGCCGACCTGCCCGACGGGGGCAAGGCCGGGACCGCGTTCAGCGACCGTCAGCGCGCAACCCTGCACGCCCTGGCTGTCACGCTCTTCGCATCCGATGGCGCGGTGCCCGCGGCGGACGCGACCACCGTCGACCGCGCCGAAGCACTCATCGCCGAGATGACCCCGCTCATGCGCTCCGGACTGCGCGTGGCGCTGCGCTCCCTCGAAGCCGCCGCCCGCGCCCGTCACGGCAAGGGCTGGGCCGCCCTCTCCCCGGAGGCGCGGCGCGCACTGCTCGCCGAGGCACGCGGCAACCGCGCACTGCGCCACGCCCTGGACGCCGTCGAAACACCGCTGCGCATCGCCCATTTCAGTGACCGCCGCTACCTCGATGCGATCGGCGCACCCCGATACCCTGCGCCGACCACCGCCCCCGCAGCTCTCGGCAGCCCCGCCGGGCCGGGCGCTAGCACCGGGGCGGGGAGCGACCTCGGTGGATCCGATACGAAGCGCGGACTCGGCATCGGCGCGGTCCAGCCCGGCTGGATGGCCAATGTGTCCGCGCCCGGACAGCTTTCGCGCCAGGACCTGGTCGACTGCGATGTCGTGGTCATCGGTTCCGGTGCGGGCGGCGGCGCGGTGGCCGCGCGCCTGACCGAACAGGGGCTCGGTGTGGTGATCGTGGAGGAAGGTGATTACGCGGGCCGGGCGGAGTTCGCGGGCGAGCTGCTCGATCGGACGCGGAAGTATTGGCGCGACGGGGGATACAACCTCGCGGTCGGCAACACCGTGCTGGGCATCAGTACCGGTCGGATCGTGGGCGGGACCACCGCGATCAATTCGGGGACGGCGTTCCGCACTCCGGACGCGGTGCTGCACGAGTGGCGGGCAAACGGATTCCCCGCCGACTTCGCTCCGGAGAGCTTCGGCGCATTCCTCGACGAAGTGTCGGCCGAGCTGGGGATCGCGCCGGCCGAGCGCAAGCATCTGGGGCGCATCGCCGACATCATCGGGGCGGGCGCGGACGCGCTCGGGGAATCGCATGGACCGTTGCCGCGCAATGCCGTCGGCTGCGATGGGCAGGGGCAGTGCGTGTACGGCTGCCCGACCGATGCCAAGCGCAGCGCCAATGTCAGCTGGGTGCCGCGCGCGCTGAAGGGCGGGGCACAGTTGTTCACGGGCATGGGGGTCACGCGGGTGCTGATGAACGGGCGGCGCGCGATCGGGGTGCTGGCCGAGGGGCAGGACGCGCACGGTGCGCCGCGCATGCTGGAGATCCGGGCGCGGGCGGTGGTGGTGGCCACGGGCACGCTCATGACGCCGTTGTTGCTGCGCCGCAATGGGATCACCCTGCCCGCTCTGGGCCGGAATCTGTCGGTGCATCCGTCGCTGGGCGCGATCGCGATCATGCCGACGGCGGGGGACCCGTGGACCGGTATTCCGCAGGGCTATCACGTCGGCGGGCTCGGGGATCCGCGGGTCACCTTCGAAGGCGTCACCGTGCCACCGCAATTCGCGGCCGCCATGCTGCCCTTCCACGGTGCCGAACTCGGCGAATGGATGAACCGCTGGACCCACACCGAGCAGTTCGGTGCGATGGTCCGCGACACCGGCACCGGCAGCGTCGGACACGGTCCCGGCGGCGCACCCCTGGTGCGGTACAGCCTGTCCCCGCAGGTGCAAGCCTCCCTTCGGCACGCCTGCGCGGGGTTGGCCGAGCTGTTCCTGCGCGGCGGCGCGCAGGCGGTGGCGCTGCCGATCGCCGGACTGCCCGCCGTGCGTGATCTCGCGGCCGCCCGCGCGGTCGCCGAGATGTCCTTGCATCCCCGGCAATTACGCATGATGGGCCCGCATCCGCTGGGCACCGCCCGCATGGGCGCCGACGCCCGCACCGCCGTGGTCGATTTCGAGCATCGCGTCTTCGGCACCACCGGCCTGTATATCGCCGACGGTTCGGTGGTCCCCACCTCGCTGGGCGTCAATCCGCAGGTGACCATCATGGCGTTCGCCCTGCGCGCCGCCGATGCGATTGCCGCCGAATTGCGGTGACCGCCAACCGTTCCCGCTACAACTCCGGGCTGGCGCACTGCCAACGATCTTGGTACACCTAGGAGACCATCAGGGGTGATCCGGATTACTCCGGGGATCGGGGAGCGACAGTGGGATCCAGAGCCGAACTGGAGCAGGAACTGGGCGGCCCGCTGGCCGCCCTGGAGCTGCTGACCGAGGCCGAGACGGCCGATCTGCTCGACATCTTCAAGCAGGCGCAGCGCACCGAGGCCGCGGCGATGGTGGAGGCGGTCGACAAGACCGTGGGCGCGCTGCCCTGGCCGTTGAGCACCGCGGCCAAGAAGATCATGTTCGGGAACAAGCTGGGATAGGCGATGAGCGATCTGGTGACCCGGGCCCAGCTGGAGCTGCTGTCCCGGACTCTGCACGTGCCCGTCGCCCGGCTCGAGCATCTCGAGAAACTCGGCGCGGACCACCTGTACGAACTCAACGAAGCACTCTCGAAAAAGATCTTCGCCCAGCACAATGCGACCTTCTCGCGCCTGAGCATGCTGGTGCCGATCATTCCGCTGAGCATCTCGATGCCGCTGGTGCAGCGCATGGTGCCGCCGGTGATGGCCGGGCGGGCGGCGGGCGCGATCGGGGTCGATCATCCCAAGAAGGCCGCCGAGGCGGTGACCATGCTGAATCCGGCGTACGCGGCCGCGGCGGCGCCGTACATGGATCCGCACGCGGTCGGGCAGCTCGCCGACATCGCACCGGTGAAACCGGTCATGAGGATCATCAACGAGCTGCTGGGGCGCGGTGACTACATCACCGCCGGACCGTTCCTGGCCTATGCCACACCGGAATTGATCCGGGCCGTGGAGACCGATGTGCACGATGACGAGGCGTTGATCCGCTCGGCGTCGTTCTCCTATTCGGCGGAGAACCTCAGCGTTATCGTGCGGCAGCTGCTGGAGGGTCCGGGCCGGCGCATCCCGAAACTGGTGCGCACCATCCTGTCCGGCTCCACCGAACTGCGCTTGGCCGGGCTGTCGGTCTTCGCCCGCTGCGACACCGATGTGATCGTCGGCATCGGCGACATCCTGTTCGATCTGGGCTCGGCCGAGGAGATCGCCGACCTGTGCCGCACCTTCGTCACCGGCGGCGCGATGGCCGAGAGCCTGCGGTTCGTCGGCCAGCTCAGCCCGTCGGCCCTGGACATGCTGGCCGCAAATCCGGTGGTCGCCGAAGCCGAGTACCTGGACGCGATGGCCGCCGCGGTCGACGGCAGCACCGATCCGGCGCTCTGGCGGGGACTGCTGGAGCTGGCCGAACGCACCGAACCGGCGGTCGCGCGCCGCATCGGCGGCAAGCTCTCGCACTTGGACCCGGCGACCGTGACCCAGCTGCCCGTCGTGCTCGGTCCCGGGCATCTGTGGCCGCCGATGCTGAAGGTGCTCGCCGTCGCCGAACCGGACGCGCAATCGCGGCTGGGCGAATTGTGGTCGACGCTACCGGCATTGGAACGCCACGAACTCGAGCAGCGGATCACCGATCTGGGCTTGGGTGAGCAGTTGACGGCACTCACTGCGACCTTGCAGCTGACGCACTGACCTCCCGCAGTTCCTCGAAGACGCGCGCGAACGCCGCCGCCCCGTGCCCGGCCGCCACCTGTCGATCCACCAGCCGGGCCAGCGGATCGAGCAGATCGGTGGCCGTGCCCGCGTCCTGCCCGGCGCGCACGATGGCATCGAGTGCGGCCTTCTGGAACGAAAGATGCTGCACCACGGCCGAATAGTCGCCCGAATCGATGGTCGCGCCGTACGCCGGCAACCCCTGCGCCATCGCGGTCACCCACGGCACGGCGCGGGCCGCGAACTCCGCGGCACTCACCCCGGCCGATCGCATCATGGCCGCACCGTGGAAGAACCCGCCGAACATGGCGTACATGCCCGACAGCAGCGCGAAGTCCCATAGCGCGGCCAGGCCGGCGTCCGCCCCGAAATACTCGGCCGTACCGAGCAGTTCGAGCACCGGCCGCCGCGCTCGGAACACCGATTCCGAACCGCTGTAAAGGATCGAGGATCCGGGTGTGCCGATCATGGACGGCACCGCCATGATGCCGCCGTCGAGGAAATCGATGCCGTGCTCGCCCGCCCAGCGGGCCAGCTCCCGCGATTCCTCGGGCGCGGTACTGGTCAGATTGATCCACTGCTTACCGGTCAGCTCGGCCGCGATCGGGTCGAGCGTTTCGTGGATGGAGGTGTGATCGAGCAGCACCGTGATGATCACGTCCCCGTCGCGCACCGCCTCGGTGACCGACCCGGCTTCCACCGCACCCGCCTCCACCAGCTCACCGGCCTTACCGGGGGTCCGATTCCAGATCGTGGTCGGCACATCGGCTGTGCGGAAGGTGGTCACCAGCGCGCGGCCCATGTCACCGAGTCCGAGTACGGTAACCGTGTTCGGCCGAGTGTTCGTCATTGTGGGACAACTCCTTCGAATCCATTGTGGTCGGTACCGCGCGCGCTGGAATCGAATCTGCCCACACCGGCGTCGGCCGGCAAGTACGCACTATTTGCTCGGGTACTGACCCCGAGGTGAGTATCGAGCCAGCGAGGACGGACAGTGGGCGAGAAGAGATCCGGGCCATACTTCTGCGGTATCGACGCCGCCATGGATGTGGTGGGCGGCAAATGGAAATCGCTCATCCTGTGGGAGTTGCACGAGCACGGCACCCGGCGCTTCGGCGAACTGCGCCGCAACCTGCCCGGCGTCTCGGAGAAGATGCTCAATCAGCAGCTGCGCGAGCTCGCCGAGGACGGCATCGTGCATCGTGAGATCTTCGCCGAGATCCCGCCGCGCGTGGAGTATTCGCTGACCGCGGAGGGGGCGTTGCTCAATGCGGCACTCGCGCCGCTGGGTGAGTGGGGCCGCCGACGGGCCGAGCGCATCGGCGCGAAGCGGGCGTACGCGCCGGGCCACGAAACACCCAGCGGCGAAACGTGTTTCCTACCGAGCGATCCCGCCCCTGACCGGACCGCCTGAGCGCACTCGCTTTCGCTGAATCAGCGGCGGTCTCGCCGCTGACCGGACCGCGTGAGCGCTCTCTCGCTGAATCAGAGGCGATTTCGCCGCTGACCGGACCACGCGAGCGCACTCTCCCTGATTCGGAGGCGATCCCGCATTCGAGCGGAAACCCGCGCCCGATCTTCCGAGGGGAGCCCGGCCCCGAGCCCGCTGGAGTACCGGCGTGTCGTGGGACCGGCCGCTGATGTTCAGGCCGGTGTGCCGAACCAGCGGGTGAGCGCGGACTCCAACCCGTCGAGGGACGGGCCGTCCGCCGCCCACGCCGCGATGCCGTCCGGGCGGATGAGGATCGCCGAAAGTTCGCGCGGCTCAGCGGATTTTGCGGTGAGCAGCTGCACCCGGTCGGCCCAGGGCGCGGCGGCGGCGTGCAGGGCGGGGGAGTCGGTGAGGTCCAGCAGGACCGCGCGGCCGTCACCGAAGTGCTCGCTGACGAAGGTGCCGTCGGCCAGTTCGATATCCGGGGCGAGCCCGCCCAGCAGCGGGTGGCCGGCGCCGAGGTCGTAGCGGTGCAGGACGCCGGAGATCTTCTTGAAGATCTCGGTCGCGCCGTCGCGGGTGCGCAGCAGGCTCGCCATGACCTCGCGCAGGGCGCGCGAGCGGGGATCGGTGCGCATGAGCGCGACCTGGGCGCGGGTCCATTCCAGCACCCACGCGCCGATCGGGTGCCGTTCGGTGGTGTAGGTGTCGAGCAGGTCCGCCGGAGCCCAGCCGCGTACGGCCGCAGCCAGTTTCCAGCCCAGGTTCACCGCGTCGCCGATACCGAGGTTGAGGCCCTGGCCGCCGAAGGGGGAGTGCACGTGGGCGGCATCGCCCGCGAGCAGGACCCGGCCCCGGCGGTATTCGGGTGCCTGGCGGGTGTTGTCGGTGAATCGGGTCGCCGAAAGCACCTTGGAAATCCGGACTTTCACGCCGGTAACCCGCTCGTAGCTGCCTTCCAGTTCGGCGGCGGTGATCGGGGCATCGCGGTCGGCGGGCGGGCCGTCGAGTTCGACGGTGAGGAAGCGGCCCGGCGTGGGACCGTTGACGTAGATTCCGGTGGGCGTGCTGCGCCAGCCGCCGGGCACATGCTCGGCCCCGGTCATCTCGACCACCGCCTGCCGTCCGGTGATCTCCGGATCCAGGCCGGGGAATTCGAATCCGGCCAGTTTGCGGACGATACTGCGCCCGCCGTCGCAGCCGACCAGCCATTCGGTACGAATCTGGTAGTCGCCGCAGTCCACGGTGACCCCGATGCCGTCATCGCTCAATCCGGTCACCGTCGTGCCGCGCCGCACCGGCACCCCGAGTTCCGCGGCCCGCGCCGCCAGCATGGCTTCGATGCCCTGCTGCGGAACGAACCACGCCGACGCGGCCGGCCCCTGATCCGCGAAGGCCGGATCGTCGAGGTCGATGACATCGCCGAAGAACTGGAGGCCCGCGAAATGCCCGCCCACGAACGCCTTTCCGGCCGGGAGAGGCCCGGATTCGCCACTGTCCTTACGGAATACGGCGAACCGGTCGATCATGGCGTCGTGCTGGACGCGCAGCGCGGGCAGCAGACCCCGCCGCGCCAGCGCCCGCGCGGTCGGCACATTGATCGCACCGGCTTTCACGGTCATATCCATCTCGGTCAACCGCTCCAGCACCAGCACATCGACCCCGGTCAGCCGCAGCTCGCACGCCAGCATGAGCCCGACCGGCCCGGCTCCCACTACCACCACTTCGTGTGTCTCGTTCATGAGAATCACTGTGCCGGTGTGCGATTGCCCGGCGCTTGCACCGTCTTGCGCGCCGCTTGCGCCGACCCCCGGCCGGACCGCTCGGTCCACTGGAACCCGCACTGCGCGCGACGGCATCTTCTACCATCGACCTCGTCGATACAGGGAATGAACAGGGGAGAGTCGGATGACCGGCGACGCGGTGGCTGTGGACGTCTCGAAACCGAGCATTGCGCGCGTGTACGACTACCTGCTGGGTGGTCATGACAACTACGAGGCCGATCGCAAGGTCGGCGACTTCTTCATCAACGATCTGCCCGGGTCGGTGGCGATCGCGCACGCCAACCGGCAGGCGCTGGTGCGTGCGGTGGCGGCCATCGCAGAGGATGGGGTGGACCAGTTCATCGATATCGGCAGCGGCCTGCCGACGGTCGACAATGTGCATCAGGTGGCGCAGCGATATCACCCCGAGGCCCGGGTGGTCTATGTCGACAACGATCCGATCGTGCTGGCGCACGGCCGGGCGCTGTTGCAGACCGACGATCACACCACAGTGATCCAGGCGGATCTGCGTGAGCCGGAAGCGATTTCGCAGCATCCGGACGTGGCGCGGTTGATCGACTTCACCAAACCGGTCGGTGTCATCTTCAGTGCGATCCTGCACCATCTCAATGATTCCGAGGATCCGCGCGCGCTGGTGCGCTGGTGGGTGGAGCGGGTGCCCTCGGGCAGCGAGTTCTATATCTCGCACTTCCGCACCGGCAACAACGAGGAGACCAGCGCGGCCGAGGAGAAGTTGCAGGAGACCTTCGGGCGCGGACGCTGGCGCAGCGATACCGAGATCGTGCAGCTGTTCGGCGACGGCCTCGAGATTCTGGAACCGGGACTGGCCTACTGCTCGCAGTGGCGGCCGGCGGCGACCGCCGCGGGTATCGAGACCATCGGCGTGGCCGAGCGGGAGCTGACCGTGTGGGAACAGCTGATCGCCTGCGTGCTCGCGCGCAAACCCTAATCCTCGGGCGGCCAGTGCTCGGCGATCCATCGATCGGCGGCGGCCTTGGCCTCCTCGACGTCGCGCGCGGAGGCTTCCCGCCAGCCCGCACGCCACGAGCAGGTGGTCGCGCCGGTGGCTTTGATGTACGCGCGGGAATCGCCGAACTCCTTGGACAGCCACCACGCCGACCGGTCGCCCTCGAGTTTCCAGCCGTCGGTCGCGTCCGACGGCCGGATCGGCCCGTACGAGCCGTTCGACCTCACATCTCCCACATAGGACATTGTGGCCCAAACGCGATGGAAGTTCGGCCACACGCCGTTCTTCCACCGCCGCAAGCCATCTCGCCGGGGATCAGCCCCAGCCGCGCGAATCCTGTTTGAGGGCAGTGTCGATGGCCAGCCCCGAGGCCACCACCATGCTCAACAGCGGCTGCGGGAGCTGGCGATGGATCTGCACCACATAGTTGTCAGCGGTGGTGAACATGGTCTTCATCAGGCCCTCCCACGTCTTGGTGATGCGGGCGACCTCCTGACCGGTGTGGTCGTGGATCATGAAGTTCCAGGCCCGCCAGTTCTCGGCCTTGATGCCGCCGATCTGCTGGCCGTTGACCACGAAGGCGAAGTTGATCTTGCCGATCATGTTCTCCTGGATGATCTCTCCGATCGGCTGGCCGGTGCCGGCCTCGAGGAGGAACTTCGACTTGAACACCTTGGCCGGACGGGTGACCCGCAGCTGGGTCTGGCCGTGCGTGTCGCGGATCTCCAGCTTGTGGGTCATGAACTGGTCGTAGCTGGACAGGAACCGGACGGCCTTCTTCAATGCCGACTGGCCGACCTCGACGACCGCGCCGAGCTGGCGGCCGTGCTGATCGAATACGCCGTATTCGTTGGCCATCTCGATGAGCTTGACCTTCTGGTTCACCACCAGCACCGGTTCGCTGAACAGGGTGCCGCCGCCGCCCTGGGCGGGCGCGACGCCCGCGCGCTCCTGCACCTGACGCTGGATATCGGCGGGGTTGTCGGCCGAACCGAGCTCGAGCTCCCACGGGCTGGCGTCACCGCGGTGCTGTCCGTACTCCGGCTGCGCGTACTGCTGACCGTATTGGCGGCCCTGATTCGCGTACTGCTGACCCTGCTGCCCGTACTGCTGCGGTTGCTGAACCTGCTGCGGCTGGGACTGCTGCCCGTACTGCCGCTGCGGTTGCTGCGCGTGCTGCGGCTGGGATTGCTGGGCGTACTGCTGCTGCGCGTGGTGCTGTTGCTGAGCGTGCGATTGCCCGGTTTGCTGCGCGGGCTGCTGCTGGGGCTGGGCCGTTTGCTGTTGCGGCTGAGTGTGATTGGTCCACTGCGTGCCGTCCCACCAGCGCATGGTGGTGGAACCAGGACCTTCGGGATACCAACCCGGTGGATGACTCATGGCGGCATCCTAACCATCTCTTGTGAACCTGCACGGTTCGCCGTTTTCGTCGCATTCTCCGCCCTATGATGGGCGGCTGACGCCGAGGCGAGCGGTCCCGGCGGTCGGGAAGCGGGGAAATCATGTCCGGCGCAGGCGAATTCGCATCTCTCGGCGGTCCTTCGACCCGGCCGGTCCTATGACCGATCTGGTCACCCGGGCGCAATTGGTGCTGCTGGCGAGAACATTGCATTTACCCGTGGAGCGGGTGGCCCATCTCGAACGTCTCGGCCCGGCGCGCCTGCACGAATTGCAGGAGCGCGTCTCGGCGCGGCTGTTCGATCAGCACGCACCGGTTTTCGATCGGATCAGCGCGCTGGTGCCGGTCATACCGCTGGCGATCTCGCTGCCCATCGTGCAGCGGCTGGTGCCACCGGCCATGACCGGACGTGCGGCGGGCGCGGTCGGGGTGCGGCATCGGCGCAAGGCCGTGGACGCGCTGCTGCGCCTGGAGGTGGGGTACGCGGCCGATTGCGCGCCGTACCTGGATCCGCGCACCGTCGGTCAGCTGGCCGACGACGCGCCGCCCGCACCGGTGGTGGCCATCCTCAACGAGCTGCTGAAACGGCGTGACTACATTACCGCCGGACCGTTCCTGGCCTATGCCACACCGGAATTGGTGCGCGCGGCCGAGGCGGGTGTGCCCGATGACGAGGGGCTGATCCGCTCGGCGGCCTACGCCTACTCCGGGGAAGCCGTGAGCGCGGTGGTGCGTCAGCTGCTCAACGGGCCGGGGCAACGGGTTCCGCAACTGCTGCGCACGGTCGTGGACGGCTCCAAGGAATTGCGGCTGGCGGCGCTGTCGGTGTTCGCGCGCTGCGCACCCGATGTGGTCAGCGCGGTCGGCGACATCCTGTTCCAGGTGTGCCCGCCCTCGGCGGTCGCCGATCTGATCGTCACCTTCCTGGGTGCGGACGCGACCGCGGAGATGCTGCGCTTCGCCGGGCAGCTCAGCCCGAACGCCCTGCTGAAGCTGGGCATGAACCCGGTACTGGCCGAGATCGCCGGGCAGCTGATCACCACCGTGGACGGCAGCAGCGATATCGCGCTGTGGCGCGGGGTGCTCGAACCGTTGGCGCGCACGCCCGCGCAGGTGCGGCGATTGGCCGGCAATCAACTCGCGGGCCTGGAGACCAGCACTTTGGTGATGCTGCCCGCGATCGCCCAGGCGGGCCGGTTGTGGGCGCCGCTGCTGTGGGTGCTGGCCGCCACCGATGTGGATGTGCAGGCTCACATCGGCGAGCTGTGGGCCACCACCACCCGCCTCGATCCGGACCTGCTGGAATGCCGCATCGCCGATCAACGCCTGGAATCACTCCTCGCCACGTTGACCGCGACAATCCGCTTACTGCGATCCTAATTTCGCGCCCACTCGTCCGGTTTCACGAGGCGACAACCGATTTCGCGAGGTGAGGGCAACTCACCGGGTACCGCCGAAATCGGTTCGGCACCGGACCGCCGGACCACGAACGGGACCGGCCACGGCACCCGAGCCGGGCGCTGAAGTCACGGGCATGCGGGACAGTGGTAGGAATTGATCGTGTCCGAAACCGCCGAAACCCGCACCCGCGCCGTCTCGGAAGTGGTCGATCTGGTCAGTCAGCTGATCCGGTTCGACACCTCCAATACCGGCGAACTGGAAACCACCAAGGGCGAGCGTGAATGCGCGCAATGGGTGGCCGATCAGCTGCATCAGGCCGGATACACCACCGAATACGTCGAATCCGGGGCCCCGGGGCGCGGCAATGTGTTCGCGCGGTTGAAGGGCGCGGACTCCTCGCGCGGGGCGCTGATGATGCACGGGCATCTGGATGTGGTGCCCGCCGAGGCCGCCGACTGGAGCGTGCACCCGTTCTCGGGCGCGATCCGCGACGGTTACGTGTGGGGGCGCGGGGCCATCGATATGAAGGACATGGTCGGCATGATGCTGGCCGTGGCCCGGCAGTTCAAGCTCGAGGGCACGGTGCCGCCGCGCGATATCGTGTGGGCGTTCCTGGCCGATGAGGAGAACGGCGGGCGCTGGGGTTCGCAGTGGCTGGTGGAGCATCGGCCCGATCTGTTCGAAGGCATCACCGAAGCGGTCGGCGAGGTCGGCGGCTTCTCACTGACCGTGCCGCGCCCGGACGGGACCGAGCGCCGGCTGTATCTGGTGGAGACCGCCGAGAAGGGTCTGGGCTGGATGCGCTTGCGCGCCAAGGCCCGTGCCGGCCACGGCTCGTTCCTGCACGAGGACAATGCCGTCACCATCCTGGCCCAGGCGGTCGCGCGGCTGGGCACCCACACCTTCCCGTTGGTGGTCTCCGATTCGGTGGCCGAGTTCCTGGCGGCGGTCGCCGAGGAGTCGGGCCTGCAATTCGATCCCGCCAGCCCCGATATCGAAGGCCAGCTGGCGAAACTGGGCACCATCTCCCGCATCATCGGCGCGACCCTGCGCGATACCGCGAACCCGACCATGCTGCGCGCCGGCTACAAGGCCAATGTGATTCCGCAGACCGCCGAAGCCGTCGTCGACTGCCGCGTGGTGCCGGGCCGGCAAGCCGAATTCGAGCGCGAGGTCGACGCCCTGATCGGCCCGGACGTGGAACGCGAGTGGATCACCAAACTCGATTCCTACGAAACCACTTTCGACGGCCACCTGGTCGACGCCATGAACGAAGCGGTGCTGGCCCACGATCCGCAGGGCCGCACCGTGCCCTACATGCTCTCCGGCGGCACCGACGCGAAAGCCTTCGCCAAACTGGGGATTCGCTGCTTCGGGTTCGCGCCGCTGAAACTGCCGCCCGAGCTGGACTTCACCGCCCTGTTCCACGGGGTCGACGAGCGGGTTCCGGTGGAGTCCCTCGAATTCGGCACCCGGGTACTGGAACACTTCCTGCTGAACAGCTGAGACGAAAGGACCACTCGTGCCCGACTATTCGTACAACCCGTACGCGCCGCTGCCGCAGCTGCCCGAGTTCACCGTCACCTCCACCGATATCAGCGATGGCAAACCGTTGCAGCTGGATCAGGTCAGCGCGCTGGGTGGGGCGGGCGGGCGCGATGTGTCGCCGCAGCTGAGCTGGAGCGGATTCCCTGCCGAGACCAAGAGTTTCGCGGTCACCATGTACGACCCGGACGCGCCGACGGCGTCGGGGTTCTGGCATTGGGTGGTGGCCAATATTCCGGTGACCACCACCAGCCTGGAGAACGGGCAGGGCAGTGCGGGCGGATCGCTGCCCGCAGGAGCCATTCATCTGCGCAATGACGCCGGGCTGCACGAGTACACGGGGGCGTTCCCGCCCGCCGGGCACGGGGCGCACCGGTATTTCGTGGTGGTGCACGCGGTCGGGGTGGAGAAGCTGGAGGTGGATGAGAACGCCTCGCCCGCCTACCTGGGCTTCAATCTGTTCATGAACGCGATCGGACGCGCCACCCTCATCGGCACGCACGAGCAGCACTGAGTTTTCCGCTGCGGCCCTGGACCTTTCGGTCCGGGGCCGTTGTCGTGCGCGGACCGTTCAGCTCGGGCCCAGCAGTCGCGCCAGCCCGCGGATGCCCGCGGTGAGGTCCCCAGCCGTGGGCGCGCGCTGCGGTTCGATGAGGTATTGCACCAGCAATCCGCCGATCAGGGTTTGCAGCACCGCGCCGATGGCCGGATCGCCCTCGCCGAGTATCTGCGCCAAGCCTTCGCGGGCTTTCTGTTGTGCCGCACCGGTTTCCGCGGCCAGTTCGGGGGAGTGCATGGCCTGCGCGCCGCTCTCGATATTCGCCGCCCAGAGCGCGCGGTCGGCATCGAAGGATTCGATCAGTTTGTGCCAGAAGGCGTTCAGGCGTTCGGCGGCAGCGCTGGTGTCGTCCTCGGGCAGCGCGCCGAGCAGTTGCTCCACGGCGGCGGCGGTGGACTCGAGCATGGCTTGATTGAGCAGTTTGTCGCGGGTGCCGAAGTGGTAGTTGATGGCGGCCAGGTTGGCGCCGGAGGCGGCCACGATATCGCGCACGGTGGTGCGGGCGTAGCCGCGCTCGGCCAGGCATTGCTTGGTCGCGGCCAGCAGATCTTCTCGGGTTCCCACGTCGACCAGGGTATCAGCTACCGAACGGATGTTTTTGACAGCCGTTTCAAACAATTGTTTGTGACAAGTGTTTTAAACGTGTGTATGGTCGGGTCGGACAGGATCCCCCGCACGAAGGAACGTCGATATGACCGCGCACCGCCCGCTTTCCCCGTTCGAGATCGGCTATTTCAGCACCGGCGCCCGGCTGGGCAGCGTGCCCATCGGCGGGATGCCGTTGTTCATCGGTTCGCTGGTGCGCGGCAGCGTCGATGCCGGGTTGCTGCGGCGGGTGCTCACGGAGCTGGCGGCCGGGCATGTGCTGTTGCGCAGCCGGGTGGTCACCGGGGCCGATGGGGTGCGCCGGTTCGAGGTCCGGGACGGGTTCGAGCCGCCGCTGCGGGAGTACGCGGGGGAGATCGAGCAGTATTGGGAGCTGGTGAACACCCGGCCGCAATGGCGGGACGGGTTGTTCGAGGCGGTGCTGCTGCGTGGCGCGCGGACGACGCGGGTCGTGCTGCTGATCCATCACGGCATCGGCGATGGGCGTTCGGCGTTCGCGCTGCTGGAGGAGATGTGGCGGCGCTACAGCGCGCTGGCGGCGGGTTCGGCGCTGCCGCAACCGGATTCGGATCGGGAGTTGATTCCCGGCGTGGATGCGCAGCTGGCGGTGATGGTGGAGCAGGCGGAGGTCGACGGCCTGGTGGCTCAGATCCGGGAGATGGCGGCCGGTTACGACGCCGGTGCCGCGCCGCGCACGCTGCCGGTCGACGGTGACGGGGTCGGGGATCCGGATGGGCGCTTCGCGGTGCGGCGCATCGACTCGAGCGAGCGGCAGACCGCCGCCCTGGTCGATATCGCACGCGCACAAGCCATCTCGGTGAACAGTCTGCTGGGGGCGGCGGCGCTCACGGCGGTGCGCGCGGAGTTCGATGCCGCCGGTCCGCTGCCGCTGCTGTGCGGGCATGCGGTGGATCTGCGCTACGAGCTCGCCCAGCGGGTGCCGGAGTCGACGATGCTGAATTGCGCTGCGGGCGCGGGCACGCCGGCGCTGGTGGATCTCGATACCGATCCGGTGGCCCTGGGCCGGGAGATCGACGCGCTGATGCGCCGGACGCTGGAGATGCGGTTCCCGGCCTTGTTCATGCTCGCCTCGCAGCGGGAGCTGGATCCGGTGACGGCGGGGGTGCTGGCGGCGCAGCCGAGTATCGCGCTGTCCAATATCGGCCGGTTGCCCGCGCATGCGCTGCCCGCCGGACTGGAATTCGTGCGTGACGAGGTGTTCGCGATGACGGCCGGGATGCCACCGAAGATGACCATCTTCACCGTGGGCGGACGCTTGAGCATCCAGGTGGAGTACGACACCGCCGAGCACAGCCATGCGCAGATGGGGCGGGTCGCCGAGGCCATGGCGGCGCAGTTGCGGCGGATCACCGCGGGCGTTCGGGTTTGAATCGCTGCGCGAAAAGCCGGTGGGCCTGGACTTTTCGACAGTCCAGGCCCACCGGTGCCGATCGCCGGGGAGGCGATCAGCCCAGGTTGATCACATGCTCCGGGGCCGGAGTGGTGTACAGCGCGGCGATCTCCGTGCCGTACTTGGCGGCGATCGGGTTGCGCTTGAGCTTGAGCGTCGGGGTGAGCTCGTCACCGCCGGGCTCCCAGCCCGCGTCCAGGATCACGAACCGCTTGATCTGTTCCACCCGAGCGAGTTTGGCGTTGGCGGTCTGCACCGCCGCCTTGATCTCCTCGATGATCTCCGGGCGGGTGGCCAGCGCCTTCAGATCGGCGTCGGGGGTGCCCAGCGCCTTGGCCCGCACCACGGCGGTATCGGGGTCGAGCACGATCAGCGCGGCGATGTAGGGCTTGGCGTCACCGATCGCGACCACCTGCCCGACCAGCGAGGACGCGGCCTTGACGGTGTTCTCGATATTGGTGGGGGACAGGTTCTTCCCCGACTCGTTGATGATGAGTTCTTTCTTGCGGTCCACGATGGTGACGTAGCCGTCGCCGTCGATGGTCGCCACATCACCGGTGTGCAGCCAGCCGTCGCCGTCGATGGCTTCGGCGGTCTTGTCGGGCATCTTGCGGTAGCCGCGGGTGACGATCGCGCCGCGCACCAGCAGTTCCCCGTCCTCGGCGAGGCGAAGTTCGGTGCCCTGCAAGGCGATTCCCACGGTGCCGGGCTTGGGCTTGTCGAGCGGGGTGTAGGTGCCGACGCCGGAGGTCTCCGACATGCCCCACACCTCGGTGACGGTGAAGCCCAGGCCCAGCATGTATTCCAGGGTTTCGGGCGGAATGGCGGCCGCGCCGGAGGCGGCGACCTTCAGCTCGTCGAAGCCCAGCGCGTGGCGCAGTTTCGACAGCACCAGCGCATCGGCCAGCTTGTGCTGCACGTCCAGCAGCAGTCCGCGCCCGTTGCCCGACAGGTCGGCGCGCGCGGCATTCACGCCGACGCCGATCGCCCAGTTCGCGAGGGATTTCTTCACCGGGCTGGGTTCGGTGGCGAGCTTGGCGTCGATCCCGGCCTTGATCTTCTGCCACACGCGCGGCACCCCGAAGAAGGCGGTCGGGCGGGCATCGGGCAGCGCGGCGGCGATCTCGCGCGGGTCGGGCACGGTGGTCATCTGCACGCCGGTGAACAGGTTGGCGCAGTGCCCGGAAATCCGGTCGGCCACATGCGCGGCCGGCAGATACGACACCGACCGGTCATCCAGCCCGACCGTGAGCGGCCCGTTGACCAGCCCCACGATCTGCGCGACCACGTTCGCGTGCGTGAGCTCCACACCCTTGCTCGGCCCGGTGGTGCCCGAGGTGTAGATCAGGGTCGCGATGTCTTCGGGCTGCACCGCCCGCCACGCGGCCTCGAAATCGAAATCGGCGGCCGGCGCGGCCTCGACCTCGGCCAGCGTCACGGTCCCCTCGGCCGACCCCTCCACCAGCACGATATGTTCCAACTCGACCCCGGCCCCGCGCACCGCGTCCAGGAACACCGGTTCGGTGATGACGACCTTGTTCTCGGCATTGGTGAACAGATGCGTGATCTGCTCGGCCGAACTGGTGTTGTAGATCGAGAACGGCGTGGCCCCCAAATGCAGCGCCGCCGTATCCACCAGGTTGAACTCGGGCCGATTGGTCAACATGATCCCCACGGTGTCCCCGTGCCCCACCCCCAACCCGGCCAACCCCGCCGCGATCACCTTGACCCGCTCCCCGTACTCCCGCCACGTGATCGTGGTGGTTCCCCCCACCGTCCGCAACGCCACCTGCTCAGGCCGCAGCGTCACCGTCTCCTGAAACGCCTCCGGAATCGTGAAGACCGTTTTGCCCGATTTGTGCGTATAGCCGATGTCTGTCGTCATATCCCTTTTCCCGCTGTGCCTCTCGCTTCACCCGCCACGCGCACCCATCCAACCCGCGCGAACCCCGACGTCCGAGAGAACGACAACCCGACCCACGCATCATTGCGGCACGCCGGTGTGGCGCGGCTCACTCATCGTAGCCATACATTGACAGTTGTGTCTCGGGCTACATCACCCGGTCCGCCGAGTTCACTCCTCGACGGCCAGGTGCAGCACCCGGTCGATCTGATCGACGGTGGGCATCGCTCCGGGAGATTCGAGGTAGTTCTGGGTGGCGATCATCGCCGCGGTCGCCCAGCGGAAGTCCGCTGTCCGGGCGGGCTGTTTCGACAAGGCCAAGCGGTAGGCCAGGGCCGCCGCGAAAGCCGAACGGGCGCCGGGCGAGTCCTCGAGGGTGGCCGCGCGCGCCGCGGAAATACTTGCCCGCAATGCACCGGCCCGCACGATGCACCGGTAATTCTCGATCACGCACACCACCGCGACGCCGAGTCCGTGCATGCGTTCGGCGATCGTCTCAGGATCGATCGGCCCGAACGTGTCCGGCAGCATCTGCCGTAGCTCGCTCGTGGTTCCGATGATGTAGTCCACGGTGCCGATGACCCCGAGCAAGCCGCGCAGATGCTCCGCCGATCCCACCGGCGGTGAGGGATGCAGGATCACCAGCGGGCCGGCACTGGATCGCCGCGCCGCCCGCAGCGCGGCGACGATCACTTCCACCGAATGCTCGAAGGTCACCAGCATCGCCGCGGCCGCCGCGAGGGCGGACTGGCACGAGCGCCCGGCCAGGTCCCGCTCGGTCAGGCGCACTCGTCCCGCAATCGGAATGTAGAGGGCGGTGCCGTCGTCGGCGACGATGACCTCCGTCTCCGGCGCCGGCGCCCCCTCGACGATCTTCACCAGGCTGGTGCCCACCTGGCAGCGATGCAGGAATTCCAGAATCCACCGGCTGTCCGCGTCCGAGCCGACCGCGGCGATCAACTCGACATCCAATCCCAGCTGCGCGGCGCAGACTGCGCGGTAGAAGCCTTTGCCCCCGGGGTGTCTGGCGAGACGACCGGATTCTCCGGTCCCGGCGGTCGGAATGCGGGGCACCCGCAGGATGCGATCGATCACCGCCTCCCCGACGACCACCACCGATCCGATGCCGTCGCCGGGAATCCGCGCACGCGCCACCTGTTCCTGCTGCATAGTCCGATCGGCCGGGACATCCATCAACAGCCGTCCGGCGAGCATGCCGATTGCCTCGAGTTCCGGACGGGCGCGAATGGATCGTTCGGTCGGCGGGGGCGGAATCGTTTGCGCGCCAAGGGCTTCGTGCAGGGCCTGCCAATTGGCGATCAGATAGGACCGGCGGTCACCCAGATTCGGGGCATACAGGCGCTGCGTCTCGATTCCTTCGGCGGAATGCTGCGCGAACAGCTGGAGGGCGAGTGCGGCGTCGGCGATCAGGCGGGCGGTGACCGGCAGCCCCGCCGCCGCCTGGCGCACCACTTGCACGGTCGCGGCGGCGGCGCTCGCTCCCGTTCGCGCGCACTCGCGTTGCACCGCGGGCAACGCCAGCAGGGCGCGCGCATCGATGGCACTGGTGGAGAACCGATCCGCGCGCAACCCCGACCAGGTACAGAGCCGCCGCAGCAGATCGCGCAGGGCAACCACCTCGGCACTGTTGCCGTTCTTCTGCATCGCACCCTCCGCGGACCTTTTCGCGGTCAGGTTTCCATTGGAACGCCATTCTCCGGGTATGTCAATTGACATGGAAATAAAGACAATTGGCATCTGCTGCATGCCAGAGCCATACTGGTGCCAGGCATTTCGACGCCCCGAGGGGATTTTTGAAGGAACAGGGTGAGCAAATGACAATGCACCCACTCGACACAGCCGGTGGCGATTTCGATGTTGTATGAATCGAGCAGGACGATCACCAGTAGTGTCAGTCCGGAATGGGCGGCCCGGCGAACGACAGAAAAGCCGAGTTCGCAGTGGATATCGAGCTGGTTGCCACTGCGCTGCATGGATCATGAAACCGCCAAGGCCACAATGGAACTCGCGGAGCTCATGAGCGCGCAGGAGTCACCTGAGGACACCATAGCGGCAGCGCAGGCGATCATCCTCGCCGACCGACTCGGAATCACCGTCGAGTATGCCTGCGCGGTGCTCTACCGCCGCGATTACGAACGCGGGCACCGTTAACGATCGAGGTTCTCCGAACACCATCGATCGTATCGTGCGGCAACACGATTCGCCGTCGACCGCAGCAGGGCCCGCGTCCGGAATCGCGCGGAAGTACGGACCGGATAGCTCGCTGCGAATACGGTCAATATCAGAAACTGGCTGGCGACCACGATCTCACGCTCCGCCCATATCGACGCCCCGCCGGCGCTGGCGACGAGCAATGCCAGCGAGGTGCGCTTGGCCCAGGCGCCGCGCACCCACACCGTGCGCGGGAGCAGATCGTGACCGCGCTGGATGCGCTTGGCCTCGAGGTATTTCCGCGCCCATTCGCTGCGCGGTCGAGTGTGCAGCGCCACCGGCGAGACCTCGATGCCCGCGTTCCGCAGTGCCACCACCTTGTCCGGGTTGTTGGTCAGCAGCCGGACCGAATCCATCCCCAGTTCCCGCCGCAGCAGTTCGGCGGCGCCGCCGAACAACCGCAGGTCACCCTCGTACCCCAGCTCCCGGTAGGCGGCGAAGGTGTCGATGTTCGACAGCTGGGTCAGGCGCAACCCGAGGGCCTTGACCATCAATCCCGCGCCGCGGCCCTCTTGTTCCAGGTAGATCAACACTCCCGCGCCTTCGCCCTGGATCATGTCCATCGCCCGGTCGAGCTCGGACCCGCAGTCGCAATCGTCGGATTGCAGAGTGTCGCCGTACAGACATCGCGAATGGATCCGAACCAGCGGGTCGAACCGTTTCTCCGCGTCGCCGAAGACCAGGGCGTAGCCGCTGTCGGGTCCGGGAACAGGAAGAACCCGAACGGGTATCTCCGCACCTTTACGAGTCAGCACATGAGCGTTGGGAACACCCTCGCCGTCGCCCGGCGCACCCGCGGGGACGCCGGTGTCGCACGAATTCCCGATCCGGAGCCACGCGTCGCCGGGCCACCGCCGGGTTCGCGCACCACCTCGAACGACCACCTGACCGCCTCGTAGAGATCAAGCAGCGGAGTACCCGCCGCACCGACAGATTTCCGGCCCGGCCACAGGTCGGGTGGGGGTGTGACGCAGGAAGGCTACCGCTCCACGCAGCCGGGGGAACGAACTTCCGACCGCGGCATGTCAGGTGCGTTGCAGATGCCGGCGGCCCAGCACCACGGCCACGCCGCCCGCGGCGAGGGCCAAAGCGACGGCCACCGAGTCCCGCTGCGCGTGATCACCGCGCGGAGCCGGATCCCGCAGCCAGTGCCTGCGGTGTCGCACCGGAAGGGTGTGCCCGCGTAGGCGTTTCGCCTCGAGGTAGCGGCGCGCCCGTTCGGTGCGAGGCGCGCAATGCAGCGGTACCACGGTCACCCGCAGTCCCGCGTCGGTGAGAGCCCGGACCTTGTCCGGGTTGTTGGTGAGCAGCCGGACCGAGGTAAGGCCCAATTGCCGGAGCGTATCGGCGGCGCGCGCGAAACTGCGTGCGTCCGTAGGGTATCCGAGCGCTTCGTAGCTGGCGAAGGTATCGGCGCCGGTGTGCTGGCTGTACCGGTAGCCGCGCGCTTTGGCGATGAGCCCCGCGCCGCGCCCTTCTTGATCGAGGTAGATCAGCACCCCGGTCCCGGCGGCCCGGATCAGTTCGAGGGACCGGTCCAGTTCCGCACCGCAGTCGCAATCGTCGGATCCCAGCACCTCGCCGTAGAGGCAGCGTGAGTGAATGCGGACCAGGCAATCTTGTGGAATCTCGGTACCGAACACGATGGCGTGCCCGGATTCGTCACCGGAGATCCGCAATACCCGTACCGACAAGCTTCGGCCTCGGCAGGTGAGAAGGTGACTCGACTCCAACTCGCACGACTCCAAGTCGAGATCGTCGGGCGGTCGCGGCATCCTGGCTCCCTACGTCACTGCCCCGCGTCGCCTCCGCTGCGTGCCGTTCGGAGTGCCCGGCGGGTCAGCATTTCATCCAGGCTACCTTGTGCGACAGTCGAATACGCGCGCACTGCCCGAGGTCAGGAGGTGACGGTGCGCTCGATCTCCGAGGTGCTCGGCATCGACTCGGGAATGTTGGCGGCGGTCTGCCGTGCGGCCATCGCGGCTGTCGCCCATTCGAAGTCGTCCCCTTCGGCCGGACGGCTCACCGCGATCAACCGGTAGGTGAGCGCGGCCGAGAAGGCCGAGGACGCACCGGCGGAACCGGCCATGGCGGTATCGAAGCGCGATACCGACAACTGCCCGGCACGAGATCGCACCGTGCAGTGCGAGCCCTCGATCATGCACACCGCGCCGACACCGAGTTGCAGTAGCCGTTGTGCGCTGTCGGTCGCCGCGCAGTCCGGCCAGAGACCGGCGACCTCGCCGCTGGTCCCGATGACGTAGTCGACCGCGGAGAGATGCTCGTAGATCGACCGCGGCAGCGGCGCGGGGGGCGAGACATTGAGGATCACCCACGGCGGATCCGGTGTGGCACCGGCGGTGGCCAGGACCTGGGCGACGATCTCGCCGGGTTGTTCGAGGGTGATCAGCACCGCGGCCGAGGATTGCAGCGCCTGGAGAATCGCTCCGGTCTCGAGATCGCGGACCGTCAGGCGGATCCGGTCCTGTTTGAAGGCGATCGTGGCCGATTCTCCGCTGCGCGGCAGGATCACGGTGGCCACCGGTGTCCGGGCGCCGACCACTTCTTTGATCAAACTCGTGTCGATGTCCTGCTCGCGCAAGTACTTCAGGATTTCGTCACCGTCGCGATCGGCGCCGACCGCCGCGATCATCCGGGCATCGATGCCCAGCCGCGCCAGGGCTACCGCGCGATTGAGTCCCTTGCCGCCGGGGTGCCGGCGGAAATCGCCCCATACGGAGGTGCCCGGGGACGGGATCTCGTCGACGATATTGATCTGGTCCATCGCCGCGTCACCGACGACGGTCACCGTATTGCGGCGTGAGGCGATGGGCACCGCGCCGGACACCAGCAGCCGCGCGAGTGCGGTGAACGCCTCGGTCTCCGGGGCATCGCGCAGAGCGCGCGCGGTCGGTCCCGCCCCGGTCTCGGCGACGCCCAGCGCCGCGTGCAGCCGGCGCCAGTGCTGTGCGAGATAGCGTCGGCGGTTGTCGAGGTTCGCGCCGTAGAGCAGTTCGAGGTCGATGCCTTCGGGTGGTTCGTCGCGGAGCATCTCCAGGCAGAGTTCGGCATCGACGATCAGTCGGGGTGTCGGAGGTAGCTGCCGGGCCACATGAGTCATCAAGTCCGGCAAGGCCTCCGCGGGGGTTATGCCGTGCAGATGCGCGTACCGCTTGGTGACGCTGAGTTGCAGCAGTGCCGCGGTGTCGATCTCGGTGCTTCGAAGACGAGCCGGGCTGAGTCCGGATCGCTTGCGCAGACCGATCAGAATGCTCCGCACCGCAACCACGCCGGGATCCTGCGGCTCCTGCGCAGTATCGGCTCGCCCTGAAGTGTGGTTCTTCGCCATGCGTTCCCAACGATACCGGCGGTTCCGGGCGCGATCAGGCAGAATGTCAAATCCCTGCTTGCCCCGGCAAATGCCAACCCGGCCATAGCAACTGCCGTAGGCTCCGCACCGGAATGCGAGTCTCCCAACCGGTTCGAATGCAGACCGCACTCGGTAGCCCCGCGGCTGCCGACGCACCGAACAGACCGTTGACCCGGTTTATCCCACAAGCAACCGTCAAATCCCTTGTCATAACGGCAAATGCCGGAGATTGTCGGCAAATGCCATACTGGGCTTGGCGAAATACAACCCTGCCAGACGGGTTCGGGAGGTTCTGGTGATGGGATCGATACTGCTGATTCGGCGGTTCCGGAGGGGAACGCGCGCCGCGGCGCGCGACGCGGAATGCGATGGCGCGCGAGCCGAGTTGGATTGATTCGCCCCCTCGAATTCCATTCGCCCAGTCGTCGCCGATCGCTCGGCGGAAACGATCCGCCGGCGGCGTAATCGATTGCTCACCTTGATGATCGATTGATTCCACTCAGTACGAGAACGGTCACCCGTAGCGACGACGCTTCACCCCTTGGAGAAAGTCGTGATCTACGAAAGCAGCCGATCGATCACCAGCAGCATCACCCAGGAATGGGCGCGCCGCCGCGCCGATCACGAGGAGCCCGCCTGGGAGTTGAGCTGGCGTCCGGAGCCGCTACTGGACCGCGAGGCGGCCAAGGCCGCCATGCTGCTCACCGAGATGTGCAGCGGCCGGGAGGAACCCGGCGCCGGAGCCGAGGCGATCGCCACGGAACTGGGGACCACCGTGCAGCATGTGCTGGCCGTACTGCACCGGCGGATGCTGGAGCGGGGGGACATGCCGTGACCATCTACTACTCCGACTGGCAGATGACCGAGCTTGCGGAGATCTTTTCGGGTAATCACTATCAGCGAGATGTGATTCTGGCGGCGAGGGCGATCGCGAGCGCGGGGGAATTGGGCATGGCGGTGGAAGACGCTGTGGCCGTGCTGGAGGGGAGACGGCGGAGTCGATGATCTTGATTCCGGCATATCGGGCGGATGTCGGGGTAGTAGAAGTACCAACCGTCCGGAATCGATGAGGGATGGAACAACTCCGGCGCGGGCAATCGCCGGCGGCGGGAGCAGCACGACGCGAGCGGGCGGTGGATCTCGTCGGCTCGTGTGGACGGCCCGAGGAGGACCCCTGTGACGATCGATATCAGCAATCGCTCCATGGTCAGCGATGTGACTCCCGAATTCGCGTTTCGCGCTTACGGATTCGCCGAGGAGGTGTGGCGGTTGAGTTGGCTGCCCGAGCATCGGCTGACCTGGGAGCAGGCGTGGGCGGGGATGGAGCTGGACGAGATACTGTCCGATCCCGCCGTCGTCGATGATCAGCGCGCGCATGCCACGGCCGCCGATCGGGCGGCGCGGCTGGGCATCGGGGTCGAGCACGCGGTGATCGTGCTGGCGCGCCGGATGGCCGAGCGGATGCATCGGGAGACGGGGGTGGTGGTTCCCACCGACGAGGTGCCGCTCGATCCGGAATTGGAGCAGCGGGCCGGGGGCGGGCGCCTGCCGAGCGGGTTCGGGGCGCGCTCGCAACATCTTTGGCGGTGAGTCGCGCCGGGCTGCGCCCAGGGGACTGGACAGCGGCGCCGGGCGCGCGGGGTGGAAAAGAGTGCACCCCGTGCCGAATGGCACGGGGTGGCAGGCCGGGTCAGGCGCGCGTGGTGTGTCCCGCGCCGACCGCCTCGGACAGGCTGGAGTAGCCGTGCTCGCGCAGTTTCGCCGCCAGGCCGCGGTGGATGCGCCGCGCCCAGAACGGGCCACCGTAGATGAAACCGGTGTAGCCCTGCAACAGGGAGGCTCCCGCCAGGATGCGTTCCCAAGCCTGGTCGGCGGTTTCGATGCCGCCCACCGAGATCAGCACCAGTTTGTCGCCGACGCGGGCGTACAGGCGGCGCAGCACTTCCAGGGAGCGGTCGGCGACCGGGGGGCCGGAAAGCCCGCCCGCGCCCAGGGATTCGACCTCGGCGGCGGGAGTGGCCAGGCCGTCGCGGCGAATGGTGGTGTTGGTGGCCACGATTCCGGCCAGGCCCAGTTCGACCGCGAGGTCGGCGACGGCGTCGATGTCCTCGTCCGACAGATCGGGGGCGATCTTGACCAGCACGGGGATGGTCACCGAGTCCAGGACCGCTTGCAGGATGGGCCGCAGCGACTCCACCGCTTGCAGGTCGCGCAGTCCGGGGGTGTTGGGGGAGGAGACGTTGACGACCATGAAGTCGGCCAGCGGGCCCAGCAGTTGGGCGCTGATGGCGTAATCGGCTGCCGCGTCCTGAGGTTCGGTGACCTTGGTCTTGCCGATGTTGGCGCCCAACGGGACTCCGCCGGGCAGGCGGCGCGCCAGATGCTCGGCCGCAGCGGCCGCACCGAAGTTGTTGAACCCCATGCGGTTGATCAGCGCGCGATCGGCGGGCAGGCGGAACAGGCGCGGGGCCGGGTTGCCCGGCTGCGCCTGCGCCGTCACGGTGCCGATCTCGGCGTAACCGAAACCGAGTGGGCCCCAGGCGTCCGCGCCCTCGGCGTTCTTGTCGAAGCCGGCGGCCAGGCCCAGTGGCGCGGGGAAGTCCACGCCGAACACGCGGGTGCGCAGGACCGGATCGTCGGCGACGAGAAGTCTCGCGGTCACCGCGCGGCCCGGGGCGAACCGGGTGGCGAGTTTCATGGCCGCGAAAGCCAGATGGTGAATGCGTTCCGGGGAAACCAGGAACATCACCTTGAGCAGCAGGGCGTACAGACGCTCGGACATGCGGGTTACATCACCGCCTCAGGGGTCGGGGCTAGCAGGGAGCTTTTGCGCCGGCGTAGGAGTACCCGCCGGCTGCCGTCGGTATAGGCGCGGACTCGCGACAGTTCCCAGCCGCCGTATTCGGCCTGGATGGCCAGGCGCATGGCGGTCGTCACGCGGTTGACTTCCGGGGGTAGTCGCAGGGGGACGTATTCCCATTCGTCACTGGATTCCTCCCAGCCGGCCGGTAATGTGCGCGAGTGTCGCGCCGAATGTGAGGCCCGAGCCATCACTGCCCTCTCTTCCGCTGGTCCGCGCCGATCCGTTGCAGACCGTCACCGGTCGCGGATCCCACGAACATCTCGCCGCTGGCGTTGTCGATGGTCACGGTGTCGGGTTGGCGCACTGTCGGGAAACGCCCTACCTCTACCGGTATACCCGTCGACAGGTCGTAGCCGACGACTTCGTTGGTGCCTGTCAGCGTCACCCACACGGTCTCGGATCGATCGTCGTAGGCGAGTGCGTAGGGCGAAGAGCCTACCGGGAAACGCTGGTGCAGGACCAAAGGATCGGCGGTGTAGACCAGCAGTTCCCCGCCCGCGGTGTCCAGCACCACACGCCGGCCGAAGTGGTCGCCGATCATGTTGGTGGCGCCTTCGCCCGCGCGCAGGGTCAGCCCGAGGCGGTGCTCGGACAGGTTCAGGGCGGTGATGGTGGTCTGGCGGCGATCGAGCACCACCACGGCGTCCTCGCGCGCGTCGATGGCGTCGGCGGAGACCAGGCCCGAAATGGTGTGGCGCACAGTGCCGTCGGGGTCCAGCAGCAGCACTTTGCCGTTGCCGAGCCCGGCGGCCAGGCTGCCGTCGGCGCGCAACGCGACCGAGCGCACGTCGCCGTCGATGCCGATCTCGCTGATCGCGGCGGTGTCGGTGTGCACCCGCAGCACCTTGCCGGTGGCGGCGATCAGCAGCTCGTGCGAGGTACCGGGCGCCAGGGAGTTGGCGGGCGCGGGCAGGGTCAGCGTGCGCACGGTGCCGTCGGCCCCGCGCAGGCGCAGCTGGGTGCGGTCGCCGCCGACCAGCGCGAGCGTCCCGGTGCCGGGCAGCGCCAGCAACTCGGTGATGGCCGAATCGGGGGTGACGGTGCCGGCGGGGACGGCGGTCGCGGCGGGGGCGCTCGCGGGTGTCGCGGGATCGCGCTGCGCCTTGTCCTCGACGCCCTCGCCGGAGGAGCATCCGGCCAGTAGCGCCACTACCGCCGCGCCCGCGAGGGCAGAGGTCATCCAGCCGCGACGGCGCATGCAGCGAGCTCCTTACCTAACCGACTTACCTACCGAGAAAATCATGCGTGCTCTCTAATCTGACCATGATGACCGACGCGGCCCGGTCGGCGGGGGTAGCGCGGGCGGCGCGCCGCCGCCGGGATTCCCCGCACCCGATGCCGTATTGCATGACGTGACACCGGGTTTCGGGCCGGTGTCGGCGGCAACGGTTACCGTGGAAGGCAACAACGGGCTGGGACAGGGAGTTTGTGTTGGAAGGCGACCACACTTCGGGCTTCATCGTCGAAGACGTGACCGTGGGTCGTTGGGCGCACGGGTTCGGGGCGGTCGGGGACGGGCGGTCCTTCGCGTTCCGGACGGTGCGCGCGACGTTGACGCTGGAGATCTATCGCGAGGATCTGGAGACCGCGGTGCCCGCCGCCGAGGACGTGGTCGCCGTCGCGACCGCCCAGGTCACCGATGTCGATCTGGACGACGAACGCAGCGTGGTGGCGCTGGTGCGCGACCTGGTGCCACTGGCGGTGCCGGTGCCGGCGGCGCAGCCGCGCGAAGCCACCACGGTGCGGGCGCTGCTGGGACGGCTGGGTGCGGTCATCGACGGCATGTGAGGCGCGGATCACTGCCGACTCGCTCGCATGACAAACTAACGGCACACAACCGCAGTTCGAGCATCCGAGGAAGTCGATGGCACTCGCACGACCGGCCGCCGCCGCATTGATGATCGCCGTGCTGGGCGCGGCCGTGACCGCCTGCGGTGGGAGCTCCGACGAGGAATCGGTCGCCGCCGCCCGCTCCTCGGCGTACGCGGCCCTGAGCTCCTCCTCGGCCGCGGCCGCGGTCTCCTCGGCCCATCGCGCGCCGCTGCCGACCGCCGCGGAATTGGACGCCCAGATCAAGGCGGCGTTGAATCCGTCACTGCCCGACAGTGATCGGACCGCGCTGATCGAGGACGGGGAGGCGTTCAAGGACGCCATCCCCGACATGTACAAAGCGTTGCAGGACAATCCGAAGGCCGTGTACGGGGTGCGTGATCCGGTGTTCGACAATCACGACGGCACCCTGACCGCGACGCTGAGCCTGGACAAGGACGGCACCGGCTCCAATGTGCGCACCACGGTGGTGCATTTCGTGTACAAGGACGAGCGCTGGAAGATCTCGCGCACCGATCTGTGCGGGATTCTGCGTTCGGCCGACTACACCACCGCGGCCTGCGGGTAATGCTCGAGGCGGGATCCCTGCGGTGGGGGCGTGTGATCCACCGCTACCGGTTCGTGGTGTTCGCGCTCTTCGCCCTGGCGGTGCTGGGGTCCGGATTCTACGGCCGTGACCTGGGTGATCATCTGACGCAGGAGGGCTGGTTCGACGAATCCAGCGAATCGGTGGCGGCCTCGAAGCTGGCCGATTCGACCTTCGGGCGCGACACCGACAGCGACCTGATCGTCATCTACACCGCACCCGCGGGGCAGACGGTGGACGCACCGGCGGTGCGCGCCGCGGTCGGCGCGGAGCTGGACCGGCTGCGCACCAGCGAATCCGCGCGCATCCTGAAGATCGACTCGTACTTCGACGGTTCGATGATGGGCCAGTTCGCCGACGCCGACCGCACCCACGCCTTCGCCAGCATCGGCCTGCGCGGTGACGGCGGCACCGACACCGTCGAGAACTATCTGGCGATCAAAGACGAATTCCGTTCCGGTACACCGGGTTCCGGCCCGGGCGGCACGACGGTGCAGTTGGCGGGCATGCAGCCGGTGGTGGAGGGCATCAACACCGGGATGCAGCGCGATATCGAGCGCGCGGAGCTGATCGCGCTGCCGCTGGTGGCGATCCTGCTGTATTTCGTGTTCGGCGGCGTGGTGGGGGCGCTGCTGCCGGTGCTCATCGGCGGTATGACGATCCTGGGCACGCAGGGCATCATGCGCATGCTCACCAACCATCTCCAGGTCAACGTGTTCGCCTCGGCGGTGGTCACTCTGGTGAGTCTGGGGCTGGCCATCGACTACGGGTTGTTCGCGGTGACCCGGTTCCGGGAGGAGCTGGCCGCCGGGCGCAGCGTGGAAGAGGCGACCGCGCGCACGGTAGCCACGGCCGGGCGCACGGTGCTGTTCTCGGCGGCGATCATCGCGGTGTCGCTGGGGGCGTTGTTCATCTACCCGAACGGGGTGCTGCGCTCGGTGCCGCTGGGCGGTATCTCCTCGGTGCTGCTGGCGGCGGTGCTGTCGGTGACGGCGCTGCCGGCGGTGTTGAGCATCGTGGGGCGGCGCATCGATCTGTGGGGCTGGCATCGGCTGGCCTCGATCCGCACCGCCGAGCAGATCGATCGCGGATTCTTCTCGCGGCTGGCGGTTTTCGCCATGCGCAAGCCGTGGCTGGTGATCGTGCCCATCGTGCTGGGCCTGCTGGTGCTGATCATCCCGTTCCGGAATATCGAGTTCGGCGGGCTCAGCGAACGCTATCTGGCCTCGGACAATGCGGCGCGGGTGGCGCAGCAGGACTTCGACCGGCTGTTCCCGTCCTTCCGCACCGAACCGCTGAAACTGGTGGTGGTGGACGCGAACCCGCAGCAGCTCTCCGATATCCGGTTCGAAGCCAACCAGGTCACCAAGACCTACATGACCGGCCCGTTCGATCCGGCCGCACCCACCAGGGACGGGGTGACGGTGCTGGCCGGCGGGCTCACCGACAAACGCGACGCCGACACCGTGATCGCGGCCCTGCGCGGCATCGAGGCTCCCGAGGGCGTGCGGGTGATGGTGGCCGGGGTGCCCGCTCTCGAACGCGACAGCATCCACGGCCTCATCGAAGGTCTGCCGCTGCTGGCCGCGATCCTCGTCGCCGCCGCCCTGGCGTTGATGTACGCGGCCTTCCGCTCGATCGTGCTGGCCCTCAAGGCCGTGGTGATGAGCGCTTTGAGCCTGGCCTCCACCCTGGGCGTCCTGACCTGGATCTTCGTCGAAGGCCACGGCGCGTCCCTGTTCGACTTCACCCCCGGCCCTTTGATGTTCGCGGTCCTGGTGCTGATCGTGACCGTCCTGTTCGGCCTATCCACCGACTACGAGGTGTTCCTGCAATCACGCATGGCCGAGGCCCGCGCCGACGGCGCCGAACCCGCAGAGGCCATCCGCTACGGCATCGCCCACACCGGCGGCGTCATCACCTCCGCCGCCGCCATCCTGATCGTGGTCACCGGCGCATTCGGCTTCTCGGACCTGGTGTTGATGAAATACATCGCCTACGGCATGATCGCGGCATTGTTGTTGGACGCCACGGTGATTCGCATGCTGCTCACCCCGGCGGTATTGAAACTGGTGTGGCGATGAGCGTGCTCAAAGGCGCGAACCTGCTGTTGATGTTCCTGCTCGAACTCGGTGTGCTCGCCGCGGCCGCCCGGTGGGGTCTTTCCCTGGATGCTCCGCTCGCGCTGCGCATTCCGGCCGCTCTGGTCGCCCTCGCGGTGTTCGTCACGGTGTGGGCGCTGTTCGGTGCGGCCAAGGATGCCCGCTTTCCGCAAACCGGATGGCGGCGTGTCGCACTGGAACTGCTGTGGTTCGGCACCGCCGCGCTCCTGCTGGGCGTCGCGTGGGCGGCGATCGCGGGTGCGGTGTTCTTCGCGATCTGGGTCGTGAACGGGCTGCTGCGCGTGTATTGGCGGCAGGAACCGGCCCGGCAAGATCGATGAGCCCGAACGCCGGACCGCCGCGAGGTGACCGCCGGCGGCTCGGATGTGCTGGCGTTCAGCCGCGCACCGGCAGGACCAGTTGCGCGCCGGTCACCGGATGGTCGAAGACATCGACCGGGTGCCGGTAGACGCGGGTGAGCAGTTCGGTGGTGAGTACCGCCCGGGGTGGGCCGTCGGCGACGATGCGGCCCGAGTCCAGGACCGCGACACGGTCGGCGTAGGCGGCGGCGACACCGAGATCGTGGACGACGACCACGACGGCCGCGCCGGCGGTGGCGCGGTCGCGGGCCAGGCGCAGGATTTGTTCCTGGTGGCCCAGGTCCAGGGCGGCGGTGGGTTCGTCGAGCAGGATGGTGGGGGCGTCCTGGGCCAGTACACGGGCCAGGGCGACGCGGGCACGTTCACCACCGGACAGGGCCGGGAAGGCGCGGGCGGCAAGGTGTGCCACATCGGTGGCGGCCATGGCGGCGGCGATGGCGTGCTCGTCGTGGTCTTGGCGCGGCGTGCGGGCCCACGGGGCGCGGCCCATGGTGATGATCTCGCGCGCGGTGAAAGGGAAACCGACGGTGTGGGATTGGGGCAGGACGGCGCGGCGGCGGGCCATGTCCAGATGGGACCAGTGGGTCAGGGGTTGGCCGTCGAGTTCGACGGTGCCGGCGGTGAGGTCGAGTTCACCGGCCAAGGCGGCCAGCAGCGTGGACTTTCCGGCGCCGTTGGGTCCGACCAGGGCCACGATCTCACCGGCCGCGACGGCGAAGTCGACCCCGTCCAGGACTTTGCGGCCGGTGCCGCGTTCGGCGCTGACGCCACGCGCTCGCAGCGTCACCGCACCCGGCGCGGGACGATCGGGCAGGGCGTGCCCGCGCGCGAAAACCGTTCCGAGACCGCGTTTCACAGCACTCATGCCCAGCCTCCGGATCGGGCGCGGGTGCGGCGCAGCAGCCAGAAGAAGAAGGGGGCCCCGACCAGGGAGGTGATCATGCCCAGGGGCAGGTCGGCGTTGTGGACCAGGGAGCGGGCGCCGATGTCGGCGGCCACCAGGACCAGGGCGCCGATCAGCGCCGAGAGCGGGATCAGGACGCGGTGAGCGGGACCGACGAGCATGCGCACCAGGTGCGGGACGATCAGGCCGACGAACAGGATGATGCCGGTGAAGGCCACACCCGCGGTGGCCAGGATCGCCACGACGATGATCACGTTGCGGCGCAGCCGTTCCACGTCGACGCCCAGGTGGCGGGCCGCGGATTCGCCCAGGGCCAGCAGGTCCAGTTTCGCGGCCATCGCCATCGCGGCCAACACGCCCAGCAGGGTCAATGGGGCCACGACCGCGACCGATTGCCAGGTGGCGCCGTTGAGGCTGCCCATCTGCCAGAAGACCAGCTGGTCGCGGGCGGCGGGGGAGGCGCTGAAGAGCAGGAACGAAATCAGCCCGCCCGCAAAGGCGTTGACGGCCACACCGGTCAGCACCAGGGTCACGACCTCGGTGCGCCCGTTGGAGCGCGAGAGCAGATACACCAGCACGGTGGTGCCGAGCCCGGCCACGAACGCGCCCGCCGCGACCGACCAGGCGGCCGCGAACGCGCCACCGACCACGATGACGGTGCCCGCGCCGACGGCCGCCCCCGCCGACACCCCGATGACACCGGGCTCGGCAAGGGGATTGGCGAACACGCCCTGCAACAATGCACCCGCTGTAGCGAGCGCCGCACCGACCAGCACGGCCAGCACCACCCGCGGGAATCGCACTTCCCACAGCGTCACATAGCCGGCCGGATGCGCGGGCATGGGACCCCAGTCCAGGCCCATGCGATGAAACACGCTGCCCGCCACCTCCGCCGCCGTGGTCGGCACCTGCCCGATGGTCGCGGAGAGCAACGCCAGCAGCACCAGCCCGGCCAGCGTCGCGGCGAAGATCAGCGTGATGCGCGACCAGCCGCGCTCACGGCGTGCACCGCCGGGCATCGAGTCCGGCTGCGGTGCATGCGGTTCCACGGCCGTACCGGCGGCGGTCGCGTGCGCGTTCACTCCTACGCCTGCGGGCTCGGCGGCGGATCGGTTCGTCTCCACTCCCACGCCCGCGGGCTCGGTGACCGAATCGGGGTGTGCGGGTGTGCGATCGACGGGATGGGCGGGCTCGCTCATGCGCTGGTCTGGCCGTAGACGGCTTTGACGAGTGCGGCCACGACGCGGCCGGTGTTGGGGCCGAAGGACAGCAGCACGGTGTCGGCCATGTCGATGACGCGGCGGTCCTTGCCGGCGGGGGTCTGGGCGATGCCGGGGATCTTGCTCAGCCCGTCGACGCCGCCGACCGAGGCCAGGCCGTCGGTCATGGTGAGGATGATGTCGGGGGCGGCGGCGATCATGGCTTCGCTGGTGATGGGGACGAATTCCTGCTCCACGCCCGAGGCGGTGGCCGCGTCCACGCCACCGAGGGCGGTGATCAGCGAATCCGAACCCGATCCGGGACCGAACATCATGGTGATGGCCGAGCTGCGCAGGTACAGGAACGCGATCTTGGGCTTGGTGTCCTGTTTCGGCACCGAGGCGGTCGCGGCTTTGATCTCGTCGCTGGTGCGCTGCGCCAGTTTCGCACCGGCCTCGCGCACCCCGAGCGCCCCGGCGACGGCCTCGATCTGCGGCACCACACCGTCGATGGTGCGTTTGGGATCGAAGTAGACCACGGTGATCCCGAGCGCCTTCAACTGGTCCCGCAGGGCGGGGGTGACCGCGGTGGTGTCGGTGAGGAACACCGTGGGCCGCAGGGCCGCAACGGCTTCCACGCTCAAGGTGCCCGATCCGCTGGAGACGGTCGGCAGCTTCTCCACCGCGGGGAAGGCCGCGGAGTTGGAGCGTCCCACCAGTTTCGAGCCCAGCCCGAGCGCGACCACGGTCTGCGCGAGCGTCCCGTACCGGTCGGCGGCGATGATGCGGCTGGTGTCGGTGATCGTCACCTCGCTGCCGTCGAAGGATTTCACCGTCGCGGGCAGTACCGCGCTCGGTTCGGGTCCGATGGCCACCGGATCCAGGTCGCCGACGCTCGCGGTCACCGGCCCGTGCCCGCCGCTGCCACTGCTGCCGCCCGAGGTGCATGCGACGCTGCCCGCGACGAGACCGACTCCCAGCAGTGCGATCACGACATTGCGCAGGGCGGCGGAGCGGGCTTTCACAAGACACCTCATGCAGGTAAGGCTAGCCTGGCAGTTTCTGGTCGCGCACGCGCGTCTCCCCGGTCGATGCCTGCCTCGCGCGCTCGCAGATCTCACCGTCGGCCCGGAATCGCCCACCGCGACCGGCGTGCCGAGCGCACCCGCCGGACCGGGCGGACTGGCAGCCGCGCAGCCGCGGCGCGGCTTGGGCACCGGTGCGGTCATTCGGTGCGCGCGCTCACATCGCCGAGGGCGGCGGCGATCGCGCGCGGCAGTTCCAGGGTTTCGGCATTGAGCACCCCGGTCAACTGCCCGATATCGCGTGCCCCGACGAGCAGGCTCGCGATGCCGGGTTGATCGCGCACCCACGCCATCGCCACCGCCAGCGGCGAGGTGCCCAATCCGTCGGCGGCGGTCACCACCGCATCGACCACCCGCACCGCGCGATCGTCGAGCCCGGCGGTGATCTCCGCGGCGGTGGCCTCGTCGGCGCCGCGCGAGTCCGCGGGCACCCCGTCCCGGTATTTGCCGGTGAGGATGCCCCCGAACAGCGGCGCGGTGGCGATCACGCCGATGCCGTGATGCTGTGCGGCGGGCACGAATTCGTGTTCGGGGCCGCGCGCCAGCAGCGAGTACGGGGTGTAGGCGGCGGTCATCGGCGCGGCGGCGGCCAGGGTCGCCAGCTGCCAGCCGTCGTAGCCGCTGGCGCCGGCGTAGCGCACCCGCCCGGTGCGCACCGCGTATTCCAGGGTGCCCGCGATCTCCTCCAGGGGCGTGTGCGGATCCCAGGCCGCCACGTTCCACAGGTCGAGGTGATCGGTGCCCAGCATCGTCAGGCTCTCGTCGAGTTGGCGCATCATGGTGCGCCGCGAAGCGTCCACCGCCCACCGCAGCGGGGCGGGCGCGGGCCCGGCCGCGGGGTCCGAACGCATCGGGGTGCGCCCGGAGTGCACGCTCAAAACCAGTTCCTCACGCCCGATTTCACGCACCAGGTCCCCGAGGATGCGTTGCGCGGCCCCGTCCCCGTAGGCGGGGGAGGCATCCACCAGGGTCCCGCCGGCCTCGGCGAACGCCAGCAGCTGCGCCGCGGCATCGTCGGCGTCGGTCTCCCTGCCCCAGGTATGAGTGGCCAGGCCCAGGCGCGAAACTCGCAGTCCGCTGCGGCCCACCGTCCGCTGTTCCATCACCGCGCTTGCACTTTCGTCACACGCGTCAGCCTAAGCGCACCCGTCACCGATCCCGGGGTAAGACCGCGCGAGGGCCTGGGCGGGTTGCAGTGTTCACCCGTTCCGGTGTCGGGGTTCGCATCCCAGGCGGTAGGGTCGCTGCGGTGTTCACGGCGCGCGTCACCGCAGGTGTCTGCTCGCGCCGCCGTGGGTGGGCGAATTGTCCACCGGCAGCCGACGATTGACCGATTCTGGAGGGCGTGTGGGCGAGGCGATGACGTGGGTGCAGGCCCTGACTTTGGGTCTGGTGCAGGGCTTGACGGAGTTTCTGCCGGTTTCCTCGTCGGCGCATATGCGCATCGTGTCGGGTGTGTTCTTCGGCGATGACGCGGGCGCGTCGTTCACCGCGGTCACCCAGCTGGGCACCGAGGCGGCGGTGCTGGTGTATTTCGCCAAGGACATCTGGCGGATTCTGGTGGCCTGGTTCACGACTCTGTACTGGAAGGCCACCAAGCGCGAACCGGTGCCGGTGCACTGGCAGGACGCGCCGACGGTGGTGCTGCCCGCCTACACCGGCGGTGAGCCGCCGCTGGATGAGGATGCGCAGCGCCGCTTGGACTACCGCATCGGCTGGTATGTGATCATCGCCACCATCCCGATCGGGGTGCTGGGGTTCCTGTTCAAGGACCAGATCCGTACCGGCGCAAGGAATCTGTGGTTGATCTCGACCATGTTGATCGTGTTCGCGCTGGTGATCGCGGCCGGTGAGTACTACGGCCGCAAAGAACGCGCCATCGACCGGTTGACCACGCGTGACGGCCTGGGTATGGGTTTCGCCCAATGCCTGGCCCTGATCCCGGGCGTGTCGCGTTCGGGTGCGACCTCGACCGCGGGCCTGTTCCTGGGCCTGACTCGTGAAGCGGCCATGCGGTTCTCGTTCCTGCTGGCCATTCCGGCGGTGGTGGCCTCGGGTCTGTTCTCGCTGCCGGACGCCTTCGAACCCGCCGGTGAGGGTCTCAACGCCTCGGGCCCGCAGATCCTGGTCGCCACGATCATCTCGTTCGTGGTCGGTTACGCCTCGGTGGCGTGGCTGCTGCGTTTCGTGTCCGACCATTCGCTGAACTGGTTCGTCGGCTACCGCATCGCGCTCGGCTTCACGGTGATGGGCCTGCTGGCGACCGGCGTCGTCTCGGCGACGTAGCGACTAGGCTGTCACGGTGACGGTGATCCTCTTGCGGCACGGCGTGTCCACGTCGAACACGGCCCACACGCTGGCCGGTCGCAGCGCGGGTGTCGATCTGACCGAGCGGGGCCGCGAGCAAGCCCAGGCCTTGGTGCAGCGGCTGGGTTCGCTGCCCATCGAGACCATCGTGTGCTCGCCGCTGTTGCGCTGTCAGCGAACAGTGGCGCCGCTGGCCGACAAGCTCGGCTTGGAAGCCGAACCCGACGAGCGGCTGCTGGAGGTCGATTACGGCGACTGGACCGGGCGCGCGCTCTCGGAGCTGATCAGCGAACCGTTGTGGAAGATCGTGCAGCGGCAGGCTTCGGCGGCGGTGTTCCCGAACGGAGAAGGCTTGGCGCAGGTGCAGTTTCGCGCCGTGCAGGCCATCCGCGAACTCGATCGCCGGCTCACCGAGAAACACGGCGGCGACGTGCTGTGGGTGGCGTGCACCCACGGTGATGTGATCAAGTCGGTGCTGGCCGACGCCTTCGGCATCCACCTCGATGGCTTCCAGCGCATCGTGGTCGAACCGGCGTCGATCAGTGTCGTCCGCTACTCCCCGGTGGCCCCCTACATTTGGCGGGTCAACGACACCGGAGGCGATCTGTCCACCCTCGCTGCGATTTCGCCGCGAACCGGTAGCGAATCGCGCTCGGGACCGGTGCCCGGAGGTGAAACGGGTACCACCGGGAGTACGGATAATGGGGTAGCGGAACGCCCCGATTCATAGTGTGAGTGAGCTGTCAGGAGGTGCAATGGGCCGAGCAATCCATATTTTCCGCACCCCCGATCGTTTCGTCGCCGGCACCGTCGGCGAGCCGGGCGACCGCGCTTTCTACCTGCAAGCCGTGCAGGAACCGCGCGTGGTGAGCGTGCTGCTGGAGAAGCAGCAGGTGAAGGTGCTGGCCGATCGGATGGGGTTGCTGCTGGACGAGGTGGCGCGCCGCTTCGGCACCGAGGTGCCTCCCAAAGCGTCCGATGTGGCCGACAATGCCCCGCTGGTGACGCCCATCGACGCCGAATTCCGGGTCGGCACCATGGGTTTGGGCTGGGATGCCGACGCGAACGCGGTCGTGGTGGAGTTGCTGGCGTTGACCGAGACCGAGGTCGACGAATCGGTGGTGCTCGATGACACCGAGGAGGGCCCGGACGCGGTGCGGGTGTTCCTGACCCCGATCCAGGCGCGGGAGTTCGCGTTGCGCTCGACGCTGGTCATCGCGGCCGGGCGGCCGCCGTGCCCGCTGTGCGGGGAGCCGCTGTCGACGCAGGGGCATATGTGTGTGCGCACCAACGGCTACAAGCGCGGCGACATCTTCGGCGCCACCGGCATCGAGGACTGAGCATGAGCAGCGACCCGCTACGCACCGCCGAGCTGACGGTGATCGGGCAGGTCACCACGGCCTCGAATGTGACGCTGGTGTGCGAGGTGGCCGGCACGCCGCTGCGGGCGGTGTACAAGCCGGTGCGCGGGGAGCGGCCGCTGTGGGATTTCCCCGACGGCACCCTGGCCGGGCGTGAGGTGGCCTCGTATCTGGTGTCGGATGCGTTGGGCTGGGGCGTGATTCCCGAAACCGTGTTGCGGGAGGGTCCGCTGGGGCCGGGCATGGTGCAGCGGTGGATCGATATCGAGGAGGATCCGGCGGTACCGGATCTGGTGGATCTGTGCCCGGCCGGGGAGATTCCCGGCGGGTACCGGGAAGTGTTGCGGGCGTTGGATCCCGCGGGTCATCCGGTGTCGCTGGTGCATGCCGACGATCCGCGGTTGCTGCGCATGGCGGTGCTGGATGTGCTGATCAACAATGCCGACCGCAAGGGCGGGCACGCGCTGCTGGGCGCCGACGGCGCGGTGTACGGGGTCGATCACGGGATCTGCTTGCACAGCGAACCGAAACTGCGGACGGTGTTGTGGGGGTGGGCCGGTGAACCGATACCGGCCGAATTGCTCACCGACATCACGGTTTTGGTGAAAGCGCTGCCCGGGGAGCTGGGTGAGCGCTTGGGCGAGCATCTGACCGGCGCCGAGATCGAGGCCCTGGAAGCGCGCGGGCGGGCACTGCTGGATGATCCGGTGATGCCGTTGCCGGGCTCGGCGCGCCCGATCCCCTGGCCCGCGTTCTGATCCGCTCGCCCGGTTCCTCGCGTCCGGCGAACACTCGGAAAACGTTGCCAGCATCATGATTTCAACCCTTGACGTCTTCCCGTCGTTCACTAAGGTGCAGGTCGACACCCCTCTACACCCGGTATGCCCGATTCGTCTGGGCGGGGGTGGGCGGGGTCGACCTGCCACACAGGGTTAACCTCGATCCATGCAGTCCTGGTCCGATACCGCTGTCCCGACCGTCCCCGGATCCGGACCAGCGTTGCGTCTGTTCGACACCGCCGACAAACAGGTCCGCCCGGTCACCCCCGGCGCGCAGGCCACCATGTACGTGTGCGGCATCACCCCCTATGACGCCACCCACCTCGGGCACGCCGCCACCTATCTGGCCTTCGATCTGGTCAACCGGGTGTGGCGCGACGGCGGGCACGAGGTGCATTACGTGCAGAACACCACCGATGTCGACGATCCGCTGTTCGAGCGGGCGCAACGCGACGGCATCGACTGGCGGGAGCTGGGCACGCGCGAGATCGAGCTGTTCCGTGAGGACATGCGCGAGCTGCGGGTGATCCCGCCGCGCGACTACATCGGCGCCATCGAGTCGGTGCAGGAGGTGGTGGAGCTGGTCGACAAACTGCTGGCTTCGGGCGCGGCGTATGTGGTCGATGACGCCCAGTACCCCGACATCTACTTCCGGCACGACGCCACCGAGCAGTTCGGTTACGAATCCGGGTACGACCGCGCCACCATGGACCGGCTCTTCGCCGAACGCGGCGGTGATCCGGCCCGGCCGGGCAAACGCGATCCGATCGACGCGCTGCTGTGGCGGGCCGAACGCCCGGGTGAACCGTCCTGGCCGGCTCCCTTCGGTGCGGGCCGTCCGGGCTGGCATATCGAGTGTGCCGCGATCGCGCTCAACCGGATCGGCACCGAGTTCGATGTGCAGGGCGGGGGCAGCGACCTGATCTACCCGCATCACGAATACTCCGCCGCGCACGCCGAAGCGTTGGTCAAGGGCCGCCGTTTCGCCCGCCATTATGTGCACGCGGGCCTGATCGGCCTCGACGGCGAGAAGATGTCGAAGTCGCGCGGCAACCTGGTGTTCGTGTCCAAGCTGCGCCGCGCCGGCACCGACCCGGCCGCGATCCGCCTGGGCCTGTTCGCCGGCCATTACCGCAGCGACCGCGAATGGTCGGATGCGGTGCTCGCCGAAGCCCTTTCCCGTCTGGAGCGCTGGCGCAGCGCCGCGGCCCTGGTTTCGGGCCCGGACGCCACCGACACCGTCGCCCGCCTGCGCCGGCATCTGGCCGACGACCTGGACACCCCCAAAGCCCTTGCGGCCGTGGACGCCTGGGCGCAGCAGGCGTTGAACTACGGTGGCCCCGACGCGGCCGCCCCGGGTTTGATCGGCGACGCGGTCGATGCCCTGCTCGGCATCCGCCTGTGAGCTGAACGCGCTGACCCGCTGAGTGTGACGACGGCCCCGGAGGTTCCGGGGCCGTCGTGCTGTCCGGTCCGGTCTCCGGCACTGCTGCCGACCTGCCGGGGATCGGCATGGTGGAGGTGCTCGGCTCGGATGCCTGACACCGGTAGTCCGATCGCCGCATGTCACCGGTCTGCCGCGCCTGGGAGGCGAGCAGAGGGCGTGACTGCCCTGCACAGGCAGCCGGGCGGGCACGACGGGCGGCGGCGCTGGGGGTGCCGCGACGCGCATCGTCTCGACTTCTCGGCGGATTGATAGCCGGAAGCGATTGTCACGCGGCCGAATTCATCGATCCCGGACGGCGGTGGCCGCGTTACGGTGGGGCCCTGACCCTCGACGAGGAGGTAGATGGTGGACGCGATGCCTGGATTCGGGCGATTCCGTGCGGTGCGCAAGCAGTTGCGGGCCGGTGGGCAGCTGCTGGGGGCGGTGCGGCGGGATCCGCGCATCGTGCGCGAGCTGGTGGCCGCGATGACCGGCGGGGCGCGACCGGAGCCGGAAGCGGCGGGCGCGCAGCCGGAAACGGTGGGGGCGGGTGTGCATGTGCCGCCGGCGGGGCTCGGGGAGTACACGCGGACCGCGCACGCCCATCAGGACTTGGCGGCCGAACCGGGTGTGGTGGCCGCGTATCTGGCCGGGCTGGAGCGGCTTCCGCAATGGGTGAGCTTCCATGCCGGCTGGCGCGGTGACCCTCCAGGACAGGCGGTGGCGGGCACCGAGTTCGTGCAGGTGGCCGAGTTCATGGGGATTCCCGCCGATATCGCGTGGACGGTCGCGGCGGTGAGCGCGTCCGGGCTGGAGATGCACGGCAGCGGACCGCAGGGATTGCGGTTGGGGTTGTGGCTGTCGGTACTGCCCGCCGGCGGTGGGTCGAGGGTGTATCTGGATGCGGGACTGGCCGGTCCGCCGATCGATGGGCCGCTGGGTGCGACGGTGGTGCGCGGTCTGGGTGAGGCGTTGCGGGAATCGCTGGCGGGTTTGCCCGCCGCGCTCGAGGCCCCCGGTCCGCGGACCGGGGAGCGTGCGCCGGTGGCGCGCACGCCGGTACGTCATCACGCATCCGGGGTCATGCTGGCTCCGGGCACCCCGGTGTTGATCGGTGCCGGCCAGGTGGTGAACCGGGTGCCGGATCCGGGGTATGTGGATCCCTCGCAGCTGGCGGTGCGGGCGCTGCGGCGCGCGGCGGTGGATGCGGTCTGCGATTCCGGTGCCGCGCTAGCGGATATCGAGCAGCGGGCCGATGCGGCCGAGTTGCCCGAGGCGGCGCGGCGGCTGCTGGCCGGGGCGCAGGCGGTGTATGCGGTGGCGCCGACGTCGTGGCAGTACCGGGATCTGGGTGCGCTGGTCGCGGCCGCGGTGGGTGCGAGCCCGGTGCAGACGGTGCAGTCGAGTCCCTTCGGCGGGGACGGCGGCCAGCTGGTGATCAACGAGGCGGCCGCGGCGATCGCGGCCGGCGAACTGGATGTGGTGCTGGTGACCGGCGCCGAAGCCGGCGCCACGCAGGCGGCGGCGCAGCGGGCTGGCATCGAATTGGATTGGCCCGCACAGGATTCCACGGTGACGCCGACGCGCACGGTGGGGATCGACAAACCGGCCAACAATGCGGCCGAGACCGCGGCGGGCCTGCTGGCGCCCACGACGATGTACGCGCTGCTGGAGTCGGCGAACCGGCATCGGCTCGGGCGCACCCCGGCCGAGCATGCCGCGGCGGTGGCCGAGCTGTGGGCGCGGTTCTCGGCGGTGGCGGCGGACAACCGGTATGCCTGGCAGCCGCAGCAGTTCACGCCCGCCCAGATCGCCACGCCCGGCCCCGACAATCGGGTGATCGCGGCCCCGTATCCGAAGCTCGAATGCGCGAACCTGACCGTCGATATGGCGTCGGGGCTGATCCTGTGCAGTGCGGCGGCGGCCGAAGCGGCGGGTATCGCGCAGGACAAGTGGGTGTTCGTGCACGCGGGCGCTTCGGGCACCGACGAATGGTTCGTCAGCGAACGCACCGAACTGGCGGCCTCCCCGGCGATCCGGGCGCTGGGCGCGGCGGTGCTCGCGCATGCCGGGGTGGGCATCGAGCAGATCGCGCATGTGGACCTGTACGCGTGTTTCCCGGTGGCGGTGCAGATCGCGGCCCGCGAGCTGGGGTTGGCGCCCGAGGATCCGAAACGGTCGTTGACGGTGACCGGCGGGCTGACCTTCGGGGGCGGGCCGGGCAACAATCACGGCGGGCACGCGGTGGCGAACCTGGTGCGGCGGCTGCGCGCTGAACCCGAAACCTATGGTCTGGCAACGTCTTTGGGCTGGTATTTGACCAAGCATGCGATCGGGGTGTATTCGGCGGTGCCGCCGCGCACCGGGTTCGCGCATCTGCGGCCGGTGATCGAGCATCCCCCGGCGCGCCCGGCCCGCACCGGGTATGACGGTCCGGCGGTGGTGGAGGCCTACACGCTGCCCTACGACCGCGAGGGCGTCCCGGAGGCGGCGATCTTGAGCCTGCTCACCCCCGCCGGTGCGCGAGTGCTGGTGCGCAGCACCGATTCCGGGCTGCTGGATGCGGCGACCGAGCAGGATCTGCTGGGGTTGCCGGTGACGGTGAGCGGGGACCGGGTGAGTGTCGAGGGCACCGAGCGGGTGCGGCTGCCCGCGCCGCCACCGGCTCCGGTGCTGGTGGAGCGCCGCGGCCACATCATGATCATCACGATCAATCGCCCGCACGCCCGCAATGCCATCGACCTGGCGACCGCACTGGGTTTGGAACGCGCCGTGGACGCCTACGACGCCGACCCGCACGCCCGCATCGCCATCCTCACCGGTGCGGGCGGATACTTCAGTGCCGGAATGGATCTCAAGGCCGCCGCCCGCGGCGAGGTCCCGATCACCGAGAAACGCGGCATCCTGGGCATCGTGTCCCAGCCGCCGCGCAAACCGTTGATCGCCGCCGTGGAGGGGCCCGCGCTGGCCGGTGGCTGCGAACTGGCGCTGGCCGCCGATCTCATTGTCGCGGCCAGTGATTCGAGCTTCGGTATCCCCGAGGTCAAACGCGGCCTGGTCGCGGTCGGCGGCGGGGTGCTGCGCCTGTCCCAGCGGCTGCCGCGCGCGCTGGCGATGGAGCTGGCGTTGACCGGCGATCCGATCACCGCCGCCCGCGCCGCCGAGATCGGTTTGATCAACCAGGTCACCGCGCCCGGCGGCGCGTTGGAGGCGGCGCTGGCGCTGGCCGAACGGGTGGCGGTGAACGCGCCGTTGAGCATCGATGCCAGCAAGCAGATCATCGAACAGGCCCCGGACTGGTCGGTGGCGGAAGCCTTTGCGCGTCAGGGGCAGGTGGCCGCGGCGGCGGTCTCCTCCGAGGACGCCGGGGAAGGGATGCGCGCGTTCGTGGAGAAGCGGCCGCCGGTGTGGAAGGGTCGCTGAACCGTTCCCGTCCGGGCGCGGTGGTCCGGTGCACGATGGCTGGCAGTTGCCTTGCCGCCCACGCGAACTCGTGTCCGGATTCCCGCCCTCCGGCTTCGGCGGCAGTGCGACGCCCTGGTCCGGGCCGGCACCGAAGCCCGGTGCGGGCCCGGACCGAGCGGGTGCGCGGCCGCCGCGCCGGTGCGGGCGAGGTTCCCGGTGGGTGGGACGGTCGGACGCCGACCGGCCACGGGGAGCCCCTGTTCTGATGCAGTAGGTGCGGAATGAGGCGCGCTCTCGCCCTGCGCCGGTGACAAGGAGTGAGTGACCGATGACATCTGCCGATACCGAGGCCAGGGTACGGACGCTGCGGCGTGACGGACTGGTGTTGTCGGCGCGGCATTTCGGCCCCGATGACGCGCCGCTGGTGCTGCTGCTGCACGGGTTCCCCGATACCCCGCACAGTTTCGACGGGCTGATTCCGGCGTTGCTCGAGGCCGGGTATCAGGTGCTTGCGCCTTGGCTGCGCGGCTATACCCGTGCGTCCGCGGATCGGCGGGCCCGCTACGACCTGATGGCGGTCAGCGCCGATATCGCCGCCTGGCATCGGGAGCTGGGGTCGCCGCCCGCGCATCTGGTGGGGCACGATTGGGGTGCGTTCGCGGCCATCGTGCTGGCCAAACAGGCTCCCCGGCAGTGGCTTTCCCTGACGCTGCTGGCGATTCCGCCCTTCGGGGACGGGATGCCGGCGGCGGCGCTGCGCTATCTGCCGCGGCAGCTGCTGATGTCGTCCTACATTCCGGTGATGCAGTCGGGCGCCTCCCCGCGCCTGCTCACGCGCTCGGGTGCGGCGTTCGTGCGCGGCCTGTGGCGGCGCTGGTCGCCGGGCTGGGCGTTCACCGACACCGAATTCGCGCCCACCGCGGCGGTTTTCACCGATCCGGGCCGGGCGTGGGCGGCGACCCGCTACTACCGGTCGTTGTTCACGGTGCATCGGCGCGCGTCGCGGGAGTTCCAGCGGCTGCTGGTGGCCTCGCAGCCCGCGCTGCCGATCCTGGCGTTGGCGGGGGCGCGCGACGGCTGCCTGTCCCCGGATCTGCAACGGGTGCTGGCCGAGCGCGCCGGGGCCACCCACGCCGCCCTCGCGCAGGCGGGGCATTTCCTGCATGCCGAACGCCCCGCCGAGGTGGTCGCGTATTTGCTGCCGCATCTGCGTGCGGCGGCGGACTCGGCGGAATGAACTTCTAGAGCGCGCCTCGGGCGGCCCGCACCGGGGCTCGGCGTCAATGTCCGCCGTGCGCACCGTTTTCGGGGCCCGCGTGCTCCATCGGCATGGTCATGGGTGTGGGTGCCTGGCCGGGGTCGAGGATGAGGAATTGGCCCATCATGCCCGCGTCTTCGTGGTGGAGCAGGTGGCAGTGGAACATGTACGGGTAGGTGGGGTCGGCGGGGCCGGGGAAGGACAGCACGAGTTCGTAGGTGCGGCCGGGTTCGGTGTAGACGGTGTCCTTCCAGCCCGAGAGGTGCGGTGGCGGCGGGTTGCCGTCGATGGCGCGGATGCGGAGCCTGGTGTCGTGGACGTGGAAGTTGTGCGGCCAGTCCTCGAGGTTGCGGACCGCCCAGACTTCGGTGGCGCCGGTGGGGATGGTCATGTCGATGCGGTTCATGTCCATCTTGCGGCCGTTGATCATGAACCATTTCAGGTCGAAGCTGCGATCCACTCCGGCTTCGGGGTGGGCGGGCAGCGCGGCGGTCAGTGCGGCCGGGAGTGCGGGGACGGCGCCAGGGCGGGCGGCCGCGCGCAGGGTGAGCACGTCGAAGCTGTCGTCGAAGCCGAAACGTTCGGGCCGGTCGAGGCCGGCGCGCATCTGCACGGGCACCGCGCGCAGCCCCACCGATTCGCCGCCGCGCACCCCGACCACGATCTCGGCGCGCTCGCCGGGACTGAGGGTGAGCTGTTGCAGCGCTACCGGTTCCGGTAGCAGCCCGCCGTCGGTGGCGATCAGTTCGATGCGGCGCTCGTCGGCGAACGCGAGCTGGAACACCCGGCTCGAGGAGCCGTTGAGCAGCCGCAACCGCACCCGTTCGGTCCGCACGTCCAGGTGCGCGCCGGTGATCCCGTTGACCACCAGGGTGTCTCCCAGCAGCCCGTAACTGTTGGGCCGCCGCTCGTCCAGTGCCCCGTCGGCGGTGAAACTCTTGTCCTGGATGATCACCGGGATGTCGTCGATCCCGTACTCGCGTGGCAGGTCCAGGCGGTCGGTGTCGGCGTCCTCGATCAGGAACAGTCCCGAAAGCCCGCGGTACACATGCTTTTCGGTGTTCCCGTGCGGATGCGGGTGATACCACAGGGTCGCCGCGGGCTGTTCGATGCGCCAGCTGGGATCCCAGTGTCCGCCGGGCGCGATCATCTGATGCGGTCCGCCGTCGCACGCGGCCGGTACGTGCATGCCGTGCCAGTGCACGCTGGTCGCCTCGTCGAGGGTGTTGTGCACGCTGACCGCGACGGTTTCCCCTTCCCGTGCCCGCAGCGTCGGCCCCAGGATCGCTCCGTCGTAACCCCAAGTGGGCGTGGACTTTCCGGGCAGGATCTGCGAGCTCCCGGCCTGCACGCGCAGCGTGAACCGCCGCACCCCGCCCGCGTCGAGCGTGCTGGGCGCCAGCGGCGGGATCGGCAACGGCCGGGTGGCGGCGCCGGTGGTGGCGGTTGCGGCGGGGCGTGCGCATCCGGTGGCGGTGAGCGCCAGGGGCAGCGCGGTGGCGGCGACGAGCAGGCGTCGTCTCGAGAGCACGAATTCTCCTCGGGTCGATGAACTCCTCCACCCTCGCCGCCGGGCCCCACCCCGCACCCCCTCCGCCAGGCCGCATCCTGCCCCCGCGATCGGGCCCGCAGGGATCTTGCGCACCGCTGTGTCGTCTGCTAACTGCCGCCCGTGACCCCGTACGCGGTGGCGGCCACACACAGCGGCGATCGACCTGCACCGGCTGCGTGTCCGGTTGGGCGGGCGGACCCGGCCGCCCGGTTCGACATTCCCGGTTCCCGACTCCGGTTCCCGACTCCGGTTCCGATTGCGGGACACGGTGCGCGACGGTCCGGCATGCGGTGCGCGACGGTCCGGTGTGGAGTGTGGCGAGACCACCGGCGGGGTGGGTGGCGGGCGGTTCTCTAGGGTGGACGGGTGCCTTTCTCCCGTGCTTCCCGCGACCTGTGGCAGGCCGGTCGGTTGCTGCCGTTGGTGTTGACTCCGGTGTTGCTGGTGGTGAGCACGTTTCCGGGTGAGTATCGGGTGCCGGTGAGCTATTGGGTGTTGGCGATGACGGCGGCCGCGGTGTTCGTGGCGGGCGCACGCCGGCCGCTGCCGGTGTCGTTGATGCTTTCCGCGCTGGCTGTGCCGATGTTCTTGATTCCGGCGTGGGGGTTGTCGGGGCTGGTGCCGTTCTTGGGGGCGGTAGCGCTGGTCGAGGTGGTGGTGCGGTCGGGCCGGGGCGCGGCAGCCCTGGCGGCGGTGTGCTGGATGGTTGCGGTTCTGGTGGGCCGGTGGGGTGGACATGCGCCGTCGTTCGGGCGGGTGAGCGCAGTGGTGGAGGCGGGCACCTATGTGGGGTTGCCGGTGTTGCTGGGGTTGTATCTGCGCGGGCAGCGTGAGTTGACGGCCTCGTTGCGGGCGCGGGCGGTGGAAGCCGAGACACGGACCCGGGCCGAGGAGCGCACGGCGTTGGCGCGCGAATTGCATGATCTGGTGGCGCACCATATGGCCTCGATCGTGTTGCGGGTGAAGGTGGCCCGGCAGGTGGTGGTGGCCGAGCCGCCGGTAGCGGCGGTGCTCGATGATGTGGCCGAGACCGCGACCGGTGCGCTCACCGATATCCGCCGCTTGCTGGCGGCGCTGCGGGATCCGGTGTTGAGCGAGGTGACGCTGGTGGATGCGGCCGCGATCCGCCAGGAGCTGACGGCCGCGGTGGAGCGGGTGCGGGCGGCGGGTTTCACCGTCGAGGCCGATCTGGGGGCGTCGGTGGAGGGTTTGGATGCGATCGGCCGGTTGACGTTGCTGCGGTTGACGCAGGAATCGCTCACCAATGTGATGAAGCACGCCGATCGCCGTCGGACGGTGCGAATCACCTTGGCGCAGAACGCGTCTGCTGCCCGTTTGGAGGTGCGTAGCGGCCTGCTCGCGCGTGACCCGGGTCCGGGGTCGGTGCCGCCCGGTCACGGCATGATCGGTATGCGGGAGCGCGCCGAACTCGCCGCCGGCACGCTTTCGGTCGGCGTGCTCGGCCGCGAATGGCAGGTCCTGGCCGAATTACCCACCGCCACTACTGATCTCACCACCACCGGTCTCACCACCACCGATCTGCCCACCACCGATCTGCCCGCTACTGATCTGGCCGCTGCCGCTTTCGATGCCGGGGCGTGCCGGGCCGATCCGGCGGCGACCGCGCCTGGTCCGGCTTCGGGTGGTGCGGGGTGATGCGGATTCTGCTGGTCGATGATCAGCGTCTGGTGCGGGCGGGGTTGCGGATGCTGGTGGAGGCGGCCCCGGATCTCGAGGTGGCCGGGGAGGCCGCGGATGGGGTGGCGGCGGTGCGGGCGGCCGCGGAGCTGCGCCCGGATCTGGTGTTGATGGATCTGCGCATGCCGGGTTTGGACGGGGTGGGCGCGACCCGGCAGATCCTGGCCGCGCACCCGGAGTCGAAGGTGCTGGTGCTGACCACCTTCGACGATGACGAGCATCTGTTCCCGGCGTTGGCCGCGGGCGCGTCGGGTTATCTGGTCAAGGACACCGAGCCCGCGGATCTGCTGGCCGCGATCCGCCGGGTGCGTGCGGGTGAGTTGTTGTTCTCCCCGTCGTTGTTGCGCCGCCTGGTCGATCGCGCGGTGGCCGCACCCACGCATCGGCGGGCGCCGGCGATCGAGTTGACCGGGCGCGAGCGTGAGGTCCTGGGGTTGGTGGGTGCGGGTTTCGGTAATCAGGAGATCGCCGACCGCCTGCATCTGGGTGTGACGACGGTGAAGAAGCACATCACGGCGTTGCTGGAGAAGACCGGTTGCGATAACCGGGTCCGGTTGGCCGTCTACGCCGTCGACCACATCCGCTGACCGGTTCAGGGCAGGGTGAGCGCGGTGATCGCGGGCGCGAACATGACGTTCTTGATGGCGGCCGCGGTTCCGGGGTCTTTGGCTCCGAGCGGGGTGAGCAGTCCGGTCGCGGCATCCAGGAGTCCGTCCAGGTCGCTGAGCCCGTCGACGATGTCGTAGGCGAGCGCGTCGAGTCCGCCGAAGCGCCGCCCGGTGGTCATCGCCGCCATCGCGGCGCGGGGCGGGAGTTTGGCTTGGATGAGCGCGGCCATGCCGGCGGTGAACGGGATGCGGATGTCGGCTTCGGGCAGGCAGAAGAAGCCGCGGTCTTCCCGCATCAGCCGGAAGTCGTGGGCGAGGGCGAGCATGGCGCCGGCGCCGAAGGCGTGTCCGGGCAGGGCCGCGAGGGTGGGCATGGGGAAGGTGAGCAGGCGCGCGAGCAGCGTCTGTACCTGTGCCACATACCATTCGGCGCGGTCGCCGTGGGCCGAGAGCCAGTCCAGGTCCAGGCCGTTGGAGTAGAACTTGCCGCGCGCGGTGGTGATCAGCGCGTGCGCGCCGTCGGCCAGGACGGCATCGAGGTGGGTGTTGATCTCGGTGAGGGAGTCGGGGGTGAAACGGTTCTCGCTGTCGCCGAGGTCCAGGACGGCGATCTTGTCACGGTAGCTGAGGGCGGTCATCGGTTTTCCTTCGTTTCAGGGTGGGGTGGCACGGTTTTCGGGCGGCGCGGGGCGGGTCCGATATCCAGGACCGCGCGTACGGCGGCCCGTAGTTGGGTGCGGGCGGTCCGGTCGGTGAGGCGGTGGCGTTCGAGCAGGATCGCGGTGGGCAGGTCGACCACGCAGATGGTGATGGTGTCCACCGCGCGGGCGTCCGCGCGCCCCCACATGCCGGTGGCGAGGCGTTTCAGCAGTTCGATCAGCCCGCGGTCGAGCCGGTCGAGTTCGGTGCGTACCGGTTCGGGCAGGTCCTCGCCCAGGAAGTCCTCGCGTCGCACGCTGAACAGCAGGGCGCACGAGTGGGGGTGGCGCTGGGCGAAGACCACGGGTGCGTCGGCGGCCGCGACGACGGCGGCGGCGGGGTCGGTATGCGCCGTTTCGTGCTCGACCAGTTCGGCTTGCACGGTCAGGAAGCGGGTGGCGGCGCGAATCCAGGTGCGGCCCAGCAGTTCCGCGCGGGAGGTGAAGGTGTGGTAGATGGCCCCGTTGGAGATGCCGGTGGCGGTGGCGACGGCGCGGATGGTGACCGCGGCGGCGCCGGCGCGCACGGCGAGTTCTTCGGCGGCGTCCAGGACGGCGTCGGGGTCGTGGGTGCGGGGCCGGGGCATGAACCGAACCATAACAGAGCGAATGCTCTGTTATCTAGGTGGTGGAGACGGACCGGGCCGCGACCACCGGATCCCCCGGCGGTCGCGGCCCAGCTCGACACCCTTGTTCAGGCGTTCGCGTTCTGCCCGGCGGCCGGTTCGTGCACGCCGTCGGGAAGTTCGGGGGAGTACATGCGCTCGATCTGCTCGGCGTATTTGGCGGCGATGGGTTTGCGTCGCAGTTTCATCGTCAGCGTGATCTCGTCTCCGCCCGGCTCCCAGAACGTGGGCAGGATGGTGAAGCGTTTGATCTGCTCGACCCGTGACAATTTCGCGTTCCCGGCCGCCACCCCGCGCGCGATCTCGGCGACGACTTCCTTGTCCACCGCCAGCGCCGCGACCGACCCGTCGGCCAAATGATGCTGCGTCGCATAGGGTTGCGCGGTTTCGGCGTCGATGACGATGAGCGCGGTGTTGTAGGCGCGCGCGTCCCCGATGGTGGCGATGGCCCCGATCAGCGGGGTGGCGGCCTTGACCGCGTTCTCGATATTGGCCGGTGACATGTTCTTGCCGCCGGCGTTGATGATGAGTTCTTTCTTCCGGTCCACCACCCGCAGATAGCCTTCGCTGTCCTGGGTGACGATATCGCCGGTGTGCAGCCACCCCTGCTCGTCGAGCGCGTCGCGGGTTTTGGCGGGTTCGCCGCGGTAGGCGCGCATCACCAGCGGCCCGCGCACCAGGAACTCCCCGTCCTCGGCGATACGTGATTCCAGGCCCGGCAACAGTTTCCCGACCGTCCCCAGCCGGGCCTGCTGCGGCGGGCTGACGCTGGCGACGCAGGTCAGCTCCGACATACCCCACACCTCGGAGATGGGGATGCCGAGCCCGAAGAAGAACCCGAGGGTCTCCGGCGGGATCGGCGCGGCCCCCGACAGCGCCCACTTCAGTTGATCCAACCCGATTTTGGCGCGCAGCTTCGACAACACCAGCTCATCGGCGCGCTCCCACTCCGCGGCCTGCGTGTCGTCCAGGGCCGCACCGGCCAGGTGCGCGGCGGCTTTGCGCGCGGCCACCCCCAGCGCCCACTCCAGCACGGATCTGCGCTCGGGGTCGGGTTCGCCTGCGACCGAGAACTCCACGGCCGCTTTGAGTTTCTCCCACACGCGCGGCACCGCACCCCACACGGTCGGGTGCACGTCGGCCAGCGCCGCCGGCAACTGGGTGCGGTCGGGTACCACGGTGATCTGGGTGCCGTAGTACTGGTGCAGGTACAGGGCGGTGACCCGGTCGGCCATGTGCGCGGTCGGCAGGAACGAGGTGACGCGGTCCCCGAACTCGACCGGCATCACCGAGGCGTAGGCGCGGCATTCGAAGGCCAGGTTGGCGTGGCTGATCTCCACGCCCTTGGGGTTGCCGGTGGTGCCGGAGGTGTAGCAGAGGGTGACGATATCCTCGCCGGTGATCGACTGCCAGCGGGCGTCGAAGTCGAAGTCCTCGCGCCCCGCGGCGATCAACTCCTGGACGCTGAGCGTGCCGGGCACCGGGCCGTCCACGCACACGATGGTCTCGATCGGCACCCCGCTCGCACGCACTCGCGGCACGTATTGGGCCTCGCAGATCACCACCCGGTTACCGGCATTGCCGAACACGTACTCGAGTTGCTCGGCCGAGAGGGTGTTGTACACCGAGAACGCGGTCGCCCCGGTGTGCTGGGCGCCGACCTCGAGCGGATAGAACTCGACCCGGTTGGCCATCATCAACGCCACGGTGTCCCCGCGCCCGATTCCCAATCCGGCCAGCCCCGCCGCCACCGCTTTCACCTGCGCCGCGTACTCGCCCCAGGTCAAGGTTCGGGTGCCGCCGATCGTGCGGACCGCGATCGCGTCCGGGTCGATCGCGGCCGTCGCCTGGAACGCCGCAGGGGACGTCATCGCTTCACTCATCACGCTTCTCGCTCCACTCACCACCGGGCCTTGCACCGACGGTAGAGCCGCACCCGCCCCCACACACCCCGAATCCGTACATTTCCCCCAGCCGGGTCGGGGTTGCCGCACCGCGCCCAGGATTTCGCTCGATTGCGCGATGCCGCCCGCCGAACCCGCCGTGTCCCCGCCGATTTCAGCTCCGCCGGCACCGGCGGCGGCGCCGCGATCCCGTTCGTCCTAAGGGACTGTTAGGAAACCCGCGGACCTCTTCTGCCGGGATGTGTCGCCCGCCACAGTGGGTGCGGGATGCGATGCGGCATCTCGCGCCAGTGAAGGAGAACCCAGTGACAACAACAGCGCCGGGCGGGGAACGCCGGGTGGTAGCGAACGTGCTGCGCGGCTCGATCGGCAATCTCGTCGAATGGTACGACTGGTACGTCTACGCGGCGTTCAGCGTCTACTTCGCCAAAGCGTTCTTCCCCGAAGGGGACGCGACCGCGCAATTGCTTTCGGCCGCAGCGGTATTCGCGGTCGGATTCCTGATGCGCCCGCTGGGCGGCTGGGCGCTGGGCCGCTACGCCGACCGGTTCGGGCGGCGCGCGGCCCTGACCCTGTCGGTGACGGTGATGGCGGCGGGATCGCTGTTGATCGCGGTGACACCGAGTTTCGCGACCATCGGGCTGGCGGCGCCGGTGATCCTGCTGCTGGCGCGGCTGTTGCAAGGACTGTCGGTGGGCGGGGAGTACGCCACCAGCGCCACCTACCTGTCGGAGGTGGCCTCGGCGGGGCGGCGCGGGTTCTACTCCAGCTTCCAATACGTGACCCTGGTGGCCGGGCAGCTGATCGCGCTCGGGGTGCAGCTGGTGCTCTTGCAGTTCCTGACCAGTGCGCAAATGTATGCGTGGGGTTGGCGGATCCCGTTCCTGATCGGGGCGAGCGCGGCCATCGTGGTGATGTGGCTGCGGCGCGGCATGGACGAATCCGAATCCTTCCGCACCGAAAACGCTGCCGCGCAACCCGGATCCGGTCAGGGCTCGTTGCAGGTGCTGTTGAAGTATCCGCGCGAATGCCTGCTCGTGGTCGGCTTGACCCTCGGCGGCACGGTGGCGTTCTACACCTACACCACCTACATGCAGAAATACATGGTCAACACCTCCGGCATCTCGAAATCGACCGCGGCGTGGATCAACTTCGTGGCGTTGCTGGTGTTCGTGGTGTTGCAGCCGATCGCGGGCGCGCTCTCCGATCGCATCGGGCGCCGCACACTGCTCATCACCTTCGGGGTGGCGGGCACGGTGTGCACGGTGCCGATCATGACGATGCTCGGCCACACCACCGACGCGATCCCCGCATTCCTGCTGATGCTGGCCGCACTGGTCATCATCACCGGATACACCTCGATCAACGCGATCGTGAAGGCCGAACTGTTCCCCACCCGCATCCGCGCCCTCGGGGTCGGGCTGCCGTACGCGCTGACCGTGGCGATCTTCGGCGGCACCGCGGAGATGATCGCGCTGGCATTGAAGAAGGCCGGCCACGAATCGCTGTACTTCTGGTACGTGACCGGCTGCATCCTGATCTCGCTGCTCACCTACTTCTTCATGCGCGAAACCTCCGCCGATTCGGCGATCGACGCCGAATCGCGAACCCCCGCGCAGGCACCGGCGGCGGGCGCGGACACACCCGTCACCGCCCGCTGAACCCCTCGAGGCCGGACATCAGCGGTGCCCGGCCTCACCCCATCCCGGCCCGGCGGCCCTGCGGCCGGCCCTTCAGGAGAGAATCAGCCCCATGCGTTTGGCGGTGGTCGAAGACGATGACGGGGTCGGTGACGCGCTCGTCGAAGCGTTCACCGCGCGCGGGCATCACACCGACCGGATGCGGCGCGGCGCGGATCTGCTGACCGCGCACCGCGGATACGACGCGATCGTGCTGGATCTGGGATTGCCCGACGCGGACGGGCTGACCATCCTGCGGCAGCTGCGGGAAGTCAGCACGGTACCGGTGGTGATCTTGACCGCGCGCAGTGACGAACGCTCCATCGTGCGCGGATTGCGCGGCGGGGCCGACGATTACGTGGTCAAACCGCCCCGCATCGCCGAACTGCTCGCCCGCATCGACAATGTGGCGCGCCGCCATGCGATGTCCGCCGCCCCGGCCGGGGCGCGGATCGTGCAGACCGGGGATGTGCGCGTCGATCTGCAAGCCCGGCGCGTGGAGCTCGCGGGCGTCGAGATACCGCTCACCACAAAGGAATTCGAGCTCGTGGAAGCACTGGTGGAGCGGCCCGGGGCGGCGGTGAGCCGCCAGCAGCTGATGGACCGCATCTGGGGGGACGCGTTCGTGGCGGTCTCACGCACCCTGGACGTGCACATGACCGGGTTGCGCGCCAAACTCGACCGGCCCGGACTGATCACCACCATCCGCGGCTACGGCTACCGCTGGGGCGAATGATCCGTGCGTCGCCGCCTGCTGTTCGCCTTGACCGTGTTCGCCACCCTCGCGGTGCTCGCGTTCGCGGTCCCACTGTGCCTGACCGCCGCCACCAGCCGCACCCAGCAGCTCGTGGGCGACCGGATCGGTGATGCCGACCGCTTCGCCGCGCTCGCGGTCACCGCGGCCACCCTCGGCGACAATCGCGGACTGGCCGCAGAAGTGGACCGCTACCAGCAGCTGTACGGGGAACCGGTGCTGGTGGTGGACGCACGCGGAGCCCCGATCGTCAACGCCGGAGTCGACGCCGGCGATCCGGCCATCGCCGCGGCCCTGGCGGCCGCGCGCCGCAATCAGCGGCCCGCCACCCCGGCGCGGCTGCTGCCGTGGGGGCCTTCGACACTGCTGATCGCCCGCCCGGTCGGCAGTGACGTGCACGTGGACGGCGCGGTACTGATCACCGTCTCCACCGCACCCGCACGCACCGACATCACCCGGCTGTGGGCGGTTGTCGCGGTGGGCGCGCTGGCCGCCATGACCGTGTTCACGGCGCTGGCGTTGATCCTGTCCCGCTGGGTGCTGCGCCCACTGGCCGGACTGTCGGCCGCGGTCGCCGCACTCACCGCGAGCCTGCCCAAACCGCGCACCACCGCCGCCATGACCCGCCGCCACGGCGGGCCACCGGAATTGCGGGCGGTCGCCGAATCGGTGGACACCATGGCGCTGGCGGTGCGCGATTCCGCGGCCGCGCAACGCCGCCTGGTCGATGACACCGCGCACGCCATGCGCAATCCACTGGCCGCGTTGACCATCCGCCTCGATTCGCTCGAACCGGCCATTCCCGCCACCGCCGCACCCACCTTCCACGGGGCGACCCGCGAAGTCGAACGGCTCACCGCACTGCTGGACGATCTGCTCACCCTCGCCGTCGCCGAAGGCCACGCCGTCACCCCGGTCCGGCACAGCCGATCCTGTGCGGTGCGGGCGGTCGCCGCCGACCGGATCGATGCCTGGCACAGCGCGTTCGAACAGGCGGGTATGGCGTTGACGCTCACCGGCACCGAGACCGAACGCCTCGAGGCGGCGGTGTCGGCGGATGTGCTGGCACAGATCCTGGATGTGGCGCTGAGCAATTCGTCCCGCTACGCCGGCCCCGGCGCCCATACCCGTATCACCCTGTCCGCCACCGCGGGCGGCGCCGCGATCACCGTCACCGACGACGGCCCCGGAGTGCCCGAGCCCGAACTCGCCGACCTCACCACACGTTTCTTCCGCGGCAGCACGGCGCAGGGGATCGGCGGCTCCGGGCTCGGGTTGCCGATCGCGGCGGCACTGGTGAAATCGGTGCACGGCAGCCTTCGTATCGAATCGGTGCGACCGCACGGGCTGGCCGTGATCATCGAGCTGCCCGCACCGGAGCAACCATGAACCCGCGACACCCCGACGGGCTCTCCCGCCGCCGATTCCTGCGCTACAGCGCGGCTTTCGCCACCGCAGCGGGCCTGCTCGCCGCCACCGGCTGCGCTTCCGGCGCGAATCGAGCCATGGTGCGGCTGGCGGCGGGGGAGACCGGCGGCTTCTATCACGCTTTCGCGCAACAACTTTCCCGCATCGCCGCACCCACCGGCCTGCGCATCGAAGTGATCGCCACCGCCGGGTCGGTCGACAATCTGGCGCTGCTCGCGCGCGGGGACGCCGACACGGCCTTGATCCTGGCCGACTCGCTCGACGACAACCCCGACCCGCCGCCGGCGATCGGCCGCGTCTACGAGAACTACCTCCAACTCGCTGTCGCCGCGACCGGGACGCTGAGCACGGTCACCGAGCTGCGGGGTGCGCGAATCAACCTGGGCGCCTCCGGTTCCGGCGCCACCCATACCGGCGAGAAACTGCTGCTGGCGGCCGGGCTCACCCGCGGCGAGGTATCCATCAGCCATCTGCCGCTGCGTGAGGCGGTCACCGCGCTGAACGCCGGACAGCTGGACGCGTTGCTGTGGGCGGGCGGGGTGCCCACGCCGGCGCTGGCCGAGCCGTCGATCCGGTTGCTGGATCTGGCCGGGTTGGCCGAGCCGATGCGGGACCGCTTCGGCTATCTCTACGATCCGGTGCTGATTCCCGCGGGCACCTACCCCAATTCGCCCGCCGTGCACACCATCGGTGTGGCGAACCTGCTCGTCACCAGTCCGTCACTGCCCGACGATACGGCGGCCGCGCTGACCGAACTGCTGCTCACGCACCCGGATTCGCTGGTTCCGGCGGAGGCGGCGGGCACCCAGTTCCTGGAGGCGCGTTCGCTCATCGGCACCGGGATCGCACCATTGCATCCGGGCGCGGCGGGCGTATATCGCCGCAATCATGGATGACCAGACACCAGCCCTCATTACGTCACTGTGACGAATAGTGTTGGGGGAGTAGCGGAATCGCGGGGGAGGAGCCTCAACCACTGCGATGAACACTCCAGTCCACGATAGCCCAATCACCGATCACGTAGTACCCGTCGAACCGCAGCACACCGCCATCGTTCTGATACGCATCCAAATGCATGTACACCGTCGACCCGCCGGTCGGATACACCGTCACGACATCCTTTGCCAGCGTGTCGAACTGGTGCACGAAATGATCCCAATCACCGTTGTCGATCTTGCGCCCGCCCAGCTGCCACGCGGTCGCGAAATCCTTGCGATTGATGGCATCGAAATAGGCGACGACCACCGCGGCATACGGATCGGCCGCCGGGGGAGTCGTCGTGGTCACGGGCGCGGCGGTCACCACCGGCGCAGGAGACCCCCCGACGCTCGGCGGATCGGCACTGACCATGGCCTTGGTATCCAACGCGACGGTAGCGGTCGAGAGCGGATCGGCGTTCGGCGCCGCGTCACGCCCGGACCGGCCGGTGAGCGCGGCCGTCCCCATACCGATTCCGATCGCCCCGCCCAGCAGCACCAGCACCGCGGCCGCGATCGCCGCGATCCGAGCCACCGACATCCGCGACGAAGCAACCGGCGGCGGATCGAATCGCCCCGGCCAGGTCGCCACCGGCCCGATCACCGTGCCCCGGAAATGCTCCGCCTGCTGATCCAGCAACCGCAATTCCGCGCTCCGATACGCCCCCGCGTCAGCGGTCAAATACACACCGGTCAATGCCACCCGCCATTCCGAGGCGGTCGGCAGCCCGTCGCGGCCCCCATCGAAAGCCCGCTCGAACAGCCCCCGCAACCGCCAATCCACCTCACCCAGCAACTGATTCGCCCGCCACGCCGCCACCACCTGCGACGCCGCCCCGGGCCCCAGGAACAGCCCCTGATAGATCAGCACCGCCAGCGCCAGCCGATCAGCCTCGGGCTCACGCACCTGCTCCCGCGGCCGTAACCGATCCCCGTCCAGCAGATACGCCTGCACCGGCTCCGCACCCCAACCCAGCCCGCGCAAGCTCACCCCGCCATGCACATACCCATCCACCTCGAGCGCCGCGAAGATGTCACACACCCGGATCAGCACCCCCACCCGTCGCGCCGCCCCGGGCGGATTCCGTGAAGGCAGGCACAGATATTCCAGCGTCCGCACCATCCCGCCCTCGAGCAGACACCCCTGCGGCACCACCGGCACCATCACCGCCACCACCGAATCCCCCTCGGACACGGTATCGATCGGCCACTGCACCGCACTCTCCACACTCACCGCCGCACTGCGCTCGGCCGCCCACACCGCGGCCCGCCCATACCCGGCCACCTCCCGAACCCCCGCATCCACCACGCCCCGCTTACACACCCGCTCACGTCCCCACCCATCCCGGCACCGATACCCCAGCACGCCCGCCCCGAGCTCCCCGAACGGCATGTCGTCGACCTCGTAGTGTTCACCCGAGTCACCGATGACGGTCCCCATCCCTCCATTATTCCGTCACAGTGACGCTTTGAAGGTGGAGCGCGGGGCACGGGGGAGCGTCGAATCAACCCCCGATCAGCCCCGATTGCACCAACCACGCGGATCCGTAAATTTTCCGGCAAACCCACACTGAACCGAAAAATAAACTCCGGCAGCAGTTTCCGCCTCGAACGACCCACACAACACCGAACCAGCCGGACACGCATAACCGACAGCCCAGGAGGGGGATCCACACGGCAGGCACCGAATGCGCATGTCACACAACAGTTTTCCCCGCTCCGGCCCCCGTCGTAAATACGCCGATAATCAACATTATGTCAAGTAGTCGTTCGTTGGGTGGCCCCCACCTTCGTCGCATCCTCCAAATGAACGGCCGAGGAATGACTCGAGGATGGTTGGTTGAAACGGGTCCCCGCAAGACTTGAATGAGTCATACTTCGGGATGTGTCCAGTGGTTCGGACTTCGAGCGGATGCTCCGCGATGCGTCACTGCGTGTGACGGCGCCGCGGGTCGCGGTGTTGCGCACCGTGCACGAGCATCCGCATGCCGATACCGACTCGATCCTCGTGCAGGTTCGACACAGTCTCGGAGCGGTCTCGCATCAGGCTGTCTACGACGTGTTGAAGGCATTGACCGCGGCGGGACTCGTGCGGCGGATTCAGCCGATGGGATCGGTGGCCCGGTACGAGACCCGGGTCGGCGACAACCACCACCATTTGGTGTGCCGGTCCTGCGGGGTCATCACCGATGTCGATTGCGCCGTCGGTGACGCGCCCTGCCTGACCGCTTCCGACGACAACGGGTTCGTACTGGACGAAGCCGAGGTCATCTATTGGGGCCTGTGCCCTGCCTGTTCGAAAACCTCAGTGCCCCAACAGTGATCGCAGCCCGATCGCACTCCCCTGAAAGGAATCGCCGTGTCTGTTGAACACCCGCCCATCGGAGAGGCCAGCACGGAGCCCGCCGCGGGCTGCCCCGTGACCGGACGCCTCAAGCCGCCGACCGAGGGCGGCAGCAACCGGGACTGGTGGCCCGACCAGGTCAATTTGAAGATCTTGCAGAAGAACCCGGACGTCATCAACCCGATGGGCGCGGACTTCGATTACGCGGCCGCGTTCAAGACCCTGGACCTGGCGGCGGTGAAGGCCGATATCGAAGCGGTCATGACCACCTCGCAGGACTGGTGGCCGGCCGACTTCGGGCATTACGGGCCGTTCTTCGTCCGCATGGCCTGGCATGCCGCGGGCACCTACCGCATCAACGACGGGCGCGGTGGAGCCGGTGCGGGCATGCAGCGCTTCGCTCCCCTGAACTCCTGGCCCGACAACGCCTCCCTGGACAAGGCGCGCCGGCTGCTGTGGCCGGTGAAGCAGAAGTACGGGCAGAAACTGTCGTGGGCCGACCTGATCGTGTACGCCGGTAACGTCGCGCTCGAGTCGATGGGCTTCGAAACCTTCGGTTTCGGTGGCGGCCGCGAAGACCAGTGGGAGCCCGAAGAGGACGTGTACTGGGGTCCCGAGCACACCTGGCTCGGCGATGAGCGCTACACCGGCACCCGTGACCTGGAGAACCCGCTCGCCGCGGTCCAGATGGGCCTGATCTACGTGAATCCGGAAGGCCCCAACGGCAATCCGGACCCCCTCGCTGCCGCGATCGATATCCGCGAAACCTTCCGGCGCATGGCCATGAACGATGTGGAGACCGCGGCGCTGATCGTCGGCGGCCACACCTTCGGCAAAACTCACGGCGCCGGCGACGCCGAACTCGTCGGCCCCGAACCCGAAGCCGCGCCGATCGAACAGCAGGGCCTGGGCTGGAAGTCCAGCTTCGGCACCGGCGTCGGCAAGGACGCCATCACCTCCGGGCTCGAAGTCACCTGGACCCCCACCCCCACCAAGTGGGACAACTCGTTCCTGGAAACCCTCTACGGCTACGAGTGGGAGCTGACCAAGTCCCCCGCCGGCGCCAACCAGTGGACGCCCAAGAACGCGGGCGGCGCGGGCACGGTGCCCGATGCGCATGTGGAAGGCAAGACCATCGCGCCCGGCATGCTCACCACCGACCTGTCGATGCGCCTGGACCCCATCTACGAGCAGATCACCCGCCGCTGGCTCGAGCATCCCGAAGAGCTGGCCCAGGAGTTCGCCAAAGCCTGGTACAAGCTGACCCACCGCGATATGGGTCCGGTCGTGCGCTACCTGGGCCCGCTGGTGCCCTCGGAGACCCTGCTGTGGCAGGACCCGATCCCGGCCGTCGACCACGAGCTGGTCGGCGCCGCCGAGATCGCCGACCTCAAGTCGCGCATCCTGGCCTCGGGTCTGACGGTGGCGCAGCTGGTTTCGACCGCGTGGGCCGCGGCCTCCTCCTTCCGTGGCAGCGACAAGCGCGGCGGCGCGAACGGCGGCCGGATCCGGCTGGAACCGCAGTCGGGCTGGGAGGTCAACGACCCCGACGAGCTGGCGCAGGTCATCCGGGTGCTGGAAGGCGTTCAGGAGCAGTTCAATTCGGCCCAGACCGGCAATGTGCGGGTCTCGTTCGCGGACCTGGTGGTGCTCGGCGGTGTCGCGGCCATCGAGCAGGCGGCCAAGGCGGGCGGGTTCGATATCGAGGTGCCGTTCGCGCCGGGCCGCGCCGACGCCACCCAGCAGGACACCGATGTGGAGTCGTTCTCGGCGTTGGAGCCGACCGCCGACGGGTTCCGCAACTACCTGGGCAAGGGGCACCGGCTGCCGGCCGAATACCAGCTGGTGGATCGCGCGAACCTGCTGACGCTGTCGGCGCCGGAGATGACGGTGCTCATCGGTGGCCTGCGGGTGCTGGGCGCCAATCACAAAGGCTCGCAGCAGGGTGTGTTCACCTCGAACCCGGGTGTGCTGAGCAACGACTTCTTCGTGAACCTGCTGGATATGGCGACCGAATGGAAGCCGTCAGCGGCCGATGACGGCAGCTACGAGGGCGTGGACCGCGCCACCGGCAAGACCGTGTGGACCGGCAGCCGCATCGACCTGTTCTTCGGGTCGAACTCGCAGGTGCGCGCCATCGCCGAGGTGTACGCCACCGATGACGCCAAGCAGAAGTTCGTGACCGATTTCGTCAAGGCCTGGACCAAGGTGATGAACCTGGATCGCTTCGACCTGGCCTGAGCACTCCCCTGCCGTCGCGCCCCGCGAACCGGACGGGTTCGCGGGGCGCCGCGCTGTGCGGGCCGAAAGGTCAAGCGGTGGCGGGTTTCTGCGGCCAGCGGATATCGGCGACCAGACCGTAATGGTCGCTGGCGAGGATGCCGGTCAACGGTTCGTGGAAGGCCGGCTCGACCTCCAGCAGCCGCCCGGCGCCTTCGGGACGCAGGAACGGATCCCCCACCATCACATAGTCGATGCGTTGCGGCGGCACGTTCAGGAACCGCGCGGACGGATTGGTCAGCGGATCGTAGGTGCGGCCGGGATCGCCGGGGCGCAGGGTCGACCAGGCGTCCACGTAATAGGTGCTGCGGCCCTCGATGACCGCGTTGGCGCCCAGGAACCGCATCTCGTCCGAGTCCGGTTTGGCGTTGAAGTCACCGCACAGGATCGGCGGCAGCGCGGTGGTGTCCTTCTCGTGGCGAGCGCGGATCGCGGCGTCGATGGCCAGGACCTGCCGCACCCGCTGATACGCCTGCGCGGGCGGCGGCGCGAGATGAGTGCTGAACACGTCAGCGCCGGCGGTGTGCGCGTACAAAAGTTCGGCCTGCATGGTCCAGGACGGGTGCGGATCCGGCGGCGACGGATCCACCGGCAACGCGATCACCTCATGACGATCGATCGGCCAGCGGCTCAAAACGGCCGACCCGAACCGCAACTGCGGGCGATCGGGCAGGAACGGCAGCGCGTAACCGCCGAAACACCAGTGCCAGCGCCCCTCCGGCGCGTTCTGCACCAACCAGCCCGCCGTATTGCTGCCCGGCTCCCCCACATCCTCCCAAACCTCTTGCAGGCACACCACATCCGGGTCCAAGCGTTCGAACCACGCCAGGATCTCCTGCCGCCGCCGCTCCCAATGCGGCTCCAGCAGCGACCCCATGTTCAGCTGCGCGACCCGCAGCACTCCCGCCTGCGCCATACCCCGATCCTTCCCGCTCCCCTGTTCCCGCGAGCCTATGCCGCGCCACGGAGTTCACGCGATCGAATTGCGCATGCGCGGTATGCGATTCACTCATGCAAGCACCCCGCCACCGCACTGAAACCTCTCGAATCCGCCGCACTCATCGGCAATTCCATGGGCGGCGTGGTCGCGGTCAACGTAGCGGTCCAACATCCCACCCGAGTACGGAAGATCATCTCCATCGGCGGGGTCGGCACCGGACTGTTCGGACCCACCCCCAGCGAAGGCACCCGGCTGCTACAACAGTTCGCCGACGCACCCAGCCGCGACGGGCTGCTGCGCTGGCTGGAATGCATGGTCCACGACCCGAAGATGCTCACCGACGACCTCATCGAAGAACGCTGGGAGACAGCGAAGAACCCCGAATCGCATGCGGCGCTCAAAGCCATGTACGGCTCGGAAGCCTTCGCCATCCAACAACAATTCCGCACCGGCTCCCCCACCCCGCCCTACTGGTCACTCCTGCACCAGGTGAAATGCCCGACGCTGCTCGCCTGGGGCGCCGACGACCGGCAATGCCCGCTCGATATGGCACTGGTACCGCTGCGAGTCATTCCGAACGCCGAAATGCACGTGTTTCCCCAGTGCGGGCACTGGGTCATGTACGAAGCGAAGCAAGCCTTCGAACGCGTGAGCCTCGAGTTCCTGCAACGGTGAACCCGGCCGGGGCGGCCCACACCGCCCCGCAGCCTTCCTCAGCGGCGCGCGAAAACCGTTTCGTGACAAGCAGTCAGCAAAGACACCAACTCCCGGCCCTCCGCCTCGCTCAACACCGCGAACACCGGCGCACTCAACTCATCGGTCAGCGCCTCGGCCTGCATCCACCGGCCCTTCAACTCCGCGGTGATCTCCTCGAACGGCTCCGGCCAGCCATAACTACGCGCCTGATCCGGCCCCGACGAGAGCGGAGAACCCCCAATCAGCACCGCCTGCAACGGGGTCAAACCACTGGCCCGCACCGCCATCAAATGCAGGCCGCCACGCAGTTCCCGCAGAGCCTGAATCAAATGCAGCACGCGAGCCGGGGCATCCTGCGCCTGCGGCAGCGCCCGCCAGCCCGCGAACAACGGCACCCCCGCCGGATCCGCCGCCGACACCACCTTGTCCAACAGCTCCGCCAAACGCTCGGCCGGTTCGAACCCCGCCAGCTTGCGACGCCCGAAATCCTGGCAGGCCCGCAGATAGCCCTCCGCGCCCTTGGCCGCGGGCATCGCCGCCGTCGACTCCCAAGCCGCGCTGATCGGCCCGGCGGGGAAGAAACCGAAGGCCGCCACCACGATATCGGCGGGCACCTCCCCCAGCACGCCCGCACGCCCACGCGTGTAGGCCGGTAGGAAACCCGGCACCCCCACCTCCGCGACGAAGACCTTCGCCTCCCGGGAGAACATGAATCCCCCACCGATCTGCTGGATCTGATCCTTCACCGCGGACGCTACCGACATGTCCGTTCCTCTCTGAGCGGAAAGCGTATTCGGCTCCGACACTATTTCACCCGATTCGGACGCCGTACAGGGGCCACCCATCCCCCGGCCCGAGAGACCAAAACAACTCCGCCACAGCCGCTTTCGCATGCCGTACGCTCGAAGACGACGAGAGGTGAGCTCCATGACCTGTCCACCACACCCGCCGCCGGCGACCCGCACCCGCGAAAACCCCAACTGCGTTGCCGCCGAACGTTCCTCAGCTCACACCCGCACCTCCCGGACCACACCGGCAATTCAGCTAACGTTCACGCGGTGCTAGGACATTCACACGCGACCAGCGGCGCGCTCGCCTGGTCGGCAGCAGCCGCGGCGCTCCCGCTCACCGTATTGACCTACCCCGCAATGCAATCCGGGGCCATCGGCGGCGTCGACCTCGTCATGGGAACCTTCCTCACCGCCGGCGCCGCCCTGCTCCCCGACGCCGACCACCCCAACGGCACCATCTCCCATGTCCTCGGGCCCGTCAGCCACGCCGCCTGCAAAGCCATCTCGTGGATCTCCGGCGGACACCGCCACGGCACCCACAGCTTCGCCTTCGTCGCCCTCGTCACCTACGGCACCTGGGCCGGCGAACACTGGATCGGACGCAACTTCACCCTCGCGCTCGTCTTCTTCCTGCTCGCCCTCGCCGTACGCGCACTCAACCTCGCACCCACCGGCGACAGCATCAAAGCCTGGGGCACAGTGGTGATCCTCGCCGCCTGCGGAACCTTCGCCATCGACCACTGGATCAGCGACAAACCCGCCTGGCTGCCCTTCTCCGTCGGACTCGGCGCCCTCGCCCACCTCATCGGCGACTGCCTCACCGACCGCGGCTGCCGGCTGCTGTGGCCACTCAAGGTCCGCACCCGGCTACCCATCATCGACCGCACCGGCAACAAGATGGAAACCCTTGTCGTCGTACCACTGTTCGCCCTCGGAACACTCGCACTGCTGTGGTACACGATCACCCACCAGCCGTGAGTCGATACGATGCGCGGATGAGCGATCGCGAGGAACTCAGCTGGGAACTATTCGGTGACGCGAGCCGCGAGCTCGCGCAAACCATCGCAGACGACGGCTTCGAACCCGACCTGATCCTCTCGATCGCCCGCGGCGGGCTATTCGTAGCCGGATCCCTCGGCTACGCCCTCGACGTCAAGAACCTGCACGTCATGAACGTCGAGTTCTACACCGGCGTGAACCAGCGGCTCGACCTGCCCGTCATGCTCCCGCCCGTCCCCAGCAAAGTCGACCTCACCGGCGCGACCGTCCTGGTCGCCGACGACGTCGCCGACACCGGCAAAACCCTGAAACTCGTGCGCGACTTCTGCGCCGACCACGTCGCCGAAGTCCGCTGCGCGGTCATCTACCAGAAACCCCACTCCGAAGTGGACTGCGAATACGTGTGGAAACGCACCGACCGCTGGATCAACTTCCCCTGGTCGGTACTGCCGCCCGTCGCCAAACACGAAGTCCGCGTCCTCGACGCCTGACCGCCGAAAACACAACGCGCCGGGTTCGATTCGAACCCGGCGCGTTCACGTTGCGAGCAGACGTCAGGCCAGCTCGGCCGAGAGAATGGTCACGCCGGCGAGATCCTTCGGCACATCGCCGTGGCCGCCCTTGTTACCGGTCGCCACACCCTCGATCGCATCCACCACATCGGTGCCGTCCACGACCTTGCCGAACACCGCGTAACCGAAACCATCCTGGCCCGGGTAGTTCAGGAAGCCATTGTTGCTGGTGTTGATGAAGAACTGCGCGCTCGCCGAATGCGGAGCCGACGTACGCGCCATCGCGACGGTGTACTTGTCGTTCTTCAGCCCGTTCGACGCCTCGTTCTCCACGGTCTGCGGCGCCGGCTTCTGCTGGAACTCAGGAGTGAACCCGCCACCCTGAATCATGAAATTCGGGATAACCCGGTGGAACACCGTATTGGAGTAGTGGCCCGCCTTGACGTAGTCGACGAAATTCGCGACGGTCTTCGGCGCCTTGGCCTCGTCGAGTTCCAGGGTGATATCCCCGGCGGAGGTCTTCAGGAGCACTTTGGTCATGCGCCCCATCGTATGGGAGACCCGGAACGGATAACCGCGCGGCACCGCAAGATCTCGCCGCGAAGCCCGCAAATGCTTGCGGCACAACCACACTCGCACCCCGATACGGTCCAGCCGATCGCACGGTAACCAGCCGACGGGACGAGCCCCTCTTTTCAAGAGCCTTCAGTCTGATTGGTTGGACTCGTTCTGTTCGCCGGGTGGTGAGGACGGGATTCTTCAATCAGGAATACATGCATAGATGCGCATAGTGCCATTGCCTAATTGGATGTCCGAGACGCCGAGGGCGCCGCCGCTCATGCTTCGTACAGTTCGAGCGGCAGGCCATCCGGATCGAAGAAGAAACCGAAACGCTTCCCCGTGAACTCGTCGACCCGCAGCTCCTCCACTCGCGCACCCCGTCCTGCGAGTTCGGCCAGGGCCTCACCCACATCCGGTACCACGAAGGCCAGATGGCGCAGGCCGGCGGCCTCCGGCCGGGACGGCCGCGGGGGCGGCTCCGGGAAGGAGAACAGCTCCAGCTGCCCGCCGTCCGGGAGCGCCAGATCCAGCTTGTACGAACACCTTTCGACCCGAAGGTGCTCGGCCAGCACTTTCAGCCCGAGGACCTCGACATAGAACGCCTTCGACTTCTCGTAATCCGAGGCGATGATCGCGACGTGATGGATCCGTTGCAGCTCCACCTGCCAGACGCTAGCCCACCCCTCCGACAGAAATCGGCCGGCGCGGCCGGCCCCCTCCCCTGGGCTGTTCTTTGAACAGTTCGAGAGTGTGTGGCGTTCCTGCGACATACTGACGACCACATGCGTAGATGCGCATATTTCCATGTAGATATGTAATTACTACAGGTTTGAGCTGCGGGGGCGCGCAATGCGAGGGCCGGTTCGGCTCATCGCTCACGCCATAACAGGTAGGGGGCCCGACGCCTCTACGGCGTTGAGCCCCCTACCCCGCTTGAATCACGCTGCGGCGGCGGCAAATCCGGTTCGCAGATCGGCGAGGATGTCCTCGATGCCCTCGATTCCGACGGCGAGGCGGACCAAGCCCGGCGTGACGCCCGCGGCGAGCTGTTCTTCGGGGGTGAGCTGGGAATGGGTGGTGGAGGCGGGGTGGATCACCAGGGAGCGCACGTCGCCGATATTCGCGACGTGGCTGTGCAGGGTCAGGGCCTCGACGAAGCGTTTGCCCGCGTCCACTCCCCCGGCCAGTTCGAAGCCGATGATGGCGCCGACGCCCTTGGGTGCCAGTTGTTTTCCGCGCTCGTACCACGGCGACGACGGCAGCCCCGCGTAGGAGACGGTGGTGACCTGCGGTTGTTCGGTGAGGAATTCGGCGACCGTGCGGGCGTTGGCGACGTGACGTTCGAGGCGCAGGCTGAGGGTTTCCAGGCCCTGGCTGATGAGGAAGGCGTTGAACGGCGAGATCGCCGAGCCGAGATCGCGCAGCAGTTGCACGCGGGCTTTGAGGGCGTAGGCGGGCGCGCCGAGGTCGGCGTAGACGACGCCGTGGTAGCTCGGGTCGGGTTCGGTGAACCCGGGGAATCGTCCACTGCGCCAATCGAAGGTGCCGCCGTCGACGATCACGCCGGCGATGGCGGCGCCGTGCCCGCCCAGGTATTTCGTCGCCGAATGCACGACGATGTCGGCGCCGTGGGCGAAGGGCTGGATGAGGTAGGGGGTGGCCACGGTGTTGTCGACGATCAGCGGGATGCCGGACCCGTGCGCAATTGCCGCGATGCCCGGGATGTCGAGGACATGGTTCTGGGGGTTGGAGACCGTTTCGCCGTAGAAGGCCTTGGTGTTGGGGCGGATCGCGGCGCGCCACTGTTCGAGATCGTCAGGATCGTCGACGAAGCTCACTTCGATGCCGAGCCGCGGCAGGGTGTATCGGAACAGGTTGTAGGTGCCGCCGTAGAGCCGCGGGCTCGACACGATGTGGTCGCCGGCGCCGGCGATGTTCAGGATCGCGAAGGTTTCGGCCGCCTGCCCCGAGGACAGCAGCAGCGCGGCCACTCCGCCTTCGAGTGCGGCGATCCGCTGTTCCACCGCGTCCTGGGTGGGGTTCATGATGCGCGTGTAGATGTTGCCCGGTTCGGCCAGCCCGAACAGTGCTGCCGCGTGTGCGGTATCGCGGAAGGTGTAGGAGGTGGTCTGGTAGATCGGCAGCGCCCGCGCGTTGGTGGTGCCGTCCGGGGTTTGCCCGACATGAACCTGCTTGGTCTCGAAACTCCAAGTGGCCGTGGGGTCTTCGGGCACAGCGGTGTCGGTCATCGGGGGCCTTCCATGGGTGAGGGGTGGGTCAGTTCGTGACGAGGGTGGTCTCGACCGGAGTGTGGCCGGTGGTGAGGTCGAGGACCGGGCAGTGTGCGTCGACGGCGCGCTGCAATTCGGTGTATCGCTGCGCGGTTTCCGGGCCGCTGATTCGCACGGTGACGCGCACGGCTCGGAAGCCGGGGCGCACCGTGTCGTCGAGGCCGAAGAAGCCGCGGACGTCGAGGTCGCCTTCGGCGTCGATGGCCAGTTCGTCGATGGTCACCCCGAGCCGTTGCGCCCAGAATCGGTAGGTGACGACCTGGCAGGAAATCAGGGACGCCAGGTAGACCTCGACCGGATTGGGTGCGGCCCCGGCGCCGCCCAGCGACGGCGGCTCGTCGACCCGAATGGTGTACCGGCCTGCCGCGATCGCGCTCCCGACCACTCCCTCCGGGGTGCCGGTGGCCCGGAAGACCACCTGGGCGCGTGCGGGATCTTCCGCGACCGCGGCGGCGGTGGCATCGACGATATCGTTGAGCGGCGTACCCAATTCGGTGGTCATACCCGGTGAAGCTACGATGCGTGGCCCGGTGGAGGCGATGCTTTGGCTCGTCGTGAGCGCAATCGCGTTTCAGGAGCCGTCGTGGTCGCCGACCGCGTCCAGAACCCAGGTGACGCCGAACCGGCCGGTCAGCATTCCATACAGCGGTGCCCTTGGCGCGTGCGCCAGTTGTTGTAGGACGGTTGCTCCTTCGGAGAGGCGTTTCCAGTACTGGGTGATCTCCTCCGGTTCCCTGCCGCGGACCGAGACGAAGAAGGAGGTGTCGCCCCGACTCCATGGCAGCCGTGCCGGTGCGTCGTAGGCCATCACTCGGAAACCGTTGCTGGACACCACCTGTCCCCACATCACCTGGTCGGCTTCGGCTGGGTTTTGCCCCGCGCCCGCCTCTCGGTAGGTGATGACGGCCAGGTCCCCGCCGAAAACGGATCGGTAGAATTGCAACGCGGCCCGGGCATCGCCGCGGAAGTTGAGGTGGGTGGTGGTGTCGACGGGCATGAGATGCAGGATCCGAGCTTCCCCCACTGCTTTTCGATGATGAGCAAGCGGTGGCGCTGGCGGTCGCGCTGCGGATCGCCGCCACTGCCGGGGCCGGTATCGAGGAGGGCGCCGCCCGCGCATTGACCACTGTCCGCCAGGTCATGCCCGCACGGTTGCGTCGCCGCATCGAGGGGAGGTGATCCTGCACGTTCCGGCGGCGACCGTGACGGATTTCGTACCGACGGCAATCGTCGAGGAACTCGGGCCGGACCGCTGCCGTCTCGTCTCGGGCTCGTGGTCGTGGGTCGCGCTGGCCGCCGCGCTCGGCAGGTTCGACACCGATATGGAGGTCGTCGGCCCGGATGAGCTTCGTGCGGCGTGTGAACTTCTGGCCCGCCGCTATTCCGCCGCGGCGGGTGGTGGCGGGTCACGGCAGCGCTTGGCGCAGGGTGCGGATCGGTGAGGTGATTCTGGTGTCAACCGGCTAGGGCCGCTGCCGCGGCGGCCAGCAGCATGCCGCGATAGGGGCTGCCGAACAGCACCACGTGCACCAGTAGCGGATGCAGTTGATGCAGGGGAATCCGTTGCCGCCAGCCTGAACTCAAGGGTGCGGCCTCCTGGTAGGCATCCAGGATCCGGTCGAGATGGGGTGCGCCGAACAGGGCGAGCATGGCCAGGTCGGTTTCGCGGTGGCCGCCGTGGGCGGCGGGGTCGATCAGGTAGGCGCGGCCTGAGCTCCAGATGACGTTGCCGGACCAGAGGTCGCCGTGCAGGCGGCTGGGCGGTTCGGGTGGTCCGGCCAGTTCGGTGCTGCGGTTGATGACTTGTTCGATGAGGCGGACTCCGTCGCGGCCGAGGAGTGGGGCGGCGGCGGGCAGGTAGGGGGCGAGGCGGCGTTCGGCGTACCAGCTCCCCCACTCCCCCGGGCCGGGTGAATTGTCCAGGGGCAGTTCGGCGATGAAGCCGGGCCAGGGTGCGCCGTAGGTGGCGGGGGCCGAGGTGTGCAGGGCGGCGAGGGAGCGGCCGAGGGTTTCCGCGGCGTCGCAGGTGGCTGGTTGGGTGGTGAGCCAGGGTAGGACGAGGACGCGGTCGTCGGCGGCGAGGACTTGCGGGACGAGCCGGTTGTCGGCCGCGCCGAGCCAGCGCAGGCCGGCGGTTTCCGCGCCGAGGACGCCGGGGTTGCCCGCGCCGTCGAGGGCTTTGACGAAGATGGCTGTGCCGCTGCCGGTTTCGGCGCGGTGCAGGGTCCATTCGTGGCGGTGTCCGAGCTGTTCCAGCCGGGTGATGGTGTCGCCGAGCAGCCCGGCCAGGTGCGCGGTCAGGTCCATGACGTCACATTCTGGCCGATGCGGTGCCGGTGCGTCGTGGTGTCGCCTATTCGGCGGGCGGGGTGAGGCGCCGGCGCATGTGGGCGGCGGTGGCGGGGTCGGCGGGGAAGAAGGCTTCGATGGCGAGTTCGGCGACGGTGACGTTCATGGGGGTGCCGAAGACGGTGGTGACGCTGATGAAGGCGAGTTCGTGTCCGTCGAGGCGCAGGCGTAGGGGTACGACGGCTTGGTCGGGTTCGGGGAGGCCGGGGGCTGCTTCGCCGCCGGGGTAGGCGCGCAGTTCCGCGAGCAGGTCGATGAGTTCGGGGGCGCCGCTGACGTCGATCTGGCGTTGTAGTCGTTCGAAGAGGTGGCCGCGCCATTCGGGCAGGTTGATGATGTTGGGTGCGAGGCCGTCGGGGTGCAGGCTCAGGCGCAGGGCGTTGACGGGTGCGGTGAGCAGGCGCGGGTCTACGCCGGCGAGGAAGAGGGCGATGCCGGCGTTGGCGTCGACCATGTTCCAGCCGGCGTCGACGGCGAGCGCGGGGTGGGGTTCGTGTCCGGTGAGGATTTGGCGGATGGCGGTGCGCACGGGTTCCATGGCGGGGGTGTCGAGGGCGGGTTCGGTGTAGACGGGTGCGTATCCGGCGGCGAGCAGCATGCGGTTGCGTTCGCGCAGTGGGATGTCGAGTTCGTCGGCGAGGTGCAGGATCATCTGCCGGCTGGGGACGGCGCGGCCGGTTTCGATGAAACTGAGGTGCCGCGTGGAGGTTTCGGCTCGTCCGGCCAGTTCGAGCTGGCTGAGCCGCCGGGTGGTGCGCCAGTGTCGCAGCAGATCTCCGGCCGTCTGTGTAGGCATGTTCCGATCCTACGAACGGGTGGGTGCGGTGATCCATTACCTGCTGGGTAATAGCGGTGGTGACGAAAGTCTGACGTGGCGGTGGGGTGGGGAACGGATCGGGCCGGATGCCGCGTTGTAGGTCGTGTCACCACGAGGAGGTTCCATGGCCAGGGAGTACATCAAGAATCCCGCTGCGGTCGATGCGCTGTCGCCGGAGCAGTATCACGTCACTCAGGAGAACGGCACCGAGCGGGCGTTCACGGGTGAGTACTGGGACAATCACGAGCCGGGTCTCTATGTGGATGTGGTCTCGGGTGAGCCGTTGTTCGCTTCGGTGGACAAGTTCGACAGTGGGTCGGGCTGGCCGAGTTTCACGCGTCCGGTCGAGTCGGCGAATGTGGTCGAGAAGCGGGATATGAGTCATTTGATGATTCGTACCGAGGTGCGGTCGGCGCATGGCGACAGTCATCTGGGTCATGTCTTCACCGATGGGCCGCGGGCGGCGGGCGGTCTGCGCTATTGCATCAATTCGGCCGCGTTGCGTTTCGTTCCGCTGGATAGGTTCGACGCGGAAGGCTATTCGGAGTTCAAGGCTCTGTTCACCAAGGAGGAAGTGTGACCAACACGCGTAAGGCGATTCTGGCGGGCGGCTGTTTCTGGGGTATGCAGGATCTGATCCGCAAGCAGCCGGGTGTGCTGTCGACGCGGGTCGGCTACACCGGTGGCCGCAATGATCATCCGACGTACCGCAATCATCCGGGTCATGCCGAGGCGATCGAGATCGAGTACGACCCGGCGGTGACCGATTACCGGGCGCTGCTGGAGTATTTCTTCCAGATTCACGATCCGACCACCAAGGATCGGCAGGGCAATGATGTCGGCACTTCGTATCGGTCGGCGATTTTCTATACCGATGACGAGCAGAAGGCGGTCGCGCTGGACACCATCGCCGATGTGAATGCCTCCGGTCTGTGGCCGGGCACGGTGGTGACCGAGGTGACTCCGGCGAGTGACTTCTGGGAGGCCGAGCCCGAGCATCAGGATTATCTGGAGCGTTACCCCAACGGCTACACCTGCCATTTCCCGCGGAAGGGCTGGAAGTTGCCGAAGCGGGCGGCCGCCGGTCAGTGACGGCTGATCCGGGCGGGATGATCGAATAGTCGCGGCGCCGCTGGAATTCTCCGGCGGCGCCGTCGTTTTCGTCGCCGTCAGTGGCCGGGGCGGTGAACGGCGTAGTCGGCGAGGGTGATCGGCGGGTGGCCGCCGAGTTCGGCGATGGCGGGGGTGATCTGGTAGAGGCCGGTGCCTTCGCTGAGCAGGCGGAAGATCTCCCAGAGTTTGGTGAGATGGTCGGCGGCGTGCCGGGAGCCGTAGTAGTCGTGGGCCCAGGCGTGCCAGGCGTCGGGGTCGATGTCGCGGTAGGTGCGGCCGAGGGTGCGGGCGGCATCGCCGATGGTTCGGACGTCGCCGGTCAGCAGGATCACGGGCTCGGATTTGCGGGCGGGGTCGGCGAGCAGGGCGGCGGCCACGCGTGCCACGTCGGCGGCGGCGATCAACGGTAGTTCGGTGTGGGCGGGCCCGAGTGGGAGGGTGAGGGTGGTGGGGTCCCCGGTGTCGGCGATGAGGGCGAGATTTTCGTGGAAGACGGCGGCGCGCAGGTGGATCGCGCCGATGCCGGCCCAGTCCAGGATCTGCTCGGCGACCCAGTGCTGGCGCATGCGCGGGGTGAAGGCGTCGGGTCCGGCGGCGAGTTGGGAGACCGCGACGACGCGTTCGAGTCCGGTTTCGCGGGCAGCGACGGCGAACGCGCCCGCGGCGTCGAGCAATCCGTCGATCACGGGATAGGTGAAGTAGGCGGCGCGCACCCCGTCCAGGGCGGTGCGGGCGTCGGCGAGATCGCGCAGGTCGCCGACGACCACTTTCGCCCCGAGGGCCCGCAGCACGGTGGCGCGTTCGTCGTCGGTGTGCACGAGGGCGCGCACTGGTATCCCGCGCCCGAGTAGTTGCGCTGTGAGATGCCGCCCGGTCGATCCTTGACGTCCCCCGGCGGCACCGGTGACAAGTACCGGCTCCATCTCCCCACCGTACGGGCTTCCCCGTTGCGGCACAGCCACTTCGGGTCAGGCGGGCCGGTCGGCGGCTTCGGGTGCGAGGGTGGTGGCGAGGAAGGTGAGGTGGCTGGGGTGGCGGGGGTCCAGCAGCAGCGTTTGGTCTTTGATGGTGCGGGCGACGGCGGGGGTGATGAAGTAGCGCGGCCAGCTGGCGCGGGTGAGGGCGACGCGCAGGCGGTGGCCGGTGCGCAGGACGGCTTCGGTGGCGGTGATGTCGATGTCGAGTTCGTGGGCCACACCGGGTTTCACGGGCAGGATGCTGTCGGCGGTGAGCGGATGGTCGGGGGTCAGGAGGGCGCCGTCGTGGTAGCGGCTGGTCTGCTCGTCGATGGCGCGGCGAGTGGATCGCAGTGCCCCGCGGGCGATGACCGAGGAGGTGCCGTCGGGGGCGACGTCGCAGACGGTGGCCGCCCAGCAGGCGTCGGTCCCGCCGGTGGTGACGCGCAGGTGCAGGTTCAGCGGGCCGGTGAGCAGGGTGTCGGCGTCCAGGGGCGGGCTGGTGAAGGTGAGGGCGGCGGTTTCGTAGGCGCGGTCGTCGATGGACCAGTCGCGGCCGAGCAGGGTGGGCAGCCCGCACAGGATCCAGCTGGTGGTTTGGGAGGCGAGGCCGGGGCGCTTGCGGGGCAGCCGGATTCGGCGCGGATGGCGGTCGGGGTGTGCGGTGAGTGAGCCGTCGAGGGCGGCGTGCGGGGCGGCGCCGCTGGTTTCGTGGGACAGGTACCAGGTGTGGGTGTGGGCGGCGGGGTGGGTGAAGCTGTCGCGGCTGACCCAGCCGCCGCCGATCTGGCGGACGGTGACCGGTCCGTAGGCGTCGATGCCGTTGTCGATGCCTTTGACCCAGCGGTCGAAGAACGCGCATTGCAGTTCGTCCAGGCGTTGCGGGTGTGCGGTGCTGCCGAAGCCGCTGCCGGGGCTGATGTGGTAGCCGTCCTCGATGACCAATTGGGCTGCGCCGGGCGGTAATCCGAGCCGTTCGTAGAGGGCGGGCGCGGAGCGGGCGAACACGTCGTGCCAGCCGGCGTGGATCCAGGTGGCGGCGGTGAAGTTCTCCAGTTGGGGGCGGCGCCGGCGGGCGTCTTCGTGGTAGTAGTGCTCGCGATGGCGGTCGTCGAGGATGACGCCGGTGATATCGCCGAGGCGGGTGAACGGGGTGGCGGCACGGTCGCGGAGGTAGCGGGCGGTGGTGCCGGTTTTCAGCAGGCCGGGGATGGAGGGCAGCCATTTGAGGCCGTTGACGCCGGCGAACCAGGCCAGGCTGAACATGGATTGGATGCCGCCGGTGAGGATCAGGTCGCGGGTGGGGTCTTCGGAGCCGACCAGGGAGAACACGGCTTTGAGGCCCTCGGGGCGGTGGCCGGCGGTTTGCAGAGCGGTGAGCGCGAGGTAGGAGATGCCGGTCATGGCGAGATCGCCGTTGCACCAGGGTTGTTGGCGCACCCAGGCCAGTACTTCGAGGTGGTCGCGTTGCTCACGGTCGGACATGATTTCCATGCGGCCGGTGGAGGTGCCGGTGCCGCGCACGTCGACAGCCAGGTGGACGTAGCCGCGGGAGATGAGGGTGCGGCTGGCGCGGATCGTTTCCAGGGCGCCGCCGCCGAGGGCGCGCAGCATTTCGCGGCCGCCCGCGCGGCCGTGCGCTGACGGCGGTATCGCGCGATATACCAGCGGTGCGGCCATCGATACGGCGCTGATCAGCGGGTTCGCGCGGGTCATCAGGGTTTTGTTGTAGGGGGTCAGGGTGATGACGGCCGGTAGCGGGGTGGTGATGGGCGTGCCGGAGCGGTCGGCGGGCCTGGTGATGTCGGCCGACAGGACGGTGCCGTCGCTCATGCGGATGGCGGTGCCGCGTTCGAGGTGGACTCTCGGGTAGACGGCGGGCCCGATGGGGAAGCGCGTGTCCGGTGGGAGCGGCAGGCTCTGTCCGGGGGTTGACGAATGCTGTTGCGGTTGCGCCATGGCCGGCTCCTTTGCCGATGCCGCCCGCCACCTCGCGGACGCGTTGTCTCAGACAGTAGCGCGTCCGTGGGGTGCGCGTCATCGGTGCAGGGTGCCGAATTCCGGTGCGCGGATAGTGCATTCGACCAAGGTCCGGAAACGTTGCCGGGCAGAGACTTTCGCGTAATCACGGGAAACCCGGTGCCGGGAGCCGTGCGGGGTTACAACTCCCGGATCACCCGCGCGGGATTGCCCGCCGCGAACACCCGCTCGGGCAGTGACCGCGTCACCACGCTGCCCGCGCCGACCACCGTGTTCGCTCCGATACTCACCCCCGGGCACACGATCACCCCGCCGCCGAGCCACACATTGTCGCCGATCGTGATGGGCGCGGCCGTCTCCCACCGCTGCCGCCGCAGTTCGTGATCGGCCATCGGATGCAAGGCGGTGAGCAGTTGCGCGCGCGGCCCGATCGACACATCGTCGCCTATGGTCACCGGCGCGCAATCGAGCACGATGGCGTCGTAGTTGAGGAAACTGTTGCGCCCCAACCGGATCAGATACCCGTAATCGCATTGGAAGCGCGGCATGATCCACGAGCCCTCCCCGATCTCGCCGAGCAATTTCTCCAGCACGCCCCGGCGCCGCGCCTCCTCCCCCGCCCCGGTGGCATTGAATTCGTCCAGCAACTCCTGACAGTGCCGGCGCTCGGCCAGCAGCTCGGGGTCGTTGTCGCGGTACAGCTCACCGCGCAGCATGCGGTCCTTGTGTTCACCCACCCGATCCATCCTGGCCGACCGCGCCGGCCGCCGTCAGTTCCGGGCGGCGCGGCGGGAGAGGTTGAAGCTCTGCCAGGTGTCCTGGCCCAGCCGTTTGCGGATCGTCTCGGCGATATCGGTGCGCATCGGCTCCGGCAGCCGGTCCAGGGCGGGCAGCGCGTCCGCCGACAGCTGGCTCAGATAGAAGCCGTCGATGGTCTTGCCCGTCTCCCACCGGTCGATATTGCGATCGGCGATGAACCGCTCCGGATTCAGCGCCGCCAACCCCACCAGCATGCTCAGCGCCGTCCCCACCGCGGCCCGGCTCACCCAGCCGGGCCGCAATGCCACCAGCCCGGCCAGCACCAGCAGATACACCACCCCGATCCAGGTTTCGAACACGATCACCGTCAGCCGCGGGACGGTGAACCCGTACGCCTGCTGATAGGTCCACATGCGATGCGCCGCCGAGGCCACCATCACCAGCGACAGGGCGCTCACCACGCCGAGCAGGCTACGCAGCCACATCCGGTCGGCCACCGATTCCCTTGCCGCCCAGCGCGATACGGCCGCGATCACGATCAACGTCAGCACGGTCACCAGCGACAGCTGCCCGAACCCGCTGCGCGCGTACTCGGCATAGGTCAGCCCCGCCGTGCGCTGCACGTACCCGTCCCCGCCGAACAACACCACCACCTGCGTGGCCACGAACACCGCGAACACCACGCTCAACGCCCCCACCGGCAACACCCACTCCCAGCGTGACACCGTGCGCCCGCTGCCCTCGGGTCGTGCGGCCGGCGGCGGTCCCGCCAGCAGATACAACGCACCCGCCGCACCCAGCGCGCCGAGCACGAACACACACACCCAGCGCGCGACGGGCGCCGCGTCCCACTGCGGGATCAGCCCCGACACCAACTCCGCGAACACCGCGTCCGCAGCCGCCAGCAACGGCACCACCACGATCAGCAACCCGGCCGTGGCCAGCACCGACCACCACATCCGGGCCGCCCCCTCCGCACTCACCTGCCCGCGCCGCCAGCGCACCCGGCCGATCCCGCGCGCCACCCACGGCAGCGCCAGCGACGCCGAAATCGGCACCGCCAGCACTTCGAACACGATCCCGTACACCGACCGCCGGCCCAGCACCGCCAGCGACCCCGCCGCCCCGGCCCCCAGTACACACACCAGGAAAAGCCAAGGCGCGTCGCGGAATACCCCCACCGCCAGCAACACCAGCGCCAGCCCCGTCCACCACACCCGGCCCCAGGCGATACTCCGGCCGGACGCCGCGACCCCCGTCTCGAGCGTTCCCACGGCACCGGCCTGAGCCACAACGGCATCGCCATCAGCCACAACGGCATCGCCATCGGCTCCGGCAGCACCGCGATCAGCTGCGGCAGCACCGCGATCAGCTGCGGCAGCACCGTCGTCGGCTGCGGCGGCACCGTCGTCGGCTGCGGCGGCACCGTCGTCGGCTGCGGCGGGCACACTCGAATCCGGGCGCACACCATCGGCGCTGCGCCGAGCCGCACGGTCCACCACGTACACCGCCGCGGCCGCCACCGATCCGGCCAGCAGCCAACCGATCCCCGGCCCCTGGAACGGCACGCACACCGCCGCCGCCACACCCGCCACCCCGATCGCGGGCAAGGTCCCGCGCGGCATGGGAATTCGCATCGAGCGCGGCACCACGCGCCCGGGCGCGGCACTCGGCCAGGACAACGCCGCCACACCATGGGGGCCGGGCGCGGGCGGCAACTCCCCGCCCGCCACGTGCATACCCGTGTCGAAGGAGGAGGAGGTGGGCGGTACCGATGCGGACGATCCGGATTTCACCGATCGTGCGGCCTGCGACCCCACCGACTCGCCCGCGCCCACCGCCACCACGGGATTCGGCGCGGACGCGATGGATGTCTCCGGCGCGGCGGCGGGTTGCGGCGGCCCGTCGTCGTGCGGGGACGGGGTCGGATCGGCGACGGGCTCGGGGGTTTCGGGCATCGGGTGTCCTTCGGTAGGTGTGCGGGAGCGGCCCGTGGGCACTCGGCGGACGGGAAGCGTTGGGCGAGAACGTGATTACTGGGCCGGGAGGGTGAGGCGGATGCGCGAGCCCGGGTCGGCGACGGCGATGCTGCCGCCGTGTAGTTCGACGATCCAGCGGGCGATGGCCAGGCCCAGGCCGGTGCCGCCGTTGGTGTGACCGCCGCGGGTGAAGCGTTCGAAGACGCGGGCGCGTTCGGCCGCGGGGATGCCGGGGCCGTCGTCCTGGACCTCGATGACGGTGCCGGTGCGGGCCGAGTGGGCGTGGATGCGGACTTCGCCGTGCGCGGGGCCGTGGCGGGTGGCGTTATCGAGCAGGTTGAGCAGCACCTGGTGCAGGCGAGCGCGGTCGGCGTGCACGAGCAGGCCCGGGTCGTCGAGATGAACCGAGAAACGGACCGCGCGATCCACCGCGGCGGCCATCACCTCGGCTTCGGCGACAACCTCTTTCAGCAGCGGTTGCAGCGGGAGCGGTTCACGATCGAGGTGGACGGCCCCGGCTTCGATACTGGAGAGCGCGAGCAATTCGGTGACCAGCAGGCTGAGCCGTTCGGTCTGCGCGAGAGCGGTGCGCAGGGTGGCCGGGTCGGGTTCGGCGACACCGTCGACCAGGTTCTCGAGCACCGCACCCAAAGCGGTGATGGGAGTGCGCAGTTCGTGCGAGACGTTGGCGATGAATTCGCGGCGCTGCTGCTCGGCGGCGGCCAGATCGGCGGCCATCTGGTTGAACGCTTCGGCGAGCTGGCCGACCTCGTCCTGGGAGGTGGCGCGCACCCGGCGTGAATAGTCGCCCTGCGCCATCTGTTTGGCGGCGGCGGTCATCTCCCGCAGCGGGCGGGTCATACCGTGGGCCAGCAGTTGCGAAGTCGCCAGCGCCAGCAGCATGGCGGCGAAGGTGGTCTTCGGCGGCAGCCAGCCGATACGCAGGGCGAAGAAACCGAACGCGACCGCGCCCGCGCCGACCATCAGGATGGCCAGCTTCACCTTGATCGAACGCACCCGATCCAGCGGCCGCGGCAACCAGCTGCGAATCCAGTCGGCCACCGCCCGCGCCAGCGCCCTCACCGCGCCTCCAACGCGTAACCGACACCGTGCACGGTCCGGATCAGGTCGGAACCGAGCTTGCGGCGCAACGCCTTGATATGACTGTCCACCGCGCGCGTGCCCGACGCATCGGCCCACCCCCACACCTCGCTCAGCAGCCGCTCCCGCGCCAGCACCGTGCGCGGCCGCCGCGCCAGCTGCACCAGCAGCTCGAATTCCAAAGGCGTCAGCTGGGTTTCGGTCTCGGCCCGCCACACCCGGCGTTGATCCAGATCGATGCGCAGATCCCCGGCCACGATGGTCGCGGCGGGCGCGGCGCCGCGCTCCACCCGGCGCAGCAGCGCGTGGATGCGCGCGGTCAGCACCCGCAGCGAGAACGGTTTCGTCAGATAGTCGTCCGCGCCGACACCCAGCCCGACCAGCACATCGGTCTCATCGGTGCGCGCGGTCAGCATCAGCACCGGCACCGGACGCCGCGACTGGATGCGCCGGCACACCTCGAGCCCGTCGAACCCGGGCAGCATCACATCCAGCACCACCAGATCCGGGTCCAGGCGTTCGGCCGCCGCCACCCCGGCCGGCCCGTCGTGCGCCAGCTCCACGGTGAAACCCTCCGCACGCAACCGGGCCGCGATCGACTCGGCAATGGTCGGCTCGTCCTCCACCACCAGAATGCGCCGACCGCCGCGCTGACTCAGTTCCATGGGAAGGACCCTATGCAGTCGGCGTGGAGATGGTTCGCGCCGCGTGTGAAGATCCTGTGGAGACGCCGCTCACGGCCCCTGCACGCGGGGTGTAGGGACCGCCGCCGTAGCATGTGCGGGTGCGCTCACCGACGGATCACACCGCGCGCCTGCGCGGCGCTGCCGTCGGGGCCGCGTCCGGGGCCGTCGCCATTCTCGCGCACGCGCTCGGCGGCGGGACCGCTTTTCCCGACAGCGCCGCACTCACTCTGCTGTTCACCGCTTGCGTCCTGATCGGCGTCGTGGTGGCATCGCTGCGGCCGCGCCACGGCCTGCTGTCGCTGATGGGCATGCTCGCGGCCGGGCAGACCATCGGCCACACCGCCTTGACCATGTCGCCGGGGCACCATCACCACCACGGCCTGACGCCGGTGATGCTCGCCGCGCACCTGCTGGCAATCCCGCTCGGCGCGTTCGTGATTCGGGCCGCCGAAGCGGGTCTGCGCCGCGCCCTGACCAGCGTGCGCCGCTTCATCCTGCACCTGTTCCGGGCCCCGCAGCCCCCGGTGCGGCATGCGCGCCGGATCCGCAGCGACGATCGTGCCCGCGCCCAGCAGCTGCTGGTCACCCCGGGCATCGCGCGCCGCGGGCCACCCCGCCCGCCGCATTCCCGCACTCACCTCATTCCAGCCTGACCTGCCTCGCGATTGCGGCACGCCGCCGATCGATCCGCTGTCCGCCGGACCGATCACCATCCGTGACCACGTGATTCGGTGACGCCATCGCTGCACGCCGCAGCGGCAGCACCGCACGCCCGGCCGGACGCGGTCCGCACAGCGGCGCGACGCTCACCGCACGACGCCCGGTACGCCACCACGCCTGATGGCCGATGTGGCCCGGACCGACGCACCGCACGACCGGTGTAGTTCGGCTCGCACGGCAGCCCCGGTTCGACCGACGTAGTACGACTCGCACCGCGGCTCTCGTTCGACCGGCGCAGCACGACTCGCACGGCGGCTCCGGTTCGACCGGCGCAGCACGGCGCGCACGGCGGCCCTGGCTGGAGAGGTGATTTCCCTGTCTCCCTGACGAATCGGAGTTCCGTCATGTCCCAGTTCCCCCACTGCCACAGCTTCCGCCTGCGCACCGGCGGATTCGCCCGCCGGCTCGGCGTGGCCGCCGCGGTCACCACGCTCGCACTGCTGCCAACGGCCTGTTCTTCCGGCGATACGGCCTCGCAGGCCGATGCCAAGGCCGCCGACTCGGTGACCATGAGCGATCAATGGATCAAGGCGGCCGACAGCGGTATGTCGGCCGCGTTCGGTCAGCTCGCCAACAACAGCGACCGGCCGGTCCAGCTGGTGGCGGCATCGAGTCCGGCGTCGGCGCGGGTGGAGATCCACGAGGTGGTGGCCGACGCTCCCGGTGGCGACAAGACCATGCGGCCCAAGGAAGGCGGGCTCACCATTCCCGCGCACGGCACCGCCACCTTGAAGCCGGGCGCGGAGCATCTGATGTTCATGGAATTGACGGGCCCGCTGCGCACCGGCGCGGAAACACCCATCACGCTGACCTTCTCCGACGGCTCCACCACGACCGTCACCGCCCAGGTGCGCGACTTCGCCGGCGGTAAGGAGAATTACGCGCCCACCACCGCGAATCCCGCGCACGGTGGCTGAGCCGGCCGGCACGCGCACCCAGCGGGTTTCGCGGCGGCGACTACTCGGCGGCGGGGTGGCCGCCGCCGGGGTCGCCGGGGCCGCCGGAATCGGCTGGGGCGCGGCCACTCTCCCCCATCGCGAGCACGATCGGGATGCCGGTCTGGACACCGTGCCGTTCTACGGGCCGCACCAGGCGGGCATCGACACCGACCCCGCCGGATATGTGGCCTACGCCGGATTCGATCTCGTCCCGGGGACCGGCCGCGAGGACATCATCGGGCTGCTGAAGATCTGGACCGATGACGCCGCCCGCCTCACCCAGGGCCGTCCCGCACTCGCCGACACCGAACCCGAACTGGCGCAACGGCCCGCCGGGCTCACGGTGACCGCCGGATTCGGGCCGGGCCTGTTCACCGCGGCCGGACTCGAGCACCAACGCCCGCACTGGCTGAAACCATTGCCCGCGTTCGAGATCGACAAGCTGGATCCGGCCTACACCGGCGCGGATGTCATGTTGCAGATCTGCTCCGACGAAGCCACCACGGTCTCGCATGCGGTGCGCGTGCTGTCCAAACACGTGAAATCGCTGGTCGCGGTCCGGTGGGTGCAGCGCGGATTCCGCAACGCGCCCAAAGGACAGACCATGCGCAACCTCATGGGGCAGGTCGACGGCACCGTCAATATCGCCGCGGGCACACCGGATTTCGATCGCCTGGTGTGGTGCGACGACAGCGCCCGGCCCTGGCTGGCCGGCGGCACCTCGATGGTGTTGCGGCGCATCGCCATGAACCTGGACAGCTGGGACGAGCTCGACGCCGACGGGCGCGCCATCACCCTGGGCCGCACCGACTCCAACGGCGCACCCCTGGGCGGCAGGCACGAATTCGACGATCCGGATTTCACCGCCGTCGACCAGTACGGCATCCCGGTCATCCCGCCGTCCTCGCATATCGCCCGCGCGCACCATCAGCACGACGGTGAACGCTTCCTGCGGCGCGGCTACAACTACGACGACGCACCCGCCCCCGGGCAGGTGTCGAACTCGGGGCTGCTGTTCGTCTCCTGCCAGCGCGATATCGACGCCCAGTTCCTGCCCGTGCAGCAGCGGCTGGCCGAATTCGACGCGCTCAACCAGTGGACGACACCGGTCGGTTCGGCCGTCTTCGCGATTCCGCCCGGCGTGCCCGCGCCGGGCGGATACCTGGGACAGCAGCTGTTCGACAGCTGAGGGCGCGCCCGGCCGGACCGCGGATACAGAGGCGGTCCGGCCGCGGCACGTCATCGGTCAGCGGGCGGCCGCCGATAAGGTTGCCCGCATGACCGTGCTGCGATCCATTCCGCTGTTCGCGCTCGCCGCCGTCGCCGAGATCGGCGGGGCGTGGCTGATCTGGCAGGGCGTGCGCGAGCATCGCGGCTGGGCGTGGATGGGGGCGGGCGTGATCGCGCTCGGGCTCTACGGATTCGTGGCCACCTTGCAGCCCGACGCGAACTTCGGGCGCATCCTCGCCGCCTACGGTGGCGTGTTCGTGGCGGGCTCGCTGCTGTGGGGTATGGCCCTGGACGGTTTCCGGCCCGACCGCTGGGATGTGATCGGCGCGCTGGTCTGCCTGGCCGGTGTCGCGCTCATCATGTACGCGCCTCGTTCTACGTGAAACCAACTGTGGGCGAACTGCATTCGCGCATCGGATGCAATTCGGACCACCGGCGGCGAAATTGCACGCAATGCAAACCCGCAGTGCGCCGGTCGATTACGTGCCCAATAGCGCGTCGATGATCCCGCGCGCGGTGGGGATCGCGCTCTGGTCACCCATCTGCGAGGCGGTATTCGCCGCCGAAACCAGGGCATCGAGCTGGAAGGCCAGCGCGTGCGGCTGCTGCCCGGGCAGCAGGCCCTGATCCTGGGCGCGGCGGATCTCCTTCTCCAGCACCGCCAGCCAGTCCCGGTGGTCGGCGGCCAGCGCATCACGCACCGGGCCGGGCCGGCTGTCGAACTCGGCCATGCCCGCCACCCGGAAGCAACCGCCCGGCATGACCGGTTCGCCGATATAGGCGAACCAGTGCTCCATATACGCCCGTAGCCGCTCGATGCCCCGTGGCCTCGAGACCGCCGGCCGCCACACCGTATCGATGAACACCTCGCGCGCCGATTCGACCGCGGCCAATTGCAGGTTCTCCTTGGACCCGAACAGCGTCGCCACTCCGCTCTTGCTCACCCCGAGATCCCCGGCCAGGCGTCCGAGGCTGAGCCCGTTGAGCCCTTCGACGGAGGCGACCTCGGCCGCCCGGCGCGCGATGGTGGCGCGGGCACGCGCGCCCTTCAGCAATCGCTGATCGGAAATCTGCTGGTCGGAGCTTTGAATCGGATCGGCCACCCCACCATCATGGCACCGCGGTCTTGCAAATACGAACGATCGGTCGTACTTTTCAACAATACGAACGATCGTTCGTACACTTCCGCTTCGTCTCGAAAGTTCGTCCATGACAGAGACACCCGCGCGGCCCGCGACCGCGCCACCCATTACCGACCAACCGGACGCGACCCCGGCCCCCGCACCGAGCGGGCCCGCGGAATCGGCCACCGCCCGCCGCGCCCTGCTGGTTGCCTGCGGGGCCGCATTCGTCGCCTTCCTCGACCTGTCGGTGGTGAACATCGCCTTCCCCGCCATCAGCCGCGACTTCCCCGGCACCGCCGCCACCAGCCTCACCTGGGTGGTCAGCGGGTACGCGGTCGCCTTCGCCGCACTGCTCACCCCGGCGGGCCGGCTCGCCGACGCACTCGGGCGCGGGCGCGTATTCCTCTACGCCCTGGCCGCTTTCGCCCTCACCTCCCTGCTGTCCGCACTCGCCCCCGGCGCCGAATGGCTGATCGCCGGACGGTTCCTGCAAGGCGCGAGCGCCGCCTTCCTGATTCCGGCCGGGCTCGGCCTGGTGCTGAGCACCACCGCACCCGAACGCATCGGGATCGCCATGGCGGCGTGGACGGCGGCCGGTGGTTTCGCCGCCACCGTCGGACCGGCCGCGGGCGGCGCGCTGGTCGAGTGGTTCGGATGGCGATCGGTATTCGTCATCAATGTGCCGATCGTGGCCCTGCTCATCGGTTTCGGGCTGCGCCTGGCCCGCGACGAGGCTCGTCACGGTGACGGCCTGCCCGATCTGCTCGGCACCCTGGCCACCGCGCTCGGCATCGGCGCGGTCGTCGCGGCGGTCACCCAGGGCCAGCCGTGGGGCTGGACCGACCGGCGCACGCTGGCCTGCGGTCTCGGCGGCATAGCGCTGATCGTGTTCGCGCTGTGGCGATCCGGCCGCCATCCGCGTCCGGCCATCGCGGTCGGGCTGTGGCGCAGTCACCGGTACGCGCTGGTGAACGCCACCGCATTCGTCTTCGGCGCCACCATGTTCGCGTGGCTGCTGGCCGGACCGCTGTGGCTCGACGCCGTCTGGCACTACTCGGTGCTGGAGTCGGCCGCCGCCATGACCGTCGGCGCGATCACCTCGATGGTGACCGCCGTAGCCGCCGGGCGTGCGACCGAACCGATCCAGCGCCGCCTCGGTGTGCTGGGCGCGGTCATGTTCGCCGCCTCCACCCTCTATATGAGCGTCGGCCCCTTCGGCGCCACCCCGGAACTCTGGCGGGGCTGGATTCCGGCCGGGATCCTGGGCGGCGGCGGCATCGGCCTGATCGTCACCGTACTGGGCACCACCGCCGCGAGATCGCTGCCCCCGCAACGCTTCGCCGCCGGGGTCGGGATGAACCTCACCGCCCGCCAAGCCGGGGGCGCACTCGGCGTCGCCGTGCTGGCCGCGGTCTTCGCCGCCCGGCCCGCCGACCCCCTGGCCGCGTTCCACACCCTGTTCGCGATCTGCGCCGGCATCTCCCTCGCCGCCGCCGTTCTCGCCGCCCTGCCCGCCCGCGCCGAGGAGAACCTGTGAGCCACACCGATATCGCCGCACCCGGCCTCGCCCCGACCGAGGCGGACGATCCCATGCTGCTCGACGACCTGACCGCCGCCGCGCTGCTGGTGGACGCGCCCTGGCGGCGGTTCGCGGTCATCGGCGACTCCACCGCCGCGGGCACCGGAGATTCCTGGCCCGGCTACCGCGACCTGCCCTGGGCCGATCGGGTCGCGCACCTGCTGGCGGCCGCCCACCCCGGTACCGCCTACCTCAATACCGGCAAGGTCGGCGCACTCATCGAGCAGGTTCGCACCGAACAACTCGGCGCACTACGGGAATTCGAGCCCGATCTCGTCCACATCAGCTGCGGCGGCAACGACCTGTTCCGGCGCGGGGCGAACCTGGCGAGCGTGGAACGCGAACTCGACGAACTCTGCGCCCGCGCCGCCGGGACCGGAGCTCGACTGTCCATGTTCACCCTCGCCGACGCCTTCCGCGGCAAACTGGTCCCGCTGCGTCCGCTCTTCGAAGGTTTCGCCGGCGTGGTGCGCCGCGTCGCCACCCGCCACGACGCCATCCTCACCGAATTCTGGGCCCACCCGGCGGGGCAGCGTCCGGATTGGCTCAGCGCCGACCAGATCCACCTGACCATGGCCGGGCACGCGGTGGTCGCCACCGAGATCGTGAAAACCCTGGCGCAGCACGCGAACTCCGGCCGCTGACCGCGGCGACAAAGAAAGTCGCACGGGGTGCATGCGTGCACCCCGTGCGATACGGCCTTATATAACGGTCAGTGCCAGAGCGCCGCGACGAACACGTTCAGCACGGCCAGCCCGCCCGCGGCGTGCGTCATCCACGGAACGGCCTTGCCGCGCTTGGCATCCGCGCGCCCGACCTCGGCGAGACCGGCCACCGCCACCGAGATCACCAGCTTGACCACGATCTTGGTCATATTCGGGTCCTTGCCGAGCGAATCGATCGACTCGGCCAGGCCGACCAGCACGATGCCGGTGAGCAGCTGAATCCGCGCACCCCACACCATCAACTCGGACACCCGCGGCTGGGCGGCGGCGTAACCGCCGACCACCGCCGCCATACCCAGCAGATGGGCCACTACCACCAGGTTGTAGACGAAGGTCATACCGCACACGCTAGTTGATCGCCGCACCCCAACGACAGCCGGTAGTACCACAATCCCGTCGATCGGGCCGACCGCCGGGTTTCACCGGGAAAGCCATCGGGTAGTCCCCATCCAGGGCTCTCCCCAGCAGGAGAGCCGAACGGTTATGGGCGGTCAGTCGGCTAGGAGAACTCAGGTGGCGGTTGTACTCGTGCTGCGAGCACGCGGACTGGGTGATCTGCTCACTGCGGTCCCCGCGCTGCGCGCACTCCGCCGGGCCAGGCCCGGCGATCACATCGCACTCGCCGCACCACACCGACTCAAACCCATCGTCGATCTGATCGCCTCCGTCGACGAGATGGTGCCCGTCGGCGAAGCCACCGGAATGCGCTGGGACGGAGGGCCGCCCGCGCTCGCGGTCAACCTGCACGGGGCAGGCGCCGAAGGCATCGTGGAATTGGTGCGCACCCGGCCGCAACGCATCCTCACCTACCGCAATCCGGCCTTCCCGGAGTTGGCCGGACCGGACTGGCAGCCCGATATGCACGATGTGGACCGCTGGTGCCATCTGCTCGAATCCGACGGGATCACCGCCGACCGCCGCAATCTCGGTCTGGTCCCGCCGGTCGCCACCACCAGCCATCGCGATGCGGTGGTGGTGCACATCGGCGCCAGCGCGGCCGCGCGCCGCTGGCCCGCCGATCGGTTCGCCGCGGTGATCCGGCATCTGCTGGTGCAGGGGCGCGAAGTCATCCTCACCGGGGACGACGCCGAACGCGATATCGCCCTCGAGGTCGCCCACCGCGCCGGACTCGCACCCGCCCGGGTCGCGGCCGGACAGCAGAACCTCATCGAACTCGCCGCCACCGTCGCCGAATCCGCGCTCGTGGTGTGCGGGGACACCGGAGTCGCGCATCTGGCAACGGCTTTCGGCACCCGCACCGTGCTGCTGTTCGGCCCCACCCCGCCCAGCCGCAACGGCCCGCCGCCGCATCTGCTCGGCCGGCACGCCGTGCTGTGGGCCGGGCAGACCGGGGACCCGGACGGGCGCGAGGTCGACCAGGGGCTGCTGAAAATCGGCGTACCCGAAGTGCTCAATGCCGTGGACAAACAACTACGCAAAAGGCCGTGGCCGGGAACGGGATTGGATCGGCGGGGGCAGCAGGCGTATCGCCGGGTCGGCTGAGCACGGCGCATCACCGGAGCGTGTTCCGACGCGGAGTGCGATCGGCTGCCTATATAACGGTGCGGTCGGCAGCTGGAATGCGGCCGGCACCGGGAGTTCGGTCAGCGGCGGGAGTTCGATCGGCCGGGTCGAGGTCGGTCGCGGATCGCTTCGACGCGGGGCGGGCACTGACCGTCAGCGCCAGCATCACCAGGGCGATACCACACACCTCGGCAAGGCCGGGTATCTGACGCAGGGCCAGCGCGCCGACGACCGCCGCGGTCGCGGGTAGCAGCGCCAGCAGCAGTGCGAAACGGGCCCGCCCGACCCGCTCGAGCACCACCTGATCCAGCGCATAGGGCACGGCGCTGGACAGGACGCCCACGCCCGCACCGAACAACCAGGTTCGCGGATCGGCGAAAACGCTTGCGTCGATGAAGGTTTGACGGGTCAGCAGAAGCGGGGCGAGCAGCGCGGCGGCGATCGCCATACCGACGGCCAGCGAATCCAGCCCCGCCCCCGCATCGGCCACCCGTTTGCCGAGCAGGATGTAGCCCGCCCACATGGCGGCGGCGCCCAGCGCGAAGACCACGCCCAGCGCATCCGCCCGCAAGCTCACCCCGGCGAGCAGGACCACGCCGATCGCCACCAACACGACAGCCACCACATCCCGGGTACGGCGCGAACCGAGGGTGGCCACCGCGATGGGTCCCAGGAATTCGATGGCCACCGCCGTGCCGAGCGGGATTCGCGCGATCGCCTCGTAGAAGGTGATGTTCATGGCCACCGTGACCGCCCCGAATCCGGCCGCCACCGTCATCGCGCGCCGGGTCCACCGGTTCCGCCACGGCCGCCGCCACGCCAGCAAAACGATTCCGGCCGCGGCGGCGCGCAACCAGGCGACGGTGGCGGGCTCGACGGTGTCGAACAGGAACACCCCCACCGCCGCGCCCGCGTACTGCGACAGCGCGCCGACGACGAACACCAACGGCACCGACCAGCCGGGCAACCGGAGGCGGCGACGGGGTTCGGCGGCGACGACGGCACTCATTCCGACACCCTAACGACCGGGTCCGACACCGGAAGCGGTCCCGTAGCAACGCAACTCGGCCCGTTCAGGGCCCGGGTGCGTCGGTGCGCGCGGTCGACAGGGCCGCGGAGTAGGCGGCGATGGCACTGGGCCAGAACTGTTCGAGATAGTCGCGGGCGTCGGCCAGACCGCGCGGGTCCAGGGAGTACAGGCGGCGAGTGCCCACCGGCCGCACCATCACCAACCGCGCGTCACGCAGCACCTTCAAATGCTGAGAGATAGCCGAACTGGTGACACCGAGCGCCGCGGCGAGCTCCCCCACCGATTTGCCGCCCTGTGGCAGCGCTTCGAAAACGGCCCGGCGAGTGGGGTCGGCGAGCGCGCTCAACACTTTCACTCCATTAGCGACCACTTAAACAGAGTGCCCGCACGCTCGATCTCGGTCAATACAGCACATCCCGGGCATTTCCCTACGTCACCCGGGAATCACCGGCGTGTCGTTACCATGTCGTGACATATCAACTGGGCTTTTGTATCGATGTGGCAGTGCTCACAGGGTTTCTGAACGTCAGCTGAGTTGGCATACCTTCGATGCATGCCCGTAACCGTTCCGTTATCTCTCAGCCGCAAGGCCGGCAAGTACCGGACGGCCGCAACTCGTGCAGTGGCCGTTTCCGCCGTCGTCGCCTCCTCCCTCGGAGTGCTGGCGGCCGCAGACCCGAGCGCCGCGGGCGAACCCGTCAGCGATCAAGTAGCGAACACCGTTTCCGCTCCCCTGGCGTTCACCCCCGTGGAAGCTCAGATGCCGCAGATCGTCCCGCAGGAGGTCCTGGACTTCCTCAACGGCCTGCACGTCGAGCAGGCCCGCCCCAAGACCGTGCGCCCGGTGGCCGGTCCGCTCACCTCCGGCTTCGGCCAGCGCTGGGGCGCCGCGCACAACGGCATCGACTTCGGCGACGGCTTCGGCACGCCGATCCGCGCCGTCACCGACGGTACCGTCATCGAAGCCGGACCGGCCTCGGGCTTCGGCCTGTGGGTGCGCGTGCAGCAGGACGACGGCACCATCGGCGTCTACGGCCACATGCAGGACATCCTGGTGCAGGTCGGCCAGCAGGTCCGTGCCGGCGACGAGATCGCCACCGTCGGCAACCGCGGCTACTCCACCGGCCCGCACCTGCACTACGAGGTGCACACCTCCCCCGGCGCGCCCATCGACCCGATTCCGTGGCTCGCGGGCCGCGGCATGGATGTCGGCGCGCCCGTCGACTGACCACCGTTTCACCGCCCACGCCGGCCGTGGCCGGGGACCGAATGAGGGGTCCCCGGAAACGCCTCCGGCACAAGCATTTCCGGTACAGCCCCGGCGCACCCCGCCGGGGCTGTTCTCATACCCGGGTACTACGGCCCAACCGCACCGCCGGGTGAGGTGGCGCGCGGATCGGCGGCCATAGCGTCAGCGAGCATGAGCACCGCGCCTCTCGCCCCCGGCACCGACCGCACCCGACGCCCGCATCGCCCGCTGCTGTTCACCACCGCCGTCATGACCGTCCTCGCCCTGTGCTGCCTGGTCGCCATGGCCGTCGACGACCGCATGCTGCTCGGCGAGTCGGTGTGGGTGAAACCGCTCAAGTTCGCTGTCGCCTTCGTCCTCTACACCGGCACCCTGGCCTGGCTGCTGTCCTTCCCGCATCGCGGGCGGCGGCTCACCTGGTGGATGGGGACCGTCTTCGCGGTCACCGGCATCGTGGATGTCGGGTTCATCGTGGTGCAGGCCGCGCGCGGCACCTTCAGTCACTTCAATCACCAGACCGACGCCTGGAACCAGATCGGGCAGCAGGTGTTCCAATCCGGAGTACCCGGTCTGTTCGTCGCGAATCTGGTTATCGTGCTGGTGCTTTCGTGGCAGCGCATCCTGGACCGGCCGACCAGCCGCGCGGTGCACGCCGGGTTGTTCATCGCGGTGGCCGGCATGTTCCTGGGCTATTTCATGGGATTCACCGGCGAACAGCAGGTCACCGACGCGTACGGGCGGCCGGTGCGGCTGGTGGCCGGGCATACCGTGATCGACGGTCAGCCGGTGGTGCGCGACGGTGTGGGCGGCATGCCGATCACCGGCTGGAGCACCGTCGGCGGCGATATGCGCATCCCGCACTTCGCCGGGCTGCACGGCATCCAGTTGCTGTTGCTGGCGGTCTTCGCGCTGGCCTGGCTCGGTCGCACGCGGGTGCCGTGGCTGCGCGGCGAACGCGCCCGCGCCGAGCTGATCGGAGTATTCGCGCTCGGGTACGCGGGTTCGGTGGGCGTGCTGCTGTGGCAGGCGCTGCGCGGACAGTCCGTCGTGCACCCCGACGCCGCGACCCTGACCGCGCTGGCCGGTATCACCGTCGTGGTGGCCGCCGGGACCGGGCTGGTCTATCTGGTGCGCGGCCGCGGCGAGCACGCCACGACCTCCGCACCGTCATTTCCGGTCTCCGCCAGCGAGATTACCCAGCCGATCCCCGCGCGCTCACTCAGCGCAGCCGCTCGGCATCGCGCGTGAGTTTCACCAAAATCGCCGCCAATTCGGTCAATTCGATGGTGTCGGCTCCCTCCGCGACCGCCGTGGCCACATCCTCGGCGGCGCAGCGGGCCGCGAACCAGCGATCGGAGAGATCGGCGACCTCCTGGGCGCTCAGCACCACCGAATCCTCGGGAATACCGGTGCCCTTCACGCTGTTTCGATGTTCGTACGCCCGCTGCCGGCAGGACTGGCGGCAATAACGACGACGACGGCCGAGTTCGGATTCGGCGATCTCCCTCCCGCACCACAGGCAGGACAGCAGGCGCGTGCGCGACATGGTCCGTCACCTTAATGGTTTCCGGGCGCGCGCGGGCGGTGGGCACGCCGGGCGCGAGCATCGTCGCCGGACCGGTAGAATGGCAGGGTTCTCCCCACGGGAACCGAAACGTGCGCGGTGGCGTTGACATGACGGTAACGACATGACAGAGCGCCGCCGCAGTAACTGATGTAGAACGTTGCCGACAGGCGAGAAGGGACCGCACTCATGGCAGATCGCGTACTCCGTGGCAGTCGGCTCGGAGCGGTGAGCTACGAGACCGACCGCGACCACGACCTCGCGCCGCGTCGGATGGCGAAGTACCGCACCGAGAACGGTGAGGAATTCGACGTTCCCTTCGCCGACGATGCCGAGATCCCCCCGACCTGGCTGTGCCGCAACGGCCAGGAGGGCATCCTGCTCGAGGGCACCACGCAGGAGCCCAAGAAGGTGAAGCCCCCGCGTACCCACTGGGACATGCTGCTCGAGCGTCGCAGCAAGGAGGAGCTCGAGGAGCTGCTCCAGGAGCGCATGGATCTGATCAAGAGCCGCCGCCGCGGCTGAGGGTCTCCGGCCCAGCGGGCCGAAACCGACGAAGGACCCCCTTTCCCGTACGGGAGAGGGGGTCCTTCGCTATGTCCTCGGGAGGCCAGGGCGAGCGCCCCTCGTCACTGACGCGAGTGGGCGCTCCGCGGTGGGACCCTCGGTCAGTGGCTGGCGACCTTGCGGTATTGCAGCAGGGCCAGCGGTACCGCGATCGCCAGGATGGCCAGCGAGCACATCACCGAGTACTCCACGCAGTGCTCGGCGGGCCAGCCGTCGGCGGGAGTGAAGGTCGGGGGCGAGCCGTTGTCGAAGAGCTTGCGGCCGGCCGCCGAAACCGCGGTGATCGGATTCCACTCCGCGATGGTCCGCAGCGGCCCCGGCAGCGACTCCCCCGAGATGAACGCCGAGGAGATGAAGGTGAGCGGGAACAACCAGATCAAGCCCGCGCTCTGCGCGACCTCCACGCTCGGCGACATGAGCCCGGTAATGGCTCCCACCCACGACATGGCGAACGCGAACAGCAGGATCACCGCGAAAGCCAGGACGGCATCGGCGATTCCGCCGTTGATCCGCCAGCCCACCACGTACCCGCAGCCCACCATGACACTGAGCGCCAGGATATTGACCACGGTGTCCGACAGCGTGCGGCCCATCAGCACCGCGAGCCGCGACATCGGCAGCGTCCGCATCCGGTCGATCATGCCCTTGTGCAGATCGTTGGCCAGGCCGACGGTGGTGAAGGCGGCGTTGAAAGCGACCGTCTGGGTGAAGATTCCGGCGAGCAGGAACTCCCGGTACTGGCTGCCGCCCAGCGACGCGCCGAAGACGTAGGCGAACAGGAACACGAACATCAGCGGCTGGATGGTCGCGGTCACCAGCAGGGTCGGCACCCGCAGGATGGTCAGCAGATTGCGGTAGGCCACGGTGGCACTGTCACGAAAAACCCTGGGCAGCAACAGCAGTGGTCCGGGCGCGTCGGATCGCCCCGGCGGCGCGGGCGGCGCCGCCGGGGTGGCGTTTGCGGTGGTCAAGACAAGATCTCCTCTTGCACATCGTGGTTGGTGCGTACCGGCGGGACGCGTTCGGCGGATTTGCCGGTGAGTGAGAGAAATACGTCGTCGAGGCTGGGGCGGTGCACGTGCGCGTCGAGCACGCAGACGCCCGCGTCGTCGAGGCGGCGCAGCGCCTCGACCATGGTGCGGGTGCCGTCGCCGACCACCACGAACACCTGATCGGCGTTGGCGTCCTGGCCCGGTTCGCCGACGCCGACCCCGGCCAGCACGCGCAGCGCGGGCGCGGGGTCCTGGCCGGCGGCGAGGGTGACGGTGAGTTTGTCGCCGCCGATGGAGGTCTTGAGTTCGTCGGCGGAACCGCGGGCGATGACCCGCCCGCGGTCGATGACGGTGATGCGGTCGGCCAGCAGATCGGCCTCTTCCAGGTACTGCGTGGTGAGCAGGACGGTGGTGCCGTCGTCGACGAGTTCGCCGATGACCCGCCACATGTCCAGGCGCCCACGCGGATCCAGGCCGGTGGTGGGTTCGTCGAGCACCACCACCGGCGGGCGGCACACCAGTGCGCCCGCCAGGTCGAGTCGCCGCGCCATACCGCCGGAGTAGGTGCCGGCGCGGCGGCCGGCGGCGTGTTCGAGACCGAGCGCGGCGAGCAGTTCGTCGGCGCGGTCGGCGGCACGCTTGCGGGTCATGCCGTACAACCGGGCCACCATGCGCAGGTTCTCGAACCCGGACAGGTTGGCGTCGACGGCGGCGTACTGCCCGGAGAGCCCGAGCCGGGTGCGGGCGCGGGCCGGGTCCTTCAGCACGTCGATGCCCGCGATCCGGATTTCGCCCGAGCTCGGGCGTAGCAGGGTGGTGACGATGCGGACCGTGGTGGTCTTGCCCGCGCCGTTGGGCCCGAGCAGGCCCATCACCGTGCCGGCCGGGATCTCGAGGTCGATCCCGTCCAGCACCCGCATCTTGCCGTAGTACTTGACCAGTCCTCTGATCTCCACCGCGAGGCTCATCGGGTCTCCTCCCGTTCGGCGCGAGCTGCCAACTCCGCCAGGTGATCCCGCAGTACCGGTCCGATCACGGACAGGGCTTCGGGGGTGGTCATTCCGGAATGGCGGCAGCGCACCTTCTGGTCGTGCACCGTGCCGGTGACGTACGGCTTCCACGCCGCGGCGCAGCGTTCGGGGTCGGCCAGGTTGATCTCGTCGTCGGCGGCGGTGAAGAAGAGCAGATCGCCGTCGAAGACGCGGGGCCGGAAGCCGTGCGCCTGTACCGCGCCGTTGGTGTAGCCGGTGTAGAGCCGTTCCATGTGCTCGACGGTGAGCGCGGCGAACGGCCCGGGGCGGCTGCGCAGCAGTTCGGCCGCCTCGTGCAGGTTCATCCGCTGGTCCACGTCGGTATCGCCGCCGAGCAGGTCGGAGCCGAATTCGCCGATGATGTCGGCGACCGACGGGACGGCGTGCTCGAGCCAGCGGTCCGACAGCTGGTAGCTGTCCATCAGACCGAGCAGCGCCACTTCGTCGCCGCCGGCTTGCAGCTGCACCGCGACCTCGTGGGCGATGAGCCCGCCGAGCGACCAGCCGAGCACGTGGTACGGCCCGTGCGGCTGCACCTCTTTCATATGCGCCACATAGTATTTCGCGGCTTCGGTGATGCTCGGGTGGCTCTCTTCCCCGCAGACGTGCGGGGCTTGCAGGCCGTACACCGGCCGCTCATGCGGCAGGTGCGAGACCAGTCCGGCGAAGCACCAGGACAATCCGATGGCCGGGTGCACGCAGAACAGCGGCGGCAGCGAGTCCGCGCCCGCCGGGCGCAGCGGCAGCAGCGCCTCGAGCGCGGCGAGCAGGGCAGCGCCCGCGTCACCGTCGGCGTCGGCGAGTCGGCGCGCGATGGCGGCCGGGGTGGATTCGCCGAACATGGCCTGCACCGGCAGCTCGACGCCCGCGGCCCGCACCTGCGCGACCACCTTCGTGGCGAGCAGCGAGTTGCCGCCGAGTTCGAAGAACCCGTCGTCCGCGCCGACCTGTTCGATGCCCAGTACTTCGGCGAAGGCCGCGCACAGGGTTTCTTCCATCGGGTTGGCCGGCGCCCGGTAGCCCTCGCGGGCCGCGAACACCGGTTCCGGCAAGGCTTTCCGGTCGAGCTTGCCGACCGGGGAGAGCGGGATCCGGTCCAGCAGCATGATCGATTGCGGGACCATGTAGTTGGGCACCAGGTCGGCCACGTGCGCGGTGAGTTCGGCGACGGTCGGCGCGGTTCCGGTGCGCGGCTTCACATACGCCACCAGCGCGGTGGAGCCGGCCGGGGTGCGATGGCCGATGGTGGTGGCGAACTCCACCTCCGGGTGCCGCGCGAGCGCCGAGTCGATCTCGCCGAGTTCGATACGGAAGCCGCGGATCTTGACCTGATGGTCGGTGCGGCCGACGTACTCCATATCCCGTGCGCGCCCGCCTCTTTCGAGCCAGCGCACCAGGTCACCGGTGCGGTACATGCGCTCGCCGGGCTTGCCGAACGGGTTGGCGACGAACCGCTGGGCGGTCATTCCGGGCCGCCGCAGGTAACCGCGCGCCAACGCCGCACCCGCCAGATGCAGTTCGCCGGTGACGCCGGCCGGGGCCGGATGCAGTCGCCCGTCGAGCACGCTGACGCCGACGCCGCGGATGGGTCCGCCGATGGTGATCTGCCCGCCGGGCGTCATCGGCTGCGAGATCACCGTGACGATGGTGGTTTCGGTGGGCCCGTACACGTTGTAGAGCTTGCGGCCGGGAGCCCATCGGGTCACCAGGTCCGGCGGCAGCGCCTCGCCGCCGACCAGCACGTGCCGCAGCGCGGTCACGCCGGTGGGGTCGACGGTGCCCAGCGCCGAGGTGGTGATGAAGGCGTGCGTGATGCCTTCCTCGACGAACACCTGCCCGAGCTCCTGCCCGCCGACCACCCCGGGCGGGGTGATGACCAGGGTCGCGGCCCCGCCCAGTGCCAGCAGCAGATCCAGCATGGCGGCATCGAAACTCGGTGTGGCGAAGTGCAGCACGCGGCAGCCGGGCCGCACGTCGAAGCGCTGCGCGGTCTCGGCGGCGAAGTTGGAGAGGCCGCCGTGGGTGACGACCACGCCCTTGGGGATGCCGGTGGAGCCCGAGGTGTAGATGACGTACGCCGGATTGTCCATGCGCAGCGCGCTGGTGCGCTCCGAATCGGTGATCGGGGCATCGGAGGTGGCCAGCACGCGCCGCCGGAACGAAGGCGCGTCCAGCACCGTCCAATTGGCGCCGTCGGGCATGCGTTCCCGATGCGCGGCCAGGGTGATGCCGACGGCCGCACCGGAATCCAGCAGCATATGGCTGATGCGCTGTTCCGGATAGTTCGGGTCGACCGGCACGAAGGCGGCGCCGGCCTTGGCGATGGCCAGCGTGACCGCGACCGATTCGGCCGAGCGCGGAATGCCCATGGCGACCAGGACTTCCGGTCCGACGCCGTACCCGATGAGGACGCGGGCGAGGCGGTTGGTCCAGCGGTCCAGGGCGTCGTAGGAGATCTGGGTGCCCGCCGCCCGCACCGCGATGGCGCTGCGGTTGAGGTTGGCGGCGGCCTCGAACACCTCCGGGAAGGTGATCGGCAGACCGGCTTCCGCGCCGCGCACGGGGGCCAGCGCCGACCATTCGGCTTCGTCGAGGAGCTCCAGATCGCCCACGGCGGTGGCCGGATTCGCGGCCGCCGCACCGAGCAAGCGCACGAACCGCTGCGCCAGTCGCTGCGCCGTGGCCGCCTCGAACAGGTCGGCGGCGTAGTTGACCGACACGGTGATGCCGTCGGGTTCGCGCCGCTGCGTCCAGGATTCGGTGAGGGTGAATTGCAGATCGAATTTGGCGATGCCGGGGTCGGCGTCGTCGGCCTCGATGCGCATGCCCGGCAGCTCCAGCACTCGCACGGGCTGGTTCTGCACCGACAGCATCACCTGGAACATCGGGTGATGGGCTTGCGAGCGCGCCGGATTGAGCACCTCGACGAGGCGTTCGAAGGGTACGTCGGCGTGCGCGAAGGCCTCCAGGTCGGTGTCGCGGACCGCGCGCAGCAGGTCGCCGAAGCCGGCGCCGCTGTCGACATCGGTGCGCAGTACCAGGGTTCCGACGAACATGCCGATCATGCGGTCCAGCGCGGGGTGCCCGCGTCCGGCGATCGGGGTGCCGACGGTGATGTCGTCACCGGCGGTCAGTCGATGCAGCAGTGCCACCAGTGCCGCGTGCAGCACCATGAACATGGTGACGCCGTGTTCGGCTGCCAGCGCCTGCAATTCGCGATGGGTGAAGGCGTCGATCCGGCATTCGACGGTGCCGCCGCGATAGCTCGGCACCGGCGGGCGCGGCCGATCGGCGGGCACCGCGAGCAGTTCCGGAATGCCGTCCAGCGCGCGCCGCCAGTAGTCGAGCTGGCGGCTGATCACCGATTCCGGGTCGTCCTCGCGGCCCAGCACATCCTGTTGCCACAGCGTGTAATCGGCGTACTGGATGGGCAGCGCGGGCCACTGCGGTTCCTGCCCGGCGGTGTGCGCCCGGTAGGCGGCGGCCACATCGGCGGCGAGGGGTTGCAGCGACCAGCCGTCCATGGCGATGTGGTGGACGACCAGCACCAGTACGTGCTCCTCGGCGTCGGTGCCGGTGAGCCGCAGCAGCGCCGCACGCAACGGCACCTGGGCGGCGAGATCGAAGCCCGCGGCCGCGGTGCGCCGGATCTCCGCGGCCACCTGGGCCTCGTCGACCGTGCGCACCGGCAGGCCGATGGCGGCCTCGCCGGCCTCCAGGATCCGCTGGCACGGTTCACCGTCGAGCTCGGGGAACACGGTGCGCAGCGTCTCGTGCCGCGCCTGCACCGCATGCAGCGTGGCACGCAATGCCTGCACGTCCAGCTTGCCGCGCAACCGCAGCGCCACCGGAATGTTGTACGCGCCCAGCGCTTCCCCGTGATCCCCGGAGGCGTTGAACTTCTCCAGGAACCACAGCCGCCGCTGTGCCGCCGACAGCGGAATCCGCTGCGGGCGGGTCCGCTTGCGCGGTTCGGGCAGCAGGTCGCCCGAGGGCGTCCCCGTGTCCAGTTGCGCCGCGAGTCCGGCCACCGTCGGTGCGGCGAACACGGCCCGCACCTCCAGCCGTACCCCGGTGGCGGCCGCGAGCCGCGCCACCAATTGGGTGGCGAGCAGCGAGTTTCCGCCGACCTCGAAGAAGCTGTCGTCCGCGCCGAGCGCCTCGGCCCCGACCAGCTCCCCCATCACCTCGGCGACGAGGCGTTCGGTCTCGGTCTCGGGGTCACGTGACACCACGGCCACCACGGCCTGCGGTTCGGGCAGGGCGTCGCGATCGAGCTTGCCGACCGGCGTCAGCGGGATTCGGTCCAGCAGTGTGAGGCTGCTCGGAACCATGTGCGCGGGCAGATGTCCGGCGCAGTGCGCGCGCAGTTCGTCGAGATCCAGCGCCCGCGAGGCTGCCGGCGCGCCCCCACCGAGGGTTTCGGCCGCACCGTTCTCCGCCGCGCCCACCGCGAGCGGCAGCACGTAGGACACGATGCGCCGCTCGCCGGCGATCTCGCGAACCTCGGTGTGCGCGAACCGGATCGCGGGGTGCGAGGTGAGCACGGCGTCGATCTCGCCGAGTTCGATCCGGAACCCGCGCACCTTGACCTGGTGATCGCTGCGGCCGAGGTAGACGAGCTCACCGTCGGCGGTCCAGCGCACCACGTCGCCGGTGCGGTACATGCGGGTGCCTTCGGGGCCGTGCGGGTCGGCGACGAAGCGGGTGGCGGTGAGGCCGAGCCGATCGAAATAGCCGCGCGCACAGGACTGTCCGCCGAGGTAGAGCTCGCCGGGGACGCCGACCGGCACCGGGTGCAGGCGCTCGTCGAGCACCAGCGCCCGCGCGCCGCGCACCAGGCCGCCGATGGTGACGGTCTCCCCCGGAATCATCGGCCCGGCGATGCTGATCACCACGGTGGTCTCGGTGGGCCCGTACCCGTTGAACATCATGCGGCCGGGCGCCCAGCGCGACACCAGTTCCGGTCCGCACGCCTCGCCGCCGACCATGACCGCGCGCAGATTGGGCAGCGGCCACCGGTCCCGGTCGATGGTGGCCAGCGCGGCCGGGGTCATGAAGGTGTGGCTGACCTCTTCGCGATCCATCAGCGCGGCCAGTTCGTCACCGCCGTAGATGTCCGGCGGCACGATCACCATGGTGGCTCCGGAGCCGACCGCGAGCAGCAGGTCGAAGACGGCGGCGTCGAAGCTGGGCGAGGAGAAGTGCATGGTGCGGGCTTCGCGATCGACCCGCATGCGGTCGCGGATCTCGTCGGCGAAGTTGGAGAGGCCGCCGTGGGTGACGGCCACGCCCTTGGGTTTTCCGGTGGAGCCCGAGGTGTAGATGACGTACGCCAGGTCGGCGGTCCACAGGGTGGCGGTGCGCTCGGCATCGGTGACCGCGCCGTCGTCCAGCGCCTCGAGTTCGTCGAGCAGGTCGGCGTCGTCGAGCAGCAGCCAATCGACGGGATGGTCGCCGCCGGCCCGGTAGAGCCGGTCGGCGTGCGCGGTGAGGCTCACCCCGACCCGGCAGCCGGAGTCGGTGAGCATGTGCCGCACCCGGTCCGCCGGATAGTTGGGGTCGACCGGCACGTACGCGGCTCCGGCCTTGGCGACGGCCAGCACCGCGAGCACCGACTCCACCGAGCGGGTGAGGCCGAGCGCCACCCGGTCGCCCGGGCCGAGGCCGCGCGCGATGAGCGCTCGCGCCAGGCGATTGGAGTACACGTCCGATTGCAGGTAGGTCAGTTCGGTGTCCTCGTAGCGCAGGAACACCCGGTCGGGGTTGAGGTGCGCGGTGGCGGCGAAGTACGCGGCCAGGCTGCACTGCGGCTCCGGCGCGGGACCCCACGCCGGGGTGAGCAGTTCGCGTTCGATATCGGTGCGCGCGTCGATATCGCGCACCTTGATCCGCGGGTCGGTGGTGACGGCGTCGAAGACCCGCACCAGGCGTTCGGCGAGGGTGGTCACCGTCTGCTGCTCGAACAGTTCCGCGGCGTAGACGAATTCGAAGATCCGGTCCTCGTCGTCGCCGGGCAGCACCCGCAGTTCCAGATCGAACTTGGCCAGCGCGATATCGAGTTCCTCGGCGGCCAATCCCAGTCCCGGCAATTGCAGCGCGGGCGCGGGTTCCTGCACGGTGAGCGCGACCTGCAACAGCGGCCGCATCCCGCCCGCACTGCCGCCGATCTCCTCCACGATGCGTTCGAACGGCACCTCGGCGTGCGCGAGCGCGGCCAGTTCGGTATCGCGATCGGCTTGCAGCAGTTCGGCGAAGCTGCGGTCCGGGTCCACGTCCGAGCGCAGCACCAGGGTGTTGACGAACATGCCGACGAGCTCTTCCAGGCGCGTATCGGTGCGCCCGGCGACCGGGGTGCCGATCACGATGTCGCGGCCGCCGGTGACCACCCGCAACAGCACGGCCAGGGTGGAGCGCAGCACCATGAACAGCGAAACCCCGTGGGCGCGTGCCACTTCGGCGAGTCGCCGCTGGAGTTCCTCGGGTACTTCGAAGCGCACCGCGCCGGCCCGCTGGGTGGGTTCGGCCGGGCGGGCCCGGTCGTAGGGCAGCGGCATCTCCTCGGGCAGGTCCGCCAGCGCCGTCCGCCAGTAGGCGAGCTGGATGGCGGCCGCGCTCTCGGGATCGGCCTCCTGGCCCAGGCATTCGCGCTGCCACAGGCTGAAGTCGGCGTACTGCACCGGCAGTGGCGTCCACGCGGGGGCGACGCCGCCGTGGCGGGCGGTGTAGGCGACCGCGAGGTCCCGGGTGAGCGGGCCCAGCGACCAGCCGTCGGCGGCGATGTGATGCAGCACGATGCCCAGCAGGTGACGGCGATTCCCGGTGCGCAGCAACGTCATTCGCAACGGGATCTCGTGCGCCAGATCGAACCCGCGGCGGGCCAGCGAACGCAGGGCCGTGCGCGCGCCGACATCGTCGGTTTCGACGGCCTCCAGCACCGGCAGGCACTGCGCGGTGTCCAGGACCGTCTGGTAGGCGCCCTGCTCGTCCTCGGGGAAGACGGTGCGCAGCACCTCGTGCCGCTCCACCACGTCGCCCAGCGCCGCCCGCAGCGCGGGCAGATCCGGATCGCCATCGATACGCAGCACGAAAGCGATGTTGTAGGCGCTCGATTCCGGGGAGAATCGATTGAGGAACCACAGTCGCTGCTGCGGCAGCGACAGTGGTACGCGCTCCGGGCGCGGGGTGTGCAATGCCAGCGCCGCCCGCCGCGTCCGGGGCGCTTCCGCCAGCCGGGCCGCCACCCCGGCCACGGTGGGCACCTCGAAGATGGCGCGCACCGGCAGCTCCACGCCGAATTCGGCGTGCAGGGCCGCGGTGAGGCGGGTGGCCAGCAGCGAGTTGCCACCGATCTCGAAGAAGTTGTCCTCCGCACCGTGCACGGGCGAACCGAGCACGGTGCCGAAGACCTGCGCGACCTGCTGCTCGACCTCGGTTTCGGGGGCGCGGGAGGGGGCCGCGGCCACGAAATCCGGTGCGGGCAGCGCCTTCCGGTCCAGCTTGCCGGACGGGGTGACCGGCAGCGTTTCCAGGACGCTGACCGCCGAGGGCACCATGTAGCCGGGCAGCCGGCCGCGTGCGGTCTCAAGCACGGCCGGGACATCGATCTCGGTGTCGGCGGTGAGATACGAGACCAGGCGCGGGATTCCGCGCTCGTCGTGATGGACCACGGTGAGCGCGAAGGTGACTCCCGGATGCGCCAGCAGCACGTGATCGATCTCGCGCAGCTCCACCCGGAAGCCGCGGATCTTGATCTGGTCGTCGGCGCGGCCCAGGAAGCGCAGCTGCCCGGTGCCGTCGGCGACCACGAGATCGCCGGTGCGGTACATGCGTTCGCCGCGGCGGCCGTGCGGGTTGGCCGGGAAGCGTTGCGCGGTCAGGCCGAGCCGGCCGAGATAGCCGCGCGCCAGGCCGGGCCCGGACAGATACAGCTCGCCCGCCACACCCGGCGGCACCGGGTGCAGGCGGCCGTCGAGCACGAACAGTCGCATACCGCGCACGGGCAGGCCGATGGGCACCGGCCGCCCCGCCACCATGGGCCCGGTGGCGGTGGCGGCGACGGTGGCCTCGGACGGGCCGTACATATTGTGCATGCGCCGCACCGGCATTCCGGCGGGTCGCGCGTCGTCGGCGGTCCAGACCCGGACCAGATCCTCGGGGCAGGCTTCGCCGCCGACGATCACGGCCTCCAGATCGGGCAGGTCGTCGGCGGGCACGGTGCCCAGCGCGGCCGGGGTGACGAAGGCATGGGTCACCCGTTCCGCGCGCAGCAGCGCCGCGAGTTCGGCGCCGCCGTAGATCCCGGCGGGCGCGACCACGATGGTGGCGCCGGCCGCGAAGCCGAGCAGCAGTTCCAGCACCGAGGCGTCGAAGCTGGGCGAGGAGAAGTGCAGGGTGCGTGCGGCATCGGTGACGCGGAACAGCTGCATCTGCTCGTGCGCCAGCGAGGCGATGCCCGCGTTGGTGACGACGACGGCCTTGGGTTTGCCGGTGGAGCCCGAGGTGTAGATGAGATACGCCGGGCCGCCGGTACGCAGCGGATGGTGCCGGTCGGTATCGGTGACCGGGGCGTCGGTCTGCTGCGCGCACTCCGCCGCGAGGGTCTCGGAGCCGAGCAGCAGCCAATCCACGTACGACTTGCGGTGCCGGCCACGACTGCCCGGCCAATCCGGCATCTCGGCGCGCCGTTCGGCATTGGTCAGGCCGAGCATGGCGCCGGAGTCGGCGAGCATGTGCGCGATGCGGTCGGACGGATAGTCCGGGTCGATGGGCACGTACGCGGCGCCGGTCTTGGCCACCGACCACACCGCGAGAACGCTCTCCAGGCTGCGCGGCAGCGCGATGGCGACCACCACCTCCGGGCCCGCGCCGTGCTCGATGAGCACCCGCGCCAACCGGTTCGAGCGTTCGTCGAGTTCGCGGTAGGTGGTGTCGTGGCCCTGATAGCGCACGGCGACGGCGTCGGGCACGCGTTCGGCGGTGTCGGCGAGCAGGCGCGCCAGGGTGCTGGCCGGTTCGGCCGGGGACCCCATGATGGGCACCAGCTTCGCGGTCTCCCGGGCATCCAGGATCGGCAGGTCGCCCACCGGCACGGCCGGGTCGGCGACCGCCGCCGCGAGCAGGGCCGCGAATCGGCGGGCCAGCGCCTCCACCGTGGCGTGGTCGAAAACGTCGGCGGCATAACCGAATTCGGCGGTGAGCGGCGCGTCCTCGGCGGCGCTGCCGGCGGGTTCGTGCACGGTCAGCTGAAGATCGAATTTGGCGATGTCCATGGCCATGGGCAGCACGCGAGCCGCCACCCCGGGCAGGTCGACGCGCAGTTCCGGGCTGCTGTCGTAGGAGAGCATGACCTGGAACAGCGGGTGCCGGGCGGCGGACCGCTCCGGGTTCACCACCTCGACGAGGCGTTCGAAGGGCACGTCGGCGTTGGCGAAGGCATTGAGGTCGGTGTCGCGGACCTCGGCGAGCATGCGATCGAAGCCGGCGGCCGGGTCGATGCGGGTGCGCAGCACCAGGGTGTTGACGAACATGCCGACCAGGTCGTCGAGCGCCGGATCACTGCGCCCGGCGATCGGGGTGCCGATGGCGATATCGGTCGAATTGCACACTCGCGCAAGCAGTGCCGCGAGGGCGGCGTGCAGCACCATGAAGGTACTGACACCCCGCTCGGCGGCCAGCGCCGCCAGATCCCGGCGGATCTGTGCGGGCAGGGTGAACTCCACCCGCCCGCCTTCGGTGGAGCGCTGGCGCGGGCGCGGCCGGTCGAGCGGCAGGTCCAGCTGATCGGGAAGGTCCGCCAGCGCGGCCCGCCAGTAGGCCAGCTGCCGCGAGAGCGCACTGGCCGGATCGGCTTCGTCGCCGAGCAATTCGCGCTGCCACAAAGCGAAGTCGGCGTACTGCACCGGCAACGGCGTCCACGCCGGTGCCTGCCCGGCGGCTCGCGCGGCCACCGCGACCATGATGTCGCGGGTGAGCGGTGCGACCGACCAGCCGTCGCCGCTGATGTGATGCAGCACGACCAGGAACACGTGGGTATCCGGCCCGGTCGCGTAGAGCGCCACCCGGATCGGGGCCTGGCTGCGCAGATCGAAGCCGTAGCCGGCGAATTCGGTCACCAGCTGGTTCACATCGGAGTCGTAGGCGTCGACGGGCTCCAGGGTGAGCGGGATCTCCGCGGCCGGATGCACGCGCTGGCACGGCCCTTCCGGGGTGTCCGGGAAGATCGTGCGCAGGCTTTCGTGCCGTTCCAGCACATCGATGAGCCCCGCCCGCAGCGCCGGAACATCCAGCGGCCCGGTCAGTTCCACCGCGAGCGGCATGTTGTAGGCGGCGGCGTGCTCGGCGAACCGGTTGAGAATCCACAGCCGCTGCTGTGCCAGCGACAGCGGAATCCGTTCCGGCCGTTGCCCCGCCCGCAGTTTCGGCGAGGCGACCTCGGCCTGCGGCGTCGCCACCCGCGCCGCCAGCGCGGTGACGGTGGCCGATTCGAACATGTCGCGAATGGTCAGCGCCGCCCCGACGCTGGCGTTCACCCGCGCGATGGCCCGCGCGGCCGAGAGCGAATTGCCGCCCAGGTCGAAGAAGTTGTCGGCCACGTCGATCTCGTCGGTGCCGAGCACCTCCGCGAAGATCCCGATCAGCTGCTGCTCCACCGCATTCCGCGGTCCGGTCGGCGTGGTCCGCGCCGGACGCCGGACCCCGCTGCCCGGTTCCGGCAGCGCCTTCCGGTCGACCTTGCCGTTCGCGCTGAGCGGTAGTTCGTCGAGCACCATGATCACCGAAGGCACCATGTAGCTGGGCAGCCGCAGTCGCAGCGCCGCGCTGAGCTCGGCGGCGTCGAGCGTCTCGAGGCCGGCCGCCGAGGCCGCCGGTGCGGCCACGACGTACGCGACGAGTTCGTCGCCGCCGCGGCCGCGCCGGGCCACGCACACCGCGCGGGCCACGCGTTCGTCGGTGAGCAGCGCGTTCTCGATCTCACCGAGTTCGATGCGCAGGCCGCGGATCTTGACCTGGAAGTCGCTGCGGCCCAGGTACTCCAGGACGCCGGTGCGGCCGCCGCGCCAGCGCACCAGGTCGCCGGTCCGGTACATGCGGGTGCCGGGGGTGAAGGGGTTGGCGACGAAGCGGTCCGCGGACAGGCCGGGACGGCCCAGGTAGCCGCGGGCGAGCTGGACGCCTGCCAGGTAGAGCTCGCCGACCACGCCGGGGGCGACGGGTTGCAGGCGCGTGTCGAGGACGTAGGTGCGGGTGTTCCACACCGGGGAGCCGATGGGGACCTCGGTGGTGCCGGGGACGCAGTGCCAGGCGGTGACGTCGACGGCGGCTTCGGTGGGGCCGTAGAGGTTGTGCAGTTGCGGCGCTTCGGGTCCGGTGCCGAGCGCGGTGTGGAATTCGGTGACGGTCTTGGCGGGCAGCGCTTCGCCGGAACAGAAGACCCGGGTCAGGCCGGTGCAGCCGCGCACATCGGTGTCGGTGAGGAAGACCGAGAGCATGGAGGGCACGAAATGGGCGGTGGTGACGTTCTTCTCGGCGATGACGCGGGCCAGGTAGCTGGGATCGCGGTGCCCGTCGGGGGCGGCGATGACCAGGCGGGCGCCGATCTGCAAGGGCCAGAAGAATTCCCACACCGAGACGTCGAAGGTGGCGGGGGTCTTCTGGAGCACCACATCGCTGTTGTCGAGCGGGTAGGCGTGCTGCATCCAGCGCAGCCGGTTCACGATGGCGGCATGGCTGACGCCGACGCCCTTGGGCTTACCGGTGGAGCCGGAGGTGAACAGCACGTACGCCAGATGATCGGCGCGCAGCGGCGCGATCCGATCGGCGTCGGTGATCGGGCGGCCGCCGCGTTCGGACAGATCGGCGGTGTCGATATCGAATCGCGGGGCGGCGGCGGGCAGTTCGAGCCCGTCGCGCGCCACCGTCAGCACGCACAGCGGCGCGGCCTGCTCGAGGATCGCCGCGGTGCGCTCGGCCGGATGGTCGGGGTCGATGGGCAGGTACGCCGCCCCGGCCTTCACGATGCCGTACATGCCGATCAGCAGGTCCAGGCTGCGGCGAATCGCCAAGCCCACCAAGGTGTCCGGCCCGGCGCCGCGCGCGACGAGTTCGCGCGCGAGCCGGTTGGCCCGCTCGTCGAAGGCCGCGTAGGTCAGCGTCTCACCCTCGAACTCCAGCGCCACCCGGTTCGGGCACCTGGCCGCCCGCTCCGCGAAGAGCCCGGGCAGCGTGCCCTCCTGGCGGGCCACCTGCGTCGAGTTCCATTCGTGCAGTACCCGTTCGCGTTCCAGCTCGGTGAGCACCGGCAGATCCCCGACGGGCGTCGCCGGCTCGGCCAGCACCAGGCGCCGCAGGAAGTCGATGAACCGCCCGTGGTGCACGCTCAGTTCGGCGTCCCCGTACAGCCGCGGGTTGGCCTCGAAGTCGATGTGGATGCGGTTGCCGACGCCGTTGTAGAGGTTGATCGACAGGTCCTCGACCGGCCCGGTGGAGAGCACGTTGATGGCCCCGACCAGGCTGCCGAACTTCAATTCGCTGTGGAACAGCATGAGGTTGACCATCGGCCCGAAGAAGCCGCGGGCATCGCGCGAGTAGCCGCATTCTCTGCGAATGTCGTCGCTGCGGTACCGCTGGTGCCGCAGCGCGCCGGTGATCTGCAATTCGATGGCGCGCACGGTGTCGGCGACGGTGTCGGATCCGTTGAACCGCACGCGAATCGGCACCACATTGGAGACCACGCCGCCCGAGCGGCGCAGGGCCACGGTGGTGCGCGCGGAAACCGGCAGGCTCAGCACCACGTCCTGATTGCCGGTGATGGCCCGCACGTAGCAGGCGAGCGCGGCCACGAACAGCGCGGAGCTGTTGGTGCCGAAGGTGTTCGACGCGGCTTCGATGGCCGCTTCCAGCTCCGGTCCCAGCACCGCGGTGGCGGTGCGCCGCCCGGAGTCGGAGATGGGGGCCAGCATCCCGTTGCCGGACAGGGTGATCGGCTCGCCGACGCCGGCGAGCTGTTCACGCCAGTACTCCGCGTCACTGCGGAAGCGGGTGGTCTCGCGGTAGCGGCTCTCGTCGGCGTAGATGGTGGCCAGCGGCGTGGCGCGGGAGACGACCGGTTCGGTCTGGTTCTCCAGTGCCGTATATATCTCGGCCGCGCGGGTGGTGCCGTTCATGGCCCCATAGCCGTCGATGACGATGTGATGCCCGCGGGTGTACCAGATCCAGTCCGAATCCCCGGTCCGCAGCACCACATTGATGGTGAGCGGATCGTTCTCGATATCGATGGGCGAGCTGGCGTGGTCGTTCATCCACGCCAGGGCCGCCGCCCGCGGGTCCGGCTCCTCGCGCAGGTCCAGGCGTTTCCAGCCCGGCCGCCAGGTGGGGTCGACCACCTGATGCGGTTCCCCGTCGATCTCCAGCAGCCGCACATGCCCGACCTCGGTCTCCGACCCGAAACGCTCGATGGCATACAACAACCGGCCCACGTCGAGGTCGCCGTGGATCTCCACGTATTGCGCGATGGTGAGCGGAATGTCGGGCCTGATGCGCTGCGCGTAATACAGCGCCGCCTGCGCGGGAGAGAGCGCGAAAGGTTGAGCCGAGAATTCACCCGATGAACATTGGTCGACACGATCGGTGGCCAATGAACTCATCAAACACTCCGTTCTGCCGCTGTTGACGCAACTCCCCGAGCCCCAATACCGATCACGGTCGGCGATCGCGCGCATGCGCGAGCCTTAGGACGTGATCCACGTCCTATGATTCGGAGCATCCCGCCGAGTGGATCGGTGGTGATCTCGAGTTGCCCGCAACTGACGACGTTGACGGAGCGCTTTATTAGGCTAGTTACCTCATGGCAAACCTCGCGACTGTCGCTTAACTCGCATAAGAAACCGCATCAAACTCGGGCAAAACGCGAGGAACCGGGCTGACAGAAGCGCCCTGGTTACGCGCTGGCGAATAGAGCGCCGCCGGAGCGGGACGGCCCTCGTCGCACGTGCCCGCTGTCTATCCGATGATGTTGTCCCGCCGGATGGTTACCGGCTCGCACTTACCTCGGCCGGAGTCGCAGGGGTGTGCGTCCGCCGCCGGATCAGCGCCGCCACAGCGGCAGCCGCGGCCAGAATACACAAGATCCGCTCCGGTGCGGGGCCGAACCGAGTGGCGACCGTCGTGTCCGTTTGCAATTGCAGTTGTGCCACCAGCGCCGCCGGAACGAACTGTTCAGTCTGCTGTTGGATGGCGCCGTCGGCGGTGATGATCGCGCTCACGCCGGTGGTCACCGAGACCACCACGGCGCGACCGTGTTCCACCGCGCGGATGCGGGACATGGCCAACTGCTGGAAGGTCATCTCGCTGTCGCCGAAAGTGGCGTTGTTGGACGGAACCGCCAGCAGCTGCGCGCCGGCCTCCACCGCCTGCTGGAAAGCGCGGTCGAAGACCACCTCGTAACAGGTCGCGATACCGATGGGCACCGGTGCGCCGCCGCCCGCCGGCTGTACGTGCACCACGCCGTCCCCGGTGCCCGGCACGAAATAGCCTGCCCGGTCGGCATAGTCGGAGAAGTGCCGGAAGAAGCTCCGCATCGGGAGGTACTCACCGAAGGGCTGGATGATCTTCTTGTCGTGCCGCTCCCCCGGCCCGTCCGCGCCGTTCCACACGATCACCGAATTGGTGGTGGTCCGGTCATCGTTGACGAGCACCGCCCCGACCAGAATGGGGGCCTTGATGTCTCGCGACGCCTGGGTGATGAGCGCACGCGCGTCCGCATTGCGGAAGGGATCGATATCGGAGGAGTTCTCCGGCCAGATCACCACGTCCGGCTGCGGGGCCCGGCCCGCGGCAACGGCTTTCGCCAGTTCCTCGGTGCGCTTGACGTGATTGTCGAGAACCGCGCGCCGCTGGGAATTGAAGTCGAGTCCCAGGCGCGGCACGCTGCCCTGGATGGCGGCGACCGTGATCGGCCGGTTGCCGTCTTCCGGGCGGGGCAGCGCGGTCCGGAGGATCACTCCGGTGAGGGGAACTATAGCCACAAGCATTGCCGCAGCAACAATCCGCGTCCACGATGTGAGACGCCGGGCCCCCCATCTGGGAATATCCGACACACCGCCCGACACGCCCGCACCGCCCTTTTCCGGCAGCGCGCGTAATACCGACGCGGCCAGCGCGGTCCCGGTGAGCGCCACCGCGAAACTCACCAGCGGCGCTCCGCCGATCATCGCGAACGGCAGATACCAGCCGTCGGCCTGCCCGAAAGCCAGCCGCCCCCAAGGAAACCCGCCGAACGGGAAACTCGAGCGCGCCCATTCGGTCGCCGACCAGGCGGCGGCCACCCACAGCGGCCACCCCGGCAGCCGCCCGACCAGACGCACCAACATTCCGAACAACCCGACATATACGGCACACACCGTCGACAGCGCGATCCACGGCACCGGGCCCACATAGATCCCGGTCCACGGCAGCAAAGGCAGGAAGAACGCCAGCCCCGCCAGGAACCCGTACCCGAATCCCCCACGCAGCCGCCCACTTCCGCGCACCGCGAGCACCAACACCGCGATCCCCACCGGCGCCAGGAACCACAAAGTACGCGGCGGAAAACTCGCGAACAGCAACAATCCCGCGACCACCGCCGCCACCGCCCGCCACAGCACCGGATACCGCGCCGCGACGGCAGCCGCCCGACCTCGCACCCCGGAGCCGCCGTCCGCCGCCGCGGCGGTGACCCCGGCCGCGTCACTCTCGTCCACGAACCCGCCCGATACGACCGGATCCCGACGATTTGCCGAGGTTTCGGATTCCACTGCGGCACTCCCGCTTTCGGTCGTCATCACACTCCTGGCAAGAACTCGGCCGCCGAAGCCGGGCGTCCCTCGACCCGTTCGGTAGCACCACTCGAATCACGCGGTGCGGCAGACTCTTCGGACTCCAGGGCCGGCAGCGTGAGGATCTCCGACTGCCGCGGGCGCATGGCGACCGGCTTGCCCGCCTTGTCCGCGGCCCGCCGGCCGGCCGCCGGCTCGGCCCGACCGAGTCCGCTCGCGCGGTACGGCGCCGCTTCCGGTCGCGGGCCCGGCGCGGTGACGTCGGGTTGCGTTGCGGCGGAGGGGTTTTCGGGTCGCGACTCAGCCGGCATGGATGGTGACCCCGCGGTGCACGGTGCGCAGGCAGCGCGGCAGCGGGGCGCCCGGGTGCAGCGGCGGCAGACCGGGGACACGGGAGCGGGGGTCGGTGGACCAGCGCTGGACGGTGTCGGAGGCGGCGGCGACCACGAGATCGGCTGCCTCCCAGACCGCGTAGGAGGCGGGTGCGCCTGCCACCAGGGTGCCCGCCATTCCGTCACGGACGCCGCCGGCGCGCCAGGCGCCGCGGGTGGCGGCGGCGAAGGCGGCACGCGGGGAGATCTGGTGGCCGGGGGTGCGATGGTGGGCGGCGGCGCGGATGGCTTCCCACGGGCTGAGCGCGGTGACCGGGGCGTCGGAGCCGATCGCCAGCGAGATGCCCGCGGCGGCCATGGCCGAGAAGGGGTTCAGGGTGGCGGCGCGTTCGGCCCCCAGGCGGGTGGCGTACATGCCGTCGGGGCCACCCCAGGCGGCGTCGAAAGCCGGTTGGACACTGGCGATCACACCCCACCGCGCGAGCCTGGCGATCTGGTCGGCGTCGATCATCTCGGCGTGTTCCAGGCGGTGCCCGCGCGCGGCGACGGCGGGGCCGCCGACCTGCGCGACGACGCGTTCGAAGGCGGTGACGACCGCGTCCATGGCGGCGTCGCCGATGACGTGGAAGCCGGTCTGGATGCCCGCCTCGGTGCAGGCCAGGAGGTGCGCGGTGACGGCGTCGGCATCGAGGTAGGCGGTGCCGGTGGTGTCGCGGTCGGCGTAGGGGGCGCGCAGCAGGGCGGTGTGCGAGCCCAGGGAGCCGTCGACGAACAGGTCGCCGCCGAGGGCGTGCACGCCGAGATCCTTGATCAGCGTGCGGGCTTCGTCGGCGGTGCGGACGGCCTGGCCCCAGTAGGCGCGGACTTCGACGCCGTGCGGGAATTCCAGGAGTTCGCGCACGTCGGTCTCGCCGGAGATGTCGGGGCCCGCGCATTCGTGTACGGCCGCAATGCCGTTCGCGGCGGCGGCATCCAAGGCGGCGCGGCGGGCCCGGTCGCGCTGGGTGCGATCCAGGGCGCCGAGCGCGGCGGCGCGCACCTTGTGGTGGGCGTCGGCGCGCAGCGGTTCGCCGCGGGTGTAGCCGGTGGTTGCGGTGATGCCGGGGACGGTGTCGAGCAGCGCGGTGGAGGCCATCGCCGAATGTGCGTCCACGCGAACCAGATACACCAGCCGTCCGGGTGCGGCGGCATCGATCTCCTCGACCGACGGTGCGCGCCCTTCGGGCCAGGCGGTCTCGTCCCAGCCGTCGCCGAGCAGCGCGCCTTCGGGGTGCGCGGCGGCGAAAGCGGCCAGCAGTTCCAGGCATTCGCGCAGCGAGGCGGCGCGGCTCAGATCCAGTCCGGTGAGTTTCAACCCCAGTGCGGTGACGTGCACGTGCGGGTCCACGAACGCGGGTGCGACGAACGCGCCGTCCAATTCGACGATTTCGGCGTCGGGGTGCAAGGCCCGCCCCGCGCGGTCCAGACCCACCCAGCTCACCACCCCGTCGGTGACGGCCATGGCCGTCGCGTCGGGATTACTCGAACTGTAGATACGACCGCCGACCAGCAACTGGGTACTCACGAGTTTCCAGTCTGCCCCACGGGTACGCCCCGCCCGCAACCGCACCGGCCCACTGTGACCTGGGTCCGATCCGGAAGGGCCGGGCGCCCAGCGGCGGCCCGGCCCCGAATTGCCGATAGCGTCCGGCTATCTCGAACCTCAGCGCGGATCGATGGCCCGGACGCCTCCGTTCTTGCCCTGCCCGTCGTCGTACCACTCGGTCACCACGGTCGCGTCGATGACCTCGCCGTCGGGATCGACGACCACGTTCCGGTATCCGTACGGCCCGACCGCGGTCGCCACCCGGCGCAGCCGTCGCGCCGCGAACGCCGCCACGACCGGCCGCAGCACGAACCGGGTGAACGGCACCAGCGCCAGCAGGCCGAGCATCGAGGTCAGCAGACCGGGCACGAACATCAGCACCGCGCCCACCCCGACCAGTGCCCCGTCGGCGACCGCGGTACTCGGGTCGGCCTCACCGCGCGCGGCCTTGCGGAACCCCTCGAACACCTTCCGCCCCTGCGAGCGCACCAGCACCAACCCGGCCGCCGACCCGGCGATGAGCAGCAGGATGGTCGGGAACACCCCGATCAGGTGCCCGAACACCACGAGCGTGGCGATCTCGGCAATGAAGTACAGCGCGAACAGCAGTGCGGGCATGTCGGCGATCCTTTCGATCGATCTACCCTCCCCAACGCGCGAGGCCCCCGTTTTTCTCCCGCCTGCGTCCCGACTCACAGTCCCCGCGGAAAGCGGGAACCGGCTGCGGCCGGAACCGGCGTGTCACCGCGGCCGGTTCCCGGTTTGCGGAGGTCAGGCGCTGCCGGGGCGGACGAGACCGGTTTCGTAGGCCAGCACGACCGCTTGGACCCGGTCGCGCAGGTCGAGTTTGGTCAGGACGCGGCCCACGTGGGTTTTGACGGTGGCTTCGGAGAGGAAGAGGGCGGCGGCGATCTCGGCGTTGGAGCGTCCGGCGGCGATGTGTTCGAGGACCTCGCGCTCGCGGGCGGTGAGGGCATCGAGGATCGAGGGGTCGCGGCCCGATCCTGGGGTGTCGGCGATGAGGCGGTCCAGCAGGCGCTTGGTGACCTTCGGGGAGACGACGGCGTCCCCGGCGGCGACGCTGCGAATGGCGGAGACCAGGTCCTCGGGCGGGGTGTCCTTGAGCAGGAAGCCGCTGGCCCCGGCGCGCAGCGCGCCCAGTGCGTGCTCGTCCAGGTCGAAGGTGGTCATGACCAGAACCCGGCTGCCGCAACCGGATTCGATGATCCGGGCGGTGGCGGTGACTCCGTCGGTGACCGGCATCCGCACATCCATCAGCACCACGTCGGGGCGCAGTTCGGCGGTGCGGGTGATGGCGGTGGCGCCGTTGTCGGCCTCCCCCACCACCTCGATGTCGGGTTGCGCACCGAGCACCATCCTCAATCCCGCGCGCATGAGCTCCTGATCGTCGACTACTAGAACGGTGATCGGCACGCGTTCAATCTATCGGTCGGCCGACCGTGCCCGGTGTTCTCGGTCTCCCGCCCGGGTCGCGACCGGCCCCGGCGGCTACTCGGTTTCGTTGCGACTCAGGGGGATGGTGGCGCGAACCGACCAGCCGCCCTGCGGGTTCCGGCCCGCCGACAAGGTCCCGCCGAGCACGGCGATGCGCTCGCGCATACCGACCAGCCCGAGCCCGCTGCCCGGGATCCGGGGCTCGGCGGCGCCGCGGTCATCGGACGGTGGGTTCGAAGCGCGCCCGGCGAGCGCCGGATTCGGCGCGGCCGCACCCGAGGTGCGTGCCGCGGCGGCCGGCAACCTCCGCCCGGGCATCGATCCGGCCTCGGGCAGGTTAGGGCCGGCCAGGCTCGCGGGGGTGTGCCAGGCGGGCCCGGAGCCGTTGCACGACCGGCCTTTCGGGGCGGTTTCGGGACGGATGCCGCGGGAATCGACGATTTCGACCAGGACGTCGGCGTCGCGGCGGGCGACGGTGACCCGGGCCCACGGGGTGGGTCCGGCGTGGCGGAGGGTGTTGGTGAGCGATTCCTGCACGATCCGGTGGATGCCGAGGCTGACTTCCGGGCTGACGGTATCGATTTCGCCGGTCAGCTCGAGGGAGACCTCCAGACCGGTATTGCGCATCATCTCCACCACTTTGGCGATGCCGGCGGTGCCGTGCTGCGGAAGTTGTTCGGGCGCATGCTCGGTGCGCAGCAACTCCACGGTGCGGCGCAGTTCCCGCAGGGCTTCGCGGCCGGTGCCGGCGATGGTGCCGAGCGCCTGCTCCGCGGTGTCGGGATCGTGCCGCAGTGCGAAGCGCGCCCCGTCGGCCTGCACGATGATGACGCTGACCGCGTGCGCGACCACATCGTGCAGTTCGCGGGCGATGCGGGTGCGTTCGGCGGCCACCGCGTCGTGGGCGCGGCGCTCGCGGTCGTAGTCGGCGACGGCCAGGCGGGCCGCGACCTCGTTGTCGTAGGCGTGGCGAGCGCCGACGAATTCGGCCAGGGTCCAGCACAGTGCGTAGTACAGCGCGGTGAACGGAATGTCCGCACCCTCCGGTTTGCCGATCATGCTGTACGAGAAGGCGACATCCAGCACCAGCACCAGCAGGTAGAGAAGACCTTCGCGCCGGCCCACGTACGCGACCAGCGTGTACAGCATGATGCCCAGGCCCAGCAGCGCCGGATGCGCCGAATCGGCGTCGTTGCCGGCCCAGTTCGTCAGCGTCGCCGTCGTGGACACCAGCACCAGCGCCAGCGCGGCGGCCTTCGGATAGGTGCGGCGGAAGATCAGCGGCAGCACCAGCAGCACGCTGAGCACCAGGTAGGCGATCTTGTTGCGGCTCTCCCCCACGGCGAGCACATCGATGACGAACAGTCCGAGCGCGAGCAGCGAATCGGAAACCATGGGCTTGCCACGCAGCCACAGACTGAACCGGCGCACCGCCCCACCCTAGCCGCCGTCCTGCACACGCCGCCGCAGCAGCGGGGGCGGGCCGGGCGGGTGGTGGTTTGCCCGGGGTTGGCGCGGTCTGGTTGGGTTCCGGTGTGGGTGTTGCGGACTGGGCGGTATTGCTGACGGCGGCGACGGCGGCCGGGTGGGTGGACGCGGTGGTGGGCGGCGGCGGCTTGATCGTGTTGCCGACCTTGTTCGTGGTGTTGCCCGGAGTGGTGCCGCAAACCGCTTTGGGGACCAACAAACTCGCCGCGTTCTCCGGCACCAGTGCCGCGGTGATCACCTTCGCCCGCAAGGTGCCGTTGCGATGGAAACAGTTGCTGCCCGCCGCCGCCCTGGCCGCGGTCGCCGCCGCCGGTGGTTCGGCGGCGGTCGGTCTCATCGATCGGGCGCTGTTCATTCCCATCGTGATGGTGGTGCTGGTCGGAGTGGCGATCTTCGTGACCATCCGCCCGTCCATCGGCGTCACCATGGCCACCCATGCGCCGACCCGCCGCAAGACGCTGCTGGTGCTGGGCCTGGCGGCGGGTTTGATCGGCCTCTACGACGGCATTCTCGGCCCGGGCACCGGCACCTTCCTGATCATCACCTTCGCGACCCTGCTGGGGACCGAATTCGTGCGCGCCGCGGCCATGGCCAAGGTCGTCAATTGCGGTTCGAACCTCGGGTCGCTGATCTTCCTGGGCGCCACCGGCCATGTGCTGTGGACCCTCGGCCTGGCCATGGCGGTGGCCAATGTCGCGGGTTCGATCGTCGGCTCGCGGATGGCGCTGGCGCGTGGCGCGGGATTCGTCCGCGTCGTCCTGCTGGTCGTGGTGATCGCCATGGTGATTCGGCTCGGCTGGCAGCAATTCGCCTGAGCCGGTACGGCCTCGGCCGGAAAACACCGAATCGGCCCGGCCGGAGCAGTCCGGCCGGGCCGATTCGCGTCAGCTGCGAACGGGATTCGGCGCTACACCAGCACCTCGTTTTCGGCCTCGGATCCGGATTCACCCAATGCCGTTCCCGCGTCGACGGATTCACCGGCCGTGGGTGTGGAGCCGCCGAGCTCCGGACCGTTCCCGTCCGGCACGCTCGCGGATTCGGCGGCATCGACGCCGATACCGGCGTCGACGGCGGCCGTCTCGGCGTGGTCGATCGCGTTCTCGCCGAAGGCGTTCCCGGCCCGCAGCGTCCGCACCGCCTCCTTGTACAGCTTGCCGGCGTCGGCGTACTCGAGCTGTGCGCTCGCCTCGGAGATCGGCCGGAACACGGCCGAATTGACATGCATACGCGAGCGCCACGGCGGCACCATCACGGCCGGGCGCGGCGGCCGCGGCGCCGGATGCTCGCGCACCACGAATTCTCCGGTCTCGGTCCGCACCGGTGCGGGTTGCTGCGCGGCCCAACCGTCGGCGGCCGGGCGATCCGCGCCGCCCTCGGCCGGGTTCCCTTCGCCCCGCCCCGGATTCACGCTCGCCGACTCGCCCTGGCCGTCCCGCGCCCCGCCTTCGCGCGCCCACTGGCCTGAGACCGAATCGCCCCGGACACCCCGCACCGCGGCCGCGAGATCGTGCAATCGTGCCGCTGCGGAAGGACTTGTTCGCTCGGGCTCCCCGGCCCATGCCACGGTTGCGCTAACCCCGGGAAGGCGCACCACGTTCGATGGCACTTCCCCCGCACGCACCACATTCGACGATGCATCCTCCGGGCGCACCACATTCGATGGCGCATCCCCCGGGCGGACCACATTCGAGGTCACATCCCCCGAGCGGACCACATTCGAGGTCACATCCGCCGGGCGGACCACGTTCGACGACGCATCTCCCGGGCGGACCACGTTCGCGGTCGCATCCGTCGGGCGGACCACGTTCGACGACGCGTCCCCCGGGCGGACCACGTTCGCGGTCGCATCCGCCAAGCGGACCACTTTCGAGGTCGCATCCGCTGGGCCAACCGCGTTCGAGGGCGCACTCGCCGAGTGCACCAGACGCGGTGTCGCCCCGGTGCGTACGCCGTCTTCGGACCCGGCCTTGCCGGTGTCCTCGCTGACCTGGATCTCCGGCTTTCCGACAGACGCGACGATGTCATCGTCCTCGCCGGCGCGCCGGATATCCGCGGGCTGCGGGTCTTCCGATTGCGGCGCCGGCGATTCCGGTTCTTCGAAGTCGAGGCGGAGCGCCGCTTCGCGCACCCCGGTCAGGCCGGAGGCGAACGCGTGCGGACCGACTTCGTCGTCGAGCGGATGCAGCGGCACCGAGGACTCGGCGTCGACGCGCGTGTCCGCCCGGCTCCGGCCTTGGTTGTCGGCGGAGTCTTCTCGCGCGTCCCCGCCCGCCGATACCGGAGGGTTGTGCTGTTGCGGGGCGGGCTCATTGCCGGTGGACCGGAATCGGGGTGACGGGTCGTCGGCCGAATCCGGGCGTATTCCTTCGCTTTCCGGCGTGGGGGCCGACCGTGTGGGGGTGGCGACGCTTCCGGTGTCCGGCCGCGCGGGGTCGCCGATGGTTTGCCCGGGCGCTGGATTGAGCCATGGGGCAAGGACTTTGTTGGTGATCTCGCCGATCTGCCGGTGCAGGCGATCGGAATCCTCGATGCCGCGCGGTTGGGCGAAGAGGGCGGTGAGCGCACCGGAGACCGCGCCCACCACCGCGCCCACCAAGGCGGCGGCTTCGACTTCGTCGAGCTCGTCGGGGAAGGCGGCGCGCAGGTGGTGGGCGATCTCCATCTGGGCGGCGAGCTGGGCGTGCGCGGCGCGGCCACTGACCGCGGGGACCGTGCGGGAGATCTGCGCGCGCAGTACGGCTATGCGCGCGCCCAGATCGTCGCCGAGCTGGTCGCCGGGGTTGTCGCCGGCCGCGCGCAGGGCACGCAACAGCACCTCCACCGGGCGTTCGTCGGCATGGCGGGTGGCGATGGCATGCGCTGCGGCGGTGACGCGTTCGTCGGGTTCGGGGAAGAGCAGCTCTTCCTTGCTGGCGAAGTAGTTGAAGAACGTCCGGGTGCCGACTTCGGCCGCGGCGGCGATATCGGCGACGGTGGTCGCCTCGTAACCTCGGCTCTCGAACATTTCGACGGCGGCCCTTTGCAGGGCGCGGCGGGTACGTTCACGTTTGCGATCACGGAGTGCGGATGGCGGCACGCGGACGGACAGTACGGCATTCACGCGGCAAAACGCCGCATATCCTGGGCTTGTCGGGCGCGTTTCATGCTGTGCGACTTCGCAGTTCGTGCATTGTTGCAGCGTGTGCACGTTTGCATGTTGTGTATTTCACTCGGCGTGAGCGTGTTGTTGATGCCCGCCCGGGTCGCCCTCTAGCGTGGAGCGGGTGAGCATCGCAACCAAGGTCGTGGACGAGCAGTTCCGCGCACTGCCATTGGCCGCGCTCGCCGATGCCGCGCTGTCGGCGGCGAAAGCGGCCGGGGCCGAGTACGCGGATCTGCGGGTGCACCGGCTTCTCCAGCAGTCCATCCGGTTACGTGACGGGCGGGTCGAATCGGTGCGCGACAGTACCGATCTCGGTTTCGCGGTGCGCGTGATCGTGGACGGAACTTGGGGTTTCGCCTCGCACGCCGACCTCACCACCGCCTCCGCCGCCGAAGTGGCACGCCGTGCGGTCACGGTAGCCAAATCATTGCGGGCACTCAATCGGGAGCGTGTCGAGCTGGCTCCGGAGCCGGTCTACGCCGACGCCGAATACGTCTCGCCGTACGAGATCGACCCGTTCGAGGTCGCCACGCCGGAGAAAGTCGCACTGCTGCTGGACTATTCGGAACGGCTGAAGTCCGCGGACGGCGTCGATCACGTGACGGCGAGCGTGCTCCAGGTCAAGGAGCAGACCTTCTACGCCGACAGTTTCGGTTCGCGCATCACCCAGCAGCGGGTGCGGCTGCATCCGGATCTGGAGGCCATCACCGTCGATCCGGCGGCGGGCGTGTTCGAGACCATGCGCACCCTGGCCGCCCCGGCTGGCCGCGGCTGGGAGTATGTCACCGGCGCGGACGGAACCTGGGACTGGGCGGGCGAACTCGCGCAGATCCCGGAGTGGCTGGCCGAGAAGGTGAAGGCCCCGACCGTGCAGGCCGGGCCGGCGGATCTGGTCATCGACCCGACCAATCTGTGGCTGACCATTCACGAATCGATCGGGCACGCGACCGAATACGACCGCGCCATCGGCTACGAATCGGCCTACGCGGGCACCTCTTTCGCCACCCCCGACAAACTCGGCGCCCTGAAGTACGGCACGCCGATCATGCACGTCACCGGCGACCGCACCGAAACCCACGGCCTGGCCTCGGTCGGCTGGGACGACGAGGGCGTGGCCGGGCAGCGCTGGGATCTGGTGCGCGAGGGCGTACTCGTCGGCTACCAGCTCGATCGCGCCTTCGCACCGCGCCTGGGCCTGGAGCGCTCCAACGGCTGCTCCTATGCCGACTCCGCGCATCACGTGCCCATCCAGCGCATGGCCAATGTGTCGCTGCAACCGGATCCGGACCGCGACACCAGCACCGCCGAACTCATCTCCCGCGTCGAGAACGGCATCTACATCGTCGGCGACAAGTCCTGGTCGATCGATATGCAGCGCTACAACTTCCAATTCACCGGCCAGCGCTTCTTCCGCATCCGCAACGGCGAACTCGCCGGGCAGCTGCGCGATGTCGCCTACCAGGCCACCACGACCGACTTCTGGGGTGCGATGGAGGCGGTCGGCGGGCCGTCGACCTGGGTGCTGGGCGGGGCGTTCAACTGCGGCAAGGCACAACCCGGTCAGGTGGCGGCGGTCTCGCACGGCTGCCCGTCGGTGCTGGTGCGCGGCATCAATATTCTCAATACCCGCGCCGAAGCCGGGCAGTGAGGAAAGGACTTTCACCGTGAGTGTGCTCCCCGCCCCCGAGGTCGTCGACCGCGCGCTGCGCGCCTCCCGCGCCGACGAAGCCGTGGTGATCGTCACCGACGCGCACGAGGCGTCGCTGCGCTGGGCCGGAAACTCCATGACCACCAACGGTTCCTCGGTATCGCGGGACTGGGCGGTGGTGTCGATCTTCCGTGACGGCCCGAACTCCGCGCGGGTCGGCAGCGTCGCTTCCACGAGCGTGGATCCGGCCGATATCGAGGCGGTGGTGCGCGCCAGCGAGGAGGCGGCCCGCACCGCCGAACCGGCCCGCGACGCCATGCCGCTGCTGGACGCGGTGGATCCCGGTGCGCTCGATCAGCTGCTGGATTGGGACGGCCTGCCCGTCACCACCGATATCGGCGTATTCGGCGGCCTGGCCCGCGAGCTCGCGCCCGCTTTCGACGAGGCCGACGCCCTCTACGGTTTCGCCCACCATCAGGTGCACTCCAGCTGGCTCGGCACCTCCACCGGGCTGCGCCGCCGCTGGGTGCAGCCGACCGGTTCGGTCGAGATCAATGGAAAGCGCGGCGCCGGAACCGATCTGGCGAGTGCCTGGGTCGGTGCGGGCACCACCGACTTCACCGACCTGGACACCGCGGGATTGCTCGCCGAACTCTCCCGCCGCCTGGACTGGTCCAAGCGGCGCATCGAGCTGCCCGCCGGCCGCTACGAGACGCTGCTGCCGCCCTCGGCCGTCGCCGACCTGATGATCTACATGGCCTGGACCATGGAGGGCCGTGGCGCGCACGAAGGCCACACCGCCTTCGCGCGTGCGGGCGGCACCCGAATCGGTGAGCGGCTCACCGATATTCCGCTCACCCTCTACTCCGATCCCGGTGCGGCGGGTCTCGAATACCGGCCGTTCGTGGCCACCCCCGCCTCCTCGGAGTCGCTGTCGGTGTTCGACAACGGCCTCACCGCCCAGCGCGCCGACTGGGTGCGCGACGGGGTCATCGAATCGCTGGTCTATCCGCGCGCCACCGCCGCCGAATTCGACGCCGCCGTCACCGTGCCGGGTGAGAACCTGCTCATGACAGGCGGTTCCGATGCCACCCTGCCCGATATGATCGCCCGCACCGAACGCGGCCTGCTGCTCACCTGCCTGTGGTACATCCGCGAAGTGGATCCGGCGACCCTGTTGCTCACCGGCCTCACCCGCGACGGCGTCTATCTGATCGAGAACGGCGAAGTCACCGGCGCGGTCAACAACTTCCGCTTCAACGAGAGCCCCCTGGACCTGCTGCGCCGGGTCACCGAAGCCGGCCGCACCGAGATCACCCTGCCGCGCGAATGGAAGGACTGGTTCACCCGCACCGCCATGCCGCCCCTGCGCATTCCCGACTTCCACATGTCCTCGGTCAGCCAGGCGACCTGACCGCTGAGGCGCGCAGCCGCGGGATCAGGATGAACGGCGCGACCGAATTGCACAGCTGCACTTCCGCGCCGGCGCGCACGAACCGATTGCGCTGTCGGCGAACTGGTTGTCGTCGCGCTCCGGCGCGCGCATCCTGAATTCAGGACTGTAATCATGTAATCGGGGACGGTGATCGTCGTGGACGACGAAGCGACCTTCTCGTCGGCGGCGAGATCGGGCGATGCGGCGGACCGCCACGTGGCCGGTGCCCCGGGCGGCGACCAGCCGGGGGAGGCCACCGCCGGGGCGGAATCCACCGGCGTGCCGCACCCCGAGGACGCGGGCACGCAGGGGTCGCCGGTGCTCGGCGGTCCCGCGGACCCGTCCGCGCTGGACTCGTATTCCCGGACCGTCATCGCGGTGGCCGCGTCGGTGACACCGCATGTGGCGAGCGTGCAGACGCGGCGCGGGGGCGGGTCGGCGGTGGTGTTCACCGATGACGGGTTCCTGCTGACCAATGCGCACGTGGTGGGGTCGGCGCGCAACGGGTCGATCGTGTTCGCCGACGGCGTCGAATCGAAGTTCGATGTGGTCGGGGTGGATCCGCTGTCGGATCTGGCGGTGCTGCGGGCGCGCGGCGGTGCGCCGGACGCGGCGCTGCTCGGGGACGCCGATCACCTGGTGGTCGGTCAGCTGGTGGTGGCGGTGGGGAGCCCGCTGGGGTTGGCCGGGTCGGTGACCGCCGGGGTGGTCAGCGCGCTGGGACGGTCGGTGCCGGTGGGGAACAATCGGGCCGCGCGGGTCATCGAGGACGTCATTCAGACCGATGCGGCGCTCAACCCGGGGAATTCCGGCGGGGCACTGGCGAATTCGGCCGGACGGGTGGTGGGGATCAATACCGCCGTCGCGGGTATCGGCTTGGGACTGGCGATTCCGATCAATATCACCACGCGGCGCATCATCACCACGCTGCTGCACGAAGGGCAGGTGCGGCGCGCGTATCTGGGCGTGGTCGGGGTGCCCGCGCCGCTGCCGGCCGCCGTGGCCGAGCGCACCGGGCAGGATGCCGGGTTGCGCATTGTCGAAGTGGTGCGGGGCGGGCCCGCCGAACGCGCGGGGCTGCGCCGCGGCGACCTGGTGCTGAGTGTGGCGCGCCGGGAAGTCCGTGACGCGCAAGGCATTCAGCGTCAGCTCTTCGCCGAGGCGATCGGGCGTTCGCTCCCGGTGACGGTGCTGCGCAACGGCGCGATGGTCGATGTGATCGCCGTTCCGGTCGAACTCACCGTCGACTAGGCCGAAGACGGCTGGGGCGCAGCCGAATTCAGGAAGCCGAGCGATGCGCTGCCGCGGCGCTGGGCTGCCAGACCTCGGCCAGGTCGTCGAGCGGAACCTCCAGGGCGCGGGCGAGTGCGACCACCGTGCCGAAGGCGGGTGTCGGCAACCGGCCCGATTCGATCTTGCGCAGGGTCTCCGGGGAGATACTCGCGGCGGCGGCAATGGCATTGAGGTCGCGCCCGGCCCGTGCGGCGCGCAGTGCGGCCCCGAGGCGGCGGCCGGCCTCGAGCTGGGCGGGAGTCAGCGGCAGTCGGACCATGCCGGTCACCCTACGGTTGGTATTTAAATACCGCAACCCGCTATGGTCGGTATAAAAATACCGAACGATGGAGGTTGTCATGGTGGAGCTCAAGAGCGCGGAGGAGATCGCCCGGATGCGGGTGACCGGACGGTTCGTCGCCGACGTCCTCGCCGAACTGCGCGAGCGGGCGCAGATCGGAGTGAACCTCCTGGAACTGGAAGCGGTGGTGCGCGAGCGCATCCGAGAACGCGGCGCGGTCTCCTGCTATTGGGACTACTCCCCCTCGTTCGGGCGCGGCCCGTTCCGCAATACCGTCTGCCTGTCGGTCAATGACGCCGTGCTGCACGGACTTCCACACGACTACGCGCTGCGCGACGGCGATGTGCTGAGCATGGACCTGGCGGTGAGCATCGACGGCTGGGTGGCCGACTCGGCGGTCACGACCATTGTCGGCACCCCGGACCCGGAGGACGTGCGCCTGGTGCGCGCCACCGAAGCCGCTCTGGATGCCGCGATCGCGGTGGCGCGCCCCGGCAATCGGATGGGCGATATCTCCGCCGCGATCGAGGCGGTGGCGCGCGCCGGCGGCTACCCCGTGAACACCGAATTCGGCGGTCACGGCCTGGGCCGCACCATGCACGAGGACCCGCACGTCTCCAATGCCGGGCGCGCCGGGCGCGGATTCCGGTTGCGGCCCGGACTCACCATCGCCATCGAGCCGTGGTTCGCCCGCACCACCGATCGCGTGCACACCGATGCCGACGGCTGGACCATTCGCTCCGCCGACGGCTCTCGCACCGCCCACTCCGAGCACACCATCGCCGTCACCGCCGACGGTGCGCAGGTGCTGACCCGGCGCGACTGAGCGATTTCCGGCAGCCGCTCGATCCCATTGACTGGGCATTCCCGGGCCGTGAGCTTGACCACACGGTGTGATCCAGTTAACGTTCCGTTCACTAAGCGACCGCTTAGCCGGAACAAGTGACCTGAACCACTCGGCCAGTATGTTCTATCCAACCATTCGGGTAGAGAGTCGGTTCAGGTGAGGCCCTGAGAAGGACACGATGAGGAAGATCGCCGCCACCTCCGCCCTGCTGATCGGCACCGCCGTGGTGGGTTGCGGAACGGCAAACGCCGCCCCGGCCCCCGCCGCGGACCCGGTGAACTACGCCGCCCAGATCAGCGAAAAGAATGCCGTGATCACCACCGACGCCGGTTCGCTGACCGCCGAGAACGGCGTCTTCGCCATCAAGGCCACCGACGGCACCGTGCTGGGCGGCACCGAACTCTCCTTCCGCGTGGACGATTTCGTCTTCCCGATCGCCGCCGAGATCGCCGGCCACACCGCCACCCTCACCCCCCAGTTCGATCTCGCGCACGCCACCTACAAGCCGGTCTCCCTCCCCTACGAGAACCAGGCCCCCTGGAAGACCGAGTACGACCGCGAACAGGCCGCCTGGAACCGCATGACCCAGACCATCACCATGGGCGCCACCATCGGCACCCTGGTCGGCGGTATCGGCGGCGCCGGCCTCGGCTGCCTGCTCGGCGCCGGCGTCGCCTTCGCCGCCACCATCCCGCTGGCCGCCATCTTCGGCCTCGGCCCGCTCGGCGGCTGCGTCATCGGCGCCAGCCTCACCGGCTTCCTGGGCACCGTCGCCGGCCAGCTCTTCGTGACCGCCCCGGTCGCCATCGCGGCCGCCGTGCAGTACTTCACCACCATCAACGCCCCGGCCCCGGGTAAGTGATCGGCCCGGCGGCCTTCGACCCGAATCGGCCGCCGCACCGCACCTTTCGGCGGTGACATGAAACGACGACGCCCTCGCCGGCCGGTGCAGCATGTGTGCACCCGCCGACGAGGGCGTAATCGCGCGATGGGAAATCGACCGGAGCGCATAGCTTTCCGCTATGACACGGTGCACCACGCCGCTTGTGCACCCGCACGATTTTCCGATCTTCTTTCTCGAACAATTGTTTTGCGTGCCAGCATGTTTTAGTCTCGTGGATCTGACACCGACCGGTACCACATTAGGGATTCACAAGTGCTTCGCACCACAGGAATGCGGTTCGGCATGGCCGCGCTCACCATCGCCGCGAGCGCTGCGCTCGCCGCGCCGCCGGCGGCGATCGCGGAACCGGCGTCCACGCCCGCCCCGATCGCGGAGACCCCGCAGGCCGCTATCCTCACCCAGGCTCGCACCCTGCTGGCCACGCTGAATCCCCCGGAGCAGCTCAAAGCGACGTTGGAGAAGGTCATCACCTTCCTGGACGGCAGCGGTGGGGGCGGCCCCGCTCTGCCGCCTTCGGACGGCCCCGTCATCTCCCAGTTCTTCTATCCGACCGTCGGCAAGGGCTGCATGGGTGCGGCATCGAATTCGGTTGGGGCGGCGCTCGCCGTACCCGGACCGGCCACGCTGCCCCCACCCGGACCGAAGGCCGGTCAGACCGGATTCGTGTTCACCGCGCTCGGCACCAAAGCACTGACGCCGCAGCAGAACTCGCCGATCGCCGTGCAGTGGGTCAACCTCGACACCGGCAAGTCGGGTAGCACTCCCCTGACCGACGAGGCGAAGATCAACACCGGGGGTCCGGTCACGCTCAGCGCGATCGCCGACACCGGCTCGGGCCGGATCGCCGCGGTCCTGTCCGGTTCGCTGACCGGTACCGCCGACGTCGCCGATCCCACCACCTGCTCGTTCCTGCCGACGCTCGGATTCTTCACCGTCGCTTGAGCTTTCGATTTCGATCTGGAGAACCCGATGAAGTTCGCAGTACCCGCGCTCACGAGCGCGGTGGCCGGCCTCACCCTGGGCGTGGCCGCCGTCCTCGCCATCACCCTTGCCGCCCAGCAGGATTCACGCCCCGACCACCGGCACAGCGCCGACCCCGGCTCGTCCATGCTCGGCAACGTCGAATACGGCCACCGATGAGCGCCGCGCGCAGGACCGTCGCCTGCCTGCTGGTGGCGCTGGGCGCGCTGCTGATCGTCATGGCGGCGATGATCCCGACCTACACCCTGAACCGGCTGGCCAAGACTCCCCTCGATCTCGAGATCACCACCGTCGCGACGAGCCGGCCGGGCGAGGACAGTCTGGTGCTGGACGCCAAATCGCTCACCTCCCCGGACGGCGCGGCCAAGGTCGACAAGGAGGTGCCGATCATCTCGCAGCGGTTCGTCACCGTCGAAGAGCCCTCCGACGCCGCCGAAATGACCATCCAAGCGGGCCAGACGCTGCGCCGCGCCGACCGGGACGGCACCGGCGGCCTGCTCACCGCGACCGTCGACCGGGTCACCATCGACCGCAAGTCCGGTGCGCCCGTAGCCGCGAGCCCCAATGGCTCGATCGCGGTCACCGTCACCAAAGACGGTGCGCCCATTGCCGATCCGGTCCAGCACGTCGGGCTTCAGTACCGATTCCCGATCGGCACCGAGAAGCACAGCTACCCGTACTTCGACCTGAACGCCCGCAAGACCTACGACGTCGACTTCCTCGACGAAACCTCGATCAACGGCATGCTGGTCTACCACTTCCAGCAGACCATCCCCGTCACCGATATGTGGCAGGTGGTGCAGGCGCCTACCAACAAACTGACCCTGCCCGCCGCCAAATGGGGCCTGCCGGGTGACGGCCCGGTCACCATGACCCGCTACTACACCAACACCCGCGATCTGTGGATCGAGCCGCAGACCGGAACGGTCGTCAAGGGCGGCGAGCAGATCCACCTGTATTACGCCCGCACCGGGGACAAGCCCGATGTCACCGCCTTGAAGTCGCATCTCGTCTTCGACGAGAAGACCATCGAATCGCAGATCGCGGTCGCACAGCAGAGCATCGACAAACTGTCGGTCTTCGGCCGGCGCGTCCCGATCGCCCTCGGCGTTCTGGGCGTGCTGCTCCTGATCGCGGGTACGGCTTCGGGCGTCACCGGCGGCCGGGCTAACGGCGCCCGGCGAGCACGATGACCGACCCGCGTTCGGAGTCGGCCACATACACATCGTGTGTGTGCGGATCGACGGCGATGCCCTGCGGCTTGCCGCCGACGTCGACGGTCGCGACGACCGTGCCGGAGGTGGTGTCGATGATCGAGACGGTGTGGTCCTCCCGATTCGAGACGTACGCCGTGTGCGAGGCGGTGTCCAATGCCGGCAATGCCGCGTCGCGACCGACCTTCACCGTCCCCGTCAGCGTGCCGGACCGAATGTCGATCACCTGGACGCTGCCGGCTTCGCGGTTGGCCACATAGGCGATGTGGCGTTCGGTGTCGACGACGATTCCGTGCGGTCGGCGACCGGTGGCGATGCGGCCGGTCACCGCCAGCGTCCCGGTGTCGATCGTGACGATATCGGTCGCGCAGGACACCAGCGCGATCCCGAGCGCCGGGTCGGTGGCGAGCCCGAACGGGAAGCCCGGTCCGCAATCGATCGCCGTGGACAGGCGAACCTTGCTGTCCGCGGTGTCGATCGCGAAGATCTTGTTGCCGTTACCGTGTGTCGTCGAGTACACGGTCTTCGTGGCCGGATCGACGACCGCGGTCAGGGCGATGACGTCGAGTTCGACGGTCGCGCGAACCGTCCGGCTGCCGGTGTCGATCACCGACAGGGCGCCGCTGCGTGCGTTCGCGACGTACACCGAATGCCCTGCGGGGTCGACCGCGAGCGCGATCGGCCCCGCTTCGACGGTCGTCGTCGTCAAGAGCACGCGCTTGTTCGTATCGAGCATGGCCACCGAACCATCGGTGCCGTTCGACACGTAAGCGAAGCCGCCGGGGTCGATGGCGACACTGTTCGCGCCCGCCCCGGCGGGGATGGTCGCCAGCACCGTGCCGGGCGGTGCCGTTGCCTGTGCCGGGGCATCCGGGCCACCGGACTTCTCACCGTTCATGACCGCGACCCCGATCGCCGTCGCGCCCGCCAGCATCACCACCGACACCGCCGCGCCTGCCGCCCTGCGCATACTCCGGCGCGGCCTGCCCACCGGCGCGACATCCGGTGCCGTCGGGGGGCCGGCTCGCACGGGAGCCACCTGCGTGACGGCCAGCCGCCCGGGAGTTTGCACGGCGGCGCGCGCGGCGGCGGCCAGTGCACCGGCGCTCGCGTAGCGGTCGCCGGGCTGCTTGGCCATGCCTCGTGCGATGACGTCGTCCAGGGCCGGCGGCACCTCCGGGTTCACGACGCCGGCCCGGGGCGGTTCGCCGTAGAGGTGCGCGACCATGAGCTGCGCGAGGTCGGAGTGTGTGAAAGGCTTTCTGCCGGTGAGGCATTCGAAGAGCACGCAGGCGAGCGAATAGATGTCGACTCGTGCCGACAGCTCACCCTCGAACCGCTCGGGCGCCATATAGGCCCAGGTTCCGACCGCTCCGCCGGTATCGGTCAGCGCCGGCTGATCCTGTCGCCACGCGATCCCGAAATCGATCAGGTAAACGAAGCCGGTCGCGTGCACGACGATGTTCGACGGTTTCACATCACGGTGCACGAGCCCCATCGCGTGGGCGGCATCGAGCGCGGCCGCGGCCTGTTCGATGACATCGATCGCGTCGGCCGGCGTCATCGGGCCGGATCGGCGCAGCATGGTGCCGACATCGTCCCCGGCGATCAACGCCATATCGATGTAGAGCTGTCCGTCGATCTCACCGAAGCTGTGGATCGGGATCACATGCGGTTCTTGCAGGCCGGCCGTCACCTCCGCTTCACGCAGGAACCGGGTCCGGTAGGCGTCATCGCGCGCCAGTTCCGCGGGCAATACCTTGACGGCCACGCGGCGGCGCGTCTGATTGTCGAAGGCCGCCCAGACCTGCCCCATACCGCCCGCGCCGAGGAGATGTTCGAGGGTGTAGCGGCCGAACGAAAGCTGTTGCGTCATCCGGTATTCGCCGAGATCAGCGAGACGGTGTCGGCGTCGGCGTTGGTGACGAACACCTCGTGCGTCGTCTCGTCGACCGCGATCCCGGGGCCGTCGGTCGACTTGCCGACCGGCACCGTGGCGACGCGGGTGTTGTCGAAAGAATCGATGACGCTCACCATTTCGTATTGCGCGACATAGACGAACCCGGTCACGGTATCGACCGCGATCGCTTGCGGGGCGTACCCGACCTTGATGGTGGCGGTGACGGCATTGGTCCCGATGTCTATCACCGACACCGATTCGGAGGAGTAGTTGACGACGTAGGCAACGCCTTTCGTCGCGTCGACGGCGATCGCGATCGGCTCGGCGCCAACGGGAATCGTCGCCGTGATCGCATTGGTGCGGGTGTCCAGCACCGTCACCGTGCGGTGCGATTGATTGGTCACATAGACCGTGTTCCCGGGCGGGTACGCGGCGATCCCCAATGGCGTACGGATGCCACCGACAGTGCTCAGCAACGCGTCGGTGCCGGCGTCGATCACGCCGACCGTCTCACTACCCAGGTCGGTGACATAGGCCCGGCGCGCACTCGGATCCGACGCCACGCCGACCGAATAGCCGCCGGTGGCGACCTTCCCGGTCACCGTGCCGGTGCGGTCCGCGACGAACACGCCGCCGTCGATATCGCCGATGAACACCTTTCCCGCCGTGGCGTCGACCGTGACGTCGCGGGGACGCCCGCTCACCGGGACGGTTCGAACGGGCACGCGGGCGCGCGTGTCGAGGACGGCCACCGAATCCGACCCCACGACGTACGCCGTGCCGGCCACCGAGTCGACGGCGATCCCGCGCGGTAGGTGGTTCACCGCGATCGTGGTGGTCACCGTGAATTTCGCGGCCGGCCGGAGTGTCGTTGTCCCGGAACGTGTCCGGCTCGGCGCGGCTTCCGGACGGGCGGCGTCTTCCGTGATGACCAGCGCATGAACTGTGGTCACGACCGCCGCGACGACGAGTACCGCGACTCCGGCGATCAACCCTGTTCGCATCCCACGCGGGCGAGTCGCCTCCTGTGCGGCGCGAGCCAGCGCCCCGGCGCTCCGATAGCGATCGGTCGGGTCCTTCGCCATACCCCGTGCGATGACCGCGTCGAGTGCTCGTGGGACGGTATCGACGAATCGACGGGCGCGCGGCGGTGGCGCGGTCAATTGAGCACGCATCTGCCGCGCCGGGTCGGCATCGCCGAACGGGCGGCGGGCGGTGAGGCATTCGTAGAGGACACCGGCGAGCGCGTACACATCGACAAGGTGGGAAACGCTGCCGGAGAACCGTTCCGGAGCCATATACGCCCAGGTGCCCACGGCAGCGCCGGATGCGGTCAAGCCGGTCTGATCCGCGCGCCACGCGATGCCGAAATCGATCACATGGACGAAACCGCGGCCGTCGATCACGATGTTGGATGGTTTGACATCGCGATGAACCAGCCCCGCGGCGTGTACCGCGTCCAGGGCCTCCGCGATCTGGGCGACCACCCCGACGGCCTCGGCGACCGGCATGGGGCCCTGTCGCAGCCGAGTCGCGAGATCGGTGCCCTCGATCATCTCCATGTCGATGTAGAGCCGGCCGTCGATCTCGCCGTGCCCGTGGACGGCGACCACATGCGGATTGTGGACACTCGCCGCGGCGGCCGCTTCGCGTTCGAACCTGCGGCGATAAGCGGCATCTCGCGACCATGCTGCGGGCAGCACTTTCAGCGCGACAGCACGCTGGTGGCGGGTGTCGAAGGCGAGCCACACCTCGCCCATCCCGCCCGCACCGAGGCGACGATCGAGCCGATAGTCCCCGAAGCGATCGGAGCGGGGTCCCGACAACGAAGATCCTTCCCCGCACTGCGCTGACCTCCACCGGAGCGTAGCACCGCGGTCACCATCCGGCGGCGGTATCGCACGCTCGGGAACATCGGGGCGCGGGGCCACCGGCGAGCGGCCCAAAGCGCCGCTGCGCGATACTGATTCGATGGGTACCGAAGATCAGCCGCAGCCCGCCGCCGACGGCGCGCTCGCCACCGCGATGGCGAACCTGGAACGCACCCAGCGCCGCTTTCCCGAGGGCCAGCGGCGGATCTTCCGTGCCGCCCTCGACGCCTTCGCCGAACGCGGGTTCCATGCCACCACGACCCGCGATATCGCGGCCCGCGCAGGGTTGAGCCCCGCCGGGTTGTATGTGCATTTCGGCTCGAAAGAGGAAGTGCTGCATCAGATCTCGGTGTCTTCGCTGTTGCTGACGCGCAATGTGGTGACCGCGGCGGCCACTGCGGCGGGCACTCCGGTCGAGCGGCTCGCGGCCACGGTGCGCGAGCTCAGCGTCTGGCATGCCGAGCATGCCGCCACGGTGCGAATCGTGCTGCATCATCTGACCGATCTGACGCCGGAGCATCGCACCGAGGTCACCGATATTCAGCGCGATATCTTCGAGATCATGCGCACGGTGGTCGCCGAGGGGGCCGCGACCGGCGACTTCGATATCACCGATCCCGGGGCCACCACGATCGCGATCACATCACTGTGCGTGGACACCGCACGCTGGTACCTGCCCGGCTCACGCCGCACGCCCGCGCAGATCGGCGACGACAATGCGGCCGCCGCCCTGCGCGTGGCCGGGGTGCGAGCGCGGTAGCGGTCAGCGTTCGCCGGTCAGCCAGGCGCTCAACTCGGTGACCAGCTGGAGTTCGGCGGCCACCACGGCGCGACCGGCATCGTCCAGAGCCGCGATCCAAGCTACGGACGGATTCGGGTCGCACGCACATGGAAATTTGCGCGAGCCCGGATAGGCTGCGGTCGTGGAGAACCCGTTCGGGGCCGTGGGCACCGCCAACTACGTCAACCTGACCACCTTCAAGAAGGACGGCACGCCCGTCGGGACCCCGCTGTGGGCCGCGCTGGACGACGGCAAGCTGTACCTCTGGACCGTCACCGACAGCTGGAAGGTGAAGCGAATTCGCCGCAACCCTCAGGTCACCCTGCAACCGTGTGATGTGCGCGGGAAGACGCACGGGGAGATCGTGAAGGGCACCGCGGTGCTGCTCGATACCGCCGGCAGCGACCGCACTCGCGCGCTGATCCGCAAGCGCTACGGGATCATCGGCGCGCTCACCGTCGTCGGCAGCGTCCTCCGGCGCGGTAAGGGCGGAACCATCGGCATCGAGGTCACCGCCGCGTAGCGGTCAGCGGGCCGGTTCATCGGGTGTGATGGCCAGGCCGACGGAGCGATCGGGGCCGCGAAAAAGCTTGTGGCCCTTGATCGCCAGGCTGCCGAGCCAGCCGTACTTGCCGCTGACCACGTCGCGGACATGTTCGGTCCCGGCCGCGTCGAGCACGACGGCGGTTCCGGTGACGATCTCGTCGCCGCGCACCCGCCCGCGATTGTCGCAAGCCTGAAGCGTGACCGCCGGATTGCGCCGGATCCGCTTCACCTTCCAGGTGCCCGGATTGGTCCACACCACGATCCGATCGCCGTCGGGCGCCACCCACACCGGGGTGCCGACGGGGGTGCCGTCCTTGCGATAGGTGGTGATCAGTGCGTATCTGGCCTGCGCCACGTCATTCCACGTCATGTCCTCCACGGTAGGAATCCGGCGGCGGGCGCACATCCGTCCACGGGCGGCCGCGGCGATACGCCCGCGGACGTAGCCCGTACCGTTGCCGCGCGCGGGAAAGCGCCGGACCGGCGGGGACCCGGCCCGGCACTCACCCTCGCGTGCCGTTCTAGGGGTTGTCCCCCGCGATGATGGCCCCGATCAAGCCACCGACCCCGCAGCCGACGATCGCGCCGATCAGGAAGAACCAGATTCCGATCAGGACGCCGACCAGGCAGCCCAGCACCGCGCCGGCCACGATATTGCCGGCGCTGGCGACATCGGCCAGGGCCGAGACCTGGGTGGTGGGTGCGGCGATATCGGCCATGCTCTCCGGCCGGACCGTCAATGTGGTTCCACCGGAATCGATTTCGGGTACGACGTGCACCGTCCGGTCGGCGGCCTGGTAGGTCATCGGTAGCGCGGCCAGGACTTCCCCGCCGGTGCCGAGGATGTTCACGGTGCCGCCCGCGAGTTCGAAGTGGCCCGCGGTGAGGGTGGTGGTGACCGCGGACCGGTCCTGGGCTAGCGAGATCTGGTAGCCGACGCCGCGGTCGACCCCGCTGATGCCCGGTTGCGCGACGGCGGGTTCACCGTGCGCGGTGACGGTCGCGACACAGAGTGCGGCGACGGAAAGCATTGCTGTAGCGGCGAATTTGGCGATTCTCATAATTGTCACCTGTAATCGAAGGCCGATTCACCCCGTGGTCGAGTAGGCGTTTCCGCGAGGGAACACCGAATGGGTTTACTCGATTGCGCGAACACGAGGACGCGGCGAATCGGGAATACACTTCCAATTTTTCGGCCCAACAAGATGATTGGGTTACCCCGCTCGGGGGTGTTCCGAAGCCTCCCCGGGTGACACCGGAACCATTCTTATGTTCCTCTTAATGTCACGCCCGGGGTAGGTCAGGTGTCAGGGTTGTCCGCCCCTTGTCCTACACGCCACCCGGCACGCCGCTACGCGTGCCGGATATCCGCGCCGGAATTCGGAATTCGCCTATTCCAGTTCGCCTTCGGTCTCCAGATAGACCTGACGCAGCCGGTCCAGGGTGCCGGCTTCGGGCTGCTCCCAGAGTTTCCGCTCCGCCGCCTCCAGCAAACGCTCCGCGATACCGTGCAGCGCCCACGGATTCGACCGCTGATGAACTTGCGGTTCACCTCGTCGAATACATAGCTCTCGGCGAGCTTCTCGTACATCCAGTCGGCGACCACATTGGTGGTGGCGTCGTAGCCGAAGAGATAGTCGACGGTGGCGGCCATTTCGAACGCGCCCTTGTATCCGTGCCGGCGCATGGCCTCGAGCCAGCGCGGATTCACCACGCGCGCACGGAATACGCGCGCGGTCTCCTCGGACAGGGTGCGGGTGCGCACATGCTCGGGCCGGGTGCTGTCGCCGATATAGGCTTCCGGATTCTTACCGGTGAGCGCGCGCACCGCGGCGACCATGCCGCCGTGGTACTGGAAATAGTCGTCGGAGTCGGCGATATCGTGTTCGCGGGTGTCGGTGTTCTTGGCCGCCACCGCGATTCGCTTGTACGCGGTCCGCATATCGTCGGCGGCGGGCGCGCCGTCCAGGTCGCGGCCGTAGGCGTAACCGCCCCAGGTGGTGTACACCTGCGCCAGGTCCTCATCGGTGCGCCAGCTCTTGGAGTCGATGAGCTGGAGCAGCCCCGCCCCGTAGGTGCCCGGCTTGGAACCGAAAATGCGGGTGGTGGCGCGGCGTTCGTCGCCGTGCGCGGCCAGATCCGACCGGGTGTGCGCGCGAACATAATTCGATTCGGCGGGCTCGTCCAGGCCGGCGGCCAAGCGCACCGCGTCGTCGAGCATGGCGAGCACGTGCGGGAAGGCATCGCGGAAGAAGCCGCTGATGCGCACGGTCACATCGATGCGCGGGCGGCCCAGCTCCGCGAGCGAGATGGCCTCGAGGGTGGTGACGCGGCGACTGGCCTCGTCCCAAACCGGGCGCACGCCCAGCAGCGCGAACACCTCGGCGATATCGTCGCCGGAGGTGCGCATGGCGGAGGTGCCCCACACCGAAAGGCCCACCGAGCGCGGGTATTCGCCGTGATCGGCGAGGTAGCGCTCCAGCAGCGAGTCGGCCATCGCCTGCCCGGTTTCCCAGGCCAGTCGCGACGGCACCGCCTTGGGGTCGACGGAGTAGAAATTGCGCCCGGTGGGCAGCACGTTGATCAGCCCGCGCAGCGGCGATCCGCTGGGCCCGGCCGGAATGAATCCGCCGTTGAGCGCGTGCAGGATTCGCGATACCTCGACCCCGGTCTGGCGCAGCCGCGGCACCACCTCGGTCGCGGCGAACCCGAGCACCTTGCGCACGTTCTCCAGCCGCACCGGCTCGTCGGTGCCGACCAGGTCCTCGGTGAGCGGATCGATGGCCTGCACATCCCAGTCGTTCTGCTGCAACGCCGACACCAGTTCGCGGGCGCGCGCCTCGAAGCCGTCCACCCGTTCCCGGGATTCGTCACCGGCTTCGCTGAGCCCCAAGGCTTCTCGCAATCCGGGGACGTTAACCTCGCCGCCCCACAGCTGGCGGGCGCGCAGCATGGCCAGCACCAGGTCGACCTCGGCTTCACCTTCGGGCGCTTGGCCGAGCACGTGCAGCCCGTCGCGGATCTGCACGTCCTTGATCTCGCACAGCCAGCCGTCGACGTGCAGCAGCATGTCGTCGAAGACGTCCTCTTCCGGGCGTTCGGCGAGCCCGAGGTCGTGGTCCATCTTGGCCGCGCGCATCAGCGTCCAGATCTGCTGGCGGATGGCGGGCAGCTTGGCCGGATCGAGGGCGGAGATATTGGAGTGCTCGTCGAGAAGCTGCTCCAGCCGCGAGATGTCGCCGTAGGTTTCGGCGCGCGCCATCGGCGGGATCAGGTGATCGACGAGGGTGGCGTGGGCGCGGCGCTTGGCCTGGGTGCCCTCGCCCGGATCGTTGACCAGGAACGGGTAGATGAGCGGCAGGTCGCCGAGGGCGGCGTCGGTGCCGCAGGAGGCGGACATGCCGAGGGTCTTGCCGGGCAGCCATTCCAGATTGCCGTGCTTGCCCAGGTGCACCATGGCGTCCGCGCCGAAGCCCTCCTTCGCCGCGATCCACCGGTAGGCGGCCAGATAGTGGTGGCTGGGCGGCAGGTCCGGGTCGTGGTAGATGGCGACCGGGTTCTCACCGAATCCGCGCGGCGGCTGCACGATCAGCACCACATTGCCGAATCGCAGTGCGGCGATGACGATTTCACCCTTGGGATCCTGCGAGCGATCTACATACAGCTCGCCCGGCGCGGGCCCCCACGCCTCGTTCACGGCCTCGCGCAGATCGGCGGGCAGCGTGGCGAACCATTCGGCGTACAGATCCGCGGAGATGCGAATCGGATTGCCTTCCAGCTGTTCGGCGCTGAGCCAGTCCGGATCCTGACCGCCGGCGGCGATGAGCGCGTGGATCAGCGCGTCGCCGTCCTCCTGCTCCAGCCCGGGAATCTCACCCGGATCGCCGAGATCGTAACCAGCCGAACGCAATTCGTTGAGCAGCTTGATCGCACTCGCCGGGGTGTCCAGGCCGACCGCGTTGCCGATGCGCGCGTGCTTGGTCGGGTACGCCGACAGCACGATCGCGATCCGCTTCTCCGCCGCCGGAATATGCCGCAGCCGCGCGTACCGCACCGCGATTCCGGCGACCCGGGCCGCCCGCTCGGGATCGGGCACATAGCTCGACAGCCCGTCGGCGTCGAATTCCTTGAACGAGAACGGCACCGTGATGATGCGCCCGTCGAACTCCGGCACCGCCACCTGGGTCGCCACATCCAGCGGTGAGAGCCCGTCATCGTTGGCTTCCCACTGCTCGCGCCCGCTGGTGAGGCAGAGTCCTTGCAGGATCGGCACATCCAGGTCGGCGAGCGCGCCCACATCCCAGGCTTCGTCGTCGCCGCCCGCCGAGGCGGTCGCGGGTTTGGTGCCGCCCGCCGCCAGCACGGTCACCACCAGCGCGTCGGCCTGCCGAAGCCGGTGCAGCAGTGCCGGTTCCGCGGTGCGCAGCGAGGCGCAGTACAGCGGGACGGCGCGTGCGCCCTGGTCCTCGACGGCCGAGCACAGCGCGTCGATGTAAGCCGTATTGCCCGCCAGATGCTGGGCCCGGTAGTAGACGACCGCCACGGTCGGCGCGTCTGCGGGCAGCTCGCGCGAATCCCGTTCCAGCTCACCCCAGCCGGGCATGTCGATCGGCGGTTCGAAGCCGTTGCCGGTGAGCAGCACGGTGTCGGACAGGAAGTTGTGCAGTTGCCGCAGGTTCTCCGGTCCGCCGGCCGCCAGGTAGTTGTGTGCGTCGGCCGCGACCCCGCCCGGGACGGTGGAGACCTCCATGAGTTCGGCATCGGGTGCGATCTCGCCGCCGAGCGCGACCAGCGGAATCCCGCTGGCGCGCACCGTGTCCAGGCCCTCTTCCCATGCCCGGCGGCCGCCGAGAATGCGCACGATCACCAGGTCCGCGCCTTCGATCAGGCCCGGCAGGTCCTCCGGCAGCAGGCGCGCCGGATTGGCGAGCCGGTACTCGGCCCCGCTGGCGCGCGCGCTCAGCAGATCGGTGTCGGAGGTGGACAGCAGCAGAATCACAGTTCGGCCTTCCTAGGGGTTGCGCGCCCAGCACGGTTCGGCGCCCGCCGGGAAGGTCTGACTGTCACAGTGGCGCGACCGCACCGGAATTGCACCGGTTTCTTCTGGTCCGACGAGCCCGTGGATGTTATCGCGCCCGGGTCACGGTGCGGCAAAGGTGTTGTGAGCACCGCCGCGCACCGGTACGCCCGCACGTATGCTGCGCGTATGCCGAATACTCCAGGATGGGTCCGGCGGAATCGGTTTGCCGCCTGGTCAGGATACTTTTGCGCCTTGGTTGCTTTCGCAACGCTGGCAATGGCCTTGACGGCCGCCGGCTCCGGTCACGCGCAGTACGCCATGCTCGCCGGCATCGTCTGCGCGGCAACGCTGCTGTTCGCGGTCACCATCATCAGCACGACCGTGCATCGCGATCACGTCCAGCACCATCATGCGCCCAGCCTGCTCATGGACGGCTATCAGCAGTCCCCGGCCTTCGCCACCGAGCGTGGGGCGCAGCCGGCGGTGGACCCGCACCGAACCACCTGATCCGCAACCCTTGCTGAACCCACGAGACGGTGCCCGGCCTCGCCGGGCGCCGTCTCGCGCGAACCGGGCGGGTCGTGCCGGCCGGTGGTGGGGCCGGCGCCACCCGGTTTCGGGCACCGACACAGCCGCAGCGGGTCCGAACCTCGGTGGGCCGGAATCGATCAGCCGGAGCATCCCCGCGCGGTGGCGCGGCAGGCCGCACCCGTTTTCGCGTAGAGGTTCCGCCCCGCGCCGGTTTGCACGTCGGCGCGGGTGGTCCGGAATGTATCGGCGGAGTACACGGTGGCAGGCGCGGCGCGCATCCGCCGTAGGCTGGTGGGGCCATGACCCGCACCGATTCCGATTCCTGCCCCGGCGTATTGCGCCTGCACGAGGCCGCCGACGGTCCCCTCGCCCGCATCCGCGTACCCGGCGGGCGGCTGACCCCCGAACAATTGCAGGTGCTCGCCGAAGCCGCCCGCGATCTCGGCGACGGCAATATCGAACTCACCTCGCGCGGCAATGTGCAGCTGCGCCAGGTCCGCGATGCCGCCGAGCTCGAAACGCGGCTGACCGCCGCCGGTCTGCTGCCGAGCTCCACGCACGAGCGAGTGCGAAACATCATCGCCTCCCCGCTCTCCGGACGCGTCGGCGGCTGGACCGATGTGCACGCCCTGGTGCCCGACCTCGACCGGGGGCTGCAATCCGATCCACGTCTCGCCGAACTACCCGGCCGGGTGCTGTTCACCTTGGACGACGGTCGTGGCGATGTCAGCGGCCTCGGTGGCGATATCGGTGTGCACGCCCTGGACGAGAACACCTACGCGCTGCTGCTCGCCGGTGACGACAGCGGTATCCGGGTTCCGCCACACGCGGCGGTCGATCTCATGCTCCGCGCCGCCCACGCCTTCCTCGAACTGCGCGACGGGCACTGGCGGATCCATGAGATCCCCGAGGGCCGCGCTCGCATCACCGACCGATTGCGTACGGCCGCAAAGAAACTCGACTCGGGGGCGGCGAAGTCGAGGGCAGACGACGACCCGGCCGAACGGGGGAACACTGCTCCGGCGACGCCGGATTCGATGGCGAACGAGGATCCGGCCGAAGGCGAGAACACTGAGGCCCCGGCCGAAGGCGAGAACGCTGCTCCGGACGCGGCCGATACGGAACCCGGCATGGGCGATGCCCCGAACAGCACCGGTGATCCGGTGGCTCTCGTTGCGCGCCAAGACATTCCCATCGGGTGGCTGACCCAGACCGACGACCGCGTCACGCTCGGTGCCGGGGTGCGGCTCGGTTCCCTGCCCGCCCGCACCGCCGAGTTCATCGCCGCCATCGAGCGCCCAATCTATCTCACCCCGTGGCGCAGCCTGCTCATCACCGATCTCGACGAGTGGACCGCCGAGCAGGTGGTCCGAGTCCTGGCCCCGATGGGCCTGATCTTCGACGCGAACTCCCCGTGGCTCGAGGTGTCGGCCTGCGCCGGACAGCCGGGATGCGCCAAGTCGCACACCGATGTCCGCGCCGATGTGGCCGCGGCGGTCGAATCCGGGCGCGTCGTCCACGAAACCCCGGACGCCCCGGCGCCATCGGAGGCCGAGGGCCTCGATGCCGGCGAGGTCGTGGCGGCGGGCCGCCAGCACTGGTCCGGCTGTGAGCGCCGCTGCGGCCGCCCGCGAGGCCAGGTCACCGAGATCACCGCAACTCCCGACGGCTACGGAATCACCCCGCCTTCGTAACCGTCGGGGCCCTGTACCGACAGGTCGGCACCGCACGTGGCACGCGCCGGCAGCCGATAGCCGATAGCCGATAGCCGATAGCCGATAGCTGATGATCTTCGATGCGGCTCCGGGCGGTCGCGGCACGCATCGCGCTCGGTTCAGCGTCCGCGGGTGCATCGGCTGTCGCCGCCGCCACCGCGTCCTGGGTGCGCCACGGTGCGACGCTGGCACAGTGGAGGAACGCGAACCCAGGAGGGCGGGATGTCGGTTTCGAGGCTGAGCGACGAGGAAATCGCTGGGATGTCGGACGCCGAGCGGCGGGCACTGATCGAGCGGCTGCAATTGCCGCCCGACCGGGTGCTGCCGCGGCCGGGGCTGGTGCGCTGGCATCGGCGGGTTCGGTTGACGCTCATGGTGGGTGGGTCGGTGGCTTTGATTCCGTGGATCGTGTTCCTGGCCCTCACGCTGCCGGCCGAGTACACCGCACGGAACTGGTCGGTCACCTGGGTGGGGTTCGACATTCTGCTGGTGCTGATGATGGCCGCCACCGCCTACCTGGGCTGGCGGCGGCGGGCCATGCTCATGCTGCCGGCGTTCGGGACCGGCTTGCTGCTGCTCGTCGATGCCTGGTTCGACATCGTGACGGCCGATGCCCGGGACGTGTGGGTCTCGGTGGGGACGGCGCTGCTCGGCGAATTGCCGTTGGCGGCCTTGCAGATCAGCGGGGCGCTCATGCTCTTCCGGTTCCTGGTGCTCGCGCACCCGTTGCACGATCCGGCGGTCAGTGCGTGGCGGACACCGCTGCCGTTCTGACGGTGCGGGCGGCATGCAGCTCCATGGTGCAGCACTTCACGCTGCCGCCCGACTTGAGCAGTTCGGACAGGTCGATGCCGATCGGCAGGTAGCCGCGGTCGCGCAGTTCGGCGGTGAGCGCGGTGGCGCGATCGGTCAGGAAGACGTGGTAGCCGTCGCAGACGCCGTTGAGCCCCAGCACATTCGCGTCCGCCTCAGTGGCGATCACCGCATCCGGGTAGAGCCCGGCCAGCAGGGCGGCGCTCGCGGCGCTGAAGGCCGCCGGATAGTAGGCGACCGTGTCATCGAGGACCATCAGCGCGGTGTCGAGGTGGTAGAAGCGTGGATCCACCAATTCAAGTGAGACGACCGGCAATTCGAAGAAGTCCTCGACCTCGCGATGCGCGCCGGGCGAGGTGCGGAAGCCGGTGCCGGCCAGGATGCGATCCCCGGCGATCGCGAAATCGCCTTCGCCCTCGTTGGTTTCGGTGGCGGCCGCCACCCGGGTGAAGCCGCCGGCCGCCAGCCGGCGGTGGTATGCGGGCCCTTCGGCGGCGCGTTCGGGATTGGCGAAGCGGGCCGAGAGAGCGCGGTCCCCGATCACCAGGCCGCCGTTGGCCGCGAAGACCATGTCCGGCAGTCCGGGTACGCCGTCGATCACCTCGACTCGATGGCCATGGGCTTCGAACACGGCGCGCAGCGTGTCCCACTGGGCCAGCGCCAGCGCCCGGTCCACGGGCGTGGCGGTATCCATCCACGGATTGATGGCGTAGGTGACCTCGAAGTGTTCGGGCCTGCACATGAGATACCGCCGCGAGGTAGGGCGGCGGTATCCGGCGGGGTCGGGAGTCTGGAGCGTGGCTGCGATGGTCAACGAGGCTCCTCTGGAGTTGGGCGCGTAGTGCGGTTGCCACGAAAGTAACCGGCGTAGCGTTGCGTCCGGAACACCGATTCGTTGCGTGATTCTCGCCTCCATCGGCGATTCATTGCGTCTGGACGAAGGGCTGCATCGTGGACGAACTCGACCGGCGGATCCTGGGCGCGCTGCTGAAGAACGCCCGCGCCTCCTTCCAGGAGATCGGCGCGGGCATCGGGCTCTCGGCCCCGGCGGTGAAACGCCGGGTCGACAAGCTGGTCGCGGGCGGGCAGATCACCGGCTTCACCGCGGTGGTCAATCCGGCCGCGCTCGGCTGGCGCACCGAGGCGTACGTGGAGGTCTTCTACCGCGACAACATCTCTCCGGCCGAGCTGCGGCGCGGCCTGGAACCCATCCCGCAGGTGGTCGGGGTGTGGACCATCGCCGGCGAGGCCGACGCGCTCGTGCACGTCATGGCCACCGATATGGCCGAGATCGAGTCCACGGTGGAACGCATTCGCGAGAACGCGCGGGTGGGCCGCACCCGCAGCAGCATCGTCATGTCGCGGCTGCTGGAACGCCCGCGCCCCTGATCCCGGGATAGCCGGGGTGTGACCCGCTCCACGACCGCCGGGCGGCGAAATCTAGGGTGGACCCCATGTCCGACGTGCGTACCAGCTACATCAAAGACGGGGCCGAGATCTATCGGCGCTCGTTCGCGACCATTCGGGAGGAAGCCGACCTGGCGCGATTCCCCGCGGATGTGTCGCAGGTGGTGGTGCGCATGATCCATGCCTGCGGGCAGGTCGATCTGGCCGGGGACGTGGAATTCAGCACCGATGTGGTGGCGAAGGCGCGGGCCGCGCTGCGGGCCGGTGCGCCGATCCTGTGCGATGCGAACATGGTCGCCTCGGGCGTGACCCGCAAGCGGTTGCCCGCCGATAACGACGTGCTGTGCCTGCTCGGCGATCCGCGGGTGCCGGACCTGGCGGCCGAACTCGGCAACACCAGATCCGCTGCCGCGCTGGAGCTTTGGCGCGACCGCCTGGACGGCGCGGTGGTGGCCGTCGGCAATGCGCCGACCGCGCTGTTCCACCTGCTCGACATGCTCGATGCCGGCGCCCCGAAACCCGCTGCGGTGCTGGGCATTCCGGTCGGCTTCATCGGCGCCGCCGAATCCAAGCAGGCCCTGGCCGAATACGGCGGCGTCGAATTCCTGACCGTGCGGGGACGGCGCGGCGGCAGCGCCATCACCGCCGCGGCCCTCAATGCGATTGCGAGTGAACAAGAATGAGCAAGCTCTGGGGTGTCGGGCTCGGACCCGGCGATCCGGAACTGGTGACGGTCAAGGCGGCGCGGATCATCGGCGCGGCCGATGTGATCGCCTTCCACAGCGCCAAGCACGGGCGCAGCATCTCGCGCGCCATCGCCGCCCCGTACATGCGGGCCGGGCAGCTCGAGGAGCACCTGGTCTACCCGGTCACCACCGAGACCACCGATCACCCCGGCGGCTATCAGGGCGCGATCGACGAGTTCTACGAGACGGCCGCCGCGCGCCTGGCCGAACATCTCGCCGCCGGACGCTCGGTCGCCCTGCTCGCGGCCGGCGATCCGCTGTTCTACAGCAGCTTCATGCATATGCACCGCCGCCTGGCCGACCGGTTCGACACCGAGATCATTCCCGGCGTCACCTCGGTCAGCGCCGCATCGGCCGCATTGGGTACGCCGTTGGTCGAGGGTGATCAGGTGTTGTCGGTGCTGCCGGGCACCATGTCCACCGAGGAGCTCACCCGGCGACTGCGCGACGCGGACGCCGCGGCCATCATGAAGCTGGGGCGCACCTATCCGAATGTGCGTCAGGCCCTTGCCGATTCGGGTCGCCTGGAGGATGCCTACTACGTCGAGCGCGCCAGCTCCACCAAGCAGCGGGTGCTGCGGGCCGCGGATGTGGACGAGGCCAGCGTGCCGTACTTCGCCATCACCGTGGTGCCAGGTCCGACGCCTGCGACCCGGATTCCGTTGAGCGACAACGCGTCCACCGATTCCCTGAGTGCCGTCACGGAGTCCGTTGCGGAATCCGTTGCGCAGCAAGCCGAATCGATCGGCGAAGTGGTCGTTGTCGGGATGGGCCCCGGCGCGCAGGACTGGACCACCCCCGAGGTCGCCAAGGCGCTGGCCGAGGCCACCGACATCGTCGGCTACACGACCTATGTGAACCGGGTCCCCGAGCGGGCCGGACAGCGGCGGCATGCCAGCGACAACAAGGTCGAATCCGAGCGCGCCGCAATGGCTTTGGACCTCGCCAAGCACGGGGCCAAGGTCGTGGTGGTCTCCTCGGGCGATCCCGGCGTCTTCGCCATGGCGGCGGCGGTGATCGAGGAGTCCGCCGATCCGCAGTGGCGCGAGGTCCCGGTGCGGGTACTGCCGGGCGTGACCGCCGCCAGCGCGGTGGCCAGCCGGATGGGCGCGCCGCTCGGCCACGACTTCGCCATGCTCTCGCTCTCGGATCGCTTGAAGCCGTGGGAGACCGTCGCGCAGCGCATCTCCGCGGTCGCCGCCGCCGATATGGCCTTCGCCGTCTACAACCCCGCCTCCACCCAGCGCCGCTGGCAGGTGGCGGCGATGCGCGATCTGGTCCTCGAGCACCGCAAGCCGGAGACGCCGGTGGTGATCGGCCGCGACGTGGGCGGGCCTGCCGAATCCGTCCGCGTGGTCACCCTGGCCGAATTGGATCCGGAGGAGGTGGACATGCGCACCCTGCTGATCGTCGGCGCGTCCACCACCACGGTCTTCGACGCCGCCGGTGGGCCCCGGGTGTACACCTCCCGGCGTTACGGGAGCTAATATCCCATAGTGGAACGTTAAGTGCCTCGAACCGAGAGGGAGACGGTGGCAGAAGACAAGGCTCGACGCCCGCTCAACTCGACGGCAGCTTCCCTACTGGGCTTCCTGCACCAGGGCGACATGTCCGGCTGGGACCTGGTCGCCCAGGCCCAGGACCGCATCGGCGACTTCTGGACCATCACCCAGAGCCAGGTGTATCGCGAGCTGGCGGCCATGCATCAGATCGGCCTGGTCGAGAAGGGCGAGGCGGGGGCGCGCGACCGGACGCCGTATCGCATCACCGAGGACGGCCGCGATGCCTTCGCCGAGTGGATCGCCCGCGATCCCGGGGCCGAGACCATCCGGGTGCCGTTGCTGCTCACGCTCTCCTTCGGTGAGTTCGTGGAGCGGTCGCGGCTGGATCGCATCATCGCCGCCAATCGCGTGATTCACGAACAGCGGCTGGCCGGTTACCTCTCCGGCCACGACGAGCAGCGGATGTCGCCGTTCGACCGCGCCACCCTCGATTTCGGGATCCGCTACGAACGCGCGGTGCTCGACTGGTTCGATCGGCTGCCCGAGCTGCTGGATCGCACGAGCCGGCTGTCCTGACGCCACTCAGTGGGCGAGCCCGCGCAGCCAATCCCAGGCCGCGGCAACGGTTTCCACACTCCGCGCGCCCGCCGGCAGGGCCGGGCGGTCGATCACGACGACGGGCAGGGCGAGCGCACGGGCGGCGGCGATCTTCGCCTCGGTCAGCGCTCCCCCACTGTCCTTGGTGACCAGGACATCGATGCGGCGGCCGGTGAGCAGGGCGATCTCGTCGGCCTCCGCGAACGGGCCGCGCGCGAGCAGCAACTCGTGTCGCGCGGGCAGCGCGCCTTCGGGTGGATCGATGGCGCGAATCAGGAACCAGGCCTTCGATTCCGCGAACGCCACCACGCCTTGGCGGCCGATCGTCAGGAACACCCGATCCCCCAGCCCGGTCAGCGCCTTGGCGGCAGCGGCCAGATCGGGCACGCGCCGCCAATCGTCACCGCTCTCCTGCACCCAAGCCGGACGGCGCAGATGCAGCACCGGCACCCCGAGGCTCTCCGCCGCCTGCGCCGCGTTCGCGGTTATCCCCCCGGCGAACGGATGCGTAGCGTCGATCACGGCTTCGATGCCATTGGCGGCCAGCCACTCCCGCAGCCCCGCCACCCCGCCGAACCCGCCGACCCGCACCTGTCCCACCGGCAGCACGGGTGCGCGCACACGACCGGCGAGCGAGGAGACGATCTCGAATCCTCGCTCGCCGGCGGCGATACCGGCCAGTTCCCGGGCTTCCCGGGTCCCGCCCAGAATCAGTGTCTTCAGTCTTCACTCACCTCGAAGTGCGGCCGACCCGGAATCGACCAGCGGCTGTCCACCGACAATCAGCAACCCGATCAGCGCGCCCGGGAACGCGCCGATCCCGAACAGGAAAGCACCCAGAATCGCACCGACGATGCCACCCACGGCCGACCGCTGCAACTCCCGCCAGAACCAATCCGACCCCGCCGAGATATCCTTCGCCGCGCCCGGCTCCACAGCCGGGCTCAAAGCCAGCTGCTGCCCGTCGTTCCCGATCTTCGCCGAAACGGCCTGCACCCCGGAATTCCCCGCGAGCGGGAATTCCGCGACCACCGCACCGGCCCCGTTCTTCAGCGTGACGACCTTACCCTCGGCGTCCATGCTGAACACCCCGCCACTGACCTCCGCGAGCAATTCCTTACCCGACTCCGAGGCCTTCACGGTGTAATCGACACCCTCCGCCTGCCCCTGCGCAGCCTGCCCCTGCTCGACGGCGGCCGGCGCGGCACTCGAGGTCCCAGCGGCGACGGTGGTGGCGGCGACAGCCAGAAAAGCAGTGGCCACGAACTTCTTGTACGACATGAATCTCCCAATATGGCTGGTACGCAACCCCTTACAAATTGGGTTACCGCCCGTCACCCTACCTGTGACAAATGGTTGTTTCAGTCTGAATGTCTCATCTAGGCCATTCGTGCGCCGTCGCGGTTGTCCTCCCCCGCTTCATTCGCGGCGCCGAACACCACATCGTCGACGAGTGCCGGGAAGGAATAATGCGTGCACCGCAAGTTCCCACCTCACCGGCCGCGATATTGCGATGTGCCGTCGAAGAGCCTGTCGAGGTAGTAGTCGATCGCGGCCGATGCGGCGTCGGAATCGATGACGTCGAGGTCGAGAAGTGGAGTGAAGCCGGTCAGTGCAAGCAGCAGGTTTGTCTCTATGACCGGATCACGATCCGGTGGGATGTGGCCCTCCGTGATTGCTTGCCGGATCAGGCGTTCGGTCAGTGCTCTGCCGTTCCGGAGTCCGAGTCGGGCCCGTTCGTGCAGGTCTGGGTCGTGCAGTGCTTCGAGAGTGTAGGCGGCGCTCATCCGGCTGGTGGCGCGGGCGTCGGCGTGCAGGGGAAGCATCTCCATGAGCGTCACCCGCAGTGCCTCTCGGGGGTGCGGGGGTGTGCCGAGTCGGTCGAGGCTCTGGGCGATGCGCTGGGAGGTCTGTTCGGCAGCGAACTCCATCGCGAATTCGAGCATCGCCGTCCGCGAGGCGAAATAGTGCTGGACCTGGCCGAGGGAGACGCCCGCCGCATTCGCGATCTCGCGCATCGTCGCGCGGGTCCAGCCCTGTTGTTCCACCACCCGCCACAGCGCGCGTGCGATGGTTTCGCGGCGTTCTCGATGGTCGACTTGTTTCGGCAACATGCACCCCCGTTATTTTTGCCATACATCTGACATAATACAGGTGACTTGGAAAGGGTGGCGCAAATGACTCGACCCAGGCCACTTCGAGGCGGGAGTGCGCGATGACCACGTTCGCCGACCCCGAGCTGGAGACGGCATACTTCGCGGCCTACGACGCGGTGATGGCGAATTGGCCGGTGCCGGCCGAGACGGTGGATCTTCCCGGGCGGTACGGAACCACGCGAGTCACGTCCGCGGGCCCACCCGCAGCACCGTCGCTGGTCCTGCTCCACGGATACGGCGGCACGTCCGGAATGTGGTACCCGGTCATCGGCGCATTGGCCGCGGAGCATCACGTGCGGGCCGTGGACACCATCGGCGAGCCGGGTCGCAGCCGACACACCGGCGCCGCCCTGAACAGCATGGATGATCTCGTGGACTGGCTGGCGGAAACTTTCGATCTGCTCGGCCTACCCGCCGCCGACCTGTGTGGCCAGTCCCTCGGCGGGCACCTCGCGTTCCGGTTCGCACTCGCCCATCCCGAACGGGTGCGGCGACTGGTCCTGCTCGATCCGCCCCTGGTCTTCGCCGGGCTCAGCCCCGAGTTCCAGGAGTTGGGCCGCAACCGCGACCCGCACCCGACTTTCGAGGATGCTCGCGCGATGCTGGCAGGGGGCGCCCCCGGCGGCGGGCCGGCGCATCTGGAGGCCTACCTCGACCTGCTCGCGCACGGAGCCGCCCACTTCCCGGCCTCACCGATCGTTCATCCCCGCCTGCCGGACGGGCTCACGCATCTGCCGGTCCCGACCCTCGTCGCCCTGGCCGGAGCGAGCCAGGTGCATGATTCGGAGGCGGCCGCCGAAGTCGCGCGGCGCGCCGGGGCGCACACGGTGATTCTGCCCGGTGCGGGGCACGGTCTCCTAGCCGACGTCGAACCCGTCCGCAGCCTCGTCGTCGAACACCTCCGCGGAAAGAGCGAGCCGCACTGACCATTCCGTCGCGGTGACGTCGGCGTATACCAATTGCGCATTTACCCGATCTCGGTCCCGGTGAGTCTGCGGAACGACGGTGGGAACAGGTCGGCGCTGGGGCGGTGCCGGTAGTCGCGTTCGGAGTAGGCCGCGCGCATGCGGTCGAACAGGGATTGGGCGCGGGCGGTCATGGCATTCAGGTCGACGCCGGGAATTTCGCTGTCGCGCATGGTGATTCGTCCGGCGATCATGGAGAAGGTGGCGGCGCGGGCGGTGCTGTTCATGCACAGGGTGCGGATCGGGTCGTCGATGACACCGTCGAGAGGGTCGTGGAGGCGGAAGGCGACCAGGTCGGCGGTGGCGCCGGGTTCGAGTCTGCCCAGGTCGGGGCGCCCGAGGGCGCGAGCGCCGCCCAGGGTGGCGGAGTTGAGGTATTCGGCGTAGGTGGCGGCGTCGGTTCGGTGTGCCAGGATCTTCGCCACGGTGACGCCGGTATCGATGCCGCGGACGAGATCGGGTGGGTAGGAGTCGGTTCCGAGGGCGAGGGTGATGCCGGCGGCGCGGTAGCGTTCGAAACTGTCGAGGGCGGCGCCGTGCCGGGCCGAGGTGAGTGGGCAGTGGATGACGGTGACGCCGGACGTGGCCAAGGTGGCGATGTCGGTGGAGGTGCCGGCCGCGACCAGGGGGTGTGAGTCGAGGTAGATGCCGTGGGGTATCAACAGGTTCGGGCCGAGTAGGCCGGTTCGTTCCAGGACGGTGAGCGGGGGCGCGCCGAGGGTGTCGAGGACGAGTTCGCGTTCGAGCAGTCCTTGCAGGGCGTGCAGGCGGACCAGGACACCGGTTTCGGCGGCCAGTGCCGCTGTGCGGCGCATGAGGTCTTCGCTGAGCGTCTCGATCCGGCAGGGCAGTAGCGCGCCGTGCACCAGGTCGGAGTGGCGGTCGGCGGCCCAGCGCAGGAATCGTTCGGCGTCGGCGAAGCCGTTCATTCCCAGTTCTTCGTTCCAGTAGATGGAGCGGGTGCCGTCGGCGTCGACCACGTTGACGCCGGAACGGTAGCTCGGTCCGAGGTATACCCGAAGGCCCAGCTGCTGTGCGGTTTCCGCCATGGCGACGGCGTCGTCGTAGGTTTCGGCCCAGTCGCTGTGCACCTCGGAGGCGATCGGCATGGCCGTCGTCACGCCGTGCCGCAGCAGTTGGACGAAACCGTAGCGGCGGATGAAAGCCCGTTCCTCGGCGTCGAATACGGCCCGGCGCCGGTGCTGGGCGTAGTCGCGGGACCATTGCAGGCCCAGGCTCAGCTCCGGGGATTGCCAGGAGTCGAGGATCGTGTGGTCGATATCGGTGAGCGCGTCGAGGTCGATCAGGCCCGGCAGCAGTACGGCGGCTCCGAGGTCGATGGTCTCCTCGACCGCCGGACCGCCCCCGCGCGGCCCGGCGTAGACGATCCGATCCCCTTCGACCACCACCTCGCCGTCGTCGATCAGGAGGTGCTCGCCGTCCGCATGCCCCAGCACATGCGCGGCCCGGATACCGCGCCGCGCGCTCATGCCCACCGTCCGGGCAGCTCGAAACCCTCCAGATCGGTATCGACCCGAACGACCGCACCACGATGCACGACGGTGCGTCCGGCGGGCCGATCCATCACGGCCGCAGTGGGATTCGCCGCGCCGAGCAGCACGAACTCGGCGGGATCCCCCGGCTCGAAACCGGGATGCAGACCGAGCCGGTCGAGCGGTTCGAGCCCGCGATCCAGAATGCCCGCCCCACCCCAGGTGGCGACCGCGAGCGCGTGTTCGATCTCGAGGTCGGAGGAGAATCCGTTGGTGAACGCCAATTGCCAAGCGCGGTCGAGCATATCGCCGTTGCCGTAGGGCGACCAGAAGTCACGCTGGCCGTCCATACCCACCCCCACCCGCACGCCCGCGGCGGCCAGCTCGAGCAGCGGCAGCTCCCATCCCTTCGGCCCGGCCGCATGGGTGATCGCCACCTGGTTGACCGCCAGCCGGTCGATGGTCGCGGGCACCCCGGGCAGACCGCCGCACAGACTGCGCGCGTGCGAAATGGTCACCAGCCCTTGCATTCCCAGCGCTTCGACGCGATCGAGGATCAGCGACATGGTGAACAGCCCGAGTTCCCCGGCTTCGTGCAGATGGATATCGACTCCGACCTGATGCCGTTCGGCCAGGCCGAAAACCGTATCCAGGTGCCGCACCGGATCCCGATCGATTTCGCACGGATCGATGCCGCCGATCAGATCGGCGCCTTCGCGCAGCGCCGCGTCCAGCAGATCGGGCACGCCCGGCTCGAGCAGGATGCCCACTTGCGGAAACGCGACGATCTGCACATCGGCCAAGTCGGCGTACCGGTCACGCGCCGCCCGCACACCCTCGAACTTCTCCAGCCCGGAATCGGCATCCACCTGGGCGTGGGTGCGAATTCGAGTGGCCCCGTTGGCGATCGCGACGGCGAGGGCGAACGTGGCGCGCTCGGCGACGGAACGCTCGGCCGTACGCCAGCGCGCGCGGTCGTTCATGATCCGTCCCCAGCGCCCCGGCTCCCCCGTGTACTGGCGGACGGGCAACCCTAAACAGCTGGAGTCCAGGTGCAGATGCACATCCGAGAACGCGGGCAGGATCAGCTGCCCCCGCCCGTCCAGCCGGTCGTCGGCATCGGCGATGGAATCGATTGCGGCCGACGTGATCTCGGCCACCACTCCGTCCTTCACGACAATGTCGACAAGGTCACCGCCCCAGGGCCGCACCTGACCGATGCGCAGCGTGCTCATGGATCGATCAGCCCTTCCCGAAGCTCGCGGTGCCCACGGTGATCATGCCGTCGGCGCGCGGCGTCCACCGCAGTTCCGGATCCACCGCATAGCTGGTGTCGGGCGTGTACAGCCCGACGATCAGCGCCTGCGCGTCGTTGAGCCGGAACAGTTCGCTGTAGGCGTCGATGCGGGCCTGTCCGCTGACGGTGCGGGTCTTAGCGACCAGCGCCTTGGTGGCGGGCAGCATGGCGTAATCGTTCTGCTGGCCGCCGAACATGGAGGACACGGGCGCGTCGCCGTCCATGGTCGAAGGCGCGTAGGTGTTCAGGTACAGACCCGCCACGGCCTTCTTGCCGTAGATGATCTGCGACAGGCTGGCCTGATCGGTGCCCTGCAAGGTGACGGTGAGACCGGCCTTGGCCAGATCACCCTGGATGGCCTGCGCGATCTCCGAACTCAGCGGGATGCGGCCGTTGGTGGCGTACTGGAAGGGAATCGGCTGCCCGCTGTACCCGGATTCGGCGACCAGCTGCTTGGCCTTGGCGAGATCACGTTGCGCCGCCGGGTAATTCGGGTTGAAGCCGCCCACGTTCCGGGCGACGAGCTGATTGTCGACCGTGGCCCGGCCGGCCAGTACGGTCTTGACGATGGCCTCACGATCGATCGCCAGCGAAATCGCTTCGCGCACTTTCTGATTCGCCAGCGGCCCCGCCGAGGAGTTCATGCCCAGGAAGGTCACCCCGTTGGAGGTGTTGGCTTTCACCGAGATACTCGACGAACCCGACACCGCTGACACCTGATTCGGTGCGATGAGCGCGATATCCAGGCTGCCGGATTGCACACCGTTGAGGCGGGCATCGGCATCGCCGACGGTCTTGAAGGTCACCTTCTCGATCTCGGCGGGCGTCCCCCAATAGTTCGGATTGCGCTTGAGCACGTATTCCACCCCGCGGGTGTAATGGTCGAACACGAACGGCCCGGAGCCCACCGGGGCGGCGGCGAATCCGGCGGAACCGAGCTTGGTGTACACCGCTTCGGGCACGATCGAGACGCCGGTGACAATGGTCGGCCACGCCGAATAGGCGGCGTTCAAAGTGAATTCGACGGTGTTCTGCGGCCCGACGGCGGCGGATTCGAACATCTCCATATAGGACGCCGGATCGCCGGTGGGGTTGGCTTTGATCGTGTTGTAGGTGAACGCCACATCGGAGGCTTTCACCGGCTCGCCGTTATGGAATTTCGCGTCCTCGCGGATGGTGAAGCTCCACCGCGTGAAGTCCTCGTTGTGCTCCCATTTCGTGGCCAGCAGCGGATTGATCTTGCCGTCGGCGTCGAAGCGGGCCAACTGGTCGAAGGCCGCGAAGTAGTAGTTGTAGCCCGCGAGCGAGCCGTCCATGATCGGGTCGGGCGCCTTCTCCGGTTCGGCGACCGCACCGACCACGATCTCGTGTGACGACGCGGCCGAACTGCCCGCGGGCGCGCAGCCGCTCAGCGCCACGGTGGCGGCGAGGACGGCCAATCCGGCCATCGCGGTGGGAATCTTGAATCTCACGGGGTTTCCTCGATCATCGGTAGGGCGGAAATCAGTGGGGTACCGGAAAGTGGCAGGCCACCGTGTGGCCGTCGGAGCCGATCGGTGTGAGTGCCGGTTCACGCTGTGCGCAAAGCTCTTTCGCGGCGGGGCAGCGGGTGCGGAAGGTGCAGCCGCTCGGTGGGTTCGCGGCATCGGGCATCTCGCCGCGGATCAAGGCCGATGCGGTGCGGTCCCGCCGGTGCGGGTCGGGTATCGGCGCGGCGGCGATGAGCGCCCGGGTGTAGGGGTGGCGCGGCCGGGTGAAAACCTCCTCGGTCGCACCGATCTCCACCAGCTTGCCCAGATGCATGACCGCGACCCGGTCGGCCAGATGCCGCACCACCGACAGGTCGTGGGCGATGAACAGATACGACAACCCGAGGCGTTCCTGGAGATCCTGGAGCAGGTTGATCACCTGGGCCTGCACCGAGGCGTCGAGCGCGGACACCGGTTCGTCCAGCACCAGCACTTCCGGGTCCAGTGCCAGCGCCCGGGCGATGCCGAGGCGCTGGCGTTGCCCGCCGGAGAACGCCGCGGGACGGCGGGTCAGCGCATCCTGCCCGAGACCGACTTGGGCGAGCAGTTCGACGACGCGGTCTCGCGAATATCCGCCGGTGATGCGCAGCGGCTCGGCGACGATATCGTGCGCGGTCATGCGGGGATCGAGGGACGAGTACGGGTCTTGGAAGACCAGCTGAACGCGGTTGCGCAAGGCTCTTCGCTCACGCGCGCTCAACGCTGCCAGATCGTGGCCGAGCACGCGAATGGAACCCGCCCTGGGAGTGTTGATTCCGAACAGCGTCCGCACCAGGGTCGACTTGCCGCCGCCGGATTCGCCTACCAGGCCGAAGGTTTCACCGCGGCGCACGGCGAAGGTGACGCCGTCGAGAGCGCGCAGCCTGCGTTCACCGCGCAGCCCGCGGCGGCTGCGGAAGGTGACCGCCAACCCCTCTACGCGTATGACCTCGTCAATGTTCTTGTCGACGGTTGTGCTCATGACGCGGCGTCCTGTCCGACGAGAGTGGATTCCAGTGCGGGCGGGCAGGCGAGGGCGCGGCCGGCCCCGAACGCGACCAAGGCGGGCGCGGTGGCATCGCAGTCGCTGTTCTTGCCCGCGAACTCGCAGCGCGGCGCGAACCCGCATCCGGCCGGACGGGCGGTCGGCGCGGGCGGAGCGCCGGGAATGGCGTAGGCGCGAGCCTCCTCACCGGCCTGCCCGAGCAGACTTCGTTGCAGCCCACGGGTATACGGGTGCGCGGCATCGTCGAACAGCTGCCAGACGGTGCCGGATTCGACGATCCGACCGGCGTACATGATCGCCACCCGATCGGCATGCTGGGCCACCAGTCCCAGATCGTGGGTGATCAGCACCATGGCGGCGCCGCTGCGTTCGCGGGCCTGCGCCAGCACCTCCATCAGCTGGGCTTGAATCGTCACATCGAGCGCGGTGGTGGGTTCGTCGGCGATGAGTATCGCGGGATCGTTAGCCATCGCCATGGCGATCACCGCGCGCTGGCGCATACCGCCCGACCATTCGTGCGGGTAGGCGCGAGAGCGTTGCGCGGGCTGCGGGATTCCCACATCGGTGAGCAGTTCGACGACGCGGCGGCGGCGTGTGCGGGCATCCAGGCGCTGATGAACCGCGAGTGCACGCTCGATCTGGATACCCACGCGGCGCACCGGATTCAACGACGTCATCGGATCCTGGAAGACCATGCCGAGTTCCGCGCCGCGCAATCGGCGCAAAGTTTCGTCATCCGCGCCGACCAGTTCGCGGCCGCGGAAGCGAATACTGCCGCCGAAGATCGTCAACGGCGGGGTGAGCAGGCCGAGCACGGCAAGCATGGTCACCGATTTGCCGGAACCGGATTCGCCTACCAGACACAGGACTTCACCGGCGTCCAGGCGCAAGCTGACCGAGTCGACGAGCACGACACGGCGGCCGTCCGCATCGACATATCCGACGGTCAGATCCGAGACCTCCAGCAGCGGGGTGCCGCTCATGCCGCCACCGCCCCGGCACGGCCTTCGGTGCGAGCGATCGGCCTGCGCACCGTGCGCCGCAGTCCCTGTCCCGCTGCCGCGAAACGCTGACCGACCAACAGGGTTCCGGCGATCACCAGCAGCAACGCGACCGCCGGGACGATGGTCAGATACGGCGCCTGCCGCACGTACTTCTGCCCGTCGGTGATCATGAGACCCCAACTGGGCGTGGGTGGTTGGACTCCGAGACCGAGATAGTCGAAGGACGAGATCATGATCATCACATTTCCGAGATCGGCGGCGGCGAGAATGCCGACCGGGACGAGCACATGGGGCACCACGTGTTTGCGCATCACCCACGCCGGGCCCGCGCCCAGCAATTGCGGGGCGATGACGAAATCGCGCGCGGACAGGCCCAACGCGACCGAGCGGGCGACGCGCGCGTAACCGACCCAGAACGTCAGGCCCAGAATGGTGGCCATCAGTCCGACACTGGGTCCGCGCACCGCCGACAGCGCCAGGATGACCAGGCTCATCGGGACCGCCAATTGCACATCGGCGTAGCCCATGAGCAGGCTGTCCAGGGGGCCGCGGAAATAGCCGGAGACGGTGCCGACGACCACCCCGATCGCGGCGTTGACCGTCACGATGACCACGACCAGCACCAGGGTGATCCGGCCGGCCAGTGCCAGCCGGCTGGCCAGGTCGCGGCCGAGCGAGTCGGTGCCCAGCGGATAGTGCGCGGTCGTGAAGGGACGAGTGAACGCTTGCGCCAGCTCTTGCGCGTACGGGTCGTAGCCCGAGGTGAGCGGGTAGAGCAGCGCGAAACCCACCACCGTGCCGATCATGGCGAAACCTATGAGCGCGAAGGCATTTCGCGGTGACTTGAAGCGTTTGAGGGCGGCGGGGATCATCGGACTCTCGCTCTCGGGTCGACGAAGCCGTACAGAATGTCGACGCAGAGGTTGACGACGACGAAGATGGTGGCGATGACGATCAGCCCGGACTGCACGACCGGGAAATCGCGGCCGAACACCGAGGTGAGCATCAGCTGCCCCAGTCCGGGCCAGGCGAACACCGCCTCGACGATCACCAGACCGCCCAGCAGGGTGCCGAGATTGATGCCCGAAACGGTGAGCACGGGCAGCAGCGCATTGGGCAGCACCTCGCGCAACAGCACGGTCGAGCGCCGCTCGCCACGGGCATACGCGGTGCGCACGTAATCCTGTGCGCTCTCGGTGATCAGCGAATTGTCCAGCAGCCGTGAGTAAACGACGAACTGCCCGGTCGCGATGGTCACCGCGGGCATCACGATCGCCAGCGGATCGGCGCCCGCCAGCGACGGCAGCCAGCCCAGCGATACCGAGAACACCAGCACCAGCAGCAGCCCGAACAGGAAGTCCGGCACCGCGAGTCGCGCCGCGCCCAGCCCGAGCATGACTCCGCGCAGCGACCAGAACCCGCTCAGATGCACGGTGAGCACGGCGGCGAAGGCCAGCACCACCCCGATCAGGAATCCGACGACCCCGAGCTGCAACGAGGCGGGCAGCCGCTCCAGCACGATCGTCATCGACGAGGTGCCCTGTTGCCGGTAGGAGTCACCGAAATCGCCGCTGACGATCCCGCGCAGGTACTCGAAATACTGTGTCAGCGGCGGCTTGTCGAAGCCGAGCTTGGTATTCAAGGCCGCGATATCGGCTTCGCTGGCGGTGTCGGGCAGCAGCGAGGCCGCCGGACTGCCGGTGAGCCGGCCCAGTACGAAGGCCAGCGAGACCACGGCGAACACGGTGATCACCGCCTGGATCAGACGGCGCAGAAGGTAGCCGGTCAAACTCGAACTCTCCTTGCCTCGCAGCATTCGGTATACAGAATCTGCCGGGCGCGTATCTCGGTTGTGTTCCGCATGTTTCGAGTTGGTGAACCATTTCACAAGCTGCTCGTGTCAAATACGCAGCAAGACTGCGCAAATCACGCGGTCACTGCCCAGCTACGGCCACGTGCAACGGTTTCCGAGCGAATCCGAACACCCTCCAGCCGCCACCCGCGGGAAGGAATTCGGTCTACCAAATCGAAGACGAGGCGGTCCGACCCGCTCACCTGAAGGGCAGCGACAGCCGTATCCGGCACCCCGCCCCACCGCTTCGTAGACTGACCCGATGCCCCCAGATCACCGATCGTCGCCACCAGCGATCGACGACACCTCCCAAACGCGACGGATCTACGACGATCTTCGCCGCAGCATCATCACTGGGGTCTATGCCGAAGGCCAGAAACTCCCCGAGGCCCGGCTGGCCGAGATGCTCGGCACCTCGAGGCTTCCGGTCCGAGAAGCCTTGGCCCTCCTCGAATTCGACGGCATCGTCAGCGCCAGCCCGCGCCGCAGCGCCGTCGTCCGCTCCTGGGACCGCACCGCCGTCGAGGAACTCTTCGACATCCGCATCGGCCTCGAACCCCTCGCCGCGCGACTCGCAGCGGCCCGCATCCAGCAGGGCGCCGACAGTTCCCCCCTACATGCCGCCCTCCGAGAATCCAACGCGGCCATCGCATCTCACGACCCCCTGCGCATCGCCGAAGCCAACGCGAAACTGCACGGCGAAATCGTGGAGCTGGCCGGCAACTCCCTGCTCACCCAGCTGATGCGCACCATCCTGGCCCGCATGGCGTGGCTCTTCTTCATCACCACCAAACGCGCCGTAGCCGCCCAGCTCGACGAACACCACCACCTCATCGACGCCATCACCTCCGGCAACGAACGCCTCGCCGAATACGCCATGCTCGACCACACCGAAGCCGGCCGCGCCCCCACCCTGGCGATCATCACCGCACTACGCCACCCCGACGCGAAACTCCCACCCGAGCCCTCGCCGCCGCATTGACAGGGCGACGGCGAAGCCCACATGAACCACCGGCCCGAACCGGTGCGGCCGAAGTCAGCAGAAACGGCCGTTACGGACCGCCGCCTTGGTGTCGAAACTCTCCGGAGTGACCACGGTCCGCACGACCGTCTGCTTGGCCAGATCCACCAGGAAGGTCCAGCCGCCGGCCAGAATGTGACCGTTACTGTCCACCCGGTTGACCTGGATGTACTTCCCACCCTGGCTGGGCCGGCGAGCGGCGAACGCCCCGAAACGAGCATCCTGAGCCTTCGCCCGCACCAGGGCGATCGCGGCGGCCGCCTGATCGCCGAGGTCCTCCGCCACGGCAGCGGTTTCGATGTGCACGATCGTCAGTTCCCCTCATCAGGTCCAGCTTGTCGCCCCACTTCCTACCTTATGGGCCCCACATTCGGTAACCGAAACCTGAAGGCCGCGTGCGCACACCACCCTGAGCGCACCCGCGGCACTCACTGTTGAACGTGAACGCCTCGCTACCCGACCGCGAGCAGATGGAAGGCGGTTTTGCCGACCAGGCCGAAGTTGTTGTCCGACAACAGGATCAGGGATCGAGAACCGTCGAGCAGGGCCGGGCCCCAGGTCATGCCCTCGACGCATTGCGGATCCAGGCCGAGGGTCGCGAAGGCGACGAGCAGGCGCTTGGACACGGGGCGGGCGGTGGCCGGCGCGGCCGTCCCCGCCGATCAACGGTTGTCGTGGCGAAATCAAGGGCAGAATCGGCGGTATCGTGCCGAAATATCTAGAAGGGGAATAGTGGAGGTACCCCTTTTACGGGGGACATAAACATGCATATAACAATTTGATCACGAAGTGCGGTGGCGGGGACATTCGTCCTTGCTGCACGCCTGGCGTAGTGACAGTGTGGAGGGCAGTTTGGCTCAGTTCAACCTCAAGGACGAGGAGTTTTGAAATGAGTAACAAGCTTTCGCGCAATTCTTCTCTTCGAAATACGCTCGATCTGCTGGGCAATCTCGAAAATCCTGAACCGCCCATGACGAACGGTGCGGAAAAGAATTCTCTCCATATTGTCCTGGTGGCTCCGCCGTATTTCGATATTCCGCCCGCCGGGTACGGCGGCGTCGAGGCCGTGGTCGCCGCGCTCGCCGATGAGCTGGTCGAACACGGGCATCGGGTGACGCTGCTGGGCGCGGGACGCGCCGGGACGAAGGCCGACTTCGTGCGTATCTGGGACGATTTGCTCACCCATCAACTGGGGCAGCCGTATCCGGAGATCGTGAATACGCTCAAGGCGTGGCGGGTGATCGAGGAACTGCACCAGCGGGATCCGATCGATGTGGTGCACGACCACACCTTCGCCGGACCGGTCAATGCCGCCGCCTACCGGATGCTCGGCATTCCGACCGTCGTCACCGTGCACGGCCCGGTGGATCCCGAAATGCACGAGTATTACCAGGCATTCGATCGCAGTGTCCGGCTGGTGGCGATCAGCGACCGGCAGCGTGAGCTGGCTCCGGACCTGAATTGGATCGGCCGGGTACACAATGCGATTCGGCCCGACGAATGGCCGTTCCGCACCGAGAAAATGGATTACGCGCTGTTCCTCGGCCGGTACGCGCCCTACAAGGGCCCGCACCTGGCGCTCGAGGCCGCGCACGCCGCCGGCCTGCGCCTGATCCTCGCGGGTAAGTGCAACGAGCCTCCCGAGCGCGCCTTCTTCGACGAGTTCGTGCGCCCGCTGCTCACCTCCACCGACGACGTGTTCGGTGAGGCCGACGCGGTCGCCAAGCGGCAATTGCTGGCCGGCGCGCGCTGCCTGCTGTTCCCCATCCAGTGGGAGGAACCCTTCGGCATCGTGATGATCGAGTCCATGGTGTGCGGCACGCCGGTGATCGCCCTGCGCGGCGGCGCGGTGGAAGAGGTGATCGAGCACGGCGTCACCGGGTTCATCTGCGACGATCCCGAGGAGTTGCCGGAGGCCATCGCCCGCATCGACGAGATCGATCCGTACGCCTGCCGGGAACGGGTCGAGCGGCTCTTCGCCACCGACCGTTTCGCCGCCGGCTACGAAGCGGCCTACTTCCGGGCCATCTCGAAGACCCCGAAACCCGCCGCGCACACCGTTATTCGCACCGCGGAGCGCCACCGGCCGACCATCACCGTGCCGCGCGACGCCCAGCTGCCGAGCGTCCGCCCGTGACGGTGCTGAATGCCGGGCCGCCGACCCCCGTCGACGGCGGCACCGGCCTCATCACGCTGGTCGAGGCGAGCACCTTCTGCCTCTCCGACCAGCTGGGCGACATTCACCCGGGCACCGCGCACGGCCTGTTCTACCGCGATGCCCGGGTGCTCACCCGCTGGGAGCTGCGGCTGGACGGGCAACCGCCGGAACAGCTTTCGGTGGTGCTGCGCGATCCCTTCCGGGCACGGTTCGTGGCGCGCAAACCGCCACCGCACGGCGTCGCCGACGCCACCGTGCTGGTGCAGCGGCGGCGCATGATCGGCGAGGGCATGCGCGAGGCCATCACGGTGCACAATCTCGGCGCCGAGGACACCGCCATGACCGTAACCCTCACCGCCGACGCCGATTTCGCGGATCTGTTCGCGGTCAAGGAGGGCCGCGGACATGGGCACGGCTGCGAATACAGCGTCTCGGAGGGAGCGCTACGGCTCACCGGGCGCGGCGGCCCCGGGCGTGAACTCGCCATCACCGCCGAGGGCGAACCGGAGATCCAGCCGGGCTCGCTGTCCTGGCAGATCCTGGTGCCCGCACACGGGTCCTGGCACACCGTCGTATGGTGCCAGCCCATCGTCGAACACCATGCGGCGCCGATGAAATTCGACGCCGGCGACGAGGACAGCCCGGTCAACAAGATCCGGCAGTGGCGCGCCACCACCACCGCGCTCACCGCGAGCGGAGCCGGGCTGAACACCATCTTGCAGCGCACCGAAACCGATCTGGGGGCGCTGCGGCTCGACGATCCCGAGGACGGCACCGCGTATGTGGCGGCGGGCGCGCCCTGGTTCATGGCGCTGTTCGGCCGCGACAGCCTGCTCACCTCGTGGATGGCCCTGCTGCTGGATTCCGCCCTCGCCGTGGGTACCCTGCGGCAACTGGCGAAACTACAAGGCACACAGGATGATCCGGTCACCGAGGAGGAGCCGGGGCGGATCATGCACGAACGGCGCTACGGTCCCGGCAGCGAACGGGTGCTCGGGGGCAGCGTGTACTACGGCAGCGTGGACGCCACGCCGCTGTTCGTCATGCTGCTGGCCGAATGCCTGCGCTGGGGCGTGGACCCGGCCGCGATCCGCGAACTGCTGCCGGCCGCCGACGCGGCACTGACCTGGCTCGACACCTGCGGTGACGGCGACGGCGACGGGTTCGTGGAGTACCGGCGCAAAACCGATCGCGGCCTGGCGAATCAGGGCTGGAAGGACAGCTGGGACGCCATCGGATTCGCCGACGGGCAGCTCGCCGAACCGCCGATCGCGCTCTGCGAGGTGCAGGGCTACACCTACGCCGCTCAGCTGGGCCGCGCCGAACTGGCGGACGCGTTCGGCGATCACGAGACCGCCGCCCGCCTGCGCGCCCGCGCCCAGGAGCTGAAAAGCCGCTTCGACGAGGCGTTCTGGATGCCGCGCGAAAGTTGCTACGCGCTCGCGCTGGACGCCGGGAAACGACAGGTCGATGCCGTGTCCAGCAATCCCGGCCACTGCCTGTGGACCGGGATCGTGCCGGACGAGCGGGCCGCGGCCCTGATCGAGCGCCTGGCCGGCGCCGATATGAACAGCGGATTCGGTTTGCGCACACTCTCTTCCAGGGCCGGTCGATTCAATCCCATGGGCTACCACAATGGCTCGGTGTGGCCGCACGACACCGCCATCGTGGTCGCCGGGCTGCTGCGCTACCGGCACATCCCGGGGGCGCTGCGGCTGGCCGAACATCTGGCCACCGGGCTGCTCGAAGCCATCCTGGAGTACGGGGCGCGCCCGCCGGAGCTGTTCTGCGGCTTCGCCCGGACCGAATTCCGTTCGCCGGTACCGTATCCCACCTCGTGTTCGCCGCAGGCGTGGGCGAGCGCGGCGCCACTGCTGCTGATGCGGTCGTTCCTGGGCCTGCGACCGGACGCGCCCAACCGCACCCTCACCATCGCGCCGCGACTGCCCGAGCGGGCGGGCACGGTGCGGCTGGCGGATCTGCGGCTGGGCTCGGCGTCGGTCACCATCGAGGCGACCGGCACCTCCGCGAAAGTCATCGGCCTGCCCGATGATTGGCGGCTCAACGAGGAGTGAGGGGTTTCACCACCGACCACTGGGTGACGGGCAGTTGCGGACGCCAGGAGGTGAAGTCGCCCAGCGGTTCGGCCCGGTAGATCTGGAACCGGCGCAGCGTGCCGCCGTGTTTGACCGACAGGATCGTCAGCAGCGCCTCGGATTCGGCGGTCACCGCATTGGCCACCAGCCGACCGCCGGGGCGCAGGCGTTCCCAGCAGGCGTCGAACATGCCGTCCTGGGTGAGGCCGCCGCCGATGAAGACCGCGTCCGGGGCGGGCAGGTCGGCGAAGGCCGCCGGGGCTTCACCACGTACCCCGATGCCCGGCACGCCGAGCCGCGTGGCGTTCGCGGTGATCTGCTCGCGGCGGCTCTCGCGTTGTTCGAAAGTCATCGCGCGGCACGAGGAATCGGTACGGCACCATTCGATGGCGATGGTGCCCGAACCGCCGCCGACATCCCACAGCAGCTCCCCGGGGGTGGGGGCGAGCGCGGCCACGGTGAGCGTGCGGACCTCGGACTTGGTGAGCTGGCCGTCGCCCCCGTACACCGTGTCCGGTAGCCCCGGCACGCGGCTCAGATGCGGCGCGTCGGCGTCGGAAACGGCTTCGATGCCGACGATATTGAGCGCGTCACCGGCCGGATGGCTCCACTTGGCGGCGATACCGTCGTAGATCCGCTCCCCCGGCCCGCCGAGTTGTTCGAGCACCGTCAACAGCGATTCGCCGAAGCCGTTGCGCGCCAGCAGTTCCGCCAGCCGGCCCGGGGTGCGCTCATCGGAGCTGAGCAGCAGAATCCGCCGGCCGTCGGCCAATTCGGGCAGCACGGTTTCCAGGGGCCGCCCGACCGCGCTGACCACCGGGGTTCCCGCCAAGCCCCAGCCCAGTCGCGCGCAGGCCAGCGAGGCCGACGACGGCTGCGGCAGCACGCGCAGGGCTTCGGCCCCCACCAGGCGCGCGAGCGTCACGCCGATCCCGTAGAACATGGGGTCGCCGCTGGCCAGCACGCACATGCGCCGCCCGGCGAAGCGTTCCAGCAGACCCGGCAGCGCGGGCACCAGCGGCGAAGGCCACGCCACCCGCTCGGCCGCGCACGCCTGCACGGGCACCAGCTCCAGTTGCCGGGCGGAACCGAACAGCACCTGCGCCGCCGCGATCTCGCGCCGCGCGCCGCCGCCGAGGCCGTCCCAGCCGTCGGCCCCGATACCGACGACGACGATCGGATGACCGGTCACCGGGGAGCCCGCCGCCACAGCGACTGCGGGACCAGGCGCATGGTGAAGAACACCAGCTTCAGCGCACGCGGCACCGTGACGATGCGGGTCCGCTTGTACAGCCCGGCGATCACCCCGTCGGCGACCTGATCGGGGGTGCTCGACAGCGGCGCCGGCTCCATGCCCGCCGTCATCCGGCCGATCACGAATCCCGAGCGCACCAGCAGCAGGTGAACTCCGCTGCCGTGCAACGCATCCTGGAGACCGTTGACGAAGCCGTCGAGCCCGGCCTTGGCCGATCCGTACACATAGTTGGCCCGCCGCACCCGGATCCCCGCGATGGAGCTGAACGCCACCAGCTGCCCATCGCCCTGCTCCCGCAACAGGTTCGCGAGCAGGGTGAGCATATTCACCTGTGCCACATAGTCGGTGTGCACGATCGCCACCGCGTGCGCCGGATCCTGTTCCGCGCGAGCCTGATCCCCGAGAATCCCGAACGCCAGCACCGCCACGCCGATCCGCCCGTGCTCGGCGACGAGCTTCTCCAGCAGCGGCTGATGGCTGCCCAGATCGTCGGCGTCGAACTCCACGCAGTGCACCGCGGCGGCCTCGGAGGTCATCAGCTCACGACGCTGTTTCTCCAGTTCGTCGCTGCGGCGCGCCGCCAGGATCACCACCCGCCCCGGGGCCAGCCGCCGAGCCACCTCGAGCCCGATCTCGCTGCGCCCACCCAACAGCAGAATGACGCCCGCGTCGACGTCTCGTGATGATCCGAATGCCATGGCCCACAGTTTGCCATCCGCGCCGCGAAGGCCCGCGTGGCGAGCGTGTCGTGACCGCCGGTTGCTAGCGTCGTGTCCATGACGACCACCACCACCCGCCCCGGGCTGACTCCCGCCGCCACCGAATTCGTCACCGAGCGGCACCTGGCGACCCTCACCACGCTGCGCGCCGACGGCACCCCGCACGTGGTCGCGGTCGGGTTCACCTGGGATGCCGAGACGGGGGTGGCGCGGGTGATCTGTGACGGCGCGTCGGTGAAGGTCCGCAATGTGCGCCGCTCCGGGTATGCGGCGGTCAGCCAGGTCGACGGCGCGCGCTGGATCACCCTGGAGGGCAAAGCCACCGTCCTCGACGACGCGGATTCGGTAGCCGAGGCGGTGGAGCGGTACGCCGGCCGCTATCGGCAGCCGCGCGAGAACCCGACCCGGGTGGTCATCGCCATCACCGTGGGAAAGGTCCTGTCCAGCAGCGGCTTCAAACCGAAGGCGGCAAGCGGTAGCTGACCGGCGCGGGTGGGCCGCCCCGGCGGACGGCCCACGGTCGCTCAGAGTCGCGTCAGCCCGTGCGGGCGCTTGTTGACCGATTCGCAGCCATCCGCGGTGACCACCACGATGTCCTCGATGCGCGCGCCCCACTGGCCCGGGAAGTAGATGCCCGGCTCGATGCTGAACGCCATCCCGGTCTCCAGCACCAGGTCGTTGCCCGCCACGATGTAGGGCTCCTCGTGCACCGACAGCCCGATGCCGTGGCCGGTGCGATGCACGAAATACTCGCCCAGACCGGCTGCGGTGAGCACGTCACGGGCGGCGGCGTCCACCGATTCCGCGGTGACGCCCGGGCGCGCGGCCGCGACCGCGGCGGCCTGGGCGCGCTCGAGGATCGCGATCTGCTCGGCGACCTCTTCCCCGGGCTCGCCCAGCACATAGGTGCGGGTGGAGTCGGAGTAGTAGCCCGGCTCGACCGGCCCGCCGATATCGATGACCACCACATCATCGGGTTCGATGACCCGCTGCGACACCTCGTGATGCGGATCGGCCCCGTGCGGGCCACTGCCCACGATCACGAAAGCCGCTGCGGTATGGCCTTCTTCGACGATCGCCGCCGCGATGTCGGCCGCCACCTCGGCCTCGGTGCGCCCGGCCCGCAACCACTCGCCCATCCGCGCGTGCACCCGGTCGATGGCCGCGCCCGCCCGCCGCAGAGCGTCGATCTCGCTGGCGTCCTTCGACATTCGCAGCTCGCGCAGCACCGGGGTGGCCGAAACCGGCAGCGCCCCCAGATGATCCGCGATCGGCAGCAGATGCAGCGCCGGCATCGCGTCATCCACCGCGGTCCGCGCCCCGGCATTCAGAATGCTCTTCACGATCCGATACGGATCCACCCCGTCGACCCAGTCCACCACCTGCAACCCGAGCTCCCCGGCCGCCGAATCCTTCAGCGAAGCCAGTTCCAGCTTGGGAATCACCACCGAGGGCGTCTCGCCGCTCGCCGGAATCACCAGGCAGGTGAGCCGCTCGAAGGACTGCGCCCGCGACCCGATCAGATACCGCAGATCCGGCCCCGGCGTGATGAGCAGTGCGTCGAGGTGGGCAATGCGGGCGAGTTCCGCCGCCCGCTCCAACCGCGCCCCGTAGATCCGTGCCGCGAACCGTGACTCGTCATGAGAGCTCATGTCGATCCAAGTTACCCGGTCGGGCAAACCGGGCGCAGCCCAACGTGGCCCCCCGGGGCCGGAGACCCGGAATGTCCCCAGGTCGCGGTAGTGTCGGACTCCATGAGCACTCCTGCCGCCGGTCCGCTGCTGCTGCTCGACGGGGCCAGTCTGTGGTTCCGCGCGTTCTATGCGATTCCGGAGAAGATCACCGCGCCGGACGGGCGACCGGTCAATGCGTTGCGCGGGTTCACCGATATGGTGGCGGCGCTGGTCAAACAGCATTCGCCGAGCCGCCTGGTGGTGTGCCTGGATCTGGATTGGCGGCCGAAGTTCCGGGTGGAGCTGATTCCGTCGTACAAGGCGCACCGGGTGGCGGCGGAGGTATCCGCCCTTGCCGCAGCGGGATCGGTGGCCGAGGAGGTTCCCGACACCCTCACGCCCCAGGTCGAGATGATCATGGAGGTGCTGGCGGCGGCGGGGATCGCCACCGCCGGCGCCGAGGGGCTGGAGGCCGACGATGTGATCGGCACCCTCGCGACCGTCGAACGCGATACCGAGGTGATCGTGGTGAGCGGCGACCGCGACCTGCTGCAACTGGTGCGCGATACGCCCACGCCGCCGGTCCGCGTCTTCTATGTGGGCCGTGGCCTGGCCAAGGCCGAGCTCTGGGGCCCGGCCGAGGTGTCGGCCAAATACGGTGTGCCGGAAGCGATCGCGGGCCCGGCCTATGCCGATATGGCCGCCCTGCGCGGCGATGCCTCCGACGGTCTGCCGGGTGTGGCCGGTATCGGCGACAAATCCGCCGCCCAGCTCATCACCCGCTTCGGATCGGTGGAGGCGCTGCGGGCCGCCGCCGCGGACCCCGACTCCGACCTGGCCAAGGGCGTGCGCGCGAAACTCGTTGCCGCCGACGACTATTTGAGGGCCGCCGCCCCGGTGGTCCGCGTGGTCCGGGACGCGACCGTCGAATTCTCCGGTCCGGACCTGCTCCCCTACACCCCCGCCGACCCGGAGGCGCTGCAAGCCCTCGCCGTCGCCTACAACGCCGAAAGTCCGGTCAAGCGCCTGATTTCCGCCCTGGCGAAGCACTGACCGCCGACCCACGGACCGACTCGGTGGGATAGCCCTCCCGAGCGAGACGCGTGAAATACCTTCGGACACAGAAAGGCCCGGCTGCGATTCTCTCGAATCACAGCCGGGCCAAGCTTTTTCACGCCGAGGCGAATCCGGGTTTCAGGGGTTTGTCTCTGAGAGTCCCGAGAGCCGGCCTAGCTGGGGCGACCCACCTCGTAGGTGCCGTCGTCCTTGGTCACCTTGATGGTCACCTTCTTGTTCTCGCCACCCACCTTGAGCTGGCATTCGAAGGTCGCGTCCACCTTGACCTTCTGGCCGGACGGGCAGCTCACATCGGCCACGTCCTCGATACCGTAGGAGTCCTTGAGCACCTTCTGCACCCCGGTCGCCACGGCCTTGTTGTCGAGCTTGTCGGTGGCGGTCAGGAACAGCACACCGGCGATGATGCCGCCCAGCACCACCAGCAGCACCGCGACGCCACCGATGATCAGGCCGGTCTTCTTCTTACCGCCAGGCTGACCGGGCTGACCCGGCTGCGGCCACTGGCCCGGCTGCCCGGTCTGCTGGTTCCAGTCCGGCTGTCCCTGCTGCGGCCATTGCGGCTGACTCTGCCCCCAGGTCTGCGCGCCCGGCTGCACCTGCGGCTGCGGCTGGCTCTGATTCCAGTCCGGCTGCCCCGGCTGCGGCTGGCCCTGCTGCGGCCACTGCGGCTGACTCTGCCCCCACTGCTGTCCCTGCACCGGCTGCTGCGGCTGGCTCTGCCCCCACGGCTGCTGGCCCGGCTGGGGCTGTTGCTGCTGCGGGTCGCCCCACTGCGCGGTCGGCGGCGCCGGCTGCTGCGGCTGCCCACCCCATTGCTGACCCGGAACAGCGCCGCCGGGCGCGGGCTGACCGCTGCCCCACTGCTGCGTCGGATCGTTGCGTCCCTCCCCTGTGCCAGGGGCGTCGTTCGGTCCGTACGGGCCGCTCATTTGCTTGCCTCCATCGCAATTCCGTTGCACAACACGCTAGCCCCCCGAGCGGGAACACGCTCGTGAACCCACCGCAGTTGCCTGCGTCCAGGAAATCAAATCACAGTCACCGAGGCTAGGCGGCGTCCACCGCCACGACACCCCGCCGGATAGCGCGTACCGCCTTGGCCGCGGTGGCGGCCACTTCCTCGTCGTCGGCGGTGGAGTGGATCTGGTCGAGCAGGTCGATCACTTGCCGACACCATCGCACGAAATCACCCGCCGACAAGGAGTTTCCGCGATCCCCGCTGGCGAGCAGCGCGTCGGCGAGGTCACCGCCGGCGGCCCAGGTGTGCACACCGGAGATGAAACCCAGATCGGGTTCCCGGGTCGGCTGCAACCGGTGTTTGGATTCGTCCGAACGCAATTGGGTCCAGATGCCGATGGTGGCGTCCACCGCGCGGCGAATCGGCGCGGTCGGCCCGGACGCACCCAAATAGCCGCCCTCCTGCCGGGATTCGTACACCAGGATCGAGACCACGGCCGCGAGTTCGGCCGGGCCGAGACCGCGCCACACACCCTGCCGCAGGCTTTCGGCCACCACCAGATCGGCTTCGGCGTAGATGCGCGCCAGCCGCCGCCCGTCGGCGGTCACCTCACCGTCTTCGACGTAACCGCGTTCTTCCAGCAGTCCGAGAATGCGATCGAAGGTGCGCGCGAGGGAGTTGGTGGTCGCCGCGACCTGCTGCCGCATGGACTCGGTCTCCCGCTGCACCCGGTTGTAGCGTTCGCCGATGCGAGCCAGCTGTTCCCGGTCCGGCCGCGCATGCGCCGGATGGTTGCGCAGCGCCCGCCGCAGCGCCTGCAATTCGTGATCGTCGGCGGCCCGCGATTTTGGTCCGCCGCCGCGCCCGCGCCGGGGCACGCTGATCCCGGTGCTGCGCAGCGCCGAGGCCAGGTCCCGGCGCACCCGCGCGGTCCGGTGATCGACATGCTTGGGCAGCCGCAGTTTGCCCAATGTCTGTGCGGGCGTGGGGAAGTCGGCGGCCGACACCCGCCCCGCCCACTTGTCCTCGGTGAGCACCAGTGGTCGCGGATCGCCCGGCGTCATATCGGGTTCCAGCACCACGGCCAGCCCCTGCCGGCGCCCGGACGGAATCACCACCACATCGCCGCGCCGCAGCCCGCTCAGCGCCGCCACCGCGGCCTGCCGCCGATCGGTGCGCCCCTGCCGTTCGATGCTGCGCTCCCGGTCCCGGATGCGTTCGCGCAACTGGATGTATTCGAAGAAGCTCTCATCGCCCAACTGGGAGCGCAGCTTCCGCTGCTGCGCCTCATTGCGTTCGATGCCGCGCACCAACCCGACCACCGACCGGTCGGCCTGGAACTGTGCGAAGGACCGCTCGAGCAGCGCCCGCGATTCCGCCGCGCCCATGCGATCGACCAGGTTGATCGACATGTTGTAGCCGGGCCGGAACGAACTGCGCAGCGGATAGGTCCGGGTCGAGGCCAGACCGGCCACCGCACTGGTGTCCACCTCCGGCTGCCACAGCACCACCGCATGCCCCTCGACATCGATGCCGCGCCGCCCCGCACGCCCGGTGAGCTGCGTGTACTCCCCCGGCGTGAGTTCGGCGTGGCTCTCGCCGTTGAACTTGACCAGCCGCTCCAGCACCACGGTGCGCGCGGGCATATTGATGCCCAATGCCAGTGTCTCGGTGGCGAATACGGCTCGCACCAGACCCTTGACGAACAACTCCTCGACGGTGTGCCGGAAGGCCGGGAGCATGCCCGCGTGATGCGCCGCGAACCCGCGATGCAGCGCCTCCCGCCATTCCCAGTACCCGAGCACCTCGAGGTCGCTGCGCGGCAGATCACCGGTGTGCTTCTCGATGATCGCGTCGACTTCTTCGCGATCCTCGGCGCGCGAGAGATCCAGCCGGGACCGCACGCACTGTGCCAGCGCGCCGTCACAACCGGCGCGGCTGAAGATGAAGGTGATGGCCGGCAGCAGCCCGTCCTCGTCGAGGCGCGCGATCACCTCCGGCCGCGGGGTCGGCCGGTACATGCGCCGCCCGCCGCCGCGCCCACGCCCCGGCACCCCCCAGTTCTCCATCCGGTCAACGGCTTCCCGCTGTTTGATGAAGCGCACCAGGTCCTGGTCCACCACCACCTTGGCGTCACTTGACTTGGGGTCGAAGAGGTCGAACATGCGCCGCCCGACCATGACGTGCTGCCACAGCGGCACCGGCCGGGTCTCGTCCACGATGACCGCGGTGTCGCCGCGCACGGTCTCCATCCACGCACCGAACTCCTCGGCATTGGAGACCGTGGCGGACAGGCTGACCAGGCGCACCTCCGGCGGCAGGTGCAGGATGACCTCTTCCCAGACCGCGCCGCGGAACCGGTCGGCCAGGTAGTGCACCTCGTCCATCACCACGTACGACAGGCCCTGCAACGCATCGGAACTCGCGTAGAGCATGTTGCGCAGCACCTCGGTGGTCATCACGACCACCGGGGCATCGGGGTTGATGGACTGGTCACCGGTGAGCAGCCCGACCGTCTCACGCCCGTAGCGCTCGGTCAGGTCCGCGAACTTCTGGTTCGACAGCGCCTTGATCGGGGTGGTGTAGAAGCATTTCCCGCCCGAGGCCAGGGCCATGTGCACGGCGAATTCACCGACCACGGTCTTGCCCGCGCCGGTGGGCGCGCAGACGAGCACGCTGTGCCCGCTCTCGAGAGCTTCACACGACTGCTGCTGGAACGGATCCAGTGCGAATTTCAGCTCGGCGGCGAATGCCGCCAGTTCGCCAGTAAGCGACCTTGATGTCACTTGTCAGAGCGTATCGGAGTAGTCCGACGCGGATCGCGTGGTTTTCTCCGCGGATGTCGCGCCGACCGGCTCGGGAGTCTCGACCGGCGACACGCCGTCGCCACCGTCGGCGTCGCTCAGCGGGGAGGCTTCGTCGTCCGAGAGTTTGCTCCAGTCCTCGCCCAGTCGCGCCTTGCGCTTGTCGTTGATCCGGGCGATTTGCACCGCGACCTCGAACAGCACGGTCAATGCCAGCGCCAGGGCCAGCATCGAGAAGGGGTCCTGCGGGGTGACGATGGCCGCGAACACGAACAGGCCGAAGATCAGGCCGCGCCGCCATTTGGTGAGCCGCTCGTAGGTGAGCACGCCCAGGAAGTTCAAACCCACGATGAGCAAAGGGGTTTCGAAGCTGACGCCGAAGATGATCAGCAGCTGGATGATGAACCCGAAGTACTGCGAACCGCTCAACGCGGTGATCTGCACGTTGTTGCCGATGGTCATCAGGAAGGCCAGCGCGTGCGAGACGATGAAGTAGGCCAGCACCGCGCCCGCCACGAACAGCGTGGCCGCGGCGGTCACGAACGACACCGCGTACTTGCGCTCCTTGGCGTACAGGCCGGGCGTGATGAACGCCCACAGCTGATAAAGCCAGATCGGGCAGGCCAGCACCACGCCCGCGGTCACGCCGACCTTCAAACGCAGCATGAACTGCTCGAACGGCGCGGTCGCCAGCAGGCGGCAGGCCCCGTCGGGGCTCAGCGCGGCGCGCGAGGACGCCGGCAGCTCACAGTAGGGACCGGTCAGGATGTCACCGAGCGGGGTGATCCCGAACAGCGAATGCGAATACCAGAAGAAGCCGACCAGCGTGGTGACCGCGATGGCCGCCAGCGCCAGCAGCAATCGGGTCCGCAGCTCGGCCAGATGCTCGACCAACGACATGGTGCCGTCGGGATTGGTTCGCCGCTTGCTGCGTCGCGGATCGAACGGAATACGCATGTAAGTGCTGCCTCGCTGCGAGTGAACGCCCCGGACCTGGACAAAAACTTACCCGGGATGAGCCGCGCTCACCCCGGCACAACGACCGTTGTCAGGCCTGCTGCTGGTCGCCCTGCGGCTTGGTCAGGTTCGCGGCCGGAGCGACGGCCGGAGCCGACGGCAGCTGCTGCTGCGGGGCGGCGGGGGCGGGCGCGGCCTCGTCGGCCTTGCCCTCGTTCTGCATCTGGTTCATTTCACTCTTGAAGATGCGCAACGACCGGCCGAGGCCACGGGCGGCGTCGGGCATCCGCTTGGCGCCGAAGAACAGCAAGAAGACCAGCGCGACGATCAGCAGATGAGTGGGACTGAGCGAGCCCATCGTTTCCTACCTCCAAAGACTGTGGTGTTTCAGATGCTACCGGACATGCATATGCCCGGTTCACGCGTCAAGTGCTCGGGGCGCCGCTGTGAACGCCCGGTGAACGGCTAGCTCGCCGCGGCGGCGGTCAGCTCGGCCAGCAACTCCGCGCCCGACCAGGTGCGACGGTCGCCGTCCTCCGCTCGTCTCACGAGTTCGATCAACCTGCGGTTCACCGGAGTGGGCAGTCCGACCATGTCACCCAGGCTCACGATTTCACCGCAGAGCCAAGCGATCTCGGTCTTGCGGCCGGCGGCGAGGTCGTCGGCCATGGAGGAACGGGCCACCGGATCGATGGCCAGCACCTTGCCCGCAACCCGCTGGAAGAGACCGTCGGGGACGGTGAGCAGGCGGGTCATCAGCTCGGGCGGCAGCGCGGTGAGCCGGGCCGGGCGAATGCGGGCGCGCGCCATGGCGGTCAGGGCCTCGCGCTGGGTCAGGGCCAGGCAGCGGCGGTAATCGCGATTGCCGAGCTCCTCGCGCAGCGGGCGGCCGGAGAGCGCGTTGATCGGATTGTTGAGGTTGAGCAGCAGTTTCGCCCATTGCACCGGCAGCAGATCGGGGTAGCGCTCGAACTCCAGGCCGGATGCGGCGAAGACCGTGGCGAATCGGCTCAGCACCGGATCGTCGGCGATGGCCACCCCGCCCGCGGTGCCGCGATGGAACCGGCCGCCCGAATGGTGCACCACATTGAACATGACCATGCCGGGCAGCACCACACAGGCCGGCAGCACTTCGCGGATGACCGCGTCGTTGCCGATGCCGTTCTGGAGGCTGATCACCACGGTGCCGGGTTTCAGCAAACCGATCAGCTGCCGCGCCGCCGCCTCGGTATCGGCCGATTTGACGGTGACGAGCACCAGGTCGGCTTCACCGGAAGGCTCGGTGGCCGTGCGGAATCGGCCCTGCTCGACCCGGATGTCGTGGCCGTCGAGGTCGGTGAGGCGCAGGCCGTGGGCGCGGATCTCGTCGAGCAGCCGGGGGCGGCCGACGAAGGTGACGTCCGCGCCCGCGGCCGCCAGCGCCCCACCGACATAGATCCCGATACTGCCCGCGCCGAGCACCATCACGCGAAAGCTCAAGCGGGACCGACCTCCTCGAGCCCGGCCGGCTGTAGACCGCTGGGCTCGTCGGCCAGTGCCGCGTAGGCCGAGAGCGCGGCGCCGGAGCGTTCGCGGACGGCGCTCACCAGCTCCGGCGGGCCGAGCACGGTGACGCCGGCGCCGAAGCCGAGCAGCAGGCGGGCCATCCAGTCGAGGGTGGCGAAGCGCATGGTGGCTTCGATGCTCTCGTCGGGATGGGTGGTGACCTTGTGCATGGGGTACTGGTCGAGCACCCAGGCGTAGTCGGGGCGAATCAGCAAGCGCGCCAGCGGGACCGCGGGATCGTCCACGAACAGATCCAGCGCCGAGGTCTCGTCGGCGGCGGCCTCGGCGGGCGGGCGCGCGGGTTCGTCGAGTTCTGTGGCCTCTTCGATGCGGTCGAGGCGGAACAGGCGCACGCCCTCGGCCTCGCGGCACCAGGCGCGCAGGTAGGAGTTGTTGTCCACCAGCACGATTCGAATGGGATCCACCACGCGTTCGGAGACCACGTCGCGGCTGGCCGAGTAGTAGACCAGGCGCAGGGCGTGATCGCGCTCCAGGGCGGACCGGACGGTCGCCACGGCGGGGGCCTCGGTCGGGACCGGGACGGTGACGGCGTCGAATTCCAGTCCGGAGAAGGCGGATTCGATCTTCGCGATGGCGGCTTGGGCGGCGCTCGGGTCCACCATGCCGGGCAGGTCGGCGATGGAGCGCAACGCCACCAGCAGGGCGGTCGCCTCCAGGGAGGTCAGGCGCAGCGGGCGGTCGATGCCCGCGGAGAAGGTGACCTCGATGCTCTCCTCGGAGAAGGACAGATCGATCAGGTCACCGGGCCCGTAGCCCGGAAGCCCGCACATCCACAGCTGATTCAGGTCGGTCATCAGCTGCTTGGTCGTGACACCCAGTTCCGAGGCGGCCTCAGCGGCGCTGATACCCGGATTGGCCTGGAAATACGGCACCATATTGAGCAACCGGGCCAGGCGGGTGGAGAGCCGGGTCCCGGCCGCCGCGGTGCTCCGGCGCTCCCGACCATCCGACGCGCGCGTCACGCTGTTCACATTTCGGCGTTCCCGGGTGCCGCCGTGGTTACGCTCGCTGCCGCCTCCGGCCCCGTCGCTCACGCCGACACCTCCGTCCGTTCCAGCACCGACTCCAGCCGGGCGATCACATTGTCGCGCAGGTCTTCCGGCGCGAGCACCAGGGCGTCCGCGCCCAGACCGGTGATGAGGCGAGCCAGCCAATCGCGTGAGCGCACCGGCACCTCCACGATGGTGCCCTTGCGGCCGCCGAGCTCGCGCTCTTCCATGGTGGCGCCGAGCCGGCGGATCTCCTGGCCGCGGCCGTCGGCGACCCACACGGTGGCCGATCCGGTGATCGGGGCCTGCCCGGTCACCTCGGCGACGCGGGCACGCACGTCCACGCCCTCGGGCTTGTGCACGGCATTGGCCGGACCGTATTCGACGATCTCCTCGCCGATGCGGGAGACCCGGAAGACGCGTTCGGCGTTGCGGGCATTGTCATAACCCACGAGATACCAGCGGCCGTGATGGGTGACCACGCCCCAGGGCTGCACATCGCGTTCGATGGGGTCGCCGTGCGACTGCCGGTGCTGGAACTTCACCGCCCGGCCCGCGTCGATCGCGGCCAGCAGCTTGCCCAGTACCGGTTCGGAACCGCGGGTGCGCGCCGGAACCGCGGGTACCGAGGCCACCCCGGCCTCCGGCTCCACATGGATACCGGCCGCCTTCAGCTTCAGCAGCGCGCCTTCGGCCGCGGTCGCCAGCTCCGGCGATTCCCACAGCTGCACCGCCACCGCCACCGCGGCGGCTTCCTCGCTGGTCAGATCGATATCGGGGAGCTCGTAGGAGTCCCGGTTGATCCGGTAGCCCTCGACACTCGAATACCGGCTGACCGGGCCGATTTCCAGGGGAATGCCCAGATCGCGCAGCTCGTTCTTGTCGCGCTCGAACATGCGGCTGAACGCCTCGTCGCTCGCGGACTCCTCGTATCCCGCGACACTTTCCCGGATCCGCTCGGCGGTCAGGAACTGGCGGGTGGACAGCAGCGCGATAACCAGATTCATCAACCGCTCGACCTTGGATATCGCCACCCGTAAGAGAGTAATGTGCCCGCCTCGCGCATGTGGTACGGCGGGTCCCTAATTTCCCCGCGGCCCATACCGACGCATCCTCTCGCGCGGGCTCCTCCCCGAAGACACGGGATGACCAGGCATGCCGCGGGCCGCGAACCCGGGAGGTTCGCGGCCCGTTGTGCACTCGGGATCGACGCGCAAACGCGTTGCGCTACACCGATATTCGCGACTACATGGAGGCGATCAGCCGGTCCACGCGCTCGTCGACCGAACGGAACGGGTCCTTGCACAGGACCGTGCGCTGCGCCTGGTCGTTGAGCTTGAGGTGCACCCAGTCGACGGTGAAGTCGCGCCCGGCCTCTTGCGCGGCGGTGATGAAATCGCCGCGCAGTTTGGCGCGGGTGGTCTGCGGCGGCGTGGTGACCGCGGCATCCACCGCCTCGTCCTCGGTGACCCGCTTGGCCAGACCCTTGCGCTGGAGCAGGTCGAAGACGCCGCGCCCGCGCTTGATGTCGTGGTAGGCCAGGTCCAGCTGGGCGATCTTGGGATCGGACAGCTCCATGTTGTAGCGGTCCTGGTAGCGCTGGAAGAGCTTGCGCTTGATGATCCAGTCGATCTCGGTGTCCACCTTGGCGAAATCCTGCGCCTCGACGGCGTCCAGGGTGCGGCCCCACAGGTCCACCACGGCGTCGACCTGCGGATCGCGATCGCGATTGTTCAGGTGCTCGACCGCGCGGGCGTAGTACTCGCGCTGGATGTCCAGGGCCGAAGCCTGCCGCCCACCGGCCAGCCGGACCGGCCGCCGCCCGGTCAGATCGTGCGAGACCTCGCGGATGGCGCGAATCGGGTTGTCCAGGGCGAAGTCCCGGAACGCCACGCCCGCCTCGATCATCTCGAGCACCAGTGAGGCGGTCCCCACCTTGAGCATGGTGGTCGGCTCGGCCATGTTCGAGTCGCCGACGATGACATGCAGGCGCCGGTACTTCTCGGCATCCGCGTGCGGCTCGTCACGAGTGTTGATGATCGGCCGGGACCGGGTGGTCGCCGAGGAGACGCCCTCCCAGATGTGCTCGGCCCGCTGCGAGAGGCAGAAGGTCGCCGCCTTGGGCGTCTGGAGCACCTTGCCGGCGCCGCAGATCAACTGCCGGGTCACCAGGAAGGGCAACAGCACATCGGAGATGCGGGAGAACTCACCGGCGCGCACCACGAGGAAGTTCTCGTGGCAACCGTAGGAGTTGCCCGCGGAGTCCGTGTTGTTCTTGAACAGGTAGATGTCCCCGCCGATGCCTTCTTCGGCGAGACGCTGTTCGGCGTCGATGAGCAGATCCTCCAGGACCCGCTCGCCCGCTCGATCGTGCGTCACCAGCTGCACCAGGCTGTCGCACTCGGCCGTCGCGTACTCCGGATGGGAACCGACATCGAGGTAGAGCCGGGCGCCATTACGGAGGAACACGTTGGAACTACGGCCCCAAGAAACTACCCGGCGGAATAGATACCGGGCCACCTCGTCAGGACTCAACCGACGGTGACCGTGGAAGGTGCACGTCACCCCGAATTCGGTTTCGATCCCCATGATTCGTCGCTGCACCCTATCGACATTACAGCGATGTTGTGTGCTACCAGGGTGTAGTCGGACAGGTACTGCAAACGGGTTCACAACGATTTAGCACGGTCTGCAACCCGGCAGCACGCGCACGCAGCGAAAAAGCAAGGCCCCTTTGCACTCTGCCATTGAGAGTGCGAACGGATTCGTCCCGAATATCGGGATTGTTTTTCCGGCGGAGTGACCGTGAACACGCGATCGGCCGCGATTCCGGGTGGAATCGCGGCCGATCGGCGGGCCCGCGCCGGCGCGGGCCGAATCGTAGTGTGGGACTACGGGTTGGACGGGTCCCCGGAGGACGGCTTGTCGGCTTCGGCGCCTGCCTCGGCGTTGAGCGTCTTACCGGTGACCAGCTCTTGCAGGAGCGAGCCCTGGATGCGGCGGAAAGCCCGTCGCGGGCGCGCCTGTTCGAGGGTGGCGACCTCGAGCGAACCGACACCGACGGTGCGCTTGTCCTTGTCGCCGCCTTCGGGGGCGGCCTTCTGGAGAGCGGCCGTGGCGACGGTGATCGCCGTGTGCAGGTCCATGCCGGCCTGGTAGGAACCCTTGAGCGCGGCGATGATCGGGTCGGTATTGCCGCCCATCACCACGAATTCCCGTTCGTCGACAATGGATCCGTCGAAGTTGATCCGGTACAGCACCGAGTTCGACTGCTGCTCCGGGTATCCCACCTCGGCGACGCAGATCTCCACCTCGTAGGGCTTGAGCTGATCGGTGAAGATGCTGCCCAGGCTCTGCGCGTACAGGTTGGCCAGGAAGCGGCCGGTCACGTCGCGCCGATCGAACTGGTAGCCGCGCAGATCCGCCTGAAGGATGCCGCCGCGGCGCAACGCCTCGAACTCGTTGTACTTGCCGACCGCGGCGAAACCGACACGGTCGTACAACTCGCTCACCTTGTGCAGTGTCGCCGAAGGGTTCTCGGCGACGAACAGCACGCCCTTGTCGTAGGTCAGCACGACGACACTGCGGCCCCGGGCGATGCCTTTGCGCGCAAGTTCGGTCTTGTCGCGCATGATCTGTTCGGCCGACGCGTAATACGGCAGTGTCATGCTTCGCCGCCCCCTTCCGCAGCCAGGGCGGCACGATCGGCCACGATCGCCCGCGTGATCTCCTTGAGCCGATCCTCGGACACCTCGGCCGCGCCTTCGGCGTCGATGACGATCGCCGTCGGATAGATGTCCCGCATGGTGTCGGGACCGCCGGTGGCGGTGTCGTCGTCGGCGGCGTCGAACAGCGACTCGACCGCGTAGCGCAGCGCCTTGTCCTGATCGATGCCGCGGCGGTAGGTCTTCTTCAGCGACGATTTGGCGAACAGTGAACCGGACCCCACCGCGGTGTAGCCGAAGCGCTCCTCGGAGCGCCCGCCGACCACGTCGTAGGAGATGATGCGGCCGGACTTGTCCGGGTCCTGCGCGGCGGGATCGAACCCGACGAGCAGCGGCACCACCGCCAGGCCCTGAAGGGCCGCGGGCAGGTGGTCGCGCACCATCTTCGACAGCTTGTTGGCCTTGCCGTCGAAGGTGAGGGGGACGCCTTCGATCTTCTCGTAGTACTCGAGCTCGACCGCGAACAGGCGGATCATCTCGATCGCCATGCCCGCGGTGCCCGCGATGCCCGCCGCCGAGTAGGTGTCGGTGATGTACACCTTCTCGATGTCACGGCTGGCGAGCAGATTGCCCTGGGTTGCCCGCCGGTCGCCCGCGATCAGCACCCCGCCGCGGTAGGAGACCGCGACGATGGTGGTGCCGTGCGGGGCGATATCGGCGTGCGCGCCCGCCGCGGTGGGCGCTCCCCCGGTCCCGAAACCGTTGCCGGGCAACAGTTCCGGTGCACTCATGCGCAAGTATTCGGAGAAAGAGGATTGGGCGAACCCCGTCTGGAGCCGCAGGGGGTCACCTTGGGTCACTGGCCGCCCTTCTGCACATAGGCGCGGACGAAGTCCTCCGCGTTCTCCTCCAGGACGTCGTCGATCTCGTCGAGCAGGTCGTCGGTCTCCTCAGCGAGCTTCTCGCGTCGCTCCTGTCCAGCAGCACCGTCCCCGACCGGGCCCTCGTCCTCGTCGCCACCACCGGCGCGCTTGGTCTGCTCTTGTGCCATAGCAGCCGACCTCCTCTGTGATCATCGGCGAGCATCGGAAAGATCCGATGCTCGTGCAGTCAACATTACCCACGGTCGGCGACAACATGCCGGATTAGCCGCAATGTGCTCTTGCTGCGACCCTTCCGAGGCTCCCGGAAAAGCGGGTGCGGGGGCCTGGCCCCCGCACCCCGGGAGAAATACGTCCGGCGCTCAGTGGGTGAGTTGCTGGACCAGTTCCGAAGCGGTGTGGACACCGTCGAGCAACTTGCCGACGTGAGACTTGGTGCCGCGGCGGGGTTCCAGGGTGGGGATGCGGACCAGCGAGTCGCCGCCCAGGTCGAAGATGACCGAATCCCAGCTGGCCGCTGCGATATCCGCGCCGAAGCGGCGCAGGCATTCGCCGCGGAAGTAGGCGCGGGTGTCGGTGGGCGGATTGGTCATGGCATCGACGATTTGTTGTTCGGTGACCAGACGCTGCATGGAGCCGCGGGCCACCAGACGGTTGTAGAGGCCCTTGTCGAGGCGGACATCGGAGTACTGGAGGTCCACCAGGTGGAGTTTCGGGGCGGCCCAGGTCAGGCCCTCGCGGTTCCGCATGCCTTCCAGGAGGCGGAGTTTGGCGGTCCAGTCCAGCAGGTCGGCGGTTTCCATCGGGTCGCGTTCGAGCAGATCGAGGACGTGCGCCCACTTTTCGATGACGTCCTTGACGCGCGGGTCGTCATTGCCCTCGCGGTCCATGAACTTCTCGACGCGATCGAGGTAGATGCGTTGCAGGGCAAGGCCGGTGAGCTCGCGGCCGTCCGAAAGGGCAACGGTGGCACGGAGAGTGGGGTCGTGGGAGATGGTGTGGACCGCGGTCACCGGGCGGGCCAGCTGGAGATCCGACAGATCCTCGCCGGCCTCGATGAGATCGAGCACCAGCGCCGTGGTGCCGACCTTCAGGTAGGTCGACCATTCCGAGAGGTTGGCGTCGCCGATGATGACGTGCAGCCGGCGGTACTTGTCGGCGTCGGCGTGCGGTTCGTCACGGGTGTTGATGATGCCGCGCTTGAGCGTGGTCTCCAGGCCGACCTCGACCTCGATGTAATCCGCGCGCTGCGAGAGCTGGAAGCCGGGCGTATCACCGGACTGGCCGATGCCCACCCGCCCGGAACCGCAGATCACCTGGCGGGAGGCGAAGAACGGCGTCAGGCCGAGGATGATCTGGTTGAAGGGGGTGTCGCGGCTCATCAGGTAGTTCTCGTGGGTGCCGTAGGAAGCGCCCTTGCCGTCGACATTGTTCTTGTAGAGCTGCATCCGGGGCGCGCCGGGGACGCTGGAGGCGTAACGAGCGGCCGCTTCCATGACGCGTTCGCCCGCTTTGTCCCAGATGACCGCGTCGAGGGGGTCGGTGACCTCGGGGGCGGAGTACTCCGGATGGGCATGGTCGACATAGAGCCGGGCCCCGTTGGTGAGGATCATGTTCGCCGCGCCGACCTCGTCGGCGTCGATGACCGGAGCGGGCCCGTTGAGCCGCCCCAGGTCGAAACCGCGCGCGTCGCGCAGCGGGGATTCCACCTCGTAGTCCCAGCGAGTTCGCTTGGCGCGCGGCACGCCTTCGGCCGCGGCATAGGCGAGCACCGCCTGGGTCGACGTGAGAATCGGGTTGGCCGACGGCTCCGAAGGCGTCGAAATGCCGTACTCGACCTCGATTCCGATGATGCGCTGCATGGGTTCGAGCCTAGGCGAACACCGCACCCGGCCGCGGGTGGACTGTCCGGGTTGGGGTCATTCGCGAGTCGTACGCCGGATCGTCCCGCAGGCCGATCCGGAAATCCCGGCCCGCCCGGCACAATGACGCGCATGGTCGAATCGGTCTCCCCGCAGCGCGCGACGCCCCCCGCCACCGGCGTCCCCGCCGAACCGAATCCCACTCCCCCGCAAGCACATTCGCCGCGATTGGCGGCCCTGGACGTGCTGCGCGGCATCGCCATCCTGGGCACGCTCGGCACCAATATCTGGATCTTCACCAATGCCGAAGGGCTGCTGGGATATATCTCCCACGGTGACGAACCCCATGGCGCGTGGCTGTGGGCGGAACGGTTTCTCCAGCAGCTGGCGCAGGGCAAGTTCCTGGGCCTGCTGACCATCATGTTCGGCATCGGCCTGGCGATTCAGCAGCGTTCGGCGGTCAAGACCGGGCGACCCTGGCCGGGCGGCTATCCGATTCGCGCGGGCCTGCTGTTCCTGGACGGTCTGCTGAACTTCTTCCTCGTCGCCGAATTCGATGTGCTGATGGGCTATGCGGTCACCGGCCTGGTGGTGGCGTTCGTGCTGGCCACCGGACCCAAGGCGCAGCGCCGCTGGCTGATCGTGACGGCGAGTATCCACCTGGCCATGCTCACATTGCTCGCGGTCGCCATGACCCTCGCCGGTGCGGACGAATCCCCCGCCCGCGAGCCCCTGGATCCGAATCCCTATGCGGATGGCTCGTTCTGGGATCTGATGGTCTTCCGCTGGGAGCACCTGCTCACCTTCCGCCTCGAACCGATCTTCATCTTCCCGATGTCGATCGCCCTGTTCCTGCTGGGCGCGCGCCTGTTCCGGGCCGGGGTGTTCCTGCCCGAGGGTGCGCGAATCCGCAAGCGGCTCATGATCATCGGTTTCGCCGTGGCCGCACCCCTGGACCTGGTACTGGGCATGATCGGCGGCGATCTGATCCTGTTCACCCGCTACGGGCTCGCCCCGTTCGTCGCCATGGGCATCCTGGGCCTGGTCGCGGAGTTCTATGTCCACCGCTCCGCCCCCGGCCCGGTCGGCCGCCGCTTCGCCGAGGTCGGCCGGATGGCCTTGAGCTGCTACATCTTGCAGAACCTGGTGGCGGGCGCGATCTGCTACGGCTGGGGCCTGGGCTTGGCCGCGCTGGTCTCCCCGGACTCCCGCGTCCCGTTCACCATCGGCGTCTACCTGCTGGTGTGCGCGCTCATGCTGGCTTTCGCCCACCTCTGGCTGCGCCGCTTCGAGCGCGGGCCGGTGGAGTGGCTGTGGCACGTGAGCTACCGGGCGATCACCGTACGCCGTCAGCCCGCGGCGGCCTGAGCGCCCGCTCGCGCGATCACCTCGGCGACCACACTGTCGCGCGAGAGCGGCACGTCCAGGCTGCGCGCGTTGCCTTCGATGAGCGCCAGCACCGATTCGGTGAGGATGCCTTCGACCTGCTCGGAGGTCAGCGTGTCGTCCGAACGCCAGCTGTTGACCACCCCGTCCACGAACCCGACCATGCCGAATGCCATGGGCCGCGCCCGATTCCGATCCAGCCCGAACCGGGCCAGTGTGTCGGCGAACAGGTCCGCCAGCTGCCCGCCGATCCGATCCCGCGCGCCCGCCAGCGCACTGGAGGAAACATGCTGCGGATCGGCCGCGGTCAGGAATCGATGCAGGTTGGGATGGCGTTCCACCCAGCCGACGTAGGTGCCGACGGCCCCGCGCACGGCATCGCGCACGGTCCCGTCCGGGCGTAGTCGCGGAAGCAGTTCGGCCAGTAGCGAATCCAGGATGTGGCGGCGAATCGCCTCGTCCAGATCGGCGCGGCCGTCGAAATGGCGGTAGACGACCGGTCGCGGCACGCGCAGCCGATCCGCGATCTGCTGCACCGAGATCTCGATGCCGTGCTCCTCGATCACGGCGGTGGCGGCATCGAGCATGTCCGCCCGCCGCCGCGCTTTGTGCCCGTTCCAACGGGTACTGCGGCCGTCCTCGGCCTGGTTCTGCTTTCTCGCGTTGGTCCCGGTCACGACGCTCACGATACCCATCCGACGGTTGACCGATACACGGTGTACCACTAATCTGAGTGTAACAGCTTGTATCAGCAATCCGAGCTAGGAGCTGCCATGGGCGACAACGCCGTCACCGCCGCATTACTCCCCGAGGAATCCTTCGCACAGCGTTTGCTACAGGGTTCGGTCAAGAAGTCCTACGACCCCGTGGTGGATCTGGACTGGGCCGCACCCCTGGATCCGGAGAAACTCTTCCTGCCCGCCGAGGTGATCTCGCTCTACGGCACCGAGCTGTGGGATGCGCTGAGCCCCGAGCAGCGGCGCGAGCTCTCCCGCCAGGAGCTGGCGAACGTGCTCTCGGTCGGCATCTGGTTCGAGAACCTCTTGAATCGCCTGTTGCTGCGCGAGCTCATGGCCAGCGATCCGACCTCGCGCCACGCGCACTACACGCTCACCGAGATGGGCGACGAATGCCGGCACATGATGATGTTCGGCAAGCTCATCGACCGCATCGAGGCCCGCCCGTACTGGCCGAATCGCTATGAGCGCCTGGTCATCAGCTCGCTGCAACTGTTTCTGCGCGGTTCGATGGTCTGGGTCGGCGCCCTGGTCGGCGAGGAGATCTTCGACGCGATCCAGCGCCGCACCCTCGACGATCCGCAATTGCAGCCGATCGTGGCGCGGGCCATGCGGATTCACGTGACCGAGGAGGCCCGGCACATCGGCTTCGCGCGCGATGCCCTCGCCCGGCGGGTGCCGGTCATGTCGAGATCCGAACTGGCGTATACGCGTTTGTGCGTGGCGGTGGCCGCGCCGTTGTTCGTGCATTTGATGACCAACTGGCACATGTACAGCCGCGCGGGCCTCGAGGACGGTCGCGCGGCGCGCCGAATCGCGCGGAGCAACCCGCAGGCCAAACGCACGCTCGGCGCGGGCGCCGCGAATCTCGGCGCCTTCCTGGAGAAGCAGGGCCTGATCGGGCCGATCGGCAAGCGCATCTGGCGGCGTCAGGGGCTGCTGTGATTCGCGGGCGGCGGAACCGCACCCGCGATCGCAGCCGCAGCGCCTTGCGCGGGTGGAACAGCGGCGACGCGGCGATCGACCCGCTGGAACCCGAACCCGCGCCGGAGTATTCGGGTCCGGCCCTGCTGGACGCACCCGGGCTGGAATTGCCGGTGACGGTCGCGCTGAGCGGCCATCTGGACCCGACCGACGGCCATTTCCATTGGTACGGGCGGATTTCCGCATCGGAACCGGCCGAGCTGCCCGATCCGGGTCGCGGTCAGATCTTCCTCACGCTGCCCGGCGGCTCACCCGTCGCCGGTCGGCTCCAGGAGCGCGATCCGTGGGGCAACCTGCGGGTCGCCGGGATCGGCGTACCACCGTTCCCGTTGGCGGAGGACGAAATTCCGGCCTGACCGGTCAGCTCACTCCAGCCCGATCAGGTCGGCCATGGCATCGACCGCGTAGTCGAAGAACGGCCCGGACGGGTCCATACTTCCTTTGAGCTGCCCGAACACTTCGAAGCTCACCGCGCCGAACAGCTGCGTCCAGGCGATCACCACCCGGACCACGACCGCGTGGGGCACCCCCGGCGCGAGCTGCTTCGACACCGCGGCCGCCTGGGCGGCGAGTTCCCCCGTGACCGCCCCCGGGTGGCCGCTCAATCGCCCACTCTCCCAGGCGCGATGGACGATCCCGAGCACCGCGACCGGCACCCGCGAGGCATGCGCGATGGTCGCCTCCGGAGCCTGATACCCCGGCACCGGCGACCCGTACACCAGCGCGTACTCGTGCGGATGCGCAAGCGCCCACTCCCGCACCGCCGCCGCCACGCCCCGCCATTGCCGCCGCGGCGTATCCCCTTGTCCCGCGGCGCTCTCCACCGCCCCGCCGATGGCGTCGTACGCCTCGATGATCAGCGCGGTCAGCAGCTCGTCACGGCTCGGGAAGTACCGGTACAGCGCCGAGGACACCATCCCCAGCTCCCGCGCGATGGCCCGCAGCGACAACCCCGGCGCCCCGCTGTCGGCCAGCTGCCGGCGCGCGGCATCGGTGATCTCGCGGGTGATCTCGGCCCGGGCACGCTCCCGGGCGGTCCTGGTGACGCCCATTCGACCAGTCTGCCACATTCCGGATCATCGAAATGTTTCGAGAGCACTGCTCTTGACAGATCCGAGCCGTCACGCGCACACTGTTCACATCAGAGAGCACCGCTCTCGAATCGGCTTCTCGAGGAGATCGCAATGGACGCCCACACCGCCGCCACCCGCAATATCGCCCCCTCCGGCCTGGACCCCCTCATGAACCGCATCTTCAATACGCTGCCCAAACTCGGCATCAGCGTGGCCGGTTCCCGCCTGCTCGCGGTCCGCGGCCGCAAAACCGGCGAATGGCGCTCCACCATGGTCAACGTCCTGACCGCCGCGGACGGCACCCGCTACCTCGTCGCCCCGCGCGGCCACACCCAATGGGTCCGCAACCTCCGCGCAGCCGGCGCCGGCGAACTCCGCCTCGGCCGCAAAGTCGAATCCTTCACCGCCACCGAACTACCCGACGCCGACAAGGTCCCCGTCCTGCGCGACTACCTGAAGCGCTGGGGCTGGGAGGTAGGCCGCTTCTTCGAGGGCATCACCAAGGACGCCACCGACGCCGAACTCGCCGACATCGCCCCCGGCTTCCCCGTCTTCCGCATCGCGTGACTATTACGCCCCGTCATCCCGGCATGCTTTTGGCCGGGATCCACACAGTGCCGGCGTGTGGATCCCGGCCAAAAGCGCGCCGGGATGACGGGAGTTCGACTTCAGCGGAGGGTGTCGAGGGTTTCGTCGTCGCGGACTATGCGGGCTCGGCCGTCGGCGGTGAGGACGATGGGGCGCTGGATGAGGCGCGGGTGGGCGGCGAGGGCTTCGATCCAGCGGTCGCGGTCGGCGGGGGTTTTGGGCCAGGAGCTGAGGCCGAGATCTTTGGCTTCGGGTTCGGCGGTGCGGGTGATCTGCCAGGGTTCGAGGCCGAGTTTGGCCAGGACGTCGCGGATTTCGGGGGCGGTGGGCGGGTTGTCGAGGTAGCGGCGTTCGACGTAGTCGGCACCGGTCTCGTCCAGCACCGCTTTGGCCGTGCGGCTCTTGGAGCACTTGGGGTTGTGCCAGATTTCGGTTACTTCGGATGCCATGGCCGCAGCTTAGGCCCTGGCTTCGGGCCCGCCGCGATCAGAGCCAGTCGACATGCCAGTGGTAGGGGCGCATCCAGTAGAGACCGGCTTCCGGGATCGGTCCGTTCCAGCGTTGCGCGGCTTGTTCGAAGTGCCAACGGTATTCGGGGGCGGGTTCGCCCTCGTGGATTTCGCGCAGATGGCGTCGCCAGGTGTTCAGCATGGGCGGCACCGCCATCGGGTCCTGGCCCGATGCCCAGTCCACGCAACGCCCCATCAGGGTGTCGACCGCGTGATTGGCGGCATTGCGATCACCGGTGCTCAGCGAATGCAGGAACGCCGCGACCAGGTTGTAGGCGATGCCGTCGTGCACCGAGGTCTGCCCGTTCTCCAACGCCCAGATGCCCAGGTAGGTCGGCCCCTGCTCGTCGATCCACACCTCGTGCGCCTCACCCACCCGATTGTCGAAGATCAGCGACATGAGCAGGCCGAGAACGGATTTCCCGACGATCAGCGGATCGGGTTTCCCGCTGGCCATGGAATCGTCGATCAGTGCCCGGTAGGCCGCGGCCGCGATACCGGGCCGCTGCGCATCCAGCAGCGCGTCCGCGGTCTCACCACCGGCCACCATCTCGGCGGGCGGCTGCGCGTGCGGCGTCGCCGAATCCGCGTCGCCCCCCGAAATCCGCAGGTACTGCGTCGCATTCGCGTCGGCGGGCGACGGCGCGTACTGCCCGGCCAGCGGCGGCGGCACGGCGGGGCTCGAGAACGGACCGTTACCGGGCGGCGGCCCCCCGAAAGGCGCTGCACCGGACGGCGAAACCGGTCCCGGCCCCGGGATGGGAGTGGTCGAAGGCGGTCCCCCGAACGGATCGAACGGAGGCGGCGGTGTGACCCCGGGAAAGGGAATGACGACGCCCGGCGGATTGGAACCGGGTGCCGCGTACGGACCGCTCGGCACCGAATCCGCCGGGGAGGCACCGACATCCGACGGCCGTGCGGCGAATGCGTCCGCCGCATAACCCCCCTCGCTAGCGCCTGATTCAGCCGCGAAAGGACCGGCACCGCGTGGCGGGGAGGGCAACGGGTCGACCGCGAACAGCTCGGTCACGGGTGGCGGGGCGAGCGGATCCACCGCACGCGGCGCGGCACCCAGCGGATCGACAGCAAAACCCGGCGCGGCCAGCGGATCAACGGCGCGCGGCGCGGCAGGCGCAGGGTCGGCGGCTGGATGTGGGGCGGCCAGGGGGTCGGCGGCGAAGGGGTCCACCGCGGTGAGCGGGGCGATCTGGGCGTTGCGGATGGCGGGGGCGTGGTCCAGGTAATCGAGTGCGACGCGGGCGAATTCGATGTCGTGGGTGGTCAGCCAGTCGCGGCCGGCGCGGAGCAGGTCGATGAGGTCGGTGTCGGCGGCGTGTTCGATGGCGGCGCAGATGCCGTAGTAACCGTAGGCGCGGTATTCGTCGTAGCCTTCGCCTTCGGCGACCAGTAGCCGGGCGTAGCGGCCGGCCAGGTCGTGGCGTTCGATATCGCCGAGCAGGGTGCAGGCGGTCATGGCGGCCATCAGGACTTCGCCGTGATCGGCATGGCCGCGGCGCAGTTCGATGCAGCGGTCGGCCATCTGGACGGCGCTGTCGGCGCGCCCGAGCTGGGTCGCGGCCTCCACCGCCATGGAGTACATGCTGGCCAGGGTGGCGGGCGGGATATCGGCGGGGAAGCGCGCCGGGCCCTGGGCGGCCAGGCGCAGGGCCTGGTCGAATTCGCCTGCGGCGAAGGCGGAGCGGAAGCGGTAGGAGACGATCCAGCCGTACTCTTTGGGGTCCGGCGGCGCGGTCAGGCCGTCGTCGAATGCCGTCAACCTGGCGAGCGCCTCGGGTGCGCGTCCGGCATCCAGCATGCCGCTCGCCTCGTTCATCACTTCGACGAACGCATTTCGATCCACAGCCTCCACGCCTTCCCACATCATTCAGGCCCGGATCGTATGGCGCACCGCCAGACCCGCGGGCCCAGTGAGGGCAAGGTCATAGTTTGGAAACCCGCGGTATGACCGCGGGCTCGCCGATAATGCCCCGCCCCAACGTAATTGCACCTTACCGGCGGCGGTGACGGTGCTGCCAACGTGCGGGTGGCGGGTCCCGTTCAGTGACGGTGGCGCGGACTTCGGTTCCGCGCCATCGTGCTTCGTGCTACGAGCGGTTCAGCCCGGCACCTTGTCCAGGAAGCCCTGCACCCGGCTGATCCGCCCGGCCTCGAGGGTGATCACGTCGAAGCCGATCACCAGCGGTTCGGCCGCGCCGGGCGCGCCCAGTGTCCAAGTGAACCGGGCGATGTCGTGATGCCCGTCCACCGGACCGAGCCCGAATTCCAATCCGGCGAACTGCGCCTGCGCCCCCGCCACCATGGCGTCGATGGCCTCGGTGCCCGCGAGCTGCACCAGCGGGTCGGTGAATTCGGCTCCCGCCGTGTACAACTCGTCGATCAGCGCCTTGCGCTTGTCGGCGTCCTGCTCGTTCCAGGTGTCGATGTATCGCTGTGCGATGTTCTCGTATTCGCTCATGTACCAAGCATCTTCGGAACGCGGCACGGAAGCGATTACGCGTCGGGTAATGCCGGCGGTGCGCCGCGTCACAGCCAGTCGATCACCCAGCGCGAGGGCTGCGACCAGTACAGCGGGCCCGGCGGCGCGGTGTAGCCGAGCCGGCTTTCGGCCACCTCGACCTGGGCGAATACCGCCGGCGGCGGTGCGTCGTCGTAGATTTCGGTGAGGTGCCGCCGCCAGTTGGTGAGCATCCGCGCCACGACATCGGGTTCGTGCGCGAAGGCGTAGTCGACGCAGCCGCGCATCACGGTGTCCACGGCCTGCGTCGCGGCGGTCTTGTCGCCCGAGCTGAGCGAGTGCAGATACGCCTCGACCAGGCGGTAACCGATGAGATCGTGGACCGAGGTCTGCCCCTGCTCCAACGCCAGAATGCCGATCTTGCTCGCCGGTCCCTGGTCCACCCAGACGTCGAACGCCTCCCGCACCCGATTGTCGAAGATCAACGCCTGCATCAGGCCGAGCAGCGATTTGCCCATGATCAGCAGATCCGGGCGCCCGGTGCCGAGGGCGTCGGTGATGAGCGCCCGGTAAGCCTCCGCCGCCCGCCCCGGCTGCCCTGCGGCAAGGAGTCCGTCGGCGAGCTCACCCGCCTCGCACTGCGCGGCCGGCGGCTGCTTCGTCACGGGCGCCGCCGCCGGGCCCTGATCCGGCGCGAACCGCACCCCCGCCACCCGGTCGACGGCCTCCGCCCGTTCCCGCAGCGCCGGGAAGCTCTCGATGAACGCCAGCGCCGCCCGCGCTTCCTGGCTCTCGCTCCCGCGCAACCATTCCCGGCCCGACAGCAGCACCGCCATCACCTCCGGGTCGGGGTTCTCCGCGGTCGCGTCGCACAGCTGCCGGTACCCGTGCGCCCGATACCGCTCGAACCCCTCGCCCTCGGTCACCAGCAGCAGCGAGTACTTGCGCGCCAGGTCGTAGCGCCCGATCCGGCCCAGCAGCGTCCCCGCCGTCATGGCCGCCATCAGCACTTCCTCGCGCTGATTCTGCTTGCGCCGCAATTCGATCGAACGATCGGCCATCACCACCGCCGACTCCGGCCGCCCGAGCTGGACCGCGGCCTCCATGGCTTCGGAGTACATGGTTCCCACCACCGGCGCGGGCACGTCGGCGGGGAAGCGCGCGGGCCCGTATTCGGCGAGCCGCAGCGCCAGCTCGTAGTCCTTGGTCTCGAAGGCGGCCCGGAACCGGTAGTAGTGGATCCACCCGTAATCCTTGGGTGGCGGCGGCGATTCGAGGGCCGCGTCGTAGGCATTGAGCAGCGTCAATGCCTCCGCGACCCGGCCCGTCTGCAACAACCGCGTCGACTCCGTCATGACGGCGACGAACTTCTCGCTATCCACCCGTGTAACTCCCCTCCGGTCGAACCACGGAGTCTATGACACGGCCGGATCGCGGGTCGTCCTACACGTCGAAGTACAGCTCGAATTCGTAGGGATGCGGCCGGAGATTGATCTCGGCGATTTCGGCGTCGCGCTTGAGCCGAATCCAGGTTTCGATCAGGTCCTCGGTGAAAACACCCCCCTGCGTGAGGTATTCGTGGTCCGCTTCGAGCCGGTCGATGACCGCGTCCAGACTGCCGGGGGTCTGGGTGACCTCGGCCGATTCCTCGGGGGTGAGTTCGTACAGGTCCTTGTCGATGGGAATGGCGGGCTCGATTTTGTTCATGATGCCGTCGAGTCCGGCCATCATCATGGCGGCGAAGGACAGGTACGGATTGCCGGAGGAGTCCGGGCAGCGGAATTCGAGGCGTTTGGCGTGCGGATTGGCTCCGGTCACCGGGATTCGCACCGCGGCGGACCGGTTACGCTGGGAATACACCAGATTCACCGGCGCTTCGTAACCGGGCACCAGCCGCTTGTAGGAGTTCACCGTCGGATTCGTGAACGCCAGCAGCGACGGCGCGTGATGCAGTAATCCGCCGATGTAGTGGCGCGCCAGATCCGACAGCCCCGCATATCCCGCCTCGTCGTAGAAGAGCGGCGATCCGTCCTTCCACAACGATTGGTGCACATGCATTCCCGAGCCGTTATCGCCGAAAAGCGGTTTGGGCATGAACGTCACGGTCTTGCCGGACTCCCAGGCCGTGTTCTTGATGATGTACTTGTAGAGCATCAAGTCATCGGCGGCGGCCAGCAGCGTATTGAATTTGTAATTGATTTCGGCCTGTCCGGCGGTGCCGACCTCGTGGTGGCCCTTCTCCAGTTCGAATCCGGCGCGCATCAGGTTGGTGCACATCCGGTCGCGCAGGTCCACATCGTGGTCGTAGGGCGCCACCGGAAAGTAGCCGCCCTTGGGCCGCACCTTGTAGCCGCGGTTGATGCTGCCGTCGGGGTTCAGCGCCGACCCGGTGTTCCAGTCCGCCGAGGCCGAATCCACCTCGTAGAACGCCTTGTTCATGCCGGTGTCGTAGCGGACCGAATCGAAGATGTAGAACTCGGCCTCGGGCCCGAAGTAGGCGGTGTCGGCCAGCGCGGTGGAGCGCAGATACTCCTCGGCCTTGCGGGCCACATTGCGTGGATCGCGGCTGTAGGCCGCGCGCGTCTGCGGATCGTGCACGAAACAGTTGATGTTCAGCGTTTTCGCGGCCCGGAACGAATCCGGTTGCGCGGTGCGCAGATCCGGCAGCAGCAGCATGTCCGATTCGTGGATGGCCTGGAACCCGCGCACCGACGAACCGTCGAAGGCGATGCCGTCCTCGACCAGTTCGTCGCCGAACATGGTGGCGGGAATGGAGAAGTGCTGTTGTGTGCCGGGGACATCGCAGAACCGGATGTCGACGTACTCGACTTCCTCCGAGTCGATGTAGTCCTGCACTCCGCTGATGGTCGGTGGGATCACTGTGGGGCTCCTCGTACAGCCGCACCGCTGCCCGATCGGACGGCCCGGTCGGGGTCCGGTGTCCTCTTCGTGCAATTCACGATACGTCCGACGCATGATCAAGATTCCGGAATCGGACCGCGCCACAGCCTTTGTCACTGTGCACAAATCGCCCGAGTCAGATCTTGACCATTGCCACTTACCGGGACCGGAGTTTGTGCGGTGTGCTGTATGGCACCACGGGGCCGGGTGGCCTCGCCCACACATGAGCCAGAGGTAGGTCGTGAGTTCAACACCGGTTGCGGGGAATGCCCCGCGCACCATGGTCGAGGCGTTCCAAGCCGATGTGGCCCGGTACCCGGACGAGGTGGCGCTGCGCACGCTCGGCGGCGCGGTCGCCATCACCTGGCGCGAATACGGTGATCGGGTGCGGGCCATCGCTACCGGGCTGGCCGCGCGCGGTATCGGCCGGGGCGACACGGTGGCGTTGATGATGACCAACCGGCCCGAATTCCATCTGTGCGACACCGCGATTCTGCATACCGGCGCGACGCCGTTCTCGGTGTACAACACCAACCCGGTGGATCTGCTGGTGTACCAGTTCGGGAACGCGGGCAACAAGGCGATCATCTGTGAGGCGCAGTTCGCGCCCAAGGTCCTGGAAGCGGTCGAGCAGGCCGCCGCGCAGGGCATTGTCGTGGAGCATGTGATCTGTGTGGACGAGACGCCGGCGGGGTGCGTCTCGCTCGCCGAGATCGAGGCCACGGAGAACGCCGGGTTCGACTTCGAATCCGCCTGGCGCGCGGTGGATCCCGAGGATCTGCTGACCATCGTCTACACCTCGGGCACCACCGGGCCGCCGAAGGGCGTGGAGCTCACCCATACGAACTTCTTCGAAAACGCCCGCGTGGTGGCGGAATTCGGCGGCGGCACCGCGGACGACCGGGTGATCTCCTATCTGCCCGACGCGCACGCCGCCAACCGCTGGCTGGCGCACTACCTGTCGATTCTGACCGGCGGCCAGATCACCACCTGCCCGGATCTCAAGCAGGTCGCCGCCGCCCTCACCGAGGTGCATCCGACCGTGTTCCTGGGTGTGCCGCGCGTCTGGGTGAAAGTCAAAGCGGCACTGGAGGAACGGTTCGCCGCCGACCCCAGCCCGCTCAAGCGCCGGCTGATCGCGTGGGCGATCGACACCGGCCGGGCGCGGGCGCGTGCGGCCTCCGACGGACGCGCGCAGGGCCTGCTGCCCACGCTGCGGTACCGGCTGGCCGATCGCCTGGTGCTCTCGACCGTTCGAGAACAGCTGGGCCTGGACAAGATTCGCATCGCCGTCACCGGTTCCGCGCCCATCCCGAAGGACACCCACGAGTTCTTCCTCGGCCTGGGCCTGCCGCTGTGCGAGGGCTACGGCATGACCGAATGCACCGCGGGCGCGACCATGGACCGTCCGGCCCGCATCAAGATCGGCACGGTGGGCACCGCGTTCCCGGGCACCGAGGTGCGCATCGCCGACGACGGCGAGGTGCTGGTGCGCGGCAAGAGCGTCATGCGCGGTTATCGCAACGCCCCCGACAAGACCGCCGAGACGGTGGACGCGGACGGCTGGCTGCACACCGGCGATATCGGCGAGCTCGATGCCGAGGGGTTCCTGAAGATCGTGGATCGCAAGAAGGAGCTCATCATCAGCGCCCACGGCAAGAACATGTCGCCGACCAATATCGAGAACACCGTCACCGAGAACACGCCGCTGGCGGGCACGGTGGTGGCGATCGGTGAGGGCCGCCCGTACAACACCGCGCTCATCTGCCTGGACCCCGATCTGGCCGCCGGTTTCGCCGAGCGGCATCAGCTACCGGACCGCAGCATTGCCGCCCTGGCCCGGCACCCGGCGGTGCTGAAGTCCCTGCAAGAGGGCATCGACGCGGCCAATACCAAGCTCTCTCGGGTGGAACAGATCAAGAAGTTCACGGTGCTGACCGAGGTGTGGAATCCGGGCTCCGAATGCCTCACGGCCACCGGAAAGCTCAGGCGCAAACCGATAGCTAACGCGTATGCGGATACTATCGAGGCGCTGTACAGCTAGTAGGAGAGTCATGCACGCGCAAACCCGGGACCGAGCGCTCGAAGAGCTGTACAAGCGTGCGGTCGTGGTGCGGGAGGAGTTCACCTCCGTGCTGCTCCCCTATCGCACCCTGCCGCAGCGGCTGATCGAGAGCGGCTTCGAACGCGGCGCCAAGCTGAATGTCGATCTGTTCTTCGACTTCCTGCGCACCGGCATCCTGCCCACCGAGGAGGAGACGCGCGAGCTGGTGGAGATCGCGCTGTGCCGGGTGCGAGACGGCGAACCCCTGGAAGAAGTGCTGGGCCGCTATCGAATCGGGGCCGAGTTCATCTGGACGCGGCTGCGCGAGGCGGCCGCCGAGCACGAACGCGACCTGCTCTCCGACGGCGCGCTGAACCTGCTGCAATACGTGACCCTGGTGACCGAGCGGATCGCCACCGCCTGCCTGCGCCGGGCGCACGATCCGCGCTGGGAACTCCTCGACCGGCGGCGCGCCATCGCGGACGCGCTGCTCACCGGGCGCGATCCCATCGAATGGGCCGAGGAGCCGGCGATCGCGGTGCCCGACGCGGTGCTCATCGCCGTCTTCCGGCTCGGGGCGGGCCGCGGCACCGATACCAGTGAATTGCGCCATCGCATCGAGGCGATCCCGGGAGTTTTCCTGCGCCTGGACAGCGGCGGCTGGACCGCACTGCTGCCCCTGCAACCCGGCGACGACGGCACCGCCACCACGGCCGCCCTGGCCACCCGGCTGCCGGCCGCCGTGCCCGGGCAACCGGCACAGCCCGCGCCCTTCTGGGTGGGGGTGACCGCGGCCCCGGCGCGCACGCTGATTCCCGAGCAGTTCGCCGAGGCGCGCATGCTCGCCGAACTCGGCCGCTGCCTGGATCGTTCGCAGATCGTCTGCCGCCGTGCGGATCTGATGTTCGAGTACACCGTCGCGGCCGGCGGTCCCGCCCGCGCCGGGCTGGCGGCGGTGCTCGCACCCCTGGATTCGCAGCCGCTGCTGGCCGAAACGCTGGAGGTGTTCGTGGACACCGGTTTCAACCAGCTCGCCACCGCCCGGCTGCTCACCATCCACCGCAATACGGTGACCTATCGGCTGGCCCGTGTGCACGAGCTCACCGGCCTGGATCCGCATCGTCCCACCGATGCCATGACCCTGTCGGCGGCGCGCATCGCCCGCCGCCTGGAAGCGGCTTCGTTCACTCCGTAACTCCGCGCCGCGCCTTGGTCGGATGCACAATCCGCTCGCACGCAGTCTTGGTGATTGCCGGTAGCGACGCCTATCGGCTGTGCGGTGTGCTGAATTCCGACGACGAGGTCAGGCGCGCGGCGGCGGAAACGGCTGCGCGCGGCGGCCTCCCGACCATCCGCAGAGGTAGATCTTGAGAAGCAAGCCCAGGCCGCCGCGGCGCTGCCGATTCGCGCCACTGGCGATCGCCGGATTCTCCGCACTCGCGCTGACCGTTTCGGCCACCACCGCGAACGGTGCGCCGGTGTTCGGTCCCGTGCCGGACGCGCCCACGAACTTCGGACTGCCGGCCGACTACCAGCCGACCGCCGCCGGGTACGGGGTGGAATATCAGCTGGGACAGGTGGTTTCGCTCTCGGACGGTACCCAGTTACAGACCGAGGTGCGGTATCCGACCGATCCGGCGACCGGGCAGCGGGCGGTGGGTGAGTTCCCGGTGGTCGTCAACTTCACCACCTACGGCGCGGTGACCAGCGCGCTCACCGCCGCGATCACCAGCGTGATCGACGAACTGCACATTCAGTTGCCCGATCAGTTGAAGGACGCGCGCCGCATCATCAATCAGGCCACCTCCATGCAGGACACGCTGGTGCGGCACGGGTACATCGAGGTGACCGCGGATGTGCGCGGCACCGGCGGCTCCACCGGGGCGTGGAGCCCGGCGTCGAAGCAGGACGGCCGCGATGGCGCGGAGTTGGTGGAGTGGGCGGCGAAACTGCCCGGCTCCAATGGCAAGGTCGGCATGTACGGGTATTCGTTCCCGGGCCTGTCCGCCATGCGCACCGCCGAAACCGTCGGCCCCGGTTCGCCTTTGAAGGCGATCGTGCCGTTCGCGGTGCCCAACAACATCTTCGACGAGGTGTTGAACCAGGACGGCATGATGAGCCCGCTGCTGCTCACCGTCATCTCGCTGATGGTGCCGTACATGAGCCTGATCGGGCCGTTCCTGAGCGCGGTGGTGACCCCGCAGCTGTTCCTGAAGTCGCTCGGCGATCACCTTGCGGCGCTGGTGGGTTCGGACAGCACGGTCAAGCTGCTGCTGGATGCCTACACCGGCGGGCGCACCGCCTACGACAACGAGTTCTGGCAGGATCGCCGGTTCGAGACGGGGCTGCGCAATCTGGTCGACAACGGCATCGCCATGTATCAGGTCGACGGCTGGTGGGATCTGTATCAGGAAGGCGCGGTGCGCAATTACGCGCAGTTGCAGAACCTGGCTGCCGGGCGCGACCAGTTCGGTCCGATGGCGCCGGATCAGCGGGCCGACGGCCGCTACCAATTGCTGATGGGCCCTTGGTATCACGTCGGCCTGGGGCTGGGTCCCGGCTCGCGGATGGACACCGACCAGATCACCCTGGCCTGGTTCGACCGCTGGCTCAAGGACATCGACAACGGCGTGGACAAGACCGACAAGCCGCTGCATGTCATCGACGCGAACAATCATGCCGCCGATACCGCCCGCTACCCGTTCGAGCAGGCCGCCGTGCAGCAGCGCTGGTTCGACGGTGACCGCCTGACCGTGGCCCGGCCCGCCATCGCGGAGGCCTCGGATCGCCTGGCGTACACCGGAATCGACAATATCTGCAATCGTGAGACGCTGGGCCAGTACACGGCCGGGCTGCTGGATTTCGTGTTCCGCGCCTTCACCGTCTCCAACCCGTGCACCGAATGGGTGCAGGGCCCGACCGCCGGGCTGAAGTACACCATGGACCCGGTGACCGAGCCGACCGTGCTGGCCGGGCCGTCGAGCGTCTCGCTGTACGTCTCCTCCACCGGCACCGACGCCGCGTTCCAGGTGTGGCTCGACGATGTGGCCCCCGACGGGACGGCCGTGAACATCACCGGCGGAGCGCAATTGGCGTCGCAGCGGACGCTGAACGAGGAGAAGACCTGGCGCAGCGCCGACGGCACCGTCTACGCGCCGGAGCACACGGTGCTGAAGGAGAACGAGAAGCTGCTCGTCCCGGGTGACGTGGTGCAGCTGGAGATCAAGCTGCGGCCCACCTTCTACCGCCTGGACCCGGGTCATTCGCTGCGGCTGCGCATCACCAGCGGCACCTTCCCCTCCACCATCCCCAATCCCGCCGATCTGGGCCGCCTGCTGGGCACTTCGCAGCAGATCCAGCGCAATTCGGTGTTCCCGTCGAGCCTGGTGGTCCCGCTGGCCCCGGCGAGCGAGTTCACCCACTAGCCCCCGGGGAGCCGGGCAAGGGTGGCACGGCCGGTCGCCGCCGCCGTGCCACCCGGCCTGAGGTGAGTGAACGCCGCGCGGGCCCCCTGCACCCACGCGGCGTCCCATCACACCGGATCGGAGATCCGGCGGCACTCGGTGATGTAAGTCCCGCGGCGGTCCATTCAGAATACAGCTGTCCCAGACAATTTCGATACCATGGTCATCGCGGGCATGACACACTGGTGCCGCCGATCTTTCGGAGGTCACGAATGCCCGAACCGCGCCAGGGTGGATTGCGACGATTGCGCCGTCGCAGCGCGTCCGCGAACACCGGACAACCGCCGACCCTCCCTGCCCTGCGCAATGCCAAGATCGCCGTGCTGCCGGTGGCCTATGCCGCGCGCAAGGCCGGGGGCTTGGGCCGCCGGGCTGCCGGGCAATCGAAAGCCCGGGTGGACTTCGACATTCAGGCCCGCACCGCCCAGCACATGTTCGAGGTGCTCGGCGAACTCAAAGGCTGCGCCGCCAAATTCGGTCAGCTGCTGGCGCTCTACGAACTGGCGCTGCCGCCGGAGCTGGGCGCGCCCTACCGCGAGGCGCTGAGCCGGCTCCAGGATTCGGCCCCGGCCATGCTGCCCGCCGCGGTGCATCAGGCGATGGCCGCACAGCTCGGCCCGCAGTGGCGAACGCTGTTCGCCGCCTTCGATTCCCGCGCCACCGCCGCCGCCTCGGTCGGGCAGGTGCATCGCGCGACCTGGCACGACGGGCGCCGGGTCGCGGTCAAACTGATGTATCCCGGTGCGCGCGAATCGGTCCGCTCGGACCTGGCCCAGATCCGGCGGATGGCGCCGTTGGCCGCCATCTTCATGCCGGGCGCGGATGTGCAGGCGGTGACCGACGCCCTGATCGCCTGCATCGACGACGAACTCGATTACGCCAAAGAGGCCGCCGCTCAGCAGATCTTCGCCGCGGCTTTCGCCGGCGACCCGGACTTCGTGGTGCCGCGGGTGGTGCATCAGCAGGGCGATGTGGTGATCAGCGAATGGCTGGACGGGATTCCGCTGACCCGGGTCATCGCCTCCGGCGCGCAGCAGGAGCGGGATCGGGTCGGCGTGCTGCTGCTGCGCTTCGTGATGAACTCCTTCACCCGCACCGGTCTGCTCTACACCGATACGCATCCGGGCAATTTCCGGGTGCTGCGCGACGGGCGGCTCGGCGTGGTCGACTACGGGGCTTGCTCGCCGTTCCCCGCCCACTTCCCGCACCTTTTCGGCGAGCTGGCCGATGCCGAGCTCAACGGCACGCCCGCCGATCTGAAGGCGGCGCTGCGCCGCAACGGATTCCTCGGCATCGAGCGGGATTTCGACATCCACGCCTTCAAAACCATGATCGAACCGATCAGCGCGCTCATCTTTCCCCGCACCGTGCACCTGACCACATCGTGGCTGCGCAGTCAGGTGCTGCGCGCGACCGAGATGCGGCTGTCGAATGTGGTGCGGCAGCTCACCACGCCCGCGGAGTACACCCCGATCGGCCGGACCATGCTCACCACCACCGGGGTGCTGTGTCAGCTGGGCGTGCAGGGGGCGCTGCGCGACGAGGTGTTCGCGCAGTGCCCGGAGCTCGCGGCGGTGCTGGAGCGTTTCAACCTCGGCGAGGGCCCGGCTAGAGATGCATCCACTTCGGCCACAGTTGCGCCCAGGCTTGTTTCCGTCCCGTGCACTTCCAGATGGTGACATCCTGGGTATTGCCCGGGAAACCGATGCGGGTGTTCACCTTGCCGACCGGGTCGACATGCTCGAATTGGGTGCGCAGGACCGCTTCGTAGCCGCCGACCGCGATCACGGCGGTGGCGTCGTCCGGTGGCGTGCCGAAGTAGCCGAAGCCGCGGCTCGGACTGTAGACGGGCGGCAGCTGATCCCGGCCCAGTTGATCCAATGCGGCTGCCTGCCAATAGGTGTCGGTGAGGATGATGGCGCGTTCCTGCTCGGCGGGCGGCAGGCCGTCGTAGACCCGGATGACCTCATCGGTGAGTTCGTGCCAGCCGAAAGAGCCGTACACGCCGATATTGATGGCCGCCTCGGCGTCGTCCCGGTAGGGCTGGATCGAGTCCGCCGACCGCCACGGGGTCGCGTACAGCACGAAACCCGTTGCCCCGGCCGCGAGTAGGGCCGTCGCGACGATAAGGGTGTTGCGCCACACCGGTTTCGATCGCTCGGCCGTGGTGACCAGGCCGACCGCACCGGCCGCGATCATCACCGCGTACATGCCCGCCGCGTAGTAGATGCGCCCGCCGGTGACCAGGAACGCCAGGAACAGCAGGATCAGCGTGACACCCAGAAACCGATACGGCCGCAGCGATTCCCACAGCAGCAGCACCCACAGCCCCCACAGCAACAGCAGGGCCCCGAGGTATCCGGCGAGGCTGATGGACATGGGCACGAACAGCAGTCGGCCGCCCAGAATGTCCTGCTCGGCGCCGATCACCCGGCCCATCTCCAGCTGCGGCCAGTCGTGATGCGCCTGCCACAGCAGCTCCGGCACGGTCGCCAGCACCACCACCACACCGCCCGCCCAGAGCAGCGGCCGGCGCACCAGCCGGCGCGGGCCGAATAGCAGGCTGCTCACCGCGACCGCGATCCAGAAGAACGGGATCAGCCATTTCACCTGCATATCCACGGCGGTGACGAGCGCAGCCGCCAGCAGTAGCCGGTCGTCGCGGGTGCGCACCCAGCGCACCACCAGCCAGGTGATGATCACCCACAGCGCGGTGTCGACCGCGTTGGTGGTGAGCATGGTGCCCTGCAAGAGCAGGAACGGTGAACTGGCGTAGCCGAGCGCGGCCAGGGTCTGCGCCCAGCGGCCGCCGCCGAATTCGCGGGCGAGCATGGCGCACAATACGATCGCGAGCACGGTGAGCAGGACCGACGGCAGGCGCAGCACGAAGAACGAACCGGGCGCGAGCAAATCCATGAGCCGCGACAGCAGCGGCAGCACCGGTCCCTGATCGGCGTAGCCCCAGGCGGGCCGGCGCCCGGCGGCCAGGAAGTACAGCTCGTCCCCGAAGTAGCCGTAGCGGGTCGCGGAGAGCAGCAACACCACAGCAGCCGGTCCGGCGACGGCGGCCACCGCACCCCAGGACATGCGCGGACGATCCTCGGGTGCGGCGTGCCGCCCGGACGATCGCGGGTGCGGCGGACGATCGACCACGTCGGTCAACGTTTCGGCTCCTCGTCGGCGGGGTGGAGCTCCGGATACCGGCGAATCTACAGCGCCCGGACGAACCTCCCGGTCTGCGAAACGCCCGCGACCCGCTCGAGCCGTCCGCCACCGGCCTATACTCGATTTTGTATCAGCCTGCCGTGCAACGCTTTTCCGCGAAGGAGACCGGCATGTCCGAGCAAACCCCTGAAACCAACCCGTACGGCACGCCGAGCACCAGCGGCCCGGAACCCATCCGCTCGTATCAAGGCACCCTCAACAAGGTCATCCGCACCCTGCTGAAGGCACCGATCCTCGGCCGGCAGCTCGGCAAACGCCTGGCGGTCCTGCATGTGACCGGACGCAAATCCGGCAAGGTCTACGACGTTCCCATCGCCTACACCCGCCAGGGCGGCGCCCTCCTGGTCGGCACCGCCAAGCATCCGTGGGTGCGCAATATCCGCAAGGACGTCCCGATCCAGATCTCGATGGGCGGTCCGAAGCTGACCGCCGACGCCGAGGTCTTCGAGGACGCCGAATCGGTGGTGCGCCTGTCCACGGTCATCGCCACCGACAACAAGCAGTGGGCCAAGTTCAACGGCATCGGCTTCGACGCGGCGGGCAACCCCAACAAGGCCGACGCCTATCAGAGCTGGCAGCAGGGCGCGGTGATCATCAGCGTCACGCCCCGCTGATTCAGGCCGCCTTGCGCGCCTGCACGTAGTACTCGACGTTCAACGTTTTCAGGAATTGCCGTACCGGCGGCGGCGCCCACGAGACCGAGGCATCCTGACCGATCACGGGATCGGTCAGGGTGACGGTCTTCCCGCGGTGCTCGAATTCGAACTTCCCGGCGGCCCGAATGTTCTTCACCCAGTCCACATCCCGCCCGTAGGTCAGTGCGATACGGTATCCCCCGTCCCGGGCGAACACCGCCACCGGCGCCCGATACGGCTTCCCGGATTTGCGCCCGGTGTGGATCACGATGCCGAACCCCGGCAGCACCCGCGCGAACACCCCCAGCACCGGATTGCTGACCCGCCGATTGATCTTGGCAAGCGCCTTCGGAAATGGCATAACCTCGTCCTCTCCGACGAAAACCATTGCGCCCCAAACGCTACGCCCCTCCCACCCGATCCGCCCGCCGTCCCGCCCTTCCCACCGCCTAATGTTCACGAAAACGGGAAGGAGCCACCCCAGATGCCGGAAACGATCGCCGTCTACAACGCCGCCGGCCGAGAGATCGGCGCCGAAGACCGAGCCGTGGTCTACGAATCCGGCCTCTGGCACGCCAGCGCCGGCGTCCTGGTCCGCTCCACCGACGGCAAACGCGTCTACGTCCACCGCCGCACCACCACCAAAACCGTCTTCCCCGGCATGCACGACTGCCTGGCCGGCGGCGTCCTCGCCCCCCACGAGGACCCCGCCGAAGCCGCCATCCGAGAACTCTCCGAAGAACTGGGCATCACCCTCTCCCCCCACACCGACCGCCCCCTCCCGGTCGCCGCCGCCTCCTGGGACGGCGCATGGGCCGGCCGTCCCATGCGCTGCCACCTCTTCGCCTACGAACTCCGCCACGACGGCCCCTTCCACCACCAACCGGAAGAGATCGCCGCCGGCTGGTGGTGGACCGACGAAGAACTCCGCTCCCACCTCGAAGACCCGGCCTGGCCCTTCGTCCCCGACACCCGAATCCTCATCCCCGACCTACTCCGCTGACCGGCATACGAATCCGACCGGCCATGGCCACTCCTGTTGGAAACCGCTTATTTCCAAGGGTTTAGCCGTCACATCCGTCAATGACGGCAGCTTGCTCCGAAAGACCGGAGCGGCGGCTCACTCGGACTCGAACCATTCGCCAGCCTTCCGGCGAATGGCGCCCGATCTTGCTGCGCTCCAGGGAAAATCCACCCTGATCGTGTGCATGTGTACCACCCGCGCGGACAGTTGAGGTGCGGTCGCTCGAGGCTCCTGACGACCTTGTGTAGCCCCTCTCGGGTTCGAACCCGGCCAAAACGCAGTGAGCCCACCGAATCCCGCGCGATTCGGTGGGCTCTGGTACTACGCGACTACTTGCCGGCAGTTCCGGTGAACAGACCCTGGATGGTCTTGATCAGAACTTCGGACAGGAAATCCGCTGCGGATCCGGACACGTGGTACTCCTCATCTACTACTGACATGTCAGACGTGTGAAGCATGCATGATTCACATTCCCCGGCGTGGGATTTTCGGTAAGAAAGTCGGCCGGTTCGGACGAGGATTCCAGATAGAACACGTTTCAACTGCGGTTATGTCCGGTCAGTGGGACTGTGGCGTGGGGCACATTTTAGCCGCTGGAGGCGACGGAGCCGGCCCAAGCGGCGAAAGCGCCGGGATTGCGGGTTTGGAGCAGGACGCGGCCGGGGCCGACGAAGTCGAAGACGAAGCCTTCGCCGGATTTGAGGGATTGCAGGGAGCGGCCGGAGACGGCGCGGCGGATGGTGAAGTTCATGGCGAGGTCGTAGGCGACGACGTGGCCGGTGTCGATGGTGACCGGTTCGCCAGGGGCCAGGTCGATGACGTCGATGGCACCGAAGACGCCGAGGACCACCTCGCCCTGACCATGGGCGCGCAGGCCGAAACCGCCTTCGCCGCCGAAGAGATTGGCCAGGCCGCCCCATTTGGCTTCGACGGTGACGCCGTGCGAGTTGGCGATCCAGCCGCCGCGGCTGATGAAGTAGGGGCGATCGGGGCTGATGTCGAGGGCGAGCATGTCACCGGGGAGGGCGGGGGCCACGTCCACCCAGCCGCCCTGCTGCGGCGCGGTGAACGTGGAGACGAAGAACGATTCCCCGGCCAGCACCGAGCGCTTGAGCCCGGCGAGAATCCCGCCTTCGGCCTTGGCGGCCAAGGTGACTCCCGCCGAGTGCGCGACCATGGCCCCGCTCTCCACGCGCATCGGTTCGCCCCCGGCAAGGAAGCAGCGGGCAATGGTCGAGGAGGGATTGTGCCGCAGTTCTACCTTCATGACGGCGACGATAACAGCGCGGGCCGACCGCCGGGTGAACGTCGAACAAGCTGCTCGCAGCGGCTATTTGCCGCCCTCGGCGAGGGTCACGGGCTGGGGCGAATAGCCGACGCCGTTCACGTCCACGCCCTGGGTTCTCAGCATGTCCAGCGCCTTGGTGACGTACTCGTTGGAGTAGGCCGCCGCGTCCGGATCCTTGGTCAGCACCGTCGCGCCCTCTTGATTACGCGCGGTCTTGGCGATGGAGACGGTGCGATCCCAGGCCGCCTTGTCGATCATGCCGATGCCGTTGGGGGACGGCCAGATCAGCTTGTTCACCTCGGTGATCTGCCATTGCTGATGGCTGGCGCCCAGCGTCGATCCGGCCGCCACCGTGATATCGCGGCACTTGTCCACATTGTCGCGGCAGAAAGCCCAGCCCTTCAGCGAGGCCGCGATGAACTTGACCGTGCGATCGGCGTAAGCGCTGTCCTTCAGCTTCTCGGTATTGGCCCAGATGGCGTCCTGCAACATGGCCACGCCTTGATCGTTCCAGTCCAGGGCGGCGAAATCGGCTGCGGTGTAGAGCTTTCCGGTCGCGGGGTTCTTGGTCTCGAGCAGCTGCGCGTACTCGTTGTAGGACATGGCCTGGGCGGCGTCGATATCGTGCGCGAGGAAGGCGTTCATATCGAACTGCTGCTGCACCAGTTTCACGTCCGCGGACGGATCCAGTCCGGCCTTGGTCATGCCCGCGAAGAGCTCGAATTCATTGCCGTACCCCCAGTTTCCGACCTTCTTACCGCGCAGGTCGGCCGCGCCGTTGATGCCCGCGGCCTTGAACGACACCTGCTTGGTGCCCGAACGCTGGAAGACCTGCGCCACATCGGTGATCCCCGCTCCGGCTTCGCGGGACGCGAGCGCCTTGGGCACCCAGGCGATGGCGTAATCGGCCTGCCCCTGCGCCAGCACCGTCTGCGGCACGATATCGGTTCCGCCGTCGAGGATTTCGACGTCCAGGCCCTGTTCTTTGTAGAACCCCTGATCCACGGCGGCCAGATACCCCGCGAACTGCCCCTGCTTGAACCACTGCAATTGCAGCTTGATCTTGGTCAGCCCGTCGGCGGTGGTCCCGCTGTCGGAGGTGCTGCACCCGGTCAGGGCGGCAAGGCCCAGCGCGGCGGCGGCCAGCACGGCTCGAAACCGGTATTGCTTTGCGGTTCTTCTCATTTGGATCTCCCAAGGATGGTGCGGGGTCTGCGGGTGAGCTGCTCGAGCAGCAGCACGGCGGCCAGGAACACCAGGCCGAGCACCATGGCGGCGACGACGTAGGCCCAGGCGCGCGGGTAGGCGGTATTGGCGGCGGCGGAGGTGATGCGGCTGCCCAGGCCGTGCTGGAGCCCGCCGAAGTATTCGGCGATGATGGCGGCGATCACCGCACCCGGCGCCGCTATCCGCAGCCCGGTGAACAGGTGCGGCAGCGCGGCGGGCAACCGCACGGTGCGGGTGATCTGCCAGCCGGTGGCGGCGTAGGCGGTCATCAGGTCGGCGTGTACCCGCGGCACTTGGCGCAATCCGCGTGCGGCACTGACGAAGACGGGAAAGAACACCACGATGGTGGCGACCAGCCGGCGCGGGGTGTCGGTGGTGGTGGAGTACATGGAGTTCAGCAGCGGCGCCAGCGCCACGATCGGCACGGCGGCCGCCCCCGCCGCGAGCGCGCCCAGTATGCCGTCGGCGACGCTGAAGCGCACGGCCAGGATCGCGGCGGCGATGCCGAGCACCGCACCCACGACCAGCCCGACCAGGGCATTGGATCCGGTGGCGAGCGCGGCCTTGAGAATGGCATCGAAGTTGTCCCCGAAGGCTTTCCCGATGGCGGTCGGCGCGGGCAGCAGGAACGAGGGCACGCCCGCCGCGACGGTGAGCACCTGCCAGAGCACCAGGATGGCCGCGCCGAACAGGACCGGCGGCAGCCAGGTCGCGAGCACGCGTTTCATCGAAGATCCCGTCCCGCAGCGCTTTCCACGGGCGCGTCCCCGTGCCCTTCGCGCAGCGCGGCGCGCACGGCCGCGACCGCGGTGAAGAATTCGTCGCTGGAGCGCACGTCACCCTCGCCGTCGCGCCCCCAGCCGCCGGTGTCCAGCACCGCGGTGATGCGCCCCGGCCGCGGCGACATGACGACCACCCGATCGGAGAGGAACACCGCCTCGGGAATCGAGTGCGTCACGAATACCACTGCGGCGCCGGTCTCTTCGGCGATCCGCAGCAGCTCGCCCTGCATGCGTTCCCGGGTCATCTCGTCGAGCGCCCCGAAGGGTTCGTCCATGAGCAGCAGCGGCGGTTTGCGCGCCAGTGCCCGGGCGATCGCGACCCGCTGCTGCATGCCGCCGGAGAGTTCGGCCGGAAAGCGCTCGGCGAAATCGGTGAGCCCGGTGATCTCCAGCAGTTCCGCACTGCGCGAACGTCTTTCACGTTTGCCCACGCCGTGCAGTTGCAACGGCAGTTCCACATTCTCCTGCACGGTCCGCCAATCCAGCAGCCCCGCCTGCTGGAACGCGATCCCGTACTCCTGATCGCGGCGCGCCTGCCGCGCGGTCTTACCGTGCACCACAACGGTTCCCGTGCTCGGCTGTTCCAGATCGGCGACGATCCGCAGCAGCGTGGATTTACCGCATCCGGAGGGCCCGATCAGCGAGACGAACTCGCCCGCCGCCACGGTCAGCGTGATGTCCTGGAGCGCGGTGACCTGCCCGGCCGGGAAGACCTTGCCGACTTGCCGCAGCTCGACGGCGGGCGTCGAATCCGGCCCGGCCGTACCGCTCGCGGCGAGGGGTGTTTCGACGGTCAACGCGAACCTCCTGAAGAATCACCGGCCCCGGCCGGCCGGTGGTAGCGGCGCAACGCGAGTTCGATGAGCGAAACGAGCGCGGTCAGCACCACGCCGAGCAGGGCGGCGGCGATGACCGCCGCATAGAGCCGGGCGGCATTGCCGGTGGACTGCTGGGAGAACACGATGATCTGCCGCCCGATCCCGCCCGCGGTGCCGGTGGAGATCTCGGCGACCACCGCGCCGATCACCGCGGCGGCCGCGCCCAGCCGTAAGGCGGGCAGCAGATGCGGGACGGCGGCCGGTAACCGCAAGTGCAACAGCGTGGCCCACCATCCGGCGGCACAGCTGTGCAGCAGCTCCACGGCGGCTTTCGACGGTGATTGCAGGCCGCGCAGCATGCCGATGGCGACCGGGAAGAACACCAGGTACGCGGCGATCACCACGATGCTCATCCACGGCTGCCACGGCTGCCCGGCGATATGGATCTTGCCGCCCCAACCGGCCACCAGCGGGGCGAGGGCGATGAGCGGAACGGTCTGCGAGACGATCACATACGGCAGCAGACCCCGCTCCACCCACGCGAAGCGTTGCATGAGCACGGCCAGCGCGATGCCGACCACGGTGCCGAGCACCAGCGCGAGCAGCGCCAGTTCGAGGGTGAAACCGGCGGTGCGCAGCAGGGTTCCGCCGACGGTGGATTTACCGTCCCGCTCCCCCAGCACGGTCACCACCGCCCACGCGTGCGGGAGGGCGCCGTCGGTGGTGCGCGGCAGGATCCGCTGATCGCCGATGCTGACCCCATTCGCCGGGACCAGGTACTTGATCAACTCCCAGACCGCGATGAGCAAGCCGAACGCCGCGATCGGATACAGCAGGCCGCGCACCCCGGGCCGGACGGCGCGCCGTCTGGGCAGCACCGAAACCGGTTCCGGGGCAATCGCTTCCGATAGCTCCGAGAGCGCGGTCACGAGGCGCTCCCGGTGGCCGTGGCCGGATGCGCGAGCCGCGGCAGCACCGATTCGCCGTACGCGTCCAGCGTCGAAGTCTTGGCGTCGTGCTGGAGGTAGACCGCGAACTGGTCGACGCCGAGCGCCTCCAGCTCCCGCAGGCGCGCCAGATGATCATCGGGTGTGCCGAGGATGCAGAACCGGTCCACGATCTCGTCCGGCACGAACGCGGCGTGCGTATTGCCGGCACGGCCGTGCTCGTTGTAGTCGTAGCCTTCCCGCCCGGCGATATAGTCGGTCAGCGCCTGCGGGACATCACTGTCGGTGCCGTATCTGGTCACGATGTCGGCGACGTGATTACCGACCATACCGCCGAACCAACGGCATTGCTCCCGAGCGTGTTTCAAGCCCGCGGCCGTGCCGTCGGTGATGTAGGCCGGGGCCGCGACGCAGATGCTGATCTGCGCCGGATCCCGGCCCGCGCGTTCGGCCGCGGCCCGCACCCGGGCGATCGTCCACGCGGCGATATCGGGGTCGGCGAGCTGAAGGATGAACCCGTCGGCCACCTCGCCGGTCAGATCCAGTACCCGCGGCCCGTAACCGGCCACCCACACCGGCAGCCGCGAATCCGCCGCCCACGGGAAGCGCACCTCCACCTCACCGATGTGCGCGGACCTGCCATTGCCCAATTCCCTTATCACGCCGATGGATTCGCGCAAAGCGCCCACGGTCGCCGGTCGCCCGCCGAGCGTCCGCACCGCCGAATCCCCGCGCCCGATCCCGCACACGGTGCGATTGCCGAACATCTCGTTCAAGGTGGCGAAGGTGGAGGCGGTGACCGTCCAATCCCGGGTAGCGGGATTGGTCACCATCGGCCCGACCACGACTTTCCTCGTCACCGCCAGGATCTGGCTGTAGATGACGTACGGCTCCTGCCACAGCAGGTGCGAGTCGAACGTCCACACATGCGAGAACCCGTGCGTCTCGGCGATTCTCGCCAATTCCACGACCCGTGATGCGGGCGGCGTGCATTGCAGCACCACACCGATATCCATGCGGCACCCTCCGTTTCGCTCAGCTGGGTCGGTTCAGATCAGGTTCTGCGAGAGCCCGCGTTTGACGAACCGGCCGTGCCCGGTACCGCCCAGGTATTCGCCGCCGTCGACGATCACCCGTCCGCGCGAGAGCACGGTGTCGACATGCCCGTCGATCTCGAAACCCTCGTAGGCGGAGTGATCCATGTTCATGTGATGGGTCTTGCCGAGCCCGATGCTGGTGTGCCCGTTGGGGTCGTAGATCACCACGTCGGCATCGGCTCCCGGGCTGATCACGCCCTTGCGCGGATACATGCCGAACATGCGCGCGGGCGCGGTGCAGCAGATCTCGACCCATTTCTCCAGCGAGATGCGCCCGTCCTTGACGCCCTGGAACATCAGGTCCATGCGATGCTCCACACCGCCGATGCCATTGGGGATCTTGCTGAAATCGCCGAGCCCCAGCTCTTTCTGGCCCTTCATACAGAACGGACAGTGGTCGGTGGCGACGCTGGTGACGTCACCGGTGCGGATATACCGCCACAGCTCGTCCTGATGCCCCTCCGAGCGCGCCCGCAGCGGTGTCGAGCACACCCACTTCGCGCCCTCGAAACCCGGTGCGCCCAACTGTTCTTCGAGCGAGAGGTACAGGTACTGCGGGCAGGTTTCGCCGAACACGTTCTGTCCCCGGCCGCGTGCCTGCGCGATCTGCTCGAGGGCCTGTTTGGCCGAGACGTGCACGACGTACAGCGGTGCGCCGGTCACCTTGGCCAGCATGATGGCCCGGTGGGTGGCCTCCTCCTCCAGTTCCCACGGCCGTGAGGTGCCGTGGAAATACGGTGCGGTGTCGCCCCTTCGCAGCGCCTGCTCGATCAGCACGTCGATGGCGATCCCGTTCTCGGCATGCATCATCAGCAGCGAACCCAGGTCGGCGCTGGTCTGCATGGCGCGCAGGATCTGCCCGTCATCGGAGTAGAAGACGCCCGGATAGGCCATGAACAGCTTGAAGCTGGTGACGCCCTCGGACACCAATTCGGCCATCCCTTTGAGGGATTCGGCGTTGACGTCCCCGATGATCTGGTGGAAGCCGTAGTCGATCGCGCACTGCCCCTCGGCTTTGCGATGCCAGAGCGCGAGGGTGTCCTGCACCCGCTCCCCCGGCTTCTGCACCGCGAAGTCCACGATGGTGGTGGTGCCGCCCCAGGCCGCGGCCCGGGTCCCGGTCTCGAAGGTGTCGGAGGCTTCGGTCCCGCCGAAGGGCAGCTGCATATGGGTGTGCCCGTCCACACCGCCCGGAATGACGTATTTGCCGGTGGCGTCGATGACCGTGTCCGCGGTCGCGGCCAGGTCGGCGCCGAGCGCGGTGGACCCGGGCTGCACGACCGCGGCGATGGTCTCCCCGTCGATCAATACGTCCAGCGGTTGAGAACCCGTGGCGGACACCACGATTCCACCGTGGATGAAGACCTTGCTCACGGCTCCACCAGCTTCCCGTAGGAATCCGGCCGCCGGTCGCGATAGAACGCCCACCGGTCCCGGACCACCTTGATCAGATCCATATCGAGATCCCGCACCACCAGCTCGGGGCTGGTATCGGAGGCGACCTCACCGACGAACTTGCCCTCGGGATCGACGAAGTAACTGGTCCCGTAGAAGTCGTCGTCCCCGAGGTCCTCGATCCCCACCCGGTTGATGGCCCCGATGTAGTACTCGTTGGCCACCGCCGACGCGGGCTGCTCGAGTTTCCACAAATAACTCGACAGCCCGCGCGAGGTGGCCGAGGGATTGAATACGATCTGCGCCCCCGCCAGCCCCAGCGCCCGCCAGCCTTCCGGGAAATGCCGGTCGTAACAGATGTACACGCCGACCTTGCCGACCGCGGTATCGAACACCGGCCAGCCCAGATTCCCGGGCCGGAAATAGAACTTCTCCCAGAACCCGTACACCTGCGGAATATGGTGCTTGCGGTATTTGCCGAGGTAACTCCCGTCGGCGTCGACCACGGCCGCGGTGTTGTACAGGAACCCGTCCTGTTCCTTCTCGTACACCGGCAGCACCATCACCAGCCCGAGTTCCCGGGCCAGCGCCTGGAACCGCTCCACCGTGGGCCCCGGCACCGTCTCCGCGTACTCGTAGAACTTCGCGTCCTGTACCTGGCAGAAGTACGGCCCGTAGAACAACTCCTGGAAGCAGATCACCTTGGCCCCCGCCGCGGCGGCCTGCCGCGCGTACTCCTCGTGGGCCTTGATCATGGACTCTTTATCACCGGTCCAGTTCGTCTGAACCAGCGCAGCTCGAACAATCGCCATGCCTTGTAATACTGCACCTGAAACGGAATTACTTGTGTTACAAGATGAAGGAAACAGTTTCGTGACCGTAAATCTTGCGGCACTCCCCGCCAACTTTTCCCGCGCACCCGCAGAATCACAGTGTGACAACCGATCTCGGCCCGTCGCCCCCGGACCCGGCACCGCCCGGGCAATCCGGCCGTGCGCGGGACCCCGATCGCACGATCCCGTCCCCGGCCACGGCCTCCGACGCCCTGCTCGCCGACATCCACGAACGCACCGCGGCGGGGATAGCCGCCGCCGTCAGCCGTAGCATCCGCTCCGGCAACCTGCCCCCGGGCGCCCGGCTGCCCACCGTCCGCGAGGTCTCCCGTCAACTGAAGGTCTCCCCCGCCACCGTCACCCAAGCCTGGCGCGCCCTGGCCGCCGCGGGCGCGATCGTCGCGCGCGGCCGCGCCGGCACCTTCGTCGGCAGCACCCCGCACCCCCTCCCGCCCTCGGGCCGCTACCAGCGCCTGCACCCGCACTCCGACAACACCTTCCGCACCGACCTGTCCCGCGGCACCCCCGACCCGGCCCTGCTCCCCGACCTCACCGCCGCCCTGCGCGCCATCAGCACCGGCGACGCCGTCGACGACCTCTCCGCCACCTACCTCGGCGACGCCGTCCTCCCCGACCTGGAACGCCTGGTCCGCGCCGACTGGCCGGGCCGCGCCGAACGCCTCACCGTCCTGGACGGCGCCCTCGACGCCGTCGACCGCCTGCTCACCGCCCACGTCCGCCTCGGCGACACCGTCGCCGTCGAAAACCCCTGCTTCCCACCGTTTCTCGACATGCTGACCCGCCTCGGCGTACGCCCCATCCCGGTCGCCCTCGACCACTGCGGCATGCTCCCCCACGACCTGGCCACCACCCTGGCCACACACTCCCCCACCGCCGTCCTGCTCCAACCCCGAGCCCAGAACCCCACCGGCGCCTCCCTCTCCCCCCAGCGCATCCGCGAACTGGCCGACGTCCTCTCCGACGCCGCCGTCACCGCCGGCGCCACCCCCACCATCATCGAAGACGACCACAGTGCCGGCATCGCCCACACACCCCCGCGCTCCCTCGCCTCCCGCCTCCCCACCCGCACCATCCACATCCGCTCCTACTCCAAATCCCACGGCGCCGACCTCCGCCTCGCCGTAGCCGGCGGCCCCGCCACTCTCCTCGACCCGGTGATCGAACGCCGCATGCTGGGCCCCGGCTGGTCCAGCCACCTGCTCCAGCGCATCCTCACCCACATGCTCACCGACCCCACCGCCCGCGCCACCGTAGCCACCGCCCGCGACACCTACCGCACACGCAGCGACGCTCTCCGCAAAGCCCTGGCCCGCCAAGGCATCCCGCTACTCCGCGCCGACGGCATCAACCTCTGGATCCCGGTGGCCGACGAGAATGCCGCCCTCATCACTCTCGCCGCGGCAGGCATCAAAGCGGCCCCCGGCGGCCCGTTCGAAGTCACCGATCATCGACCCACCGATCACCTGCGCCTCACCGTGGCAGCCGTTCAGGCCGGCGAAATCGACGACCTGGCAATCCATCTCGCCGCCGCCGCCACCGCCGCCCCCACCTACCGCCGCATGCGCCGCCCCTGACCCGCGTTCCGGCGTGATCACAGCGGGGCGGGCGTCCACCACTTCTCGATCAAGGACTGGCCGCCGACCGTGCCGCCGAATACGGTGAGGGAACAGAACTTGCGGGCGTCATCGTCGAACGTGATCACGAGCGTGCCGGTCGACCTGTCGAATTGGCCGACGCCCGCGCCCCAGGCCTGGCGGCCCGTGCCGGAAGAGCGTTCCCACGCCCGTTCGCCCCAGGCGGTACTACCCTTCGACATCTCCAGGGCCATGGCGCTGCGGTCGACCGCGCAGTCCACGAAGAGCCATTCCACCGGATTGCCGTCGCCTCGGCACCGCAACCGGGCCTCGGAGCCGAGCGGCACGGAGATCTCGATGCGTTCACCCGCTTGGGAGTACGCACTGCATCGCAGCCCCTGGAAGCCGATACCCGTCGGGGCGGACGGTAGCAGCGCGGGCAGTGCGTCGATAACGAATTGGTATGCGCCCCAACCTAATCGACCGCTCGCCGCCGTACTCGGCACCACGACCGCCGGTGTCGTCGCGGCGGTTTCCGGTGTGGCCGGTCCGGCTCCCGGGCTCAAGGGCCAGACCGCCACGGCGGCCGTCACCGCGGCGACCGCGGCCACCAGACCGGCGGCCGCCCAGCCGAGGCGGCGGCCACCGGTCCGGCCTTCCCGGTTGCCCGATCCGGTCCGGGTGCGCGGCGCCGGTGCACCGCCCGGCGAACCTGGCCCGCCGAACGCCGCCTGCTCGGCGGCGCTCGCCAGCGCGCCGCACGATGCGTAGCGTTCCTCCGGATCTTTGGCCAGCGCGCACCGGACGACCTCGTCCAGCGCCGGCGGCAGCGCCGGGCGCAGCGCGCTGGGTCGCGGCGGCGGATCCGACAGATGCGCACGTACCAGCGCCGCGGGCGTGGCGTGCGGGAAAGGTTTGGTACCCGTGAGCAATTCGAAGAGTGTGCAGCCCAGTGCATAGACGTCCGCGCGCTGATCGATGGCCTGCCCGGTCAGCAATTCGGGGGCGGCGTACGCCAGGGTGGCGACCACGGTGCCCGCCGCCGTCAGGCGCGCGGTGTCCGCGACCGGGCGCGCAATCCCGAAATCGGTGACGTAGACCCGATCGGCCCGCCCCGGCCGCGGTTCCAGCAGAATATTGGCGGGCTTCACGTCTCGATGCAGGACACCGGCCCGATGCGCTTCGTCCAATCCGCGCGCGGCCTCGGTCACCACATGGGTGGCCTGATCCGGCGGTACGCCCTCCGGCCACCGCCGGATCAGCTCGGCGGCATCGATACCGTCGACGAAACCCATGGCCAGCCACGGCAATCCACTTTCACTACCGCGATCGAACACCGGCACGATATTCGGATGGTCCAGCAGTGCGACCAATTCCGCCTCGCGCCGGAAGCGCGCCGCCTGCTCGGCATCAGCCCGGTCGAATTCCCCTGGCGCCCCGCTGAATTCGGCGTCACCGCCCGGCGAAGTCATCACCTTCAAGGCGTCGTAGCGAGGCAGGCGAGGGTGGGCGGCCAGATACACCGCACCCATTCCGCCCCGGCCCAGGATCCTCTCGATCCGGTAGCCGGCGAATACGTCACCGGGCTCCGGGAGTGGCGTCCGCATCTATGCCACGCCCGCCAGCAGACCGTACTGCGCGGCCACCTTCCGCCGGACATGCTCGTGGTCACGGCTGGTCACCACGGCGTAGTAGCGGCCGTACAGCAGACGGCAGGTGTAGGTGACCATCGTGTCCACCTCGGACAGTGCGCTCTCCGCGGTCCGGCTGTACTCGAAACAGTGGACGTCCGGAACGCCCTCGGGTCCTGCGACGGCCCGCCAGCCGTTCCGGCCGGCATACAGCGCGGGACCGGCATCGAAGTACCGCCGCGCCTCCCGCACCCCGGAGAACCGCGCGAGCTCGGTCGATCCGTTCACCGCCAGCGCCTCGATCGCCCGGTCGGCGCCGGTCCGTCCGCTCCACAACCAGGCCGCCCGCGCGCCGTACACCACGCCCGCGCCCTCCACGCTGGTCCCCCAGCGTGCCACCAGGCTCACCATGCCGACGGTGATCATCGGATACGGCCAACGGCCGGGCGCTTCGGGCAGCATCCGGCGCAGCATGCCGTCGCGGTCCAGTGACAGGGTGGCCAGCTGCGCCCGCGGGGTCGGGGTGAACTCGCGCAGGCGCGGCAGCTGGGCATCGAAAGCCTTGCGTGCCAGCCCGGTCAACGCCGCCGGGTCGGCCGTGGTCTCGCCGGCGAGCAGGCTCACCACGTACACGTCGTCCGCGATGGTGGCGGCCAGAGTGGGCACGGTGGGCCGCCAATGCGCCTGCGCCGCGGGATGATCGGGAATCTCGATCGCTTCGTTGCCGGGGCTCAGCCCCGAGTCGAGGGCGTCGATCTCGGCGGCCGCCGACCGCGCCGCCTCCGCGTCCGGGAAGCGCAGGACGAGCAGCGACAACACCCGCGCCGCACCGACCGCCGTACCGTCGATCGAAGGCGGAATGCTCGCCCGGTTCACCGCGCACCCGGCCAGCATCCCGTGCCGGTCCAGCACCGTGCGCACCGGTTCCGCCAGCAGCACACTCGCTTTCGCCGCGGTGGGCAGCAGCGAAAGGCTGCGGGTGCCGGCGGAGTACGCGAGCTCCGAATCGATCTCGCTGGGATCGATCAGGGCCTCGGCCATGCGCGCCGATTCCACCACGCGCCCGTACGCGTCGGTCCCGGCCGGTTCGTCGAGCGGGCGAATGCTCATGCCGCCGGTATCGAGCGCGCGCGGTCCCGGATAGTCAGCGACGGGGTTGCCCTGGACCACGCAGCCGGTGGTGAGCAGCAGCGCCGCCGCCACGAGCAGCGCCGCCACCCCACACCGCCCGGGAATCGGTGACCTCATGCCGTTCGCTCTCCTGACCCGGCCGATCACAGCGGCGCGTCTTGCCACCAGCGGGCCCGCAATTCGGCCCCGCTGTTACCGCCGCCGTGAATCTGCAAGCGGCAGAAGTTCCGCGCCGGATCGTCGAAATACAGCTCCAGCACGCCGGTCGCCCGCTCGAACACGGTCTCGCCGGTGCCGGCGTCGGCCGAGGTCTTCCCGAACCCCCAGGACAGGGTGCCGCTGCCCGACGCGCGCGACCATCGCTCGGTGCCCTCGGTCGGCACCGCCGCCGGGTCCGGCGAGATCGGCGACCGGTCCGCATTGCACACCACGTAGATCAGATACGCCGGATCCGAGTCGCCGGCGCACATCAGGAAGTTCTGCGCGACCTGATGGCCGAAGGACAGCTCGTTGTAGTTCTCGTCGGTGGCGGCACACCCCGAAAGCCCTTGGTAGCCGATGCCTTCCGGCGTCGCGGGCAGCAGATTGGGCAGGGCCTCCGCGATATAGGCGTATACGCCCCATTCGACCGGATCGATGGTTCCCGTGACCGGTGTGTTCGGGGCGGCCTCCGGCTTTCCGGCGCCGGACTCGCCGCCGCCCCCGCGCAGTACGATCACCGCCGTCGCGGCCAGCGCCGCCACCAGTGTCGCCGCCACTCCCATCGATAGCGAACGGCGTCCATTCCGGCTGCGCCACAATCTATTTCGGGTCACGTGCCGATCGGTCGCGGCCCGGGGACGCGGCACCGTCTCGGCGGTGCCCACCAGCGCCGCGCGCGCCGCGACGGCCAGCTCGCCGCAACTGCCGTACCGCTCGTCCGGATCCTTGGCCAGTGCCCGCGCGATCACCGCGTCGAAGGCCGGGGGTACCCCCGGATTCACCACGGACGGCCGGGGCGGCGGCTCGGTGAGGTGTGCGGTGATCAACCCGCCCGCGCTGTCCCGAGGGAAGGGCACCGACCCGGTGAGCATCTGAAACAGTGTGCAGCCCAAGGCATAGACATCTACGCGATGGTCGATCCGGCTGGTCTCGATCTGCTCGGGCGCGGCGTAGGCCAGGGTGCCGGTGAACCCGCCGGCGTTCAGCGTGGTCCAGTCCTCGACCCGCCGCGCGATCCCGTAGTCGGTCACCAGCACCCGCTCGGGCCGGTCCGGCTGCTCGGCGAGCAGGATATTGCCGGGCTTCACATCTCGATGCAGCAGGCCGGCCGCGTGCAGTTCGTCCAAGCCCTGCGCGGCTTCCCACAGCACGCGTACGGCTCGCTCCGGATCACCGATGCCCCGGCCCGGAACGATCACCTGGGACAGGTCCCGTCCGGGGACGTACTGCATCGCGATCCACAGCCGGCCCCGGTACTCGCCCCGGTCGCGCCCGGCCACCAGATTCGGATGCCGCAGCCGCGCAGCCACTTCCGCTTCCCGCAGGAACGCGGTCCGGAAGACGAGATCGTCGCCGTGTTCCACCGAGAGCACCTTGAGCGCGTCCAGGCGCGGCAGTCGCGGATGCCGGGCCAGGTACACCGTCCCCATCCCGCCCGCACCGAGTAGTCGTTCGATGCGATAACCGGCGAACACCGTACCGCCGGCGATCTGCACCGGGGCTCCCCTCCCGTGTCGTGCATCGGTCCAGCGGACCGATAGATACTGCGTGGCAACAACTCCCGTCGGCACTATAACAGTGCAACTGCGACAATTCAGGCAAGCAGTAGCACTGCGTGGACACGAGTCAGGACCAACCGGCCAGCAGCCCGTACTGCACCGCGGCCCGCCGCCGGGAGGACTCCTTGTCCCGGCTGGCGAAGCTCACCGAATACCGCCCGGAGAGCACCCAGCAGTTGTACTTGAACGCCTGGCTGATCTCCGCCTCGTCCCACTCGGCGCAGGACACGTCCGGCAACCCGTCCGGTCCGAGGTATTCGGTCCATCCCCGTTCGGGCGTCCGGCGTTTCCGACCGGCCTCGAAGTGTTCGCGGGCAGCAGCGACGGTGGCGAATCGAGTGAGGTCGGTCCAGCCGTTGGTGGCCACCGCTTCGATCGCCGGATCGGCGACGGCGTCGGCACGCCACAGTCGCACGCCCCGCGGACCTAGCACCACGCCCGCGGCCCGGATCAACGGATTCCACCGATCCACTCCCTGCACGATGCCCGCGGTCACCACCGGATACGGCCAGCGCCCCGGGGCGTCCGGGACCATATGCGCGAGCATGCCATCAGTGTCCAGCGGCAGCGCGGCCAGCTGATCCCGTGGGGTCGCGGCGAACTCCCGCAAGCGGGGCAGTTGCGCGTCCAGGGTCTTGCGCACCAGTGCGGTCAACGCGTCCAGGTCCGGTGCGGCGTCGACCGCGAGCACGTCGACCACGTAGGAACCGGTCGCGACCACGGCCTCCAGCGTCGGCGCGTCGGGACGCCAATGCGCTTGCACCGCAGGATATTCCGGCACGGTGACCGGCGTGGTCCGGCCGGTCGCGGCGGCATCGGCGGCATCGACGGCGATGGCGGCCCGCGCCGCGGCCGCATCGTCGGGAAAGCGCAATACCGTCACCTCGAGGATTCGGACGGTATCGAAGCGCGGTCCCCGGATCGGCTGGTCGGAGTTCGCGACCGCCACCCCGGTCAGTAATCCGTGCTGTTCGAGGATCGTGCGCACCGCGGGTTCGAACACCAGCGCCGCGCGGGCGGGCGCGGACAGCAGCATCACTCCTACCGCTCCGGCCGGATTACTCAGCGCGGCATCGACTTCGACCGGATCGACCACGGCCTCGGCCAGGCGCGCGGCCTCCAGCACCCGGCCGTACCGCTCACTCCCGCCCGGCGCGGCCAAGGGCGCCAGACTGTAGGCGCCGATATCCGCGCTCGCCGGCTCCGGGTACTGGCCCACCGGATGCCCCGGTATCGCACAGCCTGCCACCGGCAGTGACGCGGCGAGCAGCGTCGCGACCCACCGCCATCCGCGCGAGCTCGGCTTCACCATGGACCTCTCTCCGGCCGGCTGACGTTCACAGCGGCGCATCCGGCCACCATCGCGCCCGCAGTTCGGCCCCGCTGCTGGTGTATCCGAATACTTTCATCCGGCAGAAGTCGCGATCCTTGCCCTCGAAGTACAGCTCGAGCCAAGCCTGCGCGCCTTCGAACGATGCGGCGGCCGCCGCGTATCCCCAGAACAATGTGCCCGATCCCGACTTGCGGGACCACCGCTCGCTGCCCTGCGCGGCTATCGGGGATGCGTCGGGGGTGATCGGCGCTCGATCGGTGTTGCAGGTGAGCTGTACGAGCCGCACCGGATCCACATCGCCGTCGCAGCTCACCACTTCGACCGGCAGCGCGACCGTGAAATTCAATTCGACGCCGTGTTCGTCCTCGGGCCAGCAGCCCGAGACCGCCTGATAACCGGTCGAGTCCGGAGCAGGCGGCAGCAGATCCGGAAACGCCTGTGCGATATAGGCGTACGCGCCCCATTCGGCGGGCTCGACGGTCCCGGTGCGCGGCGGGATCGGCGTCGCGGTCACCGGCCCCGCCACGGAATGATCATCGCTGCGCGCGGCCGCCATCGCGCCCGCCCCGGCCACGAGCGCGGTGACCAGCGTCGCCGCGATCATCGTCCGCCGACCCGGCCGCCGGCGCGGCGGCCGGATCCCCTTGTCCGCCTCCGGATTCCGTGAGACCCGCGGGACGCGCACGGTCTCCTCGATCCCGGCTCGGGCCGCGCGCACCGCCACCGCCAGCTCACCGCAGCTGCCGTAGCGATCCGCCGGATCCTTGGCCATGGCGCGGGCCACCACCGCGTCGAAAGTCGGGGGCACCGCCGGATTCAGCCGTGACGGCGGCGGCGCGTCCTCGTGCAGGTGCGCGTAGATCAGCCCGCCGATGGTCTCCCGCGGAAACGGTACCGATCCGGTGAGCATCTGAAACAGCGTGCAGCCCAAGGCATACACATCGACGCGGTGATCGATCCGGCCACCCTCGAGCTGTTCGGGGGCGGCGTAGGCCAGCGTCCCGCTGAACCCGCCGCCGTTGACGGTGGTCCAGTCCTCTACGCGCCGGGCGATGCCGAAATCGGTGACCAGCACCCGATCGGTGCGGCCCGCCGCCTCGGAGATCAAGATGTTGGCGGGCTTCACATCTCGATGCAGCAGCCCCGCGCGATGCAGCTCGCCGAGGCCCTGCGCCGCCTCACCGAGAATATGCACGACGCGATCGAGATCGTCACCGGCGATGTGCCCCGGCCGGATCAGTCCGCTCAGATCGCCGCCCGGGACATACTGCATGGCGATCCACAGCCGGCCCGCGTCCTCGCCGCGATCGTGCACCGCGACCAAGTTCGGGTGGCGCAGCCGCGCGGCCACTTCGGCTTCACGCAGAAAATTCGCACGGAACCCGGGGTCGTCACCGTGCTGGGCCGAGAGCACCTTGAGTGCGTCCCGCCGCGGCAATCGGGGATGCTCGGCCAGGTATACCGTCCCCATTCCACCGGACCCCAGCGTGCGCTCGATCCGATATCCCGCGAACGTCGCGCCGACGTCGAACTCCACGGGGCTCCCCTCCCGATTTCACTGGGCCCCGCACTCCCGCAATGGCTCTGGTCCGCACTATATAAGTGCCGACCAGTCCGCAACAATCGCCGCCGGTCCCGAGCCCCGGACTCACGCCACGTGACGCGGATCATGGAAACTGACCGGTCCGCTGCGACGATGAGCCCTATGATGCCGAATGGCTATCGTGATCGAAGACGATGGAGGGAAACGCGATGACAGCACGTACCGCCAAGCGTGTGGGCGCGATCGTATCGGCCGCCGGAGCCGCACTCGCCCTGGGAATGGGGGTGGCGCATGCCGGTGAGTGGCCCGAGCAGCAGCCCAACAGTCCCATCTCGGTGTTCGAGACGAAGAACTTTCTGACGCCGGACAATCCGGGGTATTGGAATCCGTTCGACTTCGGCAATCGGCTGACTTCGCCGTATGGCACCAGCACTCGGATCGTGTGCAACAGCTTTCACGGGGTGACCATGTCTTGCTGGCAGGCCGATCAGGACGGGAATCCGCACCAGTTGCAGAAGTTGCCGTTCAATTTCCCGGCGCTGCCGGGGTATGGGCGGCTCGATGGCGGCAGCAACTTCGTTTATCCGGGATATATCCCCGGGGTGAGCTGAGTTCGGCTCTGCGCGAACGACGAAAGCGGCGCATCTCCGGTGAGGAGATGCGCCGCTTCGGTTTCCGGCTTACAGGTACTGGCCGGTGTTCGACTCGGTGTCGATGGCGCGGGAAGCACTCGCGTTCTTCCCCGTGACCAGGGTGCGGATGTAGACGATCCGCTCGCCCTTCTTGCCCGAGATGCGTGCCCAGTCATCGGGATTCGTGGTGTTGGGCAGGTCCTCGTTCTCGGAGAACTCGTCCACGATCGAATCGTAGAGATGCTGGATGCTCAGGCCCGGATTGCCGGTTTCGAGGACGGACTTGATGGCGTACTTCTTGGCCCGGTCCACGATGTTCTGGATCATGGCGCCGGAGTTGAAGTCCTTGAAGTACAGGACTTCCTTGTCACCGTTGGCGTAGGTGACCTCCAGGAAGCGGTTGTCCTCGCTCTCGGCGTACATGCGATCCACCACGCGTTCGATGGTGGCCTGCACGCACTTGCCGCGATCACCGTCGAACTCTTGCAGGTCGTCGGCGCGCAACGGCAGCGTTTCGGTCAGGTACTTGGAGAAGATGTCCTGTGCCGCTTCGGCATCGGGGCGCTCGATCTTGATCTTCACATCGAGACGACCGGGACGCAGGATGGCCGGGTCGATCATGTCCTCGCGGTTGGAAGCGCCGATGACGATGACGTTCTCCAGACCCTCGACGCCGTCGATCTCCGAGAGCAGCTGCGGCACAACGGTGGTCTCCACATCGGAGGAGACGCCCGAACCACGGGTGCGGAAGATGGAATCCATCTCGTCGAAGAACACGATCACCGGGGTGCCCTCGGACGCCTTCTCACGGGCCCGCTGGAAGATGATCCGGATATGCCGCTCGGTCTCACCGACGAACTTGTTCAAGAGCTCGGGGCCCTTGATGTTCAGGAAGAACGACTTGGCTTCCTTGGCATCCTCACCGCGCGCCTCGGCGATCTTCTTGGCGAGCGAATTGGCGACGGCCTTGGCGATCAGCGTCTTACCGCAGCCGGGAGGGCCGTAGAGCAGCACGCCCTTGGGCGGCCGCAGCGCGTACTCGCGGAACAGATCCTTGTGCAGGAACGGCAGTTCCACCGCGTCGCGAATCTGCTCGATCTGGCGCGAGAGGCCACCGATGTCGTGGTAGTCGACATCCGGCACCTCCTCCAGGACCAGATCCTCGACCTCGGCCTTGGGGATGCGCTCGAAGGCGAAGCCGGCCTTGGTGTCGACCAGCAGCGAATCACCCGGGCGCAGTTTGCGAATCGGACGATCCGGATCTTCCAGGTCGTCGACGTCCACCAGCGCGCTCAGCGGTCCGGACAACCAGACCACGCGCTCCTCGTCGGCATGCCCGACGACCAGGGCGCGACGCCCGTCGTCGAGAATCTCACGCAGCGTGCCGATTTCACCGATCTGATCGAACAGCCCCGCTTCCACGACGGTCAGTGCCTCGTTGAGACGCACGGTCTGACCGTAAGTGAGAGTGGAGGTATCGATATTCGGTGAACACGTCAGCCGCATCTTGCGCCCGGAGGTGAACACATCGACCGTTTGATCGTCGTACGTACCAAGCAGGACGCCGTAGCCGGACGGTGGCTGACCGAGCCGGTCGACTTCCTCACGGAGAGCGACCAGTTGCTGGCGCGCCTCCTTGAGGGTGTCCATCAGTTTGGTGTTGCGAATCGTCAGCGAATCGACGCGCGCTTCCAATTCCCGTGTGCGATCCGGCGAGTCGGCGAGTTGCCTCCGGAGTGCAGCCGCCTCGGCACGTACGGCCTCGAGTTCCCTCCAGGCGGCCGAATCGGAATGTTCCATGGGGCTCATGATGCTGCTCCTCCCAGTCCCGGTCTATCAACGCTACCGGGCGATAACCGTTCCCGCTTTCCGACATGGTTTCGTCGTGATCACATCTAGGCTGCGGCGGACGTCCTCGGCAGGCATGTTAGCCTGCCCTAACCTGTTTCCGGCGAGTTAATCGCCGGCCGAACCGAAAGGGTGCCGTCGATGCTCCTTCCCGAGAGTCGTACCCGTATATCGGGGAACGTCACGCGGACGCTTCGTGTTTCCGTGGCTACCGTCGCGGCGGCGATCGCCGTTACCGCAACTTTGGCTGGCTGCGGCTCCGACGACAAGGGTTCCGCGCAAAGCGGAACCAGCGTGTCGGCCTCGACATCGGCCGCGGCCGTCGCTCCGGCCCCCACCGCGGCCGAGTTGCAGGGCGTGCTGAGCGCCTTCGCCGATCCCGCGAAACCAGCCGCTGACAAGGCGAAACTCGTCGTGGACGGGGACAAGCGGGTGGCCTTGATCGAGACCATGAACAAGGGCTTGGCCAACTATCAGGTGAGTTTCACGGTCGGCGAAATCAAGACCGAGGGCAACAAGGCCGACGCCAAGGTTTCGGTGGTCTCCCCGCACGGCACCATGCCCGACGTGCCGATGAGCTTCACCTACGTCGATGGCGCGTGGAAGCTCTCCGACGCCGGCGCCTGCACCATCCTGGGCATGGCGCGCGCCGCCTGCCAGCCGTAATTCGTTCCGCTTCAGTCGAAAGGCACGTTCGCACATGCTCGCTCGCACCGCCCGCATCTCCTTCGCCGCGTTCGGCATCGCCGTCGCGCTGACCTCGGCCACCGGACTCGCCGGTGCCGCCGACGCGCCCGCCCCGGAGGAGTTGCAGTCCCAGCTGGTTCGCTTCACCGACCCGTCGGTTCCGGCCGCCGACAAGGCGAATCTCATGGTCGGCGGATCGAACCGGACCGCCAATATCGAGAAGATGAACCAGGGACTCGCCAATTACGGCACCATCGGCTGGAGCGTGTCGGGCGTGCAGGCGAACGGCGACACCGCCAACGCGACCGTCGCGATCTCCTCGCCGCACGGAACCATGCCCGGCGTGCCCATGACCTGGACCCACACCGAAGCCGGCTGGCAGCTCTCGGAAAGCACGGGCTGCACCATCCTGGCGATGGGCAAAGCACCCTGCTAGGCCGTTCCGCCTCTCCGAGATTTCAGCGCGCGGCTGAGAGCCGTCGCCGGTCCCACACGCGGGCCTGCGGCTAGGCGCGACGCCGATTTCGGGCGTACCCGGTGAGTTACCCTCGCGGCTCGAAATCAGTTGTCACCCACCACAAAGGCGAGTCCCCCGTCACCATCCAGGTGACGGGGGATTCAGTATTTCCATGACTGCGCGAGCTCAGCCCTTCGAAGGGCGGCGCTGGGGGCGCGGGGCGACGACGCCGTCGGCGAGGCGGCGGGCCTTCACCAGGAAGGCGGTGTGGCCCTGCATGCGGTGCTCGGGGCGGACGGCGAGGCCGACCACATGCCAGGGGCGGACCATGGATTCCCAGGCGAGGGGTTCGGTCCAGCACTGCTGGCGGCGCAGGTGCTCGACGACCTCGGAGAGCTGGGTGGTGGTGGCCACGTAGACCAGCAGCACGCCACCGGGGATGAGCGCCTTGGAGACGGCCTCGAGGGTGTCCCAGGGCTTGAGCATGTCCAGGATCACCCGGTCGACCTGCTCGCCGGAGTATTCGGCCACATCGCCGAGGGTGACTTCCCAGTTGGCGGGGCGTTCGCCGAAGAAGCGCTCGACGTTCTTGACGGCGTGCTCGAGGTGGTCGTCGCGGATCTCGTAGGAGATGACCTTGCCCTCGGGGCCGACCGCACGCAGCAGCGAGCAGGTCAGCGCGCCCGAACCGGCGCCGGCCTCCAGCACGCGCGCGCCGGGGAACATGTCACCCTCGTGCACGATCTGGGCGGCGTCCTTGGGGTAGATGACCGCCGCGCCGCGCGGCATGGAGAGCACGTAATCGGTGAGCAGCGGGCGCAGCGCCAGATACTGGGTGTTCTTGGCCGAGTTGACCACGCAGCCCTCGTCGGCGCCGATCAGATCGTCGTGCTCGATGTGCCCGGCGTGCGTGTGGAACTGCTTGCCCGCCTCCAGGATCACCGTGAACTTGCGCCCCTTGGCGTCGGTCAGCTGTACCCGGTCACCGATCTGGAAAGGGCCGGTCCGTCTGGCCGTCATGAGACTCCGTTCTCTATCGCTGCGATTTTGCTGCGTACGTGTGCAATGCACCTTGTCGGTGCGTGCGTCTAGCCTGCCAGGTATGTCGGTACCCGCTATCACTACCCCGGAGACAGCGGGTTTCGCCCCGCGTGGTCCGGCGCTGTCCCCTTCGCGGGCAATCGATTTCAAGCAGTGCCCGTTGAAGTACCGGCTGCGCGCCATCGATCAGATTCCGGAGCAGCCGTCGCGGGCGGCGGTGCGCGGAACGCTCGTGCACTCGGTGCTGGAAGCGCTGTTCGACCTGCCCGCCGGGGATCGGGACCTGCCCGGCGCGGTGACGCTGATCGAGCCCGCGTGGACGGCCATGCTCGAATCCCAGCCCGAGGTGGCCGAGTTGATCGCCGAGGACGATCGGGGGGTGTTCCTCGAGGAGGTGCGCGGGCTGGTCGATGTGTACTTCCGGCTCGAGGATCCGACCGGCTTCGATCCCGAATCCCGTGAGACGTTCATCGAGACCGAGCTCGCCGACGGCACCCCGCTGCGCGGCATCGTGGACCGGATCGACCGCGGTCCGGCCGGGGAACTGCATGTCATCGACTACAAGACCGGCCGGGCCCCGGGTATCGCGTACGAGACCAGGGCGCTGTTCCAGCTGAAGTTCTACGCCCTGGTGCTCATGCGCAAGCTCGGCACGGCCCCGGCGGAGCTCAAGCTGATGTACCTGGCCGACGGCCAGACCCTCACCTATGAGCCCGACGCCGAGGAGCTATCCCGGTTCGAACGGATCCTGTCGGCGCTGTGGGCGGCGATCATCACCGCCGCCGAAACCGGGGACTTTCCGCCCAATCGCAGCTGGATGTGCCAGTACTGCGATTTCAAGCCGCTGTGCCCCGAATTCGGCGGCACCACACCGCCTTTCCCGACCGCCTAGAAAGCGCGGCAGGACCGGATGTCGGTCGCCAGGATCGCCTTGGCGCCGAGATCGGCCAGCTGATCCATGAGCTCGTTGCCGTTCTTGCGCGGCACGAGCGCACGGACGGCGACCCAGTCGGGATCGGTGAGCGGCGACACGGTCGGCGACTCCAGACCGGGGGTGATCTGCACGGCCGCGTCGAGCAGATCCTTCGGGCAGTCGTAGTCCAGCATCAGGTACTGCTGGGCGAAGACCACGCCCTGGATGCGAGCGACGAGCTGATTGCGCGCCTTGTCGTTCTGATCCGCGCCCACGGCCTCGATCAGCACGCTCTCCGAATCGCACAGCGACTCACCGAAGGCGACCAGGTTGTGCTGCCGCAGGGTGCGGCCCGAGCCCACCACATCGGCGATGGCGTCGGCCACACCGAGCTGGATGGAGATCTCGACCGCGCCGTCGAGGCGGATCACCTCTGCCTCGATCCCGCGTCGCGCGAGGTCGGCGAGCACCAGATTCGGGTAGGAGGTGGCGATGCGCTTGTCGTAGAGGTCCTCGACCTTCCACTCCCGGCCCGCGGGCGCGGCATAGCGGAAGGTGGAGCGGCCGAAGCCCATGGCCAGGCGTTCCTGCACGGGCGCACCGGAATCCAGCGCCAGATCCCGCCCGGTGATGCCGAGATCCAACTCGCCGGAGCCGACGTAGATGGCAATGTCCTTGGGCCGCAAGAAGAAGAACTCGACCTGATTGGCCGGATCGAGCACGCTCAGATCGCGGGCGTCGGAGCGCTTGCGGTAGCCCGCCTCCGCCAGGATGGCGACGGCGGCCTCGGAGAGCGCGCCCTTGTTGGGTACTGCGACGCGAAGCATGGAGTGTCCTTTCGGGACGATGGAGTGGAAGTGACGACTACGGACGGACGGTCGAACGCCGCGCGGTACGCGCGGCGCGCTCAGCCGTCACAGATGTCGGTAGACGTCTTCCAGCCGCAGCCCGCGGCCCACCATCAGCACCTGCACCCAATACAGCAGCTGCGAGATCTCCTCCGACAGCGATTCGTCGCTCTCGTGCTCCGCGGCCAGCCACACCTCGCCGGCCTCTTCCAATACCTTCTTGCCCTGTGCATGCACGCCGGCGTCCAGGGCGGCGACGGTCCCGGACCCCTCGGGGCGGTTGACGGCACGATCCTGTAGCTCGGCGAACAGGGCCTCGAAAGTTTTCACGATCGAACATTCTTTCAGATCACCGCACACGCTCCCCCGCCGCTCCCCCGCCACTCCTCCGCCTCCCCGCTACTTTTGCCGATCGCCCAGGTGCGGTGCGACTTTCGTCGCGGACCGGCGGTTCGGGAAATGGCCGGGTCAGCCCGTCCCCCCGGAGTTACCCGAGCCGCCCGAAATCAGTTCGCCGCCGCAGCGCGCCCGCCTGCCGATTCCGCCGTCAGGGCGCGGCCGCGGCGGCCCGCTGCCGGGCCCGATACACCGAAGGGGCGATACCGAATTGCGCGGTGAATGCCTGGCGGAGAGTCTCGGCGGAGGCGAATCCGCATTGCGCCGCAATATCGTCGAGCCGCAGGCCGGTGCCCGTCAGCAGCCGTGCGGCGGCCTCCACGCGGGTGCGGCGCACATAGCGGGCCGGCGTCTCCCCCAGCTCGGCCACGAACAGCCGGGTCAGCTGCCGTTCGCTCAAACCGACCGCGGCTCCCAGCGCCTCGACGCCGAGGTTCCCGGCCAGATGTCCGGCGATGTGCTCGACGAGGCGATGCACCATTCGATGCGCGGGTTCCGGGTTCCCCACGAACACGCTCACCTGAGCTTGGTCCCCCGGCCGCCGCAGATAGGTGACCAGGCCCATGGAGATGCGACGCGCCAGCTCCGCGCCGTGGTCCTCTTCGATGAACGCCAAGGTCAGGTCGAGGGCACTGGTCACCCCGCCGGAGGTGGCGACCTCGCCGTGCCGCACGAAGATCGGTTCCGGGTCCACCTCGACGTTCGGGTAGGCGGCGGCCAGCTGCGCGGCGTAGTACCAGTGCGTGGTGGCGCGGCGGCCGTCGAGCAGTCCGGTGGCCGCGAGGACGCTGGCTCCGGTGCATACCGAGGCGACGCGCCGGGCCTGCCGGGCCAGCCGCCGGACATGACCGACGAATCGTTCGTCGGCGGCGGCATCCAGGTGGCCGAGGCCGCCGGAGACGATCAGGGTGTCGATGGTGGCGTTGAGCTGTTCCACGGCCTGATGCGCGCCGAGTGTCAGCCCCGAATCGCATTCCACGGCAGCCCCGCCCGGGGTGGCGATCGTCATTCGGTAGGGCGGGGCGGCGCCCATCCGGTTGGCCATGTCCAGGGTGGAGGTCACCGAAGCGATGTCGAGCAGCTCCACGCCCGGGTAGCCGACGACCACGACCAGCCGTTCCATACCGCCGATCCTAGTGAAACCGCCACGAATCCAAGCGATTCGGTCATGGGGCCGGTTCCGGCTGGTCCGGCCCGTGCTGCGGCGCGACCGTGATTTCCATGCACGACACCACGATTCGGCCGCGCGCCTTCGCGGTCTGGCCCGCACTCGCCGCCCTGCTGCTGGCCGCGGCCACCGCTTTCGATCTCAGCACCGGCGTCGATCTCGCCCAGATCGTCGCCGCCTCCGCCATCGTCTACCTCGGCAGTGCCGCGCTCGCCGATCCCCGCGCCGCCTGGCCGGTCTTCCTGGTCACCTTCGTCGTCATCGGCGTAGCGAAGGCAACCGGTTTCGACGGCACCTGGATACTGCTGGCGCTGGCGGTGCCCGTCGCGAGCTACGGCCTGCTGCGCCGCCGCGACATCACCCTCCAGGGGCTGGCCATGCTCGGCTTCGGCGCGGTGGCCGCCCTCGCGCTGCTGCTCGATGAACACATCGGTGCGTATCTGGTGGCCGCCGGGCTGCTGGCCCACACCGCTTGGGACATCCGGCATTTCCGCACCGGCCGGGTGGTGGTGCGGTCGATGTCGGAGTTCTGCATGGTGCTCGACACGGTGCTGGCGATCGTCGTCATCGCGCTCGAAATCACCTGATCCCGAGCCGAATACCCGCGTCTAGGCCATGGCGAAGCGCAGCAGCGCCTGCATATCGCCCTGCTTGATCTTGCCTTTGCGATCGAGGACCTCGAGCTGCCAATTGGGGCCGCTGCGGAAGGCGCGGGCAATGGCATTGGCATTGTCCGCGCCGAGCAGCGACGGCCAGATGTCGGCGACCTGCTGGGTGGAGCCGCCGGAGGCGTCGTAGATCTTGAACGAGATGTTGTTGGCCTTCTCGAAGGACGAGCCCTTCTTGAAGGCCGACGCCACGAAGATGATCGAGTCGATGGCGGTGGGCACGTTCCCGAAGGTGACGTGTACCGTCTCGTCGTCGCCGGAGGCCGCACCGGTCTGCTCGTCCCCGGTGTGCACCACCGAGCCGTTGCCGAGCGGGTCCAGGGAGTCCAGGCCGGCGAAGCGCACCGGCTCCGCGCCCTGCATGAGGACCGCGACCAGGTCCAGGTCGACGCCCTTCTTGCGGCGCGCGATGCCGAGCAGACCGCCACTGGTGCCACCCGAGGGGTCCCAGCTCACCCCTACGCTCATCTTGGTGATCCCCGCGAGATCCGCTGCACCATCTTCTTTTCGAAGCGTAATCACAAATCACACCCTACCCACCGAAACGGACACGGGTGTGGCGCAGCGGAATCCCCCGGATGAACGCCATCACTCTTCCAGCAACTCCACGAGTTCGGCTACCGCGCTCCGCAATTCATCGGCGAAGCCGAACATTTGCTGGGCCACCGATTTCGGGGTGGCCAGGTAGAGGTTCCAGCGGTCGGGCAGCAGCACGTAGGCGATGCCGATGCAGGTGGGGCTGGTGGAACCGAAACCGAAGTAGCGGATGTTCACCGAGGGTGCGGAACTGGTGCTGAGGTAGTCGTCGCGGGTGATCCGCCAGCCGGGGCTGTCGTAGAACGCCATGGGCGCCGTCGCACCCAGTTCGTCTCCGCGCCGCCGCTGGATCATCTGCAATTCCCACAGATGTTGTTCGGGCGCTTCACCGCGCTGGCACTCCTGCGCCCGCCGCACGTGCGCCTCGGCGGCGGTGCGCGCGGCGGCCCGCTTGGCGTCGGCGTCCGCCTCCGGATCGACCATGGCGGCAACGAATTCCAGCATCTCGGGGGTCACCACCCGCATCGCCTCGGTGCGGCCGTTGCGGAACTGCCGGGTGGCGATGGACTCGTAGGTGGCCCCCGTCAGTCCCTTGCTGCGCCGGTGTGCCAGCTGATAGCTGAGCTGCGCCAAGGCATCCGGGGACATGCGCAGGCTCTTGGCCTTGGCGGTGCCGAAGTCGAACGAGACGGTGGTGGTGGCATTGTCGGCGGCGTATTGCGCGAAGGCCGCGGCGGCGGTGGCGACCACCGATTTCTGCTCCGCGTCGAAGACGAACTCGATCGGTTCCACCGCGGGCATGCCCTGCGGCTGCGCGCCGGCGAGCGCGGCATGCTCGGCCACCGGCGTCTCCAGCAGGGTGTCCACGAACGACAGGATGGTGGTGCCGTCCAGTCCGCAGTGCTCGATATTGATGCCCGCCTGCCCGTCGGAGAAGACGATGAACGACACCGCCTTGTCGAACCAGCGGTTGCCGCTGTCGCCGTGCAGCAGTTGATCGCAGGCGTGCAGTTCGTCGCGCGGCGCGAAATCCTCCAGGCAGACGCAGAACAGCGCGGTCTCGATGGTCTCGAAGGCGGCGGAATTGGCCGGCTGCAAGGCTTTCCGCACCGGCGCCCACTCCACCCGGGCCATGGTGGTGAGATGCCCGGGCGAGGCGCTGATGGGCGGGCGGCGGGTGCCGGCCTTCATGACCGCGCGCAACCCGTCGGCCAGATCCTCGGGCGTATGCGGCACCCCGGCCGGGCCGAGCACATCCATCCGGAACATATTGCCGCGGTAGAACACCACGATATGCCGGGCCTGCGAGGGGCCCGGCCACTCGTCGCTGTAGGGCACCCGCACGCTGTCCTGCGGATCGCCGGGAATGCGGGTCTCGGAGAACAGGAATTTGTTCTGCGCCATGTTCAGCCGCGTCCCGCGCTGGGTGACCGGCGGAATCTCTTCCTTGTCCAAGCGCAGTTTGTAATCCACGGCCGCGGTGACCAGCGCCGCCGCCCGCTCGGCCTGATCGGCGGTGGTGGACTCGGCCAGCACCGTGTCATCGCGGAAGAGGAAGAAGAAGTTGGCGTTCAAGGCGATTCGATCGCGACGCCCCAGGTAGCGCGTGGGCCAGAATTCGTCCAGCCAGCTGCCCACGCCCGGCGTCTCGTCGAACCGTTGCAGGTCGGCGTGCAGGGTGCGGGCGGGGCTGTCGGGCCGCAGCAGGTCTTCGACGGCGGCCGCGGTGGCGGCGTACTCGTCGTCGCTGAGCAGCGGCGCGGACCAGTGCAGGAACCGCGTGCAGCTCTCCTCCAGAGTGGGGAGCGGCACGCGGGGCAGCTGGTCGTCGTGGGCGAAGGTCCGTTCGCTCAAGAGAGTTCCTCGGGGTCGATGGATAGGTTCACGGACGGTCGGGACAGGTAGAGCTGGGCGTACAACCAGCCGTCGGATTCCAGGCCGGTGGTGTCGATCCCGTTCTCCTCCAGCGTATTCAAAACTTTGGTCTGTTCGGCGTCGGAGGCGAATCTGCGCTGCCGGAACGCTCCGGGCATGCGCTGGGTGCGGTACCCGAGCGCGCCCAGCCGGGCGGCGATGGGATCGAAGGCGAACATGCGTAGCACGAAATGCGCCATCCAGGGGAGCTTTCCGCCGTGTGCGGTGGCGACCCGCAGCAGGGTGCGGTCGGTGATGTAGCCGACGCATCCGGTGGAGATGACCAGGTCGGCGGTGGCGAGCACCAGCCGTTGCGGTTCGGTGGGGTCGCTCGCTTCCAGGTCGGCGTGCACGGTGTCGTCGAGGAATCCGGCCTCGTGCGCGTATTTCAGGGCGGGGCCGGAGGCGTCCATACCGATGAACCGCACCCCGGGTAGTCGGTCCCGCGACCCGAGCAGTTCCCGGTCGGCGGCGATCAGATCGTCACCGTCGTGCTCGCGATAGTGCCCGGCGAGTTCGTCCATGCCCAGGTCCAGGCGCAGCAGGGCCGGGTTCACCCCGTAGGAACAGCCCAGGTCCAGCACGGTCGGCGCGCCGATGCCGGTGGCGGCGCGATGGTCGGCGATCAGTTGCCGGAAGTGCGGGGCCGCCAATTCCGGTATGCGGTAATCCAATTCGGCCATGCGGGCGTAGTAGGCGCGGGGATCGGGCCGCTCGTAGATGTCGTCGAACGAGGCTTTTCCGGTGTTGTGCAACGAAACCGGCATGCGGTCCCCTCTCAGTCGAGCAGTCCGTCGCCACGGACGGTGGCGGCGGCGAGATGATCAGGCAGTACCCGGCCGAAGAGTTGCCGGGTGCGTTCCACGGTGCCGATGACGCCGGGGCTGTCGCTGTAGGCGAAGATCGCCGAATGCCGTTGCACGGTGCCGCCGACCGGGGCCACCCGGTGCAGGGAGAAGCGGCCCTGGAACAGTTGCAGGTCACCGGGGCGTAGCTCCAGCCGTCGGATCAGGTGCTCGCCGTGGTCGGTGATGACGTCGTTGACGTCGGCGAAGTTCTCGGCGGTGCGGGAGCGGATGTTCGGGCAGTACTCGAACACCCCACCGCACTCCGGCTCCTGGGTGAGCATGCTGACGGTGAATTCGTTGGTGTCGAAGTGCCACGGATGCGACATGCCCGGGGCGACCACGTTCAGGCAGAGCCCGGCCAGCGGGTCGGTGTATTCGTGCAGTTCGTCCAGGCCGAAGCAGTCGGCGATGAAGCGCTGGAAGGTCTTGCTGGTGTAGAGGCGGTGGATGAGCGCCTGTGCGGGAATCAGATCCCTTGCCACGAAGGCGTTTCCGCGGCGCAGCACGATCCGGCCCGGATGGTCCGCGGGCAGATCGGCATCGAGCGGAATGTTGTAGGCATTGACCTGCTCCACCGTGTAGTAGGCGTGCGGCGCCATGGCCACGCCCTCGGAGCGCAGCGTTCGCACCCGCTCGGGCGTGATGAAGCCGCGTAGCACGCAGCACCCGTCGGCCGCCAGGTCGGCGCGCGCCGCCGCGACGACGGCTGCCCACCGGTCACTGCCCGGCGCGTCCAGCGGATACCGCACAAAGTCAACGCCGGGTACATCGCACGCGTCTACCCAGCCCCCGGTCCCAACCATGACGACCATTCTGGACGCAGCAACCGCCGACACGCCCGGAATGATCAGTGATTGTGGATAACCACTTTTCCTGTGCGCCAATAGTTTTCATGCGGTATGGTTCGGGCCAAAAGTCCGGTTCGCCGCCGGGTCGCCGAGCCGTGCTCGCACCGGAATGCCGAATGCCCGGAGATAGCTCAGGATGCCCGCTATGCCGCTGGCAGCCCGAGCCATTGCGCTGGATCGGCGTGCAGCTCATGTACTCCCTCTACCGCGCCGCCGACCACCGCGAATCCACCCTCGGCCGCACCTCGCGGATCGCCGAGGCGGCGAGCCTGATATCCGGGCGCTGAAGCGTCACGAACCGGTGCAAGCACACCCGAAAGCACCTCATTTCTGCTGCGTAACAATGGTTTTCGCACCGTTTGACAGCTCTCCGAATCCGGGTAAACCGGAGGTGAGAGGACTGCATCATGGGTATCGACGGATCCTGGAACACCATCACCCGCGCCTTGAACCAGGTCAGCGGCCCGGGCCGCCGCGGCACGGAGTGGATCACCTACCTGTGCCCGGTCCACGAGGCGGACGGCCGCCGCCATCACCCGTCCCTCGGTGTCGTCTACAACCGGCAACGCCGGCGCACCATCGTGAAATGCTTCGCCGGCTGTTCCGACGAGGAGGTTCTCGACCGGCTCGGCCTGCACGTCCGCGACCTCTTCGACGGCCCACCGGATCCGCTGCGGCCCCGGAATCGAACCGGCCCACCCCCGGCGCTCGCCCTGGCCGACCGAGCCGTCCTCGCCGCCGGATTGCCGCTCTCGGCACCCAAGCCCGACCCGGGTCCACCCCTACGCCGCCCGATTCGCGTCGCCGCCTACATCTACCGCCGCCCCGACGGCTCCCCCGCCGGCCGCGTGATCCGCCTGCGCACCCTACACGCCCGCGGCCACGTCAAATCCTTCTACCAGCAGCGCCGCACCGAATCCGGCTGGGAGCCGGGCGGATTCCCCCACCTCCCGTTCCACCTCCCCGAACTCCTCGACGCCATCAGCAAGTCCCGCGACATCTACATCTGCGAGGGTGAATCCGACGTCCTGACCGCCACCCACGCCGGTCTCACCGCCACCTGCAACGCCGGCGGCGCGAATGCCTGGCGCCCCGGCCATGCCGCCTGGTTCCGAGGCGCGCACCGCATCTGGATAGTCGCCGACCGCGACGCCCCCGGCTACCGGCACGCCGCGAAGGTCGCCGATTCCCTCCGCGACTTCGCCGACGAGCTCCGCGTGGTCCAGGCCCGCGACGGCAAAGACCTCACCGACCATTGCAATGCCGGCCATCTGGTCACCGAACTCGAACCCGTGCCGATACTCGACGCGCATTACCGCGGCGTATGACGGGCTATCCGAAGTATGCCGGGCTATCCGAAGAAGATGAGGAAATACGCACGGCCGGAAAGGATCCAGAGCGCATAGGCGATCGCCGCGATTCCCAGAACGACAGCGATGGCCGTATCGCCTCCGGTCGCCACATCCGAGGCACCGAACACGAAGCACAGGACCGCGAAGATCATCAGGATGCCCGCGACGATCACTCGCCCGATCCAGCCGAAAACCGTCGAGACGGCGCCCAGCGGATCCGATTGATCCTCGTGGGTCCAGAAACTCCATCCCGGTGGCGGCAGCGGCCATCTGGGGTCGGGCTGCCATCCGGCCGGTGGGGCCCAGCCGCGCGGCGGAGTGGGCCAGCCTGGTGGTGGATTGAATCGCACGCCGCACCTCACTAATAACAAAACCGACCGGTAATTCGGCCATTTGGGATTACCTGTCCCACAAGTGAAGCGAATTCGCGGTCGCGCCAATACTGCCATCGGGCTATCGATCAGCGGCTAAAGACCCTATCGCACGAGCTATTACAAACCACAGACTCGAATCACTTATGCGGCTGTCGAATACGTCAGACAGGAATTCCGTCGTGTCCGATCTCTCTCCGGTCCCGCAACTCTTGGGCCGTGCGCTCGTCCAGTCACCATCGTCGCCGCGACAGCTATGGCTCCGTCCGGCCTTGAGCGAACGCGAGGTCGAGGTCATGCTCGCCTGGATTCTCAGCGATTCCAAGAGCGATGTGTGCGGCAAGCTGTTCATCGCGCCGGGCACGATCAATACGCATCTGGCACGGATCCGCGATAAATACCATCGCGCCGGCCGGCCCGCGCCGACGAAGGCCGCGCTGCTCGCGCGTGCCCTCCAGGACGGCTATCTGCGCCTCGACGATCTCTGACCGCCGCACCGTCCCCCAAGCTCCGGCCTGGACTCAGTGGGGTGAGCCCAGGCCGGAATCCAGCTGTGCCACCAGCGTTTTCGGTGCGACCGCACGGTAGGCGTCCTCGACGATCTCCGCGATCTCGGCCCAGTCCACCGGCACGTCCAGGCCCACGCCCAGCCAGCCGCGATGCCCGACGTAGGGCGGGCGGAAGAAACGCTCAGGCTCGCTGCCGACCAGTTCCTCCTGCACGCCCGGCGGGGCGGCGCACCAGAATCCGAGGCGGCTGCCGTGGTGTTCGGCGGAGAACATGACGAAGGATTTCTTGCCGCGTACGAACCAGGTGGGTTCGCCGTGGCTGAGGCGTTCGGTCACTTCGGGCAGGGCCAGGCACAGGGCGCGCAGGGGTGCCAGCACATCGTCCATATCCGCAGGTTAGGTGATCGGTGCGGGGGTGTGGCTTGGACGAATGGGAATCGGTCAGGCGTGGCGGGCGCGGACCAGGTCGTGCAGGTGGTCGGCGGTGAGGCCGATGAGGGAGTCGCGGAAGACGCGGCCGGGGGCGTCGGGGACCGGGATCTCGCAGGGGATGACGATGACGGTGCAGCCGGCGGATTCGGCGGAGAGCGCACCGGTGGGTGAATCCTCGATGGCGACCGCGCGGTGCGGGGCCACGCCGAGCAGTTCGGCGGCGCGCAGGTACAGGTCGGGGGCGGGTTTGCCCTGGCCGACCTCGTCGGCGCAGACGGTGGCCGCGAAGTTCTCCCGGCCCAGGGTGTCGAGGCCGTATTCGGTCAGGGAGCGTTTGGTATTGGTGACCAGCGCCATCGGGACGCCCGCCGACCGGAAGGCCGCGAGCGCGTCCTGCGCGCCCGGCCGCCACGGGATCGGATCGTGGAACAGCTCGGTGACACGGCGTTCCAGCCAATGCCCGGCATCGCGGACCGCGTCGGGGGTGGGGTCCAGGCCGAGGCTGGTGAACAGGATGCGCAGCGCGTTCGGGCCGGAGGCGCCGATCAGGGCGTGGCGGATCTCCTCGGTCATCTCCCGGCCGAGCTCGACCGAGAGTTCACGGACCGCGATGTCCCACAGCTTCTCCGAATCCAGCAGCGTGCCGTCCATATCCCACAGCACCGCGTCCGCGCGCATCAGCGAATCACCGTTCCCTCTTACGACCTGACCGTTCCACTCACGAACCTGACAACGGCCCGCACCCGGCGGGCCGTTGTCCAGACTAACTACCTGCGATCGGTGCCGCTCACCCGCGCTGTGAGTCGGCGATCACCAGGCGGCCGCCATCCGAGGAGACCCGGAACCAGCGGCGTTCGGATTCGGTGAAGCCGTTCTTGTGGACATAGGTGATGGTGCCGGTCACGGTGTCGCCCTGCTGGGTCAGGCCGGAGGCGCTGACCGAACTGAACTGACCGAAGAACGCGGAGTAGGAACCGAATCCACCGGCGGAGCTCTGATATCCCGGCGACAGCATGGCCCAGGCGCCGTTCACATTGCCCGGCAGCTGGCCGTAGTAGCTCTGCACGAAGGCCACCTGCGCCGCGGCGTTCGGCGGCCCCAACGGTGCGGTCGTTGTCGGCGGCGGCGTAGTGGTGGTCGTACTGGGCTTGCCGCTGGGACTCGGGGTGGCGGACGGCACGCTGGAGGTCGGCTGCTGCGGAACCTGCCCCGCCGCGCTGGTACGCGAAGGCTGTTGTCCCGCACCGCCATCCGATGCCCCGGCGCCGGCCGAGCCGCCATCGGAACCGCCGCCCGTCCCGCCGCTGTCGGGCTGCACCGGCGCCCCGGTCGTACCGGCCCCGGTCGCGACCGGCGGGGTATTGCCGCCGCCGTCCCCGCGATTGAGCGTCGATCCGATGGCGAAGGCGATGATGATCGCGGCCGCCACGCCCAGCACCGCCAGAATGAGCGGACGGCGGTTGCCATCGTCCGCACCGGATTTCGCGGCGAACGGCACCGGCGGCACCGGCACATCGGGTGCGGTGCCACGCGCCCCGGTCCCGGACGCCCCCGTGCCGATGTACTCGGTCGCATCGCCGGAATTGGCGGTGGAGGCCCCGCTGCGCGAACCCGGCAGCACCGTGGTCGCATCCGAAGCGCCTGCTGCTCCACCGGTTCCGCCGCTCGTGCCACCGCCGCCGGAGGTGCCCGCGGCACCACCGGACCGACCGGAGTCACCGGATCGCGGACCGGACCCGCCCGTGCCGCTGCTCGAACGACTCGCGGCCGCGGCGATTCCGGCGGCCCCGGCGGCGATCCCGCCGCTGCCGCCGGTGCGGCCCTTACCGCCGGTCCGTCCGCTGCTGCCGCGACCGCCGGTACCGCGCGGCCCGAAACCACCGGTGCCCGGCCCGGATTCGTTCTCCCCGCTCACCGGCAGCACTTTGGTGGCGTGCAACGGCGCGACCGCCCGGCCATCGGCGACGGCCTGTAGTCGCTCGGCCGCCTGTTCCATGGTCGGCCGGTCATCGGCATCGGCGGCGAGCAGATCCACCAGCACCGGCCAGAGCGCGGCGGCGTGCGGCGCCTCCGGCACCTGTGCCCGCGCCACCGAATGCAGTACGGCCAAGGGATTGTCACCCTCACCGAACGGCGGCGCACCCTCCACGGCCGCGTAAAGCGTTGAGCCCAAGGCGAATACGTCGGAGGCCGGTTCCGGGTTCTCCCCGCGCGCCACTTCCGGCGACAGGTAGGCCGGGGTGCCGGCCAGGAATCCGGTGGAGGTGACGGTGACGTCCCCGGTGGCGCGCGAGATACCGAAGTCGGTGATCTTCACGGTGCCGTCGTCGGCGACGAGGATATTGGCCGGCTTCACATCGCGGTGCACGATCCCGGCCTTGTGCGCCGCGGCCAGCGCCGCAGCCACTTTCGCGCCGATCCGCCCCACCTCGGTGGGTTCCAGCCGCCCCTTCTCCCGCATGAGCGCGGCCAGGCTGACCGCGTTCACGTACTCCATGACCAGCCAGGGCTGGCCGTCCTCCTCGGCGACGTCGAACACGGTCACCGCATTGGGATGATGCAGTCGCGCCGCGATCCGCCCCTCGCGCATGGCCCGCATCTTGGCTTCGATGGCCGCCGACCGGGTCAGCCCCGGTCCGAGCAGCAACTGTTTGACGGCGACTGTTCTGCGCAATCGCACGTCGGTCGCACGCCACACGACCCCCATCGCACCGGTGCCGATCGGATCCGTTAGTCGGTACCGCCCCGCAATCAACCGGTCAGAACTCATGTGGTTGTGCCCCTCCTGCTGGCTATCGCGCCGAGCAACCCCTGCAACTCTGCGCGATAGCCCGGAAACCTCTTGAAAATCTTAGGCGTTGAAGTACTTCGCTTCCGGGTGCAGCAGGACGAAAGCATCCGTGGACTGCTCGGGATGCAGTTGCAACTCCTCCGACAGCATCACTCCGATCCGCCCGGCATCGAGCAGGTCGACCAGTTTGGCGCGGTCTTCCAGGTCGGGGCAGGCGCCGTAACCGAACGAGTACCGCGCGCCACGGTAGCCGAGTTTGAAGTATTCCAGTACATCGGACGGATCCTCATCGGCGACGGAATGTCCCTCCAGGGTCAGTTCTTCCCGGATCCGGCGATGCCAAAACTCCGCCAGCGCCTCGGTGAGCTGAACGCCGATACCGTGCACCTCGAGGTAGTCGCGATAGTTGTTGTCCGCGAACAGCTCATTGGCGAAGTCGGCGATCGGCTGACCCATGGTGACCAGCTGGAACGGCAGTACGTCCACCTGACCGGTCCGCGCCGCGTCCGCCCGCGACCGAATGAAATCGGCGATGCAGAGGAACCGGTCGCGTTGCTGACGCGGGAAAGTGAAGCGATAGCGTTCCGGCGCATCGGGTTTCGGTTCGGTGAGAACGATCACATCATCGCCCTCCGACACCGCCGGGAAGTAGCCGTAGACCAGCGCGGCGTGCTGGAGCACCCCCGAGGAGGTGAGCCGATCCAGCCAATACCGCAGGCGCGGACGGCCTTCGGTCTCCACCAGCTCCTCGTAGGACGGGCCTTCTCCGCCGCGTTGCCCGCGCAGACCCCACTGCCCGAGGAACAGCGCCCGCTCGTCGAGCAGCCCCGAGTACTCGTTGACCGAGAGCCCCTTCACGATGCGGGTGCCCCAGAACGGCGGCACCGGCACCGGCAGATCGGCGGCCACGTCCGAGCGCGCCGGGACCACCACGGGCACCTCTTTGGCCTTACGCTCCTCGGCGATGCGCTTGGAACGCTCATGCCGGGCTTTACGTTCGGCGGCCTTCTCGCGTTCGGCGATGGCCTCCGGGGAATTCCGGTCGATGCCGCCGCCGCGCTTGACGGTCATGATCTCGTCCATCAGCCGCAGGCCCTCGAAGGCGTCGCGGGCGTAGTGCACATCGCCCTCGAACACCTCGGTCAGATCCTGTTCGACGTAGGCGCGGGTGAGCGCCGCGCCGCCGAGCAGCACCGGGAACTGTTCGGAGACACCGCGGGAGTTCATCTCCTCGAGGTTCTCCTTCATGATCACCGTCGACTTCACCAGCAGCCCGGACATGCCGATGACGTCGGCCTTCTTGTCCACCGCGGCGTCGAGGATGGCCGAGATCGGCTGTTTGATACCGAGATTCACCACCTCGTAGCCATTGTTCGACAGAATGATGTCGACCAGGTTCTTGCCGATGTCGTGCACGTCGCCCTTGACGGTGGCGAGCACGATGCGGCCCTTGCCGGAGTCGTCGGTGGCCTCCATATGCGGTTCCAGGTGCGCCACCGCGGTTTTCATCACCTCGGCGGACTGGAGCACGAAGGGCAGCTGCATCTGACCGGAGCCGAACAGCTCACCGACCGTCTTCATACCGGACAGCAGCGTTTCGTTGATGATCTGAAGCGGCGGAACCTCTTTCATCGCCTCGTCGAGGTCGGCCTCCAGGCCGTTGCGCTCGCCGTCCACGATGCGCCGGGCGAGCCGCTCGAACAGCGGCAGCGCCGCCAGCTCCTCGGCCCGCGACGCCTTGGACGAGGCCGTGGAGACGCCCTCGAACAGCGCCATCAGCTTCTGGAGCGGGTCGTAGTCCTCGGTGCGGCGGTCGTAGACCAGGTCCAGGGCGGTCTGTCGCTGCTCCTCGGGAATCCGCGCCATGGGCAGGATCTTGGAGGCGTGCACGATGGCCGAATCCAGTCCGGCTTCGACGCATTCGTGCATGAACACCGAGTTCAGCACCTGCCGCGCCGCCGGGTTCAAACCGAACGAGATGTTCGAAAGACCCAGCGTGGTCTGCACATTCGGGTGCCGCCGCTTGAGTTCGCGAATGGCCTCGATGGTTTCGACGCCGTCGCGCCGCGACTCCTCCTGGCCGGTGCCCAGGGTGAAGGTCAGCGTGTCGATGATGATGTCGGACTCGTCCAGGCCCCAGTTGCCGGTGATATCGGCGATCAGCCGCTCGGCGATGGCCACCTTGTGCTCGGCGGTGCGCGCCTGGCCCTCTTCGTCGATGGTCAGAGCCACCACGGCCGCACCGTGTTCGGCGACCAGCGCCATGGTCTGCTGGTACCGCGAGTCCGGCCCGTCACCGTCCTCGAAGTTCACCGAGTTGACCGCGCAGCGGCCACCCAGATGCTCCAAACCGGCCTTCAGCACCGGGGTTTCGGTGGAGTCGAGCATGATCGGCAGTGTGGACGAGGTCGCCAGGCGCGAGGCCAGCTCCGTCATGTCCTTGGCACCGTCGCGGCCCACGTAGTCCACGCACAGGTCGAGCATGTGTGCGCCGTCGCGGGTCTGATCCTTGGCGATGTCCAGGCACTTCTGCCAGTCCTCGGCCAGCATGGCCTCGCGGAATGCCTTGGAGCCGTTGGCATTGGTGCGCTCGCCGATCATCATGATCGACGCGTCCTGCTCGAACGGCACCTGCGTGTAGATCGAGGACACGCTGGGCTCGTGTACCGGCTTGCGCACCGCGGGCGTCACCTCGCGCACGGCCTCGGCGACCTGCCGGATGTGCTCGGGGGTGGTGCCACAGCAGCCGCCGACCAGCGCCAGCCCGAACTCGGACACGAACTGGCGCATGGAGATCGCGAGTTCCTCGGCGGTCAGCGGGTATTCGGCGCCGTTCGCCCCGAGGATCGGCAGTCCGGCGTTGGGCATCACCGACACCGGCAGCTGCGCGTGCTTGGACAGATGGCGCAGGTGCTCGCTCATCTCGTCTGGACCGGTGGCGCAGTTGAGCCCGATCATGTCGATGCCGAGCTTCTCGAGCGCGGTCAGCGCGGCACCGATCTCCGAACCGACCAGCATGGTGCCGGTGGTCTCCACGGTCACGTGGGTGATGATCGGAATTCGGCGGCCGGCCTTCAGCATGGCGTTGTGGCTACCGGTCACCGCGGCCTTGACCTGCAACAGGTCCTGGCAGGTCTCGATCAGGATGGCGTCCGCGCCACCGTCGAGCATGCCGAGCGCGGCCTCGGTGTAGGCATCGCGCAGCGAAACGTAGGGCGCGTGGCCCAGGGTCGGCAGCTTGGTGCCGGGCCCCATCGACCCGAGCACGTAGCGCGGGTTGCCGAAGCTGGTCGGCCCCATTTCGTCGGCGACCTCACGGGCGAGGCGGGTGCCGCGCTCGGACAGATCCCGGATCCGGTCCGCGATGTCGTAGTCGGCGAGGTTGGGCAGGTTGCATCCGAAGGTGTTGGTCTCGACGGCGTCGGCACCGGCCTCGAAGTACGCGCGGTGAATGTGTCGCAGCACGTCGGGGCGGGTTTCGTTGAGAATCTCATTGCAGCCTTCGAGGCCGCGGAAATCATCGAGCGTGAGATCCGCGGCCTGCAACATCGTGCCCATCGCACCGTCCCCGATCACAACACGTTGTTTCAACGTGTCCAGTAGGGTGGTGTCGAATTCGGCGCGGCTGCGTACAGACATGTACTCAAGAGTAGTGGGAGGCCCGGACAATCCGGGCCTGGGACCGGCATGCCCGCCCCGCAGCGGCTTTGCGCGTCGCTGGCACGTCCCCCCTTTACACACACTAGGCTGACCGGGTGAACGCCAGTGAATCCCCGGTGCCAGCCGAATCGGACCTGCCTACGCTGCGGGATCCGGTCCTCGTCGCCGCTTTCGAAGGGTGGAACGACGCCGCCGATGCCGCCAGTGGGGCGGTCGAACATCTGGAGTTGATCTGGGACGCGCAACCCCTCGCCGAGCTGGATTCCGAGGACTACTACGACTATCAGGTGAACCGGCCGACGGTCCGCCAGGTGGACGGTGTGACGCGAGCCATTCAATGGCCTTCGGCCATGCTCTCGGTGTGCTCGCCGCCGGGTAGTGATCGCGATGTGGTCCTGCTGCGCGGGGTGGAGCCGAACATGCGGTGGCGCTCCTTCTGCAATGACATTCTCGAATTCGTGGAGCAGCTGGGCGTCACCACGGTGGTGATCCTCGGCGCGCTGCTGGCCGATACCCCGCACACGCGTCCGGTGCCCGTCACCGGGACCGCGTACAGCAAAGAGGCGGCCGAGCGTTTCAATCTCGAGCAGACCCGCTACGAGGGACCGACCGGTATTACCGGGGTGCTCCAGGATGCCTGTGTCCGCGCGGGCGTGCCGGCCATCTCCTTCTGGGCCGCGGTGCCGCACTACGTATCGCAGCCGCCGAACCCGAAGGCGGTCATCGCGCTGCTGCATCGCGTCGAGGACGTGCTGGATGTGGAGGTTCCGCTCGGCGGTCTGCCCGAGCAGGCCGAGGAGTGGGAGGCCGCGGTCAACGAAATGACCACGGGTGATGAGGAAATCGCGGAGTACGTGCGCTCCCTGGAGGAACGCGGCGATGCCGATGTGGATCTGAACGAGGCGATGGCCAAGATCGACGGCGATGCCATCGCCGCCGAATTCGAGAAGTACCTGCGGCGACGCGGGCGCGGCGGGTTCGGTCTCTAACGGAATTCATTCACGCGTCACTTGGGTGTGGTTGCCCTAACCTAAAAAGGTTGTCACTACACTTCCGGCAATGACCTCGCCTCGGATCGTCGCGCACCTGAACGCATTCGGCGACCGGTCGGCAGTAGTCGGTGGCGGGGCGGGCGAGCTGACATACAGCCAGCTCGCGACCCTCGTCACCGATTTCGCGGACCGGCTGGGCGGCGAACGCCGGCTGGTCGCGCTATCGGCCCGCAACGATATCGGTTCGCTCGTCGCGTATCTCGGCGCACTGCACGCCGGCTGCGCGGTGCTGCTGACCGGTTCGATCACCGATGAGCTGCTGCGCGTTTACGATCCGGACGTCGTCATCGAATCCGGTGATACGGGCGGGATTCCGCGGCCGCGGGCGCGGCGGGCCGGATCGGCGCATGCTCTGCACCCGGATCTGGCGCTGCTGCTGAGTACTTCGGGATCGACGGGATCGCCGAAGCTGGTGCGGTTGTCCTATGCCAATCTGCTGTCCAACGCGGCGGCGATCGCGGAGTACCTGGAGCTCGAGGAAACCGACCGGGCGGCAACGACATTGCCGTTCTTCTACTGCTACGGGCTCTCGGTCGTGCACTCCTACCTGTTGCGCGGCGCGAGCCTGCTGCTGACCGACCGGTCGGTGCTGGAGCCGGAGTTCTGGGACGACTTCCGATGTCATCGCGCGACCTCCTTCGCCGCCGTCCCCTACACCTTCGAGCTGCTGGACCGCGTCGGTTTCGAGCGAATGTCCCTGCCGCACCTGCGCTATGTGACCCAGGCGGGCGGCAAACTGGCCGCCGATCGAGTACGGCACTACGCCACCCTGAGCGAGTCCCGGGGCTGGCGTTTCTTCGTTATGTACGGCCAGACCGAAGCCACCGCGCGCATGGCTTATCTGCCGCCGGGCATGGCGGCCGAGCACCCCGACTGCATCGGAATACCGGTCCCGGGTGGATCTTTCGCCCTGGAGCCGGTGGCCGAAGGCGGCACCGAACTGGTCTATCACGGCCCGAATGTGATGATGGGCTACGCCGAATCGACCGCTGAGCTGGCGCTCGGCCCGGCGCTGACCGCCTTGCGCACCGGCGATCTGGCCTGCCGCACCCCCGCGGGCCTGTACCGGGTGATCGGCCGCCGGTCCCGCTTCGCCAAGATCTTCGGCCTGCGCATCGATCTGCAACGCATCGAATCCGGGCTGAGCGCAGCCGGATACACCGCCCTCTGCACCGATGACGCCGAAACCCTGGTGGTGGCGGTGGCGGGGCGCAATGCCGCCGCGGCCACCCAGCTCACGGCGCAATTGTCAGGATTGCCGGTTTCGGCGGTCCGGGTGTGCCTGGTCGAGTCCATCCCGCGCCTGCCCACCGGAAAACCGGATTATCAAGCCATAAGGAAACTTCCGGGCATTCGACCCACTCCGCGCGCGGATGTCCGCACCCTCTTCGCCGAGGCGCTCGGCCTGCCTCCCGCGCAGGTCACCCGCGACTCCACCTTCGCCGATCTGGGCGGCGATTCGCTCACCTACGTGGCGCTTTCGGTCAAACTGGACCACGCCCTGGGTCAGCTGCCGCTCAACTGGCAGACCATGACCGTGGCCGAACTCGAATCGCTGCCCCGCCGGCGCCGCCGCTTCGGCCGCTCCCTGGACACCTCCACGCTGCTGCGCGCGCTCGGCATCATCGCCGTAGTCGGCTCGCACATCGGGGTTTTCGTGCTGTGGGGCGGCGCACACGTGCTGCTCGCGGTGGCGGGTTTCAACTTCGCCCGGTTCGGGGTGACCGCCGCGCCGGCTCCGGCCCGGCTGCGCCGCACCCTGCGCACGGTGGCGCTGATCGCGGCGCCGACGGCGGCCTGGGTGGCGGGCACCATGGTCTTCAGTGATTACTACGGCTGGCAGAATGTGTTGTTGCTCAACAAGATTCTGGGCCCGCACGACAGCCCGACCGCCGGCCACCTGTGGTTCGTCGAGGTCGCCGTCTACTTCATGCTGGCCGCCGCGCTCCTGATCCGGCTGCCCTTCGCCGACCAGCTGGAGCGGCGCGCGCCGTTCTGGTTCGCGCTGGGGCTGCTGGGTGTGGCGCTCATCGTGCGATACCAACCGCTCGATTTGTATACGCCGCACGACATTCCGTTCTCCCCGCTCACCTTCTGGTTCTTCATGCTCGGGTGGGCCGCGGCGAAGGCCACCACACTCCGGCAACGGATACTGCTCAGCGGCGTGGCGCTGCTGACCGTGCCGGGCTATTTCGGTGAGCCGGAACGGGAACGGCTGATCCTGGGCGGTCTGCTGCTGCTCGTCTGGCTGCCCTCGGTGCGGGTGCCCGCGTTGATCGCCGGGGTCGCGGCGGTGCTCGCGGATGCGTCGCTGTTCGCGTATCTGCTGCACTGGCAGGTGTATCCGCTCTTCGGCGACCGGCATTGGGTCGCGCTGGCGGCATCGCTGCTGGCCGGCGTGGCGGCCGCGCGGCTCATGGCTTGGGCGCGCGGCATCGCGGCGACACGCGGTACAGACGGATCAGTGTTCGACGGCCCAGACCTGGGCGGCCGCCTCATGAGCCAGTTTCGCGATCAGAATGTCACGCGGAATCGTCTGGCCGGCAAGGTGATCGAGTGATGGCACCACCACGTGGTGAGCGTCGGCTCGCTTGAGTTCGGCGGTCAGTTCCGCGAATGCGGTGCCGTCGCCAGGGGTCGATTCATGGAAGGTGGCGGCGAAGCACATACCGGCCGACTGAGCCAGGCCGCACATGGCGTCCTCCAGCTCGTCACTGCGGCCGTCGGCCAGATCGTCACGCACGTACCCATAGATCAACGCTTCCACCCGAACCTCCGTTGGATTGGGGATCGCTGTTCTGAAGTGTGCCCGTCTCAAGCTTGGCGTACTCGAAAATGCAATTGCAGATGTCAACCCACTGACATCCAGATGCCCTATCCGGGTCCATCCGGCGTTAACTGGTGAGATACTACAGAGCGTGTCCGCAGGTGACGATCGACCCGTCTGGGCTGTCCGAATGCGTGCCGAACGCGATGCTCGGGGGTGGTCTCAGGCCGACGCGGTACGCGCCATGAGAGGCAAGTCGACCCACAATCTGCCAACCGACAGCACACTTCTGCGCAACTGGCGCAGATGGGAGTCCGGGGAGTCCCGCCCCGACGATTTCTACGCCCCCATCATCGCCGCGGCCTTCGATACGGTGACGGCGGCGTTCTTCCCCAAGGCGCGGCCGAACCGCGACGACGAGCTGCTCTCGGCCACCGGAATGGACACCCTGGAGTTCATCGGCCGGCTGCGCATGTCCGATGTCTCTTCCGCCACACTGGATGCCATTCGCATTACCGCCGACCGGTTGTGTTCCGAGTATCCCTGCTGCGACCCGCACGAATTGCATGCCGAGGGCACGGCCTGGCTGCGGCGCATCACCTCACTACTGGACGGTCGTCTCACTCTGGCCCAGCATCGCGAGGTGCTGGTACTCGCGGGTTGGGTTGCCCTACTGGTCGGTTGCGTCGATTACGACCTGGGGTGGCGCACCGCCGCCGAGGCCACCCGCCGGGCCGCGCTGTCGCTGGGGCAGGAGGCCGAGCACACCGAAATCATCGGCTGGGGCGCGGAAATGGCCGCTTGGTTCGCACTCACCCAGGCCAATTACCGCGGTGCCATCGAGGCCGCCGAGGCCGCACACGCGGCCACCGAACGACTCGGGGTGGGCGTGCAGCTGGCCGCGCAACGGGCCAAGGCGTGGGCTCGCCTGGGCGACCGCAAAGAGGTGGAAATCGCGCTGGGACAGGGTCGTTCGATCTTGGATCGGCTCGATCACCCCGCCAATCTGGAGAATCACTTCGTGGTCGACCCGCTCAAATTCGACTTCTACGCCATGGACTGCTGCCGGGTAGCCGGTGACAATCGCCGGGCCGAAAGCTATGCCCGCCAGGTCATCTCGAACTCCACCCGGCCGGACGGGACCGTTCGCAAACCCATGCGGGTCTCCGAGGCGCATCTGACGCTGGCGGTGGTGGCGGTGCGCGAACGCAATCTGGAGCTCGCCCTGGACGAGGGCACCCGGGCCTTCGCCGGCAAGCGGCGCTCACTGCCCTCGCTGATGTGGATCGCGGGCGAGGCGGCACGGGAGATGATCGAGCACTTCCCCGGGGATCCGCGCACCCGCTCCTACCTCGAGCAGTTGCGCGCCCTCACCGCGAGTTAGACGGGCAGGCCCAGACCTTTGGCCAGGGTCGGCCAGGACGCGAAGAACTCGTCGCGGAAGTACCCCCAGGCGTGCATACCGACGGGATTCAGCTCGACCGTGGCGGGAATGCCCAGCGCGGCCAGGCGCTCGGCGAAACTCCGCGTGCAGTAGGCGGTTCCGGCCTCCGTCGGGCCGTCCACGGCGAAATGGTCTATCAGATCGGGCAATTCGGAGAATTCGCCGGTGGTGTCGTACGGGCCGGGCAGGCCGGTGCCGCTGGAGAGGAAGAGTTCCATACCGCGCAGTTGCTCGGCGTGCACGTAGGGATCGTTGGCGGCCCACGCGGGATCACCGACCGGTCCGTACATATTGTCGGCATTGCCGCCGTTGACGCCGACGACCAACCGCACGAACGAATTCCCGACCGGATCGCTGATCTGCGAGCACCCGCTGTAGGCCGCCGCCGCGCGATACCGGCCGGGCGCGGCGATGGGCAGCGCGAAAACGGCGGTGGCGGAACCGGACACGCCCGCGAGCGCATTGACCCCATTGGTGCCGAGCGTGCTGTCGATCAGCGGCGGCAGTTCCCAGAGCAGGAAGGTCTGCCATTTGTTGACGCCCAGCACCGGGTCCGGCGCGCGCCAATCGGCGTAGTAGGCCGCCCTGCCGCCCACCGGCTGCACCAGGTTGACATCCTGCCCGGCCAGGAAGTCCAGCACCTCGGGGGCCCGGACCCGCCAGCTCTTGGTGGTCAGCCCGGCATCCGCGCCATTGAACAGGTACAGCGTGGGACGCGGGCGCGAATCATCGGCGGGGCGTTGCACATCGACGCGGATCGACTTGTCCATGGCGGCCGAGTACACCGTCAGGGTCCAGTGCTTGTCGTCGGTCTTGTCGATCCCGGTGATCCGGGACCCGTCGGCGGCCACGACCGCCGCGCCGGGGGGTTCCGCGGGCGCCGCGACCGGCCACAGCACCGTCGCGATCGCGAACCATCCGGCTGCCCAGGCTGTTCCGATCCGGCGCATGCTCACCCCTGCCCGTATTGTCGCCTGCTGATCTTATCGCCCATTAGGCTGCGACCCATGGACTTCAGTCTGTGGACCTGCGCCTTTCGAGGGCATGAGACCTACGCCCCCACCGAACCCGAGCTCGCGGTCCGCTTGCACGTCGCGACTCCGGCCGGGGAATCGTGGCGTTGTCTGCGCTGCGGCGATTTCGTGCCGGGCGAGCCGCGCCGGAGCGGTCCCGCCGACGACGCGCCCGAGGTGCCGCGCGGGCGGCTGCTGCGCGACCGCATCATCATGCGGCTGCTGGCGGCCGAGCGGGTGGGGCGCGCGCTGGTGCTGATCCTGCTCGGGGTGGGCGTGCTGAAGCTGCGCAGTTCGCAGGATTCGTGGAAGGCGGCCTGGGACAAGGAACTTCCGCTGGTGCGGCAGCTGGCCGACCAGGTCGGCTGGGATCCGGACCATTCCAAGATCGTGCATTGGATCGACGAGGCGTTCAGCTTCTCCCCCACCACGCTGGCCTGGGTGGCGGCCGGCATCTTCGCCTACGCGGGCATTCAGATCCTCGAGGGCGTCGGGCTGTGGCTGATCAAGCGCTGGGGTGAGTACTTCGCGGTCATCGCGACCTCGATCTTCCTGCCGCTGGAGATCTACGAATTGACCGAGAAGGTCACCTTCCTGCGGGTGGCCGCCCTGCTGGTCAACCTGGCCGCCGTCACCTGGCTGCTGTGGTCCAAGAGCCTGTTCGGGTTGAACGGCGGCGCGAAGAGGTACTACGCCGAGCATCACACCGAAAGCCTGCTCACCGTCGAGCGTTCGGCCCTCGCGACCCGATAGGGCGGTACGGCAAAGGGACCCGGCGCGACCGGTGCTGCCGCGCGGGTCCCGCTGACCGGGTGTTCAGCCCAGTGGCTGGGCGAAGCGCAGGTGGTTGCCCCACGGGTCGGCGAAACCACAGTCGCGCATGCCGTACGGCTGATCGACCAGCGGCTGCTCGACCGGCACGCCGGCCGCTTGCAGGCGCTCGAAGGTGGCGTCCACATCCTCGGTGCCGAAGATCAGGGTGCCCATGGCGCCGCTCTCCAGACGCGCGCGATTGGCCTGCTGGGCGGCCTCGTTCGGGTTCATCGCCGGAATCTCGAGCATGAACTCGATGCCGGGCTGCGCGGCCGGGCCGACGGTGATCCAGCGGGCGTCACCGAAGAACGGCATGTCCTGGCGCACCTCGAGACCGATCACATCCCGGTAGAACTCCAGCGCCTGCTGCTGGTCACCGACGAGCACGGCGACGTGGCTGAGTACGAGATCTTTTCCGATGGTCATGGCTGTCCTTCTTCCTTGCGGTCTTGCGTAACCGGGGGTCGTGGATGCAGACGAAGCCGCATCGACAAATTAATCGGTCCGGAGCGCTCGGTCGGGCCACTCGAACGAACGAGGCGAATCGGGCACTGGGCGCGCCGACACCCACGGCAATTCGGGACCGGTCGGTGCGCGGTATTAACCTTCTCCGGTGACCGAGTCCGCTGACGGATTGCTGCCCGACCCGAGAGGGGTCGATGCCGTGGAGTTCGCGCATGCCGACCGGCTCCGGTTGTTCTCCTTCGCGACAGCCGAGAAGCGGGGGGACTACCTGTGGGTTTTGCGTGCTTTCGATACGGCGCGGGCGGCGTACGTGGTGTTGCTGCACGCCTCCGATGTGGTCGAGACGCTCAATCGTTGCCCGGGAGCGCCGGGGTTCACCGCGACCGAGGTGGGGCCGCTGCTCGAGCAGTTGCATCAGTGGGGCGTGCTGGAGCGCAGTTACGACGGGACGCGGGCGGCGACGCTGGCCGAGTACCGGAACCGGCATTTCGTGTACCAGTTCTCGCAGGCCGGATATCAGGCATACCGGGCGGTATCGGATGTGCTGGAGGCGCGGCTCGACGAGGCTTCGCTCTCGCGCCTGGTGTTGCCGGAACTGCTGAGCGATCTGCACACCCTGGCCGAGGCCAACAAGACCGGTGACGCGCCGCGGGTGTACCGGGTGCTCAACCGCCTGGACCGGGCGCTGACCGATCTCGCCGAACGAGCCGCGCACTTCTATCTGACGCTGGGCGATCTGGTGCGGACCACCGAGGCGACACCGGAAGCGTTCCTCGCGCACAAGGACGCGCTGCTGGCGCACATGCGGGAATTCTCGATGGATCTGGCGCGCTTCGCACCGCGCCTGGCCACCGCGATCCTGGAGGCCGAGGCGACCGGGGTGGACGAGCTGATCGAGCGCGCCGCCCGGATCGACGAACGCGTGCTGCTGAATTACGAAGAGCGCGAAGCGGATTGGCGGGCGCGCTGGCACGGGCTGCGGGGCTGGTTCCTGCCCGACGGCGAGGGCGGGGTCACCGAATGCGAGCGCCTGCGCGAGGCGACCATGAGCGCCATCGCGGCGGTGCTGTCACTGCTGCGCCGGGTCACCGAAACCCGCAAAGGCGGCGTGAGCCGGGAATCGGCGCTGCGCCATCTCGCCGGCTGGTTCACCGCCGCCCCCTCCGCCGAAGCCGCGCACGCCCTGTTCGACGTGGTCTTCGGGCTCGGTAAACCCCGCCACCTGGCCATGCACCACCCCGACGCGGACGTGATTCCGGCCATCCGATCCTGGTGGGACGCACCGCCTTTGGAGATCGCCCGCACCCTCGCCGAAACCGGCCGCCCGCCCACTCCCGGCGCACCCGCCCGCCTGCAACGCAATGACGCGAGCATCCGCCGCCTGCGCGAAGCCCAGCTCGATGCCCAGCGCGCCCGCGCCGCCGCCGCGCGCTCCCTGGCCGCCGCCGACGTCTACGAACGCGAACTCGACGAGGGCGAAACCGAGGTGCTGCTCAAACTCCTGGACGCCGCCTCCACCGCCTGGGTACCGGTCAGTGGCAAGGTCGGCACCACCGGCTCCGACAACGGCGTCACCCTGACCGTCTCCCCTCACGAAGGCTCGACCGCCATTCGCACCACCCGCGGCCTGCTGCATCTCAACGGCCGCAGGGTCGAGGTTCGCGAAACCGCCGCCCTGCGTAAAAGCAAGGCCGCCAACGCAGCCGGCAGCCACCGCAAATCGGCCGGGGCCGGGGATCTCGATGGAAAGGACGTGGGCTGATGCACGCGCGGTCCATCGATTCGCTGGCTCTCGACAGTTATCAGCGGGCGGCGCGGGTGGTGCTGGCCAATCACCTGATCACGCGGAGTTACCCGGATCGGATTGCGTTGCCGTTGATCCGGCGGTGGGCGACGGAGTTGCGGGAGGATCTCGCCGAGCTGTTCGGGTATCGGCTGGAGGTCACCGAGACGACCGCGCGGTTGTTCCCGGTCCACGATCAACTGGAGTCGGCGCGGCCCGCGCGCACGCCCGCCGAGCGGGTGTTCGATCGGCGGCGGTACGCGTATCTGGCGCTGGCGCTGGCGGCTTTGGGGCGGGCGGGTGATCAGATCACCTTGTCCGAGTTGGCCGATCAGGTGGCGGCGTACACCGAGCGGGTGGAGGGGCTGGAGCTGGCGCCGGACCGGGCCGCGGATCGTGATGCTTTCGTGGACGCGGTGGGGTGGCTGTCGGCGCGTGGCGCGGTGGCCCTCGCCGATGGTGACGCGGGCGGCTGGGCCAGCGATCCCGAGGCCGGGGAGGCGCTCTACGACATCGACCGGGCCGTGGTGTTCGCGTTGTTCCGGCCGCCGCGGGCGGTGCAGCACCTCAACAGCGTGACCGGGCTGCTCGGTGAGGAGGCCGGGGGCGGCGATACCCGTGCTCCCGCACAGGCTCTCGCGGCGCGCAAGGTGCGGCGGGCGCTGGTGGAGCAGCCGGTCGTCTACGCCGACGAACTCGATCAGCCGGGCCGGGAGCTGCTGGCGCAGGAGAAGCTGGTGCGGGAAGTGGAGCTGGTCACCGGGTTGAAGGCCGAGCGGCGGGCCGAGGGGGTGGCCTTGATCGACAGTTCCGGGCGGCTCTCGGATGTGCGGTTCCCGAGCACCGGCACGCTCGCGCAGGTCGCGCTGCTGCTGGCGGGTGAAATCGCCGACCTGGTATTGGATCTCGACAATCCGGTGCCGCGCAGGCCCCGGCCGGAGCGGCCGTTCACCGATCTGGCCGGGCAGCTCGACAGCGCCATCCCGTTCACCACGGTGTTCGCGCCGCTCGCCGATCTGCTGGAGATGTATGTGCCGGAAGAGGATTCGGAGATCGAGGTGGAGGAGCCGGAGATCCCGGAGTACCCGTTCATCGAATCCTCGTGGATTCGCGACACCGTGCAGATGCTCACCGGCCGCTACGGCAACACCTTCGCCGCGCAATGGCAGGCCGACGTCCCCGGCTTGACCGCCGAAGCGGTCGGGCTGCTGGAGCGCCTGCGGCTGGTGGAACTCATCGACGGCGGGCTGCTCATCCTGCCCGCGCTGGCTCGGTATCGCGGCGCCATCGTCACCATCCGCACTCGCGCGGAGACCGAATTGTTCATCTCGCCGGCGCAGGTCGGCACCGAGGACGACACGGCCTCGATCGAGAAGGGATCCCGGAACTGATGTCCGACCTCATTCACGGTGGCGTCCGCTTCGTCCCCACTCGCGCGGGCATCGTCAACCTGTGGGACTACCGCGACCAGGAGTTCTGCTTCGCCGACGGCCGCCTGGTGCTGCGCGGGCCGAACGGGTCCGGCAAGACCAAGGCCCTGGAGGTGTTGTTCCCCTTCGTCTTCGACGGGCGCATCGAGCCCCGGCGGCTCAACCCGTTCGCGGGTGAAGAGCGCACCATGAAGTCGAACCTGTTGTACCGCAAGCAGGAATCGGCCTACTCGTATGTGTGGATGGAGTTCGCGCGCGGCAGCTGGGCCGAGCCCGAGACCGTCACCATCGGCATCGGTATGCGCGCCACCCGCTCGCAGGACAAGGTCACCCGCTGGTATTTCGTCGCCGATGGCCGGGTGGGCGTGGACTTCTCGCTGCTGGGCCCCGACGATCGCCCGCTGACCCGCAAGCAACTGGCCGAACAGATCGGTTCCGACGCCATCGTCGACCGCCCCGTCGAGTACCGCGCCGCCATCGACGCCCGCATGTTCGGTCTCGGACAGCAACGCTACGACCAGCTCATCAACCTCATTCTGACGTTGCGCCGCCCGCAGCTGGCCAAGAACCTCGACCCGCGCGGCCTGTCCCAGGCCCTCACCGACGGCCTGCGCCCCCTGGACGAGCAACTCATCCTCGATGCCGCCCGTTCCTTCAGCGATATGGAGGAGGTCGGCCGCACCCTCGAGGGCTTGGTCCAAGCCGACTCCGCGACCCGTGCCTTCGTCGGCGTCTACCGCAAATACCTGGCCGTCCAAGCCAAAACGGATATCGATCAGGTCCGCACCCGCCTGGACGCGGTCACCCACGCCGGCACCGCCCTGCACGCCGCGGCCGCGCTGCGCCAGCGCCGCGACACCGACCGCGCCGCCGCCGAGACCCGCGCCGAGGACGCCGATCGCGCCTACGAACAAGCCCTCTCCGACCGCGAAACCCTCCAGCGCTCCAGCGCTTACGAAGGCAAACAGCAACTCGACGACCTCGCCGACGCCGTCCGCCGCCTGGAAACCTCCTCCGCCGTCCACCGCGACAAGGCTTTGAAAGCGGGCCAAACCGTCGACCAGCGCGCCGAGGAGAACGAACGCTCCCGCGCCGCCGTAGCCAACGCCGCCTCCGCCCTGGCCCGCGGCGAGGACGAACTCCGCTGCGCCGCAGAAGAAGCCGGCATCAACTGGACCGCCCTCCCCGAACAGGCTCGCGCCGACCACCTCACCACCACCGTCCGCTCGCACGCCGAGGAACGCGACGCCGACGTCCGCGCCGTCCGCCGCGCCCTCACCCTCGTCGACCAGGCCGCCAACGAACGTACCCGCGCCGAACGCGCCGTCCAGCGCGCCGCCGAACTCAAGGACGCCGCCGCCGCCGAACTCGCCGAAGCCGAAGCCTCGGTAGCCCTGGCTCGCTCCAACACCGCCGTCGCCCTCCGCGACTGGTGGGACACCCACCGAGACGTCTACTCCCCCATCCGCACCGGCCTCTTCGAAGCCCTCAGCGACGCCGTCGCCCGCACAGGCACCGAAGCGGCCGAGCTGCCCGCGACGCCTGCCGAGGTGCTCGCCGAGCGAACCGAGCCGCTCACCGAAGAGGTCCGTACCCGGCGGCAGGAGGCGCGCCTGCGTGCCGCGCAGGCCGCGGAGCGGGCTGCCGAATTACGGGCCGAACGTGACCGGGTCGCGGCCGAACGTGATGACGCACCACCGGCTTTCGCGGGGCGGACCGATGCGCGGAGCGAGCGGGCGGGCGCGCCGTTGTGGCGGCTGGTGCGCTTCGCCGATCATGTCGGGGCCGGCGAGGCGGCCGGGATCGAAGCAGCCATGCAGGCGGCGAACCTGCTCGACGCGTGGGTGTGCGCGCACGACGAGTTGCCCGCGCATGCTTCCGAGCAGTTCCTCGTGCCGCTCCCGGCGGCCGAACGACCGACCGGCCCAACGCTCTCGGACGTACTGGTAGTCGAGGACGACACCGACACACTGACCGTGCCGCGCGAGGTCGTGGCCGGTGTGCTCGCCTCGGTCGCCCTGCATCGTGTCACCGGAACGAAATCCGGGAAAGCGACGGCGGCGCCCGGCGCTGCCCCGGTCTCCGGCACGTGCGCGGTATCCGGGGCCGAGGCACAGCCGGTGAGTGCGGGTGGCGCGGCGGTGGTTTCGGCGGACGGGCGGTATCGGTTCGGAGTGCTGGTGGGGCGGCATCACAAGGCGGATGCCGAATTCATCGGGACGACGGCGCGGGCGCGGCGGCGCGAGTTGCGGCTCGTCGAGCTGGCGGCGGCTATCTCGGCTGCCGAGCAGGATGCGCTGGACGCGACCGCTGAGGAGCGGGCCGCTACCGAGGAGCTCGGGCGGATTTCGGCTGCGGCCAAGGCGCTTCCGCGCACTACCGCTATTACCGCGGCTTTGCGGATGGTGTCCGAGGCGGCGGGTGTGCTGCGGACGCGGGCCGAGGGGACGGGGCAGGCGGAGCGGGAGCTGGATCAGGCTGTTGCCGAGTACACGGCCGCGGATAAGAAGGTCCGGGGGATCGCGGCCGATCACAAGGTGCCTCGGGATCCGGCCGAGCTCGATGCTCTGGCCGCCGCGGTACGGCATTTCGAGAATGCCGGGACCGCGCTGCTGCGGTTGCGGGGGGATCATCAGCGCGAGCACGAGCGGGCTCGGGAGGCCGGGGACCGTCTGGACGAGGCGAAGGATCTGGCCGAGGCGTTCGCGGAGGAGGCCGAGGCGGCGCGGTCGGGTTATGAAGAGCAACAGCGGAAGCTGGAGACGCTGCGGGAGGCGCTCGGGGCGGGAGCGGCCGATATCGATCGGGAGCTCGAGCTCGCCCGCGAGAAGATCGACGCGGCGCGGGCCGAGCAGAAGGCGGCCCGTAAGGCGGCGCACGAAGCCATCGAGGCGGTGGGTGCCGCCGAGGGGGCGCATCGGGCGGCACACGCGGCGCTGGGGACCGCTTTGACCGAATTGCTGGCGGATGTACGGCATCTCGCGCCGTACGCGCGCCCGGATCTGCTGAGCCTGCTGGGCGCGCCCGCCGACAGCCGCTGGCCGAGCAGTGACGCGGCCTGGTCCACGCCCGAGCAGCTGCTGTACCGGATCGAGAACAGCGATCCGGAGCAGGAGCCGAAGGTGCTGCCCGACGAGGTGGCCGCGCTGTTCGAGAACCTGGCCGCCGCAACCGCTTCGGTGCGGGCCGGCGATGCGGCGCGCAAGTCGACGCGCAGCGCCGTGACCACCGCCTTGCAGGAGTTCGACGCGGCGCTGACCGCGGCGCGGCAGGACTATCGGCTGAATTGGGATGCGGCGGACGGGCTTACCGTCGTCCAGGTGCACGACGACCACGGCCTGTCGTCGCTGGCGGACTTCGCCGAGCGGATCAACGCGGCGCGGCGCGATCAGGAACTGCTGCTCACCGACGCCGAGCGGCGCATCCTGGAGGACGCCCTGCTCACCGGCCTCGCGCAGCAGATCCACGAACGCACCTCCGACGCACGGGATCTCATCTCCCGGATGGGCGCGGAGATGAAACAGCGCCGCATGTCCTCCGGCAACACCATCGGCGTGCACTGGGTGCTGGCGGACAATCTCCCGGAACCGGCGCGCGCGGTGTGCAAGCTGCTCGACCGCGACTCCGCCGACCTCACCCCGGACGATTTGTCGGCTATTCGCGCACATTTCGCCGCGGAGATCCGTTCGGCCCGCGCGGCGCATCCGGAACGCTCGTATCCGGAGATTCTGGCTACCACCCTGGATTACCGTACGTGGCGGGTGTTCTCGTTCACCATTGTCACCGCGGACGGCTCCGAGGACCGGCTCACCGTCGCCCGGCATTCCACGCTGTCCGGCGGCGAGCAGTCGGTGTCGCTGCACCTGCCGCTCTTCGCCGCCGCGCACGTAATGCTGGATTCGGCCGATCCGCAGGCCCCGCGCCTGCTCGCGCTCGACGAGGCCTTCGCCGGCGTCGACGACAACGGACGAAGCGAACTTCTCGGTCTCTCCGTGCAATTCGACCTGGATCTGTTCATGACCGGGTACGACCTGTGGATCACCTACCCGCACGTACCGGCCTGCGCGCACTACGATCTGGCGCACTCGGCGGCCGAGAACACCGTCAGCGCAACGCTGCTCGTCTGGGATTCCGATGATTTGCTGGCCGAGCATGACGGGTCCGATTTGACGGCTGCCCTGGGTTCGCCGAACCGTCGCCGCCTGCCGCATGGACTGGAGGGTGCAATGCCCCTGGACACGGAGCTGGAACTGACGTCGTAAACCGGTCGCGGGAGAGTCGATTCCGCGTGTCGGAAGACGCCACGCCGTAAGGATTGGACCATTGGCAAATCAACAGTTTCGCCAATGGCGGTTCATCGACTAAAAATATCTCCCGTGCCACTCCCTACCGGAATCACCCGTCAGCCATCGACGCTCCGCTTGCAGGAGGCCCGATGACGATCGAACAGCCGCGCGAGGACGAGGTCACCCAGCTGGCTCGGCGGGTAGAGAAAGCCCGTGGGCGGCTGGCCTACCAATACGATCCCGCTCTGACCGACGCGCTGTCGGAGAACGAGCTCGTCGCCGAGCGCGAGCTAGCCGAGCGCATGCGCGAGCAGGAACGTGCTCAACGCTGGAAGCAGGCCGAGGCGGCGGCCGGTGCTGCCGACCGGGCTCGGCAGACCACCGAAGAAATCGAGAAGGCCGACATTCGCGATTTGCTGCTCGCCCGCAAAGCGATCGCCGCCCAGCGGCGGGAATCCAGCCCGCACGCCAAACTGGCGTCGCTGTACAAACATCGGGCGTGGAGCCAGCGCGCGCTCGCCGGTGTGGTCGCGGCCGGCATGCTCTGGTCCGCGGTCAACGTCCAGCACAATATCGCTCCCGGCGGTCCGAGCGATCCCCTCTACTGGTTCAGCTACCTGCTCGAAGGCATGATCTCGGTCTGCCTCGTGATCATCATGATCGGCACCAACAAGGTCGCCGAATGGGGTGTGATCGACAGCCGCAAGCAGGTCGTGGTCGCCGAGATGGCGCTGCTGAGCCTCACCGTCGTCCTGAACACCTACCCGTACCTGCGCGACGGCAGCTGGTACGACGTGGCGGTGCACGCCATCGCCCCGGTGATGATCGGCGTCGCGCTGCTCATCCACAATGCCGCCGCCTCGCGCTACGGTCTCGCCATCGTCCGTGCGACGGACCAGATCCGGGATCTACCGGATCCGGGTGAGCAGATCCGGCGTTCGGTGAACACCATGGTGTCGTGGCCGAGCCGCCCGACCGCGCCGGCACATGTGCCAGTCCCTACGCCGGCCCTGACGGCGGGCACCGGTGACTCCGAAAAGGCCGTCAAGGAAGAACCGCCGGTAGTGGACGCCGACGAACCAGTCGTCAAGACCACGCCGAAGGAAACGGTCAAGCCCGCCGAAAAGGACACGCGCACTTCGGCGACCGGTAAGTCTCGTCCGGCCGCCGAGGACGAGAAGTCCCCGCTGGCCGATCTGACCGATCCGGGGCCGCCGCTGAACGTGTACGACACCGGGCAGTTCCGGATCGCCGAGACCCTCGAGCAGGAGCTCGCCGAACTCCAGGCCGCCCGTCGCCGCGCCCGCGCCGCTTCGCGCTCGCGCAACGGCGCCGCTCTGGACGACTGAGTCGCCACGGCTGAATCCGATACGGCGGCAAGTGATCCCGTCGCGGGCTCGGTAACCCGACAATACCGAGGCCGCGGCGGTCCCCGCCGCCGCCGCGGCCTCTACGAAGAAAAGTAGACCGGCGGAGGCATCGCCGGTCCCGACCAACCGCCCGAATCGGGCATCGTTCGAGGTAGCGGCCCCGGCCGGATTTTCCGGACCGGAACCGGAAACCTCACAGCGAGGGTTCGCCGGGGTGTTTCAGCAGGTCATCGAGGAGCGCTGCCGCCGAGTCGATTTCAGGCATGTCGAGCCGGCGGTAGCGTTCGACGGCCGAGCGCAGCGCGTCCACCGCCGCGGGGCGGTCACCCAGTAGCGCCCGGCAGCGGCCGACACCGTCGAGCGCCGCCGCCTCCCAGAGCGTGTTCCCGATCAGCCGCGCCAGCTCCAGCGCTTCCTCGTGCAACCGCAGACCGGCCTCAGGATCGCCCGCCTGGCAATGAAATGCGCCCAGGCGGTTCAGGGTCTCGGTGACGCCGGAATGGTGCCCCAGCGCGCGATAGGACGCCAATGCGTCCCGCAGCAGTTCGCCGCCCGCCGCCTCGCCCGCCGATTGCCGCACCCAGCCCAGGTTTCCGAGGGAATCCGCCACCCCGACCGGGTTTCCGGAGTTGCGGAAGATCTCCAGCGCCGTCGTGATCGCTTTCGCCGCCGCCTCCGATTCGCCGGTGCGCGAGCGGACCCGGCCGATGATGTTCAGCGCCGAAGCCATCCCATCCGGATTGTCCAGCTCCAGGTAGATGGCGTGCGCCCGTTCGGCTTCCACCAGCGCGACCGGATACCGGCCGCGCTGGTACTCGCTGTACGCGAGATTGGCGGAGGCGAGGGCTTCCCCGGACCGGTTTCCGGCCTCGCGGAACAGCATTCGGGATTCCCGGAGCAGTTCGATGCCCGGCAGGTAATTGCCGTCCAGGTGATGCAGCCAGGCCAGCGCGCTCACATTGAAGGCCGCCAAGCCGGGCCGCCCGAGCGCCCGATGGAGCTCGGCGGCCTCCCGCAGCAGGCCGAAAGCGGATTCGCGATCGCCCGTCAGCTGACGCATCCACGACAAACCGTTCAGCACCACGGCGATTCCCGCCTGATCACCGATCTCGCGCTGCACCGCCATCGCCGCTTCGAGGGCCGCGGTCGCACCCGCGTAGTCGCCGCGCAGATGCCGCGCCCAGCCGAGATCACTCAGCGCCCGCCCCTCCCGATGGCGGTCACCCAGCCTGCGGTAGCGGGCCAGCACCTCCGCGAGCAGCTCTTCCCCGGCCTCGAATTCCCCGGCCAGCAGCCACAATCGCGCCCGGAGTTGTTCGGCCGTCGCGAGCAGGGCGGGCTCGGCCGGGTGCGCTTCGATGGCGGCCCCGAGCAGTTCGGCGACCAGCCCGTAGTCATCGGCCAGGTACGCCGCCGCACCCAGGTCCTTCAGGGCGAACGCCTCGGATCCCCGCGGGTCGATGGTGTCGGCGGCAACGGCCATCCGTCGCTGCACCGCGACCGCGTGCGAACGCCAGGTTCCGCTCAGATACAACTCTCCGACAAGCGCTTTCGCCATCGCCATCGCCTGGGACAGCGGGCCGGTAGCTGCGGCCTGCCGCAGGCACGCGAGCATGTTCGCACGCTCGACGCGCAGCCATGCCGATGCTTCGCGAAAGCTGGAGAATCGTGAGCGCGCGGGCTTTTCGCCTCCGGGCCGCACCGCTGAGCCCGCGACGTTCGGCCGCCGCGGCGCGTGCGCCGATCCGCCACCCGCACGGGTCACATCCCCGCTGTGCTGCGAATCCGTAGCCGCCCCGCTCGATTGCGAATCCCGTGCCGCCACGGCGCGCTGCGATTCCATTGCCGCATACGCGGTCCGCAGGTAGTAGGCGAGGATCCGCTCGCCCGTATCCACCCGCTCCGCCGGATCCTCGAGCAGGCTGTGCGCGTATTCGCGTACCAGATCATGCATCCGGTAGCGGCCGGGTGCGGTCTCGTCGATCAAATGCTCGACGTACAGTTCCTCCAACGCTTTCCGCGCCTCGGCCACCGTGCCGTCGTCCAGGGCCGCGACCGCGTACTCGTCGAAATCCGGCCCCGGATGCGCGCCGAGCCGGCGGAACAGCCTTCTGCGGTCGGCGGCCAGCAATCCGTAGGAGGTGGTGAAAGCGGCCCGCACGGCGCGCGGACCGGCCTCCAGCTCGGCCAAACGATCGTGGGTACGCCGGAATTCGGCGGCCAGGTCCGCGACCGTCCAGCGCGGCCGATGCGCCAGCCGCCCCGCCAGCAACACGATCGCCAACGGCAGATAGCCACACAGTTGCGTGATTTCGGTTGCGGCGGAGGTATTCTCGGGCGTGTCGGGGCGACCGGCCAAGCGGCAGAACAGCTCCACGGCATCATCCGGCGCGAGCACATCCAAAGTCACCGGCGCGGCCCCGTCGAGCGCGACCAGACGCCGCCGGCTGGTCACCAAGGTCAGGCACCCCTCGGCCCCCGGTAGCAAATCCTCGATCTGCCCATGATCGCGCGCATCATCGAGCACCAGCAGAATCCGCTTCCCACTGACCCGATGCCGCCACAGATCACGCCGAGCCGCAAGCGTTTCCGGCAGATTCCGCGGATCCACCCCCATCCCCGTCAACAGCGTCCCGAGCACCTCCACCGGTTCCGCCGGCCGCTGCCCCGGCGTATGCGCGTTCAACTCCACGAAATACTGCCCATCCGGGAACCGGCCCGCCAGCTGATGCGCCGCCCGCGTCACCAACGCCGTCTTCCCCACCCCCGCCATCCCGTCCACGGTATGAATGCTCACCACCCCGCGCTCCCCCGCCGCATCCACGATCCGCCGCAACTCCCCCTCGCGCCCGACGATCGTCCCGATATCCCGCCGCAACGCATTGACCGCGACCGGCGTACTACGCGGAACCGGCTGCCGCTGCGCCGCATTCCACACCCGTTCCCACTCGACCAGATCCACCAACTCGCCCCCGCCCTCCCCCACACGCCCCCGAGCCAACTCGAACAGCGTCAAAAGCACCGGCACCAACACATCGAACCGCGAAGGCACATTCCGCCCACTCCGCCAATCACTGACCCGCTGCACCATCCCCGAGCCGCGCTCCCCCGCCGCCCGCGCCGCCCGCATCCGCTCTTCCGCCGCCCGCGCCACCCGCTGCAACGTCGGATTCCCCGCCACCTCGAACAACTCCGTCAACCGCGCCGCAAAAACCACCCGAGCCGACCGCACCGGAGCCTCAGCCCCAGCTTCCACTTCGAACCTCACGCCACGATCATCTCCCGGCGGCGGTTCCGAACCCAGGGGACCCCCGACGAGGGCCCGCCGGTTCGGCATTCGACGCGAGCCGATCACGTGAGTCCGGGAATCCGCTGCGGCCGCTGTTCGGACGCCGCCGCAGCCGTTTCCCGGTTCGGCCTGGGCGGGGCTAGTGCGCTTTCACGGCGGTGTCGGCGGGGACTACGACGGCGGGGCGGGGCTGGTCGGGGCTGCCGAAGTGCTGGGCGTAGCCGAGCCAGCCGGTGCCTACGAAGACGGCGAGGAGGACGGCGGTGGGGAGGTCGAGGAGGAGCCAGGCTGTGGTGTAGACGGTTTCGCGGGGGGCGGGGCGGGTGATGCGGACGGGCGGGCGTTGATGGCCCATGCTGCTGAACCTCGATCGTTGCTGCCTGGCCTGCCTGCCCACCCATGCCTCCGTTGCTAGAAATGTGCCGAGATCAAGGATGCCGAACCGGTGACGACCGCACAGCGGCGAATGGGGGGACATCGAGATGTCCGGTGCCATCCGTTTATTCGTGGGGTGCGATGTGTGCGCCGGTGGAGCGTTCGGCGGTGCGGCGTGGGCCGGACCGGGTACAAAGTATGCACAAAAGGTGCTGGTGTGGGGGCACAATCATCGGACATACCGGTGGACACGCCCGAAATGTCAGCAACCGGTCAGGCCGGAGAAGTCACGTAGCACAACGTGATTGCGGTCGGCGCAGCTGCCGAGGGCGTGGTCGGGGTGCAGGCCGAGGTATTGGCTGCGGGTGCGGGTGCTCCAGCGGCGGGCGGGGTCGGAGCGGGTTTTGTAGAAGTTGATCATGTAGCCGCCCTCGTAGATCCGCAGCAGGGTGTAGCCGCCGGGGTACTCCTTGACCGCGGCGACCTCGAGGAATTCGACCTCCACCCGGGAGTCGGCACGGGTCACCCGATTTCGGTGGGTGTGGCCGCTGTGGTGCAGGAACACGCCCGGGGCCGCACGATAGATCTCGTGCAGTGCGGCGGCGTTCGGGCGGTCCAGGACGAAGCCGGGGCCGCCCGGATTGCTCACCGCCGCATGCCTGGTCACCGGATGGTGCCCGAAAACGAGCGTGGGACGGTCAGGTTCGGCTTGCAGCAGCTCACGCAGGCGGGCCAGCTGCGCGGGGTCCAGGGTGCCGCCGGAGCCGCGCAATCGCGTGGTGTCGAGGCCGATGAGACGCATACCGCCGATGAAGTATTCGACGAGCTGCCGGTGCGGGTGGAAGACCTGCCCGAAATGGTCGGCCTCGCCTTTGGGCGGCATATCGTGATTGCCCCGGCAGACGAAGTAGTCGCGGCCGTGTTCACCCCAGCCGTCGAGTCGCGCGCGCACGGCCAGGTTCTGCTCCAGCGTGCCGGAGTCGGTCAGATCACCCGCCACCACCAGGTGATCCACCGCCCGGTCCGCGCCGCGCATTTCGTCCAGCACCGCCTGGAACATGAACTCCGGATAGCGCGCGGAGTCGTGCCGCAATCCCTCGACCAAACCGGCCACCAGCAATCCACTGCTGTCCTCGCCGAAGTGCAGGTCGTTGGCGAGCGCGAAGGTGCGCAGCAACCGTCCCGGCGGCGGCGTCAGGGTGCGGAAAACGCCGGTGGATTCCGGGGTTCCGGCCCGCCGGGTGACCAGCGTGCGCGCCGGCCGCGCCCGGCACCCATCCGAATACGCCTCGAATCGATACTCCCGCCCCGGCTCCAGCCCGTCGATCTCGACCCAATGGAACGCGGTCCGCCGAGCATCGAAGTGCCGCACCCGAACCGCGCCGTCCACCAGCCCCATCCGCACCTCGGAATCCGCCGCCACGGGCCGCAACCGCCCGGCTCGATTCCGAGTCCGCGTAGTCCAGGTCAAAATCACCGACCGGTCGGTTACCGTCACCACTTCCAGATCCGACGCGACCACCGCATCCCGCCGCACCCGGACGGACTCCCCCGCGAACACCGGCCCCGGCACCCGCACCGCCACCGCGGCGGCCCCCGACGCCGCATTCGCCAGCCACATGGTTCGAAGTCTCGGGTCCACCATGAGAATTCCCTCCGCCGTCCGGCCGCCCCTCGAACACTAAGGGCGGCAGTTGAACACCCGCCCGCCGGCACATGACCGATCGACAGCGGATACCGGACATCTCGACTCCGCGGGTGGGGCACGTCCCGGTTGGGTGGCGGGTTCTGAATGCCCCCAGCACATCCAGAACCCGCTCCCGGGGCGCCGGCCGGCCCCCTCGTGCCGGCCGGAACCCCAGCTCTCACACCGCGATGCGGTGCAGCGGTTCTCTCGAAACAATGAGACGGTCGAACGGGTTTGTGTCTCAGCCCGATACGTTGTCCACGCTATGAAGGGCGGGGTGCCGAGGGCAGGGGGGCACCGACCGGGGATGGCATCGCTACAGGTCAGCGGGGCAGGCTGGTTTTCCGGACCGGAAGCGGAGGGGTCCGGACCGGAAGCCGCACGGTCGCGGAAGGCCCCGATCCGGGTGCGGAGCGAGCGGTCAGCGGGTGCTGGCGTCGGGGAGGCGGGCGGGGCAGGCCGCGCCGGGGACGGTGGCGAGTTCGAAATGCCACCACTCGTTGTCGTAGGTGCGGCACAGGCCCCAGCGGTTGCCGTTCTCCTCCAGCCATTGCGCGCCTTCGCGCGGTCCCACATCGATGGCCTGGCCGGAGACGTGGGTGGATTCCTCGGGCGGGAGCACCCAGCGGCGGGCCGCGTCGGGGCTGCCGTAGGTGCGAATCCCGTCCTCCCACAACGCCTGTTGCTGACCGGGCGACCGGTATCCGGAGGTTATGGAGAGGGTTACGCCCTGGGCCGCCGCCTCGGCGGCCGCACGGTCGAAGGCGGTGGCCAGCAGCGGGTCCAGGCCCTCGGTGTCGGCGGAAACGGCGGCGGCCGAAGGGAACTGGTCGGTTATGCCGGCGTCGCTGGCCGGAGCGGCGTGGGCGGCGGGCAGCGCGCCGCCGGTCAGGCCCGCTGCGGCCAGCACCGCCACCGCGGCCGCCCGCATCCCGCGCGGCGCTGCCGCACGGGATCGCAGGGCGGGCGGAATCGCCTCGTATGCGGTCGTATTCGCCTGGCGATCAGGTGTTTCCGCCCGCATCGACGCTCCTTCTAATGACTCAGACTCGTTCTTTGGACCGGGTGCGCACGCGCAGCGCGATCGGCTTCTGGGTTTCGGCGAAGAAGTCGTTGCCCTTGTCGTCGACGACGATGAACGCCGGGAAGTCCTCGACCTCGATCTTCCAGACCGCTTCCATGCCGAGCTCAGGGTATTCGAGAACCTCGACGGATTTGATGCAGTCCAGCGCCAGTCGCGCGGCGGGGCCGCCGATCGAACCGAGATAGAAGCCGCCGTGCTCCTGGCACGCCTTGGTGACCTGCGCGGAACGATTGCCCTTGGCGAGCATCACGAACGAGCCGCCGGCGGCCTGGAATTCGTTGACATAGGAGTCCATGCGGCCGGCGGTGGTGGGGCCGAAGGAGCCGGAGGCGTAACCGTCGGGGGTCTTGGCCGGGCCGGCGTAGTAGACGGCCATATCGCGCATGTACTCGGGCATCGGCTCGCCGGCGTCGAGGCGCTCCTTGATCTTGGCGTGCGCGATGTCGCGCGCCACCACCAGCGGCCCGCTCAGCGAAAGCCGGGTCTTCACCGGGTATTTCGAGAGTTCGGCGCGGATCTCCGACATCGGCCGGTTCAGGTCGATGCGGACCACGTCGCCGCCGAGGATCTCATCGGTCTGCTCGGGCAGGTACTGCGCGGGCTCGCGCTCCAACTGCTCCAGGAACACGCCCTCGGCGGTGATCTTGGCGCGCGCCTGGCGGTCCGCAGAACACGACACCGCGATGGCCACCGGCAGCGAGGCGCCGTGCCGGGGCAGGCGGATCACGCGCACATCGTGGCAGAAGTACTTACCGCCGAACTGCGCGCCGATCCCGAACTCCTGGGTCAGCTTGAACACCTGCTCCTCGAGCTCCAGATCGCGGAACCCGTGCGCGGCCATCGAACCCTCGGTGGGCATATTGTCCAAGTAGTGCGCGGAGGCGTACTTGGCCGTCTTCAAAGCGAATTCGGCGGACGTACCGCCGATGACCACGGCCAGGTGATACGGCGGGCAGGCCGCGGTACCCAGCGAGCGGATCTTCTCGTCCAGGAACTCCAGCAGCCGATCCGGATTCAGGATCGCCTTGGTCTCCTGGTACAGGAACGACTTGTTGGCCGACCCGCCACCCTTGGCCATGAACAGGAACTTGTACGCCGGATGGGTGGGATCCCCCGCGTCCGAATACAACTCGACCTGCGCCGGCAGATTGCTCCCGGTGTTCTTCTCGTCCCACATGGTGATCGGCGCCAACTGCGAGTACCGCAGGTTCAACTTGGTGTAGGCGTCGAACACACCCCGCGAAATCCACTCCGCGTCATCGGCTCCGGTGAGCACACCCTCGGACTTCTTACCCATCACGATGGCGGTACCGGTGTCCTGGCACATGGGCAGAATCCCACCGGCACTGATGTTCACGTTCTTGAGCAGATCCAGCGCCACGAACCGGTCGTTCCCACTCGACTCCGGATCGTCGATGATCTTCCGCAGCTGCGCCAGATGCGCCGGCCGCAGGTAATGGCTGATGTCGTGCATCGCCTCCGCGGTCAGCATCCGCAGCACCTCGGGCTCCACTTGCAGGAAGCTCCGCCCACCCGCCTCGAACGTGCTCACGCCTTCGGTGGTGAGCAACCGATACGGGGTGTCATCGGCACCGATCGGCAACAGATCCGAGTACAGGAAATCAGGCGCGCTCACGCGAATCGCACTCCTCGAGCAGGGCTGGGGGCTGTCAGCCGACGGTTCAAGCAGAGTGACTCTATCGACCGCCGCCTCGCCGCCATCCAGCAGGGACGGATTCCAGGCGGCCGCCGACCGCAGCCCACACGCCCCCGACCGGACCGATTGCAATTACAGATGCAAGCACGAAACCCTGGATCGTGAGCAGAAACACATGCCAGACTCGGTTCGTGTCGCATCCCGAAAAGGGCCCACTCGACCCCATCCGCCTACCCGGCGTGACTCAAACCGTAAGCAAACCAACAAGTTTGACAGCCAGTCTCGGCACCCGACTGCGCACACTGCGCGAAACCCGTGGATTCACCCAGGAACAGGCCGCGGAAGCGATCCACTGTTCGACATCGAAGATCAGCCGGCTGGAGGCCGGCCGCTGCCGGCGCTTCCACACCGACGATATTTCCGCGCTGCTCACCGTGTACGGCGTCGCCGGTAGCGAGCAATCGGCCTTCCTCGACATCGCGCAGCAGGTCAACCAGGCACGCCGATTCGACGAGCATGCGCCCGGTTTCAGCCCGCGGTTGGATCTGCTGCTCGAGCTCGAACCGGTCCTGTTCATCCGCCAGTACGAGCAGACGCTCATACCGGACGTACTACAGACACCCGAATACGCCTGCGCGGCACTGGAAATGACATGTTTCGATCGGTCCGACGAGGAGATCGACCGGCTGGTTCGGGAGCGGATGTACAGCCAGACCATCTTGAACCGCGACGACTGCCCGCGATTGTGGACCGTCATCGAAGAAGCCGCGCTGCATCGGCCCATCGGCGGCCGGCGGGTGTGGCGACGACAACTCGAATGGCTGCTCGAGCTCATTCAGCAGCGGCGCGTCCCGGTACAGGTCATCCAGAATCAGCGCTGCGGCCCCGCCTTGACCCGCGGCTCGTTCACCCATGTGCGATTCAAGGCGCAGACCCGACCCGACTTCGTCTGGGTACAGCGGCACAACGGCATGGCCTGTCTGGATTCGCCGCGCGATGTCGACCACTACCGCTTCGCGGCCGATTGGCTGGCCGCGGAGGCGATGGCCCGCCCGGAGACCGAGCACCTGATCCGCGAGCTGGCCCGGGAATGATTCGCTGCTTGCGAACAGGTACAGGTTGCACCTTCAACCGGGGGCGTGTTACCTGTCAGGATGCGTTTGTCTGCGGCGGGGAGGCTTTAGCATGGCATCAGAGACCGGGAGTGGAATCGTGACCGAGACCCGTTGGCTCGATGATGTCGAGATGCGCGCGTGGCTGGGGTATGTGTTCACGCGGGATCTCATTGCCGCGGCGGTGGGGCGGGACTCGTTGCGGGAGTCCAATTTGACGTATGTGGAGTACACGGTGCTGGCCCGGTTGGCGGATGCGCCGGATCATCGGCGGAGTTTCGCGGAGCTGGCGGGGGTGCTGGAGTGGTCGCAGAGCCGGCTTTCGCATCAGATCACCCGGATGGAGAAACGCGGACTGGTTGCCAGGGAGTCGATTCCGGACGATGCGCGGCGGACCGCGGCGGTGCTGACGGCCAAGGGGGCGCAGGTTTTGGACGGGGCGGCGCCATCGCATGTGGAGAGTGTTCGCCGTCACATGGTCGACGTACTCGACCGAGGTCAGCTGGCTGCGCTGGCCGATATTTACGACACGCTGCTGGCCCATCACCGAAGACCGGCGACCGGAAACGATCATTCTTCCTAGCGAGATACTCCCTGTTTGGTTTGGCACACACCGGGTACTGGGTAAGACTAGGCTCGGCACCGGCTTCCGACGGCGGTCGGCACCGAGCGTACGGCCGGCAACCCCGGCCACCGTTGTGAGCATCCGACCTGGCCTTAGCGAAAGGGGCAGGAATTTTCATGTCCGACGTGTCCATCGGCCTCTCGCCGGATTCACTGCCGGCGAGTTCTGTCGAGAATCTGCTTCCGCAGCTGGTCGAGCACCTGCGGCAGAACCGCACCGAACTGCGTGAGGAGTGGGCGCGTCGTATTACCGATGCCCAGCTGTTGACCGCCATGACCCCGGAGGAAATCTTCTCCGAAGCCACCTCGGTCTACGACAACTACGTCGAGGTACTCGAGACCGGTAGCGTCGAAGCGCTACAGGCCTACGCCCGTGATCTGTCCGAGCGCATCATTCCGCGAGGCGTCGAGACCGACGAGGTCGTCGGCATCGTGCTCCTGCTACGAGATGTACTGGCGCGCAGTTTGTTCGAGAAGTACCAATCGGACTTCGAATTGCTCAAGCGCGTGCTCGACGCCTACGAGCCCGCCGCCAACCGCATCGCCAACACCGTGGCCGTCTCCTTCGTGCAGGAACGCGAACGTGTCATCCGGCAACAGCAGGAAGCCATCCGCGAGCTCTCCACGCCGGTGCTCCAGGTGCGTGAGCAGCTGCTGATCCTGCCCATCATCGGCGTGCTCGACTCGCAGCGCGCCCGGCAGCTGACCGAACAGCTGCTGCGCGCCATCCGCGCCAATCGCGCCAAGGTGGTCGTCATCGACATCACCGGTGTGCCCGCCATCGACTCCACGGTCGCCAACCACCTGGTGCAGACCGTGGACGCCTCCGGTCTGATGGGCGCCAACGTCATCATCACCGGCCTCTCCTCCGAGATCGCGCTCACCCTGGTGACCATCGGCCTGGACCTGTCCAAGATGAACGCCGTCGGTGACCTTCAGGGTGGTATCGAAGAAGCGGAGCGGCTGCTCGGTTACGAGGTTTCTCGCGTGACCGATCGCGACGGACGGTAGCCGGGGCTCCCCCATGCCGGTACCCATTCTGAAACAGGGCACCTACCTCATCGCGTCGGTGCAGAGCGCACTCACCGACGCCGACACCGAGCGCTTGCAGGACGACTTGATGAAGTACGTCAGCAAGTATCGCGCACAGGGCATCATCGTCGATGTCACCGCAATCGACGTAATGGACTCCTTCGCGGCCAGATCGCTGCGTACCATCGCCCACATGACCAAGCTGCGCGGTGCGGAAACGGTCATCGTCGGGCTGCAACCCGAAGTCGCCTTCGCGATGGTGCAATTGGGCCTCACCTTCGAGGGCATGCACACCGCGCTCGACCTCGAGGAAGGGCTCGCCTGGCTGAACACCAAGGTGGCCAGTCGTTCTCAGCCGGTGAGCGCGCGGCCCCAGCAGCAGACCAGCCGCTCGCAACAGCAGATGAGCAACCGCTCCTCACAACAAGACGGTCGTGATCGTGGCCGCTGAAAACGTGGTGATCGCGGTAAAGGTGTCCAATGACATCGTCACCGCTCGGCAGGCGGGGCTGGAGCTGGCCAGTAGGCTCGGCTTCTCGCTCTCCGATCGCACCATGATCGCCACCGCCATCTCGGAGGTGGCGCGCAACATCACCAGTTACGCCGGGACCGGCGAGATCCGGCTCACCGTGCAGGACCGGGAGGGCCGGCGCTCCATGGTGGTCCAGGCCGCCGATCAGGGGCCGGGCATCAGCGATATCGATCGTGCGATGGAGGACGGCTACTCCACCGGACGTGGTCTTGGCCTTGGTCTTCCGGGCGCGCGCCGCCTGATGGACGGCATGCTCATCAAATCCGATCCGGGCCAGGGCACCCTCGTCGAAATGTGGAAGTGGGTGCCCAGCGGTGCGTGAGGACGGGTTCATCGGCGCGATCGAATGGGCTGTCGCGGGACGCGCACTACCCGGGCAGCGGGTCTCCGGCGACCGGTCCGTGGTGCTCGATGCCGGCGGCGGCTCGGTGCTGTTCGCGGTATTGGACGGCCTCGGGCACGGGGCGGCCGCCGCCGACGCCTCCGACCGTGCGGCGCAGGTGCTTTCGGAGAACCGGGCCGAGCCGTTGGATGTGCTGATGCTGCTGTGCCATCGCGCCATGGCGGACACCCGCGGCGCGGCGGTCTCGCTGGCGGTCTTCGACACCAGCGACAAGGTGACCTGGCTGGGCGTCGGGAATGTCGAATCCCGCATCGTGGCAGCGGCTCCCGGTAAACCCGCGGTGCGCGCCACGGCTCTGCTGACGGGTGGCATCGTGGGTTATCTGCTGCCGCCGAACCTGCAACCCCAGACGGTGGCGGTGCGCCCGGGCGACCTGCTGCTCATGTCCACCGACGGCATCACCACCGATTACGCGGACGGAATCGATTTGGCCAAGCCGACTTCCGAGCTGACCGCCGGGATTCTGGCGCGCCACGCCAAGGACACCGACGACGCGCTGGTACTGGCCGCGCGGCATCGTGGGCACACCGGGACGAAGAGCCGCACATGAGCACGGTGCTGGCGGCGTTCCGCGAGGCGTACACGAGTGCGCTGCGTTTGCACCTGCGGGCGCCGAATCACACCACTCTGGCCGAGGGGTACGAGCTCGGGCGGCGGGCGCTGGTCGAGGGGGTGAGCATTCTCGACCTGACCGAGCATCACTTCCGGATTCTGGAGCAGGAGGGGTTGCTGCCCGGACCGGTGTCGACCGAACGGTCGGAAGCGGCGCTGGAGTTCCTGTTGCAGACGATGGCGGCGCTGGACGTGGCCACGCGTGGGTTCCTGGACGGCACCCGCCGCTACGAGCAGGAGCGTTCGCGCGCGGACGATCTCGCCGGGCGCGACGCCTTCCGCACCGCCCTGGTGGAGTCGCTGCAAGACGGCTTCTTCGTGGTCGACGCGCAGGGCACGCTGATCGAGGTCAACTCGGCGTTCGGCGCGCTCACCGGGTACGGCCCCGACGATGTGCCCTACCCGCTCCCCCACCCCTGGACGATTCCCGAGTCCCCCCGCTACCCCGATCTCGGCACCGATGCCGCCCGCTTCGTCATGCCCATCCGGCATCGCGACGGCCGCCATCTATGGCTCGCGGTCAGCACCAGCTCTTTGGTGAAACCGGAGAACGGCGAACGCATCTTCGTCGGCACCCTGCGCGATGTCACCGCCGAACACGACGCCCAAGCCCGCGATCAGGCCGTCTCCCGCCTCGCCACCGCGGTGGGCGCGGCCACCAGCGTGGTCGAGGTGCTCACCGTCGGCCTGGAGGAACTGCGCCGCGCGGTCGGCGCCGAATCGGCCGTCGTCTCGGTCTGGCCCAATCGCAATACCGGCCCGGAACTGTATGTCTCCGAAGACGTTCCGCCGGGCGCCGCCGAGTTCGCACCGCGCAACGCCGTCCGATCCGACGCGGGTCACACCCGGCATCTCACGCACGGTGGCGCCTCGAACGGAGTGCGGCACACTGCCGAAGCGGACGGCCGGGAGTCCCGGCAGGTGCTGGATGCGCGGGCGCGAGCCCTGCTGGATCGGGCGCGGTTGCGGCCGGGGCGCACCTTGTTCGCGATTCCGGAGGGGGCATCGAGCTCCGAGGGGATCGTGGCGCCGCTGGGCGAGATGGCGGATTCGGCGCTGTGGCTGCGGTTTCCGGTGCCACGGGTGATCACGCCCGGGGATTGGGCGTTGTTCTCGCTGCTGATCGGGCATCTGAGCCTGGCGGTGCAGCGAGCACGCAACTTCGATCAGGCGCGCTCCACCTCGCTCACCTTGCAGCGGGCCATGCTCGGGCCCATCGAATTGCCGCCGCGGTTCTCGGTGCATTACGAACCGGCGCTGCCGCCGTTGGAGATCGGCGGCGACTGGTACGACGTGGTGCGGCTCGAGGACGGCACCATCGGCGTGGTGGTAGGCGATTGCGTGGGCCGTGGTCTCTCCGCGGCCGTGGTGATGGGTCAATTGCGTACCGCCGCACGGGCTCTGCTGTTGCGCGGCGCGGGACCCGCCCAGCTGCTCGCCGAGCTCGACACGGTGGCGGGGCGCATTCCGGGCGCCATGTGCACCACGGTGTGCGCGGCGATCCTGGATCCGGTGCGCGGTCTGGTGCGGTACTCCAGCGCCGGGCACATGCCGCCCATCCTGGCCGAACCCGGTACGCGCGGAAGGCTTCTCGAAGGCGGTCGCGCGGTCCCCCTGGCCACCTTCGATCCGCAGCGCCGGCCCGAGGCGACCACCGCCCTGGCGCCGGGCTCCACGCTGGTGCTGTTCACCGACGGTCTGGTGGAACAGCGCGGGGTGGATATCGACGACCGGTTCACCGAGCTGGCGCACGAATTGACCGATGCCGCCGGGTTGCTGCCGCGCGAGGTCGCCGACGCCGTACTGTCGCGACTGCGCCCCACCGGCGGCTACGACGACGACGTCGCCATGGTGGTGTACCGGCAGCCGCCGGCGCCCCTGCATCTGGACCTGCCCGCCACCGCCGCCGAATTGTCCGGGATCCGTAGGGCGCTCAAGTCCTGGCTGGCCGCCGCGGCCATCCCCAACGATGTCTCCACCGATCTGATCGCCGCCGCCAACGAGGCGGTCAGCAACAGCATCGAGCACGCCTACTTGGACGGCGTGCCCGGCGGCCGGGTGGAGCTCACCGCCGAATCGGGGATCGACACCGTCACGCTGGTCGTCACCGATTCCGGCACCTGGCGTCCGCTACCGGCCGATCCGGGGCACCGGGGGCGCGGTATCGCGATGATGCGCGCGCTCACCGACCAATTGGATATCGACCACACCGGACCGGGCACGCGGGTCCGCATGCTCGTGAAGCTCCCGGCGGTGGCCTTCTCCGCCGGACGCATGTGACGACACGAAGGCACAAAAGAGACAATGCCAGCGTGTTCGTTACGGAAACTGCGCGGTAACCGGGTTTTTCGCGCAACCGCCCAGTTTCTCGTCGACCGTAAAGTGGTAGAGGATGCAGCACGAACGGACGGATCATGGCAGATTGTTCTAACGTGACGAACGCAACCGGAGACGGATACCCCATGGGCGACACAATGACCACTGCGGTCTCCGACGCCGGCGACGAAGGCGTACAGGTGCTCACCGTGACCGGTGAGGTCGATCTGGCCACCGCGCCGGCGCTGGAGAACGCGATCGAATCGATTCTGGGCAGCAAACCACGCGGACTCGTCATCGACCTGTCCGAGGTCGGCTTCCTCGCCTCGGCGGGGATGGCGGTACTGGTGGCGGCGCATCAGCGCGCCGGGGCCACCCGGATCGCGGTGGTGGCCGACGGGCCCGCCACCAGCCGGCAACTCAAGATGACCAGTCTCGATCAGGTCTTCGCGCTGCACACCACCCTGGGCGAGGCGCTGACCTCGCTGAGCGGGCAGCAGAACTGAGGGGTACCGGGCACTCGCCCGGCCGTGAACAACCGAAACGGTCCCGGTCCCAGCGCATTTCGTGCGCCGGGACCGGGACCGTTCGGGTAGCGATCAGACCAGGTCGCGCAGCTGCTCGATGAGCTTGACGCGCTCGGCGGGGGTGCCCGCCAGCGGAACCACGTTCAGCACCGTCACACCGGCTTCGGCGAACGCGGCGACACGCTCCTTCACGAAGCCCGCCGAACCGATCAGGCAGGTGTCGCGCACCAGCTCGTCCGGCACCGCCTTGGCGGCCTCGTCCTTCTTACCGGCCAGGTACAGCTCCTGGATGCGGTCGGCTTCGGCGCCGTAGCCGTACTTGGTGGCGAGGGTGTGATAGAAGTTCTTGCCCTTGGCGCCCATGCCGCCGATGTACAGCGCCAGGTGCGGCTTGACGAATTCGCGCAGCGGTTCCACATTGTCGCCGATGGCCAGTGCCGGCCCGGCGTAGATCTCGAGCTTGCCGCGCGCCGGATCACGCTTGGCCAGACCGGCTTTCACCGCATCGCCCCACACCAGGTCGGCCTTCTCGGGCAGGTAGAAGATCGGCTGCCAGCCCTCGGCCAGTTCGGCGGCGAGCTCGACGTTCTTCGGGCCGAGCGCGGCCAGCAGCACCGGAATGTCTTCGCGCACCGGATGATTGATCAGCTTGAGCGGCTTGCCCAGTCCCGTGCCCTGCCCCTCGGGCAGCGGGATCGTGTAGTACTTGCCGTTGTACTCCAGGCGTTCGCGCTTCCACACCTTGCGGCAGATCTCCAGCACCTCGCGGGTGCGGCCGATGGGCGCGTCGTACTGCACGCCGTGGAAGCCCTCGATCACCTGCGGGCCGGAAGCGCCCAGACCCAGGATGAACCGGCCGTCGGAGACGTAGTCCAGGCCCGCGGCGGTCATGGCGGTGAGGGTGGGCGTACGGGTGTAGAGCTGCATGATGCCCGAGGCCAGCTGCACCCGTTCGGTCTTGGCCGCCAGATAGCCGAGCGCGCTCACCGCGTCGAACGAGTACGCCTCCGGCACGAAGACGATGTCGAGTCCGGCCCGTTCGAGGTCGGCGACCTCGGCGGCCACCTCTTTGAAGCCGTCGGTGTAGTTGATCGATAGCCCGATACGCATGATCGGGACCTTACCCACTATTGGCGATTCGACAGCGTCCGGGTCGCCCCCTTCGCACCGTTCCGCCGGGTGCCCCCGCAGCAGGTCCGGCCGCACCGGGCCGGCGGGACCGGGCGGCCCGGTGGCGGGCGGCGGGTCGGCCAACCGGTAGCGTGGGCGGCGAAATCGCTCGAATCGCACGCTATCCCAAGGGAGGCCACCCCTCATGACTCAGGACACCGCGCAGGCCATCACCACCTTCGGTGACTCGACCTTGCAGGGCTACCTGGATGAGCTGGCCGCCAAGGTCCCGGCGCCCGGCGGCGGCGCGGTCGCCGCGCTGCACGCGGCCCAGGGTGCGGCGCTGGTCGCCATGGTCGCGCGCTACACCACCCGCGCCAAGGATGCCGACAATCGCGAGGTCATCGACCGCATCATCGGGGCCGCCGATGCCGCCCGCGAGCGCGCGCTGGCGCTGGCCGATGCCGACGCCACCGCCTTCACTGCCGTCGGCAACGCCTACAAGCTCCCCAAGGAGACCGAGGCCGAGCAGACCGCGCGCACCGAGGCGATCACCGCCGCCCTGCTCGGCGCCGCCCGCGTCCCGGCCGCCGTGGTCGCCGAGGCCGACGAAATCGTCTCCCTCGCAACCGAACTCCTCCCCATCGGCAACCCCAACGTGGTCACCGACATCGGCGCGGCCGCCGACTGCGCCCGCGCCGCCGCCGCCAGCTCGCAGCTCAATATCGCCATCAACGTCGCTTCCCTGGGCACCGGTTCCGAACCCGAGTTCGCGCCGGTCCTCACCCAGATCGACGAGGTGATCGCCCGCGCCGACGCCCTGCACGCGGACGTGGTGGCGGCCATCGCCCGCTGACCCGGACTCCGTTCGGACCTGCGCGCCCGGCTCCCCAGGAGCTGGGCGCGATTTTTTTCACCCTTCCGACCGGGAGGTTCTCTACCCGACACGGCCGGGACGGCATAGACCCCACGCCGTTGGGTAGGTCACGAAGCGAGAACATTTCCGGTCGGCTCGGATCATCCGGTCATAGGCTGAGGATCCAGAACCACACCCTGGCGAAGGGATGGAACCATGCGGAACGCGATTCGCATTCTGATCGTGGGGACCGTGCTCGCGGCGGTGTCCGCGTTCGGATCGGGAGCCGCAGGCGCGGTTCTAGTTTCGTCGGATCTCCCGGCGGTGCAGGCGATTTCGCCGGGGCCGGGGCAGACGGTAGGAATCGCCGCACCGGTGAGCGTGCGATTCTCCGAGCCGGTGACCGATCGGGCGCGAGCCGAACGATCCGTCACCGTGAGCTCCGAAACCAGTCTGGCCGGGCACTTCTCCTGGGTAGACGACCGGAATCTGAGGTGGAGTCCGGCCGGATACCTGCCCGCTTCATCACCTATCACGGTGTCAGCGGGTCGCCTGCACACTCAATTCCAAACCAACGGCGGTGTCTCCGCCGACGGTGACATGTCGAATCACACGTTCACCGTGTACATCGGCGGTGCTCCCGTGCGCACCATGCCCGCGTCCTACGGCAAGTCCGGCTGGGAGTCACCGAGCGGGACTTTCCCGGTGCTGGAACGCTTCCGGTCGGTCACCTTCGATTCCCGGACCATCGGCATCCCGCTGAATTCACCCGAGGGGTACCTGATTCAGGGCGAGTTCGCCGAACGACTCACCTGGGGCGGGGTTTTCGTGCACTCCGCGCCGTGGTCGGTTGATTCCCAAGGCAACTCGAACGTCAGCCACGGCTGCGTGAATCTGGCGCCCGGTGACGCCGAATGGTTCTACGACAATGTCGGGATCGGCGATCCCGTCACCCTGCACTGGTAGTGCGCCGGTGAGCTGAGCCCGGGAACCGCGTTCCCGGGCTCGCTGCCGCTCAGCGCGCGGATTCGGCCGCCTGCACCACGTGCCGCATGAGCAGCGCGGTGGTGACCGGTCCGACGCCGCCGGGCACCGGGCTCAGGGCCGACGCCTTGCCGGTCACGGCCGCGGCGTTCACATCGCCGGTGATATTGCCGTTCTCGTCCTCATTGGTGCCCACGTCGATGACCACCGCGCCCTCGCGCACATGGGCATCGGTGATCAGCCCCGCCCGTCCGACCGCGGCCACCACCACGTCCGCGGCCGAGGTCACCGCCGGCAGGTCGGTGGTGCGGGAATGGCAGATGGTGACGGTCGCGTTCTCGGCCAGCAGCAGCTGAGCCAGCGGCTTGCCGACCACATTGGAGCGCCCGACCACCGCGACATGCTTACCGGCCAGCGCAACACCGTGGAACTTGGCCAGCTCCACCACGGCCTCGGAGGTCGCGGGCGGGAAGCCCGGCAGACCGGAGGAGAGCAGGCCCAGCGACAGCGGGCTCACCCCGTCCACATCCTTGGCCGCGGCGATGGCCGGGCTGACGTCGTCCAGGCCGATGCCCTTGGGCAGCGGGGTCTGCAACATGATGGCGTCCACGGACGCGTCGGCCGAGAGTTCGGTGAGCTTGGCGCGAATCTCCTCGACGGTGGCGTCGAGGCCGAGATCCACGTTCTCGCAAGCGATTCCATTGCGTTCGGCGGCGCGGTTGAGCGACTTCACGTACCAGGCGCTGGCCGGATCGTCATTGGCGATCACCAGCGCCAGCCGCGGGGCGGACCCGGCTTCGGTGAGCGCGGCGGCGCGCTGCTTGGTGTCGGCGTTGATGGCGGCGGCGAGTTCCTTGCCGATGAGCGAAGTCGTATCCACGGGGTCACAGCCTATCGGGCCGGTCGCAGGCCCTCGCACGCGACGCGGACGGCGGGCGTTCGCGCGCGTTCCCGGCCGAGATCGCGCTCAAACCCTCGAAAATCACTTCGGCAAATACCCGACAACCGCGGTGGTCAGTCGTATCGTGTCCCCATTCGGTACCGAGCCAATATCCAGCAAAGCGAGCAGATAGCCAGCAGCAAGCGTGCGTGACCCCTCCGAAAGGTCGACAGCAGTGCAGATCGCCAGGCGTTTACCCACTTTCCTCGTGGCCACCGCGGCCGCATTGACCCTGTTGGCACCGGGCACCGCCCACGCCGACCCGGAACCGCTCTACAACTCGGCGCAGGAGAACTTCACCGACGGCGACGAAGCCGCGGGCCTGGCCGACCTGCGCCAACTGCTCGCCGAATCGCCCGACGACACGCATGCGCTGTCCTTGCAGGCGATCTGGTCGGATTACACCGGCGACTTCGTCACCCGCGAGCTCGCGCTGAACCGGCTGCAAGGACTGGATCCCAAGCTGGCCGACGGCACCCGCACGGTGTTCCGGGCGGTCGGCGCGGGAGTCGGCACCCTGCCCAATCCGATTCCGGCCATTGCCGGTCCGCAGACCGGGATCGCGGTCTGCGGCTACGGGCTGCTGCCCGACGGTGCCATGCGCCCGGAACTGGTGAACCGCTTGCAGGCGGCCTGGTTGCAGGCCATCGCCTCCCCCATGTCGCCGATTCTGGTGAGCGGCGGCAACCCGCAGAACGGGATCACCGAGGCCGCGGCCATGCAGGGCTGGCTGATCGGGCACGGCATTCCGGCCAGCCGCATCGTCGCCGATCATCGCGCCGGATCGACGGTCCAGAACGCCCTGTTCGGCAGCGCCCTGCTGCGCGAGGCGGGCGCGACCAGCGCGATCGTGGTGACCTCCCCCAACCACATTCGCCGCGCGGTCGCCGACTTCATCGTGGCGGGCATGCCGGTGGTCGGCGCGACCACCTCCCTCGAGCAACTGGTCTCCCAGCTGCCCCCGCCGGCCCGCAGCAGCCAGCGCGGCATCTACCTCGACGCCACCCGCACCCTCCGCCTCCCCACCGAACGCTGACCGCTTCGCCGCGATCCGGACCTGCCATCTCATGCCGACAGGTCCGGATTTTTGCGCGTCACAGCACGCCCGAACCAAGTCACGCCGGCTGCCCGCCCTGTCTCGACGACCGCCCCGGCATGCTGGACACCGCCCCCGGGCGTGCACAATGACTCGGTGAGCGCTCCCGACACCGACATCCGAGACACTGACACGCTGGTCGCCCGGCTGCGGGCAGCGGGGTGCGTCTTCGCGGAGGACGAGGCGGCGCTGTTGCGGTCCGCGACCACCGATCCGGTCGAGCTGGAAACGCTTGTCGTCCAGCGCATCGCGGGGTTCCCGCTCGAGCATCTGCTGGGCTGGGCCGAGTTCCGCGGTCGCCGTTACGAGGTCGCGGCCGAGGTTTTCGTGCCGCGCCAGCGCACGGGATTCCTGGTCGAGCAGGCAGTTGCGCTCGGCAGCAACAGGATTCACTCGACCTCCGGCGGGCACAGCCTGGTCGTACTCGATATGTGCTGCGGGTGTGGCGCGTTGGGAGCGGCACTGGCGTCGGAACTTCGGGCCGAAGGGGTCGGCGTCGAGTTGACCGCCGCCGATATCGAACCGGCCGCGGTCACTTGTGCGCGGCGGAATGTCGAGCCGCTCGGTGGGCGGGTTTTCGAAGGGGATCTGTTCGAGCCGGTGCCCGCGGATCTGGCCGGCCGCGTCGATATTCTGCTCGCGAACACTCCCTACGTGCCTTCTGCCGAAATCGCCTGGATGCCACCGGAAGCGCGTGATCACGAGCCACGCCGCGCGCTGGACGGCGGGGCGGACGGGCTCGATATTCTGCGCCGGATCGCGGCCGTCGCCACATATTGGCTCGCACCCGGCGGTCATCTGCTCGTCGAGGAGAGCGAGGAGCAGGCCCCGCACGCGGCCGAAGTCATGCGCGAGCACGGACTGGCGGCACGAATCGCGGAGGATGACGAAATCGGCGCGACCGTTGTGATCGGTACGCGCGCATGATGATTCGCGGGATTCTCTTCGATATCGATGACACCCTCATCGATTATTCGGCCACGGCGCGGATCGGGATTCTGCGGCATCTGGAGGCGGAGGGACTGCTCGAGCGGTTCGACTCCCCCGATGCGGCGGTGGCGTTGTGGCGGGAGCTGGAGGAGCAGGAGTATCCGCGGTTCCTCGCCGGTGAGCTGACCTTCAAGGGACAGCAGATGGTGCGCACGGAGCGGCTGCTGGCTTATCTCGGTGTGGCCGTGACCGATCCGGAATCCTGGTTCGCCCGTTATGCGGCCCGCCGGGACACCGCCTGGAGTGCGTTCCCGGATGTCGCCCCGGCATTGAGCGAGCTGGCGGGAACAACGGCGCTGGGCGTCGTGTCGAACTCCTCACGCGACCATCAGCTGGGGAAGCTTCAAGCCGTCGGCCTGGCAGCGCATTTCGGCGAGGCCGTGCTGTGCTCATCGGAATTCGGTGTAGCCAAACCGGATCCGAGCATCTTCCACGCGGGCTGCGAGCTCCTGGGCCTGCCACCCGAGCAGGTCGCCTACGTCGGGGACCGCTTCGATATCGACGGCATCGGCGCGAGAGACGCCGGCCTGCACGCCTTCTGGCTGAACCGCGCCGCCGATCGCGTCGAAGTGCTGGACGGCGTGACCGTCATTCCCTCACTGGCTCGACTGCGCGCCGCCTACGCTGCCGGTTCCCGGCCAGCGTAACGGTGACGATGGCCGCCACCACCGGCGCCACGACCACGATCAGCATTCCGATCATCGCACTCACCTTTCCCGATTGTCGTGATGCGTATCGACAGAGCGCCGACGCGTGTTAATCGCCGCAGGTCAACCTCGCGATCGGACGAAATCCGTTTGGGCGGTGAGGGATCCGGGCGCGAAGACCTTGCGCGGGGCGAGCACGCCGACGCACAGGCCCAGCAGCTCACTGTCCTCGACCCGGGTGCGCGCCATGCTGTGATTCGCGCCGGCGATGTGCACGACCTCGACGCTACCGCCCAGCATTTCCCGATAGACCCGCTCGGTCTCGGCGATATCGACATTGCGATCGTTGCTCGCGAGCAGCAACAGCACCGGGATCCCGCGGCCGCCCAGCGCGGCGAGGTCGGCGGTGGCATCGGCGGTGAAGTTTTTCGACACGAACGTCCAGCGGTCACGCGACATCGGCTGTGACGCACCGGAATTCGCGAGGTACTCGTCATAGTCCGCACCGTCGCGCAACAGGGTGCGGGTGCGGTCGCTGACCGCGATGGCCTCCGCTCGCCGCCCCGGACTCGCCCCCTCGCGGCCGAGTTCGGCGAGCAGGTTGAAGCGACCCTGCCGCAGCCAGTTGATCGCCGGTGACACCGCGATGGCGAATCGGATGCGCGGCACCGTGTTCGCCACTTGCGGGAACACCCAGCCGCCCTGACTGGCCGCCCACAGCCCGATGCGGTCGCCGTCGACACCGGGCTGGGTCCGGACCCAGGAGATGGCCTGTCCGGCCTCCACCGCCCGATCGTGCAGGCTCTGCTCGAGCCAATTCCCTGACGAACCACCCACCCCGGGCTTGCTCCAGGACAGCGAGGCGTACCCGGCGGCCGCCAGCGCCTCCCAAATGGGCCGGTAGAACCCGTCATCGGTCGCTTCCATCGGCCCGTCACCGTGCAGGAAGACGATCACCCCGACGGGTTGCTCGGCGTCAGCGGGCAGCGCCAGTACACCGGAGAGGGTGCCGCCGGTCACCGGAATCGACACCTCGCGTTCGCGCAGACCGCGGTAGGTATTGCCGACGATCGTAGTGACCACGAGCACGACGGCGACCACCAGCAAAGTGGCGGTCGCGCAACGCACCCATCGGTTTCGCACCAACGATCGCAAATAGTTCAACACATTGACGATCGTAGACTATATGAACGTTCCGAGCGATGAGCGTTGCCGTGACACACCACGGGCCCGTGCGGAGAACTCCACACGGGCCCGCGACGCGAATCCCTATTTGCGACCGGTGAATTCGTCCATCGAGTGGTAGACGCCCACCGTATTGAGGTAGAAGTCGCGCACCTTCAGCGGCAACAGGCCGGAGATCGCCCGGTTGAGCTTGGAGGTCCAGGGCAGCACCACCAGCGGCGAGCCCTTCTTCATCTCGTTCCAGGAGGTGTCGACGACCTCTTCCTGCTCGAGGATCGGGGTGAACCAGAAACCCTTGGCGCCGTCGAACATTCCGGTGTTGATGTAGGTGGGGCACACCGTGGTGAAGGTGACGTGGTGGTTGCCGGACTGCTCCAGCTCCAGGCGCACCGAATCCGACCAGCCCAGTGCCGCCCACTTGGAGGCGGCGTAGACGCTCATGCGCGGGTTGGCGACCAGGCCGGCCGAGGAGGCGATGTTCAGCACCCGCGCCTCGGTGCCCTTGTTCGCCACCATCCCGGGCAGGAATTCCAGGGTGATGTACATGGGCGCAAGGGAATTGATGGCCATGGTCTTGTCGATGTCGGCCTTGTTGCTGGTCTCCCAGAAGTAACCGTTGCCGCGCACGATGCCGGCATTGTTGACCAGAACGTCGATGCCGCCGACCTCCCCGCGCACGGTCGCGCCCGCCTCGGCGATGGCGTCGCGATCGGACACGTCGACCACATAGTGGTGGATGCGGCTGCCGCCCAGCGCGGCCAGCTCGGCCGCGGTCTCCTTGAGCGCCTCCTCGTTGATGTCCCACAGCACCACGTCGCCGGCGCGCTCACGCACCGCCCGCTGCGCGAAGGACTTGCCCAGCCCCATCGCGGCACCGGTGACCAGGACCTTCTTGCCCTCGACCGTCTTCATACCCTGGAGTACCCCTGTCTCGTGTTCAGCAGATCACTTCTGCCGCAACGTCTTCATCACGCCCAGGTAGAGCGTCATCGTCTTGGCCCACAACTGCTCGGACATTCCCGGGAGCGGCGCGATGGGCAGCATCCGCTGCACCGCGATGGTCTGGGTGTCGATGTATTTCAGCAGGCCCTCGGGACCGTGGCGACGGCCGGTGCCGGAAATACCGAGCCCGCCCGAGGGTGCGGCGACCGAACCCCAGGCGGCGATGAAGCCTTCGTTGACATTGACCGAGCCGGCGTTGACGCGCGCGGCGATCTCGCGGCCGTGGTCGGTGTCGCGGCTCCACACGCTGGCATTGAGGCCGTAGGCGGTGTCGTTGGCCTGTTCGACCGCTTCGTCGTCGGTGCGCACCCGGTAGACGGAGACGACCGGTCCGAAGGTTTCCTCGCGGTAGACGGTCATGCCCTCGCGTACGCCCTCGAGGATGGTGGGCTCGTAGAAGTACGGGCCGAGGTCGGGGCGCGCCTTGCCGCCCGCGAGGACCTTCGCGCCCTTGGCCACGGCATCCTCGACATGCTTGCTGACGGTGTCGATCTGGCGGGGGAAGGTCAGCGAGCCGATCTCGTAATCGAAGTCGAGGGTCTTGCCCAGGCTCAGTTTCTTCGTGTTCTCGACGAATTCGGTGACGAACCGGTCATAAACCTTGTCGTGCACATAGATTCGCTCGATCGATTCGCACAGCTGGCCCGCCGAGGCGAAGCAGGCGCGCACCGCGATCTTGGCGGCGGCGGACACATCGGCGTCGGCGAGGACGAGCAGCGGGTTCTTGCCGCCCAATTCGAGCGAGTAGCCGATCAGCCGCTCCCCCGCCTGCTGGGCGATGGTGCGGCCGGTGGCGCTGGAACCGGTGTAGTCGACGTAATCGGCGCGCTTGATGACCTCGGTGCCGACCACCGCGCCGCGACCCAGCACCGCCTGCCACAGACCCTTGGGCAGGCCCGCGCGCTCGGCGATATCGATGGCCCACAGCAGCGTCAGCGCGGTCTGATTGTCCGGGCGGCCGATCACGGCGTTACCCGCGAGCAGCGCGGGCAGGGCATCCGAAGCGCCCAGTGCCAGTGGGTAATTCCACGGCGAGATGACCGCGACCACGCCCTTGGGCCGGTTGCGCACCTCCACCTGGGTGAGCACCGGCATCACGCCGCGCGGCTTGCGGTGCGCGAGAATGCGTTTGCCCTCGGCCGCGTAGTAGCGGGTATTGACCGCCACATCCGAGACCTCGTCGAAGGCGTGCACCCGCGACTTGCCGGTCTCGAGCTGGATGATGTCGAGGATCGTCTCCTGCTCGTCCAGCACCAGATCGTGGATGCGGCGCAGCAGCGCGGCACGCTCGGCCACGGGCACCCGCGCCCACTGCTGCTGCGCGGCGCGCGCGGTGGCGAACGCGGTCTCCACATCGGCGACCGAGGACTGCGGCAGGTCGGCGATCTTGGCTCCGGTGGCGGGCGCGAACACCTCCACCGCGGGCGCACCGCCCGCGACGGCATGGCCGAGCAGGCGCTGAACCAGGTCGAAAGGCAGCGCATCGGCGGCGGCGAGCTGCGGGGCAGTCGTCATTGGTCGCCCTTCCAGGGAGTGGGAAGCCATTTACTGAACATCGGTGTTACATGAACACCAGTGTTAGATTAATAGGCGTGACGCACCCCATGTCAACCCTCCCTGTGATGGTTCCCAACACCGCGCCCGGTCACCGATGACCAGCGCCCCCGTCACCCCGGTCCGTCGCGGCCGTCCCCCGCAGACCGAAGCCCAGGCCGATCAGGTCCGCGCCCGCATCGTGCTCGCCACCTCCGAGGTGTTCGCCGAGCACGGTTCGCGCGGCCTGTCGGTGGCCCGCATCATCGAGAAGGCCGGCCTGGCCCGCCCCACCTTCTACCGCTACTTCGCCAACGCCACCGAACCCCTGCACGCCCTGCTCACCCTCTCCAACGAGGACCTGGTCGGCGGCATGAGCAATGCCGTGGCCGACAGCAAGGAGCCGGTAGAACTCGGCATCAACATGATCGAGGCCTACCTCTACTGGGCCAACGGCCACGGCCGCATGCTCGGCCCCCTCTTCGCCGAACTCCACGACCCCGGCTCCCCCGTCTCCGCCTACCGCGAACAAGCCTTCGAGGACCTGCGCGCCCTGGTCCGCAGCAAATTCGACGCCCTCGGCCGCCCCGCCCCCGCCGACCTGAACCTCGAAACCGCCTTACAGATCTGCGAATTCGCCGTCTTCCGCATCTCCGCCGCCGCCCCCCACGGCGAACCCGACCCCGCCACCGTCGCCGCGGCCCGCGTCACCATGATCCGTGGCGTGCTGGCCATGCTCGGCACCCGCGCGGACGTCGAATACGCCCTCACCGTCCCCGGCCTCTTCACCCCCGAGCCGACCCCACGCGAGCCATAACTAGAACACGTTCCTGCTATGGTCGGACCGTCGCCGAACGCGCGCGACACCCGAAATAGCCACGGAGGGAACACCTATGCCGTTCGTAACCACCGACGACGGTGCCGAAATCCACTACCTCGACACCGGCGGCAAAGGCCCCGCCCTCCTCCTCGTCCACGGCTACTTCCTCGACGCCACCCAATGGCAACCCCAACTGGACTCCCTGACACCCGACTACCGCGTCATCGCCATCGACACCCGCGGCCACGGCGAAACCCGCGACCCCGGAACCGAATTCGACTACGCCCGCCTCGCCGCCGACCTCTGGACCGTAGCCGACACCCTGCACCTCGACCAGGTAGTCCTCGGCGGCCTCTTCCACGGCGGCATAGTGGCCCTCTGGGCAGCCCTCCAATCCCCCACCCGAGTCCGCGGCCTCATCCTCATCGGCACCCGAGCCGACGCCTACAACCCCGCCGAATACGCCGCCTACAAATCGATCATCCTCAAACAATGGGTCCTCGGCGACCAGCCCCTCGAAACCGTCTCCCGCCCCATCGCAGCCCAAATGATCGGCGGCGACCCCGAAACCCACCGCGCCCCCTGGCTCGCCAAGTGGCACGCCGCCGACCGCCGCCGCCTCGAACAAGCCACCCACGCCCTCCTCGAACGCAAGGGCATCGAAGACCGAATCCACGACCTGACCGCCCCCACCCTCCTACTACACGGCTCCCACGACGTCGTCTACACCGAAGAGCTGATGCAAAAACTGGCCCGCCAACTAGGCGGCCCCACCCACCTCGAAACCATCGACGCCCCCGAGGCCACCCACGCCGTCACCTGGACCCACCCGCACCTGACCGACCCGCTCATCCGCAGCTTCCTCGACACGCTCTAGTCGCCGACTTCCAACGCTGACGCACAAGTTTCGGCTGCGTCGGCACGGTGGCGGCGGTAGCGTCGGACTGTACGACCGGAGGGGGCGTCGTGGGTGGATCGAATGCTGAAGCGGCTCTTGGGCTGGAGTTGGGGACCTATCCCTGGCGGCTGCCGCCGGTTCCGTGGCGCGGTTATGCGTTGTGGGGCGTGGTGTGGATCGTTGTGGGGGTGGGGTGGGGGTTGGTGTCCGGCTCCGTTTCGGGTGGGTTGGGCTGGGCGGTCGTGCTGACTTGTCTGATCGCCTTGCCGGGATTGAACCGGCCACGAATGCGGGCGCGGTTCGGTGACCATGATGCGCGGGTGATGCTGTTCGAGCGGGGCGTGGTGGCGGTGGTCGCGCGCGGGGCGGTTCGGGTTGTGCACTATGACGGTGCGCGGGCGTATATGTATGCCGGGGAGTATGGTCCGGATGCGTTTCGGCGCAAGGAGGGGAGGTCGCGGGCGTATCGCGGGACTGTTACCGATGTTGCCGGGGAGAGGTTTTCGCTCGATGGGTACTTCGAGTCCGACTTCTTTCAGCGGGGTGGATATGTCGAGCCGGAAGTGTGGGTGCCCGCGATCCTGGATGGGATAGTTTCGGCTCAGATCGAGGGTGCGGAGGCGGCGCTGGGGCGCGGTGAGGTACTGGAGTTCGGGGCGATTCGGGTTTCCGACAGCGAATTATCGTCCGGTGGAGTGGGTTTCGTGTGGAGCACGGTTCAGGGGATCGAGGCTCGCGGCGGGAGGGTGGGGGTGGTTGCCAGCGGGGAATGGGTGCCTCTGGAGGGGGCGAGCGTTCCTTCGGTTCCCAACTATCGGTTGCTCATCGCGATTGCCGAACGGCGGTGTGGCGGGTTGCCAGGCGGTGGATGAGGCGGGCGGCGGTGCGGGCGGTGCGGGAGTCGATGTCGAAGTCGGGGTTGAGTTCGGCTATGTCGACGGCCGCTAGTTTGCCGCTGGTCGTTACCTTGTCGCAGACGCGTTGGATGGTTTCGAGGGGGACGCCGTAGGCGGCGGGGGCGCTGACGCCGGGGGCTACCGCAGCGGGGAGGACGTCCAGGTCGATGGTCAGGTAGAGGAGGTCTACCCGGTCGAGGAGGGCGTTGACGAAGGTGTCGACGGAGTCGGAATCTGTTGTGCCGCAGTAGTCGTCGAGGAGGTAGCGGACGTCGTAGTGGTGGGCGGTGTCGAAGAGGGCGGTGGTGTTCGACGGCTGGCTGATGCCCAGGACTCGGTAGGCGCAGTCGGTGGCGGCGGCTTTTTCGGCTTCCAGGATTTGCCGGAAGGGGGTGCCGGAGCTGGGGATGGGGTCGGCGCGCAGGTCGAAATGGGCGTCGAGGTTGAGGATTCCGAGGCGGGGGTGGGTGCGGCGGAGGGTGGAGGCGGCCAGGCCGGTGTAGGTGCCGAAGGCCACTTCGTGGCCGCCGCCGAGGACGATGGGGAGGTGGCCGCCATCGAGGGCGGCGGTTACGGCTGTGGCCAGGCGGGTTTGACCGGATTCGAGGTCGCCGTCGCCGACCACGACATCGCCTGCGTCGAAGAGCGATAGTGGTTGCGCCAAGGCCATGGAGGACAGGGCGGTGCGGAGCGCGGCGGGGCCGGCGGCTGCGCCTTGGCGGCCACGGTTGCGGCGGACGCCTTCGTCGCTGGCGAAACCGATCAGGACGGGGGCGGTTTCGGGGGACGCGGGCTGGTAGGGGCGGATCGCTTTGTGCCAGCGCAGATGTTCGGGGCCGTCACCGTCGCCTCGGCCGGTCCACGCCGCCGGCGGGATATCGACGGGGATTTCGGGTTTCATCGCGGGCCTCCTGCTACGAGATCGCCGTCTTTCCAGACTTCCCTGATCAAGGGCACGCCCGGGCGGTAGGCCAGGTGGATGTAGGACGGGGCGTCGAGCGCGAAGGCATCGGCGCGGGCACCTAGGCCGAGATGGCCGATGTCGGTGCGGCGCAAGGCCATTGCGCCGCCGCCGGTCGCGGTCCAGACCGCCTCGGCCGGGGTCATGCGCATTTCGCGTACGGCCAGGGCGATGCAGAACGGCAGGCTGGTGGTGTAGGAGGTGCCGGGATTGCAGTCCGCGCCGAGTGCGACGGTGACGCCGGCATCCAGCAGGGCGCGCGCGTTCGGGTACGGATGGCGGGTGCTGAACTCCGCGCCCGGCAGCAGGGTCGCCACGGTGGAACTGTGTGCGAGAGCGTCGATGTCGGCGGCGCTGGTGTAGGTGACGTGGTCGACCGAGGCGGCGCCCAGTTCGACGGCCAGCCGGACGCCGGGGCCTTCGCCGAGCTGGTTGCCGTGTACGCGGGGGGTGAGGCCGTGTGCCATACCGGTTTTCAGGACGGTGCGGGATTGGTCCTCGTCGAAGGCTCCGCGTTCGCAGAAGACGTCGATCCATTTGGCGAAAGGCGCGCACGCGGGGATCATCTCGTCGACGACCATCGACACGTAATCGTCTGCGCGACCGGCATATTCGGGCGGCGGAACATGGGCGGCCAGGAGCGTCACCTCGTCGCTGACCTCACCCGCGATCCGCACCCCGCGCAACTCGTCGTGGGTGGTCTGCCCGTACCCGGTCTTGCATTCCATGGTGGTGCTGCCCGAGCGCAGCGCTTCCTCGACCAGCCGCCGCGCGTTGGCGGCGAGCTGATCGTCGGTGGCCGCGCGGGTGGCGGCGATCGTGGTGCGAATTCCACCGGCGGAGTACGGAATTCCCTCCATGCGGGCCGCGAATTCCTCGGCCCGCTCACCGGCGAACACCGGATGGGAATGGCTTTCCACGAACCCGGGCAGCAGTGCCCGGCCGCCCAGACTCACGGCGCGGTCGGCGGCCGGTGCGGCGGCGCGATCGCCGACCCACGCCACCCGCCCGTCGGCGAAGACGATGGCCGCGTCGCGACGCAGGCCCAGCGGCCCCTCCCCCAGTTCGGGGTCATTGGTGACCAGGGTTCCGATATCGGTGACCAGGGTGACGGGGCCGCCCACGGTACTTCCTTTCAGGCTCGGGCCATTTCGGCATCCGGCGGATAGATCATGGTGGCGGGAGGGTTGGCGGTGCGCTTGGCCAGCGGGTAGTAGAGCGCGGCGGTGACCAGGATGCCGACGATCCACGAGATGTCCGCACCGCCGAGCTTGTCGGTGATGGGGCCGGTGTAGAGCTTGGTGGCCAGGAACGGGATCTGGACGCACACGCCGATCACGTAGCAGGCCAGCGCGGGCAGGTTCCACGCCCCGTACCGCCCGTTCACGTCGTAGAGCGCGGGAATGTCGATGCGCTCCTTGGAGATCAGGTAGTAGTCGATCAGGTTGATCGCACTCCACGGCGTGAACACCATCAGCAGCGCCAGCACGAAATTCTTGAAGTTGGCCAGGAAGTCGGCGCTGGCGGCGATCGCGATCAAGGTCGCGACCGTGGTGAAGCCGACGATGTACAGCGTCCGGGCCAGGGTCGAGATCCGGTTGCGCCCTTCGAAAGCCGTCACGGTGGTGAGGATGGACATGAACCCGCCGTAGGCGTTGAGCACGTTCACCGTCAGCTTGCCGATCACGATCACCAGGTAGATGAGGATGGCGACCGCCGCGGGCCCGGCCAGATCACCGATGAAGCCGACCTGATCCTTCATGAACGTCTTGCTCGCCACCGCCGCGACCAGCGCGCCGAAGGTCATCGACCACTGCGAACCGATCACGGTGCCCAGGAAGGTGGACCAGAAGGTGGCCTTGTCACTGGTCGACCGCGGCAGATAGCGCGAATAGTCGGCGACGTACGGGCCGAAGGTGAGCTGCCAGCTCGCACCCAGCGACACCGCGAGCAGGAACGTCGCGGTCTCGAAACCCTTGACGCCCACGTGCGCCGCCACGTCGTACTCGGCGAACAATCGGATGGCCAGATAGGTGAATCCGATGATGCCGACCACCGTCGCCACCCGCCCCACCAGGTGGATCAGGTTGTATCCGGTGACCGCGATCAGCGCCGTCAGCGCCCCGAAGATCACCATCCCCAGCACCGGCGAATCGATGTGCAGGATCTTGGCGATCGCCTGCCCCGCCAGCACCGTGCCGGTCGCCGCGAACCCCAGATACATCAGGATCGCCAGCAGCAACGGCACCACCGCGCCGCGCACCCCGAACTGCGCCCGGCTGGAGATCATCTGCGGCAGACCGAGTTTCGGCCCCTGCGCGGAGTGTAACGCCATCACCGCGCCACCGGCCACGTTGCCGATGAGCAGGCCGATGATCGCCCACAGCGCGTCCGCGCCGAAGATGACCGCGAGCGCGCCATCGACGATGGCGGTGATCTGCATGTTCGCCCCGAACCACAGCGTGAACTGGCTGCGGGGATTGCCGTGGCGTTCGGCGTCGGGGATGACGTCGATGGTGTGCCGTTCGGTGGCGAGAACGACCTCGGCGGGACCGTCTTGCGTCATGGTCTCTGCCTTCTTTCTGACTGCGACCGCGATGGATCTAGTGCTGCTCGGACATCGGGATGCGGACGCCGCGCTGCGCGGCGGTCGCGATGGCATGGTCGTATCCGGCGTCGACGTGCCGGATGACGCCCATGCCGGGGTCATTGGTGAGAACGGCCTCGAGCTTGCGGGCCGCCAGTTCGGTGCCATCGGCGATACACACCTGGCCGGCGTGGATCGACCGTCCCATACCGACGCCGCCGCCATGGTGAATCGACACCCACGACGCGCCGGAAGCGGTGTTGACCAGTGCGTTCAGCAACGGCCAGTCGGCGATGGCATCGGAGCCGTCGAGCATGGATTCGGTTTCCCGGTACGGGGAGGCGACCGAACCGGAGTCCAGGTGATCGCGGCCGATGGCAACCGGGGCGGAGAGTTCGCCGCTGGCGACCATCTCGTTGAATTTCAGCCCGGCGAGGTGGCGTTCGCCGTAACCGAGCCAGCAGATGCGCGCGGGCAGCCCCTCGAAGGCGACCTTCTCCCCCGCCATGGTGATCCAGCGGCGCAGGTGCTCGTTCTCGGGGAACAGCTCGAGAATCGCCTTGTCGGTGGCGGCGATATCGGCCGGGTCGCCCGAGAGCGCGGCCCAGCGGAACGGTCCCAGACCCTCCTCGAAGAGCGGGCGGATGTAGGCGGGCACGAAACCCGGGAAATCGAAGGCGCGGTCGAAACCGCCCTTGCGGGCTTCGTCGCGGATGGAGTTGCCGTAGTCGAAGACCTCGGCCCCTTTGTCCTGGAAGCCGACCATGGCGGCCACATGCGCGGCCATCGACGCCTGAGCCTGCTCGGTGAACCAGATCGGATCCTTCTCCGACATGGTCTTCATATCCGAGAAGTCCACGCCCAGCGGCAGATACGCCAGCGGATCGTGCGCGGAGGTCTGATCGGTGACGATATCGATCGGGGCGTCGGCGGCCAGCAGCGCCGGGAAGACCTCCGCCGCATTGCCTTCCACACCGATGGACAGCGGCCGGCGCTCATCACGCGCCGCGATCGCCAATTCCAGTGCGTGCTCGATATTGTCGGCTTTCACGTCCAGATACTTGTGCGCGATCCGCCGATCGATGCGCGTGACATCGCAATCCACGCAGATCGCCACGCCTTCGTTCATGGTGACGGCCAAGGGCTGCGCGCCGCCCATACCGCCCAATCCAGCGGTGAGCGTGATGGTTCCGGCGAGGGTGCCGCCGAATCGCTTGCGCGCCACCGCACCGAAGGTCTCGTAAGTGCCCTGGAGAATGCCCTGGGTGCCGATGTAGATCCACGACCCGGCTGTCATCTGCCCGTACATGGTGAGCCCGAGTTCTTCGAGCCGCCGGAACTCCTCCCAATTCGCCCAGTCGCCAACCAGATTCGAGTTGGCCAGCAGCACGCGCGGCGCCCACTCGCTGGTGCGGAACACACCGACCGGCTTACCCGACTGCACCAGCATGGTCTCGTCATTCTTCAGCGTCTTCAACGTCGCCACCATGGCGTCGAAGGCCGCCCAACTGCGCGCCGCCCGCCCGGTGCCGCCGTAGACGACGAGATGGTCCGGATGCTCGGCCACCTCCGGATCGAGGTTGTTCATGAGCATGCGCAGCGCGCCCTCCTGCTGCCAGCCCAGGGTGGTGAGCTCGCTGCCGCGGGGCGCGCGCACGGTCCTGGCCTCGTGGCCGGGGGAACTGATGTCCATGGTTCTGTCCTCGAATCTCGACGGGGTCCCGCGCCGGGCCCCGTGTGACGCCACACGCGTCGGGGCCGTGCTGTGTGCTGGGTCGCACTCTGCCAAAGTTGTATAGTCCTGTCTATACAACTGTCAAGCCGGGGGCATCCGGGCCGGTAGGCTGCCGGATCGAACGGTATCGGCGGGTTCAGCGGGATTTCAGCAGGCGAGGAGCGGGTGCGGGGCATGACGACGGGCGACGGCGAGAACGAACTCGCCGCACTCTTCGCGGAGACGGGCGGCGAGGCGGCGCCCGCATACGAGCGGGTCAAGAATCTGGTGACGGCGCAGATCCGTTCGGACCGATGGGTGGAGGGCGACCAACTCCCCTCCGAGCATAGATTCGTTGCGGCACTGGGACTTTCGCGCATGACGATCAACCGGGCCCTGCGGGAGTTGACCGCCGAGGGGCTGATCGTGCGGCAGGCGGGCGTGGGGACGTTCGTAGCGAGCACCAGGAAGTCCTCGCCGCTGTTCGAGGTGCGCAATATCGCCGACGAGATCGCACGGCGCGGCCATCGGCATCGAACAGAGGTAGTGTTCGTACGCGCCGAGACCATCGACCCGACCCACACGTTCCTACGGGAAACCCTGGGGTCCAAGGCTTTCCATTCGGTGATCGTGCACTTCGAAGACGAGGATCCGATCCAGGTGGAAGACCGGTACGTGAGCCCCGCACAGGCTCCCGGCTACCTCGATCAGGACTTCAGCGTCAGCACCCCGAACGACTACCTGAGTCGCGTCGCACCCCTGACTCGCGGCGAGCACGTCGTGGAGGCAGTGCTCGGCAGCGCTGAAGAATGCCGTCTACTACGCATCGACCGAAGCGAACCGTGCCTGCTGATCCGCCGCCGCACCTGGTCGGAGCAGGGACCGGTGAGCGTGGCCCGACTGGTGCATCCGGGCTCACGCAATCGCCTGGAAGGTGTTTTCGGGCGCTGAGTCAGCTGCGGACGTCGCCCACTCTTGTGGATCCCATCGAATCAAACAAACTTCCCGAAAAGACCGGCGGTCCGCCGGTGTTGGCCGTTCAGGAGCAGGTCAGAGAGGCGCAAGGATCGATGACAATCAGATCGCCCGAAGGGCGCAGGTAGATCTTGTGTGTGGTCGAGTCGGCGGCGATCCAATAGGTTTCGTAGCCGAGGTCGGTAGAGCGCAACGCGAATCGACGTCCGGCGGAGATCGACGACCTCATTTACGATCTTCGTGGCGACCACCGGGTCGCACAGTTGTCCCACGATTGGAATCGTTGTGCTCGTCTCGAAGATCGCTACCGGGCTCGCCGCCGCAGGTGCTGCCGTTGTATTCGCCGCCCCCGCTTCGGCATTGCCTTCGGCAGACCTTCAGCCGGTCGCGGGCACCCACAACTACGGCCCGCTACAGGACGCCCAATTCGGGTTCCTGCTCATCCAGCGCGATGGCATCGAGGCACTTCCCGGCATCCTCTCGGATTTCCCGGGCATCACCGAGGGTGGCCATGCGGTCTGCGATCTGCTCGCGAGCGGCCTGTCGAAGCACAACCTGGCCGAGTTCATCAGCGAGGAGCCCGGCGAATTCGACTCGGCAATGGCCTTCGTGAACGCCGCCGAGACCGCCTATTGCCCTGGCTGATACCGGGGCATGGCCGGCCCGACCCGAAACGTGCCGAGGCGGGTGCGTTCGGAATGCGTCAGGGTGACAATAGATGCCTGAGATCCGGGTAGCGTCGGCAGAATCGGCTGGTATGCAACGTATTCCGTTTGACGTAGAAGCTTATGCCCAGCGCGTGCAGGCGAGTCCCTGCTTCATCTGCGAGGTTGTTGCCGGCACGGACAGCGACGGCTGGCACGAGGTGGTCGCCGAGACCGAGGACGGCATCGCGTTCTTGTGTAAGTACCCGACGTTGCTCGGGCACGTACTGGTTGCACCGAAGATTCACTACGAAAATGTGGTGGGCGATTTCAGCGAAGACGCTTTCCTGCGGTTGATGAGGTTGGTGCACCGGCTCGCGAGAGCGGTAGAGCAACGGTTCAGGTCGAACGTACCTACTTGTTGAGTTTGGGCAGCCAGCAGGGCAATTCCCATGTGCACTGGCATATCTCGCCGCTGCCCCCGGGCATCCCATATCACCAGCAGCAGTTCCACGCGCTCATGGCGGAGAACGGGGTTCTGCCGTGGACGCAGGAGCAGGCCAAGGCATTGGCCGGACAGTTGCGAGCCGCCTTGGCTCATTGAGCCGAATAAGGTCACGAACGCACTCATCTGCCGCCGGTTGTGCTGACCGAACCGGCCAGCGCGGGCTGGGCGAAGGTCAACGAGCTGAGCTGAGCTGATCTGATCCAGTGCCAGCCGAACGCACCATATCGCCGATTACGACGCATTCTCGCTGCCCTTCACGGGTAGTCACGCACGCGAGCTAGCCGAGGTCCTCGCGGTCAGGTCCTGCAAGGTGCTATCAGCGGCGCATACGCAGCGAGCTATGTCAGACGACCGTAACTCGTATTCGCAGGGTGGTCGCCGTGGCAGAACGTGCAATGAGCGCGTGGCTTCCAGGCAGCGCGTGGCCGCCGGTCATTTCCGTCAGGACCAAGGTCTGCTGGCCCGCACAGTCGAAACCGGTGGCAAGGTCCGGGTTTCGGGCGGAGACCTCCCCGCATGTGACGAGCTCGGCGGCTGGTTGCTCTCCCGTCCTGGCCGTCTTGATTTGGAAAAATGGGGAGTCGAGGGCAAATTCGGATACCGGGCCGACGAATGACCCGTCGAGTGTGCAGATGGGCAATCGCGTCATATCGTGGCACGTCTCGGTCATTCCGATCAGATGCCAGTCATCCGGGATATGGGACTGGAACAGGTTGGCCATTCTTGTCTTGGCATCTTTTTCGGACAGTTCCGTTCGTACGACGTCGGGACCAACCACAGATTCTGCCGCACCTGCGAGCTCGGACAGCGCGAGGACAAGAACACCCGTGACCATTGCGGCCACCAATGCGAGTCCCAACAGCATGAACACCATTGCCCGTATACGACTTCCAACGACAGCGGACGAACCATGTTGCCGCACAGCAAATCCCATCCGAGCCTCCTCGACTCGGATCCTACCCACGTACCCTGCGGGCCGATGTTCGGAGTGCCGACACTCAGCTGGCGGCGAAACTGTACGGCAGCGCGATTCACAACACCGGTCGCGCATTTGCGCTCGGTGTCCGACGTTTCGCCTCGTGACCGTCGAGTTCCGGATTTGAACCAGATACAGCAGGATGGTGGTCGTGATCGCGAATTCTGCTGCCACCATGCCGGTTCCGGCCTGGTGGAAAATCAGTCAGACAGTAGTGGCCACCTTCGCAACGGCGTTCTGTATGTGCGTGCTCTGGGTGTTCGCCGCTCGAATCGACGGCCCGCACTTGCGGTTCTGGTGCGCTGACATCGGGTTGATAGTCGGTGCGCCATGGGTGTGGCTGTCTGCGGTCGGAGCGCTCCGCTACCACCGGTGGTGGCCGAGTGTCGTTCTGCCGGTGATTGTGTCGAGCACGGTAGTACTGGTGTCGGCAGGTGCTCCCGCCAGGCTCGGGTGGGCGATTTCACGTGCGGCGATGGAGAAGCTGGCCGCTGGCTGCGACGCCCAGGGTGTTCCCGCACGCGCAGGGTTCTACACGATCGAGGAGATCAACTACGGCCTCACGGCCTGTGCGTTCGACCTGGGTCCGGACCGGCAGTTCATCCGCGCCTACGAGGATGACCCGGGCCTCGACGTCCCCTTTTGTGAGAGCCTGGGTTCCAAGTGGTACTACTGCACCGAGCACCCGAATCTGCGCCAGATCATCTTCGACTGACAACGCCGTCAACTTCAGTCGAAGCCCTACCGACCGATTCCGTATCGAAACTCTCCCTGGCCCTCGAGGTACAAGGCCATGCCGAATTGAGTGTGCGTGGGCAGGCAAGTGGCCACGCAGCGCGGTCAGCTTCGAGCGAAAGTGCCCTCAAATAGCTCCCCCTCTATGTCAAGACGCCGATGTGGATGCGGGGTTAGCCTGGTGGGTGGGTCCGGGACGTGGCTTGTCTGAAGGATCAGGTGCGCGTTGAAGCCTGATCGCGCTGGAGGGTCCGACGCCGTGCAGGTCCATCAATGTCGACCCGGGGTCGAGGACCAGCGACCGTAGTTCTTTATCGGCGGCCTTGGTCTTGCGGTCGATCGTTTCCAGATCCTCGATCATTTCGGTGACCAGGCGCAGCCGAACCCGCGCCGCGGAAACGGTGGATCCGGCACAAGGTTTCGGTGCGGGCCCGGCCGAGCTCGTCACGGCATTCGCGCGGGAGGCCACCGCTAGTACGCGGCATGGGGCAGACCCCTCTTCAGCCACTCCCTGCACGGTGACCGGTGGGAGGCAAGCCATGTGAGAGCCACACCAATCCAGACGGTGGGCAGCCGCTTATAGGGAGCTTCCCGCCGGGCACCTGGACCTGATCCTGGCCGGGATCCGATCCTGACACCAGTCTCCTACTAGCCGCTGGTCGCGCTGCCGGAAACCGACTGCTGTGTGGAGTTGGAAGGTCAACGGGCACCGTGTCCTACGGCCGGCTGCTGTCCGCCGGAACACTGGTTGATCGACAAGTGTGCGATCTTCGGGGCCGACTTGCTGCCGACATCGATCTACCCGCGCTCCAAGGTCGCGCGAAGCTACCGACTACCATCGCACCCCCGGGGTATCCGTGATCTTGTACGGCCACGCCCTGACTCAGCACACCGGCATGCACCCGGCGTCGATTCCGGCTCAGCCGCGTTCGAAGACCATGGCCGGGTCGGTGACCTTGCCGTAGCGGAGTTTGGGGAGGTCGCGCAGGTAGTTCATGTGCAGCTTCCAGGGGGCGCGATCGCCTTGTTTGGGCAGGATGTCCAGGGCGCGCAGGACGTAGCCGGGTTCGAAATCGAGGAAGGGGGCGGTGCCGACCGAGGGGTCACGGACCGGGGTGGCTTTGGTGTAGCCGTGTGAGTCCATGTGGCGGAGCAGGCGAACTACGTACTCGCACACCAGGTCTGCCTTCAGCGTCCAGGACGCGTTGGTGTATCCGATGACGAAAGCATAGTTGGGGACGTCGGAGAGCATCATCGCCTTGTATGCCATGGCGTCGGGCAGGTCGACCTTGCGGCCGTCCACTACCAGGTCGATGCCGCCGAACGGGATCAGGTTCAAACCTGTTGCGGTGATGATGATGTCGGCGTCGAGTTCGCGCCCGGATGCCAGGCGCAGGCCGGTTTCGGTGAAGGTGTCGATGCGGTCGGTGACCATCTCCAGCTTGCCCTGGCGGATGGCGCGGAACAGATCACCGTTGGGTACCAGGCACAGTCGCTGATCCCACGGTTTGTAGCTCGGATTGAAGTGGGTGTCGATGTCGTAGCCCGGCGGCAGCCAGCGGGTTTGCAGGCCGCGAATCCACGAGCGCATGCGCTTCGGATAGCGTTGCGACACTTGATACATCACGGTGCTCAGGCCGACGTTCTTGGCGCGCGCCAGTGCGTAGGCGGCCTTGGCGGGCAGGAAGCGGCGGACGCGGTCGGCGAAGGCGTCGCGGGCGGGCATGGAGATGATGTAGGACGGGGAACGCTGCAACATCACGATGTGCGCGCCCTGTTCGGCCAGGGCGGGGCCGAGCGTGACCGCGGTCGCGCCGGAGCCGATGATGACGACCCGTTTACCGCCGACCTCCAGCTCGGACGGCCAGTGCTGGGGATGCACGATCGGACCCCGGAAGCGTTCCGTGCCTGGGAAATCCGGGGTGTAGCCCTGGTCGTAGCGGTAGTAGCCGGAGCAGGAGAACAGGAAGTTCGTGGTGAACAGCACTTCCTCGCCGTCGCGCTCGGCGATCACCGTCCAGAGGTTCTCGGCCGACGACCATTCGGCGCGAATGACCTTGTGCCGGTAGCGGATATGCTTGTCGATCCCGTTGTCGGCGGCGGTCTCGCGCACATACCGCAGGATCGAGTCGCCATCGGCGATGGCCTTGTCGCCCAGCCACGGCCGGAACCGGTAGCCGAGGGTGAACATATCGGAATCGGAGCGAATCCCCGGATATCTGAACAGGTCCCAGGTGCCGCCGCTGGCCTCGCGCATCTCCAGGATGGCGTAGGTGCGCCACGGGAACGCGCGCTGCACATGGAACGCGGCGTCGATCCCGGACAATCCCGCTCCGACGATGAGCACATCGACGTGCTCGGGCGTGCTGGTCATGCACTCAGGGTATCGACTCAGACAGTGCCGGTGTGGTGGACCGCGCTACGAACGGGAGAAGAATTCGCCGACCCGTTCGGCCACGCGCTCGGGGGCGACCTTGTCGATGCCGAAATGGTCCAGGCCGGGGAAGGTGTGGCGCTCGCAGTCCGGGATGGTGCGCGCGAGCAGGGCATGGTCGGGGTCGGTGCGGGGATGGCGGTCCTTGTCGCCGTCCAGCAGCAGCACGGCGGCGGTGATCTCGGCGTAGTTCGGGTAGGTGTCGTCCAGGCGGACGATCTCCCGATGCTCACGCAGGTTCTCGGCGAGCAAGCCGATGACCATGTCCTTCTCGGGGGCTTTCATGAACATCGGCATCATGCGGCGGAACATGAAACGCGGGATCTTGCGGATCTGCTCCGGGCCGAGCGCGCGGACGAATTCGATGAAGGCGTCGAAGGGTTTGTCCTGCGCCAGGTACTTCTCATAGGCGGGCATCCAGTCGGCCGGCAGGTCGCCATCGATCGAAACGCCCGGTTCGTACAGCGCGACCTTGGTGATCCCAGGGTTCCCGCGCGCGGCTTCCAGCGCGATGAGCCCGCCATAACTGTGACCGACCACCAGCGCTGCGCCCGTTTTCTCCTGAAGCGCACGCAGATCCGCGCAATCGTCGGCGACGCTGTAGCCGGGCCCCTGCGGACCGCTGGACCCGCGCCCGCGACGCTCCATGGTGTGCACGGTGAATCGCTCGCCGAGCGCCTGCGCGAACCGGCCGTACACGTAGGCGCGAGTCAGCGTGCCGGGCAATACGATCACCGCGGGACCCGATCCGATGGTCAGGTAAGCGATCCGCGTCCCATCCGCCGACACCACGGCATCCTCGACCTGCTCGACCTCGGATTCGGACATACACACCCCTCAGGCATCCCGACCCGAGCCTACGCCCGCATTCGCGGTTACTGGGCGCGAAGACCGGAGGCGCGCAGGACGCGGCGGGCGATCGCGGCGCGAATGGAGTCCTCGGTGCCCAGCACCCGGACATGCTTGCGGGCGCGAGTGATGGCCGTGTACAGCAGTTCCCGGGTCAGCAACGTGGATTCGGGGCCGGGCAGCACCACCGAGACATTGTCGTATTGACTGCCCTGGCTGCGGTGGATGGTCATGGCGTAAACCGTTGTGACACCGGGGAATTGGGTGGGATGCACCAGGTACGGTTCGGTGCCGCGTTGCAGGGCGGCGCGCAGGCTGCCGTCGGGAGCGCGGACGATGACGCCGGTGTCGCCGTTGTAGATGCGGGCCTCGTGATCGTTGGCGGTGACCAGCAGCGGCTGCCCCGGATACCAGTGCCCGGCACCGGGATCGGAGCTGATGCCGGCGGCGGTGACCCAGCTCGCGGCCAGCTTGTCCCAGCGATCCACGCCGTAGCTGCCTTGCCGATGCGCGCAGAGCAGGCGATGGGATTCGAGGGCGGTCAGGGCGGCGGTGGCATCCCCGGCGAGGGCGGCCGCCGTGGCGGATTGGGCGGCGCGCAGCACATTCGCGCGCACCTCGGTGACGTCCTCGGGGGTGTGCAGGGCCAGTTCGTCATCGCCCGCGGCGAGCAGTTCCAGGGCGGTGTCGGCGTCACCGGCACGGACCGCGACGGCGAGATCGGCGATGCGGCCGCCGAAGCGCCGGCCGCGAGTGAGTCGGACGATGCCGCCGCGCAGCCGCTCCCGCTCGCGCGGGGACAGCTCGTCAGCCGGAACGCCGACAGCCGAACGGCTTTCGCCGACACCGGCCGCGCCGGATCGCCCGGCCTCATGTTCCGCGTGCGGAACGACTCCGCCGACACTCCGCGCAGCCTCATGTTCCGCGTGCGGGACGACTCCATCGTCACTACGCGCCGCCTCACCCTCCGCGTACGGGACGACACCGCCGTCACTACGCGCAGCCGCAGCCGATGCGGTACGGGCGCGGGTCGCACCGTCTGCCAGGATTTCGTCGAGTACCGGATTGTCCTGTCCCGGAACGGGTCCGGCAACCAGGTCCGCGAGCACCGCGCCCGCGTCGACGGAGGCCAGCTGATCCGGGTCGCCGACGAGCACCAGGCGCGCGTCCGGCCGCACGGCGGGAAGCAGGCGGCTCATCATGGTCAGCGACACCATCGAGGTCTCATCCACCACGATGACGTCGTAGGGCAGCCGGTTGAATTCGTTGTGCTTGAACCGGCCCGCGCCGCCGCGCTGCCAGCCCAGCAGCCGGTGCAGGGTGGCGGCGGTCAACTCCGGCAATCCGATGTCACCTGCTTGCTCGCGCACCGATTCCTGAAGGCGCGCAGCGGCTTTCCCGGTCGGCGCGGCGAGAGCGATGCGCAGCGCGGGCGCGCCGGGGATCGCTTGCTGATGCGCCACCAGCAGCGCCAGCACGCGCGCGATGGTGTGCGTCTTGCCGGTGCCGGGGCCGCCCGCGATCACGGTCGTCCACCGGGTGGTGGCCAGCGCCGCCGCCAGCCGCTGCCGGTCGAACTCCCCGCCCGCCTGCGGCGGGAAGAGCCGATCCAGTTCGCGCCGGATCAATGACGCGTCCACCATCGGGCACGAGGCGGCGCGTTCGATCAGAGCCGCCCGGATCGTCTCCTCCTGCCGGAAGTACCGGTCCAGGTACAGCAGCGGGCTCGCTTCCGAACCGGCCGCCGGTTCGACCAGCCGCAACGGCCGCAACGGCCCCGCCGGGCTCCCGCACACCAGCGGGCTCACCCGCAGCGCCTCGATCACCCGGTCCACATCCGGCCAGGGCAGCGTCGCCGGATCGATGGTCGACTCCTCGGTCCCCTCCGCATCCACACCGATCTCGTGCATCCGCCGCACTTCCAGGCACACCGACCCGGACCGCACCGCACGCACCGCCAGCGCGGTGGCGAACAACACCAGCTCCGATTGCTCCCGCCCGAGCCGCCCCAACCGCAGCGCCACATGCAGATCCGCGGCCGACAGCACGCCCGCCGCATTGAACACCTGCAACGGCCCCGTTCCCCGCTGCGCCAACTGAATCGATGTCACGCCAAGCCCTTTCCCAGGCACCGCATGGTCACGACAGCGGTCTCCGTTCGAAGACACCGCAGCCGCCCGAAGTTCGCCGCCCGGCCATGCCGAACGCGGCGAAGACAGGTGCTCCGCTCGGTTGAACCTTCCGCGACGAGCTTTTCGCATCGCGTACTGCCCGAGCCGGTCATCGGCCCACCTCGGCCCCGGCGAGCAAGAGGGAAAGTTCCTCGACCATCGCCGGTGGCGGCATCCAGTCGAAAACGCCGGCGCCGTCCGGGGTTTGCGGGCCGATCATGCCGCGCACGAACAGATAGCGGATGCCGCCGAGGTGGACGGCGGGGTCGTAGCCGGGCAGGCGCCAGCGCAGGAAACGGTGCAGGGCAACGGAATAGAGGATGGCTTGCAGCGGGTAGTGGGAGCGCATCATCTCGGCGGCCATGCGGTCTCGGGTGTAGTGGGCGACGGTGAGGTCGCCGGTGCCGAGGCGGTTGGTCTTGTAGTCGACCACGACGAAAGACGGCTGTCCGGAGGCGGATCGGACGCGCAGGACGGCGTCGATACTGCCGGTGAGGTAGCCGCGCAACGGGGTGTCGTCGAGGTGCGCCAATTGGTCGGCATAGGGGGCGAAGATGTCGTCGGCGGGCAGGTGGCGGCGCAGCAGGCCGCCGATGTCGGGGACCGTCACCCGGGCGGTCACGGCATCGTCGCCGCCGGTCAGGGGCAGTTCGAAGTCGAGTTCGCTCAGGCGATCCCGGGTGGGGATGCTCGCCAGTGTGCCCAGCCTGCTGCCGCCGGCCACTTCAGAGGTACAGCCCTGCCGCGTGTCAGCACCGGTAGCGCCGGAATCTGCCACGGGCGCGCCACTGCCGTGCCCAGCGTGCCCGGCCTGCCCAGCCTGCCCGGCCTGCCCGGCCTGCCCAGCCTGCCCGGCCTGCCCGGCCTGCCCGGCCTGCCCGGAGCGAGCGGTGCCGAAGTCGATCGGTGTGTGCATGACCGCGAGCAGGGCGTTCGCGAGGACCTCCGGGTCGGCGTCGAACATCTGCTCGGTGACCGCGTACGCGGTGCGGGTGCGGATCTCGGCGGCCAGGTCGGGGGCGTCGGTATCGACGTATTCGAGGACCTCGTGGACGAGGGTGCCGAACTCCGCGCCGTAGGGCAGCGTGTTCATCAACGATGGTGCGGCGCCGGCGAAGACGTCGATTTCGGCGATGACCGACGGGGTGGCGGGTTCGTCGGCGATACCGCGACCGTCGGGGACGTCCCCGGCGGGCATGGCGTCGTGGGCGCCGGCGGTGAGGGCCGAGTAGGAAGTGCGCCGCCAATCCTGATCGAGGGTGCGGTCGAAGGTGGCGGCGGCCAAGGCTTCGGTGGCGGTGGCGGTGTGGTCGCGGCGCAGCCGTGCGGGGGCGGTCCGGGTCACCGGTTCGATGGCGATCACGCCCGGTTCGGCAGCGGCCGCCCATTCCGAGAAACGGGTCAGGACAACCGAATCGGCGGGTACCGGGGCCTTGTCGGCCACCGCGGGACTACCGGGTTCCCGGCCCAGCAGCATGCGATGCAGGGGCGCGGTCTGGGTGTCGAAGGCCGGTGCCCACCAGGCGACCACCTGTGCCCCCGCCCGGGTGAGCGCCACATAGAGCAGTCGCAGTTCCTCGGAGGCTTCCTCGGCCTCGGCGCAGAGGCGGCGGTTGGTGTAACCGGCGGCGTCGGGGCCGCCCACATCCAGCACGCGGCGGCCCTGCTCGTCATGGAAGAGCAGGGTGGGCGGGTTGCGCATCTTGGCGGCGTCCCAGGCGAAAGGCAGGTAGACGATGGGGAATTCGAGGCCCTTGCTGGCGTGCACGGTGGCGATCTGGACCGAGGCGGCGTCACGGTCCAGGCGGCGGCTGCGACCGGCAACGCTGCCGGAGGCCGGGTCGCGGACGCGGTCGGCCAGCCAGCGGGTGAGGGCGGTCAGGCCGAGCCCCTCGTGCATGGCGGCTTCGTCGAGCAGCTGGGCGATATGCCGCAGGTCGGTGAGCTGACGTTCGCCGCCTTCGAGAGCGAGCAGGCGGGGAGCCAATCGCGTTTCGGCACTGAGCTTTTCGAACACCGCTGCGAAACCGATGCGGGTGAACAGACGGGCCGATTCGCGCAGTTGAGCGCTCAGCCTGCCGACCAGATCCGCTCCGCCGGCGTCGATTTCGGCGGCGGACAAACCCAGCAGGGCGGTGCCGGCCGCCAGGCGCACCCGGTCGGCGCGGTGCGGCTGCTCCAAGGCGTGCAGCACCCACAGCCATTCGATGGCGGCGGGCATGCCGAATACGCTCGCCCCGCCCGCGAGCACCGACGGCACCCCGGCGCGTTCGAGCTCCTTGCGCACCAGGTCGGAGTGGTTGTGGTTGCGCACCAGAACCGCGATATCCCCGGGCCCGATGGGCCTTTCGCGGGCGGTGCCGGCGTCGATACGCATCCCCGATTCGAGCAGGCGCACGATATCGGCCGCCACATCCACGGCGATCCGTTCCCGCTGCCGCCCGACCGTCGGATACCCGGACCGGTTCAGCGCTCCCGCGCCCGTGCGCGGAAAACACCGCAGCCGCAAGGGAATCACCTGTTCGGGCTCGCCCGCCAGCCGCGAGAACGGCCGCGTCGCCGCCACCTTGTGCACGGTGATTTCCTTGTGCCCCAAGGCCGCTCCGCCTTGCAGATGATGCAGCGCCGACAGCAGCCCGGCGTCACTGCGCCGGTTGGTGGTCAGTTCGAGACGATTGTCCGCGTGCGCCACCGCATCCAGGTAGCTGAGCACCTCCGCGCCACGGAACGCGTAGATGGCCTGCTTGGGATCGCCTACCAGCACCAGCGTCGCGTGCCCGTGGAAAGCACGCCGCAAGATATCCCACTGCAACGGATCGGTGTCCTGGAACTCGTCCACCAGCGCCACCCGGAACCGCTCCCGGATCCGGCGGCAGGCCCGCTCCCCGTGCTCCGGATCGGCGAGTACATCATGCAACAGCACGAGCAGATCGTCGTAGTCACGCAAGCCCGAAAGTCGTTTGCGCCGTGCGGTTTCCGCCCGCGCCGCCGCTGCGAAAGCCACCCGCTCCCCCGCCGGGTCGTCCTCGAGCTCGGTCTCCGGCACCAGGATCGCGTGCCCGTCGTGCACGGCCGCCCGCGCCAGCCGCTGCGCATCGGCGGGCCCGAACGGCGCCTGCCCTCGCGCATACCGGCTCAGGTAAAGATCATCGGCAACGGTCGAGACCACATCCTCGATGCTCTCCACCAGCCGCACCCCCGGATCCTGCTCCCCCGCCAACCCCAATTCGTCCAGCATCCGCTGGCAGAAGCTGTGCGTGGTCGCGATGGTCCCGGAATCGAAATCCGACAGCGCCGCCAGCAACCGCTCCCGCCGCGCCGTCACCTCCGACGGGCTCGCCTGCGCCAGATACCGAACCAGCTCATCCCCCTCGGCCCGCGCCCGTTCCGGATCCCCCAGCGCCGCAGCCACTCCCACGAACCGATCCCGGGTCCGCTCCCGCAGCTCCTGCGTGGCCGCCCGGCTGAACGTCACCAGCAGCAACTCCGAAACATCGACCCCCATTTCGGCCACGAACCGCACCGCCAGCCCCACGATGGCGTAGGTCTTCCCGGTGCCCGCGCTGGCCTCCAGCACGGTGGTCCCCACCGGCAACGCCCCGGTCAGCGAGAACCGCCCGTCGGCCTCGTCACCCGGCTCCACGTCCCGCACCACCTCCGCAACACCCCCGAGCGCCCCGCCGAACAAATCCGCATCCCCTTCCGAACCCACGCTCCGGTCATCGTCCTCGACGCCGAATTGCCGTGCACCACCCGGCGTGCCCGCGGCGGGTTCCGTGCCGGATCCGTCATCGGCACGCGTGCCGACGGCGACGTGAGCCGCGTCCTCCACCTCCGCACCGGTGGCGGGGTCGGCGGCGAACAGGTCCGGGCTCTCCTGTTCCCCGCCCCGGCGGTGCCGGCCCGCACCGCCGGCGCTGTCACCGCGCCGGTGCGCGCGGGCGGCGGGGCGGTCGGTGTCCGGGTCGGTGAGCGAGAAGAGGTCGTCGGTCATCCGTTGCTTTCGGCGGGTGGGCGGAGTGGGTTCACGGCTGGCCTTGATTCTCGTTGGTGAGCAACGGATTCCAGAGGCGGCGCGCCAGGTCGCCGAAGCGGGTGGTTTCGGCGTCGGAGTTCAGCAAGTGCGTTTCGGGGGCGCCGGTGAGGTGATGGAAGCGGGGGGCGGGGCCGTGGATGTAGCGCAGGTAGCGGTCGGTGTGTTCACCGAAGCGGCCGGGACCGTCCTTGCCGCCGTCGAATTCCTGTTCGGCGGCGAGCAGCGCCTCTTCGAAGGTGGCGCCGGCCAGGCGGCGTTCGGCGTAGACCGAGGAGGCGGCGGGAGCGATGGGCAGGGGTTCGGTGAGTCCCAGATCGCGCAGGGCCACCAGATCCCGGAGCAGGGTGCGCGCGGTGGCGGCGTTGGGGGCCGTCAGCGTGGATTGCCATGCGGGACGGGACATCTTGCCACGGCCGATGGTGATGGCGCGCCAGCTTTGATGCGAGCCCGCGGCGGCCAGGGCGAGCAGGCGGGTCCAGGCGGCGATGCGATGTTTGGGGGCCAGACGGGAGTAGGTGGTGCGCAGCAGCGCGTCGTCGTGAACATCGGGGACAGTGCCGGTGAGACGGCGGCCGTCACCGAGATCCACGGCGATATCGACGGTACGGGCCGGGATTTCGTGCAGCGGCTGGGCCACCCGGACCAGCCGGTCGACGGTGGATTCGACCTCGTCGAGGACGGCACCGCCGAGCGCGAAGGGCGGCAGGGTGCCGCGGCGCCATTCGGCCGCGCGCAGGATATCGGGGTCCACCCCGGTGAGGCGGGCGGACAGCATGCGTTCGCCCATACTCCATTTGGTGAGGCCGTCGAGTTCGATGGGCAGGCGGTCGCCGATCTCCTCTTCCTCCTCGGGGACTCGAATTCCCAAGCGCTGCCACAGGAACGCGCGCACCGGGTGTTCGACGAAGGAGACCAGGTCGGCGAGCTCCACGTCACCGGGTTCGGAGACCGCGAGCGGGGCGGCCAGGAACGCGGGGCGGGTGACGGGCGGGCGTCCGGCGGCCTGCGCGCCCGCCAGCGCCACGGTGTCGAAGCTGAAGGGCGCGTCGAGCTGGAAATTGCGGCGGTCGAAGGGCTGCAACGGATGCCGGGTGATCACGGCGTCCATGGCGGAGGCGCCGACGTGCGCGCGGACCGTGTCCAGGACTTCGGCGAGCGGGATGGCGGGCGGGCGGTGCGCGCCGGTCACCGGATCGGATCCGGTGTGCAGCAACACCAGTCGCTCCCCGGCCGCCATGATGGCGTCGAGGAGCAGCTGCCGGTCCTCGCTGCGCGGGTCGCGGTCGCCGGGGCAACGGTGCCGGGCCAGCACATCGTCACCGTCGACACCGCCCGAGCGCGGGAAGACCTCGTCGTCGAGGCCCAGCAGCACCACCACGCGGTGCGGCACCGAACGCATCGGCACCATGCTGCACACGGTCAGCTCGCCGGTGCGGAAGTTGGCGCGCGAAGCCCGGCCCGACAGCCGGGCCCGCAGCAGGGCGCCGATATCGCTGAGCCGCAAGGGAGTCCGGCCCGCGAACTCCAGTGCGGCGGCGAGTTCACGGCGCGCCTGCACGCCCATCCAGGTCTGGGTGTAGGACACCTCGGTGAGCAGGTCCAGGGCCCGGCCCAGCACCGCCGCCCACTCGTCGGCGGGGCGTGCCGTTCCCGCCGGTTCCTCCAGGGTCGGCCCGCGCAGGTCACGCAGGCAGACCGCGAGCCGGTCCACGAACTCGGCGAACCGGCCGGCCAGATCGATGTCGTTGGAGTCCACATCGTCCAGGGGCAGCACCAGATCCAGCCAGTCCTCACTGGATTCCCCGGCCGCCACACCGAGCAGGATCCGGTCGACGGCCGCGTTGACGGTGTTCTGCGCGAAATCGCCGAGCCCGAACGCCTGCCGCTGCCGCTGCCCGATACCCCAGCGCGCGCCGGTCTCGGCGGCCCAGTCGCGCAACCGCTCGATATCGTCGTCGTCGAAGCCGCAGCGCAGCCGAACCGGTTCCGCCGCAGCGAGATCCAGCACTTCGGTGACGGTGACGCGGCCGTCGGCGAGATCCAGCAGCGTGCCGATCACCCCGAGCACCGGGTTCACCGCCCGCTGCGCGCGATCGGCGAGCCGCACCCGCAGCCCGTGCGCCGGATGCCCCGGCTCCGCGCCCTCCAGGGACCACTGCCCGAAGGCGGCGCGCACCAGCGGCGCGTAGCTCTCCACATCGGGGCACATGACGATCACATCGCGCGGTTGCAGGGCCGGGTCGGCGGCGAAAATGCCGAGCAGGCAATCACGCAGCACCTCCACCTGACGGGCCGCGCCGTGACAGGAGTGCACCGAGACGCTGCCATCGGCCAGGGCGGGTTCGGGCATGAGCGACCAGCGGTCCTGCCGGATGGCGGCCTGCAATTCGCTCAGCAGCGTGCGCGGCGCGGCGGTCTCGGGGCGCGGGTGATAGGTGTCGATGTGGTCGTAGCCGGCGAGCCGCTCTTGCAGTTCCCGCACATCCCGGCCCAGCGCCGCCAGCAGCGGATGCCGCACCCGCACACCGGAATTCGGCGTCACTTCGGCATCGGCCAGCTTGGTCCACAATGCCGGTGACGGATGCACCAGCCACAGATGCACCTGCCGCCCCACCGACAAAGCCGACAAAACTTCCAGCTGGTCGGTAGTCAACCGCGTCACGCCGAACAGCGAAATCCGTTCCGGCAGCGACACGCTCGCCGGTTCCGCCCGCAGCCGCGCACACGCCGCCGCCAGCCGTTCGGCCGGACTCGGCACCCCCACCGCCGCCCGCAACCGCCGCCACAACTCCGGCTGCCACCGCAGATCCTCCGGCAGCAGACCATCACCGCGCCCGGCGCCCGCATCGCCGGATCGCGCGGCCGCACCACCGAACGATCCGCCCGTCCACGCGTCCCGATCGCCGGTCCCCCGAGCCCCCGCGCCGTCGCTGTCGATACCGGCCGCCCAGTCCAGAATCATGGCGGGCCGTTGCGCCGCATACGTATCGAACAGCCCCGCGATCCGGGCGGCCGTCGCGTACCGCCGCCCGACCCGATACTGCCCGGCGTCCCCGTTCCCGAGATGGCGCGCCAGCACCCCGGCCCACGGTTCGCGGAGCACCTCGTCGAGCACCGGCAGCAACGCCCACACCGAGCGCTCCGGCGCCCACGGATCCTGCTCCGGATCGATCCCGGTCGCCTCGGCCAGCACCGCACCCACCAGCCCGGCCGGATCCGCGAAGTCGATATTCGCCGAAATCCCGTCGGCATACGACCCGCTACCCAGAACCGTCGCCAGCCGCTGATTCAGCCAGCGCTCGATCCCCTTGGCCGGCACCGCGACCACCTCGGGGGTGAACGGGTCGCCGAGCGGATCGGCGAGCAGCTCGGCCAGCGCGTCGGCGAGCGTGTCCGCACGCTCGGCCCGATGAATGTGCACGAGCTGTGTTTATACAGTCGGCGAACGACATGCAAACACCGGGTGCCCCGGCTCGCCGGGTGACACCCGCCACACGCCTCGGATTTGCTAGGGCGCGTCACTGGGGAATTCGACTGTGGTATGCGACAGTGCCTTTCGGGTGGAGGCCGGAAAGTGGTAGTGAAAGGCTGGTTAGCGTCGATGTCTGCGTCGGTGATTCCCCTGGTTCCCAGAACCGGTTTCACGGTCCGCCGAGTCGGTGAGCGCTGGGAGCTGATCAACTCGCGCCACTACGGGCGCGGCGTCGTATTGGCCGCTTGGCCGCGCGACCATCACACCGAGGCGTTCGAGCACTGCTATCGCCTCAACGGGCGCAGCATCGAAGAACTACGCGCGGCTTTCCGCTAGGACATCGAAACCCCGTGCGCGAGCGTCGATTCGATAACACACGAGGTATCTGAGCTCAAGACGTGCAAAGCACCCTTTGTGATGTCTATTGTGTCTCTTCGTGCGTTCTCCGATGGCCCGGCGCGTGGCCACCTCGACCTGTGTCCTCGCAGCGGCGGTATTGATCCCGGCTGCCCCGGTATTCACCCTGAACGCGGAAGCCCAGCCGGTGGCCACCCAGGGCTGCCTGCCGGGCTTCGACTGCGATATGTCCAATCGCATCACCGCGGCCGACAACTATCTGCGCTCGCGCCCCGGCGTCACCGGTTATGTACTGCGCGACCGGGTGAGCGGCGGCATTTACCGGAATGGCAACGCGGACACCATGTTCTGGACCGCCTCCACCATCAAACTGGCGATCGCGGAGGATCTGCTGAATCGCGCCCGGGTGGGCGCCATCAACCTGGACGGCGGGGACCGCGCCCTGCTCGAGTCGATGCTGGCAACCTCCAACGACCATGCCGCCGACGTGCTGTGGAACAAGTACGCGGGCATCGATCGGATGTCGTTCAACAACGCCTTCCGCGCCAACGGCATGTCCGGATTGGTGCCGCTGCCGCCGACCACCACCATCGAGCAGACGAAGCTGTTCCCGGACTGGGGTTTCCAGCAGTGCAGCCCGGCCGACCTGGACCGGCTGATGGACGACATCCTGACCCGCATGCACCCCGACGACCGCGCCTACCTGATCGATCGCATGCGCCGGGTGGACACCAACCAGCACTGGGGCGTGTGGGGTGCGGGCGCGTCGATGAACCCCGGCCTGAAGAACGGCTGGTCCAACGAGGTCGGCGGCTGGGTGGTCAATTCGGTCGGCTTCGCGGGCCCGAACGAGCGCTACACCCTCGCCATCATGACCGAGCAGGGCAATGAGGGCGGCTACGTGGAAGGCTCCGAAACCACCACGCAGCTCGCCAAACTCCTGCTCGCCGGGCGCTGACCGGTCTCGGTACCGACACGACCGTTCGCGACGATCACGACATTCCACCCTGACCGACCGTCCATATTGTATTTTCGGGGTAGTTGTCGTGATCGTCCGTTTTCCGATTGGTCCTGATTGGTCCTCGTGCCTCACGCCCTACTACCCTTGGGCGTGAAGTGTCGTAGTTTCACCGTCTGGCTAGGAGCAGGGACTAGATGAACGCCGATAAATCCGTCGCACAGCGCCATCGGGTGGTGGTGATCGGGTCCGGTTTCGGTGGCCTCTTCGCCTGCAAGCACCTGCGCAAGGCCGACGTCGACATCACCCTCATCTCCAAGACCTCCACGCACCTGTTCCAGCCACTGCTGTACCAGGTGGCCACCGGCATCCTGTCGGTCGGCGAGATCGCGCCCGCCACCCGCATCGTGCTGCGCAAGCAGGAGAACGTGCGGGTCATCATGGGCGAGGTCAACGATATCGACCTCGACGGCGGCACCGTCACCTCGCGACTGCTCAACTCCGACACCGTGACTCCGTTCGACTCGCTCATCGTCGCCACCGGCGCGCAGCAGTCGTACTTCGGCAACGATCACTTCGCCACCTACGCGCCCGGTATGAAGACCATCGACGACGCGCTGGAACTGCGCGCGCGCATCCTGGGCTCCTTCGAAGAGGCCGAACTCGCCACCGACCAGGAGACGCGCGACCGTTTCATGACCTTCGTGGTCGTGGGCGCGGGCCCCACCGGCGTCGAATTGGCCGGGCAGATCGCCGAACTCGCCGACCGCACCCTGGACGGCAGCTTCCGCAATATCGACACCCGCGACGCGCGCGTCATCCTGGTCGAGGGCGCCGGCGCGGTGCTCGCGCCGATGGGCCCCAAACTCGGCAGCAAGGCGGCCAAGCGGCTGGAGAAGATGGGCGTGGAGATCCAGCTCAACGCGATGGTCACCAACGTGGACGCGCGCGGGGTGACCATCAAGGAGAAGGACGGCTCCGAGCGGCGCATCGAGAGCGCCTGCAAGGTCTGGTCGGCCGGCGTGCAGGCCAGCGAACTGGGCAAGATCCTCGCCGAGAAGTCGAAGGGCACCGAGATCGACCGGGCCGGGCGGGTCGTGGTCGAGCAGGATCTGACCATCAAGGGCTACCCGAACGTCTTCGTGGTCGGCGACCTGATGTCGGTGCCGGGCGTGCCCGGGCAGGCGCAGGGCGCGATCCAGGGCGGCACGTACGCGGCCAAGGCCATCAAGGCCGAGGTGAAGGACGGCCAGAAGCCCGAGGAGCGCAAGCCTTTCAAGTACTTCGACAAGGGTTCGATGGCCACCGTGTCGCGCTTCAACGCGGTGTGCCAGGTCGGCAAGCTGGAGTTCTCCGGCTTCTTCGCCTGGCTGGCGTGGCTGGGCCTGCACCTGTGGTACCTGGTCGGCTTCCGCAGCCGGTTCGTCACCGTGCTCGAATGGTTCGTCTCGTTCCTGGGCCGCCATCGCGGGCAGATGGCCGCCACCGAACAGTGGGTGTTCGCGCGGCTCGCCCTGGAAGCGCTCGACGATCCGGACGAGGCGCGGGAACTGCACAAGCAAATCGGCGGCGAATCCCCAACGGGCAACGGCAAATCCGTGGCGAACAGTCCGACCGGTCAGCCCGCGGAGAAATCCGCGAGCTGACACGCCGACGTCACCGGGCGGCAAGTCCCGACCAATCCGGCACACCGGCCGGATCCGAATGTCGAACATCCATCGACATTCGTAGAAAGGTCATCCATGGGCAAACGCCAACCGGTTGATCAGATTTCGCCGCGCAAGCGGCGCCTCGGTTCCCTCGCCATCGCGGGCGCGCTCCCGCTGGTCGCGGCCTTCGGTAATACCGGAAACGCTGCGGCGGAAACGGTTTCGCCGGACGAGACCCAGCCCGCCATGGTGGAGAACCAGGCTCCCCAGACCCAGCCGGGGGTCACCCTCGACACCCCGTTCGGGCAGGTCACCGTGCCGGTGCCGCAGGCGCTCGCCGACGGTGCGCAGAACTACCTGGAGAACACCACCCCCACCGCGCTCGGCGTGGAGGGCAAGGCCGCCCAGGCCATGGCCGCCGAACCCGGCGCCATGACCGACCCGGCCGCGGCGACCGTGGTCCGGGTGGGCCGCAACTCCGCCACCGGCGTGCGGGACATCCCCAATGCGCCGCTGGCACCGGTCGATACGCAGAACCTGCGCTCGCCCGATCCGCTGCGGGCCGCCGAGGTGGCGCCCATCGCGGCGCCCGAGGGCAAGCTGCGCTTCGGTGACACCCAGGTCGACATCCCGACCTGGCTCACCGCCGAGCAGGCCGCTCAGGTCAATGCCGTGGCCGCGGCCGCGGAGGCCGAACTGGCGCAGACCCTGGATTCGGCGGGCTTCGAGCCCAGCCGGTCCGATCGCATCGCGGCCCAGACCGTCGGCACCGCCGCCGTCGGCGCGGCGGTGGGTGTCGGGGCGGCCGCGCCGGTCGAGGCCGTCGCACTGGTCATGGGCGGGTTCGTCGGGGCCATGGTCGGCACGCCGTTCGCGCCCGCCGGCTGGGTCTTCGGCCCGGCCATCGGGGCCACCGCGGGCGTGTCGCTGGTCGCGGTGCCCGCCGCTGCCGTGGGCGCGACCATCGGCGCTGCCGTGGGTGCGGTCAACGGTTTCACGGCTCCGGCCACCGAGGGCGCGCCGGTTGCGAACACCGCCGCGGCCGCGGACGAGACCGTCGCTTCCTGACGTCGTAGCAACACCTCCGTCGTATGACGGCGATTCAGCCAGGGCCGGGGCCTCTTCCAGGGGTCCCGGCCCTTTTGGGTGAATTTCCCAGCAGTTGGCTAACTTTCGGCAAAAACAAACCTTTCGGGTCTTCCGGACGCATACCAATCCAGGTGACCGACGGGTCCGAATGTCGGGCGTCGATGTTCCCCGGAAGAAAGGTCGTGCATGGCCGCAGGTAAGCACCGAGCCCTCAACCCGCATCGCAACAAGGTCGGCAACGTGGTGGCAGCGGGAGCGGTTCCGCTAGTCATGGCGATCGTCGGAACCGGAGCCGCCAATGCGGCGCCGGCCCAGCCGAATGCGGTCACGGCTCACGACGACGCACCCCAGCAGTGGCCGGCGGCCGACGCGCCGAACGTGATGCCATACGAGGGCCTGCAAATCCCCAACGACACCAAGAGCTCCATCCAGTGGTCGCGTGCGATCCCGGACAAGAGCTACTTGGCCCCGGTGGGTGTGCTGCATCCGCCGGTCCCCGTGGCGCCCGTGCCACCCATCGCCCCGCCTCCCGGCAAGTTCCGCTTCGGCGATGTGCAGGTCGATGCCCCGAACTGGATCGATTCCGAACAAGCGATCCAGATCAATGACAATGCCGCCCAGACGGAGGCGAACCTCGCCACCTTCCTGGACTCCATCGGCATGGAGCGCAGCCGATCCGACCGCATCGCCGGGCAAACCGTCGGCACCGCGGCCATGGGTGCGCTGGCCGGAGCGAGTTCGGCGATGCCGTTCGCGCTCACCTCCGCCACCGTCGGCGCGGCCGTCGGTCTGGTGGTCGGCCTGCCGTTGTTCCCCGTGGGGCTGGTCGCCGGTCCGGCGCTCGGCGCGGCGGCGGGTGCGGCGGTCATCACCGTGCCGGCAGCGGTCGCGGGTGCGGCGATCGGGGCCGCGGTGGGTGCGGTGAACGCGTTCAACGCTCCACCACGTGTCGTCGCCAGCTGATTTCGGTCCGACGACCGTCGCTCATTGCAGCGGATAACCGCGCGGCGGGAACCGGGGGTGAGGTCCGGTTCCCGCCGCGCGGCTGTGCACGGGGTGAATGTGCACGAGGTGTAAACGCTAGACGCGCAACAGGGTTGCGGTGCGGGTGTAGAGCGAGCCGCCCGCGGCCAGGGGCAGTAGCGCCGCGTCCATCCCGGTGGTTTCGGCAGAGCGATCATCCGGATAGGTGAGAACGCTCTCCACTGCCCGCGGGGCCGCGAGGGCGTCGTCGGTCGCCGCGTCCGCGCCCAGGTCCAAACGGTGCCGGAGCAAGGGGATTTCGCCGAGATCGGCATCCAGCGTGCCGGACCAGTAGCCGTGCTCCTCGCCCGTGCGGCCGATCTGCACGCGCTCACGCAGCCGCAGTCGCGCGCCTTCGGCCAGCCGCACCGAGGTCAGGGTTTCATGCTCGGCGCCGCCCGCGACCACGGTCGGCTCGGGATCGAAATCCAGGGTGCCGCCCGCCGCGACCTCGAAATGCCAGCGGGCCAGCGATTTCAGGGTCTCCCGGCCCGGGAGTGCGATGGTCGCGGCCACCGAGCGCACGTTCAGGGTCGCGCCGGGGCCGACGATCACGAAGATGTCGAGCACGTCGCCGCCCAACGGCGTGGCAGCCGTGCCGATGAAATGCACGGTGTCCACGCCGGTGCGCCGCGCCGACAGCCCGCCCACCGCGTGAATATGCGGCAGGGCGCCGGCGGTCGCGGCGATTCGCAGCTCAGTCCGCACCGCGCGCTCCGATGCAGTCGATGCGACTACGCACCGGATGGTCAGTGCGAATGCGCAACGCCCGCATCCTGTTCGGCGGCCAGGCGCAGCTGCTCGCGAACCCACTCCAGCACCGGGGTGGCGGCCGGGTCCTCGGTCAGCGAGGTGAACACGAACGGGCGGCCCTCACGGACCTTGGTCGAATCCCGGTCCATCACGCTCAGATCCGCGCCGACCATCGGGGCCAGATCGGTTTTGTTGATGACCAGCAGATCCGACCAGGTGACGCCCGGGCCGCCCTTGCGCGGGACCTTGTCGCCGCCGGCCACGTCGACCACGAAGATCTGGGCGTCGATCAGGCCGGAGGAGAAGGTGGCGGTCAGGTTATCGCCGCCGGACTCCACCAGGATCAGGTCCAGGGGCGGGTTGGCCTCGATCAGGTCGTCGATGGCGTCCAGGTTGGCGGTGATGTCATCGCGGATGGCGGTGTGCGGGCAGCCACCGGTCTGCACGGCGGTGATGCGCTCGTCGGGCAGGACCGCATTGCGACGCAGGAAGTCCGCGTCCTCGGTGGTGTAGATGTCATTGGTCAAGACCGCGAGCGAGAGCTCGTCCCGCAGCTGCCGGCACAGGGCCGCCACCAGCGCCGTCTTACCCGAACCGACCGGTCCGCCGACCCCGATCCGCACCGGTTCACCGGGCGTCCGCTCCCGCTTGGGGCGGTCATGGCTGTGCTCGTGGGGTTCCCCGTCGATGAAATGAGGTGGCATGCACCCATCCTGTCCGATACACGTAAACCGCGTGTTACCCACCCCGCCGACCAGCCTCGATCAGATCGGCACGGTGTGTCCGACACCGCAGACCAGGGGTCATGGCAGCGACTCGTAAGCCCCGCTAACCTCGGAATCGGGACAATTCGCGGCGCGCACCCCCGCTCGATCCGGGCCGAGTCACTCCCCACGTCACCCACGGACGCGTGACGCCTGTTCGAAAGGTACGGCACCACAAAGCTTTTGGAGCTCACTGATCATGACAACACACAACGCACCCACCGCGACCTTCCACCCCCAGCCCGCGCCCGCCCCCGGAGCTCCCCCGGCGCCCACCACCTGGCATCAAGGCTCCCTCTGGTGGGACGCCAAATCCGTCCTGGTCACCCGGCCCATCGCCGAGAACTCCATCGCGACCACACCCCACCTCGTGGTCCCCGCCGAATACGGCCGCCTGGCCTTCGTCCTCTCCTCTCACGGTGCCGAGGCGCAACAGTTGGCATACAACGGCCGCGTGCTCATCCAAGCCGGTGACTGGCGAGGTCGTCCCGCCCTCGGCTCCCGCCAGCACTACGGCACCGCCCACATCGTCAACAACACCTACCTGGCCGCCCAGATCCGCGAGGGGATGCGCATCAAGTACGGCGCCCGCACCGCTTTCGCCCGCATGGCCCATCGCCTGGCCCACGGCGCGGTCCCCTACGGCGATCTGGTGGCGATCGTGGAACTGCACCCCCATCGCCCCCTCATGATCGGGTCCTGAGCGCTTCGCCGATCGAATCCAAGGTTTCGGGTTCGAACGGCCCGGGCAGCGTGATGGCCCGCCGATGGTCGGTAACCCGCCAGGCGATCAGGTCGTAGGTGCGGACGGTCTCCGGTTCGCCCGCACCACGCGCGACCATCGATCCCCGCGCGAAGTCGTTCGCCACCGCACGGCCCTCGGCGACGGCGGACAGCCGCGCGGCCAGCACCCGCATCGCATGCCGCCCGGCCGCCGACGACGTGCTGCCGTATGCCTCGCCACATGCGGTGACTCCGGTCGGGAGATATGTCAGGTGGACCGTCTGACCGGGTCCGCCCCAGCAGCTGTGCCTGGTGCAGTAGGTGTCGACGCGGATTTCGGACTCCGCGCGGCCGGAGCAAGGTAGCCAACTCCCCCGCCAGCTCGTTCGCCAACCACATCCGTCAACCGAGAAAGGTGGCAGCGTGATCGATTTCCAGCTCCTCACCCCCGACGACTGGCGGCTGTGGCGGCAACTGCGGCGGGAAGCGCTCACGGAATCGGCTGCGGCGTTCGGTTCGACGATTGCCGAATGGTCCGGTCCCGGGGACACCGAGCCGCGCTGGCGCGGACGGCTGGAGGCCATGGCGTTCAATATCGTGCTTCGTCTCGACGGTTCACCCGCGGGCATGGTGAGCGGCGATTTCCTGGAAGACGGCACCGCTGAACTGCGCTCGCTGTGGATCGCCCCGTTCGCACGCGGGCGAGGTGTGGGCGATGCCGCGGTGCGCGCCGTGGTGGAGTGGGCGAACTCCGGCACGGTCGCGCTGTCGGTGAAGTCCGCCAATGCCGCGGCGATCGCGTTGTACCGGCGTCACGGATTCGTCGATGCCGGCGTGTCCGCTGACGACAGCGGGGAACGGCGCATGGTCCGCGCCGGTGAGGATTTCGCGGGCGGCGGGGATCAGGGCGAGGTCATCGTGGCGATCCCGGGGCCTCGCGACCAATCATGAGGCGAAGAGCGGCATATCGCGGGTGAGGTGGCGTTCGGCGAGGACGTCTTGGAGGGGGTCGGAGAGGGTGGCGAGGGATTTGGTTGCCTCGTGGGCGGTTTGGTCGCAGACGGCGGCCAGCCGGATGGTGCAGGCTGCGACGGCGGCCGGGTCGAGCGCCAGCAGGCGTTGGGCGGCGGTGGCCGCGCCGGTCATGGTGGTGTAGACGACCACCGCCGCGATGTCCTGCGGGGATTCGGCGGAGACGGCTCCCACGACGCCGAAGACGGTCGAGAGGTGGGGGCGGGGACCGAGAGTGCGCCAATCCGCTTGAGGCCAGACCTGTTTGGCGAGGCGGAGCAGGCCGCGGCCCTGGGCGCGGGAGGCGGTGCGGGCCGAGGGGGATGGGGTGCGGGCGTCGGCTTCTTGTTCGGCGCGGGCAGGGGTGAGCGTGCCCGCGCAGACCGCGGCGGCGAGGGAGGCGGCGACCAGGCCGGAGGTGCGGATGCGGCGGCGGAGGTAGAGCTCGACGGTGGGGACGTCGCGCAGGAGACCGGAGGTGATGGCCTCCTCGACGCCGCCGGAGTGCACGTGGCCGCCGATGGGGAGGCGGGAGTCGGCGAGGGTGAGCAGGGTCGCCAGGCTCATGGGCGCACATCCGGGTCGATCACCGGTTGATCGTAATACCGGGTCGGTCACGCGGACCCGGTCGGTGGGTACGACCCGAGCCGACTGCGCGGCGGGCTCAGCGGCGGAAGCTGCGTTCCATGAAACGCTGGGCAGCGCCGCGGCGGAGTTCGGACCACGCTTGGACGGGACCGGTCCACCAGGGGGAGATTTCCAAGGGGCGCGAGACCACCGCGTGGCAGAGCAGGTCGGCCGCTTCGTCGGCAGTGAGGCCGGGGACGCCGCTGAAGTCGCTGGGGGCGCTCATCCGGGTGTGGACGAGCGGGAGGTAGACGGAGGTGGTGGTGAGGCCGTCGGCGGCGATTTCGGTGGCCACGGTGCGGAGCCAGACGTCGAAGGCGGATTTGGAGGCGCCGTAGGCGGCCCAGCGGGGAGCCGGGGGCATGCGCAGGCCCCAGGTGGAGACGTTGACGATGTGACCCTCGCGGCGTTCGCACATGCTCGGCAGCAGGGTGAGCAGCAGCCGGACGGGGCCCAGGTAGTTGACGTCGATGGTGCGGGTGAAATCGTGGAAGCGATCGTAGGATTCGTTCAGGGGGCGGCGAATCGACTTGCCCGCGTTATTGATCACGACATCGATGTGGTCGTGTTCGGCGAGCAGGGTGCGGCCGAGAGCTTCCACCGCCGCCATATCGCTGATGTCGGCCCGATACACGTGGGCGATGCCGCCGGCGGCGCGGATATCGGCGGCCACCTGTTCCAGGTCGTCGCTGCTGCGGGCCACCAGCAGCACGATCGCGCCCGCCGCGCCGAGCTTCTGGGCCGCGGCTTTGCCGATGCCATGCGAGGCCCCGGTGATCAGCACCACACGCCCGGATACGGCCTCGCGCAAGGTTTTCTCGCGCGGGCGGGAAGTGGGATAGAAGAGTCTGGTGGCCACTCGCTCGGCGAGGGGTCTGCCGTTGGATTCTGGATTCGCACTGCTCTGTGCCGAATTCTCAGTCACGGTAACGACTCTAATCCCCGCGCTGTTTCCCGTTGGCGAACTGAGTGGAAATACGCTGGGCGCGAAGCAATTCCTCGATCAGGATGTATTCCGGTGCACGGGGAAGGGGAACGAACATGGTGACACCGAATCCGGATCAGGTAACGCCGGAGCGGGTTTCGATCGCGGGCTGGATCGCGCGGGCGATCGCGATGGTGATCTTCGTACCACCGCGGCTGGTGTGGGAGGGCTTGAAACTGCTCGGCCGTATGTTCCGGGCGGGGCTGCGGTACTTCCTCGAAGAACTACTGGCCCCGCTGGCAAAGCTGTTCTGGTACTGGGTAATCCGGCCGATCTGGGCTTTCGCGAAGAACTATCTGTGGGGGCTGCTCATCCAGCAGTTGCTGTGGGGCATGGTGCTGACCCCACTGGGTGCGTTCCTGCTCGACTTCCTGCTGCGCCCGTTGAAGAAGGCCGTCGAGGAATGGTTGTGGCGGCGCATCCTGCTACCGGGATTGCGATTGCTGGCCTGGTCGCTGATGCAGATCGGCAGAGGACTGCTCTTCCTGGGCAAATGGCTGATCGTGGTGCCGCTGGTGTGGTTGTGGCGAGATGTGCTGCGGCCCGGCCTGACCTGGACCAACGCGTATGTGATCCACCCGTTCGACCTATGGGTGCGGAATCGGGTGCTGGCGCCGCTGGGCCGGGCGGTCCGCTGGAGCTTCGAGCAGATCGGCAAGCTGCTGGACCTGCTGGCCGCGGTCTTCGAATTCCTGGGCCGCTGGCTGATCCTCTGGCCGCTTCGGATGCTGTGGCGCTGGCTGCTGCGTCCGGTACTGCTCGCGCTCGGCGCGATCGTGGTGTTCGGCTGGCAGGTGGCCACCACCGTGGTGAACTACCTGGTGGTGATCCCCTGCCGCTACCTGTACCGAACTGTGCTGCAACCACTTCTGGCCCTGCTGGCCACGATCTGGACGGCGTGTGTGACGCGCCCGATCCGCTGGGTGCACCAGCGGATCGTCACGCCCTTGAACAAGTGGGCCGCCGAGGCGATCGCCACCGTGTTCGGCAACTGACCACTCAGTGCACCGGCCGCGCCGGCGCCTCGGTCCGTTCCGGGGTGCCGGTCCGCGCGAACGCGGCGACCAGCGCCATGATCGCCAGCAGGATCGCACCGGCGGTGGTCGCCACGTGCATACCGTCGACGAAGGATTCGCGCGCCGATTCGATCAGCGCCGAATTACCGCCGGCGTGCGCGATCGTCTCCCCCAGCGTGGACCCGAAGTCCCCGCCGTTGCGGAACACCAGCGCCGCGAGCGAACCCAGCAGCGCGAGACCCAGCCCGTTGCCGAGCTCGAAGCTGGTTTCGGAGATGCCGACCGCCGACCCGGCCCGCTCGGCCGGAACCGACGACACCGCGACCTCGGACACCAGCGTGAACGCCGTGCCCAGACCCGCGCCCGCGACCACGGAACCGGCGATGTACCAGCCGATTCCACCGTGCACGCCGACACCGAGGAGCATCAGGTTGCCGACCGCCGCCATGCCGAGCGCCAGCACGAACGCGCCGCGGGTGCCGAGCCAGCGCCCGATCCGGGCGCCGCTCATGGAGGTCACGAACACCACGACCGCCATCGGAATGCCGAGCAGCGCCGCCTGCAAGGCGTCCCGCCCGGTCACCGACTGCAAGTACGTGCTGGTCAGGAAGCTCATCCCGGCCAGCGCCAGCATGCCGACGGTGCTGGAACCGATTGCCACCGAGAACAATCCGCGCTTGAACAGGCTCAGATCCAGCAGCGGTTCCGCCAGCACCCGCTGCCGGCGCACAAACAGCACCAGCAGCAGCGCACCGATCAGCCCGATCCCGATCACCGGCGCGTCGAAGCCCTCGGCCGCGAAATGCTTCACCGCGTACACGATGGGCAGGATGCCGCCGATGGACAACCCCACGCTCAGCAGATCCAGCGGTCCGCGCCCGGCCGCCTTGTGCTCGGGCAGCAGCAGCGGCCCGAAGACCAGCAGCACCAGCAGCACCGGCGTATTGATCAGGAACACCGACCCCCACCAGAAGTGGTGCAGCAGTACGCCGCCGATGATCGGCCCGACCGCCGACCCGCCCGCGAAGAACGCGGTCCAGATGCCGATGGCGGTCGCGCGCGCCCGCGCCTCGGGGAACATGGTGGAGATCAACGCCAGGCTGGAGGGCAGCAGGGTCGCGCCGCCCACCCCCATCAGGGCGCGCGCCGCGATGAGCACGGCGGCGTTCGGCGCGAACGCCGCGAGAATCGAGGCCAGCCCGAACACCGTCGCTCCGGCGAGCAGGATATTGCGCCGCCCGATCCGGTCGCCCACATTGCCCATGGTGATGAGCAGTCCGGCGATCATGAATCCGTAGATGTCGAGGATCCACAGCTGCTGGGTGGCGGAGGGATCCAGGCTGTCGGTGAGCGTCGGCATCGCCAGATACAGCACCGACATATCCATCGACACCAGCAGTACGGGCAGCAGTAGCACTGCCAGACCGAGCCAGGCGCGACGCGAGGTGGTGGCATCTGAGCGTACGAGGGTGCTCGGCATCACTTATCCTTCCGGGCGAGCTTCGAATGTGGAGGCCGCCCGATCCGAGCGACGCGTACGACGTACGCAACAGCCGGGTACAGTGTACGCATTCCCGGCACCGGAAGGAAACTACTAAGCCGATGAGCGAGGCCAAGCTCACCCGGGCCGCCATTGTCGACACCGCCATCACCCTGGCCGACGAGGCCGGACTCGACGCGCTGTCCATGCGCCGGATCGCCGACCGCCTCGGCGTCGGCGCCATGTCGCTGTACCGGCACGTGCCCAACAAGGACTCCCTGCTGGCCGCCATGACCGACGAGGTCTCGCGGCGCAACCCGTATCCGCCCGCCGACGGGCAGGACTGGACCTGGCGGGACCGGGTGCGGATCGCCGCGGAGGTGGATTGGCGGCTGTATCAGGAACATCCGTGGGTGCTGTTCACCTTCGCGGTGCCGCGCTACAACTTCGGTGAGCACAGCCTGATCGTGCTGGCCTGGCTGGTGGAGGGCTTCCACGAACTCGGCGTGGACACTCGCGAGGCCACCCGCATGTCGCTGTCGGTGTGGAGTTACATTGCGGGCGTGGCACTTCAGCAGGTGAGCGCGCTACTACTTCCCAAACGCGATACCGATGCCGACGACGAACGCTCGGGCCTGACCGCCCTGCTCGACGGCGTACCGCTGTGGCCCACGCCGCCCGCGTTGACCACGTTGCACGGCACCGGCGGCTCGGATCTGCTGGATCCGCAGAGCCTGCTCGATTCCGGGTTGCGCGCCCTGTGTGACGGTTTCGAGGCGGCCGCTCGCGCCTGACCGGCGATGAATTCGGCCGCCGGGCCTCGTCTGTATCGATGCGCGGGCCGTGGTCCCGTCCGGGTGCATGTCCGCGCACGGCGCGGCCTACGGCGTCGCGCAGCCGATCACCGACCCCGGTTCGGAGTGCTGGGGCGAGGTACACAATCCGTGCTGGATCGAATACGCGGCGGCGCGAACACCTGCCGATGCGATGGCCTTCTACCGCACGGTATTCGGCTGGCACTACACCGATGCCGCGTGGGAGAACGCGGCGCGTCCAGAACGTCGATGCGATCATCGCGCGGGCGGTGGATCTCGGCGGCTCGGTCGTGCAGCCCGCCCGGGACATGCCCGGCCCGTCCCGCCTGGGTGTCATCGCCGATCCGTTCGGCGCGCCCTTGGCCCTGATATCGGTCGGCGGCTAGTCCTCGATTTCGCCGTCGAGGTACACCCACGCACCCCGGTCGCGGCGGAATCGGCTGTTCTCGTGCAGCTGACCCGCCGTCCCGTGGGCGCGATAGTGCGCGCGGAATTCGACGGTGCCCTCGGTATGGAAAGGTCCGCCGCCGGTGGAGCCGAGCACCTCCAGGCGGTCCCAGCGCAGACCGGGATCGAAATCGACGTCGGCGGGCCGGGTTTCGGGGTCCCAGCTACGCAGCAGATACCCCTCGTCTTGCACGGCGAAGGCGCTGAATCGCGAACGCATCAACTGCTCGGCGGTGCTCGCCTTCACCTCACCGCGATGCAATCGCCCACAGCAGTCCGAGTAGTTGGCGGGCAGTCCGCACGGGCACTCCACGGGTTCCGGGCGGGAATTGCGGCGCTTCGACATGCCGCCTATTCAACCGTGTCAGTGCGCGGCGGGGTGGGCCGCGGTGTCCGAAGCGCTGACGGTCGGCTGTGGTTCGACCGCACCGGTGCGCGCGGACGCCGGGTGGTCGGCGTCCCACATGATGGCGGCCAGCACGCCGACCACCAGGGCCAGGGTGGCGACCGGCGCGGCCACGACGGCGATGCCGCGCAAGGACTTCCGGGCCCGCGGGCGCGACCCGGCCACCGCTCAGTCCTGGTCCAGCACAATGCCGTAGGCGAAACCGTCCCAGCCCTTGCCGCCGACGGTCTGCAAGACGGTGGCGTCCAATCGCGGTTCGGCGGCGAACAATTCGATCACGTCACGGCTGGCCTGGACCGCGGCGTCGGTGGATTCCGCATCGGCGATACCGCCCTGCCGCACCACATTGTCGACGATGATGACCGACCCGGGCCGGGTCAGCTTCAAGGCCCATCGCACATAGTTGGCGTTGTTCACCTTGTCGGCGTCGATGAACACCAGATCGAAGGGCTCGGGCCGTTCGGTCTCGAGCACGGGCAGGCTGTCGAGCGCCGCGCCGACCCGAATCTCCACCCGATCCCCCACCCCGGCGCGGTCGAGGTTCTCGCGTGCCACCCGCGCGTGCTTCTCCTCGAATTCGAGCGTGACGACCTGCCCGCTCTTACCGGCCGCGCGCGCCAGCCACGCCGTGCTGTAACCACCCAGGGTGCCGATCTCCAGAATCCGCTGCGCCCGAATGGATTTCGCGAGCAGATAGAGGAACTTCCCCTGCGGCGGCGAGACGTCGATGGCGGGCAGCCCGGCCTCGGCGTTCGCCCGCAGGGTGGGCGCGTCCTCCTCGCCCACGAGGGTGTCCACGAGATAGCGATCGACTGCGGCCCAATCGGATGAGGTCATGATCGCAGTCTGCCCCCGCACCGGACGGGCTTCCAGCATTACGCGCACCGCGAGAGAATTCGCACATTCCCTCGCGGCGGCCGCGACCTCAGAACAGGAAGTAGCGCTGCGCCATCGGCAATTCGCGGGCTGGTTCCTCGGCCCACACTTCCCCGTCGATGCGCACGGTGAAGGTGTCGGGGTCGACCTCGATGCGGGGCATGGCCTCGTTGTTGGGCAGGTCGGCCTTGCCGCGTTTGCGGACGTTGGCGACCGGGACCAGTCTGCGGTTCACGCGCAGGCGCGAGGCCAGGTTGTCCTCGATGGCGGCCTCGGAGACGAAGTGCAGCGAGGTGCCGGCCGCGACCACCGGCGACGCACCGAACATGGGACGCGGCAGGACCGGCTGCGGGGTGGGGATGGAGGCATTGGCGTCACCCATGGCGGCCCAGGCGATCGCGCCACCCTTGATCACCGCGTGCGGGCGGACACCGAAGAACGCGGGTTCCCACAGCACCAGGTCGGCGAGTTTGCCAACCTCGATGGAGCCGATCTCGGCGTCGAGGCCGTGCGTAACCGCCGGGCAGATGGTGTATTTCGCGACGTAGCGCTGGACGCGGTTGTTGTCGGCCGCGCCGTCGCCGGGCAGTGCGCCGCGGCGGCGCTTCATGACGTGGGCGGTCTGCCAGGTGCGCATGACGACTTCGCCGATGCGACCCATGGCCTGGGCATCGCTGCCGATCATGGAGATCGCGCCGAGGTCGTGCAGCAGATCCTCGGCGGCGATGGTCGAGGGCCGAATCCGGCTCTCGGCGAACGCCAGATCCTCGGGGATGGACGGGCTCAGGTGATGGCAGACCATGAGCATGTCGAGGTGTTCGTCGAGGGTGTTGACGGTGTGCGGCCGGGTCGGGTTGGTGGAGCTCGGCATCACGTTGGCGTACGAAGCGACGGTGATGATGTCGGGTGCGTGGCCGCCGCCCGCGCCTTCGGTGTGATACGAGTGGATGGCCCGCCCGCGAATGGCCGCGAGGGTGTCCTCCACGAATCCGGCCTCGTTCAAGGTGTCCGAGTGCAGCGCCACCTGGACGCCGGAGGCATCGGCCACGGTGAGGCAGGCGTCGATGGCGGCCGGGGTGGTGCCCCAGTCCTCGTGCAGTTTGAAACCGCCCGCGCCGCCGCGCAATTGCTCCCACATGGCCTCGGCGCGCACGGTATTGCCCTTGCCGAGCAGCAGGATGTTCACCGGCCAGGAATCGGTGGCCTCGAGCATGCGGCCCAGATGCCAGGCGCCGGGCGTGACGGTGGTGGCCTTGGATCCTTCGGCCGGTCCGGTGCCGCCGCCGACGAGGGTGGTGATGCCGCCCGCCATGGCCTCGTCCAGGATCTGCGGGCAGATGAAGTGCACGTGACAGTCGATGGCGCCCGCGGTGACGATGCGCCCGTTGCCCGCGATGATCTCGGTGGACGGCCCAACCACCAGATCCGGATGCACCCCGGTCATGGTGTCCGGATTACCGGCCTTGCCGATGGCGCAGATCCGTCCGTCGCGAATCCCGATGTCGGCCTTGATGATTCCCCAGTAATCGACGATCACCGCACCGGTGATGACGGTGTCGGGCGTCCCCTCGGCGCGGGTGGCGCGCGCCTGTCCCATGGATTCGCGCAGTACCTTGCCGCCACCGAAGACCGCCTCCTCACCGGCGAGTCCCGGTCCGCCGCTGCGGTCCTCGGTGATCTCGATGAGCAGGTCGGTGTCGGCCAGGCGAATCCGGTCGCCGACAGTGGGCCCGAAGAGTTCGGCGTAGCGGGCGCGGGAGAGTTCCATCAGGCATCCAGCTTTCCGGGCGGGGTGAGGCTGATTCCGTGCACTTCGCGGGCGCCACCTAGGGGGACCAGCGAAACCCGCTGCCCCAGACCGGGTTCGAAGCGCACCGCGGTGCCGGCGGGAATGTCGAGGCGGCGGCCGTGCGCGGCTTCGCGGTCGAAGCGCAGCGCGGAGTTCGCCTGTGGGAAGTGCACGTGCGAGCCGACCTGGACCGGGCGGTCGCCGTCGTTCACCACATCGAGTTCGATGCGGTCCGCGCCGGGGTTGATTTCGATAGTGCCTTCGGCACAGAGGTATTCACCGGGAATCACGCGCGTCATCCGATCGGGTGGTGGACGGTGACGAGCTTGGTGCCGTCCGGGAAGGTGGCCTCGACCTGCACGTCGTGAATCATCTCCGGTACGCCGTCCATGACGTCGGCGCGGGTGAGCACGGTGCGCCCGGAGGCCATCAGCTCGGCGACGGTGCGCCCGTCGCGCGCCCCCTCCAGCACGTGATCGGTGATCAGCGCGATGGCCTCGGGATGGTTCAATTTCAAGCCGCGTGCCTGCCGCCGCCGGGCCAGTTCGGCCGCGTAACTCAGCAGCAGGCGTTCCTGCTCGTGCGGCGTCAAACGCATTCGGGCTCCTCACCGAGGTCGCGGGGCGGTCGCCGGTCATTCTGACACGCCCCGCGTTACCTCTATGTTTCGGCGAGTCGGCCGCGCCGAGTTCAGTTCTGAGCGGCCAGATTCTGCAACCGCACCTGCCCGCGCGCCACGGTCCGATCCTGCTCGTCGGTGATGACGACGACCCACAGCTGCTGCGAGCGCCCGCGATGGACCGGCGTCGCCTCGCCCCGCAGCACGCCCTCGCGCACGGCCCGCAGGAAGTCGGTGTTGTTGTTGACCCCGACCACGGTCCCGCGCTCCCCCAGCCAGCAGCTGCCCGCCACACTGGCCAGGGTTTCGATGACAGTGCAGTACACGCCGCCGTTCACGATCCCGGCGGGCTGGAACAGCTGCGGCGTGACGACCCATTCACCGGCGACCTTGTCCGGTCCCATCTCGGTGAACTTGAGCCCGATGAGGTCGGTGAAGGTGCCCTCGCTGAACTGGTTCATCAGCTCGGGGGTCACGTCGGCCATCGACTTGATCGCCGAGAAATCTTGATCTGCCATGCGATCCACACTGGCACGCCCCCGCACCCCGGCCCCGCCGGACCCCCACCTCACCACTCCACACTTGCAAGTTAGGTAAGCCTGACCTACACTGAACTCGGCGTACGGATCGAGCGAGACCCAGAGGGCTGCTGTGGTTTCACTCTCCTGCCGGCGGTGGGTTCTGAGCAATCAGAGCCCACCGCCTTCTCGATTTTCAGCGCGGCTCGAGTGCCTCCTCGCATGCGAAGGTCAGGGTCTGCGCGTGGTTCGGATCGCCCGGGCGCAGATGCAACTCCCGGCTGCCGGGGTCCAGCACCACCGCCGCGACGGTGCGTTCGCGCCGAATGTCGCCGTGGTCGGGGACGCAGATCGGCGCGCGGCACAACAGCGCGAAATGGTCGGCGATCGTCGCGGAATCCGGTAGCGCCGCCAGTGCGGTGGTCGCGGCGTCGAGGCGCAGGCGCGAGGAGTTGCGGGCGAAGACGTTGAGTTCGTCGTGCGCGCTGAACTGCGGGTGCAGGAAATGATTGGCATGCACCGAGCGGTCGATTTCGCGAATATCGTTGTCCAGGAACTCGATGCAGCGGGTGTTCCGGCCGTCGGTGAGCGTGAGCGATCGGGATCCGGTGAGTGGCAGGGCCTCGAGGCGTTCCAGCGCCTGCCCGGTGTCGGCGCAGGTGTCGAGCAGGTGGCGGATGGCCAGGTAGGGCGGTATCCCGGGCGACCAGTCGCCGCCGAGCACCAGATTCAGGCCGATCGCGAGGCCGTCGCTGTTCACGCCCAGATAGCCGAGCAGTCCGGCGAAGCTCAATACCAGCACCCGGCGGCCCGAATCGCGGTGTGCGATGCGCAGTACCGCGAGTTGATCGTCCAGATTGCCGTTGAGATCGATGGTCTGGGCGAGCAGCACGCGCGGACCGGAGGTGGCGTAGGTGGTGCAGTCGCCCTGTGCCGGCACCTTGCGGTATCCCAGCAGCTCGCGGCGGATCTGGAGCAGCCACGCCTGCTCGGCGGTGATTCCGGCACCGGCCGCCAGACCCCGGACCTCCTCGGCGGCATCGGGGAGCGCGGCGGTGATCGCGCTTCGATAGGCCGTGATCTCGGGCCGCAGTCCGGTGAGGGTGACCGGTTCGGGCAGTAGGTGACCGAGCCGAGCCACCGCGTCGTCGAGGAAGCATCGCAGCCGACCGGCAAGCCGCGAACCGTGCTGGTATCCGATCTCGAAAGGCGTTCCAGCACAATCGATGACGGGAACTGCGCCGGGTGTGGTCATGCCGATGCGGTCGCCGCCGGACCGGTGAGCAGGCGTCGCACCCCCGGCCATTCCCCGGCCAGAATGCTGTAGAACACCGCATCGCGCCGCCGCCCGCCGGGCATGAAGTTGAAGCTGCGCAGCGTTCCTTCTTCCACCGCGCCGATATTGCGCAGCGCCCGCCGGGCACGAGTGTTGAGCTCGTCGGTCTTGAATTCGACGCGCAGCGCGCCCATGGTGTCGAACGCGTGCTCGAGCAGCAGCAGCTTTGCCTGCCGGTTGTGGCCGCGCCCGCGGAAATCCGCGCCCAGCCAAGACCATCCGATCTCGAGGCGGCCGTCGGCCTCTGCCAGATTGCCGTAGCTCATGCTCCCGGCGACCCGACCAGCGGCCTTGTCGATGATGACGAACACGACCCTCCGGCCCGCCGCGTGGTCGTCCAGGCAGGTGTCGAAGAAACGCTCGAAATCATCGCGGGTCTCGACCAGTGTCACGAAGTAGCGCCAGATCTCGGCATCCATGGCCACCGCGCGCACCGCTTCCCGATGGCTTTCGCTGATCGGCTCCATCCGCAGCTGCTCGTTCCCCAGCACCTGTTTCCCGATCTCGTTCCAGCTCACGCCGCACCGTCCGCGGGCGCGTACCGCGTCACCGTGTCGACGATGTCGCGCAGCGTGAGCATGCGGACGAGGTCGTCCTCGGTGAGCAGGGTCAGTTCGACACCGGCCCGGCCGCACACCGAAGTCAGCAAAACAATCTTGTTCAGTGAGGTGAGCCCGTAGGTCAGCACCAGGTCGCGGTCCGGATCCACCTGCTCGGGTGTCAGCTCGGCGACCGCGAGCGCGGCCAGCCGCCGGCGCGTGAACGCTTCGATATCAGGGTGCATGGATACCCTCCTGTGGGTCGTCGAGCGCGGTTCGGTACCGCGCGATCACGCGCTGGCGGCGTGGTTTGTACTGCGAGGTGAGCAGAGCGTTGTCGATGGTGAAGGGCTCCTCGGCCACCACGAGACGTGAGATCCGTTCGTCCGGCCGCGCGGCGAGATTCGCACGGGCGAGCTGCGCGGTGAGCGCGGCGATATCGGCGGGCATCGCGGCCGGGGACGCCACCGCGACCAGTTCGACTTCGGCGCGGCAGTACAGGACGCATGCGGCGATGCCGGTTCCGGCGTTCGTCAGGTTCTCCTCGATGGCCCGGGCGACGATCTTGCGCCCATTGCCCAGGATGATGGTGTCGTCGGCGCGCCCGAGGATGTACAGATAGCCGTCGGCGTCCAGGCGGCCGAGGTCCCCGGTGATCACGGTGCCGTCGGCCTCGAATACCTGTTGCGTCGCACCGGGTTCGGCGTACAGGTATCCCCGGCTCACCGGATATTCGGCGCGCACCCGCACAACACCCTCGTCATCGATCCGGACTTCCTTACCGGGCAGGACTTTTCCGACGCTGCCGGCTCGGACTGCGCCGGGATGGTTCTTGGCCACGATGCACGTCTCGTTGAGCCCGTAGCCTTCGAAGAGCGGCAGTCCCACCGCCTCGTAGAAGTCCAGCAGGGTCCGGCCCGCCGGCGCGGAACCGGTCCACAGGTAGCGGATCCGGTCGCCGAACACGCTGTTCGCCGCCGTGCGCAGCGCCGCGTCGCCGGTGCTGTCCGATGTGGCAGCCAGCTCCTCGATTTCGCGGCGCGCGGCCTCGAAGAAGGCGGGCACACCCATGACGCCGGTCGGGCGGATCGAGGCCATGACCGCGAATACCGAGGTGTGGGTGCAGATCGTGACGTCGTGCCCGTGGGCGAGGGCCGAATAGATCCAATAGCGCTGCTGCAACAGCGACAAGGGAAGGAAGATCAGCAGATTGTCGCCGGGCCCGTGCGCGAACAGCTGCTGGACGGCGGCCATCGAACTCGCGACACTGCCCGCCGTCGCACCGAGCCCCTTGGGGATGCCGGTGCTGCCGGAGGTGAATTTGATCGTGATCACGTCGTCGGTCGCGTACCGCACCGCGGGCGGAACTTCCGGTTCGACACCACCGCACAGCTTTTCGATATCACCGATGGGCCAGACGCCAGGTGTATCGACGGGGATGTCGGTGAACAGCGCCCGCAACCCGTAGCGCGCGAGCAGTTCCGCGGAAGGCGTGAACTTGCCCGGCTCCAATGCGGCCGTCTGGATGCCCAACCGCAGGGCGGCGAGGTCGAGCAGCACCCATTCCAGCCGGTTGGCGGCGAGGATGCCGATACGGTCCCCGGGGCCGAGGCCGATCGCACGCAGATACCCCGCGACCCGGCCCGCCCGATCGTGGAGTTCCCGCAATGAAATGCTCTGCCGCGCGGTGAGAGTCGCGATGTGGATGCGACCGCTCGTGGGCGGCGGCGCGATCACGATATCGATCACGGCGCTACCGTTTCGGCCAGTGCCTGCCGCATGTCCACCGGTGCGAAGAACCCGTTGCCGGACAACCGGATCGGCGTACCCGCCGCCACCGGATCCACCCCGTGCGGCCATTGCCGAGGACCGCGCTCCCCCAGCGCCTCGGCCAGCCGATCGGCGAAGCGAGGCATGACGGGGTTCGCCACGGCGGCCAGCAGCTTCGCGGCGGTCAATTCGAGGGTGATCGCTGTCCGAGTTTCGCTCTCCAGATATTCGCTCTCTTGAAGGCGGCTCTCGGTGGCCGCGAAAGCCCGTGCGTCGCTCACAATTCCGTCCAATTCCGCTGCCGCGCCACGCAGGGTGAATCCGTCCGGCCCGAGCGCATCGGTGACGGCGTCGAGGCGAATGCGCAAGCGGCGCACGAAGGCGAGATGGCTCGCGGTCCAGTTCCCCGCTTCCGGTGCGACGCCCCCGTATCGGTGATCGACCCGGTCGCCGAGCTCGCCGAGCCAGCGCTGCCAGGCCCCGATGAGTACCTCGTCCCGCACCCGTTCGTATTCCGCCATGGTGAAATCGGTGCGCTCGTGTTCGGCGCGAGTACGCGCGAGGAAGAACCGCACCGCGTCCACGCTGCCGGGATTCAGAATCTCCTTGCCCCAGATCGCATGCCGACGACTGGTGGAGAATTTCGCTCCGTCGAGCAGATAGAACTCGTTGACGTGATAGTCGATATCGGGCTGCCAGCCGGGAAAGGCGAGCGCATACAGAGCCGGATACAAGATCGAGTGATAGAAGCTGTTATCATAGCCGAAGAAGTGCACGATCTTCCAGTCCTGCTGTGGCGCAGCGGCTTTCCATCGTTGCCCGATGCGCTCGCCGAGTCTCTGAATGCCGTGCAGGAAGCCGAAAGACATTTCCGGCCAGACCCAGATGACCTGCCCCGCACCTTCCGGTTCGGCCGGCGCCACTCCCCAATCACCCGGATGGCTGACAGCGATATCCAGTCGTGCCCGGCGGAAAACCCGGTCGGTCAACTGTCGCAGCCGAGCGGGCACGCGACCAATGCGCTGATGCGCCAGCACTGTCGCGCGCAGCTCGTGCAGCGGCATCATGAAGCGGGTGACCGTGCTCGCCGCCGCCGGACGGCCCGAGGCGACCGCGACCGGTGCGCTCAGGTCGGCCACGGTGTTCGGCTCACCGCACTCCTCGCAGATATTGCCGCGCGTCGGTGCGTTGCAGGCCGGGCAGCCACCGGCGACGTCGACCTCGTAGAGGTAACCCCCGTCCGCGGGATCGATCAGCGCCGGGCCCGCGGTCGGCGTGACCCGACCGGAAGCCACCAGCGCGGAAAAGAACTTGCGAAGTCCCGCACGGTATTCCGGGTCGGTCCCGGTCACCGTGTACTGATCCGGTTCGATGTCCATCAGCGCGAGGGTGGCCGCGATCTCGGCGCTGTATTGCGCGGCGACCTCGGCTGGTTCCCGCCCTTCCCGGCAGGCCAGCTCGCGCACATAACTCTGGAAGTCGTCACTGCCGGTGAGATGCCAGGCCCGCTGCCCGTTCATCCGTTGGAACCGGACGTAGGCGTCGGCCCCCAGATAGGGACCGGACAAATGCCCAAGATGCAGATCCCCGTTCGGCGTCGGCGGCGTGGAGCAGACGAAGACCGGGCGATCTGAGAAGCTCGGCCGGGCGGTGGCGCGCACCGCGACATCGACCTGATCGCCGTCGCGCCAATACTGTGTGACGAACACCAGATCGTCATCGCCCACGTTCGCGAGCACATGCGGTTCGAAGGGCTCGAACACCGCCACGGTGCCGGTGCCAGCCGGGGTCCGATGCTCGTTCACCACGAATTCCCCGGTGCCGGAAACGATGATGATCTGCTCGGTCTCATCGTGCCGATGACTGAGCGTGCGCCCGCCCGGCGGCACCCGCCCCCACGCGGCCGCAGTGGCGAGCCCGTCGATGCCGCCCATCCCGATGCCGAAGGCCGCAGTGAGCGTGTCGGGGTCGTATCGGCGAATGATCATGCGGGACACTCCCGTTCGGCGGCGGGCTCGGCGGGCAAGCCAAGCGGATCGGCGGCCTCGGCGGCCACGTCGGCGGAAAGGCCAAACAAGTTGCAGGTCTCGGCGGGCAGGTCGGCGGCCTCGGCGGGCGGGTCGGCGGTCTCGGCGTGTAGGCCGAGCAGGTCGGCGGTCTCGGCGGCGATGGCAGGGCCGAGGCGGTAGCCGGAGCCGTTCGCGGCCCCGGCGAAGACGACGCGGCGGTCCCGGGGTGAGCATCGCACCACCGGTTCACGGTCGGGGCTGTAGGCATCGCAGAACGCCCGGCCGGAGACGGTGTGCGGGATCAGCCCGGGCGCGTATTTCGCCAGAATGCGTTGTCCGGCAGTCAGATCCGCCGCGGTCACCCCGGTCGGCGGATCGTCGGGCATCACGTCCCATATGTCGCTGGTGTAGCTGAACAACCAGTGGCCGCGTTCGGACAGCGGCAGGAGGAACGCGTCCTCGGCGTCGAAGATCACGGCTGGGTCCTCCGCCGCCGGGACCCGGTCGATGTGCAGGGCGACGACGCGTTTCACGCGAATGTCGAACGGCGCGAGAAACTCCTGCCACGCCGGTGCCCCGATCCATGGGCCGGGCGCGAGCACCACGCGGCCCGCGAGCACGTCGCGGCCGGTGCCCAGCCGCAGCAGCATGCCCGCCGGACGCGGTTCGACGGCCAGCACCCGCACGCCCTCGTGAATGCGCACGCGGGAACGGATTTCGCGCGCGATCCCCCGGGCGACGGCATCGACCTCGGCATGGGCGCAGGTGCCGTGCCATGCGCGATATCCGCCGGGGCAAGTCACCAGGTCACTCCGAATAGCAGGCACCGCGCGCAGCGTCGCACCGTCGAGATACCGTGTGCGAAGCCCGGATTCAGCTGCGGCGGGGGCGATGACGGTCATCGGCAGCACCCTCCGTTCGTCGGCGTAGTACCGCCGCCCGTAGGCCGCCATGCGCCGCACGCGCGCGCTGTGACCGCGCGGGATGTCCAGTCCGGCCGAGTGCCGGGTCGCGCCGCCGCCGATCGTGCCGCGGTCCACCATCATGATGTCCAGTTCGGGGCGGCGGGCGGCGATCTCGGCCGCGATCAGGCAGCCGAGCACGCCGGCCCCGGCGATCACGATGTCCACCGTCGTCGGATCGCTCATGACGGCAGCGACTTTCCGGGTTTGGTGGACCATTCGACGAAGGCCGCCAACTGGTCTCGCCCGCGCTCGCCGCGTATACGGTCGATGATCCGCCCGCTGCGCCAGGCGTTCAGGCTCAGGTTCGGGTCGGCGAGCCCGCGTTGTCCCCGCACCGCGTTCTGCAAGAAGATGTTCCGGTCCGGCGGCCCGTCCCAGCGCACCGCGAAGTCGGCGTCCACGGCGTACTCCGCGCCGTCTCGTTCGAGGCGATCCGCCAGTGGCGCGAGGAAATCGAGGGCGGCGGGGCGATATCCGGTGGCCCATACGATCAGGTCCGTCTCGAAATGCTCGAGCAGGTCCGTCTCGTCGCGATGCCGCACCGCGACCATCAGCTGCTCGCCCACCCGGGTCACGTCCACGACGTCCCGGTTCGGGTACAGCCCGATGACCTCTTCCCGGCGTTCGACGAAGCGGTGCAGGTACAGCCGCTGGTAGAGCTCGCGCGCGGTGCGTTCGGAGATGCCGTCGCTGGCCAGGTTCTGTTCCCGGTTGAACGCCGCGCGCGTCGCGGGTTCGAGCCCGTAGAAGTGATCGGCGTGGCAGGGCATGAAGAACTCGTTGGTGAAGGGCGAGTCGTCGATGGGAAAGAAGTTGCGCCGCCGCGACACCCACACCAACTCGCGCGGGAGTTCGGGTCCGCGCCGCGAGAGCAGATCCAGGACCGCTTCCGCGCCGGACTGCCCGCCGCCGATCACCACCACGCGGCGACCGCCGACCGAGGCGGCCCGCTCACCGAAGTCGGCGACGTGGAATTGGTTGCGCCCGAGCTGATCCCGCGCGAAGTACGGCACCCACGGCGTCGTCCCGACCCCGGCGACGATATTGTCGGCGGTCAGCACACGCTTGCTGGTGTGCACGGTGAAGGTGGTGTCGAAGTCGACCGCGAGCACTTCCTCACCGAACACGATGCGAGGGTTGCGGCGGCTCGCCCACTCCAGGTAGTTGCGGTATTCGCGCCGGGGCACGCTGTCGAAGCGCGCGTTCAGGAAGTGGTAGATGCGGCCCTGATCGTGCAGATAGTTCAGGAACGACCAGGGATTGGTGGGATCGTGCAGGGTGACCAAGTCTTTGAGCGGCGAGACCTGGAGTTCCGCCCCGCTCACGAGTTGCCCTTCGTGCCAGCCGAATTCGGCTTTGCGGTCGAGGAACAGGTGCGGAATCCCGGGATGCCGGTGCAGCAGGGCGGCCAGGGAGAGATTGGCCGGTCCCACCCCGATGCCGAGGCAGGCGTAATGCGCCGGGCGCGAATCACTCTGTGTCATGGGCGTCCTCGTTCCGGATCGTGGCGCTTCGATGGCCGAGCGTGGCGGCGATGCTCGCGCGCAGCACCTCCGAAGCACCCTCGTAGAGGCGCAATGAGCGGATCTGCCGGTAGAGCCGCTCGGTCACGCTGTCCTTGACCAGACCCGAAGCCCCGCAGATCTGTACGGCCGCGTCGACGACGCGCTGCGCGTGCTCGGTGGCGTGTAGTTTCGCGACCGCGCCCCGGGTCGCGAACGCCGGCGTGTTCCGGTCGCCCTCCCAGGCGGCGCGTGCCACCAGCAGCGCCGCCGCCTCCAACGCGACCTGGCTGTCGGCCAGGGTGGCGCGCACGGTGGGCAGATCCCACAGCGTGCCGCCGTAGGCTTTCCGGTCGCGGGCGTGCGCGAGGGCGGTGTCGCTGGCGCGGCGGCCGAAGCCGATCGCGGCGGCTCCCACCGTCATCCGGAAGCGTTCGAGCAGGTCCAAGGCGATGAGGAAACCGCCGCCCACCTCGCCGAGCACGGCGTCCGCGGGCACTTCGCACTGCTCGAATTCGATCCGGGCGAACGAGCGCGGCGCGACCAGGTCGATGGGCCGCACCCACAGGCCCGGGGTGGCGGCCGGAATCAGGAAGGCAGTCAACCCCAATGCCCCCGCGCCGCCGGTGCGCGCGACGACACAGAACACATCGGCGAGCGTGCCGTGCGCGATCCAGGTCTTGTGGCCGTCGAGGACGAACCCGCCGCGCCGGGCGCGCGCGGCCAGTTCCACGGCGGCGATGTCGGAGCCCGCCGCGTCCTCGGAGAGGGCGAAGCCCCCGATCAGTTCGCCGCGCGAGAGCGGCGGTAGCCAGCGCTGCCGCTGTGCGGTGCTGCCGTGCCGCCGGATCGGGGTGGCGGCCAGCGCCTGGATGGCGAAGGCATGGTCGGCGAGATCCTCTGTGTAGGCCAGGATCTCGCGCAGTACGCACAGTCCGCGCAGGTCCATCGCCGTGTCCGGTTCGGCCAGGAAGGTCAGCCAGCCGGCCGCGCCGAGTTCACGAATGATGGTGCGGCCCATCGCGTCCGGGTCGCCGGCTGGCACCCGCGCCCAGAGCCGGTCGTGCTCGGCGCACCAGCCGTCCATGGCGATGGCCAGTTCGCGGTGCCGCCGGTCGTAGAACGGGAGCGCGAGCAGGTCCGGATCGTAGGCGGGCGTGCGGGATTCAGTTCGCATGGCGGGCCATCAGCTTCCGCACCAGCGGCGCTTCGACGAACAGCGCGAAGGAGGCGTAGCCGCGCCACACGCGCCGCCACTGCTCCGCCACGGCGGCCGGTCCCACGCTGTCGCCGATTGCACCGAGATGGGAATTGATGATCTCGGCGGCCTGCCTGGCGTGTCCGGCGGAGACATTGTCGACGGTCAGATGGGCTTGTTCGTAACACGGGTCGAAGCCGTGGTGGCGCAGCTTCTGGATCTCGTGCAGCCGCAGCTCGCCGAGCCCGAAAAGCTCTATGCCGAGGGTCAATCCGAGCAGTTCGGGAAACCGGCTGTCCGGGAACAGCCCGAGGCTCAATTGATAGTTGGCGAAGGCATAGGACAGTTCGGGCAGTTCGCGTTCCCGCACGAACTCCGGCTCGCGGATGTGCGGCAGGGCGATGGACATGCTGTCGAGGACGCGGCCGATCAGGGTGAGGTGGTTCTCGGCGAGATCGCCATTGCCCATCTCATCGGCGTGGATGGCGTACAGGGCGGCCACGCCGGGCCGGTCGAAGCGCCCGGCATTGCCGACACGATGCAGCCAGGCGCCGTCCACCAGCGCCGCCAGGGCGTAGCGCTTCTGGTTGTCGATGACCGTCTCGCGCGCCGGGATCTCGGCGAGCGGACGGTAGGGATCGACCAGTTTCGTCCAATAGATCCGCTCGACGCGCGCCAGCAGCGCCTCCGGGCTGTAGTCGAAGAAGCTCGCGTCGGTGTATGTCCCGTCCTCGCCGCCGTCCCAGAGCAGTTGCGCGCGAGCCAGAATCCGGTCGGCGTAGTCCCGGGCCGCGACCAGGGTGTTCGGGTAGTTCTCGATATTCACCAGCCGGTGGAACAGTTCTCGCCCGCCGCGCTGCACCGGGTCGGTCACCTCTACGTCGGCGGGCCGGTATGCGGCGATCATCTGGTCCCAGTGGCGTGCCGTGTCCTCCCCCGCCGTGCACGGCTCACCGGCCGGGCCCTCGGGGTCTCCGGCGGCGACCGCTGCCGACCAGGCTGTCAGGATCTGTACTTCGTCGGCGTCGAAGATGCCGAACATGGGCCCGCCGAATGCGATGGCGTCCAGGAACCGGTTGCCGCCGTCCGGACGTGGACGCAGCCGCCCGGACCGGCGCAGTGCGGAGACCAGTTGCGCGACATCGAGTTCCGGGTCGCCGAGAGTGTCGGAGAGCAGTTCCCCGCCGAGCCGCACCGCGCCGTGCTGCGAGCCCGCGTAGGGCGCGTGCCGGGCGAATATCCGTCCCACCCGGGCGTCCAGCGACTGCCCCTGGTGCCAGTCGGCCAATTCCACCAGGGCGCGGACGTGTTCGGTTTCGAGCCGCAGCACCAGTCGCACGGCGCGCAGCAGTCGCCGTGTGTCCGGTATTGCGGTGCAAGAGGTTTCGGCGTCGGCGAGAAACGCGTCGAGCAGGCCGTCGAGATCCGGGCGCGGGTCGGTCACGCGGCCGAGCAGGTGGTCGTCGACCGCCAGCGCGCCGAACGCGTAATGGACGGCGACGATCTCGGGCAGGAAATTGGCGGGCAGCCGGCTCAGCGCCAGATACCACGATGCGGCCTGCATCGTCAGCCGCAACGGCTGCACCCACCTCGGGAAGTCACGGGAGGTGAGCTCCGGCGGGAACACTCCGGCCGCGGCCAGCGCGCGCCGCCGCGACCGCGCCGCCGACCGGCCCGGCTCGCCTGCGCCGCGCCGCGAGAACTCGTGCGCCAGTAGTCGATTGACAATTGCGGCGGGCTGAGTCGCGGGCTGGGAGACGATATCGTTCCAGCAGCCGTCGAGTAGCGTGAGCGGTGCCCGCTGCCGGAGGATCAACCGCACGGTATCGGGGTCGCGTTCCCGCAGGGTTCCGATCAACGGGCGCAGTCGCGCCCGCGTGGCATCGACTTCGGCCGCGATTATGTCGGCGGTGACATCCACCGGTTCACTGCCCGCATCGCCGTCGAGGAACGCGCCGACGATCCGCCGGGCGACGAGCACACCGGCCTCGCTCTCCTGATCCACCAGCAACTCCCGCCACACCACCTCCGGGCCGCCCGCCAGGATCCGCTCGGCGGCCGCGACGGCGGCGTGACTGAACTCGAACCGGCGCGGCGGCAGCGAGGTCGTCGTATCGCGGGGACGGGTGCTTGCATCCGGGGACATCAGCGCGGGATTCCGGCGAGATGGCGGGCGAGGGCGTGGATTTTCAACCCGGCCGCGAAGGCGTGCCCGCGCGCGTTGAAATGCAGTCTGTCGCTGCTGTAGATGCTCGGATCGGTGGTCAGCGGATGGTCCAGGAACTGCACGAACACGGCCCCGTGCGCCGCGGACACTTCCTCGGTGACGCGCGCGAGCGCCCGGGTGGCGGCGCTGACCGATTCGGCGTACTTGGCCGGAACCAGTTCGGCCTGGGTGAGATCGAGCAATCCGATGGTCACCACCTCCGCGCCCCGCGCGCGCAGCGCCGACACCATGGTGGTGAGCTCGGCCCGCACCCGGTCCGGGTCGAAGCCGGGCCGCAGCATATCGTTGCCGCCGCAGGTGACGAACGCCAGATCCGGGCCGAATTCCAGGGCGGCGTCGAGCTGGGTGGCGCGCACTTCGGCGGTGGTCAGGTCCCGGCGGCCGAGATTGCGGGCGGTGAAGTCCGGGTGGATCGCGCCCAGGACGGCTTCCAGGCGCTGCGACCAGGACAGGTCGGCGTAGCCCGGGACCGGCTCCCGAATGCCCTCGGCCACACTGTCGCCCATGGTGATCATGCGCTTCCACGGTGCGCCGCACAGCATTTCGACGGCGGTCGCGGTCGGCACCGCGTAGGGATCGGTGTCCTCGGTCAGTACGGTCATGGCAGCTCGATGTCCTTTCCCTCGATTGCGCCCGCACCCCGGGCGATGACGGCGGCGATCTCCCGGCCGCGCACCAGCCGTTCCTGGCGGTCGATCTCCTCGGCCAGCCGCTCGTCCTCGGCATTGACCGCGGCCCCGTCGACGGCGCTGAAACCGAAGACGCCCAGGTCTTTCAGCGCCTGCTGCATGCGCGGTCCGAACAGGTTGATATCGCGCAGGGTCGGCACGATGCGGGAGAACAGGCGGCGGCGGAACTCCCGCATGGCCGGTGAGCGCTTGGTCAGCGCGATGCATTCCTCGGCCCCGTAATCGAGTTCGCGCCACATCTCCTCGCCCGCGAACCGGTCCCGCAGCGTCCAGCACGCCTCGATGGCGAACTCCTCGCGCTCACGCAGTTCGGCGTCGCCGAGCTGCCGGTAGAAGTCGCGCAGCGCCAGCCGGCCGAAGGCGACGTGACGGGCCTCGTCTTGGAGCACGTAGGCATTCAGGTTGCGCGCCAGCGGATCTCGCAGCCGGTCGCGTTGAATGCTGAACGAGGCGAGCGCCAGCCCCTCGATGAGCACCTGCACACCGAGATAGGTGATGTCCCAGCGGCTATCGCGCACGATCGTCTCGAACAACCCGCGCAGCGGCAGCGACATGCCGTACCGCACACCGATCTTCGTCTCCAGCATGCGCTGATACACCTCGACGTGCCGGGCCTCGTCCATCACCTGCGTGGCGGCATAGAACTTGGCGGACATATCCGGCACCGTCTGCACGACCTTGGCCGCACACACCAGCCCACCCTGTTCCCCGTGCAGAAACTGCGAATACAGCCAACCCGCGAGATGACGGCGCACAGTGATCCGCTCGGCTTCCGGCAGCGCCCGCCACAGCTCCGAATCAGCGATCCACACGAACTCGTCAGGCATCCCGATGGGGTTATCCGGATCCACTTCGTGCGACCAGTCCAGCCGCACCTCGGCATCCCACTGCCGCTGTTTGCCTTTGCCGTACAGCGCCAGCAGCTGCTCGGATCCGGCATCGTAGTCCCAGTTGAAGACGGTGGCGCCGCCGCTTTCCAGCGTCCAGGTGCCGCCCAGTTCGGCCATGCGTTCGGTGTTCATCGCAGCACTCCCGCCTCGGCGTGCAGGCGCGAAGTCACGCCGGCGAACGCCCGTTTCGGCGCGGGACCGCCCGCCGCGTCGACCAGCAACGGAACACCGGGAGCGACCGCCCCAGGCAGCAGACGGTTGAACCGACTGCCGCAGCACGCTTCCCGGAATTCGGTCCCGCCCGCCAGATGCGCGAACGTGACATCGAGCGGCCGCCAGTGGTCACGCTCGTACACCTCCGTCCAGGCGTGGTCGCTGCCGACCAGTCCGAGCAGGTATCCGCGCCGGGTGCGCGCAGTGAGCCCGTGGGCACGCAGCCGATCGGTCAGCACCGCGCTCGCCACCACGCAGTCGGCGACACCGAGCTCCCAAGCCCGCCGATGGTCGCCGCGCAACCGTTCGGAGATCGCCTGGTAGACCACGCGCCCCGAGCCGAAGTCCGCCAGCTGTTCGTCGAAAGCCGCACGGACCAAATCATTTCCGACGCGATACCGCTCACCAGTCAGCCGAACCCGCACCCGGTACGGCGCACGCTGGTGGCCAGCCGCGACGACCGGTGCCGCGACCCTGTCATCAACCGGTCTTCCCATCTCCGGGACCGCCGCCAACTGCTCCTCACCCCGACCCAGCGAGCCCACGGCTGCCGCCAACCGCTCCCCGCCCGCACCCACCGAGCCCACGGTCGACGCGAACCTCTCCTCACTCGGACCCACCGAGCCCATGGCTGCCGCCAACTGCTCCCCGCCCGGACCCACCGAGCGCACCGCTGCCGCCAACCACTCTTCACCCGCACCCACCGCTGCCTCGGCCTGCTGCCCGCGCACGCCCACCGAGCTCAGTGCTGACGCGAACCGCTCCCCTACCACAACTACCGAGCCCACGGCTGTCTCGGCCTGTTCCATGGGCGGCGTGGTCACGTCCAGGGCCTGTACGCCCTCGGCGGTTAGGTCGGGAACCGCTGCCGCGCAATCACCCTCGAATCCTCCGGGCGGAACGACGGTGATCGTCCAGTCCAGTGGACGCAGCCAGGAGTCGGCGGTGCCGGCGGCGAAGCGCAGCAGCAGGCGCTGGGCCAGTTCGGGAACGGTGACCCCGCTGCGCGAGTGCACGCCGGCGTTGATCACGTCGGTGTAGTCGAACAGCGGGCCGCTTACCGGATCGATGCGATGTTGCAGTCCGTCGGCTGCCAGCGCCGCGACGCTCGCCGCGTCCGTGCCGAGCAGCACGGCTGCCTCCGCGACGGGGGTGTCGAAAACCGCCAGGTCGGCGGGTGTCTGCACGAAGGAGATGTTCACGCCCGCTCCGCGATTAGTGCGGCCAGCTCGCGGACCGTGGTTGCGGCGTAGGCGATATCGTCCGGGATCTCGATGCCGAGCGCGGTCTCCACGTCCACGACGACGCGCAGTACCGCGAGGGAGTCGACGCCGGGCAGGTCCGCGATGGCGGCCTCGGTGGTGATCTCGGCGGGGTCGAGTGCGAGCCGCGTGGCGAATGCGGCGGCGAGAGCGTCTTGCACGATGTCGGCGTTCATGCGGGCGCGCCTTCCTCGGTGAGTCGCCGGCAGATATCGCGGGCCGCGCGGCGGCGCACCTTGCCGGAGCTGGTGTACGGAATCGTTTTGGGCGCAACGGGATACACGCGGGCGAGCTGGGGCCCGAGCGCGGCGCGGATGGCCGCCTCGACGGTGGCGGCCAGGTCGGCGGCGGCCTCCGGGTCGAGGGAGGTCTCCAGCAGCACGGCGATGTGTTCGGCTCCGGCGTCGTCGACGCCGATCGCCGCGCAGCGCACCCCATCCAGGCCGGGCAGACCCCCGACTATGTCCTCGACGTCTTCGGCGTAATAGTTCTGCCCGTGCAGGATCATCATGTCCTTGACCCGACCGACGAGGTAGAGCTCACCGTCGCGTTCGAAGCCGAGATCGCCGGTGCGCAGCCAGCCGTCGGCGGTGAAGGGCTGCGCGGTCTCAGGCACGCCCAGATAGCCGCCCATGACCGGTGCACCCGAGATCTCGACTTCCCCGACCCGACCCGGTTCGCTTATCCGCCAGCGCATTTCACCCACCGCGCGGCCCGCGCTCACCACGGTGCGCGCGACGGGATCGAATTCGGGGACCGTGCGCGGCTGGTCGCCGGGTCCGAGCCGGAAACGATCCACGATCACCGTGCGCACCGGCTCGCCCTGGCGCGCACAGGTCACCATCAGGGTGGCCTCGGCCATGCCGTAACACGGGCGCATGGCCTCGGCGCGAAATCCGCTGGGCGCGAAGGTCTTCGTGAATTCCTCGAGGACCGGCCGGCGCACTGGTTCGGCCCCGTTGAAGGCCAGCCGCCACCGCGACAAGTCCAGTTCGGGCGGTACGCCGTCCGGGAACGCTGACGCGAGCAGGTGATAGGCGAAGTTCGGCATGGGCACAGCGGTGGTGGGCGAGCCCGCGCATTCGCGCAGCCAGCGACCGGGATCCCGCACGAAATCCGAAGGCCGCCAAAGGCAGACGGGATTGCCGCGGACCAGTCCGGTCAGCGTCGCGAACAGGCCCATATCGTGAAACAGCGGCAGCCACAGGCCCATACAGTCCGTGACGTCCCAAGCTGCGGCCGTGGCGATGACATCCAGCCCGGCCATGATGTTGTCCGCGGTGAGCGCGACACCCTTCGGGGCGGAGGTGCTGCCGGAGGTGTACTGGATGACGGCGTACCGGTCCCGCCGAGCGCGATTGCGTTGCGCTCCAGGCGAATCCGTAGGCCGCGGGTCTCCCGGCTCGGTGATGTCGAGAATCCGCACCCCCGGCAGATCGACCTCGAGCCGCCGCAACAACCGCAGCCCCGTGTCGTCCACCAGCAGCGTGTCCAGTTCCGCGTCGACGGCGATCCGCCGCACCTGTCGCACGTAGGCCGCACCGCCCAGCGCCCCCGGCAGGGCGATCGGCACCGCCGCCGCCTCGGCGCGCAGACAGGCCAGCAGCCCGCGCACCCACGGTTCGCCATTGGCCAGCAGCAGGCCCACCCGGCGATCACCGTCCAGCGCGGCGGCGGTCAGCTCCGCGTCGCGCAGTATCCGCGTCACCGGAATCTCATGTCCCGCCGCAGGGAGGTGCAGCACCGTCCGCGGTTGCACCGCACGATCGATCTCGTCCCAGAGCATGGTGTCTGTCCTCCCTACGGCCACCGCGGACACTACCGACGCGGACCCCCGCCGATCGGCCGCGTTCGGCGGTTCTGTGACTGGCGATAGGAGCTCCCAATGAGCTCGCTCACCGGCGGTGCCGCGCGGACATACTGCGAACCGAAAGCACATGCCAGATCACTCGATTCGACGCAGTTGGGAACCGGGACCATGACCGAGACATTGTTCTTCGACCGCGCGTTCGCGCCGTTCACGCCGTTCGCCACCGAGAATCCGGATTACGCGAAGCTCGCCGAGATCGCGGGCGCGGCGGTGCCGTTCGGCGTCTACGCGGGCGTGCGGGTCACCGAACTCGACGCCGAGCACGCCCTGGTCGAACTCCCCGACAAGCCGGAGTTGCGCAACCACGTCAAGACCGTGCACGCCGGCGCGCTGTACCTGGCCGCCGATATCGCCTGCGCGGTGGCGTTCGTCGGCGCGGCCGCCACCGACCTGCCCGCGGTCGAATGGATGGTGGTCCGCGATTCGCGCTCGGCGTTCTTCAAGCCCGCCGTCGGCCGCATCCGCGCCATCGGCACCGTCGACCCGCGTGACATCCGCGCCATCGCCGAACGCACCGCGGCCGGCAAGTTCGACCTCGACACCCGCGCCGGTCTCTACGACGACAACGATGTCCTCGTCGGCAAGGTGAGCTTCGAATACGTCTGCAAACTCGCCGCGCCGACGGCCGACTGATCAGGAACGGAAGTCATGTCGACCCCAAGTCAGACCCCCGCCGCTGCCAAGCGGCCGTCGGAATTCGACACCCTCGAGGCGCTGCGGGTTTCGGTTCCCGCCTCCGATATCTCCGCCGCGGCGGAGTTCGTCGTGCGGGTGCTGCCCGCCGCCGACCCGGCCGCCCCGCTGCTGCTGGTGCTGCCCGCGATCGCGTTGAAGGCGAAATTCTATCTGCCCCTGGCGAAGTCGCTGCACGCCGCCGGATTCTCCACCGCCACGGTCGATCTGCGCGCGCAGGGCGAGAGCACCCCGCCCCTGGGCCAGGCCCGCAACTACGGCTACCGTCAGATGCTCGAAGCCGACCTGCCCGCGATCCTGGACGCGCTGCGGGAACGGTTCCCGCAGGCTCCGCTCTACCTGGTGGGCCACAGCCTGGGCGGTCAGCTCTCGCTGCTCTACAGTGCGGCCAATCCGGGCCGCGTGAGCGGCATCATCACCATCGCCACCGGCGTCGTCTACTGGCGCGCCTTCGATATCAGCCGCTGGGCTTCGGTGCTCTACGGCAGTCAGTACGTCGGCGTGGTGTCGCGGCTGCGCGGCGTCTGGCCCGGCGGCAGGATCATGGGCGGTCCGATGGCGGGCGGCGTCATGGCCGACTGGTCCTGGCACGCGCTGACCGGACGCTACCGGCCGGCCGGCTCGAAACTGAATTACGATCGCCTGCTTGCCGAATCGGCCACGCCGACCCTCATGGTGTCCTTCGAAGGCGACCCGCTCGGGCCGAAGTCGACGGTGGATCACCTCGCCGGGCGTTTGCGCACGGCGCGGCCCGCCCGCTGGCATGTGGGCCCCGGCGACGGCATCGCCAATCTCGACCATTTCGCGTGGATCAAAGACAGCCCGGCCCTCGGAATTCGCTTCGCCGAGTGGATCCGGGACAACCGGTAGGCTTCGCCGCAGCAGCCCGCCGGTACACCGAACGTCCGGCTCCCCCACTGCCTCTCGGGGGAGCCGGACGTTTCGTTTCGCGGTGTCTCAGGTGAGGCCGGCGATCATGGCGGTGTCGTGCCGGACGGCACGGAAGCGCGGGTGGTCCAGGAGGCCGTCGAGGAATTCGGCGGTGGTCGAGACCGCGGGGCCGCCCATGCGCAGTTCGGCCAGCGCGCGGCGCATCCGGGCGATGGCGGTCGGCCGATCCGGCGCCCACACCACGACTTTGGCGAGCAGGGAGTCGTAGAGCGGCGGCACCCGGTAGCCCAGGCGGGCGTGAGTGTCCACCCGGACGAAAGGACCACCGGGCAGTTCGAATTCGGTGAGTTCGCCCGGAGTGGGGGCGAAATCACGCGCCGGGTCCTCGGCATTGATGCGGCATTCCAACGCGACGCCGCGCGAGACGATATCGGCCTGGGTGTAGCCGAGGGGTTCACCGGCGGCGATCCGGATCTGTTCGTGCACCAGATCGATGCCGGTGACCATCTCGGTCACCGGATGCTCCACCTGGAGACGGCAATTCACTTCCATGAAGTAGAAGCTGTGGTCGGTGGGGTCGAGCAGGAATTCGAACGTGCCCGCCCCGACATAGCCCGCGGCGGTGGCACCGCGAACCGCCATGGCGCCCAGGTTCGCCAGCACATCGGCGGGCAGCGCCGGAGCGGGCGCCTCCTCCACCAGTTTCTGGTGCCGGCGTTGCAGCGAGCAATCACGGGCACCGAGATGCACCACCGTGCCCTCCTGGTCGGCCAGCACCTGAATCTCCACGTGGCGAGCCGATTCCAGATAGCGTTCCACATACAGGCGGCCGTCGCCGAACACCGCGAGCGCGGTGGCCCGGGTCCGGGCGTAGGCGGCGGGGAATTCGGCAGGATCGGAAACCACCGCCATGCCACGCCCGCCACCGCCCGCCACCGCCTTCACGATGACCGGGTAGCCGATCTCGGCCGCGAACTCCGCAGCTTCGTCCGGATCGGTGATCGGGTCGCGGCTGCCGGGCAACAGTGGCAAGCCCGCATCCACCATGATGGCGCGAGCACGCGCCTTGTCACCCAGTTCGGACATCACCTTGGCCGGGCAGCCGATGAAGATAATGCCTTCGGCCGCACAGACTTCGGCGAAATCCGGATCCTCGGAAAGGAACCCGTAGCCCGGATGGATGGCGTCCGCCCCCGACATACGGGCGGCTTCGATGATGGCGGGAATGTGCAGATAACTGGATTTCGCCGGGCCGGAACCGATACGGATGGCCTCGTCCGCGAAGCGCACCACCGCACTGTCGGCATCGGCGGTGGTGTACACCGCGATGGTGCGCAGCCCGAGCTCGCGGCAGGTGCGAGCGACACGCAACGCAATCTCGCCGCGATTGGCGATGAGAACCGAGGTGATCACCGTTCGGCCTCACGCAACAGGAGCAGCGGCTGACCGAATTCGACGGCGGTGGCGTCGGAAACGAGGATCTCCGCCACGATGCCCGCACGGTCGGCCTCCACCGGAACCATGAGCTTCATGGCTTCGGTGATGCCGACCTGCTGGCCCCGGGTCACCGTGTCACCGACGGCGACGAAGGGGTCCGCGCCCGGTTCGGGAGCATGGTAGAAGACGCCTACCATGGGCGCACACAGCGGGAAGGTGCCGGAATCGTCTGTCCCGGAACCGCTCTCGTCAGGTGCGGCGGCCGAGGCAACGCCACGCGCACCGGTTGCCGCCACCCGGCCGCCATGGCCGGCGACGGCACCCGGGCCGCTCTGTCCGACGGCGGTGACGGGACCGCCGTGGCCGCTAGCGGTGACCGAATCACGATGACCGGTAAGGCCAGCCGGGCTCTGGCCGTTGCCGGCGAGTGGTTCCAGGACCGCATCGGCGGCGTCGGTGGCCGGCTGCGCCCAGGTCACTTCGACCTGGAACACACCGGCCGCCACCCGGATCGACAGCGGTGGGCGGTCGGCGCGCGCGGCGGCGGCGAGCACGCTGTCGGCCAGCGCGGTGACGGTGTCGACGGTGTCGAGCAGCGGAGTGCTCATCGGGCGTCCTTTCCCAGAAGACGAGGGTGCTCGGCGGGGCTGTCGGCGAGCACCGCGCTGTTCGCGCCGAAGCGGCGGAAGCGGTTGTGGCGGGCGGTGATCAGCGTCGGCTGATCCTGCGGAAGCAGTTCGGCGAGGTAGTGGACGAGCGCGGCGCGCAGGTTGGCCGCCGCGGCGCCGTGATCGGTTTCCGCACCCGCGCCCGGCTCATCGATCACTCCGTCGATGACACCGAGTTCGAGCAGTGAGCGGGCATCGACCCGGAGCGCGGCCGCCGCGCGCGCCGCCTCCCCGGGCGTCTTCCACAGGATCGACGCGCAGCCTTCCGGGCTGATCACCGAGTAGACGGCATTGGCGCACATCAGAACCCGGTCCGCGACGGCCAGCGCGAGCGCGCCGCCGCTGCCGCCCTCACCGGTGATCACGGATATCACCGGAACGGGCAGTCCCGCCAGCAGTCTCAGATTCTCAGCGATCGCCACCGCCTGCGCCTGTTCCTCGGCCGCGATGCCCGGGTAGGCCCCGGCGGTGTCGACCAGGGTGATGACGGGCAACCCCAGCTTGGCGGCCAGCCGCATGACCCGCGCAGCCTTGCGATAGCCCGCCGGGTCGGGCATGCCGAAGTTGCGCTGCGCGAGTTCGGTTGTGCTACGGCCCTTCTGGGTGCCGATAACCGCCACCGGAACACCGGCCATCCGGCCCAGACCGGCCACCACGGCCGGGCAGTCGGCGGCGGCCCGGTCACCGTGCAGTTCGAAGAAATCGTCCACCAGGTGCGCGACGTAGTCGAGGGTGGTCGGACGGCCGAAGCGCCGCGCGGCCCTGACGCAGTCCCATGCCTCGCGTTCGGGCAGTCGTGCTGGGTCGGTAACCAGGGCACCAGTTTCCAGGGCCGCCACCCCGGACTCCAACGGATCTGATTCCAGCGCACCAGATCCCGGCAGTGCGGCATCCCGCTCACCGGATCCCCGCACCGCTGCACCCGGCCGACCGGATCTGATCACCACCGCGCCCGGCTCAGCGGAGCTTGCGACAGTCGGTCCGTCGCCTGCCGACAGCAGTTTCGCGAGGGTCGTCGCCAGCTCGGCGCGGGGCCGGATCATATCCACCACACCGTGTTCGAGCAGGAATTCCGCGGTCTGGAACTCCGGCGGCAGGCTCTGGCCGATGGTCTGTTCGATGACTCGGCGACCGGCGAAACCGAGTCGTGCGCCTGGTTCGGCGATGATCACGTCGGGCAGGGTGGCGAACGAGGCCGCTACGCCACCGAAGGTGGGGTCGGTGATGACCGCGACGGTGAGGATTCCGGCGGCGTCCAATTGCCCCAGTGCCTGAGCGGTTTTCGCCATCTGCATGAGCGCGAGAATGCCCTCCTGCATTCGCGCCCCACCCGAGGCGGTGACCAGGATCAGCGGGGTGCGTTCGGTGAGGGCGATCTCCGCCGCCCGGGTGATGGCCTCACCGACGGCGGTGCCGAGACTGCCGCCGAGGAAACGGAAGTCCATGACGGCGAGCACGGCCGCGTGGCCGCCGATGGTTCCTCGCGCGCATTGCACGGCTTCGGCGGATCCGGTGCGTGCCTGGGCTTCTCGCAGCCGCTGCGGGTACGGGCGGGTGTCGGTGAACCGGAGCGGATCGGTTTCGGTCACCGCGACTTCGAGGATCCGCACCGATCCGGGGTCGCAGAGCAGGTCCAGGCGTTCGATCGCGGTCAGCGGGCCGTGCCATCCGCAGGCCGGGCAGACCTGGGCCGCGAGCTCGAATCGCTTGCGGTACAGCATCTGCCGGCAGCCGCCGCACAGCACCCAGTCGGGTGGGGCGGCGGTCCGGGCATCGGATTCGACGAGGGTCATGGTCATCCCTCCAGCGGGGTGGGCAGATAGGCGCAGGCGGCGGCGGGCAGCCGGGCCCCGGCCAGGCGCAGCGAGTGCACCCGGGCGGCGACGGCGGTGCCGCGCATGATCTGCGCGGCCAGCTCCGCCACCTGCCGGTTGCGGGCCGGGGCGAGGTAGGAGCCGGCGGCCCAGGCATTGAATCCGCCCATCGCGGGGCCGCACCACACCTGGTAGTCGGTGGCGCGGTCCGGCGCACCGGCGATGCTCCAGGCCGAGGAGAGGCCCAGATACCAGCGGAAGATCAACGCCATCTTGCGTTTCGGATCGCGTTCGGCGCGGGCGAGCTGTTCGGGATCGCGTTCGGTGAAATAGCCGACGCAGCCCTCCCACACCTCGTCCAGGGTGCGCTGGAAGACGCGCTGTTCCAGGCCGAGCCGTTCGGCGGCGGGGATGGCGTCGATGCCGTCGTAGGCGCGGTAGGTCTCGTAGAGCTGTTTGGCGCGCGCCGCGAACATGGTGCCTCGTTTGAGCACCTGCACCTCGACGCCCATCTCGAACATGTCCGCCGACGGAGCCATGGCACAGTCGGCGGTGCCCGCGGTCACCAGCAGCTGTTTCGTCGAATCCGATTGCGCGGCTTCGACACTGGCCTGATTGATGGAACCGGTGACCACATAGGAGGCCCCGAGCGCGAAGGCGGCGAACGCGGCGGTGGGGGTGCCGATACCGCCGGCCGCGCCGATCCGCACCGGCTCCGCGTACCCGAGTTCGGCCTGGATCCGGTCGCGCAGGGCGAGCAGTTCGGGCACCAGCACGGTGAGCGGCCGGCGGTCGGTGTGCCCGCCCGAATCCGCTTCGGCGGTAATGTCGTCGGCCATCGGCATCCGCCGCGCCAGGTCGGCCTGTTCGGCGGTGACCAACCCGGCCGCGACCAACCCCCGCACCATGGCCTCGGGCGCGGGCCGCAGGAACAGTTCGGCGACCTCGGCACGCGATACCTTGGCGATCACCTTGTTCTCGGCGATCACCCGGCCCTCGCGCGCCACCAGTCCCGCCAGCCGGTAGTGCACCACCTGCGGGGTGAGGCTCATGAACGCCGACGCCTCGATGCAGCGCACCTGATGCCGCAGGCACAGCTCGACCGTGGCCCGCTCCATGGCGAGTTCGCTGGGGCTGTGAATCAGGTTGCAGGCGAACGGTTTACCGGGCGCTCGGCGGGAGATCTCGCCCAGCGCCTCGTCGACGCGAGCGGGCAGCACGCCCGCCGCGCCGTAGGAGGCCAGGATGCCGTCGCGGGCCAGGGCGATCACCATTTCGGCCGAGGCGATGCCGTTCGCCATGGCCCCGGCCATATAAGCCGAGCGGACACCGTGCGCGCGCCGGAATGCCTCATCGCCCAAGGCTTCCGGGCGGCCCGGCGGCACCGCGGCCAGCACCTGCGCGCCGCGCGCTGCGGCCGGATCGTTGCCGACCGCGAGCCCGCCCGGGGTGCGGACCAGGAAGAACGGCTCGTCCAGCCGCAGCAGCGCGGCGCGCACGCTCGCCACATCACCGGCCAGGAGGGGAGATTGCGCGCTCACCATGACGGCGCTCCTTCCGCACGCAGTTCGACTGCGATATCGCTGAGTTCGTAGATGCGCAGGCCGGGCTTCCACATGCTGGCCTCGCCGACCACCCGCACCCGGCCGGGCCGGCGCTCGACCCGCGCGATGTGCACCTCGAGGGTGACTTCGCCGTCGGTGGGCAGGAATTGGCCCCGGTATTTCCAGGTGAACGGCACGCCGACCGGCAGCACGAAGCCGGGATTCTCCAGGCCGTCACCGAATCCGCTGTCCAACACCCATTCCTGCATGGCCTGGATGCAGGATTCGATGCCGAAGGATCCCGGAATGACCGGGTCGTACCGGAAGTGGCGGGCGAACACCCAGTGCGCGGGGTCGATGGGCTGTACCGCGTGCAGATAGCCCGCACCGAACTTGCCGCCACCGTCGACCACCTCCACCCGGTCGAGCAGGGCGAGGTGGTCCCGCGACACCAGCCGGGCGTGTGGATCGGCGCGCCGGGCGGCGATATCGATGGTCCGGGTGGCGGGCCGCACCGGCTGACTGTCCAGCCAGGTCGGCACATGCCGCCCCGCATCGAGTCCGGTCTGGTTCGCCATGGCGGCGTCACTGAAATACCCGAAAAGCGTGTCGCCGGAGTAGAACGGCTCGCCGTCCACCGTCATCGTGTAGTCGAAGGTCTGAAGGGTCGACCCCGGCATGGGCGAGGTGGACAGCAGCCGCGAATGCTCGACGATGGTCTTGTCACGCAGATCCACTTCGCGCAGCACGGTCGCGGTGCCACCCAGATTGCGCAGGCTCACGGTCGCCTCCGGATCGGCGAGCGTCGGCCCCAGGTAGTAGCCGAGCAGCAGCGCCGCCTGCAACGAGGTCTCCATGTACACGCAGTTGGGCATGGAGGCGTTGGCGGTCTCGTGGTAGTACCAGGAGTCGGCCGGGGAATCGTATTCGGTGGTGTGCGAACCGCTGTCGAGCTTGCCGCGCGTTCCGGTCATCCCCATGAACCGGTCCACCAGCAGCAGTCCCCCGTCCGGTGGCCGGGTCGCCTTGCGCGCGCTGTTGTTCGAGAATTCCGGTCCCATACCGATGCCTTGGTCGCCCCGGCACATCTGCGCGAGATGGAATTCACCCAGCAGGGCGCGTTCGCCGTAGCGTCCCATCCGGCCCAGCCAGCGGGCGGGAACGCCACCCGCTTCCGGTCCGATCGGCACGCCGGGCTTCTCCACCACCGCGACGGTCACGCCCCGCACCCGGCCGACCGGTGTCCCCGCCACCGAAACCACCGCGTCGACACGCAGATACGGCCTTGGCACCAGGTCGATTTCGGTGACGTCCAGCGCCAGTTCCAAGTCACCGGTGGTGAGCGGAGCGAGCTCCACCGCCACCGGCATCACCGGCAATCCGGGTGCTTCCCGTTCGAAAGTGGCATCGACCAAGCACAGGTGCAGCCCCACGGAGAGCGCGAACACCTGAGCCGCCTGCACGACCGCCTCGATCACCGAATCGTGATCGCCGGAGGACACGGCAATCCGGGCGACGAGTCCGCCCCTCCCCCGGTTCCCGCCGTAGAGCGCCAGCCCCGACACGGCGTTAATACCGTTCCCGCCCAACCGAATATCCGGATTGGCGTCATCCTGCGCGTACGCGGGTCCGAAAACGCCCGCGATATCCCCGGCCGCGAGACGGGCCAGCGCCGCACCATCCAGTTCCGTGATGGTGGTCCGAGCCAATGGCTTGAACCGCGCCTCCCGATCCACCACCGCCGCCGGCGCAGCACTCACCGGTTCGACAACCCTACCGGCCAAATGCTGTTCGAATGCTCTGCGCTGCAAGGCATCCTGTGCCCGCAATACTTGTTCATGGGACCGCACCAGGGCAGCCCGCAGGTCCCGCACGAGACCTGCGGCCGCATCATGCGCGGGCGCACCCGGCCACCCGAATGGGGACGCGGCCTTCGCATCGCGAGTGGTGAGAGCGGCACGGGCCTCGACCACACCCGAGTCGGTCCGAGTCGTCCCCGTCAGGGCCGAGGTCGGAGAGTGGTGGTTCGCAGTCGAGAGCAGAGCTGTGGTCTCGGCCGGGTTCGCCGCAGTTGTGGGCACCGGTGCGGGAGCGGCCGAGACGGTCTGGTCAACCGCCGCAGACGACGGTGCGGGAGCGACCGAGACAGTCTCGTCGGTCGCCACGGACAACGGTGCGGGAGCGACCGAGACGGTCTCGTTGGTCGCTGCGGACAACGGTGCGGGAGCGACCGCAACGGACTGGTTGGCCGCCGTCGGCCTCGAGGTGGTCGCGGTGGGGGCGAGCGCGTCGAACGGCTCGCCGACGAAATCGAGTTCGGCGGAATTCATTGCGCTGTCTCCGTTCGCCAGTGCGCCACCGATTCGGCGAACTTGGCTGCCATGGCCGGTGTCGCTACGAACACCAGCTCGTCGAATCGCAGGAGTACCCGGCCGGCGGGGTCGGTGGCCGTGGCGGTGGCGGTGATGCCGTTGGCATTTCGGCGGACGGCGTCTACCACCAGGAGGAAGTCGGTGTCGCCGGGCAGCGGGGCGAAGTAGTCCGCGCTGCCGATCGCCAGGGGCAGACAGGCTTGGCCGAGCAGGCGGCCGCCGAGCACCGAAGGGCCTTGCAGCATCAGGTCGGCGAGGACCGGGCTGTGCAGGGCTCCGCTGAAGGCTCCAGCGGCAACGCGGGTGTCGGTCAGGCGGCATCGCACGACCAGGCGGTCGTCGGTGAATTCGAGGATTTCCCGAAGTCCTTGCAGGCGTGGTCCGTGGAATTGCGTTGCGCTGGTGTAGATTTCCGCGCCGTCCGCCGCGCCTATGCCCAATGGCAGCGGGGGCCGCAGGGGTGCGGGTGCGGCGGCGGCCGCCAGTTCCAGGGTGGCCGCGTAGTGCGAGATGGGCAGCGCCCGGCCGCCGTCGCCGCGTGCGACCGCATCCACGATGATGCGGTCGCCCTCGACGCGGCCTTCGGAAAGCTCCACCCAGCGCGGGATTTCGGGACTGTCGTCGAAGACTATGCCCTTGTTCACCTGGAACCCGCGTACCCGGACCACTCGGAGTCCGGGGTGCGCCCGTTCGGCGACGTTGATCAGCCAGCCGAGACCGAAGGTCGCGGGCAGCACCTCCCGGTCGCCGATGCGATGGTCGCCGATCACCGGATCCGTTCGCAGGCCGGTCAGTTCCCGGCGTGCGATGAGCGCGGGCGCGGGATGGGGCGTGCTCCCACCCAAGGCGGTGGCTTCGCCGATCAGTACCCGGGTGTCCGCGCGGTGCGCTGCGGTGAACTCGTTCACGAAAGCCTGTGCGCCCGTGACCGGATCGAGCAGCGACACGCCCCGCGAAGCGAACAGGCTGCGCAGTTCGGGAGTGACCATGCCGCCGTCCCACGCGGCCCAGTCGATGGCGACGGCGTGCACGCCGGGATGCTGGCCGCGCCAGCCCGCCACGAAGCGGGCGAGTGCCTCGTTGGCGGCCGCGTAATCGGCCTGCCCCGGATTGCCGAGCAGGCCCGCGATGGACGTGAACACCACCAGGTGCCGCAGCGCCGTCTGGTCGACGGCGTCCAGCACCGCCGACAGGCCACGCAGTTTCGGCGCGAACACGCGGTCGATCTGCGCGATCGTCTTGTCCGGCAGCAGCGCATCGGCGAGAACACCCGCCCCATGCACGACACCGGTGACCCGGCGGCCGTGCAGCGCCGCACGTACCGCATCCGCGTCGGTGACGTCCACGGCGAGATACTCGGCCTTGGATCCGGCCGCATGCAGCCGCTCCAGGGTTTCCCGGATCTCCCGCTGCGCAACGAGTTCGCCGTGCAATCTTTGGATCTCACGCGGCGCGGGCCGTTCGCCGCCGGCACGCAGGTGGGCGATCACCGCAGCACGCAGGTCGGAGTCGGCCACCCCCGCCGCCCAGGCCGGCTCAGCGGTGAGCTCGGTCCGGCCCAGCAGCAGGAATTCCGCCGGGCATGCCTGGGCAAGGGCGATGACGCATAGTGCGGTGACGCCGCGCGCACCACCGGTCACCACGAACACGTCATCGGGTTCGATCAGCGGTTCCGCGGTCGGCTCCGGGTCGATCGGTGCAGCACCGACCGGAGCGGCGTCGACTGGATGGCGGTAGCGCCCGGGGACGATGGTGCGCCGCGTCCCCGCGAGGTCCACGCCGACCTCGAGGGTGTCCACGGCCGCGTCCGCGAGCTCGTCCAGCAGCGCCGCGACCATCCGGTCGGCATCCGTTTCGGGATGGATGTCGGCGGCCCGGCAGAAGAGCTGGGGCGCTTCGGCCGCAAGGGTTTTCACCACGCCGCCGACGCCCGCCGTCAGCCCTGCTTCGGGGGTCGCCGCACCGGTGAGTCCCAGCCCGCCGTCGACGCGGGTGAGCGTGAGGAACGCCGCCCGGCCGCCGTTGCCGTTGCCGTTGCCGTTGCCGTTGCCGTTGCCGTTGCCGTTGCCGTTAAGCGAACCCACCGCGTGCTTGGCGAGCAGAATGGCCGAGCCGAGCTGCCGTTCCGCACCGTGCCCGCCGGTCTCGCCGCCGAGCACATGCAACACCAGATCGACGGGCTCGCCCAGGTTTTCGCCGATGAGTCGCTCCGCCGAGGCCAGATCGGCATCGCCCGGCAGCTCGACGTGCCGCACCGTCCAGCCCCGCTGTTCCAGTCCCGCAATGATTTCCGTGGCATCCGGGCCGCCGTGATCGACGATCGCGGCGGTCGGTTCGGCCCGGAAGGGGCGATCTATCCGATCGATCGCGGGCAGCTCGACCAACTCGACCCGATGCCGGAGCGTCACGCTCCGGTCCCCCGAGTCATTGCGCTGATCCAGCGGTTCACCGACCTCCGAGCTCGGCTCAGCGATCGGCGACGGTGCTTTTGGGTCGACACCACCCGCCTCTCCGACCAGGACGTCGACCATCTGATCCAAAGTGCGTAGCTCACCCAGCATTTCGGGTCCGATGACCGGCAGCTCCGGGAAGCGCTCCTGCACCTCGCCGAGCACCTGCACCCGCTTGATGGAGTCGACGCCCAGGTCGGCTTCCAGATCCATGGTGGGATCGATCAGGTCAGTCGGGTAACCGGTCTTGTCGGCCACCACCTCGACCAGCGCGGCCCGCACCGACTCCGCGTCGAAACCCTGTCCGGCCGTATCTGTCTGGACAGCTTCGGATTCCGTCGCTGTCACCGCAGTCGCGGATCCGGTCGCGGCGGTCGCACTCGCACCCACGGGAGCGGTCACAGCGGCGGACCCGGTCACGGCCGGAGCAGCCGTCGCGGCCGCCGACGTCGCGGAATCGACCGCAGTTATCGCGACGGTGGCCGAATTCGTGGGCAGGGGCGCGACCGCACCCGCACCATTCGACGCGGCAATTGGCGCGGTCGCGACAGGATCGGACAGCGTGGGCACGGCCGGATTCGACGCCGCGACGCCGTTCCCGGACGCGGCCACTTCCTGCCGCACGGCTCCGTTCGCCGGAACAGCGTAGGGCTGGGGCGCGGACAGCTCACGGGGCTCGGCCGGGGCCGCGTCCACATAGTCAACGCGCTCCGACCGGATCGCCGGTGCGGCACCGAATTCCAGTTCGGCGAGGCGAGCGAGGACTTCGGCGGCACGCTCGTGAGCGTGTCCGATGGCGACGCTCTGATCACGCACCGAGGCGATGACCTCCGGCAGTCTCGGGTCGTCCAGGCCGTGCTGGGCGATCAGGCCGATGACGGTTTCGGCGACGTTCAACTGGCTGTCCAGGTAGCGCGAGTGCAGCGCGAGATGCTGGGCGGCCGGATCGTCCTCGGCGCGATTGCGGGGCTGGGGGTGGACGGACATCGGGGGTTCCTCCTGAAGATGGTGTGCCACAGCGCCATTGCTGGATATCGGCGCCGGCCCGGCGGGATGGCCGGACGCGGCGGCCGGGGCCGAATCGAAAGCAGAACTGGTGACCGGCGTACGTCCGGCAGCCGAGCCGGTCGCCGGCGCAAACCCGGAAGCCGAATCGGCGACCGCCGCGGGACCGGACGCCGATTCCGCGACCGCCGTGGCTCCCTGGCCCGGCACGGTTTCCGCAAACCGGGCGGGGGCGGGCTGTGCGGCGAGGGCGGAGACGCGGAAGCCGTCGGTGAGGCCGTTCTCGTAGGCGGTGCGCCGGGCGGGCGAAATGTGTTCGGGGGCGGACAGGGTGACCGTCATGCCCTTGCGCGTGGGCTGTTCGGGCGTCGGGGCGTCGTAGCGGTTGATGCCGGTGAGTTCCACGCCGAGCACCGCGAGCTGAATGGCCGCCTGCTTGAGGGCGAGGTCGGAGTCGCCGAGGGGGCCGCTGTCGGTGGGGACGGCGATTACGTCGGCGGCGCCGAGGATTGTCCGGACCAGGCCGGTGAGGACCTGTTTGGGACCGAATTCCACGAAGACCGTGACACCGTCGGCGTGCATGGCCAGCACCGCGTCCACGAATTCGACCGGGCGCAGCAGCTGCTGGGCCAGGATGTCGGCGTTGGCGGCGGTGTCGTCGGTGTAGCGGGCGCCGGGGCTGTTGGCGTAGACGGGTACGGCGGGCGCGCCGATGTGCGCGGTTTCCAAAGCGGCGCGGAAGCTTTCGACCGCGTGCCCGACGTAGGGCGTGTGGAAGGCCGCGGCGACCGGCAGCTTGCGCGCGGTGATGCCGCGCGTGGCGCATTCGGCCAGCAGGGCGTCGATGGCCTCGGTGCCGCCGCCCACCACGACCTGTTCGGATGCGTTGTGGTTGCACACCAGCACATCCGGCGTCGCGGCGAGCAGTTCCTCGACGGTTTCGCGGGTGGCGGCGAGCGCGGCCATCGTTCCGGTGTCGGCGCTACCGGGTGCGGGCGCCATGGCACTGCCGCGTGCGGCCGCCAGCCGGAAGTATTCGTCGTCGCCGAGTGCGCCGCCGGCCCACAGGGCGGTGAGTTCACCGAAACTGTGCCCCAGCAGGCCATCACAGCGCAGTCCGAGTTCGGTCAGGAACCGGAACTGCCCGGCGGCCAGCGCGCCGATGGCGGGTTGCGCGTATTCGGTGCGCCGCAGGGTGGCTTCCTGCTGCTGACGCAGCGCCGGGTCGAAGATCGGCGGCGGGAAAACCGCTCCCGCCAAACCCGGTTCGGTCCCGGGGAAGGCCGCGTTGGCGGCGTCGAAGGCGGCTGCCACGGTCGGCACGTTCACCACCGCTTCCAGGCCCATGTCCAGGTACTGGCTGCCTTGACCGGCGAAGAGCCCGCCCACCTTCAGCCCGGGGCGCGCGGTCCGCCGGAAGTGCACGCCCTGCGGCGTACTCCACTGCGCCGCATCCGGTTCCGCGTTCAGTCGCTCCACCGCCAGGGCGCGCAACCGCTGCTCGGTCTCGTCGTCGGCCGCCACGAATCCCACCCGGGCGTGCGCCGCGGGCACCGGCCCGCCGTCCACCGCGGGCGCACCCGAGCGCAGCAGTTCCAGCAGCGCGGCGGTGTCGGGCGCATGCCACAGGTAGCCGCGCGCGGTTCGATGCAAATTGCGCACCGCGGCCCGATCCGCGTCGTATTCCTCGAGCACCATGTGAAAGTTGGTGCCGCCGAAACCCATCGCCGAGGCCGCCGCGCGCCGCACCGACCGCCGCGGATCCCGGATCCAGGGCCGCAGTTTGGTGTTGACGTAGAACGGGGCCGAATCGAAGTCGATCCCGCTGTTGGGCCGCTCCACATTGATGGTCGGCGGAAAAACCTTGTGGTACAGGGCAAGCGACAGTTTCATCACGCTGGCCGTGCCCGCCGCGCCCTTGGTGTGCCCGATCTGCGATTTCACACTGCCCAGCGCCGCACCGTGCAGCGGGGCGGCATTGTCGACGAGCAGCTCGCGCAGCGCCGTCAGCTCGGTCTTGTCCCCGACCGCGGTACCGGTGGCGTGCGCCTCGAACAATTCCACCGAGGCCGGTGAGCAGTCGGCGTCCGCGTAGGCGCGATCGAGTGCGATGCGCTGCCCTTCCGCACGCGGCGCGTAGATGCTCTTGGCCCGCCCGTCGCTGGCCGATCCGAGCCCGCGGATCACCGCGTAGATCCGGTTGCCGTCGCGTTCGGCGTCGGCCAGCCGCCGCAGCGCCAGCATGCCGATGCCCTCACCGAGCAGCGTGCCGTCGGCGTCGTCGGAGAAGGGACTGATCCGGTCGGTCTTGGAGAGCGCGCCGACCTTGCCGAAGGACATGTACACGAAGATGGTGTTCTCGGTGTCCACGCCGCCGGTGATCATCATGTCGGCCCGGCCGTCCACCAGTTCGGCGATGGCCACCCGCATGGCGGAAAGCGATGCGGCGCAGGCGGCGTCGACGGTGCAGTTCAAGCCGCCCAGATCCAGCCGGTTGGCCACCCGCCCGGCCACCACATTGGCCAGGAACCCCGGGAAGGAGTTCTCCTCCCACGGCGCGAAGGCCCGCACGTACCGGTCGGAGATCTCCTGGGCGTCGGCCTCGGTCAGCCCGGCCGCCCGCACCACCTCCTTCAGCACCGGCGTGGAGAGCCGCGCGGCGAGCGGATGCATGAGCGGCACCGGCCCGGTGGTGCCCAGCACCACGCCGGTGCGCGCCGGCAGATACCACTGCGATCCTTCGGCCCCGCTGTCGCGCAACAGGTCTCGCGCCACCATCAGGCTCAGCGTCTGCATGGTGCTGGTGACGTCGAGCTGGTTGGGCGGCATCCCGAATTCGAGCGGATCGAACTCGACGTCGGGCAGGAACGCGCCCCGCCGCGAGTAGGTCTTGTCCTGGGCGGCGGGATCGGGATCGTAGTAATCCTCGATCTTCCACCGGGATTCGGGCACTTCGCTGGTGCAGTCGGTGCCGTCGACGATGTTCTGCCAGTAGTCCCGGTGATTGCGGGCCATGGGGAACAGGCTCGACATGCCGACGATCGCGATCGGATTGTCGGCCAGTCGCCGTCCGATCCGCGTGGTTTCCTCGCTCACGTGCTTCCTCTCTAGATGACGACGGCGGCGCTAGGCCGCGAAAGACGCCGTGGCCATGGGCATTCCGGTGGCGCCGGCCAGCAGTTCGGCGACGGCGTGCGCGAACCAGGCGTGCCCGCGCGGGCTCGGATGCAGCCCGTCCGCGTCCCACATGCCCGGGTCCGCCCAGTCGTCGATGGCGGTGACGTCGATGCACAGCGCGCCGGTGCGGGCGGTGGTCTCGCATAGGACGTCGTTGGCCCAGGCGAACCGGTCCCGCAGCAGGCCCCGGAAGGCTTCGGGCACCGGCAGATTCGCCGGGATATCGGCGTAGGTGGCGGTGAAGACCACGGTGTCCATGCCGCTCGACTGTTCGAAAATGGCGTCGAGATTGCGCCGGAAGCGCGCGGGATCGAAATCGCCGACGAGGTCGTTGACCCCGGCCACGACGCCGATCACCGGCGCTTTGTTGATCAGGGCGCGGGTCAGCTGCTGATCGACGACGTCCTGGGTGGTGGCCTGGAAGGTACCGAGATTGCGTACCGAATCGCCCGGGATGCCGAGTGTTTCGGCCAGCCGCGGCACCCAGCCGTGCCAGCCGCCGCCGGGCGCGGCGTCCCCGCGCCCTTCCACGAAACTGTCGCCGAGGGTGGTGAGTCTGATGGTCGGCATGGCTTGCCTCCTGTGCGGCGGGTCGGTCAGGACGCCGTGGCCGGATACATTCGCTCCCCCATGGGGGTGCCGGCCGCGGTGTAGAGGACGTCGAGGTGCTCGGGGGCGAAGAACTCCTTGCCGTGCAGTCCGCCGCCGATCATGCGGAAGAACTGGGTCAGGCCCAGTTCGCTGGCGCCGGCGGCCCGGAACACGGTCTCGTAGAACGGCGGCGCCTTCAGCTCGGAGATCATGCAGGTGAAGGCGAAGGTGTCGGCGCTGCGTTCGTCGCGGATGCGCTCGTATTCGCGCGCGGCCTCGTCGATGGGCCGCTCACCGGCGAGTCCGGCGTGCAGCTGCTCGGCGAGCACCTCGGAGTAGATCAGCGCGTCCGAGATACCCCAGCCGGTGAACGGGTCCTTGTGATAGCCGGCGTCGCCGACCAGCGCCCAGCCCGGTCCGGCCGAGCGGCGGTAGTAGTTGTCCGGGTAGCGCATGGCGCGGAAACGCTCGGTGCGTTTTCCGCTGTCCCGCAACTGTTCTCCGAATTCCGGCATGATCTGGTCGTAGACCTGCTGGAAATTGCCCTCCACATCGGCGCGGAATTCCGCGAACCGGTCGAGCGGGCGCATGACGGTGACCAGGTGCTGGTTGTCGTGGGTCGGCCAGGTGCCGAACTGCTGCCGGTCGAATCCGGTCCAGTGGTGAAATTCCCAGTCCAGGCCGTCGTAGTAGCTGTAGTAAACGAAGCAGCCGGCCGGATGCACCGAATGATATTCGGCGTCCAGCAGATCGCCGACGGTGGAATTGCGGCCGTCCGCGCCGACCACGAACTTCGAACGGAATTCGACTTCGGCGCCGTCGGCGGAGTTGCCGCGCACACCGCACACCCGGTCGTTCTCCCACACCAGCCCGGTCACGGTGAAGCCCTCGACCACCTCGGCCCCGGCTTCGCGGGCGGCGTCGACCAGCAGGCTGTCGAGCACGGTGCGCCGCGGCGCGTACACCTCGCCGATGCCCTCGACCTCGGCGAAACCGCGCAGCGTGATGCCGGTGTAGGAGAAGTTCAGGCGGCGGATCGGGGTGACGCCGGTGGCGACCAGCCGGTCCAGCAGGCCCCATTCGCGCAGCCGCGCCACGCCGACCTGGTGCATGTAGTGGGTGGAGACGGTGTCGCTGGGGAACGTCGAGCGGTCGACCACCAGGACCTTGTGTCCTTTGCGGGCGAGCAACATGGCCAAGGGCGAACCGGCGCACCGGGCGCCGACCACGATCACGTCGTACATGAAAATTCTCCTAGCTGCGGCGAATTCGACAAAGAAAGTTTCGGAGCTTCGGCGGGAAGCTCTCAATGGGTGTCTCCGGAATCGCATGGCGCGATTGACGATTCCGATCGGAAAGGGGAGTTGTGCGGGCATGCGGAAGTACGCGAATTCGGCGCGGGAGCGCGGCCGAATTCGCGAACAGTTTTCCTACGGGTCGTCAGTTTTCGTACAGTGCGGAAATATCCTCGGCGTATGCCTGTTCGATGACCGCACGGCGCAGTTTCAGCGACGGGGTGAGCTGACCGTTCTCTACCGTGAAATCGCCCGCGACGATGCGGAACTCGCGAATCGATTCGGCCCGCGATACCAGGCCATTGGCGTCGTCGACGGCGGTCGCGATCGCCGCGGCGAGCTCAGGGTTTCGATGCCGATCCTGCTGCGGCTCAGTCGATTCGCGTTCAGCCGCCCAGGCCGCGACGGCGGCGGCGTCCAAGGTCACCAGCGCCGCCACGAAGGAGCGCCCCTCCCCCACCACCATGCAGTTGCTCACCAGCGGATGCAGCCGCACCCGGTCCTCGAGGGGCGTCGGGGCGACGTTCTTGCCGCCGCTGGTCACCAGGATCTCCTTGCGACGCCCGGTGATGGACAGGTAGCCGTCGGCGTCGATCGCACCGAGATCGCCTGTGGGAAGCCAGGTTCCGAGATAGTCGGCGGCGGCGGGCCAATAGCCGGGCGAGGTGTTGGGGCCGCTGACCAGCACCTCTCCATCCGTGGCCAATGCCACCGCGGTCCCGGGCACCGGCCGACCCACACTGCCGTGCCGGTTGGCGTGCACCTGGTTGATGGTCACCGCGGTCGCCGATTCGGTGAGCCCGTACGCGCCCAGGATCTGCACCCCGGCACCGGCGAAGAAGGCGTCGGTGGTGGCGTCCAGGGACGCCCCGCCGCTGATCACATACCGGCACCGGCCACCGAAAACCCCGCGCACCGCCGCGAACTCGGTCTCGTTCAACGTCCGGTGCGCCGCCGCCAGCTCCAGGTCCACCGCGTCGTGGTCGAACAACGCCCGGCCGTAGTCGACGGCCACCCGCTCGGCCTCGGGGCCGATCGCGCTGCGGCAGCGCTTGCGGATCTTCTCCAACGCATACGGCACCAGGGCCAGGAAGGTGGGCCGGAAACCGGGCATGGCCGCGGGCAGCTCCGGGATCCCGGCCAGCAGCCCGCTCCGGGTCCCGCCGTACAGGCAGGCCAGCAGCACGGTGCGCCCGAAGATATGCGACAGCGGCAGCGCCAGCAGGGTGGACGCGTCCTCGGCGCGGAACAGTTCGGGCAGGTGCCGCACCGTATTCGCCGACGAGGCGAACATATTGCGATGGGTCAGCACGCAGCCCTTGGGCATACCGGTGGTGCCGCTGGTGTAGACGATGGTGGCGATGTCGTCGGCGCGCACCGCCGCGCGGCGTTCGGCGAAGGACGCCACCGGCACGGCCCCCGAACCGATGGGCGCGGGATCACTAAGCAGCCGCACCGGCTGCCGCCACCGCGCACCACCCAGCCGGGTCAGCAGCTCACGCTGCTCGGCGGTCTCGGTGAACCCGTATACCGCACCGGAATCCGCGAGCAGATGGTCGATCTGCTGTTCGGAGGCGGTCGGATACACCGGCACCACGATCGCGCCGATGGCCAGCGCCGCGAAATCCACCACGACCCATTCGTAGCTGTTGCGCCCGAGCACGGCGATCCGGTCGCCGTGCTCGACGCCCCAGGCCAGCAGCGCTTCGGCGAAGCTCACCACGTCCCGGTGGAATCGCCCGAAATCGACATCCTCCCAGCCGGATTCGACCGGACGGGACAGCACCGCCCGGCGCGGGCGCAGGCGCGCGCCCTCGGCGATCACATGGAACAGGCCCACCCGGTCGGGCAGGAGATCGGCCTCGGCCTCGCCTCGCGAGATCGCCGTCAGGCCGGGTTCGTCGACGGATGTGGACAGCAGCACGGTAACCACCTGAGGTTTTCGTTGACGTCGGTGCTCGCCACCCGGAGGCCGGCCGCTACAACGCGGCCAGCACCCGGTCGAGCCGTTCGAGGGTTTCGGCGTTTTCGCGATGCCGGATCGCCTGCCAGCCGGCCGTTTCGGCGGCCCGGCAGTTGTCCGCACTGTCGTCGATGAGCAGGCAGGAGGAGGCGGCCACGCCGAGATGCGTTTCGGCGAGGCGGAAGATGCGGGGATCGGGTTTGCGGATGCCGTGTTCGTGCGAGCGCAGGATCGCCTCGAAGCCGGCGGCATCCGGAATCAGTGCGCGGCGGTAGGGTTCCCATTCGCGCACGCTGTTGGTGAGCATCGCCAGCCGGCAGCGGGCGCCACGGCGATGGAGCAGGGCCTCGTAGAGTTCGGCGTTGAAACTACGGTCCCGGTACCACATTTCGCTGAACCGGCCGAGATCGGCGGCCGGGGTCCAGTCCGGCGCAAGCGCCGCGGTGACCAGCCCGCCCCACTCGGCCTCACCGAGCGCGCCGAGCTCCAGCGGAGCGAGGCCGTCGCCACCGTAGGCGGCGGCGACGGCCTCGCAGGCCAGCAGCAGCGCGGCGGCGGGCACCGCGCATTCGGCGGCCACCCGGTCCAGCACCGACGGCACCGGATCGGTGAGCACGCCGCCGAAGTCGGACCAGATGACCAGTTCGTCGAGCACGTCTTCGAGTCTCATCGCGTCCGAATCGCTCGGCAAGGCCGAGAATCCACACGCGCGGTTGGCGATTCCTATTGCGCCAGACCGGATTCCATCTTGATCGCGGATTCCAATGGCCGCGCCGATTCGATGCAACCCAGGAACGAGCGCACGATCGGCCGGTTGTCGTCGGCCCGCCACACCACGCACAGGTCGACCGTCGGCACCGGGTCGTGCAGCGCCACCGTCACGGTCTGGTTGTACCCGCCGGTGGGCGCGGCGCCGGCCCGCACGGCGGAGGCGAAACCGACCATCGGCTTCACCGACACCATGATGGCGGTGGCATTGGGGTCGTCGAGCTGGTGCTCGACATTGAGTTTGATCCCGCTGCGTTCGGCGGCGAGGTGGATGGCGTCGTACATGGCCGGGCACTGCTGGCGTTCGAACAGGATGCAGGGCTGGTTGGCCAGTTCGCTGAACGAGGTCCGGGAGCGCCGCGCCCAGCTGTGCCCGCGCCCGACCACCGCGACCAGCGACATCTGTAGCAAAGGGCGGCAATGGAATTCGGTGGAGGCGGGCCGGCCGTAGACCAGCCCGACATCCAGTGCGCCCGAGGCCAGCGCCGCCAGCTGCGGCCCGGTGCGCTGCTCGATCATATTGATGGTGACATTGGGCAGGATGGTGTGCATCCGGGCCAGCGCGGCGGGCAGAATGCGCTGCCCGCCCGCGAAGTTGTAGCCGATCCGCAGCGTGCCCGCGCGGCCGAGCGCCACTTCGCGCACCGCCGATCGGGCTTCCTCGGTCTGGGTGAGAATATTGCGGGCGAGGTCGCACAGGACCTCGCCCGCGGGCGTGAGATTCACCTGGTGCGAACTGCGTTCCACCAGTTGCACACCCATACTTCGTTCCAGCCGCTGGATCTGCTGGCTGAGTGAGGGTTGGGCCAGATGTAGACGGGCGGCCGCCCGGCCGAAATGCAGTTCCTCTGCCACGGCCAGAAACGACGACAAGAGTCTGAGCTCCATGCTTACCTCCCCTTCGGGATGGAGCCCAGCGTATCTCGCGCGGGTAACGACGGGTGAACCTCGCGAAGGGCGAGATGAACTGTCAGCTATCCCCCTGCACCCCCGGGCACGGTCGGCTACCCGATCTCGTGCACCAGACCCGGATGCGCCAGCCGCACCCGGCCCGGAAACAGTTGCACCGCTTCGGCCAGCCGCGCCTTGAGCCACACCTCGTCCGCGGTCGGCAGATGGGTGAGCAGCAGTTCGTGCGCCCCGGCCGCCGCCGCGGCGCGGGCCGCGTCGGCGGCACAGAGGTGACCGTGCGCGCTGCGGTCGGTGCGCTCCAGGCTGGCCTCGGCCAGGAACAGGTCCACCCCGGCCGCGAGCCGTTCCAGCGCGTCGGAGACCCCGGTGTCGCCGGTGTAGGCGAGCGTGCCGCCGGGCCCCGAGATACGCAGCCCGCAATTAGGTTTCGCGTGCGGCAGCGCGATGAACTCGCAACTGTCCGCCCCGATGGCGACGATATCGTCGGGCCGGTATTCGCGAATGTCGAAGCCCGCCTCGAAAACCCGGTCCAGCAAGGGCAGCGATTCGGTGGTCAGCACCGAGGCCAGGTTCTCCAGCACCGCACGCCCGCCGGCGGGCACGTACAGCGGAATCGCCGGGAACTCCGCCGGCAGGTTCTCGAACCAGGATTCGAACCCCGGAAACTTGGCCAGCGCGTACGGGGCCAGCAGCATCTTGCCCAGCGGCAGCAGGTCGTAGCAGTGATCGATATGCAGATGGCTGATGATCACCGCGTCCAGCCCGGCCGGATCGCACACCCCGCTCAGGGCGGTGGCGATACCGGGCCCGCAATCCAGCAGCAGCCGGCTGCCGCCCGTATCCAGCAGATAACCCGAACTGGGGTGGCCCTCGGCGGGCATACCCGCTCGGCAACCGAGCACAGTGAGGCGCATTCTTCTTCTCCGTTCCGCAGCTCTGCGAAAATCAGGTGGGGTGGATGGGACGAGCCGGCCGCTCCCCAGGCGACCGCTCGGTTACTTGAGCCCCGACCGCACGAAGGCGTTCACGATCTGCCGCTGCAACAGCAGGTACAGCACCAGCACCGGCAGGCAGGCCAGGCTGGCGACGGCCATCATCGGGCCCCACTGCTCGCCCTCGGTGCCCATGAAACTGCGCAGGCCCAGCTGCAACACGCCGTTGGAGCGCCGCAGAAGCACCGCGGGCCAGAAGTATTCGTTCCAGGCCGTGATGAAAAGCAGAATGGCCAGCGCGGACAGGGCGGGGCGCAGGTTCGGCACCACCACCGTCCACAGGATCGACCACGAATTGCGGCCGTCGATCTTGGCGGCGGCGACCAGTTCCTTCGGGAACGCGGCCATGTGCTGGCGCAGCAGCAGCACCCCCAGCGCCGAGCACAGCGTCGGAAGCACCACGCCCACCAGGGAATCCAGCAGGCCGAGGCGGCTGATCAGGATGTAGTTGGGCAACATGGTCACCTGGAACGGCACCAGCCAGGTGCCGACGAAGGCCAGGTACAGCAGCCGCTGCAACGGGAAGGTGTACATGGCGAAGGCGTAGGAGGCCAGCAGCGCCACCAGCAGCTGGCCCACCGTCGAGAGCGCCGCCACCACAAAGGTGTTCGCCAGCAGTCCGGCGATATCGACCTTGTGCGCGGCGTCGGCGTAATTGTCCAGCGACAGCGGCCACGGCACCGGCGCCAGCGAGTTGATGTCCTCGGGGCGGCGCAGCGCGGTGGCGAACAGCCAGTAGATCGGGAATACGCACACCACCGCGGTGAGCGCCAGCAGCGCGTGACTGCCCAGCGCGCGCAAACGGTCAATCGTCATGGAAGGCCACCTTTTCCGAGATCCACACCAGCACCCCAGCGACCACGCCGAAGCCGAGGAACAGCAGCACCCCCGCCGCGGCGCTGAGCCCGGCGTCGAAGCTGTGGAACGCGTAGTCCCACAACAGGTAGAAGACGTTCGTGGTGGCCTGCGTCGGCCCGCCCTGGGTCATGGAGTCGATGAGCGGGAAGGTCAGGGTGGGGCTCAGCACGACCGTGGTGAGCACCAGGAACAACAGCGTCGGCGAGAGCAGCGGCAGGGTGATCCAGCGCCGGATCTGCCCGTCGCTGGCTCCGTCCACGCGCGCGGCCTCACCGTAATCACCGCTGATCCCGGCCAATCCGGCCCACATCACCAGCATGGCGAAGCCCAGCAGATGCCAGCCGGTGATCACGATGATCACCCACGGCGCGGCCTGCGCATCGTAGACCCAGTTCCGGTCGGTGCCCAGCACCCGGTCCACCATCCCGTTGCCCGGATGCAGCAGCCAGCGCCACACCGCCGCCGCCGCGACCGGGGCCACCAGGAACGGCGCGAAAGCGAACGCCTGGTAGACGGTTCGGGCGCGGCCGGAGACCCGGCGCGCCGCGAAGGCGATCAGCAGTGGCAGCAGCACGGTGAACGGCAGCAGGCCCACGATCAGCACCACGGTGCGCCGGATGGACGCGCCGAACGCCGGAAGCTCCAGCAGCCGTTCGTAATTGGCGGTCCCCACCGAGCGCATCGGCGAGGTGGGCAGCAGGTTCCACGACAGGGTGGAGAGCTCGAACGCCTGCACCAGCGGGCGGTAGGTCCAGATGATCAGCAGGGCCAGCGCGGGCAGCAGGTACAGGTAGGACACCAGGCCCCGCGGCCGGCGCCGCCGCGCGTGCGACGCCGGGATCGGTTCGGAGACAGCGGTTTCCCGCTGCTCCGGCGCTTCGAGGACGAACATCAGGGCAGCAGTTTCGCGCCGGTGTCACGGGCGGAGGTCAGGGTGGACTGCGCGTCCTTGCCCTGGAACACGACGGCTTCGACGGCCTCCATCATGCCGTCCCGCACTTGCAGATAGCTGTTGCCCGGCATGGAGATCCACGGCTCCATCCGCTCCAGCTGCGCCACGTTCGGGGCCAGCAGCGGGTTCTGCTTCGACCAATCGGCCAGGCCGTCGGCGGCCTCGAGCAGCCCGGTGCGCAACGGCAGGTAGCCGATGCCCTGCGAGATCTTGATGTAGGCGGCCTCGCTGGTCAGGAAGGTGATCAGCTCCCAGGCGGCGCGCTGTTTGAGCGGATCCGAGGTCAGGATGTGCAGTCCGGCACCGGAATTCGTGGGAATCGTGGTCTTGCCATCGAAGCTGGGCATGGCGGTCGAACGCAGATCCCATTTGCCCTTCGCGCCGTTGACGAAGGTGCCCTGAATGGCGCTGGATTCCAGGATCATGCCGATGTCACCGCGCGCGAAAGCCTCGTAGCCCTGCTTCTGGTCGAGCTTGGGCATGGCGCCGGAGTTCACCAGGTTCTGCCCCATTCGGGCTACCTCCACCACCGGCTGGTCGGCGTAGGTGAGCTTGGCGCGGTCCTCGGAGATCACCCGGCCGCCATTGGAGCGCACCATCGACTGGAAACACCAGTCCTTGGCGGATTTGGTGAGGCAGTCGACGTAAACGCCGCCCTTACCGGTCTTGTCGGCGATCGCCTTGCCCGCCTCGGCCACCTGCGCCCAGGTCTTGGGCGGTTCCGCCGGATTCAGCCCCGCCTGCTCGAAAAGCGAAGCGTTGTAATAGAGCACGGGCGTGGACAGCACGAAGGGGATGCCGTAGGTGTGGCCGTCCCAATCGCTGAGGGTGCGCGCCTTCGGGGCGAAGCCGAAGCGCGCGCCGTCGAAGTTCTGCTGCACGGCCTGCTTGCCCACCAGGGTATCCAGGGGCTTCGCGCCGAGCTGATGGATGGTGAAATCCAGGTCGCTGAAACCGAGCTGGGCCACGTCCGGCGGGTTGCCGGCCACGACCTGGCTCTGAATGCTGGAGATGGTGTCGGTGGTCGGGTTGGGGCTGTTGCCCTGCGGCTTCTGCGGCGTCACCTTGATATTCGGGTGCTCGGTCCGGAACTGCGCGATCAGGGCGTTGAAGGTGTCGGTCCAGGCCCCGGCCAGACCGTAGTTGTAGGACTCGAAGACGATCGAGACCTGTTGTCCGGCAGCCAGTTCCGGAATGGTGGCGACCGATGTGGTCCCGGTCGCGGGGTCGGTGGTGCCGCCGAGACCGCAGGAGGTCAGGGCGAGCATGGCGGCGGTCACCATTCCCAGCAGGGGCACGGTGCGTTTCACGGTTTTCTCCTCATCGGGGTGGTGAAAATCAGGGGACCGGGACGGGGTGGGCGTCCTCGGCCGCGACCGGGTCCGCGGTCTCGGGCTGCCGCCAGGTCAGGCGCAGGCCGGTTTCGGGATCGAACAGGTGCATGTCGGCGGGGTCCACGGTGAAACCGATGGCGTCCCCGGCACGCACACCGCACGGGCGCGGGGCGCGGGCGCACACCTCCGCGCCGGGCCCGTCCGCGGCGGCCGCGCCGAGCCGCACGTGGATCAGCTCCTCGCTGCCCAGGTTCTCCACCATGGTCACCCGGCCGCGAATCGCGCTGTCGCCGTGCGTGATACGCAGCCGCTCGGGCCGGATGCCCGCGGTCACCGGGGTCGGTTCGAGCGCATCGCCCGGCTCGATGCCGAGCGCGGCGTCCACCCCCTCCGCCGTCACCCGCAAGCCGTCGACCTCGGCCCGGACCCGCGCCGGGAAGAGGTTCATCGGCGGCGCGCCGAGGAATCCGGCGACGAACGTGGAGCGCGGACGGTCGTAGAGCTCCTCGGGCGTGCCGACCTGTTCCACGCTGCCCGCATTGAGCAGGGCGATACGCCCGGCCATGGTCATCGCCTCGACCTGGTCGTGGGTGACGTAGACGAACGTCGCGCCCAGGCGGCGGTGCAGGGCGATCAATTCCGCGCGGGTGGCGCTGCGCAGTTTGGCGTCCAGATTCGACAGCGGCTCGTCCATCAGGAACGCACCCGGATCACGAACCATGGCGCGCGCCAGCGCGACTCGCTGCCGCTGCCCGCCCGAGAGCGCGACCGGGCGGCGGTCCAGCAGTTCCGACAACTCCAGCACGGCGGCGACCTCGGCCACCCGCTCGGCGATCCGCGCGCGCGGCTGCCGGCGCGAACGCAGCGGGAAGCCGATGTTCTTCGCCACCGTCAAATGCGGATAGAGCGCATAACTCTGGAACACCATCGCCAGATCCCGGCGCTGCGGCGGCTCCTGCGAAATATCGGTGCCGTCCAGCAGAATTCGCCCCGACGTCGGCTCCTCCAAACCGGCGATCAGCCGCAACAACGTCGACTTTCCGCAACCGCTGGGGCCGAGCAGAACGAGAAATTCCCCGTCCGCGATATCCAGCGTCACCGCTTTCACCGCATCGGTTCCGGCGAACCGCTTGGAAATCGCATCCAGGTACAACCGCGCCACGACTACTCCTTCAGACCGCGTCGGTCACTGTCGGCATATGAGTCACGCGGTCAGTCTGGGACACCGGACGGCATTCGAACCCGGGCGATTGTCAACACCAATCGGACGAATCGAGTAGCCACCGCGACCGTGCGGAGCGCGGGCGGCTCGGTGAAGGTGGTGGCGACGACGATCGGATTTCGCTAATCGACAGGGGCCGAACGTGACCGAGTTTCCCGTGCGAGTAGTCGGCCGCCGTGACGAGGCCGAGAATGTCTTCTCCCTGGAGCTGGCGGCGGCCGGCGGCCGGATGCTGCCGGAGTGGACGCCCGGCGCGCATATCGACCTCGCCGCGGGTCCGGCCGGGACGCGCCAGTATTCGCTGTGCGGCGATCCGGCCGACCGGCGGCGGTGGCGGATCGCGATCCTGCGCGAACCGGCCGGGCGGGGCGGGTCGGAGTACCTGCACCGCACCGCGCTGCCGGGCACCGATGTGCGGGTGTCGCTGCCGCGCAATCACTTCGAACTGACGCCGAGCGAGTCCTACGTGTTCATCGCGGGCGGCATCGGCATCACCCCGATAGTGCCGATGCTCGCGGCCGCCACCGCGGCGGGTGCGCGGGTGCGGCTGTACTACGGCGGGCGCACCCGCGCTCATATGGCCTTCGCCGACCAGTTGGCCGACCGCTACCCCGACGTCACCCTGGTGCCGCAGGATCGGGACGGACTGCTGCCGCTCGCGCGCCTTCTCGACGAGGCCGGTGCCGCCGAAATCTACTGCTGTGGACCGGAACCGCTGCTCGCCGCGCTCGAAGAGGCCGCGGCGGCCCGGAACTTGACCGTTCGCAGCGAGCGTTTCGCGCCCCGGCCGGTCGCCGGCACCCCGGTGAACACCGAATTCCGGGTCCGGCTGGGCGATTCCGGCACGGAGTACCGCATCGGCCCGAACCAGTCGATCGCCGACGTCCTCGAGGCGGCCGGCGTCGACATCATCACCTCCTGCCGCGAAGGCACCTGCGGCAGTTGTGAAACCGCCGTGCTCAGCGGAGATATCGACCACCGCGACGACCTCCTCACCGCCGAGGAGCGCGCCCGCGGAAACACCATGATGCTCTGCGTCTCCCGCGCCCGGACCGGCACTTTGGTCCTGGATCTCTGACCCTTCGATTCGTTGTACGCACTCTCGACACAGAAAGAAAACCGATGAGGAAAACCGCTGCGGCGTCCATGCTCGCCGCCGCACTGGCCATCGCCGCCGTGCCCGCTACGGCGCACGCGGACGAGGCCGTCGTCAACTACGCCGCGACCACCACCGACAAGTCGATGACCATCCGGGTCGACAACGGCGCCCTGGTGGTCGAGGACGGCGTATTCAAGATCAAGGACGCTGCCGGCAAGGTGCTCGGTGGCACCGAATTGTCCTTCCGTGTGGACGATTTCGTCTTCCCCATCGCCGCCGCGGTCGACGGCCACAGCGCCACCCTGACCCCGGAATTCACCGCGGAGCACGCGCAGTACAAGCCCGTGGCCCTCCCCTACGAGAACCAGGCGCCCTGGAAGAGCGAATACGAGCGCGAGCAGGCCGCCTGGAGCCGCATGACCAGCACCATCACCATGGGCGCCACCATCGGCACCCTGGTCGGCGGCATCGGCGGCGCGGCCGTGGGCTGCCTGCTCGGCGGCGCCACCAGCGCCGTGCTGACCGGCGCCCTGTCGGCCATGTTCGGCGCGCTGCCCGGCGCGATCGTCGGCTGCATCGCCGGCCTGAGCGTGATCGGCTTCCTGGGCACCATCGCCGGTCAGATCTTCGTCACCGCGCCGGTCGCGATTCTCGCTGCCGCGCAGTACTTCACCACCATCAACCAGCCCTTCTCGGCTGCCAAGTAGTTCCACCGTCCGGACTCCGCGCACCGCCGGATCGCTCTCGATCCCGCGGTGCGTGGCCCGCGACACCCGGCGGCGGCCGATTCGAAGCATTGCGATTCGACACCACTGCGATCAGAAAGCACGGCCATGGACACCAGCCCGAGCACCGAGACCGGGAAGCCCGAGCCGCGGAACAAGACGATCAGCAATCCCTATATTCACCGCCTGCAACGCAGGCACTTTCTGCTCTTCGATATCCTGCCGATCGCCGGAATGGCGGCGGCGGTGGCATTCACCTGGATTCGCCCGTTCGGCGTCCTCGAATTCACGCTGCTGTTCACGATGTGGCTGCTCACCGGCCTCGGCGTGACCGTGGGTTATCACCGGCTGTTCACCCACCGCACTTTCCAGGCCGCCCCGGCGGTGGTCGCCGTACTGGCCGTGCTCGGCTCGATGTCGGGTCAGGGCAGCGTCATCTCGTGGGTGGCGTTGCACCGGCGGCATCACGAATACAGTGACCGCGAGGGAGATCCGCACTCCCCCAACCTTTCCGGGTCCGGATTGCGGGGAGCCGTACGCGGACTGGCACATTCGCACTTCCTGTGGATGCGCCGCCACGAATACCCGAATATCGTGCACTACGCCCCGGACTTGATCAAAGACCGGCGGCTGGTGCGGGTGGCCCGGCTCTACAACTGGTGGGTCGCGCTCGGGCTGCTGCTGCCCGCGGTCGCCGGCGGGCTGATCAGCATGAGCTGGACCGGCGCGGTCAGCGGGCTGCTGTGGGGCGGGTTCGCGCGCATCTTCATCCTGGAACACATTGTGTGGGCGATCAATTCGTTCCTGCACATGTTCGGCACCCGCCCCTACGAGTCCCGCGAGAACAGCCACAACGGCGGCGTCTTCGCCCTGGTGACGCTGGGTGAATCGTGGCACAACAACCATCACGCCTTTCCCGAATCGCCCTCCTTCGGCCTGGACTGGTACCGGCTCGATCCGGGCTACTGGCTCATTCGCGGGCTCGCCGCGACCGGGCTGGCCTGGGATCTGAAGGTGCCCACCGCGGCCCGCATCGCATCCAAACGCATCGCCTGAGAGGCAAAGACATGGACAACCAGCCCAACAGCAAAGCCGCCATCGTCTCCTGGTGCCAGGAATACCTGGCGAGCCAGCTCGGGGTGCCGGCGAGCGCCGTCGACCCGGCCGCCGACTTCGACCGGCTCGGCATCGATTCCACCCTGGCCGTCGCGCTGCTGATCGAGGTCGAGGAGCGGTACGGCATCGATCTCTCGCCCGAGGACCTGTTCCGCAATCCGAGTCTCGACGCCGTCGCCGCCTACCTGCACGAGCGGGTCGGCGAGAACGCGGCCTGATCATGACCGGCCTCGAAGCGGATACGACCGCGCGCACCGACGCCGCCGCCGCGGCCATCCGGCACCACTACGACATCGGCAACGACTTCTACCGGCTCTGGCTCGACTCCAGCCTGAGCTACTCGTGCGCGCTGCGCGAGCGACCGGGCGACACGCTGGAAGTCGCGCAGGAGAACAAGCTTCGCCATCATCTCGACGCGGTGGACGCGCGCGGCGCGGGCGCGGTGCTCGATATCGGCTGCGGGTGGGGTGCGATCCTGCGGCGGTTGTCCCAGGAGTGCGGGGTACCGCGTTCGGTCGGACTGACATTGAGCGACGCCCAGGCGGATTACGTTCGGGCGCAGGAGTATTCCGGCGTCGAGGTGCGCGTCGAGGATTGGCGGCACTACCGGCCCGAGACGCCGTTCGACGGGATCATCAGCATCGGCGCGTTCGAGCATTTCGCGCGCCCGGACGACTCGGCCACGGCGAAGATCGCGGTGTACCGGGAGTTCTTCACCCGCTGCCGGGACTGGCTGCGGCCGGACGGGACACTGTCGCTGCAAACCATCGCCTACGCCAATATGACAGCCGCGCAGGCGGATTCGTTCATGCAGCAGGAGATCTTCCCGGACGCCGAACTGCCCACGCTGGCCGAGATCACGACGGCCGCCGAGGGATTGTTCGAGGTGCAGCGGATCAGCAGCGGCCGTCTGGACTACGCCTGGACCTGCGCCGAATGGGCGCGGCGGCTGCGCGCGGCCCGCGAGCCGGCCACCGAGGTCGCCGGTCCCGAGGTGGTGGCCCGCTATCTGCGGTATCTCACCCTGTCCGCCATGGGATTCCGGATGGGCAAGCTCACGCTGTACCGGCTGGTGCTGCGGCCGTATCCGAGCGGCTTCTTCGGCACGGGCGAACGCGCATGACCGCGGCGGGGCCGGCCCGGGTCCGGTTCAATCCTTTCGGCGCCGAATTCCGGCGCGACCCGTATCCGATGTACCGGGAACTGCGGGAGCGGAAGCCGGTGCACAAGACGCTCGGCATGTGGGTGCTCACCCGGCACGCCGACGTGCGCGCGGTACTGGCGAACCGCGACTTCAGCGCCGGGCTGATCCCGCGGCTCGTCGCCGAACAGGGCGCGAAGTTCGGGCAGGACGGCCTGGACCGGATCGAGCGGCTGGGCCGGAAATCGCTGGTGTTCACCGACAATCCCGACCACGCGCGGCTGCGCGGCCTGGTGAACCGGGTGTTCACCGCGGCCGCCGTGGAACGCCTGCGGCCGGTGGCGGACGCGGTCGCCACCCGCCTGCTCGAATCCGCCCGCGGCGACGGGGAATTGGACGTGATCGCCGATCTCGCCGCGCCGCTGCCGGTTTCGGTGCTGTGCGAATGGATGGACCTGCCCGGCGAGCTGCGCGCCCGGGTGGGGCCGTGGACCCACGACATCCGGTTCCTGCTGGAACCGGGTCTCATGCAGGAAGCCGACTTCGCCCGGGTCCGCGAAGTGGTCGAGGAGTTCGCGGGGGCGCTCACCGCCGTCCTCGCCGACCGCCGGCGGCGGCCCGGCGACGATCTGATCAGCCGTTTGCTCGGCACCCGCACCGCCGGCGGCGACGCCTTGAGCGAGGAGGAGCTGGTCTTCGTCTGCATCATGTGCTTCGTCGCCGGCAACGAGACCACCAAATCGCTGATCGGCACCGGCGCCCTGGCCCTGCTCCGCCATCCCGAGCAGGCCCGGCTGCTGCGCACCCGCCCCGGCGCGGTGAAACTCGCGGTCACCGAGGCGCTGCGCTACGACAGCCCGTTGCAGCTCACCAAACGCCTGGCCACCCGCGATGTCGAGATCGGCGGGCGGACGGTGCGGGCCGGTGATCAGGTGCTGGTGTGCCTGGGCGCGGCCAATCGCGATCCCGAGCGGTTCGCCCGGCCCGACGAATTCGATCTCACCCGCGGCGGTCTCGGCCATCTCGCCTTCGGCCACGGCATGCACGGCTGTCTCGGCGGGCAGCTGGCCGAGCTGCTGGCCGAGGTCGCCTTCGAACGGCTGAGCGGGCTCGACCTCACCCTGCGCACCGCTGAATTCGATTGGCAGGACCACAGTTTCATCGTCCGCGGGCTGCGCAGCCTGCCGGTCGCGGTCCACGCACCCTAGGAATCCCGAATGTCGCTGCCGCCCCTGCTGCCGGAGATCCTCCGGCAGCGCGCCGCCACCGAACCCGACCGGACCGCCTACATCTTCCTCGACGATCACGGCGAAGAGACCACCGTGCTGACCTACGGCGAACTGCACGCCCGGGCGCTCGGGGTGGCGGCGCGGCTCGCCGAGCGGTGCGCGCCCGGCGATCGCGCGCTGCTGGTGTTCCCGCAGTGCCCGGAGTTCGTCATCGCCTATTTCGGCTGCCTGTACGCGGGCGTGCTCGCGGTGCCGTTGCAGCCGCCGCGCCGCGCCCAAGTGCGGGAGGCCACCCGGTCGATCACCCAGGATTGCGCGCCCGCCGCGGTGCTGACCCTCGAACTGTTCCTGGAACCGCTACGGGCCGTGCTGGACCCGCTGTGCCCCGGCGCGCACTGGCTGGCCGCCGACCGGATCCCCACGCCCGCAACGCTGTTCGAGCCGGTGCTGCTCACTCCGGCGAATGTCGCCTTCCTCCAGTACACCTCGGGTTCCACCGCCGCCCCCAAGGGCGTCATGGTCACGCACGGCAATCTGATCGCCAACGAGGAGATGATCCGCCGGGGCTTCGGCCACGACCGCGACTCCACCGTGGTCGGGTGGGCTCCGTTCTTCCACGATCAGGGGCTCATCGGCAATGTGCTGCAACCGCTTTACGTGGGCGCGACCGCCGTCCTGATGTCACCGTCGGCGTTCATCCGGCGGCCGCTGCTGTGGCTGTCCACCATCTCCCGCTACCGCGCCCACACCAGTGGCGGACCCAATTTCGCCTTCGATGCCTGTGTCGCCCGCGCCACCACCGCCGCCTCCCTCGACCTGGACCTGAGCAGCTGGCGGGTCGCCTTCAACGGTGCCGAACCGATTCGCGCCGATACCCTGCGGCGCTTCGAGAAGACCTTCGCGCCCTACGGTTTCCGGTCCGGGGCGTGGTATCCGTGCTACGGCCTGGCCGAGGCGACACTGCTGGTGTCGGGCAGCACGCCCGGCACCGGGCCGCGCGTGCGCGAGGTCGATGCCGAAGCCTTGGCGCACCGCCGCGTCGCACCCGCCGGCGCCGCCAAACGCACCAGCCTGGTCGGTTCGGGACGGGTGCTGGCGGGTGAAGACGTGCGGATCATCGACCCCGGCACCGGCGTGGACTGCGCGCCCGATGCGGTCGGCGAGATCTGGGTGGCGGGCGCGCACGTGGCCGCCGGATATTGGCGCAACCCGGACGCCACCGATCGGACCTTCGGCGCGGCCGGGCGTTTCCTGCGCACCGGCGATCTCGGATTCCTCGCGGACGGCGAACTGTATGTGGTCGGCCGAGCCAAGGACATGATCATCATCCGGGGCCGCAACCACTACCCCCAAGACCTCGAGCAGACCGTGCGATCGGCGCATCCGGCGCTGCGTTCGGGGCCGTGCGCCGCCTTCACCGTGCCCGGGCCCGACCATGAGAAACTGGTGGTGGTCCAGGAGATTCGCGACCCCGCCCCGATCGATCCGCTCGAACTGGCCGCCACCATCAAGGCCGCGATCATCGCCGAGCACGAGATCGCCCCGGCCGCAGTCCTGCTCACCGCCCCCGGCCAGGTCGAGCGCACCAGCAGCGGCAAGATCATGCGCGCGGCCGCCCGGACCCGTTATCTCGCAGACCAATTCGTGCCCTGGACCCCACTCCCCGAACCGCATCGGAGCTGACCGTGCCGAATCCGCAACCCCCGAACCCCGATTACGCCCAGCTCGTCGAGGCGGCGGTGCTCAGCATGCCCGCCGCCCGGCACCTCGGCTTCACCTTCCATCGCATCGCGCCCGGTGAGGTGGAGCTGCATCAGCCGCACCGCCCCGAACTCACCCAGCACAACGGCTACTTCCAAGGCGGGGTGCTGGGCTCGCTGGCCGACTTCGCCGCCGGCTCCGCCGCGGGCACCCTGCTGGCCCCCGGCTGGATCAATATGACCCTCGACTACACCATCAAACTGCTGGCCCCCGCCAAAGGCACCCACGTCCTGGCCCGCGGCCGAGTCCTCAAACCCGGCACCTCCATCACCACCGCCGCCGCCGACCTCTACTCCGTCGACGGCGACGCCGAAACCCTCTGCGCCACCGCCCTGGTCACCATGCGCAACGTGAAGGTGGCCTGACCGGGCGAACTCGGTTCGGCAGCAACGCCGCGGAAATTTCGCGGCGCGCCGCATGCCGAACCCGCCCCGCACGGATCATGATTGGGCCGGTTCAGGTGCCCTTTTCCGGTGCATTGTCGAGCGCCGTCGAGGCCGGCGGTGAGAGGCGGTTCGGTGTGATCAGTGCGGCGTCCGAGGCGGTTTCGGGGAACCCGGCTCCCTTCACCTGGGTGACCGCGGTGTCCATGCTGGTGTTCTGCGCGATCCTGTGGGTGATCGTCGATTACATGCGCACCCATCCGCGCCCGGCGATGTGGGTGTGGGGGCTGTCGCTGCTGACCTTCCCGCTCTGGATCTGGGGGCCGGGCCGCGATATCGGGCTGATCAACTGGTTCTCGTGGGCCAAGATCCTGTCGGTGCTCATCCCGCTCACCCTGGTCGGCGCCATGCGGATCGCGGTCGCCGAGCAGCGGGAGGGCCGGTTCTGGGAGTTGTTGCGCAATCCGCGATTCCTGTGGTTTCCCTACGCCATCCTGTTCCTCAATATCGCCGAGGCGACGCTGCGCGATGCCGAGATCGGCAACTATTGGAACGCGGCCGTCGGGCTCGGGCTCTGCCTGACGATCCCCTACTGCCCGCGCTTCTGGGAGGTCCTCCCGGGCCGCAATGCCGAGCTGGTCGCCTACACCACCATGGCCTGGAACTTCCTCTACACCACCTGGAATCTGTGCTTCACCTTCGGTGGATATCCGCCCCAGGAAGAGCATTTCGCGGCCAGCATCTGCATTCTCGGTGTCGCGGAGATCTATCCGCTCGTCAAGGGCCGGCCCGAGCTCTACATCATGGCCCGCATCTACACGCTGCCGGTGCTGATGCTCGTCATCGCCATCTACAACATCTTCCCCACCGTGATGCCGTCGGACGGCTGGTTCGACAATGACGTCTGGATCGTCTGGGGCATAGTCAATTTCGCGCTGACCGTGCCGTATCTGTTCTGGTACACCTGGCAGCTGGAGACCGGCCGCGCCTTCGCCAATTTCCGCCGCGGCCGGGCCCGCGCCGAATTCCTGGCCGAGCACGGCGAGACCGTCGAGCAGATCATGGCATTGAGCGATTCGCTCGATGCCGCCGTGGACCCACATGGTCGCCACCGGTAGCTCACGCGGGTCCGGGCGCGCCTCCGCCCTCAGACGTCGAGGTCTTCCTCGATCTCCTTCAGGCGGTGGCGGGCCAGCGCCAGATTGCCGCGGTTGCGATCCAGCGCGAGGTAGAGGAACAGGCCCTTGGCCCGGCGCGCGCGGGTGGGCCGGATGAGGTGGTACTGACCGCTGAGCGTGATCAGGACGTCTTCGATCTCCTGGTTCAGCCCGAGCTGCTCGATGGTGCGCATCTTGGCGCGCACCAGTTCGGTATTGCCGGCCGCGGCGATGTCGATGTCGAGATTCTTGGTGGCCACCACGGTTCCCAGCGGCATCCCGCTGCCGTAGTCGACGACGGCGGCGCCGAGAGCACCATCCAGCAACATCATTTCCTTCAACGCAACGTCCAAGTCCGCCATGGTTTTTCCTCTCTCACGGTGCCCGGAAACAGGCCGAGCAGCCGCGACGCTACCGAGGCGGCGCAGTCGCGTCCGGCGTTCGATGAAGGATTCCGCAAGGTACGCAATTCACAAGTTATGCAATTAGCAGACCTGGCAGGCGAACGCTCTGATCGGACGGGTAAACCTACGGGTCGCGCGGTTCCGGCGCTGTCCAGGACGGTTGACGGCCGTGCGCGCGTTCGTAGGCCGCGCGGGCGGCGGCGGACCGCTCGCGTTCACGTCGGTCGGCCAGGGCGGGATCGAGGCCGTGCTTGGCCAGGCGGGCACGCCGGTAGACGTACATCAGCGCGGCGGTGAAGTAGATGAGCGGGAGATACAGCAGCGCCATCATGGCCAGCCCCATCCACAATGGGCCCGGGATGAGCAGGAACAGGCACAGCGGCGGGATGATCGGGATCAAGATGCGCAGCAGGTAGCGCCGGGTCGCGCCGGGGCCGGTGAGATCCTCGATCACCCAATCCGACATGGACGACGGCAGTACTCCGCCGGTGATGTAGCGAATCCGTTGGGCGAGAGTCGGACTCGTGCGTTCGGTCATCTAGGGCTGCTTTCGGCGGGGCTGGACAGGAGACCGCGGGCGACGGCTATGGCGTCGGGGGTGTGGTCGAACAGGTGGCCCGCGTCCGGTAGTGCGCCGACCGCGGCCAGACGGCGGCGATGGTCCGGGCGCAGACCGGAGATGAGGACGGTGATGCCGCGATGCTCGAGTTTGCCGATGGCGTCCTTCAGCGTGCGCGCGCCGGTGCTGTCGAGGGCGGTGATGTGGGACATGCGCAGGATCACCACGCGCACATCGGAGACCTCGGCCAGCTCCAGCAGGAAGCGATGGGCGGCGGCGAAGAACAGCGGGCCGTCCAGGCGGTAGGCGACGATGTGATCGTGCAGCAGGTCGTGTTCCTCCGCCGAATGGTCGCCCTCGTCCAGGGGAATCTGGTGCAGCCGAGCCTCTTTCGACACCGCGCGCAGGGCGAGCAGGACCGCGATGCCGACACCGACGGCGACCGCGGTGACCAGGTCCATGGCGACGGTGACCACGAAGGTGGCGATCATGATCGCGGTGTCGCCCTTGGAGGCGCGGGCGATAGCGCGCAGCGACGCGGTCTCGACCATGCGCACGGTGGTCGCGAGCAGCACCCCGGCCAGCGCGGCCAGCGGGATGTGCGCGACCAGCGGCGCGGCCAGATACACCAGGGCGGCCAGTACGACCGCATGGAAGAGCGCCGCGAGCCTGGTCCGCGCTCCGGATCGGACATTGACGGCCGTGCGGGCGATCGCCCCCGTCGCGGGAACGCCACCGAACAACGGTGCGGCGATATTGGCCAGACCCTGACCGAAGAGTTCCCGGTCGGGATTGTGGCGGGTGCCGACCGCCATGGAATCGGCGGCCGTGGCCGAGAGCAGCGATTCGAGGGCGGCGAGTGCGGCCACCGCCAGTGCCGGGGCGAGCAGCCCGCCGAGATCGGACAGGTGCAGGAACTCCAGTGTGGGAGCTTGTAATCCGGCCGGAATCGCGCCGATGGTGGCGACATCCAGATGCAGGACCACGGCGGCGAGCGTCGCGACGATCACCGCCAGCAGGGCGAAGGGCAGCTTCGGCAGGTACCGGCCGCCGAGCAGCAGGGCCGCCGCCACCGGCAGGGCGATCAGCAGCGGCAGCGGATCGGGGTGCGAAAGATATTGGCGCACCGCGTCGGCCGCGGACTGCCACACCTTCTCCCCTTCGGCATGCGCGATGCCCAGCGCCGCCGGGAACTGTTGCAGCGCGATGACCACCGCGATGCCCGCGGTGAAGCCCTCGATCACCGGGGCGGGCATATAGCGCACCGCGCGCCCCACCCCGGCGATCGCGAGCACCACCAGCACGAGGCCGGCCAGCAGCCCCACCGCCAGCACCCCGCCCCCGCCATGCCGGTGGAAGATCGGCACCAGCACCACGGTCATGGCGCCGGTGGGTCCCGAAACCTGGAAGCGGGAACCGCCGAAGACGGCCGCCACCGCGCCCGCGACCACCGCGGTGGCCAGTCCGGCGGCCGCGCCGAGCCCCGAGGAGATGCCGAAGCCCAGCGCCAGCGGTAGCGCGACCAGCGCCACGATCAAACCCGAAAGCAGGTCCGCCCCGGGTGCTTTCACGGCCGGTCGCCAATCCGACCAGGCCGGTAACAGCGCCCGCGCGCTCAACGGGCTTGCGACAGACGCTGTTTCAGCGCCGCCAGCTGCTCGCGGAGTTCCTCGGGCAACCGGTTGCCGCCGATACCGGCGTACCAGTGGTCGATGGAGGCGAGTTCGCGCACCCATTCGCCGTTGTCGACCGCCAGCGCGCTCTTGACCAGTTCCCGATCGGCGGGTTCGAACCCGTCGAGGTTCAGCGCTTCCGGGGTCGGCACCCAGCCGATCGGGGTCTCCGTCGCCTCGGCGGTGCCCTCCAGGCGTCCGAGCGCCCAGTCGAGCACGCGGACGTTGTCACCGAATCCGGGCCACAGGAATTGGCCGTCGGCGCTGCGGCGGAACCAGTTGACCTGGAAGATCTTCGGCAGCTTGGCCGGGTCGGCGGCCGCGCCCAGTTTCAGCCAGTGCGCGAAGTAGTCGCCGACGTGGTAGCCCAGGAACGGCAGCATGGCCATCGGATCGCGGCGCACCACGCCCACCTTGCCCGCCGCGGCGGCGGTGGTCTCCGAGGAGAGCACCGAGGCGGTGAAGACGCCGTGCGCCCAATCGAAGGTTTCGGCGATCAACGGAATGGTGGAGGCGCGGCGGCCGCCGAAGAAGATCGCCGAGATCGGCACGCCCCGCGGATCGTTCCATTCCGGAGCCACCGACGGGCACTGTTCGATCGGCGTGCAGTACCGCGAATTCGGGTGCGCGGCAGGGGTTCCCGAGGCGGGCGTCCAATCCTGTCCGTGCCAGTCGATCAGGTGCGCCGGGGCTTCGCCGGTCAGCCCTTCCCACCAGATGTCGCCGTCGTCGGTGCGGGCGGTATTGGTGAAGATGGAATTGCCGCGCTCGATGGTGGCGATGGCGTTCGGGTTGGTCTTGACGCCGGTTCCCGGTGCGACGCCGAAGAATCCGGCCTCCGGGTTGACCGCGTAGAGCCGCCCGTCGTCACCGAAGCGCAGCCAGGCGATGTCGTCGCCGACCGTCTCGGCCTTCCAGCCCGGCAATGCGGGTTCGAGCATGGCCAGGTTGGTCTTACCGCACGAGGACGGGAAGGCGGCCGCGATGTAGTGCGTCTTCCCTTGCGGGGAAGTCAGTTTCAGGATCAGCATGTGCTCGGCCAGCCAGCCCTCGTCACGCCCCAGCACCGATGCGATGCGCAGCGCGAAGCACTTCTTGCCCAGCAGCGCGTTGCCGCCGTAGCCCGAGCCGTAGCTCCAGATCTCGCGGCGTTCGGGGAAGTGCGAGATGTACTTGGTCTTGTCGCAGGGCCAGGCTACATCCGGCTGCCCGGGGCTCAGCGGCGCACCGACCGAATGCAGGCATTTCACGAATTCGGTTTCGCCGGTGAGCTTCTCCCACACCTGCTGCCCGGAGCGGGTCATGATCTGCATCGACACGGCCACGTACTCCGAATCGGTGATCTGCACACCGAATTTGGGGTCGGCCGCTTCCAAGGGCCCCATGCAGAAGGCGATCACGTACATGGTCCGCCCGGCCATCGCACCCCGGTAGTGCTCGGTCATGACGGTGCGCATATCGACCGGATCCACCCAGTTGTTGGTCGGCCCGGCATCCGCCTTCTCCTCGGAGCAGATGTAGGTGCGGTCCTCCACCCGCGCCACATCGTCGGGATCCGAGACGCACCAGAACGAGTTCGGCTTCGCCGGTAGCGGTACGAACGTGCCCTTGGCGACGAGCTCGGCGGTGAGCCGGTCCCATTCGCCGCGGGAGCCGTCGCAGAACACGATCCGCTCGGGTGCGGTCAATTCGGCGACCTCGGCGACCCAGGCCAGGATGCCCTCGTGGTCGGTGGGCGCGGCCACGGTCGCGGCGACAGAACGTTCGGACACGGCGAACCTCTCTTTGCGGAACAACTAGATAGTTATTTTAGAAACTCTGCAATCAGCAAGTACAGAGGGCACCCCTGTGAGGTTGGGCGCACCGCTATGCGGGTTGTTCGAGCACCTCGGCCTGGCCGGCGACGACCCCGGTCAGAATGGCGCGGGCGGCGGCGAGCAGCTCGGCGACCTGGGGCGAGGTGAGTTCATAGGTCACCGACAGCCCTTCACGGCGGGCCACCACCAGACCGGCGCGACGCAGAATCGACAGCTGCTGGGACAGATTCGCCGGCTCGACCTCGATCTCGGTCAGCAATTCCGAGACCGCGTGCTCGCGCTGGCTGAGCAGCTCCAGCACCCGGATACGTACCGGATGTCCGAGCGTTTTGAAGAAGTCGGCTTTCATTTGATAGAGCGGCCGTTGCAGTCCTGGCATGTACGCGCCCGCTCCTTCCGCTGACGACCGTCCTCGACACGGACCGGCCATCTCCTGATTGCAGAGTTTAGCAAATAACACATCCATCCCCGATGATGTCCGAGCAACCACGCACCCGCGTGACCGACAGGAGAACGCTCATGCCCCTCGCCACCCTCAATGGGATCCGGCTCAACTACGACGTGACCGGCACCGGGCCGTTGGTCGTGCTGATCATGGGTACCGGCAGCCCGGGGCGGGTGTGGCGCACATACCAGGTTCCGGCCCTGGTGCAGGCGGGCTTCCGGGTCGCCACCATGGACAATCGCGGTATCGCGCCGTCGGACGAGTGCGCGCACGGCATGCGGGTCGAGGATCTGGTCGCCGATACCGCGGCGCTGATCGAGCATCTCGGCGGCGGCCCCGCGCATGTGGTGGGCACTTCGATGGGCGCGCGGGTCGCGCAGGAACTCGCGCTGGCCCGGCCGGGATCGGTGCGAAAGCTGGTGCTGCTGGCCACCACCGGGCGTCCGCATCCGATGGCGCACACCATGAATCTGGGTGAACAGGCGTTGATCGATCAGGGCATACAGCTGCCGGCCCAATACGCGGCGGCGGTCAAGGCGTCGCTGAACCTGTCCCCGCACACGCTCGAAGACCCCGTCAAGGCCCAGGAGTGGCTCGACATCTTCGAGTACACCGCGGGCGCCAAACCCTCGCCCGGCGTGCGCGCGCAGCTGCGTATGGATCGCTCCCGCGACCGGCTGGCCGATTACGCGCGGATCACCGCCCCCACCCTGGTGGTGGGATTCGCCGACGATCGCATGCTGCCACCGGTATTCGGCCGCGAGGTGGCCGCGGCCATCCCCGGCGCGCGGTTCACCGAAATCGAAAAGTGCGGCCACTACGGCTATCTGGAGCGTCCCGAAGAGGTCAACCGCACCATCATCGACTTCCTCACCGCCCGAACCGCCTGACCCGCAACACCTTCCGACCACCGACGAACAGGACCAGCCGATGAGCCAGTTACCACCCTGCCCCGCGTGCGCGAGCGAATACACCTACGAGATGGGCGCACTGCTCACCTGCCCCGAATGCGCCCACGAGTGGCAGGCCGAATCCGCCACTGACGCAGGGGAAGAGCAGGTGATCCGGGATGCGGTCGGCAATGTCCTCGCCGACGGCGACACCGTCACCGTGATCAAATCCCTCAAGGTCAAGGGCAGCCCCACCGGCATCAAGGCCGGTACCAAGGTCCGCAATATCCGTCTCGTGGACGGCGTGGGCGATCACGACATCGACTGCAAGGTCGACGGGATCGGTCCGATGCAGCTCAAATCCAGTGTGGTCAAGAAGGTCTGACGGCCGCTGATCCGGCCGCCAGCACCAGGCCGAGGTTGCCGTCGTAGCGGCGGTAGAGCAGCCGCCCGCGGCCTGCCTCGGCGTCGGTGTAGAACAGGAACGGCAGGCCGTAGCGGCACAGGCGGGCAGCGGCTTCCGCTTCGGTGAGCTCGCGGGTCGGCTGCGGGTTCACGGTCAGGCGCAGAGCGGTGATCTCGCGGGGCGGGCGGGTGTGGTGCTGGCGGGCCAGGCGGACTCCGGTCGGCCCGGCCCAGTAGACGAGGGCGTCCTCGCCGGTGTCGCGGTCGGTGAACAGGTGGGCGTCGTAGTCCATGGCGTCCATCGCCGCCACGGCCGCGCGCACGTCGCCGACCATCGGGACGACCGTCTTCCAATGCACCACGGGCTTTTCCGCACCGGCGTACGCGAGCGGGGCGCGGCCCGGGTCGGGTTCCCAGCGGGGCGGGGCCAGATCGAGCAGGCGGGTCAGTTGGCGGTCCAGGCGTTCGGCGGCGAAGGTGAGCGCGAAGCCGCCGGGACCGTCGGCCTGAGCGCGCACCGGCCGGCCCGCGCATTTCACGTTCACCTGCGCGATGGTGGTGCCGTGGGAGTTGCCGAGCGCCGTCAGCCGGATCCGCGCATCCTGCCCGAGATGGTGCCGCCGCAGCAGCTGGCCGATCACCCGGCGGGCGCGGCGCACCATCACATCGTCCACTCCGCCCGCCGCGACCACCTCTACTTCGGGCTCGACCACTGTCGCCAATCCCCTTGCGCTCACGGTTACCGACCTCCTCCGCTTCGATTCGACCGGGTCCCCGGCCGTCACCAATGCCACCATCGCGCCGGACCCGCCCACAGGGCCGAAAGTCCCCGTCCGGCACCACCTGCGCGAGGTGCCCGGCGTGTCGGAGAACGCGCGGCTAACTCACCTCCGGGCTCGTTCGCGGGCGAGCGCCCGATCGCGCTGTTCTTCGAAGCGCGGGATCTGCACCTGCCGCAGGTCGTCCAGGTAGACCGCCAGGCGGTCCCGGGCCTTCTCCCCTTCGGCACCGAAATCGTTGCGGCCGAATACATCCCAATGCCGGAGCACCGGCTCGAGCACGTCCTCCAGGTGCTGGCGCAGATCGTAGACGCCGTGTTTGGCCATCAGCACGCCGTTGCGGCGGAAGTTGGGCATGCCGGCGCCGGGCATCCGGAAGTTCTCGACGATCAGGTCGATGGCCTGCATGGCTTGATCCGGCACCAGGTCCAGCGCCGCACCGCACAGGGTCCGGTAGAAGATCATGTGCAGGTTCTCGTCGAGCGCCAGCCGCTGCAACATGCGGTCGGCGATCGGATCGTCGCACACCTTGGCGGTATTGCGATGACTGATCCGGGTGGCGAGTTCCTGGAAGCTCACATACGCCACCGAGTACAGGAAGCCGGCATGGGCGGCCGCGGTCGCGGCGTCCAGCGGCGCGGCGAAACCGTGTGTCATATGCACCATCCGGTCGTTCTCCAGCGCGACCGGATCGACGCCGCGGGTCACCACCAGATAGTCGCGCAGCACCACGCTGTGCCGGTTCTCCTCGGCGGTCCAGCGCCCCACCCAGGTGCCCCACGCGCCGTCGCGGGAGAAGTTCTCGGCGATCTCCCGGTGATAGGAGGGCAGATTGTCCTCGGTCAGCAGATTGGTGACCAGCGCCGCCTTGGCCACCTCCGACAGCGTGGATTGCCCCGGCTCCCAATCGATTCCACCGAGCTGCGCGAAATTGCGCCCCTCGTCCCAGGGCACATAGTCGTGCGGATGCCAATCCTTGAACACCGACAGATGCCGATCCAGCGCCTGCCCGGCAACCGGTTCGAGTTCGACGAGAATCTCATGCTGCGTAAGTTCACGCGCCACTGCTGGATCCACCTTCCGCTCCGCTGATCGGGTTGAACGCCATCGATCACCGTTCCGGATCGGGTATCGGACCGGCAGGGTCGAAGGTCACCCGGCGGGCGGGCCTTTCGATCACGGAATCGGGGTCCCGGAGCTCGCATCGCATTTTGCCGCGCCAATGAGGTCTTTCGACACTGGCTCGGGAACCGTTGCGCCACAGAGGATCAGCTGAAAACGAAGCGAAGGAGAGATCTCGTGAAGAAGCTGACCGCCGGTGTGATCGGGGTGGCGTCCGCCGTGGCGGGGCTCGCTGCCGGATACCCGATCCTCGCCCGCACTCGCTGCCTGACCTGGGGTGCGACCGCCGAGGAGGCGGGCCGGGCGCTACCCGGTGACGGGCTGCTGCCCACGCCGCAGGTGATGAGCACCCGTGCGGTCACCATCGAGGCGACCGCCGAGAAGATCTGGCCCTGGCTGGTGCAGATCGGGCCGGGGCGCGGTGGGGCGTACACCTATGACTGGATCGAGCAGCTGTTCGGTCTGGATATGCACAGCGCGGACGATGTGCTGCCGCAGTTCCAGAATCTCGCCGTCGGGGATGTCATGCCGCTCGGCGAATCGGGGCCGCGGATGCGGGTGGCCATTCTCGATCGGCCGCATTCGCTGGTCTTCGCGTCCGAGGATCACAACTGGGTGTGGGAGTTCGTGCTCGAACCCGTGGCCGCCACCGAGAGCACCCGGTTGATTTCCCGGAATCGGATCGCGCAGCCGGGCGCCGCCTGGCCCGCGCGCCTGTTCTCCATGCTCGTGATGGAGCCGGGCAGTCTGCTGATGGAACGGAAGATGCTGCTGGGTATCAAGGAGCGGGCCGAACGCCGGGATGCGTTGCCGGTGGTGACCAAAGACCTCGCCGGACAGCCACAAAGCCTGTATGCGCCGGACGCGCCCGCCCGAACACTTTAGCTATGACCGCCATGACCCCCTCCGCTGACGAGATGCCCGACCGCCGAACTGTGCTGGCGGCCATCCGATCGGCCGCCCGCGCGCCCTCAGTCCACAACACCCAGCCTTGGCGCTTGGTGCTGGAGGGCAAGACCCTGCATCTGTACACCGATCCGGATCGGCTGCTCACCGCAGCCGATCCGCACGGCCGGCAGCTGATCATCAGCTGCGGCGCGATGCTGCATCACATCCGCACCGCCTTCGGCGCGCTGGGCTGGCATACCGACACCGTGCGGCTGCCGAACCTGCTGGAGCCGGGACACCTGGCCGAAATCACCTTCCGCCCTTGGGAGAATCCGCCCCCGGGCCTGTCGGCGCGCGCCGCGGCCATCGATCGGCGGCGCACCGACCGCCTGCCCCTGGATCCCCCGCGCGACTGGGCCGCCCTGGCCCCGCGCCTGCGCATGCTCGCCTCCCCGCACTACCTCGAGCTGGACACCCTCGACGACAGCGTGCGGGCCCGCCTGGCCGCGGCCTCCGAGCACACCGCCGTCCTGCGCCGCCACGACATGATGTACCAAGCCGAAATCGGCTGGTGGACAGGGCATTCCGGGTCGCCCGAAGGAGTTCCCGCCGAGGCGCTGGTCTCCGACGCCGAGTTCGCCCGCGTGGGTGTGGGCCGGGCCTTCCCCGCCGCACCGCATTCGGCCCGCCGAGCGGGCACCGAGGACCACGCCGTACTCGCCGTCCTCAGCAGCGAAGGCGATTCCCTCGAACAGTGGCTGCATACCGGCGAAGCCCTCTCGGCCGTCCTGCTGGAATGTACGGTCGCTGGCGAAGCCTCCTGCGCACTGACCCACATCACCGAACTCCCGGCGAGCCGCACTCTGCTCGCAGCCTTGGTTCCGGCGGGGCGTCATCCGCAGATGGTGATCCGGATCGGTCACCCCCCGACCCCGGAGACCGGTGCCCCGACACCGCGCCGGCCGCTGGCCGACATCCTCACCTTCCGGTGAGCCGAAACACGGGCGCGGCGGGACTGATGGCCTCGCCGCGCAGCCGTGTGGTGTTCAGCTCGCCAGGTCGCGGGTTCGCGTGTCGGGCAGCGGCTCCAGGGCGGGCTCGCGCGGCCCTTGGTCGAGCTTGAAGGGCGGGTATTCGTCGCGCATCAGAGCGCTGTAGGCGAAAACCCGGTAGAACCAGCGGTTCACGCCGAGCACGAAATCGAACAGGCCGCGCGGGTAGCGGGCGGTGAACAACAGGGCTACGGCCGCGACCAGGACCAGGATGCCGATCAGCGGGATCGTGGCGGCGTCGTTGCCGTCGTTACCGCCGCCGAGCACGACACCGCCGCTGTAGAAGGCGGCGAGCACCAGGTAGTGCGGAATGGCCAGCAACCACCACTTCACCAGCACCAGGCCGCGCGAAAGATGTTGCGGGTAGTCGATTTCCAGATCGGCGGGATAGTCGGTCGAGCGCAGGCTGAAGGGCGGATACCGGTCGGTGCCCAGGGCGGCGTAGGTGTAGAACTGCACGCGCCATGACCAGCGCATCACGCCGACGTTGAAATCGAAGATCCCGCGCGGATACCGGCCGGTGAACAGGATCGCGAACCCCGCCACCAAGGTGAGTACCCAGAAGGCGATCCACAGGAAGAACAAGACTATGTAGTGCGGGATGGCGAGCAGCCATTTCACCAGCCACAGCCAGCGTGACAACGGTTCGTCCAGATCGCCGCGCAGGCGCACGGGCCGCTCCGGGATAACCGGACCGGTGGATAGCGGTTCGGGATTCATGATTACTCCTCATGGACGCGGTATGCCCGTTCCCCATGGCGGAGAACGGGTTTCGATGTACGTCCCGCTCCAGCATCGACGGCCGGGCCATCGCGGCGGCAGGGCCTAAAAGCCCCATCCGCGGGACCGATGGCCTGAAAGCGGTGTACCGAATTCCCGGAATCGTCTCCCGCGCAGAGCTTTCAGGGACGGAGATCCGATCGGTCCGCAGGCAGCAGGTGGGCGGGGGTGACGGTCCGAGCCAAAAAGGCGCCGGTCACCGCCGCCATCACGGCGGCCATCACCAGCCCGCCGAGCAGACCGATCGCCGCCACCAGCGCCGCCGGCTGTCCGGGCTGCCAGAGCGGCATGGTCACCAGCATGAACGCGGTCAAGCCGGCGATCCACGCCACGGCTGTGCCCCAGATCCACAGCGTCGCGCCATCGACGAAGCGGCGCAGGATCATCCACTGGGCGGTGCCGATCGAGAAGACCATGATCAGTGCGCCCGCCGCCACCGCGGGGACTTGCACCCATACCGGCCAGGCTCCGAACCGCTCGCCGTACAGCATCGGCACCAGGCCGATCGACCAGGCCAGCACCGCGCCCGCGATAGTGGCCGCGATCCAATCGCGAGCCCGCAGCCGCGGCAGCGCCGTGCGCAGCACACCGGCTTGGAACGCGCCGAGTACGCCGCCCTCGATCATCCCGGCCAGCAGCATCGCGGCCACGGTGATGCCCGCGCCCGCGTCGGCCACCAGTGTTCCCGCCACCGCGGGCGCGCAGAAGCCCAGGAACTCGCCCAGGGTCACCCTGCGCAACCAGCGACGCCGAAGCGATTGGGCCGCAGCCGGTTTCGCGTCCGGCCGCACCGCGATGACCACATAGGGGTCGGTGGCGGACAGCTGGGCGCGGGGGTGCGCGCCCTGGTAGACGGCTTCGATCTGTTCGTGTTCCAGCGTTCCGGGCGCGACCACGTGCCCGGTGCCCGACAGCCAGCGGCCGTCGACCCGGATCGAAGCGGGATGGGGTGCGCGGAAATTGCGCCACCAGTTCTTGGCCTCGGCCTCGCCCACCCGGATGATCACGCTTTCCTCGGTGCGGACGACCGATACGGGCAGCGCGATGTTGCGGCCCGAACGCCGTCCCGTGTAACGCAACTCCCCCACCGCGTGCCGCAGCCCCGTCGGCAGGCGCAAGGCCATCAGCATCGCCGACGCGCCGAGTCCCGGCGTCTCGTATTTCGTTGTCACGGCGTCCTCCATCCGAGCGCATGCCTTGCGATCCCCGTCCAGGGTCCGCCGCTCGGAACCGCCGGTACAGGATCGAAAGTCACCGCCCCGATGGCCCTCGTCCCCGTGATCGTCTCTGATCAGCCGCGCAAGGTGTGGCCGGGCGGCACTCCGTACTCCTGCCGATACCACGCGGCGAACCGGGCGGGATGGGCGAATCCCCAGCGCGCCGCGACGATTTCGACGGTCTCGCCCGTGCCCGGGTCGGCGGCGCGCAGCTCGCGATGTGCGCCGGCGAGCCGCACCCGGCGCAGGTATCGCAGCGGGGTGGTGTCGAGGTGGCGGCGGAATCCGGCTTGCAACCCACGCGGACTCACCCGCACCTCGGCGGCGATGCGCGCCAGCGTCAACGGTTCGCCGGCATGCTCGTCGATGAACCGCACCGCGCGCCGGATGACCGCCGGAGCGGTGTGGCCGGGCCCGGGAATATGCGCCTGGGTCATCGTCGAATTGGGAAATGTGGCAAGCAGAGCGGCGGCGGTAAGCCGTTTCAAACCGCCGAGCAGCAGGGGATCGATGCTGTCGGTCCCCGATTCCATCAGCTGCCGGTACAGGAACGTGGAGGTATCGCTCCAGGCACGGCCAGCGCCGGCGAGCGGCGCGATCCCGTGGAACAGCACCCGCCCGCCGGGCACATCGCACAGTTCGGCGGCGTGTTCGGTCAGCTCCTGCGGCGCGAACCGGACCACCAGGTACACCATGTCCTGGAGGCCGGTCGACCAGCCTCCGTCCGTGGGCGCCAGCAGCATTCCGCCCGCACCGAGCGCCAGCTCCTGCTTCGCCGCGAGCAGCCGCCCGCGGCCCGCGACCAGCACCGCGGCGATCAGGCTGTCGGACGGCTCCCCCTCGGCCTCGTAACCGATTCCGGAGAATCGCAGCAGATCCACCCCCAGACCCGCGGTGGTCGCCGACCGCACCTCGACGCGCAAACGCTCGGGTGCCGACACCGTGATCCGGGCCCGATGGTCGATCACCAAGCTTTTGACCACTTCCACGCCCGATTCGGGGTCACGGGCCCGGACCTCGGTCCGTTCGATCGGAATCGCACCGGAGACCCCGCTCGGCGGCTGTTCTCGGGCATCTGGACTGGCCACGCCTACCAGTATTCCGGGTCAGTTCGCTGGCGGACGATATCCGGAAAACGAAGACCGTATCCGGAAAGCGCATCCCGCCAACGCATCACGCCACGCCGCCCGCACACCGGATCCGATACTGAGTTCGCTGTCGGCACGACAGGGTCACTGCGAAAAATGCACCCCCGGCAGAGGCAGTGCCCGGCCCCCGCGAGCTTCACCGTCCCGTCCAGCCCGCGGGGGCCGCACCTCATCCACTGCGAATCATTCGCCGCGGCAGGCCGATTCGATACGCTTCCGGCGCAGACCCGCGTGTTCCATTCCTCCGTCAGGTCGCTCCGGGCGCAAAGACCATCGATCCGGGGACCCGAGCCGTGTGTGCGGCGGCCCTGCGCTTCTGCCCCAGGCGGCGGGACCTTCTCCTCTGTGGCCGATCACGGCCCCGGACGCACGCTGGAAGCATCACGAATAAAGGAGGAGTGCGATGGAATACCAGGTGTCCGTGTGCGAGACCGTTCCGCACAATGTGCTCACCGTGCCGCTCGAAGTCCGGCCGGATCTGTTGAGCGAGGGCATCATCGGCGGGATGCGGCATCTGAGCGAGGTCGCCGCCCGGGCGGGCTTGACCGCCAACGGTGCGCTCAGCATCACCTTCCATCACGAGCTGCCCGCCGGGGACATGATCGTGGTGGATTTCGGCCTGCCGGTGGAACCCGCGCCGAAACTCGGCCCGAGCAGCGGTGCGCGGATCGTCGTCGACACCGCCACCTTGGTGGCGCGCACCTGCCATCGCGGTCCGTACCAGGAGCTGGACGGGGCCTACCGGGCCTTGCGGGAGTGGATGCAGGCCAACGGGTATCGGCCCGTGGGTCCGCCCACCGAGTCGTATCTGATCGGTCCCGACGAGGTCAGCGACCCGCGCCGGCTGATCACCGAGATCCGGGTGCCGGTCGCGCCCGCGCCGGCCATCACGGTCCATCTGGACGCCGCGTTCCCCGAAGCGGTGGAGATGACGCGAACCGCATTGCAGGAGCATGGTTTCGGCATCGTCACCGAGCTGGATATGCAGCGCACGGTGCGGGAGAAGCTCGGCGAACACATCGAGGAGTACGTGGTCCTCGGCGTCTGCAACCCCCGGCTGGCGTACCGGGCACTCGAGGTGGATCGGCAGGCGGGCCTGCTGCTGCCGTGCAATGTCGTGGTCCGCACCGACGAGACCGGCACCCTCGTCGAAGCCGCCGACCCGGAAATCCTGATCGCCGCCACCGCGATGCGCGAATTGCGCCCGGTCGGCCAGGAGGCCCGCAGGCTGCTGGCCACGGCCCTGGACGGCCTGCGCAGCGTGGCCACCACCGCGAGCTGAGGCGGCCGGGCGACATCCGCTCCGGCCGCCCCAGCGGTGCAGACCGCCGTGATATCCCGGCGGTCGAACACCGGCAGGGCGGCCGCCACGCAGAGTACGGCCGCGAGGGCCAGCCACAGATAGCCCAGGTGCAGGCCGGCGCCGAGCGGGCCGTGGCCGACGGCCTGCTGGAACGGTGACCACGGGCCCCAAGGGCGCACGGCGTCCACGATCTTCGATGCCGCGTACAGCACGTAGGCGCCGACCGCGACGACGCCGCCGACCGCGAGAGCGGGCAGGCGTCGGCCGGTGGCAGCGCCCACCGCCAGGGCCAGGGCGGCAAACGGCGCGGCCAAACTCACCATCGCCACCGAACCCGTTGCGGCGGCGGCGATTCCGACGTGCATGCCGAATATCGCCGAGCAGGAGAGCACCGCGGCGAACAGTACGGTGCCGAGCACGATCAAGCCGGTGAGCAGGACCGCGGCCTGTTCCAGGAGCAGGCGCACCGGCGTCACCCGGGTCATCAGCAGTACTTCGAGAGTTCCGGACTCCTCTTCGCCGGCGATGGCGCGAGCACCGCGGGAGATCGCGAAGACCAGGAACAGGGTGGGCAGCATCATGCTGTAGAGCTCGGTGTTGAGAAAGCCCGCGCCCGTGCCGAATTCGTCGATGGCGAACAGATCGCGGAGTGCTTCCGGGTAGTTCGCCAGCATGTCCGAGAAGCCAGCGATGTTCGAAATCGACGGGTACAGGGCCGATTCCAGCAGCACCAGCGCGACGATGCCGATGCTCCAGCCGATCAGCCCGCGCCGTTGATCGCGCAGGGATTTGAGGTAGACCGTGCGAAACATCAGAGATCCTGTCCGTAGTAGGTGAGGAAGACGTCCTCGAGATCGGGTTCGTGGCTGACGATGTCGGCGATGCCGTAGGGCGCGAGGAACTTCAGCAGCTCGGCGGTGGAACCGTCGACCTCCACGTGCAGCACCCGCCCCGTTCCCGTCACCGACCGCACCCCGCCCACCGCGGTCAGCAGGCGCGCGTCCGGCGGGGTACCGGCGAAGGTCAGGTCGATGCGCCGCAGCGAGCGCGCGGTCAGTTCGGCCACCGACCGCACCTCCACCAGCCGGCCGTGGCGCAGGATGGCGACCGTATCGGCCACCGCCTGCACCTCCGAAAGCACGTGCGAGGACAGGAATACCGTGCGCCCGGCGTCTCGCACCTCACGCAGCATGGTCAGGAATTCGCGCTGCACCAGCGGGTCCAGGCCCTGGGTCGGTTCGTCGAGCACCACTACGTCCGGCTCGGCCATGAACGCCTGCACGATGCCGACCTTCTGCCGGTTGCCGTGCGACATGGAACCGATACGCGCCGAGGTGTCCAGGCCCAGGCGCTCGGTCAGCGCCCGCAACACCGCGGGGTCGACGTCGCCGCGCAGGTGCGCCAGATAGGTGAGGTACTGCTCGGCGGTGAGATCCTGGTAGGCGACGAATTGTCCGGGGAGGTAACCGATATGCCGTTGCGCGGTCGCGCGCTGCCGCACAACGTCCGCGCCGGCGACGGTGATCGATCCGGCGGTCGGCCGCATCAGGCCGACCAGCATGCGGATGGTGGTGGTCTTGCCCGCGCCGTTGGGGCCCAGATATCCGAAGATCACGCCGGGCGGCACCTCGAGGTCGACATCGAGCAGAGCGGGCGAGCGACCATAGGATTTGGTCAGGCCGCGCAGGGAAATCATCGGTCTCATGCCTCGATCGTGCGCTGCCGCAGGGCTTCTCGGGAGAGGCCTGCGGATCGCATGAGATCGACCAATGTCACCTCCGCACGGCCCCGATTACCCCGGACAGCGGCGTGCCGCCGGCCACGTTCAGGGCGGAACGCGGTCGGCGGCAGCCTTTCCGAGGGGAGTGGCGGCTCACGCGACTCCCCCGGTCTACGGGGTCAGGACCATTGCCAGTCCGTCACCTCGGGCGGGTCCTCGCCGAAACGCCGGGCGTAGGCCCGGGCCGCGTCGAGCCGAGTGTGCAGCTCGGCGGTCAGCTCCGCCCGGCGGGGCGCCAGACGCGGCACCTCGGCCAGGGCCGCGACCGCGAGCTGATACCGGTCGATGCCGTTGAGCGCGCACATATCGAAAGGTGTTGTGGTGGTGCCGTTGTCGGTGAACCCGTGTACATGCATGCGGTCGTGGCCGGGGCGGCGATACGCGATGCGGTGGATCAGCCACGGATAGCCGTGGAAGGCGAACACCACGGGCGCATCGGTGAATATCTCCCGGTAGTCCTCGTCGGAGATGCCGTGCGGATGCCGGTCGGGCGGGAACAGCCGGGCCAGGTCCACCACGTTGACGACCCGGACGGCCAAGTCGGGCACCAGCTTTCGCAGCAGTGCGGCGGCCGCCAGGGTTTCCTGGGTGGGTACGTCACCCGCGCAGGCCAGCACCACCTCGGCAGGGCGCTGCTGATCGGTGCTCGCCCAATCCCAGACGCCCAGGCCGCGTTCGCAATGCCGGCGCGCCTGCTCACCGCTGAGGTATTGCAGCGCGGGCTGCTTGCCGGCGACGACCACGTTCACATAGCCGCGGCTGCGCAGGCAGTGGTCGAAGACGTACAGCAGGGTGTTGGCGTCCGGCGGCAGGTAGACGCGGCTCACCTCGGGCCGCTTGCTCAGCACGTGGTCGATGAATCCGGGGTCCTGGTGCGAGGCCCCGTTGTGATCCTGCCGCCAGACGTGCGAGGTGATCAGATAGTTGAGGCTGGGAATCGGTTTCCGCCAAGGGTATTCGGCGGCCATGTGCAACCACTTGGCGTGCTGCACCACCATCGAGTCGACGATGTGGGCGAAGGCTTCGTAGGTGGAGAACACGCCGTGCCGGCCGGTGAGCAGATAGCCTTCCAGCCAGCCCTGGCACAGGTGTTCGGACAGCACTTCGAAGACGCGGCCGTCGGGGGCGAGCCGGTCGTCACCGGGTTTGCGGCTCAGCCGCCAGCGCCGCGCGGTCGCCTCCAGCACCGCGTCGAGCCGGTTGGAGGTGTGCTCGTCGGGCGAGAAGAACAGCAGGTTCCGTGGATTGTCGATGAGCGCGTCCCGCAGATAGCCGCCCAGCACCCGGGTCGCCTCCGCGTGTTCGGTTGCGGGAGACGCGAATCCGACGGTGTAGTCGGCGACCGGCGGCAAGCGCAGATCACTGCTCGTATGGCCGTGCGCGCTCGGTTCCGCGCTCATCCGCCGGTGCGCCGGATGCAGCGCGGCGATGCGCTCGACCGGGCGGCCGCCGGGTTCGAACAGCTCCTGCGGCCGATACGAGCGCAGCCATTCCTCCAGCTGCGCAAGGTGTTCCGGATTCTGCCGCACCCCCGGCAACGGCACCTGATGGGCCCGGAAGGTGCCTTCGACGGCCACCCCGTCCACGGTATCGGGGCCGGTCCAGCCCTTGGGGGTGACCAGTACGATCAACGGCCGGTAGGGATTTCGCGGCCCCAAGCCGAGTTGCGCCTGCTCGCGGATTTCCCCGATGCGCGCGAAAGCCTCGTCCAGAACCGCGGCGTAACGCCGGTGCACTGCCGCGGGATCGGCCCCTTCGACATACATCGGTTCCCAGCGGTGCGCGGTCAGCAACCGATCGAGATCCTCACGCGCCATGCGGGACAACAGCGTCGGGTTGGCGATCTTGTAGCCATTGAGGTGCAGGATGGGCAGGACCGTGCCGTCGGTGAGGCGATCCAGGAACGCCGGAGCATGCCAGCTGGTGGCGAGCGCACCGGTTTCGGCCTCGCCGTCGCCGATCATGCACGCCACCACCAGATCCGGATTGTCCAGCGCCGCACCGGTGGCGTGAGCGAGGGAATACCCCAGCTCCCCGCCTTCGTGAATGGAGCCCGGCAGGTGCGGGGAGGCATGACTGGGCACCCCGCCGGGAAAGGAGAACTGCCGGAACAGCTCTCGCATACCGGCCAGATCCTGTCCGACCTCGGGGTGGCACCGCGAATAGGTGCCCTCCAGCCAGGTCGCCGCGTTCAGGGCGGCCGCGCCGTGGCCGGGTCCGAGCACGAACAGCATGCGCTGTCCGGTGCGGGCAATCACCCGGTTGAGATGCGCGTAGGTCAGGGTCACGCCGGGCACCGTGCCCCAGTGGCCGATCAGTCGCGGCTTGATGTGCTCGGGCCGCAAGGGCTCGGTCAGCAGCGGATTGTCCATCAGATAGATCTGGCCCGCGGCGAGATAGTTCGCCGCGCGCCACCAAGCATCGAGATCGGCGAGGCCGTCATCGGTTTCGGTGCCGGGGTCCGGCAGTGTCATCGTCATCGTCGTAGCTCTCGTCTCACCGCTCGCCGTGCACGACCATCACCGGGCAGCGGGCGTGCTGCACCAGCGAATGCGCCGTGGAACCGAGCAGCATGCCGAGGAATCCGCCCCGGCCGTGATTGCCGACCACGATCAGCTGTGCGCTGCCGGACCATTCGGTGAGCTGCTGCGCCGGGCCGTTCACGTATACGCGGCGAGTGACGTGCACGTCCGGGTACTTCTGCTGCCACCCCGCCAGCCGCTCGGCGAGCACGGCCTCCTCGACGGTGTCGACATCCTCGAGCGCCGGCCCCGGATTCTCCCCCAGATAGGCGCCCAGATCCCAGTCGCTCCACACGTGCACGGCGATCAGCTCCGCACCGCGCGCCGAGGCTTCGGCGAAGGCGGCCGCGATGGCCGGCTCGCTCACCGGACCACCGTCGATACCCACCACCACCGGTCCGGAGTCGTGAACAGTGTTGTCCGCCTGCGGATCCGGACGCACCACGATCACCGGACCGTGCGCGTGCGCGGTGACGGCCAGCAGCGTCGAACCCAGATGCGACAGCGTGCCGGTGTTCCCCGTCGCGCCCAGCACCACGGCGAACGCGGACGCGCTGTGCTCGAGCAGCAGCGCGGTCCCACCGTCGGCGTAGGTGTGGCTCTGTACCCGCAGCTCCGGTTCCAGCGACCGCACGGTCTCGACGGCGTGCCGCAGAATCGTCTTGCCGTGTGCCCGAACGGTATCGATGATCGGCGGCGTGATCACCTGATACGGACCGCTCACCCGGCTCACCCCGACCAGATCCATCCCGTACAGGATGTGCAGAGCGCGCCCGTGCGCGGCGGCGTAACGGGCCGCCCAGCGCAATGCGAGCTCCGATCCGGGCGACCCGTCCACCCCGACCACGACGGCCGCGGTGGCCAGTTCGTGCGGGTTGTCGTAGTCCAGGTTGTGCATCGCGACCTCCGAGGTCAGTCGTGTGGGCGTGCCCGGCGGGCAACTACTTTCACGGTAGAAAGCGCGGGCCGGCCCGGATGCGGTCCAGAGTCACCGCCGCCAGGGCCCAAAGACCGTCCGGCGGGGCCGGTCCCCGGCATCGTGGTCTTTGGTCCCGGGCCGGTCGGGAGCATCGACTCTGATCCCGCGGCAAGCCCGCAACCAGGCTGGGCACCATGAGAATTCACCGCCCCCTCGATTCGGTCGCGACCCTGGCCGTGCTGCTCGGCGCGGCGATGTTCGTCGCGGTCCCGGCCTGCCTGCCCTGGCTGGGCGCCTGGGGGCGGCTCTACGGGAGCACGCTGATCTATCTGGCGTTCGCCGAGTACGTGGCGGTGGCGACCGGCCTGCTGCGCTGGGGCGTCGGTCAAATGCGTTCCTGATCCGGCCGCCGGGCCGGAATCGGAATGCGCACCGTCTCGCCCGGCGCGAGCCGTTCGGTCCGCCCCGCGCAGTCGATCTCCACCGGTGCGGCCGCGCACGGGTCCGAGGCGACCTCGACCTCGCCGGTGCTGATGCGCAAGGTGAGCCGGTGCCCGCGGTAGACGAGCGGCAGTCTGGCCGCGCCGAGTTCGCCGGGCCAGCACGGATCCAGGATCAGCCGGTCGTCGCGCAACTCCAGGCCGGTGAAGCACCGCTGCACCAGATCCACGCTCCCCGCCATGGCACCCAGGTGGATGCCCTCTTCGGTGGTGCCGCCCTGCAAGTCCGCCACATCGGAGTCGAGGACCCGCTCGAAATAGCGCATGGCCTCGTCGCGGTGGGCGCGCGCCAGCACCCAGGCGTGCACGAGGGCGCTCAGGGTCGAGCCGTGCGAGGTGCGGGCCAGGTAGTAGTCGATGGTGCGCGGGATCATCTCGCCGGGCAGTTCGTAGTCGAGCCGGGCCAGGGTCTCGCGCAGTTCGTCGGCCGAGAGCAGATAGAACAGCATCAGCACATCGGCTTGTTTGCCGGCGCGGTAGCGGTTGACGTCGTCGCCCTCGGCCTCGAGGACGCGGTCCAGGCGCGCGATGTCGTCGTACTCGGCGTGGTAGTGGTCCCAATCCAGTTCGGCCAGTTGGTCGTAACCCTCGAATTGGGAGAGCACGCCGTCGTGGAACGGGACGTACAGGCGGCTGCCAACGGCTTCCCATCGGGTCCGCTCGACGGCGGTCACGCCCAGCGACTCCAGCAATCGCACCCGGTCGCGCGGTGCCAGGCGGTCGAGGGCGTCGCGGGCGCGCGCGATGGTCCAGGCCGCCATCACATTCGTGTAGGCGTTGTCGTCGATGCCGTCCTGCGGCGCGTCCGGATAGCCGGAGTGGAACTCGTCGGGCCCGATCACGCCGCGCAGATGGTAGCGGTCGCCGCGCGGATCGTATTCGGCTTTGCTCGCCCAGAAGCGCGCGATCTCCACCAGCAGTTCGGCCCCGTAGGAGGTGAGGAATTCGATATCACCGGTCACCTGGTAGTACTGCCAGACGTTGTAGGCGATCGCGCTGCCGATGTGGTGCGCGCGCCAGCTCGGATCCGGATGCCAGTGGCCCGACAGCGGATTCAGATGCATGCGCTGGCTCTCCTCCCGGCCGTCGTTGCCCGACTGCCACGGGAACATGGCGCCGCGCAGCCCGGCCGCCGCGGCCGCCCGGCGCGCCTCGGGCAGCCGGCGGTGGCGGTAGCGCAGCAGCGCGCGGGTCAGGGCCGGGAAGCGAATGTTCAACAGCGAGAACACGAACAGCTCGTCCCAGAAGATGTGACCGCGATACGCCTCCCCGTGCAGGCCGCGCGCGGGCACGCCGACGTCGAGATCGGCCGAGTGCGGGGAAACGGTCTGGATCAAGTGCAGTTGGTGCAGGCGCAGTACGCGCAAGGCGTGCTCGCCGTCGTCCAGGTCGATGCGCATGCGATCCCACAGGTGTTCCCACGCCACGGTGTGCGCCGCCAGCAGGTCGGCGAACCGGCCCGCGCCGTCGAGCTCACGCAGCGCGTCCTCGTCGGGCGCGGACACCGCGGGGTCACGGCCGGTGACCACCGCGACGGTCTTCTCATGCGTGACGCTGTCCCCGGCCGTCATTTCCACGGTGTGGAGGTGCCCCACCGTTGGCTTCGTGTCGATGTATTCGACTGCCGCGCCGGATGATTCGCCGTGCCGGTACAGCTCCGCGCGCGCCGCCATCGCCACCGCGATACCCGACTGGCTGGTCCGCATGACCAGCAGCGCCGTCGCGGGTCCGGCCGCGCGCGCGATGACCGGATTCAGGTGCCGGTCGGCCAATCCCGCGTAACGGGCGACCAGCGTATTGCGCACGCCGCCGTCGATCAGCGACCGGAGAGTCAGGCGATCGCTCCAATTCTCGGCCGTGATCGTGGTTTCCAACGCGCACAGGTGCGGCGCGGACATGGACACGAAACGCCGCTGATCGATGCGGGTGATGCGCCCGGCGGCATCCCGGACCCGGATCCGCCGGGTCAGCAGGGCGCGCCGCAGGTCGAATTGTTGCTGATAGGAGAGAATTTCGGTGGCGTCCAGATCCCACCAGTCGCCGTCACCGATCCGGAAGGTGAGCGGCAGCCAGTTGGGCAGGTTGACCAGGCTCTCGTTGTCCGCGACCCGATCGCCGATCCGGTCGTAGCGCCGGTTGTAGATGCCCGCCACGTAGGTGCCGGGGTAATGATGCTGTCCCGCAACCGATTCCGGCGCGGCGCCACGGGTGGCGAGATAACCGTTGCCCACCGTGCACAACGCCTCGCGCAACCGTTCGCGGTCCGGATCGTAACCGTCGTAGGTCAAGGTCCAGGCGGCCGAGGCGGCCGACTCACCGCCGTCGCGCAGTCGTTCGTGCAGGCGCTCGAGCAGGTCGCGCGCGCCGGCCGGGCCGGTCAGCGAGAATTGTGCGCCGGTGCGCCGGTCGCCGTCCTCGTCGTGGCGCACCACGATGCCGACTCCGTCGGCGCTCACCGCGTCGAAGGCGTCCTCGTCGGTGAGGTCGTCACCGAGATAGATCGGCTGCACCGATTCGGTCAGCTGCGCCAGCACCCAGCGCAACGCGGTGCCCTTGTCCCAGTCCAGATCCGGCCGCAATTCGACGAGCTTGCGACCGGCGGTGACCCGCAGCCCGTCCCGGCCACCCTGTTCGTGCACGGCCGCCAGCACCGTGTCCACCTGCTCCGCCGGAACCTGGCGATAGTGCACGGCGAGCGCGAAACGCTTGTGCTCCAAACGGATTCCGGGCACCTCGGCGAGCCGCGCGGAGAGTTCCGCGGCGGCCGCGGCCAGCGCGCGCTCCGCGCCCGGCGCCGCCTCGGGCTGATGCGCGGTGCCGTCGGGGGCGAGCACGTCGAACCCGTGACAGCCCGCGTACCAGACCCCGGGAACCGTGATCCGCTCGCGCAGATCGGCCAGATCGCGGCCGCTGATAATGGCGACCGGGCAGCGCGCCGCCAGATCGGTCAACGCCGACACCACCCCGGCCACCGGCGTCGCTGCCGCCGGGTCCGCCACGATCTCCGCCAGCGTGCCGTCGAAATCGAGCAGTACGCCGACCTTCTCGGCATCGAGCTCGTCGGCGATCCGGTCCCAGTGGGCGAGCGCGTCCGGCAGCCGGGACATGCGTTCGAAACCGCCGAGCACCCGGACCCCGGCCAGATCGGCGACGATCGCATCGGCGCCCGCCGCCGCCAGCAGTTCCCGGTGACCGCCGCGGTCCACGCCGATCACCAGCCCGAATCCACCGGTATGCCCGGCGCGCACGCCCGCGGCGGAATCCTCGACGACCACCGTGCGTGCCGGGTCCGCGCCACATCGGCGGGCGGCTTCGAACAGCATGGCGGGATCGGGCTTTCCGGCCAGGCCCATGGTCTCGGCGACCAGCCCGTCCACCCTGACCTCGAACAAACCGTCCACTCCGGCGGCGCGCAGTACTTCGGCGCTATTGCGGCTCGCGGAGAACACCGCCGTGGCGACGCCGGCGGCTCGCAGTTGGTGAATCAATGCCACCGTCGACTCGAACGCCGGAACGCCCTGTCGCGCAAGCTGTTCCAGAAACATCCGATCCTTGTCGTTGCCCAGCGCGCACACCGTTCCGGCGGCCGCACCGTCGGCGGGATCCCCCCACGGCAGGGTGATACCGCGCGCGGCGAGGAAGTCACGGATACCGTCGTAGCGGGGTTTGCCGTCGACATGGCGTAGATAGTCGGCGTGGGTGAACGGGGCCAGGTCCTCCCCGGGAACGGGCGGGCGCTGCGCCAGGAAGTCGTCGAACAGCCTGGTCCAGGCCGCCGCGTGCAATTTCGCACTGTCGGTGACCACCCCGTCCATATCGAAGATCACCGCGTCGTAGCGCCGCGAATCGATCAGCGGCACAGTCGTTTTCCACTCCACCCCCACCACGGTGCACCCGACCGGACCGAGGCCCAAGGGCCACAGGTCCCCAACCGGCCCGCGCAGGTCCCCGGTGGCCGGAGTGTCCTGGGATCGAGGACCAAGGACCCCTGGCAACCGCGCCGCCGACACCTAGCGTGGAGATATGAACGACGAACCGAGCGGTGCAGTCATCGAACAGGCCGTGCGGCTCGCCGGGCGGGCGCCGTCACTGCACAACAGCCAGCCCTGGCGCTGGACCTTCGACGGCAGCGCGCTGCGATTGTTCTCGGTCGCCGACCGGATGCTGCCCGCCACCGACAATTCGGGGCGGCAGATGTTCCTCAGCTGCGGTATCGCGCTCGGGCATCTGCGGGCGGCGCTGGCCGCGGCCGGGTGGCGCGCCCACGTCGCGTACCTGCCCAACCCGACCCGCCGCGATCAGCTGGCGACGGTCACCTGGACCCCGGCCACCGTCGTCACCGACGCGGATCGCGAACGCGCCGCGGCCATCGAGCGCCGCCGCACCGATCGGCTGCCGTTCGCGCCGCCGGACGGCTGGGACGAATTCGCCATCGCCCTGCGCAGCATCGTTCCCGCCGAGCAGACCACCCTGACCGTCTTCCCGGACGGTGTGCGGCCCGAACTCGAGCACGCCGCGCGGCTGACCACCGCGCTGCGCCGTTACGACTCCCCGTATCAGGCCGAATTGCAATGGTGGACAGGGCATTCCGGCATGGCCACCGGCGTACCGGCCGACGCGCTGCTCAGTGAGGCGGATCGGAGCCGGGTCGCCGTGGCCCGCCGCATGCCCGCCGGCACCGCACCGGACACGCCCGTGCATACCGATCCGGCCGAGGATCGCGCGACGATCCTCGTGCTGTCGACGGACGGTGACAGCACCGCGGAACTGGTCCGGTGCGGGGAGACGCTGTCGACCGTGCTGCTGGAGTGCACCGCGGCCGGCTACGCGACCTGCACGGTCACCAATATCACCGAGATGCCGCGCAGCCGGTCGTTCGTGCAGGCACTCACCGGATCGCCGCGGCGGCCGCAGGTACTGATCCGGGTCGGCACCCGCACCGGGGATCCCGGCCCGCACACCCCGACCCCGCGTCTGCCGCTGGATCAGATCCTGCACGGATCGCAGGGGTGACACAGGTCACGACCAAGACCATTTGTTCAGGGGACTTTAGGCCATCCCGGCTGTGCCGTACCGGGGGTTATGTTTGAACTGACACAACCCTGGTAGATCGGATGCTGGCCATGATCAAGGTATTCCTCGTCGACGATCACGAGATCGTCCGTCGCGGACTGGTGGACCTGCTCGACAGCGATCCCGACCTCACCGTGATCGGTGAGGCGGGCGATGTCGCGCACGCCCTGGCTCGCATTCCCGCGCTGCGTCCCGATGTCGCCGTCCTCGATGTCCGCCTGCCCGACGGCAACGGCATCGAACTGTGCCGGGAACTGCTGTCCCGCAACGACGGCCTGCGCTGCCTCATCCTGACCTCGTTCACCGACGAACAGGCCATGCTGGACGCCATTCTCGCCGGCGCCAGCGGCTATGTCGTCAAGGACATCAAAGGGATGGAGCTGGCCAAGGCGATCAAGGAGGTCGGCTCCGGCCGCTCCCTGCTCGACAACCGGGCCGCGGCCGCGCTCATGGACCGGCTGCGCCGCAGCGCCGAACCGGACGGCCCGCTGGCCGGCCTCACCGAACAGGAACGCAAGCTCCTGGACCTGCTCGGCGAGGGCCTGACCAACCGGCAGATCGCCGAACGCATGTTCCTGGCCGAGAAGACCGTCAAGAACTACGTCTCGCGACTGCTGGCCAAGCTCGGCATGGAGCGGCGTACCCAGGCGGCCGTGCTGGCCTCCAAACTGCGCAGCGGGCAATAGGATTCGACACTCCGCGGCGGTCCGGCCCGGCCACCGTGGGACTTTGGTCTCTGGGGTTGCCGCTGCCGGTCCCTATCCTCGATCGATCCGCCCGTACACGCTTGTTTACATGGACGCCAACACTTCCCGGCCCGGGCCGCAGGAACTACCGCTACCCGTGACGGCCGGGATCGACGGATCCGGGGCCGGGCTGCGCGGAGCCGTGTGGGCCGCGCGCGAAGCGCTCGCCCGGTCGGTTCCGCTACGCCTGGTCGACGTGCTCGCCGAGCCCGACAGCCCCGCGGCCCGGCCCGGCGGGATCCATTACCGTGACGCCCAGCGCACCCTCGACATCGCGAAACACGCTGTCGAACAGCGCATTCCGGCCGACGCACGGGAACGCCTGGAAATCCGTACGGAGATCGGGCGCGGACGCCCGGCATCGGCGCTGGCCGAGCGCACCCGATCGTCTAGCCTGCTCGTGCTCGGCTCGGCCGAGATCGGGCCGGTCCGGCATCTGATGCTCGGTTCCACCGCCCTCGAAGTCACCCGCACCGCGGCCTGTCCGGTCGCGCTCATCCGGCACACCGATTCCGCGCACGGCCCGGTCCTGGTCGTGGTGGAGGGGTGGCCATCCGCCCGGCCCGCCCTGCTCGCCGGATTCCACGCGGCTCGCACCCGCGGCGGCGAGGTGACCGTGGCACGGGTGTGGCACGGCCCGGAATGGACAACCCCGACTGACTGGTACCTGGACAAGGCGGTGGTATCCGACCAGCAGATCGAGCATTGCCGGCGCGAGTTTCCGGAGATCACCGTGCGGCCGATCACCGTCGTCGGCGACACGATCACCGCCATCGAAACCTTCAGTGCCCTGGCCTGTCTGGTGATCGTCGTCCGCGACCGGTCCATCGCCCACCCCGACCGGCTCGGGCCGATCAGCCGGGACCTGGTACGCCACGCGCCGTGCCCGGTGCTGGTGCTGCCGGAGCCGAACGGAACGGCCGAGCGTGGCGAAACGCAGTCCCTCGGGCAGGTGCTCCCGTGAGAACCGAGGACTCCGCGACGCGGGTCGCGACCAGTGTCGAACCCTTCGCGCAGGTGCGCGAAACCCATACCGGCGTGGTATTCCTCTACGGCGAACGCGCGTACAAGGCCAAGAAACCGGTCACCACCGACTTCCTCGATTTCGGTACTCCGGCCGCGCGCGAACACGCGTGCCGGCGCGAACTCGGGTTGAATCAGCGGCTCGCGCCCGACGTCTACCTGGGGGTGGCACACCTGAGCGATCCGCTCGGCGGGCCCGCGGAACCCCTGCTGGTCATGCGGCGGATGCCCGATGACCGGCGGCTGTCCACCATGCTCGCCGCGGGTGAACTGGATCCCGGCGAATTCTCCACGCTGGCAACGGTACTCGCCGATTTCCATGCGCACGCCGAACGTAGTCCCGAGATCGACCGGGAGGGCACCGTGCCGGCCCTGCGCCGCCGCTGGCGCGTCCTGTTCCACGGTCTGGCCGCACAGCCGCCCGCAGCGATCGACCCCGATCACGTGCTCCGCGCCGAGCATTGGGCCATGCGCTTTCTCGACGGCCGGGCCGCACTGCTGGGCGGCCGCATCAACGCCGGGCGCATGGTCGACGGGCACGGCGATCTGCTCGCCGAGGACATCTTCGCCCTGCCCGACGGCTTCCGCCTGCTGGATTGCCTGGACTTCGACGATCGACTGCGCTACGTGGACGGACTCGACGACGCCGCGTTCCTGGCCATGGATCTGGAATTCCGCGGGCATGCCGAACTCGCCGATGCTTTCCTCGACGCCTACCAGCACGCGGCGGGCGATCCCGCGCCGATCGCACTGCGCCGGCACTACATCGCCTATCGAGCGATGGTGCGCGCCAAAACCGATCGCATCCGCGCGGCCCAGCACGATCCGGCCGCACCGGCGAGCGCGGCCCGGCACCTCGAGCTGGCCCTCGCCCAGTTGGCGGCCGCGCGGGTGCGGCTGACGCTGGTCGGCGGCTTGCCGGGCACCGGAAAGTCCACGGTGGCAACCCGATTGGCTGATCGCACCGGCGCGACCGTGATCTCCAGCGATGCGGTGCGGGCCGAATTGCGCGCGTCCGGTGAGATAACCGGCCCGGCCGGGAACTACGGCGCGGGCGCCTACACCGCCGCCGCCCGCGCCCTGGTCTACGAACGGATGCTGCGGCGGGCGCGGCCATTGCTCGAGCACGGCCACTCGGTCGTGCTCGATGCCAGCTGGCTCGACCCGGACGAGCGCCGTCGCGCGACGGCCCTGGCCGAGCACACCGCCAGCGATCTGATCATGATGCGTTGCGCCTGCCCGCAACCGCTGGCCGCCGCGCGCATCGGCACTCGCACGGCCGGGAATTCGGAGGCCACCCCGGCAATCGCCGGAACCATGGCGGCGTCCGTGCCCGCCTGGGACGACGCCGCGCTACTCGATACCACCGCACCGCCCGCCGAGACCATGGCCTCGGCGCTGGACGCCTGGAATCGCTAGGTCAGCAGGCTTCGGGGCGGAGCCGGCGCGCCTCGTCGGCGGAGACGAGGCGGACACCGGTCACCAGGGTGGGTTCGATGGCGATGACGGTATCCATCGCCCCGGAGACCCAGGGCCGCAGGCGCGCTTCGTATACGGCCTTGCGCACGGGGTCGGTGACCGGACGCGCGATGCCGGTCACCACGACCGACCAGCCCAGCTGCGTGACGGCGTCGATCTCGTCGGCCTCGTAGGCCACCACCACGTGGGTTTCGGCGCGGACCGCGGAGGTCAGCCGGGAGGTGAGCCGGGTACGGACGATGATGATCTCGCCGTCGTCCACCAGGTGGTTGACCGGTCGGATCGCCGGCAGCGCGTCACGGGTGAAGACCACCCGGCCGAAGGGGACCCCGGCCAGTAGTCGCAGGGCTTCGGAGCGGGAAAGGTCCACCATATCGCGGGCTTCCGCGTCGAACGCGCTCATGATCGCACGCCCCATCCGTCGCGCGCCCACGGCGGCGCGGTCCTTTCCGGGCGCACCCGGAACGATGGCTCGCACGAACACATAGGGTGACGATCCCTTCTCGGATTGCTCGCGAACAACGGTCGATTCCATGTCAGCATCGAATCGCGCGGCCGGACAGGGCCGAAGGTCCTCGACGCGGGGACCATCTGGACATGCGACTCAGGGCTGGATTTCGAAGCCGCTGCCGCCGGCCGCCCGCCACCCCGCGTCCTCGGTGACAATCGGCTCTCCAAGCGAGGCACGATGCCCCTCAAAGGTTTTCGCCGCGGCGAGCAGTGTCTACCTCATGAACCAGTACCCACTCCCCCGCATCGCGGTCATCTATGCCACCGCGCAGGGTTCCACCCGGGAAATCGCCGAATACATCGCCGCGGACCTGGCGGCACGCGGCGCGACCGTGGAGGTCGCCGACGTCGAACACGCGCCCGACCTGTCCCGCTTCGACACCGTGATCCTCGGCAGCGCCGTCCACAACCGGGCGCTGCTCCCGGAAGCGGCCGAATACCTCCGCTCGCATCGGCAGGAGCTGCTCGCCCGTGAGGTGTGGATGTTCAGTGTCGGTCTCGGCCCGGCGCTGCGCGGTCCGATCGGGCGTCGCGTGGGCACCGCCGTCCCCAAGCGCATCGCCCTGGCGCGTGATCTGGCCGGCGCCCACGAATACCGGGCCTTCGCCGGGCATTACGAGCGCGCGGGCGTCTCGTGGAGCGCCCGCACCATCTACCGGCTGCTGGGCGGTACGCGCTACGGCGACCTGCGCGATTGGACGGCCGTCTCGCTGTGGTCGGCCTCGATCGCGCGGGCCCTGAAACTGCCGCAGCCCGCGGCGATCCCGACTCACCCCTGACGACGCACGGCTCACCGCCGATCGGCGCACGCTACTCCTCGCGAAGGATCGCTCATGTTCGAGGCAACCATTCCGCTCGGCCGCATCGCCGGTGTCCGCCTGCGGGCGCACTGGACGGCCCTGATCACCATCGGACTGCTCACCTGGCTGCTGGCGGCATCACTGTCGGGCACCGGCGACCCGCTCGCGGTGTGGCTCAGCGCCGGGCTCGGCGCGACGGCCTTGCTCGGCTGTCTGCTGGCGCACGAGCTGGCGCATTCGATCGTGGCCCGCCGAGCCGGTGTGCGGGTGCACGGGATCGTACTGTGGCTGTTGGGCGGTCTCTCGGAACTGGCCGAGGAACCGCGAGATCCCAAGTCCGACTTGCGTATCGCGCTGGCGGGACCGGTCACCAGCGTGGCGCTGGCCGTTGCCGCGGGCGCCGCGGCCGGGCTGTCCGGGCGCATCGCGCCGGACGGGCCGGTGACCGCCGTGCTGGTGTGGCTGGCCACGGTGAATCTGGTGCTGGCCGTGTTCAATCTGCTGCCCGGCGCTCCACTCGACGGTGGGCGCGTGGTGCGGGCGGTGCTGTGGTGGCGGACCGGTGACCGCTTGCGCGCCGAGGCGACCGCGGCGCGCTGGGGCCGGCTGCTCGGCGCCACCCTGATGCTGCTCGGTATCGCCGAGGTGATCGTGCTCGGCCAGTTCGGCGGGTTGTGGCTGATCCTGCTCGGCTGGTTCCTGCGTAACACCGCCGCCGAGGAAATGGTGGTCGCCGGGCTGCGGCATCGGCTGGGCGACACCACGGTTCGCGACCTCATGACACCGAGCCCGATCGCGGTGGCGGCGGACTGGCGGCTGCCCGACCTGCTGGCGTCGCCCGCAGCCTGCTCCCGGCATCGGGTCTTCCCGGTGGTGGATGCCGAAGGCCGCCCGGTCGCGGTCCTGGCCTGGTCGGATCTGTCCGCGCTGCCCGCCGGCCGCCGCACGGAGGCACACCTGGGCGAGGTGGCGCGCAAGCTCCCACGCGCGGCCATCACGACGGCGGCGGAACGCCTGTCCGATCTCATGTGCCGAATCGTGTTGCGCCCCAACTTGGATGCGGCCGTGGTGGTGGATGAATACGGCCGGCTCACCGGGATACTGACGGCCACCGATCTGATCCTGGCCGCCGACCGATCGGCGCTGTCGCTGCCGGTCGCACTCCCCGCCCACGACACGGCCGCCGGGTAGGCGGCGACCCGGGCCCGGCCACCGGGGCACACTGTAGAAAGCCGGGAGTCGAAGGGTGAATTCGATGGTGTCGATGCGTGCGTGGCAGGTGACGAAACCGGGTCCGATCGACAACGGGCCCCTGCGTTCCGAACTGCTCGAGGTGCCGGACCCGGGACCGGGCGAACTCCAGGTCCGGGTACTCGCGTGCGGGGTGTGCCGCACCGATCTGCATGTCGCCGAGGGCGATCTGGCGGTGCACCGCACGGACGTGGTGCCCGGCCACGAGGTGGTGGGGGTGGTCACCGCGCTCGGCCCGGACGCCGGAACCGAATTCGCGGTCGGGGATCGGGTGGGGATCGCCTGGCTGCGGCACACCTGCGGGGAATGCCGGTTCTGCCTGCGCGGCGCGGAGAATCTGTGCCCGCGTTCGCGATACACCGGATGGGACGCCGACGGCGGGTATGCCGAATTCGCGGTGGTGCCGGCCGCATTCGCACTGCCGCTGCCCGCGGGCTACGGCGACACCGAACTCGCGCCGCTGCTGTGCGCGGGAATCATCGGCTACCGGGCGCTGCGCCGGGCCGCCTTGCCGCCGGGCGGGCGGCTGGGCATCTACGGGTTCGGCGGCAGCGCGCATCTGGCCGCGCAGGTGGCGCTGGCCGAGGGCGCCGAGGTGCATGTGATGACGCGCGACGCCGCCGCCCAGCGCCTGGCCCTGGAGCTCGGTGCCGCCTCCGCACAGGGCGCGGCCGAGCCACCACCGGTCCCACTGGATTCCGCCATTCTCTTCGCCCCGGTCGGTGACCTGGTGCTGCCCGCCATGGCGGCATTGGACCGCGGCGGTGTCCTTTCCATCGCTGGCATCCATCTTTCCGACATCCCGCCCTTGAATTACGACCGGCATCTGTTCCAGGAGCGCGAGATTCGCTCGGTCACCGCGAATACCCGCGCGGATTCCCGGGAGTTCCTGGCCTTCGCCGGCGCGCACCGCCTGGAGGTCACGGTGCATCCCTACGCGCTCGCGGACGCCGATCGGGCCCTGCGCGATCTGGCACACGGCCGCTTCGCGGGTGCGGCGGTCCTGGTGCCGTAACACGGACTACAGATCGCCCGCGTTACGGCCACGCCACGGGGTCAGGCGGCGCGGGCGGCCCGCAACAGCTCGGCCACGGCCGAATCGATGCCCGCCGCGATCACTCGCAGGTCCGGCACGGTGTCGTAATCGCCGGTGAGCCCGAAGGTCAGCTGATCGGTGTAGCTCAGGATGGCGATGCCGGTGCGCAACCGGACCGCGATGGGCACGATCGGGAGCAGTTCCAGCACCGCACGACCCGCGAACGTCAGCGGGGCGCGCGGGCCCGGGACATTGGTGGCCACGGCGGTGACCCGGTTCTGCGGCAGGCGGGCCACGAGCCGGACGGCCCAGCCGAGCGGCGCGAAGGGCAGCAGGCCGGCCAGACCGAGCAGGCTGCTCTCGGCGGCGGCTTCCCCGCGGGCCTTGTGCTGCCGCATCCGCCCGCTGATCACCGCGAGTCGTTCGACGGGATCGCCGACGTGCACCGGGAGCAACGGCAGCACCGCCGAAACCCGGTTGTCCAGTACCGATTTCGCGTCGGCGGCGCGAGTGGAGACGGGGACGAGGATGCGGAGTTTATCGGGGGTGGGGTCCTCGCCGCGATGCAGCAGCAGCGCACGGTAGCCGGCCGTGATGACCGCCAGCACCACGTCGTTCACGGTGGCGTCGAAGGCGTGGCCGATTTCCCGGATGTCGTCGAGCGCCGCCCGGGTGACGGTGTAGCGGCGCTGCTGTCCGATCGCACCGATGAGGGTCGATCCTTCGGTGGCCGAGAGGAAGGCGGACATGACCGGGAGCAGTCCGCGCACGGTACGAATCGTGCCCAGCGGCAGGTCGATCGGCAACCGGGCCAGCGACATCATCCGGCGATACCAATCCGCCGACGAACCGCCATCCGCCGAATCCGCGGTGGCGGAGGGTGTCTCGGCCGCAGCACGGGGATCACAGAACCCGGTGAGCAGACCGATTCCGGAAACACCGTCCAGCACACTGTGATGCGCCATCAGCAGGATCGCCCACCGGTCCCCCGCCAGCCGCTCGACGACGGTGCACCGCCACAGCGGATGATCCCGGTCCAGCCGGTCCGCCACCTCCCCAGCCACCACATCGCAAAGCGCATCCTCGTCCGACGGCTCGGGCAGCGCGATCCAGCGCACGTGATGGGCGATATCGAAGGCCGGATCCTCCTCCCAGCTCGGAATGGCCAAATCCAAGGTGGTGCGCCGCATGCGCTGCCGCAGCCGCGGATCGACCGCCAGCCGCTCGGCCAGCGTGGCCGTGAATTCCGCGCGGCTGGGCGGCGGTCCGGCCAGTATCGCCACCACCCCGATACCGAGGCTGATGTGCCGGTCGGAGTCCTCGAGTTCGACGAACCCCGCGTCCAACGGTCGTAATTCGGTCATGACCGGTACCTGAATTCTGGAGTGACGCTGATCCTTACAGCGTCGCATCGCGCACTTGCGCCGGGGAGAGCCGAAAGACCCCGTCGCCGTGCCGATTCGCCGCTGTCGCAGGGTTCCCGCCCGCAGTGACCGGCAGGTCCAACGCCGGTCGAGTCGGGACCTTGGCCCCTGCTCCGGACCGGGTTTCGCGCTGGAAGCTGAAACGACGACACCCGATGGATCGGAGCGATGATGGGCGACTATGTGGCCAGTCTGGGTGAACTGCGGATGGCCGATGCCGACCGCGCCGGCGGCAAGGGTGCGAACCTCGGTGAACTGGTGGCCGCGCGCCTGCCGGTCCCGCCCGGATTCGCGGTGTTGAAGTCCGGCTATCAGGAGGCGATCTGTGCCGGGCCGCACGGACCGGAGCTCGACGACCTGCATCGGCGCGCGCTGGCGGCGGCCGCGGCGGACCGGGGCGCGGAACTCGAGGAACTGTGCCGCCGCATGCGGGAACTGGTGCACGACAGCCCGATTCCGCCCGCCCTCCGCGATGCCCTGCTGACCGCCTATCACGGCCTGGACCCCGCTGCGCCGGTCGCGGTGCGGTCCTCGGCCATCGGCGAGGACGGCGCCACCGCCTCGTTCGCGGGAATGAACGTCTCGCGCACCAATATTCGCGGCGACGAACGCCTGCTGAACGCACTCGTCGACTGCTGGTCGTCACTGTTCACGCCCCGGGTGCTCACCTATCGCTCCCGGCGCGGCATGCACGAGCGCCCGGTCATGGCGGTGATCGTGCAGCGCATGGTGACCGCGCGCCGGGCCGGCGTGGCCTTCACCGCCGATCCGGGCAGCGGCCGCCGGGACCGGGTGGTCATCGAGGCGGCCCGCGGACAGGGCGAGGTGGTGGTGTCGGGGGCCACCGAACCCGACACCTATCTGCTGGATGCCACCGGGCCGGTGCTGCTCGAAAGCCGGCTCGGGCAACAGAGTTTCGCGATCGTGGCCGGTGACGACGGTGACCGGCGCGTCGAGCTCGACCCCACCGAGACCGCCGGGCCGGTGCTGACCACGGGCGAAATCGTCGAGGTCGCCACCCTCGCGCTGGCCGTGCAACGCCATCACGATGGTATCCCCCAGGATGTCGAATGGGCCTACGACGATCAGTCCCTGTGGCTGGTACAGGCCCGCCCGATCACCACCCTGTCCGAACCGGGAACAACGGAAACCCCGGTGGCCCAACCGGTTCCCGGCCGGGTGCTGCTGCGCGGCCTCGGGGCCGCGCCGGGCTCCGCGGCCGGCCCGGTGCGAATCCTGTTGTCCCCCGGCGAAGGCCGGTCGCTGCGGGACGGTGAAGTCCTGGTCGCGCCGATGACGAACCCGGACTGGCTGCCCACCCTGTCGCGCGCGGCCGCCGTCGTCACCGACAGCGGCGGCATGACCTGTCACGCTGCGATCGTCGCCCGCGAGCTCGGGGTGCCGTGCATTGTCGGAACCCGCACGGCCACCAAGGATCTCACCGCGGGAGCCCTCGTCACCGTGGACGGGGCGACCGGCCAGGTGCGCGAAGGCCGGGACGGACGTCCGGCCGCCAGCACCACGGCCCGGCCCGTCGGTCCGGCCGTCGCGGCGGCCGAAACCACGGCCACCCGCATCTACGTCAACCTCGCCCTGCCCGAAGTCGCCGAACGAGTGGCCACCGCAGCGGTCGACGGCGTGGGACTGCTGCGCGCGGAAACCCTGCTCACCCAAGCGCTCGGCGGACGCCATCCCCGCGACCTCATCGCACGGGGCGAGGGCGAACGCTTCGTCACGTCCATGACCGAATCGCTGCAACGCATCGCGGGCGCCTTCGCACCGCGCCCGGTCGTCTACCGCGCAACGGACCTGCGCAGCAACGAATTCCGGGCACTGGAAGGCGGCGGCAAATACGAGCCGCTCGAACACAATCCGATGATCGGCTTCCGCGGCTGCTACCGCTACGTCCGCGAACCGGAACTGTTCACCCTGGAGCTGACCGCACTGGCCCGGGTCCGCGAGCAGCACCCCAACCTGCACTTGATGATTCCGTTCGTGCGCACCCGCTGGGAACTGGAGGAATGCCTGCGGCTGGTGGATGCCAGCGCACTGGGCCACCAGCGCGGACTGCACCGGTGGGTGATGGCGGAAGTGCCTTCCATCGTGCACCGCCTGCCCGAATACGTGAGCATGGGCATCGACGGCGTCTCCATCGGCAGTAACGATCTGACCCAGCTCATGCTGGGCGTGGACCGCGACTCCGCCGAATGCGCCGAACTGTTCGACGAATCCGATGCCGCGGTGCTCGATGCCATCGACCAGATCATCGGCACCGCCCGCCGGCACGGCATCACCTCGTCGCTGTGCGGGCAGGCGCCGTCGACCCATCCGGAATTCGCCGAACGGCTGGTACGCATGGGTATCACGTCGATCTCGGTGACGCCGGACGCCATCGATCGCACCCGCCGGACGGTGGCGGCCGCCGAGCGTCGCCTGCTGCTCGAGCAGGCGCGATCCGCCGCTGCCGCGAACCATCTTCGCGTCTGAACACAGGGGTTCCCCACGTCCGAATAAACTGTGAGCACACGGCCCGTCACAATCGTGCGTGCTGCACCACAGAAGTACAGGACATCAGACATGACCGGGGATTCCGCCGACTCGTACTCGGTGCGCACCACGCTCTCGCAGTTGCGGCTGCGAGAGCTGCTGTCCGAGGTCAAGGACCGGGTCGACCAGATCATCGACGCCCGCGACCGGATGGACGGTCTGGTCGAGGCGATGCTGTCGGTGACGGCCGGTCTCGATCTGGACGAGACGCTGCGCACCATCATCCGAACCGCGATCAGCTTGGTGGACGCGCGCTACGGGGCGCTGGGCGTGCGCGGTTCCGACTCCCATCTGGTCAATTTCATCCACGAGGGCATCGACCCCGATACGGCCACCTTGATCGGGGATTTGCCCTCGGGCCGCGGGGTGCTCGGATTGCTGTTGAGCCAGCCCAAGCCGATCCGGCTGGACAATATCGCCGATCACCCGTCGTCGGTGGGCTTCCCGGCCAATCACCCGCCCATGCACACCTTCCTGGGCGTGCCGGTGCGGATCCGCGACGAGATCTTCGGCAACCTCTACCTCACCGAGAAGAAGAACAACCTGCCGTTCAACGAGGACGACGAGGTGATCGTGCAGGCGCTGGCGGCGGCCGCGGGCATCGCGATCGACAATGCGCGGCTCTACGAATCCGCGCGCACCCGCCAGGCCTGGATCGAGGCCACCCGTGATGTGGCGACCGCGTTCCTGGCCGACACCGATGCCGACGACGTGCTGGCCGAAGTGCTCGAGCACGTCCGCACGCTGACCGAATCCGAACAGGCGTTCCTGGCCGTCGCCGACGACCCGGAGGGCCTGCCCGAGGAGACCCCGCAATTGCGGATCGCCCGGTGGTCCGGTCCCGGTGACGGGCCCGCCGTCACGTCGGTCCGCACCACCGGCACCGCCATCGGGCAGGTGTTCATGGAGGGCACACCGCTGCGTTTCGACGATCCGGGCGGCATCGACCTGGGCAAGCCGATCTCCGACGCCGGCCCCACCCTGATCCTGCCGTTGCATGTGCAGAACGGCACTTTCGGGGTGCTGTGCGTGGTGCGGCCGCTGTCCGCGCCGTCGTTCTCCGACGAATTGCTGGAACTGGCGGCGGCGTTCACCGATCAGGCCGCACTGGCCATCCAGATGTCGGAGACGCAGCGGCGCATGCGCGAACTCGACGTGCTCACCGACCGCGACCGCATCGCCCGCGACCTGCACGACCATGTCATCCAGCGGCTGTTCGCGGCCGGTTTGAGCCTGCAAGGCACCATCGCCCGCGCCCGGACTCCCGAAGTGCGGCAACGACTTACCGATGTGGTCAACGATCTCCAGGATGTGGTGCAGGAGATCCGCACCTCCATCTTCGATCTGCACGGCGGCAACGGCCAGAGCACGCGGTTGCGGCAGCGGCTCGAGCAGGTGATCGCCAAGCACACCGCCGACGTCGAAATCCGTAGCTCGCTGCGCATTTCGGGTCCGCTGTCGGTGGTCGGCGCGGAGCTGGCCGATCACGCCGAGGCGGTGATCCGTGAGGCGGTCAGCAATGCCATCCGGCATTCGGGGGCCGAAACCCTCACCGTGGCAGTGGATGTCGGCGACGATCTGACCATCGTGGTCTCCGACGACGGCCGCGGCATGCCCGACGATGTCACCTCCAGCGGCCTGAACAATCTGGCGCGGCGCGCGGAGCAGGTCGGCGGCGAATTCGCCATCCTGCGCAATACCGACGACACCGGCACCCGGCTGCGCTGGTCCGCGCCGCTGGACTGAGCCCGGGCCCTTGACGCCGAAACGGCTCGGTGGGCAGCCCTTTCGGGACTGCCCACCGAACCGGCGGGGCCGCGGCTGTCAGGGTTGCCGCACCACCACGGTCGGGCAGTCCACACTGTGCAGCACCGCGGTGCTGGTCGATCCGAGCAGCATGCCGCTGAATCCACCGCGGCCGTGGCTGCCCACGACGAGCAGCTGCGCGTTCTCCGATTCCTCGAGCAGCGCGCGAACCGGGCGGTCCAGCACCAGGATTCGGCGCACCTCGACATCCGGGTAGCGTTCGCCGAATCCGGCCAGCCGCTCGGAGAGCAGTTCGCTCTCCTGCTCGCGCACCATGTCCCAGCCCGGGACCGGCAGGGTCGGACCGGTGAGGTCGGTCCAGGCATGCAGGGCGGTGAGACCGGCCTTACGCAGCGAGGCTTCCCGGAACGCGAATTCCAGTGCGGGCACGCTGTTCTCGGTGCCGTCCACTCCGACCAGGACCGGCTGCTCCGCCGACACCGGGTCGGTGTTCGCGGTCGTGTGAATCACCGCGACCGGACAGTGGGCGTGGCGGGTCACCGCCGAGCTCACCGAGCCGAGCAGACCGCGGCGCAGGGCGCCCAGGCCGCGACTTCCGACGACGATGGTGCGGGCGCTACCGGATTCGGCCAGCAGCCGGGGGATGATCGGCTCCATGGTCTGCTCGGTGTGAATGGTCAACGCCTCCCCCGGGACCGCCGTCCGCGCCACCCGGCTGGCTTCGTCCAGCACCCGCCGCCCGTCCCGCCGCAGCCACTCCACATCGGATTCGGTGAGCACCGTGCCCGGCGCGAAACCGGTCGGTACGGCCGACGAATTGACGATCCGCAGCGGAGCGCCGTGCAGGGCCGCGTCCACCGCTGCCCACGCGACGGCCTGATAGGACACCGCCGAACCGTCCACGGCGGCGATGATCGGCGGATTCGATTCGCCTCGGGCTGTGCTGTTCTCGGTCATCCTGATCTCCTTCGTTCGTGCTCCGGCGGACCGAAGTCCCTTCCGGCACCACCGCTCGGGCGGCGCTGGATGCTTGCTTTCGTTGGTGTCGTTCAGGTTTCGACGGAGTCGGCCAGGCTGCGCCATTCCAGGTCCAGCCGACGGCCGCGAATCACGTTCAGCAGCAGGCCGATCGACCACGCCGAAGCCATCGCCACACACCAGCCGGCCAGCATTACCGCGAGCGCCGCGCCCACGCCGTCGCCGACCGCGACACCGGCGGGCTTCGGCGCCTCGGTGGGCCGTCCGTCCGCGCCGAGCCAGATGCGAACCGTGGCACCGGCTTTCGTCTTCGCGTCGACTTCGACGGTGCCGGTCGACTCGGTTCCGTTCCAGACCCAGCGGGCGGCGGCCCGATAGTCGTCGCTCACCTGGCGCGAGTTCGCGGGCAGTCGCAGCTCCGGTTTCCCGGTCACGATGGCCGCTACCTCGACCTTTTCGGCATTGGACCGCGCCAGGTCAGCGGCACTGCGGCTGTAGGCGGCGGTTCCCATGGCCGCGGCCACCGGGATCAGCAGTAGCGCGGCCACGACCATCAGCAGCCGCAAGCCCGCCTCTCCGCGATCGATGCCGCGCATCAGGCGGTTGGCGCTCCAGGGCTGTACTCGCCAGATACGTAGCAGCGGAATCGATATCGACGACATGGGTCCTCATCCCAGGGTGTCGGCCGGCTCCAGCGGGCGCAGCACCGTGTCGAGCGCGAGCCGCGGCGTCGCGGGCACGGGCTCGGCGCTGGTGGCGGCCCAGCCCAGCCGGATGATCAATTGCGGGTAGCCGAAACCGCCCAGCAGGTCGGCGCGAATGCGTTCGCGCACCTGCGGCAGTTCGAGGGGCTCGGTCAGCGGACAGGTCGCCAGCCCGCGGGCGGTGGCGGCCAGCAGCACCGCGCTGGTGGCCTCGCCGGCGCTGAGCCAGGACTCCGGATCGTTGGATGCGGTGCACACCAAAAGCATTCGTGCGGGCTCGTCGGTGTCGGTCACCACCGCCTCGGTCAGTTGCGGATCACCGAACGGGCGCACCGTGGGATCGGTGACGGCCACCGCATTGCGGGCCGGGACACCCTCCGTGGTGGCGTGATGGCCACTCCAGGAGGACAGTTCGGCGTTGTAGCCGGGATCGGCGGCATGCAGGGCGGCGGCTTCGGCGAAAGCCCGTTGCAGGCGGGTGCGTTCACCGCCGGTGTCGACGACCCGGACGTTCACGCCGGGTCCGGCGCCCGCCGCGACCAGGGCGTCGAGCTGCCCCGATGTCACCTCCCACGAGGTGAAACGCCTACGGTCACTGTGCCTTCGAGCGATCGCGCGCGCCGACCGCACCGCTTCCGGGTCGGGTTCGGCATGCCGGAATTCGATGGCCGCCAGATGCCGGGGTTCGGCGGGATTGGGTAGCCGGTGCACCACCGTGTCCCAACCGAAGGCGCGCATCGCGATTCGGAAGTGGTGCAGGGCCGCACCGCAGCTCATCAGCATTTCGCGGCTGTCGGGGTCGGCGTGGGTCAGGTGGCGGCTGTCGTCGGAGTAGAGGTGCACGGTGGTGTCGCCGAGCCGCCACTGCCAGGGCTGGGTGTTGTGCACCGACGGGGCGCGCAACGCCAATGCCAGTGCGGCACGGACGGTGTGGTGGTCGGGATGGTGCGCGGACATCACTCGGCCGCCGTTTCCCGCGAGCGCACCACGAGCACCGGGCATTCGGCATCGTGCAGCAGCGCGGTGCTCACCGAACCGAGCACCAGGCCGGCGAATCCGCTGCGGCCGTGCGTGCCGACGACCAGCAGTTGCGCACCCGCGGCGTGTTCGAGCAGGGCGCGGACCGGGGTGTCGCAGACGACGTAGCGTTCGACCTTCACATCCGGGAACTCCTCGCCGAATCCGGCGAGCCCCTCGGCCATCAGCACGTCCTCGGTCTTGCGGATCGTATTCCAGCCGACCACTTCCAGATCGAAACCGCTGGAATCGCTCCAGGCGTGCACCGCGATCAACGGAACCTCACGCCGCGACGCCTCTTCGAAAGCCATTCGCACGGCGGGCAGGCTGTTCGCGGACCCGTCGACGCCGACCACGATCGGTTTGCTCCCCGCGCCGGCCTCGGCATCGCCGTGCACGACGGCCACCGGGCAGTGCGCGTACCGCGAGAGCCCGGTGCTGACCGAGCCCAGGACCGCACGCCGGATGGCGCCGCGACCGCGATTGCCCACCACCATCAGCGCGGCCTGCTTGGAGCGTTCGATCAGGGTGGGCAGCACCAGATCATCGATCGCCTCGGTGGTGATGTCGAGGGTCGGCTCGGACGCGGCGTGCCGGGCCACCCGGGCGGCTTCGGTCAGGACCCGTTCGGCCTCCGCGCGCATGGCCGCCATTTCCGCCGCCCCGAGCGAGGTCCGGGTCTCGCGGCCGATCGGCAGGCCGTAGGCGAGCACGATGCGCAGCGGCCGGTGGCGCAGTACGGCTTCCGCCGCCGCCCAGGCGACAGCTTGGTACGAGATCTCCGACCCGTCGACGCCCGCGACGACGGGGTGTTCGCCGGTGACCGGAGCGGTCTGGTCTGCCATGATTCCTCCTGGAAGCGGTGTTGTTTCGAGCATCGCGCGCGCTCGCACCGCAACCCAGAGACCAATGTCATTCGCCCGCCGGGCCGTCGGGCCCCGAATCACCGGACTCCCGTCGGTAGGCCGCCAGCGCGGTCGGCAGCGTGGGATACATCCGCTGCGCTCCGATCAGCTCGGTCAGCCCGGCCGCGTCCAGCGCGCGGCGCAGGTCCTGTTTCACCCGGGCCATGGCGAAAACGATGCCCCGCGAAGCCAATTCGGTGCGCAGCTGACCGACCGCGTCCAGCGCGGTCAGGTCGACCTCGACATTGGCCTCGGCATTGAGCACGAACCAGCGCAGCGGCGGGGCGGCCTGGTCGGCGGCGGCCAGGGCGCGCCGCCGGAAGTCCTCGGCATTGGCGAAGCAGAGCGGGGCGTCGTACCGGTAGATCACCATGCCCGCAACGGGTTTCGCGTCCGGATAGTCGTCCACGTCATGCATGCCCGCCAGGCCCGGCACGAATCCGAGGATGGCGTCGTGACCGCGGGCCACCCGGCGCAGCAGATCCAGAATCGACAGGGCCACCGCGATTCCGATGCCGTAGAGCACGCCGAAGACCAGGACCGCGGCGGCCGTTCCCAGCGCCAGCACCAGTTCGCTGCGCCGGAAGCGTGCGATCCGGGCGAATTCCGCCACATCTATCAGCCGCAATGCCGCATAGATCACCAGCGCCCCCAGCGCGGCCGACGGGAAGCCCGCCAGTACACCGCGCGCACCCAGCAACACCACCAGTACCGCCGCCAGCGCGACGACCGAGTACAACTGGCTGCGTACCTTCGCGGCGTCGGCGATCGAGGTGCGGCTGCCGCTGCAACTCACCGGAAACCCGTGCATCAGCCCGGCCGCCAGATTGGTCGCCCCGAGCGCCGCCAGCTCCCGGTTGGCGTCGACCTCCTCGCCGTGGCGCACCGCGAAAGCCCTTGCGGTGAGCGCGTTGTCGGAGAATCCCACCAGGGCGATACCGACTGCGGGCGCGGCCAGCGTGGCGATATCGGCGACGGCCAGATCGGGCAGGCCGACTGGTGGCAGCCCCGCCGGTATCGCGCCGACCACCTCTATTCCGAACCGCCGCAACGCGAACACCGACACCACGGCCGTCGCGCCCAGCGTCACCAGCAACGGCCCGGGCACTCGCGGCAGTCGCCAGGCCAGCAGCAACAGACACGCCAAGGTCGCCGCCGCCAGCGTCACCGTCGGCCAATGCACGGCATCGAGATGTTCGGCGAAGGAACGCAATTGGCGCGGCAGGACTTCCCCGTCCACCGGAATCCCGGTCGTGCGCTCCAGTTGCCCGGCGATCATGATTCCGGCCGTCCCCGCCATGTACCCCACCAGCACCGGTTTCGACAGCAGCTCCGCCAGCACCCCCAATCGCGCTGCCGCGCCCACCAATCCGATCACGCCGACCAGCAGCGCCAGCCCGGCGGCCAGCGCCGCGTAGCGCCCGGGATCGCCGGCGGCCAGCGGCGCCAAAGCCACCGCCGTCATCAACGCCGTCGTGGACTCGGGGCCCACCGATAAGCGCCGCGACGTTCCCAGCAGCACGTACACCGCCAGCGGCCCGATGACCGCCCACAACCCCGCGACCGGCGGCAGACCCGCCACGGTCGCGTAGGCCATCACCTGCGGGACCAGATAGGCCGCGACCGTGATGCCCGCGAGCACGTCCGATCGCAGCCATGCACGCCGATAGCCGCGAAACTGCCGCACTCCCGGCAACAACATCGCCGGCCGCCCCGCCTCGGGGCTATCGCGGCTGATCACATCGTCATCATGGGAAGCACGCCCTGCTGGTGCAGCCACATCATCATCGTGCACAGGGCCTGGCAGAGCGGCGATTGCATATCCATCGTGTTCATATCCATCGATCTCATCTCCTGAAATCCGCAGCGGTCGCGAAATTCCCCGGCACCTACGATCCAGCCGTCGCTCTCGGTCTCAGCAGGGCCGAACGTCCTCGAAGGAGGCGACGTCGGGCCCGGCCGGGCGCGAGGGCCGGTGGGCCGAAGACCTCGGGCGGCGGGACCATTCGATCTTTCGGCCGCCCCGGGGATGCGGAATTCTGCGGGTATGAAAGCGAAATCGTCCACCGGGACCGGGATGCCGACCGCGGCATGCGGCGCCGATGCCATAGTTCACGGGTGAATCCGTTGCGCCGCATCATCCGAGTGCTGCTGGCATTCCTGCTCGTGGCCATGGTCGGCACGCTGGGTTACCGAATCCTCGGGTTCGGTTATCTCGACGCGCTGTACCAAACCGTCACCACCATCACCACGGTCGGGTTCCGCGAGGTGCATCCGCTCAGCCCCGCAGGCCAGGTATTCACCATGGCGCTCATCCTTTTCGGCGCGGGTACCGCCTTCTACATGTTCGGGGTGCTGCTCGAGGCGCTCATCGAAGGTCATCTGCATCAACATCTGGAGAGACGGCGAATGAACAAGCAGATACAGCGCATGCGCGGGCACATCATCGTGTGCGGCTGGGGCCGGGTCGGGCGGTCGACCGCGCAGTATCTCAACGGTCTCGGCAAGAGCATCGTGGTGGTGGATCGCGAACCGCAACGGCTCGTAGATATCGAATTCCCTTGCATCCTGGGCGATGTCACCGATGACAGCGTCCTGGAAGCCGCCGGTATCGAGCACGCGCACGCCCTCATCGCGGCCCTCGACGGCGATGCCGACAATGTCTACGTCACCCTGTCCAGCCGGGCCATGCGCAGCGATCTGGTGATCATCGCTCGCGCCCGCACCGAGAGCTCGAAGTCGAAACTGTTGCGCGCCGGCGCGAACCGGGCCGTCAACCCGCAGCTGATCGGCGGGCGGCGGATGGCGGCCTTCGCGCTGCAACCCAATGTCGCGGAGTTCCTGGACGTGGTCATGCACGACGAGAACCTGGAATTCCGGATCGAGGAGATCCTGATCGATCCGGACTCCCCGGTTCTCGACCGCGCCCTCGCCGACATCGATCTGCGGGGCGCCACCGGCGCCCTGGTGCTCGCGGTCCGCACCGCCGACGGACGGTTCGTCGCGAATCCCAACGGGGACATCAGGCTTCGGCCCGGGACGGTACTGATCGCATTGGGCACGCCGCCGCAGCTCGCGGCGATGCGCGCGCACGCTGAATGCGCCTGACCGGCGCGGCCGGTTCAGTTGAAATGGAACCGGAGGAAATTGCCGAGACCACGGCGACGCCAGTCGATGACCATCCGCGGCGTCGGCATCCAGAACGGGTCCGGCATCGGCACGCCGAGCCGGGAGGGCCGGGTGAGACCGAAGCGGCTGGCTTTACGCATCACCGTCGACAGCGGGAAGTCCGGCTGGTAATCGTGGGCGAGGCGGCCGCGGCCGAGCAGTTCGGTGATCAGGTGCGACATTTCCTCCGGAGACCTGGTGACTCCGCTGATTTCGGGATGCTCGCGCTGCCATTCGACGGCGGCTACCTCGGAGACGAAGAAGCTGTTGTAGTCGCACCAGCCGACGACCCGGTCCGGCATCTCGCGCAGCGGATAGCCGAGGTGTACGCGCAAAGTGGCGGGCGCGTAATCCAGCAGCACCCCGTCGCGGCCGACCAGCCGGATCGGCTCCCCGGTCCGGCGGCAGATCGAATCCACGACCACCTCGGCTCCCGGGAACTGGCCCGAGATCGCGCAGGCTTCCACCGCGCACTCGGCATACCATCGCTGCTCACCGTCGACGCTCACCCGATAGTGGTTGGGGAAGGTCGCGAACGGCCGCGCGTAGACGAGTTCGCCCAGCGCCGGTTGCGGGGTGGCGAGCGGCTCGTCCTGAAAATACGGGCTGCCGGCATGCTCGCCGTCCTGGCGTGCCACGCAGATCGCACCCTCGAGATCGCGTAGATCAGCGGCTAATTCCGCCTCCGAAAGCCCGAATTCCGTACGCAATTCGGCGATCGTCGGCGCGGTGCCGGCGCCGCGCACCTGGTCCATGATCCGCTGCCGGACGGCCCGGGCCCGCGTACTCAACTCTGCCATGACTGTCTCCTGGATCTATCGCTCCGCCGGAGCTGGTTCGTCTCGAAACCCCATGCCGCGCATGACGGTTCGCACATGACTGTGGAAAAGCTCATCGGGGTCCGCAATGAGCTGGGCGAGGCTGCCGAAGGTCTCCGCGGCGAGGAAACCGAGAACCGAAGCCCACGCATTGACGAGAATTCCGGGAACCGCTGAGCCGGAACCGGTTTCACCGCCCAGCAGCGGCCCGGGAGCCAATGGCGGCACCAGCGTGGTCGCCGGATCCGCCGCACCGCTCGCGATGGCCTCCAGATACGGGCTCGCGACCGCGTCCATCAGCAGCGCCGCCGCCGGCCCGGTGTCCTCGACCCGGGCCTGATACCCGGGAATGGGAGTGCCGTTGATCAAGGCGAATTCACCCGGATTGGCCAGCGCCCACCGCCGCGCACCCGCGCACCCGGCACTCCAGCGCGCGCCCGGATCCGCTCCCGCGGCCGCCTGCGCGGTGGTCATGGCCTCGGTGAGCGCACCGTACGAATCGACGCACAGCGCCGTGATCAGCGCCGACTGACTGTCGAAATACCGGAACAGCGACGCCGGGGATACCCGCATGGCCCGCGCGATCCCCCGCAGCGACAATCCCCCGGTGCCTTCGGTCGCAAGCTGTTGCCGCGCCTGCGTTTTGATCTCGGCGATGGTCGCCGCGCGGCGTTCCTCGCGCCGGGTCGGCGGCACCGTGTTTCCCATGCCTGCTCCTGTCCTGTACGTCGGCGAGTGCCGGGCTACCACTTGACCATCGGCAAGGGCGACAACGGGTGACTGCGTACCCGGCGCGCGCCGAGCTGGGCGAGCCGGCGGTGGAATCCCGCGTTCGGGTAGCGCTCCGCCACCGCGCGGTAGGCGCGGCGGCTGATCCCGGATCGCACCAGTCCGGCGCTGACATCGACCAGATCCGCCCGCCGGAACACTTCGACCCCGGGATAGGGGCCGCGCACCGGGCGGATCCGGTGATGGTCGTCGATCATCGCGGTCACCTCGGGGACCAGTTCCGGTTGCCCGTTCCCGATCAGCCAGTCGCGCGCGAGATCGATCGACGGCGGCAGATAGTCGAAGGTGTTCGCCGTCCACACCCCGAGGTCGTGAAAGACCGCCGCGCACCGGAACTCCGGGCGAGCGCTCGGCGCGTTCGTCCCCCCGGGACTCGTTCCGGCGAGGAGATCGCAGAACGACAGCACCCGCAGCACGTGGTTGGTGTAGGCGTCACGGTCACCGCCCAGCTCCGCGGCCCACGGTTCCAGCCGGTCGCGGACGACGGCTTCGAATTCGAGCGGGTCCGGCATGCGCCTGCCCCTTCCCTTGTCGAAATACGATCACTGATTACATAATGATCAGTGTTCACGTTTCGCGCAAGATTCGCTGGAAGGCGGCACCATGACAGGCTCGAACACCACCGGGTTCACCACGCTGTCCGCGGTGACGGACGAGAGACGCCAACTGGCGGCGCTGTTGCGCACCCTCTCCCCGCAGCAGTGGAATACCGAATCGCTGTGCGCCGGATGGCTGGTGCGCGATGTCGTCGCACATCTGCTCTACGCGAGCACTCCACTCCCGGCGTACCTGCTGGAAGTGGCGCGCGCCGGCGGTTCGAACGATCGGCTCAATGATCTCTATATCCGGCGCGGCCGCACCATGACCCTCGACGAACTGCTGACCGCCTTCGAATCCACCATCCGGCCGGGCCCGCTCACCCGGTCGGCACCGCGAATCATCCTGGCGGACACCTTCATTCACCATCAGGACATCCGCCGCCCGCTCGGACTCCCCCGCGAGATCCCCGAACAGCGTCTCGCCGCCCTGCTCCGCCACCCCGACCCATTCCTGCGTCCCCGCCGGCGCATGCGTGGATTGCGTTTCACCGCAACCGATGTCGACTGGCAGCACGGAGACGGCCCGACCGTGCAGGGACCGGGCGAGGCCATCGTCATGGCCATCGCGGGCCGCTCCGCCGCGCTGGCGGATCTGGGCGGCGCGGGAGTCGACATCCTGCGCGAAAGGCTCGGCGCCGCCGCCTGATTCGGCCGCCGACTCCTCTGGGTCAGGCGCGGATCGCAGGCCAGATGGTTGCGGTGAGCTTGTCGGCCAGGCCGCTGCGGACCTCGGCGTCGTCGCCACGCAGGAAAGCACCGAAGTAGGCGCCGAAGACCATGGTGGCGATGGTGCGGGTATCGAGGTCCGGTTGGACGGCGCCGCGTTCGGCGAGCCGACGCAGGATCTCCTCGACCTGACCGACGCGGGGTTCGACGGCGCGTTCGACCACGTGGGCCAGGAGTTCGGGCACGCGCTCGGCCTCGCTGATGAAACCGCCTTGCAGGATGATGGCGTCCGGGTTGTAGTAGCAGGGGTCGACGCGGCGGATGGCCTCGGTGAACGCTTCGCGCGGCGTCAGCTCGTCGAGCGGGAACGGCGGCGTGGCCGCGGTCTGCGCGGTGAATCCGTACTCGAGCGCGTCGATGACGAGTTCGAGTTTGTTCGGCCAGCGGCGATAGAGGGTGGGCCGGGTGACCCCGGCATCGGCGGCGATATCGCCGAGCGCCATGCGGGTGTAGCCGTCGGTGACGAGCCGGCGGCGCGTCGCGAGAATGATCGCCTCGTCCACCGCGGGGTCGCGGGGGCGGCCGCCGCGCGGACCGGACTTGCGCGCCGGTGCCTGCCCGGTGGATTCGGTACGCGAGTGGGTCATGGCCTCCCCGTTCGATGTTCCGTTACACCCGAAGACTGTAATCCTCGGCGCGGGCGCGGCACCCGATCGCGGCCCGGGTCAGCGGGTGCCCTGATACGCCTGCTCGATCACGCCGGCGACCGCCTCGGGATGGCTGACCATCACCGCGTGCGAGGAATCGACCTCGGTGATGTGCGCGCCCGCGCGCTCGGCCATGAACCGTTCCAGGCTCGGCGCGATGGCCTGATCCTTGGTCGCGACGATTGCCCAGGACGGCACCGTCTTCCAGCCGGCCGCGGTGACAGGCTCGCCGAACGCCTCGGCGGCGACCGGTCGCTGCGCGATCGCCATGAACGCGGCGGTGGCGGCATCGACGTCGGCGGCGAAGGCGGTCGCGAATTGCGCCGGGTCCAGCTGGACTTCGGTGCCGGTGGAGCCGTCGGGGCGGGTGTATTGGAAAACCTGCTGCGGCAGCGGCGGCACGGACGCGTCGGCATGCTGTTCGAGCAGCCCGCCCAGCGCCTCACCCTCGCCCGGCGCGAACGCGGCGACATAGACCAGCGCTCGCACATCCGAGATGCCCGGGGCGGCATTGGTGATGACCGCACCGGCGTAGGAGTGCCCGACCAGGATCTTCGGTCCTTCGATGCCGGCCAGCAAGCCCTGCAAGTATGCCGTGTCGAAAGTGAGTCCCCGCAACGGATTCGGTACCGCGACGACCGGGAAGCCGCTTCGACGCAGCCGCACCGAAACATCCGCCCAGCCCGACGCGTCGGCGAACGCGCCGTGCACCAGCACTACGGTCGGCTTCAGTTCCTGGTTGTTCATCGTGTCTCCTCGATCAAGCAGTTTCGTTACGAGCAGTGACTGTAACGTAACTGCTCGAGGCCTGCAAACGAGCAGCTCACAGCGGAGTCAGGCGTCAGCGGTCACCGGCGGCGACCAGCAGGCGTAGCCCGTGCGGCGCGACGGTGGTTCCGATGCGCGGGCGCAGTGGTTCGCCGGTGAGGGTCCGCAGTTCCCAGCGGGCGGCGAGGGCCTGGAGGGCGGCGGTGAGTTCGAGGAAGGCGAAGCGGTTGCCGATGCAGCCGCGGGGGCCGTCGCCGAAGGGGATGAAAGTGCATGGGGGCGGGGGTGATTGGGTGGTCCAGCGGTCCGGGTCGAAGGTGTCGGGGTCGGGGTAGACCTGCGGATTGCGATGCTGCACATAGGCGCTGTAGGCGATGGCGGTGCCGGCTGGAATGTGGTGCTCCCCCAATTGGGTGTCGACGGTCGCGACGCGGGTGAGAATCCACGGGGGCGTGTACATGCGCAGTGATTCCTGGATGATGCGATGGCACAGCGCGGTCGTCTCGTCCTCGGTGTCGCCCAGCGGGGCGGGCCCGGAGGCGGCGACCCGGTCACGGAGTTCGCGCTGGATCTTCGGATGAGTGGCCAGCAGATACATCGCCCACGCCAGAGTGGTTGCGCTGGTTTCGGTTCCGGTGGCCAGGAAGGTGACGGCCTGGTCGGTGAGTTCGGCGTCGCTGAGCCAGCCGTCCTCGTCGTCGTGCGCCAGGATCATGCTGGCCAGCAGATCGGATTCGTCGGTGGTGTCCTGCCGCCGGCGCTGTTCGACGATCTCGTCGACGGCCTCGCGCAATCCCGCGATGGTGCGCTGCCAGCGCCGGTTGCTGGGCAGCGGCAGGCGCGCCAGCCAATCCGGGGTGAGCATGCGGCGCGGCACTTCGGCGACGAAGTCGTCCAGATCGGCCAGCGCCCCGTGCAGCAGTTCCTCGGTCAGCGAGGCGGAGAACAGGGTGCGGAAGACGATGCGCCCGGTGTAGGCCATGGTGGTCCGGGAGACGTGGAAATCCTGTCCGTCACTCCAGGACTCGACCATGCGCGCCGCTTCTTCCCGCATGACGGCCTCGTAGCGCCGCATCTGCGCGGGCCGGAAAGCGGGCTGCACCAGTCGCCGGAGCCGGCGATGTTTGGATTGCGGGCAGGTGCCGACGCCGTCGCCGAACAGATCGGAGAGTTTGTCGAAGAACGGGCCGCCCTTGTCGAAGGTGCGGTCGTCCTTGAGAACTCGATAGGTGAGCTCCGGATCGCAGAGCATCACCATCGGCATCGGCCCCAATCTCAACCACACCAGATCCCCTCGCGCGGGTAGCGCGGCCAGGAATCCGACCGGATCGCGCAGCAGGGGCCACGCATCGCCGAGGATCGGGAGAGTGCGGGACATCGAACCCACCCCCTGGGTGTTCGAGTGGTCGACAGTGCCTCGATTATCCCGCCGACCAGGCCCGATCCGACAGCCCGGCAACGGGATCGGCGAGTGTGACTCTGCGAAGGCGTCACCCCGCGGTCGGCGCGCCGCGGCGGATCCGGACGAAACGGTTCGATCGCCCGGAATCCGCTTTCGGGCCTGGCTACCGGGTGGAACAGGCCCGCCGCACCGGCAATCCGCGATCCGCCAGCGCCGCCAGCATTTCCTGCCCGCGCTTGGCCCCCTCCGCCGACGACGTCCGGGCCAAGGCGGGCACGTAGGTCGCGGCGCCGACCACCGATTCCGCGACCAGGGACCAGAATCGGCGGGCGCTCAGGCCCGCGCACCGGGCCAGCGCCTCCTGCACCAGGATCAGGGCCGGTTCGCAGCGGGCGGCGAGCCAGACGTAGAGCGCCGCCTCGCAGGGCAGGGCGACCACGCCGGGTTCGCCGGTGAGCAGATCGCCGTCGATCACCCGAATCGTGGTGTCCGACAGGCCCGCCCAATCGATGCCGCCGTCGTTGTCGGTGTGCACCCAGAGGTTCTCCAGGCCCGGGTCCCAGGCGCGCCCCTCGGCCACCACCATGGCCATCACCCGGCCGACGACGGCGTGGATGAGGGCGGTGGCCACCACTTCGGCGGCGATATCGGCATTGCTCATCTCGGCGGCGTGGCGCCGGTACATCAACTCGATGCGACCCTCGCGAACCCCGTCGGCCAGCCGCCACCAGCGGCGCTTGCCCTGTTCGGACATGGCCGCGACGGCATACACGCGGGGGTGGTCAGGTTGCAGCGCGCGCAGCCGGGTGCAGGCGCGGGCGAACGAGATCCTGGAATCGCGCGGCGGGCAAACGGTCACGGGTTCGGGCACACGAACCTCCTCATTCTGTGGCTATCCGGCCGAATCGGTAGATAAGGTTAGGCTTACTTATCTTTCTGGGCAATGTGCGAAGAACAACCTGGAGTCATTCGGTGCCGTACCGGCCGGGGGCTCAGTATGAAGATTTTCGGGTGCCGCCAAGCTAGGTTAGGCTTACCAGACCTATCGGTTCAGGTCAGGAGTAGTTCGTCGCCGTGCCAGCCGCAGTCACCCCCAGACGGCGACGTCTGATCGGCCTCCTCGTACTAGGTGCGCTGTTGCTCGTCGCGATCGCCGCCAGCATCGCGCTGGGATCCCGCAACATTCCGCTCGGCACCGTGTACACCGCGCTGACCTGCCCGGACGGCTGGCCGCTGAGCTGCCCGGCCGACGGGTCCGCCGCGCAGATCGTGCGCGAATTGCGGTTGCCGCGAACCGGACTCGCACTCGTGTGCGGGCTCGCGCTCGGCATGGCCGGGGCGCTCATCCAGGGCTACACCCGAAACCCGTTGGCGGATGCGGGTTTGCTCGGCATCAATGCCGGGGCGGCGTTCCTCGCGGCGCTGAGCATTCACTTGCTCGCGCTCACCTCGCCGGCCCAGTACATCTGGTTCGCGTTCGCGGGCGCTCTGATCGCCGGGGCGACGGTGTTCGGCGTCTCGTCGGTCGGCGGCGGCAAGGCCAGTCCGCTCACCCTGGTCCTCGCCGGTGCGGCGATCACGGCGTTTCTCCAGGCGATGACCAATATCGTTGTGCTGCTGGACGGCACCGCCCTCAATACCTACCGGTACTGGGTGATCGGCGACGTGGCCGGCCACGATTCCTCGGTCTTCCAGCAGGTTCTGCCCTTCCTGATGGTCGGCGCGCTGCTGGCCCTCGCGACCGCTCCCGGCCTGAACCTGCTGGGCCTCGGCGACGATGTAGCCCGGGGTCTCGGCGTGAGCATCGCCCGAAACCGAGCCCTCGGCCTGGCCGCGATCGTGCTGTTGGCCGGAGCCGCGACCGCCGCCGTGGGCCCGATCGCCTTCCTCGGCTTGATCGTCCCCCATATCGCCCGGGCCTGGACCGGCCCCGACTACCGTTGGCTGCTCCCCTATTCGGGCCTGGTCGGCGCGATCACGCTGCTGGTCGCCGACACCCTCGGCCGCCTCATCGCCCGCCCCGGTGAACTTCAGGCCGGCGTCACCCTGGCCGCGATCGGCGCACCCTTCTTCATCCTGCTGGTCCGCCGCCGGAAGTTGGTGAGCCTGTGAACGACTCGACTTCCCGCGCCGGGCGCGGCCGAACCCCGGTTGCCACCGACCCGGACGTGGCCGGATCCCGGGCCGGCACGCCGGCTGTCGGAGTGGCGGGGCACACGAGCCCGCCGGACGGGGCGACGCCGCAGGTCACGGCGGGTCCAACGGCCCCGGCGGGCACGGGTTCCGGGACACCCGAACCAACCGGCGGCCAGAAATCGGCCACCACACCCCGGGCGGCTCGACGGGCCGTGCGCGTCGGCGGGTTCTCCGCGGTGCTACGTGTCAGGGTGCTGCTCGTCTCGGTGGTCCTCGCGGCGATCCTGGTCGGTCTGTTGGCGCTCGATATCGCGGTGGGCGACTTCCGGATTCCCATTGCCAAGGTGCTGGATGTGCTGGGCGGCGGTGGAACTCGCGCGCAGCGGTTCGTGATCATGGATTCGCGGTTGCCGCGGGCGCTGACCGCCGTGGTGGCGGGTGCGGCGCTGGGTCTGGCGGGGGCCGTGGCGCAGTCGATTCTGCACAACCCCCTGGCCAGTCCGGACATGCTCGGCATCACCTCGGGCGCGAGCTGCGGTGCGGTGGCCGTGATCGTCGGGGCGGGCGGAGTGGCCACGGGAACGGTTGCCTCGGTGGGGGTTCCGCTGGCGGCCTTGACCGGTGGGCTGCTGACCGCGGTGCTCATCTATCTGCTGGCTTGGCGCAGATCGGTGAGCGGCGATAGTGGAGTGATGGGATTCCGGTTGGTGCTCATCGGCATCGGCGTCAATGCGGCGCTGCTGTCGGTGGTGAGCTGGCTGCTCACCCGGGCGACGCTCACCGATGCGGCGCACGCGCAGCAGTGGCTGACCGGTTCGCTCAACGGCGCGGACTGGTCGACCCTGGTGCCCGCCGCCATCGGGCTCGCGGTCGCACTGGCCGTGATCGCCGGATCCGCTCGCGCCTTGGCCGCCATGCGATTCGGCGCCGACACCACCCGGGTGCTGGGCGTGCGCATCCAGACACAGCAGGCGATTCTGCTCGGCGCGGCCGTGACCTGCACCGCGCTCGCCACCGCCGCGGTCGGGCCGCTCGGGTTCGTCGGCTTGGCCGCCCCGCAGATCGCCCGCCGGCTCTTGCGCACCCCCGGCGAGCCGATCCTGGCCTCGGCGCTCACCGGAGCCATCGCCGTGGTGGGCGCGGATCTGCTCGCCCGCACCGTCTTTCCCGTCGATCTGCCCGTGGGCGTGGTGACCGCCGCGTGCGGCGGGCCGTTCCTGCTGTACCTGCTCGTACGCGCCAATCGGAAGGCCACGCTATGACGATCTCCGCGGAGCACCCGGTCTCCACCGACGCGCATCGCCTCGCCGCCGAGAACGTCACCCTCGGCTACGGCGACCGCATCATCGTCGACGGCCTGTCGGTCGATATCGAACCCGGCCTGATCACCACCGTCATCGGCCCCAACGGCTGCGGCAAATCCACCCTGCTGCGCTCGCTGGGCCGGCTGCTGCGCCCGCGCGAGGGCCGAGTCGTGCTGGACGGCAAGGCGATCAGCACCCTGAAGACCCGCGATATCGCCCGTATCGTCGGCATGCTCCCGCAAACCCCCGTCGCCCCCGAAGGTCTCACCGTCGCCGATCTGGTGGCCCGCGGCCGCCACCCGCACCAATCCTGGCTCCGCCAATGGTCTTCCGACGACGAGTCGGAAGTCGCTGTGGCCCTGGAGCAGACCGGCATCGCCGACCTGGCCGATCGCACCCTCGACGAACTCTCCGGCGGCCAGCGCCAGCGCGCCTGGATCTCCATGGCCTTGGCCCAGGGCACCGACATCCTGCTGCTGGACGAGCCGACCACCTACCTGGACCTCGCCCACTCCCTGGAAGTCCTGGACCTGGTCGACCGCCTGCACGACGACTTCGGCCGCACCGTCGTCATGGTGCTGCACGACCTCAACCTCGCCATCCGCTACAGCGACCGCCTGATCGTCATGAACTCCGGCCGCATCGTCGCCCAGGGCGCCCCCGCCGACATCATCGACGCCGACCTGCTCCTGGAAGTCTTCGGCCTCAAAGCCGAAGTCCAGGACTGCCCCGTCTCCGGCCGCCCCATGATCGTCCCGATCGGCACCCGCCACGTCCTGCCGTGACAACCAGGAGTAGCAAGGCAGTTCGGCGTCCCCGCCGAAACGAACACGACGCGGTTCCGGCGTCCTCGACCACCGAATCCCGAGCGGTTCGAGGGCACCGACCGCCCAGAATCCGAGCGGCTCGAGGGCACCGACCGCCCGGAATCCGAGGGGGTTCGGGGGCTGAGCCCCTGAGAGTTACGAGAGTTGTTACCAATCCCACACAGCTACTCCCGAGTTACGACGACCTGTAGTACGCATTTCTGTCGGAGTCTCCGTAAGCTGGTGGGATGGCAGGTCTTGGTGAACTCGAGAAAGCGGTCATGGACCAGTTGTGGTCGGCCGACGAACCTCAAACCGTCCGGCAGGTCCATGAAGCCCTCGCTGAGCGTCGCGAACTCGCGTACACCACGGTGATGACCGTCCTTCAGCGCTTGGCGAAGAAGAACCTGGTGGTCCAGCAGCGCGACGACCGCGCACACCGCTACGCACCCGTGCACACCCGCGACGAACTCGTCGCCTCCCTCATGGTGGATGCGCTCCAGCAAGCCGACGAAGTCGGCAGCCGCCGGGCCGCGCTCGTGCACTTCGTCGAACAGGTCGGAGCCGATGAGGCTGCCGCATTGCGGGACGCACTCGCTAAGCTCGAAGCCACCGAGGCGGCTCGCAAGAAGTCCGGAGACTCCAAGCAGCCCTGAGCCTCGCCCTGGCCGACACAACGCAGTGAGCTGAGGTATGGACGTAACAGCGCTGGTATTCGCCGGTCTCGCCTTGCTTTTGGCGGGACCGGTCCCAGCGCTGCTCAGCCGGGCCAAGTGGCCGTATCGCAGTCCGCGCGCGGCGCTGGTGCTCTGGCAGGCGGTCGCGCTGGCCGCGGTGCTGTCGGCGTTCGGTTCCGGGCTCGCCATCGCGAGCCGGCTGCTCGTACCCGGCGAGGACGGCCGGCCCACCACCTCGCCCACCAGTGAGATCGATGCCCTCGGCCTGCCGCTGTGGCTCGCCTACGTCACCGTCTTCGCCCTTACCCTGCTCGTCGGCGGTCGCCTGATCTGGTCCGTCGTGCGCGTGGGCATCCACACTCGCCGCCGCCGCGCCCGCCATCGCATGCTCGTGGACCTGCTCGATCAATCCGGCGTGCATCGCCAAGCCGCCGATATCCGCGTGCTCGCCGCCACCGAACCCATCGCCTACTGCCTGCCCGGCATCCGCCAGCGCGTGGTCCTGAGCCAGGGCACCGTCACCAGCCTCTCCGATCAGGAGCTCACCGCCATCGTCAGCCACGAACGCTCGCACCTGCGCGCCCGGCACGATCTCGTGCTGGAGGCGTTCACGGCCGCGCACGAGGCGTTCCCGCGGGTGGTGCGTTCCAAGTCCGCGCTCGACTCGGTGAAACTGCTCATCGAACTCCTCGCCGACGATTCGGCGGTCAAGGTCACCGGGCCGACGCCGCTCGCCCGCGCGCTCGTGGCCTGCTCCAATTCCCCTGCCCCGCAAGGGGCCATGGCCGTCGGCGGGCCCACCACGCTGATTCGCATCCAGCGGCTCGCCGGGCCGATCGGCGATCTGCGCATCGCCGTGGCCGCGTATCTCGCCGCCGCCACCATCCTCGTCGTTCCCACCATGGCCGTCGCGATACCGTGGCTGGTCGAGTTGAGCCGGCTGCTCAGCCGTGCCTGAACCTCGCGGCACCGCCCGCGAATCCGCCCCGGGCGGACCGCAATCCACCATGCCCACCCCCAGTGAGGAATCCACCCTGTCGTCTTCCGCCGCGCCCGCCTCCGACCGTCCCGCCGCACCCGCGGGCACCGGTTCGACCACTCCCGCGCGAAAAGGCGATACCCGCTTCGCCGATCTCGGGCTGCCGCCGGTGCTCGTGCACGCCCTGCGGCGCGACGGCATCGACCGGCCGTTCCCGATTCAGGCCGCCGCGATTCCGGACGCCTTGGCCGGTCGCGACGTATTGGGCCGGGCCGCAACGGGTTCGGGCAAGACCCTGGCCTTCGGATTGCCCATGCTGGTGCGGCTCTTCGGCGCGCCGAGCACACCGCGACGCCCGCGCGGGCTGATTCTCGCGCCCACCCGCGAACTCGCCATCCAGATCGAAACCGCGCTCGACGAACCCGCGCTGTCGCTGGGGCTGCGACTCGCGACCGCGGTCGGCGGCCTGCCCATCAAGAAGCAGGAAGAACGGCTGGCGCGCGGCGTGGATGTCGTCATCGCCACGCCCGGCCGCCTCACCGATCTGCTCGGCCGCAAAGCGGTGCAGCTGTCGGCGATTCAGGTCGTCACCGTCGACGAAGCCGACCACATGGCCGCGCTCGGGTTCATGCCGCAGCTCACGGCATTGCTCAACAAGGTGCCCGCCGAATCGCAGAAGCTGCTCTTCTCGGCGACGCTGGACGAGACGATCGACGGTTTGGTGCAGCGGTACCTGCGTGATCCCGTCGAGCACGCGGTGAGCGCACCGGCCACCGCACAACCGGCCCCGACAGACGTCACTGCGGGCTCCACCGGCTCCGAGACCGACACGGGCACGGGTCACGATGCACGTTCAGTCACAGGCGAAGCCGCGAATCCGGCTTCGAATGCGCCGACACCGACAGCCGCCCAGGGCACCGCGAATCGGGCCGGCGGGGCGGCTACGCAGACAGCCACGCACGACTCCGCGAATCCGGCTCCCGATCCTCAGGTTTCGGGCTCGACTCCGTCCGCCGTACCCGACATCACCCACTACGCCCTGCACATTCGCCGCACCGACAAGCGCGCCGTCGTCACCGAAATCGCCGCTCGCCAAGGCCGGACGCTGTTGTTCGTCCGCACCCAGCACGGCGCGGACAAACTGGCCCGCCGACTACGCGAGGCCGGTATCGGCGCGGTCGCCCTGCACGGCGGCAAACTCCAGAATCAGCGCTCGCGCACCCTGGCGGCCTTCGCCGACGGCACCGCCCCCGTCCTGGTCGCCACCGACGTGGCCGCGCGCGGCCTACACATCGACGACGTCTCCCTGGTCGTACACGTCGATCCGCCCGAGGACCCCAAGGACTACCTCCACCGCACCGGCCGCACCGCGCGTGCCGGAGCATCCGGAACGGTGGTCACCATCGTCACGCCGGACGACCGCGATGCGGCGGAGCAACTGGCGCGGCGGGCGGGCGTCACGGTCACCGTCGTCGAAGTGCGTTCCGGCGACCGCCAACTGGCCGAACTGACCGGAGCCCGCCGCCCGTCGGGCCGCGCGGTCGCCGATCCCGCCGCCGGACCCGCCGCCCAGGCGAAGGAGATCTCGAAAGATCCACGCTGGGCCCCCAAGCGCGCGAAGGGCGAAAGCCGCCCGCACAACAAGAAGCGCAAGCCCGGCGCGGCCAAGCGCTCGTCCCGCTGACCCTCCCGCTACGGTCCGAAACCGGGAACTGACGGCACGCGCGGGGCACTCGGCGACACGCCGACCGATACCCCGCACGGAATCGGGTCCCGCTATTGCTGAGCGAATGGCTCAGGTGAGGTCGGCGTTGCCGTCGATCAGCTTGAGCTTGTACTCGAAGCGGTTGATGCGCCAACCCTTCTCGGTGCGCTCGAAGCCGAGGACGTAACTGCCTACGAACCAGCGCGTCTTGCCTTGCGTCGCATCGTTCTTCAGGTGCACCGCGATGGCGTCCGCATGGGCCAGGGCGGTGTCGCCGGTGATCTCGATCAGGTGGTTTCCGGCCTGGTGGTGCACGGCGTCGAGGGAGCCCAGGCCCTCGGCCCAGTCGTCGACGATGTCGGACCCGGCGCGCGGGCCGGGCTCGCCGCCGAATCCGCTGTCGAAGTAAACCTGCTCGGCGAGCACGCTTTCCGCCAGATCGCTCCAGCGCGCCTGGTCGCAGTAGACGAAGAGTTTGGTGATCAGATCGCCGAGTTCGAGCCGCTCGGCCAGTGCCGCGATATCAGTCACGCCGGCGAAAGTAGGGCACACCCGACCGGGCGACAACCGGAATTTCGGCCCGTGACCGACCGGCATACTCACAGCATCCTGGTCGATGGCTATACTGGACAGCTGCATGTGTGACATCAGGTGTCGATGGACTCGTTCCACCCGCCTGCCTCCGTAGCATGGCCACCACGAAAACCTCCACGTCAATCCCATGAGGCGGCTAACCAACGTGCAGTTTCTCCCCGGGCAGCATCCCCCGTACGACCTGACCTACGACGATGTCTTCCTCGTCCCCAACCGGACCGATGTGGCGTCGCGGTTCGATGTCGATCTGTCCAGCTCGGACGGCACCGGCACCACCATTCCCCTCGTGGTCGCGAACATGACCGCCGTCGCGGGCCGCCGGATGGCCGAGACCGTGGCGCGTCGCGGTGGTCTCGTGGTGCTGCCGCAGGATCTTCCGCTCAAGGCGGCGGCGGACACCATCGCCTTCGTCAAGAGCCGTTCGCTCACCGCCGACACCCCGGTCACCCTCGATCCCGACCAGTCGGTGTCGGATGCGCTGGCGCTCATCCACAAGCGCGCGCACGGCGCGGTCATCGTGGTCGATGCCGGTAAGCCGGTCGGCGTGGTCACCGAATCGTCCTGCGCGGACGTGGATCGGTTCGCCCGGCTGAGCACGGTCGCCGACAGCAATTTCGTCACCGCCGCGGCCGATGCCTCGCCGCGCGACATCTTCGATCTGCTCGAGGCCAAGCACCAGAACATCGCGGTGCTGGTCAACGCCGACGGCACCCTCGCCGGCGTGATGACCCGCACCGGCGCCATCCGCGCCGGCATCTACCAGCCGGCCGTCGACGCGCACGGCAAGCTGCGCATCGCGACCGCGGTCGGCATCAACGGCGATGTCCCGGCCAAGGCCAAGGCGCTCGTCGATGCCGGCGCCGACGTGCTGGTCATGGACACCGCGCACGGCCATCAGCAGAAGATGCTGGAGGCGCTCGCCTCGGTGGCCGCCCTGGATCTGGGTGTGCCGCTGGTCGCGGGCAATGTGGTCTCGGCCGCGGGCACCCGCGATCTGATCGAGGCCGGCGCGGACATCATCAAGGTCGGTGTGGGCCCCGGCGCCATGTGCACCACCCGCATGATGACCGGCGTGGGCCGCCCGCAGTTCTCCGCGGTCGCCGAATGTTCCGCCGCCGCAGCCGAATTCGGCAAGCACGTGTGGGCCGACGGCGGCGTGCGGCACCCGCGCGACGTGGCCCTGGCGCTGGCCGCCGGCGCCGCGAACGTCATGATCGGCTCCTGGTTCGCGGGTACTTACGAGTCCCCCGGCGACCTGCGCGCCGACCGCGACGGCAACCGCTACAAGGAGTCCTTCGGCATGGCGTCCAAGCGCGCCGTCGCCGCCCGCACCGCCCAGGACTCCACCTTCGATCGCGCCCGCAAGGCGCTCTTCGAAGAGGGCATCTCCTCCTCGCGCATGCGCCTGGATCCCGAGCGCCCGGGCGTCGAGGACCTGATCGACCACATCACCTCCGGTGTGCGCAGCTCCTGCACCTACGCGGGCGCCCGCACCATCGCCGAGTTCCACGAGCGCGCCGTGCTCGGTGTGCAGTCGGCCGCCGGGTTCGCCGAAGGCCGCCCGCTGCCCTCGGGGTGGTGAGCGGCTAGTACCGCGCACGCGAAACCCGGCGGGCCCCGCAGCGGCCCGCCGGGTTTCGCGGTTGTGAGTCCGGCGAGTTTCGGGGGCGAGACGCCAGAGCGTTCCGTCCACGATGCGCAGGCACGGCCGGCCGTGCCGGGCCGAACGGCCAGACCTGATATGGCAATGCAGCAGTGCGTCTGCGACCGCTTCCGCGGCGCCGCTCCCCCACGGCACCCGATTCGATCGCGGTCGGTCCGTGGTGCGCGCCGCCGACCGGGCACGTGATGCGGAGCGCGAAATCAGCCGGACCCGTCGTGCGCGTGTGCACGGGCCTTGCCGGTACCATGGGCGCATGCCGGAGCGCGACACCGCGTGTCGCCGCACCGGCCGGAGCACATATCGCGTCGTTGTCACCCCTGCGAAAGGAACCAGTTGTCACCCGCGTCCAAGGGCGCTTCCCAGGAGGGCTCCTCTACCGAGCCGGGTGACAAACCCGGCTTCCCCGTCTCCTCTGCCACCGCGACAGCCGGGTGGTGCTGACCGTGTCGGTCCTGATCACCATTGCTTCGCTGTTCGGATTCATCGCATTGACCGCCGGCACCGCGTTGTTCGTGGCAGCGGAATTCTCGCTCACCGCCTTGGAACGCTCCACCGTGGAGGCGCACGCCCGTGAGGGCGATCGCCGCGCCCGGCAGGTGCGGCAGGCGCATCGCACGCTCTCGTTCCAGCTTTCCGGCGCGCAGCTCGGCATCACCATCACCACGTTGATCACCGGCTATATCGCCGAGCCGGTGCTGGCGCGGCTGCTGGAGCCGATCTTCAACGCGTTCGGCGTGAGTTCCGGTACCTCGCACGGGATTTCGCTGGCGCTGGCATTGATTCTGGCGACCTCGCTGTCGATGATCTACGGCGAGCTGGTGCCCAAGAACATCGCCATCGCCGCGCCGCTGTCGACCGCGCGGCTCACCGCGGGGCCGATGATCATGTTCTCCACGGTCTTCCGCTGGATGATCAATTTCTTGAACGGGACCGCCAACTGGGCCGTCCGGCGACTGGGTGTGGAACCGGCCGAGGAGCTGCGCTCGGCGCGCTCCCCGCAGGAACTCGGCTCGCTGGTGCGGACCTCCGCGCTGCACGGCGCGCTGGATTCGCGTACCGCGCAGGTGGTGGATCGGTCGCTGCAATTCGGTGAGCGCAGCGCGGAGGAGTTGATGACCCCGCGCGTGAAAATCGAATCACTGGACCGGGATTGCACCATCGCCGATCTCATCGACGCCGCACGCGATACCGGGTACTCGCGTTTCCCGGTGATCGACGGCGACCTGGACAACACGCTCGGCGTCGTGCACATCAAGCAGGCGTTCCTGCATCCGGTGAAGGCGCGGCGCACCGTGAAACTGGAGTCCATCGCCCAGCCGGTGCCGATCGTGCCCGCCAGCCTGGACGGTGACGAGGTGCTGGAACGGGTGCGCGCCGACGGCATGCAGGTGGCCCTGGTGGTCGACGAGTACGGCGGCACCGCGGGCATCGTCAGCATGGAGGACCTGATCGAGGAGATCCTCGGCGATGTCCGCGACGAACACGACGAGGAAGAGGCCGATGTCCGCCGCACCCCGAACGGCTGGAACTGTTCCGGGCTGATGCGCGTCGACGAGGTTTCGCGCACAACGGGTTACGACGCCCCCGAAGGCGAGTACGAGACGCTGGGCGGGCTGGTGCTGGAGCGGCTGGGCCGGATCCCGGTGACGGGCGACGAAGTGCTGCTGCCGCATCCGGGCAACGGCCACTACGGCGAACCGCATACCCGCGGCGGCTGGATCGCCAAGGTGGAGCGGATGGACGGCCGACGCATCGACCGGGTGCTCTTGCGCCCGGTGGACGCCGACGCCCTGGCGATCTGGGAGCACAGCCATGGGTGATCTGTGGGCCGTTCTGCTGACCTTCGTACTGCTGCTGGGCAACGCGTTCTTCGTGGCCGCCGAGTTCGCGCTCATCTCCGCCCGCCGCGATCGGCTGGAAGCCCTTGCCGCCCAAGGCAAGCGCAGCGCCAACACGGTGATCGAGGCGGGCCAGAACCTGTCCATGATGCTCGCGGCCGCGCAGCTCGGCATCACCATCTGCTCGATCCTGCTGGGCCGGGTGGGTGAACCGGCGGTGGCGCATCTGCTGGAGAAGCCGTTCGAGCTGCTCGGCGTGCCTGATCAACTGCTGCATCCGATCTCGTTCGCGCTGGCCTTGACGATCGTGGTGATCCTGCACATCCTGCTCGGCGAGATGATCCCCAAGAACATCGCGCTGGCCGGGCCGGAGCGTTCGGCGCTGCTGCTGGTTCCGCTGCATCTGATGTGGCTGCGGCTGGCTCGCCCGCTCATCTACATCTACAACCTGGCCGCGAACTTGACGCTGCGGATGCTGCGCATCGAGCCGAAAGACGAACTGGATTCCACGGTTTCGTCGGTGGAGCTGGCGGAGATGTTCGGTGAATCGCACTCCGAGGGCCTGCTCGACGAGGAGGAGCACCGCCGCCTCACCCAGGCGCTGGGCTCGAGCGACCGCATGGTCGCCGACGTCATGGTGCCCCTGGACAAGACCCGCTCGGTCCCGCTGCGCGGCGACGGCACCACGCTCGGCGATATCGAAACCGCGGTCGCCGAAACCGGTTTCTCCCGCTATCCCGTGCGCGCCACCGACGGCTCCCTGGTCGGCTACCTGCACGTCAAGGACGTGCTGGACCTGGTGGCCGATGACGACGCGGGCCCCGGCACCCCCATCCCCCGCACCGACATCCGCCCCCTGCCGACGCTCAGCATGGGCACCACCCTCTTCGAGGCCCTTGCCCGCTTGCGCCGCACCAACTCCCACCTCGGCCGCGTGGTCGACAGCCGCGGCAACACCGTCGGCATCGTCGCCCTCGAGGACCTGGTGGAGGAGTTCGTCGGCACCGTCCGCGACGCCACCCACCGCATCGCCGAGTAGTCATGAACGTCGTCGATCTCCAGGTACTTCCGGCCCCCGAATGGCGTTCCCGCGCGGCCGCCCACCGCGACCGCGTGGACGCCCTGGTCGGCCCCTACCTGCAAGCCCGCTCCGCAGGCACCAAGCACCCGGTGATCGACTTCCTCTTCACCTACTACGGCCACAAACCCGCCCAGCTCAAACGCTGGCACCCCGGCTTCGGCACCGCCCTGGCCGAAGCCGGGGAGTACACGGGTTCCCGCGGCTACCACCAGGTTTCGGCCGGCTGGACCGCAGACTCGGCCTTCCTCGAAAAGCGCCGCGACACCATCGAATTCGTAGCGAACCTGCTCTCCGCGACCGCCGCCCGCCCCGCCCAGCTCTCCTGCTTCGGCCTGCACGAATGGGCGATGGTCTACCGCAGCGATGACGTCCGCCACCAGCAGGTCCCCCTGCGCCTGGGCGCGGCGGGCACCGACGCCGTGGTCGAGTCGATGCAACTGCGCTGCACCCACTTCGACGCTTTCCGCTTCTTCACCCCCGCCGCCGCCCCCCTCAACATCGAACCCCTGACCCGCGACGATCAGGTCCACCGCGAACAACCCGGCTGCCTGCACGCCAACATGGACCTCTACAAGTGGGGCTTCAAACTAACCCCCCTGATCCCCTCCGACCTCCTCTTCGACTGCTTCGAACTCGCCTGCGCCGCCCGTGAACTCGACATGAAGGCCAGCCCCTACGACCTCACCGCCTTCGGCTACACCCCTATCCGCATCGAAACCCCGTCCGGCCGAGCCGAATACGTCCGCGCCCAAGCCGCCATCGCCGACCGCTCGGAAACCCTCCGCACCCGCCTCCACACCGCCTGCACCGCACTGCTCGGCTAGGCGCGAAGACCACTCGGCGCTTGCCGGGGAATAGCGGAATTGCCACCACCCGATCCCCAACCGCCAACGCGGCCTCCACAAACGCCCGCCCCAGCCCCCGATTACCACCCGCAATGAGGCTTTCGGTGCGGTGGGGCGTATCGATGTGGTCGTGAACAATGCCGGGTACGGACTGGTGGGGGGCGATCGAGGAGCTTCGCTGGCGGATGAGCTGCGGCCGTTCGGGATTCACGTGACGCTTGCCCAGATGGGTGGGTTCGATACCGATTGGGCCAAGTCGAGTATGCAGTTCGCGGTGGGGTTGCCGGAGTATGCGGGGCAGCGGGAAGCGATTCTGGGGATGGGGGACTATCCGACCGCGGACGATGTCGCTGCGACGGCCGGCGAGGACGAGGCGGTCGAGTCGGAGTGGGTGGAGGCCAAGCCGGAAGTCGGTGCGGCCGGGCTGCTGGAGTTGGTGGCGATGCCGAATCCGCCGTTGCGGAAGGTGATCGGGCCGGGGGCGCATCAGATGGTCGCGATGGCGCTGGACCAGCGCCGCGAGGACTATCTCAGGGATCCGGAATTCACCTGGCCGGTCTGATTTCCGGACTATCTGAGACACCCCCTACCGATCGGTCAGTTTCTGGGTTACGGTTCCGAGATGTAACCGTGACCACACCGAGGGGCCGCCCGTGCCTCGGGTCACGATGACTCGAACGGAACGGGGGTGCCGCAGTGCTGCGGTTCTCGGGGATACGACGGTCCAAGCCGGCGATCACGCTGGCCACGGCCCTGCTGGCGGCTGCCGCACTGCCGCTCGGCGGGGCCTCGGCCGACCTGCAATCGGATCTGACGGATGCGGTGCAGAACTTCTTCGATGTTGGTCGCTATTCCGTGCCGCGTGCGGAGTGCGGCGCGGACTCGCTGCCGGAAACCGGTTTGCAGGGCGATGTCCCGGCCGAGGACCGCAACAGCGGGCGCAGCACGCAGGGGTATCGCTGCAATATCTCGTTCGTCGGCGGATATGTCGGGCGGGGCGCGGGCATCACCTCGACGAGTTTCGAGCACTGCTCGTACACCGGGTCCATGTTCCCGGGCAATATTCTCGGGCCCGCGCAGGGCGTGCAGGTGCTGGATGTGTCCGATCCGGCCAACCCGGTGGTCACCGCGACCCTCACCGAACCGGCCATGCTGGCCGGGACGTGGGAATCGCTCAAGGTCAACACCGAGCGGAAGTTGCTGGTGGGCACGGGCGTTCCGGTCGGCACCGGCGCGGGCTATCTGTCGGTCTACGACATCTCCGATTGCGCGCATCCGCGGCTGCTGAATCCCGGCGCGGGCACGAACCTGCTGATGCCGATCCCGATCACGACACACGAGGGCGGGTTCTCCCCCGACGGGCGCACCTATTGGGCGTCGGGCATCGCACCCGGGTTCGTGAGCGCGGTGGATCTCACCGATCCGTCCAACCCGCACGTGATCTGGCAGGGGCTGACCGGTATCGAGGCGCACGGGTTCGGTATCAGCCCGGACGGCAATCGCATGTACCTCTCGGCGCTCGGCGGATTCACCGTCCTGGACATCAGCGCAGTACAGCGCCGCGACCCCAATCCCCAAGTGCCGCACCTGGGCCGCAATTTCTGGATCGACGGCTGGGCCACCCAGCACAGCATCCCGGTCACCTATGACGGCCAGCCCTACCTGTTCACCGTCGACGAGGGCGGCGCGGGCGGGGTGAAGCTCATCGACATCTCCGACGAGACCTCCCCCAAGGTGGTCAACAAGATCAAGCTGGAGATCAACCTGCTGGAGAACCAGGATTCCGCGGTCGCCTCGGCCATGGGCGGCTCGGTGTTCTCCTACGACGCCCACTACTGCGCCGCCGACCGCCAGGACAATCCGACCGCCTTGGCCTGCGGCTGGGAAGAATCCGGCATTCGGGTGTTCGATGTGCGAGATCCGTTCCACGCGCGCGAGATCGCGTACTTCAACCCGCCCGCGCGCAAGGGCCGCAACCTGGAACTCTGGAACTCCCCGCACGCCCTGGCATCGCTGATCGGCATCCCCGGCATGGAGTTCACCTCGGTCGCGCGCGCCCTGCTGGAGGGCAAATTCGATCCGTCCCAGGCGCTTTCGTCCCGCAGCGGGATGGTGGCGCTGGGCGACCTGTCCAGCGACTGGTGCTTCTCGCCGCCGGAATGGCACGGCAACCAGCTCTGGACCACCTGCAACGACAACGGTTTCATGGTGCTGGAACTCTCCGGCGATGTGTACACCCCGCCCGCCGATCAGCGCTCCGTGGTGGGTTCGTGACGGCGGGTAAATGGCAGCGCGCGGCGGGGGCGATCACCCTCGCCGCGCTGCTGCTCCTCGCCGGCTTCCTGATGCGCCCCGTCCTGGCGCCCGAGAATCGGAGTGCGCCTTCGGTTCTCACACCCACCGAGATCGGTTTCGCGCAGGATATGACCGCGCACCATCAACAGGCGCTGCAAATGGTGCAGCGCCTGGACGCCGGCGTCGATCCGGCGATTCGCCAGCTGGCCCAGCAGATCGCCGATACCCAGCGCTCGGAGATCGGCACCATGCTCGGCTGGCTGCGCCTCGCCAACGCCTCCCCCACCAATGCCCATCCGATGAACTGGATGCACACCACCGGCACCACACACGACCACGCCGCCATGACCACCACGGCCGCCGAACCAAATCTCATGCCCGGCATGGCCACCCTCGCCGAACTCGACGCCCTGTCCGCGGCGCGCGGGGCCGATGCCGAATCCCAGTTCCTGCAACTCATGCAACGCCATCACCGCGGCGGCGTCGCCATGGCCCAAGCCGTCGACAAGATGGTCGAATCCGGTGCGGTGAAGGAGGCGGCCCGCGGCATGATCAGCGCCCAATCCCAGGAAGCGGGCATCATGACCTTGCTGCTCGCCCAGCGCGGGGTGCAACCGCTGTCCTGAAGTGGGATATCCCACCGGCTCCGTTCCCCGCGTCCTGGGTATCGTCGAATGATCGGACCGTGCGGGAGAGGTTGACACACAGCATGATCGCGACGGAAGCGCTGACCATTCCGGACCACATCCACGGCTACCCCGAGGTGGCCTTCGGCGGCTATGTGGCCGGGGTGCTGGCCGCCCGCACCGAGGCCGAAGCGGTACGCGTCGACTTCCGCCGCGCCGTCCCGGTCGGCACTCCCCTGCTGCTGAACGGTTCCGCGCTCACCGCGACCGACGGCACCCTGCTGACCGAGGCCACCCCCGCGACCCTCGATATCGCCGCGCCGCCGCTGCCGTCCTGGTCGGATGCCAAGCGCGCCACCGAAACCGCGCTCTCCTCCCCCGACCGCCGAGTCACCGACTGCTACGGCTGCGGCGTGCAATGCGCGCCCGGTCGCGGCCTGCGCTTGTTCCCGTGGGCGGTGCCCGGCAGCGAGATCATGGCCGCCGCCTGGACTCCCGACACGGGCTTGGCGGACGAGAACGGCGAACTGCCGCCGGAGGTGGTGTGGTCGGCGCTGGACTGCCCGGGTGGTATCGCCGCGTGGGTCCACTTGGGTATGGGCCTCGGCGCGTTCACCGCGGCGCTCACCGCCGCACAGTATCGGCCGGTGCTGGCCGGAGCCGAGCACATCGCGCACGCGTGGCCGATCCACCGCGACGGCCGCAAATTCACCGTTGGCGTGGCGCTTTCGACCGCCGACGGCGAGCTGTGCGCGCTGGCCGAGGCGCTCTGGATAGAGCCGCGCACCAGTTAGATCAGGCGGCACGCAATTCCGCTGCCCCGAACGACACATTGAACCGGTCGCACCAGATCGAAACACTGCGCAGCACCGACAGATCGGCATCGGCCGGAATCTCGTAGTTCTGATTCCCCTTGTTGCCCTTGAGGTTCCCGAGGTCCCGGTACGCGCCGTCGTCGAATACACCCCACCCGTCCTTGCCCGGCACCACCGCGGCGTCACTGAGCCAGACGTGCAGCGCGGGACCGTCGGAGGTGTCGAGGTTCTCCAGCCGCAGTACCCGGCTGCCGTCGGGGAGTTGCAGGATGGACACCGTGCCGGCGGTGTCGTGCTCGTGCGAGATGAAGGTGCCGGTGGAGAGCGTGCGCGGCGCGGCGACGGCTGCCGAGGTACCCGTGACGGTCGGAAGCGCTTCGTCGACGGTCGTATTCGTGAACAGCCGCCAGGGCTGGAACAGGATCGATCCGCCGATCAGCACGACCGCGGCCAGTGCCGCGAGCGTCCACACGACGGGTTTGGATGCGATCCTTCGTTTCGAGGCCATGCTCGAATACTCGCGCTCGCGGGCGGCCCGCGACAGGGCTTCCGGCGCGAGGTCAGAGTTTCGTCACCGGTGCCGTACGCGGTTGCAGGCCCTGTGTCAGCCGGGTCACCGTCTCGTCCAACAGGTCGTCGATGCCGTCCGGGGCGACCAATCCGGACATGACGAAGCTGGCGAGCCCTTGCAGCGCGACCGCGACCGTCCAGCCGATCCGCATCGGATCGCCCTCGACGACCTCGCCGCGCGCCTGCGCTTCGGCGGTCAGCCGCACCGGTACCGCGAACGCGTTCGCCACGGCCGCGGCCATCGCCTCGCCCCCGGTCGGGCTGTGTTTGCGCGCGAACATCAGCGTCAGCAGCGCCGAATTGTCCACGGCGAAACGCAGATACGCCCGCGCCAGCTCCCGGAACTGCTGCTCGAACGACTGCCCGTCGGCGGCGGCCACGGCCCGGAAGGCATCGCCGATGCGCTGGAATCCGGCCAGCGCGAGCGCGTCCAGCAGTGCCTGCTTGTCCGGGAAATGGCGGCTGGGCGCATTGTGCGTGACCCCGGCCTCGCGGGCGAGCTTGCGCAAGGAGAGCTGTTCGACCCCGTGCTCGCGGAGTGCCTGCTCGGCCAGATAGAGCAATTGCTCGCGCAGGTCACCGTGGTGGTAGCGGCGGTCGGCACTCATAGTGCGCCCAGCCTAGCAGGATGTGGACATTGACCACTTTGTGGGCAGTGTCTACATTGGGTGTCATGACGAATTCCGGATGGACAGCAGCAGATCTCCCCCGCATGGACGGCGAGACCGTCATCGTGACCGGAGCCAACAGCGGCCTCGGCCTGGTCACCACCCGTGAACTCGCCCGGGTCGGCGCACGCGTCGTGCTCGCGGTCCGCGATACCAAGCGCGGCGAGGCGGTCGCCCGAGAAGTGCGCGGCGACACCGAGGTTCGCCGCCTCGACCTTGCGAGCCTGGAATCGATCCGGGAATTCGCCGCGAACTGGTCCGGGCCGATCCACGCGCTGGTGAACAACGCGGGCATCATGATGGTCCCGTTCGGCCACACCGCCGACGGTTTCGAACGGCAGCTCGGCACCAATCACCTCGGGCATTTCGCCCTGACCAACCTGCTCTTGCCGCACATCACCGATCGGGTGGTCACCGTGTCTTCGCAGGCGCATCGCCGGGGCACCATCGATCTGGACGATCTGAACTGGAAGTCTCGTCCCTACAGCGCAAGCGGCGCTTACGGTCAGTCCAAGCTGGCGAATCTGCTTTTCACGCTGGAACTTCGGCGTCGCCTGGACGAGGCGGGATCGAAAGTACGCGCGATGGCGGCGCATCCGGGTTGGTCGGCCACGAACCTTCAGGGCCACACCGAGAACGCGGTCGCGACACTGGCCATGCGCATCGGCAATCTGCTGATCGCCCAGGATGCCCGCGACGGCGCACTGCCCACCCTGTACGCCCTGTCCCAGGACCTGCCATCGAACAGCTACGTCGGCCCCGACGGCTTCTACGAGTACCGTGGCCATCCGAAACTGGTGGGCCGCTCCGATGCCGCCCAGGACGCGGGCACCGCACGTCGCCTCTGGGAGCTGTCGGAAGAATTGACCGGCACCGGGTTTCCGTCGACCGCGAGCTGAATCCGCTCGCGGCCAACGGGTTCGGTCAGAGGTTGCCGACGGTGTGTTCCAGTCGCTGGGCGACCAGTTCACGCGCCTTCTCGCGCAGCGCGGGCCGATATCCGCTGGGGTACACCGGATCCCCGGGCGCGTAGGTCTTGAGGATCTCCTTGGCCAAGGTGATCTTGTGGACCTCGGTCGGACCGTCCGCGATGGCCATGACCTGCGCGTAGTTCATCATGTCGACGAACGGCAGGTCGGTGCTCACGCCGATGGCCCCGTGCAGGTGCATGGCGCGCTGGGCGATATCGTGCATGACCTTCGGCATCGCGACCTTGATGGCGGCGATGTCGTGGCGCACCTTGCGGTAGTCCTGCTCTTGGTCGATACGCCACGCGGTGCGCAGCACGAGCAACCGGAACTGCTCCATCTCGATCCAGGCTTCGGCGATCTTCTCCTGCGTCATCTGCAACCCGCCGAGCACGCCCTTGCGCATGGGACGGGAGACGGCGCGCTCACACATCATGTCGAAAGCCTTGCGCACCATGGCGACCGTGCGCATGGCGTGGTGCACGCGGCCGCCGCCGAGCCGGGTCTGGGCGACGATGAAGCCGAGGCCCTCCGCACCGAGCAGGGCGTCGGCGGGGACGCGGACATCGGTGAAGCGCAGGTGGCCTTCGTTTTCCGAGAAGCCGGGGACGGTGAAGTTCTTCACGATCTCCAGGCCGGGAGTGCCGGCGGGGACGATGAACATCGAAAGCCGTTTGTGCGGTTCGGCTTCCGGATCGGTCACCACCATGACGATATGGAACGTGGCGAACTCGGCGGCCGAGTTGAACCACTTCTCACCGTTGATGACCCATTCGTCGCCGTCACGCACGGCACGGGTCTTGAACGCGGTCGGATCCGAGCCGCCGGTCGGCTCGGTCATCACGTAGCAGGAGCCGATCTCGCCATCGAGCAGGGGCTGCAAGTACTTCGCCTTCTGCTCCGGGGTGCCGAAGTGGGCGAGGATCTCGGCATTGCCGGAATCCGGCGCCTGGCAACCGAAGACGAGTGGAGCCCACTTGGAGGTGCCGATCACCTCGTTGAGCAGCGCCAACTTCACCTGCCCGTAGCCGGGTCCGCCGAGTTCGGGGCCGAGGTGGCAGGCCCACAGGCCCTGCTCCTTCACCTTCTCCTGCAACGGCTGCATGAGCGCCCGGATCTCCGGGTTCTTGCGGTCGTAGGGTTCGGGGTAGAGCAGGTCGAGGGGCTCGACCTCGGTGCGCACGAACTCCGCCACCCAGTCCAGCTTCTTCTGATATTCGGGGTCGGTTCCGAAATCCCAAGCCATGATCAGCCTTTCGTTTTCTGTGCAGCCGGTGTCGCGACACCGTCGAGGAGGGTGGTGGTGAGAATGTCGGCGATTTCGCCGGGGGTGTGTGAGCCGTCGGGGCGGTACCAGGTGCTCACCATGTTCAGCATGGCGACCATGCTGTTGGTGACGACGTGATCGTTGGTGGTCATCACGCCCGCCGCGTAGCCGTCGTCGACGACCCGCTGCCAGCGGGTCTGGATGCCGTCGCGCAGCAGCTGGAGATCGGCTTCGCGTTCGGCGGTCAGGGCTCCGGAGTCACGCAGCGCGATGGTGACCTCGTGCCGGTGTTCGACGATCAGCTCCACGTGGCTGCGAATCAGTGCACGCAGCTTGGTGAGCGGCGGTTCGTCACCGTCGGTGATGCGGGCGGCGGCATCGAGCATGAGCTGGGTGTAGTTGCTGCGGATCTGGAAGAGCAGTTCTTCCTTGGATCCGATGTGGTAGTACAGCGCACCCCGCTGGATGCCGGCCCGGTCGCCGATCTCGCCGACGCTGGTGGCGTGAAAGCCCTTCTCCGCGAACAGCTCCATGGCCGCGCGCATGATCCGCTCCCGGGTCTCCCCCGGATTGGTTTCGGAGGCGGGTGGCCGGCCGCGCCGGCGGGCGGGTGCGCTGCCGGTCATTTCCAGCCGCCGTCCAGGGGTAGCACCGCGCCGGTGCAGAAGGCGGAGGCGTCGGAGGCGAAATACAGTGCCGCGCCGACGATATCGGCGGGCTGGCCGGTGCGGCGCAGGGCGTTGTGCTCGACCATGGCGGCGCGCATCTCGGGCGTCCACGCCTTGGAGATATCGGTTTCGAACGGCCCGCAGCGAATGGTGTTGACCCGCACCGCCGGTCCATAGGTATTGGCGAGCCCGCCGGACAGCGCCTCCAGTCCGGCCTTGGCCGCACCGTAGGGCACCGCGATGGCCTCCGGCCGGACCGCTTCGATCGACGAGATATTGATGATCGATCCGCTGCCCGCCGCCGCCATCCGCGCCCCGATGGCCGCCGACAGCCGGAACGGCCCCTTCAGATTGGTGGCGATGATCTTGTCGAACATGGCCTCCGAAACCTGGTCCAGGCTCGGGTACAGCAGCGACATGCCCGCATTGTTGACCAGCACATCGACCTTGCCGAACTCCGTGTAGGCGGCTTCGACCAGCTGATCGCACTGGTCCCACACGCCCACATTGCAGGCCACGGCCAGGGCGCGCCGCCCGAATTTCTCACGTACTTCGGCCGCCAGGGCCTCGCATCCGTCGATCTTGCGGCTGGCGATCACGACGTCCGCGCCCTCACCCGCGAATGCGAGGACCATTTCGCGTCCGAGCCCGCGGCTACCGCCGGTGACCACAACGACCTTGCCGGACAACGTTTCTCCCATGGACGGCACCTCACCGTGTCTGAACGCCAATAATGTTCTGCCCGGTACATTAAATGTACCGCACGGAACATTCAAGGGGTCACGCCCGAATGCCGTGGATCACTTCGACAGGGTGCCGTGACCGCCCGCCGGGTACCCGCGAGTAACATGACAGGCGTACTTTTTCCACCCGGCTTCTCGAAATGAGGCATGTAGATGACAGAGCGGATCCAGGTCGGCGGGCTTCAGGTTGCCAAGGTTCTCCACGATTTCGTGGAGAACGAGGCCCTTCCCGGCACCGGCGTTGATTCCGCCGCGTTCTGGTCGGGTGCCGAGGCCGTCATCAACGACCTCGCCCCCAAGAACCGTGCTCTGCTCGCAGAACGCGACGACATCCAGGCCAAGATCGACGAGTGGCACCGTGCCAACCCCGGCACCGGCTACGACAAGGCTGCCTACAAGCAGTTCCTGTCCGAGATCGGCTACCTGCGCCCCGAACCGGCCGATTTCCAGATCGGTACCGAGAACGTGGACGCCGAAATCGCCACCCAGGCCGGCCCGCAGCTGGTCGTGCCGGTCATGAACGCCCGCTTCGCGATCAATGCCGCGAACGCCCGCTGGGGTTCGCTGTACGACGCGCTGTACGGCACCGACGCCATCTCCGAGGAGAACGGCGCCGAGAAGGGCACCGGTTACAACAAGGTCCGCGGTGACAAGGTCATCGAATGGGCGCGCAACTTCCTCGACGACGCGGTGCCGCTGATCACCGGCTCGCACGTCGGCTCCACCAAGTACTCGATCGAGGACGGCGAGCTCGTCGTCGGTCTCGAGGACGGCACCGAGATCGGCCTGGCCGACAACGACGCGCTCGTCGGCTACCTGGGCGACCCGGCCAACCCGACCTCGATCCTGTTGAAGCACAACGGCCTTCACATCGAGATCCAGATCGACCCGTCCTCCCCCATCGGCTCCACCGACACCGCCGGTGTCAAGGATCTGGTGCTGGAGTCCGCGGTCACCACCATCATGGACTTCGAGGATTCCGTCGCCGCCGTGGACGCCGAGGACAAGGTCCTCTGCTACCACAACTGGCTCGGCCTGATGAAGGGCGATCTGGCGGAGCAGGTTTCGAAGGGCGGCAAGACCTTCACCCGCACCATGAACCCCGACCGCGTCTACACCGCGCTCGACGGTTCCGAGCTGGTGCTGCACGGCCGTTCGCTGCTGTTCGTGCGCAACGTGGGTCACCTGATGACCTCGGACGCCATCATCGACAAGGATGGCAACGAGATCCCCGAGGGCATCATGGACGGCCTGATCACCGTCCTGATCGCCAAGCACGCCCTCAACGGCGATACCAAGCTCAAGAACACCCGCACCGGCTCCATCTACATCGTGAAGCCGAAGATGCACGGCCCCGACGAGGTCGCCTTCACCAACGAGCTGTTCGGCCGTATCGAGGACGCCCTCGACCTGCCGCGCAACACGCTCAAGGTCGGCATCATGGACGAGGAGCGCCGCACCACCGTCAACCTGAAGGCGTCCATCCACGCCGCCAAGGACCGCGTGGTCTTCATCAACACCGGCTTCCTCGACCGCACCGGCGACGAAATCCACACCTCCATGGAGGCCGGGCCCATGGTCCGCAAGGCCGAGATGAAGGCCCAGCAGTGGATCAAGTCCTACGAGGACTGGAATGTCGACACCGGCATCGCCACCGGCCTGCCCGGCAAGGCGCAGATCGGTAAGGGCATGTGGGCCATGCCCGATCTGATGGCCGAAATGCTGGTCCAGAAGATCGGCCACCCCAAGGCCGGCGCCAACACCGCCTGGGTGCCCTCGCCCACCGCCGCCACCCTGCACGCCACCCACTACCACCTGGTGGACGTGTTCAAGCGGCAGGCCGAGATCGCCAAGGGCGGCCCCCGCGCCACCGTCGACGAGATCCTCGAAATCCCCTTGGCCCAGGACACCAACTGGACCGCCGAGGAGAAGCAGCAGGAACTCGACAACAACTCCCAGGGCATCCTCGGCTACGTGGTGCGCTGGATCGACCAGGGCGTCGGCTGCTCCAAGGTGCCCGACATCAAGGACATCGGCCTCATGGAAGACCGTGCCACCCTGCGCATCTCGTCCCAGCAGGTCGCCAACTGGCTGCGGCACGGCATCGTGACCGAAGCCGAGGTCATCGCCTCCCTGGAGCGCATGGCCCCCGTGGTGGACAAGCAGAACGCCGGAGACTCCAGCTACTTCGCCATGTCTCCCAACTTCGACGCCTCCATCGCGTTCCAGGCCGCCAAGGAACTGGTCCTGGAAGGCACCAAGCAGCCCAACGGCTACACCGAGCCGATCCTGCACCGCCGCCGCCGTGAGGCGAAGGCGCTCAAGTGCCTGTGAGGCACGCCGGATAGGTTGAAGCACAGGGGAATCCCCGGTCGAAATCGATTCGACCGGGGGTTCCCCTTTTCGGCAGGATGGTGATCGTGAGCTACTACCCTCCGCCCCCGGCCCCGCCCGCCCGGCGCGGCGCACCCGTCGGCTGGACGGCTTCGATGGCCACGACCAGTGGACTCGTCTTTCTGGTCTGTCTGTGGGTGCTGTGGCATTTCACCGCCAGCAACGACCGGCTGGGCGCGTTCTTCCTCGGCGGCTGCGCGATCATGATTCTCGGGATCGGCTGGCTCGTGCTCGCCATTCTGGGTATGGCGAAGTACAACAGGTTCGTGCTCTCGGCGATCGTGCCCGCGGTCGTGGTGATGACGCTGATCCTGTTGTGGTCGGGCATTCCGGGCCGGATCGGGTGGGCATTCAGCAAGCCGGCATTGGAGCGGGCCGCGGCGGACTGCACCAGGACCGACGACGCGGGGCGGATCGGACTCTTCGATTTCGATTACGTACGGCCCGAAGGCGATGGCGGATGCTCGTTCTCACTGAAAAATTCGGGATTCGGTCCCGACGGATACGCGTACTTCCCGCGCGAGGCGCCCGCGAATCCCGGCGCCGGGGCGGGTTCGGGCACTCGCTATCACCGGTATGACGGCAACTGGTACACCTTCACCAACTTCGTCGAGAGCTGGATCTGACAGCATCTCCGTTTCTGATCCACGGCATGACTCGCTCAACTACGCTGCCGGGCGATAGTCACCCCGCAAGTGAGGAATTTCGATGGGTTCTACCGCACTCGATGTCGTCAATCTGATCGTCGCGCGCGTCAATGCCGCCTGGTTGTGGGCTTCCACCGGATCGACGGGTTCGATTCCGCTGTAGTCCGGCCGACAAGACTTCCGAACCCCCGTGCCGGAGCGCGGGGGTTCGGTCGTTTCCGGGGTCAGGCGACGGTGAGGACGACTTTTCCGGCCGGGTGCGATTCGGCGAGGTAGTCGATGGCGGCGGCCGCGTCGGGGAGGGCGAAGGTGCGGTCCAGGCGTGGGAGGACCGTGCCGGCGGCGGCGAGTTCGGCCAGGGCGGTGAGGATTTCGGGGTCGGCGAGGGAGAGCAGGGCGCGCAGGCGGTGCCGGACGAAGGGGTTCAGCAGGACCGCGCGCAGGGAGCGGTCGGTGCCGGCCATCCAGCGGCCGCCGTTCTCGCCGCCGCCGAGCACCAGGGTGCCCGATGGGGTGAGCAGCCGGCGCAGGTCCGGGAGTGTCCGGTTGCCCGCCATGTCGAGGATGAGATCGTATGGGCCGGTGAGGGTTTCACGCGTGTAGTCGATGACGTGGTCCGCGCCCAGCCATTTCACGAAATCCACTTTGCCGGTGCTGCATACACCGGTGACCTCCGTCCCGTAATGCTTGGCGAGCTGTACGGCCAGATGCCCGACTCCCCCGCCTGCCCCGATGATCAGCACGCGCTGACCGGCTCGGATCTGCCCGCTGTCCCGCAGTCCGGCTACGGCTGTCATGCCCGAGGTGGGGATGGCCGCGGCCGTCGCGAAATCGATGTTCTTCGGTTTGACGTGCAGGTTCTTCTCCGCGCCGCAGGCGAATTCGGCGAAGGAACCCGGCACCGTCCCGAAAACCTCGTCGCCGGGCTGGAATCGGGTCACTCCGGGCCCGACGGATTCGACGACACCCGCCACATCCCAGCCGCGAATCTTGATGCGCGGTGCACGCAATCCCAGCGCCGGCCTGGCGACCAGCGGCAGTCCGGTCATGATGTGCCAGACGCTCGGGTCCACCCCGGCGGCCTGCACCCGGACCAGCACCTCACCCTTCCCCGGTACGGGTGTGGGCACCTCGGCATAGGACAGCGCGTCGGTGGTTCCGTACGCCGATTGCGTGATCGCTTTCATCGCTACTCTTCTTCCGGATACTCGAAGACGTCGTCCAGGGGCAGGCGAAAAACCCTGGCGATCTGGAACGCCATCTCCAGCGACGGCGAATACTTGCCCTGTTCGATGGCGTTCACGGTCTGCCGGGTCACCCCGAGCCGATCGGCCAGTTCGGCCTGCGTCATCTCGCCGTTCGAGAACCGCAGCGCGCGAATGTTATTGGTGACGTTGGTCGGTTTCACCACGGCCAGAACCCCCGCCGGTAGGCGGCGAGCTTGGTGAGCGCGGTGAAGACGCCCGCCAGGGTGAACCCGAGGTAGAGGACGTTCGCGATCCAGAAGGTCTCCCGGTCGGCCAGCGCGAGCCCGAGCGCGGCTATCGCACCGATCGCGACGAACGCATTGCCGACCCGCTCCCCCTCCTTACCGATCTGCCGGTCCCGCTGATCGCGCCGATCCCCGTCCCGCGAGGCGATCGAAACCAGGATGCTCGCCACGATCGACACCCCGATGGACGCCCCGACCGTCCACAGCAGCGGACCCACATAGGCCACCTCGGACAAGGCCGAATCCTGTGCTCGCACAAGCACTATCACCAGGTAGACCGTGTACGACAGCACCGCCGCGATCCCCAGGATCCAGGTCCGCTTCTCCTCGTAGGACATACCCTCAGAGTAAAGAAAACTGGACACCATGTAAAGAATCTTTTACATGGCACCTCGTGGGAACAATCCGGTGCGATGGCTCGTTGTCCCTACATCCCCGCAAAAAATGACCCGACAACGGTATGACCGTTGTGTCACCATGGGTTTCGACGATGATCAATCGACCGTATCGGTCGTGACCAGCAGGAAGGAGGAGACGGCAGTGAATCCGGTAATCCCAGTACACAATCCGATGTCGATGGGACGGCATGCGCTACTCGCATGCGGTACCGAGCGCAGTGAGCGCGACGGCGACCGGTTCGACGACCGTCTCCAGGCGCTCGCGTAAGGCGTGCCCCACTTCCCCTTCCCGCTTTTCAATTCTCACGAAACATGGTGACCCCCATGCTGTTCCGTCATGCCGAAGACCCGGAGATAACCACCGACAACTGGATAGACCTCGGGGTACTGCTGCTCAACGCCTCCTACGAGGCGCTGACCGAGATCCGCGCCGAACGCGCCGTGGTGCTGCTGCTCAGCGGCGCCGCCGAGCCGGTCACCGATCGGCAGCCGTACTTTCCCATCCGTTCGAAGCGGCTCGAGCTGGCGCTGCCGGAAACCATTCGGCTGACCCGGTACGTATATCTCGAGCACCGGATCCTCACGCACGACGACAACAGTCGCGCCACCCTCGCCGCCGTGCTGCGGCGTGATCAGTTCCGCTGTGGGTATTGCAGCGGCTGGGCGCGCACCGTGGACCATATTCGGCCGCGTTCGCGGGGTGGGCCGAATACCTGGGCCAACCTGATCGCGGCTTGCGGGCCGTGCAATACGTCCAAGGCGGACCGGACTCCGGAGGAGGCCGGCATGCGCCTGCTGTGGGAGCCGAAGGCGCCCAATGACAGAGAGAAGAAGCAGCGGCAGATCTGGAGAGAGCTCGCCGCTTCCTGACGGGGGATGCCCCCACCACACCTCCATTCACGTACGTGATCGGAAACGAAAGGAGTTAGATCCGATGACGAACACTGCACTGCGGGAGCCGACCCTGGCGGATCTGCTCCCCATCTCCGACTCGAAGGACTACTGGCAGCACGCGGCCTGTAAGGGCGACCCGAACCACGAGGCGTGGTTCCCGTACCCCTCGCAGGACTTCGACTACGCGCGAAACATCTGCGATGGCTGCCCGATTCGCCGCGAATGCGGTGAATTCGCCGCTCGCACCAGCCAGTCCGGTGTGTGGGGCGGGCACGAGTACGACCGCGGGAAGCTGATCCGCGATTGACCGATAGCCGACCGGCATCAATCCCTGCCGGTCGGCTTTCGCGTTACTCCCTGGTACAGGCGGGTCCGACCCCCTCCCCATAAACTTGACGATCGTGGGTACACATCGCGCCGCGGGCGGGTCACGAGGTGTCAGCAAGGGACCAGTTATCGCGATAGTCGCGGTAATCGTCCTGGTGCTGGCGGTAGTCGGCTGGGCTTGGCTACAGGAACGCTCGAAGAATCACGACAACGCGGCCGCCGCGGCCTGCGTCGAAGGCACGGCAACCCTCAACGTCACCGTCGAACCCGATATCGCGGGACCGGTCAAGGCCGCCGCCGAGCGCTTCAACGCGACCGAGCCGCATGTCCGCGACCATTGCGCCCAGGTGGTGGTGAATCCCCAGCCAACCTCCGCCATGATCACCGCCTTCACCGCGGGCAAATGGGATCCGGCCCTCGGCGCGCAACCCGGACTCTGGATTCCCGAATCCTCCCGCTCGATCGAACTCATGCGCGTCCCCGGCCTGATCGCCGGCACCCCCGCCCCGATCGCGTCCAGCCCGATCGCCCTCGCGGTCCCCGACGAATTGCGCCGCGCCCTGGAAACCGCCCAGGTCCACTGGGCCGATCTGCCGAAACTCCAGCAGGGTTCGCTCTCCGATATCGGCCTCGCCCCCTGGGGCAAACTGCGTCTGGCGTTGCCCGCCGGTGACCCGACGCTGGCGGTGGCGACCGCGGTCGGCTCCGGCGTCTCCGGCACCGATCCCCTCGACGAGAACGCCGCCAAGTCCGGCCAGGTCGTCTCCGCCATCTCCAACCTGGGCGCGGGCGCACCGGCGGTGAAGGACACCGCGACCGCGTTGACCGAGCTCGCCGCCGCCACCGATCAGGCCACCGCCCCGGTGCACGCGGTGCCCGGCACCGAACAGCAGATCCGCTCCCGCAACGGCCTGACCGCCTTCCGTCCCGCCGGCAACGGCCCGGTCGCGGATTTCCCGGCCGCACAGCTCACCGGTTCCTGGGTGGATCAGACCCAGAACCTGGTGGCGGGCCTGTTCTCCGACTTCCTGCGCGCCCCCGAACAGTCGAAGCTGTTCACCGACAACGGTTTCAGCGCCGCTCCCCCGGCCGCCGCGACCGTGCCCGGCAAGGCCGCGCTGACCCAGGTGCAGCAGGTGCTGAGCAATCCGGTGCTGGGCGTGAATTCCACGGTGCTCCTTGATATCTCGTCCTCGATGGGCACCCAGGACGGCATCATGACCCGCCTGGCCAATTCCCTCGCGGCACTGCAATCCACCATGACCGTCATGCCCGCCGACTTCGGCCTGGGCGTGTGGAGCTACGCCAAGAACGTGGACGGCAACAACCCGTACCGCATTCTCACCCCCACCGCTCCGCTCACCACCGATCAGCGCAATGCCCTGGGCCAGGCCCTGTCCACGGTCACACCCTCACCGTCGAAGACCGACCGCACCTATCCGACCCTGGAAGCCGCGTACAAGGCCGCCGTCGCCGGTTATGCCACCGGCCGGACGAATTCGGTGCTGCTCATCACCGACGGCCCGGACGACGACTCCACCATCACCGGCGATCAACTCCTCGCCGATATCGCCGCCGCCGGTGATCCGGCCCGCCCGGTCAAGGTGAACGTCATCGTGATCGGCGGCGGCAGCACCCAGACCCTGCAAACCCTCGCCCAGCGCACCGGCGGCAGCTACACCAAGGTCACCACCACCGACGACCTCGCCTTCGGCACCGCCGTGAACAAGGCTTTGACCACGCCGTGAGAACGGCTCGGCGACACGTCGGTTGCGATATATTCACGAGCCAGCAAACTCGTGGCATATTCGGCGAATGGCACACACTTCGGATTCCGGATCTTCGTTGAAGCAAGGGGTGGCCGCCGGCACGTCCATCGCGGCGGCCATCATCCTGACCGTAATCGGCGTTCTGTCGATCTTGCAGGGCATTTCGGCCGTCGCCGCGGACGATCTGCTGGTCGTCGGCTACGACTACGTCTACAAGTTCGATACGACCACCTGGGGCTGGATCCACATCGTCCTCGGCGTTATGGAGCTGATCGTGGCCTTCGGCCTGTTCACCGGCTCCACCTGGGGCCGCATCGCGGCCTTGACCCTGGCCGCCATCTCCATCGTGGAGAACTTCCTCTCGATTCCCTACTACCCGGCCTGGTCGCTGCTCATCATCGCGCTCGACGTGGTGGTGATCTGGGCCATCGCCACCTGGAAGCCCGATAACGCCTGAACGAGCTTGCCGCACAACGAAAGCGCCCCACCGGTTTTCAGAACCGGTGGGGCGCTTGCGGTATCACCCGATATCAGTCGGTGTAGCTGTCCATGGGCGGGCAGGAGCAGACCAGGTTGCGGTCGCCGTACGCGCCGTCGATGCGGCGCACCGAAGGCCACACCTTGGCCCGGCCGCTCGCCAAACCCTGCGGGTAGACGGCGGTTTCGCGGCTGTAGGGGTGCTCCCATTCGCCGACCAGGCACTGCGCGGTGTGCGGGGCCCCGCGCAGCGGGTTGTCCTCCACCGGCCACACGCCCGCCTCGACCTGATCGATCTCACCCTTGATGGCGATCATGGCGTCGATGAAAGCGTCCAGCTCTTCCAGGTTCTCGCTCTCGGTGGGCTCCACCATGAGCGTGCCCGCGACCGGGAAGCTCATGGTCGGCGCGTGGAAACCATAGTCCGCCAGGCGCTTGGCCACATCGTCGACGGTGACGCCGGTGCGCTTGGTGATCTCGCGCAGATCCAGGATGCACTCGTGCGCGACCATGCCGTTGTCGCCGGTGTAGAGCACCGGGAAGTGCGGATCCAGCTTGCGCGCAATGTAATTGGCCGATGCGATGGCGGTCAGGGTGGCACGGCGCAGGCCGTCGGCGCCCATCATGCGAATGTAGGACCAGGTGATCGGCAGGATCGACGCGGAGCCGTACTTGGCCGCCGACACCGCGTGCGAACCGGCTTCCAGGGGATCGCCCGGCAGGTACTTCGCCAGATGCTCGCGCACCGCCACCGGACCGACGCCGGGGCCGCCGCCGCCGTGCGGGATGCAGAAGGTCTTGTGCAGGTTCAGGTGGCTGACGTCGCCGCCGAACTTACCCGGACGGGCAAGGCCGACAAGGGCGTTCAGGTTCGCGCCGTCCACGTACACCTGGCCGCCGGCCTCGTGGACGAGCCCGCACAGCTCGGCCACCTCGTGCTCGTACACGCCGTGCGTGGACGGGTAGGTGATCATGATGCAGGCCAGCCGCTCGGCGTGATCGGCGATCTTGGCGCGCAGGTCGTCCAGGTCGATGTCACCGTTGGGACGGGTCTTCACGACCTCCACCCGCATGCCCACCATGGCGGCCGACGCGGCATTGGTGCCGTGCGCCGAGGACGGGATCAGGCAGGTGTCGCGGTGCGAGTCACCGCGATCCAGGTGGTACCGGCGAATGGCCAGCAACCCGGCGTATTCGCCCTGCGATCCGGCGTTGGGCTGCAACGAGACCCGGTCGTACCCGGTGACCGCGCAGAGCCAGCCCTCGAGATCCTCGACCAGCTGGATCAGCCCCGGCGCATCGGACTCAGGAGCGTACGGGTGCACCCGGTTGAACCCCGGCCAGGTGATGGACTCCATCTCGGCGGCGGCATTGAGCTTCATGGTGCACGACCCGAGCGGAATCATGCTGCGGTCCAAGGCGATGTCCTTGTCCGACAACCCGCGCAGGTACCGCAGCATGGCGGTCTCGGTGCGGTAGCGGGTGAACGCCGGGTGGGTCAGGAACTCCGAGGTCCGGACCTCGATGTGCGGGCGCGGCTTGCCGTGGAACAGCGCACCTTCCGGCCCGACCGGAACCTCGGCGCCGAAGCAGTCCAGCACCGCCACCACGTGCGCGTCGGTGGTCGCCTCGTCACAGGCGATGCCCACGTGATCGGCGTCGACGAGCCGCAGGTTGATCCCGGCCCCCTTCGCCTTGGCCACAATGGCTTCCGCACCGCCGGGCACGTTCACCAGCACGGTGTCGAAGAAGCTCTGGTGCACGACCGCGTCGCCGAGACCAGCCGCCAGCCACTGCGCGTGCCCGTGCACCCGCCGCGCGATCGACTTGAGTCCGTCGGCCCCGTGGTACGAGGCGTACATGGCGGCCACGATGGCCAGCAATACCTGCGCGGTGCAGATGTTCGAGGTCGCCTTCTCGCGGCGAATGTGCTGTTCGCGAGTCTGCAAGGCGAGCCGGTAGGCGGTGCTGCCGTCGGCATCGACCGATACGCCGACGAGGCGACCCGGCAGCTGCCGCGCGTGCGGAGTGCGCACGGCCAGGTAGCCGGCGTGCGGTCCACCGAAGCCGAGCGGCACGCCGAAACGCTGCGTGGTGCCGAAGCAGCAGTCCGCGCCCTGTTCACCGGGCGGCGTAATCAGCGTCATGGCAAGCAGATCCGCGCCGACGGCGACGAGCGCCTTGCGTTCGTGCGCGGCCGCGATGAGCGGGGTCCAGTCCACGATCCGGCCCGATGCGCCCGGCTGCTGCACCAGCACGCCGAAGAACTCGCCCTCGGGCAGCTCGCCGCCGGACAGATCCGCCTCGACGATCTCGATCCCGAGCGGCTCGGCGCGGGTGAACAGCAGCGTGCGGGTCTGCGGGAACAGATCGGTGTCGATGAGCAGCCGGTTGGACTTGGAACCGCGATTGGCGCGCTGCAACAACGTCATCGCCTCGGCCGCAGCGGTGGCCTCGTCCAGCATGGAAGCGTTCGCGACGTCCATCCCGGTGAGATCGCTGACCATGGTCTGGAAGTTGAGCAGCGCCTCCAAGCGCCCCTGAGAGATCTCCGGCTGGTACGGCGTGTACGCGGTGTACCAGGCCGGGTTCTCGATCAGATTGCGCACCAGCACCGGCGGGGTGAGGGTGTCGTAGTAGCCGAGCCCGATCATGGAGGTGGCGACGGTGTTCGAATTCGCCAGTGCCGCAAGCTCGGCCAGTACCTCGTGCTCGTTCACCGCGGCGGGCAGCACGCCCAGGCCGTTGGTGTCGGGGGTGTCCAGAATGCTGGCGGGGACGGCACGCGCGGCCAGCTCGTCCAGGGATTCGACGCCCACGACGGCCAGGATGCGTTCGAGTTCGCCGCTGTCGGGTCCGATATGACGATCGGCGAAGGATCGAGTCCAAATCACGGAAGCTCTCCAAAGGGTGGGCGGGGGTCGATCGGGCGATCGACGAGTCGTGCCCTCCCCCTCTGTCCTTTGCGCCTGAGAGATTCGGACCCAGCCGGTGGCCGTGTCCTTTCACCATGGGCGGATGGCTCGCTGACCATCACTTTCCAGAGGCGTCGAAACTCCGCACGGTCCCTTGTGCCTGAGAGATTGACGGGGAGGTGCTGCTCCTTCGGCGTCCGAGGATTTCCCGGAACTCTCCCGCACGGCTGCGACGCACCGCCCAGTCTATGCGGCAGCAAGTTACGAGCATGTTGCCTGGGCTGCGTTTCACATACGAAAGGCGCGCCGCTCGCCGCGGCGCGCCCTCTTCACTGCCGGCTAACCGGTCTTGCTCATCCGGGCTTTGCGACGGAAGGCCAGCTCGTCCTCCGGGCGATCCGAGGCGGTCGCGACTTCGGCCCGTTCGGCCGGGAAGTTGGCGATGGCCCCGGTCAATTCGCGCATGGCCCCGCTGACGGCAATGCCGAACACGCCCTGTCCGCCTTGCAGTAAATCGACGACCTCCTCGGCCGAGGAGCATTCGTAGACCGATGTCCCATCCGAGAAGAGCGTGATCCCGGCCAGATCCTCGACGCCCCGGCTGCGCAGATGATCCACGGCGATGCGGATGTTCTGCAATGAGATGCCGGCGTCGAGCAGCCGCTTGACGATCTTGAGAACCAGGATGTCCTTGAAGGAGTACAGACGCTGGCTGCCCGATCCCGATGCGGAGCGGATGGACGGAACGACCAGTCCGGTGCGTGCCCAGTAGTCCAGCTGACGGTAGGTGATCCCGGCCACCTGACAGGCGGAGGGCACCCGGTAACCGACTAGTTCGTCCGGCACCGTGTCATCGGGGAACAGCCCTGGCTGCACCACATCCTGCGGTTGCGGTTGATCTCCCACTGACTACTCCCTACTGCTGGCCTATCAAGGGCGGGGCTCGTGTCATCGACCTGGAGCGTGGCCTAACAATCGAGGCTACTCCCCTGATTGTCTCGGGAGTACGGGTACCTTCCAAGCCTGACGGACCGCGTGTTTCTAGACCTAAACCTCAGGTCGAGACACGATTCCGCATCGACGGCGGGGTTCAGCTGTCGGTGGCCTTGAAGTCGTCGGGCGAGACCGACTCCAGGAATTCCTTGAACTTCTCGACTTCGTCTTCCTTCTCGTCCGGCATGACGAGTCCGGCCTCTTCGAGCACCGGCTCCTCGGCATAGATCGGACAGCCCACCCGCAGGGCGATGGCGACGGAGTCGGAGGGGCGCGCCGAGATGCGTAGGTCGTTCTCGAAGACCAGATCGGCGTAGAAGGTGCCCTCTTGCAGGTCCACGATGCGCACCTCTTTCAAGGTGTGACCCAAGTCCTTGATCAGGATCTTGATGAGGTCGTGGGTCAGCGGCCGAATGGGCGTGACGCCTTCTTGTTCCAGCACGATCGCGGTGGCCTCGGCCTGCCCGATCCAAATGGGTAGATACCGGTCGCCCGACACCTCGCGGAGCAACAGCACGGGCTGGTTCTGTGGCTGTTCGACACGGATGCCGATCACACGCATTTCGCTCATCGCCGTGCCTCGCTAGCGCTCGCCACGACGATGCGCGAACGCGCGCTGTGTTTGCTGATTCGCTCGCTTCGCTCACTCATGGCACTGCCTCCCAATACTCGCCGGTCGCCCCGCGCGCCAAACAGCGGGGCCGACCGTATTACCGAGTCTAGGCGAAGATTTCAGCCCCCGAGGGAAGCGCGCACAGAGGTCTTCACCAGGCATGTGTGCAGGGTCAGCGACAATGCCGCCAACTCGCGCACGGTCTCTTCGGCGCGGGCGCGGGCATCCGCGTCACGGCTTTTCGCGATGGGTGCGGCGATCTGTGCGACCATCGCCGCCTCCCGGTCCGCGGCCAGTTTGAAGGCGCGCAAATGCCTTGCCTCCAAACCGAATTCGCTCAACGCCTGGGCGGTCCGGGCCAGCGTGACCGCGTCGGCGTCGAAGTACCCGGCGGCGCCGGGGGTGATCAGGTTGGCCCTGATCAGTTCGGTCAGGAACTTCTCGTCGATCCCGGCCTGCTCGAGCAGATCCGCCCGCGTGATTCGGATTTCGTGATCGAACCGAAGCTCCTCGGGCGATACCTCACCGGGCACGACACCCAGCCTGCGCAGCCGGCCGTTCCCATTGCCGTTGGTCTCCATGGCATCCGCTCCCACGGTTCCCACGGCCGAAGCCCGGCGCGCGCGAGCCTCGCGCACACCGAGCGTCGCCGCCCCGCTGTCGATCGCTTCGAGCTGTTCCTTGATCACCTTCAAGGGCAGGTACTGATCCCGCTGCGCCGTGAGCACGAACCGCAGGCGCTCCACATCGGCGACGTGAAACCGGCGGTACCCGGACGGGGTTCGCTCCGGCATGATCAGCCCCTCGGATTCGAGGAACCGGATCTTGGAGATGGTGATGTCCGGAAAATCCGGACGCAGCAAATCCAGCACGGAGCCGATCGACATGCCTCCGCGTGCCCACTGCGCTGCGCCTGTCATTCCGGTCGGCCCTATAGTGCGCCCGCCGCCGATTCACTCGACGCGGGGCGCGGTCCGGTCAGGAATACCAGGCGGAACTTGCCGATCTGAACCTCGTCACCGTTTTGCAGTTCGGAGGAGTCCACCGGCTCCCGGTTGACGTAGGTGCCGTTGAGGCTGCCCACATCGACCACCTGGAAGGTGTCGTCGTCCTGGCGGAATTCCGCGTGCCGACGGCTGACGGTGACATCGTCCAGGAAGATGTCGCTGTCGGGATGGCGTCCCGCGGAGGTGGTGGGCTGGTCGAGCAGGAATCGCGACCCGGCGTTCGGGCCTCGCTTCACCACCAGCAGGGCCGCGCCCGCGGGCAGGCCCTCCACTCCCTGCACCGGCTGCTCGCCGGTCTGCTCGGTGCGCGACGTGTCGACCTCGTTCAGGAAATCAGCGCGGAACACCGAAGTGGTCTCTGCTGCCGTCTCCTGGTAACCCGGGTCCTTGTTCTCGCTCACCCTTGCTCTCCTCCTCGAACCGAATAATCCATGCAAGCAGTTGATGCCCTCAGCGTCGCGGCTACCGTCCGCTTCCCACTGTTCGGGTGGGTCCGAAAACCCGGGCACCGGCTGCCGCACAACTGTTGGCATTGACCGTACCCTGCCGGGGCTTCCCCGTGCAGGTAGAACTGTGAAGGCTGCTTCAGCCTCCGATAACTCCTTGATAACCTGCGGCGTCCAGCAGCTTTGAGAGCTCGGCGTCGAGGGTCGCGGCATCGGCCACTTCCAGCTCGAACAACCAGCCGTCACCGTAGGGATCGGAATTGAGGGTCTCCGGCTCGGCGTCCAGAAGCTCGTTCACCGCAACGACTTTCGCGGCCAGCGGAGCGTAGATGTCGGAAACACTCTTGGTGGACTCGACTTCGGCGATGCTCTCACCCGCAGCGGCGGCCGAATCGACACCCGGCAGCTGCACGAACACGACGTCACCGAGCTGTGACTGCGCGTAATCGGTGATGCCCACCCGAACCCGGGTCGGTCCCACTCTGAGCACCCATTCGTGTTCCTCGGTGTAGCGCAGTTCCTCGGGCAGGTTGGTCACAGGCGTCCTTTCACTGGGCGTCCTCTCGCGGTGGTGCGTTCACATCGAACCAGCGGGGGCTGACATCGATGCGTCGAGCACACCCTATCGGTTAGGTATTGCGGTGCGGCGCGGCCGGTATGGCGCGAGCCACCGCAATGGCCTTGCCGAGGTAGAGAATGCCGGTCCAGACGTATACGGCCGTACCCCAGACCAAGAATGCCCCACCGAAGGCCCGGCTGAAACCCGCAGCGGCCCAATCCATCTGCCCCGCCAGCCACCAGGGCAGCGCGGACATGAGCGCGAAGGTGGCGGCTTTGCCCAGGTAGATGACGTCCGGCGGGGGTAGTTCGCGGCGCTTGTAGATGCCCAGCGTGAGCGTCAGCACGGCATCGCGGCCGACCAGCACGAGCACCACCCACCAGGGCAGGATGCCGCGAATCAGGAAGCCGCCCAGGATCGCGATCAGGTAGAGGCGGTCGACCAGCGGGTCCAGAATCGCCCCGAGTTTGGACGATTGGTCAAGCAGGCGTGCGAGTTTCCCGTCCAGGAAGTCGGTGAAACCGCTGACCACCAGCAGTGCGAAGGCCCAGCCGTCGGCCTCCCGCACCAGCAGCAGCCACAGGAAGACCGGGACGCCGATCAGCCGGATCACGCTCAGCACATTGGGCACGGTGAAGATGCGGTCGCTGTACACCGGTTCGGCGTTCCGCTCGGTAGTCACAGACCGGTCTTACCGCAATCGCTTCCGAGTCACCATCCGGGCACGCCGCTTCCCGGCGTTCACGGCCGAGCGATATGGTCTCCGCCATAGTCGATCGGTGACAGAATGATATGACATCTTTCTCATCTATTGATTGCTAGTGGTCCGGGTGCACGGCGAGAGGAAACACCATGCCCGACTTCGACTACGACGTCGTTGTGATCGGCTCCGGGTTCGGGGGGAGCGTGAGCGCGCTGCGCCTGACCGAGAAGGGTTACCGGGTGGCCGTCCTGGAATCCGGCAGACGCTGGAACGCCGAGGACATCCCCAAGACGAACTGGAATGTGCGCAAGGCGATCTGGGCACCGCGGCTGGGTTTGACCGGCACCCAGCGGATCAGCGTGCTCGGCAAGTGCGCGGTCTTCTCGGCCTCCGGCGTCGGCGGCGGGTCGCTGATCTACGGGAACACCCTGTACGAGCCGCTGCCGGCGTTCTACACCGACAAGCAGTGGGCGCACATCACCGACTGGCGCAGCGAGCTCGCGCCCTACTACGACCAGGCGCAGCGCATGCTGGGCGTGGCGCAGAATCCGCGAATGACCCCCGCCGACGAGGTGATTCGCGCGGTCGCCGAGGACCTGGGCGTGGCCGACACCTTCCACGCCACCAACGTGGGCGTGTTCTTCAACGAGGCCGATCCCGGCACCGAGGTCGACGATCCGTACTTCGGCGGGGCGGGGCCGCGCCGCAGCGGCTGCATCCATTGCGCGCGCTGCTTCACCGGCTGCCCGCACAATGCCAAGAACACCACCCCCAAGAACTACCTCTACCTGGCCGAACAGGCCGGCGCGCAGGTGTTCGACCTGACCACCGCCACCGAGGTGCGGCCGATCCTGGGCGGCGGCTACGCCATCGAGACGGTGCGCTCGGATCGCTGGGTTCGCAAGCAGCGCAAGGTGTTCACCGCCGAACAGGTGGTCTTCGCGGCGGCCGCCCTGGGCACCCAGAAGCTGCTGCACAAGATGCGCGACGAGGGCGTGCTGCCGGAGCTGTCGCCGCGGCTGGGCGAGCTCACCCGGTCCAATTCCGAGGCCATCCTGAACGTGGTCAGCAAGGCCCGCGACGACTTCGCCGAGGGCATCGCCATCACCTCCTCGATTCATCCCGAACCCGATACCCACGTCGAGGTCTGCCACTACGGCAAGGGACAGAACGGCCTGTTCCCGCTGTCGGTACCGCTGGTGGACGGCGGCGCTTTCCGGTTCCTGCGCTTCCTGCTGGCGCTGCTGCTGCATCCGATCGTGTTCGCGCGCAGCCTCAATGCCCGCCGCGCCTCGGAGAAGTCGGTGATCCTGCTGGTCATGCAGTCGCTGGACAATTCGCTGACCTCCTTCCGCCGCTGGGGGCAGCTCAAGACCAAACAGGGCACGGGCAAGCCGAATCCGACCTGGATTCCGCTGGCGCACGAGGTGGGTCGCAAGTTCGCCGGGCACGTGGACGGCGATGTGCAGATGCTGGCGATGGACGTGCTCAATATCCCGGCCACCGCGCACTACATCGGCGGCTGCGTGATCGGTGAAGGGCCGGAATCCGGTGTGGTGGACCCGTATCAGCGGGTGTACGGCTACCCCGGGCTGCATGTGGCGGACGGGTCGGCGGTGACGGCGAACCTGGGCGTGAACCCGTCGCTGACCATCACCGCGCAGGCCGAGCGGGCGATGGCGTTCTGGCCCAACCGGAACGAGCCGGACCCGCGCCCGGAGCTCGGTGCGGCCTACCGGCGGATTCTCCCGGTCACGCCCAAGCAGCCGACGGTGCCCGATTTCGCTCCGGGAGCTTTGCGCCTGCCGCTGTTCCCGACGCACTGAGCAGCGGTTTTCCGGTGCGCTCGGCCGGGCTACCGGCTCGCTGAGCGTACCGGTGAGCGCGCCGGTAAGTTGGAATGTTGTGTGCTCCAATGTGATCGACTTCCGTACCCCCGTCTCGGCCGCGGAGGTACGGGCCCGGGGACGGGCGCTGCGGGAGAAGACTCCCGTGCAATCCCGGGATCGGGCGGCCCTCGGGTCGTCCCGCCCGGAGGTGCTCGAGTTCATCGAGGCCAGCAATCGCGGGCGATTGGAGCGCCTGATCCCGCTGCGTATCGGGCGGATGGCGGCCTCGCCGTACTCGTTCTTCCGGGGCGCGGCCGGCCTGATGGCGGCCGATCTGTCCGAGGGTCCGGTCAGCGGCCTGCGGGCGCAGCTCTGCGGTGACGCGCACGCCGCCAACTTCGGCCTCTACGGCTCACCGCGCGGCGAAATCGTCATGGACATCAATGATTTCGACGAAACCGTGCGCGGCCCGTGGGAATGGGATGTGGAGCGGCTGGCGGCCAGCCTGGTGCTGGCGGGCCGCGAAGGCGGCGCTTCGGAGGAGAACTGCCTGGCCGCCGCCCGCGATGCCGCGCGCTCGTATCGGCTCACCGTGGCCCGGCTGGCCGAGGAACCGTTCCTGTCTTCGTGGACCGCGCTCTCGGCCGAATCGATGATCGATCAGGTGAGTGCCGAACCTTTGCTGGACGCCTTCAAGAAGGCCGCGAAGAAGGCGCGCAAGAACACCAGCGCCAAGGTCGCCCGCAAGTGGACCGAGCATCTCGAAGATCACCAGACCGGTGTCGCCAAGCGCAGATTCGTGGCCGACCCGCCGATCTTGACCCCGGTGGCCGACGGTGTCGCCGACGCGGTCGTCGACGGGCTCACCGAATACGTGGGGACGCTGCGCGAGTCACGCCGCCGCTTGATCACCCGATTCACGGTGTCGGATGTGGCCTTCCGCATCGTCGGCACCGGCAGCGTGGGGCTGCACTCGTATATCGCGCTGCTGCACGGCAACGGCGACGAGCCGCTGGTCTTACAGATCAAACAGGCCGCGCCCTCGGCGCTCACGCCCTACGTCGCCGCGAAACCGCCCCGCCACGAAGGTGAACGGATCGTGCAGGGCGCGCGGGCGGTGCAACCCGAGACCGACATCCTGCTGGGCTGGACCACCTTGAAACTCGACGACACCGAACTGCCGTTCATCGTGCGGCAGTTCCGGAATCTCAAGGGCGGCATCGAAGTCGCGGACCTGGACGCCGAACACCTCGACGACTACGGCCGGCTGGCGGGCGCGCTGCTGGGCCGGGCGCACACCCGCTCGGTCGATCCGCGCCTGGTCGCCGGCTACCTGGAGGACGGTGAGGCGTTCGACGACGCGGTCGCCGCCTTCGCCGTCCGCTACGCCGACCGCACCGAAGGCGATCACGCCGAACTGGTGGCCGCCGTCAAGGACGGGCGGCTGCCCGCCGAGACGGACTGAACCGCACCGACACACGACGAGGCGCAAATCTGTGCCACGACGACCACCCGTCCGTACCATTTCACCTATCTATTCGACGAGAAAGGTGTGAGCGCCGATGCTCGTTCGAGTGCAGAACCCCGCGGGCACGCATGCCGAGAAGGTCCTGATCGACTGGCTGCGCACCTGGAAGGGCAGCGGGGACCCGCACGGCGTCGCCACCGTGAATTGCAGTCTGTTCCACGGTGATCGGCTGTACCCCTTCGACGCGGTGGTGTGGACCCCGACCAGCTGCGTGGTGATCGAGGCCGAAGCGCTGTCGGAGAAGCTGGACGGCGAGCTGGAGGTGCCGCTCAACGGGCCCTGGCGGGTATCCGACCGGATCATCAGCTTCGAGGGCGGGGACAAGCGCACGCCGCTGGACAAATCCCGTGACCACACCTTCGCGCTCCAGAATTGGCTGGCCGAGCGCGGGCTCGGGCAGCGGGTGATCCACGGGGTGGTGCTGGTGGTGCCGCCGCCCGGGTCGCAGCTGCGGGTACAGCAGTTGTGGAGCGATCCGAGTTTCCAGGTGCTGCTGGGTGAGGACCCGAACCGCTTGCGCGAGTACTTCGCCCAGCTGTCCTCGCGCGGACGGCCGCAATGGTCGGCCAATGATGTGGCGTGGGCGTTCCGCGGGCTCGGCATCCTGCCGTATCTGCCCGGGCCGCAGGATCTGATCAACGAGGGCTTCCTGGGCCCGGTGGACATCACGCTGTGGCACGGCGGTCCGCAGCAGGCGCAGGCCGAAGCCTATGCCGAGGAGCAGGCGCAGCTGGAGGCCGATGCCGCGCGGGCCGGCGGGCGGTTCGCGGTGCACAAGCCGTGGTTCGCGCCGAGCCGGTTGTATCCGCGCGAGTCCGACGACATCGATCTCGGGCGCGGGGTGATGCGGGTGCTGCTGACCATCGGCATGGTGGTGGCGCTGCTGTGGGTGGTGTGGGTCGTGGTGGCGGGGGTCATCGCGTACGGGTGATCCGCGGGCGGATCGGCAGGTAGAGCGCGGTCACCACGGCGAGGGCGGCGGCCGCGCCACCGATCACATCGGTGGGATGGTGATAGCCCCTGCCCACCATGCCGATCAGGACCACGGGCAGCACCACCGCCATCACCACCAGCAGCGTGACCCGCACCCGCGCCGACTCGCTCACCAGCGCGATCGCGGTGACCACGGCGACCAGGTGCACGGTGTGGCCGCTGGGATAGGCCAGATAGTGGTGCAGCGGGCGATCCCAGAGCGGTTTCAGCACCAGTGAATTCAGCACGATGGCCGCCTCCGGAGCCAGCAGCACGAACCCGGCCTGCCACCACAGCCGCCGGTACGCGAACCATCCGGCAGCCGCCAGTAGCAGCGGCACCACCACGTACCAATTGCTCGGGAACACCAGCACGTCGTAGATCCCCGGATGCCCGCCCAGCGAGGTGTGGATGTGCTCGCCCAGATTCCGGTCGAACCCGGTGGGCCCACCATCGGCCGGAAAGAACAGCGGCACAACGATGGTCACGAGTGCCGCGGCCACCACGACGGCGGGCAGCGCGGCACGCCGCATCCAGGTCTCGGTCGGCGTCGCTACCGGCGCGCTGGTTGAACTCACGCCCACAACATAGCCGCGCCGGATATCCCGCAGGTGGCGCGGTGGACGGCTCGTCCGTGCACCGCGCCGTCCGGATTCACTCCCGTACCGAGACCTTCTCCAGCAGCGGGCGCGAGCGGGCCGGGACCCACCAGTTGGCGGTGCCCATCACGCGCATGAACGCCGGGACCAGAATCATTCGGACCAGGGTGGCGTCCACCAGAACCGCTGCGGCGCAACCCAGTCCGAGCATGCGGTTCATGGTCACGGCGCTGACGCAGATACCGGCGAAGACGACGGCCATGAGCAGCGCGGCGGCGGTGACGATCGGTCCCGAACGCGCGATGCCCAGGGCTACGGCATCGTCGTTGTCGGCGCGGGTCTTTCCGGAGTTCTCCCACTCCTCGGTGAAGCGGGCGAGCAGGAACACCTCGTAATCCATGGAGAGGCCGAAGGATACGCAGAACAACAGCACCGGCAGCGTGGCGATGGTGTAGCCGGTGGCGAAGGTGCCCAGGCCGGACAGGTGACCGTCCTGGAAGATCCAGACCATCGCGCCGAAGGTCGCCGACAGCGACAAAACGTTGAGCACCAAGGCTTTCAGCGGCAGCACGACGCTACCGGTGAGCAGGAGCAGCAGCACGAAGGTGATGATCGCGATCCAGGCTGCCGCGTACGGGAAGCCCTGCGCGATGCCGTTCGCCGAGTCGGCGGTCTGCTGGGCCAAGCCGCCGAACAGCACGGGCGAACCGGGACCTTCGACCGCGCGCAAGGCTTCGAGTTGCCGCTGACCGTCCTGGGAGTACGGGTCCAGGTGGCTGACGATGGTCAGGTGCGCGCTGCCGGCCCGCTGGCCGTCCGGATCCGCCACACCGAGCGGCTGCCCCTTCGTCCAGGTGCCCGCCGGTCCGGTGACCGCTTGCACATCGGCCACGCTCGACAGCGCCCGCTCGTACGCGCTCAGATCCCCGACCGCGTCGGCCCCCGCGGCCGGCTGCACGATCACATGCACCTGCCCGGTGGCGTTGTTGTCGAACCGATCCCGCAGCAGATCGCCCACCTGCCGCGATCCCACACTGGTCGGCAGCACCCGGTCATCGGGCAGGCCCATTTTCAACCCGAACACCGGCGCGCCGAGCACCAGCAGCAAAGCCACCACCGGCAGGGCGCACAGCGCCGGCCGTCGCTGCACGGTCCGCGCCACCCGGTACAGCACGCTCTGCTGCACCGGCTTGGCTTCCCGCAACGGTTTCCGGTTGAGCCGCTCACCCAGCAGCGCCAGTAGCGCGGGCACCAGCGTCAGGGCCAGCACGACCGAGAGTGCCACCACGGCCAGCCCGGCGAAGGCCAGCGACCGCAGGAAGGCCATCGGGAAGAACGACATTCCGATGAGCGCGATCCCGACGGTGATCCCGGAGAACGCGACCGCTCGCCCGCCGCGCTTCATGGCCAGCAGCAGCGCCTCGTTGCGTTCCCGTCCCGCCGCGATCTCCTCGCGATATCGGCCGATGATCAGCAGCGAATAGTCCACCGCCAATGCGAGCCCGATCGCGGTCGTGATGTTCAACGCGAAGATCGACAACTCGACCACGAAGGTCAGCAGATACAGCACCGCCGTGGTCCCGACGATCGCGACCACACCGGTGATGAACGGAATCGCCGCCGCCACCAGGCTTCTCAGAAACCAGACCAGCAGAATGAAGGTCAACGGCAGCGCGACCGCCTCGGCCAGCCCGAGGTCTTTCTGGGTCTGCTGCGCCGTCTCGTTCCAGATGATCGCCTGCCCGCCGGCGCGCACGGTGACCCCGTCGCGCGACCCGGTGTACTCGTCGGCCAGCTCGCGGGCGACCCCGGGCGCACTGTCCTCATCGCCGCGCACGGTGGCGACCACCAGCCCGACCTTCTGATCCCGGCTGGTCAGCACCGAAGCCAGTTGCGGATCCGTCCACGGCGAAACCGCCCGCGACACACGGGAATCCGATTTCAGCGCCTGGGCGATCTCCTGCCCGCGCGCTTTGCCGTCACCGCCCTCGGATTCCACGGTCAAGACGAGCTGCATGCCCGACATCCCGTAGTCGCGCTCCAGGATCTCCCCGACCCGAGCGGATTCGGAACTGGTGGAGACGAATCCACCGTTGGACAGTTTCGACGCCACCTGCGAGCCCATCGCCCCGCACAGCAGGAACGCTATGCCCACGATGACGAGCACCGATTTCGGTGCGCGGACGGCGATTCCGGACAGTCGTGCGATCACGGTCTCCCCCTTACCGATCTGTTCTACCCCCGCCCTAGGGGCCGGTCGGAAGACATCCTGATCTTCCGCCCGGCCCCGTGGTCCGGTCTGTGGTCAACCTCTCACGAAAGCGGCCCCTCGGCCCCCTGCGCGAGCATGGCGGCGTGCAGCGATTTCTCGGGCACGCCGAGCCCCGCGACCAGCGTGAGCGCTTGCGGCCGTAGGCGATCCACGAGTTCGTTCACGCCGCGCCGGACGGCTTTGGCGCGCTCCACCGACATGAAGCGATGCATGATGAACCAGGCTTGGTTCTCTTCGATGATGGTGTAGACGAACAGATCGCAGACGGTGTCGGCGAGCGCCTTGGCTTCTGGATCCTCGATATCGGCGATGCCCTCGATGAAGGCTTCCAGGGTGAGCCGTTCGATATGCGCCGTGCCCGCCGCCAGAATGTGGTCCTGGGCATTGTTGAACGCTTCGAACGGTCCCGTTTCCTTTGCGCGAGCCCGCAATCGGTGCGCGGCGGTGCGGGTGAGGTAGTCCTCGCGGTCGGCGAGCAATTGCAGCTGCACCGAACGGCGGGACAGATCGCCCTCGTCGACGGATTCGTCGGAGCGATCGCGCAGCCGCTGGATCAGCTGGCGCACGCCGGAGCGTTCCCGCACCACATCGCGAGCCATGGTGGAGGCGAACCGAACCCAGCCGAGCGCGTCCAGATCCCGCACCTCGTCGGAGTAGGCGGTCAGCAGCTCCTTCGCCACCAGCTGGGTGAGCACCACATTGTCGCCTTCGAAGGTGGTGAATACGTCGGTGTCGGCTTTCAGCGTGACCAGCCGGTTCTCGGTGAGGTAGCCCGCGCCGCCGCACGCTTCCCGGCATTCCTGGATGGCGTGGGTGGCGTGCCGGGACTGCGCGACCTTGAGTCCGGCGGCGCGCTTCTCCAGGGCGCGTTGCGCATTCGGGTCGAGGTCCTGTCCGGTCTGCACCAGATGCATGCGACGGACCAGATCGTTCTGTGCGAACGCCAGCGCATAGGACCGTGCGACCAAGGGCAGCAGCCGCCGCTGATGGCTGCGGTAATCCATCAGGACGGTCTCTTCGCCGGTGTCCGGGTCGGAGAACTGCCGTCGCTGCTCGGCGTACCGGATGGCGATGCTCAAGGCGACCCGCGCCGCCGCGGCCGCCGCCCCGCCGACACTGACCCGCCCGCGCACCAGGGTGCCGAGGGTGGTGAAGAAGCGCCGGCTGGGGTTCTCGATCTCGGAGCTGTAGGTTCCGTCCGGCGCCACATCGGCGTACCGGTTGAGCAGGTTCTCGCGCGGAATTCGCACGTGGTCGAACATGATTCGGCCATTGTCGACCCCCGGCAGGCCGCCCTTGAGCCCACAGTCGGAGGTGGTGACGCCGGGCAGATCCCCGCCCTGCTCGTCCCGGATCGGCACCAGAAAGCAGTGCACGCCTTGCGATTCCCCGCCGGTGATCAACTGTGCGAAAACCGCTGCTATCTGGGCATGTTCGGCCGCGCCACCGATGTAATCCTTGCGCGCGGACGGAGTCGGACTGTGCACCACGAACTCTCGGGTGCTCGCATCGTAGGTCGCCGTGGTTTCCAGGTTGGCCACGTCGCTGCCGTGACCGGTTTCGGTCATGGCGAAGCACCCCAGCAGGTCCAGGGTGATCAAACGCCGGATGTATTCCCGATGCCGTTCGGTGCCGAGGTTCTCCACCGCACCGCCGAAAAGTCCCCACTGCACACCGGATTTCACCCACAGCGACAGGTCCGTATAGGCCAGCATCTCGAGGGCCGTGACCGCGCCGCCCGGGTCCCCGATACCCCCGTCTTCGAGCCGGAAACCTCTTTCGACCCAGCCGAATGAGGACACCAGTCTCATTTGTTCCAGCACGCGGGTGCGCGCCGCCTTGTAGTCCAGGTAGGGATCGCCGAAAAGACGATCGTCGTCGAGGTGTTGCCGGGCCTGTTCACGCACGTCACGCCACGATCCGTCGAGTGCCGCGCGTAGTGTTTCCGCTATCGATTCGCCACCGCTTGCCATACTCGAAAACACTACTGCCCTCGGCACGCTCACCCCGGTGATCTATCGCACCCGTGTACGTTTCTCTTGTGAGCAATGAGCTGGCAACCGAGCAGCTGAACGGCGCGGCAAGCGCTCGCGGACGCTGGCAGCGCTGGCTGACCCGGGCCACCGACCAGGTGTTCGGCGAGCGCCGCGCCACCATGGACGCCGTGGTGGAAGCGCCCGCACCGCTGCAACCCATCGATCTGACCGACGACGCCGAAGTGACCCGGGTGCTCGACCTGGCCGAGCGTGTCGGCGAGGTCGTCCTCGCGTCGGGCACCGCGGTCACCGACACCACGACCCAGGTCGAATTCATCGCCGCCACCTACGGCTTGGCGCAGGTCGACATCGACGTCACCTACAACTCGATCCGCATCTCCGCCGACCGCGGCCCACGCCTCCCCCCGGCATCGACCATGCGCGTGGTCCACTACCGATCTCTCGACTTCACCCGTCTGGCGGCCGTGGACCGGCTGACCCGCCGCATCCGCCGCGAGCTGCCGCCTCCCGAAGAGGCCCTCGAAGCCCTCGACGAGATCACCTCCGCCCCGCACCCCTACCACCGCTGGATCGCGACCTTCGGCTGGGCGCTGATGGCCGCGGCGGTCGCGCTGCTGCTCAACGGCGGCTGGCTGATCGCCCTGCTGAGCTTCGCGACCACCACCGCCATCGACCGGACCAACCGCCGGCTGAACCGGCGCGGTTTGCCGTTCTTCTTCCAGCACATGGCCGGTGGCATCATCGCGGCCATACCCGCGGTGCTGGTCAGCTCGTATGTCAGCACCCTGCACCTGGACCCGGCGTTGATCATCGCTGCCGGGATCGCGGTGCTGCTGGCCGGTCTGCAATTGGTCGGCGCGGTCGAGGACGCCATTACCGGAGCGCCCATCACGGCGGCGGCCCGCATGCTCGAAGTGATCATGATGACCGGTGGGATCATCGCGGGGATCGTCCTCACGTTGCGAGTCGCGGAGCTGCTAAATCTGTCGGTGCCTTCGGTGGACATGGCTCCGGCGCGCGATCTCACCAATCTTCCCCTCAAGCTCTTCGCCGGTGGGCTTACTTCGATGGCCTTCGCTTTGGCTTGTTATGCGGAGCGCCGGGCTTTGGCGGTCGCGGCTTTCAGTGGTGCGGCGGCCATTGTTGTTTATCTGTTGGCGGAGCAGATCGGCTTCGGGCCTATCGTCTCGTCTGGGGCGGCGGCTGTCGTGGTCGGTCTGTCGGGTGGTCTGCTTGCGCGGCGGGCCTTGACGCCGCCGCTTGTAGTGGCGATTGCGGGTATCACTCCGCTGCTGCCCGGTCTTCGGGTTTATCGCGGGCTCTATGCGCTTCTCAATGATGAGCAGTTGATAGGTCTGAACCAGCTTTTGAGTGCTTTCGCTGTTGGGCTGGCGCTTGCGGCCGGTGTGACGCTTGGTGAGTGGATGGCGCGTGATTTGCGGCGGCCTCAGATTCTTCAGCGGTTCGGCAGTATTCGACGGCCGCGGCTTGCCTCTGGTTGAGTGGGGGACGGTTTGGAGGTTTCAGAGATCAAAAGATCAAAA